>NZ_CP181045.1:0-5190280 GCF_047795645.1 Salipaludibacillus sp. HK11 | reverse complement strand
GAGTGATCTTCACCGGTATACCGATAAAATAGCCGTTAAACGTGTCGGTGATGTATTTGGCGTAGTTTACGACTAGGCGGTTATCTGGTTTATGCTCTGGCTTCTCATCCATGTGTAGGATTGGCGCATCGCTCTCGTATAAATCTTTTAATCTCGTATACCTCGGAAGCTGAGCTTTGTGTAAATCTATAAATTCTTCAACGACTTCTGCCGTGATTTCCTCTTCTCGTGGGTGTGTGAAAACCATTTACAGCCCTCCTTTAAACGTTTTGATTTGTACTGATCCTCGACGTACGCTTTCGATGCAGTATCTCAGCATAGCCATTGCATCATCAAAATAATTAACTGGTTCATCTGTGTAAGTGTTTGTCTTTTCATCTTTCTTCCACTTCCACTGCTGAATTTCTTTTTGCGTATTAATGCATGACGGATGTATATAGACCGTGCGTTGTTTTAGATAGTCAATTTGAGCATGAACACTTCCAGGCTCTTTCTTAACTCCTCTTGCTTTATATCCAGCCTTCTGCCACATCTTGATTCGGTCAGGCTCTGCACTATCGCAGTACATGGGCAACTTTTTGTTAAATCCTTGCTTATTAGCTAATGCAATTAACTCATTGGTTTCTTTTTCAAATTCGTATAGCTCTTTACACAAATAAAGATCCCCGTCTTTAAATCCAACTTCTCCGATGACGTTCGCGTGATTAAACCCGAAATCCTGGGCGTTGACTTTAAAGTCAAAATTAGAAAACGACGTATCGAAATCTGTGACTTTATAATTTGTTAAAATCAGCCCACCTAGTTCTCCCCACTCACCCAATCCGTATACTCGATAGCCGTCAGGATCTTGTCTTTTTCTTCGCTCCATCCGACGGTAGTAAGCATCGTCTATGAATCGATTTTGTAAGTATGTTGAATGGCTAGTAAAAATATCGTCATCTGTATAGTCAAAGAATTTCCTCTTAATCCAATGCTGAGCGCTTACTGGATTGAATGTAAGAGTGATCTGATAGTATAAATTAGGGTTGTTCAATATCCCTCTTAAACGGTCATCTAAGATATCTAAATCAGCCTCATAAAGTTCAGTGGCTTCTTCAATCCAAATCCAAGTTAAATCACCGTTAGGGAAGTTAATCGATTTTAATTTCTCTCGGTCTTTCTCATGCTGCACTCCACGAAAAATAACCTCATTCCCGGTAACTTTAGAACGAAGCTTCATGCTGCTTTCGTTTACATACCAATATGAGGATGCTTTTTTACCGTATATTTGGTTAATAGCGCCTTTCAGCTCTGAAAAGGTAGAATGTCTGTTAGATACATCTACTTTTCTAAGGCAAAGTAGATTAGCACCCTTGTATCTAGAATCACCTAGCTTTAAAATGTAATCTTGTGCAATATTGACGGATTTTCCACTTCCAGCAGAACCTTTGAGTACACGATATCGTTTTTTAGTTCGGTTAGATTCTTTGAAAATTCGGTTAAACTGAACCTTCACCTCTTGCTTAGTCTTCATCATCGCCATAATCTACCACCACGCTTAAGTCAAGGTCCCCGTCTATCTGGTGCTTCTCCGTCCACATCGTATATCGCTTCCCTAATAATTCGGCAGCTGCTCTCCTTGCTTGGACGTTAGGTTGTAAGCTGACAACTCTCTGAGTACCTTCCCCATCGAGTATAGGGACAGGCTCACGCACTTCTCCTCGGACAATAGACGTAAGGAATTCCATGATCTCTTGCTGATCAGCAACCTTTTGACTCTTAATTTCGTCTAGTCGTTCATCTATATATTTTTTGATGCCGACATTTGCCAACAACTCATTAGCTCTAGCCCTAGAATAAGATTTGCTGTATCCTGCTTTCAACGCTGCCTTTTCTGCTACACCGATGATGATATACTCATCAGCGAATTTTTGCTGCTTTCTTGTTAGTTTTCTGCTCATGGTATACCACCACCTCCTGAAGTATTTTAAACATAGAAAAAGACACCTGTTTAGGTGCCTACCTTAGTGCGAAACGAGACTTTAAATCTTCCTGGATCACTCTCGCTTCCGTTTGTAATTCTTTTATCTCGTCTCTATTTTTACTAATTAACTTTTCTTTCTCTTCTGAAGGTATCTTGCTTTTTATCGTCAGCTTAATGTTATTTTGACGTTTTTTAACTTTTTCGATAAGCCGTTTTACCTTTGTGCTTTCTACGTGGCTCAGATATTTCTTTTTACAGTGTGGGCACTGGATATAGTAAAAAACAACACGCTCACCCTTGTTTAGCCCCACGTTCTCTTTCTTAATCCGCGTGATCATAAACGTCTTCTCGCATTCATCGCACTTTGTTTTTTGATTCAAAGGGTGCACCTCCCATTCTATGAAAAAAGCACCCGTTAGGATGCTTACACGTCTTGCCTATATGCTACGCCAGCGGACTCTCTTGCTTCCTTGGCAGCGCTTCTGATTTTCTCACGGACATCATGTGGTCCTTTAATCTTTTTTAACGTTAGTTCTGGATCACTGGCATCGGAACTAATGATCACGATATCTCCCAGGTCCATCATCTTGTCTTTCATTTTTTGATTAACAGAGATATCTTTGATTTTGAAAAGCTCGATATCGCTTTTTGTTTCCGTCATCATTCCCTGCTTAGAAATTTTCAATCGTTCATTGGTCAACGTATAAAATTCTTTCGGAATCTTTAGGAATCCTTCTTTCTTGCCTTTGATACCAAAAAGATGATTTTCAAATTCTAGTATTGTTTCCTCAGCCATTTGAATCAGTCCTTTTCCCTTTTTTCATAGTTTACCATGATTAACCAATAATGAATAGGGTAGATACAAAGGCACCCACACGATACGTAGTGAGTGCCTTTATGAGTAGACTGATCTAGTCGTTCTAACTAGATATTTTTAACACACTATCATCTTAACATGTAAATACGGACAGTTTGTGGACGGATTTCGGACAGATTTTATTTATCGAACTTAATGGCTTTGACACCAAAGAATATTACAGGTAGATCAGTAACAGCTTTCTCTAAATATCGTCTGACCGTTCGTTCTTCTATATTCTCAAATTCTGCTATTTCTCGCGTCGTATACTTGTGATCTGTAAGATATTTTTTCTCGAGTACCCGAAAATATTTCAATTCATCGCTGGTGCACGATCTTCTATAGGCGTCCATTTTGCCTTTGATAAACAAAATCATGGCAAGAGATTCCTTTTTACTCTTCTTTATTGACTCTACTGATTCAAGGTTGATCTCGTCCAGATCTAAGTCATGTATCGAGGTATCTCCAAATTCGACTAAATCTAGTTTAAGATTCTCACAGTGCATAGAAAGACTCCTGTAATTCTGCAGCAGTAACTTTATGTTCCTTAGTCGTTGATCTTGTTTCTCTATCTGACGCTTAGCCTCGTCCTGCCGATAAGCTTTAATCGCTTCCTGGCTAGCGGTTTGGGATATTAGCGTTAGTTGTTTTTCTGATAGTTTCATTCCTTGACCTCCCATTCAAAACGTTTTCTCTGATCTGCATGTGTGACAAATCCTTATCAAGTCACCGTTTTGCATTTTATGTTTAAATCTTCCAGACCCACAGGAGCACCTACCTAGAATGGTTTCTTTTTCAGGTGTAAGTTTTATCTCCTGCTTTCGCTTCAACTCTGCTATCTGCTGATCCCAGTCATTCATTTTTTTGGCTACTCTCGTAAATATCATGTAGCCAATCACAAAGCATGATCATCTGTTTATAGACGAGTGGATTATTATATTTCTTGTTGAAAGCATCAGCTGAAGACGTCACCCAGTCCCAGAACTCAGGACTTTTCATCCCTAAAGAAACAGCCTTTTGATTTACTTGTGTTATCCACTCAGCTACTTCTGCATAAAATTTTTGATAGTCCATCAGATCGCCTCAATCTTGATATAGATCCCTGGCATATTAGCCCAAAACTTCTCAACAACTAAACTTGCAATCTGACAATCGTCTGTATAAAATCCTAAATCCTCCATGCAATCTTCAAGGAGCTTGTTCATATTTCCATTGTCAGGTTTCGTGTCTTTAAATTCTCCGTCATAATGTTTTTCGTTCGTGATCGGGAAACAGTATTTAACGATTAAACGTAACGGCCCTTTTGAATATTTCTTCTCAGGAACATGTTGGCCAAGGTGAGCCATATATTTAGCACGAGCCACTTTTAAATCTTCTGGTTCGTAAAATATCGGTTTCCCGTTTTTAACTGTTACTTGTTTTTGCTGATGGGTAACAGTCGGTATTTTTTTCAAGGGCATAAAAAATTCCGTTGTCATTCATCTCCCTCCTCGTAATCAGCACCTTGCCATTGACCTGTCTCAGGATTGTAAACAATGTCTTTTGTATTTGATACTTGTGTAAACAGATATTCAATCAAAGCTGGTCTTTCGGATAGCCATTTCAAAACCTCACTATTTTTATGATTATATTTTTCTCCTGGAAACACGTGATGAAGAGGAGGCATATTTCTCGCTATTCTTAATTTAGGATATTTTTTCCTTCTTGGCATTTTATTCACCTTCCATTTTTTTCTATTTTAATTTTGAATTTTATTTTTTGAAATTTTGCATTGTCACGGAAAAGAGAGAAGTGTGTGGCGGGCAACTGCAAGCCCACCACTTTTCTCTCTGTGACCGACAGGGAAGGGAAATGTATATACTTTAGTATAGGGTTTCCTTTCCCTGTGAAATTCTCGAAAATTACTCGACTTTTTCCCGATTTGAGGGAAAGGGAAAATCATCGAGAATTTCCCTGTGAAAGGAAAGGAAAAACTTCGACTTTTTCCCTCGGAAGGGAAAGGAAATTTTCTCGACCATTTCCCTTCCCTATTTATCTGGCTTCCTTCCAACTTCTCCGTTATCGATCCAAAAATCTCCGTGAGCACCCACTCTATTTCTTACAGTTTTTGGGGTTACTCCCATAAATTCTGATAATGAATCTAGCGTCACTTCCCCATCGATCATGCAAGATTCAAATGCTACTTCGAGAGATTCCTTTTGCTCTTTCTTCTTTTCTTCTGGACTCTTCTTCTTCGTGAAGTTCTTTTTCCACGGTGGCGAATCACCTTCAGGTTCGATGTTTTTAAGGATGCCAACATCATCCACCTTATGCACAGGATATTGAAACCACATGTTCACAGCGTCAAACTTTGGATACTCTCGCAACGTACCTTCAATGCGCCATGCTGACCTGATACGTACCTTCTTAATAGCTTGATTTATCTCAGATTCGACCTTATCCAACTCGTCTTGAGGTATGGCGCGTTTGGCATGAGTGTTCATCTGTGACACGCTTTGTTGATCGTCAAGTCCGACATGCTCATCAAAGTAATCAAAATTTACTTTTTTGATGGCTTGAGCATAAATCCCAGTAGCTGCAGCGGCTTCTTGTTGCTTCAGTAAATCATCTGTAATCTCTAACTCAACTAAATCCATTAATGCATCCGGATCCCTCGCAAACACGCCTGACCCACTTGATCTGTCCATTGACTTCTTGCCACCTTGTGACCCTTTACTATGATGGTGACAATAAATAACGCTAGAGCCTAATTCTGTGGCTATCTTGTCAAATTGGTTCGTAAAGTGTGCCATCTGATCCGCGCTATTCTCGTCACCTGTAAGCACCTTATAAATCGGATCAATGACTACAGCAATATAATTACTCTTTAATGATCGCCTGATTAGTTTTGGTGCAAGCTTGTCCATTGGAACAGTCTTACCTCTTAAATTCCAAATGTCGATGTTATCAATATGATTCGGCTCTAATCCAAGAGCGTTGTATACATCTTTAAATCGATGTAAGGCGCTGGCACGATCTAGCTCCAAGTTGACGTATAATACTTTTCCTTTTGTACATTGCCAACTGATCCACTTCTTTCCTTCCGCAATCGCAATACACAATTCAATCAAAGCAAAAGACTTACCTGCTTTACTTGGTCCTGCCATAAGCATTTTATGACCTTGGCGTAATAATCCTTCGATTAAAGGTGGCGCTAACTCCGGCATATTGTCCCAGTAATCAGTTAAGCTTTCCGGATCCGGCAGATCATCGTTAATTCCTTCAATCCATTCGTGCCATTCATCCCAATTCGGCTTACCGATGTTCGTATCGATGATGAATTGTTTTTTCCCATCACGTTCGACTCCTGGCATACGAGATAACCTGGAAGGATTACGATTCTGGCTATCTATGTTTAATCCGTTCTTTTTACAAACGTCGTATAAATAATCAACACGCTTCCGATATTCTTCGTAGTTACCTGCATCCACTTTGACAATAGCGTGGATACTCTTCTTGCCGCTAAAGATAAGTGCAGCAATCGGGAGCTCCAACTCTCGCATAATGGCATTTTGCTTTTCAAGTTCCATGGTGTCAGACTCTACTAAAGCGTATTTAAACTCTGTTACATTTTCATTTTTAACGCCTTTCCCATCTAAAGGATTGAAACGAATCCATGCTCCTGCCTCTGGATTATAGTCTCCAAGTACACTTCCGATATCATCACCGGATTGATTTAATAGTTGAATTAACTCTCCAGCTGTTCGATCCCAATTTCCCTTAGTAGGTAAGTATTTACCGTCATCTGTTTGCCAAGTAGCCGTCACATATCCTACATTCTCTGAAGCTTCGAAAAGTGTTTCTAAGTATCTGGTTAACTCTCTAACAGGATTCCAAGTCTTAGGCTCGCTGATTTCTTTTCCTTCGATCCAGTTTTTATCGATAACGACATAATCATCGTCATATGTTATTTCATCGTTCCAATCAAGCTCATGAGATGATCTAGGAGACCAACCATTCTCTTTCGCCATCTGCGTGATAGTGGCTCCTGTGATGCCGTTCCCTTCAAATCCTGTCCATTTCTTGAAGCACTCCCCAGGACGATAACGCGCACCATCCCTTTTACTCCAATCTTCCCAATCACTGGCGGTATATCCTTCATGCTTTAAAGCCATTCCAACATTTAACCATTCCTGGTAGTCCAACATAGAAGGATCTACGTAATCTAGTAAATTTACTAAATCTAGTTTATGTTCCAAGGTATCACCTCACTTTCTTTCTGTTAATTCATGATAGTACTTTCCATCCTTGACGCTTTCTGGCTTTTAGTTCGTACTTATGCAATGGCTCGTAACGTGTCACTTTGTCCCTTTCTTCTTGCCTGTACAACAGCGTCCATTTACGTTGGCGCTTCCGTTTAGCCATTAATATCAGACTCTTTAACAAACACTCCATTGATCATCTGACCTTTGCGATCGCTAATCTCTTCATAAGAAATCTCTACGCACTCTGTTAAATCTAAATCTAACTGCATGGAGAATATCGTTAACACCACAAACACATCACCGATAGAGTCAATAACTTGATCTCTGTTGCCCTTCGCCAATCCCTGCGCCAATTCTCCCACTTCTTCCATAAGCTTCAACATTTGCTTTTCTGGTTGCGCTTGATCTAACCCTTTATCCTCTGCCCATTCGAAGATATTTTCTTTTAATTCATCTAATCTCATTTATTTCCCACCTCGCTTAATCTGCGTTTGATGTTGCAATTGATAGGTTTCACCACTTACAGATATGACCGTTGGTACGCCATGTTTCATTTTTTGAATGGTTACGACTGGACGGTATTTATCGCCTTTTTCTCGTTTGGTCATTGGTTTTCAACTCCTGTTGGTTATCCTCGTACTATGCATTAACTTTGACCCCCACATGTTCTTCTAAAGGGACTGGTTCTTTGCCATTCATAAACATGGTGTGCCCTATTTTCTTTTCGAGTTCGACATACCTTTTATATAGCTCTGGTCTTTGTTCTGCCCCATGTCTCAAATCATTTACACAACCCATGATGCAAAAAACACAACTTAACCTTTCATTTTTTTCATACGCCCAAAATGGTTTTTGACCAGCATCATAAATAGCTTGAAATACTTCTTCAGTAGTAAATTGAAAGATAGGTAGCCAGTCATAAACGTGTCTGGTAACTCTTTTATTTACACTCTGCATTTTGTTGTAAGAGAAAGCCTTCTTCTTAGCTCTTGATGATGATTCTTGCGCTCTCAATCCCATACAATTAATAGCGATCGTTCCTCCACGTTGTTTAAGATCATTTCTAATAAATTTGAATATCGGACCACGTTTTAAATCGCTGGTGCATTGCCGATATGCTGCACTCGGAAACATTCCTCGTTTTTCAACCATCCCCAGGAAAGTTTTATTTGCTCTAACCACATTCACCTCATGATCTGTGTAAGTCTTAATGTGATCTTGAACACCTTCCCACTCAACCTCGCCTAAGTCCGCATGAACAACTACTATTTGTTCATCTGGAATGACTTTTTTAATAAGTGAATACATGGCTTGTGAATCTTTTCCGCCAGAATGAGAGACATAGAATACGGCACCATCTGTAATTAACCTCTTGATTTCTTCTGGTACAAAAACACTAATCGCTCTCACATCCTTTACTGCAAAGTTTCTCTCTACTCTGACAACCTCACCAGGTTATCCACGTGAGCAGCTGCCTTTTTAAAATCCTCTGAATCACTTCCCTTTTTGCCGGCACGAATGATGTACTTGATTGCTGATCCTTGGTGATACCCAATCACAGCTTCCTTTGATAGATTGGCTTCAAGGTACGTAAACACGTCGATCCCTCCACTGTGATAGTGATTCGGTTTAATAGGATCATTTATTGTTAGCGGATCCGGCTTGTCTATTTCTTGCCAATTAGAGTTAGATACCCATTGCGTTTTTTCAGCCTTACCATTTATTCCATGCCACATTACTACTTCAAAGCCGTTCTCATCTTTGTTTATATAATCGAGCTCAACACCTGTACGCTTGTCTTTCACTTTTCCTAATGCCTCTTTCACGGTCTCACCCTCCTATAAAAACATTTTCAATGCATATTGCAACGCATCGCATCTATCTTCAAGTCGATCAAACCGTTTATGCGATTCATCTAATTGATTTTCTAAATCCTCAAAGGCTATATTTTGATTATCAAGCTTTCGCTTGTACTTGCTTTTCAACGTTTCATAGGCATAGGCTCTTTCTTCCTCTGTTGCAGCAGGCATCTGGTTACTGGCATCTCTTTTCAAATGATTAAATTTGGCTTCGAGTTCTACGAAACTTCTATCCTTTGCTTGTATCTGTCCTTTTAGTAATTCAATGTGTTCGCTTAGTTCTTCATTTTCTACTCTGATCTTGCCAATCTCTTCGTTCTCTTTCTTCAACCTTATAATTTCAGCGTGGAGTTTTTCTTCTTTAGAAGCTGGAGCATAAGGTGAACCTTCTTCAACTTTTGGAAGGTCTGGATCTGAAAGTTTTTTAACCTCTTTGATCTGCCTGGGATCAGACGAAACTACTTTTTTATGCCTATTCCACCCATTCAGCCCCCACTTATTATTTTTTAACTGAGACAGTTTAACAGGAGAAATCCCCATCAAACTAGCAATCTCTTTATTTTGATAACCTTCTTTGATTAACCTCATATACTCGCCTTTTGTGGTGTCTACCTTTGCCGATCTAATCAATTTAGATCGTTTAGGCGTTGTCGATTTCTCTTCTACTTTATTCACTTTCATAGCCTCCTTTTTCTTTTTCTTTTTAACAAATGCTTGTCTATCTGCCTCTTTCGCAACTCTGCGAACGTTAGAATTTTTAGTTAGCTTGTTTCCAAGTTTTAAGAGTTCTTTCCCATACTTACATTTATTTTTACAGTAGTTGTCTCCACGTTTATTAAACTCGCACCCTTTGCATTGGTTATCTACGATGTCATCCACACGAGCAAGGATCTTCAATCTCTCTTCTAGGATCATGGTAAACCCCACTCTTTTCTCCATCGCTTTAAAGTTGGTTCAGAGACGTTTAGTTCCATAGCGATATCTTTAATTTTCATACCTCTATTAATCCTGGTTTGATATGCGCTAATATGGGGCTGTCTCTTCTTTTCTCTAATTCTTTTTTCTCCGTCGTGACCTTCTAGTATTCTGCCAGCATCACGTAATTTCTGGCCATACGGACAAACATTAGAACAGTACTGATTATTTACATTCAAAGCGTAAGTGCCCCCCGTCTTGTTTGCCGTTTCTTGCTTAAACTTCCGAGGGTCTTGACAACCTTCACAGTGATTATCATGAATGTAACTGACTGTTTTAAGAATCTTGACTCGTTTCTCTTTATCCTTCAGCATGGTTTTCACCTTCCGGTTTAAATTCTTTAGGGTTTATTCCTGGTGGTGTTCTCCATCCATTTGCTGCGATACGATCAATGATTTTTTTGCCATCTTCAAAGGACCACTTACCAACATGATTAAACCCTCTTTGTTCCAGAAATCGAATTTGTTTAGGCGTTGTTAATCCTTCATCTCTACGCTTATCTAATCGATCTAGAATCTTAGAAGCTTTTCCTGCGTTGTCTACTTGATCTGGCATAATTCCTAGTTTTTCTAGCTTATTCACTTGATCCTCGCTTGGTGGTCCCATTTCCCACCCAAAGGAAGGAACATAGCCAGATAAGTCTTCAGCTTGGATACTCATTTCAAACTGTAGCGGATCCACAAGTTTCCGCTTTCGTCGCTTCATTTCAGCTAGTTGTTTGGCTAATGCTTCTTCACGTTGAGCAACGACATCCTCTTCTGCCGAGGATTGAACTTCTTCTAAATCCAAAGGCACGCCAGATTCTTCAATTTTCTTTGTCATTTCTTTGGCCACATCATCGCTATCTGCAATTAAGTGAGACGGATGACATAACTCATGGCGGTCCGTATGCCACAAGAAATCAAGCAATAATAATTCAGTTTTTCCTTCAAACAATCGGGTACCTCGCCCCACCATTTGGCTATATAAACTTCTTACTTTTGTTGGTCTTAATACGACGATGCAATCTACTGACGGGCAATCCCATCCTTCTGTCAGTAACATGGAGTTGCACAACACGTTGTATTTACCTTTGTCGAAATCTTCCAAAATCTCTGCGCGGTCTTTTGACTCTCCATTTACCTCTGCAGCACGAAAGCCTTTTTCATTTAAGATTTCCTTGAATCGTTGGCTTGTTTTAACCAATGGAAGAAAGATAACAGATTTACGATCATGAGCTGTCCTAACCATTTCATCTGCTATTTGCTCTAAATAGGGATCCAATGCTGACCCTAGATCACTTGTTTTAAAATCGCCACCTTGTTGGCTAACTGCCGTTAAATCTAATTTAAGCGGTATAGTCAACGCCTTTATCGGACTCAAGAAACCTTCCTTAATCGCTTTAGGTAACGAATATTCATAAGCTAACGAGTCAAAGTAACTTCCTAGATTCTTCATATCTCCACGGTCAGGAGTAGCAGTAACGCCTAAAACATTTGCATTAAAGTAATGTAAGATTCTTTGATAACTGTCAGATAAACAATGATGTGCTTCGTCGATGATGATGGTGTCAAAGAAATCTTTAGGAAATTTTAGCAATCTCTTTTCTCTCATTAACGTTTGAACACTTCCTACAACCACCCGAAACCAACTTCCTAATGACGTTTGCTCTGCTTTTTCAGTCGCGCATTTTAATCCAGTTGATTGTTCCAATTTATCTGCTGCCTGATCCAGTAACTCACCCCTGTGGGCAAGGACGAGCACACGCTCGCCCTTCTTTACTCGATCTTCTATCACTTTGCTGAAAACAATTGTCTTACCGCAACCAGTAGGTAGTACCAGGAGTGTTTTGGTATTTCCTTTTTGCCATTCCTGTTGAATGGATTCTCGCGCCTTTTGTTGATAGTGTCTTAATTCCATTGGCTACCTCCTCGTTATGCGATAATAGTAATTCTTCCACTCTCAATTTCTTCTTTTAATTCATTTGCCAGATAATCTCTAATGTTGCCAATGGCATTATTTCTCCATGCTCCTCCATCAGCTTCAAAAATTGCACCTTGTGGACCTTCTTTCATGCGGAATATAAAATCGCTTTCCGGTTGTTCCACTTCTAAAAATGTACGGTATGGCGCTAATGTTACTGGGTTAGGTACTACGACATCATCAGCTGACGATATACCAGTCTTAATCGTTACAGCTTGCGCTATCCCTGTATCTCCTGTTTGACGGACATTTTCTTCTTTAACATTTCCAACGACTTTTAACAATAAATCACGATCATCTGTAAATCTAAATTTAGATTGGAAGTTAATCAACATTTCTTCTGCATCGTAGTAATATTCATAACGAAAACTAGGGACAATAGCATTTGCGACTACAAGCGTTTCTCGACTGCCATCATCAAACAATTTACTTTCTAAAGAGACGGTTTTCTCATCATCAACATGTAAAAAAAGATTTTCATCCTGACGATCTAGGTTTGATTGAATGTAATTAATCAAACCAGTTAAAGAACTTAATAAGAATTTTTGTTTTGCTAAATTGATAATCGGTCTGATCTCACTTCCTCGTCCTTCTTCATCAATAACAAAAATTCGTTCACGTCCATCTACGTCTGTAATTTCTACAACTCTTTCATCTGGCTTAATCCCTTCTTGCATGAGAAACTGAATGGCTTCTTTCGACAACATATAATTACCCTCTTCCTTTTTGTAAATTGATGATATTTCTTCGATCTTCTTCTTTTTTGATAACGTCTACAGGTTCGCCAGTGTCGTGCCTTAATTCTCCTTCATCAAAATCCATGTAGGTTTGTCCTCTAGCGCCTGATTTAAGTTCTTTCGCTTCGATTGTTCCTGACGTTAAGTTTTTACCAGTTAGTACAGTTGTAGAAACACCTTCGACATTCGCCAATTTCGTTGTAAAATCACTGTTCAATTTAATGGCTTGTCTGTTTTCATCTGGTTCAAATTCCAACTTAATTGTGATAGAGCGTTTTGCTTCTGCTTTCGTATTAGGATCATGGATATTGGCAAAGACTTTAACTAGCTCGCCATCCAGTTTTTCCTGAATGGCTCCATGAGCTAGATTTGATAAAGGTAAATCAATGTGTTTTGACATTATTTCTCCCCCTTAAAATTGACCTGGCGTGAATCCACCTTGTTGTGGATTCTGTGGTTGACCGGTCGGAAATGGTGCTTGATTTGGCTGAGTTTGCGGCTGTTGTGCTCCACCATTCTGTTTCAAGTAATCTTCATATGGATGAAATGTTTCAATTTGGTTATTGACTCGTTCTTCACCTTTTGACATATATTTATTTTGAATCACCTTACATTTACCCTTTGCGCCAATCACTGCATTCCAGTTCATACGCAATTTTTCACCTTTTTTCTTTTGGCCAATTCCAGCAAAGAAATTTGATAAGAAACCTTCTGTCTTGGTATGGAGCATAAGATTATGAAATACAATGACATCACCATGCTCAGCGCTATGAATCGTTATTTCAAGCTTCGCTTGGTTACAAGGAGGCATTTTCTCACTCCCTTGGAATCGTCCTCGTTCGAATTTTTGTACGGTAAAGTTATAATTACCTGCGGGCAATAATACAAAATTGCCACCTTCCTTTTCTATCTCATCATCCCAACCTAGTTCTCTCTCTTGCTGAGTCATGCGAACACTCTCCTTTTAGTTATTTAAATGGTAAACTCTCTCTGAAATCTTGAACCATTTTGTATACTTGCACCCATGCCCCCACCAATACACCATCTATGAAAGTTGGATCATAGTTTGTTATAGGAGTACCTTGGGGATAGTAACCTTTTTGACTTACGACCACTTGAATTTCTTCTTCACTTACTTGATCTTTCTCCATAAGGTCACGTAAAGATTTCGGAATATTTGAATCTAACTGCTGAGCTGTTTTTTCCGGTTCTGATTGTGTTGTAGGCTCAGTTGTTTGATTCGTTGTTTCAGGTGCCGATCTCGTTTGTTCAGTCTGTGTTGGCTGATGAATAACTGGATCAGGTTGCGGTTCGGGTTGCGTTGGTGTCGCTTGATTACCACCATTAAAAATATGAGCAATCTGTGAATACTCCATCGGAAATTCGTCAGGTAGATCGTGACGGTTCTTAGCGTCCCAAGCTGGGTGATGGTTAGCGTAAATTGTTCTTACGCCACCTTGTCCTTTATGCTTTTTACCTTTTTCATCTGTTGCCACGCTGAATGTTTTATAATTCATGAATAGGACCATATCCGCCCATTCTTTTACTAAAGCAGCAGTTTTAGCAGTTGTTTTATTGCCTAGCTTTAATTCATATCGATCATAGGCTCCCATTTCATCTGGCTGCTCAAATTTTGTGATTTTTGAGTGAGCATTCAAAACAACATTGATACCCATTTCAACTAAATCGGATAATCTATTTAATAGCTTTCCGATCTCTTCTTCCAGTTGGATGAAACCTTCCCCATAACCAAAACTTGTTATACTTTCCTTGCTCGCCCTGCTAGTCACAAAATCTATTGCTAACCTTTCGGCCCAGTCAATTGTGTCAATGACGAATGTCTTGCATGGACGATTCTGCTTCACAAATTCAATTTGTTGGTACAAAAACGTCAAACTGGTCGGCTTGTCCATACGAGCCACGTCCATGTTATTAGTACTACCTTCCGTATCGCTAAAAAGTGTATCTGGAAATTGTGCTGCAAAAGAGGATTTGCCGATCCCTTCCGGTCCATACAATACGACTTTTTGCGCTTTTGCCACTTTTCCTTTTGTAATATTCATTTATCAAAATTCACCCGCTTTCCAGTTTTTTTGTTGTGGAGCTTCTTGGGTAAAAGGAATTTCATTCGCTTGGATATTTTGACCTGATCCATAACCATCCTCAATGATGATTGAACAATCTTCTCCATTTCCTACACGTGTCGCAATGGCCTGTAATCCTTCTTGTTCAACCCACTGTCCAAATTCTTTCAACGTATCTTCATCCATCTGCTCGAGCTTGTCTATCAAGATAAATCCGCAATCTGGTTTAAGCTTCCTAACGATGGCAGTAGACACTTTCAATTGCTCTGATCCGCTCATGTTATCCCACTTATGCCCTCTGTAAATCAACTCACCATCTTCAACAGACAGTTCAGGTAAAGGTAAATCTGCATTGTTTAGTAGGTTCCGTTTTTCTAGTCGAACCTTTTCTACATCCGCGCTAAGTTTTTGATATTTCTTTGCATTTTCTTTGGCGTCTTCCTCTGCTTTTTCCTTATCAAGATTGGCTCGTACCAAACGATTCGTTTCATCAATTTTTTGAATATTACGCTCCAATTCCTCTGTCGATTCGTCTTGCAGATCAAGCGCGCCTTTTTGAGCTGTGTTCAAATCTTGTACCGTTTGATTATGCTTTTGTTGCAGCTCTTCTAGTTGACGGCTAATACGATCAATTTCTGCTTTCTCATTGTTAAATTGTTGCTGAATGTTGGCTACATTTTGACGCTTGCGTTGGTTCTCTCCATTTTGTGCCAGAATAGCTTGTTGCTGTTGGATAAGCTGAGAAGCCGAAACCAATTCCTTTGGAGCTTCAGGGTAAAACTTTTGTTCCTCTGCATACTTTTTCTTTTGATCGGCAATCTGTCCAATCGCGCGCCTATCATTGTAGATACGCTGTTCTTTTTGATCCAATTCGTATAGTTGAGAACCAACCCCGATAATTTGCAAGAGTGTATCTGCCTTTTCTCTATTAGACTGGTTCATGAATTTCGGTAGATTAATAGCCAACTCTTCCACGAAACTGTTCAAGAGCTGTTGTCCTGCTTTTTGACCGGAAGGATCAACAACCTTTAAGTCACTGTTCTTTCCTTTCCTTTCAACCACTAAGCCATTATTCATCGTGATTTTTAGACTTGGCGGTGTAACCGATCCCTCTCGATATTCTTTACTGGGGCGGTAACGATCACCTCCTAAACCCCAAGCAATAGCATCGAGCACACTTGTTTTACCTTGTCCGTTCTTTCCTCCGACAATGGTCAACCCATTGGCAGTAGGCTCAATTTTTACAGCCTTAACCCGTTTGATATTTTCAATTTCTAATTTATTTATTTTCATAGACAATTTTCGTACCTCCTATGTTTTGTGGTATAATGATTTCAATAAGTTTTGTTTAGCCACTGTTGGTAGCAGTGGTTATTTTTCATCTTTCCAGCTAATTTCGATTGCTTTGATGACGTTTGAATCGTGATCGATAACAATCTCGAAGCCAGCTCTGAAAAAATATTCTAAATATTGATCAATCGTTTTTTCTCCTTCAAAATACAGATCCAATACTTTGTAATTATCTTTGAAACTAAGATAATCAAATTGTCCTTTGATTAATGATTCGTTACCTTTCAAAGCTTCTTCTCTAATCGCCAAACAAATCATTTCAATAGCTGTTTCAAATCCAACATCTTTACCTTCTTCTGTAAGTTCCTTTGCTTCCTGTGCGTTCAAATCGTTCACCTCCTCTCAGTTAATAAAGTTCTTCAGCTACGTCATAAAGCTTCTGAGCAAACGGATCATCTATACAATCTAATCGACCATAGATATTACTCAAATCACTCTGAAAGTTTGCTAGACGATCGACCTTTACTGTGCCCTCAGCTTTTGCGATGCTGTTCAAACGATCTTGCCAAGTCTTCATTTCAGCTGTGTTCATTTGTCATCAACCTTCCACTTGAATTCAACGCTCAACACTTCAACTGAGATATTGAAAAAATCACTAGTCTTGCTAATAATCGTTTTCTCTCGAGCTTGCGATTCGCTATCAGCTACAACAAATTCGCTGTTTTCTGCGTGAAATATTTCTCGACCATCTTTAAACCGCTTGTAATGTACAAAGTAGACGTTCATGAGTTCCAGACTTTCTCTTGATATTTTTGATACATTTTCCAGCACCATGCAGAATATTTAGGCTTGTCCTTGTTCGTGAGATACTTGTACAAAAAGAAGTTTGATAGTTTCAAAGCTTTATCGTTCATGACTTCACCGCCCTCTTTCGTGCCAGTATCTTCTTAACTCTTATTCTTCCAGCTATCATTCTTTCTTCGCATTCCGTGCAAAACTCTTTGTTATGAGTTTTCTTTTCGCAAATGCTACAGAGCCTCATAACTCCTCAACCTTCCACTTTGATCCGTAACACTCGCCTAGGATCCGCTTAGCTTGATAAATGGCTTCTTCATCTGATAATTGAACCTCACTGCCAAAGCCACACTGTTTAAAATATCCACCCTCTGTTTCTGCTCTGACCACATATTCAAACTTTGGTTTTGGCGCTGATCCAATTCGACTTAACAATGTTGGTCTCATAACTTCCTCCTTTTAGGTATAAAATTTTGACTCTTGCGTACACTGGTAAGTTGACCAGCATTTTCCGAGATAGGCTAAAAAAATTTACGAGCAGTTAAGCTCGTTGATGTTAAATTTTCTCGAAATCTGCACTAATTTTGATTGATTGGCTTAGAAATTTCATACATTTTATTTAACGAACTGATTTAGGATGACTCTTCAAGCCATAGTAAGTTTTTAATTCTTTTTGTAAAAAATGATCTAGTTCTTTTATGAGTGATTGTTGAATTTTCTTTGCGATTTTTTCTTTCTGAAAAGATAATTGGTTTTTTTCTAAAAAATTAAGATTTGTAGATTTAAACTCTCCTTCCAGTAGCTCTCTTACTTCTGCTGGATTATCCATTAAACTTAATATTTTGACTAAAAAAAGAGGAAGTCCAAAGAAGAAGAAGAGATTCCTTGTCATTACTACATAATGTCCTTGATTATTGATGTTTATTATTCTTTCCTTGAACCCTTCATCCTTATAATTAATAAAAAAAATAACATTAAATGCTTTTACTTCGGATGGTTCTACTTCAAATGACGTTACTATTTCATAAGCCTCATTAGTCATTTTTAACTCCTCTTTTATTGAATAGTTTCTCTCTACTCACCATCAACGCTTCAAAAACTCGCGCACTTCTTCAGGTGATAAGCCGATTTCTCTTGCTTCTTGCATGAGCTCTTCCCACTGTTTCATTTAGCCTCGACCTCCTCTTCCGGCCGTTCGAATTCAGTAATGATCTCATCAGCGAAAAAGTAAGGTTGGAGGATGTCTGCCCCTCGGTATTCCACATTAATACCTAAAAAAAGTAACGAACTTTCCATACCGCGGAATTCAGCATCGTAACTTTCTGCAAGGTGTACATGCTTTCCGATCACCTTGTAGTCGATAAAAAACCTGACTGCTGTTGAATAATGATGAAAGATCCTATTAACCAGCATTCTTATTTCAAACTCATCCAACCGATCAATTCTTCCTGTTAATGTAAAATCTGATTTTCTTAGCAATTCGATTCCTCCTTCTTTTTAGCTGTCTCCCTCTTCAGTGACTCGCATGAGCGGAGGAAGACAACCAACTGACGTTTCACGTCATCTGACGGTTCCTTTGATCGATCAGACATGCTCTACCCCCCCTTTCTGTCGCACATCATGCGACAAATGAGCTAAAAAAAATTGCCATTGCCTCATCGTGCGACAAATTCAACTCTTTTGATATAAGTCTTACTTCTTTGATAGTTAGGCTATCACCGTTATTGTTCATTTTTCGGTACAGCGTGCTTCGATCCACCCCAATACGCTTAGCTAACTCGCCCGTGGATAGACCGTTCTCCACTATCTTTCCTCGCAATTTGTTTACATTCAAAACCTTCACCTCCTTGTCGCGCCTTATGCGATTAATGTAATCATAAGATAAATAAAAACGGAAGTCAACTAAAAATCGCACATTTAGATAAAAAAGTTCTTAGCTAATAAATAATTGTTGCATATTTGCGACAATTAGGTTATGATTAGGATATTCAAAAGAGGAGGTGTTTGAGATTAACGTTGGGGGAAGAATACGTCACCGCAGGAAACAATTAAAGTACTCGGTGGACAAGCTAGCAGAAATGATAGGAAAAAACAGAGCAACAGTATACAGATACGAGAGCAATGAAATCGAGAACATGCCATTTGAAATACTCGAACCGTTAGCAAAAGCACTGAAAGTATCACCAGCCTATTTAATGGGATGGGAAGAAAAAGACAACAAGGAACTTTTAACAGAATACAACTATTTTCCCGTAAGCATATCAGCAGGGCTCCCGTCAGATGTGGACAGTATGACAGATGGTGACGTTGAGAAAGTCAGAATCCCTGACGCGATCATGGGTAAATGGGCAGGAGATACCGGAGTCTATCTTATGAAAGTAAATGGGGAATCTATGAATAAGATCATTCCACACGGATCAATGATTGCCGTAAAGTACACAGAATTACAAAATTTAAAAGACGGTGACATTGTTGTTTACAGCCACAACAACGAATACTCAGTTAAACGTTTTTACACATCAGATGAAAAACTGATATTTAGACCAGATTCATACGATAAAAGTTTTACAGACCACCTAACGTCAAGTGACAGCTCAGACCTGGTCATTCACGGTAAGGTTGTCGTTTATATCGTAACAGCCAATTAAATTACCAACGTTGATAATTTACATGAAGAGCAGATGACGGTCTGCTCTTATTTTTATAAGGAGGATATGGCCATGCGAGCAGCAGTCTATATACGGGTATCTACAAACGAGCAAGTGCAAGAGGGCTATTCCATCAAAGCGCAGAAAATGAAGCTAGAAGCCTATGCCGTGTCTCAAGGGTGGGACATTGTGCAGTATTACGTCGATGAAGGGTTAAGTGCAAAAGATATGGAGCGTGCGGAACTAAAAAGGATGCTAGGGTCCTTAGATAAAGATGTCTTTGATTGTGTCCTGGTCTATCGTTTAGATCGACTTACACGATCCGTGTTAGATTTGTATGAAATGATAAAACTGTTTGAAAAACACGCCATCAAGTTTAAGTCTGCCACAGAGGTATATGACACGACAACAGCTACCGGCAGACTGTTTGTCACCTTAATCGCAAGTCTTGCTCAGTGGGAACGCGAGAACACAGGAGAACGTATCAGCTTTGGAATGGAGCAAAAAGCAAGAGAAGGGAAGTGGGTAAATAACCGACCTCCTTATGGATACGACATCGCAGGAGATTATTTGGAAGTGAATCAGCGCGAAGCGAAAATGATCAGAGAGTTATTTGATCTTTATCTGGAAGGGAAATCTATGCACAAGATTGCCATAGAGCTCAATGAAAGAAACATTGCGTCGAAAAGAAAAGCTCTTTGGCAACAGGGGACCGTTGGGTACATCCTCAAAAACCCCCTGTACAAAGGGACGATGCGGTATAACTACAGAAAAAATAAAGAAAATTATTTTGAAGTCGAAGATGCCGTCCCTCCTATTATCGATAAAGATAAATTTGACACCGTACAGAATCTAATGCAGAAACGAAAAACCTTTCCGGCTAAATCAGCTACTAGCACGTACATGTTTAGTCAAATAGGGAAATGCGCTAGATGTGGCGGAGGTCTGGTAGGGAAATCCTCGACGGTTATAAGAGGAGAGAAAGAATATTATTCTCAATCATACAGATGCACAAAAAGAACATTCGGCGGATGCGACTTACCTTCCATCGCATCGAACTATTTAGAAAGTCAATTCCATAAATATTTAACCTCTTGGGATTTGTCATCGTTTGACGACCAAACAGGAGATGGACAATCCAGTAATACTCTGTTGATTGAGGAGTACGAAAAAGAATTGGCAGGAATTGAAAAGCGTAGAGCTAAGTGGCAATATGCCTGGGCAAACGAAAACATATCAGATGAAGATTTTCAAAAGAGATCAAAAGAAGAACTAGACCGTGAAAGTCAGATCAGGTTAGAATTAAATGAGATCCGCGGGGCAGAACAAAAAGAACCAACTATCTCAGCAGAATATTTGAAATCAATCACCTCTGCCTGGAGTAAACTTTCCAGTGTAGAAAAGAAACAATTTATGCAGCTGTCCGTGAAAGAGATCAAAGTAGACAAGATCACCAAAGAAAGAAACCCCGAATCCGTTGTAATAAAGAGCATTACTTTCTATTAAATATGTATGTGCCTATTAACATAACCGAATGCCCTGTTAAAGCTGCTCGTACAGCCATTTTTGCGGTTTCTGTATCACGAACTTCTCCAATCATGATGAGGTCGGGGTCGTGGCGGAGTAGACTTTTCAAACCTGTAGCGTATGTGACACCTGCTTTTTCATTAATTTCCATTTGTAAAAAACCAGGCTGAATTTGCTCTACTGGATCCTCTAACGTAATGATATTTTCGTTGATTTCTTCTGTTCGTTTTTGTAGTAACGAATAAAGTGTCGTTGTCTTTCCTGCACCAGTAGGGCCACAGACGATAATAAGTCCGTTTGGTTTTTGAATCAATTGATGGAGGTGTTTAATTTGAGAAGGAAATAAAGAAAGTTGTTCTAAACTTTTAGAATGTTTTTGTGGAAATAGTCTTAATACGAGGGTTTCGAAAGAAGATGACGGGAAGGTTGAAATTCTCGTGAAAACAACTTGATGTTCAAGAGTCATTTCCAAACCACTATTTTGCGGCCGTCTCCGTTCACCGATATCCATTCCCGAAATAAACTTCAAATGGGCAATCAGCTTGTTCATCGTAGCCAAGGGCAACTTCTCTACATCTAATAATTGACCATCCACTCTATATCGAATGGTTGACCCTCGCTCTCGGGGGATTAAATGCACATCAGAGGCACCAAACTTTAGCGCTTCAGATAAAATCAATTTTGTTTTCTGTTCAATATCCATATCCATAGACCACCACCTATACTGAATTTAATAACTTGTCTCAAAACATATATTCGACAACAATTTTCATATTCCTCCTTTTATTTTAAAAAAAATTAAATATTTTTGCGCTTGACCTTAAATACTAAACTTTTCAAAGTTATGCAAATATTTGTTAGCTAGATACAAAAAAGACTAGTCAAGAATGACTAGTCTTTTTTTGTATTTTATTTATCTTTTAACTTATCTGCATCTTCTTTTAAGCGTTCTTTTGTTTCTTCAATTTCTTTTACTACTTGTTTTGCTAATTTCTTGCCTTCTGCCTTCTCACTATCCATTACTTCTTTAACATCTTCAGCCAAATCATCACCCATCTGAGTTGCTTTGTTTGTGACAGCTGCTGTTTTATCAGCAACACGCTCCCACTGATCTTTAGCTAACTTCGTTAACTCATCTGACTTCTCTTTGGCTAACTGTGAATATTCTGTACCTTTTTCTTTAGCAACGTTAGAAAATTCAACTGTTCTTTCCTTTGCCTCTGTTGCTCTTTCATTGATATCAGATCGAAGTTCGCGACCTGACTTTGGAGCTAATAACATAGCTGTTGAAGCACCAACAATTCCACCAACGACTGCACCAATAATAAAATCTTTTGTATCCATTTTACTCATATTTTTACATCCTCCTTTAATATTCTATATATGTAATGTTTCTAGACTAATGTTCTAATACCTTTTTTTATTCATTATTAAACATGAATTTCAATTAATTTATAGATTTTATTATAATAATGACCTTTTTGACTCATTTAAATTCATTCTTTTACTTAACTATAAGAAAGTATACCATGAATTTTGTTTAAGATTATATTTTACTAGTTTAGTCACATAATTATGCTGAAAACGCATTTATTAATAATAGATCTGTAATATAATGTAGATAAACTGGAATTGGGAGTGTGAATCACAATGGAACAACAAACATTAAAGATTACAGGTGTGTTATCAGATCCTACTCGTTTTTCGATTTATCAATACGCAGCTAGGCAACACCGCGATGTAACGGTCCAAGAAATTGCCGATACATTTAAAATCCATGCTAATGTTGCTCGTCTACATTTAACAAAGCTAGAAGATGTAAATATGCTTGTTTCCGACACAAAAAAAACAGGAAAAGGAGGAAGACCGAGTCGGTTTTATCGATTGTCTGATGAAGTTGTTAGTTTACAATTTCCATATCGGGATTATCAGAGACTTTCCGAAATTGCTATCGAATCGTTAAGTGCATTAGGTGAAGCTGGGGAACAGGCACTAATAACAACAGGTGATCGTTTCGGCTATGAATCTGCCCGAGCGTTTGTTCAAACATTAAATGAAGATCCTAACGATATGGTTACTGCAGAAAAGGTTAAATTCATCGAGAGAATTGCTCTTAATCAAGGATTGAATCCGGAGATCCATTATGATCAAGAAAAAAATGAAGTCGTTTTCCGAATATTTAATTGTACTTTTAAAGAAGTTGCTCCTTCAAAAGGAATTTGCAACATGCATCACGCATTAATCAATGGAATTTTCCGTTTTTTCTTTAGTGATGTCGAATTAAAAGAAGAATCAAACATGTTTCAAAAAAATGAAATGGCCTGCACTTATACAACGGTTGTGTTAAATCACTAATTACCTAAACTCGCTTTCATCAGAGCCAAGTACTACATCCGTTCCTGATTCACACCGTTTGCATTCAAGCTGTCTTCTTTACCCACTGTTATTGGAAAGCCACTTCTAGCTTTGCGACTCATTATAACCTAATATAACTCGTTTGATTGTCTATCGTAATAATCCCGGTTGTTTACAAAGTGATTTGTTGCCTTTATAATAAAGTGAACAAACTTTCATTCGTAGGTTATACTAAAAGCGGTAGTTAGTTATTATGTAATGTATAAAGGAGGGGTGAGTCGTGGATCGCATGTTTCGAGTATTGGGTTTCTGGACAGGAATTTTCGCTGTATTGTTTATGGTTGGGGATATGCATGCAGCTGCTATTTTATTCTTCGGTCAAACAGGGATGTTTATAGCCCTTAGCTACTTAAAATTAACAGAACGTGTTTATGTGTATATTTTCGGTGCATATCTAACGTTGTTCTTTATTGGATTTACGTACTACACAACATTTATTATGGTCCCAGAAATTGGCGGACACTAATAAAACTGCACAAAAAACCTTGACAATACGTCAAGGTTTTTTTAATTGGTATGGATCTTCCTGAAACATGAGGTATTTCTCTACCTGTGTTAATCCTCTACCCTGAACGTTAACTTGAAAGGAAGTACTAATGCCCTCCGGATGAACTAATGATTGAATTGCTCGATTTTTTTTGAATACATCAGAGAATGGGTTCATATCTGTCGGGGATTGTAAGAAACTAAATAGACCTGCTTTTAATAGAAATTTATCTTGTCTATCATGGCAAACCATTGTGAGGCCTTGATTTTTCGCAATTTGTTCGTAAGCATCCCACTGAATATGAGATGTTAAATCCATACTCCCAGGATATTTCAATGGATCCTTGACCATTTCATGGTTTCTATAACCTCGGATTGAGCCGTCTTTCCTCTCTGGCCATTGAAACTCTTCATTTCGATAGCCATAATCTACAGTGACAAGCAATCCTTTTTCTAACCAAGTTGATACATTTACCAACCATTCTTTCATTGAAAGTGATACTTCGAATCGGTGCCCCTCTGGCAGAGTAGTTGGTCCAAATTTATCTAGCCAATTTAGTACTTGATTATTTTCAGATGTCATTAGTTTTTCAGCAAGGTGCTCTCCTTCAACTTCCAACATAACTTCTTTTAAACCTTCAGAAGTCTTTTCAATAATATGTACTGGAAATGCATCAATTAATTCATTTGAGAAAATAATCCCTTGGAAATGTGTGACTTCCTTTTTTAATTCTTCTAATGTACTATAAATTTTTATTTGTTTCTTAAATAAAGCTAATCTGTCTAATAAAATAGATTGATGATAAGGACTTGACTCAATAATATAATAAGTCATTTTTTCAAACACTTCTGGACTTTGTTCTCTCATGTAAGCAAGAATATTACAGGCGAACGATCCATCCCCCGCCCCCCACTCACAAATTTCAGCTTTCATATTTTCCTTCGTGATTACGTCTAGGAAAAAGCGAGCAAAAGTTTCTGCAAATACTGGATGAACATGATTGCTTGTATAAAAATCTCCATCTTTACCTAGTTTCTGGCGATCTTTCATGTAGTATCCTACCTTTGGATCGTATAGTGCAGTTTCCATAAAGGTGGCAAAGCTCCATGGAGAGTGTGATTGAGTTTTCAACCTTTCTATAACACTACTAGACATAAAACTCTCTCCCAAAAAAATATTTTAACACTGTTGACACAGTGTTAATGTCGAATTATAATAAAAATGTCAGTAGAACAATGATTTTCGGGAGTTCCCCCTCCCCCCTCAATGTTCATTGATACTTGATTAACTCCCCAAACGACCTTCTATGTTCCCCATGGAAGGTCATTTTTTAGTTATAATACTTTTAAGCAAAAAACATAACTCACCAACCAAATCCATTAATAAACGGGTTTGTTTCTTTTTCATCTCCAATCGTCGTAACTGGCCCATGACCATTTGCTACCACGGTTTCATCAGGGAGCTTGAGCATTTTCTCATGAATCGTATCCATTAACGTATCTTGATTTCCTCCTGGCAAGTCAGTTCTTCCAACTCCACCTCGAAATAACACATCCCCAGAAAAAATTACTCTTTCTTCTGGAAAATAAAATGATACACTCCCTGGAGAGTGCCCTGGGGTTTCAAATAATTCACATTCAAAGCCTTCAAGCTGAAACGGACCTTCGTTTGGAAAATGATAATCTGCTTTATTCGCATTTATTTCATCAATTCCTGAAAACAATCCAGATCCATTTAACTGTGGATCAACTAACCACTGGTCTTCTAATTTATGTACGTAAACAGGGCAGCCGTATTTCTTCCTAACAGCTTCCACAGCACCAATATGGTCAAAATGAGCATGTGTTAATATAATCGCTGAAATCGACAACCCTTGGTCATTTAACCAATCAAACAGTCGCTCTTCATCACCTCCTGGATCAACCATTAACGCGTGGTTAGAATCCTTATAAATAACAAATCCATTCGTTTGTAATGGACCTAAAGACAACTTTTCCCACTTCATCACAATGACCTCCTTTTCACTTCATTCTTTTCTATTGTACTATGGAAAACAATGCTTTTTCAAAGTTCCTTTCGATCATCTACAAATATTTATTACTTTTACCTCGACAAAAATTAAAAAAAAAAGTAAAATAAGTGATGAACTCATGATTAAGGCAAACATTAGATGTAAACAGTAAATGATAATTAACTGTTTCAAATCTACATAAAACATGTTTATTATGTAAAGGAGGAAAAATAGATGGTATTGGGGATTATCACTCTTTTAATAGCGATTTTATCTTTATTTGGTGGCCTCGTTGAATTCAAGCGAAAAAATTTCTTCGGCGTCGGGTTTGCAGCAGTATCTGTTGGTTTATTTGGATGGTTTTCTATTAGCACACTCGTTTCGATTCTTTTCTTGGGTAGCGGTGGAACTGTCTGATTTGAGTACGATAATAATCTTTAAAAAAACTTCTGCTATAATTAGCAGAAGTTTTTTTCATATTCACTCTTCACCGATTTGATGTTCCGCAATCTTTTTTTCCACTGACTCTATTTTCCCTTTAATAGATGATGGACGATCTCTTCGGTCATCTATACGAATATTTGTCGCCACTCTTTGATGACCTAACTTAAATGGAACTTCTTGGATTTCTTTTAAAATAGCATAAATATCAGCGATTTCCCCTTCAATGAGCGTACTCATTGATGTGAGTTCGTATTTTATAGGTAATTTTGATTGTTTCAATGTACGATGCACCTCAGCTACCACGTCAGATACACTGGTAGAATTTGAACCGAGTGGCATAATTGTAATATCAGCTATTGCCATAAATATTTCCTCCTTCTTTTTTCTCTTAACAACTAATTTTTTCGGGAATTCTTTTAAAGCTAATTTTCGATAAGCCCTAATTGCCGTCTTTACGTGAACGTCATCCGGTTCAAGCGTTGTGACATGACGTTGCAACCAATAAGATATTAAAAGGAGAAACTCATGCCCCTTTGTCTTTTTCGTTCGGTTAAGCCAATAGATGGTTGCCGGCCATATGATTAACGATATATATGTTGCGGCTTCCAATACGTTTCTAAAAGCCGTCTCATAAATGGCTAATAATACCCCTGCGGTAATCACTAAAAGCAAAAAATAAAGCACCACGGCGTTTGTCGAACACCCACGGTTAGTGATTTCCGCTCGCTTAATTGCTGAGTGATTTCTAACTGATACAACTCCTCGAAAACTAAATACTTTATGCTCGGCTCCATGATACTTTTTCAGCTCCTTTGGAAACCAAAAATGTGTACCAATCATAAAATAAATAAGTGTATACAAAGGAAGTCCAATTGCCCCATCTAATCCAAATAAACGGAGTACATATGGATAAATAATCAGGATGACCCATCCCATCAAAAATAAATAAAACCATCTAGGCATCGAAGTAAAAATCATTTTTCCAACTTCGACCATCGTACTAGACGTTTTCGGTTTGATCCAAGTCTTCCATTTGTCATTTTCGTTATATGAGCAGGCAACATATTTATGACCAATAAACAGGATCCCCTTTTGAAAAGATAAACCTTTTATCATAGGTTACTCCTCCTCACCTTTACGAAGCCACGATCCAGTAACTTTGAATGCCCTCGTCGATTAATCGCTGATCAATATCAACTCTAGGTTTCAATTCGATTTGATGATCAAACCACGTATGGAAATAGCGAATTTCTATCTCTTCTCGAAAGTCATTTATGTTCAACTCATCGAAAGTAGCGGTAAATTCCCCACTCGGCCCCAAAATTTGTTCATCTTGAACTTCATTTGGAAATGCGATAATCAACCCATTTGCAGATATTTGTGATCGGTTGCTCTCATAAATCATTTGATCTCCTTGCGACAAAGAAATATGGACACCAACGTCGTGATCATTTAACTCATCTACTACGTCATCTGGGAGTAAAATTTCAATAAAATCATTCCCTCGAATTCCGTCTTCAGGAAAATCGCCCCATTTCCATTCGATATGTAGCGTACGCTCATCAATTAATTCATTATTAATAGTAAGTGAATGTTGCAATTCTTCATTTGACACCACTTCCTCCTGAGATAAACTCAAGTATCCGAAAATAAATAAACCGATCATCACCGATGCTGGTAAAATAAGAACAATCGCATTTCCTTTCATTTTAAAACTCCTTTAATACTCATTAATTTATTTAAACTGATATTTTCTATGTTCTATCATCAATTGATTGTGCATTACAATCGTCTAATGATTAAACGTGGAGGACTGAAGACTTTTCCTCAATCCCCCACGTTATTATAGAAATGTTCTTTTTTGTTTAGCTAACCATGCCGCTCCAATCACACCAGCATCATTTTCTAGTTCTGCAATTCTAATCGTTGTATCTTTAGCAATTTTAGGAATTGCAAATCGATTAAACGCTTCTCTTATGTAATCAACTAAAAATGACCCCGCTTTTGAAACCCCTCCACCGATAACTATCGTTTCTGGATTCAAAGCATTGGCTAAATTAGCTAACACAAACCCTAAATGGTCCGTAGATTCTTTCACAACACTTATTGAAACTACGTCGCCATTTTTAGCGCCATCAAAAACATCTTTAGCGCTAATTGTTCCAGATTCATCCAAAATCTTTTTTAAATATCCTTCTGGTTTTCTTTGAACTGCCTCTAAACCAAGACGAGCAATTCCTGTAGCAGAAGCAACTGTTTCTAAACAACCAAATTTACCACAGTTACAAGGAGCACCTTGTTCTTTGACTGCAGCAATATGGCCAATTTCCCCAGCCATTCCGCTATCACCATGAATTATCTCTCCTCCAGCAATAATTCCTCCACCTACGCCTGTCCCAAGCGTCACAGCCAAAAGGTTCTCGGCCCCTTCGCCTGCACCTTTCCACTTTTCACCGCCAGCAGCAAGATTCGCATCATTGTCTACAACTACTGGTATGTTCAACAGTTGCTCTAGTTCCTCTTGAATAGCGTAGTTTTTCCACCCTAAATTTACCGCTTCTATGATCACACCATTTTGAACATCTATAAATCCTGGCGCTCCAACTCCAGCTGCAAGTAATTGCTCGTTACTTATCCCTAACTGAATGACCTTTTGCAAGATCGAATCCGATACATCTCTCATAATATATTTCCCTTGTTCTTTACGATTCGTTTCTACTTCCCACTTTTCTTTTATTACGCCTTCTTCATCAAGAAACGCAAGCTTTACTGTTGTTCCACCTACATCAATGCCTACTAAAAACTTGTTATTCAACTTCATCATCCTTTGCACCTACAATTTACTTTTATTTGTTCATATTGTAACATGACACGCAGCTCAAACCACACAAGACCTTGAACATTTCGTTAACTAAACTTACTAAGGAACTTACCTTCTTTCTTTTAAAATAGCTAATTTTGCATCGCGAAAGAAATCTGCATCGATCATTCCCAACTGATATAGTTCTTGGAGTTCTATCTCAACTAAATCTAAATCAGCTTGTCGATCGCCTGTATAAATATATGTTTGGTATTTTTTTAAGAACTGCAATACCTCATAATAATTCATCTCTACTTTAACTCCTTCAATTCCGATCACATCTTCATTTAAATGCTACTAACACCTATCATATTATATCAGCTTTAATATCGCTACGACTAAAAATAAGCCCAACGGAACAAAATGAATAACTCCTAAATACCGAAAATAGCTTAACGCACTTCGCATAAAGAGAAATCCTCCAATGACGCCCGCTGCAGAAATAGGAACAATGAGGAGAATAAACCACGCTGAAAAACCGTAACTTGCAAACTCAATTCCCAATAAAAAAAAGAATCCTGATAAAATAAGCCAATTTCCTTTTTTATGATAAGGGACATAACCATAAGATGGATGATACAAATGCTGAAAATAAAACATAATAAACAAGGCAAACAAGATAACGATTAACTTGAAAATAAACGCGGATATCCAAGAAAACAAAGCTGCTCCAACAATTAGTCCGATACTAATAGGTATAATAGTAAGCAGGATAAAAAAAATCAAACTACCTGGAAAAGGATACCTCCCCTTAAGGGCAGGCATGGAACCAAGCGCAACACTCGCTAATAAAATTATCAACATCTCAAATAAAAAAATTATCATTTGAAACCCCTCCTTGCTATAAATCTATGCCCTTGTCTTTGATTTAAGGACAAACAATTCATATGGCAAAAAGAGCCTTCAGTTGATATACTATCTATATTGCTTTAGCAAACCCTAGTTTTATGATGGAGAGAGGGAAATACATGTCAAATCAAAAGTTAGAAGATATCTTAAAACATGGAATTTATGGATCACCTGAAATTCGTCCAGAAGAGCGGAAACTTTTCTTAAGTACACTAGCAGAAAGAGTCTATTTATGTTTAACTAATTCTCAAGTTAGGCATCGCGGTATGTACCCAGAAATGGAAAAAGCGATGAAAGAAACAAAAGATGCTCACCTCTATATTAATGGTGCTCTCAATTACACAAGTTATAATAACTATATCCAAGCTGCAAACAAGCATTCTCTTTTATTTACAATCGTAAATGACGGACAAGATACACCTCTTGGTATCGTGTTGTCAGCTGATACAGCTATCAATATGGAATCTGAGATGTTTATTAAAGATGACCTTTACGAAGACGATATGGGTGACAACTAAATCTATCCACTTTATCGACCGATCACTTTTAGTGGTCGGTCAATTTTTTAAAATTATGACTTAATAGTAATTTTCTTCACCAATATTTTAATAGAAGTCATATTCCCTCTCCTTTTTGCATAATAAAAAAGAGACTGGCTTGTCTAAAAAACAGGGGGGAATTTCTATGATCAAATTTATTAACAAACATTTTTTTAAGATTGCTGGTCTTTCTTTATCCCTCGCTATCATCCTATCTTTTACGTCGTTATTCTCATGGAGAATAATGGATGAAGCTTTTATTTTTTTTCCGGAAGATGATCAAATTTACTTTCGAGAAGGAAATACTGCATTGGAACTTCTAAGTAAAAAAGACAACGATGAGTACTTATTAGAATGGTCTTTTTCATCAGAAACAAATGAGCCTGCGTTTCTTAGGAGTGATATGTCTTTATTGTTTGAAAACGGGACCTTTGTAAAAGCTAGAAAACAATCATTAAAAGATCAATTGTTTATAGAAGAAGTCGGGACCGCTGATGGTGAAGATAGTGGAAGGTATGACGTCGTTACTTTTCATCATGCTGAAGTTCACTATCCTGATGACATGATGAAAAGTAAACATACGTGGAGCCAAGATCAACTATACGTCATTGATTCACCTTTGAGTCCACTACATTCCTTCAAAAAAGCTTCAACTGACGAAGAAAGGCAAAGTAAACAGATATTAGACTCGATAATGGACCAACAACTAACGTATCAGTTAGATGGTCTACTCGAAGAATTTAATATTGACCTTGATGAATATTATTACTTTACCCTGCTTGACTTCCCTGACTTTATTCACTATCCACTACCTGGATTAACTCAAAAAGAAACTTTTTCGATCATAGGACAGCTATGGGAAGGATTTTATCGCTACTATATTTTAGGAATCAACACGTTTACAGAGGAAACATATTCTCCAAAAGGAAACAGCCTTCCTAACGTATTGCTTCATAAAGAGGCTCAACACCTACTACTTCTCTATGAAACGAAAGATGGGAAAAGGCAACAACTTTTTCAGTTGATTAAATGACAACCAATTCTCAAACTTCTTAAACAATTGGATCTCAAGAAGAGTTTACTAAATTAACTGCTCTAATTCTCTGTGAAGATCGCGATAATCGGTATTTTCTGGTTGAATTTCAATTGCCTTTTCAACTTTCTCTAACGCTTCTTGAAATTGATGTTGTTCGTAATAAATCAAAGCTAAGTTAAAAAAAGCTTCATGAAAAGCAGGCTGCTTTTCAATCGAAACGAGAAGATTTGTTTCCGCCTCACTAAAGTTACCTTCTTTCATTTGGATATACGAAAGTAAAAAATGGGCTCTTGCAGCTAGTTCATCGCCTATTTGAGCTGAACTATTAGTCACATTATCTAAGTAACTTTTAGCAACAACCGTTTCTTCTGCCTCAACAGACTCATGTGCCATTTGATAATAAACGGCGCTAATTTGTTCAGATTCCAAATCTTGTTGATAACCGAACCATAAAAGGATTGTTGCCAGAACCGCAGTGGTAGCTAAAGCCAATCCCTTTTTTACAGCTCCTTTTTCTTTTGGCATACCAACCATTGCTGATGCAGCAAACCCTCCGACTAAGCCTCCGATATGAGCACCGTTATCTACCATTGGTACTAAAAATCCAAATGCTAGATTGATAATTAAAATGACAATAACATTCATACCCATCGTGCGAAAAAACAATCGTTTATGATTAAGACCAAAATATAGTAAAGCACCAAAGCAGCCAAAAATAGCACCACTTGCTCCAGCTGAGACGTTATCGTTGAAAACAAAACTAGCAACGGAGCCAATAAAACCTGCAATAAAATAGATAAAAATAAATCGACGCGTTCCAAAAATTCGTTCTACTGCCCCACCCAAGTAAAAAAGAGCAAGAGAATTCATAAACAAATGTAAAAATCCAATATGTAAAAACATTGCGCTAAAAAATCGCCACCATTCGCCTTCAACGATAAGAGGGTCAAATTTAGCTCCAAATTGCACTAATGTCAGAGTACTTGTTGTCGATCCTTGGATTTCTACTAACGCATAAATTGCTAAAATAATAGCTAAGAGTAGAAATGTAAATCGAGGTTTTCCGTAAAGAAATAAACTTCTATCTTTTTCTTGTCTCTCTTTCATCGATTGTTTTATCGAATGCTTTAAAGACTGTATATATTGCTCTTCATTCCCCGTCTCCTCAATATAGGTTTCGGATAAATAAGAAGGCATGTCATTAAGTTTCCACTCAGTTGCCAACGGGAATAGTCGATTTTTCAAATCGTTTAATGGTATTAAAATTGTTCGGTATTGGTTCTTACCACCTGCAGTGAAGGGGAGTGCTTGTGAGGTAATCTGTTCATAATCATCTACGGGTAAGTAAGCCGATAAAATCACATTGACGACATTTGCTTGCCCTAGCTTTTGATTTTTACGAATTTTATATGCCATTTCCAATGTGCGAACAGTATCTTTCTTAAGATAGTTACTCCAATCATAGTTTTTATGGGCAAGTCGAATAAGCTGATAAGGTTCACGTCGATCATCTTCAATCCAAGCAACTTCACTTTCTTCATTTAATTTAATTATCCGCATCCCTTCTCGCCTAATTAAATGGTGTAGTGTCTCCCAAAAGCGAATCGATTCAGTAAAAGCGTTCATGTGCTCCTCCCTTCTTTAATCAACTCAGTCAGGTCATTCTCCATGTCAGTGAATTTCTTGTATTCTGCAATTGGTTGATGATCTGTTGTTCTTTCTTCATTACGGGTATTGAGAAAAACTGCTTCCCAACCAGCCTCAATTGCACCTACTACATCATGCTTCCAAGAGTCTCCAATAAACAGGATTTCCTCACTTTTTAGACCTTGCTCTTTTTCAACTAAATGAAATAACTTCTGATCCGGCTTTGTATAACCAATTTCTTCAGATACATATATTTGATTGGGAGAAATCCATTTATCTATACCCATTGTTTTGATTTTGTTATACTGCGTATCTTTCGTACCATTTGTAATAATCGCTGTTTTCAATTGAGAATAGCTGATCCATTCCAAAAAGCTGTGTACACCATCGAAGGGAATGCTATATTCATCAACTACTTCGTAATAATGGTTGTGGAAGCCATCGGCAATATCATTGCTATACGGTAAGTCAAGGTCTTTCATCGTTGCAATAAACCTTTGGCGACGATACTCTTTAGCTTTTATTTCACCAGATTCAAACTTCCCCCAGAATAAATCACTGTAATTTTTAAATACTGGAAAGAATGTATCTACTGCTATTCGGCTTTGCTTCTCAACATATTTTTGTTGGTACTTATGAAAACATTCGCTGATTGCTTTTTTGAAGGCATCCTCATGACTAAACAACGTATTATCAAGATCAAACATAATCGCTTTCCATTTATTCATTGTATTCACCCCAGACTATATTATATCAAATCAAAGGTCTTCACCATATCAATACGTATTTCTAAAATCTATCAAAAAAGCTGTAAAAACCGCTCGATCATTTTTGGGGCACTTATCAAAGTTTATTGTTTTGGGGTATATGTATATCAAATCCTAATTTCACCAATTCCGAATCGACAAAAGATCCCAGGAATCTGGGATCTAACGAAACGTTTGGTACATCATTTTTTCTCTCACTGCTGGAATTCTCATCACAAATGAAACGGCAAACCTACGCAACCATCTCCTTGCTAACAAAGCATTTAGCACTCTATATCGATACTTCATCATCATCGAAATTAAGATCATTATTACCGCTGACCAAATCCATTTCATGACATTATCACTCCTTTGCTAATTAGAATGATGCAAAAGAATGATTTTTATCCTTGGAAAACTGTGTAATGATGATAAACATTCTTAAAAAATAAAGAGCAGCAGATGGTTATGCTACTCTTCTAATATCTAATCATCTTATATTTACGTTTCAAAAATAGGTTTCATTGCGTCTTTCAAAACATCAGCAGAATGGTTAAGTTTTGTCATTTCATCATCTGATAAATCAATTTCAATCGTTCTCTCTACCCCATGCTGGCTAACGATAGCTGGTACACCAATATATAGATCATTCAAACCATATTCACCCTTCATTAATGTCGACACAGTTAGAATAGACTGCTCATTTCGGAGGATCGCTTTCGTTAATCGGGCTAGTCCCATTGCAATCGCATAGTGAGTGGCACCTTTTCGTTCGATAATATGGTATGCAGCATCCCTCACATTTATGAAGATCTCATCAAGATCCTCTTGTTTCCCATTCGGCTTATATTTAGACATGTATCGATCAATTGGTTCAGATCCAATTCGAGTTTGACTCCATATTGGAAGCTCCGTATCACCATGTTCGCCCATGATATAACCGTGAATATTTCGAACATCAATTTTAAAGTATTCACTCAATAAAAAACGGAAACGAGCCGTATCCAAAATTGTCCCAGACCCAATTACTCGCTCCATTGGTAATCCAGAAAACTTCCATGTTGCATAAGACAACACATCTACAGGATTCGTTGCGACAATAAAAATGCCATTAAATCCGCTGTCCATAACAGATTTAACAATCCCTTTGAAAATTTTAACATTTTTTTCAATGAGATCTAATCTTGTTTCCCCTGGCTTTTGATTAGCTCCCGCTGTAATAACAACCAAATCAGCATCTTTACAATCTGAGAAGTCACCAGCCCATATTTTTGTAGGAGCTCCAAAAGGAATGCCGTGATTTAAATCCATCGCATCTCCTTCAGTTTTCTCCTTGTTCAAGTCAATCAAAACCATTTCATCCGTGATGTTCTGATTAATGAGGGAAAAAGCATAACTTGACCCAACATTTCCCATTCCAATAACTACTACTCGAGATGTTTTACTTCCATACATAACTTTCCCACCTTTCTTTCAACTTTGTTACTACTTGAAATATTAACTTTTGTACTCTAATTTATATTTTACATGAAATCAAAACAATACCAAGTGTTGAAAGCGATTTCAATTTGTCTACTTTATTACATTATCATAGTTGTTATATTACATTATCATAGTTGTTATATTACATACCTATGTATTTTGAAAATAGTGTTTTGGCTCTTGATATATCTTCTGTCCCTTGTATAAGTGTTCGACCATCTGGAAACAAGACCATCGTTTCCCCTTCATGAAGATAAACTCTTAAAAGAAACGGCGTTCTCTTCAAATCCTTAACTAATGATCTAAGTTTCTTTTCCGATTCTTCTAGATCTACTGTTCCATTATTAACGATTTGCACTGTATCTCTGCCACACAATGTTGTCACTTGATCTTGATCAGATTCAGTCAAGGTTGGATATTCCTTAAGTTGGCAAGTAGGACATTGCTCATTAGCCTCTCCTAGTTTCATTGAAAAATGATGATTTTTCCAAATATCAAACGTGGTCAGTTCATTAGCGATGTCATCTTGATTATCAGTTAATAACTTCATACATTGAAGTGCCTCAAGGCTTGCTACAATATCTACAACAGGTGAAAGAACGCCAATCGTATCACATGTCTGTCCTGATGAGTCATGTGTAGGGAAAAGGCACCGTAAACAAGATGTTTTACCAGGGATGAATACGGTCCCCATACCTCTTGAACTGACTGCACCGCCATAAATAAATGGTATGTTGTATTTATAAGCTACATCATTAATGAGGTATCTTGTCTGAAAGTTATCGGTTCCATCAACAATCACATCGACACCTTCAATAAATTCTTCAATATTATTAGCAGAAATATCTGCTACGTGGCCTTCAATGGAAATGCTGCTGTTCAGTTTTCTAAGTTTCTTCTCTGCAGCAACAGCTTTAGGAAGAAACTGTTGCACATCCTCTTCATCAAATAATGTTTGTCTTTGCAAGTTGCTTAATTCAACATAATCTCGATCGCAAAAAACAAGGTGGCCTACTCCTGCTCTTGCAAGATGATTTGCGACAACTGTCCCCAAAGCACCCATACCAACAATAAGCACTTTAGAGTTTAACAACTTTTGCTGTCCTTCTTCACCGATTGGTTGAAAAAGCATTTGTCTTGAATAACGCTCCCACGATTTCTCCATTAAACATCACCTTTCACAGTTAAAAGTAAATTCCGATAATTCCGCCAGTAAGAAATGCTGAAAAAGTACAAAAGTGATTTACGATATCATTATTTATCCACTTAAATCCTTTCACAAGCTTCGTTCGCTCTTTGCAGTGATACTGTTTTTCAGTATATCTTTGGCAAGTATCACAATAGTAAAGCGATTGAAGAAAAGCCCCAGCTACTGCATCTATCCACTGTGAAGCAAATCCTACCAAAACAATTAGCAACCATATGAACCATGTGAACGAATCAACTGTAGATAAAAACTGAAACATAATTGCCGTCATAACAATAAAGGTGCTCCCTGCCATCGCACCAGCGTTCCCTCTAAGTGTTGTTCCCCCTGATTGACCTGGAGAAACAATTTCACCGGTAAATACCATTTTTGGTTGAATACTGCTTCGTTTACCAATTGTTGATGCCCATGTATCACTATTAGCAGCTGCTAAACTGGCAACAAAAGCTAAAAACCAACCTGGATTACCGGTAAGAAGAAAGATCAATGATGCTACTGCGGCCCATCCACCATTTGCCACAACTTGTCTCCCATCTCTTGTCTCTCCCTTTTCTTCAAACTCTTCGTGGCGTACACCAGGTATTTTCAATATTCTTCCTAACAAAGTGGAAGACAGAAAGAACCCTGCCAATAATAGAAGCCCATATAAAGAGAAAGCAAAAGTAATAACTCCACCTATGACAAAGCTCGCAACAGCGCCAGAAATATTCAACGCTTTTTTCCTGTATGATATATAAGCTAAGACAGCCACTCCAAGTAGCCATATGAAATCTTGATTAAACTCCACTTTTTATCATCACCTTTGCAAGATTACTGCTTATGTGTTCTTGTTTTTTTAGTTTGTATTTCTTGGTCAGGTGTTAGAATAAAATCAACTGGAATATCATGCCTTTCATGTGGTAGGTCTCTAACTAGTTGGAGTGGATAACATACCGATACGGTAGAAAGCGGGTAAGAAGCTAAAAATCGATCATAATACCCGCCACCTTGACCGATTCGATAGCCTAGTTGGTCAAATACGACCCCAGGAACAATCATCCAATCTATGCTATCCGGTCTATGTATTTGAGACCTAGTTGGATTCGGCTCTTTCAAACCGTAAAAACTGTTTTCCAACTGATCGAAATTTTCAAGTAAATAAAATGTCATCGTTTTATTAGATGAATCGCACTTCGGTACTAAAACCTGTTTTCCTTCTAGCCAAGCTTGTCTAATAATCGATTCTGTAGCAATCTCATTGCCGACAGAAATGGTCACTCCAATCGTATCACTTTTAATCCAATTTTCATGAGAAAATAGTGTCGAATAAATTCTTTGCAAATATCTTTCCTTAACAACTTTCTCTAATGCGGAAATTTCCTTTTTGACTTTTTCTCGCAGGTCGGTTTTACTCACAAAATTCAACTCCATTCTCACAAAACTAACATCTAATTTAGTATTAGAAAACTTGGCTTCGCCAAATCCTTCATAGCGATAGCCTTAGTTTATCTTATACTTTAATCCTTTAGCAAAGGTAAACATTCTTAAAGTATTAAAAAAAAGCAGAAGAGTAATCTTCTGCTTACTTTGTCTCACGGTGTAACGTGTGACGGCCTAGACGCGGGCTATATTTCTTAAGCTCCATACGATCTGGGTTCGTACGTTTATTTTTTGTCGTAATGTAATTACGGTCGCCTGTCTCAGTGCAAGCTAAAGTGACTTGTACGCGCATGTTCTTCCCCTCCAAACTCTATACTAACTCATACTTTAAAAATAATATCAGAGTTTAGAGCTACATTCAAGTGAAAGAAGACTATCATTTAATAATATTTTCACACGTGAACACTAATGAAACATTTTTTCTGCTAAAAGGTCTTTGAAATGCTTGTGACTTTTTTCTAACTCATATAAATGATGGTGATTAATTTCCCAATCATACACATGTGCATGACTATTTGCCGCTACCTTTAATTGGTAACCCATACCAAAACCTTTGCTATCTTGAGATATTGGAGGGTATACGGTTTGAATAGATTCTACTCGTTCGCTTAACTCGACATCCTTTTCATTTGTTTGATATTGTGACGGCCCCCTTTGACTGCTTACGCCTCCAATAAGACTGTACTCATTGTTATGACATATCATCATTGCTTCGTTAGTAGGTGAATAATAGACAAACGGAATTGATATATTATCTAGAACCTTGTACTGAATCAAAATCTGAAAATCAACAGTAGAAGAACTTTCATTATGAATGCATAGTTTTTGTAATGTAGCACAATCAGCTTCACTTGGAAGTCTTAACCATTTTACATTTAATTTACCAATAAATGTCTCAATAAACTGTTTTCCACTTTCTAATCGTATAATAGGTAATGAACTATTATTCATTTTTATAATATACTCTTTGTAATACTTTTTAATCCCTTGCTGTAATCGATTCATCCTTAAAATCTCCTCTCATTTCTTGCTTGTATCCCTATCGTACCGATGTTTGTCCATTTCTACAAGGTGGTGTTTTTGTATTTTCTTGTCATTAATTGCTTAAAACAGAAAACCTTTTAGAGTTCCCTTACGTAACTTAAAATCGATCCAAATTAATTAGGAAGGATCTTAGTTTTATCCACAGAAGAAGTGTTATTTTTTTTATTTATACAACAACTTTAACCTTTAACAATCAAATTAACTTTTAAAATTTACCAATAAAAAGTTTCTATCATACATTCATTCATAATCAAATTCCAATAAGACACTAAAATCTGATATTATAGGGAAGACATAATGTTTTAGTAAGGAGGGCCACATATGGAATGGTTGATTATTAGTTTATTTATTTTATCTGCAATTTTATTTTTTCTATCTTTTTTTCAAAAAAGACCAAATCAAGCACTCGAAAAACAATTGGACAACTTATCGATTCAATTAATGCAAGAAATTTATTATTTAAAAAAGAAAGTTAAGGTTCTTGAAGAAGAATATATGATTGGTGAAAACAGAACGAATACTGAACCTTCTCATCATATTCCGCAGCCACTTAGTCGTGACGATGTTCTGTCTATGCACGAAGAAGGACATTCTGTTGAAGATATTTCTTTAATTACTGATTATCCTGTTGATGAAATCGAAGAATTATTAGCACAATAGTTTAAAAAGCGGAATTACTAAACATTTCGAAACGGAAAGGAGAAGCGTACATGGCTTCTAAAGATACATTTCGCGGGACAGCAGCTGGTTTATTTCTTGCTGGTGCTCTGCTAGCTAGTATTTATTACTTGCAACCTGAAACACTTGCCTTTGAATCAGACCTTGAAGAAAATCAAGAAGATGGTCGTGGAATTTCAAGTTTAGAAGAGCAAGGATATATCATTCTAACTGAGGATGAGCAAAGTAACGAACAAGCACGGAAAGAAGAATTAATATCAGAAAACAAGACGTTAGAGTTGCAAATAGCAGAACTAAAACAGTCTATCGATGATCATGAAGAATTAGATACATCTGAATCTTCAAGCGAGTCCGAAGAAAGCGAAGATACCTATTACAGTATTCTTTCGGTCGAACAAGGGATGACGTCAAAAGATATAAGCAATAGACTGGTAACTTTAAATATTATTGAAAGTGCTCGTCCATTTGAACAAGAACTTTCTGACAAGGGATTAGAAAATCGAATTCAAATTGGGGAGTATACGTTAAATAATAAAATGTCGATTGAGGAAATTATTACTATGATTACTTCCTAAATCAAAATCATAAACACTGTATAACCTCTCAATACTACTGATATCCAATATAGTTTCAGACAACCTTCTATACTATTTCTAATGCATTAGTAAAAAAGGCGTATGAAAAGGCTAGACCTTTTCATACGCCTTTTTTTATGAATCATCTTAGCAATTAATCTGATACGCCATCTCCAACTTCATCAATATCAACGCCGTCTTCTGGCATTTCTGGACCAATACGAGATTCTTTCAATTCAAAATAAGCGTCTAGTGATCCTTCTGCTATTCTCATCGCAACACCAGAACTATCGATATCTGCAGTCCCAGGTACAACAACGGAGATAGCAACTTCAGGATTATCGTAAGGTGCATAACCAACAAACGTTTGATTATTAGCATATTGACCATCTACTGTAACCTGTGCTGTTCCAGTTTTACCAGCGGGATCATAATCTCTGCCTTGAAAATAGCTATTTGCTGTACCTTGGTTGCCACGAATCACTCTGCGAAACCCTTGTTGGACTCTACTCATGTGGTTATCATCAACATCTAAATAGTTCAAAATTTTCGGTTCTATTTGCTGCGAAAGGCCGCCAATTTCATCTTTGGGCATATTAGGTTCCCGAATTTCTTTAACTACTTTTGGGGCAATTCGGTAGCCGTCATTTGCAATTGTCGATACATATTGAGCTAATTGCATTGGAGTATATGTATCAAACTGTCCGAAAGATAAAAATAAATAGTTTTCTGTAATATCCCCCCCATTTATCCCTTTAAATTCGTTTGGAAGGTCAATACCTGTATGGACACCTAACCCAAATTGACTATAGTAAGATCTTAAAATATCATAACCAGAAGAAGCATTTGGTAATTTTCCACCCATGCCATAATTGTAGCCTATAAGCCTCATCGCTACTTCTACCATGTATACATTTGATGACCGTTCCAGAGCTGAAAGATCGTCTACAGGACCAAGATTACTTACAGAACTTATATCCCGCGATCCTTGGAATGAAAGTGGTCTATCTATAATAACTTGCCCCGGTGACATAACTCCGGTATCAAAACCCGCTAACACAGTCGCACCTTTCATAGATGATCCCACTTCATAAGCTTTTTGAAACGTGTCTAAATCGCTACTATTATCATTCTCAGTATTATTTGACATTGAAAGGATATCTCCCGTATTCGGATCCATTATCACTACATAGGCATTCTTATCTCCAATAAACCTAGCAGCACTGCTATTCACTTCCGTTTTAATCACTTCTTCAACATGCTGCTGTAATTCCATATCAAGAGTCAATACAAGGTCATTTCCTCTACTCCCCTGTTTTTCATCAGGATTACTCAACAAATTTCCGTCTGGGTCTACAAAATTATCTCTCTCACCTTTTCTCCCTCTTAAAACCGATTCGTATTGTGCTTCAAGGTAACTTTGTCCAACTTCTTCATTCCGTTCATATCCTTTCGATAAGAAACTATCTAACTCTTCTCTAGGAATAGAACCAACACTTCCAAAGATAGACCTTAAAGTGTCATTATATTGATACACCCTTGTCGAATCACGAATGATATCTATCCCAGGTAAATTATCCATATGTTCCATGATCTGGGCAGCTTCAACGTACTCTACCCCACGCAGTACTTTATGTGGAAGATTGTTGTACCCTCTAATAAATTCTCTCCAAATAAGAAATACTTCTAACTCTTCATCAGTCAATTGATCTAGTTCTTCATCTGTTATTAGCTCCATCCTCTCTGCATGAGCCTCGCTATCAGATAAATCTCTTTCACTAGCTTCTTCTACTGTTAATTTTTCTTGATATTCTTCTTCATTGAGAATCGTCCAGAAATCTTTTCGCTCAGCAACAAAACGTTCTCTCACTTCTTCTATTTCCAGCGGCATTGTTATAAATTCATTTAACTTCCTCGCCGTTTCAACCATTTCTGCTGATGAAGTACGTCGGTTTGTAAAAGTTACCGTAAATAATAGTTCATTTCCAACTAGTGTATTCCCGTATCGATCATAAATCATTCCTCTTGGTGCTTCTACTGGTTGACTAATATTTACCGTTCTTTCGAGTTCCTCTTGAAAGCTTTCTCCTTGAACAATTTGCACAACACCTAAACGGAGAATTAGAGCTGAGAATAGCAAAAATACGAGAAAGAAAAGAATGTTTAACCGAACAGGTAGATGAGGTTTCTGGTGTTTTTTTTCACTCATATGTTATTGATCCTTTCTATAATTAACATTCACGATCATCCATGCTAGAACTTAAGAATAGACACCTTATCCACAAGGTGTCTAAAAAGGTGGCCCGCATGTGCGGTTATCTTCCAGATTTCACGAACCCGCCGTAGGCAGGTGGGTTCCCGCAAAAAAACTTCCAGCTTCCTGAAATACCAGGCTTGCTGTCGGAATTTTAATGTAAGGATCCCGTGTGAATTGGTGTTCGGTTCGAATTAAACTCGAAGTTCACCAACACCGCAGGCATGTATTATTTGTAGATTATTATATCATTAATCAATGGTTTAGAAAAGGAGACTTACGTCACTAAATCATCTTTTTTTCAATGCCGTAAACGTTTCCTTATCAAGAGTTGTTGGTATGTGAATCGACTTAATCCAGCCATAAATACACAAATGACCGATTGCCAATACCACTAATGCTACTGAAATCCCCTTCTCCTCTCCAAATACAAAAATCGATAATAGAAGAAGTAAAATCGATGTAATTCTCCCTGTACCTAAATATAATTCTCTAATAACAATATATTCAATTCTCATTTCTCTAGCCTTCCAACCACTTCCAATCACGTCATATGATAATGACAAATACGGTACGAGCAGTAATGGATAAGCAATAGAAGCGATAACACCATATGTAACTAATCTCGCAAAATTTAAATCAAAAATAATTAAGAATACTGCAACGTATAGAATGAATCCTCCAATGAGAATTGCCTTTTTGCGATGTTTCTTTGATAAAAATCTTCCAATTAAATAGTAACATGCAAAAGCAGTTGCTGAAACAATTAGACCATAGGTTCCAAGAGCAAGTTCACTATCCGTTGAAATAAATACCAAAACAACAATCGTGAAAATAAACGTACCTTCCCTTAATCCTTGGAAAAAGTTCGCCATTAATACTTTCTTCCATGGAGAGTAATCCTTCCTTGATTGAAACACATCATACAAATGATAAGCCCCTTCTGCTGATCGCCGATTTAAAAAGAAACTCAATATCACAGCAGTTAAAAATAAACATAGAGATGAAGCAAAAACAACAGTGTATCCAGTCAGTTCTTCCATGTAGGTGATAACTACTCCTGCAAAAAATGGCCCTACCATACCTCCAAATGAAGTAAGAAGTCCTAAAAATCCATTAAAGAAGTCCCTTGTTTCAGGTTCTGTTATTTCAAATGTTAATACGTTGAAAGACAGCCAATAAAATCCATATCCTATACCCAACAATATTCCTAATAATATAATGTATTTACCAGCTGACTCTCCAAGCGTCAGTACTGTCAAATAAAATATTGACAAAAATATTACACCAAGACGAAGAACAATTACCCTGTCAATTTTTTTTGCCCACATTCCGGCAAGAATAAAAGTCAAAGGTTGCATGATGACAATAAACAGATTGTAAATAGCCAACTTCATAAAATCCTCTGATTGCTTCCATAAATAAACGTTAACAAATGTATTCGACAAGGCAATACTTAACGCATATAGCCCACCAATAACTAATAGTAATTCAATATCTCTATTTAATTCTATATCTCCTACCAAAGCTTTAACCCATTTTCCCATCCAACCAACGCTCCTTTTACTCACACTCAATCTAGTTTGTCACTAGAACAAAAGGATATTCCATTAATTCTTCCATTAGGAGAGAAGTCTCAGCAAATACTTCAAATTGGAAGAAGTGGATATTTTTATTGTGATTTAATGAGCAAGTTAGGAGGGGAGTTTTTTTAAAAGAAGATAAGGTATGCGCTATTCAGCATATCTTCTTTCGCTAGCTTCCTAAGTAAGTTTATGCTTTCTTTCCTAGATTACTTGATTATGATTTTTCTGTAACCACATTAATCAAGGTTCTTATATCAAAATATGTATTTTAATATTCTTTAGCGGTTCTTTCAATTTTACTTATCAACAAAAGTGCCACAAAACCAAATTGGTTTTGTGGCACAATAAAATTATTATTTTGCTGCTGCGTAACGTTTAGCAACTTCATCCCAGTTAATTACATTGAAAAAAGCATCAACATAATCAGGACGCTTATTTTGGTACTTTAAATAGTAAGCATGCTCCCAAACATCTACACCTAGAATACCAGTCTTACCTTCCATAATTGGAGTATCTTGGTTTGGTGTGCTTGTTACTTCAAGCTCCCCGTTATTTACTGCTAGCCATGCCCAACCAGAACCGAATCGAGTTAGAGCAGCATTTTTAAATTCTTCTTTAAATTTGTCAAAGCTACCAAAAGTTTTATCAATAGCTGCGGCTAGTTCACCTGTTGGTGATCCGCCACCGTCTGGAGACATGATTTCCCAAAATAATGTGTGGTTAAAGTGACCTCCACCATTATTGCGTACAGGACCTCGAACGCTCTCAGGTAAACCATCTAGGTTCGTTAATAATTCTTCTAAACTTTTCCCCTCAAGATCACTATGACCTTCAAGAGCACCGTTCAGCTTCGTTATATACGTGTTATGGTGCTTACCATGATGAATTTTCATTGTCTCTTCATCAATGTGTGGTGCTAATGCGTCGTGTGCGTATGGTAGTTCGGGTAAAGAAAATGACATTCATATCTCCTCCTTGATTAATTGTATGTAGGAATTGATGTTTCTCTTATAACAAGAAAATCATCCCACAAAGACACTACCTTTTCCAACATGAGAAATGGGTTATCCTTTTATACTTTTTACATTATCAAATATTCCCTTTGCTTACAAACGATAAACCTCCAATTTCAAAAGAAAGATAGATAATTTCATTTATTCTGATAATCCATTTAAAAAGTTAGGAAAAACTATTTTAATCTATTGTCGTATTACACTTCTGTTTTTTGTAATGGATTAAACGTCATTCTTGGGTTGATCATTTGATTTGGACTTTTTAATTGGAGCATATTTGCTGAGTCTGAAAAATCAATTATTAATTCATTATCATAAACCCATTCTACCCTCTTTTGAATTGCAACTCGAAACGGTTTTGGTTCAGTCTCTATTAATAATTCTTCGCCTGTAAGCTTGTCTTCAGTGATTTCAACAAGATTACTTACTCCGTTAACGACACACCCGCAACCATCAGTATCATATTGTAAAACTAAAATATGACTATTAGTATCTGAAGCTTGCTCTATTATTATTTGTTTAGCCGTATCTGTTATTTTAATTTTCACTTAACACCCTCCTAACGAGATCATTTCTTATAATTATGATGGCTCTCACCAATATAAACAAATTAATTGCTTAAAGAAAATATAAAACGAATAACTGCTACTTAAAATATCAATAAAAAAACTCACTAGCATAAATGCCAATGAGTGGTTAATTGTTAAATGGAGGAGGAAGAGGGATTCGAACCCCCGCGGGCTTTGACACCCCTGTTGGTTTTCAAGACCAATCCCTTCAGCCAGACTTGGGTATTCCTCCTTATTAACTTTAAAAATGGTGGACCCTGTAGGACTCGAACCTACGACCGGACGGTTATGAGCCGTCAGCTCTAACCAACTGAGCTAAGGGTCCTTAAAGAGAACATGATTTATCATGGTAGCGGCGGAGGGGATCGAACCCCCGACCTCACGGGTATGAACCGTACGCTCTAGCCAGCTGAGCTACACCGCCATTAATTTGTTTGGTTAATCAGACAATGAACATCTTACCATGAATAAATAAATTATGTCAATACATTATTTTAGTATTAAATATTAACGCGCTTAAGAGGAAAAAATCTCACTCCAACACATTAATATGGTAATGATATTATTCTTCATCTAGTACTGCCTCTGCAATATTAACTGAATGGTCTCCAATTCTTTCTAAATTACTTATCATATCAACGAATACTATCCCAGCAGAAGCTTCACAGTTCCCCTCATTTAATCTCATAATATGTTTTTTTCGAAGTTGACGCTCCATTTTGTCGATCCGATCTTCCTTGATAACGACTGATCGAGCTGCAAGAATATCGCCATTTTCTAATGCTTTTTCGGCTTCTTCTAATGTTTCTATCGTTAATGCAAACATTTCTCGCAAGTCTTGCATAGCTAACTCTGACATTTTCACTTTGTTTGTTATTTGATACTCAGTCAATTCGATAACATTTTCCATATGATCACCAACACGTTCAATATCTCTGACAGTATCCATCAACATTGAATGTAACCTAGAATCTTCTGCTGTTAGTGAGTTTGTCGAAATTTTCACTAGGTAGTCGGTAATTTTTCTATCAAGGTTATTCACTGCATCTTCAAATTGGTAAGCTAATTCTGCATGTCGCTTATGTTTTGTTTCAACAAATTGTGATGCTTCAACAAGACCTTGCCTGGACAGTTCTGCCATTCGCAACGTTTCTTTTTTGGCTTGACCTAAAGCAATCGAAGAAGATTGCGAAATCAAAACCGGATCTAAGTGTTGCGCTTTGTACCCAATAACCGTTTCAGTACCAGGGATAAACTTTGTAACTACAACCGCCAATAGCGCGACAAAAGGTAGCTGTATTAGCACATTGGACACGTTAAAAATCCCGTGAGCAACAGCAATTGTCATCTCTGGATTTAGAGACATTCGCTCCTGTAAGTAGACCATCATGGAAATGTAAGGGTGAATTACTACCAACACGATGGCTGTGCCAATTAAATTAAAAATAACATGGGATAAAGCAGCCCTTTTTGCAGCAATAGAAGCTCCTAACGAAGCCAATACAGCTGTAATAGTCGTACCAATGTTATCTCCAAATAATACTGGCAATGCCGCATCTAAACCAATTGTACCTTGAGCGAATAATTGCTGCAATAATCCAATTGCTGCTGTTGAACTTTGTACACTTACAGTAAAAATAACACCTATTACAACTCCAAGAATAGGATTTTCACTCATGCTAACTGTCAAGTCAGCGAAAGCTTGTAGATCTCTTAAAGGACGAAGGCCATCCCCCATTAAATTTAGACCATAGAAGAGTGCTCCAAAACCAAAAAACACTTGCCCAAAATTATTTGCTTTTTTATTTTTCAAGAAGAAAATCAAAAAAGTCCCTATCGCGATAATAGGTAAAGCATAATCTGAAATTTTCAATCCGATTATAAACGCGGTAACAGTTGTTCCAATATTAGCCCCCATAATAACACCTATAGATTGACGGAGTGTCATGAAACCTGCATTAACTAGCCCTATAGCAAGAACCGTGGTGCCAGTGCTTGTCTGTAATAGAATAGTAACTACGAGACCTGCTATCACACCCATAACGGGGTTACTCGTAAACTTATCTAATATATCTCTTAACTTATCTCCTGCAACTTTTTGAAGACCATCACCTAAATATTTAATTCCAAATAAAAAGATGGCAAGTCCACCAATAAACATGAACAATAGGTCTCTTAACTCTAATTCCAAAACCTCATCCCCCAGCTTTCGTCATTATTCTCTTATATGTATCACCGTTCTTCATCGTACTTTGTTATTATTAATTATTTGTTAATGAATTGTAAAGATTGTGTTAAGTTTCTAACTATATCTACATATTTACATTATATTAGATTTTTTTTGCAAAATCCTCCATTATTACTGGTCATTTACACTTAAAAATGTAATAGTATTACGTGTAGATCTATTTATAAATTTTCTAGAGGAGTGAAAAAATGAATATCTTTCAACAATTAATAAAAAGTTTACATTCACCAGAAACAATATCGAAATTCCGCTTTCAAAAAATAGGGAAAACAATTCTATATGTTTTCTTTCTAATGCTTGTTGTGTCTATTCCAATGGCGATTTTTATAGGAATCAATGTCACTAATATTTTTAACGATGTAGAAGGTGATGTCATTGACTCTATCCCTGATTTTTCTATTGAGAATGGTGTTCTTCACTCTGATATAGACGAACCCATGATTATAGAGGATGGTGATACAACCATCATTTTCGATTCAACAGGAGAATATCGACTAGAAGACGCTTATCAGTATGACTCCGCACTCTTGTTACTAGAGAGAGAAGCAGCATTTATAGCAGGCGGAACTCCCGACACCATAAGTTACCAAGAATTTGGAGTCAATATTTCAAAGGATCAACTGAATAACTTTGTAAACACGGTAGGTGACCTTCTTCCATTAATCATCTCTTTCATAATTCTATTAGTATATATTTTTACTACAGGAATGAAATTTATAGGTATTTTAGTATTATCGGTAATTACATTATTATTAAAACGTAATAAAGCAGAGCAATTATCTTATCGTCAAGGTTGGGTGTTATCTGCCTATGTCGTTACCCTTCCAACCATTTTATTTGCTATCATCGATTTGATTGGGATAAATATTCCTTTTTCATTAGCAATTTACTGGATTATCGCTACCTTTATGATGATTTCTGTTCTAAAATATGTTCCAAACAATACGAAAGAATCTCCAACAGAACTTTAGTATCGCGAATTCGACGTCAAAAAACGACATTCTAAAAATGAATGTCGTTTTTTGCTGTGAAATCGAAAAAATTTGTAAAAAAAACGTCTTTGCTTAAAAAATATGATATATTATACATATATCTCTTATAACGAACAGAATATGACCAGTAAGTTATATAATGAATACATCGATTTTATTGAGGAGGCCCTTTATGGTAGGTGAACGTGTAAAAAAGTACAGAAAAGAAGCTGGCATGTCATTGACAGAGTTGGCAGAAAAGGCAGGGGTTGCCAAATCCTACTTAAGTGCCTTAGAAAGAAATATTCAAACAAACCCTTCTATTCAATTTCTAGAAAAAATTGCTGGGGTTTTAAAAGTAACGATGAACCAATTATTAAAAGATCATCAAGATGATGGTGATGAGTATGAGTATAATTTAGATAATGAATGGCAAACATTGGTTAAGGAAGCAATGGATTCTGGTGTCTCAAAAGATGAATTTAAAGAATTCTTAGAATTTAATAAGTGGAAAATAAAAAATAAGTAATCACTAAGTCTAAAATAGAATTTATTAACTAATTTCTTCTTAGACTATTATTATGATATTTTTACGTTTTCAGTAAAAACGTAAACGATTATTATTTCCTGTTTTAACTAGATTAACGAGTGATAGCATTAACCATTTTTCGATTGATCCTATCACTCGTATTCCTCTTGGACCAAATGCTTTTGTAATAAAAACTTCGAAAGTCAACAATTATTTACCAATACCCACTGCTATTTTATCTCACATTTTTTCTTTCTACTCTATACGATAGAATGACTCGCAGAACTTATTAATGCTTCAATGCGTTAGCATTTTAAAACAGTTTATCATGAATCAATACACCTAAATAGTTTTCACTCCATAACCTAACTCGATATTTCCCCTCAATTCTCTATTAAAACTCTCTTTGTCCTATTTCGTTCTTTATTAAGAATTTGATTACAGTATAGCCTACAAACTTCAGATTTGAAAAGTCTTAAAATAAACGATTTAACCATTATACAGAACAAATTCGTTCTATATATCGTAAATGCTCTCATATTCTTCCTTTTTCTCTTTTTAAAAACTATCAATTGTGCGTTATAATGAACTGTATGTTTATAAAACGATTTAGAAGGAGGAACTTGGATGATAGGAGATATGATTCGTCATCGGCGAAAGGAAAAGGGATTAACATTATCTGAATTATCTAGAAAGACAGCAGTTTCAAAATCTTATTTAAGCTATTTAGAGCGTAATATGAAAAAAAACCCATCGATAGAAATAGTAAAAAGAATATTTTACACCCTTGACCTTCCTTTATCGTCACTTATGTATCAAGAGAAAATAATTAATGAACTCCCAAACAAGCAAAAACAAAATTCTTTTTAAGGTTTCTCTAACGACATTTTCAGGCAAAGTCTACTTTGTAGTACCACTCCATCTAACGAAAGAAGGATCGCAGAGCAATCTATTCTGCCATCCTTTTTACTTATCCTTTAAGAATGTTTAACTTCGCTAAAGATTAAAGTATAAGATAAACTAAGGCTTACGCCGTGAAAGACTTGGCGACAAGCCAAGTTTTTCTAATTTATATTTCGACTAACGATTCGTTTTGATAAAATAAAAAAAGCAATCAGAATAATTCCAATTGCTTCTTTATTAGTCTATTTTTCTGGAACTACCACGATTCTTGTTCCATCCACTGAAATTATTTTAATATCTTGCTCCTCGTTTAACCACTGGTTGTCAGAGGTGGCACTATACAGTTTTCCATCTATTTCCACTGTACCCGTTGGTCGAAATGGTGTCTTTGTCTTTCCTGTTTTACCGACTAAATCGTGATAATCTTCGTTCATAGAATTATATCCACGTTCACTCGATAATTTATCTTTCAATGTCATTTTTTCCCACATGGTTCGCTTAGGGAATACTTTCGTAAATAAATAAGCAGCTGGTGCAGCTATAATAAATGCCATACCTACTAGAATTCCATATGTTAAATCAGGGGCAGGCAAAGCCAATCCTAGCACCATTAATAAAATTCCGACAGCAGCAATCGTACCATCCGTCGTTACTTTCCCATCAAAAATAATTAGCGTTAACCCTATCAAATACAAGACGACTACTAAGAAACTGTCTCCTGCAGTTAAATGATAAGAAAAATAAATGGCCATAATCACAATACCAATTAAACCAAAAATTCCTTTTGTTCTTACCATTACCTCACCAAATATAAATAATGTACCAATAAAAACCACTAAAAAACCAAATATCGCTTGATCCAAGAATTCCATGAGATTTCCTCCTCTCAAAAACCTATTTCATTACAATTATTGTATCAGATATAGCTAGTATGTTCATAATACGAACGACCATAAGAAAAAGTTTCATAAAATTGCTTTACTACGTTGTGTTTGATATTTTTCAATTTATTTGTCCTAATTTTAATTTTCGAATTAAGTGCTACAATTCAGCCAATCTAGATAAAATAGACAAGGATACACAAAAACGACTTAGATATATCTAAGTCGTTCGTTTGAATAATCAAGGAAAAGATACTTACGAGCTAAACCAACCTCTCATCGTATCAATAACATTATTAAAGAAATCTAATATAGATTGGAAAAAGCTTTGACCTTCTTCACTTCCAATGAAATCTCCTATATTATCCCGAATCGAAGTAATTTGGTTTTGCACTGCATCCCAGTCAATATTTAAGCTTTTCATTCTCTCAAAAAGTGAAATAAGACCATTTAATTCATCTTCAGACAAAGTAATGCCTAGTTCATCAGCAATACGTTCAATCAAATTCCTCATGTCTTCTTCCGTTTCAATATTTTCTTCAGCCATAGCCTCTTTAATTCTAGCCATCAGTTCTGTTGCATCTTCTACACCGTACTTATCACCAAGTTCAGCGGTTTTCACTAGTTCTTCATTTGCAACTTCTTTTTGATCTTCAGGGATTACTGCATCCATCGATGTCTCGTAAGCTTTAATTAGTCCAGTCAATGCTCCAGTCCCAGACACTTCAAAAGGTGCTGTTACATAAATATTCGCATCTTTCACACCCGCTGTAATCAGAGCATTCGCATACATGCCTTCCGATACCCAAGTGATCCGATTGGTTTCTACATCCATCCCTTCGCCTTCCTCAAGCAACGTAATTTTCGAGGAAGAAAGTGCATTGCTCCCAATTACGGAAGCACTAATGTGTTCTCCTAAATACTGATGCTCTTCTTCATTTGAAACTGTTACAACTAGTACTTCATCTTCATTCACATTCATTTCATCCAATAACTCTTCTTTTTGTTGAGGAGATAAGTCTTCTCCTAAGGTTACAATTTCATCACCAACTGCTGCGTCAGCTAAACCTGTCGATGCAAGCAGCATCCAAAAAGCTAGCGTTGCAATCATCATTTTATATCGTTTCTTCATTTCTCAAACCCCTTTTCGTAGAATTCAAAATCAATCCACACTACTAGAAAACACTATACCATACAAAAAAGATAGTGACGAAAGGACTATTTCTTCTTATTCGCATCCAAACAATAACATGTAAGTCTCTGTAATAGTATTTTTTTGAACGGCCTTAATAAATAAGACGTTTTTCATTCTATAAACGTTACAACAATGAATAAAAAGTACTCAAGTGCCAGTGTTAAAGGGATACAGAACTCGTTGGATTAATAGTTTTAAATCACTAAATCTTTTTATATCATCTAGTTCTAATTTTACTAGACAATCATATACTATAGTAGACAATGATAGAAATGAGGAGTTCATTTTGCGTCCTATTATTCTTTTACTCATCATAATTACAATTGCTATAAGTGTCAGAATAGACTTAACAACAGGAACAATTCCGGAAAAATCCACCAAAGAAAAGAGTCTACAAGAGGAATTAACTGAAAACAACGAAGAAATGCCTCTCACGATTTCTCCGCTGCCTTTTCAAGAAGTAATGGTTGAACCTGGACAAACTGTTTATGGCGTCACACAACAGCTTCACGACGCTTCTAACTTTGCTATTCCACTAGGGGATGTATTATTTGACTTCGAATCGTTAAATCCTGGCATTTCCGCCGACAAATTAATCGCTGGTGAAGTATATAAATTTCCATTATACGAACAAACACCTATTGAGTAATCATTCCCCTTGCCACAATTGTCCTCTCATTGTTACAATGTAAGACGTTAGGCAAAAACTACACGTATTTTTAAGTAAATAAAGGGGCGATGAAGAGTGACCCAAAGAACTCATCGAAAAGATACACGCAAAGTAAAGGTAGGATCACTGACAATTGGTGGAAGTGACGAGGTTATTATGCAAAGCATGACTATGTCGAAGACTCATGATGTTGACGCAACCGTTGCTGAAATAAACCGACTTGAAGAGGCAGGTTGTCAAATCGTTCGAGTTGCTTGTCCAGAAATGAAAGATGCTGAAGCAATCTCTGAAATAAAAAAACGAATTAATATCCCTCTCGTCGTAGACATCCACTTTGATTATAAGCTTGCGTTAAAAGCGATTGAAGGCGGTGCGGATAAAATCAGGATTAATCCTGGAAATATCGGTCGTAAAGAAAAAGTCGAAGCTGTTGTTAATGCTGCTAAAGCAAAAGGAATCCCTATTCGTATTGGTGTCAATGCAGGTTCATTGGAGAATCGTATCTTAGAAAAATATGGTTACCCCACTGCAGAGGGTATGGTTGAAAGTGCGCTACACCATATAAAAATCTTAGAAGACTTAGATTTTTATGATATTATCGTTTCTATGAAAGCTTCTGACGTCGGTCTAGCTGTAGAAGCTTATGAAAAAGCTGCGGAAGCTTTTGACTATCCATTACATTTAGGTATCACCGAGTCAGGAACTTTATTCGCTGGTACAATAAAAAGCTCTGCTGGACTAGGAGTACTTTTACAAAAAGGTATTGGAAACACAGTTCGAATTTCTCTTAGTGCTGATCCAGTTGAAGAAATTAAAGTAGCTAAAGAATTACTAAAAGCATTCGGTTTAGCTACCAATGCGGCAACACTCATTTCTTGCCCTACTTGCGGACGGATTGAGATCGATTTAATTAGCATTGCCAATGAAGTGGAAGAATATCTTCAAACAATTAAAGCTCCGATTAAAGTGTCTGTTCTAGGTTGTGCTGTTAACGGTCCAGGTGAAGCAAAAGAAGCCGACATTGGAATTGCTGGTGCTAGAGGCGAAGGACTACTTTTCCGTAAAGGGAAAACAATTCGTAAAGTACCAGAAGATCAGTTAGTTGAAGAACTAAAAAAAGAAATTAACGTATTGGCAGAGGCTCACTACGAAAAAGAGAGACAGAAGCAACTCGAAGTTTAAGACTAAATTTAGGATATCTTGGCTTTTCGCCAAGTCCTTCATGGCGAAAGCCTTAGTTTATCTTATACTTTAATCCTTTAGCGAAGTTAAACATTCTTTAAGTACAAAATAAGATAGCGAAGGGAGATTTTACCCTTCGCTTTACTTATGCGACAAATGGTGCAAAGAAGAAGCTCATGATTAATGAGAAGGCCCCTATCGCAACCGCTGTATAACCCAGCGCTTGACGATTCTTTCTCACAGCAATTGCTCCAAACACAATCCCTGCTATAGCGAAAATTACCGGTAAAAAAAATAGGGAGACAATAGATAAGGCAATACCTAACGCCCCAACTCCTTTTCCTGCTGTCTCATCTTCTTCTTTTACTTGTTCTCTAGTCCTATCAGAGGAAATTTCTGTAGTTCCTCTGCCTCCGACTAGACCAGGATTCGGTGTGTATTCCGCCGCAGTTTCTTCATCATATTGGTATGACACTTCCGGTTCCACTGGAACGCCGGTCTGCTGGTCTTCAATATTTTCAAACGTTCTCTCTTCTTCTAAGCGATTTTCTTCCTCTTCAGTCATGACAAATCTCACTCCCTTTACAAGGCTGTACAATTAGTATGGGGATGAGACAATAAAATCATAAGAGGAAATATTACACATTGTGAAAAGTAGGTGAAAAAATGTATAAATACCGATTAGGGATTGATATTGATGGAACAATTACAGATCCCGCTACGTTTATCCCACATTTGAATAAACATTTCAAAAAAAATCTAACACTAAATGACATTGTTGATTATGACCTCACAACAGTATTAGAAATCAGCTCAAAAGAGTTTACAGAGTGGATGAGCATTCATGAGCCATTTATGTATCAACATGCACAAATGGCAGTCCACGCTAAAAATATTTTAACAGAGTGGAAAAAACGATATGAACTTTATTATATAAGCGCTAGACCAAAACACGTCCATGAGTTGACGGTTGATTGGTTTCATCGTTTGACTATCCCATACGATCACATTGAGCTTCTAGGTCAACATGACAAACTAAATGCAGTTAAACGGCACAAAGTGGACGTGTTTTTTGAAGATAAGCATGATAATGCTTGTAACATAGCTGAAGAATGCAATATTCCTGTTATCCTTATCGACACCCCTTATAACCAATTAGCTGTACCCTCTAATGTGCATCGAGTACAGCATTGGAATGAAGCCAAAATAATAGTTGATAACTTATTCCGTTAGATAATCAACAGAGGCCGAGAGGTTGTTAAGTATCTAGCCTTGTTGGGTACTTCTTCTTATGCAATATTTTCAAAACCGTCACCGATAATACTTTTTGGGACAGCCTCTTGATACAAATAAATCATCTGATACTTCAAAAATCTTAATTTTTCAGCAGACTCTATTTTAAAAAGCGATTCCTGAATTAATTCTTAGGAATCGCTTTTTCATCTGGATCTATATTACTTTTCGACTTCCCACACTGTTCACAATAGCCATATACTTCAAATTTGTGACCAACAACATGAAACCCTTCATCAGCTATCGGTGATGTGTCCATTGGACACTCATGAATATGTTTTGTTTTACCACAATCAAGACAAATTAAATGATGATGGTGATGTTCGGTTGAACAAGAGAAGCGAAATTTCTTTTCGCCAGCTAATTCTGTCTCCTCAAGTATTCCTAGTTCAGAGAACACAGATAAATTACGATAAATTGTATCGAAACTTAACCCATGATACTTATCATTCATTGCTTCCAATACGTCCTTAGCTGCTAAATAACGACTTTCATCAGAAAATAACTGTAGCATATCTAGGCGTTTATCCGTATGCTTATATCCCTCTTCTTTCAATTTGTTCATCGCTTGTTGCACATTCAATGGATAAAACCTCCTTTAAGACGAACGAAGTCGCGAGTTATTTAATAAATTTATGATTCGTTTTATAATCAAAGCCAATATCAATAAAACAACACCAGTAACGACAACCGTTCCACCTGTGGCAATATTGAAGAAATAGGAAAACATCATCCCTCCAATTATTGATGTCTCTCCAAATAGGATACCAATAAATACAACTTGACGAAAGCTTTTTGCAAATTGCATACTAGCTGCTACTGGAAGAGTAACCATTGCACCAACGAGTAAAATACCAATTACTTTCATAGACATCGAAATAACAAGAGCAATCAAAACTGAAAATAAAAAATTCATTTTCTTCACTGATATTCCTGATGTAGTTGCAAATTCCTGATCGAACGATATCGATAGTAACTCTTTATAAAAGGCACCTAACAGGATCAATGCTACAAAACCTGTCATGAAAATAAATACTAAATCACTTAGAGTAACCGTCACAATACTGCCAAACAAATAATTGTACCATTCCGCATTACCACTTGAGGAGAGACTAATGAAAATTGCGCTTAAACCAATTCCTGATGAAAGAATGATCGGAATAGCTAACTCTTGAAAATATTTATATATTTGCCGTAATTTCTCTACTAGTAACGAACCAATCAACGAAAAAAGTAACCCCGTGTACAAAGGATTGATAAATGCCAATAATACAGACGTTTGACTCATTAACACACCTGCTGCAATTCCCGTTAATGTAATATGAGATAACCCTTCCGTGATTATCGTCATTCTTCGTATGAGAAGGAACGCGCCAATAACAGGACAAATAAATCCAATCATTAATCCTGCAAGTATCCCTCTTTCAAGAAATGTAATTTGTTGTAGTAATTCCATCATTCATATTCACCTTATTCTACTATTATAAAGATCGTTTTTTCGTTAAAGCAATCGAACAAATTAACAAAAGTACATTCGTCATGACGATGGTTCCCCCTGGAGCTAAGTCAAGATGAAACGCAGTGACCATTCCCACAACAACAGATACTTCTCCAAATAATACGGCATAGAGAAACATTTGCTTAAACCCTCTAGACCACCTCATTGCAGAAGCAACTGGCAAAGTCATCAATGCAGATACGAGTAGAATACCGACAATTTGCATCGAGATTCCTATGACTAGTGCGACTAATACCATGAAAAGAAAATGAAGTGACCGCTTAGGTAAGCCTGAGATTACTGCTTGGTCTTCATCAAAACTTAGAAAGAACAGTTCTTTATAAAATAAAAGAAGTACAATTGAAACAAGAATTGTTAATACAACAACAACTCGAAAATCGGTTTGGTTAATCGCGACAACGCTACCGAATAAATAATTAAACAAATCGTTATTAAATCCATCAGCCAAAGAAATAAAGACAACTCCTACTCCAATTCCTGCTGATAAAATAATTGGAATCGCTAGTTCTTTGTAAAATCGATAGACATGTCTCAATTTTTCAATCAAAAGAGCACCAGTTACTGAAAATGCCATTCCCATATAAACAGGGTTCAATCCAGCAAAAAAGCTAAAGTTCCTTCCCAACAATAAACTAAACGCTATTCCTGTTAATGTAATATGTGAAAGCGCATCAGCCATCATTGATAACCGACGGACAACGATAAATACCCCCACAACTGGAGCTAAGAAGCCGATCATCAGTCCCGTATACAGAGAATAACGTAAAAAATCAAATTGAAAGAAAACTTCGATCATGTTACGTCTCTCCTCCCATCATCATGATCATGATGATGATGGTGGTGATCGTGATCGTGGTTGTGTTCGAGTAGGTTAACTTCATGGCCGTACATAGCGGTCATCATTTCTTCTTTATTTTTATCAAATGCATGTTTATCTCCATGGAAATGTAAGCATTTATTTAAGCAAGCTACATCAGTTACATATTCTGACATCGCTCCAATATCATGTGTTACAAGAATTAACGTGATCCCTTTTTCATCATTTAATTTTTTTAGCATTGTATAAAAATTACTAACCGATTTTGCATCCACACCTACTGTCGGTTCATCAAGGATCAGTAAACTCGGATCACTCACTAGCGCTCGCGCTATAAAAACTCTTTGTTGCTGACCACCTGAAAGCTGACCTATGTTGGCGTCTATAAAATCCTCCATTCCAACTTGCGCTATCGCTTCTCGGACTTTTTCTTTATGTTTTTTATTTAAAAACCGGAAAAGACCTACCTTTCCGTATAATCCCATCGATACCACTTCAAAAACCGTTGCTGGAAAACCACTATTAAAGCTGTTCGCCTTCTGAGAGACGAAACCAATATCACTCCAATGATCAAATTTTTTCACATCAACTCCAAATAATTTTACCGTTCCTTGATGAGGTGAAAGTAAGCCAAGTAAACATTTTATTAGTGTCGATTTTCCTGAACCATTCGGGCCAACCAAACCAAGAAAAGATCCTTGAGGAATTTTCATGTTTATGTCTTCAAGAACATTTTGATTTTGATAAGCAAATGATAGTTGATGAATATCTATTGCTAGTGGCTTTAATTTATTATTCATACCCGATACCTCTTTACATATAAGAATCATTACGATTTATTTCCTTACCGTAGTATACACGAGCAATAACCGTTTGTAAATAATTCAGTTTGACTTGTATTAGTAGACCTTCTCGCATCTTTAAGCCAACCCCTATATAATAGAAGTCATAAGATAATATCTAGTACATTGAGCATAGATTCACTATATCTTACTTTCAGATATTATTACCGTTGGCCACAAGCTTCATGAGCCAAACTTTCACTTTAACAATTTACCTATCGAAAAGCTAGAAGGTTAGATGTATAATCCAATTAATTTAAAAGGAGGCTTCCAAAATGAAAGCTCATCAAATTGGTATTATCGATATGGGTTCCAACTCGATTCGCTTTGTCATTTATGCGGTTGATCGCCTCGGTTGCTATAAAGAGGTATTAAATTTAAAAGTAACCGCACGTTTAAGTACATATATTACAAATGAAAGAACGATGACTCAAGAAGGAATAGAGGTTATTTTAAGTACCTTAGCAAAGTTCGAGAGCGTGATAAATGATTTTCAACTAACGGAGATTAGAGGTGTTGCTACAGCCGCTATCAGAAATGCAGAAAATAAAGCAGAAATTTTACAAGCCATTTCTGAAAAAACTCCCTTTTTAATCTCTGTCTTATCAGAGCATGAAGAAGCTTATTACGGGTATTTAGCAATCACGAACTCAACAAATATTTCTCAAGCAATTACGATAGACATAGGTGGTGGGAGTACAGAGATCACCTACTTTAAAAATAGAGAATTAAAACATTCACATAGTTTTCCTTTCGGCGCACTCACTTTAAAAAAAGAATTCGTCAAGAATCATACACCGACAGACAGTGAATGGGATAACATACGGAAATTTTTAAAAGAACAATACGATACCCTCCCTTGGTTAAAAGGAAAAGAGGTCCCTGTCATCGGAATTGGAGGAACAGCTCGAAATATTGCTCTTGTTCATCAAAATTACATTGACTATCCTCTTTCAGGTTTACATCAATATGAAATGTCAAAAAAAGATGTTGCATCGATTCAAGGTAAACTCTCCTCACTGTCTTTAAAAAAGAGAGAAAAAGTAGATGGTCTATCTAAAGATCGTGCAGATATTATTTTGCCTGGTATCGCTGCTATTGAGGAACTAATTGAACATGCCAATTCAGATAAATTTGTAATAAGTAATAAAGGACTTCGCGATGGACTTTTTTACGAAATCTTACTTAAACCAATGGAAGTCACTCACTTCCCTAATGTTACAAGCGAAAGTTTTTACCAGTTAGGCGTCACCTATAACCTAGATCAAGACCATCAAAAAAGAATCGCTATTTTGTCATCTTACTTTGCAAAGGAATTGCTTCCTTTAAATGATGTTACCCTTTCCCAGCAAGACTTACAGCATATTCAATGGGGAGCAAATGTTTTCTATCTTGGATACACTATTCACCCAGAATCGCAAAGTCAGCATAGTTTCTATCTACTAACAAATCAATCAATAGACGGACTTTCTCACTTTGAGAGGTTAACAATCGCCTTTCTTTCTTCGTTTAAATCTCAGTCTCAATTAAAACGTTTTGCTGAACCTTTTCGACACTGGATTTCAAAGGAAGAATTAAGTAATGTTGAACTAATGGGTGCGATTTTAAAGCTTTGCTATGGCCTAAATGTATCCAAAAGAGATATTGTTAAACGAATTGAAATGACGAAAAATTCTTCTAAATTAATTGAGTTATCTATTTTTTATAGGGGTGATGTGTATTTTGAATCTAACCACGCAAATAAATACAAAAAACATCTAGAACGTTCACTTAAAAAATCGATCGAGTTATCTTTTATTGAGGAAGATTATTAAATCTTTACACCAATTTAACAATGATTTGCTAATCTAAATGAGAAAGATCTTGCATAAACTAATGATGATTCTTCTTTCCAATGCGCAAAAGATGGAGGGTTCTCTGTTGAAACTACACGGAAATCACAAAGAGATAAATCTAAATGACCCAAAATATTATAACAATCGTGAATTAAGCTGGTTAAGTTTTAATAAACGAGTGTTGCAAGAAGGGATAGATAAAGAAAATCCATTGTTAGAAAGATTAAAATTTATGGCGATATTCAGCTCAAATCTCGATGAATTCTTTATGGTGCGAGTAGCTGGATTAAAAGATCAGGTTAAAGCTGGGTTTAACAAGCCTGAAAATAAGGCTGGACTTACACCAAAACAACAATTAAAAAAAATTGCATTCGAAACACACCGTCTCGTCGAAATACAGGACGATTTATACAACTCAGAATTACGATTTACACTATCCCAAAAGGGAATTACGTTTTTACAAATAAGTAAACTGACAGGAAAAGCATACGATGCCCTTTCTAATCATTTCAAGAATTACATCTTACCCGTTTTGACACCGATGGCAATTGACGCTTACCGACCGTTTCCGATGCTTTTAAATAAAAGTCTGAATTTAGCTGTTGTTCTTCAGGGGAATGAAGACGAGCAAGCCGATAAATTAGCAATCGTTCAAGTTCCAGCGGTTTTAAAAAGATATTTACCTGTATTAGGAGACGACCTTTCACACCAATTTGTATTATTAGAAGATGTGATTAGCCACTTTATTGATCACCTCTTCAGCGGGAATAAAGTAAAATCAGTTTCTCCCTTTCGTATTACTCGAAATGCTGATTTAACGATTCACGAAGAAGATGCAAGCGACCTATTGAGAGAAATTGAAAAGGAATTAAAAAAAAGAAAATGGGGTGCTGCCATTAGGTTGGAGACGAAACGAGATAATATGGACCCCAAAGTACTTTCGTTTTTAACGAATGTTCTTGAACTACGTGTTGAAGATTTATACGAAGTGTCAGGACCTATTGACTTGTCCTTTTTATTGCCTTTTTATGACGAGGTAGCTCCCGACTTCGAATTATTGATTCATGAAACATCCGTTCCACAGCCACCTGCAGATTTGAGTGACGAAAGTGATATTTTTCAAGCAGCTTTGAAAAAAGATCTATTTTTTCATCATCCATACGAATCGTTTCAACCGATCGTTGACTTTATTACTAGAGCTGCTGGCGATAAAGATGTCTTAGCAATTAAACAAACACTCTATCGAGTGAGTGGGGACTCACCAATTATTGAAGCTTTATTGCTAGCTGCTGAATTAGGCAAACAAGTAACTGTTCTTGTTGAATTAAAAGCAAGATTTGATGAAGAAAAAAATATTCATTGGGCAAAAAAATTGGAAAAGTCGGGTGTACATGTTATCTATGGGATTTCCGGATTAAAAACTCATAGTAAAATAACATTGGTTATTCGTCATCATCATGAAAAAATTCAGCGTTTTGTTCATCTTGGAACTGGAAACTATAATGATTCAACAGCTAAACTTTATACAGATATGGGACTCTTAACAACTAAAGACTCATTTGGTCGTGATGCTACAAATTTTTTCAATTATTTGAGTGGTTTCAGCAACAAGCCGAACTGGATAGAGTTATCGACTTCTCCTTTCGATATGAGAGAAACGTTTCTAACTCTAATTAATGAAGAAATAAAATATCAGGAAGAACATGGTGACGGTCATATTATCGCAAAGATGAATTCACTTACAGATAAACCGATTATTTTAAAGCTCTATGAGGCAAGCAGAGCTGGTGTTAACATTGATTTAATTGTACGCGGTATTTGTTGTCTTAGGCCTGGAATTCCTCATGTCAGTGAGAACATTACTGTTCGTAGTATTGTTGGAAGATTTCTCGAACATAGTCGTATTTTTTATTTTCATCAACATGGAACAGAAAAGATATTTTTATCTTCTGCCGACTGGATGACTCGTAACATGGAAAAGCGGATTGAACTTTTGTTTCCTATTTATTCACAATCAATAAAACGGCGCATAAAAGATGTATTAATGCTTTCGTTACGTGATAATGTTAAAGCTAGGATCCAAAAACCTGATGGCAGTTATGAATACATTTCACGGACTACCGATACCCCTACTATTATGAGCCAAAATGTATTCCATGAACAAGCAGCAGTATTTTTCGAGGACAATTAAGTTTCTGAAAAACCTCACATTTCTGTAAGGAGACAATTCTGTTCACTAAATATCTTGTTATAGAAAATGAAGAGAACCTCAAAAGGATCTCTTCATTCCCTACTTTATTGGTCATACGACAATAGAGTACTTTTTTCTACATTTTCCTGAATTTCAACAGCATACCAACTTTTCGCATCCCCATTCTCTTCAATATACTGTTCTAATCCATACATTCCTCTGTGATAGGCTGTTAGTGCATGATCCCAGTCTCCATATTCCTCGTAAAGAAAATCCAAATATACGATTGATAATTGAATTGCATAGTACGGATCAAATAACATCTCGTCTTCATATGGAAGGTCTGCCATATCTGCAATCCACGGCCCTGTATTTTTCATAAATTGGGCTAAACCATAAGCATGTCCATATTTCGTCTCTGGACCAATTAAGTCAGGGTCAAAAACACCACCCGTCTCTATCTTTAGCAATTCGTAAACAATAAGTGGATTGACCTCTCTTTGTTGTGCTTCGAGAGCTAGAAAGGTTCCCCAATCTTTCTTAAACTCTCCATCACTATCTTCATATAAGTGGTTTGATACTTGTTTTGCCTCTTGCCAATTTTCCAAGCCTGACACTTGGTATTCATCTGGCAGGTGATTAATATATCCTTTCAATTTTTCGATTTCTAAATCCATTTGCTGCTGCTCTTTTTGTTCTTCCTTGGCTATCTCTAATTCTTGTATTTTATCTTTTGTATTAAGATATTCATTTCCTAATACAATTGAGACACCAGACAGGACAGCAATAACTAATATCATCACAAGCGTTTGAACACGCATGAGTTAGTCCCTCCTTTTGAAACTGCACATCTATGTGTACAGTTTAGGATGTTAACTGATGCTGAGTAGAAAAGCAACTAATGAGACCTAAGAATAGGTTAAATTGTCCTTTTTACACCTGTATTTTACTAAAGATGGTATTATATATTAATAAAAAGTACCTGTGTACTATACACAGGTACTTTCGATTAGGTTTATTATTTTTTAAAGAAAATGCTTTACGAGAGGCCGCAACTCAGGAATAGCCATCTTTTACTACAGAAAGTTTATGAAAACGATTCTTTTTTCGGCGTCCGTAACCACTTCATGACAATACCTTGTTTAGGTGAAAAAAAGAAAGCTATCATAAAAATCACTGACGCGACCAAAACAATTGATGCCCCGGAGGATACATCATAGATAACTGAAAAGTAAAGACCCACTACGGCTGAAATAACGCCAAAAACGGCTGATAATAATAGCATAACAGAAAACCTTTCCGTCAATAGATATGCCGTCGATCCCGGTGTGATGAGCATCGCTACCACAAGAATGATCCCTACCGTTTGCAACGAAGCGACGGTTACAAAAGAGAGTAAAAGCATTAGCATGTAATGTATCCACTGGACCGGTAAACCCGTAGCTTTAGCCATCGTCTCGTCAAAAGTACTTAATAATAGCGGACGATAAAAAATTAAAATAGCTACTAAGACAAAAGACCCAATCCCTATCGTGATGTACAGATCAGTTTGCGAAACAGCTAAAACATTCCCAAAGAGAATATGCCATAAATCGATACTTGTTCCCTGCATAGCAGTTATCATAACAACACCTAAAGCAAACATTGCCGAAAACATGATTCCTATTGCCGAATCCTCTTTTATTCGACTATTTTGTGATATAAATCCAATCGCGAGTGCCGTTAAAACTCCCGTAATAACTGCCCCTACGAAGAAACTTGCCCCAACCATATAAGCTATCACAACGCCTGGAAGCACAGCATGAGAAATTGCATCTCCCATTAGTGCCATGCCACGTAATATAATAAAACAACCAATCACGCCACATATAATCCCAACTAAAACTGCTGCTAATAAAGCATTTTGTAAATATGGATAATTCATTAATTGATAAATGAACATTTCTATATTTGCGATCAAGGTCCCACCACCACCATTTCCTTACTGTCAGATAATATAGCTGCATTTCCTTGATAGGCTTCTTTTAAGAACTTTGCTTGGTAAACATCATGAACAGTTCCTGCCTGAATAAGCTCTTGATTCAATAAAATAAGATAATCAAAATATTTTTCGACTTTACTTAAATCATGATGAATAATAAATAACGTTTTTCCTTCATTTCGTAATTTGTGGAGGATATTCACAATAATTTCTTCAGATTTCACATCAATCCCCACAAATGGTTCATCCAAATAAAATAAATCGGCATCTTGAGCTAATGCTCTTGCTAGGAATACACGTTGTTGTTGACCACCAGACAACTCTCCTATTTGTCGGTTCGCATAACTTTCCATTCCAACTTCCTTCAAAGCTAGTTTAGAACGCTTCCGATCTTGTCGGCTAGCTCTCTTATACCAAGGGATATGCATAAATCTTCCCATGAGAACGACGTCTTCCACTCGAACTGGGAAATCCCAGTCAATTGAATTTCTCTGAGGAACATAGGCAATTTTTTTACGCATAGAGTTGACTTTTTTTCCAAAAATAGAAACTTGTCCTTGACTCTTTTCAAGCCCAAGCATAGCTTTCATTAGTGTCGATTTTCCGGCACCATTTGGCCCGATCACACCAACGATCGTCCCTTCTTCAACAGAAAAAGTGATATCGCGAATAGCTGTGTGATTATAATAATGTACGGATAAATGCTTTACTTCTATCAATTGTTTAGTCACTTCTTTCAACCTCCTCATTTCAACAAAATCATATAATAAGTTTATAAAATTAAAAATTAATCATAATCAATGTTTTTCATACTAAACTACACTCGTTGAAGAGTAGAGTTTGCTTTTATAATTATTATGACCCAATTGTATATGGTTAAATTTAATGTTTTATCCTATGCATATCTACAATGATTGTGCCCTGAACTGAAAATGTTGTGTTAACATCAAAAAGTTTACTTAGGGAAACTTTTTCAGTCACTTTTTATTATAATGCATCTGTTTCAATCTTTCAATGTATTACTGCATTTATAAATAATCGCATCGTTTCTTTGCGAAAATATCCGTTTTCTTCACATGATCTATCCCTTCTTCATAAAATAAATAATCTGATATACAATAGAGGAGGATCCCCATTGAATTCAGTCATTCAAGATATTATTAACCAAAAAGTTCGACAACTGACCTTAAAAGAATTGATTAAACTTTGTCAACAGGAAGGAATTCCATTAACTGTTAAAGACGGACGTCGTATTCTTGCTATCCTTCAAAGAAAACCATTTGATATTGCAGATAAAAAAAGAATTAAATCAATTAGAAAGCAATTGCAACAAGAATTCCCTTCTCAATATAAACATGCTCTCGTATTATTAAAGCCTTATGAACATTATTTAGAATAATACGAACGAATTTTAAGAGGTTTGCTTAGATCTTAAGTTAGTGATCAAGTTAGAATAACAAGCAAAAAAGGAGTACCCAATGATACTTGGATACTCCTTTTGTTTAGCATTATGCCTGACTTGCAAGAAGTTCATCTTTTAACGATTCATGGAAAATACGTTTTTTAAGCATGTCAATTTCTTTTCCATATGGTGGTTTTTTGTTTTTCTTATCTGTACCAACATAAGGCGTTTCTAAGATTTTAGGGATATTAATAAACACTTCATGATACAAGATTCGTTCAATCGCTTCAAAGCCAATATGGCCAAAACCAATATTTTCGTGACGGTCCTTTTGAGCTCCCCGTTCATTTTTACTATCATTTACGTGAAGAACTTTAATTCTGTCTAATCCAACAATCTTATCAAATTCAGCTAATACCTTGTCCAATTCTTCTACAATATTATATCCAGCATCGTGAACGTGACATGTATCAAAACAAACGGACAGCTTTTCGTTGTAGTTTACACCTTCAATTATCGCAGCTAATTCTTCAAATGAACGACCACATTCAGAACCTTTGCCAGCCATTGTTTCCAACGCAATTTGCACGTCTTGCTTAGGGTCTATCACTTCATTTAATCCTTCAATAATTTTTGCGATACCAGTCTCAGCACCCGCTCCTACATGAGCACCTGGGTGCAAGACGATTTGTTTTGAGCCAATCGCCTCCGTACGATCTATTTCACTTTTCAAGAAATCGACACCTAGCTGAAACGTTTCCGGCTTCGTAGTATTTGCAATATTAATAATGTATGGTGCATGAACGACCATGTTTGAAATCCCATTTGTCTGCATATGTTCTTGACCCGCTTCGATATTCAAATCTTCTATCGCTTTACGTCGAGTGTTTTGCGGTGCACCTGTATAAACCATAAAAGTCGTTGCTCCATAAGAAGCTGCTTCTTCACTTGCACCTAACAACATTTTTTTTCCGCTCATTGATACATGCGATCCTAATAACATCAAACATTCCCCCTATTCATCTTGCCCGATTTACACTAATCGTTTTTTCTTTTTAATCTCCGCTGACGATTCTCCCGTTGTTCCATTTCTCTTTTAGCCTTTTTCTTGTAACCTGGCTTAACTTTCTGCTTACTTTTCGTACTTTTCACTGGTGGTCCTGGCGTATGATTTGTTTTTTGGACTGGAGCAATCCTCTTTTCAATCGTTATCCATTCACCTTTCTTCAGCTCTTTATATACAAATTGAATACCTTGTTTTTCCAGTTTTTCAATACTTAATTGATCTGAACGTCCGTATAAAGTCAAAGCAATGCCATCCCATCCAGCTCTAGCAGTACGTCCGACACGATGAATATAATACTCTAATTCTTTTGGTATCTCAAAATTAATAATGTGACTAATTCCTTTAATATCAATTCCTCGTGCTACAAGGTCTGTCGCTACCAAATATTGAATTTCTGCATCCTGAAGTTTTTTCAATACTTTTTTTCGATGGCGAGGTTGCATGCCACCATGAATACAATCAACATTTAACCCTTGTGCTTGTAGTGTACGAAATACATCGTCGGCTGACTCTTTTGTATTCGTAAAAATTATCGCCAAAAATGGATTTAACACTTTCGTTATGTTAACAAGAATGTTTTTGCGATCACGATCTCGATCAGGAATAAGCCAGTGATTTATATTTTTTGGCGAAGCACCTTTTGCATCTACATCTACTTGTTTTGGATTTTTCATATACTTCTGTAAGAATGGTTTTAACTTCTCAGGAATCGTCGCTGAAAACACCATTATTTGTAAATTCTTATTCATCCTAGATGCAATAAGATCTACTTCTTCTAGAAAGCCCATATCAAGCATTTGATCCGCTTCATCAACAACTAAAGCTTCGACATGCGTTGGTTTTAATGCTTGCTGATTTAACATATCCAATATTCGACCTGGAGTTCCAATAACGATATGCGGGTGATGTTTTACTTTTTCGATCATTCTCAAACGATCTGTCCCACCGACAATAAGTTGTGAAGTAATTTGTTTATCACTTTTATCTGCATAAGATTTGCACACTTCATAAAGTTGTGTAGCTAGCTCTCTCGTAGGTGCAGTAATTACAAACTGAGTCGTTTCTTCCTCTGGTTTCACACGGTTTAACATAGGCAACAAAAAGGCTAATGTTTTTCCGGTGCCTGTTTGCGAACGACCTATGACATCTTGGCCATTTTTTATTGCTGGAATTAACCTCTCTTGGATTTCGGTTGGCAATGATATACCTTCTTGATTTAATGAATCAATTAAAAAAGGTTTCAATTCAAATCGATCAAAATTATGCTTCATGTTTTTTTCCTTCTTTCTATTAACGAATCATTTAGCTCTAATGAACCATTTTATCACGAAGACGGAAGCAAATGCCAGTTCATGTCCGTTTTCATTAATTTTTTTTATTTCACGGTTATAGCGTCCATCAAAATAAGCATCTTTAATCTATTTGCATAATAATTTATATTAACTTAAGCAAAAGCCCAAACGTTTGAGTTTATAGGGGCATACATATAGTGAAGAAGGTCATGTTTGAAAGGATGATCAAAATGTTCGGGCCTCCCCCTTTTCCAACTCATATGCCAATGGCTCCCCAATCATTTTTTCCAGGCGGCGCATCTCCTGCAAGTATGGTTCCATCTACCATTCCTCAAGGAGCACAAGGCGCTGGTCTGCTGTCAAAACTATTTGGAGGCGGTTCTGCAGTTGGTGGTGCCACTTCATCATTATCTGGGTTAGCTTCTGCAGGACAAGGAATGAATATGGGGCAATTGATCGGCTTAGCTCAAAACGCACAAAAGCTTATTCAAACTGTTCAAACCGTTGGACCGATTGTTCAACAGTATGGACCAATGGTGAAAGCTCTACCTCAGTTAATGCAACTATTAAATACTAGTTCAATTCCAGAACCAGAACAAGAACAAGAAAAAGAACCAAAAAAAGCAAAAACAGTGAAATCGAAATCAGTCAAAAAAAAGCCCACAAATAAACAAAAGCTTAAAAAAAGCAATGAATTATCTTCTCCACAAAAAACAAGCAAGCAGCCACTTGCAAAAAAAAGTACTAAAAAAACGCAAAAATCATCGAATATACCAGCACCTAAATTATATATTTAATTGTCAAAACCTCTGATGATAAAGAGGTTTTTCTATTTTTCTATTGACTAATAGAACGTAACATAGTAGAATGTTTTATTTTGATTCGATTTGTGTTATAATAGAAATACTATTGCATTGGAGGAATGTCTATGTTTAATGTGGGAGAAAGCGTCGTATACCCTTATCATGGGGCTGGCACAATCAAAGATATGGAAGAAAAGGATATACTAGGAGAAAAACACATTTATTTTGTTGTGTACTTTCCACTAAACCACGTAACTTTAATGCTTCCAGAAAACAGGATAAAAGAATCTGGTCTTCGCAAAATCATTAAAAGCGACCAACTTGAAGAAGTAGCTACTGCACTTAAAACAAGTGAAGTGCCTGAGAAGAAAGAAGCAGCTCGTCCCTACTCTAAAGAAAACGAGACATTACTTAAAACAGGCTCAATTCTTGATGCAGCCAGCGTTATTGCAAACCTCACTTCAAAGCAAGGCGAACGTAATAATGGCCTTCATATGGAAGATCGAAAAAACCTCGATAGAGCAAAACAGTTTATTGTTAGTGAACTGATGCTTGTAAATGAAATGAGCGAAGATGAAGCAATGAGCTTCATCAACGAACACGCTCACGGAGCATAGTATTAAATGATAACGGGTCCCTAGTTCCTAGGTATCCGTTTTATTTTTTATTCGATCTACATAAACATGTACTATTTGTTTGTCATTAAGTAGTTCAACATTTATAATTAAATTGGAGTTATCTCCGTTTCACTCTTTTTCAATTAAAACTAGCATAAATTAGCGACAAAAGCTTTTTTGAATCATTAGGAGGAATAGACTTATGGAAGTTATTAAAATTTCCCCAAGAGGTTATTGTTACGGCGTCGTTGATGCGATGGTATTAGCCAAACAAGCTGCTGCGAATTTGGATTTACCAAGGCCGATCTATATATTAGGAATGATCGTTCACAATCAACACATCACAGATGCCTTTGAAGAAGATGGGATAATTACTCTTGATGGACCAAATCGATTAGAAATACTAAAGCAAGTCGAAAAGGGTACCGTAATATTCACTGCTCACGGCGTCTCGCCGGAAGTAAGAGAACTTGCTAAAGAAAAAGGACTAACAACAGTAGATGCCACATGCCCAGATGTAACCGTGACACATGACCTTATTCGCAATAAAAAAGCAGAAGGTTATGAATTTATCTATATAGGTAAACAAGGCCATCCTGAACCAGAAGGAGCCATTGGCGTAGCCCCAGATGTCGTTCATCTTGTTGAGTCAGAGCAAGATGTAGAAGACTTAACATTAACAAACGATAAAATCTTAATTACGAATCAGACCACCATGAGTCAATGGGATGTTTCAACGATTATTAATAAAGCATTGAAAAAATATCCTAGAGCCGAAGTTCACAATGAAATTTGTATGGCGACACAAGTTCGTCAAGAAGCTGTTGCTGAACAAGCTGGCAAAGCAGACCTTCTCATTGTCGTGGGTGATCCCAAAAGTAATAATTCAAATCGACTTACCCAAGTATCAGAGGAAGTAGCAGGTACACCATCTTACCGAGTCAAAAGTGTAAACGACTTGGATCTAGAATCACTTAAAGGTATTAAAACAGTTGCTGTCACTTCAGGTGCAAGTACTCCTACACCAATAACAAAAGAAGTAATCACCTTTTTGCAGAATTTTGATGAGGAAGATCCTCATACATGGGATACAACAAGCATGGTAAAATTAACAAAAGTTCTTCCGAAAATAAAAAAGAAAAGGATTCAAGAGGCATAAGAGAAAGACGCCGGGCTAACTATTGCCCGGCGTCTTTTTTGTTTTTCCACCGTAAATCTGCTTCCAACGGGTTTCTGAGGAGTTGAGCAGTTTCCTTTTGACTTGTAAGCCCTTCATCTACCTTTGCTGCTCGATAAAGTCATATGCTGCTTTCTCTTGTGATCCTTACTTTCATATTCCAGCTCTCATGTGGCACAAGTCGCTCCCTCTTGTTACCTTTCTTTCCACATTCACTACATGACTACATGATAAAGGGCACAAGTTAACGAAACAATTGCAGTCCGCTATAAAATTCCTTCTGCTTTAAAAGCAGTCATTGATAAGTATTCCGAAATAAAACCTCCCGATCTTCATTTTCTATTGAAGAGCGGGAGGTTTGTTGTCAAATCATACTATCTTACAAAAATCTAAACGGATCAGTATGAAGATCTGAAATTATGACATCCGTATTATATTTTTTTTCAGCAATAAAAGCCTCAATCTTCTTTTGAACGCCTACTTTCATTATTTTCTCTACGTTGTGGCCTGGGTCTATCATCATCAACCCTTCCATCATCGCATCATGGGCAACATGGTAATATAAATCTCCAGTTACATAAACATCTGCTCCTTTGTGCAATGCTGTAAACGTATATTTATTTCCATCGCCACCAAGAACAGCTACTTTCTTTACTTTTCTCTCTCCATTTCCAACAACACGAAGACCTTTAACGTCAAACGCTTTTTTCACTTGTTCAGCAAATTCATCTAAAGTTACCTCTTTCTTTAAATAACCGATCCGCCCTAAACCAAGCGATGCACCTGAAGACGACATGTCATAAAGATCATAAGCGACTTCTTCGTAAGGATGAGCTTTCTCCATTGCGCGAATCACTTGCTTTTCTATCGATGCATGAAAAACACTTTCTATTTTCACCTCATCAACAAACTCCATTTCACCTTGATTCCCGATAAATGGGTCTGTACCTTCTCCGGGTTTAAACGCCCCCATCCCATAAGAGGTGAAACTACAATGACTGTAGTTACCAATATGGCCCGCTCCTGATGCTCCGATTGCCTCGCGAACTTCTTTCGCATTATTTTCTGGGACAAACACAACTAGTTTTTTCAAAGTATCCTTTTCTGTCTCTACTAAAACTTCTAAATCCTGTAATTCCAATGCGTCAGCCATCATATCATTAACACCACCTGGCGTAACGTCAAGATTTGTGTGCGCAGCATACACTGTAATATCATGTTTGATCAATTTTTCAATTGTTCTACCATACGTTTGATCTGTCCTTAACGCTTTAATAGGCTTGAAAATAATTGGATGGTGAGCAATAATCAAATTCACTCCTTTTTCAATTGCTTCATCAACAACTGGTTCCAATACGTCTAAAGCAACCATGACTTTACTAACTGGTTTGTTAAGTGTACCAATTTGTAAGCCTATCTTATCTCCTTCTAGCGCGTAAGACTTCGGAGAAAACTGTTCAAAAGCTTGAATAATCGTTTGTCCATTTGCTTGTTTCACGGTAATACCTCCTTCAACCACAATAACTTTTGTTGAATTTCTTGCTTTTTCAATACTAACTTTTCTTGATCACTTGCATGATTAAGTTGCTCAAATACCTTTTCTAATTTATCTAATTCCCTAACCCACTTTTTTTGAAAAGCGGAATTTTTCTCTTTTAGTAAAAATGGCCCCATCCAAAGTTCTTTCTCTAACTCGCTACCATAATGTAGATTTGGAGGTCCCTGCTCAGCAACAATAATTTCATAAACATGATCCTCTTCATCAACTATTGCTTCATCAACTAAGGACCAACCATGCTTGAATAACCACCGTCTCACGTTATCGGCGGCGACATTAGGTTGAAGAATAAGCTGTTCAACCATTTCAAGATAATCTTTCCCTTCTTCTAAGATCGATGCAATAAGCGATCCTCCCATACCAGCCACAACTACGGTATCAACTTTTTCGTCTTTTAGTACAGATAGACCACTTCCTAACTTAGCTGTTATTCGATCACTTAAACGATGTTTTGCAATTTGTGCTTTAGCTGAGGTAAGTGGCCCTTGATTTACTTCCCCAGCAATAGCACGAGGACACTTTCCTTGTTTAACTAAGTGGACAGGTAAATATGCATGATCAGAGCCAATATCTGCTAATATAGCTCCCTGCGCTACAAACTCGCTAACTTTCTCTAATCGTTTAGATAATAATTGTTCATTCACTTCATTCACCTTAATTTCATCGGTATAGTAAATCATTCATTTTTATTCATCTCACAATATGACAAAAAGAAGGATACAAAGATCCTTCTCTTAATGTTAATTTATTCATTTTCTGCTAAAATATAATCCGCAACAGCTTGAGCTTCATCACCTGACACAATATTATCAGGCATCGTTCCTGGACCTTCAGCAATCGCATCTACAATATCATCTGCTGAATAATCTCCACTATCCAACGCAGGTCCAACACCACCAGATAAGTCACCACCATGGCATCCTGCACACTGACCTGCATAAATGCTTTCACCTAGCTCAATTGGATCATCGAATTCTTGCTCTTCTGCGTTTTCTTCCCCGTTCTCTGAAGCTGTATCAGGACCTATATTAACGCCAACAAACGATAACACAATGATCAAAAGAATTCCCAAAATGGCAGTCAGAGCAAAAGGGTAAAGAGGTTTTCCTCTCATACTTATGTACCTCCCTTATTATTTCTAAAATAAATCCCCAACGATTTTCACGTTGTATAACACACACTACTATATTGTATATGAAAATGACTCAATAGAAAAGTATTAAACCCCATTTAACTTTTGATTTTCACGAAAATTCTCTGTCATTAGCCTAGGATCATTCGTAATAATTGCATCGACGTTCAAACGTTGACATTTTTTAGCTTCTCGTACGCTATGGACTCGGTAAACTCGTATCGGTACTCCCTTTTTACTCCACCCGAGGTAATACCTTGATGCCTGAAAACCATGTCGAATATGAATACCATCCGCTTGAACCTGACGAGCATACTTCGTCCCACGAAAAATCGGCGTTTTCGTTAATAATGCTGTATTTATCAATGAGTTTTGCCGTTTTATTTCTGATATATACGAATGATAAAAAGTTGATATGACGACTCTGTTTGAAAGTCCGGATTTATCAATCTCGTGCAAACAACTTTCTACAAACAAAGAAGGTTGATCCCGTTGTTGTTTTAATTCCACATGTAAATCAAGCTTAGTGCCTTTGGCCCAATTTAAGACATCAGCAAACGAAGGGATCTTCTCCCCACGAAATGACTCATGGAAATAACTACCTGCATCAAACTGTTTTAACTCTTGTAATGTAAAGGAACGTACAGCCCCTCTTCCGTTTGTCGTTCGATCGATCGTTGGATCATGAATCACAACAGGTACTTGATCTTTACTCCACTGAAGATCAAATTCTACTCCATCAATCGGATACGTCGCTGCTGATATAAATGCTGCCATCGTATTCTCTGGTGTATATTTCTTGTTTCCTCTATGAGCAATTATCTGCATTGATTATTCCCCTTCTTCAAATCATTACATTCTTTCCACTATAATAAGTCCGATAAACAATAAAATACCTGTGCCACCTGCTATATACAAATAGTGATAACGATAACGCCAACCGGCTAAAATCCAGCCTAAGCATAAAACAAGTATGCCCCCTCCTAAAAAAATACGATTGTCTGGAAAAAAAAGTTCCATTGCGACGATTGTGATAATAAACGAGATAAAGGTTGCCAACACGACATATAGGTGTGCATAGAGAGATTTTTTCTGATGATAAAAGTATGCTCCAGCAATACTTAAGCCAAGTAATCCAACAAGAATAACAACTTGAACAGTTGAAGTAGTTTGTGTAAAATAAATTGCTAACAATATAATAACCATTACTATTATCATTATAAAAAAACTCAATAGCGCTTTTTTTGCGTGCGGAATAAGTGAATCGGTTTTCTTACTGGTCGTTTCACTCATTCCGTCGTTTCCTTCCGAATATAAACTGAGTAGAAATAGACAGTACGTTTCTGGAAGAAGTTTATTTTCTTGCCATTTTTTTATTTCACTGACGATGATTCTTTTCCGCTCATCCATAAAATCACCTTTCATTAAATTATCTTTTTAATTATATCGTACAAATGTACAAGAATATATAGAGGTAAAATAAGAAAGCTCTAAATATGTTTCTTTCATGGTGCAACTTATGATCTTCACATTAGAAAAACTTGGCTTATCGCCAAGTCCATCATAGCGAAAGCCTTAGTTTATCTTATACTTTAACCCTTTAGCGACGTTTAACATTCTTATAGTATAAAAATAAAAGCCATAAAAACCGATGAGAACTTGCATTCTCTGTGGGCTTTTATGGCTTTCTCCTCTTCTCCAAATCAAATATTACATTTTGTCTCTCATTTAATTTTTCTTATATGACAATCTTTATCTTGATAAATGACACATTATCTATTCAAGAAAATCTTTCAGACGCTTACTTCGACTTGGATGGCGCAGTTTTCTTAAAGCTTTTGCTTCGATTTGACGAATACGTTCTCTCGTTACACCGAAAACTTTCCCGACTTCTTCCAACGTACGCGTACGACCATCATCTAGTCCAAAACGTAATCGCAATACATTTTCTTCACGATCGGTTAACGTATCTAATACATCTTCAAGTTGCTCTTTCAGAAGTTCATACGCCGCAGCATCAGATGGTGCTAATGCTTCTTGATCTTCAATAAAATCACCTAAATGTGAATCATCTTCCTCACCGATCGGTGTTTCTAATGAGACAGGTTCTTGGGCAATCTTCAAAATTTCCCTTACTTTGTCTGGTGTTAACTCCATTTCTTTCGAGACTTCTTCTGGAGTTGGTTCTCGTCCTAAATCTTGCAAGAGTTGTCGTTGAACTCTTATTAGTTTGTTTATAGTTTCGACCATATGCACTGGAATTCGGATCGTTCTCGCTTGGTCGGCGATCGCTCTTGTAATCGCTTGACGAATCCACCACGTAGCATAGGTACTAAATTTGTACCCTTTATTATAGTCAAATTTCTCAACTGCTTTAATTAACCCCATGTTTCCTTCTTGAATCAAATCAAGAAACAACATTCCTCGGCCAACATAACGCTTAGCAATACTAACAACTAGACGAAGGTTCGCTTCTGCTAATCGTTTTTTCGCTTCTTCATCACCGTCTTCAATTCTTTTTGCTAACGCAATCTCTTCAGCAGCAGAAAGTAGCGGTACACGGCCAATTTCCTTAAGATACATCCGAACAGGGTCATTAATTTTAATTCCTGGTGGTACACTTAAGTCATTCAAGTCAAATGCAGCTTCCTTTTCAACTTGTTGTATACTTGGAACCGCCTCATTATCATTTAATATTTCCACACCTTGTTCACCAAGATATTCAAAGAATTCATCCATTTGATCAGAGTCTTGATCGAACGCACCTAACCTTTCAGTAATCTCTGCATAGGTTAATGTACCTCTTTTCTTCCCTGATTCAACTAGCTGTTCTTTTACTTGATCGATGGTTAAATCCCCTTCCGCCATTGGACGAATTGGTTTCTCTGCCATACGACCCCTCCTTCCTATAGTTCACAACAATTTCCGAATCGTTGGTTTTACTTTTTTTTCAACTCTAAACTCAGTTGCAATACAGCACTCGCAATTCGAGCAGCTTCAACGAAATCTGAAGCTTCTTCAGCTTGCTTTTGCTCTATCTTCAATTGTTCAATTTCTTTTTTCTTAGGAAATTGACGTATCTGTTTTAAATAATCGTTCAATACTTGCTCAGAAAGGTCTAAATTCACTTTCTTCATTGCAAGTTCAGTTGCTTTTGTTCTTAACTCTTTATCATCAATCCATTCAATGAAATGAGAGGGTTCAGGCTCGTACCCTTCTCCGTAATAACTATAGATGAGTGCTGCTATTGCCTGATAGTCATCATAATGAAAATCACCGCCAAGCTCACTTTGAACTTGTTCAGCTATCTGCTTCGATTGGAGCATCAGAGCAATCAATTCTCTTTCTGCATTTTCATGAGCGGATAACATCCTTTGTGTTCGTTTCACTGTTTTCGTTTGAATCGCTTGATGTACTTGGCGCTTTTGTTTTTTTTGCTGGACTTTCAATAATACTGATTGTTCTTGTTTTAAAGCTTCTAATGATAGTGAAAACTCATCAGACAGCTGTCTCAAGTAATAATCTCTTTCTAACGCTCGAGGTAAGAGACTGATTTCGAATAGGATCTCATCAATATAAGTTAACCTATCTCCTTCATCTTGAAGATTTTTTCCACGGCGGAAAAATTCAAGTTTAAACGCCATCAATGTAATGTTTTTAGTAATAACATCTTGGACAAATCTTTCAGATCCATACTTTTGAATATAGTCATGAGGATCATCGCCATCAGGGAGTTTCCCAATACGTACTTGTGCACCTATACTTTCTAATACTTGTGCATTTTTATACGTCGCTTTAAGACCCGCATCGTCAGAATCATAACAAAGAATCACTTTGTCTGCGTTTCTGCGGAGCATTTTTGCTTGAGATTCTGTTAAGGCCGTTCCTAAACCAGCAACTCCATTATCTATACCCGCTCGCCAAGCTGAGATAACATCGACATATCCCTCGAACAAAACAGCCTCATTTTTCTTTCTCATCACAGACCTTGCCTTGTTAAAGAAATACAACACATCACTCTTGTTAAAGACTTGGGATTCCGGACTATTTAAGTATTTCGGATTCCCTTCATTTACAACTCGCCCCCCAAATGCAATCATATTTCCTCGTCGGTCCCAAATTGGAAACATAATCCGGTCTCGAAATCGATCAAATGGTTTTTGATCGTGTTCTCGCAAACCTAAGAGTCCACATTCTGCCATCTCGGTCACCGAATGAGACCTTTTTTGCAAAAAACTTGACAAAAAATCCCATGAATTAGGTGCATAACCTATTTGAAATCGATCAATCATGTCTTTTGTAAAACCTCTTTTACGAAGATACTCCCTTGCTTCTCTTCCCTCATCAGATATCGTAAGCACATGGTGGTAAAGCTTGGCTGCTAATTCATGACCTTCGTACCACCGCTTCATTTGCTCACTAATCTCGGGTTTATTATTCATCTTAGCTTCAAGCTCAGGTAGTGAAATATTCGTTCTTTCGGCTAATTTTTCGACCGATTCAATAAAACTAATCCCTTCCGTTTCCATAACAAATGAAAAGGCATTCCCTCCTGCTCCACATCCAAAACAATGATAAAGCTGTTTATCAGGTGAAACTGAAAACGAAGGAGTTTTTTCACCATGGAATGGGCAAAGGCCTACGAAATTTCTTCCTTGCTTTTTCAATTGAACATATTCGCTAATCACGTCAACGATGTCTAATGATTGACGAACTTCTTCGATTTTTTCTTCGGGAATACGTTGAGTCAATCTTTTCACCAACCTTTTTCCCTTTATCTAAAAAGTAGGCGCATGATATGGTTTCGCCTCTCTTTTCAAATTTCCTGCTAACTTTGTAGGAATTTATTCAAATACTCCTATAAAGCAATTATCGAACTTCTTAAACAAACTTCCTGAAGGAAGAGATCTGCTCCTTCTATTACCTTAGAAGTTAACAACAATTCTAAATAAGGTAGCATATTGTCGACAAAAATCTTGTTTTTTTTCATTGCCATATGTTGTTTATTCTACATCTCTTTAAATAATCCTTCTTTTTTTAAATTTTTATGAAGCTTCTTATTTAATATCGACCATTTACCAGTGGGGAATCCATGAACTATTACTATCTTTACCAAAAAACTAAAAAAAAGTCTTGACATTTACAATTCATTTGTTCTCTTTCTGATTTCGCTATCATTTTCTCTAATTCGACAAGTCACAATATTTCATTATATAGGATAAACATCATTTAGGCTAGAGTTTTCTCTCATCTTTTAGGAAAAAATCAATTTCAAATTAATATTAGAAAAATTTGGCTTTTAGTCTAGTCCTTCTTGGCGAAAGCCTTCGTTTAGTTATACTTTAATCTTTTAGTGAAGTTAAACATTCTTAAATCTAGATTATTCAAATAGCAGTTAAAAATTGATCTGTCTGTTGTGTCATATGGTCGAACTAACTTTTAACGTTTTCACCTTATAAGTGAAAAATGATAGATAAAGTATCTCCATCATCATGAAAAGTGCAGCAAAAAAATTGAAATTCAATAAAAGTATTAAAGCCACTTTCGCAGTGTGGACTGTTTCTCAATATTGATTCTACGAACGCTCCGAATTCCTCACTGATTCGGAACGTTTTCCAATCTTTATTCCTCGAACGCTCCGAATTCCTCACTGATTCGGAACGTTTTCCAATTTCCATTCCTCTAACGATCCGAATTCCTCGCTAATTCGGAACGTTTTCCAATCTCCATTCCTCTAACGCTCCGAATTCCTCGCTAATTCGGGACGTTTTCCAATCTCCATTCCTCTAACGCTCCGAATTCCTCGCTGATTCGGAACGTTTTTCATTTTCCATTCCTCTAACGCTCCGAATCCCTCACTAATTCGGAACGTTTTCCAATCTCCATTCCTCTAACGCTCCGAATTCCTCGCTGATTCGGAACGTTTTTCATTTTCCATTCCTCTAACGCTCCGAATCCCTCACTGATTCGGAACGTTTTTCAATTTCCATTCCTCGAACGCTCCGAATTCCTCGCTAATTTGGAACGTTTTTCAATTTCCATTCCACTAACGCTCCGAATTCCTCACTGATTCGGAACGTTTTTCAATCTCCATTCCTCTAACGCACCGAACCCGTCACTAATTCGGAACGTTTTCCAATTTTTATCCCTCGAACGCTCCGAATTCCTCGCTAATTCGGAACGTTTTCAGAAGACAGAAGCATTTGGAACGGAAAGGGTTCACCTATAGTGGATCAAGTGTCCCATATAAAAGTTGTGTAAGAAATTGATTTTTTCAACTCGTACGTCTAGTACTTCTTTGTGTTTTATGAATAATTCGGGTTAAAGTATAAAAAAGATTCAAAAGACGTTTAGCCTTCTAAATCTTTTTTTATAATTCCCTCATTATTGAAAGTAGAATATTATCAATAATTACTTTGCAGCACTGAAAGTTACTTCATTAGATTAAACTCCACGAACTTTTTGGTAAATTAAGTTCGCAGTTTCTTCTACTGCTTTTGTTGAGACGTCAATCACATCACAGCCAAGTCGTTCCATCACTTCTTTAGAATAGAGTAGTTCCTCCTGTATTCGATCCAACGTTGCATAACTCGCTTCTTCCTTTAATCCTAAAGCTTTCAGTCGTTCAGCACGAATTCCATTCAGTTTCTCAGGATTGATTTTCAAACCAATAATTTTTGCAGCTGGAGCTCTAAATAATTCTTCTGGTGGCTCAACTTCAGGAACAAGTGGAATATTTGCCACCTTTAAACTTTTATGTGCTAAATATTGTGATAAAGGCGTCTTTGATGTTCTAGAAACACCAACAAGAACAACGTCTGCTCGTTCAATTCCACGTGGATCTCTACCATCATCGTATTTAACAGCAAACTCTATTGCTTCCACTTTCCTAAAGTAATCTTCATCTAAAGCGTGCATTAGGCCTGATTTATTTTTAGGTGCGACATTTAAACGATCTCCCATAATCGATATTAGTGGAGTTAAGATGTCGTATATTGGAATATTATTCTCATAGGCTTCCCTCACCAGATATTCTCTAACTTCCGTCAGTACTATTGTAAAGGCAATGATACCATTATTTTCTTTCGCTTGAGCAATAATTTCATCAATTATAACTCTATCCTCTACATAAGGGACACATCGAATGACAGTTACATCCTCATCAAATTGACTTAACGCCGCTCTTACTACTAACTCGCCAGTTTCACCAACCGAGTCGGAAAGAACATAAACAACTGAATCACCTATTCTAGACATAGCTACCCTCCAAATACCCGGAATGTTCATGCTTAAGCATGTGCGTCATTATTCGCCAAATAAATAAATGCTTTGCTAATATTTGTCTTTGTCACCCGTCCGATAACTTCTTGAATAATTAAACCATCTACTTCCATTTCTTTAACTACCGGAAGACCATCAATTTGTTTGTTAATTAGCTTATTTGCTACTTCTAACATTGAATCTGTTGGTTTACAGGTTGTCACATTAGGCATTCTTGTCATGATGATACTGATAGGAACACTTTCAAGATCTTGTTTCCCCATACTCGCTCTCAACAAGTCTTTTCTTGATAGGATTCCTACTAAATGTTCTTTTTTGTTAACTACGAACAATGTCCCGACATCTTCTAAGAACATCGTACAGATAGCATCATAAACGGAAGCAGATTCATTAACTACGACAGGGGTAGATTGGAACTCTTCAACAGTTAACTTTATCATACGCTCGTTAAAAAATTGACCACCCGTTTTCCCCGTGTAGAAATAGCCAACTCGAGGTCGAGCATCTAAAAAACCTGACATAGTTAATATCGCTAAATCTGGTCGTAAAGTCGCTCTTGTTAACGAGAGTTTCTCTGCAATTTTTTCCCCGGTTATCGGCCCATTTTCCTTTACGATGCTAATGATTAATTCCTGCCGATTATTGAGTTCCATATCTTCCCCCCTATTCTAGATTGAACTAATCATGAATTTTTGGATAAGAATCGAGTTATTCCCATTATCTATTCGTCTATTATTATAACGTAACAAGGATTTATGCGAAAGAATCTTACTCCTCAGAATGAAACACAATCGCTTGAAAGTCAGCAAACGATTCGATCATTTTTGCAACCATGTTCATTTGTGCTAACCGATTCCGTTTTACAGTAGCATCCTCGTCCATAACCATAATATGATCAAAATAATCATGAATAGAAGGCTCAATGCTTTTCAATTCTTGATACGCTTCTTCTAATTTACTTTTATCTAACAGTTCAAGCAGTTTACCTGCTTTTTCATCTGTGATTTTTTGCAATTGTATTTCTTGCTTTTCTACAAACAGAGATGGATCTACAACTGTGCTATCGTCTTGAGCTTTTTTAGCAATATTCGTGACGCGGCTAAACGCTTCGACATCTTTTTTAAAAGTTTGAGAGGACAGTTCTTTCATCAAGAATCGTCCTTTTTCCACAATAAAACTCACACGACCTAATTGCGTTGTCAGGATTGCATCAACTACATCGTAACGAATGCCTTCATCATGCAACAAGATCTTATATCGTAATTTCACAAATTCAGTTAAATCACTAATAACTTGTTGCTTACTCCGCTTCAAAAGTCCTCTCGATTCAACTATATCTATTGCTTTTTCCACAAATTGAAATAAATCAAGATCCCAAGCCTCTGCCAAAAAGATTTTCATGACTCCCGCTGTTTGTCGGCGAAGCCCATGAGGATCCTGTGAACCGGTAGGAATTTGCCCAATAGCAAAACTTGTCACCAATGTATCAACTTTATCTGCCACGCTGACAAAGGAACCTACCGATGATTGAGGTAGAGGATCTCCAGACTGCTTTGGTAAATAATGCTCCCGGATCGCTTGTGAAACCTCTTTCGATTCTCCCGATTTTAAGGCATACTCTTCACCCATTCTTCCCTCTAATTCAGGGAATTCATTAACCATATGTGTAACTAGATCTACTTTTGATAAATGAGCTGCTCGTTCCGTTTGTTCTTTTTGCTTTGAAGTTGCACCTACCATATCAGCAAGTATCATCGCCAACTTCTTCACTCTTCTTACTTTATCTCCAACTGAACCTAGCTCCTCGTGATAGACAATCGATTCCAATTTAGAAAACCTGGATTCAAAAGTACTTTTCAAATCTTCCTTATAAAAGAACTCCGAATCAGCTAACCTCGCTCGTAATACTTTTTCATTTCCTTTTTGCACATTTTCCAAATGACGGTGATCTCCGTTACGAATAGTTACAAAATATGGTAATAGTTCTCCTGTGTCATTTTTCACTGGAAAATAACGCTGGTGTTCACGCATAGATGTAACCAAAACATCATCTGGAACATTTAAAAATCGTTCATCAAATTGTCCATAAAGAGCAGTTGGATATTCCACTAAATTGTTTACTTCTTCTAATAAATCATCATCTATTGGAATCTGCCACTTTTCATCTTCAGCCATCTGTTTAATCTGAGATTGAATCGCTTGTTTTCTTTCAACTGGGTCAGCAATGACATGCTGACTAAGTAGCGTTTCAACATAGTTATCGGCATCATTTATGTCGACTTTATCTCCTAAGAAACGATGACCAAATGTAAATCGGTTAGTTTTTACTCCCGCAATATCAAATGAAATGATTTCGTTCCCAAACAACGCAACGATCCATTTTATCGGTCTTACATATCGTAGGTCATGGCTCCCCCATTTCATATTTTTAGGAAATGAAACACTTAGAATAACTTCCTTTAGTTGAGGCAAAAGAGCTTTGACTTCTTTTCCTGCAACATGCTTTGTGGCAAATACGTATTCCTCACCTTTTACCTCTTTGAAATACAACTCTTCTACTGAAACTCCTTTGCCTTTAGCAAAACCTTGAGCCGCTTTAGACCATTCACCAGCATTATCAATCGCTATTTTTTTTGAAGGTCCTTTCGCTTCTTCTTCGATATCCGCTTGCACTTCAACTAACCCAGTTACTAAGACAGCCAATCGTCTTGGTGTTGAATATGCAATGATTTTTTCATAACCTAAACGGTTTTCATCAAACCATTTTTCTGTCTGCTCTTTTAATTTATTCATAGCATCTGTCACAAATCTTGCTGGCACCTCTTCTAGTCCTACTTCTAGTAGCAATGTTCGCTTACTCATGGTTATTCTCCTCCTCATCTTTCAACATTGGAAATCCGAGTTCTTCTCTTACATGATAATATTGCTTTGCACAATTACGTGCCAAATTCCTTACACGACCAATGTAACCGGCTCTCTCCGTCACAGAGATTGCCCCTTGAGCATCTAGTAAATTGAATACATGCGAACATTTTAAAACGTAATCATAAGAAGGAAGCACAAGCTTTTCTTCTAATGCACGTCTCGCTTCCTGTTCATATGTACCAAAAAGCGTAAATAGCATGTTTGCATCTGCAACTTCAAAAGCATATTTTGATTGTTCAAACTCATTCTGTAAAAATACATCTCCGTACGTAAATCCGTTTACCCACTCTAAATCGTAAACATTTTCCTTGTCTTGAATATAAGAAGCTAACCTTTCAATACCGTATGTGATTTCTACGGACACCGGACTTGCATCCAATCCACCTACCTGCTGAAAATATGTAAACTGTGTGATTTCCATGCCATCAAGCCACACTTCCCAACCTAATCCCCAAGCAGCAAGCGTAGGCGCTTCCCAGTTATCTTCAACAAAACGAATATCATGCTCTTCAGGATTTATCCCTAACTTCTGTAAACTTTGCAAATATAACTCCTGAATATTGTCTGGAGAAGGTTTCATTATGACTTGAAACTGATGATGTTGATACAAGCGGTTAGGGTTGTCCCCGTAACGTCCGTCAGCCGGTCTTCTAGATGGTTCTACGTAGGCAACATTCCAAGGTTCAGGCCCAATACTCCGCAAAAAGGTCATTGGATTCATCGTCCCAGCACCTTTTTCTATATCATACGGTTGTAATAACAAACAATTTTGCTCTCCCCAAAATTTCTGTAACGTAAGGATCATTTCTTGTACATTCACACTTATCCCTCCACTTATTTAATATTTTGTAGCTTTACATTATTCAGATTTTAAACAAATAAAAACTCTCGTCCCTATGTCCATTCTAATGGACATAGGGACGAGAGTAACCCGCGGTTCCACCCTACTTGCACAACTATAAAGCCATGCCACTTTAAAAATGTGCTCGAGAACGCCTTCCTTACTATCCATACATTGCTTAGCTTCCACCATCCTAAGCTCGCTCCTTTGCAGGGAGAGAGTAAGTACTATTTTCTTTCTACGCACATTATTCTTTTAGCTTAAACTTGCTTATTGTCAAATCTTACTCAATTATCACTCAACTGTCAATCTAACCGTCTGATAATTTATCCATTTGATCTAAAAATCTTTTCGATTTCAAATAAACGCCTACATACTCTTGATAATATAGTTCTAAAGCATTTTTTAGTTGCTTTTTCGTTTCAGGCTTCACAGAAATATGTCCTATTCTTGAAGGATTTAATTGCTGAAACAATCGCAATAGTTTCATCGCCGCTGGTGAAATCTTCATGTGATAAGGATCTTCTATCAAGCATCTCTTACAAAGAGCCCCACCGAATTTTAATGAGAACATAAATGGTAATTCGGAACTACTACAACGAGCGCATTGATGAAGGGTTGGTGCTGATCCAGAAAAAGACAGCATCTTCGTCTCCAAAATCCGCATTAAAATTTCGCCGTCCTCTCCTTCATTTAAATGATAAAGAAGTTGATAAAGAAGCTCAAATAAATACGGATTACTTTCTTTGTCTTCTGTCAGTTTATCAAGAAGTTCTACCATGTAAGCAGCATAAGCTGTCAGCATGAGATCACTCCTGATATCTCGAAACGAATCGAGAACATCCGCTTGATTTAACGTACCAATCCCTGTTGATTTTTGATAAACAAACGACCCGTATACAAATAACTGTGAACTTGAAACAAAACGACTTTTAGGTCTTTTTGCTCCCCTTGCCATCAAAGCCACTTTCCCGTTTTCTCTAGAATAGACTGTTAAAATTTTGTTTGTTTCTGAATAATTTGTTGTGCGAATAATGATACCTTCAATTTTTTGCAACATGTTATCACCTACATTCTTCAGGTGATCTAAAAGCCATCATTAAACAAAAGAATCATCTTCTTGAATTGTTTGATGTTCCTCTTCTTCAGAGGGTTCATCAACCTGATCCTGGTCTAGCTCTTTGTATAACAGATATGATTCAACATTGCCTGTCATGGAGAATACATGCCAAGATAACTGCCTCATCTCGCTACTCCACCTTTCTTGAAACAGACGTAATATTACGTTTCATACCTGTTATGATGGCCTCGATCTACTATTTCATGTCAAGGAAAAATTGACATTTAAACTAAATGCGCTATTTCCTCTTATTCCTCAACCTTATTCATTAATATTCGTCTTTATCATAACCGAAATCACGTAAATACTTCGGTTTATTTCGCCAATCTTTTTCAACTTTGACAAATAGCTCAAGATATATTTTAGAGCCAAGAATCTTCTGAATATCTTCCCTTGCCAACTTCCCAATTTCTTTCAACAGTTTGCCTTGTTTGCCTATTATAATCCCTTTTTGAGAGCTACGCTCCACAACAATAACACCACTTACATAAACTGTATCGGTGTTTTCTCTTCGCTTGATTTGCTCAATGTCGACTGCAATAGAATGGGGTACTTCTTCATGCGTTAAATGAAGTACTTTTTCTCGAATCATTTCTGACATTAGAAACCTCTCAGGGTGATCCGTCACTTGGTCTTCTGGATAATATTGTGGGCCATTCTCCAAGTATGCATAGACTTGATCAAGCAAAGTAGGTACGTTATTGCCTTTTAGAGCTGAAACAGGAATAACCTCTGTAAAGGTTAATAATCGTCTGTAAGATTCAATAATTGGTAAGATTTCGTCCGGATGAATTTCATCAATTTTATTGATAATAAGGAACACTGGTGTATTAACATTTTTCAATCGCTCAATAATGTATTCATCACCACGACCTTTTCCTTCTTTTGCATCAACAAGAAATAACACTACATCTACTTCTCTTAAAGCTGTCTGAGCAATACTTGTCATGAAATCACCTAATCGATGTTTAGGCTTATGAATTCCTGGTGTATCTATAAAAACAACTTGTCCTCTTTTTTCTGTGTAAACGCCATGAATACGATTTCGAGTCGTTTGAGGCTTATCACTCATAATCGCAATTTTTTGGCCTAATATTTTATTTAATAACGTTGACTTGCCGACATTCGGTCTACCTATTAGTGCTGCAAACCCTGACTTCTTCTGATGTTGATTATCCATTTAAATCCTCCGGTGTAAAGGCTCCTGGTAGCAATTCAGCTACAGTCCACTCTGATGTATTCTTTGATAAATTAGTTAGATATATTTTCGTATTAGGCTGGAGCAACTCTGACATCACTTGCCTGCAAGCTCCACACGGTGAAACAGGTCCTTCTGTATCTGCAACAACCGCCATCGCTTCAAACTCTCTCACACCATCTGAAACCGCTTTGAATATCGCGGTTCTTTCTGCACAGTTACACATACTGTATGCAGCATTTTCTATATTACATCCATGAAATACCTTGCCGTCTGTCGATAATAAAGCTGCTCCTACCTGAAATTTTGAATACGGGACATATGCTTTTTCTCTAGCAATTTTTGCTTCATTTAATAACTGCTCCATTTTCATGGCAATCACCCTCACCTCTATATATTACTTTTTCATTTGGTTACCTGTGTTATGTTGTTGATTTTCAACATAGAATGTAAAAAGTACCTTTTCATCTAGAAAAACAATGCCAGCAATCTTGGAACAAAAATCAAGCAACCGACAATCGCTGCTGTCAATGCAAAAGCAAATACAGCCCCCGCCGCAACATCTTTGATAATTTTCGCCCGTTCATCATAAGTTTGCACAACTAAATCTACCATATGCTCAAACGCTGTGTTAATTAATTCAAGGCCAATAACAGCACCTATAACTACGACCAAGATCGTTTGTTCAAGAAGTGAGACCCGTAAAAGTTGTGCTAGAATAAATATACCCACAGCTACTAAAATGTGAATCCGAAAATTTTGTTCATGTTTCCACGTATGACGAATTCCTTTTGAGGCATAGTAAAAACTTTTTTTCAAACGACTCCACGATACAAAAGGGCGGCTATTTTTTGAGGCCATGCTCGTTTAGAATATCCTCTTGTTTTGTGAACATGTCAGATTCATTCAGCTCAGTATCATGATTATAACCCATTAAATGAAGAAATCCATGTACAGCAAGAAAACACAGTTCTCGCTGGAAATCATGTCCATAATCAGTCGCTTGGAACTCAGCACGTGGAATCGAAATAATAATGTCACCCAATAAGTTAGGCATCTCTTCACTGTTTATAATCTCGTCACCCTCATTTAAAGCAAAGGATAAGACGTCTGTTGGTTGATTCTTATCTCTATATTGTTTGTTGATTTCTTGAATTCGTTCATCTGTCACAAATGTAACTGATAATTCCGATTCATTTTCGACCGATTCTTTATCAAGTGCAGTTTGTAAGACACTGATAACTAAGTCTTGATCCTGTGTTGAAACCTTATTTGTCTCATCAATTACGTCTACAACATACGATTTCATTCTTTTACCTCCTCTTTCTTTTCTTTTGGAATATCTCCCTCAGGGTATTCAATTCTTGAATGGAACGTTCCCTGTAGTGTTTCACATACAGAAGTAGCGACCATACTTAGTTCTTTTAATGTCAAATCACATTCATCAAATTGGCCGTCCTCTAATCTATCTGTCACGATCTTTCGCACAAGTAATTCAATTTTTTCTTCCGTAGGCTTTTGCATTGACCTTACTGCTGCCTCTACTGAATCTGCAATACCAACGATGGCAGATTCTTTTGTTTTTGCCCGCGGACCAGGATACCGATAATCAATTTCGTGTATTTCTTCCTCTGGAGATTCTTGTTTTGCTTTGTGGTAAAAATACTTCAGAAGAGTTGTTCCATGATGCTGTTCTGCAATATCAACTAATTCTTTCGGAAGTTTATGTTTTTTTAATAATTCTGCACCATCATATGGGTGGGCGATAATAATCGTTTTACTCAGTTTCGGTGAAATTGTATCATGTGGATTGTCTATCTTCAGCTGATTTTCAATAAAGAAATGAGGACGTCGAGTTTTACCAAGGTCATGGTAATAGGCTCCCACTCTAGCCAACAATCCATTCGCTCCAATTGATTCGCATGCACCTTCTGCTAAATTAGCAACGATGACACTGTGGTGATAAGTCCCTGGTGCCTCTAATAAAATCTTCCTTAATAACGGGTGATTTGGATTAGATAGTTCAATCAATTTTGTCGTTGATAAAATACCAAATCCAGCTTCAAAAAATGGTAAAAGCCCGATGGCTAACACGACAGAGATAAATCCAGCCATAGCAGCAAATCCTAAATTTGATCCAATTTCAATCCATCCATACTGGGCGTTTTTCAACATGATCATTGCAATTACCACTAATACATTTATAAAAGAAACAAAAATACCCGTTTGCAGCATCCTCATGACTTGATGAGATTTATTCAAGAAAAATACACCTGACACACCACTGAAAAACACAAAAATCGCGTGAGAATAGTCAACTATGCCTGATCCTTGACTATTAAACATGATACTCGCAATTACTGCAAAGACCATGCTAGTAAATAAGGCAACTCTCGAATGTATTAGCGTTGTTATTAATATTGTCCCCATAGCTACAGGGGCAATATAAGTAATACCATTTAGACCTAGTACATGCATCATACTGACCAACTTAAGTAATACCAAGGTTAGTGTAAAGATAAGTGTATACATTAACAGATGAGTGTTGTTTGATTGCAGGGTCGTCTTCGCGTCATTTAGATAATACGCAAGCATAGAAACTAGTAAAATAACAATAATTGCAAGCCCGATATAAGGATAAATCATGTTGATATCTTCTGTTAATCCTACAAGAGATAATTGTTGATACAATTCTGAAGTGATGACTTGTCCTTCTTCTACAATAAGTTGCCCTTCTCTTATCATAGCTGGTTCTATAAATTCACTAGCAAGTTCTCTCGCTTCAACTGTCGCTTCTTCATCAAGCATATAGTTTGCTGTCACACCAAATCTCGATATCTCTACCATAGCCCTCGATAATTGAGGGCTAACAGCTGATAAACCCACTTTTCTCTCTACTTCATCTTTTGCTTGATCAACTGTATTCATATCAATTTCTCTATTCATGATGTCATAAACAGCACTTGTTGTGGTTTCTTGCACCATTTGTAAGTCATCAAAAGAAGCTCTTAACAAAGTTTGTAATGTTTCATCTGACAAACTTTCACTCGTTTGTTCCGCTAACAATTCACGGATCAGTTCTATTTGCCTTTCCTCCGTTATCTCTTCAGGAATTTTTATCGTCTCTTCATCTTCGTTCACAATAAGTTCATCTTCGCTATTCTCTTCTACTTCTTCGTCTGATTCATTTCGTAATTGTTCCCTTGCTATTTCATCTTCTAAATCTCTTAATTCTTCTTCTTTTTGATCAATCTCATCTTCACGTTCCTGTACTTCTACCTGAACTTGTTTAATCGTATGAAATACTTCTTGCATTCGTTCAATTTGATTTTGTGAATATCGAGCCCTCATCGAATAAACAGGTTCTACTGAGTCAAATGCTTCCTGCCTTAATCTCTCCGTCTCCGTTTTATTTTCAATGGTTAAAGGAGATCGGATATCGGTTTCTGAGACAGCCCCAGTCTCAACTTCTAACGTATCTGGGATAATATTTGATACTAATAAACCATATGTAACAATTCCTAATACAAAAAATAAAAAAACTCGAATATACCGATGATTTTTTAGATTTTTCCACCATGCTTGTTGATCAATGGACGACCTTTTTGCCATGATTCCCCACCTCAATTATGAATAGCTTAGCATCCTTATTTAAAACTCAGGTACTGACATTCGTTACGGAAGAAATACCAAATAGTTTTTATTCCATCCGACTATACCAATACCAGTACGAAAAGATAAGAAACCACAGCATTTTTATGACTTACTAAGTTATTGCGACGAGTGGTTATCGTCATTTTCATATGCATCTATAATTCGTTGAACGAGGGTGTGACGAACTACATCTGAAGATTCTAGGTGAATAAACGCTAGTCCTTCAACTTCTTTTAGGACTTTCAAGGCAACTTTAAGACCAGAATTCTTTCCTCTAGGTAAATCAATTTGAGTTAAATCTCCAGTGACGACCATCTTTGAACCAAATCCAAGTCTTGTCAAAAACATTTTTATTTGCTCTGCAGTCGTATTTTGAGCCTCATCTAAAATAACAAACGAATCATCTAATGTTCTTCCACGCATATAAGCTAATGGAGCAATTTCAATTGTACCTCTTTCCATCAAGCGGTCCGTATGTTCGACACCTAATACATCGTGAAGGGCATCATATAATGGACGCAAATAGGGATCGACTTTCTCTTTTAAATCTCCTGGAAGGAACCCTAAACTTTCGCCAGCTTCAACTGCAGGTCTTGTTAATACAATCCGTTTTATTTGCCCTTCCTTGAGAGCGTGAACAGCCAACACGACAGCTAAGTAGGTCTTTCCTGTACCAGCTGGACCTATCCCGAGCACAATGTCATTCTTTCGGATCGCAGAAACATAATGCCGTTGGCCAAGAGTTTTGGCTAAAATTGGCTTTCCTTTTGCTGTAACTGTAATTTTATCTTCATATAAATCAGCCATCTCATTTAACAAGCCACGATTTGATAATTGTGTAGCATATAAAATATCTCTTTCCTTTACTGAAACACCATTTCGTATTAATCTTAGTAGCATTTCCAAGATCTCTTTGACTTTTTCGATGGTCTCATCATCGCCAAAGATCGTAACTTCTTCACCTCTAGTCAAAATCTTTGTTGCGTACACTTCTTCAAGCCGGTACAAATGTTTATCTTTTGGACCAAATAAAGCTTGTACCTCATTAGCATTTTGAATAGGTAATTCAATCGTTCGTTTATTTTCTATCAATCGTCTCAGTCTCCTTGAATTATCGGTTGTTTTACCGCGATTTCATCGATGATTCGAAAGTGTAATGATACCTTTACTTTACCACCGTCTAGGGTCTGGTGCAAAACTTTTTCATCTATCACTTCTGCCTTATCAGAAAATTGCTGGAGAAGCTTTTTTTCACTCTCTTTAATTGCAATCTTAACTGCTTCTGTCTTTAGTCTGTCACTATCTAAAGTCTTTAACTCATATTCATCTATATACTGATAATTGATTGGAAAAGTCAATCCAAAAGGTTCCCATTCTTTTGTGAATGTTTCCTCAAACGTCTCTTCCGAGTCCAATGAATTCCAACCCCAAATCGGTATATCTAAATTCCATATTCCAAGTAAATGCTTTCTATTTATTTCACCAGTAAGCATCTCAACCATCATATGAAGTGGTACACTAACTTGAACCCCATACCAAAACTCACCTACGACACTTCCCTCAGCTGAGATTTGCTTTTTATCATCTTCTTTGCCAATAAGTCCTGATACAAGAATATCACCTTTTTCAACAACTTGATTCATCTTTACCATCGCTTTTCCTTTATCAACAAACATATCCTTTATAACTGCTTTCCTTGACGCAATTAGATGTCCAGGCGTGGAAGGAGGACTCTCTTCAACAACCTCTTTTTCTACGATTTGAAAATGATAAGAAGCACCTTGTTTCGTCACTCCGACCCAAGTAACTTCATTCATTTCATTCATAATAGTTTGTTGGATAATTTCAGGAGGAGGGAGAAAATATTGAAATCTTCCTTTTTTTATCCCCATCTCATTGACGGTTGATTCAATTTCATGCTCCAACGCTGGAGAAGCACCTTCTATGGTAATTCCCCAGACCATATTTGAAAGAAGTACCAAAAATAACAAAAAACCAATAAGCCCAGCTACCATTCCTTTTCGACGTAAAATCTTATTTAAAAAAAATGGAAATCCTTTTTTTTCAAGAAAAGATACTTTACACGGGAAATGCTTGGCCAATATTTTGAGTTTCGAGAGATCTGCTAATAATATATTTGCAGTAAATACATTTTCTTCTTCATAAATAATCTCCCAAATCACTATATCTTTTTTAGCGCATTCTTGAATAAAATCTTCTGCGCTTACACCTGTTACACGCATGTTAATATAACCTGTTGATCTTTGTGCCCAGTAGTTTTTCATGTATATCCCCTCTTTACCATGTATTCTTATCACTCTTCAAAGTAAGAAATATGATGAATTCTACCTTCAAGTAACATTTCTTCTGGTAAAATTGTTTTAATCACAAATTGTTCGCCAGTAATAACGAGTTGCCCTTCATTTAATGCTAACCTCAACTCTTTGTTGGTGAATCGTACGACACCCTTATGATTTTCTATATATAGATGAACTTGCCCAATCATTGTTAATCTCGGTAAATCCATGACGACATCTTCAGGCAAGTCCATATGATCTACCATCCATCTCTTTATCCATGTTTGGAATTGTTTCATATTGAACCTCCCCTCCCCTCATATGTATGACGACTTTTATAGGGCTATCACCCAAAAAAGCTAGTTACATAAAAAATATGATCAATCTTGACTTCTTATTTATATTCTGAATAATATTGAATCAGATGGATTTACTTTTTGACAGCATTAGAAAAACTAAGGCTTGTCGTCAAGTTCTTCGTGGCGAAATCCTTAGTTTTTCTTATACTTTGATCCTTTAGCGAAGTCAAACAATCTTAAAGTACAAAAAGACATGCACAGGATACTGTGCATGTCTAAAATATCTTATTTTCTTCTTGCCTTTGGTTTTCCAAGTATCTCTGACCAAATAACACCTTTAATAGCATCATTCTTCGATACCTGGCTAAAATCTAAATTGATTTTATCTTTCTTTTGAAGCGTTAAATCATTGTTAAAGATTGGAGAAGTTTCAATCGTACTTTCTTTTTGATTCTTTATCCGCTCATACCGCTCGTGAAGTTCACGATTGGATTGGTTGAGTTCTTCTTCAGCATCATTAGGAAATGATGATACAGGCGATTCAGACCTGCTTTGTCTGGAAGCAGACGGTTGACGTTCCGTCGGATCAGTTTCTTGACGGAAAATATCTTTCCAATCAACTCCTATATCCGGCGATCCTTGTTTTCTCGTTTGCTGCTTAGGCTGTGAAGATTGCCTCTCTTGACTTGGCTCCCCAGACTGTTTTTCCTGTTGCTCTCCACCGCGACTACGAAAGAAGCTAATGATTGCAGCGATGATGAAAAAGAGAAGGAGCGGAGATTCCGTGATTAATTCAAACAAACCTTCCATTCCAGTTCGCTCCTTTCCTTAAAAGGAACAATGAGAAGTCTCTCATTTATTCTCAGTATGATTTATCATCATCATCACTATCATTCGTTGCTTTGCCAATCGAATCGCGCATGTTTGTATCAGCTTTGACATTATTAAAATTCATATAATCCATTACTCCTAGCTTTCCAGAGCGTAATGCATCTGACATAGCCATTGGTACTTCAGCTTCAGCTTCAACCACTTTAGCCCGCATTTCTTCTACTCTTGCCTTCATCTCTTGCTCTTCAGCTACAGCCATTGCACGACGTTCTTCGGCTTTAGCTTGAGCAATTTTCTTGTCTGCTTCTGCCTGATCCGTTTGAAGACCTGCACCAATATTTTTACCGATATCAATATCAGCAATATCAATAGATAAAATCTCAAATGCTGTTCCAGCATCCAAGCCTTTTTTCAAGACGGTTTGCGAGATCATGTCTGGATTTTCCAATACTTCTGCGTGATTTTGTGCAGAACCGATTGTCGAAACAATCCCTTCGCCAACACGAGCAATAATTGTTTCTTCACCAGCACCACCTACGAGACGGTCAATATTAGCTCGTACAGTAATTCTAGCTTTCGCTTTCACTTCAATACCGTCCATTGCTACACCAGCAATAAATGGTGTTTCAATCACTTTCGGATTAACACTCATTTGCACAGCTTCGAGTACGTCACGACCTGCTAAATCAATAGCTGCTGCACGTTCGAAAGTTAAATCAATATTAGCACGTTGAGCCGCAATTAATGCGTTTACAACGCGGTCAACGTTACCACCTGCTAAGTAATGTCCCTCTAGTTTGTTCGTGTTAAGTTCAAGACCAGCTTTTACTGCTTTAATCAATGGGTTCACTACTCTATGTGGAATAACCCTTCGAAGTCTCATCCCAACTAGTTGGAAAATCCCAACTTTTACTCCGGCAGCCCATGCTGAAATCCATAGTGCTACTGGTACAAATGTGAACAATACTGCGAAAGCTACTATCACAACACCAATGATTATTAGTACAAAAATTTCATCTGTCATTTGTCTTCCTCCTTTTTCTAATACAACTATTCATTTCCTTCAGTTACTTCGCGAACAACAATTCGTGAACCCGCTACGGAAATAACTTTTACTTTCTTTCCTTGTTCAATATATCCTCCCTCAGAGACAACGTCAAGTCTTTCATTATTTAATTCCGCTGTTCCTGATGGTCTAAGGATCGTTAATGTTTTGCCAACCTCACCCATAAGCTCATCTCGATTAACATTTGAGACGTAACCTAATTCTGTTTTTGTTTGGTCCGTAAAAATTATTCGTTGCATTGGTCCAGAGTAACCTACGTACTTAAAGAATAACACGGAAGCAACTATTGTCACAATAATAGCTATTCCTACGGACATTAACATATTTGCCGTCGAATATGAGCTCATGACAAGACTGCCAATCATCGCACCAATCCCGACAATTCCAAATATCCCAAAACTTGGAGAAAAAATTTCCACTAGAAGCAAAATCACCCCTATTGCAAACAAGATTAACGTTTCCCACCCTGCAAATCCAGCAACCAAGTGCCCATAAAAGTATAAAAGCAACGATGACGCACCCATAATCCCCGGAATGCCAAATCCAGGTGAATAAAGTTCAAGAACTAATCCTAGACTACCTATCGAAAGCAAAATAGGTATGACAATTGGACTCGTTACAAACCGAGCAATTTGCTCCGCAAAGCTAACTTCTGTTGTTATCTCTGTGGCATTTTCTATATTCATTAACTCAAGAAGTTCTGCTCGATTCTCAACAACAGCCTCTGCATAGCCAACTTCTAACGCTTCTGAACTCGTTAATGTAAGCAAATGGCCTTCTCCTGCGCCATATTCAGGCAAGTCAATCGATGCATCAGCCATTGCTAAAGCGTAAAGATGTTCACGGTTATTTATATCTGCAGCGCTCCTCATACTCCCTAGCCAAGCGGATTGCGCTTTATCCTCAGCAGCATTTCCTGTCCCATCAATAACTGCTGCAGAACCCATTTCAGTACCAGGAGTCATAACAATTTGATCCGCATTTAAAGAAAGATAAGCTCCTGCTGACAATGCATCCCCAACGATAAATGCTGTAGTCGGCGCGTTTGCGTCCCTAATTAGTTTTGCAATATCTCCTGCTGCATCTACATATCCACCTGGTGTATTTACTTCAAACACAATTTGGTCAGCGCCTGCTTCTTCAGCAGTTTGGATTGAACGATTTAAAAATGCCTCTAAGCCTCGCTCCACTGTTTGTTCTAAAGGAATATAATAAACGAGTTGACCTGAGCCATCGCTCTTCGCTTCTGGCGGTGTGAATATCAACAACATAAAAGCCAGTATCATCATCAAAGAGTAACCCATCACTCGAAAGTTCTTTTTCAAATTTATAACCTCCTTTTCAAAATGGTGTCACTTTAAAATTATTGCGATAATATGAATACGTTTAAATAAGAGCTAGGTTTCATTTTTTTCAAACCTTTTGATTTCATTTTACCTTTTATTCCTTAAAAAAGAAATCAAAATGAGTTATCAATCATTTCACTCAAGAGGATTCCTTATGAAAAATTTGCTAGAACTATAGAGGTGATAAACCTTCTACTTATTAGTATTTTTTGCAACTGAGTAATTCCTAAATACAGCTAAGCAAAATAAAAACGCCTTGTATAAAACAAGGCGTTAATTTATTTAAGCTAAAGATTGATGGACAATATCTTTCACTCTGGAACCATCAGCACGACCTTTTACCTTAGGCATGATCGCACCCATCACCTTACCTATATCTGATTTTGATTTTGCTCCAACTTCATCCATTGTCTCATTAACGATTTGCTGCAGCTCATTATCAGATAGTTGTGATGGCATATATTCAGAAAGTAGCTGAATTTCTGTATTAGTTTTTTCAACAAGATCTTCACGTGTTGCTTTTTTAAATTCATAGAGAGATTCTTTTCGTTGCTTCATCTCACGATTTAATACCGTTAAGATTTCATCAGCAGTAAGCTCTTCGCCTTTATTGATCGATTCATTCTGCAGTGAAGATTTCACTGATCGAATGACCGAAAGACGTTGCTTATCTCTGTTACGCATCGCATCCTTTAAATCTTGATTAAGTTGATCAAGAATGTTCAAGGAAAATACACCCTCTCATTTAGAACTTACGCTTACGAGCCGCTTCGGACTTTTTCTTACGTTTAATACTAGGTTTTTCATAATGTTTACGTTTCTTAACTTCTGCCATCGTACCTTCTTTAGAAATTGATTTCTTGAAGCGTCGAAGAGCAACATCGATGGATTCATTTTTTCTTACACGTGTTTCTGCCATTCTGTATCCCTCCCTCCGAACAACCAATCAAAACATGCTAAACAAGACATTTGATGATCATCAGTTTAATACTATTGATGAAAATTTTTGTCATAGCGTACTTTGACCTTTCTCAAAAGAGAGAAAACTACAAGTACAAAAAGCATGTCTTTTTTCATTATATATGAATGGGAAGTTATGGTCAACTTTTCTTTTAAAATTAATGAAATTGTCATGTTTGTCCTCCTCTTCCGATATAATATCTCGAGGAGGAAATAAAATGAATGAATGGATGACATTATTTGCAATTTATTTATCTCTATTTCTGTTTGGAATGGTGGTCATGAGACACGGATTGCTTATGAGATTCAAAGGTGCCATTCCTTCTCTCTTTATTAAATTAGTTGACCGACCTTGGAAGGGGTTATTAATTGGATTAATTTTAACCAGCCTTCTTCAAAGCAGTTCAGCAGTTATGGTTATCATCGTTGGTTTCGTTTCTGTTGGAATATTATCTTTTTATTCTTCCATTGGGATTATGCTCGGTGCTAACATTGGAACAGTGATGACTTTAGAGGTGCTTGCATTTGATCTCTCTTCGTTTATTTTTCCTTTTCTATTATTAGGTGTTTTGTTTCTTTTTTCAAAAAAAGAAACAGTTTTTTCATATGGGTGCTTTTTTTTTGGACTAGCAATGATGATAACTGCAATAAGAGGATTTGAAGGCCTAGCTTATTTACTTTCTTCTATCCCAACAGTTTATGACTGGTTTGTTTTTACAAGCAATAGCAACACAATAGCTCTTGTTATTGGAACACTTCTCAGCTCTGTCATTCAATCTAGTTCAGCAGTTACAGCGATGACAATGAGTTTTATTGGGGAAAACTTATTAACATTACAATCTTCTATCGCGATCATGTTTGGTGCCAACATTGGAACATGTATTACAGCATGGTTTGCTAGCATCGGGGGGGCTCAAGAAGCTAAACTTACAGCCTACGCTAATATTTGGCTAAATATCGTTGGAGTCTTACTTTTTTTTCCGTTTATCGAATATTTCACAACATTTATTTCATTTACAAGTGAGTTTCCAGCACAACAATTAGCCCATGCAGCGTTAATATTCAATGTAGTATGTTCCTTAATCGTACTTCCATTTGCTAAACCCTTCGTCTCTTTCATCATTATTATTCATGGAAAGGGACCTATTCGCTAGGATCGAAAAAAACTTAGCCGTTTATAAAAGAGGGAGATTCTTTTTTCTTAAACTGCTCTCCCTCGATAGATACAAAAGAGACTGCACCAAAAATATTTTGGTGCAGTCTCTCAATTAGACTAGTTCAACTTCAGGATCTTTTACTACTTTTACAAACGATCCAATATTATAAGGATAACCAGCTTGGTCAATTCTAACTTTGACAATTTCGCCAATCATCTTTTTATTCAATGGAACTTTTACTTTCATATAATTATCCGTGTACCCAATTAAATAGTCTGAGTTGTCATGATCATCTTCCTCAGGGATCATCTCTAATACTTCCCCTTCAAATACAGAAGCATATTCTTTAGCTTGCTGATTTGAAAGCTCAATTAGTTTATGCACGCGATCATTCTTCACGTCATTTCCTACTTGATCTTCCATCCTAGCCGCTGGTGTTCCGGTGCGTTTAGAGAATGGAAATACATGCAATTCAGAAAAACCAATTTCCCGAATAAAATCAAATGTTTCCTGAAATTCATCCTCTGTTTCACCAGGGAAAGCAACAATCACATCAGACGTTACCGCTAGACCCGGTAAAGCTTTCTTCAAGCGATTAACTCTTTCTTTATAAAAATTGGTTGTATACTTTCGTCTCATACGTTTTAAAACCGTATTTGAACCTGACTGAAGAGGTACATGCAAGTGACGAACTACTTTTTCAGACCGATCAATCACTTCAATCACATCATCCGTAATCTGACTAGCTTCAATAGATGAAATTCGGATTCTTTTCAATCCACTGATTGTTTCCAATTCAGCTAACAGGCTTGCAAGGCTAGTATCCTTCATATCTTCACCATATCCACCTGTGTGAATTCCAGTTAAAACAATTTCTTTGTAACCTGCTTTCACAAGTTGTTTCGCTTGTTCTATAACATCTTCAGGTTTCCTTGAACGCATCAAACCTCTTGCCCACGGGATAATACAAAACGTACAGAAGTTATTACATCCTTCTTGAATTTTCAAAGAAGCTCTTGTTCGATCTGTAAAGGACGGTACATCCAACTCCTCATATACTCGTGCCTTCATAATGTTACCGACTGCATTTATAGGCTCCCGCTCTTTTTGAAATTTCTCAATATAAGGCAAAAGTTTATGTCGATCTTGTGTGCCTACAACAATATCTACTCCAGGTATCGCCATCACTTCAGCTGGAGATGTTTGAGCATAGCAGCCAGTCACACAAACAACCGCCTCTGGGTTTTGACGAATTGCCCTACGAATAACCTGTCGACTTTTTTTGTCACCTGTATTTGTAACTGTACATGTATTTATGACATAAACATCGGAGATCTGCTCATATTCTATTTTTTCATAACCCGCCTGCTGAAACAGTTGCCAAATAGACTCTGTTTCATAGTGGTTAACTTTACATCCTAATGTATGAAAAGCGACCGTTGGCATTTTCATCCCCCCATCAATTCAAAATGATATGATATCGCTGCTAAACCATATAGTGGTGCTGTTTCGCTCCGCAAAATTCTCGGTCCAAGTGCACAGCTAATTGCTCCAGCATTGATCATTATTTCCACTTCACGATCAGAAAAACCACCTTCAGGTCCTACCACAAGCAAAAGAGAATCTCCTCGTTTCATTTGTGATAACGTATGATGGAACTGACTTTTCTCATCATTCTTTGCCTGCTCCTCATTTGCGAGAATGACATAAGAATATAAATGGAAATGCCGAAGAAGCTGTTTCAATTTTTGAACAGTCTCTACTTGTGGAACGTATTGACGATGCGACTGCTCGCTCGCTTCTTTCGAAATTTTATTCCATCTCTCTATTTTTTTCTCCGCTTTTTTTTCATCCCATTTCACAATCGAACGTTCTGCCTGAAATGGTATAAATTTTATCGCTCCCAATTCTGTTCCTTTTTGGATAACTAACTCCAACTTATCACCTTTTGGCAATCCGTGAGCAATCGATACATCGATTGGTAATTCAACATTTTTCTCTATTTGTTCGATGATATCTGCTTTCACAATATCGGAGGACACTTCACTAATTTCACATCTATAACAGCTACCATGATTATCACAACAAATGATCTGAGCACCTAATGTCATTCTCATCACTCGAGCAATGTGTTTCGCATCTTCGCCATCAATCATAACATAAGTACCATCGAAAGACTCTTCACTCAAAAAATATCGTTGCATGTCTTCACCTACTCTGGTTTTTTGGCAACAACCGCAAGCCAATCTTCCATTTCAACGATCTCATTGATCTCAAAACCAGCCGATTGGAGAGCCCCTTTAACCATGTTTCTTTTCGTTTGAATGATTCCTGACGTAATAAGTTTACCGCCAGGTTTCAAAGCAACAAAAGCATCCTCAGTCATTTGTACAATGACTTCAGCCAATATGTTAGCAACAATTAAATCCGGAGAATAATTAACCTTATCTAACAAATTACTTTGCTTGACATTAACAACATCTTGTACGTGATTTAGTTCTACATTCAATGAGGCTGAATTCACCGCTACATCATCAAGATCTAATGCATCCACATATGAAGCCCCTAACTTCGCTGCTGCAATACTTAACACACCTGACCCTGTTCCAACATCAACAACTACTTGCCCCTTTACTAGATGTCTTTCTAATGATTGCACACAAAGAACCGTTGTTGGATGAGTTCCAGTACCAAACGCCATACCTGGATCAAGTTCAATCACCAGTTCATTATCTTGGATTTTTTTATAATCCTCCCATGAGGGGGTAATTGTAATGTGATCAGATATTTTCACCGGTTTGTAGTACTTTTTCCATGCAGTAGCCCAATCTTCTTCATTCACTTCGCTAACTGTCATGCTATTACGTCCGATATCAATATTGTGGACAGGAAGTTGGCTAACAGCCTCTTTGATTCCACTTACCGCTTCAGCCAAGAAACTGTTAGCTGGTAAATATGCTTTTAAAAGCACTCCTTCTTCAGGGTAGTCATCGGCAGAAAGTTCATATATTTCACCATATTTCGTCTCCCAGTCACGATTTAAATCGTCTGGATCTTCGATGACGACGCCACCAGCACCAGCTTCGTGCATAATATGACTGACAGGTTCCACTGCTTCCTGAGTAGTGTGAATGCAAACTTCTGACCACTTCATCTTACCAACTCCCTATCCCTATTGATTATCCGAAACTTTTAAATGCTCTTTTAACTTTCGCAAAGAAATTATCGCTTTGCTCATCAGGAGCTTCATTTCCGCTTATTTCAGAAAATTCACGTAATAACTCTTTTTGACGATCAGACAAATGTTTCGGTGTGATCACTTTCATTTGAATATGTTGATCACCTTGGCCCATTCCACGAACATTCGGGATTCCTTTTCCGCGAAGTCTAAAATTGGTTCCAGTTTGTGTGCCAGCAGGTACTTTCAGTTTGACTTTACCTTCAAGAGTTGGCACCTCAATTTCATCACCTAAGGCTGATTGCACAAATGTAATCGGCATTTCACAGAAGATATCATCCCCATCTCGCTTGAAGAATTCATCGGACTTCACATTAAATACGACAAATAAATCTCCTGATGGACCTCCATTTTCGCCAGCTTCACCTTGGCCAGCCACGCGAATTTGCTGTCCTGTATCAACACCAGCTGGGATTTTAATATGAATTTTCTTACGTTTTTTCACTTTACCTTGACCGCCACATGTACGGCATTTGTGCTTAATGAATTGTCCTGTTCCATCACAATGGTGGCAAACACGGCGATTGACAACACGGCCAAAAGGTGTGTTTTGTTCAACATTTAATTGTCCAGCACCACCACAGTGTTGACAAGTTTCAGGTTTCGTACCTTTTTTGGCACCAGATCCATCACATGTGTCACATGTTTCTTCTCTTGGGATTTCAATGTCTGTTTCTTTTCCAAATACAGCTTCTTTGAATTCCAGTCCCATTGTATATTGCATATCTGCACCTTGACGTGGAGCATTCGGATCTCTTCTTCCGCCACCACCAAAGAACATATCAAAGATGTCGCTGAAGCCGCCTGCTCCAGCGCCAGCGCCCGCTCCACCAAATCCTTGATTTGGATCTGCATGGCCGAACTGATCATAATGAGCTCGTTTCTGCGAATCGCTTAATGTATCATAAGCATCTTTCACTTCAATGAATTTATTTTCAGCGCCCTCTTCTTTATTAACATCCGGATGGTATTTCCGTGCTAATTTCCGATACGCTTTTTTAATTTCTGCTTCAGATGCGCCTTTTTCAACACCAAGTACATCATAATAGTCTCTCTTACTCATTTATTCTCACTCCCGAGTTTAATCCATAACGAATATCTTATCATTCTCAAGTAAAACAGGCAAGGTACAAAAATTTTTTTCCTAACCCTACTCTAAATCATTGGGAACACCTTACCGTGAAAAAAGTCAAAGCCAAGAAATTCCTGACTTTGACTTTTCAGTAACGAGATTGCGTTTTATTACTTTTTATCCTCGTCTGTTTCGTCTTTCACTTCTTCGTAGTCTGCATCCACGACGTCATCTTCGCCTTCTTGGCTCTGATCACCTTGCTCAGCTTCAGCTTGTTTAGCTGCTTGCTCATACAATTTCGTTGTAAGTTGTGTAACAATTTCTTGAAGTTCATCTTTTGCTGTACGAATTGCTTCAATGTCTTCGCCTTCAAGCGCAGTTTTCACTTTTTCTTTTGCTGCTTCTGCTTTTTCTTTATCTTCAGCATCAACATTGTCTTCACCGATGTCTTTGATTGTTTTCTCTGTTGAGAAGACGAGTTGATCAGCTTCGTTACGAAGGTCAACTTCTTCACGGCGCTTCTTGTCTTCTTCCGCATTTTCTTCCGCATCTTTTACCATTTGTTCAACTTCCTCGTCTGAAAGCCCAGAAGAAGATGTGATTGTAATAGACTGCTCTTTATTCGTTCCAAGATCTTTCGCACGAACATTTACAATACCATTCGCATCAATATCAAAAGTTACTTCAATTTGCGGAGTTCCACGTGGTGCTGGTGGAATATCAGTTAATTGAAAACGTCCTAATGTTTTGTTATTCGCAGCCATCTCACGCTCACCTTGAAGAACATGGATATCTACGGATGGTTGATTATCTGATGCTGTCGAAAATGTTTGCGATTTACTTGTAGGAATCGTAGTATTACGCTCAATAAGCTTAGTAAATACGGCCCCCATCGTTTCAATACCTAATGAAAGTGGAGTGACGTCAAGTAGAACAACATCTTTTACATCCCCAGTTAAAACACCAGCTTGAACAGCTGCACCCAATGCAACTACTTCATCCGGATTAACGCCTTTATGAGGATCTTTACCCGCTACTTTCTTAATCGCTTCTTGTACGGCAGGAATACGTGTAGAACCACCAACTAAAACAACTTTATCTACTTCACCAGCTGATAAACCTGCATCTTTCAATGCACGACGAGTTGGCCCCATTGTTCTTTCTACTAGGTGAGAAGTAAGATCCTCGAATTTCGCTTTAGATAAGCTTAATTCCAAATGTTTCGGTCCAGATTGGTCTGCTGTAATAAATGGCAAACTAATTTGAGTTTGAGATACACCAGATAAATCTTTTTTCGCTTTTTCAGCAGCATCTTTCAATCGCTGAAGTGCCATTTTATCTTGAGATAGATCGATGCCATTGTCCTTTTTAAATTGTTCAACTAAATGATCGATGATCACTTGGTCGAAATCGTCTCCACCGAGTTCGTTATCACCTGACGTTGCCTTTACTTCAAAGAAACCATCCCCAAGCTCTAAAATCGACACATCAAATGTACCGCCACCTAGGTCATAAACAAGAATTGTTTGATCATCATCTTTCTCCAGACCATAAGCTAAAGCTGCTGCTGTAGGCTCGTTAACAATTCTTTCAACTTCTAAACCAGCAATTTTACCTGCATCTTTTGTTGCTTGACGCTGAGAATCATTGAAATAAGCAGGTACAGTAATAACCGCTTTTGACACTGTTTCGCCTAAGTAAGCTTCCGCATCTGCTTTTAATTTTTGTAGAATAATCGCAGAAATTTCTTGAGGTGTATAAGCCTTACCCTCTGCTTCTACTTTATAGTCTGTTCCAATATGGCGCTTAATCGACGTAATTGTGTTTGGGTTAGTGATCATCTGACGCTTTGCGACTTCCCCTACTTGTCGTTCACCATCTTTAAATGAAACTACAGATGGTGTTGTTCTTGCACCTTCTGCGTTTGCAATAATTGTGGCTTCTCCACCTTCCATTACTGCGACACAAGAGTTTGTTGTACCTAAGTCAATTCCGATTACTTTACTCATTTTAAAATCCTCCTATTCATTGCATATGTAATTATGCATTTACTTTTACCATTGCTGGACGAATAATACGTCCTTTTAACTGATAACCTTTTTGCATCTCTTCAACGACTACATTTGATTCATAATCGTCCGATTCCACTTGCATGACAGCTTGATGGATTTTCGGATCGAAAGGTTGACCTACTGAGTCTACAGGTTCTATTCCTTCTTTATCCAATGCTTCCATTAGTTGACGGTAAACAATTTCCATTCCTTGCAACAAGCTCTTTGTTTCTTCACTTTGAGCATCTATCTTCATACCTCTCTCAAAGCTATCTAGAGCTGGAAGCAAACTTTCTGCCAAACTTTGTGATCTATATTTAGCCGCTGACTCCTTTTCTTGCTGTGTGCGACGTCGGAAATTATCATAATCTGCTTGAAGACGTAACATCCGGTTTGTTGTTTCCTCGAGCTTTTCTTCTAGCTCTTGTTGAACGCTTGAAGACGTATCTTCTTCTGGCTCTACTTCTGCTTCAGCCTCTATAACTTCATCTGCCTCTAGCACTTCTTCCGCCTCGTTCTCAGAGTTCTCTTCGGACACCGGTTCGTGTTCAGTCTCTCGCTTTGTTTCGTTTTCCACTTCTTTCACCTCCTTAAAATAGTCAGTTCTTTCTTTCCACTAATTCTCTATCATTTACATTTTTTTCTGATACCACGCTGTTAGTATCTTCGTCATATCTTTAGACAAATAATCCATAATACTTATCACTCGCGGATACTCCATCCTAGTTGGACCTAATATTCCAACTGTCCCCATATGTTTTCCATCAAGAGAGTATGTTGCCGTAATAATTGTACAGTCATCGAAAGGTTCAAAGTGATTTTCTTCACCAATCTTCACCGTTAATCCATTATCTTCAGAACGAAAAAGTTTTGAAACGAGGGTATCTTCTTCAAATATATTCAAAATATTCCTTACCCGTTCCACGTCATTAAATTCTGGTTGTGTTAAAATATTCGTTTTCCCACCATAAAACACTTTTTCATTTTGCTGCGTTTGAAAGACATCACCAAGCATCTTTATCATCGATTCATATTGGTTGACGTACCGCTTCAAAAGCAATGAAATTTCAGCATTCAATTTAACTTGCAATTGGACAAGGGGGACTCCACGCAAGCGTTCATTTAAAATATTCACTACTTTTTCTAGTTGTTCTCCTTTTAAATCACCCGGAAACTGCACCGTTTGATTTTCAACATGTCCGGTATCTGTAACAATAATTACAACTGCTTGATTATCTGAAATAGGAATCAACTGAATTTGCTTTAATGTTGATTCAAATATTTCTGGTCCCAAAATGATTGAAGTATAGCTTGTTAAATTTGAAAGAACTGTCGCTGATTGCTTGATCAATTCTTCAAACTCATTATAACGACTATCTAATAGCGATTGAATATCAGATACTTCCCCACTTGTTAATTTTGAAGGTGAAACTAGGTGATCTACATAATAACGATACCCTTTCTGAGAAGGAATTCTTCCTGCCGAGCTATGAGGCTTTTCCAAAAAACCTAGCTCTTCTAAATCAGACATTTCATTTCGTATCGTTGCTGGACTAAAACTCACATCATCGCGCTTTGATACACTTCTTGAGCCTACAGGTTCAGCATTTGTAACATAATCATCTACAATCGCTTTTAGGATTAATAACTGACGCTCTGTCAACATGAAAATCCCCCCTGTTAGCACTCTTCATTAACGAGTGCTAAATCTATATAATAAGTTACCAAATAACGATTCGAGTTGTCAACGTAGAGAAACCAACAAATTTAAAAAAATTTATATTTAATCGCTAAGTAAGAATTTTTCAAAGACTTCATTACCTAGCAAAAGCCCTTTATCCGTAAGCCTTACATGCCCTTGGACTACCTCTAATAATTGATCAGTTATTAGTTTATTCATGACTTGAGGAAAAATTTGCTGAACAGCTTTTCCAAACCTTTTTTCAAATTCTACTAAAGAAACGCCGGTCCGTTTTCGAAGTCCCATAAACATCTGCTCTTCCATTTTTTCCTTTTCTGACACTTGATTTTGTTCAAGATATGGAAATTCATTGTTATTTAGAGCTTTCATATATTTAGGCAATGGCCCATGGTTCACACGACGCACGCCAGTAATATAACTATGAGCACCTGCACCAATCCCATAATACTCCTGATTATCCCAATATGTTAAATTATGAAGACTCTCTTTGCCATCTTTAGCAAAGTTACTAATCTCATACTGACGAAACCCCTGTTTACTTAATTCTTTTAACATGTACTCATACATGTCTGCTTCGTCTTCTTGGTCAAGCAAAGTAAGTTTACCCTTTTTAAACAATTGATAAAACACTGTTTTTTCTTCAACTTTCAAAGAGTAGGCACTAATATGCTGAATTTGTAATTGACAAGCGGATTTTAATGAATCTGTCCACTGTTTCATCGTTTGTTTTGGTAAACCAAACATCATATCAATCGAGAGATTCTTAATGCCTGAATTATGAGCCAAGTTCACTGTTTTTTCCACATCTGACGCCTTATGGTCACGGTTTATCGCTTTTAATAAATCTTCGTCAAAGGTTTGGGCTCCTATACTCAAACGATTAACTCCCATTTCATATAACATTGACATTTTTTCTTCATCTGCGCTCCCAGGATTAACTTCGACCGTAAATTCAAGCTCGTTTGACAATGGAAAATAATGTTTGATTTGTTGCAACAATCGCCGTAGTTGTTCTGTAGATAAGGATGTTGGCGTTCCTCCACCAACATAAATGGTCGAAATAGCTTCATCTGAGGGGAAAAAATGTATCGTTTTCTCCATTTCACTAGCACACAAATCGATGTACTCATCTATCGGCTGGTTGTGTAAATAAAATTTATTAAAGTCACAGTAATGACAAATCTGCTCACAAAATGGAACATGAACATAAAGGGATTTTGGCATATGGTTACCTCTCTTTCATGAAACGGTGAAAGACCGCAGGAATCCTGCGGTCTAACCGGTCCGTTTACTTATTTTCATCCATACTAAGGACTGACATAAACGCTTCTTGTGGAACTTCCACATTACCAACGGTTTTCATTCTTTTTTTACCTGCTTTTTGTTTTTCAAGTAACTTACGTTTACGAGAAATATCCCCCCCGTAACATTTTGCTAATACATTTTTACGCATCGCTTTAATTGTTGATCTCGAAATGATCTTTTGTCCAATACTTGCTTGAACAGGGACTTCAAATTGTTGACGAGGAATCAGTTCTTTTAATTTTTCAACAACATTCTTCCCTCTCTCATAAGAAGTGTCTCTATGGACAACAATAGAAAGAGCATCTATTCGTTCACCATTCAATAAAATATCCATTTTCACTAAATCACTTTGTTTGTAATCAATCAGCTCGTAATCGAATGAAGCATATCCTTTTGTACTCGATTTCATCGTATCAAAAAAGTCATAAACAATTTCAGATAAAGGCAGTTCATAAATAAGATTAACCCGATTTGCATCATAATATTTCATGTCAATATAGTTACCACGTTTTTTCTGACAAAGTTCCATCACAGGTCCAACGTATTCATTTGGCACCATAATTTCAGCTTTTACGTAAGGTTCCAATACATATTCTATTTTTTGTGCATCAGGCATATCCGATGGGTTGTCAATCCTTAATGTTTCTCCGTCCGTTTGGAATACTTCATAAACAACACTAGGTGCGGTTGTTATAAGACCGATATTAAATTCTCGTTCAATTCTTTCTTGCATAATTTCCATGTGCAATAATCCTAAGAAACCGCAACGAAAACCAAAGCCGAGTGCTTGCGATGTCTCCGCTTCAAATTGCAAAGCTGCATCATTTAGTTCTAGTTTCTCTAAAGCTTCTCTTAAACCAATATAATCGGTTGTATCAACAGGGTAAAGTCCACAGAACACCATTGGGTTTAGCTTACGGTAACCTGGAAGAGCTTCTTCCGTTTGTCTATTTGAGTGCGTTACTGTATCACCAACGCGACTGTCACTTACGTTTTTAATCCCAGCAATCATAAACCCTACATCTCCAACGCTTAATTCTTCTCTGTTCTCAGGTTTTGGAGTAAAGACACCGACTTCATGAACTTCAAATTCTTTTTCCGTGGCCATCATTTTGATTTTTTCTCCAGGCTTTACGGTTCCTTCCATAATTCGTATATAAACAATGACACCGCGATAAGGATCATACAGAGAGTCGAAAATCATCGCTTTTAATGGGGCTTCTGGATCACCAGATGGAGAGGGAACATTTTTGACGACAGATTCGACAATATCTTCAATTCCAATACCATTCTTAGCTGAAGCCAACAAACAATCATCCATTGGAAGTCCAATAACATCTTCTACTTCTTGTTTGACACGATCTGGCTCGGCACTTGGTAGATCAATTTTATTGATAACTGGCAGAATCTCCAACTCATTGTCTAATGCTAAATAAACATTAGCTAACGTTTGCGCCTCAATTCCTTGAGCAGCATCAACAATTAATAATGCCCCTTCACATGCAGCAAGGCTCCTCGATACTTCATAGGCAAAATCGACGTGCCCTGGAGTATCAATAAGATGGAAAATATACTCAACACCATCTTTTGCTAAATATGTTAATTGAACTGCATTTAATTTAATCGTAATTCCTCGTTCACGCTCAAGATCCATTGCATCAAGCATTTGGTCCTTCATCTCACGTTGCGATAAGGCACTTGTTAGCTCTAAAATACGGTCTGCTAACGTGGACTTACCATGATCAATGTGAGCTATGATGGAAAAATTCCTAATTCTATCTCTTCTTTGAATACGTTCTTTAGGGTTCATTATACTATCACTCCTACGGACTCCGTTAATACACTATGAACCATTATAGCAAGAATAATAGCAAACGTTCAAACATTAGTTTTATTTGGTGGTCTCTGATCATCAAATATTGGCTTAGTAAACGAGTTAACGTTAAGTTAAGTTAAGCATATTTTAAATCAATTAGTTTTTAAGATAAATACTTCGTTACTGACCATCAATATAAGAAAACATTTTCTGAAATACTTGTTCGAATGCTCCGGCAGTGCGTAACCCCATTTCGGAAAATAGCGGACTAGAGTGAGAACTTCCTGAAGAGTCTGACCTTTCAACAAAAGACGGGAGTTGTTCCTCAAGCGACTTGTGAATCTCATCATCACTTTTTTTATAAACGACTAAGCCCTCTTCATCTTCCATTTCAATAATATTTGATTGCTCTTTTTGATGAATTTCTACTTCTTTATTTATCACGTAACCTTTTGTGTCAACCAATGTTTCTTCTTTTATTTGAAACCGTGAAGAGGTCAAATCAATATCCTGATCTGAATACAGGATGCCCAGAATAAAACCAAACATCAAGATCGAAACAAATATTCCTGCTCTAATTATCAGCTGCCCCATCTCTGTATCCCCCCTCCTTACTCCATAATTATTGATTCTTTTCATGCTCCCAATAAAACTCACTAAATACCTCTGCGAATATTTCAACTGAGCGATACACTTCTTCTAGGGTATTTTCTACACCACCAAATTCGATCAAGATTGAATTTGCTGATAAGTCTTGATTATATACGCCATTGTTCCCACTTCCGCTTACAGCTGGTGCAAAAATGCCTCTACTAAGACCATAATAATTATGTTGTAATTTATCATGTAACTCTTTCGCTAGAGCTTTATTCTGTTCAAAATCCGGATTGTTTTCACCGATAACAAACAATGTTTTTGCATATTTTTCTCCATTTATTTCTACAGTGGTGATGTCTCTTGGCTGTGAGTCACGGTGAAGGTCAAAGAAAAATTGAAGCTCCTTATTTTTTTCTTTTGCTTCCTCCACTATTTCCCGGGACATATCGTATGATTGACTATACTGCCAATTTCGATCATCTAACTTGACACCGATATCACTCGTATCTACATCAGCATGAATACCATGCTTTGCTAATTCAATTCCGAGACGCTCCCCAGCCAATGTAATATTGACACTGTCGTGAAATGCTTCATCTGCATTTTGTAATTCAGGCAAATAAGACTCTCGATTATGAGTATGAATAATATGAACTGTCACTGGAAGATCTTCTATATTTTCTGTTTCTGGTACAGACTCTTTCAAATCTGCTATCTCATCTAACCTTTCAGTTGACGCCTCTCTTTCAGCGAGTAAAACCTCCATAGGCGGAGCTGATTCCACTGGCATATTCGTATAATCCGCGCCTTCTCCAGCGGTTACAATTCGACCGTCAAATAGTGAAAATCCTGGCATTTCTCTACCTAACAAACTTCTCGGGTCTTCAGGGTTTATGTTTGTTGTTAACTCAAAGGCAATCGGCATTAGGGACGGAGGTTCATGTCCATCTGGTAAGGATTGTTGCAAGTAGCGGTTTTCATTTCCTAATAAATATACAAGTGATTCCATAGGGATATGGTTACTCATATTATTAACTGATGATGAAGATAGACTATATGCTGGTTCAAATGCTGTTAAAGTTGCCGTAAAGAAAAAAATCGACATTACTCCCATAACTAAAAATACAATCTTCTTTTGAAGGCTTGTCCTTTTTGGTCGCGGGAAACCTGGACTTCTTCGATATGTACGATGAGACACCATAAGAATTCCACCCTCTCTTTAAGCTTGTCCATATGTTTCATGCCTATGCTAAAAGAGAGGATTTAGAACTCCTTTTAATGAGTATAAGAACCAACATTATCTTGATTCACTTGTGAATGAAGGGCTGTGTTTAAACCTTGAGCTAATAAATTCGCCATGTCTTCAATAAATTCATCTACTTCTTTGGGCGTCACCATTAAATTATGCCCAAGTGGCGAGAGCACTTCCTGTATAAGTTGTCGTTTTTCCTGCTCTTCAAGTATTCCAACAGCACCCAAATAAAGCTCACGTTCTTTTTTATCTGGTAAATCTTCCTGATTTAATGCTCTTTTCTCGCCAAAAGTCATCCCAGCGGGAGTTAATGCACTCTTCGCGTGTTTACCCTCATTCGTTTCTCTGCCAAAATGCTTAAGTAAGAAATCGATTGTATCACTTGTAATGGAGACTGCATCAACGACTGTTGGCACACCAATCGCAATTACAGGAATTCCTAACACATCTTCTGATAATTCTTTCCGTTTATTACCAACCCCAGATCCTGGATGAATTCCTGTATTTGATATCTGAATCGTCGTATTGACGCGCTCAATCGACCTTGCCGCCAATGCATCAACTGCAATAATAAAATCCGGGTTCACCTTTTCGACAACTCCAAAAATAATGTCACTTGTTTCAATCCCTGTTAACCCCATGACCCCTGGTGTAATCGCACTTACAGGACGAAACCCCTCCTGTACATTTTCCGGCTGAAGTTCAAATAAGTGTTTTGTAATCAATAGGTTATCGGTAACTAGTGGTCCAAGGGAATCTGGCGTGACATTCCAATTACCCAATCCAACTATTAAGCACGTTTGTGTAGATTGAATTCCGATTGATATTAAAAAGTCATGAAACTCTTCTGCAAATATTTTTTCCGCTTTCGATTGCAGTTCTGTATCTTTTTGTCTTATTCCATCTATTTGAATAGTTAAATATTTCCCAGGCTTTTTCCCTAATTGACTCGCTGCTTTTTCTTCTATTGTCACATTTGTTATCGTCACTCCATCTCTTTCGCTTTCGTCTACCTGGACACCATCTATTCCACTTTTTGTTGAATCAGACTTTTTCTGCCTATCTTGTTCTCGCGCTATCGTATGTGCCTCTACAGCTAAATCTGTTCTTACCTGGTATTGTTCCAAATCTAAATCCTTCATTTACTAATCCCTCCATTTTATTTTAAATACCTTTACTACCGAATTAAAATGTTATTGCATTTTAATTTTGATTTTGGTACAATCCTTAGTGTTGCACGCAAAACCAATGGTTATTACGGTTGCATCATAGGAGGTGAATAACGTGGCAAATATTAAATCTGCTGTCAAACGTGTACAAACGAACGAAAAGCGTCGCGCACAAAATGCTGCATTTAAATCCGACCTTCGTACGGCAATCAAAGTCTTTAACACAAAAGCTGAACAAAAGGATGTTGAAGGTGCTAAAGAAGCATTCCTTTCAGCTACAAAGAAAATTGACAAAGCCGCTAACAAAGGAGTTTTCCATAAAAACACAGCAAATCGTCAAAAGTCTAGCTTACAAAAGCGCTTAAACGAATTGTCTGCTTAATTGCATGACGGAAAACAATCTCATCTATATTTTTAAAGTAAGGCAGTCACTATTCTTAAGTGATATGCCTTTTTAATTTACCCAATATAGGCTTTCACATACTATAATAGAAAAACTTGGCTTTTCACCAAGCCCTTCACGGCGAAAACCTTAGTTTATCTTATACTTTATTCCTTTAGAAAAGTTAAATATTATTAAAGTATAAAAAAAGAACCTAACTGGAGCTATAAGCTCCAGTTAGGTTCTTTTTACCGTTACTATTATACAGTTTGTCTTTTCAACAAAAACAATTCAACCCCTAATTCGGGGTTAATTCGTCCAGTTTTAATACTAAAGTCAAGATCAGCTAGCTGATCAAGTAAATGCAATAATTCTCCGTCGCGAAACTTTTGAACTTGTCTCGCAGCTAATTTGACGACATAAGGATGCAATTTGAGTTGAGAAGCTATGATTTTTTCTCCATAACCTTGTTGAGTTAGTTGCTTTACTTGATAGAGAATTCGAAATTGCCTCACCATTAGTGCAATAATCTTCACAGGTGCTTCTTTCTGTTTTAATAAGTCTTTATATATTTTCAACGCTTTGTTCACCTGTGCTTTAACGACACCGTCTACCAATGAAAAAATATCCTGTTCAAGAGACCTGGCGACGAGATTGTCGACATGGTCTTGCGTAACAACTTCTCCTTCACCCACATGCATCGCCAATTTTTTTATTTCTGATGCCATAATCATCAAGTCTGCTCCTGTTAACATTAGAAGACGTTCTTGAGCTTTAGAGTCGAATGTAACTTGATATTCTTCCGCTTTATCAAGCATCCACTGTTTAAGCTCTCTTTCTTCAAGAGGCCTTCCATCCATGACAGAAGCTTGTTTTTTCATCACTTTCACAATTTTTTTTCTTTCATCTAATTTTTCATAAGGAGCTTGAATAATCATCACGGTTTCTTGCGCCGGATCTTCTATGTATGACAATAGCTTACTTAAATCATGTTCTACTTTATTTGTTCCTTTTTGAGTCGTAAAGAAAAAAGCATCTTTAAGGAAAACCACTCTCCGCCCTCCCATAAATGGAAAAGTGTATGCTTCCTCAACCGCTAATTCGACGGAATGCTCATTCATATCGAATTTAGAAAGGTTAAATTCCTGTTCTTCTTTAGATAAAGCTTGTGACATTATACGTTGGATAATATCCTCAATTAAGTATGTTTCAGATCCATACAATAAATATAAAGGCGACAATTTCTTTTGATTTAACTCCTTTAGTACATTTACATAGGACAAGGTTTTTTTCTCTCCTCTCCGTACTTACTCTCAATGTATTTTACCATAGGAACAAAAGGAAAGGGAAACAGCATGAATGCCGCTCCCCATTTATGATAAACGCCTCCAATGAAGTACCTAGGATCTCCACTGATGACGATAATCAAAGTGACTGTATTGATATCTTATCCTATGCTTGCTAGTTCTATAGGTGACAACTATTAGGAAATTTCTCAGCATTACTGTTATGACCTCCTCAGCAATTGAGGTATATTTATCCAATAGATTTGATGAGATCCATATTTAAACATTTATTGCTTTATTCCGATATATATAAAGCCTGAATAGGTTTTAATATTTATTTGGAAAAAGTGTTCCTTTCATTTTGTGGATTTTTTTTTAAGAATGTCTTATACTAAGAACTAAGTAAGTTACAGGGGGGATAAAGCATGAACGAATTTGAAAAAGATGTTCAAACAAAACGGAACGACTTTTTAGATAGTGCCGTTGGTTTTGTTGTTGTTTTTGGCTTTTTTGCAACAATTTTTATTATTGCCCAAGTGATTGACCTTTTCTTTTAGCAGTAAGGTCTACATATACTTTAGAATGACACGTCCTCAATCACATTGAAGACGTGTTTTTATTTAAAATATGGTTCCACGTTTATTTGCCCACCCCACACTTCCAATGATATTGCTCCGTGTCGCGTTGTTCTATAAATCATCACACCCTGTTCCTCAAGTCGAATCGACACCTCGTCATGTGGATGACCATAACGATTATTCTCCCCTGCAGAAATTAACCCAAATTCAGGTTCGATTTGCTCGATAAACGGTCCAGTTGTTGAGGTGTTACTTCCATGGTGTCCAACCTTTAATACATCCGTTGTGAGTGTAGGAAAATTTTTTAATAGTTGCTTTTCGCCCAATTCTTCCAAGTCGCCTGTAAATAAGAAATGGACACTATTTAATGATGCCAATAAAACAATCGATCGATTATTTTCATTTTCTTGTGGTCCATCAGGATGAAGAATATAAAACCAATCGTCACCCTCTTTCCAACCGAACCCTTTCTCAACCATTGAAATCGACACACCATCTTCTGCAAGACAGTTTAATCTAGATTCAGCTGTTTCTGGTACTGGTAATCCTTTTGGGTAAAAGACATTTGCCACGCTCAGTTTACTTGAGAGGTAACAGGCTTCTCCTATATGATCAACATGCCCATGCGATAGTAAAAGCACATCAATTTTTTTTATTCCTTTTCCTTTTAAAAAAGGTTCAACGACATATTTACCAGGACCTGTAGATTGACGTATATCTTTTTCGTGATTATCCCCCCATGTAAGGCGTCCACCAGTATCGACCAGATAAACCCCTCTTCTATAAGGTAATTCAATGACAATTGCTTCTCCCTGACCTACATCAAGCATCGTAACTATTGCTTTCCCATTGAAATAAGGAAGTGCCCATTGGAGTGAAAATACCGCGATCAGTAACAGAGAGGGAATTATCCTGCGGTTTTTTTCAAATAATAACAAACTCACGATAATCACAACCATCATCATCCATAACATAACTCCTGATGGCCTTCCAAACATAATCACACTCCACGAAGGTCCTGTTGCTATGGAAAGTAGACGATCCATCATCATTAAACTTTTTGATACAAGCCAATAACTTAATTCAGATAGCGAAGGAATAATTTGTTGAAAAATAACCGTTATAAAGGCGCATGGAAGCACAAAAAATGAGATGAAAGGAATAAATACAAGATTCATCGGGATCGTGAACAAAGACAGTTCAAAAGAATGGTAAAGTGTTAATGGTAAAGAGATTAGTTGCGCTACACCCGTGACTTTTAATAAAAGTATTATCCGGGATTGCGTCTTAAAAAGAGATGTTGATAGCAAGAGAGTAAAACTAGTCAGAACAGATAGTTGAAATCCGAGGTGATAAATATAAAAGGGGTTAACAATCAATAAAAACAAGGCCACAAGTGCCACGACATCAATTGCTTTGATTTTCCAATTCAAGGCAACAACTAGAAGGTATATCATGCACATCAAGGATGCCCTTAAAACAGAAGGTGATCCACCAGCAATAATCATATAAACCGGTAAAAAGCTGAATACGAGGAATCCCGACAACTCTCTTGTTAGTCCAAACCGGTACAAAATGAAAAAAAGCGCAAAAGTTATTAACCCTACGTGAAGTCCAGATACGGCAAGCAAATGAAGGATTCCAAGCTGGCGATACTGGGCCATTGTATTTTCACTCATGAATGTTCGATCACCAAATACAAGAGCAGCCATAAGTGCTGACGTTTCTGAATCATTTTTTCTTAATAGTTGATCGATTCCACGATGACGAATTGTATCGAAGAATCGTAACCAGAGATTATCTTCCTGTTCACAAATCAGGTCATCTTCTGATAGACGTATAATCCAATCGATATTTTGCTCAGATAAGTATTGTTGATAATCGAAGGAGTAGGGGTTTTTTGAAGGGGTAGCTTGTTCTAAAACACCTGCAAATGTACACCTTTCACGGGCGAGCACGGGAGGATCTTTCCCAGGCTGATTTGGATAAAATACTTGCAATTTTTCATTCTCATCCAGTAAAAAATTAAAGGACCATTCTCTATTACTCGACGTTAACTGAGGTTTCGTTTTAACCGTCCCTTGAAATATTGTCTCCGTACCTAGTAATGTCGATTGAGCTTGTTGAACGAAAAATGTCCCATAAACAAAAAAAGTAAGACCAATAAGTAAATGGAACGCAAGTAAAAAACGTGTCTTTTTTAACTTGAGTCTTTTCAGGTGAGGTAGAAACCCAAAAAATAGGAATGTGATTGACCACATTTCTCCAACATTGAAAGCGAATAACAAGCCGCTTATCGCAAAAAAAACGGCACAATACATTCGCGAAAACATGATGACCTCCTGTCTTAAAGCGTTAGTTATTGGTAGACTTCTATACTGGAGGAAAAAAAACCAAGAAAGGGGGAAGAGGAAGAATGACTCCCTCCATTAACATCTGATGATCATGAAGATGACGTGTATAGACGATTCGCCTCATCTTTTAACGCCCTAATTTCATCTCCACCTAAACCTTGCTTCTCTAATTTAGATAGGAGGTCTGCAGTGAATGATAGTTTTTCTTTGTTTTGTGTATCCAATATCATTTCTTCGAGTTCAACTTGCTCTACCATTACGTCAGCTTGTTGAAACAGTTCGATTGCAAACTCATGATTTTTATAATCTTGGGCGTAAAAAACTTTTTTAATTCCTGCTTGAATCAGTGATTTACAGCAATTTAAACAGGGAAAATGGGTCACGTATATTTCCGCCCCTTCTGCCGGTACACCGAACTTGGCACATTGCAGTATTGCATTAATTTCTGCATGAACGGTTCTTACACAATGGTCCTCTATTAAATAACATCCTTCGTCGGAACAATGAGTTCCCCCTGAGATAGAACCATTATATCCTCCAGCTATGATTCGCTTATCTCGAACAATCGTTGCTCCGACCATTAATCTCGTACATGTACTTCTTAAAGCTAGCAAATGACTTTGAGCCATAAAATATTGATGCCACGATATTCTTTCCATGATATGTACTACCTCCTATAGATTTAACCTGACTACATTCTCTACTAGTTTAGACACCTTTTTAACTATTCGTCAATCTGATTACTGTAGTCACTCCTACTTTAGCCAAATTTCATCTCGAATCGCTTCCAATGTTTTTTCCCCGATTCCCGGAACTTGGATGATTTCTTCTACCGTTTGAAATGGTCCATTTTCTTCACGGTAAGCCACAATCGCTTCAGCTTTGGCTGGCCCTATCCCCGGAAGCGCAGTCAACTCTGTAGCAGAAGCTTGATTGATAACAATCCCTTCTTGTTGATTGCCCTTTAAAGTTGTCTCCATGATGTTTACATCTTCTTCATCAAAAGATGGCACATAAATCACCATTTCATCATAACAACGCTCAGCCAAATTAATCGAAGACTCGTTAGCATCTTCTGTGAATCCACCCGCTTTGTTAATTGCATCATGAACCCGCTCACCACTTTGTACTCCATAAACACCTGGTTTCACAACCTCCCCCTTAATATCAACAACGAGACTTACATCTAAATCCTCTACATTTTCAGCAGCGACACTTACTTCTTGCAAATGTTCTTCCCAAGGTTGGTCCTCCTCAACAACCGCTTCTTTGTCATTTAGATTGACTACAAGGAGAAATGATAAAATTACAACGATAAAACCTGCAAATACAACGTAATTTCCTTTCCCTGAAAAAAAATCTTTCATTATTTCCATAACAATTCCTCCAATAAAACATGAAATGAGTTCTATTTCATACGTATTAAGAAAGGTGCATTTGCCTTGAACACCGATGTAGAAGCTGATAATGAAGTTAATTGATTTTTACTTTAGGGGGTGAATGTAATGAAAAAGTTGGGATTTATCGGTACTGGAAACATGGGAAGACTAATTATTGAATCGATGATCAATGGGAGAGGCGTTCGACCTGAAAATGTCCATATGACGAATCGAACAATATCTAAAGCAAAAGAAATTCAAAGAAGATATAACCAAAGTCACGTTCATGAAAAAGCTATTCCAGTTGTGAATTATGCCGATTGGATCTTTATTTGCTCAAAACCACTTGAAATGGTCAACATTATTAAAGAAATTAAACCTCACTTGAAAGATCGTCATGTCATCATTACGATTACAAGTCCACTTGAAGTAGAAGACACGGAACAACTATTAGCGGAAACGAACACACCGATTGTTCGATTCATACCGAGTATTGTCAATCTAGCTCTTGAAGGACCTTCTTTAGTAACATACAGTGATCGTTGCTCAGTAGACCTTCGTAATGAATTATGGACGTTATTTTCAAGTATCTCCTCCCCCATAGAGATAGAGCGAGATATCACACGTGTAGCTTCTGACATCGCAAGTTGCGGTCCAGCTTTTATCAGTTACCTCATCGAGCAGATGATTAAAGGTGCAGCTGAGGAAACAAACATTGATGAAGATACGGCAACAAGTATTGCAGAATCAATGTTGATAGGTTATGGAGAACTTCTTCGGCAAAAACATTTTAATTTGGCCACACTCCGCGACAGAGTTACAGTTCCAGGTGGGGTAACTGGCATAGGGTTAAATGTCCTAAAAAAAGAGGTTGGCTTCATGTTCCACGAATTATTTCAGGAAACGGAGAAGAAATATCTTGAAGACCGTCGAGGAATTTCTGATCAAATGGAATAAACGGATTAGATAAACTAGCGAAGTTAAACATTCTTAAATTATAATAAAAGGAGCTAGCAATGCTAGCTCCTTTTATTATACAAGAAGTTCATTTTATTTCAAACTACTTTTTCACTGCTTTAAAGAAAATCCGGTCATCCTCTTCTTCCACATCTTTTTCTCCAAAGTCTGCGGTAATTTCTATATTATGAAAACCCGCATCCTCCAACCATTGTTTATATACATGTGGCTCAAAGGTGCGTTGGTATTGCTCTTCATCCATGCGCTCGTAATCTCCATTTTCTTTTTTATTAAAAAAAGTCAATGTATGTTGTACACTCAGAGGTTCATCAGCTGGGTCAGAAAACCACAAATAAGACAGTGTTTCTCCGTTTTCACCATAAAGTTGGTGATCAAATATATATTCGAGCTTAAAACAAGAATGAACATCAAATAATAGGACTCCACCTGTTTTTAAGGCAGTTGCTAGGTGAAAGAATGTCTGCTTAACATCCTTTTGCTGACGAAGGTAATTCAAGCCATCACAAAAGATGGTAATCCCATCAAGCTGTTGAAATCCTTGTAATTCTCGCATATCCTGTAAAATAAAATCGACATCCACACCTGCTTCACGCGCTTTTCCTTCAGCTACTGTGAGCATATCCGCTGAGATGTCTACACCAGTCAAGTCAAACCCCTGACGAGCAAGCATTAATGAGAATGTTCCCGTCCCACAAGCAAGGTCTAACACTCGTCCCTGTTTTACTAGATATCTTTCTGCGAAGGATAGCCATGACTCATAAGGAGCATCTTCCATAAGAAAATCGTATAAGGAAGCAAAGTGATCTTGTTTCATGTGCTCACTCTCCTCTTTCTTTTCACTCTACGCTTGCAATATTTCTTCCACATCAATGGTTGGTGCATCTCCCCATAGCTTTTCTAAATTATAATATTGTCGCTCATCTTTATGAAAGACATGGACAATCACATCATCAAGGTCAATCAGAACCCACCTTGCATCTTCAATACCTTCCAACCGCTTAACATCAAGCCCTGCTAATACAGCTTGACTTTTCACTTCCCTAGCGATCGACTCTACTTGCGTTTCAGAATTCCCGTGACAAATGACAAAATAATCTGCTACTAAAGATACTCCTTCCATATTTAATGTAGTAATTTGGTGAGCATTTTTTTCATCAATAGCACGAACTGCTAAATCTAATTTTTCTTTAGGTTCCATATATTTACTAACCTCCATGTTTTTTTAACTTAATCACAAAGTCGTTATAAGCTTCAAATGTATCTGGATATATCGCAATTGAATTTTCACTCAAATAACAGATTGTGTTCTTCAATGATTGCAAACAAGCAACGTCTAGATCTTTTTCAGCTAACTCACGGGTAAGTTTTGCTCCGGAAAATGTTCGACCAGGTTCAATATAATCTGCCAAAAACACTATTTTTTCTTCTAATGTCATTCCTGCTCTTCCCGTTGTATGATATCGAATGGCAGATAAAATACTATCATCGTCAACTGCTAACTCCTGATGTACATAAACTGCTCCAACAAACGAGTGTAACAATTCGTCACCATAGTCTAACAAGTGATTAGGGAGATTCTTTTCTTTTATTACCATATCTCTCATTTCTAACGATGATCGATATTTGGCATAATCGTGTAAGATCGCGGCTAAGCGGATTGTTTGTAAATCTCCCCCGTATCTCTTTGCTAACTTTGTCGCCTCTTCAACAACCCTTTCTGTATGCTCAAAACGACGTGGTTTCAAGGCGTGACGGACCACTTCAAAGGCCTGAGTTTCATTCATATAAACGATTCTCCTTCACAAACTGATAAACCTCTTTCGTCAATAAAAATTGATTAAAAGACTTCCCCTTTATTTTTTCACGAATATAACTGGACGATAACTCCAAACTCACGTCATCTATAACAAGAATTTCCTTGAAGTTATTCGTATCAGCTACCGCAAATCCAGGGCGAACCAGCACTATAAACCGAAGCATCCTTTGTAATTCTTCACTTTGATACCATAAATGAAAGTGCTTTAAACTATCTCCCCCCATAATAAATGAGAAATCGTCATTTGGCCTCGTTTTCAGTAAATGCCTAATCGTATCGACAGTATAAGATGGACCAGATCGCTCTAACTCTAAACGAGAGAATTTGTAAGTTGAATGTTGTTCTACCATTTTCTCAACAAGTCTGATCCGTTGATGCTCAGGTGCACCAGATGAAAGTTCTTTATGAGGGGGAATTCGATTTGGCATCCACCATATTTCATCCAAATTCCCTTTCAGCCTTGCTTCCTCTGCCATAATTAAATGGCCAACATGTGGAGGATCAAAAGTACCACCTAATAGCCCTATTTTTTTCATCTCCAACTCCTCACATCGTCATTCCAGTTCTAGGGAAGATCTATTTTTTTGTTCTCTTGTGACTCTTTATAAAATATGATTGTGCTCCCAATAATTTGTACCACATCTGCACGAGTACCTTTTCCTATGTTTTGCGCTACTTCCTCTTTATCCTCTTCACAGTTTTGTAAAATACTCACTTTAATTAATTCCCTTGCTTCCAATGCTTCATCAACTTGCTTGATAAGATTCTCATTCACACCCGCTTTTCCTACTTGAAAAATTGGCTTTAAGTGATGTGCTTTGCTCCGCAAAAAACGCTTTTGTTTTCCAGAAATCATGTCAATCCTCCTAATTTTTCAACGACTTTTTTCCTCATGATATCTCTTGGTGCTTCTTGATTTGTCCATTTCTCAAAAGCTAAGGCACCTTGATTGATAAACATACCCAAACCATTCTGAATGATTGCTCCTCTTGCTTCTGCATCTTGGAGCCACCTTGTTTTTGCTGGTGTGTAAATTAAATCACTTACGACCACTCCACGGGCGATCATCTCAAGAGAAAGAGGCATCTGGTCTACATTTGGTGTCATACCGATCGATGTCGTATTAACGATCAAATCGAATTCTGTTAAGCGCGCTTGGGCTAATGCAATTGGTAATGTCGATACTTTCGTTATAGCTGAACATTCATGGGCCAACGTATCTGCTTTTTCCATCGTCCGGTTGGTTATACACATTTCTTTGACTCCATGAACCGTCATTGCCATCGCTACACCTTTAGCCGCTCCTCCTGCTCCTAAAACGAGAACGCGCATGTTGTCTAAAGATTTAGGTAGAATAGGAAGCAATGCTTGAAGGTAACCTTCACCATCCGTATTATACCCGATCAATTTATTCTCTTTATGAACGATAGTATTAACCGCACCAATTCTTTCAGCTAAAGGATCTATCTCATCTAAGTATTGCATCACATTTACCTTGTGTGGAATTGTGACATTTAACCCACTAACCCCTAACCCTCTAACGCCATCTATCGCTTGTTTTAATTGATTTTCTTTCACTTCAAAAGCTAGATATGTTGCATCTATTTCCCGTTCCTTAAATGCTACATTATGCATAATTGGAGAAAGGCTATGCCCTATTGGATGACCAATCACTCCATACACTTGTTTCATGAATTCGTCCCCCAAATCTATACCTTCCACTTGATAAGGATGCTACTTATTAACCAAAGCGCGTGGAAGCTTGAAATCTTCATACTTTTTTAGGATAGTTTAAAAAATAGACGGTCTTGTACTTACATGAACCCCTTTAGGTGCATAGCTTCGAATGATACTTCCGGTTCCACTTATTGTCACCCAGCCCAAACCTGAAAATACGAGATCAACCTTCCCAGATGAAATCTTCCATTCCTTCTCGCTAAATGCAGGGAAATTGGAATCTTGGCTTGGTGGCGACAGTAATTCTCCCACATGTTGCTCATATAAAGAATCAGCCTTTTCTAATTTCGTTCGATGAATCGTTAACTCATTAGATACATAAACGACGAACGATTGTGGATCACCACTTACAAAATCGACTCGTGAAAGCCCTCCGAAAAATAACGTTTGTGCGGCTTTTAATTGAAAAACTTTGGGCTTCACTTCTTTTTTAGGTGTTATTACTTTAAGCTCGTCCTTATTCAGTAAGTGAGATATTTGATGATGATTAATAATACCAGGAGTATCAAACAAGTTAGAACCGTCATCTAATGGAACATCAATCATATCCAATGTTGTACCTGGAATATTTGATGTTGTGATCAACATGTCGTCCTCTGCACCAAATTCCTTCAACAACCTATTAATAAACGTTGATTTGCCCACATTCGTACAACCAACAACATATACGTCTTTATTATTACGTAACTTATCGATTAGATTCGCTACCTCCATAAGTGCTTCTCCTGTTTCAGCACTCATTAAATGAACATCCACTGGCTTCAAACCATATTCTTTCGCTGATTTCTTCATCCATTGGATGACCTTAGAGCGTTTGACTGATTTTGGTAACAAGTCAACTTTATTTCCGACCAATAAGACTGGATTTTTCCCAACAAAACGGTGAAGCCCTGGAAGCCAACTTCCATCAAAATCAAAAATATCAACAACTTTTACAATCAGTGCCTCTCTGCTGCCAATTTCATTCAGAATTTTTAAAAAGTCGTCATCTGTAAGAGACACATCTTGAACCTCATTATAATGCTTAAGTCGGAAGCATCGTTGACAAATGATGACTTCCCTCTCTAAAGCTGACGCCGGAGTGTACCCTACCTTTTGTTTATCCTCCGTTTGTATCTTTACTCCACAGCCAGAACAAATCACTTGTTGTCGTTCGGTTTCTCCCATTCAATTAACCCCTTTCTTTTCATTGCGCGAAATACACGTTGTTCGATTCGTCGATTGATCTTTGTGAAGAAACCATCATTCTGTGCAACCGGGACGACTAATATCGTTTGAAAACCGCCTCGATTTCCTCCAAGGATGTCAGTCATTAATTGATCACCGATTACTACCGTCTCTTCTCTTGTTAATTTCATCAATTTGCAAGCAGTTTTAAAAGCTTTGCTCAGAGGTTTCCGGGCACTGTGGATAAACGTAATCTTATGAGGTTCAGCGAAATGTTTCACTCGCCTTTCATTATTGTTTGAAACTATAACGATTTGAAAACCACTCTCTGCTAATTTTTCAAACCAAGCAATTAGTTCTTCCGTTGCTTCTGGCCGATCCCATTCAACCAACGTATTATCTAGGTCTGTTATAATTCCTTTTATACCTTGGTCCTTCAGCTCTTCGATAGATAATTCAAATATCGATTGAACATACTGATCTGGAATAAATTGGTTTAACACATATTTCCCCCATTTCTCAAATACGAACACTAAAATAATGAGTTCCTCATCTATAATACCTATATTTTATCAATGATTTCAAATGGAACAATGATTATCTCAAATAATTACCGTTTTTTGCAAAAGAATTTCGACATATTTTTACACCATTAAAAACTGTGGATAAGTTTTTGCACAGATCCTTCTCTTTATTACCATGAAAACAAGATAGATATGAACAGTCTATCCACAGGAATTACACAGGTAGATGTGGACAAAAACCGATTTGAGAAGGTTTTCTTTTCATGGTAATATCAACTTAATCCAATAAAACACTTAAATAATTCGAAATATTTTCATTTTGAAAAAGGACAAGTTACTCTCATATTTTAGATACTAAAGTCAATTTCTTGATGCATTATCTAAAAAAAACAGAAGTGCAGGATAACGAGATTGTATCACTAAAACAGTAATTTAATTTCGTGTCCGCACCTTAAAGATATCAATGTTTTTAACTTAAGTCATTAATAATCATTTAGTTAGATGGGAGTTATCGTTAAAACTCTTTAAAAATAGGGAGGTTTTTTGATTGAAGAAGCACGGGGCATTGCGCGATTTATCAGACGATCTTTTGATGGAAACATATGAAAAAGCAAGAGAATTAAATTTATCCAATGATTTCTTATGTTTAATCACTGATGAAATGAATCGACGTTCGATCTACAATAAAAAGATTGACCTTTAACGAAACCTTATATAACGATCCTGCACCCTATCAATCCTCGTTTTGCCTTTGTTTAACTGGAACGACCTTAATATATTGTCTGGGTTGGAATTTTTGATTACCGCTCCACAGCTCACCTAAATGCATCCCTTGGTATTCCTCCTGATGTTCATTTTCAATCATCGTCTTTGTCAAAATGACATGACCTGTTGCTCCACATATTAACACAACTAATAAGATACTAACTGAAACGATGTATTTCGATTTCAATTTCATCCGTATCCCTCCTCTTACTAACAGGTTGGTACGGTTTTTTTGTTTTTATACAAAGATCATTCAAAACTTTAACATGTATGTAAAAGTTTTGGGAAAACTAACCTTGTTCTTGAGAAACATAAAAAAAATTTAAATAAATTTTTTTATGTTCCTACATATTTAAGACCTATGTTAATTCTTAGTGAGTAACACTCTAAAAGGATGCAAGGATATGAAATTTATATTATAATTCTACTTATGTTTCTACATAGAAGATCCTTTACTTTCCATGTTAGTAAAGTTGATTCGCAAATAGTTTTTTGTTCATGTTTTATAAAAGGAGGTTAATCACTTGTCAACGCTTCACTTTGTAGCTTTAGCACCGTTTATTATGGCGATAATTATTCCACTCGTATATCACAAATTTCGTCATATCCATACAGGTTGGTTTGTTTTACCAGTACCACTTGTATTATTTATTTATTTGATCAGTTACTTGCCGATTGGTGATGGACCGATGGAAGCAGTCAAACATTCCGTACCATGGGTATCTTCACTTGGTATTCATTTCACCGTATTTCTTGACGGATTAAGTTTGTTGTTTGCGCTATTAATTACTGGGATAGGAACGCTCGTTGTTCTTTATTCGATTTATTACATTGCTAACAAAAAAGATGAACCTCTTAATAATTTTTATGTTTATTTATTAATGTTTATGGGAGCAATGTTAGGCGTTGTTTTATCGGATAACCTCGTTGTTCTTTATGTTTTTTGGGAAATAACTAGTCTTTCTTCTGCGTTATTGATCGGTTATTGGCACCATAAAGAGAAGTCCCGATACGGTGCTCAAAAATCACTATTAATCACCGTTAGCGGTGGTTTTGCCATGCTCGCAGGGTTTACGCTTCTTTACGTTATGACCGGAACATTTAGTCTTAGAGAAATCATTTCGTATGGCGACGTCATCGTTACGAGTTCGTTATTCTTACCGGCAATGCTTTTAATCCTTCTGGGAGCTTTCACGAAGTCAGCACAGTTTCCATTTCACATTTGGCTTCCAGACGCCATGGAAGCACCAACACCAGTGAGTGCTTATTTACACTCCGCTACAATGGTAAAAGCAGGTATTTATATCGTTGCTCGCTTCACACCTGTTTTTGGTGGCGAAGCGGAATGGTTTTGGATCATTACTGGTTTCGGTTTATTCACATTATTATGGGGATCAATTTCAGCTGTCAGGCAAAAGGATTTAAAAGGTATTTTAGCCTTCTCGACAGTCAGCCAATTAGGCTTGATTATGAGTTTACTCGGAATGGGTTCTGCAGCCTTTCACTATGACATCGTTGACGGACAATCAATTTTTACCGTTGCGATACTAGCAGCAGTTTTCCACCTTATTAATCACGCCACTTTCAAGGGTAGTTTATTTATGGTCGTTGGTATTATTGATCATGAGACAGGAACTAGAGATATTCGAAAACTTGGCGGATTGATGACGATTATGCCAATTACGTTCACAATATCTTTAATCGGGATTGCCTCTATGGCTGGCTTGCCACCATTCAATGGCTTTCTCAGCAAAGAAATGTTTTTTACTGGCGCACTAAACACATTGTCCGTCGATATGTTTAACGTTCAAACTATCGGATTTATCATCCCAATAGTTGCTTGGATTGCAAGTATATTTACGTTTGTCTATTGTTCAATCATGTTGTTTCGTACATTCACTGGAAATCACCAGCCAGAAAAATTGGATAAACAAGCCCACGAAGCACCAATGGGTCTGTTGATTTCACCGATCATTTTAGTTTCATTAGTAATTGTATTCGGCCTCTTTCCAAATCTGTTGGCTTATACGATTATCGATCCTGCCATGCAATCAATTCTTCCAGGATTACTTGAACCTGGAGAACAATTCTATGTAAATATTTATCACTGGCACGGCTTGAATGCAGAATTATTTATGACAATGGGTGTTATTTTCTTCGGTTCACTTATTTTTCTGAACGCAAGAAAATGGCAAGAAACAGCAATTTACTTAAAGGAAAGAGACCCACTGAACTGGTTTTATGACAATGGCCTTGTTGGTTTAATCAAAGGTTCTACGGCTGTAAATAACGTTCAGATGACTGGTCGTTTAAGGGATTACTTCAATTTTATGTTTGTATTCTTGATTATCGTTATGGGTTATATGCTATGGAAAACAAATGCGATTGCGATTGATATGGCAAACACAGCTGAAATTCCTGTGTATATGTATTTCATCACAGCTTCACTTATTTTAGCTACACTAGTTATCCCGTTTGTTGCAAAACGGATCTCAGCAATCGTATTAGTCGGAGTTGTCGGATTCCTAATTGCTTTGCTATTTGCAGTATTCCGTGCTCCAGACTTAGCACTCACTCAATTATTAGTTGAGACAGTCGTCGTCGTTCTGTTTTTACTCGTATTTTATCATTTACCCGAGTTGAAAAAAGAAAGCTTCAAACCAGCTTTCAAATTTTCCAATTTATTCATTTCACTTGGGGTGGGACTAGTTGTAACTTTAACTGCTCTTAGTGCTCATGCTTTTAGTCACGCAAATCCAATCAGCCCTATTTCGGATTATTTTGTCGAGAATGCTTATGCTTTAGCAGGCGGACAAAATATCGTAAACGTCATTTTGGTAGATTTCCGTGGCTTAGACACGCTACTAGAAGTACTTGTTTTAGGGATAGTAGCTCTGGGCGTTGTGGTATTAATTAAATTCAAAGCGAAGAAGGGGGAAGACATATGAAAAATACCCCAGTTCAGTTGCATGTGATAACGCGAATTGTTGCGTTTATCATCCTTGCCTTCTCCGTCTATCTATTCTTTGCTGGGCATAATAACCCGGGCGGAGGATTTATTGGAGGATTAATGACCGCTACAGCCCTGATCCTACTGTACTTAAGCTTTGACTTAAAGACGATAAAGCGGGTCATACCATTTAATTATGCAAAAATTATTGCATCCGGGTTACTATTAGCGATTGGAACAGGTATGATCAGTATGCTTTTAGGCTTACCTTTCCTTAAACAGTTCTTTAAATATTATACAGTTCCTATTTTAGGAGAAATAGAATTAACAACGGCCCTACCTTTTGATTTAGGTATCTATTTAGTAGTCGTAGGGTTTTCACTTCTTGTAATATTGACAATAGCGGAGGATGATAACTGATGGAAATCTTAATGATATTAACCGTTGGAGTCCTCGTTTCTGTAGCAACATATATGATTTTAACGAAAAGTTTGCTTCGAGTTATTTTGGGGGTCGTTCTTTTATCCCATGGGGCTCATTTACTGCTGCTAACGATGGCAGGTTTAAACGAAGGTTCTCCCCCACTATTAGGAGAAGACGCCGCCTCATATGCAGATCCTTTACCGCAAGCTTTGATTTTAACGGCTATTGTCATCGGCTTCGGGATCACTGCTTTTATGCTCGTGTTGGCCTATCAAACATATAAAGTGCATAAAACCGATAACTTCGATGAATTAAGGGGAACTGAAGATGACTAACTTACTCATATTGCCAATACTTATTCCATTACTTATGGGCGTCATATTAATCTTCTTCAAGGATTCCAAAACCATTCAACGAGTTGTTAGTGTCATCAGTCTAGCACTTATGCTCATTTTGTCTGCTTATATTACTTACACCGTATATATAAGTGGGATTCAAACGATGGAATTAGGGGAGTGGCCAGCCCCATTTGGGATTGTCCTTGTAGCAGATTTACTTTCGAGTTCACTCATTACGCTAGCTAGTTTGTTAGCTCTTGTTTGCTTGTTTTTCGCCTTTCAAACCTTCTCTGGTGAAAGGGAGCGAAATTACTTTCACCCCTTCTTTTTGTTTTTAATGGTCGGGGTTAATGGCTCCTTTTTAACAGGCGACTTGTTTAACTTGTTTGTCTTTTTCGAAGTCATGTTAATTTCGTCTTTCATCCTTATTTCTATGGGAAGCAAAAGATACCAACTTCGAGAATCATTAAAATATGTCATTATAAACACGGTTTCCTCTATGTTTTTTATTATTGCAATTGCCTATCTTTATGGTATTACAGGAACACTAAACATGGCGGACATCGCAGTGAAAATCTCTGAATTAGAACAAACAGGTATCGTATCCGTAATTGCAGTCGTATTCTTGTTCGTATTTGGAACAAAAAGTGCGATATTTCCACTTTATTATTGGCTACCACATTCCTACTTCGCTCCACCAGCAGCTATTGCTGCCTTGTTTGGTGGGTTATTAACAAAAGTCGGCGTGTATACTATTATGAGGACCTACACATTAATTTTTCCTCATGATGACACTGTCTTTCAAATCCTCCTCATTCTTGGTGGACTGACTATGTTTATTGGGGTTCTAGGCGCCGTTTCCCAATTCGATTTTAAGCGAATACTTGCTGTTCATATTGTCAGTCAGGTTGGCTACATGATCATGGGGATAGGAATATTTACACACTTAGCCATTGCAGGTACTTTTTTCTTCCTTGTCCATAACATCATTGTAAAATCAGCTTTATTCCTTTTTGCAGGAGTAACCGAAAAAATTACTGGTACTTCTCACTTGAAACAAATGAGCGGTGTAATAAAAACTCATCCTTATGTTGGCTGGCTCTTCTTTATCACAGCTATTTCCTTGGCTGGTATTCCACCGCTAACTGGATTCTTTGGAAAATTTGGATTAATCGTCGCTGGTTTAGAAGCCGGACACTACTTTGTTATTGCAGTTAGTTTAATTACAGGTGTCCTAACGCTCTTCTCAATGTGGAAGATTTTCATGACCTCGTTTTGGGGTGAAGTCAAATTTAAAGAACCTGAAGGAAAAGATAGAAAGGTTGGAAAACTATTAATTCCAATCATACCTTTAGTCGCATTGACCGTTATATTAGGACTTGCCGCTGAACCGTTTATGCAGTTCTCTCTTGAAGTTGCTGAGCAGCTTATGGACCCATCTCAATATATAAATTCTGTACTTAAGGAGTAGTTGCCATGGCCTTTCAAATATTATTAAATATTGGTTTAGCTTTCATTTGGATGTTACTCAGAAATGAGTACACAATGGTTGAGTTCATGCTTGGCTTTATTGTCGGTCTTGCTCTCTTATATGTATTACGGAGGTTTTTAGCTTTTGATTTCTATTTTCGTAGGGTCATTGCAGTATTCAAGTTATTAATCCTGTTCACGTATAAGCTAATTTTATCAAATATTGATGTAACAAAAATCGTTTTAAGTCCTAAGATGAAATCAAATATACAACCAGGAATTATTGCAGTACCTACCAAATTAAGAACTGATTGGGAAGTTACATTGCTAGCTAACCTTATTTCATTAACACCAGGAACGTTAACAATGAATTTTTCGGAAGACGGTAGGACTCTATATGTTCATTCCATTCATGTTCCCGATAAAGAGGCAGCAATAAAAGAGATTCATGAATCATTTGAAAGAGCGATTATGGAGGTGACACATTAATGTTAGAAACCGTATCGCTTATTGTACTCGTATTAATGTCTCTAGCCATTCTTGTCTGTACGATTCGAGCAATAATCGGCCCAAGCATGTCAGACCGTGTAGTCGCTTTGGATACGATTGGCATTAACTTGATCGGCTTTATTACTATATTAATGCTCATACAACAAACCCTTGCATATTCAGAGGTTATACTCGTAATTGCAGTCTTGGCTTTTATTGGCTCAGTTGCAATTGCAAAGTTTATTGAGGGAGGTGTGGTTCTTGACAGAGATCGTCATTAGTATTCTGTTGCTTCTTGGTGGAGGATTGAGTGTTCTCGGTGCAATTGGCATCGTTCGCTTCCCTGATGTTTATGGAAGATTACACGCAGCTACAAAAAGTGCCACACTCGGAGTCATTAGTATTATCCTTGGAGTTTTCCTCTACTTTCTCTTCATAGAAGGACTTTTTGTTGGTAAACTTCTTCTAACGATCATATTTGTATTTCTAACTGCTCCAGTATCAGCATTTATGATTGCACGTTCAGCTTATAATGTTGACGTAAAAATGTGGGATAAAAGTATTCAAGATGATTTAGCTGCAGCTATGAAAAAACAAAAATCGCAATCAAAATAAAAAGAACCTGACTTGAACATTTTCATTTTCAAGTCAGGTTTTTTTGTACTTTTATAATCATCTTCACAACTCGAACGCAGAGACGAGTGAAATTTAATTTCAAGGTATTCTAAGCTGTGTGTTAGCTTTTCACCCATTTACCGATAGATTCACCTTGCTTCACATTTAATTCTCCTTCTATAACTTCTGAATTAAATGTGATTGAATTCTTTTCAAATAGTAAAATTACTGTTGAACCAAAGGAAAAATAACCGATTTCTTCTCCTTTTTCCACTTTATTTTTTAAATGAGAGGGGTGGATACTATTGACATTCAGAGCTCCAACCTTGATTAATGCCATCCGATTATCTTTATGAACCATTTCTGTAATCAACCTGTAATTTGTCGCCAAAGGCTCTATTCCATAATGGAGTCCCATCGAATTTACAGGTTCAGAATATCTTCCGAGTGCCCACCGATGGATAATTACGCCATCGCTAGGACTGTGAATCCGATGATAATCCTTTGGGGATAAGTACAATACACAATAATTCCCATTAGCATAACGATTTACTGCTGAATCAATGCCTAACATCGTTTTTAAAGAGTGCTTTTTCCCTTTCACAAAAAAATCCGTATCTTTTGTTATTTTTCCAGCATCTTTTATCACTCCATCTACCGGGCTAATAATTTCGTTTTTATCATCACCTATAAATCTACTGCCCTCTTTTAACTCCCTACTGAAAAAGTCACTTAATGAGTCATACTCAGGTAGATTTCTGGCAAGCTCCGCTTCATTAATATGGAAAGTTCTCGAAAAAGATGGAATTAATAACTTACTTACTTTTAATTGGGTAAACCTCTTTAAAATAGCTGTATACAATCTGTTATGAGTTAGTTCTAACATTAGTTTATAAATGTTTTTTTTCATTTTAATTCGTAACTTCCTTCCTATTTTTAATTTCTAAACTGTTTATTATTATTGAGCTAATTAGTTTCGGGACTGAAAATATGGTATAATTACCCTTCAAATATGCTTTTTGCACAATCAAATAATACAATTACGTGTTTCAAAAACGAAAATTATTTTAAATATAATTATACTTGCACTTGCATATGGGCTCGCTTACTTAGGATTATATAATACTAAGTCGTTTATAAAATGACCTTACTTAAAAGATAAGCTACTGAGGAGTGGTTTTACATTCCTGTTTATTATTCTAACACTATCCATTCTATGATCAGTCAATTTTGAAACAAAATATTTCAACAAGCTCCCGTTTTATTGAGTAATTACTTTTTGGAGGATGAAACACGATGCAACTGATTTTATCACATACTAACCTCGATTTTGATGGACTCGCATCAATGATTGCAGCAAAAAAATTATATCCTCTAGCTGAATTAGTACTCCCGTCAAAACTATCATCTGAAGTCGAACATTTTCTAGCCATCTATAAAGATACCTTCGCTTTCCAAAAAAAGCAAAATATCATCTGGGATCGAGTACATGAAGTGATCTTAGTGGATACTAATGACACTAGCAGAACAGGGGATTTTAAGACCAACTTACACAAAGAAATCTCTTATATCATATTTGATCATCACCCAGTCACAGCGGATACGATTTCTTCAACAAAAGGAATAATTGAAAAGGTTGGAGCAACAATCACATTGCTTTCAGAACGTATACAAGCTAATCGAATTTCTATCTCTCCTCTTGAGGCAACAGTATTTTCATTGGGCCTTTATTCTGATACCGGTGCTTTCACCTATCAGCAAACAACATCTCGAGATCTACTCGCAGGTGCTTTCTTTTTAGAACAGGGTGCTAATTTGCGTGTCGTTGATCAATTCCGTGACGCCCCTTTGAATGAAGATCAACAACAACTTTTCCAGCTTTTATTAGACAATAGCGATCTAATATCTATAGACGGCATTGATATCTTGCTTACTAGTAACATTCAAGAACATTACACAGGACACCTAGCTCAAATAACAAGAAAACTCATGCAAGTAACCGGCACAGATGCCGTGTTTTCGGTTGCTCAAATGGGGGATAAAACATTTATCACGTCAAGAGCATCATCAGAACGAGTCAATGTTCTTCCCTTAATATATTCTTTTGGCGGTGGAGGTCATGAAAAAGCTGCCTCCGCTATGGTGAAACATGAAACGGCTAGTCATGTACGTTCTTTAGTTAAGGGCAAACTTACATCCATTGTTAAACCATCATTAGTTGCAAAAGATATGATGTCGAGTCCAGTAAGGGTCGTAGCACCACAAACAACCATTGTGACAGCTTCAAAAATGCTCTATCGCTATGGGCACACAGGCTTTCCTGTCGTGGAAAATGAAAAATTAATAGGTGTAATCTCTAGAAGAGATATGGATAAAGCTCTTCATCACCAATTAGGACATGCACCTGTGAAAGGTTACATGAGCCACCAGCCCATTACCATTGGTTTGAATGAAAACATTGAGCAAATCCGCGAATTCATGATCGAAGACGATATTGGTCGCTTGCCAGTGATACATAACAAGCAGTTAGTAGGTATCGTCTCACGATCAGATGTGATTCAAGCCATGCATGGAAAAAAAGGCGTGAACGTAACTCACAGTCATTCTAACGCTTCTCCGTTGAAACGTCAGCTCATTGAAACGATGAAGAGGTACCTCTCACCAACAGTCTTTCAATTATTACTTATTATCGGTGAAGAAGCAGATCATTTAGAAATGAAAGCTTATCTTATTGGTGGCATGGTAAGAGACCTCTTGTTAGAAAGTGAAAATGAAGATATAGATGTTGTAGTAGAAGGAGACGGTATTTCGCTCTCTTTTCATTTGCAAAAAATATATGGGGGTAAAGTCCGTCGTCATGACGAATTTCGCACGGCCACATGGCTTCATCCTTCTGGGTTCAAAATCGATTTAACTAGTGCTAGGACAGAATACTATGATTTTCCTGCTGCACTCCCAAAAGTAGAAATGTCTACGATTAAAGAGGATTTATTTCGCAGAGATTTTACGATTAATGCTATGGGCATCTGCCTTCACAGAGAAGAATTGGGTGAACTGCTTGATTACTTCCATGGATTTGAAGATTTGCGAAAGGGTAAACTTAAGGTACTTTATAACTTAAGTTTTGTCGAAGATCCTACGCGTATATTACGAGCGATTCGATTTGAAAGCCGTTTTAAGTTTGAAATGGATTCTCAAACAGGTAGACTCGCCACTGAATCAGCAAATAATCTAGCATCTGTTTCAAAAGCCCGTTTATCAAACGAACTCGCTCGGCTTTTTTATGAAGAAGATGCATCCTTCGCGATAAGGAGGATACATGAGCTATCTTTACCTAAGTTTTTCGTCAGCAAACCTGCCGAAGAATCGATTGCAAAAAATCAAATAGCGCTGCTTTTTAAATGGCAACAATTTTTCAAAGCAAAAAAAATACCGATTCATCAATCCGTTTGGATATGTTATATGTTTTTTCTGACTGCACAAAAAGAAATTGGCCAAACAGGAGTTGAAGGATATTGTTCAACAAAAGAAGATAGACATACATTAGATAATTTAGTAACTCTCAAGAGTAATGAAGGTAGTTATGACTTATATAACGGTCAGAAAATAACGATAGCAGATTTACACAGAACATTTGTGAACTATAAACTTGAGCCACTATTAGGTTTTTTTTCATTATATCCCGCAAAGAACAATCGTCATTTATTTCACTATTTACTTGAACGCGAAAGTTTGGAAAGAATGCTATCAGGAAATGACTTGAAAGAAATAGGACTAAATCCAAGTCCATTATTTAGGGAAATTCTGTTCTTTTCAGAAATAATACAATTGGAAAATCCAACTATAACCAAAAGTAAATTGTTAGAAAAAGTTAAATTAGAATTCTCACTTAAGTAGAAAATTTAACACTATAATGAGAATTAACACCCTTCTTCCTCGATCTAAATAATTTTTTCTTTAATATGGACCGTATTTGTTGATCTTAAAATTTCAGTCGATTATAATATGTATTGGACAGACTTACGATGACTTAAGAGATAGCGTTATTAGTATTCTTTTGATTAGTGCTATTTAATATAAGAGGCAATTACATTAAAAGACGGATACTAAGTGAATTGTTTCACTTGACATATATTCTATTTCATGTAAAATATAATATGTGTTAAATAATAATCATTATAAATAACAAGGAGAGATATAACATGGCTGAAAAAAGAATGGTCGCTAAACAGGCTCCAAGATTTGAAATGGATGCAGTTATGCCTGACAAGGAATTTAGAAAAGTATCATTAGAGGAAAATATGAAGAATGATAAATGGACTGTACTTTTCTTTTATCCAATGGACTTCACATTTGTATGTCCAACGGAAATCACTTCTCTCAGTGATCGCTACGACGAGTTCGAAGATTTAGATGCAGAAGTTATTGGTGTTTCAACAGACACTGTGCACACTCACCTCGCATGGATCAATACGCATCGTGACGACAATGGTTTAGGAGACTTAAATTATCCATTAGCCGCCGATACAAATCACAAGATTGCTCGTGATTATGGTGTACTTATTGAAGATGAAGGTGTTGCCTTGCGTGGATTATTTATTATTAGTCCTGAAGGTGAATTGATGTATGCAGTTGTCAATCACAATAATATCGGACGAGATGTAGAGGAAACATTACGTGTTCTTCAAGCCCTTCAAACGGGTGGACTTTGTCCAGCAAACTGGAAACCCGGTCAAGCTACGTTGTAATCGTTTTTGATCACGAAATCGTCCTCATGTTTGGACGATTTCGTTTTGTATGTTTTAACCAATTAAGAGAACAATAAATAAATGAATAGATAGAAAGGAAGTGGCACTTCATGAAACTTCGTGCACAAATGCCTGAATTAGATGGTGCGACAAAATGGTTAAATGGAGAAGTTAAGAAAGATCAATTAGTAGGAGACAAACCTACTCTAATTCATTTTTGGTCAGTCAGTTGTGGTTTATGTAAAGAAGCTATGCCTGATGTCAATGAATTCCGGGACGAATACGACGAAGAGTTAAATGTTATTGCAGTTCACATGCCACGCTCTGAGAAAGATTTGGATCTGAGTCTTATTGAAGCAACCGCTCAGGGCCATGACATTAGTCAACCTATTTTCGTTGATAGTGAACATAAATTAACCGATGCTTTCGAGAACCAATATGTACCTGCTTATTATGTATTTGACGAACAAGGTCAGCTTCGCCATTTTCAAGCTGGTGGCGGCGGGATGAAAATGCTTCGTAAACGAGTTAATCGTGTCCTCGGAAAAGAAACGAAATGATTTCAAAAGATGACTAAAAAGTACGGATAGAGTATGACTACTCCTTTCGTACTTTTTTATACTTTGAGAATGTTTAACTTAGCTAAAGGATTAAAGTATAAGATAAACTAAGGCTTTCGCCATGAAGGACTTGGCGACAAGCCAAGTTTTTCTAATTTATGAATTAGTCGGAGTTTGGAATACTACTCCCTTTTTAGGGAGCAAAGCCACTTCTTTAATATGCAAATGACGCGCTTCACGTAAATTCACAAATTCAGATTTAATTTTTATTAAAGGTCGATTAATTTCTTCTTTAAAGAGTTGAATAATGTGACCTTTTCTTCCGTCAGTTAACTCAACTTCATGACCAATATAACCCCTAAGAATATGGTCAACAAAAGGAAAAACAATTTCACCGTTTAATTTCCCTCGGTATACCTCTTTGACGAGCTCATCAAGAGCATCAAAAGGAGAACGCTTTGTTTGATAGACTCTTTCTGATGACATCGCATCATAAGTATCAGCAACAGAGATAATTTGTGTTAAAAAAGTGATATTCCCACGCATCAAACCTAAAGGATAACCAGAGCCATCTAGTCTCTCGTGGTGATAAAGTGTTCCGTCCATTAAAGTTTGATCTTTTCCTTGCATTTGTTGCAGAATTTCTTTTCCATAAATTGTATGCATTTTCACTTCTTCAAACTCTTCCTTTGTCAAAGGTCCTTCTTTATTTAAAACTTGCAATGAGACTTTCATTTTACCGATATCATGTATGAATCCTATTTCAGCTAACTTTAAAGATGTACGATATGGGAGGTTTAAAATTTTCCCGATCGTTGCAGCCATTAATCCAACATTAATACTATGTCGATATGTGTATTCATCATGACCTTTAATGTGGCGAAGTCCAAGAAAAATATCAGGGCCATGAAGGACTTTTTCAAGCAATGGTGTAAAAGGTACCATGAATTCTTGTAAAGAAGGTACCTCTTTTGTTAATGCAGCTTGGAATAGTCTCTTGATCTCAATCAAGTTGGTATTGTATTGTTCAGATAATTCTTGATCAAAAAGGTGCTTCGTTTGTTCATCAATTGGTTCTTCCATTTGTTTTTCTAATGTAATTTCTTGTATATTATGGTTTTTTAATATTGGAAAGTGCCAATGTGTAATTATTATTCCTTTTCGAAGTAAAAAATGACCTGATTCTGATATAACATCATCCGCCAATGACCTTCCAATTATAGATTCATTCCACTGATCTTGCTTGGCCAGTTCCATAGACCCACCTCGTCCAAACGTATATTTTGGTATTATTTTCTATATACTGTTAATATACCATATTTTTAGAGCAACTTTTATACTTATTAAAAATTCCACATATAAGAACCAGTTCTTTAGGGCTATTTTTTTTGTGACCGTCATAAATTAAACTAATCAAATCTTTTGCTTGCTATTAAAATGCGAAGTTGTTCAATACCCTATTTACAAAGCTTTTGCATCTTATTCTGCACTATGGTACGTTTATTTCAGTTAATTTATTTGAAAGGATGATAACTATGAGCGTACATATTGGTGCAAAACAAGGAGATATTGCTGAATCAATTTTACTACCTGGTGATCCTTTGCGAGCAAAGTTTATTGCCGAAAATTTTCTTGAGGATGTTACTTGCTATAATGAAGTCCGTGGAATGCTAGGTTTTACAGGTACTTATAAAGGAAAGCGGGTCTCTGTTCAAGGAACAGGAATGGGGGTTCCTTCAATCTCCATCTACGTCCACGAATTAATTAATAGTTATGATGTAAAAAATTTAATTCGAGTCGGAACGTGTGGTGCGATACAAAAAGATGTCAAAGTAAGAGATGTTATCCTCGCCATGAGCGCAACAACTAATTCAGGTGCAAATAGACATCATTTTAAAGGTATGGATTTTGCACCGACGGCAAGTTTTGACCTGTTAAAGAAAGCTTATGATGGCGCAAAAGAACACGAGATGAACGTTAATGTTGGCAGTGTGTTCACAAGTGATATTTTCTATAACGAAGATAAGGAGATCATCCCTTTACTTGCTGCTCATCAGGTACTTGCTGTTGAAATGGAAACATCTGCACTCTATACGATTGCAGCTCGTTTTGGTGTCAATGCATTGTCTGTTTTGACTGTGAGTGATCATATCATAACAGGTGAAGAAACAAGTTCTCAAGAACGTCAAGAAACGTTTAATGAAATGGTTGAAGTGGCTTTAAGTGCTGCTGTGGCCGAATAATAAGTAAAAAAAGAACGGTCGTTGTATGATGAACGACCGTCCTTTTTTATGTTTGGGCTTCTTTTAATCTTCATTGTTGATTATAAAAATCTGCAAGACATGCATGCAGAAAAAGCAATAGCTGAAGATCCTCTCAAAACAATCAATTTAATAAATTAACTCTATAAATCCTTCACGAGAAATTCTTCCGAAATAATAAGTCATATCCAAATCAGCCAATGCCTTATGAATCGCATTTTTCTCATAAGTAATGTTCATCAGCATCTTCTCAACCTCGCTAACGTCTCCCACACCGAAGAAATCACCAAATATTTTACACTCTTGGATGATTCCTTTTGACACATTTAACCGCACGTCTATCGTACCAGCATCAAATCGCTTTGAACGTTGCAAATCGAATTTTGGCGATTTCCCGTAATTCCAATTCCAATTCTTGTAACGGTCTTGTGATATTTGGTTAATTCCTCGCCAATCCTCTTCCGTTAATTTATATATTTCAACTTTTCCCTCTGGAAAAATAGACTCAAGCAATACTTTTTTGAGTTCATCGACCGTAAGTTTTTCTTCTAAAAATTCATTTATGTTTGCCACACGACTGCGAATCGATTTAATACCTTTCGAACGGATCTTTTCCTCATTGACATTTAAAGCATCAACTACTTTTTCAATTTCTGAATCCAGAAGTAGCGTTCCATGACTGAACATTTTACCTTTTGTTAAGTATTGGGCATTTCCTGAAATTTTTCGCTCCCCGACGTGAATGTCATTTCTACCGCTTAATTTTGCATCAACTCCCAGGTTGGCCAATGCTTTGGTGACTGGTTCAGTGAATTTTTGAAAATTAGAGAAGCTATCTCCATCATCTTTCGTCAAAAAACTAAAATTTAAATTTCCTAGATCATGGTACACAGCTCCTCCGCCTGACAGGCGTCGAATTACTTGTATCCCTTCTTTATCCACATAGTCTTTATTTATTTCTTCGATCGTGTTCTGATTCTTACCTATAATAATTGACGGTTTATTTACATAAAAAAGCAAATACGTCTCATCAATTGGCAAATTTCTTAGTGCATATTCCTCAATTGCTAGATTAATCGATGGATCAGTAATATTTTCATTATCTATAAATTTCATTATATGCCTCCTTGTCTAAATACCTTTGTGATTATTTTAACATAATTGTACTGAAAACATTATAAGGTTTGCTTTGTTACTCCATCTGTCGGTAAAATCACTCTAATTATTGTGCCATGATTTCGTTCACTCTTGACATTAATTGAACCTCCGTCCAATTGGACTAGCCGCTTAGTTATCGCCATTCCTAAGCCTGCACCATGATCCGACTGATTTGTATTTGTACCACTTATGTAAATATCACAGATTAAATAAAAGGATCGAGTGGGAAAACTAACCCACTCGATCCTTTTTAGTGTTTTTTCTGATCTTACATAATTTAATCATCTTTATCCGTTCGATAGGCTGCTTTTTGATGACGATAAAACTCATGAAACAGCTTCATTAATGCACGTTTTTCAATACGTGACACATAGCTCCTTGAAATCCCCAATTCTTTAGAGATTTCACGCTGCGTTTTATCCTCTTGCATATCAAGTCCGAAACGTCCAACAATAACCTCTTTTTCCCGTTTATTTAACACATGAATGTATTGATAAATTTGTTTCTTCTCCATCTTTAGTTGAATCTGGTCAACCAAGTCTTCCGTTTCCGCCTGAAGCACATCGATCAAACTAATTTCATTCCCTTCTTTATCTTGGCCAATAGGGTCATGCAGCGAAATATCTTTACGAACTTTTTTTAGCGCACGAAGGTGCATGAGGATTTCATTCTCAATACATCTCGCTGCATAGGTCGCGAGTTTCGTTCCTTTTCCTGAAGAATAACTTTCTATTGCTTTAATAAGACCAATCGTACCTATTGAAATTAAGTCTTCCGTATCTTCTTTTGTGTTCTCAAACTTCTTGACGATGTGTGCCACTAAGCGAAGGTTGTGTTCAATAAGTAAATGCCTTGCCTCCTCATCTCCATCCTTCATTAACTCAATGTATTTCTTTTCGTCCTTTTGACTTAGTGGCTGCGGAAATGCGTTGTTTCTGACAAATGACACAAACACGAGCAATTCCTTCACAAAATGCGTAACTGCAACAAGAATACTGGACATGCTGCCACATCCCTCCTTTGCCTCGTGATATATGTATATGCCTAATAGAAGGGGGCCGTGTCTGTCTATATTAGGGACTACTGAATAACTCAAGTTTTCCAAAGAAGGAACTGTATTTATCAGAGTGGGATGCCTCTTTCATGGCTTCGCTTTCCGCGGTGAAGTCGTCAAGCCGCTTCGGGCAAATGCCCTGTAGGGTCTTGCCAGGACTTCCAATACCGCAGGAGTCTTGCCATGAAAGAGGCATCCCTAGTGTTTATAGTAGGAAAAGCTCTTTAACCTGCAAGATTTATGGGCTATATTACGATCATTCCTTTTCACTTAACTACGATAAAGTAGGCGGAAACCACTGTCCCGATCAGTATTATTAGTTATTCAGTAACCCCTATATTAATTGTGATAAATTCTCATTGGTTAGAAAAGGCGGTTCACCTAAAAAAATAATCCTCTCCTGCTTGTCAGCAAGAAAGGATTATTTCAGTACTACTCTACTTTAAATCGGTTAACAACTTTCTCTAAGTCTTTCATTGTTGTTGCTAAGCTTTCTGACAAGCTACCGAGTTCTTCCGCTGCAGCAAATTGCTCTTCGGTAGTCGCGGTAACTTCCTCTGTTGCTGCTGAAGTCACTTCCGTAATTCCAACCATATCGGATATTGCTTTCTCAACTCTACCCCTCGTCACATCCATTGTCTGAATTGACGTTTCCATAGATTGCGTTGCCTTAAAAATATCCTCCGTATCTTTTATTATTTGATCAAACGACTGCTTCGTTCCATCAACAGACTTCGTTTGTTCAGCAAAAAGAGCGACGGAAGTTTGCACTAAGTTAACAGAATTACTCGTCTGACCTAAGATATTTTTAATAATATCCTCAATCTTTTTTGTAGATTGCTTTGATTGCTCTGCCAATTTTCTAACTTCATCAGCAACAACAGCAAAACCTTTTCCAGATTCACCGGCTCTCGCTGCTTCAATGCTAGCATTTAAGGCTAGTAGGTTTGTCTGATCACTAATATCATTGATCATTGATACAACACCTTGAATCCCATTAACTTCTACATTTAACTTTTCAATCGATGTTTTTATTTCTGAAATATTATTCCCTACACTATGATTCTTTTTCGTAAGTTCTTCCATATAATCCATCGAATTTTCACTTGATTTTTTTGTATTAGTTGCAGCTTGAGATACTTCATTCACATTTTCACCAACACCAAGAACTTCTTTTGACAGCCCTTGCATTTCTTGATTCGTTTTCTCTGAATAGTCTACTTGCTCCATCGCTCCATTTGCTACCTCTTCGATTGAAGAAGCAATTTGGTCCGCTGTCTGAGATGATTGAATTGATATCGTTCTCAATTTCTCTGCACTTTTAACAGCGTACGTAGACATTTTTTTATTTTCCAAAATAATTTCTTTAATATTTGCTAACATATTATTAAAACTATTTCCTAACTGTCCTATCTCATTTTTGCCAACTTCATCTGTACGAACCGTTAAATCTCCTTGTTCGGCTCTCTTCATCAAGTTTACAATTCGATCAACAGGTTTTGTTACCGACAATGTTACAATCACACCTATTATACTTGCAATTACTGCAAAAATAATAACAATAATGGTGACATATTGAATCACATCATTCATTTCCTGCATTAATACTGACCGTGGTGTAGAGACAACCACTTGCCATCCATTCAAAATAGAATGTGTTGACATGACTGCGTCTTCATTTTCTTCGTTCACAGAATATTCTTTTCCAACTTCATCTGGAAAACTACTTGAAACTATTCGATTCTGATCGTCGATAATATATAGTTCTCTTTCTGTTTCTTCTTCTCCTTCAGTAATAAACACATCATCAAACAAACTTCCATCAATTCTTAATACAACTACTCCATCCATAACACTTCTTAGAACAATCAAATCATCAACAGTATCTTCTTCACCTGTCGCTAACCAAACGGTACTTCCATTTGCAAATTGTTCATCTGGATCTGAGCTTATTAGTTCATCAATGCCCAACGAAGTTGTCCGCCCTAATAATTCCCCCTCATCATTTACAAAAAATAGTTCCTCTAAATCAGATTCCCCCACAAGAATTGCAGAAAAATATTCCTGTATTTCTCTTTTCTCTTGAAACTCATCCCCACCATCAATCTGATCAAAATCTTGAGTCAACTGTCTATAAAAATTTTGGTCATTAACCGGTCTCAAAGCAAGATCTTCCATTTGTTCGATTGTCCGATTGACATTTTCAGTCATTTGATAACCGATATCCTCACTCATTTCAGACACTTTATCTTCTAGAGTACTTTTCGATACACTATATACAATACTCGCAATAATTACACTCGGAATAACACTTAATAGAATAAATGAAAGCATTAATTTATACTTCAAAGACATTTTTCCCGACCGATTTTTTCTATTCATTTTCCCAGCAGATGGAATTTTTTTTAATTTATTGAAAAATGACAACTGCGGTATTCTATTTTTTATTTTATTAAAAGCCAAGCCCTCTCACCCCTCGTTTTTTATGCAAACTTGATAGACGTCCCAATATACCTCCTTTAAGTAGTAGATATAATTACTTAGATATTTTTCAAATACCGACGGCTTTTTGTAAATATATAAACCTTTTTTCTCAATAAATGAAATAATGATAACGATTGCAAAAAACTAAAGCCGTTATACATGAGTAAATAGTCCTTTTATTATCATAGCAAATAGATGATATCTTGTCTATTGCATTAGCAAAAATATATTTATTTCTACCAATTTATTTCATGATTTATAAAATAATAGGATAAAGATAGGATCTCTATTAAATCTTATTATGTGAATCTAATCCATGAGACTTTGGAAGAACAAGACTACGATATTTTTACAATAACTACCTCAAACTGCTTTTCTTGCTAGTCAGCTAATATTTAAAGTAACATAAAAGAGGTAGTGATTTTCTCTATCAATTTATTTTAGGAGTGATTCGATGAATTTTGTAACACTCAATAATGGTCTAAAAATGCCACAACTTGGTTTTGGAGTTTGGCAAGTAAAAGACGATGAAGCAACACCTGCAGTAAAAAATGCGATTGAAACAGGGTTTCGCTCAATTGACACGGCAATGATTTACAAAAATGAACGTGGTGTTGGAAAAGCGATTAGTGAAAGTAATATACCTCGCGAAGAATTATTCATTACTACAAAAGTTTGGAATGGTGATCAAGGATACGAGAAAACATTAAAAGCGTTTGATGATAGTTTAGAGAGATTAGGGTTAAACTACATCGATTTATATTTGATTCATTGGCCGACTCCAGACTTTGATAATTATGTTGACACCTATCGGGCAATGGAGAAGTTGTATAAAGATGGACGAGTTAAAGCGATTGGAGTTTGTAATTTTGATATCGATCATTTACAACGTATCTTAGATGAATGCGAAATTACACCTGTAATAAACCAAGTAGAATGTCACCCATTTTTTGCGCAGAATGAATTGAAGTTGTTCTGTAAAAAACATGATATTTATGTTGAAGCTTGGAGTCCTTTAATGCAAGGCGGAGAAGTGTTAAATCATCCTATCGTTCAAGGACTTGCTCGAGACCATAACAAAACTGGTGCGCAAATAATTATTCGTTGGCATTTGCAAAACGAAACGATTGTGATTCCAAAATCAGTCACACCATCACGTATAGAAGAGAACTTTAGTGTGTTTGATTTTGAATTAACAGATGATGAAATGGAGATTATCAACAATCTAGACCGTGGCACACGAACAGGAGCTAAACCTTCTGAATTGCATGCAAGGTGATTTATTAGTCGAAAAAGCTTGCACTTGGTATTATCCAAGGTGCAAGCTTTTGTATTTAGGGACTACTATTTGCAAAGACGATACTGTATTTATCAGAGAGGAATGCCTCTTTCATGGCTTCGCTTTCCGCGGTGAAGTCGTCAAGCCGCTTCGGGCAAAACATGTGTCTCTTCCTCTGCTAAAGCTCTGAAGCGGCATCCGTCGAGACAACTCGAAGCTTACTCGTGAAGTAAACGCTCGACCCTGCAGGGTCTTGCCAGGACTTCCAATACCGCAGGAAAGAGCATTTGCTTTGTCTAATCGTTTGCAAGTAACTGCGTAAATAGAGGCGGTAACCCTCATAACAATCAGTATTTTTAATTATTCAGTAAACCTTATTTTATGCGTTCAAACCATTTTTTTTGCTGCTGTTGCTAATCGATCATAAAGGGCAATTTCTTCCTCAAATATCGTTTGATCTAGTAGTTCTGTTTGTTCAGGATTAGCAAAATTAAAGTCGACAGAAGCTTCGAATTCATATGTTGCATTTCCTCGAAGTCGAATAAAATACTGTCCGTGATCATCCTTTTTTACAAGACATTGAACCATTCCACCAGGATTTAATACGAGTATTTTTTCGTCGAATGTATTTAGACCCAATAAACATGAAACAAGGCTAGATGCTGACATTGCCGTTCCACATGCATTTGTTAAACCTACTCCTCGTTCATATGTTTGAACATAGATTTGGCCATCGGCTACTTTCTTTAAAAAACTAACATTCACACCATTAGGTAATACATCTTTTAATATATTCGCCTTTTCACCTATATTTTGCACTTCACTAACATTAACCTCATCAACCACTGTCACGATATGCGGATTTGGTACACTTAAGCCGGTAAACTTCAGATGTGATGGTAGCCCTTCAATTACTTGGTCAATATGATCTGCTTGGTTAGAAACCAGCGGTATTGTTTGCGTGCTTAATGATACCGGTTCAATCGCCACCTCAAACGTTACAATATCGTCAAAGATATCATCTACGTGTGCAACCGGAAGATCTGCTTTCATTGTTTCTATAATCAGTTCTTCCTTATCTAGTCGTTCGATGACATACCTGGCAACACATCGTAAACCATTTCCACACATTTCAGCTTCAGAACCGTCTGTGTTAAACATACGCATTTTTGCATCTGCATGTTGGCTATCTTGAATAAATAATATTCCATCAGAACCAACTGTTTTATCTCTTCCAGCCAGTTGCTTAGAAAGAACAACCCGCTCCTCTTCCGAAAAAGAGTATTGCCCATTCATCTCATCAATAATAATAAAATCATTTCCCGAACCATGACATTTTAATATTTCTATGATCATTTTCTTATACACTCCTTTATTGAACAAATTCTAATAAAAGCCAGAGGCACCTTGAAAATCTGTGGTGCTTTCTTTGTCGTTCAATTCCTTCATCATAATCGGTATTAGTCTAATTGGCAACGTAAGGACTTATAATTTTCTACGTCCGCTTTTGAACTGTTGTCAAAAGTAATGGATTAGAAGATAGTCTAAATCTATTACACACAAAAACGACCCATCCATTTGGAATTCGGGTCGTTTTCCTTTCTACTATATGCTCGTTAACAACAGTCACTCTCGTTACCTTTCATCACCAAACCGCCGCCCTCTGGCGATTCTTGGAATTCAAGACCCATCGAAGCAGTCTGTCCGTGAATGTTCTTATCAAAGGCAACTTGAATACCATTGATCTCTTCTACAATATCATCACCTGTTGGCTCATCCAGAGCCAAACCTAGTTGAGGACCGCCTCAACCCATGCCAGAGATAAAGATTTTAATGTTTTTTGCGCCTTGTTCGTTCATCACTCCTTGAATAAATTCTTTAGCTTTATCTGTAATGTTCATATTCTCACCTCTATATTAGTATCTAATCAACGTTATTTTAACAAGAATAGAAGTAAAACTCAACGAGCTTGCTCACTCTGTTTTTAAACCGTTAATAAACGTTTCCGCATTATGGCGAATCATCTTCAAATACGTCTCTGCTCCAGATCCTTCTTGCCCCACAGCATCTGTATAAACTTCTCCAGCTATTTCTACACCGGCGTCACTTGATACAGTCTCCATATAACGCTGATCAACCGTTGTTTCAACGAAAACAGCTGGAATTTCTTCGTCTTGAATAATATCTATTAAACGGTTAATTTGGCCTGTTGTTCCTTCTTCATGCGAGTTAATTTCCCAAATTCCCTCTGTATGGAAACCGTAAGCTTCTCCGAAATATTTAAACGCATTTTCACTAACAATTATCGTACGGTATTCCTCAGGAATTTCAGGCACACTTTCCTCTATCCATTGATCTAATTCATCAACTTCCTCTAAGTAGGCCTCAGCATTTTCACGATACACTTCTTCACCATCTGGATCTCGTTCAATTAAGTCATTTAGTAAACGATTCACATAATGATGTGTATTTTTGGGGCTTAACCATGCATGTGGATCAGGTGCTTCTTCCCCTAGAAGTGGAATTTCAGTAATGTCATCTGACAATGAAATGACATCGGTATCAGAAGCATTATCAACAACTTTCTCCAGCCATTCCTCCAGTCCCATACCATTTACATAAAAGACATCGGCATCACTTACATTACGAAAATCACTAGGAACTGGTTCATATTCATGAGGTTCCTCGCCAATCGGAACAATATAATCAATCTCTCCACGGTCTCCCATCACTTCACCGATGATATCAGCTAATACTGAGAAACTTGTTGTCACATACAAACCTTCATCCGTTCTAGTTTCTTGTTGATTCTCATCACTTCCACAACCTGCTAAAATAATTACAGAAGCAAATAGTGATGATAAAAGCACTTTTAATTTCGTCATTTTCTCACACTCTCCCTTTAGTTAAGTTATTTTAATTGTTTCCTAAAAATGAATTATCGATCTCAACATATGAATTCCCATTAAAATTGTGCACTCAACTAATGAAGTTTACAACGGGTCATTTTTTTAACTTAAACTATAAAAGTTGCACTAAGGAAACTTATTAACTAAATCTCATTATACATATTGGGATCAATGTTGTAAAGAACAATTTTATTGTTGAAACAGTAAAAAACCTTCACGATTTGTGAAGGTTTTTTACTACTTATTTTCGATAATGTAGCCATAGGTAACTTTCTCTTTCATCCGTTATATCTAGATCCCTTCGATACTCTGGTGCACTTTCCAATTGATCACGAGTAACGTCGATCCTAATTCTAGCTGCTGCCCATTCAATTTCTTTAATCCACTGTGGTGATATGAGAACCTTCTTACCACCTGGAAGCCATTTTTTCGTATCAGCGATGAAATAATTGATTCGAAATGATGATTCATCAACTAGCAAATCATCAATCTTTCCAAACGTACCATCGTTAACAGCCAATTCGTACCGTGTCACATGTCTAGCTTCATGTACACGAGGATTATCGTCTTCCATCGTCTCTTCTGTTACCTGAACTTCTTGTTGTGACATCTCTCGCGCTGTATTAGCTGATCCCCAAACACCACTTCCAATCCAATAAGGATTCATTCTGTAGTATAGGCTGAAATCATGTTCTCGTTTTCTTGAAACAGGTTCTTCTCCAAAATCTGGCGCTTTTTTCGCTTCATCTTTGGAAATGGACAATCGGATTGTTTCATTCACGTGATCAATCTTGTCAATTGAAACCGGTGACACAAATAATTTTGCTGATAAAAATGTCGCTCCAGTTTTAATGACGATGTAACGAACGGTCCACATCTCTTCATCGAAATAGACGTCCTCTACTTGACCAAATGCACCATCATTTCCGAACACAGTATAAGACGTTAACCAACTATAGTGTAAAAGCATCGGAAAACCAACCTTTCTATACACAAATTGACTTATCACTTTATCGCGAAAGCCCTCTTTGCAGTTATACTGTTGACTATAAAACATGGCCCCAACGGTATAAAAAGAAGATTAGTTTTCTTTTCCCATCACGTCGAAATGAAAAACATACTATTTATCGATTCCCGTTAAGCAAGGTCAATACCATTGATTGTTGTTGATTTACATGCATTAGCATCGACATTGATACTTGTTGTAATAACTGGTGTTTAACTAGCCCCATCATTTCAGAGGCTATATCAGCATCACGAATTCTTGATTCAGATGACGTTAGTTGAACTTCATAATTCGTTAAATGATTGTACGTATGCTCCAAGCGATTTTCATACGATCCTAACCTTGAACGAGCAGAGGAAAGCGATTGTATAGCAGTATCCAATCGCTCTAGTGCGTTGTTAGCTCCTTCACTTGTCGATACATCGATGCCTTCAAGTCCTAAGTTAGCTACACTTGTGTTAGGAAGTTCAATCGTCATCGTCTGTCCTGCATTCGCTCCCGTTTGCAGACGAATCTCTCCGCCTTGATGAAGAGGCCTTGTATTAAATTCTGTTTTCTCGGACGTTGCACCGATTTCTGCAAGCAGTTGATCTATCTCTTGCTGAATCACCAGCTTATCCTCGGGAGAATTTGTCCCGTTTGCTGCTTGAACGCTCAATTCTCTCACACGTTGCAAGATCGAATGCTGTTCATTCAATCCGCCTTCCGCAGTCCTTATTAATGAAACACCATCTAGTACATTTCTTTGCGCTTGTTGTAAGCCCCGAACTTGTGCACGCATTCTCTCAGATATCGCCAACCCCGATGGATCATCGGCTGCTCGATTAATCCGCTTCCCAGAAGATAGTCGTTCCATATGTTTCATCGTCTGCTGCTGGTGGATTCCTATATGTCTTAAGGCAAACCGCTGCATCATTCCGATATTTCGTAGCATCGTCCTTCTTCCTTTCTTTTCATCTATTCTTTATATCGGCAGATCGGACATAATATCGGACTGTTTTCAAAAATTTATTTTTAAACGCTTGGGTTTCACAATTATAAACTCTTTGCTAGTAGGAAGTAACTACCAAAGATGTCCTAAAGTAATTGCGTTTACATATATAAAAGTATTTCGGAATCCGAATTTTTTTGTTAAGATAATAAGAAGATTATGATGAGAGGAGATTAACGATGATTAAACACCCCATGTCTATACATGATTTACGAAATATTAACGTACTAAATGAACCACAAATGGCACCTGATGGCGAGACCATTGCGTTTGTAAGTCAATTCATAACCGAGAAAGATGAGTATACATCACACCTATTTCTACAAAAAAATCAAACGGAGCTACCTAGTCAATGGACCTTTGGAGAAGGTAAAGTAATGTCACCGCGCTTTTCACCTGATGGCCAATCGATCGCGTTCGTTTCTAATAGAGGAAAGAAAACAAAACCGCAAATTTACCTACTTTCGTTATCTGGAGGTGAAGCTAAACAATTAACGGATTTACCTAATGGCGCAAGTCAACCATTTTGGTCGCCTGACTCAACAAAAATAATGTTTACAACCTCTTTTCAAAAAGGTGATTCGCCAGATAAACAAAAGGAAAACACGGAGAAGGAAACGCAGAATAGTGATAAATCTCAGCCGCTCGTCGTTGAGCGTTTAAAATATAAATCAGATGCGTCTGGATTTTTAGACGAAAAAAATAAACAACTCGCTATCTATAACGTCCAAGATGATTCAATGACATTTCTGACTGACGATTCCTTCGATCATGAACCGTCTGGTTGGTCTCCTAATGGAAACGCCATTACGTATTTTTCTAACAAACAAGGAGATCAACACCTCGTTTCTGATATTTATCTTTTAGATCTTTCTACAAATAAACATCGTTGCTTAACTAATGGTAAAGGAATGTATTCACATGCAACATTTTCTCCTAATGGTCAAATGATCGCATGCTTCGGTCATGAGAAAGAATATGCTGGAGCAACTCACACAAAAATTTGGACGATTGATATTTCCTCAGAGAAGAAATCGTGCATAACAAACAATTGGGACGTTCATGTGAGTGATTCTGCAATTGGTGATATTAGATCTGGTAATCCTAATCCTGGTCCTATCTGGTCAAATGATGGAAAGTCATTTTATGCTTTGGCAAGTGAATCGGGAAATACGAACCTTTACCAAATTACGATTGATGGTAAAATCGATCAAATTACGCAAGGAAACCATCACGTTTATGGGTTTGATATTAATAGCGAACAAGACACAGCTATCGTCGGTATTAGTTCTCCTATCAACCCAGGCGAATTGTATATGTATGCTCTAAACTCACGTTCGTCGGAAAAAATGACTGCCATGAATGATGATTTTCTTGAGAAAGTCCAAGTGCAACAACCGGAAGAAATTCAATTCAAAGCAAAAGATGGTTTGACACTTCAAGGTTGGTTATTAAAACCTGTTGGCTTCAAAGATGGTGAAACCTATCCAGGTGTACTAGAAATTCACGGTGGCCCACATGCGATGTATGGAAATACTTTTTTTCATGAGCTTCAATTGTTGGCTGCGAGGGGATATGCTGTATTTTATAGTAATCCAAGAGGTAGTTACGGCTATGGGCAATCTTTTGTAAATGCTAATCGCGGTGACTACGGTGGAATGGATTATGAAGATCTTCTCTCATTTACCGATGCGATCGTTGAGAAGTACTCATGGATCGATGAGAAGCGCTTAGCAGTGACAGGAGGGAGTTATGGTGGGTTCATGACAAATTGGATCATCGGGCATACAAACCGATTCAAAGTCGCTGCTACACTCCGCTGTATTTCAAACTGGACCAGTTTTTATGGAGTAAGTGACATTGGCTATTTCTTCACCGAATGGGAAGTAGGCACTGATGTGTTAACTGATCCTGAAAAACTATGGTATCATTCACCTTTGAAATACGTGAACCAGATGGAAACACCTTTGTTAATTATGCATGGTGAAAAAGATTTTCGCTGTCCTATCGAACAAGGTGAACAATTATTTGTTGCTTTGAAACATCGAGGACAAGAACCGAGATTTGTCCGCTTCCCAGAAGCAAACCATGAACTTTCACGAAGCGGACCTCCTCATTTACGTTTTGCTAGGTTAGAGGAATTAATGAACTGGTTTAAGAAACACATATGACGAGACTAGCCAGATGACTTCTTGAAACTATAGTCATCTGGAATACCCTCTATTTGCTTTATAAAGTAGATCAAAAAAAGAGTCTGGCTTATCCATGGATAAGCCAGACTCTTTTTCTATTATTTTTCAAATAATCCTGCTTCAATTAATGCATCAATAAATTCATCGTCTTGCTCGCCATCAAAATCAAATTCTACAACTTGCCCAGGTTGTAATGATAACGCTAACAAACCTAGTAAACTTTTTGCATCAATAACCCAATGGTCTTTCTTGATAAGAATTTTTCCAGTGTAACGACTAGCATGGTTAACGAGTAAACTTGCAGATTCAGCGAAAATTGGCTTAATTACAGTAAGTTTCATCCAAACACCTCCGACATATTTATTCTGTCATTATACCTAATATTTACTACTATGCCAAGGAGGAATTGAAAATGAGCAAAAATAGATTGTATTTGGTATGATTATTTTAAAGATAGAATCAATGGAAGTGGTGGTCTATTCATGCATAACATACCTGACTCAATGAGAAAATATTTTAAACAAAGAAAAGCTAACATCCTCAATCATGACAATTACAATCGTTTTGCTATTTTTGTTCCGTTAATGATAAAAGATGGAGAATTGCAAATTATTTTCCAAATTCGTTCCCGTCATGTTCGTCAACCTGGGGAAATCTGTTTTCCTGGTGGAAAAGTAGAAGAAACAGACCCTTCTACTTCGTTTGCTGCTATTCGTGAATTAAGTGAAGAATTGGGGGTTCCAGAAAATAACGTTCAACTTCTAGGTGAACTTGATTATATGGTTACTCCTTTTCATTTTATGCTTTTCCCTTATATCGGAACACTTCCAAGCAACACAGAATTTCATTTGAATAAAGGGGAAGTAGAAGACATCTTTTTTGCACCTGTTTCAACATTGATGAAAATGACACCAAAAGTACACGACATTAAACTTGAAATGCAACCAGATAATAACTTCCCCTATCACCTTATTCCTAATGGTGAAGACTATTCTTGGCGTAAGGGCGCCGTAAGTGAAGAATTTTACGAATACAATGGCCATGTCATCTGGGGACTAACAGCTAGAATTCTCACGCATGTTCTTATCGAACTCAGCAAAGATTATTCAGCCAAATAGCACGAACCATTTATCATATTGAAAAACCACAACCTTGGGAGGTTGTGGTTTGAATAAATCTATTTATCAAGCGAATTATTCATCACTTTCATGGATAACTTTCATTGCTTTTTTAGAGATAAGGTGCATAATAACCGATAATACCAATAATAATCCAGTACCAGCAAGTAGAATAGCTTGTGCATTCACTAGTGTAGATTCATTAGGCAAAACGATACCTACCATTAGAAATCCAGAGAGTGCTAATAAAATAAACGCAAAGCGTCGATAATCATCTGCTTTATGCTGTAACTTCATTTCCTGTTTTTCCGTCATAGTAATCACCTCTCATTTATACTGATCAATGAATCTATCAATAGTATAACATGAGGAATGACCTTGTCGGTTTAGTAATGATTTCCGTATTATCCATAGTTTAATCTAACTAAAAAACTATGTTAGATTTACAGGTGCTTTGAAGATTAGGCGTAAGCTGTGAGGCGACAACATCTCACTTCTGTTTTCGAAACTCTTCTAACATTAAAATGACCAACTTCGCAGAATGAACAGATGCCGTCTCTAAGAACTCATCATAAGAAACTTTGGCGTCTTTTCCTGCAATATCAGATAAGGAACGGATGATCACAAATGGTGTTTGAAATTGATGGCATACTTGAGCGATTGCTCCTGCTTCCATTTCTGAACAAGATGGATCATTGAATTTGCTTCGTACTTCTTCTACTCGATCATGGTCGCTCATAAAGGAGTCTCCTGAAATGACTAATCCTTTCACTGCATGGATTCCTACTTCCTTGGCACACTCTTCAGCGATATTAATTAGTGAGCTCTCAGGCTCATAAAAAGAAGGCATTCTTGGCACTTGACCGAATTCGTAGCCAAATACTGTCGCATCGACATCGTTATAACGAACTTCCGTTGAAATTACGATATTACCTACTGCAAGCTCTTTGTGAAATCCACCTGCGGACCCTGTGTTAATAATATAATCAGGAAAATATAACTGATTCATTAATGTCGTGCTGATCGCTGCATTGACTTTGCCAATTCCAGATTTAGATAGAATGACTTCCATTCCATTTATCCGTCCAAGATAAAATTCACACCCTGCGATAATTGCTTCTTCCGTAACACTCATTTCTGTCTTTAATAACTCGACTTCTTCCTCCATTGCACCAATAATTCCTATTCTCATGAATAAAACACCTTTCCTTTTCACATTTGCTCCCACTATCATAGCGAATTTGTCTTGATAGAACAAGCAACGATTCACTTTTGTTCCATTGTCTCTAACACACAAATGGGGTAAAATTAACATGAAATGGAGTGATAAAAGTGATATTTCAACCAGATCAATTAAAAGACAAAGTAGAAATGTTCGAAACATCCAGTCTAAGAGAACTTGAAGACCGAATTTCTAAGAAGATTGACGATAACCAGGCAATTTTACTCGACGTTCATCGTGTCTCACATCAACTTACCATCGATCCAACTACAGGAAAGAAAATATATACTGCGGTCGTTCATTTTAAGAAGAGATAGATCGAATTTTCGTTATATTGTTAATAGCTACTCCTTAAAGTAGAATGATTATCGCCCTATCCAATGAGAAATAGCAGAAACTCACAAGGCTGTTTTAACTAGCTTAAGAAATAATAACGAAAAGGTCAGTTGCGATTGAGTCGCATTCTGACCTTTCTTCATTAACTATCTGTGAGGATTGGAGGATAATTTCTCCATACTAGTCGGCATCCATCCTTCGTTTTCAACCCACTCTATGATGACTTGATATGGTTCATTTGCGTTTTCAGAAGTACTTACCGTACCTATCACCGTTTGATTCCCACCATTTTCAACTCGCCACACGACCATATCGTCGTGATTAATTCCTGTTGCATAAGAGAGAGCACGATCCATCTCTTCACGGTTTACAGTCCCCGAGTCAAAATTCATTGTAAATTGTTCTCCTTGAGCAGTACCAATCGGCTCCCATTCGCCGTCTTCTGTCTCAGGAGTGTCCTCGTTCTCGTTTTCGTTATTTTCTTCATTTTCATTATTCGATTGATTCTTTTCTATTTCCACTGAATCTTTTTCAGCATCATTTACTGAATTATTACTATCAATAGAAATATCTCCTGAATTACCTGTATCTCCACTTTCATTTAAATTCGAATCAGTAGACTCATTTTCCGCTGCTTCTTCAGAAGTTGATGCATCATCTGATCCTCCACCTATAATAAGAGTTCCTGCAATAAATACAATTAATAATGCTACAATACCGATTGAAATATTATAAAATGAATTGATTTTTTTCTTTTTGCGCATATCTGTTCGTTGAGGGGGATTACTCCCATATCGACTCATGGATTTCACTTCCTCCTTTTTAGTGCTTGTACATTTATATTATTATAATGCATTTATCAGATATATTCGAGATTTGTTTAAAAACTTTGACCGTACATGTGAATGTATTGAAATTTTTAAATAGCCTAAGCCAACACCTTCTTCCGTTTATTTCCATTGAATAAAAAAATCTATCCTAGTAGCTAATAAACCAGGATAGATTCACTCATCAATTAATGTACTTTAGTAATTTCAACTTTCATATCTCCTCCAGGCGTGGAGACAACAACTTGCTCTCCAACTCCTTTTCCGAATAAACTTTGAGCCATAGGCGAATCATTAGAAATTTTTCCTTCAATCGGGTCTGCTTCTGCTCGCCCTACAATTGTATAGACTTCCTCATCGCCATCCGGTAATTCTTTAAAGGTGACCGTTTTTCCTAAAGCAACAACCGAACTATCCGAATCTTCTTCAATGATTTGAGAATTCCTAATCATCCCTTCAATTTGTTGGATACGTCCTTCAACAAACCCCTGCTCCTCTTTAGCAGAATCATACTCCGAGTTCTCTGAAAGGTCTCCAAAACTTCTAGCCACTTTTATTCGTTCAACAACTTCTTTACGTTTTTCAGAAATTAAATACTTGAGTTCTTTCTCTAATTTTTCTTTACCTTCTAATGTCATATAATGCTTGTCTTCTGTCATCGTTTCCACTCCTTAAAAAATACATCCCTAATGTTCTACGCTTACATGTTTCATTGTTAGCCAAATGTCAAATCAATGATTTAAAACTGATTGATTTTACTATATGACGTTAACAAGGAAAGATGTTTATTAGTTATTCCCCTGCTAACTATCCTTTTGGCGAAATCAAACTTTCTTTTAAGCTCAGATATGATCCATTACCATAAACGGTAAGCGCCCAACCTGTTCAAAAGTCCAGCCTTGAACAGGTGAGGGCGCTCGAATCATTCTTATAGAAAATGCCATCAACTAACCTTTATCTTCGTTCCTGTCTGTTATTATAAACAAAACTTTGCTTTTAGCCAAGTATTTTTAATTAAATATCCTTTATTTGGGGAATATCGTCATAAATTTATCTTTAAACCGTTCCTTTTATCTTCAAGAACAGTTTTAACTTTCGTAACCATAAGATCAATTGCAACATGGTTATGGCCTCCTTCAGGCACGATAATATCTGCATATCGTTTCGTTGGCTCAATGAATTGCAAATGCATCGGCCTAACTACTGAAGTATATTGGTCAATCACTGAGTCAATCGTTCTACCCCGTTCTTGTATATCCCTTAACAGGCGTCTGATGATGCGAAGGTCAGAGTCAGTATCAACAAATAACTTTATGTCCATCAACTCTCTCAATCGAGCATCTTCTAAAATGAGGATGCCCTCCAAAATAATTACTTCTCGAGGTTCAACATCGATTACTTTTTTTGAGCGAGTGTGATTCGCATAATCATAAACGGGTTTTTCGACCGGTTCCCGGTCAATTAGACGCTTAATATGATCTAATATCAAGTCATTATCAAACGCTAAAGGGTGATCATAATTTGTTTTTAGCCTTTCCTCCATTGGAAGATGATCTTGATCTTTATAGTATGCATCTTGCTCTAGCATTAAAATTGATTGTGCAGGAAATTGGCTGTATATCTCTTTTGCTACAGTTGTTTTACCCGAACCAGATCCTCCAGCTACACCAATGATGATAGGTTTCTTGTTCATGGTCATAGTTCCTTTCTCATCATATTATCTCGGCTTACAGGTTTATCAACCTTAAACTTTACAATTTGCAATGGATGGCGAGCAGCATCGAGTTGATTTCCTTCTTCATCCCAAATTGTGTCTACAACTTGTATAAAGTTCATTATTTCAGGGCCAAAAAATTCGATTCTATCGCCTGGTCTGAAGTGGTTTCTTTGTTGAAGCGTGACGACCTTTGTCTCTTCTTCGTAACCTAGCACAACTCCAGCGAAATCAAAAGCCGTTTTCTGACTATGATAACGGTACATTTGTTCTTCATGTCCTGGTGTATTTTCAAAAAAGGCTGGAGCTGTAGGTCTGTTTGCACATTTCTCTAGCTCTTGCACCCATTCATCGTCAATTTCAAAATGATCGGGGTCTGCACAGTACGCATCAATCACTTTGCGATAGACACTTACTACTGTTGCAACATAATGAATCGACTTCATTCGTCCTTCTACTTTCAAACTGTCAATACCTGCCTCAATCAATTTAGGAATTGCTTTGATTAAGTTCAGGTCTTTTGGAGACATTGCAAATGGAGCATCGTCTTCATCAAAAAGCGCTCTTTCATCTAAGTTTTCTGAAGCTATATCTCCTTCTTCATATAAAAAATAATCCCATCGACAAGACTGACAGCATCCGCCTCTGTTAGAATCTCTAGCTGTCATATGATTACTTAACACACATCTTCCAGAATAGGAAATACACATCGCCCCATGAATAAACGTTTCGATTTCTATATCGACATTTTTTTTCATTTCTAGCATTTCTTCTAGACCTACTTCACGGGCAAGAACAACCCGATCAAGACCTTCTTGTTTCCAGAAATTCACTGCCTGCCAATTCGATAAAGACTGTTGGGTAGATAAATGAACTTCTAGTTTTGGCGCCACTCGTTTACTTGCTTCTATGATTAACGGGTCGGCTACGATAATCCCTTTTACTCCTATTCGCTCTAATTCTTCCAGATAATCATCTAATCCAACCATGTTTTCATTATGTGCGTATATATTCGTTGTCACATAAATATGTGCACCATATTTGGTTGCAAATTGAACTCCCTCTTGCATTTCTTCAATAGAAAAATTATCTGCATTTGAACGTAAACCAAAATCTTGTCCACCGATAAACACGGCATCCGCTCCATAGTGAACAGCAATTTTTAATTTTTCCAGACTTCCAGCAGGCGCGAGCAGTTCGGGTTTTTTCGTGATCACCCGCTTCTCCTCAGTCGACTCTTTGACCGTTTGTTGATCCAATTGCGATCACTCCTTTAATCAAACTAAGGTGTCTCTATTACCTCCATGTATTACATAAACAAGCCGATTAATAAACTGATTCTTTGAAGAAAAATCCTGTATCAAGTTCTCGATTCAACGGCTGAACTGCTTTTACTGCATCTAGAAACTGCTCTTTCTGTTGATGATATGTATCCGGGTCTTCTATATATAAATCAATCGCTTCCCTATATAGCTTTGTAATTTTCTCCAGATAAATTATATCTTTCTGAATGCCTTCAATTTTAAAGGCATCCACTTCTGCTTCAATCATTTCTTCCAACTCATCAATAATACACATATCTTTTGGACTCATAATATGTGTGCCATTTTTATCTTCCCAAATCGGGTATTTGGCATTCCTTTCCGGATCATGGAGAACCAAGCTCTGATCTTTGCTTTTACCTTGAACCTTGAGATCTCTCCCTTGAAATGCCATGTAATTTCCAATTAGCATCCGTTTAGATTGGAACATACAGGTCATACCATGTACTTGTACCTCAATTTCTACATTTGCTTGTTCTTTAATCTCAACAATTGCTTCCATGTCCAGTTCACGAGCCAATACGGCACGAGCAGCACCTTTTCTTCCCCAATAATTTGCGGTATACCAATTTGTCGCTGTTGTTTCGGTATTCCAATGAAGTTTCAAATTAGGTCCGTGTTCCCGTACGTTAATTAAAATCGCTGGATCACCAAACACAATAGCGTCAACACCGATTCGATCTAGGAATTGAATATAATCTGGCATCAATGGGAGGGTTTCATTATGAAATAAAGCATTCATCGCAACATAAACTTTCGCCCCTTGTTTGTGAGCAATATTTGTCGCTTCCTGTACCTCTTGGCGATTAAATTCACCAGCCAGTCTTAGTCCAAACCTTTCTTCTCCAATCATTATCGCTGTCGCCCCTGCATCGAGGAGCATTGGAATATCTGAAATGGTGGTCGGTGTGACTAATAATTCTGGTTTTTTCATACTTTCACCGTCCTATTTTTCTCTGTCTATCTGATTTTTCCTACTGATCATTAACCCGTCACCAACAGGTAACAGCATCGAATCGAATCGAGGGTTATTCATCAAGTTTTCGTTGTATAATCTAATCTTCCGAACCATTGCCCTTAAACCACGGCTATCCGGTTCCGTTTCAGAAGCTATCATCCCTTTAAAAAGAACATTATCAGAAAAAATGACCCCACCCTCTTTCACCATTGGCTCATACAATGAAAAAAAGCGCTCATACTGTCCTTTAGCAGCATCGATAAACAGAACATCAAATGGCCCATAATTTTCGACCTCTTCAGCTAACTCGAGAGCATCACCTTGGATGAGGTCGAATCGTGATTGTAACGAAACTTTTGCCACATTTTTTTTTGCAATCAAAGCTCTTTCTTGATCTCGTTCAAGTGAAATCACTCGAGCATTTGGCAATGCGTGCATCATTCTAATAGCTGAGTAGCCAATTGCTGTTCCAATTTCTAGAATTAGCTTTGGCTGCTGGATACGAAGAAATTGTAACATTGTCTCCATGCCATCTAGTTCCATAATAGGGATGTCATGATCCTGTGCATAAGCTTCTATTTCTTGAATGTACTCTGATCTCTCTTGAAGAAGAGATTTTATATATGCTGTTGTTTGATCAGCTAATTCCATAAAAAAAGCGCCTCCTTTTAGGTGCTTTTTACTTTTTATTCTATTTAAATTATCTTTGACCGATATATTTTAACATACAGAGAAAGTGAATGCGACAAAATGCATTCTCTTCCTCTTTTTTCTTTATTGATATTGTCCTACTGATTCTAAATGATCTGAATAACTTTCGTTAAAATACACGTCTCCTTCAGGAGAATGATAAAAATACAAGTATTCATGTGGCTCTGGCTCTATTGCAGCTTCAATTGAGGCTTGTCCTGGATTATTAATCGGCCCAATTGGGAGACCATCTGTTCGATACGTATTATATGGTGATTCAAGCTCCAAATGTTCATTTAACGTCCTAGACAGGTGCTCCTCATGAGCATATGCTACGGTAGGATCCATCTCTAAACGCATTGGAACGTTAAGTCGATTGTCAATGACACCTGAAATCGTCAATCGCTCTTCGTCATTTCTTGCTTCTCCTTCAATTATCGAAGCTTTTGTTAGAATTTCATGATAATTACCTTCAACCTGTGTTTGTTCTAAGATAGCAGCTGTGCGATCAAGCATCGATTCAATCACTAATGTAGCAGTTAATTCTTCTTCAGTAAAATCATACCTTGAAGGAAACAAATAACCTTCTAAAGGTTCACGTATTTCTTCATCTAAAATCACTTCTTCAAGCATAGCGTAACGTTCAATCAATTCTTCAATGTAATCCTCGTCTCTAGCTTGCTCAGTTAGTTCATCTGCAGTTAAATTTGATTCTTCGGCAATTCGTGCAAATATGTCTTCTAGCCATAGACCTTCAGGTATCGTAAATGAATTTGCATATCCTTCGTACACTCTTCCTTCTTTTAATTCTTCTATCACTTCACTCATAGCCATCGAGCGTGTAAGACGATACTCTCCTGCTTGAAAACCAGATTCACTTTGAAACCGAATGTAATATCTAAACATCGTTGAACTGCTAATGACTCCTTCTTCTTCAAGAATATCTCCAATAGCTGTTGGGGTCGAGCCAATTGGTATATTCACTTCTATTTCCTCTTCATTTTCTTCGTCTACTGGTCCAATAGCACCCATGACATATTGATAGGTACCAAAACCTGCTGCCGCTACAACGACAATAATCGTTACAAAGAAAAACAAAACAATTTTACGTACTAAACTTGCTTCACGCTTTTTTTCTTCCATTTTTATATGATGCTTTTCTTTTTTTTGTTTTTGTTTTAGTTTTTTTTCGTCTGACACAACATGACACCCCTTTCGCCTTTCCCATTATACTATATCTTGCAAATCTCTCCAACAAAATGATAGATTTTAATAGAACATCTAACTAAAACTCTTTTTAAAGAATAAACCTTTACTTGATTAAATTCTTTAAAACAGACAAAACCTTACTAGCACATTATGTACTAGTAAGGTTACATCGAACGTTTATTGGAGTTAGTCCTCTTCTTCCATACCGTCTGCGTATGTGTTCAATAGTTCTTCCACCATTTCCCACTCTTCATCGGTGTCGATCGTGTGAAGAACCAACTCTTCACCTTCTGGCTCTTCAAATCGAAAAGCGTGAACTTCAACTTCTTCATCATCACTTTCGTTTGATCCTTCTGGTGCGAGGACCATGTAGGAACTATCTGTTGCATCTACGTCAAAGGTAAATAAAACTTGAAATAGATGTTCATCCCCATTTTCATCGGGAATCACTATTCGATCATCTTCATTTGCTTCGTTTATTTTAAATTCTGACATTGAAATGCCTCCTTCATTAGGACTGACGATCTAAATACCCTTGTAAGATCATTACAGCCGCCATTTTATCAATTACTTTCTTCCGTTTCTTCCTACTAACATCTGCAGAAATAAGCATTCGCTCAGCAGCGACCGTAGTCAAACGTTCGTCCCACAAATCAACGGTAAGACTTGTTCGTTCCTCGATTTCTTTTGCAAAGGTTTGACAAGCCTCACCACTCGGACCCACAGTTCCGTTCATATTTTTAGGTAGTCCAACGACAACCTTTGTCACTTCATTTTCAGCAATTAATTTTTTAATTCGCAAAAAGTCGGCTTCTGGATTGTCTTGATCACGCTTAATTGTCTCAATCCCTTGTGCAGTCCAACCGAAGGCATCGCTGACAGCGACGCCAATCGTTTTCGTGCCTACATCTAAACCTAACGCCTTCATAATTTCTCCTTTTGATGCTGAGCCAAATAAGAGCGCACTAACTCTTCAATAAACTCATCTCGCTCAATTTTACGTATGAGAGTTCTTGCATCATTATGACGAGGAATATAAGCAGGATCCCCGGATAAAAGGTAGCCAACAATTTGATTAATTGGATTATACCCTTTTTCTTCAAGTGAAGAGTAAACCGTAAGTAAGACTTCCTTTACATCTTCATCCATTGAATCATCATTGAAATTAAACTTCATCGTATTGTCCATAGAACTCATATCACTCACACCTCTCTTCTTGTTCGAAAGAAAAGATTCAATTATTGTTCCACTTTAGTTTAATATACTTGTCTAATAATGTACACATATCTTATTCAATTAGACATTACTTTTTACTAATTGAGGAACAATTTTCAAAGCTTCATCTACTTTAGCTGGATTTTTTCCGCCTGCTTGAGCCATATCTGGACGACCGCCGCCGCCACCACCGCATATAGTAGCTACTTCTTTCACAATGTTTCCTGCATGATGACCTGATTGTACTAAATCTTTTGATACACTGGAAACGATACTCACCTTTTCTCCGTTCACAGACGCTAATACGAGAATGCCTGATTCCAACTTCTCTTTAATAGAGTCTGCCATTTTACGTAAACCATTCATATCTGTAGCTTGCACTTTCTTTACAAGTAGTTTAACACCTTCGATATCTACCACATCACTCAATAGATCTCCAGCCTGTTTCTGACTGAGCTTTGCAGATAAGGATTCATTTTCTTTTTCCTTCTCCCTTAACTGCTTTTGAAGTTGCTCGGCTCGGTAGGGAACATCGGTTAGTTTTGTTTTCAAAATACTTGCTGCTTCTCTAAGTTTATCTACTTGTCCATTCATAAACTGATATGCCTTTTTACCTGTCACTGCTTCTATTCTACGAACCCCTGCACCAATTCCTGCTTCAGAGACAATTTTAAATAATCCTATTTCAGCTGTGTTTGAAACATGACAACCACCACAAAGCTCTATACTATAATCGTCTACTTGAACAACTCGGACGTTATCACCATATTTCTCTCCAAATAGGGCCATTGCCCCCATTTCCTTTGCTTCTTTGAGAGATTTGTTTAACGTTTTTACAGCGATACCTTCCCATACTTTTTCATTGACAATTTGTTCAATTTGTTCGATTTCTTCATCAGTAAGCTGCCCGAAATGTGAAAAATCGAAGCGAAGCCGCTCTTCTTGCACTAGAGAACCAGCTTGATTGACGTGATCACCTACGACATCTTTCAACGCTTGATGGAGCAAATGTGTAGCTGTATGATTCTTTACTATCGGTTTACGTGTCTGCTCTGCTACTTTCGCTTTAAGTGTTACTCCATTCTCTAGTACCCCTGACTGAACTTCTACAGTATGGATGTTTTGACCATTTGGCGCCTTTTGCACATCACTAACTTCAAGAACAACCCCTTCATTGCTCAATGTACCTCCGTCAGCTACTTGTCCACCACTTTCCGCATAGAAAGGTGTTTTATCAAGAATAATTTGTACTTTCTCTCCTTTATTTACTCTGTTAACAAAAGATTTGTCTTGGACAATTGCTTTTACGGTTGATGTTGATTCAAGTGTTGTATATCCAACAAATTCACTTGATTCTTGAATGCTACCCAAAATTTCATCTTGCAGTTGCATCGAACCTGACTCTTGTCTCGCAGACCTTGCTCTTTCCCGTTGCTTTTTCATTTCCGCTTCAAAGCCATCTCGATCTAATTTCAACCCAGCTTCTTCGACATATTCTTCAGTTAAATCAACTGGAAAGCCAAATGTGTCATAAAGACGGAAACCGTCTGACCCGGAGATTACTTCACTTGAATCCTGCTTCGCTTTTTCAATCAATTTATTCAACATAGCTAATCCATCATTTAGTGTTTCATGGAAGCGTTCTTCTTCCGTTCGAATCACCTTTTGGATAAACGCTTGCTTGTTAACCACTTCGGGATAAAAGTCCTTCATAATATCACCAACGACAGGAACAAGTTTATACATAAAAGGGTCGTTAATATTCAATTGTTTTGCATAGCGAACAGCCCTTCGTAACAAACGACGCAACACATACCCTCTACCTTCATTTGATGGGAGCGCACCATCAGATACCGCAAACGCAACAGTTCGAATGTGATCTGCTACAACTTTAAAAGCCATATCAGTATTTGTTTCTACCCCATAAGATTTTCCAGATATTTGTTCTGTTAAACCTATAATCGGTAAAAATAAATCTGTGTCATAATTTGTTTTCGCATCTTGAATAACTGACACCATCCGCTCTAATCCCATTCCTGTATCAATGTTCTTTTTTGGCAACGGAGTATATGTGCCATCAGGATTGTGATTAAACTGGGAAAAAACAAGGTTCCACACTTCTAGATGGCGTTCGTTTTCGCCACCTGGAAACATCTCTGGATCATTCGGGTCGTTGCCATACGCTTCCCCGCGATCATAGAAAATTTCTGAATTTGGACCACAAGGACCTTCTCCAATATCCCAAAAGTTTTCTTCTAGTCGAATAATGCGTTCAGTGGGAAGACCGATTTCTTTATGCCAGATGTCAAATGCTTCATCATCATTCGGATAAATCGTTACCGCTAATTTTTCAGGATCAAACCCTATCCACTTTTCACTAGTAAGAAATTCCCATCCCCAATGAATCGCTTCTTTCTTAAAATATTCACCAATTGAGAAATTACCTAGCATTTCAAAAAACGTATGATGACGTGCTGTTTTCCCTACGTTTTCGATATCATTGGTTCGAATCGACTTTTGTGCATTGGCGATTCTAGGGTTTTTTGGTATCACTCTTCCATCAAAATATTTTTTTAATGTAGCTACTCCACTGTTGATCCAAAGTAAGGACGGATCCTCATGTGGTACTAGAGGTGCACTCGGTTCCACTTCGTGTCCTTTTTCTTTGAAAAAATCGAGAAACATTTGTCTAACTTCAGCTGAACTTAAATTTTTCATTTTATATCCTCCTTCAGTTTATATGTTTAGGTTGTTATCTAAAGGGTGTGATTCCATTTACGCTGAAGGCGAATGGTTTCCTCAAGCCACACTTTAGACTCCTACAAGTGGACGAAAAAAAACTCCTCCCTTAAATAAAGGGACGAGAATATTAATCACGCGTTACCACCCTAGTTACAAAGAAAGATTTCCCTTCCCCTGTCACCTCGTCACGAATAACGGTCGAGTACCGGCAGATTTTAGCCTGCTCTCAAGAGTAGCAAATAATCAATCATGATCTAGAATTTCTCTCAGCCTAGGAAATTCTTCTCTGACCTAATCAAGATATCTACTTCCCATTTTGAGGAGATCATCTTAAACTAGGTTGAACCGGGCTTGATTATTTTTCTCCGTCATCAAATTCATCTAGTATGTATATCAGTTATTATAGAAATCCATGTCGCGTTTGTCAATCATAGATCCCCTTCCTTTCTCGGATTATTTTTCTCCAATGTAAAACAAGTACTTTTAACGTTGCAAAAATAGGCACTGCTAAAATCAAACCAATAAATCCAAGTAACTCATTCCCTAAAATAAGCGCAAAAATAATCATTAGTGGATGAGCATGGATACTTTTGCCTATAATTACTGGTGCCAAGACATTGCCTTCAATAATCTGAACGATCCAAACGATTACAACCCCTAATATCATAAGTTGAAATGATTCCGTAAGTCCTAACAGTATCACAGGTACCAACCCTAAAATTGGCCCGAAATAAGGAATAATATTTGTTAATCCAATAACTATTGCAAGTAACACGGCATATGGCATATCGATAATCCAAAACCCAATCCAAGAGATTAGTCCAACAGTGAAACAAATGATAATTTGACCACGTATATAGGATCCTAGCGTGTGATCTAACTCTACCATAAGTTCATTCCCTTTTTTTCGCATTCGCTTAGGGGTTAGATACCAACTTGCTTTCTTAAGTAAGGGGTAATCTTTTAATCCGTAAAACACGATAAACGGGATGACAATTAGCATAACTGTCCAATCGAGGATTTTCATTAACACTGTACCTAATTCTTCAACGGACGTGGCAATCCAAGCTTCACCACGATGAACCCAGCTATCTATTTGGGCTTGAACTGATTCAGGTAAATAAGCCAGTTGCTGGTAAATTAATTCAAGAGTTTCGCGATATGTTCTTGCCATTGCCGGTAGTTGTTCAAGAAACTCTTCTCCTTCCCTTATGACGTAAGGAGTGCCTTTCATTACAATCACGATAAAACCGGCGAGTAAAAGTAAAAACAGGAACAAAATCGACAGTGGTCGAGGAATATTTACTGATTCCATTTTTTTAACAAAAGGATGGACCAAGTAAATAATAAACCCCGCAAACACAAAAGGAACCATGACATTAACCAAGAGTTTTATCAAAGGAATGATAAAGTAAAGAAATAAAAATCCGCCTGCGATCAGGAGAGAGACCAACAAAACGAGTACTAGTTGGTAAATCAATTTTTTTAATTCTTCACTCGAACGATTAATCACGTCACATTGGCCCCTTTACTGAAAATCGTTTTTTCTTTTATATTTCAATATGTGAGCAACGAATAAATACGCTTCTATCTTTGCTTTAAGATGACAACCGTATTAGAAAAACTTGGCTTGAGACCTTCATACGAAAGCCTAAGTTTATCTTATACTTTAAATCCTTTAGCGAAGTTAGACATTCTTAATGTATAAAAGACAGACGTAATGAATCACGTCTGTCCTTGCCTTTAAACGTATAGACATCAATCAGTATCATAATGCTTTTGACAATTGCCTTCTCATTCTTTTCATTTGATCTTTAGGGATAAGATCTTTCATAATGAAAGAATTTATTGAAGACAACTTTTTTCTCCAACGCTTCTTTGACTTCTGATCCATTGAAGAGGCGTAAGCAACTCCACCTGCTCCAACAGCAATTAAGGATGCCAGGGTTCTCATTTGTGATCACCCCCATCGGTTACAACTTCACAAATCGATGTGACGTTCATCTTCGGCAAATAAATCGTCAAGGGAGCTTAACGATCCGTCTGCTTCCACCTGGTGGAGGTGTAGTTGGCGATCAGACACTGACAGTTCAATAAAGCAATTCCAACAATAATATTGGTTCGTTCCAATTTTACCGATATCCTTACTCTTACAATTCGGACACAACATAACACCCCTCCTAGGGCATGAATTCGTTCCAAAAAATGAACAAGTTAATAAAGAACCAAGGACTCACCGTCGTTTTTAACAGTAAATTGTCCAGTCTTTACAACCTTAATTCCTTTTTTTATATCTTCAAATAAACCTTCTGTCAATTCATACCCTAGAATCTTGCCCGAATTTGGTAAGAAATATACATCCTCGATTATTCCTACCATGCCCCCATCGTGTTGATTTACCGACCTACCTAAAAGTCGGTTTTTTCCATGGAGGAACCGATCATCTGATGGGTTTCTCAGTAAAAAGGGATCTTTACGATCAACTAGAACGTGTTGCCCTGTTTCTTCTTGAATACATGAAAGTGGTAACAGATGCTTCCTTGACCACCAGCGATGATCTTGAATCCAATAGCCAGTTATTCTTCCCTCTGGTGCACAAAACGTGAGGTCAGTGACTATGCCAAGCTGACAGTTTTTTCGCCCATAAACAATCGGTACTCCCTTGACTTTCTTAAAGGTTCTCAAGGACTTCACTCCTTTCGAACATTACTAGTCTTTAGCAGCACCCTTTGCTTCATCCATGTATTCCTTTTCCAATTGCGGTAATCCCTTAATTTTTTCTTTTAAAGTCGTATGTCGCTTAACATCTCGATTTGCTTCAACTGCGATTTCCATCGCTTTCCAATCACCACAAAGGAGTAAAAATTCTTTTGCTCGTGTAATTCCAGTGTAGATGAGTTTTTTTCTAAGCATACGGTAATATCCCCGAACAACGGGCATGATTACAATCGGAAATTCACTTCCTTGTGATTTATGAATCGAGCAACAATAAGCATGAGTTATTTGTGTTAAATCAGGTTTCGTATAAATAACTTCTTCACCATCGAAAGAAATAACGACTTGAAGTTGCTTTTTTGTATTCTCCTTTTCAGTAAAAATCGCGACGATTTCACCACGATCACCATTGTATACATTGTCTTCCGGGTTATTGACTAGCTGTAACACCATATCACCAATCCGATAAACCACATCTCCAAAAGGAACTTCCCTTCGCTGATCCGATTTAGGGTTAAATAACGTTTGTAGCATATCATTTAAGTTTTCTACACCAGCTACCCCGCGATACATTGGCGCTAATACCTGAATATCTTTTGCCCGAAACCCTTTTGAAATCGCCCGTTCGCATATTTGTTTTACAGCTTCCGGTACCTCTTCCTGTTCACATGGGAAAAAACGTATATCTTTGCTTTTTTGATCTATTGTTTGGAGCTCTCCATGTTTGATTTGATGGGAAAACTCAATAATTTTAGACCCTTCAGACTGACGATAAATATCAATAAGCTGAACAGATGGGATCACTCCAGATTCTAGTAAATCTGCCAACACTTGTCCAGGTCCTACAGATGGAAGTTGGTCTTCATCTCCCACAAAGATCACTTGCATGTTATTTGGCACAGCTTTTAACAACTGGTTTGCCAACCAAGTATCGACCATCGACATCTCATCGAGAATAAGTAATTCTCCTTCTAGTTGATCGTCTTCTCCTTTTTCAAAATAATCGCCCTCCGCACCTTTATATCCAAGTAATCGGTGAATCGTGGAAGCGGGTAGACCTGTCGATTCCGTCATTCGTTTAGCTGCTCGACCTGTAGGTGCTGCCATTAAAATTGGAAAGTCTTTTTTCTTATCCTTGTATTCACCTGGATTAACTGAGATACCTTTTAATTGACCAATGACTTCAATCAATCCTTTTATAACGGTTGTCTTCCCAGTTCCAGGTCCACCTGTCAGAATGAGTAATGGGGAACGAAGTGCTTGTTCAATCCCTTCTTTTTGTGAAGGTGCATAACTTAAACCAAGCTGTTCTTCTACTTGCCCTAAAGCCTTTAAAAACTCTGACTCAGGATATTCATCCATTTCTTTTTTATTTGCTAACAATCGTTGGAGGTTCGTAGCAATTCCACGTTCAGCAAAGTAAAGGGATGGCAAATACATCCGGTTTTCTTCAATAATAATTTTTTCTTCTTCGCCTAGGAGAATTACTTGTTCCGCAATATCCATTGCCGATATTTCTTCATAGGAACCTTTTTCTAATAATTGTTTCGACGCTTCGATGACCGTTTCATTAAGAACATACACATGCCCTTCACTCAACGACTGATCTTGAATCACATATAAAACGGCCGCTTTTAAACGATCAGGATGATTTCCAGTAAGCCCTTGTTTCCTCCCTAGTAAGTCGGCTTTAGAAAATCCAATCCCTTCAACATCTTCTACCATGCGGTATGGATTTGATTGGATGATTTTCAATGCTTCGATTTGATAAGCTTGATATACTTTCATCGCAAGCTGAACACCGAATCCAAATTCATATAACTTCAGTAGCACCTGTTCAATTCCTTGATCTTCCATCAACGTTTCATAAATTTCCGTCGCCTTTTCTGGCTTTATTTTCGGAATATTTTTCAATACTGCACGATCTTCTAAAATCCTCGAAATACAATGAACACCTAAGCTCTCAACGATTGCTTCAGCTGTTTTCCGTCCTATTCCTGGAAAGCGGTCACTCGATAAATATAAAATAATTCCTTGTTCCGTTTCGGGCAATACTTTCTGAAACTGGTCGAATTTATATTGGATCCCAAATCGTGGATGATCCGTAAAGATGCCTCGAAATAAATAAGTGAGATCTCGCTCAGGCTCTGGCATCATTCCAACGACCGTCACTTCTTTATTATCAAGTTTTTCCGCCGATTCATTCACACGTATTTTCGCCACTGTATAAAGAGTATCCTCGTTATGGAAAATCAAATGAAGAAGCTCTCCTTTAATATAATCTTTGACTTCTTCTTCATGAGATTCATTCATATCCATCCTACTCTCTTTCGTTCTGTTTGTTTAATACTTCAGTCATTTGTTTTTGACCATTAGCAGCCAAAGCATGTTCAGGCTGAATGTCTAATGCCGTCTTGAACATGTCCAACGCTTTTTTGGGATCCTCATTGTACGCATAACCTACTCCAAGGTTGAAGTATGCATCAGCATGGTCAGGGTCTTGCTCAATCACTTGCTCAAATTGTCTAATTGCTTCATCAATTTGTTCGGTTTGCGCTAAGCACATCCCATAATGAAAGCGCGCATCGACATCGTTTTCATTTATTTCGGCAGCACGACTCAAACTTGGAAGCGCATGGATAAAGTCTCCTAGATGATAAAAACTCATTCCTAGCATGTAGTACACGTCCGCTTCAAGAAGCCCACAAGACATCGCCTGTTGATACAATGCTACCGCTTCTTTAAACTGGTCTTGATTAAAACGAACGTTCCCTTTTCCATAATAAGCTGTAGCTAATTCACCATTTAATTCAATCGCTTTGTCATAAAATGCAATTGAACGATCATCGTCTCCAACGGCAGATAATAAATTCCCAAAATTCGTATAAGCTATTTCATCTTTTGGATTCTCCTCAATCGCGTCATTTAATAATTTCGCCGCTTCTTCAATATTTCCTTCTTTCATTTGCTCTACCGCTTGCTTATTTTTATCCATCGGTGCATTCTCCTTTTATTCAATCTATGGCTGATTCTATTTTATCTTGTTTATACGACACAGAAAAGGACTGATAATCATCAGTCCTTGATTACTTCATCAATCGTTCCTCCACCTAAACATACTTCACCTTTATAAAAGACGACAGATTGTCCAGGAGTGATTGCTCGTTCTGGCTCATCAAAAATAACTTTTACACTTCCATTCTTCAAGGGTTCCACAGTAACCCCGTGGTCTTCTTGGCGATATCTAAACTTCGCAGTACAGCGAAATGATTCCATTGGTGTTTCTCCTGAAATCCAGTTCACACCTTGTGCGATAAGACCATTAGAATACAATGCTGGATGATGAAAACCCTGTCCAACGAGTAATACATTTTTTTCTAAATCTTTCCCTACGACAAACCAAGGCTCACCAGCGCCACCAATACCTAGTCCTTGGCGTTGACCGAGAGTGTGGTACATAAGACCGTCATGCTGTCCTTTTACAATCCCATCCAATGTCTTCATTTCACCTGGTTGCGCAGGTAAATATTCACTAAGAAATTCTTTGAAATTCCGTTCTCCAATAAAACAAATGCCTGTACTATCCTTTTTCGTAGCCGTAGCAAGTTCTGCCTCAAGCGCAATTTCGCGTACTTTCGGTTTTTCTATTTCTCCGAGTGGAAACAGCACATATTGAAGTTGTTTTTGACTAAGGGCATTTAAGAAATACGTTTGATCTTTGTTCCCATCAATACCACGTAACATCTCCACTTTTCCATTCGACCGTCTGACTTGAGCGTAATGGCCTGTTGCCACGTAATCCGCACCTAACGACATCGCATGGTCTAAAAATGCTTTAAACTTAATTTCTTTATTGCACATGACATCGGGGTTTGGAGTTCTTCCTGATTTATATTCCTCTAAAAAATAGCTAAATACCTTATCCCAATACTCTTTTTCAAAGTTCACTGCGTAATATGGAATATCCAATTGGTTACAGACGCGAATGACATCATTATAGTCTTCCGTTGCTGTACAAACACCCATTTCATTCGTATCATCCCAATTTTTCATGAAGATGCCAATGACTTGATACCCTTCTTCTTTCAAAAGATGAGCGGTAACTGAAGAATCTACACCTCCAGACATCCCAACCACGACACGAATATCCTTTTTCTCTTTTTCTTCCACGTGAGCGATCATTTCACTCACCTCCTAAGTGTTTCATTTCAATTTCATTAGTCTTTCGATGACTTTAACAACCTTATAAGCCGCACGTTCCACTTGTTCATTAGTATTTCCATAACCAAAACTGAATCGCACCGCCGAATGACTTCTTTTTTCATCATCAAACATCGCCATTAAGACGTGAGATGGATTGATCGATCCCGCCGTGCATGCTGACCCACTCGAAACAGCAATACCTTCTAAATCTAAGTTCATTAAGATAGATTCGACATTAATCCCTGGAAAACTCACATTTAGAATATGCGTTAATGCTTCTTTTTCCGATCCATTAATAGAATAGGGAATCTTTGCTTGATTAAAAATATCGAGCATCAGGCGTTTATAAGAATTGTATTGTTCTTTTCGGAGGGAACGTTCCTGAATTGTTAAGTCTAACGCTTTCTGTAAACCAACAATCGCTGGAACATTCTCCGTCCCCGCTCGACGCTTTTGTTCTTGTTCTCCACCATATAATAAAGGAGAAAGAGCTATGCCTTTTTTTGCATATAAAAAGCCGATCCCATTTGGGCCATTTAACTTATGTCCGGAAGCTGCCAATAAATCGATTCCTAAATCCTTCACGTCAATAGGTTCCATCCCTAGAGCTTGAACAGCATCTGTATGAAAGATCGCTTGATGTTTAGATAGGAGTCGTCCAATTTCATTTATCGGTTGTATCGTTCCCACTTCGTTGTTTCCGAACATAATCGAAACAAGAATCGTCTCTTCATTTAGAGCGTCTTTTAGTTGATCGACAGAAATCATCCCATTTTCATCAACATCTAAATACGTAACAGTGAACCCTTGTTTTTCTAAATACTCAAAGGCATGGAGAACACCATGATGTTCAACTTTAGATGTAATCAGGTGATTTCCTTTATCTCGATTTGCAGTGGCAGATCCTATAACAGCTAAGTTATCAGCCTCTGTTCCTCCACTCGTGAAAATAATTTCCTCAAATGCTGCCCCAATTGCCTTTGCAATCGAGCCTCTTGATTCATCCAAACCCCTTCTAGACTCTCTTCCGTACCGATGAATACTAGAAGGATTGCCAAAGAATGTTTCATTATATAAAGCCATTTCCTTTAATACTTCTGGCCGAACCGGTGAGGTTGCTGCGTGGTCCAAATAAATACTTTCCATCTTTGTTCACACCTTTAAAATGCTAAATATAAAACATGTATTTTTCCTGATTACCTTCACCTTCATAATTCGCTAAATCATCTAACGTTGTCGAGTCGAGTACATTTTTTACGGCATCGCGAATTTTAATCCATAAATCTCGCTTCGCCGGCTCCTCATCATCAATAATTTCTACTGGTGTAATCGGTCCTTCGAGGACACGAATAATATCGCCTGCTGTAATCTCCGTTGCATTTTTTGCGAGCATATACCCACCATAGGCTCCTCGCACGCTCTTTACTAAAGTAGCGTTTCTGAGAGGGGCAATGAGCTGCTCCAAATAATGTTCAGACAAGTTGTGATCTTTCGCAATTGATTTAAGCGATGTAGGACCTTCACCATCCTTTTTTGCTAGAGCAATCATAATTGTCAATCCGTACCGGCCTTTAGTTGATATTTTCAACTTGCATCCCTCTTTCCATTCTTCTATCTATCCACTTCTTGCAATAGTTTAATGAGAATCCTGTAATATGTCCAATTAGTAAACTGAAAATAACCGTACCGACAAATACTGGGCCTCCAAGTGCCCATCCCACTGCTAATACAAGGACTTCCATGATAATTCTTACTTTTGCAACCGATGCACCCGTTTTTTGAGAAATCGCCAACATCACACTGTCACGCGGTCCGGCCCCGCATCGAGGAGAGATATAAACTCCAATTCCAAAGCCCATTATCAAAATACCTATAAATAACATCACACTTTGAGCTAGTAATGTAGGAGGAGTTTGTAACATAAATAAAAACAAATCGACAAACATTCCAACAAATATCATATTTAAATAACCGCCTAATTTCGGCAATTTCCGTGTTATAATTGTTGCTACAACAAGAAGTAAAAAGCCCATAATTACTGTCCAGGTACCTACTGTTAGCCCAAAATGATTTACAAGTCCAATATGTAAGACATCCCATGGTGCACTTCCTAATTCAGCGGTAATCATTAATGCAATACCAAAGCTCATAATCATAATTCCAATGAGAAAAACGCCCCACCGAAACCAAGGCGCGCTTGAATTTCCATCATCATCTATTTCATTCATCCATTGTCAATCCTCTCATCAGAAACACTACCCATATATCGTAATTGTTATTCTCATCTAAAATAATTATAGCATAAAATATACTCATTTGTTCTATCATGAGTTTGAGCAATGACCTTAAATAGATGTAAGTTACTGCATTTTATCGACGATTCGACTAAAATGCAATTAGATAGCTTATGCATATATACAGAAGCGCTTTTCTATTTCATCTGACATGCGCTCAAAAAGGTGGTATAAACGTGGATTTATTCAATTATTCTAGTCAAAGTCAACCAAAGGGACCTTTAGCTTCACGCATGCGCCCAAGGTCACTAGAGGAAGTCATCGGACAAGAAGCTATTATCGGTCATGGAACATTATTAAGAAGAGCAATCGAAGCTGATCGTCTAACAGCGATGATTTTCCACGGACCACCTGGGACTGGGAAAACAACGTTAGCTCGAGTTATAGCTAATACAACATCTGCTCGATTTGACCAGTTAAATGCTGTCACAGCAGGTATAAAAGATATTAGAGAAATAGTTCAAAAAGCAAAAGATCGATTATCATTTGAAGAAGATAAAACGGTTTTATTTATAGATGAGATTCATCGGTTTAACAAAGGGCAACAGGACGCTTTACTGCCATATGTTGAAGATGGAACCGTCATTCTTATTGGAGCAACTACCGAGAATCCTATGTTTGAAGTGAACCCTGCTCTCATATCCCGATCAAGATTGTTTAAACTTGAATCATTATCTGATTCAGAAGTCAAACGGGTAATAAAGCAAGCTTTGGACGACAAAGAAAGAGGTTTCGGACAATATGCAATTGAATTTGACGAAGATGCATATTCTCATATAATTAACATTGCAAACGGTGATGCTCGAACAGCATTGAATGCTGTTGAACTAGCAGTTTTAACAACAGATCCTGATGAAGACGATATTATTCGAATCGACTTATCAACAGCAGAGGCTTCCATTCAAAAGAGAATGGTTCGCTATGATAAATCTGGCGACAATCATTACGATACCATTTCAGCATTTATTAAAAGCATAAGAGGCTCAGACCCAGACGCAACCCTCTATTGGTTAGCAAAGATGATTTATGCTGGGGAAGACGCTCGTTTCATTGCTAGAAGGCTCTATGTACATGCCGCAGAAGATATTGGTTTAGCTGATCCCAATGCGCTTTTAATTGCGGAAGCCGCCTTTCAAGCTGTAGAATTCATCGGTATGCCTGAAGCAAGGATCCCACTCGCTGAAGCTGCGCTTTATTTAGCAACAGCTCCAAAAAGTAATGCTGTCATTACCGGAATTGATACTGCCTTACAAACGGTAGAAAGAGAAAAATCGGGAGAAGTTCCTATTCATTTACGTGATGCTCACTATAAAGGGGCTACGAAACTTGGTCATGGAGATGGTTATTTATATCCACATAACTACGAAAACCATTACGTTGTTCAACAATACCTTCCAGATCATCTTAAGGATCGGACGTTTTATAACCCATCTGCAAGCGGCTATGAAAAAACTGTCCAAAAACGATTGGATTATTATAAACAAAGAAAAAAGAACGATAGACACTAGCTTTTTAGAATGAACACTATTTGATAGTATACTTTTTCACTTCTTTGTCCATCTTAATAGAAATGAACAAGTTTTATAAAGAAAGGGATGGACAAAATGAAAGTTAGACAAGATGCTTGGTCACATGAAGATGATCTTTTATTGGCAGAAACCGTTTTACGTCATATTCGCGAAGGTAGTACGCAATTAAATGCATTTGATGAAGTTGGAGATGCTTTGAACAGAACCTCGGCAGCTTGCGGTTTCCGTTGGAATGCCGTTGTACGAGATAAATATGATGAAGCAATCAAACTAGCAAAGAAACATCGAAAACAGAGAAAGAGACAACTCGCTCAAGATTCAAAACCTATTGTTTATAAACAATATCAACCTAAAGTGGAGGCACCTTCTCCTATGTTAGAAGATTCGAACAGAGAGGTAGTTGTCCCTGTTGAGCCATTTGTTAAAAATGAACGAGAGCTCACTATGGAAGAAGTCATCTCATTTTTAAGATCTATTCAAGGGAGCGGTTCAAAAGCTGGTGCGTTAGAACTTGAAAATAATGAATTGAATAAAAAAGTCCAGCATTTGGAAGAATCGTATTCTCAATTACAAGTACAATACCAAGGACTAGAAGAAGATTATCAATCAATCATTAAAATCATGGACCGCGCTCGAAGAATGACTATGTTAGAAGATGAACCAGAGGATAGACAAGCAGCAGCTTTTCGTATGGACAAAAACGGAAATCTAGAAAAAGTAGCAAGATAATAGGAAAAGCGGAATCGCTTATCTTTTATAACTTAAAGGCACAAAACAAACTGTTTCGTGCCTTTTATTATGATCTGATTTTCAAAATTTAGCTTAATTAGTCATTTTGTTCCCTTTAACAAGCCGACCTCTCAGAATAGGCACGCTGTTTCTTGTTTTATTCCTTTCACATGAGCGAGCAAAGTTAAATGGAACTATTTTGCTCTTTCTGTTGCCTTCAGCTCGTACCCCTCTAAATTCACCCCCTACTTTCTTTCCTTTTATTTCCTTCGTCTCAAGCTCCTTCCCCTAAAACAAACATAAAAGTACACCCACCAGGTTGACGAATGTACTTTTCAGAATTGGATAGGATATCCATCCTTTTTATTTATCATCTACAACTATATAAGTTGCCTTTACCGGTCCATGAACACCAACAACAAGTCGTAGTTCAATATCAGCAGAGTTGCTAGGTCCTGATATAAAGTTAATACAGGATGGCATACGACCATTTTTTTGCGCTATTTCATGGATTCTATCTGTCGCTTGAGTCATTCTTGGAACAAGCGTGCTTTTAGGAATGATTGCTAAATATGTTTGTGGAAGCAGACTTACCGAACGCCCTTTACCATTATCACTATGAAGAACAACCGTTCCAGATTCCGCTAACGTCACATCAGAAAACGTAATCCCTATGTTTGCCTGTTCTGCTTTTTCAATGTTGCGTTTGCCTAAATCTTTATTCCATTTATGGACTGCAACACCAGACTCCTTTTCTTTGACAAGAGCTTCGGTTAAGCCATATTCATCAAAACGTGGATCATTCCAGTGAACAATCGACTTTCCACCTAAATCCTTAATAACTTTGGAGAATTCTTTCTCCAAGTTATCTTTTGACGTGACGACGACATTTGTATGAATATTTTCACACTGTAAGATAAGTTGATCAAGCAGTTCATCTTGAGATAAGCCATCAAACACTTCATATTGAGGAAGTTTACTCCAAGTTGGCAGCTCCACTCCATCTGTAAGTCGTCTTCGTCCTAATTGATCAGCGACATTTTTCAAAAACTTATCTTTATTATAAATCGTTCCTGTTGTCATGACTTATCGCCTCCTTTTTGACGGTTGACATACCATTTCCTAAAGGTTTCACCCGTAGGTTCTGGCAGATCACGGATATCCGTCCAAAGTTTTACTGGTCCAGGGCCTTTCCCGTTTCCATCCCCTTCTCCTTTTGCCACACGCCCAATGAAAGAAGGCGCTACACCTGATCCTGCTTTAAACAGACTTGGATTACTAGCTCCGAAAGCAAAACCTTTCATTGCCATTTTTTCTGGGAACCCTATTCTACCTGACTCCTCTTCGACAATGATTCGTCGGTGTTCTAAGAGATGTTCATGAAGTGGTATTTTCACTGGACAAGCATCTGTACAGGCCGCACACAATGACGATGCATACGGTAATTCTTTATGATCATCGTATCCTTCTAGTAAAGGGGTTAGAACAGCTCCAATTGGACCTGGATAGATTGACCCGTAAGAATGACCTCCAACATGACGGTACACTGGACAAACGTTTATACAGGCCGCACATCGAATACAATGTAAAGCAGATTGAAATTGAGTTCCTAAAATTTTCGAACGTCCATTATCGACAATGACGACGTGAAACTCCTCTGGACCATCGACATCCCCTTCTTCTTTCGTAGCCGTAAGCCCTGTAATATAGCTAGTAAGCTTTTGACCAACAGCACTTCGACAAAGCATCGTTACTAGAATATCTAACTCTTTCCATGTTGGGACGATTCTCTCCATTCCCATCACAGTTATTTGCGTTTTCGGTAACGTTGTAGCCAATCTCGCATTACCTTCATTTGTCACTAACGAAACCGATCCTGATTCAGCGACAGCAAAGTTACAACCTGTAATTCCCACTTCCGCTTCTAAAAAATCTTTTCTTAACTGCTCGCGTGCAAATTGTGCTAATTCATTTGGATCAGATGATTTATCGTATTTTCTTTTATCGTGAAAAGTATCTCTTATTTGTTCTTTATTTTTGTGTAGGGCAGGAACGACAATATGTGACGGTGGGTCATGATCATCTAATTGTAAAATCCATTCGCCTAAATCTGATTCTACAACGCTGCATCCAACCTCTTCTAAAGCTTCGTTCATGCTGATTTCTTCGGTTACCATCGACTTCGACTTGATGATTTTTTTCGCTTCTTTCTTTTTCACAACAGAAGTGATATATTCGCTGGCTTCCTCTGCGTCTTCCGCAAAAAAGACATGTCCTCCTTGCCTTGCTACATTTTCAGCAAACTGATCCAAATAGTAATCGAGATTTTCCATTGTATGTTGGCGAATTTCTTCTGATAAATCTCGCCATTCTTCCCAGTTTCCCAATTCTTCCGTCGTTTGCGTTTTTCGTCCTTCTAGCCTAGTTTGCGCCTCCACTACTGCTTTACGCATAAACTCGTCATTGATGCCTTTATCGACCCGCTCAAAAAACTTCCCTTCGCCTATTTTCACACTCATATTTCCACCTCCGTTTATGCTTGACTATTTAACACTTCGGCAATGTGCATCACTTTAATAGGTTTGCCTTGACGTTCAATTCTTCCACCAATATTCATGAGACAGCCAAGATCTGCTCCGATCAAAACTTCAGCTTCTGTCTCCTGTATATGTTGTACTTTTTCATTGACCATTTGCTCTGAAATCGGTAACATTTTCACACTGAAAGTACCACCAAAACCGCAACACTGTTCCTTGTTAGGTAGTTCAGTAAAATGAAGACCTTTAACATTCTCCAACAATTTCATTGGTGCTTCTTTTACTTTTAATAATCTAGTCATGTGACAAGATGTATGATACGTAACATTACCATGAAACTCAGCACCCACATCATCTACTTTCAAAACATCGACAATAAATTGGGTTAGTTCAAACGATTTTTCTGCTAATTTTGTTGCACGTGGTTGCCATTCAGGGTCGTCTTTAAATAGGTTCGTGTACTCTCTGAACATTGTTACACAAGAACCAGAAGGTGACACAACATACTCTGCTTCTTCAAATGTTTTAATCATATGTTTGGCTACATCACGTGATTCTCTATGGAAACCACTATTATAAGCAGGCTGCCCACAGCACGTTTGCTCTTTCGGAAAATCCACTTCACATCCAAGACGTTCAAGAATTTCAACAGTACTTTTTCCAACGGATGCTGGATAAACAACATCTGCTAAACAGGTTAAGAACAAAGAAACTTTCATTTAACATCCTCCTTCAATCAAAAGTGGTAAGGTCATCTGATGACTAACTATAAAAATATAAAACTTTATTACTTATTTTATATCATATATCACAGATTAAATAGGGGGTAATCCAAATTATCAACAATAATTCCTTTTACAAACCACAAATATTCTATAAAAAATAAAGAGTAAGGAAATACCCTCACTCTCCGTTACGCCTATCAATTTGAATATCTTCTAATAAATTTGTAACAACATGACCAGCCATAATCAAGCCACAAACAGATGGTACAAAAGCATTTGACGATGGTGGCATCTTCGCTTTTCGTATCGAACCTTGCTGTTGTTTTTCAGAAACAATCTCTTGACGAATTTCTTCGCGGATCTGAATTGGTGACTCTTCAGAGTAAACGACATTGATTCCTTTTGAAATCCCTAATTTCCTAAGCTTTTTTCGAATAACTTTAGCTAATGGATCATAGCTAGTTTCAAATATGTCTACTATTTTCAACTTTGTTGGATCCATCTTATTCGCCACACCCATGCTTGAAATGATTGGAATTTTTCTTTCTAAGCACTCTTTCATGAGATGAACTTTATAACTAACTGTGTCCGATCCATCTATGACAAAATCCAATCCGTGCTCAAAAAATCGTTCATACGTTTCCTCGGTATAAAACATTTTCATTGCAACGACTTCGCATTCTGGATTTATATCTGCGATTCGTTCTTTCATCAAATCGACTTTCGGTTTACCTACGGTTGAAAGTAATGCATGAATTTGGCGATTGACGTTTGTAATATCGACGTCATCTTTATCAACAAGAACAATTTTTCCTACACCGGAACGGGCAAGTGCTTCTGCTGAAAAAGACCCTACACCCCCAACTCCTAACACGGCTACTGTACTGTTTTTCAACAGCTCAACACCATCTTTTCCAATCGCTAATTCATTCCTAGAAAACTGATGTAACATCTATGACGACTCCCTCTCAATAAAGTTTCAATTAAGTACTATACCATATTTACTTCACCAAACCTAGCGGCGAAATAAAATCACATTTCCTAACCTATATTATTTAATTGGTTGATTCCAGCCTAAACAAAAAAACACCTTCTCAGGTGTTTTACTAATATAATATTATTAAGAGTCCCGTGTATGCCGTTTAAAGACTTTAGCTTTGAACCTGCTATAGCAGGTGGGTGCTTTACTCACGTCTCCTAACTTCCCTAATATCTTTCTAGGGCATGTTATTTAACGTGAGACGTCAAGCTCCCGATGTAAAAGTGTTGGCTCAAAATGCTAAGTAATGACGAACATCATAGGACTCTTAAACGTTTAAGTGATTATATTTATATAATACACAACTCAATAGCAAAATGCAACTAAAAATCATCTTTTATTATGTTTCAATTTCTTTACGTCCTATTGATTTTATACTATCTATAGCACTAATACCTATACCTCTAATCACGGTATATTAAACCTAAGTTTAAAAGAAGGTTGTTCGATTCTACCCTAGAAAAAAGCGCAGCGAGAAAGTTTCTCCATCGCCGCACACTTCATTAATTACTTTTCCTCTTGTTTCTTCTTTGGCTTTACTGATAAATTCAATTCATTCAGTTGTGCATCGCTCACACCACTTGGAGCGTTTGTTAATAGACAGCTAGCACTAGCAGTCTTTGGAAATGCTATCGTCTCACGAAGATTGCTTCTACCAGCAAGGATCATCACAAGACGGTCCAAACCTAGCGCAATTCCGCCGTGTGGAGGCGTACCATATTCAAATGCATCCAAAAGGAAACCAAATTGACTTTTCGCTTCTTCATCCGTAAACCCTAAAGCAGTGAACATTTTCTCCTGTAAATCGCGCTCATAAATACGTTGAGAACCTCCACCTAATTCATATCCATTTAAAACAAGGTCATAAGCTTCTGCTCTAACTTTTTCAGGAGATGTTTCTAATAACTCTTCATCTTCCGCTAAAGGTCGCGTGAATGGGTGATGCTCTGCCGTATATCGCTTAGCCTCTTCATCATAGGAAAGTAGAGGGAATTCAGTTACCCATAGGAAATTATATTCATCATAGTTCACAAGCTCAAGTTCCTTAGCAAATTTGCTTCTCAGTGCACCTAATGCATCCCACGCTACTTGTTGTTTATCAGCAACAAAGAAGATAACATCTCCAGCTTCAGCTGCAAAGCTTTCAATTAACATATCTTTTTCTGCTTCGAAAAATTTAGCAATCGGTCCCTTTAACGTATTACCTTCTTCAACTTTTAACCAAGCTAAACCTTTTGCACCGTAAATATTAACAAAGTCTGTAAGGCTGTCAAGGTCTTTACGTGAATTATCATCAGCGATTCCTTTAACACAAATCCCTTTCACGACGCCTCCACTTTCCACTGTTTTAGCAAAAACTTTGAAATCACTATCTGCTACTTTACTAGAAATATCAACAAGCTCCATTCCATAACGGGTATCTGGTTTATCAGAACCGAAACGATCCATTGCTTCTTTGTAAGTTAAACGTGGGAATGTTTTTGGTACATCTACACCTTTTAATTCTTTTAGCAACGTCCCCATTATTTTTTCCATCATTGCAATGATTTTTTCAGTGCTCATGAAAGATGCTTCAATATCTACTTGTGTGAACTCTGGCTGTCGATCTGCTCTCAGGTCTTCATCACGGAAACAACGAGCAATTTGGTAGTATCTCTCAAATCCAGATACCATCAGTAATTGTTTGAAAAGTTGCGGCGATTGCGGCAACGCATAAAACTCACCATGATGGACTCGGGAGGGCACTAAATAATCACGAGCACCCTCTGGTGTACTTTTAGTTAACATTGGCGTTTCGACTTCCATAAATGCTTCTTCATCTAACATATCGCGAATTAATTTCGTTGTGCGGTAACGAAGTTTCATTGTATTGTACATTTTAGGACGTCTTAAATCTAAATAACGGTATTTTAGACGAACATCTTCAGACACTTCCAAATCATCATCAATCATAAAAGGAAGGCCTTTTGCCGCATTTAAAATCTTGATTTCTTCAGCAATCACTTCTACATTCCCTGTAGCAATAAGCTTGTTTACAGTATCTTTGTCTCTAGCTACAACCGTTCCAATCACTTCAATCACATATTCATTCCGGACTTTTTCTGCGATTTCATGGGCTTTTTCATTATTTTCGCCATTGAAAACAACTTGAACATGTCCTGATCTGTCACGCAAATCAATAAAGATAACTTGTCCTAAATCACGACGGTTTTTTACCCATCCTTGTAATGTCACTTTACTACCAACAATATTTTCTAACATCTCTCCACAAACGTGTGTACGTTCATTCACAGTTGATCCCATCCTTTTTTCATTCATATCTATGATTTAATTTTTTGAACTAAATTATCAAGTGGTACAAGCTCTTGTTCTCCGGAAGCCATCGTTTTTACCATCACACTATTTTGATTTAGCTCATCTTCTCCTAATATCAACACATAGCTTGCATTCTGACGGTTCGCAGCTTTCATTTGTGCTTTCATTTTCTTGTCCATGTAATCTCCATCTACAGTTAAACCTTGTTTTCGAAGCTGATGTAGCAGTTTAGGAGCTACTTGTTTTGCCTCATCACCCATTGTAACTAAATATGCATCAAGGCCAGACGTAACTGGAAGCTCGATCCCTTGCGCCTCTAATGCCATCAAAAGACGTTCGAGACTTAAGGCAAATCCTATTCCCGGGGTCGTTGGTCCTCCTATTTCTTCTACAAGGCCATTGTACCGTCCTCCACCTGTCAACGTCGTAATTGCGCCAAAACCTTCTCCATCAATCATTATTTCAAACGCAGTATTGTTATAATAGTCAAGACCTCGAACAAGCGTGGCATCAACTACGTAATCTATCTCCATGTCATCTAGAAATTTTTGAACTTTCGAGAAATAGGTAATAGAATCTTCATTTAAATAGTCCAAAATCGAAGGAGCGCTACTCATTAATTCATGTTCACTATCTACTTTACAGTCCAAAATTCTTAGTGGATTCTTTTCTAAACGTGACTGACAATCAACACAAAACTCTTCAATTCTCGGTTTAAAATGATTAATTAAAGCTTCTCGATGTTTCGTACGGCTTTGTGTATCTCCAAGACTATTGATCACTAACTTCAAATTAGTTAAACCTAGCTCTCGATAAAAATCGTATGCCAATCCAATGACTTCTGCATCTATGGCCGGATCCGCACTTCCCATTGCTTCGACGCCTAATTGCACAAATTGTCGCATTCTACCAGATTGTGGACGTTCGTAGCGAAACATCGGTCCAATGTAGTACAGTTTAGCTGGCTGATCTGCCCATCCATGCATTTTATTTTCTACAAACGAACGGACTGTTGAAGCTGTTCCTTCAGGACGGAGTGTTAGACTTCGCCCACCTCGATCTTCAAATGTATACATTTCCTTCTGAACGATATCCGTTGTATCACCTACTCCTCTTGCAAACAGTTCTGTTTGTTCAAAAATAGGTGTGCGTATTTCCTGATAGTTATATCGTTTACATAAGTCGTGCGCTTTTTGCTCAATATATTGCCACCTTCTTGATTGTTCCGGCAATATATCTTGCGTACCTCTCGGTATTTTGTACTGCATCTGTTTTCCTCCCTTACTTCTCCTTTATTCGTAACACGTAAAACACCTATTTAAAAGATGACTAACAAAGCGACTTCCACTTCATCACTTTAGTGTAGTACATCAAAAAAACATATAAAAAACCCCCATCCCTGAACTTGTCAGGGACGAGAGTTATTTCCCGTGGTACCACCCTAGTTGAAGCTATTATGCTCCCTCTTAAAATCAGTTAACGCCTGACAACGACTTTTCCTAATAAGGTAAAACCTATTCAGAAAAATACCTAAGGAGTGTTCATTCATAAAGAATCATATAAAAGTGTTCCCAGCCTTTGACACTTTTTCTCTGGTTATGAATTACCTTTATTACTTTGCTCCCTCAATGGTGTTTCAAGTATTGGACAATTTTAATCTATCATACGAATTGTAACCTAATGTGTCAACCTTTTTTGTAAATATTTATGCATATACTTAAATTAATTTCGTTCTAACCGTTTTTTTAATGCGCGAGTATCATGACTCAACAAGCCACTTTCGGTACAAAGTGCAATGGGTGTTCTCTCAGATTCTGGCTCCATAAAATGATGCAAATCAGAATGAATTACACGGTTCGCGAATAGACCTTTCTGTTCATGTGTATAACCTGTCCTCACCGAAGTAACCTCCCTTTTTAGCTTAAGTTTAGCCAAAAAAAAGTAAAATTACTCAGAGAAAACAAATTATTTACTATCAACAATCAGTGTGACAGGTCCATGGTTAGTAAAAGATACATTCATCATTTCACCAAAAATTCCCGTTTCTACAATAAGTTGATGGTCAGTCCGGAGAATTCGGTTAAATTCTTGATACAGTTTTTCTGCCTGTTCCGGTTTTGCTGCTGCCATAAAATTAGGTCTACGCCCTTTACTACAGTCCCCATACAAAGTAAATTGCGAAATAGACAAAATCTGCCCACTTACATCTTTAACGGATAAATTAATTTTTTCGTCATCATCTTCAAATAACCGTAAGTTGGCTACTTTATTTGCCACATACTTCACATCTTCTTCTTTATCCTCATGAGTAATGCCTACAAGAAGGACGAAGCCGTGATCTATTTCTCCCTGAATCTTATCATTAACCGTTACTTTCGCTTCTAGTGAACGCTGAACAACAACGCGCATAGCTAAATCTCCCTCTTTCGCTCAAATTTCAGCTATGCAGCAATCCATAAGTCATTGTTTACTTTTAGATCTTCTAATTAATGCATAACTCTCCTTACGGAATAGATATCTGATATTTGTTTTATTCGATCTACCACCTTTTGTAGGTGCGAAATATCTTGGATGGAAATACTCATGTGAATCGTTGCCATTTTGTTTTTATCCGATTTACCAGAAACGGCATTTATATTTGTTTTCGTTTCAGCTACAGCTTGGAGAACATCATTTAATAATGCTCGACGATCATATCCGGAAATTTCAATATCTACGTTGTAATACTTTGGTTTTTGATGATTCCCTTCCCACGCAACTGGAAGTAACCGAGTAGATATTTCTTCACTGTTGATGTTAGGGCAGTCACTACGATGAATTGAGACACCTCTACCTTTTGTAATATAACCTATAATATCATCGCCAGGTACTGGGTTACAGCATCGCGATAATCGTATAAGTAAATTATCTACTCCTGCTACCTTTACCCCTGTATTTGTCTTAGGGCTACTTTTATTTTCTTGTGGTTTTTTTATCTCCTCAACAGCTTTTGACAATGATTTTGATTCTTGTTCTTCATCTTGCTTTTTACGAATCGTATCTGTCAAGCGTGTCACGATTTGAGCTGCTGTAATACCATTGTACCCAACGGCAGCATAAACGTCTTCCTCAGAAGTGAAGCTAAATTTATCCGCAACACGTTCAATATTTTCTTTTGTTAACACTTCTTTTACTTGATACCCTTTAAGTTCAATTTCTTTTTCGACTAATTCACGGCCTTTATCGACATTTTCTTCACGTCGTTCCTTTTTAAACCACTGTCGAATCTTATTTTTCGCATGGGAGCTTTGCGTGATTTTGATCCAGTCCTGGCTAGGTCCGTACGAATGTTTCGATGTAAGCATTTCAATAATATCACCTGTTTTGAGTTGATGATCCAACGGAACCATTTTCCCATTCACCTTCGCACCAATACACCTATTCCCTACTTCTGTATGAATTCTGTAGGCAAAATCCAATGGGACAGATCCTTTAGGAAGTTCAATGACATCACCTTTAGGCGTAAATACAAACACCATGTCAGAAAATAAATCGATTTTTAAAGATTCCATGAATTCTTGTGCATCATCTGCATCATTTTGCCACTCTAAAATTTCACGAAACCAAGACATTTTTGTTTCCAAAGTCTCAGAGTCGTTAACTGTTTTCCCTTCTTTGTAAGCCCAATGGGCAGCAACACCAAACTCAGCGACTTTATGCATATCCTCAGAACGAATTTGCACTTCTAACGGATCACCTTTTGGTCCAATTACTGTAGTATGCAACGACTGATACATATTTGCTTTTGGCATTGCAATATAATCTTTGAACCTTCCTGGCATAGGTTTCCAATGAGTGTGAATCGTACCTAAAACCGCATAGCAATCTTTTATACTACTTACAATAATCCTTACTGCAAGAAGGTCATATATTTCGTTAAACTGTTTATTTTGCAAAACCATCTTTCGATAAATACTATAAATATGTTTAGCTCGTCCATTTATCTCCGCTTTGACATTCATTGTTTCCAAACGTTCATCAATTTGATTCGTAACTTCCTGAACATAATCTTCACGTTCGGCACGTTTCTTTTTCATTAGATTTACGATTCGATAATACTGTTGTGGATTCAAATAGCGTAAAGCCGTATCTTCTAATTCCCATTTAATTGCTGAAATACCTAATCTATGTGCTAATGGTGCAAATATTTCCAACGTTTCATTTGCTATCCTTCTTTGTTTCTCGGGTGGGAGATGTTTTAATGTTCTCATATTATGAAGTCTGTCAGCCAACTTAATTAAGATCACTCGAATATCCCTAGCCATTGCGACAAACATTTTTCGGTGATTTTCAGCTTGTTGTTCCTCTTTAGATTTATATTTTATCTTTCCTAATTTAGTGACACCGTCGACTAGCATCGCGACTTCATCACCAAATTCTTTCGCTAATTCTTTTAACGTCACAGGTGTATCCTCTACCACATCATGAAGAAAAGCTGCCGCTATTGTATTCGGATCCAATCCTAGTTCAATAAGTATGCCTGCTACTTGAACAGGGTGCCAAATATAGGGTTCCCCCGACTTACGATACTGCTCACGATGGGCAGTTTCTGCCCTGTCATAGGCTTTTTGTAAAAAAGCGACATCCGCTTCGGGTAAATATTCACTTGCTTTTTGAAGAACTTGTTCGCTAGTCATGGGATCACCTTGAATTTCATAGGATTGGTAAAAATCTTTCTTACAAGTCGTTTCCACTAATTTTCACTTAACATGAATAAAAAGTGATAACTTTTCTATTTTAAAAGAAAAGAGGTACTAACATATATGTATGTAAGTTTTAATTAAGAAGGTAAATGATGTCAAATTCATTTCAATTGGCGGTGCTTTGAACATTTAACTAGACTAAAAACTAGAAACTTGAGAGATAACAGGCCCGAAAAGTGGCATGATTAATGTGCTACGACCTTCCATATTAAACCTACCGTAATGTATAAAAAAAGGGTCTCTTCCGTGGAAAAGACTTGCAATAATCATAACATATTTTTTATGAAAATAGCATTTAATCAGCTGATTTTATTTAAATGGACGTTTCACATAACATGAAGTTAAAGCAGGGTCGTCTATGGACGACCCGTATTATTTTAATAAGTCATTAATGAGAACACATCATATTTCTTTAGTTTGCTTCGTCCATCTAAATAGCTAAGTTCAATCAAGAATGCAATGCCTACTACAATACCACCGAGCTCTTCGACCATTTGGATAGTTGCTTCAATCGTCCCACCAGTAGCAAGCAAATCGTCTGTAATCACTACTTTTTGTCCTGGCTTAATTGCGTCTTTATGAATATTTAGCGAGTCTTTCCCGTATTCTAATCCATAATCGACTTCAAGTACTTCTCGCGGTAATTTTCCTGATTTTCGCACTGGAACAAAACCTAATTCTAAAGAATAAGAAATTGGACAACCAACGACAAATCCTCTCGCTTCAGGCCCAACGATAACATCAGCATCTTTTTCTTTAGCAAATTCAACCATGAAATCAATTGCTTTCTTATACGCCTCGCCATTTTCCATCAACGTGGTTATATCTTTAAAGCGTATTCCTTCCTTAGGATAATTCTCAACGACAGTGATATACTTCTTGAAATCCATTATGACTTCCTCCCAGTTTCATCTTGATCATTTTAACCTAATAGCTATACATATAAAATTTCAAACTTCTATAAATTGCAGATTTTTCACTAATTATACAGAAGTAGTTGCTTGTTTGATTTTCTTCTTTTGATCTATCCATTCCTTCAACGCACGATAAGAAGAGTAATATAAATCGTTCTCAATGTCTCGTTGATTAAAATATTTACGATACGTGAACGAGTCAGTTAAGTCTTTTTTTGTCGGTTGTTGTTGAATTGCAACTACACCATTATCTATTTTAACAAATTCTAGCTCAAAAAACACTTTACACATAAAATCGATCGATGTTTCTGACCAATCTTTATGTTTTGCTAATGCTTGTCCATTTTTTTTAACATCAAATAGATCTCTCTTGGCAAGAAAAGCATAAAACCATTTGAATTGATCTCTTGATGGAATTGATGTGAAAAAATGATCTTTTTCATTGATAAAAGCGACATAAATTCTTTCATAATCAGCTCTGCTTTGCAATAATTGCTCAAGTTGATCGATCGTAGCAGGAAGATCAAGTAATAAAAGATTTTTCACTTTACTCAGCATACTAATTTCAGATGTTTCGTGATAGTTTCTTATCACCGTAAAATGATTTGGAAGTTTGGCTAGCCACTTTTCTGAATGTTTTTGAAACAATACAACAACACATTCTTCCCAGTTCAACATTCTATCGTCTTGAAACAATCGCTTGTCTCCCCTATAATCAAACAACTGCCACTCTTTCACTTTCATATCCTCAACTACAAACTGAGGTTTACTTTGTCCATTCCACTCATTTACAGACAGTTTTCCTACTGTCGATATTTTGGACAGCGGTGAGATATCGTCATGAACTGGTCCCATGCGGAAAGCAATTCCATCTAACTTAATGTTACGTTCGCTATTAGTTAATGTCAGTTTCAAGTGATCTTCATTTGCGCCAATTTTTTTGATCATATCGAGATTGACATCTTCTAATAATACTTTTGGAGCTGGATTTCCCATTCCAAAAGGTGCCATTTGCTGAAGATCATGAATTGCTTGTATTGTCACTTCGTCTATAGATACTGGTAAATCTACATTTAATGATTTTCTCCAATCTGATTCTGATAGCGTTTCGATGGCGATGGTTGTTAATTTATCTCGTAAATCATCAATGTGCTCCAGTTTCATTGTTAATCCTGCTGCCATTTGATGACCTCCAAAGTGAGGCAACCATTCTCGGCACTGAGATAATGATTCAAACATATCAAACCCATTAATGCTTCGAGCAGAGCCTTTTGCTAATCCCGTTTCCTCATCAAAACTCAATACAATTGTTGGACGATAATATTTTTCAACGAGTCTACTAGCGACTATTCCAATAACTCCAGCATTCCATCCAACATCACCAACGATAATAACAGAAGGTACACCTGCCATTTCTACCTGATTTTCAGCTTTTTTAGCAATTTCTTTAACAATCTGCTGTCGCTCTTTATTTAAATCATCAATCATCTGTGCAATCTCATCCGCTTCCATCTCGTCTTCCGTAATCAATAACTCGATTGCAGGATCAGCAGAATCGAGTCTACCTGCTGCATTTAATCTAGGACCAATTAAAAATCCGATTTGTTCCTCACTGATTTCTTGGGCATTTGATCCAGCTTGTTCTAACAGTGATTTTAATCCTGGTCGCTGAGACCTACAAAGTGATTGAATTCCACGAGTAGCTAGGAAACGATTTTCTCCTTGCAACGAAACCAAGTCAGCAATCGTGCCGATCGCCACTAGGTCAAAGTATTCTTCTGGGATCCTGCCTAGTAATGCTTGTGCCACTTTAAACGCAACACCGACTCCTGCTAAGTTTTCGTTTGGATAGAAGCAATCCTGTTGTTTAGGGTTAATTACCGCAAATGCGCTAGGGATAACTGGAGGCGGCTCATGATGATCTGTAATAATTAAATCTATGTTTAATTCTTGTGCCACTTCTGCTTCATGAACAGCTGATATTCCAGTATCGACAGTGATAATTAATGACACACTCTCTTCTGCCGCATGACGAAATGCTTTTTCATTTGGTCCATACCCTTCTGTAAAGCGGTTCGGAACATAAAACCCAACATTTGCGCCTAATTGTTTCAGGGTCATATACATTAATGAAGTACTCGTTACTCCATCTGCATCGTAATCACCGAAAACAAGTACTCTTTCTTCTGATTCAATTGCTTGCTGGATCCTTTTCACGGTTTTATCCATATCTTTAAGTAAAAAAGGGTCATTCAGAGCACTTTCATTTATATGTAAAAAGGCATCGACATCTTCTTTCGTCTTCATCCCACGTTGAACTAAAAAGCGTGTTGCTATTTTAGATAAACCTATTTTATCTGCAAGTTCAGAAACTTCTATTTCGTCAATTTCTGTTATTATCCATTCTGCCTTCGATTGAAGCATAAAAAACCACCCCTGACCCGTATATTATACATAACGTCAGAGGTGGTAGCAATCAATCTACTGAATTACTATTTGGTATTTTTTCTTTCGCTTCTTTTTGTTAAGATACCATTTTCTATCGTATTATCGTTATTTTCTTCTTCCTCCGGTACTTGTTCGGGAACTTTCAATTTCAACTGCTTAATTTCTTGTTGAAGGCGGTAAATTTTGTACAACCCTACACTTCCTACAGTTAATCCGCCCATTAAAACAGATCCAATAATAACTAGAACTAGCGGCCATTCACTTTCACCAAACAAATAATTAACTTCAACAGGTTCAACATTAATAACTGCAAACACAGCAATGACTAATGCAATAATAAGGCCCGTAATTAATCCCCATTGTCCTCTCATGTGCCTTCATTCTCCTCTCTCAAATATGGGTTTACATGAACTCGAACATCTTGAACATAACCAATCTCCATAAGCGCATGCTTGACTTTCTTTCCAATTGCATGTCCAGCTTCCACCGTTATATTAGGAGAAACAGCTATTTTAATATCGACAATCACATAATGACCATGTTCTCTTGCCAATAACTCATCTACTTCTAATACACCTTCGACATCCTGAACTTGGTCAACCATTTTTTGCGTATCTTCCTCGTGAAGGACGTGATCCAAAGTGTTATGAATTGCTTCGCTCCCTAACTTCCAACCCATCTTGATGATCAACAATGACACCATAATACCTGCAACTGGGTCCATATAGACTAGCCAACCAATATTTAAATACCCTCCAAAAATCGCGGCTCCAATACCAATTAAAGCAGCGAGCGATGAAAATACATCGGAACGATGATGCCAAGCATCGGTAATTAAAGCATCACTCCTATATTTTTTACCCAAAAAGATCTTATATCGAAACATCGATTCTTTAATAATTATTGAAAAAACCACCGCGTAGATCGCGATAATTCCTGGAACAGCAATTGGTTCAAAAAAAGAACGACCTGCACTAATCGCAATTTCAAATCCAACGAATACTAATAAAACAGCAACGATAATCGCTGTAACTGTCTCAGCTTTCCCATGACCATAAGGGTGATCACGATCCGGTGGAAGTTGCGCTGCTCTTATGCCAATTAATACGGCTACTGAACCAACCACATCCGAAGCAGAATGAACTGCATCGGCAACAAGTGCTCGACTATCAGCTACAACTCCGATGAACCCTTTAACAATGGCGAGAACGACATTTCCTATAATGCCAACCCACGCTCCAAACTTCACTTTTTTATATCGAACATCTTGTTCTGTATCTGCCATGTTCTGACACTTCCTTCACCACAATCGATATTTTTTCTACACGATGGTTCTATCATACCTTTTTTACACGTCAAGTCCAAATGTTGGGAAATTAAAAAGCATATGTGGCAATTCCATCTGGTATTATACTCCTAACATTCAACCTTTAACCGCCTCTCAGAAAAAGAAGAAGTGACGCAATTTGCGCCACTTCACTTCATTATACTTCCGGTTGTTCTGTTTCTACTTTCTTATAACGGATCTTCTTTAGCTGTCGAGTTTTAAGAACAAGCCATACTTGAGCCGCAATAAATAGTGAAGAATACGTTCCTGCTACAAGACCAATGACTAGAGCGAAAGAGAATGTTCTTAAGCCTTCCCCACCGAGGATAAATAGCGCTGCTGCTGCAAATACAACAGTCAAAACCGTGTTGATCGATCTAGCTAATGTTTGTACTAAACTTTTGTTTACAACACGAGCTAAATCATCAAAGTCCTTCACTTTCTTCTCGTAACTCATGTTCTCACGAATCCGATCAAATGTTACGATCGTATCGTTGATAGAATAACCAACAATTGTTAGCACAGCTGCAATAAACGGAATATTTACCTCCATCTGCACAACGCTAAACACAACTAAAATAAACAAAGCATCATGGAATAAAGCAACGATTGCAGAGATTCCATATAGAAATTCAAATCGAATTGTCACATATAAAATAATTCCAGCAGCCGCGATTAAAACCGAAATAATCGCGTTTTTTGCCAACTCCTCACCAACGATTGGTGTGACTGTACTTACAGCTGGCGTATTACCATATACTTCTTCAAAATGACTTTGCACTTCTAATGTCTCTTCTTGCGTTAACCCACCGATAAATGATGCTCGTCCCATTTCATTGTTATCTCCCGCCAAAACGACGTCATCAGGACTATAGTTAATACTATCAAATTCTTCCATGATCTCATTAGCAGTAACTGCTTCATCAGAAAGTACATCTATCGTTGTCCCACTCTCAAAATCTATCCCTAAATTCAAGCCTAACGTCGATAAGAGGATGATACCTATCGAAAGAAATAACCCAGAAAAAATAAAGAACTTTTTGCGGTGCTTAATAAAGTCTATTTTCGTTTCTTTATGATCAAAGTTCACTAATATCACGCTCCTTCACGCCGAACAATCGAGGTTTTTTGTTTAGGATTCGGCTGTTCACCCATAAACCTAACAACAATCTCGCCCCAAACACAGCTGTGATAAAGCTCGTAACAATACTAACAATTAGCATTACCGCAAAGCCTTGAACGGCACTTGTTCCAAAAAAGTACAAGACCCCTGCTGCTAAAATCGTTGTGATGTTCGCATCCAAGATCGTTGATAACGAACGTTTACTTCCCGCTCGAAACGCACTCATCATTGACTTCCCAGAACGTAATTCATCTTTCACACGTTCAAAGGTAATAATATTCGCATCAACCGCCATCCCTACACCAAGAATCAACGCAGCAATACCAGGTAATGTTAAGACAGCGTTCAACCAATTAAACACAACCAATACTATATAAATATATGCTGAGAGGGTTAATACAGCAATCACTCCCAAGAAGCGATAATATATCAACATATATCCAAATATTAGTGCTACACCTACGATACCTGCGTTAATTGCCAAATCCATCGAACGTTCACCTAAAGATGCACCAACAGAGTTCGAGTAAATCTCTTCTAGCTCAACTGGAAGAGCACCAGCATTTAGAATTCCTGCAAGTTCTTGTGCTGATTGAACAGTGAAATTCCCTGAAATCTCTACATCACGAGAATGGATTGGTCGGCTAACTCTAGGGTCTGAAACAATCTTAGATTCAGATTCCGGTTTCATTCTTTCTTCGAAATAAGAATCCTCATCATTGTAATCAAGCCAAATAGCTAATATCCTTTCATCAACAGGACGATTACTTATCTCTGTTGTAATATCACCAAACAGGCTTGCATCATCAACAGTTACTAGTACCACGGGTTCATTTGTCTCGGCTTTAAAACTTTGCCTTGCCCCACCTTCAACAAGGTCAGATCCGTCCAACTTCAATTCATCATCAATATCACGAAAAGAAAGCCGAGCTTCTGTCGATAGAAGCTCACGAGCCGATTGTTGATCTGTCACACCCGCTAACTGGACGCGGATACGGTCATCCCCTTCTATCGTAATATTTGGCTCTGAAACACCTAGGACATCAATACGAGCATTTAATGCGCTAACCGTATCGGTTAAAAGTTCTCGATTAATTTCACTTTCCCCATCAACAGGTTCCACGTCATACAGAACTTCAAATCCGCCTTGTAAATCTAAGCCTAAGCTAATATCTTCTGCATGATCCATGACGTTTGTTGCAATTAACGCTGCAAATGCAATCACAATAGCAAAAAAAGTAACAATTAAGCCTTTCTTGACCCCTTTTCTCTTTTTCATGAACGAATGATCCTCCTTCGTAAATCCACATAACGATACGACCCTTGATGACTAGCAGGGTCGCTGAATCTATGTAACACTTGTTTTCTTTTATTTAACCAATAGTGCTATTATAGCGAGATTTAAAAACGCGTGTCAATCTTTGCTTTAATTGGTCAATTTTTACCTTGCACTGAAATATTTAAATCGTAGTCAATTCGCTCATCATGATCAAACCATTCAGGTCCTTTATAGGCTTCAATCGTTAAATAAGTCATATAATCATTCGCTTTTAACTGAAAAAGCTCTGCTACCATCCAATGTGAACGGATTTTCTCGGGCCTATGTTTATTTTTTTCTAATTTTGCGATGAAACAATCCCAAACATCTTTTTCTGTCACTGTATCATAGCCAAATATATGCCATTCTTCAACTTTACTCTTAATAACCGGTTCCAATTTCATTTTCCAATAACTCCACTGTTCGTTCGTCATCGTTTTCCCTCCTACTTTTAATCAGAATCCATTTATCTACTCTCGTTCTTTTGATCCTAATAAAAATGCAGTCAATGTACCAGCAATAAAGGTGATAATGCTAGGAAATACTGCGGCTCCCCCAGCCGAAAAACCTGGGTATACGACGACAGTCGATCCAAGTAGTAGTCCTATGATCGCAGCATACGTCATATATGGGTAATGACTCAATATATATTTTATAACCTTACTGCTTACAACAAATCCAAAGACGATCCCTAGACCAATAACGAGAATAACACCAATATTTAACGTTGTTAGAGACAGTGCGTTCATAGCTGTATAATAAACACCGAACAAGATCAACACAAGTGCACCACTAAGTCCTGGTAACAACAGCGACATGCTAGCAACCGCTCCAGCTACGAAAAACCAAATGCCATTAACTAATGTAAGTTCATACAATACGGTTGATCCTTCAGGATTAATATAACCAATATATCCCAGGACACTTGTTAACACAATAAGTACAGTAAAATGCCATCCGGTGAACTTCGTTTTCATTTTTGATTCCTTTATTAGCATTGGTACTACACCAATAATTAATCCCAAAAAGAAAAACTGCGTAGGCTGCTCATGGTTTGCAAGTAGCCATTTGATTGCCCCACTTAGTAGAATAAAAGGCATAATCACACCTATTCCAAGGGGGACTAAAAATGATAGTGTCTTACGCCAACGAGGGCTAAAAAAATCACTAATAGATTCAATCAATCGATCATAAATCCCAAATATTAAAGCAATCGTTCCAGCACTGACTCCAGGAATCATATTGCTAACACCCATTAAAAACCCTCGATAAATATTACGCCATTCCAATCGTTCCACTTCTCCTTTATAGTTCCTTTAATATATAGTAATTTGTCCTACTTTTACTCTATGAAATTCTCTCTTAATACATAACTTTAAAAAAAGACATCCATTATTTTTCCACTGATGTCATAGAGAACGAGTCAATAAACAACAACCTATAAGGAAACAGCCTTAACTAAAAATGTTTGATTTGTAGTCCTTTTAATAATTTTATCAGATTATTTCTATAAACTTGTCATGCTTGGCCACCTTTTCAGCATATACATCTTTAGCGAAAAAATCTATGATTTTTCAAAAGAAAGTAGGGGCCTAGATGACGAAACAAACATTCTTAAAAGGCGCAGCTATTCTAATCGTTGCAGGATTAATTACCCGTATCCTCGGATTTATCAATAAAATCGTTGTAGCAAGAATTATGGGGGCAGAAGGTGTAGGCCTTTATATGATGGCTGTTCCTACCTTGTTATTAGTCATTACACTCACTCAACTTGGACTACCTGTGGCTATTTCCAAACTTGTAGCTGAAGCAGACGTTGAAGGTGATCGTTCACGAATAAAGCGGATTCTCGTCGTTTCTATTACCGTCACGGCTGTCCTAAGCATCATATTTACCGCTTCAATGATTTTATTCGCCCCTATTATTGCGTCTACATTATTAACCGATGCTCGCGCTTTTTATCCAATAATTGCGATATCGCCAATCGTTCCGATCGTTGCATTATCATCTGTCATTCGTGGTTATTTTCAAGGATTACAAAACATGAAACCGACTGCTTATTCACAAGTTATCGAGCAGGTGGTACGTATTTCTTTTGTTGCTGCATTGACTACGATGTTTCTTCCCTACGGTATCGAATATGCGGCTGCCGGTGCAATGGCTTCAGTGGTTCTTGGCGAACTAGCCTCTCTGATTTTTATGATTACTATGTTCAAGCGACGAAAAACTTTCCGAATTCGGAAACAATTCTTTTCCAGTGCTAAAGAAGGCAAAGACACACTAAATGACTTAATGACGATTGCTCTTCCAACAACAGGAAGTCGATTAATTGGATCTCTATCGCTGTTTTTTGAGCCAATTGTTGTTGCTCAAAGTTTAGCCATTGCAGGAGTCGCAACAGTTGTCGCGACTACGCAGTATGGAGAACTCGCTGGGTACGTCATTCCAATGCTACTCTTACCTACTTTTATTACTTATTCGTTATCGGTATCGCTTGTTCCTGCAATAAGTGAGGCAGCAACTGTAAATAATTTTCAACTGATTCATCATCGGCTAGATCAAGCTTTTCGTTTTGCTCTCTTATCTGGGGGAATATCTGTTGTACTCTTATATGTTTTCGCCGAACCGATCATGGATCTAGTATACAACGCCCCTAATGTAGCTAGCTATTTAAAAATCATGGCTCCATTCAGTATGTTTTTATATTTACAAGGGCCTCTTCAAGCTACTTTGCAAGCCTTGAACTTAGCAAAGTCCGCCATGATGAACAGCCTCATTGGGGCTTTTGTAAAAACAGCTGCCATTTTTATTTTAGCTTCTAGACCAGAATTAGGTATTATGGGCGCAGCTTTGGCGATTGTTATCGGCTTTTTATTAGTCACATTATTACATTTTGCCACTCTTGTGAAAACAATTAGTTTCACGCTTCACATGAGAGACTTTATAAAAATCATAACTGCTATGGCAATTAGTGGAGGAGCCGGTTCTTTCGTGTGGGACTCCTTAGCCTACTCATATCCTTTGTTATGGCAGACAATCATCAGTATCTTATTCACTTCCATCGTTTACGGAATTCTAGTTCTTGTAATGAAACTTATTCATCCAAATGAGCTCAGGAAAATACCAATCGTGAAAAAGTGGTTTTAACTTTAAAAAATAATTACGACTATTTGGTGAACCCTTTCGCTCGTGCAGCGCGTCTGAATGGCACCTTTTCTCTTTTCCGTGCCATTCAGCTTGTGCGGCGCTCCTGAACGACTCTTAGACAACTTCTAATTAACCGTCAAAAAAACTGAGAGTCTATTCCCTCAGTTTACTTCATCATCCTTCATATCAACAAAAAATGATTGGTCTCGATTTAGTGAACAAAACGAGATTTTTTTTACCTCATCGTAACCTAATTTTCTTAATTCCATTCTCAGCCATCGCTCATTCTGATCGATCTCATTTAGGTGTTCATACTGAATTTCCCCATCCAAAACCAATGGTAGTGGCAAAAAAGAAGGTTTTCCATCAAAAGATGGATTTGGATCTTTACGGATAACGGACAAATCTCCAGATGGTTCTAAAATTGCAAATTCAACATCTGACATGTATTGAACATCTTTCTGCCTTAGTTGCAACATGAGATCATCAAAGTTATAACGCTGCTTACTCATTTCCTTCTCATCTATTTTCCCTTGGCGAATAATGACTGAAGGCTTACCATCAATCAATTTGCGCAAACCTTGACTTTTCAATGAAACATAGGCCAATGATATTTGAATACTCATGAGGATAAACATCGGTATCAATTGATGGGAAATTGGTACTTCTACATTTTCGATCGTCATCACTGCTAATTCTGCAATCATCAATGAAATAACAAAATCAACGATAGAAAGTTGTCCAATCTCCCTTTTTCCCATCAATCGAAAGACAATTAATACAACAAAATAGATAACCAACGTACGAATAATAATCGTAAACAATTCCATGATATTCTCCCTTTATGACGCATCTGTCTAATAGTCTGACCAAATAAAGAATTGGTCATTCTTAGAGCGTTATTTCAAGGGTATAATCTACAGGAAATCGACTAAATATCGAAAATACAAATAAAAACTAGAGATGACAAACGAGATGAGCGCCGTCGGAATGCCTACCTTTAAAAAATCAATATAAGTAAACGGCTGCTTAGCCTTCATTGCCAATCCTGCAACAATCACATTTGAACTTGCACCTATTAGCGTCCCATTTCCACCTAGACAAGCTCCCAGCGCAAGCGCCCACCAAAGCGGGTCAAGGTTTGTCATACCATACTCCTGAAACTCCAAAATCACAGGTATCATAGCCGCAACAAATGGAATATTATCAACAAAACCTGATAAAATCCCTGATGACCATAATATAAGTAGCGACGTTCTCGGTACATCTCCTTCTGTGTAATAAATAATCGTTTTTGCCATTTCATCTATAAGTCCAACCTCTTTAAGACCTCCGACTAGCATAAACAAGCCAACAAAAAAGAATATCGTAACCCACTCGATCGCTTGAAAAACTTCTTCGGTCTGCTCCTCATCATTCGTTAGCAACATTAATAAAATTGCACCCGCCATGGCAATTGTCGTTAATTCTACATATAATAGCGGTTGGATAATAAAACCGACCGTTGTCATAACCAAAACTGATACCGATTTAAACAAAAGAGAGCGTCGAAGTAAATATTTTGTTGGGTCAATTTTCATCAAGCCATCTCTCTCTTGATCATCAACTATTAATCGATTTCGATATAATAGAGACACGCCAATAATTACTGTCACATAAATGACAAGAACTACTGGACCAAGATGAATTAGAAAATCATTGAAAGACAAATGAGCAACTGCTTGGCCAATCATTAAGTTTGGCGGATCGCCAATTAGCGTCGCAGTCCCCCCAATATTTGAAGATAAGATCACTGCAAGCAAGTAAGGTATTGCAGTGATCTTGAGCATACTTGTTAACGTAAGAACAATCGGGACAATTAACAATACAGTTGTCACATTATTAAGCAAAGCAGATCCAACGGCCGTTAAAGTTGAAATAACAATCAATATAGGAATAGGCTTTCCTTTAACTATTTTCGCTAAAGAAATAGCTATATATTCAAACAAACCACTTTTACTAGTAATGGAAACTAAAATCATCATAGATAATAAAAGGACAATTGTATGCCAATCAATGTGCTCCAAGAAGGCATTATCTAAATTCAGTACACCTGATAACAGCATAAGTATGCCTCCGAGACAAGCTACGAGTGCTCGGTTTATTTTTTCTGAAATAATTAACGCATAACTTACAACGAAAATGATAAGTGCCAACATCCACTCCATGCCTCTAAGCCCTCCCCACTTCATCGGTACATTGTATGAACCTGAGTGGACAAACATGTCTTAAATAAAGGAAACAATCTCAGAAGAAATTTTAAAGTCAACCTGTCAAAAAGCTCGTCTATTTTTGAGTGAAAAGAATACATATGAATAAATGAGACTAGAAAGGAGGAAATGGATGTTTTCACAAAGACTAATCAGTAGCGTACTTTATGGCGTTTTAACGATCTTTATCCTCGTCATTACAGCTAGTTTATTTAGTTCATTAATATTACGCTATACCAATGTAATGGAAAGTTCTTTCTATTGGATTTTAATTACGTTTTCCTTCATAGCGATGTTTATTGGTGGCTTTATTTCAGGAGGTCGTTCTGGAGAAAGAGGTTGGTTTGCCGGTACTCTCACAGCTTTATTATATTCTTGCGTTATTTTATTTTCACAATATTTAAGTTTTAATCAGTGGTTTGATGCCGAACAACTAAGTATGCACGCCGGGTATGTTGTCGTTGCCATCTTTGGAGGGATGATTGGTGTCAACACTCGAGGGAGTTCTTTTAGGGAACAATAATATTGACTAAACAAGCACAAACTAAAAAATTAGTACATTTTTATCCTTTCAAAAGGCTTGCTATCCTATGGACGGCAAGCCTTCTTGATAAATATTAGTCTTGATTAGTTATTTCACGTACTGACTGACGATCAAATGTAAGCTTGTTAGTTCCATCCACATCGAGGACTATACGATTCTCATCAATGGCATCAACCTTACCATGTAATCCACCAATTGTGACAATTTTGTCTCCTTTTTGAAGAGCGGCATGCATTTCTTTAACTTTCTTTTGTCGTTTTTGTTGAGGACGAATTAAAAGAAAATAGAAAATCGCAAACATAAGTATTAGCGGTATTAACGCACCGAACATCTCCATTCATTTCACCCCTTTCAGTGATAACTCTTTCGCTCTCACCATTTATTATCGATGTTCAAGTCTTTGAACAACTTTTTTTTGGAAAAAGCAGCTTTTTTCATTCGTTTTGTTCGAATGCTGTAAAATAACTTTCCCATACTATTGTAGACAAAGTTCTATTCAAAAATCAATCAAAACGAAGCTAAATATATTTTTTATTAAAAGTTTTTTGCATTTGGTTTATTAAATCCATATGATTCAAAAAATTCTTCTTTAAAATCAAGCAATCGATCTTCACGAATTGCCTGTCTAACTTGCTCCATTAAGTTCAGTAAAAAATGCAAATTATGGTATGATGCTAATCGCATACCAAGGGTCTCTTTACATTTAATTAAGTGGCGAATATATGCACGAGAATGATTCTGACAAACGTAACAATCACAGTTTTCATCCAATGGTCCGAAGTCTCTTGCGAAAGCTGCATTCCTCACAACAAGACGGCCTTGACTGGTCATAATTGTTCCATTACGGGCAATACGTGTTGGCAAAACACAATCAAACATATCAATCCCACGAATCGCACCATCGATCAACGAATCAGCGGAACCAACCCCCATAAGGTAGCGCGGTTTATTGGTAGGTAGTAAAGGTGTCGTATACTCAAGGACACGATTCATAACATCTTTTGGTTCCCCTACAGACAGTCCACCAATTGCATACCCTGGAAAATCAAGCGAAACTAAATCTTTAGCACTTTGGCGGCGCAAATCTTCATATTCGCCGCCTTGAATAATCCCAAACAATCCTTGTTCATTCTTCCTACCATGAGCTTCAAGACAACGCTCTGCCCAGCGACTCGTTCTTTCAACAGAGGCTTTCATGTACTGATGCTCTGCAGGATACGGTGGACATTCATCGAAAGCCATCATAATATCTGGACCGAGAGCATTTTGCACATGCATCGATTCTTCTGGCGTTAAAAACAACTTTTCGCCACTCAAATGATTTCTGAAATGAACTCCCTCTTCAGTAATATCTCGCAGATCACTCAAACTAAACACTTGAAACCCACCGGAATCCGTTAAAATTGGTCGATTCCAGTTCATGAAAGAATGTAATCCACCCGCTTCTTCTATAATATCTGCTCCAGGTCGTAGCCATAGATGATACGTATTACTTAAAATGATTTGCGCATTCATTTGCAATAAATCTTCAGGACTCATTGTCTTTACTGTAGCTAACGTTCCAACTGGCATAAAAATCGGCGTCTCAAATGAGCCATGTGGTGTATGTACGATACCTAGGCGTGCTCCCGATTGCTTGCATGTCTTTATATGTTCATATGTGATGGCTGTCATTCTGTCATTCCTTCTTTCTTTACTTGACCAAAAAATTGGTTTATTCAAAAATACTTGCCCAATATTCACTCATGATGGTCCAACCATCATAGCATTTATATAAGGAGCATCGCATCTCCAAAACTAAAGAAACGATACTTTCTGGCAATCGCTTCATGATAAGCATGAAGGATGTTGTCTCGGCCTGCCACTGCACTCACAAGCATAACTAACGTTGACTTCGGTAGATGGAAATTTGTTAACAAGCCATTTATCGCTTGTAATGAATATCCAGGATAAATAAATATATCTGTCCAACCACTTGACGCTTGGAACTGGCCTTGATGGTCCCTTGCAATAGTTTCCAGCGTCCTAGCTGACGTTGTTCCTACTGCAATGATCCGCCCCCCTTGAATCTTTGTTTGATTTAACAGCTCAGCCGTTTCCTGATTCATTTGATAAAACTCAGCATGCATCTTATGATCTTTCACGTTTTCTACAGAAACAGGCCGAAAAGTACCTAACCCGACATGCAGTGTCACATAAGCAATATTTACTCGACGTTTTAATAACTTATCGAGCATCTCTGTAGTAAAGTGCAATCCAGCAGTTGGTGCAGCTGCCGAGCCTGAATGTTCGGCATAAACTGTCTGATATCGATCCTTTTCTTCAAGTTGAGCTTGGATATAAGGTGGAAGAGGCATTTCGCCTAATTCATCCAAAATTTCATTAAAAATTCCTGTAAATTGAAACGTAATTTTTCTACGCCCCTCGGGTAGCTCTTCTTCACAAACTCCAATTAACCGCCCCTCACCAAAGTCAATTACAGTGCCCTTTTTCACACGTTTCGCTGGTTTTACTAGCGCTTCCCAAGAATGGTTTCCTTCCTCTTTTAACAATAATAATTCAATTTTAGCCCCTGTTTCCTTCTTCACACCAAATAACCTAGCAGGGATCACTTTCGTATTATTAAGCACTAACGTATCTCCCTCACTCATAAAGTCAAGTAAATCAGAGAATGTTTTATGCTGAATCTCTCCAGAGTTTTTATCCATTACGAGTAGCTTTGAAGCATCTCTATTTTTCAGCGGTGTCTGCGCAATTAATTCCTCTGGTAAATCATAGTCAAATTGTGATACATCCATTGCCTTTTCCTCTCTTTGTAAAAAATAATTATTTTGATGTCTAAACAGATTGACCTTAAGATAGGTCTGTTAACGAAATCTTCCAACTAAATAAAATATTAACGACAAAACGATACTTACGATAATGGATGTCATCAATGGGAAATAGAAAGTTGAATTACCTTTTTGGAACAAAAAATCACCAGGTAGTTTCCCTAACGATAAATACTTTCCACCAATTTGCCATAAAACACCCGCAACTACAAGAATCAAACCTAATGAGATCAACAATTTAGGAATGTGATTCAACGTTTAGGCACCTCCAAATCAAAGTGGTCATACACTAACGGAGTAACCATTCTACCACGAGGAGTTCGCTGTAAAAAACCAATTTGCATAAGGTAAGGTTCATAAACATCTTCAATCGTATGTGCTTCCTCACCAATTGTTGCTGCGATCGTATCCAATCCGACAGGACCTCCACGAAATTTTTCGATAATATTCATTAACAAAATATGGTCAATTTGATCTAGTCCAAGTGGATCGACTTGCAATAATTCAAGTGCTTGCTGTGTGATGGACAAGTTAATCGTTCCGTCACCTCTCACTTGCGCAAAATCTCTAATCCTTCGTAAGATTCGGTTTGCAATTCGCGGTGTTCCACGCGATCTCCCTGAAACTTCTACCGCTGCTTCTGTATCCATCGAGACCTCTAATACGTCCGCTGTTCTTTCTACAATTTCTTGGAGCTCACCATGCGTATAGTATTCCAACCTACTAACGACTCCAAACCGATCTCTTAAGGGTGCTGATATCATTCCAGCTCTTGTTGTTGCTCCGACAAGTGTAAATGGAGGGAGGTCGACTCTGACAGACCTAGCTGACGGACCTTTCCCAATAACAATATCAAGAAAATAATCTTCCATCGCCGGATACAGTACTTCTTCAACTGAACGATTCAAGCGATGAATTTCATCAATAAAAAGTACATCCCCTGGTTCTAAACCACTTAAAACGGCCGCTAAATCTCCCGGACGTTCAATTGCAGGGCCAGAAGTCGTTCTTAAATTGACTCCCATTTCATTAGCAATAATCATCGCTAGGGTTGTCTTACCAAGCCCAGGAGGACCATATAATAATACATGATCGAGACATTCTTCACGCATTTTTGCAGCTTCAATAAAGACCGTGAGATTCTCTTTGACTGCCTTTTGTCCGATGTATTGTGACAGCGTTTGTGGACGAAGGCTAAGTTCTTCCATATCTTCTTGTCCTTGTAATTCTCCACTAACAATACGCTCTTCCATGTTATCTTCCTCCGATATTCTTACGTTCATTCTTTCTTACTACTATCTTTGCAGCATTTCTTTTAATGCCAACTTAATATATTGGTCTGTTGTCATCACATTTTCACGCAATGTCGGAAGAATTTTTTTAATTTCTCGCTCAACATATCCAAGTGCTTTTAATGCTTCTAATGCTTCTTCTAAATCTTCATTCCCAGTTGACACATTCGAGTAATTTGACCCGATTTCTCCTGCATTTTGAGTCAAAGTCGGTACAAGTTCTTGTACTTTTCCTTTGAGATCTAAAATCATTTGGCGAGCAGTTTTTTTACCGACGCCAGGAAACTTGATGAGAAAAGTTTCATCTTCATTTTCTATCGCTTCGACAACAAGTTTTGGTTGTTCAGCACTAACAATAGCTAATGCTCCTTTAGGTCCAATTCCTGAAACTTGAAGTAATTTCTCAAATAAGCGTCGCTCTTCCCGATGAAAAAAACCATACAATCGAATTGCATCTTCTCGAACGTGCTGGTATGTATAAACCGTTACAGTTTGATCGATCCATTCCTCATAACGATACGGATTCCCACAATAAACAAGGTATCCAACTTGATGGACGTCAATAACTATCGTTTCTGGCTCTATATTAATTACGGTTCCCTTTAAACATTCAATCACTGTCTTTCCTCCACCCATTGTTTCTATTTTACGAACACATATTTCTATTTTATCATATATTTAAGGACATATTTGTACCTTATGTGAAAAAAGCAAGAAGGCATATATTAGACGAAAGTAAATATTTAGAAAAACTCGGCTTTTCGCCAAGTCTTTCATGGCGAAAGCCTTAGTTTATCTTATACTTTAATCCTTTAGGGATACTAAACATTCTTAAAGTACAAAAAAAGCTACCTAAATACGGTAGCTTCTCCCACAAAACGATGAATCTCCATTAACTATTAATTGCATACTTTTGATAATTTTTCAAGACTTCTAAGTACTGATCTTTTGTTGAAACTGGAATTCCTTTAAGTAGCAATTCTTGTGATTGGCTCTTTAATTTTTTTGTATTAATCTGATAAAAAGACTGAATGACATTATTCTCATTAGGTTTACCATTGTAAATCCTTAATGTCCCATCGTCGGAAAGACCAAAGTAACCATGCATTTTCAAAAGTGGCGAAATATCATCTACCTCTTTTTGAAAAACAATTTGAGACTGATTTTGATCTACAAGTTCCCAGTCATCGTAATATGACCAAAAATCTTCCATTGACCAAATGGTTTCTTCTAATTCCTCTTCACTCATCTCACCATCCAGATAGTAGCGTTGTAACACTACTTCCACATCGTGTGGTTCATCTGAAATAAGTGATTCAGAAGCGTTTACCTTGCTGTTTTCAATTGATGTGGTAACGAATAGGAAAAAAACGGTCGCAACCAACAGCAAATGAATAAAGCTTTTCCTAATAAGCAGACCTTTTCTACAATAGTGATCTTCTTTTATATTATTTAGCATGCCTGCCGCCTCCCTCGTTTGAAAATGGACTCACGACATCCATGCCTAGCATAACCATTTGTAACGATAAATATGCTTCAAAATAATTATTTATCGTGTTTCTAAATCAATTTAGAAAGCAGCACCAATTTAAGTGCTGCTTCCATACTTACTTTTTGCTACCTTGATCTCTCGAACGGTCGTTGAATGGCATCTCCTAAATCGTCTAACATCGCGTTAAACGTTGAACCAACTTCCTCAAATGGAGCACCACCACGGAGTTGATTTCCCATACCTTGAATGTTCTCTCTACCTTCTTTGTCTGTTACCACATGGACTTGCTTACCTTTTGCTAGTCCGCGGATATTTTCTTCAATTTTTTGATTATTGCCTGATGCATCCACCGCTACTATAACATTGTCATCGTGAACGATGACATCAGCGCCATTGACACCATCCATATTTTCGACACGCTTTTCAATATTTCTTGCTGTTTTTCCATCTTCTGTATTAAAATAACCTTGTTCCTCTCTACCTTGGCCTTGGCTGCCTTGCCCACGCATACCTTGTTGTCCTTGCTGGTTCCCACCATTCATTCTGTCTTGTGTTCCCCTTTGAACGTTACCTTGATTACGATTTCTAAGACCATCTAAATCGCCATTCAATAGCCCATTTTCGTCAACCATCCCTGGACGGTCATTCCCTACAATTCCTTGACCAAATCCTTGTGTTCCTCTTTGTGCACCACGCGCACCTTGTTCCGTCATACGGTTCTGTCCTATACCAGTACGTTGACCAAATCGCTCAGTTTCTCTTCCCATCATGCCCTGCTGACCAGCACCTGTTCCATCTGCTCGATCAACTCCATAACCTGTTTGATCACGTTGATATGCAGTGCCTTGACCTTCTGTAGTATCACCGTTCATATCACCGCATGCTACACCTGATAGCAATATTGTTGCTACTGATAAACCTAAAGCAATTTTTTTCATTCAACCTCCTCCTTTCAAGAATAGCTTGATCAGAAAAGGATGAAATCATCCTGTAAAATATCGGTAGTATTTCAATTGAATTTGCCGTCTATACAAAAAACCTAGCTTGAGTTATCCTCAAGCTAGGTTTTTTTAGTCTTTCGAATTTATTCTTCGTGATCTTTAGTTGGATAGGTCCACGGAATCAATTCATCATTTTGTCGTTTTTCCGTTGCATAACCAGAATTTGATAATCCGTTATTTATGGTTACGTCGCCATAAACCTCTTCATTACTTCTAGTATTAATTTGTTGTTCTTCATTTTCAAGACTTTGCACTGCTGTTTCTTCATATCTCGACCAAGTTTGTTGTTGATAAGGCTGGTGAGGTTGCCCAAATTGACCATGGTACATCGCGTTAGCAGGCTGATGTTGATGATAATATTGTTGGTGATTTCCTTGATACATTTGCTGCATTTGCGGTTGTGGAAACACCATGGCATTTGGGTAAACCATCGGGTGACATCCATATCCGCACAAAGCTGAAAGTGGAATACAACCTTCAATGAGTGGACCAACTTGTTGATAAGCTGGTGGTGCATGATATGGCATTGGTTTTGGTTTGGCTGGAGGCATCGTTTTAATTGGTTTTGGCGCTGGCATTTTCTTCTCAGGTATTTTATCAACAGGCATCGGTTTCACTATTTTATGTGGTTTCGGCTTAGGCTTTGGTTTCGGCATTGTTTTTGGTTTCTCTTTTAGCTTCACTTCTTTTACCGGCTTTTTTGGCGGCTCTGGTGCTGGCATTTTTGGATAACTCGGTTGATGGTAAAAGTTAAGATCTACCTTTGCTTTTTGTTTCAAATATGACGGCTGTGGTTGCGGTGGCGGCACTGGTGGTGCGGGCGCCATTGGTGGTGGAGGTGGTGCTACCGGCTTTTTTACCTCAGGTTGTTTTGGTATCGGCTTTTCTTTTACAGGCATCTCTTTTTTGACTGGATATTCTTTTTTCTGTTGCTCATTTTTCTTAACGTTCATGTTGCCTGAAGATGGGATATTTATCTTCATACCAGGCATAATCATGTCAGGGTTCGCCAATTGTTGATTCATTGTTTTTAATTGTTCAAAATCAACCCCATATTTTTTTGATATTTTCCAAAGAGTATCGCCTTTTTGAACAATATGAATTTTCACTTTTAAATCCCTCCCATACAATGTCTCTTTATCCTATGCACCTAATAGGCGAATGGTCACAATAAACCACTTTTTCTTCGTTTCTTCTTCACAAAAATATATGTACTAATTAAATAAATCATTCTTTTTTATTTACTCATCAAAGTTTTTTAGGGATTTTATCTGCAGGGAATGTTGAAGAGAGTATCGTCCCTTCCAGATGCGCTACTTAAGCTGAAGGGCACGCTAATTCTTGCAGGGTTCCCTTCACATAGCTAATAAGCACATATAAAAGGGAACTATTTAGCTCTATCTGTTCCCTTCGGATCTCCACTCTCTCCTGAAGAGCACGGTAATAGAGGGGTTGATGCCGTTCAGGTGCGCAGGCCAAGTTGATGGACACGACTAATTTACATAAAAAAGAAAAAACACCTTAAAAAAGGTTATCCTTTTTAAGGTGTTTTATAAACAAAATTATTAAGTTGCTTCTTTTTCAATCATTTTTTTCGTTACACCTGTTAAGTCTTCCCAAGAAAAACAAGGATAACTACCCAATACTTGCACACCACAACCTAATGCTTTTAATTCTTCGCAAACCGCCGGAATTAAAATATCATCTTTTTTCATCGCAACATCAATAATGAAAAAATAATTTCCTAATCCAGTTTTAGTGGGACGTGATTCGATTTTTGATAAGTTAATTCTTCTCCATGAAAAAGCTGATAGCACTTGGTGAAGAGCTCCAGAATAGTCAGAAGCTAACGTAATCATCAGTGTTGTTTTATATTCTGTTTCTTCAGTTATACCATCGCTATCAAATGGCGCCTCATCGTTTGTTAATAACAAAAATCTTGTTTGATTATTCTCATAATCATTTATTTTCATTTGAGGCATTTTCAATTGATAAGCTTCTGCAGCGATATCATTCGCTATAGCGGCTGCATTTTCAGATTGGTTCTCTTGAATATATTTAGCAGCTGCCGCGGTTGAGTTCGTATATGATATTTCTGCATTAGGTAGATATTTCCGTAAAAAGTGATGACATTGTGCAATAGCATGAGGATGGGAATAAACCGTCTCTACCTTATCCCAAGACGACATGCGAGATGGTGCAACAAGTAAATGTTGTTCGATAGGTGCAACAATTTCCGCCGCCATATTCATTCTTTGATGATGGATAAAATAGTCTAGCGTTATATTAACAGACCCTTCAATTGCATTTTCCATCGGAACAACCGCACGAGTCACTAATCCTTCTTTAACGGCATCCATCGTATCCGGAATCGAACGAAACGGAATACGTTCATCATTCGGTACAAGTGCCTTTGCTGCTGCTTCAGTAAATGATCCCATAGGACCTAAATATCCAACTTTCCCCACGTTCATTTCACTCCTTTTAATAACTGGTAAACATCTGTATTCATCATGTTATAATTTTCTGTTAGGCTCCTGAACCAATGAGTTCAACCTTCACTACTGATTCTAAGCTATCTATTTTATTTAACAATATCGTAACATCCGAATTCATAGCTGCTGTTTCAATCGTGATCGTGATCGTTGCTCTCCCTTGAAGAGGAATCGTCTGATTAATCGTTAACACGTTAGCACCTGTCTGAGCAATCATCGACAGTAATTTTGATAAGGAACCTGACTGGTCCTGAAGATAAATGGATAAGGTTATAATTTTTTCTTTTACCATCGTGTGAAAAGGAAAAATTCCATCTTTATATTTATAAAAAGCACTTCTGCTTAGATTAACTTTTTGCACCACTTCATTAATTTTATATTCTTTTCCACTATCGAGAAGCTTCTTCGCTTCTACTGTTTTTAGCATAGCGTCAGGTAACATATCTTCCCTAACTAAATAAAATTGATCCGGTCTCTTCTTCACTTGTTTCACCACCTGGTAAGCAACCTATTCACTCATTATAAAGATCGTACTTGAAGTTGACAACTTTGATTTATACAATTTCTGAATTTTTCATTTTTTTTTAGAAAAACCTTACATCGGTTCGGATCGAATTCCTGTAGGTTCTCTCTCTTATTAAAAAAAAATAAAACAGACCAGAACTCAACTCGTTCTGGTCCAGCAATTTTTTACTCTACAAATTCAAACTCATGACTTAAAATTCGAACAGTATCACCATCTTCAGCACCTAAATCTCGTAATGCTTGGTCTATTCCCATATGCCGCATTTTTCTTGCAAAACGCTGCACGGAATCGTGACGATTAAAATCTGTCATTTGGAACAAGGTTTCTATTTCATGCCCTTCGATGACATAGCCACCAATATCATCATCTTTGAAGACTTTAAAAGGATCTTCCTTCTTCGTGTACTTATAAACAACTCGCTGTTCTATTTCTTCCTCTTCATAAAGAGGGAACTCTGGAGTTGTCTCAACTTTGTCAACTACACTTCTTAATAAATTAGCAATTCCTTTTTTAGTCACAGTTGAGATGGCGTGAATTTCGACTTCTTCACCAACCATTTCTTTAAACAGTTCCAAGTTTTCTGCTGCACCTGGCAAGTCCATTTTATTAGCAACAACCACTTGTGGTCGTTCAGTTAATCGTAAATTATATTGTTTCAATTCTTCATTTATTGTTTGATAATCCGCAAATGGATCTCTACCTTCAATTCCACTCATATCAATGACATGAACAATTACTCTTGTTCTCTCAATATGGCGCAAAAACTGGTGCCCTAATCCAACTCCAGAATGTGCTCCTTCGATTAATCCAGGTAGATCTGCCATAACAAAACTTCGATGGTCGTCAGTCTCCACAACACCTAAGTTTGGTACCAATGTCGTAAAATGATAATCCGCAATTTTTGGCTTTGCCGCTGAAACGATTGAAAGTAACGTGGATTTCCCTACACTAGGAAAACCTACTAAACCAGCGTCTGCAAGTAGTTTCAACTCCAATACCAACTCTTTTTCTTGGCCGGGTTCTCCGTTCTCAGCGATTTCTGGAGCAGGATTTGATGGAGTAGCAAATCGAGCGTTTCCTCTTCCACCTCTACCAGCGCGAACGACAATGGCTCGCTGACCTTGTTCTGTCAAATCAGCGATAATCTCTCCAGTTTGTTCATTTGTTATCGTTGTACCAGGCGGCACTTTTACCACCATTGGTTCTCTGCTTTTACCATGTTGCTTTTTTGGGCGACCATTCTCACCACGCGGCGCCTTAAAATGCTTTTGATAGCGAAAGTCCATCAACGTTCTTAGCCCTTCTTCTACTTCAAAAACTATGTCAGCACCTTTTCCACCATCACCACCTGCTGGTCCTCCATCAGGAATATATTTCTCGCGCCTGAATGCAACGATCCCATTTCCCCCTCCACCAGCTTTAGCAAAAATCTTTACCTTATCTATAAACATTTACTTCACCTCGTTATCCAATGTTATTTCGTTGTTCTTCATTCAATCATATCTCAACAACATACTTAACATAACATTCGGATTCGTTCCATTCTATTTGTTCAATATGATTTCCATATTGTTGTTCAATACGACTTATGTTCTCACACCATCTGTCATCTATTCGAAGTGTACCCTCGAAATCAATTTCTATTGTTTTTTTATCGACATCATTGATAAGAAGAGTCGCATGTTGGTCTTCTCCCCGTTTTGTATGATTATCTAATAATTGCATCATGTCTTGAAAATACATAAGAATGCTTTGTTCCCATTTTGACCAATCGACAACTTCTGATACCACTTCAAAATTCAACAAAAAAGAATAACCTTGCCAATTAAACGTGAGGATTTCTTCAGCTAGCTGGTCCATGTTGAGATTTGAAAGGTGGCTTTCATTTTGAGCTTGCACGACAATCTCATTAATAAGAACTTCTACTTTTTCAACTCGTCCCATTGCTAAGTACCCATTAATAAGTTGCAGATGATTTAACCAATCATGACGGTAATGTCGCATTAAATTTATGGCGGTCCATTTCTCAGTCATTTTCACACCCCTAAACCAAGCATGATTACTATATAAAGCTATATATTCGAAACAATCTTTCAAGCAAATGGTGCAATTAACCATAACTTTTATCATATCATAAAAACATTTAAAAACGTATAAATTATTCAGATTGGTTCATCGAAATGTTTTTCTTTATCGGAAATCGAAGTTTGAAAATCGTCCACTCCTCATTTGAAATATAATTAATATCCCCTTCATGTTTTCTCATAAGTTGTTTTGAAACGGCTAGTCCCAATCCTTTACCTAATTCCTTCGTTCCAACAAATGGTTCAAACATTGAATGTCTGATTAACCGTGGAATTGGCGGACCATTATTTGAAAATGTTATCACCGCTTCACTATCGTCACGCTTAAGTCTAATGTATAACTTTCGATCTTTAATTCTCAATAACAAAGCGTCTAATGCATTTTGCATCAGTTTTATCAAAACAAGTTTAACTTGCTCTTCCATACCTGTTGTCGATATTTTCTCGGACAAGTCTAGGTTAACAGATATATTATTTTGAGAAAAAAATGGCTGAAAAGCATCTACTACATCAAACAATATCGCATTTAAATAAATCGAACTAAAATTGATATCTTGATGATTTTTCTCATTGGATAAGAATAATAACTGATCTACTTGTTGCTCCAATGCTTCCATATCTTTGTATATTAACTCAAAATATCTCTTCTCTTCCTCGATTTTAGCAAAGCGTTTCTCTAATATTTGTATAAAGCCTTTAATAGATGTTAACGGGTTTCTAATTTCATGTGCAAAGCTCATCGAAAGTTTTGTTAAGATCTCTGAGCGATCTTTCTTTAAATGTGATAGCTGAATCTCTTTTTCCGAAATTCGGTTGTTCTTTCGATTGATTGATTCAACATAAAAATAATATTGTATTTCCAAAAAGAATTTGTTTAATTGAGCTATTATTTTTGTTTTCTCAAATTCCGAGATTGGAATTAAGTATACTTTTTTTTCAATTATTAACCGCATTTCTTCAAAATTATTAATAAACTCATCTAAATTTATATCGTCGGTACCGTTATATTCTTCGATAATCTTCTCAAAATAAATATTATTAATATGATCTTTTGACGAAATATTCAGTAAATACAAATCAAACAATGAATCTAGCGCATTTCGAAGCACTTCTTGCTCACATTTTCTTTTTCCTTTGGGAGTATCTCGAAACAGCTCCATCATATCCGAGACGGTTTCCCGCTTAGACTTTTCAAAGAATTCCACTATTTTCTTCTTATCACTCGTATACATGTGAATAACTCCCTTTCTTAGATTCCCACATTTAGTATAAATCACCTCTAGCAAAAATAGCTTAACAACTTTTTGACACTTTCTTTCAGAATTGTTACCCTTTCGACTTCTCTCATCTTCATATGTTAATATCTTTTTATTTTCCCCAGTTATCGACATTTTCTTATTGTTTATCAAAAATGAAGAAGGGAAATAACTATATTACGAAGAAAATCTCTATATAGGAGGGAATAACGATGTCTAATTCAATGATTTATGGCAATACACCGTGTTTTTTAGGAGCTGAAAACTTAGTTAAAGAACCTCAGAAAGAAAATGATATGGACGTTACCGTTTACGGAGTTCCATGGGAAGGCGCAGTAACCTGGGGAGACTATACAGGATGCGAACTTGCCCCAAAAGTAATACGACTTTGTTCAGCTAGATATAGCGGATATCTTCCAGAATTAAATCACCTTGATGTATTTGAACATTTAAAAATTGGTGACAAAGGTGATATAGCAGTTACCCCCGCTGAGCCAGAAGATACGATGAAAAAAATCCGAGATTTTTCTAAAAACATATGGAAAAATGATACATTTCCAATAGCTTTTGGTGGTGACCACGGAATTACTTATCCGATCCTTCAAGGGTTTGTTGAAGAAACTGGAAAAAAAGTTGGGATTATCCACTTAGATGCTCACTATGATAATAATGACCAATCAAATGGTGATCCTTATGGTCGTGGCGCACCATTTGCTCGACTCTATGAAACAGAAGGGATTGTCAATGAATCTCTCGTCCATTTAGGTATCCATGGACCAAGAAACAAACCAGAAAATGGGCGTCTCGCCGAGAAACAGGGCGCGACTACTTTAACCATTAATGATATACGCCAAGCCAATAATGTACGTGACATCGCACGCAAATCTTATGAGATTGCTTCCAAAAATACAGATGCTGTTTACTTAAGTATTTGCAGTGATGTGTTGGATCATGCCTTCAACCCTGGTGGGCCTATTGATGGTAATGGATTGAATTCATATGAATTATTAAATATTGTTCACGAAGTTTGCAAATTGGGAGTTGTTGGTATGGATTACGTCGAAGTTTATCCTCAACAAGACGGTAATGACTTCAGTTCGCACTTCGCATCATTTGTTGCACTATACGCATTAGCTGGTGAAATTGAAAACAGAAAAAAATAAAAACAGTGGGAATAAGTCAATTTAAAAGACAGAAGTACTTTTTAAAACGATCGGAACTTTTATAGTTAGAATTGATATTTGACAACCTTGCTCGCTTGCCGCAGGCAATTCTTCAGCTAATCGGGGGAGCGCACCCCGATGGATCTTCAGCCATTGCTATTCCTGCAGGCGTCTCCCAGGTTATCAAAATCAACTATCAAAAATTATTGAAAAAGGTTTAATATATTGTTTGGTAGGTTCAAAATCGTACTTAGCATGCTCTCTTGTTGAAACCGTAAACTCTGTGTGCGGTTTTTTGTACAACAAAAACCGCCTCTCAGCAACTTCAAGCTTCTGAGAGGCGGTCCAATCGGTTAGAGATTTATTCATTAACTAATTCAAGTACACCGTTTTTTCCTTGATCAATACAATCTGGCAGTCCTACACCATTATAACTAGCTCCAACTATTTTTACACCAGGATATGTATGAGACAATCCTTCTCTGACAGTTTCAAGCTTTTTCAAATGATCAACTTCATATTGTGGCATCGATTCTTTCCAACGCTTAATCTTATAGAAGATCGGATCACCTTCTATTTCCATAATTTGATCCAAATCTTTTTTCACTTTTTCTAAGATCACGTCATCTGATTCTGCCACGATATCGTCATCGCCTGCCCTACCAACATAAGCTCTCAACAACGCATATCCTTCTGGAGCAGCATGAGCCCATTTTTTGTGAGTCCACGTGCACGCAGTGATCGTATAATTAGTTTTTTTAGAAACGACAAAGCCAGTTCCGTCAATATCTTTTTTTATAGCCTCTTTCCGATAAGCAAGGGCTATTGTTGCTACAGACGTTGATGGAGTTTCCCCCAATGGTGTCATGAAATCGTGTTCTTGAAACAGTTTATAGGCATGTTGGTGTGGGGTCGTCAATAAGACTTTGTCTACAAGATCTTCCGTTCCGTCTTCAAAAACAAGCCGGTATCTCTCATCTACTTTTTCAAGCTTCACCAACGAATGATTTTTGTTAACTTGATCCGCATCTAACTTCGCTTCCAACCGGTCTACCATCGATTGAAGACCTCCACGATAAGTAAGGAACATCCCTTTTTTCGCTTTTTTATCTTTACTTGAAGGATTCTGATTCTCTTTTTTAGCCATTGACGTCTTCATTCCAATAACTAAACTACGATATTTCGATTCCATTTGTTGAAAATGCGGGAACGTCGCTTTTAAGCTTATTTGGTCAATATTTCCAGCGTATATCCCAGAGAGAAGAGGTTCAATCAAATTATCAACCACTTCATTTCCTAATCTTTTTCTAAAGAAACGTCCAAGTGACTGATCTTCGCCAGTTTTATTTGATCTTGGAAGTACTAAATCAAATGCCGCTCGTGCTTTTCCTATAGGGGAAAACAGGCCAGTTTTTATAAATGGCATCCATTGTGTTGGAATACCCATAATCGCTCCACCCGGCATTGGATAGAGTTTGTCTTGATGAAGGATAAACGCACCTGAACGATTATCTATTAAATCATCCGCTAACCCGATGTCAGTCGCTAACTCTGTCATACTTAATTTTCTTGCTAAGAATGATTCGGGACCTTGTTCGATCACAAACCCATCGGTATAGTCCGTTTGTATTCTTCCACCCAAGCGGTCACTCGCTTCATACAAAACATATTCTGCATCGATCTTGTCGATCTTAATTTCTTTTTGAAGATAATAGGCAGCCGAAAGCCCGGTCATTCCACCGCCAATAATTGCAATTCGTTGTTTCGACATGATTTAGACATCCTTTAACGTTTTTTCTATCACAGTCGCTAATGCGTCGATAAATTCATCCTTGGCATTCGGCATTTCTGGGCGATAGTAGCCAGCTCCCACTTCATCTGTCACAACTTTGCATTCGTAGTCATTGTCAAACAATACTTCCAAGTGATCAGCAACAAACCCTACTGGACAATACATAAATGCTTTGTATTCCTCTTTCTTAAATAGGTCTCTTGTTAAGTCTTGTACGTCCGGACCAATCCACGGGTCAGGCGTATTCCCTTCACTCTGCCAACCAATTTCGTATTTTTCTACACCTGCTTTTTCGGCAATCAATTTCGCCGTTTCCTTTAGCTGTTCCGGATATGGATCACCATTTTGTAGAATTTTTTCCGGCAGACTATGGGCAGAGAAAATAACGACATGGTGGGCTTTTTCTTCCTCTGTCATTGTCTCTCTCGTTTTCCTAATCTGTTCTGCCCAGTAATTGATGAAACCTGGCTCATCGTACCAGCTTTCTACACTTGTTAATGTTGGACCTTGAATTGACTCGGACTCTTCTTTTGCTCGTCCATTGTATGACTTCACGCTGAAAGTCGAGTAATGAGGCGCAAGTACGATACTAACGGCTTCTTCTAAGCCATCCGCTTTCATTTTATGCACGGCATCTTCTATAAATGGATCAATGTGTTTAAGGCCTTGATATGCTTTGAATTGTCGGTCAGAAAAGCGACGATTTAATTCCGCTTCCAATTTATTGGTTTGCTCTGTAGTAATTCTGGCTAACGGGGATATTCCACCAATCGCTTCATATCGCTCCGTCAGATCATCTAACTGTTCTTGTGAAGGCTTTCTTCCACGACGGATATGCGTATAGTATGATTCAACTTCATCCATACTTCGTGGTGTACCATATGCCATCACTAGTAATCCTACTGTTTTTTTCATTAGTTAATCTCCTTTATTGATTAGTTTGAGCAAGCTTCTCGGCGGAATACTCGTGGACAAATTTAGTCAGTTTTTTCAGCGTTGCCGGATCAACCTCTGGAAACACGCCATGCCCCAAATTAAAAATGTAGCCTGGCTGTTTCATTCCCTGATCTAATATTTCTCTTGTTTTATCTTCAATAATTTGCCACGGAGCCATTAGAACAGACGGATCCAAGTTACCTTGAACAGCTTTGGTGATACCATCGGCTCTTGCCTCTTGGATAGGATATCGCCAATCGAGTCCAACAACGTCCAAAGGAAGATCATGCCAATCTAATGTTAAGTGGCGTGCACCAACACCAAACATAATCAGAGGAACTCCTTCATGTCTTAATTCCGAAAAAATCCGTTGCATAACTGGCTTCACATATGTTTGATAATCTTGTTGATTTAACGAGCCAACCCATGAATCAAATATTTGAATAGCTTGAGATCCAGCTCGTATTTGTGATTTTACATATGTAATCACCATATCCCCTAGTTTTTCCATTAGTAAGAACCATGCTTCAGGCTGAGAATACATCATACCTTTCGTCTTGTTGTAGTTTTTAGAAGGGCCACCTTCAATCATATAACTTGCAAGCGTGAATGGTGCACCACTGAAACTAATTAGTGGAACGGTTAATTGCTTTCGTAACAATTTAATCGTTTCTAATACGTAATCTACGTCTTTTTCAGGCTCAAGTAGGCCAAGCCGTTCCACATCAGCAATCGATTTAAGTGGATTTGAAATGACAGGTCCTATTCCTTTTTTTATTTCTACATCCACTCCCATTGCTGGTAATGGCGTCATAATATCCTTGTACAAAATTGCCGCATCATTTTGATAGTCATCGACTGGTAATTTGGTTACCCAAGCACAAGTTTCAGGACGATGCGTAATTTCCTCCAAGCTGTATTTTTTCTTTAATTCTCTATACTCAGGTTGAGATCTTCCTGCCTGTCTCATATACCATACAGGAACATGCTGAATCGGTTCCTGCCTACAGGCTTTCAAAAATTGATCATTAAATTTCACTGACATTCCATACACCCCAAATCTAAATTAATGATTCGATAATCTCTCAAATCATTCTTTCACTTTTACTCAAATAATACTCATACTAGGATTGATTTTACACTACTATTCATTCAGAACGATAGTCATAGACCCTACCGTCACATTTTGATCACATTTAGAATTAAAAGTTAGCATTTATTATTAGAAAAACTTAGTTTATCTTATACTTTAATCTTTAGCGAAGTTAAACATTCTTAAAGTACAAAATAAACAAGCTCCTGCGAAAATACAGGTAGGCACCCGCCGATCTAGTATTAAGATGCATCAGAGAACAACCTGAATTTCGCTTCAGCAAGGTTAGACGCATCTCCTTCTCTGTCAATTTGCGGATTATACGGCTTAACAACATATACAGAAGTAGAAAATAAACTCGCCCCTCGGATCGAATATTCGCTTTCTCCAACAACTTCATCTATCAATGTAAGGACATCATCCTTTTTCTTGTAGATCCTATAATGAAGTCGATCATCTTCACTTGCTGTCCATTCTAACTGCACATGTCCTCCCGTAAAACCAAAGGAAATGTCAGCTGACAAATCATTAATTTCGACCAATTGAATAGGATCTTGCAAATCATTTACCCCTTCTGGCATTTCAAACGTAAGCATTGGTTCAGCTTCGCCCATATACAAATCTGTTAATACTGATTTAAAAGCTTCCGTTGCAACAGAACTAGATGCAGTCAAGTAATGGTCTGAATTATGCTCGTCATATCCCATCCAAATCGCACCCGATAATTCAGGAGTAAATCCTGCGAACCATAAATCTCTAGTTGCTCTTTCTATACTTTCAATAGATGTCGTACCAGTTTTCCCTGCAAGTGCGCCGTGAAATTCCCCACTGATTCCCGTTCCTTCCTCGACTACAGCCTCTAACATTCGCGTCATATACCAAGCCGTTTGAGCAGACATCACTTGAATTTCTTCGGTATTCACTTGCGCAACTTTTTCACCATTGCGATCATAGATTCGCTCAATAAAATAAGGTTCTGAATACTTTCCTTCGTTTGCAAATGTTCGGTACGCTGCCGCTATTTGCATAGGTGACATACCATGTTCGATTCCACCTAAAGCAACGCTAAGCCCTTCCTCTTCATCAGCAAGGATAATATTTTGTTTTTGTAAATATTCTTTAGAAATATCAATTCCCAGTTCGTCCAACACCCACACAGCAGGGATATTTGCTGATTCTTTCACCGCATCATACATCGTTATTTCACCAGCATATTGGTTATTGTAATTACGAGGAGAATATCCATCAAAATCATGTCGCTCATCTAACAAGAGCGAATAAGGTTCAAATAATCCTTCTTCTATAGAAGGGGCAAAAACAGCTAGCGGTTTGAAGGTTGATCCCGGTTGCCTTTTCGCTCCATCAACTCGATTAAACCCTTTTCTCACATAATCTCTTCCACCTTGAGCACTTACAACGCCACCGGTTTCATTATTTAATAAAATAATGCTACCCTGAACCATTTCTTCGCCTGTTGAAGCAGGGAAAGTTGCATCATTTTGAAAATGCTCATACGTTGTCTGCTGAGCATTTGAATCCATTGCTACAACAATTTCGTAACCACCTTTTAATATTTCCTTTTCACTAATCTGATATTTATCTACTGCTTCGGATAAGACTAGATCGACATACGACATGTAAGCTGGATTCTCTGTAATCGTTGTTTGCTCAGTAGGTAGCGTCTTCCCCTGAAGCCTGACCGCATCTTCTGCAGTTAAGTAATCCCGACGTTCCATGGTAGACAAAACTAAGTCTCGACGTTGTTTACTTCTTTCATAATCTATAAAAGGAGAATAGTGACTTGGTGCCTTAGGAATTGAAGCTAACAACGCTCCATCTTCAACCGAAAGCTCTGAAACACTTTTATCAAAATAAAGCTTTGATGCAGCCTCGATTCCGTGAGCTCCATGTCCAAAGTAAATCAAGTTCAAATACATTTCTAGTATTTCATCCTTAGAATACCTTCGCTCCAAATTAATAGAAATCAAGACCTCCTTCGTTTTACGAAGCCATGACTTTTCGTTTGACAAAAATGTGTTTTTTGCCACTTGCTGCGTGATTGTGCTTCCTCCCTCTGCTTTTGAACCAGAAAGAATATCTCGATAGAGCGCACGGCCTATCGCACGAAAGTCAACCCCGGTGTGTTGAAAGAAACGGTGATCTTCAATTGAAATAAATGCCGCTTGCACATGTTGAGGAATGTCATCTATATCTATGATTTCTCGATTTTCAAGGAATAATTTTGTGATTTCCTGTCCGTCTTGATCAACCACTGTCGTCGATTCGTTTAGGACTAAATCCTTCTCATCTATAGCATAATTACCAAATAATATAATACCTAAATAACCAACAAACCCTACGACTAATATTGCGAGAAAGAATGTGACTGCAAATAGTAATTTACGTTTTAACATCGTCTCACCTCCATCATCACTATTATACTTCAGGTTGAAAAAATTGACGAATATTCTTTCTTTTTCTGATTATGGAGAAGTAGTTATTACGTTACATCTAGTTTGAGAAAAAGAGTCGAAATCATTCTAACTTACAATCGTTTCGTGTATATTAATAGTAGTGGACAAATTGAACATCGCTAGAAGACATTTTGTTTTAAACTTGAAAAGTTTCACATTCTCACTCATTGAGAAATTTTCATGTTTTCATTATCTGGAGGTTTTAGTATGCAACTAATGAGTATTTTTTTAATAGATGAAGTTACGTTTCTATCCTTATGGGTTGCCCTTTTTGCAGGGTTCGTTTCGTTTCTATCTCCTTGTGTGTTTCCACTAGTCCCTGCCTATATCGCTCAACTTACTGGTAGTGGAATTTCGGACAATCAAGTCATAGCTGACCGTAAGCTAATTTTCACTAGAAGTATCGGTTTTATTATTGGATTTACGTCGATCTTTCTTATCTTAGGCGCTTCATCGTCATTCATCGGCAGTATGTTTTTGCGAAATCAAGTACTGTTAGAACAGTTAGGTGGCATCATCATTGTCCTGTTCGGACTTCAATTAATCGGTATTTTCAACCTGAATTTTTTAATGAACGAAAAGAGATTAATGAAACCTTCTAAAACAACAAGCTTTGGTCGTTCAGTCCTTTTCGGTTTAGTTTTTGCTGCTGGCTGGTCTCCATGTATCGGTCTTGTCTTAGGTTCGATTCTCACATTAGCCGCACAAAACACAACTGCAACTGGAGCAATGTTATTATTATTTTTCTATTCGCTTGGCATAGCGATTCCATTTTTACTTGTTGCGATGATTTATGCTAAGTCCATCAATAAAGTTCGTAATATCAATCGCTATTTACCAATGATTCAAAAGACAAGTGGTGCAATTATGATCATTCTTGGGATCATGCTATTTACAGGCGTTTTTGCCCGCATCGCAGCATACTTATCTCAATATATCCCATTTAACATTTAGTAAAAAATTCACAGTCTAAGTCTACTAAAGGAGATGTTTAAAATGATGAACCAATTGCATAAAAAATTATCGGATTATTATCCAGAAATGGTAGAGATACGACGATACCTTCACCAACACCCAGAACTTTCTTTTGAAGAAGTCGAAACCCCGGCATATATAGCTAATTATCATAAGAACCTCGGTCATGAGATCCGCGAGCAGGTAGGTGGTCGAGGTGTTGTCGCTAAGTTAAAAGGCGCAAAGCCCGGCCCAACAATTGCATTAAGAGCTGATTTTGACGCCTTGCCGATACAAGATGCAAAAGATGTCCCTTATAAATCAACCGTCGATGGAGTCATGCATGCATGTGGACATGACGGACACACCGCTTTACTATTAGTTTTAGCAAAAGCGTTAAATGAAATGAGTGGTCAGTTGCATGGTGATGTCGTCTTTATTCATCAATTCGCTGAAGAGCTTGCACCCGGTGGCGCTAAACCAATGATTGAGGACGGTTGTTTAGATGGGGTCGATGTTATTTACGGCACACATTTATGGGCAACGACACCGTTAGGAAAAATAGAATATAACGAAGGGCCACTAATGGCAGCCGCGGATCGCTTCAAAATAACGATTCAAGGTAAAGGTGGGCACGGTGCGCAACCTCACCATACGAAAGATGCGATTGTAATTGGGTCACAAATAGTCCAGTCATTACAAAACATCGTCAGCCGCAGAGTTGATCCGCTTGATCCTGCTGTTATTACCATCGCTAGCTTTAAAGCGCTGAATGCTTTTAATGTTATAGCTGATAAAGCTGAGCTTGAAGGCACCGTGAGAACATTTGATGAGAACGTTCAAGCCCAGATTCAAAAAGATATGGCTGAAGTTATTCAAGGTGTAGCAGCTAGTTTTGGAGCTACAGCAAAATTTGAATATGTCCCAGGTTACCCAGCATTGATTAATCATGAGAAAGAGGCACGATTTTTACATGGAGTAGCTGAGAAATCAAAAGGAATCGAAGAAGTTGAACATGCAAAACCTCAAATGGGTGGGGAAGATTTCAGTTATTATTTACGCAACATGAAGGGCGCATTCTTTTTCACTGGAGCGCAAAATCCAGACTGGGAAATTTCTTATCCGCACCATCATCCAAATTTTGATATTGATGAACGAGCAATGTTACATGGAGCAACAGTTCTTGGGAATCTCGTTTTAGAAACTTTTAAAGATTAATATAACTCATTTAGGCTTTTGTTCAGGAATTCCTGAACAAAAGCTTTTTTATTTATAACGATGAACGAGGTATTAGTATGCCGTCACCATAAATCTTGGACTCTTGTCTTCGATTGAGGAACAGGAACCTTTTCCGACTATTTAAACTAGGAAGGACTCTCATAAAAACAATCCTCTTTGCAAAGACCTAAGTTATTCAGTAAACCCTAAATAAATACATAATTATCCATTACCCCGGTAAAACTACTCCATGCATGAAACTATCATTCAAGGAGATGAAAAAATGAAGAAAAGAAATACCGTGCTTACATTCACTACTGTTTTATTAGTTCTCTTTATATTTTCTATAGTTGGGTTAGCTGATGGCAATGAAGATGCGATGGTCCGGCTTCTACACGCTTCGCCCGATACACCTGAAGTAAGTATTGTAATTAATGGAAATATGGTCGTTAATGAGCTAGATTACAAAGGTACTTCGGATTACATGGGATTTGTTCCTGGACAGCACAAAGTAGAAATCTTTCCTCTAGGAGAACAAGAACAGCCGCTCTTAACTCAGATAATTTCTATAGAATCAGGGAAAGCCTATACGGCTGCTGCGATTAATTCAGTCGAGAGTTTAGATTTAAATGTTTTTGAAGACGCAAAATCTGTTAGTAATGGGCAAACCTTGTTTCGTATTGCGCACCTCTCACTAGATTCACCAAATTTAGACGTTCTCACAAATGGAAAGGCTACTTTCTCTAATCTCACGTACACAGATGTGACTTTTTACGTAGAGAGAAGTCCTATGACAATTGATTTAGAAATAAGTAATGCCAGCACAAAAGAACAAATCTTATCAGCACCATCAACCCAACTAGAAGCAGATGCTCTCTACACTTTCTTAGTCGTTGGCTTAACAAGAGGAGAACCACCAATAGATACAATTATTTTAGCAGATCAACCGAGAGAACTTCCTTCAGAAGAAATGATAGGGACAGCTGTCACTGGAGAAAGAAATGTTAAAGAAGAATCAATAATTTTGGGTGGGTTTTTAATGATGCTCATTACAATGACATCGATTTTTTTATTTGTTCGACAGCAACCATGGCAGTATTCTCAACACTAACAGCCTTCAAAAAAACGAGGCCCTCCTACTGACAAATCATTTTGCATGATTCCATCTTTGGAGGACCTCGTATTTTTCCTACTGTTTGAGTAAGCGATGTCGATAACTATTTTTAGTGTGATAAGCTAATAAATCTAAATAATGATAGTTAGCCGTCGCCCCAACAATAGCTCCAAACCCCGGGATTAATTGTAACGTTTTTGGTAAATCGATGAAATCCCGATACTCTAGCTGGAACGCTTTCCAGTCTACCTCGTTTAAATCATGCTCCTCTGTCCAAGCTTTCTTCGTTTCTTCCCAATTCGTTACGTTATCAAAAACTTCTTTCTTCTTCGTTTCTTTTGAGAAAGCAAGCTGAAAAACATGGAGAAGAAACAAACGTTCTTCCATTTTATCTGAGTCATAGCCATAAATTTTTGCTGCCTCAAATAGAAACCTCATTTTAATATTTAATAGCAATGGAAAATCAGCTATTCCTAATAAAATACCACCAAATCCAGTCCCGGCTCCTTCAACAGCTGCGGTTCTTTTATACATCTCAATACGTTTGTCTAAAAGCGATTCTCGTTCTTCCAACGATTGATCCACAACTCGTTCTTGATTTGATAAGTAATCACTACTCGCCAACGTTGCTCGGACCATTTGTTTCACACTTTCAGTAACAACACTATGAATTTTATCAGGTATTTTATCGTTCAGTTTATTTTGCCAACGTTTACTTACTTGAGCTGGCATAGATGAAGAACGAAATGTTTTTTGTTTCCAACGGCCAAGTTCTCTATCAACTTTTTCCAAATAGACACTCATCCATTCGTCCTCCTTTAATTGATTCCACTAAATGTCACGATACCGATACTTCATATTTTTTTATTAATCTTAAGCGAAGGTGTAATTGATACGTAACGATAGCTAATAGAAAAACTACCCCGCCTGCAAATAGTCCATATGTCAACATAGCTACTACCGCAAAGATACACGATTGAACCATTCCAAGGAACAACATCCAGAATTGATGACCTTTTAGCATACTATCTGAGTTAACTGGATATAATTCAATCATCTGACTCGTATCATAATGATTTTTTAGTGTCTCGATTTGTAATGCCGTCATATAAGCGAACAATACGGCGACAAACCAACGGCCCCACTCAAGATCAACAATTGAAATGAACAACGCTCCAATGAAGGTGAGTCTTACGTAAATACCAAAGTAGTCATTGGCTCGTATAAAAGATCTTGCAAATAAATAATGATACACCTTCGTTCGGTCAAACTGAACCAATTTATATAAAGGATTTAACCAACGTCTGAATTTAATTTTAGACTTTAAACTAGGTACATCTGTAAAGCTATTTGCAATTCTATAAAATGTCATCACTGTTTGATTCTCAATTTCTACAAGTCTTTCCCATTTTAAACTAAACTCTTTTGCCAATTTGCGATAATATCCAACATAGAAACTAGCTAAGGCCAAACCAATTGCCCCTATGAACAAACTCGGTTGTTGTGAGAACACAGCATACACTGAAACGGCATTCAAACCAGTTCGTAGCATCGTGTGGATCATGTAATGGTTTTTATCAAGAATTCTTTGCTCTTCAAACCCTGCTACTAAATTCCATAACTTTAATGCACTCAACAAAACCAATGCCGTCAGAAGCGTACTTCCAGCTCCATCAATTCTATCGAAAAATAATGGAGCCATTAGAAGCATACTCAATACGAGCCAAAATGTTTCCATCATCCAACTATATGCGACAGAAGATCGAATATACCCACTCAATTTCCCTTCAACAGGGATCAGAAAAACCAAGTCTCCTTGCTTCATAAATGTACGTACTCGACCTCTTGTCACAAGCCAAGTAAAGATAACAGTAAAAAAAATCACTGCCGGAAATGTATCTGGCAACCATTGCAAAAACTGTCCATAATAATAACTTCCAAAGACAAATAGCAAATAAATTGTAAACAAAAAGCCACTGTTTCCAATGAGACGCAGGTACTTTATAGCCATCGTCCAATAATCTCCACGTCGCTTACTCCATAAATTTGCTACGTTATTCATGGCGACCTTCCTTTGTCATCTCAACATAAATATCATCTAAATCTGCCCCAGGCATATTCGCTTGCTCCTGCAATTGTTGCAACGTACCTTGTAAGATAAGTTTTCCTTGATCTAGAAATAAAAACCGATCACAGTATTTTTCTGCTGTCGCCAAAATATGTGTCGACATTAAAATTCCGCAGCCTTCTTCACGTAAGGTTAACATGCGGTCAAGAAAAGATTTTATTCCAATCGGATCTAATCCAACAAAAGGCTCATCGGCAATATAAATCGACGGATTAATTAAAAATGCACTCATAATCATCACTTTTTGCCGCATCCCTTTTGAAAAATGACTCGGAAACCAATGTATCATTTTAGCCATTCTAAATTCTTCTAATAATCGATGTGCACGTTCTTCAAATTGTTCTGCAGATAATCCATACGCCATCGCTGTCAGTTCAAGGTGTTCCCATAACGTCATCTCTTCGTATAAAAGTGGGGTCTCAGGGATATATGCTAAATTTTGCCGATACTCATTTTTACCTTCTGCCATCGTTTTTCCTAGTAACCTAATCTCGCCGTCATGCGGTTCCATTAAACCCAATATATGTTTGATCGTTGTACTTTTACCTGCTCCATTTAAGCCAATTAATCCGACCATTTCATGAGGATTTACAGTAAATGATACATCATGCAAAACAGGCTTACTCTTCTGATAACCACCTGTGATATGGCGAACATCTAATAATTCACTCATCGTCAACTACCTCCTACATTTACTTTCAAGTTTATTCCATCCTAACTATATCGAAAACTCGTCTAATTGAAAAGCAAGTCCACGTAAAATGTGATACGATATAAGAATACAATATCTTTTAAATACATATAAACGTGCTCTTTAACACATCATTTTATCAAAGAGGTGATTCTTGTGATCAAAAAAGACGATTGTATTTTTTGCAAAATTGTAAACGGTGAGATTCCGGCTGCAAAAGTATACGAAGATGAAGATGTATTAGCTTTCTTGGATTTAAGCCAAGTCACAAAAGGACACACATTAGTGATTCCTAAAAATCATGAGGAAAATATTTATGAACTTTCAGAAGAGACAGCACAAAAACTATTTAAAGTCATTCCAAAAATTTCCAACGGAATAAAAGCTGCCTACAATCCAATTGGATTAAATATTCTCAACAACAATGGCGAAGCTGCTGGACAGTCAGTCTATCACTACCACATGCACCTCATCCCTCGATATGGAAAGGGAGATGGCTTTGGAGCAGTTTGGCATGACCATAGTAGTAAATATTCCAATGACGATTTGCAAACTATTGCTCAAGCGATTCAGTCAAAACTTTAATAAAAGTAATACCGTTTCATGAAGTTATTGATTTTTCAGTTAAATAAGGTAATATAGTGTTGATAAAGAACGAATTCTAGCTTTTTTATCTTCGCTTTTTTGATAACATGTGTCAAAAAATGATTGTACGAGACATTTTTCTCGTACAATTTTATTTTTAAAGAAGGATTTTGAAAATTTTTAGAGAAATTGTTAAGGAATCTATCAAGGAGGTTATGTAAAGTGACAAATGTTTACAATTTTAACGCTGGTCCAAGCTCGATCCCGGCTCCAGTGTTAGAAAAAGCAAAAAATGAAATGTTCAATTTTGAGCAATCTGGAATGGCAGTTATGGAAATGAGCCATCGAAGTCCGTTGTACGAGAAAATTCATTTTGGTGCAATGGACCAATTAAGAAAAATTTATCATATTCCTGATGAATTTGAGGTACTTTTCTTGCAAGGTGGAGCTAGTTTACAATTCTCCATGATACCACTAAATTTCTTAGGAAAAAATCAGAAAGCTAGTTACGTCTTGACCGGGTCTTGGTCCGAAAAGGCGCTAAAAGAAGCTAGTGCCTTAGGAGAAGTGGAAACATTATCCAGTTCAAAAGACAATCAATATAAATATATTCCTGAGACTGATTTATCTCAGTTGTCTGAAAATGTAGCCTATGTTCATTTAACTTCAAATAACACGATCTTTGGAACGCAATGGCCAACTTTTCCAAAAAAGAAGAATGTGCCAGTCATTGTTGATATGTCTAGTGACGTCCTAAGTAGAAATCTTCCTTGGGAAGATTTGGACATGATTTATGCTGGTGGACAAAAGAATGCTGGGATGGCAGGTGTAACACTGGTAGTCATCAGAAAATCACTTCTCGAAACAGCTAATGACGAACTACCTCCTTCCCTTTCCTATAAGCAACATGCTAAAAGTGACTCTCTATATAATACCCCACCAACTGCTGCAGTGTATATCACGGGCTTAGTTGCTAATTGGATCGACGAATGTGGTGGTGTCGAAGAGATGAATCGTCGTGCCAGGGCAAAGGCAGAGATGATCTACAATGTCATTGATGAATCAAATGACTTCTATACAGGTCATGCTGAGTTTTCGGCGCGCTCTACTATGAACATCACATTTCGTTTAGCAGATGAACAACTGGAAAAAGCATTCTTATCCGAAGCGAAAGAGGCAGGGTTTGTTGGCTTAAATGGCCACCGTTCTGTTGGTGGTTGCCGTGTATCAAGTTACAACGCTGTCCCACTTAAACATGTAGAAGTTCTCCGCGACTTCATGATCGATTTCATGAAGAAAAACAGGTAAGCTATCATTACATGCTTTAACACTGTATTGTGATTATTAGTTGTAATCTTAGATAATAATAGTATTTGTATCTAAAATAATTTATTTTTTTCTAGGTACCATCTTACATAGGTGGTACCTAGAATTTTTTCTCATAATTTACTGGACAAAGCCTTAATTATAAACGTTCTCACTGTCTTTGGATCACTTAAGATACTTTTTATAATAAAAGTTTTCAGAAAATACAGAAATGATATTGAGAACACTTCAATTACTATGTTATGATGTTAATATCATTTTCCTAGTAAAGTAATAAACTATGAGAAAATTGTAATTATACTTATAGGCTATATAAAGTATGTAGACACCAAGATAATTGAGCAGGTTTTCACTCTAGAAGCTTAGCGGTTTAGCTTACTAGTCATAAAATAGAAACTTACTTTGAAATAGCCTCACATACAAAATGAATGGAGGGGACGTATGGAGCAGTCACCAACGCAATCCATGGTTCAGTCAATTATGTATAGTCATAAAATTGCTCAATTGAGCAAAGCTCTTTGGAAATCGATTGAAAAAGATTGGCAAACTTGGATCAAACCGTTCGATTTAAATATTAACGAGCACCATATTCTTTGGATTGCCCACCAACTTGAAGGGGCATCGATCTCCGATATTGCTAAATTTGGTGTGATGCATGTTTCAACAGCGTTTAATTTCTCAAAAAAACTTGAAGAACGAAATCTATTATCTTTTTCTAAAAGACAAACAGATAAACGGAATACATATGTCTATTTAACCCCACAAGGAGAAGAACTTCTCATGAAAACCTTTGAGAGCTATAACCTTGACACATATGGTGTTCACAGTGGGTCCTTACCTATTAAAGATTTGTATGGAAAATTCCCTGAATTTTCAGAGTTAATAAGTATTGTCAAACACGTTTACGGATCTGATTTTATTTCTACTTTTGAAAACTCACTGTCAAAATTTGAAGAAGATTTTATAGAAGATGATGGAAAGTTAGTGCCCATCCCGAAAGATAAAGAAACTACTTCATAAATGATTAAATAGAATTTTAAGAGAAAGAACCTTGACTGAGAGTCCTCTCATGTTAGGTTCTTTTTTGGGTCACAAATATTTTTACCACTCCGCTAATAATAAAACAGTCTAAAAAGTGCAGATTCTGTAAAACATTTACTAAGTGATCGCGATGAAATTGGCTCTCTCAAAATAAATTTATTTTTTTTTGCCAAAAACCATTGATTTCTTTTCGATTTCATCGTAAGTTACTATAGTGCTCCATTGAAAGAAGTTCTGACAACAAATAACTAAACTGTCTTTTATAGAAGCAACATTCTTCAGGAGGTGTTAGCAGATGAACTGTGTAAAAACAATATCTGTAGAAAATCAATTTGGCAAACTTCGCCTCTGGTTTTTATCATCAATCATTATGCTAGGATATTTCTTAATCTTTTTCATGGTATTTAGAACCTTTTTCACGTCTGTAGCATTAGTCGATTTTGGAGTTAGTTTTCTGCTCCTGTCTTTAGCCCTTGTCCTACCAATCCATTTACTTTTGCATTGTATGCCGATATGGCTTGTCGGGAAAAAAGCAACTTTCGGTTTCAGAAAAAATCAATGGCCTTACTTTTACTATTCAACAAAACAACCTTTATCAAAGCAAATAAGTTTATTGTCAACCAGTTCTCCTGCTTTCTTGTTAACTGGCATTTCCATTGTAGGATCGATTCTGTTTCCACAATTTGTCCATTACATTGCAATGATGTCAGCCCTTAATGTCGGTATTTGTGTATATGACTTCTTGAACTTTAAACAAATTAAAACAGCGCCTAAAAATTGTTTCATTGAAGAAAATCGAAATGGATTTTACGTACTTAATCCAATAATACAAAAAGAGCCCTCCTAGGGTTCTTTTTCTAGTTTTATTAGACTATCTGGCAGTAAATGTCATAAGTAACTCAATTTCGTTGGTTTCTAAATCAAATGATTGGATATTAATATCTATTTCTTCTGATACACCTTGGCGAACATCAACATAAAATTTACGGTCTTCCGATATAACATGAATCCAATCAGGTAATTCAATTGTTGCTGAAATCAATTGAAACACCCTTTCTGAAGGCAGTGACATCCCGCCAACATGGAAATACTCCTCTTCAAGCTCTAAGTTCCCCTCATTTGTCACGTTTGGAGTTAACTTCATCTCTATCGGAACATTTAAACCAAATGCTTCAATTTGGGTTTCTAAGTAAACACCATCGTCGATATATAAATCATACATCTCCGCATCTTGCTCCTTACTTAATTCTTGCTGTAGCCAACTATTTAAATCCTCTTTCGTAGTTGTAATTGTAAATGACGCACCCTCGCTTACCTCAGGTACCGTCGACTGAAAATCATCACTTCCTTCGTCGGATAATGCTAGATTAAGCCAAACGACAGCAGAGACAATCAATAAACTCAAAAATCCGATTAATGTCAAAAACAAAACTTTCCATTTATTCACGGGTAATAGGCCTCCTAACCAGCACTTCATTCAATATTTTATTCAAATCTTACACTAGTTCATTTCACGTAACAATAAATCTTTGTTACAATGTAAATATTACTTTAACGTATTCAGACTCTTATCCTACGCACATCTCTTTAACAGGTTCCCTTATTTGAAACATAAATAACTTTAATTTTACGATACCTTTTGATAAAGTAGGATAAGAGTCTACCTTAATTGGGGGTTACTAGATGGTATATTTACCTTTTTTGTTATTTGCATCAATTTATCTCTTTGTTATTAATACTATGACAAACTCACTATGTATACAAAAGGAAATTCCTGAAGAAAAACAAGCAAAAGTTTTTCGAACGATTAATGTGTTAATCACTATTCTTATTACTTCTTCTTTCGTCAGAATCTTTTTTACATGATTAATACAAATCATTAATATCCTAAGTAGTATATTTAAAAACCTGTTTGTCCCAAAATACGGGAGAAGTAAATTGTTAATTGCATAGAAAGAGAACGAGCAGTGAGACTTTTCCTGCTCGTTCTTTTTTCTTTTTTAACGACCGCAATCATTAGTAATCTGAGGATTTCTTTATAAATATTAATTCTTGCTCTACAGCCGGTTACTTATTACCACCAAGAGGCACCCACAATCACTAGAAGGATAAATAATACTACCAACAAGGCAAAGCTACTTTGCTGTTGATATGCCATATAATCACCTCCATTTTCCAAGTACTGGCCTATAGAATTTTAATTAACATCCCCAAGATGCGCCAATGATCACTAATAAAATAAACAACACAACTAGCAATGCAAAACCACCTGTTTGGTATGAGTGTGACACGGTACATTCCTCCTTGTTTTATCGTTCATTACATCTTATTAAGATCTCAAATATATGTATGGACGTATGTCATGATTTTATATAAATTGTTTATCCTTTAGAAATTTGGGGCAGTACGCCGTCATTGTCTCTCCGGACCGATGGGGCGACAAGAACTCCCAATAATCAATTTGATTCATTTAAAAATAATTTGGAATGTGCTATAGTAAAATTCAATGTGGAAACAGTTTTAGAAAAAATAGGAGTGGAAAAATTGAGAAAAAGTACGATAATTCTTATGCTTTTTAGTCTAATTTTATTATCGGCGTGCTCAAATAACTCAAATGTGAAAGATCAAAGTGAAACAAATGAATTTGATCATTCTTATGAACGCATTATTGTGGAAGCAGATACTTGGATTATTACCGAAGATGAATTCATTGAAATATTAAAAACAGAGCACGGAGAGCAAATACTTCAAGACATTGTTCACGATAAAATGATCCATGCTGAAGCAGAAAAAATAGGAATTACTGAAGAAGAGATTCAAGAAGAAATCCAATTTTTAATGACGAATATAGGAGCCGCCAATGAAGATGTTTTCTACGAAATGATGGAAGATCAAGGGATTTCCAGCGATGAAGATTTGCGTATGAGAGTAATCAATCATCTCGTCATTCAGCATCGAATTGGACTTATCGGTGAAGTGACTGAAAAAGAGCTTCTTAAAGAATACGATCGTGGTGAAGAAGTTGAAGCAAGGCATATTCTTGTGGAAGATGAGGATACCGCTTTTAAAGTAATCACACTTTTAGAAGAAGGAAATAACTTTGAAGACTTGGTTGATACCTATTCACGGGATCCTGGAACTAGAGAAGTTGGTGGATATCTTGGAAGTTTTCGTAGAGGTACGATGGCACCCCTACTTGAGGAAGCTGCTTTTACACTTGAAATAGGTGAACGAAGTGAACCTGTCCAAAGCCAATTTGGTTATCACATTGTTGAAACAACTGGACGAACATTGTTTGAAGATGAATTCGAAGATGTGCAGGAGCTATTATTTTCTACTTTAAATGATCGGAAACTTTTTAAAATGAACGCTGAGGAAATCAATATGCTAGAGAGTCTAGATATATCGATTCTTGATCAAGATTTTGAACATCTTTTTAAATAAAGCTGCGAGAGGCATTTAAAATACACGAAACCTCCTGTCCTGAGATACAAATTCCTCCGTAAAATTACAGTTACACGATACCTCAGAAGGACTCTCGTAGTGACTCTGTGGTTAATTCATCAATAGGTAATTAATTTCCCGGAATCACCAATGAGCTTGCCCCTTCTTTTCTATTAGAAAAACTTGGCTTTTCGCCAAGTCCTTCATGGCGAAAACCTTAGTTTATCTTACTTTAATCCTTTAGCAAAGTTAAACATTCTTAAAGTATAAAATAATCGATTAGTCGCTTTTCCATATTCGCCTATGAACCGATATCTTGCTCCCATCATAGATTAAGTATGGGAGCTCTTCCCAACATCGACCACAGAAAGGGTGAAGTACTCATGGCAGGTTATGCAACTACTCCTTACAGCGGATTTACACTTATCGTTGTGCTTTTCATTCTACTCATCATTGTAGGTTCTGCTTACGTTTGTTAATTTTCATGGGGAATTTTAGCTCCCAATGTAAGATAACATTGGGGGCTTTTCCCATGCTTTTTTTCTTCAATCCAGCACTTGGCAGACATGGTAGCACTAACTCCAATACCAATTACTATAAAATAAATCCACCATGGATGAGAATAAAAATAATCTCCAAATACCGTTAACGAAATAATTCTCAATGAAAAAGCTAAAAATAAACCACCAATTAATGTAAAAACAACCGTAATTGGATTCATTGTTTTCCTCCTCTATAATCAACTCTATTAATATAGTTTACTCTATGTATCTCAGTCTAAAAATATGATAGACGCGATACATAATCTCACATCAATAGTGTTTATAAAAAAAGGGCCTCAAATAAAAGAAACCGTCGTTTCTAAATCTGATGCCCTTTTTGCTATTAAATATCGGAAACAGTTACTATATTTCTTTATAAATCAATTGGTTTGTCATGAAATGAAGGTTTGTAAAATGAACGATTATCCATTGGAAATACCTTCTCGGAAAATTCCCCTGGAAATACACGATCTAACGTTCTGTCCATCATGTTCATCTTTGCATCGATGTTATCAATCATATGTAGCATTTCTGCTTCCCTTATTAAAGGAGGTTTCGGACTACCCCATTCCCCTTTAGAGTGATGCGAAAGGATAAGATGTTGTAACACGAGTACTTCTTCACCTTCAATCGCCAATTCTTTTGCTGCCTCTTCAATTTCAGTCACCATTATTGTGATATGTCCCAACAATTTACCTTCTATTGTATATTCTGTCGCCATTGGTCCTGACAGTTCCCTCACCTTAGCCATATCATGTAAAATGACACCTGCATACAATAGATCTTTATCTAGGCTAGGATAAAGAGACGCTATACTCTTTGCGAGTTCAAGCATCGAGACGACATGATAGATTAAACCGGAAACAAATTCATGATGATTCTTCGTCGCGGCTGGAGACACTGAAAAATCTTGCTGATGTTTTTTAAATAAATGTCTCGTAATTCGCTGAATTTTAGCATTTTGCATATCAAAAATATATTGTGTTATTTCTTCTAACATCTCTTCTTTATTCCTAGGTGCAGATGGTAAAAAATCCTCTGGTTTTACTTGGTCCATTCCCGACGTTGGACGAATAGCCTTGATTTTCAATTGACGCATCCCACGAAAATCATGTACCTCTCCTTGAACATGAACAATTGAACCACTTATAAACGTCGCTTCATCCTCAGATGAAATACCCCAAAGTTTTGCTTCAATAGCTCCTGTTTTATCTGTTAGGTGCAATGTAAGGAATGGTTTTCCATTACTAGCAATTCCTCTTTTCGAGTTTTTTATCAGTAAATAAGTATCTACTGATTCACTAATTTGATGATGATGTATCCCTTTCTTCATCGATTAACAAGCCTCCTCTTCGATACTTTTGTCATTATTATACCATATTTGGTTCGCCTAATTACCTAACACTACTCATTTCAAAAACGTCTCACCGATTATTAAAGTGGTGGTTTTAATTTCTTATCCTGCACTTTTTTTGTTTTAGGTAAGAGCATCGTAAATATTACACCATTTTGACTATTTTTGACTTGTGGATATCCTCCATGAAGTTCACAAATTCGTTTAACAATGGCTAATCCTAAACCAAATTGACCCTTATTCCCTTTTCTAAAAGGTATAAACAAATACTCTAATTCATCATCTGGAATTTTCTCCCCATTATTTATTACTTCAATTCGTATATAATCATCCTCCTGGTCAATTGCTTTCATTTCAATCATATCAACCGCATAACGTAAAGCGTTATCAACTAGGTTTTCCAAAAGTACCCCCAATTGCTCTTTATCACCAAAAAGCATCACTTGATCTCCCTTAACAGAAATCTTCACACCTTCTTTTGCTAAACGGAATCTACCTTCTACATGATAAGCAATCGATCCAAATGGAAACTCAACCATATCCATTGGTGCCTCACTTAATGTATCTAACTTTGTATAATAAAGCATGTCCTTTACTCTTTTTTCCATTCGATTAGATTCTTCTATAATGACATCCATCGTTTGTTCCATATTCTCTTTCGGAAGAATGCCATCTTTTACTGATTGCGCGTAACTTTTCACAACCATTATTGGCGTTTTCAACTCATGAGAAGCATGCTGTATAAATGTTTTTTGTGCAGAGTCAAATTTTATTAGATTTTGCCTCATAGATTCAAATTGATTTGAAAGTTTCTCGAAATCTTCATCCCCTTCCCAATGGAAAGGCTCTTTCCAATTTCGTTCAGCAATTTGCTCAAAGTGATTCCCCAAACTCATCAGAGGTTGCTTTAAGTAGTGTTTTAACCAAAACGCCGGCACTAAACTCATAAGACTAGCAAACAGCATAATATAGCTCAATCGTCCCCAAAGTCTATTTACCATTTGATCACGGTAGGTGTCCCACATATACGAAATATGATAGGCTTCTCCTCCTGTCGTATAGACTTTATAAACAACATAAAACAACGTTGCTTCATTATATGTTAATTCATACCGTCCTCTTCGCGTCAACTGGTTTTGTGAGCGATCACTCATTTCCCTAAGAACTTCACTCGGAACTGGATCTCCTTCGATCGTTCCAAACTGATTCATCAAAAATACATTCCCTACTGAACGTTCCGCTTCTCGTCTCTCAATAAAATCGAGTTCGGAATGTGGAGGAATCAAATAATCGCCATAGGGGTTCGTATGTCGGTTTTGTTCTTGTTCAATAATTCGATACGTCTCCTCTGTCAATTCGCTTTTTAATGAAATTGGGTAGATAACTCCAATCAAAAGTGCGACCATTAATAGAATCGAAATAAAGGAGAACCAGATTCGTTGCGTCAAGTTCAAACGAATCATGAAGAGAGGACCCTATATCCGTATCCATATAATGTTTCAACATGAATACGAGGTAGTTTTTTTCTCACTCTTCGAACCACGTCATCAACTGCTCGTTCTGAACCAAAGTAATCCGATCCCCACACATACTCAATAATTGATTCTCTTGAAAGTGCGTTTCCAACATTAGAAGCTAAAAGAATAATTAAATCCATCTCTTTTGTTGTTAATTCAAGCAGATTTCTCTCATCATATACAGTCCTTGAAATTGGATCAATAATATACCCATTCAACTCAATAGCATCTTGATCCTGTACTTCCGGCGGATATGCTCGATTTAATAATTTTTTTGCCCGGATAACTAATTCTTCTGGAAGAAATGGTTTTGCTAAATAATCATCACTTCCTAATTCCAAACCTAGAACACGATCTAAATCCTTGTCTCTTGCGGAGATAAAGATAACAGGGATATCCGCTTCATTTTTTATTGACTTCAATAACTGGTATCCGTCCATGCCTGGTAACATAATATCTAAGACCCACAAGTGTGGGGCTTCTTGAATATGATCATAAGCTTCTTTGCCATCCAAAAAATGCGTAACTTCCCATCCTTCTTTCTCCATATATGCCTTGATGACTTCTCCTAAATTCTTTTCATCTTCTACTAAATAAACTGAAAATACACTCATCGTCATCATCCTTTAAATTTCTTTTATGTCACTATTATACTAAATATAATTAATTCCGAACGTTTTATTTGTTAAAAGTATAACTACTGATCAAGTACCTACGCACCATAAATAATAGCATTATTGGTACGATTAAATTAAGTTTAATACATATCGATATTAAATAAAAACGTTTCGACACTTTTACATATATTTCAGAGAAGTAGTGAATCTCCTTTATCCTTAGAGATTGAAGGAGTGATCGACTTAAATTGAATAAGGAAATAGGGGGATAATACAGGCATAAGTTTTGTATATGAACTTTTTGCGGTTTGAACCAAGTGGGTATTCTCTTTTACATTTCACTATTTTCTAAAAGGGACATTTCTTTTAGGAGGACATGTTACCGCTCGGGTTTGCTGCAGGTCGTCGAGCGGGTTCAAGCCTCTTCAAGTTAACAGAGAGACACCAATTCCCATGTATCTTCTCTGCAAATTCAAAAGAAGATTTACAATTATTTTTCCATTGGAACGAGTGAATAAATTTCTCCCGACTCCACAACATCTACAAAACGAAGCAACCATTTATAATATTCCTTTGCGTAATTAATCCTTTCAATCGCTTCCTGTATTTGTTTTATTAATTCTACGTCTTCCGCATCTTCTAATATATATTCTAATGATTCCTTTGCTTCATCAGCTTCTTCAATATTGGTTTCTGTTGCTTTTTTCCATTGTCTCGAAAACAACGTTGTAAACGATTTGTACCAATCTTCTTCCGTTCGATATAAATCTTTTCTAACACCTCGTTTAAATACTGGATCTACCATTTTCATATCGGCCAATGTACGAACACCTGTACTCATGCTCGTTTTACTCATCCCTACGCCATCTCGTAAGTCGTCTAATGTCATTGGTTTATCAGAAAAATAAAGTGTCCCATAAAGTCTACCTATTGACGGAGTAATCCCATATAATTTCATATTTTTTGCCATACTTTGAATAAATTCATCTTTAGTCTCTTCAAATTGAACCCATTTATTATTTACTTCTTTCACTGATAAAACCTCCACCATCACTCTTAATGATTATTTTTACCAAAAATCGTTTTTCGATTACGCGAAACGTTAAGTTAAGTTCAAATAATGGATAGAAATACGATCACTTTCAATTATGTCAATTTCTTTTATAATACTTTCGTGACAAGTAAAAAATAGAATTTGTCTATCTTTAGACAATTCATTGAGGAATGTTAATACAGATGATCTCCTATCTTTATCCATGTTAACAAATGTTTCATCTAAAAAGAACGGAAAATTCTTTTTTGTTGACTCTTCAGTTGCTAAAGCTAATCGAATCGATAGATAAAGTAGCTCACATGTTCCTCTACTCAAATCTCCTGGATCAAATCTCTGACCATCTTCACGTTCCACTAAAAATCGTTCTTCTCCTAAAGGCGCAAATAAATATGGATACCTATTATCAGTTAGTTCAGCAAAAATAAGTTGTGCTCGTTTTAACACTGCTGGTTGCCTTTCTTTCTCATAAATCGCCTTTACTTTCCCAATCATATACTGACTAGTTTTAAACACGGCCCACTCTCTCGCCAGGTCATTTACTTTTTCTTTCAATGCAGTAAACCTTTGTAACTGTTCTTCATAGGTCCCATCCTCTTCAAGTTGACGAAGCCCGACCCTCAATTGAGAAAGCTCGGTTACTAACCGATTCTTTTCACCCTCTAACTCTCCAGATAGTTCATTCAATCGTTCCAGCTCAACCGATTCATCTATTGGTTCATGAATAATTTCATCAACTAATTGTTTTCTCTCAGATTCATTAGGAATCATTGAAACCATCTGAAGATGCCATTCACGTAATCGTTCTTCATTTACTTTTTGCTGGCGAAACTCCTCTGCCTTTTCTCGAAACTCCTCTTGCTCTCGAACTCCAGCAACATGAAACAGATCTTCCAATTGTTTAGTTAGCTGATTGTCCTCTTCTTCCGTTTGTTGAAGGATATCTGTATGCGTATCGATTTTATCAGATTGTCTTTGTGATTCGTCGATTTGCTCTTTTTCGAACACGAGAAGGTGCTGCATACCTTTCACTAAATCTTCAATTGATGCATCAATCGGACGATCTTTTAGTTTTCCTGATGAAAGGACGGTCACTTGCTCCTCATACATTTTAATGTTATCAACGATTTGTTTCTTTTTTACGGAAAGAGCTTCTATCTCCTTATCCAGTTGTTTCCATTCTTTGATCGAGAGAAGTAATTTTTCATAAAATAGTAATTCCTTTCCTGTAGGCAAGGCACTGTTAATACACCACTCGTGCACTTGTTCATTAAATAAAGCCAACTCGTCTTGAAGCTCAGCCCATTCATCTTGCCATTGCTCCTGTTGCCGATGTATAAAGGAAAGCTTTTGCCTTATTCGATCTACTTGTATTTTACGTTCTTGATGTTGTTTTAAAAGTTTCTCTGCTTGTCTATCATCAGCTGCCTCAGGAATTTCTTCAACAATATTATTGAGCTTACTGTTAATCTCACTCATTTGTTGCTCTAGATGAAGTTGATTCTTCTTGCGTGACTTAGTGACTTTTTTTAATAACATAGCGGTAACTAAACTCGATAATAAGAAAACCGTAAATAAAAGAAAATCAGTTATAAACAAACGAGTTACTGCGAAGGTTAATAAACCAAGAGAAAGTACCAACATGCCGTATATCAATAGTTTATCACTATTTTTTGAACGTTCCTTCTCCTGTTTCATCCAATTAAACTGATCGGAAAGAAACGTTTTTTCCTGTTGAAAAATCGCTTTGTGACCTCGATATTCAAGCTGCTTTTCTAGTTTTTTTTCGTCTTTTTCAGATAGTGAATTTTTTTCCTCGTGAGCCAATTGCTCACTTGCTACACTCTCCTCTAAGTGTAATTTCTTCTTTTCATCTAATAGTCGTTCTTCCTTTGCGAGTAAAGATTGAGATTGCCATTTTAATTGTTCATTTTTTTCGAGAACATAGCCATTTATATGAGCATTTCGAAATACTGATTGGTCATACGGCACCCAATCCTCTTCAATATTTTTTTGTTGTTTCAATAACTCGGATTCATTAAATTCAATTTGTTCATTTTCTTGTTTCATTTTTTTGTAGCTAGGAAATTGCTCTGTAATTTCACTTAATTCAAATTTTTCCTTTTCAGACAAACGATCAGAACTTAACTGATCAATTTGCTTATGTAAAACTAGAATCTTTTCTTTCTCATGAGATTTGCGGGCTTCTTTTTCATGTCGTCTTTCAATTAATCGGTCTAATCGATGCACTCCATCTAATGGGAATTGTTTTATTTTTTCTTCACTTTCCTCTTGACGCTTTAACGCATACCAGTCACGAACGAGAGACGATATTGAAATACGTTTATCAAGTTTTCGCAATTGTTGTTGAATCAGGGTTTGGTCTTGATTGATTTTAGCAAGTTTCTCTTTTTTTTCGCGGACTAACTCTTGAACCATATCGTATTCATCTAACTGCACTTCCCATTTGCTCAAATTTTGTTTCATTTCAACTAAGCGATTTGATAACTCATTGATCTTTGTTTTTTTTCCTCTAGGTTTGAAAAGACGTTCGGACTCTTGTTCAGCATATTTATCAAGATTTGTTAGTTTATTCGCTCCCGTCATTCCAGCATCATATAAATAACGATTTAACTCTTTCGGCGTTAAATCTTTCATTCCTTGTAATCCATCTAAATCAAAATGAAAAATTCCTTTAAATGTAGCAATGTCGATTCCTTTTATAAGCGTGCGAAGATCATTTTCATCGCCTGACCGTCCATCAGGGTAATGGACGGTCACTGTTCCTTTTTTCGTTCGCCCTCCAGTACGCTCAATAAAAATACCTTCGTATGGTGATTGGTCAATCAAAATAGATCCACCATAACGATCCGTCCCTCTTGGGATATATTGATTCTCTCTTTTAGATGGAAACCCAAAAAAAATCGAATGTATGAACGTCATCAACGTCGATTTACCTGACTCATTATCCCCCAAAAAAGTTTCAAACTGACTTTCATTAAAATCCCATTTCTGATCAATCCATTTACCAAAACCATAAATATGTATTTGCCTTATCTTCATGTCTCCTTCCCCTCTTCCAACAATGTCGTAAGAATCATCCTTTCTGCCTTTTCAATAATTTCTTTATGTTCATCTACCGTCAAATCATTTAAATAAGAGCGGATTTTATGATGCGAAAACAGTGGCGACAATACCTCAGACAACGATTCATCGGTTTCCATCTCTTCTCTTAGTCGGATCACGTCTCCAAGAAGATGGTCTTGTTGCTTCCAAACCTCTCGTTGAAGATTAGGGAGCGTGTCAAATACAATTCGATCAATTGATATATCATCATCCGTCCATTCTTCATACAAAAATGTGATTATTTCTTGCCGACTCCGCTGATCAGACAACTTATCATGAAGAATGCCACTTCCTTCTATAGTTACCATCACAATTCGTTTTTCCTTACTCGTTTTCACCGTCTCATTAAATTCCTCTACTAATTCATTTATCGTTTGCAATTCAGAGATGGACAAACGATGATGTTCCCAGCGAATTGGACTTGTTTCAATAAACTGTAATTGAGACTCTGAAGGTGATAATTCAACGTAATAAGCACCTTTTGCGCCTGTTTCCTTACGATGACATCCTTGAATATTTCCTGAATAGACAATTGGTGGATTCTCTCTTAACACCTGTCTCTGATGAATATGCCCAAGAGCCCAGTAATCAAACCCTTTCTCTTCTAATGAATGCACAGTGAAGGGAGCATAAGCATCGTGACCTTGTTGGCCTTTTTCCTGACCGTGCAGTAAACCTATATGATAAGCTTCGGTATTTTCTACTTTTTTATAATGTGGGGTGGGATTCTCTGTAAATGCTGATTCTGGATAACTAAATCCATAAATAATTACTTTCTCTCCTTGAGATGTCACGTACTCTTTGTGAGACACTTCTGTTGAAAAAATAAAAACATTCTCAGGCATCCCGATCATTTGGCGCTCATTCAGTAAAGGATCATGATTTCCATGAATCATAAAAACTTGGATATTGTATTTTAGTAATTTTTCTGCTTGTTTTTTAATAAACCACTGCCCTCTTATCGAGCGTTGTTTCTGATCATATACATCTCCACTTATTAATATAAAATCTACATTTTTTGAGATAGCTTCCTTTACAATTTTTTCAAAAGAATCATATGTGGAACGAACAGCTTCTTGAATAAATCGATCACTCATGTCCGTTGATGTTTGAAATGTCCGACCTAAATGAATATCTGCGCAATGGATAAAACGAATCATTGCCATCCCTCCTCCTAATGAAAATTATACCATATAAGCGAATGAACGTTCGTTAAAATTCAATCAAAAAAATCGACTCTTAGTAGTAGAATCGATTTTCCAATGTAATAAATTAAAAATATGGAAGAGTAGCGAGCGCAACGAGAGCTGTCAAAGGTAAAATGAGTCTTTGAAAACGTCGTGGACGGTAATATGGATATGGTGGGTACAGTGGGTACTGAGGGTAATATGGGTAATATGGGTATCCGTAACCAAACCCTCCTTCACTGTAAGTTGGGTGTAGTGTCGATTCTTGTCCTTGCTGATTCATTTCTCCACCTAAAGGGATCGCAAAAGATACATTCTCGTTATCGACCCCCTCAACGATTGCATCAAACTGCTGTTGGTCGTTGGTTGTTACAAGGACGTACCTGTGCAAGTGAGCTTCACAATGTCGTTTCATGTCATGGGTAGTCATCCCATCGCCTCCTTTCTGCCCAGTTTATTCACTTGCCTTTAAAACGTGATTAAGAAAGAAAAACTTCATAAAAGCGGATCCAATAAGAAGAGGTCTATTCGATTTTTATTGAGGCATGAAAATTTTCATAGTATGATGAAGTTATATTCTTAAAAAAGTGGAGGTCTCTAAATGGCTAAATTTTATTTAACCGCTTTCAGTGAAACAGGTGAACATCTTTTAAACGAGGTAATCGAAGCAAATAGTGACAAAGAAGCTTCTGAAAAGGGGTTACATCGACTTCAAACTGAAAAATTATTGCAATACCCGAGTCGTGTTGTTCGATCTTCAGGTGGACTTGTTCATTTTCATCCGTAGTAATCACAGATATTTCAAAAAAAATGTTGTTTAATTATCAAAAAGAAAGCAGCCCACACGATGGACTGCTTTCTTTTTGATAATTTTTAAACCGTATAAAAGGTTCCGGTCACTTTACTAAGCAGGCGCTCCTGGTCATCCTCAATCGTACATTCCACAAATTGGACCCTTTTCCCTTTTTTCAAGAAATAAGCTCTGGCTTTTAACTCGCCTGCTTTTGCCGTTCTAAAAAATTGTGTTTTTAACTCAAGTGAGACAGACGGTTGATCCTCGAAAGCTGCACATAAATGTCCCATTGCTGTATCTGCCATATATGTAATGATCCCTCCATGAATAAAACCAACTGGGTTATACATCACTTCAGAAACCGGTGCTGTCAGAGTCACAACTTCCTCTTCTTCATTATAATCAAAGCTAAAATCCATTAATGAGTACAAAAATAACTGTGGTGTTCCATCCTTATGGTCTTTTAATGCTTGATTGAATCTTTGCGTCATTTTTTGCTCGTCCATGAGACACTCTCCCTTCGTTTCACTCCTTTCATTATAAACTTCTTTTGATGAAATTGAACAGCGGATAAAACAGAAACCACCTCTTCTTGTGACCCTTCTTTTCCAAATTCACTCGCCATGGGGGCACAAGCTCCCTCTCCACTCCAATCAAATCAATCCACAAATTAATCCCAAAAAGTGCTCTCTACCGAAGTAGACAGCACCTTTTTTCATTGTATTGTTATACCTCTATTCGAAGTTGCTTTCGGAAGACTTCTTTTACCATATATCCGACACCATTTTGATCATTTGATCGAGTAAGCCAATCTGAGGCAGATTTAACTGACTCCGGTGCATGCCCCATAGCCACTCCTAATCCTGCTTGGGCAATCATGTCTAAATCACGTTCATCAGATCCGATAGCAACAGTCTCAGTTAACTTAATTCCTAATCGATCCGCTAAACTTTGTAAAGCTGTTGCTTTAGAGGCCCTCTCATCCGTTATATGCAGTTCCCCATCATTACTAATAATAAATCTCAAACCAGAGATCGTATCTTGCAATTCTTCCTTTGCATCCTCGCGTTCTCGATCATTCCAAAATTGAGCACGTATATTTAAAACACTTAATGGTTGATCTATTAACCGATGACTAACTGATTCTACATAGTGTGTAGAATAAAATAACGGGTCATTTAATTGAAGGTTCATCCGAGATATTAGCTGACTTTTTTGTTTCGTTTTGTTAGCGATCGCATATTTTTCATGAAATAACCTGAAATGACAATGATAATTTTCCAAAATATCAACAATTTGATAAACAGTCTCTGCACTTAACCTTCTCTCAAATACTGGAGAAGCTACATTATCTGCCATAAACGCTCCATCATGAGAAATCAAATAAGAAGGAGAAAGTTTCAGTGTTTTAGCAACTTTATTTGCTGAAAGAAATGGTCTTCCTGATGCAAGCGTAATATAAACGCCTTTTTCCTTTACATACTCAATGGCTTCTTTCGTCTCCTTTGTTAATCGATAATTCGATTTTAAAAGGGTTCCATCGATGTCTAACGCTAGTAAGCGATATGCCATAGTTGTTCATCCCCCTAAATTACAATGATTGGTATTATATATGAGACGGGACAAGGGATTAGAACAGAAAAGCGGTTAGAAGCAAAGTGCTCCTAACCGCTTTTCTATGTAAAATAATAATGTATTACATTTTTTAAGTAATATCTAGCTTCATCGCCATCGACTGGGGAACTTTCCTCAATCCATTCCGATAGATAAGTCAAGCTCCTCAGTCTAGTTTGTTCGTCAAACAAGCGATTCCACTTCTCTACTAATTAACCTTCTTGCTCTTGATCGACTCCGTAAAGTCCTTCAAGCGGCTCTGTAATAATTTTGTTCAGTTCGCCAACTAACTGGCTCATACGTTGTTCTTCTTCCATAAGCTTAGAAATAACTTCATGCTGCTGAACAAGTTCAAATTGCTGTTGCGCACTTTGAATTTCTTCTTCAGAAATTTGCTCACCCTGCATTTGCTTCTGTTGAAGCTCCATTTGAACTTTACGGAAGTTATCTAGCATACGCTTCGCAACTTCATCTTCGTTTACTTGACTGTGCAAGTCACTTAACTTCGTGAATTCGTCACTTGCTTGTAATTCTTTTGCTAATTCTTTTGCCTTATCGTAAGGGTTTGCCATGTTGATATTCCTCCTTCAATTTTATACGCACGCTTAAATCAAAATGATCTGTAATAACAGTCAAACTACGTACATATGTGAACTCCTTTAAGACTATAACATGAATTAATTATGAATTCATCCCATAGCAAAATTATCAGCTTAAAATAACAATAACTATTCCTTGTGCAAGTCCAACCAATGCCCCAATAATCGCACCTAGGACAGCAATTAATTTCAATTCTCTTTTTGCAATCATAAGTAGCAACTGCTCTAATCGATCTAGTGGAAATTGATTCACCTCAGCAATTACAATATCATGAATACCAATTCGTTTAATCATTGATTTAATATATCGCGCTAGAATAGATGAAGCAGAAGTCATTATAGCTGGTAACATTGCTTCTTGTATCACTTTCTCATATTTCCCACCCCATTCATTCAAGGGCTTTTCCCACTCTCCAACAACTGGCACATTTTCAACAATTGTTTCGCTTAAAGAATATACTTTATTTTTGATCCACTCATCATCAACGTACTCTGAAGGTGACTTGGCAACTATCGATTCCCATTCATTAATTAACAACGTCGTAAGCAAATCCTTTGTATGATCTTCCTTTAAAAAACGCACAATTTCTTTTCTTATCGCAGAAGACAATGAAAATCGATTTGCCATTTTCCCAAATATACTTGTTACACTACCTTTAGACTGGAAAAACTGAGTAACCATTTCATCTATTTGCTTTTTTCCTTCGTCAGATTGAAGATAATTCTCTGTTTTCTCGATAATATTATCAGCAACAATAGGAATTTTATTTTTTATATCATTTTGCCACTTCAGAGGAACCCATCCTGTGAAGGGTTTATCTTTGTAATCACCAATCCATGACATTAATTTAGCTTGTAGACTATTTTCTAACGAATTCCTTAGTGAAGTCATTTGATTCTTTTTATCTAAATGGTCTTCCAACCATTCATCTAATGTTCTTTCGTCCTGTAAAAGATTATGGACACCTGTGGACAGTCTATCTTCCACTTCTTTTAATAACAAACCATCCTTCAATTTATCTTGGATTCCTTCGGGGGTAACTAAATGTTCTTCAACCGTTTTGCCTAAGCTTACCGCTATTTCGCTTCTTCGCTTGGGGATAAGTCCTGGAGTAAACGGAAGTCGAAATGAGCCGATGAACATAGGTTTATATGGTCTAAAAAGCATGCGAATAGCAATCACATTTGTACCTCCACCAATAATTGCACCGATTAAAACCAACACGGAAACTAGTAGTATATTTTCCATCATTAATTGATCCCTCTTCTCTACATAAGTATCAGTACCTTGCGATTAACCTAGAATATTCTATGATTAGAACAATATCATGCCTTTTCCCTATTTTAATGATAATAAATCCCTTTGGCTAAAAATGAAAAGTAAAACAAATCGCAACCTCTACCAATTTTGCAAATAGCGACTTTTCTTCCAACTAATTCACTCTCATGTTACTATAAATGAAACATTGAAGTTAAGGATACTTATTCGGAGGTATATACCTATGTTGACACATTTCCAATTGAAAGAAATAAAAAATAATATGATTAACCAAGAATGGGACTTTACATTCTATTACAAAAGATTGTTTTACAAAGGCAAGTACTTCAAAGACGGGCGTATACAATGGATCTCTCCCTCTTCTATTGATCAAGATGATAAAGTATTTTTAGCAGGATGTGTTCATGACTTAATGTTATACCATGTTTACGAAGATCACTAACATTGATATTCAAATTCTAATTCGCATAGAGAAAGGACGTAAGACTCATGATTGACCGATTACAAAAATTTTATGCCGATGCGATTTCAAATGAAAACTTGCCAATTGAAAACCGTTTAACTTTGCGAATATCTAAGCAAGATGAAATTATTTTAGATAAAAATAAATTATCAATGGAAGAAATTCAATTATTAATAACACTATTTGATGAAGATAACACACAACATTTTCAAGGGAATCGACAAGATAAAATTATCCATGAGTGGTTAGTTGAAGAGAAAGAAGTCTCAAAAAAAGAAATAGCAAATGTCATCACCACTCCCATTCGACTAATTCATTTTTCTATTTCTAGTGACGTGGTAGAACAAGAGGAATTCTCTGTTGCGTTGCAAGGTCTATTCCCTGCATCCAAATCACTAGTATGGAAGTCGAAAACTGAAGGGCTCATCATCCAACAGATTGATACCGATTTTGATGATGAACTGTCAATTAATTCAATTATTGATACACTCACATCAGACTTCTTTGTAAAAGTTTCGTTTTATATTGGTTCACCAATTCCTCATACTTCTGAAATATTTACCAGATATCAATGGGAAAACCATATTTACAACAAAGTAAAAACGAGTTTCCCTAGAAAAGCTTACTTTATAGAGCAAGATATAAGTATTCATTATCTTCTACATAGTATACCTGAAGAAAACTTAACCAAAATTTTAAAGATGATTGCCCCTGTCAAGGATGACAAAACGCTTTTACATTCAGTAAAAATGTACTTAGAATGCAATTTGAACGCATCTTTAGCGGCAAAAAAGTTATACATGCATCGAAATACGTTGCAGTATAGGGTAGATAAATTTATTGAGAAGACATCCATCGATATTAAGCAATTCCCTAATGCAGTTTCTGTTTATATTATGCTTCTATCAATTGAACCAATATGAGCAATTAAAATATCAGGAGCTGAGAACGTTTGCAAGGTGCACAAAAAAGAAACTATTTTTTGTGCACTTCGTCAATAGATTTGGAAACCCTTTTACTATAAACTAAAGTCAGTGCTTAACAAACAAATCAGGAGGTTTTTTTCATGGCAGATATTAAATTCGACAGTCTTTATAAAATTTATGACGGTGGCGAGCAAGCGGTAACAGACTTCAACCTCGATGTTGTCGACAAAGAATTTATTGTTTTCGTTGGTCCGTCAGGTTGCGGAAAATCAACAACTTTAAGAATGGTTGCTGGACTTGAAGATATTACAAAAGGTTCTCTATACATTGGTGACGACAAAGTAAACGATGTTGCTCCTAAAGACCGTGATATCGCAATGGTATTCCAAAACTATGCTTTATACCCTCACATGAACGTCTATGACAACATGGCTTTTGGGTTAAAGCTTCGTAAGTTCAAAAAAGAAGACATTGACAAGCGTGTCCGCGATGCAGCTAACATCCTTGGTTTACAAGAAATGCTTGATCGTAAACCGAAAGCAATGTCCGGTGGGCAACGTCAACGTGTTGCTCTAGGCCGTGCAATTGTACGTAACCCTAAAGTTTTCTTAATGGATGAGCCATTATCAAACTTAGATGCAAAGCTTCGTGTAGCGATGCGTGCTGAAATTATTAAACTTCACCACCGTCTACAAACAACGACTATTTACGTAACACATGACCAAACAGAAGCAATGACAATGGCTACTCGAATTGTCGTATTAAAAGATGGTTACATTCAACAAGTAGGTGTACCTAAAGACATTTACGATTACCCTGAAAATGTTTTCGTTGGTGGGTTTATCGGCTCTCCTGCAATGAACTTCTTAAATGGTACACTTAAGGATGGAAACTTCTACTTAGGTGAATTCCCGGTAAAAGTTCCACAAGGAAAATTAAAGTTGCTTGAAAAATATAACAACAAAGAATTGCTTTTAGGTATTCGTCCTGAAGATATTCATGATGAGCCTGTATTCTTAGAAGCTTCTGAGAACTCAACATTCGAAGCTACGATTGATGTTGCTGAGTTAATGGGTGCAGAATCTTACCTCTACTCTACAGTTAACGATCAAAACTTTATCGCTCGTGTAGATTCACGTACAGATGTGACTAGCGGTAACAAGCTACAATTAGCATTTGATATGAACAAGTGTCACTTCTTCGATCCAGAAGATGAGTTACGTATTCGTTAATTTCTAATTAAATTTACAGAATCCCCTCTTCTTACGTTGAGGGGATTCTTTTGTATCAAGTAACCTAAATTTAAAGTAGACAACTATCTAAAATAGTGGAGAGAGTTCAAATTTTCAGCACTTTTTCAGCAAATGTGCATGTCAGAAAAACTTGGCTTGTCGCCAAGACCTTCATGGCGAAAACCTTAGTTTATCTTATACTTTCATCCATTAGCGAAGTTAAACATTCTTAAATTATAAAAAAAGGAATGGATTTCTCCATCCCTTTTCAGCCATGTATTCAGTTGGTTACTTTTGACCACTGAACTGCTGTTCAGCCATTTGCACTAAACGCTTTGTGATTTCTCCTCCAACTGAACCGTTAGAACGAGAAGTCGAATCAGCCCCTAGTTCCACCCCAAATTCTTGTGCAATTTCATATTTCATTTGATCCAATGCTTGTTGAACACCAGGTACTACAAGCTGATTTGAACTGTTGTTATTAGCCATGTTTCTCACCTCCTGACTTAACCATAGTTTGTATCATTCGACCTCTCGTATGTAAAAGAATCGCTAGTAATATTTAGGATTCATTTTGGAACTAATTAACTTCTCAAAAATCGCGAAATAGCATTACCATTGGTTAAAAAAGTGCAATCTTCTCCCATCTTAATATGAAGTAAGGAAACCTTTCTCATTGTTTCCTTACTTTGTTCAGATATAGTACTCAAGTGCAAATCTAAATAATAGAATTTACCAATTTCGCTCCTGTAACCGATTGAATATCATCAAAAGTACTGTTATCTAATATCTCCATTAATTCAAGCCCATTTTCACTCACATCCATTACCGCACGGTCAGTAATAATACGATTGACAACTCCCTTTCCAGTAAGGGGAAGACTACATTTCGTGAGAATTTTGGTGTCTCCACTTCGATTCACATGTTCCATCATGATCACGACTTTTTTTGCACCATGAACAAGATCCATTGCACCACCCATACCTTTGATCACTTTTCCTGGAATCATCCAATTAGCTAAGTCGCCATTTTCAGCTACTTCCATTGCACCTAAAATTGCTACATCAATGTGACCACCTCGAATCATCGCAAAAGATTCAGCGCTACTGAAATAAGCTGCACCTTCAATGGTTGTTACTGTTTCTTTTCCTGCATTAATTAAATCTGCGTCTACTTCTTCTCTTGTTGGATAAGGTCCAATTCCTAGTAAACCGTTTTCTGACTGAAGTATCAATTGTTTGTTGGGTGAAATGAAATTTGCAACCATCGTCGGCATGCCAATTCCTAAATTTACATAATTACCATCATGAATTTCTTTTTCCGCGCGTCTTGCTATTTTTTCACGTATTGCTCTGCGATCAATATTCATACTACTCACCACCCCCATTAAGCTTCTTTGATTGTTTTTCGCTCAATTCGATTTTCTTGTGTTCCTTGAATGATTTTATCAACATAAATACTTGGTGTATGGATATGCTCAGGATTTAGTTCTCCAGGTTTAACTAAATATTCAATTTCCGCAATCGTCACTTTTCCTGCTGCTGCAACCATTGGATTGAAATTTTGCGCTGTTTTCCGATAAATTAAATTACCAAACGTGTCACCTTTGTGAGCTCTTACTAAGCTAAAATCTCCTTTAATTGCTTTCTCTAACAAAAATTCTTTTCCATCAAAAAATTTCGTCTCTTTCCCTTTAGCAATTTTTGTTCCAACTCCAGCTGGTGTATAAAAAGCAGGGATACCTGCACCGCCAGCGCGCAGACGTTCTGCCAATGTCCCTTGAGGAACGAGCTCCACATTTAACTCTCCAGAGAGTACTTGGCGCTCAAATTCTTTATTTTCTCCTACATAAGATGCATAGATTTTGTTAATTTGTCTGTTCTCCAATAACAATCCAAGCCCCCAGTCATCGACACCGCAATTGTTAGATACGATCGTTAAATTTTTCGTCCCTTTTTTTCTAAGTGCTTTAATAAGATTTTCAGGAATTCCACAAAGGCCAAATCCTCCGACTAAAACCGTCGCCCCGTCATGAATACCGACTACTGCTTTATCAAATGATTCGTATATTTCTTTCATTGATACTCCTCCTCTTTTTAGACTACATTCCTTTTGTTTACTCATCTTTTTTCGAAAGGACACATACTCATTTTTTAACTGGCAAGAGTTTATTTTAATATCCTTATATGATTATTTGTATGACGTAGAATAAATCTCATGAGTAAAGCTAAAGTAGAGTATTTCCGAATTCCTATTCTTAGCAATAATTAGATACAAAAACAGAATGAGCAAGCCACCAATCTCTGCATACAACGAAAAGCATGCACACCTTTCAATGTGCATGCTCTTGACTATTTTTTAAAATTAAAATAACTATCGCTTCAGCATTCTGTCGATCGCTAATTTCGCTTCAACAGCAACCTTCTCGTCTACCTTAATCTGATTCGTTAATCTCCCCGCGTACACCTCATCCAATGTCCAACATAAATGCGGCAAATCAATTCGATTCATCGTTAAACAAGGACACATCTCAGGATTCAATGATTCAATTGATTGTTCCGGATGGTTCTTTTCCAGCCTTTTTACGAGATTCATCTCTGTTCCTATCGACCATTTCGTTCCAGCTGGAGCCTTTTCAACTTGCTCAATAATGTATTTTGTCGATCCAGCCAAATCAGATGCTTGAGTCACTTCCCAAGAACATTCTGGATGAACAAGAATCTTCCGGTCAGGATCGTTTTTCCGGAGATGATTTACATGGTCTATCCGAAAATTTTCATGAACAGAACAGTGTCCTTTCCATAAGATCATCTTTACTTTTTCTAATTCTGTGTCCTCTTCTATTTTCTCTTCTATTGGATTCCAAACGACCATTTCATTTAATGGTACTCCTAGATCATAAGCTGTATTTCTACCTAAATGCTGGTCAGGTAGAAAAAGAACTCTCTTCTTTTGTGAAAAAGCCCATTCCATCATGGTTTTAGCATTTGATGACGTCACTGTTGCTCCACCATGTCGTCCAACAAAAGCTTTAATATCCGCCGATGAGTTTACATACGTCAATGGAATAATTGAGTCACCGAATAACTCGGTTAGCTGTCTCCAAGCTCGCTCTGTTTGTCGCTTATCGGCCATATCTGCCATCGAACAACCAGCGCGTAGATCTGGTAATATGACAGCTTGATTTTCGTTTGTTAATATATCTGCTGTTTCAGCCATGAAATGTACGCCACAAAATACGATATATGAAGCTTCTTGATAGTTAGCTGATACTTGTGCTAATTGAAGTGAATCTCCTGTTTCATCTGCAAAACGAATCACATCATCTTTTTGATAATGGTGACCAGGAATAAACAAATCTGTTCCTAATTGTCGCTTTCTTTCTTGGACTCGTTCTATCAATTCCTCATCAGTCGCATGTTTATATGAATCGGGTAATTGCGGTTGGACCGCTTGGAATAAATCAGTTTTAAACATGTGAGACACCTTCCTTTACAAGGATATCTAAGCTAATATCGAGTGATTGTGCTGAATGAGTTAATGCACCCATTGAGATGACATGGACACCTGTATCTGCATAGTCCCTAAGTTGCTTTAAAGTAAGCCCACCTGAAATTTCTACTGTGATATGAGCTGGAATTTCTCTACACCAGACCTTCGCTTGATCTGAAGAGCAATTATCTAGCATGATTACATCTGGATTTGCAGCGATCGCTTCCTTCAGTTGCTCGAATGTCTCTATTTCCACTTCAATTTTTGTCATATGCCCTATAACGCCTCTGACTTTTTCCACTGCCTTTGAAACGGAACCAACTTGGGCAATGTGGTTATCTTTAATTAATATTGCATCATCGAGTCCATAGCGATGATTTTTACCTCCTCCACATTGGACAGCATATTTCTCTAACATACGTAGACCTGGAGTGGTTTTTCTCGTGTCACAAATTTGCACCCCTGTACCTTCTACTTCTCTTACTGCTTCATTTGTTTTTGTCGCAATCGCTGACAATCGTTGTATTAAGTTTAATATGACTCTCTCAGAGCTTAGTAAATCAATGACTGGACCCGTTACTTTCGCAATCACTTCTCCCACTTCGATCTGTTCTCCATCTCGTTTAAAAAGAGTCACTCTTATATTCTTTGAAAATAGTTCATAAGCAGCAAGAATCACTTTTTCACCACAAAAAACTCCTGCTTGTTTCGTCATATAAACAGCTTCAGCTTCTTCATTTTCAAAGATTGCATCTGACGTTTTGTCACCATATCCTAAATCTTCTTGAAAAAAATCAGCCAACTGTTGCTTTAACAAAAGATTGTTCACTTTGTTCCATCCCCTTTTCGTCTACTCTGAAATGAGCTCCACAACTTTTCTCATTTGCTAAAGCTGCTTGAGCGGTTAAATAAGCGGTCATTAACATATTTGCTGTTTGAATTTCTTCTTTATGCCAATCAAAACGGGAACGATACATCCAAACATCGATATTATATTGTTGGACCCATACCATAAATTTTTCTATCGTGTTGCCTTTACGAACAACCCCTAATGCGTCGGATACTCGCTGACGGATTTCTTCCTTTTCTGGTAATTTTGGTTTATTTGATGGAGTTTCTTGTTTCTGATCTTTCATGTATCTTATTGGAGCAGGTAATGGATGATTCGCGATCCACTCTCCTGTTCGTTCACCAAAGACAATCGCTTCTAGTAAAGAATTACTCGCTAATCGATTTGCACCATGGACGCCATTTCCGGCAACTTCACCGATCGCATAAAGTCTCTGAACACTCGTTTGTCCGTTCTCATTTGTCTTTATACCTCCCATATGGAAGTGAGCTCCTGGTCTTACTGGAATTTTCCCTTCTTTCCAATTCACACCCCCACTCTCACATAATTCTGTGATTTGTGGAAACCTTTCAGAGAAATTTCTAATAGAAGAAATTTCAAGAAATAACTGATGACCTTTTTGAGATTGTTGATATAGCGTTCTTGCGACGATATCGCGTGGCGCCAATTCTTTAAGCGGATGAACATGTTCCATGATCCTATTACCGAACTGATCGATGAGAGTCGCACCTTCTCCTCTTAATGCTTCCGAAGCTAATCCAACCGTCTTTCCTTCTGAAAATATCAACGTAGGATGAAATTGGATATATTCCAAATCACAGATCGCAGCACCTGCTCGATTTGCAATCGCAATTCCACTTCCAATTACGTTCGGGTCATTACTTGTTTCTTGAAACAATCCACCAATTCCACCGGTCGCTAACACGGTATGATGCGCATATATCGTTTGCAATTCACCTTCATCATTCAAAAATGTTGCTCCTTGACACGTTCCTTCATCAGTAATCAAGTCAATCATTTCATAGTTCTCATAAAAGGATGCATGATTTTCGACTTGTTTTGCGAAAAAAGTCATTGTTTTTTTACCAGTTTGATCTCCACCTGCATGGACAATTCTTCTTCGCCCATGTGCTCCTTCTTGTGCAAAAATTATTTTGCCTGTATCGTCCTTATCAAAGGTTAGTCCCTTTTTAATCCAGCTTTCTAACCTCTTTGCTCCTTCTTTCACAAGAATATGCACCATCTGTCGATTATTTATTTCACAACCTGCCTTCAATGTATCTGCTTCATGAAGATAGTATGAATCAGTTTTATCTAAAGCAGCCGCAATGCCACCCTGCGCCTTCCAGGAGTTACCATCTTTTTTCGTACCGTTCATTACGATTGTGACATTTATGTGATCGGGGAGTTTGAGCGCACACATCACGGCTGCAAGCCCTCCACCTATGATTAAAACGTCCGTATTTTTCATCTTCATCACCTATATTCTTTACATGTGTCTTGACACCTATATTTACATAAAATTAAACTAATAACAAGACATTTATGAGAGTTGGCTGATTATGATATATTTAGACCATGCTGCAACAACACAAATATCAACGGAAGCAATCGAAACATGGGTCAAAGCAAGTGAAAATTATTTTTCAAATGCTAACAGTCTCCATGAAGCGGGAGAACAGGCTTCACAATTATTAATCACTTGTAGAAAAAAGCTTTCCTCACTTGTTGGAACGAGTGAGGAAAACATCTTCTTCACGAGCGGAGGTTCTGAAGCTAATTTTATAGCGTTAAATAGTTTATACTTAGCACATAAACACCTAGGAAATCATGTTATCACAACGGCAATTGAACATCCTACTGTTCATTCATTCTTCCAGCAGCTAGAGAAACAAGGTGTTGAAGTCACCTATTTGCCAGTAAATAAGTTTGGCCTCGTTTCTTTAGAGGATATAAAAAATGCGACTCGAAAAGATACATTTTTGGCTTCAATTCAACATGTTAATTCAGAAATAGGCACAATTCAGCCTTTGAAACAATTTGGATCATGGTTTCAACAAAATAACATCGTGTTTCACAGTGATTGCGTGCAGTCATTTGGCAAAATATCTATTGATATTACAGAATTTCGTGTCGATGCTATCTCAGTTTCAAGTCATAAAATTCATGGTCCAAAAGGCGTCGGAGCCGTTTTATTGCGAGAAAACGTGACCTGGTCATCTGTCTATCCACTAACCTCACATCAACACGGATTTCGACCAGGTACGTTAAATACGCCCGGAATTGCTGCATTTACTCATGCTGCCATCGACATGCATGACGAATTAGCTGAGAAAAGGATACGTGCCTGGCAACTTCGAAATACGTTTATCAATCAATTGAGACCATTAGGTGACCGCTTGAAGCTTGAAGGACATCCAGACCAATCCAACCAACTTCCCTGGATTCTCGGACTAGGTATTCACGGTGTGCAGGGGCAATACATGCTTCTTACACTGGATCGATTTCACATATGTATTTCCACAGGAAGTGCTTGTCAATCAGAAGAGTTAGATGGATCTGCTGCAATGAATGCGATTTATTCGACTGAACAAGAGCGTTTACGATTTTTCAGAATATCATTTGGAAAGAACACAACAGAAGAGGAATTAACTTACGTCGCGAAGAAGATTATCGAAGTTTCAAACGAATAGGGGGATTGTTGATGACTAAAAAAAAGTGGCTCGGAGACGAAAGACGAAATGAAATTATCTTACTGTTAAAAAGTCACGGCGAACCATTGACTGGTGGGCAACTAGCTAATCACTTAAACGTCAGTCGACAGGTAATTGTCCAAGATATTTCATTATTAAAAGCAAAGAACATCCCAATTATGGCTACGAGCCAAGGTTATATTTTGACAGAAATAGACCCCACCAATGAAGGGGTAACCAGAACGGTAGCTTGCCAACATCAGCCTGAGCAAACCGAGGAGGAACTTCTCATCCTTGTCGATCAGGGTGTTCGCGTCAAAGATGTCAAAGTGGAACACCCTATTTATGGAGATATTACCGCTAGCATCATGGTAAGTAATCGTAAAGAAGTCTATCAATTCATCCGTAAAGTGACAAAAACAAAAGCCAGTTATCTCTCTGAGCTGACCGATGGCGTGCATTTACACACGCTAGAAGGGACTTCTGAACGTGACTTAGATGATGCAGTTGAGGCACTAGATCAAGCTGGATTTCTTCTCACAGACGATACGAAACATTAAGACTAATTACCAGAATGTCAAGATATCGATGATTCCGATCAAAATCATAAACACACCTGCTGTTCTTTGGACGTAAAGACCTATCTTGCGTCCTTTTTTGACGATTTGTCCGCTTAATCCTAAATACCAAATAACAAATATCACGAAGAGAAAGGGGACTGACGTGCCTATTGCAAACAGGCCTGGAAGAACAAATCCATAACCAGTCGATATCGTTATTGGCATGAGCAGCACAAAAAAGAGAATAAACATTGTTGGGCAAAAACCTAGTGAAAAGCTAAATCCTAACATAAACGCGCCCCATTTTCCTTTTCGCTTCTCACCTTTTGCAGGTTTCCAAAGCCGAATATTCCACCTCATCGAAAAAAATCCAAGCATATAAATTCCAATTAAAATAAGAATCGGTCCGAGGATTTTTCTCATAGGTTCAAAAAATATAGGCAGTTGTCGCTGAAATTCTTGACCGAAAAAATAAACAATCAATCCCAGTCCCGAAAAAGCAACGATCTTACCCAATACATAAAAAATAGTGTCAGACCAAGAGATTCCATCTTTTAGAGAGTTCGTACCATAAAGCGTAATTGCACTTATATTCCCTGAAAACTGGCACGGAGCTAAAGCACCTACTACCCCTAACAAAAGTGCAAACAATAACGGAATGGACTCGACACTATTTGCAGCATTCATAAATGGATCACGTAAAACTTGACTAATTGCCTCTATATATTCAAACATTGTCATAAGCTCCTTCAAAACATTTCGATAAATCTACTACAATTCTAGCATATAACAATTTTCTTTATAGGATTAGATCGAATGATTTAAGGGAAAAGGACTTCCAATATTTATTAATTGAAGGAGACCTATCGAATGAATATGCTTATATTAGGAGCAACTGGACGAGTTGGTTCACATGTTGTAACGCTCGCACTTGATGCTGGGTACGACGTGACCGCTTTGGTACGCTCCCCTAACAAATTAAATACTGAAGTTCGAAACAACCCTAATTTACATGTCATTAAAGGTAATGTCTTAAATAGTCAAGACGTAGAACTTGCTATCTCCGATAATATTGACGTTGTATTCAGCGCATTGGCTACCGATAAAAACGACACTTTATCGCAAGCAACTCCAATAATTATTGATGCGATGGTAAAACAAAATAAAGCCAGATTTATTTCAATTGGAACGGCAGGTATTTTACAAGCGCGTTCGAATCCTGAAGTATATCGTTTTCAGTCACAAGAGTCGCGTAGAAAAAGCACTAACGCCGCTGAAGACCACTTGGCTGCCTATCATGCTTTGAAATCAAGCAACCTTGACTGGACGATCTTTTGTCCGACGTATTTACCTGATGGGCCGCTTACCAAACAGATCTTATTTGAGGTTGATATGTTGCCAGAGAATACGTCTCGAATTACGGTCACCGATACAGCTTGGTTTACTTTTCAACACTTGTTCAATGAAGATTTTTACGGGTACCGTGTCGGAATTGGCGAGAAATCTATGTAGACTTTCCTACTCACTATTTTTTATTGTTATGAAAAGGGTACCGCTTAATCAGCGATACCCTTTCTCTATTAAGTCAGTTTTAACTTGCTGAATCTCTCGTTGTCCCTTTTTGAAGCTGATACATATGATAGTAACGACCAGTGAGATCCATTAATTTTTCATGGTTCCCTTGCTCGACAATTTCGCCGCTATTTAATACAAGGATTTGATCTGCTTGTCGGATTGTTGACAGTCTGTGTGCAATCACAAACGTCGTTCGACCTGCCTTTACTACATCAAGCGCTCTCTGAATCACTTCTTCGGTTTCTGTATCGATATTCGCTGTCGCTTCATCTAATATCAATATTGAAGGATCAAATACAAGTGCCCTTGCGAAGGACACTAATTGCCTTTGTCCAGCTGACAACGTACTTCCTTTTTCTTTGACCTCTTCATCAATCCCATTTGGAAGCGTACGAAGTAAATCACTCGCACCTACTTTCTCTAGGGCCATCACAATTTGTTCTCTAGTAATAGAAGGGTCATTCATGCTCACATTGCTTGCAATTGTTCCACTGAAAAGAAAAGGATCTTGGAGCACGATCGCCATATGTTGTCTTAATTCTTGTTTTGTCATCTCATGAATGTCGATTCCATCGACGGCCACTCTACCGATTTGATGATCATAAAATCGGAATAAAATGTTCATGATCGAACTTTTACCTGATCCTGTGTGACCAACAAAGGCAACTGTTTCCCCTTTATTAGCAGAAAATGAAATGTTTTTTAACACATATCGTTCTTCCTCATAAGCGAATGAGACATTATCAAATACGACATCTCCTTGAAATCGTTGTCGTTGCCCTTCCTGCAAAGCAATTCCTGGCTCATCCATTAATGAAAAAACACGCTCTCCGGCAATTCTCGCTTCTTCTAGTTGCGCGAGTTGGTTAACAATTCCATTTACTGGTTCAAATAGGCGGTTCATATAATCAACAAAAGCATAGACAACACCAAGGCTAAATACCATGCCGACACCTATTGATCCCCCACCAAAAAACCAAATTAATGCGACAAACGCGATATTTCTCAGTAAATTCAATAAATTAAACGAAGTCATCGCATTTAATGTTAGCAGTTTATTATTATACTTAAAGTGCTCTTGATTTAATGTTTCAAATTCTTCTTTCACTTCTTTTTCTCGGCCAAATGCCTGAACGATTGGCATTCCTTGAATATTCTCATTGATTCGACCATTAATATCACTTAATTTCTCACGAATGACTCGATTATATTTTCCAGCATATTTACGATAAACGACCATCCAGATAATTAGCAAAGGCACAAGCACGAGAGTAGCAAATGCTAACCTTGTATCTAACAAAAATAATGCAATAAAAATACCAACCATGTAAACAATACTGGTGAAAAATGTCGCTAATACTTTTACATAAAGTTCACGAATCGCCTCAGTATCGTTTGTGATTCTTGATACGATTTTACCAGTTGGCAACTTATCAAAATAAGTAATCGGAAGTTCATGAATTTTTGCAAAGACATCTTCTCGCATTTTCTTAATAATACGATTTGCTGACGTTTGTAACCAATAACTTTGGTAATAATGAAAAATCGCGGAAATGATTACGAGTAGAAAATAGCCCCCCATAAGAAAAAGTAAGTAGGGAATTTCCTGTTGGAAAAAGAGATAGATATCAGACTGAGACATCTCTGTCGCAGCATAATTAGCTTCCTCTTCTCCTCGAGTGATTGTCATTTCTCCATTTGAGAATGATCTTTCACCATCAAACTCAATGGGTCCATCGATAAAGTAATAACTTAACCCAATTTGCAACAGGTTCACTTCTTGATCTTCTGTCCATTGTGAATCCATGCGATCTGCACGAACAAAGTTTCTGCCTTCATAACTGACGTCACCTTGTGATTGCTCAATCCAAGGTTGTTCGATACCGATAATATGATTATCGATCATCGTCTTAGCTATAAATGGTCCAGTTAATTCTGCCGCTGCTGCAATAGACAAAAACAATAACGACAATAAAATTAGGCGTTTAAATTGCATCGCATATCCGTAAAATCTTTTTCCTACATGATTCATAATGGATGCCCCCCCCTAATCGCTTCTCCTGTTTTTTCCATTTGCTGCTTGGCATATTGTCCGCCATACCAACCTTGCTTTTCGAGTAACTCTTCATGTGTTCCCGCTTCTACCACAACTCCTTCATCCATCACCAAAATTAGGTCTGCATGTCTAATCGCTGACATCCGGTGAGCCGCAATAAAGGTTGTTTTCCCTGACCGCTCTTTGCGAATATTCTTGACGATGGTTGCCTCTGTTTTTGCATCGACTGCTGACAGAGCATCATCCAATAAAAGAATCTCAGGGTCTTTAATTAACGCTCTTGCAATTGCAATTCGTTGCTTTTGCCCGCCCGATAACGATACACCTTTTTCTCCCACTAATGTCTCAATTCCATGTAGGAACGTTTCAATGTCGGCCGTGATTGACGCTTGTTCCAATACTCTTTCTAAATCCTGTTCATTGGCAAAAGGGTTTCCAAACAATATGTTCTCTCGGATTGTTTTAGAAAATAAAAACTGATCCTGTGGCACATAGCCGATCCACTTTTTCAACTCAGCTAAGGCGATATTTTCAATAGGGATTGCGGATATGAACATCGCCTTCGTCTCGATTGGATATTCTCTTAGTAACTGTTTGAACAGTGTTGTTTTACCGCTACCAGTTTTCCCTACAACTCCGACGCTATATCCTCTTGGAATATGAGCATGAATATTTTTCAACGACTCTTCACTAGCAGTTGGATATTGAAACGACAGGTAGCGAATGTCAATCGACTCAGGCAGAAAATCTCTATCTGGATCATCTTCATTTTTGACATCTGCAGTGTAACTAAATGTCTCATTTAAACGGTCCATCGATGCATTTCCTCTTTGCATCACATTCATCAATTCACCAAAGGCGAACATCGGCCAAATCAACATCCCTAAATAGATGTTGAAAGAAACTAACTGACCGAGCGTAATTTCACTACGAAAAACTAGTAAGGCACCGTATCCGAGACCGATCATATAACTAAGTCCAACTAATATTTTTATCGTCGGTTCGAACAGGGCATCGATCTTAGCTACTTGGATATTTTTGTCTAGAACATCCTTTGTTATTGCGTTAAATCGTTGTTGATCATCATTCTCCTTAACAAAGGCCCGAATAACTCTCACACCTGAAATCGATTCAAGTACTTGATCATTAAGATCACCGAAAGCATCTTGTGCTTTCATAAATCTTTCATGAATAACTTTTCCGTACTTTTGCATGAGCCAAGCCATTATTGGCAGAGGTAAAAATGCTGCAATAGTAAGTTTCCAACTGACGAGAAATCCCATCATAAACAAAATAATAACTAGAAATATCGTCGCATCAACGAGTGTTAATACACCAAATCCAGTAGTGAGTGAGATAGCCTTTAAGTCATTTGTCGCCTTTGCCATTAGATCTCCCGTTTTGTTTTTCTCATAAAACGTCGGGGTCATTTTCGTTAAATGTTTCATATACAGTGATCGTAACGTTCGTTCTATAATAAAAGCACCACCAAATAGCTGCCTCATCCATACATACGTTATAATGTAGATCGCTACCATCAGACTAATAAACAAAATAACATACTGCCTAAGCCCTTCTTCCGTTAATCGCCCTTGATGAACGTCATCAATAACAATCCCAAGTAAACGTGGCGGAAGAACCTCTAACAAACTAGCGACAATCAATAAAAAAATCGCCGTAATATATCGCTTTTTATGTTTCTTAAAAAACCATGTTAATTTCTTCAGTACTGAGAACATTTTTATTCACTTCCTTATTCATTTTTTCCTACTCTAACCGCCACCAGTCGTTTCTCCCTCTGTCTTTCTCTTTCGCCTAATTATTCTAATGATGAACATGATCATCCCTCCAAAATTTTTTATATGTTATCAGCTCAAAGCTGTAAACAACAAAAAAGCACATGAGTAAGTTACTCATGCGCTCCGAAAATACATATTTCACATATGATACGAATAAAAACACATGGGTATTGCCATGTGTATGCTTCTGTATCGTACCTAACTAATACAGTCTTAAAGGAAGGAGACGTTCTAAAACACAACATGGATGATTAGATATTCAATTGTTTGCGTTAAATCGATTCTCTTTTCCATGCTGTTCTCCCCCTTTTTTGAATTTTATGATTACTTCCATTTTTTATGATACCACTAGGGCAATCAAAGCGTCAATATAAATTTAGAAAAACGAAGTTATCTTACTCGTTTCCTCCAATATGTATTTTTTTAGATCACCCCGAGCCGTTTGCCCCATTCGAACCACTGATGATTTTTAGTAATATTTAGCTTTTTACGAATATTTCTCCGATGATTTTCAACCGTCTTAGGAGAAATATTTAATAATTTAGCTGAATCAACGACGGAATAACCACGAACTTTCATATTGAAAATTTCTTCTTCTCGTCTCGATAAATCTGTTGAGACCGATTTTTGATTCGTTTCATCCTCTCCATACATTCTTAGAATCGTCTTGTCTCCTTTCAATACTTGTTGAAAGAAAATCATTAACTCATTTAGCGAAGCTTGTTCATAGAAAAGACCTTGTAATTTATTTTGTTGAACCAAGATTTCTAGTTCATGAAAAGAATCATGATACATTAACACTCGTTTACAAGAAGGAGATTGGTTCTCTAGTAAAGATAAAGTACTCCTTATTCCCCCTGCTTTTGCTAATCGGTCGTCGATAACGATTAAGTCAAATCTATATTGTTTCAATGCATGTACGAGCTCACTAGCTGTTTCTGCCATCACCATTGAATCAACAGAACGTACATCTTTAATTAGTTGAATTAATCCATATTGAAGAAGTTCATGCGACACCCCTGCCAACACTCTCATTACCCATTCTCCTCATGATATTATTTTCTTTCATTCCTGAATTCCTCTCTTATTCGGAACGTTTCCCTAATTCCTATCTTCTAACGGTCCGAATCTCTCTCTTATTCGGAACGTTTCCCTAATTCCTATCTTCTAACGGTCCGAATCTCTCTCTTATTCGGAACGTTTCCCTAATTCCTATCTTCTAACGGTCCGAATCTCTCCCTTTTTCGGAACGTTTCCCTATTTTCGATCTTCTAATGGTCCGAATCTCTCCCTTTTTCGGAACGTTTCCCTATTTTCGATCTTCTAACGGTCCGAATCTCTCTCTTATTCGGAACGTTTCCCTAATTCCTATCTTCTAACGGTCCGAATCTCTCTCTTATTCGGAACGTTTCCACAATTCCATTCTTCTAACGGTCCGAATCTCTCTCTTATTCAGACCGTTTCCCAAAACAAATATTGTTGTCGTCAATGTAGCATCTTGCGCCTGTATTATCAACTTTCATCGACTTCCAATAATATTTCACAAAAAAATCATTTTTCGTTCAATAAACGCTCACAATTTCACATTAATATGAGGGAAAACACCTATAAAAGAAATCCATAATATTTATTACTATTGAAACAGTGTTAAATATGTTACAAACAATCTACAAAAGTTCGCAATTTTAATTAGAAAGTTTTGTTACAATAGTTATTCTAGTTTAAGCTAGTCTCTTTGCTAATAAAAATAGAAGTTTACTAGAAAGGGTTGTTCGCTATGTTTGAATACGATCCGGTCATGTATAGCCGTATTTTGACTTATGTGACGTTAGGATTTCACGTAATTTTTGCTACAATCGGTGTAGGTATACCGTTAATGATTGCCCTAGCTGAATGGATGGGGATCAAACGGAATGACCCTCATTATACCTTAATGGCAAAACGATGGGCACGCGGATTTATTGTCACCGTTGCCGTTGGTGTTGTTACAGGTACCGCTATTGGTTTACAGCTTAGTTTATTATGGCCAAACTTTATGCAAGCAGCTGGTCATACTATCGGTTTACCGATGTTTATGGAAGTTTTTGCATTTTTCTTTGAAGCAATTTTTCTCGGAATCTATTTATATACATGGGATCGTTTCAAAACTAAAATGAGGCACTTCCTACTTATTATCCCAGTCGTGATTGGTGCGACAGCTAGTGCATTTTTTATTACATCAGTCAACGCGTTTATGAATGTTCCTCAAGGGTTTGAATTGGTGGATGGAGTTTTACAAGACATCAGTCCACTAGCTGCGATGTTTAACCCTGCAACACCAACTAAAATAGCTCATGTAATTATTACATGTTATTTAACGTCTGCATTTATTTTAGGTACTATTGCTGCAATTCATATGATAAAAGGAAACAAGCATGTATACCATAAAAAAGCTCTTCACCTAACTATGGTTGCAGCCGCTGTATTTGCAATTGGTACGGCTCTCGTTGGCGACCTTTCTGGAAAGTACCTACACGAGTACCAACCTGAAAAATTAGCTGCAGCAGAATGGCACTTTGAAACGGAATCTGAGGCCCCACTTATTATTGGTGGTTTCTTAACGGAAGATAATGAAGTCAAGTATGCGTTGGAAATTCCATATGCATTAAGCATTTTAGCTGGTGGAACTCCTGATACGGAAGTAATTGGTTTAAATGACTTTGAGGAAGACAAACTGCCTCCATTATTTGTTCATTACTTTTTCGACTTAATGGTCTTTATCGGAATGTTCCTAGCTGCAGTTTCTGTCCTGTTTGCAATTATGAGTTGGAAAAATGGCTGGAATCCATTTAATAAACCTTTATTATGGATGATTGCTGCTGGAGGACCGCTTGCTATGGTTGCAATTGAATCCGGTTGGATCTTCGCAGAAGTTGGTCGACAACCATGGATTATCAATGGTGTCATGCTAACAGAGGAAGGTGCAACTACCTCTGCTCATGTCGATATCATGTTGTACTTGTTTATCATTCTGTATGTTGTATTAGGAGTAACTTGTGCAGTGGTGTTAAGAAAAATGTTTAAGAGAAACCCAGTCGAGCTAGAATTAGAAAAACTAGAATCTAGTGAAAAGACCGCTCAATAGAAAGGAAGGTGCGAAAACATGACATATGAAGTCATCGGAATATCTGTGCTTTGGTTTTTCTTATATGGCTATTTGATAGTGGCGTCGGTTGACTTCGGCGCTGGATTCTTTAGCTATTATACGAAGATGACAGACCAAAACCACATGATACACAAAATAATTCAACGTTATTTATCTCCAGTTTGGGAAGTAACGAACGTGTTCCTCGTATTCTTTTTTATTGGGGTTGTCGGCTTCTTTCCATCAACAGCATATTATTATGGTACAGCACTTTTAATCCCCGGAAGCGTGGCGATTATACTCATTGCACTTAGGGGGTCCTATTATGCCTTCGCAACTTATGGAGCAAAGGACAGTAAATTTTTCACTTTTTTATATGGTTCAACTGGTCTTCTTATCCCCGCTTCATTATCAACAGTTTTAACGATATCTGAAGGCGGTTATATATCCACTAGTAACGGTAATGTTGAGTTATTATATGGCGAATTATTTCGAAGTCCTTATTCTTGGGGAGTTGTCGTACTTGCGGTTGTGAGTGTTTTATTTATTTCTGCGAGCTTTCTAACATTTTATGCTTCAAGAGCAAAAGATAAAAAAGCTCTAGATTTACTCAGAAAATACGCATTAATATGGGCATTCCCATCTATTGGAATGGGGATCATCGTCTTTTTATTGCTAAACAATCAGAACCCTGAGCATTTCCAAAAAATGGTTGATATTTGGTGGGTATTTGCCCTCTCCTTATTCGCATTTGTTGGTGCTTTTTCACTTATTATAAAGCGAAAAAACTATGGAATTGCCTTCATCTTAGTGATGATTCAGTACTTTACAGCATTCTTTGGTTATGGTGCTGCTCATCTTCCATATATACTTTATCCGCATTTAACGATTTATGACGGATTCACAAATGAAACAATGGCAATAGCATTAATTTCTGCATTTATCGGTGGACTGTTATTGTTGATTCCATCATTATATTTGTTAGTCAAATTGTTTTTATTTGATGCAGACTATGTTCAAGGTAGAAAATAAGGAGGTAAGACAATGGATCTTTCTTGGTTTTTAATCATGGTAGCTTCTCCACTTATCGTGTTAGCTAGTGTGCTTGGTATGTTCGTATGGGCCGCAAAAGCGAAACCACCTACTTTTGTTGAGGAGAATGAAGAAAAATTTTAGACTGTTACCGATTTACTTTCGAAGTTTAAATCCGATAAAATGCATTTATGAATTACCTAAAAAGGCTCTAGAAATCTCTAGAGCCTTTTTGTCTCATAAATGAACGTACGATACTATTTAACAGCCAATATTTGTTCGATCTCCTCAAATGTATCCTCTGTTATATTAACTTCAGTCGCTTGGATATTCTCTTCTACTTGCTCTGGTTTACTAGCCCCTATTAACGCACTAGCAACATTCTTCTGACGAAGAATCCATGCAAGTGCCAATTGCGATAACTTAATATCATATTCACCAGCAATTACCTCAAGCTTCTCTACTCTTTCTAACGTATCATCTGCCAAGAATCTTTCGACAAATTTATTTTGATTTGGATTTGTCGCCCTGCTTCCCTTAGGAAAATCGACGCCCTTTTTATACTTCCCCGTTAACACGCCTTGAGCCAAAGGAGAAAAAACAACTTGTCCTATACCATTCTTCTCACTAACAGGAATGACTTCTTTTTCGATGTATCGAGTAAGCATATTATATACAGGTTGATTGACGACAATTCGATCAAGTAGTCGACGATCCGCAATGTTACACGCTTCTTCTATTTGTGCGGCAGTCCATTCGCTCACTCCTGCATAGAGGATTTTTCCTTGGCGAACGAGATCATCAATCGCTCTCAATGTTTCTTCCACTGGTGTGTCTTGGTCATACCGGTGACAATAGTAAATATCTACATAATCATGCCCTAATCGATCCAAGCTAGCATGGAGTTGCTCAAAGATGTGCTTTCGTGATAATCCCTTATCATTCGGTCCATCTCCCATCGGACCAAACACTTTTGTCGCTAGAACGTAAGATTCTCTCGGATATTTCCGCAATGCCTCACCAACGACCTTCTCTGCCGCTCCTCGATTATACACATTGGCCGTATCAAAGAAGTTCACGCCCAAATCATAGGCTTTATCAATTGTTTGAATTGCTCGCTCTTTTTCTACACTATCCCCATAAGTAAGCCAACTACCTAAACTAATCTCACTGACCTTTAATCCAGTTCTACCTAATCTGCGATAATTCATTTTTTTTGCCTCCCTCTATTTGATAAATGATTTCTGAGACCCCTAAAGTGAATTCCTATGTAGAGATAAACCACATTATTATCTTATCTTCCCATAATCGTTACCTATAAGTAAAGCAAAGACAACGTTTACATAACTCCTGTAATTTGTACAAAAAGATAGAAGGGATAGTCAAACGACTAACCTCCTCCCACAAAAACGAAGCCCATATATGCATATGGGTTTCGTTAATTATTTTCATTTTAATTCTTGTTTTACTATCGATTGAATTAATGGCTCAAACCATTCAGATAGTTTCTTGAAATAGTAGCCATTCGCTTCTGCCGTAGACACATCTTGGTAATAGGAAACCGGAAAATTTATTGGTGATCTCTCTTCATTTGTTCCGTCTGAACTAATCAGTGCTACCTTGTCAGTTGCTCGTTCAATTAATTCCATCATTGCACGAAGACTAATTTGATCAGAAGCGGATGCATTTATTGGTCCAATAAACTCTTGAAATCCTGTCCAGAAGAGAAAGTTCGCTAAATCATCAGAATCTACAAATGACACTTTTACATCTGGTTGATCGACTCCAATTTCCTCACCATTTATCACTTTCCGGACGTGATAATGAAGCCTTTCCGTGTAATCATCCAACCCGAATACGACGGGAGGTCTAGGGGCAACGACTGGAAAAGTTGCTTTCTGAAAAAATGTCGCTTCCGCTAGACGTTTTCCTTCAGCATAGTCAAATTGTTCTTTTCGACCAGATTGCAACTGATAGTTATATGGATCAAAATCTTTTTCTATTTTTTCAGCTTTTTCATTAAAGTGATATACTGAGAGTGTAGACGTAAATACATATCGCTTCACTCTTCCAGCAAATATTTCACACGCATCTTCAGCATCATCTGGTGAGAAGCAAATCTGATCATACACTACATCCCATTCTCCATCTTGAAATGTTTTTTCCATCGATCCACGATCAAACCGATCAACTTTCAAGTGATGGACCTTCGAGCCAAAAGAATTAGCCGTCTCTCCTCGCGTCGCTACGGTTACCTCATCGCCATGGTCTAATAGTTTCTGCACAAGTCTTTTTCCAAAAAAACGCGTGCCGCCTAACACAAGGACCTTTCTCATCTTCCCACTCCCTTACCCTAATAAATATGATATTAGTAAAAAATTCTGACATTTCTTATTGATCTATTTTAGTACAAATTTGTTATAAATGATAGCAATACGCGCCCCTTGATCGATACGTTAATTATTTACATATGGCATTGACAAAAAGCAAACTAAACATATCCATACCTAAAGGTTTGTGAGAAAATATAAGTAATTAGAAAACAGGGATCGAAATTATATTAAAGGATGAGATGAAACCTATGAAAAATCTGCCTAGTAATATTTTTAGCCTTTGGATCATCATTATTTTCATCATCAGCGCTTGCGAAACAAGTCATTCCCAAGTCGAGATGGATGCAGGAGAAATAGGAGACCAGTTGTTACTAGCTACAACGACCAGCACTTATGACAGCGGTTTATTAGATAAACTCCTACCTGTGTTTGAAGACGCAACCGGAGTACAAGTGAAAATTATATCCGTGGGTTCTGGCCAAGCATTATCCATGGGCGAAAAAGGGGAAGCAGATGTATTACTTGTTCACGCTCCATCTGAAGAAGAAAAATTAGAAGAACAAGGAACTGTCATCAATCGTCATCGAGTGATGCATAATGATTATGTTCTCTTAGGCCCTGATAAAGATATCGCCGCTTTCAAAGACAAGTCTATTACAGAAGCTTTATTCGCAATTCATCAAAAAAATGTCCCCTTTTACTCTAGAGGAGATGATTCCGGAACACATTATTTAGAATTAGATCTATGGGAGCAAGCTGGTATTTCTCCTAGTTTTGATACATATCAAGAAACCGGGCAGGGTATGGGAGAAACGTTGCGTATTTCTGCTGAAAAAGAGGGATATGTAATAACAGACCGAGGCTCCTATCTTTATCTACAGAATCGTCTTGCCCCAATATCCATCCTTGTTGAAGGTGATGACGCTCTCGCAAATATCTATCACGTCATGCAAGTGAACCCAAAACTTTCTAAGCAAATCAACGAGGAAGCTGCCAAGGCATTTGTGGATTATTTATTGAAAGAAGAAACCCAAGATTTAATCAATAACTATGGTGTAGAGGAATGGGGAGAACCACTATTCTTCTCGAGTAAGACAGATCAATAGACTGGATGTGTTGCAGATGAATTTAATTTGGACTGGATTAAGTGAAGCAATGCAAATGATTTTATCCATGGATCCGGAAGTCCTTGAAATTACATGGTTAACCATCCAAGTCTGTCTCATTTCAACTTTCATTAGCACAATTATCGGTGTCCCGATCGGCATGATTCTAGCTTTCAAATCATTTCCTGGGAAAAGGCTCGCAATACTCCTAAGTCATGCTGGGATGGGTCTCCCTCCAGTTGTCGCTGGATTATGGGTTACGATGTTCTTATGGAGAGCTGGTCCATTAGGAGATTGGCAGTGGTTATTTACAGCAAACGCTATTGTTATAGCGCAAATTGTCGTTTCCTTACCTATCATTATTTCTTTATCCTATTCAGCATTCAAAAAAATAGATGGTGGGATGAGACTTCAATTAAAAGCATTAGCTCCTACTAAAACTCAAAGTCTTGTGCTTTATTTAAAGCAAGCTCAGTTCGGAATATGGGCTGCAATCATGGCTGGATTAGGAAGAGTTTTAGCCGAAGTAGGAGCTGCCATGATGGTAGGAGGTAACCTACAAGGACAGACGAGAATTTTAACAACAGCAATGGTTATGGAAGTCTCTAGGGGTAATTTTGAAATTGCTTTAGCACTCTCTTTTATCCTGATGACTATCGCACTGATCCTTACCTTCATTTTACTTAAACTTCAACAAAAGGATGTGACGGTATGACACCATGGATAGAATACCAACATTTCATATGTAAAAAATCAAACAAAACAATTGTGACTCTCGACCACCTTTCTCTTCAACAAGGACAAACCATTGGAATAATGGGTGAAAATGGGACAGGAAAGTCAACGTTACTAAAAGCAATGAGTCTGCTTGAACCCCCAACCAATGGAACGTTGATATACAAAGGGAAGCCTATTGATACAAACAAAGCACCCTTACATATTAGAAGAGAGTGGGCTTGCGTCTTCCAACATTCGTATCGTTTTATTGGTACTGTCTATAGCAATGTTGAAATTGGCCTGAAACTGAGAAAAATTGATAAAGCTAATCGACAAAAACTGGTAATGAACTGGCTCGAGCGGTTTAATATTTCTCACCTCGCCTATGAACAAGCTTATCGTCTTTCAGGAGGTGAAGCGCAAAGAATGAACCTTGCCCGTGCGTTCGTTCTGGAACCGAGCGTTTTGTTTTTAGACGAACCATTTTCTGCGCTAGATTTCCCAACAAAAATTACCTTGCTCGAAGAACTCCAACAAGTATTAAAGGAAACTAAGATTACTACCTTTCTCATAAGCCATGATTTAACAGACATCGAATTTTTGTCTAGCCACTTTCTTTTTATTAATAAAGGAACTGTAACCGATCAAGGCGATATCACAACTGTCATCCAATCTCCTTCCTCTTATTTGCAATCTTTTCTTTCACCGTGGCAAAAAATAAGGGATAATAATATACTTTAAAGCTTCGCTTGGATAATCCATTCGAAGCTATCTTAGTCCTGATATAAAGTTGACAATACTTTATTATTTATCCATACTTTAAATGTACCGATACATATAACACACTTAGTACAAAATGACTATCTATAGTTAGAGGTGGTGAAGTGATGTATTTTCAAATTGACCCAAAGAAAAACATCCCCCTATATGAGCAAGTGATTCATCAAGTGAAAGAAATGTGTGCAAAAGGGCTCCTTAAACCAAATGAAAAGCTTCCTTCTGTCCGTGAATTATCATCACACATGGTCATAAACCCAAATACCGTCAGTAAAGCATATCAAGAATTAGAGCGTCAAGGTCTCATCGTTACATTAAGAGGCAAAGGCACGTTCATTTCTGAAGAGTTAGCTCATACCTACGATCGAAAACAAGCAGAGGAATTGAAACAATCATTTAAACAAGTAATTATTGATAGTTATTATGCTGGTTTATCTAAAAACGAACTTCTTCAATGGTTCACTGACGTCTACGAAGAGATGGAGGGACACCACGATGAAAGTTAATCACATTTCAAAGTATATAAATGGCAAACAAATTTTAACTGACATTGATTTCGAAGTAAAAACAGGTAGTATCGTTGGTATTATTGGACGAAATGGAGCTGGAAAAACGACGCTATTACGCACGATGGTTGGAATACTTGATCCTACTAAAGGAACCATTACGATTGATGATCAAAACATTTTTAGTAAACCAGTTTTAAAAGAGCAAGTTATTTTTGTACCTGACTCCTCAGAAGCGTTAAAAAATTACAGTACAAAAGAAATGCTTTACCTATATAAAAGCATCTATCCGAAGTTTGATGAAAAATATTTTCACAATTTAATGGAAAGGTTCTCACTGAAACCTATTAACAAAATTGGCAACTATTCAAAAGGAATGAAAGCACTTTTCTCGCTTATCGTTGCATTTTCAACAAAAGCAAAATACATTCTCCTTGATGAACCGACAGATGGCCTCGATGTCATTGTGAAAAAACAAATATTAAAAATTTTAGTAGAAGAAGTCTCAACGAGTAATGTATCTGTTATTATTTCTTCTCACCGGCTTGATGAACTTGAATTTATGGCCAATGATATAATTATGATTAAAGAAGGAAAAGTTGATACGCATTATGAGTTAGATGAAATGATAGAAATGTATACAAAAGTTCAGATTCTTTTTGATGGCGATATGCCAAATGCGATTCGTAATGATATCGACATATTGAATAAAACAGGAAAAGTGCATACTATCTTAATCGATAAAAATAATTCAACTATCGTAAAAAAATTAAAGGAGTTATCGCCTCTTTTATATGAAGAACTTCCTTTATCTTTAGAAGACTTGTTTCTAGCTAAATTAGGAGGTGAAATTGATGTTCCATAAAGCACTTTGGTTTCAAAACTATAAACAAACACGGATCACTACATGGATGATTTTTGCTTTGTTTGTCCTTCATATGCCGTTTCAAACGGTTCTTACACTTGAAACTTGGCAGGAACGGGAAGAACAAGCGCAACAAGTAGAAGAACATGTTTATGAAATTCAAGCATGGGAAGTTTTAGAAATTTTTTCACAAGGAACATTTCCTATTATATTGTCTATTTCAATTATTTTATTGGCCTGCCTCCTCATTGGCTTAGAAAGGAACACGAGAAGAAACGATTTTACTTTCTCTTTACCTTTTAAAAGGCAAGAACTATTTTTAGCTAAATGGTGTTATGGTATCTTTACTATCGCATTGTTTCACATTGTGAACTTTTTCATTGCCTACTTTATTATTTATCAATCAGATTACAGCTCCTCGTTGTATCTTGTTAGTTGGATTGAAATATTTTGGGGACCGTTGTTAGGATTTATAATGTTTTTCACATTCGCTCTGCTTATCGGTGCAATTTCCGGTGAAATGATATCTCAAGTTGTGTTGACGTTTCTATTGGGAATATTTCCTTTGGGATTATTTTATTTGATTCAAGAGTTAATAAATGTCCACTTTCATTTTCATGTTAACTCGCCAATATGGATTGAATACGTGACTCCTTTTATGTATGTAGTTAATCACCCTTTTCAAGTTACTACAGTGATTTTACCAATAATCGTTACTGGATTATTTCTCATATTAGGTGTTCATCTTTATAAGCGGAATAAGATAGAACATAATGGAGATTTTTTAATATTTAAAGTATTAAATCCAATATTTCTGATTCTAATCACGATTTGTCTCTCTTTATTTGGCGGAATGATTGTGTCATCGTTTGCTCCTTGGAATGCTGACGCGCTTAGGATTATTTCCTATTGGATTGGATTTACTACAGTTTTGTTATTTTCATTGATAATGGTAAATAGACTTCTTTCTATGAATGTCATGTTTAGAGCAAAATCATAATGCAATCTAAATAAAAGCCGAAAAAGGCTCTTTAGTTTAAGAGATCTTTTCGGCTTTTTCTTGGTCTTAAAACAATCGCATTGTCATAATATTATTTACTATTTATTTTGAAGAGCTACAGCAATGTCAGCTCCAACTCTCGCATTATTTTCAACTAGCGATATATTTGTTTTTAGTGTTGCTCCATTACTTTTATTTTTTAGACGATCCAATAGAAACGGTGTTGTTCCTTTGCCACTGATTTTTTCTTTTTTAGCCGCTTCAAGTGCCTCATCAATTATTCCTTTAATTAGAATTGGATCCATCTCATCACCTGATGGGACGGGATTTCCAATAACCATCCCACCTGAAAGATTCAAATCCCATTTCACCTTCAACATATCAGCAATCTCTTCTGCAGATTTCGCAGCTACATCAACACCAAATCCACTCGATTGAGTGTAGAAAGCTGGAAATTCATCCGTTTGATAACCTATAACGGGGACGCCATATGTTTCTAGATACTCTAACGTTAATTCAATATCCAATATTGATTTAGCTCCTGCACATACGACCGCAACGTTTGTTTTAGCAAGTTCTTGTAAATCTGCAGAAACATCCATTGTTTCTTGTCCACCTCGATGAACGCCACCTATCCCACCAGTTACGAATATCTTTATTCCAGCTAATTCCGCACAAATCATTGTCGCTGCAACTGTTGTTGCGCCCATTCTTTTCATTGCCAATACCGCTGATAAATCTCTTCGGCTGACCTTTTCTACATCGGAAGCCCGTCCTAACAAGGTCAATTCATCACTCGTCAAACCTACTTTTATTTTCCCATCAATAATCGCAATCGTAGCAGGGACGGCACCTTTCTCACGAATAATTTCTTCAACCTTTGTAGCAGTTTCAATGTTTTGTGGATAAGGCATGCCATGTGCAATAATCGTTGACTCTAATGCTACAATTGGAGTTCCCACTTTTTTTGCTTCTTCCACTTCAGGTGAATACACTAAATAATTAGTTAAACTCATATTATTCTCCTCCTTGTTCCAATGGATCTTTGTCCATGAAAAACGTTTCATTAAGATTTTTTGCAACGGACTCGTCTGTTTCTATAGTAAATTTCGCTAATTGAATGCCATACTTGCAAGCCTCTCTTAACGGTAGTTCGTGATACAGTCCGTAAATAACGCCAGCTGCAAAAGCATCACCGGCTCCCGTCACATCTTTCACAGATACAGGTAATGCTGCCAGAGATCCATGCTCGCCCATTTCAGTTTTAAATGTAACTCCATTTTTTCCATTAGTAACAATGACATTTTTAACACCTAACTTTAAAATTTCATCCATTTGTTCGATAGTATCCAAAGAAGAATCTATCAAATATCTCTTTGAAGCTGATTTCAGTTCCTCTTCATTAAAAATAATGAAATCGATTTGTTCCAATGAATCCGGTACTCGATTCATTTTTTTCGAAGAAACAGGAACAAGAGCCAATACTTGATCTTTTTGCTTATTTTGGATTATTTCTCGCAATACATTTTTAGGAAAGTTCGTGTCTAAGATTAACATCTCAGCAGCACGAAGATGACTACTGGCTAAGTTCAAGTCTTCCGTTGATACCGAATCATAAATATCCATATCTGCTAAAGCAAATACCATCTCATTGTCATTGTTTAACACTGCCGTGTAAGTACCTGTTCTTTGACCTTGTTTTTCTATAGATGGGGACCGGTCAATCAATGAAGAAGATTCCCAAATAACTTCACTTGCTTGATCGTTTCCTATCACTGTTAGGAGCGACGTTGGAATAAGAAGTTTAGACAAATTTTCTGCAATGTTTCTTGCAACGCCACCCGCTGAGTCGCTTACATGGACAGGATTGGAGTCTTGCCATTGAAAATCTTGAACTAACTTTGCTTTGCGATCGATATTTGCTCCACCAATACACAGAACCTTTCTTGATTCATTTAATACGTAGGCACGCCCAATGATATGTCCGGCTTTGGTTAAAGTTGAAATGTAACCTGCAATTGCTGATCTTGATAAGTTCAAGCGTTCAGCAAGATCCAGTTGGGTAATATACGGATTATTTCGAATCAAGTCTAATATTACCTGCTCCCTTTCATTCATTTAGTTGGCTCCTCTTCTTTTTAATATACTACCAATCTCACCTCTATAATAAACTAATGTTTATACAGTCGTCAAATGTCTTATTTAAATCTTTTACAAATTTCCATCTTTGAATTCGATGAGTGTTTTTTAGAGAATTCACTTATTAATGTAGTATAATAGTGACATAATTCTTATTATTATCGGGTATGAAACAGATACAGTGTAGTAGTTGAATTGACAGGAGGATCATTTGTGAAAAACTTCTCATTCTATCGCATCTTAATCATCGTAACAATGTTCATAAAATTTGTATCACAACTATATGTTTTTAATAAACGAAATAAAACATGGGATACTGAAACCAAAAAAAAATGGGAAAAATTATTGACAAAACAAGCAGCAGAGTACCGAGAAAAAGCAATTAAGTTGGAAGGCTTAATGATAAAAGTTGGACAGTTTCTAAGCACAAGAGCAGATATTATGCCTGAAGTATTTTTAAATGAACTATCTGATCTCATCGATCAAGTACCTCCTGTTCCGGCGAATATTTCAAAGAAAATATTAGAGAAAGAATGGGGACAAGAATTAGAAAATTATCTTGCCGAATTAAGTGATAAGCCAGTTGCGTCAGCTTCGATTGGAGAAGTATACAAAGGAAAGTTACACAACGGTCAAGACGTCGCCATAAAAATACAACGATACAATATTGATAAAATTATTAAAACTGACTTTAAAGCACTGCGCTTAGTCTTATGGATTACTCGTGTATTTACGAAGTTCGGAAAAGAAATGGATACAAAAGCCCTTTATAAAGAAGTCGTTTCTATCGTTGGAAATGAATTAAATTATCATAAAGAATTGAAAAATGGACAATATTTCTACAAAAAATTCCACGATAGTAAAAATTATTACATTCCTCAATTTTATGAGGAGTACTGCACTCGCCGTGTTCTCGTCATGGAATGGGTAGAAGGACAGAAAGTAACGGATATAGCTTATTTCAAAAAACATCATATTGACCGTCAAGGTGCTGCACGTCGGTTATTTCAGTTCTTTGTTGATCAATTATTGGATTATGGGATGTTTCACGCTGACCCACATCAGGGAAATATATTAATTACGAAAGATGGAACGATTGTTATTCTCGATTTCGGTATGGTAGGAGAAATTTCTCGCGAAGATTCTGCAAAAATCAGAAGAATGATTCAAGGTTTTGTGCTAGATGATTATCAACTTGTCATCGACCAATTGCAAGAATTGGGGTTTCTTCTTCCCCATGCTAATAAGGGTAAACTTTCGTCTTTATTAAAAACTTATGTAGATCTGTATTTGGATCAAGGCTTGAAAGATTTGGATCAGGGTGCGATGGAAGAAATTTTTCAAGATCTTCAAGAAATCGTCCGTGAACAACCAATCCAATTACCTGCTGAATTTGCATTTTTAGGACGTTCTGCTTCGATCGGTGTTGGTGTACTAACGATTATTGATCCAAAAATTGATTTTTTAGAGCTAGGAAAACCAGTGGTGATGGAATGGTTAGAAGAAAAGGAAGAGGATCATGCAAGCATACAAATGCAACTTTTAAAAGACTCAGTGAAACCTTTTCTATCGATCCCACGTAATATAAATAAGTGGCTAGAAGAACCTTCTTATCAAAGAAATTCTGAAGAACGGCGTCAATGGAGATCATTTGACCATCAAAGATTTGTGCTGATGATGATCGGATCATCACTAACTTTTTTTATTATGGTAACTTTTCTACTTTTAACTATACTGGTCGCTGATTCTTCTATACAATTGATTGCGCTTATTCTTACTATCATCACTTTCATCATATGTATTACCACTTTCCTATTTCATAAATGGTGGGTGGATAAATATAGAGAACAAAATCACTAAGGAGGTTTATTAGATGAGTAATTTGTTAAAAACAGGATTTTTACTCGGTATAGGTGCTGCAGTTTCGAGCAAGGAAAAAGTGGATAAATATGTTGATGACTTGCTTGCTAAAGGGAAAGTAACACCGAAGGAAGCTGACGAATTGTATCAATCTCTGCTAAAAAAGGGAGAAGAAACAGAGGAACAATGGAACCAGCGCTCAAAAGAAAAAATGCGTTCTATTATGGATGATTTAAATATCATCTCGAGAGAAGAATTCTTGCAACTACAAGAACGCGTAGATCAACTGGAAAAGAAACTAACTGATCAAGTGGATAATGATCCTAAACAAGATGATTAGACATGGCAAAAATTCATACACCAAATTAGCGGCAGTCTTTCATGACTGTCGTTTTTCTAATACTTTAAAAATGTTTAACTTCCCTAATGGATTAAAGTATAAGATAAACTAAGGCTTTCGCCATGACGGACTTGGCGACAAGCCAAGTTTTTCTAACACTTTAAAAATGTTTAACTTCCCTATGGATTAAAGTATAAGATAAACTAAGGCTTTCGCCATGACGGACTTGGCGACAAGGCAAGTTTTTCTAATGATATTTTTTCCACGCATAACAATCCCCTTTCTCTCTAATGATAAAAAGAAATCTAATTAATCTACGAGGGAGTAATAATTATGACTAACAACCAATATCATTCTGGTGACCAAGTATATGTCATTCAACGCAATCCACACACACAATCTGTCGCACATATTCAAGGTGCAAATATCGTAGAAAACCCTTATCATCCAGGTGAATTATCTCTCTTTTTTATGGATGAGTATTATCCTTTAACCGATGAATTTGCGATTTACTCGAGTTATGGTGAAGCTGAAGATGAATATCGCGAAATTTTTGCAAGTAGTGATGAAAATCAAGCAGGAATTTCCCCTCTACACGAGGCCTTTGATTTATGATCGAACCTTTTGTACCACAACTCGTATATATTGAACCAGACGCATTAGAATATGCTTTAGGAAGACAATTAAAAACTAAATTCGAAGCAATGGGGATCGAAATCAGAGAAACAACATCTCATAATCAAGTAAGAAACATCCCAGGAAAAAATGATTTACAAAAATATAGAAATGCTAAGTCAACACTCGTGGTTGGAATCCGAAAAACATTGAAATTTGATACGTCGAAACCTTCTGCTGAATATGCAATCCCATTAGCTACAGGATGTATGGGACATTGCCAATACTGCTACTTACAAACAACGATGGGAAGCAAACCCTACATTCGAACTTATGTGAATGTGGATGAAATTCTAGACGCAGCAGATTCCTATATGGCGGAACGTGCGCCTAAAGAAACGCGTTTTGAAGCTGCTTGTACGTCTGATATTGTAGGAATCGACCATTTAACCCATTCGTTAAAACAGGCAATTGAACATTTTGGGAAATCTGACTACGGGAAGCTTCGTTTCGTAACTAAATATCATCATATCGATCATTTATTAGATGCAGACCATAGAGGAAAAACGCGCTTCCGCTTCAGTATCAATGCTGATTATGTGATTCGAAACTTTGAACATGGAACTTCCCCTTTAACTGAAAGAATTAAGGCCGCAGCAAAGGTAGCCGAAGCTGGTTATCCACTAGGTTTTATCATCGCCCCCATCTACTTACATGAGGGGTGGGAGGAAGGCTATTTGAAAATGTTTCAATTGCTCGATGAGCATCTTCCTGAGAAATTTCGCGAAGGAATGACTTTTGAATTGATTCAACATCGTTTTACTAAACCCGCAAAACGTGTAATTCAAAAAAATTATCCAATGACCAAACTAGAACTAGATGAGGAAAAACGCAAATATAAGTGGGGAAAATACGGAATCGGAAAATATGTTTACCAAACAGATGAGCAAGAAGCTATTCAGTACCATCTTCATCACTATCAGGAGCAATATTTTCCTGAAGCAAAAATTGAATATTTCACATAGTAAATCAGAGTGACGCTTTACGTCACTCTGATTTACTTTTGTCATTTTCTCGTTTTTTGTCAGCAGTATGCATTTGGAACCAGAAAAATCCCCAATAACTACCTATCGCAAGGAAGGCTAACAAATATATTCCGCTTCGTATCAATTCTCCACGAACAACAAATAATGATGGATCAAAACGATAAGAAATCATATACGTTACGATCAAATACAAAACCCATAACTTTACTCCAAAATGATAAAGACCTTCTTTTACAATAAAAGCTGTTCTTCCTTCTTCCAATCGCTTTCTCATACGTTTATTCTGTTTTGACAATAGTTGGCTCCTCCTGCAAATATAAATAAGGATTATATTTATTATTCTACATGAAAAAAACCGAAGCTACTAGCTCACAGCTCATATCATGATATTAGATATGATCTATTTATAAGTGAAGGTACATCTATTGAATCTACTGGTCGACTTATGAAGTACCCTTGAATACCATCGCATTTATGCTTCTTTAAAAAGTCGATCATCTCTTCTGTTTCAATTCCTTCAGCGATTACATAAATCCCTAGTTGCCTTGCTAAATGAATAATTGTTTCGACGATTGCAGAATCCACTTTATTTCCTGGAACCTCACTCATAAAGGAACGATCAATCTTGACATAATCTGTTGGAATCGTTTTCAAATAATTCAATGAAGAATAACCCGTCCCAAAATCATCCAAAGCAATTCTACATCCTAATTTCTTCAACTCTTTGATGGTGGCTAAGCTGGTTTCGATATGATACATTAACACTGTTTCAGTTATCTCAAATTCAATTCTATTCGGTTCAACACTATATTTGTCTAGTAACATCCTCACATCATCAACGAAATTACTTTTCCTTATTTGGTTTGCCGATAAGTTTATGGACATCTCCAAACGAATTCCTTGCTTTTCCCACTCCTTCAATTGAGAAAACGATTCTGCAATAATCCATTCCCCTAATCGAATGATATAGCCGGTTTTTTCAGCAATCGGAATAAAATCTAACGGAGGAATTCGTCCATTTATTGGATGATTCCAACGTACCAAAGCTTCAACTCCAACAACCTTTTTTTTCTTCAAGTCATATCTAGGCTGATATTGTAAATATATTTCGTTATTTTCCAATGCTTTTGTCAAATCGTGTTCAAGACGGAAGGAGTCTATATGGTGACTAAGACCGTTTAAATAAAATTGTATGCTTACTCCGGCTTCTTCTTTTGCTAAGTACATAGCCATGGCTGCATGTTGAAAAAGCGTATGAGCATCCACTGAATCATCAGGGAAAATAGAAATTCCTACACTTACATCAACAACGATATGCTGACCATTCAATTCAAATGGTTTACTTAACTCCTTAACCACACTTGCTAATACTTTGTTCAATATTTCGAACGATTGCACATCTTGATAAAGTAATGAGAATTCATCTCCACCATTACGATAAACTTGAATAGGTAGTTGCTCCGAAGTAGATTCCAATCTTTTAGCTACCTGTTTCAACAATTCATCACCAATATGGTGACCAAACGTATCATTTATTGTTTTAAAGCGGTTAATATCAATAACTATTAGTGCTAGCTTTGATTCTCTTTTAACCGCTTTAGCAAGCATATCTTCTGCATCTCTTGTTAAGCTAAAACGATTAGGTAACCCTGTCATATAATCAAATTGAAGAAGGTGTTCCAATTCGGCTTCATGTTTTTTACGTTCATTCACATTTAAAAAGAATACAGAAACTCCTTTTCCAGAAGGAAATACCCTGACATCAAACCATGACGATTGACTCTTATAAAACTCTTCAAATGACTGATTAGTATACTCTTGATTTGCAATAAGTAAGGCAGAATGAATTTTTGTTTCCATTAAATCAGGAAATTCTTTCCAAAGGTTTTTACCGATTAAATTTTCATTTGTTTTTCTGCCTAATAATCGTTTCGCTTCATTGTTCATGTAAGTAAAAGCAAAGGTTTCATCTACTGAAAAGAACGCATCACTAATACTTTCCAAAATCTTTCTCGAACTGGTAAGGACTTCAATCCTTTGCTTCTTTTCATCAATTAGCTTTTCATGAATTTGTTCGTTCTTATTAAAATAAATTTTTATCAAAATATAGAGGAGAATTGATGTTACAACAACATAGCCTACCCCTTTTGTCGTATGGATAATTAAAGCAATTTTCGAGTTCGTTATATAATGATCGACTAAGCCATCTGAAACAGTTATCCATAGGATTCCTAACAAAAGGTAAAATAAAGAAATTTTCAGGGCTGCATGATGGAATAAAGATGGAAAAGTAAACATCAACGACACTCCTCTAGTAGATTTACTTTATTTTTTATTTCCTAGAGCTTTTCTATCCATCAAGATACTTATATTAAATAAGTTATCCATTGTGAAAATGATCTGATATGATTCTAAATATTCAGTCTTATTATACTATTTTTTCTGCTTTTTGTAACCTCTTTTTCTGTACAAAAAAATTCACCCTTAAGGTGAATTCGAAATCTCCTCAAAACGATATTCAACAGCATCGCCAATCGGTTCATAGCCAATTTTCATATAAATAGAATTTGAAGTAGGGTTTTCCGCATCGGTATTCAAACTACAAAATTTAAACCCTTCGTTTAAAAGCCGTTCACTTAATGCACCGACACATGTTGTTGCATAACCCATTCGTTGGTACTCTTCAGGAGTATAGACAAAGTTAACGACAATACCATTTGGCAATTCCCTTGCTCGTTTTGCCATCGAGACAGGCGTACATTGATCGTTCCGCCAAAAAAATACTTGGTTGTTACTAATCTCTTTTCGAACTGTTTCTTCCAAGTTCGGGTGTTCGGTTAGTCCTAACGCTTCTTCTTCAAATTCTTCGGTCCAAGACATAACCAACGCAATATCATCCTCTGTTGCATAACTGAGCCGACCAGGTTTCCTAGGATACTCTTGAAGATTTTTCAATTGGTAAATATTTTGCTTCATACATGCTACAGCACGGTGCCCAGTAAGATTCGACCACTCATTTGCAAATGTCTTAGACGTATCCGTACACCCGACAACTCCTGGAATGTCGATGCCAATACTATATATCCACTGTGCTGCTTTTTTTAAAACGGAAAGTTGTCCACAAATAATCAGATTCCGTGGCGGTGTTCTAACAAGCACAACTTTCACAAAATTCTCCTCATCTATTCCTAATGCCATCAACATATCGTTTGGTATTGACCCAGAGGTTTTTTCAAGCTTTGCTAATTGTCTAAGTATTCCAAGAGGAAGATTATGAATTGCTTCTTGTTTAGCAAGAAATTCTCCCGCTAAGTCAAGCACCGTCAAGGCCGAATTGTAACGTACAAATTCCATAGATATTCCTCCTCTACTAGTTTATGAACGTTCTGGAAGTGGTATCATAAGAAGTCTCTTTCCAATTTAACAAATCGATAATCGCGGCCATTTGTGTTCCGCTGAAAATAACTTACTTTATCAAACTTATGTTTTTGAAAAACATGAATTGCGCGTTGATTAAATTCTGCTACATTGACAAGTAACTTTTTTGGTTCATACCATTTTAGCGCAGTTTCAATTGCATATTTTGTAAATGCATATCCTTTGCCTAAACCAGTTAAATCTGGGCGCAATCCTAAGGCAATTTCTACATCATGTAAATTCAGTGGATTGAATCTGAAATAACCAACTAATTCATCATCTTCATAAATTGCTGCATAATGATTCCACTTGAATGGATTCAAAAATTCATCTAAATCGTCTACTTCGTTCTGAATATCGTAGAATGAATATTCATCATCGTATTCCCATTCTACGATTTCAAGTGCTGCTTCGTTTGTCATCCAATTCCACTGCAACATGGAAATCCCCCTAAGTTGAACTGTATCTTCTACTTTATCTTACTTTCTATTATACATTTTTCCTATCTTTCATTCATCCATTATTTAGTTAATTAAACCAATTTCATAAAGAAGACCCTGTCGTCAACACAATTAAAGGACAAAAATATGTAGTTTTTTTAATTCCTACAGATTAACGTTACATTGGTACATATAAACATCCAATTCGTACATATAAATCAACCCTTCCGACACATAACATGATTCAACAATATTCGCAGCACGATCCGTGTTCACTTCCTTCCTCCACAACTTAAAAATCAGCAGATTCCTATCAATAAAAAAAAGCTGGTTTAAAATTTATTTAAACACAGCTGAAAAAGTATTTTTGTTAATAGCATTGGAAAGAGCGAATTTGATTTGTATCAATTCCCATATAGACCCATCTGTATTGCCTAGGTCTCCACCTATACCCTGCAACAGAAGTTCTTCCAATAAATGTAGGCCAAAACCAGAATCTCCGTCGATTTTCTAAAACAACATACGTATAGCGATATAAACAACCATGAAATGCTCCTGGATCTACAGCAAATGTCCCAATTCCACCAAGCTGTGTTGCCTGAGCAGGCGGTCGCCCTGGTGGAGGTCCTGGTGGAGGCCCTTGTTGCCCTGGTGGCCCACCAGGAGGAGAATAACCACCGGTGCCAGTAGGGAATCCAGGTGGCCTAGGAGGTTGACCAGGAGGCCCTGGTGGAGGACTTCCCGGTCCAGTTCCAGGTCCAAAACCAAGAAAAGAACCAATTCCTTGATAATCTTGCGTTACCCCTGGTTGAGCAGGAAATAGCCAGTTTATAATTCGATCATCATTCACGTTTTTCTCTCCTTTCTGTTTCTTTATATAGCCTATGATTGTCTACAATCATGGTGCTTGCCTAAGACTAGAAAACTTCATTAAAATATTTTTATATTTGTTTGTAGCGTCCCTTTTAAACCTCCTGGATGCAACAATAAAAAAGACCTTCCTTAAAGTGGAAAGTCTTGATTACTGTATTGATATCCTCATTATTATTGTTTATAGATCCCAAAGACCTTCTTGATTTTGTTCTGTCGTAATAATTGGTTTGCCATTTGTAATCACCAATGTATGTTCATATTGCGTTGAAATACTTCCATCTCGTGTTCTCGCAGTCCATCCATTATCATCCATCTTTGATTGCCAATCGCCAATATTAATCATTGGTTCAATCGTAATTACCATTCCTTCCTTCAGACGCTGGCCTTTACCAGCTCTGCCGAAATGAGGAATATTCGGTTCTTCATGAATCGTTGGTCCAATCCCGTGTCCAGCAAAATCACGAACAATCCCATAACCATAAGGCTTAACAAACGATTGAATAGCCGCACCAATATCTCCCACTCGGTTTCCTGCTACCGCTTGTTCAATCCCTTTATATAACGATTCTTCCGTCACTCGGTTAAGTTGTTTAATTTCATCAGATACATTCCCAACTGTATACGTCCAGGCTGAATCCGCTAACCCTCCATTAAGATCAACAACAAAGTCCATCGTCACAAGGTCACCTTCTTTCAATGGTTCACTACGAGGGAATCCATGACAAATTTCATCATTAATTGATGCACAAGTCGCAAATGCGTATCCGTGATATCCTTTTTGTGCTGGCTTTGCTCCATGTTTTTGAAGAGTTTTTTCTACAAATCCATCCAATTCTTTTGTCGTTACTCCTGGTTTCACCATCGTTGCTAATTTACGGTGAATACTCGCGACCAGTTTTCCAGCTTCTTTCATTAGCTCAATTTCTCGTTCTGATTTTCTCTGAATCATGAAGGGTGATCTCCTTTTTAATTTTTTTCATATGATATTAGGTATTCGGTACAAATCAAACATTCGTAAAAATACTAAAAATTAGCGAAGATTATAAGTAACTAGCCTTCTATCCGATTTATTTCTTCTACAAGGAGTCGATGTTGTTTTTCTGAAAACAGAAACAAGCGATGTAATGCACGAGTCATTGCCACATAAAGTAATTTCACATCGACTTCACTAAATGTATATTCTTCATCTAGTAATGCAATGAATACAACATCAAACTCCAAACCTTTAGCTAAAAAGGATGGAACTATAACAAGATCAGAATCAAACTGTTCATCAGAATCACTTAAACGTTGTACGGTCAATTTTGTCTCCTTCAACATCAATTTTTCAATTTCTTTACATTCATTCTCATTTTTACCGATAACAGAAAAAGATTGATATTGTTTCCCCTTCAGTTTAGAAATCGTTCTTTCAATTTCAACGACAAGTTCTTTTTTTGATAGGAATTTCTGAAACTCAGGAGATTTATCATGACGAACAACAGGTGTCGCTTTATATGCTTGGTTCTCAGGCAAATAATCTAGGACATGATTCGCTTCAGTCATAATTTCAACCGTTGTTCGATAACTTTGTGTCAATTGTTTAAATTGAGCATTAGGAAACACTTCGTCGATCACATCTTCCCAACCGGAAACGCCTCTATAGGAATGAATCCCTTGAGATAAATCCCCAAGTATCGTAAACACTTCTGTCCCCATCGCTCGTTTCATTACTTCAAATTCAAAAACACTGTAATCTTGAGCTTCATCAACAATCACGTTGTTCATTTGTAGGTTTGTTGGAATCCCATTAAAACGATGGGCAAAATAAAGCAATGCTCCTGCATCTTCAATCGAAAAAAGCTTTCTTTTTTTCAATAATTCCGCATCTTTCGAAAGCCATTCACATTGCTGAGCTTCAAGTTGACTGAATCTCATAATATCTCTGTGATTCGTCATCAACTCTCTATATTCTTTTATGTAATCTATTTTCGGGAACTTTTTTATATAATCACGAATCAATGACTTAGATTCTTTTTTCAATTCCTCTACATAAGCATCTTTTTTATCCGAAAGTGCGACGACTTTTTCTCGTCGTATTTCTTTATCACTTATGCCATAAAGCGCCTTTTCAATCTTATCATCATATACTTCTTCAACATTTTTAATAATCTCTTCTATTTTACTTTTTCCTTGTTTCTTAATAATTGTTTTCAGTTTCTCTATCCTTCTTGCAGGAGGCAAATAAGTATATTCTTCAAAAAACAGCTGATGAATTCTTTTTGCAGAGAACACTTTGTAACGTTCGAGCATCAGATTTTCTTTAGGAATCATCTGCACTTCCTTATCCGAAATAAATGCATCAAGTACTTGCTTAAATGCCATAGAACCTTTGAACTTTGCAATCCAACATTTCTCTTCAACTAATTCTTCGCTTTGATCATCCATTAAAGTAGTTAATAACTCGTCTTTTCCTACAAATTTAAGTTTCTTCCCGACAGCATCTTCTACATAATCGATAAAAGTTTTTTGTCTAACAGCATCGACGCCTAATTCTGGAAGTACTTCGGAGATATAATCCAAAAAGAGATTGTTTGGTGCTAAAATCATCATGTGATCTGCATCGAAGCTCTCAGAATACGTATAGATGACATAAGCAATTCGGTGCAAGGCAATCGTAGTTTTACCACTTCCTGCTACACCTTGAACAATTAACGGTTTATTCATAGGCGCACGAATGATTTGATTTTGCTCGGCTTGAATCGTTGATACGATATCTTTTAATCGGCTATCGGCATTGGTAGTCAATGATTCTTGCAACATCTCGTCTCTTGCAGTCATATCAATATCTCGAATTTCGTCTAATTCCCCGTCATCCAAAATATATTGACGTTTTAGATTTAAAGTTCCAGAATACGTTCCATCGTTCCCTTCATATGTAACCTTGCCGAGTCTCCCTTCGTAATAAAGGTTGGCAATTGGAGAACGCCAATCGACGATGACTGGTTCTTGGTTTTCTTGTTGAAAGAGAGATGTCTTTCCCAAATATAGCTTCTCTGTTACATTTGTTTCCTCTGGATTAAAATCCATACGTGCAAAATAAGGCTTATCCTGCGCATTTTTCAAGTGGTCTAAATGCTTCTTCGTCATCTCTAATAGATTCGCATTAGCCAGTATATTCACCCAACTCAAACTACTATCTAGGTGATCGAGTTCTTCTAGCGCGTGCTTAATATTTCCATGAAAGTCCTTTCGATCTGATTCTGCAGCAAGAATAACCGCTCGTATTAGTGACTTCGTTTCATCTAATCTCTTTTTTTCAAATTGGTAATCTTGATGGGTTTTCGCGTCCAAAGACGGTCACCGCTTTCCGTATAATATAACTATAACAACGTTTATCATATCAATAGTTACCGCTCTCAATCAACTTTAATGTCAATCATACACTCCTTATGTTGAAAAGTCAGCGAAAAGAAAACCCTCCAACAACATAAGAAGCATCTCTATAAACGGTTGAAAAATAAACGAATTCAGTACATATAAACTATGGGGAATTCTCTAATAAATGACAAGCAGATTACAGACAGTGACAATCTCTTTTCATAACATTAAATAACATGGAAAAGCATTGATCCTTCTTAATTAGGCTGATACGATTGGTCTCGTTGCATTAGGAACCAGAAGAAGGAGGTTTTCATTATTATGAAAACAATTAAATCGAACCGGTCGCTTCAGCGATTCGGAGTATCAGCCGTTGCAGTGAGTGCTATTCTTTTCTCAGGTACACAAGTAGGTGCGGCAAACGACAAAGAATTTGGAAATCAGCTTCTATATAAAGGAAAAGCTCATGACCATATCATAGAACTAAAAGAGCATTTGGGAGAAAGTGACTTCCTCGAAAAAGATGAAGACGAAAATGAATGGAACAATGAGTATGACGAAGCAACAAAGGAAGCTGTAAAGGAATTCCAGGAAAAATATGACTTGTTAGTTGACGGTCTTGCCGGCCTCCAAACTGCTAGTGCACTTATTGGACTCGAAAAAGGAGACGAAAGCGATCTTGTTTTAGCACTTCAAGAAGATCTAGCTGAACTTGGCTACTATGAATATCGTTTAGATGGAAAATTTGAGGACTTAACAGAGGAAGCTTTAATAAATTTCCAAAATGATGAAGAAGTAGAAGATGACGAAGGTGTTGCCGGGCCTTATACTTATTCAGCATTACACGATATGACAAGCAGGTATAACCCAGATATTCAACCACCTGAGACAGAAGAGACATCTCAGTCAAATGAATCAAATTCAAACGGATCCAATCAAGCTGATAATTCAAGTCAACCAGAATCGACTTCAAGTGAAAATGAATCAGCTGAAGAAAGCTCTTCATCTAACAATGAACCTGAAGCTTCGATGACATTGGAAGCAACTGCTTACACAGCTTATTGTGACGGATGTTCAGGTGTTACTTACACAGGGATTGATCTTAGAAGTAATCCTAATAAAAAGGTAGTCGCCGTCGATCCTAATGTGATTCCACTTGGGTCAATTGTAGAAGTTGAAGGTTATGGCCGCGCTGTTGCAGGAGACATTGGTGGCGCAATTAAAGGTAACCGTATCGACTTACATGTACCAACGAAAGATGAGGCGTTTTCATTCGGTCGACGAAATGTTGAAGTTACGATTGTTGAAACTCCATAAATTATGAAACGAGGTAGCTCAAATTATGAGCTACCTCGTTTCTTCTATGACGTACAGGTTCCATCTTTATCCTAAAAAGGATGGTTTTTTTCATAAACCTTCAAATGTTGATAAATCAGCTTTAACAAAGGCGTTTCCACTCCTGATCTTTCTGCTAACAATAACAAATAACCTTGTAGATGGTCCGCTTCAATTTGATTGTCTTTTTCTATATCTCGAAGCATGGAAGACTTCATTTTTGCTCCTAATTGTTCAACAATCATCATTTGTTTTTCAACGATTCCCTCAGCAATCGGAGCTCTTGCCTCTTCCATTGTTAATCGGACTTCCTCGAACAACTGTTGGATGTATGTTCTACCTTCTAACGTATCTCGAATCGGCCCTATAGGTGAACGCATCAAAGAAGTAATCCCTGATATTGTTGTGATAAACAAGTATTTATGCCACAAATCCTGCTGAATATGCTCACTTAATCTAAATGTAGCTTTCGTACCCGAAAATAACTCGTCTAGTTGTTTGATGCGATCAGTAACCTTACCAGACATTTCCCCAAAGGCAAGTTCATGCTTTTCACTAGTCTGAATAATATGTCCTTCTTCATTTAAAGTTGACTCAATAAAACAGAGGCCACCTATGACCTGGTCTTTGGAAAAATAAGAATATAATTCCTCAATATGCTCAACCCCGTTTAATAAAGGAACGACGATCGTATAGTCGCGCACAAAAGGGTTCAAAGCTTCCATCGCATCACTTAGATGATATGCCTTCGTTGCTATGAATACGATATCGAAAGGATAATCATCCCCGGCTCCCGCCTGAATAGTTGTTGCTCTCAAAGACACATCTCCATGGATACTTTTAATAATCAAACCATTCTTTTTTAATTGATTCGCTCTTTTTTCTCGAACGAGAAATGTCACATCTTCTCCTTTTTCCAGTAGGCGACCACCAAAATACCCACCTATTGCTCCTGCACCTAAAATTAGTATTTTCATCTTCTTAACCTCCCTAGAACCTCTGTTTTGTTGATTATTTCGATATCAAAAGGGAAAACTCCTCTAATTTGGTTTTCCATTTTGGAAATATTCCATTATCCTTGTTTTCTTTCGGGTTCTTGATTAGACGCAATTTTTAATTTCTGCTTATTAAACAACATAAAGATCACAAATAACATCGAAATAGCAAATGCGAAATAGAACAATTGGCCTGCAATCACATCATACAAAAATGCGAAAAGCAACGGTCCGATAATTCTCCCCATACTGTCTGCCGAAAACTGTAACCCTGATGCATAGCCAGACCTATTGCCACTAGCCCTTGTTATCAGTGATAGGGAGAGCGTTCGGATTACCGCATTTCCGACAACGAATAAGATTAAATATATTGCCGCTAAAACCATATTGAAAACGATCGCCATAAATAGGAATGCAAGACCTGATGCAATTTGACCGACAATAATCCATCGATACTCTGTTCCAGTCTTCACCTTTCTTAGCAATCCACCTTGAACTAACGCTAAAATAATTCCACTAATAAAAAACAGTGTTCCCATTTCCGTTGGAGTCATCTCAATAATATCCATCCCATAAATTTGAAACACACTTTCTAGGCCTGCCAACAAAAACGACGCACTAAAACTCATGATAAGTAAGATTTTCAGTGTTTCATTTGACGGAATTGTGATCGACGGTAGCCATTTTTGATTTTTTTCAGCTTCGACTTTTACCCAATTAGCGTCATCTAAATTCTTCCAAGCAAAAGGTACAAGAACTAACATTATTCCTCCAGCTAAAAAGAATGGGACAGCAAACCCAAATACGCTTAGCAATCCACCAGAAGCTGGTCCAAAAATAAAACCAACACCAATTGACATACCGACCAAACCTAAATTGCGATTGCGAGTCTTGTCATCAGAAATATCCGAAACTGTCGACATCGCTGCTGCATATAATGCTCCTGCAAAAATGCCACTCAATCCTCTTGCTATGTACATCATTAACACGGAGTCAAGAAATAACCCAAATAAGATAAATCCTAGTGCATAGCCAAACAACCCTAGCATTAAAATTCTTCGTCTGCCATGCCGGTCAGCCCAATGGCCCCAAGTAGGTGCAGTCAAAAAAGAAGCCAATGAATAAATGGCTAATAAACCGCCAATATGACCGGCACCACCACTAACGTCCGCGACGACTTCTGGCAAAACCGGAATGACCATTCCGAATCCAGCATAAACTAGAAATTGTATGATTAAAATAATTATCAACGTTTTCTTCATATCGTCCCCCTACGTAAACCTCTTTAATTTCTAACACAAACATAGTTGAATCATACCACATTCTACTTTGCTCACCTAGCTATGATCATTCGACGTTTAATTAATAATATATTATGCTAAATAGGAATCTATTAGGAAATAGGAGGCGTACTATGACAACATTTTATCAAGCAAAATTGGATTTCCAAAAACCAGAATTAATTGAAACGTTCTTTCAGGACTTAGTGAACGAACCAATTACTTCCGTTGCACAATTGGAAGATTGGTTAATTCGACAATCTGATTTATTTGATGCCATTGAAGAAGGACTGACAGGACATTACATAGACTTTCAATCACAGAGCGATTCCACCTCCGCTAAACAAACTTTTGAACACGATCAACAAGTGATAGAGCCATTGATAAAAAAATACGATGCTCTCTTAGATGATAAATTTCTTTCTAGCCCATTTATAGAAAAACTTGATCCAGATGAATTCCACCAGTTTATAAAAAGTAAAAAGAATGCTAAGGCTCTTTTTCGTGAAGATAATATCGAGCTAGAAGTAGAAGAAGACCGTCTTTCAACAAGTTATTTCGAACATACCGGTGGACTGACAGTTAATTGGAATGGTGAGGAAAAAACAATAAGTGAAATATCAGCTTATACACAAGACGCTAACCGTGAAACGAGAAAAAAAGCTGTACAACTTTCTGCAGAGGCGTTTCTATCAAAAGAATCCGAGCTTCAAATAATTATGGATGACCTTATTACCCTTCGTCAGAAAAAAGCTGATTACGCAAATGTAGATAACTATCGCGATTATATGTTTAAAAAGTATGAACGCTTTGATTACACTCCTGATGACTGTAAAGAGTTAGCGGAGTCAATTCGTAAACATGTCACACCTTTAAAAGAAAAAATCCAAAGGAATCACCAACAGGAACTAAGTGTTGAAACCTATCGCCCCTGGGATACCAAAGGAGTTGCGAATGGGCAACAACCATTAAAGCCATTCGAAGACAGGGACCAATTAGTGAAAAGATCTGCGACAATTTTTTCAAACCTTGATCCTCGCTTTGAAGAATTACTAACAACAATGGATAAGCGGAGTATGCTCGATTTAACTACAAGAAAAGGGAAAGCTCCTGGAGGTTTATGCGCCCCCTTACCAGTTTCACAACTTTCGTTTATTTTCATGAACGCTTCGACAACACATGATGACATGATTACGTTGCTTCACGAGATGGGGCACTGCATCCATAATGATTTAACTAAAGATTTAGCTTTGAGTAAATATAGAGATATGCCAAGTGAATCTGCTGAATTAGCTAGTATGTCGATGGAATTATTGACAATGGACCAATGGGAATTATTTTATGAAAACAAAGAAGACCTGGTTCGAGCAAAACAAGATCAGTTACGAGGTATCATTGAATTTTTACCAATGGGGATGGTTGTTGATCAATTTCAACACTGGATGTACGAAAATCCCAAGCATACAGCCGAAGAAAGAAACAAAAAGTTCGCCAGTTTACAAACTGAATTGAATTCAACCGTTGTCGACTGGACAGGTTACGAAAAATGGAATGAAACGTCATGGCTTCGGATTCTTCATATCTTTGAAGTTCCATTCTATTTTATTGAGTATGTCATTGCTCAACTCGGCGCCGTACAAATGTACAAACAATATTGCGAAAATCCCAAGTTAGCGCTTGCTAACTACAAAAAAGCATTATCACTCGGTTCCTCTCAATCTTTGTCTAAGGTGTACGAAGCTGCAGGTATTCGATTCGATTTTTCTGAAGACATGATCAAACAATTAATGATATTTGTCGAAGCAGAGTTAGAGGCATTAGCATAATATGCAAAAGAGGCTGTCACCAAAAATACTTTTTTTGGGATAGCCTCTTTTAACATTTTCGATTCGATCTTAATAAGCTCCTCGGATATGATCGTGTACTTTATTGTTGTAAAACTCTTGTATTCGATTCATTTCTTTCGGAGTAAATTTACTCGTTTCAAGTGCTTTCAAATTATCTTCTACTTGATTAACATTTCTGAAGCCAGGAATAACTGCAGAAATCGCATGATGTTGCAAAATCCACTTTAATGCTGCCTGCGTCATATTTCCACGACCATCAGCGATCCATGAAACCTCACTACTAAGTTCCACACCTTTTTCAAAAGGAAGACCCGCGAACGTTTCCCCGACATTGAACTGTTGTCCGTCGCTATTAAACTTTCGATGATCATCTTCAGCAAATGCATGATCACTTGTAAACTTTCCAGTTAATAAACCACTCGCAAGCGGGACCCTTGCCAAAATGCCCACTCCTTTATCAATGGCTACTGGAAATAATTCTGATACTGGTTTTTGGCGAAATAAATTAAAAATGATTTGTAGAACACGAACATTTTTATACTCCATACACAGAAGTGCTTCTTCCACCGTTTCAACACTAACACCGTAGTAGCGAATTTTCCCTTCAGCTTGAAGTTTATCCAGCACCTCAAATACTTTCCCATCCTTCAATATTTCGAGGGGGGGACAATGAATTTGATATAAATCGAGACGATCACGATTTAATCGACGAAGTGTGTTTTCCAAGTAGTTTCTGACTGATTCTTCTGAATATGTCGCGGGATCATGAATATCTCCCGCTCGGCAGAATTTACTAGCAATATAAATCTTATCCTCTTTACCCTTAGTAGCTTCTGCTAACAACTCTTCACTGTGGCCAGCACCATATACATCTGCTGTATCAAAGAAGTTTACACCAAGATCCATCGCCTTTTTCAAGCCAGCAATGGCATCTTGGTCATTTACATCTCCCCACGAACCACCAATCGCCCATGTACCAAAGCTTAATTCACTAATTTTCAGATTCGTATTACCTAGTCTACGATAATTCATTAAGACCTCCTTCTAATACTTGTATAACTAATTATAGTTGAACAGTGGCTACGCTTACAATTGAAACGAATAAATATTTATATACGAATAATCCTGCGGAAGATCAAGCAAGGCTAGACTCTGCAAAGCTCCAAGAGGCTCCCCCACTCCGCAGCCGAAATTCACTCCATTGAAGAGCATCCCCCTTCCTATTAACAATAGCAATGTTTAGTAGTGCCTAAAAAAGATCATTCACTACTCTTATGACCTAACTTCTTTTCCAATTCCTTAAACACTTTAATAAACGGTGTAGGATCTTCCTTAACAATGTAAGTGAAAACTCCTTGATTTGTATGAACAAAGAGTGTTCCTTCTTCTCCACTCTTCAACTCACGGTATGACATATCAAACACTGCTTCTGAGGAGAATTCTCGATGTTTTGTAATTAGCTTATCTTCATATAAATATAACGTCCGTTCATATTCAACATTTTTTTGTTGAATACTGTTTATCTCTCTTTGGACTTTATAGTAAGGATGTGAAGCTAGTAACTCCATTAAATATATCTCCTTTCTTCATTTCTTCTTTTCACTCAACATTTGATCGGTTTCCCTGTATATACGATTCGTCGATTGTTTTGTTTCACAATTAAAATAATACCTGAATTCACGAGCTAACGTTGAATCAGTATTTGATTAACTCTAAGTTAATTTTACCATATAAAATTTTTCTACGCTGTATGCGCTACTTCCTCACTTAATCAACTATCGTTACTCCTTATTCACTTTTCCCTTATCATTCAAACGAATTCAACATACTTTTCTTACCAACAATATGTTTTTTCGTTCAGTAAAATAATTTCGGTCTTACGTTTATCGAAATATCTGTTAAAATAAAACGTAGCTTACCATCTAGAAAGGATATTCATATGATAAAAAAACAAAATAAACAAGATGCACCAACTTTTTATTACGGTTGGTATATTGTATTAATCGGAGCAATGGGCTTATTTTTCTCTGGTCCTGGACAAACATATTCAAATGCGGTATTCATAGATTATTATATTTTGGACTTTAATTGGGAAAGGTCTCTTGTCTCCGGTATTTACTCGGGAGCAACATTAACTGCTGGATTTTTACTCTTTCTTGTTGGCTCAAGCATTGACAAGTTTGGGCAAAGAACCGTTTCATTAACTGTTAGTATTCTGCTTGCAATTGCTTGTTTTTGGAATAGCATCGTTGTCAATCCATTCATGTTGTTTATTGGTTTCTTCTTAATACGTTTTCTTGGCCAAGGATCTATGACTCTCGTATCGAATACTCTCATTCCCCAATGGTTCATTGAGAAGCGAGGGCGAGCATTTAGCTTCATGATGATTGGAGGCTTTCTAAGTTCTACTCTTTTCCCTCCGCTCAATGCTTGGCTAATTTCAAGTTATGGATGGGAAAATGCTTGGCGTATATTAGGTGCTACAATCATTATTTTTTTCGTCCCCATTTCATTTTTCTTTATGAAAAATAAACCAGAAGATATCGGTCTCCTTCCAGATAATAAAAAAATAGAAATTAATGAAGGTGAACACACACCAAAACTTAAAAATGATATCTCTTGGACGTTAAAGGAAACAATGAGAACACGCCAGTTTTGGCTCTTACTACTCTGTATTGGCATTCCATCGATGCTTAATACAGGTCTAACATTCCACCTTTTCTCGATCCTTAGTGGAAGTGGTCTAAGTTTAACAGCCGCAGCCTTCATCTTAAGCTTAATGGCAATGGTCGGTTTCCCGGTTACAATGTTAGCCGGTTTTATTCTTGAAAAAGTGAAAATTCATTACATGTTCGCTTTTGTTTTCTTTGGTCAATTCATCTTCATCATTACTTTGTACTTTACAGATTCTTTTGTTTGGGCCATCGCATTTGGTATACTTTGGGGCTTCATCGGGGGTATCGAACGAATTGTTGTATCTATGGTGTTCCCTGATTATTTTGGCCGACAGCACATAGGTAGTATTAAGGGAGTTGCAACGACAGTTACTGTATCAGCATCTGCATTCGGACCACTACCGTTTGGAATTGCATATGATTGGTTTGGTGGTTATCAAGAAATCTTGATATTTATGATGGTGTTTCCTGCATTAGGAATCATCGCTAGTTTAATGTCTCCTAAACCATATAAGAAAGAATCATCTTTATAATACGTCTTTGGTGAAATCTTATTGAGAACTTGCTATAATTACTATTAATACTTATTATTATGTGAAAGGCTGTGGGAAACATGGATTTATTTACGATCCCTGATCCATCAGAAGGTGGAATGGGTTATGCATACATTTTTATGATCTTCGTTTTTATTGCTGCCTCGTTCACGGTATATAAATTAAAGAAATCTACAAAACGAGTGACAGAGAAAGAAACACCAAAAGCATATGAAATGTATCAACCTAAAGATAAATCGTAGCAAACCTATTATGTTTAGAGCTCCTGAAATAAGGGGCTCTTTTGTATTCACAGATGTACAATTTTGCTTCTACTCAGAACTTTTATATTCAAATTTCGTATTATATAATGATGAGGAATGGATAGTAAACTAATTCTTCACAGTTACAAAATGGAGGGGTATTTATGGATGAATCCTTTATCCAAACAACCGATTCAACACTAACTATTAAAGATTGGACAAAAATAAATCCCGAGCTCGTTGCCGGTTTCACAACTAAGCATGGTGGCACAAGTCATTTCCCTTATAAATCAAATAATTTCGGTTTACATGTTGGCGACGAGGGTCACAATGTCATTACCAATCGCCAACAACTAGCAGATCAACTTGGTTTCTCACTAGAAAATTGGGTATGTGCAGATCAAGTTCATGAAGATCAAATTGTTAAAGTTTCAAGCGTCCTGACTGGATCTGGAGTTGATGATTATAACGATAGTATTAAAGGAACCGACGGCTTCTATACGAATCAAAAAGATATATTACTTACGTTATGTTACGCAGATTGTGTACCAGTTTATTTTTTCGCTCCTAATTATCACATGATTGGCATTGCTCACGCAGGTTGGAAAGGTACTGTTAAGAATATTTCGGGAAAGATGGTTCAGCTATGGGATATGATGGAGAAAATTCCTCCATCAGAGATTTATGTAACAATTGGACCATCGATTAACCAATGCTGTTATATTGTTGATGACCACGTAATTAATGAAGTAGATAAAGTTCTAGAGGCTGTATCATTCACTACCTCTCCTTATGAACAAATAAGTGATGGGCAGTATCGCCTTGATTTAAAGTCCGTCAATTATTTACTACTTTTACATGCTGGCATTCAAGAAGATCACCTTCTCACGTCCAACTTTTGCACGAGTTGTGACAACGACCTGTTTTTCTCTCATCGCGCTGATCAAGGAAAAACAGGAAGAATGATCAGCTATATTGGCTTCTATAATCAATATAAATAGAAAATTGAGTATATGTCTCCCTCACACATTCGGACCGTTTCTCACTGTTTCTTTCCCTAATTGGCTCGCTTTCTGCTCAAGTGCTGTTTCAAGAATAATTCAGATATGTCATTGGAGAAGATTCAGTATTTTCACTATACTTGATGATAATCCTTGATATTACCAAAAAATGGTGTTACGATTAGTATAATTTCATAACAAGTTCCACTAGGGGTGCCATTTTATGGCTGAGACAAGATTCTTTCTTGATCCCTTAGAACCTGATCTAGTTCATACTAGCGTAGGGAAGTGGCGTGAATCTCTTAATTTTGTTTTACAAACAATAATGAGACTGTTAACGTCATTCCTTCAATGGATTGGCGTTTTTTATTTATCCACCTTTCCCTCATCAGAGTGGTTCTTCTAAAAATAAGGAGGCAACTGACATGAGTTTTACACAGGATTTACGAAACGAAACAGAATCACTATTTAAAGCATGCTATGAACACCCTTTTGTTCAAGGGATTGCAGAGGGGAATCTTGAGAAAGGTCAGCTCATTCACTATGTTAAACAAGACTACGAGTACTTAAATGCAATGATTCAAACACGTGCTCTAACCATGGCAAAATGTAACAACCGCGATGATATGGCCTTATTAAACGAAGGCATCGCTTTTATTTTAAACGACGAAACTCACCCACACAATAATTTCTGTGAGCAAGCTGGCGTTGATTATAAAGACTTAAAAGGAGAGACTCTTGCTCCGACGGCCCATCATTACAGCCAATATATGTTGCAAGTTGCGTCGAATGGCTCTTTAGCTGAATCTTTGGCTGTTGCCCTCCCATGTCCCTGGGTTTATTTGTATATTGGTGAAAGAATCATGAAAGAAGTAAAGCCAAGCCCTGATCATCCCTTTTATCCTTGGATCTCTTTCTACGGAGCTCAAGAAATGCCAAGAATTACAAAGACAATCGATTGGTTAGATCGCCTAGCTGAAGAAGCAACTGAAAGTGATCGTGCTAAAATGAGAACCCACTTTTTAATGGGGTGTCGCATGGAATACATGTTTTTTGATATGGCATATACGAAACAAACGTGGCCATTATAAGTCTTTCGCGATGTGGGTGCCTAAATCGCACCCATTTTTTACTCCCTTAAAACTATCTAAACCAAGAGACATATTGGCTCATCATTTTTGAAAGTGAGCTTCCGAACAACTTCTCTCTCCAATATAAGTCACCAGCATTTTTTACAATTTCACTTCTTGAAGGATAAGGATATACGCTGTTCGAGATTTTTTTCACTGATTCTCCATTCGTTTTCATATAAACTAGCTGTTGCATCCAATCACTCACATTACCTCCTACACCATGAGCACCTAGAATCATTCCCTTGTTGTCCGTAATGATTTTTATCATCGACTGGTTGTCCATTTCGGCAATCATCCGATCAACATGATTATGGTCCATGCGGTAGACTTTATAATTACTACCTCTCTGTTCTTTCACTTCGCTTTCCGTCATTCCTAAATGAAAGATTTCTGGATCTGTATAATAAACCCATGGAACATTTTCATAAGAAACCTTTCTCTTTAAACCGAATACTGCATTAGCAACGACAACTTTCCCCTCATGGGAGGCACCATGTGTAAATGGAAAAGCACCATTAACGTCCCCTAAAGCGTAGATGTGTGGCTCAGAAGTTTGCATCGTCTCTTTAACAATGATTTCTCCTTTTTGATTTACATTAACCCCCGCTTTCTCCAAATTGAGCGTATCTGAATTTGGTCTTCTACCAATAGCTAAAAAAAGTGCATCCGCCTCAATTTCTCGAGCGTGCTGCCCTTTAACTCGAACAAACGTCTTGCCATCTCTTTGAATTACTTTTTCTACTGTTGATGAAGAGAGGAATTCGAGTTCTTTTTTCAATTGATTAAGCAAGATATTTGATACTTCACCATCTTCTTTTGATAAAAGCAAGTCAGAACTGTCAACGACGGATACATTCGATCCTAGCCGGCTTAATGCTTGGGATAATTCTAATCCAATAGGTCCTGCTCCCATCATTACGATTCGTTTAGGTAATTGCTCCATATCAAAAACCGTCTCACTCGTTAAGATTTGAATATTTTCGATACCTTCGACTTCAGGAATTATTGGACGTGATCCCGTTGCTATAATTATACGTTTCCCCTCAATGATGGAACCTGATGATAATTGGATGTGATGGCTATCCTGGAAGGTCGCGGAAGCAAACATGACGTCAACCCCTAATTCACGAAATCTTTTCTCCCCGTCATTTTCCTGGATGATAGATACTGCTGTATGAACTCGATCTTTTGCTAATTGCCATTTTGGCTTACCAGAAACAGAAACCCCGAAAGCTTCAGCTGACTGATATAGTTGATGAACCTCATTTGCGACAGCAATCAATGCTTTTGATGGAACACATCCAAAATGGAGGCAGTCTCCTCCCAAACTGTTTCTTTTTTCTATTAACGCAACTTTTGCGCCAAATTGCGCTGCACCAGCAGCAACCGTTAATCCACCAGAACCTCCACCGATAACAATGATATCGTATGTTTTCATCCTATCTCTCCTTCACAGCTGACTAATACAATCTTTTATTAAAAATACTTCGAAGTTATTTTAGATTGCTCTCTACTTTTATTTACTTGATAGACAAACGAAATAGTTTTATTAAATTTATCATATTACTCAGCTCTAATTCATCTTAAGGGTCTTAATTTGATCTAACTCTTGGTGTTTAAAAATCCGACAGTAACATCTATTCTCCATTATAAAGCTAAAAGGAAGCTAGCCAAAAGCAGCTAGCCCCCTTTTTCATACATACCTTTTACTAATCTTTCTACCGTCATAACAAAAAACAATTGCTCTATCTGATAATACGCTTTCCATATGCACAGATCTTCCCCATAATTGATATAAGTACGGTAAGGTTTTTTCTAAATACTTTGTATCAAGTTCGACATCTTCATATTCGTGCTTTAAATACAGTTCACCAGCTTTTAAATAGTCCCCATTTTTAACAGTTATATACGGAAAACCTCCATTAACTCTACTCGTAATAATTTGATCACGAACATTCTCCCACTCTTTATCAACAATTTCATAATCACGACCATGTTTCTGAAATAAATACATATCCTCTCGAAAGACTAAATCTTTCGTTAAATAATTTCGAATAAATGAAAGATCAGATTCAATTTCACGAACTTCAAAAATTTTCTCCCTACCACTTTTTGGTTTAATCCCTTGTCTTTCTTTCATATCATCCGTAGGGTTGTTATAACGTTCTTCAATGTCCTCAAAAACCTTTAATCCAAGATAATAAGGATTGATTTGAGTTTTTGACGGTTGAATAACACCAGCATTTAATTTCGCAAACTCAATCGACTCATCTGTAGGTAGGTCCAATTCACGAACAATTCTCTGATGCCAATAACTAGCCCATCCTTCATTCATTATCTTCGTTTCTAATTGTGGCCAGAAATAAAGCATTTCTTCACGCATCATCGTTAGAATGTCACGTTGCCAACCTTCTAACTCTTTACTGTAGTGCTCAATAAACAGTAATAAATCCTTTTCAGGTTCAGGCGGAAACTGTTTTTTCTTCTTCTCTAATTCAGACAGTTTGTTTTCAGTTTTATCTTCTTCTAAATTCCATATATCATCGTAAGGGCTATTTACTTTATTTTGCCCTTCATCTGATTCGTCTCCGATATCTTCTATTGACCAACTTAACTTCGCCCGCTGTAAACTAGGATCAATATGTTCTTGAATTGCTAAGACTGCGTCAAGAAATTTTTCTACTTCTCTTCTACCGTGTATCATTTCATATTGATGAATCCTCTCTGCTGTCGCTGTCATACTTTCCACCATATCCTTGCGTGTATTAGAAAAGCGCGCATTATTTTTAAAAAAATCACTATGACCTAAGACATGGGCAACAATCAATTTATTTTGAATTAACGAATTGGTATCCAGAAGGAACGCATAGCAAGGGTTAGAGTTAATCACTAATTCATAAATTTTACTTAAACCTAAATCATATTGTAATTTCATCTTGTGAAACTGCTTTCCAAAACTCCAGTGATTAAATCGAGTTGGCATCCCGTAAGCACCAAACGTATAAATAATATCCGCTGGACACACCTCATAGCGCATCGGATAAAAATCAAGTCCAAATCCCTCAGCAATTTCAGTTATTTGATCAATCGAATACATTAGATTTTCCTCATCAGTTGGCATTTTATTTCCCCCTTTTTTCGTTACTTCCAAGTTATGAAGCAGCATCTTAAATAATGAGAAGCTTTCCAAAGTAAAATTGAAAATAGATACCTTCTCATACTTGGAGATAAAAATATTTGCAACTTCCAAAAATACACGATAACAATTTCCACGCTATTTCATGAACCACAGTTAAGGGGAATTTTTTAAATTCTAACCCTCCTATAACATATGGCACATATATGAAAACGCTTTAAAAAAATTTACATTTATCAGAAAATTTGATTTATTAACCTTTAAACCAACGTCGAAACCGCATTCAATAGGATGGATTGTTTTGAAATGTTAGAATTTTTCACAATTAACAGTTGACCTACCCTTCATTTGACTGTATTATTGGCGTCAATATCATATTTATTAATTCACTAATTTCAATTGAAATTAAATAGATTTATCTATTATTAACAGAACATTTGTGCATTTTAACTAAACACCCATAAAATTCTTTAATAATAAACAGAAATTGACATATGAAATTCAATTATAATTCTATATACTGAAAGAAAGGAGTGAATCGGTATGAGCGGTCAGTGGATTTTTCTCGGCGACGAGCTTGTAAAAAAAGAAGATGCCGTCGTTTCCGTTTATGACCATGGTTTTTTATATGGTGATGGAGTATTCGAAGGAATCCGAGTTTACAGTGGAAATATTTTTAAACTCGATGAACATCTTCAACGTCTCTATGAATCTGCCCAGTCAATCATGTTAAATATCCCATACGATAAGGAGGAGATGGAGCGAATTATTGTCGACACTGTCCGGAAAAATAAACTAGATACTGCTTATATCCGTGTCGTCGTCTCACGCGGGCCTGGAAATCTAGGACTAGATCCTACGAATTGTTCCCAGCCTAACGTTATTGTCATTGCTGAGGCTCTCGCTCTTTTCCCAAAAGAACTATATCAAAAAGGCTTAAGGGTTGGCTCAGTCGCAAGTCGACGTAATCGACCAGACGTGCTAAGCCCACAAGTTAAATCACTTAATTATTTAAATAATATACTCGTAAAGTTAGAAGCTAATCAAGCGGGTGTTGATGAGGCCCTCATGTTAAATGATCAAGGTTACGTAACTGAGGGCTCAGCAGATAATATTTTTATCGTCAAGAACAATATAATCTACACACCTCCTGTTTACTTAGGAGCTCTTGAGGGAATTACACGTAATGCGATCATCGATTTAGCTCACAAGCATGGTTACAACATGAAAGAATCTCCATTCACTAGACATGATGTTTACGTAGCTGATGAAGTATTCCTCACAGGTACTGCAGTTGAAGTTATTGCAGTTGTCGAAGTGGATGGTCGATTAATAGCCGATGGAAAACCAGGTAAAGTAACAACACATCTGCTTTCTGAATTCAGAAAGATTGTTCAAACGGATGGGGTAGCCTGTTACGGACCATCTTCAACGGGTAAGGCGATCGTAAGTTAACAATTATATTTGACAACTTCACATCATCTAAAGCGATGACGGGAAAAAAGGTTTAAGGTCCTGTATTCACAGAGAGCCGGGGTTGCTGAAAGCCCGGAAATACAGCTTAATCCGACATCATCCCTGAGTGTTATGCTGAACGATTTTATTCAAGTAGGCATAAACAGGTGTTTAAGCACCTGTTATCAAAAGAAGCTTCCCTTTATAGAGAAGCTTCACAAGGTAATCTTCGTGAGAAGTTTACAAATCCGGGTGGTACCGTGAAAAGTAAAGGCCTTTTCTCCCCGTTGACGTTCGAGCTGCAATAATACATCTGCTGGCTTTGAAATTCGATGGAAGAAATAGGCCTTTTTATTTTGAATGATTTAACAACAAAATCGCAACGGAATTTACCGTTATTTAAGATCATATTCAAAACATTCTAGGAGGGATGAAAAATGAAAATGGAAACAAAAAAGACAGAGAAGACAGAGATTGAACCAGTTACAGCTGTAAAAACAGGGGCGGACATTCTTGTTGAATCATTAATTAGTCAGAAGGTGGATACAATCTTTGGATATCCTGGAGGTGCAGTCCTTCCTATTTACGATGCATTGTATCGCTCCGATGGTGATTTCGAACACATTCTTTCTCGTCATGAGCAAGGTTCTATCCATGCAGCTGAAGGATATGCTCGCGTTTCAAACAGACCTGGTGTTGTTCTAGCTACTTCTGGTCCAGGGGCAACAAATTTAGTAACAGGAATTGCTGATGCAATGATGGACTCTCTTCCACTCGTCATTATTACTGGCCAAGTAGCAACGGCTGTTACAGGAACAGATGCATTCCAAGAAGCAGATATTATGGGAATAACAACACCGATCACTAAGCATAATTATCAAGTTCAATCAGGTTATGAAATCCCGCGAATTATTAAAGAAGCATTTCACATTGCTTCAACGGGACGACCAGGACCAGTAGTCGTTGATATTCCTAAAGACATCTCAGCAAATCCGTGTCCTGAAACAGATCAGTCTGATTTTCACCTACCAGGCTATCAACCAACAATTAAACCGAATCCGTTACAAATTAAGAAACTAACAGAAGCACTAAAGAAGTCTAAGAAACCATTGATTCTAACGGGTGCTGGTATTCTTCACGGGAGAGCAACAGATACCTTACTAGAAATCGCCGAAAAATACTCGATTCCAGTTACATCGACTTTACTTGGACTTGGGGCATTTCCTGGAAACCATGAATTATTCTTAGGAATGGCTGGTATGCATGGAACCTACACGTCAAATATCGCTATTTCTGAATGTGATTTACTTATAAATGTAGGCGCAAGATTTGACGATCGTTTAACTGGAAATTTGCAACATTTTGCTCAAAACGCTGTGATCGCTCATATCGATATCGACCCTGCTGAAATTGGTAAGAATGTTCCTACCGATATTCCAATTGTTGCTGATTCAAATGCTGCGCTCAAAGAGCTTAATAAACAAATGAAGGTCGGACCGGAACATGCTGAGTGGATGGAGAAACTTAATTATAATAAAACAGCTTTTCCACTGTGGTATAAAAATCCACAAACAGAAATGATTCCTCAGTGGTTAATCAAATCTATTCACGATGCTACTAGAGGTAATGCAATTATCACCACAGACGTAGGTCAACATCAAATGTGGGCAGCACAATATTATTCTTTTGCAAGACCAAACCGCTGGGTTACTTCAGGTGGTCTCGGGACGATGGGCTTCGGCTTCCCTGCTGCCATCGGTGCACAGTTAGCCGCACCAGAGGATCCTGTTATAGCGATTGTTGGTGACGGTGGCTTTCAAATGACCTTGCAAGAACTTTCTGTTCTTCAGGAACGTGGATTGCCTGTAAAAATTATTATCGTTAATAACGAAGCTTTGGGCATGGTAAGACAATGGCAAGAGGCTTTCTATGATAAAAGGTACTCTGAATCAATTATCAGCGTACAGCCAGACTTCGTGAAATTAGCTGAAAGCTATAGCATCCGCGGTATGAAAATTGAAACACAAGCAGAATTCATTAAAGCAATTCCAGAAGTAATGGCTTTTAACGGTCCAGTACTTATGGACTGTCGTGTACTTCAACAGGAAAACGTCTATCCGATGGTTGCTCCTGGAAAAGGAATTAACGAAATGGTAGGGGTGAAACCATGAAACGAATTATCACAGCAGTCGTCCAAAACCGAAGTGGTGTACTAAATCGTGTGACAGGCCTTATGCATAAAAGGCAATTCAATATTGAGAGTATTTCTGTTGGTCGTACCGAAACCGAAGGCATTTCTAAAATGACTTTCGTCGTCGATGTAGCAGATCATGCAAAACTCGAGCAATTAACGAAACAATTGAACAAACAAATTGATGTATTAAAGGTTACTGACCTTTCCGATAAAGCGATTGTCGCAAGAGAGCTAGCACTCATTAAAGTAGTGAGTAATGCTCAAGTGAGAAATGAAATTCAAGGCATTATTGAACCATTCAGAGCATCGGTTATCGATGTAAGTAAAGACAGCTTGTCTGTCCAAGTAACGGGTAAACCCGATAAGATTGAGGCATTGATTGATTTGCTTCGACCTTATGGTATTAAAGATATAGCAAGAACTGGTCTTACCGCTTTTTCAAGAGGGCATCAACCGCAAGTAGCTGAACTCACTTCCTACTCATTACTCAAGTAATAGTTATGGCCATGCAGTATCAGCAAAGTATCAACAAATAAACTAATTTGAGAGGATGTATCAACATGACAAAAGTACTTTATAACCACAATATTCAAGAAGAGGTTCTTAAAAATAAGAAAGTTGCTATTATTGGCTATGGCTCTCAAGGCCATGCACATGCCTTGAATCTTAAAGAAAGCGGCTTTGATGTCGTTGTCGGACTTCGAAAAGGAAATTCATGGGATAAAGCAGTTGAAGACGGTGTTGAAGTTGCATCAGTTGCTGATGCAACAAAACAAGCAGACCTCGTTATGGTGCTCCTACCTGACGAAGGACAGCCAAAAGTCTACGAAGAAAGCATCAAGCCTAACTTACAAGCTGGAAATGCATTAGCATTTGCTCACGGTTTTAATATTCATTTTAGCCAAATTGTTCCTCCTGAAGACGTCGATGTCTTTCTTGTTGCACCAAAAGGACCAGGTCACCTTGTCCGCAGAACATTTGAAGAAGGAGCTGGAGTCCCTGCTCTTTACGGCATTTATCAAGACTCTACAGGCAAAGCAACAGACCTTGCCCTTGCATATGCTAAAGGAGTTGGAGCTGGACGTGCTGGTATCCTTGAAACTTCATTCCAAGAAGAAACGGAAACTGATTTATTCGGTGAGCAAGCCGTCCTTTGTGGAGGTATTACAAGTTTAATTAAAGCTGGTTTCGAAACATTAACAGAAGCTGGTTATCAGCCTGAAGTTGCCTATTTTGAGTGTCTACATGAAACAAAATTGATTGTTGACCTGCTTTATGAAGGTGGACTTGAAGGTATGCGTTACTCGATTTCTGATACTGCACAATGGGGAGACTTCGTGTCTGGACCAAGGGTTATAGATGCAGATACAAAAGCGCGTATGAAAGACGTATTGACTGATATTCAAACAGGGAAATTCGCGAAAGAATGGATCCTTGAGAACCAAGCTAATCGTCCACAATTTAACGCAATTAATGCAAAAGAAAATAAGCATCAAATTGAAAAAGTTGGCCGTGAACTTCGCGAATTAATGCCATTTGTCAAGCAACAAGGTAAAAAGAAAGAGGATGTGGTGACTCATGGCTCACGTTAACGTCTTTGACACCACCCTTCGAGATGGTGAGCAATCCCCAGGCGTAAACTTGAATCAATTAGAGAAACTTGAAATTGCAAAACAACTAGAACGATTTGGCGTCGATGTGATGGAAGCAGGATTCCCTGCTTCCTCACAAGGCGACTTTGAAGGTGTTAGAGAAATTGCTCGGAAAGTACGAGGCGTTTCGATTGCTGGATTAGCCCGAGCAAAAAAGTCCGATATTGATACAGCTTGGGAAGCATTAAAAGAAGGCGTCGATCCGATGCTTCACATCTTTCTAGCTACCTCCCCTATTCATATGACACACAAATTAAAAAAGACACCGGAAGAAGTATTAGATCTAGGCGTAGAAATGGTACGTTATGCAAGAACAAAATTTCCAAAAGTAGAGTGGTCAGCAGAAGACGCCTCTCGATCAGACTTAGACTTTCTTGTAAGAATGATTGAAAAAGTGATAGATGCAGGTGCAACCGTTATCAATCTACCTGATACTGTTGGATACACTACACCAGCGGAATATGGTCAATTATTCAAATATGTCCGCGAAAATGTTCCTAATATTGATAAAGTTACTTTGTCCGCTCATTGTCATGACGACTTAGGAATGGCTGTTGCTAATTCTTTAGCCGCTATTGAAAATGGTGCAAATCAAGTGGAAGGAACGATTAATGGTATCGGTGAACGTGCTGGAAACGCAGCTTTGGAAGAAATCGCCGTTGCATTAACGATTCGCAAAGACATTTATCCCTACAAAACAAACTTAGTTTTAAATGAAATCAAACGCACCAGTGATCTTGTTAGTAATTTAACTGGAATGGCGGTTCCCCGAAACAAAGCAGTTGTCGGACAAAATGCCTTTGCCCATGAATCAGGCATTCATCAAGATGGTGTGTTGAAGAACGCTTCCACTTATGAAATTATTACACCTGAATTGGTTGGTGTGAAATCTAACAATTTAGTCATGGGAAAACATTCTGGCAAACATGCTTTTAACGACAAAGTAAAACAATTAGGTTATGAATTATCTAAAGATAAATTGTTAGAAGCTTTCACTTCGTTTAAATTGCTCACGGATCGAAAAAAAGAAGTAACTGATGAGGACTTATTTACAATTTTAACAGAAATTCAAACGGACTCAGATGAAGTAAAGAAGTATGTATTGAAAGCTTTCCAAGTTCAGTACGGCACATCAAATCTTCCTACTGCAACCGTAGCTTTGGTTGCCCCTGATGGCACAAAGCTGGAAACAGCCTCTACGGGACAAGGTAGTGTAGAAGCCCTTTTCAACACATTAGACTGTATGATTCAAGAAAAAATTCAATTATCTGATTATCAATTAAGTTCGGTTGGACGTGGACGAGATGCCTTAGCGCAAGCAAATGTAAAAATGACAGTTGACGGCATTTCAGTCAATGGTCGTGGTTCGTCACAAGATGTGTTAGAAGCATCAGCGAAAGCCTTCTTAAATGCAGTTAATCGTGCTTTTTACCATAAAGAACCAATTAAAGATAAAGTGATTCAAGCTCAATCGAATTAAGGAGGTTTACAATGGAAAAGAAAATTGTTCTTTTACCGGGGGATGGCATTGGCCAAGAAGTTGTTCAATCTGCCAAACTCGTTCTTGATGCTTTAACAGAAGAATTTCAGCATTCATTCACTTATGAAACACACTCCATTGGAGGTACAGCTATAGATGATCATGGTACCCCATTACCTGATGAGACTACCAAAGCATGTCATGAAGCAGATGCGGTTTTACTAGGAGCCGTTGGTGGACCTAAATGGGATCAAAATCCTTCTCATCTACGCCCTGAAAAAGGATTGTTAGGAATTCGCAAATCACTAGGTTTATTTGCCAACTTGCGTCCTATTCAAGGGTTCGATAATTTACTACATGCGTCACCGTTAAAAGAAGAAGTTGTTAAAGGCAGCGATTTGCTTATCGTACGAGAACTCACTGGCGGCCTTTACTTTGGAACACCTAGTGAACGACGAAACGATGGTCAGTCTGTCGTAGATACTCTCGCTTATGACCGTTCTGAAATCGAACGAATTGTTGAAAAAGGATTCCAAGCAGCACAGATTCGCCGTAAGCACCTTACTTCTGTTGATAAAGCAAATGTATTAGAGTCTAGTAAACTGTGGCGTGAGGTTGTTGAGGAAAAGAAATCCGACTATCCGGATGTGACTGTAGACCATATGCTCGTAGACGCAACAGCAATGAAGCTCGTTACTGCTCCTACTTCCTTTGACGTTATCGTTACGGAAAATATGTTTGGTGATATTTTAAGCGATGAGGCTTCAGTTTTAACTGGTTCATTAGGGATGCTCCCTTCCGCAAGTGTTAGACAAGATAGCTTCGGATTATACGAACCCGTACATGGTTCCGCACCTGATATCGCAGGTCAAGGTGTTGCTAACCCACTAGCAATGATTCTTTCAGCTGCACTTATGCTGCGTCATTCTTTCCACATGGAAAAAGAAGCTCTCTTAGTTGAATCAGCTGTTCATAATGTACTCAACCAAGGCTATCATACAGCCGACTTGAACATCGTTGATGGAAAAAAAGTCAACACAGAAAAAATGACACAACTTATCGTGGACTTTATTAAATCCACTAGCACGGCCAAAAGCAATTAACAACTATTACAAATATTTTTTTATTAGATAAACTTGGCTTGTCACCAAGTCCTTCATGGCGAAAGCCTTAGTTTATCTTATACTTTAATCCTTTATCGAAGTTAAATATTCTTAAAGTATAACAAAATCAGTAGCACCTACTGTTTAAGTAGGTGCTATACCTCAAAGGAGTGACCAACATGGGAAAACCACAAACAATTGTTGATAAGATTTGGGACCGTCACGTTGTCCTTCAAGAAGAAAATAAGCCTGATTTAATTTATATTGACTTGCAACTCGTTCATGAAGTCACTTCCCCACAAGCATTTGAAGGTCTACGCATGAAAGGCCGAAAAGTAAGAAGGCCTGACCGAACATTTGCAACGATGGATCACAACGTCCCTACGATTGCTAGACATATTATTAACGATCCAGTATCTAAAATTCAGATGGAAAAACTACAAGAAAACTGTAAAGAATTTAACATCCCATTAGCAGATATTGACCATCCCGATCAAGGAATTGTTCATGTTATTGGACCTGAATTAGGATTGACTCACCCGGGAAAAACGATCGTATGTGGCGATAGTCATACGTCAACTCATGGTGCGTTTGGGGCACTTGCATTCGGAATTGGAACTAGTGAAGTTGAGCACGTTCTAGCAACGCAAACACTTTCGCAAGCACCTCCAAAAACGATGGAGGTTAAAGTAAATGGGAAATTAAGCCCTGCTATTACTGCAAAAGATTTAATACTAGCGATCATCGGTAAATTCGGCGTACGATTCGGTACCGGTTATGTTCTCGAGTATACAGGTGAAGCGATTCGAAACCTTACAATGGAAGAACGAATGACTGTTTGTAATATGTCTATTGAAGCTGGTGCTCGTGCAGGATTAATTAGTCCTGACGAAACGACATTTAACTACTTAAAAGGAAAACGACACGTTCCTAAAGGTAATGATTTTGACAAAGCTGTAGCAGACTGGTCGTCACTTGCAACTGATCCAGGTGCTGCTTATGACGCTTCAGTCGAAATTAACGCTAATGAAGTCGAACCACAAGTAACTTGGGGTACAAACCCTAGCATGTGTATCCCTGTTGGAGCAAATATCCCAGCGCCTGAGTCCGCAGATTCAGATGCTGAAAAAGAAGAAATTGAACGCGCACTAGAATATATGGGGCTTGAAGCTAATAAACCAATATCTTCTGTAACAATTGACCATGTCTTCATTGGATCCTGTACAAACTCGCGAATAAGTGATCTTCGAAGAGCTGCAAAAATTGTTGAAGGGAAAAAAGTACATTCTTCTGTGCATGCTATGGTCGTACCCGGTTCACAATCTGTTAAGCTAGTAGCTGAATCAGAAGGACTTGATAAAATATTTACCGAGGCTGGATTTGAGTGGAGAGAAGCGGGATGTAGTATGTGCCTTGCTATGAATGACGATATCGTACCATCAGGTGAACGATGTGCATCCACTTCAAACAGGAACTTTGAAGGTCGTCAAGGTAATGGCGCCCGAACGCACTTAGTAAGCCCAGAAATGGCTGCAGCAGCTGCTATTGAAGGTAGATTTGTAGACGTGCGAAACTTTTTAGCCGCAACCGTATAAACATATAGTATTTAAAGGAGGCAAATACGATGGAACCAATTCGTCAACATACTGGTCTTGTTTATCCAATCAATCGATCAAATATAGACACAGATCAACTTATTCCTAAACAATTTTTAAAACGCATTGAACGCCAAGGATTCGGTCAATTTTTATTTTATAACTGGCGGTATAATGACGACGGAACGGAACGAAAAGACTTTTCATTAAATGATCATAAATATGACGGAGCATCTATTCTTGTTTCCGGTGAAAATTTCGGCTGTGGATCATCTAGAGAACACGCACCTTGGGCTCTGCAAGATTTTGGCTTCAAAGTAATTATTGCATCAAGTTTTGCAGATATTTTTTACAACAATTGTGTAAAAAATGGCATTTTGCCTATCCAATTATCTGAACAACAAATTGCTGAATTAGTTAAAAAAGCTGAAGGTTCAACTTATAATTTATCAGTAGATTTGGAAAAGCAAGTTGTGTATGATGATGCTGGCTTCGAGGCTCAGTTTGAAATAATTAACTACTTGAGAGAGATGCTTTTAAACGGTTGGGATGAAATTGCCGTTACTCTTACTCAAGAGGATAAAATTACACAGTTCGAACAAGCAAGAGACTAAGAAAAATCAATAGAAAAGCCAACGATTACCTTAGGTAAGGAATCGTTGGCTTTTTCTTACGAGTTTTATAAACGACAACTCGTTATTTCTTCGTTTGTCCGAGAGCAAATAAAAAGAAAGTGTGCTTCTTGACGTTATTTTGTTTATAATAGAATATTGAAGCCAACATTTATTAATATGATAATTAGCATATTTTATTTTTTATTATAGAAAGGGTTATGTATATGTCTACTGAAACACCGAGACGCACATTTGCAATTATTTCTCATCCAGATGCCGGAAAAACAACACTCACAGAAAAAGTCCTTCTCCTCGGCGGGGGAATTCGTAGCGCTGGAACCGTCAAAGCAAAAAAGTCAGGAAAATTTGCTACTTCAGACTGGATGGATATTGAAAAACAACGCGGAATTTCAGTCACTTCTAGTGTCATGCAATTGCTTTATGATGATATTCAAATTAACATCCTCGATACTCCTGGTCACCAAGATTTTAGTGAAGATACTTATCGTACGCTGACAGCCGTTGACACAGCCGTCATGGTCATTGACTGTGTAAAAGGTATTGAGGCACAAACACTCAAATTATTTAAAGTATGCCGTATGCGTGGCATTCCTATCTTAACATTTATAAATAAATTAGATCGTGAAGGAAAAGAACCGTTAGATCTTCTTGCGGAAATTGAAGAAACGCTTGAGATGGAAACTTTCCCTATGAATTGGCCGATTGGCATGGGAAAAAGGCTAAAAGGAATTTACAGTATTCCAGACGAGACAGTGGAAATTTATGATGAATCACATGATCGTCAAATTATCCCCTATAAACAAGACACTTCCCTTGAAGATTACGAGCGAGAAACTCTTGAAGAAGAAATCAGTCTTTTAGAAGAAGCAGGAAATGATTTTACGATGGAAAAGGTACACAATGGCTCATTAACCCCTGTATTTTTTGGAAGTGCCCTATCGAATTTTGGAGTTCAATCATTTCTTGATCAATTTGTGAAATATGCCGCAGAACCACAACCAAGAAAAGCGTCAGGAGAGTTAGTAGCAACCACTAGTAAAGATTTTTCTGGATTTATCTTTAAAATTCAAGCAAATATGAACCCTAACCATCGTGACAGAATTGCCTTTTTGCGTGTTTGCTCAGGCCATTTCGAAAGAGGTATGGAAGTAACTCTTTCACGATCAGGAAAGAAAATGAAGTTAAATCAATCTCATTCCTTTTTTGCCTCTCACACAGAAACAGTTGAAAAAGCAATGCCTGGAGATATTGTAGGACTTTATGACTCTGGAAATTTCAAAGTAGGCGATACTATCGTAAGTGGTAATGAGCGAATTCAATATGAGGAAATGCCTCAATTCCCTCCTGAAAAATTTGCTAAAGTTACCGCTAAGAATGCTATGAAGCACAAGCAATATCATAAAGGGATTGAACAGCTTGTCCAAGAAGGAACGATTCAATTATATAAAACTCCATACTTCGAGGACTATATCATTGGCGCTGTCGGTGAATTACAGTTCCAAGTATTTGAATATCGAATGAAACACGAATACAAAGTCGACATCGAGTTTCATCATATGACTCATGAGTTAGCTAGATGGATAACAAAGGGAAAAGTTACCGAAGATATGACAGATAGCCGAAAGATGCTAGTTAATGACCAACAGGGTCGTCAAGTTCTCCTCTTTCAAAATGAATTTGCATTAAGATGGTTTCAAGACAAGCAACCAGATATAGAATTATCTTCTGGTTGGGAAATACTCGAATAATCAAACGAAACAAAACAAGCTTGAATGAGAGAACTCTTTTATTCAAGCTTGTTTTCCTTTAAAATAAATCAGAGCCGATAATTTAAATACTTCTGCACTACCTCAGACAACTTTCTTTTTCACATATTTCTTTTTCCCTTTCCCCGCACAAAAGCCACAAGGAACTTTCTTCGTCACAAACCAAAGTTTACTGTCCACACGTCCGACCCCATTGCAATGCTTACAAATGTAAATAATCGCCATGTGATCCCCTCTTCCTGTCAAAATTCAGATGATTAATACTTATAGTATACCCTTTATTATTTTAATATTCAAAATATTTAAAAGTGTGCTAGTAGTTATCCCAGTAAGCAAAAATCTATTGTCTGTTATTTCTTTATGTTAATGTAAGTAACAATAGATATTTTAAGTAATTATGGAGGGATTTTTATGAGTATAAACAAACAAATTCTATTAGCGAAACGACCGGAGGGTATGCCTGATAAAGATACATTTAAATTTGCAGAAACAGAAATCGAAAAACCAAGAAAAGGAGAAATATTGATTCGCACAATCTATGTATCAGTTGATCCATATATGCGTGGAAGAATGATTGATGCTCCTTCGTATGTCCCCCCTTATAAATTAAATGATGTACTTGGCGGTGGATCAATCGGTGAAGTCATCGAATCGGAATCAAGTCAGTTTGAGCAAGGTGATATTGTCATAGGTAGTTATGGATGGCAAAGCTATTATACAGCGAAGGAAGATGAAGTTAGAAAAATAGACAAAAATATTGCGCCGATCTCTACTCACTTAGGTCTTTTAGGAATGACTGGATTAACTGCATATTTTGGGTTGCTTGACATTGGTAAACCAAAAGAAGGTGAAACGGTTGTTATCTCTGGAGCTGCTGGCGCTGTTGGTTCCGTTGTCGGACAAATTGCAAAAATAAAAGGGGCACGTGTTGTTGGCATCGCAGGTACTGATGAAAAAAAACAATACTTAAAAGAAAAATTGCACTTTGATGAAGCTATCAACTATAAGACTACATCTAATCTGCAAGAGGATATTGCAAAAGCATGTCCGAATGGAGTTGATGTGTATTTTGATAATGTTGGTGGTGTAATCTCTGATACGGTGCATGCAAATTTAAATAAATATGCACGAATATGTATTTGTGGGGCGATATCAAGTTATAATCTTGAATCGGGAGATATTGGACCACGTATTCAAACTACACTGATTAAGAAAAGTGTTTTAATGCAAGGCTTTACATTAGGCGATTTTGCGGACCGATTCGCCGAAGGTTCTGAAGCACTTGCTAAATGGCTTCAGGAAGACAAACTAAAGTATGAAGAAACCATTAAGGAAGGCTTTGACAATATCCCGGAGGCATTTCTCGATCTTTTTGAAGGCAATAACATAGGGAAACTATTAGTCAAAGTGTAAAACATCGACAACATATAACTCCATTGAAAAAAATCGTTATTTACTTCTAAATCTATCTCAATCTATTCAATTAAAACATAACTTATAACATCAAAAATCCCTAATTGTTATAATGATTATAACCGATTAGGGATTATTTTGTATAAATGAAAAAGGTCATCTCTTATACAAGTGAGGAAAAACTATCCTAAATTAAATATTATTTAAATATTCAAATTACTTGATTATGTGCGTATATTTAGGTATTTTAGGGTAGAGAATATTAGTCGTTATTATTAGCATAAAACCCTATTCACTTATTTAAATAAGGAGGAATCCAATGAGAGATATCATTGAGCAACTAAAGGAAGTTGTCATGGCCATCCTGCCGATGGCGATACTAATTATTATTCTCCAATACACAGTTATTGGCCTTCCACCGGAAACTTTTTTTCGCTTTTTAGCTGGTGTTGTTATGGTGGGGTTTGGACTTTTTTTATTTTTAGTAGGTGTACATATTGGTTTATTACCTATTGGTGAAATGATCGGTTCTGCTTTACCGAAAACAAAGAAACCTTGGCTTATTATTGCCGTTGGATTTGTGTTAGGAATTGTCGTCACAATTGCTGAACCTGATGTCCGTGTTTTAGCTTCACAAATTGACCAAGTTTCTGAAGGTGAAATATCAAATCTCGTGCTTATCTATGCAGTAGCAATGGGAGTTGGATTCTTTGTCGCTGTTGCGATGGCTAGAACACTTTTTAATATTCCTTTAAAATATATTCTACTTGTAAGTTACGGAGTTGTGTTCACATTAGCAATGTTTACACCTGAAACGTATATACCCATCTCATTTGACGCTGGCGGGGTCACTACAGGACCGATGACAGTCCCATTCATTCTTGCCTTAGGTGTCGGTGTTTCTTCTGTGTTGCGTGGAAAATCGTCATCAAGTGATGGATTTGGTCTTGTTGCGCTCGCTTCTATTGGACCGATCCTATCTGTGATGATTTTAGGAGTGATATACGGATGATTCTCGACTTGTTTGAAAATATAGACCACGTATTAGTTGAAGTTGCCATGGCTATCTTACCATTAATGATATTCTTTTTTGTCTTTCAATTTTTCTTTTTAAAATTAGACAAAGAAAAAATTAAAAACATTTTTGTTGGGTTAGTTTTTACCTTTGCAGGTTTAGTATTATTTCTTCAAGGGGTTGAAGTCGGCTTTTTTCCTGCCGGTGAAGCAATTGGTGAACTGTTAGGTGAAAGAGAAAATACGTTAATTCTTCTTCCAACGTTAGGTTTTTTATTTGGATTAGTAGCAACGTTTGCTGAACCTGCAATTCGGATATTGAATTATGAAGTCGAAAAAGTTACAGCTGGGTCGATTTCTAAAAATGTTATGTTAATTACTCTTTCTCTAGGTGTTGGAGTCTCCATTGCTCTATCAATGTTCCGTATTTTAGTAGGGTTGCCACTTTGGTGGTTCATTGCCCCAGGATATGCACTTGTCATGATTTTACTTTTCATCTCAAAGGATCAATTTATTTCAATTGCATTTGATGCTGGTGGTGTTGCAACAGGACCAATGACAGTCACTTTTATTATGGCTATTGGCGTCGGTGTTGCCTCTGTTACTGAAGGAAGAGACCCTCTGATGGATGGGTTTGGCATGATTGCTCTGGTAGCCTTGACACCGATCTTATCAGTGCTCATACTAGGCTTGATATATAAACAAAAGGAGCGGGTCGAACAATGACTACAATAAAAAAAGACAATAAGCTCTTAGTGACCATTGTAAAAAAAGGAAGGGCAAAATATGTCATGAAAGCATCAAAAAAGGGTGGTGCTGAAGGTGGCACTGTCTTAATAGGAATTGGTAGAGGAATTCATGAGAAAAAGAAGGTTTTTGGCCTTGAAGCTCTCTATGAAAAAGAAATTATTTTAAGCTTGGTTCCTGAAGATATTTTACCTACTGTTTTAGATAGAATTATTGATGAAGTGAAATTAAACGAGCAAGGAAAAGGAATCGGCTTTATTGTCGATATAAAGAAAACGATTGGGATCGCTCATATGGACTATGAAGAAAAAGTAAAGGAGGACTTAGAAGAAATGACCGATGATATTAAACACAAAGGGTTCGATTTAATTATGACGATCGTAAATAAAGGTAATGCAGGAAAAGTAATAGATGCTTCAACACGCGGAGGTGCTGAGGGAGGAACAGTTCTTACTGGCCGTGGAAGCGGCGTTCATGAGAAAGCAAAGCTTTTATCGATTGCGATTGAGCCAGAAAAAGATGTCGTACTCACATTAATTAAAAAGAGCTCTACTAAAGACGTATTAAATGCAATTGAAGAAGATGTGAAAATTAATGAACCTGGTAAAGGGATTTCCTTTGTCCTTCCTGTCGAACAAACAGTTGGGATTCATCATCTTATGCAAACACCTGATAATAATTGAAGTACCCGCCACTTAACTGCTCTTGCGAACTGTTTGAAGTGGGGGATTCCTAAGAACACCTTCGTAACCGAAAGTTTTGATTAGGCTAGCCCCGTCGCACCGACGGTTAGAAGCCTTATAGCTTCATGTTTGAGATTTAATCCTGCGTTCATATCGCGGTCGTGATGCATGCCACAAACACACGTCCACTCACGCACATTCAGATCTTTAACGTCTTTGTTTTTATAGCCGCAACGTGAACAACGTTGTGAGCTAGGGAAGGTTTTGCTCACTTCCACCACCGTCTTCCCGTACCATTTAGCTTTATATTTCAACAGGCTCTTAAATTGAGACCAAGATACATCAGCGATTGATTGAGCTGTTTTCTTATTTTTCATCATGTTCGATACTTGCAGACTCTCCATTCCGATAATATCGTGGTTTTTGATGATATCCGTCGAGGTCTTATGCAAGAAATCTGTCCGCTTATTTTCAATCTTTTCGTGAATTCGAGCGACCTTGATTCGTTGCTTGTTCCAGTTGCTAGAACCAATAACTCGCCTTGATAGAACTTGTTGAGCCTTTGCTACCTTTTGTTCTAACGACTTAAAATAACGATGGTTTCTATATCTTGTTCCATCTGCAAGGATAGCGAAGTCTTTTAGTCCTAGATCAACGCCTGTACTGGTGTTTGTCTTCGGCATCTCAACGACGTCTGTTTCAGCTAAGATTGACACAAAGTACTTACCACTTGGATTGCGTCGTATGGTCACATTTATGATTCGCCCATCCACGTCACGACTTTTAGAAAACCGAACAAGACCAAGCTTCGGCAACTTGATGTGTTTACCTAAGCGATATTTCCATTGGTGTGCTTCGTGACATAGGACTGTATCTTGTTCTTTTTACTTTTAAACTTAGGAGCTTTGTTTTGTTTTTTATAATACCTTTGGTAAGAATCAGCGAGGTTTTCAACGGACTTTTGCAAGGAAATACTATCCACTTCTTTTAAAAAAGGATAATGCTCTTTTAATTGGCGAACCGCCTTAACTGACGCGTATTTGTTGAAAAACTCTCCTTTCCAGTTATTTGAAGGGAGATGACCGGTTTGCACCATTTCTTCGACGATGTACCAGTAAGCGTCTTTTTGCTTCTGCTTACTGAGGAAGAAATTGAACACGAATCTTGAACAACCGAGCGTTTTATGAATGAGCTCGACTTGTTTCGGATTAGGAAAAATACGAAATTTGAACGCTTTTTTTACTAACATGACATCACCTCATTTGCAAACGTATGTTCTAATCATATCATGAGGTGAGTCTGTTGGCTATCGCCAACCGCCATGGCTAAAAGCCCTTCTCGCGATTGAAGAGGGAGTCTTCTGGCGGAAAACGATAAAATTTAAAATGATACGTCTCAGAAGTGAAGTTTGGTATCCTCCCCTTACTTCACTTTTCTTACTCCTACGCTAATCAAAAAATACTCCGTGCCTATGTTATACTTGTTGAATTGGAGGTTTTGAAAATGCGTATTCATCCATACTTATTACTAGCTATTGCCATGCTTTTTTTCTCTGGGAACTTCATTGTCGGAAAAGCCTTTGAAGGAATTATTCCTCCCTTTACTTTAGCTTTTTTCCGTTTTGCCGTTGGATCTCTCATCCTTCTTCCGTTTTGTATAAAAACACTAATTAAACAAAAAGCTCTTTGGAGAAACGAATGGAAACCCCTATTAGGTCTATCTATCTCTGGGATTGTTCTATTTAATTCAAGTCTTTATTGGGCAGTTAATTTTACGAGTTCAATTAACGCCTCCATTGTAGACGCATTAACTCCGACGGTTGCAGCCATCCTTGGCTTTTTTATTTTGCGTGAATCCTTATCTAAAATACAACTGTTCGGAATTATCTTGTCCTTTGCAGGAATATTAGCAATTATAACAGAGGGGAGCTGGAGTGTTCTTACTACGCTAACATTTAATCGAGGAGATTTAATTATGCTTTTCGGGATTATATGCTGGGCTATTTACTCCATTATAATCAAGCTACACAGCTATAAATTTCCCGCAATTGCAGGACTAGTCGTGACAATGGTAATCGGAACAATCATCCTTATGCCAATCGCATTGATTGAAACTTATTACTTGGGAATTCCAAACCTCTTCCAAAAAGAGATCCTCCTTGGTTTAGCTTATATCGGGATTTTTCCGTCAGCAATCTCTTTATTACTATGGTATCGTGGTGTTAGTGAAATTGGACCTGGAAAAGCATCTATTTTTTTCAATTTAGTACCTATTTTCACAACTGCGATGGCAATCACTTTATTAGGTGAAAACATCACTTCCTCACAAATAATCGGGGGTATTGTCGTCTTGTCTGGTGTGTATTTATCAACAAAAGCGCCAAAGAGAATGAGAAATTAGTATGGGAGCTAAACATGAAGTAGAATACTATTACTTTGCAAAAGCATAAAAAAACACCGTGAAAGATCCACTAAATACGATGTTTTTAATGCCTATTATCGAACCTACCCCTCTTTTAGTAAATAAGAGTGGCTTAATTTGTGCAACTGATCTTTTTATCTTCACTTGATTGTGTAGTATGTCGATATAGATTCAATAACTGATCTAATTCTTGACTATATTGAATGGTTTCTGAAGAAGTGAATCCATATTTATTAGCGGCAAGAATCATTAGCTGACGCTTCGCTTCCATTTGAACCATTAATGATTTTTTAAAGCACATTTCACAACGCCTACCTAACATTCTTTTAAAAATTAACTATGCCCTATTTTTACTAACGTATTAAGTTTATCATAAGTCCCCTGTTTTTTTCCATTAATAAAAACCTTTTTTATGACAATTTGATTTATTATTGTAATATCTTTCGATAAAAGTTAAATATTTTTGGAATTATCCCGATTTCAAGAAGAAATTTTAGATAAATTATACCTCAAAAAAAACAGAAGTCATTGATAGACTTCTGTTTTCATTAAAATAGTCATTATATTGCTTCAATTTTCGAAACTAATTCCTGTTTAATTTGTTCTAAACGTACCTTCGCGCTTTCTGAAGAACTTTCTTTTACACCTATATAACATTTGATTTTTGGTTCCGTTCCCGATGGACGTAAACAATACCACGATCCATCTTTTAATATCATTTTCAGTACATTAGATGTCGGTAAATCTATTACTTCCGCTTTATCCTCTTCAATCACATGTCGTGTTCCTGTTTGATAGTCTTCAACAAACTCAATATTAGCTGCCAATTCACCGCTTGAAATCTCATCTCGGAAAACGGACATAATTCGCTGTATCTTCTCTGCTCCAGCCTTCCCTTTAAATACAAAGGAAACTAAATCTTCATAATAGTAACCATATGTTTCATAAAGAGTTTCTAATCCTTCATGAAGAGACAATCCCTGCTTTTTATAATGGGCACACATTTCTGCAGCTAAAACTCCTGCTTGGATTGCGTCTTTATCTCTCGCAAAAGGTTTAATTAAATAGCCGAAACTCTCTTCATATCCAAACAAAAACTCATGCTCTTTCGTAGATTCAAATTGTCGAATCTTCTCACCAATAAATTTGAAACCCGTCAATACATCTAATGTTTCTAACCCATAAGCTTGTGCAATTGTTCTTCCTAATTCTGATGTTACAATCGTTTTGATTACAACACCGTTTTCAGGGATTTTAGCCATCTCTTTTTTCTTTTTTAATAAATAATCAAGCAATAATGCCCCTGTTTGATTCCCAGATAATACTTCATATGTATTATCCTTATTTTTAGATGCTAAACCAACACGGTCACCATCCGGGTCTGTTGCAATTAAAACATCCGCATTTGTTTTTTCGCCTAGCTTAATCGCTAATTCAAATGCATCGTGCTCTTCCGGATTCGGGGAACGAACAGTCGAGAATTCTGGATCTGGCACTGCCTGTTCCTCCACGATATGAACATTTGAAAAGCCATTTTGATCAAATGCTCGCATCATTGGTATATTCGCCGCTCCATGAAGAGGCGTAAAGACAATAGACAAATCACTGCCTACTTCACGAATAAGGCCATGATCTAACACTACTGATTTTAATTCATCTTCATAAGCTTTATCTACATCTTCAAGGACCCATTCAAGCAAACCGTCTTTCTCTAGCTTCATTGCATCCGCGGTTTTCACTTCCAACTCATCCTCGACAGCATCGACCATTTTGATGAGTAAATCAGCATCTGCAGGAACTAGCTGTCCACCATCATCTCCATAAACTTTGAATCCATTGTATTCAGGAGGATTATGGCTCGCTGTAATCATAATTCCAGAGTAGGTCTCCAACTCACGAACAGCAAAAGACAATTCAGGAGTCGGACGAAGTTCTTTAAACAAGTATGTCTTAATCCCATTTGCTCCGAAAGTACAAGCAGACTCTAATGCGAATTCTTTCGACATCCTTCGATTATCGTGAGCGATAACGACTCCTTTGGCCACCGCTTCGTCTCCTGCTTGCTTAATAAAGTCTGCTAACCCTTGAGATGCTTTTCGGATCGTATAGATATTCATTCTATTTGTCCCAGGTCCAATTTCTCCGCGCATACCACCTGTTCCAAATTCAAGGTTCTTATAAAAACTGTCCTCTAAATGTTTTCCATCGTTTTCAAATGTCACTAACTCTTTTTTTAAATCTTCGTTGAGATTTATTTTAGATTTCCATCGTTCATATTGATTCTTCCATTCCATTTAACTTCCTCCTTAAATTTTATAGGCAATTATACATACTTCTAGTTATACTCATATTTTAGCCTATAGTAAAGAGGTATCACGTTAATTTTTTTCTCTTGTTTCCACAGGATTTGTCGAATAATAGATTTCTTCTTCCAATACTTCAATATGTTTGTCTCTTTCTTCTTCAGTCCAATGGAAGCGATCCGTCATATACTTAATCACCCCTGTCTTCCATTGTCGAACATAACGAATGTCAAAGAACAAGGCGCTCGTTCGCCGATTAAAAAAATCAATCGGTGAAACGACCATCTCCTCTTCAATACCATATATTAGAGAGGCAAAAACACTAACTGGTAAATCATAATGTTTACTTTCACTTCCTTGTGTCTCAATTATTTCAAATACTCGTTGAACATTTGACCCATAAAGATTTGACAATCTTTTGGCCTCTGTTTCAGTTAAGCCGAGGTCCTTTCCTTTTTTTGTCCATTTTTCAATAAAGTTGTCAAGTTCATCTGAACCTCCAACATCTCCTCCAGATAGAGTCATTTTCTCTGTTTTACATTTTTCCTTGTTACCTAGCTCACGACCAACAAGATCAACAATCCGTTCTGCCATTTTTCTATAGCCTGTCAGTTTCCCTCCAGCTATCGAAAGCAGGCCGCTATAGGACTCAAAAATCTCGTCTTTTCTAGAGATTGCTGAAGTACTTTTTCCTTCTTCATGAATAAGCGGACGAAGTCCACTCCAGCTAGATTCTACATCTTCACGATTCAAATGAACAGATGGAAACATATAGTTCGCTGCATCAAGGATATAATCCATGTCTTTTTCAGTCATATGTGGAGTAGCAATATTCTCTAAATAGTGAGTATCCGTTGTTCCAACATACGCCTTTCCTTCTCTAGGAATGGCAAACATCATTCTTCCATCATCTTCTGTATCAAAATAGACTGCTTGTTTCAAAGGAAATCGCGATTGGTCGATCACAATGTGAACACCTTTCGTTAAGTGGAGGTATTTCCCTTTTTTTGAACGATCTTTTTCTCTTAGCTCATCTACCCAAGGTCCTGCAGCACTCACAACTTTTTTAGCATGTAAACTATATATTTTTCCTGAGACAAGATCCTTCACTTTAACACCTTTAACTTTTCCATTTTCATAGATAAGTGATTCAGCCTTTGTATAATTCGTTGCTTGCGCCCCTTGGTAAATAGCTTCTTTTAAAATTTCTAACGTAAGTCTTGCATCATCTGTTTTATACTCTACATATACTCCCCCACCCTTTAGGGTATCTTGACGAAGTAAAGGCTCCCTATCCATTGTCTCTGTTTTATTTAACATTTTCCTACGCTCGCCTCGCTTTACTCCGGCTAAAAAATCATACACTTTTAGCCCTAAGGAAGTGGAAGCTTTACCAAACGTTCCCCCTTGAATAATTGGAAGTAGCATCCATTCAGGACTCGTCACATGCGGGGCATTTTCATAAACGATTGCCCTTTCCTTTCCAACTTCAGCAACAATTCTAAATTCAAATTGTTTTAAATACCTTAAACCACCATGCACCAATTTCGTTGAACGACTCGATGTACCAGCTGCGAAATCTTGCATTTCAACTAAACCTGTTGATAGACCTCTAGACGTTGCATCCAGTGCAATCCCAGCTCCCGTAATACCGCCTCCAATCACTAAAATATCTAGTTCATTTTCACTCATATGTTCTAAATAAGATTCTCTTTGTACAGCTGAAAAAGGTTTTACCATATTAAATCATCCTCTCAATAGGTTTACTAGTTAAGATTTAAAAAGTAGTTTAAGTCTTTAGTAATACATATTTTTCTCAAAATAAAGGAAAAAAGAGACCACAGCAACCCTCACGTAAAAGAAATTCCTTTACGCTCGAGTGCTATGGTCTCTCCATATCTCCAGACCCATTCATTAATTTAATCTAATTATACCATATAATACTTATATATTATATAATTAGGCTTATTTTTTCTTCTGTTTCTTAAATTTCATTGTTGCGTCGACAGCTGTTTTCCATCCATCATACAATCCTTCTCTAACATCGTCTTCCATGTCTGGCTTGAACGTACGGTCAATGTGCCACTGCTGAGCGATCTCCTCTTTATTATCCCAAAAACCAACAGCGAGACCAGCAAGATAAGCAGCCCCTAAAGCTGTTGTTTCTTGAATGTCCGGTCGATCAACCGGTACATTCATAATATCACTTTGGAATTGCATTAAGAAATTGTTAGCTACAGCACCTCCATCTACACGAAGTGTTTTAACATCAATACCTGAATCTGCTTCCATTGCTTCGATGACATCTCTTGTTTGATATGCTAAAGATTCCAATGTTGCTCTAATGAAATGTTCTTTTTCGGTACTTCGAGTCAGTCCAAACATGGCACCACGGACTTCACTGTCCCAATATGGCGTTCCTAATCCTACAAATGCAGGAACGATATACACTCCATCAGTAGACGCTACTTTAGAAGCGTAACCTTCTGTTTCAGGTGCAGATTTTATCATCCTTAACCCGTCTCGTAACCACTGAATAGCTGAACCAGCTACAAAAATACTTCCTTCAAGGGCATATTCTACTTTTCCATCAATTCCCCAAGCAATTGTAGTTAGCAATCCGTGTTTTGACTTTACTGCTACTGTTCCTGTGTTCATTAACATGAAACAACCAGTACCATACGTATTTTTCGCCATTCCTTTTTCAAAACATGCTTGTCCAAACAATGCTGCTTGCTGGTCTCCAGCTGCGCCTGCAATCGCCACCTCTTCACCAAAGAAATGATAATCGACTGTTTTCGCATACTCTTCAGAAGATGGTCTAACTTCAGGTAGCATTGACTTTGGAACACCTAGTATATCTAATAATTCATCATCCCATTTTAACTTATGAATGTTATACATTAATGTCCGTGAAGCATTTGTATAATCAGTAACGTGCGCTTTTCCACCCGACAGTTTCCAAATTAGCCACGTGTCAATTGTGCCAAATAATAGTTTTCCACTTTCTGCTTTTTCTCTTGCGCCTTCAACGTTATCTAACAGCCACTTAACTTTTGTCCCAGAAAAATAAGCATCAATTAAAAGTCCAGTTTTGTCTGTAAAGAGCTCACTGTATCCTTTCTCTCTTAATTCTTCACAAATTGGATCTGTTTGACGAGATTGCCAAACAAGTGCGTTATAAATAGGAATACCAGTTTCTTTCTCCCAAATAACTGTTGTTTCACGCTGATTCGTAATTCCTATCGAAGCAATTTGTTTTGCTGAAACATTTTGATTACTTAGAACTTCCGCAATAACCCCTAAAACCGACGACCAGATTTCATTTGCATTGTGCTCTACCCAACCTGGTTTTGGAAATATTTGTCTAAATTCTTTCTGAGCAGTATCAACGATTTTTCCCTCTTTGTTAAATAAAATTGCCCTTGAACTAGTCGTTCCTTGGTCTAATGCAAGTACATACTTTTTTTCCATAATAAATTCCCCCTATGCTTGTTTTTGTTCTTTCATTGGATTATGTTTCGTTTCTTCAACACTTGATGGCTGTAATTCTTCTTTATCAATTTTAAAAGCGATAAAGAGAACTATAAAGAATAGAGCAATAAAAATCCAAAGTCCAATATTTACAATACCCTCAAACATTGCTACATAGCTTAACGTTCCTAATGAACCGCCAATAATTGGCCCTGCAATCGGAATCCATGAATATTTCCATCCATTGTCACCTTTATTATGGATTGGAAGAATAGCGTGTGCCAGTCTTGGACCTAAGTCCCGGGCAGGATTAATAGCATATCCGGTTGTTGCCCCCAAAGACATACCAATAACAACAATTAAGAAACCAACTAAAAGTGGATCAAGTCCAGTTGTTACATCGTTTGCCCCTAATCCTAGAATACCAAACAATAACACGAATGTTCCAACAACTTCACTAAAGTAATTTGACGGCGAATGTTTCATTGCTGGTGCCGTGCAAAAAACTGCTTGTTTTGCTCCCTGATCTTCTGTGTTTTTCCAGTGAGGAAAATACATTAAAAATATAATTGTAGCCCCAACAAATGCACCAGCTAATTGAGCCGCAATATATCCCGGTACATCAACCCACGCAAAGTCTCCTATCATGGCAAAACCTACAGTTACTGCTGGGTTAATGTGACCCCCACTAATTTCACCAATCATATAGATCGACATGGCTACACCAAGACCCCATGCAAATGTTATAACAATCCATCCGCTTGCTTCTGCCTTCGTACCTTTCAACACAACTCCTGCAACAACACCTCCTCCAAAAATGACCAACATCATTGTGCCTAAAAATTCCGCTAAAATTGGCGACATTCTTTTTCCCCCTTCAAAAAAAAAATGGAGACGCAAAAAAGACCGACAGAAATCCACCATAGACATATCGTCTTTTGGTGCATTTCCGTCGGCCTCCATAGTCTCCACGAAAAATTTATTAACTTAGCTATCATTTAACCAGAGCTTGTAAGCGATGTCAATCGATTTCTATTAATTAAGCAATTTAATTAACTTTTTATTCGGTAAAGTATGTTATTGTTCTGATCCCCATAATTTTTTATTTGAAGTTGTCACAGCTGTTGCTCCAGCTTTTATAGCAGCATCGACTTCTTCGTTCGAACGTATTAATCCACCTGCAATAATCGGTACATTTGTTTTACCATAAATCTCTTCTATGATGTGAGGAATTAAGCCCGGTAGAACTTCAATAAGGTCTGGCTTAATCGTATCAATCATATTATAACTTGACTCTAATGCAATCGAATCAAGGAGAAACAATCGTTGAATTGTTAATATTTTTGCTTTCTTAGCTGTTAACAAAACATTTTTTCTCGTAGAAATTAATCCTTCTGGACGAATATCTCTGCATAAAAATTGAGCCGCATATTCATCGCTTTTTAATCCTTGAATTAAATCTGCATGAAGCAATACTTTTTTATCATGGTCATGAAGCATCTTAACGATACTTTTCAACTGTCCAATGTGTGTATTTAACAATACGACGTATTCATAGTTTGAACTTGCAATTTTTTCCAAATCTTTTAAATCTCTAATAGCAGGTAAAATGGTTGAGTTTAATAACCCCATCATTCACCTCCCTTTCCTTAAGTTATTTTGCATTGAAAGAAAATACCGTTTGTTTTCGATACACTTCTCCCTTTTCAATTAAATAACTCTCTGTTTCGTTTGGTGGCATTTGTGTTTCCAAGCAAATACCAGCATATTTTTCTGCTGTCCCTCCATTTAAAGTTGGAGTTTGCTTCACTTGATTTCCTGAGTATACAACTACTGCTGGGTCATCCGTTTTAACAGTAAGTGTTCTTCCAGACTCCGGATCAGTTAAAGTAATCTTTTCCTCCACTGAATCATCTAATAAAAATGGGTGATCAATCCCACCACCAACGATATCGGTCTGCTCATATCCACCATCAACAACATCTTTGACAAGCTTGCCTTTTCTAAAATCAAATGTTGGATGATCGTCAACTTTTACCACTCTAACAGGCATCGACTCTTTGTCTAATTCATAAAAAGATGGGCTAGCTAATTTTAATGAATGATTTAAAATATCTGTTTTCTTATTACCTGACAAGTTGAAATACGTATGGTTAGTTAAATTGATCGGTGTTTTCTTATCAGGGCTTGCCCAATAATTGATCGTTACTTGATTATCTTCTGAAAGAACGTAGCTAACTTTAAATGTGACTGTACCAGGATAACCATCTTCTCCATCAGGGCTAACGTACTCAAAAATAAGCGAATCCTTTTTTTCAGTTACTTCCCATATACTTTTGGCTAACCCTTTGATTCCACCATGCAAATGATTATTACCATCATTTTTTTCTACTTGAATTGCCTGATCTTCAAATTTAAGAAGACCTTCTTTAGTACGGCCAGACGTCCGTCCAACGACTATACCTAGATAATATGGATTTACTTCGTAATTGGAGATATCTTGATAATTAATCACGACGTTTTCCGTAAGCCCATTTTTATCTGGGACATTTATCTCTGTAATAGCCGCACCAAAGTTTAGCGCAGTTAATGACATTCCTTTTCCATTCTCAATCGTATACGCGTAAATTTCTTCCCCACTAAATGTTGCTACTTTTTGTTTCAATGAAATTCCTCTTTTCTATGATATTTTCTATTTTAATTGTACATAAAGAATCTTTAGAAGAAAAGTAATATTAGTCTGCTAACGATATTGATCCACCTTAAACAGGATTCTCAGTGAGAATAGACCCCAACATCGAAGTTGAGGTCTATTCTTCATATAATTTAATTGCATTAATTATATCTACACTAGACGCTCGATACACAGGGTAGACATTATTATTTTCAACAAGGTCTTTGCCTCGATGGAATCCTAACTTATGTAAGATTCGCTTACCATCATCAGAAATAGCAATTGCGCCAACTTCTTTTATCGTCATCCCTTGCCTTTTAATCCACTTTAATTGCTTTCGGAGATCTTTAATAATTGTTTTTGTGTATTTTTTATAATCCTGATCATGAATATCTACAATCATCGAAATTAAATATAAATAAATCTCTTTTGGAACTTCATAGTCAAGCAAAAATTCATCCAATTCACTTTCATCCAATTTACCATTCAAAATATTTTCATAAACTCCCTTAGAAAATGGAAACAAACTATATATACCTTTTATTTCACCGTTTACTTTAAGCGTTCGATAGACAGAAGAATTTTTACTCATGATATTCAAGACAAATTCCTTTGATACATGCCATTCCTTAGGATAAATTTTATAATTCAGTTCTAGCATCGCAGTTATGTCTTCTTTTTTAGGATTTTCAATTGATATATCTTCAGCCGGATGATTCATCAATTTACCCTCACATCATTTGTCTTTTTTTCTTCCTTAGCCTCAATTTCATCTATTACTTTCAATAGAAAAACCGAAAATGCTTTGTCATACCAAGTTGCTGATTTACGGAACATTTCTCTTGCTAGTGAACATCGATTGAAAAAATGATAAATAAATTCTGCCCATGATTCCCAATCTTCTTTATCATTTTTATTCTTATAGATTTTCTTATGATAAAAATCAAAAATAATGTCAAAAAAGTTAATATAATAATAAATAAGTGCTTCTTTTTTCCCTCTTTTCAGAGGTGTTTTCTCAATGTAATCAGAAATAGGATGATCATCATAAATACTCCATAAGTCTGGATCATCAATATACATCTTATCAATTTCTAACATTAACTTATTATGCTCAACTCTCGCTTCGTTACGAATTGTCACCTTATTATACTGGATAGTAATAATAGCCAAAATACCTGAAATCGTTAAAGACATAAAAGAAACTGTTAATGTAATCGTACTCGTATCCATGACCACTCTCCTTTAAAACCATACATATATCATATCATATTCAAGCTGAGTTTATAATTGAAATGAAGATTACAACATGCTGGGGTTTTTATTCAGAATCGTGTTCCTATCTCTAATAGATTTTAGCTTGCTTTGCCATCTAAAGAGATATGAATGGATACTTCACCTATTGCTGATTCCAACGGCACAGTAATGAACTTTTTTGTAGATCGAAAGTTCGAAGCACCATCATTAACAACCGGTGGTGTAACGTCAATGATACACTCTTCTTTTGATAATTCTGTCGCTGTCGATCCCGCAATCCAGTTTCCAAATTCTTGGATTGCACTCCAACCCATATCATCTAAAGAATCTACCGTCATTCCACCCATCATTGCTCCGACAATTTTTTTCGCTGTTTCCGTGGTAAGAGTACATATGATCTGTCCTGTTACCTCACCATTAACACCTAACACCACAGCAACATCATTAGAAGGCACTACTCCTTGACTTGAACTTGGTTTTTTAGCTGTAATATCAACACCTAGATGGTTACTCATAATTGATTTTGCTGCTCTACACACTGCATTTATATGTTTCACGTTCATTCTTTCATCTCCTTATTTTCACACTCATTTTTGAATAGTATTACAAGTTTTTTACTTTGATCCCATTACTTCTCGTGTTTTATACCATTGATCTCGTGCCATCTCAACAATTTGTGGTTCTGTATGACGTTCTTTGTGCTGAATGACTTTAGAGAAATACTTGACAGCTTCTTCCCTGTTATCAACTTGACGATTAAGTTCAGCTAAAAGATATATAACTTTTAGTTCAGACATTTTTTTTGATGCAAAGTCTCCTGAAGTAAATGCATTCTCAAAATGTTTAATTGCATATCGTACAAAACGTTTCTCCTCCTCTTTTTCAAGCGAATAACGAGACAACCAACTTAACTTCATACATAAACTCCCTATCACAATTGATGGTTGCGTCGTTTCACCAGCAGATATTAATGCTAATTTATATACTCGAACGGCATCTTCATAGCTCCGCTGCTCTGAGAAACTCTGCTTTCGCCAGTTAGCTGAAACTCGGCTTTTAAAATTTTGTCTGTGATTCTCTTTTTGAATGTCATCAAACTGCTCATTAAATGCATAGCCACATTGAGGACAAACATTGACTTCGTATAATAAGGGATTGAGAGATTCATCTTTATATTGCTTGGAAAAATCATTGAATACTTCCTTTACTCTGATAAACCTTGACCTTAATTTTTTTGAAGTGAAAGTGTGATCACATACATGACATATTACTTTCTTATCATACAATGGTGGTATATCATTTGTCATAAAAAACTTTCACCTCGCTTTGAAAAGATATTATAAGTATAAAGGACCTAGACTAAAGAAGGAAGAGAAAATTGTCGAATTATAAGTAATTAATACTATAGTCCTGTTACTATTCATTTTTAATTGTAGGACACCTCTAAATAAGGTCTACTGTATAAAATAGGGTGAACCATTTTTTATCAAAATTGATGCCTCTTTAACGTGCAAGGTTTATGGGCCATATTGCGTTCATTCCTTTCCACGTAACTACGATAAAATAGGTGGAAATCACTGTCATGATCAGTATTCTCAGTTATTCAGTAGTCCTTAAATAGATATCGATAAGAAAGTAAAAATCGCACACAAAAAAAGAACACAGCATTGCCGTGTTCTTTTTTTGTGCTTAAATAGATTTTAAAACATTCAAAAGCATATTTTTAAATTTTGGTCTATCGACTGCTTCACAGACACGTACGTTTGGTAAATTTCCAGTTCTATTATTAACATCTACCAGACTATATCCTCTAGTCAATTCACCAATCGTTTCAACATCAACATAATAATTAGTAGACTTCGTCATTATCGAGTTGTCGGCTGCTATCGCAGCTAACAGTGTATCAGGATGTGTAGTACCACTTAAACGATGGACTGTTTTATTAAATTTCTTCACAACACGATTAACATTAATGAAAAAATCGGAACCCTTTGTTGCTAATTTTTTAATGTCATGATGATCGTTATCATCCATAAGTGAATAATTGATACACATATCCCATCCGACCATTGTGATAGGGACACCAGAATGAAGGACTATTTTCGCTGCTTCAGGATCAACCCAAAAATTATATTCGGCTGCGGGAGTAATATTCCCTAAACTATTGTTAGTGCCTCCCATGATATATAAGTGTTTTAAATCTTTTATAATCTCAGGGCATTTTTTTATAGCCATCGAAATATTTGTTAAAGGTGCTATTGCTAATAAAACTATTTCTCCAGGATTCTCTTTAACTTTATTGATTATAAAATCGACAGCATGCTCTTTTTCAGGACGCTGAATTGCTTTATCAAAGAAGGAGTCACCCATCCCATCACTTCCATGCACATCTTCTACAGTTACATGCTGTTTCGTTCCTGAAGAAAAAATTGGCCCCTCATAACCACAGTAGACTGGCGTATATGCTTGATTTTGAGATACTTGAATTGTATAAAGCGCATTTTCAATTTGTTGATTAAATGCGACATTACCACCGGTTATTGTAACACCCTCGACTCTAAAATGATGCAAAGCTGTTAATAAAGCGATCGTATCGTCGCCCGCTGTATCCGTGTCAATGATTATTCGTTGCATTTCTTACACCTCACACATTCTGTCTTGACAATTGTGTAATGTAATTAAAGAAAGCATTACGATCAACATCATAAACGAGATTCACTTTTCTTCCTGTTTCGAAAATCTCTGTTTTCCCTTGGCTAGGTCCACTGGAATGGACCCTACTAGGAACTTCTTTTGTTTTGACCAATCCTTTGTTTCCAATTGTTGTTGTTGTTAAAACATCCCATAAAAAGTAGGTTGAATTCGTCACGAAATGTTCCAACGGCGGAACCATTGCATAACATTGACCTAGGAAGTCAATACCTATATCCTGTCTTTTTGCCGCCCAATCTGACCTAACATCTGGTGTTAACGGCACTTTATTCGTACTTTCTAAAGCAACGAGATCTATTTCAATATTACTTTCCCAAACTCTAGCAACAGCTTCGGGATCCCAAAATGCGTTCCATTCAGCTGTACCATCATGTTCAGGCTCTTCTACATTTCCAACTTCTAAAAATGTTCCACCCATCCAAACAAGTTTTTCAATATTCTTTTCTATTTCTGGAGCTTCATCTAAGGCAGCAGCTAAATCCGTTAACGGCCCTATAAATAATAAGGTTACTGGTTCTTGTGATTTTTTTATTGTATCGATCATATGTTTATGCGCAGGAATATTAGCAACTTTTGTCTTAACAGGTTGATACTCATTAAGAATAGGTAATGAATCTACAAAAAACGCATGTAATCTCCAGTCTTTAGGAAAAGGATTTTTACCACGCAAAGAAGACGCAGATACTTCTATATCTTTTCCCTTACCAAATCTGTCAATTATTTTTCTGCTCGCAAACATTGCCGGTTCTAAATAACAATCTGCTGGAATCACTCCTACACCAAGTAAATCTACTTCTTCCATTTGTAAAAGAAGAAATAAAGAAACGAGATCGTCTACACCACCATCATGATTTAAATAAACTGATTTACCCATTTGCTCACCTCTATATCTATAAATTAATCTTCAATGAAATAAGCTCTCTATTCGGTACTCACCTTCTATGTTCGTCTAGCATCGCAACAAGTAAATAAATGATTAACGACTTCCTTTTTCATAATGCTGATTTAACGCTGCAGGGCCTTCAGCTTTCCCTACAAATCCTGCGAGTGCAAGAATAGTTAATACGTATGGCAAAATCAACATGTATACTTGCGGAACATTAGCTAAACCTGGTATTTGCTGGGCAGAAATACTTAACGCCTGCGCAAACCCAAAGAATACCGCTGCTCCCATCGCTCCAAAAGGATGCCACTTACCAAATACGAGAGCAGCCAAGGCCATAAAACCTTGCCCGACAATCGTTCCACCACCAAAGTTTCCAGCAGTTGTAATCGCGTATACAGCACCGCCCATACCACCAAAAGCGCCACTAAGCATAACACCAATATATTTCATTCGATTAACGTTAATTCCCATCGTATCTGCTGCCATTGGATGTTCTCCTACTGAGCGGAGACGTAGACCAAATGGCGTTTTAAACACGACATACCAAACAATAAACGCAATCAAGAAGGCAATATACGTTGTTGCATAAACTCTTGTGAAAAGCATCGGACCAAGTATTGGGATATCACTTAATAACGGAACGGTTATACGATATAATCTCGCTCCCCCTGAAATCGTATCTGTTTGACCTTTATCAAACATCTCTCGAACAATATAAACCGTTAAACCTACCGCTAGAAAGTTTAATGCAACACCACTTACAATTTGATCTGCTTTTAAAGATATCGATGCTACAGCATGAAACAAGGAAAACATAGCTCCTAATATAATAGCAACTAGTATCCCCATCCAAGGAGAGACTGCACCAAAACCTAATGAATCAAAGAACAACGTTCCAATAATACCTCCGAAAGCACCCATAACCATAAGACCTTCTAGACCTATGTTAACAACACCTGATCTTTCTGAAAACAAACCACCCAACGCTGTAAGAAGTAGAGGGGTAGCTGCAATCAGCGCAGCCGGAACAATGGTGTAAAGGATTGGTAATATCAAATCCATTTATTTCCCCTCCTTCTTGCTTTGTATGCGGCTATAGATCCAGCGAATCAAATAGCTTGATGCTACAAAGAAAATAATTAATGCAATAATGATCTCTATTAGTTCAGGTGCAACACCTGCTTGACTTTGCATATTACTCGCCCCTTGTTTTAAACCACCAAACAAGAACGCTGATAGAAAAATACCGATTGATGTACTTGATCCAAGTAATGCGACTGCTATACCATCAAAACCGAAATTAGTAAAAGAAGGCAAAATGTTGGCATAGTTATACGTCCCTAACCCAAGCATAGCGCCACCTACTCCAGCAAATGCACCTGAAACAGACATGGAATAAATAATGTTCCTATTAACATTCATCCCCGCATAAGAAGAAGCATCTTTATTGTATCCGACTGAACGAAGTTCAAATCCTTTTTTCGTTTTCCAAAGAATAAACCACATAATTATACAAGCAATGATAGCTATCAAAAATCCCCAGTGAAGCCGAGAGAAATTTGTAATATTCGTTAAAAACTCTGATGAGAGAGAGGCTGATTCATTAATATATGCGGTACGTTGCGCTGATTCAATCATATAATTTCTAATAAAGTGATTTACTACATGCATTGCTATGTAATTCATCATAATGGTGACAATGACTTCATGAACTTGAAATCTCGCTTTTAAAAGTCCTGGAACAAAGCCCCACAGTGCACCAGCTATTGCACCGGCTATAAGAGAAAGAGGTAAATGGATAATCATCGGTGCCTCAATCGCAACACCTACTAAAACAGATGTAAACCACCCTACTATTAACTGACCTTCTACACCTATATTTAAAAGGCCAGTTCTAAATGCAAACGCTACAGCCAACCCTGAGAAAACCAAAGGAGTCATCCGCTGCAGGGTCTCACCAAAATCATACGGTGTTCCAAAAATCCCGCTTATTAATGCTGCATAAGCACTGATGGGATTATTACCACTGACTATCATAATGACAGCGCCTGCTAAAAATCCAAAGAAAATAGCTATCAACGGGATTAACACACCTGGCAATTTATCTAATACTTTCTTCATTATTGAATCTCACCTACTTCCCTTTTACCACCAGCCATGAGTAGACCTAATTCTTTTTCGTCTGTATCTTTTGCGTTTAAGATGTCAACAATTTTCCCTTCATAAATAACGGCAATCCTATCACTTACATTTAGCACTTCATCTAGTTCGAGGGACACAAGCAAAACGGCACGTCCCTTATCTCTCTCTTCAATCAGTTTACGATGAATAAATTCAATGGCCCCTACATCCAAACCACGTGTAGGTTGAGCAGCAATTAATAAGTCAGGTGAACGATCCACTTCACGGGCAATAATTGCCTTTTGTTGGTTTCCACCTGACATCGATCTAGCTAAAGATTTTTCACTAGGTGTTCGAACATCATATTCCTCTATGAGTTGACGAGCCTTCTCATACATTTTAGAGTAATTTAACACACCATTTTTCGTATATGGTTTCTGGTAATAGGTTTGTAGTAAGACATTTTCTCCAACCGTAAAATCGAGAACAAGACCATGCTTATGACGATCCTGTGGAATATGCCCGATCCCAGATTCTGTAACTTTACGCGGTTTCAATCCAGTAATATTCTTCCCTGACACATGTACACTGCCACTTTTAGCTTTTTTCAAGCCTGTAATAGCCTCAATTAATTCTGTTTGACCATTTCCATCTACACCAGCAATCCCCATGATTTCAGCACCGCGAACGTCTAACGAAAGACCTTCAACTGCCTCAATACCTCTTATATCTTCAACAACTAAGTCTTTAATAGAAAGGACTACATCATTAGGTTGTGCTTCCGCTTTTTCTACTTCAAAATTAACTTCTCGTCCTACCATCATTTCAGCTAGACTGTTTTCAGAAGCTTCTGCCACTTCCACAGTACCAATTCCTTGTCCACGTCGAATAACTGTACACCGATCACAAACCTGCAGAATTTCTTTTAATTTGTGCGTAATTAATATAATCGATTTACCTTCACTAATTAAATTTTCCATAATTTGAATCAATTCTTTAATCTCTTGAGGCGTTAAAGCGGCTGTTGGTTCGTCAAATATTAGGATTTCCGCTCCACGATAAAGTGTTTTTAAAATCTCAACACGCTGCTGCATACCTACAGATATATCCACGATTTTCGCGTTTGGATCTACTTTCAATCCGTAACGATCAGAGATATCCTTTACATCTTTAGCTGCTTTACGAACATCAATTGACCCTAGCTTTGTAGGTTCGCTGCCAAGGATTATATTCTCAGTTACAGTGAATTTTTGAACTAACATGAAGTGTTGGTGTACCATTCCAATGCCCAAACGATTAGCCACATTAGGATCTGTTATAGCTACTTTTTCTCCACGAACTTTAATTTCTCCTTTTTCAGGTTGATACAGGCCGAACAAGACGTTCATCAATGTTGATTTCCCTGCTCCGTTTTCACCTAATAACGCATGAATTTCGCCTTGTTTGACCTGTAGCGTAATATTGTCATTGGCAACGATACCGGGGAATTCTTTTCGTATGTTATTCATCTCGACTACGTATTCCAATGTAAACACTCCTATCAGAATCAATAGAAAATTAGCTTGCTTATCGCCATGACAACAAAAAAACCGTATAAAGTTCATTTAACGATACTTTTGGATGTGAAGCAATAGGTTCTCATTCTACTGAATTCATTTGATATTTAAGTTGAGCGTGAATAAAAGTATTATTTCTCTACTACGATTCACGTATTACTATAACTAAATTATTGTTATTCACCTATAGACAAAGGCTAGTACAAGACTAGCCTTTGTTTTCACTTATAGGTAAATACAAGTATTTACAATAAAATTATAGATTTCCTTCAAACTCTTCGTACTCATCGTCTGTTTGAGGTACATCAATTTCACCATTTATAATCATCGCTTCATATTCTTCAACTGCTTCAATCGCTTCATCAGAGACGTTATCTCTTGTTTCAGCGATCCCTACACCTTGATCTGTAAGATCAAATTCTAAAACTTCTCCACCAGGGAAGTTGCCATTCATTGTATCTTCAGAAACTTGATAAACCGCCTCGTCGACACGTTTAACCATAGAAGTTAATATAACGTTTCCTTCTCCCCAGTCACCTTCAGTAAGAGCTTGGTCTTGGTCTACACCAATTGCCCAAACTGTTTCTCCTCCTTCATTACGGTCAATTGCTTCAGTGAATAGCCCTTGTCCAGTTCCACCGGCAGCATGATAAATAATATCTGCGCCATTTCCATACATAACGTCAGCAATTTGCTGACCTCGTGAAGCATCATTGAAGTCTTGTGCATACTGAACATCAATTTCAATATCAGCATTTACAGATTTCACTCCAGCTTTAAATCCATTCTCAAACTTTTTGATTAGATCTCCTTCTACTCCACCAATGAAACCAATGTTATCTGTTTCAGTGTGCATTGCTGCTACGACACCGGCTAAGAAAGAGCCTTCGTGCTCAGCAAACGTAATATGAGCAATGTTTGACATAGGTGCATCATCATCACCCATTACAACAGAATCAACAATCGCAAAACTCTGGTCTTCGTTTTGTTGAGCTATTGTACGGATATCATCTTCCATTAAGAATCCAATCGCAAATGTCAAGTCAGTGCCTTGACGTGCTAAATCATTCAAGTTAGGTGCATAATCTGATGCATCACTTGATTGTAAATAATCAACTTCATTATCTGGATAGTCGTCACCAAACTTTGTTAAACCCGCCCAAGCGGATTCGTTAAATGATCTGTCATCAACTCCACCCACATCAGTTACCATTTTTGCTGAGAAACCTTCTCCATCTTCAGTTGCCTCATTATTAGCTTCCTCTTCATTATTATTAGCCTCGTTATTCTCTTCGCTTTCATTCACTTCGTTCTCATTACCGCCTCCATTATTAATAGGAGTTGTGTCATCATTTCCTTCACCACAAGCAGCAAGTAATGTTCCAGCAGCAAGCACTGAAGAAAGAACCATCATCATACGTTTTTTCATTTTGTAAATCCCCCTTGATATTTTTTTTGCCTATACCTTATAATCTGAAACAAGGTGATAGCCTATGCCATTATTATGACATATAAAGAAGTAAATTATAATCAAAAGAAGTTCTACTAAGCTATCAATCGACTTGTACGATGTCTGACATCTAAAGTGGAAGTAGGCCCTTAAGAATCTTCTTATGACTAGGTTTAAATATATCATTAAATGATGAAATAATAAATAGTTTTATTTTGTGAATCTACTTACAAAACAAGTTGTAAAACGCTTACATTTTTTTGCTTGTCGATAGATTTTCTTACCCTCATATCCCTCATTTTTTCAGTCAACAAGCTAAAATAGTCTCTATTATATGGTAAACTATTAGCAGAAATATTACTGTTGCAGATTATATTGGATCAATTGATAAGTAAAAAATGTGATTGATATCTTTGTTCGTGATGACTAATGAAATCCTCAACTGATTGGAGGGAAATTCATTGAAGAATTTATCTGTTCTCGTATGCGATGATTCCGAATTAGTGCGTAAACAAATGATAGAAGTACTAACTTTAATCGGTGTGGAAAACATTCTTGAAGCTTACGATGGCGAACAAGCAGTTATTATTTGTAAGAAACAAAAACCAGATCTCGTGTTCATGGATATTATTATGCCAAAAAAAGACGGTATTGCGGCATTAAAGCAAATCACTCAATCTAACTCTACTATCAAGGTTGTTATGGCCTCTTCTTCTTCAAGTCACTCTCATTTGAAAAAATCTCTTCAACTAGGGGCATATACATTTATACAAAAGCCAATAAGTGAAAAGGTCATTCTAAATATTATACAAAACCTCATCGAAAAAAGAACAATCTTTAGCAAAGATTAATATATTATTGTCCGAATACTATATACGGAAATTAAATTTCTGTGTGTAAGTGATTCGGACACTTTTTTTATTAAAATCTAGTAATTAATCTGTATCCGGAAGTGATAAGCCAAATGCGATAGGACTCCTCTTGGTTAGAAGTACGATATTGACATACTCTTATTAACATGATTATTCTAATTTTTTTGTAGTGGGAATATATATAATAACATCAAGTTCGCCGTTTCGAGGAGGCTCTATCATGAATAAGAAAATGCAATTATTTAAGTTCAAATGGCATCAATTTTGGATAGCTTGGCACGAAACAAAGTTCCATTATTACGGATCAACCTGGCACGAAAAGAGAATGATAAAGCATGAAAAGAAAGCTAATCATCTATTCTCAATGGATGTTGACACGATAAAAGAACAACTCGACAGCACTGATGAAGAAACTCCCTCTTCAAACAAAGAGGAAACAGTATCATTGGATAAAATAGCGGACACATCCGCAACAAAGTAATCATTTAGAAATAATAAACGCAGTAACAATAGCTAAAATACCAGCAGAGACTTTGCCTACCATCATTGGGACAACCATGTTAGGTTCAAGTGCAGCCGTAAACCCTAAATGTCCGCCTATAACAAACGCTCCGCTAACAGAGAAAGCTATATTCATTAATTTTCCTCGTTCATCTAATTCATGAAGCTTTTTATACATTGGAATACTATGCGCAAGAGATGAAACAAACCCTAACCACGCAAGATCGGAAATACCAGTTTTGCGTATAAGTGGCTGAAATAATGGGATAATTCTTTCCTTCAAAAAATATACAAGTGGGAATGCACCAGCTAAAGCGAGCACTATTAACCCTACTATTTCGATCGATTCACGAAAAGGAGTTAGTCCTTGAATAAGTTCAACTCCAGTCAATTCATGAATAGCAACAATTCCTATAATTATTGAAACTGAGGCCATCACAGCTTTACCCGTAAAAACAAAGATGCTGATCATTATTTTATCTAACCAGATTAATCCAGAGATAATAACAGTAACAAATAATAACACTGGTATTAATTGTACAATTAAAAATGTCACTGGAAATCCCGCTATTAATCCGGCAAGAAAAGCTCCTAGTGGAATTGGAATTAATCCTATCATAATTCCTTTAGCTAAGATCGAATAATCGTTTTTGTTAATAAAGCCTAACGCTACTGGGACAGTGAACACAAAAGTTGGTCCTAACATTGTCGATAATATTACACCTGAAAATAAGGCTGCTTCTCTACTTTCTGCTAACTCTACTGCTAGTGGGTACCCCCCCATATCTATGGCAAGGAGCATACCTGGAAACATTGCTGGATCTGCTCCAACAGCTATAAATAACGGACTTACAAGAGGTCTCAATATATTTGCAAGCACCGGAGAAATTGTAATCATTCCAACCATAACCAAAGCTAATGGGCCCATTGCTTGAAATCCTTCATCAAAAGCCTGGCCATACCCCTTCCGATTCCCTCGGATTTTGTCTAAGATTCCCACAAATATAAATGCTATTAGCGTCCACATAATTAACGTATGTACCCACATCGTCTACACCAAATCCTTTTGTCAAAAAATAAATTAAACCACTTGTTCCCCCTGAACAGTGGTTTAATGAATCTTTAATAACCTATTTCCGTCAATCCTACAACAAGCAAAGCTTCTAGTTCTTCTTGCGTCAAACGATCCATCACTTTTTTCTCTAGTTCGACTTGTTCCTGCACAGTAAGACCTCTAGATGCTTTAGTTGTAATCTCTCGAATCTCTCCGAAAGAAAATTTACTGACCAAAAGTTTCGTTGCTTCTTGTTTTGTTGAAAAAGGTAGCTCTTCTTTTTGAATAGAAGATTCTTGAAAAGATTGAATTTCTCCTCGATATTTTTCAATTACCGCAGAAACTTGCGGATCATCTATAATTTCGTTAATTACTTCCTCAGTTAATAATTCACTTGCCACTTGGTCTATCATTTGATCAGATGCAACAGTTAAAAAATAACGGTAACCTCCATAAAGAAGCCCAATAATAATAACGATAAAAATAATTGCTTTTTTCATTTATTACTCCCTTTCGAATATCAATCATTACGAATACTATCATTATATACGGAAAGGAATTTTTAGCAAGGAGCCTTTTCATCCACACTAAGTTAAAGTATTATTTTCTTGGTGTAGTGGTAATCTAACTGTAAATTTAGTGCCTTCCCCTTCTTTACTTTCAACTTTTATATCACCATCATGGTCATCAATGATTTGATAAGAAACCATCAGGCCTAAACCGGTTCCTCGTTCTTTCGTTGTAAAGAAAGGTTCTCCAACCCTCGATAATAACGATTCTGGAATTCCACATCCTTCATCGATAATATCTACTACAGCATATTCATTTTCTTTTCGTAATTCAACAATTATACTTCCACTTTCCATCGCTTCGATAGCATTTTTGATAAAATTCATAAAAACTTGCTTTATTTGATTATTCGTACAATAAATATTAATCTTTGAACCATCTTCCTTTTTCTCAATGTATATATTCTTTATTATGGCTTGTGTATTTAGAAGAGTGATAATATGATCTAACAGACAATTCAATGAACTTACTTCTTTATTGACTGTTTGTGGCTTCGACAAAATCAATAACTCATTTAATATTTGTTCGATTCGAACAAATTCAGAATTCATAATCTCAAAATATTCAGGTTTTCCTTCGCCACTTATTTCAATTAATTGAAGGAATCCTTTCAATGAAGTAAGGGGATTTCGAATTTCGTGAGCAATCCCTGCGGCTAATTGCCCCACAGCAGAAAGTTTCTCTGATTGATAAAGTAGTTCTTCAGATTTTTTCTTTTCAGTAATGTCTCGAAAGGTATATACCTTCCCGACAATTTTACCCACTCCTGCAATTGGAGTCATTACGTATTCTATAATGATCGGTTTACCATCTTTTCTAAAAATAGACGCATTCGCCACTCGAATGATCGACTCTTCTAAATTCTTTTCATTATTCGATGTATCTATCTCAACTTCAGAGCGATTGAGTAATCTGTCTTCTTTGAACATTTTGTTAACAATCTCTGGCGTTAACTCTTCTATTTTATATCCCGTCATTTTCTCTGCTGCCCGATTCCACATAACGACATTCGACGAATCATCAAAACCAACAATTCCATCCTCAACCGAATTAAGGACCAACTCATTCGTCTGAGAAACGGACAAATATTTTTCAAGACTATCTCGTTCGGCCGTTACATCTTTAATAATTCCGTATACACCAATAATATTTGACTGAACAATGATAGGTAACGTTGTAATAAGTACATAAAATGGACGATTAAATTTCTTTGAGAAATTCAACTCAGTCGCTTGCGGTTTTCCATTTTTAGCAAAGTAAAATAACTCTTTAACTTTTTTCTTCATATCGTTCGGAAGAAATTTAAGGTAATTACTACCTAAAAATAATCTCTCCTCAATTGGAAATAAATTCTTAAACGCCGTATTAATCGCGAGGAAATTCCCATCTAAATCAATAGAGCAGACTGCGTCTGGATGCTTTTGAAACAGCGTTCGATAGCTTTCTTCAACAACTTCCATTGCTACATGCTTTTCAGTAATATCTTGCATAATAACAAGTAATCCGGTTTCCTTTGGGTAGGCCTTAACATGAAACCACGTATCAAACTTAGGTTCATATTCATCAAATTCAACAGAGGTATTTTTTAAATGTGCATGATGATAAGCTTCATAAAATAGTGTCTTAATTAAATGAGGATATTCATTCCAAATATCCTCCCCTAAAAGAATTGACCGATCTTTTTTTAACATTTTTTCTGCAGCTTGATTTATGTACTCAAATTGCCAATTCAGATTTAAAAAAAGGATACCTTCTGAAAGTAGATCCATGGTTTGAGAAAATGAGTCAACTAATGAGTCAGTAGTTGACTCATTTCCTCCCATAATTGAACCAATACCATTTGCAAATTGATTACTCTCGTATGTGCACACTATCTTCACCTCATTATCTTTCAAATCTATTGGCAACTTATTCTTATCTTACCAAATAATTGATCATTTTTTCTGTTTTTTTTTAAAGTCTTGACTTTTTTTATCTACCTGACTCCTCATAAAATGATAAAAAACACGACTATTCGTAGATAGCCGTGTCATACTTTGTTGAATTATAGTCCTGCTGATCTTTGCAATCGTTTGGCTATTTCTTTGAAATCCTCTTCTGAGACACCTGGAGCAAACTCTTCTGGAACCTCTTCCAAATCAGGGATTGGCCCTCCGTGTGGCGCTCCTTTAATAACTTCAAGTTGACCGCCATCCGGATGATTTCCTTTCCATATTTGGCTGATTTGTTGATAATCTTCTGGACTAAATGTATAAAGTTTCCGTTGGGACCCTTGCGCTTCAAACTTTCTAGCTGTATCAAATTTACGATTATCTAAATCTGGGATCGGTAGCATTTTCTTCATATCGACTCCCGTCATGATCTCTAATGCTTTTGCATATGCAAGCACATGGACTCCACCTCTAACAAGAAGATAACCTATCATCTCACGAGCAACAGGGTGATCAGTCATTTCATATACTCTCATTTTATGAGTCCTAGCTCCGCACTCAAGGAAAAAATTATGAAGTAAATCAAGTACTAAGTTTCCGCTATTAAAGACATTATCACCTGACCAAGGTCTACCCATCGAATCTCCTGGAAGAGAAGTTTGCGCCGTTTGAATGAAGTGATAGGAATTTCTTTTGTCTTTCGCATTTTCCATAGGCGCAATGTTCGGATCTCCTGGAAACGTCGTACCAGTAATCATTAAATTAATCGTGTTCGATACTAATTCCACATGCCCAAATTCCTCGGCCGTAATACTAGCAATTAATTCATAAAACGGACGAAATTTCTTTTTTTGCCTGAAATTAAATGATTGGAACATATAGTTATTTAAAGTAGACATTTCACCATACTTTCCACCAAGTAATTCTTGAACCGCTGCAGCTGCATTCGCATCAGGGCTTTCGGGCCTAGGCAAATCAATTAAAAGCTTATCCATCCTCAAAATCATTTATTAAATCCCTCCAGATGATCAAGATAATCTCTCTTCACTACTGTCTAATATCTACATATCATCTATATGATGGGAAGGACTTGACCTAATACTTCTATTAGAAAAACTTGGCTTGTCGCCAAGTCCTTCATGGCGAAAGCCTTAGTTTATCTTATACTTTAATCCTTTAGCGAAGTTAAACATTCTTAAAGTGTAATTTAAAAAACCTAACAGATTCATTCTTTCACATCAATAACAATCGATGTATTATAGTTATGGCTCTCAGATTCCTCACCAGCAGATGTGAGAAAGTCTGCTCTTAATTCGATTTCATATTCTCCCACTGGAAATCCTTCTTCTACCATAAATATTTGAAAAAATTCATCGTATTCATCTGCAGCATGATTGTCTATTCTTTTATGGAATTCTTCTTCATACCACTCATTATTTTTTAGGAGTGTCATTTCCAGCACTTCATTCAAGAAATAAGGGATTTCTACTCCTCTATTCACTTCGATCACTTCAAAGAAAAATGGACTTTCAGAGTGGGAAATTTCTATTTCGGCATTTTCACCAATGTATTTTAATTTTCCTCTTACATCAACTTTTTCCCCTAGTTTATACCTTGCTTTTTCTGAGACAAGTCGCAATACAAATTCTCCTGCTTCTGTTTCAGAAACGATCTTTTCGGATTCAATAAACCCTTCAAGATCACTGTCATTCTGACCATCTTCGCTCTTAATAGAACACCCAATCATAAGAAGTGATGTCAAAAATAAAAGCGACAAATATTTCTGATTCATCTGCAACTGCCTCTCCTCTCTAAATCCATTAAAAGCAACTAGCAACTGTCAATAAAAAACTGCAACGTGCGAACCCATCTTACTTTTTCAATTTCACTCCCGTACCATAGACCATCACTTCTGATGATCCTTGCATAATGGTGGAAGTTGTATAACGGACGTTCACGATTGCATCTGCACCTAATTTTTCAGCACGTGAAATCATTTCCTTTTCAGCGATGTCTCTAGCCTCATTGAACATTTCTTCGTATTCTTTCATTTTCCCACCAACTAATCCTCTTAATCCTCCAACAATATCTTTTCCAATATGTTTCGCTTGTACTGTATTTCCTGATACCACACCTAAAGCTTGAACAATTTCCATACCTGCAATCTGTTCTGTATTCACAATTATCATCTTTGTTCCTCCTTCGTATACTTTGATAATTGATTTACGAAAATAACCGACAAAAGTTTCCTTTTTTTGTCGCTGTTTAAGAACAATTTAAAAAGTGAATATTAAATGGAATGTTTTTTAGGGCGCAATTTTCAAGAATTACTTAATAAATTTCATCTGTGACCACTTATGAACATCAACTTGCTTGTTCAGATTGCGCCGTTTTACAATTAGCCTTATAATATAAGTAATATGGAATTATCAGGAGGGATCAGGAATGGATTCATTCAAAAAAATGAGTAAAGAAAATAAATGGCATTTTTTCATCATTACAAGCATACTAGTTAGCTCTATCTTAATAGGGATTTTTGTAGGACAAAATGAAGCGTGGTTTATTGAACGTAATTTCACTGCAGGTTACATGTCTGGGTCATTGCTTGCGGCAGTTTTACTTTTTGGTCTTTATCGTTCTGTGGCTTTTTTTATCGAAAAGAACCCCAAGAGTGAGTAGAGGAATTTACTCTCCCCACTCGTTAATTTGGGAAATGGATTGCAGCTTACAACAATTCAGTTGAATTCTATAATGATAGAAAGTTATTTTAAAAATGTTTTTTAGAGCAATATAAAACAACAAAATTCCTAAGTTTCCCGACTCCCGTGATTTTTTTCGTATAGAAAAATCCGGATTTCTTCAGGTGTCACCCCTTGCTCTAATGCCGATTTTATTAGCAAGGCCCATTCTTGTTCTGAATTCTCTTCACTCTTAAATGTTAGCAAGAGGTTATCCTCCTTATGCACTTCATTAGAGGCAACTATGCAACCCTAGGATTTCCTCCTATTCCCTTAGATACATAGTTTTGCGTCCTACATTTTAATAGGTTTGCCTTTTCTTAATGAGCAGCGGAATTTTTATTCGTTATAAAGAACGAATAGCGATCAAATACTCCATCCCTTCTAAAATACCTCGAATTAAAACACTTAATAAACAATCCGCCTCCTTTTTGTTCTATATTACGAACCGTTAATTGAATGATAATATTTTTATATTATGATGTAAATAGATATAAAGACATAATAAATTAAATAGATATATTTATTATTGTTTATAATAGTTAAATTTATAGGTAATTAGATATGTATTTTATATAAAAAGATGATCTGCATTAATACAGATCATCCTTTTAGAAAGTTAATGTATAAATTCATGCTGATTTTTTTGAAAAAACCACTTGAGTGATTGATAAACATCCGCTTTTTCTTTCAAAACGTAATATCGGAATTTCGGATCATTTATTTTCTTATATACACTTAAAAGAGTCGAAGTTCTATTATATTGGTTAACTTCTCCATATCCAAAAAAACTCGATATTTCCATTAAATCTTGAATGTACTGCGTACATCTCTTATTATCAGAAGTTAAATTGTCTCCATCAGAAAAATGAAAAGGATAAATATTATAGCTAGATGGAGGATACTTAGCATCTATTACCTCAAGTGCTTTTCTATACGCAGATGAACAAATTGTTCCACCACTCTCACCCTTCATAAAGAAATCATCTTCCGATACCTCTTTAGCCTCTGTGTGATGGGCAATAAAAACAATTTCAACAGTCTCATATTTTGTCCTTAAAAACCTTGTCATCCAGAAGAAAAAGCTCCGAGCCATATATTTTTCGAATCTTCCCATACTTCCAGAAGTGTCCATCATTGCTATTACCACAGCTTTTGATTCTGGTTTTTCTTTTTCTTCCCATGTTTTAAACCGTAAATCATCGTTATAAATCGGTGCAACACTTGCTTCACCTTTCATCGCATTACGTTTCAATGCTTCGAGGATTGTTCTCCTTTTATCTACATTACCCATTAATCCTTTTTTACGAATATCATTAAACTCAATATCTTCGATTATGGTATTGTCTTCCTCTTTTTTCTGCAAATTTGGTAATTCTAATTCTCTAAATAGCATCAATTCCAATTCCGCAATTGAAACCTCTGTTTCATAATAATCTTCTCCAGGCTTATCCCCAGCTTTGTCTCCTTTTCCTGGTTCTTTTTGTTTACTTCCATCTCTCGCAACAACATCACCTATCTTACTGTTACCATCACCTTGCCCTACATGTTTATTCTTCTCATAATTATAACGAATTTTATATTCATCTAATGAACGAATTGGAACTTTTACAACATCGCGACCATTTGACATTACAATGCTTTCATCACTAACTAAATCTGGTAAGTTTTTATGAATCGCATCTTGGACTTTTTCTTGGTGACGTTGCTGATCTTGGTAACCTTTCCGGTGGAGGGACCAATTCTCCTGAGAGACAATATAATTTTTCCCCGAACGGTTTATCATCCGTTTTCCCTCCTTCATGTTATTATATATATGATTAACTTCGATCTCTCTTAGTCTATCCTATGCAAAATGGACAGTTAGTTGTCAAAATTCTCAACATTGGAAAAGCCTATCTACAAACAATTTAAATCCATCGATACTACTAACCCGGTAAAGTAAAAACTCCTGCAATAACATTGCAAAAGTTATCAAAATAGTCATTATTTAAATTAAATGTCCTTTATTTTCAATCGATTCCTCGTTAAAAAAAACGTATTTTTTTTGGTGGCCAAAAAGCCATGTTTGCTTTTCCTACAATTTCTTCTATAGGTATAAATCCAATATGACGACTATCGAGACTATTTCTCCGATTATCTCCTAAAACAAAAACATACCCTGGTGGAACTTCCTTTTCACCTGTTATTTCTAGTAAATTAAAGTTTTCAGTGAATAATCCATTATCATGTGCTTCTTTATGAACATGTAGGAAATCCTCTTCGTGGGACACATTGTTAATGTAGAGAGTATCATCAACATATTTGACTACATCACCAGGTAGTCCAATAACTCTCTTAATATAATCAGAATCTTCCGTGGCATGAAATATAATTAAATCAAATCGATTAGGTTCATTGATTTCATAACCAATCTTGTTCACTATGATTCTTTCACCATCATGAATGGTCGGCATCATCGATTGACCATAAACGATATAATTTGTGAAGAGAAACCCGCGGACGAGAAATGAAATAATGAGAACGATTACAGTGATTTTTAGGAAAAGCCATGCTTTTTGTTTCCAAAGCGACCTTTTTTTATGAAAATCTCCCTTCACTTCAACTTTCACATTCATTTTTGTCTCCTCCATTTAGATATCAAAAGACAACGGATCTACACTTTAATAAAAACCAAAAAAGTTCCTATTTCAAACTAATATTTACAACACTCGAAGTCATGAAATCAATATTATATTTTCCTATGTAAGCTTAGGTTTTCAGTACAACTGAGATTTTTGGGGGTTACAGTTATTTATAACAGTAGTAGTGATACTTCTATAGCTTCACTTGCCACGGAGAAGTCTTCGCCATGATATATGCATTAATTGCAAAATATCCTTAAGCTTAAGAGAGAATATCTTGTTTACCAGTTAATTTTGTTATTCTTATCCAATTATTGAGAAGCTACTGGAGAAACAACCCCCAGTAGCAATTTACTGCTCTTATCTATTCAACAAACTTCCGACGTATTTTAGGAGATCATTTGCAGAGGTACTATTATAACCGTGTTCATCTATTAATCTTGCAATTACTTCGTTTACCTTCTTTAATTGGTTTTCGTCAGGAGTTTTTGTCGATGTAGTAATTTTCACGACATCTTTTAAATCAGCAAATAACTTTTTTTGGATTGCTTCTCTGAGCCGGTCATGTGACTGGTAATCGAATTTTTTTCCTTTCCTCGCATATGCAGAAATCCGTATCAATATTTCCTCTCTAAAAGCTTTCTTTGCATTTTCAGATATGCCAATTTGTTCTTCTATTGACCGCATAAGTTTCTCATCTGGACTCATCTCTTCTCCTGTTAATGGATCATTCATTTTATTTTTGTTACAATACGCCTCAACGTTATCTAAATAATTATCCATTAGTGTTTTAGCAGATTCTTCATAAGAATAAACGAATGCCTTTTGTACTTCTTTCTTAGCCATCTCATCATATTCTTTTCGAGAAACAGAAATAAAGTTTAAATAACGCTCCCTGTCTTCTTTTGAAATCGAAGCGTGTTGATCCAAACCATCTTTTATTGAGCGTAAAACATCTAACGCATTAATTGATTTCAATTCTTTTCGAATAATTGCTGATGAAATCCGATTAATAACATATCTAGGATCTATCCCATTCATGCCTTCATCACTAAATTCTTTCTTCAACTCTATGACATCTTGGGAGTTAAATCCTTCGACATTTTGTCCGTCATATAACTTCATTTTTTTCAACACATCAACATCACTTTTTTGTGAGTCTTTAATTCTCGTTAGCACTGTAAATGTAGCCGCTACTTTCAGTGCGTGAGGAGCAATATGAACTTGGGAGATATCTGATTCTCGAATCATTTTCTGGTAAATTCGTTCTTCTTCACTTACCTTTAAATTATATGGAACCGGCATGACAATAATTCGTGAATGTAATGCCTCATTTTTCTTATTTGATATAAACGATTTATATTCTGCTTCATTTGTATGAGCGATGATCATCTCGTCTGCCGAAATTAACGCAAATCTACCTGCTTTAAAATTCCCTTCCTGTGTCAAGGAAAGTAAATGCCACAAAAACTTTTCATCGCATTTTAACATCTCTTGAAACTCCATAATTCCTCGATTTGCTTTGTTTAATTCTCCATCAAACCGATAGGCACGTGGATCTGATTCAGAACCGAACTCAGCTATCGTTGAAAAATCAATACTTCCAGTTAAATCTGCTATGTCTTGGGATTTTGGATCAGAAGGACTGAACGTTCCTACACCTACACGTCTATCCTCAGATAAGAAAATCCGTTCAACCAATACATCTTCAATACGTCCTTCATACTCCTTTTCTAATCGCATCACATTTAATGGTGAGAGGTTTCCTTCAACGCGAATACCAAACTCCTGATAAAAATCTTTACGCATATGATGTGGAATAAGATGTATAGGGTCCTCATGCATTGGACAACCTTTAATCGCATAAACAGCCCCTTCATCCGTTAGACTATATTTCTCTAACCCTCTTTTTAACATCGTCACAATCGTTGATTTTCCTCCACTAACTGGACCCATTAATAATAAGATTCGCTTCTTTACATCTAACCTCCTCGCTGCTGAATGGAAATATTCTTCCACTAACTTTTCAACTGATTCCTCTAAACCAAAAATCTCATTATCAAAAAATAAATATCGTTTTTTTCCACCTTCTTCTGTGACTCCTGCATGTTTAATCATGTTATAAACACGGGAATGAGCTGTTTGAGCCACCTCAGGCCGTTCTCTTAAAATCTCCAAATAGTCGGCAAAAGTTCCTTCCCATTTTAATTGTTCCTGCTCCTCACGATGCTGTTGAATTTTATGAACAATATCCATCGTATCCTCCTTTCAACATCTACCCATGTAATTAATCCAATGAAGGTATGTTTCATCTTATGCATTCACCTAGAAAACGATGTTTAAAACAATCGTAAAGTAGATCTTACAACTGTAATTTTCGTGTCTAATTGAATGATAAGTAAGCAAAAAACTAATTTGAAATGAATTATAAAAAAAAGTCACTTCCAACCGGCTCAAGATCAGAGTAGAATGAAGCTATAACTTCAAGAGAGTGTTGTGACATATATGAAGACAATTATTGGGAATTTATTTATTTTAATATTTATCAGCGTATTTTCCTTCTTATTTATGGAAACAACAAGGGAATTTTCTGCAGCTCAATCGCTTCACGAAGTGTTGGATAAATCGATTGAATTAGAAGAAATAATATTATCAAATAACAGTGTTGTTCTTGACAAAGATAACAATCTTATTTCAGATATCTATTCAAATGAAAATCGCATTGAGCTTCCCTTTGATGAAATACCCTCTATTGTTATAGACGCATTTATCGCTGCTGAAGATCAATCATTTTATGAGCACCCTGGTTTTGATATGACAGGTATTGCTCGTGCTTTTTTTGTAAATCTAAATAGTCAGCAAGTCGAGCAAGGTGGAAGTACCGTTACACAACAATTAGTGCGCAATCTCTATTTATCACACTCACAAACTTATGAACGCAAACTAACTGAACTACTTTATTCGTACCATTTAGAACGAAAATTGAGTAAAGATAAGATTCTAGAACTCTATATCAATTCTGTTTATTTCGCAAATGGAGTGTATGGAATTGAAGCAGCTAGCCTATATTATTTTAGCGAGTCTATTGAAGATTTAACGCTTGCTCAAGTAGCATTTTTATGTGCGATTCCAAATAATCCGTCCCATTATAACCCGATAGATAATTCAGAACAGACTCATGAACGAAAAAATTGGATATTATCAAAAATGTTAGAAGAAAATTTTATTGATGAGGAAGAATTCGACGAAGCAAAATCCGAAGAAATTACGCTCCGACCATTAGAAAAACAAGATCATTATCCAGATTATGTAGATTATGTATTCCACGAGTTGAAAGAGCTTATATCTATTAATGAGGGGTACAGTCAACGGTTAAGAGCCGCAACTTCAGCTGATGAACGTTCAGCTATCCAAGAAAACCTTCAAATTCGAGTGGATGAATTATTAGCAAGTGGAATTACAATAGAAACATCTTTAGACCCTGAAGTGCAAGCTCACGCTGTTAATACGATCAATAATCAACTTGGGCAGTCTGATATTCAAGGGGCTACGTCAATCATCGACCATGATCAAGCAGAAATTGTTGCAATCACAGGAGGTGTTGCTTACAATAAAGCTGATTTTCATCATGGTTTTCGCGCTTACCGACAACCAGGATCGGCAATTAAACCTTTACTCGTTTTTGCACCGCTTCTTGAAGAAACAAATATGAATAAGGAATCGATAATTGATGCAGGCCCAATTAAAAGAGGAGAATATGAACCTAATAACTTTGGAAATGCTATCTACGGGAAGGTCTCCCTTGAAGAAGCTTTTAATAACTCCTATAATACAGCGGCAGTTAGAATTCTTGACATGGTAAGTATTGATACGGCTTTTTCATATTTTAATAAATTCGATTTTCTTCGTATTAGCACCGATGATTATCGCCTCCCCTCTGCTTTAGGAGGATTAAGGCATGGAGTCAATGTCAATGAATTAACCCAAGCTTATTCTACATTTGCTACAAGAGGCGTATACAGATCGCCAAAAGCAATTCGATCAGTAACCGATGGAAATGGAAATGTTTTATACGAGTCGAAAAACGAAAGTATAGAAGTATGGAGTGAATCTACAACTGATGAAATGAGAAATCTGTTATCTACAGCTGTTTCTGATGGAACAGGTAGAGCAGCTCAGTTTAGCGGTTCTAATTATATTGGGGGAAAAACGGGGACAACCAATAATTTTCACGATTTATGGTTTGTCGGCTCAAGTGATCGCTACACGGCCGGTGTTTGGCTAGGAAAAGACGAACCTTCATCAATCTATGAGCAAAGTCAGAGAAATTTACACACGCAGTTATGGAGAGATATTATGATGGGAATAAACCAGTAAAAGTCCTTTCACTGGTTTTTTTCTTACTACAGGGGGATTATTACAAAGGTAAACTTGCAATCAAACTATTGTAAAGCTTCACGATGGTGTAAGCGACAGCAATTCCAAAGGCAAACCAAAAAAAGAGATGAAAAAGAATTAACCCTATTAATGCTGAAAAAGATAAGGAATCACTAACTTTATAGATAAAAAATATAAAATAACTAAAACAAGACAATATAAAAACACTAAGAAGAAAGATTATGTCGACAGAAGCAACAATTGAAAAAACCCCTCCAATTAAAAAGAACCACGTACCTCTTCTCACATTTCTTAAATCTGTTCCTTCCTCATCTTTTGAAAAAAACAATAGTGATAATTCATTGATCGTGTTCGCAATTAATTTTAGCGCTGCAAAGAGCATAAAGAAAAATAGCCAAAGCACAAATAATAACGCTAGATGAATCCCACTTTCTGAAAAAAATTCAATCATACCACTGTAAAGCCCAATGGTTTGCAAGTAATTAATCAAAACTCTCTCCATATATATTGAGAAAGCCAAACTAAATAAAACAATTGATATTAAAGGGAAATGGCTTGTTAAATATGTATTTTTCATCATTAAAACTCCTAGTTTAGGCCGGCATGGAATTAATTGATCGTTTCTTCTTCGTTACTTTCATTTACTTGCAAAACAAATGCAACCAACTACAAAGCAAATTGGTTGCTTAATTTCCCACTTACAAATGGTGGTCTACATGGTATGCATAAATCTTGTTACCTGTCGTCGGGCTTTTATCCAAATTTTCTCTGCGCTTTTTGTGTGCATGTTTAAATGCGTCACTATTTACCCAACTCTCATATGCTTCCTTTTTATCCCATTTCGTTAATACAATTTGAAAGTTTGTATTATCTTCAGGGCTCAAAAACATAAAATCTAAACAGCCAGGGACTTGTCTCATTTTTTTATTACTTTCAGCAAATCGATTTGAAACATTTTCACGCCCTTCAACAGGTACATGTAGCTCATTCATAACAACATACATTATTAGAAACCTCCCTTTACTACATTCATTATACGATAATCAGCTATTTTTTCAAAGATTCACAAAATAAAATTAAAATACCATTATATTATAATAACGAACTTCTTTCCTTCGAGTTAAAAAAATGGTATATTTGAGTGTAGACAATATTAAAGGAGGCCATGTAATGGGACTACTTTTGATTTTAGGTGTTTCTTTAGTGTTTCTTGTAGCCATTTTTACTGCTGGATATGATTCAAATCCACATAAAAATTAGTTTTTAAAAGCCGTTATCCATCATGATGGACAACGGCTTTTTTACAACTATTTTAGCGGCGTAAAAGATTGTTGTCTTAGCGCCTCGTAAACGACAATTGCTGCCGTATTTGAAAGGTTTAACGAACGAATTTTATCCGTCTGTGGAATACGAAAACAACGATCTTCATATTGCGCCGTCAATTCTGAAGGTAACCCTTTCGTCTCTTTGCCAAAAACAAATAAATAGTCTTTTTCGCTATTACTATAATCTATTTCATGATAGTGTTTTCTCCCGATCGTTTCGATAAAGAAAAATTCTCCTCCTTGAAAACGTTCGAATAATTGCTCAATCGAATCATAATGATTCACGTCTACATTGGGCCAATAATCACAGCCAGCCCGCTTCAGCATTCGATCATCCGTCGAAAATCCGAGTGGATGTATTAAATGTAAAGACGTATTTGTTCCCGCGCAAGTCCGTGCAATATTTCCTGTATTTGCTGGTATTTCTGGTTCGTGCAAAACAACATGCAATCCCAACTTCTCTTCACCCCATTATGAACTTTAAATCTTCAAACGTTATCTTATCATGTTCACTAATGAAATGAAAAGTTAATTTTATTACGTTGACACTTCTAATGTGGATATAAACTTTCGTAATTCATCCGTAGATATCTCCTTACCAATAATTTGATAATTAGGAACTATATCATTAACTTCTGCTAACAAATCGTTTTTAACAACAAATGTAAATTGAACAATAGGATTTGGCTCCATAAAGTAAGCCATCTCTCCAACATAATTATATATTTCTACAATTTCTTCTGTTTCCTGGGAAAGATTCGTTGGACTCTCATTAAAGATAAGATGATTTCTAAGTCTTTCTTCATCTAATCCCTGAATATTTTGATCTTGTATGAGTTCAATTGTACCTCGGTCATTATTTTTAAAACTAGTAACGAGAAGTCGGTCTTCAAAAATTGTCTCCTCAATTGTCCAATCTTCTAAAATAGTTTCTGGAAATAAAATAGGAAAAGAGAGTTCACGCTTTGCTTGTGACAAAGTCGCATCCCCTTTAGTACAAGCGGTAAAAAGAATTAGAAGACTCACTAATATAATAGGAAATTTTATTAAGTTTAATTTATTCATACGTCAACACCGTAACTTTCAAATAAGAATATGATTATTAAAGTAGCGTTCTTGAAGCTACCCTTTGTACAATCTCTAAAATTATGAAGAAATCTCAAATTATAAGTTATACTATACCATAATTTCCGTAAATACATTAGTGTCAAAAGGCTGAGCTTTCATTCATTAAGTAGTAGTTCCATCGATGATATGAAAAAACTTATACTGTATTGACGGTGTCCATGCGGAAGAATCTTCATACATCCAATACCGCATTCTGCTATTTGTTGTATGAGCGTTCACTAATGGCATTTTTTCTGAATCTTTATCAACTACAATTGTCGTGTGTTGCCACGTTCCATTCCCATTAAAGTCATAACATATCACGTCACCTTTCAATAATTCTTTCGGGGAAGATACTTCTATTGCTCTCAAGCCTTTATTAGACCCACTTAAATACCAACGAAAAGAATGTGCAACTGTCCAACTGAAACTCCATTGATTCCCACTATACCACCAGCCAATATTTCGATCAGGATTTCCCCTCATTGGTGCCCCACCTGCTTTTACACATTGTGATATATAGTTGGTGCAATCATCGGTAAAATTTTTATAAGCTGGATTATAATCGTTCCACCATCTCTCCGCATATTTAATTGCCTCTAAACGATCATACCCATACCGCTTATTAGAAAATCGATCATTTTTTTCAGATTTCAGCCCTTTATGAATGTAATTCATGCCTAATTTCTGATCGCAACTTCCTTCTCCTTGAACAAGGTAATCATCAATTAATAGTCCCCCCTCTATTACAGCTCTTCTTGCTTGTTGTTGTGTTTCTAAATAAATCTTTTTCTTTTGAATTATTAAAAATTCCATCGTTAGCAAGTAATCAACAATTTCCCTAGATGAACGCGCTTCATAGCTGATTACCTGACCGTGGATAATATTCTTAAGCACTTTGGCATCTCGAAAATTCAGTTGGTTTTTTTTCCTCTTCAATACTTCCATATCTTCATCACGCATAAATAAAGGTTGCTCTTCTAATTCAGAATCATCGATTAGCAACTTTTTAAAATGGCCTTCCCAATACTCTTTCACCAAATTTAATACATCACTCACAAGACCACTCCCTCTCCCCTTTGTTTTTATGTTATTCATCTAACAAGAGGTTTCATGCTAACAAGAAAGAAACTATCTTAGAACCGGAAAATTCCTAAGCAACTTAAATACTTAGGGTTAGGTTAAAGTGAGTCAAGTAAGAGATAGTGGCGCGTAAAAGTAACTTCTACATAAAAATAAATATCCCCATCGCAAGCTCACTTACAATGAGGATTAGCCTATTACGATTTGCATTTTCTACGACGACATTTTTTCGAAAGAACCTTCAAGCTTCAATAAGATTTCTTTTTTTTCTAATCCTCCACCATACCCAACCATAGAACCGTTGGAACCGATTACACGATGGCACGGAACAATAATCGGAACAGGATTTTTATTATTTGCTCCACCAATCGCTCTTACAGCTTTTGGTGCGCCAATTTCCGTTGCGATTTGTTTATAAGACTTAGTGACACCATAAGGAATTTTCGCAATTTGATTCCAGACTAATTCCTGAAATTTTGTGCCAATCAAATCTAGTGGTAAGTCAAAGTATTCTCTTTCAGCTGCAAAATACTCTTTTAATTGTTGTCTTGCGTCAATTAATGACACAGCCGTATTATCTTCTTTTAATTCGCCTTTCAATTGTAATCTTCTCAGTTTTCTATCCATCGACGAACACGCGCTCTTTACTGAACCGAATTCGATAAAACAAATACCTTGATCAGATGTCGCCAAGGTGATATCCCCAATTGGACTATCCATTTCTGTATAATAAATGAATGGACGTTTAGCCATATTAGCCCTCCTTCAGCTCAGTTATGTGCAGTTTACAGATTTTTCATCTCTTTTTCAAGTGGTTTAAACCCATTCCCTAACTTTTGTAATGAATTCTTAATCTCCACTGAAACTTCCGCTACACTTTCTGTCTGTTCTGCCTTCAATAATTGTTGGTAGACGTCATCATTCTTTGAGATTTCAGCTACTGCCCATGCAGCTGTTCCCCTAATAACCGGCCGCGGATCCTCATGCATTAATTTGTACAAATCAGGCAATGATTCTATTTCTTTGTAATGTGCAAGACCTATAATTGCATTTCTTTGAATTGGCTTTTTACCTCTCCATGAACCAGAAATACCCCCGAATTTTTCTTTGAATTCACGATTGCTTAGCTTCAGTAAAGGCAACAATTTAGGCTTCACTACTTCTGGATCTGGTATCATCTCAGAATGATGATCGGCATTTTTCCCTTTATTTTCGGGACAAACGACCTGGCAAGTATCACAACCATACAAACGATTACCAATTTTCTTGCGATACTTTTCTGGCAACAGTTCTTTTGTCTGTGTTAAAAAAGCAATGCACTTATTAGAATCCAGTTGTCCCCCTTGTACAAGAGCATCTGTAGGACAAGCATCCACACATTTATTGCAAGATCCACATTGGTCAAATATAGGTCGATCCTCTGGTAAATCTAACGTTGTAATCATCTCACCTAAATAAACATATGAGCCAAATTCCGGTGTGATAATTGCACAGTTTTTCCCACTCCAACCAATTCCAGCTCTCTCAGCAACTGCTCGATCTGATAGTTCTCCTGTATCAACCATTGACTTAGAGGTTGCGCTCGGAACTTTGTTAACAAGAAACTCTTCCAACATATTTAATTTACGACGCAAAATATGGTGATAATCTTCCCCCCAAGAGGCTCGACAAAAGATCCCTCGTCGATCTCCTTTTTTGGATTGCGGTGGATTCTTTAGTTTTGATGGGTAAGCGAGTGCAATTGAGATAATCGTTTTTGCCTCAGGTAACAATAGTTCCGGTTTCGTTCGTTCTTCTAAAGTTCCTTTTTCAAAACCTGATTGAAATTCTAAATTTTGTTGCTCTTCAAGCCGGGACTTTAACGTTACAAAGGGATCCGCAGAAGCAAACCCAATCTTATCAATACCTATATGCTTACTGTATGCAATTAGTTCATTCTTCAATTGGGTATTTGCCATGGTTTTCCCTTCTTTCTATACTTTATTATCTATAATAGTCTAAATTCATTAAAAACATAAGAAAAAGTAGCGTTTCTACTAACAGAAACACTACTTTATTATTAGGTTTATAAGCTATCTTTATTAGTAAATTGGAGCGGGTGATGGGAATCGAACCCACATCATCAGCTTGGAAGGCTGAGGTTTTACCACTAAACTACACCCGCACTGTTTTTATGTAAAATCAAAACGTATTCTCTTTCAACCTGTTTTATATTTTACTACTCCCCAATAGCAATGTCAATAATAATCCAAATAAATTATTTTAAAATACCATGTTATAAAAACAATTTTAACGGTAATACATAAACCATAGCGAAGAATCGGTAAAGGCGTTATCTTTTACTAAAGTTGGTTTTATATGTTTAAAGTTCATGAAATCAGACCAATTTAAAAAACTAATTAAGTAGCTTGGCCCGGCTCGAAAAGTCTAAATAACTTTGCAAATTTAGACCAAACTATACATTGAGGTGATAAAAAATGAAGTTTTCTGATATTAATCAAAAACAAAACAATGGACAGCCTGAACAAATGCAACAACGCCAGCCTGGTATTGAGAGTGACATGAATCCAGCTCCAATTTATGATGATCCAAATTATACAGGTTCTGGAAAACTTACAGATAAAGTTGTGTTATTAACTGGTGGTGATAGCGGAATTGGCCGTGCTGTAGCAATTGCCCTTGCTAAAGAAGGAGCAAAATTAGCTCTTGTTTACCTTGATGAACATGAAGATGCACAAGAAACAAAATCAATCATTGAAGGGTATGGTTGTAATTGTTTACTTATTTCAGGAGATATTGGTGAGGAAGAATTTTGTTTCAATGCTGTACAACAAACGGTAAATCAATTTGGCACACTAAATTGTTTAATAAATAATGCAGCAGAACAACATTTTCAAGAAAATGTTGAGCAGATAACATTTGAACAACTCGATCGAACGTTCAAAACTAACATTTACGCGCCCTTCCATTTTATAAAAGCAGCTAGACCACATTTACAAGAAGGCGATACAATAATTAATACTGTATCAATTGTTGCTTACCAAGGGAACCCAGTCTTAATGGATTATTCAGCAACAAAAGGAGCTCTTGTAGCACTGACTAGATCATTGTCGGAAAACCTTGTCTCTAAAGGGATCAGAGTTAATGCTGTTGCGCCTGGCCCTATATGGACACCATTAATTCCAGCATCTTTTCCAGCCAGTACTGTGGGGAAGTTCGGTACTGATACACCTATGGGTAGACCTGGACAACCAGTCGAACTAGGACCCGCTTATGTTTATTTAGCATCAGACGATTCTTCTTATGTTTCTGGACAAGTCATTCACATAAATGGGGGGAAAATCGTTAACGGATAATTATAATAGCATTAGAACGGCACCAATCAACTATGTAACGAATTCAAGCGTATTTGCCAATATTCCTTTTTTCTCCATTAAACACTTTTATTCTCATCATATTTCTTATCAATTAAAGAAACGATAAGAAATGTCGACTACAAATAAAAGAGGAGAGATATTGATGAAAAGAAAAATCGTCTTACTGATTGTCTTATTGGCATTCGCTATGACAACAATAGCTTGTAACAATCAACAAAACGCTTTGGATCATGAAGACAGGCAGTCCCAACCTACTGCAACTGGGGATATTAGTCGAGCAGATCTGCTTTCTAGTGAATTCACGACAATTCCTAGCAATGACTTCCCCCATACGAAACCAATTCAAACTCAAGAAGCTAAATTCGAGTCTGAAACCGATAAATCTCAAATTCATGCAAATCAACTTTACGACTTGGATGCAGACTTAATTTTAACAAATATACGAGATGAATTGTATAATCATGTCCAGCAACAAGAGTTCTGGGATGAGCCTCCAACGCAAGAAGAAGCGCAAGAGGAACTTTGGGAACAACCAACTCCCCCAGAACAAGATACTCCAGTTAAAGAACCAGATGGGGAAAAACAACAGCCAGAGGCTGAACCTCAACCACAACCTGAAGAGCAAACACAACAACCAGATGAAGAGCAACAACCTGCTGACCAAACACAACGAGGTATTGGGCAAGAAGAACAGCAAGTCATTGAACTAACTAATAACCACAGAAGAGAAGCGGGTTTATCTGATTTACAAGCAGATACTGAATTAAGTGGAGTAGCACGAAGGAAATCAGAAGATATGCACGAAAATAATTATTTTTCACATACCAGTCCTACTTACGGTTCTCCGTTTGATATGATTCGTGATCATGGCGTATCATATAGCTCAGCTGGAGAAAACATTGCACAAGGACAACAGACGCCCGAACAAGTAGTCCAAGGTTGGATGAACAGTGAAGGACATCGTGAAAATATTATGAATGGAAACTTTACACATATTGGTGTTGGATATGAACCTAATGGTAATCATTGGACACAAATGTTTATAAGTCGTTAGTAAAATTTGTAAAAGGTTAGCAATTAAACGTAGGAGATGAGGGTAAATTTCTTTACTCAACTCCTGCGTTATTTTAATTTAATACATATGTGAATAAGGTTATTTATTAACGTAGAACCACTTTTTATCTTCAGGCTTTCCAGGTGTGCTTTTAATAAGTCCTATTTCTTCAATCTCTTCCAACAACTTATGTACAGTTCCTTCATCAAGTTTTCCATTAAAAACACTCGATGCTAAGTCAGATGTTGTTGGTTTTTGTATCTTTGTGTTTTCTCGTAAATAAAGTAAAAGTTTTACTCGTTTTTTTTGACGCATTTCCTCTTTGTAACCACCAGTAAACAACTTTTTAAGAGGATCTGCAGTTATTACTCCAATAAAAATTCCTACAACAACTAAAAGTAAGTCATATAAAATCATATTTTATTTCTGTCCCTTCATATTTGTTTACTTAATTATCCTATTACTATAGATAATTTCACAATTCTTTTTTCGTTTTTTTTCCACTTAACCATAAAGTAATTTCAAGTATTGCGATACAGCTGACAAGCCAAGTCAAACCAAGTGCCAGTCCACCCATTACGTCTGTAAAATAATGAACGCCGAGAGGAAGGCGACTGAAGGAAATTAATAAAATCAGGATTCCAAGGAAGATGTTGATTAGCCATTTTGCTAAGGCGTTCAATTTACTCCTGATGACCAAATACATAATAAAACCGTAAAAAACGATTGATGCGGTTGAATGACCGCTTGGAAAACTGTAGCCAGTTCCATCGTACTCCTCTAATATGTTCGGACGATCTCTTGAAAATGCAGCTTTAAGCCTACTAATCAAGATTGTCACACCACCCATTGCAATAACAAAAGAAACAATTCTCCACTTTTCCCGTTTATAAAAATACAACACGCTAACCAAGATAAGAGATCCACCAGTCAGCGCCCAGATCGATCCGAGCTCAGTTATCCATGCAAAAAAGTTCATAACTAAGGGTGTTGCAAGGTTTTCAGCAAAGTCCGCGGCATGCCGGTCAATCATGAATTTTTCATTCTCCAACACCTCCTTACCAAGCTCTGTGAATATGTAACAATTCCCTCCTATTATTAAAAGTGCAGTAACAACTAAAATAAAGGTTCTGGTAGGGACCCCCTTTAATGTATTTAACACTTTTGTACACTCCTATAATTCATCATAATTTTATATTTCCCCTGTTCTAAGGCATGGTAACGTGTCAATTTTAGAATATTAGTTCCCCCTTGTACTCTATAGGATAATAAGTATTATTTCTACATATTAATTTAGTAAAACTTGGCTTGTCGCCAAGTCCTTCATGGCGAAAGGCTTTGTTTATCTTATACTTTCATCCTTTAGCGAAGTTAAACATTCTTAAAGTATAATATTAACTAATAGTTAGTTGTATGTTAAATTTATCCATAAAATCACTTGTTATCCCAATGGCTAAATTTCCTTTATATCCATATCTGGAAATATTTTTCCTTTCGCTGCTTTTCCCCCACTTGAGGTCTTGAGGGTTATACATTATAAAATTGATTTACTTATTTTACTATATATCATAAATAATTTTGAACTTTTCGTTTTAAATCAAGCTTAGATTTTCCCATATAAATCTATTTCTAATCTATTTCAATTTACCACGTCCAAACTGTGTTATACTTATGGATGGTAATATTTTGAATTGCATATTTATTTTTACACTTTTACAATTTTTCGGGCAACTTATGCCCTATTAGCATCTTTGCTTTTAATGTATTGTAAAAGTGTTTTTATTTTGGATTTATTAAAGCATTCTGTTAATTAAACCATTATAAAAGTTACGTAATTCACATAATAAAAAGATTAAAAGGGGATGTATTTATGAAGAAAACTGCGCTTATATATTGTGAAGATCATTTTGGGAAAATGGACGGGAAAACAGCTAATGGATTAATTAGAAGTTCAAGAAAGTATCAAATTCTTGGCGTAATTGATAGCACTCAAGTTGGTATGGATACAGGTGAAATACTAGAAAATAGAAAAAATGGAATCCCGATATTTTCAAGTTTGGAACACGCACTGAATATTTTACCCTCCGTCCCCGATCAGTTCATTTATGGCATGGCTCCATCTGAAGCATTTCTTAAAAATAGAGAAAGAAATATCATTTTAAATGCAATGAAACAAGGAATGAACATTGTTAATCCACTACATGAATTTTTCACCCAAGACGACGAATTTATGAAATACGCAAGCGAATATAAAGTGGACATCACTGATGTTAGAAAACCGTCTCTTAAAAAAGATTTACACTTATTTTCTGGCAGAGTTTTAAATGTTAAAACACCGATAGTTGCAGTACTAGGAACAGACAGTGCTGTTGGTAAGAGAACAACCTCTGTTATTCTTGAAGACGCTTTAATTGAAAAAGGATTAAATGTTGCCTTTATTGCAACAGGTCAGACTGGTCTTATTCAAGGAGCAAAATACGGGGTAGCTATCGATGCTCTTCCTACTCAATTTTTAACGGGTGAGATCGAAAACCAAGTTATGAGAGCCTACGAAGAAGAGAATCCAGATATCATTATTGTTGAAGGACAAGGTGCCTTAAGTCATCCAGCATATATTAGTTCTTGCGGAATCATTAGAGGATCAAGACCAAATGCTGTTATCGTCCAACACCCACCGAAGCGAAAAAATCTTGGGGATTTTAGCTATATGCCAATGCCAACGATACAAAGTGAGATTGACTTAATCGAAAGTTTTTCGATAACAAAAGTCGTTGCAGTAACAATAAACCACGAAAACATGACCGCCAATGAAATTGATGATGTTATTGAAGTATATGAAGAGCAACTTAAAATTCCAACGACAGATGTTCTTGAACACGGTTGTGACAAGCTTGTAGCAACCATCTATGAGACTTTTCCTTCCTTGCATAAAAAGATAAAGATTGGCGTAAAATGATTAATTCAATAACACCTAGAATTGAGATTAATTTAGCGAAAATCTCGCATAATATTGAAAAATTAATAATATTATATCATTCTAAGGGAATTGAAATGACAGGTGTTGTAAAAGGTGTATGCGGTCAAATTGAAATTGCCAAAGTTTATGTTGAAATGGGTATTAAATCAATTGGTGATTCAAAAATATCTAGTATTCAGAAAATGCGTGAAGCCAATATTGAAGCGGAGTTTATCCTATTAAGAATCCCTGGATTAAGTGAAATTGACGCTGTCATTATGCACGCTGATATTAGTTTAAATACGGAACTAGAAGTTATAAAAAGCCTCAATGATTCCGCAAAAACTCAAAATAAAATTCATAAAATTATTTTGATGATAGAGATGGGCGATTTAAGAGAAGGTATTCTACCAGATGATATCGATGATATTGTAAAGGATGTATTAGCACTTTCCAATATTAAAATAGTCGGGATAGGGAGTAATTTTGCTTGTTTTGGAGGAGTTAAACCAACGGAAGATAAAATGAATCACCTAACCTCTATTGCTCAAAAAATACAAAAAATTAATCCAACGATTTCACTCACTCGCATTTCTGGTGGGAATTCAGCCAATTACAATTGGTTTGTCAACACTGAAAATACTGGAGAAGTAAACAATTTAAGAGTTGGAGAATCCATCCTATTAGGACGGGAAACACTCTCGAGGATGCCTATACCAGGTTTGTATACAGACGCCTTTACCTTCGTGGCGGAAGTTATCGAATCAAAAATAAAACCATCTGTTCCATATGGTGAAATTGCACAGAATACATTAGGAATAACACCAGAATTTAAAGATCGCGGAATTATGAGAAGAGCCATCCTTGGAGTCGGTTTTCAAGATGTACTTATTTCTGGTTTAACACCTTTGTTAGACGTGGTTATCCTTGGATCGAGCAGTGATCATACTGTTGTCGATGCAAAAGGAACAAACTTGCGAGTAGGTGACGAAATAGCTTTCTCTGTTGATTATGGTGCGATGCTATCCATAATGACTTCTTGTAATATTTCTAAAAAATATATAAACGTTATTTAATTTCCATCATTTATTTTGTCTTATCGGATATATCAACTAAGGCTCTTATTACAAAAAAACATAAAATTATCATACACACACTCCGAAAAGGAATAGATTCTTTTTCAGGGGTTATCTTTTTGATTACCAAGTTTGTAAATAGAAATTCATTTTATATCGTTTTCTTTGAAAACAAAAAAACTCTTAAACGTTGATTTGTCAACATTTAAGAGTAAACTGTAATTCATAAAATTAACGTAAATTATGTAGATGGTACCGGTGGCCGGAGTCGAACCGGCACGGGACGAACCCACAGCATTTTGAGTGCTGCGTGTCTACCAATTCCACCACACCGGCAAAATAGGACGTGTTAAAAATATTTTAATATCTAAAATGGTGCCGAGGGCCGGACTTGAACCGGCACGATAATTACTTACCGCAGGATTTTAAGTCCTGTGCGTCTGCCAATTCCGCCACCCCGGCAATACAAGAACAAAAATTAATATAAAGTTGGAGGCGGCAACCGGATTTGAACCGGTGATAGAGGTTTTGCAGACCTCTGCCTTACCACTTGGCTATGCCGCCGTCTGGAGCGGAAAACGGGATTCGAACCCGCGACCCCCACCTTGGCAAGGTGGTGCTCTACCACTGAGCTATTTCCGCAAAAAAGATAAGCATAAGCTTCTTTAGCAACACATAGTGAATAAAAAATAAAATCTATTAGTTTTAAGAATAAATAAAATATTGACTTATCAAAATTATAATATATAATTCAGAAAATAAATTGTTTAATTAAATAAAAATGGCAGGGCTAGCAGGATTCGAACCTGCGGGTCACGGAATCAAAATCCGATGCCTTACCGCTTGGCTATAGCCCTATGTATAAATGGGGCGGCTGATGGGAATTGAACCCACGAGTGCCGGAATCACAATCCGGTGCGTTAACCACTTCGCCACAACCGCCATACTCTATATTTGGCAGGGGCAGCAGGAATTGAACCCGCATCAAAGGTTTTGGAGACCTTCGTTTTACCATTAAACTATGCCCCTAAGTATAGTTTAATATTGTAAATTATTGGATAAATGGTGGAGGGGGGCAGATTCGAACTGCCGAACCCGAAGGAGCGGATTTACAGTCCGCCGCGTTTAGCCACTTCGCTACCCCTCCATAAAGAGCTAATTTAAATGTTACAAAATAAATTTTCATTAGTCAAGAAAATTACAGTGGTGCTGGCCAGAGGACTTGAACCCCCAACCTACTGATTACAAGTCAGTTGCTCTACCAATTGAGCTAGGCCAGCACTCAAAAGATGGTGGCTCAGGACAGAATCGAACTGCCGACACACGGATTTTCAGTCCGTTGCTCTACCGACTGAGCTACTGAGCCTTATATAATACGATAAATTATAATTTCTACATAAGTTTTTTCATCATTTCGTAGTGTTTGATCTTTCACTTAATATTTCACTCAATTTTTTATTTTTCATACAAAAAATGGCGGTCCCGACGGGATTCGAACCCGCGATCTCCTGCGTGACAGGCAGGCATGTTAACCGCTACACCACGGGACCTTAGAAATATATTGATATTTATTATTTATATTATTTATTAAAATTGGTTGCGGGGGGCGGATTTGAACCACCGACCTTTGGGTTATGAGCCCAACGAGCTACCAGACTGCTCCACCCCGCGTTAATAGTATTAATAACATTTATAGTTAGTTCTATGGTGGAGGATGACGGGCTCGAACCGCCGACCCCCTGCTTGTAAGGCAGATGCTCTCCCAACTGAGCTAATCCTCCATATTATCAATGTTCTTTCAATCCCGCACTATTTAATAATCCACTTTACAATGAATTATTGGTGACCCGTACGGGATTCGAACCCGTGATACCGCCGTGAAAGGGCGGTGTCTTAACCACTTGACCAACGGGCCGGATATTCTGGCGGAGAGCGAGGGATTCGAACCCTCGAGACGGGATAAAACCGCCTACACGATTTCCAATCGTGCTCCTTCGACCTCTCGGACAGCTCTCCATAAAAATGGCTCCACAGGTAGGATTCGAACCTACGACCGATCGGTTAACAGCCGATAGCTCTACCACTGAGCTACTGTGGAATAATAATATTTTGGCAACAAACGACAAATCTCTTCATCATTTTAGGTGATACTAAAGGTAAAGCCCAGCGACGTCCTACTTTCACAGGGGGAGATCCCCCAACTATCATCGGCGCTGGAGAGCTTAACTTCCGTGTTCGGCATGGGAACGGGTGTGACCTCTCCGCGATCGTCACTGGACATATGAAATTGATCGGTCATATTGACCTCTCAAAACTGGATAACGATGGTATATGAATGAATCGTCTTCGAATCAAAGCATTGGTTAAGCCCTCGATCGATTAGTATCTCTCAGCTGCGCATGTCGCCATGCTTCCACACGAGACCTATCAACCTCATCTTCTCTGAGGGATCTTACTCACTTGCGTGATGGGAAATCTCATCTCGAGGGGGGCTTCATGCTTAGATGCTTTCAGCATTTATCCCTTCCACACGTAGCTACCCAGCGATGCTCCTGGCGGAACAACTGGTACACCAGCGGTGTGTCCATCCCGGTCCTCTCGTACTAAGGACAGCTCCTCTCAAATTTCCTGCGCCCGCGACGGATAGGGACCGAACTGTCTCACGACGTTCTGAACCCAGCTCGCGTGCCGCTTTAATGGGCGAACAGCCCAACCCTTGGGACCTACTTCAGCCCCAGGATGCGACGAGCCGACATCGAGGTGCCAAACCTCCCCGTCGATGTGGACTCTTGGGAGAGATTAGCCTGTTATCCCCAGGGTAGCTTTTATCCGTTGAGCGACGGCCCTTCCATACGGTGCCGCCGGATCACTAAGCCCGACTTTCGTCCCTGCTCGACCTGTATGTCTCGCAGTCAAGCTCCCTTATGCCTTTGCACTCTACGAATGATTTCCAACCATTCTGAGGGAACCTTTGGGCGCCTCCGTTACTCTTTAGGAGGCGACCGCCCCAGTCAAACTGCCCACCAGACACTGTCCCTGAACCGGATCACGGTTCGAGGTTAGAATTCCAGTACAGCCAGGGTAGTATCCCACCAATGCCTCCACCGAAGCTAGCGCTCCGGTTTCCAAGGCTCCTACCTATCCTGTACAAGCTGTACCGAAATCCAATATCAAGCTACAGTAAAGCTCCATGGGGTCTTTCCGTCCTGTCGCGGGTAACCAGCATCTTCACTGGTAATATAATTTCACCGGGTCTCTCGTTGAGACAGTGCCCAAATCGTTGCACCTTTCGTGCGGGTCGGAACTTACCCGACAAGGAATTTCGCTACCTTAGGACCGTTATAGTTACGGCCGCCGTTTACTGGGGCTTCAATTGAGAGCTTCTCCCGAAGGATAACCCCTCCTCTTAACCTTCCAGCACCGGGCAGGTGTCAGCCCCTATACTTCGCCTTGCGGCTTCGCAGAGACCTGTGTTTTTGATAAACAGTCGTTTGGGCCTATTCACTGCGGCTCTCTCGGGCTTGCACCCTAATAGAGCACTCCTTCTCCCGAAGTTACGGAGTCATTTTGCCGAGTTCCTTAACGAGAGTTCTCCCGCGCGTCTTAGAATTCTCTTCCCGCCTACCTGTGTCGGTTTGCGGTACGGGCACCAGTTTCCTCGCTAGGGGCTTTTCTTGGCAGTGTAGGATCAGGAACTTCGGTACTAAAATTTCCCTCGCGATCACAGCTCAACCTTAAGACAAGCGGATTTTCCTACTTGTCAGCCTCACTGCTTCGACGCACATATCCATCAGTGCGCTTACCCTACCTTCCTGCGTCCCCCCTTCACTCAAACGGAAACGTGGTGGTACAGGAATTTCAACCTGTTTGCCATCGCCTACGCCTTTCGGCCTCGGCTTAGGTCCCGACTTACCCTGAGCGGACGAGCCTTCCTCAGGAACCCTTAGGCTTTCGACGGAGGGGATTCTCACCCCTCTTTTCGCTACTCATACCGGCATTCTCACTTCCAAGCGCTCCACATGTCCTTCCGGTCATGCTTCAGCGCCCTTGGAACGCTCCCCTACCACAGACACCCGAAGGTGTCTATCCATAGCTTCGGTGATACGTTTAGCCCCGGTACATTTTCGGCGCAGAGTCACTCGACCAGTGAGCTATTACGCACTCTTTCAATGATGGCTGCTTCTAAGCCAACATCCTGGTTGTCTAAGCAACTCCACATCCTTTTCCACTTAACGTATACTTTGGGACCTTAGCTGATGGTCTGGGCTGTTTCCCTCTTGACTACGGATCTTAGCACTCGCAGTCTGACTCCCGAGGAGTAAGTCATTGGCATTCGGAGTTTGACTGAATTCGGTAATCCTGTAGGGACCCCTAGTCCAATCAGTGCTCTACCTCCAAGACTCTACCCTCGAGGCTAGCCCTAAAGCTATTTCGGGGAGAACCAGCTATTTCCGAGTTCGATTGGCATTTCACCCCTACCCACACCTCATCCCCGCACTTTTCAACGTGCGTGGGTTCGGGCCTCCATCCAGTGTTACCTGGACTTCACCCTGGACATGGGTAGATCACCCGGTTTCGGGTCTACAACCACGTACTCATTCGCCCTATTCAGACTCGCTTTCGCTGCGGCTCCGTCTCTTCAACTTAACCTTGCACGTAATCGTAACTCGCCGGTTCATTCTACAAAAGGCACGCTGTCACCCGTTACTTTCCCGAAGGAAAATCATAGGGCTCCAACTACTTGTAGGCACACGGTTTCAAGATCTCTTTCACTCCCCTTCCGGGGTACTTTTCACCTTTCCCTCACGGTACTGGTTCACTATCGGTCACTAGGGAGTATTTAGCCTTGGGAGATGGTCCTCCCAGATTCCGACGGGGTTTCACGTGTCCCGCCGTACTCAGGATACACTCCGGAGGAGTGAACGTTTCGACTACAGGGCTTTTACCTTGTCTCGCGGACCTTTCCAGATCGCTTCGCCTACGCTCACTCTTTGTAACTCCGTATGGAATGTCCTACAACCCCAAGAGGCAAGCCTCTTGGTTTGGGCTGTTTCCGTTTCGCTCGCCGCTACTCAGGAAATCGCATTTGCTTTCTCTTCCTCTGGGTACTAAGATGTTTCAGTTCCCCAGGTCTGCCTTCTCACATCCTATTGATTCAGATGTGGATCTTATCCCATTACGGATAAGGGGTTCCCCCATTCGGATATCTCCGGATCAAAGCTTACTTACAGCTCCCCGAAGCATTTCGGTGTTCGTCCCGTCCTTCATCGGCTCCTAGTGCCAAGGTATTCACCGTGCGCCCTTTCTAGCTTAACCATTTTAAATCAATGGACGTGTTGCTCGGTCTTTCTTGGCTTTACATTCTAAGACACTCGGTTCACTCTTCCATGAATCCGAAGATTCATTTCTGTGTCAAACCGGTGATTCATTCATTTATCGTTATCCAGTTTTCAAAGGTCAAAGCACGGCAATCATGTGCTAGTCATTCTCTTCTTTCTTCCATTAGAAGAAAAGAAGTCTTGAGAGTATAACCTCTCAAAACTAAACAAAAAGGCCAAAGCGAAGTTCGATTCAATAAGTTGAGCTTAGAGCTCCTTAGAAAGGAGGTGATCCATCCGCACCTTCCGGTACGGATACCTTGTTACGACTTCACCCCAATCATCTGTCCCACCTTCGGCGGCTGGCTCCAAAAGGTTACCTCACCGACTTCGGGTGTTACAAACTCTCGTGGTGTGACGGGCGGTGTGTACAAGGCCCGGGAACGTATTCACCGCGGCATGCTGATCCGCGATTACTAGCAATTCCGGCTTCATGCAGGCGAGTTGCAGCCTGCAATCCGAACTGAGAATGGCTTTATGGGATTGGCTTGACCTCGCGGTCTTGCAACCCTTTGTACCATCCATTGTAGCACGTGTGTAGCCCAGGTCATAAGGGGCATGATGATTTGACGTCATCCCCACCTTCCTCCGGTTTATCACCGGCAGTCACCTTAGAGTGCCCAACTAAATGCTGGCAACTAAGATCAAGGGTTGCGCTCGTTGCGGGACTTAACCCAACATCTCACGACACGAGCTGACGACAACCATGCACCACCTGTCACTCTGTCCCCCGAAGGGGAAAGGCTAGTCTCCTAGCTGTTCAGAGGATGTCAAGACCTGGTAAGGTTCTTCGCGTTGCGTCGAATTAAACCACATGCTCCACTGCTTGTGCGGGCCCCCGTCAATTCCTTTGAGTTTCAGCCTTGCGGCCGTACTCCCCAGGCGGAGTGCTTAATGTGTTAACTTCGGCACTAAGGGCATCGAAACCCCTAACACCTAGCACTCATCGTTTACAGCGTGGACTACCAGGGTATCTAATCCTGTTTGCTCCCCACGCTTTCGCGCCTCAGCGTCAGTTGTAGGCCAGAAAGTCGCCTTCGCCACTGGTGTTCCTCCACATATCTACGCATTTCACCGCTACACGTGGAATTCCACTTTCCTCTCCTACACTCAAGTCTCCCAGTTTCCAATGACCCTCCACGGTTGAGCCGTGGGCTTTCACATCAGACTTAAGAGACCGCCTGCGCGCGCTTTACGCCCAATAATTCCGGACAACGCTTGCCCCCTACGTATTACCGCGGCTGCTGGCACGTAGTTAGCCGGGGCTTTCTCGTGAGGTACCGTCAAGGTGCCGCCCTATTCGAACGGCACTTGTTCTTCCCTCATAACAGAACTTTACGATCCGAAAACCTTCATCGTTCACGCGGCGTTGCACCGTCAGGCTTTCGCCCATTGCGGATGATTCCCTACTGCTGCCTCCCGTAGGAGTCTGGACCGTGTCTCAGTTCCAGTGTGGCCGATCACCCTCTCAGGTCGGCTACGCATCGTTGCCTTGGTAAGCCATTACCTTACCAACTAGCTAATGCGCCGCGGGCCCATCTCGTAGTATGAGGATTGCTCCCCACTTTTACATTCAAATCATGCGATTCAAATGGTCATCCGGTATTAGCTCCGGTTTCCCGGAGTTATCCCAGTCTACAAGGCAGGTTGCCCACGTGTTACTCACCCGTCCGCCGCTCATTCCACAAGCGTCACCCCGAAGGGATCTGCTTGCTTCCTGCGCTCGACTTGCATGTATTAGGCACGCCGCCAGCGTTCGTCCTGAGCCAGGATCAAACTCTCCGATAAAGTATGATGACTTTTCATCAAGTTTGATGTCCATGACATCAAAACCAAACTTTCGTCTGGCGTTTCTTGCTTGGTGTTACTTTGACGAGATATTTTAAAATATCCCACTTCGCTTGGCTTTTTGTTTAGTTTTCAAAGGTCAGAATATCTTCCATGTCGTTTTTTGCGACTTAATTAATATAACATATTTTACTTAATTAAGTCAACAACAATTTTAAATCTCTCTGTCGCAAAAGCTAATATTAAATAAACATTTCGTTGGCGACAAGAAATAATATACCACAAAACAAAGTGTCGATGCAACCTTTGTTTAAAAATAAAAACTAAAACTTAAAAAAACATTGCAAATAGTTGTCAGAATTCAATAATAGAATCACGAGCGATCTCAATGTTACATTGAATTAGATAATTAGCGTAACTAAACACTCTCGCCTTTAAAAAAAGTTTCTCTCCCGTAATCACTATTCACTTACACACCAAATTCGCACTATATAAATAATAATAACAAGAATCATCATGCTCAAATTCTCATATTTTTTAACATAATCATTATAGACACTCCTTCCCCTCCTTTAAAGCGGAAGGAAACACCTCTAAATAATAATCCAAATAACTAACGACTGATAATTTTATTCACAAAAGAGACATTAGTGATAATACTCTACCAAGTACATCATGAACCTCGCCTTCACCTATTTCTCAAATTAAACACTCGCTTCATGACGTTATCGTTCCGTTAGTACATAAAGTCGATGGTAGATAGCCCCACCTTTCGTTTCCTGTTTCACGACATCAACATATCCTTTATGAACTAAGTACTCCATCAAGATGCTTAAATCAAGAGAATAATCATGTATCAACATTTGCTCTTTTAACTCCTGAATGGTCCAGGCCTTTTCTTGTTTCTTCATTAATTCTAATATATGTGCGCTACCCAGCTTTGTTTTAGCCATCAATTCAAATTCAATAGCAATAAGCAACAGTTCCAGTTTTTTTTCAATCAACTCTGTTCCTGTGACTAATTCCGAGTATAATTTATGAATTTCAGGTTCAATTTTTTTCACCTGTTGCCACACCATCACTTCAGGGTAAAATCCGTGTTCTATAATTGATAACCGAGCTAAATGGTGAAGTGCGTGAACTATTTGATTATAAGAATCTAAATAATGACCTTCATAATATAAGGATTTACCATCGGTGAATCGGCGAATCAGCTTCGAAAACTCAACACCTATTTTAATTCGCCGTTCTTTATTTGGAAATTCCTTCATTACTTGACGGAATTCTTTCATATATTCATTTCGATCAAATATCACTTTTCCATTCATAATCCAATCTACAATTCTTCGATTAGAACTATTTAACAACCACTCATTTAACTGTTCCGCGCTAACTAAATGCATTGCCACTTTGAATTCACTGTATTCATAATGTTTTATTTCCCAACCTGTCTTATTTTCTCCTAGAATAACTAGTAACACCACATCAAAGTAATCTGTATTTGCATCAAGAAGCTTTCTTTTTTCCATTATAATAATACCTAAAGTATCTTCATCATTTGTCCGATCTTGATATAATTGTCTTAGTAGGTCATCCATTATAACCCTCCCTAATTTTCAGTACGATAATTATATAGAAGAAATACGAATCCCTCTCCAAAGTTTTCGACACCATTTTCATAAATCCTTCATTCTGTTCTAATAAAATTTAACGATCAGACTCCTTCTAGCTATTTTTTATTGCTTTGAATATGATATAATACTTTTTTGGGAGGCGTATATAATGGCAGTTAAGTTTACAAATAAAATAAATAAGATAAGAACATTTGCGCTTTTGCTTATATTTGGTGGAATCATCATTATGTATTTGGGTTTATTTTTTCAAACAAGTCCACTTTTAATGACGTTGTTTATGTTACTTGGATTCCTAGCAATTATTGCGAGCACAGTCATTTATTTTTGGATTGGAATGCTCTCTTCGAAAGCGGTTCAAGTTCTTTGCCCCGATTGTGAAAAATATACAAAAATGCTTGGCAAGGTAGATGCTTGTATGTATTGCGACGCACCACTCACGTTAGATAAATCTCTAGAAGGCAAAGAATTTGATGAGAAATACAACAATAAAAGAAGCAAGGGGAAGTAATTTCTCCCCTTGCCACAAGATAAAAGGATCTAGAACCTCTCTACTTAGTTGCTACCAAGCCGAACCATTCTACCTCTTTTAAAACCCTCTTAAATTTAATTAATCCACACTGTTATAAACCCTAATATCGTTAAAGAAAAAAACTGGAAACAAAGCGCTCCCAGTTTAGAATTAGTGTTTTGTATTTTTTTGACAACCTGGGCACACACCATATATTTCCATCCGATGATTCGTCACTTTAAATCCTGTAACGTGTTCGGCCAACGTTTCTACTTCATCTAAACCTGGATAATGAAAGTCAACAATTTTACCACAATCTTCACAAATCACATGATAATGATCCGATGTATTGCTGTCAAATCTACTAGAGGAATCCCCATAGGTTAATTCTCTCACTAAACCTACATCCTTAAATACACGAAGATTATTATATACTGTGGCCACACTCATATTAGGAAATTTATTTTCAAGAGCCTTATAAATATCATCCGCTGTCGGGTGAGCTCTCGCACTAAATAAAAACTCTAAAATCGCGTGTCGTTGCGGAGTCATTCGGACTTTAGTATTTTTTAATGAATATAGTGCATCTTGAAGTCGAAGGTTCTCCATTGATTTTCACCTCTTCTACTTAAACTGAATTGTAACAAATACATTTTAATCTTACACGATCAATCCTCTACAAGTAAGAATTATTACTTTATAATATTTACAATTAGTATACATAATTACCTCAATCATTGTCAATGAAACACCATCGTAAGACTATATAATTGACAGGTATGGCCTCCCCATCACTAATTCCCTTCATCAATTCACACTTTATTATGTTGTAATAGTGGTAAGCTATCTTTTACATCAATGAGAAAAGATGTATAGCGACTCGACTTTTCTTTTGATTTCCCTTTTGTGTCCTCAACCGATAAACAGATCTCTTGCATTTTAATTTTAAGACTATCAATATCTTCTTCTGAAATCCCTATTAAAAATGTTGTACTTCCTCTTCTCATAAATCCCCCGCTACTGGCCAACTCAGTCATTCGGTAATCTTCTTTCTTCAGACCTTCTTCTAGTGCATCCCTGTAACGATTTTGAACGACACAAATCATCAGTTTCATTAGCTCGGATCCTCCTTTTTAATCTTAATATCCTTTTTCGGGATCGATTAAGTTAATATACTTCTCTGCATCTCCAAGAAACACCTTCATGTTATGGTCAAATATTTCGAACGCCCTAGGTTGGTATTGCGGAGAAATGCCTGATAAGTGCGGCGTCACAGTAATTTTTTCATTCAGCCAAAAAGAGTTTTCTTTTGGTAGAGGTTCTTCATTAAATACATCCAATACCGCATGCTGAATTTCTTCTTTCTGTAAAGCTTTTATTAAATCCTGTTCATTAATAACGTTCCCTCGCCCGATATTAATGAGAATGGCATTCTTTTTCATTTGAAAAAATTCGTCTTCCCCTAATATATTATTCGTTTCTTTTATTTTTGGAAGAACAGACACGAGAAAGTCTGATTCTTTAAGTAAACTTTCCAATTGATTTTTAGTGACAATTTCATCAAAATTCTTTACTTGACTCCCGCTTCTGTTTAATCCAATTACTTTCATATTAAAAGCTTTCGACAAACGCGCAATCTCTTGTCCTATAGACCCCGCTCCTAATATTCCAATTGTCTTACCAGACAATTCCGTCATCGTTGGTGATCTATCCCATTTTTTATTGTATTCATTTTCAATAACTACTTTCGCTTGCCTTGAAACTTGGAGCATCATCCCAATCGTATATTCAGCCATAGGAATCGCATGAATACCTTTCGCATTCGTAACTGTAATGCCTTGCTTGTTAATCGCTTCAAATGGCATTTCATCTAATCCTGCAGAAATTACCATGATCCACTTCAATTTTTTCGCTTGATATATATGTTCGTCATTCAAATCTTCTCCATACGTGATGAGAACGTCAGCATCAAATAAATCTACCTCAGCTTCGTCTATATTAGTATGAAATTGAAAGTCCAATTCTGAATAGGATTTAATTAATTGTTCTCTTATATCTCTTCTAATTTTTGCTGAAGTTACTACTTTCACGTTTATTTGGTCCCCTTTCACAATCTTAATTCCATTATACAGTTATAGTAACATAGCCAACACTACCCGAACATTAGAAAAGCTTGGCTTGTCGCCAAGTCCTTCATGGCGAAAGCCTTAGTTTATCTTATACTTTAATCCTTTAGCGAAGTTAAACATTCTTAAAGTATAAAAAATACATTTTCTATTTTATATGAAGAAACTTGACTAAAGTTAACCAAAAATATAAAAGACGACCTTTCTTAAACGCGGATTTCATTATAGAGCTTCTTTTTTATTTGAAAACACATTTATTTTTTTTATTAATAATAATGGCAAGCAAAATATTATAATACTAGTGAAGATAACACCTACAAAAATCGTAAGCACATCTGATTCGTAAACCCACATCCCTAACTCTATCCAATATGCATTCATTGCTGGGATAAATATCGATAAAGCAAGCACCCCTCCAAGCAAATATAGAAATATGGAACCAAAGTGATATTTCAGTAGAGATATTAATAAGCTTACCGACAACGTCAGGGAAAAAAGAGCAAAATTTAACGAAGTATAATTTACAACATTTTTCTCCACAACAATAAAATCAAAAAGGCTATTAACCTCAAATAATATTCCTAACGAATGAAACACCGCGTTAGAAGCAAAGTAAATTCCTACATCAATGAATGCACTAATCGTTGCGATACATAACATAAATATACAAATAGCAAAGTACATTTTGACACGACTCGCGCCCATGGCAACACCGTAATGAATCCCTGACTTTATCAAAAATGCCCCGGTAATAGTCAAGTAAACCATCACAGCGAAATTTGTATTCCAATTCATTATTACTTCAGATTCTGACAAGAAAGTATAACTGAGCATTGCTCCTAACATCATAAAACTTAATATAATAGTCCAAAAAATAACATATGAGCGCCGAAACTCTATCCATAAAATTAACCAAATACCTTTCATTACATCCATTCAGATCGCCTCCTCTTTTCGTACCTCTGTTTTTCTTAACAAATAATCTTGCAATTCCACTTGTTGATCTATTTTTTCTAAAATCGGCTTTTCTGTATGTTCGTTTATTTCAACCATATAACGAACCACCCCACCCATTTCTTTTACTTCGATAACAGAAGAATCATCTTCTAGAAAATTCAATTCTTCTTTCTTACCATGAATATATCCTGAAGCGCCTCTGATTTCTTCTAGAGATTGATCTAGCACAAGCTCCCCATCATGAATAACTAATAGTTGTTCCATATATCGCTGTAACTCTTGTATATAATGTGTTGAAATAACAAATAAACGATTCTCTTTTTCATGTTCTTTCATTAACAATTCATAGAAAGTTTCACGAAATGCTGCATCAAGTCCATTAGTAGGTTCGTCAAAAATGGTTACTTTAGCGTTACTTGCCAGTCCTATTGAAAGTGCTAAAGCTGTTTTCATCCCCTTTGACATTTTCTTCACTCTCATCGTCGGTTTTAATTTAAATGCACTCATTGCTCGCTGGGCTAATGATTCATCCCACTCCGGTTGGAACCAAGATGCAATTTCCAAGGCATCTTTGACACGCCATATCGGGTTTAGTGGATGATTCTCCTGAATAAAACAAATATCTCCTAATAATTTATCATTATCAAACGGCTCTACCTCCATTACACTGATACTCTTTTCATCCACTGGTGAAAGGCCTGCTATACATCGCATTAACGTCGTTTTACCTGCTCCATTCCGTCCCCACAAACCATATACCTTTCCTGTCTCTAAGGTAAATGACACATCTTTTAATGACTGCTCTTTTTCATGAAAATAATTTAGTCCGACAACCTTTACTGTTTCACTCATATTTCTTCCTCCTTTTCCAAATAAGAAATTATCTCTTTTTTATTAACTTGCAACCTTTTCGCTTCGTGAATTAAAGGTTGGACATAGTTTTTCATAAATTCTTGCTTTCGTTCTTCAATTAATTTTTGTTTAGCCCCTTCTTCAACGAACATACCTATTCCCCTCCGTTTATAAATAATGCTTTTATCCACAAGAGATTGAATCCCTTTTCCAGCTGTTGCAGGATTAATTCTATAAAAGTTTGCAATCTCATTCGTAGACGGGATTTTATCACCTTCGCGAATCTCTTCATCTAATATATCCTCTTCCATCATTTCGCATATTTGCTGGAAAATTGGCTTATCGTCATCTAAATGGCTCTTCATCTCAATCACCTCATCTGTTAATCACTTAACTAACTAACCAATATACTACATTGGTAAATTTAATTAGTCAAGAGTGTTTTTGAAATCGTTCTACGAGGAACTCGAGGCACTTTCGCAGTATGGAGAGTTTTTCAATTTCGATTTCAATTTCACTATCTATCCGAAGACTAAATCAGCGAGGTACGGAAAGGGGACGGCCTATAGTGGATCGAGCGCCCCCCTGTAACTATTCTGTAAGGAATCGATTTTTTCACCAAATACCTTTTAGTACCCCTTAGTTTTTTATGAATAAATCAGGATTAAGCAAACAAAAAAACCACTTGATCCCAAGTGGTTTCCAAAAAACTATTTTGTTTCTTCTCGCAAAAACTCAAGCGCTTGCTCAACATGGCCTTTTACTTTCACTTTACGCCATTCTTTCATTAGTTTCCCTTCTTTATCAATCACAAATGTCGATCGTTCAATCCCCATGTATTCTTTCCCGAAATTTTTCTTCAACTTCCATACGTCAAAATCCTCGGCTAATTCGTGCTCTTCATCTGCAAGCAATTCAAATGGAAGCTCATGTTTATCGATAAATTTCTCATGCCTCGCTATGGGGTCCGGGCTAACCCCTAAAATGACCGCATCCAATTCCTTAAAGCTCTCGTGATTATCTCTAAAATCACACGCCTCCGTTGTGCACCCTGGAGTCATATCTTTCGGGTAAAAATAGAGCACTACATATTTCCCACGATAATCAGTTAGGGAAACTTCTTTCCCTCCATTACCTTTCAGCTTGCGATCCGAAACTTGTTGACCTATTTCAACTGTCATGAATAATCCTCCTTATCGTTTGTCCTTTTCATCATACCCAACTTTCTCACAAGCTACAAACGATAAGGATGTCTCTTAGGTCTTACTTCCTCATCATGCCGAATAAACGTCGTTACTACAAACGCAGCTGGTAGTAAATAGCCTATCAGCGCTTGTATCACCGCAATCCATCTACCCACTCCTTGAGGAATAATATCTCCATAGCCTACTGTCAAGAGTGTCACCGCACTAAAATACAGTACGTCTTCTATTAAATGAAGCAACGAATCTGATTGGAGTCCTTCGCTACTTTCTTTTAAAACTGGGATCCCCAATAATTGTAAGGATATATATAACACCCCAAACCCTACCATTACATTTAAATAAACAAAAAGAAGAACGATAAAATGACGAATTGAAATCCTACGATTAGGCGATGTTTGGTTAATAATTAGCACATATAAACTCATTCCAACCCCTATAATTGAAATCATGATTGCACCTAAAATAAAGAGGCTTTGCATTTTACCCCCTCCTATTATAATGTATGAATCGTTATAATGGATTAGGACAAGATTTACTACTTAGAGCTCTCCAACCTCTTCCTGCTTTAATTGCTAGATGGTGCATCAATGAACATGATACAATTACATGTGATCTAACGAACATACATAGGAGGTCAATTGCCATGACATTTGAAAAATCAGAACAACTCTATAAAAACGCTAAAGACGTCATTCTCGGTGGAGTTAATAGTCCATCACGATCTTACAAAGGAATTGGAGGGGGAACCCCCGTTTTTATGAAAAAAGCAAAGGGCCCGTATTTTTGGGACGAAGACAATAATCAATATATCGATTACCTTGCAGCATACGGCCCAATTATTACGGGACATGCCCACCCACATATAACAGAGGCAATCAAATCTGCAGCTGAAGATGGTGTTCTTTATGGGACACCTACTATACACGAGAATACCTTCGCAAATATGCTTCGAGATGCAATTCCTTCATTGGAGAGAGTCCGCTTCGTCAATTCTGGAACAGAAGCTGTTATGACAACGATTAGAGTCGCGAGAGCTTATACTGGACGTGATAAAATTATAAAATTTGCTGGATGTTACCACGGCCACTCAGACTTAGTCCTTGTAGCTGCAGGATCAGGACCATCTACATTAGGAAACCCAGACTCGGCTGGAGTCACAGAAAGTATTGCTAAGGAAGTGATTACCGTTCCATTTAATGATGTTGATGCTCTCAAAGAAGCAGTAACACTCTGGGGGAGCGAAATTGCTGGTGTACTAGTCGAACCGATCGTTGGTAATTTCGGAATTGTAGAACCTAAACCCGGTTTCCTAAAAGCAGTAAATGAATTGACACACGAAGCAGGTGCACTCGTTATATATGATGAAGTAATTACAGCATTTCGTTTTATGTACGGAGGCGCACAAAACCTTCTCGGAATCGAACCCGACCTTACAGCTCTCGGAAAAATTATTGGTGGAGGCCTCCCTATTGGAGCTTACGGAGGAAAACGTGCAATTATGGAACAAATTTCCCCACTCGGACCGACATACCAAGCTGGAACAATGGCTGGGAACCCAGCTTCAATCCGAGCTGGAATCGCTTGTTTACAGATATTAAGCAAAACGAATGTTTATGAGACATTAGACCAACTAGGTGAGCAACTGGAAATTGGAATTAGTAATGCAGCGGAAAAACACGGCATTCCTTTGACAATCAATCGTTTAAAGGGAGCCCTTACTGTTTACTTCGATATAGACAAAGTTACAAATTATGAGCAAGCCGAAAATAGTAACGGAGAAAAATTTGCATATTTCTTCAAACAAATGTTAAAACGAGGGGTAAATCTTGCTCCATCAAAGTACGAAGCATGGTTTTTAACGACTGAGCATTCAGTATCTGATATAGAAAAAACCATCCAAACAGTTGAAGATGTATTTTCTGAGTGGAACTTTGCATAAATATACATTTATAAAGGAGATGACGATTCGTCCCATCTCCTTTTATGTCTCCAATCGAGTGTGAAAACGCTTCCAAACCACTTTTAGAGGCCTTCGCGTTTGTTCAAACATCAATATTCCCATACATTTCTTATTCTTTTTTTTGTATAATTAATTGATTTATCTATAAATGAATGGTATAGTTAATTATAATTCTGACAATTCTGTTATCATATTTTTATGCTTATTTTTGTCAGATTTTCTGACTAACACAGAGTTGTTTTATTTTTTTGAGGAGGTGGAGGTCGAACGTTGACCGGATTTATGAGGAAAGTTTCAAAAGAACTTCAACGGTTCCGCGGAGCTCTACAAGAAGAACATGACAGTTGTGGAATTGTTTCATTTATTGAAAAGGAAAATATTCCAACGAAAAAAAATATTGATGACACAATTAACGCATTGTTAAAGATGAATCACCGAGCTGGCTTTATTAACGAAGAAGGCGATGGTGTAGGTATTCATATCGATATCCCTAGAGCTCTATGGAAAAAGAAGCTTAAGGAAGTTCAACTGGATACATCACTTGTTGACTCTCCTTCATTTGTTGTTGGCCATTTATTTATTGAAAAATCGCAAGAAACAAGTAAATTTCAACAAGAAATGAAAGATCTTTTCGAAGCGAAAGGATTTACAATGCTTTTTGAAAGCACAGATCAGACTGACCGAGAAGCTTTAGGTCCGATTGCAAAAAAAGCAGAGCCTTTATTTTGGCAATTTGCTCTCCACTCAAATGAGATCAAATCAGAAGCAGTGCTTCGTTCAATTCTATTTAATTTAACAATTGAGTGTGAAAAGAATTTAGCTGTTCACGTAGCTTCTTTAAGCCATGAGAATGCTGTTTATAAAGTAATGGGCGCAGGTGATATCTTACCTAAATACTATGCTGATTTAGCTGATCCACTTGTAGCGTCTACAACAACACTAGGTCATAACCGATACTCTACGAACACATTATCTAATTTTTTCCGTGTTCAGCCGTTTAGCGTTATCGGTCATAATGGAGAAATCAACACCATCGCGAAACTACGTGATGAGGCCAATATGGTTGGTGTGCCTTTAGTTGATGGAGGAAGTGACTCTCAAGATTTAGATAGAGTCATAGATACGTTTACTGCGAGAGAAGGATTATCGTTATTCGAAACACTTGAAGTCCTCTTTCCACCGATAATTAATGAAATTAATCACTTTCCAGAACATTTAAAAGATTTATATTCCTACATCCGAGAAGCGTGGGGGCATTTCGCTCAAGGGCCTGCAGGGATTATTTCTCGCCTAGGCAATGAAGCGGTTTTCAGTGTCGACTCCCTCGGGTTACGTCCTGTATGGATGCTTGAAACGACATCAAGCTATATATTCTCTTCAGAGCAAGGGATCTTCACATCGGACTTATACGTTACAGAACCGAAACCATTTGCTCCTGGAGAAAAAGTCGGTTTACAACGAAATGAACAGGGAACAATTGAAGTTTTATGGCACGATGAATTACAAGAAGTAGTTTACAACCGTATGGCTGACAAACTACCAATTAAAGCAGCAAGTAACCGCCTAACAACTAAATGGAAATATACTCCAGAAACGGTTTTATTCCAACAAAATGTTAACCCGTCTGTCTATTCAGCCAATGGGTGGGATCGGGAGCATATTCAACTGATCGAACAAATGGCGGAAAAAGGCGCAGAACCGATCCGCTCACTTGGACATGATGCACCTTTAGCAGCCATGCACCCAGGTAGAAAGAACGTTGCAGACTTTTTTAAAGAAAGTGTTGCCGTCGTTACAAATCCTGCTATCGACAGAGATCGGGAAATGGAACATTTCTCTACTCGAGTAGTGATTGGAAGACGTCCAGGATTATTTCGAAGTGAAGAAATGAAAACAATCATTCAATTGGACTCTCCTGTAATAAGTGAAGGAATTTCAGGCAAAGGTCTTCAAGAAGAATATAACCACCCTTCATATGAAGGGATTATCGAGTATTACCAGAAAAGCGATGAAGTTGAAAAACTCGAGCTCGTTCGTTTTGAAAAGGAAGAAGTAGATCAAGCTTTGCAACGACTAACTAACGATGCAACTGCCGCTATTCAATCTGGTAAATCTTTAATCGTTTTGGATGATCATGGTACTCATGAGGATGACAGGTACTGGTTAGATCCACATTTAGTGATATCTGCAATGGACCTAGCGTTGACTGAAAAAGAGTTACGTCGGAATTGTTCACTAGTATTAAGGTCCGGCAGTATACGCACTCTTCACGACCTTGCAGTTGTATTTGGCTTAGGGGCAGACTTAATTAACCCATATGTTATGTTTGCTACGGTTGTAAGTGATAATGCTGAACCAGCAGTGAAGTTGTATTCTGCATTGAATAAAGGCCTTGAGAAAATCATTTCCACCATTGGAATTCATGAATTACGTGGTTATGGAAGACTATTCTCTACGATTGGTTTAAATGATGAAATTGCTGATCACTTAAATATCGTCAACTACTTAGCAAGTAAAGAGGTAAGTTATAACTTTGAACAAATGAAACTAGATAGCATTGCACGTAAAGAGGACTTTACCAATGAAAAATCTAGAGCAGGAAAAACATTCCATATTTTCCCTCGTATTTGGAAGTCCCTTGGAGACCTTGCTTCTGGAAAAATTGAATATAAAGAATTTGGCGATAAAATTGCTGAACAAGAAACGAAAAATCCAACGACAATCAGACATTTCACCGACTTAAAAACAACCGAATCTGATTATGATTCAGCAAGTGTTGATACTAGTGTTGGAAAGCATGACCTCCCATTTATGATTAGCTCTATGTCATTTGGTTCTCAAAATGAAGTAGCATTCCGTGCCTACGCAGAAGCTGGAGAGCGTCTGAATATGATTAGTTTTAATGGTGAAGGTGGAGAGATCAAGGATATGCTCGGGAAATACCCGAACACTCGTGGACAGCAAATTGCATCAGGACGTTTTGGTGTAAATGTTGAATTGCTCAACTCTACAAATTTGCTAGAAATTAAAATTGGTCAAGGTGCTAAACCTGGTGAAGGTGGACACTTGCCCGGATCAAAAGTAACAGATAAAGTTGCTGCAGCTCGTAATGCTACAACTGGTTCTGACTTGATCTCACCGTCAAACAATCATGATATTTATTCAATTGAAGATTTGGCCCAGATGATAACAGAACTTAAAACTGCAAACGATCAAGCGAAGGTTACAGTTAAAGTTCCGATTGTTCCGAATATCGGGACGATTGCAGTTGGTATCGCTAAAGCTGGTGCTGATTTCATAACATTAAGTGGGTTTGATGGTGGAACTGGTGCAGCCAGAGTTCATGCTTTGCAACATGTTGGACTCCCTGCAGAGATTGGTGTAAAAGCAGCTCATTTCGCACTTCTTGAAGCTGGACTTCGTCATAAAGTTGAACTTTGGGCCGATGGCGGTGTTAAGAGTATTCAAGACGCAGTTAAACTCATGTTATTAGGGGCAAACAGAATTGGATTCGGAACATTATCCATGATAGCTGTTGGCTGTACCGCCTGTCGCGGTTGTCACCTCGACACTTGTCACGTAGGAATTGCGACACAAATTGAAACAGAAGCACAAGCAAAAGATCACGGTCTACGTAGGTTCGTTCCTCGTGAATATGACCTTGCCGTTCAAGGTCTAACAACAATGTTTACTCAGTTTGGCAAAGAGCTTCAAGCTGTCACGGCATCTCTTGGATTCAAACGAACACAAGATATAGTTGGCCGAGCCGATCTTCTTGAACAAACTCGGGGACATGATCAACTAGACTTGACTGAGCTTCTCTCAACGCTACCTGAACAGGACGTAGCACCATTTGAACCTGTTAAGGCAGTTGAAGATGTAGAAGAACAGGAATTAGCTGTAGCTGTCGGTGCTGAATTTGAGTATTTAGATGCTAATATTAGTGAGTTGACTACTTCAAGGGATTTTGAAGCTATCACAGCAGAACAACGTATTCTTGGTAGCCGTGTATCTGGACACCGTGTTCGTGGGAAGCTAGATGGGTCTTACCGCTCATTGCCTGAAATCGATTTAAGATACTCCAAAGGATCGATTCTCGGTAACGGGCTCGGTGCCTATAACAGTGAAGGGGTAAACATTCACATTACCGGTGGAGCGCAAGACGGTGTTGGTAAAACAATGTTCGGAGGGTCCTTTAAAGTGTTTAAAACAAAAGGTGTCGACGGTGCATTAATCAATGGTTCTGTTGGTAAAGGGATTGGTTATGGTGCGCTTAAGGGAACGTTTATTATTCAAGGTGATGCAGATTCACGTGCTGGTATCCGTTTATCAGGAGCAGACATGATCTTTGGCGGTCGTTTAAAGAGACCTTTAACTAACGCCAACCTTTACAATGTAGGCGTTCATGCAAATATTAAAGGATTTGCCTTCGAATACATGACAAATGGAAGAGGATTAGTCTTGGGTGACCCTGGACCATGGATGTGTGCGGGTATGACCGGTGGTGTCGTTTACTTGCGTCATGACGAAGAAATGGGCTTAACTGAAAAGCTTATGAGAAGTCGCATCGCAAAAGGTGCAAAAGTAGGAATTGAATCATTATCAGAGGAAGGTATCTCAGATGTGGTTGAACTATTAACCTTGTATCGCGATGAACTCGCAGCACTGAATCAAAACGATGAAGTCGCATTGGTCGATAAATTGTTAGAAGATCCTTCAGCGAACTTTAGGCAAATCGTCCCAGTGAAACAGCAAGCTGACCCAGCGGTTTCTACAGAGTAATAAATTTAGATACAGAAAATATTTAGAGGATGACCGCTAATCAAACTTAGTGGTTATCCTCTTTTTTATTTATCTAAACCAATTTTATTTTGAAAATTCCAATTGAAGAAGTCAGAAATACAGAATAGTCGTACCCGAATTATTCATAAAACACTAAGAAGTACTAGACTTACGAGATGAAAAAATCAATTTCTCACAAAACTTTTACAGGGGGCACTTGGTCCACTATAGGTGAACCCTTTCCGTTCTCAATGCTTCAGTCTTCGGAAAATATTCCGAACAGCGAGGCATTCGGAGCGTTCGAGGAATGGAAATTTGAAAACGTTCCGTATCAGCGAGGCATTCGGAGCGTTACAGGAATAGAGTTTGAAAAACGTTCCGTATCAGCAAGAGATTCGGAGCGTTACAGGAATAAAGATTGGAAATCGTTCCGTATCAGCAAGGCATTCGGAGCGTTACAGGAATCAAAATTGAGAAACAGTCCACACTGCGAAAGTGGCTTTAGTACTTTTATTGAATTTAAATTTTTTTTCTAATGATGGAGATACTTTTTCTATCATTTTTCACTTATAAGGTGAAAACGTTATAAGCTAGTACGACCATATGACACAACAGACAGATCAATTTTAAACTGCTACATGAATAATCAAGAGTCGTATGATATTTGAAAAACTCTCTCGCTTTCCGTAGGCAATAGTTCATCTTCATTATTAAAAAGTTCACGTTTTGTTCCTTGATGTTTTTGGAAAAGAAGTGTATAGTACATCCGTATTAAATATATAAATGAATATTGCTTAAAGACTTGACTTACTTATACACCTCCCACTGCTTAGCAAGTAAATAACAATTAAGTTAGAAAGGAATTTTTTTATTATGAGGCTTGGAGCCCGAATTTTTAAAACAGGACTCGCCGTCACGTTGGCTCTTTATGCAGCAATGTGGCTTGGCTTTGAAACGCCCGCTTTCGGAGGGTTAGCCGCTTTCTTTGCTGTTCAACCATCTGTTCATAAAAGCATTACGCTAATCTGGGATCAAATTCAGGCAAATATTATTAGTGCAATACTAGCAATCTTATTTGTATTAGCATTCGGCCATGAACCCTTTGTTGTCGGTGTTGTCGTTGTTCTCATTATTAGTATTCATATTAAACTAAAGAAAGATGCAATTATTCCGTTAGCTGTTGTAACATCAATTATCATTATGGGAAGCCCTACCGATGATTTTATTAATTTCGCCGCTAACCGTTTCTTACTGATCATGATCGGTGTATTTTCTGCCTTTATTGTAAATATGATCTTCTTGCCGCCAAAGCACGAAAGTCAACTCTACCATAAAATCACAGACACAAATGATCAAATTATTCAATGGATTCGTCTATTGCTTCATCATGAAGTTGATTATAGAACATTAAAGCAAGACATGAATAAAATTCGTGAATCTGTTCTGAAACTCGAAAATATCTTTATCCTTTACAGAGAAGAAAGAAGTTATTTTAGAAAAAGCGAATACTCTCGCATGCGAAAAATAGTTTTATTCAGACAAATGATTAGCTGTACAAAAAAAGCTAAAGAAATCATGAAAAGCTTGAGCAAGCAAAACAATGCCTTGAACCAATTACCCGAAGAAATGAGCCATTTACTTCAACTACAAGTAGATTATTTAACAAACTATCACGAACGCATTCTGCTTAAATATATGGGTAAAGTTAAAGCACAAGCAACTGGAGATCTTTATCAACAAATAAACGATGGAAAACAAGAACTCATTAATGTCTTTATGGCATGCCATAAAGATCAAGAAATTGAACTAGATGAATGGATTCATTTTCTCCCTGTCATAGCACTCGTCATTGAATACAGCGAAGAATTGGAGCATATGGACCGGCTAGTGGATGGTTTTTTCACCTATCACAAGAATGATAATGAAGTGAAAATAAGAGAGCGCGAGCAGTATTAACAAATTGAAATTAACAAGTGACTCCTACTAATATAAAAAGCACCCAAATGGGTGCTTTTTATATTAGTAATAACGTTGAATTTTTAGTTTCTAGCACCCAAGAACTTTACTCAAGTTAACTGTTGGATCTGGAAGAGATCAAAATAGGCTCCTCGCTGTTTCATTAGCTCTTCATGAGTTCCTTCCTCAACTAACTTGCCATGATCAATGACTAGAATCTTGTCTGCGTGAGTAATCGTAGACAGGCGATGAGCAACAATAAATGTCGTCCTATCTTCTGCTAATCGAAATAAAGAATCCTGGATTAATTTTTCACTTTCTAAATCAAGAGAACTTGTCGCTTCGTCAAATACTAAAATTTCTGGACTCTTCAAGAAGACACGTGCTATTGCCACGCGTTGTTTTTGCCCACCAGAAAGCTTGACTCCCCGCTCACCGATATTCGTATCATACCCCTCTGAGAGCTCTTTAATAAAAGCATCAGCATTAGCCGCTCTTGCAGCAGCATAGACTTCTTCATCGGTCGCTTCAGGATTACCCATCCGAATATTAAACATCACAGAATCGCTAAATATGATATTATCTTGAAGAACCATCGCAACTCGATCTCGTAAAGAACGAACTTGATAATCTCGAATGTCTTTTCCATCAATACGAATACAGCCACTTGTTACATCATGGAAGCGAGGAATAAGGCTCATAATTGTGCTTTTTCCTCCTCCACTCATACCAACGATCGCGACCGTTTCTCCACGCTCAACTCGGAAATTAATATCCTCAAGAACTGTTTCCCCTTCATTATAACTAAAGCTGACATTTTCAAATGTCACTTCACCTTGTGGGTACGAATATGGAACTGCATTTTCTTTATCAGTAATGTCATACTTTTCATCAGCTAATTCAAAAACACGGTCCATAGATGCCACCGATTGGGTTAACGTTGTTGCTGAGTTAACAAGGCGTTTTAAAGGGTTGTACAGCCTGTCCATATAGGATACGAAAGCAACCATTGTTCCGACTGTCATTCCTGTTTGAATAACCATAATCCCAGCGAATCCAATAACCATGACGGGTGCTATGTCAGTAATCGTATTAACTACTGCTGCAGTTTTTGCATTCCATTTCGTATGATCAATTGCTTTGGAAAAAAAATTATCATTTCTTTTGTCAAACTCAACTTGTTCGTAATCTTCAAGGGCAAAACTACGAATCACATTCATTCCTTGTAAACGTTCATGAAGGTGTCCTTGCACTTCTGCTAGTGCCTGAGATCTATGTCTTGTTAAAATACGCAGCCTTGAGAAAAAATACTTTATCGCAAATCCATAAAGTGGTAGTAATGAAATTGCTATGAGAGTTAGCATAACGTCCATCGAAAACATAATTGCAATAGCAACGATTATCACGAACATATCGAGCCAAATATTCATCAATCCTGTAATAATAAAGTTTTTCGTTTGCTCTACGTCATGAATAACCCTCGAGATTATCTCGCCTGATTTTTTATTTGAATAGAACTTTAAACTTAATTTTTGTAAATGAACAAATAGATTTTCACGAATGTCATATAGCACTTTAGTACCGGTCCATTGCGCTAAATATTGTCGATAATATTCGATAGGCGGTCGAAACACAATAAAAACAACTAACACAACTCCCATTAACCAGTAAAGAGAATTCAATTGTTCGTTAGGTGATAGACCATCTGCACCGATGATATCATCTATCACATATTTTAATATTAACGGAATAATTAACGGTATTCCAAATTTCAGCATTCCTATAACCATAGTAATGCTGATTTCCTTCCAATATGGCTTCACAAATTTCATATAACGTTTGATACTTTCCAAATCGAACATCTCCTCGATCAACTGCCAAACATTCTCACGTATAGTGAAAATATATGCTAAAAATCGATCTATAACACAACAAAGGCGGTTCTAATTCTAACAGAACCGCCACTATATGGTCATTTATTTTCCTTATCTATGATATAAAAAGCGTTCATACCAATATTCAATAAATCCGGGTTCAAATGGACCCTTTTTTTGGCTTATCCAAGAGACGAGTTCATCAACTGTCTTTCTTAATATTACCTCAACTTCACCTGGATAATTCATTTGTTTCTTATGTAAAGTAAACTCATCTTCATCTAATAACTTGTACGTCATATCAGGATAAACTTTAATATCCAAGTCATAGTCGATGTATTTCAAAGCTTCTGTATCATAAGTAAACGGTGTTCCTAAATTACAGTAGTAATATATACCATCATCGCGTATCATGCCAATGACATTAAACCATTGGTGAGCCGTAAAAAAACAGATCGCTGGTTCCCTTGTTCTCCATTGCCGTCCATCTGATTCCTGTACAAGGATTCGATCGTTGCCACCAATGACTTCCTGAGTCGTTCCTTTTAATATAATCGTCTCTTCCCAAACACGATGAAGCGATCCATCATGTTTATAGCTCTGAACTTCAATATTGCTACCTACTTTTGGGAAATCCACACTGTTACTCCTTTCTCTCTCGATTCGAAGGTTTTCTATGGGTGACCATCCGGTCATTCGAATCTAAATACAAATCGAAGGGAGGTTTTTGTACGAGATAATTTTGTAATTTAAAATAGCTAACTTGATTTGAGGGGTCACCTGGAATAATTGGTTCTGCCCCAGTTTCGAGAAAATATTGATCACAAGCAATTTGGCAAAAATCAATATGCTTAGGATATTTTGCATCCTCAAAAATTTCAAATGTTTCTTTAGACATATAAAAAGGTTTGTCCGGTTTACCACCTAAATATGAATGTAACAGTTCAAAATCTATTTCATGATTATCAGAAATAATACTACGTAGTGATATTCCTTCATCCAAATTGATTGCGAATTGATTCACCGCTGACCGAATATCATCTATTGTCACCGAAATTATTTTAATTGCTCTTTTATCCTGCTTTTGCTCCACTTGCTCCTTTCGTTTCCGCCGGAAAATCATATTTTTCCTCCCTTGAAAAAAATTTTCTTCCTTTGAAATAAGCTGACTTCTATTCATAATATTATGCAAAAAAAAAGCACTATGACCTAATCTCTTTCATTATACTATTGTTTCACTGATTTTTAAAACGCTATAGCTTATTTCTTTCAAATCCAAGTATTCTATTCACGAAGATATTGTTAATTTCATAAGAAAAACCTCCCCATAATAAATGGAGAGGTTTCCTAACGCATAAAACTTACTGCACTATTTCAGCAACTCGTTATTGTTGCTGTTGTCCTTTAGAAGAAGCTTGCTGCTTACGCTGTGCAGATTGTTGGTTTTGCTGCTTCACTTGCTGCGCATCTGTTTCACTTGCAAACTCCGTTTGTTGCCCTTGACCTTGAGCAGACTGTTGATTCTGTTTCTTTACTTGCTGGGCATTTGTTTTAGAAGCATTTTGATTTTGATTTTGTTGGTTTTGCATGTGTATCACCTCCACACAAATTAATATGTCCAGGTGTTGAAGTTCTTATCCAAAATGTTTTAAAAAAGATAACTCCACATATTAAGTTAGCAAAGAAATTCCGCCATCAACAACAATCGTTTGTCCGCGGATCATACTTGCTTCATTTGACAATAAAAATACTGCCGCATTCGCTAAATCTTCTGCCTCCACCATTTTTCCTGCTGGCGTCCGTTTTTTCGCCTCCGCTATTAATTCATCTCGGTTAGGAAAATGAGTTAATGCGTCTGTATCTACAGCACCGCCAGAAACAGCATTAACACGAATATTAAAAGGAGAAAGTTCCACCGCTAAGTACCGAGTTAAAGCTTCTACAGCTGCTTTCGAAACACCAACAGTTGTATAATTCGGTAAATACCTCATCGCACCTAAAGAACTAAGGCTTACGATTGCTCCACCTGTCTCCTGCTTCTTCATTCGTTCTGCAGCCATTTGTGAGCAAAAAAGCATTGCTTTACTATTAATATTCATCGTCCAATCCCAATGGCTTTCCTCTACTTCAAGAATTGGTCTTAAGACACCTGAGGCTGCATTATTAACAAGAATGTCAATTCGTCCAAAATATTTATCAATTTCTTCAAACATTTCTTTAACTTTCTCTTTTTTAGCTACGTTCGCTTTTATAGCAATTGCTTCTTGACCAAGTTTCCGAATTTCTTCTGCAGTTTCTTCCGCTTTCGACCGACTTCTTGCATAATTGATAACGATGTTATGACCACTTCTAGCCAGTTTCAGCGCAATTTCTTTCCCGATCCCACGACTACTACCTGTTACTAATGCTACCTTATCATTTGAAATTGACATAAATGTAATGACTCCTTTACTTGTTTTTACACGTACATTATTTTTTTGTATAAGATTAGTATCAACATGCAAAACTAACTCGAAATATGTTCTTATGGAGTTGATTTAATCATGTATGTTGGCCGAGATATGACAGAATTATCAATGATACCAAAAAACGAATGGTCCGAAAAAGAATTGGCATATTTTCATCATTTATTTCAACAAATATCCCCCTATTTGAGTGTTGAAGGGGTGACGATTCATCGAGAAGTTGTCGAAGAAATCATCGATAGAAATGGTTTACCTGAATTGGAAGCAGGGTGGACAAGTGGCACAAGACTGCAGTTTGACTAGAAATATCTTATCGAAGAACTACTGCTCCATATATCAGTCCTCCTAATATAACAAATGCTGGATGTACTTTTTTCTTTTCCAACAAGAAGTAACTAATAACTAATAAAAAACCTGTTTGCATCCAACCATTATCAAAATAAGAAGTCTCTACAAAACGAAGCGTCATCACTCCTAATAACACGGCAATTGTTGGTCTAACAATAGATGAAAGTAGTTTGACTTTCGGTGAATCTTTAAATTTCATCAGTACACTTAACAAAATAACCATTAAAATAAGAGACGGGGCAATTGTCGCGAACAAAGCTATGATTGCTCCAAGAATTCCAGCTTCCTCAAAGGCAATATATCCGGCCATTTTTGTTGCAATCGGTCCTGGTAAAGCATTTCCTAACGCCAAAACTTCTCCAAATTCTTCAATTGTCATCCAGCCATACCTATGAACAACTTCGTATTCAATTAGAGGAATAGTAGCAGGTCCACCACCATATCCAACAATACCCGGAATAAAAAAGGCTAAGAAAATTTGCCAATATATCAACTTTTTTCACCACCCTTTTTTCCCTTGTTTTTACTTGATGGTTTTAGTAAAACAAATAATATAAGTGCAGCAATAATGACCGCAGGATGAATCCCCACAAGTTGAATTAAAATGATCGATACAATCACTAGTAAACTAGCTTTTAACCACCCGAAATCTGTATTTGATTTCTTGAAAAAACCCCACGTCAAAACACCTAGCATCACAGCAACAACCGGAAGAACACCACGAGTCATTCCTTGCACCCAGTCGTATTCACGAAAATTAGCTAAAGATGTAAGTAAGATAATCATCAATACAACCGTTGGAACAACGGAAGCGAAAATAGCATTCACCATTCCTAATACACCTGACACCCTATAACCAATATACCCTGCTAGTTTTGTTGCTATCGGCCCTGGTAATGTGTTACCAATCGCGAGCATATCAGAGAACTCTTCATCGTTCATCCATTGATAATTATCGACAACTTCTTTTTGAATAAGTGGTATGGAAGCTGGTCCGCCTCCATACCCAAGTAACCCAACTCGAAGAAAAGCCATAAAGATATTTGCCTGTTTCATAATCTAATCACCTTTCTAATAAACCGCAATAGCACCATCTGTTCGTGCTTCTGTCCCACCAGACAACACACCTGTGTTAAGATTCCGCCAAATGATTTGTCCTCGACCAAAACTACTTGTCTGGTGTGTCAATTGAATATTGTGACCTTTTGCTGACAACGCATGAGCAATATGATTTGGCACAGTATGTTCTAACAAGACTTGTTTGTCTTTCATCCACTGCCACCTAGGTGCATCCAAAGCTGCTTGCGGATTCAAACCGAAATCAATTGAATTCATGACCACTTGTAAGTGTCCTTGTGGTTGCATAAATCCTCCCATCACTCCAAATGGACCGACTGCTTCATTTTCCTTTGTCAAAAATCCGGGAATAATTGTGTGAAATGTTTGTTTCCCTGGCTTTAAGGCATTTTCATGCTCGGGATCTAAACTAAAATTGTGACCACGATTTTGCAGAGCTATCCCTGTTCCAGGAACAACAAGCCCAGAACCAAATCCCATGTAATTACTTTGAATAAATGAAACCATGTTGCCTTCATTATCAGCAGTAGCTAAATAAACAGTTCCACTTGAAGAAGGGTCTCCAGCTTCTGGTAGGAGCGCTTCATCACTAATAATATTTCGGCGCTCTTTTCCATATGCTTCGCTTAACATATCTTCTACTTTTTTACTCATCGAGTTTTGATCTGTAATATATTTTTCTCCATCAGCAAAAGCCAATTTAATTGCTTCAATTTGCTTGTGGTAAGTATTTGGATGTTCTCTTGTTTCAAATGTATCATTCTTCAACATGTTTAATGCCATAAGCGCAACAAGACCCTGACCGTTTGGTGGAATTTCCCACACATCATACCCACGATAATTAACTTTAATGGGGTCTACCCAATGAGGTTTATACGAAACCAAATCCTCTTTTCGAAGGTAACCATCATGTTTTCTCGAAAAAGCATCGATTTGGTCAGCTAATTCACCACGATAAAACGATTCTCCCTTTGTTTTAGCAATTGCTTCTAGCGTCTTTGCATGAGCTTCTGAACGCCACATTTCACCGGCTTTTGGTGCCTGCCCATCTGGAGTAAATGTGTCAAACCAATGTTGGAACATATCATCTTTAAATTCATTGCGAAAACTCTCTGCCGCTCGTCCCCAAAAATATGACAGCGTAGGACTAACTGGATATCCCTCCCGCGCATAACGAATAGCAGGGGCAAGCAAATCTTCAAAAGGTAGTTTTCCAAACTTCTTAGATAACTCGACCCATGCTGCAGGTGTGCCTGGGACCGTTACAGGTGTCCAGCCAAACTTTGGTATTTCCTTAATTCCTGCTTTTTTCAGTACGTCAATAGATATTTCTTGTGGCGAGGGCCCACTTGCATGCAATCCGTGTAATTTACTCTTAACCCAAACAAGCGCAAAAGCATCTCCACCAATTCCGTTTGACGTAGGCTCGACAACCGTCAAACAAGCGGCTGTTGCAATCGCTGCATCAATCGCATTCCCACCCTGTTTCATAATATCTAAACCCGCTTGTGACGCGAGCGGTTGTGATGTAGCAACCATCCCATTCTTACCATATGTAACCATTCGTTGTGATGAATAAGGATATGCCATCGGATCTAAATTATTCATATATTCATACTCCTTAATGTTTTTTATCATTTTAGCATATTTAGTTTAACGAAACATTTATTTTTCGTACGTCACCTTTTTTCTTAATTTAGAAATTTGAATTTGATTGTCCACCGTCGACATTTAGCGTTGCCCCTATCACCCATTTAGCACGCTCCGAGGCCAAAAATACGACGACTTCAGCCACTTCTTCCACGCTCCCAAATCTTCTAGCTGGAATTTCTTCTTCTACAAACTTAGCAATTTTCTCTGGAGTTTCTTTCAAACGTTTTTGCCAATTTCCTGTCGGATGTAAAATCGATCCTGGAGCTACTCCGTTGACACGTATCCCATCTCGCACCAATTCATCTGCTAGTGATTTCGTGAAACTAATCATCGCTGCCTTTGCACTATTATACGTCGGTTTCCCTCCCGATTCACGGCCGAATATTGATGAAATATTGATGATTGAACCTTGCTTTTTCTTCTTCATTTCTTGAGCAGCCAATTGACTAAACTGAACTGCCGAGAAATAGTTTAACTGCATCGCTTCTTCGAATTGAGCCATCGTTGTATCTAGTGTTTTCCCACCGCTACTTCCACCAACATTGTTAATTAGGATATCGATCTCACCGAATGTATTCATAAACTGCTCAAAAACCTCAGTCCGTTCCTCCTCTTTAATTAAATCAGCTTGAAATATTTCAACCCCTGGTAAGTCCAATTTAGCTTTATTTAAATCATCTTTCCCTCGGGCAACAATACCTACATTTGCTTTTTCCTCTAAAAATGCTTTTGCAATTCCTTTGCCGATTCCTTTTGATCCTCCTGTTACAAGTACTTTCTTTCCTTTCAGTTGCAAATCCATTAAGATTCCTCCTCCATTACTAGTGCACCATCTATTATTTTTTGGTGTGAAACAGGAAATGGATACCAATTCACATCTTCTATCAAAACAAAATGACATTTGTTTTTTTGATTACAAAGCTGTTTATTATGAATTACCTCGACCTTGCCCTCATAAACATCAATGTTCCACACGATATGAGAAAAAATGTGTTTTACTTCTTGAACTTTAGTAATTGATGACACTTCTACTCCAAGCAAATCGATATATGACTTTAAGTCTTCTAATTCTGTTGTTTCAGCTTCAATATTTGGGAATTGCCATAATTTTGCTAAGAGACCTGTATCTGGGCGACGTTCAATTAGTACCCGCCCTTGTTGATCACGCAAAATGACAGCTTTCATTTTTAATTTTCTCGGTGGCTTCTTCTTTGCTTTGACAGGTAAGATATCTTGAACCCCTTCTTCTCTAGCAGAGCAATGGGACTCAACAGGACATATTAAGCAAGCAGGACTAGTTGGTGAACAGACCATCGCACCGAGTTCCATTAATGCCTGATTAAAATCAGAAGCACGATTTGTTGAAATTATCTCTCGGACAATCGCTTCAAATTTCTTTCGAGTAGAAGCTTTGGAAATATCATCATAGATCGAAAAAATACGAGATAATACCCGCATCACATTGCCATCAACAGCTGGAGCAGGAATATTATAAGCAATGGACAGAATCGCGCCTGTTGTATAAGGTCCGACTCCTTTTAAGCTACCTACTTCTTTTTCTGTTTGTGGAACTTTTCCACCGTACGTTTCACGAACCTCTTTTACAGCATGATGGAGATTTCGCGCACGAGAATAATACCCTAATCCTTCCCATGCTTTTAAAACGGTTTCTTCTTCTGCTTCTGCCAAATCATTTACAGTCGGAAACAAACTCATAAATCGTTGAAAATACGGAATAACAGTATCCACTTTCGTTTGCTGAAGCATGATTTCTGACACCCAGATTTTATAAGGATCTCGCTCTCTTCTCCAAGGGAGGTCACGTTTATTTTCATCATACCATTCGAGTAAATCTTGTTGAAATTTAGTCTCATTTATTTTTTTCACGAAACATTCTCCTTTTGAAACTAGGTGTAATCGGGTAATAATAAATACAAGCAATTTTTATTTTTTGAAACGAGATACTACACATGATATTATAGATAAACTAATCTTCATATGTCTAGTCGGCAAGGAGGAAAGTGCATGGATACTGGAACACATGTTGTCATGGGAATCGCTCTAGGTGGATTAGCCACCTTAGATCCTGTTGTTGCAGGGAATCCAGAAATGACACAAGCAGCCATGATCGGGGTTTTGATCGGCTCTCAAGCTCCAGATTTTGACACTGTTCTGAAGTTAAGAAACAATGCAACGTATATAAGAAATCACAGAGGTGTCACACATTCCATTCCTTTTTGGTTTATATGGCCGACACTAATTACACTTTTACTTTACTTGCTTATGCCTAACTTAAATTTATACCATTTGTGGACCTGGATATTCTTTGCTGTATTTCTCCATGTATTTGTCGATATCTTCAATGCTTATGGCACTAAAGCTTTTGCACCTATTTACCCGAGATGGCTAGCATTGGGAGTAATAAATATTTTTGATCCATTTATTTTCATTGCTCACATTATTTCAATTACTCTATGGAGAATTGGTTTTCATCCGGGATGGACATTTCTAACAATGTTTGTTGTTATTATTATTTATTATTTGTGGAGAATTAGCGCCCAAAGAAAGATATATGTAAAATTAAAATCGTTGCATCCAGATGCAACTCATATTTTCACTTCTCCAACATTTAAATGGAATTCATGGCACCTCGTTGTAAGAACGAAAGACATGATGCATGTAGCGGCATCAATAAAGGGACGTATCACTTATTATGAATCTTATCCCTTTGAACCAATTCCCGATGACCGTGTTATTAACGCTGCAAGGAAAGACAAAAATCTATCTGCTTTCTTATCATTTTCCCCGGCTTATCGCTGGGTCACATCAATTGAGAAACATGGTTATTCTGTCAAATTTATTGACTTAAGATATCGAAGTAAAGGTCACTATCCATTTGTTGCGATTGTAAGATTGGATGAAGATCTAAATATCTTAAATTCATACACAGGTTGGATTTACAACAGAGAAACATTAAAAAGAAAAATCGAAGTTGCAACTAATGAATAATAAAAGGTGCCATTGATAAGCAATCCGCTTCACTGGCACCTTTGTTATACTTTAAGAATGTTTAACTTCGCTAAAGGGTTAAGGTATAAGATAAACAAAGGCTTTCGCCATGAAGCACTTGGCGACAAGTCAAGTTTTTCTAATAAGAGATCGATTTACAATAAAGTTCGTCGCTGCTTCGAGGCGATTTAGCATTTCTAGTGCAAAAACTTCTTCTTATCAAACCATTCCCTGTACTTTGGTTTTTCGAGCAATATTTCATGAAGACGATATCCGTGATTGTCTACCCATTCATTCAAGACTTTTTCAGTCATTTCTTTCCCTTTATAACTTTGCCCTGATTTAGCATAAGTAGCTTCGAAATCTTCCCATAAAAGCTCAATCCATGTCCTTGCCTCTGAATAGGAAAGATGATCGTTTTTTTCTAGTAAACGAGTTGTCAATTTCTCAAAATAATCATGCATGATTAGAAAACCCCTTTCAAAATATTCTCAGCATGTCTAATTTAAAATACGGGAATAACTAAGGTCCCCCATCATAAGGAGGTTCGTTTTTTGCGTAATAACAACAGAGAATTATCACACCGTATTTCGCTTAGCAAAGATAAACGTGAGATGGCAGCTTATGCATCTAAGCGTCCTGATGGATCAATTAAAGATCATCCACAGGAACGAATGAGCAAGAGTGGAAAAACACAGCATGAAACATTGCACTAAAGATTTTAGTGCCGTGTTCAAGGAGGCGTTTTTCAATGAGCAAATCTCAAAACAGTAAAGGGTCAAAATCTTTGTATGGAGATCCATTTCAATCACCGCGAGCAAATCCGAAAAAATCATTTCACCAAGTGAATGGAGAAACAGAGCAAAGTTTGCATAACCAAATATTAGCTGTTCAAACGCGCAAAAGATGCTAATTGTCCTTAATGGAGGAAATTGGAGTTGGGATGGCAGTTATTGCCCCCTCTCCGCTTTATTTAGTTCTTTCTTTCTCCTAAAATGGAAATAGGAACACCCTCTAGTTCTTTACTGCCGCTTCTATAACCCCATGCAAAAACACCATTCATATATTCTATATCAAAAAATTCTTGTGGATCATCTTTAAAATCATATTTTTGCCCAGATTTAAAATCTTGAGGATCTAATAAATATGCTTGTGCCATTATCATTTTCCGCTCATAGACAGCAAATTCATTAATCATTCCTTTTTGCTCTGCTTTCTGAGCCTTGACTTTCAACTCAGCAATTTCTTGCTGAAGTTTAGCCATTGCCATACGGCTATATTTTTCATCCATCCAACATTCTCCTTTATTTCAACTCTTCTTCTCTTATTATAAGGGTTTTATTACAGATGTAAAAGGAAAGCTACCTCTTGTGCCCCTTGCATTCATATTTCCATTTACTTAGGCAAGTTTTCTCTCTCTCAGTGTCCAGATTGATTAGTCTCCACTAAAAAAACAGCCTCCGATAGTAAGAAGACTGTTCCAGCAGAAACACACTAGATATACATTTTTATACCATGAAGAAAGTAATTATTAAACCAATCGTTCCTGCAAAAAATGCATAATAAAGCATCGGTACAATTGTCATTCTGATAATATCTCCTTCTCTTCCAACCATCCCAACAACAGAAGCCGCTGCTACTACATTTAATACACAAATCATATTTCCTGCGTTTGATCCCATTACTTGTAAAGATAGGATCAGTCTTGGGTCTGCAGAAATTTGATCTGCTACACTCCCTTGAAACAGAGCAAACATCATATTACTAAACGTAGCACTGCCTGAAATAAATGAGCCAAGCGCACCAATGAGAGGAGCCATGATCGGCCAACCACTTCCCATTAAAGCAGAAACAGTGTTTGCCAATTCAATAGGCATGCTTTCTAAACCACTTTCATTTGCTCCAGAATTAATAAAAATTCGTACCATAGGAACGGCAGTAAACAGCGTAATCGCTGTCCCAATAACTGCTTTTCCTGATCGACTAAATGATAACTTTACTTGCTCTAGATTCATTTTGTGAACAATAGCAGTAATAATAACGACAAGTATAAAGACAAATCCTGGTATATAAAGTGGTTCTAAATGTTCACTTATCTCCGTCCCTAAGATGTTATTCCAGCCAATAGACACGCTTCGCAACATGTCTCTAAAGGGAAGTGCTTCCAAACGGGTTAATACTAATATCGCCCCGACAGATAAATAAGGTATCCAAGCACGGATTAACGAAAGCTTACCAGTGCTTTGCATATTGTCACCTTTCGTAGAAATGCGTCCAATCCACGACTGTAACCAATCTTCTTCCTTTGCAAAATCCCACGGTTCTTTTGGTAACAAAAACCCTTTTTTCGCCACTGGAACGACGATCACTAACCCAATTAGCCCACCAAAGATCGACGGGAACTCCGGTCCGAGAAATGTTGCAACGATTAATGCTGGTATCGTAAAACTCAAACCAGCAAATAATGCAAATTTCCAAACAGCGATTCCCTCTTTCCAAGAGCGATTTTTACCAAAGAAACGAGTTAAGATCACTACCATTATTAAAGGCATAAAAGAACCTACAAAAATATCTATTTGCATAATTTGTGTGGAAATCTCTTGAATAAACGTTGTCATTCCTCCACTTGCATCTATATACGGTTGCACAACAGATGATATTTCTCCACCTTCTCTTAATCCTTGATCCACACCAACAATAACTGGTGTTCCAACTGCCCCAAACGAAACAGGGGAGCTGTCCGCAATTAACGCCAATACGACTGCAGCTAGAGCTGGAAAGCCTAAAGCAACAAGAAGTGGAGCAACAATTGCCGCGGGAGTTCCAAATCCCGCAGCCCCTTCAATAAACGCACCAAATAACCAGGCAATGATAATGACTTGAACTCGTCTGTCAGCTGATACTCCCATAAAACTCGTTCGAATCGTATCAATCGCTCCAGATAATTTCAAAGTATTTAACAGTAATATTGCACCAAACACAATATATAAAATAGAAAGCCCAATTATAATACCTTCTATCAACGACGCCGCAATGATAATAAAGGGGACTTTCCAATATAAGAGAGCGAGTATAGCTGTTGCAATAAGACTGATTGCCATCGCCTTTACTGCGGGCATTTTTAATACTACTAAAAACAGCATGACAGCAATAATTGGTGTTAAAGCAATAAAAGTAGTCATATATACATTGTCCTTTCTGCCAGTTAAAAGTTAAATGAATTCTACCTTCATTTTAACACTGTACGTGCATCGTTTCACAAATAAAGGTGACAATAATGTTTCTATTTATAAACCGTTTTCAACAAAGGGGCGGCGAATCCTTATAGACATTGACCCTAGATCAAAGTTTTAACTTCGCATGATAGATTCAATAAAATCCCGCATATACATTAACCCTCATCAGCTTCACTTTGCTTCATGTCAATCCACTCATCAATTTTATCAGAATTAAAACCACGTCCGTACAAATATTGTTTTACTCGTTGGACTTTTTCCCAATTATCCTTTTTATCATATTTTCTCCATACCTTATCACCATGTTTATTTATTGCTTCCCATTCTAATTCAGGGTCCTCTTCAATGCTTGCTTCCATTACAGCTTTTCCCGCTATTGTTTGACTATATCCTCTCTGAATAACAAACTGCATTAACTTTTGTTGTTTCTTTTTCATGCTCTCATTTTTATAAGACGACTGTTTTTTTTCAACCATCTTTATTGCATGGTCGAATTGCAATTCTTCCGGATATTGTTCTAGCGCACTTGCAATAATTAATTTACTGACGCCTTTTTGGTAAAGTTCTTGTTCAATGACCATTGGTCCTTTTTTGCCTGTATCTCTTTTAGTTCTTACAAAAGCTTCCGCAAATCGTTGGTCATCAATAAATTGTAGCTCGTACAACCTCTCTACTATATTATTAATATCTTCTTCCTCAATTTCTAGGTCTTTTAAATATCGAGTAACTTCATCTTCTGATCGCATTCTGTAAGATAGATAATTTAGAACTTTCTGCATCGCTTTGTTTACGTCGTCTTTTTCCTTTAAATTTACTATATCCTCCTCAGTCAATTGTCTCCCTTTCGATAATTGTTCCCTTACTAATAAATCTTCTGAAACTGAAAAGGCGTATTCGTCTCCTTGCTCTTTAGTTAAATAAATATGGTATCGACCTTTTGTTTTCTTTGCTGCTGTAATTTTAGAAATAGTTTGCATGAGTTGTCATCCTTATTTTTTAAAGTCGCTTTAGCGCTGAGTTATTTATTAATATACGTTTGATTTGTACAATCAAGAGGAAAATAGTTCTATATAGTACATAATAAAACAGGAGGCGATACAATGAAAGTAGCAATTGCAGGAGGCACCGGGTTAATTGGACAGGCAGTAACGAATGAACTAATAAATCAAGGGCATCACGTTTATGTTCTGACTAGAAACAAAGCGCAAAAAGAAGATAAAGAACTTCTTTCATATGTTGAATGGCTAAAAGAAGGCACAAACCCAGAAAAAAATCTCGACGGAATTGAAGCTTTTATAAACCTTGCTGGAGAAAATTTAAACAGTGGAAGATGGACTTCAGACAAAAAGACTAAAATTATTGAAAGTCGAATAGAAGCGACAGAAGAAACAATACGAATCATTGGGAAGATGACAAACAAGCCATCGGTTTTACTGAATGGTTCAGCTGTTGGCTATTATGGAACTTCCTATTCAAAAACTTTCACTGAACTAGACGAAGAACCAGGAGAGGACTTTTTAGCAGGTGTCGTTCAACGTTGGGAAGCTGCATCCAGAGAAGTTCCACCAGAGGTTCGATTAGTAAATCCTCGGTTTGGTGTAGTTCTTGACCGCGATGATGGAGCATTGAGTAAGATGCTACCTGCATTTAAGTTTTTCGTAGGGGGGAAACTGGGGACTGGCGAGCAATGGATGTCATGGATTCATATTGAAGATGTTGCACAAGCTCTTGTTCATTGTATATTACACCAAGATATGCAAGGTCCAGTGAATTTTACGGCACCAGAACCACAACGAATGAAAGATTTTGGAAAAACGTTGGCTAACGTTTTAAATCGACCTTTTTGGGCACCTGTGCCGAGTACAATACTGCACATTGTTTTAGGAGAGATGAGCCTACTCTTACTTGAGGGACAAAAAGTAATCCCAGCAAAACTACATGAGAGTGGTTACATATTCTCCTACCCTCAATTACAAGATGCATTAACGGATCTTGTAGGAAAATCATAATTACTATAGATAAAGAAATAACGTCTTCTCGTATAACTAAATTCTGATTTGGTTATGATAATAGTAAATAAAAGAGGGGGCTGATTAAATGGACTCTAAAAAGACTCGCAAGGATAAATCTGAAAGACGAAGAATGTCTAGAGCTCAAGAATTGTCATATCAATCATCGTTTAAAGCCGCTGACCGAGCTTTTGAAAAGTTTAAATCTGACTCATAAAAAAAGAATAACTTCTTGACCACAGTTTCGTCTCACCTCGGCGATAAAAATTTCTTATGTACTCTTATTTCAAAAACACTTTACACCCCTTACAGAAAGGACATGACAATCATGAGCAAACAGAACAAAAATTCACGTCAAGATGAGAAAACGGGCAACAAAGACGTAGAATACAGTAGAGAATTAGCAGATGCAGAAGACCGTGAAGCATTAGCTAGAGCTCGAGCGGCCACTCAACGGGTAAATAAAGATAATATATAATTTATTTAAAAAGTAGCCCTCTTATAAAGAAAAGGCGCTACTTTTTATCTTTTCAATAACCTTTGTTACAGCATAATCCAATTCATTTTTTCAGAGAAATAAAGTTTTTTTGGTACAAGCCTACACAAATTAGCTCAAGACCGTTATGATAAAGAGAGAGCTTTTATTAAGACTCCGGTTTCACTCATGGATTTTGGTACTTACAGCTAATTTCCCCACGCTCCGTGGAAACGCAGAAGTGTCATTTCAATGTGTAAATAAGCATTTAGCTATTTCTTTTCTAATAGTAAATTGAGGAGTTTCGCCAATGTTAGAACTTAGTAGTTTTCTTTTCTTTATTCTGCTGATCAGTGTTGGAATTTTCTTACTAAATATTATCACAAGTATTTGGTCTTACCGTGATTCATTAAGGAGAGGAAATAGTAGAGAATTTAGTATCTTAGTGTTAGTTATAACACTATTTTTCCCGATAGTTGGACTTATTATTTACCTTGTTATTAGAAAAGATGTGTAGATATAAGCTATCGTTTCAATTTTCTTCATCAATCTTTCAATTCAATTCAACTAAAATAATTATGAGAAAGGGCCGGTGAAGTTATATGTCTGTTTTGCCACCTAGTTTTTTAGGAAAGAAAGTTTTTCTAGACGGAGAGAACGACCGTCATTATATTTTAAAGTATGAAGAGTTAAGCGGAGAGCGTAAAGTTCATGCTTTGTTATTTGATCAAGAAATCCCAGTTATTTTTGCTGTCTTAGATTATCAAGGAAGGTTTTTAGATTCCTTTTATTTATCTAACAAAACTACTGAAGAGTCCTCAAGTGCAGTGGAACGCCATAAACAAATCGCTGAACGGAAGAAACAGTACAAAGTGACGCAAGATGATTTAAAAGACGCACTGCGTTCTAAAGAAGAAGCTAAAATGAAAAATAACAACATTATGAAACATTTGATTGATGAACACCTTGAAGATATCAAGCAACAGTGGCCATCGAGATTAATTGCACTTCAGAATGCCGACGGTAAATCAGAGAACTCTCTTATTTTAACGGCTTTAGAAGAGGCATTGGAACAGGCAAATGCCTTGAAATCTTTCAAATTCCTTTTGCATCATCGATTGGATACATATATACCTTTGCTTGCTAAGTATATCCAAGATCAACCTCAACTCATTGACGAGGTACCAGAATTCTACTTAAGCTTCGACCAAGCTAAGATCGTTGAGCAATTTCTCTACCGTGCAGTAAATAATGTAGAAATTGACGATGCTAATCTTATCGAGAAAATATTGCATCAGGCGCAAAAAATTGATAATGTCCATTATTCAAACGTCCTTAGACAATTATTAATTAAGTTATTTAAACGTGTGAAGAGTGAAACAAAAGACTCTTCCAAAGAGTGGTTAAACAAAACTGTTCATGATCATTCACTTCGAGTAACGATTGTTGATATCTTGAAAAAGAAAGCTTAAATCAAAATAATGATTTAAGACCACGCTTGGTTAAAAGCGTGGTCTTTTTTTTTGTGATTTATAATTTGCAAAAAGTATATATGATTCGGAGTCATATTTTAATAATCCTAACTTAAGGTTTCATGGCTTCAATTGTCGCTGACACAGCTTGTTCAATAGGTAGATCACCCTGTCGCCAAGCTTTCATTAAGTCATCACTAGAGTCTGTCTTTGTAATTTGGACTTCGATAAAGCCTGCATCTGTTAACATTTTTTCCAACCTATCGATTCTTTCAGCTCCAATAATGCAGTTGCACACTTCAGGATCCTCGTGAACATCTTCAGCAACTTGTCCATCAACTCTAACAATATCTGAAATTTGTAACCGCCCACTTGTCTTTAGAACCCTATACGCCTCTTTAAAAACGTTCGACTTTTCTGGTGATAAATTAATGACACAATTTGAAATAATCACATCGATAGTAGCATCTCCAACCGGTAAATGTTCAATTTCACCCAACCTGAATTGAACGTTTGAATATCGGAGCTTCTCTACGTTTCTACGAGATTTCTCTATCATCTCATGCGTCATATCTACGCCAATGACAAAGCCAGAATCACCCACTCTCCTTCTTGCAAGAAACGCATCAAATCCACCTCCACTGCCTAAGTCAAGGACAACATCACCGGCTTTTAACTTCGCAATTGCGGTTGGATTTCCACATCCCAATCCCATATTCGCACCATCTGGGATATCGGCTATATCACTATCTGAATACCCCATCGTTTTAGATAATTCACCAGTAGTGATTACTCGACCCTCTTCACAGCAATCCAATTCTATTGGTGAAGCAATCTTACTATACCTCTTTCTTACTAAATTACGTTGACTATCATGCTTCATGTAACTTCCTCCTCAAATGTGAATTTGGTCTCTCACTTATGAAGACGGATAAAGAAGGAAATAGTCGCATTTTATGATGCACAACAAATGCTTTTACTCTCATAACGAATAATATTTCCGTAAATATCTACTTCCACATGACAACAATTCAGTAACGTTTTTTTTAAATTTCTTTTTGCCCGTTGCACTCTTGTTTTTGACCCAGATAAAGAAAGATTTAAATGTGAGGATATTTGTTGATGTTTCCAACCACCTCCAATGTGTAATTGGATCGGAAGCTTATATTTTTGAGGGAGCTTACTTAATTCGCTTAGCAAATAAGAAGTACATTCTTCATTAAAATTCGTTGAATTGAATAATTGAACATTTTCAAATAATCCTCTATCTGTAATGAGATCCGTTGGAATTTCCAATTGCTTTTTCCTGTAAAAATCAATAATTATGTTCCTCGCAATTTGGAAAAGCCACGCCCTAGTATTATCCACTTTCAAAAACGTTTCTTGATTGATAAATACTTTCAGCCACATATCTTGTAAAAGGTCTTCCGCATCAAATCTATTTGCAACACGTCCGTTGAAAAAGTTGAGTAATTCTTTTTCATATCTTTGTACATACTCATTTGTTGTGGTTTGAGACATTCTGTCCAGCCCCCTTATATAAGTATTTGATTATATAATATACCGTCAATTAGAAATAATCAAGACTCCCGAATGTTAAATAACAAAAAAGACCCATACTACGCATCACTCGCAACATGGGTCTTTTCTTTTCAATCATTCAACTTCTATCATAAATTGAATATGTTCATGTATTTCTTCATCTTCTAGATGGACCATAACATGAAACTCACCTTGCTCATTAAACACATGGTTAGCTTCATAGAATCCCGCTTCCGTTTCATCTCCATCAATCCATTCACGAAGCTCATCTCCGTGCTTCCAGATTTCAAACCGGACCCTTCCTTCTGTCCAAGCTGATTCTTCCCAATCCACTTGAATAGATAAGGTCACATCTTCGTCCGACTCAGCGATGTCGTCTGTTCTCCAATCTAAACTCAAGCTTTCATGAAGGTGAGTATCATCATGAGCACTATGATCATCCTCTTCATGGTGATGTCCTTCTCCACCGTTCTCATTTCCCTCGTCATCCACTTCATCTTCGAGGACGGCATCACCAACAACAACTTCACCAACAGGCATAACGTGACTTCCTCTTGCTGTTACATGAGGTTGAACCATATACACTTCTTCTTCATTAAATTCAAACGATACTTCATATATCCCGTTTTCTCCTGGGAGACTAGCTTCAATCATTTCACTATTACTTTTCTGTCCATCAATCCAAACTTCGAAAGTAACTTCACTAGCATCATCGACATTTTCATCCCCTTGAGTCACATGAGTCTGAAGTATTATTTCATCTCCTTGATCAACCGTTTCAGGAAAGAGATTATCCGCTTCTAATGGCTCCAAATTAATATCATCCACACTGGTTGGACCAGTGTTTTCAGGTTCCGCTTGTCCACATGCTGAAAGAAGTAATGCCATAATTGTCCCAATCACCATTTTATTCATAATTCCCACCCCAAATTCAATATCATTAGCTAGTTAAAAATATGTACAAAAAGATTTTACTATAAATGAATAGCTATTTCCATTTATTGAACTATCATCATTAACTTATCAATGGCTTCAGCTTTTTTATGATAAAATGTAAGAGAATATTAGCTAACAGAAAGGTGGTTAAACATGGAAAGGTCTATTTATAAAGCAAGAAAACGAGCAAAAAAATATAAAAACTGGTTCGAAACAATTTCGCTCAATCCATTTCCTTGGTTAATCAATGACAGATTATATTTTATGATTACATATATGAAAAGAAACACTATTCAAGGGGTTGCAATAGTATCTGATAAAAAACAAGAATCGGTAAATGACGCAAGAGAGGCACACCACCCATTATTTTTGTTCTACCGGTTGATGAACCATATCCACGCAACTGGTCAGTTACGTTCAAACATCGATCCCAGTTACTTTGAAGATGCTCTTCAATTATCACAAAATCATGGTCTAGATGACTTGAAGGATGGACAAGCGCTTATTCAATCATTGTATGAGAAACAAACACATTTTAAAGAAATATTCGAGAATTTTTTTGCTCACTTAGCTTTAGTTCAACGCAAAAAACAACCTCTTTCAAAGGAAGAAATACAACTGGCAATTCATACTTCAGCTAGTCTGGAAATGCTTCATTATGAAATTATTTTAGAAACGGCTGAAAATTTTCAAGTACTTAATAACTGGGTAGAGACTATGCAAAAAGAAAAACTTTGGGATGACATTAAACAACCTCAACGAGTTTTTTATTTACAAATGATCCGTAATAAAAATGCTATGGAAGAAGAGCTCAAAAATCTACCGGTTGTAAAACATAAAAATCGAGATGAAATGTTGAAGTTAACAAAAGAAAAGTACGCATCGTTCAAAGATGATGCAAGAAAGAAAGAACTTAATGAGTTGAGGTATCCATGACAAGACTCAACTCATTAAAGCAAAATAAATACACTTTAATGAGTTGAGTCTTCATTTTTTCAAGCAACCATTCATAACAATAATATTAACTTTTCGGTAAAGTCACTTTGAATTCAGTTCCTTCGTTTTTCTTACTATTTACTTCAATTGAAGCATCGTGAAGATCAATAATTTGTTTCACGATAGACAGTCCAATTCCTGTACCAGACTTCTTTGAGCGAGCTTTATCTGTTTTATAAAATCTATCCCACATATGTTTCAACTCTTCTAAAGTCATACCATATCCTTGGTCACAAATTTGAACTTCAACTCCAAATTTACTCTCAACCAACTTCAAATCGATCATACTTCCAGTTGCTGAGTTTTGGACCGCGTTATGCAATAAATTAATCCATACTTGTTCCATTCTTTCTTCATCTGCAAACACAAACAATTCTTCATCTGTTGATAATGCGATCTCAATCTGCTGCTCAGATACATGTGGTTCCATCTTACCTATAATCATTCGCAATTGCTCTGATAAATTATAATGCTTTTTCTCCAATTGCCAACTTCCGGCTTCTAAACTTGCAGTGTCCAGAAGATCATTTACGAGTTTCATTAAACGGTCAGTTTCATTTCGCATAATCGCCAAGTAGTGTTTCTGTTTTTCTTGTGGGATCGTTCCATCCATCATTGCACCTAGAAAACCTCTGATTGACGTTAAAGGGGAGCGGAGATCATGTGAAACATTTGCAACAAAATCTTTTCTTAATTGATCAAGACTCCCTAATTCTCTTGCCATATGATTGAAAGTCTTTGCTAACTGACCAATTTCATCCTTCCCTCCCAACTGAATCCGGTGAGTAAAATCGCCTTTAGCAAATTGCATCGTACTGTTTCTCATTTCCCTCAATGGTGCAGTAATCTTCCTTGAAACAAAATAGATAACAATAGCTGTAATCGTCACTGTTATAAACGTAGTAATGGCACTAATCCATAGGACTTCGCTTGATTCACGATCATATTCATGAAATAACATAACCATCGCATGATCTTCTTCTGTTGAATTAGGATTAGGAATCGATAAAGGTGCTCCCATTAAATAGATCCATTCAGAATCATCTGTCCGCACCCTTTGATTTTTTATTTCTCCTTGTAAAATATCATCTACCACTTCATTTGAAACTCCTAAATCTCCCAAAAATTCTGGACTGTATACCGCTTCTCCTTGAGAATCAAATAGCAGAATTTGTCGATTCTCTTGATTCATACTCATCTCCAAAGAAATAAAAAGAGTCTCGTCGTCCCAATTGTGTACATTTGCTTCATGAAAATGATTTATTAGTCTCTCACCTTGATGTTCAAATGTCTTATTATATCGATTTTTCATTTCATTATGAAATATAGAACTAAAGAACAAAGCAAACACTAAAAAGGAAAAAAATATAATTAATAGATGAGAAGAGAACATTTTCATAAACATGCTTTTATTTCTAAACATCCTCATTCACCTCAAATTTATAACCTACTCCACGAATCGTTTTGAGCTTCCAATAAGGCCACTCATCTCCAATTTTTTCACGAATACGCTTAATGTGTACATCAATCGTGCGAACATCTCCTTCATAATCATAACCCCAAATTCGATCAACCAACTGTTGACGAGTAAATACTTGATTTTTCTCCAGTGAAAGAAAATAAAGCAATTCCAACTCTTTTAATGGTAAATCAACTTGGTCATTTCCTCTTCGCAAAAGGTGTTTTTGTATATCTAATTCCATTTGTTGAAAGAACAATGGTTTACGATCGTGTTTATGGGGGCTCGTTCTTCTTAATATTGCCTCCATTCGTGCTATAATTTCCTTCGGTTCAAATGGTTTTACGACATAATCATCTGCCCCAAGATGTAACCCCTTGATCTTATCGTAACTTTCTCCTTTCCCAGTTAACATCAGGATTGGTACTTGTCGTTCATCTCTTCTAATCTCGCGACAAACTTCCCATCCGTCCATCTTTGGTAACATAATATCTAAAATGACAAAGTCCGGATCTTCATCGTAATATTTCTCCCATCCCGATTCTCCATCATAAGCCAGGGATACATGATAGCCTTCTTGAAGCAAATACAGTTCCAATAAATCAGAAATGTAGGGATCATCCTCTACAATAAGAACCTTCAATGTATCTGCCATGTCGTCACCCCCAAAAATCACTCTATTTTATTCACAATATGATTATCTCATGAAAACACTAATAAAAGATTATCCACATGGAAAAGCTCATGGGACCTTTGAAATCCTCACAAGCTTTTCAATATCTATTATAAACAGCTACTTATATTTAGCTGGTAGTGTCTTAGGGCGATCACAAATTTCAACATGAATCCCTTTTTTCAAGAATTTATTTTTGATGTCATGAAGTGACTTCCGAGATGTCAATTGTTTCATCTCTTCCTCCCTCCTTCATCCTCTTTCACATGAATTGAAATGACCTTAGAGGTATGTAGTCCTTCTACTTCATCGTGAATTAATTTCATCTTATCATCTAGTTCTTTCACTGTATCTGCTGCTTCTTTCAGGCCTTTCTCAAGGTAAGCTGGGATACTTGCTTCATATTTATAGTAAATTTTATGTTCAAGGCTGGCCCAGAAATCCATCGCTAACGTACGAATTTGAACTTCAACAAAAATATGTTCAATCCCCTTAGAGAGCGTAACTGGAACTTTGACAATTAAGTGCAAGCTTTGGTAGCCATTGGACTTTGGAAAACGAATGTAATCCTTCACCTCAACTATCTTTAAATCAGTTCGATTCATCATCAAGTTATATAACTGATAAACATCTGATTTAAAAGGAGTGACGATTCTCATCCCTGCTATATCAAATAAATTTTCACTAGCATTAGCAACAGTCGGTTTCATTCCTTTTCTTTCTAATTTAGTCATAATACTATCTGGTGTTTTAAGCCTTGTCTTGACATGTTCAATTAGACTTGTTTCTTCCATATATTTTGTTTCTTCCACCATAATGTTTACTTTTGTTTTCAATTCATCTAGTGCAAATTTATATGGTAATAAAAAATTCTTCCACATCTTGAATTTCTCTTCCATTCCGTCCGCCTCCACGCGATTTATTCACTTCTGTCTATAAAGTGATCTTATCAAACGTATATGAACAGAAAATGAACAAATTTAATTAATGATTCATCTCTTTTTAATCAATTTATCTTAACTATTCCTCAGCGATCATTCCATAATCTCGGATGTCAATTTCAACCTCACAATTAACTGTAACTTTTGGCCACTCTTCACGCCAATCTAAGCTCTCCCATTCATCATACTTAACACTATTGCGAACTTGAGTACCGATGCCTATCGGGTCAACTTTATTTTCTTGCGTATATACAACAATTTCTTCAGCTTTGTTTTTTATAAACTCTTCCATTAATTTTTCTAATTTCTTTTGACCCTCTACTTTAGTTATGTCAATATCTCCAATGTTTTCTAATATAATTCCTCTAATGTCAATTGAAATGGTTACTTCGTATCCCTTTTTACTTTTTTCAACTTTAAAATCTCGTTTACTTGAAAGTGATGTATAAGCAACTAACTCATTACCATTCGTTTCATTATTCGGAATCGACATAATTAAATCTCCTCGGTCAAATTGTCTTTCCATAAAGAATAAGATTAACGAATCATCTAAACCCAATTGAGATTGATATTTGTCATTTTCAAATAAGGCAATTCCTGAAACTACTACGCTATCTTCTTCTAGTTTAATTACCGGAAGTACTGGATCCCTGCTGTCATCTTTTAAATCTCTAAAAAATTGATAGACCTTTGTATCTGGAATCACATTGAAGCGTGCCTCTTTGTCTAATAACTCATCAAGATACACAGTCGTTCGCGGATGTTCATCAAATTCCATTTCCATTAACGGACCCGCTTCTCCATCGACAATTGCCATTTTGGTTCTTGCTGGAACTTGCGGATCTCTTTCGATGGCATCTAACAAAGGTGCCAATCCATTTTCTGCCAATTCATGACTATAAAGAAGAAGCCTTAATTGCCCAGTCACGATCGTTCGTTCAGTCGTCCTTGCATTTTGTTGGACACCTTCTTTATTTAATCTAGCTACTGTTCTCCTTGAAACCATCGGGCTCGTTCTATCGGGTTCTACTAATGGAGCAGATGTCGTTAACTGATAAATTGGATCGTCATCTTCATCTAAATCATCATTTTCTAATAAGTCATATCCTTTTGTCTGAACAAATGCGATGTCCTCAATAATCCTTTCGTCTCTACTACAACTAGCTGTTAACATGAGTAGAATTAAGATAACAAATTGTGTTTGCTTCTTTAATTTAACCATGATTGCGCACCTCATTCGATTTACTCTGGTTGAGTTTCATAAGAAGCAGAAGTAAAAGAGGGAATAAAATCGAAATAATAAACGCAAAAAGCGCAAAATTATCAATCATTGCATTGATTTCTCTCGATGTTTGTAAGAAAAAAGTCAACAGAAAACTTCCAAACACTATAATAAAAGTCAGAAATACCTCATTAGAATTTTGAAAAATATGTTTCATCGCTTCTTTGGCAGACCAATAGTAAGCCGACACGGTGATAATTATCTTCATAAAAAAAACACTGAAAATCAAATTATCAATTCTTTCTAAAAATGGTACTTTCACATAATCGAGCATCACGATAACTGGATATTGAGTTTCCTTTAATTGTAAAAGGCTAAAGTATCCGAATGCTACGAAGGTAACAAACGTATATACAAACGTTGTAAAAAGATGTCCATAAATGATAACCTTCGTAATATTAATGTCCTTGTGAATATATGTCGAGAACAAGATAAATAATTCAAAGCCCAAAAATGACTTTAATATTTCAAAAATACCATCTAACAAATTTAATTCGCCTGCTAAAACGAAAGGAGTTAAACGTGTGAATTCAAATTCTTGTAATACAAAGAACGTAGTAAACAACGTCCAGATTGTTAGCATAAAAAAAATCACTGTCCCTTTTACAAGATTAGCAAATCCTTTTACTATAATATAAAAAGAGACGCAAGCAATAATTGCTTTAAAGATATACTGTGGTGTGTTAGGAAATGAAATCATCTGAACGATTTGAAAATAATTAGCACCAACCCCACACCCAAGAACCGACCAAACAACAACTAGTGTAAGGTAGATAGGATAGCGCAAAACTTTCGGCAACGCGGCATTCATCACTTCAAATGGGGAAGTTCGCTTCATCTTTTTACACGTGTGTCCTATCAAAATTACTTGCATACCAATGAGCCCTGATATAATAGGAATGACAACCCAACCGTTATAACTAAAGTTTTCTGCGACTACCCTTGGAAGAACAAAAAGTGCAATCCCCGACTGTAGCATATACGTTAGAATCACGTAGTCAATCGTACTGAATTCTTCTTTCATGTGATCATTCTCCCTTACTCTTTTTACTCTTTAGCTTTTGATCGAGTCACATTTTTCACATCGACTTGATTTGGCCTTTTTGTCATTAGCCAAAAAGGAGATCGTATAAAGACATCTTTAAAACCTTTAACATGGAAGGGGGATATAGGAAAAAGGTAAGGTCGATTTAATGATGTAAGGCTTGCTAAATGAAATGACACCACCGCAATACCTACTACAATACCAATATTCCCTAAAAGACCAGCAAGAATAATCAGTCCAAACCGGATAAGTCTAATTGATCCACTCATGATATAACTAGGTATGACGAAAGACGCAATTGCTGACGTTGCAACAGCAATAATCAAAATATCACTCGTAAATCCAGCTGCAACTGCTGCTTGTCCAATTACGATTCCACCGACAATACCAATTGTCTGTCCTACCTTTGTCGGCAAGCGTGCCCCTGCTTCTCTGAGTAATTCAATCGTAAACTCCATTAGTAAGGCTTCAAAAATAGGTGGAAAGGGGACAGCCTTTCTTGATTCTGCAAGTGGGATCAAAAGTTGGTCAGGGATAATTTCATAATGAAACGTTGTCGCTGATACATATAGGGCTGTAAACAGAATTGTAATTGCAAATGAAACAAAACGAAGAAGGCGGATTCCTGTTCCGATAATCCACCGATTATAATAATCATCTGGAGATTGAAAAAATTCAACGAACGTACTAGGTGCACATATGACTGACGGACTGCTATCAACCGCAATTACTAATTTTCCTGCTAAAAGTTTTGAGCAAGCAACATCTGGTCTTTCTGTCGTCTGAAATTGAGGGAAAACCGAATTAGGTGAATCTTCTACAAACTGAACAAAAGAATTCGCTTCAAATATACTATCTGTTTCAATATTTTCAATTCTTCTTTTCATTTCATTAACTATCTTTTCATCAGCAATTTCTTTTATAAACATAATATAAACTTCCGACTTTGAAACTTCCCCCACAAGTGACTTTATACATTTCAAATGAGAACTTCTCACTCGTTTACGAATTAATGAGATATTTTTCGCTGAAGATTCAACAAACCCGTCATGCGGACCTGTAATCACTGTTTCCGTTTGAGACTCGGTAATTGCACGTGCCTCAGGACCAAATACCTCTATGAGATAGCCATACCCTTCATGATAAATCCCAACAGATCCTGCAACAATTCCTAATATCATTTGTTTATTTGTTGTAATTTGCTCAATGTGATCTTGCGCTAAATATTCGGATAACTCTGTATCGTTAAATTTATTAAAAGAGTTTACAACATCACGTTCAAATTCTTCATTATCTAACATACTTGTGAAGAAAAGTGCGTACCCATTATTTGAGGCAAAAGTGCGTTTATCAAAATCAGTACAATCGTCAAAGTTATTGACAACATGTTGAAATGATAGTTGTTTGTCTTGGTGGGGGTTCTGTACTCTCGCTTTTTTGTCTTCTTTATTTGAGTTGGTCATCTGCTTGGTTTTCAAGAAATCAAACATACTCATCTTTTACACTCCATCACTTAGTTATTGTTCCAATTTTCACATTTTAATATATTCTATCTGTTTTTCTTTTGTTTAGCAGTCCCTCCTTCGTGAATATTAAAGCTAGTAATAAAAACTCGATCTAATCGTAGCTATGATTGACAGTAGAAAAGACTTCAGACTAGCGATAGGAACATTAAATTGTTTTACGAAAAAAAATGTAGACATAATAGACAAGGACATCGTTAACACAGGTTTAACTAAAATTAATAAGGAAAAAGTGTACATGCTTACATATATCAAGGCAGACCAGCCAATTGTCCATTTACGAAAAAAAGATATCGCATGTAGTTTATTACCAATCGCTTCAATTAACGATGATCCAACTGTCCATTTCAATATGTAAGATATTTGTTTGGATAATGATCGCGGACTATTCGATAAAAAAAGCAATAGCAACAATGGCATAATTACGAGCAAGTGATAAACTTTCAATGTCTTCGGGCTCATCTGCTTTGAATTGAAAACCCATGGCGATGGATTCATATTTTTCGTTAAGACATAAAACAGACCATTAAAAAAAACTACATAAACAATTCCAGGCCATACATCTCTAATTCGACGCCACGTTTTATAATATGTATTTAGCATTATTAAAGCTAACCCAGACAATATGTGCATGTTTTACACCTACTTCCTTTTAAAATTTCTTTATTGCTTTCCCTCTGACATTTTCCTATGCTGTCTTTCACTGATTTTCCTCACAACCGCTATAATAATTCGAGTAAAAGACGATTTAAACATCACCCAAACAAAAGTGTGATAAACTGTCCATTTTCTTCCCCATTTAATTAGGTTAGTTTTTCTCTCAGCAATAAATTCGATCGCCGTTAAAGGAATGATAATTATAAACAGTTTCAAGAAAGCTATAAATCGGTTATCTTTAATTGTTATTTGATTATAAATAATTGTAAATATGGGGTATATTAGGTAATCAAACACGATATGATGCTTGAAAAACTTCGGCAAAGTCCGTATTGGGTATTTTAGATAATTCTTCTGAACAAGAATTTGATCGATAAACCCATTACTCAATCCATCTAAGAAAAAGACGAATAGCCAATCTTTTATTGGAGGTTTTCTTAGCAAAAACGGCAGTGACCCTATGCTTATAATTGCCATAGTTCTAAGTAGATTTCTTTGCTTTTTTTTATCAATCACGTATCCCACTCCAATCAGAATTACGAGCACTATTTCCTAGTATTGTCTTCGATAATTACAATTTTTATGAGAGGCATATTTGACCAATTTCATAAACGGACAGCTCAATAGAAAATAAAAAAAGACATGCCTTATTGTCAAAACAATAAGTGCGTGTCTTTTTTTATTTCTATCATTTTTTTAGTGCTTTCGCTGTATCATATAATGAATTTGTCAATTCATCTAATTCTTTCTGTCTTAATGCTTGTTTTTCAATGATATCTTTACTTACATCATTGTTTTGTTTTATTGTATTTGCCCCCTCCACAAGTTCTGCGACTGAATCAACTACTTCTTCCATTGCTCGATTAATTTCATCAATAACAGCACCCATTTCGTTATGTCCAATCGAGAGTTGACTGTTTTTTGCTGAAATATCCTCGAAATTATTCGATGCGACATTCGTTTTTTCAACCGAATCACGACTTTGCTTTAGAAATCCATCAAATGCTTCTACTACATTCATGGTTTCCTCACCTAAATCTTTCAATACATCCTTTGTACTCGTTGAAAATTGATTTGTTTCAGTCGACAATTTTCTAATTTCACTCGCAACAACAGCAAAACTTTTCCCTGCTTTTCCAGCTCTTGCAGCTTCTATAGAGGCATTAAGTGCTAATAAGTTTGTCTGTGAAGCGATATTGTCAATCCCTTCAATAAATGTGTTAATTTCATTTAGTTGTTTCTCCATCTCAGAGACTTTATTAGCTGCATTTGTAGCGTTTTCACTTAAACCATTCATAGTAACTTGTAATTCCTTCATTAATAATACACCTTGTTCAGATGAATTATCTACTTCGCCCATTTGCGTCGTCATTGTTTCTATCGATGACCCCATCTCCTCAGAACTTGCTGAAACTTGTTGTGTTGCAGATGAAATCGCATTAGTGAAATCAGCTTGTTTCTCAATTTCAGTAGTGAAATCACCAATAGAAGCCTGGAGGAGCTCCATTCCTTCCAATTGTTCCTTAGATGCCTTTGATGTTCGTTCGGCTACGTGCATCACATTATTCCCAGCGTACTCATTTGACTCAAGTACTTCATGTAGAGATTTTCCTAATTCAGCCAACGCTAGATCAATTTCATTGAATTCATCACGACGGTTACTGTTTTGTTCATAGTTTAAATTACCATCTTTATAAGCATTAATTCTGCTCATTAATAAATTTACTCCACTAGATATATTTTTACCAAACAGGAAAAGGAATATTAATGGAAGCACAATCATTATCAAACTCACTAAGAGGGTAACAAAAGACGTTCTCGTTATCGATTCATGTAATGCTGTACGTGATTCGTCCTTAGCGGTTGCTAGATTCTCATTAATACGATCATCTACAGAGTTAATATTATCCTCTGTACGAACAATGTGTGGCGAAATTCTTGATCTGATTCTTTCCATCTCATCATGCTCAAATCTTGATTGAAAGTAAGATTCATATAGATCTTCATATGTACTAAATGCGTTGCCAAAATGAGAAAATAAGTGCTCTAATGTCTCATCACCTTCAATAATCTCGCTAATCTCTTCGTAATTTTGCTCATAATCTATTAATGACTGCTCAAGCAATTCAATTTGATCATCATCGTACCCAGATGAGGCTAATTGGAGTTGAAGTAATCCAATCTGCTTCGCATCAGATAACAAAAGTGTATACTTTTGTTCAATCTCGGCTGCACCTTCTAAATCAAGGCTATTGTTGGTTACTTGTTGATTTGAGGAGTAAATATAAACACTCGAAATTGCGCTAACAATAAATATTAATACCATCAGCAATGTTAGTTTTTGTGTTAAACGACCTTCCCACTTTATTTTTTCAGGCAACCACTTAATAAAGTTCACTGTTTTCATTTTCTTTAATATTGCAGAATTGAACTTCTTTCCACCACGCCTTTTGAACCCCATCAAAATACCCCCTTTTAAAATATAACGTTACCCTCAAACAAATTACAATGTCCGAGGGTTACGCCTTTATTATTAATAAATATGAATAGGTCTCCCCCTAGGTAATTACCAAGAGAGAGGTAACCCAATAATTTTATCTTTTTCGCTTCAATACAGATATTCCGTAAAGTGGAAGGGTAACTTTATTTGCAATAAGCTCATCGAGCATACTTGTATAATTTTGCTTATCAAGATGAACAGTTTGCTCTTCTGAACTAAAGTTCATGATAAACACATAATCGTAGTTGCCATCTGTGCGTAGTTGCGCTGTAACACCAGCTGGAAGCTTCGTATCGATAACTGGTTTTATTCCGGAAACCTCAATAATTTTATCAAAAAAATCACTGTTAAATGATTCCATATTACGTGAAGCCACATAATATGCTTTTCCTTTTCCTAACTCATTTACAGTCAACGCTGGTCGACCAGCGTAAAAATCTTTCCCGTAAGTTGCAAGAACCTCTGCTCCCTCAGTATGAATGAGATCACATAATTCCGTTGCCTCATATGAACCATTTAAGCCTAGGTTGTTTCTATCCGCCATCACAATGCTATTCGTCTGTCCATCATGTAGAGCATCAATTTCCTCAGACCAAATGCCCAATGTCTTTCTTAAAGGTCCAGGAAAGCCACCTAGGAAAGTAAGATCATTTTCATTAACGATACCTGACCAATATGTCGTAATAAGTGTTCCGCCATCTTCTACAAATTTCTCAAGTCTTTCCCCAGCTCCAGGCTTCACCATATATAACATCGGTGCAACAATTACCTTATACTTAGAGAAATCGCAATCCATATCGATAATGTCTACAGAGACACCACGTTCCCAAAACGGCTTGTAATGGCTTGCCACCGTCTTTTCATAGTGAATACCAACATTACGTGGCCCTTGTGAATCCTTTATCGCCCAACGATTTTCCCAGTCAAAGACAATCGCCACCTCAGGTTTGACACTAGTACCTGTGATTTCAGAAAGATCCTCCAAGCTTTGTCCAACATCTGTCACGTCACGGAATACTCTTGTATGTTCATGTCCAACATGGTCGACCACTGCTCCGTGGAACTTTTCACTAGATCCACGACTCTTCCTCCATTGAAAATATTGAACCGTATCTGATCCGTGTGCAACTGCTTGTAAAGACGACAGCAAATGCATGCCTGGTTTTTTTAGCTTACTTACGTCCTGCCAATTAGTTAGACTCGGTGTGCTTTCCATTAGCATAAATGGTTTTCCACCTTTAATAGAACGCATCAAATCGTGATTAAATGATATCCATACTGCAATGTCTTGTTCGCTCTCATCTTCTGAACGATGCCACTGCGGATATGAATCCCAAGATATAATATCTAATTCATTTGCAAATTTAAAATAGTCTAACGGTTCAAAACCGTCCATGAAATTTGTCGTTATTGGAATTTCAGGATTTACCTTTCGCAGAGGTGCAACCTCATTGCGAATAAAATCTATCGTAAGATCGGTTATGAATCGTTTCCAGTCTAAATTTAAGCCATGTACTGATTTTTCCCCATGTGGTGCTGGTGATTCAACTTGTGACCAATCTGTAAGGGTATGGCTCCAAAACGATGTCCACCACGCGTCATTTAATTTTTCGAGAGAATTATATCGATTTTTTAACCACTCTCTAAAATTTTCTTGGCAGTAATCGCAATGACAATACCCACCGTTAAATTCATTTGAAATGTGCCAGCCAATTACTGCTGGATGATGCCCGTATCGTTCTGCAAGTTTCGAATTAATAATACTCACTTTTTCACGATAAACAGGAGATGAGTAGCAATGATTATGACGCTCTCCATGTAGGTTCTGAACCCTATTTGCCCCTGTAATTAATACTTCAGGATACTTTTGGGATAACCATGCTGGACGTGCACCACTTGGCGTGGCAAGAAAAACATAAATCCCATTTTCTACAAGTGTATCAAGCACATGATCTAACCAATCAAACTCAAACTTACCTTCTTCCGGTTCCAATGAGACCCAAGAAAATATTCCTACTGACATAACATTACATTTAGCAAGTTTCATCAGCCGAATATCTTCTTCAAAAACACCTGGATATTTTAGCCATTGCTCAGGGTTATAGTCAGCCCCATGTAACAACGTCGGAATCCTACTATTTATGGCAGGAAATTTTTCACACATGTAATCACCTTTTTCTACGATGCAATTAGTAAAACTCATTATAGTCCTCGGAAATTGCTATCTGTTATTTAAAATCAATCAATATGCTATTGAACGCTAATTATCCTTTCGTTCCTCCTGCAGTTAATCCAGCAATCAGGTAACGTTGTAAGAATAAAAATACTAGCGCTATTGGAATTGCTACTAAAATCGCTCCAGCAGCAAACCGAGTGAAGTTATTATCAAATTCATTACTTACAAAGTTGAATAATCCCAATGCTAATGTAAACTTTTCTTCACTTCGCAAAACAATTCGCGGTAACAAAAAGTCCATAAACGGTGTCATAAACTGGAATAAAGCGACGACAGCTAGAATCGGCTTCGCTAATGGAAGCATAATCTGCCAAAAAATTCGAAAATGACCTGCTCCATCAATTTTTGCTGCTTCATCAAGTTCTTTTGGAACAGTGTCGAAATATCCTTTTACTAAGAACGTCATCATTGGCACACTTGCACCAACATAAATAATGATTAAACCTGTTAATGTATTCAATAGTCCTACTAAGCTAAGTAACAAATACAAAGCAACCATTGCCATAAGGATTGGGAACATTTGTAGTACTAACAGAATAAAAATCCCATTTTGTCTCCCAACGAATCTGTAGCGAGAGAAGGCGTAAGCTGTTAACGCCGCTATGACTACTGAGAAGAAGGAAGTAGCGCCCGCAACAATTAGGCTGTTTCTATACCACATCACATAACGACCACGTGGATCATCAAAAAATAGCCATTTATAATGCTCCAAACTCCAGTTATCTGGAATCATACTAGCAGAGAACATGCTTCTCCCTGGATTTAACGACATTCCTACTGCCCAAAGGAGAGGATAAGCGATAATAACAAACATCACTGCAAAGATGAGGTAAATACCGATGACTTCTAGTTTACTTTTTGTCTTTTGATTTAGGCTCAATATACTTTCCCCTCCTCTTTAAATGATCGTGTACGGCGGAATTGGAAAAATGCGAATACTGCAATGATAAGACCGATAATCATCGAGATCGCTGCAGCAATACTGTAATTTTGCTGTTGGAACGTCAGGCTGTACACCCATGAAATTAAAATATCCGTTCCACCTGCATTTTGTCCACGAACTGCTGGTCCACCTTCATTAAATAAGTAAATAATATTAAAGTTATTGAAATTGTGTGTATATTGCATAATCATTAATGGTGCAGTCGCGAACATCACGTGCGGAAATGTAATTGCTTTGAATTTTTGCCAACGATTCGCTCCATCCACATCTGCTGCCTCATACCAATCGTCTGAAATACTTTGGAGAACTCCTGTAAATAATGCAAAAACAAATGGGAATCCTAACCATACTTGGATTGTTAATAGCGCTATCCTAGTCCAGAAGACATCTGTCATCCAAGGGATACTTACACTAAAAAATGGCTCCATTATATCGCGATTAATCGCACCAAACCCGTCATTAAACATCGCTGCAAAGATTAATATCGAAACAAATCCTGGCACTGCCCATGGTAATATAAGCATTGTTCTTAGAGTTCGTTTTATTTTAATACGTTTGTCATTTACTAATATAGCCATAAATAACCCTAATGCAATTTGTAAAGTTGTCGCAACTAACGTCCATATGATTGTCCAACTAAACACACTTATAAATGTGTTTTGAAAAATTGGTGTCGTAGCTAATGCTACAAAATTATCGAATCCAACCCAATCCAACAAATTTGTCGGTGGCGTGTTTCGTAACGAATAATTTACAAAAGCGAGAGAAAGCATAAATCCAAGCGGTAATATAATAGAAAATATCACCAATATTAAACCAGGTCCCACTAAAAAGTAGGGGAATGTTTTATCATAGGCATTATGGAAAGCTTCTCTTAGTGATGGAACTTCAAAACCGACTTTTAATTTCTGTGCATCTTTATATGCGTCTCTTAAATTAATGAAATAAAAGACTAACGCAAACAAAACAAAAATAATCGAAACAAGCCCCTGAATAATTAACACAAGTGAATTATCTCTTATCGTTTGAGTTCCAAGCGTAAAGATTCCCCATAACCCCATATCAATGAAGTCTCCAAGGACAACGATAAATGCAATTGTTAAGACAAGGAAAATCGAACCTTTCATCTTCCGGCGGTTATAAAACTGGCCAAGTCCAGGGATAATTGACAAAATTAAGGCTAATTTCGGATTATGCTTAGAAAAGCGATGATTTCCCTCTGTATTATTTGTTTCTTCTTGATGTTTCTCACCCATTTAAGTACCCCCTAAACACGATAGAATAAGAATAGGGAGGCAATTAGCCTCCCTTATCCTATTTTCATCTTATTAATTACTGCATTAATTCAATATTAACAATAATGTCTTCAACAGCTTCTTCAAGAACCTCTTGTGGATCCTCTCCATCAGCGTTAAATTCTAGGGAGTCTTCCATTGGGTCCCAAACTTGTCCCATCTCTGGAATATTTGGCATTGGTGTAGCTGTTTGAGATTGCTCTAAGAATCCTTCTGCTAATGGATTATCTACATCTGAGTCTGGTCGAGCTGGTATTTCACCAGTTTCAGCAAAATAATATGATTGAGAATCAGCTGACGTCAAGTGTAACGCTAACTGAGAAGCCCAATATTTATTTTCAGAGTAATCAGATAGTAGCCAACCCTTAACACCTGCAAATGGCGTTGGATCTTCTCCATTCGATAATGTTGGAAGTGGTGCAACACCTAAATCATCACCAAGTGCTTCAGTGAAAGATGCTAAGTACCAAGGTCCAGATAAAACGGCCCCAACATTACCTTCTGTAAATAAACCATTTAATACATCTTCCGTAATACTTCTCGGAAGAAGGCCTCGATCAAATAATGATTGAACTTCAGCATATGCTTCTACAGAACCTTCATTTGCTAATCCAATATCTTCTGGATCATAGTTACCTTCTGCATCTTGATTAAATACATAGCCACCGTGTCCACCCATCCAAGGATAAACATGATAGAAATTTAATGCTTCAAAGAGGAAACCGTACTCATCGTTTCCAACGTCTGTTAACTCTTCTGATAAGTCATACAATTCTTCCATTGTAGCTGGAATTTCTTCAATAATTGATTTGTTATAATATAAAGCTGTGTTTTCCATTACTAATGGTGCTCCGTAAATTTCACCATCAAGTGTAAAGGCATTTACTGCATCTTCTGTATAATTTGCGAATTCAGCCTCATCAATTTCCATTGGAGCTAAAAGATTTTGAGCTGTAAGGTTTCCTAAACGGTCATGTGGTTGAAAAAGAAGGTCAGGGCCGATGCCACTTGGTCCATCTAATTCAAAAGCTTCATCTTGGTCAGCCATCTGAACTGGAGTAACCGTAACATCAATACCGTGTTCTGCTTCAAATTCTTCAACTAAGTGTTCAATAGCGGCATATTGAAATTCTTCATCATTAGCCCAAATTTCTATTGATTCAGGTTTTTCAGGAGTTGCTTCTTCAGCATCACCTGCATTTTCATTTGTTTCATTGTTTGCACCTTCATTGGTAGTATTTTCATCTACCTGATTATTTCCTCCTGGTTCGTTGTCGTTGTTATCAGGCCCACACCCAACAAGTGCAACAGTTACAGCTAGTAACAACATCATCAATACAAGTAATGATTTCTTCATAATTTTTAACCCCTCTCTAATATAAGAATACAATATTATTGTAACCGATCTCTTTTACGATTTGTATGAATATATTCTTCATTTTTATAAAAAAATGAAACTTGTTTAAAATATCTTAATTATCTACTCAGATTACACTGATAACCCGTATCAAAAGTAGTTATTTATGAGTTTATAAATAAATCTTATTGCATTTTTTTATATTCAATCCACATAATAACAGTAGTTTGGATAAGTAATCATGAGCTTATTATTTAGAAACCGATTGGATTTTATACTACAAGTATAAAAAAGTCCAAATCAATTCCTTATTTTTTCACAAGTAAATTCCGATACTTTTTAGGAGTTATTCCTTCTAGCTTTTTATATGTTGCAACAAAATTACTAACATCATTAAATCCAACGAGAAAGGCAATATTTTTTAACGGTATTTCAGGATTGCGCACTAAAATTTCTTTTGCCTTCCGAATTCGAAGTTGAATCAAAAAGGAATATGGACTTACACTAAATGTATCTTGAAATAGTCTGTTCAAATACTGAGAACTTACATTTAAATGGTCAGCCATATCTTGTAGGCCGATATCTTCAGCGTATACTGTTTCTAACCATTCTACAATTGGCCGAATTTTATCAAAAAAATGAGATAATGATGGTTGATTATTTATTTTTCCGTATTTTCGTAAGTTAATTAAAAATGTATATAATGAATTTGACAATTCTAATTTAGAAAATTCTGAACCCTCCTCGATTATCTTTATCATTTCCATTATTATTTTTATAAACAGCTCTTGGTCCATATCTGTGTATAGAGTAGAAAAATTTAACTTTAACGAATCTAAAATATTTACAACAGAAGCGCCACCAAATGTCACATACACCGTTGACCATTTCCCTTTCACAAAATAAGAGTGTGGGGTATATGGCTTTAAGAGAATTCCTCTACCTTCTGATAGTATGTACTCCTGGCCATTAAACACAAACCGACCTTGTCCTTCAACAGTTTGGAGCCAATGATAGTAAGGATACCCCTCAGGTCTTATAAAATCTTGTTCTTGAGGATTAAACCCAACACTTTCAACAAATAAAGGTAGAACGTCTTCTACAGTAACAAACGTATGTCTTAATTTTTTTAAGTACATCAATCCACCACCTTTTAGAAAGCTAGTACATTCGTCGGCAACATAATACAATAGTATCATTGTTCCCATGTATTTACACCTTTTTCTGAAACTTTTACACTATATTTTTTGTAACTAAAATATATAATGGTGACTAATTATCTATTTAAGTGGTAAGTTGCAGCTACAGCCTACCATTTAGCTACATGATCTTCTATTGATCCGATAAGCTTGCTAATTTTAACTTTCTCTCCTTGGTGCGTTTTTATTTCACCTGAATAATAACCAAATAATTGAAACATTTGTGATTTTACGAGCCACAAATTCGTTGTCGAACTCCTTTTGAAAAATGGCGTGAATTCTAATCGAATATCGTCAGTGTCTTTTGAATTTATTCTCCAATTGTCCATTAGTTGATCGTCATCATATATAAAATCAACTGGTTCATGAATTTTCGTAAGCTTATCATTAATAAGAAGACCATTTTCTGTTATGCCTGTACCATCTGTCCATTTACCACCAAAATTTAAGCCAATCATGTCTTTCCCTTGCTTTCCAGATGCCATTCCCCAATTCCAACTTATCCTTCTTGGCCAATCTCCACGGCCGAAATCTAAGACTGCGGAATCGTTTGCCTTATTAAACGTAAATGACTTTTCCCCGACTGAAAATTCTCCCTCCGCGGGTAAACATTGTTGTTTTGATGTGTATTGAAATTTATCATTGCTCCAAGGAACGACAACATTTAACGACTCTAACGTATCAGGACAATAAATTTTGATGTCAGCTTTCAATGATTTTCCACCAAAATCTTTTGAGCTTACTTTCAAATGTATACTTTGTCCATCGTAAATAAAGAATAAACCATTGTCTTTATGGATAACTTCCACGCTGCCAGATACTGTGTCTGGCATAATATCGCCACCTTTTAGAGGGACAATGATTGTCTTCTCGAAATAATCATTCGTCTCATATTCCAAGTAATAGACAAAACAAACTAATGCATAATCTAAATGACTAACTGTAGCAGAAAACATAGCATCCTGACCAAATACACACCAATAGTTCCATTTTTTCTTCCGCAAAAAATGTCTTGTTAAATTACTCGTAACAATCGGTTTTCTCGACCAACCTATGCTGTCCCGGTTTAATTTACCTTTCTGATCACAAAGCATTACTGGAGACGTAATTTCACGTTCACTTGAAAGTAAAGTCAATGTCCTCACCATTCCCTCTCGCTAAATTATTTTGGATATAAACTGAAACACAGATGATCTATTTTTCTCTATATTAAATAATCATGTTATTATTATACTTGAATCGGTGAAGAAATAAATCATTTCAAAGTTCTGATTTGTTTAAGTCAGGTACCACTCAAACTTACCTAAGAAAAGATTTCTTTCCTTTTGGTGAAATCCTTGGTAGGTTAAACTATAGATTGAGCCTTCGATGTATCCATTGCTCCATATAAATATAACACATGAATAAGCAAGGAATAATCGGGAAAAGAGATAGTATACGTTTCATAATCTAAACCAAAATGAGGGTAAAGTATGAGTACAGAAAATTTCCAAACATATGATTTAAGTGAAAACATTAAACGAGCATTAACAGACTTGAATTACCATACACCAACAGAAGTTCAACAAAAAGTCATTCCACTCGCACTGGACCAGAAAGACCTTGTCGTAAAATCACAAACAGGAAGCGGAAAGACAGCATCTTTTGGTATCCCTATTTGCGAATTAGTAGATTGGCAAGAAAACAAACCTCAAGCATTAATACTCACACCGACGAGAGAGCTCGCTGCGCAGGTAAAGGATGACATTACAAATATCGGTAGATTCAAACGTATCAAAGCAGCCGCCATATTTGGAAAATCCCCCGTTAAATTACAAAAGTTAGAATTAAAACAAAAAACACACGTTGTCGTTGGCACGCCAGGACGGGTCCTTGACCATATTGAAAAGGGAACATTATTCTTAGATGACATTAAGTACTTAGTAATAGATGAAGCAGATGAAATGTTTAATATGGGCTTTATCGACCAAGTTGAAGCGATTATTAAAGAACTCCCTACAAATAGAGTCACTTCAATATATTCAGCAACAATACCAAGTGATGTGCAACACCTCAGACGTAAATACATGAACGATCCAATTGAAATTCAGGTATTTGGAACTGGTGTTACGACTAATGACATCGATCATTCCCTTGTAGAAGTTAGTGAAGATCAAAAGCTATCCCTATTTAAAGATGTGACTATTGTCGAGAACCCAGATAGTTGTCTTGTTTTTTGCGGAACAAAGGAAAAAGTTGATAACTTGAAAGAGGAGTTATCAAGGTTGAATTATTCTTGTGAAAAAATTCATGGGGGTCTGGATCAAGAAGAACGTTTCTCAGTAATGAATAATTTTAAGTTAGGTAAATTTCGTTACTTAATTGCGACGGATGTAGCAGCAAGAGGGATCGATATTGAAAGTATTTCTCTCGTCATTAACTACGACTTCCCGATGGAAAAACAAAGCTACGTTCACAGAACAGGTAGAACTGGGCGTGCAGGGAATAGCGGAAAAGCAATCACTTTTGTAACAAAATATGAATCGAAATTTGTCGGGGAAATTGAGCGTTATTTAGGCTTTACGATCCCTGTCGTTGAACCGCCAACCTACACCGAAGTCCAAAAATTAAAAGCAGCATTTGAAGAAAAAATGAACGCGCACGTTTTATTGAAAAAAGAGAAAAGTGCAGTTTTAAATAAAAACATCATGAAATTATATTTTAACGGTGGCAAGAAGAAGAAGCTAAGACCGGTTGATTTCGTTGGAACGATAACAAATATCCCTGATATTACAGCTGATGATATCGGTATTATTACAATTAAAGAGAACGTAACATATATTGATATCTTGAATGGCAAAGGTTCCATTGTATTACAAGAAATGAAAGAGAGAACAATTAAAGGCAAGCAATTAAAAGTACATTTAGCAAAAAAATAAAGGATAAAGTCAAAAGGATGGTTATCGTGAAAACATTTACATTTTCCGTTGGCGTGACAAGTGATACGCATGGACTTTTTGATGGAATGAAGGACCTTAACTATCTAGAAACAACCTTCCAAAACTTTCGCTCACAGCATGATAGCAGCCTTTTGATCGACAATGGCGATAGTTTACAGGGAAGTAGAGCTCTTCATTATTATGGGGTGAATCCAAATCAGATTCACCCCTTTAGCAATATGTTACCGAAGCTTGGATATCAAGCGTTTGTGCCTGGTAATCATGATTTTGATTATGGCTGGAAGCTGTTTCGTACTCTTCATCAATCGGCTGACACTGACTGGATTTGTGCTAATATTATTGATAAAAATAATCAGAAGTCACTTCTTACTCCATATCGAATCTATACGAAAGGTCCAATTAAAGTTGCACTTATAGGATTAACAATTAAGTTGCCTTTTTCTGACCCGAGTTTTACCAAGGCTGGAATGGAAATCGATGATGAAGTCGAGGTAGTAACTAAAACATTAAAGCAATTAAAAGAAAATGAAAAGCCAGACCTCGTCATCGTTAGTTACCATGGTGGCATGTTGTATGATGGACCTTTAGAGCCGAACAAAGGAGATAGTTTAGCTAAAATAAAAGGAATAGATTTATTGATAACGGGCCATCAGCATCAGCTTATTCACGAGAATGAGAAACATCAACCCGCGATCATTCAAACGGGTGTCGGAGGAAAACGTATTGGATTAGCCTCATTCGAATTTGAGTTCCTTAATGATCAATGGAAACTAATAAATCGTGATGTGAAACTCGTAGATCCACTGGAGAATCAATTGAACGTAGAAAAGACCAGAAAAGATCAACATAATTTCTCAAAGAATAAGATTGAGGCATGGTTTAATAAATCGCTAACAAATGATGAGTTACCTGAAACAACTCCGATTTATTTGCTTAGAAGTGAATCGATGATCTCACGTTGGGTTCACGAAGTAGTAGCAGATACATTAAAGACGAAATATAGTTTAATGACCTTTAGCAAATCGGAATTAACATTTCAAACCGACAAATTAAACCGAGATATCATTTTCAGTATCTTTCCTTATCCTGAAAGAATCTATGTTTATAAATTTAGTAAATCTGAACTCATAGATTTATTGGAAGTCAGCGCTTCAATGTATGAAGGGGATGGAAGCTGGCGTCTTTCATTACCGTGGCTAGAACCACATCCTTTAACTTATCAATTTGGTGTACTTGGTGGTTTAAAATACGAACTGGATTGTACAAAACCGACCGGAAGTAGAGTGAAACTGCTAGAACCAATTGAATCATCAGTAACGATCGCAGTCAATGGTTTTATCGCTAATCGAATCCCTAAATATGAAGCTATTTTCAAAGCTAAGGAGCCTGAAGAAATATCGTCAGAATCAATTTTTGATATTCTAGTAAAAGGAAGTCAAAAAGGACTTTTACCAGAAGCTTTGACAGGCCCAAGTTGGCGAGTGAAGGTGAGGAGTGACTAATGTTCTCCTTTTCCTTTTATCCGCAAGCGCATTAAAAATCAGCCTCTACTCGATCGAAGGCTGATTTTGTTCTTACAAAAGAACTGAGTTATTCAGTAGCCCTCATTCATCAGTTTACTTTCACTGGCATCCCTGTTCTAGATGATTCCAACGCTGCACATGTCACTTTATGCGTTTCGTATGCATCTTGATAACTTGATAGAATTTTCGACGTATCGCCTGTTCGAACGGCATGGATGAACGCTTCACTTTCTTTTGTATAAGGGTTATCTGAATCTAATGTTGTTTCTAAAACCCCTGCTACTCCTGTCAATTTCAGATGATTTGGATCCCATTCAACCATTCCTTCATCTGTGTAGATGCTCATCCCAACTTGACCAATCCCCCCTGGCATCATACACGTATTGGAAATTGCAACAACGACACCACTTTTTAATTTCATCGTCACTGTTCCTACATCAGGTACCTCGACACCTTCGTATTTATTTTCTGTTACACGATTTTCATATGAGGCGTACACTTCCTCCACATCCCCAGCCACGTATCTTAACAAATCAACAATGTGAGTCGTCTGTTCAATGAACTGTCCTCCAGACCCATCTTGCTTTCTCCACCAAGGAACTTGTGGCATGTCACCCATCCATTGACCTGTAACTAATCCAATTTGCATATTTTCTACTGTCTCTATTAATTTTTGCACCGATTGTTTGTAGCGAAAGTGGTAACCAACAGAAGTGATTAAGGAAGCTCCTTCTAATTGAGACACGATCGAGTTTACCGTTTCCAGATCGACTCCAAGTGGTTTCTCAACGAAAAAAGGAATTTGTCGACGTATTAACTCTTTTTCTATGTCTCCATGGGCCATTGGCGGCACACAGATATATACAGCATCTAACTTTTCTGCTTCCAACATGTCAGTCAAATGACCATATCCTATTGCCCCTTCAAATTCAGTCGCCATTTGTTCCGCTTTTTTTTGTGATGTTCCACAAATTGCCTTAAGCGTTACGTCTTTCATTTCCATTAAAATATTGCTATGCAACTTACTAAATGATCCTGTACCAATGATTCCAACTTGTAATGACATTACGAGATCCCTCCGATAATTAAATAGCTATTAGTTTACTATTCTACGTTCGCGAGTTCATACCTCCTTATAAAAAAATTATCTTTCTTAATTCCAAGCCTTGTGATTAAATTAACTCCAAAGTTTAGCGTATTTATTGCGGTACTTATCTTGTTCTTCTGTTTCTATTAATTCCAATGCTTTTTGTTTTATTTGTATGTCTTTCACTTCATTATATAAATAGCTAAGTCCTTGAATGATATCAAATCGAATTAACGTATGATTTTTTTCTTCGAAACATTTTCTAAACCGATCAACGAGATGACTGACAACCAAATCCTTTTGCTTCGATCCTGCTAATCCTACTCGCCAAATTGCTTGCAAACTATGTCTCGCAGTTACGAATTTCTCATCTTTTGTAACAGCCCACACTGCTGAAAAATCGGTTAACATTCTACCATCTGGATCACTGATTGCTAAATGAGCTAGAAACTGAGCAGCTCTTGATCTATGATGAGGGTCTTTGTCGTCAAGGTCATCGATTAATTGCTCCCATACTTCATATGCCCAGTCGACTTCTTCTTCAGTAGCTTTCATTATCTCTTGAAAGGCTTCGAATTGACTATTCCTATCGGTTGAATGTAAATTCTCAAATTGTGTTTGAATGTTTCTGTCCATTTTTGTCCTCCCTTTCTGAAAGACGGGTTGTTTCCCGGTACATTTCGAATCGTTTTCCCTTATTAATTTCACCAATACTTTTCTAGGTCATTTGAGTGACAAATCGAACATTTTACAAGAGGTATGCATACGCTGAGTATTATCGTTAATGATGCAACGAAAGGAAAGCATCGATTTTCGTGTAAATCAATTTTAAGGTAGGTGCGCATCATTGGTTGAATTAAAATCATTAAAAGACCCTCAAACCGAAGACAGTATAGCCATCCAACGAAACCTTTTCAATTCTGACTCAACCTTTAATCAGATAGTTTTTGGCAAAAATGAATTAAGCAAGGATGACCTCATTCAGGATAATGCAGAAAATTTGCAATTAGGAGCCCAATATTTTTACATCGTGAGCGAGAAGAAATATGCAGGCCTTGTCCATTTCCTGCCAGTCAATCCACATGATGGCCACGCTTGGATTGGCTTACTCATTATCCACAAAAAGATGCAAAAATCAGGAATAGGAAACGAAACAATCACTTTGCTAGAGGACATCATTGCCAAAGAAGACATAAAGAAAATAAGACTTAGTGTGCAACAGAAAAATGAAGGCGGAGCAGAGTTTTGGCAGAAAAAAGGGTATGTAAAAGTGAATTCGTCGATAGATAAATTTAATAATGACATTGATATTTATGAAAAAGAACTCACTAGTCCCAGCACTCCTGACCCCGAAGAAGTAGAAAAAACATCTGAGGATGAATAACCTCAGATGGTTTTTTTATTTCTTTATGGATTTGTTGACCATAATCCTGTTGATTTCACAAATACTCTTGGATGAAGTTTCAATTGAGCCACGACCATTTCTGCTAAATCTTCTGGTTGCATGACTTTATCTGGATTTCCATCAGTTAAATTTTCTTTTAAGGCAAGCTCTGTAGCAACTGTACTTGGAGTATGAGCCGTAACACGAATATTATGTTTGCGAACTTCCATTGCTAATGATTCTGTTAAGCCTAGTAATCCAAATTTAGATGCACTATAAGCACTTGTTTTCGGAGCACCTTTTTGACCAGCTGTAGAAGAAATGTTGATAATATCTCCACCGTTTTTTTCAATAAGTTGGGGAAGGACAGCCCTCGTCACATAGTAAACACCCATTAAATTCACATCAATAATTTTTTTGAATTCGTCTGGCGATAGATCTAGAAAACCTCCGAATTTAGCCGTACCGGCATTATTGATTAAAATATCAATAGATTCAAGGTCCTCTGTCACTTTCTGAACCCCGTCCTCTACTTGTTCTAATGACGATACATCAACAGTTGCATAAGATACCTTGACCCCAAATGGTTCAATTTCCTTCTTAACGTTTATTAAATCTGCTTCTGTCCGAGCCAATAACCCTAGGTTAACTCCTTCTTTAGCAAGAGCAATTGCTATTGCTTTTCCAATTCCTTTACCTGCACCAGTTATCAGCGCTGTTTTCCCATTTATAGGTTGTGCCATGGTTTACCTAACCCCTTTTGTCTTCAGATTTATGTTCTTTAATAGCTAAACATATATTTACCATAATAGTACAAAGACATAAGATTGTATATTTTGTATGACTCGCATCACTTTTTTATATTTCCTATAAACTGTGGAAATTAAACTTAAAAATATATGTAGCACTTTAAAATATTAATGGTAATATTTAGTTATTACTTGTTTCACAAAAATCTATTAGTTGGGAGAGAGGATATTGAAAAAACTATTTTCTAAGACGGTGCTTATATTACTTTTAGTGAGTCTTATTTTTCAGACTAGTGTTTATGCTAATTCTTCTTGGCAATGGCTGACATCAAGTCCAAAGGAAATATTACCCCTTGCTATCGCAATCACTCTTTTCATTGAAATCATAGGTATCTCGTTTTTAGGTGGTCTAGGTAAAAGGCTATCCTTAGCAATTAAAGGAGCACTTATTATTATCGGTGCAAATATCGCTTCGTTTTTTCTTCCATATGTCTTTAGAGCACTTAGTTTTCAAAGCTTTTCTGGTAGTTGGTCACATGCATGGTACGATGCCTTTTCATCTGGTCCGTACTATATTATTTTATTAGGTTACCTATTCCTAACAGTAGCATTAGAAGTACCTGTTATTTATTATTACCTTTTGAATTATACAAAAAACAAACGCGTTCTTTTAACCGTGATTATTTCGGTCAATGTTCTTACAACACTTATTGTTGCAGTGATGGAAAGAATGATGTTTCACGGTCAATGGTAGGAGGATTTAGAACATAAATAAAAAGGGCTCCGGAGAACCCTTCGACAAGTGTCATTGTTACTACAACACTATAGTTTAACTTCATTACGTTACGATATAGATTCTTTTCCATAGTGAAAATACTCAAAGTCAACATAACCACCAATTTGCTTAGTAGCATAATTAAATAATCCTATACGATACCCCATAAAATGGTCTAACGTATATCTCATTTTTAGTTTATTACCTATTTCTGTCCAATCAATTCCATTTTCTGAGTAGTAAAATGTCGCAATATCAATACTATCCTCAAAGTTGAACTCTATTTTTAAATAAATAATATTTCCACCGATGACTTTCTTATCAACTGCTTCTTCATCACCATTGCCACGATTTTCTGACATCATTACGTAGTTAGTGCCATTTTCTTCTGCTTTTACACCAACAGTTCCAAAGCTATTCTGAAGTGCAATCAATCCGGCATAATCTCCAGGTTTCATGTTTGAAATATCCATCTTGGTAATTCCTGTACAAGCTGGACCTTCTGTTCGTTGTGTTAACGTATTCCTAGCATTCAAGACATTGTTGGTTACATTACCTGTTTGTAAACGTAAATGCCCCGGTCGTTTCGTGAATGACCACAGACTATTATTTGGATTATGATTCCACTGCCAATTCAAGGCCAGCTTGTTTTCTTTATGATCGAACTCATCACTGATCACTAAAGGTTTCTTAGAGGAAGCTGGCATGTTTATCTCAAACTCTTTTGGCGTCTTACCATCAATACCTATCATCGGCCATCCATTCTCCCAGTTTACAGGTAGAATATAGGGAATCCTACCAACAGCATCATGGTCTTGAAACAACATCGCATACCATTCATTTTCAGGTGTATGAAAAATCGCACCTTGTGCAATACCTTTATTTTGATATTCCATATCGTCATCAAAAATAATCTTTCGTTCATACTCTCCTAGAAGTTCGTCTGAGCGATAACAGATTTGCCTTCTCCGTTGGTTTTCACCGGTTGGCCATTCGATAAATAATAAATAATACTTACCATCGATTTTGTAGGCATGACACCCTTCACACCTTAAACCAATACCTTCTGTTTCTGTTTCCAACAGTAATTGATTAACTCCACCTGGTTTAACTGCTGTTGCATCTTCTGTTAACTCTACAATGCGGATGGCACCACAACCATAGATGACAAATACCCTATCTTTATCGAATAGTAAGGCTGGATCGTGATAAAGTCCATCTATAGTCGAAAGTGACCATTGCCCACTTTCTATATCTTTCGTCTTGTACATATAAAACTTGTTCATATCATTACTGGAAAAGCACACATAAAACGTTTCATTATGATAACGCAAACTTGCTGCCCAAGAACCTTGTCCATAAATTCCTTTACCATCCATGAGATTATGGGCATCGTTATCCTCCATGTTATCAAAAATATAGCTGATGATCTCCCAATCTACTAAATTCTCTGACTTCATAATAGGGCAACCTGGCATCGTATGCATGCTCGTACTAACCATATAATAAGCTGTTCCAACCCTTATAACATCTACATCTGGGACATCAGACCAAAAAATAGGATTCGTTAAAGTAATTTTATTCATCATTTTCTCCTTTCAAGTCTAGTATGTTAGCTCCTTTTTCACTATGGATCATAGTATTTTGTGTAAGCGAATACAGGTTATTGTATATAATTCTATCATAGTCTTTAATTTCAAAAGAGGAACTGATTATAAATTTCTTTTAAATTTTCAAACCAAAAGGGAATTCGTTTCGTCTAAAATGTAGGAAGAGGTGATACGTGGATGAATGAATTCGATCAAGTATCAGTTACAGATAAATGTGTCGACGACAGGGAACTTATTATTGATCAATTAATCGATGAATATAGCGATGCTATCCTACATCTTGTTTATACATATGTAAAAAATCGAACGACAGCGGAGGATTTAACACAGGAGATCTTTATTAAGTGCTATGAAAAACTAGATCAGTTTAATCAGCAGGCGAAAATAAAAACTTGGCTATACCGAATTGCAAGCAATCACTGCAAAGATTACTTGAGAAGCTGGCATTATCGTAAAATTATCCTAAACGAGAAAATACTAACCTATACCCCTTCCACGTCAAAAACCGTTGAGGAAGAGATCATTGCGAAAAATGAAGAAACCAGGTTGATGAATGCTGTGATGTCTCTACATTTAAAGTACAGAGAAGTGGTGTTTCTCCATTACTACGAGGAGCTATCATTAGCAGAAATAAGCAACGTTACTAGAGTAAATATAAATACGATAAAAACTAGGTTAAAACGTGCGAAAGAATTATTAAAAGACAACATGATAGAGGAGGTTTAAGCGATGAATGATCCATTCACTAACCTAAAGAATGCCATGAAAAAAACAGTATTTAAGGACCTTTCCTTTTCCGATGAGCGTAAAAATGCAGTGAAAGAAACGATACGAGGAAATCAATCTCAACCACACCTTCATTTTTGGAAGGAAGAAACCCTTCTAGCTCTATTCGAAACACTTCAAGATGAAGCAAAACACGGTTTTGAAATTTCCAGCGACCTTTTTCAAAACAATGTCCTCAGTTTTCAAAACAATGAAGGACAGTTATATACACTGTTACATTTACTAGAAAACAAAGAGATTCTCACTTCTAAATGGATTGGAGATAAAAAATATTATTCCTTAACGGTAATAGGGAAAAAATACTTAGAAGCTTCTAAACAAGGAAGCGATATGCAACGAACATCGCTTAAACAGCTACTAGTGGAGGTGTCATTATGAGTTTTGCAGCTTTCGAAGAATTTCTACGTAAAGTTACCTCTAAAGTGAAATCCAAGGGAGCGCACGGCATGATCAAAAAAGAGCTTCATAGTCACTTAGTAGAGCTAAGCCAATCTTTCCAGAAGAGAGACTCTTCTAAAGAGGAGGCAGATAAAAAGGCAATTAAAGAAATGGGAAACCCCTTTACTATTGGAGAAAACTTAAATCGCCTTCATAAACCAAGAATGGATTGGATCCTTATCGCGTTATTTCTCATTATTGCAGGGATTAGTTTTCTTCCGCTTGTTGGTGGTATTGAAGAAGTCTTTGAATCAAGCTTGTATTTTATGCAGCGACATGCAATCTGGTACACCCTTGCTACCTTTGTAATCTTAGGATTTCTTTTCTTTGATTATCGAAAACTTAAAAACCTTTGGATGTTCTTTTACGGCAGTGGATTGCTGATACTTTTATACACCTACTCATTTGGTATAACGATCAATGGTGCTGCAAGGTGGATGGCATTTGGAGGATTTCACGTTGACGTAACCATAACGTTATTTTTATTTTTCCTTGCTTGGGCAGGGATTATGAATAAGATTAATGAGTTTAATAGAGTGAAAAAACAAGTGTTACTGTTTTTTCTATTCTGGACACCAATCTTTTTCTATATGTTGCTTCCTCACTTTATGTTGAGCATCATTTACTTTTGCTACGTGTTAACAATGTTTGCTTTTTCTCAAGTACCTAAAAAATTTGCAATGAAGTTAGCAACTCCTTTTTTAACCGTGGGGATTGTTTTTATTATAATAATAACCCTTACTTTTCGTGGCACTTATTTATTTCATAGACTATTTGCATTTATAAATCCATCTGCTAATCCAAATGAAGAAGGATATATGTACATTGTGGTTAGGGATATTCTTTCCCAAGCAGGCTGGTTTGGTAATGGTCTCTACACTCAGACAGGGTCCCTTCCGTTTGCTCATACAGATTTCGCTTTCCCTTATCTCGTCTATTCTCTCGGATGGCTATTTGGAATCAGCCTTTGTCTCCTCTTGTTGATATTTATATCGCGAATTGCCCTAAATGCTTTTAAAACAAAAGATCTATATGGGAGATTGTTAGTCATAGGCGGTGCTACAATCATTTCCGTTCCCGCTTTTTGGAACATACTAATGGGTTTTGGAATAGTACCGATAATGGCCGTATCTCTACCGTTTATCAGTTATGGAGGGAGTATGCTATTCTTCTACTCTGCCATTTTAGGCCTTATTCTTAACGTCTATCGGAGAAAAGATATTGTAGAGCCGACGATAGTGAAATTATAGTATTTCACATGCAGCGCATAGTGTCTAGAGCACCAATTTCATAGATAACTAATTTCTTTTTAACGGCACAAGGGGCACCCCCTTGTGCCGTATCATATCGAACAAGATCAAGATGTCTCGTCTGGATAATTTTCAACAAAAAACACGACAGAGAAATCAATCCCCTGCCGCGCTAAGATTTACTAGATATATATTTAGTTAAGATTCTCTACCGCTGCTCTTTCGATTGAAAGTCCCTTTTTATAACTTTCCATAAACTTCTCAAATCCTGCTACGTCTTTCGGATCTGGATCCATCGTCTTCACTGCTTGGTTTGCAAATACTTTCTCGTTTAAATACTCGTCCAATGTTTCATTTTCTGTTTTGTTAATCATATATGATCCAAGCAGGGCAATCCCCCATGCTCCACCTTCCCCTGCCGTTTCCATAACAGATACAGGAACATTAAAAGCACCGGCCAAGATACCTTGCGCTACACCTTCTGTTTTAAAAATTCCACCATGACCTAAAACTTCATCCAATTTCACTTTTTCTTCTTTCATCAAAATATCCATCCCAATTTTCATTGCGCCAAATGCGGTAAATAAATGAACACGCATGAAATTAGCAAGATTGAAATTACTTTCTGAAGAACGAACAAACAATGGACGACCTTCTTCGAAATGAGTCATGTGTTCACCGGAAAGATATCCATAAGATAATAGGCCACCAGCATCCGCATCTCCTTGAAGCGCTTGTTTAAATAACGTTTCATATAACTTATCCTTATCCACTTCAATACCCATTGATTTTGAAAACTCTTCAAATAATCCAACCCATGCATTTAAGTCTGAAGAACAGTTATTTGAGTGAGCCATCGCTACCAGATTACCTGTTGGTGTTGTCACAAGATCGATTTCAGGATGGACTTTAGACAAGTCTTTTTCCAGCACGACCATTGCAAAAGCAGAAGTTCCGGCAGAGACATTACCAGTTCGTTTCGCTACGCTGTTTGTGGCAACCATCCCAGTTCCAGCATCTCCTTCTGGCGGACAAAGCGGAATACCAGCCTTTAGCTCTCCAGTAGGGTCTAGAAGTTTCGCGCCTTCCTCTGTGAGTTCCCCTGCATTGTCACCCGCAACTAAAACGTCAGGCAAAATATCTTCTAACTTCCATGGTAAATTCTTAGATTCAATCAATTCATTGAATTGCCCTATCATTGTTTGATTAAAACTCTTTGTATCCAAGTCAATCGGAAATACACCGGATGCTTCACCAACTCCCAAAACTTTTTTTCCAGTCAGTTTCCACTGAATATAACCTGCCAGTGTTGTTTGGCAGCTAATACTAGCAATATGTTCTTCTTGATTTAAGATAGCTTGATAGAGGTGAGCGATACTCCATCTTTGTGGAATATTGTAGTTAAATAGTTCCGTTAATTCGTTCGAAGCCTGTTCGGTAAAATTATTGCGCCACGTACGGAAAGGTACTAGAAGCCCGCCATCTTTATCAAAAGCTAAATATCCATGCATCATTGCGCTAAAACCGATCGCCCCTACTGATTGCAGAGGGACGCCATATTGCTCTTTTACATCCTTAGCCAATTTTTGATAGCTATCTTGTAAGCCTTTCCAAATATCGTCAACACTATAGGTCCAAACGTTGTTCTCAAAACTATTTTCCCAGTCATGACTTCCAGATGCAATCGGAGCATTATCCTCCCCAATAAGAACTGCTTTAATCCGAGTTGAACCAAGTTCAATACCAATTACTGTTTTGCCACTTTGAATTGCATTTTTCACATCACTCATATAATTTTCCTCCAATAATATGTTATTACATCTATTGTAAAAGATATGATGAAGTATTTCAATCATAAATGTACGTACAAATTTGAATGATCGCGTTATCTTTTTTCGCCTTAAACGTATAATTTTTTATTAGGTGAAGTTATATGGGGAATGTTCACATTGGAAACTAAAATAATAAGTTTTATGTATAAATGTAACTCTACGGAGTATTAACAAGCATTTCTTAAAACAATTAGGAGAAGCTAGCAACTATTAAGTTTCTAGCTTCCCCCATTTTTTATAGAGTGTTTTGCATGCTTATAAGTGAATATATGAAACTTCCTTACTCACTACAGATGTCCATCGTACTATTCTCCAAAGTAATATTGCGGAATTCAACGTTCTCCCCGCATGGTGACTCAAGAATTTCTGAATTTCGTAAAGTTAGATTTTTCATTAGTATATCTGATGTGTTAGGCATATCAGAACGAGCTGCAATACGAATTCCAGATGGTCCCTCAACTACACCACCTTCAATTGTAATGTTGAAGCTGTTTTCTATGAGCATAGCGTTGTTTCCTGTGTTAGCAATGTCCACACGCTCGATTACAGCTCCTCCACTTCGAGATACACTGAAGATTCCCCTTCCTCCTCCACGGGCGATTACTTCACCTACAGAGATATTTTTAGTATATTCATCATCGATGTTACCATTTCGATTCGCCATACGAAATGCTGCATACCCAGTACCTGTTCCTGCTCCGTACCCATAAACTGTGTCTATTTCCGCATTAATCGTATCATTCAACAAAACACCTGCATATCCAGTATTTACTGCAGTAACATTTCCGATACTAATACCGTCCACTCCATACGTTTCCACACCATGATCGCTCGTTCCGGAAACATACACATCATCAATGCGTACATCACGAGTTCCATAAACACTATCATCATCACGGCTTTCGATACGAAGACCAAGACCACCATCTAAACGAAGGTCAATCTGTCCTAAGTGAATATCTTCTGATGTGCGTACGAAAATACCGTAGTTCGGTGTTCCCGTTATATTTAATCTTGGAATGGATACATTCTCTGCATGCAAAATACGTACTGCAGCGGAATGATCTCCATAACTGAAAGGATCTCCTGTACCTTCCACGTGAATCGTTCCATCTACCTCGAAAGAAGTATGACTCGGTAAGTCAAGTGACTCATCGCCTGGAATGGTTCCAGAACCACGAACAATTACTTTCTCTTGAGAAGTACGATCAGAAGTTAAACTGTCAACAGCCGCTTGCATTGCTTCAAGCATGTCATCGCCAGAATAAACAACTCCACGATTAATAGCTCTCCAAGTATCACCAGATTGGATGACGCGTGCATCAAATGGTCCTCTAGACCCTTTATTTAACCTCTTTGATTTCTCTTCTGCTTGCGCTGCTAAAATTCGAGAGGCTTCTGAAATCCCACCTTCATTCACTGCCATCACAACGTAATAGTAAGGATTGGAAGAATAAATGTTTTCATCCGTGAAAGTAAGTTCATCCGTTACTCCGATGCGCTCAAATGATTCTTCCACATTAGGAAGTTGATCTTCATGAAAGCGAGTACGATACACATAGTAGAGATCTGCATCATTCACTCTGTTCCATGAAATTGTAACTTCCTCTTCCGTCAATTCTTCTACTAACTTTAATCCCATAGGATTACGTGGAGCAGAAACGTTCTCGTCAATCATAGAAACTGTCACTTCATTACTTCTCACTGATTCAATATCTAAATCAGATACTGGAGAAACAGCATATGTGTAAGTATTACCTATTTCTGTTGTTTCATCTTTATAGTTTGATTCGGAAGTATTGTCGATGAGAGTAAAGCGATCTTCTCCTTCTTCTTTACGGAACACGTCATACGATTCAGCCTCATCCATGCTATCCCAGTTTAAGATAACATATGAATCTTGTCCTAAAGATATTTCTGAAACTTCTAAGCTAGTTATCATTAAAACTGGCACAATTTCTACTGCATTAATCCGTGCATCATCTAAGAAACTTATATCTAATTGCCCATTCTCCACTGGTACTGTATCCTCATAAGTGATAAAATTCCCTGCACTTGTAAGTTCTCCACCCCTTACTTCTCCACCTTGAAGTGAATAGCTTGTTTGATTATCATCCCACTCAGCTCCAGTTGTTATTATCGTTTTGTAATCGCCATTCGGTAAATCTACCTTGAAACTATTGCCACCTGCTATTACGAAATCTCTAGTCAAATTATTAGCTTGATCTCTAGATCCCGCTGCACTATCAAGTCCATACCCTTTATCACTATCATATAGAGTTACTTCAGATACTTTCGTATATCCGTCCTCTATGGGACTTGCCTGTGTTCCTAAGTCAAATTTGTATTGTAGTGGATCATCAACGTCTTTTTCGATAATTTCAATTGCATTAATCCGCGCCCACGCTCCTGAAAAATAGATAGTTAATTCACCATCTGAAACAACTGCTGTATCTTCATAAGTGATAAATTCTCCACCATTTGTGCCCTCTCCACCTTGTAGCTCTCCACCTTGAAGTGAATAGGTTGTTTCATTATAATCCCAGTTAGACCCAGTAGTTATTTGAACATCATATTCCCCATCCGGTAGATCTACCGTAAAGGTATGTCCATGCGCTAAAACAAAATCTCTCCTTAAATCATCCCCTTGATCTTCCGAGTTGCCTTCATTTACTTCATCAAATCCATAACCCCTGTCACTTGTATATCCAGTTAAATCGGATACTTTCGTATATCCACCTGCTACAGAACTCGACTCTGTTCCAAAGTCAAACCTCCAATGTGGTCGTTCACCCTCTGAATCATTAGTATTCGCCGATATCCCACTAGCTGAGAACAATGAGAATATCATTACTATCACCATGAAGATCGATAACTTTCTCTTAACCATGTAAATCCTCCTTAGTATAAATTAACTTAGATTTTCAAAAAAAGTAAGCGCTAACATTTTGTCACTAAAAAAATTCCCTATATTAAGGGCAGGTTGCACATAACAGTACATGGAACTCAAAACACAAAAAAAGAAACAACAACTAGATAAATTTTTTTACATAAATCACCCTTCCAATGAAGAAAGTAATGAGACGCAAACAATAAAAATTATGCTACTCTTTTTACTGCTTGTATATTTCGTCATTATACTGAGACAAGTCTGCATTTAAAATATCAAAAATGTTAAGTTTTCTTTTAAAAACAATGAATATTCAAAATAGGTAGAATATTCACAAATTAACTAATTTATAGTACTTTATTTATTGAAAAAATTGTAACATTTTATTAAATTCTACCTACTATCTCTATAAAAATTAAGCAATCGCTTAGCACAGCAAAAAAGCCGTCATGACGATAAATCTGTCATAACGGCTTTTCACAAATTTAGAAGACGCTCAAAATAATTTTCGAGCATTCTAACACTTTGTATTTTCACCTTGAGACTTCAGGCGTAATAGTAGTGTGCTTTGTTCTAGTTAAAGTTAGTAACTATTACTTAAGGTCAAAACGATCTGCATTCATTACCTTCACCCAAACATCGACAAAGTCATGCACAAACTTCTCTTTACTATCATCTTGAGCATAAACTTCTACAAGGGCACGAAGGACAGAGTTAGAACCGAACGCAAGGTCAACTCTTGATGCTGTACGAACGACCTCACCAGTTTTACGGTCACGGCCTTCAAATACGTAGTCATCTTGAGCCTTCCACTCAATTCCCATGTCTAGTAAGTTGACAAAGAAATCATTTGAAAGTGTGCCTACATTGTCCGTGAAAACACCATGTTGTGTACCATTGTAGTTTGTACCAAGAACACGCATACCACCAACAAGTGCAGTCATTTCCGGTGCAGAAAGGTTAAGTAACTGTGCCTTATCAACAAGAAGCTCCTCTGCACTTACAGTATACTGTTTCTTTAAGTAGTTGCGGAATCCATCAGCAATCGGTTCTAGTACATCAAAGCTATCTGCATCTGTTTGCTCATCTGTTGCGTCACCGCGTCCAGAAACAAACGGTACCTTTACGTCTACACCTGCATCTTTTGCAGCTTTTTCTACTGCTGCAGTACCGCCAAGAACAATCAAATCAGCAAGGCTGACTTGCTTATGCTTTTGAATGTCTTTAAGAACATTAAGCACTTTTTCAAGTTGTTCTGGCTGGTTCACTTCCCAATCCTTCTGTGGAGCAAGTTGAATACGGGCACCATTCGCACCGCCACGCATATCTGATCCACGGAAAGTACTTGCAGAAGCCCAAGCTGTAGTTACAAGTTCGCTAATAGTAAGTCCAGAGTCTAGAATTGTCGCTTTAAGCTCTTCTACTTCTGAATCAGTTAATTTATAATCAACTGCTGGTACAGGGTCTTGCCAGATCAACTCTTCATTTGGAACTTCTGGTCCTAGTAATCTTTCACGAGGCCCCATGTCACGATGCAACAATTTATACCATGCGCGAGAAAATGCATCTGCAAGCTCGTCTGGATTCTTGTGGAACCTACGAGAAATCTTTTCGAATTCTGGATCCATACGCATAGCCATATCCGCAGTTGTCATCATCGTCGGAACACGAACGGATGAATCTTCTGCATCTGGTGCAAGGTCCTTTTCATCTACATCTATAGCAGTCCATTGATAGGCACCTGCTGGACTCTTTGTAAGCTCCCATTCATAACCAAACAGCATATCGTAATAACTATTGTCCCACTGTGTTGGAGTAGGAGTCCACGCACCTTCAATACCACTTGTGATTGTATCTCTACCTTTGCCGGATCCGTGTGAGTTCTTCCAACCAAGGCCTTGTTCTTCAAGTGGAGCAGCCTCTGGCTCTGGACCAACTTTAGCAGCATCACCAGCTCCATGTGACTTACCAAATGTATGGCCACCCGCTGTTAGTGCAACGGTTTCTTCATCGTTCATTCCCATACGCGAAAAAGTTTCACGGATGTCTTTACCACTTTGTATTGGATCTGGCTTACCATTTGGACCTTCTGGGTTAACATAGATAAGACCCATCTGCACAGCAGCAAGTGGATTCTCAAGTTCACGATCACCTGAGTAGCGTTTATCACCTAGCCATTCAGATTCCGCACCCCAATAGATATCTTCTTCTGGATGCCAGACATCTTCACGTCCCGCTCCAAAACCAAATGTCTTTAATCCCATTGATTCAAGCGCAACATTACCTGTTAGAAGTACCAAGTCTGCCCAAGAAATTTTGTTCCCGTATTTTTGCTTAATTGGCCATAACAAACGACGTGCTTTATCGAGGTTACCGTTATCAGGCCAACTGTTAAGCGGCGCAAAGCGTTGAGTACCAGTACCGCCACCTCCACGACCGTCACCTGTACGGTAAGTACCAGCAGCATGCCAAGACATACGAATAAAGAATGGACCATAATGTCCGAAATCTGCAGGCCACCAATCCTGGCTGTCTGTCATAAGCTCGTGAAGATCTTGCTTAAGGGCATCATAATCTAGCTTTTGGAATTCCTCTGCATAATCAAAATCTTCCCCCAAAGGGTTTGTTTTCTTGTCATGCTGATGGAGAATATTTAAGTTAAGTTGGTTTGGCCACCAGTCTCTGTTTGATGTACCACTAGACTTGTGACTAGTAGCACCACCATGATTTACCGGGCACTTGCCTTCACTTACATTGTCTTTTGGATCCATAATGATTTCTCCTCCTTATATCTTGTAATCTAAAGCACCTTCAGCACTATGAAACTTTCAAACTGAGTTGTGCTATTAATTATTACATTATAATTATAATAAACTAGCAACTAAATTGAAAGTAAAATGACTCCCTTAACAAAAAAGATTACGTACTTGAATCACAACTGTTCTAAGGAGGAGTGAAAATTCAAGATTATTTGACATTAAATACTAGATTTTTGAAAAAATCGTCTCCACCTTTAGTTAGGATCTAAAAATAAGATTGCGTTTACATTTCTGCATTGTCAATGTTCCTTCTTGTCAAACATATGAAATATAGTAGGTTTCATTAGACCTAGCTAATCTAACATTTGCAAGTGTTTGACCTATCTAATTGAAGGGAATCCTAACTTAGAATAACGTTATTAAAGCTAAATAATAGTAGTTTAAGTACAATAAATGATTCACTTAAATCTCATTCTACAATCAAGTAGGCATCAAAATTCTCATTTAATCAGAATTAATTGATTTAACGATTAGTCGTAAAGTGGTTCATTTTCCGAGGAACACTCACCAGTAATTGCTTCAACCTCCTCCTCTTCATTTGTTATAAGAAGTTATTCATTAATCCAAATTATTCCATGAAAAAAAGTGAGAACACTATCACAGTGGACTCACTTTTACACATCATATTAACAATTAATTTAATTAAAACCTACTAATTTTTGTGACACCTTGTAGGCTCCCACAGAAATACTGCGACCGAAACTGCCCGGTAAATTAATGAGGTGACCCATCCATCCGTATCGAATATTATGATACAGCTTCTCGTCTCTTTCCTTAATGTACTTCATTAATTCCTTTTTCTTTTCAATATTTTCTCTTGTTCCCGAACGAATTAACAAAATAGAGGAAATGACCGTAACGATTTCTAACTGATGTAGCATATATCGTTGAAGTTTAAGGTTTTTAACAGAATTAAGTTCCACCTGCTCAATCATGAGCTTATTTACTTTAATTTGCTGGTCAATTCTTCTTATCATCACACTCTCATTAACAGATTGATCTTTTCTGCCAATAAAATATCTATAAAAATCTACATTTAAATAATAGATTTTCTCTACATGAACAAGCGGCTGATAGACATATAGATTATCCACATAGAAAGTATGTTTTGGAAGTTCCAGTCCAGAATCCTTTATCAGCTGTGTTCTGTAGATAATGGAATGCATCATAAGATACTGGCCTTTGCGAAAATCCTTGATATGGTCCCAATTAAAAACCCTATCCTCTGGAAGAACATCATCATATTTCATTACCTTCTTATACTTGGCGCCTTCTTTTTCATAAACGAAATTAGTTATAAGCATATCAACTGATGAAGCATCATTTACAAAATCACGTAACGTATCCAAGATTTTAAGATAAGCTCTAATGTCTACCCAATCGTCGCTATCGACTACCTTGAAATACAGTCCAGTGGCATTTCGAATACCTGTGTTTACCGCTTCACCATGTCCTCCATTTTTTTGATGTATCGCTTTAACAATTTCAGGGTACTTTCTGACATAATCATCAGCAATTCCTGCCGTTTGATCAACAGACCCGTCGTTGACTATAATCAGCTCAACATCCTCCCGGCCGGGCAAAAGGGACTCAATGCAATCTCTCATATAATCTTGAGAATTATAGCAAGGAATAACTACTGATAATAATTTCATACTTACACAACCTTTTCTGGTTTAATTGGTTCTTCAGGCACTTGCTTGAAAATAATCTTAAAAATAGGGAAGAATACCCAGAATGAAATCGCACTGTTAATTATCATTGTCACAACATCTGCTGTCGTTTCTCCCAAAGCCCCCCATCCTAAAGTGTTCATAAAGAAATTATACACTGGTGTTTGGTAGAACCCTAGAGCTGCTGCAGCTACGATTGTAATAATAACGTATGCAACAAAATACCAGAATGCTGCCTTCCAGATGCTGCTGTTTGATTTAAAAGTAATACTTCTTTGCGCAAAGAAATTAATGATTTGTGCAATAGCAATACTAATTTGTACTGCTAGGAAAAAAGCGAGACCTCCCCCGCCCCCTTCAGAAATAGCACCTCCAGCAAAGTCAAATATATAATAAGAACTACCATCTGGATGAGTTCCAACTTGCCAAATTTGAAAGTTAGTAGTAACTAATGCTGTTTGTGCAAATATACTCCTAAATACTGGCATTAGTCCTAACTGAAGCACGGTGACTCCATTACTAAGCATAAAGAAAACAAAAAATTGGGCACTATTTGGATACTTTTCTTTAATTCTATTCCAAAAGCCAACTATTCCTGAACGCTTTTCACCTTCCTTATTCATAGTACCTCTCCTTTGCTACTACTACCAGTGGTAATGTCTAACTTCCTTTTGGAAGCCTTCATCTTTTTTCTTTCACTTAATAGATGCCGCATCCCCTTGAAGAATTTCCCATTTACAACCATTAATATACCATCGAGCATACCCATGTTCATTATTCCACCTGTCATTCTGACCATCCCTCTAAACGGCATATGATAGACAGACATCATGATGAGATTCGCTGTGCTACGTTTTCCAATCTTCCAAAGGAATTTATGGGAAAACTTAATTGCTCTAAATGCAAATCTTGCAAATAAACCCTTCGCATACTGACATTGTGCAATTGTATCGTTGTAACCAAGGGGCTTTGTTCGATCCCAAGTAGCAACAGGTACCTTACGTCCAATAAGTGTCTCAAATTCTTCAACACTTACATTATTCGCTTTCCCAGAATAATAAGATGGAAGATTTTCTTTATTATATGGTAGTGGTGCTCCAGTACCATCTATAAATAGATTGTCTTCTAATCTCATATCCGAACTAGACGCACCAATCATGATGTTATAATCGGCTCCTTCTATTTCCCATTGATTCGTCTTCACGTTAAAATATCGGAAGGTTTTATCGTCAAATGGAATCGTTACTGTTTTTGTTTCACCAGCATGTAGAGATACTTTCGTAAATCCTTTCAGTTCCTTTTTTGGTCTGAATATATCTTTTGATTGACATCCTACATATAATTGAGCAACTTCCAAGCCTGCAACCTCACCCGAGTTCGTAATGTTAAAAGTAACCCCATCTTTATTCACTTGAATATTTGAATACTCAAAGGTCGTATAACTTAATCCATAACCGAAGGGGAAAAGAACATCAACATTCGCTGTATCATAATATCGATAACCAATAAATGGGCCTTCCCTATACTCAACACTAACTTCCTTTCCTGGAAACTGATGATAAGATGGTGTATCCTCAAATCGAACCGGAAAAGATTCTGCTAATTTACCAGATGGATTTACATCCCCAGTCAAAATCTTAAGAATTGCCTTAGCACCAGCCTGACCACTTAAATAAGCATGTACGAGTCCCTTCACCTTATTAATAAATGGTATTTCTACTGCTGCACCACATGAAAGAACGGCAACGATGTTTGGATTTACCTCGAACAAAGCATCAAGTAATTCGATTTGATTCTCAGGGATTGCCATATTTTCACGATCAAGGCCTTCCGCTTCCGTCACTTCGTCTAATCCTATATATAATAGAACCACATCTGCCTCTTTTGCTAAACTACATGCTTCATCTATTTTTTTCTTGCTTTTCTTTCCATATCTATCAAAACCTTGTTCAAATCCAATAGACTCAATATTAGACTCTTTCAGAACGTCTAGTGTATTATCTAAAAATGTAGGATTTACAATGGAGGATCCTGCACCTTGATATCTTGCTTCTTTTGCAAAATCTCCAATGACGGCAATTTTTTTATCCTTATTAAGTGGGAGAATGTTATCCTCATTTTTCAATAAGACAATCGACTCTTCCGCCACTCTTTGTGCCATCTCATGATGTTCATTAATATCAATTTCTTTACTTTCTTTCTTAAAAACTTCCTCTGTTGTAAAAACTAAATCGAGTAATCTATCTACACACTCGTCTAAAATATTTTCCTTGATTTTTCCATTTTTGATTGCGGCAATAATTTCTTCATTGGTTTCACCTGCAGTTGTAGGCATTTCCAATTCATTACCTGCAGCTAAACCTGCAACACGATCGTTACTTCCACCCCAATCTGTTACAACAACACCTTCAAAATCCCATTCACCTCGTAAAATATCTCTCATTATATGGAGGTTTTCATTTGTATAGGCACCATTCAACATGTTGTAAGCAGACATAATTGTCTTTGTTTCACCTTCTTTAACTGCAATTTCAAAGGCAGTTAAATAAATTTCTCTAAGAGTTCTTTCATCAACGATCGTATCTATAGACATACGTCTTTCTTCTTGATTATTTACCGCAAAATGTTTTACACAAGCTGAAATTCCATGAGATTGAATCCCTCTTATCATTCCTGCAGCCAGTTTACCTGCAAGGTATGGATCTTCACTAAAGTACTCAAAATTTCTTCCAGCTAAAGGACTTCTCTTCATATTAATTCCAGGTCCAAGTAGAACATTCACCTTCTGTGCTACAGCCTCTTTACCAAGGTAGTCTCCCATTGTTTCTCCCAACTCTTCATTCCAACTATTAGCTACAGTTGCAGCAGTTGGAAAACAAGTAGCTTGAAGACTTTCGTTTAGACCAAGGTGGTCAGCGGCTTCTGCCTGTTTTCTAATTCCATGAGGTCCATCCGCAAGAAAAATGTTATTAATATCAAGTCGTTCTATGTCCTGCGTTTGCCAGAAATCTTTTCCAGACATTAAGGAGGCTTTTTCTTCTAAAGTCATTTTAGTAATCAAATCTTTGTATTTCATTTGAATCTTCCTCTTTTTGAATTTAGCGACACTCATAGAGAGCACCGCTAAATTAAGTTATTTTATATCTCAGTTACAGGTAGGCTACGCTTTATTCACTGTATATTGTTCCCTCGGCTTACGGAAAGTGAAGTAAAATCCAGCTATAACACCTAATGCAAGAAGGATATCTACTGCAATTGTGATTTTTACCCATGTAGGTGTATCAGTGCTCAATGGTAGATCAATAGCTCCACTATTCGCAACTGTATAAAGAATATTATGTGATGCATCTCTCATCGCCCATAAAGTATCATTGCTACTTGTATTTATTTCAGGTACTCCCTGCGGAGCTGTACCAGTTAATAACAAGTCATTTCCGTTACGAAAACCTAGTTCCGCTACCATATAAGGATAGGCAGCACCTAAGAAGAAGTCTGTATTAACATGGCCTCGGAAACCCCACTCATTACGTAACACTTCTTGGAGAAGGCTTGAACTTGCACCAGCCCATACTGGCCCCATACTGTTAAACCCTGACATTACACCACTTGCTCCACCTTCTTTAACTGCCAATTCAAAAGGCTTCAAATAAATATCACGAATTGTTTGTTCATTAGCCCATGTCATTAAACCAAGTGTTCGATTTTCCTCTTGGTCATTAAGTGCAAAGTGTTTCATATAAACAAATCCACCTTGACTTTCAAAGCCTTCGATTTTAGTAGAAGCCATCTTACCAGATACTAACGGATCTTCAGAGTAATACTCAAAGTTCCGACCACTGAAGGCTGAACGGTGGATGTTAATCCCTGGAGCGTACCAACCAGATACTCCGTAAGCTTGACCTTCAGCACCTACTGCTTCACCCATTTGTGTAGCTAGGTCTACATTGTAAGTTTGCGCAAGGACAACCCCTGCAGGGAATGCAGTACCTGATGTATCAGATCTAGAAGTATATGCAGTAATACCTGAAGGGCCATCATAGTCATTTGTAAGAGGCTTACCGACAGATTCAATTTCAATTGTTCTATAACCACCAAGCGTAACTAAGTCAAGCATGTCGTCTACCGATAATTGGTCAAGTAGATCATTCCAGCTATCATCATCGTAGTCTACACCAGAAAAATCTTCTAAAGTCAGACGATTATCCACCCCAGTTGTAGGTGCGTCTGTAAGAGTATCTTCTGGAATCTCATATCGTTCTCTGTTAACCATATCTACGAAATCTTCATCTACAAGTTTTCCTCGTATAGTCTCTTCTCCACTGTCAGTATTAACAGTAAATTCTTCATGATTAACTAATTGATCTAAATTTGCAAAACCATCAGCTCTAGAAAGATAAGTCTCACCTGTTGCAATATCATCGAACTGGTTTTCTGGTACTTGTTCATCAGTAGAACGACCATCATCATACACCACTTCTGAAAGTGTTCTTGTTTCTACTTCTTCAATAACTTCATGGGAGTTATTATTTAAATAAATCGAGTATTCCCCTTCTTCAAGTACATAAGTGCCTGTATCACTGTATATTCCGTTGTGATCATATGCAGCCATATCTTCTACTTTAAATGAAACAGTAATTGTTTCTGAATCATCAGGTTCAAGAATATCTGTTTTATCGAAAGCGACTAAATCTACAGCTGACCTTTCGATCTCACCTGTGTACGGAGCAGAAAAGTAGATTTGTACTACTTCTTTACCAGCTACCGAACCTGTATTAGTAACGTTCACATCAAATGAAACATTTTCTTCATCCCAGTTTAAGCTATCTGGAACTACTTCTTGTTCGAAGGTTGTGTAACTTAATCCATACCCAAACGGGAATTGGACCTCGTCATAGTAATCAATAATACCCTCTGCTGCTGCTGTCTCGTAATAACGATGTCCAACATAAATACCTTCCGTATACTCAATATACTTCAGAAGAACATTTTCTTGATCAATAGCATGTTCGTATGAACCATCTTCATTTTCAAGGACATAATTAAAGTCTCCAAAATTTGTCATTGCAGGAGGATCCAAAAGATCTCTAGTGTATATATCTACCGTTCTACCAGATGGGTTTACCTCACCAGCTAGAACATTACCTAGAGAGTCAAATCCATTTAGTCCTGCCCCACCAACAGAAACACTGCTTTTAATTTGGTCATAATCCTCTAACCAACTAAGCTCAAATGTGTTACTGCTATTAACTACAAGAACAACATCGTCAAAGTGCTCTGTAACACTATCAACCATATCTTGTTCACGATTAGTAAGTTGGAGATAATGTTTATCTGGATCTAAGTCATCCTCAAACCCATATTTATTACCCGTTGCACTAAAAGCACCACCGTCTGGATCAAACGTATCAGGACCATCCATCACTCTTGGAAGATCTGCTCCTTCACCACCTGAACGAGCAACAAAAATAACTGCTGTATCCGAAAATTCCTTAGCTTCTTGCATTCTTTCTTCAGTGTAAAATTCAGAGGCTAACGGCTCTGGAATGGACCAGTCTTGACCATCCATATCAATAATTGGTCTTTCAAGTCCTGTATCAACATAATCGTTATATAATTGTTCGTTAATTTCAAAACCGGCATTTTCAAGACCTTTTTTTGGATTAACTGCTGTATCTGCATTTACTCTACCGGAACCTGTCCCCCCATATACTGGGTTTGTAAAACTCCATCCGAAGACGTTTAATTTTGTAGCTTCATCTAACGGAAGCATGTCTTCATTATTTTGAAGTAAAATAATTCCTTCATCAGCGATTTGTGATGCAACATTCTCTGAATGTTCCCGCGCCTCAACTGCTTCAGCACTATCTACATCAATTTCATCAAAGTACATTGTAACGACATCAGAAAAATGTGCTAGTGCGACGTTACCTGCAATTCCAACAAGAATTATAAATGATAGAAATATACTCATAAAAATGCGGAATTTTTTCTTATTCTTACTTTTCATTTTTATTCCCCCTTAAAGATTAATGATAATGTATTTTTGTTCTTTCATAGTATAGTAAAGAGATTACATGCATTAGATTGAAAAGGTATTCATTTATCGACACGCCAGCCCCTTTACAACTACAAAAAAATTTTAACATACATTATCCGTCATATATTTCACTTGCATAAACGGTAAGATTTTTTTTATAAACGGTAAATAGACTTTAGATTTGGGCAAAAGTAACAGTATAAATTGTAGAAGATTCTAACTGTATCTGGACTAATCAGTAGATAAAGAAACCCAAGAGTTTTATTTCTTGGGTTTCTTTGACAAGTTATTCGTTACCCTGATTTTCTGGGTCAACCAATGCTGGTACATTATACTTCTCTACACGGTCATCTTGGATGACACCAGACCAATCTAGTCCGAATGTAAAGTCATAACTGTTCCCTTCACTATCAACATATACTTCCAAATCTCGCGGTACATCTTCCAATTGCGCTTCCACAGCTAGCATGTCTGCAGGCATTTGTATTGGTAATAAAGCGGACGGTTCACTCTTACCTGATACAACATCAAGCAATGCCCTATCATCAACACCATTACCCGATCCTGTGAAGCCCCCAAATCCCATAAGAATTGAATCAGCGTAAGGCTCAATTTCTGAGAAAATCATTGGTCCATGTTGAGCCTTAACTGCTACAATAACCGGAGCATTTTCCGACGTATTTTCAGCTGCATACTTGACAGTATTAACATCTTCGTAATTTAACACTTGAGCTTGTTGACCGAAATAAGAACGATTTTCTTTTTCTTCAACTTCTTCGACACCATATCCACTTGCTTCTTCCGTTATCGTAATATCACCGGAAATAGATTCTTCACGAACGTGTTCAGAATCAGCAGTATATTCGCCATACTGTAATGAAATTGGAATAAATTCCTCGTTTTCTGGATCCCAACCCATTCCTTCATGATATCCGCCTAAGTTCATTGGATCGCGAATAATTGCTAAGCTATAATCAACGGACTCCAATTCCTCAGGAGTTGCACGAACAATATCCTCAACTGCTACCGTCGGATTTCCCTCTTCGTCTTCAGGGCCTGTTAGTGTTTCTGCTTGAGTATCTGTTACAACATTATAGTATTCCTCTAATACATCCAGTTCAACAGGTAATTTCCACTCTGCTGCTTCAGGACCAAAAATTAAATCTTGAAACGGTGCATAAATCTTAGGAACATATACCGTTGGTTTTTCATCACTATCATTTGAAGAAATAGTGTTATTTGAGTTCTTTAACATAACAACTGATTTTAATTGCGCATCATATGCTTGATCTTGGAATTCTTCACTAAGTACAGTCGCTTCCGCTTCTGCTAAATCAACATAAGAGTTCTCAAATATACCAATGTTAAAGTAGCCTTTTAAGATTCGCGCACCCGATTCTTCAAATCGAGATGTCATAGCTTCTTCATCTAACTCCTCAACACCAACTTCATAAGCGCCCATAACGACATCACGATCGTCCAAGCCACCAAACTGATCAGTACCTGCAAGGATTGCTTTTAATGCTCGTTCTTCCTTAGTTAGGTCAGACACACCATAAGGTTTCCCTGGAAGAAAACCACCTTCAACGTCGTCAAGAACGCTCCAGTCAGTAGTTACAACGCCATCAAATCCGTATTGCTCACGTAATAAATTGTTGATTTTATACTCACTAAAAGCTGAACCTACCGATTCACCAAAATCATCCTCTTCACCAAATGCAATTGAGTAAGATGCCATTACTGACGTGGCAGATTCCGTCGATCCTTCCAAATTAAATCCACCATCTACGAAAGGAATGAGATGTGTATCAAATTGTCCGCCAGGGTAAACTGCGCCATTACCTCTGGCCGAGTGACTTTCACGACCACCCTCTGCAGCGCCATCACCTGGCCAATGTTTAATCATTGCGCTCAAACTTTGAGGCCCCCATCCAAGGTCATCCCCACTTTCATCAAAAGTTGATTGCACTCCATTCACAAATGAACTTGTAAGATCTCTTGACAATGCAGGATCTCCACCAAACGTACCCGAAACTCGGTTCCAGCGAGGTTCACTTGCTAAATCGATTTGTGGTCCAAGTAATGTTCCAATACCAAGTAAACGATACTCGATGGAAGTCAAATTCCCCATATCTTGAACTAGTTCTTGATCAAATGTTGATGCTAGACCAAGATTAGAAGGAATACTTGAAACTCCCCCAGTCCTCGGATCACTACTCATCATTACAGGGATACCAAAATCAGATCCTTCTGCATAAGCTTGCATAGCATTGTTCCATTTCACAGTATCAGTCGTTGATGCTTCATTAGCTGCATTCAACACCGCACGACCACCAACATCTAGAAATGATATTTGCTCCTCTTCTAACTCTTCAGATACACTCATCACATGAGAGCTATATAGCATTAATCCAGCTATATCTTCCACTTCCAAAAGTGAAGCTAAATTTTCTGCTCGAACACTATCTTCTAATCTCCAGTCTTCATACGGATCAAGTACGCCATTGTTATTTAAATCTTTAAAAGCATATCCATCCACTTGAATAAGTTCAACATCAGAATCCTTTGAATATGCTAATGTTTCCCCATCTTCATTTGTAACAATCATATATCCATCTTCTGTTTCTTCTTCATCCCATTTCACATCACCAGATCCAACTTCTTCAGGTTCTATCGGATCTCCTCCAGCTTCATCGTTTTCACAAGCCATGACAATTAAAGAAGTTAGAACTAATACTAATAAAAGCGTTAAGAATTTTATTCGGTTTTTCATTTTCAAATTTCCCCTTTCATATGGAAGATTAGGCATTTAATTAAAGATTAAAGTTCTTAATTTAAATAACTCACATCTTTTTTGTTATCGCTTACTTTTTATTCGTATTTTCAGTAACCTCCTTTCAATTACTATAGGGAAGATAATTTAATTTAAGATTGTACAACGAAACACCTTTCGCATCGAACACAAAGTATCACCGAGACAACTTTATATAACTAGTCAATCTTCTTCGAAATGAAAAGGTATACATTCCATCCTAAACGTCACTTCCCTTTTATGACTAATGCCTATAAAGAAATTTAACATAAATATAACTTGATGCATTTCAATCACATGAACGGTAGGTTTTTTTGCATAAACTGTATTGAAAATAATAAAAGCTTGGATAAATGCAGTTAGCATTTATCCAAGCTTTTATTTATATAGGATTAATATTTCTTTTTTGTTCCCCGTCGTTTATAATTTTCGTTCAAAAGAAGGTATTATAAATTTGGTAAAATGTTCTGATGATGTTATTAGGTTTTTATTGGAATCAAAATCTTTAGTTCAAACCAATTGTCTTTATTATCCACGTTGACTATCCCATCATACTTTTGTACTGTATATTGGATACTCTTTAAACCATAGCCGTGAAAATATGAATCTTTCTTAGTCGTTGCTGGTAAATCACCCTCCAGTTTCAACTTCCCTTCAAAGTAGTTTTCAAATCGAATCATCACAAATCCTTTCTGAGCAAATAACGAAACATGAATCAGTCTTTTCTCCGGATTTTCGAATTGTTGTTCGTATTCTATTGCATTGTCTAATGCATTCCCAAAAATAGTGCAGATATCAACTACATCCATATCATTCAGTAATGTTCCGTCTGCTACGCAGGTTAAAGTAATCCCGTTCTTAATACAATACATGTTTTTACTCGCCAGTAGTGTATCAAGTACATTGTTTCCAGTCTTATTCTGCGCTTCAAAAGACTTAATATCATTTTCCATCTCCGTCAGATAGACGTTTCTCTTCTCTGGATCTTCCTCAGCTCTAAGGGCAATAATCTGATTTTTTAGATCGTGATACTTATAATTAATTAATTCAATACTTTCCTTTGATTGTTGATATTGAGCATATTGATTCTGGAGTATTTTTTGAACCGCTTCTAGTTCATGTCTTACTCTTATTTCGTTTATTTGTACATGATATGCAAATAAGATGGCGAACCCACCTACATTTACTAAGGTTCGAATATTAAAAATTTCTCGTGCGTATTGACCACTAAAAGGTGTACTTTCAGAAACAAAACTTAAGTTACTGATAAAGAAAACCGCAGCCCCAATCACAACTGTTGACCACAATTCACGCTGCATAATATTCAATCTACCCTCATCTGGTATAAGGTTTTTTTCTAGTTGCCAAATTAATAAAAAAGCACCAACATACATGACAATTAATAATAAGATTTCCAATGTAAGATTGCTATCGCTACTACTCCACCAGTAGAAATGTACTTGCCATTGTAAGGCAGCAACTAATTCCGCAGCAACAAATGCCTTGACACCAAAATAACCCGCTTCTGTTGGAGTAATATCGCAACATATATATATGAATAAAAACATCATACCTACTGCCACAAGCATACTTGGAATCCAAAAGACAATTGGTAAATCCCTAGTCACCATTAAAAAAATAGATTGGAAAACTAATGCACCACCAGCAACTGTTACTAGCTGCCAGCCATTTATTCGTCTTTTTAATATGATGATGTAAACAATACAAGCCATCCATTCTGCTATTGCAGTATATAACCTAGGGATGTCCGGAATAATGTCAATCATTTAACCACATCTCCCCATTGATTCGCCAAAGCCTCCATGAAACTTTTCCTTTTCGTGCGACTCACAGGAAGCTCTTCTCCTTTCACAATAGCACAGCTAGCATTCATTCCATCCACATGTTCCAAATTGATCAAATAACCTTTATGACCGCGAAAAAAATGGTAGTTAGTTAATTCCTTTTCCAAATCCTTCATCGCTCCTGATGACGTTAGCTCTCCATCTTTTGTTTTAAAAATAAGCTGATGCCCCTGACTTTCCACATAATAAATATCAGAAAGATCCAGACGCGCCACTCCACCTTTAACTTTTACTGTTACAAAATGAGATTCCCGCTTCTTCATTCTCTCCATTGCTCGATTCAAACGTTGTGAAAACGAAAAATAGGAAATTGGCTTCAACACATAATCCAGTGCATCCACAGCATATCCTTTGATGGCATACTGCGCCATATTTGTAATAAAGATTATGACCACTTCCGAATCAAATTTTCTAATTTCTTCTGCTGCAGACATACCATCCAATAAGGGCATTTGAACATCCATCAAGATGATGTCAAATTGAGTCTTATAATTTTCAATGAATTCATCACCGTCAGAATATGTCTCTATTTCAATGCTTTCCCCCTTTTCCTGCTCGAATCTTCGCAGAAAATCAATCAATTGTTCTTGATAATTAATTTCATCCTCCACAATTGCAATTCGAATCATTTTTATCTCCCCCCTAGGAAATGATGATAACTGTAATTTCTTACATAAAATTTTATTTTTATTCTTAAAATATTTTTACATTGCTATAGCCAAGGTTGTTCATAAAATCAACCCTTATAAGTGAAAAAATCATAGAAAAAGGAGCTCCTTTTTTGATAGTGTATAAGTAACAACACAAAACACTAACTAAGGAAAGGAGCTCGATTATGGAAAGTGTAGCTGAAAAAAAACTGAAATTCAATAATAGTATTATTTTCAATTTCGAAGATGATAACCTTACCTCAGATTCTGGTTTGATATTATACAAAGAGTTTTATGAATAATTAAGACTAGAATAAAAGTTCTATATCGCTATTGATCATACAAAAAAAAACTTGTTGTGACAAGTTTCTACAACTTTATTAATGATAATAAAGGTTCATTTAATGAATTGAGACTCTTCTATAACAATTGCTACTACTAGATACCATATATTCCTCTACATGTACTCTCATTTTTCTCGGTTGTGTTGCTAAATTAATTTGATTGTGAAAAGATAGGAAAAAGTAATTAAATAGTGTTACGAAGAACAATAAAAGGAGACTTCTTAAAATGTATGATTATTTAATCGTTGGTGCAGGTCTATTTGGATCTGTATTTGCTTATGAAGCGACTAAAAGAGGGAAAAAATGTCTAGTAATCGATAAACGGGATCACATCGGTGGAAACGTGTATACAGAAAATATAGAAGGGATAAACGTCCATAAATATGGTGCACATATTTTTCACACAAACAACAAACAGATTTGGGATTATGTGAATAACTTTGCCGAATTTAACAGATATACCAATTCCCCAGTAGCCAATTATAAAGGCGAAATCTACAATCTCCCCTTTAACATGAATACCTTTAACAAATTATGGGGTGTGATTAATCCCGAGGAAGCAAAACAAAAAATTAAAGAACAACGAAACGCTGCGAATATAACTCAGCCAAGAAATTTAGAGGAACAGGCAATCTCATTAGTAGGAACTGACATTTATGAAAAGCTGATAAAAGGATATACCGAAAAACAATGGGGAAGATCGGCAAGAGAGTTACCCTCTTTCATAATTAAACGTCTGCCCGTTCGTTTTACTTATGACAATAATTACTTTAATGATAGGTATCAAGGGATTCCAGTTGGCGGCTATACTGCGATTATCGAAAAAATGCTGGAGGATGTTGAGGTTAGATTAGATGTAGATTTCTTTGAAGAGAAAGAAGAATTAGAAGCACTGGCAGAAAAGATTGTTTTTACAGGAATGATTGATCAATATTACAACTACCAATTTGGCTTTTTAGATTATCGAAGTTTGCAGTTTGAAACAACAGTTATGGACAAAGAAAACTTTCAAGGAAATGCTGTTGTCAATTATACGGATAGAGAGACTCCCTATACCCGAATCATTGAACATAAACATTTCGAGTTCGGAAATCAAGATAAAACTGTTGTTACCGAAGAGTATCCAATGGAATGGAAACAGGGACTTGAACCATATTACCCAATTAATGATGATAAGAATAATAAAATTTATAAGATGTACAAAGAGTTAACTAACAACGAATCAAACGTAATTTTTGGTGGAAGATTAGCTACTTATAAATACTATGATATGCATCAGGTTATTGGAGAAGCTTTGCATGCTGTATCCAAAGAATTTAAAGACTAAAGATTTAAATCAATGCCTTCCCCCTATCACTTTAGCATAGCGGGGAAAACTTCCTTATTTAAAGTTGACCAATCGAACAGTCAGTGTTGAAATTAATAATGCTGGTAACATTAAAATAAATTTGGACCATACAAATTAAAGCTTGGAAGACTCTATTAAATTAAACGTGCGTTGATTTTTCATGAAAACTATAAGACTAGAAAATAAGCGAAAAAGAAACATTCAGGAAGCTTTTTGTTCATTCAACAGATTGTAGGACAACTAGTCCCCCACAAAGTTACATGATGGATGTATTTGTTAACGAAGATTATCCCGACTGGTGTTGGATGAGATTGCTTCCTCATTTACAATTGCCCCAAGTCGAAGCTTAAAGTTTGATTTTCAATGAATAAACGAGGTATCTGATAATAGGGTAATTAGGTACTATTAATACGTATTTACTGCATCAAAACAGTCTATTATGATACTTTTTAGTTCAGACCCTTAGAAAACTTGTTTATTTTATGGATAAGGTTTATCATGTCACATTTAAAAGCCCATTAGAAGTATATGTAGCCTAATAAGTTACAGACAGTATTCAAAAAAAGTCAGAATTTTACCATGTGGCAGCTCGCTCAATTTGTTCCTCTAATTTACCCATATTAATTTTTACATTTTTCGATACGTCATGCAATTCGGTAATTGCCTTTGCTTCGTTATTTGAAAGTTGATATACAATATCATCAAATATGACTTGCATTTCTTTTAAAATAGACGTGGCTGCGCTATTGTAAATGTGCACATTGTAATAATTTGAATCATTAAATAATGCGGAGTCTACATAGGGGCGTAAGTTATCTACTAAATCCGGATAATTGTTTCGAAGTTTATCAACGGCTATTCTAATCCCTTGAAGTGTCTCCATCCATTCATCTATTGGTTGTAAACACTCTTCCAAACTATTTCTCACTCTTTCATGAAAATTAGTAAACATATCTATAATTAAACTGGCAGGGTGGCCTAAAAGAAATATATTTGTTCCAGTTTTTAACGTTGTAGTGATAGTTTCCCCCATTGATTCTAATAAAAGAATAAATCTACTTATTGTCGTAAGGATAGGTAATAACAAAGCGAATGAACTCCCTTTGAATCCATCCATTGCCAAACTGAGACTAATCTCTTTAATACGCATAAATTCGAGTAAGTATGGAGAATCTTCCATTTGGTAGATGTTAGTAACTTGACCCGTACCAAGCCCCTCTAGCGCTGATTGATTGGCGATGGCATTACCTAAGCTCTCGTCTCTCTTAGCAAATGCTTCTGCCATTTGGATAACTTGTAAACCGAATTCATCGACTTGTGTAACGACTTGCTGATAGTTTCTTTCTACATGATGAAAGTGAGATTCTAATTCTCCTACGACGACATCATGAAATCGTTTTTGTCCCCCTTTAAAAATCTCTTCAATCTTATTCATAGTAGTTTCTTCAACAAAGGATGACAGTTTCTCTACTTCCTCTTCCAATTGATCCAGGTAACCTTTTAATTCCGAAAATATACTTTCTACATTTATACTTTTTCCAGTCACGAATTCCAGAAGCTCCATAGGTGGTGAGTTAAGCAGCGTATTCAACGATTGGCACCTAATTTCAATTGTATACAAAATGATACGAAGAGCTTCGATAGTTTGTTTAAACATACTATTCCCATGCCTAATTCCTTTTAATAAACTCCCATCAACTGAATTTTCAAACATATCTTGATAAACTTCTCGTAATTTGTTGACTCTCTCGTCAAAAGAAGCACTTTCGTGTTCAATAATTTCAACAGAGTGTCTAACATACTGGTGAGACAGTCCAATCCTCTCTTGCACGGAGGTATTGATTGATTGGCCGAGAATAATTATATGATCGACTTTTAAGTCAATTCTATCAGATCTCCCACCATATAGAGGTGTACCTGTCCAGATACTGTCCACAATGTGATCATGGGCATTCACATAAATTTTACCGTATCCTGGTTCTCCCTTATTTCCTATGGTAGTGGATTCGAGTAAGTTGCCGTTTTCATCCTTAAAGTACCCAGTATGGTTGGAACCAAGATTCCCGAACGTAGGAATACCATTATAAATATCTCGTTTTTCTCCAGGAACTTGATGGTCTAATCTTCCGGCTTCAAGGGCCTGATTTAATACATCGTATTCACTAATATAATTCGTGATATTTTCATATTCAACTTGCTTGTCTAATTCGCTTGCTGGTAAAGGCGCCGGGTTCAATGTCACTGAGCGTACATGAGGATGACGGACAGCTACAGTGTTTGCCAATGCCCCTCCAAGTGAATTTCCGGCTACGGAGCTAATTTCACCAAACTCCTTCTCCATTTTATCAAAATATTCGTCTGCATTCACTAATTGTTCAGGTACAGAAGATGTAAGTAAGTTGACATTTGTAATTAGATCTTCCTTTCCATATTTCCCCTTATGATCAGTCCCCATGAAGATAATATGGTATTCTCCAGATTCAATATTTTCTACTGTCATTGCATCAAGACCGGTGGAGTCTTTCTCAAAGTTATCGTCACGAACTATAAATGAATTTCCATCTACTTCAACAATATCTCTCTTCTCATATTTTTCATAAACATGAAACCCGGCTAGTTCCACTAAATTTTTATCACTAGTTGTACTTGAATTTATTTCAGGGATGGTGACAGTCATATCTATTCCCTCCCGTCCCTTATTATGTCATTTGTTTCTAGCGAGTTATCTTGATGTCCACTCGCAGACAACTTATTGATATAGTTATCACTTAAGAAAATAGCATAATTCCCCCTTGGAATACCTTGCGTTTGATTAAACTTTTCTACTATCTCATCGAAAATTCCTTCGTCTGGAGATTCTCCTTCTTCCTCCATATAAAAATTAACTGTAATGAATAACCTTTCTGTGTCATAAGCTGTTTTATCGAAATTTTCTATCAATTCTTCTTTACTTATATTCGGGTCGTTAAAATATAACTCATTGATACGTTGCATCTCCTCTTTCAATGCCATTGGTTGAACAAAATAATAAGGGGTCGTATAAGCTGTTGCCTTTACGTTGTTTACAGCTTCTTGTCTTAACCCAACGATTGGATGCTCTTCAACAACCTCCTCGATATATGCATCAAGCGCCGCAAACTCCTCCTCCATAATCATCGCTAGAAGCCCGCCAAAAATTCCTTGTTCCACCCTACTCGGTTCTGTCCAAATACTATTCTTGATAATCTCTCTTTCTTCCACATCAATTCCGATCTTCGCACGTACGTGAAAATGAGGTTTCCCCACAGACTCCACGAACACCGTAGCGCCGTTTTCGCTTCCCACTGCATTATGAACAATCACTTCTGTTTTATACTCATCGAGAAAAAACTGTAGCATCTCTTCTTCTATTTCAGCAAATTTCTCCTGTGCGATCGGGTCTGTCTTTTCCCCATACGGAAGACGATATCCTTCTCCTGTATACTCATTCACATTTACATATCGTTCATTAAACTCTTCCTCAGATGTTTCGCTATTTTCATTATTATCATTTTGCTTGTCTTCCATCATCGCCATACAACCCCCTAGTAAAAATATTACACTCAAACTGCAACTAAAAAGTACCTTTTTCATATAAGCTATCCTCCCTGGAACACATAAGCTTGAAAATCTTTTATGTAAATATCTGTCTTTCCTATATCTCTATTATCTTATCAAATAATCTAATAAATGTTTACATTTATTTCAAATAAAATACAAAAGGTGTAGAAATAGGTATTTCAAAGTGTGTCCATTTCACTAAAATATGCGTCTGCACTTTCTAATTGTTCAGGTACAGGAGGTGTAAGTAAGTTGACATTTGTAATTAAATCTTCCATTCCATATTTCCCGTGAATATCAGTCCCCATGTAAACAACATGGTATTCTCCAGAGTTCATATTTTGCACTGTCATTGCATCAAGGCCAGTGGAGTCTTCCTCAAAGTTATCATCATGAACTATGAATGAACTTCCATTCGCTTCAAAAACATCATCTTCTTTATATTGTTCGTAAGCATGAAATCCAGCTAGTTCCACTAAATTTTGATCACTAGTTGTACTTGAATTTATTTCAGGAATGGTTACAGTCATATCTACTTCCTCCCATCTATTATAATGTCTATTTCCCTTAACGAATTATCTTGACTTCCACTCGCATTCAGCTTATTGATATAGTTGTCATGTAAGAAAATAGTATATTTAGCACCTGGAAAACCTTCCGTTTGATTAAACTTCTCTACTATTTCATCTAAAATTTCTTCGTCTGGAGATTCTCCTTTTTCCTCCATATAAAAATTAACTGTAATAACTAACATTCTTGTATCATAAGCTGCTTTATCGAAATTTTTTTTTAATTCTTCTTTACTTATATTCGTGTTGTTAAAATATAACTCATTTATACGTGGCATTTCCTCTTTCAATGCCAATGGTTGAACAAAATAGTAAGGTGTCGTATAAGCCGTCTCCCATACGTTGTTTACGGCTTCTTGTCTTAATCCAACGATCGGATATTCTGTAACAACTTCCTTCATGTATGCATCAAGCGCCGCAAACTCCTCCTCCATAATCATCGCTAGAAGTCCCGCAAAAATTCCTTGCTCTACCTGATTGGTTGTTGTCCAAATACTATCCTTGATAATCTCTCTTTCTTCCACATCAATTCCGATCATCGCATACGTGTGAAAATGAGGTTCCCCGACAGATTCCACATACACCCTAGCACCGTTTTCTCTTCCCACCGCATTATGAACAATCACTTCTGTTTTATACTCATCGAGAAAAAACTGTAGCATCTCTTCTTCTATTTCAGCAAATTTCTCCTGTGCAATCGAGTCTGTCTTTTCCCCATTCGGAAGACGATATCCTTCTCCTGTATACTCTTGCACACTCACATATCGTTCATTAAACTCTTCCTCAGATGTTTCGCTATTTTGATTAGTATCATTTTGCTCGCCTTCCATCATCGCCATACAACCTCCTAGTAAAAATATGAGACTCAAACTGCAACTTAAAAGTATTTTTTTCATAGTAAGCTATCCTCCCTGGAACACATAAGCTTGAAAATCTTTTATGTCGTACATCTGTCTTTCCAATATCTCCATTATCTTATCAAAGAATCTAGTATATGTTCACATATTTTTACAACATAATACAAATAGTGTATAAATAGGTATTTGAAACTGTGTCTATTGAACGTTAAGAGAGGCTTAATTGAACCTGAGAATAACACTAGATTGAGTGAAAGAAGTCGCGTCATTTAGCAACAGCCATCCTGTTATATTAGCTTAGAAAAACTATTTTTTGATAGAATTTTAGAAGTTGTATTTCTTTTATTCAGTAATTAACGGTCTTAACAAAGGTATAATCATATTAGGATTATGACGGTGCTCCAAATTTATTAATTTACAAATTCCAAGGAATGACAACCTAACAAATTTAAATTAAAGTTGACCGATCGAACGGTCAATGTTACGATTTACAAATAAAGGTCACATGAGGAGGTCAACATGGATCGCGATTTAAGAATTACAAAAGGCAACGAAACAAAGGGCCGTATTCTTACTGCTTCGATGAAAATCATTTCTGAAGAAGGCATTGAAGGATTAAGCGCAAAAAAAGTAGCCGATCTTTTAGGAATTAGTAAAAGCAATATTTTCCACCACTTTGGATCCGTGGATGGAATTTTAGATCTGGTTTTTGAGAATATACTAATTGATTTAGTGGAACCTGTTAAATCCCATCAAGGTCCTGATTTAGAAGGCTTTCTCCTTTTTCTCGGCGAAGGTGTCTATTCACTAAGTGAAGAAGAGAAGTTATCCTATTCTGTTTTATTTAATTTCTATACCACTTGCTTGCATAATGAGAAATACAGAACATATTTATTAAAGGCTAAGCAAGAGATGATTGATGCTATTGCCATCCAATTGTCATGTTATAGTTCTCAAGAAAAAGAAAAGCTTTTAAAAGTTTCAGAAATGATCATTATGACGTTAGATGGGTACGGTCTTCATTCTTTACTAGAAAAAGAGATGGGAACATTAAAAGAAATTTGGACTTTACAAATCAAAGCATGGAAGTCTTTATTATAATAACCGCTGCCAGTTTTTAAACATCTAAAATTGACCGATCGGACGGTTAGAAAGAGGTGCTCTATGATTAAAATCCCTAAGTTTTTCCATGAATTATTAGGTGAATTCCAGACGAAACCATCATTACTTATCATTGCGCTTTTTGTACTAATATCAGGGTTTACATTAGGTTTGCTATCGTACGAAGAATGGCGAGGTTTATCTTTCCTAAAACAGATTGTCATTTGGCTTTTGTTTTTAGATATCTCAGGAGGTGTTATCGCAAACCTAACCAAGGGTACTGATATTTTTTATGAACAGCGTCCAAGGATGAGATGGATATTTATAGCGATCCATATTCAACCGATTATCCTTGCATGGGCAATGGAAATATCGATTTACTACGGACTTATCATTTGTGTCTACACTTTAGTTAGCGCAACATGCTTAAATTTGATTCGATCATCCGCCATTCATAACCTCATAGCCGGTGGATTAACAGGGTTAGGACTACTAATAGTGGCTTATTATAGTCAAACAACACCATTATTTGTTTCTACGTTATTCCTATTTTATGTATTTAAAGTATTGTATAGCTTTTCCGTTTTCCATCATAGGGGGTCTTCTAATGAACAAACAAATTAATGAAGCTCATATATCCTTGCTTTCGCGAGCATTTGAGAAAGACCCCTTGTTTGTCTTTTTGTTTTCAAACAGAAAGAACAAGGAGCAACCAAAAATTTTAATTCGATTTATCATTAGACGAAATCGCTTATTAAATGGCCTGATTCTTACCGACGATGTGAAGAAACCTAGTTACGTGGCAATTATCGATCGGCCTAGTAACCTTAGAAATATATCTATAAAAGCTAAGATTAAATTAAATATCGACATGCTCCTATTGGTTTTTAAACTACCCTTTCATACGCTTAGATATTTAACTAAGTATCAAAAAGTAACTTCTACTATTGCTCCAAACGAAGCCCATTATTATCTAACCATGATCGGTGTAGAACCTTCCTACCAAAAGACGGGAACGGGTAAAAAGGTTCTACGAGAGATCCATGAAATTGCTAAGTCTTCACAGCCATCCTATACGATTGCACTTGATACAGAGAATCCGCAGAATGTTGCTTATTATCAACGACTTGGATATGAGTTGAGAGGGACAAAAATGATCGATGGACTCAACGTATATTGCATGATTAAGCCTGCCGATTCATCGCACTAACTTATAAAACCACACCCTCATTTTATTGAACCTGATAGAATTGATCTGGGTATGTTATAAGCTCTTTTTGGTCCTCCTTAGAGATTAGATGGCTTATTGGTTTATAGCTAATCGTAATAATTCGCTCATTATCTTTATTTGAGTACGGTGTAAAATTGTTCGTAATATCACCACATAACTGATTATCAATTGGTAAGGAGAGGGCATGATCTAAATGTGCAAAATCAAATTGTTGTATAGAGAATTGTCGAATGTTTTTATTTTTTTGATCCTTTAAATAAATAGTAAAGTTATTTAAATCAAAAACAATACTCCAATACGTAAATGTAGGTGGAACCCTTTTTCCAATCCAATTCCACATACTTTGCAACGATGGTTTAACGGAAACTTCCTTTAATATCGAAAATGCTTGTTCTATTGCATTAGGGCTAGGCTTGTGATGTGCTTGCTCAAGCAAACGATATCCCAAAGTAAATCGGTCGAGAGAACCTGCGTTTCTTGATAATTGTTGAATCGATTGGCTCGCGAATTGGTTTGCATAGTCAAGTGATTTTTCATAACTAGTATTCGTAATAATGAAATATGTTGCCTGGTCAATAACTTTTGCCTTTCCATTAATAAACTCAATTAGAACAGTTTTACCCGTAGCGTCACAAACCGAATAATGTAATGCATAAATCGATTTTTCAATCCGGATATCCTCCAAATGCTTGATAACTTCTTCAACGGTTCCGAAGTTATCAAGTTGATATTGAATCCACTGCAATTCGTTTAAACTCGGTCGTTCATCTGATACTGGTAATTCTCCATCTTCATGAAACATCATCGCGATTGCCAACCCGTTTTCATTCATGCCGCTCATAGGCAACTCACGACCAAATTGAGTAAACGTCACATTTCCATATTTAGATACCCAACGCAATCTTTCTTCCTCTTTTTCAGATAACGAAAATTTACTTAGCCCTCGAGGACTTACTACAATCAACCCATGACCATAATAAAAATCGTAGTTTTGACCCAATAAGAAATGCTCCTTAAATTTCATTGTAAATGTTGTACACATTTCACAACCTCCATCTTATGTCTTCTTAAAACAAAGATAGCATGGAATGACAGTATTTTTTTGACTGTGGTTGCTACTTTGATTTAGACGTTATGTGATTGAAAAGGAAATATCCATTTTTGATTTATCATCATATGGTCCGATAAATTCACTTCCATACCTTTCTATAACAAGCTCATCAGTTAACTTTGCTTCTAATAACGGGATGCGATAATGACAAATAAAATCATAGGTGTTTAACACTCTTCCCTCTTCATCTTGAAAAAGACGACCTTTATGAGTAAAAGTAATGACTTTAGCCTTGTTAATTTCTTTTGTTATCATACCTTCTGGAACTATCGAAAAATCTCCAACCTCTACAGCTACAAGTTCTTTGTACGTTCCAATTCCATTTGTTAACTCCATATCATAGCAAACACGATACAAAACATCATCTTTTCTGTTCGCTATTTGGTCAACTTGCTGGATAAAACTTTCAAAAAAAGGGGTAATAGTCAATATATTTTCATCATTCGAATAACGGGAAATTCCTATTAGTTTTACTGATAGCGTCTCGATTTTTCTATCGACATGAACTTTTCCATTCAAAGCCTTTACGTCTAGAAAAATCGAATCGAGATTGATTGGGGTCAATCGATTAGGGAGTTTAAAATGTGGTTCTTTTCGAAGTCTACCTGGTGTTATCCCGAACATTTTCTTGAAATTTCTCGTAAAAACTTCTTGGGATGAGAAACCATACTTTATAGCAATTGTTAAAATATCATCTTGTGATTGTATGATAGATTCAGATGCTTTAGTTAGCCTGCGTTTCTTTATATAATCATAAACTGATAGTCCAACAATCGCCTTAAATAAACGGTAAAAATGAAATTTAGAGATATGTATCTCAGCAATTGCTTTATCAATATCGATTTCTTCTTCTATTTGTTTATCAACATTATCTACAAACTTTTGGATGCCATCTAAATAATTCACTGTTTGTATTCTCACCCTTTCGTAGAATCGTTATAAATAATCGAATCGATACTTGGGTTTATTAAATCTCTAAAATACTGGTCCATTTGTACAGGAGTGTAGGACATGTGATTGTTTACCCACCACTTTAACAAGTTGAGTAAGGAACTGGAAATATGGTTCGTTAAGATTTTTATAGGGACCTTGGGCTCTTTTCCTATAGGCAGCTTCGACTGAAGGTACTCCTCTATTCCGTCATTCCAGTAAGCTTCAACTTTTTCAAAAAACAAGTCAGCCCCCTCTGATTTAAATAACCCCTTCATTATCTTGCTGTTCTCCTGTATATGTTCAAAAAAATCTAATACTGATATCAATCTTGGTTTATCCCCATCATGTTCAATATAGCTCTTTATATATTGATTCAGTATTTCCAATAAATCCTCTACACTGCTAAACAGCAATTCATCTTTCGTAGCGAAGTGTGAATAGAAGGTCGACCTTCCTACATTAGCGCGGTCAATAATATCCTGAATAGTAATTTTACTGTATTTTTTTTCCTGCATCAGTGATGACAGTGCTTCGTGAATAGCTCGACGGGTTTTCAATACTCTTCTGTCTAATTCATTATTTTTCATACTACACCCCCATTTTGAACAATTTCAGTAATCTGTTCCATAACGTACAATTCTTTAAGTTTGATGATTTACCTGCAAATGATAAATCATTAAAATTAAATCATACAAAATGTTCAGTAATGAATTCATTGTACATCAATCGAAAAAAGAAAGGAAGTTTATTTATGTTAAATTTACCAAATTTGCAGGTAGTTTCCATGCGCTCAAAGACAGCAAGAATACCTGCAATTTCAAACATTACGGATACTGTCCAGGTTCTAGAATTAGAGCATATAAAGATCATTTTGAAAATTTGTTTACTTTGGAATTCATTTAGAGAGGAGTTAGTGCCTGATGGAGATATTAAAATACATTAGTTTAGCAGCATCAACATGGTTTTTAGGTTTTTTTCCACATTTTGAAATATATCTTGCAGTTCCTTTTGGGTTATCTGTAGGACTTAATTGGATTGACGCATTTCTTTGGGCATCCATTGGCAATTGGATGGTCATTCCGCTTATTGACTTTTTTTACGATTGGTTAATGAAATTTAAATTCATGAAAAAAATTAGTGATAAATCTTTGAAAGGAAAATGGCGAAACCGGATTGAGAAGTACGGTGTTTACTTTATATTATTTCTTACACCAGTAACAGGGGTTTGGGTGATAGGGATAATAGCAAAAGCTTTGAAGATTAACAGAACACAATTATGGCTATACAGTGCTATTAGTGTAGGGGTGACAGGGTTTGTCATAGCTATATTGGGTAATATGGGATTTGAATTTTTTACACATTAGGATTGCATAGTTATTTGCGTACATTATGGATGTTTTCCACTAATCCCTAATTATATAGAGACAAATAGCATAAAACCTACAATAAATAGGTCTTGGTATCCTCCTCTGTTAAATTGCGGGTCTTAATCGCTTCTAACAGATCGGAGGATATTTCTTTTACCGTTTTAGTGACTCTTTCAATGATTTGACCCATTTGTATTTGATAAGATAGTTTTGAGCCACTTTTAGCTGTTTCGATCACATGAAAAATGAGCCACACAATTCCCAATTTCAATAACCTCTCTTATGATAGATAGTGACTAAACTACTACATACTGAGAGGAAGAAAAGGATGATTGATATGGCTCAACATTATAATATCAAATTTTTAAAAGAGGTTGAAGGTTTATCAGAAAGAAGGATCGCAAAAAAGCTTGGTATTTCAAGGAATACTGTAAGTAAATATCTTAATCAATCAGAACTCCCCACGGCGATTAATAGACAAAGAATCTATGGATCCAAACAATATTCAGGTGAAACGAAACGAGTATTGCCAATCATCGATCAGTGGCTAGAAGATGATTTGAAGCATTGGGTGAAACAAAAACATACGGCAGCTAGAATCTATAAGAGACTCGTTGATGAGTATGCATTTAAAGGCTCGGCATCTAATATTCGAAAAGTGGTTGCTAAGCGAAGAAAGAAACTTCAAAAAGTATTTATTCCTTTGGAATTTCAACTGGGACATCAATTTCAATTTGACTGGGGTGAAGCTGATATTATTCTTCAAGGCCGAACCCTACGGGTTTATCTCTTCTGTATTCAGTTATCCGCTAGTCGCATGCGATTTGTTAGGGCCTATCTTCACGAGAAACAAGAAGCCTTTCTCGATGGTTTTGTTCATGCCTTTGAATTCTTTGGAGGAGTACCAACAGAAGGACTCTATGACAATCTGAAAACGGCAGTACAAAAAACTTTAAAAGGAAGAGATCGCATAGAGCAAGAGACATTTCTCGCTCTACAAGCCCATTATTTATTTAAATCAGAGTTTTGTAATGTTCGTTCTGGAAATGAAAAAGGACGAGTCGAAGGGACGGTTGGTTATATTCGAAGAAATGCCTTCGTTCCACTTCCGGCAGTTCAATCAATGGAAGAGTTAAATGATTCCTTGAAAGAATGGTGTTTAAAGGAATCAGAAAGGACCATGGTTCCAAATTCCAAAGAGACTGTGGCTCAAATGTGGGAGAAAGAAAAAGGTTATCTACACGCCCTTCCTGATCAGGTTTTTGAAGCGTGTAAGTTGGTATCATGTCAGGTGAATAAAACGTCTTTAGTTACCATTGAGACCAATCAATACTCTGTTCCATGTCAATTTGTCGGGAAAGCTGTTTGGGCAAAAATTTTTGTCGATCAGGTGATCATAGTGGCTCAAAATCAAGTGATCGCAGAACATTCTCGATCTTATGAACGACATCAAATGTTTACGAATCTTGATCATTATCTTGATGCTCTACTAAAGAAGCCACGGGCAATCAGAGATGCACACGCCTTTCAATCTTCTGAGATTCCAGACGTATTCAAACGGTATCATCGTAAGATGAGAGAACAAGAAGGAGCAATTGGAGATCAAAAGTTCATCCGTCTTCTCCTCTTACATCGTGAGATTGGCTTACCCATGTTAACTCAAGCTTTAATCGAAGCTGAGAAGACTCACGTATTTCGCTATGAGGTGGTTCACGATATCATTCAACAACTTACAAATGAGGGTGTGACCATTCATGACCTTTCAAGAGAAAAAACGCCTACGAGTTTACTAGACTATAAAGTTCAAAAATCGAACGTAGAACAATACGGTTTACTGACAGGAGGGAAGAAATGATGGCCACAACAACGTTACTCCTGGAGCATATGACGAAACAATTAAGAACGCCTACGATCGCTCAAAACTACGAATCTCTCGCAAGAGAGGCTGAAGAGCGGAACCTTAGTTATGAAGAGTACTTGTTAGCTTTATTAGATTTGGAAGTGAAAACACGAGAAGAAAATTTAAAACAACGTCGACTTAAACAAGCTACTTTTCCCGTTCATAAAACGTTAGATGCCTATGATTTTAGTTTAATGCCCAGCTTAAACCGAAACCGATTTTTAACGTTAGGACAAGGGGATTTCGTAGAAAAAAAGGAGAATATTATTTTCCTTGGTAACAGCGGGACAGGGAAATCTCATTTAGCAACAGGAATAGGTATTGAAATGATCCAAAATGGATACAAAGTCAAGTTTATAACAGCATCAGAATTGGTAGAAGAACTATTGATGGCAAAGGAAGAACATAAACTAAATGCTCTCGAAAAGAAGTGGCTCAAATTAGATGTGATCATTATAGATGAACTCGGATATGTGCCCTTTTCAAAGGTTGGATCAGAGCTATTATTTCAATTTTTCTCCAGTCGATATGAACGTGGGAGTGTCATCATTACAACCAACTTAGAGTTCAGTGAATGGACGAGTTTATTTGGCGATGACAAGATGACCGCAGCTCTTTTAGATCGACTCACTCATCGATCACATATCCATTTACTAAATGGCGAATCATATCGTTTTAGACAAAGTATGAAACAGAATGAAGGAGGCTAAAGAACATGCGGAAGTTGGGAGAGGGTTGCCCCTCCCCGGGGCAACCCTCTCCCAACTTCCAATCCTACCCATTAATGGGTGGTCAAAGATGATAAGTGGCTCACTTTTAAAGTGATCGCTGTGGCTCAATATTATGTTGACAAAAACACCATTGATCCTCTCTACATTTAACCGCCGGACCGGAGCAACTAGAGGTATCCGTCAATTCAAGGTATTCACCTCATGATTATAAGTCACTTCATCATCTAGGCTCGATAATATATCATCTAAGTCAAAAAGCTGTTCCGTGTAGTGTACACCAGGTGAATAATTGTGTTGGATTAACTTATTTCCTACTATTGAGGCAACATGACCTGTTATCTCTGTATTATTTGAACCGAATAATACAGACTCAATTGTTTCTTCTTTTCCGTTGATTTCTCCATTTACTTCGGCTTTAATTAGATAATTATTTGAACCTATTTTTAACTTTTCAAAAATATACAAAGCCCCAACAAATATATTTACAATAATACTTTTTAAGACCTTATATTTTAATAGCTTAAAAACACCTATCTTTTTTAGAAATCCTAATTCGTTTGTTGTAAAAGCGGAATCATAGAAAAATCGAGAAGATACATTTTTTAATTCAAGTGTTTTAGAGACAATATGCTGATCAGCTAGGTCGAATCTATAAGCTTTCCTTTTTCCATACTTCTTAGGTAACTCTACATTTCTGCCTTCCGTAAAACTACTTACTTTTCTACTTTGTCCGTTTTCAAATATAAAATAATTACTATTGATATTATTTAGCAACCACTCTACTCCATCTCTCCCATGCTTTTCGCCAACCCCAAGCATTAGAAAAATATCGGTTTTAGTAACTTTATCAAAGTGGGGAATTATTTTTTTTACCATGAGATTAGTTAAACCTGGAGCTAAGCCTACTCCTAATACTAACGTTGTTTCTGATTCAAGTGCTTTAGAATGTAAGTTTTCAATTTTTGAAAGAATTCCATAAGAAGGGGATATATCTATATAATTAACTTTATTTTGTATACACTTTTCTACAAAACTAGTACCTTTTTGGTCGAGGCACATTATTACTAGCTGTGTGCTTTTAAATACTTCATGGCTTGCATCCAAATTATAAATATCTAGTTCCAGAGGTATCACTTTCTCATTTGTAGACAAGGAAAATTTTACAGCCTTATTGAAATTTCTACCAGCTGCAATAACTTTTTTAGGGTACTTATGAGATAAATTTTTGCATATGACACTGCCTACTTGACCGTACCCACCGATTACTAAAATATTTTTCATTAGAAAACCTACCTCCTTATTCTCCAAAACTAATTTTAACATATGTACCTAAATATGTATTTCAGATTACTTTTCATAAAATAAAAGAAATTTGACAAAAAGAATAAACAAAAAAAGACCCCTTCTTCAAGAAGTCTTTACTCGCAGTTACATCTTTATTTACCTTCATAAGTTAGTAGTGAGCAGATCCACATGCCTTGAGTAAAATACAAATCAATTTACTTCTTTGTATAATTTATTCCTGTTGAGTGTAATTTCTCATACAAGCTTTTTAAATATTACCTCAAGTTCCATAGATCTCTTCAAAGTATTGTAAACTGGGGAATTTTTAAGCGCCTTCGTGCAAAATCCAGTAAAATCATCTTCCTCAAGATCAGCGTACAAATAAACTGTTACGGTGATTTTTCTAATAAATGGTTCTTCATCATAGCCTTTTACACCGAGCAAAGATAGCGGATTTTCTAGCGAAAGATTTAAAACTCCTTCCATTTCTTCAATAATGTCACCATTCTTTTTCGACTGCTCCAATAGTGTTAATATAATGCTACTTAAAATCGATCCTGCAAAGTATTCAAGGCTGCTGATTTTTTCGTCCTCTGAATCAAAGTTAATTTGCTTTTCAATGTGAATATTGCTTTTATTTGTATAAACTTTTACAGATGAGAGATCATTTGACGTGCCCCTAAAGTTCATATCAAATATTTTCGACTCATATAATGTGTTTCCATCATGTGTCGACTTGTTATTCATGTTTTCTCCTTAACAATCCAGCCGCTTCTGTTATCGACCGTATTTTATCGGAGATATTTTCAAGGACGTTAACTGGACTGCTTGAGAAGGTTGCAAAACCGCAGTCAGGATTTAACCATATCTTTTCTTTTGGAAGGTAATTCATTCCCTCTTCAACTCTTGAGAGAATCGAGTCCACTGTCTCAATTTCATCTGTTCGTGGATTTACAACTCCTAAACCAAGTGCTGTTTGCTCTCCGATTCTTGTATCAGCTAATAGTGAGCTCAGTTCCCCTGCCCTTGGCGTTGAAAATTCAAGTGTCAAAAGATCTGGATTCACCTTAGTAAATAAATCAAGCAATGGAGTATATGGACCTGTTAATAATATGCTTTCATCTTTGCTCCAATTACCTCTGCAAACATGAAGAGCAGCAACTGTCTTTGTTCTATCTATATGCTCCATAACCTGTCCAATCAAGCTACTGGCGAATTCTAGCTCTTCTTTAGGATCCTTTCTTTCGGAAAGAGCAGCGCACATAAATGACCTTGGATTTCCATCAGTGAAGACTACCTCGGTCAAAACTGGTTCATCAAATTGAATCACATCGACTCCTATGTTAATTAGATTGTCTATCTCTTCCTTTAAAATTTGGATGACATCTTGCCCAAGTTCTTCTTTACTATCGTAAAATTCCCCTGAAAGGTTAGGCACCCACATCGATCTAGTAAGGAGATAGGGACCTGGTAATGTTACCTTAACGGGTTTATCAGTATATTTCTTCATCATCCTAAGCTCATCTGCGACAATATCACCTTTGTATTTTAGTTTACCGACACAAATAGCATTTTTAATACTGACTGCAGGAACATCAAGCGTGGTCAGAATGTTCTCAAAAGCTTTTTTATCATCAATATAATCGAGCAGTTCACTCATGTTCATCATTCTAACGCCTTCAATTTTATCGGAAACAAAGGACACGTAGTTATCCCGTCCAATTTCTCCACTCGTTATGATGTCAATCCCAAAATCCTCTTGTAATTTAATCACCTTTTCGGTTTCCATCTCAATAAGCTTGTTAAAGTCGTTTGGTTCAATAGTTCCTTTTCTATTCTTTCTAAGTGCGCTTAGAACCTCTTTCGATCTAGGCATGCTTCCCATTAAGGAAGTAGGAAAAAGCGGTAATAAACTATTCATGTTTCTCATCTCCCAAAGTGGTATAAATAGTTAAAAGAGAAGCAAAACGACGCTTCTCCTTTAGAAAGCTATTTTTAAAAAACTAGATTATTTGAAACGGTTAATCTTATAAGATGAAAGAATGATCCATCGAATTACTTATTAAATAACTTTAAATAGTCATTGGCTTCACGTATTTGCTGAAATCCTGTGATTCTACCTTCAACCCATTCCTTCAAGCCTTCCATCTCCATCATCTTCTTATGGTCTTCATTGTTGTAATCCATTCTATGAAGCACCGTTTCCCATTCCATGAACTTTCCCTTTGAAAAATCAGGCTGTGCTACGAAAATACAGTGGTCAAACAATTCTGTTGTTTCAATACAAACTAATTGATTTTCATCAATCGTGCCATCCTTTATCCAAGCGTCCCAGTTTAAATCAAGAGCAACAGCTGCATCTACAGTGCCTGCCATCAAAGCTTTAATCGCATCTAGCTCTCCACCAATATGGTCTCCATGTAGGCCGACGCCAATATTAAACATTTTCTCTGTATAGTTCTCTCCATACTCAAGGCCATTTTTATGTAAATGGTTGATTGGTATCAATCTTGCTTGAGGAGAATCTATAGCTCCAAAGCCAATCGTCTTACCCTTTAACCCAACAAGATTTGTTATACCACTATCTTTCCTAACAATGAAGCAAGTTTTTCGGTCTCTATCAGTATCTCTCATTGAACCCATCTGGCATTTCCCATCGGTTCTCGTATAAGTGTCCAACCATGCTAGAGGAGAATTCCAGGCGATGTCTATTTCCTTGTTCATAAATCCGTCAACCTGACCTTCATAATCCATATAGAAGACACACTCTATTTCAAGCCCTTCCTCTTTGAAAAAATCAGCTATAACTCCCCAGATCACTGTAACTCTGGGATCATAAATTACTGCTCCTACTTTTATTTTATCATTATTCAATGAACTCACTCCTTTTTATCTTTATCGTTTTCCGACAGAAGACTCCCTCTTCAATTGCGATAAGGGGGAGATGAATGGCGGTTGGCGCTAGCCAAAACACTCACCTCATGATATAATTAGAACAAACGTTCCTGTCAAATGAGGTGATGTCATGGTAGTAAAAAAAGCGGTTAAATTCCGTATTTTTCCTCATCAAAAACAAGTCGAGCTTATTCATAAAACGCTCGGTTGTTCTAGATTCGTGTTCAATTTCTTCCTCGGTAAACAGAAGCAAAAAGACGCTTACTGGTACATGGTCGAAGAAATGGTGCAAAACGGTCATCTACCTTCAAATAACTGGAAAGGAGAGCTTTTCAACAAATACGACTCGATTAAGGCGGTTCGCCAGTTAAAAGAGCACTATCCTTTCTTAAAAGAAGTGGATAGTATTTCCCTGCAAAAGTCCGTTGAAAACCTAGCTGATTCTTACCAACAGTATTATAAAAAACAAACCAAAGCCCCTAAGTTTAAAAGTAAAAAGAACATTGTACAATCCTATGTCACGAAGCAAACCAATGGAAATATCGCTGTTTTCGATCAACACATCAAGTTGCCGAAGCTTGGTCTTGTTCGGTTTGCTAAAAGTCGTGACGTGGACGGGCGAATCATCAATGCGACCATACGACGCTACCCAAGTGGTAAGTACTTTGTGTCGATCTTAGCTGAAACAGACATCGTTGAAATGCCGAAGACAAACGCCAGTACAGGTGTTAATCTAGGACTAAAAGACTTCGCTACCCTTGCAGATGGAACAAGATATAGAAACCATCGTTATTTTAAGTCGTTAGAACAAAAGGTAGCAAAGGCTCAACAGGTTCTATCAAGGCGAGTTATTGGTTCTAGCAACTGGAATAAGCAACGAATCAAGGTCGCTCGAATTCACGAAAAGATTGAAAACAAGCGTACAGATTTCTTGCATAAGACCTCGACGGATATCATCAAAAACCACGATATTATCGGAATGGAGAGTCTGCAAGTATCGAACATGATGAAAAATAAGAAAACAGCTCAATCGATCGCTGATGTATCTTGGTCTCAATTTAAGACCCTGTTGAAATATAAAGCTAAATGGTACGGGAAGACGGTGGTGGAAGTGAGCAAAACCTTCCCTAGCTCACAACGTTGTTCAAGTTGCGGCTATAAAAACAAAGACGTGAAAGATCTGAATTTGCGTGAGTGGACTTGTGTTTGTGGCATGCATCACGACCGCGATATGAACGCAGGATTAAATCTCAAAAATGAAGCTATAAGGCTTCTAACCGTCGGAGCGACGGGGATAGCCTAATCAAAACTTTCGGTTACGAAGGTGTTCTTAGGAATCCCCCACTTCAAACAGTTCACAAGAGCAGTTAAGTGGCGGGTAGTTCAAGGAATCATCTGTCCTGTTAGTGTTTTTCCAAGCCAAACCGTCAGAACGTCGCTACTTGGAGCCATAACTTGTCCTGCATAGGAATCTCTCAGAAGTCTTTCAATAGGAAGAGCCTTATTATAAGCTTTTCCTCCGCCAACTCTCATTGCAAGTGTTCCACATTCAATTGCTGCTTCTGAGGCAAAGATTCTTGCCGCCAAAATCTTTGCAAGTGCATCCGCTTCTTGATTGGCACCTGCATTCGCAGCGTCTAAAGTAAGTGCTCTTGCTGCTGCCGCATTTTTGTAGATATGTCCAATATGCGTTTGTACCGTTTCAATATTTGAAAGGGAACTTTCATCAGGATATTTCCTATCGACAGCATGTTTGCTAACTTCTTCAAACATATGCATGGCAGTGCCGCTGTATACTGATCCTAGTCCTGTGATGAAGAATGGTGCTACGACGTTGAATACCTGCTCTTCACCTGAACCTTCTTCTCCAATGCGATAAGAGGAATCCAAAGTCACATTATCAAAGTGCATTGGACATGACGAGTTCCCCCTCATTCCTAGACCATTCCAAGTTGACATTTCAAAACTTAAGCCTTTTTCCTCGATTGGGAACACCCAGTTGTTTATTTTCCCTTCTTCAACAGATGGTGCAAGAACGAGATAGTAGGAAGCATACGTTGCAGAAGTTACCATGCTCTTTGTTCCGTTAAAAATCGTGTTGTCACCGTTAACCTCAGCAGAAATTTCCGGATTATAGAAATGTGTTCCTGTTCCAATTTCGCTGAAGGCTAAAGCCAAGAATTCCCCTTTTTCTACGATGCCTGAAAAAATCTTTTTCTTAAGTTCGTCACTTCCATAAGTTATAACACACATTAATGCAACATTATGCATCATATAGCAAAGAGCAGTTGTAGAACAAGACTCGGCAAATGCCAAACAAGCCTCTGCATGTTCAACAAGTCCTTTACCAGATCCTCCATATTCTTCAGGTACAAGTAACTTCAAATAACCTTTATCGCCTAATTCCTTGAAGGATTCTTCAGGGAATTTCGACTCCTTATCTGTCAATTCGGTATAAGGTAGTATGTAAGATTTTGCAAAATCCTTGCCTTCTTGATATACATTGTTCATAGTATCCTCCTTGTGAATTTATTCCTATTATTTTAAAACTTCCAATAATACTTTATAAATTATTATTATGTTTATCATAACATATCATTATATTAAATCCCTTGGTAATTTCATATATTTGGATTCTTAATTTAGTAACTTAACTCAGATTAGAAAACGACTATCTCAAGGATAGTACACCGAGTATAAATAATTGATTTACTTTTCCACACAACATGAAAAGAAGCAGATTCCCATTATCGGAGATCTGCTTCTTTGATAGTATGGCCATATTAAAAAACAGCAAATAATATTCATTCAATTGGTTAGGATCTCAAGAGTTTTCTTTTACAAATTTAAAGGTCATATCCGCTACTTTTTTATTACCCGCTTCTGAAAAACCATGTTCTTCTCCCGGAAATACTTCCATCCTTGCATGAGGATACAGCTTTGCAGCTTTCTCTCCATATTCGAGTGTCGCAATTTCATCTTGGTCACCTTGAAAAATCAGGACATTCTTATGGAAATTCCCAATATGTTCAAATACATTGTAACCATGAATAGATTCAAAAAATACTCTGCCCAACGTCACATCCCAAAACTCATAAGTGTCGGGAATACTGTCTATTTTAGGGAATGTTGCAGTCCAGTTATCTGTGACACAAAATGCAGGAAACAGCAATAAGATTCCTTTAATTTCATCTATGTAATCTTCCGTAACTAATGCTGTTACCAATCCTCCCTGACTTGATCCGAATAGAAAGATATTGTCACGATCGACATCATCCCTATCTTTTATCATATCAATTACGGCGCAGAGATCTTCTTTTTCTGTAAATAGAGACATTTCAGAAGTCTTAAGATCACTTTTAGAATTTACAGATCCACCACAGAAATCAAAACAATATGCACCCACACCATTACCCGCTAAATATTCACTATTCATAGCAAAATCTACATTCGTTCCGTTAAAACCATGGCTGAAGATAACGGCAGGGCAGTTTTTTCTATCAACTGGCATATAGAAGACGCCATAAATTTTCCTACTACGATGTTTCATGTCTACTACTTTTTTTCGAATTTTTTCATTTAAATCCTCCAAAAATTATATATTCGTATTTATTAGTACATCTATCGACTAAGTAGCTATCCATTGGTTTCTAATGAATTACACTATCTCAAAAGCGTTTATCATAACTTCTTCGTGGGTCTTACTTTCCTTTAGCACATTCTTATACAAATTCTTAATTATGTTATTTCGATTTGTCCTATATTTAGTTCACCAAATGATGATAACGATTATGATATTAGTGACTATAAAGGCATTAAGGAGGAGTTTGGAACAATGGCTGATTTTGATCAGCTACTAAAGGAAGTACACAACCGTGATATTAAATTAATACTCGATCTTGTCATTAGAACATCATTGGTTCGTGGTGTCTCGTTCATCTAAGGAGAATCCTTACAGGGAATATTATATTTGGCACCCGGGTAAAAAAGAAGTTCGAAACCGAACAACTGGGAATCTATATTTGAATGTTAGGCCTGGGAATATGATGAAAATACGAAAGAATATTTCATGCATGTATTTTCAAGTAAACAACCAGATCCAGATTTAAATTGGGTAAATCCTGATGTCCGTAGAGACTTATATGAAATGGTCAATTGGTGGTTAGATAAAGGGTTTGATAAATCATAAAATTATTTATTGTTCAATCTTGAAAGCTATGTTAAACTTTAAATCACGCAAACGTTTGCACAATATTGCATAATTGGGAGGGGATTTAGAACTAATAGAATACTTACAAACAATCGTGGCAATTGATTAAAGTGATGTTTTTGTAAGCATAATCAGAAATTTATTTCAAAATTAAGGGGTGTACCTACAATGAAAAAATTCTTTTCAATAATCTCTTTTGTAGCTATGATGATTGCATTAGTAACGGCTTGCTCATTTGGTTCTGACAATGCAGGAGATGACCAAATAACTGTTGATGTTTTCCAGTTTAAAGTTGAATTTAGAGAACAATTCGAAGACCTCGTTGCAATGTATGAAGATGAAAATCCTAATGTGACAATTAATGTGCAAACATTAGGTGGTGGAAGTGATTATGGTGCTACTTTACGTACTAACTTTTCTTCTGGTGATGAACCTGATGTCTTTAACTTTGGAGGACCAACAGATAGAGATGAATACCGTGAATACTTAGCTGACTTATCTGATACGGAAGCTGCGCAATTAGCTCTTGATGGAACATTAGACGTTGCGACCGATGGTGACGAAATTGTCGGATTACCATATAACCAAGAAGGTTATGGATTAATTTATAACAAACGAATTTTTGAAGAAGCAGGAATCGATCCAGAAAGTATCTCAACATATGAGGACTTAGAAAGTGCGGTTCAAGAATTGGAAAATAAAAAAGAGGAACTTGGAATTGATGCTGCTATTGCATTACCTGGAAGTGAAGCCTGGGTACTTGGTAATCACTTAGCTAATGTATTCTTAGCGCCAGAATTTAACCATAACATTCTTGAAGCGTATGAATCTGATACTGTACCTTTTGAAAAAGGTGATGAAATGAAGCGCCTTTTAGACTTACAAGCAACTTATTCTGTACAACCTGTTGCTAGTCTTGACTACTCTCAACAAGTAGAAGAGTTATTCTCTTTAGAAAGAGTCGCAATGATACAACAAGGCAACTGGGTTTACCCTACCATTTATGATATGGACCCTGACTTTGCAGTGGATGGAATTGGATTTATCCCTATTCCAGTAGAAGGTTATGAAAACCACCTACCAGTAGGAATTCCTCAGCATTGGGCAGTAAATAAGAATAGTGATGAAGAAGTTATTCAAGCTGGGAAAGACTTTTTAGATTGGATGTATACTTCAGAAGCTGGTAAAGATGCAGTAATCAATGACTTTAACTTCATTCCAGCATATGAGGGATATGATGCATCCGATATAGTCGATCCACTATCTAAACAAGTTTATGAATATTCAGAAGCTGGTAAGACAATTGGGTGGGTATTCATGGGGGCTCCTACTGCTTGGAGTGACGATCAACTAGGTACAAATATGCAGCGTTATTTAAGTGATGATATGACTTGGGATGAAATGATTGAAGAATCACGCAACTCATGGGAATCTGCTAGACAATAATACTTGAGTAGAAATGAGGGTGACGGATAAGGATCTTTATCCTTACCTAGTCACCCTTAATCTATAAATAAGAGATATTTTACAATTTCATTACTAAAATTTCACACAGCAGGAGGCAGGAGAAATGCGAAATCGCGATCTATCATTCTGGTTATTTTTATCCCCGGTCCTTATTGCATTAGGGATTGTTGTTTTCATTCCGTTATTTTTCGGTTTGTTTTATTCATTTACCGATTGGAATGGTTTCAATATTACTGAATTTCTAGGCCTTCAAAATTATATTAGTCTATTACAAGATCGAGTGTTCTTAAATTCTTTATGGTTCACAACACAATTTGCAGTTGTTAGTGTGATTTTGTTAAACGTACTAGGACTAGGTTTGGCCCTAATTGTAACGCAAAAAATTCGATCAAATAATCTGTTAAGAACGATATTCTTTATGCCCAATTTAATTGGTGGGTTAATTCTTGGTTTTATTTGGCAGTTTATTTTCATCCGAGTATTTGCAGCAGTTGGTGAAGCCATTGGAGTTGAGGCCTTATCGGGTTGGCTTTCCACTACTGCAACAGGTTTTTGGGGGTTAGTCATTTTATCGAGCTGGCAAATGGCTGGTTATATTATGATTATTTACATTGCATATTTACAAAATATACCTAATGAATTAGTTGAGGCTGCAAAAATAGACGGAGCAAACAACTTTCAACGATTTAAAAATATTACGTTTCCACTTATTGCGCCAGCATTCACAGTAAGTATGTTTCTTACATTATCTTTTGGGTTTAAAATGTATGACCAAAACCTTGCATTAACAAATGGTGGACCTTATAACTCTACACAAATGGTCGCCATGGAAATTGTAAAGACTGCATTTACACGAAATGAGTTAGCGTATGCTCAGGGTAAGGCAATTATTTTCTTCATTTTAGTGGCCATTATTGCATTAACTCAAGTGTATTACAATAAAAAACGGGAGGTCGAGATGTAATGAAAAAGAAAATATCTTGGGTAGAAATTCTTGGCCTTATATTAGGGTTATTATGGATTTCCCCGTTTTACTTAATGATTGTCAATGCATTTAAGTCAAGAAATGAAATATTCTCAGGTGTACTTGGTTTACCTGAAAGTTTATCATTAGACAACTTTGTTCAAGCATGGCAAGATCTAAATTTTATTAATTCTTTGACTAACTCTTTAATTATTTCCGTGATTAGTGTAGCGATTATTATATTCTTCTCTTCTATGGCAGGATATGCTTTAGCACGAAACAAAAGTAAGCTAAGCGCAGTATTACTATTAATGTTTGTTGCAGCAATGTTAATTCCATTCCAATCAGTAATGATTCCCCTAGTATCTTTATTTAGTCAAGTAGGTATGCTTAATCAGGCGGGGTTAATTTTTATGTACCTCGGGTTTGGATGTAGTTTGTCGATATTCTTATATCATGGTGCGATGACAGGTATTTCCCATTCACTGGATGAAGCAGCATTAATAGATGGTGCAAATAAATGGCAAATATTTATTTACATCATTTTTCCATTACTAAAGCCTATTTCCGTAACAGTTGGTATATTAAATACAATTTGGATTTGGAATGACTATCTCTTACCATCGCTTGTTTTATCTGAATCATCAGCTACAATTCCATTACAAATGTTCTTTTTCTTTGGACAGTATACAACACAGTGGCATTTAGCTTTAGCAGGTTTAGTTCTTGCCGTTATTCCGGTAGTTATTGGTTACTTTCTTGCTCAAAAACAAATAATTGCAGGCGTTTCTGAAGGAGCAGTTAAATAAGAAAGTTTGAGTGAATGATGACAAAAAATGGAGTTTTTTTCGTTTCTAATCAATATCAATAAATTTTATTTTAATGGAGGTTGTTACAATGAATGTATTAGTTTGGAATGAAAACCGTCATGAGAAAAAGAACCCCATAGTATCAGATATTTATCCGAAAGGTATTCATGGAGCTATTGCTGCGTTTTTAAGTGAAGACACTGTGAATGTGAAAACTTCGACATTAGATGAGCCAGAACATGGGCTGACTGATGAAGTTCTTATTGGAACAGATGTACTTATTTGGTGGGGGCATATGGCTCATCATGAAGTACTAGACGAAATAGTAGAAAAAGTACATAAACGAGTGTTGGAAGGAATGGGCTTAATCGTTCTTCATTCAGGCCATTTCTCGAAAATTTTCAAAAAGTTAATGGGTACAACATGTGACCTTAAATGGCGTGAAGCAGATGAAAAAGAGCGTCTTTGGGTTGTAGATCCAAGCCATCCAATTACTGAAGGTATTGGAGAGTACATCGAGCTAGAAAAAGAAGAAATGTATGGAGAACATTTCGACATTCCATCTCCAGACCAACTTATCTTTTTAAGCTGGTTTGAAGGAGGAGAAGTTTTCCGTAGCGGTGCAACATATCAACGTGGAAAAGGAAAGGTTTTCTATTTCCGTCCAGGGCATGAAACGTATCCCACTTATTATAATGAAGAAATTCAACAAGTAATTAAAAATGCGGTTCAGTGGGTGAACAATTCAGATACACCTACTCCAGTATACGGAAATACAAATCCTATAGAAACAATTTCAAAAAAAGAAAAGGGTTAACAAGAATAGTGACATGTCTAAACTAAAAGTACCCAAATCTGGGCTATAGAGTATTGCAAACCACCGTCACGGAATTCTTAAAATGTAAGAATCGAAGAATATTGAACAGGTATGTAGTAATAAAGAGGATTAAACAAAATTAAGGAGGAGTCTAAAGTGAAGAATACTGGATTTTTAGGTGGTTTATATGCTCTAACTGAGTGGATTATGAGATTATCTCTCATTAACTTGCTTTGGATTCTCTTTAATATACCTGTTTTATTTTTGGCTTTAAATATTTTATTCGTTCAGCAAATGCAAGATTTAATCATCATTATTGTTCCCATTACTATGCTTATCCCAATACTTTTTTTCCCAGCAACAACGGCAATGTTTGCGTCGGCACGGAGCTGGCTTATCGAAGTAGACGACCTTCCTATAATTAGAACATATTGGAAATTCTATAAAACTAATTATAAAAAAAGTTTACTTGGTGGCCTTATCTTCACTGCTATATGGGGAATTTGGGCTGTAGATATATATTATTTAAGTGATGTACATGTTTTTCTTATGTATATATTTTTAGCGATGGGAATTATTTTGTTCGTATACACGTTAAATTTTTTCTCTTTACTGTGCCATTATGAAATGAAACTGTTCCCTCTATTGAAAAACACGTTAATTGTGACATTGGCAAGTCCATTATTGTTTCTAACAATTGTACTTAGCAGTGCTTTTATTATATACATTAGTTTTGAGTTCTTCAAATTCCTCATCCCATTTTTTACAGTCTCACTCATTGCTTTTCTTTCTTTCTCTGCCTTTTACCGATTTTATTTAAAAGTTCAAGAAAAGAAAGAAGAAAGAAAGAAAGAAATAAATAAATAGACATGACACTTTTGTAATATGATATCAACGAAAATAACATTCCAAACACTTTATGATTTGGGATGCTATTTTCGTTGATATTTAATATTTTTTTCATCAAAAGTGAACTACTCTTCAAATCTAGGAACCTCTTTTTACACCCTGTAGAATTTATTGCTTTAATTTACCTATCTTTTGTCAAAAAGAAAATGCAAGATGCGAATTTATTTGATCAGTGGACCCTTCAAGTCCTGTTAGATGAATTGGATACAATTGAGCTGTTTGAAGCGCCAGAGCATGGACGAACGATCGGGGAAATCACGAAAAAGCTGAAAGAAACCTATGGAGCTATGGAGATCAAACCTCCATCGTTATAAATTCTGGGAATCTAGGATTAAGATCACCCAAATTTTAATTAAAGAAGTCATTAATCCAATTAACCATAAGCTTCCACTAGTAGAAAAGATAGATTATCTCTGAGTGAAAAAGTTACTAGGGATCTAGTTGTTATTGCTCCAGCTATTTTTTCAAACCTAATATCAACTTTTTTAATCAATAAGTATTCCAGACACTTATTCCTCTGGAGTATTTTGGTGCACCGAGATGAAACCAAGGTCTGGAAGTGCTCTTACAAACCTTGGTTTCCATTCATTAATATGTACACTGAAATTAAAGTAATTTAATACCTAAATTGCAATTAACACCTATCTTTTATATAATATTATAGTCATCTGGTCTGTCTGGACACTGTATGCACAGGTTTGAGAAAATGACGGCAGATAAGATTATTATTAACAAGAAAATTGAAAACGTTTACTAGAATAATAAATTTTATACACTGCCTGCTGTCAGTTTGCAAGAAATGCTTACAGCTTTTAATAGGTGGGGAGAAGGAGTAATTTTATGGAATATCATGTGTCAACGCAAGGGAATGATCAGGCAAAAGGAACATCTGAACAACCCTTTCGTACAATATCACGCGCTGCGGCTCTTGCCATGGCTGGTGATACGGTCACTGTTCATGCTGGTGTATATAGAGAATGGATTAATCCGGCTAATGGAGGAACAGAAGATCATAGAATAGTATATAGATCCGCAGGAGACGGGGAAGTAATCATTACAGGGGCTGAACGTATTTCAGACTGGAAGGCTGAAGGAGACAGTGTTTGGCTTACAGAAATACCTAATTCGATATTTTCTGTTCGTAATCCCTTTGAAGTAGAGTTGAGTGGAGACTGGCTATTTGACGGAGCTTTCTCCGTTCATCTCGGTGATGTATATTTAGATTACAAATCTTTGTATGAATGCGATAGTGTCGATAAGGTACACAAGCCCGAAGTTTGGCCCGATGCTAAATATCCCAAGGACTCACTACTCAAATGGTATACCGAAGTTGGTTCGACAACAACAAAAATTTGGGCCAATTTTGGTGAAAAAGATCCTCGTAAGGAAAATGTAGAAATTAATGTCCGTCCTTATTGCTTTTGGCCTGAGAAACCCGGAATTGACTATATCACCGTAAGTGGATTTACACTTCGTCAAGCATCTCCTCAATGGGCACCGCCAACTGACTACCAAGAAGGGTTGATCGGGCCTCACTGGAGTAAAGGCTGGATTATTGAAAACAATATTATCAGTGAATCCAAAAGCGTTGGTATCAGCTTAGGTACTGAAATTGGTACAGGTCACACGAAGCATATAGGCAAGCACATTAAAGGTGGCACACAACGTGAGCAGGAGGTCATCTTACAAGCATTACGATCTGGATGGCATAAAGATAGCGTAGGCAGTCACATCGTTCGAGCTAATGTGATCCATGATTGTGAACAGGCAGGCATTGTAGGACATATGGGTGCAGCTTTCAGCAGCATAAGTCAAAACCGTATTTACAATATTCACCACAAGCGTCTCAGACATGGTGCCGAAGTAGCAGCAATCAAGCTGCATGCTTCCCTGGATACACAAATTAATGAAAATATAATCTACAGTTCTTACCGCGGAGTTTGGCTTGACTGGCAGGCACAAGGCACCCGTATCAGCCGCAATGTGTTTTTTGACAATATTTCTGAAGACTTTTTCGTAGAGGTTTGTCATGGTCCGTATATTGCCGACCATAATCTGTTCCTCTCTCCGATGAATTTCAGAAATATGGCACAGGGTGGAGCATTTGTTCATAATTTGTTTGCAGGAAAATTTGTTGTTCGTTCCGAGATTACCCGTACTACGCCGTACCACTTTCCTCACGAGACGGCAATGGCAGGTTACTCCAATATAACCGGAGGCGATGACAGGTACTATAACAATATCTTTTTGGGGGATAATGATGCTAATAAAAAACCTGTACCAATAACCTTTTTTGAACATCTTCCGCTTAAACCTAGGGATGAAGTTGGAGATGACGGAAAGGCTGCCATGGATGGTGTTCCGGACAATTCCATTTGCCATCTGTACCCTGTGGGACTGGGAGGCTATGACAAGCATCCTAATGCAAAAGATAAGAAATGGTGGGAATACACCAAAGAGGAGCTTGCTGAACTTGGAGATGACGCAAAGGATTTCTTAATAGGAAATGCAGTTCTTCCAGTCGCTATAGACGGAAATGCATACTTTAACAATGCGGTTCCAGGTCATCATGAACCCAATGCGAAGATATATGAGCAGAAGGGCATTAAAGTGGAAATTGATCCTGCGCAAGGTAGGGTGCAAATTCAGGTCATTGAGCCCAAATTGCTTCGTGGTGCCTCTGCAATGTTGGTTACCACCGGCCTGCTTGGCAAGACTTATCACGCCGATATGAAATATGAGCAACCGGACAGCACGCCATATCGTTTTGACTCCGACTTTTTCGGGGGAAAGAGACCTGATGCAGACGTCACACCCGGTCCATTTGAATTAATCAAAAATGGGACGATTGATTTTAAATTTTAGTTTATTATTGAAGATCCAATCGGAAAAAGGTGCCAGACCCCCAATGCGGTATAATTTTACAGCACTGGGGGTCTCGCACATATTGTTTCGAATAGTATCGTTAAACTATGCAACTACAATAATTCTTCTGGCCTGTAGTATTCACAGTCCAATTTTTTTAAATCTTTCTTATCCCAAGTTAATACAGGAAGTTTACTATTCGATTTACTAGAAATTAAAGAATCAGCAAAATTGACATTCTTATCTGAATACATTTTTAGCGCATTGACTACATTACCTTCTTCTACTTCAACATTCTCAGATTCAATTATATCTATTAAATATTCGGTTATTTTGCGTTTATCTAATTTATAGAAAGACTTTAGTAACCAACAGCATTCAGCAATTACTACAGTAGGGATTACTAAAGTTAATTCATTTTTTTCTACCTTCTCTACAAGCTTCACTATAATATTAAATTTATTTGGGTCATCCTTAACTATCAATCTTATCAGAGCATTTGTATCAATTAGAAATTTATTCATCCTTAAATTCCTCTGATAGAATGTATTTAGAGGCTTCTTCATGAGCAGTTCCTCTCATTTTTTCAACGTTAATTTCCTCAACAGAAGTAACTCTACCAATTGTTTTTCTTAATTGGTTCTATTCTCACTTCATCTTTATCGATTAAAAATTTGAATTGGTCATCCTCACTTAAACCTAGCTTTTCTCTAAGCTTTCGGAATTGTTATTTGTCCTTTACTCGTCATCTTCCCACTTACTAATTCCATTCCGTTTCACCCCTTACTTATAAATTTGCAAACTCATAAAAGATCCTAAAAGGAACTTTTAACGAAGCAAACTAGCATTATGTAATGCATTTATTACGTCCTCTCCTTGTTCTTCAGTCGATTTCATTCCATTTATGATTATGTCAGAACATCCAGAAACCCAACTAAAAACCTTTTTGTAGCCAATACTACCTCCGTGGAGATATTGATCAAGATGCTTTAAAATTAATGCCTCCCTTTCCTCGTATAACAGATGATTAAAATTTTCTCTGTAGTTCCTAACTAATCTCCGTGCTAGAGCAATATCAAAAGGTAGATTAATACAAATGACATAATCTATGAGTTCCTTCATCCCAAATCGAAGGTTTCCAAATGGCTCTTCAATTATTAGATAATCTGCAGGCTCTATAACCCGATTCGTTGGATCTACTATTGATCCTCCGTAACTCAGTTTATATAAATCTTCATAAAACGCATCGTTTCTAATCTCTTCTGGATTGATTTCTTCACCGACCACCAATTTTTGAAACATTTTCTCCGGATAAATCGTTGTGCTTTCGTAAGAATCAAAGTAGAACGCACTTGTATTTGGTATACTACTTGCTAGATGATTAACGAGTGTTGTTTTTCCAACACCTGAACTTGAACCACAGACAGCGATCACTTTCCTTTTTGAATTCATATATCCTCCTTATCTACCTCACTTGTATTTTTGTTAATTAATCCCACTTTTTATTTTAACATTAATTCCCTTTTTAATAACGTTAAAATAGCGTCCCTTATTAAAGGAACGCTCCTTGAAAAAAGCACCTGACCCCCAGCACGGTATAACTTTACAGCACTTGGGATCAGGCACCCATTGTTTTTGTCTTTCTTCTTTTGAATGTATGGTGCCTGGCACTTGTCGAATACTAAATTCTACTATACCAATTGATACCAAGCTATTTCAATTCAATCAAAGCACAGCACTCCACATGGCTTGAGTTGATGCCATTGATGTCTTGAGCTATTTTTTGAACCTTACGTTCGCGGGAACATATCAATCGGTTATCTGCTGCTTTTTTAGAAACCAAGGTATGAGGGAACATATCAAGGTATATATAAGTTCCCACGTAAGCAAATAAGGGCAAATTCAAACTAGAAAAGTTTCTCAATTTCTTTATTTGTTTTTAGTTTATAAAAAGCAATAATTACACTTGTATAGTATTGCATCATCCAATCGTGCCATATTTCCTTACTGTAATCTGTCTTTTGATCAGCTCTGTTATGCCGAATATTAAAACCATTAACAATACCAAATATTAACTTATCATGTTCGTTTTTTGGCACTTCATATTCTTCATTAAATAGATTCTTTACATACTCACGTTCTTTCTCCAAAATGTCTGCTAATAAATTTATTGCCTTTTTCTTCGTTTCTAAATTTGCATCAAATCGATAATACATTGAAGAAGCCGTAGATAATTGCTCAAAAACTTCATTAGGCATTTCCTTTCCATCATACGAAAGTTGTTGCTTCAAGGTTTCATTTGGCAACTTCATTATAAAACCATTCGTGGGCTCGATGTAGTATCCACCATTATACATTCTTAAGATATTGTTTATGTATTCGGCAAATTCAGCTTTTGGTTCTTCTGTAATTAATTCATTTTTCTTGTAATCATAAATCGCTATATGGTCATATAATATCTCAATGACTGTAAATAATATTTCTTCGGTATAATTTTCGGCATATTCATATATTGGCCATACCTGTGTAATCTGCAAACGAGTAGCAAAAAAAACTTCTGGAGCAGGGGCCAAAGAGGGTGGAATTATCAGCTCTTCATCATTCGAATAAGGAATTGAGCGCCATACTCCTTTTGTTGCACATTTAAAATATTCTTTACTATGAAAATATTGATAAGTTTGTACAAAGAAACTTATAAGTTCATCTTCAGATAATGATATTGAATTTTTTATAAGTCCATTTCTTTCAGCATAATATTGTTTCATTTATCTATCTTCCTCTCAAGAAATTATATCCTATCTCCCATTCAGCTTTTCTTGCTCAATAAAAGAATCCAGCAAAACCCCATAGTCATCACAACCAGCAGGAAACATTTTATCTGCTTCTTCTATTGGCACCCCATATGTATCCTCACTACTATCTTTTCTAATACCATGCCCGGCGCGCGCATCTCCAAAATTATACTCACAAGTAGAGCACTTCTAAACCAGCTTATCTCTAGGATTTGCTTTCATTTTTCTTAACTTATCCTTATAGTAGCTGTAATCTACTATTCCTTCTTTAAGGCTGGTAAGACTGCCTCTAAATACTCCTGCCAATAATCATTATCGCCTTCCATGTCATGTAGCCAATAGTACATAAATAGCATTTCTAGTTCTTGCTTTTTTCCTTTTATGAATGGTTTCTTCGGCATTTTTCTATAGAGTGAATTGAGATTAAATAGATTGCTTTTCTGTTTATAATCATAGTCGTAGTTCCTAAAGGAAGTCTGACTCTTTTTCCTATGTGAAGTAGGCCAGATATCTTCATTATCATGAAATCTGTTAATCCAATCAAAAGCAAATGCAGCAAGATTTACTTGATGCTTCACCCAAGTTTTTTCGAGCCAATCACTAATCTCTTCAGTTATTGTTGGCAGGGCAAATACAAAATGTTTTTGGCTTTGAACCCTATGATAGTCTTTGATAAATAGAAAAAGCATTTCCGTCTGCTCCTTAAGAAATGGAAGCTTCTTAATGAGTTTAGTATAGCAGTCATATGAAACACTCCTAAATTCGCTGTCAGTATTATAAAGAAAAAACAGCTCATCCTCCTTCAACATATTCCCTATATACTTGTTGACCTGCTTTCCATATTCATCATACATACTAACAGCCCAATCTCTAACTTCAGGCTCATATTCATCTAACTGTTTACGATATTTTTCCAGCTTATCGCTGTGAAGCACTGTTTTTTCTTCCGCTTCAGTGGTGTTAAGATAGTTATTGAAATACTCAAAGATATAATCTACACATATTTTCATATTCTGAGTACGTGCATCAAGATCAAATTCATTAAGCTTGTCTTCTTTTTTTCTGCGTGCAATATACTCTTCAATACTAAGCATAAAAAACCACCCTAAACAAAATTACTATAGAGCTAGACATCTAAATGCCAATCAGGAGTCATCGCCCATAAATCCTCTTTAAGACCTAAAAATAAAACGCTATCAGTCAGCAAATCGACTAATCAGGGAAAAAATATACGCAGTGTTTCTTAATTTTCTGGTGACCTCATGTCTAACTCCCGTCTCCCCATTCACCCAACGATCATAGTAGGAATAAACAAATAAAAAATCCTTCTTTGATATAGACCTTTGCTTCGATAGATTGCAGGATGGTGTACGTTCAGTAGTGCTGTCGATGTACAATTTTTCTCCTTGGACTGAAGCCCTACTAAACCAAAGACCAGTTGTAGTTTGCAGATCTTCTCCTGAAGAAGAAAGTCCTGAAATAACTCTACTCCATAATGTTTCACCGCTCATTACTTTTCCTTTTGCTTCAATTCCCGCAACCGATATATCTCATCAGCAACTTCATCATTAGTTTCAGGTGCCTGTCACTTGTCGAAACACTTCATATGTATTGTCATACTTTTTGCTAAAATACTAAAAAACTGTGCCATTTCGGACAAATTTTTAAAATACAAAAAGGAGATGTGTCATTTACGATATCTATTAACTCCTCTTCTTTCTTTTAATATCATGGAGATGCACGATTTCATAAATCAGCAGCCAGCGCTGCTTACTGAATTTTATGAAATCCTCTCCCCAAGAATGATACAAATATCACCATTTTCGATGACCACTTCAATGTGGAATTCAAATCCGGTGTTAATGCGGATATTGAAAGATAAAGCAAAGTAGGACTTCTTACAATTATTTAGTGTTTCTGCTCTTTTTAGTCATCGTTAGATAAATACCATCCGTGTTCACGATGAATACTTGGTGCATGTGGAGTTTCATTGCCCCATGCTCTTTTACTCATCTCTTTATCAAATCTTCCAAGTAAGTTCTGTAGGCTACAAGCCGCTTTAAAATCATCACCTGATGAGCAATAGTCTAGTCTTACTTTTTCTCTTGCTGTATCAAGCTCTGCATCTGTTGCATTCTCAAACCATTTACTACTATAAAAATTTGCTTTTTCTATCTCATCTTTCAAATTATCAAATAATTCTTTTATAGCATCTTTATTCTTCAATCCAAGCACGATAGCAATAAGTGTAGGGATGCTTATTCCAATGAGAGCAAGCTGCTTTTTATGTGCTTTTATCCAAGTCACAATTCCATTCTTATCTTCTGAAACTTTTTCCAATCCCTGTTCATTTTGGATTTCTTTATTCATAAAATTTCTCTCCTCTCAACTTCTCTTCCTCTATAGCATCTTTATTCTTCAATCCAAGCACGATAGCAATAAGTGTAGGGATGCTTATTCCAATGAGAGCAAGCTGCTTTTTATGTGCTTTTATCCAAGTCACAATTCCATTCTTATCTTCTGAAACTTTTTCCAATCCCTGTTCATTTTGGATTTCTTTATTCATAAAATTTCTCTCCTCTCAACTTCTCTTCCTCTATAGCATCGTATCTGCTGTAGCAACATTTTCTTTCTCGTGGTATCTCTGGAAATAATGAATCTTCATAACTACTTATCTCCCCTTCTTTTCTTTCCGTAGTTCTTCGGGAAGTAATCCTTCCCAATTAGCCAAACATACTGGTCAATTTGCTTCAGGTTATATTTATCCAAGCCATAAAAAGCACGGAAATCAATAAGTACACCTTTGAATTTAATATAGGCCTTCAAATCGTCATCTTGGAAATCTGAGAAACTATCACGATTCCTAAAATAGCGAAGCACCTCATAGACATAGCTGTCATAAATCGGATAATCGAGTGGATTGTGATGGCTACAATACTTTGTGGCAAAAGAGTAAAAATTTCTCTCTGAATCACCGATAGTTACATACTGGATATCTCGAACTAGGCTAACATCACCTGCTTTAAGTCTTGAATCAATGTCCAGAGCGCATATGTGCTTAGCCACAGGATAGATTGAGAAAATATTCGTACTATAAAAGTCATTAAGCGTTGATGCCTTCAAAAGAACATCGATAATGTCTGTATTCTTTGGGCATAGCTCAAAGAACAGTTTATTAAGTGCTTCCTCCTGCAGGTAGTAATTCTCAAGACCATCCCACTTAGCAAGATAAAACTCAACCTGCTCAATTGATGGATCAGGAACATTAACATCCATTTTTTTCTTACGAGTATATGTACGATCAGCAGTATTCTCCTGATTAGGCGTTGATGGTTCGGCAGTTCCATCAGAAGCTAAGAATAAACGGAACCTTCTTAGATGAGACATATAACTATTAACAAGTGATTTAACATTACCGGTCGAGTTCTCAGAAAGAGCCTTTATTAATGAATTCTTTGCCCCATTCTCGAAATCAGTAGCAGTCACTGCATTCCAGAACAGGTCTTTGCTCCCTTTCCTCCAAAGGTAGAAGGTGTCTGTGTAAGCAGTATTGATTGTTAGTTTTGAAATGTTCTGGCTATGTAAGAATTCTCTGTATAAAGAGCGCAGCTCATCATATGATAAAACTTTCATTTTGTTTATATCCAAAGTCCAACCCCCTTTACTTTCCTCTTTGCCCCTTTTAATTACAAAAACTAGTTTTATATTTCATGAGAACTGCTTCGACCTCGCTCCAAATCCATACACTCTCGCCATCATCCTCAAATACTTTACCGTGGCTCTTAGGTCCATCCAACTTCATCTGTGAGTAATTATTCTTAAAAGTCGGTACATACAGTTCCGAGTTGTTTTCGTCACTACATAAGCGTTCCATCATGTCTATGGAAGCACGACCTGTGGCAGCCACTGCCTTAAAATAAGCACGGAGGATTTTATGGTTATATTGATTCGGCTTTACAGCCCATACCGGGATTCGTTGTATTGCTTTTCCGTAAAAATCCTTATTTGAATCCTCGTTTTGTCTTGCCACTGATTTTGGATTATATGTCTGTGATGCCTTTTCAAAAGTTTTAGCAATGTACCAACGCATACAGCTTTCCACTGCGGTATCTTGTGTTTCCTTCGTTAAATTCAATGCAATGCAGAATTTTTCGTACACATCTACATCAACCGTAAAAGTTACACTTTTATCTACTATTTACACACCGCCTTTATATTCGCTATTTAGAAAATTATACCATATATATTTGTATTTTATAGATACTCATAACTAATTTTGTATTTACTCATAAACGTAATAAAAACACCCTATATTTCTGCAAGGTGCCGTATTATGGTAATGATTTTTCTTTACTCATTTCTATTTATCTACACCAACGCTCATGCCAGATTTGAATTCCACCTCAATTCTGTCATCATGTACCGTAACTTTTTCAATAAGCCGCCTTACTAACTGCTCATCATATTCATCTAACTCGCTGGATTGTTCATTCAAGTAATCGATCATTTCAGCGATTCGTTGCCTTTTTCCTTCACGCTCTGCATTTTCAACCAGTGCCCTTTGCTTCAGTTCCCGCAACCGATATATCTCATCCGCAACTTCCTCGTAATCTGCTTTGGAATTTGCCAGTCTTAAAAGTTCTTTTTGAAGCTCATCCAGCTTTTCATCTATGTCATTTGTGGTTTTACTACTTTCTTCATTTAAAATAATAGCAACGTTCTCCTTCAAAGTTGAAAGGAAAGTATCTTTAACAGCCAGTATCTCGTTGAGGGCCTTTAGCACCGCTCCCTTTAGCACTTCTTCATTCACCGTTGGGGAAGTACAGTCAGAACCCTTTTCCTCGAGTCGGCTAACGCATCTCCACACGGTGGATCTGCAACCTCGATTATTCCAGTGAACCCGTCTGTATATCTCACCGCACTCTGAGCAGTACACAATGCTAGACAAAGCATATTTACTACTATAGACACGCTTTTTCCCGTTCTTTCCTGTATAAAGGTTGGCTCGTCTTACCATTTCTTCTTGGACCTGCATGAAAATTTCACGTGGGATGATGGGCTCGTGGCTATTTTCAACATAATATTGCGGAACAATACCATTATTGACTACCCGCTTCTTGGAAAGGAAATCGACGGTGTAAGTTTTTTGAAGCAGAGCATCTCCGATATACTTTTCATTCTGCAATATCTTCTTAATCGTCTCTGGTCTCCACTTCGTCTTGTTAGCTGCAGTTAAATATCCGTCAGCTTCCAATCCACGAGCAATTTGCTGAAGACTTGCTCCTTCAAGGTACTCCCGAAAGATACGCTTTACTACTTCCGCACCTTCAGGGTCAATCACCAATCGCTTGTTTTCATCTTTGGTATATCCCAAAAATCGGTTGTGATTGATTTGAATCTCACCTTGCTGGTAACGGTACTGAATTCCCAGTTTCACGTTTTGGCTTAGGGACTGACTCTCTTGCTGGGCAAGGGAAGCCATGATGGTTAGCATGATTTCACCCTTGGAGTCCATTGTGTTAATATTCTCTTTCTCGAAAAAAACCGGGATGTTTTTATCCTTGAGTTGCCTAATGTATTTCAAGCAATCCAGCGTGTTTCTGGAAAACCGGCTGATTGACTTGGTGATAATCTTATCGATTTTGCCTTCCATACACGCTTCAATCATTCGATTAAACTCTTCACGTTTTTTAGTGTTGGTTCCTGAAATCCCATCATCTGCAAAGATTCCTGCAAGCTCCCATTCAGGATTACCTTCAATGTAGGAGGTGTAATGCTGCACCTGCACCTCATAACTGGATGCCTGCTCCTCGCTATCTGTTGAAACCCTACAGTAAGCGGCTACTCGAAGTTTCGGTTTGGCTTCTTCTTTGTCATTATTTCTGTTATGAGCACGTGCGGGTATGACCGTAACACTTCTATTCAGCGCCAACTTGTATCACCTCGCTTTCTATCAGGCTATAAGCATACTCTGCTTGCTTAAAAGGATCGTTATAAACCTGTTCAGGCGTCGGCATGGAGAACCGGAACCTTTTTATACTTTCTTCCTTAGACGATGGTTCTCTGATTCTTCCAAGCATTTGCGCCCGCCTTAACCTTTCAGCTTCAGCCCTTTTGAAAGTATCATCTTCAATAAGTCTGGGGTAATATTCGTCTCCAAGATATCGTTTGTTTGTAAGCCTCCTGGAGATCGATGAATGATATCCTTTTATACCAGCTTTCTTGGCAGCGTTACTAAGTGAAAGTCCCGAGAGATAAGCGCGATATAATTCCCGAAGTTGTGATGCTGCTGACTGGTCAATGACCGCTTTTCCATTTTGGATCTTATAACCATAAGGTACATGTTGCATTTATCTCTCCATCCTTTCTCTGAGTGTAATACCGCATTTAAGTTCGAATCCTATTTCAGTTGGTGAAAATGCAATCACCCTTTTAACAAACTGTTCGAATATGTCCTCGTCAAATCTCTCAATGTGGTCTTTTTTTGAAGTATATTTTATGAGCTGTTGTAGTTCTGTCACTCTGTTCATTCCACCATTGATTGAACGATAGAGAGCATCCTTTTTTTCTTTTAGCTTTTCAACTTCCAAACGCAGTCCATTCTTTTGTGCATTAAAAAGAGCAGGCTCCAGATACCCTTTAGTCATAAGATTTACCAGTACCTTAAGCCGCTCTGTGTTTTCTTCTATCTTTGACTCAGCCTCTTGGACTTTTACAAGGTTATCTGTATAATTTGTGGATTTCATATTCTTCAAAAGTGGTTTTAATACAATTTTTTGGGAAAAGATCAGCTTATTTATCATGGTTACACAAGCCTGATGGATTCTGTCTTCTCGTATATAAACCATGGAGCATTCTTCGATATTGGAGATATGTTTCGAACAGCACCATGCAGTATATTTGTTATTACTCGATCCATGATTCCTGCGTTTAAAGGTACTCTCGCATTCAGCGCATTTAATTTTCCCAGAGAGGGGATAGCGGTTTAAATATTTACTGCTACCTCCCTTTATGCCTTTTTCTTTACCGCGTTGTTTGATTGCTTGATTTACGGCTTCAAAATCATCATGGCCTATGATGGCCTCATGGTGGTTATCAATAAAATACTGATCCAGTTCACCTTTGTTCGTACGTCTACTAAAAGTCTCATCTGTGTAGGTTTTTTGTAAAAGTAAATCACCGGTATATTTCTCATTGCTAAGAATGCCGCGAACCGTGCTATTTGACCACCCGCCACCTCTTTTGGTAGGAGTGCCATCCGCGTTTAATTCTTCTGCTATTTTCTGTGTTCCTTTCCCAGACAAAGCGTCAGCAAATATTCGTTTAATAACTTCTGCCTGCTTTTTATTTACAATTACCTGACCGTCCAGATAATCGTATCCGTAGGGAGGATAGGAAAGCTTATAGGTTCCATTTCTAAACCTTCTTTTGATAGACCATTTATTGTTTTCGGACATTGAAATGGACTCGTTCTCAGCCAGACTGCTTAAAATAGTTAACATGAGCTCATTGTCCATTGACTGAGTATTAATATTCTCCTTCTCAAAATATATGAACACTCCAAGGTCAGTCAGCTTTCGAACAAGCTCAAGACAGTCTGTTGTGTTTCTAGCAAATCTGCTGATGGATTTAGTTATGATAAAGTCGACATTTCGATTTTCGCAATCAGAGATAAGCCTAAGCAGTCCCGTTCGCTTTTCTTTCTTAGTCCCTGGAATCCCCTCGTCGTAATAAATCCCTACAAACTCCCAGTCAGAATTCGCTTTAATGTAGGATTCATAATGATGCTTTTGTGCTTCTAAGCTTACCAGCTGCTCTGCATTGTTTGTTGAAACCCTGGCATAAGCTGCAACACGTAGCTTGGTCTTTATGGCTGCTATGCTTTTATTTCCTTTTATTTGCGTCACCTTTCTCACCAAATTCACTTCCTTTCGGTATGTCACATGTTACCTCTGAGTGCCCATTATATCAAGGTTTATCGGGCATTAGCTGTGCTAATAAAGGCGAGAAAGATTTACGGTTGAGTAGCATAATTTTGAAAAATTCCTCATCAGATAGAAGTTCTTTTTCAAGCATCTTACGGAGCAGCTTTTCAGCCCTATGGTAATCAAACTCTCTTTGAAGCTGTTCAAGGCTTAAGGGCTTTCGATCTGAATTAGTCAGAGGGCTTTGCTTTTCTGTAATCTTTGTAACGTGCATATAGGTTGACCTCCATTTCTACAGGAAACTCCTGCACCTATATGCCAAAAAACACCGTGAATCGAACCCCTAAAAGGCAAAAAAAAGAACCCGAAGAGCTAACGGATTTCGTTGCCTATCGCAAAACTTGAAATTACACTATTAAATGTGTTTAAATTTGCATAACTAATTGCACCGTATTTTGTAGTTACATATGTAATTCAAATTAAAAAAATCTCAGTTCAATGATAACGGGTTCAGTTTTGGGGGACAATTTTCCAAAAAACAATGCAAATAACTCCTTAATTGACATGCAAAATGAAATTAAAATCACGACCATTTTAACAATGTAAAAAGCACCTGATTCGCTCAGGTGCTTTTGTTCATATTAATTTTCTCTTCTTCAACTATTGCTTCCCCTTTAGTTCATTAAGAAAACGGACGCTTATGCTACAATCGCGCCTGTTTGTTGAATATCCTCATATGAATTTTTAGTTTACAGCTGTTTCTACTTCAGGTTCTCTAATTACCCAATTAGTTTCTAATTTCTCTTTTACTTTATGAGACCACACATCAATGTGCATTGCAAAAACAAACAAATGTGTAACTCTACTCATAGCTACATATATCAAATTATGATGTGTATATAAATAATTCTCATTGTCATTAACACGATATCTATGTAATAAAATATTGGTTAATGGTTTATCATCAAAATCGACTACTAAAGCTGATCTCAATGTTTCACCTTTTACTGAATGAATAGTAAAAATGTCATCTGTATTTTTCTCAGCTTTTGATGCTTGTCGATTAAAAAAAATTGCTTCAACTTGATTAAATATATTATTTCTTACATTAATACTTACGGCACCTTTTTCTTGCAATAATTCATTGATCAATTTCTTTAATTCATCTTTAATAGTTCCAGTTAAACCATTTTTTATTACATTAATTAATATAGTATTGAGTTGGATAAGTTTATGATGATTATTAATCCACAACTTCGCCTCAGAAAGACTCTCTTCAACAAGCACTATTCTTTTAACAATAAAGTCTATAATTAAAGATTTCAGGATATAATTTACAGATTTTAATTTAACTTGTTTCTTTTCTGAATATGGTACACCCTTTTTTACTATAGAAGACCAAGCTCTAGTCAAAACAAGAACTTTGTCCTCCTTTGAACTTTCATTAAAAGTTTGGTCTAGTTTCTCATATTCTTTTATTATTTTTTTATACTCCGGGTAGATTTCTTCTTCATTTTTATATAATAGAATAACTGGTGAAATCGACCTTTTCCATTGGTATGTTTGGATATTTGCATCTGGCATTATTATATTCAGATGTTCTGCAATTTCATTTCCAAAACGATTGGTTATATTTAGCCTAAATACCTGTTGTTCGTCAATGTCTGGCATTGGCTGATTATAGGTAATAGTTTGATACGGATCACCGACTTTTTGATAAATATTATCCTCAGTTCCAAAAAGTTTTTCTAGTAATTCGGTGCCAGCTGGTGTTGTATCTTGAAATTCATCTAGAAAGACATATTTAAAACGATTCCTCAAAACCGCTTTAAATCGGTTTTCTAGTAAAAATATACTCGAAAATAAAAAAGTATCTTCGTGAGTTAAAAAACCTTGTTTCTTTCTAGAATATTTAGCTTCTAACATTTTCACTTTATATTTCTCAAATTTGTCCCAGTTAGTAGAGTTAAATAAATCTACAGTGTTATTTTCTTTATCTAAAATTAATTCACTATCTTGTATTCTTTCTGCAATAGCATTTTTCACACCGTTAAATTGTGGTTTACTCATCCAAGGATAATTACGCCCTAGAAAAGTTATATAATAATCAAAATCGCTTTGATGTTTTTTATCAATTATTAAGCTGTTATGTTTGAATTTATATTTAAAGAAAGGAATAACACAAAAACGATTGAAAAACTCATGGATTGTTCCAATAAAATGAGGATGATTAACATTACCCACACCGGCTTTATTTAGAACATTATTAATTTCATTAACAGCAACATTTGTATGTGTAATAATACATACACCCTCTTTGCTATTTGATGAACTTAAGTTCTTAAGTAACAGTGCTATCTTTGCAGCCAAGGCAGTAGTCTTTCCTGCTCCTGGTCCTGCAACAATCGTTTTTGACTCATTCAAATCAATAAATTCCCTTTGCTTACTATTAAATTGTCCATCCCCTAGTAAAATTTTCTCGACTAGTTTATAGTCTCCGTCTTTAATTTGCACTATCATCTCCTCCAGTTACATGATAAATAGCATTAATAATATGTTTTATCGAATCATCTGAGAGCAACACTTCTTTTAACCTAGACTTGTTATCTAACAAATGTTTTGCAAATTGTTGCGCTACAACCGCCTTTGAAACTTCTTTTTCTAATAAAAAATTATAAACAGCTGTTGCCCTGGTAAACTGATCATAATGCGCTTCCCATTCTTTCTTTTTATTAATTCGATTTATCTCTTGAATATAGTGACATTCCAATAGAACATTTTCAAAATCTCCACTTAATTCACTTAAGGCAATTGAGTGCTCTAAAGTCCATGGCTTTGAAATAAAAACCTTTGTTTTTTCAACATCATTGAAATATCTTTCCTTAATATCTGTTGTAATTTTATCTTTAAACTCATCAAATTGTGGCTCTACGCCTTTTAAAATTTCAACAATCTGTGAATTAATCTCTTCTAATTTTTTGTCTAGTTCAGTACCTGATAGACTTTCTCTTATCTTATTACCATATAATGTTTTAGATTTATTAATTACATCTTTACAATTGACATAAAATTTCTCGAATTCACTATTTGAGTTATCACAGTTGTATAGGTCAGCAATTGCCCTGTTCGCTCTTTCATCTATCTTGATATAACAAGGCTCGTCATAATAATCAACTGGCTTTAAATCAAGATCAGTTATTATTGAGACCGGAAAATTCAATTGTTTATTTTCATTAGACCTTAGAAAAATAGATGTATATCTCTTAAACGCAAGATTTCCTAAATTTATAATTGATACACCATATCTATGTAAAGGTCGTCCAATAACTTCCGCTATAGCAGGTAGTAGTAGGTTCTCAGCATCTCCCTCAACAAAAATAGCACCCTGTGCAAAAAACATATTAGCTTTGGTTGCATCCAAGAAACGTTCTAAGAACTCATAATCTTCTTCTATTAATTTGGTAGATCCTCTTTTCATTGGATAGGCCTTTTTATTATAAATAAAGATTATACTTTCAAGAGCTATTGACGAGGCGAGAACTGGACTATGTGATGTAAATATGTATTGAATACCTGTATTTGAATTCTTCTCAAAATGCTTTATAACGCGTAACTGTGCCTGTGGGTGTATATGCGCTTCTACTTCTTCTATAAGGGCTATTTTAGGTCCAACTTCTGATTCACTTAATAATAGCAATTCAACTGCCATAAACAATAAATTTGAACTTCCTAATCCTGTTCCCACTTCACCTAAATTCAATTCGAGTTTTCTCAAGATTTCAACAAAGCTCATTTCTTTATTTTTGATTTCTGGTTCTTTTTTATTATTATCCTCAAAAAAATTATCAACCGTTGTACCAATCTTTCTTAGTACAGGTTCATTTAAGAATGTTTTTAATTCATCAAAAGCATTTGTAAAACTATCAATAATTTGCTTCTGCTCAGGACTATCATCAGTGAAATCACTTAAGTTCTTGACAACTTGAGCTATTCGAGAACGTTTACCTGGACTTAATTCAGAAGCCGCATCGCGTAAGGGTTTTAAATATGTTACTGTCAACAATTGTCTGGCGATATCTTCCATACCACTTTCTAAATTATCTGAACCAGCTTTTACTATCTTTTTAACCTTCTTCTGTTTATTAATATCCTCATAAATTTCAGCCTCCATTAATACTCGAAGGTGAGTTTTTTCTGGGGTTATTGTTAACCATTCATAAAAGAAGGCTTCTTCTATTTGACTTAAGTCTCGAAAAATACATTCTATTTTAAGGCTTTTACTATCCTCGTAAAAATCATCTTCTGTAACCCAATTTAAATCTTGATTATTTGTAGATAGAACTGTCTTAATTGCGTCAATTATTGCTGTTTTCCCGGAGTCATTTTCCCCAACAAGTACATTAAGTGCATCGTTAAATTGAATTTCCACTCCACACTCACCATTTTGACCTTCAGCAAACTTTCTCCAATTCCATAACCTTAAACTGTCTAAATACATTTTGATTATCCTCTTCTCCGCAATGATAACATTAATTATAGCTAATTTTGTAAATATTTGGTGCAATCTATCAAATATCTATCAATTTTTCTTAAAGCAGATAAGGCAACCTCTTCCGCAATCTGGCCCCGTTTGAGGAACAAATTAAAAATTTTTTATTCGACTAAACTCCCCAATACTTTAAGTACACCGTTTCACAAACTCTTTATTTTCTATAATCTAATTTTAACATATAATGACAAAATCCTGTTTTTTCTTTATTCTACAAGTAAAATCACACCTTAATTACCATCCATTTTAACGTACGTATTAGCAGTGTTATCAGAGTCTTGACAATATTTATTGTCATCCAGTGATTTCGTATGTTAATTAAGTAGTTAATTTACTGTTAAATGACGTTATTCCATTGATTTAACAACAAACAAAAGACGACTAAAAGACTTGCGATTTAGTCGTCTAATTAGGTTGCTATTTTCAGTTTTGTCTCCGATAACCGATCCTGTTAGTTCAATGAACTGAGATTTTTCTTATATTTATTTTCACCATACAAATTTAGCTGATATGACCATTAACTTCAGTTGTTCCTGTACAGACACCCATTCGCAAATTGTTATTCTTTTGTTCATTTATTATTTTGCCTCAAAGTTCTAGGCGCTTACTCACCTACCCTACCGTCCTTATCAGCATCGTGCATGCCCGGCGATAATGTTATGGTCGCCATCGATAAGGATTGGATTGATAAACCCAAACTCTCTCATGCTCGATTGTATCTTTTTGATTTGCGTTTCCGTATGCGTTCTAGCGTTTCTCGCATAAGGTACCAGTTTATCTATTTTTACGTTTTCGTATCTCCGCATTTGTTTTTTCATCTAAATCCACCTTTTTATAGCTTCCAAAAAATACATGATATATCCACGCAGAAAAATTCGGGCTCCCCCGCCGGTCACCATTTGGCGGCACCCGATTTAAAAGAGAGGGGGGTTATAGATAATGCTTCCATCAGTATCGAAAGCAATATCCGATCTGGTTGCGCCGCTTTGAAAGTTTTTTTATTATGACAGTTAAGACAAAGCAATTCTAAATTGTTAAAGCCAAGAGCGATCTCCCTGTCCCCTATGTTCTCTGGCGTTAGGTAGGTGATGTGATGGACAATGGTTCCGGCAAATGGACACCGTTCGCAAAGCCCATGTTTGCTTTTGAAAAAAGCGTTACTGCTTCAATGAGAGCCGCTTGGCTCGTATCTTTATCTTCTAATGCTTTCATGACTCGTTCATCAATCGTGTCTTTGGTGATAATGTGGTGAATGACGACTGTTTGTTTCTGTCCCTGGCGCCACAGTCTGGCATTCGTTTGTTGGTAGAGTTCAAGGCTCCAAGTAAGTCCAAACCAGACAAGTGTTGAACCCCCAGACTGTAAATTCAGACCATGTCCTGCTGATGCAGGATGAATGACCGCAACTGGAATATCCCCCATGTTCCATCTCTTTATGGAATCAGTACTGGATAATACTTCAACTTTAAAACGTTTTTGTATCCGAGCCAGATCGTGCTTAAACCAGTAGGCGATCAAGACCGGCTTTCCATTAGCTCCCTCGATGGTATCCTCTAACGCATCCAGCTTACGGTCGTGTATAGGCATTACCGCACCATGATCATCGTAGACTGCACCATTTGCCATCTGCAGAAGTTTGTTAGATAATGTTGCCGCATTGGCCGCAGTGATCTCTTCACCTTTAACCGTTGTGATCAAATCCCGCTTCATACTATCGAGGGTTTCCATTTCTTTATCAGAAAGCCTGACTGCTACTTTGTTCATAACCAAATCTGGTAGTTTGAGATAATCAGAACTTTTCATGCTGATGGTGATATCAGCAATCTGCTGGTAGATGGCATCTTCTGCTCCTGGCTTTGGCTTGTAGGAATATATCACCTGTTGGTTTCGTTTGTCTGGTACAAAGTACTCGTCTCGGTATCTGCCAATGAAACGTCCAAGCCGCTCTCCCATATCCAAAAGTCGATACTCTGCCCAAAGATCCATTAGGCCATTTGATGATGGTGTACCGGTAAGACCAACAAACCGTTTAACTTGAGGTCTAACTTTAATTAGACTCTTAAAGCGTTTTGCTTGGTGGGATTTAAAGGAGGACAGCTCATCGATTACTACCATGTCATAATCAAAGAGAATACCACTTCTGGTAACCAGCCATTCCACATTTTCACGATTAATGATGTAAATATTAGCTTTCCTTTTTAGTGCTTTTATTCGCTCAGACACTGTTCCGATGGCAATTTCACACTTTAGTCCGCTAAGATGTTCCCACCTATCGCATTCCTGTCGCCAGACATTTAATCCAACCCTAAGAGGGCAGATCACTAACACTTTACGTATTTCAAAGCAGTCGTACAGTAATTCTTGTATGGCTGTTAAAGCAATTACTGTTTTACCAAGTCCACAAGATAAGAATATGGCTGCCGTTGGATGTTCAACGATATATTTAGCGCTATAAATCTGGTATTGATGCAGATCAGAACGTTTTAGTAAATCGTCCATTCTTATCCCTCACTTTCATACTTGAATGTAATGCTGAGTGCTCTCCTTTCTTCAAAACAACAAGGTTCTCTGGACGGTTATTAAGAGGATTAAGGTCAACATGATGAACCTCTTCATCCGGTAACAGCTCACTCCTCAAATACTTTTCTGCCAGCAAACGATGGATGTAAATTCCATTGCGTTTGGCATTACGAGTATTTTTGCCTGTACCTCTCGAATAATCTACACAACATTTATGGCAGCAAAAGTTGCACTCAGTTCGTTTAATGTTAGAGGCTTTTTTGGAGAACTTCTTGTCACACCAACAACAGACCACCAACAGTTTCCTTGTTTTATAAGCGGCAGCGCATTCACGATTGCAGAAAAAGTGTTTATTACGAGTGCCATGTCTATCACGGCGATAAAACTGTTCACCACAGTAATCGCAGGTGTAGATGTGTGTTTTTACCACTATGATTCACTTCCTCTCATAACCTCCGATAGCAATGGTTGTATCTGTTCCGCTCCATCCAAGCAGAAAACCAAAGATCCAAGTGACTCTAACTGACTTTTTCGCTTTTCTTGCAGAGGTCTTAATGTTTTACCAGGCGCTTTACATTCAACAAATGCCTGCTTGCCATTGGGTAGAAGAACAAGCCGGTCTGGCATCCCATCAAATCCAGGGGATACGAATTTAAGTGCCAGTCCCCCCATCTTTTTCACTTCTAAGATAAGCTTTCGCTCTATATCTTTTTCAAGCATTTCTCTGCCTCCTTAGCGTCAGTGATAGGGTAGTGTGCAGGGCAGTGAATAGTATCTATATAACTTTATATATAGGCTTTTTTTTAGTCCTATAGGAAAGTTTATAATATGACCTACTTAGCCCTGCACATTTATGGAAAATGGCTTATTCTAGAAACTCTGACTTCAGCCTTAAACCCCTTACAATAATGCCTGCCCTCCTTTTATGCCTTTCAAATCCTGATGCATCAAGTGCAATATAAAAGTCGGTTGTGCTACGAATATACTCGCCTGTCCGAGTGCAGAATGCACGGTATTCTTTGTACACTTCACCGGACTTTGCTGTAAATGTAATATCCAGCTCACAACACTCTATGAGAAAGTGTGAGAGCCAGTCATTGTTTTCTTTATATTCCTGTATCGCATCTTTCACTTTCTGTGGAGGTTCTATTTTGTATTCATCTTTGATTACTTTTTTGGCCCCTTCAATAATCCAAGCGAGTATCGCACCAGCAGAATGCTCGAATAGATAATCTGCATAATTCTTAATATCTTGATTGCCTTCAATCTTCGCTGCAAAGGGAATCACAATCAACCGTCGCCATGTGCCTTTGTCGATCGCCCCGACCTTGGGAAGGTGATTGGTATAGAGCACCAACGTATGGCTGGGGGTATAGCTGAAAGGATCTTTATATTTCTTTTCTGCATAAATTTCATCCGTAGAGCAGAGTTGTTTGACATTGGAGGTATTAAGACGCATCCCTTCTTCCATCTCTGCGGCAATCAACATCCTTTTTCCCTTTGCTTCAGCAAGCTCCGGTTTAACATTTCTTCTGCAACCCACCGTCAGCATATCTGCAGAGAGATTCCCGCTATACGAGCCGAGTATCCTTGACACCACATTCCAAAAGGTCGATTTACCATTACGGCCTTCACCATAGGCGATGATTAAAGCCTCTACATAAACTTTGCCAATAGAAGAAAGCCCCACGATTTTTTGTACATAATTAATAAGCTCTGCGTCGTTTAAGAAAAACGTATTTAATACATCCTCCCACTTATCTGCACCTACATCACTGGGGTCTACTGCTGTCTGCTTTGTAATAAAATGAGAAGAATCATGTGCTAAATTTGTTTTCATGCCTTCGCGTAAATCATAGGTGGCGGAGGTTGTATTCAGCAGAAATTCATCCGCATCCAGCATCTTTTGTTCAATCTCAAGCATTGGTCGAGCCTCTTTTAAAACGGATGTAATGTATTTTGAATCCCTGCGTTTGATAGCATATTTTTTGTATGCATAAGCATCCTCGTATCGATTAAAAGCATGGGATTGCTGTTTATTAAAATGGTTGACGGCTTTCTTTGACCCCATTGACGCGAGGATTTCTACTGCACCATTTTTAACCATTTCAGCCATCGCTTTTTTAATTTCCTTCTCCGCTTCTTCCAGCTGTCTAGTGGTAAGCTCCTGAGCAACTGCCTGTGACTTTGACTTCGATTCCTCCCAAACACTCCCGCTGTACACGATATAATCAGTGGCCGGAGAGTATCGAAGTATGCCTGCATACTCTCTTGCAAGTACCACTGCCTGTCCGACATCTGAGAAATCCTCAGGCATCAATAATGTATCTGAGTTATAAACTTCCGGAGGGATATATCCTTCTTGTGATGCCACACGCTTCCCAAAATTAGCAGCGCTGTTCCATATCAGGTTTAGTTCGCCTTCTTCAAGAGGAGGATTGCATCTTTTTGCCTGTTTTAAGAACAAGGTGTATGCCTCATCGGTATTCCCATAACGCTTACTAATTTTCCCTGCAAAATGAGACATGGCGCTGTTTCGCTTTCCCTCCGGCACTTCTTCTTGTTCGTTGTCCCAGTCCATAAAAGCGGCATCCTCTAAAAAATCAAAGATGTCTTTATTCCCATCATAAAATTCTACGTCCGCATGATCGGTCCCAAAAATTAGTCTTGCACTATCAAGTGCATTGGTATCAAAGTAAGGAAACGCCGAGGCAATCTGTTGCTTTAACATGGCGTATTCATCCTGGTCGGTTGTTTCTGGAAGCATGAAATAGACATGAAACCTTGGGCGTGCAGATTTATTTCTTTTTTGTTTCATATGATTCCGGCTGTATGAAACCACAAATGAGACATCTGAGAATGTCTTTGCAACATCTTCTGACGTAACCCAATCCTGTGGATCATCCGAGTGGTCATTATCACAATCAAGAACCACATTGTCTGCTTTTATAAAATTGGCATTGCTGCGGTAGTTGTCTTTAAATTCTGCTGCAACATGATCAAACTTGATCGCTCTTAGAAAAGAGTCCTCGTGCCCAATGATGGCTTTATGAGGATAAATACAGTTTGAAAGATTCCCTGTGCAATCTGCTGTATATAAAGTAAATGGAATCATTCCATAATCTCCTCATTGTCAGATTCTTGTTCAATTAGCGGTAGCATGCCATGGTCTTTCAATAGCTCATAAATAAACAGGCGTCCTTTTTGCGTCCAGTAAGTGTGAACCTTGGAGTGGGTGTTTCCGTTTTTTCCGGGATACGTATGGGTTTTGGTTGCAGTGTATCCATGCTTTGCATGCTTTTGATACAAGAGCCAGATTTTACTCTGACGGAACTGAACACCTAAATCGTGCAGGTATTCATTAAACCAGCGACCAGACTTTCCATAATCCTTGGCGATTGTTGTGATGGATACCGCATCATTGCAATTAAGGACCACATCGTAATAACTGGCTTTTGGTTTCATTTCTGCAATCTGTTGTTCTTGAATGCTAATGGCGGTCGTAAGCTCGGTGTTTTTTGCTCTCGCTGCCTTAAGCTCCTGCAATGCCTTGATCCAAAGATCAGGATTTGCTAACAATTCATCCGCAGCATATAGTCCATGCTTTCGAATAGAAGGGAGAACCTCGTGGGTTACCCAACGCTTGAACTTTTTGGCTTCTGGTTTTCGAGAAACCAATATGACACTATAAAGACCACTTTCATTGATAATAGCTACTTCTTGTTTTCCACCAGGGGTGTCGATAATATCGACTCCCTTTTCATCACTTTCCAAACGAGCCATAACATCGCGGCTGTTTCCGACTTCTAATACATCACACACATCTTTAAGCACCCACCATGGACTTCCATTTTTCACTACAGTTCTGACTGCACTGCCTTCGTAATTAAAAACCTTTAAATCGTTCATATTGAACCTCCCACGTATAGTATTTAGGCGCTAATTTCTGCCCTCAGCTATAAGCGGAAAAAGAGGAGGTCTCGAACCCCCTCCAGTTAATCTTTTTTATAAAAATTGCACTCGAAGCCGTCAGCACGTAGTTTTAGCCCCGGCGCCCAAGTTGGTGTTTGGCTCATAAGATCACAAACATCTTGAACAGATGCTTCTAGCGGAACTTCCAAAACCGCCTCATCGTGGACATGCATCACAATCCTATAGCCTGCTTTATCTAAATTTTTCATCGCATAACAAAGAAGATCTCTTGAGATGGCTTGGACAATGTTCTCGACAAATTTCGGACCATAGCTATCAATACGCTCCCATTTTTTTGTTGCTCCTACGCCTTCATAGGTCACCGATTCACTACCAAAACGATTTATGCCCATTCTTGGTTTTACGTAGGAAAGCTGTCTCCCAGATGGAATCCATATCAAAAGCATTCCACTACGATACTCAAAGCGGATGCGATGAGTTTGTGTTTTACTTCGTTCTTTAACAGTGTCTTTCACAGATCCATCGATATCCCACCACAGGCTGACAATATTGGAGTTGGCATTTCGCCAAGCGTTTACCAGCGGTTTTAGTTCTTCTTCTGTAAGTCCCATTTCCAGGGCGCCCATTGCTTTTAAAGCACCTACCGATCCACCGTAGCCAAGAGCCAGTTCCGCAATTTTACCTTTTTGCCTTAGCGGACTTCCTTTTGTGACTTCTTCTAAAGGAACCCTAAACATCTGAGAAGCAGATGCTTCATATATTTTTCCATGGGTAGCAAATACTTCATTTCGCCATGTCTCTCCTGCAAGCCATGCAATGACTCGTGCCTCGATGGCACTAAAGTCAGCAACGATGAACTTGTGGCCTTCTTTTGGAACAAAGGCAGTACGGATTAATTCTGATAAGACACCCGGAACAGAGTCGTACAAAAGTTCCAACGCGTCAAAGAGACCACCTCTTACTAATTTTCGCGACTGTTCCAGATCCGGCAAATGGTTCTGTGGGAGGTTTTGAACTTGAATAAGCCTCCCTGCAAATCTCCCGGTTCGATTGGCACCGTAAAACTGCAGTAGCCCACGAGCTCTTCCATCAGAACAGACGGCACTTTCCATTGCGGTGTATTTCTTTACACTGGACTTAGCAAGTAACTGCCGCAGCTCTAATACCTCACTTAGATGATCAGGTGCATCCTTTAATAGCTCTTTAACAGAAGCCTTATCAAGACTTTCCGTTTCCACCCCATTCTCCAAAAGCCAGGTTTTTATCTGAGCCACTGAATTTGGATTATCAAGCTTCGTGATTTCTTTCAAGCGGCTCATCAATTTATCTCTGACTTTGTCGTCGCATCGTATAGCCTGACGCACTAATTTCAGATCTAGCTGAATACCTCGATCGTTGATATGCTGATCAAGGATATAGTTTTTCCACTCATCTTCTGGCATAGGAAACTTCTGAAGCTTTGAATGAATGGAAAGTTCTGTTTCTACATCTCGAAGGTTATATGCTTTGAATCGATCCCACTTATCTGGATCATGTTTTGGTAGATTTCGTGTGCGGCCACCATTGGTTTTCGTTGACTTGCAGGGCTGACAAAAATACCGTATGAGTTCTTTTCCTTCCCTCAGTTTTTTCTTATCTGCACCTGTTACAATTGCTGCTCCCTCCAGGGAAAGAGGAAGGCCTAGATAGGCAGACCACACCATCGTACAGCGCCAGGATGACGGGTTGAGAAATAAACTATCAGAATTATTCTGATCCAGCACTACCCCTTTTCTTGAAAACCAGCGGGATAGACATATTCTTTCAAACTGGGCATTAAAGGCCCATTTTGTTACCTTGTCATCCAAAATTGCATCTGTTACTTCTTGAGGAATTTCTTCACCATTTGCCAAGTCAACAACCTTCACCAGTCCGCTATCAACACTGTAGCCCAAAAGTAAAACCTCAAAATCCGGTGCTTCTGCATAACGATAGACCCCGCTTTTAGCGAGGCCCACATCACTGAAGGTTTCAAGATCTATATTTAACGACTTCATGATAAAAAGTCATCATCCACATCGGTGGTGAAGTCTTCAGCTGCATTTCTTCTACCGCCTAGAGGCTCACCGTCTCGGATCTTTTGAATATTTCCAAGTCCACAAGCTACACCCTTATTCCCATTAGTATTAAAAGCATAGAAGTTGATACTCACTCTTGCGTACACACCTGAGTAGATTTCCGAACGTTCAAGAATCGGATTAACATCTTTGTCTACGACTTGCGGCGGTGTATTGCTATTTGCATTGACGAAATAACAATTTGCATAAGCTTCATCATCAGGGCGATCGATGTCTCCATCGCGTAGAGGGAGCTTTAGGGCTGCTTTGTTAGGAATCTTACCGCCAAATTTCCCTTTCCCTTCTTCAATTGCGGCATTTACCGCCTCATCAATAGCATTGAGCGTTTTCGTATCACTTTTTGCGATAATCAAACTCGTACTAAACTTTTCAGCTCCGCCATTAATTGATTTCGGTTCCCAAACATTGGCATAAGAGAGTCTTACAACTCCAGTGATCACTTTCGTAGGATTCGTTCTGTTTACTTTGTATGACATAATTATTCCTCCATAAAATCATTTTTTGCTGTCCCAGCTGTTATTTCAGGACGCTTGTCTGAGACAGGTACGAGTGTCTGTTTTCCCGGTGGCTTCTTGACCAGACCACCTAGAACTTCTTTAAAACGTTTTTTTTCGAGTAATTTTTCCATCTGGGTAATCGTGATGAGACTTTGCTTATAAATGTCGTGATAGCCTGCATTCTCCGCGGTTTCAGCTACTTCTTTTTCATCTGTATATTTGCGGTTGGAACGACTTACAACGACCTTAAATCCGGGCCACTTTTTTTTCCACGATTGACTGCTGCATCTGTTGCATAAGCCATGATTTCATTTGCCCAGCTGGTGAGATCCCCGACTGATGATAGAATTTCTGAGATTTCTTCATCTGACAGTAGTGGGGTAGAGCGAACTCATATACCGCCAGTTTCATTTTTGCTTGCGCATGATTGCTCATTTTAATCCCTCCGCATCAGAGAGCAGGGAAGAGTAATTCGATGGATCAATCTCGCTGAGTTTAGATGCACCATACTTTTGTAGTAAAGCTCTCACTTCAGCTGTAAATCCGTCATGACTCTTTTCCACAAGTACAGCCCTTACCTCTTCCAAAGTAACCTGCTTTTTCTCTGGCGGATTTTCAGGCTCGGATTTTTCTGACTTTGGTTTTTCAACAGGGTCGTTATTTGCTAAGGCATCCGCAACAGCTTGAAGGCTGTCTGCTAATGAATGAAGATCAGTGACTACATCAAGAAGAAGTTTGGTTTTGCTCATGGCTCACACCTCCTTCCTTGAGTTCCCTGATTTCTACCGTCTCGACTGAGTCACCGTGCGTAATTACAAGCAGGCTTACTTTTTTACCGAGTAACCAATCGAGCAGTTTACTTCGGATTGTTTTTTTGCTGCTTTGAATTACAGAGCTCCTGCCGCCACCAGGTTTTTCCACATTGATTATGACTTTGTGTTTAAGGCTCATTTTTCGTCTCCTTTCCTGGGGCGATTTATCTGCCCCCTCACCAATAAGCGAAAAAGTGGGCTCTTTCGAACCCCCATCTCAGGAAATATTTTTTCTGAGCCGTGCATACATCTTTCTCAAACGTTTACGAATCGCTGCCTCGGACACACCTTCTTCGGCAGCGATATCAGTATTGGAACGCTTGTCCAAATATACTTTTTTAAAAAGCACTTTTTGTTGTGGCAATAGGCACTCCATAGCCTTTGTAAGCTTGTCCAACAAATCTAGGTGTTCTGCTTCCTCTTCTGCTTCTATATAAAGTTCTTCAAGATTAGCTCTATCATCAGCAAGATACTTGTTACGGTCATTTGCAGCTGCACTTTCACCATCATGATAAGCATCAAGATGGGTTGTAACTCGGTAATCATAGCGGCGCTGCTCGTCCACTTCGAAATCATCCATTGAATGTAAAATCTCGATATCAGATGCAGTAACGCTATCCTCTCCTGGAGTAATAACGATCTTTGTTCCTTCAGTCGTGTAATAAATGTAATTGGTTCTCCTCTTTTTGCTTGTTTTGTACGCTCTTGACATGTTTTTGCCCCTCTCTCCGGAGAGAAAAGGGCATGATAATCAGCCGAAAAACTCACCGTTTTTTTTATAAAAACGAGAGTCTTTCGGCTGCTCTATACATGTCATTCAGTTTGAAAAAACGCCTAGTATGTTTACAAACTCAAAATTTGTGCAAAGATTGCAAATATATGTGATATAATTTTTTGTAGATATTAAGATGCTAAGTCCCTGTACACAGGATACTAAATGGGGTTTTCAAATCGTTGACAGTTTGACGCATTGAGATGCATCGAGATGCATCTTGGGAAAAGGAGCAGGCCATGCAGTTTAATGAAATATTTACTGTGCTTAGAAAATACCTGTCCGATGGGCATGGTGTACCATCTTTTTTTCGTGAATTTATTCAAATGATTACAGATGTTCCTGAGAGTGATTGGGATACTCCAAAAGATCCATCCGGGAAGTGCAAAGATAACACTTTAAAGAGTTATGCTTCCAGGGGGCTTTCTAACAAATTTGCTCGGTCAATCGTTTATAAGCTCGATACATACAACCTCGAAGATCGACTGCATAATCTTCCAAGTCAGGCTACTGATGGTTTGGTGGAGGATATTAATAAATTTGATTCTTCTATTCATATCAATAACTATCCTGAGAAAATAGGTGGCCACGTTTGCGAAAATATACGTGACCGTGCCGGCTTAGTACCTCAAGGTAGGATAGATAAAAATGCAGCACTGGAAGAATCGGTCAAACTAAAAAACAACTATGGCGAATCCCTGCTAAGAGAATCTCAAAGCTATTGTTCTTTTCCAGGATGCGCAAAGCCCCTCTACAAAGAAAGTAAGGGGCAAACTCAATGGGTCTATGAAGTTGTGCTGATTGATAAAAATAAAAATAACGATATATCAAACTTGCTTGCTGCTTGTCCTGATTGTCATGCTACTTATTTGCTAGATAACGATAGTAAGCTCATGAAAAGATTAATAAATATAAAAAATGTGTTAAGCACAGCAACTTTAGGTGATTTAGCTGTTGGTGATATAAAAATAGAACAAAATTTACATGCTGCGCTCGAGAAGATAAAAAACCTAAACATAAAAGAATTAGAGGAAGCAGAATTTAATTCAGAGAAAATTGAAGATAAGATTGACCCAGAAAAAGAACCTGCTCTTTATATGCTTAACAGAAACCTTGTCACCAGCTACTATCTAACGGTCAGGGAGATCCTAAAAAATTATGATAAAAGAGGGGATCTTGATTATGAAGAACTTCAAGAGCAAATGAGGGGCCTTTATCGGAAACTAAAAAAGAAGAATTTGTCGCAAATAGAGATATTTGAACGAATAACGAACAAAATACAGACCTCCACCAGACATGAAAATATAATTTGCCAAATTATTGTGACTTATTTTGTCCAGAACTGTGAGGTGTTCGATGCAATTTCCAAATAAACTTTATTCATACAAAAATAGCACTCTAGCCTTATTGCCAGAAGTGCTTAATAGATTACAAAACGGGCCTATTACAGTTAAAGGCCTATTTTGGCAGTTGAATCCTATCCTAGAGGATCCTACCGACTTTTTATCTGCACTGGACTGCTTATATGCAATGCAGATGATTGAAATGACAGAAGACATGGAGGCGATATTCTTATGCTAATCGAATTGAAATCAATGGCATTTAAAGATAAAGGGAAAATAAGACCTCCTATAACCTTTAAACCTGGCTTGAATGTTGTATTAGGTGGAGAAAATGGTGAGAATTCAATTGGAAAGTCCTCGGCATTATTGGCTATTGATTTTATTTTTGGTGGGAGCACTTACATTAAAACAGATGCCGTTAAACAGGTGGGACACCATACGCTCTACTTCTGCTTTGAATTTGAAGGAACAAGCTATTATTTTGCAAGGAATACAAAATATCCTGAAACCATACATATTTGTGACAAGGATTATAAGGTTACCGATGAAAATTACTCTCTTGATGAGTTTGTTAGCTGGTTAAAAGGGAAATATGGCCTAGATTTTCGTGATCTGAAATTCAGAAATACTGTAGGTCGTTTCTTCCGCATCTATGGAAAACAAAATTACGATGAGAAACAACCACTTAAGATTCGACATCAAGAAGGAATGGAAAAGGCGATTGATACAACCATTAAGTTATTCGATAGATTTAAATTTACTGAGCCGTATAAACAGAATTTGAATATTCAAACTGAGCTACAACAAACTTTCCGCAATGCAAGAAAGTATCAATTTATACCCTCACTTGTTGACGGGAAAACCAAGTACGATACAAGTGTAGCAAAAATCGAAAGTTTAAAACAGACACGGGAGCAACTGTCTCAAGAATCAAATAATGATTTTTCTGAAGAGCAAATTAAGCGAGAGAATCAAAGATTAGATCTAAAAAATGAAGTGTATCGATTGAATAAAAAGATCCAGCAAAATAAGAGCAAAATTTCGTTACTGGAGATCAATTTGGAAACCGGCCTATACCCTACGGAGGCCGACTTCAAATCACTGATGACGTATTTCCCTAATGTGAATCTTCGCCGAATTCATGAAGTTGAAGGCTTTCATCAAAAACTGGCTATTATTCTTAATGACGAGTTTGCCCAGGAACGTGAATCGCTTGAATCTGAGAACCAAGAATTGAAAGTGATCGTTAATGGAATGGAAATACAAATGAGTGAACTCGGAATCCCAACACAACTGTCACCTGAGTTTCTAGACGAGTACTCAAGACTCTCTAGAAAAATTCACGAGCTAGAAGCTCAAAACGATGCCTACACTAAACTAAATAAGCTGAATGAAAAGAAGCGTCGAGCCAAACAAGCACTTGAGCAAAGCATAGAAAGTATCTTGTCGGAAATAGAAGCAGAAATTAATACTGAAATGAAAGAGCTCAATAGCCGGATGCTTAATGAAAATCGTAAAGCCCCTCTATTAAAGCTTAAAGCTTACAACAGCTATTCATTCTTTACCCCAGATGATGATGGGACAGGTACGAATTATAAAGGTCTGGTGTTATTCGATCTTGCAACCTTACGTCTTTCTATGCTTCCTGCAATAACCCATGATTCTTTAATTTTTAAGAATATAGAAGATGAATCGGTTGATGGCATTATGCAACTTTATAACGACATTGAGAAGCAAATTTTTATCTCTTTCGACAGAGCGAGTTCTTATGAGTCGAGTACAGCAAAAATTGCATATGATAACACCCGATTAACATTAGGAAAAAACGGTCAAGAGTTATACGGTGAGGACTGGAAGTTAGAGGAGAATAATGATGCATCTAAGCTATAACAGACTGTGGAAGTTATAGCTTAGATAGGGGAATGAACAAGCAGGACTTAAGGAAATTAACTAGGCATAGCTCTACCTCCATTGCAAAGCTAGGCAAAGGAGAAAATGTTAACACCGATGTTTGGTTAGAATATGCAAAGCACTCGATTGTGATCTCTCTGATATTGTAGAACTAAAAAAGAAAACCAAATAGTACGCTTTTAAAAAAAACAACCCTCAAGGCCAGTTCATAGCTTCGAAGGGGGGTTTGCTATTAAGAACACTCCAGCGTCTCATCAAATCAATAAAGGACATCGGTTATGTATGTGTTGATCCACTCACTTCGATACATAACCGATGTCCTTTATGCTTATAATCCTGAACTATTCATCTCTTCCAATCTAAGTTTGAATAAAGAGCTACGTATGTCTGATCAAATAGCACATAATGTTCCGTTTAACTTGCCCTATCAATCTACTTTAACGTCTTACCTTAAGCTCTTTTACTCCTGGCGGAATGCTATCCGAATCAATGGTTTCAATCCGACTTCCCTTTAATACGACAAACCCTTCATTAGTTTGTTCACATTTTGCATCGACTTCTGTGTCACTTTTTCGGGTTCGACGCTTTAATAGAATCGGGTTCGACTCCTCTGCCGTCTCTTGAGCGGATAATTCTTCGAACAGTTTGTGTCCCATTGCACCCATGATGATTCGGGCGTTATCAATGAACTCTTCCATTTCGGTCTGCTTTTCCTCGGTGATATTCCCTAGCGTCGGCTCATTGCCACACTCTTCACCACGTACCGATTCGCTTGCTTCGCCATCTCACAGAACCGGCTCTCCAAATAACTGACTTCAGTTGGACCGAAAGAATTATTTGATGTCGTGAATGAAATGGCTTCCGTCCAGTAATCTTTATCCACATGCCTTTTGTGTTCTTTGAGAAGGTTTATAATGCCCTCTCCATTTTTTCGGACACCAGCTTGGCCGATATAGACCACACTTTCACCGCTATCCTCATCCATCCCAAAGAGGAAGTATACGCCCATTCGGGTTTCCGTCAATCAGAAACAGATTAATGTTTTTTCCTCGTTGAACCATGTTTGATCGTCCTTTTCTATTATGCTATTCGCACCGCTTAGTAATAACGCTTACCTCAACTCATCATCTAGCGGTACGATTTGTTCATCCAACACCTTATTCCATTCCCGCTTCATCATCTGAGGGTACGAAAATGGCTTTACATCCGGATGATGTGTTTTAAAGGTTTCATAATCCTTACTTTCAATGATGCTCTTCATATTCGGGATTGCATCCATCCCAATCGTATATTGGGTCGCAGAAGCATGGAGTTCATTATTGGAAACGCACCAGTATGCACTGAATGCCTCGACGTTTTGATATTTCTTCTCGGTAAAGAAGCTTCTTTTTACTGCAAATACATCCTCATCTTCTTCGACTTCTTTCTCATCAATCGCATTCAAGATATTCCGATACACTTCTTTCACGATTTCAGCCTTGTTCATTTTCTGCAGTGCCTTCTCGATTTCTTCACGTACATCCGGGTTATTCGCTTCGTAGGTGCCTAATAGTTGATCGATATAGCTTGAATCAATATCATACAGTTTTGTCGTCGAATCGCTGTAGAAGGTTAATTCTGAAAAATCCGGACCATCACCCGGCTCACCGCCTCCATCATCATTCACCAGCGATCCCTTGACTGTCTCATATACACCGATTTCTTCTTTTAATACATTTACCTGTTCCTGCAGTGCTTTCGAAGTATCCATATCGTCATTGTAGTTGTCATAGGTTACCAAAGCTTCATAAGAATTATTATACTCCTGAAAGGCTTTGACGTAGTCCACCCGTGTTTCCAAAGGGGTTTCCTCATTCACATCCCCTTCTTGTTCAATTATGTTCACAAAGGCTTTATGTGCCTTTTTAAAGCGTTTCTTGGCTGTATCGTAGGTCGGATAAATTAAGCCCGATTCTTCTTTCACTTCTGAATACAGTTTGGTTGCTTTCGCCACGTTTTCTTCCATCTTAAAAGGCTTACGGAATGTGACGATTAAGCCTTTTGTTTTATCAGGGTAGGTACGATTCGTCCGTGAAAAAGCCTGGATCAATCCGGCATATTCAAGGTTCCGATCGACAAACAGGGTCAGGATCGTCGGGGCGTCGAAACCTGTCAATAACCGGTCTACCACAATCACCAAGTCCACTTGTCGTCCGATCTGCTGAAACTCCGCCCGCTTCCTGGCCAGTCGGTTATTAATATCACCATTGTATCGCTCCAAGTCTGTTAAAGACCAAGATGTTTTGTAATAGTCATTATAATCATTGATGATCTTCTGCATTTCTTCTTGCTGATCGATCGCATTCTCTGTGTTCTCGTCCATTGAATACGTGATCGCAATTCTCGGGAAATCGGGGTCAGTCATTGTTCGGCCTTCTCGAATGGGACGGTCGTGAAATACTTGTTCCATCCAATGTTCATCTTGCGTCATCGCTTTGATGGCATGGTAATATTTCTTGGCCATTGCAATGGAACTGGTGGTTAAGATTGCGGATTTTGTCGGCTTCCCATTCTTGAAATCGAATTTTGTATAAGCATTGTCAGGACGCAGTATTTTCTTGATGACTTTATCAATGTGTCCATCCTGCTCATATATGCTGTTTTCGATATACGTTTCCTTCTCCATCCCTGTCATCTGATCGATCTCTTGATTGATGATTTCAGGAGAAGAAGAAGCATCATTTTCACTGTTACGCAATTTCTTATGAATCCTATTATCTACATATGTCGGTTCGATCGTCGTATCATGTTCCACTTGAAAGCCCAAAACAGAACCGTCTTCCAACGCGTTTTTAATGGTGTACGTATGCAACACTTCACCGTATTGATCATACGTTGTCCGAGCCAGTTGCCCTTTGGCTTGCTTCTTATTCACTTCAAAAATCGGGGTGCCGGTAAAACCAAACCACGTTGAGTTCGGGAAGAACGCTTTGGTCTCCTCCATATTTTCCGCACTTAAAGCGCGGTGGCATTCATCAACAATGAAAACGATATGCTGGCCCATCAGCTTTTGATACCGGTTGGTTCCGTTTTGTTCCTCTTGTTTTTTGGCATATTTCAATGCCGAATCAAGTTTTTGGCGTGTCGTGACGATCACGACATTTGAATTCGCATCCGCCAACAATGTCTTACTTAATTCTTTTGAGCTCCCAGTACCAACAACCAAACTGTTTGCAGGCGTATTCCCTGAAGAGATGCCCGTATTAAATTCGGATGCAAACTTCGTGAATTCACTCGTTGTCTGGTTATCCAAATCCTTACGGTCCACCAGCATGATCGTCCGGTCAATACCGGATTTTTTCGCCAACAATTTCGTGGAGACAAAGCTCGTTAATGTTTTGCCTGACCCTGTAGCATGCCAGACATAACCGGATTGATGTTTATTGGCTGCCGTAAACAGGGCTTCAATCGCATGTATCTGATAGGGATGCAGCACCATCAACGTTTTGTTATCCTGATCCTCACTGACAATCGTATAATTGGCGATCAAACGGTGAGCATCCGGAATATTTAAGGCCTGTTTACTAAACTCATAGAGGTTTTCTACTTTCTTATTATCTTTGGTGCGCCAGCTGAACATGAACTTACTGTGCATGTTCTTCGGCATCGCATTTGCAAAATAGCGGGTGGTTTGTTCATTGGAGACGACGAATAGCTGAAGGGTCGAGAAGATGTTGTTTCTGAACATCCCTTCTTCAGCATACTTCTTTATTTGATGGAAGGCTTGATACACGCCATCTTTTGCCGTAACCTTCTTCAATTCGATTTGAACAATCGGTAACCCATTTATCAGCAGGGTCACATCAAAACGCCGATCCCGCCCTTCGCTTTGATCACTTTTCTTCGCGATCTGGTTGACCACTTCATAGCTTGAAATCCCGCCACCGATATCCTGATTGGAATAGAGCACTAAAGAGACCGAACCAAGATTCGTGTCCTCACGTTCAATCGTGATACGAGCAATCCCGTTCTCACCTTTCAACCACTTCGCCGCATCAAAGGGCGTTTGGGTGCGCAGGAGTAATTCTGTTTTCAAGGCATCAAACTCTTTATCCGTCAGTGGTTGATCACCCAGTTCTGATAAGTTGTTCTGCGTAATCTTTTGACGAAGGTTCTTCCATAGATCAGCTTCTGATTTCAAGTCTGATCGGAAGGTCCATTGGTTATGTCCTTCGCCTAAGACTTCGATCAAATAAGCTTCGATTTCAGCTTCAGATCGGTGGGATAATTTATGCAACAGAGTCACCTCCTAGACGAACATTTTTTGTAAGAACCCTTTTTTCGTTTCTTTTAGCAGTTCAAGTTCTTTTTCATGTAAAGCGATGTTGTCATCGAGTTGTTTAAAGAATTCACCGATTTTTTGTTGTTCTTCAATCGATGGAAATTTAAATTTCAAAGTAGAGAAATCGCTAAAACTTATACTTTTTCCATCACGTATACCATAAGTAACTGTTTCCAGTCTTTTTATAAAATTATTACTTGTTAAAACATTTTTCCAAAAATAATATGACTGTGTTTGTTTATTCCGAAAATCTATTATAGTATACGCAGGGGAAGTAATCCCCTCAATATTCGAGTATGCAAATCCTCCTTGAAATGATCGTAAGTGTATTACAAATTGACCAGGAACAACACGTTTATAATTATTAGTAGACTTTACATCATATTTGATATCAATACCATTATCATCGCGATAAACCATTCCTTTTTTTTGAGATGCAGAAAGAATCGGTAAATCAGTGTGATTTTTATCAGATACACTTGTAAATATTGATTCTGCCTTCGATTCTTCCCACGTCCCACTAAACCCATCAAATCGAACCTCCGGCACACGCTCTCCATCTTTCGGAAACATCTTCTGCAAGAATCCTTGTTTGCTCTCTTTTAATAATTCGATTTGGCGTTGCTGAAGAGCGATGCGGTCATCGAATTGTTTGAAAAATTCACCGATTTTTTGTTGTTCATCTTTATTTGGTATAGAAATAAATGCATTTTTCAAATCACTAGAATTAATTGATTCAAATGTCGAACCACTGCTATATAATCTCCAATAATCATCTACCTTCATTTTTTTCAAGTTTTGATAAACGAATTCATTACCTTTTATACTAGCTACACCACGCCCTATTACTACTTCAAAACCTGTCTTTCCTACTTCACCAACTGGGGCTCTGACGCTTAGTATTATATCGCCTGGAGATGCAAGTTTTGTGATTTGTTTTGTCCAGACTCTTGGTTTTACCCAACCATTTTTCATATCTGCATTTCCTTGAACAAGAATATAATCATTTGGATCATCCGTATAATTTTCACCTTTAGGAGAATGTCCCAGTGTTATATCTGCAATATCATTTAGTTTTTTATTAATCCACTCCCCACTAAACCCATTAAACCGAAGCTTTGGTATCGTTTTATTTTCCATCTTCAAACACCTCTAACGCACCTTGAATCCATTCTTCATCTTCCTCATTATATTGAAGGGAAGAAATATCCTCTAACAAACTCTTTTGAAGTTCTTTTTTGTTTTGTTGAATCTCTTTCATTTCGTCTCCAACGGCTTTCATATCAACCGGATCTTCTTCTTCAAAGGTATCTACGTAGCGAGGGATATTTAAGTTGTAATCATTCTCTTTGATTTCTTCAAAAGTTGCGAGATGTGCGTATTTCTCCACGCTCTCACGCTTGTTATACGTTTCAACAACTCGATCAATGTTCTCTTTCGAGAGTTTATTCTGGTTTTTCCCTTTTACAAACTCATGGCTGGCATCAATAAACAGGACATCCCGTGTGCTTCGGTTTTTCTTCAGAATCAGAACTGTCGTTGGAATGGATGTGCCAAAGAACAGGTTGGCTGGCATACCAATGACCGCATAGATACTGCCATCTTCCAACAGCTTTTGACGGATTACCCCTTCTGCCGCCCCCCGGAACAAAATACCGTGTGGCAGAACAATCGCCATCGTACCTGTTTCTTTTAAGTGATAATAGCCATGCAGGACAAAGGCGAAATCAGCTTTGGATTTCGGTGCGAGTTTCCCGTAGCGATTAAATCGGGAATCATCCAAGAATGTATCATCTGCCGACCATTTCGCTGAATACGGTGGATTCATGACGACTGAATCAAATGTATAAGGCTCATCTGTTGGCCAGTCCTTATTTAAGGTATCACCATTCCGAACCCGCATCTCTTCCGTATCAACACCGTGTAGAATTAGGTTCATCTTCGCCAGGTTGAACGTTGAAGTATTCAGTTCTTGTCCGTGATACTTCACTTTATCCGGATGGTTTAAATAGTTCCGGACATTAAGCATCAAGGACCCCGAACCCATTGTTGGGTCAAAGACACCAAACCACTTTTTATCTTCCTGCCCTATGGCAACGATTTGCGCCATCATATCCGATACCATATGCGGTGTATAGAATTCGCCTGCTTTCTTTCCAGCTTCAGATGCAAATTGACCAATTAGATATTCATACGCATCCCCAATGACATCGCCTTCGTAGCCAATCAGATCAACATCATTTAATTTCTTCAGCACATCAGTAATCGTCACGTTTCGCTGTTGATCATCTGACCCTAATTTCTTCGATTGCAAATCCACATCCTCAAATAAACCATTAAAGGCATCATACTTTGTCGAAAGCTGGATAAATGCTTTATTCAATTGGTTTAATTGAAATATATTCTGCTTTGCCTGATCTGCAAGAATATTAAATAAATATGCTGGTTCAATGTCATAACCTAACGTATCAATTACAGTCGCAATTAAATCTTCTTTCGTATCTTCGTCAGCCAGTAACTCTTTGTAAAGTTCTGTTTTTTGCTCAGGTCTTGCATACGTTTCGAGTGATTCATCAGCTAATTCAACTACTTTATGTAACAACTTATCTGAAAGGTATTTATAGAATATCAAGCCCAGTAGATAGTTCTTATACTCTGAAGCATCCATTTTACTGCGAAGGTTATCCGCCGCGCTGAATAGTTTTTGATTCAATTCTGCTCCCATTTCACTAACACTCCTCTGATTGTTTCATCATTCTAGTTTAACACGAAAAGTGACAGCAACTGTCAGGGTTCGTATGTCCGGCGTGATTATTTTTCGCTCGTGAACTTTACCTCTCCCTCTTTCCATATAGTATAATCTTAACAGATTCAAATCGGTATTTCCTTACCATTTCCAAATACAATCATATATCTGGCTGTCCACGAACCTGATAAAGTTTCAGCGTTGTCCATTTTCGGGACATGAATAGATAGCCGATTTAAAGATTCCAAGTTTCATTTTATTAAAATAATACTCTTGAATGACAGGCTTTCTTTTGCGGAAAGTGTCTCCCCCTTACCCCCGAACGACAAAAACGCCCTCCAGGATCTCTCCCGAAAGACGTTCAAGTTGATACGTATTCTCTCAATCCCTCCATATCAAGAGCTTTCAGCCTTCTCTGTACATCACGGTGACACCTTCCACTTGCGATAGTGGAGTATGTCCTTTAGCTTTAATTGACTTCTTTATCGGCTTCACTTTCTTCATGATGTCATTCCTCTTCCTTTTGTTCACCCTAATCGCTTCTAACAAATCTTCTTTCTCAAGTAAATAATCATATACATCGACAGGAATCTCTCCTCGCTCGATAGCAGCCAAATTGAAAAACTCAATTTTTCATCTTCCTTTAATTGCAATGCCTCGGCTATAGCATATTGTATTTTTTTAATCTAGTGGATTTTTTCTTTTCTTTTATAATTTCACCTAGATAAACAGCAGAATTATTAGCTAAGGAACCAAGTTTACTGTTAGTAAGGTTTATTCCATCTTTTTTACTCACTAAAAAAGAACTAAATTATTTATGATTCACAGGTAAACCTCCAATCTATAAGCACTACGCTATGTGCTTCAGCTATTAGCTAACGGCTTACATTTTTCATTAGATACTGCAACAGTAATCGACTGTGATTGATATCTATCCTGTCTCATCAACCCCTATAAAAGTAGACGTTATCTAATCCGTCAACACAACCCCACTAATTTCAGGGCAGTTGATATGTTACCTCAAACAATAAAAATAGGGTTCCCTGACATGAGCACGCCTGGCAATATAGCCAAGAGAAAAACCTTTTGTCTGGAAACCCTTTGTTTATAAGCTTTTTTAGCCCTACTATTCACCCACTCTTGACATCAATACTACACACTCCACATGGCTCGTCTGAGGAAACATATCAACAGGCTGAAGGCTTTTGAGTTCATACCCACCTATAGCTAGTTCCGCTATATTTTTTGCTAATGTAGATGGATTACAGGATACGTAGACAATCCGTTTTGGTTTCGTACGAATCAGCGTTTCAATCAATGACGGATTCAAGCCTGACCTTGGTGGGTCAACCATGACGACATCTGCTTTCCAACCTTGTTTTTCCCATGTTGGTAACCAGTCTTCCGCTTTACCTACTTCATATGTTGCGTGATCGATACCATGATTTGTTGCGTTTTTATTGGCGTCAGCAATCGATTCGGGAACAACGTCCATGCCGCGAAGTTCTTTCGCTTTATCGGCAACCCAAAGACCAATCGAACCGACACCGCAATAAGCGTCGACGACATTTTCTTCGCCTGTCAATCCTGCCGCTTCCTTCGCTACATCATAAAGCTTTTCCGTTTGAATTGGATTCAATTGAAAAAAAGCTCGTGCTGACAAATGGAACGTGAACTCACCTAATTTTTCTTCCATCTTTTCTTTTCCGTATAACACGATCGATTCATCGCCAAAGACGAGGGATGTCTTTCCAGGGTTAATATTTTGTACCACAGACGTAACGTCTGGCAATCTATGTTTTATTTCTGCAACAAACTCTTCTTGTCGCGGGAATTCCTTTTCAGCAGTTACAAGCGCAACTTGCCACTTATCTGTATTAAATCCAACTCTTGTCACAATTGTTCGCAGAAATCCTTTACGTTTTTTCTCGTTATACAACGGAGTTTTCAAATCCTCGGCAATTTTTTTGACGATTTGTGTGACTTTATTCGTCTGTGGGTGTTGAACGATACAGTCGGAAATATCAATCAATTGATGACTATTTGAGCTATAAAGACCAGCGATCACCTTTCCATCACGTTTACCGACTTGCATTTGGCTTTTATTTCGATAATGCCAAGGGTCATCCATGCCAATCGTATCAGGAAAATCAACTTTATTTAAATCTATCTTTGTATACCGTTCAAAAGCTTGGCGCACGACATCTTTTTTCTCACGTAGTTGCCCTTCATATGTCATATGTTGAATCTGACATCCGCCACATTCGTTGTATACCGGACAAGGCGGGGTCATTCGATCTTTTGAGTTTCGGCGTTGCTTCAAGATCTTCGCCACTGCAAATTTATTAGATACTTGTGTCGCTTCACAAACAACTTCTTCACCTGGCAATGCTCCTGGTACAAAGACTACTTGCCGTTTAAAGAAACCTACGCCTTCTCCATCAATTCCCATTCGTTTAATCGTTAACGGAAATTGCTGTCCTTCTGCTATTTTCAATTCTGTTTTTTGTGCCTTACCACTATTTCGTTCTTTCACAATTTACACCTCAAATTATCAATTCACTTCAATGCTTTCCCACAAATACAAAGACGCATACGTTCGATACGGCTCCCATTTCGCAGACTTCTCTAGCATTGTCTCATGTGTCGGTTTCGTTTCCCAATTGTAATACTTTTTCATTCCATTTTGAATCCCAATATCTTGAATCGGAAACAGATCCATTCTGCCTAATCCAAACATCAGAAAACATTCGGCAGTCCATGGCCCTATTCCGCGAATTTTAACAAGTGTTTTAATGACTTCCTCATCTGACATTTGAACGACATCATCTAAATTTAAATCACCTTCAACAAGAAGTTTTGACGTATCAATAACATACTCAGCTTTACGCTGACTAAACTGCAAATCACGAAGTTGGGATACTTCTAATTTACTAACTGTCTCAGGCGTTGGGTAAAACCATGCTCCATCTTGCTCGAAGCCGAATGTTTTCACAAACCGCTCTGACAAAGTATAAGCAAACGTCATATTCAGTTGCTGATGAATAATCACTTTCATTAAGCATCCGTACATTTGAAAATCACACACAAACGGTGTTCCACGAAAACGCTGGAATAGTGGACCCAATTCATTGTTTTGAAAAAAGTCAGCCACTTCTTTTAATGGAATATTCCAATGAAACAAGTGGGATAATTGTTGAATCACATCGTCATGAGCGACAGGAATTTCATTCTTCGTTTTAACATGAAAACGGGGTTTTTCTAATGTTCCAATTTGCTGTAAATCTACGACAATCGGATAACCTTTCACCCATATCGGGATAAGGATTGTTTCTTTCTCCAAGTCAATTGCTGATAACGGATCGATTTTTAGTCGTTTCAATGCTTGGTGGAAATTGTAAGGACCTACGACGTCTAGGATCTTATCCATTGCAACACCGCCTTTCTTCCTTTAAATCATACCATAATTTTATGATTTCCTTAACTTGCCACAACCAATCGTTACTAGTCTCTGTTAAAATAATCACTGAAACAAGCTATTTAGATAGGAGAGATGAAATTGTCCATTGCAACAGATATTGCTTCACTAAAAATTATGTCTGATGTTTATAAGAGAAAGGAATTACCTGAGCTTTTACAAACAACGGCGGAATCACTACAAAAAGAAGTTTCCTATATCGATTGGGTTGGAATCTATTACTTTGAGAATCCAGAAAAAATGAGCCTCGTAGCCGCTTCAGATTTGGAAGAGGATTTAACGTGGGAAGCGAACGGAGAATTGAAGTTTCCTTTGAAAAATTCGTCTAACGAAGCGGTGGGTATCTTAGTTGTACGCAGTCGTGAAGCGATTGCCTTCGATGTCACAGATGTAGCAACATTGGAAACCATTGCGCAATCATTAGGTGAAATGAGTTTAGCAAACTAACTATTGATTGGTTAGTTCGATGTCTTGGTTCGGCGTTCTTAATCCGGATCAACCTATAAAAAGGGAGTCAGCCTTTCTGAAGGCTTTGACTCCCTTTTTAGTGTATTTTAAAATGATATCTCCTGTTTCAATCGCCATTCATCAAGACTTTTAAACGTATATCCTTCTGATTGTAAATCATCAATCACTCTTGGAAGTGCCTCTGCATTGTCACTTGAAACAGAATGGAGTAGCAGAACAGCGCCAGGATGAATTCGCTCCATGATATTATCATAGGCATAATCCGCTCCTTTTTGGCGATCGATTTCCCAGTCCTTATAAGCGAGCGACCAGAACACATTCGTATAGCCCATTTCCGCTGTTTTTGAGAGAGACCTTTCGCTAAACGTTCCCTGTGGAGGCCGTAAATACATCATATCTGTTCGTCCGGTAACTTCTTCATATGCTTGTTCAAGTGAATGAATCTCTCTCTCTAAACGATCATCGGAAACTTCTGGCAAACTTGGGTGGTGGAAAGAGTGATTGCCAACAATATGTCCTTCCGAAACCATGCGTTTAATCAAATCATTTTCCTCGTTTAAAAAATGCCCCGTCACAAAAAATGTTGCTGGTACATTCTTTTCTTTTAAGAGGTCCAAAATGATTTCTGTATAACCATTTTCGTAGCCATTATCAAACGTTAAATAGAGATTTTTTTCAGACGTATCGCCGATATACATTCCCCCGTATTTTTCGATTAGCTCTTCGAAATGAGGTTCTGTTGTGGAAGGTTCCCCATTCCTTGGATTTTTGAAACTCCATTGATATTCTTTGTTGCTAAGCTCCTCAGCAAAAACTGAGTGAGAAGAAAACAAACCGATTGAAAGGAAAAGCATGATGATAATTGTCAGTCGTTTCATAAACTGAACCCCTCTCTTTTATATCTGCTTCAGTTATTTTCCTTCAATTGGTCGTTTTCATACATGAAAATATATATTAACTGTCACGTTTGCTTCCCTTTAACTTACTTTTCTGTTCTGTACGTCGCTAATCTCCCCGCCTTCTTCCCTTCAATTCACTTTTCCCTCCTGTACGTCACTAAATGCCTAGTTTGGCTCCCTTCAACTCACTCTTCTCTCGTGTACGTCACTAATCTCCTCGCTTCCTTCCCTTCAATTCACTTTTCCCTCCTGTACGTCACTAAATGCCTAGTTTGCCTCCCTTCAAATTACTCTTCTCTCGTGTACGTCGCTAATCTCCTCGCTTCCTTCCCTTCGGCTTACTTTTTTGTTCTGTACGTCGTTAATCTCCCCGCTTTCTTCCCTTCAATTCACTTTTCCCTCCTGTACGTCACTAAATGCCTAGTTTGCCTCCCTTCAAATTACTCTTCTCTCGTGTACGTCACTCGTCACTCACAACGACGAAAACACAAAAAAGGCTCCGCACCTGGTATGCATGCGAAACCCTTCCTTGTTTAAATGTAAGTGTTTTAAGCAAATACTTTATCTTTGTATTGAGATAAACGCTCTAATGAAGATTTTTCTACATCTTTATGAAGACTATTTCCGTGGGCATCCATCGTAACAATCGCTGTGAACCCTTGTACTTTTAAGTGCCACATTGCTTCAGGGATACCGAACTCCATAAGGTCGACGCCTTCGACTTTTTGAATACAGTTAGCGTAATATTGAGCAGCTCCGCCAATTGCATTTAAGTAGACTCCGCCATGTTCTTCGAGTGCTTTCAGCGTTTTCGGGCCCATGCCACCTTTGCCGATGACTGCGCGAATACCAAACTTTTTCATAATATCCCCTTGGTATGGTTCTTCACGAATGCTTGTCGTTGGTCCTGCCGCTTTCACATGCCATTCTCCAGCCTCATCTTTTAACATAACCGGACCACAATGATAAATAATTTGTCCATTTAAATCAATAGGAGCATCGTTATCCATAAGATGATGGTGGATCGCGTCTCTACCAGTGTGCATCATCCCATTGATCGTGACCACGTCGCCCACTTTTAATTCTCGAATTTGTTCTTCTGTCACAGGCGCTTCAAGAACGACTTCATTAGGCTTTTCTTTAGTCGCTGCAATCTCACTTGGTTCTGGTTTAAAGCTAACTTTTTCTCCGTCTTTATAAAACCATGATTGAATTTCACCCGTCTCTGTATGAAGCTTAACTCCTAAACGTCTAAATGCCCAACAGTTATACGCAACTGAAACGAAAAAACTGGCAGGTAGTCGGTTAGCTGAACCGACTTTACAGCCTAGTAATGTCGCTTCGCCTCCGAATCCCATCGTTCCGATTCCTAGTGTGTTAGCTTTTTCGACAATATAGTCTTCCAATTCTGCTAGTTTCTCATTGCCATTTAGGTCATTCACATCTCTAAACAATTGCTCCTTTGCAAGCTGATAGCTAGAAATTCGATCGCCACCAATGCCTACTCCTAAAAATCCTGCACTACAGCCTTGACCTTGCGCTTGATAAACGGAATGGAGGATACATTTTCTAATCCCATCTAAATCACGGCCTGCACGTCCCAGTCCTTCAATTTCAGCTGGAAGGCTATATTGAATATTTTTATTTTCACACCCGCCACCTTTCATGATTAGGCGAGCATCTATGTAATCATTCTCCCATTGCTCAAAATGAATGATTGGTGTTCCCGGACCTATATTATCACCACTGTTTTCCCCTGTAAGAGAATCAACGGAGTTAGGTCGAAGTTTCCCATCTGTGGTTGCCTGCTTCACAGCTTCATGAATCTCTTTTTTCATTGTAATTTGGTTAATATTCACTGGAACTTTGATTTCAAACGTCAGCATCCCAGTATCTTGACAGATAGGCGATACATTCGTATCTGCCATTTCTATATTATCAGTAATCGTGGTTAAGGAAAGTGCTGCGCGTGTTCCTGCATTTTCTTTGTCTTTCGCTTTCTGAACCGCTTCTCTTACGTCATAAGGTAAATTCGTTGATGTTTCAACAATGAGATTGTACATACTTTCTCTAAACTTCTCCATTTAAGTAACACTCCTTAGAATTTGTTGTCTACTCTATTATACTACGAATCTGTCGATCAATATAGCACAGCGGAGCTCTGAGACTTTTCATCATTTGCAAAATGATCCATTCGATTCGTATAGTAAAATTTAGCTGCTCCATCTTCTCTCAATTCAACTTTAGTAATACCAGTATTTTCAATGACGAAAGGTCTCTTAAACGAATGCCATTGTTCCCCGGTAATCAGGTACATGAGCATAATACTGATGAACCCACCGTGGGAAATGATTGCAACCGTTTTGTCATCATATGCTGAAGTTAGTTGCTGTACCAAATCAGCACATCGCTTTGTAACAGCTTCGACCGTTTCCGTTCCATCAATCCCCGACGTAAGCAGAGCATCCTGCTTTAACTCAGGGAAATCAACCGACATTTGTTTTCGAGTTTTCCCTTCCAAAGGCCCTAATCCCACTTCTCGCACCATATCCCAAGGTTTGACTGATAAAGAATGGTGTTTGCCAATTTCTTCAGCAGTTAATTGAGCCCTTTGCAAATCACTTGTAAAAATCTCGTTTAAATGTATGTTAGCCATCCATTTACCTACCTGTGCCGCTTGTTTTTCCCCTAAGCTAGATAATGGAAATTCGGCATGTCCTTGAATAATTCCTTGTGAATTTGCTTCTGATTGTCCGTGGCGAATAAAGTAGATTGTTACCATAATAAACGTTCCCCTCTCTAACCTAATACCTAATGCTTATTCATCTCTTGTATTCTACATTATCTTTGTTTATCTGAAAGATTTCAAGGAACATGGAGTAATTCAACACGATTGGATATTTATGTTAATATAAGAGGATCCTTTTAAATTGCAATAATACTTTCATAAGATTGGGTGTGAAACAAATGAATGAGAAAAGCATCCCTCGTGATTTTCTATTAACTAAGGATCTCGTTTATAACGCGTGTGGATTTGAATGTTCTCAACCACTACTGGAAACACAAAACGCTGAATATGGTGGCTTGGTATTTAAATTGAATTCTATTTCCATTAGATTTCGTGTTGCTAAAGTTACTCCTAAAAAAGTTGGTCAATTTGTGACAGTGTGGGAGAGAATCGGCGATGGACCGATACAACCGTATGACATAACAGATGCAACCGATTTGTTAGTTATCAGCACTCGTGATGACAAAAACTTTGGTCAGTTTATATTTCCAAAAGAGGTTTTATCTAAGCAGAATATAATATCAAACAACGGTAAAGGTGGTAAACGGGCAATGCGTATTTATCCACCCTGGGACAAACCTACAAGCCGTCAAGCGGAAAAAACGCAACAATGGCAGCTAGAATATTTCTTAGAGATTCCAAATATTGCGCCCATCAACTTTGATCGTGCCCATGTGCTTTATGGCATGAAAGATAGATAATTAAAAATAACCTACCCCTTATGAGTAAGAGGTAGGTTATTTTTGTTACTTATTCACCTTGAAGGCGGTGCTTGATGCACTGCGCTTCTAAGTCATCCAGCAATGCAATGATTCGATCAATATCTTCAACCCCTGTTTTTTCGGGATCTAACGAGTCTAGTAGTTCCACGAGGTTTTCCATTCTATCATGAAGGCTATCTAACTTTGTTTGTTTTCCATTTTCCATTTTGACATACTCCTTTCTAGTTGAATCCTGTCCTATTTCCAAAACATATTGTATCAGATTGTAATAAAAGATGAAAACTTCTCTCCTTTAATTTTGGGACAATCCATTTCAAATACAAGGACAATCCTGTATTATAGGGAAGGCAGATGGTTTTTTTACTACAGTTAAGTATTGACAGGGATATAAGGAGTGATTCAAAATGCACATTCAAAAAGAAAAAATTCGCCCATCCTATGATCCTTGGGAAGCATATCTAGATATAAAAGAGTTTGGAAAACCACAACTAACAAATATTGAATTTACAACAACGAATCTATGTAATATGCGCTGCGAGCATTGTGCTGTTGGTTATTCTTTAATGACAAAGGATCCCGACGCGCTACCTCTGCAACTTTTCATTGATAAATTAGATGAAATTCCTAATTTAAGAGCTTTCAGCATTACTGGTGGAGAACCTATGATGTCGATGAGATCGGTAAAGGAGTATGTCTTACCTTTATTGAAATATGCTCATGACCGTGGAGCACGCACACAAATAAATTCAAATTTGACAATGCCTTTGGAGCGATACAAACTTATTGTGCCTTATTTAGACGTTTTACATATCTCCCATAATTATGGGAGCATCGATGACTTTACCGATATCGGCTTTGCCGTGATGGACAAAAAACCTTCTGTCGACCAAAGAAAAGCTTATTTTAGTCGAATGGTTGAAAATAGCCAAATCCTTTCTCAAGAAGGAGTAATTATTTCTGCAGAAACGATGTTAAATAAACGAACGTTACCCCATCTTGAGCAAATTCATGATCAAATCGTTCAAATGGGATGCCAAAGACATGAGGTCCACCCAATGTATCCAAGCAATTTTGCGAGTGATCTTTCAATCGCGAGCCTTAAAGAGATACGCGAAGGCATTCATCGGTTGTTGGATCATCGAGATCCGGATACGTGGATGCTCTTTGGTACTCTTCCTTTTTACGCATGCAACGAAACGCCTGAAGATCAAGAATTATTAGTACGACTCTTCAAAACAGAAAATGTCACAGTCCGTAACGATCCCGACGGTCGCTCACGGTTAAACGTCAACATATTTGACGGTGGCATCCATGTCACCGACTTTACGTCTGAAGGTGCATTAGGATCGATTCATGATCTATCATTGCCCGAAGCTTTTGCTAAATGGCAGGAAACGGACCTTGCTAAATCAATTGATTGCCACTGTCCAGCAGCAGAATGTTTGGGCCCAAATTTATTAGTGAAAGATGCTTATTATAAAAACGTAGATTTTAAAACCCGAACAGCTCTTATTAGCAAAACAACAAAGTTGGGTTATTGAAAAGCGTAAAGAAAGAAGGACCTCCACTCCGGAGTGGGTGAGGTCCTTTTTTGCTTTTTTTAGATTTGCTTTTGTTCGTCTTCGGCGGTATCTTTTCTCCTTTTCTTTCATGCACAAGCTACGCCTTCTTCAACAGTTTCTTTTCTATTTCTGCTTGCGTAATGAACAAGATGTCTCCTCTTCAACAGTATCCTTTAAAATTCCTTTTAAACTCGCTAAATTCCTACCTGTTTCGTAAACTTTGTCCCTACCTAGGTTCCTTTGTCTCATCCATCTTGAAATTTACGTAATTCTGAACGGGAATCCAAGCACTGATACCTTGTTGCGTGACGTTTTTTACATCTAACGAAGCACGATCACCTTTCATCTCCAAATAAACTTCCCCATACGTTACTTTGCCTTTTTCATTCACTGCAGGTACAAACGTATTCAAGTACCCCATCTTTTTTGGACTAACTGAGTAGGTTCGATCCACTTGCGTACCAAAACCAATCATCGTTGAAAAACTTAGTGGAAGTTTAGTTTTTTCTGCCGCTTCAACTAACATCATTTCTTCCACCATTTCTCTATCAGACACATCTGCCGATAGACCACCTTTCACACGTTTTTGCTGTTGTTGATTATACTGAATCGTTTTTTGGTCTTGACCGCTTCGATTATCAATCATGTTCGTACTAACTTTTTCAAAATCCCAGTTTATAACGGTTTCTTCCGATTGATACGATAAAGGCCAATGTCCAAGATAAATCGACGCACGCATCCCAATAGCCAATTTAGTTCCTCTAATCGACGATTCATTTAACACCTTCACTAAATCATGATTGTTGATCGTCACTTCAGTAGATTGTATTAACTTTTCTGCTAAAGGGCTTGGCTGTAAACTTGGTAAATCCTCCGCTGGATTCGGATACGTATTTTCCTTTGAAATGTTCATGGAGGATTCAGGAATATCTAATTTTTCAGATTCAGACTTCTCTTCTCCCAACACGGAACTCGGCACAAGGCATGCACAAATAAATAAAATAACGAAAGCATACACCAATTTTTTCACAATAACTCATCCCTCCTTTATCAAGACACTTCTTAGCATGTAGGATTAGTTTTACTAAAAAACAAAAAAATATCCCTGCATTTTGCAGGGATATTTACAGTTTCCAAAACTATTTATTTAATGAAAGACATTCCCTTCGCTCATCTCATCGATCATCTCATACTGAAGTATTCTCACTTCAAATATTTTCAACGGATCAAAGAAAGCGTCCGGATGTTCTTTCATTGTTTCAAGATTCTCTTTTGCACCAGCAATTTCCGCGTCTGCTTCATCTATACACTCGTTCACTTGTAGGATAGGCTCTTCAAATGACATAGAAATATCTGATTTCAACGCTTTCTCAAAAAGATCAAACTCCATGAAAAATTGTGCAATGATAGTCGTTGATACATATTCAAAATCATTATTCTTAATGTGTTTTTGATATTGATTGTAAAGCATCTGTTTATTTTGTTGCATATTTCCCAACAACTTCCCAGCACTTTTCAAAATCAATTGTGAAGGTAGTAGCCGATTCATAATATTTATATGTTCCACTTCGACTCTGTTCATCATTCTTGATAAATCACGTTTCCAATCTTTTAACACTTGGAAATCACATTGCAAATTCATCCGCTCTTCCTCATACACTTTATTAAATGATTCGCTCATCTCATTTAAGTAATTCTGAGTTTCGGTCAATTCATCATCTGACGTTTTTAACCACGATTTTATACTCAATTCAAAGGCCGGAATAAGATCTCGGGTAACATATCGATCAATTTTTAGATTCATCATCTTATCCAATTCCTCATGCACTTGTCTAAAATCGCCATCTTCCGCTATTTCATCTGCTACCTCGCGGAGTAAAGGTGGAATATCTCGCCCGACTTTCTTTTTCATCTCTTCTTTTAGTACTCGGTAAGATTGAAGTAAATTTGCACTCTTCTCTGATTTCGAGTCTTCTAAATGGTTTACTAACCCCTTTAGCTTGTTTCTCACTTCATCATTGAAAGCAACCTTCTCTTTATATCGATTCTCTTTTGTTACTCTTTGGTCTAACAAATACCCGATTAACGACCGAATAAAAGAAAGCAATTTACTACCCTTATTCTGACTTCCTTTATTCAATGTTAGGTGAAATTGATTACGAATGAAATCATGCAACTGACTCGTATCATTTCGTGAAGTTACGTCCAATTGGCGCGAAGAAGGAAATTGTTCACTAATAATCTTCTTTATCTCCTCTGAACCAAAACCACCGCCGATGTCATTTATGACAAAATGAACCGGTATATCAGGTTGTTTTTCTAGAAAATCACTTAATTGTTTTAAGCTATCATTTTGTAATGATTCATTACTTTCAATCACATAAAGAACACCACTTGCAATACTCGAATATTTAGTCGATCGCTGATTTGACAGAGATGTATGCACAATCGAAGCATTAAGTTCCTTTAAAAATGTCGACGGCCAAGTTAAATCAACTAAGCCCTCTTCTGTAATTTCATCGATATCGTTGACCGATTGCGTACCCATATCTGTGATCTCATTCATGGCTGGCTGTTCGCCATTTTGAATAAATGCCGTTATTCCATCGTCTTTAAATAACTCCTCATTAAGCATACTATTCAATATCTTTGACGAATCCGAACCTGTTACTAGTAAATAATTATGATTATCTTTATCGATTTGTGATAATAACCAGTTCCATTTGTTCCCGATATTCACTTCATTTTCCTCTGCCCAAATCAGGATCGTTTCCAATAAGTCAGTCATTTCCTTCTCTTTTGCAGCTGAATCTGGACGAGTTAACACAAGTCTCTCTGCCTCTTTGACTGTATCTGGGTGAAGCGTATTTGGAAAAAATTCATCCCAAGCGAACGCAGCTGTAGCAGGAAATAATGACGATTTTTCCTGCGTTACCTTTATCCAGTTGTCAATAACCTCGGGTAAAAGATCCTTTAATGAATGGATCAAGTATTGACCATTCATCAATTGTAAATAGCTCTGATAATATAATTGTGATATCTCTTTCCATTGTCCTTCTTGAGAGACATCAATTTGGCTAATAATATTGTTCATCGTTTTCAACCAAATTAAGCTAAAAGGCCCCCCATGATAATAAAACCAGAATGAAGACATCAGTTCAGAAAACTTTCGTTGATCCAACTTATACAATGAGAAAAGGACTTGTTCAAAATACTTAGGTTCAAATTCTTCCGTGTAACCATTTCGCACATACTCATTTAACGTCGTAAACCAGTGAAGTGATTCCGTGCGAACAGCTTCACTCGAAGCCAATTCTATTGCTTTCATCCATTCTTGTCGGTCTTCATAAAATGCTCGCGCAATCTCGGTCACATTTGGATAATCAGGATTAATCGTCAACGCTTTCTCCATGTATAGGTGTGCTTTATCCGGTTGATTATTCTCCGAATAGAGAGTTAGTAGCTGTAAAGCAACTTCCATCGAAAGAGTAGTATCATCCGTTCGAATCGCTTTATAAGTTTTTTCCGCTTCATTTAACCACCCTAAGTGATAATAAGCATCTCCTATATTTTTTCTTGCCCATGGTTGAAGATCATCTTTGACATTATCCCATTTGTAAATCGCCGCTTCCATATCTTTATGATGATAATACACTTCCCCTTGAGCAAAACGAATCGAAGATAAACCCGTTCCTTCACTCATTTGTTCGTGAAAAAAAGCTGTTCCAAGAGCTTTAACAGGATATTTTTTACTCGTGTCATCGACGGTCGTTTGAAAATACGTTTTATTAATTAAATGTTCTTCTATGTCCATGTTTATCCCTCCTGTATCCAGCAATTATCATAAATTTTGCAGCACTTGGTGCAAAATTTACATCCTTTAGACTATTCGTTAAAAGAATTGATTTTACGACGTTTAATCACGCTTTCTTATATCTTGTTATATTAGAAATTAATTGGTGTATTTCAATCTATTCTACCATGAATTCCCTTTATAGTTACAAAATAATCTTTAAATAGCCTGTTTCATTCATCCATCATTTTCGTCAATTATTTTAATATCTCGCCAGCGACCATAGCGATAATAGCAAATCGCTAAGACACTACTTAAAAGGAGACTCACAGCCATCCCAACTCCTATCCCTCGCTCACCAAGCCATAATGAAAATAGATACGTTAATGGAAAGCGAAGTACCCAAAACGATAGGACATTTAACAAAAACACTTGAAACATCGCGCCAGCAGCTCGGACAACTCCGTTTAAAACAAAATTAATGCCTAAGAATGGATAAAAGAATGCAACTGTTTTAACGTACATCGTTCCAAAAGCGACGGTGTTTGGGTCTTGAACAAACAATGATATCGCATGTTCAGCACTAAAAAAGACAATGGCGCTTAAGCTTACAGATACTATTGCGATCAGTAACAAGCCATTTTTTGATATATCAGCAACTCGTTCCCATTTCCCCGCACCAATATTTTGCCCAGCCATGCTATTAATCGCCGAACCAAGTGTAAGTGCCGGGATCATAATTAAACTATCAAGCCGCTGTGCTGCTCCAAATCCAGCAACAACATCTTCCCCAAAGCCTGTAACGACAGTCATAATTGCTAAAACGCCCCCTGAAATAACCATCATCGATAACCCCGACGGCAAACCGAGTTTAAAAATCTTTTTCATTTGCTCCATCGTCGGTAAAAAAGGAATCGAAAACGGAACACCCGCTTTGTAAATAGAATAGATTAACCCATACAAAAATGCTGTCCCTTGAGCAAAAATCGTTGCATATGCAGCACCAGCGAGTCCAAAGTCTAGTACAGAAATGAAAATAGGATCCAATATGGCATTAAGAATTACGGCCAACAACACAAACTTTATTGGAGTTTTACTATCACCTAGAGATCTCAAAACTGTTGCAATAAAGTTATAGCCAAATAAAAATAAGATTCCAACAAAATTAATTCGCAAATAAACGGTTGCAAGAGGAAGGATATCATCAGGCGTTCCCATCCATTGTAAAATATGGCCAGAGACAAAATAACCAATAATCCCTAGTACAAACGTCATCGAACCTAAAATGACGACAAATCCATTTAATGACTTTTTCAACCCTTCTTCATCCTTCGCGCCTTTATGCTGAGATAGAAGCGTTAATGCTGCAGTATTTATACCTATGATAAATGAGAGAATCGTGAATACTACTGTACTAGAAATTGCGATCGCACCAAGCGCATTTGCACCAAGTAAATTTCCTACCCACAACGAGTCAATGACTTGGTAAGACGTTTGTAGAATGTTTGTCAAAAAAATAGGTGAAGAAAATAGAATCATTTTTTTGATGATACTACCTTCTGTAAAATCATATTGCTTATTGCCCATAGTGATTTCCCTTCTCGATAAAACACGATATCGTTATTTTTTAATCAATTTAGAGTTAAAAAAAGGAAGGGAGCCCCTTCCTTTCATGTGAATTTGTTACACGATCTCAAATGTCTCCGTAATTTCTACTGAGTCGATGACAGTCTGCGCCATCGGGCAATTTTTACTCGCCAATTCGACAGCTTTTTCTATTTTTTTCTCAGTCAAACCTTCTCCTTTAATGACATAATGAAGCTTTATCTTAGTTATCCTATTAGCTCGTTCAGGATCACGGGTAACATCGGCTTCGACTTGAAGATCTTCCACAGTCATTCGCTGCTTATCAATAATCTTCCTCAACACCGAACCGCTACAAACCGCGATCGAACTAACCATTAGCTGAAATGGACGAAATCCTTTTTCTTCGTCCCCGGAAACAACTAACTTCCCATAATTAAATTCAGATTCAAATGCATCATTCGTATATTGAAATTTCATGTTAAATCATCCCTTCTTAATCAATTATCGTCCTTTCATTTTATCACCTTCACTAAATTCGTCACGTAATAAGACTTTTCTGCTTGAAAACCTAGCAAAAGCCATTACAATGGATATTGGTGCACGAAAGTCACTTTTTTATCGAAGTCGAGGAGCGTAGTTGTATATGACAAATCAAACGATTCATCACCACAGTAAAAACAACCCTGTTTACCGCTATTGGGTGTTAGTAGGTATGGTCCTAATCGCTGGCTTTTCCCAGGGGATGCTTTTACCCGTGTTAGCAGTTATGCTTGAAAGTTCTGGTGTTTCTTCCGCTGCCAACGGCTTAAATGCTGCCGCTTTGTATATTGGAATTATCTTAATTTCTCCTTTTATCGAAAAACCGGTAAGAAAATACGGCTATAAACCTGTTATCATCTTGGGACTCGTCATGGTTGGCATTTCCTTGCTACTCTTCCCCATCTGGCAAGCATTTTGGTTTTGGTTTACTCTGAGACTCATTGTCGGAATTGCAGATAACTTGATTCATTTTTCTACACAAATATGGATTAGTACAACGAGTACACCTGAAAGACGAGGACGCCAATTATCTCTTTATGGATTAGCTTTCGGAATGGGATTTGGCGTTGGTCCAATGATGACACGTCTACTAGATATCAATGAATATCTGCCATTTATCGTTGCATCAGTCGCAAGTGTGATTGCTTTAGGATTCATGTTATTTTTGAAAAATGAATGGCCTGATAATGATTTTGAAACTGCTTCTCAATTAAATACAATCGCCCGTTACAAAAAAGTGATCAAGTTAGCATGGTTCGCTTTACTACCTGGATTTTGTTACGGCTATATTGAGGCATCTTTACACGGGAATTATCCTGTTTATGCTTTACGAACAGGGATTGATTTACAATTTGTCACCATGTTCCTACTACCGAGCTTTGTATTCGGAAGCTTGGTCACTCAGTTACCATTAGGAATTCTCAGTGACAAAATTGGGCGAAGTCGTGTGCTGATAGGGCTAATTTCTTTAGGTCTTGTCTGCTTTTTCACGATGAGCTTTATCGAACATTCTCAATCGATCCTGCTTAGTTTATTTATCATTGCAGGCATGTTGTTAGGTTCCTTATTTTCGTTAGGTATTGCCTATTTAGCAGACTTAGTTCCCGCGAACCTTCTTCCAACTGGTACCGTAATGACAGCTGTGCTGTTCGGTGTCGGGAGTATGACCGGTCCGATTGTCGGTGGCTTTCTAATTGAGCTCGTCGGTCAAGGTGCCATTTATTACTCGATTAGTGCAATGCTCGCCGCCATGCTTGCTGCCGGCTTACTTTTTCAACTTCAGTTGAAAAAACAAACAAAATCAGAGGAAAATGCTGCATAGCCTTTGTAAATTTTGAAACTTCTCTACTGCATTCAATCCGAAAAACGCCCCATCACGGCAAGTGCCAAGATGGGGCGTTTACATATCAGTTAAACACTTCTTCTAGTACCTTCTTTGGTTCTGCCTTATTTAAATTTTTCTTAACGACACCCGCTGGTTTTGTCCGTAGGCTGGTTTCAAAGGAACGAATCATTTCTGCTTCGCCGACTAAGTGCACTTCTTTCCAATCACGGTCTTTTTTTAGTTTATCAACATTTCCTGCCATCTTTTTATAGAATCGGTGGCGATTCTCTTCAAATCGTTGTTGAATTTTGTCCACATGAGTTGCACCTGATGCTGTCCTATCAGAAGAAGCAAGTCCATCTTTAAACGTCCAATCTTCACTTCCAGGATCGAAATGATACGTCCTTTCATCATTAATTATGCCTAATTCTGTATCTATAACTTTTACTTCATCTTGATTCGGTAGTATTACTCCTGACCTAGGATATTGTTGCTGTAATTCTGATATTTGGTCAAGAACTGGATGTCTTTCCCAATGGAAACTCGTCTTCACAGGTATCTGTAAATAATGAACGGACCATAGATCTTCCTCATCCGAAGCGAAAATAATCACGCCTTTTTGCAATTCGGTGCGATTCCGCTCGATTTCATCATCGATCTTCTTTTTCAACTTCTTATATTGCTTTTTTTCTGCTTCATCACTAGAAGCATCCAAATATTCTTGAATCCGATTTAAACCGTTTTTCAAGCGAATTTTCCATTCACCTTTTTGCTGATCTGGGTTAGCTGGGTCCGTATTCAAATAAACGGTCAATACACTATTTCCGTCAGTACTTTTAAAGTCATTCAAATATTGCAGTTCATTTTCTAATGCCATATTGTCATTCCTCCTTGAAATAACGTATATAAATCTGTAACCGAATTTTTGATCATTAAAACGTCCATTTCAATTCTTTTTGTATAAAAAAATGCAGACTATATTTCACTCATTTCTTTGCATACAAAAAAAGCACCTACCAACCTTCTCATCGGTAGATGCCAATCATGTCTATTCTATTCGATTCGTTCAGGCTCGTTCTCATTCAGAGAAGTATCCAATTCTACCAGTTCATCTGACTGGAGCTTGGCTTTTAAACCTTTTAATTCGTCTGTAGAATCTTGGACCGCTCCAAGTAAGTCATACACGTGAGACTTCATATTTTGAGAAGTCGTCACTAGTTTTTCAATATCTTCCGAGGCTGATTCTACGATAGAAGATATTTTATCGCTTGATTGACGAATTTGTTCGATCACACTATCTCGATTTTCATTGATGACTTCAATCCAGTGCTTCGTTTGATTTGAAGTCGTAGAGACAAACCCGACCACCTGATTTCTTCGGTCTTTATTTGACGCCACATAAATAGAACCCGCCAGAAAACTTAAGACCGTTCCACTAATAATCCATTTCTTTGTCTGTTGTTCCATAAGTCATTCCTCCATTCGAATGATGATTTCGACATTTATATATACCATCTTACCAATAAAATGAAAATACAAACAAATATTTCTCATAAAAACTGTGGAATTCATCAAAAAATGACTCTATAGTTCTATCTTTTATTAAATAATAACGGAATTGAAGCGTTTATTCACGTTTCATTTCCTATTTTTTGATAATAGATTGATCCATTCTCTTTGTAACAGTATACTTCTCCTCTTTCTTCAAGCATATCAAGATGTCCTAATGTTTCCGAAAAGGTCAAAGACGTTTGCTTTTGATAAATCTTCGGATACATTTTTTTACTCAAATCGAACGTTTGAATAGGGTCGTTATCCATTTTCCGTTTAAATATTTGTGCTTTCTCATCCATAGAAGTTAATCTCTTTTCAATAAGCTCTCTCGGATTCTCAATTGCCTCCCCGTGACCAGAGTAAATAAAAACAGCGTTAATACATTTTTTAAGAGCCTGCTTGTATTGAATCAGTGTTTTAGGTCGCTCCGTTTCATTCCAATACGGTGCTTCGATAATTGCATTCGAGGATATGTGCGAAATAAGATGATCCCCTGCAATCATTGTGCCATCTTTTTCATCAATAAGCGAGATATGACTCTGCGCATGACCTGGAGTTTCGATAACAGTCCAATCAGGTAACCCATCAATAACATCTCCCTCAGCCACTGCCATGTCCAGTGAAGCTTTCTTCGTATATTTCATAAAATAGTTGTTCGATCGATTTATTTCTTCTATCCACTTGTTAGGAACTCCATGTTCTTGATAAAAATGAGTGAAATAATTTCTCGTTTTCTTTAAAAACTGTTCATCCCTCTCAAGCCAAGGCTTTAATTTCGGATGGCCTATTACCTTTGCGTTTGAAAACTCTTGGACCAATCCAATATGGTCAGGATGGTGATGTGTGAGCACAACGAGTTCAATATCTTTCGGCGTCAATTCTAGTTCAGCTAACTGCCTTTCCATGTGAATGAGTGCTTCTTCTGTGTTTGGTCCTGTATCCACAATCGTTAATGCGTCTCCAAAAATAAGATACGAATGAATAGGTCCTACTAAAAAAGGAGTGGGTACTGTAATCTGATATATTTCTTTCGTACGTACTTTTAAAGGTGATTTCATGTTTACCTCCTAATCACTAATTATAAAACACAAAGCACTTCGACAATTTATTTAAGAAAGATAATTTCACAACATATATATACTAAATCTAAGTGGGGGCCAATTATAACAAACCCTGTATTCGCAAGGGAAAATCCTCATGTAAAAACCAGATCATGTAGTTGAAGAATGTAAGTTGTTCAGCAGCCTATTTCACTGTAAATTATCCACATTTAAGTTATCCACAACTTGTGCATAACCACTTGATAACTTTAAAAAACTTACTTTAATCTGTGGGTAAACATGTGCATAATGTTAAAAACCCTATTATGATTATTAAGTTTTTACAAAGTTCGCTAAATTGTAACACTTTTATTGTTATCTAAAGTGAATTTAATATATAATGGAATTATTAGAAAATTTAGATTAAAGGATGATCACCTATGAGAAAACGCTTTCACAAAAGTTTTGAGGAATTAGTTAAAGAAAACAAACAAGAAATCATGCAAGATCAACAAGCCATTTTAAAAATCGAAAAAAGAATTGATCAAAAATATGAAGTGGAAAAACTTCAAAAAGCTTAAAATGCAAACGTTATATCGATTAAATCACCTGTAAATAATTATTTGGATGTTAGAAGCTGAACCTTTCTAAAATAAAAGGTTCAGCTTTTTCGTGTGTATTCACTTATTGATATTTTTGAATTAATGACTGTAATTTTAACGCATGACCCAATTCTCCATGAACTTTTAATTTCCCACTCATATATGCCATCGTCGCATTCAAATCATCATGAGCCAATTTAATAAAATTTTCGTCACTCATTTCTAATTTTAAACGCGGCTCCCATTCCGTACCTTCGCTATATTCAGCTTGATTATTATCTACTTTTAATTGGTATGTCTCATCAGCTTCACCAAATAAATTAAATTCATATACGTAAGTAACCCCCTGCAAATGACTCGGTTCTTCGTTCATTTTTGTTATTAATTCAATAAATGTTTCCTTTACTGACATATCCACCACTCCTTTTAATGAATGAATGTACATTCATTCATATTATACAATAAATATAATTTGATATACAACAATGAAAAAGACCTTGATTAAATAATCATGGCCTTAGATTTTACATAGAGTTATTTAATATTATCTTTTTCTAGTTGAATTTGATTACCTTTCATTTGACTAACAATTTGCTTCCTCGAAATCTCAGCTAGCTGTTCACTATCAATATCTGAGTTTTCTTGGTGTACGCGAATTGGTTCGGAAATCGTCACATAAACGTCCGCTGAAGTGATCTTGTTATCGTTCGCTTCCATCATATTATAAGATCCCTCAATTGTTACCGGTAAGATCGTCACATTTGACTTGGTTGCAAGCTTGAAGCTACCCTTTTTAAATTCTGCAACCGGTCCGCCTTTACTCCTGGTTCCTTCTGGAAAAATCACAAGATTAGCGCCATCTTCTAAAGATTTCGCTCCGTTTATTATCGATTTCACTGCTTGTCTACGATCTTTACGATCCATGAATATACATCCCATATGTGCCATCCAAGTACCGATCATAGGAATTTTTTTCACTTCAATTTTAGAAATAAATCCAAATTTTATATCTAGAAATCCAAGTAATATAGGGATATCAAAGTTTCCTTGATGATTACTAACAATTAGCACAGGTTCATCCTTAGGAATATATTCTTCTCCTTTAACATGGACTTTTCCACCGGCAAACTTAACAAGTCGTCTCCCCCAATTTTGTGGAACCTTTTTTAAAAATTTATTAAATTCTTCCGTTTTCCCTTGATTTTTTAATAGTTTCGCTTTAAAAAGTCCAGGTGTGATTGCAATTAAATATAGAAAAAAGTAAATAAACCATATTCCTGTTTTAAACATTTTTATCATCCAATCATAATAATCATTTAGTTTTATTATAACAAAAACGTTCACTAAGTGTTTTATCCAGTCCTCACAGAAAGAGAACATTTCGTGACAAAGGATATATTCACGACGCTTTATTATATGTTAATTACATCATCATATATTTATTTAATTACCCTTCATATAACTGTTGACTTATATATTTGTACAGTTATATAATTGGATCGTAATATAATTTGTTCACTTGGGCAAAGCACAACTATAAGTATGAAGAAGGGAAGATTTAATATGAATACAGTAAGTAATGTAAACATTGAGCAAGGATCAAAAATATTGAAGCTTCTTGGAGATAAAACACGGTTAACTATTGTCTCCTATCTCATTCACGACGAATGCTGTGTTTGTGAACTTGTTGAACTTATTAAAATGAGCCAGCCTTCAATCAGTCAACATGTTGCTAAGTTAAAAAATTTAGGTCTCGTGCAAGAACGAAGACAAGGGCAATGGATATTTTACCGTGTGAATACAGAGTCTACTAACTATCCTTTAGTTAAAAGTATTTTAGCTCACTTTCCTGATCAGAAAGAGCAAATTAGCGATCTTGAAAAAAGAGGTTTAAGAGTTTGTTGTGAATAATTCATTCTATTTTATTTATTAAGTATATCAAGGAGGAAGATCAGTATGAGTAAAGATACTCCAGAAGTTGAAGGGAAAGGCCTTAATTTTTTTGAAAGATATTTAACAGTTTGGGTCATTCTCTGTATAATCATTGGTGTCGCCCTCGGCCAAGTATTCCCAGCCGTTCCTGATACATTAAGCAGGTTTGAATATGCGCAAGTATCTATTCCTGTAGCGATTCTGATTTGGTTAATGATTTATCCGATGATGGCGCAAATTGATTTTTCTAGTATTGCAAACGCAGGTCGTAAACCGAAAGGCTTGATCGTAACACTCGTTGTTAACTGGTTAATCAAACCGTTTACGATGTTTTTCTTTGCTTGGCTCTTTTTTAGATTTGTATTTGCTCCATTTATTCCTGAAGCTCTCGCTACTGAGTACATCGCAGGAGCCGTTTTACTGGGGGCTGCGCCATGTACAGCAATGGTATTTGTTTGGAGCTATTTAACGAAAGGTAATGCAAGCTATACGTTAGTTCAAGTTTCCGTTAATGATTTAATTATGATTTTTGCTTACGGTCCAATCGTCATGTTCTTGCTAAGAATTAATAATGTTATTATTCCATTTGATACGATTTTCTTGTCAATTGTGTTGTTCATTATCGTTCCTTTATTGGCCGGATACTTATCTCGAGTGATCCTAATTAAACGTAAAGGGTTAGATTGGTTTGAGAATGTCTACTTGAAAAATGCTGGGAAATTTACAATTGTCGGGTTATTACTAACCTTAATTATCATCTTCTCATTCCAAGGCGACGTGATTATGAACAATCCATTTCATATTGGATTAATTGCTGTCCCACTAATTATTCAAACGCTATTTATCTTCGTTATCGCTTATTTTTGGGCGCAGAAATGGCGACTTGAGCACAGCGTCGCAGCACCTGCAGCAATGATTGGCACGAGTAACTTTTTTGAATTAGCAGTTGCCGTCGCAATCGCATTGTTTGGTTTAAACTCGGGTGCAACATTAGTGACCGTTGTTGGGGTTCTAGTCGAAGTACCATTGATGTTATTTCTAGTACGAATCGCCAATCAAACGAAACACTGGTTTCCTGAACCAACCTTAGTAAAAGAAAACTAACTCATTGATCATAAAATTTATGATTATATATATCCACTACCTAAAGGAGGCAATTTAAATGACAAAACCTATTATTTATTTTTTATGTACAGGTAATTCATGCAGAAGTCAGATGGCAGAGGGTTTTGGCAAAAAATATTTGCAAGAAAATTACGATGTATACTCTGCTGGGATAGAGGCACACGGTGTTAATCCTAAAGCGATAAAGGCAATGAACGAAGTTGACGTGGATATAAGTAAACAAACATCAGATAAGATCGACCCAGACTTACTTCAGAAAGCAGATTTAGTTGTAACACTTTGTGGGCATGCCGATGATGTCTGTCCGGCAACACCACCTAATAAAGAACGCGTCCATTGGGGATTTGATGATCCTGCAAAAGCAGAAGGAACAGAAGAAGAAAAATGGGCATTTTTTCAGCGAGTACGCGATGAAATTGAAAAGCGAATAAAAACATTTGCAGAAACAGGAAAATAATTTTTCCCTTAACTTCAGAAGCAAAAACCTGTTGTGATATTTATTACACAACAGGTTTTTTATTATGTCTCAACAATGAGGAGTCTTTTTCATTAGTTCAAAACTAATTCTTTCAATTTATCTAACCCTATTACTTGGTCTGTTTGCCATGGAACAATCACCGTTTGTTGTGATAACTCATTTTTCACATTCTCAATCCACTGTTGCTCTGAATTTGATCTTCCCTTCAGCACTGGATCTGTTGTTTCAGTAGCCTGAAAGCTTTGGTTTATTATCCACCATGCCGGTTCAATTTCAGCTCGGCGAAGATCTTGCTGCAACCGGCTTGCTTCAAATACTGGCGTTGCTTCTGGTAACGTTACTAAAGACACGAAAGTTTGCTTAGGATTTCTTAACCTAGGAAGAAGTTTTCTAACCGATTCAGGCATATCTCCTGCTGTTCTCTCTACTTCACGGTGATAAGACTCTGCTGCATCAAGAAGCAATAATGTATGACCTGTAGGTGCTGTATCAATGACTACAAAAGCTCCTTCTGCTTTATCCACTACTTCTGCAAATGCTCGAAAAACAGCAATTTCTTCCGTGCAAGGAGACTCTAAATCTTCCTTAATAAATGCTAATTCATCTTCTGATAAATCATTGCTCACATTATTAAGTACTTGCTTTTTATAATTTTCAACTTCTGTTTTCGGGTCAACTCTACTAACGTTAAGCGTCCCTTCGAAAGACTCATTGTTCAATACTTGAGTTAAGTGTGCTGCCGGATCAGTAGTGGTCAAGTGGACGTCATGTCCACGCTCCGCCAAACCTACGGCGACAGCTGCTGCCATTGTTGTTTTCCCAACACCACCTTTACCCATTGTCATAAATACACCTTGTCCTCTTGGTTCAAGATCATCAACAATTGCTTTAATTGAGGGAAGATCATGCGCCGCTTTCGGTGTATCTAATTCCTCAATATATACTAATTTTTCTTGAAAAAACTTACGAAGAGCATCAAGTCCAGTTAAGTTGAACGGTACTAATGGTAAATAGAAGGTTTCCGTTTGTTGAATACCAACAGGGATGTTTGATAGAGCTTCCTGCTGTTTGCTTTCTAACTTCATTGCTACCTCATCGTCTGACTGACGTTCAAACACTCCGTTTATAATTAAAGCTTGATTTTTAATTCCGATATCGGCTAATTCACGCCCGGCTCGTTCAGCTTCCTCTAATGAAGACGAATCAGGTCTTGAAACCAATACAAGCACCGTTTCATCACTGTTAGATAAGGCCTCTACTGTTTTTGCATACAAGCCTTTCTTTGCCTCAAGGCCAGCCAAAGGTCCAAGACACGATGCGCCATTTTTATTATCTTCTAAGAAATCACTCCATGCTGTAGGAAGCTGAAGGAGGCGTAGCGTATGTCCCGTTGGAGCTGTATCAAAAATGATGTGATCAAACTGGTCCGTTGCGTCTCTATTAGCAAGTAATTTCGTAAATTCATCAAAAGCAGCAATTTCAACTGTACAAGCACCTGACAATTGCTCTTCCATACTTCTCAATGCTGATTCTGGGAGTTTATCACGATAAGGGCCGATCATTTTCTCGCGGTACTCTTTTGCTGCTTCTTCAGGATCTAAATTCGCAGCATAAAGATTTGGAATACCCTCAATTTTCGTTGGTTCATTTTTTAGTTCCATCCCAAACACATCTTGTAAATTAGAAGCAGGATCTGTACTTACGATCAAGACTTTTTTCCCTTCTTCTGCTAAAGCAAGAGCTGTAGCACAGGCTGTTGATGTTTTACCAACTCCACCTTTACCTGTGAAAAATAGATGACGAGTCGTGGAGATATCACTTGGCTGCAATCTTTTCATTTGAAACACTCCTTCTAATACGTACAATTAGTTCGATCTTAACTCAATTGTTCTTTTTGGCAGATTCACTTTTAAATCTTCTTCATTGAATTCGAACCATTCAGCAAACTCACTTAAAGACGGATATCGACCGTGTAACACTAATTCTCCATCTACTACTGTAGCCGGCAACCCATCAGGACCTTCTTCTTCTAAAAGTCTAGTCACACCTTTATGCTCTGCAAAGTATTCTGCCTCCTGAGCTAAATTGTACCTTGAAACGTCATATCCCTCATTTACTAACTTCATGATCGTTCGGGAGATCCTAGTTAATTCTGGATCTACACTAGGTCCACAAACTCCAGTAGCACAGCATAATGCAGGATCAAATATTTCTATTTTTGTACTCATTATAAAGCACCCTTTCGAATTTATTATTTGTTGATTTATTTAATTTGTATTAACATGATTAATTTAGCCCTTTAATACAAGCAAATAATCCTTTGCCTCATCCGAAATAAACATAATTTGCATGCTACTTAAGTGAATCTTTATATAATATATCTATTATATAATTAAAATATTATATAATCAATGAATTATATTAGTATTATTCAGTTTCTTGTGAAGGTTTTTATACATGTTTTTCTATGTGTTAATCAGGAATTGCTGAATAACCAAAAAATACTCATTGTTAGAATGGTTTCCGTCACGTTTATCGAATTATCCGAAAAAAAGAAAGGGATTAAAGAACCTGGTTCACTCTCTACTTCTAATCTCTTCGCTTATTAATACAAAAAAAGAAAGCCGACTTTGAAAAGTAGGCTCCCAGTATTTATATTATATTGCGCTTGGTTGAATTTTCTTTTTTGTAGTTTTTTTATCTTTTTCCTCATGAGTCGACTCACTGAGGTTAAATATTTTTGTACCTATCATGTAAACTACAACAGTTGCTGCCATCGCTCCAACAAAGATCAACCATTCTGTAACTGTTGCGGTGTAGGTAGCCATTTCTCCATAAGGTTGAGCCAATTGACCGCCGATGACCGTTACGAATTTGTCGAAAAACATTCCAAACAATACTAGAAAACTTACGCCAACTGCAATGACACTTGTTCTTTTACTAATAATTATCATAAGTGGAATAATAAGCCCTAATAATAATGCTCCGCCCCAATACATCAAAGCATACTCACCGTTAAAGATTAATGAAAAATCAGGTGTTCCAGTATAGAACATGGTGATTAGGCGCCATGCGTTAAACCCAAGTGCAACTCCGATCAAGATTCCCATTAACTTTGACAAATCAATCAAAGCTTCATCCACTTTCCGTGGTAGTTGTTTATTAATGAATTTGTATGTGAAATACGTAAAGATAGTTAAACAAGCAATTCCCGTCATAAGTGCAGATAAGGCGAAAAATACGCTTGTTGCTCCTCCATACCATAGTGGTCTCTGAACGACAATTGCAAAAATCCCTCCAAGAATACTCGTAGCTGCAATTGCTCCAGCAAGTGTCAAATATGAAGCATAGTGCATCACTTTTTCATTTTTGTTATGCATCGCAACAAACTCAACTACTAGTAAAACAACATAGACACCATATGTTGCCCCCATCCACCACATTGGGGCTTGTAAATTTGGTGATGTAATAAATAAATATGCTCTATCTAAGCGTCCTAAATCCATTGCTAATACTAGAAGTCCAGGGATAAGGACAGCTAATGCCAAAAAGATCGCTCTTTTCCCTAGAAAATCAAACTTCTTAAAACCTAACACGTGAGATGCGGAAGCAAGCATACACATCCCACTCGCCATTAATGCTAAAAATACATAAGCAACAATCAATAAGTTCCATGGAACGTAATCAGTTGAACCAAAGACAACCTGCCCACGTATAAGCGTGTTTCCCATTCCATATATCCCCGTTGCTACTATTAAAAGCAGAATGACTACCGCAATTAAACTTTTCCCCTGCCATTTCACAGCCATGTTAACTCCCTCCTATGAATCATTACTCTCCAGTCAGTCAGATAGTAACGAACGTTTTCTAGTTTCTTTCACATCACAGTCTTCACATAATTTTTCACCAGTATTTTTCTTATCTCTACACCTAGGACATTCATCTTGATCGACGACTTTTAACACATGATTTTCAAGTATATCTGCTAAGCGATTAACAGGTCTTTTATCAATACAGGCACATACTTGTTCACATACGTCACAATTAATACAGAGATCTGTGTAGAATTGTAACAAAGCAGTATCTTTTGCTTCAACTACTTTCAATGCTCCTGTTGGACAAATACTGGAGCATTTCTGGCATAAAGAGCACTCATCACTGACTTGTAGTTTTGCTACATGTAATTTATCTGATAAGAATGTATTTCTGTCTAGATGGATATGGTCTCTGTTTTTTTGAAGATAAGCCATTAAATATTTCCGTTTTTCTGTCTGACCTATCTTTTCTTTTAAACTAGTTACTTCTTGAAAAGAATCCAAAAATAAATCAGCTATTTGTCCTTTCGCTTCATTGGATGACATTTTAAATAGCTCTCTACGATTATACGTTCGTTTTTTTCCATGCTTTTCTTCTATGCGGTTGATAATAGGAACTTCATTTTTTACGACTGACTGATTGTTCCAATCTTCAAGCCATTCCAGTCCAATGTCTGGATTCCATTTAAAGTCACACGTCGCACAAATTATTGAATCACAGAAAACTTCGCTTTTTTTATCATAAAGCTCGCTCATCATGAAGTACTCTGGTGTCAATGCACTTAAGCACGGGAGTACCACATCATGTCCTTCCTTCGATCCCTGTTTCTCACATGTAAACGTCACGGAATCTCTCTGAGAAATTCGACTTTCGTACTTGTTCATCATTTCAGACTCATAATACAATGCTTCAGTGGTGCAAGCGTGTGTGCACTGTCGACAGCTACTGCAAAGATCCTCTTTTAATTCGATTTTGCCATCTTTCAGAGAAAGGGCTTCACATTCGCAAACTTTAACACACTTGTCACAGTTGCTATGTTTATACCTTTCTCTTAAACATTTTTTATCGTTAAACCTAAGTGATGACCTCTCCTTGACTCTTTGATATAAAAACCGTTCCCACACACGCTCACCCCCTTTGAAAAAATGAGTAATCAATATTAATTATTAGCGAGTTTCTACCGTTAAATTTTCCATTTCTAATGTCATTATTCCACTTGTTATGATAGAAAGTTGCTTGTAGTATTCATGTGTCGCTTGTTCTTCTATCCGATCTGTAAATTGTAAAACCCACCGACCAAGATGATTATTAACAAAGTCCTTTATCAAAACTAAGTAATTTAATTCATTCGTTTCAATATACATACAGTACAAGTAGTAAACAAACTCGAATTCGACCACGATATGATCAGCTGGTTCGTGAAATTCGCTCACCTTTTCTATTCCCGCTATCTCATATAATCTTTCAACATGTTTTGTCGATTCACCTTGAATTTGCTGAGACTCTTCTAAATAAACAGATCCGTATGGTGGTGCTAACATGTTAAATGGTCCAACAAAAAGTTTTGCATAATCGATTAGTAATGTTTGGCTTTTCGCCAAATCTTCATTTTCAAAGGTACCTTTTAATTTTTCAACTCTAATTGTAAGCTGTGGAAAAAGGGCATCAATCGCTTCTACCAATGCAGGAAATAGCTCCTCATGCTCTTGTTCTGGTTTCTTGAAAAGCTCACTTAACACCTTGAATATATTAGCTTTATAATGAAATTCTCCTAACGTATTCTGTTCCATATTCGTTTCACCCCTTGATAAAACCTGTTGTTAGAAGCTTCTAGTGTAAAATACTTTCGGCTTCGTTCCTAATTCATCCTTTAATGTTTTATAATCTCTTTTAAGAAATTCATGTATTTTGTCGTTTGGATCATTTAAATCGCCAACATACATTGCTTCTGATGGACAACGATCTACACAATAAGGTTGTTCATCTCTTGCTAATCGATGATCACAAAGCTGGCATTTTTCGACAATTCCGCGATATCGAATAGCTTCGTATCTATAATCTCGCTCAGGATTATAATAAGGAACTTCTGTACCTACTTTATCTTTAATCTCTTTTGGTGTAGCTGATACTTCACTCCACGCCTCTTGTTGGTTCCAATATTCATGTGGATTATTCTTGTTGTAGGAGATAACTCCATAAGGACATGAAGTCATACATGCTTTACAACCAATGCACTTATCTGCGTTGTGTAGAGTTAACCCAGTCTCATCATCTTTATACATCGCCGTTACCGGACAGGCTTTCACACATGGAGCATTGTCACAGTGATTACATAACGCAGGCATAAAATCGTATTTCACATTCGGGAATGTCCCAGTTTCATTTGATATAAAGTGCATCCAGTTCATGCCTGTATCTGTATTGTTTTCATTCTTACAAGTGACTGAACACGATGCACACCCAATACAGGATTGTAAGTCAATTGTCATTGCATAATTTTTTTTAGCCATGAAACGTCACCTCCGTACATTGAATTTTTATACTTTCTCTACTCTCACTCTCGTTTGACCACCGTGTCTAGCCCCACTTCCACTCATTGCTTCATGAACAGGAGCTAAGATCGTATTATTATTTCCACCACGTGCTATCTGCTTTTTTCGATCAAGCGAGGCAATATGACCGTATGCCCAGTGTCCTTGACCATAACACTTGGTAACCACACCCGGACGCGTCCCTTCCCAGAGCTTTGCTTTAACAGTAATAGATCCCGTTGGCGTCGTTAGCTTGACATCATCACCGTTTTTGATTCCTAATTTTTTTGCATCAATTGGATTTATTTTTGCAACATCATCCCAAGCTTCGTCACCAGGATCAACGTTTTTGAACTCTTGATACCATGAGAGGTTCGCTGAACGCCCTTCTCGATTTAACTTCGATCGATGTTCTGTAAATATAAGTGGATATTCGTTCTCATCCCCAACTCGGTAAGCTGGCTCATAGTGTGGGACAAAAGCCATCTCTCCTCGTTCTGTTTGCAAAGTCGCTTCCATCACATCGTCAATCGATGCATTATGTTTATCGGCATGACCTTGTAAAGCTATTTTCAAAGTTTCACTGTAAAATTCAAATTGACCAGTTTCTGTTCCCCAATTTCCATCCCATTTTTGTCGAAAACGGTAAGGAATCGAATTCCATGTACCAATTCTCTTTAATTCTTCCCAACCATCAATCGTATCCCCTTCTTTTGCAACCGAAGGGTCCCAAAGTGGCTGGGTGTACATTTTAGTCGCTATTTCATTAAATTCTTCCCCATTTTCAGGATGTTTGCCTGTTTCGGGATCAGCAAACTCATTTCTAAAATAGTCGATTAAATTAGAAAATCCTCTTTTCTCTAATGCTTCACCAAGCATCCACGGAATTTCCGTTTCATCAACCCTTATATCAAATGGAGACTCAATAACTTTGTTCTGCATATGAAGATGAGTATATAAGTTACCGTTACTTCCTCTTACTGGACTAAGTCGCTCAAACATAGAATGAGGACACGGAAGAACAATATCGGCAAAATGAGTCTGTTCTGCTGAGTTCACTGTCATATGAACCATGAACGGTATTTTTGCCAAGGCTTCATCCCATCGATCTGTCCCTTGATTACTGAAATTAAAGTTGTTCCAATAGCTCATAACCACTTTCAAATCATATGGGTCGCTGTTATTAATAGCATCTGCGACTGAGTTGGTCACTTTCGTTCCACCCGACTTGCTATCTTTTAGCCCAGGTAATTCTAGCCGACCACCGTGGTCAATCCGTTCCATGCTGTTACCTTGCTCGGCAATGTCATCAATATAATAATCATACTCAGGGAAATTATTCACTGGGCAATCTTCCGCTCCACAAATAACGCCACCTTCATTATCTGCTGAACCAACCAAACCATTTAAGGCTGCTTGTGCCATTACCGTATATCCACCGCGAACGACCATGCTTGATCCTGGTGAGGAAAAAGAAATAGCTTTCGGTGCTGCGCGACCAAAATCTCTAGCCACTCTATAAATTTGCTCTTCTGGGATACCAGATCTTTCAGCAGCCCAAGCTGGTGTTTTATCTTTCAAAGCTACATTCCACCATTTTATAAGTCCGTGTGTTTGAATTTCTTCAAAATCGTCTTCGTTAACGGTTTCTCCTTCTTTAAATTTATTTACACCGTCTTTAAAATCACCAACAAATGGCTTATACCAAAGCTCTTCTGTAAGAAGGACGTGGGCAATCGCCACAGCTAATGCACCATCTTCCCCTGGGATAACTGGTAACCATTCATCAGACTTTGCTGCCGTCGTTGAAAGTCTAGGATCAACACACGCTAGTTTGGCTCTATCTTTTAGATCTCCCCATATACTTGCTGTATGAGGCACTTGTCGATTAGTAGCAATTGGATCTCCACCCCAAAAGATTTCATAAAAAGTATTCGCATGATCGTAATCAGCATATCCCCAATAACTTTCTGTGTAATAACGCCCAAATTTTTCTGATTCAGCACAAATCGAACTATGCGAAATGTTATTTGGTGAACCGATAATTTTAGGCATCGCTCCATAGAGAATTTCATTTAATGATGTATAGCGACCACGCCACAATGAAAATTTATGCGTTTCATTGTTATCACGTAACTCAATAATTTTATCTGCAATCGTATCTATCGCTTCTTCCCAAGAGATCGGTACAAATTGTGGATCTTCATCTCTGCCTTTATTCGGGTTCGTTCGTTTCATTGGCTGTTTGACACGATCTGGATCATATACTTGTTGTAGCCCTAAATGGGACCGAACGCATGAATGACCGTGATTCGCTTTTGCGTTAGGATTTCCTCTCACTTTCGTTGCTCTTCCATCGATCCGATATATTTGTACGGCACACCATGCCGTACACCCTTGACAAGTACTTGCAATCCATTCTCCTTGTTCTTTATTTTCATTACTTGCACTGGTTTTTGTTGAGAACGCATTTAATACTGGTTTCGTCTGCGTCGCTCCGGCTGCAAATAATCCAGTTACTGCAGATACTTTAAGAAAACTCCTTCTTGTCAATTTCACTACATCCACCTCCAATTAAATTCTGTGTGAATTACGTTTCTTAGTGTTTTTTTGCTTTGTCTTTTTCTAACATTGTTTTACTTTCATCAAAATCATCATCTGATGTTAAGTCTCTCGTTGATTTTTTAAATTCTTTCAATGTGTCCCCTACTGCTTTCCCCATTTGTGGCAACTTCTGTGGTCCAAATATAATGAGTGCGATAACTAAAATTAAAATTAAACCTGGAATTCCAATATTCGCTGGCATACTATTTCCCTCCTAAAATTAGTTGCGGTGTTTTTGTCATTCATCTGATAATGATTCTCACTTGTGATATAAATCACATTCTGTACTTTTATTATATCTTTATATAAAAACTGATAGGAGAAAGAAATGTGAATATTCTTAAAAGATACTGTGTCTATAATGTGAAATATTATACAAACTCCTATTTTGATACTAATAAATTTAGAAAGTTGTTTATGCGTCAAAAGTGTAAAATCTGTTCTAGTTGGGTATCAAGAGATTAAAGAAGTATTTTATACGAGTAGGAGGTTTATTATGATGAAACGCGTTCACGCTAATGTTGATGGAAGAGTTCAGGGGGTTGGTTTCAGGTTTCATACACAATTCCTTGCTAGTGAAAAAAATGTGACTGGCTGGGTACGAAACAAATTAGATGGGACGGTTGAAATCGAAGCTCAAGGAGATTCAAATAATATCGAATCCTTTCTATCTTCTGTTGAACAAGCTCGATTTCCAGCGAAAGTAACTTCTCTTAAAAGCAAAGAAATCGAATTAAATGACAAGGAAGTCAAATTTTCTATCCGTTAAACGTCAGTAAGGCCTTTTTCAGTCAACAAAAAACGGAAAAGGAATCATAGCCCTTTTCCATAAATAAGAGGTATCTATAAATTTCCATATTTGTAAATGAAGGTGTGTAGATAAATGATACGCCATTACAGTAAAGTTGGATTGGGTCATGATAAAATTAAAAGAATTTCTATTCGCAAGCTGGATTTCGCGGGATTTTCGTTACTGAAATATCATTAATCATTCTTGTACTTCTTTTAATAATACATACAAAGTTTGATGTCCAAATATAAGATGGAATTTCATGATCTTCCTCAAACATCATCGCTTCAACTTCATCTCCAACAAGATCCTCAAATGTTTCTTGTGTATATGTTTCTGTATCAGTTGAGAACGTACGCCATTCGCAGAATAATTTTCTTGTTAATGTAGTCATATTAATCATAACCCCTTTCGTTATATTTATTTTATCATGAGTAATGTCATGAAAGTTTGTGAAACATTGAACATATTTTGACTATTTATAAAACGTTTACATTTTTGATGGTTGAATTCTTATGAAATTGTCACTGTTTCCGATATGATATAACAAGAGGTGATAAAATGAAACCATTATACGCAGTATGGTTAAGAAATGATTTTCGTTTCCACGATCAACCAGTTATTCATAAGGCTCTTGAATCAGCAACATCCTCTGATGGGGAAGTCATTTTCTTTTTTCACATCCATCCAAGATTTCTGGAAGAAAAAGTAGACACGCATCATGATTACTTTTTTAAAAGCTTACAACAGTTCCGTGAAGAATGTGCTCACATAAAAATTCACATTCATCTCATTTACGGTAATAATTCAGATGCTTTTACTAAACTAACTAATAATCTGCCTGATCTTGCGGCCGTATTTCACTTAAAGGATTTCACTCCTTTTGGTCGTAAACGTGATGCCGACGTAGCAAAATTCCTTAAACAAAAAGACGTAGAGACCTACCCAGTAAATGAGAGTCACCTGGTACAGCCTGATCAACTAACGAAAGAAGACGGGACACCTTACAAAGTATTCACTCCCTACTATCGACAATGGATAAAACATCAGAAACAGCCATTAGTAAAGATAGATAGGAATAAATTGATGATGCACTACAAAAAAATTGACCCAATTGACATCGATACAGAGAATTACTTTGAGAATGATGTTTTATTCCAACGGGATTTTCAGTGGTTAGGGCTAGGAGAAGACACGGCATTAAAAAGACTAGAATTGTTTCTAGATGAGCGTATCACTTATTATGATAAATCACGAGATCAACCTGCAATTGCAGGAACCAGTCAGCTTTCGCCCTATATAAAAACAGGGGTATTATCCGTTCGTAAAATTTACTACTCTGTATTTGATCGTCTTGAAACGTCAGGTAAAGGGGCAGAGTCATACTTGAAGGAACTTGCTTGGCGTGATTTTTATGCAATGATCTATTATTTCTATCCTAATATCAAAAATCAAGAATACCAAGAGAAATACAGATCAATCGAATGGAGTACAGACTCTCAGTTATTTAATAAATGGAAAACAGGCACGACTGGATTTCCGATTGTTGATGCAGGGATGAGGCAATTAAATGAAATTGGCTGGATGCACAATCGGTTAAGGATGGTAACTGCTTCTTTTTTAACGAAAGATTACCTGATCGACTGGCGAATGGGAGAAAAGTATTTTTCTAAGAAACTAATTGACTACGATGAAGCTTCAAATATCGGTGGTTGGCAATGGGCCGCTTCTGTTGGAACGGATGCTGTACCGTATTTCAGAGTTTTCAACCCTACCAGACAAGCGGAACGATTTGACACTCACGGCCAATTTATCAAAAAGTATCTACCTGAATTAGCAGATATTCCAACAACGTATATTCATAAACTAGAAAAAATACCGTCAGATGTGCAACAGAAAATAAATTTTCACTTTGGTAAAGATTACCCTGTTCCTTCCGTTGATCACGCACTTCAACGAAAAAAAGCAATAGAATTATTTAAAGGAGAGGAAGATCATCATGACGATTAGAAAACTTACTAGTGCTGAAATCGAATCTAGTATTCGTATGTCAGAATTTGCTTTTCAATTCGAACTGACTGATGAAGAACGACGAGAGGAAGTGAAGCTCACAAACGCAGATGAGACATGGGTCATTGAAGAGAATGGTGAAATACTATCGAAAGCAACGGTTCTCCCTCTTCATATATACATGCAAGGTCAAAAGCTGGCAATGGGTGGAGTTTCAGGTGTCGTCACTTGGCCTGAACATCGTCGAAGTGGTCTCGTTGCCAAGTTACTGAAACAATCGTTAGAACAGATGAAAGAAGACGGACAATTGGTTTCATTTCTTTATCCTTTTTCTATCCCATTTTACAGAAAATTCGGTTGGGAACTTTTCGCAGATATGGAGACCTTGACATTAACAAGAGATCAATTGCCTCGACGAGAACAATACGATGGAACGGTTAAAAGAGTCGAGAAGAATGCCTCAGAAGTTAACTCTGTCTATCAACAATGGGCAAAACAGTATGCCGGCACGATTGTGCGCGATGAAAAATGGTGGACACAATCCGTATTTAAACGAAAAAAAGGAACGTTAGTCGCATATTATAATCAGCAAGGAACTTCTTCCGGTTATTTGATTTATGAAGTGAAAAATAAAAAAATGACCGTTCATGAATTAATTTGGCTAGATGCCGATGCACGACGCGGTTTATGGCATTTCATTTCCAATCATGATTCAATGATTGATTCAGTAACAATCCACACCGCTACTCACGACCGCTTACCTTTTTTATTGACTGATCCTAAAGTGAAGCGAGAGGTGAGCTCCTACTTTATGGCACGTATCATTGATGTGAAAGAATTCCTTGCTATTTATCCATTCTCACTACAAGAAGGAGAAGCACCGATTATTTTGCATGTATTTGATGAATTCTGCCAATGGAATGATGGAATTTATATGATAAAAAAACAGGATGGCGAAATAGATATTAAATTTTTCCCTTCTTCTGAGAATGTACAGCAAGACAACCAAGGTAGTGCTTGCCAGCATCCTCCCAAAAAAGGGATTAGACTATCAGTTCATTGTTTAACCGCTTCGTTATTTAATACACAACCAGTCGACGTTCTATATGACGAAGAATGGATAAAAGGTGATATTCAAACACTGGAAGCGTTCCGTGCTAGTATCCCTAAATTAAAACCATTTTTGTATGACTTTTTCTAGGAGAGAAAGGAAGGAGTCCCGCACTAACGGGACTCCTTCCTTTCTCATTTCTACTCCCACATTTTCCGTAATGTCTTAAGAGAGGTTTGTGATTGACTATATCGAATCGGTAAATCAAATGACGTGGGTTGCTTTAAAATACTCTTCTCATGGGTGAATGTATCAAAACTCGCTTTGCCATGATAAGCACCCATTCCGCTTTCTCCTACACCACCAAATGGTAAATATGGCGTTGCTAAATGCATAATCGTATCATTTACACAACCACCACCAAATGAAAGGTTACTTAGAATCATTTTTTCATTCTCTTTACTTTCAGTAAATAAATATAACGCTAATGGATTTGGCCGTTCTCTAACAATCTCGACGATTTCGTAGTCGTACTTATAAAATATGATCGGCAATATAGGGCCAAATATTTCCTCTGCCATTATTTTATCGTTCATGTTGACATCCATCATAATCGTCGGTTCAACAAATCGATTTTCTCGATCTGAACCCCCACCATAAAATACTTTTTCTTCGTCTATCATCGAAACAAGGCGATCAACGTGCTTTTCATTAATAATTTTTGGATACACCCGTTTCTTTCTTGCTTCTTCATCGAACCACTTTTTTGTGTAATGCATAAGTAATTTCAAGAATTTCCTTCTTCGTTTTTCATGAACAAGAATATAGTCCGGTGCGACACATGTCTGTCCTGCATTGATAAACTTTCCCCATACGATACGCTTGGCTGCAATTTTTAAATTGGCATCGTCCATAATAATCGCTGGACTCTTGCCACCTAATTCCAATGTAACAGGTGTTAAATGCTTGGACGCCGCTTCCATCACCTTTTTTCCGACTTGCGTACTTCCAGTGAAAAAAATATAATCTACTTTTTCCTCTAATAATGCTTTGGATGCCTCTGCATCACCTTCAACAACGGCAACATATTTTTCTGGAAAAGTAGAAGCTATTAAATCACGAATGACACCACTAGTATTTGGTGTAAATTCTGATGGTTTAATTATCGCTGTGTTGCCTGCACTTAATGCTCCAATTAAAGGCCCCATCGCTAATTGGAACGGATAGTTCCAAGGTGATATTATAAGAGTCACTCCGTAGGGTTCTTTATAGACATAACTTTTTCCACCAAAGTGAGTAAGTGGCGTCTTTTCTTTTCTTGGTGTCGCCCAATAATCAATATTTCTTAATGTGTCTTTTATTTCGTTGTATAAGAAACCAATTTCAGTTAGAAAAGCCTCATATTCACCTTTATTTAAATCTTTCCTTACAGCCTCTAAAATATCTTTTTCGTGGTGCTTAATTGCATCTTTTAACTTGGAGAGCTGTTCTTTCCTAAATTCAATGCTTTTCGTTTCACCAGAATAAAAATACTGTCTCTGTTTATTGATCAGTGATTGAATCGCATCTTTCATACTTATTTCCCCCTCATATTATGTTCCTTTATTTACTCATTCCCTTTTTTATCTACTAATAAGCATGAATAACGTATCTATAAAGTTAATTATATCAACTTTACAAAAGATATGTTATTATCTTACATTTGTCAATTATTACTCTACTATATACGTATTGGATTGACGTTATTCTTCGTTTAACTAATTGCATGAGTCCTGGAAATGAGTTGCTTTTCTCAAGATTTGTTGGTATTATACAAACTACCGGTCGTTAGTTTCACTTATTATTTTTAAGGAGGATACTGATGAATAGATCAGATCAAATCTTAACTGTCGCTTTAGAACATTTCGCAGATAAAAGTTATGAAGGAGCAAGCTTATCAGGTATTGCTCTTCAAGTAGGAATTAAAAAAGCATCAATTTATAATCACTTTAATCATAAGGAAGAATTGTTTTTATCCGTCGCCAAACATGTTTATAGGCTCTATATTAATGAAATCGAGCGTACTTTAGCTAATCATCATCATTTAGCATCTAAAGAGAAAATATTTATTATTACTGAAACGATGACAGATTTTTTGAGTAACGAGGAAGAAGGGAAATTTTATATGCATTTTCTACTATTCCCACCACTCCATTTAAAGGATAAAGTACATGAACAGTTTCTTCAGTTTGAACATGAATGTGATCAACTCTTATCCCCTATTTTTGAAGAAATCGCTTCAACATATGAAATATCTCATTTGTCTTTACGGGATCTTCTTGATGCATTTTATTGCTTACTAGATGGTATTACCTCTCAAATGTTTTATTATCATCCCGACATTGCTCTTCGAAAGAGACAGACGTCATTGGCTTTATTTTGGACAGGAGTTATAAATACTGATTAACTGATGGTTGAATGATAGAAAGGAGTAAAAACAACATGCTGGAACTTATTTGGCAATACTTTCTAATTTTTATTATGGCTGCGACACCCTGGCTCGAAATCTTAATCGTTATTCCAATAGGTATTGGTCTTGGACTCAATCCATTTTGGGTCGGTTTCTTTTCCTTTGTTGGAAACTTCCTTCCAATTATACTGATTGTTTACTCTCTAAAAAAGTTTCAACAAACGACTTGGTACTTAAACTGGAAGAAAAAAAGAGCAGAAAAGAAACAATTCAAACAACGAGAAAAACACAATCAATCTTCTATTTACGATAAAAATCTTGATCCTTTGAATGAAGAGGCAGAAATTTCGCCAGACGCGAACAAAAAGATCGCCAAAAAATCTCGAGCCATATCTATTTTTAATAAATATGGATTACCTGGTTTAGCTCTGCTTGGTCCGGCGATTACAGGAATTCATTTAGCAGCGATTATCGCTCTTTCTTTAAAAGCCGATAAACATCAAACAACGCTTTGGATGGGTGGAAGCCTGCTTGTTTGGTCGATTTTTCTGACGATTGCTAGTTATTATAGCCTTGACTGGATCACAAGTTTATTTTCCTAGAAATAATATGAGATTTTATTGAAATTAAATAGCTATCTCGAGAGTAGACGATTCATACCAATCGATACATTCACAAGAGACCATTTATTCATTGCGATTTGCCTCTTCCATCGATTGGTACTTTCTCCAATTGCCCACTTTCTTTTAAAACGATGTAATGGTCGAAAAGGTTCACAGCTGTGCAAGCATGATTTGGGATAAATCGCAATTTATCTCCTAAATGAATTATTTTGTTTTGTTCAGTTAAATCAACAATCCCATGCTCTTCGGACAAACGAGTAAGAATTAATTCTGGATGATCGATAGATTCACCGAAACCATCGACTCCTTCATTACCATGCGCCCCTTTTTCTGTTGTAAAAGCTTTACTACCACCATCAAAAATGAGTCTATTTTTCTTTATGGAGATAAGTTGAGTCAGAATAGTGATTGCCACTTCTTGTTGTTCAGCAACGTCTAGACCGATTTGCATACGGTCAAAAAATACAGCGTTACCTGGTCGAACTTCTGTAATACCATGATAAGAAGCCGCTCTTTCAAATGTAGGAGTTGAGCCAACGCTTCGATTCGTAATTTTTATCCCTTGTTGCTCGCAAAGTTCTGCTGATTGAAGAATACTAGCTACTTCTTGCTCAGTCACTGCTTCCTTCTGTTTCTTTGACGTTGCAGCATAAGAATGCCCAGCATGCGTATACAGGCCAGTTAACTGCAGGCCACTTAAGCTTGTTATATATTCAGCCAACGCTAGCGCATCCTTACCAGGTTCCACACCACAGCGGTTTAATCCAGAATTAATTTTTATCCACACTTCGAATCCAACATCGAGTTCGCTCGCAGCTTCATTCATACGAATGGCCTGTGCTTGACTATCAATTGCAAAAATAACTCGTGCGTTGTGCAGATATGGCTTCAAACGCTTTACTTTTTCTATGTCAACTAAGGGGTACGCTACCAGTATATCCGTGACCCCTTTCTGCAATAACAATTCTGCTTCGGAAACACTTGCTACTGTTATCCCGTCCGCTCCCGCTACTAATTGTTCCTGAGCAATCAAAGATGATTTATGTGTCTTGAAATGCGGTCGAAGATTGACACCATACTTCTCTTTAACTGCCAACATTCTTTTGATATTATTTCTCATTTTACTTTCATCAATTATAATTGCAGGTGTTTGTATTTTTTCAAACATGCGGCTCGCCACCTTTTTGTCTATAAAGTATATCATCATAGGCTATCGCAAACTATGCGTAGTTATGAAATAAAAAAGGACAAAAACACTGATTAACGAGTGTCTTTGTCTTTGAAAAATTAGTAACTTTAATTTCTCCTATCATGTCGTTTTGCGAAATTTATCGAAATTTGTTATGTGTTAGAATAGGTCTCTTATCTGTCGGAATTAGTATTCTATCTGTTGGAAGTTCGCTCCTATCTGTAGGAAGTATGTTTCTATCTGTCGGAAGTTCCTCATTAAGTGTTCTTCTTCTGACACTGTTCTAATCTTCTCCTACGGTTTCTAAATACCATCCTTCCTGAAAAGATCCTCTCCTTTCTGACTTTTCTTTTCTTATCGCTTCCAATTCGTTCTTTGAATAACCATGACGTTCTGCTAAACAGTAAATTAATTCAACTAAATCTGCCAATTCTTCTACAGCATGTTCAGATTGTTGTGCTTCGAGATATTCTTTCACTTCTTCATTTAATTTTTTCTTAGCTTCGATAATGAATTCCTCACCATTTATTCGACGATATTCAAGTTTTTGTCCATTCATTTCAATTATTTCCGGAATCCTGTCTCTAACAAGTTTATAGTATGTTGGCATCACGTCTCTCCTTTCTTGGTTTTCAGTTGTTTTAGAATCTGCGATCGATTTACTCTCACCGAAATAGGTTAAATTCTCCTTTAGTAAAGATTCATGACTTGACTATAAAAATCCTGCTCAGTAACAAAAAAACCACCAAAGTATTCCAACTTTAAGTGGTCATGCTCCCGAAATTGTCTCACAATCTCCGACTTTTTCGAAGCTGTTTATCATGTTTCTTTAGCTAGGAAAGCTTTTTTAGCTAGGATCATTGATGTAATATCATCAGATGGAGGATTATGAAGTCCTGCTCGCACGTCACGATAATACCGTTCAAACGGTCTCGATTTTTCAAGACTTTTTCCTCCGACAATTCTCATACTTAAATCCACTACATGCACCGCCGCATTAGTTGCTGCTGTTTTTACTGCAGCTAGTTCTGGTCCTAACTGTGGCCGAAGTTCCGGATGCTCATCCCATAGTTCAGCGATACGATACATAAAATGCCTTGCCTTCATCAATTCTAAATCCATCTCTGCAACCTTTCTACGAACTTCAGGCACTTCACTAATTGGATGATTTAAACTATTGGGTTGATAATTCTCAGCAAAGGTAATTGCGTCATTCCTTGCTGCAATTGCTACACCAAGATAACAAGCTGGGATGTGCAATAACCAACCTTGTGGAGCCATACCATGTCCTGGATCTTTCGTTGCAACAAGTGCATCTTCTGGCAGCTGAACATCCTCTAATATTAAATCGTCACTTCTTGTCCCTCTCATTCCAAGTGAATCCCACGTTTCTTCAAAACGAATTCCCTTTGCTGAACGAGGCAATAGAAATTCACCAATTCGATCTTCTCCAGTAATCGAGGCAGTAATAATAATATAGTCAAGCACGGGAGCTAATGAAGTAAAAGTTTTTTTACCTGAAATAACCCATGACCTCTCTACTTTAGTTGCCATCGTTTCTGGCTTTCCACCCCTAGCAGGGCTTCCAGTTGCAGGTTCTGTTGCGGCAGTATTAATTAAAATGTGATCATCTAACGCTTCACGAGATATTCGTTCAAAAACTTTCTCTTGCCATTTATTCGTATCACGCAATTGCATCATTGTTCCATTATGCCAACCAACAGATAATGCAGTAGCAGCATCTCCTTGAGCAATTGTTTCTTGCATCAGTATAAATTGGTAAAGAGATATTTCCTCACCTCCAAATCGTTTAGGCACTGTTACAGACGTAAGTCCGGTTAATTTTAAGTCATTCATGTTTTCGAATGGAAACCGAGCTTGTTGATCATATTCTCGAGCTCGCTTTTTAAATTCGTTTAGTAATCCTGTAACTTTCAAATATAATTCTTTCTGTTTTTGATTTTTTAGAAATGGAGCCATTAGTTTTTCGCTCATCGTCAATTCTCCTCTACGTGTTCATCTACTTAGTATTCTATAGAAAAAAAGTTACAGATGAAAGAATTTACAGTTATTTTCATTATAAGATACAGAATATTTTCCCGGGAAATGTACAAATTTGTCGCATTTAATCTTTTTCCAATATTCTCTTTCATTTGACCCCTATAAAAAAGCAATGTAAATAGAATAACTATAGAGAGACATCATAAGAGAGACTGGAGGAATCATCATGTTTTCATCAATGCAAATTGGGATAGATCTAGGAACTGCAAATATCCTTGTATATACAAAAAATAAAGGTATGATTATAAATGAACCATCTGTTGTTGCCATTAATGTGCATACGAAAGAAGTTCTCGCTGTCGGTGAAGAAGCAAAGCAAATGGTGGGAAAAACTCCTGGGAATATCGTTGCCATCCGTCCATTAAAAGATGGTGTCATCGCTGATTATCAAGTAACAACAGATATGCTCAAGTTTATTATGAAAAAAGCATCGAGAAAATTAGGTACATCTATACGAAAGCCGAACGTCGTCGTTTGCACTCCTTCAGGGTCAACTTCTGTTGAGAGAAGAGCGATATCAGATGCAGTCAGACAATGTGGAGCAAAAGATGTTCAACTAATTGAAGAACCAGTAGCTGCTGCAATTGGGGCTGACCTTCCAGTAGAAGAGCCTGTTGCTAATGTTATCGTTGATATTGGAGGCGGTACAACTGAAGTGGCAATCATTTCTTTTGGAGGCATCGTTTCATGCCATTCAATCAGAGTTGGTGGAGACCAGTTAGATGAAGATATAACACAGTTCATCCGTAAAAAATATAACTTATTGATTGGATACCGCACAGCTGAATCGATTAAAATTGAGATTGGATACAGCCTAGTCGATCATGCAGAAATGCATATGAATATTCGAGGACGAGATTTGGTGAGTGGACTCCCTAAAACGATTCAAGTCTCTTCATACGAAATTCAGCAAGCCATACGAGAATCGTTACTATCCATTCTTGAAGCAATAAGAGCTACACTTGAAGATTGTCCTCCAGAATTAAGTGGAGATATCGTTGATCGAGGTGTGACATTATCGGGTGGAGGTGCGTTACTTCATGGCATGGTAGAGTGGATATCAGATGAAATTGTTGTTCCGGTTCACCTTGCTCCAAGTCCACTTGAATCTGTTGCTATAGGAACTGGCCGTTCATTAAACATGATGAAAAGAATTCAAAAATTATAACTTCGAAATCACAATAACCAGACGCTTCTTTCATGTGAAGGGAAGCGTCTGGTTTATATTGTTTTATTTCGCTATAGAAATAAATAACACCCTTCAAAGTTAATTAATTGCAACTTTGAAGGGGTGAGTTAACGTCCTCTAATCATTTTTACAATGAAGACAATCAATGCAACAACAAGAATTAAGTGAATTAATCCTCCAGCAAGCTCTAACATAAGACCTACAAACCAAAATAATATTAAAATGGCTATTATTGTCCAAATCATGAATAATACCTCCTAACGAATGTCATAAATAATTTGCATATATGTAATTATTCCCCTTTAGAGATTCAATAAACTAGGAATAGGATATACAGGCGTTTAGTTAACCATTATTTTCTCCTATAATAAACCTTAATGCTAAAGGAATCACTTTCACATTTAGTGGGGTTTGAAGATATATTTCTCCATCAGTATCAGCCTTCATTTGCTCACTCGTATCAATACTTACCTCATCCGCCTTCATAATAACCATATTTTCGTTATCCATCTCTTGCATCATCGCGGTTTTCCGTTGGACCCATTCGGAGAAAATTGCGATTCCTCCTTTTTTAACAATAAATATATTTAGCTGCTCATCGTCTAATTCGAGTGATTCAAATGGAAGTTCATTTGTTCCTATATGAGTGCCATTCATTGCTACAATCATTACAGCATCACCTTGGATACGTTCCTTATTAACCATTAAGTCGTACTCAAAGGGTTCTGCTTCCTTGATCGTTTTCATTGCACTCATTAAATAACTCAATGAACCTGTCCACTCCTTTGCTTCCTCATTTATATTCTCTGAGGTCTCTGTTATTAAACCGATACCAATAAAATTCGTAAAGTATCTTCCATTAGCATACCCAATATCGATATATTTGTTTCTTTCATTTATCGCTAATAAAGCCGCTTCGGCAATATTCATAGGGACATTTAATGATCTAGCGAAATCATTACATGTACCACCTGGGAGAATCGAGACAATGGGACGTTTTTTCAAATGCATTAATCCGTTGATACATTCATGAACTGTACCATCTCCGCCCATTACAAACAAAATGTCTATCTCTTCTCCTCTTGAAGTACATATAGATTCTAAGTCACCTGGAGATTGCCCCTTAATAATTGTTAATTCTTTTACTCCATCAGCTAATATAGCAGCTACTACCCCCACATTTTTTTGTACATCTGCATTACCTGCTTTACTATTGTATAGAAGCAAACCTTTCTGATACAAACTCATCAACTCCATTTCCCTGTTTAAAAGGCTATACCCTATTATCAAATACTTTATGCAACATGACAGCAGTCTATATCTTAAGCCGATAACTTCGCAAAAGTAAGTAATATAGTGATAAAATAAGTTAAATAATCATTTCGTTGCAAAATCCACCAGTAACTTCTACCAATTTATCAAGGAGGCTATGTTGATGCTCTTCTACCTCTCTCTTTTCATTTTTCTTGGTGCCCTTTTTATCTCACTACAATGGTTTATAGGGGGGCGGAAACTCTTAGTTTTAGATACGTATTCAACGGACATTTCAAAACATTCTCCCCCATTTATTAGCGTTATCGTTGCCGCAAAAAATGAAGAACAGAATATATATAAATCTGTTCATTCACTATTAGATCAACACTACCCTCATTTTGAGGTGATTGTTGTAAATGATCGGTCATCAGATCATACCCTTTCTTTTTTAATGGAATTAAAAGAGAAGCACAAAAACCGTCACAAGTTACAGATCGTTTCAATCTCTTCGCTTCCAGATGGGTGGCTCGGTAAGAACCATGCTTTATATCAAGGAACGAAACATGCTAAAGGGGATTGGCTCATCTTTACTGATGGAGATGTACTTTTTTCAAAAGAAACATTAAATAAAGCGATTAATTGCATCGTTAGCAATCAACTCGACCACTTAACAATTATCCCCGAAAATATCGGTGGTACAATAGCTTATAAAGCATTTCACAGTTATTGGAGTATTCTCGGTGTTTGGAATTTCATCCAATTAAAACACGCAGGAGTCGGAGCTTTCAACATGATTAATGCTACTGTGTATCATGAGATAGGCACCCACAAAGCTTTGGCTTTGTCACCAGATGATGATTTAAAATTGGGTAAAAGAATAGTCAAATTAGGTTTTCGTCAAAAACTAGGCTTTGGAAAAAATATGATTCGTATTCAATGGTATGAATCGATTCCACAAGTTATCTCAGGATTAGAGAAAAATCTATTCGCATTTATGCGATACAATACTTTTTTAGTTATACTCTTTTCGATTTTGCTATTCCTTTTTCATGTTTTTCCTTTCATCGGAATTTTTTCAAACGATCTCTTAACAAGAAGTCTATTTTCCGCTACGATATTACTTTACATAGTGATGTATGTTATTAACATTCGTTTTGTTAATGACAAACCTTGGCTCGTTCTTTCTATGCCATTCAACGGCATACTTTTTATCTATTGTCTTTGTAGGTCCGCTTACAAAACGTTAAAAAGAGGACGTGTTAAATGGCGAGACACAGAATACTCATTAAAGGAGCTTCGCAGGTACATGAAAAATAACTAAATCAGCTGTTTTAGAATATCTTTTTATCTCGACAGGTAAATATTTTTTCAAGGGAATGTATTATATAGAAATAATCTGCTATGATTAAATCATTATATACAAATTACTATATTTGGCAAGTTTAGTTTCTGGGTGCAATTTAAACGTAATGTCAAAGAGAGAATGGAGAATTGTCCATGACTAAAAATCATGCGTGGATATTTGTTAGACTAATTATTGTTACATTAATTGTTATATCAGTATTATGGCTGATTGGCTGGGTATTTACTATATCCTATCCTTTCTGGATTTCTGCTGTACTAGTATGGATGTTTTATCCACTGATTCGATTTTTTAGATATAAAGCTAAATTCCCTAACCCTTTAGCTGTTCTCGTCACCCTTCTTCTCGGGTTAAGTACATTAGCAGGGGCCATCACTGGACTTGTTTTTTTAATCATTTTTGGGGTCAGAAGAATTGCAGATTTTGTTCCCCAGTGGATTCAAACAACATCGATCCAAATGCAAGATTTCTTTAATAATTCTATTTTTCCAATTTGGCACACAGTCACGGGTGCCATGGACTCTCTCACACCAGAACAACAGGTTACGTTACAGGATGGTATTGCGACTCTAGGTAACCGATTAGCTGAAAGTCTGACAGATGTTGGACAAGGAGTCGCTGATGGGTTAACAAATGTAATCATCTTTGTGCCAACATTTTTGCTTGTTTTTTTACTTGTTTTTATTGCCTTTTACTTTATCGGGAAAGATTGGGAGAAACTGTTTAAATCGATGTATCAAGCAGTACCTGCGCCAGTTATGAAGAAAGCAAAAGCCTTTAAGACGATGTTTCAATTTCGAGTAATAGGTTTTATACAAGCTCAGTTAATTTTAATGTTAGTAGCCTCTATCGTTGTCCTTGTCGGATTATCCATATTACGTGTTGAATATGCATTGACGATTGCCATGATCGTTGGTATCGCTGAGATATTACCTTATTTAGGCTCTGGAACAATCTTAATTCCATGGTTTATTTATATGTTTTTCACTGGAAATGTTAGCATGGGGATTGGCCTAGCAATTGTTTATGGAGTCACTGTTGGAATTCGACAAGCCCTTGAACCGAAAATTTTATCTTCAAGTATGAATTTAAATGCTCTCGCTGTGTTAGTTTCTCTTTTCGTTGGCTTTCAAATTTTTGGTGTTATCGGTGTTTTCTTAGGTCCACTCATTCTCGTTATCCTCGTTATTTTTAAAGACATCGGAGTCGCACAAGACCTTTTCACGTTTATACGAGATGGCTTTAAAGGGGATGATGATAAGGTAAACAAAATATATTTCAAAAACAAATAAACATGACACTTTGATTAAGCTTAAAAAGCACATTTCTAGTAATAAAGAAATGTGCTTTAGTGCCTATATTATGAACTGTACTAGTAATTACCTTGGATATTGATCCGAATAGAAATCCACATGAGAGTTTCTTTCCGCTTCTGCTATTCGAAACTCCTCAATAAATGTATAGATAATTCTAAGTTCAGTTTCTGATAAATCATCAATTTTTCGAAGGACATCTTGTTTTGTAATTGTCATTGATGCAACCTCCTTCTACTACTTATTTCTGTAACTATTATAACTTTACCCACTCTCAGGACTTTTCAACCTTCTTTCCGCAAAAAAACTCTTAGTGTACACATGTTATCTCAAACAAAAATCACCATTATTTTTTCAAGAAATAATTATCCGTCTATAAGCACAAAGTAGCAGTTCTGAATATATCCCAAAAAACTAAAAAAAAGTGTGTCTTTTTTGCAACCAGTTTAATTGGCTACAATTAGACACACTTTTCTTTTACTTGTTTCTTTCCGCTTCAATTTCTTCAACAATAACAGATAACTCTGTCCATCTGTCCATTGCTTTTTCCAAAGCTTGTTGTACTAGTTTTTGCTCTTCCAAAAATTCTTTCGCTTTCGCAAAATCACTTCCCGAATCTGCAATACTTTTCTCTATCTGTTCTTGTTTTTCTTCAAGTTCTGCAATTCGGTCTTCGATTGTATCCCACTCTTGTTGATCTTTGTAGGATAACTTTTTCGCTGTAGATTTTGCTGATTTAGCTGGTTCTTTCGTTTGTTTACTTTTCTGTTTAAATGCAAGATTTTGCTGTTTGTTTTCTTCATTTTTTACCTGCTGTAATTTTGCTTCTTTCGCTTTTGCTTCGTCAAGCCATTCAGAATAAGAACCGTAATAGCGTTCAATAGGGCCGTCTTTTTGGAAAACCAACAATTTCTCAACGACTCGGTCAAGGAAGTATCTATCATGGGATACAGTGATAACAACACCAGGAAATTGATATAAGTAATCTTCAAGTATTGATAACGTCTGTGTATCGAGGTCATTTGTCGGTTCATCTAAAAACAAGACATTGGGTTCTTCCATCAATACTTTTAATAAATATAAACGGCGTCGTTCACCACCAGATAATCTTCGGATATGTGTCCACTGCATCGCACGTGAAAATAAGAACCGCTCCAGCATTTGCTCCGCAGTGATCATTTGACCATCTGAAGTGTGCACTACCTGCGCTGTATTTTTTATATATTCGATCATCCGAAGGTTTTCATCCATTTCTTCATGATTCTGCGTATAGTAGCCAATCTTAACTGTCTCTCCGACATGAATTGTTCCTTCATCTGGCTCAATTCGACGAGCCATCATGTTTAATAACGTCGTCTTTCCGACACCATTCGGTCCAATGATACCTAATCGTTCACCAGGAATAATTAAATAATCAAGTTTCTCAATAAAGGTTTGCCCTTCAAATGATTTTGACACTTGTTCTAACTCGATTACTTTTTTTCCTAAACGAGACGAACCAATTGCAAAATCTACATTGCCTAATTTTTCTTGTGGTGTATCATCCTGAATCGCTTCTACGCGTTGTTTTCTCGCCTTCTGTTTCGTCGTTCTAGCCTTTGCACCTCGTCTTAACCAAGCGAGTTCACGGCGAAGTAAATTTTGTCTTTTATCTTCTTGTTGGTCTTGTTCTATTTCTCGCTCTGCTTTTTTCTCTAAAAACAATTCGTAATTTCCATTATATTGATGCAATTTCCCATGATCCAACTCAAAAATTCGCTGTGTTACTCGATTCAAGAAATAGCGATCATGTGTTATCAACATAATTGCCCCGCGATATTGTGCTAAGAAACCTTCTAACCATTCAATCGTTATATTATCCAAATGGTTCGTAGGCTCATCCAGCAATAACAAGTCAACAGGTTGAATTAGTGATTTTGCAATCGATACTCGCTTTCTTTGTCCTCCGGATAAATGATTCACTTTTTTAGAGAAATCTGTTACCCCTAATTTAGTAAGAACCGTTTGTGCCATTGTATTTGCTTCCCATGCATTGTGATCATCCATTTTTTCTTGTGCATCGGATAATTTTTTCTGACAAGCTTCATTTAAATAGTCTGCTTCTAGTTCCAAAAGAGCCTGTTCATAAGCTCTCATCGTCCTCATCACAGGGGAATTCCCATAGTACACTTGCTCAAGTACTGTGAGATCTTCTTCTAATTCTGGATCCTGCGGCAAATATTCTATCGTAAAATCATTTGCATGAATTAACTCGCCAGATTCTTTCCCATCTATTTGAGCGATAACTTTTAGCAACGTCGATTTTCCCGTTCCGTTCACTCCGATAAGACCAATCCGTTCTTTCTTTTCAATCGAGAACGAAATATGATCAAATAACGTCTTTTCTCCAAACGTTTTGTGTAATTCTTCTACGCGAAACATACTCATATATCATCATCCTTCATTTTGATACTCTAATTCCTTATTGTATCTGAAAAAATCAAGCAAGGATAGCCCCGATCTCTTCTTTAGTGTGATAAAATGAACTTGTCAATTAGTGAAACATTTTGTTGACTCTATTCGTAAAGAAAGATAGGACAATATGCTCCTATATCATTTAATGAGGTGAAGACATGTTACAGATGGTTTTAGCAAGTGCATTATTAGCTCTTTTATTCCTTCCTTTACAATTAAGTTGGTGGAAAATGGCTTACTTTCGTAAATGGATTCCAGTAAGATACATACTTGGATTTGTTTACGGATTACTACTTTTTTATATAGGTTTATTAGATCAAAGTATTACTGCTTTTATTTCCGCTTATTTACCGGTTATCGGTATTGGATTAATTGTCGATAATACGTTAGTTTTCATGTTTATGAAAACCTTCAGAAAGAAACAAGCAACAACAGGTGCAGGAATTGGCGTCATCCTATTAGTGACTTTCGCTGTATTTTGGATAGTCCAACCGCTTTTCTTAGCAGATGCGAAGTTTAACATCGCTGATGGAGAAGAATTAACAGTTGATGATCTCGATCCAGTCAATGAGGAACATATTCCAGTAGTCCCTCGCGACTATGCTGAATACCGATCCAACATTATGATGGGTCAATTGGATAATCCTGCTTTTTATAATTTAGGAAATACTCGTATCCAGCGAGTTAACGATTCTCTTTACTGGATATCCCCAATTGAATATGACGGAATTTTCCGTTGGTATCGAAGTAATAATGCCCCTGGATATATTATGGTCAGTGCCGAGAATCCTAGGGAAGATCCAGAACTTGTATTAACAGAAATGAATTATGTACCTTCTGCGTTTTTTCATGAAAACTTAGAACGTCATGTTCGATCACAACACCCTGAAGTGATCATGCTTGATACGACTTTTGAAATTGACGGAGAAGGTAATCCATACTACATTGTCAGTTATGGTCATTTCACTGAATTCCGTCGAGTGGCTGAAGTAGACGGAGTAATTATCGTAGATCCTGCTTCAGGTGAAACGACGAAATACGATAAAGAAGAAGTTCCAGAGTGGGTGAATCGTATTTATCCTCCTCATATTGCTACAGAACGAAATGATTGGTTTGGTATTTATAAACAAGGGCTGATAAACCGATTCTTTGGACGTGAGGGTTTAACTCAAACTACACAGTGGGGACAAACAGATCCAGTAACCGGGGTTGTTAACCAAGACCTTCAGTTAAGCTGGTTCACTGATCATATGCGTTTGCAAAGTGAAGGACAAGAAGCTGCTAATTCAATGGTAGGATTTACATTATTTGATGCAAGAAGTGGTGAGTTAAGTTATTTCCGTGACGCTAGTGGATCTTTAAATGGACGAACGGCAATGGATTTAGCTGAGCGAACATTCCGCCGCGATGATTATGTTGCAGGTACACCATCGCTCTATAACATATATGGACAATACACATGGGTCATCCCTGTAATGGATAGAGATAGTGTACTTCGACAAATAATGCTTGTTAGCGCACGTGACGAAAATATCTACGGTTATGGTGATACAAAACGAGATGCTTTTGGTGCTTATCAGCTAGAACTCGCTTCTAGAACAGATGATGATGTTGTTCCAGGAGAATTTACCGATATGGTTGAAATAACTGCCACCGTTGACAGAGTTTATCAATGGGACCGCGAAGAAAATGTTACCGTAAGAATTTTAATAGAAGGCGATGATCGAATTTTCACCGTAAATGCTACCTCTTTTCCAAGGGCTGTGTTTATTGAATCTGGTGATGAGATAACTATTTCGTTTATGGATTCTGGTGAAGACGTTCAGCCGATTGAAGAATTGGATTTTTAGACTTAAGTAGAGCCGGCCTATTTTCATGGGCCGGCTTTTTTTGGTGTTCTGAATCTACTTTGGTGGTCTTGTGCGCCCTCTTCGTCTTGCTCCTTCTCTGGTATAAACTCGGGCTCCTTCCCTTCATCTTCTGCCCTCTATCCAAACGTCGCTCATCTCACCATCAGCAAACCCAATTGTTTTCATTTGCTATCTTAACCGCCAAAAAAAGACTGACCCTGGATCTTCAGGAATCAGTCTTTTTCTATCAATTACTACTTAGTTGTTTTTAAACGCAAGTGATTTAACTTTCGCAGCTGGCTTTCCACCACGACTACGATCTTGACTAGGTCGTCCTCTGCCGCCACGATCATTTTCAGGACGCTTTCTTGCTGATGAGGAATTTCGGTTTGATGAACCTTTACCTTTTTTACCGGCATAACCGCCACCATAGCCACCGCCGCCTCCGCGACGTTTACCATGAGTAGGTGATTCTCCAGTTAGACGAATCGGAGTAGTGTCAGGTTCTTTAGTCATTGTTTTCAAAGCAGCAGCAACTAAAGTTTCTGGATCATGTTCTGCTAACATCGATTTTGCTGCTCCCATTAGGTGCTCAAAGTTACCGTCTCTTAGTGATTTCATCAAGTGGTTCACTGAACGGTCTTGGCGACCAGCTAGTGCTTCTTCATATGTTGGAATAGATTGTTGTTTCATTGGTTTCTTAGTTGTTTTTTCGATCATTTTTAAATGATCGCGTTCTTTTGGTGTTACAAAGCTAAACGCAATTCCGCTTTTACCAGCTCGACCTGTTCGACCAATACGGTGAACATAACTCTCAGAATCCTGAGGTAAGTCAAAGTTGAAAACATGCGTTACGTCGTTCACATCTAAACCACGTGCAGCAACGTCTGTAGCTACAAGAATGTCGATAGCACCACGCTTGAATTTACGAATAACCGCATCTCTGCGCTCCTGTTTCATATCTCCATGTAAGCCTTCTGCTGCAAAACCACGAATACCAAGTGATTCAGTAACTTCGTCTACACGGCGCTTTGTACGACCAAAAACAATCGCAAGTTCAGGAGGATCAATGTCAAGTGTATGACATAGAGCATCAAATTTTTGCTTTTCATGAACTTCAATATAACGTTGTTCGATATTTTCGACAGTTATTCCCTTTGTTTTAACCGCAATCGTTACCGGATTTGTCATAAACGATGAAATAACAGATTTCAAACGTTTCGGCATTGTTGCAGAAAATAACATCGTACGTCGATCTTCAGGAACTTCCTTCAAAATCGTTTCTATATCTTCAATGAAACCCATGCTGAGCATTTCATCAGCTTCGTCTAACACGATTGTGTTCATATATTCAGGTTTAATTGTTTTACGACGCATATGGTCCATAAAACGACCTGGAGTTCCGACAATAATTTGTGGGTTCTTTTTTAAACCGCGAATTTGCTTCGAAATATCTTGTCCTCCATAAATTGCAAGGCAAGTAACTCCTTTTTCACGACCTAATTTATTTAATTCTTCAGCAACTTGCATCGCCAGTTCGCGTGTTGGTGCAAGTACTAAACCTTGTGGATGACGAGCATTCTTGTCAACAGACTCTAATAACGGAATACCAAACGCAACTGTTTTTCCAGTTCCTGTCTGTGCTTGTCCAATAACATCTTGTCCATCTTTTGCTGCCGGTATTACTTGCTCTTGAATCGGTGTTGCTTCAGTGAATCCCATTTTCTCAATTGCCTTAAAAATAGGTTCCTCAATGTTTAAATCTTTAAAAAGTGCCAAATTTAATATCTCCTTTTGATTCATACTTTCCAGGTGACGTGAGCCACTTGCTCTACGTCAAAATCATATATAAAGAAAACAGCCCATTCCATTAAAAGTATCAGGGAACAAGCTGCTTAGTGTATCCTTGTTCTGAAGGGCTTCCTCTTTATCTTACACGAAAAGGATGAAACTCATATTTTAGTGTTTGATTTTTAAATCAACTTATTTACTTTACCATAGTTTACCCTCATTAGCTATGATTATTACGTTTTTTTTCCTTTTTATTTTCTAAATCGAGTAAATCTGCAATATCATCTTTCCCTAAAGAAGTTATCATAGTCTCCCCCGGTTGAATAACTCGATCTAATAAATTTCGCTTCTTTTCTTGGAGTTTATGAATTTTCTCTTCAATCGTACCTGTTGTAATCATTTTTGTTACATGAACGACACGCTTTTGTCCAAAACGATAAACACGATCTGCTGCCTGTTCTTCTACAGCTGGATTCCACCATGAATCAAATAAAATCACGGTATCACCACCAGTTAAATTTAAACCAGTGCCACCAGCTTTTAAAGAAACGAGAAATAAATTTTTCTCTCCTGCATTAAATCGCTCTGACATTGCCAATCGGTCTCTCCCAGGTGTCGACCCATCTAAATAGTGATACTCCCAACCGCCTTCATATAACCGTTCTTTAATTATAGATAGCATTTGCGTAAACTGACTGAATAAGACAATTCGTTTACCAGCACTGCGAGCTTCCTCTAAGTACTCGATAAGGCGGTCTAATTTACCTGATCCGCCGTCATACTCCTTCATGAACATTCCGGGATGACAACAGATTTGTCGTAGTCTTGTTATCCCGGCGAGGATTTTTATCCGATTTTGTTGAAGTGTATCGGTTTCAATTGCTGTATTTGCCTCATTTTGCAGTAATTGAAGTTGTGCAAGGTAAACTGTTTTTTGTTTATCTGTTAACGGTGTGTACTCGATAGACTCAATTTTATCTGGAAGTTCTTTCAGTACATCTTGCTTCATTCTCCTCATAACAAAAGGTTTCACTCGCTTTGCGATTTTTTCTTCTCCCATATTTTTATACACTTGCTTATTTTTAAACATACCTGGTTGAACGAGAGAGAATATCGAGTACAATTCTTCTAATGAATTCTCAATTGGCGTTCCACTTAAAGCAAAGCTACGAACAGAAGAAATCAACCGCACTGCCTTCGCAGTTAACGTACCTTCATTTTTCACATACTGCGCTTCATCTAAAATCATCGTCGAAAACATTCGATCCTTATAATGGGTGATATCTCTTCGAATAAGCGGGTAAGACGTAATCCACACATCATGCTTTTCAGCAGCTACGATAGTTTCGGATCTCTCAACAGACGGTCCTGAAATTATTGCCGTAGATAAATTTGGAGCAAACCGTTCAATTTCTTTTTCCCAGTTGTATACTACGCTCGATGGGCAAATGATTAGTGACGGACCTTGATCTGGTTGATTCAGTTTCATCGCCTGCAAATAAGTAATCGTCTGCAATGTTTTCCCTAATCCCATGTCATCCGCTAATATCCCACCAAAACCGTAGTAAGATAGCGACATTAACCATTGAAACCCTCGCTTTTGATAATCTCTTAGCACATCATCAAGGTGTTCTGGAATCGGGAAATCCATCTCTTCTGGATCGGTTAACCTTTCGACCAATTTTCTAAATGCGCGATCTTTTTTCACTTGCACGTCTGTAGCGTCATTAAGCTGAAAAGCACGATAAAGCGGAAGTGTCGAATGTTGTTTCGTTTCAGCAGAAGACATATCCAATTCTTCCATCATCTTTTTCATTCCGGTGAATTCTTCATTTTGCAAATGAATATATTGACCAGAAGCTAATCGATAATATTTTTTATTATCAAGCAGACTCGCTAGTACTTGAGCTAATTCTTCATCTGACACACCATCTACTTCAAATGCAACATCAAGCAAGTTCAACTTTTCATTCGTTTCCACTTTCATGGACGGACGTTCGACTGGCTCATGGACGATATTTCTCAAGGAAGAGGTTGCATATAAATGGAACAATTCTGAAAGTTTCGGTACATCTTCTGAAACAAAATCCAAAATATCCTCTACCTCTTCCAAATATAATTCTGTTCCATTAAATTTAAATGGCACATCCTCGATAAACGACAGCAAATAATATTCCTTTTCCATATCACGGACTACTAACTGACTACCCTCTGTTGCCTCCTGACGAAATGGCGATAGTTTCGTCTCTCCGTATTGGAAAATCACTTCCGCGGTAACCCTATCTTCCTGGTAATCGACATACAGTTGTGGAACAAGCGGCGACATTTGTATATTTTCTCGGATTGACTCGCTCAATTCCACTTCGCCGATTTTGTTTAATTGTGGTAAAACAATGGAAGCAAACGATTCAAGTTGTCGTTCCTCTAACAGCATTTCCGATGGGTCTTCCATAGCTAATTGAAAAAATAACGAATCAAATGCCTGTAATTGATCTCCATCAAGGACATAAAAGATCCCTTGTAAAAATAAAAGACCATATTTTTTCCCGAAATAAGTCGCATGTCCTGCGTTCTCCCATGATAGTCGATACACACCAGCTTGATCTAAATGGTCTTCAATTTGAAAAGATAATGGTGGCTTCCCTTTAAGAATATCGAATCCTTCGAACTCACGCGAGTGATCATCAACAATCACATCTCTCCCCTTTAGTTGAGAGAGGAATTCATGAGCATAGGCAGGTGGAACGTCGAAACTTCGGTCATCGTCTTTTGACCGACGTAAATATTGATAAGAAAAAGAAAAAGTCTCTGTGTATTTGATATCCAATAATATTCCCATCAACTTGAAAATTTCAATGTCTTCTTCTTCGAAATAATAATCTGATGGATGATAAGTGAATAATTTGGAAAATTTCAAAGCTTGCTCCTCTTCAACTGCGTGAAGTAATTCTGATACATTTTTCACGACATACAGTCTTTTCCTCCCTACTCTCATCTCCAATTCAATCGAACCTCTCATCCGTTCACTGAAAGTGGAAGAAACTTTCAGTAAATATTGCACTTTAAGTGGTTCTCTTTCATGGTACGTTTCCTGTTTTTTTACATATAGCTGTTCAAAAGATTTCATTAATTTATTCGTTCGTTCCCTTTCATTCCAAGGGATTTGTTTCTTTTTATCTATCGTGCCCTCATCGGTCTTTTTTTGATGCTTCTGTTGATCGCCTACAGATAATAATGTAGCGACAATATGCTTGCAATAGCCTATATATGATTCGAATGCGGGACAAGTACAGGTCATGTTGACCACGTCAACGTTATCTGTTGGGTCAGCAATGACTAAATAATCTTCCTCACCATGAACGACCGCACGAAAACTTCGATCTTTTTTACTCCAGATAATATCCTGAACATGATTCTCAAGATAGTAATCCATCCCTTTTTGAAAGGTTTTTGATGACGCACTACTGTTTCGAATATCTTTTTCTGTTAAATGATTCAGGTTCACTTTGACTCACCTGCTTTTCTATGTTTGGCTAACCAATTTAATTTAATCATACTCAATCTTCTATTTTAACAAACTTTTCAGCTGAAATCGAAAAATGCTTGTAAATTTTATTCCAAATCAAGGAACTTTTCTTTAGGACACTCGTAAATACACTATAGAATGCCTATAAATGCTGTAGAAAAGAGGTCTTTACTTTGCTTAAAAAATTAATATTTTCAGGAGTCATATTAAGTTTATTTACAGCTTGTTCTTCCGATAATGAACAGAGCTATTTTGAAGATGAAGCACTTGAATTAGCTGTTCTTGAAGAAATGGATAACGCAGGTGGGAATTTAACAGAAGAAGAATTAGAGAAAATTGAGTCATTAGATGTATCCGATGCTGAAATTTCCAGTCTGGAGGGAATCGATGTTTTAAGCGAACTCCAGTACTTAAATATTAGTGGCAATGACATTGAGGATTTTTCGCCATTACAATCGCTAGATGAACTATCTGAAGTTCACTTAGGTGATATTTATTTCACAGGTGATATCGACGCACCTGTGTTGACAACAATTGAAGACTTTGAAGAAAGAGGCGTGGATGTCCATGCTAGAACAAGGCTATCGTTCGATGAGCATGACGGTCCATCAGAAGGTGTGTTTTATCGTGTCCAAGAAGAAGATCAAACCGTCTATCTACTCGGTTCCGTTCACGTTGGTGATGAAACGATGTATCCACTTCACGGTCAAATTGATGAAGCATTTGAAGAGGCAGATCACCTAGCCGTTGAAATTGATATGACTGAAATTAATGAAATGGAATCCGCACAGATGATGATGCAACATGCCATGAATGCGGACGGTCCAGCTTTATCTGACGTCCTTGATGAAGATGTATTTACCGAAATGGTAAATCAATTGTCCCCTCTAGGTTTGAATGGGGAAATGCTCGATCAATTTCAACCATGGTTTATCTCTATGCTCCTATCTGAAGCTGCAATAGGAGGAACGAACTTCACCGCAGATGATGGCATTGACTTGCACTTTCTTGAGCGAGCAAATGAAAAAGATCTACCGATCATTAGTCTCGAATCAATTGAAAGTCAGATTGAAACACTTAGTTCTTCTCCAGAGGAAGAGCAAATAGCTAGTCTTGAAAGTGCGATTGATTCACTAGATATTTATGAAGAAGAATTGACGCAAATGATTCGTATTTGGCGATCTGGGGATACTGACGTATTTGCGCAACTGCGGGAAATGGAACAAGACTCTGATGATTTAGCTATGGATGAAAGAGACTTGGCAATGACTGATCAAATTGAAGAGTTTTTAACTACTGATGATGGTGAGACATATTTCGTCGTTGTCGGCGCTCTTCATTTAGCTGGGGAAAATAGTATTGTCGATCTACTAGACAATCGGGGATACAATGTTGAACCGCATGATGATTTTAGGGCGGATGAGTAGTTTTCTAGAGTTAAGTTTAGATTAGTGATAATTTGAGTGGGCTCTTCATAAGACGCTTTGAGTCATTTTGAGAATTTTATAGATAAATAATGAAATTGACTAGAATAGATTCATCTTGTTTGGTATCTTGTAGCCTTTGGCGAGTTGATTTCGAATGGTAAGGGCACAAGTGCTTGCGACTTGTGCCCTTTAGCTTGTTCATTTGGGAAAGTTAGGGCTCAAGATGATTGCTCTTGTTACCTATGGCAAGCCGATTTCGATTCTTAAGGGCACAAGTGATGACGGCTTGTGCCCTTAAGCTTGTTGATTTGGGACGGATGGGGCGCAAGATGATTGCTCTTGTTACCTTTGCCGAGTTGATTTTGATTCTTAAGGGCACAAGCTATGGTAGCTTGTGCCCTTTAACTTGTTCATTTGGGAAAGATGGGGCTCAAGATGATTGCTCTTGTTACCTTTGACGAGTCAATTTCGATTCTTAAGGGCACAAGTGATGACGACTTGTGCCCTTTAGCTTGTTCATTTGGGAAAGATGGGGCGCAAGATGATTGCTCTTGTTACCTTTGACGAGTCAATTTCGATTCTTAAGGGCACAAGTGATGACGACTTGTGCCCTTTAGCTTGTTCATTTGGGAAAGTTAGGGCTCAAGATGATTGCTCTTGTTACCTTTGCCGAGTTGATTTCGAAGTTAAACATTCTTAAAGTATAAAAAAGTAGTACAAACCCTGGCCTGGGTCTGCACTACTAAGTATGTTTAATTCAATTCAACTAACTCTCCATGCGAAAGTGTTCGCTCAGTCATTTGTAGTCCTAGCTTTTTTGCAATTTGTATCAATCTTTCTTTTTCACCTTCCGTGACAATAGATACGACGGTTCCTGACTTACCTGCTCGTCCCGTTCGGCCAGAACGATGCACATATTGTTGAATATCATTTGGCAAGTCCAACTGAATAACGTGAGTTAACCCTTCAATATCAAGTCCTCTTGAAGCGACATCCGTTGCAATTAATACTGGAACGTCCCCACTTCTAAACTGATTAATCGCTTTTTCTCGCGCTTGTTTCGTTGTCGTTCCATGAAGAACGCCGACATGTTTCCCCCTAAATTCAAGACGCTCAGCAAACGTTTCTAACTCGTGAATGTCGTTTGAAAAAGCTAATCCATATAGTCCCTCAACGTTAACGAGCTTCCTAAGAATTTTTACCTTGTCTCGTCGTTCTGCGACAAGGTACGTATGATCAACACGCTCTAAATGATCAAGATCCATATTAATTCGAATTACTGATGGTGATTCGATTCTATCCTTTGCCTGTTTTTCTATATGCTTTGGAATGGTAGCAGAACATACAATAAGTTGAGTATCTTTCAAGACTGCTTTGATGAGATCATCAACTTCTCTAATATGCTCCTTAGCAAAAAGTTGGTCAGCTTCGTCTAGCACAACGGTCTTTACTTCATGGAGTTTTAATTTCTTACTTTTTACAAGTTCAATTAAGCGCCCTGGAGTCCCGACAATGATTTGCGGTTTTTTCTTTAATTTTTCTTGTTGACGTTTCACGTTTGCTCCACCGATAAGGGCAGCACCTAAGATACCGCTACCTTGCGACCACTTTTGAACTTCATCTAAGATTTGCATGACGAGTTCTCGTGATGATGCGACGATAACGATTTGCGCCTGCTTTATATCCATATTTACTTTTTGTAAGGCTGGTAGTAAGTAAGCCAATGTTTTTCCAGATCCTGTTGGTGCTTCCGCTATGATATTTCTACCTTCTATAGCTACTGGAACCATCTTTGTCTGAATCTCTGTTAAATCTGTAAAACCCGATTTTTCCCATGCCTCTTGTAAGAAGGGAGGTAAAGTCGGTATGATAGATGTTGAATTGCTCATTGATTTCTCCTTTTTTTTGAGAGGGTATAGTGTTACGAAGCTCTCATTTTCTGATTGTTATCTAGATTTTAACCTATTTTATGCAAAGAAACCAAATTTATATTTAGAGGTGTCTTATATTATGAGTATTTTAACCGTAAAAAATTTAAGTCATGGCTTTGGCGATCGCGAGATTTTTCATGATGTTTCTTTCCGACTTCTTAAAGGAGAACATATTGGACTGATAGGCGCAAACGGTGAAGGAAAGTCTACATTTATGAATATCATTACTCGTCAGCTTGACGCAGACCAAGGAAAAGTCGAATGGGCTAAAAATGTCCGTGTTGGCTTTCTTGATCAACATACCGTTCTTGAAAAAGGGCAAACGATGCGTGATATTCTAAAAACTGCATTTCAATATTTATACGACATGGAAGCCGACATGAATAGCATGTATGAAAAAATGGGTGACTGTTCCCCAGATGAAATGGAAACGCTACTTGAAGAAGTCGGTGTTATTCAAGACATGTTGACGAACAATGACTTTTACATCATTGATGCCAAAATTGAAGAAATTGCACGAGGGTTAGGTTTAGATGAAATCGGTCTCGAACAAGATGTGAATGATTTGAGTGGAGGACAACGAACGAAAATTTTGTTGGCGAAACTATTGCTTGAAAAGCCTGATATCCTCTTGTTAGATGAACCAACAAACTTTCTCGATGAACAGCACATTGAATGGTTAAAACGATATCTACAGGAATATGAGAATGCCTTCATTCTTATTTCGCATGACATTTCATTTCTTAATTCAGTCATCAACTTAGTCTATCATATGGACAATCAGTCGTTAGATCGTTACGTCGGTGATTATGATCATTTCAAACACGTCTATGAAGTCAAAAAGCAACAAGTCGAGTCAGCATATAAAAAGCAGCAAAAGGAAATCGCTGGTTTGAAAGATTTTGTTGCACGCAACAAAGCACGGGTAGCAACGAGGAATATGGCGATGTCAAGGCAAAAAAAGCTCGATAAAATGGATATGATTGAATTGACACAAGAAAAACCTAAACCTGAATTTAACTTTCTATTTTCTAGAACACCAAGTAAATTAATTTTCGAAGCAAAGGACTTGGTAATCGGATACGACGAACCGCTATCAGCTCCTCTGAACTTGCGGATGGAACGTGGACAAAAACTTGCTTTAACAGGAGCAAATGGGATTGGGAAAACGACATTGCTGAAAAGTTTATTAGGTGAAATCCCTTCGTTAAAAGGTTCCGTAGAACGAGGGGACAACTTGCACCTTGGTTATTTTGAGCAAGAAGTTAAAGAACAAACGAACAATACCTGCCTTGAAGAAATATGGGAAACCTTCCCTCATTTTTCACAAAAAGAAGTCCGCTCTGCTTTAGCAAAATGCGGATTAATGACGAAACATATTGACAGTAAAGTATCTGTATTAAGTGGTGGTGAGAAGTCGAAAGTTAGGTTGTGTAAGCTGATCAATAGCGAAACGAATCTACTAGTTCTTGATGAGCCTACCAATCATTTGGATGTCGATGCAAAAGCTGAATTAAAACGAGCACTCCAATCCTACAAAGGAAGTATCCTTCTTATCAGTCATGAACCTGAATTTTACCAAGACATCGTCACTGATATATGGAATGGCGAAACATGGACAACGAAAGTATATTAATTTTTTCTCCTCTCTGACTTAATAGTTGATTTCAGAGAGGGGACATTTTCAATTTTAGGTACCGACTACTTGATTCTCCACGTCGTTTCTCCCATTATTTTTGGCCGAATATAACGCATCGTCTGCTTGTTTAATAAGATGCTTACTTTTCATTGAGTTTTGTGGTGAAATAGACGCCACGCCCAAACTAATCGTTACAGATTTAAGTACACTTGATTTTTCGTGAGGTATTCTTAATTGTTCGACCGCTTCTCGTAGTTCTTCTGCCAGATCGTATGCATCTTTTTCTGAACTGTTCGGTAAAATTATTGAAAATTCTTCCCCACCATATCGAGCAAAAACATTTGAACTGCTTATTTTTCTTTCTATCGTTGCTGTAACTAACTTCAAGCAATCGTCTCCTGCATGATGCCCATAGTAATCATTAAAATCTTTGAAATAATCCAAATCAAGCATAATCAAAGAAAGCTGCTGTTGATGTTTTGTTGCTTCTCTCCAATGGTACTCCAACTGCTCATCAAAATAACGCCTATTAGCCACTCCTGTTAGCCCGTCTTGTTCGGACAATTTTTTAAAAAGATTATTTGCTTTCATCAACTTGTCTTGATTTTCTGTTAATTCTTGTTCGTAAAATTTACGTTGTGTAATATCTTGAAATTGAGAGATAAAATATATTGGTACTTCCTTGCTATTTTTAACAATCGATACATTTAAAAGGCACCATATCACCTTGCCGTCTTTATGAATGTATCGTTTTTCTATTTGATAATTATCAATAGTCCCATCTAATAGTTTCTCCGCCTTATACTTACTCTTTTCAACATCGGCACTATGAGTCAGATCTTCGAAAGATAGTTCTTTAAATTCATTTTCAGAATATCCTAGCATCTCTGATAACATTGGATTTGACAACATAAATTTACCTTCGATAGACACGAGTGCGATACCGATGGAGGAAAAACGAAATGCTTGTTCAAATAGTTGAGATGTATCTATATTACTTATCATCAGTCCCCCGCCTCCTATTTCTATGCTGCACTTCTGTATTATCGACTTAAATAAGTTTCTTCTAAACAGGTCATCATGTTCAATCACAAAGTCCTATTCCCTCTTTACGCATCTTATAACATGGTATTTTTTTACTATGCACATTACGTCCTTTAAAGTTAGAAACTTCTTTAACGGAAAAATGCCCGTCAATTGACGGGCACAAGTATATGATTTTTAATAACATTCCCTTTTATGGTCGATCCAATTCAAAGATCTTGCCTAGTCGCGAGTACTGTTTGCCACCTAACCTAGCTATTGGCATGAGCTTATCCGTTTGAACGACACCATCATTATAAAGATCATCATTGACTGTATAACTGACGATACGTCCAATAATAAAATCTGTCGCAGAATCTCCTTCTTCAAAAACAAGGTGTTTTTCCAATTTACACTCAAATCGCACCTTACTTTCTTTCAAAGAAGGAACACCGACTACCTCACTAACTATAGGAGAAAGCCCTACTTTTCCTACTTCACTTTGATCAGAAGGTAAGTTCATCGCTGTCTGATTCATCTTTTTCACGTTGTCCTCATCTACTCCATGAACGACAAACTCTCCCATTTGCAAAATATTTCTCGCCGTGTCCTTTTGCTGTCCTTCTTTTCTACCAATAGAAACAGCTAAAAGAGGAGGTTCTGCGGAAATTACACTAAAATAACTAAATGGTGCTGCATTTAGAACACCTTCTTTAGAGATCGATGTAATAAATGCGATAGGCCTAGGTGTAATTGCTGATGTGAGCAGACGATAATTATCTTTTTTCGACAATTGTTTCGGGTCGAGGGTTGTCATGGTTACCGTTCCTCCCCTTATTTTGTGTTGTTATCATACCAAGCTTTTGCGTTATCAACTTCTTCTCTTGTAAGTTGATGTCCTTGGTTTGCCCAGAAAACTTCTACTAATGCACCGGCTGCGCTTAATGTTTTCTCAAGCTCATCCGTTTCTTCAGGAGAACAAATTGGGTCATTCGCACCCGCCCCAATAAAGACAGGGAATCCTGTCATCTCAGGCAAGTCAATTCCTCTACGCGGAACCATAGGATGCAGAAGGATCGCATCATTCAACGGCTTTTCGAAATGATAAAGCAGACTTGCAGCAATATTAGCGCCATTTGAGTAACCTATTGCAGTCATGTTATTTCTATCAAATCCATGTTCTTTAGCTGCTTCATCAATAAACTCGTGTAGTTCCTTCGTTCGAAAAATCAAATCTTCCTCGTCAAAAATCCCTTCTCCTAGTCGTCTGAAAAAGCGATTCATTCCATTCTCATCAACATTTCCTCGCACGCTTAATACAGATGCCTCTGGATCAATCATCTCAGCGATAGGAAGCAAATCATTTTCGTCTCCACCTGTGCCATGAAGTAATAATAATGTATGATCGTTCCCCTGTTTCCCTTGTTTAAAAATATGTTTCATTTTGTCACGCTCCTTTTAAGTATCGGTACACTTGCAATATCATTTCTCCACTTTCAAAAAGTAAGTACTATCATTATAATACCTCCCCTAGCTTTTTTCAAAACATTTGCTTTTTACTTAAAAAAAACTACCTAAATCAATCACCTGCTTTAACAGCGTCTTTATTAACAACTTAAAATAAAATTTTTCACGATTATCCCCTAGTATTCACTTAAACAAATCCTGTACACTTAAGTAAGTGCAAATCGTTAAAAAGCAAAAAAATTCCATATAATAGAATAACTGAGCCTTTATTTAAAATATAGAATATAATCTCTATCTACGGAGGAAAACCATGCTGAATCAAGCAGAAGAAAAATTAAAAGAACACTTTGGCTACGATGATTTTCGCAAAGGTCAAAAGGATATACTTGAAAAAGTCTTTGATCATCAAAATACAATGGGTGTCATGCCTACTGGTGGAGGAAAATCAATTTGTTATCAAATCCCTTCACTACTTTTCTCTGGAGTCACACTTGTCGTCTCTCCGCTCATTTCACTAATGAAAGATCAAGTCGATGAGCTTCAAGAAGTTGGGATTGACTCGACATTTATTAATAGCTCGCTCCATCACGAAGAAGTTCGTGAAAGAATTGATGGAATCCGCCATGGAATTCACAAGCTTGTTTATGTCGCTCCCGAGAGATTAGAATCAGCTGGATTTTTACAAATGCTTCAATCTTTACCTATTTCATTAATCGCTGTTGACGAAGCTCATTGCTTATCCCAATGGGGTCATGATTTCCGACCTAGCTATCTGAAAATTCCAAGTCTGATCCAGCAACTGCCTGGTCAACCAGCAGTCTTAGCCCTAACAGCGACGGCTACGCCAGAGGTCACAGAAGACATATGCCAAGCTTTATCTATTTCACCAAAAAACGTTGTTCAAACGGGATTTGCAAGAGAAAATCTTTCATTTCATGTCGTTAAGGGGATGGATCGTGACAAATACATTAAAGATTATATGAAACGAAATAATCGTTATTCAGGCATCATCTATGCTGCCACTAGAAAAGAAGTCGAACGTCTCCATGAAAAATTGACACGCTTGGGAATCTCCGTTGGCAAATATCATGGGGGATTAACAACAGACGAACGCCGACAGATGCAAGAGTCATTCGTTTATGATGAAACGCAAGTCATGGTGGCAACAAACGCCTTTGGTATGGGGATTAACAAATCCAACGTTCGCTTCGTCATACATGCACAAATGCCAAGGAACATCGAAAGTTATTATCAAGAAGCAGGTCGTGCAGGCCGTGATGGTGAAGACAGTGAATGTATCCTCTTGTTTACACCTCAAGATATTCGCATCCAACAATTTCTCATCGATCAATCAACAATGGCAGACGACCGAAAAGAAAATGAATATACTAAACTTCAAGCCATTGTCAATTACTGCCATACAGAAAATTGTTTGCAAGCTTATATCCTCGAATATTTTAGTGACAGTGATATCAAACCTTGTGGACGTTGTTCAGAATGTGTCGACAACCGAAACACGGTAGACGTCACAAAAGAAGCACAGATGGTTTTCTCTTGTATTAAACGGATGAACGAGCGTTTTGGTAAAACAATGGTAGCTCAAGTTCTCGTAGGCTCCGCGAATAAAAAGATGAAAGATTTCTCTTTCACTAAATTATCTACATACGGATTGTTGAAAGATCGCACACAAAAAGAGGTTAGTCAGTTTATCGATTACCTCGTTGCCTCTCAATTTTTAAAAATGAGTGGTGGAAATTACCCAGTCTTACAGCTTACTGAAAATACTATCCCGGTGTTAAAAGGCGAAATCAAAGTCGAAAAGAAACAAGCGAAACAGACGACGGTCCTTGCCAAACAACACCCTCTTTTTGAGACGCTACGAGGGCTTCGTACTTCCTTAGCAAAACAGCATCAAGTTGCACCATACATGGTCTTTTCAGATCAGACTCTAAATGATTTATGCGCAAAGCTTCCTGAAACGAAAGAAGATTTACTGGAAGTAAAAGGTGTCGGTCAAATGAAAGTAGATTCGTATGGCGAACACTTTTTGCAAGCTATTGCAGAATTTTTGCATGCAAATCCAGATGAAAAGAAATCGTTCGACTTACCAAGTCGTTTAAAAAATTACGAACAAAAGCAAACTGACGGAATTGGCAACAAAAAAGATAAGACTCCTAGCTTTTTGAAAACAATCGAATTATTTAATGAAGGTTACACCATCGAACAAATCTGTGCAGCTCGCAATGTGAAATACACAACGATTCAAAGTCACCTTCTCCAAGCGGCAGACGATGGAATTGCCGTCGATTTCGATCGCCTAGTCAAACCAGAGCATATAGCTCAAATAAAGGAAGTAGTAGATCAAATCGGACTTGAAAATGGTATGAAACCAATCAAAGAAGCTCTCTCAGAAGAAATTGATTACTTTACGATTCGCGTGTTTGTTAATGATTACTTAGTCAAGGGATAGACAGGAAAGCCTATACGGCAGCTCCTTCCTACTGATAATTCGCTACCTACCATGCGTTCTCCATGATTTACCGTTTTATTTGTGATAAAATGAAAATAAGAAATAAGTAAATAGTTAACCACTAGGGGTGCCAATTGGCTGAGACAAAGCTTTGCTTGATCCCTTTGAACCTGATCTGGATGGTACCAGCGGAGGAAAGTGGAACACAGCGATAAATTGATCTAGTAGGTCAAATCAGCGCGGTTCCATTTGGAGCAGCGCTTTTTTATTTTCTAAAATCTCACTTTTTTTCAGAAAGGAAGACGATTATGCTACCGATTCACACGTTACGAACGAAAATTCAAGACACCTCACCGCTCATACACAATATTACGAATGTCGTTGTTACTAACTTTACAGCAAATGGACTTTACGCGATTGGAGCTAGCCCTGTTATGGCTTATGCCAAAGAAGAAGTTGAGAATATGGCAAAGGTTGCACAGGCATTAGTTTTGAACATAGGAACACTTACGAAGCAAGAAGTAGAAGCGATGCTCTTAGCCGGAAAAGCTGCAAATCTAGCAAGTACGCCAATTGTACTTGATCCCGTTGGAGTTGGTGCCACGCCATTTAGGACCGAATCTGCTAAAAAATTACTAACCGAATTAAACATCGCAGTTATTCGCGGAAACGGTGGGGAGATTGCCAATTTGATTGATCATTCTGTTGAAATGCGTGGCGTCGACTCTACCGCCAAGATGAATGACACCGTTGCAATTGCTAAAGAAGTTGCGAAAACATGGGGTACAATCGTCGCTTTGACCGGCGAATCAGATGTTATTACTGACGGTGACAGAGTCTATACCGTCGACAACGGTCATTTTCTCCAATCAAAAATAACAGGAGCAGGTTGTTTATTAAGTTCCGTTGTCGGAGCTTTCATCTCTGTTCACGATGATCTATTGGAGGCAGTCACTTGCGCAGTCGCATTTTATGGCATTAGCGCTCAGGTTGCGGCTGAAAAAGAACCCAATATGGGACCTGGTCATTTCCAAGTCCACTTTATCGATGCCCTATACCAATTAACTTCTGGACAAATCGATCATTGGGCTAACTTCAACAAGTCCATCATGGAGGGAAAATGACTATGACACCAAAAGTATTAACAATTGCCGGTTCTGACAGCGGAGGCGGTGCTGGTATTCAAGCAGATATAAAAACATTTCAAGAATTAAACGTGTTTGGAATGTCCGCGATCACTGCAATTACGGCTCAAAATAGCGTTGGAGTTCAAGGAGTTTATCCCGTTGATCCAAAGGGTGTTGCACAACAAATCACTTCAGTAATGGAAGATATCGGTGCTGATGCGGTAAAAACAGGAATGTTGTTTGATAAGGAACGAATTAATATCGTCGTAGATAAAGCGATTGAATATAAGTGGTCATCACTTGTTGTTGACCCTGTTATGGTATCAACTTCAGGCGCCAAATTATTACATCCAGAAGCTATGGACGCGTTAATTAATAATTTAATTCCAAAAGCGACAATTATTACACCAAATATTCCTGAAGCAAAAGAGATCACAAATATGCCGCTTACGACTTTAGACGAAAGAAAAAAAGCTGTGAAGGAAATGTTCAACATGGGTGCTCAATCCGTTTTACTCAAAGGTGGGCACAGCGAAGATGACACTGCTGAAAACATTGTTGATATCTTTTATGACGGACAAAATTTTCACTTTTTTTCTGTTCCATTTATCAAAACAGAACATACTCACGGAACAGGGTGCACGTATTCCGCAGCAATTGCTGCCAATTTGGCAAAAGGACTTCCATTGAAACAAGCTGTCCGTGAAGCAAAGCGATTTATTCATATAGCGATTGAACACGGTTATTCTCTAGGAAAAGGTCCAGGGTCCACCTACCATGCTGCTCATCGTATTTACCAAGAATCTCTAAATGAAATGAAGGTAGAAACAGAATGGTAGATCGAAATAATCTTTTTATAAAAAACGCGCTGAAGCTCTACTTCATAAGTGGAACAAATAATGTTAACAAACCGCTACCAGAAGTGTTATCCGAAGCTATTTCTGGTGGGATCACTCTTTTCCAATTCCGAGAAAAAGGGGACGCATCGCTAACAGGCCGGTCCAAACGGGAGATGGCTCTTAAATTGAAACAGATTTGTCAAGCTAATCAGATTCCTTTCATTATAAATGATGATGTTGAATTAGCATTGGAAATTGGAGCTGATGGCGTTCATGTCGGACAAACTGACGCAAACGGGCCTTTCGTAAGGGAGAAAATAGGCGATAATAAGATCCTTGGTATTTCAGCTCATACAATTGCTGAAGCAAAGCAGGCCGTCAAAGATGGGGCTGATTATATTGGAGTAGGTCCCATGTACCCAACCAATTCCAAGGCAGATGCTGAAGAGGCATGTGGACCAGAGATGATTTCTGCAATGCGTGAAGAGGGGATTACTATTCCAATCGTTGCGATTGGTGGCATTGATATTCACCGTACTAGAGGGATCGCACAGGCTGGGGCTGACGGTGTTTCAGTTATTTCTGCGATCGCTTCGGCGACTTCAGCAAAGCATGCTGCTGAACAGTTTAGGTTGGAACTAGAAGACCTTTAACTAAATCATTAAAAAGCCTAACAAAATATCTGTTAGGTTTTTTGTGCATAGCCACCCCTAAAATGCCAAAAATGGCTCATCTTCAGCAAAGAAGATGAACCATTACGTCGCCAGCTATAATTTGACTTCCAACGGGATATGTTCCCCAGCAATGCCATCAAAGTAACCTAGATCGGTTAATTTTAATTCTGGAATAACTGGTAAGCACATGAATGATAACGCGGAAAAGGGGTTAAAATCACCTTCAAATCCTAGCTTTTTCAGCCCTTCGTCTAATTGCTTCATCCCTTTATATGCATCGTTGGTAATTCCTGAAGACATAAGACCAGCAATGTTTAGTTGCAAACTCGCAACCACTTCGCCCGCTTTCACTAGCACCATACCTCCACGTATTTTCGCTACTTCTTCTATTGCTTTAAGCATGTCTTCATCATTAGTACCCGCTGTAACTAAATTGTGTGAGTCATGGGCGACGGTTAACGCAATAGCCCCTTCTGAAAAACCGAGTCCTTGAATAAACCCCAAACCGATATTTCCTGTGTAATGGTGACGCTCAATGACTGCCATTTTCATCAAGTCATTTGTCTCGCTTGCGATAAATACGCCACGATCTTGGGCAGGCTCGACGATGACTTTTTCCGTTACAAGACTGTTTGGTATCAGCTTAATCGCATGAACTTTCCCCGTTCCCGAAACAGTGATTTCCAAGCTCTCTTTCGTCACTTTCGGGAGATGAATTGTATTTAACAAATGCTCATCAGGCGTTACTACGGATTCTTCTTCCATCAGCATCTTTCCATTTTGTGCGACTAATTCACCATCCTTATATACATCTGTTATTGAGAAAGTAGTTAAGTCATCTACAAGCAAAATATCCGCTTCGTATCCTGGTGCTATCGCTCCCTTTGTTTTTAACCGATAACACTCTGCAGCATTCAAAGTAGCAAGCTGTATCGCCAAGATCGGGTCCAATCCCTGTTGAATCGCTAACCGAATGTTTTCATCAATACTGCCATGCTCAATTAGCTCGTCTAAATGTTTGTCGTCTGTACAAAAGAGAAACCTTCTTGCATTTTTTTCATTAACGAGTGGGATCAGCGCTTCTAAATCTTTCGCTCCGGACCCTTCACGAATCAACACATACAATCCTTTTCTTAATCGTTCCCTTGCCTCTTCTAATGTTGTACTCTCATGGTCCGTTGTGATCCCAGCTGTTCCGTAAATGTTCATCGCATGAGCATCTAATCCAGCTCCATGACCATCGATGACACGCCCTCGTTTCCTGGCATCATATAATTTATTTATCATTCCTTCATCTGCCTGAGCAGTAGAAGGGTAATCCATCACTTCCGCTAAACCTAATACTCGATTATGCACATAAAAAGGAGCCAAACTTTCTGCCGCTAACTTAGCACCCGAATTTTCAAATGGTGTTGCCGGCACGCACGAAGGTAGCATGAACAACGCATCTAGTGCGATTCCATCTGAGTCATCCAACATAAATTGAATGCCCGCTTCTCCTGATACGTTTGCAATTTCGTGTGGATCTGTCACGATCGTTGTGACACCATGTGGCACAACGACGTGAGAGAAATGACTAGGTGGCACCATCGAAGATTCAATGTGAACATGCCCATCAATCAAGCCTGGTACAATGAATTTCCCTGTTGCATCTACTTCTGTCGTTCCCGAGTACTCTCCTATACCGACAATCATTCCGTCATATATCGCTACATCACCATTCTCTATCTCCATCGTAAAAACGTTGACTATTTTTCCATTTTTTATAACTACATCAGCTGGAAGCAGTTTATTCGAAACTTGTATACGTTCCGATAATTTCGTTTTTTCATTCATCTTATCGCCTCCATTTATCTTTGTTCGAAAAAACTCCAAGGACAGTGAACCTTGGAGTTACTAGTTGTAAAGTAATTCTATTATAACGAGTTACTCGTCAGACGTCTATTCGTTTCCTGTAAATTGTCAGGTTACTTCACTGAGTTTATTATCCAACTTCTCGCTTTAATTGACTGAAATACAAATCTGCATAAAAGCCATCTTGAGATAAAAGCTCTTGATGAGATCCCTGCTCAATCAATTTTCCTTCTTGTAAAACAAGTATTTTATCTGCTTGTTGAATCGTATTTAATCGATGGGCTACGACAAAGCTCGTTCTCCCTTTCATTAATCGCTGTAAGGCCTCTTGAATTTTCAATTCGGTGACTGTATCGATGCTACTTGTTGCCTCATCCAAAACGAGAATAGCCGGATCTGCTAATAATGCACGAGCAATGGAAAGTAATTGTTTCTGCCCCTGACTAATACCGCCACCTTCAGCATCAATCTCTGTATCATACTGATTTGGCATAAAATCAATAAAAGAATGGGCATTAGCCATTTTCGCCGCTTGCTCAACTTCATCGTCAGTAGCATTTAATCGACCATAGCGGATATTTTCTCGTATCGTTCCTTGAAAAAGGAAGGAATCCTGGAGCACAAAAGCCATATGCTTTCGTAATGATTCTCTCTTAACCGTCGACGTATCGATCCCATCAACCGCAATCACACCTTGATCTGGATCGTAGAATCTTGATAACAAGCTAATCATTGTTGTTTTTCCGGCACCGGTTGGGCCGACAAAAGCGATGGACTCTCCTACAGAAGCATGAAATGAAATGTCATGTACCGTTTTTCCTTCTTGCTCATAGGAGAAGGATACATCATCAAATGTCACCTCTCCTCTTACGTTCTCTAACTCATCCATCTCGATTTCATCACTGATTTCATCTTGCTCATCCATAATTGAAAAGACACGTTCAGCACCAGCAATTGCAGAGAGTAATGTATTAAATTGATTCGCTAAATCATTCAATGGTCGTGTAAACTGTCTCGCATACTCTGCAAATATCACAATCACACCAATCGAGATCGCCCCGTTTAGGACAAAGATACCACCGACACCCGCAATAATCGCAAAACTTAAGTTATTAAGCATGTTCATCAATTTAGGAATAAATCCAGAAATCGTTTGCGCCCAAAATCCAGCTAGTTTCAATTCTTTATTTCGCTGGTCAAAACCATCCATCACTTTTTCTTCTTGTGAAAAAGTTTTGATGATTCGTTGCCCAGACATAGATTCTTGGATATATCCATTCAGTTCACCTAAATTTTTCTGCTGAGCCTTAAATAGTTTCCCCGTTCGATTTGTAATCCATTTCATCCCAATAACCATTAAGGGCACGATTGTTAATGTTATTAATGTCAATAATGGACTTAAGTAAAGCATAACTGAGATTGTCCCAACTAATGTCAATATACTAGCAAAAATCTGTATGACAGAACTATTTAACGTATTACTTACGTTCTCCATATCATTCGTCAACCTACTCATTAAATCTCCATGCCTCCGTTTGTCAAAAAACGGAATTGGAAGTTTATGAAGATGGTTAAATAACTGCGTTCGCATCGTAAACACTGTTTTTTGTGCAATCCGAATCATCCAAAAATGCTGTAAGAATACGGATATCGAATGAAGAAGATAAATAACTCCTAATCCAAGTAATACCCAAATAAGCGCAGATGTATCCTGGTCAACGATAAACTCATCAATCGAAAGTCCAACAATAAATGGGCCTAATAAAGCAAAGAAGGAGCTTAAAAAGATCATTAATAAAACGAGATATAACCGACCTTTACTTTCTGATAAGTAGTTCCAAATTCGTTTCAGTGTCCCTTTCCAGTCTTGAGCTCTTTTGCTCGTCGGCCCCTCATTGATTTGTTTGTTGTACTCCGTGTCTTCTTTCGGGATTTTATCATGCTTAAACGGGTCAAATAACTTATCTAACATCAGTAACCTCCTCCTTTCCGAACTGAGAATCGAATATTTTCTGGTAAAGAAGTGAGGTTTGCATTAATTCATCATGTGTTCCACTGGCGACGATCCTACCCTCTTCCATTAATAGGATTTGATCTGCATTCATCGTCGTGCTCATCTTTTGCGTGATCATGATCGTTGTACACGAGTAGTTCTTTAATGCTTGAAATAGTTTCTTCTCTGTTTTTACATCTAATGCACTTGTACTGTCATCAAAAAGTAGAATTTTTGGTTTGCGAATAAGTGCTCTTGCAATCGAAAGACGCTGCTTCTGCCCCCCAGATAAGTTCACACCTCTTTGGCCAATTATTGTTTCCGAACCATGTGGAAGTTCAACAATTGTGCCATGTATTTGTGCGTCCTTTAAGGATTGATTAATCTCCTCTTTTGAAGCATCTTCCTTCCCCCACAGAAGGTTCTCTTCAATCGAACCGGTAAATAACATCGCTTCTTGAGGGACATATCCAATCTGTCGCCGTAAATGCTTTAACTTCATTTTTCGTATATCGTGTCCATCGATCCTAATCGTTCCACTATCAATATCATAAAGACGAGGTATAAGTTGAAACATCGACGTTTTCCCAGAACCTGTCGCGCCTAACACGGCGACATTTTCGCCAGGTTTGACTTGAAATGAAACATCGTCTAATACAAACCTCTCTGTATCAGGATAGCGAAACGATACGTGATCAAACTCAATTTGTCCTTGCGTAACCGTAGGCATATTTGGTTCGTCATCTGCATCGTTTAAATCTACTTCTGCATCTAACACATCCATTATTCGTTCAGATGAAGCGCGTGCTCGCGAAAACATCATGATAATCATTGAAAAAATCGATAATGCTCCCGTCATACGGGTCACATAGTTAATAATCGCAACTACTTCCCCGACGGTCGCTCCACCAGTATTCACACCAAAACTCCCGAACCATAAAACGGCAATAATACTTCCATTCATTACGAGCAGAATAACTGGCATCGTCGTTTCGATTAATCGCAGCGCCTTCACTGTTTTGGTACGAAGTTCATTTGAAGCAATCGTAAAACGACTTGATTCATATTTACGACGAATAAATGATTTAATTAACCGAATCGCAGTTAAGTTCTCCTGAACTACATTGTTTACTGTATCCACACGCGACTGTACAGCTTTAAACAGACCTCCAGCTTTTTGCATAATCAACACTAAGAAAACGACAAGAATTGGAATTGTCACAATCAAAATAAGAGCAAGTTGGACATTGACAAGTAAGGCCATAATAACCGATCCAAAAACGAGAAGCGGTGCTCGTAACATGATTCTTAAACTCATAAATATCGTATTCTGAATGAGATTGACATCGTTGGTCATCCGCGTCATCAGCGTAGACGTCGGAAATTGGCTAAAATTTGAAAATGCAAACGCCTGAACTTTCTCGAATAACTTACTTCTCATGTCAAAGCCGGCATTTTGACTTACATGTGCAGCGTAAAAAGAATTCGTTACTCCGGCAGCGAAAACTAGTAATGATAATCCAATCATTACTCCTCCCCATAACATCACAACCGATAAATCTTCTTGCATGATACCATCATCTATAATTTTCGACATCAATAACGGTTGTACGAGTTCAACTGATAACTCGACGATTGTTAAAGTTAATGCCACGGTTACCGCCAGGCGATAAGGGCCTAAAAAAGAAAATATAGTATTTTTCATTTAACTTCGTCCTCTTCATTTGAATCACTGATAGATTCATTTGTTCTCTATTCTCGACATAATTTAACAATTCTGTTTATCACTCTATCATATTTTTAAGAAAAACGGTTGGTATACGAGTTGATAATTTGAAAACGCTTAAATATAGTTGAACAGCGACAAGCAAAAGCCTGTCGCTGTTGATAGTTCATTCCAGGTAATTTTATGCAAATCGGTAATAGATCAATAAAATTGTTGCTAAGACAAACAAAAAGTTTAAAAAGATAAACACGATTTTTTCCCAAGGAGATCGGTGCATGTTGATCGGTGGCTCATAAAACGAAACTCCTTCGATAATAAACGTAATGAGAATGATATGAATCATAAAATGCCCGATGATTTCTGTCATACCAAATAACATTGTCGTCGATATGAAAATTAATGTTAACACGAGTGCCAATAAGCGATTTAGCAGTCCGACAACCAGTAGATAACCTACAACAAATTCAATATAGGCAGTTAATATGACAAACGTTTCTGGGTTAAATCCAAACGTTGGAACACCGTGATTTATGATTACATCTGTTGCCATCGTTGGATAAACGAGTTTTTCTACTGCTACCCAACAAAGGGAAAGTCCAGTTGCCAAGTATAAAACAGGAAAACTCCAAGGCTGAAGCTTTGTGCTTTGAAAAAGTAATACAAAAATTACAGCAAGATAAAAAGCATAGTCAAGCATATGAAAGAGCCCATACTCCCATGTTGTGATTCCAAACAAGAGCAACAGAAGCACTCCCGCTCCTCTAGAGGCAATCTTATGCGGGATTAATAACAAGACAACAGCAACCCAAGGTGCAATAGCCCAAATGTCAGATGGGGCCATCAACTCTGGTGCGAAAAGTCCGCCTGTAAGAATTTGAATGATGATTGCGATAGCTGCACCGTATTTTATAATTGGGAACGTATAAGGCCTAAATTCAGCTAAGCGTTTTTCCACTTTTAAAAACGGTTTATATGCCATGATTTTTGGCATGATCTGTGGTAAAACAGCGATGATTCCTGCTGTCACAATCGCTAATGAGATAAACATTGGGCTAATTATTTGTTCGATTGGTGCTCTCTCTGGTTCAACTTCAGTAAACCATTTCACGTGTGCATGAGCAATAATGGTTGGAACAAATAATAACCCCATTAACAATAAGGTAAATTTAATGATAAACGATTTCAACGGTCGAACATCTCCTTCTTTTATGTATTTCTCCGACTAGACAATTATCGTAACTTTCTTGTCTTTAGGATTACTCTCTTCAGCTATTATAACCCAATTCTTATTGTTGTTGAATAATGGAAACACATTCGGATTGCGGGAAAAAGTTAAAAAAACGCTCAAAATATATGAGCGCTCTTTTCATCAATCGATCGCTTGTTTTATTATTAACCCATATTCACAAGGATTTAACTTAATTATTTTCGTCAGAATCCACTTCATTAATGACTGAAACAAGCCGCTCCATGCCTAATTTTATTAAGTCTGGTTTTGCATTAGTAAAGTTTAAGCGAAGCGTATGTTGATTTGGTTTTTTCACATAGAATGGTACACCTGGAACATAAGCGACACCATTATCGACAGCAGTCTTAAGCAACTTTGTTGCGTTAACATGTTGAGGCATCGTCACCCACAAAAACATTCCTCCGCGCGGTTCCACATAACTTACACCTTTATTTTCAACACTGTCAAGAATTCCTTTCATCACATGCATTCTTTCTCTATAAGCAGAGATCAATGTTTGTATATGACCATCGATATCAAAATCATTCACTAAATGAATCAACGCATGTTGCGATAATGAGTTCGTGTGTAAATCTGTCGCTTGCTTTGCCTGAGCCATCAACCTGATAATTTGATGAGGCCCGACAATCCACCCTGTTCTCAACGCCGGAACGACTGTTTTAGAAAATGTACTCGTGTAAAGCACAAATTCATTGTCATCCATCGAAGCAAGTGGCGGAACTTTCTCGGCAGCATCAAATTGAAGGTCACCATATGGATCATCTTCGAAAATAACGACATGGTATTTTTTAGCTAATGCAAGTAAATGTTTTCGTCGCTCGAGTGACCACACTTTTCCGTCTGGGTTAGAGTATGTCGGAACAACATAAATACACTTTGGCTTTAATCTCCAGATTTTGTCCTCAAGGTCATCTTGAAGCATTCCGTCATTATCCGATTTCACTGGTACGATATTGACCTCATAAGAATTAAACACTTGCAAGGCAGCAAGATATGTTGGATTCTCTGTTAACACAATATCACCAGGGTTGAACATAATCCTTGAAAACAGATCTATCGCTTGCTGAGAACCGGAAGTCACTAAAATATCTTCCGCTTTTCGATCGATTCCCTTTCTCAGCATTCGTGTAGCTAAAATCTGACGGAGCTCCGTCACGCCTTCTGTTTCCGCATATTGTAGCGTTTTATTTCCAGATGTCAGTGCTTTATCGAATGCCTGACGTACAGCTTCAACTGGAAAAAGATCCTCATCCGGGAGTCCCCCGGCAAATGAAATTACATCTTCTTTATTTACAACTTTTAAAATATCTCTAACAGCCGAAGATCGCATGTAACGAACTCGTTGTGCAAAACCATATTTCACGAAATTCCCCATCCTTTGTAATGATATAATACTAAATTAGTATGAAAAATCAGACAATAAATATCATAACATATTCACTTGGGTTTTTGCTGTGAAATTTGAGATTGAGTGAACAATTTTAAGAGGGACTGTAACTAGATAAATGATGGTGTTGATGCATATATTTGGACTATTTGAGGCAAATGAACTTACTAACAATGCACGAACATTAGTTCGTTAAAAATCTTTGTATGTTCTCTTGTTTTTTGAAAATGAATTTTATATGATTAATTCAGAACAAACGCTCTGTTGCGAAACAGTTCTCACTACGATCTCTTCCTCGATTTATTCGAAGTACTTTAACCACCTCATTTATTGCTTTACATAGCAGCAGAGCAATCCCTTTGAATGGAATGATATTCATGCTTTTGTATAAACGTTCCGAACCTTTTGAATTACAAACCCTTCGCTCTCTAAAACCACGCATCGATTTTTCAGAAACATTTGAAAGACATTTTGAATCTCTAGTGAGAGGATATGAAGGCGAACAACTTTTTGATGACATGTTGGGTCAATTATCAATTAATTCTCTGCTTTTGCCAGACTTGAATTTAGAATCAAATCGAAGCTTTTTTCAAATCGATACGCTCTATTTTACCGCCACTGCGACTTACCTTTTTGAAGTGAAAAATTTTCAAGGGGAATATTATATTGAAAAAGACAAGTGGTACGCTTCTTCGGGGTATGAAGTTCAAAATCCCCACCTGCAAATAGAACGTGCCGCAACTTTATTTAGGCAAGTATTGCAATCGATGAGAGTTAATATCCTCGACTTAAAGTGTTATATCATCTTTCCAAATCCTCAATTCACTTTGTTTAATGCCCCTCGAAACACAATTATGATTCTTCCAAGTCAATTGCCAAGCTTCCTAGAAAAAATCAATCACCAATCCCAGATTGTTAGCAAACAAAAAATCAATATTGGGCATCAGTTACTGTCTAAACGTTTAGACAAATCACCTTATATGAGAATTCCAGAATTTGAGTATGATCAGCTTAAAAAGGGAATTTTTTGCCCTGGTTGTCTTTCTAGGATGGGGAAAAGTAACCGTGTAAAATTTATTTGCTCTCGATGCACTTACTCTGAGTTTGCACAAGATGGGGTGATTCGAAGTTTAAAAGCTTTTGAGTTACTTTTTCCAAATAAAACCTTAACTACAAAAGATATATTTGATTGGTGTGGACAAATGCCTTCTAAGAAATTAATTCAGAAAGTTTTTTCTCTCTATTATAAGCCAACAGGGCAAACTTGGAATACCAATTATATTAAACAGCGCTCTTTCCCTAAAGAATAAGAGAATGCTAGCTTCGTTTAGTCCAAATCTTTCCGTTTTACTCTCTACTCCCTTTCGTTGCGCTTCGTTCGGATCGAATTTCCTTGTTTCGCGCTCTATCCCCTTTCGTCACGCTTCGTTCGGATCGAATTTCCTTGTTTCGCGCTCTACTCCCTTTCATTGCGCTTCGTTCGGCTCCAATCTCCTCGGTTCGCGCTCTACTTCCTTGCGTAACGCTTCGTTCGGATTGAATCTTCTCGGTTCGCGCTCTACTCCCTTTCATCGCGCTTCGTTCGGATCGAATTTCCTTGTTTCGCGCTCTACTTCCTTTCGTTGCGCTTCGTTCGGCTCCAATCTACTTGTTTTGCGCTCTACTCCCTTTCGTCACGCTTCGTTCGGATCGAATTTCCTTGTTTCGCGCTCTATCCCCTTTCGTCACGCTTCGTTCGGATCGAATTTCCTTGTTTCGCGCTCTACTTCCTTTCGTTGCGCTTCGTTCGGATCCAATCTACTTGTTTTGCGCTCTACTCCCTTTCGTCACGCTTCGTTCGGATCGAATTTCCTTGTTTCGCGCTCTATCCCCTTTCGTCACGCTTCGTTCGGATCGAATTTCCTTGTTTCGCGCTCTACTTCCTTTCGTTGCGCTTCGTTCGGATCGAATCTTCTCGGTTCGCGCTCTACTCCCTTGCGTCACGCTTCGTTCGGAACGAATTTCCTTGTTTCGCGCTCTACTTCCTTTCGTTGCGCTTCGTTCGGATCGAATTTCCTTGTTTCGCGCTCTACTCCCTTTCATTGCGCTTCGTTCGGCTCCAATCTCCTCGTTTTGCGCTCTACTCCCTTGCATCTCGCTTCGTTCGGATCAAATCTCCTCGTTTCGCGCTCTACTCCCTTGCGTCACGCTTCGTTCGGATCGAATTTCCTTGTTTCGCGCTCTACTCCCTTGCATCTCGCTTCGTTCGGATTGAATCTTCTCGGTTCGCGCTCTACTTCCTTGCGTAGCGCTTCGTTCGGCTCCAATCTACTTGTTTTGCGCTCTACTCCCTTGCATCGCGCTTCGTTCGGCTCCAATCTCCTCGTTTTGCGCTCTACTCCCTTGCATCTCGCTTCGTTCGGATCAAATCTCCTCGGTTCGCGCTCTACTCCCTTGCATCGCGCTTCGTTCGGATTGAATCCACACCCACACTACTTCATCCGCCGCGAAAGTCCGTGCCATACGTAAACTACTTCGTCTGATAAAGCAGCCGCATCTTGCTGAATCCATCCTGCCAAATCTCGCAGAAGACGGTCTTCTGCTGCTATTGGAACGATGCCTTTGCCCATCTCTAGCATGATCAAAATAACTTGTTTGTTTTTGCGAGACTCTTCTTCTATAAAATCTCTAAACATCAGACGATATTTTTCACGAATATCGGTGAGAGGCTCTGACTTCGCCATGGAGCGTAAATCCTCGCGCAACCAATTCTCCCAACCTTCAACAACTAGAAAAGTATTTTGTCCATTCCAGAAATCTCTCCAACTATCCAATGTTTCGCCGTCGTAGCTAGACAGCCAGCTCAAACCAACATCATCAAATTGATCTTTTACGATTTTTCTTTTTCCTGCGAAGGCACCACCGATAACGAGTTGCATTTCCATCTCTCCTCTTCATATGTGAATCTAACATGAACGCCCTCACCGTGAGTGATTTTCCAATCCCAAAAAGACTGCGATCGCTCCAGTGTGGAAAGGAGGTATCTAATCACTCCACCATGTGTAACAGCAAGTACAGTCCGATGATTCACGTCTTCTTTTGCCGCTTCAACGCCAGCAAATAGCTCATCTTTCCACTGCTCGACTCGACCTATAAAATCCTTCCAAGATTCTCCGTTCGGCACTCCCAAACCTTTCCAATCATCTAGCCACTGTCGATAGACATCTACGGCCTTTAAATCATCATATGTCTTTCCTTCCCAATCACCGAAATGAAATTCTCGTAAACGTTCATCAATTACATACTGTTTATTAGGAAGTAGGAACGCTAACGTCTCTCCGCAACGCCGAAGATCACTCGTGCATATTTCATCAACTTGTTTGTTTTTGCGAGACTCTTCTTCTATAAAATCTCTAAACATCAGACGATATTTTTCACGAATATCGGTGAGAGGCTCTGACTTCGCCATGGAGCGTAAATCCTCGCGCAACCAATTCTCCCAACCTTCAACAACTAGAAAAGTATTTTGTCCATTCCAGAAATCTCTCCAACTATCCAATGTTTCGCCGTCGTAGCTAGACAGCCAGCTCAAACCAACATCATCAAATTGATCTTTTACGATTTTTCTTTTTCCTGCGAAGGCACCACCGATAACGAGTTGCATTTCCATCTCTCCTCTTCATATGTGAATCTAACATGAACGCCCTCACCGTGAGTGATTTTCCAATCCCAAAAAGACTGCGATCGCTCCAGTGTGGAAAGGAGGTATCTAATCACTCCACCATGTGTAACAGCAAGTACAGTCCGATGATTCACGTCTTCTTTTGCCGCTTCAACGCCAGCAAATAGCTCATCTTTCCACTGCTCGACTCGACCTATAAAATCCTTCCAAGATTCTCCGTTCGGCACTCCCAAACCTTTCCAATCATCTAGCCACTGTCGATAGACATCTACGGCCTTTAAATCATCATATGTCTTTCCTTCCCAATCACCGAAATGAAATTCTCGTAAACGTTCATCAATTACATACTGTTTATTAGGAAGTAGGAACGCTAACGTCTCTCCGCAACGCCGAAGATCACTCGTGCATATTTCATCAAATTGTAGCTCATTCAATTCTTTTTTTAACACAAATAAGTCTTCAAGTCTTTCAGCTACAACGGGTTCATCTGTATGCCCCAAATACCGCTTCTCTTGGTTCCATTTCGTTATCCCGTGACGAATGAGATATAAATCCAGACAAGCATAAGTGCCCATAGTTCCCCTCCTTCGATCGCCGTTCCAATCAAATCGCCATTGACGCCTTTAAATGTTCTCACCACCCATCCCCCATAAATTACAACAGACAACAGGAATATAGGAAAAATCACGAGGTATTCTGGTACAAAAAACATTACGACTGCAATCGGAATCAATCCGCAAATGACATCAACGCTACCAATATTCTGTTTCCAATGCCAAGCGAGACCTTGTTTCTTTGCTGCAGGTAAAAATACGAGCAAGGCAACACCTGCAAATCTAGCCAACCCTAGAACAACGATAAAAGCAAAAAGATGATCTGTTGAAAAAGCATCCAATAACAAATAAATAAACACTACTTTCCAAACGAGCAAAAAGAAGAGAGCAATGACTCCAAAGCTACCTACATGAGGGTCCTTCATGATCTCCCATTTCTTCTTCAGAGGGGCATTGGAACCAACTGCATCCGCTACATCCATCAGACCATCTAAGTGAAGGCCCCCCGATAGCCATACCCAAAGACTAATCAGCACAAGTGCCAATAATTCAGTCGGAACATAAGGAGCAAACAGCACACCAACGCCTAGTAGGATCGCACCTAATAACATACCAATAAGCGGATAAAACCGTATAGCCCACCGGCTCGTCTTCAGACTCCATGGACATTCGATAGGAACGGGAAGTCTTGTAAGAAATTGCACCGCTAATAAAAATCCGTATAATACTTCTTTCACAACGACTTTTCCCCTTTCCAATCGATTGGGATTCCAGCAATTACCTGTACTGCTGAATCGGCTCGATCAACGATATGTTGATGAATTTTTTCCAATACGTATATGTATTCGCTGACCATCGCATCCACAAGAGTTTGTTCTCCTTCATTTAGATCATTGGTGACGAATATTAATGTCTGCTGTTTCACTTTCGCTAAATCGATAAAGCGATCGATTAAGTTGATTAAGTAGTATGATTGATTCGATTCTCCCTTCATAGTCGCAGAGAATAAATAGCTGTGTGGATCCGTTTGATACAGCATGTTGCTCAACCAAATCGTCAGGCAATCAACTAAAACCACATCACCCATCCCTGTTTTTAATGGAACAGATGTTAAGTCGAACGGTTCTTCTATCGTCTGCCAACTTTCAGACCGGTCCTCCTGATGGAAACGAATCCGTTCAATCATTTCATGATCCGTTTTCCGTGAAGTAGCAACATAAACTAATTCCGCAGTCGCAGATTTCTGTTCCCGATAAATTTCTAACGCTTTTTCTTCTGCAAAACGGCTTTTCCCAGACCTTGCAGCACCTGATACAAATACAATCATCGCTGCCGTCTCCATGCAGAAAGCGCATCTAACAGCAAATCGTTTTCTGATTCAGATCGAATTGCAAAACGAAGGTAATCTCCGTCCAGTTGTTTGAAATTATCGGTATGACGAGCTAATATACCGTGATGCAAAAGAAATTCAAATAAATCACTTGTCGCATTAGGATTCTCATTATCTCGTAATAGATAAAAATTAGCAGAAGAAGGTGACATATAATAATTCATCCCCTCTAGACGCTCTCTAAGACGGATTAATTCCGCATGAAAAAACCGACGAGACTTGGCAACAAAAGCTTGATCTTCTAGCATCAGAGGAATGATTGCACCTGCAATTGCATTGACACTCCAAGGGATTTGCGCCTGTTTTGCCACTTTAATAATCTCTTTATTCGCCAACATATAGCCGACGCGAAGCCCTGGAACAGCAAACATTTTCGTCATCGATCTTAGTAGAATAAGCTGATGATATTCTTGCATCACGCTCACCAAATCACTACAATCTTCATCCTCATCTAAAAAGTCAACGAACGCTTCATCAACGACAAGATACGTACCAGTTTTCTTTGCAGCATCTAATATCAAACGTATTTCCGTTTCTTTTACGACAGTTCCTGTTGGATTATTTGGACGACAAAGATACACCACATCTGCCCAAGATAGTTGATCAATTATTTCATCTAACGGAAGTCGCAATGCATCTGCTTTATCTAAATAAACATGTTGGACATCGAGGTGATAATGCTGACAAGCTCGCTCGTACTCGGAAAAAGTTGGCTGGATGATCAGCGCATTTCCCCCCTCAAAATACTTTGCAGTTAAAAAGATCGCTTCTGCTCCACCGTTTGTAACCAGTACTTCATCCTTGTCAACTTGACAAAACTTTGCCAATGCATTCGTTGCATCAGGATAGCTAGGATCTGGATAGTGACTCATTCGATCGTAACTATCGTTTAACACTTGTTTCATCCAATTAGGAGGACCAAAGGGATGGATGTTTGCACTGAAATCGATCACGTTATTATGTATATGAAACTGCTTTTTAACCATGGCAGGTTGTCCTCCATGACTTGGCCACTCTATTCCCATTTCACTAACCCCTTCCTAATTAAATATAATCCATAGCAAAGCTAAAATCATAAAAAATACGAACCATCCTCCATGCATTAACCGTATCGATTGATTAATATGGATACATGATAATGGGTTCTCTGAATTTCCCATTTCAGCACGGTGGGAAACCTCTCCTTGATAATAATTTCTTCCACCTAATTGAATTCCCATCAGTCCAGCGACCATCGCTTCTGACCAGCCACTATTTGGACTCGGATGTTTGCTAGCATCACGCAAAGTTATTTGCCATGCCTTTCTCTTATTCGTCCCCCGAACAAAAAATGCCCCTAGCCATAGTGTTATTGAAGTAAATTTAGCTGGAATCCAATTTACAACGTCATCTATCCTTGCAGAGCTCCACCCGAAATCAACATATCGTTCGTTTTTGTATCCTACCATGGAATCTAACGTATTGATTGCGCGATAGGCCATCGCAAATGGTGCCCCACCAATAAACGCCCAAAATAGTGGAGCGGTAATCCCGTCCACTGTATTTTCAGCTACTGTTTCAACTGTACCACGGACAAGCTCACTCTCTCCAAGGTTTTCCGTGTCTCTGCCGACAATCATACTCAACTGTCGTCTTGCTTCAAATAAATTACCCTGCGCTAATGGAACTGCTACTTGCAGCGCTGCTTGTCGCAACCCTTTGACCGCGATCGTTGAGGAAATCAAATATACTTCCACTAATACCCCAGCAATCATATGAAGCTGATATAAAAAATAAATAATAGCAAATGTACTCGCAAACGCGATACCAACAACGACAGTCAATAATAATACACCTTGCCGTTTTTTTTGACGGCTAGAACCTCGATTTAACTTCTTTTCCATAAAAGTAATTAGCTTACCAAAGCCAATCACAGGATGAGGCAACCATTTCGGATCGCCGATGAGCAAATCCAATATAATAGCTGCCACAATAATCATCACTCTCGTATCTATAAAAAATTCCATCATAACTTATCTAACCTTGCCTTAGATTTGCTCGTGGCTTTCATTGTTGCCTCGTAAACAGCTGCTCCAATCGCTTTTCCAACAGCTGTTCCTGAACCTGCATACGGCGTTTTCTCTCCTATTTGCGTCGCTCCAATTAACAAGCTATCTGTTGATGTTCCTGTCGCTTGTGTCTCTGTGAATGGATCGATTACACCTAAATCATGTAACGCCTTCGTCTTCGCTTCCGTCGCTGACATGCAAGCATTGACAAGTGCACCATCTGTTAGATGAGCATCAATAAATACCATTGTATTAATTGTTCCGATTTGGCTAATTCTTTCGTCCATTTTAGTATTAGTAATATCCACTGCATTTCCAACTCCCGCGGTTACCATCACAACAATTTGCATGTTTTGCTGATTCTTAGTATGTAATTCCATATCTTCAAGTTGAACAGCAGTCATCATCCCCGCTGACATTTCAGTAGGGATTCCCCAATTATTCATCCAACTTTCCATATCATCGATGGGATCACCGCCATCATAATTTTTATTCACATGGAAATTACAAAAATGCTTTAACCATTGGATCCCTTCACCGACAACACTATTTGAAATCGTTCGTAAAGGTTGCTCAAATTCCAGATGAATAAACCCTTCATTTTGTTCCAATCGAAAGGAATTTTTCAAATCAGTTGGCACCTGTTCTACATCATCGTAAGGAGTCATTAATAACTGTGGTTTTGGAACATACGGGTGAGATTGCGCCTTTACTTTCACTTCATAAACATCTTGTAGAAGCTGTTCATTCCGTAAAATATCGACACCACCAACTCTTTGAAACTTCCCTTCATGAAGCAAGGCAACTCTGTCGGTATAAAGTGCCGCAACGTTCAAATCATGCAAGATTGCAAATATCGTTAACCCATGCTCTTTTTGCCATTTTTTCAACAAATCAAGCATGTAGAAAGAATGCTTCACGTCCAAATGATTTGTCGGTTCATCTAATAAAAGAACTTTCGGTTGCTGAGCCAATGCTTTGGCAAGCAGAACTCTTTGTTTTTCACCGCCACTAAGTAGTCGAAATTGTTTATTCCTATAATGATCTACATTAGCTAGTTCCATCACCTCATCAATGATTTCTCTATCAGCTTTCGAAATCGTCTTGAGCACACCTTTTTGAAACGCATAACGACCAAGACTAACAATTTCTTCTACGGTAAAATCAAAGGAAACTTGCGCTTCTTGAGCCAAAACTGCCACTTTTCTCGCTTTTTCAAGGTGAGACAATTTGGATAGCAGTTGACCGTCAATTGTAATTTCTCCTTGTTTGATAGGTAGACCACCTGTTATCAATTTAAACAGCGTCGTTTTTCCACTGCCATTTGGACCAAGCAGTCCAAAGAATTCACCTTTAACAATGTCGAAGTCAACTCCGTCAATAATAGGTTCTTCTGAATAGCCGCCTACGAGATTCTTGACATGGATCATACCGTTACCCCTTCCCAAGCCGATTTCTAATCAATAATAATGCAAAAACAGGTGCCCCAATCAAAGCAGTAATTACACCAATTGGAAGTTCTTTCGGGGCAATAATCATTCGTGAGACTAAATCAGCTATAATTAGAAACCCTCCCCCAACAAGGAACGATAAAGGTAACACATGCCTGTGATTTGGTCCAATGATGAGGCGGACCAAATGAGGGATTACTAACCCAACAAATCCAATGGAACCAGAAACAGCAACAGATGCTCCTGTTAATAAAGATGCTCCAACTAAAATATAGTATTTGCCTCGCTTAACATTCACACCGATATGTTCGGCTGCCTCTTCCCCTAAAGCCAACGCATTTAACTCCCGATAATGGACCAATAGAATAAACATGCCTATGATCATAAACGGAACGATGAGTTGAACGTGACTCCATCCTCTCATACCAACACTTCCGTAGAGCCAATAGATAATTTGCGTCATCGAATCTTGATCACCAAGCGATATCACCAAAGAGATGATTGCACCAATAAAAGAACTCATAATAATTCCTGCTAAAATAATCGTTTCAATCGCAAAGCTTCTGCTGGCAATTCTAACAAGACCAAACACGAGCATCAATGAAATGAAACCACCAATTATTGCTACAATTGGAAGTGTAAAACCGCCTAAACCAACAATCGTCACTTGAAAAAATATTACGATAACAGCTCCTAATGCGGCACCAGATGACACACCAATCGTATAAGGATCTGCGAGTGGGTTTCGAAGCAACCCTTGAAAAGCTGCACCCGCCAAAGCTAATGAAGCTCCTACACAAAAAGCCAATAACACGCGTGGTAAACGAATGTTCCAGATGATTCTATCTTGAACTTCGGGAAAGTCCGAGAGCAATTGCCAGCCAAATACATTGTCAATGATGATGTGGAAGATGGTTGGAACAGGGACTGTCACACTGCTCATAAATAGACCAAAGAGGATTGTACTAAGTACAAATCCTCCACTGAAAACATAAATCCAAAAGATTCGATTACTCAAAAATTTCTGGATAGACCAATTTGGCAAGAGTTTCCACTCCCTCAATTAATCTCGGTCCTGGTCGAATGACCGTATCGTTATCCACATCATGTATTCTTTCATCTTGCACAGCTGGTATGTCCGACCAACCATCACGTGATACCACTTCGTCAATTGGATCTTCCGCAACTCCATGGGTTGTAATAATCACATCAGGACTCAACATGACAATTTCTTCTTCAGTCAGGCTGACCCAACCTTCTTGATCTTCTGCCGCATTAGTTGCTTGAATCACTTCTAACATCTCATGCATAAATGTTCCTTGACCAGCTGTGAAAATATTTGGTGAGGGAGATATTTCGACCCAAACCGTCTTTCTATCTTCTTCAGAAATCTCTTCCGCTTTTTCTTCAATCTCAGCTAATGCGTCTTTCATTTCAACAACAATCTCATCCGCACGTGAACTAGTACCTGTAGCGCTACCAAGCATTTTGATCGTGTCATAAGCTTCATCAAATGATTCGCCACCTTCAATTACAAGCACATCGATACCAGATTGCTCATATTGATCCAAAATTTCTGAATGATTCTCGTAATGATATCTTTGAACAAGAGCCATATCAGGCTCCAACGACAATATTAATTCAGGATCCATATCCTGCCCACCTACATTTTGGATATCTTCTGCTTCTGGTGGATAATTACAAAAATCCGACACACCTATTAATCTGTCTCCAGCTCCAAGTTCAAAGACAATTTCCGTGTTACTAGGCAACAATGAAACGATCGTTTCAGGTTCTTCGTCAATTGTCACTTCCCGATCTACTTTATCTGTCAAGGTGATTGGAAATTCTCCACCAGTTACTTCTTCATTTGCTGCTTCGTTCTCTTCGTCCGCCGCATTCTCAATTTCATCATTATTATTTTCTGTTTCATTCGTGACTTCGTCGTTATCGTTCGCTTGATTATTTTCATTTACCTCTTCTTCATTTGTTCCACAAGCCGTCATTAATGCCAACGACAATGTTATTGCTGCACCTAATTGTCCCCATTTAATTCTCTTTTGCATCTTTTTGTTCCTCCTACATTCTTTTTATTACATAATAAAAACGCCATTCCTTTAGGAAAAGCGTTGAATGTAACAGTCACATAGAAATAAGTACCTATCATAATATAGATGACGGTTTGCATTCTAACACGTAGTAGAATTTTCTATGAACATGAAACATCCCTTTCCTCGAAGGTGTTACGAACAACTTGGCAGGTCTCCTGACTTACGCTTCATCGGATCAGCTTCCCTTCCCATGCTTTTATGTAAAAGCACAGTGGGCTTCTTTCAGCTTTCCTAAACGCTCACAGTGGCGGGACCGTGTCGGCTTTTACCGACTTCCCTTTTAACATGAATTCGTCAACGTATCGACGTGAATCATGAACCAAATTGTATCTATGAAATTGGGTTTTATTAATAGATTTAGTATAAATCAGTTTTCAAATAAAGTAAATTTATTTTTAATCTTTTTCAATATGACTAAGTCGAAATTCCTGCTGAAGTGAAAGTAGCCATGCCTTTTAAAATTTTTAGGGAAGATTCCACAATCGGAAAAGCAAGCGCCGCTCCGGTTCCTTCACCTAGACGTAACTCTAAGTCTAATAATGGATTTGCTTGGAGCATTTTCAAAGCTGTTGTGTGTCCTTGTTCTTGAGAGCGATGACTGAATATTAAATAGTCTCTCGCTTCGGGAACTAGCTTCGTTGCTAACAAGGCAGATACCGTGCAAATAAATCCATCAATAATGACAGGCTTTCGTTCAGAAGCTGCTCCTAAAATCGCCCCTGTCATACCAGCAATCTCCAGTCCACCTATTTTAGAAAGAATATCGAGGACATCCTCACGATTTGGTTTTCGATCCTCAAGCGCCTGGGCAATGATCTTTCGTTTCAATACACGCTGTTCAGCTGTGATTCCTGTTCCAATATCAACAATACCTTCCACATTCACTTCGGCTAATGTAGCGATGATTGCACTACTGCTCGTCGTATTCCCGATCCCCATCTCACCTAAGATAATCGAATTTGCACCTTGTTTAATTACTTGTTTTACAATATCGATCCCTACTTCAATTGCCTTTTGCGCCTCTTTCCTTGTCATCGCATCTTCCTTGGCAAAGTTAGCTGTTCCATAGCGAATTTTTTTATTAATAAAACCTGAACCTTCTATATCCGATGCAACACCTATATCAACGATCTCTAACATTGCATCTATTTGTTTTGTTAATACATTTATTGCCGCGCCACCTGCAAGGAAATTCGCCACCATTTGTGTCGTTACTTCTTGAGGAAATGCAGAAACTCCTTCTTTAGCGATACCATGATCGCCCGCAAAAACAATCGAAGCAGGAGGGGATACAGTTGGAAATGTATCTCCAGTTATTTCTGCTAACTGAACCGCTAGTTTCTCTAATCTACCTAAACTTCCTGGTGGCTTCGTTAAATTATTCAGGTGAGCTAGAGTTTGTTTCCCTACTTGTTTATTTGTCGCTGTGATTTTGTTTATTGTTGTTTCCATGCTGCTGTCCCTCTCTAAATATCTCAGTTTTTTTGAAATAAAGCCATTTTATCCTCGATCAATTCCATGTTGAGATGACTCTCAACCAGTTGAGCTAAGTGATGAAAGGATTGTTCTTTCAGTGCTTGAAAAGAAACCCTGTCATTTATTTCAGGAAGGCCTTTGCGTCCTCGTAAATCATTCAATATCACTTCTCTAAATCGATCATTTTCAAATATTCCGTGAAAGTACGTACCAATCGTTCGTCCATCTATACTAATAAACCCGTCTGTGCCTCCGTCTATCAATTGAACAAATCGATCCCCTTGTTCATCAGAAAATTGAGAGACACCCATATGAATTTCATAGCCTGTGACGGCTATCGTTTCACCACGATAGATAATCACACCTTCAGATAAAACAGTGCGTTTCTTATCAGTTAACGTCGTTGATAAATTTCCAATAAGACCTAGACCTTCCACCTTCTCAATTCCTGACTCTATACCATCTGGATCTGCTAACGTTTGACCTAGCATTTGATACCCACCACAAATACCGATTATTGGCGTTTTATTTTCCTTAACGAGCGAAATGATTTCTTCCGCCAGCCCCTCCTTACGAATATGCGCTAAATCTTCCAACGTATTTTTGCTACCTGGCAAGATAATCAAGTCTGGTTTGCCCAACTCTTCGTTTGTTCGGACAAATCGAACGTGACAATCCGGTTCCCTCATAAGTGGGTCGACATCGGTAAAATTCGATATTCTCGGATAAGAGATCACAGCAATATCTAAATCCTTTTCTTGATTTTTCCTAGAAGAATATTGTTCTAACGCAAGAGAGTCTTCTGCTTCAATGTTTAGCTTGTCTATGAAAGGAATGACCCCTAGCACTGGTAATCCGGTATAGTCTTCAAACCAATCCAAGCCAGGTTTAAGCAAACTCAAATCGCCTCGAAACTTATTGATGACGACTCCGATGACTCGTTTACGGTCAACAGGGTCTAGGAGTTGTAATGTGCCTACTAAACTGGCAAATACACCACCTTTATCAATGTCACCAACTAAAATGACTGGTGCATTTGCGATGTTTGCAACACTCATATTGACGAGTTCACGATCATTCAAATTTACCTCTGCTGGACTTCCTGCACCTTCGATAACAATACGCTCAAAATTCTCAGATAATCGTGCATAACTGTCTTTGATCAACGAAAGCCCTTCATTGTAAAAAACTTGTCTATATTGTCCTGCTTGCATATTTTTATAAGGTTTTCCATGAACAACAATTTGAGACTTATATTCACCAGTTGGTTTAATTAATATTGGGTTCATATAAGTTGTTGCTGGAATGCCTGCCGCTTCTGCTTGCACTCCTTGTGCACGACCAATTTCCTTGCCGTCAACGGTTATATAAGAATTCAAAGCCATGTTTTGCGATTTAAATGGGGCTGTTTTATACCCTTTTTCTTTAAAAATTCGACACAGTGCTGTGACTACAATACTTTTTCCTGCATCAGAGTGCGTACCTTGTACCATGATTGGTAACCCTTTATCCATTTGTTTTCCACTCCAAACATCGATTGACCCATCGCTCAGCGATGGAAGGACATGAAGCAAAATGAAGGTGCGTATAACCGGCGACAAGATTATTGTTAATCTGCCCTTCTTCTTTTGTACCCTTACGCCCTGTAGTTTGAAAGGCTGCCGTTATCATTTCAGAGGAAGTATGCGTTGAGTAATGAAATTCATGCCCCTTTACTGTTTCTCCTATAGGCAACAAGAAATTTTCATTAAGCCCTGTTACTTCCCGATAACCAATGGCCGCTAAACGATCTGTCATTGTCACAGCGCCTGGAAGAACACCAACCATCGAATACTGATCTTGATTCGACGTCGTGATTGACTCACACAAAAACATAAATCCACCACACTCAGCAAACGTCGGCATCCCTTTATCTATCGCTTCTGCAATGGACGTTTGCATCTCTTTAAACTGAGAAAGTTCCTCTGCATACTCTTCAGGAAATCCTCCACCTAGATAAAGACCATCTACATTGTCTGGGAGCGATTGCCCTGAAAGTGGTGAGAAATAAACAATCTCTGCGCCAGCCGCTTCTAATAATTCTAAATTCTCTTTGTAGTAGAAGTTAAACGCTTTGTCTTTCGCTACAGCTATTTTCACACAGGCATCTCGTTTCTGTTGAAATAACTCTGACTCATTTTTGATGACGGGGGAAGTCACAGCTAATTTATAAAGGTGATCCAAATCAATCGTTTCTGAGATAACATTGCCTAATTGCTCGAAATATGGTGCTAGTTCTCCACGTTCAATCGATGGAATTAAACCTAAATGGCGTTCAGGCATCGACAGATTTGCATCCTTCGTCATATAACCTACGACAGGAATATGGCATTCCTTCTCCACGGCTTCTTTCACAAGCAAATAGTGACCCTTACTACCTACCTGATTCGCAATCACTCCGACAATATTGGCCTGCTCATTAAGCAATTGAAATCCTTTAACTATTGCAGCTGCACTCCGAGCGAGTGCGCCACAAGGAACGACCAATAAAACAGGACTATCGGTAATAACACTAATATCAGCCGTACTTCCTTTATCTGATGATGGGTCTTTGCCATCATAGAAGCCCATCACACCTTCGATCAGAGATATGTCTGCTCCTTGACTGCCTTTATGAAGCACTTCTTTTAATGTCTCTTCATCAAACATCCAACTGTCTAGATTTCGAGCTTGCCGACGGGATACTTCAGTATGGTATGTTGGATCTATATAGTCAGGACCACACTTAAATCCTTGTATGGTGAGCCCTCTTTGTTTGAATGCAGCCATAAGCCCGACTGTTATCGTTGTTTTACCGACACCGCTAGCTATTCCAGCAATGACTAAACGCCTTGTTGTCATGCTGTCATCCTTCATCCCATTCATTAATATTCAATCCCTTTAATGGCAGGGATCCCCTCATCATAATAGTGTTTCTCTGCTTCAACAATAGAAACAAGGTCTGCGAGTTCTTTTATTTTTGGATGTGCATCTCTTCCTGTTAACAAAAGATGAACGTGCGCTGGTCTTTCTTTAATCACATCAAGTACTTCTTGGAGTGGTAACACATCATCAATCGGAAAGGCACTAATTGCTAATGCGTTATTAATCTCATCTAAAATAACAACATCATATTCTCCGCTCATGATCGCTTGTTTCACTTGAGGCCAGCCTTTTTTAAGCGCTTCTCTGTGTTCTTCCGGTGTCTTCGTCCAGGTGAACCCTCTTCCTAATTGAACCATCTCAATCCCTAACTTTTTCAAAGCGGTTTGTTCTCCATATGTTCTCTCAGGTGATTTAATAAATTGAAAGATCCGTACAGTGAAATCGTGTCCAGCAGCGCGTAAAGCAAGCCCTAATGATGCCGTCGTTTTCCCTTTTCCATTACCCGTATATACGAGCGTCATTCCTTTTTGATTCTTCTTAGCCATGTGAACATCTCCTCTTATAATTTATCTTAAAATTAATATAAAAAACGCCTCCCCAGTAAGGAAAGCGCTACATACGAATACGGCACGTATATCTCAGTAAATACACAAAAGGCTGTTGTTATCAATCGACAACTCGCACAGTCGCTCACCTTTTCCTCGAAGGTCTTTAATACGACAAACAGGCAGGTCTCCTGACTTACATCTCACCGGAACCATTGCACCTTCCCATACAATTTTGCACAGTGGTAATCACAACATTCCTAGACGTTTACAGTGGCGGGACCGTGTTGGAATCTCACCAACTTCCCTTTTCATTTTTAACAAACAACACTTAACCTCGGGTATTGTTAAAAGAACCTATTTGCTTTTATTTAATTAATACATATTTACATAGTATAATTGAGCAAACTTAGAAAGTAAAACGACTATTTAGAATACCGCTTCAAACTAATGGTAAGTTTCGACCCTTGCATACAAAATTCTCTGATATAATTGAATTATAAAACAAATTTCGATATGATTAGCAAAGCAATTGAAAAACCGTTTGCACAACTCTTGTGCTTAAGGTAACGTTCGAATATCGGAAATGACGAGGTGGAAAACATGGAAAGAACATGGTGGAAAGAGGCAATTGGATACCAAGTGTATCCACGAAGTTTTCAAGATAGTAATGGAGATGGTTTTGGTGATCTCCAAGGTATGATCCAACGTCTAGACTATTTACAAGAATTAGGTATCGACTTCATCTGGATATGTCCGATGTATAAGTCACCTTTAGATGATAATGGTTATGACATTTCAGATTACCAAGATATATTGGAGGACTTTGGTACCATGGCTGACTTCGATGAACTTCTTCGAGAGGTTCATAAGCGAGGGATGCGATTAATTATCGATCTCGTGTTAAATCATACGAGTGACGAACATCCGTGGTTTATTGAATCACGCTCAGCCAAAGATAATCCAAAGAGAGATTGGTACATTTGGCGCGACGGTAAAGATGATCAAGAACCAAATAATTGGGAAAGCATTTTCGGTGGATCTGCTTGGGAGTATGATAAAAAGACCGAGCAGTATTTCCTTCACGTTTTCTCCAAAAGACAGCCAGACCTCAACTGGGAGAATTCAGATGTGAGGACAGCTCTTTATGATATGGTCAATTGGTGGCTTGACAAAGGAGTGAATGGGTTTCGAATTGATGCGATTAGTCATATTAAGAAACGACCTGGTCTCCCAAATCTGCCAAATCCTGATGAGAAAAAATATGTCCCTTCTTTTGATATGCACATGAATCAAGAAGGAATCCATGAATTTTTGCAGGAATACAAAGAACAAACGTATGATAACTATCCAGATACGATGACTGTCGGTGAAGCGAATGGCGTTAGTGTTGACGAAGCACACTTATGGGTTGGTGAAAACGGCAAAATGGATATGGTGTTTCAGTTTGAACATCTCGATTTGTGGGATCATGAAGTAGGCGGTGGTGGTCTCAATATTATCGAACTAAAGAACGCGTTAACTCGATGGCAAAAAGGTTTGGAGCACGATGGGTGGAACGCCTTGTTCATCGAAAATCATGATAAAGCCCGCGTTGTATCGACATGGGGGGACGACAAACAATATTGGCGTGAGAGCGCAACAGCTCTTGGGGCAATGTACTTTCTCATGAAGGGAACTCCGTATATTTATCAAGGTCAAGAAATCGGTATGACAAACATTTATTTTAATAATATTGAAGAATATAATGACGTAGCAGCTAAAAATATGTATCGTGAGAAAATAGCAGATGGCGATTCTCCACAAGAAATTATTAATGTTCTTGCTCACACATCGCGTGATAATAGCCGCACACCGATGCAGTGGTCAGATGATGCCAACGGTGGTTTCACAACTGGAGAACCTTGGCTAAAAGTGAATCCAAACTACAAGGATATTAATGTTGAAAAGCAACAAGGCGATGATCGGTCGATTCTGCAGTTTTATAAAAAAATGATTCAACTAAAAAAGAAGCATGATATTTTTACTTATGGTAGCTACGATTTGCTAATGGATGAAGATACGCAAGTCTTCTCTTATAAACGTGAATTTAATGGTCAAACTGCACTTGTAATAACAAACTTAACAGCTGAAAGTGCTGTTTGGATCAAAGAAGAGAATTCCATAGCAGTTTCTAGTAACCAGCTTGTATTAGCAAACATCGATGTCGACGAGCACGATTCCTCAGCATCGATTACGTTAAAGCCTTTTGAAGCAAGAGTTTATTTATATTAATCATATTTTGAAAGCCCGGGCGGATTGATCGCTCGGGCTTTTTCATGTGAGGGGATAACGAGCACCTTCATCTGAAAAATGGACTTTTTGTGATCGCTCATTAGAGTGTACAAGCTCCGAGTGTCTCGCATCTAGCTTTTTCTAGACACTCTCACGACTTCTTCACCTCTCAGTGGCTCGCACTTAGTTTTTTCTGGACACTCGTATGACTACTTCTCTTCTCAGTGTCTCACATCTAGCTCTTTGACTAATGGTTACTCCACACCATATCCAAGTGTGGAATGTCATCTTCCAAATACACCTCCGAGATAGGCTCAAATCCAAATGATTGGTAAAAACGCAACGCGTACTCTTGAGCTTGAATTTTAATCTCTTTTTCTAGTAATTGTTCGCTCAGAAATGCGATCGATCGCTCCATAATCTCTTTCCCTAACCCAGTTTTCCGTAATGGCTCTATTACTAAAACTCTTCCTATTGATGCTTGTCGGTATGCGACACCCGCTGGAAGTAGTCGAGTATAGGCAACTATGTCATTGTTCTCCTCCGCAAAAAGGTGATAGGATTGTGGATCCTTCCCATCAACTTCTGGATAAGCACAATTCTGCTCAACGACAAAAACATTAATTCTTTCCTGAAGTATTTTATACAGCTGATGTGTTGACAGTTCTTCAAATTCCTTTATGTAAAAATTCACGATACTCCCCCTAAAGTAAATGCTTCCGTTCATTTTATCATTACCTTTCTTTTTTTCAAAAAGAAAGGCTGACCAGTTAACATGATAAATTGATTTAGTTTCGATAGATAATATAGGCGAGATAAATCAGATAAGAAATTACTAAAATACTACCTTCACCTTTGCCTATTTTCCAATCCGTTCTTGAAAAAACAAGTAAAACAATTGTGAGAATAATCATAAATACCACATCAACAAATATTTTCGTTTCGATTTGAAGAGGAATAATAAGAGAAGTGATGCCTAAAACAAAAAGAATATTGAAAATACAGCTTCCAACAATATTACCTAATGCAATATCACTGTGTTTTTTTACGGCTGCCGTTATCGAGGTGACAAACTCAGGGAGAGAAGATCCTAAAGATACGACAGTAAGTCCAACAAGAGTTTCACTCATACCAAATCGAATCGCGATTTCTGTACTGCTTTCAACCACCCAATATCCTCCTAGAATAATACCTGCTAATCCTAACAAGGTTACGACACTATTTTTCCCTCCACCTGCTTTAGCATCAGATACTTTACCTTCATTTGAAATAATATCCTCTTCACGGTGAGTCATCGCTACTCCAAAAACATAGTACATAAATATTGCAAAAAATAATAATAAAACGATCCCATCCCCACGCGACAATAAGTTACTTGACTCTGAGTCCATTCCCACGTCCCATATTAATGCCATAAATGCAAGACTAGCCAATAAAGTAAAGGGGATTTCTTTACGTACAGTTTGATTTTCAACAGCTAACGGGAAAATAATGGCAGTCAACCCAACCACACCTGCAATATTGATAATATTACTACCTACAACGTTACCAATAGTAACTCCCGGGTTCCCCTCCAACGCGGCAATGATGCTAACTGTTGCTTCTGGAGATCCGGTACCGAAAGCAACAATAGTAAGCCCGACAAGGACAGGAGAAACCCGAAGTAGTTTTGCTATTTCCGAAGCGCCTGTCACAAACCAATCTGCTCCTTTAATAAGTAATAAAAATCCGGCCACCAACAAAAAATAAACCATACATTTCACCGTCCTTAATTTTGCTTAACGGTTCTATTATGCATGGTTTACTATTTGATTATTCGACTGGCTTTATTGGATAATGAACTACTGCGTATTCAAAGGTATCAAACTACATTAAAGCACAAACACAAGCAACTGAGCAGCAATGGCAACAAATATTAACGCAAATGGATATGCTGCCGCATAAGCAATTGCTGGTTCATCACCATCTGTCAGCTGATTTACTGCTCCCAATCCGGGTGTACTCGTCAATCCGCCACAAAGTGCTCCTAATGAATGAAGAATACTTAAGTGGAAAAGTTTCTTTGCCATCAAAAAACCAGCTAAAATCGGGAGTAGTGTAATAAGAGCGCCGCCAAATACAAGACCAATTCCCTCGGCCATAACTACTTCAACAAGACCTTCTCCTGCGGTTGTTCCGGCACCAGCTAGGAATAGAACAAGTCCAATATCTCTAATCACCTGATTTGAAGGTTGAAAAAATCTAGCACGTATCGGACCGATTTTCCCAAAGTGACCAACAATTAATGCGACAAACAACGGTCCACCTGCAACCCCCAAATTCATCGTACCAAGACCTGGTAAATAAATAGGCATCATCCCAACAAAAATCCCGATCAATAAAATTAGGCTAAGGGAAAAAATATGAATATTTGTAATCTGTAATTTTTTTTGTCCGAATAATTGCTCTACTTCAGACAAACGGTCTTCACTGCTTACCACTGTAAGAACATCGCCTCTTTCCAAACGCCATCCGGGATTTTGGTTGAACTCAAAACCGGCACGCTCCATTCTCGTTACAGTAACACCGTACTGGCTTCGTAAGCGTAAATCTCTGACGCTTTTTCCAATCATATCTTCTGAATCAACGGTAATTCTGCGCAGTTTAATATTATCAACGTTATCAACATTCGTAACTACTTCCTTACCAATTTGATTCCGTAGTTTTTCTAAGTCTGAAGGAATTCCGACTGCAACTAGCCGGTCTCCTTTTAATATGACTGTATCACTCAAACTAATAATATTACGATTTCCTCTTATTACTCGACTAATCACCGCAGTACTGTTTGGCATAAGCTTAAGCTCTCTTAGTGTTCTTTTATCGATGCTATCATTCGTCACTTCAATCGTCATCGACTCAGGTGACCCTTTATGTCGAACCGGACCAACAGAACGTTTCAAATCTTTTTCTAAATCAATATTTAATACTTTTGGCATCAATTGAACAAATAAAACAACAGCTACCACGCCAAACGGATAAGCTATCCCGTAACCAACAGATGCTAACGGATCATTCGTTGCTTGAAGAGCTGCTGCAAGACCTGGCGTACTCGTCAACGCTCCTGTCATCAACCCAATACTAAGAGCGGGAGACAGGCCAAATACTTTTGAAACAACAATCGTTGTCAACGCAGCTATTAAAACAATTAGTAAGCCAATAATTCCAAATATAATTCCTGATGTTTTCATCATTCGAAAAAAGCGTGGTCCCGCCTGTAAACCAACAGCGACAATAAATAAACTAAGCCCGAGATTTTGTACTACAGGAGAAACTTGAAATCCAAAATGACCAAATACCATCGCTATAAGAAGTACGCCTGACGTACCTAGACTTAACCCTTTGATTTTCGCTTGCCCAAACATTGACCCTAAGAACAATATCACGAATAGGAGAACTAAGGGATCATCTAAAAATTTCATCACGATATCCAATCCTTTCCCTCCATTTTTTAATACAACGAATAGCCTATTGGCCAAAAATCTAGAATATGTATAGCCAATTAATAAGTTAACTTTCATTATAAGCTTTTTATATATAAATAAAAGCGATTCTCGCTTCTGTCTGAAATGATTCACAGTTTATTTACAAAACGTTCGAATAGTTGTCAATGATCACGTTTTCAATTCTTTACAAATAAATTTTTATTCTAATACATTATTCCCGAAAAACAAATGGATAATAGAAAAGTACGAAAGTAAAAGGAGGAATTAGTTTTGCAAAATGAACAAAATAATTATATGGAACAACAAAACGGTAAAAAGTTGTCAGAGAGTATGCCTGCAAATAAAAGTCACGGTGGCCATGAACTTTATGATGCACATGAAGTGATTTCAGGAGTCATGGGTGTGCTAGATCACTACAAAATGTATGAGCAACACCTTCAAGATCAAGCGTTGAAAAAAATATTAAATCGACAAAGCAGCTTTTTAACTGAGCTTTACAACATAATGGTGGAGAGCTTGCAAACAGGAGAAAAACCTTCAAAATCGACGCACATTTATCATATGGAACAAAGTAACAACGTCATGTACGGACTGGAAACAACACAACCAAAAAAACCAATTCAGTCAGTTTCGGAAATTTCCGACGAAAATATCTCAGGGTTGATGCTTGGTCAAGTAAAAGGGCTCGCATCTCTCATGGCGATGACCGCACTAGAGATGACTAATCCAGTATTACGAAGGGTTACAGCAGATAGTGTCCCAAATCTCATTGAAATGAGTTTTGACGTATTCCTCTATCAAAATAAGCAAGGATATTATCAAGTACCTCAGTTGGCCGATCAAGAAATGACACATATGACTGAAGGTTTTGCCACTGCTCCAACAATACCTTTGAATTAACGGTTCCTGAACAACTTAAGAAAGTTGTTAAACCCTTGTAACAATCATTATTTTCTTATTCAGCAACCTCTTAATTAGCAGGGAATTATTTTTCGGAAGGATGGTACTCATGGATAAAAGAGACAAAGAAAAGGAACTCTTTTCAGCAAAGAATGAAAAGGTTGCTCCAGGACTCGATGAAGAAGACTCATATGGGAAAAATGCATCTAAAACTGATATGAAACAAGACAACACGACGAAAGTTACTCGCCTAATTAATGACGAATATGATCATTCATAGTCTCCATTCGTTTTAGAATTATTGCAAGTCCGTATAGGCTAGTGCTAGACACCTCTTACGATATTCCACACTTGAAGTTGGAAGAAAGAAAGCCGAAGTAAATAATCTTCGGCTTTCTATATTTCTTATTTGATTGCTAAACCAATTTCTGTTGCAGCTTTCTAGAAAAACTCGGTTATTTCATACCCTGATTTTTGCAATTCTTTTATAACCTCTTTAATATGTTCGCGGTCTTTCGTCTCCAAGGACATTTGTAATTGGGTCTGACCAGGGAACACTTTTACTCCAACTCGTTGTTGGTGAATATTAACAACATTTGCTTGCAACTTTGCGACAATTTCCAAAATATCTTGAAGCCTTCCTGGCTTATCTTGAATGAGTGTTTTTAATGTGAGGTAACGACCTGATTCCATTAATCCATGTTCTATAATTTTGGAAATAAACGACACATCGACATTTCCACCACTCAATATCACAGCAACCTTTTTATTCTCCAACGGAATTTTTTTATACATTAATGCCGCTAATGCTGCGGCACCAGATCCTTCAACGAGTTGTTTGCTTCTTTCAAGGAGTAACATCATTGTCCTTGCCATTTCCTTTTCATCAACTTCAAAAAGACCATCAACGTATTTCTCAATAATGTCATAAGTTTTCTTCCCCGGTTTTTTTACGGCAATCCCATCTGCCATTGTTGGTATTGATTCTATCAATGTGGGAACTTTCTTTTCAATCGATTGACGCATACTCGTACAAGCGCTAGCTTGCACGCCATATACTTTAACATGGGGATGAGTTGTTTTAATTGCTTTAAGCGTACCCGCCATCAACCCACCACCACCAATTGGACAAACAACTGCATCGACATCTGGAAGTTGATCAAGAATTTCTAGTCCCATTGTCCCTTGCCCCGTAATCACCGCGTCATCATCAAAGGCATGGATAAACGCTGCTCCTGTCTGCTTTTGAAGCTCCAACACATAAGCAAGTGCATCATCAAAACTATCTCCATTTAATTCGACTGTCGCCCCATAACCTCTCGTTGCTTCAACCTTACTCAAGGGAGCACCTTGTGGCATGATAATCGTACATGGAATATGTAACATTCGACAGGCATAAGCAACCCCTTGTGCATGATTTCCAGCAGATGCAGCAATGACTCCGTTTTTTCTTTCTTCTCCACTCAAAGAAGAAATTTTATTATATGCTCCTCTGACTTTAAAGGAGCCTGTCTTTTGTAAATTTTCTAGTTTTAAATACACATCGTTATTAGATAAATCACTAAACAAACTCGAATAATCTAATGGTGTTTCATGAATCACTTCTCTCATATGCTCTCGTGCTTTTAGAATATCTTCATAGTGAATCATACTTCATTCCACCTTTCGTTATCTACCGTAATTAGGTGTTCACACAAAAAAATCGCCCCGCTCATCCCTAGGCGATCAACGACAGATTATTCTCCAAATTAGCTTTGATTAATTTAACTTTTTATTCCATGTTCATACTATCTCCACTATAATGGTATTCATTCAAAAACGTTTAGGGTGAGAGACGAAAGAATGTTTCTGAAGGAGAGCAATGTATCTTGAATTTACTTTTTCTTTTTCACTGAAATATAGTCGACATGTCTGAAACGAAGAGCTGACCAATCCTCATCTATTGCCACTTGCCTAACCCCTTCATATCCACACTCCTGAATAGAGGACCACCCATAATCACGGTTAATCTCTACTTTATACTTTTTAGAAGTTTTTTTTGGGTAAACGAACCAAAGTAGCCCATTTTCCGCTAGTTGATTTTGAATGAAAGCACAGTGACTAGCGATATCATTTTCACTTTTCACAAATACAATGATACAATCATAAATAGAAGTTGAGACAGGCGCCAATTCTACTTTTGTATAGCGACGTAAATCTTCTAACGTTTCAGTAAATTCTTCAGGATGGTTTATGACAGAAGTTATCTGAGGCTCTTTAATTTGCATCTTTTTCAATATTGGATTCATCGATTTCATCCCCAACAGTACATATTTTTCCCCTTATGTTTTGCTGTGTATAACGCTTGGTCCGCTTTTTTTAATAGTGATTTTTTGTCGTCTTCTCCATAGCTTGTAACAATGCCAACACTTAACGTCACCAAAAAATTATCTTTTTGATAAGTATAAGGGTTCTCCATGCACTGAATAATTCGTTCAACTATTATTGTTACAAGCTCTTGATTATCTATATCTTTAATCAGGATGGTAAATTCATCGCCACCAATCCGACTAACGACGTCCTTTTCACGTACACAGTTTGTAAGACGATTTGCCAAATCCTTCAGAAATTCATCTCCGGCATCATGTCCCCATTGATCATTGATCCTTTTAAAATTATCGCAATCTAAAAACATTACAGCAAAGTGCTTCGTCTTTTCTTTCTTAAGTTTTATCGCCTCTTCAATATGATTGTCCATGTTTATTCGATTAGGAAGACCTGTTAAAGCATCGTGATATGCTAAATGATGAATTTTCGCTTCATAATCTTTTCGTTTCGTAATATCTTCACCAACGAAAAGGACATTTATTATTTCATCCTCGTCATCCTTAATTGGTATAAGATCAACATGAACCCATATCCACTGTTTGTTGTAATGATTTACTTTCACTTCAATGGAGCGGTGAAGTTTCGTTTTGATGACGAGATCCAATTCTTCCTTAAACCGACTAATATCTTCTTCTTGAACAATCTTTTCAATGTTATTGCCTCTCAACTCATCCACATGATATCCAAGGACTCTAGGATGTGAAGGCGACACATACGCCAATTTTCCAGAAGGTGTTACCAATTGAATCAAGTCTCGCGAATTTTCAGCAATAAGACGGTACCTTTCTTCACTTTTTACTACCGCTTCCTCCATTTTTTTCCGGACCGAAATATCTCTCATAATCGAGTGGACCCCAGGCATCCCTTTATAATCAGTCTTCACGCTTGATACCTCTATGTACTTCTCCGTGCCATCAAGTGTAATAATTCTAGCCTCCGTAAGTCGCTGGATTGGATTAATTGCATACAATTGATCTATTTCATTTTTAACCGCAGCACGGTTAACTAATGGAAAGAAATCATAAACCGATTTGCCGTCAAACACTTCTCGACTCGGCGCACCAAATAACTTTGCCGCTGCACGATTGGCAAATTTGACAACCCCATCACAATAAATCATCATCGCGTCGGGCGACTCTTCTATCAACTTGCTGTAACGCTCTTCGCTATTCTTTATTGCTTTCATCATTTTCTTTTCTCTAGAAATGTTCTTAATAACACCGTATACGCCTGCCATTTTATCGTCAACGACCATCGGTACTTTTTTCACGGTACAATCAAGCAATTCCCCTTGTTTTGTTGTCAATTGAAGTTCAAACTCATGTGATTCACCTTCTGAAGTTTTACGATCAATCTCATCTGCATATTGTCCATATAATTTTGTATATAATGAGCCACTTTTTAATTCAGCTTTCGAATAGCCAGTTAACTTGACTAGAGCATCATTAACATCACGTACATTTCCTTGGTTGTCGAGCGTGTATATCCCATCTGAATTTAATTCAATAAGGGAGGCATACTCTTTCTCCTTTTTCTCTTTCTCCATCTCGGCCACTTTTCTATGTGTGATATCCCTCGTTATCGTAACAATAAAAACGATATCATTATTGTCGTTCATAATCGGCGTCAAAATAGACTCTTCATACTTACCAGGTCGACTTTCAAACTCAAATCTCAAAGACTCTTTTTGTTTCAATACCTTCCGATAATGTGAAATTAATATATCAGATTTAACTTTTGGAACAACATCATCAATTTTTTTACCTATTATTTCCTTTGTGATGCCTGCAAGTTCTATTCCTTCTTTATTCACACTAACATATCTAAAACAATCAACTTCAACTTCCATCACATAAATAGCATCTGTCATACTGTCAATAAATGTTTGAAACTCACCATTACTTCCGTAAAATAAAGATTGAAACAAGCGGCTCACCTCTTTAATTTATAATGCACTTTCACGACTAATTCTCTGCTTCTATCATTATCACACTACTACTATAAATAGAAAAGGAAAAAATCTAAAAAGTCAGGTTTTCTCGCCAATTATTTATACTATAAGAATGTTTAACTTCATCAAAGGATTAAAATATAAGATAAACTTAGACTTTCGGCATGAAGCCTTGGCGACAAGCCAAGTTTTTCTAATAGATTTGAAGTTATTTTTGTAATATATCCACTAAATTAAAACCACCCATGAACTCTTTAGATTAGAATTCATGGGTGGTTTCAAAGTCATTCATATTCTGTTCGTTCATCAGATTTTTGATTGGTATATTCGTTCGGTGTTTCGTCACTATTTTCATTGTGATTTTTAAATTGACTTAACCGTCCGTTACGATGCTCTCCATGATTCTTATTTTCCTTGAATTGACGATTCGATTTCTTTCTATTGTTATCCACTTGTTTGTTGGCCTCCTAACCTGCTCGGTATGCCTTAGTTTGTGGAATACTCCATGTCTTATACCTATTAAATTAAGTCCATTTTGCTCCCCAAAGCTTCATTTCTTTGAGTATCTTATGAAAATCCTTCCCTTTTTCCGTCAATGTATACTCAACGGTTACTGGTACAGTTGGGAAGACAGTTCGAATAATAATTTCGTTCTTTTCAAGATGTCTCAATGTATCGGTCAGCGCTTTGGAACTAACGCCTTGAAGTGCTTTTTTCAATTCTCCAAATCGTTTTTTTTCATCAAATAATTCTTTCATAACTAAGAATGACCATTTACCTCCGATGATATCCAGTGCCTTTTCAATGGAGCATTCAACTTCTTTATCCAATACTTGCTGATTTATTTCATCTGAATTTTCCATCTGTTGACCTCCGTTCTTTCTTTGCATTCTTCTATAATAAAGTTAGTAAGTATACATAAGGTTACTTTATATAAACATTGTCACTCCTTTAAGTATGTGACGATATCGCTTATAATTTCAAGTAACAACTATAAATATAATAAAAAATAATTTGAAGGATGGTGCTTAGATGAAGAAAGTAGTCGTAACAGGTGGTAGTGGCCTTCTTGGAAAATGGGTAGTGAAAGAATTTGTAGAGCAAGGATATGAAGTAGTGAATGGCGATGTTAAAAAACCTCAAGATCCATTATGTCAGACTAAAATTATCGATTTGAAAAATTTAGGCGAAGTTTATGGATTATTGCAAGAGGCCGATGCAGTTGTTCATTTAGCCGCTATTCCCGTTGCTTATTCTCATGCAAACGAAGTGACATTCCAAAACAATGTTATGTCTACATATAATATTTTGGAAGCGGCTTCAGGATTAGGTATTAAGAAAGTTGTGTTAGCTTCTAGTGAATCGTCTTATGGAATTTGTTTTGCCCCAGAACGCTTTGACCCTAAATATGTGCCGATAGACGAAGATCACCCACAACTTCCTGAGGATGCTTATGGGTTATCAAAAATTATTAATGAAGAAACAGCTAAGATGTTCCATCGGAAATCGGACATGCAAGTTGTCTCATTGAGATTAGGAAATGTCATTTCTCCTGAGATGTACAGTAATTTCCCAGGATTTATTCATAATTCAGCTGAAAGAGATCGCATTCTTTGGAGCTACATTGACACTAGAGATGCCGGAACTGCCTGCCGCCTAGCGATTGAAAAAGACGGTCTTGGAGCTGTGGAGCTTAATTTAGCAGCTGATGATACGAGTATGGATATCAAGAGCAGACAGTTAATGTCCGAGCAATTTCCAAATGTAACAGATTTCCGTTCGGACTTAACGGGGTATGAGTCACTTCTTTGTAATAAAAAAGCTAAAAAATTACTTGGATGGAAACCAGTTCATTTTTGGCGAGATAACGTCTAGGGTCGCCGCATCAAAAAATGGTATTTTCAAAACGAAAAGGACCTCACCTATGTAGTGATGAGGTCTTTTTTGGTTTTTTTCTCCTTTTTTTATACTGCACAAGGCCGCTCCTCTTACAGGCTATCCTTCATACGCAGTTCGGTCTACAAATGTGTCGTATATCAAATAAATCACCATACAGACTGCCATTGTTAGAAATCCCCATCCTAGAGTGACTTGCTCAATGATCAAATAATTATTACATAGTTGCTCTGGCCATTTAATATATAGCCATCCCATCACAAAGAAAATAATTGTAAAAATAATAATGACGGCATTTTTCATCTGTAAATTTATTTTTTGCCAACTATCTCTTAAAGGAACCCCAGCTAAAAATGGGAGACTAATATATTTAAATATTTCTACTGTTTGATAAGTCAATGCATCATCCATCGCTCGTGGAATCATCCAATAGATCATAATAATTGAGAATAGTAAAATACCTGGAATGCCATTTAGATTCCAATTAACAAAAAACTTCGGAAATTTGTCTTGAAATAAACGAGCCATTAGAAACCCAGCAATCACTAACAATGGCATTTGCATATGCATATGAACAATCATGATAGATTCCAATAAATAAGCAACCGGAGGGAGGGCTAAGAAAATTAGCAATAGTAATCCAAAAGTAAATTGATTCATCACTTATTCCTCCTTCAGATTCGATAGAACAGCATTTACTCTTTCGACAGCTTCATCTACTTCTGTAAAATCCATAATATCGCTGAGACGACCTTGTTTATCAACTAAATAAAATGCTGAATTATGTGCAAAATCTCCTTCTCCATCAGGAATTACTGTCACACCATACGTGTCTAATAATGAATCTAACTCCGTTTGATCATTAATTCTTGCCATTCTCCATGTATCTCCATCAGCATGGAAATGATTTTTGTAATGATCCAAAGTCTCGGGGGCATCTCGCTCTGGATCAAAACTAATACTTAAAAAAATGATATCTTCTCCTATATGTTCAGGTGGGATCTGATCATAAACTCTCCCCATATTCATTTCTAATAACGGACACTCATCCACACAAGCTGTATACATAAACGTAATAAATATATATTTATCTTCTAATATTGAAATTGGATATTCTCGCGCCTTACTATCTTCCAGTATCACATCAGGTAATGCAGGTTTTTCATCCAAAAGATGATATACTCTTGCAGTTTCAGCCGTATATGCTTTGAATCCATCTGTCCCAACATAGAACAAGGCAAAACCAAATAATAATACGAGTAAACAAGCGAATGATGTTTGTCGTTTTTGGATCATACTGATCACTTCCTATGCACTATCTTCTGTTTCATATTAAGGGCAGCACCCCCTATTTTTACCAAGGACTGTATGGTGGCGATCCTGGTGGTGCATTGACGATCATTTCAACTAACGGAATCACGTAACCCATAGCAATGACGAGTAACATTATTACGATAATAACTCCCCAACGTTCTGTCCAATAAGGAGTTTTCGTTGCATTATCTTCTACTTGAGCAATCGGAAACTCAGTTTTTCCCTTTGGCGCAAAGAACATAAGATGCATTACAGCATAAACTTGAATGATAATACCAATCATTAATAACGTTCCGCCGATGGCTAGGAAAAACAAATATGGGTCCCAACTTAAAGCTGTTGCATTATCAGAATACGTTGTATAGGAAGTCCTTCGTGGCGATCCTAAAAGTCCCACCCAATGCATAGCTCCTGCCATAAATATCATTCCTGCTGTCCAAAACATCGTTTGAATTACTCCGAGTTTATTGATTGCAGGTGTCAACACGCGTTTTGATAGATAAGGAACTAACCAGTAACTGATTCCGAAGAAAGTTAGAACAGCCGTTGTTCCAAGCGTTAAGTGAAAATGACCAACAACCCACATCGTATTATGAGCTACTTGATTTAATTGGTTTGTGCTTTGCACGATCCCTCCGGCTCCACCTGGTATAAAAGCAATCATTGCGATCATCGGAGCTAAGAAGCGAACATCACCCCATGGTAGTTTTTTAAACCATCCGAATATTCCTCTTCCACCTTTTTTCTTAGCTGTCTTCTCAAAAACAGAGAACATCGCATAAGCAGTCATGAGTGAAGGAAATCCAATTGCTAAACTCATAAATACGTGTAAAAATTTAACTGATTCTGTAATTCCAGGGTCTATAATTTGGTGATGAAATCCTCCAGGAATGTTAAGAACAACGAGCATGATAATAACGAGACGGGTTAATGTGTCACTAAATCGTCTTCCACCAATAACTTTTGGAACAACGACATACCATGCTGACACGGCTGTTAAATACCAAATATTTACGAGCGTGTGCCCAAAAGCCCAAAAGAGCGTTCTAGAAACCATGACATTGATTGTATCCACCCATCCAAGTGCCCAAGGAATAATAGTGAAAACTTCTATGGCAACTGGAACACTACCAAAAAATAATAGTACAAAGACACCTGTAGCAAAATAGGAAAGAATCGGAACGTGTTCTCCTTTGTTCTTTTTCCTCCAGTTTGCCACTTGAATAAATGCCCCGAATGCACACATCCATACACCTACGACAATGAAAACTAATCCGAAATAAAATACAGGATGAGCTGCTAATGGTGGATAAAATGTAAACATCACAGATGCTTCATTCATAATGATTGGAATTACTGCTAATACGAATCCAAATATTTTTAGTCCAAAACCGATCCACGCCATCTTTCTTACCTTAGGAAGTAGTCCACCTAGAGTATGTGAAAGTACCGCATAGAAGTAACCAATCGTAAAAAATGCTGTAAACACTAAAATGAGAAGGATTCCATGAGCCGTTAATACTTGATAATAATTAAGCCATGATGGTAATTCAAATAAACCTGCTCGGTTTAACCCTTGTATTAACCCTAATACACCACCAACTAGTAATGCTACGAATGATACGAATAGATATGATTTTGATAATACCGCGTCTTCTGGACTTATTCCAAATGCATGATTTGCTTTTTCTTTAAATGATAATTTGTTTACTGTTTCCAATGTGGTCCCCCCCTTAATTAACAGTTATCGTAGTAGACATATGTTGATGACCAACCCCGCAATATTCATTACATAGCACTAAATATTCACCTGGTTCATTAAATGTTTGACTAATTTTTTGAATGTGCCCTGGCATAACCATTGCATTTAGATTTGTTCCCGTTACTTGAAACCCGTGTGTAACATCTTTAGAGGTCATCGTGAAATGAACGGTAGACCCTGCTGGTATTTCAATATCCCCAGGGTTAAAACTAAATAATTCTAATGTCATAATAACTTCGTATTCATCTTCTCCAACTTGTGTAATGCCTGGCTCATTAAATGGTGCTGTTTCATCGACTTGCTGTGGATCAATTGTTTCCATGTGACTAGGTGGTCCCATACCTAATACAAATGTTTGATAACCAGTAAAAAGCATCATGCCCATAATCATCCCAAAACTCAAGATCAGCCATATTTTTTCATCAAGATGCATTTTCATCTCTAATCCCCCTTATAATCTAGCAAAATAAATTGAAAACATGAGAATGAATGTTGCTAAGATAACTGCGCCAAGAATACCTAAAGATACCCACGTACCAACTGACGCTCCATATTTATGATCTTCAAGCCCTTTTTCTTCTTTTTTTACTTGTGTACTCTCCATCGAAATCAGCCTCCTTCTTGTTTTTTCTTACTTCTAGCTTAGTTGAGAAAGATTATCGACGAAGTGAGCTGCATCACACAAACCAAAAATATTTGTGTTGAAAGTCACTAAAATTTTTAAAACAGGAATAAACAGCCCGGGCAGGTAAACAAAAAAAGCTACCCCGTTTAGGTTTACAATTTGCTTGCAAACTTTTGGAGTAGCTTTCTTTAAATACTATTTTATACTTTAAGAATGTTGAAGATTAACTAAGGCTTTCGCCATGAAGGGCTTGGCGACAAGCCAAGTTTTTATAATTTATGAATCACCTAATTCTTTAAAGCTAACTAAACGAAGGTAATGTGCCAATCACCATCGTCACAAATAGTAACGTAAGATAACCAACGGAATAAATGAACATGTTTTTCGCCCATAACTTATCATCTTTCGTGAAAAATCCATACACACTCATCACTAACCATAAAACATTTAGAACTGTCGCTACTATGATAAAGACCATTCCTAACGACGTTAGAAAAAACGGTAAAGGTATCAAGCACGCCACATAGAGAAAGGATTGCCATTTTGTCACTCTGAACCCACGAACGACTGGAAGCATTGCCACTTTAGCCGCACGATATTCCTCATACTTTCTCATCGCAATTGCAAAAGTATGTGGCATTTGCCATATGAAAATGATAACAGCTAAGATTATCGGTACGATATGAAATGCAGAGTCAATTACAGCCCAACCAATCAACGGTGTCACTGCCCCTGAAACACTACCTATAACAGTATTAAATGCGTATCTTCGTTTAGCCCACATCGTATAAAGAAAAACGTAAGTGAACCATCCAATAAATGCATAAATAGAAGCTTCGATCGACGTGAAAAATAACAAGACAAAACCAACAATCGTAAGCGATATCCCCATTGTCAAAACAAGTTGAAGAGACATACTTCCAGTGACCGTCGGACGTTTCTTTGTTCTTTCCATGATTCTATCAATATCTACGTCGTACCAATTGTTTATGACTAGTGCACCACCCATAACAAACGTACTTCCAAGTAATACGAGGAAAAACAGTCCTATATTAGCAATGAAACTCGTATTTGTATAATAAAGGGCTAACCAAAATCCAGTAAAAACCGGTAGGACATTTGCCATCAGCACAGGCAGTTTTAAAAGTGTTTTTATATCCGTTATCAAGCTCTTCGATTTTTGTTCATTTATCGACGCGAGATCCCCTTCGTTTTGTAAAGAAGGGATTTCATCAACCATCATATAAAACTCCCTCCCTAAGAAAGAATATATATTAAAATTATCATTTATTATAATTCACCATATATACTATATCATTTTTTTTAGGAAATAGCCCCAAGAAGAACTTACCTTTGTCAGTTAAACATATGACATCACTTACCAAACAAAAAATGAACTAATAAAAACGCTAGAGGAGTGATATGCTCCCATAGCGCTTAATAGTTTTAGTTTTATATAGAAGTTATATGCCTTCACCTTAATTTCAAATCATTAAATCAGGTTTCAGTCTTCTTTAAATCTCCAACAATAACTCTTCATAAGTATTTTAAAGTTCAGGTACAATTGTTAATTTTTTTTCAATATCTGTCCTTGGTTTTGCCTTAGGTTTCTTATCAAAGTAACCAACATGAAGCGTACCAACTATTTTTTCACCAGGCTCTATTCCTATTGCCTTGTGGAAACGTGGATCAAAGTTATAACCGTTTGTTTTCCATACTACTCCGATATTTTTTTCCCATGCTAGTAATTGAAAATTTTGGATTAATGCTGAAGTTGCTGAAAAATCCTCTTCCCACTGCTTTTGTCTAGGGTCTTCTTTCATGACAACGACTAAATGAATCGGCACATTCCTATAATACTGAGCTTTCATTTCACCCCATTTTTTTATTTGCTCAGCAGTTGACGCCTCACTTACGGCTTCAATAAATTGTTCCTTTGCTTCACCCTGAAATAAAATAAATCTCCAAGGCTCTCTAAATCCATGGTTTGGTGCCCACACTGCATCATTTAAAATGTCTGTAATAGCTTCAACAGAAACTGGATCTGATTTGAACTCTCGTATTGTTCGACGTTCTCTAATAGTTTTTGCAATACTCGATACTTCTTTCATAGATTCTGTCTCATAAGTCATCTATTTACTCCACCTTTTCAAAATGTATTTGCTACCGGTAGTTTTAGTGAATAAGACCATAATCTTTCCCATTCTTTTTCACTTCACTTTGATTAATAAGTAAATAAAGTATGGCGCTCCTAATGCTGAAACAACCAACCCTACTGGTATTTCTGATGGTGCGAGAAGATTACGTCCGATCATATCAGCAAGAAGTAATAACAATCCCCCGATCAACGCGGTTACTGGAAGCATTACTTGATGCTTTGATCCAACTAATCTTCTTGCTAAATGAGGAGCTACCAATCCCAAAAAAGAGATTCCACCTCCAACAGCTACACATGCTCCGGCTAAGGCAACGGAAGTAAGCAGCAAGATTCTTCTTTCTCTCTCCACGGCTATCCCTAATCCTGTTGCCATTTCATCACCTAAGTTCAAGATATTTAAATTCCTAGCCTTGTAAACCGTAAAAGGTATGAGAATAAGAATCCATGGTAGAACTGTCAAAACAAACTTCCAATTCGCCCCCCAAATGCTTCCTGAAAGCCAAATCGTTGCTTGCATGAAATCATTTGGGTTCATTTTCAATTGAAAAATAATCAAACCCGCTCCAAAGGCAGCATTAACCCCGATCCCTACTAAAATCAGCCTGACAGGTGTCACACCGTTCTTCCACGCAAGTGTATAGATAAGAAAAGCGGCAAATACCCCACCAATTAATGCGGAAATCGGCATGACAAATATTGACAAGGTACCAAGAGAAGACATTGATCCTTGGAAAAAGTAAATAAAAAGCACAACAGCAAAGCCGGCTCCCGCGTTAATCCCTAAAATTCCTGGATCAGCTAAACCATTTTGCGATACACCTTGTAATATCGCACCTGAAATTCCTAATCCTGCTCCTATTAATAAAGCTATCACCATCCGCGGCAAGCGGAAGTCAAATAATACAAGCTGGTCTTGCTCTGTTCCACTCCCAATTAATGTCCTAATAACATCTAGAGGGGCAATTTGTATATATCCAAGATTAAGGCTCAGAAAAAATATAATTATTATTAATACTAGCAGACCTATCATTACTACTGATGGGCTTTTTTGAGTCTTTTTGGTCGTCTCCATTAAAATCCTCTCCCTTCTCGTCTAGCAAGATAGAGGAAAAATGGAACCCCGATCATAGCAGTGATTGCTCCAACTGGGGTTTCAAATGGTGGATTTATCATTCGTGCTCCAAGATCAGCTAAAACAAGTAACAAAGCTCCTAATACGGCTGCACAAGGAATAATCCATCGATAATCAACACCTACTAAAAATCTAGTAATATGTGGTATCACAAGCCCAATAAATCCAATTGTTCCCGCTACAGAAACTGCTGCACCAGTGAGTAGTAAAACGACAATGGTACCGATTATCTTAACAATCGCAGTCCGTTGTCCTAATCCTTTCGCAATATCGTCACCTAAACTGAGTAACGTAATCGAACGGGCAAGCAACATTGCAAGTATCAACCCAACAACTGCAACAGGAATCATTAATTGAATCATCGTCCACCTTGTTCCAGCCACACCACCAGCGTACCAAAAAGTAATGTCTTGGGCGACGTTGAAATGAATCGCAATCGTCGTCGAAATTGACTGCAGTAAAGCAGTAACCGCGACTCCAGCTAAAGCTAATTTGACAGGCGTTAACCCACCTCTAGATAAACTCCCAATTGTAAATACAAGTCCGACTCCTAAACCCGCTCCAACAAATGACCAAATCATTAAGCCCATATATGAAGTAGCCGGAAAAAAAGCAAACGCGATGGCGATCATGAATGCTGAACCAGCTGTTACACCCATAATGGAAGGGGAAGCAAGAGGATTTCTTGTCATACCTTGCATTATTGCTCCAGAAACAGCTAAAAAAGCTCCAACTAATGCAGCGGCAATAACTCTTGGCATTCGCAGTTCCTGAATGATTTGATGAGCTGTTAGATCTGGATCAAATTGAAAAACACCTGTCCATACTGTTTTAAAATTAATATCAGCAGCCCCAAAAGTTATCGATGCTGCGCCCCCAAGTAGAAGTGCGATCAGCCCTCCAAAAAGAATAATTGTAGCCATCATAGGGCGTGATGTAATTTTTTTATTTTCTTCATCGAGTGATGATTCTTGTTCGTTTAATGCCATATTTTTCATCCCTTTACATCATTCAGTTAATAATTTTATTGATATTTTAAAATGAAATATCAATTACATGATAGGACACTTATAAGGAGTCACCCTCAATAGTTGAGAATGACTCTCGTTTTCATTATAGACTAAATTTTTCTTTTTGGCATGGATAAGTGAAAGAGATTTTGTAGAGAATTGTGTTTTAACATAACAACTGGATGATGATTATTCATTTGTTACTGCTTGAATGACATCATTGATTTTGCTTTCATCAGCATAAGGGCCTGCCAGCATCCAGTTTTTAGCTGATACTTGATACACATTTCCTTCTTGAACAGCTGGAATAGACTGCCAAACTTGCAACTCTTCTATTTCAGCAAGTTGTCCCCAACTCTCCTCGTAATCTTCAGCTGTTCCACCTGATGCTCCGGCAGTCACGAAAATATAATCAGCTTTTATTTCTGGCAACATTTCAAGAGACAATTGAACACCCCAATGTTCATCCGGGTTTTCTTCCATCATCTCAAGAATGAATGGATCTGGTTTAAAACCAAGACTGTCATAGATTAAGCCAACATACCCCTTGTCATAAGAATCTTCTGGAAATGGGAACCAAAGGTACGCCATATTTTCGCTCAGTCTAATAAAAGCAACGGTCGCATTTTCACCTACCACATCCGTAATTGTCGTTTCCGCTTTATCTAATTGTTCATGAAACGACTCAACCTTTGCTTCTGCCAAATCTTCCATATTTAACAATTCACCCAGTCTAACTATCTCTTCTCGCCAATTTTCCCGATTTAACAGGATTGTTGGAGCGATTTTTGTTAATTCTTCGTATACTGACTCGTCCGTTGACGGCCCGTCACTGATAATAATTAAATCTGGATCTGCTGCAAGAACAGCTTCATTATTCACTTGTCCTCCTCCAACAACATCTGTTTCCACACCCTTTTCATGAAGCTTCGCCTCCAAGTAATGATTTTCACCATGGAGCGTCGCATAAACAAGAGGTACATCTAATGCCAACGTCATATCTTCCAATCCTAGTGAGACAATTCGCTCTGGGTCTTTAGGAATTACCGTTTCTCCAAATCTATGTTCTGCCACTTTTTCACTAGTATCTTCCGAAGCAGCATTTTCCGCTACGTCTATACTGGCATCTTCATTCTCTTGCATATTATTCGCACCACCTGAGCAACCACTTATAAATAGTGCCATACAAAGAATGAAATTAAATCTAATTAAGTTTGAATAAGTATTCATGTCTACTGTCCCCCAAAAGTTATATTGATAATGATAATCATTATCAATATAACTTTTCGCTTCTCTAGGATCAATGGACAATCCTCTTACATAACCAAGAGAATCATCTGATTGTCTCCGATTTTCTTTCCTATATTGGGCCGGTGTTACTCCTTTGTTCTTTTTAAAAAGCCTACTAAAATAATGCGCATCCTTATACCCGACCTTAACAGCAATCTCATGAACCTTTGCATCCGTTTCTACAAGAAAATTCGCAGCTTTATTTAGTCTTTCACGAATTAAATAATCAATTGGACTACTCCCTGTTTGGTCTTTAAACAACAGTGACAAATGAGATGGACTATAGTTTATGCTTTTTGCCAATGACTCCAATGAAATGACTTCTGCATAATTGTCATGAATATAACGAATAGCCTTTGTCACAGGATCTTTGTTCTTTTGTATTTGTTTTTGATCTTGGACTACTTTAAAAAAGCAAGAAATAAATTGAAGGAATAATGTTTTGACATGAAATTTTTTAATCGAATCTTCGGATTGCCAAACGTGATCCATTTCTTTTACAATATCGAAAAAGCTTAATGCCCCCTCATCAATAGCCACGTTATACGGTGAGTCAAATGGCTTATGTTTTTTGAACAATGTCTTTATTCTCAAACTACTCGTCGCAGGCATAATGCCTTTGTAGAAAATCAAATATAACTCTACCACATTACTTTGGGGGACAATATTTAATAAGGCACCTTTTCCCCCATGTAAAATATGTGTCCCTCTCGTAGAAGATGCTCTCTCATTTATCGATACGTTCGTTTTACCGCGAAAAAAGTAGATAAAAGCACTCGCTGGCAATCGATATTCACAAAGGGCATCACCACGTCTAATAGTCTCTCGCCTAACATCCAACACGTTCATATTCGCTTCATACCAAAGCAACATTTGCTCTTCCAAATTGAATTCTTCCTGCACGCTAACTCGCCCCTCAAGCTCTTCTACTTACACCCGTTTGTTTGAAAATGATTCTCATTATCACATAATTGTATCCTATTTACTATTCCTACTCAATAAATATTTATAATTAATACTATCTTCATTCATTTTATTTCCTATAAACTAAAATAACTCTTGCCATTGACAATGATAATCGTTATCATTGTTTTTGTGCAAAGTACTTATTTTATTCAAGGAGGAAAGTTATTATGGATCATTTATTCAACAAAAGTTTACTAGGTGTTAGTTTACTAGCACTGTCTTTAGCACTTACAGGGTGTGGAGAAAATAATGAAGATAATTCAAATAATGAAGGAAATTCAAGTACTGAAGTTAATTCAAATAATGAAAACACAGCTGAGGCAGATGAAAGGTCCGAAGAGCAAACGTTAACTGATTCACTTGGAAACGATGTCGTTATTCCTGCAAACCCAGAACGAATTATTGCTTCTTATTTGGAAGATTATTTAGTCGCACTTGACGTCACACCTGTTGCGCAATGGTCAATATCAGAAGGTGCAGGGATTCAAGGCTACTTGCAAGAAGATCTTAATGGTGTTGAAACAATTCCTTTTGACCTTCCATTTGAAGCGGTCACTAGTTTTAATCCAGACTTACATATTGTCGGTTCTGGTGATACGGTAAGCGACGGTAAATACGAGCAATACGCCAAGATTGCTCCGACTTACGTTGTGGCTACAGAAAATAGTGAAAATTGGCGTGAAAATTTAACAGAAATCGCAGAAGTTCTAAATCTAACTGATAAAGCAGATCAAGTTTTAGAAAATTATGATAAAAAAGCAGAAGAATCTCAAGAAAAAATAAAGAATGCGATTGGAGAAGATCCTGTTGCTGCAATTTGGCTAACTGGCGATCAATTTTTTGTAGTAAGTGAAGGGTTGTCCAGTGGTGCTGTTTTATATGGTGATCTTGGGCTTTCATCTCCAGAAGTTGTAAAAGAAATTTCAAAAACTGCTACAGCAGACTGGTCGCCTATTTCTTTAGAAGAACTCGCCGAACTTGAAACTGAGCACATCTTTTTAATAAATAGCAATCAAGAAGATGGCCTTGAATTATTAGAAGACCCTCTATGGCAAAACATACCTGCGGTAAAAAATAATCACGTATATGAGTTCGAATCGACCTCAAGCTGGTTATATAATGGTCCAGTTGCAAATGAACAAATTATTGATCATGTATTAGACAGTGTGGTTGAATAATTAACTTATTAAAAAAGGTGTCCTACAGTTCTTTCTTGAACTTTTAGGACACCTTTTTTCTGTAAAATGTTTACCACTATTTAGACGAAGTTTTTGATTCACTTAACAGACATAATGGCATTATCTTTTCCGGTGATTTTTCTTCCTTTTCCAAAAGGTATGCAGAGAGGTGTACCAAATATTGGATCCGTCATAATTTGACATTCCATTTGAAAAACTTCCCACAACGTTTCTGTTGTAATAATATCTTCTGGTCTCCCGTGAGCAAATATCGTTTTGTTTTGCAGAGCGACAATATAATGTGCATACCTACAAGCTAAATTAATATCATGTAAAACCATAACAATAGTTCTTTCCTCTTTTTCGTTTAAATCGAATAGTAAATCAAGGACTTCTATCTGATGAGCCAAATCAAGGTAGGTCGTTGGTTCATCTAATAATAGCGTCTCTGTTCCTTGCGCAAGTGTCATCGCGATCCACGCTCGCTGTCTTTGGCCGCCTGATAATGAATCAACAGAACGATCACTAAATTCGGTCATATTAGTCGATGCCAACGCATCTTGAACCATGCGTTCATCTTCAGTCGACCACTGCTTTAACCAACTTTGATGGGGATATCTTCCTTGTTTGACTAATTGTTCAACTGTCAACCCCTCTGGAGTAGAAGCTCCTTGTGGGAGGATCGACATTTTTTTCGAAATTTCTTTCGTCCGTAGCAAAGCTATTTTTTCATTTTCCAAAAATACCGTACCATTATCTGGCTTCAGCAATCGAGCCAAAGTTCTTAACAGTGTCGATTTTCCACAGCCATTTGCACCTATAAAGACGGTTATTTCTCCCTTTGGGATCTTTAAATTTAGATTTTCAATAATTGGTTGTTCATCATAACCAAATGTTAAATCAGAGGCTTGTAAACTAATCATATCCCTAACCTCCCATTTCAAAATTGATTCCGATTTTTAAATAATAAGTAAAGAAAAAACGGGGCGCCAATTCCCGCAGTAAACACACCAGCTGGAATATCAATCGGATAAAAAACAGTTCGTGCTATCAAATCAGCAAAAAACACAAGTAATCCCCCGACTAAAGTAGAAGCTAAAATCAAACTGGCGAATTGCCTTCCGATTAAGGCACGAGCAATATGAGGAGCAATCAGTCCAACAAATCCTATTGCTCCTGCAACTGATACAGCAACTCCAGCTAATATAACGCTGAAAAGAAGTAACGCCATTCTATGGAACTCTACCTTCACACCAAGTCCCGATGCCACACCATCACCAAATTGTTGCGCATTAAGACTTCTCGAGAAGAGTAATACAAAGGGTGTTATTACGATAATAACCATGGCTATCGTATAAACATTCTCCCAAGAAGCGCCATATACGCTACCTGTCAACCAGAGATAAGCCTGACCAGCTGATGATGACGGACTTAATACGAGCATAAAAGTCGTCCCAGCACTCATCAAAGCAGAAACACCAATACCTATTAAAATAAGTCGAATCGGTGTCACACCATTTTTCCATGACATAAGATAAATAAAAACTGAAACAATAATCCCCCCACTAACAGCAGCTATCGGTAAAAAAGAGATACTTATCGTACCTGATAAATAAGTAATAAAACCTACCGCAGCTAGTGAAGCTCCTCCAGTAACACCTATAATATCCGGTGCTGCAAGTGGGTTTCGAATAACCCCTTGAAGAATAAGTCCTGACAGCCCTAATGCTGCACCAGTAAGTATTGAAACAAGTGTCCGAGGCAACCTTGAATTCATGACGATAAACTCATTTCCCCCTGCACTTATTCCTGCAATCGTCCTAACTACTTCTAATGGACTAAGTAACTTATTCCCCAAACTAGGTCCAATAATTAAGGCTAGTAAAAGACATACGCTTAATAATATAAGAAGTAAAAAAGATTTTGTCTCTATTTGAAATGATACAAATTCTTTCGGGTGTCGCCACGTAATGTATTTTTTCACAGTTTAGTCACCCCACGTTTCGCAATATAAATAAAGAAAGGGGCGCCAATTATCGCTGTCATAACTCCAATAGGTACTTCTTGGGGCATGATTAGTAATCGTGCGACCACATCTGCCATTAACAATAATACTGCTCCAAGAATTGCAGCGAAAGGAAGTAACCAGCGATAGTCATTTCCGGTAAACGCTCTTGCAATATGCGGAATAACCAGACCGATAAATCCTACAGATCCAACAACAGCAACAGAACTCCCTGCTAATAACACGACAATGACACCCATTGTCACTTTTACTAACCATACTTTTTGTCCCATTCCTTTAGCAATATCGTCTCCAGTTATTAACAAGTTTATCGCCCTGCCCATGAATAACACGACAATTACTGAACCAATCATAAAAGGTAACACCGGGAGCAACATGTCTAACGTTCTTCCACTGATAGACCCTGCAAGCCAAAATAAGACGTCTTGTAGGCCTGCTTCATTCATGACAAGAATTGCTTGAGTATACGACTGAAACAAAGCGCTGATTGCGGCTCCTGCCAAGACAATTTTAATCGGAGTCAATCCATCTCTACCTAATGAACCTAGAAAATAAACAAGCAACGCAGCAATTGTTGCTCCTAAAAAAGCGAACCACATTAAATGTTGTAAAGAAGAAATCGAGAAAAATACAACACCTACTACGACGAAAAAAATCGCCCCTGTATTTATACCAAATATACTTGGCGAAGCAAGAGGGTTTCTTGTCAATGCTTGCATCAGCGCCCCAGAAATAGCTAGACATGCCCCAATGACTGCACCAATCACAACCCTTGGGAGACGATCATTTCGGACGACTACATGTTCCGTGACCGATTCGTTGTAATTCAAAAATGAGCCTACAGCTTGTCCCATAGAAATCGGTGTTTGCCCGACGATAATACTCGAAATGAATGCAACAACAAGTATTAAACACAGACCAGCTAATACAAATATTTTCATCCTACTAGTTACTAAATATCTACTCATATCATTACACTTCCATCACTATAGGTGGTTTCAAAGTCAACTACTACAATTTTTTCTACCGATTAAAGTGTGACACTTACTCTTCAATATCAAAAATTTCAAAAAGATCATCTACCATCATATGAGCAGAGATATAACCGCCAGCGCTATTCCACGGCACTTCTTCTACCATAACTACTTGATCATTTTTTACCGCTTCGAGGTTTTCCCACAATGGATGACTTGTCCATTCTTCAAACGTTTGTTCAATTTGTTCTGTCTCTGTTCCAGAGTTAAAATTAAATATCATTTCAGCTTCTGCTTCAGGAATGCTCTCTTTAGAAGATAATTTAATTCCCCACTCTTCTGGATCATCGTGTCCCTCTGGCCTCGTAAATCCAGCATCTTCTAAAATACCTCCTGCATATCCCATGTAAAATATACGTGCGTGGTCGGCTCTGAAATTAGTAATAGAAACTTCCATAGGTAGTTCGTCACCCATCTTCGCCTTAAAATCTTCCATTCTATTATAATATTCTGCTAGTAATTCTTCTGCTTCTTCTTGTTTATTTAAAGCTTGTCCCATAATATCGAGGGTATCTTTCCAATCATAGACATTTTCTCCGACTATCGTTGGCGCAATATCAGTTAAATGGTCATATATCTCCTCATGCCTTGTTCTAGAGGCGATAATAAGATCTGGATTAAGTTCTGATATTGCCTCTAAATTTGGTTGGGTTTCCTCTCCTACTATTTCTATTCCTTCCAAATCATCTCTCAGATATTCATAAATAGGTTTCTCTGTCCATGATTCAACTATCCCAACAGGTTGTATCTCAAAAGCTGTTATCACATCGTTTGCTCCTTGATATAACGTCACAATAGTATCTGGCGTCCCCTCAATTTCTGTTTCTCCCAGGGCATGTTCTACAATACGTACATCATCATTTTCAACATCACCATTGTTAACATTCTCACTTGCCAACGTATTTTCTTCAATGACCTCCATGCTATCTGCTTCGTTATTTGTTCCACACGCTGATACAATTGCCAATAAAAAAAGGCCTGAAAATAGACCAATAGTATTTTTGGAACTTCTCATAATTTAATCTCCTCCACTTTTAAATGATAATGATTTTCAATATCATTTACATTGTATTGGAGTTTTTCTTTGACGTCAATACTATTAAAGAAATATTAAGAGAATTTGCACTAAATTTCTTATAGTCTATTTTTCTAATAATAATTCTTGCATAATATATTGATAATGATTATCATTATTAACGAGATAGAGAGAGGCAGGTACCATGTTATATTCTAATTCAGAACGAATTTCAATCAATGGGAGGACAATCAATATGAAGTTTAAGCAGTCAATTACCGGAATTTTTATAGTGATATTTTTAGTTGGGATTCTAGCAGCTTGCGGTAACAACAATGAACGTAATGAAGAAACTGGAGCTGAAGATGTCAATACCGAAGAAATTGAAGTAACAAGTGAAGAGACGCGCATTTATACTGACACAGAAGGAAATGACGTCGAAATCCCTGTAAATCCAGAAAGAGTTGTAACGACACAATATTTAAGTCAAATGCTAACTCTAGGAATAAAACCTATCGGTGTAGGTTCACACGTGCTGGACAATAATTACCTAGGAGATCTGCAAGAGGGGGTAGAAGATATCGGAAATCCCTTTAGCATCGAAAAGGTGATAGACTTGGAACCTGATTTAATTATTACGGCAAACCCTGATGAAGTTGACCAACTAAGTAAAGTCGCACCTACTGTAGTAGTACCATGGATGTATGGAGATGTTTTCACTCAATTAAATGAAATTGCATCGATACTAGGTAAAGAAAAAGAAGCCGAAGAATGGATTGCTTCTCATGAAGAAGCAGCAGCTGAAGGCAGAGATAAAATACAAGATAACATCGGTGAAGATGAAATAGTTACAATATTTATGGCTTGGGGAAAAGATGTTCTTAGAATTTATGGTGCTCGGAACATCGGCCATTCAATTTATCGTTCTTTAGAATTAACCCCACCAAATTTCATTCAAGAAATACTTGACGAAGATCCGGAATTTAGCGAGTTTGTTAATGAAGAAATTTCAATGGAAATGTTACCAGAATATGCAGGAGATCATATTATCATGTTAGTTTATGGTGAGGAAGCTGCAGAAGAGGGTGGCATGTTTCACCAAATTGAAGAAAGCTCTTTATGGAAAAATCTTGATGCTGTAAAAAATGACCAAGTTTATTTTGTTAATGTAGATCCTTGGTTTAACTACGATCCATTAGCTGTTGAACAGTCTTTAAATGAAGCAATTGAACTTTTTTCAGGAGAATAACACATTTATGTTGAGAAAGAGGTATTCTGTTTGCACGGAATACCTCTTTTTCATTTCGATATAACCGATTCTTTTATCGAAATTATGTGTAAATTAACCTTTAAAAAGACCCAAATTACTAAATGTTATTCACCATGTTACAGTCCTTAAGATATTTCTCAAATCCTTCAGCATGTATTGGTCTCAAAAATAAGTACCCCTGCCCAAAACCACAGTTGTATTTTGTTAAAATTTCCACTTGCTTCTCATGTTCTATGCCTTCCGCAACAATACTAAGATTTAAATTTGACCCAATATCAATAATCGTTTTTACCATTGATTCATCGGAGCCCTCGATAATATCATCAATAAATGACTTGTCTATTTTAAGTGTATCGATTGGCAATTCCTTAAGTATATGAAGTGATGAATAGCCAGTACCGAAGTCATCGATTGATGTTTTTACCCCAATCTCTCTTAGACCGATCAACACTGCCTTAGACTCTTCCACATTTTGTAAAATACTTTCTGTAATCTCTAACTCTAGAAACTCAGCTTTCAATCCAGTTTCTTGCAAAGCATTTCTCACAGTTTCTATAAAATCGCCATGCTGAAATTGCCGAACAGATACATTAACTGAAACGCACAATGATGGATATCCAATTTCTTGCCATGCCTTGTTTTGTTTACAGGCCACTCTAATAACCCATTCACCAATTGCTATAATTTGACCTGTCTCTTCTGCTACCGAGATAAATTCAACAGGTGAAATACGCCCCAACTCTGGGTGATCCCATCGTAATAAAGCTTCCATTCCTACTAGTTTTTCCGATTGTAATTCTATCTTCGGTTGATAGTAAAGAGTGAATTGCTTTCTGTCAATCGCATGTCTCAATTCCGTCTCTATTAACATTTTGCGCGCCAATTGATCATGTAAACCTGAAGAGAAAAAGTGAAATCCATTCCCGCCTCTCCCCTTTGCTAAATACATTGCGGCATCCGCATTTTTAAGTAATGTCTCACTGTTCGTACCATGCTCCGGGTAGGAACAGATTCCGATACTGGGGGTTATTGTTATTTCGTTCCTCTCTACAAAAAATGGCTTTACAAATGCTTTTTTTATCGATTTCGATAATTCAATGCATCTTTTTTTAGTAGAATTGGATAGGATTAGAACAAACTCGTCTCCTCCTAACCTATATAAACTTTCATCTGTTCCTAATACACTACTCAATCGTTCCGATGCCTCTTTTAGTATATTGTCTCCAATATGATGACCCAGCGTATCATTTACAATTTTAAAGCGATCTAAATCTATTAAGAGTAACGCTAAATTTTTATTGTTTTCAGCAGCTTGATTGACTATTTGTTCTAAATCGTTCTGAAAGCTAGTACGATTGTTTAATCCCGTTAGCGAATCATGATAGGCCAATTCTCTGTATTCATTTACTAAGTATTCATTTTTTCGAATTATCACGTAATGGCGCACAAGTATCAATACGAAGATAACAATTAAACCAATACTTAGCGCATTTAAATCCCAATTATAACTATGAGTTACTAAAACAATTAAAATAATACTACTTAAATAAGGGAATACTGCCTCCTGCCCATTGAAGATATTTCTAATTTCCCACTTTGGTTTGCGTTGATTTCCTTGGGCAAACTTGCCAGATAAACCAATCAGTATTAAAGCCGTTAACCATATTGGATCAATATAGTTTCCTGGTGCGTGAACCTGTCCAATTAATTCAAAGTAAGCATAACTCGTGTCAGAAATCACTTGTAAGAAGAAACCAACGACAATAAATAACATAATTCGTTTTTCGTTACTGAATTGAGAAAAATAATACAAGCAAGTAATAACGAATAAAATGCTGAGTGACGTTATAGGATAGGCTAAATTTATTATTGTATAATAAAAGGAAAATTCTGAATGGAGTATGATAGGTTCCATTAAATAATGTACACTTATCGCTGCTGCTGAAATCATAAAAATAATAATGTTGAAAAGATAATGGTTATTTTTAATGTAAATACTTATTAATTTTACTTTATATGTTAATGCCGTCAAAAAAAAGATATAAGCTAAGAGCCAGAATAGATAGGTACTGCCAGGGAAATGAGTCTCCCCTTCCAAGATAAAGTATAAAAACCAGAATGCATCAGCAAAAATATAAAATAGAATACCAATACTTAATAATAACCAAAAATACTTCTGCTTCCCTGTGATTGTCCGGTAAGCTTTAAAAATCCAAAAAAAACTCAAAGATCCCCACAAAACTGGAAAAACGCTTGCACCGAATACTCTCATCCATTCATTTTCTCTAAAAATATAAAACCAGCTATAAAAAAACAAAACACTTCCGATAAGGAACAATAACGTTCGCCATTTAGCTATGATCCACACCTCACATTCTATCAAACATTTTTGAAAAATTGACATTTTAAAATAGCAAATATTATAAAGACAGAATTTCTCTATAAGATACATAAAAAGGCTATTCCCCCCCATGGAAATAACCTTTAAACAACTAGTTATTCCTGGTAACCCAGCCGCCATAGTTCATCCTTAGGCCTGTAGCTTTGCGTCCTTGTTTTTCAACAAGTTTGCTCTTAACGGAATACACCTATACATTTATTAACTTTACATTTTATAGTTATATTATAACACAAAAAACAACATCACTAGTACTTTTTTCTAAAATATTTATCAAGTTATAGTCTATAAGACCCAAAAATTGTGAAGTCCATGTTGACAAAACCCTACTACTTAATTTTATATTACTTCAATCTATCCTCACTTAGTCCTATTTCCACGCGACGTTGAACAATTTGTAGTCGAACATAGAAACCAATTGCAGCACAAGTTAAACCTAACGTTATTCCAACCCATAATCCGAATGGACCTAGTTCTGTATAAGCTGAAAAATAATATCCCGCCGGAATCCCAATAATCCAATAAGAGATAAAAGCAGTAATAAATGGTACTTTGACATCTTTATAACCTCTTAACACACCTTGTAATCCTGATTGCGCCGCATCAGAAAGTTGATAGACAATCGCAATAATAAAGAATTGTCCTGCCATCAACACAACTTCACTATCATTTGTATAAAGATACGCAATTTGTTCTCTGAAAAAGAAGAGAAAAACTGCTCCGACTGCTAAGATGCCAATTCCACCCCAGACGCCAAGACGTCCATATTGTTTGGCAGCCCGAATCTTTCCCCCTCCCACAGAAAAACCTACAACAATTGTTAAGGCCATCGAAATACTTAATGGAATCATGAAAATAAGCGAAGTAAAACTTAATGCAATCTGATGCGCAGCAATGGTTACCGTAGTAAACATAACTCCCATCAATAGTGTTACAACTGAAAAGATGCTCGCCTCAAAGAAAATAGATAGACCTATCGGAATTCCAATCGAAAGCTGCTCTTTCCATGTTTTCCAAGATGGTTTCACCCATTTTACAAGAATTTGGTAATGTCTAATCACCGGTACTTTAAATGTCATCCATACACTAAAAAACAGAATGATCCAATACGTCAGTGCAGTTGCATAACCAGCACCAATACCGCCCAATGTTGGTAATCCAAAGTTACCAAATATAAAGCCATAGTTTAACAAAACATTAAAAGGAACTGCTGATACTGTAATAATCATTGTTATTCGTGTGAACCCTTGTCCATCAAAGAAATTGCGAAGTACATTCGCCAAAAATAACGGAATGATACCTATTGATAAGCCGACTAAATAGTGCAAAGAAATATGGGTTACAGCATCGGTTAAATTCATGATCGATAAAATTGGTTCAAGTAAAAATACTCCACCAACGACAACGATAAGAGCAAGAACAATTGATAAATATATCGCTTGTGTCACCGATTCGGAAATTTTATCTTTTCGACCACTTCCCACTAGCTGCGCTACAATTGTAGTTACAGCTAATAATATACCGTTAATTCCAGTGAACACCGGTAACCATAAACTAGAACCAATCGCAACGCCAGCTAAATCATCCGTACCTACCCGGCCAGACATCATTGTATCTACTAAATTCATTGCAAAAAAACTAACTTGTGTCACCATAATCGGCCATAATATTCTTGAGAATAGAAGTACTTTTTCTCTGCTTGTCTCTACATGTTCCATTTTTTCACCTATAATTTCATCGTTAAATTTTTAACCATATTCAGACAAGACTGCTGAAAATATACATCATCCTATTCTATCAAAAAAAGTTGAATAAATCCTTATCTTTTCATTTCAAAAACAACAAAAAAGTCATCGCATAGATTTCCCCCTATGAGATGACTTTTTTTATTTCTACTCCTTCTAAATTAAAACAAATTCAAAAAGCTACAATTCCAAAACTGAAATTGTAGCTTCAGTAATTTCATTATACCTTCTCAATAGCTTCGTCAATAGAGACATCACCATTTAATATTTCAAAAATTTTGCCATACGTATTTTTCTTGTCTAATGTTTCTACTACAACATGGCCAACATCAGCACGAGTAATTGTCGTATTCCGATGACCGATTTTCTCTTCAAGTAGTATTCTTCCAGTTGGTTCATCGTTCGTAAGTCCACCAGGCCTTACTATCGTATAATCTAGCCCACTAGCCTTAAGGTGATCATCTGCAAGTTTTTTTGCTACAACATAATGACGCATTTTTTCTGGAGCACTTTCCGGATCATCTACGTTGATGGCACTCACCATGACAAAGCGCTTTACACCTTGCTTCTTAGCTTCATCCACTGTTTTCATCGCTCCCCACAAATCAATGAGAACGGTTTTGTCAGCGCCTGTATGGGGCCCAGAACCTGCTGCAAATACAACGGCATCTACGTCTTTAAAAGCATGAGAAATATCACCTTCTAAGTCTGCAATAACTGTATCTGTAGCACCCAAATTTTTAAGCTCAGCTCCCTGTTCTGCTTTTCTAACCATCGCTATAGCCTGATGTTCTTCAGATTTCCCAAAGTGCTTAAGACTATGTCTAGCAACTTGTCCATTTGCACCTACAATTAGTACTTTCATGTTGATCCACTCCTTTATGTTTCAATGGTTATTATTCCCACTATTAAAGAGTATCAAACATGCAGGTGATTTAGCTATTCATTCGCTTTATCTAATGGGGAGCCAATCTAAAACTCTCCGAATCATTGCATCCCAATACGCCCATTAGTGACCACCGTGACCTTTATCATGAGTTTAAATCCATAACAAATTCCACGGTAGATTAATCATACCGCGGAATTTTTATCATACTAAATCTCTTGAAATATCTGTCTTCCAAGTTTTCTTAAAAATCTCTTTCTCACTTTCAAAAGCTGTCAGCGTGTTTGTTAAATAAAATGTAGTCTCGTCGCTAGTCATTTCACTTTGGCTTATTAGTTTCGTCTGCCATTCTTTTCGACCAACTGTCAACTCCCATTCGCATTTAACGTGAGCGGATAACGGATCATTCTCTTTTATTGTGTACGTGTTTTTATTTATGCTCCCATGCTCTAAACCGTTCACAAGTAATTTCCTCTCACCTTCGTCTGATAAATCGTCTAATGTCCAAATCCCATTTATCAAATCATGCGACACACTTCTCGTTCTATTTTCTGTTCGTTTAATTTCTTTTTCAATGACCTTGGCTACTTCCGGCCGTTTAAAATGGCCACATGTTTCATCTTCAGGTTGGGGCGTTCTAACCGGCAATGCAATATTTGTGTCTTCTCCAGAATAAAGTGTTAGAGTCACAGGTTTAGGAGATGGCCAAGCTTGTGGCCAATAAGTTGGTGAGACGGCGACTTCCAATCGATGCCCCTTAGGTACTTGTTGCCCCAACACATCGAGTTGCACAGATATTTTATATTTTTCCCCTGGTACTAAAGGTTCTGGGTGCTCATGCGAATTTCGATGTGTCAGATTTAACATTCCCCAACTGATTAGAGTTGATTCGCCTGTTGGTGCTTTATCAGACAACCTAACTGCTAAGAATGCATTTTCTTGATCTGCAGATAATTCAGCGTTTAAAACTGGATAACCTAATAACTCTACTTTTTCCTGCAAAGGGTCCGATGTAAATACAACAGATTTCCCATTCTCTAACCGTTGATCAGCTGGCAAATCACCTGGTTGGCCGAATGGACAGAATACTCCTGAGTAAAAACCGTGTTCCTGTACACTCGGGATAGTAACCGTTTCTCCATGTTTCACTTCATCTACAAGCTTGTTTTCTGCAAGCCAAAGTGATTGTTCCTTGACATTTTTTGATGGCCAAGAGTGATCAGCTACCCATTTCCCTGGTCTCTCATCATAATTAACTGCAGGTAATTCACTATCTTGAATCCATGTGATCAATTTTGGTTCATTCATAATACCGGTTTCTTCACCTTTTAACCAATGATCCCACCATCTCAGGCACTCTTGTAAAAATCCAATAGCAGGATCAGGTGTTGCAACTTCAGGATATTCATGTGCCCATGGGCCAATCAATCCCTTGCTTTCATTCGGTAAGTTTTCCAATAGTCTAAGGACCGCATTCGTATAACCATCTTGCCAACCGCTAATCGCAAACACCGGTACTTTGATATTAGAATAGTCCTCACCAATTGATCCATGTTTCCAATAGGAATCCCTGCGCTGGTGCCTCATCCAATTTTCGACAAATGGCGGCGTGTTTTCGAGTCTGTCTAGCCAATTTTCTTTCCAACTTGAACCAACATTCATCGGGTCTTGTGGTCTTGCGTTATAGACAAACATTGTCGAAGCCCACCAAAGCATGTCAGATGCTAATATATTTCCACCACGATAGTGGACATCATCTGCATAACGATCATCTGTTGAGCACAAAGTAATAATTGTTTTCAGCGCTGGGTGTTGTCTAGCGGCAACTTGAAGACCATTAAATCCTCCCCATGATTTCCCGATCATTCCAACTGATCTAGTCGACCATGGTTGTTTTTCTATCCAATCTATCACTTCAAGCGCATCATCTTGTTCCTGCTTTAAATATTCATCCAGTAAAATACCATCAGAATCACCGGAACCTCTAATATCAACACGAATGCTAGCATAGCCATGCCCTGCAAAGTAGGGGTGTCGAATCGAATCTCGGATCGCTGTGAAATCATTTTTTCGATATGGAAGATATTCCAGAATTGCTGGTACTGGGTTCTCTTCTGCGTCATTTGGTAACCATATCGTTGCAGCCAATTTTGCACCGTCAGACATCGGAATCCAAACATCATCAATCTTAATAATTTCTCTCGGATATTCCGTTTTTACTTTTCTTTCCTTGGAATCTTTTATATTAAATACCAATATAGACAACCTTTCTATCTTTCTTTTTAGCTTTTTTCGTAACCTTTGTTTTTTAAAATTGAGTAAGAGAAGCAAAAAACACAAATCTACGCGATTCGTTGTTTCCCCTTTTTTTCGAGTTTACCTAATATAAAGTCCGCTACAATAGCTAAGATTGTTGCAGGAATCGCACCGGCATATATTTTAACGTCGGATTGAAGGCTAATGCCTGAGATAATTTCTTTACCTAGGCCTCCAGCGCCTATATATGGACCGATACAAGCAACTGCAATAGCGATAACGGCAGCAACTCGTAATCCAGCCATTAAGAAGGGGATGGACAAAGGAAATTGCACTTTAGTCAACAATTGCAATGGCGTCATTCCAGACCCTATCCCTGCCTCTACAATGCTATCGTCTACTTCTTTTATTCCAACATAAGTATTTCTTACTATTGGAAGTAATGAATAAAAGAATAACCCTATCACCATTGTTTGAAAACCTAATCCCAAATAGAGCATGAGGATAGCTAACATCGCTAAACTTGGAACCAATTGAAGGATATTTGTTAAAGAAATAATAAACGGTGCGAATTTTTCATATCTAGCAGCAATAATACCTAATGGAATTCCTACTAGAAGCGCAAGTGCGATCCCATAAACCACCATTAATATATGTTCCATTGTTAAAGATAATAATTCAGCATAATTTTCAACCATATACTGACTTAGTTCAATGATAAAGCTCATACCAAATCACCCCATTATTCTAGCATGCCTTTTTCTTGTAAAAATTCTCTAGCTACTTCTTCTGTACTTCGTTCATTAATATCTACTTCGTGAATTAAAGCGGTCATCTCTTCTGTGCTAACTAAGCCAACAATAGAATCAAGAATTTCACTAACATCTGAGTGATTATCTAACACTTGATTTCTGGCTACTAGTGAACCATCGTAGGGTGGGAAGAACTTCTGATCATCTTCAAGTAATTTCAAATCATATTCTAAAATTTGTGGGTCAACTGTGTATGCTGTAACAACATCTAAATCATCACTCTCAATACCTGCATACATTAAAGCTACGTCCATTCCTCTAGCATCGCCAAATTCATATCCGTAAGACTGTTGATAACCTTGATATCCATCATTCGAGCGTTCAATCCAAGAATTATCTGTACCTAAAGTAAGGTCTTCGGCAAATTCGCCTAAATCAGTCATCGTTACGATGTTATTTTCTTCTGCAAACGCTCCTTGAATAGCAATACCGTATTGGTTACTAAATCCAACGGAATCGTACCAAGTCATGTCATACTCTTCACCAAACAGTTCTTGTGCTTGCATAATTGTGTCTTGAGGATCGGTGGAATACTCTACTTGATCATCATCAAAGTGATTATTGTACACTTCACCAGAGTATAGTAAAGCAAAGTCAAATTCTTCTCTATCGATTGCTGCCATTATTTGTGGGCTAGCAGGAATATCTTCAGTAATATTTACTTCATGATCTGTTTGATCTTCTACTAATTGTTTCACAACTTCCGCCATTATTTTTGGATCCGTATTTCTCTGCGCTCCAAATTCAAATACTTCTGAGTCATCTGACGAACCACTATTGCCACATGCTGACATGGTAAGTAAAACTCCGGTAACTAAACTCGTAAATATCATCTTTCTCATAAATAAAAATCCCCTTTTCTTCTATATAATATATTTATTAAACTTTAGAAAACTTTTTTTCGATTTTTCCAAAGATCAAATCTAAAATTAATGCAATTGCAATTGCCAGGATTGTCCCTGTGAAAATCATATGTTTATCGTTATATCCAATACCGGCTAATACTAAGTCACCTAAACCACCTGCACCGATTAAAGCAGCAAGTGTCGTCCAACTTATAATATAAACCGTAGTTACGCGTATTCCAGACATAACATAAGGAAGAGCTACAGGAAGTTCGACTTTAAATAGCCGTTGAGTTGTGCTAAACCCCATACCTTTAGCTGATTCAACAATAGCTGGATCAATTGATTGTACACCTGTGTAGGTGTTTCGTAATAATGGCAAAAGGGCATATAAAAACAATGCCGCAACCGCTGGCTTGAATCCAATTCCCAAAATTGGGATCATAATTGCTAATAAAGCAACCGTAGGAATCGTTTGGAAGATGTTAGCTATATTAAAAATCAGGTTTTTTACCTTTTCGCTTTTCATTTTTGTCATGTAGACGGCTAGCGGAACAGTTACTATTACAGATAAAAAGATAACGAAAAAAGAAATAACAATATGCTCATAGGTGTACCCCAAAATAGATTCATATCTTTCCTGCCAAAATATCAGGTAATCCATGATTAATTCCATTTAAGCCCCACCACTCTTACTCTCATAAATTTGGTGTAAAGCTTGAAACAACTGACTTCGATCTACAATGCCGACCAATTTATCAGTTTCCGAAATAACTGGTAATACTGATGAAGGGTTAGGGTTCTTGCTAATTTCTTTCATCACCGTATTTATATCTGTGTTTTCCACTATTGAATTATTTTGACGATTTATTAAGTCTAGTAGCTTACCTTGTTTATTTGCTAAAGTTTTATAAAGACTAACTACCCCTTCATATTTACCATCCGAATCTACAACAGGAATTTCCGCCATATTATTCCTAATCATTATCTCAATAGCTTCATCGCTCGATATTGTATGCGAAATAGATGGACAATCAACTTCGATAAATTCACTTAGTGCAGGTATTTTTTTAGCGCTTTCTAATCGTTCTGTTCCAATAAACTCTTTCACAAAATCATTGGCTGGATTTGCTAATAATTCACTTGGTGACCCCTTTTGAATGATTTCGCCATCTTTCATTAAAATAATTTGATCGGCTATTTTTATCGCTTCATCCATATCATGCGTAACAAAAACAATTGTTTTATTAATCTCTTTTTGAAGACGAATAAGTTCATCTTGTAGTTGTTCTCTACTAATTGGATCTAGCGCACTAAAAGGCTCGTCCATAAGAATTGTAGAAGGCTCAGCAGCTAATGCTCGAATAACACCAATTCGCTGTTGCTGACCACCACTTAATTCAGATGGATAACGATTTCTAAACGTATCAGGTTCAAGATTAACCATTCTTAGAAGTTCATCGACTCTTTGTTTTATTCGCTGTTTGTCCCATTTTAGTAGTTTAGGTACAGTAGCGACATTGTCGAAAATAGTCAAATGTGGAAATAAACCAATACTCTGGATGACATAACCCATTTGACGACGTAGTTCTATTGGATTCATTTCTTTTAAATTTTTCTCGTCTATTAAAATTTGACCACCTGTGTACTCCGTTAATCGATTTAATAGTTTCATCGTAGTTGTTTTCCCACAACCACTAGGACCAATTAGAACATTGATTTTTCCTTCTTCAAATATGAGATCTATATCTTTTAACGCTTGAAATCCATCATCATAGATCTTATTAATATTCTTTAGCTGTATCAAAAGCCTTCCCCCTTAAAATACCGAATGATTCATTTATTCCAACAACATTTAGTCTACCTAAACAACAATCATATTAAAAATGTCGTATAAACGTAAAATAGTATAAACTTCGTACAATTTTAAGTTTACGTTGTGTATAAAGTTTATCTTCTTAGATATACGCCAATTTGCGACAATTTCCTTCATATTTACTAACTTTTAAAGATTTTCTTTATGTGATAACCTTAATCATAGATAATAAAGTTAGGGGTTAGGTGATATATGAATAGTAAAGAAAAATTAGAGGCTGTAGATCATAAAATAATTGAACAAATTGCTGAAAATATGAAATCTTATGGGTTTCCAGGTACTATCGGAAGAGTGATAGCTTTTATCTACTTTGAAGGTAAACCGTTAGATTTAGATACACTCGCAGAAAAGACAGGCATGAGTAAAACTCGCATGAGTCAAGTTGTAAGAGAGATGGTTCATTTAAACATCGCAGAAAAAACGTTTGTCAAAGGGTCTCGTAAAGATTATTACACTGTTGAAAGAGACTATTATCAAATATTCATTTCTCTCTTTACGTCCAACTGGAAGGAGGTAATCACAAAAAACAGAAACATTGAAAGAAAAATCCAAAAAAATCTTCAAGAGATATTAGCAGATGACGAGGCTAGTGATTCCCTAAAAGAAGAAACTAAAATATATATGGAAAATTCAGAACGATCACTTGACTATTTTGATTGGATTAATAGATTAGTAGATTTCCTAGAAAGTCAAGAAATTTTCAAACATGTCCCTAAAGCGGAGGACTTAAAAAATAAATAACTAGTAACACTTCTAACTCCATATTTTCATTTAAAACCTTAATTTGATGGATTATGAAGTGTAAATTTATCTTATGATTTTTAATTCCTCCTCAGTTAATCTAAGGGTGCACATTGCATGTGACACTGGGGGAGGATTTTTTGTTTTTCTTTAATGGGGATCGGTTACAAATTAAGGAAATCTTTCAGCCAGCAGGCGTCTTCCATGTGGTTTTTAAATTTTAACCTCTGCCTCAAGTTTTCCTTTAGGGTGATTCCCTTTTCTTCTATCTGTAGAAATAATTAACACCAATAATACTAACTGCAGACTAGCAAATAACCACAAAGTGACTTCTGTCGAAAACATTTCCATGCTCCACCCTGTAAGAAGCGGAACAAGCGCACCGCCAACACCACCTGATGCGATAAGTAAACTAGTGATTTTTTCGGTCTTCAAGCTGAGAAGCGCATTGGCATAAGTAAGTGAAATTGCAAAAGTACCCGACATAAATAGTCCAATAATCAAAATAAATACGAAAAGACCAACTATTCCGCTTATAAATGAAAAAGCAATTAGTGTCAAAAGTGTAGCTATGTTTGTCCATAAAAGATATTTATAATAAGTCACTTTTTCAGCAATCACACCAGCAAAGATTCGACCAACTGACATAGCAATCCAAAAAAACGTGACACTTAAAGAAGCAACAGCGGTACTGACACCACTTAGCTCAATAAGTATTGCAGGAAGAAAATTAGCAATGCTCATTTCAACACCTACATAAGTGGCAAATAAAATAACAAACAATATAAATAGAGGAAGTTGAGCCCCACTTTTATATGTACCTTCATTTAACAATGAAGGCTGAATTATTTTATCTTTTTTATTCGGAATGTCTTCTGTAGGACTGTCAATAAATGCATCCACCTGACCAATCTTTATCCATAAGAAGATCATTATCAATGAGAAGAATGCTAATACAAAGAAAGCCAGGTTCCAGTAATTAATAACAATAAAAATACTAACTATTAAGGGCATAAGCATAGCTCCTATACTGAAAAACACTTCGACTTTGCTCATAACTACTGCTTTTTTCTCTTTGACAGAGTCCAGTATTAACGCACCAATTATTGCCTCGACTATCCCGAAACCAAATCCAGCAAAAGGCGCCGCAACAATGATCCATTCCCAGGAAGGTAAAAATCCGTAGACCATTTGCGCCATGAATAGCATAGACAATGCAAATAACAATGCGTTTCGGTGCCCTAATCTTTTAACCCACAATGGGGTCATAATGACACCTATTAAAAACCCAGCAAATTGCATTGAGATAAGCAGACCACCCTCACGATAATCTCGACTATAATAGCTTAAGAGTTCAGGGAGACTTGCACCAATGATGACATTTGCAAATCCAATAAGTAAATAAGAAGCATAAAATAGCCAAATCAAACGTTTCATTTTGTTTTCCTCCTGCGTAGAAAGTTTATATGTTTTAATAGGCAATATACGCAATATACACTATTTTCTGTCGAACAGATAGGATTAAAATGAGGTTAAGAGATATTAATTACAACTATAAAACATGTACCTCAATTTTGAGATACATGTCATTTTTAAAATTTACATTTTTTGTTCAAAAATTACCGTCTTTTTATCTTCTGAATAAACTTTTATCTCCTTATTGTTAATTTCTACATAAGGCTGATGATTCCAACTATCCGACGATTCACCGCTACTCGGTTCTCCAAAAAATGCAGACACTAAATAGCTAGTTCCAATATCAACTTTTGCCTCAACCATTGGAATCACAGTCCGTGAGTTTATCAGATTTGTATTCGAATTAGGGTGTATGAGAGTTGGCTTTCCATTTCCATAAATACTTTTTACACCAGTTATACCTAATGAATTCTTAGCCGATATCGTATGCTCGTCATCTATCACTTCTAGCTTCTCTTCTTGAAAACCATTATCTGTTTTCCCTAAAGCGAATCCCCCGTCAGCAACGTCTAATTTTCTTTTCGTATCAATCTGATGGATACGTATATGCCAGGGGGCGCCTACGATTAACCATGTCTTAATAACGACATCATTCCAAGGTTTCCATTTAGTATAGATAACATTTTCACCGATGTCGTATTCTTCTACTTTCCTCTTCATTCGATAGATGTTATCCTCTTCACTTAATGCAAGCGTGGAATCAAATGCCCCTTGCCCAAGTCCCCATTCCGCTCTTGGGACACTAAACCCAAAATAATTAGAGTAGACAAATTTCTCATATTTAGCAGAAGTATGTGTGTGGTCATTTGTAGAAGGATGGCCTGAGTTAAAAGCCAGCACATGATTCGTTTCTTCCTGACGACATATAACTAAATGAGGCGGACGTTGAACAGCAACTTTCTTTAATGAAGGAAGTGGAGCCTCTTCTGATTGCCAAAACGGATGATCGTCTTTTAATGCTAATATTAAGAACGTCTTCAATCCCCAATAGGGTGATCCGGAAGAATTATAATTCTCACCCATCACTAAGTTAGGATACGTATAGCCAACACTTAATGTCCCATCCGCATGAAAAATAGGTTGCTTTAACCACCAACGTAAATTATTCAAGACAATTGCTTTCATTTGGCCATAGGAGAACGTTCCCACTTCAGCATAAATCATTGCACTCCAAAATGAAGATTGCGCAAACCTATATGTAAGGCTTCTTCCATAAGGAAGAGCCGAACCATCATTTGAGAACCAATAAATAAAGTCTTGAGCAAATAAACTAGCTCTTTCTTTATATAGTTTTGATCGTTCTGGATCGTCTGACTCCATGAGTTTTGCATATAATAGACAATAATAATGTATTGCAAAAGAACTATAGTAATCACAATGAGCATCCACACCGTCAGAGTACCAACCATCTGAGATATAATAATCATTAATCCTATCTAAATTATTCTCTATTTTTTCCTTATCATAAGAAACTCCCACATTCTTAAAGCCCATGTTTACGACAACAGCAAACAGTAACCAATTACAATCGTGTGCTTTATAAGTATTTATCTGAGAGAGCCATGAAATAAGATTACTTTTTTCCTTTTCATTTAATGGCTCCCAAATTTTATCCGGTACAAGTGCTAGAGCAAAACCATATACAGCCATCTCAACAATTCTTTGGTCAAAATCGTTGATATCGCCCCAATATTCCTCGTGATCAGGATTTGTACCATTTTTTACTCCTTGCAAGGTCGTTTCCCATTGACTGTACTCCCTTCCTCCGGCTAAAAGGGGAACGATTCCCCAAAGCAATCTCGAAAATCCCTCTAACTCTGCCACAGGATCTGGGCAGCCTGCACTCGTATTTCCAACATGAAGCGAAGCATAACCATCACTAAATTTACTCTCTAATGGCTGACAAATTTGCTCCAATGCTACATTAATGTCTTCTCTCGTTTTAAGAGGATTCTGATAAATTGGTAGATCAAAATTTTTCATTTAAATACCTCCAGTTTGTAAAGTGTAAGTTTTAGATTATCTTCATTTCACCTATAACAAAGCGCCAGTATAATTATTACTTTACTGGCGCTTCAAATGACAAGTAATCAACTTTCTATTACCCTAATTTCGGTTTATCTTCTAATCTTATTTCATTTGTTGATGTGTTTTCTAGCTCAAGTATTGTAACGACATTGTTTTTTTCTTTTAATAAAGGACCTGGTAAGTATAATCTCTGCTGAGGGCCCGCTGCATTCCAATATCTTCCTAAGTTAAATCCATTTATAAAGATATTCCCTTTGCTAAACCCTTCTGTATCTACAAACGTGTCGTGTTGTTCCTTTGCATCAAATGTTCCTCGAAAAAATTTAGGATAACGGCCGTCTTTTGCTAGTGAATAATCCTTTGGTAAATGATTCAATTCAATAGAATGCATTACCCAATTAAACCAGTACTGTCCTCCTAACCAAATGTTTTTCGTTAATCCTTTTTTATCTATTAAATGTTTCCCATAATTTGCTCTACCCATATTCTCCACTAAAATTTCTAATGTATTTGTATCTTTAGGGAAATCTAACAACACTTCTTCCTCTTCATCATTTATATAAACCGTCGTTTCATACTTTCCATTAATATAGATATAAGCCCGATCACGAATTGGTTCCGTATCTAATTTTAATAGACCTTTTTTGTTAACGTTTGTGCTGTAGAGAATATAGCCATATTGTTGCCCTACATCTTCCATGCTTTTCGGTGTTAAATTCTCGGTAACTGTCCCAACCTCGTGCAATGTATCAAATAAACTGACCGATTCATGCAGAGTCACTGTACCTAGGTTTTTCGTCTCTATAACGTTTTCCACATCTTCAGGTACTTCCGTATACTTCCTTAATACATTTTTTACTTCTTTATATTTTTCGGTTATTTCTCCATTTTCAGATAGCAGACTATCATAATCATAACTCGTTATCGTTGGATAATATTTATCGTAGTGGTTTGCACCATTCATAAACCCAAAATTGGTTCCTCCGTGAAACATATAGAAATTTACAGAGATTTTCTGTTTTATTAATTCCTCGAAAACTTCTGCTGCCTCTTTCGGATCTCTCGTATGGTGCTTCCCTGACCAGTGATCGAACCAGCCGATCCAAAATTCAGCCACCATTTTAGGAGAACCTGGTTTATATTTCTCTAACGTGGCAAATGATTCTTCTACCCTTGAACCAAAATTCAATGTCGTCGTTATGTCAGGTAACGACCCTTGTTCGATAAAGTTTGGTCCATCTGAGGTGAAAAGAAACGTATCCATCCCATGTTTAGCGTACTGCTCTTTAAAAAACTCCAAATAAACTTGATCGTTACCATATGCACCATATTCATTTTCTATCTGCATCGCAATGATAGGGCCTCCATTTTTCTGGAGAAACCTTTCTAACCTTGGCAATAATTCATTGTAATACTCTGCGACATGTTTTAAAAAGACAGGATGACTAGATCGAATCGTTATATCCTTTTCAGCCAATAACCATGCTGGTAATCCACCCATTTCCCATTCGGCACAAATATATGGAGAAGGACGCACGATAACATAGAGGTCTAACTCTTGCGCCGTTTCAATGAATTTCTCTAAGTTAGCCAACCTTGTAAACTCGTATTTACCCTTCTTTGGTTCATGAAAATTCCATGGTACGTAAGTTTCTACAGTATTCAACCCTAATGCTTTTAACTTTTGAAGTCGATCTTTCCAATATTCTGGTACGATTCGAAAATAATGAATAGCGCCAGATAGAATTTGAGTTGGTTTGTTATTTAAATGAAATTCTGCATTTTTTGCTTGTAACATTGTGTTCGCCCCCTGAATTATTCCAACTGTATTTTCTTATGTAAATTACTTTTGCCAAAATAAATCTGTATACCCTTTTAATCTAGCAATTCCTTCTACAAAAAAGTAGTCGCCATAAATAAGTGGGTTATTCAAATTTTTCTGCTCTGGATAGTGACCTGTTCCGTGAAGTATTACACCATCTTCATTCGGATTATCCCAAGCACCATAGTTTTCATATAAAGATTGCAAGATTTTTTCTCCAGCATTCTTATATATATGTGCTTCTTTTTGGGGAACTTTTTCCGCTAATAACAATAACCCAGGTGCGGCAATTGCTCCAGCAGATGAATCGCGATACGATGTCACGTCTTCTGGAATTCGAAAGTCCCAATGCGGAACATAGTCTTCTGGTAAATTTGCTATAAAAAAATGCGCTACGTTTTTGGCAGTCTGTAAGTATTTATCTTCTCCCGTATATTCATAACATATAGTTAAGCCATATATTGCCCAAGCTGTCCCTCTAGTCCATGCAGAATCTGAAGCATATCCTTGACCACCAATAAACTCGATTCGTTCTCCCGTTTCTGGATTAAAGTTAACGATGTGGTGAACAGATCCATCCGCTTCAATAAAATGTTCAAGAATCGTATCGGCATGCTTCATTGCAACTGATTTAAAGCGCGGATCCCCGGTTTGTTCCGAAGCCCAAAATAGAATCGATAAATTCATCGCACAATCGATAATCGCATAACCTCTATTTTCATCACCTTCGAACCAAGGATTCCAAGCACGAATATAGTTTCCATTCACATTAAATCTCGCCATTAATAAATTTGCCGCTAACAGTCCACGACGTTTTGAATCTTCATCTCCTAGAAGCTTATATCTTGCAATACTCGTTAAAGTCCACATAAATCCAATATCATGGTCTAATCGATAGTAATCTGTAATAACATTATCTAACTGTTCTTCACATTCTTCGGCTATTTTTCGAAGCGATTCTTCTTTTGAATCACGATATATTAACCAAAGCTGCCCTGGCCAAAAACCTGCCGTCCACCAATGGGGGGCAGCAAATTCATACTCACCACCTACACTTGCATGAGGAAAATTCGCACCTATCTTTTTACTTGTTCTCAATATTTTGTTTGTTATGTCGCTCCAAGCTTCATCTATCCACTCACGTTCATTAACCATTTTCCCACCCTTTCCTACTCAAATTCAAACTCTAACTTGATTGTACAGCTCTTTTCTAGCTTTTTGACAATAAAATCAAGAGCCATATATGCTTCTTTTTCACCCTTATGATTGCGGAAATACATTTTATTTTGTTGGAATTCCAGTTGATTTCGTTCAAATATAATCTTTAATTTCTGACCAGCACTACCTATAAGAAAAACACAATTCCCATCTTCTTCTATTAATAAATTCGGTGTTATTAATCTTTCAACAATAGCGCCTGGATGTTCTGAAAATATATAATAATCTTCTAAGATTAGTCTAGGATTTCCATGCTTTTCCCAGGTGAACTTCCTCACTAACTGCTTTAAACTAGCAATATCGTAGGCAGCAGAAATATCAAGTTTCCATTGCTCATATTCTTTTTCCTTTACGATCTCTTTGTTAAAAGCGGCAAATGTCTTCCCTGCCTGTTGGTGTTGATTATTAATGATTGGAACTGAGTGGCCTTGTGAACCATTACATACAATATTATATCTTTCCGGACCAAAATATTTACTTGTATATTCCCCACTCCCTAAATCTTTTAAAAATAATTCATTCTTTCCATAAAGCATGAATTGACCGATGTCATTATGATTATGCGGCTCAGCATTATGTCCTCCCTTTGCAGCGAAAGCAAACCTCCCCTGCATTGAAGAATATCTCGAAATCAACCATTGAGCATCCGGAAGATAATAGCTTGCTTCCTTCCAAGGTTGTCCTTCCACTCGCTCATCAAACCATAGCAAATTTCGAATCGCCGGAGCCCATCTACTGCAGTGGTCATCTGTATATTTCGTATGTAACTCTACTTCCGGAATTTCTACATCTGGATAGAGCTTATGTAAGTAATGACTAAGCCCTGGAAAAACTTGAGCTTTAGGTACAGAATCAGAGAAATTAACAATCATATCTTCACCTAAAAAACTTTTTTGTTGGAAAAGAGCAATTTGATGAACTTTTTCCGATTGAAACAAATCAATTTTCCTACTAGACTTTCTCTTCAGCAAGTCTGCAAAATAAACATAATATCCAAAACCATATTGCCAATATCCGTACCCTTCCAAACAAGCACCATCGTCATTAAATCCCTCTAAATAGTATGTCATCGTACGTACCACACGTTCTAAGACGACTGCTAATTCCTCTGAATCATCTATTAAGTGAATCGCTGCCGAACCAATAGATCCCGCACATACCGATGCCCAATTATGAGTAGCCGTCTCCCATCCGAACTCACCGTTTTGAAATGGCCAAAAAATTCTTCTATACACTTCTTCATGGATTCGTTTACCTATCAAAGGATCAATTAAATGCTCTGTTAATTTTAAAATTTCACTCAAAGCAAAAGCTGTTTCGGCAGAAAATAAGTCTATTGTAACCCTCAAATTTTCTCGGGTTGTTTTCTGATAAAGAGAAAAATTGTGTCCTGATGATGTTTCTGGATTATTCGCCAAGTGAGCAGGCAAACACCAAGTATATTCATCACAAATCGACCATATTGTATTTTGTAATGCATCTCTGTATTGTAAATGATTCGGTTCTAGTAACAGCATAATTGCAAATGTATTCAAACGTCTTCGTCTAGCAAAATAAATAGTTTGATATTCCATACGTGATCCTGTTTCTTCATATAATTTAAATAATGAATAGGTTAGTTCAGGATCATTTTCGCTAATAAACCTTTCAGCTTCCATTTTAATTTCTTTTAACATCGGCGAATTTTGGTTTAACCTTTCAAACCAGTTACATTGTTCATCTTTACTCGAAAATAAAACGGACCCTTCTAGGGGCATGGAGCCCATCAATGATTTAATTTGAGTTTGATTCATCGTATCCCTCTTTACATAGGACTAATCTCTGAAATGAAACAAAATGAAGTGGAGTTCCGGAGGTCCAACTCTAATTAATCCTTACAACCATTTACTTACTAGAATGCCACTATTGTTCCGCTGTTTCAATTATCGCCCTCGATTCTTTCTTTTTTTCTATTTTTTCAAATGCCGTGTAAGCAAAACGCATAATCACTAAGCTAAGGAAGCTGCCTGAGAAAAATAAGAAAATTACAGGAACCCAAGTTGTTACATAAAAAATGACATAAATACTTAGTCCAATATAAATTGCATGAAGTGGATAGGATGAACTAATAATAAATGCATATTTAATATACTCGGTAGTTTTAATATCGTAATGAACAATAACAGGAATTAAAATAAATGCTGTCATTAAATAGAAGAGAGCTAAGACAATAGAAAGGAAAAATAACACGAATCCAATAGGACCACCAAAATCTCGAAAAAACAGTAAATCCCAAAACAATACAACCCCTGCAATCGCAAAAATTATTCCTAGGATATTCGCTCTCAAGAAGTATTGTTTGTAGGTATTCCAAAAGGTAGAATAAATCGGAATGTCACTATCACCTCTTATCCAATGGCGAACAATTGTAAACATTGCTACAGTTGCAGGGAAAAAGCCCAAAACAACAAAACCTATGATGGTAAAGGATATCCATAATATATTTACAAATGCCATCCGCATAATCCATGTTGATATTTTATATAAAGCAGATTCCATTCGTCTCACCACTCCCTTTTGTTGCCAATAATGAATAACACACTTCTCATACATACTATTTCTAAAACTTACATTTATAATCAGCTAATACATGATCACTAGTATTATCCCCTTATAAACAAAAGATATAGTCTATGAAAAGGGGATAACCTGTAACCCTAAATAAGACACTAATAACCATAAGAAATCCTTAGCTTTTTACTGCCCCTGCAATTCCTTCAATAAAGTATCTCTGCATAACAATAAACACTAGCATTACTGGCACTAAGGAAATCGTAGCTGCTGCTGCCATCCCTGAGTAATCAGCTGCATACGTTTGAACAAAACTTTGCATTCCAACAGCGAGTGTTCTTATTTCCGGACGACTTAGAGAAAGTACCAGAGGTATCAAAAAAGAACTCCATGTCCAAATAAATTGCATAATCGCAGTAGTTGCTACTATCGGCATACTTAATGGAAGCATCACCCTTGAAAAAACTGTCAAAAATCCTGCTCCATCAATTTCAGCAGCTTCTTCAAGTTCTTTTGGTATATTTGCAAAAAATGATGCAAACATTAATATGAAAAGTACGTGAGCACCTGATCCTTCCGCTACAATCATTCCAAGAATAGAGTTTGATAGTCCCATTGCACTTACTATTTGAAATAATGGAATTATGGTATACCCTTTAGGTATAAACATAATTGCAACAACTGTTATTAAAATAACTCTTCTCCCTGGAAAGTCTATTCTTCCTAACGCATAACCTGTTAAAGAAGACAGAAAAATAACAATTGCGACGACAGAAACAGTAAAAATAATTGTATTCATAAAATACCCTGCGAAATTAGCTGTAACCCATGCTTCCGTGTAATTTCCCCATTGAGGTGTCTCTGGAAGTATTGTTGTACCGCTAGTTAAAAACTCACTATTTGTTTTTAGTGATGATAGAACCATCCAAATAAATGGATAAATCCAAATAAGTCCAATAAAAAGCAAGGAAATGTGAATTATAAGTCGAGATGATTTTGTAGTTATCATAATTAAATACCACCCTTACTTTTCTTCTTGCTCTTATTTCGCATTTTCAATAAATCTTTTCCGAATGTACCAGCACCAAACACCATACTAATCGCAAATGTAAATAAACCTAATAGAACACCTGCAGCTGAAGCATAGCCCATCCTTGTACTACCTCCACCAAGTTGAGCTGAAAAAGCATAATTATAAATAAACAAGTCTAATGTTTCCGTGGCAAAGTTAGGTCCACCATCTGTCATCGTTTTGACTAGGTCAAATGCATTGATACCACTAACTAATGATAATAATACAATGACAGCAAGCATAGGCTTTAGAAGAGGTAGAGTAATGTATCTAAGTGTCTTCCAAAAACCCGCCCCATCTAACTGAGCTGATTCATATAAGTCATTTGGAATTGATTGTAATCCAGCTAACCAATAGACCATATTAATGCCTAGACCTTTCCATGCACCCACAACAATTAAAATCGTGATTGCTAACGTGCCGTTTGTTAACCATGGTATTGAAGAATCTATTAGATTTAGTGATTGCAATACAGTGTTGACTAAACCTCGAGTCCCAAAAATACTACTCATAATAATACCTACAATCGCAGTTGTAGTTACTACAGGAAGAAAATAAACTGCTCTATAGAACCCTTTACCTTTAAGTCTCGCATCATTCAAGATAATAGCTAGAATTAGCGCTACCCCAACTCCAATAACTGTAGTTCCAAGAATGTAGTAAATTGATACTAAAAAAGAATTCCAAAACCTTGGTGAATTCAGCAGCTGAATATAATTCGCTAAGCCAATAAAGTTGTTTAATGGACCAACTCCCGACCAATCATAAAATGAATACACATAACTCATTACAATTGGGTAGGCCGAAAAGATAAAAAAGACGATTATCTGAGGCATAAGGAAAATATACGCCCAAACTGCTTTTTTTCTTTTTTGTTTATTTACACTTGGGATTTCCGGTTTTTTTTCAACACTTTCTGTATTAGGTCTGTTCTGTTTAAGATCGTTTTGCTCTCTAGCCATACTAACCTCACCCTCTAATTGAAGATTTAAAAGCCCATCACTTAGATCTTCTAGACCTAAGTAATGAGCCTAGCAATGCAGTTACCTATCTTAGTTCTTCATAATCTTCTTCAGTGAAAGGCTCGTTTGTGTCCCAATTAGGAAAACTAAAATCATCTTGTGAAAGATCTGGATATTCTTCTAAAGTATCAAAAAATGCTTCTGTATACGCCTCATTAATTTCTGAAAGTTCTTCTTCTATATCGTCGATATTATTTGTTAAATATCCAACTATCGCATCACCGATTCCCCCGACTTCTAATTTACCTGACAAATCTCTATCGAACTGAACTATCTCTTGATTTAATTCTTCTGGTCGAGGTACAGGTAAAGTTAGTTCTTCTTGAAGTTCAAGAATTGAGTTATATTGCTCATATGGTGGAGTTCCCTCAACATCCATTTTAGCCGGAAGCCCTGCTCCTGTATCAACAAGAACTTCTTTATAATAATTTTCTAGTGCATATTCTAAGAATAGCTTAACTTCTTCCCAATGTTCTGTATTCTCAGCAACGTGGATCCCAGTAGCTTCAGAGCCAGCAGGATAAAAATAAGATCCCCCGGTTTTTGTTGGAACTGGTGCAACTTCCCAATTCTCAAAATCATTATCATTAATTAATTGTCCGCCTACCCAATCACCACTAAATAAAAATGCACTGTTTCCGACTGCAAAGTTAGCTATCGCTGTTCCGAGTCCAATTTCTACACTTTCGTCTGACATAATTCCATCATCTAGTAATTGTTTCAAAAACTGAGCACTCTCGACATTTCCCTGCGAATTCAAATTCGGAACACCTTCCTTTAAGTTATAATACCAAGGTGTTTCAGGTGTAATTGCTGTTCCTATCATTTGTACGAGCTGCGCGTTTGCCCATCCTGGATTATTCCACATCAACGGGGAAATACCGCCGTCCGATTCTGCTAATATACGATTACCTACTTCGGTTAATTCTTCCCAATCAGTAGGAACATCATCTTCCGTTAACCCTAAATCTTCTAATACATCTAAGTTGTAAAACATCATCATTGCTTTACTTCTTGGAGACATCATTGGAAATGAGTAGACTGAACCTTCGATTGTTGTGCCATTTTCGTACCAAGTACCGGCGTGAAATTGATCTCTAACTTCATCTGTAAATATCTCGTCCAAATTTTTTATCGCACCTAGATCTACAAGTTCTTTTATTGCCATTGTATCGGTGAATAAATCGGGGAGGTCATCCTCTGATAAAGCTGTTCTTATTTGCGTTTCTGCCTCACCACCAGGAATTTCTTGCCAATCAATTGTAATATGAGGATGTTCCTCTTCAAATCCTGCAATGAATGATTCTAATCCGTCTCTTAGTTCAGCATATCTATTCCAAAATGTTAATGTAACTTCTTCTTCATTATTTTCACTTGCATTGCTATTTGCATCATTTCCTCCACAAGCGATAAGTATTAAACTAGCTAATAAAAGACCAGTAAGTAAATAAATTGTTTTTTTCATGATAATCTCCTCTCAAATTAAAGTTATATATATATTCAAATTCTAAATTAAACTTTTTACCCCCCCTATAAATAATTAATTTTTATAACACAATTTTAATTCTCTTACAGTAAAAGAATTTAGAAAAATTAAAATTGTAAGCGCTTGATGATTATTTTAGTTTAATATATTATTTAAGTCAACATAAAATTTTACCTTTTTTACCTACTTATTTTTATTTATTTTATACATTTATAAATGAATCTAAAAAATGACAAAGGAAATTAATTCTAACCTCCTTTGTCTAAAATCTTGTATAAAGCTGTAAAATAAAGATTTTATACCGTTATTATACAAATAAAAGTATTAGTTAAACTCAATAAATCACGCCAAATATTGTTTTAAGGGTTTTACAAACGCCAATAAATATTGTAGATTTAAAACAAATCAAGTAAAAACTAAGTTAAGTTTTACTACTTTTAAAAATGTATTATTTTATCAATGATCGAAAACAACCAACATATATTTAGTTCTCAATAATTTTTATCCTACATGATATACTAAGGATATATGCTTATGAACGTTATTATCATATTAAGTAAATAGGAAAATTTGAGGTGAAATTTGTGACTACTATAAAAGATATTGCAGATAAAGTAGGAGTTTCCATTGCAACGGTATCGAGAGTTTTAAACTACGACACTAAGCTATCTGTTAACGATAAAACTAAAAATAAAATTTTTGAAGTTGCAGAGGAGCTTTCTTATACAAAAAGACGTAAACGGAAACCGGCATTTCGAAGAATTGCTTTTCTTCATAATAAAACTAAGGAAGAAGAATTACATGACATTTATTATATGGCTATTCTTGTTGGGATAGAAGAGCGTGCTAATAACTCTAAAATTCAATTGCTAAAATTCTTAAAAGAAGACGACAAAAAAATCCCAAGTGATATCGATGGAATAATAATATTAGGAGACATTTCACAAAAACAAGTTGAATTTTTAAAAACGGTTTCTTCAAATCTCGTTTTCATTGATTGCTATCAAGATTTTGATAACTGTGATGCGGTATTAATTGATTTTGAAAAAGTTACAAATCAAATTTTAAATTATTTTATTAGCAAAGGTCATAAAAATATAGGCTATTTAGGTGGGTATGAGACTTATCAAGGTCTTATTCCCCCCATTCAAGAAAAGCGCGAAAAACACTATAGAAACTTTATGATTGAAAAAAACTTATTAGATGAAAAGAATATATATATAGGCAAATTCACTGACAAATCCGGCTATACTTTAATGAAACAAGCAATAATAGATTTAAAAGATGAACTTCCAAGCGCATTTTATGCTGGGAGTGACCCTATAGCAATTGGGGCACTAAAAGCACTTCAAGAGGAAAAGATAGATTTACCAGAAAGGGTTAGTATTATCGGTGTTAATGATATTAGTATTTCTAAATACATTTATCCGTCACTCAGCACTGTCAGAATAGAAACAGAGCTAATGGGAGAAACAGCTGTCGATCTTATTATAGAAAAATTTTCGAATGAAAGAAAAATTGCAAAAAAAGTCTACATAGACACTAAATTAGTCATTCGAGATACCACAAATTAGTTTTTTAATTTATATTTATTTCATTTAGCTATTCCCACTAAAAAAGGGCGCTAACAGGTGAGTTGGATAAAAAGGACGTGAGTTTCAAATGGATTTAAATAAAGCCTACGAAATAATGGATGTCGATGAGGATGTAACGTTAGAAAAACTTGATGAGCAATACATGTTATGGATTAAAATTAAAAAAGCAGAACGAGACAATGAACAAGAAAATACTCGTTCAATTGATTACATTGATCTCGATAGAATCACAGAAGCATATCAACTTATTAAAAATCATATTCTACCAAAAAATACTAGTCATAAAGAGTCCAAAAATGATGTTAAGGCAAAAATCAGGCACTTTTTTTATTATTATAAATATCACACAATTGGCGTTATCATTCTCTTTTATTTTTTTGGAGTACTCATGTACAATTTCATTGATCACAGAATAGAACAATCAAGGCTAGCCAATCTCCCCACTCCTGATATTGAAATTCTAATGTTAGGTGATTTTCACACAGAAAATATTTCACCACTTGAAGATTCAATCAATAGAAAGTTTCCAGAGTGGGAAAACGTACAAATCAATGTAGAATACTTCCCTAGCGAAACACTTTCAGAAACAGGACATGTTTCGATGGAAAGTTTGCAAGTCACCCTATATGATCAGGAGCCAGACATATACATTATGGATCAACAGCACCATGATTTACTTGTTGATTATGACTTATTTTCCCCTGTAACCATACAAAATAATCTGAAAGATAAAGTTGAAGGTGATTATATGAATTTTTATGAAAAAGATGGAGAGAATCATCTGTATGGAATTGATATAGCTAGAAGCGAAGTACTCAGTGAAATGGATTCTACTGGGAATGAGAAAATAGCCTCGATTCGAAACCATAGTCCAAATCATGAAAATGCATTAGCATTTATCGAAAAATCCATCCTTGAATTAGAATAGCCTATAAACATATTAATTTTTCACATGAATGAAACATTGTGTTTTATTGGAATCATGTTAAAACAAACGACATAAAATCTAACTTTCCAGAACCTTTATATGTGAAATATAGCGCTTGTTTCCCTTTTTCCAAGTTAACTTCTGCGCTATAATACGTATCGTTTTTATTCGGTTCAATCGGGATTTTGGCAAATGGTTCTGAATCTAATGTATTAGATATGAGCATATAACCAGAAGCACTCCCACGAACACACACCGCTATTTCCTGCAAGTCTGTTATCAGAAAATATTTAAATCCTGCAACCGCTCCCTCTCTCATATTTGCAATATACTGGTTTGGATTATCTTCCCTGTCCTTGCCAGTTTGTGTGAAATAGGGGTGATTTTTAAATGTTACATTGCCAAAATATGTTCCATATCTACCTGCACCTTCTTTTGACATTAGATGGCAAGCAATTCGGGCTTCATACTCTCCCTCCCCACATAATGGCCCATTATTTAGTCCACAACTAGTCAGTTCTACTTGTGGAATATATCCATCACCCTCTATCTGGATCGGCTCTGCAAGAGCTTGTCTAGAATAATGATGCCTATTCGTTTGCCTATGATAAAACACGTACCATTTATTTTTAATCTCGACAATACTTCCATGATTGTTCCCGATATAGTTATAAGCTGCTTTATCTGAACTGTAACCATTTATATAGAGATCTCCATTACTTACAATTGTTCCACCGTAAACAAAATCACCAGTTGGACTTTTGCTCGTAGCATAACAAAGCTCATGACCGTTTATCGAAGAGTAGATAAAATAATAGGTATTACCTATTTTTCTCAAAGAACTTGCTTCAAAAAACTCATGTCCTTCAAATCCCGTACCTGTTGCTTCGTCTACTTTCGAAAAGATAAGCTTTGGCTCCCTAATAACTGTCTTCATATCTGATGCTAATTGGATAACATGCCCTCCTTCACATGTTCGTTTCTTCCACCCTGTAAGAAAAGCAGGAACTCCACCCTTTCGTGCAAATCCAGAATACAAGTAAACACTTCCGTCATCATCCACAAAAACACCGGGATCAAACAATAAAGGATCACCACTTTTATTCCATAGTAGTTCGCCATCAGGAAGACTAACATAACCGTAGAACTCATATTTACCTGCTGGTGTGTCACAAACAGCCACTCCGATCACACTTTGAAACGCTGGTGTATAGTACAAGTAATATCTTCCATCTACACCAAGGGCAACGTCGGGTGCAAACATTTGATATAACCCTAATTTATTGATTGGATCCTGTTTCTTTCTATAAATAACCCCTTCATATCTCCAGTCGCTCAAATCGTCTACAGGAGCAGACCAACAGACATAATCGTTCATACAAAATAGTTTTCCATTAAATCTATCATGGGAACCATAAATATATAATCGATCTCCAAATACATAGGGTTCCGCATCCGGAATATATTCATAGCTTGGTAAAAATGGGTTAAAAACTTGCTTTTTCATCATTAAAACCATCCTCATTTGCTAAAATAGGGAGAGAACACATACCTCTTTTAAGTTGTAGTAATTACGTCATTTATTAAGCGAGTTTTCAACTATCAACACTAAATTGACATGAGTTAAGTATTTATTTTACGTTTATGCATGATTACGAATACAATAGTACCACCAACTAGTAATAACATACCTAGTATCAATATATTAAATATGCTTGTTGCTGTATCTGGGTTTTCTTTAGTAGAAACCCATTCTAAAACTGAAATTTCTTCTCCATCTATTACTGTAGAAGGATCATTATTGTATAGGTGAATCCATGACGAATGTCCAGGATATTGGTAAGGGGATCCATCTTCATTTGTATATAAACCTGACAAATCATGAACATCATCATAGTAAGTTAAATGTACGTCAGCACCAGCATCAACTAAACGCTCGTATGTTGGTAATACAGTTGTTTCTGGATCAACAATAGAATCATTTGCAGCATGTACAAACCACAATGGTGTTTTTGCGATGTTGTTTATGTCTTCATCAGAAATTAGTTCATCTTCTAATGATTCAGCAACTGCGATAGCAGCAGCAAAATAATCTGGATAGTCACGGAGCATAAGCATTGTCATGTATCCACCATTTGACAAACCACCAATATAAATTCTCGTTGGATCAATATCAGGGTTATCTGCAACATAGTCTTTAATCAAAGCCATAAGAGCATCTTCATAGATAGAGGTTCCATCACCTATAGAAGCAAAACCATCCATCCAAAATGTAGGTGTTTGTACCGATAACACATAAGCGCCATCATAGAAGTCTTGAACTTCATCTGTAATAAAATTTGTAGCTTTATTAGCTCCTAGTGTTACTGTTGGATCTGTACCACCTTCCGCCATGCCATGTAACCAAATAATTAATGGGGTTTTATCGTCATCTCCTGCAGGAACATAGTCAGCATATGTCAATCTTACACCGTCATACGTTGCTTCACCAGTAGAAAACTCATCGACTAGTTCGCGAATTTCACCTGAAGATTGATCAATTACTAGGCCTGAATCAGTAACTTGAGTAATTGTATAATCGTTCTCAGTCCAAGCGTTTTTTAAGGTATGTACATCAATGTTCATAGCAGAACCTAACGAAATAGTCGGTCCAATTTCCAGTTCTAAAACAATAAAATTAGAGATTCCATTAACTGGATTACCCGCTCTATCTGAAATATATGCGTTAGTAACTTTACGATACCCTTCCTCTAATAACGGTTCTTCTAATCTACTATCACTCCTTGATACAAATACATCATATAAATCCTTAGTTACTTCTTCTTCTGATACTTTTTCGCCTAAGTTAACAATTAACTTTGTAATAGACGGACCCCAATCGTCAACCTCAATAATTTTTTGATATGTATCTGGAGAAAATTCTATTTCTTCTGCTTGTACAACATTTGTTGTTTGTGGTAGAACCATAGAAAAAGCCAATACAACAATCAGTAATAGGGCTGTCAACTTTCTTAATTTCGATAGCATTGTAGTTCTCCTTTTATAAGTTATGTATCTAATAGTTTAGTAAAAGAGTATGAATAATATGAGTTTACTAACTCTATTAACTGACAAATTACGTTTACAATATTTAAGCAATAACAGTATTTCACTTGTGTTTTTCGTTGTTTTGATAATCCGTGTATACAGTAGACAGTAGAGAGTGTCCTCTATATGATAGCGAATAATGACGGAGATAATCAACTATCAAATAAAAACCATAGAAAAAAGGGCTCCGAAGAACCCTTGTGACAAAATTTTATTCTCGTTGCAACAAGTGTTTATTATTAGGTTACATTTCCCTCTCAATCAAAGCAACATTTTCTATATGTGCCGTATGTGGAAACATATCTACTGGTTGGACTTCCTTCGTTTTGTATCCGCGTTCCTCTAGATACTTCAAGTCGCGTGCCAACGTTGCTGGATTACAGGAGACATAAACGATCCGTAGTGGCTTCATCGCTGCCATCGTTTCCAGTAGCTTTTCATCACATCCTTTTCTCGGTGGATCGACGACAATCACATCTGCTTCGATCCCCTGCGCTTGCCACCAAGGAATGACGCTTTCCGCTTCACCGACGACAAAATCAGCATTGTCAATATGATTAATCTTCGCATTTCGTTTGGCATCTGAAACCGCTTCTGGAACAATCTCCACTCCGTATACTTGCTTTGCTTCTTGCGCTAAAAACAAACTGATCGTACCGATTCCACAATAAGCATCGATAACTGTTTCTTTTCCAGTTAACTTCGCATACTCAAGTGCCTTCTCATATAACACCTTTGTTTGCTCAGGATTCACTTGATAGAACGATCGCGCTGAAATCGCAAATTTAATGTCCCCGATAAAGTCATTTATGACATCTTCTCCCCATAGCTTTTCAGTACTCTCACCGAAAATCACGTTCGTCCGTTTTGGATTAATATTTTGCATGATGGATTTCAGATTAGGTAACTGATCCTGTAATGCTTGAACAATATTTTTCTTATTTGGTAACGCTTCTCCTTTTGTGACAAGGACGACCATTAATTCGTCTGTATGCTTGGCATGACGAACGACAACGTGACGAAGCGTACCTTTATGAGTTTTGTCATCATAGCCTCTTATCCCGTATTGTTTTGCTAGTGATTTCACCAATTGAACAACTTTGTCATTATCCTCGTGTTGGATAATACACGTATTCATATCAACAATTTTGTGGCTGCGTTCAGCATAGAATCCTGCCACAAGCTGCTTTTGTTGCTCACCAAACGGGACTTGCGATTTGTTACGGTAGCGCCACGGATCATCCATACCAAGTGGAGAATGAACTGGAACTTTGTTAAGTCCACCGATTCGAGCTAACGTCTCACGAACTTGATTATGCTTATGTTGCAATTGTCCTTCATAGCTTAAATGCTGAAGTTGACAGCCTCCGCACCATTTAAAAATCGAGCAAGGTGGCTCAACTCGTTGCTCACTTTCCTTTTTTACATTTATGAGCCGAGCGAAACCGTAGTTTTTCTTTACTTGGACAACTTTCACTTCTGCTTCTTCACCTGGTAAACCACCTTTTACAAACAATGGATAGCCATCCTTCTTGGCCACACCTGCTCCTTCATGTGTTAAGTCTTCAAAAGTGACTTGAATCGTCTCATTTTTACTAACAGGGGCTTGTTGCTGATTCATCGTATCTCGATCCTTTCCGTTCTCCATTTGTCTGCACCTGATTGTACCATATAAAAGAGTTTGAAAAAATCAGCAAGGCTGATATGATAGTAAAGATGATTTTAATCAATGAGGTGAATATGAATGGCGATACTAAAACGGAATGAACCATGCCTTTGTGGCAGCGGGAAAAAATATAAGAAATGCTGTTTAAATAAAATTCAGACGAAACAGAATTTTGATCTGTCAGATCAACGAGCTTATAACGAACTACTTCCAAAATTATTTGACTATAGCAAAGAATTCGACTATCAAATCCAACCAATTTATGAAAAATACGTTGCATCTTTTGACCGATTATCAAAAGCAGATGCACAAGCATTTTCACAATTGCTGTTTCATTGGATGATCTTCAACTATCCGGTAAATGAAGAGAGTGAAACGATTTTAGTAAATTATATAAAGCAGCAAGGTCCAATGTATTCTGAAAAATTCCAACAGTTTTTACAAGAATGGAATGATTTACAGCCGAGGATATTCAGAATTACCGCATCAGATAATAAACAGATCATCGTTTATGACATATTTCACGATCAATCGATAACGATAGAAAAAACGCCAGCATCTGCGAATTTAAATGAAGGTGATCGAATCATCGGTTATTTGTATCCGACACCAACAGGCCATTCTCTTGGTAATGACGCTATTGCGATTCCAGAAAAATTAGAGGAAGCTTTTTTAGCTCATTGGAATAATATGAAAAAAATAACTGAAAGGCGTTTTGCCACTGATATAAAATCTGAGCAAGACTGGTTTTCAGATCACTTTCATGATGCGCTAGACGTACTTGGATTAATGTTTGTTTCTGGGAAAGACCTTTTAGCAGAGGATAAACTCAGTGAACCTAGTAAGCACGTACTGCAAATCCTTTCTGAAAAAATCGAATTGGAGCCAAGTAATTATACTAGCTTTATGAACGCAAAAATAAGATGGATTTCATACACACTGAAGCATGCACCAAGAATACAAAAACCTGAAGCTTTCGCTGCGGCCTTGGAATATTGGGTTAGCAAACAAGCTTCCAATAGCCATATATCGCAGAAGAAATTGGCTGAAAAGTATCATGTTTCAGTTAGTACTATTTCGAATAAATACAAAGACATAAATGATTTTTAAATAGAAGAAAAAAGAGCTCAGAAGTCTGAGCTCTTTTTATGTACAATTTAGTAGTCACTATCTACTTTTTCACCTTCAACAATTTTCACACCAGCACTTGCTCCGATTCGAGTAGCACCTGCTTTCACCATTGCTTGTGCATCTTCAAGACTACGTACACCACCTGAAGCTTTCACACCAGCTTTATCACCAACTACTTTTCTCATGAGAGTTACGTCTTCAATCGTTGCATTGCCTGTCGAGAAACCAGTCGATGTTTTAACGAAATTAAGTCCTGCTTTTAAGGCAATTTCACAAGCTACTGTTTTTTCATCGTCAGTAAGAAGGCAAGTTTCCAAAATTACTTTTGTTAATGCTTTACCTTCTGCAGCTTGCACAACTGCACGCATATCTTCTTCAACTAAATTATTGTTTCCATCCTTTAACGCACCAATATTCAAAACCATATCAATTTCTGTAGCCCCATTATCAATTGCATTTTTTGTTTCAAATGCTTTTGTTTCAGGTGTAGTCGCACCTAAAGGAAAACCAACAACGGTACATACATCAACTTCACTTCCTTTTAAAAGCTCTGCTGATTTTTTAACCCAAGTCGGATTAACACAAACAGATGCAAATTGATATTCCTTCGCTTCTTCACATAACTTGACGATTTGTGCCTCTGTTGTATCAGGCTTTAATTGTGTGTGATCAATAATTGATCCAATTGTTTGACTCATAACTATCATCCTTTCGTTTATATCATATATTCTACCTTATTTTTAATATTTCAGCATTAGATAGTATTCTTATTGATTAAGTAAACACCTATTAGAAAAACATTCCTGCAATTGATGCATTTAATAACGAGGCAAGCATCCCCGCCATTACTGCCTTTATTCCTAAACTCGCAATATCTCCTCGTCGACTTGGCGCCAATCGACCGAGGCCACCTAATAAAATTCCTAAAGACGATAAATTAGCAAATCCACATAGAGCAAAACTTATAATCAGAACAGTTTTCGGATTTAGAGTATCAATATTAGGTGCGAACGCAGCATAAGCTACGAACTCATTTAAGATAAGTTTTTGTCCAATATATGACCCAGCCTCAAATGCTTCGGCCCACGGAACACCTATTGCAAATGCTAGCGGGGAAAAAATCATTCCAAAGATATTCTGTAATGTGATTCCTTGAAGATTAATCAAAGCCTCAGAACCAAATAATCCTAAAAAGAAATTAACGGTTCCATTTATTATGTTTTGCGCCCCTCCTAATAACCCATTAGCTAAAGCAATTAAAGCAATAAATGCCAATAACATAGCCCCTATATTTAGCGCCAAATAAAGACCCGTACTAGCTCCTCTTGCAGCGGCATCAATCACGTTATACGATTCTTCATCATCCTCCATTTTAAATTCTTTTTCATCAGAAGTTGCTTTTGGATCAGTTTCAGGTAACATAATTTTTGCCATGACTAAACCGGATGGTGCCGCCATAAAGCTTGCTGCAAGTAAATATTCTAGGGGAACTCCTAATAGTGAGTAACCGATTAACACGGACCCTGCTACAGAAGCTAGTCCACCTGTCATGACTGCAAAAAGTTCGGACCGTGTCATTTTCTCAAGAAATGGTTTTACTACCAGTGGTGCCTCCGTTTGTCCAACGAAAATATTTCCTGCTGCAGATATTGACTCTGGTTTACTTGTTCCGAGAAATTTAGATAACGCCCCTCCTAAAAATTGAATGATTTTTTGCATAATTCCTAAATAATAAAGAACAGAGATAAGTGAAGAGAAGAAAATTACTACTGTAAGCACTTGAAAGGCAAAAATCATCCCTACACCTTCAGCTTCAAATAGACCACCAAATAAGAAATCAATCCCCTCGTCGGTGTAGCCTATAATATTGTTTACTAGAAACGTGAATTCTTCTAAAACTTTTCTTCCCAAATCCCACTGCAACACAACAAAAGCAAATGTAAACTGTATCGCAAGTCCACCAATAATCGTTCTCGGCTTAATTGCCTTACGGTCATTGGAAAATAAAAATGCGATGGCTAATACGACAACAACACCAAACAATCCCCATATAATATTCATCACAACTGTCACTCCTAACGTTAATTCCTATTTATCCATTTGTTCCGACCTGACATCTAAATAACTTAGCAACACCGGCGGTTATAATATGGTTTCCTAAAAACGCCATTATATGATGATCTCTCTTAACCTTTTAGGTTTATAATACCCTTTTTTTAGAGATCATCGGTTTTAACTAGTACAGAGCTTCTGAATGGTTTACAATACTAAATAAGAGGGTATATTTAGCACATAGATTAATATGAGGTCACATATTTAGGAGTGCTTTGATTGCCTTTAACAAAAGATCAAGAAAAACGAAAGCTCCCCTCGAAATCTCGAGGAGATGAAAAACGTCATGATGAAAACGAACGATTTGAAAAGCTTCTCGACAAACTTGAGGACATGACAACCAAGGGGCACATGAAAGATATAGCCTATCACTTTACAAATAAAAAAGAAGTGATTAAAGTCAATTTACTAGCAGGTGTTGCCCGCGGGGTTGGATTAACACTTGGTACAGCGATTTTCTTAGGGATTCTCTTCTTTATTCTTTCGCAAACAGTTTCGCTTCCCTTAATTGGTGATTATATTGCACAACTTTTAGAGGTGATCGATGCTCAACGTGAATAACTACAAAAAATAGTTTTGCACATTATTAAAAAAACTTAGCTTGTCGCCAAGTCCTTCATGGCGAAAGTCTTAGTTTATCTTATACTTTAATCCTTTAGCGAAGTTAAACATGCTTAAAGTATAAAACCAAATTTAAAACGAGGTGATACATATGGATTGGTTAGGAATAGGCGTATTTATTTTATCTATCGGTTTTGCAGTTCTCGTACTCATCCTTATTCCGGTTATGAAAAAACTCACGGAAACGTTAGGTCATACAGCTAACACTGTAGCGACAGTCAACAAGAGTATCGGGGAAGTAACAGGAGAAACAACAGTGATTCTGTTTAATGCAAACGAAACATTGGTCGATGTGAATAGCAAAGTTACAAAGCTTAACCCACTCTTCGATATCATTCATGATACTGGAAAATCAGCTCACCATTTAACAACAACAATGGCTCGCTACACTTCAGGAAAAGCAGATAGCGCTCAAACTAGTGCAGAAATTCTCGACAAAAATAATATTGAAGGAATTTTGCGTGGCGCAGCGTTCATCTATTACTTACGTAAAGCAAAACAAGAGTTTAGCAAAACTAACTAAGCTCACAGAAAAACCGTTGAAAAGCAATTGCTTTTCAACGGTTTTTATTAGTTCAGGAAAAGCTTTCCCGAATAATTTATCACCTTTACATTAAATCTTTCTTTTGAAAATAGACGCCACTTGTTCCTAAAAAAGCAATCGCATAAACCGCTAGAATAGCTAACGAAAATCCTATTCCTACCCCAGGTAAAAATTCATCAACCACTGCATATGAAGGAAGCTCCAAATGAGCGATAAAGATAAATTTATACCAAGCAGTATCTGCTAGTAACATCGAGAACCCTTGTGCCATGCTTGTGAAAAACAGAATAAATATCCCTATACCAACCGCTAATGTTTGGCTTTTAAACAAGATAGAAAGGGAAAAGGAAATGATGACAAACATCATCATATTCAAGAAATACAACCCTACTTTTGCAGGGAAAATATCCGATACTGTTGTATAAAGAACGTCGCCATAGAAACTATGTTCCACGATTGGTGTTGAGAAACTACCTGACCCAAAGGCGATTGTACCCATAAGTAAATTACTCAGTAGCAGTACAAGGATCATCATAATCGAAAATCCTACAACCGTGATAAATTTTGCAAGAAGCACTTGCCAGCGCTCGAATGGTCGAATTAATAAATGTTTCATTGTCCCATTATCAATTTCAGAGGAAACAATCGAGCTTGCAACAATCACACTGAAAAGCGTTACAAACGACGCAATACCTAGAGCTGTATCATTCATGAAAATTGCATTATTCATTTCATTTGGATTTATGCCTGCTTCTAACATCTCTTCGTTCTCTTCAATCCTTCGCTCCGCATCCTCTTGAATCCATTCTTCTTCTGTCTCGTTTTCTAAAATCTCCTCTTGTTCAGCAATTTCTGTTTCTAGTGTTACAGTCCAGCCGTCATCTCCAGAAGCCGTACTATCCTCATTAACTATGATTGTGCTATAGATAATGGTCAAACCTAGCATTAAAATTACGATCGCACCTAAGAAAATCCAAGTTTGCTTTTTATTCCAAAGCTTTATCCACTCATTTTTCAATAATGGTATCATCGATTATTTTCCCTCCTTCTGTAGTTCTTTATCTTCCGATGTCAGAGCAAGGAATTTATCCTCAAGAGAGGTCTTCTTCGATTCAATTCCATAAACGTTCACATCTGCTTGGACAAGCTTACGATTCATTTGAGGAATAAGATCATGTGTCATTTCTATCAGGAGCTGATGATCATTCTCACGCTTTAGAGTAGTCACACCTTCAATAGATTCAATCACCGCTTCAGCACCCTCTATTCCTGCTTTATCTAAGTTCAACGCAACAACCAACTTATCGGAACTGCCATTTTCATTTAAAGCTGCAATATTTGTCTCATCAATGATATTACCATTTTCCATAATTACAACTCTGTCACACATCAACTGCATTTCCGATAGTAAATGAGATGAGACCAACGTCGAAATCCCTTGATTGGCAAGTTGTCTTAAATAGTCTCGTAGCTCACGAATCCCTTTTGGATCAAGGCCATTCGTTGGTTCATCAAGGATAAGTAATGCCGGTTTATGTAAGATGGCTTGAGCTACCCCTAAACGTTGTTTCATCCCTAAACTGTATTTCTTTACCTTGTCATTAATAGCATGAGTTAACTTAACGAGCTCAATTACTTCATTCATTCGTTCTTGTGTAATCCGTTCATTTATTGACATTCTCGCATATTGTTGCAAATTTTTATATCCACTCATATGATCGTAAAATGATGGATTTTCGACAATTGCACCGATATCTGATTTACATGATTTCCCTTCTGTATCTATATCATTTCCATTGATATAAACTTTTCCTTCTGTTTTTTTAATCAGACCAACGATCATGCGAATCGTTGTCGTTTTACCTGCCCCATTCGGTCCCAATAATCCAAGGATTTCGCCTCGTTTCATTTGAAACGACGCATCTTGTACAATTTTTTTATTACCGCTTACCTGTTTCGTAAGCCCTTCTACTTCCATGACAAAATTACTCATAGACTCTCTCCTTTTCTTAATTCATCTCATTTTCAAAAATTTATTTTCTTGCTACCAACTTCACTTAAATCGTTAAGGAATACTCTAATTATTAATACGATTCAACTGGAAGATAGTTTCAATAAATTGAATTTTTTTGTACAAATTCCTTTGCTGAAAGTTTAGTAAAATTAAACCCTTCTACTGATGCATATTACACCATTACAGAAAAAAGCAGAGGTCCAATAACCTCTACTTTCCCACTGTATATAACTATTCTTAATATAGATCTTGAAAACAACTTAATTTCTTATTAGGAACCATAATATCTACGTGATTATGTAAATTAGTAAACTCACCTGGGATAGTTCCACCGTATTCTCCATCAAGGTTCAACTGCAAATCGGTTTCGGCATGAACCTTAATCCTATTTGCTTGAACATAAATGACTCTTTCATCATGAATGTGTTCACCACGCAAAGCAGCACTTGTCACTCTCACCACATCGGCTAAATTTGTTTTCTTTAAAATAAGCAAATCAAATAACCCATCATTTAAGTAAGCGTTTGGTGCTAATTTATCAAATCCTCCAACCGAATTTGTATTTGAAACAAGAAACAGCATGATGTCACCCTCAAACAACTTCCCATCATACTCGATCGTCACATAATTCGGACGGATTCTTGGCAGTTTCTCAAACCCCTTAACATAGTAGGCGACCTGGCCTATCATTGTTTTTAATTTACTCGGAACCTCATAAGTTAGCTCTGTCAGTGTCCCAGCTCCCGCAATATTAATAAAGTACATCTCGCCTACTTTCCCAATATCGATTGATTGCTGTCTACCGTCTACTAGCACATCACATGCTTCTTCAATACTCTTAGGTAAATGTATAGCACGTGCAAAATCATTGCTTGTTCCCCCTGGTAAAATCCCAAGGACTGGCCGTTTTTCCTGCTCAGCCATGCCATTAATCACTTCATGTATCGTTCCATCGCCACCTGCTGCTATAATGAGGTCATATTGTCTTTCACACGCTACTATAGCTGCATTTTTTGCAGAGTCCTTCCCTGTCGTTGCATGGGCAGATGCTTCATACCCTGCTTTCTCTAATTTCTCCAAAATATAAGGAAGATGTTTCTTAACATGTTCCCTTCCAGAGGAAGGATTATAGATTAACCTCGCCCTTTTCATCGCACGTCCTCCATTAATTACCATATGTTTTATCAAGCACATTATATCATTTTTTATCGTTAATTAGAATCGATATGGCTATGTGAACCTTAATGAAGCTTGGATAATTGTAATGAAATACACTCTCCTATTCGAAATTTATCAGCAATCTAAAACTTTGAATTGTGAGCAAAATCATAGCTGAAATAATAATTATCCAGTACTATTTACAGAAAGGAGGCTCCAATTAAATGTCTAAATTATTTCATGTCTTGTTTATATCTTTGTTATCAGTTGTCTTGTTTAGTGCTTTATTAGCAGGATATCAACAATTATTCACTCAGACTGGCCATGAAGTAAGTTATGGATTGTTGATGGGGATTTACTCCTTTTATACGCTTCCTATCTTTATTCTTGGTGGCATTCCTACTACGTACCTCATTAATTACTATACTAGAAAACAAGGTTCCCCTATTTTAAAATTACCTGAGTCATACTTTCGATCATTTGCTATGTATGGTATTGCCGGGATCCTTGTCACAATTGTTTATTCTTCATTAACCGCTTTTGCATATGGTGGCGTTTACATCTCATTATCCGATTCACTAAGATCAATTATCCTCGGCTTAGTAGGAGCAAGTATCTATTATCACTTACAATTACTTCTTAATATTGACTGGGAAAAATTAAAACAAAAAAGATTTGAAGAAGCTCAACAGAATATTTAATCGTTTATGGACGATCACATAGATCGGCTTTTATTGTTACCTGTTTTTTATATAAAAATCTGATAGAAGTGCATATTTTTAAAACCACCTGTATTTTTTTAAAGAAGCTATTATTCTATTCCACACAAAAGTGACCCTTATCCTTGTAGGGATTCAAAGGGCCACTCACTTTAAATATTCACCATTCATGTAATTCATTACCTTCTTCCTAATTATCTTGCAGATGTTTCGATTCGAATCCCCGTGCACCGATATTGCGGTTTTGGTACACTTCGCTCACCTACGTCATTGGATTCACATCCTTTAGTAAGTTAAGTTATTCCCTCTCAAAAAATCTGATAAGATATTATAATTAATTACCGAAGCGATTCTCCTTTCGTTTCAAATTAGCAATGATTATTGCTTAATACGTATAATATACAATTAATTATGTATTGTAAATATTCAGATTAATTAGTTTAAGGTACTTATCATTGGAAAATCTCTTATTTAATCAATTTTTCTTCCGTTTACTTAAAATTTCATTTTATTTTTTATTGTTTTTTTATAGACACTGACATTTTTCACCTAATCCTGTAAAATTACAGTAAGGGAGGTTTTCACTTAAATGCTAACTAAGAAAAAATTCACAATTATTCTATCCTTTTTAACAATTCTATTGATTTCTCTAATTGTTATGAATGAATATAGTATTTACAAAGCAAGCGAGTTATGTAAAGATGTTGGTGGCACCCCGGACTTGGCTAAAGATTTTCTTGCAGTCAATTGGAGTTTTAGTTGTGATCGCCCTAGTGTCGGTGTTAAATAATGAGTTCTCATGATAACTATTCATTTCAAATAAGTCATTTAACAAAAGAGGATGCTGTAGATATTGCTAATTGGCAATATCCCTCTCCTTACGAATTATATAGTATGGATGGATCAGAAGAGGTTGTCTCTGTACTTCTTACTCACGATTACTTCCTCGTATCGACAGAAAGCCATCACCGTTTCGGATATTTTTGTCTCGGTGAAGAAGGTCGCGTACCAGGAGGTTACCATGCAAACTTATACGATGACAGTGATAACATTATTGACTTAGGTCTCGGTATACATCCAGACTACACAGGTGAAGGATTGGGAAGTTCCTTTGTTCATGCTATTCTTCAATGGATTAAAATAAATCGGCAAATTGAACAGGTTAGGTTAGTCGTAGCTTTATTTAATGAACGAGCCATTCGTACATATGAAAAGGTAGGATTTAGCCGTACAGATATTTTCTATACTAGGATTGGAAATTGGGACATTCCATTCCTTACTATGACGATATCTTTACAAAAAACTACTCTGAATAGCATGGAGTAATTAATGACACTTTTTTGTTGTTCTCACAAATCAATATTACTGAAAGGAGACAAACAACAGTGCGAAAATCCTTTGACTACATTTTCATTTTTCTTATTGGTTATCAAGTTTACTTCCTGCTTTTTTTATTGTTTACTCCAGCTTCGAATCAAACCATCTCATTATCAATATCGTTTCTCGGCCTTTTTCTCTTTGCTATTGTCTGGTCTAAAAGGGAAGTTTTCTTCTCAAAAAAACATGTCAACATGGCGAAAATTACTGGAATGCTGAGCATAAGTTCAATTTTAATTTATGTATACCTTTTTGGTTTCCCTAGCCCATTTATTTAATTGCAGTTTTCTGAAATGCAGCTGTTTTATGCTGATATTTCGTCGCCGTATGCTCAAAACTCATGCCTCTTTGCTGGTTCGATCGGCGGATGCACAAGACGCCTCCTCTTCTGATGTATTTTTTTCAATCTAACTTACTCCCCGGACTAGAGGACTCACCTTGCACATTTATACTCAAAAATACCACTAATAAATACAAAAGGACTGTCAAATTAGACAGCCTCTTCGTTTATTATCTCTGTTTAATTTCTTCTACTAGTAATTGATTCACCATCTGCGGATTCGCTTTCCCTCTAGATGCTTTCATTATCTGTCCAACTAAAAAGCCAATCGCCTTATCTTTACCGTTTTTATAGTCTTCAATTGATTTAGGATTTCCATCTAATGTTTCATTTACCATTTTTCGGATCTCGCCTTCATCACTGATTTGCACGAGTCCTTTATCTTTTACAATCTTCTCAGGATCTCCACCATTTTCAACCAACTCTTTGAAAACTTTTTTCGCAATTTTTGATGAAATTGTTCCCTTTTCAATCAACTTGATCATATCAACCAACGCCTTAGGAGTCATTGGGATATCGCTGATCTCTTTGTTATTTTCTTTCAAAAATGCGTTAACTTCTCCCATAAGCCAATTTGATAACGGTTTTGCGGGCCCATTTAATGCCAATCCTTGTTCAAAAAAGTCGCTCATTTCCTTTTGTTGGGTGAGAACACCAGCATCATAAGCAGGCAGATCTAACTCTTCCACATAACGTTTCTGTCTCGCATCTGGAAGCTCAGGAATCCCCTTACGAACTTCTTCTTTCCACTCCTCACTAATATAAAGGTTTACCAAATCTGGGTCTGGGAAGTAGCGATAGTCATCTGATCCCTCTTTAATTCTCATTAGAACCGTTTTCTTGCCTGGTTCATTCCAGCGACGTGTTTCTTGAAGAATTTCGCCACCGTTTGAAAGTTCTTCTGCTTGGCGGACTTCTTCGTACTCCAAGCCTTTAAGCACATTTGTAAAAGAGTTTAAGTTTTTCAACTCTGTTTTCGTACCAAATTCCTCTTGTCCTACTGGTCGCAATGAAATGTTAGCATCACATCTTAGCGATCCTTCTTCCATTTTACAATCCGACACTTCGGTATATTGCATTATTGCCTTAAGTTTTTCTAAATATGCATATGCTTCTTCGGGTGTACGAATATCTGGCTCAGAAACGATTTCTACAAGAGGCGTTCCAACGCGATTGTAGTCAACAAGTGTGTGTCCATCTTCGTCATCGTGAGTCAGTTTCCCCGCATCTTCCTCAAGGTGAAGTCGAGTAATTCCGATCCGTTTTTTCTCACCATTCACTTCAATTTCTACCCATCCATTTTCTCCGACTGGCTTATCAAATTGTGAAATCTGGTAAGCTTTTGGATTATCAGGATAAAAATAATTTTTTCGGTCGAATTTCGTCATTTCACCAATCTCGCAATTGAGTGCCATAGACGCCTTCATCGCAAATTCGACAGCCTGCTTATTCAGCACAGGTAATACCCCGGGATGACCGAGACAAACCGGACACGTATGTGTATTCGGTGGTGCTCCAAATTCCGTGGAGCAACTACAGAAAATCTTCGAGTTCGTTTTTAGTTCAACGTGTACTTCAAGTCCAATGACTGTTTCAAAACTCATGTTTATGCCCCCCTCCTATAGCTCTGGCTTTTGTTTATGGTAGTCTGTTGCTTGTTCGAAAGCATGCGCTACTCGATAGACTGTTTCTTCATCAAAATGTTTACCGATGATTTGCAATCCAACAGGTAGTCCATCTGCTAATCCACAAGGAACACTTATCGCTGGAACACCAGCTAAGTTTACTGGAATAGTTAAAATATCATTGGCGTACATTGTTAGTGGATCATCGAGTTTTTCACCAAGTTTAAACGCTGTTGTTGGTGTCGTCGGCCCGACAATCACATCATAATTTAAGAAGAGCTCTTCAAAGTCTTGCTTGATTAACGTCCGTACTTTTTGTGCTTTTTTATAATATGCATCATAGTAACCTGAACTAAGAGCAAAAGTTCCTAGCATGATTCTGCGTTTCACTTCATCACCAAAACCTTCTGTTCTCGTTTGTCTATATGTTTCAATTAGGTTGTCTTGTTCCTTTCGAACACCATAGCGAATCCCATCAAATCTTGATAAGTTTGCTGATGCTTCTGAGGACGCCAGTAAATAATAAGTTGCAAGCGCATATTTCGAGTGTGGCAGTGAAACTTCTTCCCAAGTCGCTCCTAGTTCCTCTAAATGCTTCAATGCTTGTGTCACTTGCTTTTTCACATCTTCACTAACACCTTCAGCTAGATATTCTTTCGGAACACCTATTTTCATGCCTTTGATGTCACCACTCAAGGCAGATAGATAGTTTGGAACAGCGATGTCTGCACTCGTTGAATCTCGTTCATCGTACCCTGCGATCGTCTGCAAAACATAGGCATTGTCTTCAACACTTCTAGTTATTGGCCCGATTTGATCCAACGAAGAAGCAAATGCGACAAGACCATAACGAGAAACTCGACCATACGTTGGTTTTAACCCTACAACACCGCAAAATGCCGCCGGTTGCCTGATTGATCCCCCTGTATCTGAACCTAATGAGAAAGGTACTTCTCCCGCTGCAACTGAAGCTGCTGAACCACCACTAGATCCGCCAGGTACTCTCGTTAAATCCCAAGGGTTCTTCACTTGTTTATAACTCGAATTTTCATTTGACGACCCCATTGCAAATTCATCCATATTCAGTTTTCCAATAGTAATTGCGTTCGCAGACGAAAGTTTCTCAACAACCGTCGCATCGTATACCGGTTCAAAATTATCGAGCAATTGACTTGCACACGTCGTTTTCAGTCCTTTTGTAGACATATTATCTTTAATACCAACGGGCAAACCAAAAAGAATCTCTTCCGTATTCGTTTCTCCACTTACTAATTGATCATCAAGAACCTTCGCCTGTTTCAGGGCAGCATCTTTATTTAATCGAAGAAAAGCTCCTACTTTATCATCTACTTCTTCAATTCGCTTAAATGAAGCTTCTACCAGTTGTGTCACTGACACTTCTTTCTTATGTAATAACTCTTGTAAATCACGTAATTTGTGGTCAAATAATTCCATTTGTTTCCCTCCTATTCAAGCACAGACGGTACTTTAAACTGTCCATCCTTCTGATCTGGTGCATTTTTCAATGATTCATCTCTTGATAATGATGGCTTTACTTCGTCTTCACGTAGAACATTTCTCACATCTAATACGTGAGAAGTAGGTTCGACATTTTCAGTGTCTATTTCGTTTAATTTCTCTGCAAAACTAATGATCTCATCTAGTTGAACAGCATATTGTTCAATTTCCTTTTCAGTAAAATCAAGCCTTGCTAAATTAGCAACGTGTTTTACTTGGTCTTTAGTAATTCGTTCCAATGATTCCACCTCCATAGTTTTAAAAATACTCGGTTAAGCACAAGTGCTAGCAAAAATTTCACGAGTTTTCATATCATTTAATTTAAATTAATCTTTTCTTACTGTACAGAAATGTCTGACTTTACAATAGTATGATCATACCAAAAATGCACTAGACAAGCAATCCACGGAGGTAGAAAGTCAGAATTTTATAGTCGCAACTTTTATTATATTACTAAGTTATCATATCGCTCCTTTAGGTAGTTTCAACTCTCACAAAAACTCCCTGACTTATTGTCAGAGAGTTTTCCCATAATTACTTATAAACATGAATAAACGGTTCTTGCTCAGTGTCCGGATAATGCACAATCAATGCTTCTGATCCATTAATAGATTCTAAATATATATTTATCGGTGCTTGAGTAGTAAAAGTCGAATCAATTCTACCACTAATAAATTGTGTTAAAGCAACAATCTCGGCTTTTCCATGAGACTGGAGGTTGACTTCAATTGTCAACTCTTCTAAAGTATCGTTTTTATAACGACCTTTTCCGACAACACCGACCGTTCGATCAAAAAATTCTTCAATGTCATCCCGAAATTGCGTAAAAGCACTAGATAAATTTGGCTGGTTATCTCTTGCCTCTCCAGATGGAAAAACAACGTAATCTTCACTAACAGATTCCCAACCTTCTATCTCACTCGCTCCTCTTCCCACTTCAGCGATCGAAACAAATCCACCTGGAACAACCGAACCTCTATCCTCTTCTCCATACAGGGCAAAAGTTATCGGTATTTCCGTAAGTTCCTCTCTCTCTCGAAGACGCTCTAAAATCTCCTGAGCCATTTCGCGGCCCATTTCCAGTCTCTCTTCATGATCCAAAGGTTCTTCATAAAAATTGTATTTACCTTCCTCATCTTCTGTACGGAAATAATAAGTTGATCGTAATGACAACCCTATCACCATTCCACCCAGGTTAACACCGTCTTCTTCGTTTCCTGTAAAATAATTGTGTTCCATGATATGAGATAAAACAAGAGGGTTGCTACTCATTTTTTCTTCGTCATCGTCCCCTTCTCCTAGCGGTGGGTTCAACCCAAATTCATAGCGAGGCTCGTCAGGGTCATACCTCCGTAGCCAACTATTTACCGTATCAGAATCGAGGAATTGTCCTTCTTGGAAATAATACTCTTCTTGATCATAGATTCCACTAGCTATCTCCATTAACCCTAATTCAAATTGATTTAAATCGACGCGTATTTCATCCATAGCATGTGCCGCTCCTCGAGCTTCACTTCGATGATACTTCCCATCGACTAAAACATTTCGATAAAAGTTATCCGGCGAATCAATCGTCGGCGTAATAATAAATTGTTGCTCTTCTTCCTCTTCTGTTTCTTCTACAATAATCACGTCTTCTTCACTTCGTTCAATTGATGGGATACAACCTGATAAAAGCAATACAAACGTGAGTCCGAGTAAACTCCACTTTTTCATTCATCCACACTCCTCGCCATCGACCTTTTGGCGTCTCAAACTGATAAACCGTCAATCGACTTGCCTATTAACTATTTTCTCACAAACCGATGACACGGTCTAGCCTAACCTTTTTCATGGTCTTCCCTATGTCCTTTAGCCTAGTTCTGTTATTAATCGAGCTTCATCCCACACGTCAATTTCAAGTTCAATTGCTTTCTTCAGTTTCGACCCTGCTCTTTCGCCTGCAATGAGTATATCTGTTTTTGCAGTGACACTTCCAGTCACTTTACCACCAAGTGCTTCAATTTTTTCCTTGGCTTCTTTTCGCGACATCTCTTCCATTGATCCAGTGAGGACGATTGTTTTACCTGCAAAAACAGTATCCAAATTTTCTGTAGCCTGGAGCTTTGGACCTGTATATATCATATTAACCCCTAAGTTTTCTAATTCTTCCAGTAACATTTGCACTTCTTGCTTGTCAAAATAAGTCGCAATCGCATCAGCCATTTTCGTGCCAATTTCATCAACAGCTTCTAATTGTTCAATTGTCGCGTTTTGAAGAGATTTCATCTTTTCAAAATTCATCGCTAAGGTCTTCGCAGCTTTTGCCCCCACGAAACGAATCCCTAATCCAAACAATAGTTTTTCAAGTGAATTTGTTTTTGTTACTTCAATCGCTTTTAATAAGTTATCAACCGATTTCTCACCCATTCGTTCTAATTTCATAAGTTCTTCTCGTTCAAGACGATATAGATCAGCGACATCTTCTACAAGTTCATGTTCAAATAACTGAGTAATTACAGCTTCACCCAATCCATCAATATTCATTGCATTCCTTGAAACAAAATGAATCAAACCTTCGCGTATTTGTGCAGGACACTTTGGATTCACACATCGTAAAGCCACTTCCCCTTCAATACGAACCAATTCACTTTTGCATTCTGGGCATTCCGTCGGCATGTGGAAATCTTTTTCTTCTCCCGTACGTCGATCGACTAGGACATTAACTACTTTAGGAATAACGTCGCCTGCCTTTTTTATCGTCAGTTTGTCACCAATTTTTACATCTTGCTGGCGAATAATATCTTCGTTATGAAGAGAGGCGCGCTGAACCGTTGTTCCTGCGACCGTTACTGGATCTAAAATAGCTGTAGGTGTAACAACACCCGTTCGTCCAACACTCAATACGATATCTCTTAACGTAGTTATCACTTCTTCTGCTGGAAATTTAAATGCAGTTGCCCAGCGAGGATTTTTCGCTGTAAAACCTAATCTTTTTTGATCTTCCAATCGATCAACCTTAATGACAATTCCATCAATTTCATATGGGAGATTTGCTCTTTTCTCTAGCCAACCTTCACAATATTCAACAACTTCTTCTATATTTTCACAATGCTTGGCTTGATCGTTTATTTTAAATCCAAGCTCGCTCACGTATTGCAAAGATTCATGATGAGAGTCCAACACTTTCTCTTCAAGTTGCCCAACAGAATATATAAAGATATCTAACTGACGTTTCGCAGCAATTTTTGGATCTAATTGGCGCAAAGAACCAGCTGCTGCATTTCTAGGATTAGCAAATAACGCTTCTTCTTTTGCTTCCTTTGCTTTGTTGAGACGATTAAATGAGCTTTTTGGCATGAAAGCTTCCCCACGGACATCGATTGTCACTGATTCTCTCAACTTCAATGGAATTGTCGCAATGGTTTTCAAATTGCTTGTAATATCTTCTCCTGTCGTTCCGTCTCCTCGAGTCGCGCCTTGTACAAAACGTCCATTTTGATACTTAAGTGTGACTGCTAGTCCGTCAATCTTCAACTCGCAACTGTAAGAAGCCTTGTGCCCCAATCCTTGTTGAACACGCCGATCAAAATCATGTAGTTCTTGAGCATCAAAAGCGTTCGATAAACTAAGCATCGGAACTTCATGTTGTACTTTACTAAAATGATCTAACGTCTCTCCACCTACTCGTTCACTTGGAGAGTCCTCACGTTTTAAGTCCGGATATTTGACTTCAAGCTCATTTAGTTCTCGCAAAAGGTGATCGTATTCTGCATCACTTACTACAGGTTGGTCCAACACATAATATTGGTGAGCATAGTCATTTAACTTATCGGTTAGCTGATCGATTTGTTTTTTCACTTGATCGTTTGACATAAATATCTCACCTTATCCTTTCGTAATCGGTGCAAATTTAGCGGCAAGTCGCTTCACCCCAACTTCTGGGAATGCAATGTCTAATTCAACGTTTTCCCCTTCACCTCTCAAACTTACAACCGTTCCTGTGCCCCATTTTTTATGCAAAGCTTTATCGCCAACTCCCCATGCAAATGAGGCTCCTTCTGTCGTAGTGGTTTGCGGTTGCGACACTGTTTTTCTTCTAGGTATTACTGGTTTTGCAGGACTAGTTCCCACTCCATCTCCTGATTTCGCTGGTTTCATCCACACTGGCGCTGGCTGTTGTGAGCTGCCAATCGCTTCAATTAATTCCTCTGGTACTTCGCTCAGAAAGCGTGACGGCGGATTGATGTTTGTCTTACCGTAGAGTGTTCGCATGCGTGCTCGGCTCATATAAAGAAGCTGTTCTGCTCGAGTTATTCCAACATAAGCAAGTCTTCTCTCTTCTTCCATTTCGACTTCTTCCGTTAATGAACGACTATGTGGGAAGATCCCCTCTTCAAGTCCAATAAGGAAAACAAGTGGGAATTCTAGCCCCTTAGCCGAGTGCAGAGTCATGAGTAGAATTTTTTCGCTGGCTTCTTCATTTTCATCTTCCACCTTATCAATATCTGCAATCAACGCTAAATCAGTCAGAAATGCAATTAAGGTTTTATCTTCATTTACATCTTCAAATTCTTTTGCTACTGTTAAAAATTCGTTAATGTTTTCTAGTCGACCTTCTGCTTCAAGACTATTGTCATTTTTAAGCATGTCTCGGTAACCTGTCTTCTCTAGCAACTCTTCGACGAGCTCCATTACAGGAAGGTATTCTTGCATCTCCACCCAGCCACGCAGTTGGTCACCAAATTCCTTTAGCATTTTCGTGAAGCGTCCACTTAATCCGAGTTGATCAATGTTTTGAATCGTTTCAAATAATGAAATGTCGTGACGGTTAGCATAATCTTGTATTTTATCTAACGTTGTATTACCAATTCCACGCTTTGGCACATTAATAATTCTACGCAAACTTATATCATCTGCCGGATTAGCAACAAGCCTCAAATAAGCAAGTAAATCTTTGATTTCTTTTCTATCATAGAACTTTGTCCCTCCAACAATCGTGTAGGACAAATTAGATTTAACAAACAACTCCTCGATGACACGAGACTGTGCATTCGTTCGATAGAGGATCGCTATGTCAGATGCTTTGTATTTACCGCTATCCATATGATCTTTGACTTTCCCAACGACAAATCTAGCTTCATCGTGCTCATTATCTGCCTCATAATAGCTTAATTTTTCGCCATCAATATTTTCTGTCCATAAATTCTTCGGCTTACGCCCCGTGTTTTTATCTATCACTTTATTGGCAGCTTCAAGAATTCGCTTCGTTGATCGATAATTTTGCTCTAACATAACAACAGTCGCATTGGTATAATCTTTTTCAAACGACATGATATTTTGAATATCAGCGCCGCGCCATCGATAAATTGACTGATCAGAGTCTCCAACGACACAAATATTTTTATGGCGATCAGCCATCATCTTTACTAACATGTATTGTGCCCGGTTCGTATCTTGATACTCGTCAACCATCACATAGCGAAAACGTCGTTGGTAGTACTCTAGCACTTCTGGAACGAGTTTAAAAAGTTTAATCGTCGTCATGATCAAATCATCAAAATCTAATGATTGGTTTTTTTTCAACTCTTTTTGGTAAGCTTCGTAAACTTTTAATACGGTTTCGTCATAGTAGCTATTTGCGGTTTTAGCAAAATCTTCCGGTGTTTTTAACTCATTCTTTGCTGAGCTAATTGAACCAAGAATCGTCCGTGGATCAAATTTTTTCGAATCAATATTCATTTCTTTAACAAGGCGCTTGATTACTGTTTTTTGATCAGAAGAATCTAGAATAGTAAAGTTTCGATTATATCCAATTCGATCAATATCTCTTCTGAGAATTCTCACACACATAGAGTGAAATGTGGAAATCCACATTCCTTCTGCTTGTTCTCCGATAATTCTAGCAACACGATTTTTCATTTCTCGAGCGGCTTTGTTCGTAAAGGTAATCGCAAGAATCGACCAATGCGGCACACTCTTTTCTCCAATTAAATAAGCGATTCGGTGCGTTAACACTCTCGTCTTACCACTTCCTGCCCCTGCCATAATGAGGAGTGGCCCTTCCGCATGTTTGACTGCCTCCTGTTGTTCAGGGTTTAAACCTTGCAATAATTCACTCATAATAACACCATCCAAACGTACGTTCTATTTGTTTTTATTTTACTCTTTTTATGTAGTTTTGTACACTTAATTTTTTACTGCTTCAACCGTTTTTATCGCATTTTTTAAATCTTTATAAATGATGTTTCCAACCACAATTGTATCAGCATATTCCGCCATTTCTTCCGCCTGTTCAAGTGACTCAATACCCCCGCCATAAAACAATTGTGATTTTTCAAGTACCCTGCTGACTTTTTTGACGATGTCAGAATCACCATATATTCCACTATATTCCATATAAAAAATTGGCATATGAAAGAGCTTATCTGTCATTCTCGCATAGGCGACAATATCTTCTTCATCTAATTCTGTATCAGCATCCGTTAACTCTGCCACTTTAGAGTTCGGGTTTAGTACACAATAACCTTCTGCTAACACCTCTTCGAAATTGATGAAGTGTCCAAATTCCTTCACAGCACGATGGTGGAGTCCATTCAACCACGTCGTATGACGACTATTTAAAACGGATGGGATTAGATAGTAATCAAATCCCGGCAGAATGGCATGAAGATTGCTCACTTCTAGCACACAAGCGACACTAAAACGTCTCACACGCATCAGTAAATCGAGCGTATTATCTTCTGTCACGCCATCGCTCCCACCAATTATTACTGCATCTGTCCCAGACTCACATATTTGCTCCAATGCCTCTTCAGAAAGAGTTTTATTTGGATCTAACTTAAATACATGGTGCCATTCATTGTACGCTTTCATCATTCTATCTCCAATCATTCATTACGTTAGTTATCTGAGGATTAGTATATCAAAAATCGGAGGCAGTCTCGACAACTTACTTCCTCAATTATGAAAATATCCTTAACTCGTGGCGATAGTTATTCTAATATCAGCATAAGACTATGATATTTGTGCATAGGATGCACATATTTCAGCATACTACCACCAAATTTGTGTAGATAACGTACCAATAGTTCAGATCGACTACCATAATTCAAAAAAAAGAGACCTGAGATCGCCCAGGTCTCCGTACTATTCTTCTGTCTTTCCATGTACCCGGTCCAATGCAAACTTGTAACCGTCGTTGCCATAGTTTATGCAACGTTTCACTCTAGAAATCGTTGCCGTACTTGCACCAGTATCCTTTTCGATTCGCTGGTATGTGTCGCCATCCATAAGCATGCGCGCAACTTCCAACCGTTGCGCCAACGATTGGATTTCGTTCATCGTACAAAGATCGTCGAAGAAAGTATAAGACTCTTCAACATCTTTTAAGCTTAATATTGCTTTAAAAAGTTGGTCTAATTCTTTTCCACGTAATTTATCAATTTGCATGTCATGAAGTCATCCTTTCTTAGTCTTCCTCTTCTTCCTGGAATGACACATCACTATCTATCGATTCCACAAAGTTAATCCATGTTTGACCAGGTAAAAAATGTAGAGGCTCACCTTCTTTGAATGGTAGGATGACACCATCTACGTTTTGCCATTCAGCTTCAATCACATAACCATCCTGTATCAAGTATGCGTTCCCACCTGACTCAATGTCAATATCTCGTCGTCCCTGATCATCAACAACTCGATGGGTGGCACCTACAATAAACAAATTACGAGGTGCAACTGGATTTCCAGTTTCCATATCGTCTACTCTTTCTCCACCAACAGACCGAATATATCCATCAAGATCTTCATCGTACTCAAATGTAACGTTGTTTATAGAACTCCCATAATCAACATGCACTGCTAATGATTCTCTTTCAGATAAAGACGCATCAGCTTCTTCTGTGAAAGGTAGTTCCGGTGGCTTTCGACCTTCTAAATCAAAAGCAATATGTTCCGCTGCTTCCTGTAGATCTTCGTAAGTTGTATACATATTGTGTGGCGCTGATCGTTCACTAGATCTGCTAAAAAATTGTCCATCGTAAGTTAATGCATTTATGTATGGAACTTGTCCCCTATCAACAAGGTCGAAAGCCCCTGGACTTCCTCCTGCCGAAGCATACATCGCATCGTACCCATTATTTAAAAAGATGTAATAGTCTCGCGCACTCCGTACCGGTCCAATTCGTTCTGGCTGCTGACTATGATAGAAAGCAAGCAACCTAGTTATCCGCCCTTCTGATAACACTTCATATACCACATCCGCTTGATACAAACCAGATTGTGGTCGTGCAGAGGAAGAGTTTTCAATCATAATACCAAATGCACGATGATCAACAACATTATCCGTCTCGTCCCCAGTTAACGGATAAACTCCTGCAAACTCTGGCTCTGGATCAGGTTCTGGTTCAACTTCTGGCTCATTATTTTCTTCTTCGACCTGATCTGATTCCTCGTCTACTTCCTCTTCCACAACTTCATTGTCACCACTGCATGCAGCAAATATAAAGAGTAAAAATACTATAAAAATAAATAGAGTGATCTTTGATCGTCCCATTTGATGACATCAACCTCTCATAGCTGTTTCTTTTCTATTTTAACGCATAATCGAGGGAAAGAGTACCCTTTTATTCTTCACATCAAAAATGCCTTTTGGGGTAATTCTTACGAAAGGTAAATGTGTTGCAGATAAGAAAAGCAAGCTATAAATAGGATCTTTGAAGGGATATCCTCGTTCAATTAAAGCATTACGGAGATTTTCTTCTTCCTCAATTAGCCCGTTATTCATCGTTAACGTTGATAACATTCCAGAAATATCCAACGGAATATCTGCTACAATTCCAACTCGATCAACGAGAACTATGCCTCCCTTTTTCCTCTTTAAATGATGAAATGCATCAAGCAAACCTTGTTTACTTTTACCGATCAAAATCAGATCTCCCGTATTCGAGAAAGAGCTTGCAAACCCATAAATTTTTGTGGAGAATCCTTTAATGACTGTTGATACTAGCCATTCCCCATGTTTGTCAATAAGCATCAGAAAACATTCATCATTCTGTTCAGATAGTTCCTCGCAAGTAAGATCATGATTAATTTGGTATGGTTTCATAATCACTTCATTAACCATCTCAAGGCCAAGTGGCATTGAAAAAAGAAAGTCCTTTCTTGTTAAGTCCCAATCCAATTCAAGTGGTAAAAATCCGTATTTTTCCCAATCAAGGGTTATATCTGGAAAACACGGCTGATTATTCCGACGAACCCACAAACCTTTCGCAAGTACGTCTGTTGGTAAAGGATTTTTTTTGCTAGGTAAAAAATTTAGGTTGGCAAGTCTTCCAGGCGCTATCATTCCCATTACGTCGTCCATATGATAATGAGTTGCGACATTAATCGTACACATGTTAATAGCTTCGACTATAGGAACGTCCTCATCTATCGCTAACTTTATTAAATGATCCATAACTCCTCTTTTTAAAAAATGAGGTGGCGAACCATCGGTTGTCATCAAGAGATGATCATATTGTTTAAAACCGATCCCATGTAATTCTTGTAGGATTCGTGGCATATCTGGTCGAATCGAAGAGTATCTTAGTGACGTCGTCATACCCACATCTAAACGATTGAGCACATCATCTCCAGTCATTGATTCATGGTCACCATCAACACCAAAAAGCGCCATCCTCGTAAGTGTTTTTTTCCCCGCTCCTGGTAAATGACCTTCAATAGGTTTCCGAGCTTTTTTTGTTTCAAGCATCCAATGAAGCATGTTATCGTCCCCATTTAATACACTTGGCCAATCGGTTAATTCTCCGCCTTGCACAACATATGGGTGATCAATCCAAGCTTTCATATTAGAACCAGAAAACATATCATGTACGTTTTTAAACTCCGTTTGACCATCATACCGAGCCCACCATAGCATTGTCGCAGGCGTTTTTTGTAAATCATCCACTAAAGAAAACACTCTCTTTTTATCTAAATGAAAAAGAAACATCATATTGTCATTAATAAGTGTCGTTGTCCCTCGTTCTGCTGCATACTTCGCAAACGTAAGGGGATGATATAACTGAAACGGATGAGCATGATGCTCAATATAACCAGGAACAATAAATTGGCCAGTAGCATCAATGACGTCCGTCCCTACTTTGTTTTCTGGCATATCATGGCCCAAATATACAATACGGTCTTCATGAATCCAAATGTTTCCATGCATCCAAATTTTACGATAACTGTTCAAGTATGTTGCGTTAGTTATCACCATCGTTGGAGGAATCATTCCTTGAACAACAGATTGTTGTTCTCGTATTTGTTTCTTTGTCCAGTAAAATTGTTTATCCATCTTTATCACCTATTTCCATGACTTTCGTCAGTAAAATTCATTATGTTTATTTGTTCACATGTCTATCAAAATAATTATGAAGCCAGTTACGCCAATAAAGAAACCGTTTTCATAATTTTAACACATTCCAGTTATACATTGGTAAAGATATTGTTACATTTCCATTAAGAAATATAACAAAATTTTCCTTTTTGTAATCTGAATAAAAGTCAAAGGAGGTTAATTATGATAAAGCCAAATATTGGTACACTTAATGCTTTAATTAGAATTACTTGTGGTTTTACATTATTAGGTTGGGGGACAGCAAAACTTGTCAAAAGATCTCATAACAGTTCCCCGATATTAGCAATGATAATGGGATCAATGAAAGTCGCTGAAGGGATTACCAGGTTTTGTCCGATTGTGTTCATGTATGAGGAGCGCCAGTCGAATAACGACGACTTCACTGAAGAAGCGTTCCCTCCTGTTAATCCATCTTAATGGAAAGGAATGATCCTCAACAATGTGGGAAGTAGCTACTGACTCCGTGTTTTTGTTTCTGTTTTTTTTCGGTAGTATCGTTTTTGGAGCATACTTTTGGGTAAAGTTGAATAAAAAGCGTAAGAAGGAAGAAGATCACGGTGTAAGAGATGAAGTATTAAATAAAAAATAATTGGTTACAGGAATCTGCAACAAAGCCAGATTCCTGTTTTTTACTTTCTAATCTTTAAATTACCTAAAAGAGACCAATTCCTTATTTAACTCTTTCGTTTGTGGATAAACATCTTTGTAAAGTTTGAAAATCTTCTTATACAACGCAACATTTGTTGATGAAGGCGTAAATACATCGCTCTTTTCAACGAACTGATTTGCACACTCTTTTAATGATGGGAACCATCCTAGTCCATACGCTGCAAGCATCGCTGCCCCCATACCAGGTCCCTGCTCATTTTTTAATTTTACGACTTCAGCATTGAAGATATCGGCTTGAATTTGCAGCCACAAATCACTTTTGGCGCCTCCACCAATAGAAATCACTTTGTCTACTATTTTTCCATTCTCCCGAAACACTTCAACCGTTTCATTCAACGAGAATGTAATCCCTTCGATTACTGCTCTCGCAAAATCTCCTAATGTATGACTCGCATGCATACCGATAAAACTACCTCTAATATCAGCATCTGCGTGAGGTGTTCTTTCTCCAACTATGTAAGGAGTAAAGAGCAACCCTTTTGCCCCTTCTGGAGATTCGCTTGCTAAGTTAAGTAGGTCTTCAAACGAAAGATCTGCTGCAAATGTCTCTTTGAACCAACTCAAGCTATAACCTGCCGCTAACGTAACTCCCATTGTATAGAAAGCAGACTCTTCTCCGTGATTAAAGTAGTGAACTTTTCCACCAAAATCTTTGTTGCCTTCTTTTTCATAAGATAATACTACTCCAGATGTTCCGGTACTGCATAAAGTCACACCATCTTCTAAAATCCCTGAACCGATGGCACCGCAAGCATTATCCGCTCCACCTGCAAAAACATCAACCTTAGCTAATCCGCACTGCTCCGCCACATCCGGTAGAACAATACCAACCTTTGTATGGGAAGCGACAAGTGGTGGACACAATGCATAAGGGATACCAACTTTTTCACAAATTTGCTTACTCCATGATTTATCCGCAACATCCAACAGTAACGTGCCTGCCGCATCTGAATATTCCATGTGAAGTTCACCCGTTAATCGGTAACGCAAATAATCTTTTGGGAGAACAAATGATGAAGCTTTTGTAAAAATTTCCGCCTCATTTTTCTTTACCCACAATAATTTCGGCAATGTGAATCCTTCTAAAGCAGGATTTTTCGTTATGCTATGAAGGGATTCAATTCCCACTCTATCCTCAATCTCTCTGCATTCAGCAGTTGTACGCGTGTCATTCCACAATATTGCATGACGAAGCGGTTTTGCCTGTTCATCTAGTAATACAAGACCATGCATTTGACCAGAAAAACTTATACCTTCAATCAGGTTTGCATCTTCGATTTTAGCCGTAAGTTCACTAATTGCAGCAATTGTTTGATTAACCCACTGTTCCGGGTCTTGTTCACTGTATCCTGACTTTTCATGAATCAATGGATATTCTTTCGATGTTTCTTCTACCACATTTCCTTGTTTATTTACGAGTAGCGCTTTGACTGCACTCGTACCTAAGTCAATTCCAATAACATAGCTCATCTATTCTTCCTCCTTTGTTCTCTAACCACTTAATACTAATGTTTCATTTTACCTAAAGATAAAATTGATAAAATCAGACAGTTTTTACAACTGTCTGACCTTTTCAATTCATAAACATGAAGTTATTACTCTGCTGCATACGTAATCAAATATTGATTGATTGTTGCTTTGATTTTTTCTAGACGACCTGATTGATGTTTGATTTGCTGTAAATTTAACGCGTGGTTCTCAAGCTTATGGAAATCTGTTTTGCCTGATACGATATCCAAGCCAACACCTTCAGTAAAGCTCTTATAACGATTATCGATAATATCTTCAAGAACCTTGTCATCATAAAGCTTTTGAGCTACTTTTAGGCCTATTGCGAAAGTATCCATTCCAGAGATATGTGCGTGGAATAAATCTTCTGGCTCAAAAGATCCTCGTCTCACTTTTGCATCGAAGTTTAACCCTCCACGCCCGAGACCGCCGTTCTTAATAACTTCATACATCGCTAATGTTGCCGAATATAGATCTGCTGGGAATTCATCTGTATCCCACCCAAGTAACGGATCACCTTGGTTTGCATCGACAGAACCAAGCATATTGTTAACACGAGCATAGCGAAGTTCGTGCTCAAACGTATGTCCTGCAAGCGTTGCGTGGTTTGCTTCAATATTAAACTTAAAATGATCTTGCAGACCATAGTTTTGTAAAAATGCATGGCCTGTAGCTACATCAAAATCATATTGGTGTGTTGTTGGCTCTTTTGGTTTCGGTTCAATAAGGAATTGCGCATCGAAACCAATCTCCTTCGCGTAATCAACAGCCATGTGGAAGAAACGTCCAAGGTTATCCATCTCTAACTTCATATCCGTGTTAAGCAGCGTTTCGTAACCTTCACGGCCACCCCAAAATACGTAGTTTTCAGCGCCTAATTCTTTCCCAATCTCTAAACCTTTTTTCACTTTTGCAGCCGAATATGCAAAAACATCTGCTTCATTCGAAGATGCTGCACCATGAACAAAACGTGGGTGTGTAAAGTTATTAGCAGTGTTCCAGAGTAACTTAGTATTGCTATCTTTCATATAATCTTTCATCAAACCTACAATAGTATCTAAATTTTGGTTTGTTTCTCTTAAATTGCTTCCTTCTGGAGCAATGTCGACATCATGAAAGCAGAAAAATGGTACATTCAATTTCTCAAAAAATTCGAACGAAGCTTCTAATCGTGCTTTTGCTAAATCCATTCCGGAAAATTTGTCCCAAGGTCGTACCATCGTACCAGCACCAAAAGGATCTGAACCATCCATCGTAAGTGTATGCCAGTAAGCTACACCAAAGCGAAGATATTCCTCCATCGTTTGATTACCAATTTTCTGTTCAGGGTTGTAGAATTTAAATGCATACGGGTTTGTAGATTTCGAACCTTCAAATTTAATTTTGTCAATGTTGTTAAAATAACTCATTTTAAAACCTCCTGATTTTATATTAATAATTGGAAATGAAAGCATTTACTATACATATAATAACAACTCTCGGTAAGTTTGTCCATCGGTCAAACTAAGTTCGTTGTAATTACTAAAAAGTTGAAGTATAATTTACCGAGCAGTCTCAGTTAAATCACACAACATGTGATAAATTCTATTTTCCCGAGGAGAATTTATATGAATATAAACGGCACTATTTACAATATCTTAGAATGGATTACAAAATTTGCTTACATAAACTTGCTATGGATATTATTCACAGTTGTCGGCGGGATTCTTTTAGGTTTCTTCCCTGCTACAATAGCTATGTTTGCAATTATAAGAAAGTGGTTGAGAGGGGACACAGAAATTCGTCTCCTTACAACTTTCTGGAATATCTATAAAAAGGATTTTTGGAAAAGCAATAAATTAGGATTATTCATCTATGCCATTGCATGTCTTGTAGTAATTGATATCTATTTTCTGCAATCTCATATTAATGAACAATTAGTATGGATACAAATTCCACTATTTGCATTTATGTTGCTATTTCTACTATTCCTATTTTATATATTTCCAACCTTTGTACATTTCGATTTGAAAGTGATACAACTTATTAAACAAGCATTCTTGATTATGTTAATAAATCCTGTCCACAATTTCTTAATGCTTGTTACCCTTGGATCCTTGTATATTGTAATGAGTGTAATACCTGCTTTAGCTTTAATTTATGCTGGAAGTTCATATGCATTTATCACAATGTGGATTAGTTTAAAATCCTTTAGCCGAGTGCATAAAAATGAATAAGGTTTCAAGTTCCCACTCACTTCATATATTGAAGTGAGTTTTTTTATCCCTTAACTGCACTTGAAGATATTCCTTCAACTACTTTATTACTAAAGAAGAAAAACGCGATTAGAATTGGTACTACACTAATGATTAGCGTAGCTCCGATTGCTCCCCAATCGGTCATATATTGTCCAACAAAGTTATTTATCCCTACTGTTAATGTTCTGTATTTATCAGAACTTATAAATGTATTGACAAAAACAAATTCATTCCAGTTATAAATCATATTTATGATCGCTGTTGTAGACATAACAGGAACAGTCATTGGTAAAATTATTTTAAAGAACATACGATGAATGGAACACCCATCAATAATCGCAGCTTCTTCAATTTCACGCGGTAATGTATAGTAGAAACCAAGTAAAATCATCATTGTAATCGGAAGGTTATATGCTGTGTATGTGATTACAATTGCCAATGGATTGTCAATTAAACCTACACTTAAAAACATACTGAACAAAGGTATTAATGCAGAGTGTATCGGGATCATCAATCCTACCATGAACAAACCTAATACAAGCCCACTTAGTTTCCAGTGCATTCTAGTGATCGCAAAAGTAGCAAAACTGGCTAAAAGGATTGTTAGGACAATCGATAGTCCCGTTATCCATACACTATTAAAGAAATAAAGGCCGATTCCTCCATCCCAAACAGTTAAATAATTTTGCCATCTAATTTCTGATGGTAGCGCAAATGGAGATCCTGCAAAGATTTCACGATTATCTTTCAGTGAAAATAGGAACAACCAAACGATTGGGAATATCTGGAACAGCGCTACAAGTCCGAGACAAAGATATAAAATGAAGTAACTTACGCGCCCCATAGTATAATCCTCCTTTAGTATTGAATTTCTTCTTTCGTAGCCGTTGCTTTTCTAATAATAATTGTAACAATCAGTGTGATGACCAATAATAAAAACCCGATTGCACTTCCATAACCAAAGTCACGGTTTGCGAATGCAAGTTTATACATGTACGATGCCATTACCTCACTAGCTCCGTTTGGCCCGCCGCCTGTCATTACATAGATAAGATCAAAGTATTTTAGAGAACCGACAACTGCTAACACAATTGTAACTTTTACGACGCCCATAATTAGTGGCAACTTGATTTTATATGCGATTTGAACAGGAGTAGCTCCATCAATCTTTGCAGCTTCAACAATTGACTCTGGAATATTCTTCAATGCAGCATAATAAATCAAAATATAAAACCCTGCATATTGCCATAGGATTGGTATAAATATGGCATATAAAACTAGCGATGAGTCCGCCAACCAAGCTGGTGGATTGTCAAAACCAATCGATCTGAGTACATGGTTCAACATCCCGTTTGAAGGATTATATATCTTAATCCAAAGTTGCGCGATAGCAACTGATGAAAGAAGCATTGGAATTAAATATAGCTTCCTTAATAAGTCTGCTCCTTTTATTTTAGAAGCTAATATAAGTGAAACCGACAAATAAAGGATCAAACTAAGTGTTGAAAACAAGGCTAATAAAAAGGAATGGAATGCACTATTCCAAAAAAGTCCATCTTGGATTCCCCTGATGTAATTTTCGAGCCCAATAAACTCCATTGTCCCGATACCATCCCAATCCATAAGTCCATAATATCCTGTCAGGACTAATGGGATGAATATCATGACACCTACTAATAAGAGGGCTGGAAGAACATACAAGGCTATAATCCACTTATTGGACATTACTTTATTCATATAATTCAACCCCATATCATAAAAAGATTCAAAATCACGAACTTTTTTAAGTACGTTTACGATGATTTTTTCTTAAACTATTTATTAACTCCGAACAGAATGTATTTTAAGAAGAAAAGGACAATCCAGATATAAGGATATGCCCTTTCCCCTCCTAAATAAGCTATAAGCTTATATACATTATTCTTCTTCTGCAAGTGCCTCTTCATGAAGTTCTGCAAACTCTTCTGGAGTTATTTCTCCTCCAAATAGTGCTTGAATCGCATCTAAGTGCACACTAGCAGCGGCAGGACTCATTTGAACATCTGCGAATAAAGTCAAGTTTGTTGCTGAATCTAAGTCGGCTAATACATCCAAATACATTTCCGGAAGTTCAACAGCCTCAGTATCAACAATTGTAGCTGGGATTACGCCTGCTTCTTGAACAGATCTCTCTCCCCATTCTTGTACAAAGTAAGAAGAAAATTCTTTCGCTTCTTCTTTCACATCTGAGTCTTCAGAAACAAACAATCCAACACCAGGTCCACCTACCATACTGTTCATATCACCTTCGCCACCAACTGTTGGAAACTTAAAGTAATCGATTGAGTCTCTGAATTCCTGTGGAACGTCTTCGTTTGTTGTATAGTTCGGTAAGTCCCAAGTTGCAATTAGGTACATTCCAGTTTGTTCGTTCATAAACATACTCTTAGCTTCTTCATCTGCAAGACCATTAAATCCGTTGATGAATGCACCGTTATCTACCATTCTTTGCACTTCTTCAGCAGCCTGAATAAGAGCTGGATCTTCAAATGAACCTTCACGAGTAATCGCTTCAGTTAATTTATCATCTTCACCACTGATACGATCAGCTAAATACATGTACCACAATGAACCAGTCCAACGATCTCTGTTTCCTAGGGCAATTGGCTCTATGCCAGCATCATTTAACGTGTCAACGATATGGTCTAATTCATCCATTGTTTCAGGAGCTTCTAAACCATGCTCATCGAAGATAGCTTTATTGTAGAACACATAAGCAGCATTTAACTCGAGAGGTAATCCGTAGTTATTTCCATCCCACTCATAAGCTTCAGCAGTACCTGCTACGAATTCTCCTGCTAAATCACCTTCAACTAGATCGTTAAGCGGAGCAAACATATTACCCTCTACGAACGGCTCTAAGTAACCAGCCGGCCATGTCATACCTACATCAGGTAATTCATTTGAAGATCCGAGGATCGTCATTTGATCTTTATATTGTTCATTACTCATTACATCAACATCAACAGTAATGTTTGGGTTTGCTGATTCAAAGTCAGCAACAATATCTTCTACAATTGCATAGTGCTCTGCAGAACTACCTTGCGGCCAAAGGTGCATGAAATCTATTACTTTTTCTTCTCCATCACCAGCATTCGCTTCATTACCTGCATTGTTTTCTACGTTGTTCTCAACATTATTATCTCCGGTATTATCTCCGATATTGTTATTTTCCTCTCCGTCTCCACACGCCGTAATTAATAAAGCGGATGACAAACCAGCAACCATAACTGTAATCGCTTTCTTCTTCAACAATTGTATTACCCCCTAATAAAATTTAATTTAGAACTTCTTAATAAGCTCAATAACAGAATAACATAAATTACTTAGTTAGTCCAGTGGATGAACTAAGTTTTTGCTATATTTTTTCAGATGTTACAAGAAAGTGAAAAGGGATGTTATCGTGACGATACAGTGACCCATCCCCTTTCGTCATTACTTGTTACAAATCAATCTCTGCTTACTTTTTACTACTCCTCGTCTTTATATACAAAGTAATCAAAATCGGCATGTAATTTTCTACCGGAAGTATCTTGACACTGCATTCCTACAAAGGCACCAGTGAAGAATCCACCACCTTGAATATAGTCATCAGACAGTTTATACGAATAGAAGTCAATTGGAATCACAAGCCAGTTTTCACCGTCAAATGAATATGAATACTGATAAACATTTGTTTTTACAGTTACACGAAGATAAACATATTCTACTGTTTCAGGAATGTCAATTTCTTTTCCTTGAATTGGTTGGTCAAAAGTAAAATTATCACATGTTGTCAGTTCAAGGACTTTCCCTTTCTCTTCATTCCATGTAATTTGGAATGCCGTCCAGTTTTCCGTATTGTAATAATTCACTAATCCTGCTGCTTGTTGAAATGATTCAGGGTTGAAAGCAACTTTCGTTTCAGCAGTAAACTTAAAATGTTGCCAGCGCCTAGCTATAAAAGCTTGCGTGAATTTTGATGATAAAGATTCTCTCCCGTATATACGTAGGTGACCTGGATTGTCATTCAAGGAGACAATTTCTTCTCCTAACGGAATTCGTAATGATTGAAAATTTGCATTAAGTAACCTTTGATCAAAGTCATCTTTTACTAGGTAATCTTTCTCCCATTTTACTTCTTCCATTTTAGGTCCTTCTATTTCTAAAGAAGGCTGGTTGCCGCCAACTACGTATGGCCAATCATTTTTCCACTCTACTCTTTGAATTGCAGTTTCCCTCCCCAGTGGGCAGAATCCTCGAGGGTCCAATAACGGTTGTCCTTCCTTTGGAAGCGGTCGGCCCGTTAGATGAACTAAAAACCATTCATTTGTATGCGTTTTCACTATTGAAGCATGTCCTGCTTTCTGCAGAGGATTTCGTGGATATGGCCAAGATGTAATTAGTGGATTTTCAGGATGAACCTCATATGGTCCTGATAAATCTTTAGAACGAGCGATTGTTGCAGCATGATCATATTTTGTACCACCTTCTGCAGTTAAAAGGTAATAATACCCGTTCATCTTATATAGATGTGGCGCCTCTGTTAACTTAATATCTGTTCCTTTGAAAATAATATTCGTATTTCCAATTAACTGTTGTTCTTCCGGACAAAACTCTTGTAACACGATTCCATAAAAGTTATGATGACCTACTCGATGATCCCATAACATATTCACTAAATATTTTTTACCATCATCATCATGGAATAAAGATGGATCAAATCCGGAACTATTTAAATAAGTAGGTTCGGACCAATCACCTTCAATTGTGTCACACGTAACGAGATAATTATGTGAATCTTTCCACTGTCCATCAGTTACTTTGACATCGGAATAAATAAGCCAAAATTTCCCTTCGCTATAAGAAAGTTGTGGTGCCCAAACCCCACCTGAATCCGGATTCCCAGTCATATTCAACTGGCTCAACCTCTTCAAAGGCCGGTTAGCTAATCGCCAATTTTTTAGGTCTTTCGAATGATAAATGCCTACACCTGGAAACCACTCGAATGTGGATACAGCAATGTAATAGTCTTCACCGACACGACAAATACTTGGATCTGGATTAAATCCTGTTAATATTGGATTTTGTATTGTTGACATTTTATTCACCTCTTCAATTAGATTTATATGCTTTGCCATTCCTAGCAATTTCCTTGCTTTACTGTATCTGCAACGTTGTTTCATTTTAGTCTAAACAAGCTCCTAAATTTACCCTTACTCTAAATTAACTTCCCGTCGATTCAATGAAATCATTGGTGTATTTTATCAAAACTAAACAATGCCTTAATGACCACCCACTTTGTTTATCGATTAGACTAAGATGCTTTAATTTTAGTTTATTTATTTTTAATTGTAAAGAGTTAACTATGTTATATTCTCCTTCCCGATGTTTCTGCTTATAATTAAATACTGCACAAGTGACAACCACTTGTGCAGTATACGCGCGTTTATTACAGAAGCTTTTAGCTGTTGATGTGTCTATGGGAGCTTGAGACGAAGGGGCCATGCTAGACACTTGGAACAAATTATACTTTTTCATTATTAAACAATTGTTCCGATCTATTACACACCTGAGTAAGCCATAAATCCACCATCTACGGGAACGCAAATTCCTGTCACAAACTGACTATACTCTTCATCTATTAACCATAAGACAGTTCCGTGTAAATCTTCTGGTTTCCCAAGTCTTTCCATTGGTGTATGGTCTATAATTTTTTGTGAGCGCGGTGTGTATGATCCATCCTCATTTGTTAGTAGTTTTCGATTCTGTTCAGTAAGAAAAAAACCAGGTGCGATCGCATTAACTCGAATGCCAGTACCAGCGAAATGTACAGCTAACCACTGTGTAAAGTTATTTATCGCTGCTTTTGCGGCACTGTAAGCAGGAACCTTTGTCATAGGTGAAGGCGCACTCATCGATGAGATGTTTATAATTGTCCCCTGATTTTCGAGCATCCTTTTCGAAAAAATCTGGCTCGGAATAAGCGAACCAATCATATTTAACTGAAACACATAATCAAAGCCTTCTGTAGTTAAATCGAAAAAACTGACCGCTTCATTGTCCAATTGATCCTCTTTTCTAAACACTTCATTCGTTGTTGATCCTTTCGGGTGATTACCACCAGCACCATTAATCAACACGTTGACTTGGCCAAACTTTTCCATGACAATCCTATCTGCCTCTTCAACGCTTGAACGATCTGTAACATCACAACTGATCGCAATCGCTTCTCCACCATTTTCTACAATTTCATTGGATACAGCTTGTGCTTTTTGCAATGTTCGGTTTAAAACCGCCACTTTCATTCCTTGATTTGCAAGTTTTTTGGCCATGGACCCACAAAGGACGCCACCCCCTCCAGTTATTACTGCGACTTTATTTTTAAGATTCGAGTGTTTTGTTTCCATTCACTACCATTCCTTCCTTAGCTTTTTTCGATAAACAATCCCAAATACCATGCAAGTACATAATTCCTAGCGCACGGTCATAGAGGCCATAACCTGGACGAGCTTGTTCGTCCCAGATCATCCGTCCATGATCAGGTCGAACATATCCAGTAAAATTTGCTTCATGCAGTACTTTCACAATTTCACAAATATTAAGCGACCCTTCTGAATTACGGTGAGAAGTTTCATAAAAATCACCATTTTCAAGAACCTTTACATTACGAATATGAACAAATGGAACACGCCCTATTTCCACAAACCTTTTAAATATCTCCGGAATATTATTATTTCGATTTGCCCCCAATGAACCTGAGCATAAAGTTAAACCGTTAGCAGGACGATCAACCAATTGAAGAATTCTTGCTAAATTATCTTGATTCGTCACAATTCTTGGTAACCCAAAAACAGACCAAGGTGGATCATCAGGATGAATTGCCATTTTAATATTACATGCTTCAGCTACTGGAATCACTTTTTCGAGAAAATATTGAAGATTATTGAATAAATCTTCTTCTGTCACATCTTTATACTGTTCAAATAAGTGACTAATCGTTTTTAAGCGTTCCGGCTCCCAACCTGGCATAGAATAGCCGTTTGCACTTTCCGCAATTTGTTTCACAACATCTTGAGGTTGCAAGTCATCTATTTTATTTTTTTCATAGGAGAGTACTGTCGAACCATCGGGCAGTTCTTTAGCGAGTTCAGAGCGAGTCCAGTCAAACACTGGCATAAAATTATAACAAATAACTTTCACACCGAATTGAGATAAATTTCGAATTGTCTCTATATAATTTTCAATATACTTTTCTCTCGAAGGTAATCCTAATTTTATATCTTCATGGACATTGACACTTTCGATGACTTCAAGCTTCAATCCACTCTCAGTCACTTCGTCATGCAATTCTTTGATTCTTCCAGCAGGCCAAACTTCTCCGGCTGGAATATCAAAAATCGCACCTACTATCCCTGTAACACCTGGTATTTGTTTTATATGTCTTAAGGAAACACTGTCATCCATGCTCCCGAACCATCGGAATGTCATTTGCATCCTCATTGCCCCTTCACAAATTTTTTTAATAAATTTTACGTTTGTGCTTATCATCAATACCCGACTTTCGATAAAAATAGGTGTTAATAATATCTCGCCATTCCTTTGAGTGCTCATATTGTCCTTTAAGTCGATCCAAAACCTCTTCATAACGAGTAATATCCATCGTACCTTCTAATTCTTTCCATTGATTCACCATCCCTAGCGCCTGCTCTACTCCTAGAAAATGCGTGTCATAAATGTGTTGAATCACTGTTTTACCAGAGTGCAACTGATGCGTATAAGGTACATGGTGGAAAAATAATATTAATTCATCCGGACATTGTTCCAAAGACTCATAAACCTCAGCACACGGGCTAAAATATTGACCGGAATAGCCTGTTCCAGTTTCCACTGTTCGATCTACCCCGATACCATCTCGATCAGCAAAGTGATAAGTTCCCCATGCTTGATATTCATAACCATCAATATTTGGTCCATAGTGATGGTTAGGGTTAACCATCCAACCAACTCCCAAAGGCGATGTGTAATTTTCATAGACTTCCCATGAGTTCATAAGCATCTTAGAAACAATTGATTTTATTTGCTCTATATTTCCAAATGTACAGCGAATCCATTCATCTGCAATTTGTTCTGATGAAATATCTGAGTTCCAAGTTAATCGACCGTACCCGTAAAAATTCGCTTGTGCTAGTGTATGCCCCGTCCAATTATGGTCATCTCCGATATTAGTAACAGCCGCTACACCACTAATTTTTTGGTTAAGTAGCACTCCACTGACTATTTTTTTAACTGTAGAATTTTCGCCTTCTGAATAGGTATCAAATTCCATCACTTCTTTCCATTGCGGTATGAGGTAAGCCAAATGTTTTTGTTGCCCCAAATATTCTTGTGTTATTTGGAATTCAATAAATTGGTTGGTATTTTTTAAACCTCCAATGAGTGGCGAAACAGGTTCTCTAACTTGAAAATCCATTGGACCATTTTTTATTTGTAATATAACATTGTCTTTAAATTCACCATCTAGTGGCATAAAGTGATCGTAAGCTGCTCGCGCTCTATCCGTCACGCGATCCCGCCAATCCTGTTTACAGTTATAGACAAAACACCTCCAGACTACGTGACCTCCAAATGGTTCTAATGCTTCTGCAAGCATATTGGATCCTTCTGCATGATTTCGGTCGTACGTAAATGGGCCTGGACGATTTTCAGAATCGGCTTTAACAACAAAGCCTCCGAAATCTGGAATGTAGCTATAGATAGTTTCAGCTGCTTGTTTCCAAAAATCCTTCACTCGATTATCAAGTGGATCAGCCGTGTCAATGCCACCAATTTCAATTGGACTAGCATAGTTAACACTCAAGTATGTAGATACGCCATAAGCACGAAAAATTGCTGCCACTCTTTTTACATCTGGTAAGTAGTCATGAGTAATCAATTTTGATTCAACCTGATGAACGTTAACATTATTAATAGAAACAGAATTAATTCCAACAGAAGCTAGTAATCTTGCATAATCTTTAAGTCTAGTGAAATTTTTTCGAAATTGGTTATCTTTAAAGAAAATTGATTTTCCTGCATACCCTCTTTCAATGGAACCATCAATGTTATCCCAATGATTCACCATTCGCACTTGATTTACAGGGTTTTCATAAATCGATAAATCAACAATTGATTCCTCCATTTGAAGGAGACGAAGGATATGATATACTCCATATAAAATGCCTTGGTCTGTTTTCCCAGCAATATAAATCTCTTGATTGTTGACTGTTTCTATTCTGAATCCTTCATTACTTACTGTGTAATCACTATTATTAGGTAACTCCGTTAATGCCGTTGTGAGTATAAGCGCTTTATCAGTTTCTTTCTTCTTCGTTACTTTTGGCGAGATACCGAACATAGATGATATCGCTTGAACAAGCTCTTCTTTCGCGGATTTCAAAATTAACGAATCCTCTTCTACGACAATATTAGAAATCAAAGGCGTAATCTGCCTCGTATAGTCTGAAGATGACTTGCCTGAATATTGTAACCACGCTTTATAACTATTCACTTCGTGTTCATCAATTCCATCGATGAATACTGTTGTCATGTCATTATTCTCTGTCATTATTCTTCCTCCTAATTAACTTTTCATGGGCAACGTTAATTCTGCCATTGCGTTAGTTAAATTAAATCCTCCTTTTATAATCGAAGATGATGTTCCCCTTCTTGATTCACTAGATACAAAAGCTTACCAGTCGAATCTATCGCAATATCAACATATTTTCTCAATCCAATATACTCTCTCCTCTCTATGTTAAATTGACTTCGTTACTAAAGATTTATCTTGTTGCTGTTTCTTTGATGATTATAAAATTATAGAACAAAAATAATAACGCTTCCATTAATTTTGTTTAGCAATTGCGTATAGAATCCTTATTAATACACAAATAATTTCTTTAATTCATTTATACTGTTGATTTCAGAAAAAAATTTTGCGATAATGTTAGTATGACTAGTATGTTAGTAACGATTTTATCAAACGAATATCAATAACACAATAGTTTTTCTCATTCTGCTTCACTTATCATTAATCGGATTTTATAGATTCTGAATTCCGGTCGACCTAAATCTAAAATAGTTTAACTATGATAATTTTTAGTAATTAGCTCAAGCCTTTACTTAAATACATTTTAAATGAAAGCGTTTGACATACACAGTAATTAGTTAAAAATAAATCTCCACTTAAGTAGCATTACAATGGAAAACGATTCAAATTAATCGAAACAACTCTCATACTTTTCTTGACCGCTGGAAATATTGTATTGGAACTGGGCGCTTAGGTCTTGCATTGCAAAAGGAATACGTAGATCACCTAAAATAGTGGAAAAGGACATTGAGTATAAATATATAAGAGGACATGGTCTTCTTCACGAAGATATAGGTATTTACAAGGAAGTGGAAACAACAGACCAGACAATTACATTCGATTTTACAATGACAAAAAATGTAGTAACTGTGATTGAATTATCCTCTGTTAAAAATGAAACAGAAACCTACAAAGGGCTTGATGACAGTTTAATTAGTTCATGGAATAACTAAAGATATACCTAATTAATCATATTATTTTATACAAGACCTGTACAATAGAAGGTTCTCAACCTATAATAATATGTACAATGAATATATGAAGTGGTGGTAGATGTGGGAATAACTGGAGATCAAACTTATATAAAAAGAATGAATAAAAATCTTGTTCTAAATTCAATCCGTACAAATGCACCTTTATCTAGAGCACAAGTTTCTATTTCAACTGGTTTAAATAAGGGGACAGTTTCAAGCCTTGTCGCAGAATTAGTAAATGAGGACTTGATTTATGAGATTGGTCCAGGCCAATCAAGTGGTGGAAGAAGGCCTGTTCTTCTAATGTTTCAAAATCGATCTGGCAATGCAATAGGTATAGATATTGGGGTAAATTACCTGTTAGGAACTCTTACTGATCTATCTGGATCGATTTTAAATAAAATTGAAATAAGTACTGACAATACAGACGTCGATAATATACTAAACCTTCTCCAAAAGTTAATAACTGACCTCACCAACTTAGCTAGCAATACTACTTATGGTGTTGTCGGCATCGGCATTGGTGTACCTGGAATTGTCAATGAAAATGGGAAAGTCTTATTCGCACCAAACTTACATTGGGAAAATGTTGATTTGAAGTATCACATTGAAAATATGTTTAATATCCCTGTCCAAGTAGAAAATGAAGCTAATGCTGGTGCATATGGCGAACGAATATTTGGTAAAGGAAAAGACTCTAAAAATATGATTTACTTAAGTGTTGGGATTGGTATTGGAAGCGGTTTAATTGTTAACGACCGTATATACAAAGGGCAGGAAGGCTTTTCAGGAGAATTCGGCCATATGAGTATCGAAACTAACGGACCAAAATGTACATGCGGTAATAAGGGTTGTTGGGAACTTTTTGCATCAGAGCAAGCGTTGGTCAAAAAAGCCGAACAAGTATTTTCTGAGAAAAATTCCCTTGGAGATTTAGTCATAAAAGCTTCGAACAATAACCCAAGTGCAATCAATATTTTCCATGAAGTCGGAGGATATTTAGGTCAAGGTATCATTAATATGGTAAACATATTTAATCCTGAGCTGATTGTTATTGGCAATCGCATCACGAAAGCGCAAAAGTGGATTGAAAACCCACTAAAACAGGTTATCAGTTCAAGAGCACTCCCTTACCATCGTGAAAACCTTTCTGTAGAATTCTCGGATTTAAATTCTACTGGAATTGCATTAGGAGCCTCTTACTTGATGATCGAAGTATTTCTAAAACGAGTAGTATAAAAAAATTATTAAAACACGACGCTCGATGAGTACCCGCGTCGTGTTTTCTACTATTCTAAAACTGTCGTCCAAAGATATTTAAATATCCTAACTGGTAGGATGCAAATAAGACAATAAAAAACGTACCAACGATGCTAGCAAAAAATGTCCAATCTTTTTTACCAATCGACATCTCATGATAATGTGTTCGATCTGTTTCACCAGTAAAACCCTTCGATTCCATTGCAATCGCCACCCGTTCAGCTTTACGAATCGCATTGGCCATAAGTGGAATCGCATAGCGACGAAACTGAAGTATCCGCCCCCTCAAACCTTTTGCACGCCCAATCCCTCGAATTCTATGCGCCTGTCTTAGCACTTCAAATTCATGCTTAAATGTAGGTAAAAACCGATAGCCGGCAAGAATTCCAAACGTGAGTTTCGGTGGCAGCTTGAATTGTTGCATTAAACTGAGCATAAACTTCGTTGAATCGGTTGTTAAGATAAACATGAGCGACAAAGCAACGAAACACAGAGAGCGAAGCGCAAGACTAATCCCAACCATGACTCCCCCCGTTGTCACTTCAAACCACCAGAATTCAAAAAGGACACGCCCTCCTGCGAAATTATCACTCGTGTAAAGAACCGTCATCCAAGCAAAGCCTAATGCTAAGAAAATAAAAGGCGAAAAAAACAACAACCATTTTTTTATTGGTATGTCACTAAATATGAAAGTGAAAGCTACGGTAAACACGAGGTAGGCGAGTGGTGTGAAGATATCAAAGCTAAAACTTAGTAACACACCAGGAACAAGGATCGCTACCATTTTTAACGCCGGGTTAACGGACGAGATCATACACTTCACCTACTTCATTTTTTTCAGAGTCTATGTTCCGAATACGATATGGTCGACGTAACCTAGCTTGTTTAAGTAAACCTGTTTTCTTCCATAAGTCCTCGGGATGACCATGAAAAACAATATTTCCACCATCTAATACAAACGTTCTTTCACAATACTGATCGACTAAATCCATGTCATGAGTGACGAAAACAATCGTTGTTCCTTTTTCTTTTAGTTCAATAATAATGTTCATTAACTCTACTGTTGTTTTTGCATCTTGGCCAAACGTCGGTTCATCAAATAACAACAGTTCAGGCGTTTCATCAAGCATCGTCGCCACACTAAGTCGACGTTTTTGACCTCCACTTAATGAGAACGGATTGCTCCATTGGTGGTTCAATAGTTGAAAATGCGCTAAAAGCGTATCTATCTTGCCATTCATTTTCTCTACATCCATGTCGTTCAATTTCATACCAAAGGCTACTTCATCATAAACCGTATCAGTAATAAATTGATGTTCCGGATTTTGAAAAACAAACCCCATCTTCTGCCTAAGATCCTGCTCGCTCCATTGTTTTAAAGGCTGTTTCAAGAATTCAATTTCCCCTTGAGTAGGTGTAAGAATCCCTGCCATCAATTGAAGGAGCGTCGATTTCCCAGCACCATTTTCACCGACGACTGCGATGAACTCGCCTTTTTGTATCGATAAATTAATTTTGTCTAAAATTAATTTTTTCTTTCGTCTAAACGTTAGGTTTGTTAATGATAGGCTTTGTTCGAGAAACTTTTTCGATTGATCAACTCGATTTCCGATTTCGCTAGTCATAACTGTTTTATCTCGTTTAGGAATATGAATTCCTTGTGCAATTAATATATCAGAATTCTCATTGAATACTTGATCTGGTTTACCATCAACAATCAACTTGCCTTCATTGCTGAGCGCAAGAACATTGTCTGTGTATGGAATCCAATCGTCAAGTTGGTGTTCAATAATAAATACAGACATTCCTCGCTCTTTTTGCAACTGAGCAACTAACTCAATAAATTCTATGCTAGAAACAGGATCCAGGTTTGCTGTTGGTTCATCTAAAATGAGTAACTCTGGCTCTAACAATAGAACGGAAGCTAGTGCAACCTTTTGCTTTTGTCCTCCTGAAAGCTCGTGAATAGCTCGTTCCTTTAAATCAGTTAATCCTACAGCTTCAAGAATAGTATCCATACGTTTTGACATCTCACTTTGAGGGATGCGAATGTTTTCCATTGTAAAGGCCAATTCATTTTCAACAGTTATCATACAAAACTGACTTTCAGGATCTTGAAAGACAATGCCAATTTTTTGGTTAAGCTCACCTTTTTCAAATTGATTAATATTTTTTTCTCGGTAAAGCACAGTTCCCATTGAATAACCTTCCACCGCTTCAGGATAAAGGCCATTTAAACAAAGAGATATGGTGCTTTTACCAGAACCACTTGCCCCAAGAAGGAGCGTTACTTCTCCTTCATAAATAGCGAAGCTGACATTATCTATCAGCGAGGATTGTTGATTTTTTTCATAATCGAACGATAGGTTTTCTACGCGAATGAGTGGCTGAGGTTGCTCAATGCTCAAGTTATGCTGACTTTTCACGTTTTTCTTGCCACTCCTTTCCTAGTGCGTACCCACGAAGAACCCCTGTTTGCGCTAACTGATCACTAATATACTTACCTAACACACCGGCTAACAAAGCACCACTAATGATTCGCACAACTAACGTCGCTACGATTAATTCAGGTGCCAGCGCCGCTAGCCCTGAATTGAACCATCCCCACACGTAACTGAACATTGCAGCAGACATTCCAGCAAGTATAAGCACAGAAAGTGAAAAATTACGATATCTAGTTGCCAAGAAAACAACCTCGGCACCAAGTCCTTGAATCGCGGCTGAAATAATTAACTGCGGACCAGCTGGACTACCAATCAGTACTTGAACAGTTCCAGCAATTAACTCCGGCCAAAAAGCAGCGCCTGGTTTTCTTATCACATAGGCGCCAATAATCGAAACGATGAACCAGATGCCAAAGATCACTTCATAACCAAATGGCGCTAGACCAAATGGTGTGAGAAAATTCCTTAACCCTTGCCCGAAAAAGAAAAATAGCAAATAAATAACAGCAAAGACAACGCCAAATATCGACATTAAGACGATTTCTTTCAATTTCCATTGCTTCATCATCGTTGCGATCCCCTCTCCTATTTATCTTTCTTCGATGGACTGTTCGCAGAAATTGCAGCAGTCATTGTGACATGACTATGATCTTTCGTTTTTGACGCACGAGCGAATACCTCTTCAAGGGTATTAAATACATCGTTTGCATCTCCATCTAATCGCGAAGCATAATGAACACCCTTCGTAAACGTACCATGCTTTTTTGCGACATCAACTTGATCTGCGATAACTTGCATATAATCAGGATTATTCATTGGATATAATGCGAACTGGGTCGCCACTGTCACTTTTTCAATTACCGATTTCGCTTCATTCAGGCGTTTATCATCCTCTGACATATATGTGTCACCATCTGAATCACCTGGGCACCCTATCGAAAATGTCCCGTTAAAAACGACATGGACTCCCGTTTTAGCGGCATGAATAAAAATCGCTTTTACCACATCAAACACGTGCTCACTTCGTCCGCGTATACATGTACTCACATCATCAGTTACTTGCCACACTTTTGAACTGTCTACCTCTTCTAATGCTTTCTTTATCACGTCTACAAAATTATCCGTCATTGGATATATCGAGAAACGACACCCGACAATTCGACTTGTTCCACAGCTTAAACCTTGCATATTCTGAATCCTCCTCTATCAATATTGGTAATCAATATGTAAACCGGTGATTCGCTCTCAATGGGAATCTCATAACTTTTAGTAATCATCCAACTCAATCATTTTAGGCAAACAAAAACTGCACCTCCCAGTTAGGAAGATGCAGAAAAGGTTCATGTAGGTTTGAAAAAACATCAGGCTACACGTTGCTCACCTGCACTTCCCCACGCTAGTATTAACTAGATCAGGTCCAAAGGGTTAACAGGAATTTCACCAGTCTCTCAGCATATAGCACCCCTAGTGCGAACACGGTTATCATATTGTTGATTCTATTGTAACTGTAATAGTTACAATTTGTAAATACCATATTTGTAATGTGTATATTGATTGTGATGATTTATATCACTGACATAAGCGACATTTGTAGTTTAAAATGTGGTAAATGAGCCTTTTGAAAGGGGACTTCACTTATGGAATATAAAGATTGGTCAGCAAGTTTGGAGCACGAAGAGTACGCAGAAAACCGAGATCTTGTTATCCGACATGCCTTCGAAGCAATTGATGAAACAGTCGAAGGTTGTTACGTAAATCTCGTCACACCGGATGTTTTTGGAAATCCAGAAAGTTATTTATCTTTAATGATTCATGATAAATACGGTGACACCGTTGAAATGAAGTACATTGATCAGTGTGGGTGCGGAGGGTATGTATTGAGAGTATATAAGTAGGTCGCATTCGCTACTTCGCGTGAAGATTTTGGTAGTAAATCAGTTACGGTTTTAGTTGGAATTTGTTATCCGTAGGAAAAGGAAGTCTATGTGTTGGAATCAGTCTATTATGTGTCGTAATTACTCTTTTACCTGTTGGATCTGAAGCTCTATCTATCGTAATCAAAACCTTCCCACAACAAAAATGACGTATCAAATTGTTATCAATTTCACACGTCATTTTTCAAATTTTTTGTCTTCCTTGGTTTTCAAAGACACTATTTATTCTAACACGATGACGCTAATTATCTGGCTATATACGACTTACATTCAGGGCATAACGACTTCATATAATCATTAGGGATTGGATATTCACATTTGTCACATTTTCTTTGTGGGTCGACAGCTTCTCCGATATCTGACTTATTATTTCTGTAGCTTGAAACAATGAAGATAATTAAAAGTACTACGACAATACCGAGAATAATAGCTAACGTTGACATAAAATCATCTCCCCATTATTTTTAAAAAATAAATGATGATGAATGACCGCAGCTGCTGATTATTGTTTAAAAATATATCGAAAAGTGACTTGGAATTTCCCCTCCCTCATAGAATAGACTCTTGATACACATCCCCTCCTTTAAAACTTATCAAACTAGTTTTTTCACTTTTCATAAAATTGACACATTTATAGCCCATCACTTAAAATATCTTATAATGAATCTACGTATGGCTAATTATATTTTTGTGCATAGAAGCCGTGTAACTTCCACTCGCTTTCCACTACCAAGAAATTGAGTGTCCTCATGGGGAATCAGCTGCTTTATTCGCTATTCTATAATATGCTTTAGAAATTTTATCATGCATTGTTCATTCATCTACACTACTTCATAATGATATTTATAATGCTGCTTTCCCTGGGTGTACGTCCTTGACTAGTTCGGAAAAAACATCGTAAAGAAGATTCCTAAATTCAACTAATTTGACCTGTTGTAAATCATTAGGACGAAGCGATATTAACGACGGTGGCGGCAAATATAACACTCGATTAACTTCTAATTGGATCCAAGGAACCTTCCCAATATTTCCGTGGAGGCGGGTGACATGCCCGCCTTTAAACGGATCATTCATCGTTACAAATTCCCTGTTATTAGCTTTATACATGTGGAATTTCGCTTCTAACAATTCTTTAAAGTGCACCATCATTTCCATCGGTGCCGTCAAAGCCTCATCACATAGGTCACCTTCATCATTCCCACGGTTACCAATACAAAATAAAGGCCGATTTTCCCAGTTCACCCCTTTTTTTCCAGGTCCATAGTCCAGCATTGAATGACAATCTACTGCTAATTTCACATCTGGATTTTCAGCAGCTTTAATAAGTTTTTGATGATATGGCAAATAATATTTATCAATCAATGCTTCTCGTTCCCCGTCACTGAGACCTGATGGAGAATCCCATACCATTTTTCCCTCTACCGTCATAGTTTTAACAATACCATCAGTGTTTTCCGGAGGTAAGTCTGTAAGGTCGCGATTCATGTCGACGAAAATGCGTGCCACATCGACCTGATGGTATTCCTCTGCAAGGTTACTGAAATCAAATAACTCTTTTGTCCACGTATCACCGTCTAATAAGATATCCATATCGCTCAGTAAACATTCGGTCTGAATTTGAGTTGGGAAATTTAAACCTCCGTGAGGAACTGAAATAAGTATTGGAAGCTTATCTTTTATCATATCATCCACCTCATTCACCATTTAAGTACAAAGCTAGCAGCAACGAACGCTGAACTAATTCACTTCTGTGTAGCGCTTCTTCAGGCATATATAAATTTCTACTAGCAGGCGAAAAACCACAAACAACGGATGATCCTTTAGGAACCTCTCCGGCTGCGGAAGACAATAAACTTGATTCCGTGCCAAAAGGCAAATTCCACTTAGTGCTTAAATCAGTTAATTGTTCTATTAATTCATGATTCTTTTTACGTATAAATGGTGCTCGTTCCACCAACTTTTCCATGTGTGTCCGCATCCCTTTTGAATGCGACTTAAATAAATCCCTGATAGCCCTTTCCGTTTCGTCTGCTATCTTTTCATCTATATACGTTATTGATAACGTTGCATAAACTCGATGTGGCTTCAAGACAGAATATCTCTCAGATCGAACATCTTGAATAGCAACTGCTAATTTTTTTTTCCTATTGTTTAAAGCTTGTAACTTCTGTGCATTTTGAATGAACGTGTTGAGAACATCTACGGATTTAGTTTCCTTTCCAATCCGCACTGGATCTCCCTCAACAATAATACTAAATTGCCTTGTACCTCTTCGTTGGTCTACTACTTTTCCATCTGCAAAACCAGGTTGAAGAACGATAACTTCTGCTGCTTGCTTTGCAGCCCGCTGTACTGTTGATGAACTATAGCGCATCCCCCTACCTTCGTCTGAGTACAATAGAACACCTATCTTTTTCTTACTAAGTAACTTTTGCTCTTTTAAAGCACTCAAAGCGCTTAGCATGGTGACAATCCCACCTCGACTCGAGGCAATCCCTTCCCCATAGAGCCATTCCTGTTCGGTACGAAAAGGAATTGGAAACCCTGTTCGATCTCCAGGTACGTCAATCGGTACGACTAAAAGTGTGCCACCTTGCATTCCTGCCGCAGTTTCAAATGTCCAGGCAGATCTTCCATTTGTAGAAGATTCGACAGGACTTAACCCTAGTTTACTTAATCGATCTTCTAATTTTTTGCGAATTCTGCTCAAGCCTACTGGATCTTCTGTACGACTGGAAATATTTGTCCATGCCTTTAAATCTGTTTCCATTGCAGTTCGTTTCTTTGTTAGTCCATTGAAAATACGAACATCTGCTTTTTGCATTTGCTCATCTATTGGCGCAAGAAAATCTTCACCAAAATAGCGTTCACATGTTACATCAATTATTCTATTCATTAATTCTTTATAAGGTAATCCTATTTTCTCTGCTGCAAATACGAATGAACCGTCGGAACCAAGACTCGCCATCGAATTCACTTCAAGAATGTAGGGATTTCCTTGTTTATCAATCCGAAAATCAACCCGAGCAGTATCATAACAATTCAATGCTTTGAAAGTTTCAATCGCTAGAGCCTGAATTTTTTCTGCTTCTGCTTCCGTTAAGTTAGCTGGACAAACTTTTTCAACCGTACGTCCACTTTTATTCTTTTTGTCTTCGTAAGTAAAAATTTGTGGTCCTTCTCCAAACACAAGTTCCACAGCAGGTAACGCTTGAACAGGATTGTTTCCCAGAATTCCAACATTCACTTCGCGTCCCTCAATATATTCCTCTACAAGTGTAGGTGCATTGTAGGTTTCATAAATCACTTGCACTCCTTCACGAAGTTCATCCTCGTTCTGAACGATTCTAAGCCCAAAAGATACAGCTTCATCCTTTGGTTTTACGATTAGCGGATACGTTAATTCTTCTGTCACTGGCGAATCAGGCGTATCCAAAACGGTGAATTTAGGTGTTGGTAAGCCTCGTTGTAAAAGAATCATTTTCGTCACCACTTTATCGAGCGCAAGTGCGTGGGTTTCTGGTCCTGAACCAACATAAGGTACCCCAAGCATTTCCAACATTCCGGGCACGTGCATGTATCTGCCTCTCCCTTGAATCCCATAACTCAAGTTGAACACCAATCCAGGCCGCTCACCAGAAATTACTGTCGGCATAAACTCTTCAAGATTTTTGATTAAATTTTTATCTCCTTCAAACGTTTTTACTTGATGTCCACCTGATAGCAAACCTTCTTTGATTATTTTAATTGTTTCCAACCCATACTTTTCTCGATTCTGCGTACCAAATAAATTGATGACAGCTTGGCTTTCTCGGTTATAAACCACGGCAATTTTCATTGATGTTCCACCCCTTCACTTACGATTTTAGTTCGTTCAGTTATCTTCTGGACCAATTGCTGTTCCATCTCGTCTTGGGTCTGCTACTCCTTTATAAGATTCACGCCATTTGACAGGCATTTGCACCGCTTGCACACACCCTAATGCGAAACTATAGCGACCTCTTTTTTTCAATTCAAAGCCTGAAATTTCAAGAGCCTTGTATATATCCTTATTGAATCTTTCTTTTTCAATCAACAACTCGCCTGTATCAGAGGCATGAAAACGTGGGGCTGAGATGGCCCCCTCAAGCGATTCACCTTTATCAACAAGTCGAACAATCACTTGCGCTAATGCAGTAGAGATCCGACTACTCCCTGGACTACCAAGTAAATAATGCGGCTTCCCTTTTTTAAACATGAGTACTGGTGCTACGCTACTCCAAGGGCTGCCACCAGGGAGTAAATAATAAGGATGAGCGATATTCTTGTATTCGAATGCACTCATGTAATTGTTGTAGAAGAAGCCAAGTCCTTCTGCCATCGTTTTACTCCCAAAAACGAGTTCAATCGATTGTGTCACTCCGACTGCATTTCCATTTTTGTCGACAACTGATAGATGAGTTGTTTCACCACTTGTAGGTGGCGGTAAAAAAGTATCTTTTAATGCCATATTATAGATATCATGAATCCGCTTTGTAATTTCCTTCGCGTACCCTTTGTCAACTAACATTTGGCTCACCGATTGCAAATATTGATCAGGATGCATCGGCATTCTTTGCCGATAATTCAAGGCAAAACGAAAAGCCAATGCTGATATGACTGCTCCAATCGGCTCATCTGGGTCGAGTACTTCCGGTGGAAACCCTTCCAATGTATTAAGAATTTGCACGAGAACACGACCAGCCCCTGGTGGTGGATACGTGTAAATTTGATAGTCTCTATACGTACTTTCAAGCACTTCACGTTCTACAGGCAGTGGGATTTGATTCAAATCGAGTTTTGTAATCCATCCACCTCGTTTTTCCATGTCTTTGACGATGTCATCAGCAATTCTTCCTAAGTAAAATTCACGCCATCCCTTTTCAGCCATCGTTCGCATCGTTGCTGCTAATTCTGGTTGGAAAATTAACTCACCGACATTTTTTGGTTGGTTGTTCTCAAAGAAGTTTTGTTTTATATTTTGATCTTTGCTAAGGTGCTCCGCTTCCCTTTTTAGTAACCGGTGAATGAGTTTCGTAACTACGACTCCTTCTTCAGCAGCCCGAATCGATGGTTCCAACGTTTCGGCAAATGATAACTTGCCATATGATTCTTGTAAATAACCTAGTGCTGCCGGCGTCGAAGGTACTGTTGAAGATTTAAGTCCCAGTTTAATCGGCTTCTTCGGGTTTCGAGCTGGTTGCAAAGAGAACGGTGCTCGGGAGGATCCATCAAGAGCAAAAATTCTGTCCTCCTCGACTAATCTCACAAGAGCCATCGATTGCCCACCAATACCTGATGCTTGCGGCTCTGATACCCCTAAACAAAACGCCGCTGCAACCGCGGCATCAATTGCGTTCCCACCACGCCGAAGCATTTTTACACCAGCTTCAGTTGCTTGTTTTGAAGCTGTGGAGACCATTCCGTAACTTCCTTGCGAAGAAGATATTTCTCTCTCTAACTGACTCATGCTGATCTCTCCTCAACGATAAATTATTGAAAATTCAGAATTCTAAGCTTAACAATATATAATTTCCGTTATAAACGCTGCTAAATGATAGAGAAACCAAAGAGAAGCTCTTTACAAAAAACAGCTATTTCATTCCTAGAAAAGCTGTGGGTGGATGGGGGGATATGCATAACTGTGGTTAATCAATTTATTTAAAACTCTTTATCTTGTTATTATATGTCGCAGATGTAATTTGTACAACTAAATATTGTAGCCAGTTCGAAACAGGGAACCAAGATTACAAGTTTCGATGTCTCTGGTGGATGAGGATATTTTATTGAACAGCAATTATTCTGTTTAGTTTCTATATATTAGTAAATAACCTATCCAGACCAAAAGAGAAAGGAGAGAGAAAAAGGGGCACAAGTGGAGACGTCTTGTCACCCTTAGCGAGTCAATTTGTGAAAGAACGGTCATAAGCGTTCCACACAAAAAAAGAACCCAATAAAAGGGTTCTTCAAGTATTATTTCAATTGATGTGCAATATCTTTCCGATAGAAGAGTCCGTCCCACGAACTCTTTCCAAGCACGTTATAAGTTTCACTCAATGCGTCACTCAGTGTTGGAGCCAAGGTAGACAACAACAAGACACGACCACCATTTGTTTGCCAAATAGCATCGGAATCCTTTTGGTTCTTTTTGCTTCCAGCATGAAACCAGCGCTGACGCTCCGAGTCGTCAACTAAAGGTAATTGAAATGTCGTCCCCTTTTCATAGTTTCCTGGGTATCCAGCCGATGCAAGTACGACGCCAACACAAGCGTTACCCGTCCAGTCAAGCTTCACTTCTTCATCAGCGAGTACCGCTTCAATCACTTCAAGCAAGTCTGTCTTCAGTCGAGGTAATATCACTTGCGCTTCTGGGTCACCGAAGCGAGCATTAAATTCAATCACTTTTGGACCATCCTCAGTGATCATCAAGCCACCATATAAAATTCCCGTAAAAGGTACCCCTTCTTCCACCATTGCCTCAGCCATTGGACGTATAACACTCGCGTCCGCTTCTTTAAGCCAGTCTCCATCCAAGTGAGGGACTGGAGAGTAAGCACCCATGCCGCCGGTGTTTGGTCCGGTATCACCTTCAAACGCTCGCTTGTGATCTTGTGCAGTAACCATTGGAACAACCGTACGTCCATGAACAAATGCCATATAAGACAATTCCTCGCCACGAAGGCATTCTTCTATAACGACAGAAGCTCCAGCTTCACCGAATTTGCGTCCACCAATCATGTCATCCAACGCTTCCAAGGCTTCTTCTACTGTTTCTGCAACGACAACACCTTTACCTGCTGCGAGGCCATCTGCTTTCACAACAATCGGAGCACCCACACGTTCGACGTAAGCTTTTGCTTTATCCAAATCAGTAAATGATTCATATTTCGCAGTCGGTATCTGATATTTTCTCATGATATCTTTAGCAAACTGCTTGCTACCTTCAATTTTAGCCGCCGCTTTCGAAGGACCAAACACCGTTAGTCCAGCCTCTTGAAAACTATCTACCAACCCTGCTACAAGAGGGGCTTCAGGCCCGACCATAGTCAGTGCGACATCTTCCGTTTTCGCCAAAGCAATAAGACCTTGATGATCGTCCTCTTGAATTTTCGCGGATCGACAACCAGCCTCCTCATCAATACCGTCACTTCCTGGTGCTACAATAACTTCTTTCACTCGTTTAGATTGTGCGAATTTCCACGCTAAGACGTGTTCGCGTCCGCCGCTACCAATTATCAAGATCTTCATTCGGCTTCCCCCCTCCTGTTTTTATCAATTAATGTTTGAAGTGTCTTACAGCTGTGAATACCATCGCGATGCCGTATTCGTTAGCTTTATCTATTGATTCCTGATCTCGCTTTGATCCACCTGGCTGAATGATTGCCTTTATTCCAGCTTTCCCTGCAGCTTCGACAGTATCACTCATTGGGAAGAATGCGTCTGATGCCATCACTGAACCTTCTGCAGCTTCTCCAGCTTGCTCAATCGCAATCTTTGCCGCGCCAACTCGATTCATTTGACCCGCACCAACACCTATAGTCTGATCTTCTTTTGCGAGTACGATCGCATTAGATTTTACATGTTTTACAACTTTCCAGGCCATCTTGATTTGCTCGAGCTCACGGTCGGATGGTTTTCTGTCTGTCGGAATCGTTACTTCGACGTCCTCATAGGTAAGCGTATCTGTTTCCTGCATGAGTGCTCCACCAGCTACAGTAGTAATACGTTGCTCCGTTGGCTGGTTAGATACTAAGTCAACAGTTATCAAACGAATATTTTTCTTTTCCGTCAACACTGCCAATGCTTTTTCTGAAAAACTTGGTGCGATGACGATTTCTAGGAATATTTCTTTCATTTTCAACGCTGTTTCTTCATCCACTTCGCGGTTGCAAGCGACAACGCCACCGAAAATTGACATCGGATCTGCTTCATACGCTTTCGTATAAGCTTCAAATACGTTCTCTCCAATACCAACACCACATGGATTCATGTGTTTAATCGCAGCAACCGTTGGACCGTTAAAATCCCGGATAACTTGCAATGCTGCATCCGCATCGTTGATGTTATTATAAGAGAGCTCTTTGCCGTGAAGTTGCTTTGAACGAGCAATCGAAGTTGGATTACCTAATGGGCGCTCGTAGAAAGCAGCCAATTGGTGAGGGTTCTCTCCATAACGAAGCATTTGTTTAAGATTATATGTAACCGTTAGTTTTTCCGGTGCTTCTTCACCTACTTGTTTTGTCAAATATTCGCCAATTAATGCATCATAGGCAGCTGTATGACGAAATGCTTTTGCAGCAAGCTTTCGTTTTCTTTCTAGTGGTAACTCCCCATCGAAATCTTTTAGTTCTTGCAACACGACATCATAATCCGCCGTATCAACGATAATCGCCACATCATTGTGGTTTTTCGCGGCCGAACGAATCATCGATGGTCCACCAATATCAATATTTTCAACGGCATCAGTAAATGTCGAATCTGGATTTTCAATCGTTGACTGGAAAGGGTATAAATTGACGATAACAAAATCAATTAAGCCAATTCCTTGTTCTTTCAATGCACTCATGTGCTCTTTGTTATCTCGTACGCCAAGAAGACCCCCGTGAATACTTGGGTGTAACGTCTTAACACGACCATCCATCATTTCAGGAAATCCGGTCACATCTTCGATACCAATCACATCCACGCCTGCTTTTTCCAATTCACGCTTTGTCCCTCCAGTGGAGATAACCTCGACACCCATTTCTTCCAATTTCTGAACAAATGAGACAATACCTTTTTTATCTGACACACTCACTAACGCTCGTTTCTTCACTTAATTCACGCTCCTCTGCCATTGTGAAATCACATGTTGAATCGTTTTTGGATACAGATCGTGCTCTAATGCCTGAATCTTCCGTTGTACATCTTCCTTTGTATCTTTCTCTTCTATTTTAACAGGCTCTTGGGCAATAATTGGACCTGTATCCATTCCTGCATCGACAAAATGAATCGTCACACCTGAAACTTTCACATTCGCATCAAATGCTTGTCCAATTGCATCCAATCCTGGAAAAGAAGGAAGTAAAGATGGGTGAATGTTAATAATTTTCCCTTCAAATTCACTTAAAAGCGTCGGCCCTACAAGTCTCATGTAACCAGCTAACACAAGTAAATCAATATTGCGTTGGCGAAGTTCCGCTAAAATTTTCTCTTCAAAATCAGCTTTTGATGGGAATTTTTTAGCTGAAAATGAGAAAATATCAATCCCATTCTTCTCTGCACGTTGTTCCACATAGGCTCCAGGTTTGTCACAAACAAGCAAGTCTATTGATGCGTCAATGTTCGCTTCAACGAGCGACTGAAAATTACTGCCATTCCCAGAAGCGAATACGGCGATTTTCATCATCGTTGTAACTCTCCTTTAAATTCGACTCCTTCACCATTTTTCACGTGTCCGATTTCGATAGGCTTTTCGCCTGATGATTGCAATGTATTCATTACTTCAGATAGATCAACTTTCTTAACCGCAATCACGAGACCAATCCCCATGTTAAACGTTTCAAGTAGATCCTCTTCTGTTAATTCCCCTTTTTCTCTTAACCATTGAAAAACAAAAGGTACTTCCCAGCTACCAAGTTTAATTTCTGCTCCAAGACCATTTGGTAACATCCTCGGCACGTTTTCAACGAGCCCACCACCAGTAATATGAGCAGCAGCGTTAATGGAAGAGCCACCTAAAAATGCTTGTAAAGCGTTGACATATATCCGCGTTGGTGTAAGTAATAATTCTCCTAAAGAGACTTTCTTATCACCATTCACAACGACATCATCCCAAGTCAAACCTGCCTCTTTAACTATTTTACGAACTAGTGAGAAGCCGTTACTGTGAACTCCACTAGAAGGAATCCCGATGAGGACATCCCCTTCACTCACTCTATCAGCGCCCCACAGTTGCGTTTTCTCAGCTGCACCAACGACAAAACCTGCCACGTCGTATTCATTTTCGTCATAGAGTCCTGGCATTTCTGCCGTTTCTCCACCAATTAACGCACAGTTTGATTGGCGACATCCTTCTGCGACACCTGCAACAATTTGTTCCACTTGTTCTGGATCATTTTTTCCTAATGCTAAATAATCAAGGAAGAATAATGGCGAAGCGCCTTGAACAACGATATCATTGACACACATTGCAACCGCATCAATGCCTATCGTGTCATGCTTTTTCATTTCCTGGGCAATCATCAGCTTGGTTCCGACTCCGTCTGTTCCAGAAACGAGCACAGGTTCTTTCAAGTTCAATTGAGACAAATCAAACATGCCACCGAATCCACCAAGACCGCCGATCACTTCTTTACGAAATGTCGACTCCACATGCTTTTTCATACGCCGTACACCTTCATAGCCCGCTTCGATATTCACACCTGCTGATTCATATGCTTTAGCCACGTTATTTCCCCCCTAATACTTTATCATAAGGATGATCTGTTTCCGGATAAATTTCCGTTGGATAGTCACCGGTGAAACAGGCTAAACATTGGCCACAGTTTTCCATCTTATCTGACCGTCCAATTCCTGCTTTTAAACCGTCAACAGTTAAATAAGCTAACGTGTCAGCGCCCAACTCGTCACAAATTTCTTGCTGGCTTTTCTCCGATGCAATCAGTTCACCTTTCGCTGACGTATCAATTCCATAGAAACATGGATTGACAATCGGAGGAGAACTAATGCGTACATGAACTTCTTTCGCTCCTGCTTCACGAAGGAGTTTAACAATTCTTCTTGCTGTAGTTCCTCTTACGATCGAATCATCAATCATCACGACTCGTTTTCCTTCGACGACACCACGAACTGCCGAGAGTTTCATTTTGACTCCTTGCTCACGTAATGCTTGTGAAGGCTGGATGAACGTACGTCCAACATAACGATTCTTGATTAAACCTAGTTCATAAGGAATACCCGATTCCTCAGCAAATCCGATCGCTGCTGATATACTCGAATCAGGGACACCTGTTACAACATCTGCTTCAATTGGGAATTCCTTTGCTAATTGTTTCCCGAGATTTTTCCGAGCATAGTGTACGTTAATCTCTTCAACATTGCTATCAGGACGAGCAAAATACACATACTCCATCGAACAAATTGTTCGTTTTGTTGAGGGGGTAAACTCATCAATGTGCAAACCATTATCGTCAATTGTAATCAATTCTCCGGGTTGTACTTCTCTAACAAACTCAGCACCGACGATGTCAAATGCACACGTTTCAGAGGAAACAACATATGCATCACCCATTTTACCAATCGAGAGTGGGCGGAGACCATTAGGGTCTAAAGCAACCATCATGAAATCCTCGACAAGAATTGCTAATGCATATGCACCTTTTACCATCGTTAATGCATTTTTCACAGAATCACGAATATCTGGATACCCGTTTCGCTTAATTAAGTGTGCGATGACCTCTGTATCTGAGGTTGTTTGGAAGATACTCCCTTGATGCTCTAACTGTCGCTTCAAGGCCGTCGCATTAACAATGTTCCCATTGTGAGCTAAAGCGAGACTGCCAATTTGTGAATTAAACTGCAACGGCTGACAGTTGATAAAGTCACTCGTCCCTGCCGTTGTGTAGCGAACGTGTCCAATCGCACCGTTTCCTTTCAGACTATCTAAGATATCAGGGTTAAACACCTCATTTACAAGGCCCATCCCTTTATGAATTTTCAGCTTTTCTCGATCCGTGACAACGATTCCTGCCCCTTCTTGTCCTCGATGCTGAAGGCTGTGTAAGCCATAATATGTGATGTGTGCAGCTTCATCGTGATTCCAAACTCCAAAAACTCCACACTCTTCGTTTAGTCCTTTGATTTCAGGTAACATGAAATAGCACCTCTCCAAGCATCCTCCATCGGCTGGACGCTCTCGTTGATTAGGGTTTTACCCTTTTGATCTTTCACATGAATGTTCGCTACTTTTGTTACATTTCCAATCGCTTTTGCTTCTGGTATCAATTTCTCAAACGCTGCCTGATCTTCTTTCTTCACCGTCAAAATATAACGAGAGGCAGATTCACTAAAGAATGCTGCTAATACATCGCTATCTTGCACAGTAACTTCCGCTCCAAAAGATGTTCCGAATGCTTTTTCTGCAAGTGCAACAAGGAATCCACCTTCTGATAAATCATGAGCTGACTGGACAGTTCCCTGTTGGATTGCCTTAAGTACTTGAGCTTGTCTTGATTTTTCAATAGTCAAATCAATTGAAGGTGATGGACCATAGATTTTTCCTTCTGTCATTTTTTGCAATTCACTTCCGGAAAACTCATGTTTTGCTTCGCCAATTTGATAAATCACATCTCCAGCTTGTTGAAACGATTGCTTTGTAATATGATCCAAATGGTGAATTAGACCAACCATACCAATGACAGGCGTCGGATAAATCGCTCCTTTTGCGGTTTCATTATACAATGAAACATTTCCACCTATTACAGGAGTGCCCAACTCTCTACATGCTTCGCTTAATCCGTCTGTGGATCTCTCGAGTTGCCAGAAAATTTCAGGTTTTTCTGGACTTCCGTAATTTAAGCAGTCCGTGACACCTAATGGTTCAGCACCAGAACAAACGAGGTTTCTTGATGCTTCAGCAACAGCTAATTTCCCGCCCTCATAGGGGTCCAAATAAATGTAGCGAGAATTACAGTCAGTTGTCATTGCCAACGCCTTTTCTGTTCCTCGAATTCGAATCACACCAGCGTCAGATCCAGGAGCAACTACAGTGTTGGTCCGTACCATATAATCGTATTGCTCATATACCCATTCTTTACTAGCAATCGTTGGTTGCTGAAATAAATCTTTTAATGTTTTTGTAAAATCTGTTACGTCAGGACGGTAATCTTTTATTTCTTGAAATTCCCGGAAATAACTTGGCTCTTTCGATGGTTGGTGATAAACAGGTGCATCTTCAGCAAGAGAATCAACAGGTACATCTGCAACTATTTCTCCTTGATGAACAAGCTTCAATCGATGATCATCCGTCACTTTACCGATCACCTTCGCTTCAAGCCCCCAGTTTTCAAACAAATTGATAAATTCCTGTTCACTACCTTTTTCCATAACGAGTAACATTCTCTCTTGAGACTCTGACAACATCATTTCGTACGGTGTCATAGCTTTTTCTCTTTGTGGCACATCATCTAAATTCATTTCAATCCCTGATCCTGCTTTACTAGCCATTTCAGCTGAAGACGAAACAAGTCCTGCTGCCCCCATGTCTTGGATACCAACTAATTTAGGGTGTTTAACCGCTTCAAGACAGGCTTCAATCAGCAATTTCTCCATAAAAGGATCGCCAACTTGAACCGCTGGTCGTTTCGCCTCCGATGCTTCACTTAATTCTTCAGAAGCAAAAGTCGCCCCGTGAATTCCATCTCGCCCAGTGCTTGCGCCGACGTATAAAACTGGATTACCGACGCCTTTAGCTTGACCTTTTTGAATATCTTTGTGGTCAATTAAACCCACGCACATCGCATTAACTAGAGGATTCCCCTCGTAACATGGATCGAATTGGACTTCACCACCCACAGTTGGAATGCCAATACAGTTTCCGTATCCAGCAATACCAGCTACAACGCCTTCAAAAATATATTTGACCCTTGGATTTTTCAGTTCGCCGAATCGAAGGGAGTTTAACAAAGCAACGGGACGTGCGCCCATCGAAAAGATATCGCGAATAATCCCACCTACACCAGTAGCTGCTCCTTCATAAGGTTCAATAGCTGACGGGTGATTGTGGCTTTCAATTTTGAAAACAACGGCTTGCTCGTCACCAATATCAATAATACCGGCGCCTTCACCTGGTCCTTGCAAGACTTTCTCTCCAGTAGTCGGGAACTTTTTCAAAACGACTTTGGAGTTTTTATAACTACAATGCTCAGACCACATAACAGAAAACAATCCTAGCTCCGTGTAATTAGGCAGTCGCCCCATGATGTCTTCAATCAATTGAAACTCTGCGTCAGTGACACCCATTTCTTTATAGATCTTGTCTTTTTTTATGATAGCCGGTGTCGGTTCATGAAGTAATTGCATGCTGTTCCCTCCAATGCTTAACAATCGATTGAAAAAGTGCTAATCCGTCTGAAGACCCTAATAAATTATCCACAGCTCGCTCTGGGTGAGGCATCATCCCCAGTACATTACCTTTTTCATTTGTTATTCCCGCGATATTGTCGATAGATCCGTTAATATCTTCTTTATACGTAAAGACAATTTGATTGTTTGAATGAAGCTTTTTCAATGTTTCATTGTCACAATAGTAGTTTCCATCTCCATGAGCAACGGGAATAGTAATCGCTGCTTCTTGCTCATAGTTACCTGTAAACATTGTCTCACCATTTTTCACTAAGAGCTCCGTTTGTTTACAAATAAATGTCAGGTTGGCATTTCGTCGCATTGCTCCTGGTAGCAACCCTGCTTCTAGTAACACTTGAAATCCGTTACAGACTCCAAGAACTGGTTTGCCCTTTTTTGCGGCTTCTTCTACTGCTTTCATAATTGGTGAAAAGCGTGCAATCGCTCCAGATCGCAAATAATCTCCATAGGAAAATCCACCTGGAAGGAGAACTGCATCAAAACCTTCGAGGCTCGTTTCGTCATGCCACACGTAAGTCACGTCTTCACCTAGCTCATCTTGAATGGCATGAAACATATCTAAATCACAGTTGGATCCTGGAAAAACGATGACAGCGAACTTCATGTAGAGACAACCTCCTCTGCCTCAAAGCTATAATCTTCAATAACTGGGTTTGCAAGCAACTTGTCACACATTTCTTTCACTTGTTCTTCCATCGTTTCTGGTGACGCTTCAATACGAAGATTCATCACCTTGCCAATTCGAACGTCTTCTACTCCTGTATATCCTAAGTGGTGTAGAGACGTTTTTACCGCCGATCCTTGAGGATCTAATACACCTTCCTTTAGTGTCACAAATACTTTTACGTCATAAGTCATTATGATTGTCCTCCTAGTCTAGAAAAAATAGTTTCATAACCTTCTTGCAAATTCCCTTGTCCAAAACGAAATAAATCTTTATCAAACGATTTTCCCGTTTCCTTATCCCAAAGTCGGCATGTGTCTGGCGATATTTCATCCGCCAATAAAACCTTACCAGATGCATCTCGTCCAAATTCCAATTTAAAGTCGATCAGCTGAACGTCGATGCGTTCAAATAATGGTATCAATTGCTCATTTACTGCCAAGGCTTTCTCTTTAAGCAACTGAACTTCTTTATCCGTCGCTAACTGCATCGCACGAACGTGTTCGTCATTCATGAGTGGGTCGCCCAGCTCATCGTCCTTGTAATAAAACTCAACAATTGGTTGCGAAAAAATTTGTCCGCGTGTCAAACCTAGGCGTTTCACTAAGCTGCCAGCTGCTACGTTTCTGACAACGACCTCAATCGGGATAATGCTCACTTTCCTTATAAGTTGCTCCGTTTCAGATAGCCGCTCAATGAAATGGCTTTTGATCCCTTGCTTTGCTAATGTCGAAAAAATCAAGGAACTGATTTCATTATTTAGACGCCCCTTACCTACTAGCACATCTTTCTTTTCGCCATTAAACGCCGTTGCCTCATCTTTGTATTCTACCCAAAGCACTTCCGGTTTCTCTGTCTCATAAATCCGTTTGGCTTTGCCTTCATATAAACATGTTTTTTTCTCCACCAGAGCGGCCTCCTATTCATTCAGATCAGAATATTGGAAATTTTCTCTATAAAGAGAGCGGACGAGCCGCTCTTTATGATAACTATCCTTGTAAACCTAATCGATCAAAAATCGTATCGACATGTTTTAAATGATGACGATAATCAAAACATTCATCTAATTCAGCACTTGAAAGATGTTTTGTAATTCTTTCATCGGCATCGACCAAGCTGCGGAATTGTACTGCTTGCTCCCAAGCATCCATCGCTTTTGGCTGGACGATATCATATGCTTCTTCACGTGACATCCCTTTATCTATCAATGATAGAAGCACGCGTTGAGAATAAATCAAGCCGTATGTTCTTGTCATATTCCGCTTCATATTTTCAGGGAATACAGTTAAATTTTTCACGATGTTCCCAAACCGATTTAACATATAATTCAAGGCAATCGTTGCATCTGGAAGGATGATTCGCTCGGCTGAAGAGTGAGAAATATCTCGTTCATGCCACAATGCCACATTTTCATAAGCCGTAACCATATGACCACGGATAACACGAGCAAGTCCTGTCATATTTTCAGATCCAATCGGGTTTCGTTTATGTGGCATAGCTGATGACCCTTTTTGTCCTTTTGCAAAAAATTCTTCCACTTCTCTTGTCTCACTTTTTTGCAGAGCGCGAATCTCCACCGCCATTTTTTCAATTGAAGAGGCAATTAAAGAAATAGTTGCCATGTAATGAGCATGACGATCGCGTTGTAATGTTTGTGTTGAGATACGAGATGCTTCAAGACCTAATCCCTCGCACACATACTTTTCCACTGAAGGGTCAATATTGGCATAAGTGCCCACAGCACCAGACAACTTTCCTACTCTAACAGTTTCTGCGGCCTGACGAAAACGTTCTAGGTTGCGATTCATTTCTTCATACCAAAGCGCCACTTTCAACCCGAAAGTTGTTGGTTCAGCATGAACACCGTGAGTACGACCCATCATTACTGTATTTTTATGTTCAATTGCCTTGTTTTTGAGGATTTCAATAAAATTTAATAGGTCCTTTTCGAGAATTTCATTCGCTTGTTTAAGTAAGTAAGATAAAGCCGTGTCTACTACATCCGTGGACGTCAGACCGTAATGAACCCACTTCCGTTCTTCCCCAAGAGATTCAGAAACAGCACGCGTAAAAGCTACCACGTCGTGTCTAGTTTCTGCTTCGATTTCATGAATTCGATCCACTTCAAAAGAAGCATTTTTCCGAATTTTTTCAACATCTTCCTGCGGAATATCTCCTCGTTTAGCCCACGCTTCACAAGCGACAATTTCCACTTCAAGCCACGCTTGAAATCGGTTTTTCTCTGTCCAAATCTCTCCCATTTCCGGGCGTGTATACCGTTCAATCATTGTTGTTCCTCCTATTATTCTTCTTCATCCAGCTTCCAAATACCTGACTGGTTAATTTCTTTAAGAGTTTGTTCAACGTCATCTGTCAAAAATGTAATGTGACCCATTTTTCGCCCCGTACGTGATTCTTTTTTTCCATACAAATGTACGTGACCATCCGGAAGCCCTTCTAAATTTTTAATGACATCATCTACGTGCTCTCCCAATATATTTACCATCACAGCAGGTTTGAGTAGATTCGTTTTCCCTAAAGGCCACCCACAAATAGCACGGATATGTTGTTCAAATTGAGATGTTTCACATGCCTCCATTGTATAATGACCAGAGTTGTGAGGCCTTGGTGCTAGTTCGTTTACGTAAACGATATTATCATCAGTTACGAACATCTCGACGGCTAGTGTACCAATTAAGTGAAACGATTCAGCTAAGTGCGTTGCAATCTCTACCGCCTGTTGTTCAATTTCATAAGGAATCCTTGCTGGGACAATCGATTGATGTAAAACATTGTTCACATGAATGTTCTCAGCAATAGGAAATGTCGTCATTTCTCCTGTAGTACTTCTTGTAACAACTATCGAAATTTCTTTATCAAATGGAACCCATGATTCCAATACAAAAGGACCTTTTCCTTCCATCTCTTTCCACGCTACAGGGATATCATTGTTAGTACGAATGACTTGCTGACCTTTTCCGTCATATCCTCCACGAGTTGTTTTTAGTACAGCCGGTAATCCGAGTGCTTCTCTCGCTTTCTGTAATTCAGCCTGTGTTTCCAAAGCGCGATAACGAACAACGGGAACTTGAAACGATTTAATCGCTTGTTTTTCATGAATACGATTCTGTGTAATTTCAAGAAGATCACTTCCCTGAGGTAGGTACGCTTGTTTTTCCAACCACGTAGCAGTTTCTGCATCGATGTTCTCAAATTCATACGTGAGAACATCACACAGCTCGACAAATTTTTCTGCCCCTTTTAAATCATCATAAGCCGACTCTATTTGATAGTCAGCGACCTGCCCACAAGGCGAGTCAGGAGTCGGTTCTAGTACAGCTACGCGATAGCCCATTTCACGAGCAGCTAAAGCCATCATTCTGCCAAGTTGTCCTCCTCCGAGAATTCCTACTGTTTTACCAGGTGCAATCCAGTCCTTCCTCATATTAACTCTCCCTCTTGCATCACTTCTTGTTTCTTTTTTTCACGTCGAAGTTCTAGCATGTTTTCTATTTCTTTATCGTGTATTGACAATTGTTGTGCAGCTAAAAGAGCTGCATTTATCGCTCCTGCTTTACCAATTGCCACAGTAGCAACCGGGACACCAGCTGGCATTTGCACGATCGAAAGAAGTGAATCCATACCATCGAGCGCTTTCGATTGAATAGGCACACCAATAACAGGAATCGTCGTTTTCGCTGCAACCATTCCTGGAAGGTGAGCTGCCCCTCCTGCACCAGCAATAATTACTTCCAATCCTCGTCCTCTTGCAGTTTCTGCATAATCGAACATAAGATCTGGTGTTCTGTGGGCTGATACTACTTTCGTTTCAAAGGGAACTCCTAGCTCTTTCAACGTTTCTGCTGTTTGTTTCATTGTTTCCCAATCGGATGTTGAACCCATGATGACGCCAATTTTGACTGTCATATTAAAAACCTCCTATTTTTCGTTTCTATACAAGAAAAACCTTAACACCATCCTAAAATGGACTTTTCTTGAAATGGACGAGTGTCTAATCTCTATTATACTTTTTTCGTCAAGAAAATTAAAATTTACTAAAAAATATTAGAAAAACTTTGCTTGTCGCCAAGTTCTTTATGGCGAAAGCCTTAGTTTTTCTTATACTTTAATCCTTTAGCGAAGTTAAAAATTCTTAAAGTATAATAAAAACGTGCCTTATCGTCCATTCACTACGAGGGACAATAAGACACGTTTAGATGATTGTACAATGTTAGATCATCGCACATGAAAAACTGTGCAACAAAGAATAAGTCAAGATTTACATCTGACCTCTTAACGTGTACATTTGTGTCCATCTCCCTCATAGTCCGCCGATTAAGGTCAGCAGGTAGAAACTTTCAGGCCAAATTCCTGATTTTATATGAGGTGACGTATTAAATTTTATATCTCTATCATATCAATATGAGGCAAATGAGTCAACTTGTTTTCGAACAATTATTTGTTTTTTCGACACAATCGTTCGGAATTGACGTTGTTGTATGTTTGTTTCTGGTGGACGTTTGTCATTTATTTCATATTTCGACCTACAAAATCGCTTATTCAACACGAACTTTCTTAGTACCGTCAATGTGATTCGCACGCGATTATTTTCTGTTAAAAAATTAGAAACATTTTCCAAGCTGTTTCGTATAGTTACTTAATAAAGTATTTCTGAAAGGTGTTGCTATGCGATGGATACACTAAAAGTTAAACTTAATTATGCTGGTTACCAAAAAAACAGTAAAATCATCAGCAATATTTCCTTTGATATTTATCCAGGCGAGTTAGTAGGATTGATCGGCCCGAATGGAGCTGGAAAAAGTACAATTATCAAGGCTATTCTCGGTCTATTAAACGAAGTGAACGGAGAAATTATCATTCCCGGAAAAAATCAGTATGCTTATATTCCAGAACACCCTACATACTATCAAGAGTTCACTTTATGGGAACATATTGAACTAGCAAAAGCCGTCAACCAGATTGACGGCGACGAGTATGATCAACGAGCAGAAGAACTGCTTCGCATATTTAGACTACACAAAAAAAAACATCAATTTCCGACTTCATTCTCGAAAGGGATGCAACAAAAGTTAATGATCATCATCGCACTCCTTATCAAACCTAAAGTCTATATCATTGATGAACCCTTTATCGGTCTTGACCCAAAAGCTATAAAAGATTTCTTATTTATACTTGAGCAAGAAAGAAAGCGCGGGGCAGCCATTCTCATGTCTACTCATGTTCTAGACACAGCAGAAAAAATATGTGATCGTTTTTTACTCGTCAATCATGGTCAACTCATTGCTCAAGGAACTTTAGCTGAAGTACAAGAACAGAGTGAGGTGGATGGCTCACTCATGGACTGCTTTTATGAGTTGATGGAGGATATGGAATGATGACTCCTACTCAGTTATTTTTTCGTCGATTAAAAACAGAATGGCAGTATAAATATAAAGTGTGGAAAACAGCGGTAGATTGGATCGTTTGGATGTACGTTCTTATTCCAATCTTAATCATTATCGGCTATCAATATTATTCGATTTGGTCAGAACAAGCGGAATGGATCGAATCATTCCCCGTCTCCGCAACATGGTTTGTGTTTTTCTTTCTTAGTTCGAAAGGTACGGTACGCCTGTTCATTGAAGAAGCTGACTTACTTTTTATAAGACAAAGTGACTCATGGATGAACAAGCTAATGAAATCAGGCATCATTTATTCTGCATTAGTTTCTGTTTTTATAGTTATCGTTGTCACGGTAATTTTTTTGCCAGTTTGGTATGTATACGAAAGTGTATCGTTCCTTGAGGTGATTATCTTCATGACCTTTGCGATTATTTTTCGATTAAACGTTCAGCTCATTAAACAAATGCTGTCTGTTCGATTCCAAAGTTGGAAGTTACTTTTCATTAATAATGCCTTCATGATATGTTCTTTCGCTATTTTTAGTATCTTTTTATTCAGTCAGCTATTTGTCCGTGGCTTTGTAGTTTTAATGTTTTTTATTTTGCTTAGTTTTCTTATTAAACGACGACTAAATATGAAATGGAGTTTCTTTGCCGATTGTTTGAGAGAACAACAGCAACAAATGAAATTAACCGCATTATTTATAGGAGCTTCAGGGTACAAGGTTGAGCGGAAATTTCGCAATCGGAAACAGCCACTTTTACTTTTTTCTGAGTCTGATAGATTATTTAAAGAGCGGTCGAACAGAAATATTATTAGTGAAATCTTCATCAAATTTGTCATACGTAACAAATCGAAACTATTGGTGATTATCCAACTGACAATCGTATTTATGTTCGCTCTTTCCATTGCACCTTTCTGGTTGAAGTGGCTCCTACTACCCATTTGCATATTTAGTGTCATTCATTACACTCGATTAAGTTGGCAAGAATTGAAAGATCATTCATTTTTTAAGTTATATCCGTTTGCCGATCAAGAGGAAACCGTAATCGGAGTGAAAAAAGCAATCGCGTGGCTTGCACTACCCAGCTGTTTTTTGTTCGGGTTAATGGTTGGCTGGGGCGCATATTCATTTTTAGTAGGCATCGGTGTTGCTTCTTGTTCTGTTCTCGTTGGCTATTATTACTTTATAAAAGATTTCTTTATTTAATTGGAATAGCAACAACTCTCTGTCACAATCAGAAAGGCGCAAATCAATAATTGATTTGCGCCTTTCTTCAAGTTCATCACTCTTCGATAAGCTTTCCTTCGAACACAATTCTTTGATAAGCGACCTCTACATCATTCTTCCCGCCGCCTTTTACTTCTTTTAAAACAGGCTCTTCCATTCTCCGTACCGGCATATACCCTTGTTTTTCCATCCGCAAAAGGCATTGCTCTACGGATTCATTTTCTTCTACGTCAAATCGCATTTTTTTCTTCTTAGCTGCCATAAAATTATCTTTTCACTCCTTTGAGCCAGAATCCACCAAAGAACGCTTTCGTTTCGTGAGAGATAATAAATGCGGAAGGATCCAAATCTTTCACCTGATGATAGAGTTTTCTTTCATATTTACGGGACGTTAAGATTTCCATCATTAATCGTTCCCCCTCTCGACCGTATGCAACCCAGTTCGTAACACCATAACCTAAATCACGAAGCCGATTTGGAATGTCTGGTTCGTACTCTTTCGTAATTACATTAACTGTAATATACCCTAATGCTAGTTTTTCTTCAATCTTCATTCCTACCATAACACCTATTCCATACCCGATAGCATAGGCAATTAAATTTTCCGTTCGATCTAGATTATCTAATACAATCCCTAACCCCACAATGTAAATGAGAATCTCTATCACACTTACACCAGCCGCTATATACCTTTGCCCCTTTAATGTTAAAATCATTCTCACAGTAAATAGGGTTACGTATGCTATATTTATTACTAAAATAATAATAATCATGCCTACAACTTGATCCATAATTGCCGAAAAAATAACAAATACCCCCATAAAACATTATTATTAATCAAAATATACATATTACCGAATATAACTCACCACAAAGACATATAAGTGCGATTTACTATATATAACATCTATTTTCAATAATAATAACCCAATTTATTTTAAAAAGATATAGTTATTTTTGCAAAATTCCCCCGAAATTATTTGGTGATTATTACATAAAATAATCTTGCAAAACAGACAATTTCCCATTAACATTACGTATATGGTTGAGTAGAGCAGAGTTTAGTTGAGAAAAGAAGAGGAGAGATGAGGAAATGAAGAAAACTGAGTTGTATTCGCAATTAGGAATTGCGATGACGTGTCGATCTTATCAAGAATATGAGAACATGTTTATGCTAGAGCGAGGTTTATTTAGTAGGGAAAAAACTCTTGATATTGCATCTGGAGCATCATCATTTTCCGCTGAATTAAACCATATGGGATACGAAGCGATTGCTATTGACCCTTTATACAGGCTCTCATGTGAAGAAATTGATCGCTTAGGAAGAGAGGAAATTAAAATAGCCTCGCAAAAATTAAGTAAAAATAAAGACCGTTTTGTATGGAACTATTACCATAATGTTGAGCATCACGATGAAATTAGAAATTTATCTTTAGATCAATTTCTAGATAGTTATCGAAGAGATACATTAAAGGAAAAGTATGTTGCAGCTAGTTTGCCATCATTACCTTTTGACAACGATACGTTTTCATTCGTTTTTTGTAATCACTTTTTATTTCTATATCAAGAGCAATTTGATTATGCCTTTCATTTAGAAGCCATTCTTGAAATGTTACGAGTTACAAAAAAGGGTGGTTCCATTTACATCTATCCATTAGTCGGTTTTAAAGATGAACTTTATCCTCAATTAAATCAACTCATAGAAAGTTTAATTGATAATGGATTCAACGCTACATTAACTGAGACAAATTTTCGATTTCTTCCATCAGCAACTCATTTTCTAAAAGTTAAAAAATAAACAAGCAAGCTACATTAGTAGCTTGCTTGTTTTTAAGCGACAACATTTATCATTTGTGTCGATGGTTTAAAGTAATTTCAATCTTTTTTCTCAGTCGTAACATTCATTTCGAAGCTTGAGCAGTTCGCACTTTCTTGACAATTTTTATTTAACTCGCATACTGCACATTTTCCTTGCTTGCTGCGAATAATAAATTTATATAAACTATATCCTGCATAGGCGAAAATTAGACTTGCAATGATCCAACTAATCATCTATCTTCCCTCCGTCCTTCTTAACCACCAAACCAAATTGTCCCTACTTGATATATCAGAAATGAAAGTCCATAAGCCAAGATAAATGCATATGCCATACTAAATAACGCCAGTTTCATAGAATCCGTTTCTTTTTTTACAACCGCAACCGTAGCTAAGCACGGAACGTAGATCAAGATAAACACCATAAAGCTGTATGCCGCTAAAGGACTGAATGCCTCCGATAAAGCCAAATGCATTGAGGCTTCTGGCACAACATATAATATCGCCATCGTAGCAACGACAATTTCCTTGGCTAAGAACCCAGTTATAAGCGCAGCTGAAGCTTGCCACGTCCCAAAACCTAATGGAGAAAATAGTGGACTAAACCACCCTCCTACCACAGCTAGAAAACTATCATTCATGTCAACACCGATACCACCGGGTCCTATATAAGTTAATAACCAAATAATGACTGACCCTGCAAAAATGTAAGTTCCAGCTTTTCGCAGAAAACCTTTGCCCTTTTCCCATGTACTCCTCCATAACGATAAAGGTTGAGGAACGCGATACGGGGGAAGTTCCATAAAGAAAAAAGATTCTTCTGACTTCAACATACTTTTTGATAATAGTTTAGCCATAAACAATGCTAGAACAACACCTAAAATATACAAAGATAAAACAACAACTGCTTGTTGTTGAGCAAAAAAAGCACCTGCAAACAATGCATAGACTGGAAGCCTTGCCGAACAAGACATAAGTGGGGACAACAAAATCGTAACGAGTCTTTCTCTCGGTTGCTCAATTGTCCTCGCTGCCATGACTCCTGGAACATTGCATCCAAATCCAATTATCAATGGTATAAATGCTTTACCATTCAATCCCATCACCTGCATCAGCCGGTCCATAACTGTTGCAACTCTAGCCATATACCCAGAATCTTCAAGCAGTGAAATAAAGAAGAATAATATAAATATTTGCGGAACAAATACAATTACCCCACCGACACCTGCAATAATACCGTCTAGAACCATTGATTCTAGAAAAGTAGTTGCACCAATAAAGGTTAAGCCCTTTCCAATCCCTGAAGCAATAGGTCCAGAAATTAACCCCTCTAGCAAATCTGATATCGGAAACCCTAGCCAATTAAATGTCAGCATAAACATTAAATACATGAGAGCAACAAAAATTGGTATTCCTAAAAAAGGGTGCGTGACAATATGATCTAGTTTCTCCGATAATGGCTTTTCCCCTGATTGCTCACCTGTTACAACCTCATCAATGATTTTCTTAATATAACGGTCTCGTCCGTTATGAATAAGCCTACGCATATGTTCTTCATTTATTTTTTCGTGAGCGACGTACTTGCTTATAATTGCCTCTATTTCACCTTCTTCAACAAATTGATCGAGTTCCATCTTCACTACTGAATTATCATCAATGTACTGAATTGCAGCCCACCGAGTATTTACCGCTAGATCATTTGGTAAAATTGCTTCAATTCTTTGAATGAGTTTTTCTAACTTTTTATCATACGAAATGATATTTCCATTTATTTTCTTGTATTTCTCCGCAACTAAGTCCTCTTCTAATTCTGCTATTCCTTGTTTTTTTCTTGCAACAATCGAACGAACGGGTACATGCAAAAGGTTCGCCAGTTCATCAACATCAATTGTTATACCCCGATTCTTAGCAACATCAGTCATGTTCAATCCAATTATAAATGGACACCCAAATTCAAGAAGTTGAACAGTCAAATGTAAACTTCGTTTTAACTGAGATGCATCAATGATGTTTATTAGTGATTCAAAATAACCTTCAAGTAGAAAGGATGAAACAACTGTTTCATCCTTTGACACTGGGTTTAAAGAATAAACACCTGGTAGATCTACTAGCTCTCCCCCATTCCTTAGTAAACCTACTTTTTTATCGACCGTGACACCACTCCAATTCCCTACATATTCATACGAATTTGTTAATGCATTAAATAGTGACGTTTTCCCTGTGTTTGGATTACCTAATAGCCCAATCATGTTGTTAGTTCCTGAAACACTTGAATGAACATGGCATCTTTTCTTCTAATACTTATACATTGATTTTGGCATTGTATGAAACATGGTCCTCCGAACGGTAATTTATTTTGAATACACACTTCGGAAAAATTGTCGATCCCCAATTGCATCAATCTCTTCTTGATCATAAGTGAACATCCTGACATATCAATAATTGTTGCTTTATCCCCTACCGATAGTTCAGTTAGCTTCATTATATTACCCCCTCAACATTCACATTAACTGATATTAATTCTCAATTAACTTCAGTATACAATGAGAAGCAATATCAATTAACAATTATGTGCAATTGTTCACAAAACCTCCATTTTTTAGGTCAAAATAACTAAATTAACGACTCAGCGCTCGCTCTTCTATCGGAATACGAACGAATAAAAGTAGCGCACCATTCAATATCGTAAAACAGATCGCAGTAATATACGCTTGAAAAATAAGTGGTAACAAAAGTATTTCTAAGCTGACAATCAAATAATTAGGGTGTCGTATCTTCCCTCCGTACACCCCAGTTGTGACAAGTACTTCTCCTGGAATCACCAATACTTTCGTATTCCAGAATCGCCCTAACGTCTGAAGTACCAAGATCCTCATACCTTGAACAATGATGAATCCGACTGTCATCGGGACCCAAAATGTATGGAGAGTTCGACTACCAACACTCCACTCCAATAAAAGCGAGACAAAAAAACCTATGTGCAACAAAACCATCCACTTGTAATGACTTTGTCCAAATTCGACTGCCCCTCTCTCTTTCATCCACCGCTCATTTCGTTTTGCATAAACCAATTCAACCAGTCTTTGAAGTATCGTTAAAAGCCACAACAGCCAGAACATCATCACCAACTTCTCCTCCATTCTAATAAGAGAAGCTCTGAGCAAAAGCCAGGTCCTAGTGCCGCCGCTAACCCAATATTTCCCTCATTCTGTTTGTTTATCATCATCTCTTTTAATACATAAAGTAGCGTTGGCGAAGACATGTTGCCGTGATTGAAGAGAATTTCTCTTGGAATTTGAGTCATTTTTTCAGAAAAACCTAATGCTTTTTCATAAGCATACAGTACTTTCTTTCCACCAGGATGCGCGACGAACGTCCGGATATCCGATAAATCTACCGTCATTTTTGTTAAAAATTTTTCAACATTCGGTTTCAACCACTTCTCAATGACAACAGGAATATCTCTTGAAAAGATGACGTGAAGCCCGTCTTCTTGTAGATCCCAGCCCATAATATCTTCTGATTCCGCCATAAACGTCGACTGTGTCCCTGTAATTTGTGGAAACGTCTGCTCATTCGCCGCTTTTATAGACACCTCATCTCCTAAGACTAAGGCACATGCGACACCATCCCCAAACAAGGAAGTGCCTACCAAATTACTTTTAGACATATCCCCTTTTGCAAACGTAAGACTGCAAAATTCTATACACAACACTAGTACTTTGGCTTTCGGATACGCCTTACAATAATCATAAGCTCTGCTTAAACCTGATGCTCCTCCAGCACAACCTAACCCCCAAAGAGGCATTCGTTTCAGATGTGATGAAAAAGGAAGTCTGTTCATAATTTTTGCATCAATTGTGGGTGTAGAGATACCCGAACTGGATACATAAATGAGTGCGTCAATATCTTCAGGTTCACACGTTACATGTTTATTGGCCAATTTTATACAAGAACGAATTGCATCAGCACCTAAATTCACAGCTGATTCAACATAGAGTTGGTTTTTTTCTGCAAATGTATGAGATTCAAGATACCAAGATTTCGGCGCCATAAACTGCCTTTGATGTATATCACTATGATCGAATACTTTAATCAATCGATCTATTTTTGGAAAGGAACTTGAAAACAAGGTATATATAAGGTCTTTAATTTCTGATTGAGTCATACGATATGGAGGCATTTCTGTACTTACTGAAATAATTGTTGGCAAAAGTTTGTCCTCCTTATGAAATATTGGCATATCCTTCCTATAGGATGTCTCGAAGCATCATTCTTTATGCTTATTTGACAAGTTTTTCAGTCCGCTAAAAAAATATAAGCCGAAACCTGAATTTAGGCTTCGGCTTATATTTTCGCTTTTTTCCTTTGACTTACGGCAAATCTTTTTTTCAAATTTACGCTTGCTTAACGTGAATCCATGGTCGCCCATTTTCCCAATGAAGGCTAAGTGGAACCTCGAATGTCCGCTCAAGATTCTCCTCCGTTAATACATGCTGTTTCGAGCCGGAATCAATTATTGCACCCGCACGAATAAACAAAAGGTCCGTGATCGAAGGGATAATTTCTTCAATGTGATGTGTTACAAAAATAATCGACGGTGCCCCTTCATCCCTATTCATTATTTCCAGTGTTTCAAGGAACTCTTCTCGCGAGTAAATATCGAGACCTGCGCATGGTTCATCTAAAATGAGAAGTTTCAACTCTGACATCCAAGCTCTTGCAAGCAAAACTTTTTTCCGCTCTCCTTGCGAAAAAATTTGCAAAGGTTCATCTATTAAATGCTGAATATTAAACTTTTCCAACAGCTCAATTGCTCTGTTTTTATCAGCTTCAGATACACTATCATACAAACCAATTGACGCATACTTTCCACTTAATACAATCTCTAGAGCGGTGATATTTGAATATGATTGTAACTGCTGATCTAACGAATTACTTACCCAGCCAATCGACTTTCTTACTTCATGTATATTTACTTCACCGTAACGATTTCCCAATACATCCGCAGTGCCGACTGTCGGCCATATGTAACAAGTAATAATTTTTAAAAGTGTTGTTTTCCCTGCACCATTTAGCCCGAGAATCGCCCAATTTTGTCCCTTATGTACGTCCCAAGTGATGTTCTTTAAAAGATGTTTTCCGCCTCTTCTTACGCTAACTTCATTTAACGAAATAACCTTATCTGCATTCACAACGTCACATCCTTCTATGTTAGTCATCTCTATAATGTCGGCCACTTACATGTTCCAATCTTGGATCCATTGTTTAGGTAAATCAATGCCCGCTTGTTTAAGAGCTACATAATATTGTCCTTGATGAATCCCTTCATGCTGTACTGCCGTATTCAGAAGCTCTATTATTGTTAAATATTGATTCCCCATTTTAATTTGATTAAACTTTGATTGTGTAAATGCACTAGCTAATTCATTCATACTTCGTTCCAATTCATCAACAAGACGATTATCTTTCGATGGTAAAAGACCAGGAAATTCTACTTCCCCAGTTATTAGTCCATCACGGTAAACATCTCTTAAACGTACAATATGAATAAAGAGTTTCCGCAAAGTACCTAACTCAGGTATTAACACCGTATCCCAACAATTCTTAGGGATTTCTAGTGCTAAAGCGTTGGTCATGGTGGCTGTATATTTAAAACCATTAGAATTTAACATCCAACCTTCCCCTTCGTTTAATCTATTAGCCGACTATATTTTACTGATGGTTGACATTCTGCTGAAGCATTGCCCCGCGGAAAGCGTTCGTCTAGAATGGATTCAGGTTCTATATATTTTAACATCATTACTCTACCATTTTAACGTATCAATCAAAAAACTGCCTCATTACCGGTTTCTACCGACTAATGAGACAGCTATCTATTTATGAGCTACCAATCTTCCGATATTAAATCAAAAGACTATTTCTTATAGATATATAAAATACAACACAAACACAACTAATAGTGCATACATAATTGGATTAACTTCTTTGTAGCGTCCTTTACAAACCATCGTGATCGGATACATGATAAACCCAAGTGCAATCCCTGTTGCAATACTGTAAGTTAAAGGCATTGCAAGGATTGTGAAAAACGCTGGAACAGCAATCTCGAATTTTTTCCAATCAATATTTGCTAAAGAACCAGCCATCAACACACCGACGACAATTAACGCTGGAGCTGTGACTGCTTCCGTCACAACAACTAGTAACGGTGATAGAAACAGAGCTAGTAAAAATAGCACACCGGTAACAATTGAAGCAAAACCTGTTCTTGCCCCTGCTGCAATTCCAGATGATGATTCAATATACGCAGTAGTTGTAGATGTCCCAAGAATTGCTCCTATCGACGTTGCTGAAGAATCAGCTAAAAGTGCACGTTGTGCGCGTGGTAATTTATTATCTTTGACGAAACCTGCTTGATTTGCAACAGCATATAATGTTCCCGCCGTATCAAAAAAGTCAACAAACAAAAAGGTTAAAATAACAATAAACAATTGTAAAGTAAATATTTCTCCAAGTCCCATTTCACCGAATGGACTAAATGCAGCACCAAATGTTGGAGCCAAACTCGGTATTGAACCAAATGGACTTCCATCGGGAGTCGGCACTACGCTGAAAATCATTCCGACAATCGCGGTAACAATCATCCCGTAGAAAATTCCACCGCGAAGACCAATACTCATAAACACAACAGTAATAATAATACCAAAAATAGCTAAGAGTGTTGGTCCTGCTCCCAAGTTTCCTATTTCAACGAGTGTTGCTTCTGAACCAATAACAATACCAGCATTTTGTAAACCAATAAAAGCAATAAAAAGTCCAATACCCGCTCCCGCAGCATACTTTAATTCTGCAGGAATCGCATTAATAATATATTCGCGAACCCCAACCAATGTAATAATAATAAATATAATACCTGATACAAAAACACCTAAAAGTGCTGTTTCCCAAGGAATTCCCATTCCCAATACTACAGAATACGTGAAGAATGCGTTCAATCCCATACCTGGTGCTAAAGCAATCGGATAACGTGCAATAATCCCCATGATGATCGTACCAATTGCAGCCGCTAGTCCCGTTGCCACGAAAACTGCATCAGAATCCATTCCTGCATCCGCAAGAATACTCGGATTTACAAATAGAATATACGCCATCGCAAGAAATGTCGTGATCCCACCCATAATTTCTCTTTTGTAATCTGTCTTAAGTTCATCAAATTGAAAGTAACGCTCCATTGTCCCATACTCCCTTTCATTTTCAAATCTACTGGTGTCTGTTTCCTTTCCTAACCAAAAAAACCCGATTCCTATTTTAGGAACCGGGGCACTCGTTTCAAAACTACCAATCATGAAAAAAGGTTAGTATATGAAAAAGAGACTACTCCTCTTTTCCACACTACACTAATCCAATCTTCATCATTCGTAGTCGAGCCTATTTTCGGTAGCTCGGTAGAAACTTTCGGGCCCTATCCCCGATATTATACGAACCTAAGATGTTTTACTTTTGTTAGTGTAGCAAGCAACATAATTATTGTCAATGAAAAACACGAATATTATTCATTAAAAACAATTTTTCATTCGTCTATTGTTAGGAAATCGTACAAAGAAACTTCCTATAAACGATTCGTTGCACAAAATTTTTAGTTCTGACTAAAAAAATTATTCCCACTCAATCGTGCTTGGCGGCTTAGATGTTATGTCATACACGACACGGTTAACATTCTTTACCTCGTTAACAATCCGAGTTGAAATTACTTCGAGAACGTCGTAAGGAATTCGTGCCCAATCGGACGTCATCCCATCAATCGACGTGACAGCACGGACTCCAACAGTGTAATCATACGTACGCTCATCACCCATTACGCCAACACTTCGCATATCAGGTAATGCCGTGAAATACTGCCAAATTTCTCGTTCAAGGCCTGCCTTTTTAATTTCATCACGTAAGATCGCATCAGATTCACGAACAATCTCCAATTTTTCATCTGTAATTTCACCGAGCACACGAATACCTAAACCAGGTCCTGGAAATGGTTGACGCCAATTAATTTCGTCCGGTAATCCAAGTTCCGATCCGACTTCACGAACCTCATCTTTAAACAATGTATTTAACGGTTCAATTAAATCTAACCTCATATTCGCAGGAAGTCCACCAACGTTATGATGTGACTTTATCGTTTTTGCTGTATCTGTTCCACTTTCAATGATATCTGTGTAAAGAGTTCCTTGCGCTAGGAAGTCCACATCCGTTAGTTTTCCCGCTTCCTCTTCAAAAACATAAATAAATTCGTTACCAATGATCTTACGCTTTTGCTCAGGGTCTTTCACGCCAGCAAGCTTAGATAAAAACCTTTCCTGCGCATCGATCTTCACTACGTTCATGTCAAACCGATCACCAAACGTATCCATTACACTTTTTGCTTCGTCTTTTCGCAGCAATCCATGATCGATAAACATACAGATTAGTTGGTCACCTATCGCTTTATGAAGCAATGCAGCGACTACAGAAGAATCTACGCCGCCACTTAACGCGCATAAAACTTTCTTGTCTCCTACACTCTCACGGATTTTTGCCACTTCGATATCAATAAAGTTCTCCATTGACCAGTTACCAACACATTGACAAACCGTATAGACAAAGTTGCTGAGCATTTCATTTCCATACTCAGAATTGCGAACTTCAGGGTGGAATTGAACACCATATAATTCACGGCTTTCATCACTCATTGCAGCAACTGGACAAGATACGTTCGTTGCATCGACTTGAAATCCTGTTGGAGGTGCTTTTACTAAATCACCATGACTCATCCAGACAGACTGCTCTTTTGGAAGATCACCAAATAATTTCGATTTATTTTCTATAGTAATATTAGCTTTCCCATATTCACGGTGGTTAGACGCTTCAACGCCACCTTCAAAATGGTGAGTCATCAATTGCATACCGTAGCAAATACCTAAAACAGGAACCCCTAAGTCAAATATTGCTTTATCGTATCCAGGAGCATCATCAGCATAAACACTTCCAGGACCTCCAGATAAAATAATGCCTTTTGGATTCATTTCTTTCAAAGCTTCAGCGGTAATTTTGTGAGTAACTAACTCACTAAACACGCCTAAATCACGAATCCGCCTAGTAATCAGTTGATTGTATTGACCACCGAAATCGAGCACAATTACTTTTTCATTGATTTCCTTCATTGTTTTTCCACCTCTTCATTTTGTCGCAAGCTAGTTACGTAAAATATATTTGATATTCATCGTTCTCCATTAATATTTTCTAGTCTAGATGTCATTTACTAGTGTTGCACAATTTTTATTATAACTCCTCGTATTCTTAACAAATAATTAGTTTAGATCCTATAAAAAAACTAGAAACTCCACACAGCGTATCAAAAAAAATACGAAGGCAGAATTTCCAGTTCATATAAATGGAGTTCCACCTTCATAGTCAGATTGTTTAGGGCAATCTGGTAGAGACTCTTGAGCCGTATTCTCAAGGATATATGAGGCAAAAAAATATATAATTGTAAGAGCTAGTAGCTATATGACCAGTTTATTTTATCAATTGAGTATGAGTTGGTCAAGAACTCAATAATTTTACGATTTCTTCCCAATCCTTTTGGTGCTCTTCCCAAACTTTTTCTGGTTGATATCCACCATAATATATTTTCTCGTATGTTTTGGTCAGATTCCCCATCGCTTTCGAATTTAGGACCATATCAATTCGTTTTCCATACTCCCGTAAAGTTTCACCATCATCACGTGGTAACCCATCATTCTTAAGCATCCACAGTAAACGGTGGTAAGCTTTCGTATAACGACTATCTTGACCAATCATACGATAGTGCCATAAGAAATAATATTTTTGAAATTTGCTCTGATTTAGATAAAAAACTATTACCATATACATCACAACGATAGATATGAAAAATACCTTTAGTGTAAAGTATTCCGTTAACTTTCCTGAACCATCTGCTCTTGCACTTGACTCAGCATCTACACCCTCATCTAAGCCATTATCACTATCAGGGGACATGTCATCATCTAAAGCCTCTTCCGCACTGTTGTTATCATCTTCATTTTCAGATTCCTCATCAATTTCACTATCTTCTTCTTGAAAATCGGCATAGTTTTCAAATCCCTGTGTCGGTTCAAATGGAACCCATCCTGCACCAGGGAAATACACCTCTACCCAAGAATGGGCATTTCCATTTGACACTTCATATTCCGAACGACCATCATCGGCTTCGCCTATTAATTCTCCTGCAGTAAAGCCTTTCACCCATCGCGTTGGGATATCCAATGCGCGGAGCATTACAGCCATTGACGTCGAATAATTATCACAATATCCAATTTGTGTTTCAAATAAAAACTGATCGACATAGTCTTCCCCTTCTTCAGGTACAGGAATATCTGTCGTTTGATATTGGAAGTCATTTTCAGAAAAATATTGCTCTACTGCTTTTGCTTTGTCGTAACGATTCTCCTCGTCCTCGACAATTTCCTCTGCCAAATCAATCACACGACTAGGTAAATCATCAGGTAACTGAAGATACAAATCTTTAATATCTTCAGAGTCATTTTCTTCATCGATATTCCGCAATGTTTCAATCGGAAAAGTTGGGTCATCATAAGTCAGCTCATAGCTCTTTAATGTTGGGTCAAACTCATCTGAACTCGCTTCAATACGTCCGCCTACCGTATCGGTATTGAATGTTAATTGATTGATTTCCCCGTCATCTCCATCCGCCAAAAATGACAGAGTATCAAGATTCACTTGTTTCAACTGACCAGGATAGAAGAAATGTGAGAAACCAATACCATCTTCCATTTCAATTGACACTTGACGCTCCACTAATTCAGCAAGCTCATCAAACATGTAATAATCTATTTCATCTTCAAAAATATATGTGGACTCAACAAATGACGGATCAGAAACCCATCCCTTACCTGTGTATTCGTGTTTTGACTCCCCACGCCAATAGGTCGATTCTTCCACTTCTGCTGTGAAAACAACGTCGTCATCTTGCCTGAAGCCTCCACCTAACTGTTCATCATTCTCTCCGTAACCAACTCGTCTTACTTGAGAACCAGTTCCTGAACCTTCTCCTAAAACAAAACTTCTTATTGTCGGAACCGGGTCACTCCACTTCGCTTCTGGCTTAGGTGCAACAACGCCAACAAACGTTGCAATGGCAATCATGATTATTAGCGTATACAACCAAGTAGGTGAAAAGAAGGTCGATGCCCGTTTTCCAATTGCCTGCTCATCTTCTTTAACTTTTAACATATGAAGTAGCGTTAACATGAAAAAACCAATAACCACAATTCTTATAATCGCCATTGATGCATCAATGGCAGTAAAAGTATCCAAGACAGTTATATAAATCACCGTTGATAATAAAAACATAAAAATACTTTTTGTCTGAAAAATCCAGAAATACAGTAAATAACAAATAAGTGCTAATAGTAAAAATAACAAAAATGTTCGAAATGGATCGGTCAAATTTGCAAATTCACCCGAAAATATAAGACTCGAGTTATACGTGAATTCATCCACGAAAAAGATGAAGGTTTGCCACCCGCCTTCGAAGCTAAGGAATCGTCCCTCATAATAGATTCTGTGCAACCCATACAAGCTTGCTACGAGAGTCGATGGGATTGTTCCCCAAAGCGGAACACGCAAATAAATAAGTACCGCACTAAAGAATGCAAACCAGACAAAAAGATGAATGTGTCCTGTATCTGTTACGACTGGGATTGGCCTTAACCATTCCCATAGTAATAATAATGTGAGCACATATATAAATAAATGTGTTAACGAATTGGTTGATTGACGTTTAAACTTTGCCATTTAATCACCTTCATAAGTTGTAACTTCCTCGTCCAAATTACCGCCTGATAAAAGGTACGCTTCTGCTCCAATTCGCCGAAGTTCTTCAAAACGTCTCTTTTCCCATGAATCGGTCTGACTCTTTTTATTCATCAAGCAAAAATATACTTTAATACGTCTAGAAATAAGAATCTTCATCCGGCTTAACAAGTCATCTGTCAATTCTATTGAAACAAAAATCATCGTTACCCCTGCTGGAATCTGTTCTTCCACTTCATAAAGATTCGTTGCAAAGTTCGTATTTAGATTTGGCCGAATTTTTGAAAAATGGGTAACCATCTTCTTTTGATGATCTCCTCCACTATCAAGATCAAACAAGTGCTTTTCTTTTCCCAACGTCCACAAACCAACTTGCAAGTCTTTTTTATACGCGTACATCACAATCGATGTCGCCAACTCGATACCCTTTTCGTAAGCATCCGTTGTAGAAAAACGATCATTTGGGATTTGATTGTTAAAAACAATTAAGAAGTTTTGTCCTATATATTCTTCAAATTCTTTCGTCATTAATTTATTTGTTCGGGCGGTAACTTTCCAATCTATACTCGTTAATTTATCTCCTGGAACATATTCCCTTGCTCCCGCAATAGACGTCATATCCTCGACAAATTCTTGTGATGATAGCACTGATTCAGATTCGTTTTTTTCATAAGCTGACCAACGCTCAATGTCATGATAATTCGGGTATACAAGAAGATCCGTTGTAATAGGAATAAATTTTCTTTTTCGAAAAAGTCCAAACATATCACTTGTAGACAGATGAACACCGAAAAGTGTATATTGACCTCGCTTCAATTCAGGAATCACATAGGTATACTGCAATTCCTTTTTCATTGTCGGATAAAATATCATTTTGGATGCGTGGGGAGGCATCTGCTTCCTTAATCCATCTTCCATATCATCTTCAACTGTTAAATATAAAAATGGAAACAGCCATTTTCTACGTATCGTCAACTCAACTTTAAGTTCTGTCCCTGCTGGCATCGCACCTTCCTGTGTATCTCTAGTGACAATAAAGCTACCTAAAGGAATGAGCGAATATAAAAGCATTAAAACGACCAGTGTGGTGATACTATAAAATAAAAACCAACTGACAAATTCACCTTGAAACATCGCATAACTAAAAACAGCAACGAATAACCCAATAACAAATAGTGATTTTAATAAAAATTTCACAGTTGACCAAATCGCATTCAGCCGTCTCCCTTTTAATTCAAACTTCATCGGGCTGTTTCTTTCCCAGTTGGAATATGAACTTGGTCTACGACATCGTAAATGACTTTTTCATTCGTTGCGTTTGATAGTTTTGCATCTGAATTTAAGATCATTCGATGTTGTAAAGCGTATGGCGCTAAATATTTTATGTCATCTGGTAAAACAAAATCGCGATCTTGCATATAAGCATAAGCTTGACCTGCTTTCATCAATGCAATCGACGCACGAGGACTAGCTCCAAGGAATACGGAATGATGCTGCCGTGTAGCTGTCACAATATTAATAATGTATTGCTTCACATTTTCATTAACAAAAACATTTTTCACTTCTTTTTTCATGTTTAATATATCTTCTAAAGATAAAACAGGCTGAAGTTCCTCAATTGGATGGCGTTTTTCCACCCGATTTAACACTTCTAACTCCTCTGATTTAGATGGATATCCAATTTTAAATTTAAAGAGAAAACGATCTAATTGCGCCTCTGGTAATGGATATGTCCCTCCATATTCAATCGGATTTTGCGTAGCCATAACAAGAAATGGGTCTTGAAGTTCTCTCGTTTCCCCATCCGTTGTCACACTTCCTTCTTCCAATGCCTCCAAAAGAGCAGCTTGCGTTTTTGGGGAAGTTCGATTAATTTCATCTGCTAAAACAATATTTGTCATAACTGGACCTTTTCGAAACTGAAATTCCATCGTCTTTTGATTAAAAACAGAAACACCGGTTACATCCGATGGCAACAAATCTGGTGTAAATTGAATTCTCTTAAAATCGGCGCCAACTGATTTAGCTATCGCTCGTACCATCATCGTTTTACCAACACCTGGAACATCTTCTAATAACACATGTCCCCCACTTAACAAGGCAATCAAACTAAGCTCAATCTCTCGTTTTTTTCCAACGACTACTTTTTCTACGTTCTCAATCAATCTATGAATATGTGGCTTTATCACCACAGTCGATTCTGTTCGATTATGCACTGATTGGTCCTCCTTGGTTTATGATCGGAATTGTAAATAATTCATAGTTTCTTTTGCATTTCTGCGCTAATAATATGAGTTAATGATATCATGAAAAACTAGAAAATTCGTTGTTTTTCTCCAGAAATCTACCAAATTGGTTACAATTTCCGATTTATATAATGCAAGAATCATTGTATATGATAAATATCAGCATCTGTTTGATTCCTTTTAGTGGAACGATTTCCTTTGAAGGGAAAGGAAATCCTCGGAACGTTCCCTTTATCTCTTTATACCCTCTTGAAAGGAACGCTACACCTCGTTTCGTTACCTTCAGCGTACCCACACCTCTTGAATGGCACGCACCCTCTCGTTTCGTTACCTGAAATGCTAAAAATCCCGTAAGCGCATTTTAGCTTACGGGATTAACATATTTAAAACGTATTTTTTACAACAACTTCATCAAGAGAAAAACGCTCAGACGGGTGAGCCGGCTTCGCTGCTTTGCCTACAGTTAAAAGCATAACAGGAACATAACGCTCCGGAACATGGAATTCTTCTTTAAATCGGGCACGTTCAAATCCACCCATTGGGCAAGTATCATAGCCTTTTGCTTTAGCTGCTAGCATGAGCTGCATCGCTGCTAAAGACGGATTTAACATCGCTTCATCACGTGGAAAAGGGGTAATCCCATCATAAGCGTCATTGATCTGTCCGACCAACGTATTTTTAATCTCCTCCGTCATAAATCCTTTATCGACAGCGCCCTGATAAACGGCGTCAGCATTTTTATTTGCTTCAAGATCACCTAGAACTGCAATGACAACAGAACTGTCTATAATTTGTTGCTGATTATATGCTATTGGCAAAAGTTGCTCTTTCTTACTAGGATCATCAATCACTAGAAATTTCCAAGGTTGCAAATTCCATGATGATGGTGCTTGTATCGCAGCTTCTAATATCTCTGTTAACTCCTCTTCTGGCATTTTAATACCAGGTTGATATTTTCTAACAGTATGACGTTCTTCGATCGTTTTATAGACTCCCATATCTTGAGAGTATGTTGTTGAACTCATTAAATAATCACTCCTAATCATTTTTCACATGTTCCATTATACCAATACACCTCGGTTCACTCAAAGAATCTGCTCTCGTCCATTTAAATTTGGTATTCAATTATCTCCTTTACAAATTTTACAAGTCATAATTAGTTCATAACAAATACACCCTATTTAACGAATGATTCTTCACACAAAAGTTTAGGAGGACTATTGATGACTGTAGGTGCAAAAATGAAACAAACTTTAGCTGGATTGAAAAGTGCACAAGCGAGTTTAGAAACGTTTGCACTCGAGACTGAAAATCAACAAGCGAAACAACTTTTTCAACAGATGGCTCAGCAAACACAAGGCGTTGTTTCAGGATTAGAGCCTCGAATGCAGGAAATTGAGCAAGAAGAACCTCAGTATAAACAACAATAATTTTTGTCACGGATCAGCGACTGATCCGTGTTTCTACATAGCAGACAGAAGTAAATATAAATGTGATGACACCACGTCTTTTGAGTTTAAAAATTGATAGTAAGTCTTGCTACATCAATCAGTACTACAACATTCAATTTGGAGAGGTGATTGTTCCATGCTAAAAGGACACCAAACGTGGGAATTTGAAAATCAGCCAGTAATCATATCTACGGGAATCGTTGGTGGTCCTTTTGAAGCAAAGGGACCATTAGCAAATGATTTTGACTTATTACATGAAGATTTATGGGTTGGACAAGATTCCTACGAAAAGGCACAAAAGGTTATGCTCGAAGAATCTATCACAAAAGCTGTTGAAAAAGCTGAATTACGAAATGAAGACATTCATTTTTTGCTTACGGGGGATTTAATTAATCAACTCACACCTTCTAGTTTTGCAAGTCGAACGCTAGCGATGCCCTTTTTAGGCTTATTCGGAGCCTGTTCTACATCCATGGAAGGTATGGCGCTCGCGGCTATGATTATCAATGCAAACGGAGCAGACCGAATCGTAACGGCAGCATCTAGTCACAATGCTGCGACCGAAAGACAATTTCGCTATCCCACAGAATACGGCTCACAAAAGCCACCAACTGCACAATGGACAGTGACCGCTTCAGGCGCAGTCGTGATGTCCAATATTGGCGTCGGGCCAGTCGTCACGTCAGCTACAATCGGTAAAGTTATCGACATGGGCTTGACGGATCCGTTTAATATGGGAGGGGCGATGGCTCCTGCTGCAGCCGATACATTAGTTGCTCATTTTAGAGATCTGGGGATTGATCATGATCATTACGACCTAATTGTAACGGGAGATCTTGGCAAAATTGGCTCACCTATTCTAAAGAAATTGCTTCAACAAAAAAAGCTGAACATTTCTGAAGATACCATCATCGATTGTGGTTTAATTATTTATCATGAAGATCAACCTGTTCAAGCAGGTGGAAGTGGAGCTGGTTGTTCCGCCGCTGTTACGTATGGCCATTTATTAAACAGAATGAAAAAAGGTGAAATTCAAAAAATGCTCATTGTTGCAACTGGAGCATTATTATCGCCATTATCATTCCAACAAAAAGAATCTATTCCTTGTATTGCCCATGCCGTATCAATAGAAGCTGCCCCAAGTCAGCCAAATTAAAATCATACGGAAAGGAGATTGACAATGACAGTAGGAAGCCTTGTCCACGGAACACTTGTGTCACTTCAATCCATTGAAGCAAACTTGTCCACTTTAGCAGCTAAAACAAACGATTTAGAGGCAAAAAAAGCGTTTCATCAAAGTGCACTGAATACTCAAGAAGTCATCCGAGAAATACAATCAAGAAAAGCGGAAATTGAAAACGAGGAACCACAATATCAACAACAATGATAAGGGGGATATATATGCCAAATTGGGTGGAAGTGGGCCTCAGAAGTTTAGCCGGATTTGTGATTTTATTTATTTTGGCTAGAGTTTTTGTTAGAAAGCCTCTTGGTGAATCATCACTGTTTGAATTCAGTATCATGGCGTCAATGGCTATCATTGTCGCCGTTGGATCTATTCAATTAACTACTCCCATTGTACTTCCAATAACTGCTCTAGCTGTTTTAGGTATTTTAATGTTTGGCGTATCATTACTAAGCCAAAAAAATAAAGCGTTCCGTTCCTTTTTCTCAGGCGACGGTGTTCCCATTATAAAAGATGGGAAAATTCTTGAAGACAATATGAAAAAGCAACGTATGACCACAGATGATTTATTATCAAGGCTACGTTCAAAAGATGTTTTTCAATATGCAGATGTTGAATTCGCAGTCTTGGAAGGAAGTGGAGAATTAAACATTCTCACCAAGCAAGACCAACAGCCAATTACACCTAAAATATTGAAACAAAAAGTGCCTCCAATAAAAGAACCTGAAACAGTAATTATGGACGGAAGAATCCTTCATGAACCTCTTACAACTAGAGGACTAAATCAGGAATGGCTTACAACAGAGTTACAAAAAATGAATGCAAATCTCGAAAATGTTTTTGTCGCACAAGTAGACGAATATGGTCAGCTCACATTTGATTTATATGACGATGCCATGCAGCTAACCACTCCAACTGAACTTCCATTACTCGAAGCTAACATAAAAAAAGTACAAGCTGACCTCGAATTGTTTGCGCTTGATACCGAAAACGAAGAAGCTAAAAAGAGCTACCAGAGATGCTCGAAACAAATGAAACAAATCTATCAAACCGTAACTCCTTATACAAAAGAATAATTAGAAAAATTTGGCTTGTTGCCAATTCCTCCATGGCGAAAGCCTTAGTTTACCTTATACTTTAATCCTTTAGCGAAGTTATTCTTAAAGCACAAAATAGATCTCCATAAATGAAAGTCATGGGGATCTTTTTTGTTGTAACTATCCATTTGATTTTTCAGGAAAAAGCGTATAAGACCAAACTATAACAGAATCCACGACAAATATAATAAACCATATTTGAAATACTTGATTGGCCATCGCTTCACTAAATGGCCCTTGTTCAGTATCGTTAAACCATCGTTCTAACCAGTCTAATGACATAAATAATTTTTGAATCTCACCTTCTCCTATGTAAAAAAATGAGATTATAAATGCACCAAGGAATAACGCAGCATGTAAATACCAACCTCTTCGCTCTTGCTTCGCTTTTTCTTCAGGCAACGAAGCCTTTTCAATGTCTCTTTTTTCCTGATCAGTGACGTATGTTTTTCCTGTGAAATGCTCGATTTTTGTTCGTAACCAACGATCAAGCCGTTTAAAATCACGATAACCGAATGTACAAGCATATAAAAGAAAAATTCCTACTATCATCTGGAACGCTTCAATTTCTCCAGTTAGTGTATACATATAGTATGCGACTACAGCATCAATCACATTCGAAATCAAAAATAGTCCGAGAAAAAATAAACTTCTGTTTTTTTGACCAAGGATATAGCGAAAAACGGTAAATAGTACTATACATAGGACTGCTATTACTTCTGTAAAGATAAATAATTCCCAATAATAGCTTTGAACAAAGTTTTCCAAACAATTCACCTAATTTCATTAAAGGATATTTGATATATAACGCGAACCTGTTTATTGAGTACAGTTTACCCCCTCACGTTACGTTAGGTGCAAGGAAAGGATGAAAAAAATGATTTATAAAATTGGTGAATTGGCAAAAAAGGCCGGTATATCCATTCGAACGCTACATCATTATGACCATATCGGATTGCTATCGCCAACTTTTAAAGATGAGCATGGTCACCGCCATTACGAAGATAATGATTTGTTCCTTCTCCACCAAATTACAACGTGGAAAGAATTAGGATTTAGCCTTAAAGAAATTCATCAGATACTAACTTCTCCATGTGAAAATGACATGCTAAAGTCTCAACTCGCATTCATTCAAGAAGAACAACAACGATTAACTCACATGAAAAATCAGCTAGTGTCGATTCAAAATATGAGAAAGATTGATGGGGAAATAAAATGGGAGCTATTACTTAAATCTAAATACATTTCTGAAAACGACTCAACAAAAAGAGAACTATTTATTTCTGAACAATTTTCAGAACAACAATTGCCTCTGTTGAATCACTTACCAAAGATGGAAAACAACGATTCAAAAACGCTGGAATGGTTCGACATAATCAATCAACTACAAGATCATATGAAAAACGAATCCCCTTCATCTGCAAATGTTCAACGTTTGATTAAGAGAATCGCCGAAAAGTCACAGGACATCTTCGCAGACGATGACGATGCTGCGGAACAATTCTGGAGCATTCGTAAATCAACGGAACAATCCAACCAAATGGGCCTTTACCCTTTGGATGAAAACTTGCTTTCGTTTACTGAGGAAGCGTGGGAATTCTTTATTGAAAAAGAGAAAAAAGTTAAAAGGTAACTAATAGGTTCAGTTTTCGGAGAGAAAAAGGAGTAGTTTTGTTCAATAAAGGGATACGATGGCTCAACAAACTTTCGCTACTCTTGTGTAACATACGGGAAGGTTGCTTCAATAAGTAGATACCATTTTCTTATTAAACTTACGAGTCAAGAGAAATTAGGTTAGGTGGGGGGCATGACATCGAAGCGTAATGTAGTACTTTTTTTCTGACCGGATAATGCTTCTTAACAATGGTCAGACTAACAAGGAAGACCACTGAAATATTAAGTGATATAAGGAGAGATTGATAATGCCTTCCGATAACCACTATAGAACTGAAAAAGACGCATTAGGTGATATCCTTGTACCTGCTTCAGCGTATTTTGGTTCTCAAACGCAACGAGCTGTTGGCAATTTCCAAATCAGTGGCAGGAAACTTCCTCGATCATTTATTCGCGCACAAGGAATTATTAAGGCTTCTGCCGCATCAATCAACATGCAATTAGGTCAATTACCTACCAATATTGGTCAAGCAATCATCGACGCTTCTGAAGAAATTATTTATGGAAAATGGGATGACCAGTTTGTTGTCGATATTTATCAAGCAGGAGCTGGAACGTCACAAAATATGAATGCAAATGAAGTCATCGGAAACAGGGCGACAGAATTTTTGCAACAATCATCTGAGCAGTCGATTGGTACATATCGCGTCCATCCAAATGACGATGTCAATAAATCACAGTCAACCAATGATACCTTCCCATCATCATTGCATATTGCAGCAGTCGAGAACATCGTGAACAGATTACTTCCTACTATTTTCGACTTACAGCAAGAGCTTGAAAAGAAAGCAAACGAGTTTATGCCGATTCTAAAAGCTAGCCGCACACATTTGCACGATGGTGTACCTATGAGATTGGGACAAGAATTTTCCGGATATGCAGGAACGATTGAATCTGCTTACTCTCATATTCAGGCAACATTGGATCCACTTTATGAATTGGGGATAGGTGGAAATGCAATCGGAACAATCATCAACACCCATCCCGATTATCCCGAAAAAGTTGTAGCTGAAATAAGTAGACGGACAAACCTTCCTTTCAAACAACCTGCTAACATGTTTAGTTTTATGCAAAACAGAAATGCTGCGATTCACGTAATGTCTGCTCTAAAAGAGTTAGCCGTACATTTAATTAAAATCACAAGCGATTTAAGGTTACTTAGCTCTGGCCCGCGAACAGGTTTAAATGAGATAAGCCTACCTCCTGTTCAACCTGGTTCAACGATCATGCCAGGAAAAGTCAATCCTGCGATCCTTGAGATGACGCATATGGTTTGTTTGCAAGTGATTGGTTATGAAGCGACAGTTTCCGCTGCTGGTACTTGGAGCGAATTAGAAATTAATATCTTAATGCCTCTGATCGCTCATACATTACTTGAATCGATAGAGATCATGTCAAACGCAGTCGAAACGCTTGTAGGCCAGTGTATTAGAGGCATTGAAGCCAATGAAGAGATATGCAATAACTGGATGCATGCCAGTCTATCATTGGTAACAGGGTTAAATCCTAAAATTGGTTATGATCTTGCTTCAGAAATCGGCTTGCAAGCGGATGATCAGAACAAAACTTTAAAGCAAGTTCTTCAAGAGCAAGGACTCCTCACTGATGAAGTTGAGAAGGCACTTGACCCTACTGAGTTTGTTTAGTAGGCGTCCATTTTGCATTCTCTTCTAGAGTATAATGGGAATCTGGCTCGTAAATTGCTAAAGACAACCCCTCTCAAGCAGTCCAAATCCAACTCTTTCTCGCTAACTGCTCAAATTACAGGGAGTAACCATGAAATTCCTTACTGTATTTTTGGGATAGCCTATTATTAAGTAACCCTCATCCCATGAATACATCAAAAGGTTTCTAACGCTTCAAATCTATAGCCCCAGTACTGATAATTTTGTTTCTTATACATATTTCTCGCTGTGTCCTCTCCATCAGCAATTAAAATAATCGTTTTATTAGGAAACGTGTCCATCACCTTTTTTTGCAGAGCGCTGCCTACGCCATTTTTTTGGAAGGATTCCTCCACGGTCAAATTGTCAATTTCAGCTGTTTCATCAGAAACAATTACATGGACCACACCTGCAGGTATTCCTTTATAATAAGCCAATAACTGTAAGTAACTAGGATCATTAAATTGCCGTTGAATAAGTTTTCTCTTTTGTTTAGCAAACTTTTTCCCGAAATCTAAACTCTGTTGATAATTTATCGTAAGAAATTCGTCAATGTTTTTTTCTGTAACGACCTCAACTTCAATATCTCGATGATGTTTTATTTCAGGAAATTCGCTCGCTTGTATACTATATAATTCCATAAAACCAATATCATAACCAGTTTTATTTAGATAGTTATCTAACTCTTCCGTAAGCTTTTCATTCTCCGGAAAATAAAACTTCACATGATTTTGCTCATATCTAGCATGAAAGTTCTGCAAATATGTTTCCGCTTCAATAAATTCTTTCAACGATGGAAGCCTCTTGAACTGAATATAATTACTATCATACATAACGAGCATTTCTGGGAAATGATGTTGTTTATACAAATCTGTTTCCGCAACAGTATCTCCAAGTATATGAATCTTTTCAAACGACATTGCTTTCACAACTAGTCCTCCTATAATCATCGGTGCTGATATCTATTATGCCTTATTTTATTACTAGATTGCTAGTGCATACTTCATCCATCTGTGAGGAGAAAATAGCAAACAAAAAACGCATAACTGTCACAATGAGAGTAACAGCATGCGATTCGTTTTTTAGAACTTGAACTCTATTAGCTACTTTTGGCTTCGACGAATTAAAAATGATACGCCTCCAATTAACAAGACCATCATCAAAATAAGAATGATAATAACCGGCCAGTTTACAGATGTTAACATACTATCACGCTCCTTTATTTATAAGATACTTTTGATAAAACTCAGTTTAATCAGTCTGTGACCAGTTCCAGTACGTGATATATCCTAACTGCTCGCCTCGGATGATTTTCTCTTCTTGCAACGTCAACAATTCTTTCGTTGGACCTGTCACAACAGCACCGTAGACTTTAAATCCATCTTCCTCCAAAAATTCAATCCGCTCCTCGAAATGAGGCATCTGAAACATTGCCTCCGCCAAAGTATCATCCTCTTCATAAAGAAGCTTCATATTTGCTATCATCTGTGATTCAACTTCGTCAATGTTTTCCAGAGAAAGAAAGCTCGTTGCATTATTACGCCATTTTTCATCAAAATATTGTCCACTCGATAGTCCCCACGGATCAACCGAAAGTGTATCTTCACTGCCACCCGAACCAGACTCAAAATTTTGCAACTCTCCCATAAATAACGGTAACCAGGATACCGTCAAATCATAATCATCGAGGAATTCCATTATTTCCTCCGGACGATAGTAGTCATCAAATGAAAAGGCCATTTCCGCTACAGTACCTTCATGAAGCGTCTCAAGTGTATCCCAAACGCCATCTTCCTTTGATGCAGAAAGACTGCGTTCATTTCGAGGATCATAAGGTAAGTAAAATTGATAATCTGCATATACATCTGGATCGGTAATATCATCATACAAATGAGTAAATGATTTAACTAGAGGCTTTACAATCTCTCTTGTTCCGATACGCTTATCGTCACTCCCGACTCTCTTTTTCAAATCGATCGACGTTCTTTCTGTAAAAAACGCAGAAATATCACCCAGTGTACCACCAAACCTGTCAACCCTGACTCCCGGCATTGTCCATTCAGCTGACAACTGAGCATACGTTTGTAGCTTTTCTTGATTGTCTGTTTCTGAATATGAAATTTGTAAAACCATTTGGTAGATCACGCCAGTAAATAAAATAATCAGTAGTATACGAATAATTTTCAGTGTTAATGTAAACCGATAACGTCTTAATGCCTTCATTCCCGTTTTATCTGTCCACTTCTCCGTCATCGTCACTCTCTCCCATCTTTATGTTCTCTGAAAAATACAATGGAACAAGCTCGTTAAATCGTTTTCTCGCCCTGTGTAATGTCACCTTCACCTGGTTATCTGAAAGCTCCAATGTCTCAGCTAGTTGTTTATAAGTAAATTCTTCTTCGTCTCTTAGAAACAAAATGGTTCGATAGTTTTCAGGCATTAAACCATATATTTTCTGTATATGTTCGCTACTTTCTTTTTCGATCACATATGATTCTGGTGTTTCGTATGGATGAAATACTTGCTCCTTGATATGAACTAATTCAACAAAAGGCACCCATTCCCAACGTTTCCGCTTTCGCCAGTAATCGAAATACGCGTGCCGCGCGACTTTAAATAACCAACTTTTTACTTCTTCATTTTTATAAAAATCCAATGATATCGTCGCTTTCACAAAGGTATCTTGTAGCAAATCTTCTGCTACTTCAGGAGATCCAGAGAGTTGCAACAAATAATAATATAAAGATTTCGCATGAGTTAAATAAATATCTTCTAGCTTTTTAGTCTGTTTCCCCACTCTCTGAACCTCCTCTCCTCTTTAGAACGAACCAATCTCAAAAATGTTACAGTCGATTCTAAAACTTTCTTAATTCTTCTATCGTAAGAGGTTTATTTGAAAAAGGATAGTTTTTAAGGGAATTGATGTAATTAGAGTCATAATTTCAACCGAGTGAATTTAATAATGATGGAAGCCAATATTCAAGTTCTGGAAGTTAATAATTGAGATAATAAGATTTAGAGAGGTTATAACTAGAAAGTGGAGGAGGGAAGCAGTTATTTAGCCATTGACTACGTTCATTATTTACAACGGCTAAATAAACAGTCATTCTATATATCTATCTGTTATATTAATAAAAACTTTCTATAGCAAGTACTTCTTCTCTGAGTTTCACAATAGCTTCTGTTTCTAATATCTCTACATCCGGCAAATAGGGTTGGGAAGAAGGAACATGGACCACTCGTGCTAGTTGTTTGTTGGAAAGTCGAACTGTGGAGTTTACAGGGAATATATGTAGCATTTCTAAAAACTTTTTCACACACTTCTGGTCAAATTGATTTTCAGACTCCAAGAGAAACGTCAATGCTTCGACACTACTTAATGCAGCTCGGTATGGCCTGTCTAACGTCATTGCTGAATAGACGTCAATAATCATTAATGCTTTAGCTTCCAACGTTAAATTTTCTTCTGTCACACCATGTGGATAGCCTGATCCATCTAACCTTTCATGATGATCACGAGCTAAAAAGGCGACTTCCATTGTATTAATAAATGTATTTAAGAGATCTTCTCCTGCCAATGTGTGCAGCTTAACTTCCTCAAATTGTTTCTTTTTTAGAGGCCCATTAAACTGAAGGAAGTCAGAAGGTATATTTAATTTTCCAATATCATGCATTAAACATCCTTTAACATACGCTAATTGATTTGGTAAATTAAGATGATTCGAAAACAACGTCCCTAATATGAACGTATCAACGACATGAATATACGTATAGTAATCTTTCTTTTTTAATTCATTTATTAACGTTTTAACTGGTTCCATATTGATTAATTCAAAGAAAGTTTCTGCAATTTTTTTAACTTCGTCCTCATTTTTAATCGCTAATCCGTAACGTTTATCAGACATAATATACAAGAAATCTTCTACTCTATTTTCAGCTTTAGTTAAATCAAATACCGTTTTAATATTTTTTGCTTTCATCATCTTTTTATCCCCTTCTTTAAAGTTAAATTTGAACTGCGATATTGTTGTAAATGAAAGATTTTGAATGTATCAAAAATGAATTGTATTACATTGAACAGTATATTAGTCTAAAAGACTATTTTTTATGTAAAAATTTCTTTTTATTTGCCATTATTTATATTATTTAGTAGAATTAAGCCGTAACTTTGTTCATAGTTTTTTCATTCATTGAAAAAAAACATAGTCAATTAGCGAATACATCAAAGTTCATTTATAATACATTAAGAATCCTATATAACTAGGATTTTTAATGTATTTTTGCTTCTTTTTCTCTTCTGTCATGTAATATATAAACCAAATATATTGTAATAAAAAGAAAGTAGGCGAATCACCATCATTTCCGTAGATCCCATTCGAGACCTAGAAACAATTAAAGCAATTAGAAAAGTATTAAAAAAACAGTCACTTAGAAATGAGTTTTTATTCATTTTTGGAATTAATGTTGGTTTACGGATAGGCGACATCTTAAAAATCCGTGTTCAGGATATTTGTTTAAACAATGAATCTATTAAAGAATATGTTAAGATAAAAGAACAAAAGACTGGGAAACATAAACGATTTTACTTAGGGGGAATCGTGAAAGAAACAGCTCAAATTTACATTAATCAAACAGCCCCAGCGATGGAAGATTTCTTGTTTAAAAGTCGAAAAGGAAAGAACCAACCTATTTCTAGAACCCAAGCCTATCGAATTTTAAATAATGCCGCTTTTAGCATTGGGTTAGTCCAGCGAAATGAAAATGGAAATATTATTTATGGAGAAATTGGTACGCACACACTGAGGAAAACCTTTGGATATCATGCTTATAAAAATGGGGTTGATATTGTTTTACTTCAAGATATTTTAAACCATTCATCTCCTTCCACAACTTTGAAATATATTGGTTTCACTGAAGAACAAAAACAGGCTGTGTATTTAAACTCAAATTTAGGTTAATCCATATAATTCTTTATTTAATTTGGAGCAGTTGTTAATGAAACTTATTACTACAATCATTTTCATTCACGGATGATTTTTGAGATCAGATACTGTTTTAGATCTAGCGGAGAAAATTCAATTAGATGATAAAAGGTTAAAAGCAACCATCGACACCTTTAATCGGTCGCTATTTCTCTTTTGTATGAAATAAATGAGGTAACAGCATCCGATTGTAAAATCGAATTAATAGACATATAACTAAAAAACAAACCTCCGATATGCTAAGAGGTTTGTTCATTATTTATTAGAGAATTTTATGCTTTTCACTGTTCCTTTGATGGATGTTTATTAAAAGGAATCTTCTTTATAGATAAAGTATTCAAAATCAGCTGCTTTTTTCATTCCGCTTAAGTCTTGTGTGCTCATACCAATGAAAGTTCCCGTGAACCGAATTTTCTCAGCAGAGTCATCGGACATGTGAGTTACATCAAGCGACGATCCAATTTGCTCCCACTGATCCTGTTCATCTTCCTTATAGAAAAGTGTCAATTTATCTTTATTGATTACACCTTTTAAATATATGCTGCCATCATTTCGAACCGAAATAGGCTCGGCAAGTATCTCATCATACTTACCATTCGTTGTTTCGATGATCTGAAGGCACTTTCCTTTATCTTCGTCGCGGGTCACATGAAGATAGACGTGATCTTCCGTATCGTAGTAAACGACTAGACCTGCCATGTGTTGGAAGTACTCTGGAGCATAATCTACTTTCGTTTCGAACTCGCAGTGAAATGACTGCTGCCTTCTAGCCACAAGACTTTGACTATGAACCGAAGAGAGAGATTCCATACCTCGCAACCGTAAAAATCCTCGACGCTCTTCCAAAGAACACCATGACGGATCCGCTGGAATTCTTAACGTGTTCCAATGATGGGAAAGTTCTTTACTGTCGAAACGATCTATTTCAGGCTCTGGTTCAAATGGATGCTCTGGCAAGTTCGGTCCTTCAACGATCAAGTCCGGAGAATTCCCACCATTCTTCAATCGTAACCAGTGATCGTCTGACCATTCACAAGGTTGAATCGCTGTTTCGCGTCCAAGAGTACAGTATTTTCCGTTTAACGGACGTCCCGTTAAGTATGCAATATACCATTCACCCTTCTGTGTTTCTACAAGGCTACCATGGCCAGCTTTTTGTAATTCTAGTTCCGGTTTACCTGCCGATGTAAGAAGTGGATAATCCGGATCCGTTTCATAAAGTCCATCAATTGTTTTAGATCGAGCCATCGTAGCGGCATGATCATATTGCGTTCCACCTTCTGCTACAAGAAGATAATAGTATCCATTTCTTTTATAAAGGTGAGGAGCTTCAGTAAGTTGAATATCACTACCTTTATAGATATTCTTCACAGGTCCGATAAGCTTCTTTTCCGCTTCCGAATATTCTTGCAGGACAACTCCTGCAAACGAATGGTTCTTTTTCCGATAATCCCAAATCATGTTTACAAACCATTTCCGCCCATCATCATCGTGAAATAGGGACGGATCAAATCCACTACTATTTAAATAAATTGGTTCTGACCAAGGTCCTTCAATATTTTCTGCAGTTACTAAATAGTTATGGGTATCTTTGTATGCTTCGTGCCACTGCTTCACATCAGTATAGATCAAGTAGAACGTTCCATTACTATAACTGAGACATGGAGCCCAAATGCCACCAGAATTCATATTTCCTTTCATATCAAGCTGTGATTTTCGAGTTAACGGACTAGAAATATTCCGCCAATTTTTCAAATCCCTTGAATGATGGATCCTCACGCCAGGAAACCACTCAAATGTAGATGTCGCAATATAATAATCTTCTCCGACTCTTAAGATGGAAGGGTCTGCATGAAACCCTGGTAAAATAGGATTTTGAATTTGTGTCATAATTATTGTCCTTTCTAAAATAATATTCTAGTTTCACTCACCTTTTAGTACTTCTTTTTGAACGCCAACACTTAATTCAGCCTCTTTGAATGCAGGCTCTAAAGACATCGCATTTTTAATAGATATACTCTTTATCCTTTTACAAACACTGTTTTTATTGATGTGAAGAACTCTTTCGCTGCTTCACCTTGTTCACGGGAATGCGAACTCGATTGTTTCATTCCTCCAAAAGGTGCTTGCAGTTCCACACCTGCTGTTTCAGCATTAATTCGTACGAGACCGGCATCGACGTCCTCAACAAACTTTAACATGCCACCGATTTTTTCCGTATAGATCGAAGCACTTAAACCATAATCCGTGTCATTGGCAAGTTCAAAAGCTTCCTCAATTTCACAAAATGTCATAATCGCAATTACAGGTCCAAAAATTTCTTCTTGAGCAATCTTCATGTTACTAGTTACTTCATCAAAAATCGTTGGTTCTACGAAATACCCTTGACCTAAGGCCCCGTCGGATAATCGATTACCACCATGAATCAGCTTTGCTCCTTCTTTTTTGCCTATGTCAATATAGTCTAAGACCGTATTCATCTGTCCTTCTGAAGCACATGGGCCCATCCAAATACCTTCTTGTAAGCCATCCCCGATTTTAATTTCCTCCATCGCAGATAGAAGCTTATCAACAAACTGATCTTTAATATCTTGATGAACAATAACGCGACTTGTCGCCGTACATTTTTGCCCAGTAGACTTGAATGCCCCACTTACGGTACCTGCCACGGCTTTATCAAGGTCCGCATCAGAAGCTACGATCGTTGGATTCTTTCCTCCCATTTCAAGCTGGTACTTCGCTCCTCTAGTCAATGCTGTTTGACCAATTCTTTTTCCAGTCTTATCAGAACCCGTAAAAGTAATCCCGGCAATGCTCGGATGCTCTACAATTCGTTCCCCAACAACGGATCCAGCTCCGGTAACCATGTTAATCACACCTTCTGGAATACCCGCTTCGTAAAAACATTCGACCACTTTTGTTCCTGTTATCGCCGTTTCAGTTGCTGGTTTGATAACAACGGTATTTCCGTAAATTAACGCAGGCGCCATTTTCCAAATTGGAATCGCAACTGGAAAATTCCACGGGGTGATAATACCCACAGTGCCTAATGGTGTGCGAGTCGTATACATAAGAGCTTCACTATCTGTCGCCGGAATCACATCCCCTGTTTTACGCATCCCTTCTCCTGCATAGTACCTTAGAATGGCTACGCCTCGAGCAGTTTCACCCTTGGCTTCTGGTAGAGTCTTTCCCATTTCCTCTGTCATTGTTTTTGCAATATCGTCGATTCGGCTTTCTAAAATATCAGCTGCCTTAAATAAATATTGTCCTCTTGCAGCTCCTGATAATTTGCGCCATGCACGTTTAGCTTCAGACGCTGCTGCTACCGCCTCATCCACATCTTCTTTTGATGATTGCTGAACTTTCCCTAGCACGGTGCCGTTCGTAGGGTTATAGATTTCCTTCACATCACCTGTTTGAGATTCTTTCCACTGTCCTTGAATATAATTTAAACACGTTGTCATAATTACTCCTCCTCAATTATCGTTTCATCGTTATTATTTGTTCTATTTGATCATTTCTGTTTTTGACACAATAGAAGCCGTGTTTTTCACATCGTTTATTAACACTCCGACACCGGATACCTCAATTTCGATTCGGTCACCCTCTTGCAATGTAAATTCATCCGGGGGAATAATACAAGTTCCAGTAAATAGCACTGTACCCGTAAAAATCGGGTTGTCTCTTCCTAAGAATTCAACAAGTTCTTCGTATTTTCTCTTTAATTGTGACGTATTTGCCTCCCCTTCAACCATTAACTCACCATTACGGAAAATGCGACATTGAATATCAAGGTTATAAGGATCCTGAACAGTGTCTGCTAAACGGATAGAAGGTCCAAATGAGCAGGAATTTCTCCATACTTTTGCTTGTGGTAAATATAACGGATTTTCTCCTTCGATATCACGGCTACTCATATCATTCCCTGCCGTATAACCTATGATCTCTCCCCTTTGACTTAACACTAACGCTACTTCTGGTTCAGGAATCTGCCAATTAGAATCGCTACGAATGCACACGGATTTATTCGGTGCCACGGTTCTAGCTGCTGTCGATTTAAAAAATATTTCCGGGCGGACCGCATCATAGACTTTGTCATAGAAGGAAATACTTCCTTCAGTTAACTCTTCCATCTCTGAATTCCTAGCCATACGACTATTTTCATAGGTTACTCCGCATGCCCAAACTTCAACAGCTTCAACGGGTGTTATTAGATTGATAGACTGATAGTCATAGACTTTCGAAGTTTCTTGATAAGGTAATTTAGAAATGAACGACGAAAGAGATTGCCCTTTTTCAGTTACCTTTTCATGAAGAACCATCACATCATTGGTTTTCTCTTTCAATATACTTGTTAAGTCATAGACTTTCTCATTTTCCCATATTCCTAGCGCGATGTTCTTGCTATCATTTATAAAACGGACAATATTCAACCTTCCCCCTCCTTCTACTTGATTAATTCTTTTTGCTCTTGGTCTATACCTTTTTTTAATAACTCGACAATTCGCTCTGAATCATAAATGCTCCCTTTCCATGTTCCACCGCTAGCAGCTTGAAGAGCTGCCCACAGTTTTGTATCATCTGGAAGGTCCGCATGGGGCGCTAGATCAGGGTGTGGCGACCTCTGCTTTAATAATTCTGCACCAGTTTCTCGGCCACACTCATGATCCTTTTCTCCAACGAAATTAACAGAAGCTTCGAGTTTGTGACAATCAATGATGACTTCAACAACGTCCCCATCACGTAGTTTTCCAACAGGTCCATCTGCAAGGGCTTCCGGTCCAACGTGACCAATACAAGCTCCCGTAGATACACCAGAAAATCTAGCATCTGTTATCAGCGTCACATATTTACCAAACGAAAGGTGTTTCAATGCAGATGTTAATTGATATGTTTCCTCCATCCCTGTACCAGAAGGGCCACAGCCAATCAATGCCATAATATCACCAGCAACGATGTCCCCTACTTTAATCGCTTTAATCGCCTGTTTTTCTGAAGTAAATATTTTCACCTTTCCCTTATGGCGATAGATACCATGTTCATCCAACATTGAAGCTTCGATCGATGTTGATTTTACAACAGCGCCTTCTGGGGCAATGTTCCCCGTTGGGAACGTGATCGTCGATGTCATTCCATATGACTTCGCTCTTTCTGGACCCATAATCACATCTTGAGGATCGACACCATCTTTTTCAACAAGCTGCTGCCTTACTAGTTGGCGACGTTCGGAATTCTCCCACCAGTCTAAAACATCTTTCAAACGTTCTCCGCTTATCGTCAGAACTTCTTCATCTAATAAGCCAAGATCACGTAAATGAAGCATCACTTCAGGAACCCCTCCAGCTAAAAATACACGAACGGTTGGATGATCCAACGGTCCATTAGGTAAAGCACTAACTAACCGAGGTACCTTCCGATTAATTTCAATCCAATCAGAAACGTCAGGTATACGAAGGCCTGCAGCATGAGCGATTGCTGGAATGTGTAGAAGTAAATTCGTCGATCCACCGAATGCCGCATGAACAACCATCGCGTTACGAATCGCCCCATCGGTTAAAATATCTTTCATGGTGATCCCATCAGCTGCCGCAGACATCACGGCACGCGCCGATTGTCTCGCCATTTCTTCCCATATCGGTTGCCCCGATGGAGATAAGGCAGCGTGAGGTAAAGACATCCCTAACGCTTCCGAAACGACTTGCGCACTTGCTGCCGTCCCCAGGAATTGACAACCGCCACCTGGCGTAGCACATGCTCGGCAACCAAGTTCGGCCGCTTCTTTTAAAGAGAGTTCTCCCGTTGAATATCTTGCACCAATCGTTTGAATTTTTCCTGCATCTTCTCCTACCGTTGGTGGCAAAGTCACGCCACCAGGAATAACCACACCAGGTAAGTCATGCATAGAAGCAACAGCCATCATCATTGCTGGTAGCCCTTTATCACACGTAGCAACACCAATCACCGCTTCACGCATTGGTAATGAACGAATTAATCGCCGATACACCATGGCCGCATCGTTACGATATGGCAACGAATCAAACATCCCTTTTGTCCCCTGCGTCCTACCATCACATGGATCACTGACGAAGCCAGCAAACGAAATATTTCCGAAATGATTGATCTCCTCCGCTGCCGCCTTCATTAAGTTACTAATCTCCCAATGTCCGGTATGGTAGCCTAGGGCAATCGGTTTTTCATTCTCATCTTTGATTCCACCTGATGTTCCAAGAATTAATATTTGCCTTCCTGTCAGTTTCGATGATTCCCAGCCCATCCCGACATTTTGCGATAGACCGAATAAATCCCCACTTGCCGAGTTCAGTAACATTTCTGATGTCAGTGGAAGTTCTCCTGAAGGACCAGCCGCTGTCGTCGCAATATTTCCCACGATTTTTTTCGTATCACCCATTATAGCGATTAATTTATCCATCATTTCCTCCCATTCTAAGTTTTACGTTCTTTTTACACTTTATCTGGATTGATGTACGCCAGGTCTTTAACAATATTTTGTCGTTTATCACCTGTGACAGCTTTGACTAAATTTTCAGCCGCAACTTTCACCATATCTTGCCTTGTTTTTGCTGTTGCTGAACCAATATGAGGAACTGTGACTACATTGGGTAGTCTTAAAATTGGATGATCTGGGTTAATCGGTTCTTGTTGATAAACATCAAGTCCTGCTCCAAGAATTTCTTTTGTCTGCAATGCCTCCAACAAAGCTCCTTCATCTACAGTCTGGCCACGTGATGTATTAATGAAAAATGCAGTCTTTTTCATGAGCTTAAATTCATTGGCTCCAATAAGGTTGGCCGTTTCTGAAGTGAGTGGCGTCATAAGTACAATAACATCTGATTTTTGTAATAATTCTTTGAAATGTGTATATGAAACGCCTAACTCTTTTTCCGCTTTCGGTTTAGGAGTGCGGTTATAATACAAGACATCCATGTCAAACCCGAATTTCCCACGTTTCGCAATGGCTTCTCCGATTCTCCCCATGCCGATTAAACCTAATGTACTGTGATGAATATCTGTACCATACAAATTTGTTTCATCACTTTTTTTCCACTTTCCTTGTTTTACATATTGATCTAATTCTGGAATTCTTCTTGCAGTACTTAAAATTAAGCCGAAAACGAGATCAGCCACCGTATCATCTAATACATAAGGTGTATGTGTGCCTATAACACCTCTGTCTCGCATCGCTTCAATATCAAAGTTATTGTAGCCAACTGATACATTACTGACAATCTTCAGATTTGGCGCATGATCAAGTAATTTTTTATCAATTTTTATTCCTTGTATTAAAAGCCCTTCAACATTTGAAACTTCCTTTAAAAGTTCATCTTGGGGAATCGTCCCTTCTCCCTCCCACTTTCGATAATCACAATGTTTCGCTATATATTTTTCAATTTCAGGTGGTACTGAAACTGCTATAAAGACTTTTGGTTTCAACGTTATCCACTCCTTTTTTTATCGAAAACTTCATCTTCTTGAATGGTGATAAATTAAACGAAACTACTCATATCTCACCTCCTTAGCATGACTTATCTCTACCCTACATTTTGTAAACGTTTACAAAAACATCCCAAGTTGAGTAGATGAAACTTTCAAAGTGAAGAGAATACTTTGAATCTATTTAGATTTGACATCGATTGGAAGATTTTTTTGATTGATAATATTAACCTTGTTTCGCTCCACAAGTTTTTCTAACGATCAACTTTGGTTGAAGTTTGATTTTCCAAGGCGTAGTATCTTCCTCTTCATTTTTTCTTGCTTCAATCTTTTGCATTAATCTGTCTACAGCTAATTGGGACATTTCTTCAACTCGTTGACTAACGGTAGTTAATCCTATTAACGAATGGCTTGATACATGAATATTATCAAATCCAACTAAAGCAATATCATCTGGTACCTTGAAACTTTTTTGTACTAAATTTTCCATGACCTCAAGAGCAATAAAATCAGCACTAGCTACTATTGCTGTCGGTTTAACTTTAGCTTCCAACAATTCATCAATCGCTTGCTTTACTTTTGGTTTAATTTTCCTAAATCCAACCTCCTGAACAAAATGGTCATAATTTTTTAATCCAGAAGCTTTCAAAGCGTCATAATATCCCTTTAAACGGTTTTCCACTACATCTGAGTGAATCGCAGCATGTAACATTGCAATTTTTGTATGTCCTAAGCTAATTAGATGACTAGTAGCGTCAAAACCACTTTTATGGTTATCTTGAATAATATAGTCTGTATTTTTATCTCTATTACGACGGTTGTAAAATACATAAGGAATTTTACTTTTATTCAAGAGATCCAACGTTGATTCCTTATACACAGATCCAATGATGACACCGTCTACCCTCTTTTGTACTAACAATTCAATATATCTATTCAATTTTTCTTCATCTTCTTCATTTGAATATAAAGTGACGTAACAATTATATTGCTCAGCTGCCTTAATAATAATTTCTGCACTTTCCGCAAAGAACGGGTTATCTAGTCCTCCTACAATGAGACCAATATTTGATGTGCTTTTCTTGATCATACTTCGTGCAATTAGATCAGGATAATAATTTAGCTCCTCAATCACATTGTTTACTTTCTGTTTCGTTGCTCCTTTAATAAATGGATAATTATTAATTACCCTTGATACTGTTGCGATTGAAACGCCAGCCTTTTTAGCAATATCTTTAATTGTTGGACTCATTAGGGAACCTCCATTTTAGAAAACGTTTACAAATATAAATATAATTTTCGTTCAAGATATGAGCTGAATGGTCAATATTTATGGTACTTTTTATGTATTGGGTTACGTTCTGTGAACTATATTTTAGAAAGCGTTTACAATTATGCGATTATTCTCATTATTCACTCCAATTTTATTATTAGATCAAAGTAATGTCAATGTTTTTCCTTTATCGTATTAGGATCATATAGAAAAGCATAGTTTTTAAGCAATGACTCTATTGAAGATTATGTTAAGATATAAGAACAAAAAACTTAGGATACATAAACGATTTTACTAAGGGAAGTCGTAATGGGAGAGTTGTTAATGAAACTTACTACTAGAATCATTTACTTCATTATTTTAAGCGCTATGATAGCCGGTGCAGGATATATCGGAGCGATTATCACTGCTTTCGCAGGGGGTTTGCAGTTTTATACACCTTTAGTTGGAGTGATCGCTGTTTTTTTAATCGTGCTCTTGTTTCTTATTTTATTCAGCAAACTTCGTAAAAAAACACTTAAAATCACGACGATTTCTTTTTTCAGTCTTGTTGTAGTCTCCGTAATTTCTTATTGGAGTTACAATGCATACATAGATAGCTTAAAGATGGTTACCGATCGTGGGATCGACTTGTATGACTATCAACCTTTTGAAGATGGCACTAATGTAGCTTCATTAGAAGAAGAAGCTAGTTATCATATAGCTGACAGCTTACCAACACTCGACGGAGCAACAGCTCTTTACCCTGTTTACTCCGCATTTGCACAAGCCGTATACCCTGAGAGGGAATATGATCCTCATACTATTCACAATAGTGAAGTCGTTTCAACACAAACCGACGTAGCATATAACCGTTTGATCGATGGTGAAGTAGATATCATTTTTGTTGCCGGACCTTCGACAGGACAAGAGGGGAAAGCCGATCGAGCCGGAGTGGAATTAGAGCTTACTCCAATCGGACGTGAGGCTTTTGTGTTTTTTGTGAATGCTCGTAATCCAGTAGACGAATTATCCATTGATGAGGTACGAGGGATATATTCAGGGGAGATCACTAATTGGACGGGAGTTGGTGGTGAGAATGAAGCGATTCGAGCTTTTCAACGACCAGCTGACAGTGGTAGTCAAACCGCCTTGGAAAACTTAATGGAGAATTATTCACTTACGGAACCTCCGACAGAAGACGTCGCCGGTGGCATGGGAGGAATCATTTCAGAGACGGCAGACTATCATAATCACCGTAATTCTTTAGGGTACTCTTTTCGTTATTTTTCAACAGAAATGGTCCAAAATGGGGACATTAAACATTTGGAAATAGAAGGTATTTACCCTGACAAAGAATCGATAGCTGATGATAGCTACCCAATATCTTCTGAGTTCTACATCGTGACAGCTGGGACCGAAAACTCTCATGTGGACGACTTCATCGAATGGATCCTTTCCGAGCAAGGTCAAAAGTTAGTCGAACGGTCTGGGTATGTACCTGTGAATTGATAATTAGTTGTATGTTAACGGATGAGCTTCCCATTGTGAAAGCTCATCCGTTTAGCATATGAATTTGCCTTTATTCTGCTTTTAATCCAAACCCGTATGGGAATAGTGGGTCATAGTCGCTGTCCCCATCGCGGATTGGAATTTGCTCCATCGAACGAGGCCACGTAAATGAAAGTTTTCCTGTGAATGGATGATCTCCAAACAAGACATCTGCTACTCCCTGCCCCTCTGTCCCCGGTAACCACGCAGCAACAAACGCATCCCAATCATCTATTTCATCGGTGATTATCATCGGCCGCCCCGAAAGCATGATCACAACCGTTGGAATGCCAGATCCTTGAACCGTTTCGAGTAACTCTAGATCCTCCTCACTTAACGTCAAGTCGTCTGTATCTCCTTCCATCTCAGCATATGGTTTTTCGCCAACGACAACAATAGCGACATCGTGCCCCTCTGCGCCTTCTCCATTTCTACTGTGCGTGACAGTGGTTGCATCTGAAACAATTGCTTCAATTCCTTCCATAATACTCGTACCTGGCGTGATGTCTCCTGGAGATCCTTGCCAATCTATTGTCCAACCTCCTGATTGGTAACCAATATCATCAGCTTTATTTCCTACCACAAAAATCTTATCTTCCTTAGATAAAGGGAGCAATTGATCATCATTCTTTAAAAGCACAAGACTTTTCCTTACAGCTTCCCTCGCTACTTCACGATGGGCTTCAGAACCAATACTATCCTCTTCTAATAAATTACGATCTGTGAATGGCGCTTCGAATATTCCAGCTTCAAACTTCACACGAAGAATCCGCGAAACTGCATCATCAACTCTCGACATTGGAATGTCTCCCGCTTCCACAAGCTCTGTTAATACAGGAATAAACTCCTCCCAACTGTCAGGAAGCATAAATAAATCAATACCAGCTAAAACACTTTGTTTTACAGCTTCGGTGTAGTCTTCGTGTACCTGTTCATGAGCATTCCAATCGGAAACTACAAGTCCGTCAAATGACAGTTGTTCCTTTAGCACTTCTGTTATTAAATAGTAATCTCCATGCGTCTTCAATCCGTTCCAGCTACTATATGAAACCATCACTGTTCTAGCTCCAGCTTCGATCGCTGCAATATAGGGTTCAATATGATACCTTAACTCTTCCTCAGAAAGCCGAATATCTCCTTGATCAATGCCATCCTGAGTTGCACCATCGCCTACCCAATGCTTTGCTGTTCCAATAACATTCGATCCTTGCATGAAATCGCTATCTGAAGGATTACCTTGAAACCCTTCAAGAGAAGCTATTGCAAGTTCTGTTACAATTTCCTTTGTTTCTGCAAAACCTTCATATGTGCGTCCCCACCGCTCGTTTTGTGGTATCGCAAGTACTGGTGCAAACGTCCAATTCATCCCAGTAGTTTTGACTTCTTTGGCGGTTACCTCGCCAATTCGTCGAACAAGCTCTGCATCATTTGCAGCTCCTAAACCAATATTATGCGGAAAAATCGTAGCACCGTAGAGATTATTGTGACCATGTACCGCATCAATTCCATAGAGAATTGGAATCTTCAATCTCGTTGATAAAGCCATATTTTGATACTCCTCAACCATGTAAGTCCATGCTTCCACAGTATTAGGTTCCGCGCTTGATGCACCTCCATTTAAGATTGATCCAAGAAAATACTGTTCCACATCCTCAGGAGTTGCTGTATTTATTTCTCCTTGAACCATTTGTCCAATTTTCTCTTCTAACGTCATTCGCCCGAGCAAGTCTTCCACCCGTTCTTCAACTAGCATTTCACTATTTTGGTATGACAGATTCTCTTGTTCATGTTCCTCTTCTGAAATTGTCTCTTCGTTTTCCCTTTGAAAAACTTCTTGCTCAGAGGGCAAATCCTCATCACTATTAGATTGAATAAGTATCGTAATTGACCTGCCTAATACTAAAACAACAATAAATCCAATAACAAAATAAATATATTTTTTCGACATGTTAACCCCCTCCTTAACCCATAAACGAAATCGGTTTCGTATTTAACGAAAATGTATCTTATCCATACTACTATCATAATCAATGTATTCCCTGTAGTCCACATATTCAAAAGAATTTCTTATTAAAAATAAACCACTACCAAAAGTGCTAGATCAACTCTAGCACTTTTCCTTAAGAGGTTTATAACCTCCGCCAAAACACTATATTAGCGATAAATAGAACTGCCCCGTAACCATATATAGCATATTCGAAAGTGGTCATCCAAAAATGCAAACCGAAGAAAATAGGGATCGGGATGAATAACAATAATACTTTCCCCGTTTCCTGTTGCGTCATCTCAAACGACTCGGAGAACGGTACCTTAACATCATTGATCAATTTAAAACAGATCAGTACAAACAAACTTGATACTAACCATACGACTATTAAATCAAACCAAATATTAATGGAAAAAATCATCGTCATAACTATACTAATCACTAAAAAAATCGGGAAATACAATTTCACCATGAATGCTTTCAGCGTCCCTTTGAAAAGGTTACTCATACTCGTAACCGGCAGTGCATGAAAGACCCATGATCCTTTGTAATTTTCTGAATACCTCAGCATTAGAATAATCGTCGGGATCATAAACGAAGTAAAGTACACAGATAAAAAATACCTACTATCAGCAAGTTCAGCAAATGAACTCATCCGTAATTCGTTGAAAATAAGGATAAACGGAATAATAAATGATAGTCCAAAAGAGGGGTACACTTTCAACTTAAATTGACGTTCGTTTTTCATCATCTTTTGTGCAAAGTTGTAAAACGTTCTTTCCTCTTTACTTGCACAAATCCACGAACCAATTCGATCCGACTTACTTTTCTTCGCTATGCCTCGATCCGACAATTTTTCTAAGTTTCGCTCAAACGATGGAATCGACTTGATATAGATATAAATTGAAATAATCGGAACAATCACGGCAAGCAATGAAAAAAGAATCAAATAGCCATCCCTAGCCTGTCCTAATAACACTTCAAACATTGCACCATACCAAATCGGCGGTAGAAACAGATGCCACCACTCGGCAGTAACCGAGAAATCCATATCGATAAATTCAAATGCTCGAATCACGAGTTGGTATCCTACAACAATCGTAAGGGATAGAGCAATTTGTACATAATTAATAATATCCTTTAATTTTTCTCCATCAAAAAATTTAAGAACTAGAATGTACATCAAAGCGGTCATAACTACGATTAATAGATCAATCAAAATAATTTGTGCGAGAAAGACGAGAAAAAACAGAATTCCACGCGTAAATAAACTAACAATCAATGGAATCGCGACGATCGTCCCAGTCAGGATAAACATATATATACTTACATGAACAACCTTTGCGGCATTAACTGTTCTTTTATCGACTGGTTTTGTATTTAAAATATTCTTATCCCTGATATCGAGCAACACTTGTGAGAAATCAGAAATCATCGACGTCATTAAGAGGAACATTAGGACGCCATAAACAAGACTCATTGGAAAAATATAGCTTTCCCTTATTAATACAAACGGAATCAATACCAAACCTAAAAAAGCATAAATCCATAATGATTTCAAAAACTGATTAGAGTCATCATCCTTATTTTTTCCACTGTTATTGGATATCGTCGGAATTCTTCGACGGTCCATTGTCAATTTAATTTGGAGGATTTTACGCATGACGGGATAATTCACACCCAAGAATTGGAATATCCCTTTAAATAAATCGATAAACTTCAAGGAAGGATAATTCTTCATCTCTGTCCTTCTTGAACAACGGAAACAAATTGCTCAGCAATCTGACTATGTTCATCAAATCCTGTTAGTTCGTTAAATATTTCCTCAAGCGTACCGTCTTTATTTTGTCCTTGTAATTCTTCGAAAGTCCCGTCAGCAATCAGCATCCCATCGGCCAGAAGCACAATTCGATGACTAATCTTCTCGACTACCTCCATAATGTGAGAAGAGTAAAAAATCGTTTTCCCCTCCGCTGCCAGTTTCGCGAGGATTTCTTTGACGACAATTACGCTATTTGCATCCAAACCACTTAACGGTTCATCAAGAAACAACAAATCAGGATTATGTAGCAAGCTAGAAATGATCAACACCTTTTGTTTCATCCCTTTGGAAAAAGATGAAATTCTCGTATGATACACTTCCTCAATTCCTAATAGGTTGACTAGTTGTTTCGCTTTTGTATCGACATCACTTGCTTCCATTCCATATAACTCACCGACAAATGTAAAATATTCAAAAGCGGTTAAATTTTCATATAAATCCGCCGTTTCAGGCACATAACCTATTTTTGCTTTATATGAGGAATCCCCTTTAGCAATATCCTCGCCAAAAATTCGAACCTCTCCATCATACTCATCAATAAGTCCAAGCATGATCTTCACTGTGGTACTTTTTCCGGCACCATTTGGTCCAATATACCCGACGATTTCTCCAGTTTCCACTGTTAAGTCAATCTCATTAAGTACTTTCTCATTAGCAAAACTTTTGGATAGTTGTTTTAGTTGTAAAATTGGTTGATCGATCACTCTCACCCACCATCTCTACTAGATTACCCACATTTTAACATGTTGAGAGTGGATTTTGTGCATAGAAACCTTAAATTTCAGCATAACTCTCACATCTTGTGCATAGAACGGCGGTGTTTCAGCATAAAACACAGAATTTGTGCATACCACCGCCATACCACGGCAAATCAAGCCAAAAAACCTGACCAGGCATACCGGTCAGGTCAAGCAATCTATAAATCTTCCTTCAAAACAGTGTAAACGACAAGTCGCTCGTCATGTGTTCCCGCTTCAGTATTAAATTCTCCAGTACATGTAATCAGGTTAAGCTGGCTGCGGTAGGAATAACCGAATATTTGCTGCAAAGGTGCATCATTTCGGTTATACGCTTCACTTTTTTGCACGACGAAGACTTTCTCTTCACCATCACCATCAGTGATAATAATTTCATCTCCCTGCTCGAGCTTATCTAAATCGAAAAAGATGGCTGGCCCTGTTCTGCTATCAACATGTCCTGCTAGAACAGAACTCCCTTGTTCACCAGGCATGTAACCACCTTCAAACCAGGCTACATCTTCCATTTCAGATGGTTCATCCATCTGTCCACTCGCAAGTAAACCGACATGTTCTATCGTCGCATCTACCTCAATTGCAGGAATCACAATTCGAAGAGGAACAATACCTGCTCGCTCATAACTCATGACGGAAGAGCGTTCTCTCTCTGCTAATTCGGACGGGCGTTTTAACGATGTAGTGGGGGAGGAAGCTGACACTTGACCAGCATCCTCACTCCCTTCGTCATCAACTGGAGTAGTTATATTATTTTCAGCCATGTTCGTAGAAATCTCCTCAACCACTTCTTCATCATTCTGAGTGGAACAAGCTGCTAACAGCAGGAACAAACCAAGCATCCATTGCTTCATTGTTATCACCTTTGCATTAAGCTAATTTTTTCTATCAAACTATTGTGTAACAACTTTTCTTCTTGCAATCATTACGATGAATGATGCTAGGAAAAGAGAAGCTACTGTATATAGAATCCAAGTTGAACTTTGGTTCGTTTCACTCATGCCACCAAGCCCTGTTTTAGGCATTTCAGTTGGCATGCCTGACTCAAAGTTTTCAGGGAACTGATCAACGATTGCTCCTGATAGTCCTTCACCTACGCCAAACATATGGGCATACGCTTCACGAATGTTCTCGTAAGCTACTTCATAGTCACCTTCCACATAACTATCAAAAGCGCCAACTAACTGATCAACGTGCATTTGCAATCCATCAGCTAACTCTGTTGCATCCAAACGCTCTTCCGTTGCTGTTTCAAGAAACTCTGCAAATGAGACACGGTATCCATCCAAGTTATCCAATGCTTCTTGTTGTCCCATTTCATCTTCTTCTGCAGTAGCTACGACATAGTTAACAAAGAAGTCAATATGTTCCGTCCACTGATCTTGGAACGCTTCTCCTGCATCATCACCGTAAACTGAAGCAATTGCTCCACTTAAGTCCTCAGTGTTTTGATTCAATGCACCAGCTGTTGCATTAAAGTCTTCTGCGCCATCAATTCCTTTTTGCATTGCAAGAGTTGCTAAAGCTGCATGCTCGGAAAGTAAATGGTTCAAGTCTGCACGTAAATCTGCTGCGGGTGTATCAGGATGAGACCCATCGAAATCATCAGAAAACTGATCGACGATTGCTGTTGATAATCCTTTACCTACACCGAACATATGGTGAATTCCTTCGCGAACATTATCGTACGCTGATTCGAATTCGCCATCATTATATTGGTCAAATGCCCAAACTAGTTGGTCTACGTGCATTTGAAGTCCTTCGGCTAATGCACCTGCTTCAAGTCTTTCGTCAGTTGCAGTTTCAAGAAATTCTGAAAAGTCTGTTCTGTAGTTATCTAATGCCTCTAAAGCTGCTTCACGACCTTCTTCATCATCTTCCGCTGTTGCCGTTACGTAATTAACGAAAAATCCGATGTGATCTTCCCACATTCCGCGGAACTGTTCACCAGCTTCATCACCATAAACACTTGCAATCGCTCCTGTTAGATCGTCAGTATTATTGGCCAAGGATGAAGCTGCTGCTTCAAAATCTTCTGATCCATCAATGCCCTTTTGCATCGCCACCACGGCTAGAAATGCATGCTCTGATAAGTACATATCCAATGTTGCTCTCAAATCTGATGCTGGCGTCGATACGTTCAGCTCATATTCATGACCATTATCCTCATTTCCTTCCTCTCCGTGATCTCCGTGATCTGCTCCGAGAACACCTGCTGGGAATAATAATGCTGCACTAAGCGGTACAATTGCTAATGATCTTTTCCAATTCATCTTAAAACACTCTCCTTGTTTGGTTTGTTTTTTGTTCTTACCCAAGATAACGAGAGGCAGACGAAAATGGATCACTTTTTGGATCAACTTTTTCTAAAAAAAAATTTAAATAGTGGACGAACGTTGTCATGAAAGGCTAAAACAGAAAAAATTTTTTAAAAATTTAGAGTCTGTCATGAACTTTCTTCTATCCAAAATAAAATACCGACGATAAAGTCAATTGACTTTATCGTCGGTATCGATTTTATTGAGAAGCTAAAACAACTTGCCCTTCTGGCTGTTCATTAGCGGGTTGTGGTTCTAACGTAATCGCAATTTGGTCAATTTGGAAATCTTCCATATCACTAATTCTAAATGTCACTGCACCATTGCCATTCTCGTCTATATTAAAGTTTCCTGCCGGATGAGGAGTTTCACCTTCTATGATCCAAGCTTGGAATACTTCCGTTCCAGTTACTCCTGGCATATCTTCTACTTGGATAACTAGATCTACATTTCCGTTTTCAGCAATGATCGTTGCTACCCCTTCGCCTTGAGCACCTTCGTCTTCTGTTGCAGAGAGATTAGAGGTCAACAATACATCTGATACCCCACCAGATTCCTCCTCCGCTTCTTCCAACAAAGCAAAGTAATCAGACTCAATCATATCTCGTTCCATCATTAACTCTTGCTTATTTTGACTCAAGTTTTGTTGCTCATTCCAAAGATATCCGTTACCAATTAGTGAAAGTAACAAAGCTGCTGCAATAGATCCAGAAACAAATGGTGAGATTCCTTTTCGTCGATTGACAACAATCTCATCATCTTTTTTGTTAGACGGTGTCATTCGTATCGTCTCTAATGTTTCGTTTTCTTTTTCATCTGCAAAAACGTTCGACAATACTCTTTCTTTCATACCATTGGGAGGTTCCACAGGCTCTGATATAAAAGGAAGGTCGTCAGTTAATTCTCGCAATTCATCTAACTCCTCCTGACAGGATTCACAACTTTGCACATGCTCTTCGAATGTTTTTGCTTCTTCATTAGATAACTGATCATTGAAGTAATCAATGATTTGATCGCATTTGCGCTTTGTCATTGTAAATCCCCCCTCTCCTCATATAATTCAGCCTTTAAATGTTTTAACGCTAAGCGAATACGCCCTTTTACCGTACCAAGAGGTATATCCACTTTTTCGGATATTTTCCTTTGTGAAAAGCCTTTAAAGTAAAATAACTCTATGATCACCTGTTGATCCTTTTTTAATGTTGTCATGGCTTCACGCAGTCGCTCACCTTGTTGTTTCCATTCTACCATTTGTTCTAATGGAGGTTGATTGTCGTGAAGTTCCACTTCCGTGTGCACTTCTTCTGTGCTGACTTTCTGTTGTTTCCGCAAATAATCAATTGAGGTATGCCTTGTGACCGTTAATAGCCACGATGAAAACTTCCCATATTTAGGTGAATAAGTTCCTGTTCCCTTCCATAGCTTGATCATCACTTCTTGAACAATCTCTTCTGCTACTTCAGGATCCTTCACCATTTTATACGAAAATGAATAAAGAAGACGCTCATATTTGTCGTAAAGAGCTTCCAGCGCGGACTTATCTTTTTCTTGAACGCGCTCATAAAGCTGAAGATCATCAAGTTTTCCCATCTTTATCTCCTCATTCTAGGTAGTCTCCTTACTAATCATAACGAAGGAGCGAACGTTTTGGATCATTTTATATAAAAAAAGATAACAGTACCTATTTCCCTGAAAGGAAAAGTTGAAACTATTTTGTTGCGTTGAAGGGGGGAAGGACATGATAATTATTCTAATCTCAGCATAGGTGGATGGAATTTGTGCATAGACACCTATAATTTCAGCATAACCCACAAATTTTGTGCATAGGACGACGATGTTTCAGCATAAAACACTGAATTTGTGCATACAGCGGCAATTTCATCATAACCCACTATTTTAGTGCATAGAACGACAACGTTTCAGCAAAACACAGTCCAACTATTTTACCATATTCGCTCATTTATGTTTTAGCGGATAAATAATGTGGAACAGTTATTATATAAGAACAATTAAAAACTCTAAAAGGAGAGATATATAATGAATCAAGATCAATTAAAAGGCAAATGGAAACAGCTAACAGGAGAAACGAAAAAGAAATGGGCAAAATTAACCGATGACGATTTAAAACACGTCGATGGAGACAAAGATAAGTTAGTAGGTAAGCTCCAAGAAAGATACGGCAAGTCCAAAGAAGAGGCTGAAAAAGAAGTGGATAGTTGGGAAGAGCAAGAGAAATAAGTATTACAGATAACGAAGAACCGTCATAAATATGACGGTTCTTCGTTTCATTTCCATTGTGCATTTTTATCATGGCCATCCGATGTAATACCAATACGTTTCTTTCACCAGTTCATTTTTCGCCTGGTTCAATATCTATTTCCTCAGAAGAAAAAAGTATTTCATACGCAAACACTCTCTCGTAATTTTCGGCCCATTGATAAAACTCATCTCGATCACCGGAAAAAGATTGCATTGCATTTGGTCCTTCAATCACACCAACACCATTCATAACTAATTCTCCATCGTTCACTGGGCCATCCTTCATCTCTACGTACCCTTTTAATTCTCCTTCATCTAACATATCCATTGTACTTCTTAAACTTCCTTCTTCTGCTTGGATGACATGCGTCCAATAATAACCTTCTTCATCTTCATCAGTATTCCTCATACCTCCCAGCGCAAAGTCAATAGCACCACTATAAAATGAAAACTCGTCATCATAATGCATACCACCGAGTCGGTATTCCGCGATATGTTCACCATACTCATATATATTAATAAAAGAAGTGATATTCTTAATTTTTTCAGGAGCAGTCACTTGCACTCGTATCTTGAAAGTGGTGTCAAATGCACGGTCAAACGGACTTGATCCCATTTCATCTTGATGAACTAAATACCCAATATCTCCTTCTTCTAATGATTGATAGGTTTGTTCACCTTTTCCTATTACAAAGGATAATCCTACTCCAATGACAATGCATACGATAAATCCAAATACTGTCATCTTTGTTAAACTACTCATTCAATCGCCTCCTTCTTTCTATTAGACTACCTGGGCATAGTTGAAATTTCAAGATTTCCCCCAATTTCTTTTTTCGCGACAAAAATCATGAATTCATGTTATGATTTTCAGAGGTTCGACCTGCATAGTGATGAGCAGGAAGGAGGAAATCCAATGTTGCCTTTTATTATTATCGTTGTCGTTGTGATCGCTTTACTTGCGATCTATTTTATAAATATCGGGCTTGTTCGTGTTCAATTAGAGGAGTTGGCACACCGCTATCAAAGAGGTGACAATCTCAGTGGTGACTTGGAAGAATGGGAGTACTATTTGAATAAACTATTCTTGAAACCTTTCGCGACAAAGAAACTTATCGACACGTACGGTGCTAAATTCGAACCATTCGTTCAAGATAATCATCCTACTTATGACTCTAAGGTTCTATCAAAATATAAAAAATACGTACAAAAACAGAATAAATAACTTGCTAGAGACCTTCACAGTGAAGGCCTCTTTTTTTATATTCATCGAAATTTCATTTGTATGAACTTTCACGGGATAGTCACAAGTTATCATTTAAATATATTTACATAGTGGTCAATCAAGGTTAATATACCCATATAGGTATTTATTCAATATTAAACGATTAAACAAATATTCATTAGGAGGTTATTTATTATGTCTAAAAAAATTATTATCGTTGGTGGAGTTGCCGGGGGCGCTACTGCTGCAGCCAGACTTCGACGAATCGATGAAAATTCTCATATCATTGTTTTTGAAAAAGGAGAGCATATTTCATTCGCCAATTGTGGGCTACCATATTATATCGGTGGAACGATCCAAGATAGAAATAAACTACTCGTACAAACGGCCGAAGGAATGTCGCATAAATTCAATCTCGATATTCGCAATTTAACGAAGGTTACTTCAATTAATCGAGAAGAAAAAACCGCCACAGTGCAAAAAGTTACTACAGGGGAAGAATACACAGAATCGTATGACGAGTTGGTTCTATCTCCCGGTGCAAGACCAATCGTTCCTCCTATTCCAGGATTGGATGATACGAGCAATGTGTTTACATTAAGAAACATTCCAGATACAGATAAAATCAAAACATGGGTAGACGACCAAATGCCAAAGAAAGCAGTTATTGTTGGTGGAGGATTCATTGGTTTAGAAATGGCCGAGAATCTTCATGAACGTGGAATTGACGTTACAATTGTGGAAATGGCTGATCAAGTCATGGCACCAATTGACTACGAAATGGCTTCCATCGTTCACGACCACCTTCGCAGCAAAGCGAGATTAATTTTGAATGATGGCGTAAAATCTTTTGCTGAAAACGGTAAAAAAATAGTTTTGAAAAGCGGTCAAGAATTAGAGAGTGACATGACGATTTTATCTATCGGTGTTCGCCCTCAAAATGAATTAGCTGTTTCTGCTAACTTGCCAGTCGGTGAACGTGGTGGCATAATCGTCGACGAGACATTGCGAACTTCGGACCCTAACATTTACGCGATTGGAGATGCGATTGAAGTCAAGGATTACAATCAGCAAACGCCAACGATGGTTCCGCTCGCATGGCCTGCAAATCGTCAAGGTAGAATTGTCGCCGATAATATTTATGGTAAAAATATTAAATACAAAGGCACATTAGGTACCGCCATCGCAAAAGTATTTGACTTAACTGTTGCGGCCACCGGTAATAACGAGAAAACGTTAAAAAAATTAGGCGTTCCATATCAAGCGATTCACGTCCATCCTGCATCAAATGCTGGTTATTACCCTGGAGGTTTCCCCGTGTCATTGAAACTCACTTTCAACCCTGAAAACGGTGCGATTTACGGAGCTCAAGGCGTAGGTATTAATGGAGTTGATAAGCGAATCGACGTGATTGCGACTGCCATCAAAGGCGGATTGACTGTATACGACTTGCCAGAGTTGGAATTAGCGTATGCACCACCGTATTCTTCGGCGAAAGATCCAGTTAATATGCTCGGATATGTCGCATCAAACGTAGCTGACGGAGAATTGGCAATCGTGCACTTCGATAAAATTGATGACATTATTTCCGATGGAGGTTGCCTTGTCGATGTACGAGATCCGATGGAAGTGGAGATGGGCTCTATACCTGGATCGGTCAATATTCCACTAGGCACATTACGTGATAGGTTGGGTGAACTACCATCGAAACAGCCTATTTATGTTACATGTCAAGTTGGTTTGCGAGGTTATTTGGCAACGCGAATTCTCGAACAAAACGGATTCAAGCCAATTAATTTAAGCGGAGGATACAAAACATATTCTTGTGTGAAAAACGTTTGTTCCGATTCCTATCAGGATGATTTAAAACGAGAGAAAAGTGAGAGTTTAAGTCATAATATAGACGTAACAATTGATGCAACTGGACTCTCTTGTCCTGGCCCGATTATGAACTTAAACAAAGCAATGAAAAATTTAGAGAATGGGCAAATCGTCAAGATATCAGTAACAGATCCTGGTTTTACTCGCGACATCGAAGCATGGTGTCAAAGTAACGGGAACACTTTAGTTGATCGAGTTGAAAGCAAAGATAAGATTGAAGCGATTATAGCTAAAGGAGTTTCTGCTGAAGTCAATTAACAACAAATCATGATAAAGCACGAATACCCGCCATGATTTTGGCGGGTATTTCCAGTCGTGTTAAAACGATAAAAATTCTCCTTCAAAAAATCGATCGAATAAAACTTATGATTAACCTCGGAAAAAATACTATTATATCCATTGTCAAATCTAACATAGTAATGAACTGGTCACCTTTGTCTCTACTCTTTTTACTTTTTCTCATAGAATTCTTCCTTCCACATATTTAGTAAGATTTATATATTACAACATTCCATTTATTAACATTTAATCCAGTCAATTCGATCGAATAATTAAAGTAATTATACCGTACCACAGTCATTGTTTGACCTAAACTCATTTCGTCTAAACTATCCACATCCTTATCGAATAAATGCCTTTTCAGATTCTGATAAAGCATCGTTCAACCAATATGGATGCATGTTTAATAGATCTGTCGGTAACTTCGTATGTTCAAAGAAGCTCACTTCTAATGATTCAGAAGAATGACATCTTAGTTTTCCACCGATCACTTCTGCAAGAAAACATGTCGTTATAAAGTGTACGACTTTGCCATTCGGATAAGAAAATACTTGTGATGAAGGTTCTGAATAAACACCAATCAGCTTTGTAATCTTCACATCTAAATTCGTTTCCTCCTTTACTTCTCTCACCGCCGCTTCCGTGACTGTTTCTCCTATTTCCACATGTCCCGATGGAATTCCCCACCTACTTACATCAGCTCTTTTTTGTAATAAAACACGATTGTCCTTATCCAAAATAACCATTGCCACACCTGCTCTTAATTCATCAATTTTCTTCATTTACTAACTCCCCCTTATAAAATTAAAAAGGCCCGAGAGAATAATAATCAGCGCATCACAAATACGCTGAACTTTTCCCCTCGGACCTTTTATGTCAATAGGTGCCTTCTACATTATTGTAAAAGATGTAGCCCTCGGTCACAGACCTATAAATAGCGGAACCCTAGCTACAGTTTTCCAGTTCATTAAATATATAAAATTATTGCTTTCTTCTACGGATTATAACCATAAAAGTTTCATGTCGCCCTATCTGCAATTAGATTCATTCCCGATTCTAACTATCCAATGGTGCTTACGCAAACCTATATTATCATCATGAATAAAACTATTACCACAACTATCAGAGGTAAGACAATCCCGATTAACAACATTCCAATGGAAACAATCCACATTAGTCTTGATGGATTTGTATCCATTAAATTACTTTTCCACAATTTATAAGAATAATGTAATATAATGATTGAAACCAAGGATGAAATAATAGATTTCAGAATAGAACGACCTGGGGTTAATACAGACATATAGTATGAAAACGTTAGTAGCAAAATATAAGTAACACAACCAAAAAATAAATGTCTTGTTTTTATTTTTCTTTTAATATTATCAAAGGTCCCTTGTATAATTGACATCTCACATATCTCCCAAAATTCATCATAAATAATTGGTTACCAAGGCGTTAACATGACTTTCCCTTTATTTTTGCTAGAGTCTTGCACAACACGAACCGCTTCTTTTACATCAACCAAGTTATAAAAAGAATCTGGTGTCGTTAAGTTTAATTTGCTCTCATGAATTAACTTCATCAATTTTATAAATGTTTCTTGCCAAGTTGCACAGAGATTTGTTGATTCCAATGCTTTAAGTGAAACATTTTAATCTTAACTTTCGTTTCACTAGAAATCTTAGACCATTTACAGGTATACCTTAAAGAAGTTCAATGGTTAGTAAAGTTCCTTCTGGACGAACACATAAAGCTAATGCTCTCCCATCTTTCTCGCCAATAGAATCGATTGTAAAAGTTGCACCGACACGCTCTGTTCGTTCAATTATTGATTTTTTTAATGAACTTTCAGTTGTATTAATGACTTCTGAAGCACCAAGTCGAAGTAATTCTTTCGTATGTCCATTGCTTCTAGTCACGGCAATTAGTTGGAAACCGAGAATAGTAGATAACTGAGAATAAATCCTTCCAATTGATGACCCACCTGCATTTACTATTATAGTATCATCAGGTCCTAACCGTAATACTTTGGTACAAGTTATCCAAGCTGTCATTGGATTAATATATAATTGTGTAGCAATATAATCATCCAATTTGGCACAGCAATCGCAAAATCAGCAGATGTTCTTACAAATTCTTGCCATGTTCCTTCCTCTCTTAACGGTAAAACTCGCCTACCTATTAGTTCTCTAGAAACTAAAGAACCGACATCTTCTATAATACCAACTCCTTCGTAACCCGGAACAGTCGGTAGAACAATGCGATGCGAATAAGAACCTCGCACAGGTATAAGATATGAAGGATTAATAGGACGCGCTATCATTCGAACTAGAATATCCCTATCCATCGGTGGTAGAATGTCTCTATATTCAACATTTATTACATCCTCTAGACTTCCACACTCATGAAAACGAATACATTTTGCTTCCAAAATGTAATTCTCCTTTTAGTAAAACTATACATTATTTCAAAAGTCACTTTCGAAATCCTACCTCCTGCCTTGTCCATAAAAATATATTAGCCCTCGCTTTAAACTATCAATCCATTGGATAAAATCATGCCCACCGTTGAACTCGTGATATTTCAGATTGTAACCTTTTGATTGTAATACGTTTCGAAGGTGTCGATTCGTTAGAAGATTACTCGTTCCACCATAATATCTCTGAAATTCATCATCATTCTCCATTTTTCCACACTCGATATAAATATTCGATTCTTGCTTTTCATGATTTGCTATAAACCATGAAAGATATTCTGATTCGTTAAAATCTACTGGACTCCAATATAGTGAACTCGATACCATTAACACATTTTTAAATACGCTAGAATGTAAGTAGGATGTATAAAAAGCACCAATACCAGCAAAGCTAAATCCACATATGCAATGATCGCCCTCTTCCAAAATATACCTTCTATTCTTCAAGTGAGACATAATCTCATAAGCTAAGAAATTAGAAAAACTGCTATTACACCCAAATTCAGCTTCTCTATTATCTCCGTCTCCAATTAATGCGATACTAATTGGCTTTATTTCTCCCATATCTATTAATTGATCGACCATTTTTATTACTGGTAATATACTGGGGTTTAATTCACCATCTAACATCACTAGTAGTGGCAAAGGTTCATTTTTATTTTTAACAACTGGTGTGTATAAGTTAATTTTCCTTTCATGTTCTAGTTCATCACTCCAAATAATAAACTCTTCTGTCTTACCCTTGAGATTCTGATCGAATATCTCTTTCATTTCACTACTCATTCCAACGGTCGAAACCATCGGATTTTCAAACGGATATGGATGTTTGTTCAATGGGTCTTTAATAAAATTCCCTTCTCTTTCTGCAAACTTTTTAAAATCCGGCAAAATATCTAATGGATAAATTAATGAATCGTTAGGTGAGAGAAGATATTGAAACTTTGCATCTTCACTAAGTAAGTATGAACGGTACCATACATTCGTATCAGCTAACTTCACCATTTTATTTCTTTTAAAATCAAGTCCAGCAGGCCCTAAAATAACAACGACATTTTCCAAGGAATCTTCTTCTTTGTATAAAAAGGTAACTAATTTCTTCTTCTCTTCATTCACTTCTTCAATCAATGGACTGCCTTTTTCATTAACTTCTTCCCAAAAATTAACTAACTTATTTTCAGTAATATCAGTTGATAATTCGATTAATCTTGGACTCAACATTTTCTAAACATCCCTTTTAAGATTTAATTTTTTATGAATTACTATTGTTTATAGGTACATGACGCTACTAGTTCATTTTTCAAATCATCAAGATCTTCGACAACTTCTATTTCCCCCATCGAATGCTAGTTAGTTCCTTTAATAGCTTTAAATTTATTTTAACATATTTAACCATTTATAATTTACTTCTTCCCAACTAACAAGGCCACTCGCAAAAACGAACGAACTCAAAAACAGACTTCCTATCTTAGAAAGTCTGCAAATTGATCGGTTATGCGGTAAAAACACTCTTTTCGATTTGTTTCAGTTCATAAAAGTAACCTTTTTGTTGCATCAATTCATTATATGTTCCTGTTTCCAAAATAGAACCTTGCTCCATAACTACGATACGGTCCATCCTCTCCAATCCTGTCAGTCGATGACTAACAAGTAGTAACGTATCATCTTCTGCCTGATCCAAAAGATGTTTATAAATCACTTTTTCGGTTAACACGTCTACAGATGATGTGGGCTCGTCCAATAACCACAGTCGACTCCCTTTTAATAACGACCTGGCTATCGATAAACGTTGCTTCTCACCACCTGAGAGGTTTTCACCTTTTTCTAGTACAGAATTATTTAACGAAAAACCTTCTAATTTCACTTTTGCAAGGGCATCGCCCATTTCCTCATCTGTTAATCCGTCTTTTGCGAGCTGTAAGTTCTCACGAATTGTACCATAGAAGAAATGGTGATCTTGCAGAAGCGTATTCGTGCCAGCCCAAATCGATTCTTCATCCAGTTTTACAACGTCTTTTCCGTTAATCTCTACTTTACCTTTATCAGCTTCATACACTTTCAGAATCAATTGTAGTAACGTTGATTTTCCTGATCCACTCGGGCCAACGATCGCTGTCTTTGAACCTGCTGGAATAGATAAATCGATGTTCTTCAAAGCGTCACGTTCTTCAAATGGATACGCAAATGTCACATTTTCCAGGCGAATTTCCCACGTATTCTGATTATCTATCGTATCTAGGTTACCCTTCTTAGCGCTGGATTCTTTAACCTCTTCGTTCTCAACAACCGAATGTAACCGTGTTGCAGCTAGCCGACTTTCTTCATAATAACTAGGAAAAGCAGCCATCGGAACGGCGTTTTCAAACACCGTCAGGGAAATCATCACGAGCATCGCCAGAAAGACGCCTTCCAATTCTCCAAGTGTGACTAAATACGCACCTATCGCAAGAACCAACCAAGAAATTATCATCGTAATACCACTATTCAAAGATTGACTAAACAATGCTCTCGTTCCATCTTTCTCTTGCTCGCCAATATAAGCATCAGATGCTTCAATTAATTGATTCTCTTGTTCCGTCAACTTTTGATGAATTTTTAAATCGCGGAAACCGTATAAAAACTCCGTTGCTGATATCGATAACTCACCACGTTGCTCTCTCACTTTTCTTTCTAAATTATTCTGCTTCATAGCAAACCACGCCGGAATAATGAACCCAGTTAATAGCACACCAACAATTAAGATCACACCTATTTGTAATGAGAAAAACATCGTAAACGCAATCGTCGCTAAGAACACCGTCACCATTACAATTGGTGGATAAAATACTCGTAAAAAGAAGTTTTGCAAACTTTCTACATCACCAACAATTCGAGACAATAAATCACCACTACGATATTTATGAAAAATCTGTGGTGCTAACGGAACTAATTTTTCGAAAAAATGGACGCGCAAGTTACTTAATATCGTGAACGTTGCTCTGTGTGAGTAATAGCGTTCGGCATAACGGCTTAATGCTCTCGTGAAACTAAAAAATTTCAGTGCTGCGATGCTGACGGTCAACACATAAAGCGGAGAGGTAATAGCCGCTCTTGATATTAAGTTACCACTTGTAGCAAATAAACTTACTGCTGCAACCCCGGTAAGGAAGCCGAATAATACAGAAAGAAGGATATCTTTTTTTTCTTTCAACATCAATGTGATGATCATTCCTATCTCTCTCATCTTACATCGCCCCCTTGTTGGATTTGTACCATTTCTCGGTATGGTGTTGAACTTTCCACCAACTGATTATGTGTTCCTTTTGCAACAAGTTTGCCATTTTCAATGAAAAGAATTTGGTCTGCTCTCATAATTGTATGAAGCCTGTGCGCAACCGTGATGACAGTTGATGTTTTTCCGAGTTGTTTCATTGACGTTTGCAAGATTTTTTCTGTTTTTAAATCCAATCCAACCGTTGGTTCATCAAACAAGATTACCGTTGGCTTTTTCAAAAATGCTCTTGCGATAGCAACTCGTTGTTTCTCCCCGCCAGACAGCCCGCGGCCGCCCTCACCAATTTTTGTCTTATATCCCTTTTCGAGAGATGCTATCATTTCAGCAATTCCTGCTTTTTCGGCAGCTTCGATGACATCTTCTCTAGCAACATCTGTAGACCTTCCAAGGGCGATATTTTCTTCGATCGTACCTGAAAAAAGGTAAGGGCTTTGCGAAATATAACTTAACTGATCAAACCACTCCGATTCCTTGTAATCAGACAACGGCCGACCTTGAACACAAATAGACCCTTCTGTTGGAGAAACTAACCCTGATAATAGATGTAACAGCGTCGATTTACCAGCACCGCTTCGCCCAACAATGGCTACCTCACTATTTGCAGGTAACGTCGCCTCAATTTGATGTAGGGCAAAACGATCTTCTCCATAAGAAAAGCTAATGCCACGAAGGTCAATCGAAGGCGGCTCATCACCCTTCACATCAAGAGATTGATTGCCCCATTCGACCGGCCTCTCCTCTTCTTTCAATTCCTCTGCTATTCGCGTAGCTGCCCCCATACTACCTCTCCCGGTATGAAACGCACTTCCCAGTTCTTTTAGTGACGCAAAAAATTCCGGTACAAGAATCAACACGAAAAACGCAGTAAAGAATGTCAATTGATCATAAATTACGAGCCTCAGTCCTACTTCTAACGCAACCAGGGCTGTTCCTAGCATTGAAATAAACTCAAGCATCAGTGATGATAAGAAAGCAATCTTCAGCACATCCATCGTTGCCTCACGATAATCGAGGCTACTTCTACGTATGTCTTCTTTTTTGTCTTTCGCGCGTCCGAAGAACTTTAAAGTTGATAATCCCTGCAATATATCCAAGAACCGACCTGAGAAAATCGCCATTTTCTCCATCTGTTCTTCAGATTTTTTCTGAGTATTCTTCCCGATAATAATCATCATGATTGGAATAAATGGTGCTGTTACGAGTAATATCAGCCCTGATACCCAATTGAAAGAAAACACGGCGACTAACATCATCACCGGTACAATCGTTGACTGAATCATTTGCGGATAATAATGATTGAAATAACTCTCAATTTCATCAACGGAGTCTAACATCACACTGACTTTTCCACCTGATTGCCCCTTTATTGATGCCTGAATAGGGTTGCGAGCATATTTTTGCAGAAGTTGTCTGCGCACATCTGACTTGACCTTGGATCCCATTCTTAAACCTGTTCGTCCATTCACAAAAGAAAAAGCAGCCCGTGTTGCTAAAGCTAGCAAAAGCCCACCTAGCCAAGGTAAAATGTCTTGGAATGACCCGTCATTCAAGAATATATGATCAACAATAGCGACAATGAAATACGCTTGTGCAATTATTGCAAATCCAATTACTATTGAAGCTACCAGCAATAGTGATCTATTTCTTTTTTGGGATTTTGCCATCTGTTTAAGCTCGTTCATAACGTTCAACGTCTCCCCGTTTTCACTTTGTCCACAGTGTTAATAACTTCTATTCTAAAGGATGTCGCATTGAATCGCACAACAAAACCCTCAATAATATTATGACACTTTCGTGACAATTCTAACTTATTTTTGGTAAATATATCTGAATCATAATATTAGGCACTTTGAGATTAAAACAACATTGCCTTTTCAGCTAAGAAAACACCCATTATTTTCATAACATATCAATTTCTTTTTTCACAAAAAATGAAGCTGAAAGGAGTTGTTTTTATGGGAAGTACAAGAAATCGTCGCCCCCGTGATAAAAATAAAAAATCGTTACCTCAGACACCAAAAAAAGATATCGCTACAGATAATTCTCCAGATTTGGAAATAGCAAAAGAGATGGACGATCTCTATGAACTACATGCAAGACCTGGGTACAGTCCAACAGAAGTTGAACGGAAAAAAACATAATCCACTAAGAACACTAGGATTGCACTTACCAACCCTAGTGTTTTCCCACGTAATCGCAAACCTTTAGAATAAATAAGTATTTCCCTCCATAGTTTACCTATATATAGGAAACCATAGAAGCTATTACGGCTGAAGGAGATTTCATGATGTCTATTGATGCCTTTATTATCGGGGGAGCATTCATCGCCATCCATTTACTAGCAAACGAATTTATACCTGATGACCGTATACAACGGTTACGATGGTTCTCTTTTTCAGGAGGACTTGCTGTTTCTTATGTCTTTGTTTATGTGCTCCCTACATTACATAAAGAACAGGATATTGCTAAAAGTTATACAAATACTTTAACGATGGAGTCGGAATTATATTTTGTTGGTTTGTTAGGCCTTCTCCTTTTCTACGGTATTCAAAAAATTGTGAGGAAAAAACAAAATCTGAACTACGAAAAAGCTAGGTCATTATTTTGGATGCAGATCAGTTTTTTTACGATTTATAATATGCTTGTTTCTTACACGGTCCTTTCTCATAAAGTTGCGGGGATACAAGCTGTTTTTTATGGACTTGCGGTTGGTCTTCATTTTATTGCAATTGCCCATGATTTATGGATCGAATACGGGGATCTTTATAATAAAATTGGGAGGTATGTTCTTGTTTGTGGAATTTTGGCTGGCTGGTACATTGGAATGAAGGTTACATTGCCTGCGTTGGTCCAAGCAATTATTTTTGCATTCATTTCAGGGGCAATGATCTTAAATGTTTTAAAATATGAGCTACCTCCTGACCAAGAAGCACACTATCCAACTTTTGCATTCGGCGTCGTCTCCTATACAGTAGTGACGATGTCATTGAAATACTTTTTTCAATGGTAATATAAAGTCACAGAAGCACTAGTGGATAATTTATATTTTTTTGTTCAACCTTAAAAGACATTCTCTCCTGTATTGAGGAGAAAATGCCTTTTAAATAAAAAGTGTCTCTTTATCAGCTAAATAAAGCTGTAAAAGTTTCTTGCCCAGCAATTCCATCGATCTTAATTCCTTGCGCTCGTTGAAATCTCCTTACCGCACTCTCGGTTTTCGGGCCGAATATTCCATCAATTGAACCTGGAGAGAATCCTTTACCTAAGAGTGTAGCCTGTAGAACCCAGGTAATATTTCCTCTTGCTCCTCTCCTTACATTAACAACTGCACCTCTCGTATTTGGGCCCCAAATTCCATCTACGACAAGCCTCCGATTAAATTGTTTGTTTAATTCCGTTTGTAACCCTTTTAACAAAGTTCCTTGTGTTTCAGGTCCGTAAATATTATCAACGGCAATCGAAAGGGCATATCTATCATTTAACGTTGATTGAATCTGACTGATTTCCCCTGATGGTGGAGAACCTTCTTCATCTGATCCGTTTGTCTCATCCGTCCCACTTTCAGTTCCATTCCCTTTTAGATTATAAATCGAAACAAGCCCATTGGTATGTCCTTTGGCTATCGCTTCCAAAAAATCGCTGTCTTTAAGCTTCGCAGCTTCAGCAGCATTATCAATAAATAGATTTTCTGTTAAAATTGCAGGCATGTTTGTACGACGGAGCACCGCAAAATTGGCGCTTTTTCTACCTCGATCTCTCACCCCTATTTGGGCAATAATCTCCGAATGCATAATTGATTGATTCGATCGCGTTTGTGACTTGACATTTCCATTCCAAATATACGATTCAAATCCAGTTCCACCAGCAGCATTCACATGAACAGAAATAAAATAATCTGCTCCCCAGGAATTCGCCAAAGTAGCTCGATTTGATAGTGAAATAAATCGATCATCTTCTCGACTCATCCTCACTTCCACATCGTTAAATCGATTTAACTGTCGTCTAATCCGTCTAGATATATCCAACACAAGATCTTTCTCTCTCAACCCATTCCCTATTGCTCCTGGATCATCTCCACCATGACCAGGATCTATAAAAATCTTAACCATAAACTTCTCCTCCTTTATTTGCAGAAAGCAATTGAGTAAGTTCGACTAGTCCCCTATTTACTTGTACTCCCTAGAAAAAACCTCCCCTTATCCACTATATAATGCGTTGTTAGCTCGAAACGTTTGGACAAGTGAAGGATATTTGTTAAAAATCATCATCTGCTTGCCAATTTTTGAGTTATTCAGCAACCTGCTTAAGATAAATCCTCAATAAATTAGTTTTTTTGGTTTTAATCCTTTAGCTAAGTTAAACATTCTTAAAGTAAAAAAAATACTGATCCATTTGGACCAGTAGCATACATGATTTACATTTATTTAATTGACGTTCATTCATGGAAAAAATGCAAACCTAAAAAAATACAGTACCAATAATAAATTATGACACATTCCCTTTTTGGTCATTCAAAACAATAAAACTTTTTTCACTTTTTCTGTGATTAAAAAATTGTAGAACATCCTCTGGAGTCATCCCTATCTCCCGAGCCTCTTCCATCAATTTTACCCATTCTTTGTCTAAGGTTGAGCCAAATGTATTTTCCATTGCTTCCCTAGACCTCCTTTCCCACAAGTACCTAATAGGCAGCCTGGCGATCATAGGCCTTTTTTTCAGACCGTTAGACCCATAGCTTTGCGCCACTGCTTTTAAGCAGGTTTGCCTTTTACTAGTAGGAAGATTTTAATCAAAGACAATGTGCTAATCGACGAAGTTACCATTGATATGTTTAAATTTTCTATCTTATTCAAGTGTACTCTTCCATCCCTAGAATTCCTTCACCTGTCAACCTGTCTAAATTTTAATATACAGGGCAAAGGTTAAATCTAAGTTAAATAAAGGGAAAAAAATGATTCTTTTTTTAAATTAGTATTAAAAATATACTAACCATAGAATAGCCACCTACAATGCTAGTTAACATCTTGAAACTTATAACCAAACCCACGCACCGTCTTAATATGAGACGGATGAGCTGGATCTTTCTCAATTTTCTTTCGCAAATTACGAATGTGGACGGAGACTGTTTTCAAATCTCCAAATTGGTCAATACCCCAAATTTGATTATAAATCTGTTCTGAACTAAACACTTGGTTAGGGTTCTTTAGAAATAGCAAGAGCAATTGGAGTTCCTTTGCATACAATGAAACGAGTTTATTATTAACAAACACTTCAAAGCTATTTAAATTTACAGATATTTCGCCCGATTGTAAGACTCGGGTACTCTTCACCTCACCGAAAGACTGTAACCCATTTCGACGTAAATTTGCCTTTATGCGGGCCTCTAATTCAGCAAGGTCAAACGGTTTCGTAATATAATCATCTCCGCCTGCATTGAGGCCTTTCACTTTATCAGTCGAAGATCTCTTACAACTCATGAAAATAATCGGAACATTTGTTATTAATCTAATTTTCTCACAAACTTCAAACCCTTCCATTCCAGGTAAAAGAATGTCCAATAATACTAATTCTGGTTGTTGTTCTGGGATTATATTTAAGGCATTTATCCCATTCTCAGCTGTAAAAACGAGATATCCTTTTTTTTGTAAATATAATGAAGTCAATTCACGAATGTCATCATCGTCTTCTACAATTAATATTTTCTCTGGATTCACTTACTCACACCCCTTCGTTTTTCACTGAATCTTTGAAAACAACTGGCAACGAGACAAAAAAAGAAGTCCCTGTTTCCGCTGAACTTTCAACCCATATTTCGCCTTTATGATATTCAATAATTTCTTTCGTTATCGCTAAACCTAACCCTGTCCCACTATCACCAGAATAATTGCTCCCTTTATAAAATCGTTCAAATATGTGGGGCAATGTCGATTGATCGATGCCAATTCCGTTATCCTTTACCTCAATAACTACCATACCATCAAACTCAAACGTTTTATTGTTTCGCTTATTTTTTGATACCTCCGCTGAAATCGTGATCACTCCACCAGAGGAAGTGTGTTTGATCGCATTAGAGATCAAATTAGAAAAAACCTGATCCATTCTCTCAATATCAATAAGGAGAATAGTTGTATCCACTCTATGTAGATAGTTTACATTCGTTTTTATAAGATTTATATTACTTTGATTCACTTCTAATTCAAATCTGTTATACACATCTAATAGCCATGGTTCAAGTTCAATATTTTCAATATTTAATCTCATTTTTCCAGATTCAAACTTTACAAGGTCAAACAAATCATTAATAAGACGATCTAATAATTTCACCTTATTTTCTACAATATTTAAGTATTTCAAGTTGCCAGCATCAATGTATCCTTCCTTAACCGTTTGCACGTAGCCTTGTAAAAACGTGATAGGCGTTCCTAATTCATGAGAAATATTCGATAGTAAATGAACTCTACCTTTTTCCATGTCAATTAATTCTTGATTTGATTCGATTAATTGCTCATTTCTCTCTGCTAATTCTTTCGTTCTCGCATCCACTTTATCTTCTAGATCATTATTTAAGTTTTTTAATTTGATATTTATATTTTTTAACTCCTCCGCTCTGTCTTTAATTTCTTTATCAGCCTGCTTTAATCGGATCAACGTCTTAGTTCGAGACAATAACTCTCTTTTATCTGAAGGCTTCGCTAAATAATCATTTGCTCCTACCTCAAACGCAGTAATACGATCTTCTACTTGATTTTTCGCTGTTAACATTAACACTGGTAACTCTGACAATGAATATTTTTCTCGTAACCTTTGACAAACTTTATATCCCGATATTTTAGGCATCATCACATCTAACATGACTAGATCATATGTACGACCTTCCTCGATCAATTCCAATGCCTCATCCCCATCACTCGTTGTATCAACCTGATACCCTTCTAAAGAAAGATAATTAATCAATACTTGTTGATTCACTGGGTCGTCGTCTGCCACTAAAATCGTTGCCTTTTTTTCTGACGAAGTATGTGGCTTTCTGCTAGAAAAAAATGATGTACTAATTGATTCATTTAGAAACAACTCTTCAGGATTTATTACTTCTGAAGTTGATACAGATTCATTGAAAAGTGGTAACGTAAACATAAATGTCGAACCTTTTCCCACTTCTGACTCCACGAGAACTTGTCCATTCTGTAATTCCACAAGACGCTTTGTAACATTTAAGCCAATTCCTGTTCCATCCTCTTGTTCTGATTTGTATCGCCCACGATAAAAAGGAAGAAAAATTGTCTCAATATATTTTTTAGGTATCCCTATGCCTGTATCTTGGACATATACTTTCAAATATTGATCTTTCTGAACAGCTCGAATTGTAATCTCTCCATTTTTTGTGTATTTAATGCCATTTCCAATAAGGTTATATAGAATTTGCTGTAACCTGTTTTCATCAGCTAAAACGGGCGGAAGGTGTTGATTCACCTTATTAATCACTTTAATATCTTTCCCTTTCACAAGCGTTTGGCAAATCGTCACAACAACATCTGTCACTTCTTTTACATGCACCTTCTTCAATTTAAGTTCCATATCATTATTATTTAATTTCGAAAAATCGAGAATATCATTAACCAAATGATTGAGCCTTTTACCACTAACGATAATCATTGACAAGTTATATTTAAGCAAGTCATCGAGCTTTCCTGAAGCGCCATCGTACATTGATTCCGCAATTCCAATGATCCCATTTAATGGTGTTTTCAATTCATGGGAAGTAACAGTGAGAAATTCATCCTTCAATTTGTCTGTTTTTTTCAAATTTTCGAGAATTTTTTGCTGACTTTCAATTAACTCCTGCTCTGCTTTTTCTTTTTCGTACCGCATCGTATTAATTTTATCAGCTAAAGCAAAGGAAAGTAGGACCAGTTCAACGGACGTTGTTATTTGCCAAGCATATTTTGTGATGAAAGTTAGCGGGATTGCCCCTGTGTCAGTCAAAATGGACACCACCACACCAATCACAAATATATGCCAAGCAGCGAAGAAATAACGGGCTGGACGAAAGCCTTGCTTTATACTCTTAAAAGCAACTGAAATAATAAATACAACAGAGGTAATTGAAGCAACTACAATAAGGTTCAAAGCAACTGAATAAGAAAAAAGTAATATAATTAATATTGCCACGTTTAACCCTATGATCAATTGTAGCCAATGAGCTGGACGTGAGAGTCTTTTTTTCATATCTAAGAAACTATTCGTAAACAATAAGGCTAAGATGTTTCCGCCGCACATAAAAAATATAATCGCACGATTGTTCCACCAAACAGCTTCTGGCCAAAAAAATTGATAGGCAACTCCCGTAAATGATAAATAAGTGAATAAATTAACAAGTATAAATAAAACGTAAAATAAATAACTGAAATGTCGCAATGAAAAATAGATAAATAAATTATAAATTGCCATCACTATAGCGAGTCCACATAATAATCCTATTATCACATAATCGATTTGAGTTTTTGCTATTAGCGCCTCTTGATTTCTTATCGTTAAAGGAAGTTGCATAGCCCCTTCTGTCTCAAAACGAAGGTAGTAGACTTGAACTTCATCTGTCAATTCACCTATTTGAAAAATAAAATTACGATTATCGATCTCACGTTGAGCAAACGGATAAAGATCTCCTGTTTCTCTTTCTTTTATTTCTTCATCGGAGGAGTAGGGATCATATAGTGTCACCACGTCCATTGTTGGATTGTCTAGTTCAAGAAACCAATTGTTATGATCAGAATGATTAATTACTTGGAAACGAACCCAATAAATAGTAGAGCTGTATCCGTAACTAGGAACGTCGCCGTCATTTTTTATAAACTCATTATCGAGATCTCCGGACATAATTTTTTCTATATCCCATTCGTTATTTTGATCTTCAAGTATTTCTATTTCACTATTTAATTCAATCGATTCGACTGAGTCTATTAATTCTATAGAGGAAGACGCTTCAGCAGTAGATCCTAAAATGAGAAAAAATAACATTATCGCCAAATAGCTGGTGACCATTTTCATTGCCACAACTGAACCTCCTCCACTCTCCACGTACCTTAGTAGTTCTATTATGCTAATATTCTGAATTAAATTCAAATATTTCTCACTATTTTAGTTAAATTTACAGTCAGATCATATTTCAATAGTTACTTAGTAGGAGCTGCGGAACATTCAGATTAAAACATTAAAGTTCAAAAAACTAAAAAAAGAATGTACATCATTTGTACATTCTTTCTGTTTAGTTATGACATCCACTTTGGTGGTGTATTTTTATCCCAGTAAATATCACCAATCGAGTGGTGTTCTTCGTAGTTGTCATCACGCAAGTGGTAATGAAAGTTAAACCAATAACCTTCTTTGGGGCGAAGGTCACGCCGGACATGGAACCTTGCCACATCCTGTTTCGACTGATTATCATATATATTAAAAATCTTTTCACCATTTACGGAAGTCTTTTGCTCATTTATTTTTAAATAAGGAAACTCTTCTTCATCTATATCATCCAAAATGCCTGTGATAACTTCTTCCATACCGGGAAATACTTCCGCCATGAAATCGTCTTCAACTTTATTTGCTATTCGGGGACCCAGTTTAGAAAATGTCTGTTCTCTTGCTTGCTCAGTAAATAAATGAATATAGTCTTCACTAGATTCAAAACCGGAAAAGTCTTCGTCCGAATCGGAAAGGGTAGAATCAGATTCTTCTACATCAGCAAAAGAAAGCTCTTTTTCCTGTACACCATCACTTCCTGGAAAGATATTATCGTTCTCATCTTCTGCGTTTGCATCCATATATGTGGGTGGAATATACATCCCTAATGTCATTATCGTAATTAATACAGCCGAGACTTTCTTAAACCAAAGTTTCATCTGGATCCCTCCTCTTCTTTTCCGACCTATTTATTCTTTATTCTATTTTATCATGTCAAGCAGAAAAGTCTATCATTCTATTGCATTGTAAATAAAGTGTAATATATTGAAATATCTTTTTGATCCCTACAGATAAAAGGCACCGACAATTTGTCCGATGCCATCCATAGTTATGTCTTTACTAAGGAAGTTTATTCACCCTTTTTTGTGAGATTTTCTCCCTCATGACTTATCAAGTTTCCTTCTTCGTCTACTTTATCAATTTTCCCATCAATTGTACCTTCAGTGAAAGTATCAGAAACCTGTTCATGTGTAACAGCCAACCCTTTAGATTGATCATCAGATTTTTCATAATCAGAAGGTTGATAATTTCTAACTTCTTTATTTCCATTTTCTTTCTTACCTCGTTTTCTCTCATCCATAGCAGCCTCTCCTTTGAATTTTTATGCCCATCGCACTTAAAAATTTTTTGATTGGTAAGCTTCTCAGCACAATCAAGCATTCATTATTGTTTGTAAAACAAGGACATTTATGTATTTCAAAGTTAAAGTAATTTCTATGCTCCTCCAAAAAAACACCGAATACTCTGCAGCCGAAAAATTACTTTTCAACTGCAGAGTATTCGGTGTTCCTATCCCCTTCGAAGCAATCATTTTAATGAATCTACACCTAATTTCCATACACATTCAGCCCTGAACAATCTCCGCTTTCATTTCCCTCTCTTGATATACATCCATAGCAGCCTGCACTCCGTGACCTTTATTTACATTTGCATCGTGTCTAATGAGGACCGCTTCGAGAGCTGATAAAGTCAACAAAATATTTCTCTTTTGGCAGCTGTATCCCATCGTTCCTATTCGCAATATTTTTCCATGTAATGGTCCGAATGAACTTGCTATTTCAATACCGAACTCTTGGAGCAACATCGACCTCACCGATTCACCGTCAACTTTTTCTGGAATCAGCACACACGTCACCGTCGGTAGTTTTACTGTAGGATCACCAAATAATGACAGACCCATTGCTTGTAAACCAGCAACAAGCGCCTGTTCATTCATTCGATGACGATCGAAACGGTTTTGTAACCCTTCATTTAAAATAATACGAAGGCCTTCATATAACCCGTATACCATAGAAGTTGCTTCTGTATGATGATTCAATCTTGCTGGCCCCCAATAATCCTGAAGCTGGCTTAAATCTAAATAATTACTTCTAATTCTTCTATCAATTTTCGAAGAATTGCCCTTATTTTCTGAAGGAGAAACGAGTCCTCTTTCAATTGACTTTCGCTCTTTTAGGATCTTTTCAATACGATGATTATAAGTTAGCGGCGCCATTCCTGAAGGGACAGACAAACATTTTTGTGTTCCCGTAATTAAACCATCAATTTTCCACTCATCTGTTTTCACTTCGGTACCCGCTACCGTTGCTACAGCGTCCACGATGAATAAAGCATCCATCTCCCGACATGCATGACCAATTTCCTTTAAAGGTTGCATACGACCAGTCGATGTATCACCATGAACCATTGTGACAACTTTTGGCTGTATCTTTTTAATTTCAGCTATAACTTCCTCTGGTTCAAATACTTTTCCCCATTCACATTCGATGAGGTGTACATCAGCTCCACATCTCTCAGCTATTTCTGTTAATAAATAACCAAAACGGCCAAAACACGGGATAAGAACACGATCTCCTTCCTCGATCACGCTACAAAGCATCGCTTCTATCCCAGCTCTTGAAGTGCCGTCAACTGGAAATGCCCAGTGGTTGTCGGTTTGCAGCACTTTACGTAACGAAACCATCGTTTCATTCATAATATGTGTAAAACTTGGATCAAACTGGCCTAAAATAGATGATGACATTGCCCTTAATACACTTGGTTCTGCTTCAACAGGTCCTGGTGTCATAATTGTTCTGGCTGGAATTGTTAGTGCTTGAGTCTGTTGCATTAGGCCACACTCCTTTGCTGTTATTTCGCTAGCTTTATTAGTGATTGAAACAATAATGCTGTACCATCAGCACAATCCTCTCTACTTGACCATTCCTTTGGATTATGGCTCATACCGTCTTTCGATCGAACAAAAATCATTCCCATTTCCGTGATCTCCGACATGATCAAGGAATCATGCCCCGCTCCACACTGCAATTTTTTGACTGGGAAATTTAGGTGGATACACGCTTCTTCCAAAGACTTCACAATATCTGGTGAACAAGACGTGGGATCTACCTCTTTCTTCACATCAATGTGCCATTCTATCATTCGCTTTTCACAACTTTTACTAACAGATTGATATATTTCTTTCACCATTTTACTGCGTTCCATTTTATTGACATGTCTAAGATCAATTGTAAATGAAGCTTTCCCCGGAATAATATTTACTCCACCAGGTTCAACCTTTACATAACCCACAGTCCCAACTCCACCATGACATTGCGCGATTTTTTCGACTTCAATCATCACTTCTGCCATCGCAATAGAAGCATCTTTCCTCATCGTCATTGGTGTCGCACCTGCATGATCAGCATCACCCACTAACGTAACATCAAGCCAGACTGGACCTTGAATATCTGTGACAATCCCAACAGATAAATCACTCTCTTCCAAAACTTTCGCTTGCTCAATATGCATTTCAATGTATGCTTTTATTTCTTCAGGTTTACGAATCGCTTCCTTATATTTCGTTGGATCTAGTTTAGCATGTAAAAATGCTTCCCTATAAGAAACCCCACTTTTATCTTTTAATTCAAACGTCTCTTCCTTCAATACACCCGCCATCGCTTTACTACCAATATATCCTGTACCAAATCTCGAACCCTCTTCATCCGTGAACGAAACAACTTCAATTGAATGTTTCAATTTCATATTTGCTTCTTTAATAGTACGAACAGCTTCTATCGCTCCAAGTACCCCCAAAGAACCATCAAATCTTCCGCCATGAAAAACAGTATCTGTATGTGAGCCGACCATCACCGAGGAGGCCAATGGATCCGTTCCAAGTAATTTCCCGATCACGTTGCCCACTGCATCCATTCGCACCTCCAATCCGATATCTTTCATTAGTTGAATGATATATTGCTTCGCCTCTAACTCTTCTTTTGTTAAGGATAGTCTTGTTACGCCTTCTTCTTTATTCGGACTAGCTCCTATCTCAGCTAATTCCATTAATGTTTTCCACAACCGGTGTTCATTAATTTTAGAAGTTACGATCAATGCACTCACTCCTTTCTATCTACTTGTATTGTAAGAAAAAAAACGAGGAAATACATCATATAAAGTATCTAAAAAAGACGGTTATTATTATATATAATCACTAAAATAGAGCTTCCTTTTACAATGTTGACAACGAGGCAGACACCGCATTAGCATTGAAGGAAGCTCTATATTATTTTATTAGCAGTTTTATATTTTTTACTTTTTTTCAGATTACTTAATCTTCTAACAACTGTTCAATTTCAAATTCTGCCATTTCTTTCAATGCTATTGCCATTTCTTCAGCAGACCGGATAAACACTATTTCCCCTTTTTTAGGTGTTGCTTTTGTTGCATTTCCTGCTATTCCACTTTTTGATAGATCATTTATCTTCCACGCAATTCTAACTTTCCCCTTTAAACTTAAATAGTCGAACTCTTTTAATGGAGGAAATTCTGCCGTTAAATATTCTTCACGAACCCATGACGGCTTTACCGCCATTATCATTGATGTTTCAACATCACCGCCGTGAATACCCCACTTCAATTCTTCTTCCGTGAAAATATCACTTTTATCTGCCGAACCTGATGATGTAATAAATACCATCATTTCTGTTTCAATATGAATTTCACGCGCTACCATATTCAGCAAATCAATATTTCCTCCATGAGAATTAAATAAGACTAGTCTTCTAAATCCACTCCTTGACAAACTCCTTGCAATGTCGATGATGACTCCTTGTAAATTTGCAGATGATAAGGAGATCGTTCCAGGAAAATCTAAATGTTCATTACTTTTCCCATATGATAGCGGTGGAATTAACCAAATGTTACTGTCTGGAGTAAGATATTCCATCGTTTTTGTTATGGAAGCCTCTCCTATTAATGAATCGGTCATTAATGGCAAGTGAGAGCCATGCTGTTCAACAGCACCAATCGGTAAAACAATAAGTGCATTTTCTTTATCCATTTCTTGAACTTCTTTAAAACTTAATCTAGGTAAAAAATATTCTTCCCATGCATTTCCTTCATAGCGAGTAAACAATACTTCCACTCCTTCTCTAGTAATTTAATGTAAAGCAAGATTAAATAATCTTTCATTCTACTTTTGATTAAAAAGCAACGGGGGAACTTCCTCCCTCGCTGCCTTTCGTTCAATCTCTTAGTTCCCTGGTAAAAATTCTGTCGTAAACGCTTCTGTCACATCTTGCTGCTCACTAATTAATTCAAGGTTATATAAAATTTCCATTATATTCTGCCAGCGTTCTTCCGTCATGTAACCTACACCGTACTCTTCGGCATCATATCCGTATACAAGTGGTTGCATTGCCACAGCACTATATTCCAGTTGTTCCGTGGACATTTCAGGGTTGTATTCTTGGATAAACGGAATCACTTCTTCATGATGTTCTTCATAGTATTCCCATCCTTTAATGGAAGCTTCTACATACGCGCGGACAACTTCAGGTTGCTCCTCTATCATCTCTTCGGTTGTGAATAATAAATTCCCATATACTTCATATCCTGAATCGCCATTTAATAACCAATCAACTTCTATGCCTTCCTTTTCAAGGTTAAAAGGTTCTGAAGTCATATACGATTGTGAAACTGCTTCTTCATTTTGCATAAATGTTGTACTATCACCCGTATATGCAAACTCATTTACATCAAGATCAAATTCTGCTTTCATAAATTCAAAATATGAAGCCCCAGCACCAACATAGACATCACGACCATTTAAATCCTCGAAATCTTCAATATCTTGCCCTTTATGAAACATCAATGCCTGTGGACTTTGCTGAAATATTCCTGCAATTGCCACCAAAGGAATTCCTTCTTCTCTCGATAAAATGATTTCATCTGTGGACCCCATTCCAAAATCAACTTGACCCGAGGCAACTAGCTGCACGTTTGAAATACCGCCCCCACCTGCTTGAATTGTCATGTCTAGACCCGCATCTTCGTAGAAACCTTCCATATGCGCCGCAAATTGTCCACCTTGTTCCGCTTGGGCATACCAGTTTGTTAACTGCTCAACTTCAATGAGTTCTTCTGATCCATCATTTTCTTCATTTTGATTATCATTCATTTCATCATTCGTCTCTCCATTTTCACTTGATTCTGCGACTGCTTCTTCATTTGAATTACCACAAGCAACTACCACTATAGATATCAGAATAGTCAGAATTAAAATAATAAACTTGTCCCATTTCACATTCTGTTTTATCTTATTCATTATATTTTCCCCTCTCATATTTAGTTCTTTTCAATTTTTGAATAAATAATATTCTTAATACCAAATTTGTTGTTGTTTCGTAATACAAACCCAATGATCTTTATTAAAGACCGATCTACCTACAGGAGTCCATGAAAATAAGTCGTTTACACTTGTAGCATCATATACTGTAAATGAAACTGATTTTTCTCTTTCTATCCCATAGTAATCTTCCAATCCTAACAGCTCAGCCGGGACCTCGGTGATCATCCTAACTGTATTTAATTTATCTTTTTCACTATTCATATGTGATGCATACGTGGATAACTTTCCTATTTCAATTAGATCGCCTTTCCCAAAGGGATGAAAAGGATCTTGAATATTATCACTTGCTACTGCTATCTTCACACCTGCTTCCCTTAATTCCTTCACTCGAGTAACCCCACGTCGAATGAGTCCATTATCCTGTCTTCCTTGCAAGTACATATTCGCACCAGGCAAGGTAATCACATTTAATTTCGCATCTGCTATGTTTCGAATTGTCGTTTCTGCTTTTTCCTGATCCATTGCAGAAAGAGAACATAAATGACCTACATTTACATTTCCCTCAAATCCAAACTGAATCGTTTGTCTAGCGATTTCATTAACTGTTTCGACTGTAGGATCATCACTTTCATCTGAGTGCAAGTCAATCGGTTTCCCATGTTTTTCAGCGAGTTCAAACATTTGTTTAATATTTTGTTTAGGATTATCAGATAAGTGTGGAGCACCTCCAATTCCGTCCAAACCAAGCCTAAGTCCTTCTTCAAGTATTTCTAAGCATTTTTTGGATAACTGCGTGAAGTCACACATTGGAAAAAATTGCAGTTGAGCAAGATCTTTCATTTCTTCCTTTATTTCTAACGCGGCGTCAAATGTTCTTTTTGCAATCTCACCGTCGTCGATCACCGGAAAATCTAGGTGAGACCTGAGAGCCATAGTTCCAAATGAGAGCGCATGTTTCACGGTCTTTTCCATTCTCTTCTTAATCATTTCTTTTGAGAAAGTAGGAGCAGAACTTCTGAAATTCTTAATCGCTTCTAACAATGTACCTGATTCGTTACCTATCTGATCAATCGTAAAAGCTTTATCAAGATGTACATGTGCATCGATTAATCCAGGAAGAATAATTTTCCTATTCACATCCCATTTTTGAACCGATTTGTAACTTAGTGTAGAATTTGGCGCATCGACTTCATCCAGATTAACAAACGAAGGATCGCGAATATAGTGATCTTGAATTTCTACCATTGTCCACTTACCTTTTGAAGCCTTTAATGATAGCAATTTTTCACTATTTACGATTGGTATATATGCATTGATCATGTGCAGCTCCAATGCTACTCCCCCTCTCGTTTCAAGTTAATCTTGCATTTCTGATTCATGCCAAGAACTTAATAGTAGCTTTGATATAAAATTGATAATTAAGAAAAAACCAATACCTAACACAGATGCAGCCAATCCACACGCAAACAGATAAGCTGTTTGAATATTACTAGAAGCTACCGTTATTGCGTAACCTAGTCCACCTGCACCGCCACCTATTCCTGCGATATACTCTCCTGCTATAACGCCGATCGTTGCTAATGTACATGAAATTTTCAGACCTGCAACAATATAAGGTAAAGCCGCCGGAAGTCTTAATCTCCACATCGTTTGAAACTTCGAAGCATTGTATAGCGAAAACAAATCTCTAAGGTTGCTATCTGTCGAGTTCAATCCTACGAGTGTATTCGACAGCATCGGAAAGAATCCAATTAGAAACGCTATGATCACAATCGCATTGGTACCTGCCCCAAACCAGATAACTATTATTGGAGCTACGGCAATGATTGGAATCGTCTGTAACAATACAACATAAGGATAAAATGCTCTTTCAACAATTTTTGATGATGAGAGTAAAATTGCTCCTGAGATACCTAGAACAACACTCATCACAAAACCCATTAAAGCCGAAGTAATCGTAGTGTAAACAGCATTCATTAAATTTTCAAAGTTATTTACTGTTGCCTCATAGATATCTGTTGGCGCTGGTAAGATGTAATGTGCAATTCCTGATACTATCGTGAAAAGTTCCCATCCTCCAAGAAAAACAACTAACACTAGCAAGGGTAATGCTATCTTTTTCATTAGTGAAAAAGATATTTTCTGAATATCAAAAGTTATTTTCTTCTCATTTACAGGATCTGCACCTTCCGATATCGTCGGATTTTTCATAGACATGCCATTCACTCCTTTCAATTTAGATCAGCTTATTGACACATTTTCTTTATTTCCTTGCTCCAATTCACACCACAATAGTTTAAATCACTTCAATACAACACTTATTTTACCTGGATTCAATAAATTCAATGGATCATTGATTTTCTTTTGTTCAATAATTTTTTCAAAATATCCATTTCTATCACGCGGCAATAAAAATGTGTGTGGATCGTTCACACTTACTCCGATTGATTCTAAATAGTGGATAATTTCATATAGTCTTTCTTTGCTTTTGTATTGAATAATCGGCAAAGATCCTAACCTAAATTCTCCTGCTCCTAGCATCCATTCCACGTGAATAAATACTTCACCTGGAAATTTATTCTTAATATTCTGAATTTGATCTTGGTAATGTGTCATTGAAAATCCACACTGTAAATAAGTTATTGTTGGATCGTATTTTAATCCCCATAGCGTCGTATGATTCCATGTGAAATCAGATAAACCTAACTGTTTATGATAAGCCTCTGCTGCAATAACATGAGCGACACTACCATCAATTTCTTCTGCCATTTCTTTCAACTTCGTGATGTTCCCTTCTTCTATTTCCAATAAAGCAATGGACTTATCTTCATCAAAATATGTGGACAATGGAACAAAATATTTTGTAATAGGAGGTTCAGATCCACTAACCAATCTTTTACGAATCGAAGGATCTTTTGATAATCTTTCTGTAAAAAGCAACATATTTTCTAAATTGTCAAATTGAACAATCGCTTGCTCCCATTCCACTTTTGGAGCTATTTTCATTTTTAATTGAACCATAATTCCACTGGTTCCGTAATTATGAATATAGCCTGTTAAATCTTCACCTTTAACAACTAATCGTCTAGGTTTTTCTTCCATCGTATAGATGACTGCTTCGATAAGATTTCCGTCCCAGACACTCCCCCAAGTAATCGAACCTATTCCACCACTTCCACCAGAAAAGAATCCCCCAGCAGTCGCTTTTACATAGGTACTCGGATAAATACATAATTCTTGTCCTTCGTTTCTAAGTTTTTTCTCCAATGTCCCTAACTTTACCCCACATTGAACATCCACAAATCCATCTCTAATATCAATGATTTTATTTAGTCCACTTAAATCTAACAAGATTCCTCCGTCTAACGGAACGGCCTGTCCATAATTACCTGTGCCTGCCCCACGAGTGGTTACTGGTATTTCATGCTTGTACGCAAAACGAAGTATTTGTTCGACTTCCTCTTCCGTAGTTGGTTTAGCCACGCCGTCTGCAACCTTATCCTTTAATTCCTCATCTAACACTGGCGAATACCAAAAATAATCTTTCGATAGTTTCGATCTCGTTTTTGCATCAACGACAAAAACTTTGTCCCCAACCAAATTTTCCATTTCTTTTTCCCAATTAATTAGCATGTTCTCAGCTCCTCTGTTAGTGATCTAGCACTTTCGATACTTCTCCGATTAAATCTCCGAACTCTGGAGTCGTTCGAAAACCGTCTTCTCTTGGATATGAAAAAGGAACATCAATATTGGCAGAGATCTTACCAGGTCCTGGGGTCATGACAACGACTTTAGATGATAGATAGACAGCTTCAAACACATTGTGTGTAATAAATAAAACGGTCATACTACTATCTTTTTGCCATATATTCAGCAACTCTTTTTGAAGAGATTGTCGTGTTATTTCATCTAACGCACCGAATGGTTCATCCATTAAGAGTAATCTTGGTCTAGTTACCAATGCTCTCGCAATCGATACTCGCATCTTCATACCACCTGACAATTGTCGTGGTAACATTTCTTTAGATTGCGGTAAACCAACCAATTCTAATACCCTTTCCGCTTCTTTATAGCGTTCTTGTTTTGAGACTCCTCTTAGTTGAAGGGGTAAAGCAACGTTATCAATGACGGTTAACCAAGGTAATAAGGTATGGTCTTGGAATACAAAAGCTACTTCGTTTTGCTTTCTAGCCTCGTTAGCAGATTTACCAAAAATCTCAATTTCACCATCTGTGTAATTTTCTAACCCTGTAATCATTTTAAAAATCGTTGATTTCCCACAGCCGGAAGGTCCAACAAAGCAAAAGAATTCACCTTCTGTAATCTCTAAATTAACATCCTTAACCGCAATTGTTCCGTTAGGAAAAACTTTACTCAAATTACTCATATTCACCAATAAATTTTTCGTTTTTACAGCCATAGGATTCACCTCGTTAAATAATAGTTGATATTGCTCGTTTTAATTTGCCGTATTATAGTTCCGATGTGGTTTGAGAAAACATGATAGTTTTTTCCGGGATTGTTTCTGATACAATCTCCCCTCCACGAATCACATATCTAGGAGTAGGTACTCTTCGGATTATGTCGTGTTCATCCGTTCCTTTTATAAGTAAGAAACTCGCAGGATGACATACATTAATTCCATAATTTGAAAGACCTAATACCTTTGCTGCATTATAAGTAATCATGTTTAAGCCGTCTTTAAAGTCTTGCTGCCCTGTCATATGAGCAAGATGTAACAACATATTAACTGCCGTCAACATCGAACCTGTTCCGAAAGGATAAAAAGGGCTCATAAAGTCATCATGTGCACAAGCTACATTCACTCCACAAGCATTTAACTCTTTCACTCTTGTAATTCCTCTTCCTTTTGGATAAGAATCTAATCGACCCTGCATTACTGTATTAATTAACGGACAAGTAACCACATTCACTTTAGATGCAACTAGTAAATTCAAAAGCTTCTGAACATAGGCATCGTTATAATAATTCATCGCATTCACATGACTCACTGACACTCTTTCATATAATCTCGTTTCAATTGCTAACGCAGCTACTGTCTCAATAAATTTTGAGTCAGGATCATCTGTCTCATCGCAAAAAATGTGAACAAAAACATTCTTCTCTATTGCCATAGCAAAGCAAATGGCTAGCGACTCTTGTCCTTTTTCATTCGTATCTTCTAAATGCGGTACAGCGCTAATACCATCAACACCAAGTTCCAATGCTTTTTCAAGTTGTTGAACACCTATTTCCGATGAAACAATCCCATTCTGCGGAAATGCGATAAGCTGAATATCAATCGTGCTAGCTACTTCTTTCTTAACTTTCAATAACGCCCGTAAACCTAGTAAACTAGGAGAAGAGACGTCGATCATCACTCTAATGGAAAGAACTCCCTTTGCAATCATTTGATAAATCACATTTCTCGCCCGATCAATCACATCTTCTTCTGTCATCGATTGTCGATAATCATTCCATAATTGAATCCCCTCATACAAGGTTCCTGATTCATTTGCGATATCTTGATACGTGAGTGCTGTATCTAGATGAATGTGTGTCTCTATGAATGGAGGAACAATGACGTGTCCGCTTCCATCAATCATCGTTTCAGCTGTATCATTTATCTTTCCTATTTTCTTAATCTCACCATGAAGGCAACCGACATCGAACGTTCCTTCTCCATGCAGGTATCTTACATTTTTCACTAGAAGATCGTACATGGTACCACCCCATTCCTCATTCACAGCAGCCTATTCATTCAATTATTTATCAGCTTCCTCGATACGTGCTATATCCTCCAGGAGCAATCAATAACGGCACATGATAATGCTCTAACTTATTTGCTATCCCGAAACTGATAGGTACGACATTCAAAAAAGGAGGATTGTCCTGAATAATTCCCATCTCATCGAAGTATGCAGCAACATGAAATAGTAATTCGTAACGACCACTTTCCAGTGCTTCTCCTTCAAGTAGTGGTTGATTTAACCTTCCTTGTCCATTGGTTTTTTCTTCACATATTTTTACAAATTCTTCGGTAGGTGAATGGTATTTCCACAATTCAACAAGTAATCCTATTGCTGGTTTACCAATGCTAGTATCCAATACATGAGTGGTCAGTTTTCCAGTCATATTAGTACACTCCTTCAAGCGATTTGGTAGATGATCATCTATAAATAAGTCTTTCATTCCAAGATACAATGCGTTATTGAGTCAAACAATACCTCGCTTAATCGCGACTTCATTCTCTCACTCCTTATCATTTTATTTTAAGAATTAACTACCCATTTTCCCTGTCTTTTTATTAATGATCATATCTGTTAATCTAAATTTTGCGATTTTACTCACTTCATATAAAGCCGTTTCCATCTCGCTTTCGTAACTGTTAAATTGCCTTTTCTTCATTTGAACTAAAATTTTATCTTTACTCTGTCCCTTCACAGCCATAATAAATGGAAAACCAAAGTTAGTTACATACTTTTTATTTAATGTTGAAAATTCTAGATATTCATCTTTCGATAACGCTGCTAATCCCACCCCTTGTTGCTCTTGTCTAGATGCTTCTGAAACCGCAAGTTTCGTTCCAAGATCAGGATGTGCACGAAGCAATGATAATTGTAAAGAGGTATTTGCTTCAATCATCTCATGTGTCATATTAAAGTGTAATTGTTCTAAACTATCAAAAGGGTGATGTTTCCAAGACAATTCTGCCACCCATGGGGAATCTTCAAATACTGTGCCAATTGTTCTCACGAATTCCGATTGATGCATTTCGTTAATTTCGTTCATGGTATACATCATCTGCACCTCTCTTTTCTTTAACTATTCATTAATACTAATGATTTTATCTTTACGGTAAACCTATCTTTTGTTGAAGTTATTTTGTCTTTTCGATAATCTCATTTTATATAGTCTGATACCTAAACGTCATTGTACATAATAACTGAATTTTTCGAATATTATTAGTGGCGCGGACTAAGCTTATTGAACCTCAAATAAATCTTTCGCGTAATAATTACCGTTAATTCCCTGGTATATATTTGGGAAATGACATGTTCCCAAAGAAGAAAGCGATGTCACCCAAAAAAACAAACGAGAGATAATCTAACACATATACAGTTAGATTTCCTCTCGCTATATTCGACATCTTTGTAAAGAAGTACGTGCGATGTTAATAATAAAATAAAATTCTGGTTGCTCTTAAACTATTCAGTCTTTTTAGTACCACTTCTCCCCCTCTCATCTATCATCTTATTTCTGGGATCCTATTAATGAGACGCCGAATAGATTTATTCGATTCTTTTAAAACAATCTCTTTGTTTAATGTTTTGATAATTCTATTTTCCATGACGACTTTTCCATTAATTACTGTAGTCTCTACATCTGCTCGTGTACTAGAGTAAACAATACGAGAAATCGTATCTACGTCATAGGATGGATACATGTGAAAATCATTCAAATTCATAATCACTAAATCTGCTTTTTTCCCAATTTCTAAACTCCCAATATCATTTTCCATCCCCATCGCCTTAGCTCCACCAATCGTTGCCATTCTGAACACCGTTTTGGCATCCATTGCGGTCGGTCCATGAACAGGTTTGTGAATCAGTGCAGCTAATCTCATCTCGTTAAGCATGTCTAAATTATTATTGCAAGGTGCCCCATCTGCACCTAAACTTACACAAACATGCGCATCCAGCAAACTGGGTATCTCTGCCAAACCAGAAGCAAGCTTTAAATTAGAACCTGGGCAATGTGTGACATTTACGCGTTTCTTCTGGATAATTTGTTTTTCTGCTTCATTTAACCAAACGCAGTGAGCTAGAATCAATCGTTCATTAGCTAAACCAAGATGATCGAGATATTCAATATTTTTCATTCCCGTTTCTGTTTCAACAATCTCAATTTCTCCTCTGTTTTCAGAAGCATGTGTGTGGACATAAGTTTGATGTTTTTCTGATAGTCTACTAACTTCCTTTAATAATTCCTCTGTACAAGAAACGACAAATCGTGGCGAAAAGGCATAATTTATTCTACCTCCATCTTTCTTATCCCACTTCTCAAGTAAATCAACGCTTTGCTGAAGCGAGTCTTGCGTTTTCTCCTGCAACTTCTTTGGAACTTCATTTCCTTTATCCATCATCACCTTGCCAGACAAGGCACGCATTCCTGTCTGTTCAATTGCTTGAAACGCAAAATCAGTATGATGGACCGTTTCCATATCGACGATCGAAGTCGTTCCGCTCTGAATCAGTTCCCCCATTCCTAGGAGGGCTGAATAATAAATTGACTCTTCATCATGTGCTGCTTCTAACGGCCAAATTCGCTTCTTCAGCCAATCCATCAGTTCCAAATCATCCCCTTTTCCGCGAAAAATCGTTTGACATAGATGAATATGTGTTTGAATAAACCCTGGGATAACGACTCGATTTGTTGCATCAATTACTTTGTCAGCATGAGGATAATTTAAATTCTTACCGATATTTTTAATTATGTCATTCTCTATATAAATATCACCGATAAACTGTTCATCATTTTCGTTCATCGTAATAATCTCTGCATTTTTTATGAATAAAGTTGTCATGAACGTCGCTCCAATCTCGCTTGAAATTTTACTTTCCGAAAACTTTTATTCAGCTTACCTACAACAAAAAACTACGAAGAAGGCACATGCTAAAGAAGCACCTTTTTCGTAGTTAGGAATTTTATGGCCCCTAATAGAAACCCTCAAACCATATTATTGAGGTTATACGAATCATTCATTCACGTGTTTAATTACTATTATTTTAATCTAAAATATTTTCTCGTGCGACAACTATGTCAGAAAATGAGACATCCTTTTTGCATCTGCTAAATCTGACGGTGTATCCACATCTACAAAAACAAAAGGGTCATCCACTTGATACGAATGTTGCTTAGCATATTTCATAAGTTGAACCCCTCCCCGATCTCCGGATAAATCCGACATTGGAAGACAATGAATATTCCCCCAATAGACAGGGTGACCAGGCGTCCCTTTGTAAAAAGGTCTAATTACAAATGAATCATTTACTTGCTTCAATTGATTTTTTCCAATACTAATAATCGACGAGATGGTTGCTTCATCAATAAATGGTTGGTCACCGAGGAAAACAGTTGCAGCTGATATCGATTCAGGTACTGCAGATAATCCTGCTAACAAAGAAGTACTTTGACCTTTAAGAAAGTTAGGGTTATATATCCATTCAACACGGTCAGAATGAATCGATATCGCCCCTTTAATTTCTTCCGCACAATACCCGAGTATGATAATCACTCTTTTAAACGGGTGTCTCATCACTTGGTTTATAACCCTTTCAAGAATATATTGTCCTTCTAATTGGATTAATTGTTTTGCCTCCCCCATTCTGGATGATGTTCCTGCTGCAAGAATGAGCGCATATCCAGCTGTTTTACTCATAGAAAAACCTCTCATTTCATCGATTACATGACGACTAATTTTTCCTTCCTATGAAGGTTTCTAGTGTTCCTAGTTTTAATAAGCTCAGCAATGACACTGATACTAATTTCTTCTGGTCCCTCTGCCTCAATATCGATTCCAATCGGAGAATGAAGCCAACTTGGAATATCCTTTCCATTAAGCAGTTTCTTCGTACGTCTCGTTGGACCAAGAATACCTAGATATGCCAATTGCTCTTTCATAGATAGGAGTGATGTTAACAAGAAGCGATCTTTCGAAAAACTATGAGTCATAATCAGAATATAGCTATTTCGCTTTAAAACATAATTCTCCATAAACGTTTCTGGATGTTCGCAAACACAAGCACTGGCGTCAGGAAATATTTCTTTTCGATTCCTGCTCACTCTAGGGTCAACAATAATCGTTGAAAAGTTAAATTCTGCCGCTCTCTTTACGAGTGGTTCTACATCACGGCCTGCACCAAACAAATAAAGAGTATTTTTCGGTTCATACACTTCAAATAACAAAGAGTTATCCACTTTTTCCTGATCGAGATATGCAAACTTCTCGCCAGATCTGATAAACTGCCGATGAGCTACTTCCATATCGTTTGATCTTGATAAGGACGAAATCCCTTGAATACATTCCCCATCCTCTTTGAAAAAGAACGAATCTCCACTCTGTGTATTGTCGCCTACAAACCTTATCGACACAATTTCTTTCCCTTTTTCTAATTCTTCAAGAACGAAAGACCACCCTTTTTCAACAGAGTCCTTCTTCCAATTTAACGGTTCTAGATATATCGTAACTTTTCCGTTACATCCCGCTCCTTGGCCCCAGCCAAGATCATCTTCAGCACGTAAATCATACGAAATGATTTGCGTTTGCTTTGATTCCATCACCTCTTGCGCTTTAAGCGATAAATCTTCTTCCAAACAGCCGCCGCTTATTAATCCAAACTCTTCACCGGTTTCAGAAATCAACATTTTAGCTCCTTCATGTCGGTAAGCAGAGCCGTCAACTCGAATCACTGTAGCTAGGACAAACATTTGATTGGGACGTTCTTTTACAATATGAAGGAATTTATGCTGATCTTTCAATAGAACACCCTCCTTATGATACCTTTTCAATGGACTACCCTTATCCTTCATTCACGCTCAGTCGCCGTAAGACGCGTTGAATCCCACCATATCCCGTGCATCGACATATATTTCCGGATAGACTTTCTTTCATTTCCTCGTAATTTGGGGCTTCGTTTTCCTTTAACAAACCTTTTAATGACATCACCATACCAGGTGTGCAATAGCCACATTGTAACGCCCCTTCTTCAAGAAACGCCTGCTGTACAGGATCCATCACATCGTCTTGAAAGCCTTCAATTGTCTCGACTTTTTTTCCGTCACATTGGTACGCCATCGTAAGGCAAGAATTATGTGGGGCCCCATCAATCAAAACGATACACGCACCACATCGACCAACTTCACAAGAAACCTTCGTCCCCGTCATATCAAGGTCAATCCGTAAAACATCTACCAATCGTCGCGATGGATCTACATCAAGCTGCATCTTCTTCCCATTTAATTCAAAGGTCAACGAGGAATCAACCGCTTTTTCTACAACCGTTGTTTTCTCTTCATTTACATTCATACCGTTTGCCCCCTCTTGTTACCTGGCTCTGAATTTAAAAAAGGTGGTATTAACTCCTCACTGTCGGCTAGTAGCTCTTCAGGTTTTACCGGAAGTTTTGTCACCCATTTTCCTGTCGCTTGTTTAATTGCTGAAACGATTGCTGGTGCCAAGGCAACTGAGCCAACTTCTCCCACCCCTCGAGGTCCAAATTGATCTCCTTCTGTAAGTTCTTCAATGGCATCTACATGTTGAATTTCCGGGACGTCATAAATGGTCGGCGCTAAGTACGTATCAAGATTTTTCGTCAAATATCTTCCAGAAGCCATGATTGCATCTTCTGTTATCGTAAACCCAAGCGCCATGATACTTCCGCCTTCGATTTGCCCTAAATAGCCAAGTGGATTCATCACTTGACCTGCGGCAACAACATGATCAATTCCAGTCACTTGAATCATTCCTGTCAGCATATTCACTTCCACTTCAGCTAAAACAGCAGTCGAACTGTACAGATAATGACCACCAACAATAGGATCTGGTGTCACAGGATAATGAAATTCAGTTGAGAATTCGATTGGTTCAGAAGATCGATCAACTAGCTCCTTAAAACTGATAAGAAACTCCTGATCCTTCCCATCCTTTGAAACTTTCCAAACCCCACCGCTTCCCGTCACCATCTGATCCTCTTTCACTCCTGTCAAGTCATTCACTTTCGCAAACAACGCAGCAAGAAAGGATGGTTTCATATTTTTCAACGCTTTCCAAACCATATTTGTCGTCCGAGAAGCCGTCGATGAACCTGTAGCAGGTACTCGACCTGTATCACCAATAATTACTTCTATATCTTCTTTATCACATTGAAAATGATCTAACAGCATAATTTCCAATGTTGCTAACAACCCTTGACCACATTCCTCATGACCAAAAGCAACTTCGATTTTACCAACTTCATTTAATCGTAATTCGCCACCTGCTGGATCTGGAATCCCATAACCCAAACCAGAACCATGCATTGCTAAAGCCAATCCTTTGCCACAAACGATCCATGGTTTTTCTGAGATTAAATCCTGACTCGTTTCAACTTGATAAAGTGGTGACTTTTTAATCGCTTCCCATACTTGTCTCGGACCATCGTTGGGAACTACTCGTTGTCCCAACGGACCTAAATCCTTTGTTTTACGAAGGTTTCTTCTTCTAAATTCCCAAGGGTCCAACGCTATTTTTTCTGCTAATCGATCCATTTGACCTTCTAAAGCAAAAATAACCTGATTCCCACCAAAACCACGAAATTCTCCAGATACACCATTGTTTGTGTAAACGGCTTTACCTTTCACATCGACATGTGGAATCGTATAGCAACCAATCGCATGTTCAGTTGCGAAATTTAAAATCGGTCCACCCAATGTCGCATAAGCGCCAGTGTCAGAAACAATCTCTACTTTATGTGCGATCAAATTTCCTTCTTGGTCGATTCCCGTCTTCATTTTCACCTTCATCGGGTGACGCTTCAATCCTGCTTTGACCGATTCCTCTCGAGAATAATGCATTTTAACTGGCCGACCACAATGGAGAGCGAGCAATGAACCAAAAGGTTGTACATTTAACTCATCCTTCCCACCAAACGATCCGCCAATTGGGCTCGAAATCACACGAATAGCTTCAGCAGGCATTGCTAAAATTCGAGATAATTGCATCTGATCCTTATATCCATGCTGCGTTGGTGCATATACCGTTAGAGTTCCGTTTTCTTCCGGAACAAAAGTGCCACCTTCTGTCTCCATAAAGACGTGCATTTGTCTAGGAGTTTCATATGTCTCTTCAACAATTGCAACACACTCATCGAACCCTTTTTCCACATCCCCACGAACATAATCAGTTTTATGCAAGATGTTTCCACTCTCGTGTAAATAGGGAGCATCAGACCGCAGTGCTTTTTCTGGTGTGTCCAGTACAGGTAACTCCTCATACTCTACTTTGATAAGTTTCAATGCTTCTTCCGCAATTTCACTCGTTTCCGCTGCAACAGCGGCAATCGCATCTCCTTCGTAACGAATCAAATTTTCACAAAATACAGGTTGATTTGGATCAGCAATTCCGAATCCATTTAGCCCGGGAACATCTTTGTGTGTTAACACCGCATTCACACCATCAAGCGCTTCAGCACGAGAACTATCAATCGAAAGCAATTTTGCATGTGGCACGTCACTTCTTAATACTTTTCCATAAAGTTTATTCGGAAAATTCAAATCAGTTAAATAACGTAATTCACCGGTTACCTTTGCTTGACCATCCGGCCGTATTTTCCAAGGATGGCTTTTCGTTTGCTCATTTAGACGCATGTCTAGCCACCTCCAGTCGGTATAATTCGCTTACGATAAGATTAGCCGCAACTTTATTTTTATATAACGCCGAAGAAAAAGCATCGCCGATCGGTTTATATTCTTCTCGAACGTGAGTGTACACATCTTGCAAGGTGTCTTTTGAGAACAATTGATTTTCCAACACCACTTCTGCCCGCTTTAATCGAGTTGGAACGATACTTCCACCACCAACGACAAGACTTACTTTCTGAAAGGTGTCGGCACATGAATCGTAAATCCCCTTCCCTGCAACAGTAACAACAGAAGGAATAAAAGTTTCTCTTCTTCCTATTTTGAGATAAAATGAAAACTCATTCTGCATGTCACTTGGAACAACAGGATGCTCCCGAATTGTAATCGATACAAGTATTCTTTTTGAGACACCTTCAGATATCAACCAGTCTTCGAGAGGTTCTGTTACGATTTCTTCACCATCAAACCAATTTAATTTCGCATCCAAAACAAGAAGTGCTGGAATCGCGTCCCCCACTCGGGATAAGAGATTTCCTCCCAATGTTGCTTGATTTCGAATCGAAGGGGCAGCAATGTTTTGACACGCCTTTACGATTAGAGGAGCTTTCTTTTTCATTAAAGTACTTTTTATTACGCTAGCTAAGCTTGCGAAAGCCCCAATAACAATCTCACCGTCACTAAGATATATACCTCCGTTTAATTCAACTACGTTGTCTAGGCTGATTAACTGTGGTGCCACTTTTTTGTTTCCCGCCTCCCATTGAGTCCGAAGCCAAGTGCCTCCCGAAACAAAACAATACTGATCTGAAAATCTATTCGAAAGAGCCCATGCATCGTTTAAATTATCCGGTCTCCAAACTTTCTCATCGGTTACCATGCTTGTTCTCCTCTCCATACCATTTTCGTCAGTTTAAAGTGTCGGGCGGTTCATGTCATTGTTCAATTAAACTAAAAATAATCAATTTACTTGTGTAAGAGAACCATTTCTCTTGCTGTCGAATGCGATATCACTTTTATATAATCGATCTTATAAGAAGCGCTGTTCGTAACTTGTGAATATCCTCCGCCTTTTTTAAATCGACATTTAATCGTTCCTCACATTTTTTTATTCGATAAATTACCGTATTTCGATGTACAAAAAGTTCTTTCGCAGTGTCCGCTATTTGGCCATTTTTCTCGATATACATTTCTAAAGTTTCGATGAGATCTTGTTCGTCTTTCCTCCCTGATTCCGCTAAAGATTTCAAAGAAGACGTGTAGAAATCCTTTAATTTTTGCGGTGCTACTGTCCGAAGTAATTCCGTGACGCCTTTTGTATTGCACGTCTGAATAAATTGTTTCTTTTGCGATCGATACCCGGAACGGAGCGCATCTAAGGATTCTTGATACGAATTTGGCACATGTAAGAGTTGTTCAGCAATATTTCCAATCCCAAATGATATAGAAATCATAAGATTTTCATAGACTTCCGCCTGTATTTCTTTGAGCTTTACCATCACTTGACTTTCAGCATCACCAATAAAACTTTCTGTCTCAACTAAAATAAGGTAGAGGTCGCCTTTTGTAAAAATTATGAATTCATCAAAGTAATAACGAAGCCATACTCTCAATTGTTCATAAATGGAATCTTTGTAAATTTGCATATTCGTTTCCGATGTATCCAATATACTTCCGTATAACTCTTCATCCTCATCCAATTTACTTGCGATACAAATGTAATGATGTTTGCTATTTAAATTGTAGAACTTCCCCCGTTTTTCAATATCTTTTTCCGATGTATAATTCCCCTCAACAAAGTCAGTAAAAAATTCATTTTTTAGCATTCGAGCGTTTTGCTCAACAGCATGTAATTTCATTAGTTCAAACGACGTGACATTTGCCGCCTGCTGAATAGCAAGTAAGGTAGCCGAAGTTTTTTCAGGAATATGTTTAAATATTATTAAAAATCCTTTTTGGTAGACATTTGTTTGTACAGGAAATAACGTTGCTTCCCGTTTCCCTTTCATATATGGGAATTGAATTTGCAAGATAAGCTTTTCTTGAGATGTAATGTCTCTTTTTTTCATTTCTTCATTAATTTGAAAAGCAATTTCATAATAAAAATCATCTCCGTATTTTCTTGAGGCTGCAATTGTTTCCAACCTATGGTTCATCAGAACAACCGGAGATTCAATTAATTTGGCTAATCGATCGATCACTTCATAAAGTCCTTTTCCTGATATAATAATCTCCGAGAATTTGCGATGGATATCTAAGGCATAATGGAGTTCTTCTGTTCGCTCCTCCAAAATGAGCTTGAGAGATTCATTTACGATATCACCAAGAGACGGCTCGACAGGAAGCTCAATAATTGTAAACCCTGATTGATTTGCCACCTCGATGACATCGTCCGGGATCACTTTTAAAAATCGTTGTGTTTTAAGGGCAAGTCCTGCACATCCTTGTTTCGCCATCTGAGCAACTAACTCGAACAAGGCTTCCGGATGATTTTTGATCGAATACCCAGTTGTAAGCAACAACTCTTCTTTTTTTAAAAAGTTAATGATATCTGGAGCATCCATCATATTAACTGATTTCACATCTTTATTTAATCCGTTATGGCCGGCTACTACAGCCCCGCCATTAAAAATTGGTTTCTCAAGGAGGTCCCCTAATTTCATGTCTCTCACCTCTATCTAAGTCTCAAACTTCTTAATACATAGAATATACTGTATTTATCAGAATAAAAAGAAATCTGTAATGAAACCTAACAAAGAAACCACATGATTTGGTGTTTACCTCCAAAATAAGAACATAAGGGGGTTAGACATAAATTCTAGCTACCTAGTATAAAAACTTATTATGATAATCTTGGAGGTAACGATATGAAAAGCATCATCATAAATGGTCAAGTTTTTGACGGCTCTCATTTTACCCATAAAACAATTATCGTCGAAAATGGCTTTATTGAAGCAATTGTTCCACCTAATACAGATCGGCTAAGTGACTTTCCTGTTTTGTACGATGCCAAAGGAACGCAAATTTTACCTGGATTTATTGATGTTCATGTCCATTTCAACGAACCTGGTAGAGCCGAGTGGGAGGGGATTCATACTGGAAGCGCTGGTGCAGCTGCTGGTGGTATCACTACCGTATTTGACATGCCCTTAAATAGTCACCCTTCAGCGAATAACGCTACAACACTTAAAGAAAAGAAGAAGGCATTGCAGGGTCGTTCGTACATAAACTTCGGTCTTTGGGGAGGAATGACGGCAGACGTTGCCAATAACAATGCTGAATTAGACGAAATGTTAGCTACAGGTATTGTTGGTTTTAAGGGATTTTTATCTGAAAGTGGGATTGATGATTTTAAACGATTAGACAAAAAATCTCTCTCAAGTGCGATGGAATATTGCTCACAATCAGACACTCTTCTCGCACTCCATGCTGAATGGGAGGACACTTTGAACCGCTTCAGTACAGCATCATTTAAAAGGAATGACTACCGATCATTTTTAAGAAGTAGGCCCGTCGATGCTGAATTAGATGCTGTTTCACGAGCTTTGGACGACGCAGCCAAATTCGGAACAAAGCTGCACATTGTCCATGTTAGCCACCCAGACGTTGTCGATCTCATTCAAGTAGCCAAAAAATCAGGCATCAATGTATCGCTGGAAACATGCCCACACTATTTATTGTTTAACGAGGGTGATTTTCTTCGTGAAGGTGCGCAGTTAAAATGTGCCCCTCCTCTTCGCGACAAGGAAAGTGTTGATGGTCTTTGGACTCAGATAAAAAATGGAGCAATTGACTTTATCAGCTCAGATCACTCCCCTTGTCCAATTTCTATGAAACCAAATGACGAAGATCAAATTTGGAATGCATGGGGAGGCATACAAGGTGTCCAATTCGGGACAACTGCTTTTATAAGCGAAGCAAAAAACCGAGGAATTCCTCTCACAAATGTACTTCCGTTACTAACATCCAATGTCGCAAATCGATTTCCGTCATTAGAAAAACAAGGCAAGATCCTACCTGGCAATCAAGCTAATCTCTCTATCTACAATCCAAATTCCCAGATTAAAGTTGAAAAAGACGACATTCTTTTTCGCCACAAATACTCTCCGTACGTCGGAAGAATGATCGAAGGACAGATTAGCGCAACAATTGTTAACGGCCATCTCGTTTACGAAAGAAAAACTGGGATAACTCAAGTAACCTTAGGGAAAGATGTCTATTCTATCTAACTAGAACACTTCGATACTATTTTTAAAGGAAAGATTCTTTGAGAATCAGCAAGGATTAATACAACAACTACTTAAAAACAGGAGGAAAAACATGAAAGATCCTTTTAACGCTTTTGTAGATGAAACCATTGTTAAAGAACCTTTATCAGACGGACGTTTATCTAGTCTTACTTTTTCAGTAAAGGACGTCTTCCACTTAAAAGGAGTGAAAAACTCTGCAGGTAACCCTGATTGGCTTAGAACACACGGGCCATCCGAAGAAACTGCACCTTCCGTGACTCAATTACTTCACCAAGGAGCTAAGCTTATAGGAACAACATTAACGGATGAATTAATGTATAGTTTGCAAGGTGAAAATGTCCACTATGGAACACCAATCAACCCCCGCGATAAGAGTAGAATTCCTGGAGGGTCTTCAAGTGGATCTGCCGTTGTTGTTGCAGCTGGCCTGAGAGATTTTGCTCTCGGAACTGATACAGGGGGATCAGTGAGGATTCCTGCTGCTTATTGTGGTTTATTTGGATTTCGTCCTACGCACGGCTCTGTTTCGATCGATCACGTTATCCCATTAGCCTCTTCTTTTGATACAGTTGGATGGATGACACGAGATGCCAAGCTACTGGAATCTGTTGGAGAAACACTTCTTAACAACGTCAATCCAGTAACAACTTTCACAAGAAAATTGATTAGTTATGATGCTTGGAAGTTGGCAGATTCAGATACACAAGCTATTCTCTCCCCTTATGTTCAATGGTTGAAAAGTCAATCCGATGAAGTAATTTGGCAAGATATATCTGTAAATGGATTGTCCGCTTGGTCCAACACTTTTCGCATCATTCAAGCTAGCGAAATTTGGCAAGCCCATGGGAAGTGGATAGAACTTGAGGAGCCAGAGTTCGGCTCAGGAATTAAAGAGAGATTTGAAACGGCAAGTAAGATCACTGCGGATGAATTAGTACCTGAACTAGAGGCACGCAAACTCGTACGAAAGCATTTAACAGACCTCTTAGAAGAAGATGGGTTACTAATTATTCCTACCGTTCCTGGGATTGCTCCACTCCGTGATTTACCTGATGAGGAAGTGGAAGAAAGACGAAAACGGACCCTTCAATTATCTTGTATAGCTGGTTTAGCAGGACTGCCTCAAGTAACAATTCCAGTAACTTCAAAATCCGGAGCCCCTGTCGGATTATCAATTATTGCAGGTCCAAATCAAGATCTTTCCTTACTAAAATGGGTAAATGACTTTGTTGCTTCCTATAATAGGGGCGACTGATAAACTCGACGCCACTTCACCCATCTCACACATACTTAAAAACAAAGCTAATATTAAGATTGGAGAGACAATATGAAACTTGCAATGGTAAAAATCAACCAAATCGACGAATTAGCGATTGTTGGTAAAGATGGACTCATCTTAATGAAAACAGTTAATAACAAAGAAGATAAAAGTTGGTCTCGCAGCCTTCTTACTGTTATTGAAAAAAATCAATTGCCAGAAATCGCGTCATGGTTTTCTACTGGTGGAGAGGAAAATATAGAACAAATGGAGACGATTGCTTTCAACGAATGCGAATACGCGCCTCCGATTAGATATCCTCGTACTATTTGGGGAATAGGTCTAAACTACGTTACAGATATAACAGAGATTACTAGCTTACCTCCTGTAAATCCTGTCACGTTTCTGAAACCTGTCACAACTGTGATTGGTGCGAATGAAAAAATTGAAATCCCTACTCACTCGACTCGAACCACTGGAGAAGCCGAACTAGTTATTGTTATTGGAACCAAATGCAAAAATATTTCAGTTGAGGAAGTTCCCAACGTCGTTGCCGGACTGACAACAGGTTTAGATATGACAGAAGCAGACATTCATGCGGCTAATCCCCGCTTTCTAGCTAGATCGAAAAGTTTTGATACCTTCTTTAGCTTTGGACCACATATACTGACCATCGATGAAGTCGATGATATTCTTGCCATCAAAATTAAAACAGTGAAAAACAAGCAAGTAATGCATGAAAATAGCACAGCAAATACCATTTACCACCCATGGGATATTGTTGCTTATCTTTCGCAATCGACTACTTTACTCCCAGGGGATGTCATCCTAACAGGCACACCAGGGCCAACTGTTATTAGAGACGGCGATGTTCTAGAATGTCATATCAAAGGTTTTGCAGAGCTAGCTAATCCAGTTGTCCAATTTTGAACCACCCGCCACTTAACAGCTTGCGAGCTGTTTGAAGTGGGGGATTCCTAAGAACACCTTCGTAACCGAAAGTTTTGATTAGGCTATCCCCGTCGCACCGATGGTTAGAAGCCTTATAGCTTCATGTTTGAGATTTAATCCTGCGTTCATATCGCGGTCGTGATGCATGCCACAAATACATGTCCATTCACGCGCATTCAGATCTTTAACGTCTTTGTTTTTATAGCCGCAACTTGAACAACGTTGGGAGCTAGGGAAGGTTTCACTCACTTCCAACACCGCCTTCCCGTATCATTTTGCTTTATATATTAACAAGCTCTTAAATTGAAACCAAGATGCATCAGCGATGGATGCATCTATTTTCTTATTTTTCATCATGTTCGATACTTGCAGACTCTCCATTCCGATAATATCGTGGTTCTTGATAATATCGGTCGAGGTCTTATGCAAGAAATCTATCCGCTTGTTTTCAATCTTTTCGTGAATGCGTGCGACGTTGATTCGTTGCTTGTTCCAGTTGCTAGAACCAATCACTAGCTTTGATAGAACCTGTTGAGCCTTTGCTACCTTTTGTTCTAACGACTTAAAATAACGATGGTTTCTATATCTTGTTCCATCTGCAAGGATAGCGAAGTCTTTTAGTCCTAGATCAACGCCTGTACTGGTGTTTGTCTTCGGCATCTCAACGACGTCTGTTTCAGCTAAGATTGACACAAAGTACTTACCACTTGGATTGCGTCGTATGGTCACATTTATGATTCGCCCATCCACGTCACGACTTTTAGAAAACCGAACAAGACCAAGCTTCGGCAACGTGATGTGTTTACCTAAAATAGCGATATTTCCATTGGTGTGCTTCGTGACATAGGACTGTATCTTGTTCTTTTTACTTTTAAACTTAGGAGCTTTGTTTTGTTTTTTATAATACCTTTGGTAAGAATCAGCGAGGTTTTCAACGGACTTTTGCAAGGAAATACTATCCACTTCTTTTAAAAAAGGATAATGCTCTTTTAATTGGCGAACCGCCTTAACTGACGCGTATTTGTTGAAAAACTCTCCTTTCCAGTTATTTGAAGGGAGATGACCGTTTTGCACCATTTCTTCGACGATGTACCAGTAAGCGTCTTTTTGCTTCTGCTTACTGAGGAAGAAATTGAACACGAATCTTGAACAACCGAGCGTTTTATGAATGAGCTCGACTTGTTTCGGATTAGGAAAAATACGAAATTTGAACGCTTTTTTTACTAACATGACATCACTTCATTTGCAAACGTATGTTCTAATCATATCATGAGGTGAGTCTGTTGGCTATCGCCAACCGCCATGGCTAAAAGCCCTTCTCGCGATGGAAGAGGGAGTCTTCTGGCGGAAAACGATAAATTTTTTACTAGAAAGTCAATCGAGCATACGAATTACGCCGCAACAAACCTGTTGCGGCTAACCTTCATTTTATCGTTATCCCGAATATTTCCCCGCCTCTAGATGCAACGATGATTGTATTCTCATATACAATAGGCGAAGCTTCTATATTTGAACCCATGTTAATTTCATCTACTATAACACCTGATTCTCCTTCTAATAAGTAGATATTTCCGACGGAATCGGCTTGTATGATATAACTCGTTCCATCCTCATCATAAATAGCGACAGGTGAACTCCATGCATAATTAGGCATTTCCCAGTTCCATACTTCTTCCCCGGTATCTTTGTCTAACGCAACCATTATTCCTGCGTACCGTTGTTTATGTCTTGCGATTGTGTAGATGACTACATCATCTATTTCCTGTTCACCAACTATCGGAGTCGCTAACACACCACCGACAACCCCCGGATAATAGAACGCTGAATACTCTTTTTTCCAGACAACCTCTCCAGTTAATCCATTAATTTTCCTTAAGTAAGAGTCTCCATCTTTTCCAATGTTATCAACTTCTGAGCCCGTAAAAAGAAATGGATTATCTTCCTCTTCTTCGATAACGATTGTGGAGTCGGTATCATCTAAAGCTGGCAATGCCCATATTGGTTGTAAGTCCCGTAAATCTATTGCTTGCAAACTACCAGCATTATCAGCAAAGTAGGCAATATTTTTGTACACCGCTACTGAGTTTTCAATCCCTTGAAAGTCATTGCCTTCAATTTGATATCTATATTTAATAATTTCCGGATCAATTTCTATGTCTTTTTCTCCTAATCTAAATTGCGTATTCAACCTCATTTGATAAAACATACCATTCTCTCCGCCTAAAACTAACGTATCCGTCTCCCTGTTCACAATCGCCGAACCATCAAATGCTCCCCATGATCGATACGCATGTGAATCTAATCCCTTCTGAAAATACAGCATATTTTGATCAATCAAGTCATAAATTCGCCAACCTATCTCAGCCTTTTCGGGTACACCATCGCCTACATACAACAATGGGTATCCCCTAGGATCAACCGATATACTTCCTTTAATCGGATTTCCTACTTGAATAGGCTCTCTTGATTTTTCTCCTGATTCAAAATCTAAAAAATAAACATTTCCATCTAACGAACCAAAAATAACTTCTTTGAAATTATCTAGCTCTCTAAACTTCTCTTTGATATTCATTATTTCTCTCACTTCAGGGTCCCATTCAATAATGACGGGTTGACCAGTCCAGCCTGAACCACCACCCCAATTTGGACTTCGATCCGTCATCATGCTCCACTTTTCTTCTAGCTTCTTTTCGGCGATTTTCACATTTCCAAACGAAGGAGAATCTCTTAAATGACTACCTCGAAAAGTTAAAATCCCCTTCATTTCTGTGTATTCTTCGGGAAAACTTTCAATTTGATCACTTTCGTATTCTACATCGATATCATTTTTATCGATGAGTGAATAAGCTATCTTTGCTATCGTCTGCTTTTGCAACGAAATATCTTCACTTACTTTTTCTTCTATTTCTTTTTCTTCCTGCTTAGGTTTGCTCTCAGAACTATCTATTTTTTCCTCAGTATTCACCTTAACTTCAATCTGATCTGCATCCTCCCCTTTGTTATTTTGATCCACCTCTTCTGACTGATTACATCCCAGTAATATAACAAAAACCAAAGCGAAACAAAGCATTTTCATTTATTTATGATGTCCCCCTTTCCTCCTGTACTTTATATTTAAAGGAAAGGGGATTAATGCCTACTTTTCGCTAATTTTCCAGGACAATCTACAGTTATTTTTTCTTATTTATCAGTTCATGCTCGGCCATTTTCACCATTTCTCGAACCATATTTCCCCCAATACTGCCACCGACTTTACCTGCATCTCTAGCTTTTATATTTCCGTTATCGCCTTTATTAAATTGAATCCCTTGTTCTTTTGCTACTTCATATTTTGCCGTCGTCGAGTTTGGGACATTTATCAACCTCGCTTTTAATTGGTCTAATACCTCACGAGCCCCAGGAACGAGAATTTTATTCCTCCTAGCCACCTTTACACCTTCTTTCTCAAAATCCATTTACACTTTTTTAAGTTGTGTTTTTTCAGCAAAATTATCAGATTATTTCAGCCCTTTTCAGGAAAATATCGGATATCTAAGTGCCAATTCTCCTTCGGTAAAGCGATATTATTACTAAAAATATATACAGGGTATTACATAATATTTCGCTATCTCCATAGTCTAAGAAGCAGTATGAAATCCACTTAGACAGGTGAGATGCCGTGATGACAGGGAATTGGATATCAATTGTACCGTTTTTGTTAGTTATACCGATCGCGATTTTTACACGACAAGTCCTTGCTGCATTAATCATTGGGCTTTTAGTTGGATCGTATCTTGAATCTCCTACGGTATTAGGTGGAATTCAGACGATGCTCACCTACATCGTCGAAGCTCTTATTGATGAAAATAATATAAAGATTCTCGTCTTTTTATATGCATTTTCTGGCCTAGTCGGGATGATAAAATATAGTGGTGGAATCAAAGGATTTGTTGAAACCGCCGCCGAAAAAATCACGACCAAAAAACAAGCACTATTATTGACATACGTCTCTACAATCGGCACATTCAGTGCGCCTACCTTTCGCTTTGTCACCATTGCACCAATTATGAAAGCTTTATTAAAAAAAGTGAAAATGTCGACAAAAGAGCTAGGTTTTGTAATTGAAACAACCGCGACTCCAGTGATCGTTTTAATACCAATTGCAACAGCTTTTGTCGGGTACATGGTATCTGTCATTCAAATATCTGTTGAAAATGAAGGAGGGACATTCGCCCCTTATTCATTGTTCATCCAAAGTATCCCGTTTAACTTCTTTGCTATTGTTATCATTTTACTTGGGATTTACTTAAGTTTTTTTCATCATTCTCATACTGATGCAGCTACAAAAATCGATGAAAACGATGTGGAGGAGGAAGAGGATGATTGGCACAATTGTCACCCAGCCGTTTCAAGAGACTTACCTACAAAACCGTGGAATTTACTGATTCCGATAATCTTGGTCATCAGTCTCACCTTATTTTTAACATGGTGGGATGGGAAGGAAATTGGCGTAGGGTTTTTCCAGGCATTTATTCAAGCTGACGTTCTTCAAGCGATGGTTGTTGCCCTCATTATTACTGTTTTCGCTTTAATTGCGTCATTGTTATTCCAGAAATTTAAATTATCTGATCTCATCAACAGTTTTATTACCGGCGGGAATGAACTCATGTCGGTCATTGTCTTACTATCGGTCGTTTGGGGATTATCGTCTGTCACAGATGACTTAGGTTTCTCCAGTTTTATTACAGCGCATACTGGTTGGATTCCTCATGCATTTATCACGCCTCTACTTTTTTTGTTCGGATCAACAATTTCATATTTTATCGGTTCTGCTTGGGGAACATGGGGAATTTTAATGCCTCTGGGGGTTTCGCTGTCATTTGCTGCAGACGTATCGTTACCTTTGGTTATCGGCGCTGTTTTTGCTAGTGGCTCATTTGGAGCTTTTGCATCGCCTTTAAGCGATGATACTGTTACTATTTCAAAAATATTAGGCTTATCCGTGATCGAATATGCTCAATTTAAATTTAAGCCAGCCTTGATAGCGGCTATGATCACAACCGTTTTATACGCAATCGTGCCGTTTGTGCTTGATTGGTTCTTGAGTTAAACTTCTTCTATTTCCGATTAAAAAATAGGTTATGATTATGACATAAAGACGATTTAAGTTATAATAAGAGTACTAATGTTTTTCTATTGTTTCGGACGAATGTCTCAATAGATTGTTACATGATAGAAAAAGAAGTTTGAGGAGGTAGATAACGTTGAGTAACGAAAAAACACTACAAAAAGATGCGATGCGTATGTTGAAACTCACAAGCAGAACCTTCTACATACCTATCTCTCTTCTGGAACCTACTTTGAAAAAGACCGTTGCCTCAGCATACTTATGCATGCGTGCGATAGATGAAATTGAGGATAATTCGATGCTAGATTCACCGTCGAAACAGTATTTGCTTAAAGAAACAGGAGCATTATTAGACGAAACATTTGATAATGAAGCATATCTTCAATTAATTGATCCTTATAAACACCTTCTCCCTGAAGTGACATTAAGGCTCGGAGACTGGATCGCCACTTGTCCACCAGGCATTGTTGAAAAAGTACAAGAATCTACAAGTATCATGGCTTACGGAATGGCTAAATGGGCATATAAAAATTGGCATATAAAAACAAAAGAAGACTTGAATGACTACACCTATTACGTAGCTGGTTTAGTTGGTGTGATGCTATCCGATATTTGGGAATGGCGGGACGGGACGAAAACGGACCGTGACCTAGCCATAGCATATGGACGGGGTCTACAAACGGTCAACATCTTACGTAATCAACTTGAAGATAAAGAACGCGGTGTCTCTTTTATCCCTACTGTATGGGATATAGACGAAACATTTGAATATGCGGAAAAGAATTTAGCTTTAGGTGATGAATACATGAAAGACATCAACAGCCGAAGCATTCTACTTTTCTGTAAAATCCCATTAGCATTGGCTAATAAAACATTAAAAGCGCTAAAAGATGGTAGAGAAAAAATAACTCGATCAGAAGTAGAAGAAACAGTTCAAGAAATCACAAATAGAACGTAGTGGATCATTTTAGCACATTAAAAATTATATAAGTTCTCAGCGACAAGACCCAGCTTAAGGATAAATCAAGCTGGGTCTTTATTTCTGATTAATTAGTTTTAAAGGATTCAATAAAAGGTATAATAAAATTAAGTAGATTGAACCGTGTATTTAGGCTCATTTAAGGAGGAAAACGTTTTGCGAAAGGACCATGCTATCGAAGCATTACAGACACACCTCTCCACCGATGATTTTTTGAAAGTAATTGAGAAGATGGGTATTGGTGCAATTATTACTAACCCCCATTTACCCGATCATCCAATTATTTATGTCAACAAGCAATTCGAAACTATAACAGGTTATAAGAAAGAAGAGGTATTGTTTACAAACTGTAGGTTTCTTCAAGGTGAAGAAACCAATCAAGAAGATATAGATCAAATACGGAAAGCAATCAAAAATTCGACATCTACTTCTGTTACACTAAAAAACTACAAAAAAGATGGATCAATATTTTGGAATCATTTTATCATCAGCCCTATTTTTGAAGAAAAATCTAGTAAGCCAACTTACTTTATTAGTCTTCAGTTTGATGTAACACATATGTTTGATGCAAAGGAATCCTTCGAACAACAAATCAAGCAATTAACTTGGTTCGACTCTTTAACTGGGCTGATGAATATAAAACATTTTCGCTCGTATATAGCAAAAGATCTTCAGTCCTTTGATAGAATTCGAGAAACTCGTGCAGTCATAGCGATAGATATTAATCGATTTCGCTTTATTAATGAATCTTATGGTGAAAAACCTAGTAATACTTTACTCCTAGATTTCGCTGAGAGATTACGAAAGTTTCTGCCACCTGATGCTGCAATTACGCGCCACTTTGCTGATTTATTTATCGTATATTTAAAAGGAGATAACAGCAAAAAAAGAACTTTAAACGAATTCATAGCGCAACTTAACGATACTATGATACGACCTTTTTCGATTAAAGGTGAGACTATTCGTCTTTCAATGCGATATGGCTCGAGTGTCGCGCCTGAAGACGGAAAGAGTGCACAAATCTTGATCAAAAATGCAGAAATGGCAATGAACGAGGTGAAAAACCACCCACACAATACTCATCGCGCTTTTTCTGATGAGATATTAGATCGAATACAACAACGTTGCCAAATCGAAAATGGCTTAATTTCAGCATTAGTGCAAAATGAATTTGAACTCTATTATCAACCAAAAGTCTCTAGTAAAAATCTAGCAATCGATGGTATCGAGGCCTTAATCCGTTGGAACGATCCTGATAAGGGACTGATAAGTCCAGATGACTTTATCCCTATCGCCGAAGAGAATGGTTTTATTAACGAATTAGGAAAGTGGGTACTTCTAGAAGCTTGTCATCAAAATGTACAGTGGAAACGAGCAGGATTAGGAGACATTCCTGTATCCGTTAATATTTCTGCGATTCAATTTCAACATCCTCATTTTATCGATGACGTGAAACAAGTAATGAGTGAAACTGGTATTGAACCTTTTAATTTAGAGTTCGAAATTACGGAAACGCTTTTGAACGATACGAAACATATTGAATCCAAACTTCATGAATTGAAAGAACTCGGAATCTCTATTAGTATTGACGATTTTGGAACCGGGTACTCTTCGATTTACTATTTAAAGAGCTTACCTGTCGATATATTGAAGATTGACCGCACATTCGTTCAAGACATTTGCGAAACATCTAACAACAAGTCTCTTCTCCGCTCAATGATATTGTTAGGAAAAGCAATGGACTTAAAAATTATAGCTGAAGGAGTGGAAACAAAAGAGCAACTAGACTTCTTATTTTCAAATCAAGCTGACGCCGTACAAGGATATTACTATAGCCGTCCTTTACCAGCAAATGAATTTATCGAATGGCTTAAATTATACAAGTCCAATAGTCTTTAAGACTTGCAGAGAGTTATTAAAAACATTAATTACTAGAAAAAGCACCTGAACTTTTAGGTGCTTTTTTTGCGGTTTAATAGATTCACGGATTTTCCTTAGTTATCTTTTTATAATTAGGTGGCCACTTCTACAAAAAACACTAAAGAAAGGAGCCCTATCAAGAAAAGTATCAAAGTCACTTTCGAAGTTCCGACCTTTTTTAAACTTACATTCCTCTATCTGTCCGAACACCTCTCTCATAAGGACCGTTTCTTAAAGACTAAAGCATTGGCCGCGGAAAGTTCCTATAGTGGATCCAGTATCCAGAGTAAAGGAAATGTGAGATTCTTTCAAACCTTATGTATAGCACTTCTTAGTCCTTTATAAATAGTTTAGAATATTTCATAACATCAAAACGGTAAGTCTTCATCGAAAATATCATTTGAGTTTAAGTTACGACGCTCACTTTTATCCTCGTGCTTTGTTTCTAATTTATTTGACGGTTTTGATTTATCGCTCTTAATTACTTTGCCGAACTTTTTCTCGTACAAATCACGAACCCAGTACTTCACTGGCGCTTTCCATTTTTGCGTAGGCGAGGGAATATTTTTTAGCAAGCTTTTCGGCGTCATTCCAAGTTCTTTAGCCATCTGTATCTCAGCTTGATTTAAACGACATTTTTTCTTCGCTTCTGCCCAAGCAGCATTTTTCTTATTCTTTTTCATGGTAAACCACTCCTTACAAGAAACAAATAGTACTCTCATTCATAACTTTATCAAATCTCCAATAACCGTAACAGGTGCTTGAACAAGATCAATGATTTCTTGAATATTTTCTTGATCGGTAGCCAAAAGAACACACGTTGATGGCCCTGCTGATTGCTCAAAATCAATAGTAGTATTTGTATGTCTATGAAAACTGTGTCCAGAACTCGATGCAAGCTGATTCGCTTCATAGAGTAAACCTTTCGATCCTACTGGAACGATATCACGAATATATGAAATTTCTCTCAATCTTTTTAAATCGCGCAAGGCTACGATTTCTGGATCATCGGGATGAATCTCATAGCGAGGTCCACTCTTTGGAATTCCAACACAAACGACTTTATCTTCCAAAAGAGACGATCCAACAGGAAACCTTTGCTGATCGACGAGACCTAAAACCGTCACGCCCACTCCCGTTTGAATCGTAGGTACATTTTCTTCGGAACTACCAGTAAATTGAACGTCTTCATAAATTCCAACTTCACGGACATACCTTTTCATTTCATAGACCATCTTCTCCCCAATAGGATCCATCTCAACAGATAAACAATCAATCACCATAAATGGTTTGGCACCAGATGCGATTATTTCAAACAGAGGCACACGTACAGCAAATTGAGCAATGATTTCTTCGGGAACCTTGACCACGTCATGAGATTTATTGCCTATTCCACCGTCTGAATCACAAGCAATAACTAAATATTGCTCATTATTTATCGCCATCAGCGTCAGATCACGCACTTTTTTCAATCGTTTTACAGGGTCGTCGATATACATCCTAGTAATTATCCCCTCTCAAAAAGTTTATTAGAATTTCAACAGAAATAAAGTTTGCACGAGTATTCATTTAAACACTATTCTAGGTCATCCTTGTCCTTTTTGCACCAAACTGTTTACGATTTCTGTATTTTTAGTTGGTTAAATTAATGCACCACATAAAATATTGTCAAAATTAATTGACATACTAATAAGTGGGACGTATGCTTAAAGATATTTTTCCTATTAACAAAGCTGTTCAAACTGAATAGAATAGTAGTCATGAAACGATTAATTTAGCGTTTTTGTACGATAAGATTTTTGGAAGGTTGAAGTTACACCGTAGCCATGATGAAACTGAAAAGGAGGTCTTTATGTGAACGCAATGTTGTGGGATACGCCAGATGCATTAAGAGAACTATTATGCGAATTAGTCAGTTGGGAAAGTCGAACATTCTCAGCAGGTGAGTGTGGATTTCCACTCAAACTTGAATCGAAGCTGAAAAAACTTCCGTATTTCAAACAAAATCCAAACCATATAGCCCTTCACGACGCGGATTTCGGTCGAAAAGTTTTGACGGCTGTCTATAAGCATCCAGACGCTAAGGATACTGTGGTATTATTGAGCCATTTCGATACGGTTCAAACCGAGGAATACGGTGATTTAGAACCTCTTGCTTTTTATCCAGAAGAACTTACAAATAAATTTCACGAACGAAAAGACACCTTGCCAAAAGCAGCTCGCGAAGACCTTGAATCAGGAAAATATTTGTTTGGTCGAGGAACGGCAGATATGAAAATGGGCCTAGCTCTTCACATGAAGCTTATTGAACAAGCTAGCGTGGAAGAATGGCCGATTAATCTCGTTTTGCTTACAGTTCCTGATGAAGAAGTGAATTCAAAGGGGATGAGAGTGGCCGTTCCAGAACTGCTGAAATTACGTGAAGAACACGATCTTTCATACTCATTATTTTTAAATAGCGAACCGTCGTTTACACAGAAGCCAGGCGACGAAACACACTATATATACACTGGTACAATGGGGAAAATCATGCCAGCAGCTTTATTTTTCGGGAAGGAAACACATGTCGGTGAACCGTTAAATGGAATCACAGCGAATTACATTGCATCTTACTTAACTCAGCAGATGGAATGGAATATGTCCTTTCGTGAACAAGACTTAGGCGAACAAACACCACTTCCTGTGTCCCTACAACAAAGAGATATGCAACATGAATATTCAACTCAAACCCCTTACCGAGCTTCAGCGCTTTACAATGTATTTTTAATGAAACGAACAGCAGCGGAGATCATGGATTTATTTGAGGAAGTTGCTAAACAAGCCGCTGAGAAATGCAATGAGTCGTATCGAAAACTTTGTGAACAAGAACAAATTGCTGGCGTCCGTGAAACAAGAGTAATCCGGTATAAAGACTTATTGGCTCATGCGGTTGATAAATTTGGAGAGGAAACAGTAGATAAGCTAACGTTACCTATTCACGATAACATTGAAATGGATGATCGCGAGAAATCGTTGGAAATTGCGGGTGAGCTAATGATTCAGTGCCCAGAATTAGCTCCTGCAATTGTCATTTTATTTGCACCACCTTATTATCCAGCAGTGAACAGCTCAGAAGATACTATGGTAATGGATGCTGTTGAATTAAGTAAACACGTCGCAAAATATAGCGATATCAAGTTAGAACATATCCATTACTTTAATGGTATCTGTGACTTAAGTTACGTGAAATACATGGATGATGGCCAAGAACTCGATGTTTACAAAAAAAATACGCCTGTTTGGGGAACGTCGTATTCGATTCCATTCGAAGAAATGTCACAGCTTCAAGCCCCTGTGCTTAATATCGGACCGTTTGGAAAAGATATGCATCAACGAACAGAACGACTCCACCGCAGCAATGCATTTATCCACACACCTGCAATATTAACACAAGTCCTGAAGAGCATGATTGTCACTGATAATAAATCAAAATCTCAATAAGAAAAAAGTCGCTTAATCTTTGTAAAAGCTTTAGAGAAATTTCTCTAAAGCTTTTTTATACTAAGTTTTTCTAATTTGCAATCTCATAGTCTGTAAAAACCAATAAATCCGTTTCCATGAAATTTTTTTGCACCAAATTCAAAGAATAAGTCAAAATTATTATATTTCTCTCAGAATATAAAGGTATACAATGATACTATGATGACATCTGAAAGGGTGAGACGATGAGCGATAATAGAGAATGGGTAGATGAAGCTTGGCAAGATGTGATTCAAAAGGTCAGTAGGAAAAGTTCGAAAATTGGCGCTAACTTCCCACATGCAAGTATTAACGGAACATATGGACTGGCGGACCCCCATTGGTGGACTGCAGGATTCTGGCCAGGTCAACTTTGGTTACTCTATCGAGATACGAAAAATGAATCGTTTAAAGAAATTGCCGAAGAGTGTGAAGTACGACTCGATAAGGTCATCACCGATTATTACAAATTGGATCATGATATGGGCTTTATGTGGACTTTAACAAGTCGCGCTAGATATACCTTACTTGGTGAAGAGGAATCACGGCGGCGTGCGCTTTTGGTCGCAAACTTGCTGATGGGCAGGTTTAATGTACAAGGAAATTTTATTCGAGCTTGGAACCCTTGGTACGAAGGCAACCAAAATGAAGGGTGGGCAATTATAGATTGCGCGATGAACCTACCACTGTTATTTTGGGCTTCTGAAGAAACCTCAGATCCGCGCTATAAAAATACTGCTATGAAACATGCTGATACGATTCTAAATCACTTTATCGAAGCTGATGGTTCTGTTCACCATATTGTCCGCTTTGACCCTGATACAGGAGAAAGAGTCGAATTCATCGGTGGACAAGGATATGCACCAGAATCTGCTTGGTCAAGAGGCACCGGGTGGGCAATTTATGGACTAGCATTATGTTACCGCTACACAGGGAAAGAAGACTATTTAGATGCCGCCAAAAAAGTTGCTCATTTCTTTCTCACAAATCTACCAGATGACTACGTTCCGTACTGGGATTTTCGTTTGCCAGAAGAAGTTCCTAGCTACCGAGATTCATCAGCTGGAGCGATAGCAGCATGTGGGTTATTAGAGTTAGCTGATAACGTTCCCAGCACTGAAGCAGCTATTTATAAACGTGGAGGTGAAAACATCCTCCGCTCATTATATGATAATTATGGAGCTTGGGAGAACGATCAAGAAGACGGCTTAATTTTGAGCGGTACCGGACATTTCCCTGAGAATAGCAATATCGAAGTCCCCCTGATTTATGGTGATTACTTCTTTGTTGAGGGCTTATCTATATTAAAAGGAAACAAAGGACTTTTTTAGGGACATAAAGCCCATTTATTTTATATTTAAAAAAGTAACTAAAAAACGGACTGCAGGCACATTTTCCTGTGCTTACCGTCCGTTTTATTAGTTGTTAATTATAAACTTACTCTCGTTACTTTAACGCCTCTTTCATTTATTTTATTATAACTCTCTTTATCTATTTGATCATCCGTAATGACTTGATTTAAATCTTCAATTGATGCGAATTTAATTAAAGCATCCTTTTGGAATTTAGAGGAGTCTGCTAAAAGTGTGACATGGTTCGAACAAGTTAATGCTTTTCTTTTCCAATCTGCATGAATCCCATTCAACACTGTTAGTCCGTTCTCTATAGATATTCCAGTCGTTCCAAAGAAGATTTTGTTTACTCTTATTCTATCTAATAGGTCTGATGCTTCTGCACCAAAAAGTGATCCAGAAGTACCTATTCTTGTGCCGCCGACCATCATTAGTTGTACTTTTTCTTTATTTAATAATTCATAAGCTAGTTTTATATCATTCGTTATCACACTGATAGGGAAGTCACCTAATAAATGCGCGAGTGCTAATGTACTACTCCCACCATCAATAAGTAATGTGTCATTTTCTTTAATTGTTAATAGTGCTTCTCTAGCAATAGCATCTTTCACATCGCTATGCTGTAATTGCCGTTTCTTGATGGGCAATATAGAATTTTCCTCTTCTAGAATTGTTGCCCCACCATGAATCCTTTTCAATAACCCTCTATTTTCTAACGTTTCTAAATCAATTCGTATCGTTTTATCTGTCACTTGCAGTAAATGACTCAAATACGAAACTTTTACAATTGTCTGCTTGTCTAATTCATTTAGTATTTTTTCATGCCTCTCTACTGAAAGCATTTTACTCCCCCATTTTGTTTAGCTTTTTTATAAATATAGAATAATTTGCAATTCATCAATTTAAGTTTTTTAAGCAGGTTACGTTTTCTATTTATGTACAAAATTAAACATTTATAAACATCATTGATGACTTCTGTAAAACGTAGTTATTATAACATAAAATAAAGCTCATTTAATATCTACTTATTTATTTTATCTTACTATTGAAACGTAAAATATCATAGACTGTTGTGATCTGTTAATATTTTTGCTATAATCAAACTATATTGAACGATTATGAACTTTTACGAACAAAAGTTAATTTAATCTTGAAGGGAGCACGAATAAATGGAAATTAGACATGCAACAAATCCAGAAGATATGAAGCAATATACGACAGATAAGCTACGAAAAGAATTTTTGATTGAGTCACTTTTTGTAAAAGGTGAACTCAAGATGGTTTATTCTCACTATGACCGTGTCGTCGTAGGAGGAGTTATACCTACTGATAAACCTGTAAAGCTAGATGCAGGCGATGCACTTCGAACAGAATTTTTTCTTGAGCGCCGTGAAATTGGAATTGTTAATATCGGACCTAAAGGAAAAGTTACAGTTGACGGGGAAGTATTCGAACTAAATAAACGCGATTGTCTCTATATAGGGCTTGGTAAGGAAAACGTTACGTTCGAAAGTGCCGATCCTGCTAATCCAGCAAAGCTTTATTTTGTATCTGCAAATGCTCACAAGGAATATCCAACAAAAGTTCTTCCAATTAAAGATGCTGCACCGACAAAACTTGGTTCCGATGCTGAGTCTAATAATCGGACCATTTATAAATATATTCATGGTGAAGGCATTCAAAGTTGCCAATTAATGATGGGTATGACATTGCTAGAACCTAATAACATGTGGAATACGATGCCTGCTCATGTCCATGATCGCAGAGCAGAAGTCTATTTATATTTTGATATGGAAGAATCGTCACGAGTATTCCACTTCATGGGAAGACCTGATGAAACACGTCACATGTTAATCAAGAATGAACAAGCAATACTATCACCTCCATGGTCCATTCACTCAGGTGTCGGTACAAATAACTATACATTTATCTGGGCGATGGCTGGCGAGAATTATACTTTCAAAGACATGGACTTTATTCCAATGGAAGATTTGAAATAACTTTTGCCCCCTTATGTCGTACTTGGATTGCAATTGATATCCAAGTACGATTTATTTCATTTACTTTATATATATAATGGTATAAAAAGTATATTAAGAAAAAGATACATGAATCACTTTCAATATTACTCAAACTATTCATCTATGATACGAAACTCAGGAGGTATTTTTTATGAAAATTAATTTTTCTTTAGAAGGAAAAGTAGCTGTAGTAACTGGATCAACTTCAGGCCTAGGCCAAGGAATGGCTGTTGGATTAGCCGAAGCAGGCGCTGACATTATTGGAATAGGATCTAGTAGTGAACAACCCGAAACGAAACAGAAAGTTGAAGACTTAGGTCGTAAATTTTACACGATTTCAGCTGATTTATCTGAGCAAGACAAAATTGCATCTGTAGTAAAAGATTCCATCAGTAAGGCTGGAAAAGTCGATATTTTAGTTAACAATGCTGGAATTATCAGACGAAACCAAGCTGAGAACTTTACGGACCAAGACTGGGACGATGTGATCGACGTGAATTTAAACGCTGTTTTTCGATTAACTCGTGAATTTGGAAAGCACATGATCGAGAATGGCTCAGGTAAGATTATTAATATCGCGTCAATGTTATCATTTCAAGGCGGGTTAAAAGTACCAGCTTATTCAGCAACTAAGCACGCTGTCGCTGGCTTAACCAAATCGTTTGCCAATGAATGGTCGAGCAAAGGTGTTAATGTTAACGCGATAGCTCCAGGATATATGGAGACAGCCAACACCGCACCAATTAGAGAAGATAAAGATCGTAAGGCATATATTACTTCTCGAATTCCTCAAGGTGAATGGGGAACTCCAGAAGATTTAAAAGGACCTGTCGTATTTTTGGCTTCCGAGGCATCAAGTTATGTTAGTGGCCACATCTTATGTGTTGACGGTGGTTGGATGGGATCTTAATAAGAGTTATATTCTAAATAACGGACCTGAAGGTAATAATACCTTCAGGTCCGCTTCGCTTTTCGTTTAATAATTGAATTTCTTTTAAAAATCATACTCTGCTTCTTTATCCGCGCGTATCTTAGCAAAAGTTTCTGTTAATACTACGGTATCTTCCGCGAGACGATCGATCCGGAACAGTACATCATTATTAATAATTTCTTTTTGGCGAAAATCTTTTTCTTCAATAAAAACATAAGTTTGTACAATTTGCGCTTTCATGTATGCAAGTATCGGTTTTATCTGATGATCAGCCACTAAATAATGCTTGGGAGATCCTGCAGTAACAAGCATGCTAACTACTTTGTCACGAAATGCATTAACCGGAAGCAAATCAAAAATATTTTTCAAAGTGCCTGGGATGGAGGCCTGGAAAATAGGAGTTCCGATAACAATAGCATCTGCTTCCATTAACGTTTTCGTAACGTAACCCGTATCTCCTTCATAATCAAGATAATTGCGGCCGTCACTAAATTCTAGCTTATAATCCGCTAAATCAATCAGGATTGTTTCCGTTTCAGGATATTTTTCCTTAATCGCTTTGAGCGTTACTTCCATTGCTGTCCTCGTTTTCGAGCCAACTTGAGAGCCAGATAATCCAATAATCTTCATATTAACCTCTCCTTATTTTTTAGCTGTGTATTTTTTAATTGCCGGCAGTATTTCGTTTCCAATGATATCTAAGTTTTTCTTGAGCTTATCCATTGGCATCCCACCGAAGTCTATTTGAGCAATGTAACGCTGATGACCGAAGACTTCGTGCTGATGGAGTATTTTTTCAATGATTTGTTGCGGGCTACCAATGTTCATTATATTGTGTGGGTCGACTCCCTGTGCGAAGTGTTGCTTCGGAAAACCTCCCCCGTTCGTTCGCTTCATTCCTTCATTTATATGAGGATATAAATCTTTTAAAGCTTGTTGGGAAGTTTCTGCCGCATAGAAAAAACCTGCCGTAGAAACGGGAAGTTGCTCTGGATCATGTCCGCCTGCCCGCGCTGCTTCACGGTATGCATCAATCGTGTTTTTAAATACCGAAGATGGGCCTCCTAAATGTGCCATAAACATCGGCACGCCTGCATATCCTGCTTTCATTGCACTAGCGGGAGTTCCTCCCACTGCCCGCCATATAGGTAAGGAGCCATTTACTGGACGAGGAAGGACTTCAGCATTCCGTAATGGAGCACGAAATTCACCGCTCCAATTCACCCTTTCTTCTTCATTAATTTGACGGAGGAGGTCGAATTTCTCTTCAAAAAGTTCTTCATAGTTACGGGAATCATAGCCAAGTAACTCAAACAGTCCTATCCGGGAAGCTCGTCCAGCTACAATCTCCGCTCTTCCTTTAGAAATCAAGTCAAGCGTCGCAAAGTTTTCGTAAACACGAACTGGATCTGAGGTACTGATAATAGTTGATGAGCTTGCAATTTTAATTTTTTCTGTCGCCTGGGCGATAGCTGAAAGTACAACTGCATGTGCCTGCGTAGCAAAATATTCCTGGTGACTTTCTCCAACACTAAAGAAATCAAGGCCTGCTTGTTCCGCAAGCACTGCGTAGTCAATAATTTCATGAATTCGTTCTTGTGCAGATATTCTTTCACCTGTAGTCGGATTTGGCAGGTGATCTCCAAGAGTATAAATTCCAAATTCCAATCCTTTATCTGTGTCAATCCGATATTTTTTCATAGATGAGTCCACCTTTCTTTTCTCTTATTATAATGCTATTATAAACAGTAATATAAAGATTGAGAAGTACGCACTTAAAAGTGCTATAGTATACAAAAGGATACTATGGAGGGGATTTACATGGAAAAAAAACCAGAAAATTGTCAAGTAGAAGATGCCTTAGGGATTCTCGTAGGAAAGTGGAAGCCAATTATTCTTCTCCATCTCCTTCAAGAGGGGACAAAACGATTTAGTGAATTAAAACGTAATATGCCCGGTATTACTCAAAAAATGCTAACAAAACAATTACGTGAGCTAGAAGAAGAAGATATTATTGCGCGCGTTGTCTATCCTCAGGTACCTCCAAAGGTAGAATATTCGATGACGGAGTACGGTCGAAGTCTAGAACCAATTTTGGAAGCGATGCATGAGTGGGGTACCAAGCATACCTTGCATAAGATGGAGATACAGAAGCAAAATCAGATCAAAAGTTCGTCATGAAGAATAGCCTGTAAAGAGTGATACTTTACAGGCTATTCTTCATGACTTTCATTTATCTCGGCAATTCCGCTGAATAACGTTTACGTAACTGACTGAGCTGATCAAGCTTATCAAGATTTTTGTCTTTATTCCTCATCCCTATTGCTATGATTAGATTTTCAATAATAAAAGTGGGTGCAATCATCGAATGGAATTCTTGTAACTCCCCTCGACTTGCAAAGAGAACAACATCTGCTTGCGTAGAAAACTCTGAAACGAGTTGATCGGTTATAATAATTGTTTTGTATCCAACATGTTCCGCATGCTTTAAGATAACATTCGCTTCAGGAAGTAGGCGAATAAATCCAAATATCACAACTACGTCCTCTTTTGTAAAGTGCATAAGGTCCTCGAACAACTCACTTCCAACTTTATCTATCAAATGTACGTCCATCCCATACCTAGAGATACGATAGTCTAACAATTCCGCTAAACCTAATGAAGGACCTGGAGAATATATGTGGATTTTTTGCGCATGTATGAACAAATCTACTGCCTCTTGAAACGACACATGAGAGAACTGTTCCATCGTTTTATATAAATGATCAACAGAGTTTTTAAGAGTGTGGTACTGCAATTCCTGTCCATCTACTTTACTCATGACATTATTCATTTTCCCAGATGGAGAAACTTTAAGTTCAGAACCAACCTCCCGCTTAAAATCTTTCAAGTTTTTATATCCTACGGAACGCCAAAATCTTGATACAGAAGCGTTACTAACCTTTACAGCATCAGAAATTTCTTGTTCTGTTGATAATAATACCTGCTGTGTATTTTTTTGAATGTAATCTGCAATTTTATGTTGGTTAGGTGACATCATCTCTGTGTTCCAATTGAAGTTTAGCAATGAAATACCTCCTTTGTTTTCGTTTCGATTAATCACAGAGTAGCAGATTAATCTACTAATATATAGTTCGATGTATGATTTTTTACATTATGTTATAAAATGATAAAATTTTCACAAGTAATTTACGTTCCTTTAACACTCTCTTAATAGCGATGTTTTAGGCTTAAGGTAACAAATAAAAGGAGGTTAGGAAATGCGGAAAATAAAAGAACGGTATGTTTTGACCCAGTCACAGAAAATGATGGTGTTTATTTTATCCATGTCATTATACGGACTTTCCAACATGATTACTGAGTTAGTGCCTTCCATTCAATTAGGACCTATTGAATTATCAATTGAATATTTTGCATTCATTCCATTAACACTGTGTATCTTGTTTCATCCTTTATATGCAGCTATAGGAGCATCACTTGGAGAAGTCATCTTTGGTGAAATCATGCTCGGTCAATTTGGTGGATTTGGTGAGCTCGAGAAATTTATTGCCTTCTCCTTAGCTATGTTTATCGCAGGTTCGCTAGTTAGTGATCCGACAAACAGAAGGCAAGTTGGCATTGCAGCTATGACTGGTGTTATTATTCATCAAGCAATTAGCAGCGTCGTCGATATTGGAAAGGTATGGATTGGTGTAGAGGAATTAGAAGCTGTACCAGGATTAGCTGAAAGTGTCGTTGTAATAGAAGGCGTTGCCTTTCTAAATGATGTTTTATTCTCTGGTATCTTGTTTGCATTACTACCTACATTATATTTAGTTCCTCGTTTATACGGTAAAATTGAGCCATTACTAGGAATGAAGCCAAGAAACAATACAATTAAATTTTCTATGAAAGAAGTCATTGCCCCTAGGTTGATTGTTGTTGGTATTTTGTTAGCTTGTGCAGCCTTTTTCTTCGAATTTCTATCCGAAGCAGGTTTCAACTACGAATGGGAAGCAGACTTTCTCGATATGTTCGGGGGGTGGTTTATCTGGGTAAGTATTGGCATAGCTTTCATTATCGTTGTAGCCACAGTAATAGTCATGATAAAAAAGAAAAATAACGCATCAGATAATAAAGAAAAAGAGAGGCTTTCTTGATGACACAACAAATCGTGCTAGATCACGTTAACTTTCAATATCCCGGTGGAAAAAACAGCGTTTTAAAAGATATTTGTTTAGAAATAAACAAAGGGGAATTTGTTGCGATTATAGGAGGTAATGGAAGCGGAAAGTCAACAATGTGTAAATTGTTAAATGGGCTCATCCCTCATTACTATGTAGGTGACTTCACGGGAAAGGTCACCGTGAATGGTTTAGTAACAACGGATCATAAGGTTGCAGAACTGTCCCATCATGTGGGATATGTCTACCAAGACTTTGAAAACCAGCTTGTTAGCCCACGAGTATTGGAAGATGCTAGTTTTGCACCACTTAACTTCGGTTATGCCGATTATAAAGAAAGAGGAAAACGAGCACTAAATTTAGTAGGACTGCATGGCCATGATGATGAATTTGTTTGGCAGCTAAGCGGCGGTCAAAAACATCAACTTGCTCTCGCTGGAGCTATATCTCTTAATCCTGATATTTTAATTATTGATGAACCCGTTGCCCAACTTGATCCGTTTCACGCAGATGAAGTATATAAAATCTTAGAAATGCTCAATAAAAAGTATGGAAAAACCATTATTGTCATCGAACATCATACCGAGTTTATAGCTGATTATTGCAATCAGGTTGTTTTAATGGATGCAGGAGAAGTTGTTTGGAAAAAATCAACGAAGGCAGCTTTAAAGGAAGTTGATGCTCTCTTGAAAAGCAAGATCTATCCACCACAAGTAACACAAGCAGCTTACAAGTGGGGACAGTTTAATAACAATGACTTACCTGTAACTATAGATGAAGCTGTATCCATGTTTCCAACACATGTAATTAATCAACACGAGGAGTTTTCATCGAGAACCATACCTCACTATCTTTCCGAAAAAAAGAAACTTATTGAAATGAATCACGTTAATTTTTCATACAAAATGATAAACCGCTCACGGAAAAAGATTTTAAAGGATATCGACTTGGATATTCACGAAGGCGATCTAGTAGCTCTAGTAGGAAACAATGGTGCGGGGAAATCATCTTTAATGCGACTGGTCACAGGTCTTGTTAAACCAGAGACAGGGGATGTTTATGTAGACGGATTGAACACACGAAACGCTTCACCCGAAAAACTTGCAGATACCGTAACTTACGTCTATCAAAATCCAGAAGAGATGTTTATTGAGGACTGTGTTAGAAAGGATGTAGCGTTTTATTTGAAATCCCGGAAAATCCCTGGATACGAAAAGATCGTCGATGATGTGCTGAATCAATTTGATCTGACAGATTTACAAGATAAGGACAGTCGTTTAATGAGTGGCGGTCAACAAAGACGAGCTTCACTAGCTATAGGGGTTGCAATGAAACCATCTATTATTTTACTAGACGAACCTACAGCGAATCTTGATATTGCTACTCGTAAACACATAACCAAATTGATTGATTCATTGAAAGAGCAAGTTGGTTCCGTGATTATTGCCACTCATGACATGCAACTTGTTGCAGAATGGGCAAATAGGATTATCGTTTTACATGAAGGGGAAATAATTCACGACGGTGATCAAGAATCAGTTTTTAGTAATGATTCTTTACTGAAATTAGCAGGATTAAAATCACCACAGATTTTGGAGTTGAGCAGAAAGTTACATATGTCTCCTCTTGCCTACACTGTTGATGATTTTGTTCATGCGTTAAAAAAGGAGGCGGGTACTAGTGGAATTTACACAGAAATTATCTGAAAAGCTTTCTGTCGAACAAGTAAAGATCGAATTACTAAATACAGCATATGGGAATAGTGAAACCTTTTTGGCGAAGCTGGATCCTCGCACGTTATTTTTATGGTATTTATTTTTCGGACTAGTACCATGGTTTATTCATAATCAGCAGATTTTAGTTGGCCTGTTCGTATTTATGATTATCACGACCATCGTAGCAAAAGTTTCTCCTTTAATTATTATGATTCTATGTTTAGGCTTATTAGGACAAGGGGGCTACCTATTGATCGCCTCTTGGTTTTTCGGAGGAGATTGGAGTGTGATTCTACCACTCATTCTTTTAACAATGAAAGTTTCTATTATTTCATTAGCTAGTATTACTGTTTTTTGTTCTATGGATCCAGAAAAGTTGAGTAATGGTCTCCTTAAAATTGGCGTACCTGGTCAAGTCTCTTTCAGTATTGCCTATGGTTATCGGATGCTCCCTAGTTTATTAGATGAATATCATCATGTATTTCTATCTTTTCGATTACGCGGTAAAGCACCTATAAAACATGGCTTTCTTTACTGGCGATCGATTGCCTATTTTTCAAAGATCGCAGTACTTTCCTTTTACCCTTTGCTATTAAGCACAGCAAAAAGAGCACGAACAACCGTAGAGGCATTAGAAGTAAAGGGAAGTTTTTATGCATTTAACCATCCGAAGATAAAAAAGATTAAACTCGCACATTTATCATTTCATTCTCGTGATTACATGTTCTTAGTATTTTCAGCTTTATATGTCGTCACGTTGTTTGTTTTTAATAAAAATTCAGGAGGCGTATTATGAGAATAGATTTTCACAGTCACGTAAAGATTTCTAAAAAGTCGACGTTTATGCCCGACTATTTTCGAGAAATGATGGAAGAGGCAAAAGCAACTGGGTTAACAGCATTGGCAATGACGGAACATTTTAATACTAGTCGATTTACAGATGTCTACAATTTCATTGACAGCCATTACACATATGAGCATGGATACTATTTAATTGACGGTCTTAAACTTTTTCCTGGAATCGAAGTGGACATCAAAGAAACTGGACACATTCTCTTGATTGGAAGCAGGGAAGATATTCTAGCTATCCGCGAATCATTAGATAATCACACAACAGAAGATACGTTTATTCCTTTTAATGAGTTACTAGACATTGCTGAGAAATATCACCTATTAAAAATAGGGGCCCACCCGTTTCGAGAAAGTACTCCGCTTCATCACTTAGAAGTATCGCAACTTCAACGTCTAGATGCCTTGGACCTAAACGGAAAGGATCTTTATGCATATGGAAATGAGCCGTATCAAAAAAAACTCGCAGATTTCGCTAATAAAATTAACCTTCCTATCGTAGGAGGAAGTGATACACATCAATATTTACAGTACGGAAGTGTTTATAATGACTTCAATGAGGAGTGCAACACAGTAGATGAATTAAAGTCTGCCATTTTGACTGGAAACTACGTCGTAAATACTTCGGAATGTCTTCATGTAAAAGTAAAAGGAGCAACACTCGCAAAAAAAATTTTAAAGAAAATGATTTCTGATAAAGAGCATATTTCTCTTTAGAATTTACTATATTGATTTCGACAAAAGAATAGCCTGTAAAAGTATCATATACTTTACAGGCTATTTCATTACCCTATCGTTATCATTTCACAGCTTGTTTAAATCAGTCCGTGCAGAATATAATGAATTATTAATCCGCTAATAAAACAGAGTGAAAACTTTTTAAAACTTACAGAAGTCAAGCCATAGAAAAATCCTAATAAAGCAAACGGAACAACCCATAATATTACAAGAGGGACCAGGACCCACGGCAAAATAAGTATTAACAAACGTGAGACATCTGTTCCCATACTAATGACAAAGTGTAAATCAATAAACCTTCTAATTATACGCCCAAGCCAAAACCAACCACCCACACCAATCATAAAGCCAACAATTGAAATTAATGGTCCTCCTAATAGCGGGAATAAAGTAACATTCGCATCGGCAACAGACATTTCAGCTAAAGGAAAGACTAATGTCTGTATCGCTGTTACGCCAATAGACAAAAACCAGTCCCACGTTTGAAATGAAACGATCAACATTCGGATCCCTTTGATATCCTCAAAATATAGCAGAGAAATTATTTGATGAATAGTTCCTTCTATAGAGGGAATCAGAAAATAACATATGAGGGTAATCAGTATCACACTTGCCAGTATAGATAGATGATGACGGAGACTTATCGTCATATTATTCATTCGGCATCATTCCCTCGTTTAAAGAAACTCCTACCAGTAAAGGTTAGGAGTTTCAGCTTCTTATTTCAAACCTGACTTATCTACTCAAGTGGAAGGTCTTCATTTCCTGCCCATTCATAGATAGACGCATCATAATTCATTACATTCTCATACCCTGCCATTTTTAGTAGCATCGTCATATGAGCAGAACGAATACCAGCTGTACAATACGTCACGATTGTATCGTCTTTAGCTATTCCTAGTTCATCCATGATTTCTACCATTTCTTCCTCACTTTTTAAGGTAGAGTCATCGTTAAAGAATTCTTTGAAATACAAATGGCTCGCTCCAGGAATATGACCACCTCTACGTTCACCAAAATCCGTCGCACCTTCATACTCAGTAAGAGACCTCGTATCAATAATTTTCAAATCATCCATATTTTCAGCTAAATATTCCGTCGTTGCAAATGATGAGTGGTCCATCGATGTGACTTCAAAATCACTCGGAGTTGATTTAGTAGGGACATCGCTAACTTCTCCATCTGCTGTTTCCCATGCTGTCCATCCGCCATCAAGCATTTTTACATCAGTTAATCCGATCATATCTAGCATCCACATGATCCGGCCATCTTCTCCCCAGCCATTAGGGTCAGTGTAAATGACTATTTGCCGATCATCCGAAATGCCAATTTCACTTAAACGTTCAGATAGTTCTTCCTCTGTTAAAAGAACTCCCCAATTCTCTGTTCCTGGTTCGTCACCCATATGGGCAAATTGTTGCCATGGGGTATTAATCGCACTCGGGATATGTCCTGCCTCATAATCATCCGCACCACGAGCATCTAAGATAAGTAAATTCTCATCTTCCATTTCATTTTCTAACCAATCGACATCCACCACTTGCTCATGTTCCATACTTGAATTACTTGTCTCAGATGAATCCTCCGCACAAGCTGCTAAAGCACTAAGACCAACAACTGACACCAGTCCTGTTAAAAAAATACGTGTATATCGCTGCAACAATCCAATTCCCCCTAAAACTAATTTTCTGTAAGTTCACTTTTGATAACATTTAATTATCTTTATTATAAAATTTTATTATCAATTAACCATTTTACATGAATAATAGATTAAAATATATAGGAATATGTTTCTCACTGGGAACTAAACGATTAATTTTAACAAAAACTTTGGAGTATCTATTCTCCAGCGTATTATGAAAGCTAGCGTACGTAAATAAAGGCGATAACATGTCAAAAAAGCCTGACCTTGACCAGCAAGTACAGACTTTCATTCGAATACAAGCTAAAAGCACTTCGACTACCTAGTATTTTTAACTGGTAGTACCCAATTCCAATTGCACAACTTCATTGCGGTGGCATGTCATTATTCCATTTTCTAATGAAAGTTCTCCAACTTGAATAGAGGAACGCCTAGAGGCATAACTCTGTTCGTCCATATCGCCGTGAACATCAGGATGAGTGAAGTAGAAGATATACGCCTTCTCGTCATCAGTAACGAGAACATCTGCATGACGACCATAATCTCCGTCATCTTCTCTCATTCCAAATTCTTGGAGGATTACCGTTTGCTCTTGCCAATCGTCACAATTTTTAGATTGATAAACGACTTGTCCTTTCCAGCAATCAACGATTAGCCAATAATATGATTTCCAAAAGAATACATTTGCTCCCTCATGTGGGTACTCATCGAGAACTTGACCAATGACTTCCCATTTATATAGGTCCTCACTTTTGGCTACCCACGTTGAAGAATTCTTTGCTTCATCTTTATACCACATTCTCCATGTTCCATCAGGGTGAGGATGAATCGCTGCATCAATAACATAACTTGAACTAAGTTGAAGTTTTGATTGAAATGACCAATCCCACATATTATCACTCGTATAATGCAAAATATTTCTTTCGTGCCCAGCCCAATCAGTTGGTATTCCTTGAATATATGTCACATACATATGGTATTTACCTTGATATTCAATTACCTCTGGAGCCCAAAAAGTATTGTGGCCTGGTTCAATATCAAGATTTGGAATTGTCCCACGATATGTCCATTCATATCCATCCGAAGAACTTGCTACTCCTAAGGCAGACCCATGCACCCAAGAGTGTCCGATAGGTTGAGATGATGCTCTTCGACTAGTATAAATTAGCCACCACTTATCCTCAATATTGTTATAAATAATCGTTGGATCCGTAGCACCATCATAAATTGGATCACGATAAAGAGGCGTTGGTAACATATTTTTAGACATACTTATCATCCTTTCAAAGTCTCATTTACGATTATAGTAATCGTTTACAATATAACTGAAAATTTGTCCTTTTCACCCAAATATAGCATATACCTTTCCTATTTTAACAAAGAGCTGATTCCTATGCAGATGGATTGAAGCTATTTGTTGAAAATAAATTACAATTATTATTAATTGAAATTAGTAGTTTATTAAAATCAGTGAGAACGAGTGTCATATTCTTTAAATCGGTAATAAAACATTCACTTGAGTTTTTTATCACCAGTAACCTTACTACGCACCTAAAATTAGTTGATAATATGTAATAACCACACATATACTCGATTTTCGATATGTATAATTTTTTTATTTTTACGTTCGTCCCCTAAGAACTTTCTCATGGCTTTCTTCATATACATATATTAGGATTTGATAAAAGCTAACAGAGTTGATTGATTTAAATCATTCACAAATCCTGTATAAAAACAGGGGAGAGCGCTTGATGCTCCCCCTAAAAAATGTTAAAAACTAACAGAGTTGATTGATCGCGGTGAAACTCTTGTTTTTCCCGGCAAATTAACCGATGGCCCTGGCGCTACTCCAAGTCGAGCATGAGTGAAATTCGCGTTACAGTCTCTATCAAATCCTTGAAATTTCCCTACTAATAAACCTTGTTTACCTCCTCCATTGTATTGGATAACCACACGTGTTCCGGGATTGACATTTAGTAAAGCTGATGCAGCTCCAGAAATAGGATGACAAAACATGCTAGATCCTCCTTTCTTAAGGTGTACTTCATTGTATGTCAAAAAAAATATAATGCCTGTACTTACATACTAGAAAATAAGTTTAAATATCTTATTCCTTATATTTTTTTCTGTTTCTTGTTTGCAATGAACTGAACACCAATCAAGCTTACACCGCACTAACTAAATTCCACTAATTCATATTTTATCGATTCATAGCAATTAAGCTCCCTAGTAATTATACTTGAGAGCTTAACTTTTTACTTATTTAGGATTCTTCTGCGTGATATTATGACCGAATGTTCAGGCGCCAATTAATAAAAAGATCATACTAATCATTAAATGCGAAAGGGGGCACCTCTAAACCTTCACAAATGAACTTCTTTAATATCTATTCAAGTGTAAAAGAGGCCAAGGCAGCTCTACCATTCCCAGTGTAAGTTAAATACAAAGCCTGAACTCCATCTGGGATAAGAACGTCAGAAGAATATTCAGTCCACACATTTGTAAACTTAACTGGAATCTTTGCTAGTGCTGGACCATCCCATGAAGTTTTTACTTCAAAAGCACCACTACAATACCCTCTAACCTTAATCTTGATATTTCTAATCCCCTTACAATCAAAATACTTAAAACCAGCTGTTGCAGATTCAGTCATATTGATAATATATCCTATTTCCTCATCTCCATCTTTTCCATCCTGAGTAATTTTTGGGAATTGAGTATTCATCCAGAGATCACCTGTATACATTTCTTCATCTCGGCAGAACAGATTACATGCAATAAAAGCTGGATACTCGCCACGTCCAATAAGTGGTCCGCCATTAGTACCGCACGAAGTCATTTCAACTTGTGGTATCGCACCGTCTTCAAGAAATTCGATCGGTTCAACACATCCCTGACGACTGAAATTCGATCCATTAGTATGGCGATGATAAAAAACATACCATTTTCCACTAATCTCAACGATACTGCCATGATTATTCCCCCCATAGAACATAGGCTTGTTAACAGGTTTATAAGAATCTATATGCAAGTCATTATTGCTAACTATAACTCCACGACAAACAAAATTCTCTGTAGGATGGTTGCTCGTAGCGTAACACAACTCATGCATGACTATGGAAGAATAAACGAAATAGTAAGTGTCACCTTTCTTACGCATCGAAGGAGCTTCAAAAAACTCATGCCCTTCAAAACTACTCCCTTTACTATATGGTTCACTTGGTGCTATGATCTTCGGTTCTTCTAATATAGTAATCATATCTGGCCCTAGCACCGTCGCCATAGACCCGCTTCTGGATTTGTCACCCTTTGCACAAAAACCAGTATACAGGTATGTTTTCGTTCCTTCGGTCAGTACGCCAGGGTCAAATTGAGGTTCATCTCCATCTCTTTCCCCTAAAAGAAAGCCATCTGCGTCACGTACATATCCATAAAATTCGTATTTTCCAGCTGGCGAATCACAAACAGCCACTGACACAACAGGGACTTTATCTAGTACATAATACAAGTAATATCGTCCGTCCGGTCCAACAGTGGCATCTGGAGCATAAAGACACATTTCTGCGGTTTGATTCAATGGATCGTCTGTTTTTTTGTAAATTACACCTTCATACTGCCAATTTGCTAAATTATCAATGGGCGCAGACCAGCATACATAATCATTTAAACAGTACGCATGCCCGTTAAAACAATCATGAGATCCGTAAACATAAACTCTGTCATTAAAAACATGCGGTTCTGCATCTGGGATATATTCCCACGATGGAAGATAAGGGTTCAGACCTTGCTTTTTCATTATTAGCACCTCAATTTTTATATTAGTAGATATTTAACAAATTCTTTTGCGTAGCACTTATTGACCTTACTTATCATCAAATACTAGCTGATAAGTCTGTCCTTCCGTTGTCTTCAAATCTATACTTTCATTATTATATAGAATTACACAGTTTTCACCTTTAAGTGAATAAATCGTAGCACATGTTAATTTCCCCTCATCCCATGACAAGTCAACTTCAAAACCGCCTCTAGCTTTTAGACCACTGACATTTCCTTTTCTCCATTCCTTAGGTAGTGCTGGAAACAAGTGTATTTTTTTGTTATGACTTTGAAGTAATAGCTCAGCAATACCTGCTGTCCCTCCAAAGTTTCCATCAATCTGAAATGGTGGGTGGTTATCGAGTAAGTTTGGTAGAGTAGAAGACTTAAGCAATTCTACAATATGTTGATAAGCTAACTCTCCTTCTTCTAAACGAGCCCACATATTGATAATCCAAGCACGGCTCCAACCAGTATGACCACCACCAGAAAGCAATCTTCTTTCAAGTGTTACTTTCGCTGCCTTAACTAAGTTAGGTGTAGAGCTTGGTGATATTTGATTTCCAGGGTAAAGGGCAAATAAGTGTGAAATATGACGATGTCCGGGTTCTTCTTCATCATAATCTTCCAGCCATTCTTGTATTTGTCCGTGTTTCCCTATTTTTGGCTTCGGTATTTTTTCTATTAGCCCTATTAATTGAAGTCGAAAATTTTCATCTGTACCTAAAATTTCACTTGCTCTAATGCAATTTGAAAACAGAGAAAATATGATTTGGCTATCCATTGATGGTCCTTCACACAAGGTTCCTTTTTCTCCATTTGGTAAAATATATGTGTTTTCTGGTGATACTGAAGGGGTTGTTATTAACAATCCATCTCCATTTTCGATTAAAAAATCAACGAAAAATAAAGATGCTTCCTTTAAAGTGTCATATGAGGATCCCAGGAATTCTACATCACGTGTAAATTCAAAATGCTCCCACAGGTGTAAACATAGCCATGCTGCACCCATTGGCCAGATAGTTGCTGGCATATAAATGTCTTGTGGGGCTGTATCTCCCCAAATATCGGTGTTATGATGGGCCGTGAAACCTCTACATCCGTACATGCTCTCTGCAGTTTTTTTACCATTTTCTTTTATTTTTTCAATATGTTCAAACAATGGTTGATGACATTCTGATAAATTACATATTTCTGCAGGCCAATAATTCATTTGAGCATTGATATTAATAGTATATTTACTGTCCCAAGGAGGCAACATGTTCTCATTCCAAATCCCCTGCAAAGTCGCTGGCAAAGAATTAGGGCGACTGGAAGAAATTAATAAATATCGTCCAAAATGAAAATATGTACTGATTAATGTTAGATCCTCTTTACCCTGTTTCATTAAGTCTAAGCGTTGGTCTGTAGGTAACTCTGTTAATTGCTCATTAGAATCACCTATTTGAAAATTTACTTTATGAAATAATTCTTGATAATCTTGAATATGATTTCGTCTTAACTTCTGATATTCCTTTTTAGAAACTCGCTCTATGATGGTCAAGCATTGTTTCTCTGGATCATCATATCGATAAGAAGTTGCCGCTGCGAGAATTAATGTTACCGAATCTGCTTTTTCAATAAATAATTGATTTCCGAGTGTTTTAACTGAGCCATTTTCATGTATTATTTTTATTCCACATCGAAATACAATACCCCCTTTTCCACCTGTTTCACCTCGCATGATTAAAGTGTTTTCCGATACAGATTCTAGTTCATCAAAATTTCTTCCGTTTCCGCGATCTAGCGAAGTTCGAAACGATATCGAGTTTCCTTCAGAGGCTGTTAAACGAATCACCATTACTTGATCTGGATAACTATTAAATATTTCTCGGTTAAATGTGACATCACCTAAAGTATATTGTACTTTCGTAATAGCATTATCCAAGTCTAACTGTCTAGTATAATTAGATGCTCTTGTTTCTCGGTGGTTCATATCTAGTAATAAATCACCTAGTGGTTCATAATGACGCTGTGTTTCTGGCGTACCTGTAAAAGCAATCGCTGCCAAATTTTCAGCCTCTTTTAATCTTCCATCTGATAATAACTTTCTAATTTGAGATAAGTGTTTTAATGCATCTGGATTATTTCGATCTCTTGGTCCACCGTACCAAACGGAATCTTCATTTAATTGGATTCTTTCCTTATGGATTAGACCAAAAACCATCCCTCCTAATCTACCATTACCTATTGGTAAAGCTTCATTCCAATCATTAGCTGGTTGTTTATACCAAAGTAGCTTATTCGTATTTTTCATAGATGGTTCCTTTCTGATCTAAGCTTAAGTAAAGATGAGAACGCTCTCTTATAAGTGTTTAACTGGTTCAGATAATATAGTATCGAGGTTACCACCTCTTATATCGAAGTTACGTAGACCGGAATCATCGTAAAAAGGTCCAAAAACCTTGCACGTTATCAAGTGCTTCCTAATAAATTGCGGCTCTTCTTCATCTAAGGTAAACTCTGTTGGTTTTTCTCAATGATTTTTGTTTTTAGAATTTTTAACTTCGTCCCCTTTTGCTTCTGTGAATTGCCAATAATCAAAATTAAATAAATTCCCTTCAGCTTCGCCAGTAAACATAAAGTACACATCGTGGACTCCTGAGACGCTAATTACATCCGTTTCCATTAAAATCCACTCTTGATTTCCACCTGTCGGATTAACTTCAAGTGTTCCAATAACGTCACCATCTTTACTGTCTAATCGAATTTCTATTGCACCACCAACAGTTGAGGCGATATTAGCTCTAAATGTCTTAGGTCCATCCTCTCCGAAATCCGCTTGTGATACAGCTATCCAGTTTCCGTCATTAATATCTGTAACATTCAGATTAACACTTGCTAATGGGCTTCCTGGTGCCGCAGATACCTCAGTTGAGATCCCAGCATTCCACCCAATTGTTTCAGCCTCAGTTCTCTGATATGGATTTAAGTTTGCAACTTGAGATACACCTTTCATATCTGCTTGAATGTCTAATATTTTACCATTCTCATCATATTCAACCTTATTTATATGCGGCGAACGGTAACCTTGAACAGTACCTAAAGCATCGCCTAATGTTTGAGCATGGTAAGCAACATAGCCCTGACCTTTAAACTCGAAGAAGTCTTGGTGGTTGTTTCCACCGACTCCAAAAAACTGAGACCCATTTCTTAAGGCGACACCTTTATAAGTAAATGGCCCCATAGGTTTATCACTTACCATGTAACCAATATCAGCATATCCTGGGTCATCTCCCTGACGATCCCCAGAAAAATTCGTGCTATATGAGTAGTAATACTTTCCATCATGTTTGTGAATACCGCTTGATTCAAAATGGAATGGTGAATCTATTAATTTTGCTTCACCTACTACACTCGTCATATCGTCACCTAATTTAATGACTCGAGCTGTTCGTGGGTGTAACGCTTGTTCTTGAGTAGGGTTCTCTCCACCCGGAACTCCCCCACCGTAATATAGATACCCTTCCCCATCATCGTCAACTAGTACAGCCGGATCAAAAATCCAGACAACGCCTTCAGTACCGGGTGTATTTCCATCAATTAAAGGCTTTCCAATAGGATCTTCCCACGGTCCAAGTGGAGAATCAGCGGTTAGTACACCAACTCCTGAGCCATTATTTGAAAAATACATGAAGAATTTTTCCACACCATCGATTTTTTTATTTTCTAATGCTACTGCCCACGAATTAGTCGCCCAAGTTGCTTCACCTTCTGGTCCCGCCACTGGAACCGCACCATGATCGGTCCAGTTGACCATATCGTCAGACGAAATAACAGTTATTGTATTAATACTTCCATAGTGGTTATTAACTACTTCCCCAGCCTCATCATATTCGTATACGTCATTTGTTAAATATACATATACTCTGTCATCATAAACGATTGCATTTGGATCCGCTCCAAATTTATGACTTATAAGAGGGTTATTGTTCCCTGGAACCTTAGCAACTGCTTCTGCAACTTTTACAAACATCATTTATCACTCCATATATTAGTCTTAACTACTATTATAACGGTGTTTCCATCCTTTTAATGCTAATGGGTTGAACTTCGGTTAAATATTAATATGAATAGTCGAATTACCGTAATTTCTCACAAAATCAACCGCTTTATCACGGTAGTCATCTAAAATATACTGCAACGAAGGGTAAACAGGAGATTAAAGCCTTCGCTTGGTTTCAATTAGTTATCGCGATTTCCTCGTACTTCTGAAAACTCAATTTTCACTTAGTGTTCCTCTAGCCATTGAATCCATTAAACTCTCCCATGCACGCTATATTATAATACCTGCCTCCTTTATGAATTTAATACCCTCTTCAATCATTTCAACACATTTGTTTATACCCTTAAGTGAATGCGCTTTCTTTTACAGTGCAAACGTCATTCTTGCTATTTTTTAACTTGAAGAGAGTAATAGAGTTGCTACTCCTGACTTAAAACGTTTAATTCTTTCGAGATCTTCAGATTAACAACACCATATTTTTTATAAAATTCTTCTAATTCAAAATTTTATCATATACAGAAGATTGCGTCTAATTAGGGGCTACTGACTAACTTAAGTCTCTGCAAAGACGATCCTGTTTTTATCAAAGTAGTATGCTTCTTTCATGGCTTCACTTTAGGTAGAAAAGTCGTCAATCCGCTTCAGCCAATGCCTTGCTTCATCTTATTCCCAATCGAACTCTGCTAATTCTTATTTTAACGTTTTATAGCAATTAAGCTCCCAAGTAATTTACTTGGGAGCTTAATTTTACTTATTTAGTATTCTTCTTCTACGTGATATTATTACTAATGTTGAGCCTCCAGCTAACAATAAGATCATACCTATTATCAAATAGTTAAACTGGTTCGTAGCTGTACTCGGTAACTTATCTCCTCCGCCAACATTGCCCTGATCATTATGACTAGTTTTACCGTGATACCCATTTTGATCAACATCTTTGCCTTGACCAGCTTGTCCATCTTGGCCGTCTTCTCCATCTTGTCCATCCTGGCCGTCATTTCCGTCATTTCCATCTTGGCCATCTTGTCCATCCTGACCGTCTTCTCCGTCTTCTCCGTCTTGTCCATCCTGGCCGTCTTCTCCATCTTGTCCATCCTGGCCATCTTCTCCGTCTTGTCCATCCTGGCCGTCTTCTCCATCTTGTCCATCCTGGCCGTCTTCTCCGTCTTGTCCATCCTGGCCGTCTTCTCCGTCTTGTCCATCACCTGGTGATTCTTGATCTTCTACAAATACCCCGTATGTGGAGAAGTGTGAAACAGATATTGTAATTACATGATTCTCTTCATCAATTTCACCACCACGATGTTCCCACTCATCTGTTTCTTCATTGTAATAATAGATTCCTAGACGATCTAAATCTGCATCTGCATCATTACCTAGTACTAATATGAATTCATTCGTAGGCATTGTTGATCCATCTGGATATTCAAACATAAAGGTCAGCCGATCGCCAGCTGATGTTAATCCTTCATAGTTTGTTTCTTCAAAATCTTTGCTCGCAACTTTTACTTTTGTTCCTACCGGTAGATCCGATGGCATCGTTATTTTACTCTTTGTGCCGCTAATCGTATATGTTTCTTCTGCCTTTACTTCTTGTGCATCTTCTCCATCTAAAACTAACTCTGTTGTTCCTTCTCCTGGAGTTTCATCCCCAGGATCTTCACCTTCGTCCCCTTCTCCCCCTGTAAATTGCCAATAATCAAAATTAAATAAATTCCCTTCACCTTCGCCAGTAAACATAAAGTACACATCGTGGACTCCTGAGACGCTAGTTACATCCGTTTCTATTAAACTCCATTCTTGATCTCCACCCGTCGGATTAACTTCAAGTGTTCCAATAACGTCACCTTCTTTACTGCCTAATCGAATTTCAATTGCACCACCAACAGTTGAGGCGACATTAGCTTCAAATGTCTCAGCTCCATTCTCTCCGAAATCCGCTTGTGATACAGCTACCCAGTTTCCGTCATTAATATCTGTAACATTCAGATTAACACTTGCTAATGGGCTTCCTGGTGCCTCAGATACCTCAGTTGAGATACCAGCATTCCACCCAATTGTTTCAGCCTCGGTTCTCTGATATGGATTCAAGTTTGCTACTTGAGATACACCTTTCATATCTGCTATAATATCTAAAATATTACCATTCTCATCATATTCAACCTTATTTATATGAGGCGAACGGTAACCTTGAACAGTACCTAAAGCATCGCCTAATGTTTGAGCATGATAAGCAACATAGCTCTGCCCTTTAAACTCAAAGAAATCTTGGTGGTTGTTTCCACCGACTCCAAAAAACTGAGACCCATTTCTTAAGGCGACACCTTCATAAGTAAATGGACCCATAGGATTATCGCTTACCATGTAACCAATATCTGCATAACCTGGGTCATCTCCCTGGCGATTCCCAGAAAAATTCGTACTATATGAGTAGTAATACTTTCCATCATATTTGTGAATACCACTTGATTCAAAATGGAATGGTGAATCTATTAATTGTGCTTCACCTACTACGCTCGTCATATCGTCACCTAATTTAATGACTCGAGCTGTTTGTGGGTGTTCCGCTTGTTCTTGAGTAGGGTTATTTCCACCAGGAACTCCACCTCCGTAATATAGATACCCTTCCCCATCATCGTCAACTAGTACAGCTGGATCAAAAATCCAAACAACACCCTGAGTACCAGGTGTACTCCCATCAATTAAAGGTTGTCCAATAGGATCTTCCCACGGTCCAAGAGGAGAATCAGCGGTTAGTACACCAATTCCTGAGCCATTATTTGAAAAATACATGAAGAATTTTTCTTCACCATCGATTTCCTTATTTTCTACTGCTACTGCCCACGAATTAATTGCCCAAGTTGATTCACCATTTGGCCCAGCTACTGGAACTGCACCATGATCAGTCCAGTTGACCATATCATCAGAAGAAATAACAGTTATCGTATTAATACCTCCATAGGAGTTATTCACTACATTTCCATTTCCATCATATTCGTATTCATCATTTGTTAAATACATATATACTCTGCCATCATAAACGATTGCATTTGGGTCCGCTCCAAATTTATGGCTTATAAGCGGGTTATTACTCCCCGGAACCTTAGCAATTGCTTCTGTACCATCATATTGATCACCTGGAATTACTACTGGTGGAGTACTCAATTCTAGTCCAAATGATACATCATCCACATAGAAATCCATTAAATCATTTACAGGATCAGGTGGAACTGCATAGGATGTCTCAATAAAGATATACGTCTCCGACAAATCCGCATCTTCGGGAATTGTGTAAGTACCTTCAATCGTCCCCCATTCACCTTTATTGATAGTTCCTGATTCCATCACATCTATCCCTTGCCAACTAGGACCATGTTGGATGTTGAAATTAAATCCTTTTTGGTCTGGCCCTTCAGTGTATTTCACCTTTGTTGAAAATTCATATGTTTCACCTGCTTGTACTTTTCCAGTTATCTCTTGTAGTGGTCCATCATCAAATGCTTCTCTATTAGTAACCAGCAAACTATATGATCCACTACTATATTCTTGGTCAGTGACCTCAACCACAGCCACACCTTTGTTAGCCCATGGCTCTAACCCTTCTTCAAAACCACCATTTTCAATAATATTTGAATCTAAATCAACAAATGACACATCATCCACGTAAAAATCCATTAAATCGTTTACTTGATCAGCTGTAGCTGCGTAGGTTGTCTCAATAAAAATAAACGTTTCCGATAAATCTGCATCTTCTGGGATTGTATAGGTACCTTCAACCGTACTCCACTCGCCTTTATTAATCGTTGTTGATCCCATCACGTCAATATTTTCCCAGCTTGGACCATGTTGGATATTGAAATTAAATCCTTTCCGGTCAGGTCCTTCGGTATATTTCACCTTTGCTGAAAATTTATATGTTCCTCCAACTTTTACTTTTCCAGTTATATATTGTTGCGGTCCATCAACTGTTGATTGTCGATCAAAGACTAATAGACTATGTGACCCACTGTTATATTCTTGATCGGTAACCTCAACAGATGCATCACGATAATTCATCCATGGCTCTAACCCTTCCTCAAAGCCTCCATTTTCTAGTAATTCTGTTCCTCCAAATGAATCTTGTAAATCTTCAGCTAATATTAAATTACTTGGAATAAGGCTGAATATTAGAATGAAAATTAATGAAACTAGAAATGACCTCTTGCCTATTTTTCTGGAATTCCTTCGCAAAAAATAATCTGAATTTTGTTTTAAATTCAAAACAATGATACCTCCTCTTTTTTGTAAGCGCTTAAATTTCACTCCTAAAAATGATGTCATTACTTCAGATATTACTACTCAGTCAGCAACACCTCCTTAAAGAATTAATTCTGACCTCATTAGACATTGACTGAATTATGTTTCATATTTCCTTATATTATTTTATCTTAAAACTCATCACTGTATTAAACAATGTAATTTCTTTTGGAAAAATTACAATATTTATTTAATTCAGTCAATTTAAATAATTTTCTATAAAATTCCTACAAATAAACAGAATACATACCCTCAAAATCTTAATGATTTGACTGCTTTACTTTGTATTAAAATAGAATAAGAAAATAAGAACAATATGATAAGGACCATAAAAAAAAGATGTTTCCAATATAAGTTGGGTAACTTAATTGGAAACACCTCTAGTGTACTTATTTCGACTAATAGCTCTCTAACTGCACTGTTTCATCTCTAGTACATACCAGAAATATGTGTTACTTCAACACCATAGTTTCTCCTTAGATTGATAGCTTAGAACCAGTTGATCGCTTCAGGTTTAAGGTTTTGGAAGATATGTTTTGTTTCTGTATATTCTTCAATTCCTAGTTTTCCTAGTTCGCGTCCAATACCAGACTGCTTAAATCCGCCCCATGGTGCATGTGGGAAGTAAAGGTTGAATTCATTAATCCAAACAGTGCCCATGCGCATCTTTGTTGCACAACGTTCAGCTTTTATAATATCGTTTGTCCAAACGCCACCAGCAAGTCCGTAGATAGAGTCATTAGAAAGCTTTACCGCTTCCTCTTCTGTACAGAATTTCTCAACCGTGATAACTGGACCGAATGCTTCATCTTGAACAATGCTCATGTCTGTTGTACAGTCCGCGAAAATAGTGGGTAAGTAGAAAAATCCACTTTGTAGTTCTGGATTTTCTGGACGGGTACCACCAACTGCTAATGTAGCACCTTCTTTAATACCTGCTTCTACATACTTTTCTACTTTCGCTCGGTGCTCTGCAGAAATAAGTGGGCCCATTTGTGTGTCTTCGTCAAATCCGCTTCCAAGCTTAAATTTTTTCACTCGCTCAACAAGAGCGTTAACGAACTCATCATGAATGCTTTCTTCTACAATTAGTCTTGTACCAGCGGAACAGATCTGTCCTGCGTGGAAGAACACTGCATTTAATGCTTGATCTACAGCAATATCAAAATCAGCATCAGCAAAGATGATGTTTGGGTTTTTTCCTCCTAGTTCAAGTGCAAGCTTCTTTACATTAATGCTTGCCGCTTGCATGATTTTCTTCCCAGTAACAATGCCACCTGTAAAGGAAATAAGGTCGACATCAATGCTGCTAGCTAGCTCCGCTCCAACTGTATGACCAGCACCAAGTACTAGGTTAGCAACACCAGCAGGTACTCCTACTTCTTCCATAAGTTCAAATACTTTAATAGTAGTAAGTGGTGTAATTTCACTTGGCTTCATTATTAAAGTATTTCCAGTCGCAAGTGCCGGAGCTAGTTTCCAAGATGCTTGAAGTAACGGATAATTCCACGGTGTAATTTGACCACAAACTCCAACTGGTTCATGAACTACTTTACTAATAGAGTTTGCCACTGGAGAATCAATCAGTTCTCCGCCATTTTTATCCGCAAGCTCTGCATAATATCGAAATACTCCTGCGATATCATCCATGTCTCCACGGCTTTCTTCTACCGTTTTACCAGTATCTAATGATTCTAATATAGCAAGTTCTTCTCTATCTCTTTCTATTAATTCTGCAATTTTTCTTACGATAGTTCCTCGCTCGGTTGCTGGAGTGGAAGACCATTCTCCATTATCAAATGCTGCTCTTGCTGCAGCGATTGCTTGTTTTGCATCTGATTCATTACCTTCTGGAACAGTAGCAATAATTTCCTGGTTAAATGGATTAATAATATCACGCGTATTACCTGAGTTCGCGTCTACCCATTTACCATTAATGTATTGTTGTTGTTTTAGACTCAAATCCATCAACTCCAATTTCCGACTAAGTTAAGTTTGTTAAAAATATATTTAATACTTTAAAATGCTAACACGTATATTTGAGGGTGTCAAAGATACTTTCACAACATAAAAGTTTAGAAAGATTTAAAATGAACTAGAATGCTTGTAATACTGCGTTAGTAGACAGATTCAATTGGCTTAAATCAGGTTTTTCCATTTGACATTTAATCTGAGGACGGTATCATAAACCTTGTGAAGAAGATTCAGAAATAATTTAATTTCCTTAACTTTATTTAGAAGGAGGGACTATGTGAGTGATTCTACTGAAAGACCGAAAATAGAAGAAGCGAAAGATAAAGTCATTGGCGCCATTGCAGAGACAATGGATTTATATGGTGTGACACCATCTGCTGCAAATTTATATGCAACGATGTACTTTAAAGATCAGATGACTCTTGATGAAATGCGTAGGGAGCTCGAAATGAGTAAACCGAGTATGAGCACTAGTGTCCGTAAGCTCCAAGAAATAGAAATGGTTAAAAAAACATTTACTCGTGGCTCTCGCAAGCATACCTATGTAGCTGAGAAAAATTTCTTTCGTTCCTTTATGGTGTTTTATTGTCATATGTGGGAACGAGAAGTAAAAACGAATATGGAAGCAATTGAGGAAGCGCAAGAGGATTTAATAGATGCCATTAAAGATCCTGCTAGTACTCCAGAAACTGTTACAGAAGCAAAAAAACACTATGATCAATTAGAAGATTCTAAGACATACTATCACTGGTTGACAGACTTAGTTACAAGTATAAGAAGTGGTGAAATATTTGAGTTTCTACCTAAAGACAAGCAAGATTAATTTGTAAAGAAATGATCAGGTAGTCTATATAGAAAGATTGCTATAGACTACCTCCAGCATTTGAATGTTTCACTTCTATCTTCTAAATAGAAGATAGGTTTAGTTTTGTATTAATGTTAAAATATTTCTTAACGTATTTAATCTTCGAAATATTTTAATTTAATAAATATATACACAACAAAGAGGAGTTTTTCTAGATGAACAGATGGAAAAAAGAATTTAGTTTTATCTTAGCGTTACTAATTGTTGCTCTACTGACAGCATGCGGAAGCAATGGTGAGGAAACAAACAATGAACAAGCTAGTGCAGAAACAGAGGCGAGTGAAGAATTAACAATTGCTCAGATCAACTGGGCCGAAAATATTGCCGTAACAAATATGTGGAAAGTAATTTTAGAAGATAAAGGTTACGACGTGACTTTAAGCTTATTAGACATGGGTGTTACGATGGAGGCTTTAGAAACTAGCGAGCTAGATGTTAGTTTAGAAATATGGTTACCAGTTCAAGATGCAAATTATTTGGAAACATATGAAGATACTATTAACTTTTCAGAATCTACTTGGTTTGATAATGCAAAAGTAGGGCTTGTTGTTCCAACCTATTTAGAAGATGTTAATAGTGTAGAAGACCTAAATGAACATGCAGAACTGTTTGATGGAAATATTGTCGGTTTTGATTCTGGCGCAGGTACGATGGAAGTGACGGAACAATTAATTGAAGATTATAATCTTGACTTCGAACTACAGCCAAGCTCTGAACCTGCGATGTTAACTGCGATTGGACAAGCAATAGAAAATGAAGAACCGATCGTGTCCCCACTTTGGAGCCCACACTCGGTATTTTCTAACTATGACTTGAAATTCCTAGATGATCCGCAAAATACATTCGGCGGTGTAGAAAAAATCCACCATGCTACAAGACTTGATTTTGCAGATGATTATCCACAAATCAGCGAGTGGTTTAACAATTGGAAGATGGATGACGAAGAAATTGGCGAACTTATCGACTATGTTGAAAGTGCCGAAGACCCTCTTGATGGAGCTGAGAAATGGATTGATGAGAATGAAGAATTGATTGGTGAATGGGTTAAATAAAGGCATGACTAAATAGATAATGGAAATATAGAAGCTAGTCTCTCAAAAATGAGGGACTAGCTTCTTTTGCAATTATATAATCAATTTACATGTTTCCCTTTTCATTACAGGTAAATAAAGTTCCGATTCTGTCATGTTTTTATCAGCGATGCTACAGGATTTTTCTACATATACCAACGCGTTTATACCATGGAGTAACTTCTAGAAATTAAGGATTTACAATGTTAAGATAAGAAAATGGATTCATTAAAAAGGTAGCAAAACCTAAACAAGACCTTAAATATAAAGTGGTCCGTATCTATCCAGATGATGCAAAACTATTAAAACGATCGCATTTAAGCACGGCAAATCCTACGATCCTGAGTAGAATGGTTTAGCTACTAAGGAGGGGCTGTTTTTATGGAAACCGTAAGGACAACACAGCAACGAACTTATTAGACTTTAGCGATCCTTTGTGTCGTCATCCTTGGCGGCTTGCTGTTGCTTTTCCATCCAAATATTTTAATATCACTCGTAGCATGAGCAGGAATATTAGCCGTGACGGTAGTTGTCCTCTACGCTGCATTCTTTTTGTTATTTATAAGAAACATAGGTAGGTTAATTAATTTACGCCAAATGATCTCAAAAGGACCCGTAGAAAACTTTTTTAACCAAACGTGTGCAAAGAGTATTAATGTACATGAAATAAGTAACCAAACTACAATGATTCCAATAGCGTTTAACTGTCCACCTAATGCGAATCCCCACCCGTAAAAGAGGATTGAAGCAATCATGTTTTGTAACATATAACAGCTAAGAGCGGTTCTCCCAACTTCTGTTAACCTTCGAAACAAAAAGGAGAATACTTTCTTCTCTAAAAGCAAATGGAACAGCATAAAATATCCTAGTGCCATTAATGGAGCAAATAGATACCTTACAATGACCGCCATAGAATAAGTAGGTAAAAAGACAAGAGCATTTAAAGGAATCCCTATTCCAAGTCCAATAATTAGTAACTTCTTCCTTCTCCTCCTCCCATCTTCACTGTTTTCAAAAATACTCGTTCTTATTAAATATACGCCTAGCAGAAAAAGTAAAATATTCATTGGGATGATCCCGATAGCCTCTCCTCTGAGTCCCCAAAAATCAGTGAACCGATACACAACTTGGTCCCAATATGAATTAGATAAGTATATAGATGACATTTGCTGAATTTCTCGTAAAAATTCTTCACGAGCACTATCTATCCGGAAGATCACTTCTATGAGAATACCCAATAACATAACGCCTATCACATGTATTATTCCTAAAACAATAGCTATTCTCTTAATAATTTTATTTTTAAACTTTAGTATAAATGCCACAATCATACCGGTTATGGCATAGCTCATTAGAACATCAAATTCAAAAACAAACAAATAATGAAGAAATCCATCAACGAGTAACAGCATCATTCCCCATACATATAGCCAAGGCCATAATTTTTTTTGATTATGCCTAATATATGACCTCCGCTTAATTTCCAACCCCATCCCAAATAAAATAGTGAGAAGTCCGAGAAATTTTCCATTCATGAAGAAGAGAAATATGGCCTCGACTACTGTTTCCCAATTCCCGTACCAATAATTATCATCATCAATCAAAAAATCAATGCTCCCAAGGGTGGCAAAAATCCAAATGTTTGTTCCGAGGGTTCCGATTATTGCAGCACCTCTAGCAATATCCAAAACTGGGATCCTATTTTTCATTATCTAACCTACCTACCTCTCTAGTATTTAATAATGCATCGTTAATTTAAGTACAATTATTCACGCTGTTAAGTTAGACTCTCTATAAAATCCTCTGTTTTTTCAATTGCATCTTCTCTCGAAAATGTATCTCCTTGATAACTGAATAAATAGTGACCTTCATCAACTTCGAAAACTAAATAATGGCCAAATTCATTTTCATCAATTCGAAGTTTTTCTCCATGAATATTGATTTCTTCTCCGTAATTTCCAGCCTCACCTTTACTGTAATTTAACATGAACTTTTCTGCACCTTCATACTGACCATAAAGCAGTTCAGCGTCCATCTTTCTTCATAGTTCGCTACTTGCTCCTCTGTTTGGAAATTTTCCGCCAAATCCCCTTTTTCTGAAACATAGTGGACATTGACCATATCAGGTTCACCACCTCGATATGAAACAAAAGATGTACTAATTTCTAAATCGTCGATTTCAGGAACAAATACATCAGTTTGCATTTTTTATTAATTTCAGAGTTCAAATCGCTTAAATCATTCATTTCCTCGCTTCTTTCCTCTGATGCACATCCTATTTATGCAAGAAATAACCAAAGACTTAATATGATTGTTATGTATTTCATTATTTCCCTCCTTCGTATAATCTCACTTATATATGAAAACTCTTCTTCAACTAAACCCCATTAGTTTAAAGGAAATATTTCACATACTCTTATATTTTTTAACTTCATGTTAACATAAATTTTCCAATTACAGCTTTTATTTGTAATGATTTTCCGATAAAAATCACACTAATGTTCAACAATCAGGCCCGATTGTTGAACAGCTAACTCCTATAAATAAAATCTCTTTAATAAAATTTTTTTCGTAAATAGTGAAAGGAAATATTAACTTATTAAACTATCTCCCTTAATATAAATCCTTTTTCAAGTAGTAATGTTTATTGATACTATGTCAAGAAAATGGACAGAGCGAATAGGGAGATTCTAATCAAACCCTACCGCGCTTTGCTTGCTGTCCTTTTACAGCTAGGTAAGGATTTGAATTTATCACCTCTTTGCTTCTGTTTCTTTAGTTATTTGGTATAACGTCTTGTTTAGGGAGGTTACCTCTCTTAAAATACCGATGGTTCCAATGATTTTTTATTATTATCCAATAAATTACCAAATTTACAAGGTATCTTATTTTTTATGCGATGTTATTGATTAGAAAAACTTGGCTTGTCGCCAAGTCCTTCTTGACGACAAGCCTTAGTTTAATCCTCTAGCGAAGTTAAAGATTGTAAAAGTATAAAAAAACTATAAGATACTATAAGTTTAAATTTATAGTCACAAATAATTCACAAATAGTCAATATAATACATTGAATTTTTTTACATTTATAATTATTATTGTAATTATTAAGCGCTATTAATCTTATTATCTATTTATTTGCTTTAATAACTCTTATTAAGGAGGAGAAGTTATGAAATACTTAAGATTACTATTAGTAGTTACTCTTTTACTCATCTTGACCATTCCCACACAAACGTTTGCAAATGTAGACAATACTGATAACGATAAACAAATTTCAGATAATTATATTCCTGAATATGTACAAGAACTTGTCAAGAAACAAGAAGCTGAAAGTCAATTTCAATTACCAGAGGTAAAAGCTTGGGAAGAAGATTTAGATGGAACTATTAAGGAAGTAATTCCACTAAGTGAGCGACCATTATCTTCTATGATTGGAGAGGTAAGTATTATGGCCCCTCCAAAGGATGGTTTTGTTTATAAATTTGATCGTTATATAGCGGATAGTGTTAAAAGAAACTGGACTTATAAATCTGCAGGAACTATTAGGATACGAAATACTTTATCGACCTCTACTCAGGCTCACTACACACAACAGAATACCACAACTACCAAATGGAGCGTGGCTGGGGAAATTAGTGGAAGTGCGACTATAGGAAACTCATTTTTAGGAGCAGTTGAAAGTAAATTGTCTATCAGTGCAGGTAGAGATAAGAGTTGGACCTCTGGAAGGACTTACGGAGTAAAACAAAAGATTCCTGCGAGAACTACTGCATATGTTACGGCTTATGCAGTTGGTGCAAATACTGGCGGTAGAATTGCATATAAAAAGTACTCTCCATCCGGTACCTCCTTGGTTGGAATGTATTATGAAACTAAAGGCGGTACAGCCATTAGTAAGAACGATGCAAGTATTGAAATTACGGCAAAAGAACCAATTAAATAATCTCTTTGAGAATAGACGTGCTAAGACTCTTAATAGAGTCTTAGTTTTTCATCTCAAAATAAAATACATTCCCGTTGAAACTATTGTTCCACAGTAATGACAATAGATTTCGTTGAATATGAATTTAAAGGAGGTTTAATAGGCTTGAAACAGGTAAAAAAAGTTATGTTTATTATAATTGTAATAGTTTTATTTGGTTGCACAGAAAAGGAAAATATTAATGATGATATAAGTAAAGAATCTATTCCTATTGAGGAAAGAACTAATAACGATAGTGAAATTCAGGAACATAAAAATGATGATCAAATACTAAATTATCCTGCATTCCAAGTATTAACGAAGAATTTATCTGACTCAGTTAAAATTGATGGTTATACATTTAAAGATAGTTCAATGGGAATAGATGCTATTAGAATTGACGAAAGATTAAGTTTTGGTGAACGGCAGTGGATAACTGAGAATGGGAAACTAGAGTCTCCTTTGAAATCGACTCAAGAAACTTTCTTCTATGAAAATAGTGATCAAAGTCGATTAATAATTATAACTGCTGCATATTCTCCAAATTATATAGGAGATAATATTTTGTATTACAATGTTAACTCTGGTTACGATATTAATGAGAATTTAGCAAAGTTAAATGATGTTATTACAATTAGTTTTCGTAATTTAACCTTTACAGTTATGCAAACGTCTGAAGATATTGATATGGATGTAACTCAAGAGTTCACCCTAGGTATTATCCATTTTCTTGAAGACATTTAAGCGACCGTAATAATTCACACCCCCTATTATAAGTGAACAGTGCAAAAAAGAACCTACCCTTTATCAACGAAATGTACTAGGGTAGGTTATCTATTTAATTAATATCTTAATGAAAACCTAAAGGTCTTCGTTTACCATTAGTTTTCTATATGAAAACTCGTTTGACTTGTCTTCGGTTCACACCATTAAAATTGAAACATTTTCTGAACCCTTCATATTTTTCCGCTAATTTTTTTAACCGTTACCATCTCTTAAACTAATAAAAAGCTGCCATAAGACAGCTTTTTAACTGAAATAGATTTGACCATATTTTACTTTTTAGCTACTATGAGAAACCTTTTAGAGTTTGTTCGAATTCCTTTTTCCGTTCGATTATTTTCAATAAAATCATCGAGTATTTCAAAGTCCGTCTTTTCCTGACCAAAGTTTGCAATAGTGGGTGTGTGTTTAAGTAAAAATATAAGGTCTTCCGGCCGTTGAAAATAATCTGTAGAATTATATTCGAAGGATTGAACGTCGGAAAAACCTACTTCTTTTAATTCTTGAACATATCTTTCATATAATGCCCCATCTTCTTCTATTACATTGCCTCGATCAAATGCTTTTTTTATATTTAATTTGTCACCCTCACCAACTTGTTGGGTTATAAAATATCCGCCTTTTTTGATCACTCTATCGACTTCCATTGGACTAAATGGTGCATGACGACATGAGACTAAATCATAAAAGTTGGTTGGAAATGCCAAGTTTTCAGAAGACATATGAGAAAATCGCACATTTAATATTCCAGATTTTTTCAAATTAGATTGAGCTGTTTTCATCATTCCAATAGATCTATCAATTCCAACTAAGAGCAACAATGAAGGTGCAAGGTTTAATAGATTTTCCCCTCCGCCTGTACCAATATCAAGTAGGATATCAGAAGTTTTAGACCTTTTCATTATTTCATCGTTAAAGTCCCACTTTGCGCCTTCAGATACAATCTTCAGATTACTAAAATCCCATCCATTTGCTTTTCCGACCGTATCATAAAAATTTTCATAATCTAATTTTTTCACTTTTTTCCACCTTTCAAAAGTAAAAAGCCAAGGCACTTCAATAACAGCGCCTTGGTTCCCGCAGTTTATATAAATGACCCTAGATACTTCGAACAAACCGATAATACATTCCATTCACCCCATTTGAAAGATTAGATTAAGTATAATTAATAAATGAAAAATTGTAAAAAATCAACTGTTTCTTATTTCGCTAAACTGCCCGTTAAAAAGTTCATTCTTTAATCAATTACTAACCCTCTTGCCATAGACTCTCTTTCTTTAAACTTAAATTTTTTATAAAAATCATGGGCATCTTCAGTAGCAAGAGCAAAACGAGTATACTTTATTTCTGGATGCTGTAAAATACATTCCATCAACCAGTAACCTAATCCGTTTCTCCTATAATTTTCATTAATTACAACATCTAAAAGCCATGAAAACACAGCTTTATCAGTAACAACCCTTGCAAAACCGATTTGTTTTTGATTATCATAAAGACCAAAAGAAATAGAATTTTTCATGCTCTTTTCGATTATTTCTTTCTTTCTATCTGCAGCCCAATATGTATTCGACAACAAGTAAAAAACTGTATCTAAATCTATCAATGAAATATCATCACTTACCATAAAATTCCCCTTATTCCAATTCAACTTTATCCCCTCCAATAAAATACAAAACCTCTCAGCCTAATAACGCCTTTTAATTTTAAACCATTGCAAACACAACTATTCAATAGTGAAAAAAATTAGATATTAAACTTTCCAATAAACAATGTATATATCGTGAATCTAAATAACTTAATTATACCATAATATCCCATATTACGTACTCAATCCTCTTTAATAATCAGGTTAGTCACAGAGTCCAGCACAAAAAAGAAGGCACTCTTTCTTAAAATGTATGCCTTGAACTGGCAAAAACACTTTGAAAGAGTCCTTCTTACGAAAGAATTATTTAACTTAACCTTTTATTGTCCCTGCGTCGGTTGGATGTACTCCATGACGATAGTAGTCAGCATTAATAGGCTCTAGTGGTTTAAGTCCAAGGATTAAGTCCGCAGCCTTTTCCGCCAACATCAACACCGGTGCATGAATATTACCGTTAGTGACATAAGGCATGGCTGACGCATCGACCACTCGTACATTGTCTAGTCCATGGACCTTCATGGTTAGCGGGTCTACTACAGCCATAGGATCTGAAGCTGGTCCCATTTTTGCCGTACACGACGGATGAAGTGCAGTCTCCGCGTCTTTCGCCACCCAATCCAAAATCTCCTCATCTGTTTGAACGGAAGTACCAGGTGAAATTTCGCCTGAATTGTAAGGTGCGATAGCTTTCTGAGACATAATTTCCCTTGAAATTCGTATCGCTTCAATCCATTCACGTCGGTCCTGATCCGTTGAAAGATAGTTGTAGACCATGCTCGGATATTCTTTAGGATCTTTCGAACGAATCTTTAATGACCCTCGAGAATCAGAGTACATAGGTCCGACATGTACCTGGAATCCGTGAGCAGTGTCTGCTTTTTTCCCATCGTACCGTACCGCTACCGGAAGAAAGTGAAACATCAAATTTGGATAGTCGACGTCTTCGTTAGAACGAACAAAACCTCCGCCCTCGAAATGATTGGTTGCTGCTGGACCTTTTCGTCCGAGCAACCACTGCAAACCGATCCAAGGCATACGCGCTTTATTTAAACTAGGCTGCTGTGAAACAGGCTCTGGACAAGAGTATTGGATATAGGCTTCAAGATGATCCTGAAGGTTTTCACCTACACCAGGAAGATCAACTACCGGTTTGATACCAAGTGAGCGCAAGTGCTCCGCATCACCGACACCTGACAATTGAAGTAGCTGCGGTGTATTGATTGCACCGCCCGATAGTATGACTTCACCTGCATTAACTTGATGAATCTTACCATTTCGTTGATATGTCACACCTTTAGCTCGGGTACCTTCGAAATCGATACTCGCAACAAAAGCACGAGTTTTCACAGTGAGATTCTTACGTTTCATAGCCGGATGTAGATATGCTCGTGAAGCTGACAAACGTCTGCCTTTGTACACATGCTTATCAAACGGACCAAATCCCTCCTGACGAAAACCGTTTACATCAGGCGTTCGCGAGTAACCAGCCTCGACACCAGCGTTAAAGAAGGCTTGGAATAAAGGGTTAGTAGCTGGCCCACGTTCCAATTTAAGAGGACCATCGTGACCACGAAGCTCATCATCTGGCTCCGAAGCTAAAGCATTTTCCAAACGTTTGAAATACGGGAGACAGTTAGCAAATCCCCACGTTTCCATACCAGGATCCGCGCCCCAACGTTCATAGTCCATCGGATTACCACGTTGGAAAATCATACCGTTGATTGAGCTCGAACCTCCAAGTACTTTTCCTCGGGCATGCTTGATACGTCGTCCATCCATATAAGGTTCTGGATCAGATACGTATTTCCAGTCGTATAAAGATTTCCCTGCGGGGAACGGCAAAGCTGCTGGCATTTGAATTAACAGATCCCATGCAAAATCTTTTCGCCCTGCCTCTAACACAAGAACATTGCGTGTCCCATCTGCACTTAAACGGTCGCCGAGAACAGAACCCGCACTACCGCCACCTATAATAACTATATCGTATGTTTCTTCCATGTTTAATTACCTCCTTGAATGTTAAAAAAAATGATTCGGTGATTAAAACTATATTAAAAGCATTCATCAATAACTCACCTTCAGTTATTGAAACTAGCTAGTAGTTTGATAGTTTTTTAAGAGATTTACTAAACCAATTTAATGCCTTAGGTTCAATTACGTTAACTTTGTTAAATATTTATTTAATATATTTAACATATTAAATTTATCATATTATATTTTCTTTGTAAACCGGCGCCTACATTGTATTTGAACTATCAACGTCTTGCGTACTAATAAAACTTCAATAATTCATGGGCCTAAGCTATTTAGATGAATTTATAAGCAAGAAAAAGTATGATAAAAGAAAAGGTCAATTAACCTTTCATTCTGCAACTACTACTTATAATATTTAAAAAGGATCGGTTTTAATCCTAAACGGTTTTCACACGACTTTTTTAAAGAATTTAAGTAAAATACAAAATACTGGAGGTTTTAAAATGAATAAAGGAATAGAAAAATTAGTAGCGATAAGAGAAGTAACGAGAGAAGAGTTTGTTGACTTAGCTCAAAGTGGCATTCGTGAATTGTTTGAAATTGAACAATATAAAGTTATTGATGCCTCGAAAGGCGAAGAGTTAAATCATTTTGTTTACGATACTGGAAATCACAATTGTTATTTAATAAATATAGATACATGCTATGAATTAGTTACAGCTTTCTATTGTGGCGGAAGCAAACCTTCTATCATCGATAATCTAAACACAATCGCTTCATCAATTAAATAAGTATATTTATATATACGAAAAAGGGAACTTCTCTAAGTCCCCTTTTTCGTATTAAGATATTCAATTTCAACAAAAATTAGAGGCAAATAGTCATTCATTTCAAATTTCATACTCTTTTCCGCACTCATATTTATGGTTGCTAAATTACTTTTATTTCTTCCTTATTTGCGGAAAAAATATACAATTCGTGGCAAGATGCCGAACCTCTAACCATTTCGTTAACGATAGACCCATAATTATTAATAACCACTATCACCACCAATAAATTATTAACACAAACCATATCTCTTCAAGTCAGAAATCGTATTCGTCAAACAAATGAGTTTTATTTGTACCCGATTACTAAGGCATTCATGAATGGATAACACCTTGCAATTATTGATATTGGACACACTTTAAAGGATAGGCAGAAAACCAAGAGGACGATTCTTTTTCGACCACAACAACCGGGTCACCCTTGGTCAAAATGTAACAATTTGGTTTCGACCCAGTTCCTTTGCTTTATATAATGCCTGATCTGCTCTCTCTGAAATTTCCTCCTTTTGCAAAATATCCGTAGGCTTCATTGTCGCGATTCCACCACTAATCGTGACATAATTACTAGCAGAGGATTTCCCATGTACAATTTGTAAACCTTGAATATTATCCTTCATCTGATTTGCAATCATTTCCGCATCCTGTTGAGACGTGTTTGGTAAAATGACCACGAATTCTTCTCCACCGTATCTAGCTACAAGATCTCTTGGTCTTTGAACAGTATTAGCTAATTTTGTTCCGACTTTTTTCAAGCACTCATCACCCTTAGCGTGACCATAAATATCATTATATTCTTTAAAAAAATCTATATCAATTAAAATCAAGGATACTTGTGAAGCCTCTCGAATTGCATTTCCCCACTCTTTTTCAAGATTGTCATCATAATTCCGCCTATTCGGAATCTGTGTTAATCCATCTATATAAGATAAAGTTCTTAGCTTGGCATTCGCCTCTTCTAGTTCCATTGCCTGTTGCTTGATTTTCTGTTTTTGTCTGTGTAATTCCATAAATACTTTTACTTTACTAATTAAAAACTCTGGTACAATTGGCTTTAGTAAATAATCGACTGCACCTGAATCATAAGCCTTACTTACATATTTATCTTCTTTACTAATCGCCGTCACAAAAATAATAGGTATATACTTTGTACGATCACTGGATTTCATTATTTCTGCTACTTCAAATCCATCCATCTCTGGCATTTGTACGTCCAAAAGTACTAGAGCGATTTCTTCTTCGATCATTAAACTTAATGCATCATTGCCTGAATTTGCTTTTAATAACTTTACGTCCAAGCCTTCCAAAATGGCTTCTAAGGCTAAAAGATTCTCTGCTCGGTCATCTACCATTAACACCTTACAATTATTCGCTTCTGTCATAAAAACAAATTCCTCCAGACAGTTATATAAATTTTTTCTGATAGATTTTATATCTATCATTTACTACATCAAATAAATGATAGTGTTTTGAAAATCGGATATCCTCTTTTGCACCTATTCCTAAAAATCCTCCAGTACAAAGGCTTTCTAGGAATAGTTTTACCGTTCGATCCTGTAGTTCTTGATCAAAATAGATGAAAACATTCCGACAAATAATCAGATTCATTTCTCCAAAAACATGATCTGTCACTAGATTGTGTCCGGCAAATACAATATGTTTCTTTAACTCTTCCTTTACAAGAATAGAATTATATTTTAAGGTAAAATAATCCTTTAACTCCCCTTTACCACCCGCATCTTCATAATTGTTTGCATAATTCTCAAGAACTTTTGCTGAATAAATTCCTTCTCTTGCTTTCATCAACACATCCTCGTTTAAATCCGTACCATAGATTAGCGAGCGATCCAAAAGCCCTTCCTCTTTTAATAAAATGGCTAATGAATAGACCTCCTCACCAGTTGAGCAGCCTGCTGACCATACCTTTATAAAGGGATACGTTTTTAAGACGGGTACAACCTCTTCTCTAATCGACTTGTAAAAAGAAGGGTCTCGAAACATTTCTGTGACATTAATAGATAGGGTCTTCAACAATTCGTAAAATGTTTTAACATCATACAAAACCTTATGTTGAAGCTCTGATATATTTTGACTATTTGTCTTATTTAGAATATAGGTAATTCTTCTAGTCAGGTGATTAGTTGAATAATTTCTAAAATCATACCCATACTTTTGAAAAATAGCCTCTAACAATAATTGAATCTCAATATTCGCATTTTCCTCATTATCCCATTCATTTTTTTTCATCTTTGTAACCACACTTTAGTCAAGGATAGAAGCTGTTCAATATCTACTGGCTTAGACATATAATCATTAGCTCCCGCTTCCAAACACTTTTGTTTATCTCCTTTCATCGCTTTCGCTGTAAGGGCAATAATCGGGAGATTCTTATATTTTGCTATTTTTCTAACTTCTCGCATCGTTTCATATCCATCCATTTCAGGCATCATGATATCCATTAATATAAGATCAATATCGTCGTTTTCATTTAACCTTTTCATTCCTTCTTTTCCATTCTTCGCAACGACAACTTTCATATCCTGATCCTCTAACACACTGGATAAAGCGAAAATGTTGCGCATATCATCATCCACAATTAGCACCTTTTTATTTGATAGTAATTTCCCTTTTGATGAATACTTTTCTTGTGCTTGATTTTCTTTGAATGATTGGTCTTCAATGTGATGTAAAAACAGTGCGAGTTCATTTATTAATCTTTTTTCTGAACGGTCACTTTCTATAATAATGCTGTTCACATATTTATTTACGATCACTTCATCATCTTCAGTGATCATTTCATCGCTGTACAAAATAATTGGAATAGAAGCAGTATCTGGGTTGCCTCTTACCTTACGCAAGAAATCCAGCGTTTCCTTATCCTTTAACGAAAAGTTTATCACTATACTACTTACACTTTGGTGATCTAGTATGTTGTTTGCTTCTACAAAGTTAACTGCCTTTATATAAGGGAAATCAACTTTTTTGATTTGATTAATGAAGTCTATACCTTTTCCATCATCATGAATAACGAGCAATTGAGTCTCTTCACCTGCAACAACATTCCCTTTTAAGCTTCCATTTATACCTGCGAAAAGCTTCTCAAACTTTTGTCCAGTGATCGGTTTCGTTGTAAAACCAAGTGCACCCATATCCCTCGCTTTTTGCATCTCATCTAAAGAAGAAACAAAATGAACAGGGATATTACTTGTCTTTTCATCATCGTTAAGGCGCTTCATCACTTCAAAACCGTCAATTCCAGGTAGTTTAATATCAAGAATAATTGCGTCTGGTTTAAAGTTTTTCGCCATCTCTAAGCCTTGCTCTCCCTCAAGAGAGCTCAAACATTTAAATCCTCTATCCCCAGCAAAATCCTTTATTACTTTCACAGAATTCGGATCATCATCAATAATTAAGAGCAGTTTATCCTTTTCAACCTCTTGAGAGGAAGCTTTCTTTTCTTCTACTATAATAGGCTTTGGAACTTCTTTCTCTTCTAATTCATTTTTATCAGGAATCAGCAAGGTGAATGTACTACCTTCTTTTTCTTTACTTGCCAACTGAATTTCTCCACCTAAGAACTTAGCAAATTTCTCGGATATGGATAAACCAAGGCCAGTTCCACCATATTTTCGATTCGTGTTTCCATCCGCTTGACTAAATTCCTTGAATATTAATTGCTGTTTATCTTTTGGAATACCGATCCCAGAATCCGAAACAGAAAATGCTATACAACCACTACTAGTGGCCCTATAAATTTTAATAATTACAGAACCTTCATTGGTAAACTTAAAAGCATTAGATAATAGATTTTTAATAATTTGCTTAAGTTTTTGTGGATCAGTCTGAATCTGTTCAGGTAATTCTGTATCTATTTCTACAGAAAAATCTAATCCTTTCGTTATTGCTAATTCCTTAAACGCCATCTTTATATCATCTGTAAAATGACGAAGATGAATATACTCTAAATTTACTTCCATCATCCCTGCTTCTACTTTTGATAGATCCAATATCTCATTAATTAGCTCTAATAAATCATGTGCAGCTGCATAAATTGTTTCAGAGTACTCCACTTCTTTTTCTGTTAAGACGCTTTTCTCATTATCATACATAACCTTAGAAAGAATAATAATGCTATTTAAAGGCGTTCTAAGTTCATGTGACATATTTGCTAAAAACTCCGATTTATATTGGTTTGCCTTTTCTAGGTTTTCAGCTTTTTCTTCTAACTGCTTCCGAGTTTTACGAAGCTTTTCATTTTTCTGATTTAACTCGTCTCGCTGTTTTTCCACATCCAAAGATCGTTCCTTAAGTTCCTCATTTACATTCCTAAGTTCTTGCTGTTGGGATTCCAGCCTGGCTTCTGATTTTTTTAATTCTTCCGTTTGTTGCTCTAGTTCCTCGTTCATTTGTTCCATTTCTGTGTTAGTTTCCATTAACTCTTCCTGTTGCTCTCTTAATTCCTCGGTTAGTTTTTGACTTTGATCTAGTAATGCTTCCTTCATTTCATTCGCTTGATGTGAAGTAATAGCAAGCGCAACGGATTCGCTTGCGCTTTCCAAAAACTCAATATGGTTTTCTTCAAAAGTTCCCATCGTTCCAAGAACAACTACTGCTTTTGTCTCATCATTATATACACACGGAATAATCGTCATTTGATTTGGCTTTAACTGAACGATGCCTGTATCTACAATTATATTGTTTTCCGGAATTTCTTCTATTATTTTCATCTGTCGGTCTAATGCCACTTGACCAATTAAACCTTCTCCGGCCATAATATTCCTATCTGAATAATGATGTCCGTAACTTCCTACCTGTCTTAATATATTATCCTCTTCTAACACGTATAAGACTCCAACAATAGCATCAACGTGACTAGCTAGATTTTTTATCATTTCATCAGTCGAATGTGATAAATTTTGTGCATTTTGAATGGCACTACTTAATTGAACTCTTCCACCTCGAATATAATTTTGTCTTGTGTTAACATTCATCATTTCGTTTAATACTTTAGTCATTTGGTGAAGTGCGTCCGTTACTTCAAAAAGGTTATTAAAGTTATCATCCTTTAATTGTTGGATCAGACTTTCACTAAATTCATTTTGATTCTGAAAGCTTAATGATTCAGAGTGATCATGGATATTTTTTGTTTCATAAAAAATGACTCCAGCAATCTTTCTTAGTGATCGTTTTAATTTATTTAAATCGGTACACACTCTACCTAATTCATCAATGGAGGTCATACTAAGGTTTGTAGTCAATTCTCCCTCTGAAATATTCGTAATCGATTCTTTAATTTTTATAAGACTTTTCTTATTCGAATAGTTGAACATCTTAATGGTTAACAATAAAAGGGCAACTAGTCCAACTGTAATAATAATAAAGTGTAATTGCACTTGGTTAGTTGGAATCGTTTCATTAATTACCGCAAATATTAAATAACTAATAACTGAATAAACAGCCAAGAAAATACCTACAACCGTTATAACCGTTTTATTGATTAAACTAAATTCTTTATATTGATTAGGCTCAATGATCGTTTCAACAAGCATTGGTTCTTCTAAAGTATCAGATAAGAGCCTTTCAGCTATAAAATAATTATTAATAAAATTTACTAATACAGACTGGAATAGTGCTGCAATTGCGGCTATATAAGTAGTGATTCCAAGAGGTACGTATATATTTGTAATTAAGATAACAATACCTACACCATAAGCCCATCTAAAAGAAGCACCATACGCTTCCTTTAATGGATATTTAAGTAGTTTTAATTTAATTTCTGATAATTGTGGATCATCTAAACTATCATCTGAATAAAAAGATTTCACCGGCTTATACAATTCAAAATACCGAATATAGAGACCATGACTAAATGTGACTATTAATGCAACAACTAAACCTATAGCCGAATATTGCAATCGGTCCCCAAGTAAATCTCCATGATAAAAGACAACATATACCGCCAAAGGAATTAACACTAAATATGTTATTCCTTCCATCATAATGGTTGATCTTACAAATAAATCTCTCGCTTTATCCATCGTTAGCCCCCGTACCCAGTAATTTATACCTAATAATTTATTATATCGTTTATATGGATGATTTGTAATGCCTATAAAGGAATTAGATCTGTAATGCCTATAAATGAATTACTTGTTACAAAGTGAAACTTCCATTAGCTTCATTAAAATGAAAAAAAAGCAATAGACTATTGATTGTATATTTTTTCATTTTAATCAAGATACTTACCCAATTACAGTTGGGAACAGGCTCAAAAATACAAAAAAGAGGCTTCTCATGCTTTATAAAAGCACTGAGAAGCCTCTTTATATTTGCTAGTGTATCAGGGGTAAAGAGCGGTATTACATCATGCCGCCCATACCGCCCATTCCACCCATGCCGCCCATGTCAGGCATTCCGCCGCCTGCACCGCCGCCATCTTCTTCTGGGTGATCAGCGATTACTGCTTCTGTAGTCAAGAACATAGCTGATACAGATGCTGCATTTTGAAGTGCTGAACGAGTAACCTTCGTTGGGTCAACGATGCCAGCTTCAACCATATCTACGTACTCTCCAGTAGCTGCATTGAAACCAATGCCGACTTTTTCACCTTTGAGACGCTCAACAATGATTGATCCTTCAAGACCAGCATTTTGTGCAATTTGACGAACTGGCTCTTCGAGTGCACGAAGAACGATGTTTACACCAGTTGCTTCGTCGCCATCAACTTCAATAGCTCGAACTGCATTTAATACATTGATTAACGCAGTACCACCACCAGCAACAATACCTTCTTCCACTGCTGCACGTGTAGAGTTCAATGCGTCTTCAATACGTAGTTTACGCTCTTTCATTTCTGTTTCAGTTGCCGCTCCAACCTTCACTACTGCGACACCACCAGCTAATTTAGCAAGGCGCTCTTGTAGCTTTTCCTTATCGAAATCAGAAGTAGTTTCTTCTAATTGTGCTTTAATTTGACTTACGCGACTAGCAATTTCAGCTGAATCTCCGCTTCCATCAACAATTGTCGTGTTGTCTTTTGTTACAACAACTTTAGACGCACGTCCAAGCTGTGTGATTTCTGTAGATTTAAGGTCAAGACCTAAGTCTTCTGTAATCACTTCTCCGCCTGTAAGTGTTGCTAAATCTTCAAGCATTGCTTTACGACGATCCCCGAATCCAGGTGCTTTTACTGCAACAGCGTTGAATGTTCCGCGAAGCTTGTTAACAACGAGTGTTGCAAGTGCTTCCCCTTCAACGTCTTCCGCAACAATCAAGATTGGGCGGCTCTGTTGAACCACTTGCTCAAGAACTGGGAGAACCTCTTGGATGTTTCCGATTTTCTTGTCTGTGATTAAGATGTATGGATCTTCAAGAACAGCTTCCATTTTATCAGAATCAGTAACCATATATGGAGAAGCATATCCACGGTCGAATTGCATACCTTCAACAACTTCTAGATCCGTTTCAAAACCCTTTGATTCTTCTACAGTGATAACACCGTCGTTTCCAACGCGCTCCATCGCTTCAGCAATCAATAGACCAACTTCATCGTCAGCAGCAGAAATAGCTGCAACTTGTGAGATTGATTCTTTGCTCTCAATAGGGTTTGAAATTTTCTTTAACTCAGCAACAGCTGCTTTCGTTGCTTTTTCAATCCCCTTCTTGATGATCATTGGGTTAGCACCTGATGTTACGTTCTTTAATCCTTCAGCAATCATTGCTTGTGCAAGAACCGTTGCAGTTGTTGTACCGTCACCTGCAATATCATTTGTTTTGCTAGCAACTTCAGCTACAAGTTGTGCACCCATGTTCTCAAAGTTATCTTCTAATTCAATTTCCTTTGCAATGGTAACACCATCATTTGTAATTAAAGGTGAACCGAATTTCTTTTCAAGAACGACGTTACGTCCTTTTGGTCCAAGTGTTACTTTCACTGTATTAGCTAAGCGATCAACACCACGCATCATTGAGCGACGTGCATCTTCACTAAATTTAATATCTTTTGCCATGTTAACATCAACCTCCTGTATTTATATGTAGTACTTTTATTTTTTCAAAAAGACTCACTGAACTACCTGTCAATCTTTAAAAGTCATTCCATTTCTACTAATTAGCCAAGAATCGCAAGAACATCACTTTCGCGAAGTACTAAATATTCGTTTCCTTCATACTTTACCTCAGTACCTGAATACTTAGAGAAAATGATTGAGTCGCCTTCTTTCACTTCCAAAGCTACGCGTTCACCACTATCTGTAACACGTCCAGAACCTACTGCAATAATCTTACCTTCTTGCGGCTTTTCTTGTGCTGAGTCTGGAAGTACAATTCCACTCTTCGTCTTTTCTTCTTGTTCAACTAATTCAATTACAATACGATCACCTAATGGTTTTAACAAAGAAAACAGCCTCCTTTAATATTTTTGCACAATTCCTCATGCATATTTGAATTTTCATTTATTAGCACTCGTCATCTTCGAGTGCTAACACAACTCTTATAATAATCAACATTGAGAAAATTTGCAAGTATTTAACCTGAAATTTTTATCGCAAGATTCGACGTTTCCTCTTCCACCTATATTTATCCCCATTTCCCGCTTACTTAAAACTATGAAAGATTCGACGTTTCCTCTTCCACCTATATTTATCCCCATTTCCCGCTTACTTAAAACTATGATTTGATTCATAAAAAAACAACTTTATTAGCATCGGTTTCTAATAGCAAGAATATACGTTTCTTATAAGGCTTGTTAGTTCAATATTTTTAGATGGTTATGATACAATATGAAGATTGATTCCATTACAAAATAAAAATTAACCGAACGAAGGGGAATTCACGTTGATAAAAAAAATATGGCTTAATTTTATAGGAATGTTACCAAAAAAATATTGGTTTATTTTAATAGCATTCATTCTGACACAACTCTCGCCTTCCGTCGTTATGTTAATTCTATTTGAAAATGATTTTTCCGGAAGCGAAGCAGAACTTATCGGTATGTCCGTGTTTATTGGTTTTACACTTGGATTTATTGTGATCTCGTTAATAGCCCTTCGGATTAAACCTGATCCTGATTTTATTCATAATCAAGCAGATATAGGAAAAACAATTCGATGGTCGATAAGTGGTATTTTCCTGGCCTTTGCTGCCCAGTATATAGCAGGTATTATTGAGATGAACCTGTTGGGTATTGAACCGGGATCTGAAAATACGGATATGATTGTCGATATGGCTACAGCCGTTCCCTTCATGATTCCTGTAGTTGCCGTATTTGTACCGATCATAGAGGAACTCGTGTTTCGAATGGTTATCTTCGGAAGTTTATTCAAACGCTTCGGTTTCTGGATTGCCGCTATATCGAGTGGGTTAATCTTTGCCGTTGTCCATTGGGACTTTGAACACCTCCTTGTCTATCTAGCAATGGGAATTGTGTTTGCTTACCTCTATGTGAAAACCAAACGAATTATTGTTCCGATAATGGCTCACGTTGGAATTAACTCCTTTGTGATGCTCATACAAGTCGTATACGGGGAACAATTGCAAGATTTAATGGAACAATTAGAAGAACTTGAACAAACGATCCAAGCAATAGGAGGGTTGTTCATATGAAGAAACATTCTCGCTTTCAAGGGTATATGTTCTTTTTTCTAGGAACGTTATTTCTATATTTAGCGATCCAATCAGCAGATCAAACTACTGGATGGGGAATCTACACAATTCTGTTCATGGCATTTGCAGCTTTTGACTATTTCTTAGCTTTTCGCCATTTCGGCGGCGTCGCCAAACAAAATCAGGAGAATAACAAAAAATAATTATTAATGAAGCCCTTCGACAAATCTGATCGAAGGGCTTTCTGTTATCAATTAATTTCTTCCTGTTGTTTTCGATGTTCCTTACCTAATAATAATCCCGCTGGAATAGATAGAAACGCCAATACCGCAATAACGAGAAAACCTTCTGTTACAGCCGTTAGACTAGCTTCTTCTAATGTAACGCTACTCGTTGCCATCACTTGTCCACGACGAACCTCAAAATATATCGAAACGAAGACGATCCCTAATGCGGAACTCATTTGTCGCAGGACATTATTCATCGCAGATCCTCGGGAGATAAACTTCTCTGGTATGGCATTCATCCCAGCAGTTGTCGCTGGCATCGTACTTAACCCCATTCCAATTCCCCTTACCGCATTCAGAACAAAGATAACCCATATTGCTGTATCCATTCCAATCAGTCCAAGCAATAAAGTCCCAACAGCACCAATCGTTAATCCTGTCGTGACAATCACCGACGGCCCTTGGCGATCCAATAACCTCCCGCCAATTGTCATGAATATACCCGCTAGTAAAGCCGACGGCAGAAACGTCAACCCGGTCATGATCGCACCCAACCCGTAAACTTGCTGAATTAATAGCGGCAGAAGAAAGATTCCTCCAAACAATGATATCGAACTGATCATTGCTACCCATACACTGTATGTGTAAGCTGGAATTTTAAAGATAGACAAATCTAGTAACGGTTGGTCTGTACGGTTCTCAATACGGACGAATAGATACAACGATAAAAGACCTAATAGCAAAAGGCTGATATTCGTCACGTCTCGTAAATCGTTAAGTTCGGACACTCTACCTAACGCAAACAACATCGAACCTACACCTAGCGTTACCGTTAGAAACCCCCAACGATCAAAGCGAATATTAGCGACTTTTTTCGTCTGCTTTAAATAGTAGATTGAAAAGATTAATCCGAGAACCCCTGATGGGATATTGAAAAGAAATAGCCATTCCCATGAGCCCATTTCTATGATTATTCCTCCAAGAGTAGGGCCGATTGTCGGCGCCATCATCGCAGCTATTCCCCAAACCCCCGTAGCAAGTCCGCGTTCTTTTTTTGGAAATGCTTCAAATATTAATGCTAAAGACAAAGGCATCATCACACCACCACCAACGCCTTGTACCCCTCTAAAAAAAATCAAAGAAGACAAATCCCACGAGAGTGACCCTAATATAGAGCCTAGAATAAACAAAGATAATCCAGCTATATATAGCTGTTTCTTGCCAAACTTATCACCTAAATAACCAGTTAAAGGCATGATCATCCCCATCGTAACCATGAAAATTGTAATCACCCAGCCTGTCGCTACTGCATCCGCTTCAAATATGTTCATTAAATGAGGCACCGCTGGATTCAACATGCTATTATTTAAAATAATTGTAAACGTCCCTAATAAAACCGTTATAACTACCAACCATTTCTGCGGAACCTTCGCCATGATTTCATCACTCTTTCCTTCGTCTCACGAAATATATCTGTTAATCTACTATACCACGAGTTTTATCTACGTGATCATAAAATCCATGCAAAACAAAAACAGGCCTCCACAAATAGAAGACCTGCTACGTTCCTTTATAATGGATAATGTTTTAAGAAATAAATGAGTGATTGCAACTCTACTGAAAGATCAATATGATGAACCCTCACATCATCAGGTACTGACAACCTTGCAGGCGTAAAATTCAGAATCCCTTTGATCCCTGAAGCTACTAGCTGATCAGCGATAGGTTGTGCAACGTGTGATGGAACAGTTAATATCACGACTTCCACATTATTATTTGCAATGCGATCAGCAAATTCATTCAAATGGTAAATCGGCACTTCACCTATTTCTTTCCCTACTTTATCTTCATCCACATCAAAAGCCATTTCAATTCTCGTATTATTTGTTTTGCTAAAGTTATAATTTAAAAATGCCGTTCCCAAGTTTCCAACACCAACGAGTGTTACTTTTGTTAACTCATCTTGATCTAACGTCTTCCTGAAAAATGATAGCAAATAATTCACATTATACCCATAGCCTTTTTTCCCTAACGCACCAAAATAAGAAAAATCTCTACGAATTGTAGCAGAGTCGACTTTTACCGCTTCACTCAATTCAGACGAAGATACACGATGTTTTCCAGAAGCCTGTAAGCCTTCCAAAAAACGATAATATAGTGGCAAACGCTTAGCCGTTGCTTGCGGTATTTTTGCTTGATCCATATCCATGAAACATTGCCCCCCATTCTCATATTCTTACTTCTACTCTAGTCACGCTATTTATGATTACTTTATCATTAATATCAGAATTAACTTCGTTTGAAATCGCCGCTTTTCCCACCCGTTTTTTCACATAAGTAGGTTTCACCAATTACCATGCCTTTATCAATAGCCTTACACATATCATAAATGGTTAACGCTGTCGCAGACGCCGATGTTAACGCTTCCATTTCCACTCCCGTACTGCCTTTTGTCTTCACAGCAACTTCAATCGCCAATTGATATGTATCTTCCTTCACATTCCAATCAAACTGAATGTCGACACCCGACAATGATAATGGGTGACACATTGGAATCCATTGGGACGTGTTTTTAGCTGCCATTATCCCAGCAACTTGAGCAACTGCTAACACATCGCCTTTCTTCATTTTACCTTGTTGAATTGCTTCATAAATTTCTTTGTTCACATAAACACTTGATGTTGCGACAGCAGTTCTGACCGTCTCGTCTTTATGTGAAATATCTACCATTTTAGCACGGCCTTGCTCGTTAAAGTGTGTGAAAGAGTCCATGAACATCCCCCTTTATTTCTTCTTTCATTGTACACCATTCTTTCACAAACTGCATAACTTTGTGATTATGAAGTAAACAACTACTATATTTCCTCGTTCAAATTTCTACTTTCTCCTTAGCACTAGCTAATTATCGCCACAATTCAGTTGCCATTGTTGTTCGTTCTCATGTACACTTAGCTTGTGAAATGAATGGAATTTGATTGTGAGGATGACCAAAATATGATTTTATTACAATGTGCACAAATATCAAAATCATTCGGTACAGACGAAATTCTGTCCAATGTAAAATTAGAAATAAAAAGTCATGAACGGATTGCGCTCGTAGGTAGAAACGGTGCTGGTAAATCAACATTGCTAAAAATTATTACCGGCGAACTTCCTTATGATTCGGGAAACTTAATGATCCCAAAGGACGTTAATATCGGTTATCTCGCTCAGGATAGCGGTCTTGAATCATCACGTTCCATATGGGAAGAGATGTTAACTGTTTTCACCGCTCTAAAAAAAATGGAACAAAACTTGCGAAAACTAGAAGAAAAAATGAGTGATCCTGATCAACCTGATTACGAAAAGATTCTGGAAGAGTACGATCAATTACAACAAGATTTTAAAGACCGTGGTGGCTTTCAATATGAAGCAGATATCCGCAGTATTTTATCTGGCCTTAATTTTAAAAATTTTGACTACAGCACGTCAATTAATTCCTTAAGTGGCGGACAAAAAACCCGATTAGCTCTAGGGAAACTCTTACTGTCGAAGCCTAGCCTATTAGTTTTAGACGAGCCGACAAACCACCTCGACATTCAAACGTTAACTTGGCTTGAGAATTATTTAGCAGGTTATGATGGAGCTATCCTCATCGTCTCCCACGACCGTTTTTTCCTTGACCGTGTTGTCGACTATGTATACGAACTTTCCTTTCATCAAACGCTGAAATTTACAGGGAACTACTCAAAATACTTAGAAGAAAAGGCACGAATGTATGAACAAGAGATGAAGCAATTTGAGAAACAGCAAGGAGAAATTAAGAAATTAGAAACATTTGTGCAAAAAAACTTAGCTCGCGCTTCTACAAGTAACCGAGCAAAAAGCCGTCGAAAACAGTTAGAAAAAATAACGGTAAAAGATAGACCTTCCTCTGAAGATCAGTCAGCAAATTTTCGATTTAATATCGATCGACAAAGTGGCAATGACGTATTAATGATCAACGATTTGACTGTTGGATATGATAGCAAACCTTTATTTGAAAATGTGTCGTTGAAAATGGACCGTGGTGAAAGTGTTGCATTGATCGGACCAAATGGTATTGGTAAATCGACGCTCATTAAAGCCATTGCTGGACAAATGAAGTTAATCAAAGGTGACATCCGTTACGGAAGTAATGTATCTATCGGATACTATGATCAAGAACAAACGAACCTTACATCAAGTAAGTCTGCTCTCCAAGAACTTTGGGACGAATATCCACAGACAAATGAGAAAGACATTCGCACTGTATTAGGAAATTTCCTTTTTACTGGGGAAGATGTATTAAAAACTGTTTATGACCTTAGCGGTGGCGAAAAAGCTCGTTTATCGCTCGCTAAATTGATGATGCAAAAAGCCAACCTTCTCATTTTGGATGAGCCGACAAACCATTTGGATTTAGACAGTAAAGAAGTATTGGAAAATGCGCTTATCGAATATCCTGGTACGCTATTATTCGTATCCCATGACCGCTATTTTGTTAATCGAATGGCTACAAGAGTCGTAGAACTAGCTCCTCATTCCATGACAAGTTTTCTTGGTGACTATGATTACTATGTTGCTAAAAAAGAAGAACAAGCGGAGTTTAAACGATTAGAAGCTGAAAAACTTGCCGAGAAAAAGTCTGGGTCTGTGCAATCAGCACCTGATAAACAATCGAAATCAGATTATGAACGAAATAAAGATCAACAAAAACTACAACGTCAACAACAACGTCGCATCGAAGATCTAGAGAAACAAGTAGAAAAAGAAGAAGCTGTGATCTCAGACATCGAAGAACAACTTTGCGACCCTGACGTCTTTCAAGATCACGAAAAGTCTCTAGAATTAAATGAAAAATTAGAACTAACTAAACAGAAAGTTGAAGAACTCATGGAAAAGTGGGAAGAACAACAATTAGAAGCAGAGTAACGTTATCCACAATTCCCATTAATCCTTGTGCATATTCACTGCCTATGGAAGAAATAAATTGATTAAACCGCTGAAGAAATCACTTAGCGGTTTTTTTATTCAAATTTATCAACAATCTACAAAAAAAACGGTGCATAAATGCAAATACTTCTTGACTTTTCCACAAGCTACCCACTCAAATTTCCTGAAACAGCTTAGTTTCTAAAGTAATCTAAATGGTGAATATATTCTGACATATCCACATAATCCACAGGTATATCCACAGGAATAATCGTATTTTATCAATGTTTTCAATGGTTATACACATTATCCACCACTTATCCACATTTAAATTGTTAACAACTCTTATCTAGTTTTATCAACGTTTTCTCTACTTATCCACATTATTAACAGTTTGTGGATAAGATGTTATTAACACGATCATACCTTCGTATTTACGTCGATAACGGAGCAGTTTTATTTAATTTTGTTTTCTAAATAATTAAAAAACATCGACCTTTTGAAAAGATCGATGTTTTTTATCTATTTAGGAGGTTGTTGAAAACAATCTCGTTCATCTGATACCAAAAATCTGAGTGATTCCAAACCTTTTTTACTTCAATTCCAGTCCAGCTTGCCCATTCAAACGATCATTCGCGTAGATTCCGCTCCAATAAAGAAATGTTCCTGCTGAACCTATCATCGCTGCGTTGTCTGTACATAATTTCATTGGCGGAATCGTTAATTTTATTCCTGCTTCTTGACACGCTTCTGTAAGAGATTTGCGTAATCCACTATTCGCCGCAACTCCTCCCGCTAGTAGAAGGCGGTCGACACCTTTTTCTTTTGCCGCTCGCATCGCTTTTGTAACGAGCACTTCTACAACACTTGCTTGAAAACTTGCTGCAATATCTTCATTGGACCAGACTTCGCCGCGTTGCTTTGCATTATGCAACGTATTAATCACAGACGATTTTAATCCACTGAAACTAAAGTCGTAAGAACCATTTTCCAGCCAAGCTCGTGGAAAGTCAATCACTGCTTCCCCTTCACTAGCTAGTTTGTCCATTCGAGGTCCTCCTGGGTATGGTAATCCGAGTGTTCTTGCTACTTTATCATACGCTTCCCCAACAGCATCATCACGAGTCTCTCCAAATACTTCATACGTTCCATGATCACTCATATAAATTAATTCTGTATGACCACCTGAGACGACAAGTGTTAATAACGGAAACGTCAATTCTTCGACAATGTGATTCGCATAAATATGCCCAGCAATGTGGTGTACACCGATCAACGGCTTATCCCACGCAAAAGCTAGTGCCTTTGCAGCATTCACTCCTACCAAAAGTGCACCGACTAAACCTGGTCCCTCTGTCACAGCAACGGCATCAATCTCTTCTTTTGTCACCTGTGCTTCGTTCATTGCCTCTTCTATAATGAAAGTAATTTGCTCGACATGATGACGGGAAGCAATTTCTGGCACGACTCCGCCAAATCTTTTATGACTTTCAATTTGTGAAGACACGATATTACTTAATATTTCACGTCCATTTTGCACGATAGCAACGGATGTTTCATCACAACTTGTTTCAATCGCTAAAATGATTGTCTCTTCTTGTTCTTTCATGATAATCCCACCCACATCACTAGGGCATCCTCTTGGTTATCCGTATAATAGTTCTTACGGATTCCTCCATCCTCAAGCCCATATTTACGATACAATGCTTGTGCAGATTTATTTGATACCCGCACTTCCAAACTTAATTTTACTGCTCCCAACGTTTTAGCCATTTCCAACGCTCCTCGAAAAAGATAGTCACCTATTCCTTGGCGACGTAACGAGCTATGAATAGCGATATTTGTTATATGTGCCTCATCTACGATCACCCACAACCCGCAGTATCCAATAACTTTCCCTTTGATTTCAACAACAAGATAATAAGCGAATTGATTTTTAGTGATTTCATTAAAAAAGACAGAATGAGTCCATGGAGTGGCAAAACAATCTCTTTCCACTTCCATCACTTCGTCTAAATCTTCCACATCCATAAGTCGAATTTGTACTTCTTCTTCCATAATTACTCTCCTATTAAGCATATGACATGATAAGTTCACGTTTCATGCATATCATTTATCACATTTTTTCTGATTGGCCTCAAGCCATTTAGCTTCTGCTTCCGCTAAACGAAGGTAATTCGGTGAAAATGAATGAGTTCTCGTATCTACTTCTTTATCCATTCCAACAAGAGCAAGTTCTGTAGGGCTTGGTAAACAATCTATCGACGAGCCGAACACTGCTCGGTCTCCCATTTTACTTCGAATTAATTCTTCATGTTTCTCCATATCAGGACTTAAAAAAAGAACTGGTTGTTTGATTTCGACTAACGAATCTAGCCAATGCTCATGAATCACCATTTGATCCGCTTTCGTCGATGTCACTGCTTCCCGACTATCGAAATAAAGCCCCGTAAACACTTGGCCTCTTCTTGCATCATAAAAAGGGGAGATCATTCCTTGAAAATGACGGCCATTTTGCGCCAACATTTCCATGCTAGACACTCCCACTATAGGGATCTTGAGACTCCAAGCTAGTGTTTTCGCTGTAGTCACACCGATTCGAACACCTGTGTATGAGCCCGGTCCTTCAGATACAACAATTCGATCTAATTGATCCGGCTTCATATCGACTTCACGAAACAATCCACGAATCGCCGACATTAGCCTAACGGAATGATTCTTCTTCTCATGGGTTACTATCTCCCCGACAGGAACGCCACCCCGAATGAGTGCAACTCCCATCACATAGGTAGATGTATCAATCGCTAAAATATTCATTATCTAAATAGCTCCTTAATTAACGTAACGTAATATTCTCCGTAAGCATGAAATCGAAACAGTCGCTTTTCTCCACCTTCATATTGGATAACAATATCTAGTCGATCTATCGGGAGTTGTTCTTCTATCATTTTTGGCCACTCTACCACCGTGACCCCACCACCTTCAAAATATTCGTCCAACCCTAGATCTTCTAATTCATCCTCAACGCGATATGCATCCATATGATAAAACGGCAAATATCCTTCATATTCTTTCATAATCGTAAATGTTGGGCTTGTTACTGTACGATTAACGCCTAAAGCTTTCGCCAGCGCTTTTGTAAACGTCGTTTTTCCTGCGCCCAAATCACCTGAAAGTGTAATAACGTCGTTTTGTTTAACTAATCTTGCTATTTTATTAGCAAGCTGTGCCGTATCTTCTGGCGAATCTGATATCATTGTCCATTCTTCATTCATAGAAAGCAACTCCTGATTTTTTTCAAAAATGTTGATAGCCTGATTTCTCTATTAAAGATCTTTTTCCCTGCCTTTGCAAAAATACAGCTCCATTTCCTTGCTCCACTGCTCCAATAACATAGATAGGAAGCTGATTATCTTGAAATTGTTGTTCAAGGTCACTCCATTTATCACTTGAAACTGTTCCTACTAACTTGAAGTCTTCCCCGCCATATAGCATCCAATCTTCTTGTTTTTCCAACGAGTATTTCGTAAATTCATGACAAATGGGAAGCTTCTCCCAATCGATCACAACATTCACTCCACTAGCTTCTGCAATTTCTTTTGCCTCATGTGCTACGCCATCACTAACGTCATTTAATGAAACTCGCTGTCCACATTGCGCAAGTAATTGTCCAGCAGCTAAATCTGGCTCGGGTTCTTGATGCGCTTTTAAAAAAGGACGCATGGACAAATCATCTGCTACAGAAAGTCCTTCGACTAATAGTTTTTCTAAGCCAAATGCAGACAACCCCAGCTTTCCCGTGATAAACAAGACATCGCCCTCTTTTGCGTTTGAGCGTAATAAATGGCGACCTGCTTCCACATGCCCTACCACTGTGACAGTAATAACCAAGCCCTCTTTCGTCGACACGGTATCTCCACCGATTAGGTCGACATGCCAACGATCCGCTAACTGATTCATCCCATGATAAATCTCTGATAGTTCTTCTTGCGACCACCCTTGTTTTGGGAAAGCCACCGAGACAAGAAAATAGAGTGGGGTAGCACCCATCGCTGCTAAATCGCTTAAATTAACGGCAAGAGCTTTATATCCAATGGATTTTATTGGCATCGTTTCTTTTTTGAAGTGAATGCCTTCCACCATCGTATCGACAGCGATCACTTGTTCATACCCTTGTTCCACAGCATATATCGCTGCATCATCACCAATTCCTGTCTTGACGGAAGTATGATAATGTTTTGTTGGAGCAATAGATTTAATCCAATCAAATTCATTGTTCATAAAGAATCTCTTACCTCACTTCCTTGACTCTTCCATTCATTTTAACCGTTTTCCATTATATCAAACAACAATGAAAAAAGGAGAGAAATCTCTCCTTTTAGGATAAAGCTTTTTTAAATACATCAATAATGTCTTCTGCATCTTCAATTCCAACAGAAATTCTGATCATTGAATCAGTCACTCCTAATTTCTCACGCGTCTTTTTCGGGACAGGACGATGTGAGGTACCAACTGGATACGTAATCGACGTCTCAACTCCGGCTAATGTCGGAACAACTTTAATCCATTGCATCCTTTTCGAAAACTCAAAAACATCGATGCCTTCTGCTAGATCAATCGTCACGATGGCACCATTTCCTTCACGAGAGACTCCCGTTGGATAAAAAACTTTTTTTATCAGGGCATTTCCAGATAACGAATCTACTAACTTCTCTGCATTGGCACACTGTCGTTCCATTCGTAAACTTAATGTTTTCAGCCCTCGACATGCAAGCCATCCATCAAAGGGACCGAGATTACTACCTAGAATTGAAACCTTTGCTTTCGCCTTCATCATTAGTTCTCGACTTCCAGTCACAACACCTGCAGTCACATCACTATGACCACCGATATACTTCGTTGCACTATGAGCAACGATATCGGCCCCTACCTCATGAGGACGAATCAAATATGGTGTTGCAAACGTATTATCGACCATTGTTTTTAAGCCATGACTAGCCGCAATTTTAATAATCCCTTCCAAGTCCTCTACACGTAATAACGGATTTGTAATCGATTCTGTATAAAGCAACACAGTATTTTCGCGAATGGCATCTTCAATTTCCTCGCGACTCGAACAGTCTACGAAAGTAACAGAAATACCAAAATCGGCTAGTTCGCGAGCAAACAGTTGATACGTCCCTCCGTATAAATCTTCCGTTGCAATAATGTGATCTCCTGATTTAGCTACTGCTAACACTCCAGCAAGAATCGCCGATAATCCTGAAGCAGAGGCGACCCCCATTTCGGCACCCTCTAAATCAGCGACACCTTTCCCTAAATCATCTGTATTTGGATTCCCCATCCGCGTATACATATATGATTTTTCACCTTCGAAATACCCTTCCATTTCATCAAAATCACTAAACGTAAAAGCTGAAGTTTGATAGATTGGTTTCGTTTTACTTACTTCACTTGTCTCTATTTTTTGCGGAAAATGTACATTTTTTGTTTGAAAGCGCAAAACACGTCAACACCCTTCGAAATTTGTCATTTCTCTATCATACCTCATAGAATATTTTCTTCACAAGTTTAATCACTTTTTTTAACTCAACACACTTGTTGTTTGTAAAACTAGATCAAGAAACTTTTTATAATAATAAATCCCACCATGGTTTTTAACGAATGTAAAATTGGCAATAGTTATAAAAAGTTTTGTGAAGTATTAATATTCTTAAATTTTATCACATATAAATAGTTCACGTCATAAGTTCGATAAACCAAGTATTTTCGAATAAAAACCTGCTAATTAAGCACATGTAAAGTTAGAAGAATGAAACGAATTATAACGTATAGTCCGTTTTTCCCACCTTATATTAGCATATAATGTTAAGATATTACGTAGATTTGCTTATCAAAAATATGGTAATTGTGAAACTTTATAAGTACCTTTTTCGTCTAATAATGTGGCTGAGAAAAAAATTATTAATTATCTTCATGACATCTCTATGTTATTCTAATAGAATACAAATATTATCCAAATAGTCACAATTCCATTCCTCTATCATTCTTGTACTACCATCTAACTTTTAGAAATTTGACGAATTAAGGTGAAATATATGGAGAAACGACAAACAGCATTTGATCAACTTGATTTCACACTTTTATTTCTACTATTTGTTTTATTATGTATTAGTTTACTAGCTATTTATAGTGGTAGCGGCGCCTTAACTGAATCTAAGGATTTTTATGATAGATTTCACTTTGTTTACAGACATATTGTTTGGATTTTGATTGGTACAATGTTAATGCTTGGCGTTATGAGTGTAGATTATGACCTATTTAAAAATCTTTCTATTCCTCTTTATTTGGTTGGAATGGTCTTACTTGTACTCGTACACCTCTATGGGAAATCTATTAACAATGCTCAAAGATGGCTTGAGATTGGCCCAATACAATTTCAACCATCAGAATTTGTGAAAATCTTTGTGTTAATTTCATTAGCTCATCTTCTGTTTAAGATAACTAATAACCCAAGAGAAAAATCATTTAAAGGTGATGTTTTGGTTGTAAGTAAAATTATTGCTATTGGGATACCTCCATTTGCTTTGATTTTAATTCAGCCAGATCTAGGAACAGCGCTTGTAATCGGTGCGATAATGTTTAGTATGATCGTAATGTCAGGTGTTACATACCGCATGATTGGGTTATTAATATCGCTAGCTTTAATGTTCATTAGTCTTTTAGTTTTCCTTCATAATAACTTTTTTGAATTATTTTCTAAAATAGTTAAATCACATCAACTAAACAGAATATATTCTTGGTTAGATCCCGCAGCAAGTATTGGGGATGAAGGATACCAATATGATCAATCAATCCAAGGAATTGGCGCAGGACAGTTATATGGAAGTGGGCTTACTCAGGGTGTTCAATCACAAGGTGGAACAATTCCAGAACTCCATACAGATTTTATTTTTTCAGTTATTGGAGAAGAGTTTGGTTTTGTAGGTGCAACCGTGCTTATAGTTGTCTACTTCCTTTTGTTATATCGAATGATATTAATTGCATTTAACTGTAAAAATGCCTTTGGGAGTTACTTAGTAGCAGGGTGTATCGGCTTATTTATGTTTCAAATCTTTCAAAATATAGGGATGACTATCGGTTTAATGCCAATTACTGGGCTAGCATTACCATTTGTCAGTTACGGTGGAAGTGCCCTAATGACATGTATGATAGCCATTGGAATTGTTCTTAATGTCAATATTAGAACCAAACATTATATGTTCGGTGATGAAAATTAGTGTTCAATCCTTACTATATTTATAATGAAAAAAGGGGGGATTCGAAGGTATTGGCACGAGAAGGAGCGTATTTTCCAATCTAGAATGGAAGGGGCACAAGTGCAGGAAGCTTGTGCCCCTTGGTGTGTCATTTTGAAATGGATTGGTAACAAGCAGTTGCGTGTTGTAACCATTAGTGAGTTATTTTGCAATGGACTGGTCACATGCAGTGACCTCTTATTATCCTTAGTCAGTCATTCTGAAATGGATAGGTCTCAAGCAGTTGCATCTTGTTACCTTTAGCAAGTATTTCTACAATAGATGGGTCACTTGCTGTGACTTCTTGTTACCCTTACCAAACCAATTCCGCAATAGATTGGTCACATGCTGTGCTAGCTTGTCACCCTTAGCTAGCCATTCTACAATAGATGGGTCTCAAGCTGTGGCGTCTTGTTACCCTTACCAAACCATTCCGCAATAGATTGGTCACATGCTGTGCTAGCTTGTTACCCTTAGCAAGCCATTCTACAATAGATGGGTCTCAAGCTGTGGCGTCTTGTTACCCTTACCAAACCATTCCGCAATAGATTGGTCACATGCTGTGCTAGCTTGTTACCCTTAGCAAGCCATTCTACAATAGATGGGTCTCAAGCAGCTGTTGCGTCTTGTTACCCTTACCAAGGCATTCCTCAATAGATGGTCACATGCTGTGTGCCAGCTTGTGCCCCGTACCACTACTACATCTGGAATAGAAAGTAGGTCTTCTCCAACTATCATCAGCTCAATGCGGTGCTTGTTAAACGGTGACCTTTACGTTTACCCATCATTTTAAACACAAAAAAAAGATACTCTCATAGAGAATACCTTTTCTTTGCCCAGCGACGTCCTACTTTCACAGGGGGAGATCCCCCAACTATCATCGGCGCTGGAGAGCTTAACTTCCGTGTTCGGCATGGGAACGGGTGTGACCTCTCCGCGATCGTCACTAGACATATGAAATTGATCGGTCATATTGACCTCTCAAAACTGGATAACGATGGTATATGAATGAATCGTCTTCGAAATAAAAACATTGGTTAAGCCCTCGATCGATTAGTATCTCTCAGCTGCGCATGTCGCCATGCTTCCACACGAGACCTATCAACCTCATCTTCTCTGAGGGATCTTACTCACTTGCGTGATGGGAAATCTCATCTCGAGGGGGGCTTCATGCTTAGATGCTTTCAGCATTTATCCCTTCCACACGTAGCTACCCAGCGATGCTCCTGGCGGAACAACTGGTACACCAGCGGTGTGTCCATCCCGGTCCTCTCGTACTAAGGACAGCTCCTCTCAAATTTCCTGCGCCCGCGACGGATAGGGACCGAACTGTCTCACGACGTTCTGAACCCAGCTCGCGTGCCGCTTTAATGGGCGAACAGCCCAACCCTTGGGACCTACTTCAGCCCCAGGATGCGACGAGCCGACATCGAGGTGCCAAACCTCCCCGTCGATGTGGACTCTTGGGAGAGATTAGCCTGTTATCCCCAGGGTAGCTTTTATCCGTTGAGCGACGGCCCTTCCATACGGTGCCGCCGGATCACTAAGCCCGACTTTCGTCCCTGCTCGACCTGTATGTCTCGCAGTCAAGCTCCCTTATGCCTTTGCACTCTACGAATGATTTCCAACCATTCTGAGGGAACCTTTGGGCGCCTCCGTTACTCTTTAGGAGGCGACCGCCCCAGTCAAACTGCCCACCAGACACTGTCCCTGAACCGGATCACGGTTCGAGGTTAGAATTCCAGTACAGCCAGGGTAGTATCCCACCAATGCCTCCACCGAAGCTAGCGCTCCGGTTTCCAAGGCTCCTACCTATCCTGTACAAGCTGTACCGAAATCCAATATCAAGCTACAGTAAAGCTCCATGGGGTCTTTCCGTCCTGTCGCGGGTAACCAGCATCTTCACTGGTAATATAATTTCACCGGGTCTCTCGTTGAGACAGTGCCCAAATCGTTGCACCTTTCGTGCGGGTCGGAACTTACCCGACAAGGAATTTCGCTACCTTAGGACCGTTATAGTTACGGCCGCCGTTTACTGGGGCTTCAATTGAGAGCTTCTCCCGAAGGATAACCCCTCCTCTTAACCTTCCAGCACCGGGCAGGTGTCAGCCCCTATACTTCGCCTTGCGGCTTCGCAGAGACCTGTGTTTTTGATAAACAGTCGTTTGGGCCTATTCACTGCGGCTCTCTCGGGCTTGCACCCTAATAGAGCACTCCTTCTCCCGAAGTTACGGAGTCATTTTGCCGAGTTCCTTAACGAGAGTTCTCCCGCGCGTCTTAGAATTCTCTTCCCGCCTACCTGTGTCGGTTTGCGGTACGGGCACCAGTTTCCTCGCTAGAGGCTTTTCTTGGCAGTGTAGGATCAGGAACTTCGGTACTAAAATTTCCCTCGCGATCACAGCTCAACCTTAAGACAAGCGGATTTTCCTACTTGTCAGCCTCACTGCTTCGACGCACATATCCATCAGTGCGCTTACCCTACCTTCCTGCGTCCCCCCTTCACTCAAACGGAAACGTGGTGGTACAGGAATTTCAACCTGTTTGCCATCGCCTACGCCTTTCGGCCTCGGCTTAGGTCCCGACTTACCCTGAGCGGACGAGCCTTCCTCAGGAACCCTTAGGCTTTCGACGGAGGGGATTCTCACCCCTCTTTTCGCTACTCATACCGGCATTCTCACTTCCAAGCGCTCCACATGTCCTTCCGGTCATGCTTCAGCGCCCTTGGAACGCTCCCCTACCACAGACACCCGAAGGTGTCTATCCATAGCTTCGGTGATACGTTTAGCCCCGGTACATTTTCGGCGCAGAGTCACTCGACCAGTGAGCTATTACGCACTCTTTCAATGATGGCTGCTTCTAAGCCAACATCCTGGTTGTCTAAGCAACTCCACATCCTTTTCCACTTAACGTATACTTTGGGACCTTAGCTGATGGTCTGGGCTGTTTCCCTCTTGACTACGGATCTTAGCACTCGCAGTCTGACTCCCGAGGAGTAAGTCATTGGCATTCGGAGTTTGACTGAATTCGGTAATCCTGTAGGGACCCCTAGTCCAATCAGTGCTCTACCTCCAAGACTCTACCCTCGAGGCTAGCCCTAAAGCTATTTCGGGGAGAACCAGCTATTTCCGAGTTCGATTGGCATTTCACCCCTACCCACACCTCATCCCCGCACTTTTCAACGTGCGTGGGTTCGGGCCTCCATCCAGTGTTACCTGGACTTCACCCTGGACATGGGTAGATCACCCGGTTTCGGGTCTACAACCACGTACTCATTCGCCCTATTCAGACTCGCTTTCGCTGCGGCTCCGTCTCTTCAACTTAACCTTGCACGTAATCGTAACTCGCCGGTTCATTCTACAAAAGGCACGCTGTCACCCGTTACTTTCCCGAAGGAAAATCATAGGGCTCCAACTACTTGTAGGCACACGGTTTCAAGATCTCTTTCACTCCCCTTCCGGGGTACTTTTCACCTTTCCCTCACGGTACTGGTTCACTATCGGTCACTAGGGAGTATTTAGCCTTGGGAGATGGTCCTCCCAGATTCCGACGGGGTTTCACGTGTCCCGCCGTACTCAGGATACACTCCGGAGGAGTGAACGTTTCGACTACAGGGCTTTTACCTTGTCTCGCGGACCTTTCCAGATCGCTTCGCCTACGCTCACTCTTTGTAACTCCGTATGGAATGTCCTACAACCCCAAGAGGCAAGCCTCTTGGTTTGGGCTGTTTCCGTTTCGCTCGCCGCTACTCAGGAAATCGCATTTGCTTTCTCTTCCTCTGGGTACTAAGATGTTTCAGTTCCCCAGGTCTGCCTTCTCACATCCTATTGATTCAGATGTGGATCTTATCCCATTACGGATAAGGGGTTCCCCCATTCGGATATCTCCGGATCAAAGCTTACTTACAGCTCCCCGAAGCATTTCGGTGTTCGTCCCGTCCTTCATCGGCTCCTAGTGCCAAGGTATTCACCGTGCGCCCTTTCTAGCTTAACCATTTAAATCAATGGACGTGTTGCTCGGTCTTTCTTGGCTTTACATTCTAAGACACTCGGTTCACTCTTCCACGAATCCGAAGATTCATTTCTGTGTCAAACCGGTGATTCATTCATTTATCGTTATCCAGTTTTCAAAGGTCAAAGCACGGCAATTATGTGCTGGTCATTCTCTTCTTTCTTCCATTAGAAGAAAAGAAGTCTTGAGAGTATAACCTCTCAAAACTAAACAAAAAGGCCAAAGCGAAGTTCGATTCAATAAGTTGAGCTTAGAGCTCCTTAGAAAGGAGGTGATCCATCCGCACCTTCCGGTACGGATACCTTGTTACGACTTCACCCCAATCATCTGTCCCACCTTCGGCGGCTGGCTCCAAAAGGTTACCTCACCGACTTCGGGTGTTACAAACTCTCGTGGTGTGACGGGCGGTGTGTACAAGGCCCGGGAACGTATTCACCGCGGCATGCTGATCCGCGATTACTAGCAATTCCGGCTTCATGCAGGCGAGTTGCAGCCTGCAATCCGAACTGAGAATGGCTTTATGGGATTGGCTTGACCTCGCGGTCTTGCAACCCTTTGTACCATCCATTGTAGCACGTGTGTAGCCCAGGTCATAAGGGGCATGATGATTTGACGTCATCCCCACCTTCCTCCGGTTTATCACCGGCAGTCACCTTAGAGTGCCCAACTGAATGCTGGCAACTAAGATCAAGGGTTGCGCTCGTTGCGGGACTTAACCCAACATCTCACGACACGAGCTGACGACAACCATGCACCACCTGTCACTCTGTCCCTCGAAGGGGAAAGGCTAGTCTCCTAGCTGTTCAGAGGATGTCAAGACCTGGTAAGGTTCTTCGCGTTGCGTCGAATTAAACCACATGCTCCACTGCTTGTGCGGGCCCCCGTCAATTCCTTTGAGTTTCAGCCTTGCGGCCGTACTCCCCAGGCGGAGTGCTTAATGTGTTAACTTCGGCACTAAGGGCATCGAAACCCCTAACACCTAGCACTCATCGTTTACAGCGTGGACTACCAGGGTATCTAATCCTGTTTGCTCCCCACGCTTTCGCGCCTCAGCGTCAGTTGTAGGCCAGAAAGTCGCCTTCGCCACTGGTGTTCCTCCACATATCTACGCATTTCACCGCTACACGTGGAATTCCACTTTCCTCTCCTACACTCAAGTCTCCCAGTTTCCAATGACCCTCCACGGTTGAGCCGTGGGCTTTCACATCAGACTTAAGAGACCGCCTGCGCGCGCTTTACGCCCAATAATTCCGGACAACGCTTGCCCCCTACGTATTACCGCGGCTGCTGGCACGTAGTTAGCCGGGGCTTTCTCGTGAGGTACCGTCAAGGTGCCGCCCTATTCGAACGGCACTTGTTCTTCCCTCATAACAGAACTTTACGATCCGAAAACCTTCATCGTTCACGCGGCGTTGCACCGTCAGGCTTTCGCCCATTGCGGATGATTCCCTACTGCTGCCTCCCGTAGGAGTCTGGACCGTGTCTCAGTTCCAGTGTGGCCGATCACCCTCTCAGGTCGGCTACGCATCGTTGCCTTGGTAAGCCATTACCTTACCAACTAGCTAATGCGCCGCGGGCCCATCTCGTAGTATGAGGATTGCTCCCCACTTTTACATTCAAATCATGCGATTCAAATGGTCATCCGGTATTAGCTCCGGTTTCCCGGAGTTATCCCAGTCTACAAGGCAGGTTGCCCACGTGTTACTCACCCGTCCGCCGCTCATTCCACAAGCGTCACCCCGAAGGGATCTGCTTGCTTCCTGCGCTCGACTTGCATGTATTAGGCACGCCGCCAGCGTTCGTCCTGAGCCAGGATCAAACTCTCCGATAAAGTATGATGACTTTTCATCAAGTTTGATGTCCATGACATCAAAACCAAACTTTCGTCTGGCGTTTCTTGCTTGGTGTTACTTTGACGGGATATTTAAAATATCCCACTTCGCTTGGCTTTTTGTTTAGTTTTCAAAGGTCAGAATGATGCATTGTTATGGTGGGCCTGAGTGGACTCGAACCACCGACCTCACGCTTATCAGGCGTGCGCTCTAACCAGCTGAGCTACAGGCCCTAAAGCAACATTAATTACTATAACATGTAATAAAATAATAATGCAATAGTTTTTTGAAATAATTTATTGGAGCGGGTGATGGGAATCGAACCCACATCATCAGCTTGGAAGGCTGAGGTTTTACCACTAAACTACACCCGCAGATAAAATTGCACTTACTTTTCTAGTAAAGTAATTATGGTCGGGAAGACAGGATTCGAACCTGCGACCCCTTGGTCCCAAACCAAGTGCTCTACCAAGCTGAGCTACTTCCCGACAGTTATTTAAAATAAACGGCGAATCAATTCAATGTAGATTGAATTTAAATGGTGCGCCCTGAGAGATTCGAACTCCCGACCTTTTGATTCGTAGTCAAACACTCTATCCAGCTGAGCTAAGGGCGCAAAAAAATGTTTTGGTGCGGTCGAGAAGAGTCGAACTTCCACGGGATTTCTCCCACTAGGCCCTCAACCTAGCGCGTCTGCCATTCCGCCACGACCGCTCAAACATAGCAACTCTTAGTTTCAAATTGAATTTGGTACGGGTGAAGGGACTTGAACCCCCACGTCCGAAGACACTAGATCCTAAATCTAGCGCGTCTGCCAATTCCGCCACACCCGCATATTTATGGCGGTCCCGACGGGATTCGAACCCGCGATCTCCTGCGTGACAGGCAGGCATGTTAACCGCTACACCACGGGACCATAAATATAATATATTCTATTAAAATGGTGGAGGATGACGGGCTCGAACCGCCGACCCCCTGCTTGTAAGGCAGATGCTCTCCCAACTGAGCTAATCCTCCACGTTTTCATTTATATAAATTCACTTCATTATCGAGTAATGATATATAGTAAGTTTTAAAAACAATACAATATCTATTAAACAAGAATTTGGTGACCCGTACGGGATTCGAACCCGTGATACCGCCGTGAAAGGGCGGTGTCTTAACCACTTGACCAACGGGCCATAAAAAAGTCACTGGCGGAGAAGGAGGGATTTGAACCCTCGCGCCGCTCACGCGACCTACACCCTTAGCAGGGGCGCCCCTTCAGCCACTTGGGTACTTCTCCTTAATGGCTCCACAGGTAGGATTCGAACCTACGACCGATCGGTTAACAGCCGATAGCTCTACCACTGAGCTACTGTGGAATAATGGTTTATTAACAAAAGCTAAGAATCTCTTCGTCACCCTTGTTCTTTCAATCCTTCACTTACGTCTGTGTAAGCTGCAGCCTTTCTTTTTCTTGCTTCCTCGGCCTTTTTATTTCTTATTAATAAATGGTCTTGAACTCAAAAAGAAATCAGCCAATTCTCTATGCTAAAACTGTCACCGTATCAAACAAAATACTAACTATTTTGTTGTTAACGACGTACTAAATTTTAGCCTATTGAGTAAATAATGTCAACAGCTTTTAACGTCATCCTTTTGTAAGCGACTTTTATACTTTAACATATTGAAAAACCACCGTCAATCTTTTTCTAGTGTCATACTTTTTATTTTTTCTATCCTACCTTTACACTTCCCACAGACATATCTTTTCGTATTAAACCTACGCCTTCTGTGAAATTCCACTCCACATTTTTTACAGCGATAGAGATGCATCGTCTTTATTTGATTATGACTATTAGGGATTGTTTGGCAATGACGACTTCCCCCTACTTTTGCTAACAAATATTTAAAGTCATTATCTTTGTGTTGATATCCTTTTCCTTCTATATGTAAATGATAATGGCACAGTTCATGTTTAATAATCTTAACTAACTCATCTTCACCATGATGTTCTAATTGTTTTGGATTAATTTCAATATGGTGACTATGCAATGAATATCGCCCACCTGTTGTTCGCAATCTTTTGTTAAAAAAAGCAGTATGCTTGAATGGCTTATGAAAAAACTCTTCTGATAATCTTTCAGTTAGTAATTGTAACTGCTCGTCAATCATTAATTACACTTCCTTCATAAACAAAATCATCTCATCTTTTTCATTCGATAAAAGTTTTACTAACTTAGACAACTATATCAACATACACTGTTAATATTACAGCGGTTCAGTCTTTTAGAACAACAATAAAAACAGAAGGGAGGAATAACCTTGCCGTCTTGGTTAAAATCACAACTGCAAGAGGCATATGATAGAAGGGACTTAAGAAGAATTCTCGTACTAAACCAATGTTGGTTTTATTATAAAAACTCAAATATAAGTTCTGATTAATTTAATAGTTTTAGATATACCTAATAATTAGAAATTTTTCCATTCATATAGTATCTAGTATACATTATAAAAATCGTATTTTCGCCTTCAAGCCCTATGCTTTTTAGTCAATTCATTACCGTTACAAAATATTCAAAAAGAAGTCACGCCCAACATTCCGTTTGGATGGTGACTTCTTTTGTCTTTACTGCTCTTTAGGCTGAAGCATCGTTAAAGCGACTCGACCTTTTTTTAAATCTACATCTTCGACCCAAACCGTTACAACGTCTCCAACAGAGACAACTTCCATCGGGTGTTTGACGAATCGATTAGCAAGTTTTGAAATATGAACCATCCCATCTTGCTTCACACCAATATCGACAAAGGCGCCAAAATCAACGACGTTCCGAACCGTCCCTTCCAATTCTATGCCTTTTGACAAGTCTTCCATTGATAACACGTCTGTTTTTAGCAGCGGTTTTTGTACATCGTCACGAGGATCTCTTCCTGGACTTGATAGCGAATCAAAAATATCTCGTAACGTTGGTAATCCAATGTCATATTTTTCGGACATTTCATTGACATTCACTTCCGCTAGTTTATTTTTCACTTCTGTCGTTCCGATTTGCTCTAAAGAAATATCTAACTCTTTCATGATCTTTTTCGTTACTGGATAACTCTCAGGATGGATCGACGTTTGATCGAGCGGCTGCTCCCCACCAAGTATTCGAATAAAGCCTACACTTTGTTCATAAGTCTTCAACCCTAGTCTAGGTACCTTTTTCAATTGTATACGACTCGTAAATTTCCCTTCTTCTTCTCTTCGTTTGACGATGTTATTCGCCACACTTTTCGATAGGCCCGAGACATATTGAAGGAGTGAAGACGAAGCAGTATTCACATTAACACCAACTCGATTAACTACCGTTTCTACAACGAAAGTCAAGCTATCATTTAATTTCGCTTGTGCAACATCATGCTGATACTGCCCTACACCGACTGACTTCGGATCAATTTTAACGAGTTCGGCCAGTGGATCTTGAATCCTTCGAGCAATAGAGACAGCACTCCGTTCTTCCACCTGTAAATCTGGAAATTCTTCCTTCGCTAGTTTAGAAGCTGAATAAACACTAGCGCCCGCTTCATTTACAATAAGATATCCAACAGTTTTTTCATCTACTTCTTTTAACACGTCAGCAATAAACTGTTCCGTTTCCCTAGAAGCTGTTCCATTTCCAATTGCTATCAACTCAATATCGTATGCTGAGATCAATTTTTTTACCTGTTTCTTCGCTTCATCCACTTTGTTCCATGGTGCAGTTGGATAGATCACACCTACCTCAAGCATTTTTCCTGTGTCGTCTACAACCGAGAGCTTACATCCCGTTCGAAATGCCGGGTCAACACCTAGAACGATACGTCCTTTCAAAGGCGGTTGTAGCAACAAATTCCTTAAGTTTTCCGCAAAAATATGAATCGCCTGTTCTTCTGCTATTTCACTAGCTTCTTTACGAATCTCCCTTTCAATCGAAGGTTGAATTAATCTCTTGTATCCATCTTCTATCGCCTCGATGAGTGCAGATTTTGACACAGTCTGTTTCCCATTAATAATGTGACGTTCCATCCATGTTAGGATTCGATCAATCGGTGCTTCAATAGATACCTTAAGTACATTTTCTTTTTCACCGCGATTCAGAGCCAACACTCGGTGCGGAACAATTTTATGGACTAACTCTGAATATTCGTAATACATTTCAAAAATGCCTTTCTCATCTTCCGCTTTCGCTTTCTTTTCAGACAGCATTCTGCCTTGTTTAAAAGTCATTTGACGAATTTGGTTACGAATCACCGCATCATCGGAAAAATATTCACTCATTATATCTTTAGCACCTTGAATCGCTTCTTCTTCATTATGTATTTCTTGTTCTTCGTTGAGATATTTCCTTGCCTCTTGTTCAATGCTACCTTCTTTTGGAAGAGACATCATCCATTGCGCTAAAGGTTCCAACCCTTTTTCCTTTGCTACTGTAGCCTTTGTTCTTCGTTTTTGTTTATAAGGTCGATATAAATCCTCTAATTCCTGAAGCTTCGTTGCTTTAGTGATATCCGCTTTCAATTCAGGGGTTAACTTTTCCTGCTCATCAATTAACCTAATCACTTCTTCTTTTCTTTTCGCTAAATGTGTACCATATTCCCATCCTTCTAATATCGCACGGATTTGTTCCTCATCCATTCCACCTGTCATTTCTTTCCGATAGCGGGCTATAAAAGGAACCGTATTACCTTCTTCCGACATTTCAATAACACTTTTTACACGATTTTCTTGTAAATTAATTTGTTTTGTTACAAGTGCTAAAATTTCTTTTTGTTTCTCATCCCAATCCATAACATCGCCTCCATTTGAATTCCTATCCGATATGGTTATTATCACACTACTAAATAATTATACTGGAACTGAATCCACATTACTAATTCACTTTAGATCATAACAAAAAGCCGAGCCATCGATATTGGAGCACTCGATAGTTCGGCTTTTTCTAGCAATGTATAAGTCCATGATTATCGATTTACTTTCCCTACTAAAATTGTTGTATCATCGTTAGAATCCACCATAAGATCGACTAACCTATCAATCATTTTCCTAGGCGTCTCGAATTTATGGAATATCGAATGATATAACGGATCAAAAATTAACCCGTCAGAATATACAAGGAAAATCGTATCTTTTTCGTAAGGTATTTGCTGCGTTCTATATTTATTCTTTTTCCCTGATAAATATCCTCTCGTTGGAACTGGACGATACATTTCACCCGAAGGTTTATAAAATGTACACGAAATATTACCAACATTAGTATATTCAATAATTCCTGAACGAAAATCAAATTTTAGGATTGTGATTACAACTCCACGCGTACCACCTAAAACACGATTACACCGATCCATTAAAGTTTCCGTATCTAAATCATGAGCTGATTTAATAACAGACATAGCCGCTTCCGAAGCATCCATCGCCCCTTCACCACTACCTAATCCATCCGCTACAGCACATAATACATAACTGTCGGTTCTTACAGTATAGAAAGCATCACCAGAACACCAATTCCCCTGTTTTGCTGTGTGATAAATACTAATATCTACTTCTTTTAAATCTTGGTGTTCCATCATTATAAACACTCCGATGGTTCAATACGTATAGATTCACGCAATTTTTGCAGAGCTCTTCGCTGCAATCTTGAAACATGCATTTGCGAGATCTCTAATTTCTCTCCAGTTTCTTTTTGACTCAAGTTTTCAAAATATGTCAGTTGTAATATTTGCTTTTCACGTGTTGTGAGAACTGTAAATGCCTTTTCAAGCAGAAGTTGTTGATCGGTCTGTTCGTATCCATCTTCTTTCGAACCGACTAAATCAAGCAAGGTAACTGCACTACCCTCATCGTCCGCTTCAATCGATCGATCAACCGAAAGCGCCTGATAACTTTTCCCCATCTCCATCGTTTCGAGAACTTCTTCCTCTGACACTCCGAGATGGTCTGCAATTTCTTCAACTTGGGGTGAACGTTGTAATATCGTTGTTAATTCCTCAACCGCTGCTTTGATTTTTGGTCCTAATTCTTTAATTCTTCGAGGAACATGAACACTCCAAGTTTTATCACGAATAAATCGTTTAATTTCACCAACAATTGTCGGTACGGCGAACGATTCGAAACTACGTCCAAAATCAGGGTCAAACCTGCGAAAAGCTGCTAATAACCCAATCATGCCTACTTGAACAAGGTCCTCATCATGACGCTGACCTCTTGAAAACTTCCTAGCTAATGCGTGAACGAGATTTTCGTATTCAAGGACAAGCTCCGTTTGAAGTTCGTCATCATTTGTTCGTTGAAATTCAGCAATCAATTTTAATACTTCTTCTTTATGTTTTGCTTTATTGTTGGTCAGGGATTTCTTCTGAGATTCCTTGGGCATTCGGTTCCACCTCATCTCCTTGTAGGAACTTTGTCATGATAATCATCACACCTGTTTCTCCACGGATCTCAACTTTATCCATCAATGTGTCAATTAAAAAAAGTCCAAGGCCACCTTCCTTTAACTCCTCAATAGACTGATCTCCTCTTACAGGTCCACGTTCATTCGATAATTTATCAACATTAATTGTTCCGCCCTTATCTGCCACAGTAAGTTCTAATCTGTCTTCAAAGACAGCAAAACGCAAATGCATGTTATTATCTGTTTGGTTAACCTCATATGCATGGTTCACCACATTAGTACATGCTTCAGCGACTGCAATTTTTATGTCTTCAATATCATCATAGGTATACCCTAGGCGGTTTGCCACACCTGATACAGTCAGCCGAACAACACCTACATACTCAGGTTTAGCTGGAACTTTCATCTCAATTACATCTGAGGTATGGGTCATCACTATGCTTCCTCCCTTTCCTCAATATCAATCACTTCGTTTAGACCAGTAATTTCAAATAAACGCTTCACTCTGTCATTTAAACCTGTTAATTTCAACGTGCTTTCAGATTTCTCGGTAGACTTTAATACGCCAATGAAGATACCTAACCCCGTGCTATCTATATAATTAATTTCAGTTAAATTAACCACTAATTCAGTATTCGTTTTTTCCGCTAAAGGAGTTAACGTATCCTTTAATTTCGAAGCAGTATATACATCAACTTCTCCTGAAAGATAAGCAATGTTTCCAGTTTCAGTTTCTGTTACATTAATCTCTAAATTCATCTTTTCCCCTCCTAATTATACGTTCGTCTACAGTTTTTACATATACCTCTTATTCCATTCTTCTAAACCTTACGACGTAAAATAAGTAGAGTGAAATCATCTCGTAATTGGAATTCTTGAGCCTTTTCTAATTCATGAAAAATTTCATCAACAATTTTTTGAGCTGGTAAATGCTTGTATTTTCTAATCATCTCTACAATTTGTTCACGTTCGATAAATTCTCCGTCAACACGACATTCTGTTACACCATCTGTTAATAACACAATAAAATCGCCTACATTTAATTGTAATTGATCTTCACGATACGTCACTTTTCGCGAGACCCCAAGAACAAGCCCCTTTGCTTCTAAGCTTCTAAAACTGTCTTCCTCTGCATCATAAACAAAGCCAGGCTCATGCCCTGCACTGGCATAGTAAAACTGAAAATTCTCCGGATTATAAAAACCATACATCATTGTTATAAACATGTCCGAATCAATGTTTCTTTCTACCACTCTGTTTAAACTCTCTAATAATGAGCCAGGTCGACTTCGTTTCTCCGGTAACGTATCCATCGCATATTTGATCATCGACATCGACATCGCTGCCGGAACTCCTTTCCCTATCACATCCGCTACAGCTACTCCTACATTTCCATGTTCATCAAGAGCATAATCATAATAGTCTCCGCTCATTTTTCCAGCAGGCACACTGATAAAACCTAAATCCACCGAATCGAGATTGATTTTCCCACTTGGCAGAAGTGACTTTTGCATCTCAGCAGCAACTGTCAACTCCGATTCAAGCTGTTGCTGACGGTCTCGTAGACTTTGATGCTCCCTGTAAGCGAGGCCATAACCAATCATAACCTCTAGTAGAATATCAAACGAATCCACCACTTCCTCTGGAAGATCCTTTGCCAATTCTTGAAATACAGTCAGATGAAGACTGACCGTTTCCTCTGGAGACATATCTTTTTCCATCATTTCCTTGCTAAATTGCTGAGCATGATACAAGGCATGTTCACTTTTACTCGCCAAATAACTAGTTAACATGTCTTTATATAACTGATACATTGATATCTTCGTCTCTTCCAAGCATTAGCACCTCCCTAGCGACTAGCGAAGCCACTTAATTGCCGTAATCGATGTTCCGGCATCCATCTCAGAATCAATATCGAACTCATCCATCAATCGCCTTACTCCGGGAAGTCCTGCCCCAAGTCCTCCTGAAGTTGTGAAACCATCCTCCATTACTCGACGCAAGTCTTTGATCCCAGGCCCTTCATCTACAGCGATGATTTTGATTCCACGTTTCCCTGAAGATGTGACTTCTTCTATTTGAATTTGTCCTTTATTTGCATATAAATATATATTTCTAGCTAGTTCAGAAATCGCAGTTGTGATTCTCGCTTGATCAACGGAACCAAACCCGATTTCTCGTGCAAGCTTTCGTCCCGCTTGTCTTGCAGCGACAATTCCCCACTCACTGTGGATATCTACATGGGTTTGGACTTGCATATATCAACCCTCCAATTCGAGTTGGAGTCTATCCAACCCTTGCTCAAGGTCCAATGCTGTTGGAACATCATCTAAAACAATGCCCATATCGATCAACGTAATTGCGACGGCCGGTTGGATCCCTGTTAGAACAACTTTCGCTCCCATTAAATTGGACATATCCACGACATCACCAAGGACTTTTGCAATAAATGAGTCGATCATTTCAACAGAGGTTAAATCGATGACAACACCTTTAGAACCTTCTTGATGAATTTTTTCCAGCACATCCTCTTGGAACTGGAGGGCTGTTTGGTCGTCCAAGTCCACTTGAACAGATATTAATAAATAATCATGCAATTTTAAAATTGGGATTCGCAAAACCAGTTCCTCCTTTATTGTTCTATTTCAACGATTTGTCGCTGCGTTAATTCCAGCGCTGATTCAATTCCTTTTTTCATCGTACTTTTTGTCGGAAACTTTCCAAGATCAATCCCGAGATTAACAATTGTTTGAGCAATTTCAGGTCGAATCCCAACAAGGATACATTTCGCTCCAACTAACCGCACGGCTTCCGATGCTTGAATGATATGATGCGCAACCATTGTATCAACAACTGGAACACCTGTAATGTCTATCAACACAACTTGAGAGCGATGTTCGATGACTCCATCTAGAAGGTTTTCCATAATCAATCTAGCTCGTTCTGTGTCAATCGTACCGATTAAAGGCATGACGCTAATATTATCAAAAACTGGGATAAGCGGAGCTGACAGTTCTTTAAGCGCCATTTTTTGTAAAAATACAGTGTTTTCCCACGAACCAGAATATTGATTTACTAATAGGTTGACAATATCATCAATCCAGTCTTCAATTTCTTGAAAAAACTCGATGCTTTTACAGTAATTTTCTCCTGTAGTCGACAATGATTCGACTGTCGTCTTGCGAAACTCTTGCAACCCTCGAGTAATATAATTTAACGGCCATCCTAATTGAATCAATCGTTCCGCAAACTGAATGAGGTCATCCTTAAACTCATGTTTTTCTTTCTCAATTGTAAGAGTTAATTTGTCAACAAATTCACGATTTGTTTTCTCATACATTGAATCTGAAATGTTTTGCAGCAAATCATCTGATCTAAATTTTTTTATTTCCACTAACCACGATTCCATAATTTCTTCTTTATGTTCCAATATAATATCTCGTATAAAAGGATTCATCCAGTCTTCCCCCACTTTAGGCAATAGTTATGCTATTATTATTTCACTGTTTTAAATAGATTGCAATCTATCAAAATTTTTTCTCAATCTTTTCATGCCTTCCCATTAATGTCCATTCCTCTAGTAAAACAATAAATAAAAGCTACTTTAATGAATAAAGTAGCTCTGTTTCGATGATGATCAAAAGTCAATTAAGCCTAGACTAATATTCAACGCGTCATTCACTTTTAACATCATGTCATCATCCAGATGGGTAATTTTATCAGTCAACCTCTGTTTATCAATCGTACGCACTTGTTCTAGTAAAATGACTGAATCACGATCAAAACCATACCGCTTTGCATTAATTTCAACATGCGTCGGCAATTTGGCTTTTTGAATTTGTGCTGTTATCGCAGCTACAATGACTGTTGGACTGAATCGGTTTCCAATATCATTTTGGATAACCAAAACTGGCCTCACCCCACCTTGTTCTGAACCAACTACGGGTGAAAGGTCTGCAAAATAAACGTCACCACGTTTTACTATCAATCCTTTACACCCCACTTACTAGGCGATCCACCGTGTTTTCAGCCTCCTCTTCCGCTAAGAAAGACTCGGTTGCAATATTTAAATTGATTTTCGCCATTTCCATGTAACCTTGCTGCATCGTTTCACGAATTTGCTCTTTCTTTTGTTCTTGTAAATAAATTTTCGTAGCTTTTTGAATGACGTCATTGCGATTGACAGCATCCCCGTCAGTTAACGCATCCAGTTCATTCACCAGATGTTGTGGTAAATTAACCATAATTTTTTTTGTGTTGTCCATTGACACAAAAACACCTCCGCACAGCTATCGATCAATTTTTAATCCATTATTATCATATCACTTGCAAAGTAGCATTGCAAAGTGACTTTTGATTCTTTTTAATACCTTTCGACAAAATAAATGAAAAACCTTTATTTTTTTGTAAAAAGCTTTAGTTTAACGTTTACTTATTAGCAAATACGCTCCATTTCAACAGTATGCCGTAACCCTTCACTCTCCGTTGACATCTATTACTTTATTATGAACTTGCATAGGTTGACCATCCTTCATCACGACTCGCGGAACCCGTGAACTAATCACACATGGAATTTCATAATTAATTGTGTTTAATCTAGTTGCGACTTCATCAATAGTTATAAAATCATCGCCATTTTTTCCTATTATTGTGACAATTTCCCCTTCCGAAAAAGGTTCATCAAGATGAATCATCATTTGATCCATACATATTTTCCCAACAATTTTAGCACGTTTCCCTCGAACGAGTACATCGCCTGATTGGTTTGCTCGAATCCAACCATCCGCATATCCAATCGGAACCGTCGCAATCCATTCTTCCGATTGCGTTTTATAACTAGCACCATAGCTAATCCCTTCGCCTTGAGGTAGTCTTTTAATGTGCGTGATTTGACTGTGTAATGAGAAAGCTTCTTTGAGCGGAACATTCACATGATCCTTTATCTCTGATGAAGGCGACAATCCGTACATAGCAATTCCTAAACGTACTAAATTGTAACAGCGATCCCCATACCTTAATGCCGCTGCACTATTCCCACAATGTTTTACCGCAATTTCTGTGCCGTATTCCGCTTCGAAGTCACGAATCATTCGCGAGAATCGAGCTTGTTGTATTTCAAAATAACTCATTTCTAACTCATCAGCCGTTGCCAAATGTGTATATAACCCTTCAACTTCAAACTGGTCTGTCGTCAATAGTGCATGAATAAGCGCTTGTCTTTCCTCGATCGTCCGAATTCCGATTCGTCCCATACCAGAATCTATTTTTACATGACATTTGACTTTTTCTATAGAACCTATCGGCAAGTAATGCTTTGCTTTCTCCACCCACTCCCCTTGAAAAATAGTTAAAGTTAAGTTTAATTCCAAAGCAATTTGAACATCTTCCGGACGACTATAACCAAGCACTAGAATCGGTGCTTCTATTCCCGCCTCTCTTAATGCAATTGCTTCATCAAGAATGGCAACGCCTAAATAGGTTGCTCCAGACATAAGTGCCTCTTTTGCTATATCTACCGCTCCATGACCATAGCCATCCGCTTTCACAACAGCCATTACCGCAACGGTTTTAGGTAATCCACTTTTTATATTTTTTACATTTTCAGAAATGGCATCTAAATCAACTTCGACCCATGTGTCTCGATAAAAAGGATGTAATTCTCTCACACGACGTTCCCCCAAATATAGTTTGTTTCATTACTATTAAGTTCCTTTCATTATTAAACTTCTTTATCCTCTATGTCAAACCAAAAAAATCGCGCACGACGTTCGTTATGAACGTCGTGCGCAATTCCTTTTTTATTTTTCCTGTGTACCGTATACACTCCTTGCCACCGCTGCTAAATTTTCTGTATCCATTGTATCTGACACAAGGAAGAAATCTGTTCCTTCGTAAGACCATGAAACAGATTGGTGATCGCCTTCCTTAGAAAGGACACCAAAGGTAAACCCTAGGTCAATCGGCTCTCCCGTTGTTAGTTCAATCGGGGTACTCGCTTCAATCACTCTACTCTGTTGTTGAATCAACGTAAAAGGTTGGTCCCCTTCGTAAGACAAAATTACCTTTATCCCACTGTCTGTCACAACATCTTCTGAGTGAGAAAAAGTTGTCCCTTGTGGTTCATACATCGGATATAATACGGAGAAATTATTATCTTCATCCGTTGTATTTTCATCAATTGCATCACCTTCATCAACTTCTTCATTATTTTCAACATTATTCTCATCATTATTTTCATCATTGTTTTCAACTTCATTTTCACCTGTCATCGTCGGAACATCCATTTGCAGCTGTGCCCCCTCCATGTTTCGATCCATATCGAAATCATCTTCCACAAACGAAGCATTTAACTCAAAGTTTTCGAAGGTCACTTCCACGAGAACGGAAAGTTCAGCATCCATCACTTGAACAGAAGCAGGTGTTAAGTCTTTCTTATGAAGCATCACTTCTTGCTGATTTAGATTTTTATTTGTATAGTTCGTATTTGTCTGAAATCGATAATGATCCTCAGAAGCTGTAAACACTCTTTCTGGATCTGTTAAAATATCATTGATCAAAGACTCATAAAGATAAACTTGACTATTGTTTTCAGGCCAGTCACTTTGAAATCTAAAACTCTTGTTTAATGCTGGCGTTAAAACAAAGACGCCTTCTTCGTTTCGTAAAATAATTTGACTCTGGTCTTTTTCAACGTGACTGAGAACAACTCTGTAAGCCATTGGGCTTTGGTGCCACACTTCCACTTCGTAAACTTGGGGCTCTTCCCCTGTCTGCAACGTCATCGTCGCATTCGCCTTATAGCCTGTCAGTTCATTTGACCTTTCTTCTAAATCGTTTATAACATCCTCCTGGCTCTTTTCACCACAAGCTGTCAAGATCGCAGTAAAAGCCACAACTAAGATTAACAAGGACATGATTTTTTTCAATTTGCTCAACCCCTCTGTGTCTTTTCGACGACAAAGGAGGGGGATAGCATGTATTAGTAACGGTAAGATCTGAGCACCCTCGGCAAAGAGTGAATTAAATCTGACGCTTTCACACTAAAAATATCGTGCGTTTCAATCATTTTATCCGCCAACTTCCCGTGGATATGCACAGCATTGCAAATGGCGTCAATAACAGAATGCTGTTGAAGTACAAGGGCTAAGATCATTCCTGTTAACACATCTCCAGAACCACCTTTTGCTAATGAGGCGTTGCCTGTTGTATTCACCCACTGCTCGCCCACCGGCGTCGTCACTATCGTGAAAGGGCCCTTCAAAACAACATACATCTGATACTTTTTGGCAAAATCTAGTGTGTATTCAAATCTGTGTTCCTCTACTTCCTTAATTGTCCGTCCAGTCAATAAGGCCATCTCACCAGGATGTGGCGTAATAATCGTTGGCCCTGACCTCGGTTCCTCGCACCATCTATGAAGCTCGTTAGACATATGATACAAACCATCTGCATCAATTACAACTGGTCCATTAAACGATCGCAATGCTTCATAGATTGGTTTAGAGATATTTCTACCCATGCCTGGCCCAATAGCAATTCCATCATACTGAATATAAGAGATTTCCTCTTTCAAGACATCAGACCTGATTTCACCTTCAGCATCCGGCAACTTCATAAATGTACTTTCCGTTAGTTTTTGCGTAACAATAGGGTGAATACAAGCTGGGATTGCCATTGTCGCTAAACCAGCCCCAGCCCTTAAGCAAGCATCAGTCGTCAAAACCGGGGCTCCAGTCATTTCCTGAGTCCCGCCGATAATTAGTGCACGTCCTGCTTTTCCTTTATGAGCATCAGCAGGTCTTTTAGCTAGTGTCGTTCGAACTCGTTTCTCCGTAATCAATTGCCTTTGTGGAGCAACTTCTGTGAAGGCGATCTTTGGTATCCCAATTTCTAGGGTATGGACTTCCCCAAAATGTAGTGCAGACGGATATACGAACGCGCTAAGTTTAGGAGCCTGAAACGTGAAAGTTTCATTCGCAATAACTCCATAAACTTCTGCTTCCCCTTCAGATGATGGGACTCCACTCGGAATATCAACTGAAATGATTCTCTTTTCTGACTCATTGACAGCTTTAATTACGTATGCATAGGGTTTTCTCAAATTTCCCTTCACACCTGTCCCCAACAAGGCATCAATGATGACGGAACAAGTATTTAACGACTCTCGGAAACCGATACTATTAGCTTCATATTCGATAAATGAGTATCCGCACCGCTTAAAGATATCCATATGGAACCTAGCAGTGCCTTTAACCCTTTCCACCGGAGGAACAACCCAAATCTCAAATTGAAATCCTTTTTCAGCTAAAAGTCGGGAAATAACAAATCCATCTCCCCCGTTGTTTCCTGCGCCAATCAACACGATCACTTTCTCATCAATTGAAACTGATGTAAGAAGGTGACGGACAAATGCCTGACCTGCATTTTCCATTAATATTTCTTCACTCAAGCCGAGTTGATCCATGGTATAACGATCGATTTGGTGCATTTCACCACCCGTTACCACGTACATGTTTCTGTCCCTCCCATCCGCATTAACACTATATGAGGTCGTCCACAACAATATGCAGACTTGTCTTACTTGCCCTCAATAATCACTTGTGCAGCAGCATATTCCCGCGTATGTGTAATCGACAGATGATTAACATTTAAATCATTATTACATTTCAAATTTTCTATTCGTGGTTTACCTGTTGCGTCTGTTCGCACTTCCATATCTTGAAACGAAAGGTCTTTGCCAATTCCACAGCCCAGTGCTTTAGAATAGGCTTCTTTAGACGCAAATCTCCCTGCTAAAAATTCAATTTTACGCTTATCCGAAAGCGTTAAAAATGTTTGTCTCTCACTATCAGTCAATATTCTCATTGCAAATGCTTCGCGCCTTATGTAGGCCGACTCTATTCTTTTTAAATCTACAATATCTAAACCTATTCCTTTAATCATGTATTCACCTCATTTAACGTTAGTATTATCTTACCATTATTTATTTCATTGAAACCTGAATAAAGTCAATTATTTCAAGTGATATCGATAGTCTTCAAATTAGATCATATGCTAAAATGAAAGGACTTATTGAAGAAGAGGTGTTCAACCATGTTCATTCGAAACGAAAGCTTTGAAAGTTTTATCAAGTCATATAAAGTCGTCACAACACTAGTACTCATTCACATCTTTTTTTATATATGGTTAGACTGGTTCCCCTTTTTGGGAGGAGAAGAAATTCGTTTTTTAGGTGTAGGGCAAAATATCATGATTGCGATGGGGGAGTATTGGCGAATAATTACTCCAATATTTCTACATGGTGGACTTATGCACATGTTATTTAATTCATTTTCACTCGTATTGTTCGGCCCTGCATTGGAATCGATGCTCGGCAGAACGAGATTTATTATCGCCTATTTATCTACAGGTATATTAGCTAATATCGCCTATTTTTTCTTAGGAGATGATCTTCGCAGTCACCTAGGTGCTTCTGGAGCAATTTTTGGTTTGTTCGGCATCTATGTCTATATGGTGCTTGTCCGAAAAGATTTAATCGACCAGGCAAACTCTCAATTAGTGATGACGATCGTCGTGCTCGGTGTTATTATGACTTTCATAAACCCTGGAATTAATATTCTTGCTCACATCTTTGGATTGATTTCTGGTATGGTAATAGCACCACTCGTTCTAACAGGCGTTCGACAATTTCAGCAGCAAAGACCTATTCATGATCCAGACAATATCGGTTTCGACCCAAACCGTTGGAAGAGAAGGGCTAAACTTAAAAAATACTTGGTCTTCTATATTGTCGGCGCTTTAGCAATAATGATTGCGTTTTTCTGGTTCGTATCAACCTTTTTACTACCACAATTGTATTAATAATGAATTAATAGGTAGCAGACGACATGTCGTTTGCTACTTTTTTGTTGTGTCACCCTTTTAGGGGAACAACAAGACGAAATCACTTGTGACCCTTTCTTTCCAGAAATATCTCACATGCGGGCACAACAAGCTGCTCCTTCTTGTTACCCTTCCTTTCCAGAAATAGCTCGCATGGGTTACAAGCTGCCTCTTCTTGTGACCCTTCCTTTCCAGGAATAGCTCGCATGGGGCACAAGACGCTCCTTCTTGTTACCCTTCTTTTCCAGAAATAGCTCTCATTGGGCACAAGACGCTCCTTCTTGTTACCCTTCCTTTCCAGAAATAGCTCTCATGGGACACAAGACGCTCCTTCTTGTTACCCTTCTTTTCCAGAAATAGCTCTCATTGGGCACAAGACGCTCCTTCTTGTTACCCTTCCTTTCTAGGAATAGCTCGCAATGGTCACAAGCTGCCTCTTCTTGTGACCCTTTCTTTCCAGAAATATCTCACATGGGGCACAAGACGCTCCTTCTTGTTACCCTTCCTTTCCAGGAATAGCTCGCAAGGGTCACAAGCTGCTCCTTCTTGTTACCCTTCCTTTCCAGGAATAGCTCTCATTGGTCACAAGACGCTCCTTCTTGTTACCCTTCCCTTCCAGAAATAGCTCGCAAGGGTCACAAGCTGCCTCTCCTTGTGACCCTTTCTTTCTAGGAATAGCTCGCAAGGGTCACAAGCTGCTCCTTCTTGTAACCCTTCCTTTCCAGAAATAGCTCGCATGGGGCACAAGACGCTCCTTCTTGTGACCCTTCCTTTCCAGAAATAGCTCTCATGGGTTACAAGCTGCTTCTTCTTGTGACCCTTCCTTTCCAGAAATAGCTCTCATGGGACACAAGACGCTCCTTCTTGTTACCCTTCCTTTCCATATCCTCTCGCCTTGGGGCGCAACTCGCCTCCTCTTGTCTTGCGATCCTTCCTTCCCAAATTGACTCACCAAAGGGATCAAACACCCTCCACTCGTAACCCTTCCCTTTCCAAAATGTGCTCCACCCATCTCATATCATCCATTTTTTAAAATAATTCCTCAAAACAAATAGACGCCTCTTCTCAAGAAGAGACGCCGCTTTTTATTAATATTTTCTTAATAAGTAATGTAACGGAATAATCGATACGAGTACAATGAGCAAAGCCCCTGGTGCTGCCTGATGATAAATCGCTTCAGAAGCTTCATAATAGACTCTAACAGCAAGCGTATCAAATCCAGGTGGCCTGAGCATTAATGTTGCTGGCAACTCTTTAATTGAGCTCACGAATACGAGCGCTCCACCAGCTAAAATACCAGGCATTATTGTTGGAATAATAACCTTAATCAGGACTTTCCAAGCTGGATAACCCAAACTTCTAGCCGCTTCATCCATTCTAGGGGAAACTAGGCTCAATGAAGCTTCTCCTGCCTGCATGGCCTGAGGCAGGAATCTCACTACAAAAGCAATCGCAATCATATAAAAGGTATTATAGAGTGCTGGTATATGATTATTAAAAATAAATACCATGCCTAAAGCGACAATCACACCCGGCAAAGCGTATCCCGCGTAACTTAACTTATCAATCGTTTGTGAAATAACGGAAGGATGCCGAGATTTCAAATATATCACTGGCGTTGCTAAGGCCATACAAAATAGCGCAGCTAACCCAGAGACTTTAATACTGTTCCATGCGAAACCGAAGAAACGTTCATCAATCGTCCCCATACTTGCTCCGATTACCGTCCAATAGACGAGAACTGCAATAGGTAATACGACAGCAATAGTAAATACAGAGAATACAAACATAAGCGCCCAAGGCTTCCATTTCCCTAAAGAAAGTGTATCTGGTTCCTTGAAAGTATTCGACGTTTGATAGAATTTATTTTTCTTTCTTGTGTAAGACTCGATCCATAAAATCATGATTGTTAATAAAATCAATACTAAACTAAGCACCGAAGCCGAAGGAATGTCAAATCCCGCCCTCTGATAATAAATCGCTGCTGTAAACGTGACATACCGCAACATCGCAATTGCACCAAAATCTGACAATACATAGAGCGAAATCAGAATAGCTCCTGCCCCAATAGAAGGTCTTAATAATGGTAAATTAACCTTGAAAAATATTTGAGCTGTAGACATCCCTTGAGATCTGGCCACTTCCTCATAATTACGATTCATTTTTTTCAAAGAGGCACTTGCGATTAAAAATACGTATGGATACGTGAACATCGTTAAGACAAAAAACACGCCCCAAAACGAATAGATATTAATTGGAAAATCCCCGAAATTATTTGTTAACCAGGTAGAGTCTCTCCAGAAGCGAGACACCCATCCGCTCGGTCCAAAAACAATAATATATGTAACAGCCCCTACGTAAGGAGGGATTACTAAAGGTAACGCCATTAGCCATTGCCATAGTTTTTTTCCAGGTAAGTCAGTTCGAACGACAATCCACGCAAGGGAGACTCCGATTACAACAGCCAAGAACGTTACAGCAGCTGTCAGCGATAAAGTATCCCAAAGGAGTCGTGGAATTCGATCTCCCATGAGGCGCATCCAACTATCAGCACCTGCAAAAATTGATCGCCAAATAACATACCCAATAGGTAAAGACATAATAAGTGCAACAAATAGGCCAATAAGAAGTAATACCGAACCCGGGGGATTCCCCTTCCAGATATCTAACCATTTCCGGTTAATATAACGGAGAATGGTTGGGGATTTTTTATCCCCAACCTCGGCATTTTGTTGAATATTTAATTTGTTTTCTTTCTCATTGTCCTGCTTCATATGTCCGCTCCTAAAAAACTTCGGTTACTGCCAAAAATATAAGTTAATCCGCGATTAAGTCTTACGATAACCCCGAAAGTATATAATTCAAACTACCTTAATTCTAAGTCTAATCCAGAATCTTCAATAAGAGTTTTAGTGTCCTCAAAGTAATTACCAAGTTCTTTAAGCGGCATATCTTGAACATGCAACTCACTAAAAGGAACTGCTTCTTCGAATGGAGGATCGAGTTCCGTGTTGATCGGAACTTCTAATGATTCACCCACAAATGCTAATTGATTTTCTTCTTGCAATACCCACTCAATAAACGCCTCTGCGTTTTCTTGGTTTGGAGCACCAGCTACCATTCCTAGTCCCGCTGCATTAGCGATAGCACCCATCTCTCCATCACCTTGATCCGTGTAAATAAAGCCAACATTATTATCTGTTGGTTCTTCTAGTTGTTGATGGTAATAGTAGTTATTAACCAAACCAAAAGCATGCTCTCCAGCACCTACTGCTCGGCGTATATCTCCGTGTCCTTGGAAAATTCCAGCTGCTCCTGTCTCTTCGTCTTGGATAGCTGTGATCCACTCAGAAGTTCGGTCGTCACCCCACTCATAACGTAATGCAGAGATATTTCCGATCATCCCGCCGTTTCCTCCACGAGTAATCGCATAGCCATTGTCCACTTCTGACCATTCCGGATCAAATAAATCTTCCATTTTCGTTGGCATTTCATCTTCGGAAATCATGTCTTTATTATAAATAAATCCACGTGCTCTTGCAGAGATTGCAACCCACTCATTGTTGTCTGCACGGTATTGTTCATCAATGCTATCAACATTTTCAGGTTCAAACCCTTCAAGTAAGTCCTGTTGATTTAAATATTCTAATGCACCTAAATCATTGGAAATGAATACATCCGCTTGAACATTCCCAGCTTCCTCTTGAATTTGCAGAGGATCTGCTTCATGTAGAGCTAATACTTCTATGCCTGTCTCATCGGTAAACTTATCTAATAGCGCCTGTACAAAAGTTTCATTACGTGCTGAGTATACTACAAGTTCGCCATCTAATTCCACTTCTTCTTGATTATTATTAGCCGCTTCTTCGGTATTTTCTTCCTCGTTGTTGTTTTCTACCTCATTGTTATTATCGTTTACTTCATTATCTGTCTCAGGATTATTCTCTGTTTCAGAATTGTTGTTATTTCCCCCGCAAGCAGCAAGGACTCCTAAAGATAAAATTAATAAAGCCATGAACATAAGTAATTTCTTCATAAAATATTCCTCCATCTATAATATGTTTAGTTGAAAACGATTATCATTATCAACTTAACCAACTTTACCGTCCTTTAATAATTTTGTCAACAAAAAGTATTAAAATGTTTTGACATTTCAATTGTTATTTGTAATAATTATTAATAAGTACAGATTATCGTCTGGACTTTAAAATTGAACAATAAAAAAGCAACTCACCCGAAACAATCGAGATAGTTGCTTACTCACCTACTCTACTAAGGCGACTAGTTCCGGTTTAATATCAAATGAAACAATAGCCCCTAGCTCGACATCCTGTTCAACAGGTGCATAAAGCAGCATTGGTTCTTGCGAAAGTTCTGGTTCATTATGAAGTCGCACATGAAGCTCTTGGTATTCTCCGCTATAAGTAACACGTTCTACTTGTCCGCAATAGGCACCTTCATCAGACAGACGACAACCTTCAGGACGAATCGAGAGTTTCACTGTGTCTAAGTGTTCTTGCCATTTCGTTGGCAAAGAAACTTTCCCTATATGTGTGTGAATATTCTTTAGATCCATGTCCATCGTCCCTGTTAACAAGTTTGTCTTTCCAACAAACTGCGCGACAAAACAATTTTTTGGACAACGATACATTTCCTTTGGCGCCGCAATTTGTTGAATGAGTCCATTATTCATGACAACGACTCTATCCGACACAGCAAATGCATCTTTTTGATCGTGAGTAACCATAATCGCCGTTGTATTAGCTTTTCTTAAAATATTTGTCACATCATATCGCATTTTCTCTCGCAATCCTGCATCTAAATTACTAAAAGGTTCATCCATTAACACAACATGTGGCCTCGGCGCTAATGCCCTTGCTAATGCGATACGCTGCTGTTGTCCACCAGAAAGCTCTGTAGGATAACGATTTCCGTAATCCTCCAAACCTACAAGTTCCAACACCTCTTTTGCACGCTTTTTCTTCTCTCTTGCATTCCATTTATTTAACCCAAACATGACATTTTTCAAAATAGACATATGCGGAAACAAAGCATAGTCCTGAAAGACCATACCAATGCCTCGTTTTTCTGGAGGGAGGGAATGACTATCACTATATACTTCTTTCCCGTCAATCTGAATTGTTCCACCTGACGGATTTTCAAAACCGGCAATCATGCGTAACGTCGTTGTTTTCCCACAACCACTTGGTCCGAGTAAAGTGATTATTTCACCTTTATTAATTTCTAAATATAACGAGCTAACCGCTGGATTTTCTCCGCCCGTAAAAAATTTAGAAATATTCTCTAATTGAATAAAACTCATCATTCCTACCTCCCAGAAAGTCTTTGAATAGTCAAGCCTTCTTCATATATGTTTCACTCTATTTTTTAGTTAGAAATCGTCAATAGTTGAGAATGATTTTCATTATAGATTAATTATAGCACATCCGTTTTTTTTACGTCAACGATGTTCATAACCTTGTCAAAATAATTTTGAAACAAATATGTCTAATAAGTTTGTTATTTTCCTTTACTAAAATTACAGATGAATTATTTATGTAAACACAGTGTAAATAGTGTAAATTCCACTTTTTAGAACATTTCACTAAACCTTCACAATTTGCGTTTCATCACACCTCATTCTTCTTATAGTATAGAAATTACAAACGAATATTATTATCATTCAGGAAAAATATTGGGGGGGTTCACATGAGTCAAACGGAACTAAAAAAACATCATAAACCATCAACAAAAGAGGAAGAAGCTTCTTCTTTAAAAGGAACGCTAGTTTTCGTTTTGTTCCTTGGGGGATTTATCTTAGTATCATGGTTTGCCATTTTTTATATATTTTTAGCAAGAGCGTAACAAAAGGGGGACTTATTCGATGCATTTACACAAATACGAAAAAATTTGGCTACTATTTGGCATTGGTTCATTAGTGTTGTTCTTAGCCGTTTTGGGGATAGCGGCTTTTGCATTCGGTCAACAACCACCAAGCCATATGCATACGCTTGACTCTCAAAACTTAGAAGGTTCGGTTTTTTCTGAACCAGGTTTAGAACAACTTGACGAAGATACGTACCGGGCAAGAATTGTAGCAATGGCGTTTGGATATGATCCAGGCACAATTGAGGTTCCTGTTGGCTCAACAGTCATCTTTGAAGTGACAAGCCAAGATGTCGTTCATAGCTTCACAATTCCTGGGACTAACGTCAATATGATGATAACTCCAGGCCATGTCAATATGATAGAACATACTTTTACTGAACCAGGCGAGTACTTAGTTCTATGCAATGAGTACTGCGGTACAGGACATCATTACATGCAAATGAAAATTGAGGTGACACCATAAATGACACAATCTAATTTAGCAGTAAAAGATGATTTTTCGAATCCAGAGATTCACGTTTCTCCGAAAGATGGAAAGTTAGCTTTTTATCACATCGTCATTGCTTTCTTTGCATTTCTTCTCGGTATTTTAGGCGGGCTGCTTCAAGGTCTTGCAAGAGGTGGGCTGATCGAGCTGCCAAGTTGGCTTACGTATTATCAAATCCTTACAGCTCATGGCGTTTTATTAGCACTAGTATTTACAACTTATATTATTTTTGGGTTCTTTTTTGCTGGTATGAGTAAAACTCACGGTCCTTTTTCGGATGGGTTAAGAAAACTTGGATGGGCAGGATTCTGGCTTACCACAGTTGGTACGGTGATGGCAGCAACGATGATCCTAGCGAATGAAGCATCGGTACTTTATACCTTTTATGCTCCTTTACAAGCTCATTATATTTTTTACATCGGATTAGTCTTGTTTATTGTAGGAACTTGGTTAGCCGGGGCCTCGATCATGGCTCACTATTTTAAGTGGAAGAAACAAAACCCTGGAACCCCTACACCACTTTTTGGATTTATGGCAACTGCAACAATTATTCTATGGATCGTTGCCGGCTTAGGGGTTGCTGCTACCGTCTTAGGACAATTGCTTCCTTGGTCGCTCGGAATGACAGATGAAATTAACGTTGTATTGAGTAGAACACTTTTCTGGTATTTTGGACACCCACTCGTCTACTTTTGGATTATGCCAGCTTACATGGTTTGGTATCTTGTCATTCCTAAGGTCATCGGTGGACGACTTTTCAGTGGATCTCTAGCTCGTCTTGCGTTCGTGTTATTCTTATTATTTTCTATTCCTGTCGGTTTTCATCATCAATTAATGGAAGCAGGAATAACGGAGTTTTGGAAATACATTCAAACGATACTGACCTTTGTGGTCGTTGTTCCATCTTTATTAACTGCGTTCTCGATTTTTGCTACATTTGAGCAAACAGGACGGGAGAAAGGTGGGAAAGGTATATTCGGATGGTTGAAGAAACTCCCATGGGGCGATGTTAGATTTTTTGCTCCTTTTATGGGAATGCTTATTTTCATTCCCGCTGGTACTGGTGGTTTAATTAACGCTAGTTTCCAATTAAATGCGGTCATTCATAATACTATGTGGGTTGTTGGACACTTTCACATTACCGTTGGAACTACAGTTGTCTTAACATTCTTCGGAATGGCTTTCTGGCTGATCCCCGTGATCACGGGACGAAGATTAACAAAGTTTATGAATCGATCTGGTATTGTAACAACCTGGCTATGGACAATCGGCATGATGTTTATGTCTGGTGCCATGCATATTATGGGATTATACGGCGCTCCAAGAAGAACAGCATATACAACCTATCAGGACCATCCCCAAGCCTTAGCTTGGTTTGAAGGGATTTTCGCCAGTCACATTACTGTGGCACTTGGAGGTGTCATTTTGACAGCGGCTGGATTTCTAATGTTTTATAACTTTGTCTACTTAGCGTGGTTTGCACCTAAAGGCGTCACAGAATTTCCAATGACACCTGATCCAGATGATACGCATAACACTCCAGCTTTTCTTGAAAATTGGAAACTATGGATCGGCATCGCCATCGCACTCATTTTATTTGCTTATACTATTCCAATATACGATATGATTAACAATGCACCGCCTGGTTCACCAACATTTAACAATTTAATCCGTTAAAAATAAAAAAGGCTGCCACCATGGGCAGCCTTTATATATAATTATCCCCCATATATTCATAGCTACGATTTATTTGCCCCTCCTCAAGTTTCTATTTTATATCTAAAACATTCCACATGTTCTTGTTATAATAGGGTATACATTAAGAGTAAGTACAATAAGTGCAGAGTCAACAATTCATGAGTATTCGAAAAATCCTAATGTATGAGAAGATAATATTATATCGGAAGGTGGTCTTGAATGGATACAGATAAATTAACGGTATTGACAATAAAACTTATGAAAGAACAGAAAAAAAGTGCCCTTCAAGAGATGACCGAAGAGCTTCATCCATACGATTTGGCAGAACTTTATCGTGCGCTTCCAGAAAAGCATCACTTTAAATTTCTTACTTTTATAACTTCTAAAGACATCGCTGACTTAATGATGGAACTAGAGTCTGATATGCAAAAAGAGGTCCTTGAAAAACTCGGGATTGAACGCTCTTCAAAAATCATGGATATTATGGATAACGATGACTTAGCTGACTTACTAAATGAAATTTCAGAAGCAAAGTTAGCTGAATACCTCTCCGCTATGGAGACAGTCGAGTCCACAACTGTTCAACATTTAATGAGCTATCCTCCTGAAACCGCCGGCGGTATTATGACCAACGAATTTGTTTGGATTCGTGATTATTATACTGTGCGTGATGCGATTGATAAGTTCAAAAGTTTTGCCGAGTTAACGCGAAATATTTATTATTTATATGTCATTGATGAGAACAAAAAGTTAGTTGGAGTTGTCTCATATCGTGATTTGTTGCTTGCAGATATGAATGAAAAAATTAATGATATTATGTTTAACCGCGTCATTTCAGTTCACACTCATATGGACCAAGAAGAGGTTGCCCAGCTTATACAACGGTACGATTTTCTCGCCGCTCCAGTTGTGGATGAACATAATGTGTTAAAAGGAATTGTCACTGTTGATGACGTTATTGATGTATTTCTCGATGAAGCACAAGAAGATATTGAGAAATTATCCGCTTCAGGTAAGGACATTGATTTTCAAACAAAAGCTGTCGTTGCTTCATACCGAAGATTACCGTGGTTAATTTTACTGTTATTCATCGGACTCATCTCAGGCACGATCTTAGATAGCTTTGAGGATACATTAGATCAAGTCGTTGCTTTGATCTTTTTCATGCCAATGATCGCTGGAATGACAGGTAATACAGGGACTCAATCACTAGCTGTCGTCGTTCGTGGACTCGTTACCAACGAAACGGATCGAGGAACAATTTTAAAATTAGTCTGGCGTGAGTTCAAAGTTGGAATTATTATTGGAATTGTCTGTGGACTGCTCGTCTTCATGATTGCTATGATTTGGCAGCAATCTCTCGTTTTTGGGTTAGTCGTAGGTCTCAGCTTACTTGCGACATTAATTATTGGAACGATGGCCGGAACTGTCATCCCTCTCTTATTATTTCGAGTAGGAATAGATCCCGCAATCGCTTCAGGACCTTTAATCACAACACTTAATGATATCTTTTCGTTATTAATTTATTTTGGAATCGCAACGAGTTTAATGCACTATTTAATTTGAATGTAAGTACGACAACAAAAGCCATTCATAGGAGGAACTCCTGAATGGCTTTTGTTTTTTCGAGTATTTAAATACATACAACTATTTTTTAAAGCAGTTTCTCTCCAAATAATGAACCGATTAATCCAACCGCTACTTCTCCCGTTTTGTTCTCTGTATCGAGAATAGGGTTCACTTCTACAAATTCAGCAGATGTAACAATTCCCTTTTCTGCTAACATTTCCATCGCTAAGTGGGTTTCTCGGTAACTTGGCCCTCCCATAACTGGAGTCCCAACACCTGGGGCATCAATTGGATCAAGCGCATCCAAATCTAGACTTAAATGAACGCCGTCTGTATTTTTTGAGACATGTTCAATCGCCTTTTCCATCACTTTGCTCATTCCCAACCGGTCAATTTCATGCATCGTAAAAACTTTTATGCCCTTTTCTTTAATAAGCTCACGCTCTCCCTCATCTAAAGATCGAGCACCAATAATAACAATATTTTCTGGTTTGATTTTAGGCGCATAGCCACCAATTTCCGTCAAACTCGGATGTCCAATTCCAAGGCTTACTGATAAAGGCATTCCGTGTATGTTACCTGAAGGTGATGTTTCTCCTGTATTCAAATCACCGTGAGCGTCGTACCAAATCACTCCTAGGTTTTCTTTTTTATCAGCTACCCCAGCTAAAGTTCCAATTGCGATACTATGGTCTCCCCCTAGTACAAGAGGGAAATTGCCTGCTTTTATGACATCCGTAACCGAATCTGCCAATGTTTGATTTACTTTCACAACAACATCTAAATCTTTTAAATTCTCTTCATTTTTTACGTCCAATTCATATGGGCGACCAATAGAAATATCCCCTTGATCTTCCACTTCATATCCTATATTTTTAAGTCTTGCAACAACTCCAGCATAACGGATTACACTAGGTCCCATATCAACTCCACGTCGAGTTTGACCAAGGTCCATAGGGACTCCAATAATTGATACCTTCTTTTTCAACTTCTTCACCTCTACTTTTCTTAACCGTATGTTATTATTCTAGCTGGTTCACGAAATCTCTCGAAAATATTATTGTACAATATATTTAACGCTCTCAGGGGTTTTATTTAAATGACGCTGTTAAGGATAGGATTGATATTTAAAAAATACGGTCATTTTCAAATTAACCCTCTTAACGCGAAGGAAATATTTTGCGGGCGCTCGGCAAGCCGTCTCATATAGAAGGCAAACCAGTCATTTCCAAAGGGGATATAGATCCTCATTTTATATCCTTCTTTGGCGATTTTCACTTGGAGTTCACGTCTGAAGCCATATAACATTTGAAATTCAAACTTGTCGTTGCTAATACCATGTTCGATGACAAATGCTTTGACGTCATCAATGATTCGATGATCATGTGTTGCAACTGCTGTATAACTACCACTTAACAAGTGTGCCTTTATAATATTCAAGTAGTTTCGATTTACTTCTTCTTGGTTTTGATATGCAACATCAGGAGACTCCTTATAGGCACCTTTAATCAACCGTAAGTTTACTCCTTTTAAATCACGCGTATCCTTTTCTGCCCGATATAAATATCCTTGGATAGCCGTCCCTACACCTTCAAAACTTTCTCTTAATTCATGCAATATTTCTAACGTAGCATCTAAATGAGCGTAATCCTCCATATCAATCCGCACAAATATCTTGTGTTTATCGGCTGTCTCCAAAATTCTCATCATGTTGTCGCGACAGAGATTCCTATCAACATCCAAGCCAAGTTGAGTAAGTTTCAAAGATAAATGACAATCAACTTTTGATTCTGCAATAGCTTCGAGTGTACGTATACAGAAATTCGCAGATTCTAGTGCTTCTTCACGACTTGTTACAAACTCGCCTAAATGATCGACAGTCCCACTCATCCCCTGTTCATTTAGGTTTCGTACAGTATTGATAGCTTCATCAATTGTCTCTCCAGCAATGATTGATCTCGCACCGAATTTTGGCCCCCATTTGGTAGCTTTTGATTTCACAAACTTGTTATTCGATAAATATAAGAAGAAATTCCTTGTAATCATCTTCCCCACCCCTCTCTGTTTCATGCCACGGGAATGTAAGTCTGCTAAATCGCTTGTCATTTCTCCTTCGAGTTTGGTAATAACTTATGATATCCATTAAGAAAGTCAAATTTATTTTTGCTAAACTCTATGAAACTTTGAATATGTCTAAAACTTTTTTCGAACAGGCCGCAACGAGCTTCTTTATGGAAAAAGAGAAAGCCCCCGACGAAACTAGGTCTCCCCCTTCTCTCGACCTTTTACGATAATACAGTTTTTATTTGTTCAATTGCCCAATCGAGATCCTCTTGAGAAATAACGAGTGGTGGCGCAAATCGAATCACCTTTTCCTGAGTCTCTTTGCATAATAATCCTTTTTCTTTAAGTTTTTCACAAAAAGGTCTAGCGGGTTCAGTCAATTCCACGCCAATGAACAATCCTTTCCCTCTTATTTCTTTGATGATTGGGTTGTCAATTGTCCTTAATTGGTCCGCAAAATGCGCCCCCATCTTTAAAGAACGGTCTACAAGGCCTTCTTCTTCAATCACCGTTAACGCCGCCATGGAAACTGCACAAGCTAGCGGATTCCCTCCGAATGTGGACCCATGAGAACCTGGTTCAAATACACCGAGAATTTCTTCGTTTGCGCAAACGACGGAGATTGGCATGACACCACCACCAAGTGCCTTCCCAAGAATATACATATCAGGTTCAACATCTTCCCAATCACAAGCAAACATTTTCCCCGATCGCGCGAGACCACATTGGATCTCATCAGCTACATACAAGACATTTTGTTGTTTACAAACATCGTAAGCTTCTTTTAAAAAGCCTTCCGGTGGAATATTGATACCTGCTTCTCCTTGAATAGGCTCGAATAAAAAAGCAGCTGTGTTAGGAGTGATTGCAGATTTCAATGCGTCTATATCACCAAATGGAATGACTTTAATACCAGGGAGCATAGGGCCAAAATCCTTCTTATTAGCTGCGTTTGACGATAATGAAACAGCCGTCATCGTTCGGCCATGAAAATTATTTTCACAAACAATAATTTCGGCTTTGTTCTCTTCTACCCCTTTCACGCGATACGCCCAACGACGGACAGCTTTTACAGCTGTCTCTACCGCTTCTGCCCCCGTATTCATTGGAAGAACCATCTGTTTATTTGTTAATTTAGACACTTTTTCATAAAAGGGTCCTAATTGGTCATTATGAAATGCCCGAGACGTTAGAGTTATTCGATCAGCTTGATTTTTCAAAGCGGCAATAATCTTAGGATGACGATGCCCTTGGTTCACTGCCGAATAGGCACTAAGCATGTCTATATACTTATTTCCTTCTGGGTCTTTTACCCACACGCCTTCTGCTTTTGCAATAACTATAGGAAGAGGGGTATAATTTCTCGCCCCGTATTTTTCTGTTACTTTGATGATTTCTGTAGTTTTAGTCATTTAAAGTCTCCCTTCATTTTACAAATTAAAACATATCTGATACTGTTTTCGGCTGAAGGAAGTGGAGCAAATAGTCCGGTCCTCCAGCTTTTGAGTCGGTACCTGACATGTTGAATCCACCGAAGGGATGATAACCAACAATTGCTGCCGTACAACCTCGGTTAAAGTAAAGATTCCCAACATGATAATCATCACGTGCTTGCTCTAAATGGTCCCTATTATTAGAAATAACCGCACCCGTTAATCCATATTCTGTGTTGTTCGCAATATCAATCAGTTCATCGAAGTCTTTCGCTTTAATAAATGCTACGACAGGACCAAATATTTCTTCTTGAGTGATACGAGCCTTAGGATCAACATCTGCAAAGACTGTCGGTTGAACGAAGTAACCTTCAGAATCATCTCCTGTACCACCTGTCATTAATTTCCCTTCACCCTTACCAATTTCTACATAGTCCATAACTTTATCAAAAGCTGCTTTGTCATTTACTGGTCCCATGAATTTAGAGTTATCTTTGTAAGTTGGTCCAACGGTCAGTTCCTTTGTTTTAGCCACAACGTTAGCAAGCACCTCATCGTAAACATCTTGATGAATCACCGCACGAGAACAAGCTGAACACTTTTGTCCTGAAAAACCAAAAGCAGAATATACAATCGACTCTGCGGCTAATTCTAGATCTGCTTCGTTGTCGACGATAATCGTATTTTTTCCACCCATCTCTGAAACCATCCGCTTCATCCAAATCTGTCCCTCTTGAACTTTGGCGGCTTTTTCAGCGATATGAAGCCCTACTTCTTTAGAACCGGTAAAATTTATAAACCTTGTTGTCGGATGATCAACGACATAGTCACCCATCTCAGAACTACTTCCAGGAATGTAGTTCACTACTCCTTTTGGAAGACCTGCTTCTAATAAAACTTCCATAAACTTATATGAGACAACTGGGGTTGTGCTAGCCGGCTTTAATAAAACTGTGTTACCAGCAACTATTGGTGCAACGGTTGTCCCAGCCATGATTGCAAATGCAAAGTTCCAAGGCGAAATTGTTACACCTACGCCTAAAGGAATATAGCTAAAGCGATTATTTTCGCCGTCTCTTGAATTGATTTCAATACCGTCTTTCAACCGAAGCATCTGTCTGGCGTAATATTCTAAGAAATCGATCGCTTCTGCCGTATCTGCATCCGCTTCTTTCCAAGGTTTTCCTGCTTCATAAGAGAGCCATGCGGAGAATTCATGCTTCCTACGACGAATTATCGCTGAAGCCCGTAACAAAATATTTGCCCGTGCTGCTGGATCCCATTTTTTCCATGTTTTAAAAGATTCAAAAGCAGCCTGCATCGCCTTTTCAGCTAGCTCCTCGCTACACTTCGATACGTACCCGATAACTTCGTTTCTACTAGATGGATTTTCTGATACCGTTTTATCTTTTGTGAATATTTTTTCGCCATTAATAATAAGAGGGTATTCTTTTCCTAATTGGCCCTTCACATAATTCAAAGCCTTTTGATACGCTATCTGATTCTCCTCAACCGAAAAGTCCGTAAATGGTTCATGTCTGTAAGGTACTACCATGGATAGATCCACTCCTTTAAAATAGTTTGTATTTCTTAAAAATATTCCTACACTTAATATATAATGCAAGATTCATGCCAATTTTAAAACCACCACTGATAACGCTCTCATTATTTTAAAAATTAAAATTTATTCGGCACTGCAAATATATATTGCGGAAAATAGCAAAATAAATTTGCACCCTTATACTTATCATTAGTAAACTAAAAGTATCTTGAGAGGAGTGAACGAATGTGGCTGAATCGACAACGATTCCTTATTTACCTGACGTGTACCGGCAACTTCTTGATGCAATCGATGTAGGAATACATGTAATTAACAGTCAAGGTAAATCAATCATTTATAATCGGAAAATGTCCGAAATAGAAGATATGGGTCGAAATGATGTTTTACACAAAAACATAATGGAAATATTTTTGTTCCAATCAGAAGAAGAAAGCCGATTATTACAAGCTCTCAGTAAAGGATTCATTCATAGACATGCTAAACAAACTTATTTCAACTTTAAAGGGCAGGAAATAACTACCATTAATGATACATTCCCCCTTACTCACGAAGGCAAACGGATTGGAGCCGTTGAAATTGCCAAGGACATAACTAAAATTGAACGCCTCACAAGAGAAAGCGTTCGCGATAGGCAAGATGCTACATTTACATTTGACCAAATCATTGGCTCTACTTATACTATCCAAGAAGTGATCAATAATGCGAAACAAGCAACTCGCACCTCTTCATCAGTTCTAATTTATGGTGAAACAGGGACAGGAAAAGAGTTATTTGCGCAAAGTATTCACAATGGAAGTGATCGGACGTCAAAACCATTTATTAGTCAAAACTGTGCAGCTCTTCCTGAGTCACTGATCGAAGGGATTTTATTCGGTTCTGTTAAAGGAGCTTTCACTGGTGCGACAGATCACCCTGGATTATTTGAACAAGCAGATGGCGGGACATTAATGTTAGACGAAATTAATTCACTTAGTACTTCTCTTCAAGCAAAATTATTACGTGCCCTCCAAGAAAAATCCATTCGCAGGATTGGAGACATTAAGAATCGGTCGATCGATGTTCGCATTATTGCGACTGTAAACGAAGACCCCATTGTATCTTTAGAAAAAAATCATTTGCGCGAAGATTTATACTATCGGCTCAGTGTTGTTTCTATTCTAGTACCACCATTAAGGCATCGAAAAGCAGACATTAGTATGTTAGTTGATCACTTTATCGCTAAATATAATCAAAGATTTCAATTAAATGTTCCTGGGATAACTGAAGAAGTTGAACAGCTCTTCCAAAAACACGAATGGCCAGGTAATGTTCGCGAGCTCGAACATATGGTAGAAGGCGCCATGAACCTCATCTATTTTGACGAAAAAATCGATATGACTCATTTACCTATGCATGTAAGAACAAAACTCTCGACATTAAATGCTACGCCAAAGAAAACAGAATTAACCTATCGCCCTCCTCACCAACCAATGAAGCCACTTCAAACTTATTTGGGAGAAATGGAACGAGATTATATTCAAGAAATTCTCCAACATCACAAAGGAAATGTCACTAGAACCGCAAAAGACCTCGGACTCAGTAGACAGAGTTTGCAATATCGAATTAAAAAATATCAATTGGAATAAAAATTAGGATAGATTCTAGCGTATAGAGTGTAAATTGCTTCTACATTATTCTACAAATTATTTCCAAGGAAATGATAATTTGTTTCGCTTAATTCCAAACAAATCTAAATCAGTTAATGAAAGAAGTCCCCTCAAAATTTTGAGGGGACTTCTTATTTTCCATTCAATATTATTCGGCAGCTCGTGTTGAAACCTCAATTGCTCTATTTGTTCCATCTACTGCTTGTTGTAGTGCCTCTTCTGGCGATGTCCCCTGATACATTGCTTCTAGTGACGTTACTACTTCCTCCCTCGATTCTGGGAACACTGTAATTAAGGCACCTTGTGTAGCTGATGAGGCCACCGTTTCTTGTAATTGGTCAATAGGTACCGTCAATTGCGGATATGATTCATGTTCTTCTCCAACGATTGCTTCGTCGTAAGCAGATGGGTTTGTCGCAAAATACCCTGTATTCACATGCCATTCCGCTTGAATTTCAGGTTGATTGAACCACTTCATAAAGTCCCAAGAAGCCTGTTGTTCTTCCTCACTAATTCCATTTGCCATCCATACTGATGCGCCACCAATGACAACTCCATTCGGATCAATTTCATCCGCATGAGGAATAAACGATACACCAACTTCGAACCCAGCATTGTCAACGGCACTTTTCGTTCCAGCTGAAGAATCCATGTACATCGCTACATCTTCACCTTGAAAAGCTGCCCTCAAGTCATCCCAGTCTCTTCCATAATAATTAAACGTTTCTGCTTCATTCATCTCATTTAACCATTCATAAACACGTAACCCTTCTTCTCCACCAAACAACGCTTCCGTTGCATCAGCGCTTCTACCATTGTCTTGGTCAACGTAATCCGCACCTTGCGTAGAAATCATCTGTTCAAAAAACCATCCATGTCCTAACATCGAAAACCCATAAGTATCGTCTGTCGTTAAAGCTTCAGCCGCTTCTTTAATTTCAGTGAATGTACGCGGTGGATTTTCCGGATCTAACCCAGCGTCTTCAAACATATCTTTATTATAAAATAAAGCAGGTGTCGATGAATTAAACGGCATGGAATATAACTCACCATCTACTTGATAGTAGCTAAGAATATTCTCCTCTAGCTGACTAACATCATATCCATCACGATCAATCCATTCCTGAACCGGGGTAATATGCTCACTCTCAATCATATATTTTGTACCTACCTCAAACATTTGCACTAGTCCCGGAGCTGTTTCTGTGCCTCCGACAGTTCTGAACTGAGTTAATAATTCTTCATATGAACCTTGGTATTCCGCAGTAATTTCGTAGTTCTCTTGCGATTGATTGTAATCATCAACAAGTTGTTCCAATGTATCACCTAGACCTCCACCCATCGCATGCCAAAATTCAATTTCCACCACATCTTCTGTTCCATTTTCAGTGTTATTTTCTTCATTCGGTTCATTATTATTTGAATTATTTTCTTCATTTATTTCTTCATTCGTTTCTTCATTTACACCTTCGTTTGCCTGTGCAACCGCTTCTTTATTCTCATTCGCATCATTATTACTACATCCAACAAACAATAAAAATGATAATGATAAAGTATAAAATATATTTCTGTTTGTTTTACCCATCCTTAACAACCTCCTGAAATTTATGTTATTTTAAAGCCCCTTTGGTTAATCCTTTTTGAAGCTGCTTTTGCCCTAGTGTTAATAGAATCAAAGTCGGGATTATAACAATAACAACACCCGCCATGACTACACCCCAATTCGTAGCAACCTCATCTGCTTGCAACCGTCGCAAACCGATTTGAACCGTTCGGACTGTATCGTTTGTTGTGACTAACAACGGCCAAAGATACATGTTCCACGTCGTTAAAAATCCGAAAATCCCTAGCGTAACAAAGCTTGTTTTTGCGTATGGAACCACCACCTTATAAAAGAATTGAAATTTGGATAACCCCTCAACTTGAGCAGCTTCATACAGCTCAAGAGGTACCGTTTTAAAATGTTGCCTTAACAAAAATGTACCAAAAGCCAAAGCGAAAAATGGAACAGTCAAAGCTAAATAATTGTTCATCCAGCCAAAAGATTGGATTGTTAAAAAGTTAGGAATCATCGTTGCTTCCCATGGAATTAATAATGTCGAAATAAATAATAAAAATACCATTTGTCGCCCTCGAAATGGAACAAAGGCAAATATAAATGCTGAAAGTGCACTAACCAATAGCATCCCAATAGTCGCAGTAGATGCAACGATAAAACTGTTCATTAAATAATGTAGGATCGGCACTGATGAAAACACATCAAAATAATTCTGTAATGTTGGAGCAGTTGGAATAACCGATCTTTTCAAAATATCTTCACTACTCATAAAACTTACTGAAAATGCGTAAAAAATCGGAAAAAACATCATAAGAGCAGCAAAAATTAACAAAGAATATGTCACTATTTTTTTCATCATTGGTAATGCACCTTCTTTTCTCCAAATTTAAATTGGAGCAATGTTAAACCTAGCACTGCAACGAACAAAATCACTACTTGGGCACTCGCTGGTCCAAATTGATAATAAATGAACGCTTCTCGGTAAATAGAATATATTATCAGATTCGTTGCTTCAGCTGGTCCACCACCCGTTAATATATCGATTTGTCCGAATGATTGAAAAGAATTGATGAAAGTAATTGTTATAATAAAAAACAAAGTTGGTGAGAGCATAGGGACAGTGATTCGCCGTAATTGATACATATACCCTGCCCCGTCTATTTTCGCACTTTCATAAAGGTGTTGATCGATATTTTGTAATCCTCCAAGCAAAATTAAAAACGAAAAACCCGTATTCATCCATACAGTCGTCATGGAAACGGAAATAAGCGCCGTTGTTGAGTCCTGAAGCCATGAAACAGCAGGCAAATTTATTGACGTCAATCCTGCATTAATAATTCCTGCGGTAGGATGAAACATAAATAACCAAATGACTGCAGATGCGGCTACACTCATTCCTAATGTCGAAGCAAATATTGTTCGAAAAAATCCAATCCCTCGTAATTTCTCATTCGCTAATAAAGCTAAAACTAAAGCTAAACCCACTCCTACTGGCACCGTATATAAAACAAATAGCAACGTTGAAACGACACTACCTCTAAAAGAGGCTGACTGGAACAAATATGTATAATTCTCCCACCCAACAAAGGTGCTCGCTTGCCCTTGAGAGTCAGTAAAGAAAAAACTCAAATAGACAGAATTCAACATTGGATAAAACACGAACAATGAAAATAAAAGGAAAGAAGGTAACAAGTATATGAATGCCGTCCGATAATTCTCTGAACGTTTCCAAAGCGATTTTTTCGTTTTCACTCTATGTTTCTGAATCGCCTCTGACACAGTTGCCGATTGATAATTTCGCTCTATTTTTTGAGAGTATTCAGTCATCTACTAACCACCTCGGTAGCCATACTCGACCTCTTTGTCAGGTGGGAACCTACTTTGGCATCTAATATTTCACCAGTTTCTCCATCAAACAAATGGATGTTGTTGTAGTCGATATGAAACGCAATTTTTTCCCCTTTTTTATATTGCCATTGACCAGCTGATTTGGCCTTCCATACCTTTTCACCAACATTAAATGCAATGACAGTTTCATTGCCTAACACTTCGACATGATTGATTGTCACGTTAATAGTCACGAATGGAGGTGACATTTTTACCATCTCTGGTTCTAGTATTAAATGTTCAGGTCTTACCCCCATATGGATTCGACGTCCATTGACTATTTTTCTACTAAATGGTTCTATTTTTACAAATAAGTCATTCCCAATTACTAAGTTTTCATCCTCCTCACTTGCAGTAGCGATATTCATCGGAGGTGCTCCGATAAAACTAGCGACGAACTCGTTTGCAGGTTGATTATATATATCTAGTGGACGGCCCACTTGTTGAATCACGCCATCTTTCAATACCATGATTCTATCTCCCATCGTCATTGCCTCTATTTGGTCATGAGTAACATAAATCATTGTTATCCCTAAATTTTGTTGAAGTTCTCTAATCTCAGTCCGCATCTGCCCGCGAAGCTTTGCGTCCAAATTAGAGAGCGGTTCGTCCATCAAGCAAATTGGCATCTGACTAACAACAGCTCTTGCCAGTGCAATCCTTTGTCTCTGTCCCCCAGATAATTCTCTCGGTTTTCTTTTTAAATATTCAGTCATCCCAAGCATATTCGTCGCCTCTAAACATCGTCGCTTTTGCTCCTGTTTCGGAACTTTTCTTACCTTAAGGCCAAAGAGAATGTTTTCTTCAACTGTTAAATGAGGATAAAGTGCATAATTCTGAAAAACCATCGAAATATTCCGCTTGCTAGGAGGTATGTCATTTGCAAACACTCCCCCCATGCGAATTTCTCCTGCAGTAATAGCTTCCAACCCTGCAATCATACGAAGCATTGTACTTTTCCCACAACCAGATGGGCCTACTAAAACAAAAAATTCACCTGGCTCAATACTGACATTTGCTTCTTTTACAGCGAAAGTCTCCTCATCATAACTTTTAGAAAGGTTCGTCAACTCTACACTTGCTTTAACCATGTTCAATCCCCCTCATTAGGTACCCCATTAATTTCAACCAATTATTAATTAAAATTGGTACTAATTTAGAGTAAAGGATTAATATTAATTGCCTATTAACTCTATGTATTTTCTTTATGAAAAAATTGAATATTATGAACAACCTGGTTATTATTTCTAACAATTAACCTTTTATAAACGTTTAGCATTTCAAATAACACATCAACCTAAACTATTCCAAGAATAGATAACTATTTTTTGCAGATTATAAAAGGGAAGTGTCTATAGAATCGAGGGAGTCAGATATGAACAACTTTAAACCTACAAATCAGGAGAGGCGATTCAAAGCTTACGTCAGCATTTTTGGCATTTCACAATTCCATCTTCAAAACCCATATATTATCGCTTGGTGGTCTGCTGCATTCCCTGGTTTTGGACATATTTTATTATCAAAATACCTTCGAGCTTTTGCACTAATTATCTGGGAGGTTCTCCTTAATAATATGGCAAATATCAATCATGCTATTATTTATTCCTTTACAGGCAATTTCGACATGGCAAAGGCAGTCCTAGAACCTAAGTGGATGCTTTTATATCTACCTGTCTATATATTTACGATTTGGGATAGTTATCGTACAACGGTTGATATGAATAAAATAACTATTTTAGCTGAACGTGAGGATGCTAATTTTAATAGTTTTGCAATTGGTTCATTAGAAATAAACTACTTGGATAAAAGAAGTCCGCTCATGGCAGTGGTATGGTCTCTGTTCACTCCCGGATTAGGTCAACTTTATACTCACCGAATCATCTCAGCTATCATAACCCTGTCTTTCATGATAATTTTTGTTTACTTTTCAAACGTTCTTCTTGCGATTCACTTCCTCTTTTCAGGAAATATTGAGCAAGCAACAGAAGTTATAGACCCGCAATGGTTCCTTTTTATACCTTCGCAAATCGGTTTTGCCGTTTACGCTTCGTATGTAAATACTGTTGAAGACAATAAGTTATATGAAAAAGAACAACGAAAATTTTTGAAAGAAAACTATCAACAGTATCGTGTGAAAATTTGAATTAGACAAGAGGTGAAGGCAATTGCAAGTTTTTTCATCCTTTGAACATTCCATTAACCTAGAATTAACCGTTACGTCATTGGAAGAGGCAGGCATAGAAAAAGATCATATTCTTGCTGTATCTCTAAACAATCGAGCTGAAGAACAAAAGTTGTTTGACACGCTTCATCGTGCCGATGGTGTAAGTTTATTTGATAAGGGGGCGGCAATTGGAACAGCATTTTCCGTGATTGGAGCAAGTATTGGTTTTGCCTTAGAGTGGGGACCGATTATATGGGGCATTATTGGTGGCGGGATTGGGTTTATGATCGGATTTATTATAGATTATTTTTTATATAAAGTGGTTGCTAAACGAAAGAGACGATTAAGAGGAAAAAAAACAGAAGTAATCTTGGTAGTGGAGTGTCCAAATGATTTAGTTGAAAAAGTCGAAAATATTCTATGGGAACACTTGGCATTAGGAGTTGCTAAAGTATAGCAAAAACGGACACTTGATCCAATATAGGTGAATCCTTTCCGTGCCCAATGCTTCAGTCTTCTCGAACGCTCCGAACCAGCGAGAGATTCGGACCGTTCGAGGTATCTAGACAGGAAAACGCTCCGAATCAGCGAGGATTTCGGACCGTTCGAGGCATCGAGACAGAAAAACGGTCCGAATCAGCGAGGGATTCGGACCGTTCGAGGCATCTAGACAGGAAAACGCTCCGAATCAGCGAGGGATTCGGATCGTTCGAGGCATCTAGACAGGAAAACGCTCCGAATCAGTGAGGAATTCAGACCGTTCGAGGCATCTAGACAGGAAAACGCTCCGATTCAGCGAGGGATTCGGATCGTTCGAGGCATCTAGACAGGAAAACGCTCCGAATCAGCGAGAGATTCGGACCGTTCGAGGCATCTAGACAGGAAAACGCTCCGAATCAGCGAGGAATTCAGAGCGTTTGAGGCATCGAGACAGGAAAACGCTCCGAATCAGTGAGGAATTCGGATCGTTCGAGGCATCTAGACAGGAAAACGCTCCGAACCAGTGAGGAATTCAGAGCGTTTGAGGAATAAAGAATGGAAAACGGTCCGAACCAGTGAGGAATTCAGAGCGTTTGAGGAATAAAGAATGGAAAACGCTCCGAATCAGCGAGAGATTCGGACCGTTCGAGGCATCTAGACAGAAAAACGGTCCGAATCAGCGAGGAATTCGGACCGTTCGTAGAATCGAAATTGAGAAACGGTCCACACTGCGAAAGTAGTTTTAATACTTTTATTGAATTTCAATTTTTTCTCTGAACTTTTCATGATGATGGGGATACTTTTTCTATGATTTTTCACTTATAGGCTCAAAACGTTAAATGCCAGTACGACCATATAAAACAACAGACAGAGCAATTTTAAATTGTTATATGAATAATCTAGGCTGGTTTCATTGGCCACATTTTATTTGAAAGAAGGAGGGGAGGATACTCCATGAGAAAAAAGACGTTACAAAATAATACTTTAAGATTTTGGCTTGTTTTATCTTTAATTATTCTGTCCTTCTCATTGAAAAAACGCAATAAAAAAGAATGGTTGTTGATATATTTATTAAATGCAGTTAGCAATGGCTTTATTGATATGATCATTGTAAAAAATCATATTGTCAAATTTCCAATTCGGTTGTTACCAAAGATTTTTAATATCAACATCTTATTTGATTTTTTTGTTTATCCTACTATTACTGTTGTTTATAACCAAATGTCTTATTATGATAAACCTTTAACCTCTCTCTACAAATTATTATTTGTCTCCATACCTATGCTTCTAATAGAATATTGGCTTGAGGCCAAAACGGACTTGATTGAATGGAGGAGAGGGTGGAAATGGTACCATACCTATACTAGTATTGTTATTAAATCTTTATTGGAAAGATTGTTAGTTGGAAAAATAAGAGAAGTACGGTCAAACGATACTTTAAGATCAGAACACGCATACCAAGGTGTTACGAAAGATTATTAAATATCTAGTCTTGGATGGGTCCCGCGTATCTCATCTTACCTCCCCTATAAATGCAAAAGGCTGTCACCAATAGTACTTCAGGGACAGCCTCAGGCACTCTCATTATTTTGCTAAATCTACCTCAACTACGTCACCATTTTCTTCATTTATAATGTGCAATGAGTCTAAAGTGAATGCATTAGCAGTCAACTTAAGTGCGTGGAAAAACACTTGCATTCTTTCTTCATCTACAAGTTCCCCATTAGACATTGTATAATAAATCTCTGCCGCATTTCCAGGTATTCGGACCTCTGAAATAGAAATAGATCTTGGAATAGCAGATTCATACCACTCAACATTATCGTTTGGCGAAGTCATTTTGTCTACCGTTTCAGCGAAGTTAAGTGGTTCCCCACTGTCACTATTGGCCATCTCTTCGCCAGTCATTCTAGCACTGATTAGATAGGGAGCGCCTTCTTCATTTACCAAATAATATCCTCTATTGAAAGAATCCAAAGGCAACGATTCTACATTATCACCCATCTGGCCGTAGGCTATGCCAGCCTCTCCCTCTCCCTCTCCCTCAAAGCCTAATTCAGTAAACCCATACAATGAAAGGAGCTCTTCAAATACCGAACGCAGGGCATCATGCTCCGCACCAGTTAATGATTGCAAACTATTTTTACTTGCAAAGTGAAGCACGACTACCTCTCCTGCTATTGTTACTTGTTCGAGATCGCTCAAATATTGTCCTGAGGTAGGGTCGCTTTCTTGTAGCGAAGTCAACAGAGCCTCTTCTTTTGAGACATCCTCTGATATTTCTTTTGTTTCAATAATGGTATAATCGGTGCTATCTTCATCATGCTCAACGGTGTGTATTTCCGCTGTATACATCACATTATTTAACTGTCTAGTAGTAGTAGTTCGACTTTCATCAACTTCCCCATCTTCTTGCGCTTCTTCAACCGCTGCATTCTCATTATCTTCTGCTTCGTTAAAACTGTCGTTCTCAATTATCTCGTTATTATCATTGTTCGCTTCCGTTGTACTTTCCTGATTATTTTCACTATCAAACATCGCAATATTCATTTCACTTTGATCAGCCGAATCATTATCCGAGGATAATTGAGTATCTCCATTAAAGAACGAGGGTATAACCAATATAATTAGAAAAATTGCAGCTGCCGAAGCCAATGCCGGAACAAGCCAAGTGCGTTTTCTTTTTGGTGTAAAACGGGCAGGTGTTTCCTCTTTTGACCTCGATTCAATTAATCGAAAAAGCTCATCTTTTGATTGCTGATCTTTAATAGGAGGAAGTTTCGTTAACGTTTTTTCAATTTCTTTATCGTTCCATTTCTGATCACTCATTTGCTAACCTCCCCTTGTACAAAGGGGGCTGACCCCTCTTGTAAATGTTTCTTCAAAGCTTTTAGCGCTCTGTGTTGTGTCGTTTTAACTTTACTTTCTGTCCACCCTAGAATATCAGCTGTCTCAGAAATAGAGAGCGATTGTACATAGCGAAGTAAGACCACTTGTTGTTGATCTTCACTACATTTTTCAAGCATTTTATACACTTGCTGAACCTCATCTTTTTGAATGACGATTTCTTCTGGTAGTGGACTCTTATCTCGGATTTCAAATTCCTTCTCGCTCCATTCAAACTCTTTTCCTTCTGCTTTCCTTTTTTTACGTGTTTGTTTTCGAATCCAATCGATAGCTACGTGTTTTGCTACAGAGTAAAGCCATGTTTTTTCACTACTTTTACCTTCGAATGTATTGAAGGAGTCTAGAACTTTAATATATACTTCCTGCACTAATTCTTCTGCCACTTCACGGCTTCGAACTAAATAGAACAGATATTGGAATAATTGATGATGATAGGTATGATACAAACGTTCAAACTCCTCTCTCACTTGATTCCCTCCCTAGCTACCTTATTTGTCGTTTTTTCTATGTTTACGTTACAAAATTAATCGATTTAACTCCCTTGAAACGTTCAATTTATGTCTTTACTTTATAAAGGCCCATACCCAATATCCGATAGCACCTATAAAACCTATCAGAAGTAAAATGATTGCTAATTGCCAGTTTTTTAATTTCATTTTTCCATCATTCCTATCTAATATAGTAAGAAAAAAAGCACTATGAGCTCCAGTTCACTTGTTTTCCCTTCTAAAACATTCTCCGTCAAAAGCTTTCTTGACTCTCATAAAGTATACCAAAAAAAGCCACTCACCTGCTGATGAATGGCAAAAATCATATGTATCTTTCTAGTTGGTATCTACTTGCTTCCCTGATTTTTTTGGAATAATATCATAAATTTCACCGGTGTCAAATAGAGCAACCACTTCATTTAACCATTGATAATACGCCTCTGCTTCTCTAAGTTTTTCTAAATCATGATTTACCTTGTTCTGGATATCTTTACTATCAGTTTCTTCGTACAAATTCATCATCATTTGTTTTGTTTCTTTAATTGCGCCCATATTAAGTTCCGCAGCATTTCTCCATCTCGAGATAAAAACATTTGAAAAAGATTTATACCAATCATCTTCTGTTTTGTATAAATCTTTACGTACTCCCTTCTCCCAGACACGCTCAACCATATCTGCCTCCGAGAGTGCGCGAATACCTGTACTCATACTAGTCTTGCTCATCCCAAGTGATTCACTCATCTCATCTAGCGTCATAGGATTATCGGAAAAAAATACCGTACCATATAATCGGCCTACTGATGAAGTAATATTGTATAGATGGATGTTTTTTGCAATTTCTGATATAAACCTGTCACGAGCTTTTTCTAATTTTACCATATCTTCTTTTTTATTCTTATGGGTACACATAGGTGCCTCCTTCAACTATCGACTACTATAAAAATTTTATCAAATAAACGTTAAAAAGTGAAAGGAACATGTTCTCTATCATTTCAAAGTATTCAAGAGTAATTCGATGATAGAACGTTGTAATTTCTGTACAGTTTTTACTGTATGGACTTTACATACTATTTAGTGTATATATACTGTTTGAAAAATACTAGGTAAACAGTTATAGTTATTAAGGTCGAATAATCAATTAACTATTCGTAAAGAATATAGGGGTACTAACAAGCAATTATTTTAAAGTACATAACAAAGCCTATTAGAAAATCGAGGTGGCTATTTATGGCTAATATTAAAGTTGAAGGATTAACAAAAATTTTCGGGAAAAGAGCCAAACAAGGTGTGAAACTCTTAAACGAAGGTCAAACGAAAGATGAAATTCTTAATAAAACCGGCTTAACTGTCGGAGTAAATCAAGCTTCTTTTGAGGTTAAAGACTCTGAAATTTTTGTCATAATGGGGTTATCTGGAAGTGGTAAATCCACTCTTGTCCGCTTATTAAATCGCTTGATTGAACCTACGAGCGGTAAAGTTTGGATTGACGGAGAAGACTTAGCCCAAATGAACGCTGAGAATTTACGAGAAGTAAGACGAAAAAAGATGAGCATGGTATTCCAAAAATTTGGTTTATTTCCGTTCAGAACTATTATCGAAAATGTCGAATATGGTTTAGAAATTCAGGGGATTGAGCAAGAAGAAAGAAGAAAAAAAGCGTTTGAATCGTTGAAACTTGTCGGGTTGGACGGATATGAAAATCAATATCCAGATCAACTATCCGGTGGCATGCAACAGCGTGTCGGACTTGCCCGAGCATTAGCAAACGACCCAAGTGTCCTCCTTATGGATGAAGCCTTTTCCGCACTTGACCCACTTATTCGTAAGGACATGCAGGATGAACTTCTTGATTTGCAAGTGAAAATGCAAAAAACAATCATCTTTATCACACATGATTTAGATGAAGCGTTACGAATTGGAGATCGAATCACGATCATGAAGGATGGTGCTATCGTGCAAGTAGGCACACCGGAAGATATCTTAGTAAATCCTGCGAACGATTATGTGGAACGATTTGTTGAAGATGTCGATCGATCGAAAATTTTAACTGCAAGCCATATTATGAAACGTCCTGAGACAGTCAATATAGAAAAACACGGTCCTCGTGTTGCTTTAGAGCGTATGAGAGAAGAAGGGCTATCGAGCATTCTTGTTATTGACAGTAAACGGAACTTACAGGGTTATGTGACTGCCGATGATGCTTCCGACGCGCAAAAGAAAGAGATTAAAACGCTTGAAGGTATCTTGCAAAGCGATATACCAAAAGTGGATAAAGAAACGCCAATGCAAGATATCTTTAATGTCATTCATGATTCTCCAACACCCGTTGCCGTCATAGAAAACGACAGACTAGTTGGAATTATTGTACGAGGTGCGGTCATTGCCGCACTTGCTCGAGATAGTGAGGTGGAAACAGAAGATGCTCAATAATATAACAGGATTCATACCACAAATTCCAATCGCTGAAGGGACAGCATTCGTTGTTAATTGGCTGACAAGTTGGTTCGCATTTTTATTTAATCCGATTAAAGAACATTTTGGAGATTTCATGGGGTGGACAGCAAGCCTCTTATATAGTATTCCACCAATTATCGTTATTCTTGTCGTCGCATTAGGCGCCTTTCTCATTACCGGGAAAAAATATGGTCTTGCTGCGTTTTCTGTCGTAGGCCTTTGGCTCATATACAACCAAGGCTTATGGGAAGAATTAATGTTTACATTTACTTTAGTCTTTCTTGCAAGTATCTTATCCATTATCATTGGTGTTCCATTTGGAATTTTAATGTCTAAAAGCAGAACAGCCGATGCGCTCATAAGACCAATTCTTGATTTTATGCAAACAATGCCTGCCTTTGTATATTTAATTCCTGCCGTTGCTTTTTTCGGTATTGGTATGGTACCTGGTGTTTTTGCATCATTAATATTCGCAACACCACCAACAGTTCGTTTTACGAATTTAGGTATTCGACAAGTTCCAACTGAACTAGTTGAAGCTTCCGATGCATTTGGTAGTACGGGTGCACAAAAATTATTTAAAGTTGAACTCCCGATGGCTAAAGCAACGATTATGGCAGGAATAAATCAAACAGTGATGCTTGCCCTATCGATGGTTGTTATTGCATCGATGATTGGTGCGCCTGGTCTTGGAAGAGAAGTTCTATCGGCGCTACAGCGTGCACAAGTTGGACCTGGTTTTGTTGCAGGTTTAGGAATAGTTATTTTGGCTATTATCATTGATCGATTCACACAAAATGTGAATACAAAAAAATAATCTTGTGATCGTTAAACGAACACAAGTCCTAATGACGTTGGTACACTTTTCATTTGAAAAGTTTCCATATATATAAAATAGAAAGAAAGAAGGGGATTTAAATTATGATTAAACTTAACTGGAAACGTCTTGGTTTAGCAGCAGGACTTTCATTGTCATTACTAGCAGCAGGATGTGGAGATAATGAAAATGCAAATGAGAATAACGCTAATCTAAATGACGGTAACAATGAAAATGGCAACGAAGAAAATACAGGAAATGCAGATACTGGTGCAAATGTAGGAGAAGGTAAGGAAATTGAATTAGTTTACGTAGAGTGGGATTCTGAAATCGCATCTACCCATGTTATTGGTAAAGTATTTGAAGATCAAGGTTATGATGTTACATTAACTCCGATCGACAACGCAATTATGTGGCAATCCGTTGCTAATGGTGAAACTGACGGAATGGTTGCAGCTTGGTTACCAGCTACACACGGCGACTTATATGACGAATATAGTGATCAATTGGTAGATCTTGGTGAAAACTTAGAAGGTGCTAAAATAGGTTTAGTTGTTCCTGAATATATGGATGCAACTACTATTGATGATCTAGCTGATTTTGCAGATGAGATGGGCAGTTCAATTACCGGAATTGAGCCAGGAGCTGGTGTTGTTCAAGCAGCTGAAAATGCTACTGAAGAATACGAAGGTCTAGCTGGTTGGGATGTTCAAACATCTTCTAGTGGCGCTATGGCTACAGCATTAGGTGAAGCTATTAGCAACGAAGAACCAATTGCGGTGACAGGTTGGACACCTCATTGGAAGTTCGCTTCTTATGATTTGAAATATTTAGAAGATCCTGAAGGTACATTTGGTGATGCTGAAGTTATTAAAACAATGGTTCGTGAAGGACTAGAAGATGATATGCCAAACGCATATACAATCTTGGATCAGTTCAACTGGACTGCTGACGATATGGAAGAAGTTATGCTCGACATGGAAGATGGTACGTCTCCAGAAGATGCAGCAGCTGCATGGGTTGAAGCTAACGAAGATGCAGTAGCAGAATGGATTGAAGGTTTAGAATAATTTAACAACATGAATCTTGAAGCCGAGGATGGATATCCTCGGCTTTTTTGTACGATAAATTATGAGTAAGGAATTTAGATACAAAAACTAGGATTATCGTGCCCTTCAGATGAGAGTGGAAATTTGAAGGGATATGTCACAAAATGCCGCTCCAAATGGGGAAGGCTCTTTGCAGGGAAAACCATCCCCCTTCCGCTTCCCTTTCCATTTCCCATTAAATCATTTACAATACTAACTAGTACAGATGTTAACTAAATTAATAGTTCCATGACTAGGGGTGTTTATCACAACAAACTGAGAAAAAGGTCATTCTGATCCTTTTACCCTTGAACCTGATCTGGCCCATACCAGCGTAGGAAAGTCGATGCAACATATACAGCGATTGCAGCCGTATTCCGTTCACTTATGGGATACGGCTTTTATATCTTTTTGCAACAAGAGAGGAGAGCACTTATGAATCAGTTATATTTATACACAAACCTAGTAGAGGAGAGAATCGTATGAATCTTATTATTAACGGACAAGCGCATGACCTTCAATCCCATACCGTTACAGACGTAATCTCTCATTTCAAACTAAAACCAAATCTTATCATTGTAGAAATGGACGGAGAAATTATTGACCGTGATAATTGGTCCGAAACCGTTTTAAAAGAAGGATCAAAAATAGAGCTAGTTGAATTTATCGCAGGAGGTTGATCACATGAAACGACAAAAGTTAACTATTGCTGGCAAAGAACTTTCATCTCGCTTTTTATTAGGAACCGGACGTTATCCAAATCCTTATGTACAAAATGAAGCGATTCGTGCTTCAGGTACAGATGTGCTTACATTCGCTATTCGCCGAGCAAATTTGGAGTCGCCTGGAGAAGATGCTATTCTTCAACATTTGGAGGAAGACCACTCGTTTACATACCTTCCAAATACTTCTGGTGCGAAAACGGCTGAAGAGGCTGTACGGATTGCCCGCTTAGCCAAAGCATCAGGATTAAGCGATTGGATTAAAATCGAAATTAGTGCAAACGAAAAAACACTACTTCCTGATCCTTTAGAAACATTAAAGGCAACGGAAATCCTTGTTGCTGAAGGATTTACCGTTCTTCCTTATACATCAGATGACCCTGTTTTATGTAAGCGATTAGAAGAAGCAGGGGCAGCGGCAGTGATGCCTGGGGGATCTCCTATTGGTACTGGACTAGGAATATTAAATCCGTATAATTTATCGTTAATTATAGAAGATGCAGAAGTACCGATTATCGTTGATGCTGGATTAGGTTCTGCGATGGATGTCACCCAAGCAATGGAACTTGGTGCAGACGGCGTCCTAATGAATACACCTGTTGCCAAAGCAAAGGATCCTGTGAAGATGGCCCTTGCAATGAAATACGCCATCGAGGCTGGACGTTTATCATATGAAGCGGGAAGAATTCCGAAGAAAAAATACGCCACCGCTTCCAGTGGATTACAGTCATTTATTTCAAAATAGGGTCTACTAAATAACTATTATTGATATGCAAGGAGGAACAACACTTATGAAAGAAGAAATTTTGGTTCTCGGGGGCGGGGTCATTGGATTAGCAACAGCTTTTTCACTAAGTCGCCGTGGCTTTGAAGTAACCGTTCTCGAGAAAAAAGCATGCGGTGGGCAAGCTTCTGGAGCTGCAGCTGGCATGCTCGCTCCATTCTCTGAAATTAGTGAAGATCCAGACCCTTTTTTCGCCTTTTGCTTAGAAAGTTTACGTATGTTCAAGCGGTGGCAACAGGATATCAAAGACGCGTCCGGGATTGATTTTGAATATACAGAGAGCGGTAGTATTCACGCCGTTTATCACGAATCCGACATCCTTTCACTTGAATCACGAATCGACTGGCAAAAGGAGTTTGGATCAGAGGCTGAAATTATTGACGGGGCGCGCTTAGAATCCTTGGAACCAAACCTTTCAGACGAAGTAGTAGCAGCGATCCATTCAAATGAAGAAAGCCATGTCTTCGCTCCTGATTATGTAAAAGCATTAAAGATTGCCTGTGAGAATAATGGCGTCACGATCATCGAAAACACCGGAACGGTGTTGATTGAAAGTTGGCGGTCTGCCCCTGTTCTCAAAACATCCAACGGTCAAACCTACACTGGCGACCGCTTGGTGATTTGCTCAGGAGCTTGGGCACAAGAGCTTGAAGACGTATTTGAGATTCGTCTCCCTGTGTTTCCAATCCGCGGACAAATTTGTGCTTATGAACTTGGGCAAGAAAACGTCAATCATATTGTCACAACGAGCCAAGGGTATCTTGTCCCAAAATCAAATGGAACCTTGGTAAATGGTGCATCTGAGGATATTGCAGGATTTGCAACAGATGTCACTAAAAAAGGTATCGAAAGGCTAGTTAACTGGAATAAACGAATTCTTCCTTTTTTAAAAACAAAGACACCTTTTCATACTTGGGCAGGGCTTCGACCTGCAACACAGGACGGCTTCCCACTGCTAGGACCACTTGACGATTCTCCACACATTATCTTCGCCACTGGTCATTACCGCAATGGTATTTTACTGAGCGCACGCACAGGCGAAGCGGTAGCAGATATCATTTCAGATAATCCGTTAGATTCACCTACACAAGCTGCCTTCCATCCTGAAAGATTTATGTGATACATTTATAAGCAGGTGTCCTTATTCTATAAAGAATTAGGACACCTGCTTATATTTCTTTTCTTCGAGTATATCGCAACTATGAGCTCCCTCGACTTCATTCTCTACTCCAGAAGTGAAACACTGATTGATCCATTTGTACCTTTTGTACTTATTTGATAAGTTCCTTGATTATGAATAGCTGATCCTTCGTTACTCTTCCCAAAGAAATTAGTATCTTTTTCACGGATCCAGTCTAAATCCCCACTAACACTTCCGTTCGTTGTTTTTCCTTCAACAGAAACATCGCTGTCCTGAGGAATTCGCAAAGTCACATTTCCGTTCGTCGTCGCTACGTCCCAGTTCCCATTTACTTCGATGCTTTCGAGATCTATTGTACCATTCGTCGTTTTTATTGTTGCATTACTATAAATATTATTTACCGACACTCTTCCATTTGTTGTCACTGCCTCCACTTCTCCACTGATATTTCGAAGAGAAATCGTTCCATTTGTATTGGAAACGAGTGCATCCCCAGAAATTTCATCCGCACTAACGCGACCATTAGTTGTTTTAATTATAATGTTCTCATCTATATTGACGATATCAACTGATCCATTTGTGACATCAACATCTACCATTCTGTCACGAGGAATCGAGACAACAAAATCAACATGAAGGTGGTCATTAAATGAAAACCATGATGACTTAGGTCGTTCTACGTGGTAGAGAAATGAATCCCCCTTACTTTCAGTAATTCTCGCTTTTTCAAAAACCTTCATTACATTCGATTCATTATTTTCGTTAGCTCTAACTGTCCCGTTTATTACTAACTGGTCTTCGTCTGTCCCTACAATTCTCAATTTTGCATTAGGTATATCAAAATGAATCTCAGATACATGTTGATTAATATCGATGCTCTCTTCATAAGATACACTTATTCCTTCGTCCCACCAATTAAAAATCGACGAACCTTGAAACGTTCCAAATCCACTAGATTGTGTATTTTGCACCCCTCCACTTATTAGTAAAGCAAGTACCAATACCACAATTGCCCCCTTATCAAAACGTAAAGGTTCTTCAGGTTCTTTCAAGCGATAGTGATAAAAAACTTCTATAATAATTGCAACAAATAAAATCGGCCAAATATATCCAAACATATCGCTAAACCCAATACTACTCCATTGCTGAACTAAAAAAATTCCACCAACAAGCAAGAATAATAGACCTAATGTTTTTCGCCCTATCTTGTTCATTAATCTTCTCCTCCTCTTTGCTTTTAGTTTACTCTGGACGATAAAAAAACAAAATGGTCTTCAGATATATTTATTCTAAGCCTTCTGGCGTAGTGGCACTCCGCACCTCTCTATTTATCTAGCTTTCTCCTGAATTATTCATAAGTCATGAATGGAACCAAAATCAAATCTTTTTATGTTTTATTGAGAAATGTGATGATGATTTTTTTGATTGAGCTGTGATTTTAAAATGAACACCTAAGAGTAGTATGTTTAATTTGACGATTGAAATCAAGCTTCAATTGCTATAAAATAACCATTATAAGAAACCTTTCTGTTGGTTATTACTTCGCAGTTTAACATTATCAGAAACAGGTTCTTTTTTCTTTTATTAAGTAAATCGCTAGTTGTCAGTTTCGACTAAAATTTAGACTGTGAATTTAGTAGATAAAGCGAATTATTTGAAGGAGCCAGACACTTCTTGGATTTCCCAAAAAATATGGTTGAATTTGTTTCCCAGGACCATATTTAGAAATTACAAAGAGTACCACGATAAATACGTTTAGAAATTTCTTAAAAGGATTAAAAATACATATATTAGCGTATGAAAACTACAGGTGATTAAATGAGACATACCTACTCAGGTGAAGCAATGCAATTTGAGATTAATTACAAAAAAAGTGGATCCATAGGTATTCATATAGACACCTATGGAAATGTTGAAGTCCAGGCTCCTAAAGGGACATCCGTTGAAATGGTGAACCAAATAATTGAGCGAAATTGGGATCAGATTCAGCAAAAGTCAAAAGAAATGAAGGAAAGAATGCTTGGACCAAAGAAGAGGATCTATCATCATGGTGAGAGCTTTCTTTATTTAGGAAAGACATATCCTATTCAAATTTCACAAGATAGTACGATTAAGAAAGACCATGTCGTTTTTGAAGAGGGTATATTACATATATTTGTGAAACAACTTGAAGATGAAAAAATTAAACAAGCCTTAAAACGATTTTATTATCAGCGGTGTAAAGCTATTGTCGAGAAGAGTATTAGAAACCATCAAAGTGATTTTAAAGTAAAGCCGCGTTCTATTCGTATAACCGATAGTAAAAAAACATGGGGGACTTGTGATTCACAACTGCAGTTAACGTTTAATTGGAGACTGGCAATGGCGCCACATGAGGTGATTCACTATGTGGTCGTTCATGAAATGTGCCATATGGTCCATCTTAATCACGATCGGTCCTTCTGGCGTCTTGTTGGGAAGATGAGCCCCAATTTCAAGGAACAGGAAAATTGGTTGGCACGATCAAGTTGGAAAATGACTGTTTAAAAATGATTTCATGGGTTAGAAAATACTTTCTGAAGGATACCAAAATTTCCAAGGTTGTGATGGAGAAATCATATTGCTTTTGTAGTATCCAAAATCGGAGGAGGGTAAATATGAAGCAACTGTATATAAAGCAGAAGGTGTTTAGTTTAAGTGAAAAATTTACGATTAAAGATCAGCAGGAGAATGATGTTTATTACGTTGAAGGGAGTTTTTTGAAAATTCCAAAGACGTTCTCCATCATGAATACAACAAGAGATGAAGTCGCGCTTGTTACGAAAAAGGTCTTTAGCTTTTTGCCGAAGTTTTTTGTTGAGGTAAATGGTCGAGAGCTGTTAACCATCAAAAAGGAGTTTTCTTTCTTTAAAGCACGCTATACGATTGAAGCTGCAGACATTGAGGTACATGGTAACTGGTGGGATATGGATTTCCAGGTCTTAAAACAAGGCGAAGTTATAGGTAAAGTGACCAAGGAGTGGTTCACTTGGGGCGATAGCTACAAAGTTGATATATTAAATGAGGAGATGGAGTACGTCATTATTGCGTTCGTTGTGGCAATTGATTGTGTGAAGGCTGACGAAGCCTCTTCTTCATCAACAGCAACATCTTAGACTAAGGATGTATAAGATAGAATGCTAACGGGTTTCCTTTAGAAATTAATACCAGCTCAAAAAAGCAGAGTAATTACTAATTCACTGCTTTTTATTATGAAGATTTAATATTAGCTGAAACCAGCAGAAGTTAATATTAAACCTTCGTTATAGATACGCCCCTAAGACAGAAACGAACAAGAATGCTCAAATTTTCATAATTAATTGTTTTCCAAGTATCTTTATTTAGCGATAATTCAGGTTTCTTTATTTACTTTGCTTTCTCCAGCCATTTTTGAACAACATTTAAAGATCCAATGATATTAAAAAGGTAATTCAGTATCACACCATGCATTATCACACCAAAGATCGTCAGCATTGTAATAATAACTGTTCCTACCGTCGTTTGTGGATTAATTGTCGAATATCCAAAGAATACAAGTGAAGCCACACCTCCTATGAACGCATCAAAATACGTATCAATACGCGGCTCGAAAAAATATAATGGAATAATACTCACAAATACAAGAAAAAATACTCCAGGAACTACATAAGAAAATCGTTGCTTGCGAATTTTTTCAATCACTGGTTTGGTATAGTATTTTGTAATAACTTTCAATCTCATAAAATGTAAGATCCTTGCAATTCTGGCCATTTGAAAGATCGCATCTAAAGGAATCACAGCAATAACAATAAACGGATTACTTTTAATGAAGTCCCATTTATTCTCTGCATGATAGATTCTAAATATGAAATCAACGAAGAAGATCGACCATGTCCCCCATATAATCACCGAATCATACCGGGTTTGATACCAAATCGTCGCTACTGAAACAAAAGCTAGTACGACCATCAGCCCTTCATATATAATTTCAATAATACTCTTATTTTCTAAGGCTTTTGTCATACGTCTCTCCCCTAAATATCAAATCTATTTGTCACCCTACTTTATCATATTCTTTCATCATCAGCTTAGTGAAATAATGACTAGTACAACCTATTACCCGATGAGGCTTATGTACATTTTACATCATTGTCTCAATTGATAGCTTGTTTAAATTATAAATTGGCGTTTATACTAGAAAAGTGCTAGATATTTATTATAAGTGTTTGGTGTAGAAAAACTGTAGACTTTGTAGTTAATATTAATTGGAAGTTATTTAACCCTTGAGTTTATAAGAACATGAAATCAATTTGTAACTTTCTTAAATAATTAACGACTATCACAGTAGAACAAGATTGATAATTTAAAGAAGGAAGGGATTTACGAATGAAAAAAATTACAGGAATCTTTCTTGCCCTTGGATTAACTCTCACTTTAGCGGCGTGTGGTCAATCAGACACAAATAATGATGAGGCAGAAAACAATGCAGGCGGAGCAAATTCAAATGAAGAAGAAACATCGAACGAAAATAACGTTGATAATGAAAACAATGAGGTAAATAACAATAACTCTGAAGGAAACGAACAAGACGAATCTTTAAATAACGACCTAAATGAAAATGCTAACGAAAATACTAATGAGAATGAGACGGAGGAGGCTGCTAACGAAGAAATGAATACAACTGATGACGTCGACATGATTGATTCCGTAACGCTTTATTTTCCAGACGATCAAGGTTTGGAAATGTACCGTGTAGCAAGTGATGTTTCTGTTTCCTCCGATGAAGCTGGTGCGATGGAAGCAATGAACTTGTTAATAGCCGGTCCAACTCATGATGAACTCCATGCGCTCATACCTGAAAATGCACGTGTAGATTCAATAGAGTTTCAAGACAACGTAGCATACGTTTCTTTTTCAGATGAACTCTTAGAAGCCAATCTTGGTTCTAGTGGAGAATTAATGCTCACGGAACAAGTAGCATTGATGATGGAACAATTCGGGTATGATCAAACAAAAATTCTCATTGGTGATGAAGAAGTACCAAACTTCCTAGGCCACATGGATATTTCTGAGCCAATTCAAGCAGAAAACCCTGAAGATTATCAGTGGTTCGAATAGTTCTCTTTATTGAACAGAGGTGCTTTATTGCATCTCTGTTTTTTTGCTGTTTGCTATCGAATTATCGCATAATTGTGAACCTTCCACTCTATCTTTCCGTTTCTTGCTCACAAAGTGCTCAAGTTCTTCCTCCTGTATTAAATAATAGATGCACCTCTCCGTTTTGTTCATTATAATTAAAGTTGGCAAGAATAACCGAGGGGGAATTTACTTATGTTAAAAAGCACATCAAAAACAATTCTTCATTGCTATCCAAGTTTAGTAGCGCTTGTAACAGTGAAAAACGGTGACCAGCAAAATATTATGGCCGCTGGATGGCACTCTTATATGTCTTATGATCCGCCTATCTATGGAGTAGCCGTTGCAAAAGAACGATTTACTCACCATTTGATTCAACAAAGCAAACGGTTCGCTATTAATTTTGTTCCTGCTGAGTATGCTCATTTTATCGAATTATCAGGAAAAAAGACCGGAAAAGATGGAGACAAACTTGAGCGTATGTTCGCTAAATGGAAAGATGGAGAAACAACGGGGGCACCTATACTTGAAAACGCCTATGTAGCATACGAATGCGAAATGATTGATAGCAAAACTTACGGCGATCACGATTGGTTAGTAGGAAAAATCACACGTTTTCACCAAGACAAAGAAAAATTTGGTGAGGATGGTTTACCAAACTTCGATAAGCTACAATTACCTCTTTTTCTAGGACAATCAAAATATTTAATTGCTGATCACGCAACAACAATGAAAGAAATAAATTTGGACAAGTAAAGGATAGCTCCTTATTCATTAATTGGATGAGGAGCTTTCTTTTGCTTTGATAAAGAATTTGCACCGCTACTCTAAATCCTGTCACCTCTTAATTCTCCACCCAATTATCGAAAAAACACGTCACATTACCTTCCAAAATTTATGACAAGTTTGTGAATTGTATGTGAAAATAACTACATCCTAAACATGTATTTGAAAGAAGGGTTTAAGGTGATCGATCAAATTATCCTTAGACTAAAAACAATGAGGAGGAGTTTACTATGAAAGTAACAGAAATATTTAAGTTCAAGAATGAGCGTATCAAGGTATTACACTTCACATGGTTTGCTTTCTTTGTATCTTTCTTCGCATGGTTCAGTATGGCCCCGTTAGCAACAACGATGATGGAAGACATGGGATGGCTAACTCCTCAACATATCGCCGCACTTGGTATTTGTAATGTTGTACTAACGATACCTGCACGAATAATTATTGGCTCATTGCTAGATAAGTATGGTCCGAGAGTCGTTTATTCAGGTTTGTTGATTATCATGTCTATTCCTGCAATCACATTTGCTTTTGGTGATACGTGGGCACAATTGATGATTTCACGAGTGATTCTGGGTAGTATTGGTGCTGGTTTTGTTATTGGAATTCGAATGGTAGCTGAATGGTTCCCTCCAAAGGATGTTGGTTTTGCCGAAGGAATTTATGGTGGATGGGGTAACTTCGGTTCCGCTGCAGGCGCGATGTTGCTACCTTGGTTTGCATTAGCGATGTTCGGTGGAGACAATGGTTACCGCTATGCTCTTGCTCTCACTGGTGTGATATGTTTCCTATATGGGATTATTTATTATATTTGTGTGAGAGATACTCCCGAAGGCAAAGCATTAGTGAAGCCGAAGAAGGCATCTGCTCTTGAAGTAAGTAGTTGGGGAGATATGATAAAACTAATTATTTGGACCTTTCCACTTGGCGGTGCGGTTGCACTTAGTTCATGGAGACTAAACGGAATGGGGTTTATTTCAGATACCATACTATACTCTATTTATGCGGTGGTAGTCGTAGTCCTCATTTTTCAAGTATTAAATATTTTCAAAGTTAACGTACCTCGCCTTAAAGAAGGGGTTCCAGAGGTGGACAAATATAACTTCAACAATGTGGCTGCCTTGAACAGTACCTATTTTGCCAATTTTGGCGCGGAGCTCGCAATCGTTTCAATGTTACCTATGTTTTTTCAATTAACATTCTCGCTTTCTGCTTCTCAGGCTGGACTTATTGCAGCATCCTTCGCCTTTATTAATCTTGTCGCGCGACCTCTAGGTGGAGTGCTATCAGATAGAATGGGAAGTCGTCGGAATGTCATGCTTATATACATGTTCGGGATATGTCTTGGCCTCATTGGGATGGGATTCATAAATTCAGGTTGGCCGTTAATCCTAGGTGTCGCTATTACCGTATTAACATCTGTTTTTGTTCAAGGTGCTGAGGGTGCTACTTATTCGATTATACCAATGATAAAAAAACGAGTAACCGGACAGATCGCAGGAATGGCTGGAGCATACGGAAACGTGGGTGCGACAGTCTACCTAACATTGTACACATTTGTATCAGCGCAGCAATTCTTCTTTATTCTTGCTGCTGGAGCATTCGCAAGTTTTATCTATTGCTACTTTAAATTAGAAGAGCCAAAAAATTCTTTTTCAGAGGAATATTATTTAACAAATGAAGAGTTAAAGCAACAAGAAGAGGCTGATGCTAACGCTACCGCAGCTTTAGCACAAACAAAGAAGGCCCTTTAACTCACTTAATGTGGTGGTAATATAAAAAACACCTAGCTGAAAAATGAGCTAGGTGTTTTTTACTCCGGACAATTACATATCTTATCCCTATTTAAAAAGCTTTTTAAAACGGATAGTGTATCCTCATAGGTCATCCATCTATCATCAATTCTAATAATTGCTCAAAAACTTCATTATCATTAATCCCCGCTTCATTTTCCACATGTAAGTCATAATAAATTCCATTTAGATACCAATTAGCTTGCCATTCAGCATCTTGCCTCAATACCATTACAGGCTCATCAGAAATTTCCCATTTCTCTACTTCCTCGAATTCAGTTAATATATTGAGAAATCCGTTAGAGCTTAATTTAAAATCTGCGTAATGATCATAAGAGGTATGATAAAAGAGTTGACGTTGCGTTTCTTTATTCGCCGCCTGGTTAGCATTAAATTCTTCTATTACTTCCTCTGAAACTTCGTTCGTCTCTGCTTTCCTCCCAAATTTAAAATGATATCGATATGGCGTGCTCGCGTATTGATGGTTGTTCGGATTTTCTTCATCACGATAAGTCATTTCTACATTTGAAGAAACTGAAGTTACATCCCACTCTTCAGGATAATCAAACCTATCGTAAGTAAACGTTTCACTTATGAAATGATACGGAAACTCTCCATGAACCTCTGCTTCATTTTCTTGGTCATTCAGGTCACAACCTATTAGCAGGGTGAAAACGAACATGATAGTTAGAAAAACATATATTTTATTCATTTGTCCCACCCCTGTCCTGTGAAGAAAAATATAGTTTCGTTCTCTTTCTTTATCACTGTCTATTATTAATGATAAACTATACGTACGAAGAAACAAAGGAGCTAATTTGCTATGAGTCATTTTAATTCTGACAAACAAAAAGTTCATCTATCAAGTCAAAACCCATCTGTCTTCAGCATTGTCGAAAAAAACATTGGCTACTACAGTGAAAAATGGGAAAAACACCGTTCCCCATTAACCTACAGTGGATGGAACTGGGCTGCTTTTTTATTCACGCCTGCATGGCTTGCCTATCGACATATGTATACTTGGACGTTCGTATTTTTTTCACTCTATTTTTTAAGTTCCGTCTTCGTTGCATTTATACCATACCTAATTCACATAGGCTGGCTATCTGAACCATCTTGGGTAATGTGGACATTAGTCTTTCCGCTATTAATAAATATTTTTTTTGGATTAAAAGGCAATGCATTATATACGAATCGGATCATCCAACTTATTCAAATGAAAGAAAACCAGGTTTCCAAACCCAGTGCTCCTTTGTTTAATAAAACGGGCACTTCTTGGGTCAGTGCATTCATCGTTCCCATACTCATCTCGTTCTTATTGATTGTTCCTACCTATGCTGTTGACGAATGGACTTTTAATCCCGACCTTCCTTACGGTGCCTATATCTTTTCTGATAATGAACCGACACCAGCTGGCATCTTAGATGTAGAACAAAATCCTACTTTTTTAAAATATGACGCAAGAATTAATTTTCTTTATTATGGTGAAAAACCTGTTGATAACCAGACGTTCGAGATGATACTATTTTACAAAGATTTTAACGAAGAAAACAACTGGACAATCGAACGAGAGCGATCCTATAATCGTTTTTCGTCAAATCGTATTACGCTTAATTTAATTGATGCTGAAAACCCCGTCACTAAAACAGGCGACTATCGCCTAGAAATATATATTGACGAAAATTTAGAAGAGGAAGCAGAGTTCTCTATTCTTCCTCCAAATTAAACATAAGCGAATTTAATGTAGGACATCGAGTCAGGAAACTTAGAAAAGACAACTAAGTTTGAAAGTAGACAAGCAATTGTCTATTAACAGAGGCAGAATTATGCTCAACTGCCTTTTATCAATTTTAAATTAACTAATTTTTGTTCCATTCGGAATTATTTCGTCTACATTTAGCAACACGACATCACCTTTTTCCGGAATTCCGCCCAATACTAACACCTCTGAAGAAAACCCTGCGATCCTCATTGGTGGAAAATTGACTACTGCAGTCACTTGGCGTCCAACAAGATCTCTCGGTTCATAACGTTTCGTAATTTGTGCACTTGATTGCTTAACGCCGATTTTTTCTCCAAAATCGACTCTCAATTTGATCGCTGGAACTCTTGCTTCTGGAAATGCTTCTGCATCAATAACTGTCCCAATCCTCATGTCAATTTGCTGAAAATCTTCATAAGTTGCCACTACCTCACCTCTTTTTTATTAGTATATCCTATTTCATTTATTCCTTAGGAACATTCATACTACTTCTCTTTATTAAGACAATTTCCTTTTTTCTCATAATCCCTCTTTAAATATAGTGTTAAAGTAACAGGAATTGTCTAGATTATTACTTTTTCAAATGAATTGTTTCATTCTATAGACAAATGGGAAAATTAAATTTATGATTGCAAGTAGACTTTTTCAAGAAGGTTATGATTAGTAAGCTAGATGGTGGGTTTAAGTAAGCTTACTATAAATGACTAATGATAAAGTTATCGAAATATCCTAATAATATATGATGAGGTTGATTTTCAATTAATTGGGAGGCATTCAATACAGAGAGGGGGACATCCGTTTTTATTCGGATGGCACTATAATGGAAAAATATGAATACGAAACAAAAAAACCAAATATTGTTTTTTATATCTCTGCACCCTTAGTCTTATTATTCCTTATTTGGGGGGCGCTCGGACCTGGTTCATTAGCAGAAGTTTCCGAGACAGCATTAGCGTTTACCTTAGACACCTTCGGTTGGTTTTACATGTTAACAACAGCGATTTTTATCGCATTTGTCCTATTTTTAGCACTAAGCCCTTTTGGTAAGCTAAAACTTGGGAAACCAGATGAAAAACCAGAATATAAATTCATTACATGGTTGGGGATGTTGTTCTCCGCCGGTATTGGTGTGGGCTTTGTATTTTGGGGAGTTGCAGAACCTGTCCTTTACTTTTCTGATCCACACCCAGATTACATTGGTGCATCAGAAGGTGTTCGCGCTGCCGCTGGTCTCCGTTACGGAGTATTCCATTGGGCACTACACCCATGGGCAATCTTTTCTTTAGTAGCACTCACATTAGCCTATGTACAATTCAGAAAAGATCAACCAGCATTGATTAGTTCTGCTTTTCAACCTATTTTAGGAGACAGAGCGCATGGGCCTCTCGGAAAAGGGATCGACGTACTTGCTGTATTGGCAACGTCAACAGGTGTCGCTACAACGTTTGGTCTTAGTGCCTTGCAAATTACTGGTGGACTATCTTACTTAATCGATTGGATTCCAAATACCCCAGCGACGCAATTATCAATTATTGCAATCGTTACGGTCTTATTTATGTTCTCGGCCGCTACCGGTATCAACAAAGGTATTAAAATTTTAAGTACACTCAATATAACCATCGCTGCAATACTTTTACTTTTCGTTATCATTACTGGGCCAACATTGTTCATTGCGCAAAATTTTGTGACGACGGTCGGCGGCTACATCACAAATGTGACGCAAATGAGCTTGGATTTAAACCCGTTTGGTGACGGTGAATGGCTTGGCAATAATACGATCTTCTTTTGGGCTTGGCATATTTCATGGGCACCATTTATGGGGATTTTCATTGCACGAATATCTAGAGGAAGATCGATTCGTGAATTCGTTGCAGGGGTATTAATTGTCCCTTCTCTATTAGCAGCACTATGGTTTACTGCATTTGGTGGTACCGCCTTAGATATGATTTTAGGCGGCAATGATCAAATCGGTGGTCTTGTCCAAAATGACGTCGAGGTTGCCTTGTTTGCCATGTTAGAAAATTTACCACTTAGTACTTTCATGAGTATTTTGGCTGTGCTTTTGATTGTCGTCTTCTTTATCACGTCAGCAGACTCGGCTTCATATGTTTTAGGTGCAATGACGAGTGCTGGAAGTTTAGCACCTAAATTATCGATCAAAGTAATTTGGGGACTATTAATTGCAGGTACTGCAAGTGTTTTATTAGTCAGTGGTGGACTCGAGGGGTTACAAACCGCTTCCATCGTTGCCGCTCTGCCGTTTGCGATTATCATGTTGGTCATGATCTTTTCTTTATTACTGATGATGGGGAAAGATTTAAAAGCTGACAGACTCCACACCTCGAAACGTGAGCGCAAAAAAGTCAAAGAAGAAGTATACGGTGGGATGAAAGAAAACATCTACGATGACTTCAAAGATGAAGCGTACGACGAAATAAAAGATGATGTTTATGAACAAATGAAAGACGAAGCATATGATGATTTTAAAGATCAAGCCTACACAGAAATAAAAAAGGACGTCTATGAAAAAGTCAAAGATGAAGTATACGATGATATTAAGAAAGAAGTCTATGATGAATTTAAAGAGAAAATTTATGACGACTTACGTGACGATATTGGTGATCAATTAAACGGAGATTTGGAAGCAGATAAAAAAGACGAATCAGATCAAGATCACCAGAAGGATAAAAAATAATTCATAGTAAAAAACGCATGGTCCTAGGGATCATGCGTTTTTCATCTGCCTTTAAGTTATTAAAAACATCCCTAAAACAAACATAGCAATACATCCAGTTACTGAAAATCCAATATAAATTCCTAGCTCTCGCCACTTACTTTTATTCATCAAGCTAGATGCTTCCACAGTAAAAGTTGAGAACGTCGTAAAAGCACCAAAGAAACCGACTCCGAGTAGTAAAAATATTGGGTTATCATAGTCTACGAAAGGGGTTTCCTGATAAAGTAGCCCAAACAAAACTCCCAACCCTAATGAACCAAGTAAATTAACATATAGCATTGCGGTAGGAATCTTTCTCTGTTTTGTATTATTTTTGATCCATAAACCAAGCAAGTATCTACATACTGCTCCAGAACCTCCACCTAAGGCGACAATAAGGATGTTCACACTTTAACACCTGCTTTCTTCTTACCCGTTGCTACTCTCTGTCCAATAGCGATGCCAAGAAACGCTAGTGCAACTCCACCTAACAAAGAGACTGCAAGATACAAACTGGCTTGAAATAACGTCTCTTGCCCTGCTAAAAATACAGAATCTGCAGCTAACGTTGACATCGTCGTGAATCCACCACAAAATCCTACACCTATTCCTTCCTTCACAACAGGAGGAATTACTTTCACAACAATCCATCCTGTTAACACCCCAAGTAAAAAGCTACCCAGCAAATTTTCAATGACAGTCCCTATAGGGAAAAGTAATGTCATCGTTTGTAAATTGATGACATACCTAAGCAACGTTCCGAGTACCCCGCCAAAAAATATCGATATTATTATCCAAATTTTCAGTTTCATGGTAACCACCTTATTTACTAAATACTCACCTAGCTAGAGTATAGTTCTTTGTCACTAAGCATGACAAATGATTTCTAATGATCAAGAAGAAATTAATGCTCACGCAAACACAGCAATAATGTTTTAAGAGCTGAAATAAACGTTTTCATCATTAACAAAATAGAGTATGATATAAGTAGAAATTACTACAATATTACATTAACTGACGATAATGGCAAACCTATTGAAAAATAGTGGCGCAAAGCTACGGGTCTAAGGAAGACATCTTCTATGATCGCCGAGCTGCCGAAGCAGAAAAGTCTGCTTCTACAATTTATTTGAAGAGGTGGTGATTGCCTTGACTGAGTCATTGATATTTCAAGGTAAAAATGTGGATTCTGCCATTGAGAAGGCACTCCATCAATTAAAACTAGAAAAAAAAGATGTGCATATTGAAATTGTTGATCCAGGTTCTGAGCGCCTATTTGGACTCAATAGATCAAAGGCAAAAATCATTGTTTCTAAAATAGACAACTCTACAACTAGCGATCAAAATGATTCTGGATGGGAAGATTGGCTTAAAAAGGAGATTCAAGATCACCACTCATCCCCATCGCAAGCTACCCCTTTGTCAGACCTTTCTAACCAAAATTTACAAGGCAAAGCATGGGTCAAAGATGGTAGCCTCTACTTTCAAGACACAGAAACGAAAAAACCACTACTTGAAGTGCCACCGGATTTTACTGTTTTAAAAAATAGTGAGCCTGTAAAAGGTAGAACCTATTTAACTAATGGTGATTTATTAAAGTTCGACTTAGAGACAAAAGCGATTGAAACAAAGTGGTCGGTGAAGGTGGACCAGCAACACCAAGAGGTAACTCTAGCTGTTGAACCTGGTTATTATATTATCCCATCCATAGAAGACCACCCTCCTACTGACGTAATAAAGATTCAAGTCGCTCAAGCCACACAAGTTAACAACCAGCTTACAGAAAAAGATGTCTATGACCAATTAGAAAAAATGAAAATTACTGAAAATATTCAGCACGATCGAATCAAATCTGCATGTCAATCCAGCGAACCAGAATCATATATAATTGCTGAAGGAATGTTGCCCAAAGACGGCTCCAATGGAGAAGTTTCTTACTCTATCGACATTCACGAGCGAACAACACCCTTTTCTGAAAAAATCGATGGAAGCATTGATTTCAGAGAATCCATTTACATTCCTTCCATAGAGGAAGGAGAAATGTTAGCTACTATTATGGATCCGACTCCTGGAGAAGATGGAATAAATGTTTATGGTGAAAGTCTCAAAGCGAAATCAGGTGAGCCGGTCATTCTCAAGATGGGTAGTGGGATAGAATATTTGCCAGAAGAAAATAAAATTATTGCAATAACGAAGGGCAGACCGAAAGTAGAACAAATTGGCCAACTTGTACGTGTATCTATTCTACCAAAACTATTACATCGTGGCGATTTGAATATGGAAGACGGTAATATACATTTTGTCGGTGATGTTGAAATAACTGGTCATGTAAATGAACAAATGACCGTCGATGCAGAAGGATCTGCATGGATGCACCGAAATGTTTTTCATAGTTCTATTCAAACGCGAAATTCAATTACCATCGTAGGTAACTCGATTAATAGTTCACTGATTGCTGGTAAGAACAGTTTAGTTTTTGAAGAGATAGCTAAGAAACTAGAGCCATTCATTCACATATTTGAACCTTTCGTTACAGTGTTGAAACAATTAACTCAATCAGCTAAATTCCAGGACACGTATCAAAGCCAACAAGGATTGACTCCTGTTATTAAAGTGTTGGCAGAGACTAAATTTAAGGATTTAAAACCAACAACTACACAGTTAGTTAAAGCCATTAATGAAAGACAAGATTTACTCGACCGAAGCTGGCATACATTTGCGATAAAGTTATACAAAAGCTTTCTTGTTAACAATCACAATGTAATAAAATCAAATTCTGATGTTGATGATCTCATAAATGAAGCGCATAGTTTAATGGAAATATGTCAAAGCCCAATAGAAAACAATTCTTCTATTACTCTTAATTACTCAATGAATAGTGAGATTCATTGTAATGGAGATGTCTATATTCAAGGCAAGGGTTGTGTGAACACTTTCATCCATTCCGATGGAAGTGTAACCATTAAAGGGAAAACAATGGGCGGACGGATTCATGGCAAAGAAGGCGTTACAATTGAGCAAGCAGGTTCAGCCTCAGGAGTAAAAACATTCATTGAAGTCCCATATGACCAACAGATTAAAATCAAAGAAGTCATGGCAGACACTGTTATAAAAGTCGGTGACAAACAATATGTTTTCAAAAAGGATTACTTTGATATTCGAGCTCATTTGGATGAGAATGAAAATTTAGTATTTTATTAAATTGATATTGCGAAATATAATAGCCTGATGCGCTGCAAACCAGCACATCAGGCTATAAATTATGTGGTAAATTCATTAATTTTCTCTTGTAAATTAATAGCTATTTCACTTAACTCTTCCGCTGTCTTAGCTATTTCACTCATCGATGCCAATGACTGCTCAGATGTTGCTGCCACCGTGTTAGTACTCTCAGTCATCGTATTTGCGTATGATGAGAAGTCTTCAATTGCCTTTGTTAATTCAGTTCCTTTTTCATTCATAAATCCGATCACTTTTGTAACATCCACAATTTGTCCATCAACTTCAGAGTTGATCGATTCCACTTGAGAAAACAATTGTTTCATATGTTTCATTGAGGACTGCCCTTTTTCAACAACTGTTGTCACTCTTTCCATCGAATCCACTGATGTCCTCGTGTCATCTTGTACGTCAACAATCATACCCTTTATTTTGTCGGCAGATGAACCTGATTGCTCTGCCAATTTTCTCACTTCATCAGCCACTACAGCAAATCCTTTACCATGTTCACCTGCCCTTGCGGCTTCAATTGATGCATTAAGTGCTAATAAGTTTGTTTGTTCACTTATATCAGTCATTGTACTAATAATTTCATTAATTTCTTTTGACCGCGATTCCAACCTTCTAATCACTTCCATCGATTCGTTCACTGACAAGGAAATGCCATTCATTTGTTCAGACGTTTCATCCATCGATGCTCCGCCCTCTTTGGATATCGATACAGATTCTTCTGACTTAGTTCTAAGAAGTGCCGTTGCAGCTACTACTTCATTTAAGCCTTTCCCTTGTTCTTGAACAGCAACTAAGCTATCATTCGACCTTCCTTTCACCTGTTCCGCTAAATCCGATAAGGATTGTATCTCATTGGCAGTATGCTCACTTGATGAGCTATTTTCCTCAGCACTAGCTGTTAATTCCTCTGAAGAGGCGGCCACTTGAGAAGATTTATCTTGAATACTATCAATCATTTTTCGCAACTTTATTTTCATTTCATTAATCGATGTTGATAACAAGGATATTTCCGTTTGTCCCTTTACGGCCAAGTCATCATCCGACAAATCGCCCGACGCCACTCTTTCAGCAGCAAATCTCACATTATTAATTTGTCGACTCATTTTATTCAAGAAAAGGTATAACGAAATGGACGCAATGATGATGGTTATAGCTCCTATTGCAATAGCCATCCACCCAATATATTGTGCCGCTTCATAAAACTCATCGCTGTATGCAGCTAATCCATACATCCATCCCCACTCGTCAAAAAAAGTAACATACGCATGTTTTTCTCTAGCTACCTCTTCTCCAGCATTTAACCACATATACGTATAGTAACGATCATTTGGATCTTCCTCCGCAGCTGCTTCGATTAAACCACGAATCATATAAACGCCGTCTTCATCTTGCGTATCATAGAGATTTTGACCTTCCTGCCCGCGAGGGTGAATGACGGTTGTCCCATCATTCATAAATCCATAAACATAACCTTCCTCGCCATATGTATAAGGTGAGTCGTGAAATTCTCTAATCGGCGAACCATTGTCAGCGTTTTCAATAGTTGGTCCAGCCAAACGGGATCGTGCTTCTTCTTGCGCTTCTTCCATCGATACTTCTCCAGACTCAACTCGATCGTTAAGCACTGCCAGTAACTCTCCTGCAGATTCAACCCTTACCCTTAAGTCTTGCTGTCCTGCTTTTGTCAGTTCACTCTTAGCAACTTCATAACTTGCATAACCTAAAATAACTATCGAAAGAATAATAAATAACGTCGCTATCGCAAATATTCGGTTTGAAATTTTATTTCTCCATTTTAAATTCTGATTCATCTATATCCCTCCTCCAACAATCTAACAACCTGTTGATATATACCTATAACTATTGTCGCAATTTTAACATAATTGTCGAATCATAAATACAGTATTTCTTTAAAAGTATAATTTACACTATTTAAATTCAATTAATTGTCATATTATTCGGTATTTTGCATAAACACAACTTTAGATTGATTACTACACCAAAAGAGATTGATATGGTATATATTTCTCAATTAACATAATATAGTAATAAAACACCCCTTTAGATTCATAATATGAACTTTATGACAGGGATGCACTCGAAATATATAGGTAATAACTTGTTTTATTTATCGAAGTAGGGTTATTTACACAGTAAATAGGGTATAATTATTTGTATCTTTAGTCCTATTATATATAACCTTAAGGAGGAAATTTTATGTCAGAAAGAGATAAAAAACAAAGCTTCATAAAAAAAAGCATTCCGTCGACAATTCGGAAGAAAATGGTATCTGTTATTGTTATCGCAACTTTATTTAGTTTATTAATGGGGGCGCCAATTTCGTACTTACAAATTATTTTATTTGAATCAGGTGCTCTAGACGTTTTAGGTACTCAATTAAACAGCATTCTACAAACATATTTCACAATTATCGTAAATTTGATCATCATGGTCTCATTTTTATTAACCGGATTAAAATGGGTTGTCATGAAACCAATTGATAAAATGAACAAGACCCTTCAGTCAATGCATGGAGATACTATCGACTTATCGAAGAAAATTGATATTACATCTAAAGACGAACTAGGTCAACTTGGTCTCGCTTTTAATAACCTTAACCAAAAAATTGAACAGATGATTTTTTTGGTACGGCAATCTTCTACTGATGTTGCTGAATCAACAGAAGAGAATGCGTCAGCTATAGAAGAAATTAAGACTAGTTCCTCTGATGTAAAACTCTACGCCGAAGAAATGAACATGCAGGCGAAAAGTGGGACCGATGCAATTAAAGAAGTTTCACAAGCATTGTTAGAATTATCATCACTTATTCAAATTGCCAAAGAAAAAGCTACCTCAGCAGAAAAAAACTCTTCTATTACCTTGGCTTCAACTGAAACTGGTAGAAATAAATTAGAGGACGTTGTCGAAAAGATGAACGACATTCAATCAGAATCAAAGCAAACAAAACAACAAGTAGAAACGCTTGATGACTATTCAAAAGAGATTCATACGATCGTTGATACAATTACACAAATCTCTGAACAAACAAACCTTTTAGCATTAAATGCAGCCATTGAGGCAGCTCGAGCTGGTGAAGCCGGAAAAGGATTTGCTGTTGTCGCTGATGAAGTCCGTAAACTAGCTGAGCAAACATCTCAAGAGGCAGAGAACGTCACAGGTATTATTGGCAAAATTACGACTACAACGAGCGAGGCTGTTACAGCGATTGAAAAAAATGACTTAAGTGTATCTCAAGGTGCTGAAGAAGTTCAGTTGACTAGGAATGCTCTCGGCGATATTTTTACAGCAATTGATGCAACAGTGAAAGATATGACAGAAATAAAAAACGTTACAACAGAAGAAGTCGCAACTTCAGAAAAAATCGTTAGTCTGATTGACCAGTTGGCCTCATTTGTCGAAGATACTGAAAAAAGTGCCGATCAAGTGTTTCAAGCTACGAACGAAACAAACGCAACACTAGAAACTATTTCTGCGAGTACGGAAGAAATGAGCAGTATGGCTGGAGAACTTAGAGATTCGGTATCTATTTTCAAAAATTCTGAGAAAGGAGCACAATCATGATTAAATCATTGCAAGAAAAGAACGGATGGGTATGTATTCAGCTAGAAGGTGACATATATGTGCAAGATGCCTCTTTAATGAGGGAAGAATTACTTTCATACACAGAATCAGGAAAAGCAAATTTCGATTTCGATTTTTCTAAAGTAACCTTTATCGATAGTGCTGGATTAGGTGTCTTAGTAGCAATTTATAAACGGGCCGCTCAACATAATGGGCAAGTTAAAATATCACATGCAACAGGTTCTGTGAAAGAATTATTTGAATTAACGAGACTTAACCTCATCTTTCAAATTGAAGGATAGAACGATAGATTTCTAGATAGGAGTTCCTTGAAATGTCTCAGCCACCACACGACAATAAAACTGATTCAGATGACAATCAAACACGTAACATGAGGGTAGATAAAGACCCCCTTAATCTACAAGATCATCAAGAACCGTTCTGTAACATCGCAAAAATGATATGCAAAACATTCCATGTCCCATACTCCATCATATCGGTTTACGATGAGCAATCGAAGCAAGTTTATAGTTTAAAATATACCCTAAACGAGAAGCTTGTCACATTTATGAGTGATGAGCTCAATCTCTCCATGATAGGTCCAATTTTGAAAACAAAAGAGCAAGTCATTATCGAGGACAGTTCCAAAAATGAAACATACAAAGATCACCCTTTTATGCTTGTTCACAAATTTTCTTTCTTAACAGGACACCCGATCTATTTTGGTTGTGATAACGACGTTATTGGGGCAATATTTATCGGTGACATCAAACCTCGCTATTTTGCGAAAGAAAAACTAACAATTCTAGAAGATTTGTCACAATGGGCAAAAATCCAAATAGAACATATCTATAAAACAAATCAAGACTTGAAACAAAAAAAAGAACTCCTTAAAGCACAAGAGAACAACAATCTTTTAAACGAAGCATTACAACATATTTCATCGAGTGTGATTATCACAGACCCAACTCAAGCCAACAACCCAATCAGTTATGTCAATAAAGCATTTACAAAACTAACTGGCTATGCAGCAAAAGAAGTCATTGGAAAAAACTGCAGATTCTTGCAAGGGGAAGATACCGATCCTAATACAATTGATAAAATTCGATGTGCAATGAAAGCTGGAGAAAATATCGAAGTAGAAATATTGAATTACAAAAAAGATCGTACCTTTTTTTGGAATGAACTACAAATTAATCCGATAAAAAACGCGCAGGGAAACATCACTCACTTTATCGGGTTACAAAACGATATTACTAGTAGAAAAAATGCTGAACAAAACCGTTCAAAAAAACTAGCAGACCAAAGTAATTTATTAAATGCAATTCCTAATGTAATTATAATGATTGATAAAAAAGGGAACATCTTAAAATGGAATAAAAAGTTTCTTGATTACGTTATTGAACCAAAAGAGAATTATCCTTTTCATATGATTTTAAAAGACTTGGATCAAGAAGGGCTAAGAACAACCCTATCTCAAGTCACACACAATCATTCTTTAACAGTAGTAGACCACTTATTAGGTGATGAACATTCCCATCCATTTACATGGACGATTGGAAGCTTATTAAATTCTGACGAGGAAATTTATGGATATGCGGCAGTAGGGACTGACTTAACAAATGAGCAAAATATTGAAATGGAAATGATGGAAGCTGGAAATATCCAACGAAAACTTCTACCGCAACCTTTTAAAAGCGATCACATTCAATTAGAAACGATATACAAGCCAGCTCAATTTGTAAGTGGAGATAGCTTCGGATACACCTGGAAGAACCGCGGGACTAAATTAGCTATTTATTTAATCGATATTATGGGACACGGCATGCCTTCAGCAATTAATACATCAGCAGTAAAATTACTTTTCCAACAAGCTGTCGCTCAATCTTCTTCTTTAGCTGAAAAATTAGCAGATGTGAATACAAAAACGATGGATATACTTAGTTCAGATTATTTCACAGCGGCAATGATTGTCGAACTAGATTTAAGAACTGGAAAGTTATCCTACGCATCTGCAGGGATGAATAAATTTATTTATCAATCTTCATTAGAAACTACAATAATTAAGAATCCAGGCACATACTTAGGTTTGTTCGAAGGTGCTACCTTTACAGAGCACGAAATAACTCTTCAAGAAGGAGATCACGTTCACTTTGCAACAGACGGCATTATCGATCTTACCTCTGAAGATCAACTTAAATCGACCAATAACTTTGAAGAAATGATGTTTCATCTTCAGATGGTCGCTTCAGAAGGATCTTTACAGGATGATAGTTCAGCCGTATCACTACTATACCGTAAAAAACTAAAATAAAGGATGAACCTGTGGATGAGTATATTTAATAGAGTTTTTTTTAGTTTACAAGACTACGAAAACCACATACAAGGTGTTCGCCAAAAAATTTCCACATGTTTAAATGAAGACCTTCAGATTTTTGATGTCGCTATTAGTGAGGCAATCATAAATGGAATTAATTATAGCCAAGATGGATCCCTCCGAGTGCATGGAGTTTATTTAAAAATCCGTTGTTTAAAAAGAAAAATGATTGTTCGCGTTAAAACCCCTGGTGAAGAAGGTTTTAATGGAAATGATCGAATTAAAGCTTTCAAAGAAAAAAAAGAACAAATGATTAATCAAACGTTGTTAGATGAATCCGGTCGCGGAATTCTCATTATGGTAGAAGCTTCAGATTATCTTATATACAATAAACTTGGGGATGAAGTTTTACTTATGAAAAGAAAAAAAAACATTAACACAAATGTTTAAAGGTTCGGGGAATACAATTAATATAAACACGAAAGAACCTGTTCCTAAGAAGGAACAGGTTCTAATATTATGATCCGTAACGGATTAAAGTTTTACTACATTAGAAGCTTGTGGTCCACGATCGCCTTCAATAATGTCAAATTCAACATCCTGTGCTTCTTCTAAAGTTTTGAATCCTTCACCCTCAATAGCTGAGAAGTGAACAAATACGTCATCTCCATCTTCACGCTCGATGAAACCAAAACCTTTTTCTGCATTAAACCATTTTACTTTGCCTATCATGTTAACGGCCTCCTTAAATTGAATCTTTGAATAACGCAAAACCTTTCATGCCTTATATATACTACTTTTTCGAGGCCTAAAATTGTTTTCCGAATTCAAATCATATTACACTTTAACCTTATCATATATTTAATACCTAAATCAACCAACAGAACATTATACTGCTTCATTTAAAATAAAAACCTTTTACAGTATATTCAACTAGGAACTAGGCTCAATTTCAATTCTTTGAATTTTTTCGTGAAAATATTCTACATGGCCTTCCTTCGTTTCGTCGTCTAGAAAATAACTCGCAGAAATATGAACCTCAAAGATACCTGGTTCAACCTCTAACTCAACCGGAAACCCTCCTCTTGACTCATCTGTTTCTAGCGTTGTTTGCTGGTCAACGTTGACAGTTCCTTCATCATATTCATAGAGAATTTCATCACCACTTTTGATTTTATCAACCCATGCAATGTTACTGCCGAAATAAAATGTCTTTTCTTCTTCTCCTTCATATAAAATATAGGGCGTCAACGACAATTCTCCACCTGAATAGACCGGTTGAACCTCTAACGTCACATCATCATGACCTTCCAAATCACTACACGAGCGAAAAGTAATCATGGACAAACTAATAAATAGTACAGATAGTAACTTCATTTATATCACCTGCTATCAACATATTCTGGAAACTACAAGTCCTATTCTACTACATTTTTATTTAATTCTCACATGTTAATTCTTTTATAATTCATTAACTGTCATCATTTTTAATTCTCTATAATCGGAAAACACTTATCACGCTCTGTTCTAAAAACAATAAATATTAAAATTGTGACATTTTTATGAATTATAAAGTAAACTGTTTAAAAATGTCGAATAAGTGAGGTATACACTGATGATTGTCGCTTACATGGCGTTTTGCGTTTCATATCAAACCTGTTACAATTCTTTTGTTCTAGTCGGATCGAGTTTCTTACGGAGAAACTCACTTTAATTAAGCAAAGCTATTAAAATTAGGAAGAGGTGCAAAAGTGAATTACGTAGAAAAATTAAAAACAGAATGGTTTGGAAATATTAGAGGAGATGTTCTAGCGGGGATTGTCGTTGCTCTCGCTTTAATTCCTGAAGCAATTGCCTTCTCGATTATTGCTGGTGTCGATCCAATGGTTGGATTATATGCCTCCTTTTGTATTGCATTAGTTATTGCTTTCGTTGGTGGAAGACCTGGTATGATTTCTGGTGCAACAGGAGCTATGGCATTATTAATGATTACTCTCGTTGCTGACCATGGATTAGAGTACTTACTCGCTGCAACGATCTTAACCGGTATTATTCAATTTTTATTTGGAGTGTTTAAATTATCAGGTTTTATGAAGTTTATTCCTCGGTCAGTAATGATCGGTTTCGTCAATGCCTTAGCGATTATGATTTTTACATCACAGCTTCAACATTTTGTCGGTGAGACTTGGGTGATGTATTCATTAGTCGCACTAACTCTTGCAATTATTTATATTCTTCCACGCTTTACGAAGGCAGTTCCTTCGACACTCGTGGCAATTATTGTAGTAACTGCTTTAGCTATTTTTATGAATTTTGGAGTGCGAAATGTTGGAGATATGGGTGCACTTACTCAAGCACTCCCTATCTTTGCCCTACCAAATATTCCAGTGAATTTCGAAACACTGATGATTATTTTACCTTACTCCTTAGCACTGGCTATCGTCGGGCTACTCGAGTCACTGTTAACATCATCTATCGTTGATGATATGACAGATACAGAAAGCAATAATAACAAAGAAAGCCGTGGACAAGGTATTTCTAATATGGTAACTGGTTGTTTCGGTGGTATGGCTGGTTGTGCAATGATCGGTCAGTCCGTTATCAATGTAAAATCTGGCGGTAGTGGTCGATTATCAAGCCTAGTTTCTGGAGTATTTCTGATGTTTTTAATCATCGTTCTCGGAGGCGTTGTTGTACAAATACCCATGGCCGCTCTCGCAGGTGTCATGATCATGGTTGCAATTGGAACGTTTGACTGGTCATCGTTAACAAGTCTTCACAAAATTCCAAGGACAGATGCAATCGTCATGGTTACAACTGTAGGTACCGTTGTTTATACCCATAATTTAGCCTACGGTGTCCTCACTGGGGTTGTCTTAAGTGCTATTTTCTTTGCTTGGAAAGTTTCTAAAGTTCGAGTTGAAAAATCACTTGACACGAAAAATAATGTTAGAACATATCAAATCCATGGTCAATTGTTCTTTGCATCTGTCACTGACTTTTTAGCCCAAATCGATTATAATGAAGATGTCCAAAAAGTTATTCTCGATATTACTAATGCTCACTTATGGGATGATTCAGCTGTTGGTGCAATTGACAAAATTGAATCTAAATTTGAGCAACGTGATATTGAGGTTGAACTTATTGGAATGGATAAAGAAAGCACAGATCTAATGGATAAAATCGGTGGCTTAAGTAAAGCCTCTGGTCATTAATTATTTTGGGGGATACGTTATGTTTAAACATCTATTACTAGCTATCGACGGATCAGATCATGCAAATCGCGCAGCACAAAAAGCAGTTGAATTAGCAACTTTAGAAGGAAACGGAAAAGTCGAAATCCTTTATGTTGTTGCTGGAAATAAATCTAAATCGGATGTACTCCAATATGGTGATTCCGATGCTGCTTCAAGAAAAAGAAAAAAAATGATAACACCTTATGAAGAAATGATGAGTGAATCAGGAATTGAATTTACAACAACGGTCCTACACGGAAGCAACGGGGCTGCAGAATCAATTATTGATCATGCAAATAAAGGCAGCTACGATGCTCTTGTTATTGGAAGTCGCGGTCTTAGCGGTGTTCAGACAATGGTTTTAGGCAGCGTCAGTCACAAAGTAATGAAGCATGTAAAAGCACCTGTGTTAATGGTTAAATAATAGTCTAATAACCAGTGAGGCTTTTTGTCCTCGCTGGTTTTTACTATTTGATTGTAAATTGATTTTTATGGGTTAAAATAGAAAATAACTATACTGGTAGATAGCGGTGAAAACATGTGTTACAAGACACTGGAGAACGAATCATCCCCGAAGAAATGAAACCTACAAACGGATTGCTACTGGAACATTTAGCAAGGTATTATTTTGCCTTCCCATACGCAAAAGGGAAAGTACTTGATATTGCATGTGGAACTGGTTATGGAACAAAGATGATCGCGAAAGCAAAAAAGCGCGATATATCATCTATTTTAGGCGTCGACATCGACAAAGAAACCGTCGATTACGCACACAAACATTATTACCACCCTCTCTTATCATTTCTGCAGGGAGATGCATTAGATAGCAACCTCAAAAATAAAATTGGCACGTTTAATACGATCTTGTCCTTTGAAACGATTGAGCACGTTCCTGACGATAAAGAATTTCTAATGAAGGTATATGAACTTCTTGCTCCAGGTGGGAAATTAATTTTATCAACTCCTTTTGGAGAAGGGCGTGGAGAACCATGCGGATCACCTTTTCATTACCATCAGCTAACTGAAGTAGAGTTCATCTCACTATTTAACGATGAAGCTCTTCCATTTGCTCACGTTGATTTTTACTATCAACATGGTGTATCCTTTGAAAGGGAAAAACGTAATGGTCTCCATTATCCATTAGGAATTGCGGTCTGTAAAAAAGCTGAGTAGAAAGAAAAAACCTGAAACCAACTGGTTTTCAGGTTTTTTCTTTTTTATTGTTTCACAACTGGGATCCAAATTTCACTTTGAGTATCAGTACTAGCCAGAATTTCTGGTCCTTCGACATGCTCATACCCTGATGAAGGAAACCATTCAGAGTAAACTCTTTCCCATACTTCCTGTACTTCCTCCCATGGCCCATCAACTTCAAACACAGCCCACGTAAGCGCAGGTACATCTAACGTCGCCATTGTATTTGGTGCACTCTTAGTCGTTGCCGCCGCTACATAATAATCAAGCTCCCCAAATTCAGAACTCTCTTCAAAAAAGTTTGTACATATGTGAATCACTCCTGATGGATCAAGGTCAGAAAGGCCTTCTAGTTGAACATACGTATCATCACTAATAGCATCGATAATTCTTTCTATTTCTGGGTTATTACCACTCCCCTGCAAGTTGATTCGGTTTTTGATCCCTACCGTACGAAATGCTTGTTTCTGTTCGATTCTATAATTCATTTCTGCTCCTCCCTTAATGGATAATTGGAAGGTCATTCGTGGATAAGCTTTTAGGGAATGTGAATGGTCTCTTGCAGTTGTTGGTGTCACTCCATGCAAACTTTGAAAAGCTTTTGCAAAAGAATCCGGTGAAGTATAGCCATATTTGACAGCTACATCAATTACTTTTACTCCTCGATCCTTTAATTCAAATGCTGCAAGAGTCAAGCGCCTACGACGTATATATTCCGAAAGTGTTACTCCTGCAAGAAACGAAAACATTCTTTTGAAATGATACTCAGAACAGTATGCACGTTTCGCCACCTCCTTGAAGTCAATTCGATCAGTTAGCTTTTCTTCAATATAATGCAACGCGTCATTCATACCCTTGAGCAAATCCATGTTATAACCTCCCTTTCCCTTACTTCATAGTTTATCAGGGTTTACACTCGTCACTCCGACTTTCTTTGCACAAGTTTATCGGGTTTACAATACATCTATCTTACTCTCATCAATTATGTTGAATTAAGTTGTTCTCTTTGGTCATGGTTTCCTAGGATTTTATTGTTCCAAATAAAAACCATACCAATTACGGTATGGTTGGAATCATATAGTTCACCTAATGGCAATAAGCAAGACCGTACTTATCGTAGGTATCTGTCACATCAATAGCGAAATCGATACCACTATGCTCCTCATTTAGGATAACTGCGACTTGGTACTTCTCTGCCTTTTCTTTGTCAATCACTGCAATAGCATAACTACCATAATCACGAGCAAAATCTGAAGAATCTACAGTTAATTCAGTTTCGTCTACTTCCTTCAAATCTGAAATAAGCGTAATTGCTTCTTTTTTTGCCTGCTGTTTCATTTCATCATTTAACGTGATGAAATAGACAAAAATAAAACCCGCTACAATTGATGTCATTACGCTTGCCACCGCAATCGATTTTTTGTTCATCATCACGTCCTCCAATTCATAAAGTCTATTTCATCTATTATAAGCGATTATGCTCATCCATGCCATTAATTCCGACTAATTTTATGTGAAATATTCTAAAATAAACCGCGGTTTAAAATCCTTATTTATAATTATTATCATTTGATTTCTTATATAATCTATTATACAATCTTATTATAATAAATATAAATAATACTGGAGAGGTGCTAAAAACATGAGTAATCAACTTTTAGTTAAGGAATTAAATCATCAATTATCCAATTGGAATGTACTAAACACCAAATTACACAACTTTCATTGGTATGTTAAAGGTGAGAATTTCTTCACTCTACATGAGAAATTCGAAGAGTTTTACAATGAAGCTGCCACTACAATTGATGACATCGCTGAACGAATTTTAACAATAGGCGGAAAACCTGTCGCAACATTGAAAGAGTATTTAGAGAGTTCATCTATTAATGAGGCTAATGGTAATGAAACAGCCAAAGAAATGGTGAATGCACTAGCTGAAGACTTCACTACACTTAGTAAGGAGTCTTATGAGTTAATTCAAGTTGCAGAAGAAAATGGCGATGACGCTACTGGCGATATGTTTATTGCTTTAAAATCTTCTATTGAACAACATACATGGATGTTGAATGCTTTTTTAGGAAAATAACCATAAGAGAACGAGGTTGTCCCAATAGTAATATTGGTGATAAGCCTTTTTCTTTATTTTATGGGTGAGCGGTTTTGAAAAAATTGCATTAGAAGGCACTTGAGCGTTATGAAGCCCAATTCGAAAAGATACTGATGAGCCAATGTGGGAAAGATACTGCTCAAGAGGACCCAGCTTGTGCGTTACGCAAGCTGAATCGGCGATAGAAAAACCCGTTAACGATTTTTATGATAATCAAAATAAAAGTTGACATTCAAAACAGAATAGTATATAATATTTGTTGTGCTTCATTCTGGCACGAAACGTTTTGATAAATTGATTAGTAGGGGATTCTAATTAGAACCTCTTACATCTACAGGTTGTATAAAGAATCTGGAATCCTGTGAACACTTCGAGTATGCCTTATATACACTGGCGCGGTCTCGGAGCCGCAAGGATGAAAGAGAGGTAGGGCTTTCATTATTTAAGCAATTAAGTCTATTGCAGTGATTTACCGCGGCAAATTATAATCGAATAGAAATCATGACCAACTAGAATGTATAAGCGTCATTACCTTATAGTAAGAAAATAACTTTCCTTTTAAAATTTCAACAAAAAAGCAGGCTCTCTTATGAGACGCCTGCTTTTTCTATTTACAACATCTTCTTTTCAGTAGAGCCGAATTAACTGCGTCGCTTTCAGTCCGTATAATTTACGAGTTCATGAAAGCACTTCAAATTAGCTGACAAATGCTTCAGAACAAAATCGAATCCTTAATGTCGTTATTGGCTTGTAAAAGACTTGAATCAACGGGCCAATTCCCAGTGCCACAAGAACAGTTCCAAACCCGATCGGTCCACCGATAAAAAAGGCAATAATTAATACTACTACTTCTATGAATGTTTTTGAAAAGGAAAGGCTTTTCCCTGTCAATTCATGAAACACCATCATTGCATGATCGATCGGATTTCTCGCAAAATTCGATTGTAAGTAACTTGCAATACCTGTCGCGCTGCATAAAATACCAATAATTAACATAGCCGCTCTGATCATCACCGAAGCGACCACCAAATCTGAAAAAGCTAAAAGTAACCAAAAATCAACGAATCCACCGATCAAAAACATCGTAATAAGTGCTGCAAAATCTGGCTTCTTTTTTAACAAGAGACCATTAAGTATAATCAATACAAATCCTATAATAAAAGTCCAACTACCAACAGTGAGTCCGACATTCGTTGAAAGCGCGACAAACAATGCATCCCAAGGGCCAGCTCCTAGACCAGCTAAAATAATCATACTAATACCAAAGGAGAGGAAAACCATTCCTATTAAATAAAAGACTCCAATTATTAATCTATTTTTCATCGTTAATCTTCTCCATCCTAACAATATATTTCATTTGTAACAATTAATCTTAACACTAATTTGAATAGCTTTCTAGCCCTACCAGTTTTTCGTTAAAAATAAATAGTAAAAGCTCGCTCTCGAAAAGAAACGCTCAAAATGGTAGACTAGCTTTTGTATCAAATAATTTAGAAGGAGCGAAAAACATGTCACATAGTAAAAAGCTACTAATTGCTTCAGCTATCTTCGGAGTAATCGGTGTCATGATGGGTGCTCATATGGCAGGGGCTGGTTCCTATGCTTTGAGACCAATTCATGCGCATGTTCTCGTAGTAGGATGGCTGTCATTATTCTCATGGAGTATGTTTTATAAAGTCTATAAGCCTACGAACGGTTTATTAACGAAACTACATGTATGGACAGCACTCATTGGGGCGATAGGATTGAATTTAGGTATGTATGTTTTTATGCTCGATGTAGTTCCCTTACCTGAAGTGTTCTCACTGATTTTTTATATTGTAAGTGGTTCAGTATTGGCGATTAGCTTTATTTTGTTTCTTATTCTTACAATTATCCAACCTGATTACGATAAATAGTGTTACTCTGTCGACTACAACTACTAGTACCGCCACTTAGTTCCCACTACTGAAGAGTGCTCCTGCGGGAGATGGATTATGGTAAGCTTCCACAAAGCGTTACTTCAGTAGGCTTACCATGCTACTCCGTCGCAAAGCGGAAACAGTGGATGCAAACACGGCACTCCATCCCTATTAAAAAATACAGCAGTTTTTGCATCCAAAATTCTGCTTCATCTCTGTTTCAGTAAATCTTTGTTAAATCATAATTTCGTCGCACTATCCACTTATCCTTTTCGTTAAGTACGCTATTACCTTTTCTTTCCCTCCTAAATCTTCGCAGTCCAGTAAATCTAGTTTAACTTGCCTCAAATAATCAATATCTTTCATATTGGAAACATAATCTTGAAAAGCTATTGGTAAATTTCCTTCTTGATTACTTTTCTCCGAATGATAAGACCATGATTTCAATTCAATTTTAGTACGAATATGACGGCCCTCATATATATTTTCAATCGTTTCCCTAACTTCTTCAATCGTAGTCCAACCAACGTCTTTATGCATATGAATTCCTCCTAAGTAGTGGTTTTATATGCTTTTCACAATAAAAATAAGACCATTTCATAAAACTAATGGTCTTATTTTCTATTGTAATTTTCTTCTTAACTGACAATTTAAATTCTTAACCAGATATACCTATTTATCAATTGCTTCAATCGCCTGTTTAACAGACCGATAAGTAATAAAACTAGAAAAATCAAGATTTAAACCTTGCGTGCGCATTGCAATTTTAGGCGAAACGCCCGTAATAATCAATTTAACTCCTTTTAACTTCAACAGATCATTCAATTGAAATATCCCTATCGTCGCTTGTTCATCCATATTTGCAAAACCAGATAAATCCAAAATTAATGTTTCAACTTCTTCTTTCGTTAATTCAGGGAGAATTCGATCAACAATACCATCCACTCTTCGTTCATCAACATTTCCTATTAACGGAAGAACAGATACCCCTTGTTTGATCGGTACAAGCGGAGTTGATAATAACTCAATTTCTCTATTGTAATTGATAATCTTTTGCTCCGCTTCTTTAAAATCAGTGATATCTTTTTGAATACCTACGAAGTAGTGTTTCCCTTCTTCTTCGAGATAGATTGGATCAATGTGGAGCAGGTTCCAGAATGATTCACCATTTTTTTTATAGTTTAAAATCTCAACTGATACCGGTTCGAATTTTTCTATTGCTCCCCTTAATTTTTCTACAGTTTCTTGGTCCGTTCCATCACCTTGAAGAAACCGACAGTTTTTACCAATAACATCCTCTTGAGAATACCCCGTCAAACTCGTAAACCCTTGATTTGCATAGACAATCGGATTATCAGGTAATTCTGGATCCGATATAATAAAAACAAGTTGTGTTTTTTCCAGTACTTTATCTTTAAGTTTTTGGATGTGAGGCACTTCCTCCACTCCTTCCTTATCACATATAAGTTTCCTGTACCTTATATAATAACTGAATATCGGTTTATCCGAAAGAGGGACTACTTCCGATAGAGGAAAGATAAAACCCAATTATTACCAGTATACCTGGTTAATTGGGTTAAAGACACAAAATTATTTATGCTCGTGTTGATAGCTGAACAATTCAGACAGAACAAGAGTGCAAGCACCGATCAGTGATCCTTCTTCACCTAATTCGGAAACAACAATTTTTGTTTTTTTCGCTCGTTCACTTAATGCTCTCACTTGAATGCTATCAATTACTGGTTTCATGATGAACAAGTCCGCTTTTGACACTCCACCTCCGATAATGATCATACTCGGATTAAGGAAATGAATGATATTAAGAATTCCTACCCCTAAATATTCACCGGTTTCATGTAACACTCGTTTTGCAAGAGGATCCCCCTCCAGCGCAGATTCGAATATCTGTTGACCATCTAACAAATCCATGTCTGTTCCTATCTTGTCGGTTAAACTTGTTTCAACCCCTTGCTTAATTTGTTCTTTTGTCCGCTCTTTCAAAGCATAACCAGAAGCTAATGTTTGAAAACACCCTTTATTTCCACAAGAACATTCTGGACCGTCACTATCAATCACCGTATGACCAATTTCCCCAGCCAAACTATCATTTCCATGGAACAGCTCATCGTTCAAAATGATCCCACCACCGATTCCTTCACCTACATTTAGACAGACAAAGTGATCCGACTCTTTTCCGGCACCGAACCATTTCTCTCCTAATGCTAAAGCTTTCGCATCATTTTCGACACGAACTGGAAGATGGAAAGCATCTTCAAGAACTTGCTTCACTGGCACATTTTCTAACTTCAGTGTCGGAGCGTGCACGGATATTCCTGTATCGTGATCTACAATCCCGTGCATAGCCACGCCAATTCCAATCAATTTACTTTTTTCATCCGTCACTTCTCCAAGAAAGTTGCCAATAATTTCTTGCAAAAAATCAATAAAACTCTTTTCATCTAAATGTTCCTGGGAAGGCATCGATTCAATTTTTCGCATCGAGATATCTGCATTCAAATTCGTTAAAGCTAGTCGAACCTTTCTTACTCCGACATCCACTCCGATTATATATCTACTATCGGAATCAATTGTTAGTAAAATTGGCCTTCTTCCTCCATTAGATATACCCGACCTACTTTCAAGTACTAATTGTGCTTTGATCAACTCACTCACAATATTTGTCACTGTTGGCGGGGTGAGTTTTGTTTTCTTAGCAATATCCGACCGTGAAATTGCTCCATTGCTCCGAATTGTATTTAAAATAAGCGCTCTGTTCAGCGATTTCATCAAATGAAAACTACCAGTCATATGAGTTGCCATCAGTCCCACCCCTTTCTTGAAGCAGACATCATTTCAACGACCTGATAAAACGTAGAAAAGCATCCTGCCCTTCAATGTCGCGCTTAAACACACCTGCATGCGATAGAATCGTTGAAAATACATTTCCTACTTCCTGTTGTAAAATTTCATCGATATTTGACATATCAAGGTCTCCGTATCTTCCCTTGATTTTTAACGCCCATTCGAGATGTTTCGCAATTTCTTCGTTTTGGGCGATCTCCTTTTCAGGCTGGACTGTCAACATCGCGTCTCCCAATTGATTTAACTCTTTTTTTAGTCTGCCAGGCAGTACAGCAAGGCCCATCACTTCAATCAACCCAATATTCTCTTTCTTAATATGGTGAACTTCCTCATGAGGATGGAATATTCCCATCGGATGCTCATCCGAGGTTCGGTTATTTCGTAAAACCAAATCTAATTCGAATTTCCCTTCTCTGAAACGAGCAATCGGTGTAATCGCATGATGAGGCGTATCTCCGCTAAACGGCAGTACTCCGACGGTCTGATCTTGATAATTTTGCCACGTTTGACGAATCATTTCTGACGCTTGAACGACGTGCTGTTTATCTGTCCCCTTCACTCGCAAGACAGTCATCGGCCATTTCACTTTGCTGACAGTCACATCACCATAAGCTTCAAGTGCTTCCGTTTCTTCTTCGTCTGCTCGTGCCATTGGAAACTCATACTTACCAGCCTGGTAGTGGTCATGACTAAGGATCGAACCACCTACAATCGGTAAATCAGCATTGGATCCAATAAAATAATGCGGGTACTGTTCAACAAAGTCTACCAATCGTTGAAATGTTCGAACTGAGATTTTCATTGGTACATGCTCTGCTGCAAGAACGATCGCATGCTCATGGTAATACACATACGGAGAAAACTGAATGTGCCATTCTTCTCCACCGTTTAATTCAACCGGAATCGTTCGTAAATTCTGCCGCGCCGGATGATTTAATCGTCCAGCATAGCCAACATTTTCTTTGCAGAGCAAACACAATGGATAGTTGCTCGACACAGCGTGTTTTGCCGCTTCAATTTCTTTCGGATCCTTCTCCGGTTTTGACAAATTAATTGTAATGTCTATTTCGCCATAATCAGTCGGGGTTTTCCAATTCATGTTTTTCGCAATTCTGTTTCTGCGTATATAATGTACGTCTTGATTCCATTCATAAAACCAGGCCGTCGCCGCTTCGACGCCATCCTTATGCTGAATCTGTCTAAACGATCTCGTAACCTCAGACGGTTGACTGACAAAGACAGCCATTAATTTCGTATCCAACAAATCACGCTCTGTGACTGTATTGTTTTGCAAGTGACCTTTTGTAGCCGCCCAATCTAAGATATCATCCAAGATTTCAGCGAGAGCTCGATGCTCCGCTTTTTTCTCGGGAGTTGGCGTTGTAACAGACTCGTCTAATTTTAAGATTTCCATCAACTGATTTTTACAAAAAATCACGTCTTGCTCATCTATCATCGCTTTATTCAATGCATAATGGACGAGTTCATTCAACCGTTCATCAATCATTATCGCTTCATCTCCTCTATGCTTAGGCTTCGTACCCTTTCGGATGCTTTTGATGCCATTTCCACGCTGTTTCAATCATTGAATCCAGATCGGCGTACTCCGGCTTCCAACCAAGGATTGTTTTCGCTTTTTCTGATGAAGCAACAAGTGCCGCTGGATCACCGCCACGTCTTGGCGCAACTTCTCGCTTAATATCTTTCCCAGTAACCTTCTCAACCGTATCAATTACTTCCTTGACGCTAAATCCATTCCCATTTCCCAAGTTGAAAACATCTGAATCTCCTCCATCACGAAGGTAATCAACTGCGACAAGGTGCGCTTGTATCAAATCTTTGACATGAATGTAGTCTCGGATACATGTTCCATCTGGTGTTGGATAATCGTCACCGAAAATCATGATTTTTTCACGTTGCCCTAACGCGACTTGTAATACAATCGGAATCAAGTGTGTTTCCGGTTTGTGATCTTCCCCAATATCAATCGTTGGGTGCGCACCAGCTACATTGAAATAGCGGAGGACAACATACGTCATTCCATAAGCATTCGCAGACCATTTTAACATTTTTTCGATCGCAAGTTTTGTCTCTCCATACGGGTTGGTTGGTGATGTTACATCTGTTTCCGTAATTGGAACAGTATCTGGTTCACCATACGTCGCTGCTGTGGACGAAAAGACGATGTGTTTCACTTGATATTGTTCCATTTTTTTCAACAAACAAATCGCTCCATACACGTTATTGTCGTAATACTGGAGCGGCTCTTCCACACTTACTCCGACAAGCGAATCAGCAGCGAAATGAATCACAGAATCAATTTTGTGATTTTGAAAAACTTTGTCTAGTACCGCCTCATCCCGAAGATCTCCTTCATAGAAAGCCGCTTCTTTTAATACCGCCGGTCTATGCCCTGTTTGCAAGTTGTCGATGACGACCACTTCTTCTTTTTTCGCCAATAGTTCAGCTACACCATGGCTACCGATATATCCAGCCCCTCCACAAACTAATACTGCCATCGTTAGTCACTCTCCTTTTCTATTATTGATTCGTAATTTCGCGTGTTCCTTCGCCAATATCTACGACATAAAATTCTGTATCAATTCCTGTTCGTTTTTTATACGTAGCTGCAATCCGTGTTAATGCCTCATCTAATCCTTCTTCTTTGATTAAATTAACCGTACATCCACCAAATCCCGCTCCTGTCATGCGCGCACCTAGTACCGTTTCTTCTTGCCAAGCAGCTTCCACTAACGCGTCTAACTCTTCACCAGTTACTTCATAATCATCTCTAAGTGAACGGTGTGAAGCATTCATCAATTCTCCAAACGCAACCACATCTCCATCTTCTAGTTTTTGATGGGCACGGATTGTCCGCTCATTTTCATCAATCGCATGTTTCGCACGACGCTTTGCTGTTTGATCAGAAATCGCCTGTTGATGTTCTTTAAATTGTTCTGAGGTTAGCTCACAAAGGTTCTCGATTGAAACAACCTTTTGCAAGTCTTTTAATGCTGCTTCACATTCACTACGTCGCTCATTATATTTCGAGTCCGCCAATCCACGCCGTTTATTCGTGTTCGCTAAAACAAGTTTAACACCATCAAGCTTCACAGGGGCATAGCTATATTCCAAGGAATCACAATCAAGTAAAATAGCATGGTCTTGCTTACCCATTCCTATCGCAAACTGATCCATGATCCCACAGTTTACACCGATATACTCATTCTCCGCCTTTTGGCAAAGTTGGACCATCGGCACTCGATCCATACCGAAACCATTTAATGCATCCCAAGCAATCGCCATCGCCAATTCAAGTGATGCTGAAGAAGAAAGTCCTGCGCCATTCGGAATGTTGCCGTGAAAATAAGCATCGAAACCTTTTTCTCCTTCATGTCCCTGTTCACGGAACATATAGATGACACCTTTCGGATAGTTCGCCCAATCATGTTTTTTGTTATACTCCAATTGATCTAACGTTGTTTCTAGAATACCTAACTCCGAAAAGTTATCTGAGTAAAAACGAATTTGCCGGTCTTCACGAGGGACAAGCGTAATGTAAGTTCCTACACTTAATGCACAAGGGAATACATACCCTCCATTATAATCCGTGTGTTCACCAATTAAATTGACCCTTCCTGGTGACAGAAACGTTCGTGGTTGTTGCTCTGTTTGAAATACATCTTGAAACGCTGCCTCTAGTTTTTTTAACATAGTTCTCACTCTCCTTTTTCAGTTTAAAATTCATGTGTGTCTTGACTGATTCAGACTTTATTAAATTAATTAATTAAGTGAGCGTGAATCTTAGTTATTCTCTTTCCCACACTTATTATACATGATTAAAATGAGGAATGGAATCTTTATTAAAATATTTAATTAAGTTTTAAGAGGAGGGACAAGGGCGACAATTATAAATTATATTTCTGTTAAAAAATCTGGTTGACATGTTCATTCTTTATTCCCCTATTCCCTTCTTCGCCAAACTTTGGTAAGCTATTGACCGAATTACTATCAGAAGGGAAGTCATCATGAGATATTACACACATATCACCACTTCTTTATCCGCAGCTATCTTGATTGGTGAAGTAGCTTCAATAAACGTACCACTCACCTCTACATGGGTTGTTTCCGGCGTTATTCTCGGATCTGTACTGCCAGATATTGACGAGTCGAGATCATGGATTGGGCAAAGAATTCCTTTCCTTTCATCAACAATTAAAGCATTATTTGGCCACCGAGGACTTACTCATTCAGGGATTGTTCTAGCCATTATGATCGCAGCGATGGTTCATTTTTCTCATGAATTTTTGCTTGGTTTATTTTTCGGAGTCGCCTTACATATTATCGGAGATTTCTTTTCTGTAGGTGGGATTCCTCTTCTCTACCCATTTTCGAAGAAACGGTCTCAGATAGGAATATACCGGACAGGAACATGGAGCGAAGCGTTAATTTTCATAGGAAGTTTCGGTTTTCTTATCTATTCTTTTCTATAGTAATCGGCTGTTCAAAAAAAGTTTTTTTGGTGGAGTCTCTTTAAACCTAGATAATTCATATATATCGGTGCGAATCCCTTGCTGATTCGCACCGTTTTCCTTTTTCGATTCTTCTATCGATCCGAATACCTCGCTGGTTCGCACCGTTTTCCTTTTCCAATTCCTCTATCGGTCTGAATTCCTTGCTGATTCAGACCGTTTTCCTTTTTCGATTCTTCTATCGATCCGAATACCTCGCTGGTTCAGACCGTTTTCCTTTTTCGATTCCTCTATCGATCCGAATTCCTCGCTTATTCAGACCGTTTTCCTTTTTCGATTCTTCTATCGGTCCGAATACCTCGCTTATTCAGACCGTTTTCCTTTTTCGATTCCTCTATCGATCCGAATTCCTCGCTGATTCGCACCGTTTTCCTTTTCCAATTCCTCTATCGGTCCGAATTCCTTGCTGATTCGCACCGTTTTCCTTTTTCGATTCCTCTATCGGTCCGAATTCCTTGCTGATTCGCACCGTTTTCCTTTTCCAATTCCTCTATCGGTCTGAATTCCTTGCTGATTCAGACCGTTTTCCTTTTTCGATTCTTCTACCGATCCGAATACCTCGCTGGTTCAGACCGTTTTCCTTTTTCGATTCCTCTATCGATCCGAATTCCTCGCTTATTCAGACCGTTTTCCTTTTTCGATTCCTCTATCGATCCGAATACCTCGCTGGTTCGCACCGTTTTCCTTTTCCAATTCCTCTATCGGTCTGAATTCCTTGCTGATTCAGACCGTTTTCCTTTTTCGATTCTTCTATCGGTCCGAATTCCTTGCTGATTCGCACCGTTTTTCTTTTTCGATTCCTATATCGTTCCGAATCCCTTGTTGATTCGCACCGTTTTCCTTTTTCGATTCCTCTATCGGTCCGAATTCCTCGCTGATTCGCACCGTTTTCCTTTTCCAATTCCTCTATCGGTCTGAATTCCTTGCTGATTCGCACCGTTTTCCTTTTCCAATTCCTCTATCGGTCCGAATTCCTTGCTGATTCAGACCGTTTTCCTTTTTTCGATTCTTCTATCGATCTGAATTCCTTGCTGATTCAGACCGTTTTCCTTTTTCGATTCTTCTATCGATCCGAATACCTCGCTGGTTCAGACCGTTTTCCTTTTTCGATTCCTCTATCGATCCGAATCATCCCGCTATATGTCACAACAGCAAACGCCTGAGAAATTAGATAAATACCTATTTTTGTTATAAATTAGCAAAAAGCATCTTCGTTGACATCGATAACAACTTGTTTTATACTAACTTTTTGTAAGCTGTAGGTATCTTGAGCATTTCAAGTTATCAAATCAACTAATCATTGGAGGAAAACATCATGACTAAAGTATTATTTATCAAAGCAAATTCTAGGCCCGTCGAGCAATCAGTTAGCGTGAAACTATACAACACGTTTCTGGAAAACTATAAACAGGCACACCCTGAAGAAGAAGTTACGGAACTAGACCTCTTCGAAGAAAACTTATCATATTATGATAATGAAAAAATAACGGCTATGTTTAAGCAATCAAGCGGAATGGAATTGACTCCTTCTGAACAACAAGCTGCAGACCACGTAAGTAAATATCTTAACCAGTTCCTCGCTGCAGATAAAGTCGTATTTGCATTCCCACTTTGGAATTTCACTATTCCTGCTGTGTTACACACGTACTTTGATTACCTTGCTCAAGCAGGAAAAGTATTTAAATACACAGAGAATGGCCCTGTAGGTCTACTCACAGGCAAAAAAGTTGCACTTGTGAATGCACGTGGTGGCGTTTATTCAGAAGGTCCTGCAAAATCAAATGAAATGGCTGTTACCTTCGTAACAAATATGCTTCAATTCTGGGGAATAACTGATATTGAAACAGTTATTGTTGAAGGTCATAACCAGTTTCCAGATAAAGCAGAAGCACTTATTGAAGAAGGCATTCAAAAAACCGCTGCTGTTGCTCAAACATTTTAAAATACTTCATTAAATATCTTTTTTTCAAAATCGGATAGAAGATTCCACAAACTCTTGCGGAAAAATAAAACTGCCGCAGAAGGGAACCTAAAACCTTCCATATGATTAATGACAAAAAGAGTGAAAGCCCCTTTCTGAAATAATATGAAAAGGGGCTTTTTTTACATCAGATTTGTTCACCTTGATAATAATCAGCTTCATCAGCTGTCAAAAACCTAAGATTTCACACACTAAAATATCAAAATTTACTCTTGACTACTTCCTTTCTTAAAGACATAATTATGTAGACCGATTGTTATAATTTAAATTCAACAGTAGGAGGAACCTTTTATATGAGTGATACGACCACTCCAACCAATGCCCGAGATAGAATTCTTCAAACTGCCTCACGACTTTTTCAACTACAAGGCTATAGCGGAACCGGTTTAAACCAAATTATCGAAGAAAGCGGTTCTCCAAAAGGCTCATTATATTATTATTTTCCCAAGGGAAAAGAGCAGTTAGCTTTAGAAGCAATTAAAATTACCGACAATATCGTTCGCCGTGAGCTTAAAAGTCACCTTAATCATTACTCTGACCCTATCGAGGCGGTTCAATCTATTATTCAAGGGCTAGCAGATAAATTCTGTCATCCTGAAGATATTGAAGGTGTCCCGATTGGCTTAATCGCCCTTGAAACGTGGTCGAGAAGTGATGACCTGAGACATGAATGCGAAAAAGCCTTTGAAGGCTGGGAATCTCTTTATACTGCAAAGCTTATCGAAAATGGCTTTTCAAAAGAGTTGGCTATGGAACTCGCAGTACTCATTAACTCGATGATAGAAGGAGCGTTAACAATTTCTGTTACAAAACAAACAAATACACCACTGCTGATCGTCAAAAATCAAATACCGCAGTTACTTCACAAAAAAACTAGATAAATCAATCACACTTATTGGAGGTTTCATCATGAATTCCGCTATACCAAAAGAAGAAACACCTGTTCAAGATACAAAGAACATTAAAAAAATGCCAATTATGATTTCGCTTATTATGGGGGTCTTTTTTGCGATTTTAAATGAAACATTATTAAACGTGGCCTACACAGACCTTATGGCAACGTTCCAAGTGGAAGCCTCCACCATCCAATGGTTATCAACTGGATTTATGCTTGTTGTAGGTATTCTTGTTCCTATTTCAGCACTCCTAGTCCAATGGTTTACTACGAGACAAATGTTTTTAGGCGCAATGATCGTTTTCACTTTAGGGACATTACTATGTGCTGTCGCCCCTACGTTTAGTATTTTGTTAATTGGACGTCTGATTCAAGCTGCTGGAACGGGACTCTTACTACCGGTTATGATGAACACAATCTTATTTTTATATCCACCGCATAAACGCGGAGCTGCGATGGGAATGATGGGGCTAGTTATTATGTTTGCTCCTGCAATTGGTCCGACATTATCTGGATTAATTATTGAGTTGCTCACTTGGCGCTGGTTATTTATTGCCGTCATTCCATTTGCTCTCATTTCAATCAGTTTTGCATTTATTTATTTAAAAAATGTTTCGAAGGTAACAAAGCCACGGGTCGATGTCATGTCGATTATCCTTTCAACGTTAGGATTTGGCGGTCTTGTTTTCGGTTTCAGTAGCGTAGGAGAAGGTGACGCCGGTTGGACAAATCCAGTCGTCTATTTATCACTTATCGTTAGTGTTGTTTCACTGACTCTATTTATTTTACGTCAACTTAAACTAAAAGAACCGATATTGGAATTTCGCGTTTTTAAATCGCCTATGTTTTCTTTGACTACCGTCTTACTCATTATCATGATGATGACGATGTTCTCGACAATGATTATTCTTCCGTTATTCCTTCAAGGACCACTAGCCCTCACAGCTTTAGTTGCTGGGCTTGCGTTGCTACCAGGAGGAGTCCTAAATGGGCTAATGTCTCCGATCGCTGGAAGAGTATTCGATAGGTTTGGTCCAAGAGTTCTTGTTATACCTGGAACACTTATTTTAGTTATCGTCATGACAATTTTTACTCAAGTATCGGCATCGACATCTGTTTTGGTATTTGTATTGTTACACAGTTTCTTGATGATAGGAATTGCTATGGTGATGATGCCTGGTCAAACAAATGGTCTTAATCAGCTACCACCAGACTATTATCCACACGGGACTGCCGTCATTAATACATTAATGCAAGTGAGTGGTGCAATTGGAATTGCATTGTTCATCGGAATTATGTCTGCTGGAGAAGCAAGTTACATGGACGGGGTTAGTGATCCCACTTCCCCACTAGAAATGTCCAATGCCTTAACTGCTGGTGTGCAAAGCGCCTTCCAAGTCGGCCTTATTTTTGCCGTGATCGCATTCGTGTTATCTCTCTTCATGAAGCGTTCCGTAGTACCTACATCAAATCTAGAATAACAACACGCAGAATTAGTGGGCTTTCCATTAATTCTGCTTTACTTTTTTTATCCCAAGACCAACTTAAAGAAACCCATACTGAACAAAATAACAAATGGCAAAAGCTGACCATATTTTTGGAAATTATGCCACGTAGATCTATGGGCTAAGTAAAGTCCAAACAGGAAGAATCCTGCAAATAGTATTGCAGCTATCATTGGAAAGAAACGACCAACGGCTTCAAACCCAGCTGAAAGACCAAACCCAATATTATCAACATTAATAATTAAAAACATTTTCAATGCAATAGCTCTTTTAAATATGCCTTCTCCGTCAACTAAATGGAAGACACTTAAAATGAGTAAAAAAATACCAGATAGTTTATTGAACAAATGGAAAGGTATTACGTCATCAAGCGTTACCCCAATTTGATAAAACGCCCATAATACTACTCCTGTGCCAATTGACAATAATAAAAAATGAGTAAGAGGAAAATACTGTCTTCGATAACCGATAAGCCATCCCCAAATAAAACCATCAAAACTAATAAAAAATATCATAAATACCGTTGACAAAATTGCCATATATAACCCTCTTTTTTTAGTCATTTATATGCTTGTCACAAGGAAATTATTTTAAAATTTCCAGCTATTATAATCAACCGAACTCGCGATTTATAATTTTTTATCCAAATAGAGGGTTTATTTTTTTCGATTAGTGGAACATAAAGGAGTAGACGATAAATATTTCTTGATATGAAAGGGATGTTCTAACAATGGATAAAAAAATGACAGAATTAGTAGATGGATTAAACGAGGACCTTGCAAATGAGTATGCAGCAATGATTATGTATACTTACAATGCCGCTGTCGTTTCAGGACTATATCGACAAGTATTAAAACCATTCTTTGAAAGTGAAGTAGCTGATGAAACAACACATGCTCTATATTTATCAGAGAAAATAAAGACACTCGGAGGAACACCAACAACAACGCCAACTCCTGTAAAACAATTGACAGACGTAAAAGAAATGTTGGAAGAAGCGCATAAAGCAGAAAAGGAAACGATTAGTCGTTACGAAACTCGGAAAGAACAAGCTGATGCATTAGGACTTACGGAGCTCGTTGTGAAACTTGAAGATTTCATTGCTGATGAAACTGGCCACAAAGAAGAAATGGAACGTCTTCTTGACGATCCACGACTATAAATTATAATTTATAAAGCAGCTATCTCAATTACTATGAGAAGATAGCTGCTTTTTTTATTGTCCTACCTTTCCCTTTCTGACAGAAAAATCGGTGCCCCCACCTTAAGCAAAAAACTAAATTCATCGCGAAATATCTTATAATCATTTTAGAAAATGCTCATTTTTCTGTTTTTTATATTAAGTTTGATATTTTTCTTTATTTAACATTCCATATGAAGGTAATAACCTATATAATAAGAACTAAAATACATAGGATTTTTAGTTCTGCGACTCCAATCACATCAATGAGGGATGACTTATGGATCATAATTTGAATATTAATATGACTACACAACAAACAATAAATGCGATCGATCAACAAGTCGCAATCCTTTCTTTGGATGGCACCATATTGATGACGAACCAAGAGTGGAACGATTCCTTAAAAAAATTGGATCATGCCCCTTGCTTGGCAAATATCGAAACAAATTACTTCGATTTTTTAGAAAGAACAATGAATATTTCTTTACTTTCCAACGTCGAAAAAGTTATTTCTGGGGAGCTTTCCCAATACAGTTATACGTACCCTTACCATTCATCTACTAAAGAGCAATATTTCGAAATGATTGTTTCTGTGATCAAAGATAACCAACATGTTCAAGCGCTAATGATACGCCATATTGATGCGACAACTATGAAAGATTATCAAGGTTATTTGTCCAATATATTGGAAAGCATGACAGATGGAATTTTTACACTAAATCGCAATCAAAAAATTACTTTTGCAAACAAAGAAGCTATAAGACTTCTAAAAGTTCCCACAGAGAGAATTCTCGGGAAAACTGTTTGGCAAGCATTCCCAAGCTTACTTCATACTGAATTTGAAGCAGGTTATATCCAAGCAATAAGTACAAACACAACTGTCAAAATAGAAGCATATTTTGAACCGCAAAAAACTTGGTATCAAGTTCATTATTACCCTAGAAAGCAAGGAGGCCTAGCCGTTTATTTTCAAAGTATTAATAAGCGGAAAGAAATTGAAGATAAATTAATATATTCAGCCTATTATGATGAACTGACTGGTTTACCAAATAGGAAAAGTTTACAACTAGAAATACAAAAATCGATTGATGCCACTGGAAAAAATGATAATTTGACAGTTTTTTTTATAGGTGTTGACAGTTTCAAAAATATTAGTGATTTGTACGGTCATAATATTGGGGATGAGCTTCTCAAACACTTAGCCGACCGCCTTAAAAGCATTACAAACGAGAACAGCTCCTTTGTTGCACGTTTTGGTGGAGATCAGTTTGTCATTTTATGTCGTGAAAAAAATACTATTCAAAAGTCTGATCAATTCTCAAAGCAAATTTTACAAGAAATCCAAAAACCTTTTCATATCCTGCATCACAATGAATTTACAATCACAGCTAGTGTGGGGATTAGTATTTACCCAGATGATGCTATAACCGTAGGAGATCTTCTAAGTACTGCAGACACCGCCGTATTCAAAGCAAAAGAACAAAGTGGGAACAGAGTAGTTTATTATCAAAGAGAGATGAGAGAAACTCTTGCACATAGAATGACTTTTCTTAATCTATTGAAAAAAGCGTTAATAACTGATGATATATATTTTGTTTTCCAACCTCAAGTAGCATTATCGACTGGAAAAATAACCGGTATTGAAGTATTAACGAGATGGATTGATTCTCAATATAGCAATATATCCCCAGCGATATTTATCCCACTAGCAGAAGAAAGTGGTCTAATTAAAAACATTACCGAAAAATTAATAGTTAAAGTATTCCCACTATTAGAATCATGGCTTAATCAAGGCTTTTTCACTGGTAGTTTAGCAATTAATTTTTCAACACCTTTACTGGAGTCTGATTCTTTTATAAATGACTTCATTTCAAGTATAAAACGGTTCGAATTCCCTCCCGGAACAATTGAAGTAGAACTGACTGAAAGTGTTCAACTGTTAACATCTCAGCATATCAATTCTAATTTACAACTTCTTAGACGTAACGGTGTAAAAATTGCTATTGATGACTTTGGAACTGGGTATTCGAATTTTGCTTATTTAAGCAAATTCCCTCTAGATAAAGTTAAAATTGATATGACATTTATTCATCATATTGGTACTAATCAGCGCACAGAAGAAATTTTACTCGTATTAATTCAATTATCTCAGAAACTTGGCTATGATTGTATTGCAGAAGGTGTCGAAACAAAAGAGCAGTTACTTTTCTTAGCAGAAAATAAATGTGAATTAATTCAAGGATATTATTATTACCGCCCAATGGAACAAAAACAACTTACCATCGAATTAAAAAAACAACTCGAAACAAAGAACACGCTCCTTTAAGGAGCGTGTTCTTTGTTTCTATTTTTATAGTAAATTAAATTTCTTTTTAGGTTCTTTTATCTGCATTTCAGCAGGATCAAAATCAAACCACTCAGCAAACTCGTCCACAGTCGGATAACGACCATAAAAAGTCAGTTCCCCATCTACTAGGACCGCGGGAAGAGCATCCGGTCCATCCGTTTGTAAAAGCTGATTTATTTGTTTATTGTTAGCAAATTGATCAGGTTCCTGTGCTAAGTTAAAACGTTTAACGTCATAATCACTATTAACAAGTTGTAAGTGAAGCCTTGAAATACGTGTTAATTCAGGATCCACACTCGGCCCACATACTCCCGTAGGACAGCATAAAGCAGGGTCAAAAATTTCGATTTTGTTACTCATCTTTATCACCTTTTCAAAGTGGATTTATTTAGTGTTGATTGTCGTGCAAAACACTCGCGTGCCATTTGAATTAAGCGCATCTACTTCTCCTTTCATCGATGGTAATTCAGCTAATATGTTTTTAAGTAATGAAAGGTGAGGATAACTCTCATTCAATCTATAAAATTTCCACTGTCCTTGACTACGTATTTGTATGATTGAAGCTTGGCGCAGCTTTTTCAGATGCTGGCTTACAGAAGGCTGACTCATGTCGAGTAAATCAATCAAATTGCAGACACAAAGTTCTTCTTCATACAAATACAAAAGAATCTTCAAACGATTTTCGTCGTTCATCATTTTAAAGAGATTTGCATGTTCCTCTAATAATTGAGTTTTTAAGGCCTCCATCAAAACACCTCCTGTTTCCTCAGGTTACATAATCGAACGATTATATAACCAATTAGTTATATTTTATCATTCTTTCTATAACAAATCAATTCAGTATTAGCTCAATTATGAGTCTTCTCCAACGATTTTTGCTTCCAACTCCAATTCGACACCAAACTTTTCTTTCACAGTATCCCTCACCAAGTTTATCGTCTCAATGTAGTCTGTTGCTGTTGCTTCGTTTTTATTAACAATAAATCCAGCATGCTTTGTCGACACTTCCGCTCCACCGACCCCTTTACCTTGCAGACCGCTATCCTGAATTAACTTCCCTGCAAAATATCCAGGTGGACGTTTAAACACACTACCTACAGAAGGGTACTCCAACGGTTGTTTTGATTCTCGTTGATAAGTGAAGTCATCCATTTTCCCCTTGATTTGCTTCCCCACACCTGGTTCTAAGTTAAATACTGCTTCTAAAACAATCATCTTCTTTTTTCCAATAATACTGCTGCGATAATCGAGCTCTAACTCGTCTTTTGATAATTTGAGAAATTCTCCCTCATGATTGACCACTTTCACATGATCAATCACATCTTTCACTTCACCACCATAGGCTCCAGCATTCATGACCATCGCACCACCAATGGAACCAGGGATTCCACATGCAAATTCTAAGCCTGATAATTCGTACTTCAGTGCCAATTGAGATGCTTGTTTAATATCAGCTCCACCTTGTGCAACAAGTTGCTCTCCTTTTACAAAAAGATCTGAGAGATTTCTCATATGCACGACGAGACCACGAATCCCCCCATCGCGGACGATCACATTCGACCCGTTTCCTAGAAGCATAAATGGAAGTTGATAGGCATGTATCAACTTGATAATATCAACCATTTGTTCGTAGCTTTCAGGTAACACGAACAAGTCCGCCTTCCCTCCGATTTTCGTTAATGTATGGATTCTCATTGGTTCATCTCTCAACACGATCTCCTTATTGCAAATCTGCACTACTTTATTGTAAAAATCATTTATGTCCATCTATTTTCCCTCTTCACCGTTTATTAGAAATCTAATCTTTATTTTACATTATAAGATCTCTAAATAGGAATGTGAATTAATACATTTATCCTGCTCTATTTTTTTGAAAAATGGTTGACAATCTCCTCATTAACCATTTATAATTCAGCTGTTAGATCAAAAATTAATATTCCTCGTTAGGTGAGGCTCCTGTGCTGGAGATACGCTGCTGCCCAAAAACGTCCAAAGACGCCAATGGGTCAACAGGAACCATCGACATAAGGTGGTTTTTAACGTAGCTGGAATTTTCCTATGCCGCACAGTGCTAAAGCTCTACGAATGGAGGCGACGTGATGACTCAGTCATTATGGCTTGTTTAACATTGACTTAAACACCTTCATTATAGTATGAAGGTGTTTTTATTTTTTGAAAAACTGAGTCAACTTAAATGAAGTGTCTTAAACTAATTAGATGAAAGGAGTGATGCGAAATGGACTCAGTTCCTGATCCCAGTTTTTATTACCGTAATTTTATAACTGCACAGTATTCAGGGAAGTCATTATTAGCACACTCCTGTGAATTGATGGCTCTCCCACAATAAAAAGGAGGCCTCCCACTATGGTCAAATTAACAGAGCAAAACCGCGAAGAATATGCACAGTCTATTCTTAATGCAATAAACGAGAATTACATTCAACAATTTCGCCAATTATTTTTCGAACTACATCCGCAAGATCAAGTAGATGTCTATCTCTTAATGAATACGTCACAGCGAAAAAATTTGTATGAACTCCTCTCACCCGAAGAATTTGCTGAAGTCTTCGAAGAATTGGCTATTGAAGATCAAAAATCCTTCTTGCAAGAATTAGATCAAACTTATGCCCAAGATATGGTTTCACATATGTCAGCTGACGATGTCGCTGATTTCTTGGCTGAAATCCAACATTCAAAAGCATCTGCAATACTTGCAGGACTCGAAGCTGAGAACGCTAAAGACATTAAAGAGCTTTTAGGCTATGAAGAAGATACAGCAGGCGCAATTATGACCAAAGAGTTTATTAATCTCCGTGCTACTTCCCAAATTCGTGAAGTTATCGATCTGTTAAGAAGAGAAGGACCCGATGCAGAGACAATTTACTATTTATATGTGATTAATGAAAAACATGAATTGGCTGGAGTTGTGTCTTTACGTGACTTAATCACATCAAACCCTGATGACCTTGTTGAAACAGTCATGAGTACTCGAGTAGTATCTGTGAAAACTAACGAAGATCAAGAAAATGTTGCAAAACTTTTTAAGAAATACGACTTTTTGGCAGTCCCAGTCACAACTGATCACAATAAACTAGTAGGGATTATCACAGTGGATGACATTCTCGATGTCATGGAAGAAGAAGCAACGGAAGACATAGGTGAATTTGCTGCTTCAAGAGGTGCCACTGACTTATCAATTTCTTCATTTACTGCAGCAAAAAAGCGCGCTCCTTGGATTATTCTACTAATGTTCTTTGGTATGATTACAGCAAGTGTCATTGGACAATTTGAAGATACCTTGGAAGCTGTCGTCTTACTTGCGGGTTTTATCCCATTGATTATGGATTCCGCTGGAAACACTGGAACACAGTCTCTGGCTGTAGCCGTTCGTTCTATTGCGCTTGGAACTCTTGAGAAAAAAGGTCTTGGGAAGATGGTCTTTCGCGAGTTCAAGACGGGCGTAATGCTCGGCCTCATGTGTGCTGTAACATTAATGATCATTATCCCAATTTTACATGGCAGTGTATGGCTTGCATTTATCGTCGGTATGTCTATCTTCCTCTCACTTAGTATCGCTACAGTGATTGGTACAATTGTTCCATTAGCGATTAACAAGATGAACCTTGATCCTGCAATAGCTTCTGGCCCATTCATTACAACAGTAAACGACATCATTGGACTACTTGTCTACTTTTCGATCGCAACAGCTTTACTAACTTACTTATAGGCTCTAATCTGATTCGAGTTATTTTCCTATCGTTTTGTTGAAGCTACCAAAATACAAAAGCCATGCGACTAGGTCTAGGTCACATGGCTTTTGTTTACCCAAAAATGAACAGCAGGATCGATACTGTAAAGCAGTATATTGCAAAGTATAATAGTTTCCCTCGAGTAACCATATTAATAAGTAACTTTATAGCAAATACTGATACAAGTAATGAAGTCAGAAAAGCTATGACATATAACCCTAATGAATCATTCGAAATAATAGTATCCACAATCGTAGACGTCTCCAAAACAAGACTCCCGACACTAACCGGAATCGACAAGAAAAACGAAAATTTCAAAGCAGTTTCCGCTTCTACTTTCCTTGCTAATGCTGCGACAATTGTTGCACCAGAGCGACTAATTCCAGGCGCTAATGCCAATGTCTGCGCAAGACCAACAATAATTGCATCCATATACGTAATACCGTCATCCTGTTTGTGACCTCTCAAATTCCGAATCAACCATAATGCAACTGCAGTAATCATCAATGCAATCGCTACATAGTGAATTCCAGTTAATTCCCCTCCGATAAAATCTCTAAATAGTCCCCCTACTATAATCGCCGGTATCGTTCCGACAATCAACAGAATAGACAATCGAAAAGAAGTTTTTGTTTTATCTGAAGGTTTCTTCACATGGTTCATTGTATCACGAACCAATTCCATCAAATCTACTTTATATACGATAAAAACAGCTAATAAAGACGCTGCATTCAGAAAGACCTCAAAATGTAAATCAGGCACATCTACCCCAAAAAAGTAAGAAACAATCCGCAAATGTCCACTAGAAGATACAGGCAATGGCTCTGTGGCGCCTTGAACAACACCTAGAAAAATGTATTGAAAAATTTCGAAAAAAGTCATTTAAGTATCCTCCACAAAATTTTAAGCATAAATAAAATTAAATCAATGTATCAAGAATCCAGCTTACATCTTATCATATTCGCCATGAAAAATGTGATTAAATAATTGACTATTGTTTTTGCAAAATCAATGTCACAACCTCTTTGTTTTGTTTTATTAGAATAATAATTTTATGCTGTGATTTCAGTTACTAATTACTGTAATAACTACATTAATTGATAATCACTTCCGTAACAACACTTAAAACCTATAATATATAAGTCATTTATATAAACGATTATCATTCTCATTATAGTGTGGTTATTAACAACTTTTATTAAAAAGTTCTTGCAGTTTTAAAATATCATGCTAGAATATTAACAGTACAGTTAATTGATAATGAATCTCATTATCATATAAATAGTAATTATTCTAATCTACTGATTGGAGGGTTATATCACAACAATGTAACTGCTTTTGGAGGAGTCTTATGCAACTCAGATATTTGTTAATCACGCTAGTTTTATTGTCGTTTATATCGCTTTTCATTGGAGTTACCTCCCTTTCTGCGATGGACATCTTTAACATGACAGATCATCAATCTCATATTTTTTGGGTCAGTCGAGTACCGCGCTTAATTAGTATTATCATTGCTGGAATGGGAATGAGTATTGCTGGACTGATTATGCAACAACTAACAAGAAACAAATTCGTCTCACCAACAACAGCTGGAACGATGGACTCTGCAAGACTAGGAATTCTCGTTTCAATCATAATATTCTCTTCAGCCGGGTCGATAACGAAAATGCTAATAGCTATGGCTTTTGCAATAGCTGGAACGTTGCTATTTATGCAAATACTTAATCGCGTAAAATTTAAAGACCCTATTTTCATTCCTTTAGTCGGACTAATGTTCGGGAATATTATCGGTTCTATCACGACGTTTTTCGCTTATAGGTACGACCTCATTCAGAATATGACCTCATGGTTACAGGGCAATTTTGCAACAGTGATGACAGGACAATATGAAACACTCTACATATCAGTTCCGCTCGTTCTTCTTGCCTATATGTATGCAAATCGCTTTACCGTCGCTGGAATGGGAGAAGATTTTTCGAAAAACTTAGGTTTGAATTACAAGCAAGTCGTTAATCTCGGCTTAATCATTGTTGCTGTGATTACTTCTTCTGTCGTACTAACGATTGGAATGATCCCATTTTTAGGGTTAGTTGTTCCAAATATTGTAACGATTTTCCGTGGAGATAATATTCGTAAGAACCTTCCACACACCGCCATATTTGGTGCAATATTCGTGCTAATTTGCGATATTATTGGAAGAATTTTGATCTTCCCTTACGAAATTCCGATTGGATTAACCGTTGGTGTAATTGGCAGTGCTCTCTTCCTATATTTGCTGTTAAGGAGGAGAAAATATGGCCTATAGAACAAAATTAATTTTATTACTCCTTGGGTCACTTCTCCTTGTCGCACTTTATATGACGATTGATTCAGGGGGGAATTGGGAATACATCTTGCCGAGAAGAGGACGAAATTTACTTGCCATCGTCATTACTGGAGCTGCAATCTCCTTTTCTACTATCGTGTTTCAGACGATTACAAATAATCGAATTTTAACTCCTAGTATTATCGGACTTGATTCGCTTTACATGTTGATTCAGACATTTGTCGTCTTTACATTCGGCTCAATGAGTATAGCGATGGTTAATGCGAATCTAAATTTCCTGCTCACAGCTGGAGGAATGATTGTCTTCTCATTTCTGTTTTACCAGTTATTATTTAAAAACGAAGGTGAAGGTAACAATATCTACTTTCTGTTACTAATTGGACTCATACTTGGAACATTTTTTTCGAGTTTAACAACTTTTATGCAAGTGTTAATAGATCCAAATGAATTTCTGAATGTCCAAAACAGAATGTTCGCTAGTTTTAACAGTGTCAATGCCGATCTACTAGTTTTATCGCTTATCTTATTTATCGCAATAAGTATTTATTGCATTCGGTACATGAAATATCTTGACGTTTTGTCGTTAGGCAAAGATCATGCAATAAATCTTGGTGTACCATACAACAAAATCGTCAAACGGATGTTACTAATCGTAGCGATTTTAATATCAATTGCCACTGCACTCGTCGGACCAATAACTTTTCTCGGATTACTTGTCGCAAACGTCACGTATGAATTTCTGAAAACTAACAAACATATCCAAATTATTCCTGCCAGCATTTTAATTAGCATCATTGCACTTGTAGGTGGTCAATTGATTGTTGAACGGGTATTTACATTCAGTACGACATTAAGTGTGATCGTCAATTTCATCGGAGGAACCTACTTCCTATACTTACTATTAAAGGAGAGAAAATCATGGTAGAAGCACTGAATTTATTTAAAAGGTACAATAACAAGCCTGTTGTAAACGATGTGTCTGTCAACATTAAAAAAGGTAAAATCACTACCTTTATCGGACCTAATGGCGCGGGAAAAAGTACATTGCTGTCCATGATTAGTCGCTTAATCGTTAAGGATGAGGGGGAGGTTTTAATTGAAGGCAATGACATTAGTAAAGTAAAAGACAGAGATCTCGCCAAAAAAATTTCGATACTAAAGCAGACGAACCATATTAATATAAGGCTAACAGTCCGTGACCTTGTTTCTTTTGGGCGCTTCCCGTATTCACAAGGAAATTTATCAAAAGACGATTGGTTACGAGTCGATGAAGCGATCGAGTATCTCGAGTTGGGAGAGATGCAAGAAAAATACCTTGATCAACTTAGCGGAGGACAACGTCAACGTGCTTATATAGCAATGGTTGTAGCACAAGATACTGACTACGTCTTGCTTGATGAACCATTAAATAATTTGGATATGAAACATTCTGTTCAAATCATGAAAGTACTTCGTCGCATGGTTGATGAGCTTGGAAAAACCGTAGTGCTCGTGATCCATGACATCAATTTTGCATCTTGTTATTCAGATTATATTATCGCGCTGAAAGATGGCGAAATCGTGAAAGAAGGTCACAAATGCGATGTGATTCAAAGTGGCGTTTTAAAAGAAATTTACGATATGGATATTCAAATTCAAGACATTAACAACCAACAAATTTGCGTGTATTTTTCATAAAAAAAAGAGGAGTGTTTATCAATGAAAAAATCTTTATCTATCATCTCAATGTCCATTTTAATCGGTATTTTTGCAACAGGTTGCGGTTCCGACGATGAATCTACCGCCGCCGAAAATAATACTGATAATAATCAAGCAGAGGAAAATGAGAACACTACCGACAATAACAATGTTGAAGAGAACAATGACGTTAACGAAGAAAATAATGTAAATGAAGCAAACGAAGAAGAAGCAGATGCTACAGAAATCACTGTTGAACACGAATTGGGTGATACCGTTGTTCCAGCTAATCCAGAGAGTGTCGTAGTTTTTGACTATGGAGTGCTAGATACATTACGTGAATTGGAGATTGATCCAGTAGCCGTTCCTCAAGGAAACATTCCCGCTTATTTGGATGAATTCGAAAGTGATGATTACACAAATGCAGGAACTCTCTTTGAGCCTGACTTCGAAACTATCTATGATTTAGCACCTGATTTAATTATTATTTCTGGTCGTGCATCGGAAGCTTATGACGACTTAACAGAGATTGCACCTACCATTCATGTCGGTGTTGATACAACGAACTATGTAGAGTCATTTAAAGAAAACACGACATTGCTTGGAGAAATCTTCGGTAAAACCGCTGAAGTTGAAGCAAAACTAGCGGAAATTGATGAAGAGATTGCTAGCCTTCATGAAACAGCGAGCAGCAATGATAGCACTGGATTGATTACTATGGCGAGTGAAGGGGCATTAAGTGCTTACGGCCCTGGTTCCCGTTTCGGTATTATTCACGATGAATTTGGTGTCGCTGCCGCTGATGAAGGTATTGAAGAAGCCAATCACGGTCAAACAGTTTCCTTTGAGTATATCTTAGAAACAAACCCTGATTTCTTGTTTGTCCTTGACCGCGGTGCTGTCGTTGGTGGAGAAGATGAAGAGTCTGCTCAAGACACAATTGAAAACGAACTTGTTCAACAAACAACTGCCTACCAAGAAGATAATATCATCTATCTTGATCCAGGTTACTGGTACTTAGCTGGCGGTGGATTAACTTCTGTTTCTGAAATGGTTAAAGAAATCCAAGCAGGCCTTGAATAAGTAAAAGATCGATACGAGTTTCTCCCCCCTTTATAACGAACAACAAATCCCTGGCCAATTTCGGCCAGGGATTCTCTTTGTTTACACTAATCTACATACATCACTTCTCCAGTAACTGCATCAATATATACATCGAAGTCGTTGTCGCCGTACTCAACTTCTACTTCAAAAAGAAGTCGTCCATTCTCTCTTTCAAGCTCAATATCATCAATATACCCTTTTCCAACATGGTTTAGTGCGATTTCTTCAGCTTCCTCATAGGAAATACGTTCGCCTGACTGACCAGATGCCAATGACGTGGACCTATCACTCCTTTCATTCGTTCCTTCCTCTCTTTCAAGCAATTTTGTCAAGTCATCTTCCACTTTTAATACATCGCCAGTTTCAGCATCGATGTAGATATCTCCTTCTTCATCTTTATACTCCACTTCCATTTCATAAACGTATCGAGATTGTTTCATTTCCAATTCTATATCGTCGATTTTACCTTCAGGGAAAAGGTCCATGACGATTTGCTTTGCTTCTTCAACAGAAATAGTCACGTTATCAGCTATCGACGTTTTCATTAAGTCATCGTCAATTTTAATAATGTCACCCGTGTGAGCATCGATCTTAAAATCGTAGTCATCACCTTTATATTCTAATTCGACTTCATACACGAGGATACCATCTTCTGTATCTAATTCGACTTCATCTACTGTTCCATCCAACATCTCCTGTGCGATTGCTACCGCTTCATCGCCTGAGATTCTTCGTTCACTTGTTCTATCTGTTTCATTCACTGTGCTCGTATCATCTAATTCAACTTGAATAGTTTCAGTTGTGTTCTCTTCATTGCCTGAGGTGACGACTGCCTTACTCACCTCATTTTCATTATCACCTGACGTAGCTAATCCAATAGCTGACGTGCCAGCTATTACAAACACACCTGTTAAAATCAAAGTCAATTTTTTCATTTTTTACTTCCTCCTTTTAATCTGTTAACCATAGTATGGATGAGTAAGATTAAAGGAAGTTTAGTAGAAAATGAGAATTTGATGAGAATCGGAATCCAATACATATGTGTTGAGAATCCATTCTTCTGTTCTTTTGGTTGCTCGTAAAAAAACAACACACCTAATTTTTCATATTAATCATCATACTCAATCGACAGTACTTCGCCTGAATACGCATCAATGATAATATCTGCATCAATTCCAGTTTCATCATTCTCTACTTCAATCTCATAAATAAGTCGACCGTTTCCTTCTTCCAAATCAACATCATCAATTTCACCTGCATGTTCCGATAAAGCAATGTCGATCGCCTCTTGTTCGGAAATCGGCTCTAATGGAGTGTTCTCTTCAACCGAGAACAAAAGAATTTCACCTGTACTAGCATCAATTTCAAATGTGCCCGTTTCATTGGTCATATCTACTTGTACTAGATAGTATGTCACTCCATCCTCCGACTCCTCCAATTGAGCCTCGATGATCGTCACTTCTTCTGAAAGCGTATCATCGATTATTTGACCAACTTGCTCGACGGTAATATAATTATCTAATTCTTCATCCTGCTCCAACACTTGGAATTCAGTGTCATCAGATATATGCTCAAACGTCAGAATTCGTCCATCAGCCGCTGACACTTCAATCTCATATTGTCCTAGGGTGGAATGAAATTCGACTTTTGCAACGTTACTGTCACTTTGGATATCGATAACTTCACCTGTATAACGCTCCTGCAACAATAGTTCAATCTCATTTTCTGCCAAAATGTTTTCTGAAGAGAAGGAAAAGTAAAATACTAGAGCAATTCCACTAATAAGTACTGCAATCGCAGTAATTAGGTAATTTTTCTTATTCATCGAAATCCCCCTCTGTTTCTATACCTGGAAATTCAATAATGAATGTAGTTCCGACTCCTTGCTCACTTTCAACACGGATCACACCTTGGTGCGCATCTACAATTTTTTTCGCAATCGCAAGACCTAACCCACTTCCACCTGTTTTTCGATTTCTCGCTTTATCTACTCGAAAAAAACGATCGAACACGTGTGGAATATCTTCAGCAGCAATTCCGATACCATAATCACAGATTCTAATGCTAACAGTTTCTCGTAGTTTTTCCAAAGTAATTTCTATTTCTTTGTTACTATATTTCAAGCCATTTTCAATTAAAATAAACGCTAATTGCTTTAGCTGCATCTTGTTTCCGATTAGACGTAAATCAAATTCTTCCTTTGTTTGAACTGCGATTTCTCGGTCGTACGTTGTTTCCATTTGCTTTGCGGTTTCGAATAAGATTTTTGCCATATTCACTTGTTGAAGATCCATCGTTGTCGTTTCATCGCCTGTAGCTAAAGCAAGCATTTGATTCGTCATTTCTTTTATTCGCTTTGACTCCGATGATATTGCCCCGATTGCTTCTTCTAAAACTTCAGGTTTATCTTTCCCCCATCGTTTTAATAATTGCGCATAGCTATCGATCACTGTAAGCGGAGTTTTCAATTCATGAGACGCATCTGAAACGAATTGTTGTTGTTTATCATAATTCTCCTTTAGCAAATCAATCATATGATTAAACGTTCGTCCCATTTCAGCCAACTCGTCTTTAGACGTATCATTCACGTCAATCTTTTTAAATGTTTTTTCTTCACGAATTTGATTCATCGTAACTACGAGAGCTTTAACCGGGCTTAGAATGACGCGGCTTAATGATCTACCTGCAAAAAATGACGGGATCAAAATAAGTGCCGAAGCGATGACTAAAATAATTCCTAAAATCGTTAATGATTCTTCATACATCGTCATCGGCTCAAACAATTCTAACGTTACAACTGACCCGTTATCCCAGATTACAGGTGTTCTCGCTACAGCATACGATGTGCCGTTATAATTAATTTTTTCCGAAGTCTCATGCGTAGAAAATGTAGCTTGCAGTTCGTTCAATTGTGGCGTTCTCGATATCACAACCAAAACAATTTCCTCGTTTTCGTTAATAACCCGAACCATCCCATCACCAGATACATAAGCCCTTAAATATTCCGCAGGTCGCCAATCTGCTGACGAGGGTTGCAGGGCTTCGACAATCGTGCGTGATTGATTCTGAGTCCGCTCTAATTCAGCATTCATTGTGTAATGCTGAAAAAGAAAATATATACTCGCATTAACTAACACTAGTAAAATGAATAACATTACTGTAGAAAAAAGTGTAATCCGCTGTGAAATCTTCATTTGCTTGTATCCTTTATCACATAACCAACACCACGAACTGTTTGAATAAATGGAGAGTCAAAAGGTTTATCTACTTTTTGGCGCAAATATCGAATGTATACATCAACGACATTTGTATCGCCAAAATAATCAAATCCCCACACATGCTCAAGAATTTGCTCTCTTGAAAGAACGCGATTAATATTTTCCAATAAATACACTAGTAAGTCGAATTCGCGTGGTGTCAATTCAATATGAGCCTCCCCACGTTTGACATCTCTCGATTCGATTTCCACTGATAAATCAGATAACGTCAATCGATTTTCATTTTTCGATTCATCGGATACTATAGCGGACTCTTGCCGACGAATTAAAACTCTAATTCTAGCCAACAGTTCTTCAATTTCAAATGGTTTCGTTACATAATCATCCGCCCCTTGGTCTAATCCTGTTACTTTATCGACAATAGCATCCCTAGCCGTTAACATAATCACTGGTGTCGTCCGTTTTTCTTTTCTAATTCGTCTAAGAATTTCCATTCCGCTAAGACCAGGGAGCATAACATCTAGTAAAATTAAATCCCATTTATCAGGGCTTGATTGAATACGTTGCCACGCTTCGAATCCATCGTGTATGATATCTGTTTTATACCCCTCGTACTCTAACTCTAATTTTACGACACGTGCTATATTCTCTTCATCTTCGACTATTAGAATATTAATATTATCCACAAATGGTCACCTGCTTTTTATTTGTTAAAATTCTTACATTTTCTCACAGTTCTATTATACTGTATAGCAATAAAGGTACAGCATTATTAACCATACTATAATCTTTTCTTGAATGGAATGGAACAATGGATCATACCATTGAATCCCAAATAATGATTAATCACCAATAAAAAAAGCCACGAAGTTCCGTGGCTTTCTTCCTTATGCTACTTTTCCTTTAATTTTTCTCTGGTAACTTAAATGATACCGTGTGCTCTTGCAATTCTTCAGAAATTTGAGCTAACGCTTCTGCTGATGCGGATATTTCCTCCATAGAAGCTAATTGTTCCTCAGAAGCTCCTGCGACATTCTCTGTTTCAGCAGTCGTTTCATTAGACATTCTTTCTACTTCTTTCATGTCTGAAACGACGTCCTCAATTTTCGTGGAGATCATCGACGTCATTTTAGCTATTGCTCTGACTTGCTCGGTCACTTGCTTCACAAATGAATCAACTTCACCTACTCGTTCTTCCGTTTCAGTAAATCTTGCAAGACCTTGTGTCAGTTCTTCATTTCCTTCATTCATCGAGAGTAACGATAAATTAGCTTTTTCTTGAATTGTTGTAATCATCTCTCTCACTTCCGTTGATGATTGGTTGGTTTGTTCAGCCAGTTTTCTCACTTCATCTGCCACAACAGCAAATCCTTTACCATGTTCTCCTGCTCGCGCAGCTTCAATAGCGGCATTTAGTGCTAGTAAATTTGTTTGTTCAGAAACCGATGTTATCACTTGAATAATTTCATCAATTTCATTTGTTGACTGATGAACACTTTGAATATTCGACGTAAGTTCTGTGTTATTTGTTTCTATTTTTCGCATTTGTTCTTCGAGTAATTTGACTGTTACGTTAACTCTATCGATTGCTTGATCAGCAGAAACCGTTTGACCATCCAAGGTCATTGTTTTACTGGTTATTTCCTTTACACTCTCAGATATATCATTAATACCATTATAACTAATATTAACCTTCTTTACTTGACTATCCATCGATTCAGATACTGTAGCGACAGATCCAGCAATCGACTCTGTCGCCTTGCTATTTTCATCTGTTGTTGCATGGAGTTCTTCCGATGACGCTGCAACCATTGAGGATTTATCACTAATATAAGTTAGTGTTTCGATTAACGAAGTTTGCATATTTCTGAATGCTCCCGCTAATTGACCTATCTCATCTTTTGATGTCACCTCAATCTTTTCTCGAAGATCTCCCGAACGAATAACATTAGCACTATTAACTAGCCCTTGAATAGATTGTGTAATACTTCGAATGATGAAATATACTAGGCTACCAAAAAGAATCACTGATAATATCAAAACAATTCCTGTTATGAGTAAAATTGGAAACGTAGCAGAATTTAATTCGTCATCAGACATCACGCCTCCTAATTTCCACCCTGTTATCGCGTTGGTAGTGTAGTAAACACTGGTACCTTGATTAGATATTGATGACTGATAAGCACCTTGCATCTGGTCATACATAGGATCAAGCCAATTCTCCTCAACAACTTCTCCTGTCTCAATACTTGGGTGAGAAATCGCTGCTCTTGATTCAGAAAATAACATTGCATACCCTTCTTGTCCAATAGAAATCGTCGCCAAGACATCTGCCAATTCTTGCATTTCTAAATTTGCTGCAACAACACCATCTCCATTGTCAATTGATTGAGAGATCGTGATCACGAGTTCCCCTGTCGATGCTGTATGATATGGTTCAGATATAATTAATTCACCTGGAGATGCCACTGCGTCAATGTACCATGGTCTTTCACGAGGATCGTAATCAGCATCTAGCCCCATATCTGGTCGCTGGATCATATCACCTTCGGCTGTTCCTACATAAGCAGATACAAGACCTTCTGTGGTAAAAAAGTACTCCTCTAATAAATCTCCCAATGCAACTTGTCCATCAGTCTGCAATTGATTCTGAGTTAATGTAGAAGCATAATGCTCTATATTACCCGCTATTGGACCGACATGACTATCAATCAAGTAATCAGCAATTTCTACACTCTGTTCAGATTCTTCAACTAATTGTTGTTCAAGTTCATTTTTCGCTGTTAAGTAGCTACTAATTGCAATGATTAGACTTGGTATAATTAAAGCAAGTGCAAAAGCAACATACAATTTTGTTTTCAATGACATTTTATTCATTTTGACTCCCCTTCTTTCGACAATATACCTAATAGATCGTCAAAATTCGGTATTTTTTTAATGGGACTATTAGTTAAAATAAACGGTTTTTACATTTTTAATCTTTAAAAACATCAAAATTATTTCGATATTTTTCTTGATTCTGGAAAGACAAAAAACCTCTGCAGAAATTTTAGCTACAGAGGTTTTTTACTTATTTTCCAAACTTCGTTGCAAATGCTGTGTATGCTGCTGGCACAATTACTACCGTCAACAACGCAGAGAATAATAACCCGGAAATGATTGAAATTGCTAGTGGGACGAAGAGAACATCGCCACTCAAGGCCACTGGAGTTAACGCACCAATCGCTGTGAATGCCGTTAACAAAATTGGTCTCAATCGAACTCGACCAGCTTCTATTACAGCATCTTCAATCGACATTCCGTCTACTCTTCTTTGCTTAATAAATTCTAGTAGCACAATCGAATTACGTACAACGATACCTGCTAATGAGACAATTCCCATCAATGCCATGAACCCGAGTCCTGTTTGGGTTAAAAATAACCCTATTATTGCACCCGATCCAGCGATATAGACTGTACTCATAATCAAAAACGGCATCGTCAGCGAATTAAACTGAATCGCCATCACAATGTAAATTAGAAATAGTACAACCAAGAATAATGTAGCCAACTCAAGGATGAAATCCGATCTCGCCTCTGTCTCACCACCAAGACTAACCGTATAATCGCTACTTACAGATGCACGCACATCATCCGTGATCTCCTCTATCTCAGCCTCCAGCGTTTCGTTATCATCATTTGCCGGAAACACCCTTACTGTAATTGTCCGTTCACCATTTTCTCGTAAAACTTGAGGGATCTCTTCACCTTCATATGTTTCGAGTAAGGAATCTAATGAAATTAAATTCGGTGGACCTCCCTCACCTTCGCCAACCTCACTTGGTATAACCATCTCAGATAAATCAAGTTCACCTTTTTCATCGACTTTATTCAACGTTAATTGCAAATCAATTGCGTCTTGCGCTGTTCGGAACGTTAATAAAGGAATCCCCTCTGTTCTCAAGCCAATTTGTTCACTAACTTGATTCAACGTAATCCCATTTTCCTCTAACGTATCACGAACAGGTTCATAAACAACTACCGGACGAAGAGGACCCATATCATCTAATACTGTTCCACTTTCACCTAGTTCACCAATTCGTTCTTGTAGCTCATTACTAAGCTCAATCAACGTCTCAACTTCAGGCCCCTGAAGTTTTATTGCAATCGGCGCGCCAACTGGAGGCCCTGATTCAATCGTTGTCAATTCAATTTCCGCCTCAGGAAATTCTTCTTGCAATGGCTCTGTCCACCTTGAGATTGTGTCAACTGCTGATTGTTGTTCTCGATCAACACGTAACAGCAGGTTCCCTGTTTCATCATTACTATTTGACATACCTTGCCCAAACAATGGTGGCAAACCCTCTCCAGCATAAATCGCCGTTTCGAACACGAATTCATCTTCTTCTAAAACAAAGTCTCTCATATCTTGCAAAGTAGTTTCAGTATCCTCAATTGTTGTTCCTGCTGGCAAACGTACCTCAACCGTTACCTCTTCTCTGTCTGTAGCCGGAAAGAACTCCACAGGTATAAATGGTATCAATCCATAAAAACTCGTTGTTAGTGCAAACCCTACGATCGCTACTTTCCAAGGATGTCGAACGACTCGTCGTAGAATCGAATCACTATACCAGTTAGCAATCATATCAAATTGTTTGCCTAGTAGACCCTCTCTTTCGCTTCGGTGCGATTTTTTCTTCTTTCGCAATTGCTTCTTCTGTCTCCATACTAAGAAGATAGGTACAAACGTCAGTGCAACAACAGTAGAAGCTAGTATCGTCATAATTAGCACCGTCGGTAAGGCACTAATAAAATCGCCACTTCCTCCTGAAATAAACACGAGTGGTAAGAAAGTAAACACAATCGTTAACGTCGACGTAATAATCGACACTCGGACTTCCTTACTTCCTTTCAAAGCACCGTCAAGTGGTGATAGTCCCTCTCGATATTTATTTCGGATATTATCACCAACAACAATCGCATCGTCAACTAAAATTCCTAAAGCAATAATCATCCCAATAATTGATATTTGGTTCAAATCGACATTAAAAAATGGTAAAGGAATTAATCCTATTAATATCGACGTTGGGATCGCCAGGGCGACAATTATCGCAGACGACACATTCAAACCTAATAAAGTGACAACCACAACCGATAAAGCCGCTAACGCAAAGGACAGCGTTAAATCACCGAAAATCTCATCGACGATTGTTTTCTGCGTGTAAAATAGCTCAAACGACATCTCTTCAGGTATATCGTCAGCTAAGCTCATGATTTTTTCATCGACTTCATCATGTAACTGGGGAATATTTACTTCTCCAGCTGGAATTACTGTAAATGAAACAGCTGGTTGTTCGTCATATGATATTAAATCACTTGGCGTTTCATTAACCATGCCAACCTCAGCAATATCATTTAAATAAATCGGGTCATCATTGAAATCTAATCCAATGAAAATCGACCCTATTTCCGCTTCATCTTCTAAAGTAGATAACGTCAACTGGACATTTTGATTATCAATCTGTTGAACACCTAACGGCTGCGTATTTAATTCATCGCTGACTGCTTGCATAACATCGGGAAATTGCAAACCATTCGAGAATAACTCCTCCGAGTCTACATCAATTGAAAAATGTTGGTCAGGAAAACCTTTGACAATCGTTCGCTGAACTCCTGGAAGCGCCTCTACCTCTGCTTGCCAGTCATGAAGCATCTCTTTTAATTCATATAACGATTCACGGTCATCATTTAAAATATGATAACTAGATAACGCCCCTAACCCAATCTCTTCGGAAAAATCAGGAGTTACTGCCTGATCAGGCAAGTCACTTTCCACTCGTGAAATCGCCTGTTGTACATCTGTGAATACCTCGCTTTTATTTGCACTATCATCGAGTTCAATGACAATATTAGAAAATCCAGAGGTCGATACGGAAGTCATTTCACTAATGCCATCAATATTTTCAATTGCACCTTCTAAAGGAATCGTCACCTGTTGTTCTACTTCTTCAGGTGTCCCACCCGGATATACCGTCGAGACGGTCCCAATATCAAAAGAAAATTCTGGAATTTCTCGTTGCGGTAATTGAAATAACGTTAAGACGCCGACAATAACTAAAATAAATACAAACATCATCGTAATTTTAGGACTTCGGATAAATGCTTGAAACATGGTTGCTTCCCCCTCTTGTAATATTACTCTAAAATAAATGACACTACTGTCATTTAACCTCATAAAAATAAGATTTACTTTTTTATCCCTTCGACAACTAATAGGTACACTTCCTCTACCCATTGAGACTGACTCATGTGGCGGACAGGCACTTGGACAGTTGCCATAACAAGCCCGACAAGCGTAGTCATTTGAACGTCCGTTCGAATTTCACCTTTTGTCTGTCCATCGACCAAAATCGCTTCGATTTTTTGTTTCATTTCTTTAAATAAGCGAAACATTTTATTTATATTTTCTTGCACTTTCTCTGTTGCATGTTGATCGATGTATGGCATGATTTGCAACATTTGGTGCATATGAGCGTACCTAGACCAAAGGTGAATTAAGTATTTAAGCGGTTCTTCTTCCTGATCGGCTTGCTGCATATTTTTTACAACTTCTTCGATAAGATGAATCATATAGGCTGTGACTAGTTCTTCTTTATTTTTGTAATAATTATAGATCGTACTTCTAGCTACACCTAACCTTTCCGCTAAGGCTTTAAAATGAAAACCTGCATAGCCAGATTTCAGCACTAGTTGTTCCGTTTCATGAAATAATTGCGCCTGATCAATCGTTTTTTTTCGACTCATACATTTTATTCCCCTTTAGCTCTCGAACCTTCCCTAGTTTTAATCGTAATTCTTATATACACCTAATATTAAAAGTTATAACACAGTTGTATAACTTTATGAAAGCTTTTGTCAAATGATCTGATTGAGAAAGGTCTCTCACTTGGATATTCTGAAAGCATAGTTATTGCTTCCGTTGAAAGGTACATGCTATGATCTTTGAGCACGATCGTATATTGGTAACAAAGGAGGATCATCACATTATGAAAGAAACATTTAAACATCAGACAGCTTATATATTAATTATTTTATCAATTACATCATTACTAGCTGCATGTGGCACTAATGAAAATGAAGAAACTCGTTGGGAAGAAATTCAAGAATCAGGAGTTTTGGAGGTAGCTACTTCAGGCACGCTCTATCCAACATCCTTTCATTCCGACGAAACGGATGAATTAACTGGTTTCGAAGTTGAAGTCACTCGTGAAGCAGCAAATCGTTTAGACCTTGAAGCAGAGTTTACTGAGATGGGGGTTGACGGCATGCTCACTTCAATACAGAGTGGCCAAATTGACCTTGCTGTTAACGACATTGATATTAACGAGCGCAGGGAAGAAGATTTCCTCTTTACCGACCCATACAAATTTTCCTATGGAGCTATGATCGTTCGCCCCGATGATTATTCTGGTATCCATTCACTAGAAGATCTCGATGGAAAACGTCACGGCGGTGCTGCGACTACGATTTATATGGAAATAGCTGAAAGTTATGGCGCAGAAGGCGTAACATATGAGAATGTAACCAATGATACGTACTTACGCGACATTGAGAATGATAGATTAGATGTCGTCATGAACGATTATTATTTGCAATCATTAGCAATTGAGGCGCTTCCGGAAATCGACGTTATCATACATCCCGAACTTTTCTACCACCCTAATGATCAAGCGATGATTATGAACGAAAACAATGTAGAACTACACGAAAATTTAAATCGCGTCATTCAAGAAATGCTTGATGATGGAACGATCCAACAATTATCTGAACAATTTTTTGGTGGGCAAGATGTCTCTAAACAACCAGACATCGACTTTGCTAGCTAAGAGTAACGACCACGCTTTAGCAATCTAATCGAATTCTAGTAAGGGAGATTGACAGCAATGAGTGATATCCAATGGGAACACATCTTTGATATTCATCTGGCAATTGAATCACTTCCTTATATCATGCAAGGCATTGGTTACACGCTTTTTATTTCTTTGCTAAGTATGATCATCGGTTTAATAATCGGATTATTTTTAGCGCTTGCCCGAATGTCAGACCGAACGTGGCTTCGTTGGCCTGCTCGTCTGTATATTTCCTTTATGCGAGGGGTTCCCATCCTCATCATCTTGTTTCTCCTTTATTTCGGTTTTCCATTTATTGGAGTTCAATTCGATGCAGTAACTGCGGCAATCATTGGCTTTAGCTTAAATAGCGCAGCTTACATGGCAGAAATAAATCGTTCCGCGATTGCTGCTGTTCCTAGAGGCCAGAGGGAAGCGGCCAGGTCCCTTGGTTTTCCATACTGGTTAATGATGCGACAAATCATTTTACCACAAGCGTCGCGAATTGCCGTACCACCATTGACTAACGTTTTACTAGATCTGATCAAAGCTTCATCACTCGCTGCGATGATTACAGTCCCTGAGATTTTTCAAATGTCACGTATAATCGCAGGTCGCGAAATGGATTACATGACAATGTTTATCTTGGTTGCTTTGATATACTGGGCGATTTGTTCTATCATGACCATATTGCAAATTTATTTAGAGCAACGATTTGAAAAATACGGTGATATTTAACCTACGCTATTATGGCGTAGGTTATTTGGTATCATCTCAATGCCTTCGGTTCATTTCCCATAATTGGAACTCCTTGTCGGTGGCGTATAAAATAACACTGCCAATCCTAAGAATATCATCACTATACCAACAACTGCTGATGGAGTCAGAACTTCTCCAACAACGATTACACCTAATAATGCCGCGGTCAACGGCTCTGCTAATGACAACGTCACTGCTGACGAAGCTGGAACTCCCATTAGCCCTTTCACAAATAACAAGTATGCAATTGCTGTTGCAACAATTCCTAATTGAAGAACAACGAGAATCCCACTCGGCTCTAATACCCAGCTGATATCATAGATAAATAGAAAGGGCGATAATAAAATAGCAGATAAGGTGAACACAACACCCACCGCCATTTCAGATGGCATCTTTTGCACAATTTGTTTATTCACTAGTGTATACCCAGAAAACGATAGTCCCGCACCAATCGCCATTAAAAAACCGATCGGATCTAGTTCGATGTCACCTTGAGTCGAAAATAAAAGCACACATCCAATGATCGAAAGGACTGTCGCTAACCACCACTGACGATCAGGACGTCGTTTAAAGGCCACCCACTCAATAAATCCTGTTAGAATTGGTGCACTACCTATCCCAATTACAGTTCCAATTGCAACACCCGTTGTTGCAACTGCCGAGAAAAATAGTGGTTGATAAGCAGCCATCGCGACTGCAGCTAACACAATCGCTTTGACTGGCCAATCGGTAACTTTTTGTTTTCTCCTAAATAAAACGAGGAGAAAAAGGACAGACCCACCCACCGCAAGTCGCATCGTTCCTACTGCAATTGGATGTGCTCCTTCTGGTGCGAAGTGTTGGGCAGTTCCCGTTGTTCCCCAAAGCATCGCCCCAAGAAGGACTAGAAAAAATGATATTTTCTTCATATGTTGTCACGCCAATCTGTCAATGTTATTTATGTAGCAATCATTTAATCATCGCCATTTTTAAATCCACCCTCTGAATGGATCACTTGCCCCGTTATCCAAGCTGCATCCTCACTCGCTAAAAATCCAGCCAGTTTCGCAGCATCTGAAGGTTCTCCTAATCGTCCTGTTGGAAACCTTGGTAGCAAACTCGCTTTCACTTCATCATTCATCCAACCTGAATTTGTCGGCCCTGGATTAATCGCATTAATCGTAATTCCTTTCGAAGCCAAGGCCGCTGACAATGTATATGTTAATGTTTCAACAGTTGATTTGGTCAGCACGTAAGAAAGCTCTTCTGGCATTTGACCCCTTGACCAACCTGTTGTGATATTAAGTACTCTTCCGTAATTTTTGGAAAAGGATTTAGTAAACGCCTGTGTCATCAGGGTAACAGCCTTTACGTTAACAAAGTAATGCTTATCTAGTTGTTCTGGTGTGATTGTCTCTATATTGTCATTTACGGAATACGCTGCATTGTTTACAAGAATATCTGGCGCAGTACCGAATGAGTCCTTAGCATATTTAAACACTTCTTCAATGGAGGATACTTTCGTCAAATCTAGTTCAATTTTTTCACTTCGGACTCCAAATGATTCTAACTCCAACTTAATTTTTTCCGGTTCGTCATCCTTTACTCCCCAAGGCATCTCATCGTCATAGCTTGTCCAGTACGTGAACAATACATCTGCCCCTTTCTGAGCAAATTCTCTGCAAATCGCCGCTCCAATTCCATTCGTACGACTCACTCCAGTAACTAACGCCAATTTCCCTTTAAGTGAATCCATCAGGACCAACTCCATTTCCTTTATACAAATCAATTCGACATCATCATGTAATAGCCTTCTAAAATAGGTTAGAAATATTCTTATTTCTTTCTGGGAGGACCGATGGCAATCTGTTTGCTTCCTTTCAGATTCCCATGCTCCTCTGATGGGTACGGTAACCCTCGTCTTCTTCCTTTCGCATTTGCGTAACTTTTTAAAGGGCACGGAAATCCGATAACTTATGAAAAAACACAAGCTTCAGAGAGAATTAACTCTCGAAAGCTTGTGTTTCCTCTAAGTTTAGTAGTGTTATGACAACGCACTGGTTAATTGTGGCACAATTTGTTTTTTACGAGAAACAACGCCTGCAAGTGTTGCTTGTCCATCTTCAAGCTTCACATCAAAGGCTTTCTCTACTGCATCCGTTTGGTTACCAACGGCAACGACAACGGAATCATTTGTTAAAATATCGGTTACTGCTAAAACAAATAATCCAAGGCCTTTATCAGCGATAACTTTTGTCATTGCAGCTTCAACGTCTTTTTTGCGCCCAAGTACATCATTCGTATCTACAACATTCACCTGAGCAACTTCTACCTTATGGCTACCCATCGTAAATTCTTTTGCATCTAATGAGATCAACTGCTCGACCGTCTTCCCACTCATATCAGCGCCCGCTTTCAGCATTTCAAGACCATATTCATCGACATTCATTCCAGCAATTTCAGCGAGTTCTTTTGCTGCTGCTACATCTTCATCTGTGCATGTAGGCGATTTGAATAACAACGAATCGGAAATAATTGCCGAAACCATTAATCCCGCCATCTCTTTCTTGATCTTTACACCATTTTCTTTGTATAGTTTGTTCAAGATCGTCGCTGTACAACCAACAGGTTCCGCCCGGTAATAAAGCGGTCCTTCTGTTTCAAAATTAGCAACTCTGTGGTGATCAATAACTTCAATCACTTCTACTTTATCTAGATCCTTGACACTTTGTTGGCTCTCATTGTGATCAACGAGAATAACTTGATTCACTTCGTTTGCGACCGTCTCTACTTGGCGTGGGGCATCTACTCCAAAATGATCCAACGCATATTGAGTCTCGCCACCAACTTCTCCTAGACGGACCGGTTCAGCATTCATTCCCAATTCTTTTTTCAAATCTGCATATACCAATGCTGAACAAATCGTATCTGTGTCTGGGTTCTGATGCCCGAAAATTAACACTTTCTCTTTACTCATATCATGACACTCCTTTTTTTCTCTGATCAACACGACTTATTTTACCATGTTAAAAGGGTGCCTGTCATCGTTGCAAAGATAAGAGTCGGATATTTTTTCAATTATCGAACTATTAATTGACAATAAGATGAATATAGAGTATAAATCTTCAGCCTTTCTTTTGTTAGCTGTTTTTATAACTAACGATACAAATGAAGTTGAGGATGTTTTGGAATGTGTACCATAGGGAATGACGATTTAATCTTGTATAAAGTAACTTTTTATTATAAACTTACTTTAAGTTAGTAGATACATAAATCTTACGGAGGTTATTCTATGACTTTTCACCAATCACCTGCCACTTATATAAATGAAGTTTTATTAAAAGTAAAAAACTTGCATCAATCAATTGAGTTTTACGAAAAGACGCTAGGGTTGCATCTACTCCTACAAACAGAGCGAACCGCAGTCTTGTCTGCTAATGGTGACACACCTTTAATTAGCCTTGAGCAGCCTGTCGATGTCGTTGAAAAACAGCCTACTAGAACAACTGGACTGTATCACTTCGCACTACTGTTACCTAGTCGAGTCGAATTAGCAAAGTTGCTAACACACTTAATCGAAAGTAACTATCCAATACAGGGTGCCTCGGATCACCTAGTTAGTGAAGCGATATATTTAGCTGATCCTGATGGCAATGGGATTGAAATCTATATTGACCGTCCTTCAAACGAATGGGAATGGCAAGATGGCCAAGTAAAAATGGCCGTTGATCCGATGGATGCAGAAGCTTTATTAGCCGAAGCTGTTGGACACGAATGGGCCAACATTTCTCCAGGTACAGTCATGGGGCACATTCATATGCATGTCTCTGATTTGGGCAAAGCTGAATCATTTTACTGCGATGGATTAGGATTTAATGTTGTTTGCCAATTCGGGAACCAAGCGTTATTTATTTCAAGTCAAGATTATCATCATCATATCGGCCTAAATACGTGGGCTGGTGTTGGCGCCCCACCTCCGGATGAAAAAAGTGTTGGTATTAGTTGGTATCAAATTGTTTACCCTGATTCAAAATCGCGAAAGCAAGTACTTGCGAATTTGTCACAACAGGGGTTTTCTGTTGAGGAAGTTTCGAATGAGTTCTACACAGTTGATCCAGCAGGAAATAAAATCAAATTGTCGGTGAGTGAGGAATAAGAGATGCCACATATGAGGCTCTCCTCCCAAAGTTCCTGACTAGGCAGCCTTGATGGAAACCTCTTTCTATTATAGATTTCTTATAATTTATCGAAAAGCCAAAAAGATCGACTACTTTACTCTGGCGATCATCTTTTTTGGCTTTTTTTGATTTTCTCTTGATCTGAGGGCTGAGATCATGAACAATGCACAGAAGAAACTATTAAATAGTTTTTCTGGGAAAGGAATAGTGAATTAAATCGGTCAAATCTCGGCTGTATTTTATAAGATGCTATCACTTGTGACCTTTCCTTTCCAGATTCACTCGCCATGGGGCACAAGACGCTTCTTCTTGTGACCCTTCCTTTCCAAATCCACTCGCCATGGGGCACAAGACGCTTCTTCTTGTGACCCTTCCTTTCCAAATCCACTCGCCATGGGGCACAAGACGCTCTCTCTTGTCACCCTTCCTTTCCAAATCTACTCGACATGGGTCACAAGACGCTCTCTCTTGTCACCCTTCCTTTCCAAACCCACTCGACATGGGTCACAAGACGCTCTCTCTTGTCACCCTTCCTTTCCAAACCCACTCGACATGGGTCACAAGACGCTTCTTCTTGTGACCCTTCCTTTCCAAATCCACTCGCCATGGGTCACAAGACGCTTCTTCTTGTGACCCTTCCTTTCCAAATCCACTCGACATGGGGCACAAGACGCTTCTCTCTTGTCACCCTTCCTTTCCAAATCCACTCGACATGGGTCACAAGACGCTCTCTCTTGTCACCCTTCCTTTCCAAACCCACTCGACATGGGGCACAAGACGCTTCTGCTTGTGACCCTTCCCTTCCAAATCCACTCGCCATGGGGCACAAATCTCCTCGTTCAGCCCATTCCCCTCATAAAAACGACCAAATGTAAATACAAAAGAGACCATCACCAAAATGTTACTTTTGGGACAGCCTCTTCGATGTTTCATCACTTCTTTAAACGCTAAAATATCGACCTTCTGGATGAGCAAAGACCATCGCTGATACGCTGGCTTCAGGTTCCATCATGTATTCGTCGGTTAGCTCTATGCCGATTTTTCCTGGGTCGATCAAGCCAAACAATTTCGCCTGATCTTCGAGGTTCGGGCAAGCAGGATAACCAAATGAGACACGAACACCTTGGTAACGAGCAGAGAATCGCTCCCTCATCGTAAAGTCTGGCGAGTCAGGGAATCCCCATTTATCACGCATCATTTGATGAACCCTCTCTGCAAAACCTTCTGCAATTTCCAATGCAACTGCTTGAATTAAATGACTATCAAGATATTCGCCCGCTTCTTTCGCTTCCTCAGCTAACTTCCGGACGCCTTTTCCTGCTGTCACTGTCATAAAGCCAACATGGTCCATTTCCCCACTGTCAACAGATCTCAGAAAGTCTGCTAAACATAAATATGGTTCCTTTTCTTGGCGTGGAAACGTAAATCGCTCTAATACTTTACTGTGGTCATTAGCGTCATAGACGATAACATCATTCCCGTCTGATTGGGCCGGGAAAAACTGATATAACCCGTCCGCACGTAAGGTGCCATCCTTGTCAGCACGAGTCACTAAATCATTGACTTTATCTCGTAATTCCAATGTTTTTTTGTCGCCTCGTTCAATGTTTCGCTTAATATTTCCTTGAACACCTAAATGCTGCCCAAGTAATGTCTGCATATTAATATAAGGATGAAGGTGAGATAACTGATAGTTTTTCAACACATGTACGTTGTAATCTTCCGGCTTATACAATGGTGCGTCTTTAGCCACTTTTGATCGTGGAATCTCAAGCGTTGCTGTCGCCGCGCCCTGTTTAGAATCTTTTCCTTCACCATTTGCTTCTGCTTCACGAATTTGTTGTTGCTTTTCTTGGTGGGCAACAATCAATTGTTCACGATCATCTGGTCTTGCTAGCTTGTTTGCTAAATCCAAACCATTCATCGCATCTTTCGCATATAGAACAAGTCCTTCATACTGTTTGGATATTTTATTTTCCGTAAAACGGCGAGTTAACGCTGCCCCACCTACTAAAATAGGGATAGAAATTCCTCGTTCGCGTAAGTCATTGGCAGTTAGAACCATTTGTTGCGTAGACTTTACGAGCAATCCCGATAATCCAATTGCATCTGGATCTTCTCTATCAACCGCTTCAATCAGTTCATTTGCGGTTACTTTTATACCTAAATTGACAATCTTAAATCCGTTATTTTTCAAAATGATTTCCACGAGATTTTTGCCGATGTCATGAACGTCGCCTTTAACCGTAGCGAGAAGGAATTTACCTTTTCCACGGTCGTCCTCTTTCTTCTCCATATGAGGTTCTAAATGAGCAACAGCCGCTTTCATCGCTTCGGCGCTTTGCAGAACTTCAGCTACGATCAACTCGTTATTATTAAACAGCTTGCCTACTTCATCCATCCCGGCCATTAACGGTCCATTAATAATTTCCAATGGGACATCATATTTTCCTAATGCTTCATCCAAGTCCTTAAATAGGCCCTCTTTTGTGCCTTCGACGATATAACTTGCAAGTCGCTCTTCTAAAGACATTGTCGAAGCTTCGATTTTTTTCTCGGGTTTCTTCTCGCGGTAAAATGCCGTAAAGGTCGCTAATGTTTCGTCAGTTGTTCGGTAAAGTAAGTCATCTGCCAACTGTTTCTCTTCTTTCGAGATTGAACCATACCGCTCTAATTTCTCAGTATTGACGATTGCGTAATCAAGTCCAGCTTTCGTACAGTGGAACATGTACGCGGCATTCAATACTTCTCGTCCTAGTGGAGGCAAACCAAACGAAACGTTACTGACTCCTAGAATTGTTAAGCATTCTGGGAGTGCTTCTTTAATCATACGAATACCTTCAATAGTTGCTTCTGCAGATCCGATGTATTGTTCATCACCAGTTCCAACCGGAAAGACAAGTGGATCAAAAATAATATCTTTTCCGTCAATTCCGTATTTATTGACTAATAAATCATACGAACGTTTCGCAATCTCAAGCTTTCGCTCTGCCGTGACGCCCATTCCAACCTCGTCAATCGTTCCGACGACAACTGCTGCACCATAACGTCTTATTAAAGGGGCTATTGCTTCAAATCTTTCTTCGCCATCCTCTAAGTTGATTGAATTAATGATCGCTTTTCCTTGCGAATAAGTCAGAGCTCGTTCAATCACTACTTCATCTGTCGAGTCAATCATTAGTGGTACTTTCACCTTATTGATAACATGATGCAGAAATTCCTCAATGTCGTCGAGTTCTTCACGGTCAGGGTCTGCTAGACATACATCGATGACATGCGCTCCGCGTTTTACTTGTGCACGAGCAATTTCAGAAGCTTCTTCAAATTTCTCATCGGCAATTAGCCGTTTAAATTTGCGAGAACCGATGACATTTGTACGCTCGCCGACCAATAAAGGCCGCAAAGAATCGTCATAAACTAATGGTTCAATCCCTGAAATCGTATGTGGATGCTCTTTGACTGGTTGACGAGGTTTGTACCCTGACAATTTTTCCGACATGACACGTATATGTTCGGGTGTCGTTCCGCAACAACCTCCAACAATATTGAGCCAGCCTTTCTCAGCAAAACCTTCTAACTTTCTCGCCAATGATTCAGGTGATTCATGATAATGTCCTTCTTCATCCGGCAGTCCTGCATTTGGATAACAATGAACATACGACGTTGACAGGTCTGATAATGAACGGAGATGGTCCTGCATAAATTCCGGACCAGTTGCACAATTCAACCCAACAACTGTCGGATTCATATGTTCTAATGAAATATAAAATGACTCAATACTTTGACCTGCTAGCGTCGTTCCCATCGGTTCGATCGTACCTGACACAATCAATGGAACATGAATATTCCGCTTGCTTACAACTTGGTCTATCGCTACATAAGCAGCCTTGACATTTCTCATATCTTGGCTAGTTTCTAATAATAATATGTCTACGCCACCGTCAAGTAGTCCTTCTACTTGTTCTCGGTACGAGTCTATCAATTCATCAAACGTCGTACCACCAGTAACCGATAATGATTTCGTTGTCGGTCCCATTGCTCCCGCTACGTACCGTTTCTTTTCAGAGGTAGTAAATTTCGCAGCTTCCTTCACAGCTAGTTCTGCGGAAACTTTATTGACTTCATATGCGATATGCTGTAAATCATAATCAGCCAGTACAATGTTTGTTGCACCAAACGTATTTGTTTCAATAATGTCAGACCCAGCTTCTAAATAATCATGATAGATGCGTTGAATCACATGAGGCGCCGTTAAATTCAAATATTCATTACAGCCCTCAAATTCTTCGCCACCAAAATCTTCCGCGGTTAAATCTGCATTTTGCAGCATTGTCCCCATCGCTCCATCGAGAACAAGAATTCGTTCCTTTAGTGCTTCTTCAAAGGATGACTTTCCCATGTTGATCGCCCTTTCTTTGGTTACTATTTCCGACTTCTATTATCATGCTCTTCCTGTTACTGAAGCCACGTTCTTCTGCTTACTAATAATATGCTTCGTTAAATCTGCGGTCATTTGGTACCGTAAAAAAGGCGTAATTAAGTAAATACTCGGAAAGTACTCCGTTGCGGCATCTACTAACGAAGTTGCTAAACTTAACCCTTCACGCTCGCTTGCTTCACGATCGCCATCAAACTTCGCCATCCGATCGCGTACACCTTGAGTCAAGGAAATACCCGGAACTTCATGGTGAAGAAACTCCGCATTTCTACTGCTTACTAACGGCATGATTCCAACATAAACTGGGACTGGCAAGTGCTTTGTCGCTTCATGAATTTCTTGGAATCGCTCTTCACTGTAGACAGGCTGACTCATGAAATAGTCTGCCCCTGCCTCGATTTTTTTCTCGAGACGCGTCACTTCTCGATCGAGTCTCCTTGCGTTCGCATTAAAGGCCGCTGCCACGGTAAATGACGTCTTTGCTCCCAAATCCTTTCCGGAGAAGGACATCCCTTCGTTCAATTGTTTCATCAATCGGATTAAATCTAATGAAGCCATGTCATATACCGAACTCGCTCCTGGAAAGTCTCCTACTTTAGCTGGATCTCCTGTGATCGCCAACACATCATGAATACCTAATGTATGAAGCCCTAATAAATGAGATTGCAGGCCGATCATATTCCTATCTCGACAAGCAACATGAAGAAGCGGTCGCGCCCCCGTTTGTTGCTTCATCAATGATCCAAGCGCCAAGTTGTCAATTCGAGCTTGCGCTAACGAATTATCTGCCAACGTCACCGCATCCGCACCTGCTTCTTTCAGAGCTTGTGCACCCTTCATGAATTCAGGTGCATGTGACAAAGCTTTCGGAGGATCCAATTCGACGATCACCGACTGCCTTCTCTTAGAAAAATCAGGTAATCGCTCTTGTACATCTGGTGTTTTTACCACAACGGTCGGCCGCTTTGTTTCTTTGACTACCTTGTCTTTCACCGGAACTAATTGCCTCTTTTGCACAGCATTGCGAATCTCTTTGACATGTTCAGGAGTCGTTCCGCAACACCCTCCAATAAGATGAACCCCTTGTTTAACTAGCGGTTCAGTCATATCACCAAAGTACTTTGGATTCGATTGATAAAAGAAACGTCCGTCACGGACATTAGGTAAACTTGCATTCGGATATACACAGAGAATCGCCTTTTCCAATAATGGAACTTCTTCTAATGATCGCAACATATGGTAAGGACCCATTCGGCAATTTAAGCCAACGACATCCGCTCCTTCAGATTCCAAATGCTGAAGTGCTTCTGTTAACGTCTTTCCACCTTGCAGTACACCAATATCTCCTAATGTTACTTGGGCAATAATAGGCTTCGATGTCTTCGCACGTAGGTATCTCACAATTTGCGATAACTCTGCAAAATCATAAAAAGTTTCCAATAAAAAACCATCGACTTCTGTTTTAACAAGAATATCGGCTTGTTCCTCGAGGCTTTGTTGAATATCTTCTAACTGGTATTCTTTTTGATGAATACTGCCAATCCCACCAATGGTTGCAACGACATAGGCTTTATCCTGTGCCACTTCCTTGGCGACCTTTACGGCTTCGTTATTTAATTCCGCAACCCGCCCCTCTAACTGGTAACGACTCAATTTCAATGAATTCGCTGCATACGTATTCGTTTGAATGATGTTTGCGCCAGCAGAAATATATTGGTGGTGGACCGATTTTATTTTTTCAGGTGCAGTAATTGTTAACTCTTCAAAACAACCGTCCACGCCCTCTTGATATAACAAGGTACCCATGGCTCCGTCACCGATGAGAACCTTCTCGAATAAGTCTTTTCTAAAGTCCATTCCGGTACTCTCCTTTCGCTATTCCACTAGCGTTTCAAACGCTCGTTTAAAGTCGCTAATTAAGTCCTCAGGTTTCTCAAGTCCAACCGATAAACGTAACAAGCCGTCAGTGATTCCTCTCTTCGCTCGTTCATCAGGAGGCATCGCGGCATGCGACATCTTGGCAGGATAAGACAAAATCGATTCAACAGCACCGAGACTTACCGCAAAAACAGGTATTTCGACAGCATCAACGACTTTTTTTACTGCCTCTCTGTCAGCGAGTTCAAATGAGAGAACGGCACCAGGTCCATCTGACTGAGACTCGTTAATCTCATAACCTGGATGACCCTTTAACCCTGGATAATAAACATATTTCACAGCAGATTGTTCCGTTAGCCACTGAGCAATCATTTCAGCTGATTTCATCGATGCTTCCATCCGAGTATGCAATGTCTTCATCCCACGAAGGATCAACCAACAGTCGTTAGGACCAAGAATCGCGCCAAAACTATTTTGTAAAAACTTGAGTCGACTTGCCAATTCAGGATCTTTTACGACAGCAAGCCCAGCAACGACGTCACTGTGTCCGCCAATAAATTTCGTCGCACTGTGAACAACCACATCAACACCTAGGTCTAATGGTCGTTGCAGTACAGGAGTCATAAATGTATTATCTAACACCGTTAAGCAGTTATGCTCCTTCGCAAGCGAAACGAGCTCACGGATCGGTGTAATTTTCATTGTTGGATTAGATGGTGTTTCCATATGAATCATTTTCGTATTCGGTCTAATTGCGTTCTTCACTTCGTCGACATTAGTCATATCCACAAATGTATGTTCTATCCCAAGACGAGTCAGAACTTCTGTAGTAAATCGGAATGTTCCACCGTAAACGTCATCGGTAATCACCAAGTGGTCACCTGCTGACAACAACATGAATGTCGTTGAAATAGCTGCCATTCCAGACGCAAAAGCATATGCTGCTGTCCCATTTTCTAGTTCAGCAAACGTTTCTTCCAACGCTTGTCTCGTTGGGTTACCTGAGCGTGCATAATCAAATTCACCAAAGTCATCCAGACCTTCTTGGTGAAATGTGGAAGCCGGTTGTATAGCAACACTGACAGCACCAGAAGATGGATCTGTCTTATGTTTGTGGTGTAATAGTCTAGTTTGGATACTAAATTCATTCGAAATATCGTGTGTCATTTATTTTCCTCCGTTCGAGTCTCGTGCAAGGTTTAAAGCTTGATCTATATCACTAATGATGTCTTCTACTGATTCAATCCCAACAGAAAAGCGTAACAGTCTGTTACAGACACCTAGTTCTTCACGCACTTCTTCCGGTACATCTGCGTGTGTTTGCGTTGCTGGGTAAGTCATTAAACTTTCTACCCCTCCCAAACTTTCCGCGAAGGTGACGAGCTTTAATTTTTGCAGAAAAGGATTGACCCAATTTTCATCGTGAACCCGAAATGAGAGCATCCCACCTCTGCCTGGATAAATTACATCTAGGACTGCAGAATGATCCTTTAAAAATTCTGCTAATTTCTGCGCATTTTCCTGGTGCTTTTCCATTCTTAACGAGAGTGTCTTCATTCCCCTCATTACGAGCCAAGAATCTAATGGAGATAAGATCGGTCCAATACTATTAAAATAATAAAAAACTTTATCTGATAACTCTTGTCCTTTTGAAACGATAAGACCTGCGATCACATCGTTGTGTCCCGATAAATATTTCGAAGCACTGTGAATGACGATGTCGGCTCCTTCAATTATCGGACGCTGAAGGAGTGGCGTATAAAACGTATTATCAACAATCAGTAGAAGGTTGTTTTCTTTCGCTAATTTGCTAAAAGCTTTTAAATCTGCTTCTTGCATTAACGGGTTTGTCGGAGTTTCTATATATAACGCTTTTGTTTTTTCAGAAATGCGATCTTTAAAGAACTGAATATCACGAGCATCTCCGTATTGAAAGGAGAGTCCCCATCGACGCCACCCTTCTTCAAATAATCGGTATGTTCCTCCGTATAAATCATTCGAACAAAGAAGCTCATCACCGCTTTGAAATAACGAGAGAACGACTTGAATCGCTGCCATTCCAGATGAACAGGCAAAACCTCTGTCACCACCTTCTAATTCCGCAATCGCCTCTTCAAGTATTTGTCTTGTTGGATTACCGGTACGAGAATAATCAAACCCTGTCGATTGGCCGATACCTTCATGACGATAAGCTGTTGAAAAATAAACAGGAGCACTTACCGCCCCTGTAGCTGTTTCACTGCGGTTTCCTATTTGGACAAGTGTTGTTTCAAGCTCTTTTCGATACTTACTCATCAAAACTATCCCCTTTCTATTTCCATTAATTGTTCTCATTAATATAAAAAATTGGCTTTCATTTTATCATAATGTGAATGTAGACAAAAAAACTTCCTCTTATAAAATAAGAAGAAGGTTGTTAGTAAAGTGTTAAACTCGTCTTCTTCTTATCTGCGCAAGCTAAAAGCCTGCAGGAATTAGCACCTGACCACACGTGTGGCTGGTTGCTGAGATATCAAAGGGCCTTTCCCTCCACCTCTCATGATAAGAACCTGTCCGAATATTCTTTTATTTGTGAACGATTGTTCCCAATTGTAGCTGATTTTCATAAAACATGCAATAGTTTTTCACTATTTGACAATGAGTAACTATTTTTCTTTTACGAAAGCTTTATTGCCCATCATTTGATTACCGGAATGTGTATTTGGAACTCCGGCTCTTCTTTCAATATTTTTTCAACCGAATGCAATTCTATTTTAATCGGTAATTCATCAAAAGAATCGACTTGTTCAGGTTTTAAAGGAGTTAACCCTTTGTTTTGAATCTCTTGTTTAAGGTTTGTATATGTTTTTGCAATGTTCTCTTCTTTTTGATGCATCAAAGTGAAGTACGTTCCTTCTGGCAAAACGCAACTTACCATTCCAGTTGGGACCTTTATTCCTGTTTCGACTTCCCAACCAACATGGTGGGTGAACCCATTCGGACGATCATGAATTGAAACGCAGACTAATTCTGACTCGTTGATCTTCCCATCTATTTCCTCGCTACGATTTTTAACATCTTCAATTACTCTATGGATATCACCTTTTTCCGCTTCTGCAATTGTCCCTTCCCACGCCAAACCTACTATTAATCTTTCTTTCATTCCCCTCATCTTCACAGTAAATCCCTCCTCTGATTAAACTACGCTATTAATCGATTCTTTACTCCCTATTCTTCACTCTCCAGATAATCTCCTGCAAGAAAGTAAGATTACCTATCATTAGCAATGTGGGAATAGAACGTTTCCTACTTGTTAAATATAATATATATCATTCATTTGAGCCAATTTCATACATTCATCACTATCGCTATTGTAGAATTCTGTCATTTTATTACTATCATTTATTAAGTACTTTGTTCTTCAAGAAATGTCAATCTCATTACTTGTACTGGCGAATTCGATCGAGATCAAGGAACACACAGAGAACGACTAGTTCTTTTCACTGAATTGATCGATGAAACGCAAACTTAATAAGTTTTGCGTTTCATTTTTTTGTTTCAAATCTATTTATCTACACTGTTTTTGAAAGATTAGTTGACAAGGAAATTTAATCTGTTAAAATCAAAAGAAATATATATGAACTACTGGGGGTGCCCATTTATTGGGCTGAGAGAAAGGTGTACAGCTTTTTAACTCTAAGAACCTGATCTGGTTGACACCAGCGGAGGGAAGTAGCATAACTTTAACCGTTTCTATAATCATCTACTTCTGTTACCAAAGTCAGGTTCTTTCATCTTTATGAGAGGGCTTGGCTTTTATTTTACTTTATCCCTCTTGCGAATGTTAGTTCTATCAAAGGAGCAAAAAAATGAATCGGACACACAAATTAACTTTGATGGCAATGCTGATTGCGATTGGGATTGTCGGTGCCACCTTTATTTGGTTCCCCGCAGGTGTCGCTAGGGCTTATCCTGTCCAACATGCAGTAAATGTTATCGCAGCAGTGATATTAGGCCCTGGACCAGCTATCCTCATTGCCTTTGCAATTGGATTGTTACGAAATTTACTTGGCCTTGGCACGATTTTAGCTTTTCCTGGTGGGATGGCTGGAGCATTATTGGCCGGTCTCATTTATCGTTGGAGTAAAAAGAAATCTTCAGCAGTTATTGGAGAAATCATTGGCACAGGTTTCATCGGATCACTTCTAGCTGTTCCCCTTGCTCAATTTTTTCTTGGTCACGGGGGTGGAGCTCTGTTCTTTATCCCTGCTTTTCTTGTGAGCAGTGCTTCCGGGGCTGTATTAGCTTGGATCATTTTGGCTCGGATTCCAAAAGAAAAATTTAAAATTTAACAAGAGCAGCTGTCACCAAAATATTTTTTGGTGACAGTTTTTTTGCTTATGGAGCGATGTTTCTTGATTCTTTCAGGTGGCAAAATGTACGGTAGAGGTGATCTTGTACCCTTGGTGAGTCTTTCTGGAATGGAAAGGGCACAAGCGGTGGCGTCTTGTGACCTTAGCTAGCAGATTTAGAATAGAAGGGTCACATCTATTAAGGGGCTGGCGGTTTAATGACAGCAGGCTCATGTTCTTATGCAAGATCAAGAAAATGACAGCTAATAGCTATTGAAATAGGTAGCTTATAATAAAAAAAACAAAAGGAACCTTCATCAGCAAAGGAGAGGTCCTTTTGGCTTTTAATTTGAATCTTTATTTTATAAGAGACCAAAAGATCGTTTCCTAAGGGGGGCTTATTCAAAAACCGTTACGATACCTACTCTATATTCATCAACTATCTTTTAGTCCATCTACAACAACATCCAGTTTACCCGTTCCAGGGTCGATGACCAGTCCATGCACGGGAATTTCTGATGAAAACAATGGATGTTTCTTAATCATTTCAACACTATTTTCTACACTTTCTTCTACGGTACTAAAGCCTTTCAACCAAGCTTCCAAATCAATTCCAGCATGAGTTAACATTTCTATTGTTTCACTAGAAACGCCCCGCTCCTGTGATTTTTCTAAAAGCGATGTTGCACTATGTTTTAACATACCGCAATCGTGATGCCCTATAACATAAACTTCATCTGCTTCCAATTCATACACAGCAATTAGAATACTGCGCATAATACTACCAAATGGGTGCGAAACGATCGCCCCTGCATTTTTAATAAGTTTTGTTTCACCATTTTTTATATTCATTGCCTTCGGTAACAATTCTAGTAACCTCGTATCCATACATGCAAGAATAACCATTTTTTTGTCAGGGAATTTCGTCGTTCTATACTGAACAAAGTCTTCATTTTCAACAAATGCTTTATTAAATTCTAGAATTTTAGGTAGTGATGACATGTCATTCTTCCTCCTTAAGTAATGTTCGATAAGTTGAGTATTTTATCGTTGATACCATTTATTAGAAAGGTGCTAACCATAAATATAGAACTATCATAACATCTAACAGTATTAATTAGTTTCCTTGAAAATGTGCAAAAGATGCGAGAAATTCTTTCAATTCAACTAGCGGCTCTTCATGCAAATGGTATATTTTTTCTCTGCCACTCTTTTCAATTTTCACCAAGTCTGCTTCTGAAAGGATTCGCAAATGTTTTGATACAGCAGTGCGCGAGATGGGAAAATGATCGCTTATTTCATTAATAGAAAGATTTTTTTCTGATAGCAATTGCATTATCTTTCGTCTTGATGGATCGGCAATTGCCTGAAACACATCGTGCTTTAAAGTAGACGACACTAGTTTTCAACTACCCATCTTAATTCGGTATTAACAAGGCTATCCCAGCCTTTATTCATTCGATCTCTAACAACATCTTGTGTTTCTCCTGTGTTTGGAATAACAGCCTCAGCTTCTTTCCAACCGCTATGGATCAGGTTGAACTCAGTTAGAGCGCCTTTTTCTGTTAAGTAGAAGGAAACTATCCAGCCATTATGATCCCATGAGAACTGTAATTGTTTCGGCGCCTCAACTGATAACACTTTACATGGTGATGGTCCAAAAGGAGACTCGAGTTCAAATTCATGCCCTTCCTGAAGTTTGAACGTGTTAGGCATAAACCATGATTCCAGCCCTTCACTCGTTGAAATAGCCTTCCAAACTTTATCAATTGTAGCGTTAAAAACAACTTTTTTCTCTATTTGCTGTAATGAATTTTCTTCCAAAGTAATACCTCCTCAAATTATAAAACCAACAGGTTCCGTGTTGATTATATACAACCAAATGGTTCTGTGTCAATTGTGATTATTTCAGATTATTTTCCATTAGATATTGCGTTTATTATAAGGTGCTGAAACAAATCATTTGTTGAACTACCCGCCACTTAACTGCTCTTGCGAACTGTTTGAAGTGGGGGATTCCTAAGAACACCTTCGTAACCGAAAGTTTTGATTAGGCTATCCCCGTCGCACCGACGGTTAGAAGCCTTATAGCTTCATGTTTGAGATTTAATCCTGCGTTCATATCGCGGTCGTGATGCATGCCACAAACACACGTCCACTCACGCACATTCAGATCTTTAACGTCTTTGTTTTTATAGCCGCAACGTGAACAACGTTGTGAGCTAGGGAAGGTTTTGCTCACTTCCACCACCGTCTTCCCGTACCATTTAGCTTTATATTTCAACAGGCTCTTAAATTGAGACCAAGATACATCAGCGATTGATTGAGCTGTTTTCTTATTTTTCATCATGTTCGATACTTGCAGACTCTCCATTCCGATAATATCGTGGTTTTTGATGATATCCGTCGAGGTCTTATGCAAGAAATCTGTCCGCTTATTTTCAATCTTTTCGTGAATTCGAGCGACCTTGATTCGTTGCTTGTTCCAGTTGCTAGAACCAATAACTCGCCTTGATAGAACTTGTTGTGCCTTTGCTACCTTTTGTTCTAACGTCTTAAAATAACGATGGTTTCTATATCTTGTTCCATCTGCAAGGATAGCGAAGTCTTTTAGTCCTAGATCAACGCCTGTACTGGTGTTTGTCTTCGGCATCTCAACGACGTCTGTTTCAGCTAAGATTGACACAAAGTACTTACCACTTGGATTGCGTCGTATGGTCGCATTGATGATTCGCCCATCCACGTCACGACTTTTAGAAAACCGAACAAGACCAAGCTTCGCCAACTTGATGTGTTTACCTAAAATAGCGATATTTCCATTGGTGTGCTTCGTGACATAGGACTGTATCTTGTTCTTTTTACTTTTAAACTTAGGAGCTTTGGTTTGTTTTTTATAATACCTTTGGTAAGAATCAGCGAGGTTTTCAACGGACTTTTGCAAGGAAATACTATCCACTTCTTTTAAAAAAGGATAATGCTCTTTTAACTGGCGAACCGCCTTAACTGACGCGTATTTGTTGAAAAAATCTCCTTTCCAGTTATTTGAAGGGAGATGACCGTTTTGCACCATTTCTTCGACGATGTACCAGTAAGCGTCTTTTTGCTTCTGCTTACTGAGGAAGAAATTGAACACGAATCTTGAACAACCGAGCGTTTTATGAATGAGCTCGACTTGTTTCGGATTAGGAAAAATACGAAATTTGAACGCTTTTTTTACTAACATGACATCACCTCATTTACAAACGTATGTTCTAATTATATCATGAGGTGAGTCTGTTGGCTATCGCCAACCGCCATGGCTAAAAGCCCTTCTCGCGATGGAAGAGGGAGTCTTCTGGCGGAAAACGATAAATGTAAGAAATAAACCTAATTTATCGAGGTTTCCTCAAACACTATATAAAAATATAATTGACAATGATTATCATTATCAATAAAATGAAACTAAGCAATGAACTACTTAAAGAAAGGGGCAATTTATCGGACTTGTCAGACTCTTTTGAACGAGCAACTGCAGTCATTCGTGGACAAAATCAAGATTATTTTTTAGCTGTTTCAGATGGAATCATGTATATAAGACAAGACGGAACTTGTTTGAAAGTATGCACAGAAAAAGTGAAAATATTGGACTTAACTTGCAATGGCGATGTAATCGCAGGCGTTGGTCACGGCGGAGTCTTTTTAATCAGTCTCGATTATGGATTGACCTGGTCAAGGAAAGAACTCCCAACCAATGTTTCGGTGTGGAGTATATCTATGAACAGTCTTCATACAATATTCACCCACGGACATTCTCAGATTTTTTTATCCAATGATTACGGAGATTCATGGATTGTTTATTCTCCTTTCTCCGCATATGGGAATAATCAGCCCTCGATTCGTTCCATTTGTATCGATAAAAAATATTTATATGTTGGAACGAAAGTCCACCATCAATACGGGGGAATTTGGTGCATAGACATTGAAAAACATGCGTTGAAACGTCTCAAATACGATACTAGGATGATAGCTTCCATTCTAAAAATAAATAACACGCTTATTTGCGCGATCGGCACGTGTAAAAATGATAAAGGTAGCATCGAATATGTTTCCCTTTCGAACTCGACTTCTACTCCTTTGGAATGGATACTCTGCCACGACGATGCTAAAAGGTCTTGCTATTTAGACCTCTCAGAAAACAATGGCTACATCTATGCTACAACGACTCAGGATAACGCAGGTATTAGCCAAGTTTCTCGAATATTTCTTAATGAACAAAAAATGACTCCTTGTGCAAAAATACATGGCCATGGGTGGCGTATTTCAAATCTAGAAAGCAATTTTTTAGTAGCAGGGCTCCACGCATCGTTAATGTCATCTTCAGATTTGATTCTAAATACACATTAAAACCAAGGAGATGAGTTTTTTATGACAAAAGTATTACTTGTATATGCTAGTATGTCAGGAAATACGGAAGAGATGGCTGATTTCATCGAGAAAGGCTTGCTAAAAGCCGGCATGGAAGTTAATAAACAAGAAGTTGTCGATATTGATGCTAGTGAAATGGAAGATTACTCTCATATTATGCTTGGCGCCTTTACTTGGGGAGATGGTGATCTACCTGATGAGTTCCTCGACTTTCATGAAGACATGGAGGAGATGGACTTGTCTGATAAATTTTTTGCTATTTTTGGGTCCGGAGATACGATGTATGAAATTTATTGCGGAGCAGTAGACATTCTTGAAGAAACAGTAAAAAAATGCAATGGTAACATCGTTCTTGAAAGTCTGAAAATTGAATCTTACCCTGATGACGAAGAAATGTGCATAAATTTCGGAACTCAATTTGCAAATGTTCTAGTTAAATAGTGGGCTCTTACTATTAACACCCACCATCAAAAAGATGCTGGGAAATTCAGTAAACTAAACAAAAAATACAAATTAATAACTCAATTAAGAAAAGAATGATTTACTGCTTCATAAAAAGATCAGGGATTTGTCTGCCATGGCGACGGCTCCTCCACGGACCAGACTGCCAAGGTAGATCCGCCCCCCCTGATCCCTCGCAAATTTCTCCATAAGTAGCCCACTCTAGCTTTATTACACACTTCATATCCCTTCAACATGTTCTGATCTTACTCGTCTGATTTTTCATAAAATTCCCCTTTTACTCAGATATAAATTATGATAATTGCCCCATTTTTAAGCCCTCTTCAAAAAAGACTTTTTCGCAAAATTTAAACTAACTATATGTCTTTTTATCTAGTATAATAGTATTGTACACTTAAATAGAATATAATGATGGTCAACCTAAAATTTCCATTCAGTCATGGTTTATATATTTAAGTCTGCTTGTATATTGTGTCTAATCAGAATTGGAGTGATTTATATGAATAATATTGAACAATTGCGCATTAAGACGATGCGCCAAAAGAATAACTTAGTCTATTATGTTTATTGTGTCGCTTTGTTAGTTGGTGCCTTGGTTTCATTGTTTACAGGGGAATCCATTCAGTCCTTAACTATGGGAATACCTCTAGTGATATTTTCTTTGTATTACTGGCCTTCTCGCTTATCTGGAAAGTTTGAAGAAAGCTTCCCACTAGTGTTTGTAGTTGTTTCAACATCTGCCCATTTGGCCACGACGTTATTTGCTAATACGTCGATCACAAACATCTTTATTTTAATTTTCACATTTTTATTAGCAACCATGCATGGGAAAATCTCAGTTATGGTAATAAAAACAGTATTGTCCGTTGGTGTGTTTTACGTTATCACTCAAAACGTATCAAATCCTGAAATTATAAATGAAAGTTTGCTGACATTTTCGTTTGTCTTAGTGCTGTATACAATAACCCTCTTCATCTTAAGTTCTCTCAACAACAAGACAAATAAAACGACAGAGCAAATGGTTCAGAAACAAACGGAAGGCATGCAGCAACAAAAAAAAGCAAAAGAACATGTTCAAACCCAAGCTGAAACCATATCAAAGAATTTGACTGAGATATTTGATCAAACAGAAACTAGTTTAGATTCGCAAAACCAGATTCTCACAGTGATTCATGAATTAACATCTGGAACAGAACAGCAGAACGAAGAAATATCCCAAATTGTTCAAGTCTTATCTGAAAAAACGACTCTTATTGAAAAAATCCATCAATCTTCCTTAACGTTAAAAGATAAAACGTCATCTAATAGTGACCTATCTTCAAAGGGTTCAGAAAGTCTAACTGAATTAACAACAGATATGACACGATTTAAAGAAGAATTATTATCTTTAACATTAACATTTAGTGAGTTAACCGAAAAAATTGATGAGACAAACAAAATGTCTGCAAGTATTAAAGAAATTACTGAACAAACAAACCTGTTAGCGCTAAACGCTTCGATTGAAGCTGCGAGAGCTGGAGAAGCTGGAAAAGGTTTTGCCGTCGTTGCAGAAGAGATTCGTAAACTCGCTACAAACACAGAGTCAATTACAAAGTCGATGACGACGAATTTACTTAGTATTAAATCTGTTAATGAGGCTGCTTCTAATAAAATTGAACAAAATAATGATTCGATTGATCGTAACGTCCTCAAGGCGAAAACGGCTTCAGACTATTTCAAACAAATAAATCGTTCATTGGTGGAATTAACCGGGCAAATGGATGAGTTCACGTCATATACATCGGAATCCAAGGATGGAATACGTAAGATTGAGCAGTCCACGAGTGGATTCGCAGCTTTGTTGGAAGAAGCATCTGCATCCTTTGAAGAAATGAATGCCTCTCTTGAAACTGTTATTAAAGAGAACGGCAGAGTTGGTAATTTACTTGGAGAAACAACCAAGTCATCTCAGAGCTTAGTTAAATAATTTTCAACGAGACGTTTTCATGAACAAATCTAAAAAACCAGCTAACAATTCCTTAACAAGGATTGTCGGCTGGTTTTTTCATATTTTTCTAGCCACAACCTCCCATAAAAGTCGTGATCACCTAGTTATCAGCTCCACGCAAAGGTAAATGTAAGTGCTAAATACAGACAGAGAGGATTGTAAAGTCTTGTATCATATTTTGAGAAAGTTGTATGTTTTACTTTTTTGAATATACCAAGATGTTTGAAATCACCTATCGCTCTCATCAAAAAAACAAAAGTAAATATAATACAAAATAATTTCGTGAACATATTTGGTTGAAAGAATAGTATCAAATCATATTGTATTAATAAAATTAAGGCTACAACTAACAAACCAAGAGCAACAATAAGAGTTTCTATCCATCTAGGTGAAAACGATTTACCTCCTTCTACTTTTTCAGGTAAGACAGCATTTAAGCCCCTCCTACCTCCAAATAACCAGTAAAAGTGAACGAAACTAATTAAAGTCAATACAAAAGCAGATGAACAAACGAAAAACAGCAGCATATCCCTACCTCCAAGTAAATTAAAGTATAGTTAACTCCGTTGACTTTCAATACCTTGCCAAACAACATCAAACTGTCCATGAAAAATCGCGACAATGTCCTCTCTTTCTTTTGTATTCATTGACCAAGAAATTAACGTATTAAAATAAATCCCTACTAAAACGGTAGAAATTGTGTAGGAATCAAAAGGGCTATGAAGTGATTTATCTTGTTTCGCTTCGTTAAGTACGTCTGTAAGAATCTTTTTAAACTCATCAATATTGGTTGACTCTTCCGTTAATGCAGATCTAATTGTCTCTGAAATGGATAGTTTTAAAATGTCAGAACCTTCAACATACACCGATAAAATATCTTGAAAAATCAGCTGCAACCTTTTTTTGATACTTGGATCTTGATGTTTCTGGACCAGATCTTTTAACAATTCATTTTGTGAATTACCTAAATGCAATAATACATGCTCCTTTTTAGGAAAATAATTAAAGAACGTCCCCTTCGCAATGCCACTCTCAGATGCAATCTTTTCAACAGTAACATTTTCATAGCCGTACTCTTTGAAGAGTTCAATTGATTTTAAAAATATTTGTTGTTTCAATGCTTTTTTTCTTTCATCCCTTAACACAAAACCACCTCTTCAATAATAATGACCATAGTGATAATATGACTATGGTCATTATATTAGATTATTAATATTTGTGCAACTGAATTGTGGTTTTTGCACTCAATTACTTGTTTTTATTGAAATAAGTGATGCAATAACCGATCTTTGTCTTCAAAAAACTGCTTCATTAACAAATAATGATCTGTCTCCTCAAGTTTTCTCTCTTTCAATCCGTCTTCACTAAGCTGAATAATTTTAGCGTTTGGGTAAGCCATGATTATTGGCGAATGAGTAGAAATAATGAACTGAGAACCTTGCTGAACTAGCTCATTTATCCGAGTCAGCATCGACATTTGTCTTAAAGGGGATAAAGCTGCTTCTGGTTCATCTAAGATATATAACCCATTACCTTGAAATCGATTCATAAATGCAGCAAAGAAAGATTCACCATGTGATTGTTCATGCAAAGACTTACCTCCGAACGAGTCTATTACCTTCCCTCCGGAATATGGTTCTTGATCTAACTCCTCGATATTTGTAGCTAAGTTATAATATGTTTCTGCACGAAAGAAAAAGCTATCTTTTGCTTTATAAACGCCTTTCGACAAACGTAAATATTGCTCTAAATTGGAGTGGGAATCATAATTGGAAAAATTAAAGTTGAGGGTACCTCCCTCAGCGTTAAACCCCATCTTTAGAGCGATTGCTTCTAACAAAGTGGATTTCCCCATCCCATTCTCTCCGACAATATAAGTCACATTAGGATGAAAATATAGTTCCCTGAAATGTCTTATAATAGGAAGGTTTAATGGAAAATCATCATAAGATGGGATTTCATTCGATTTTAAATTTAGCCTTTTAATAAATTGCGTATCTCGATTTAATATCATCTTTTAATACCTCGTTTCTACCCCTGTTTTAGACCATTTCAGAAGATAGGGTTCTTTCAACTTCCACTATTATCCAAATCATGTAACCAATCAACGCAGCTAGTATAACTGGAACTGGTGATTGACTGTACTCAAATAAAATTCCTTCTGATGGAGCTTCATTGTAATAGTATAATATCAGCCAGTTTATGTTATACAAATGCCTCATAAAGTGTAAAATAGTTAACGTCACTGCGAACCAAAAAAACGCATAATAGTACTTTATATTCATCACAAATAAGCCTCATGATCTTCTTCATATATTAATAAATATTTTAACATAAATATCCAAATACATCTGTTTCACTACTGAATTATACTTTCAAACACCCTATTTCTCTAATTTTCTCCATGGCATTTAAATCATTAGACACGCTCCACTCCGTCATACACCTTAACCCTTTTATTTATTTTTTAGGTGCTGACGTGGTGACCAAGTTAATGGCACATTAGACGGATAACTCGAGTGTTACATTTGGAAATCGTATATTCTTTCTCATTATTATTGCTATTATACTGTTGGCTGTCATACTGCTGTTGGTTCTTCAAAAAGAGAAAACTCAAATGTTTGCAAAGAAATAATAATTAACTTTTCTGATAGTTGATGTATATGTATAAATAATTTCCTTTACTATTGAAAAGATAGAAATTGTATTGAACTAACGCTCGTATAAAAATCATCTACAAATTGTTTATCTTTACCTCTTGGGTGGTACATGTAATTTAATGGAGGTGTTTTCTTTTATGCCTTGGGATGCTACAGATTATCCTGACTCTTTAAAGAACCTAGATACGACTATAAGAAAAAAGGCGATTGAGATTGCCAATGCTATGATTGAAGAAGGATTTAAGGAAGATCAAGCGATCCCTATCGCTACTGAGCAAGCAAAAGAATGGTATGCAAATGCTAATAACAAAGAGATCAATCAAATGAAGAACAAAACAAACAAAAGTTTACGGGAACGAGATGAGAAAGAGGAAGATTTCAATTCCCGACCCGAAACATTAGAAAAAGGAGAACATGTTTACCCTCATGACAACGGGTGGGCAGTCCAAGTAGAGGATGCTAAACAACCAGCATTCGTTTTCAATAATAAACATGATGCGATTGATCGAGCTCGTGAAATCGCACAAAAGAAAGAAACACACTTAGTCATTCATAAAGCTGACGGATCTATACAAGAAAAACAATCCTATGATGAGAAATAAGAAGGTGGCCAATTGCACCTTCTTATTTTTTTTCGACCTTTATTTGTAAATCACTTAAATCTTACGTAACGATATCTTTTATACTTATAACTAATCAATAATTAGAAGGAGCAGATACTAATGTATTCAATCGGTCAATTATCAAAAATAGCTGGGTGCTCTGTTAGAACTTTGCGTTATTATGATGAAATTGCTCTTTTGACCCCTGCCAAGTTCTCACAAGGAGACACCGCCTTTACGATGAAGAAGAATTAATGAAACTGCATCATATTCTCATGTTTAAAAGCTTTGGTTTCGATTTAGAAACGATTCATCAGTTGTTAAGAAATAAGAAATTAAATATGCTGGAAGCTTTGGAGCTTCGGCTCACCATGTTAAACGTGGAGATTCACAGACTAGAGGAAACGAAATCAAATGTTCGAGCTTTAAAAAATTTTATGAAACTTGATGGTAAGAACGATTGGGCATCTGTTTTTAAAGAATTTCATTTACAAGCAAAAAGAGCAAAGATAAATATGCAGTACTGGGAAAATTACTTTTCAGAAAAAGAGCAAGAAGTACTCTCTCAATTACCTTTAATAAGTGATAATAGTGACTTAACTGAAAAATGGGTGTCTTTAGTTGAGGAAATCCGAAACTATATACATACTCCACCTCAATCAGATCTTGGTCAATATTTTGTTAAACAATGGCTATTACTTGTAGAAGAGATGTTTAAAGGTGATTGGAATCTTGCCCAAAAGGTTTGGAATCACGACCATGGTAATTTTGAGGATTTCGGATTTTACTCCTATGATCATGAGATAGTAACTTTTATTGAAAAAGCACAAGACTATTTTTTCAAATACGGAGAAGGCTTGGAGTGGAAAATATGAGGAAAAAAAGTGTTTCTCTTCTTTCAGTCCCAAAACTAAAAAACAGCCGCAGATGATAAGCATCTACTGCTGTTTTGACTTCATTTATCGCGGTCATCTATGTCTAAGTCGTCATCGATAATCGAGCGTGGTTTCTTTTCTTCTTCCTGAATTCCTAGTTCTTTTTTGATTAAAGACAAATCTTCCAATATTGCTTTTGTATTCAGCCATGCTGCAATTGAACCAATAATCGCCAAACATACAAGAATGAAAATAATAGCGTTGATAAAACCCAAACATCCCCCTCCAATTACTAAGAAAACTGTCAATTTTGGTGTTTGTACTTACGTCATTCCCGCAACTTTTTCATATCAAACGCTGGAATCAATCCTTCTTTTGCCGCTCGTCCTAATAAAGATTCTATTGCAGCAAAACCATCTTCACCTAGTTCTCCGGTAAATTCATTGACGTACAAATCAATATGAGATTTGGCGACATCGGATGACATTTCTTGAGCATGTTCCATCACATACCCCATCGAAGCATCTGGATGCTCCCAAGCATACTGAACAGATTTTTGAACCCAATCCGTCAGTTCGTCTTTCATATTTAAGGATCGTCTCGCAATAATTGCTCCTAAAGGAATCGGAAGACCTGTATCCTCTTCCCACCAATCACCAAGATCGACGATCATAGCAAGACCGTAATCTTGATAGGTAAATCTCGCTTCATGGATAACAAGACCTGCATCAACTTTCCCTTCTTTTACTGCAGGCATAATCTCATCGAAAGGCATTACAATGATTTCTCCTACAGTACCGGAGATCTCTTGTGCAGCCCATAAACGGAACAACATATAAGCCGTTGATTTATCACTAGGAACAGCAACTGTTTTCCCACTAAGATCTTGTATACCCTTAGTTTTTCCACTTGTCAAAACTAGCGGGCCACACCCTCGTCCTAAAGCGCCTCCACATGGAATAAGCGCATAGTCATCTATCACATATGGTAACGCAGCAAACGAAATCTTCATTACTTCTGGTCCTTCTAAATCTGCCGCCCAATAATTTGTTTTATCTATGTCAGCATATGTTACCTCTAGATTGGGCGCATCCTCAATTAACCCGTGAACCCAAGCATGAAAAACAAACGTATCATTTGGGCACGGTGAAAAAGCCATCTTCATCTTAGAAAACCTCCTTTAAAATTGCACTGACTTTCGTCAACGAAACGAGCGCTTCGTTAATTTTCCATGCTCCACGATCTCTAGGACCTACAGGGTTAGAAATCGCACGTATTTCAAAAAACGGAATTCGTGCAAGCTGTGCAGCTGTTGCCACTCCAAAACCTTCCATCGCTTCAGCGGCAGCACCTGGAACCTGCTTCTGCAACTGTTCCATTGTTTCCACCGTCCCTGTGACCGTCGATCTTGTTAGGATCGTCCCCAAATGCGCTTTGACATCTGTTTGTTGATCGATTTTATTAATCAATTCTTTTGCGAGCTTGTTGTCACATTCGAAATGAGACTTTCCAAAGCCTAATTGCTCGATCGGTTTAAACCCTTCAGGAGATTCAGCACCAAGATCTGCTGCAACTACCTCTGAAGCAACTACCACATCCCCAATATTTGCTACATTCGGGAATCCACCTGCAATCCCCATATTAATGACGATATCATATGTATCTTTGGTGAGATACTCAGCAGTTTTTGCTGCAGCTAACATTGGGCCGACTCCTAGCGTTTCAACACGGAAGCGAAAATCGTCTTTAAGACTTTTTACGATCGCCGTTTGTTCTACTTCTACTGATGTAACAATGAGAATCTTCTTATCGAAATTTTTATCATATTCTGCCATAATCTAAGACTCCTCTTTATACCTTCGTCTTTCACCTTAAGAATAATGTCCTTATTTATTCATTACAATCAACTTATCCTTTGGAAACGTTATAAAGCAATCGTCTCCTTCGTGAAACGGTTGTTTCCCATGTCCACCTTCTACAGCTTCCACGCGCCATCGAAAACTAGCAAATTCAACTATCATGATTGTATAGGTTACTCCCTCAATAATTTGTCTAACTTTAGCCCTTTTTACATTTTCGCCAGATGTTTGTTGAGATGACACGATCATATGATGATTATGAATCCCAACATATTTCGGAGTATCATTGGTCTGCTCTTTTCCAATCACAAACAGGCGCTCCCCGTCGCCTATCGTTAGTTCGAAATCATCTTGGTTTTGTTTATGTGAATCGATACGTACGACATTTTCACATCCAACAATTTCTGCCGCTTTCTTCGATTGAGGATGTTGCAAAATTTCCTTACGTGAGCCCTTTTGAATGACTTCTCCTTCATTAAAGAGCATGATCGAATCACTCATCCGGTACGCTTCTTCAATATTATGTGTGACGAAAAGCACGACGCCATGAAACGTATCATCAATAATGTTTCTTAAATCCGCTTCGAGCGAATGACGAATATGTTGATCGAGCGCCGAGAAAGGTTCATCCAATAATAAAAGTTGCGGTTCGGTAATCATCGAACGAGCTAACGCAACCCGTTGCTGTTGTCCCCCCGACATTTTGGCAGGATAGCGATCCTTAAATCCATCCATTTGCATGATATTCAACCATTTACTCACTTTCTGATCGATCTCCTGTTTCACCATCCCTTTTAACCCGAATGCAATATTTTGTTCAACGGTTAGGTGTGGAAATAACGCGTAGTTCTGAAATAAATAACCAACTTGCCTCTTTTGTGGTTTCCAAAAAACTTGTTGAGCTTTATCAAACCACGTTTGTCCATCCATCGAGATTACACCACTATCTGGTTTAATAATCCCAGCTAGAGATTGGAGAGTCATTGTTTTTCCACAGCCAGAAGGTCCGAGAATAGCAGTAATTCCTCGCTCGGCTTTAAATTGAATATTTAAGTCAAATGATGATAGTGTGTTTTGTATGTTTACATCCAGCATGGTTGCATCATCCTTGTATCACTCGTTTTTCTAACCTGTTAATCAAGTAGAGAATTACTAAGGAGACTCCAGTCATAATCATAACGAGAGTATTGGCCATCAGACGGTCACCTGCTAACAGAGCATCATAAATCGCGATAGGCATTGTCATCGTTTCATTTGGAATACTCCCAGCGACCATAAGTGTTGCTCCAAAGTCTCCTAAAGCCCTAGCAAATGTAAGCGTAACTCCAGCAAGAATCCCTTTCCAGGCAAGTGGCACCATAATCGTAAAAAAAATGTTAAGCCTCGACCTTCCCAATATTTCTGCCGAATGAATATATTCTTGTTGAATCGAACCTAAAGCAGCTTTTGACGATTTTATCATAAACGGAACCGATACAACGAGCGCGGCAATCACCGCCCCCGTCGGTGTAAATACAATCGTTATATTAAAGTTATCCTCTAGAAATCTACCGACGACACTGTTCCTCCCTAATACAACAAGTAAATAATACCCGAGAACCGTAGGAGGTAGAACGATCGGTAACGTTATAATCGTGTCAATAAAATCGGCTAATCGTGACTTCGATCGACTTAAATAATAGGCGATTGGTAAACCAATTAAGATCGCTAAAAATGTCGCTGTTAATGCAACACGCAACGATAAAAATAATGGAAAAAGGTTAATTTCCCCCATTAGCTATCCACCCTCCGGTACGACAAATCCATATTTCTCCATAACTTCTTTCCCATTTCCCTTTAAAATAAAGTCGATGAATAAACGAGCAGAGTCTTCTTCATTTGTCGATTCCATGATTCCGATACTTTGTTCAAGCGGTTCGTGGAGATCTTCATCTAAAAGCGTGAAAGATAGTTCGTCTTCCTGCGCTTTATAAAGCGACAGGGCAATGATCCCAATTTCAGCATTTCCTGTTTCAAGTTGCACCAGGGCATCGGTAATGTTTCGTCCTAGCACAAGCTTATTACCCTCTAATTCATCCCACACATCTGCGCTAATTAATGCTTGTTTCGCTGCTAATCCATACGGAGCATGATCTGGATTTGCAATCGAAACAAACCGAATCACATCTGAAGTCAATTCCGCTAACGATTCAATATGATGGTCGGCATCTTTCATCGACGCTAATCCAATTCTTCCAAATGCATACGTCTGTTGAGAATCTTCTAATACATAATTACCTTCAACGAGCCTGTCCATAAAAGAAACGTTCGCTGCGGCAAAAATATCAAACGGAGCACCATTTTCAATCTGATCAGCCAATTGACCCGTTGAACCAAATGAAAAAGTCACTTCCACATCATGTTCTTCTTCAAATAAAGCAGCTACCTCGTTAAATGCTGGCAGTAAGTCAGAAGCAGCTGCCACTGTAATCTCTTTGGGTGAAATTCCTGAAGAATCTTGCCCAACACACCCTGTCATCATCATAACGACACATGTTGCTATTAACCATTTGTTCAACTGTCTTCCCCCTTGCATAAACACACTACTGGCAAAGTGCCCAAACACACCTACCTTCAGCTGTTTAACTATCGCTTTTAAATTCCTCTTTTTTGCGTTTATCTTCTTCCTCTTTACTGTCCTTATTATGTTCTGTACCTTCATTAGAAATCGACTTTGCTTGTGTATGACGGGTGGTTTGCGCAATGACTGCAAATACACCAAACACAATAGCCAGATACAAAGGGACAGATGAATCTAAAAAAGCACCTAGAATAATAAAAATTAATGCTAGTACAGAAAAAGCTACTTGTATCCATTTAAGTTTCTTCATATTTCCTCACCATTTCCTTATATTCTTCTGATAATTTCTTTCTTACAGCAACAGGTTTCATAGCATAACCTCAATTTGTGCCGATTCTCTCGGTCACGCATGGAGACGGACTCGTTCGCCGAGGACAGTCTCGTTTAACAGCTATATTAAATTACTTTCACTTAAAATATTTTGGATAATGTAATTTGAGCGTATCTTTTTCATAATTTACTAAATTTAAATGTTCACTGATTAGGTTTTCCGCTTCATCTTCTTGTTTCTCGGTAATGTATTTCAATATTGATTCGTGCTGTTTAATGACAACATCCCAATCAGGATTAAAGGCAAGCCTTAACACTCTTAATCGATCGAAGTGACTATTCATTTGACGGATCAAATCCCAAGTTCTTAGCTTGTTACTCCCTTCAAAAAGTATGTAGTGGAATTCTTCATCTAGTTCAAATAAATTTTGATGTGAACCTTTTTCCAAGCATAATTTTTGCATTGCGATATTCGATTCTAATTTAAATAACTCTTCCTCATCGAATGTTTGACAAGCTTGCCTCACAATCGCTCGCTCGATTTGTTCACGAACAAAACGACCTTCTTCAACTAAATTTAGATCAATTTCGGAAATAATTGTCCCTTTTTGTGGGTATATAGCTAATAACTCTTCCTGAGCAAGCATCAAAAATGCCTCTCTCACTGGTGTCCGACTTACACTCAGCTCAGCAGCAATTTCTGTTTCTGAAATTTTCACTTTTGGTTCTAAGTCCCATTCAATAATTTTTTTCTTTAAATAATTGTATACGAAATCTCTCGTAGAGCCTTTTGACCTTGAGTTTTTTGCCTGTGTAATAGAAATTTTGTTCACCTCATTTATTTAGTTATCGTATGCTAATCGCACTAGTATGCTAGTTGTTACTATTATAAAACAAATCACACCATTATCAACCTATATATTCTGACGCTCTTTCTGACGCTCTATGTAAATTGTTGCTTTAAAATGAGAACATCGGTGATGAGTTTCCAGTAGTCCCTCCTCATGTTAGAAAGAGATTTGTTATTAAAATAAAATAAGAAACGATAATAGCCCCAATGCTAATGAGGAATAATTGCTTCGTTCTTTTTTTTGAAAGTGGTTCTTGTGTTTCGCTTTTAAATATTTTGGAAAATTGAAGCTTATTTCGATAAAAGATTGTACTCAATAAAAAAATCGCACCTGTTTGTAGAATTAAGAAGAGATTGAAATAAACCGTTTCTTCAATCACTTCCAATCCTCCTAAAAGAACAATAAAAATAATATTAACAAAAGAATAGCCGAATAATAATATAAAAATAACAAAGATCATCCGCACCATTTCCAACAATATATCCAACGTTTTCTTCAATTGACTGACTTCCTTTCCTTCACTTTCTTCTATTATAAAGGATAGATAACAAAAGAAACAGAATCACCATTAAAGCAGTCATACATGTTCATAATGAGTGAAAGTGTATTTACTTTGCTATAACAAGCGATTCGCATATATACTTTAATTGTATAACGCCAATCAAAGTACATAAATGAAAGGATGATTATAGTGGATTTTTTCGAGCAAAACATTGATCGTCGGAACACGTCTTCTGTTAAATGGGAACGGACAAAAGAAGTTTTCAAAACCGATGAAGACGTTCTACCTATGTGGGTTGCAGATATGGATTTCCGACCACCTCAAGCTGTGATTGATGCTCTCCAATCACGAGTGGAACATGGAATATTTGGTTACACTTTTATTGGAGACACTGTAGGTGATGCGATAGTTGGTTGGATGAGCAAAAGGCACAACTGGACCATTGAAAAGGACTGGATCCAATATAGCTCCGGCGTCGTCCCATCAATTGGAAAAGCAATTCAAGCCTTGACCGAACCAGGAGATAAAATTCTCGTTCAGTCACCTGTTTATCCACCCTTCTTTTCGATGGTCAAATCGAATGATCGCGTCGTTGAGAATGCCCCACTCGTTAATGCGGAAACGCGATACGAAATTGATTTCGATGCTTTTGAGCGATCTTTGAAAAATGGTGTGAAGATGTTTTTACTTTGTCACCCTCATAATCCCGTAAGCCGAGTTTGGAAAGAGGATGAACTACGAAAAATGGCAGAATTATGCTTAGAAAACGACGTAATCATCGTGTCCGATGAGATTCATTCTGACCTGATCCTAAAACCGAACAAGCACATTCCAATCGCGTCTTTATCTGATGAGATTTCTGCACAAACGATAACTCTTGTGGCACCGAGTAAAACATTTAATTTAGCTGGTTTACAATCCTCAGCGATTATTAGTTCAAACGATTCTTTCCGAAAAAAAATTACTACTATTGATCAACAACAAGGAGCATTTACATTAAATGCTTTTGGAATCATTGCCATGGAAGCTGCCTACCTTAAAGGAGAAGAATGGTTAGAAGATCTTTTGAGATACATCGAAGGGAATATTGCTACAGTGAAAGAATTTTTCGCTGAACATCTTCCAGAACTTTCGTTGATCGAACCAGAAGCAACTTATTTACTTTGGATTGATTGCCGAAAATTAGCTCTTTCCGATGCGAAACTGAATCAATTATTTATAAAAGAAGGCAAAGTCGGATTCAACCCTGGAACTAGTTTTGGTGAAGGTGGCGAAGGTTTTGTCCGAATGAACGTAGCTTGTACTCGAAATACTGTCATTGAAGGATTAGAAAGAATGAAAAAAGCAATCAAATCATAAAAAATATCAAGATAAAAATCCGCAAACTTAAATTTGCGGATTTCTATTTCTCCCTACTATATATACAACCTCATCTATGCGTCGGTTGTATGAATCGATTTCACGCGACCTACTTGACCATCTTGCAAACGAACTTTAATACCATGTGGGTGGTTTGAAGATTTCGTTAACAGATCTTTCACTACACCTCTCGTAACCTTGCCACTCCGTTGATCTTGCTTCAGCACAATATCTACTTCTATACCTGGTTTGATGTCACTTCTAGTTTGTCCGTTCATATGATATCCCTCTCTCTCTAAATTAACGCTATAATATCAAATTATTACCAAAATAATTTCAGTTGAATTTTTTTGAATGATTCTAGTTTTAACTTTAAGGGAATAAGTAGTTAAAGACAAGCATCATTTCGATCGATCAGTGCAAATCAAAAATACGAGGAGGGGTTTCTAATGTTAGGCCACCTTATGAAACGGTTTAAAGACCATAGCTTGATTGACTTAGCTGCTCAATGTGCTTACTTTTTTCTTTTATCATTATTCCCTTTCCTTTTATTTATCATTAGCTTACTTTCTTTTTTACCTTTCACTTTTAATGATGTTTATAGTCTGTTGCAGGAAGCCTACGTCCCTGCCGGCGTTCTTGAAGTAGTAGAGAATCAATGGGAAGTTCTCGCAAACAACAGGAGTACTAGCGTTCTATCTTTAGGTATTCTGTTCACACTCTGGACAGCATCCCTTGCATTAAATTCGATTCTTAGAGCATTGAACATGGCTTATCATGTCACGGAGCGAAGAGGGCTGATTTTAGGGAGACTCATCTCCATCTGTCTAACGATTGGCATGTTTTTTATCATCATCGTCGCTCTAAGCCTACAGGTAGTCGGTTCTTTCTTGGAAAACTTTATGTTCATTGACTTTGTCATTTTTAATGTCGACTTATTACGTTGGGCTTTGAGTTCAGTGATTATTTTCACAGTATTTTTAATTCTTTATCTCATTGGCCCAAATACTCGCCTTTCGTTTAAAGAAGTTTATATCGGTGCGATCTTCGCCACAGTTGGTTGGCAAATTACTTCCTTTGGATTTTCGATTTACTTAAATCGATTCGCAGACTTTTCAGCAACTTATGGAACAATTGGAACTGTTATCGCACTCATGCTATGGTTCCACCTTTCTTCAATCATTATCCTGATCGGTGGGGAAATCAATGCGATTCTAAAAGAAGATATCGTAAGAACGGTGAAACAGTGAAATATGCTGTCTGTCTTGAAAGAGCAGGGAATCGGGACACTCGATGGAGCAAAAATGAGCGGAGTGTCCTGAAACATTCGAGAAAAAAAGATACCAATCAAGAAGAGGCATCTTTCAGACAAACCGATATTTCTGTGTCCAATTTATACTTTCAAGACAATTTTTGATATTGCCATTTACATTCTCCAAAACTACTCCTATATCACATAGAAAAAGACACTAAAGAAATGAGCGAAGCTACCTAATAGAATAAAAATGTGGAATATTTCATGAAACCCTAAATATTTGAAACGAAGCCACTCAGGCTTTAGCCCGTAAATAACCCCACCAATCGTATAAAATACGCCTCCTACAATAAGTAACATTAATCCCCCTGAATCCATCGCTGTTGATAAAGGAGAGATGAATAAAATAACGAGCCAACCCATAGCGAGGTACAATGACGTTGACAGCCACCTTGGACAATGAAACCAAATCATCTTGAATACGACACCTAACACCGCAATTCCCGAAACTATCCCAAACAGCAGCCATCCTGTTGCTCCATTTAATGCAATTAAACAAAACGGCGTATACGTTCCCGCAATGAGCACATAAATCATCGAATGATCCATCCGCCTAAGGAAAGCAATCACCCTAGCTTTCGCTATAACCATATGATACGTAGCCGAAGCTGAGTAAAGAAGAATCAAACTCAATCCAAACACTATGACCGCCATTAGTTCAAGCGGGTTTGCTCCTTCCATTGATACCTTTATAACCATTGCTAATAGCCCTACAAATGACAAAATAGCTCCAGCTAAATGGGTCAATCCGTTTATCGGCTCACGAATAAATGTATTCATCAAAAATCCTCCTATTACATTACGTAGTTTAAATAACTACTTATAATAATATACGAACCCTATTTAGTAGTCAAGGTTTACGAAAAATATAATTAAAGGTATACTATACTTGTTAACTAAATGTACATAATTCGAAATTATAAATGAAATAAGTGGAGGTTCAAAAAATGAAGTCATTAAACGAACTCATACCGGCGATGCAGTTAGAAAAAAAAATAACGATTGAAGATATACCTGATCTAGACTTATACATGGATCAAGTCATTCAATTATTCGATAAAACATTTCAGAATGCTAAACGAAACGACAATGAGAAAATCATAACGAAAACAATGATTAATAATTACGCTAAAGGAGGTTTGCTCCTTCCAATTAAAAACAAGCGCTATTCTAAAGAGCACGTCATGCTTCTCAGCTTGATTTTTGAATTAAAAGGGGCCCTCTCGATCAATGATATAAAAATAACCCTACAATACGTTAATGAGAAAACGACTTCAGATGAGTTTAACGTTAGTGATTTCTATTCTTGTTACTTAAACTTAGCTTCAGCTAATACTGCTATATTTATGAAAAAAATCGATGAGCACACATTAGAAGTGCGTCAACAAGTGGAAAAAATCGAAGGCGATGAATTTGTTCAAAAGGTATTAACGATTTTATCCTTGGTTACAATGAGTAACTTTTATCGAAAAGCTGCTGAAAAACTCATTGATGAGCTCCCATCCATTCGTGAGAAATAGTCAGCCTAATCTATCTATATCTCTAAAATAATCAAAAATTGTGGATATCCTTGATTACCAAGTTATTTAGTCGTATCGTTAGAGTATAAGTCATTTCTCAAAAGGAGTGGATGTACTTTGGGAAATACAATTATACAAAACAACCCTTATGACAAGCGGTTAAATGTGAAAATCGAAGGCTCATTTACAATTGACAACACCAATGAATTTTATACAAACTATTTAAACCAAGTGAAGTTTATTACTTCATCAGATTATGATATCGAAGTAGATTGTACAGATTTAAACTTAGAAGATTTTTCACAAGTATTATTACTTGAGAAAATATCTGCCATATTCAAAGAAGAAGAATTTAATCGTATTCTTTTTATTTTCAAATCGGACACTAATTCTAACAACCATCTTTTTATTGAATCCGTTAAAAATTATCAAATTCCCAATTATCAATTAAAAGTAGTATAAGGAATTAATTTTCACAACAAAGCGACAGCTAGATATAGCTGTCGCTTTGTTATTATAAATAGCTATTTCACTGTACAAATTACACTGTTCGATTTGGCAGTTTCCACCCGTAATATACGGAGCATAACCTCAGGGAAACGACTAATGCCACAATCATAAGTAGCTCAAAAACACCAGTCATCCACCCTAACCCCACGACCAAACCAGGTATAAGTGTCCATGCAATATATATCTCCTTTTGTAGAAACAACGGTTTTCTCCCAGCCAAAACGTCACGGATCATCCCTCCGCCTGTTCCTGTAAGCGCAGCGGCTGCAATACAAGCACTAAGCGGATGTCCCATCGAATGAGCATATAAAGCACCTTGCACAGAAAAAGCTCCCAACCCAATCGCATCAAAAAATACCCCTCTTCGAAGCAATGTCCAACGAACAATTCTCGGAAAAATAAATGCCACCGTCATAACCAAAAACGCAACGGTGAATAAGGTCCCTTGGTCCCAAAGCTCTGAAACCGGTACGCCAATGAGTAAGTTCCTCACCGCACCGCCTCCAAAGGCTGTGATGAAACCTAATATGTAAACGCCCATTAAATCATATCTTTCTTCCATCGCTACCAAAACACCACTAAGGGCAAACGCAATTGTCCCAATCCCATTCAAAATTTCCCACATCATAGACCCTACTTTCCTGCTTGAAACAGTTCATTTAAATGAATCTTAGCACTATTTCATTTTAGGAGAAGAAAGACAAATGATCAAGGACAACAACACCACTAGTTTATCTCTTCGTCAAAACTGCTACTAAAGCAGGTGAGTCTGTAGTATATTCAGTCATCTTAAAACTACCAAACAGATCATATTTATTAAAAGATGATGCATCAACTACTGACACAAGATCTTCTTTCGTCAATGGAGTTAGTGACGTCTCACTTTCAAGTACTTTGAAATTGCCTTCAAGTTCAAGTGTTAATCTCATTTGAAAACGAAAATCAGCTACTGTCTCTTTATAAAACCGCTCAAACCTGAGTCCTTTTTCCTGATTTACTATCACAGGAAGATGAGTAATTTTTTGCGATAGAACACGGTCGTAGTTGACGATTTGCATAACAAATACCCCACCAGTATTTAACTTTTCATAAACTGCATTTAACAGATCAATCATGTTTTCTTTATTTTTCAAATGAACAAACGAGTTTCCGATACAATAAATACCATCAAAATTTTTAAACGGAGTACCCGCGAGTTCCCCCATATCCATCTTTTTAATAACTAGAGGTATTTCTTTCATTTCTATTTTTGATTTCATTATCTCAACCATATTCTCATTCATGTCTGTTGCCGTCACATGGAATCCCTCTTTTGCTAACGCAATAGCTTCTTCCCCCGTTCCAGCTGCCAAATCAAGCAGACGCGCATTCTCTTTCTGTGGAACTTTTCCTCTAATTAATTGAATCGCTTTTTCATTCTTTTCAAATATATCATCATAATAACTACTTAGAACTGTATAGAAATCCATAAACAATCACTCCTCTCTTTTATTTAATCATAATGATAATAATTTCTCAGTGAGCTGGCTCACTGATTGAGTGATTGCAAATCACTTAAAAGCCGCCCTTACTACCTTCCCCCTCAATTCTCCAATGTAAATAATCATTATTATAAACAATATTTATTTCGATTACCGACATAATCAACAAAACATTATAAACAATTAAATTATATCATTTCCAGAGATATAGTAAGCGTTACCAACATTACTATAAGCGGATTTACTATGGCTCATCCCCACTCCTCATCCTTGGTATAACAAGGTTTAAGAGCTATTTATTGTGTTAAATAATCTCACAGAAATCCTTTCAAGCCGAAAAATGTGTGACATAATCTGCATTAAGAAGTATTCAGAATATATGAATTTTTCTAATCTTAGAATCTGATGAACTACTAACTCGCCAATTAATATAAGGGGGATCTCAACATTGAAAATAGCAGATATTTTTAAATTTAAAAACGAACAGATGAAGGTATTGCACTTAACATGGCTCGCATTTTTCATTTCATTCTTCACATGGTTTAATATGGCACCTTTAGCCACGACAATGCTCGAAACAAGTGATTGGTTGACTGGTGAACACATTGCAGCACTCGGAATAATGAATGTGGCTTTAACGATCCCCGCAAGAATTGTTATTGGGATGCTACTCGACCGATATGGTCCAAGAGTTGTTTATTCAGGGTTATTAATCGTCATGTCGATCCCGACGTTCATGTTCGCCTTCGGTGATTCTTGGACACAGATGATGATTTCAAGATTATTATTAAGCAGTATTGGAGCCGGATTTGTTGTCGGTATTCGTATGGTATCTGAGTGGTTCCCGCCAAAAGATGTTGGGTTTGCAGAAGGCATTTATGGCGGATGGGGAAACTTTGGTTCCGCCGCAGCAGCAATGTTGCTACCCTGGTTTGCCTTAACGATGTTCGGTGGCGATGACGGTTGGAGATATGCCGTTGCTTTAACTGGTGTCTTTTGCCTAGTTTACGGGGTCATTTATTACTTAGCCGTTCGTGATACACCAAAAGGGAAAACATTTGTTAAATCTAAAAAATCAGGTGCAATGGAAGTCAGTACTTGGAAAGATATGATTTGGTTAATTGTTTGGACGATCCCTCTAGGTGGAGCATTGGCCGTTCTCGCATGGAGAGTTGCTGGTATGGGATTCATCTCCAATACCATATTATATGTTACTTATACAGTCATTGGTTTCACAATGATTTATCAAATCTACAAAATCCTCGCTGTCAATATTCCTATTCTAAAAAAGGGTGTTCCAGAGGATGACAAATATAATTTTAAAAATGTCGCCGCATTAAACAGTACGTATTTCGCGAACTTTGGTGCTGAGTTAGCTATCATTTCGATGTTACCAATGTTTTTTCAAATGACGTTTTCATTAACTCCTACCACTGCCGGAATGATTGCTGCATCTTTCGCATTTATTAACATCGTTGCACGCCCGCTAGGCGGTGTATTATCCGACCGAATGGGTAGTCGAAAAAGAGTTATGTTGACCTACATGGTTGGTATAACCATCGGGCTTGCAATGATGGGATTGATTAATTCAGGTTGGCCACTTATTTTAGCGATAGTACTCACCGTTTTAACATCGGTGTTTGTCCAAGGGGCTGAAGGTGCAACCTTTGCTATGATTCCAATGGTTAAGAAAAGGATCACCGGTCAAGTAGCTGGGATGGCTGGTGCGTATGGAAATGTCGGAGCTACATTGTATTTAACTCTTTATACACTCGTAACACCACAGACATTTTTCTTTGTTTTAGCAGGTGGAGCACTATTAAGTTTTCTCGCATGTTATTTCTGGCTAGACGAACCGGAAGATTCATTTGGTAACAATTATTATGAATCTTCTGTTGATAGAGAAGTGAAAGCGGCTGATGCAAGAGCAGAATTAGGTCTTAAGAAAGTCGCATCAGGAAATGTCGCAAGTTATTCAACGAAAGCGAAGTAAAAATATTTATTACTTTATAAAAAAAACAGGAGGAATTTCAATGCCTAAAAGAAAGTTAGTTCTGATTGGAAATGGAATGGCTGGAGTTCGATGTATAGAAGAAATTTTAAAGGAAGATCCCGAACGATTTGAGATCACGATCTTTGGTACTGAGCCTCATCCCAACTATAACCGAATTATGTTGTCATCTGTTTTGCAAGGAGATACAACATTAGATGACATTATCATCAACTCTTATGAATGGTATGAGCAAAATAACATTCAACTGTATACTGGTGAAACTGTCGAAAAAGTAAACACAGAAGACAAACTCGTCTATACGGATAAAGACAGAGAAGTACCTTACGATGACCTTATTTTAGCTACTGGATCTGACCCGTTCATGCTCCCGTTACCTGGTGCTGATAAAGAAGGTGTTATTGCCTTTAGAAATATTGAAGACTGTAATCAGATGATTGATACGTCAAAAAAATATGAGCGCGCTGTTGTTATCGGTGGTGGTCTCTTAGGTCTTGAAGCTGCTAGAGGATTATTGAACCTCGGAATGGAAGTTGACGTCGTTCACATCATGGATCAATTAATGGAACGTCAATTAGACGCTACGGGCGGTAAAATGTTGCAAGAAGAGTTGGAAAAGCAAGGCATGAATTTCCTGATGGGATACCAAACAGAGGCAATTTTAGGTGCTGGACGTGTTAAGAAAGTATCATTTAAAAATGCGCCACCTGTTAAAGCAGATTTAGTCGTCATGGCTGTTGGTATTAAGCCTAATCTTGCTGTTGCTAAAGCATCTGGAATTGAGACAAATCGTGGGATTGTCGTTAATGATTATATGCAAACAAGCGCACCGGATGTGTATTCACTCGGTGAGTGTGCCGAGCATAGAGAAATGGTTTATGGACTTGTCGCTCCTCTTTGGGACCAAGGGAAGGCACTTGCAAAAAAGATCTGTGAAAAAGACGCTGGCGAAGGCTATCAAGGATCAATTCTATCAACTAAGCTAAAAGTTAGTGGCGTAGATGTATTCTCTGCTGGGGAGTTTGCTGACAGCCCAGATTCAAAAGCGATTCGTGTTCAAGATGAATTTGAAGGAATTTATAAAAAAGTTGTCGTTCGCGATAATCAAGTTGTTGGTGCTGTCTTATTCGGAGATACGAGTGACGGAACACGGCTACTGAGTATGATTAACAATAAAACCGACATTTCTGATATGAGTAAAGTGACGATCTTGCAATCAGCTGATCAGGACGCAGGTGGAAGTGGCGTTGCTGAAATGGCCGATAGTGACCAAATTTGTGGCTGTAACGGTGTATCAAAAGGAGATATTGTTACTGCTATTAAAGAGCAGAACCTAACAACCGTTGCTGAAGTTCGAGGCTGTACAAATGCTTCACGATCTTGTGGAACATGTGCCGGTCTAGTTGGTGACTTGCTTGAACATACACTTGGTGATGAATTCGAGGCTGTTGATGAGAAAGCAACCGTCTGTGGCTGTACGGATTTAACTCATGAAGAAGTTGTCGCTGAAATTCGCGATAAGAACCTTTCACATACCCGTGAAGTCATGAACGTATTAGGTTGGACATCAGATGAAGGTTGTTCGAAATGTCGTCCTGCTCTAAACTACTACCTCGGTATGGTTAATCCAACCGATCACGAGGATGAACGCGAGTCAAGATTTGTTAATGAACGAATGCACGCTAATATTCAAAACGATGGCACTTATTCCGTAGTCCCTAGAATGTACGGTGGTGTGACAAACGCAAAAGATTTACGAAGAATTGCTGATGTAGCCGATAAATATGATGTTCCATTGCTTAAAATGACAGGTGGACAGAGAATTGACATGCTCGGCATCAAAAAAGAAGATGTTCCTAACGTTTGGAAAGACTTAGATATGCCTTCTGGTTATGCCTACGCTAAATCGATCCGTACCGTTAAAACATGTGTAGGTGAAAACTTCTGCCGATTTGGCACGCAAGATTCGATCGGCCTTGGCATTGCAATAGAAAAGAAATTTGAACGTTTAAATACTCCTCACAAAGTAAAAATGGCGGTTTCTGCTTGTCCGAGAAACTGTGCTGAAGGTGGAATCAAAGACGTTGGAGTAGTCGGAGTTGAAGGATCTTGGCAAATTTATGTCGGTGGAAACGGCGGAACGACACTAAGAGCCGCTGATCTCTTATGTACAGTTACTTCTGACGAAGAAGTATTAGAAATGATCTCTGCATACTTGCAGTTGTACAGAGAAAATGCTCGCTATTTAGAAAGAACGTCCCATTATTTAGAAAGAGTTGGCTTAGATTACATCAAATCTGTCATTTTAGACGATCCAGAAGAAAAGCAAGAGTTAGTCAAAAGAATGGAAGTAGCTCTTACTAACCTAAATGATCCTTGGAGTGAAATCGTTAATGACGAGAAACAAAAAAATGATCTTTTTCAAAACTATAAAGCAGCTGCCGTTGCTCAAAAATAGGAAGTGGGGGGAAACCAATGAATAAAGCACCTGAAACACAATTAGTAAGAGTAGCTAACGTCGAGGAAATCCCAATGCAAGTTGGAAAAGAGGTAAAAATTGATGACCTCGAAATTGCTATCTTCCGTTTGAGTAGTGGGAAATATAAAGCTGTAGAAAATAAATGTCCACACAAACAAGGTCCTCTATCCGAAGGTATTGTCAGCGGGGAGTATGTATTTTGTCCCCTGCATGACTGGAAAATTGACCTAAATAGCGGGGATGTACAAAAACCTGATGACGGTTGTGTTCGCACGTATCCAGTAGAAGTGACGAATGATGAAGTTTTTGTTAGAATATAAAGACAATTAGCGTTTAAATAACTAATATCCCCTCATTCTCTGAGCTGATTTGAGGATGAGGGGCTTATTGATCTATTAGCAATAACAAACTGAGTGTTTTCACATTCAATTTAAAAGGAAGGGGTGTAGGCAATGACTAAGAATGGGACTGTTTTTTTCGTTGGCGCAGGCCCCGGAGATCCTGAATTAATGACGATAAAAGGTGTAAAATCTCTTGAAAAAGCAGACGTGATCGTTTATGATCGTCTAGTCAATAAAGCATTACTTGACTATGCTAAACCTTTAACCGAACTAATTTATTGTGGAAAAAAACCAGATCGACATTTAATTCCACAGGACCAAATTAATCAAATATTAGTTGATAAAGCAAGCAAAGGAAAAAATGTTGTGCGACTAAAAGGTGGAGACCCTGGTATTTTTGGCCGCGTAGGCGAAGAAGCTGAATTCTGTGCAAACCATCATATCAAATTTGAGATTATTCCGGGAATAACATCGGGTATATCCGCACCCATGTATGCAGGAATTCCTTTAACTCACCGTGAATTGAGCTCTTCTTGCGCATTTATCACAGGCCATAAGTGCGTCGATTCCGCAAGAAAAGAAATCCAATGGAATAAAATCGCTACATCGGTAGACACACTTGTGTTTTATATGGGTGTCGGAAATATAGAAATGATTCAAGAACAATTATTACTTCATGGGCGTTCGTCCACTACGCCGGTAGCCCTTGTTCGCTGGGGAACAACCGATCGGCAATCGACCCTAACTGGTACACTCGATAATATTTCACAAAAAGTCGCCGAAGCAAAATTCCGTTCACCTGCAATCATCGTCGTTGGTGAAGTCGTGAACCTTAGAGAAAAATTAGCATGGTTTGAAGAAAGTAATGCCGATTCCTTTCAAATGGCCCAAGTATAATTTAAAGGTGTGTTTTAAATGAGCAACGATAAACAAAAAGGTATTTTAGTGATTGCCCACGGTTCTCGTGATTCGAAATGGATGGATCTTATTGAGCAAAGCGTTTCATTATTAGAATCAAATGTTCCTGTTACGATTGGTTACCTTGAGCTAGTTGCCGGAAAAAGCATTGAAGATGGCGTAAGAAGATTGGAAGATGGTGGAGCAGAAGAGATTCTAGTCATTCCTTTTTTCGTATGTTCTGGAAGCACTCATCTAGAGGAAATCCAATATGCGTTGGGGGTTATTGACCACTCAGATTTAGACTCTCACTTAGCGGATATTCACCCTAAAGCAAAGATCATCTGGGGAAAACCAATGGATTCACACCCTCTTATCATCGAGCTTTTGGCTGACAGAATTCGCAAGTTATCGAAGACGCCAAGCAAAGAAAGTCTTATGCTCGTTACTCATGGAAACAATCGCCCTAAATTTCAAGCTATGTGGGAAGCTACGCTCAATGATATGAGTGAAAAGCTACAAGCTAAATTAGGATTCTCTGAAGTAGGGATTGGAACTATTCTTCCTGACACGATAACAGAATCGGCCCAAGCGTTAAGTCATGACAACACAAAAGAAATCATTGTTGCTCCTGTCTTTTTAAGTGAAGGATACTATACAACTAAGAAAATCCCAGCAAAGCTTAAAGGTTTATTTCACGCTTACGATGGCAAAACGTACCTTCCACACCCTCTCATCCACGACTGGCTTCAGGAGCAAGTGAACGATTATTGTTGCATTGAAAAAGTCTATTAACATGATCAAATATGTAAAGTAGGTAAAAATCGGAGTGCTATTGATTTAGCACTCCGGTTTTTTTCACATATTAAAGAATATCTAATCTAACAATTAACGCTAATAATATTTGAAGAAGTACTTGGATGTTTACGGATGCTTGCGTATCTGTCGTAGTGACGTCAACATTTCTTGAATTTTCAATTACTGTCTTCTGGAAAGTCACCTGCTTTGTTTTAGCTGTTTGTAACAAATCTTGAGTTACTACCTCCGCTCGGCTACTATCAGCAATCGAAATACTAATCACTAACGCAATCGCCGCTTGGAGTGCCGCTTGCAAAGAAACGGCTGCTTTAGTATCCGTAGTTGCTACATTTATATCACAAGAATCTTTAATAAATATATACTCTTCTGATGCTTGCAACGTTTTGTTTACTTGATCGCTGTTTTGAGTTGCTGGCTCACTTTTGTGTGATGGGTGACATTGATTTGGATCCAAAGCAGACCATTTAGTTTTCTCTGATTTGTCATTTCCTGAATAATAAACTTCTTGATTCAAACTAATCCCTCCTCTCGGGTTTAGTTCAGTATATGTAGTGACTGCCATTTCGTATGGACAATCAACGCATGGCAGTTTACTCAATTTTGATAAAGGAGACTAAAGATGATCTTCTAAAGAGAGCGTTCTTTCCTTTTCTTTCCCTTCCACTCGTGATGACGTTCTAAAGGGAACGCTACACACTTTTCCGTTCCCTTTCACTCGTGGTGACGCTCTAAAGGGAACGTTACACACTTTTCCGTTCCCTTTCACTCGTGGTGACGTTCTAAAGGGAACGTTACACACTTTTCCATTCCCTTTCACTCGTGGTGACGTTCTAAAGGGAACGTTACACACTTTTCCATTCCCTTTCACTTGTGGTGACGTTCTAAAGGGAACGTTACACACTTTTCCATTCCCTTTCACTCGTGGTGACGTTCTAAAGGTATCATTCTTTCTATTTTTCCCTAGTATCCACTTCAATTCCCCTATAAATTAACGGAAATAAGTTTTAAGGGTTTTACGATCATTTTTACTTCTTTTTTGATTAACTCGATTATTCTCTGAAATAGTCTCATCTGCCGCAGTATTATGATTACTTTTCGAGTTTCTGTTGGCTTGGTCGCGTTCTGTGATGATTTTCTTTTCATTTTCGGTATAGGTTTCTACATCTTCTTTTAGCTTTTCAACAACTTCGATAAGACTTTGTTTATCTTTAGAAGAAAGATCTCCTTCTTTTTCTACACCATGCTTTTTTAATACCTGATCCACGATGAGTTTCAGTAATTCCTCTTGTGATTTCTCCATTTAGACACTTCCTTTTCACTTTTAGTATTAGGTTATGTCCAAACATCGTTGATGTGTTATGAGTTATGCGGAATTTTATCTAAACCGAGATTTGCCTCCTCAGATTCCAACTTATAATAAAAATAAATTCTATTTCTTAATGAAAAAGCCCATTTATTTCATCGGATAATGATACAGAACATCCATATATTAATGGATGTGGTCAAAATAAAATTTAAGCTGATCACATGAAAGCTGAATCACAAATTAGGAGGATGATGATGGGCATATTAAGTGGAAATCAACAAAATGAGCCAATGCATTATGGAGAAGTTTTTAGTATTTGGACTTATTCATCCACAATGAAATCATCGATTGCGATGTTTCAAGTATACGAAAATCATTGTGGAGACGACGACTTAAAAAAGCAAATTAATAATTTAATCGATCAAGCAAGACAAGAAGAACAACAGGTTGATACGATGCTAAAAGAAAATGGCATTCAATTACCTCCTAGCCCACCTGAACGAGCGAAAGCGTCTATTGAAGAAATCCCTCCGGGAGCAAGGATCAATGACCCCGAGATTTCTATGGCAATCTCAGCTGATCTTGCTGCTGGTATGATTGGATGTAGTACAGCAATGTCACAAAGCACTAGGGAAGACATTGCAATGATGTACGGCCAATTTCATCAGTCAAAAGCTCAAAATGCATTGAAAATGTTACGACTGAATAAAGAAAAAGGCTGGTTAGTCCCACCACCGTTAGAAGTAGAAAAGCAAATGCAGCACAGCTAAACCTTAATCCTCCCATTTTAGGGAGGATTATTTTTTGGATGTATATTTAGGTATAGATAAACAGATTACTTAATATCATCTATTGAAGAGCAACTTAAGGAGGAGTAACCATGTTTTTTCATATGAAGGAATTACAATACGAAGCAAAACCATCAAGACCAGATCCATTAATGGCAAGAAACATGCAGGAGTTACTTGGCGGACAATTCGGTGAAATATCGGTAGCAATACAATATTTATTTCAAGGGTGGAATAGCAGATCTACTGATAAATATCGTGATTTATTAATGGATATCGGTACAGAAGAATTGGCACATATTGAAATGCTTTCGACAATGATTGCTAGGTTATTGGATGGGGCACCTGTTGGAGATTTAGAAAAAGCGGCACAGGACCCAGTAACAGCAGCTATAATTGGGGGGATGAATCCTCAACATGCGATTGTTTCTGGTTTAGGAGCAATGCCTGCAGATAGCGTTGGTAATAGATGGACAGCAGATTACGTTGCCGCCAGTGGGAATTTACTCGCTGACTTTAGAGCAAACCTAAATGCCGAATCTCAAGGAAGGCTTCAAGCCGTTCGCGTTTATGAATCCTCTTCAGATCCTGGTGTCAAAGATATGCTCTCCTTCTTAATTGCACGAGATACAATGCACCAAAATATGTGGAAAGCTGCCATTGCTGAAATCGAGGCTCAGGAGAATATTGTAGTACCCGCGACATTCCCTAGAGAATTGGAAAAACAGCAAGTCGCCTATGATTTTTATAATCTTTCTGCTGGTGAAGAAAGTAAGCAAGGAAGATGGGCTCATGGTAAAAGCATGGACAGTATGAGTCAATTTCGTTACGTATCTCCTGCACCAGCATTTGGTCCTGCCCCTGAATTAAAACCCTCTCCACCTTATGTACACAATACGCCACCGACTACTAGAGGAGACAACTCATAATCAATTACCACATCGTAGTGTCTTAACGATCTAGGCACTGCGATTATTTTTTTGTCCGAATAGCAACCATAACAAACTAAAAAAAACGAATGCAGCTAGTTCCATCCCGACTATGTACCACGGATGTGGTCCCAAAAAATCCAATATACTTCCTCCAACTGGTTTCTCCATTATAAACCAGTAGTTCCCTTCGATTAATGTATTAATGACATAAATAACAGGTAAGAGAACGTTCAAAAACAACATCGCTTTTAGCACACTTACAAACGAAAAAGTGAGCCCTTTCACCCATAAATAATAAAATGCAACCCATATCACCATGAGATGTGTATAAAAGAAATGTAAAAATCGAAAGTGGGGCCACCCAAAAGTTAGTACGGGGGTCAAAATTGCCTGTAAAGCCCCTCCAATTCCTACCAAAAATACCAACTCAAAAACAAACTTGCTTCGCGTTAACAATAAGACAATTACTAAAATGACGCTTATGTTGCTCAATTCCAGTGGTAATGCATGACTCACGTGCCAATTACCGTTTACAATCAGCCAGATTTGATAAGTTACCTCAAATACAATTAACGAAATCGCTACGGTAATTTCCCATTTACGAAGCTTTGTTCTCTTGTGATCTAAGCGAAAAAGATACAACCCCAATGTTACACCAATAAGCAAGGCAATCATTACTACATGTTGAAAGGAATACATCGTAAACGAAACTGCAGAAGAACTTCCACCAAACCACATAGATTACTCCTTTCTTATCTTAATTTCAGTCAAAGATCCTCTAGACTAGTCATCTTTATGTAGGAGAATGAAACGTTTAACGGTTTTACCAATTCATATTAAAGAAAAACAATGACCTCGTCATAATAGTTAATCGTAAATTTCCCCCAGTCTATAAAACTGGAGGTATCTATGATTACATTATATTTTATTTCTCTTTATAGACTCATCATCATTTTGATCGAATAAGCAGGATATTTATTCTTCAACTCTTCATAAAAATTAATTTTACTTTCTTCTGTGTAAAATATCATCTCTTCTACAACTTTATCAGTATGTTTTTTTTGTACCAGTTTTTCATTTCCATTTTTATCTATAACAAAAATTTTATATTTTTTCATATAACCATCAACCTCCTATTTCACTTTCATTTATATCTAATACCCGCATTAATAATTCTTAATCATAATAGAACATAAACCTCCTTTGAAAAACATTCATTTATTCCATTTTCACATAAATAAGACCAGCCTAGTTTTAAGGCCGACCTTTGTTTATAAATCTTTTTTAGGTGTCGTCACAAAAACAAAGTAACCGATATCTTTTTCAAAATTCCAATCTACGAACGTATCAATAATGGATTTCCCGATAATATCTTCCAATTTTTTTTGATCGACCATTTTCTTCTCCATTGGGCGTTTTGTTAGTTTCAATTCTTCAACAAAATCATTTTTAATTAATTGCTTTTCAATCTCAACTAAAATACCTGTCCGTTTTGTCACAATAGTTCTGTCATTTAACCAAAACACTTCCGTCTTTTCAGGTACCTTTTGCCCTCTTTCACTTGCTTTGTTTATCTCTGTATAAAACTGTTCTTCATCCATCTTAGATAATCCTGAATTTCCGGTAACAGTATCTGAATGTTTAATAGAACCAAAAACGATACCTGAATGGATGTCCAAATTCCAATCATAATGCAAGTCTTCCACATCTAGATCTGCAATTACCTTCAATTCTTTTCTTATTTCTGGAAATAGCTCTTGCATTAAAACATCCCGGGTTTCTTCTATTCGTTTCCATTCACCTTTCTCGAGGAGTACACGTTCAATCGGCGCTAAAAAATCACGAAGATAAATGGTGATATATGGTTTATTAATCGTAACAAATATTGAGGTAGGACCTTTACCAAATTTTTCTCTAAGCAACCTCCCCATGTAACTAGAAATTTGAGCATAAAGCTTCGTATCATTATAGGTTTCCATGTTCTGTTTCACAACCTTACTGGTAAATTTATTTCCATCTAAATTTAGTATTACTACTCATTATGCATTCTACTACATAGTGTTCCCACTATAAATATGAATTAAATTTCACTAGGCTTTTCTACTAAAATACTACAATACTCACATTGTTGATACCCTTTTTCTAATTTTAAACGTTTCATATATGCCATATCTTGAGTGAACTCTCGATTTCCTACCTCGGTAATATGAAAATTACACTTATCATTTGCATATGTTGTTCGATGAATAAATTTTCTTTTATGATCAATTAAATATTGCATTGTTTCTCCTTTCAATATATCTATTAAAAACAAAAAAGCCGAAAAGGATAGACACTTTTCGTGTAAATCCTTTTCGGCTTATGTCCGGTTCTATTGTCCGAATCATTCCCACCTATTTTATATAAAATTTCACAGTTAAGTTAGAACTAATAATCTTCTCAGAAACACTATTGTTTTCTAAGCATTTTTAATTTTACATGAAAGATAACATTAATTCAATCTATTTAACAAAAAGTTAAATATAACAATATCTGGATCAATTGAATCCTAATACGGTTCCCATTTGACTAATTTAGCATTTTCAAATCTTTCAGTTACATTTCCCCAGTTTACAATATTCCAAAATTGATCGACATATTCCTCACGATTATTTTTATATTGTAAGTAATAGGCATGCTCCCATACGTCTAATCCTAAAAGTGGAATAATATCCTGTTGACTTAACAAATGGTGAAATTCGGCTTGGAGAATTTCAAGTCTTCTTGACCGTGGTGACCAGACTAATAACGCCCATCCGACCCCTTGGACTTTTTTAGCTGCCTCGCTGAAATGCCGTTTGAATCGATGATAGCTCCCAAAGTCTTTATCGATCTGCCTGCTTAGCGCTCCTGTAGGTTCTCCCCCACCGTCTGGACTCATATTATTCCAAAACATCGTATGAAGGTAATGACCTGCTCCATGAAAAGCTGCTTCTCTTTCCCAATGACGAATCAGATCGAAACTATCTGTTTCTCTGGCTTGTTTCATCTCTAACTCTGCTTGGTTTAGTCCATCCACATAACTTTGATGATGCTCTTGGTGATGAAGACGCATAATTTCTTCTGATATAACCGGTTCTAATGCTGCGTAATCATAAGGAAGTGGAGGTAAGCGATGCTCGCCCGGAGGAACTGCATTTCTATTTCCCCAACCTACTTCTTTCCTATCATCTACTTGCTGTTTTCGCCAATCCTCGTAAGTCCATGATACGCGATGGACTTGATCAGTGAATGTCTCATGCAAATGATCGTAGCTATTGTTATCCATCAGTTTTCCCCTTAGAACCTTTAAGTTTTCCATTTCGTTTATTACTTTTTCCTTTTTATCTGCGTTGCCTTGTTCCGTTCGATAATCTATCTCCTTTTCTAATTGTGTCATCCAATCGTCCACTTGACTTATATAAAATCCCCAATCTTTCTCATTCTCCATATTTTCACTCCCCGTGTACATGAAGGAAGCGTCATATATAACTCCGCTCCTCCTTTTTCTAAATTATCGTATGTATTCAAAGAGAATGAGTGCCTGCCATCGTTTTTATGCAATATATCGATAATAATAATTCCCGTCAGAAAACAAACAAAAAAGACGAAAGCTAGGCAATCAGCTTTCGTCTTTTCTATCTGTCGATGAACGATTTTTCGATTTAGCTTTGTTCTTATCTTTCTGTTCTTCTTCTTCGTATTTCACGTCTTCTAATGGGATTTCATCTACTGGCATTACAGATTGATCTCTTTTCAACTGCTTTTCTTGATCTTTTTTAAATGCACTTTCTTGATCTTGACTCACAGGTCTTTGTTTATCGTTTTTATTCGGTTGCATAAATAACATCCTCCTGTTCATCTCTTCCCACAGTCTAAAGCTTAAAAATTTGAGAACTTAAAATATGCTCATTTCAAACTAAAAATAGATTTATATTCATACACTCATCTTAAAGCATAGATACTATAAAGCTTATTACTACGATAGCACCAATTATCATTAGAATTGTTCGAATCATTAAATCATCTCCTCTTGACTATAATTATCAATAGTCTATCGGTTCCCTAATCTTAAATAAATTAAACAAAAATTAAAATTGGTAATCGATATGTCCCTTTAAAACAGCTTTCCATGCTTATAAAGTAACTCGAATAATCGCTTCAACGCATTAGAATAACAAGTCGTACGAATGCCAGGTAGCCCTTTAGAAAAATACTCTCGAAACACTTTTTCACAACTATTTGACATCTGAAGATACATCTGATTTAAAACTTCGTCCTCTGTGTAAACTTGTGTAATTCTATCCTGCTTCCATTCCAAATAGGAAACCATTACCCCACCAGCATTGGCGAGAATGTCCGGAATAACGACTTTGCCTTGGTCATGAAGATACTGATCGGCAGCAGCATCTATTGGTGCATTTGCACCTTCTACAAAAACATCTGCTTTCACTTTTTTCATATTACTTGTGGTGATTTGATCCTCAATTGCAGCTAAAATAAACACATCCATATCGAGAGTGAGAATATCATCGCGATGGAGCAACTCCGCTTTTATTTCTGCTGCATCGAGCTCCTCTTGGGTATTTGGTAATTGATTGTTTCGATTATGAAAAACAACCAATTTATCTATATCAAGGCCATCCGCATTATAAAGCGTTCCAAGGTGATCACTCACGGCGATGACATCATGTTTTAACTCTTTACAGTGGTAAGCCATATTAGCCGCGACTCCGCCCACGTTACCAAACCCCTGGACAGCCATTCGTATCGATTTTCCTTCATCACTTCGCTCGTAAATTGATTTAAGTTTTTCGTACTGTTGAAAGTGAATTCCCTTGTCAATTTCTTTTTCTCTATCTTTTTGTTTTCTTGCCCATTCATTTATAAGCCAAAAGTAGCTATGGTACGTTCCTTTCCCTGTAGCTTCTCTTCGACCTAGTGCTCCACCATTTTCAATACTCTTTCCAGTGAATGCACCTAAATAACTCTTACCTGGGTGAATCGTTTTATATTCACCAATCATCCAATCCATCACTTGATCATTCGTCCCCATGTCAGGAGCAGGTATATCATGAGTTGGGCCAATATCCGGTGCAAAACGTTGGACGTATTTTTTAGAAACTAAGTTTAATTCGCGATCAGAATAATCTTTTGGATTGATCACAACTCCCCCTTTTGCCCCACCATAAGGTAAGTCATGTAACGCATTTTTTAGCGTCATTAGTACCGCTAGATTCTCTACTTCCTCTTCACTAACCGTTTCACTGAATCGAATTCCCCCCTTGTAAAATCCAGCAATATTATTGTGTTGAATACGGTACGCAGGTATACGCACAATTTCTCTATTATCTCTCGACACCCTTATGTAACTTTTAATAATTTTGTCCGTTGTCGTAAGAATTTCCTTTCCTGAATCAAATACTCTCCGTCTACTTTCTGTTTTTTCACCTGGGATAAATGTTTCATCTTCAAAAAGGTGCTCCATAATGTTTTCAATAGTATTCTGTGTATCTTTAATGGACAATGATATCAAATCCTTTCTTGAGACTGGTAACGCTATCATTATTGTCTTCCCTCTAATACTGTTATGTTAAACTTAATCATATAGTCTTTGTTCTAATCCGTTATCACTTACTGTATCTAACATTAGTTTTATACTAAATAACTTGGGTGCATTCGCCCTCTTGGAGGATTATCATGACTCAAACAAGACCCGTCGTTCTAGTAACAGGTGCAAATTCTGGTATGGGTAAAGCAACTGCACTTGCTTTTGCCAAACAAAACGCTCAAGTCGTTATGCTTTGTAGGAATGAACCTAAGGGCTTAGAGGCTCAACAAGAAATCATTGATGAAAGCGGCAATGAGAATATTGACCTTATCCTATGTGATTTTGCTGACTTAAGTGATGTAAGAAGGTTTGCAGCTGACTTCACCGCAAAATACGATCAACTGAATGTATTAGTAAATAATGCAGCAATCATCACGACAAAACGTCAAGAAACAGTTGATGGATATGAACTACAATTTGGTGTTAATCACCTTGCCCCTTTTCTACTTACAAACCTTTTGCTTGATAAATTAAAAGCTAGTGCCCCTTCAAGAATTATAAACGTTTCTTCAGGCGCTTATAAATTTGGCAATATTTCATTTGAGGACCTTCACTCCCGACATAAATATCGCACCTTTAAAGTTTACGGTCAGTCGAAACTAGCGAACATCTTATTTACATATGAGTTGTCTCGCCGTCTCGAAGCGAGTCAAGTAACTACAAATTGTTTGCATCCTGGAGCGGTTTCAACGAATTTAGGAATTGACCGAAAAACTGGATTTGGAAAAACGATTGTGAAAATGCTGAGGCCATTTTTTCAGACGCCTGCGGAAGGTTCAAGAACTGCGATTTATTTAGCTACTTCTAAAGAGTTGGAAGGAGTTACAGGGAAATTTTTCGTTCATCAAAAGGAAGTAGAAACAACGAAAAAAACACATGATCGTGGATTAGCCGCTCAATTATGGAAAGTAAGTGAAGAACTAGTCGGTATTAGTGAAGGGTCAAATCCATTTAAATAATTTGGAGAAGTAAGAAAAACAAGGGCTACTTACAGTAACGGGTTCGGTATTCGCAGAGAAAATTGAAAATAATAATCTAATGATATTGTGAAATATGGACTTAAAGAAACGGGGAGAATCCTAAAATAAGGAAATTATATTTTGTTAGTTAAAATCTTAAAACATGTGACCGAAAAACAGGGATTTCGATTCCTTGTTTTATTTTTTTGAAAAAATGAAACAAATTAAAGCCAAATGATATTTAAATCTGTCTAATAGATGAAAGACAAAAAAGAAAGGGTGAATTACAATTATCCGATTAGTCAAAAAAGCCCAAAAAGGAGACGATAAAGCCTTCTTAAAAATTTTCCAAAAATATGAACAGGATATTTATCGAATGGCTTATGTTTATGTAAAAAACAAGCAAGATGCATTAGATGTCGTGCAAGAAGTAGCGTATCGCTCATTTACAAAAATAGAAACATTAAAAAATCCTGAGTATTTTAAAACTTGGTTAATGAAAATTACAATTAGTTGTTCTATTGACTGTATAAGAAAAAAACAAAAGGTAGTTCACTTAAAGCCAGAGTATGAGGGGGTTATCCCTTCAGAGAGTGAGGATATTACTCTTTCAATATCGCTCCAACACTTATTAGAATCATTAAACGATGATGAAAAAAGTGTCATCATTTTAAGATTCTATAAGGGGTATTCCTTTAAGGAAATTAGCGAGTTATTAAACATACCACTAGGTACAGCCAAAACGATTTTATATCGTTCGTTAGAAAAACTTCGGAAAAAAGCTAAGGGGGCTGATATTTGTGAAAAATAATATTAAAGAGGAATTAGAAAGAATAGAAGTTCCAGATGAATTAAGCGAAAGATCAAAACTTGGTATATTACAGGCAAAATCAGAAAAGCCCAAACGAAAACTTAAAAAAGTTGCTCTAGCATTAGTTGCTTCGACGGTTATTTTGTTTTCAGCTGGTTTGGGAACTGCACATATTCCTAGCTTTAATAATTTAGTATCTAATGTGAACCCAGAATTAGCATTGATGCTTCAGCCGATTGAAAAAAGCAGTGAGAGTAATGGAATTAAAGCAGAGGTAGTCGGTGCAATGAGCGATAATGAAATGGCAGTTATCTATATTACACTCCAAGATTTAACTGGCAGTAGAATCGATGAAACACTAGATATTTATGATTACTCTTTGACTGGTGCTCAAATGTTTAACAGTCAGATTATTGATTTTGATGAAGTGACAAATACTGCCACACTTAGAATTCAAGCTAATGGTGGTAAACTTAGTGATAGTAAAGTTAATTTTCGTATAGATTCTTTTTTAAGCCATAAACAAACATTCGAACAGTCAGTTAATGCGAATATTTCGGAATTAACAAGTATTGTTCCTGAAACAATTTCTCTTGATATGAACAATATTCCAGGTGGTGGTGGAACATTATATCATCAACTATCCAAAGAAGGTAACGTACAGGTTTTAAAACCTAATCAAAATATCCTATCACTACCAGGAATCGACTTTATGCATATCTCTAATGTTGGTATTATCAATAACCGTCTCCATATCCAAGCTAATTGGACGAAGAATGGTATGGAAGACCACGGTAATTTTTACTTTATTGATAAAAATGGGAATGAAGTTCATCCTTCTAATATTTATTTTGGAACAGATGACTCAGGCGCAACAAACTATGGTAGAGAATTTACTGAATACATTTTTAGCATAGACAATATAAATTTAGAAAACGATAAGTTAATGGGTTATTTAGTATCAAGTGAGAAATTTATAACAGGTAGCTGGAGCACCACATTTAGAATGCCGACGACGGAAGAAGAGAAAAGTATTGAATTTAATCAAGAATTTGGAACATGGACTTCCGATACGGTGTCAATTTCTCCTCTAGGTATAACTATATATGGGAATGGAGATTTTAATCATTCAAGTAATATTGAAGTAAATGTTACAATGACGGACGGCCTTTCTCATACTTTTGATTTAATTAGAGGTTTTAGCAAAAATGATAAGATTACGGTTAAATTCTTACCTAATAGGGTATTTGATATTTCCAAAATAAAATCAGTAAATATAGATGGTATAGATATCTTCTTTAACCAATAATTAATAGGTTGACTTGTTGCGCTAACAGGTTAGCGTTAGTTGAAGAAGCCATATAGTTTTATTTCTTATGTTGGAGGTGTTCTATTTTGAGAAAAGGACTTATAAAAATGATTTTATTTACAAGTCTAATTGTTGGAATTGTGGTTTTTACATCTGAGTATTTGATTCCTAATTCAAGCTTCATTACTAATGCTATAATTTCTGTATTATCAGCTTTAGTTGGTGGTTTGATAGGATATAAGCTATTTGTTCTTAATAAAACATGAACAACGGTACTTAATCTAACGGGTTAGCGATTCTGAAAAAAACAGAAACGCTTTATTAATATTAGTTGAATGTTTTTTTGGAAAAACGAGACGTAAGATAACCATATAATAGTATTGTTAGAGATAAAAGTAAACCAGCAATAATAAAAGGTAAATAATTAAACGAGTAGGAAGGAAGTGTCATGATCGGAATATTATTTGGGTGGGTTGGAAAATAGTCAATAAGTATAAGGTACGTTTCCCCAATTATGACCACAGAAAAGATTAACGAGAAAAAACTTACAAAGGACATTAAAACAATATTGTTACTTTTAGTACGATGAATGTTAAAATATTTATTTAAAAAGAACAAAGGTACCAAGACAGCGAACAACATCGAAAATTGAAAAAAGTAGAAAATTGGTCCAAAGTAGGTATTTCCACCCCAATGTTGTTCAAAAATAAATACACTAGAAATAAATGCAGCTATAAAAGACAGAAACGCCGTGTATAAACCAACCTCAGTACCGATTAACATTACTTGTTTCTTATTCATTTAAGGCACCCCATTAATAGTAGTAATAATACTTTTTTCTTCCCTTGATATTTCTGTTCTCGCTAGAAGAATAGTGGAAACTTGCATTGATACTTTCATTATATAGAGATGCATATAAATTGCATATATCTAGAATTACAATTTACTTTAGAAAAATATCGTCACCAAAACCACCCCACCTTCAATTACTAAATTGTAACGGGTAAGCAACACTTTAAGAAAAATTTAACAAACAAAAAGCACAGACGTTAATCTCTGTGCTTTTTTGTGTACTAATTACAAATGCTAATTCACCTGTAATATCACGTTGACTTACAGTGTTATTATGCATGTGACTTTAATTTTTCTCTCCAAAAACCGAACCTGTTATACTAACAGCCTTTGTTTTTTTACCTTAATGGCCACAACCAAAGTACTAATTAATATTGCAACAAAACAAAGACGTACGGCATATATTATAAATAACAATGTAGGGTCGGCAGCTTAACTTCATATAAATGAAGCTCAAATTTTTTCAGGCTAAAATAATTTTAAAAGGAGTGCTATTTCCATGTTTTACGGTCCTTCCTACCCTTGGTTTAGGTATATGAATAATCGTTATCCCACTATCGACATTTCAACCTTTCAGGTGTCATTACAGAAATCATCTAATCTAATTCAGTCGGCAACTAATACAGTCGAAAATCTCCAAGCCTCACCTGATACGATGAATCGATTAATGGTTGCTGCTCAAGCAAGTCAAGATGATGAAGTTGATGCGATCATGAATGAAGTTACAGGTCCAATAAAAGTAGAAACCTCCTATACTCCAATATCAGTCAACTTCACGTTCATCGATGATCAAGCGCCTTGCTGCCGGTTGACCTTGAATTTACAGTGGAATTAAGGTGAGATATCGCTTATTTCTAAATCATTTCTTCAAGTGTGCCATGGTAAGTAATGATTACTATGGTTCTTTGCTATGCCGACTCCTCCAACCTCTACTTATAGAGATGGTAATTAATCGTTAAAAAAGGCAATCCAAAACATGTCATTTGATGTTTTGCTTTTAAAATGCCTCCTTCATTTGATGTGATATGAAATGTCTCTTGTAAAGGTGTCTTCACCGTTATTTTTCGGAAAGTGAGGTAGATCCCTTCATCTCCCCTATTATCTTCTAATCGTTTACTCGTTAATATCAATCCGTTTTGATCATCATGTTCTGATCGCAATACTCCTGTCATCACTCCTCTAGTCAAAGGTAGTGCGATATTCATATACGTCATTTCTTTCGTTTGATGCGATGAGTAAAGTGCAGAGAAGATCGGTTCATTCGTCTGTTCATTCTTCCTAACCCAAGCTCTTACATGCCTTCGTCCATCAAGTTTATCGTCAATTGGGATTATCTTACCTGTCATAATTAATGATTGTGACGGCGGTAACTGTATCTGCCCCATCTTCTTCGTCATAACATAACTAAATCGTGACAACGTGCGCCACCCCTTATGCCAATTCACTTCTGCCTTCATATGAAATTGACTTGTGTCTAAATAAAACTCCTTAATTAGAGGATTCAATTTCGTGGAATCAAAACTATGGTGATTATACACACTCCATGACTCCCCGATCAAACCTTTGCATGTTTTTTCTCTATCAATCCAATTAAAACGAGAAAAAACATCTGACCCAACGTATCCTTTTCCCCTTAAATTGCTAATCGGAAATTGACTGTATTCGTACCTTCGTTGAGGAGAAATCATCAACCACCCTACTAAAGCTAAAAATGAAAATGCAAACGCATTTAATGCTCCGTGCCAGCGAATCATATCAGGGATGGAAATGATCGTCGTTCCCATGTAAAGACCGAGGCTATACAACAAAGATAAAGTCATCGTACTAATCATGACCATGGCTGATATCCCAACTAAAATTCCGGCTACTCGTCTGATACGTGTCACTGATAGCAACCACCAACCACATAACCAAAAAACAAACAAAACGTAGATACTGACGAAATAAAATTCAAGTGGCGGTCCTAGGTCCAAACCTATTGCAACAAGAATAGGCCCCAAAGCAATGCCAAAAGCCAACAGCGTATAAGGTTTTCCAATCTTATTTTTCTTAGCATTCTGCTGATATAACCAACGACCAAAAACACCAGTTAAAATCGGCAAAACGAATGCTGAATAATGGAAGTGTATCGCAGTGAGTTCGACAATCACATCTGAATACGGAAGAATTGACGTCGCTCCAATTCTTGATAATACGAACCAAACACCGCCGACACCTATATAAAGCATCCCTACGTCTATGACAGTTTCTTCAGCAGGTCGAACCCCTCTTGCTAACATCTGTAAAAAAGCAAAGAAGGAAATCCCGCCCGTAAAAATAAACCATACTCCTGCAAGTAATCCAAAAAATACTCCGACTTCAATCGTCAAAGACATGACTGCAACGATAGCAAACGGAAGCGAGTACCGCGAAAACTTTTCCAACCAAGATTGCGTCCACGAATAAGGTGGGGTAGCTATCGCTAACTTGAGACTGAGAGGAACCAGAACAAGAAATGCGAAGGCAAGTGCCAACTCAACAATGGTCGGGTCGAATAATCCCCACCAAATAACTGTCACTAAACTTCCTATCAGAGCACTTTTTTCAACTCTCATCTTGATTCTTCCTTTCTTGCTGTGGCAGAATACCATCATTTGGTATTTCTTCTCTGCTCACTGTATGAAAAGTGGTTTGTACAGACCCTTCATATTTTATAATCTCTGCTATTCTCGGCTGACGAACAGAAACGCTGACGATAAACCTTCCAGATTCGTCATCAAAATACTCGTGTACTTTCACAATCGGACTTAGAAATGCAGGGACTTTTAGCTTAATTGAAAACAAATTAATGAATAACTCATTTGTTGATATAAAAAGACCATTTTGCTCACTAACAGCTACATGTAACGGTGAAGTTAACCGTCCCGATTTTCCTAGGTCGTCCAAAATCAAACCAGATTCAGTGTCATACATCATCACCGCATCAAAAGCCCTTGTCACATGAGGAAAATAAAATCGACGAATCCAAGATACCCTTTCTCTGCCCATTGCATCTTTGTAAGCATAGTTTTCAATTCTACAGGTAACACGGGCTCCCCTTTCAGGGAATAACAAGTGATCATTCGTTAACAAACGCAAAAAAGGAAGGACCCATTTCGGTCCACCTGAAATAGTCATTTCGCCTTCACCTTTTGCCATATTTACACCAGAAGAGTGTAATGAGAATTTTTTTTGCATCATTGGATGTAGTTTGTTAAATTTTTTTCCTAAAGTCATTTGATAAATCGACGTCATACGATCTTTTCCTTTCGTCTTTTACAATGACGGGCTAATGCTAAATTTTTGCAATTCAGAGCACCGATAATACCTATTACGATCATTGCCATATTAAGTGAAGCTGGATTGAAAGGCAGTATAAATTGTTCAGGAGAGATAATCAATGGTCCAATACCAAGCAAAAAAACTGCAACAGAAGAACCGAGGAATAGCCATTTCTTCTTTATAGGTAATAAAAACAACAGTCCAATCAACATTTGAGCGACACCTATAACAGTGACCATTCCTGACTCATATCCGGAGAAGATCCCACTCGCTTTTACCATTTCTATCTCGCCTGTCTCTGGGAAAAGCAGTTTCGGTACGAGACCCTGGTACATCCAAACAAATGCTAAACTAAAGCAAACTAGAAAGTGAATAAGCGATTTTCTAATTGTTTCTTCAGGCTGAATCCCCTTCTCAAGCCAAAGTTTTAACGCATCAAAACTCCAACTTGTTGCCCAGCCAATTAGAGGTTTAAATAAACGCTTATCGATCCAGCCCCCTGCTTTCCCACCTTTCACTTCATAGTTATATTGCGTGAGAAATTCAACAGAATCTCCATTCGGTTTGTACTTCCAGTAACCACTGCCTTGTTTTATAAATGAAAGAGGGTGATCGCTAAAAAACTGGAGTGAAGAAGTCCTCTCCCCGTTTTCTTTGCTCATCTCTCCTCGACTAATGCCCGTTCCATGAATGGATAGCCCCAAACCAATATTCGTTCTGTAAAGAAAATGTTGATCATCTGTCGGCTTTTCTTTTTGCAAATAATCGATAGCCGAGAAACGGAGATCCCATCGTTGATGAAGCTGTGGATTTTGCGAAAATTTCCACAAAGATTCTATATCTGTTTGTATATTCGTTTTTACATAAATGGGTTTGTTTGCAGACATAATATCATCCTACTTTTCAGAATACTTCCTATGATATCTATTTTTGCTTATATCATTACCCCTTAAACTGATACGAAGGCGCTCCCTTTATATCTAATTTCACCCGGAAGACTCCTCCTGCATGTGGCTGCTTTTCAAGTTCTTCATCGGATAAACCAATTCTAGCTGTTGTGATATACAATTCGTTTAACTGCTCTCCACCAAACGCGCATGAAGTTACTTGACTCGCTGGTACAGAAATTTCTGTTAAAGACTCCCCTGTTTCAGGATCAAATCTGATCACTTTCCATCCACCAAAAAACGCAACCCAGAGCATTCCTTCTTCGTCAATTGTCATTCCATCTGGGCTTCCCATTCCCTCGGAAATTGTAATGGCCGTTTGGTGATTGGTTATTTCCCCAGTTTTCATTAAAAAATCGTATGAACGAATTTTTTTTGTCGGGGTATCAATATAATACATGGTTTCTTTTTCGATATTCCACGCCATCCCATTTGAAATCGTCACACCCGATATCAATCGTTCAACGTTGAGATCCTTGTTCATTCGATAAAGGTTCGCATCACCTGGCTCACCATCAAGAACCATCGTTCCAGCCCAAAACCGTCCCTCGGGATCACACTTTCCATCATTAAATCGGTTCGTCTCAATATCTGATTCCGGATCACCGACTGCGGTTAATTGCTTCGTTTCAAGGTCATAAAAGTAAAAACCATGGTACAACGCTAGAAGAAGTCCTCCCTTTTCTCTAACAACGGCAGCTCCGACATATTGGCCGATATCATGGCTTTGATTCGTTCCCGTTGCAGGGTCAAACAAATTGACGGAGTACCCATTGATGTCTACCCAAATAAGCTTGTTTGACTCTGAAAGCCAACAAGGGCCTTCTCCTAAAGTTGCTTTTGCATCGAAAATTAACTCTGCTTGTTTCATGAATGTCACCTCTTCTAAGATTTTTTATGATTTATCTGAAGGTTGCTGATGCAATGACGCATAATATGCAAAATCATTATTACATCTCATGCCATTTCCAAAGATCTGAATTGTTCAGCAACCTCAATACTATGTACGAACATGATGTTTGATTCAATTATAACAGTATCTTCAATAGAGAAAACCTTTTATTGATATAGCATCATAAGTCTTATCGTTGAATGTAAATATTCTTGAAGCAACGTTAATATTGTTTAACGCCATTCATAAAGGGAAGCGGATATAAGAAGAGCAGACATGAAAGGAGCTTCTCCAATGGTATCTACCCTTTTGATCAGTTTAACCGTGATTTTTGTTATCGGAAATGTCATTTACTTTTTTAAAAATAAAACTTATAAACAAAGCTATTTAGATGTTGCGCTTTTTTATAAACTATTCTTTGTTTTACTCGGCTTGACTTTTGGGTTTGGTGGTTTGTATTATTTACTTTCATTAGAAGAAGCAGTATTAAAAATCAATGATCCAACAGACGAATCCATAAATGTAACATTTATGAACTCATTGTATTTCAGTGGTGTAACCATGCTTTCTGTTGGATACGGGGATATCGTCCCAGTAGGAAGTGCCAGATTCTTTTCACTTATTCAAGCTAGTCTTGGCTTATTGCTTCCTGCTGCATATTTCCTAAAGGCGTTCGGACAATCTAACGATCAAAAAAATGACCCTAACTAAAAATAGCCAGATTATTCACAGTGCATAAATCTTTCATATTGTGCTTAACCTAAAAGCATGAGAGGAGGAATCAAAATGGCTGTTGACGTTCTTTGTGAAGTAAACAACTGTGTTCATTGGGCGAACGGGAACAAATGTGAGGCAGACCAAATTTATGTCGTTAGCCACACTGGTAAAGAGGCCACAAATCAGGAAGAAACAGATTGCAAAACATTTGATCCTGAACATTAATTAACCTATTTTCTGATTTAATCGAATTATAATAAAACGTAACTAGGTACTTGTTGTCTTTCATCCTTAATTGGTTATTATGTAAAATTTGAATGAGAGGGGAACAACAGTCTCCCTCTCATTGTTGAAAAACTCAAGTTACGTGAAAAGTCGTCAATTTCCCAGGAAATTTTGTATATTCGTCAGTACTCGCTACTAATACTGATTTTTACATATCCATGTCGTAAAACGACTAACTCAATATCAAATCCACCAAAAGCGCATATTTAGACCTTTAATCAAAAAAGAAAATAAAGTTACTTGAATTGTTGTTTTGCAAACTTCCGATATAACTCATGTGATGTAATTAACTCATCATGCGTTCCAACCCCTGTAACTGCCCCACTTTCAATAAATACGATTTTGTCAGCGTCGATAATCGTGGATAATCTATGTGCAATCACAAATGTAGTTCTGCCTTCCATTAAACGAAATAATGCTTGTTGAACAATACTTTCTGACTCGCTATCCAAACTAGCGGTCGCTTCATCCATCATAAGGATTTTTGGGTCTCTTAGAAACGCTCGTGCAATCGCAATTCGCTGCCTTTGTCCTCCAGATAACTTTACACCACGTTCGCCTATTTCAGTGTCTAATCCAGTCGGATAACTGCGGATAAATTGATCTGCATAGGACATTTCAGCGACTTTCCATAACCGTTCATCAGAAACTGTATCTCGGGTCTCTAACCCGTAGCATAAGTTTGCTCGAATCGTCCCGGCCATCATCGCACTTTCCTGAGGAACGTACCCGATTTGTCTTCGCCAAGATTGAATTGACAATTCTTTAATCGACGTAGAGCCAATCCGAATTTCACCATCAGTCGGTTCATAAAAACGTTCTAGTAAAGCAAACATCGTTGTTTTCCCACCACCGCTCGGGCCGGCGAGGGCTATCATTTCCCCTGGTTGCGCATCAAATGACACATTTTTCAAAATTGGCTCTTCTGCATTGTATGCAAAAGACACATTCGACACATAGACTGGTTCATTTGATAATTCAAACTCAATTCCGCCATCTTCCTCTTCAGAAGGTAAATCCAGAATGGCGATAATTCGTTCTGTCGCTCCTTTTGCTTTTTGTAACTGCGTGAAAAAATTAGCAAAAGACGTAATCGGCATAATTATTTGAAACAGATAGAGCAAAAAAGCAACAAGTGCTCCCATTGTCATCGTTTCGTTCGCAACTCTAATCCCACCATAACCGATTATCATCACAATAACTGACATCATAACTAGGTACATTAATGGAGCAATCAATGCAAAAATACGCGCTTCTTTCATGCCGTACTCTCGTAAGGTTTCAATACCTTCTATCCCTTTCATCTGTTCATTCTTCTCAGCGTTCGATGCCTTCATCAAGCGAATCTCGCTTAAAGTTTGCTGGATGTTGCCAGTAAAAACCGCTGTTTCATCTTGTAAACCTCTTGAGATTTTAGCCATTTTCCGTCCTAGCGGAATCATGATCGCCAACGTTACTGGAACAGAGATAAACATGATAATCGTCATTTTCCAATCCATGATTAAAAGGATCGTTACCGCACCAATAATTGAAATTATCCCCGTGATAAATTGGGGGAAATGATCCGAGACGACGTTTCTAACGACACTCGTATCATTTACAACACGACTAACCGTTTCGCCACTTGAGCGATCATCAAAGTAACTGACAGGAAGTCGGATCAATTTAAGCCACATGAGTTTACGTAATCCAGCAACAATTTTTTGACCAACATAACTTAACAAATAAATGGATATTCCATTGACGATTGCTTGAACAACAAAAGCAACCACGATGAATACAACAAGAGTCCCGCTAAGCATATCGATTGAAAATCCATCAACCAATTCTCTCGTTAATAATGGTACAACAAGTCCAGTAAGTGTCATCAGGACACTTGCAATTAACCCACCAAATAAAGGTAATTTCGGGACTTCAACTTTTAATATAAGTGATATAAAAGGCTTTAAACTTGTATTTTCTTTTTGCATTTCCATTAACGGTATCCCCTGTTCTCTCGAAACTAACTCAAGCTTATTATATAACAAAATAAACAGGGCAGCATGGTAGCAACCCTGTTCATTTTAGTCATTTCCCAACGCAATACCTGCTATCTGACCTTAAATCCACGATATTCAAATGGATGAAGCTCAATATCCACCTGCTTTACTCCATCCGTAGTCAGACGATCTGGTTCGAGATTTTTCCCAGTTTTCAAATCTACTAAAGTTTTTTCCCCTGAAAATTCAATGGACCATTTTTCTGGGCTCACTTCAAACGTTTCAAGAATAAACGTGCCATTATCGTAGGGAAAGAATCCTATATTAGCAGGCCCTTTTAAACTGTAATCTAGAAATGACTCAACCATCGTTTCCCTTATTTTTGTCACGACCTGTCTTGGCAATCTCCACAGATCTGTGAAATGATCTGGCACGATTAATGAAAATACTGTTCCTTTACTATAATGATCGTACATAAAAATCGGACTATTATTTTGACCATTCCATCCAACAACTGTTTGCCATGTTGCGTTCGTACTATATTCAAATAATGGAAACGAAGCATTTTCAGATGAATCTATAAAGTCATCAAAGGTACAACCTGCTGTCTCAATCGCAAACCTTTTCGTCAAATACTTTTTTCCGGTTGGCTTTAATGTTGTAAATTCATCTACCCCATGACCATCCATCTTTTCGATGAAACCGGAAGTCATAAATATATTCCCGCCTTTTTTCAAATACGCTTTCATTTTTTCAATAATATGAGTATCACCTGACGCCGAAGCGGTTAACAAGAGCGATCCAGGATCTACAGGAAAATAAGGTGTCATCTCAAAAGGAATCCCTGACATACCTAAATAATCGTACAGATGATCTTCGCCTTTTCCATGATGAGGATGATAAACCTTTACCCCGATTGGGTTTCCAAGCTTGCCAACAAGTTGATCTAATTTATCCAACCGGAACCCTAATGATGGTGTGTAAAGATGATCTTTTAAATTAGAATAATTAAACAAAGTGATTTCTTTTGCCTTTGCAAAAACAGTCAGATTAGCCTGCTCCAAATAATAATCTGTGTATGTACAATCTAGGCGATCAAACCATCCACCTCCATTTTTACCCGGCAAAAGATTTTCCATCCAAGTCATTAATGAAAATGAGGCATACCTAGGAATATGTTGCTGTGAAGTAGCAGGGTCACGAGTTTCCGTACCTGTGTATACACCGTCGAAAAGCTCAGGCTGTTTTTCTGTATTGTAACCTGATGTTGCATACGACTCATTCCAATTTGGGTATTTTATCACTAGCTTCACGTTAGGGTTCACCTTTTTGGCAGGAGTGACAACAAGGTTGCTTGATACTTCTTCTAATAGCTCCAAGCGGAAGCTTTCCCACGTTTTGTCCCCTTTTTGTTCGAGACAATCGTCACATCTGCAATTTGTGAAGAAAAAATCATCTAAGATAATCTCATCAAACAATTCTGCAGTAAGCTCGACCACTTTTTGAAATTTCTTTCTTGAAGTTTGATCTGTATAACAAATACCCCCGAAAAGACGTTTGTAACCAGGACGATACTCATCACCTAGTGTCGGGGTAATTCCTCCTGCGACTTGAATATTTTTCTCTTGAAAAAACTGCTTCAACTCTTGCAACTTTTCTTTTTTCAACGTTTTTGTTCCTCGATGAGTCTCAATATACACTTTGGAGACATTTAAGTGTTTTTCAAAAAAGGTCATTTCTTCATTAATTTGATCTAAAGGATTGTCAAGACATGATACCGTACAATAAAGCGCTGTAGTAAAGTTAGTATATGAATGAGTCATCATTTCACTCCTTAATTAATATTGTTCTATTCAGTTAAGTATGCGCTTTCTATTATATCAATTTGTTACACTTTTTGGATGAAGTATTAAAATTATTTTCTAATAACGCGATAAAAAAGGCCAGAAGCACTGTAATAGCAGAACTTTTAGCCTCTTCATTTGAGTACAATATTTCTTATTTCAACTCATACACAACATCTACCCTTTGCGTAATTGTAACTTGTCCAGATTCGATAACTGTTGAACTTTCTGCACGTTCCATCATGCCATCACTCTGGTCATAATGCTGCATTGGTAAGTTCACTTGTGCCTGTTGATCAGTAATTTGCAATACTTCGCCACGTTCCCTTCCTGCACTCTGTGCCATCACATCGGCCTTCGAAATTGTCTTTTCAATTGCTTGCTCTAATGCTTCGTGCTCTGCTTCTTCTGAGTTTTGTAATGCAAATCTTGTTTGCTCAATACGGTTTGCACCAGCTTCCGATACATCATCAATTAGTTCTCCCAATTCATCAATTTGTTTAAAGTCGATTTCAAGAATATGCTCTGCGCGGAACCGTTCTTCGCCATTCCCATCTGCCATCATAGGATCTAGCTGATAATCCGGGTTTACGCTCATTCTAGCAGTCTGAATGTCATCCTTATCAATCCCATACTCCTCAAGAACTTGACGAACAGCATTGATTCTTACATTCACTTGACTTTGTGCTTCATCAGCTGAAGTATCTACTGCTTGAGCCCCAAGGTGGATAGTCGCCATATCTGGTTCTAAACTAACTTCACCAACTTCACTTACAGCCAAGGTGCCTCCTTGAAAATCATTGCTTGCATCTACCAATGTTGATGGTTCGTTAGATGATGAACCAAATGTCATTTGAAAAACCAACGCAAGACCGACAACTGCCAAAACCGTACCTGCATAAGGTATCCATTTTCTCATTACCAAGTCCAATCCCTCCTATCATAATTACAATTACTTGAATTCTTAGACGATAGTTATTGGATAAAGTTACAGAATAATAGCATGGAACTTCAAAATACATAAAAGCTTTAGAGAGAGTTCTAAAGCTTTTTTTCAAGACCTTTCCCCTGACTGCTATCAGAAACTTGGATTGGGAGAAGATCACTTTTTAATTAATGATTTATATCTCTTTAAAAGGTTTGTAAATTAAAAGCACATTGCCACAGTTAAATGTTTTCGTATTGACGAGTTCGAATCGTTGCTCGACTTCTTTAAATAACAACTTGCCTTTTCCTAACACAACCGGACTAATGATAAGTCGGTATTCATCGATAAGGTTGTGTTCCATAAACGTTACTGCTAAATCAGCACCAGCCAGAAGGACCATGTCTTTTCCAGATTGTAGCTTGAGCCTTTTCACTTCCTCTGCTACATTGTCTTTCACAATCCGTGCATTCCAGGAAGATTCCTCCAACGTTCGTGAAAAAACTACTTTTTTCATTTCATTCATTTTCCGTGCGAAAGCTACCTCTTCATTTGTTCCTTGATTATTCTTTTCAGCTGAAGGCCAATGACGGAGCATCAACTGATAAGAGATACGCCCGTAAAAAAATGTATCCACAGTATCTAAGAAATCAAACATATAATCCTGCATCTCGTCATACCACACGTGCCAAGAAATGTCTTTGTTATTCCCTTCTACATATCCATCGACTGATGTAACCATCGATAAAATGACCTTTCTCATTACAATGCCCCTTTTCTTGTTTACCTTACTCTGTCGGTTCAAACATATCTAGATGGTTGCCGTATAAGTCTTCAAATGCAACGCCTTTTCCACCTGGTACAGGTTGCGGTTTTCCAAGAAATTTAACACCACGTTTTTGAAGCTCTCGATAATCTTCTTCGATATTGTCTGTGTGAAACATGATCAGAACTTGCCCCGCTGCTTGTCTTCCAACTAAGCCTTCTTGTTCTGGTGTTTCCGCGATTACAAGTTCCAACATAGTTTCGCAGCTTTTCTGCGGTGCAACAGTTACATAACGCCATCCTGGGGAAAACTCTTCATCGTGATGAATAACGAACCCTAATTTTTCTGTATAAAATGCCTTTGCCTCTTCTTGATCTTTGACAAAAACCGTCAATTGAAATGCTTTTTTAATCATATTTTCTCTCCTTTTGCATTCAGACACTATTATTTCTTGACTTGAAATTTAAAATGAGTAACACCAGGTGCATTTATGACCTTATATTTTTCCATATTGGTTACTTTCGAAGAGGGTTCAAATAACCTAACGCCGTCTCCTAGCAGCACCGGTACAAGATGAATGTGAATTTCGTCCACAAGCTTTTCTCTCATACATTGCTGAGCAACGCTCGCACCTGATATCCCAACATTTTTATTTCCTGCTGCTTTTTTTGCTTGTTGGACTGCCTGTTTTATTCCATTAGTCATAAATGTAAATGAAGTGGAACCTTTAGGGATTACTTTCGGGATAGAATGAGTTATAACAATAACTGGAACGTTAATAGGATGGTTACCACCCCATCCACCAACGATATCAAATGTCCTTCGACCGGTTACAATTGCTCCCGTAGCATCAAACGACTCATCAAAAACAAATTTGCTTTCTTGTGATAATTTAAAAAAAGCATTGTAATTACTATCGTTCTCTCCATTAAACAGCCAGTCATGAAGGATTCCCCCGCCATCTCCAAGCGGGTTTTCTTGACTATCATTCATTCCTGCAATAAATCCGTCTAATGACATAGACATGTCAATAATCACTTTCGCCATTTCTTATCGCTCCTTTTTGCGATAATTCTTTTTGTATGACACAGTTTCACGAAATATTTAGAACACCTTACTTTCTCTAAAAAAATCTATTTCTCTTCAATCAAATAAGAAGTAAGCTCTTTTATTTTTCCATCTTTAGATGAGCTCAGCTTGTAAATATCACAAAATGCATAAATCGCTCCATCCTCACCAGTCGAATTAATGACTTTCATTGTTCCATTGGCAGCTGCTGTTTTCCCATGTGTGATAATATGATCAATCGTTAACTCAAAACTCCCACCGTTATCCATATTATTAAGTGTCTCTACCATCTCACTTTTGCCATTGATAACAGTGTCACCTTTCATAATCCATACGACATCATCTGTCACGCTCTCTTCAATAAATCGGATGTCATTTGTCGCAAACGCTTCATTAAATTTTTGAATAAACTCTTGTGTTTTTGTCTTCATATCGATTCCTCCTTTAAATTAATTTCATCGTAGCATGAAAAATAACACTGAATTTCTTATCAATTGCTATTGTTTGGCAGCCGTTCGAGAAAATTATTCATTAAAACCGGAAGAGAGATTAAAATAGGTGGATCGTCGATTCTTGGTGGGTAAAGTTTGACATCTTGATGCGGAATAGGAGAGAAAGGTTTAACGTTAATCGGATTTTTTGAACGTGTTCTTAACGTTTTATGCGGCAATAAAAAATCAATTGCTTTCGACCCCCACGGTACTGAAGTGGCCATCAGATAATACCTCCCTGGCTTAACATTCGTCAGATAAAAATCACCTACGGTAGCTATTAATGTCCCATAAAGTGGCATACCTTCTGGAATTGGTTTTGGAAATAACCCAATGAGGATCACCCCTTGAAATGGTTCAGACGTTGTTACTGTCCCTGTCATATCAGTAAATTGTGTTCCCTTGAACAGCGGTAGTGACCATTCTTTCAGTTTTTGTAATGAAACGAGCTTATCGTCTGCCTGAGTAACCGAAGCCCGAAAGTAAGCAGGTGTCATTCCAACTCTCTCTGTAAAACGGGTCGTAAACGTCCCAAGACTTTGTTGCCCAATTTCTAGCCCAATGTCGCGAACTGTTAAATCTGTGCGTAACAATAAATCTTTCGCTTTTTGCAATCGAATGGATGAAACGTAGTATAAAGGTGAAAGGCCTGTTTTCGCTTTGAAAATACGCGAGAAGTGATATGGACTATATGAAACATGATTTGCCAACTTCGAAAGAGTGAGCGGATCATCAATATTTCGATGAATAAATGTGATAACCTCTTCTATCTCTGAGTATTTGTTGTCAATTGCCATCCCTTTCCCCTCCCTCTTACTGATCGAATACAACTTTCATAGATAATAGCTTTATAGTTTCCACTTCTATCATCGTGCCTATGATAGAAAAAAAGTCTAATGAATGTATTCTACATCCCTCTGTTATATCCTTCCAGAAATCGTTGATTATTAGTAATTTAGACATTACAGCGATTTATCTTGGTTTAAATAATAAAAAAAACGAACCCGACATTGTCGAATTCGTTTTATGAAATCATTACTCAGAAACTGCCAACACGATTCCCTTCAACTCATCATACATAGCAATCGCTACTTGAATAGATTGATGCCAAAACAATCGAGTCGTTATTTAGAAATAAATGATTATTAACAAGTCGAATTTAAAAGAGAAAACAAAGATTGTCCCCTGCTACTTATTGACAAAAGTTAAGGGAATTCGGAAATCGGTCTGAATCAGCATGGGATTCGGACTGTTAGCCCATCTGAATTTACAAAACGGTCCGAATGAGCGGAGGATTTGGACTGATTGACAATTGGTATTCGGAAATCGGTCCGAATCAGCATAGGATTCGGACTGTTAGCCCATCCGATTTTACAAAACGGTCCGAATCAGCCGAGGTTTTAGACTGATTGACGATTGGTATTCGGAAATCGGTCCGAATCAGCATAGGATTCGGACTGTTAGCCCATCTGAATTTGCAAATCGGTCTGAATGAGCGGAGGTTTTAGACTGATTGACGATTGGTATTCGGAAATCGGTCTGAATCAGCATGGGATTCGGACTGTTAGCGCATCCGATTTTACAAAACGGTCCGAATCAGCCGAGGTTTTAGACTGATTGACGATTGGTATTCGGAAATCGGTCCGAATCAGCATAGGATTCGGACTGTTAGCTCATCTGAATTTGCAAATCGGTCTGAATAAGAGAGAAATTCAAATTCAATCGTTACAGGAGAAGAAGTCTAGATAATAAAACACAATCACTATCATCACGCAGCCAATTTCCTACATGCTTCTGCGCATTTAAAACAAGCATCTGCACATTTTTTGCAATGGTCATGACCATGTGTCTTACATTCTTCGCCACATGCTTCACATATTTTTGCACAAGCACCGGCAAGTTCCGAAGCAAATGGTGTCCCTCTGCTTAAAGCCTGTTCTAAGTAACCACAGATATCCGCGCATTCGCGATCATACCGAATGCACTCGGACATCATTTTCATATCGCCTTCTTTTAAGCACGCATCATAGCAGTGGTTACAAGCCTCCATGCATTCATGTAAAACATTAATAACCGATTGATATTGTTCGTGCGCCATGTTAAACCCCTCCTTAACTAACACTTATTATGGTCTATTTTTAGTGAATAATTCATCACTATCAAAAAGCCCAACGTAAACACAAAAAATAATGAGCTGTATCACTAGCACAGCCCACTATTTCCGTTTGGATATATATCAAAAAATTCGGTACTCTCTAACTTTCTTCCATTAACTATCCGGCAATGATTTGAACTTTTTGAGTCTTAGCGTATTTAATACAACAGATACAGAACTAAAAGCCATCGCTGCTCCTGCTAAAGCTGGATTTAGAAAAATTCCAATGAAAGGATATAAAATCCCTGCTGCTACAGGTATTAGTATGATGTTGTAACCGAATGCCCAGCCAAGGTTTTGATAAATCATCCTCATCGTTGCTTTTGACAACCTTAGTGCTGTGACAACACTCATCATATTCCCTTTCATCAGTGTGACGTTTGCCGTTTCTACTGCAACATCTGTACCCGTTCCAATTGCAATTCCTACATCTGCTTGTGCTAACGCAGGAGCATCGTTAATTCCATCTCCAACCATAGCGACAATCTTTCCATTCTGTTGAAACGCCTTGATTTCTTCTGCTTTATTTTCAGGTAGAACTTCTGCAATATAATCATCAATCCCAGCTTGATTTGCAATTGCTTTCGCTGTTCTCTCATGATCTCCTGTAATCATGACAACATCCATGCCCATATATTTAAGTTCTTTAATCGCGTCCACCGTATCCTTTTTAAGCGTATCCGCCACTGCGATGACACCAGCAAATGTTCCACTTATGGCAACATACATTGGTGTTTTTCCTTGGTCAGCCAAAGCTACTGCTTGATGCTCAAATTGCTCTTCAACATGAATATCTTTTTCCTTCATCAAGAGGATATTGCCAATTAAGATCTCGACATCATCCAATGTAGCAGATAACCCCCGCCCCGTAATAGAATCGAAATTTTCGACACTTCGTAAATCTACGTTCCTATCTTTAGCATGTTGAACAATCGCTTCACCTAGCGGATGTTCAGAAGCCTTCTCGATTGAAGCAACGATGGCAAGAAATTCTTCTTCAGTAAACTTTGAATGAGTGACGATATCAGTTACTTCAGGTTTCCCCTCTGTAATTGTTCCAGTCTTATCCAAAACAACAGTTGTGATTTTATTTGCTCGTTCCAAACTAGCTGCATCCTTAACTAAAATCCCATTTTCTGCTCCTTTTTCCGTACCAACCATAATAGCTGTCGGCGTTGCAAGACCTAATGCACAAGGACAGGCAATAATTAGTACCGATATGAAAGAGGTTAATCCGACAATAAATGCTGGTTCAGGTCCAATCATCCACCAAAGCCCAAAACTAAGTGTCGCTAAAATGACAACTGCTGGGACAAAATAAGCGGCAACAACATCGACCATACGCTGGATTGGCGCTTTCGATCCTTGCGCCTCATTGACCATACGAATAATTTGCGACAACGCTGTATCTTTTCCTACCTTCGTAGCTTTAATAACAAAACTTCCCGTTTTATTGATCGTCGCGCCTATGACTTCATCATCAACACTTTTTTCAACCGGAATCGACTCTCCCGTTAACATCTTTTCATCTACGGAAGAATTACCTTTGACAACAACCCCATCAACAGCAATTTTTTCGCCTGGTCGTACTAAAATTTCATCATCAATAACCACATCTTCCATCGCAATCTCAATTTCCTCGCCGTCTCTTATGACAAGTGCTGTTTTTGCTTGTAATCCCATTAATTTTTTTATAGCCATGGAAGTTTGGCCTTTCGCTTTAGCTTCAAAGTATCTTCCGAGAATAATCAACGTCGTAATGACGGTTGTAACATCATAATAAAGTTGATATGGAAAGCCCATATTTGTTAATGTTTCTGGAAACAGTGTCATCGCACCACTATAAACCCAGGCGGATGTCGTTCCCATCGCTACAAGGACATTCATATCTGCCGAACCATTTTTCAGTACTTTGAAACTACTCGTATAAAATCTCATCCCTGGCCCTAATTGAACAAAACTTGTTAATAATAACAGAACATAAGGATTGGATAACCACTCTGGAACCCACGCTCCCCACTCTGCCATCATGTGCGGAATACTACCAATCAGTACAATCGTCGTTAAAATAGCACCCCAAGTAAAATCTCGCTTTAACTTCGATGCTTCTTTTTTTTGATGGTCTTCTTGATCTTCTGAACGATTTTCCTTAAGTACCTCAGCTTCATACCCAATTTTTTCAATTGCCTCAATAACAAAAGATGGGTCAAAATTTCTTTTATTCACCTTCACTTGTGCTTGATGCGAAGCTAAGTTAACATTTACTTCCTCCACCCCTTCAACTTTAGCAACCTTTTTTTCGACTCGGTTGACACAAGATGCACAGGTCATGCCAGTCACAGAAAACAACAGTTGATGATTATCTGTCTCATTGATGCTTGTCGCTTCATAGCCTGATTTTTCTATCGCATCAATCAGTTGTTGATCTGATACTTTTTTTGGATCTATTTTTATTTGTGATTCGTTGGTTGCCAAATTGACGTTGACTTCTTGGACTCCATCCACTTTCTGAACGGACTTTTCCACACGACTGACGCACGACGCACAAGTCATGCCTTTCACCAAAAATCTTTTCATTTCCATCTATTTCCCTCCTCCTAAACTAACTTAAATCCCATTATACTATACCCCTGTATGGTATTCAACTAATTAAAAGAAAAGTTCTTGTTAACAATGCAAGAACTTTTACCTTATTCTTATTTACCGTGACAATTGTTTACATTTCTTTCAAGTCATCCTCTGAGGAATCCGTGTGCATTTGTTGTATAAAAGGAAATATGTCTGGAAAGTTATTACTGCTCTGGAACAACCGATTCCAGAGCTTCTATAACTTGAGCTTCCGTTTTACCTCCGATTTGTCGTTCGATAACCATACCATCTTCATCTATGAGCAACGTATGAGGAATAGCAGTTACACCGTAAGCATTACCTACTACCATCCCTCGATCAATTGGATTCGGATAAGGAACTTGATTGCGATCAAGAAAACGTTGCACTTGAATCGATGACTCACTGACATTCACTGCTATTATTTCTACGTCCTTCGCTTTATATTCCTCATAATGTTCTTTTAAATATTCCATCTTATCGACACAGTAGGTACAATAAGTCGCCCAAAATGTTAAGTAAACACCTTTTCCTGCATAATCTGCTAAATGAATTTCCTCACCATTAACATCTTCAAGGATAAAATCTGGTGCTCTGTCTCCAGCATCCACCAACCCTCTATCTTCAGAAAAATGCGTGTACATCGTATAGCTAATCGCCGATATCATCACAATTAAAATAACAGCGCGAATTAATAATCGATTTTTCTTCATACTGAACCTCCCCAAGACAAACTCATTCACATTCTATCATAGGTTATCCTCCTCAGTTTTGACAATAAATTAAACTTATTAAACGATAACAAATGAGTCAATTTCATAATTCAGAGCCCTTGTGGCCCAAGAGATTTAAGAAACAAAAAAAGGAGTACCTCCCCAACTGTCGAATTTAGTAAGTAGCGAACAAACTAATTTGACTGGAGGGAAGACTCCTATGTCCATTTTACGACAAGAGAGCCTACTAAGTATAGATGTTTTATACGATTTAGAACCTACCCAACGTTACGATGAGTTATTTTCAACACTGACCACCGGTCCTATTGTACTCATGGTGCTCAAAAAATCACGTTTGGGTCGCCCTGTAAAGCTGAATTATCCAGCGATGATCCAATCGTTGATCATTCGTTATGTGGAAAGAATTAGTGAAGTAAAACTCTTAGTTAAACGCCTGAAAGATGACATTCAGTTTAAAAGAGATTGCGGATTTGGTGTGGCAGACGCAATTCCTTCGGAAGCTTCTTACTCCCGCATGGTAAGTGAGATTAAAGCTTCTTCTGTACTGAAAGATATCAACCATCAACTCGTCCATGAAGCTATAGATGATGGGTATATTTCGGACTTCAATGTGGCCATTGATGCGACACATATCGAAGCGAAAGATAAAGCCCCTTCCAAAGAAAAGAAAGATGATACACCGAAACCCGAGCCGAAAAAACGCGGCCGTAAAAACAAGGAAGAACAATCGGCATGGCTCAAAGAAAAAGAAGAATTTGAAGCTTCTCTTCCGGTTTATAAAAAGAAAATCGAAGATCAATTGGACATACCTTTTGACAACCTTGAAGATGAGATCCCTCTCGGTCCAGAATGGGGCATCAAAAAGAACAGTGACGGTAAAAATGTTTTTTGGTATGGCTTCAAGGGTCATATCGCCGTTGAAACAAAGAGTCAATTTATTCTCGAATCTCTCATGTCTAGCGGTAACTTAAATGATGGTAAAGCTGCGATTCCGTTATTAAAGGGCATTCAAACGCATTTTCCTCATTTTCAGATGAAACACGTGACGATGGATGCTGGCTATGATTATCCAGCTATCTATGAACAGGTTCATCGGATGAAAGGCTATTCGATTATAGCTTATAATAAGCGGAATGAACCGGAGCCACTTGGCTTTGATAAACACTTTGCCCCAACCTGTGTGAGAGAACATTCTTACCGATATGACAGCTTTGATAAGAAGTACCAAACATTAAAATTTACCCAACCAAAAGAATGTGGAGAGTGTCCACTCGCTCATGACTCGCTATGTCAAAAGGTCTTTAAGATAAAAATGGATACAGACTTGCGGAAATATAGTGCTCCAGCAAGAGGTACTGAATCATGGAAGACGATCTATAAAGAACGAAGTTCCTCTGAACGAGTGATTGCGTATCTAAAAGAACAATTTCAACTAAACAATATACGATACCGAACAGGAGAAAGAGCGAAAGTTCATTTTGACTTTACTACACTTGTTTACAATGCCATGAAACTCGCAGGATTACGACTGAAAACAAAGAGAAGCCAAGGACAGAAAGCTGCTTAAAGGTATACAAAATTTTTGATCGTTGATGTTGAAAATCTGTGAGACGCCTGCAGGAAAAGCAATAGCTGAAGATCCATCGGGGCGGTTTCCCCCGATTAGCTGAAGCATTGCCTGCGGCAAGCGAGCAAGTTTTCAACTATCAACACTAGCTTTTAAAGTGACGATTTTTTAAAAGAGTACTTTTGATATTCTGCGCTTCTGACTTTATTCAGAAAATGCATTATGAAATTGACTCAAATAAATGTGAAAATCATATGAAGTAATCGACACATTATTGAACTTCAGTGCGTTCCCTTTAGATGAGCGCTCGCATTGTCACGAAAATTCTCTCTGCGTTCTCTTCACAAGACGAAAGTCGGCTAAATGGCACTATCATGTACTTTTCACCCCCTTTAGGTGAGCGCTCTGCCTTGAAGGAACAAAAAAAATACACGTTTTAGCTAATTAATATTCTGCTCATGGTCTATATTTACATAAAAAGCCGCGACACCTTTCACTTTTAGGTTACATAATTCTATGATAAAATTAGGTTATGACACATTATTAATTAAGGAGGTCTGACATGGAGTATGTTCATCCGATTAAAGATTTAGAAAAATTACGCATGATGAAATCAATCATTAAAATGAAATCGAGCCGAGATAATTTGTTGTTTGTACTCGGTATTAACACCGGGCTACGCATCAGTGAAATTCTCCCATTAAAATTTCAACATCTCCTAGATGAACAAGGTCAGTCCCTCTCTTTTCTACATATCAATAATGTCGATATTTACCTGAATGATCAAGTCAAACAAGCAATTTCCGAACATATTCTATCAACATCTTACACCTACGATCAGTACCTATTTAAATCAAAAAAAGGGCTAAACCCTATCACTCGTCAGCAAGCCTACCGAATGATTCATGATGCAGCTAGAAAAGCAGGGGTATATGAACAAATTGGAACTCATACGTTAAGAAAAACATTTGGATACCATGCTTATTTAAAGGGGATTGCTATTTCACTCATTCAAAAACGATTACACCATACAAGTCCTGCAGAAACATTAAAATATATTGGTATAGATCACAATCAACGACAACGCCTAGACGTAAATCTTTAAACTTTGAGGGGGGAAATGCATGTTTATAGAATCTTTTGAAACGAATACATTGGTATCTCTCGGTGCCTTCATCCTCATAGCAGGTGTGTTAGCTGCAAAATTCTCCAATCGATTAGGCGTCCCAGCACTCGTTCTTTTTATTCTGGTAGGAATGCTCATTGGAAGTGATGGATTTGGATTTATTGACTTCAACAATCCGCAAATGGCACAAACAATCGGAATATTTGCCTTGATCATTATCCTCTTTGAAGGTGGGCTTCAAACAAAATGGTCAACTGTTCGATCGGTGGCGGTGCCTTCTATTTCTCTAGCAACCTTTGGTGTTTTGCTTACTTCTACCATTGTCGCAGGAGCAGCATATTTTATTTTTGATGTGACCATTCTCGAGGCTCTTTTGTTTGGAGCAATTGTTGGCTCGACTGATGCAGCCGCAGTTTTTGCTACCTTGAAGGAACGAAACATCAAAGCAAGAATGGGAGCCATTTTAGAAGCTGAATCGGGAGCAAACGATCCGATGGCTGTCTTTTTAACTCTCTCATTCATAGAACTCATCCTTTATCCAGAAACGAATATTTGGACACTCATCCCTGCTTTTTTCTGGCAGATGGGCGTCGGTTTGTTGATCGGTTTACTGTTAGGAAAGCTTGCTTCTGAGTCGATCAACCGCATCCATTTGGATTCGAGTGGACTTTACCCGTTATTTTCTGTTGCATTTGCACTATTAACCTTTAGTGTCGCTTCCTTTTTAGAGGCGAGCGGATTTCTAGCAGTTTATGTAGCAGCCCTTGTCGTCGGTAATTCTGAGCTCACTTTCCGGTATTCCATCTTTCAATTTAATGAAGGATTTGCTTGGATGTCACAGATAGTCATGTTTATTATCTTAGGTTTACTCGTTTTTCCTACTCAAGTTTTCACCTTTGAAGTCATTATAAGAGGATTGCTTTTATCGTTCATTTTAATCCTTGTTGCTCGTCCTGTCGCCGTATTTCTCTCAACCCTTGGAATGAAATACTCTATTAAAGAAAAAGTATTTCTGTCCTGGGCAGGCTTGCGTGGAGCCGTCCCAATCGTCCTTGCAACCTTTCCGATTGTAGCTGGACTTGATAATGCACAACTATTCTTTAATGTTGTCTTCTTCATAGTCTTAACGTCGACACTGATTCAAGGATCAACAATTACTTTCCTTGCTGAAAAATTACATTTGACTGGTCCGATCAAGGATACCCCCCACCATTCTATGGAGCTGATTTCTATGGGGAAAGCCAACGCTGAAATGGTTCAATTTAAAACAAATGAACATTCAGCAATTGTCGGAAAGAAGTTACATGAAATTTCTTTTCCCCAAAAAGCCAACATCAGCGCGATTGTGAGGGATGAAAACCTGATTACTCCATATGGCGAAACAGAAATCAAAGATGGAGACTACTTATATATTCTCGTTGCAACAAGGTTTAAAGAGGACTTGAAGAAAGTTTTGGAAGCAAAAAAAAGCACAACCAAAAAAGCTGATTCCTAAACAAAGAAGCTCGCTCTCTATGAATTGCAACAGGTTTACTTCAGAGCTAAAAACAAGCCACTTACAATTGAAAACGCATGAGATTTCACATAAAAAATCTCATGCGTATTTTTCATGTTATATCTAGTGATTTAAGCTTTTTAAAAGAGAGATCACATAGAAGTTCACATCTCTGTTCACATGGCATGGAATGACATGACCCCATTGCCCACAGGACGCGGGCAATAGGTAATCGGAATTGGAGCACTTTATGCTCTTCCTATGATATTATTTTTCGCTGGTAAGATATCGCTTGTCCTTAAGGAATAATCGCCAGAACCAGATGAATAAAGGAATGAGAATGGCCATCATAACGATGTATCCCCAGAGCAGCGATTGGTACATAGCCAAATTAGTTAATCCGTCAAAGATGGTCAACTCTGGATATACAATGTAAGGCATATGGGCCCATCCATAGGCAAAGCTTGCTAATGCAAACTGTAACACAATGAGAATGACGGCTACCCGCGGCTGACCGATACGGACTTTTTTGGACGGCCACCATAAGGCACTATAACCAACAGAGAAGGCAAATACACTAAAGGCAAATAACTCCCATCGCATCACCATATTTTCCACCATCCACATCGCTTCCGGTATTAGTGTTAACGTGGCTGCAACGGCAAGAATTAACATGATTGGACCAAGAATAATCGCATTTTTTCTGAATTCCTCATAGGTTTCATTGGAATTCGCTTCCCTTGCATAATCACTTAAAAACAAGGAGGAGAGGAAGAGCTGGCTCGCAAGACCAAAACCAATATGAGCGTACACCGTAGGACTTGTTAGTACCTTGTTAAATAATATGTAATTACGATCGCCAACTACTTCAATAAATCCCCCGATAATAATTGGTAAAATCGTAACCATCAAAGCAGGAATTAACAGCCCAGTAATACCAGAAGTATAACGCAACAATTTAATATACTTCTGAACGGTAAAGGAATAGACCATAAAGGCACTGCGAATCGTCAAGAGCAATAATACTAAGCTAACGGGAACAATCATTAACGATCCAAGGGAAAATGCTGCTCCAGGGAAAAAACCGGATAACGCCACCACAAACAAGACTAAAAAGACATTCGTCACTTCCCACGACGGGGATAAATATAAGTTTGCAAAGTTAGCGGCAGTGGTTTCTTTCCGTTCGTAATAATACATCGCCCAAAATCCGGCGCCAAAGTCGATAGCCCCTCCAATGGCATATAAAAATAAGAACAACCAAATAATCGAAATAGCTACATATGCTTCATGCAATGAAATCCCCCCTTTATACGGATGTTGTCACTTGATATTCATTAGCTAGTGGGTTTCGTTCAAAATAGAACCTCATCACCAGTGCAGTTAACACAAGTAATAAGAGATATAAAGAAATAAACAAAACGAAAATGAAACCAAGATTTCCTGATGCCGTTGCTGCATCTGCCGTTCGTTGAATATTCATGACTGTCCAAGGCTGTCTGCCTATACAGGCAAAAATCCAACCCGTTTCCATTCCAATCAAGGCAAGGGCACCACTAGGTAATAAGGCCATTAATAGCCATCTAGGGTAAGGGTTCTTCTTGAAGATAAACCGCCAAAAGAGTGCTCCTATAGACAAACCGATTAACAATGTGCCAATTCCTACCATGACGTTAAAGAGCGTATGAACAAAGAGGGGAGGCCAATCTTCACGGGGATATTCATTTAACCCCTTGACTAGACCGTCTGTGGATCCAGTCGCTAACCAGCTAAGCATCCCCGGAATTTCTATCCCCCCAACGACAGCGTTAGCCTCAGGGTCAGGGATACCCATAATCGCTAATGGAGCATTGGATTGGGTCTCAAATAACCCTTCTGCTGCCGCCAACTTTATTGGCACATAATTATGTAAACCTACTGCTGCGCTATGACCGGTAGAGCCTGTCCAAATCGACGTTGCTGCACCGAGGATTAAAGCGACCATTAATCCCTTTCGATAATAGTTCTTTTCCTGAGTATTTAAATTTCCCCGTAACAGTCGATAAGCTGCCACAGAAATGACTACAAATGCAGTAGTCATATAGGCACTGCTCACCACGTGTACAGCCGTATAACCAAATGCTGGATTTAACACCGCCTGCCATGGTTCTACATTGGTAATTTGGCCTTCCACGACATCAAACCCTGTCGGTGTGTTCATCCATGCCTGTACATTCGTTATTAACACTGCAGAAGCAGTAGCCCCAAGAGCAACAAAAAACACACTAATAAGCCGCATTAGAGAAGATAGACGACTTGCAGCGTAAATATAAATGGATAAAAACAGTGCTTCAACAAAGAAAGCAAATATTTCGATGGCAAAAGGTAAGGCAATGACCTGACCAACTACTTCAATAAAACCAGGAAATGTTAAGGACATCATGACACCTACGATTGTTCCTGAGGGAATAGCAACTCCAAGTAATATGGCAACCCCTTTCGTCCAACGCTTGGCTAGGATGCCATAATCATTATCTTTCGTAATAAACCTTAGTATTTCTGCAATTAGTATCATAAAAGTAAGACCAACTCCTAAGGTTGCAAAAATAATATGAAACCCTAAGGAGGAACCAAACAAAGTCCTAGCTAGTATTACATTGTCCATTACATTACCACCCTTTTAAAAATAATTAACAACGTTATTGTCTATTACAATAGGAATATTTATACATCCCCCTTTGAAGAAAATTATATAAAAAGGATTAGATAGACATTAAACTATATTGAATCTTTTTGGCATTGTGAATGATTACATTTAAAGTAACTGGAGAGTTATTTAAATATTCAACTAAAATATTTAAGGGCATGGAGACTAATCTCCATGCCCTTAAATATGTGAATAATACTGTGATTTGGTCTGCGATTTACCATTTTGCACCTCACAAGTAAACCCGTTATATGAAGTGTATGGGGAGCTTTTTATTAGTCTAAACGAAAGTAAGGGCTAAAAAATACAAGCACGAAACTGAATGGTAATCCAGTTATGCTAGCCCAACTAATAAAACAACTAGTGAAAATGCTTTAATCTAACTAAACACGACAAAGAACCCGAAACTTAATACAAGCGATCCATAGACAAACCAGTCATGGGCCATATGAAGGCGCCTGACTTTCATAAATAGCATTTATGTATTTTTTAAAATATACTTTTCTCGATGGCCTTGATTCCATTAAAGGAACCCTCTTCACATAGCATTAAAATACAATCAATCGTCCTTCACAATCAATCCTAATATTTTTGATAATCCTACCGCTTGTTCTGGAGTCACAGTGCACCCCGTTAGTTTATCCAAGGAAACAACTAGGCTGTCAAACGTACAACTACTTAGGTCAATTCCATTTAAACTCGTTTCAGCAAAGTTCCCTCCATCAATCGGACAATTCTTAAAAACGACGTTTTTAAATGTCGATTCGTTTAAGTCCGTTTGAATAAGTGAAGTATCACTAAATTGCACTTGCTTGAAATCCGAGAAACCAAATGCACTATAGTTGGCCACACAGTCACTAAATCTTACATTTCTTAGCGTAGAACCTGAAAGGTTTGCTCCCGTTAGCTTTGATTTATTCACTTCAACTCGGTGAATAATTGCATCACTGAAATCCGCATTAGATAGGTTACATTTATCAAAAATCACATCGGTAAGCTCAATATTGTGAAAGTTCACATTTTCAAAAGATACTTGCGTAAAAATGACTTGGTCAAAGCGAACCTTATCTGCTGATTGCGATTCAATATATTGATCAATCACTTCACCTGATGCGTACTCATCTTCATCGTTAAACACTTCAGAAAGTTCTATACTTGGTAACCCCGATTTGACACGAGGTTTTTCTATTTTAAACTCTTGTTTTTTAGCCATAAACAAAACTCCTTGTTTAGAGGATCAGTAGTTGCTGTTTCTAAATTATAGCATGATTTGATACGCAGGCTGTTTATTTGAAAAAGAATGTTGAACCTAGAGAGATCCTTGCTGAATAAATTCATAATATACGCAAATACTATTGAAAATCTCTACTTATGTTAGCGAGGTTATCATGACTATGTCTAACGCAACTTTCCTTTCGCGAATTCGTTCTAGTTTTTGGACCATTCCGCTTTTTTATGCTTTTATTGCAGTCATTTTATCATTACTCAGCCTTAAAATAGATGCCTATATCATGAGTCATCCTCAAATCTATGAGATGATTCCTGCAGTTCTTTTTGTAGATATTGATTTATCACGTACAATTTTAAGCTCAATCTCTGCTTCTTTACTTACGATGACAACGATTACTTTTTCTATGACTCTTGTTGTTTTAACAACATTTCTATCCGAATTTTCCCCAAGAACGTTACAAAACTTCATTACCAATCCTAGTACTCAAAGAGTTTTGGGAGTATTTGTCGGTGGATTTATCTATTCAATATTATTATTGTTGCTCTTAAGGGAGTCCGGTCCATTTACAGAATTCTTTGTACCATCCTTGGCTGTATTTTTAGCAATTATTTGTGTTATCGTATTTGTATTTTTTATTCATCACACATTAAGTTGGATTCAAGTAAGTAACCTCATTCACAATATCAGTTTAGGCGCAATCCAAAAAATAGAACAGCAACTTAAAAATGAAAATGATGTGCATGAGGATGCTCCCTGGGAAGACTGGGAATCAGAAGAGATCAAAAATAGTCCGTCTCACGTTATTTATTCACCTAAAACCGGCTACATTAAATATATAGACATACAAGGTCTTATTAAACAAGCTACAAAAGATGACTCTATTATACGCATTGAAAGAGAAATAGGTGATTACGTTAGTCCAGATACCGCGCTTCTTTCTATCTGGAAATTTAATAACCCTCACTCTAAACGAGATTATAAACATTATGTATCTATCGGTAAAAACAAAGCTCCAGTAGAAGATATTGAGTTTGACTTGACTAAATTAGTCGAAATTGCTCTTCGCTCTTTATCAACTGGAGTAAATGACCCGTACACAGCGATTAATTGTATCGATAATTTAGGGAGAATATTAAGTAGACTAGGAGGGAAATACTTGCCTCAATCTTATCATAATGATAAAAATCGAAATTTGCGAGTTATTTGGGATAGTCCTGATTACCACTATTACTTATTTAGAAGTTTTTATCAGATAATTAATAGTAGCTTCAGCAACATTTCTGTTTTATTAGCTGTTATTAAAGCTTTAACATCAATAGCTACGAGTAATTCAACAAGAATTAAAGAGATCATTTGGGAATTGTCCGAGTATATAATTGAAGGGGTTAGTCAAGAAACGCTCCTGTCTTTAGATCGAAACTTCCTTAATGAACATTTTGTTTCTCTTGCGAAGGCAACTGGCCATAGCCATGATTTCAAGCCATTTCTCTAGACTTTCAATTCTCCCTCAACATATAATCATCACCAATTTTTACCTTTTTCTTTCGTAAAGCTGCTTTTTCGAGGCGCGTCAAAGCGAGCCTCGAATTTTTTGTTATAGACACTTTTGTCCACTCCAATTGTTATTTTGGTTGCTTTTAGATAACCTTATTTCAATATCATTCGAAGTAACACAACCGTTTCATCAATTTCCTGTTTTGTTGTCGTTCTTCCTAAACTAAACCGAATGGCACCTTTTCCTTCTGATTCCTTAACTTCCATTGCTCTCAAAACGGAGGATAACGTCACTTCACCTGAGTGGCAAGCTGAACCAGTCGACGCTGCAATTTCTGGTAATTTCGCTAATACATCCTGACCGATATGGTTAATGAAATTAACACTTAATGTATTCGGTAACCGTTCCTTCGGATGACCGTTTAATGAAATCTCATTTCCAAAAACTTGTTGTAATTGTTCCCACAAGTCGTCTCGTAATGCTTGAATTTCCTCGACATCACATAAATTTTCAGCTAGTTTACATGCTTGACCTAAACCAACGTTCAGGAGAACATTTTCTGTCCCTGCCCGTCTACCATTTTCATGTCCTGCACCATGAATGAGAGATTCTATTTCTAAGCCATCTCTCATATATAAGGCTCCTACACCTTTTGGGGCGTAAACTTTATGCCCTGCAATTGTCAGGAAGTCTACTTTTAATTCTTGAACATTTAATGGAACCTTACCTGTTGATTGCGACGCATCCGTATGAAAAAGAACATCGTGATTGCGGGCAATTTGTCCAATCTCTGCAATTGGTTGAAGTGTGCCAACTTCATTATTTGAATGCATGACTGAGATGAGAATGGTATTGCTTTTAATCTCCTTTTCTATATCAATTGGATTAACTTTACCGTATCGATCGACGCCCACATAGGTAACCTCCACGCCCTGTCTTTCTAAATATTTACACGGGTTTAAAATCGCTGGATGCTCAATTTTTGTTGTGATGATATGATTTCCTTTGTGATTATACCGTTCTACAACTCCTTTTAGTACCTGATTATTCGACTCGCTCCCACCACTAGTAAATATGATTTCATTAGATGCAGCTCCTAGTAGTGAAGCTACTTGATTCCTTGCATATTCTACGGCTCTCTTTTCTTCCACCCCTGCAAAATGAAGCGCGGACGGATTCCCGTAATGTCCGTCTATATATGGCATCATTGTCTCTCGAACCTCTGGTGCAATTGGCGTGCTTGCGTTGAAGTCCAAGTAAATTTGCTGTTTCAAAAGATTCAGCTCCTCCTTATTAATCTAGATTATCAGCCTCTATCTATCCATATTATACGATTATTCTCGTCAACAAAAGAATTCAAAGTTTTAATAGTACCCTTCGTCAATAATTTTATTTTTGTAAAATTATTATAAAACCGTTGTTAATGGTTATTTCTTTTGGTATGTTCAACCATGTACATATCAGTAAGAAACAATTATTAGGGTAGGTGATTAAATGATTGATCAAAGTAAGTTTAACCTTACATCTTTGTGGGAAATTTTGTTCATTTCAACCAGACTTGGATTGACTTCCTTTGGTGGTCCAGTTGCACACCTCGGTTATTTCCACAATGAATATGTCCTTAGAAGAAAATGGTTAGATGAACAAAGCTATGCTGATTTAGTAGCTTTATGTCAGTTTTTACCTGGTCCAGCTAGTAGTCAAGTTGGTATAGGAATTGGTATCATGCGCGCAGGAATTATTGGTGGAGTTGTCTCATTTATCGGATTCACACTTCCTTCAGTTCTCGCTCTAATTATTTTCGCGATGCTTTTATCAAATTTCGGTGTAAGTGAAGCAGGATGGATTTATGGCTTGAAAATTGTCGCTGTTGCCGTTGTTGCGCATGCAATTTTGGGTATGGCCAAAAATTTGACCCCTGACGTTAAGCGCAAAACGATTGCTCTTTTTGCTGTTGTGATAACACTGCTGTGGCAAACGGCGTTTACTCAAGTAGGAGTGATACTTTTAGCTGGTATTGTAGGATTTATTTTGTATAAACACGAGACAATGAAAGAGACCACCGCTGGATATTGGTTTCCAATTTCGAAAAAGGCAGCAATTATTTCTTTGTCGCTATTCTTCGGATTACTTGTTACTCTACCTATCCTAAGAGAATTAACTTCTGTAAATTGGATAGCGATGTTTGATAGCTTTTACCGCTCAGGATCTCTTGTTTTTGGAGGTGGTCATGTTGTCCTTCCGTTACTAGAACGCGAATTTGTTCCAAGTGGATGGTTAACGCAAGAGGAATTTCTTGCTGGTTATGCCGCTGCACAAGCTGTACCAGGGCCTTTATTTACATTCGGAGCTTATATTGGTGCTGTTATTAATGGGTGGCAAGGTGGATTGTTAGCTACAGCTGCAATTTTTTTACCTGCATTTTTACTTGTTTTAGGTGCATTGCCTTTTTGGAATGCCTTACGAAGCAATTCCAATACAAGAGCAGCATTAATGGGCGTCAATGCTGCTGTTATCGGTATCTTAATCGCTGCTCTTTACCATCCGATTTGGACGAGTTCAATCTTAACGGCAACAGACTTTGCCTTTGCTGCCTTCTTATTTACAATGATCGCTTATTGGAAACTACCGCCTTGGATGGTCGTTCTGGCTGGCGCAATCGGTGGATTTTTATTAAACTTAATCTAGTACATGATTGATGACTGTAAGGAGGAAAAAGGATGAATAATGTATCACAATTATTAAATGGAATCTTCTTATGCGGTGCATCAGAAGTCAAACAAGTAACTCAGGAGAATCAGGTAAAAACGATTGTAGATGTTCGCGCTGAAGCAACAGAAAGTATTGTTAATAACGCATCGTGGATTCACGTTCCTTTACAAGACGGAAAACCAAATCAATCCATTCTTCTCTCTCAAGCAATCTCCGCTGTCGTTGACGCTTACCAACAAGGGAACCAAATTATTCTACACTGAAAAGGTGGGAAAAGTCGCACAGGTAGTGTGGCTATTGGCGTATTACTCGAGCTCGGATTAGCTAATACGATACCAGAAGCAGAAAAAGCTGTTCAAAACGTAAGACCAGAAGTAAATGTTCATGAAGAGTTTAAAAAGGATTTAGAGAAATTATATTCAAAAATATCATATTAAATCTTGGGAGACAAAAAAGGTACAGATATAAATCTGCACCTTTTTCTGTATTTTGCATTTCATCCTACATTTTAAATTTAGCTATGTTCTCTTGCATTGATTCAGCTAATTTCGCCAAGTCTTCACTAGCATTCGAGACTTCCATGACTGATGCTGATTGCTCTTCAACGGAAGCTGAAGCTTCTTCTGTACTTGCAGCATTCTCTTCAGATATTGCAGAAAGATTGTTTATTAGGTTAACAATCTCACCTTTTTTCTCCTCCATGCTTATGCCTGAATTCGTAATTTTATCCATCGATTCTTTCATGCTTTCAATAGCTGTCGCAATTCCTTCAAATTGGCTATTTGTCAATTGTAAACTTTTCAACTGAGAATTAGTATTTCCATCCACCAAATCCATTGTTTTAACGGAATCTTGTGTCTTATTTGTTAATTCTTCAATAATTGAGACAATTTCTTCTGTGAATTCGTGTGATTGTTCGGCTAGTTTACGTACTTCATCGGCTACAACCGCAAAGCCTTTCCCTGCTTCCCCAGCTCTTGCAGCTTCAATCGCTGCATTAAGGGCCAAGAGATTCGTTTGTTCAGAAATACTTTTAATCATTTGGCTAGCTGAAGATATTTTCTCAGCACTAGTATTCGTTGTAATGATCATTTCTTTGATCTCTTTAATCGATCTAGTATTTGTTTCAGTTTTCTCTACTAGTTCAAGTAAGCTTTTCAACCCTTCATTCTTTAGCTCGTCCACATTTTCTGTCGACGTCTTAAACGAAGTAACATATTCCTGTTCCTTTTCGATTAAGTCACTTAACTCTTGAATTTGTTCTGCTCCTTTTTCGGTATCTCTCGCTTGATCACTAGCGCCCGCTGCAATATCGTCGACCGCGCTTGCAACTTCATCAGCAGCTTTGGCTGATTGTTGGCTTGTAGCAGTCAATTGCTGAGAAGAAGCTGAAACTTGTTGAGACATATCTCCGGTTGACTGAATAAGTTGAACGAGGTTAACTCGCATTGTTGTTAATGCCCTGGTCATTATTCCGATTTCATCTTTTCTGTTTGTATACTTATCGAGCTTCCCCGTATCATCTTTAGACAGGTCGTAGTTTGCTAATCGATCAATTTCCTCGGTCACTGCAACTAATGGTTTGCTAATCGATCGGCTTACGAAGTAGGTTACGACAACTCCAATGATAATGAAGACTACAGATACAAGAATCAATGATCCTGTCAATTGATTTAAGACTGAAAGTACTTCTCTTTCTTCAACTTCCATCACAAAAATCCAATTAGTATTCTCAATCTCAGAGAAACCTACTAAATTATTTTCGCCCGCGAAAGTATGTTCTCCAAAACCAGTCCCTCCATGTTGGATTGACTCATCAAAAAGTGCAATTAACTCGTCTATAGATTGATCTTCCCCTTCTCCTTCTGTCTCAGGACCACCGTTCTCCACTTCTATTTCCATCTCTGGAGCAACTTCTTCTCCTTCTTCCGTCTCAAGATCACCGCTCTCCACTTCTGTTTCCATCTCTGGAGCAACTTCATCATCTTCTTCTGGTGTCCCCAATAATCTTATATTTAATTGCATTTCTACAAGAGCGAGTTCATGATGTGCTTGAAAAACTCCGTCTCTGTTAATAACGAATCCACGTGATGATTCATGTCCTTCGAAGTCAATATTGTCAACAACTTGGTTAAAGTCTTCGATATTTTTCCTTCCGTAAAATACCCCAGTTATCTCTCCAGCCTCTCTAACTGGTGCTGCATAAATTACAATAATCTCACCACTTTGTGCACTTGTCATTACGTCCGAAATAGCTGTATTTCCATTCATTGCTTCTTGAAAGTACATTCGATCATTAACATCCAACACCGTAGCATCCGAATCAAATGTCACTGACTCTCCACTAGCATCTGCGTACGCAAACGAATCATACCCTGCTCTTTCTGCCTCTTGCTCAAAAAATTGAATTTTATCATTTAAAGGTGTATCATCCGTAATGATACTATTCTGTGCCATTCCCTCTATATAGTAAGTGTCTCGCTCTAAAGTCGTTGCAATTAAATTCGAAGCTTCTACCGCAGCGCTTGTAATACCAGCCTCTGCTTCAGATTTTAATGAGTTTGTACTAGTTAAGACCGCTAATCCACCTATCCCAATCGCAGTTAATAAAATAAGTCCCGCAAAAAATAAGATCATTCTTATTTTAATTGATTTCATGTTTCATCTTCCCCCTCGTTCACTAATTTATTATCGTGTAATATCCTTATAGGTCAATACACCTAATATGATTATTTGATTCCATTCTATATCAGGATATTACGCACTATTTCACTAACCTATAATAGCACATTTATTGTCGAATTATAGCTCATTATGTTAAATTAAGTTAATTAAATGATAATAAAGACATACATCCTGAATTTTTGTAATTTTTCCCCATTGTAAGCGCATAATTATAATTCCTTTAATTCTTACCTAACAAAAAAAACAATGGCAGTTGAGATTCAACTACCTTTCTCTTTTCTATGAATATATTGGAAAATTCAGCAATAAATTAAAAGTCAATCGAACCAAATATCTTTTTTCGGTAAATAAAATGAAACAAACTGTTCCATAATATACTTATCAGCTTAAAAATTGGCCAAATGTAAAAACTAATAAAGGTGGTGCAAATATGAGTAAAAAAAATCAAAACTATGCGGATTTTTCGACAGTTGAAACAGGAAGAAATTTTTTAACACATGAAGAATTTCCAGACGGGACGTATGGTTCACCAAGACGGACGAAAGAACCGGTAGAAAATAAAAGTTCACCATGGTCAGCTGCCCAACAATATTATAGTAATTTCACTTATGAGAACCGAAACCTGCACCAAAATTTACCCAGACAACACCCAGGAGCTCATCAAACTCATGATGACAAAGATAAAACTACAGAAGATCCTTATAAAGATGCTCCGATAAGGCCCTCCTAACTCTTTCGCCGTATATTAGAAATTAGAGGCAAAACTGAAATATTAATTTAGCCCCTCATCACTTACTTTAGGGGTTTTCTTGTTTCAATTTTAGCAATTGTTTCCCCATTAACAACGTCATGTAATCTACTCTTTGGTTCATAAATCTGTTGTGAAGGCCATAATCCGTGTTGTCCTGAAAAAATATAACTAATTAAGCAAGCAACAAAAAAGAATTCAACCCCTTTCCCATCAAACATTTCAATTGCTAATAGAAAAGCAGCTATTGGCGTATTAGCACCTCCACAAAAAACAGCAATCATACCTATTGCCGCCAAAAAAGACATTGGCAAATCAAATAAAGTCGCAGACAATGTATTTCCTAAGGTCGCCCCCATGAAAAATAATGGAATTGCTTCACCACCAACGAATCCTGAGCCTAAAGTGATTGCCGTAAACACAAGCTTAGCTAAAAAAGCAAAGGGAGGAACACCAACTTCAAAGGATTGTTCGAGTATGTCTAATCCTCTTCCATTATAATTTTGAGAACCTACAATTAAAGTTAAAACAACAATTACTGCACCTCCAACAAACGCTCTTAGCATATGGTTTTTATTTAAATATTTTTCCGACAATTTTTGAATACCGTGCCTTAATTGGCAATATAAAATACTTAGCAAACTGAATAGAATCGAAGCAATAATCACTTTTGAGATCGTGTTAATTGAAATGATTGGCACCGTTTGAATAATAAATGATTCATGTTCAATTCCCCACGCTGCTGTTGCAACATAATGAGCGCTAAAACTGGCAATAAAACAAGCAACTATTGCTTCATATTTTAATTTTCCAAGTGCAACCATTTCCATTCCAAAAATAGCTCCAGTGATAGGAGTACCAAATGCAGCGCCAAATCCTGCACTTATTCCACTCATGAGTAAAATATTTTTATCTATAACAATTACGTTTAAGTACTTGTTAACTGTTTCAGCGACACTCCCTCCCATTTGAATCGCTGCCCCTTCTCTCCCAGTTGACCCACCAAATAAAATTGTTATAAACGTTCCTATGTATACGATCGGCCCCATTCTTCTCAATACTTTTGCTTTACCATTTATCGCATCAATAATAAGGTTATTACCTTTTGTAGAATCGTTTCCTACAGAGTCCTTACCATAATTCCTGTAAAAAAAACCTATGACGATTCCCCCTAATGGGAGGAAATAAATTAACCAATCATTGTTCGATCGAATATCATCTCCAAGTATATCATTCGTATTTAGAAGCAAAGTTGTGAGAGAACCAACAACTCCACCAATAATAGCACCAAAAATAATCCATCTCATAAGAGTGGAAATAAATACTCTATACTTCCCATTCATACTGAGTTCCCTCATTTCAAATGATCTGGTGGCTCGGACAGGTGTGTTCTTGTTTTCACTTCTGTAAAAATATTATTTTGCGTTTGTTGAGAGTCCTTTTTATGATTAGTTGGTAAAGAGAAAGTCTCTTCAATCATTGAAATCAGAATCTGAATATCTTCTTTAGTCGCGTATTTTTTCTCCGGCTTCAACAAATATCCTAACTTTCCATTTGATTCTATCGTTGCCCACTGTAAATCTTTAATGTTTTCGATACTTTCCTGCCTCAACCTCAATTCAAGCATATCGACAGTTAACCTTAGTTTTTTTAAGTTCCTTTCATTTAATTGACCACCTTCAACAACAATGATCGATTTACCGTAGAAAAAACGTTCAAGTACATCATATTTTAAAACAATAAATTCAATAGTAATGAGTGATAACACTAGTAATAAGGTGATTAAAAGAGTAATCCAAATGTTCCTATCACCAACTGGCTGGATAATCAATGAACCTACAGCAACCATCATGACAGTTTGAGCAACCGTTAATTGAGAAATTGATTTTCTCCCTGCAAGCCTTAAAATAAGGACACCACCGATTACAATCACAATTGCCTTCCATATGAAATTTAAATCCATGTGTATAACCCCCTCCTCATTTTTAAGGCCATAGTTTATTTTCCATTTTTTCCATTTAAATATTCATTTCCCCATCAAATAATTGATTTTTTATCGACAGCAAGATCGAACACACTATTTTAACAACGACAAATAACGCTTGAACCTCAGTCCAAGCGCCTCAAAATTATTTAGGTATTCTCAAAGCATTTTCTGCCCAATTAATTGATATGATCGCATCCGATCTTCAGAAGATAATGCAGAAGTCATGATCATGATTTCATCAGCCTGGTACTTCTTTTTCATTTCACTCAGCTGATGTTTCACAGTTTCCGGTCCTCCTATTACCATTTTCCGCTTCATCGTTTCAATTTTTTCTTTTTCGGACTCATTGAATTCGTAATTTTTTGCTTGTTCGATCGATGACATGTCATCAATATCGACTCCGACTTCTTTTTTTAGCGACCATATAAGTGAACTAACAGCAATCTCTTCCGCCTTCTCATCCGTGTCCGCACAAATGGCTGAAACGGTGACAATCACTTGAGGCACTCCCTCCGAACTTCTTGGTTTAAATTCATCTAAATACTGCTGAATAATTTCAACACCATTATTGTCGCTCATAAACTGCCCAAACGCATAGGCCAAACCATTTTCTGCTGCTAATAACGCACTTTTTTTACTTGTTCCAAGAAGCCATGGAGTTGGAGGAACTTCGGGGACAGGAGTTGCTGACAAAACAGGATTCTTACGATCGATAAATTGAAGAAGTTCCTTTACTAATTCAGGCATCTTAAAAACTTGTTGTAAAAAGTGATCCGATAACGCATTCGTTGCTTCAGCTGATCCTCCAGGCGCTCTGCCAATCCCCAGATCAACCCGCCCTGGTAATAACGATGCTAACGTATGATGCACTTCCGCTACTTTATAAGGTTGATAAAAGGGTAATAATACAGCTCCAGTACCGAGTCTTATTGTCTTAGTCTGTGCACCAATATAACTCAATATCACTTCTGGCGATGACGATGCAAGACCTGATAAATCATGATGTTCTGTCATCCAAAAGCGAGTATATCTTAACTTTTCAGCCAATTGAGCTAGCTTTAGCGATTCTTCCAGTGCATCCTGAGACGTCTTGTCCGACGAAATAGGAGATAGGTCTAATATGCTGAGCTTCACTATATCCTTCTCCCTTTCTTTGGAAAATTAAGGATTAAACAAACGTTTGATTAAATTTTAACTCTCTAACCATTTAATAATTATACAATAAAATAACAGTACCTCTCTTGTAAAGACCTGAGTTAGTTATTCAGTAGTCCCTATCTATTAAAAATGTCTCAAAAGAAGTAATTCCTTTTGAGACATCACATATATATACATTTATAAAGCTCATACGTTTTTTCAGACTCGTCAGCAGACCTACATTAATCACTTTTACTTTTCATTGCTTATCAGATCGTCTTCTTCAATTGGCTCTAGCTCATCACCATCTCCAAAATCTTGTTGGGGATTTGGTTCTGCTGATGTATTTTTACTTATTCTCATTTCAACTGTGTAAGTCATTGAAACAAATTCATTAAACTGACTCATGCTCACAACCGTACCTTTTACTTCAGGTGCATCCACATATTTTACAATATAGTCAATATCTGCACCCTTTGATTGAAATTCATCATAAAATAACCTTGGTAAATCACCTTCTAATTGACCACGGTAATCACCTAAATATGGTCGACCTTCTGAATAAATGACAGTAATATTCGTATCATCATTTTCAGTTAGTTTCGTGCCTGCTTCCACCGATTGGGAAATAAGACCTCCGTACTTAACATCTGAGTGATACCTTTGCTTCACCGTCACTGCAAACTCAGGATATCCGGAAGCTTCTTCTATTGTAAGTTCGGAAAAATTTGGTACCTCGTTTGCTTTTCCTTTTGAAACGACAATATCCATTTCATCTTTCTTAGCAATCATCTCTTCTGGTAAAATACTCTGACTAATAATACTACCTAGTTCTACGGTGTTGGAGTCTTTTTCTTCGTATGACACCTCAATCTCATTGGTCGCTGCCCATTGTTCCACTTCCGCTTTTAGTTCACCAGTAAAATCAGGGACAGAAATATCCTTTTCATAAACTTCTTCGCCTCTTGAATAGTACACTGCGGCATTGTCACGACGACGATATTCTGATTGATCTATACCTGTATCTCTGATAGTTAGTCGAAGAAAATCACCTTCTTCTACTTCACTGCTGTACTCTGTTACGATTTGAAGGTTTTCCGCTTTAGATTCCTCTATCCAGTTTTCCGCTTCATATTGATTCATTTCTGAAAAATCAGGTAATGAAATCACTTCATCTGGATCTGGTCCTAAACTAGTTATTAATTTGATCGTTGTTCCCTTACGTATTTTCTCCCCTGCTGTTACACTTTGTGAAATAATTTGATTTGGTTCATATTCCATACTATTCTCTTCTGTCAATTCAATTTCAACATCATTCATATTTGCCCATGCCCTGGCATCAGAAACTGGATGATCGACAAAATCCTCCACGTCCGCATGAACAGAAGTATAATATATGAAGAAAATCACGATAAACGCTAAGATAGCACCAATAATTATAATCAATATCTTTCGCCGTTTTCTCTTTTGATATGTCGGATCTATTTCTAGTTCTTCTTCCGAATCTTTACGGCGACTTCCACTTGAAGAGGATATCGTTTTTTCTGATGTTATTTTCTTTTCAGTTTCAGGTGCATGTTTACCCTCGGTAGAATCGGTTAATTCGTCTGATTTCTTTTCAGGTTTTACTTCTGTTTGTTTTTCCTTTTCCGGATTGTCTTTACTATTTTCGTCCAACAACTCATTGTACTTGTTCTTGTTGAATTTGGATAGAAAGTCACTCATAGGATGATAGTACACCTTTCTTAAGAGTGAAAGTTTGATCAGACTGTATAGCAATTTCATTGGAGTGAGTAACTACAATGACACATTTATCATGCTCGTGCGCTAATTTTTTGAAAATGTCAATTATTTCTTGTTCCATCTCTTCATCAAGGTTTCCTGTTGGCTCATCTGCGAGGATTAACTCAACATTTGTCGCCAAAGCACGAGCAATTGCAACACGCTGTTGTTCTCCTCCGGAAAGTTGGTTTACAAAACGGTCCGCCTTACTTTTTACAATACCAATGTAATCTAGTAAATTATAAGCGACGGTTTTCTTGTCATCCGGCAATTCATTTTCAGTAATCGACATCGGAACTAACACGTTTTCAACCGCTGTTAATGCTGGTATTAAATTATAACTTTGAAAAATAATTCCGACATTATTACGACGGTATTTTTCATGACCAATTTTCTTAATGTCTTGACCATCAAACATTATCGAACCACTGTGCGGTGAATCTAGTGCACTAAGTAACGCCAAAAATGATGTTTTTCCAGAACCAGATTGCCCTAAAATTGTATAGAATTTTCCTTTTTCAAAAGAAACATTTGTATCTTTTAAAATATAACGACGACTTCCACCATCTTGATAGTAATAATTTAAATCTTTCGCTTCTAATATCATCTTCTTCACCTCTCTATTACATCATTATTTTCTTCGGATTCAATCGAACAATATATGTCAGTGGTATAACGGTTGATACAAGAATTGTTAAAAGACCGACAACATAAAACAGGATGATAAAGTTCGGATCAAGTTGTACTTGATAGGACTCTAATACATCATCTGTTGTCACATCTGTTTGGAAGTCACTGTAATAAAAATCATCCGAATATTGTTGGTTATTTTCAGCGTTAATCATCGATTCAGATACACCTTGAGCTAACATATTCCCAGTAAATAAGGATAAGGTAATACCAATAAAAGCAACGACCATTACTTCAATCATAATTTGTCCCACAACACGACTACGACGTTCGCCTAAAGATAAGTAAATACCCAATTCACGTTTACGATCACGCAAGAATAACAAGACAACTAATCCTATGATCAACACCGTTGCAATCACAGAAACAAGTAAGACGTAGCCAGATAGCGTTGACATTGATTCAATCGGTGCGGCAATATTTTCATATTCATCACTAGCACTCTTTACTATGTAAAGCTCCGGTAGCAACGGATTTACTTCTTCCTCAAACGCTTCACTGTCTTCTGGTTGATTCAACACAAAAATAGGTGTGTAATATTCCCAAGTTTCTTCATCTTCCATCATTGCAGCCATTTCTTCGTTATTTTCCATATATTGTTCCATGTTATAGCGCAATTCGCTCGAGACAATTTCGTTAGAGACATACACGGTATTTTGATATTCAATATCCATAAAATCCATCATGCCACCTGACATGTCCCCATCATCCTCTCTGACTGAGAGAGGTTCAAATAACCCAATTATTTCCAAAGGGATATCTCTAGAAGCAATTAATTCTTCTGTGCCATCCTCAGTATAATCATAGACAGCATTGTCCAATGTGAAAGTATCACCAACATGAAGATTATTTTTTTCTGCTAATTTTTTTGATATTACGGCAACAGAAGAGCCGTTTTCTACTTCTTCAGACGTAAAGACACGTCCATCAACTAATTGTCCTTTCTCTTCTTCCAAATCAAGGATCGGGGCATAATTAATCCCTTTCAACATGAAGTCCATGCTAGCACCAGAGTAGGAAACATCGACCTCGTCCATTCCTTCTCCCTGATAACTATCGATACTTTCTGACCCTAAATATGTAACAGTACTATAGTCGTAATATTTTACATATGAAAGTCCACCAATTTGATTAATCAGATCAACATCTAATTCTTCCATCTCAAATTCCATCATTTCTGAATCGTCCATACTTGAAAGTGCATCATAATCCATCTCTACAGTAGCGGCAGTTCCTAATCTCTCTTTAATGGTAGTTTCTACATTGCCTGTAGCTTGTTGAATTGAAATTCCCCCTGAAATAAGGTTCCCTAAAATAAAAATGACTGCTAATAAGATCAATGACTTTCCTTTTTTTCGTGAAATACTTAATAATGCTCGTTTAATAAAACTCATGACAAACCCCCTCAAATATTAAAAATAATTACAATATCAACGTTTTGTTGTTCTTGTAGTTTTTTCCTACGATATTCAATGTAACTTGTGACATAATTCCCTATTATTCTATTAATCTGCTTTATTATATTATTATACTATAGATATGGAATTTTCAAGCTTATTCCACAAAATATTTCTATTATATTCCATAATTATGTACTTTTATAGAAGATATAAATAGTTCTGTTACTTTTGTTATACAAAAAACTTGGGATTACCATAATTAATTTCAAAATATGATAAGAAATTTCGTCAGTTAACCATTGTCATTAACCCGAATAAAAATGTGACAATCGTTGCAAATTATTCGAAAGGTCAGAATTCGAACAGCGATAATAATAATTCTTGTTATATCTAAAAGTGGATTGGAGTTTTTCACATATGAGAGCTGTTACGTATCAAGGAATGAAAGACGTTGAATTGAAGGATGTTACCGATCCAATCATCGAAAAAAATGATGATGTTATAGTGTGGACCACAAGTACGGCGATATATTGATCAGATTTACACCTAGTCCATGGAATGATTCCTAATTTCCCAAAAGATTATATTATTAGACATGAACCGATGGGTATTGTGGAAGAGGTAGGGCCAGATGTGACGAAAGTGAAAAGTCAATGCGATAACTCTACTCCTCATGGTCAAGTGGGAGCCTACTTTGGTTATCCAGGAGGTCAAGGAGAATTGTTACGAGTACCTTACGGGAATTTTGTTCCTTTCGTTGTTCCTGAGGACAGTGAAATGGAAGATGAAAAACTTCTATTCCTTTCAGACATCATTCCTACTGCTTGGTGGGGGGTTGAGCAAGCTCATTTCTTATTCTTCATTTCTTCTAAGATGACATCTACGATTACTTCACCTTCAAATGAACCATCAATAACATGATCTGAGCTCGGTTTGACTGACCTGTCCATTTCTAGATAGGCGGTTCTAGCGCGAACTAGGTAATGCGATAAATCTTTTCTTACATCAGCCATCGATTTATCAGTAAAATCTCTAAGTATTCGTCTAGCCATCGCAATATCCAATGGTGTATCGATAAAGATCGCTAAGTCAATATAGGCACTTACATCCCTTTGTAAATATGCAAAAGGATAGTCTAACAACAGATAATCAGGAGAATCTGTATGAATCAGATTCTCCATGGATTTTATAAATGGAGTAAGTTGCCATTGATTATAATCCGCTCCTCCTTCTACCCATTCACATATGTCATCTGGACTTTCTTCAAAGTCGTAGTCATCAAAATACAAAGCCTTGGCATTCCTTAGCTGTTTTAATAGAAGATTTACAACAGTGGTCTTTCCACCTCCAGAAAATGATGCAACGCTGATAATAAAGGGCTTTTTAGTCATAGTGAACCTCCAATTTTTAATTGAACGTGCTGTCTAAATTATCCGTGTTTAATTTTGCAAACTCTTTTTCACTCTCCTGTAATACATCATCGATTTCAAGCCATGAACTGCATGCAGTACAATCGCTGATGTAAATAGGATAAAAAAGATCAACGTTGTTATTGCACCTCCAATCGGAAATGGATCAGGAGAAGATAAGATTACCCAAGCGACAAAGGCAATTGGTAGCAGACTTCCTACATTAATGAATGTGATTCGTCTTGCCTGTTTTAAATGGTTCGTTCTATCTGTATACATCTCAGGACGTTCAGACTCACTATCATATTCCAGCGACCAAATCGTCCACTTCATCCATGATGATTTAGACGTATAAACAAGATTCCAACCGCTTTCCTGATGCATGTCATAATAGCTTCCATAAACAGTATTCTGATAATCAATACAATAACGAACTTTTCTAGGCTCACCTTTACGAAAGTAAAACTTTATTCCGTATTTATTAGTACGATAGAGATTATAGCCTGCCAGTTCCATTTTCTCGAGCCATTCTTCTAACTTATCAGGAGAATACCACCAAGCAAATTTTCTTTTTACAACTACATCGCCTGATCGCTTTAGGCGCTTCTCGTCATTTCTCGAGAAGAGTGATGTTTCATTTTGTTCCTCTATTCCTTGCGAAAGGCGTTCATTTGAACGATAAAGCTTGAAGGTGATATAAAAAATCAAAAAGATAGTCGCAAATCCCAGAATCGTTGATATTGCTGTAAAATACTCGCTAACATTTCTTTCAACATCCCAACCCGATTCAGAAATGATAATAACCGAAAAGAAAACAGTCTGGAGTACTAATGAAAACAGCAAATATGCCGAAATTGCACCATAAATATACAAGACCTTTCGACTATGAGTAATTACCCCTTCACGATGTGGTGACAAATTTACTTCTTCGCGTCTCTGTTGATTTGCAACAATATACCAATGTTTATTACGACAAACTTTTACCCATCCCTCGTTTTTTAGAGCTTTTGGTAACGTATCAGATTGTTTCTTGTCAAAATCAATTTGATACAGCATCTCTTTTTTATCGCCCTCTTCAAAAACGAATATGTGAGTAAATCGATTGAATTCGACGATGTGAAGCCCTTTTTCTGCCATATTTGAAAGCCATTTTTCTGTTTTCTGCACATCAAAACTCCAAAAGGGTCTAAAGACTTTTTTTATCATAAAAACTCCCCTCAAATTTCAGCGCATTTTTATGCAACTCTTTCAGTCTGTTAATTTCAACCTTCATTAACTTTTTTCCAATATCGGTAATTTCATAAATCGTTTTTCTTTTTTCATCTGAGTAAACCGTGATAATGTCTTGTTTCTGCATCTTTCCCAAAGTACCGTAGACCGTCCCTGAACCTAAACGAATCCGACCGCCAGTAATTTTGTCAACGTGTTTAACAATCCCGTATCCATGACGAGGTTCCGTTAACGATAATAGAATATAAAAAGCAGTTTCTGTCATAGGAATGTATACTTTTAAGACTTTTTCAAGATCCACTGCGATCACCTCGGTTCTTCTATATGCATTTCAATATGTTGCACTGTGACTATATCATGATATGACCATATCGCATCGTGACATATTATTCAACAGTTAAAGTGATTTTTATTTAAATATTCTTCCTTCTGTTACGATGACACTAAATGTAACCTTTAATCGAGTAAAACGTATGAAATAATAACTAAATGATAATCAATTACATATTCTCGGAGGCGAACATGCTTATTTCACGCTGGACAATTTTTCAATTTCTAACTGCTTCACTATTAATAGGAATACTTGCATTTGTTGAAAACCAATCAGGCACTACCACTGTCGCAGCAGGAACACCCATCAATTCTCGTTTATCTATCTTTTTATTTATTACAGGTATCTTAGGTTGTTTTTATCTGATGTTTTTATTTCAAACTTTAAAAACAAATACTTTTTTCCATCACTCATTTTGGAAAAACGTCCCTATACTAATCATGGTTATTGGTGTCTTATCGACTATCGCCATCTTATTTACCGGAACTTTAGGACCTTTGTTTGAGTGGGTACAACAGTGGCGTTTTCTGATATACCTTTTTGTTGTTTACTTTTTACTACTTTATTTTGTATTGGTGTTATCTATCGTGCGAAACTATCAATTAGACAACGACTTGGGAAGAAAAACTACTCACCTTGCTTTCGGTTGGTCCCTTGGAGTGTTAGTCATCGGAATGTTTTTCGTCAGTCCTGTTTAATAAAGAAAAAGCAATCGTGATTTTGTGATAGAATCACAAAAAGGCTGGAGTTATTAAATTCTAATAACTCCAGCCTAGTATCATATAATTTCGTTACCCGTTTCACTTACCATTCTTTCTTAAACTAAATCAAATTTCTTAATATCTCAATTGTTGCTTGATAAGTACTAATTGCGAGGAGAGAAAATAACACCAATAATACAACCGCAATCAACCATTTCCACATATCATTACACTACTCCTCATCTAGTTGTGATCAACTTCTTAAACAAGGAAGTGTTTCATTTTTAGATTTTATAATATCTGAGGAACTTTCCTGTTACAACTTCCTATAGTGGTTCTATTCACTTTAACAGTAAAACTAAAACCTAAGAAATATCAACATCCCTTCTGTCCACTTTGAGGACTGTTTGAGGGTGCATCGTGATAACTCTAGCAACTGAAAGAAGTTAGGAAAAAACAACTACCAATCATCTATTTAATACCGATATTCAACTTCGACTCCAGCTCTAATTTCTGTTTTTCCCGGTTGAATCGCAGCTTGGACACTTGCATCTGTCGCAGCAAACGCTCTAAATAGTTGTGGACCTTCTCTTTTTTCTTCGATAATTTTCTTTGGAATAGAATCAAAACGAACATTCAATGTTTCTGCAATTTCCTCTGCTTTTGCTTCTGCATTTCTCAATGCATTACTCAGTGCCTGTTGATAATACCCTTCATGATTTTCGAGCCTAAATTGAATGTTTGATACATGCGTCACTCCACTATCAACCGCAACTTCAATGACTCTGCTTGCTTCATAAATATCTTTAATTGTAATTTCCATCGAAGTCGACACTTGGTACGTTCTAAAGATTTGTATCCCGTCAACATAATCGTAAACCGGACGAATTGTATAGGCAGTTGTTTGCATATTTTCTCTTGTTATTCCCGCTTGCAACAATGCCTGAACCACTTCATTCATCTTATACGAATTCTCTTGATATGCCTGACTAAGCTGCTTGTTTTCAGTCACAATCTCTACTTGGATACTGGCGGTGTCTGGTTCAACAAAAAGGCTACTACTGCCTTGAACAATCATCACTCGCGAAAGACTTTGTCTGTTTTGAGTTACATTCGGATTGTACATCTTCATTCCACCTCTCCTAACGCACTTCTCTAATGCATATGCGAAACGACACTAATAATTTCGCTTTAATCTATAAAGAAGAAAATTAGGAGAATAAATATCATCATATTCTTAAATTACTTATTCATTTTATACTTTGGGCTAGTTGCTTCCATTTGGGAAATGATATTTAAACTCTCACCTAGCAAGGCAAAGTAGGTAAGCTGTGCTTCTTCAGACATTCCTGAAGTGTTCTTTCCAAGAGTCGCTATGTGCTCCTGCCGCTCATCATAATGAATTACCTGCACTTCAAAATGCAAACTGCTATATCTTTTAATTAAATCAGGGTCTCTTTTATAAAATAGCATGAGGAATTCTTCTTGTGCCATACTTGATGGTAGTCTATTTTCTTCCTCCAATTTTTGAAACCATTGGAGCATCTCATCTGTCGTTCGATGTTTTTCTTCCTCTTCAATCGCAGCTAGAAAGATTTTCACAAAATCTTCCTTCGGTTCTGGTCCAACCTCTTCAACAAGTTTAAGAAAGTCAGCCTTATAATCATAGTTATCACGTATTTGCTTACTCTCATGCTTTCTATTAAACAATTTGTCTAAAAAGCTCATATAAAATCCCCACCCTCAAAAAATTAATATACTATCGACAACCTTGCAAATCATAGTGATAAATACGCTTCATTTAATACCATTCTAACTATACGGATTAAAGCCTAAAAAGTTCCAAAATATTTAAATTATAACTATCGAAGTGAGATCCTCAACTCTCTACCCGCATTAAACGAGTCATACCATGATAATAACAGTACCATCCTTGCAAAGATCTGAGTTATTCAGTACTCCCTAATTTATTGATATTCATATTATTTAATAGCATATCGTACAATCTTTCCATTTCATTGCTTAAATGAAACTCCTTTGCACATGCTAATGATACGTTCATATTGAAAGGAGTCATACCATGGGCAAATTTGGAACGCAGGTTCCGTTAGCAAAGAACTTTAATAAAAACATTGACTATATGTTAAAAGAATTACGAGTCGAAGAAAATTTCGACGTCATTCATCACAAAATTGACGCTGGCGGACGTAAAATAGGAATGTTTTATGTCGATGGTTTTGCAAGTGATGTCGCTACAATTGAAGTACTAAAAAAAATTAAAAGCTTAGAACCTGACGCTCTCCGCCGGAATCCGATAGATATCTTGACCCAAGGTATTATCCCGCATCAAGAAACCGAAACTTCTGAAGATTTAGAAGAAGTAATAGGTCAAGTACTCGCTGGACAAGCTGCTTTTATTGTCGAAGGTGCTACTAAAGCAATTTTAGTCGACAGTCGCGAATACCCAGCTAGGCAACCAGAAGAACCTGACTTGGAACGTGTTGTCCGTGGCCCAAGGGAAGGATTTGTCGAAACGATGGTTTTTAATGCTGCGCTTATTAGACGACGAGTGAGAGACAGATCACTCGTCATGGATTATATACAGGTAGGCCAGCGTTCCAAAATGGACATCGTCATCTCCTATATTGACAGTATTGCCGATGCAAAAATAATTCAAAAACTCAAAAATGAGATAGATAAAATAAACATTGATGGTTTATCAATGGGGGAAAAAACACTAGAAGAATTTATTTTTGGTAAGAATATTAATCCATACCCTTTCGTTCGATACACAGAGAGGGCTGACACTGGTAGTGTCCACTTGATGGAAGGCCACGTCCTCATCATTGTCGACGGTTCTCCAAGTGTAATGATTTGCCCAGTTACCTTTTGGCATCATTTGCAACACGCTGAAGAGTACCGCCAAAAACCGATTATTGGCGCAACGTTAAGATGGATTCGCTACGCTGCTGTTCTTGCAGCTTTATTCATTTTACCTTTTTGGTATATATTAGCTACAACTCCAGAATTAGTCCCAGAAAATTTTGATTTTATTGGAGTCAAAGAGGCAGGTACCCTCCCTTTATTCTGGCAATTTATTGTCGCTGAACTAGGTGTAGAAATGCTACGAATGGCGGCGATACACACTCCAAATGCCTTAGCGACAGCACTTGGTTTAGTAGCAGCCGTTTTAGTTGGAGAAGTAGCTGTAGAAGTAGGAATATTTACTCGTGAGGTTATTTTATACACTGCAGCGGCTGTCATAGGTGGCTACGCTACTCCAAGTTATGAACTAAATCTTGCAAACCGATTTTTTCGGGTCATCTTTCTTATCGCAGCCGCGTCACTTGGATTATATGGCTTTGTCATAGCTGTCAGCCTTTGGTTTATTTTATTGGTCAAATCAAAATCATTAAATACACCATATATGTGGCCTCTGATTCCTTTTAATCCAAAAGAATTTTATCATGTTTTGGTGCGGTCCCCCATGCCACTTGATAAGAGCCGACCGAGTTTCTTGCATACGAAAGACAAAATAAGCCAAAAATAGTTTGTGATTGCATCTGCGTTTTCGATTTGTAAAAAATAGATAAAGATACGGAGGAACAACATGGATAAAGCGAACTATCAATTAATGAAAGACTTAACGGAAACAGAGGGATTACCGGGATTTGAAGATCGAGTTTACAATTTAATGAAAAAAGAGATTGTGACTCATACGGAGGAAATTTATTCTGATAACTTAGGAAGTATTGTCGGCAAAATCGGTAATGAGGAACCTAAAGTCTTGCTTGCTGGGCATATGGATGAAGTTGGGTTCATTGTAAGTTCAATTACTAAAAATGGCTTTTTACGTTTTAAACCATTAGGAGGGTGGTGGGGGCATGTTCTCCTCTCACAAAGAGTGAAGATACTCACCAAGAACAAAGACTTAACAGGTATTGTTGGTTCAAAGCCTCCTCACGTACTTTCCGGGGAGGAACGAAAAAAAGTGCTAGACATTGAGAAAATGTTTATCGATATTGGAGCGAGCTCCCGAGAGGAAGTAGAATCTTTCGGAGTAGCTGTAGGCGATGCCATTGCAACGATTTGTCCATTCGAACCTCTTGCAAATGAAAAAATGCTGTTAAGCCGAACCTGGGATAATCGTGCTGGTTGTTACATTGCTCTTAAAGTATTAGAACGTTTAAAAGGCGAATCATTACCCAATTCGCTATACTCTGGTGCAACCGTGCAAGAAGAGGTTGGTTTACGAGGTGCCGAGACTTTGGCGAAAATGATACAACCAGCGATTGCCTTTGCAACAGATGTTGGGGTTGCTGGCGATATCCCCGGAATGAATCAAGAAGATACAAGCTTGGAGCTTGGAAAAGGCCCAATCTTATCTTTTATGGATCGCTCGATGATTCCACACCGAAAACTACGTGATTTTGTTGTGGAAACAGCAAAAGAAAACAACACCCCATATCAAGTCGATATCATGATGGGCGGCGGAACGGATGCAGGTAAATTTCATATATCCAATATCGGTATACCAACGATGGTTGTCAGTGTGCCTTCTAGATATATCCATAGTCATGTATCCGTTGTTCATTATGATGATCTGGAACATGCAATTGATCTGTTGTGTAACGTTATCAAAAAGCTTGATCGTTCAACCGTCGAGGGGTTAACTGGATTATCATAATTAATACAGAACTAGACTGAGCTCAACAAAAAACTCAGTCTAGTTTCCAAACGTTAAGTACGAACAGGTAAACGATCTTCCACGGCATCTTCTGCCTCATTTTTTATACGTATACTTCCGCCAGAGAAACTCTACTGGTCCCATTTTAAAACTTTTTAAATAGTAATAACTAAAAATGACTTGAAAGAAAAAAATGATCATAGCTAGTAGAAAACCTCTAGCATAACCAACGTTTCCAAATTGCCCCAATCCATAGCTATAAAAAATCATCGTACATATAACTGACTGAAATAAGTAATTCGTAAAGGCCATTCTTCCAATAGGTTGTAAAAAGGCGAGCATCCTGCGCCAGTAATCTTTTTGCAGCAATAAAAAAATACTACTCATATAAAAAATCGCTATTGCTGGACCGCTTATAGAATTCCCTAAATTTTGAATAATAAAATATTGAGAACTCATAGAACCATCATAAATGCCAGCCAGAGATGAAACTACAACGAAAGGAAGCCCAATCAGTAAACTTCGATTTCTCACCTGTTTTATTCGATGTGTCTGTTGTTTGGCGTTCGAAATTATTCCGCTTTTCCACGCGTATACACCTAGTAAAAACATTCCAAACACCGTAGGTATAATAAAAATATGCCCATGATAAATTGCAGCAATATCGACCACTCTTTGAACAAATATGTCAAACATTGTCCCTTCCGTATAAGCATATACTGCTCGTTCCATGATCCCTTCAATATTGTATATTTGTGAAGTATTGTCTAAATCAAATACAATTGTCAAACTGTATAGAACAACAGGAAATATTATAAAACAAAATGCCCACCTTATGATTAATTTCAACTTCTTTTTTAGAAAAAATAAAAGCAGAAATCCCAGCAGAGCATAGATTGTTAAAATGTCGCCATACCAAATAAAGAAGAGGTGAACTAGACCGACAACAAGTAAAAACAAAAGCCTCCGCTTCATAAGTGGAAAACCTGAAATGCCTTTCTTCTCTGCACGTGAAAGAAAAAGAGCAAATCCAACGCCAAATAAAAAAGAAAACATACTAATAAATTTAAATTCAAACACTAATTGAACGAGAAGTTTAAAAGTTAGATTTAGACTATCATCCCACCAATTCAGTCCGAGCATTTCTAAATAGAGTACCGGAGTTGCGAAGTACTTCATGTTTACAACAAGAATCCCAAACAAAGCGATCCCTCTTAACACATCCAACTCGAGTAATCGTTCATTGACCTTCAGCGGTTGTAGATTTTTATTCATAATCTCCTTATTTATCCCCCTTCTTCCATTTAACTAAATGATTCAATTGTTCGTACATTGATGTCCATCCAAACAATTCTTCGATATGATAGATACCACTCGGATAATTCTTCCGACATAATGATTCAGCAACCAGACCCGTAACTAAAGCCGTCACAGTTGCCTCCTCCTCTCCCTGAATCATCGTGTCTATTTGAACGTTTTCACCTTGTTTCTGCCCTCTCCCTTCGACTTTCGCGATAAAAATCGGTTTTCCATATGTCATTTTCCCAAGCAAGCCGACAGACGCTTTAAGAGGTAATATCCTTAGCAATCCTGATTTCTTTAACATATGGATCGTTTCAGTAGCAAGTACGGAATCTAAACAAAGACGCGTTGACACTTCAGGTATGTCAAGGGTTCTCTGAAGAACATGCTGATCAGCAAAATTAAATCGATACACGTTTCTCCATCCGATCTCATTGCCAAAATTCACTTTCTCTCCATCTTCAAAGCTTTTTTCTAGAACTTGCTTGCCTCTTGTCATCCGGGTGAAATTCGTTTTTGCATTCTCTATCGTCCAACTAATCGCAGCTTTCCCATGTTTATCTCCCATTCCTAGCATCAGAAATATATCCATCCTTTCAACTGTATCAAGTTGTTCATTCACCCAGCTCACTAGCAAGTTGGTCAATCCAGGGTCCAAACCGACACTTAATAACGCTCTTGCTCCATGAATCTTAGCCGTTTCCTCTAATCCTTCGACCTTCGATAAATAAGAGTATGAAGCAGAAATATCAATATAATCTATTCCTTTTGCCAGACACTGTGAGGCAAATGTCGTATTATCCTGATCAATACAAACGATAATAAGTCTGACCTCTTCAAAAAACGAATCCTTTATTTCCTCCGTCACATCAATATAGATTGGTTTAACCTTTCCATTTGTTGATTCACTAAATTTGTTAGCCTTATTTTTATTCCTGCCAGCAGCGTACACACTTCCCGGATAAATATTGCTCAAATGGTGACAAATTTTTTGACCAACATGCCCATACCCACCAATCACGATAATTCGATTACTTTCCATTTTATACGCTCCTTACTTTTTAAATGCCATATATCCTTCAATTAAATATGAACCGAAATATCGATTCACATCACTAAACCCAGATTCGTGAAGTAAACTCACCAAATCTTCACTAGGTATCGGATCCGTTTGCTCACCAAATGACGCATTAAATTTGGAAAATTCTTCTGTACGAATACCTTGGCTAATCATGTAACTTTTCCACGCATCCATTTGAATAGAAAATCCGTAACTTTTTTTATCACCATTTATTGCAGCAAGAAAAAGCGGTGAACCTGTTCTCATCTTAGAAGCAATAAGATTGATAAATTGACGCTTTTTGTCAATTCCTTTAATAAAATGCAAGACAAGTAAGCACGTTACTCCATCATAAACAGCTGGCGTTATATAATCTTCTAATGCGGTTTTCTTAAAAGAAACTCTTTCACTTAGGTTTAATTTCGCTATCCTTCGTCTAGCAATCTCAATCATTGGCTCTGACGAATCGAGGGCTGTAAAATGCCAATTCTTCTCAAACGATCCTAGGGTCACTAATTCCTCCCCTCCTCCAGCTCCCACAATCAATAATTCCTGACCTGAAAGCTTATGATATAGCGCGGCTTTCATTAAGCGACTTGTCATATCGTACAGCAAAGAATATCCTGCAATTTTACGACGAATAATTTTATCGTAATCTATCACAGTAGGGTCATTCCAATTTGATAGTTTTACATCATCTTCCATTAGTAACCTCCTTCTTTCATTTCAAATATTAGTATTACTTCCGGTTCTTTTGTCTCCTGCGAATTCTTCATAGATTGTCACAGGCAGCCCTTTTAAATAAACAACTCTATGGCCAAGCGCCCGTGCCTCTTCTAAATCATGTGTGACAAGAAGAACTGTTGGTTTATTTTTTTTCCATAAACGCAACAGTATTTGATGAATATCTGCTCGTGTCTTAGAATCAAGGTTCTGAAATGGTTCATCCATTAATAGGACATCTGGATTAGAAATAAATCCTCTTGCTATTGAAAGTCGTTGCTTCATTCCACCACTAAGTTGATTAGGATATAATGAAGCAGAATCCCCAAGACCCACTTCATCTAATAGTTTTAAAACACTTCTACGTTTTCCATCTTTCCGCTTGTTGTCCATCATCCACATTAGGTTTTCTTGCACCGTATACCACGGAAGTAATCGAGGTTCTTGAAATATGTAGCTCAATCGTCCTTTAGATTTATGAATAAAACCACTCTGAGGCTTTAATAAACCTGACGCAAGTCTCAATAGCGATGTTTTCCCAACCCCTGACGATCCCATCATGCAAGTAATTATTCCACTTTCTATTTTCCAAGAAAAGTTTGAGAATATTTTTTTCCCCGTATACATTAGTGTCACCTGTTCAAATTTCATTCCTTAGGCCACCTCCTCCACTTAGCTTCCTCATAACTGCTTCTGTGCTAATACCAAGACATGCAACAACTAATGTCCAAGCGATCACTTCATCCGTTTTTAAGTAGATTCGCGATGTGTTCATGACAGCACCTATTCCAGTCTGACCGCTAATCACCTCTGCCATGACGATGGTTTTCCAACCAATTCCAACTGTAATTATCATTGCAGACATCCATAATGGTTTTATCGAGGGAATATAGATAGCTTTCATTGTTTTAATAAATCCCACTTCATAAACTTGAGCCAATTCAAGCAATTCGATAGGTACTTGACGAATTGCTTGAGAGGTATGAAAAAAAAAGATCGGAAACAACGACAATGCGACGACTGTCATTTGTGCCCCCCCGTTAATACCAAACCAGAGAATGGCTAACAAAATCCACGATACGGGAGGAATGGACTGAATAATCACGACAAGAGGACGAGTAATTTTATACGCCTTGTTATAACGACCGATAAGACTTCCCAGTAACGCTCCACTCATAAATGCAATACTAAATCCCCCCACTAATCTTAAAAAAGTTAACCAAAGTGAATCCCAAAAGCTTCTCGTCCCTATCATTTGTTGTAGAGTCGAAATCGTTTCTAATGGTGAGGGTATAATTACTGATGGATAAAATCGGGATGTCCCCTCCCAAGCAATTGCTACCAAGAACAAGGTATAACATGCTGGCCACCTATTAAAAATCGTAATAAAAATCTTCATCAGGTAAACGACCTCCTAAGGAATCTGGATCGACATCCATGAGAACTTGAAAATACGATTCAACCTCTTCTTTTGCATCATATGCACCTTTATGTCTTAACTCAATCGAATCCATTGCTTCTAAGAGTATCTCATCCGGTAAACCAAATACATTAGCCGATAATCTAATCGCTTCATTTGGATCGGAAACAGTTTGATTTATTGCCAATTCTAGAGATTTTTCAAACTGCTCTACTTTTTCCTGATTTACTTTTGCCCATTCGCTATTTACAAACATCCCTGTTTGAGGCAAACTTTCCCCAAATTTTTCTTGCCACCTTGCTCCGAAATCAATGACTTCAGTTAATTCAGTTGCCTCACTACGCAATCGACTAATCAAAGGTTCTGGTAAAACGGCATGTTCAATATCACCACTGGCTAACAATTGCATGATTTCCGGAACAGTAGAATAAACTATTTCAACTTCTTTCAACAATCCATCTTGTTCCAACATGTATGTCGTTAATAAATCCGGTGGACCTCCTTGCCCTGGAATATAAACTGTTTCATTTCTCAAATCTGCTATTCCCATTACATTACTCGACAAGGATATTAAGTACATTGACCCCCAGGTATTCACGTGCACTAGTTCTAATGGAAGACCTTTCGTATAAATGTTTGCGCCAATATTCAATGGGGCTGCTACAAAGGTAAACTCCCCGTTTTGAACATGCGCAAGCAACTCTTCCAACGTATCCCACGTCTCAACCGTTATTTCTAAAGAATCGTCTTTGTGTTCCGCAGCAAATAATGCTGGAATAAGAACAGGAGCCTTTGGTGTCATTAAAGTTAGTTCTAATGTTTCTAAATTGCTAGAGGCACTCCCTTTCTCTTCAGGACCAGAACATCCAGCAACAAGTAAAGTAAACAAACTTAAACATACAATTAAGTTTAAAGATTTCATCATTTCTAATTCCCTTCCTTCCATTTCTAATGTAAACTAACAATAGTGATAATCATTATCAATTATAAAAAGAAGCGGCTTAAATGAACATCCCAACTAGTTGGGATCTTTCTCTTTAATATTCATCATTGAATCCTAATCTCAAAAGGAGGTTCGAAAAAATGACAATTGACAAGGTGAAACGTGCCACTCAACATACGAGTAGCAATTATGATTCATACTCATTCCGCCAAGAAGTATTAAACGAATTACGAGCTATTTTCCCTTTTGAAGCTTCTTGTTTCACAACAGTTGACCCTAACACCCTTCTCTCGACTGGGGCTGTCACAGATCCTTGTATCGAGAAAATTCATTCATACTTATTTGAAAATGAATACATGTCACATGATTTTAATCACTATACTTCTTTAACTAAATTAGTAAAACCTATAGCGACACTCGGTCTTTCGACTAATGGCAATCCATACCTTAGTAAGCGATATCGTGACATTCTTTTACCAGCTGGTTTTGGTGATGAATTAAGGGCAGCTCTTATGTATCAGGGGAAATGCTGGGGGTTTTTAACACTATTTCGTTCAACCGAACAGCTATCATTTTCAGCTAGCGAGGTCGAATCTATTATGAAATTATTGCCTTCTATCGCTCAATCTTTGCGAGATAAAACATTATACTCATCTCTTCCACCTCACCTAGAAACCTTTAAATCAGCGGTTATGATTATTTCTGAAAACTTCGATCTTATTTCTACCAATGACGCAGCAGATTCGTTACTTTTATGGCTACGTGAAAAAGAAAATATCGCTCCAACAATTTTACCCCGACCTATTAGAGCGATTTGTTCGCGAACAAAAGCAAATAGCTATCACTCACAAAACGAAGACGAGGCAAAAGTATGTACTAGGTCTTTTAATGGTCCATTTGTTTCTATCCAAGCTAGTGAATTAAATAGTTTTTCGCCTTCGAAACAGTATGCCGTCATTACCGAACGTGCCCAACCTCATGAGGTGATGGCACTAGCAATAGAATATTACGGTCTCACTCTTCGTGAAAAACAAATAGTTGAACGTGTCGTTCACGGCGATTCGTCGAAACAAATAGCTAATTCCTTAAACATATCTCTACACACTGTTCAAGATCACCTTAAGTCAATCTTTTATAAAACGTCTGTTAGTAGTCGAAGAGAACTTATTTGGTTAATGTTGTCACAGTATAGTCTGCCAAGTTCAAATGTTTTAACTAAGAAAGAGAACGTACTTTGAACATGATAACTTTCTATGACTCACTCGTTTATGACTAAATTATCTCAATACAAAAAAAGCTGAGACCACCTCTGTTATGGGTACTCAGCTTTTTTATTATCTACATATCTATAACTGCTTTTACAACAACATAACGATAATGAACAAGATTGGTAAGACAATAATCATTAACACTGTATTCACAAACCAACTTGAATTGGCTAAATCAATATCTAATTTAAATAGCTGTGGCGGAACTAAAGACGTAAAACCCGGAGGCATTGCCGACAAAATAATGATCACTTTAAACGCAACACCATCATATATATCTTTAAGTCCAAATAGTAATGCAAGAGCTGTCACAGTAACGGGTACTATTGCATACTTGATCGTCGAAATGAAAAAACTCTCTTTTAAATACCCCTTTACCTTGGTTATCTTTAAATTAAAACCTGTTGGTACAACAAGTAAAATTGTAAAAATCGGTACCAAAATTCCATTTAAATCAGCATAAACATCTGGTCTTTCCCAAGGTGATAGGTTTAACCCTCCACCAATCATAATCGCAATAACCGTCACAATAATAAATGGATTGGTAGCTAAATTTTTCAATAAAGACTTAGCTTTCTCCCCTTCCCGCCTTTCACCAAACGACTGCGAAACCGGAAACCCTATTGAGTAATAAATTAAATCCTCAAAAAGACGAAACAATGCAACAAAGACTAGGCTCGCCTCTCCTAAAAATACATAACAAAATAAATTGCCGAAGCTACCTAAATTAGTAAATGTCCCTGATGCAAACATAGCTCCTTGCTGTTTTCTTCCAAGCTTCATGTACTTAGCAGCTACTAAAGCAAGTGATCCGCCAATTCCCAATGCTAATGCTCCTAACACCGGAATGACCACTAACCGAATATCATCCAGTTGTACAAACCAAAAAGCTCCCAATATAATAATTGGGTTTACAACTAACAACGCAGACATCGTAAACATTTTTAAAATACGATGCATTAAATTCGCAGACTCTATTGTTCCTTTGTCCAATAAGAGCCTCAAAACTCTTCCAAACAACAAACCAAATATTATAATGGCCAATGCAAATATAAAATTTCCAATCATAACTAATCCCTCGCTGATATCGTGTTGTTATTTACTTTACTTTTATCGATTCTCTCATTTTAACTCATTTAAGCAGTTATTCATGTTTGCAACTCTCTCTTCTCACTTAAATCATTCATATTATTTAAATATGAGGGAAACTTATAAAAAACCTGAATATGTAACCGAAAATCACTATATTTCAGCATAAATCATGACAAAGAGGGTGTTATTCATTGCGAATCACTGTTCAAAATCAAGATGAAAAAGAGTTGTTAGAAAAGTTTTCACAAGATTTTTCTATTGATCAAAACCATCAGCAAACCGATATTGTAGATTTAAATCAGACCATGTCACCCTTAAACCGGGACGAAATAAGGTTATTAAAACAAGCGTTTAAAGAATTAACGATAACTGTGGACCCGTCGATAGATGAGATATCCTTTAGTAGAGATGATATCATATCCAAAGTTTTTGAATGTGATCAGTTGAGTAGTCAATCGAGCAAAATCTCCTATTCACAGTATCTCAAAAAGCATACTGAGCAATTACTAAAGCCTTGGGAGCAAAACGTCTGTTGGAATGAAGATGTTCTTGAATAGGTTTCTAGAAACAAGCATCTTGGATTCCGTCTGGGGGATGGAATCCAAGATGCTTGTTCTTGTTGTTTTGCCCTGTCCTCTCCAAATCCACTCGCCATATGGCTCAAGACGCTCCTTCTTGTGACCCTTCCTCTCCAAATCCACTCGCCATATGGCTCAAGCCGTCTCTTCTTATGACCCTTCCTCTCCAAATCCACTCGCCATATGGCTCAAGCCGTCTCTTCTTGTGACCCTTCCTCTCCAAATCCACTCGCCATATGGCTCAAGACGCCTTTTCTTGTGACCCTTCCTCTCCAAATCCACTCGCCATGAGGCTCAAGACGCTCCTTCTTGTGACCCTTCCTCTCCAAATCCACTCGCCATGAGGCTCAAGACGCTCCTTCTTGTGACCCTTCCTCTCCAAATCCACTCGCCATGGGGCTCAACAAGCCGCTTCTCCTTTTGCCTCTTCCTTCCCAATATTAAAAACCCAGTGGGACAACATCCTTCACTAGGTCTTTCTACCGTTCCCCTATAATTTACTTACTACTTCTTTAATGCTTTCTCCCAAAATTGCCAACCCTTTATCCAATGCATCATCATCAATATTTAATGGAGGCATCACTTTAATTACTTCATCATTAATACCTGCCGTTTCAGTAATTAATCCCTTCTCAAAAGCGGTACAGGTAATCGTATCAGTTAACCCTTCCACATCGCATTCTAACCCTTGCATTAACCCTCTTCCTCGCACGGATCCATTCAATTTCGGATACTTATCAACCATCGATCCCAAAAAATTCCTTACTTTTTCACCTTTTCGAATTACCTCTTTTGTTAACGAATCGTCTTCCCAGAAACGTATAGCTTCTGTAGCTGTAACAAACGCTAAATTATTTCCTCGAAACGTTCCATTATGTTCACCTGGACTAAAAATATCATGCTCAGGCTTCATTATCATTAACGCAAATGGAAGGCCATAACCGCCTATTGATTTTGACAAACAAATAATATCAGGGTCAATCCCGGCAGGTTCAAAGCTAAAAAATGGTCCCGTGCGGCCAACACCTGCTTGGATATCATCAATAATTAAAAGAATATCCCACTTCTTACAAACAGCATCTATTCGTTTTAGCCAATCAAAACTAGCTACATTGATGCCACCTTCGCCTTGGACCGTCTCTAAAATAATCGCTGCTGGCTTTGATACCCCGCTTCCTTTGTCCTCCAAAAACCGTTCTAGATAACGCGCGGTATCTGTCTGATCATCAAAAAAATTATCATATGGCATCACAACAGTATTATGGAGGGAAACACCAGCACCTTGTCGTTTGCCTTCATTTCCCGTAATCGACAATGCTCCTAATGTCATCCCATGGAAAGCATTTGTAAAACTCATGACCGTTTCTCGCCCGGTAACTTTTCTCGCTAATTTCAAAGCGCTTTCAACAGAATTTGTTCCCGTCGGACCTGGAAACATGATTTTATAAGACATGTTTCGCGGTTTTAATATCGTTTCTTGAAGTTTTTGAATCAACTCTTCCTTTGCCTCTGTCGCCATATCAAGACCATGTGTTACGCCATCTTTCTCTATATATTCCATAATTTTTTCTTTCATTAGTGGATGATTGTGACCATAATTTAACGCGCCTGCACCAGCGAAGAAATCTATATATTCATTTCCTGCCTGATCCCACAATGTAGATCCTTTTGCTTTTGTAAAAATGACAGGAAAACTTCTACAATAACTTCTCACTTCTGATTCATGTTCATCAAAAACAGATAAATTTGGTTTTTCTTTAATAGTTGTCAATTGATTCACTCCTTCATTTTCTACGCTAATGAAAAGGTCCAATTTGGTACGTCTGCTCAGACTCATGATTTTCGTTCGGAAAAATTTCCGGCGAGATTGCCTCCGTTTCAATCATTTTTGTCTCTAGTTTTTTTGCTAATTTTTCGAACAATCCTCGTGAAGCTTTATTTGAAGGTGATATGGTCATTTCAATAATATTTATATTGGAGCATTCTTCTCTATTTATAAGTTCTTCAAGGAGAGAAGAGGCTATTCCCTTTCCTTTTTGCGATTCGTCAATCGCTACTTGCCAAACAAATAAAACATTTGGATTATCAGGATGAACGAACGCCGATACAAAACCGACTACTCTTTGATCACTTTCAGCAACAACGCAAGTATTTTGAAAATACTTGCAGAGAATCAAGTAATAATAAGCAGAATTTAAATCAAGAACTTCTGTATTCTTAATCAGTCGCCAAACATTTCCACCATCCTCTATCTTAGGTTTTCGTAATGTAACTGGTATAGTAACTGACAGAATAATCTCCTCCCTAAAGTTCATAATTGACTGTTCCTTTAGGTTTCAATAAAAGTAGTTCAATTATAAATATTATTTGCTCCAATTTTTGAAAATAATTCTATATGTATGTTATTGTTTTTTATTGGCAAAATAAAAAGAACCTGTTTTGAAATAATATTCAAAACAGGCTCATTTTTTGTTGATCCTACCACTCTAATTTTTCAAAAATTCAGCGATATCATCCACCAATCCATCTGTTAACGGGAGATTAGGGTCAGAGTATGTCGCCATGTTCCCTTCTTGATCAGCTGGTGCATCCTTTAGTACATGGTTCATATCGTCGATAATTAGCAATTCGGAACTTTGATCAACTTCATGCAATCTTTCTGCATCAGCCACCGGTACTTGGATGTCTCTTGTTCCATTTATAATTAGTACTGGAATGTCTAGTTTTTCTAATTCTTCTTTAGGATTGTATTTAAGCCAAGAAATCATATAAGGCTGAACGGATGAGCGAAAGACACTTTCCAATTCTGGACTAATATCTTGCACTCGCTCCCCTTGCTTAAGTTGTTCCAAAATATCTGTTGATTCCTCAAACAAATGACTAGGTAACTGAGCTTCTACTTGTTCAAGTAAAACCTCATCAACTGGCCTTCCAGCTCCTGCAAGAGAGATAAATGCCTCCGCATCTGCCTTGTAAGCGGCCGCCATGCCAATCAGTGAGCCTTCACTATGACCGATCACGCTAACACTTGAAAACAAATCACTGCCTTTAGCATGTTCGATCCATGCTGCGGCATCTCCGATATAATCTTCGAAACGTAAGTCTTCTTCACTGCTTACTAAAGTCATGTTTGTACCAACACCCCGCTTGTCGTAGCGAATACTTGCTATTCCTTGCGAAGCCAAGTCCTCCGCGAGCATTTTTAAACCGTTGTTTTTCCCCGGCATTGCTGCGGAATTACCATCTTTATCTGTTGGGCCCGAGCCTGCAATAATAATCGAAACGGGAAAGGGGCCATCTCCTTCTGGCATTTCGACTTTCCCCTCCATCGCTCCACCTTTGACTTGGACTACTTCTTCTAATTCACTATCCTCCACTTCAGCTTCTTCTTTGCTTCCTTTTATTAGTTCGAAAGGGAAGGTTTGTTCTTGCTGAGTAAATGTTCCCGAGATTTGCTCTTGTTTCAATTGACCAGCAAAGCTGATTTCCTGTCCTTGCAGATCCATATCGAAAAGCAGCTCCGATTCTTTTAGTTCAATCCTACTTAACGGATAATCTTGTAAGCCTTGCACTGGAATACTGATTGCTCCACTCTCGTTTTCGAACTCCAAAATAATTGGAAGAGGTTGATCTGGAATTAGAATTTCACCTTCCCAATAACCATCTAAAGTGTCTATTGTAGCCCCTCCTTCAGAATTGGAAGCTGATTCATTTGTATCCTCATCATTGCTACATGCTAGTAACAAAAAAATAATGCTAAGTATTATTGCAAAATTCATGTTGATTTTTTTCATTTGATGACCTCCAAGACCTGAATCAAAACAGTAAAATTATATAATAGCTAGATTCTCATGTACGCCAATTCAACACTTGGTTGTAATTCCATCTGTTTATAAAAATCTTCTAAGTTCCCTTCATATTCCAATTGGAAACTAGCATTCTCTATTAAATCATTTGGTGTAACAAGAGATGAAACCTTTTTGTATCCAGTAACATTACAATCCTGCAAGACAGTTGCAACAAATTCTGAACAAAAGAACGCATTCTTTCTTACCATCCGCTTGTTGAACGTTACCGCGAATAAGCCTAAAAAATTATAACGGTAGAGATGTTTTTCCGCTTCAATTTGTTCAATATAATATCTCATTTTTTGAAGTTGATCGCTAGTGACATTGCAACTATAAATAGCACACCTAGCTTGTTTAAAAATATTGTCTCGCATATTTTCTTTGACGAATCCACCTATAAATGGATTACTAACAGTTTTTCTCCCAAAACTATAGACATTTACTAAATGAGGGTCAAAAGAAATAGATGCATGATTATAGGGATCTTTTGTGTAAAGTTTGATCATTCTTGTAAGAAGCGTCCCTGTATCAGTAAGGAGAACATATATTTTTTGTTCGTTCATATAAATTCCCCCCTAAATAAAATTAACATTTCTCTTATTTCATAATATATAATTTTTTCCAATAATTGAAGACACCTAAGCAATATTTATTTATAAGACTTTAGTCTTACTTTGACAAAAATCGACAGATATTCATATGATTCGATCAATTTTATAGGGTATTATACCTTTTCTTAATGAGTGATGGCATGTCTATTCCATTTTTATTTGACTGATCTTCATTTACGTTCGTACTATATCAAAGGTTTCAAATAATTTTCCATCTTTTGTGAGATTATTTCTTAAGGTAAACACTAAAAAAATCCATATAAATGCAAAAAGCCAGAGAAGTCGACGATAATGCCGCCTCCCAAGCTTTTAAAAAGCTGCTTCTATTCTCAACACTAGTTAAAAATTTAATTAGTGACACCCCATTTAATAAACTAAATTTAGAATCGTATCAATATCACCTTTTGTAGATTTAGAATGGGGATTGCATATTAGTCTAAGCCAGATATTAGCTACCATTCGATTCCTTTCTTCTTTACTATCTATTAAAAATGTTATGGCTTTTCCCTTATATGCCGTGTCTCTTATAATAAGGTTTGCTTTCTCTATTAAATTTCGTATATTTATATGATTGTTTTTATTGTATAACTTCACAACATCTATGTCATCTTTGAAAAGTTGATTCCCCGTATTTTTAATTCGCATATCTACTATTATATTACCATTGATGTGATAACCCTTATTTAAGTAGCTTTCATCGATCATATAAATTGGTAACCTCTTCTCTACCACCTTAAAGATAAATTTCCCATTATAAACGAAGCGTAGTTGCTTCAATCTATTCCAAGTATAGGTTGTCCAATTGATGAGTAGTCTAATAAATATGTAAGTAAACGGAATGATCATAAAAGGTTTCAAGACGTAATCAATTGGATTAAACGGAAGATTCCACAATTGAAGATTCATTAAATGAGTAACTCCATATGTAATCATAATGCATACAACTAAATAAAAGCCAACTGAATTTCCTTTTTTTCTATATTTTCTTTTATCGATAACCAAATAAACCCTCTCCCTTTTAAAATGTTAATCTGCTTGTGATTTGCATTCATTTTAACACGGGAAAAGGCTATTTTTTCAAAAAACTGTTAATCAAATTCCTACATATGTAGCTAAAAAGTGGCAGCAATTTTCATGGAACAGGGTTCATTTTGGCATAATTTATTTTGTAATATCGGATCTTGTTTATGAAAAGACTAATCAATTTGGACGCTCTATTTTCTCAATTAAATTCTGGAAGGTTATCTATAAATGTATCCCAATTTTGTTTCATTTCTTTCTCTGTCAATAAACATGTATCTAGTGAATCCTCTACTTCTTGTTGTTTCATCTGAATTCCTATAAAAACTAGCTCAGTCATCCTATCGCCAAAATTCGGGTCCCATCGTTCAATTAACTCCGGATCGTCTTTTAACAGCTTGTCCTGTTCTTCTAAAGTATAAGTAGCTACCCACTCTCCTGCTGCTTGAATAGATAAGGAAGATCCTGCTTGCGAAAGTAACCCTGACGAATCATTCCGTGAAGAAAGCCAAAAGAAACCTTTTGCTCGAACAATTTCTTCTGGCCAATCCTCTAACCAACTCATCCATCTTTCCGGATGAAATGGACGTTTTCGGCGATAAACAAAAGAATGTATCCCATATTCATCTGTTTCAGGAATATGCTCTTCATTCAGCTCTTTCATCCATCCTGCACCTTGACTTACTTTTTCAAAATCAAACAAGTGCGTGTTAATTATCCAATTTAATGAAACATTTGAGTGAACACTTTCTATAATTGATGCTTCGAGATTTAGTTTTCGTAAGATCGCTTTTAATTCCTGAAGATCAGCCGAATCGATTAGATCAGCTTTATTCACGATAATTACATTTGCAAATTCAATTTGATCCGTCAATAAATCAGCTACTTCTCTCTCATCATTTTCATCATCTGTTTGTTTTCGCTCGAGTAAATTTTCGCCAGATGAATAGTCATCCCAAAAACGGTTTGCATCAACAACAGTGACCATCGTATCTAGTCGACATAATTCAGCTAGATTAATACCTAATTCTTCATCCATGTATGTAAAAGATTGCGCAACTGGAATTGGCTCCGAGATTCCCGTCGATTCAATGACGATATAATCAATATCCCCTGCCAGTACTAGCTTCTCCACTTCAATAATTAAATCTTCTCGTAAGGTACAACAAATACAGCCATTTTGTAATTCTACTAATTTTTCCTCTGAACGCACGAAACCTCCTTTCTTAATCATTGATGCATCAATGTTTACTTCACTCATATCATTAACGATGACCGCAACCTTCATGTTTTCTTTGTTTTGTAAGATATGATTCAGTAAAGTTGTTTTTCCTGCTCCTAAATAACCACTTAACACAGTAACTGGAATTCTCTTATTCATGTTAGACTCCTCTTGAAATATAATTTTTGATATTATCTTGGTCCTAGATTATTCATAGACCGTTTCCCAAATTCCCAATCCGCTATTAGTCTGAATCACTCTCTCTTGTGACCTTTCTTTTACTGAAAATAGCTCGCATAGGGCACAACCACCTTCTTCTTGTGCCCCTTCCTTTTCAAATAAATAATTGTTACGGGTAGACGTACGGTTGCTTTTGTTCATCTGTTTTCTCCCATTGCTTCACATCTATTATTGGGAGTATTTGTCCGTTTTCATGTTTAACATCAAGCACCCCTTGAACTCTCACCCAAATATCCTCTTCCAACAATTCCTCATCGTCACTCGACAATATCAACCCTGTAACATGTGCATCAGCAACACAATGTGTGACGATAAACCTTGCCAGAATAGGACTACCATCTGCTACTGACTCATCAACAAAAGTAAACCCTTCTAATTTAATTGGTTTTCCAATAAAATGAGTCGGCGCTGCTTGAATGCTTTGAATTCTAGTCGCAAAATTGGCGTTATCTATGATAAGAACCGGTTCTTCTATCATCGCATGCACCATATCATTTAGACTTACTTCAGGTATGTCATGTGAATGCCCTGTATGTGTTTCACTAGTGGAATAACATATTCCTCTATTCAATGCTTCCGCTGCACCCAATTCACTGTAGGGAAGAAAAAATCCTGTGACTAAAGGAAGACAAACGATAACATAACCGATCATATTTTTTCTCGTCTTATCATCATCTAATTCATGACTACAGCCTACAATACTGCAATATTGGTGATCTTCCGCTTGCTCCTTCGTTAAAAATATTCTCGAAGCTTGAATGAAAAATAGCAATAAAAATAGAACCGATGCTACTTGGCTGAACGATGAATATTTAGGGTTAATGAAGCTATTTATCTCACCTGTATGATGCAACATGAGAAGAAATCCACAAAAAAGTAATAAAATCATCGCCTTTAATGCCTGCTGAGGATGAATAATCATAGTTACCGCTCCTTAAATCCAAGGATGAACAATCATTAACACACCAAACACAGTTACAGTGATGACCACCATGAGTACCATGACAAACCGAAGCCGAAATACCGCCATCATCATGACTGTATTTTTTAAATCTAGCATCGGTCCATAGATAAGAAATCCTAGCAAGGAAGTTTCCGGAAATATATGACGGAATGATGCACCAATAAAAGCATCTGCTTCTGAACATAAGGACAATAAATAGGCAAGTCCCATCATGATAGCTGTAGAATAAAACACACCTTCCCCAATGCCTAACAGGACATTCGTTGAAATATATGTTTGTACAAAAGCAGCTAACACCCCTCCAATAATTAAATACTTGCCGACATCAAAAAACTCATCGACTGAATGGAAAAACATTGCTTTTATACGCATGGTGAGAGGAAAACGATTAGTTATATTGTTAAATTCATTTGTAATTGAGCTTCTTTTAAGCTGATTCCTTTTAAAGAAAACGCTAATGATCGCTGTGATAATTAAGGCAATAATAAGCCCCAAAAACATGCGTAATAGAGCTATTTTTAAATCTTGTCCGAAAGCAACATATGTGGAAAAGATAACAATCGGATTAATTAATGGCCCTGTAAGAAGAAACCCTACTCCGGCAAAAATAGGTACTCCTTTAGAAACTAGTCTTCTTACAATTGGGACAATCCCGCATTCACAAGCCGGAAATAAGGCGCCAATAAAGCAACTCATCAATATCGCTAAGATTCGATTTTTCGGAATTAGTTTTTTGATATGTTCTTCTGTTACAAAGACTTGGATCGTCCCTGCTATGAATACACCAACAAGCACAAAAGGTAGCGCCTCAATTAACACACTAAGGAAGATCGTGTTGAACGTTAGCAATGACTGCGGGATAAAGAGGTTCCCGATCACGGTTCGGTCATTGATTATTGTGAAATAAAAAACTATAAATAGGACAGCAACACATGTTATTTCCGCTAAATTGCGTTCGATTCGATTAATCATAAACGCCTCCACAAACTATCCATTTGTTAGATAATATATGTGGACGAGGTCAAGAACATGACATGAATCGAATTCATTTCGATTTATAGTGCTGATTTGAAGCTTAATATGATTCAGCACCCCTATTTATGCTTTTTCCCACTCTTGTTGTATTTCTTCAATGTTTAAATCTATGCCTATTAGTACTAAATACTGTCTCCCCTGGTAATTTGATGGTTCCCAATCAGTTCTCTTCATAACATGCTGTAACAAGTAACACTCTTCTTTCACATAAAGGTACCCTTTTGCCCGCAATAAATTAGGACGCCACCTTTTCAAAAATTTCTCTACTTTTGACGACTTCATCGGTCGATCAACATCTAAAGTCAATGTATTAATACGCGAGAAAGAGGTTGTATTACTATGTGTATGGTGAGACTGCTCATCATGATGGTGATGATGGTGAGAGTTGTCCTTTTGTTTACCACCAATAGCTACTGCCACTCTATTTTTAACTTGGGTTACATTTCCTAATAATATCTCCACATCGATTTCACTATAAGTGGTGAAAAAAATAGGTGAAGCTGGATTCTGTTTTCTAATCACTTTCTTGATTTTTTCTTTCTGTGAATCGGATATTAAGTCAATCTTATTTACAACTAAGACATCAGCAACTTCAATTTGTCGCCTCGTTGTTCTAACCAACTCTTTATCCGCCTCAAAAATACTGTTATACTCAAGAACATTTTCTCCATCAAGTACCGTTACAACTTTTTCTAAATAAAGTGACTCCATTAGTTCTGGTTCCGTCAATGAGTCTACAACCTCTTCAGGATTTGCTACTCCAGTTAATTCGATGAAAATAACATCTGGTTTCTGGCGAAGTAATTTCGTGATTGCTCCTGCTACTTCACTTTTTTGATTGCAGCAAATACACCCATCCAATAGTTTCTCAACAATTTCTTTTTGATTATTTTGCAAGAGGATTTCCCCATCCATATCTGCCTTACCAATCTCATTCATTAAAATAGCAGGTTTTACTCGCTTTTGGTCACATTTATTAAGTAACTGCTTTAATAGTGTTGTTTTTCCACTTCCAAGAAAACCGCTTAAAATAAACACTGGAATTTTACTCATAACACATATCCCCTCCCGCTATAAAACACCTCAATCGTATTTATACGGTGGATAAACCGTAATTATTCTTATTTATTGCTATTTTAGAAACACAGACCAACTCAACTCTCAAAACAGAGCGAAATTTAAAAAGAACACCCCTTAAGGGAATATCCCAAGGGATGTTTAGATCAAACGTAAATTGAATTGCCTTCTAACCTTACCAGCTTGCTTTTCTGACACCAGGAATCTGACCTTTATGAGCAAGTTCACGAAATTTAATGCGGGATAGTTCAAACTTACGCAAATATCCACGTGGTCTACCGGTGACTTTACAACGGTTATTTAACCTTGTAGGAGAAGAGTCTCGCGGAAGCTTTGCTAACGCAACATAATCACCTTTTTCTTTTAGTTCTTTTCTAATTTCAGCATATTGCGCTACAATACGTTCACGTTTCTTTTGTTTTGCTACCATTGATTTTTTTGCCATTATTATACCTCCAAACTTTTTAGTTCAGTCTAGCCTTTTTTACAAAACGTAATTATTACGATTTAATAATTATATCGTAATGGTTACGTTTTGTCAAAGGACACCATCCTATTAAGTTAGGCGCAAATATTACTTCATTATCTTCGTTCTCCTTTACATATACCCAAAAAATATGATTTAATAATACTATAAATCGAAACCGTTACGATTTGTATCGGGTTATGGAGGAATTTTGAATGAGCGAACAGCGGTTTGAATATGCACGAAAGAAATGTCTCAGGGAATTGCCTATAAATGAACGCGTACTCTATCAATACGTTGAATCAAGAGAATTGATTCTTGCTGACGAAGCTGTAACTGAGAATCATTTGTTGCATCTGATTCAAGAAAATTCTCCTATTTTTGAAGCAGCAGAAGCGTTTAACTTAGATCCTAAAACAGTTTATGATACTGTTCAAAGAATAGAAGCTCACCTTGTGGATTGCGCACCTGCTTACGCTGAAAAATTCAAATTTGTTGATCATACCGATTTATATCGCCTTCACGGTTTGTGTCCCGTTGAAAAACAAGTGAAGTATTTTTTGTTTACAGATGAATGATCTATTTGATTGTTTAATTATACGAAATGGAGATTGATAATGATGTTTTCTTTAAACACTTTTCCTACGATACAAGAGCGCTTCGAACGATTCGGATCCGTAGCTCCTAACTCAACCACTGATATTACAGATAAACATGAATTACCCGATCTGCAAAATTCGCAACAGGATTTCTTTATACCTATACAAGCAGTTGGTGTGAAAAATGTCATGTTTCCGATTAATATAACAAGCTCGATTGATCCAAATATTCAAACAACTACTGCTACTTTTACAATGACTACCGATCTTCAACAAAACCAAAAAGGTATTAATATGAGTCGTTTAACGGAATCTTTACAAACTTACTTTCAGGAAAAAGACCTTAGTTTTCTAAGTCTTAAAGGTTTCACTACTCAATTAGCAGAAAAAATGGAGCAAAAGGCTTCGAACGTTAAAGTAACATACCCCTGGTTTTACAATAAAAAGGCCCCTGTTACAGGACTCGAAGGAACCGCACATGCTAGTGTCGAACAAGAAGTCCACTATACAAATGATGATCACTACACATATACGTTCAGCCTAACTGGATCTGTTGCTTCTCTTTGCCCATGCTCGAAAGAAATTAGTACCTATGGCGCCCATAATCAAAGAAGTCATATTGAATTACAAGTTGATATTTATGAAACAGCGATAGATTTAGATTGGAAATCAATCCTTTTAAATATTATTGAAAACAATGCCAGTACTGTTCTATATCCCGTTCTGAAAAGGCCAGATGAAAAAAAGGTAACAGAACAGGCATATGAGAACCCCCGGTTTGTCGAAGATTTAGTTAGGTTGGTTGCTTTAGAAGTATATGAGAACGAGTTTGTACAAGCCTTCACTGTTACTTGCACAAATGAGGAATCGATTCACCAACATGATGCCATCGCAACGATTACTTATTCCAAAGACCCCCGATGAGAGAAAGACTAAACGTAAATCACAGACCAAATCACATTACAAATCGCATAAATATCGCAACACAAATCACAGTATTATTCATATTAAATAAGGGCATGGAGACCAACCTTCATTCCCTTATATTTCTATTTGCTTCTTCAACGCTTACCCATTAGTCATTCATGTAACACCAGATTAGCACCACACCACAGAGAACTTGATTTTCTTAATGTTTCCTCCATAAATCGGTCTCCCTTTCCCGAAATTTTTGTTGAACTACGCACCCGTTTGTTGAACACCAAAGACACATTTTATCCTCTTAAAATACAAATTTTTCTCTATTTCTTTGCTTAAGCGAACTCCATATATTTATCTTTTGCACATAGGTTTGAATTAAAGTGTGACAATAATTGGACGATTTTTAGTAATGATAATCGTATGTTCAAATTGAGCTACCAAGCTTTTTTTTGTAGCATAGGTCCATCCGTCTTCTTTTTGGAATACTACTTCTTCAAAGGTTGAGATAAATGGTTCTAATGCGATAACCATCCCTTCCTTTAATAATTCATCATCCCAAGTATCATTGTAATTATAAATGTTGTCAGGTGCTTCGTGTATTGTACGTCCAATACCATGTCCTGTAAGGTTTTTAATCACAGTTAATCCATTCTCTCTCGCTGTTTGGAATACTACTTTCCCGATTCCGCTTTTTTTTGAACCAGGCTTTGCTTTCTTAAGTCCTGCTTCAAATGCCTTTTTAGCAACGTTGCATATTTTGGTTAATATTTCTTCCCCTTCTCCTACTACAAACGAGATTCCTGTATCTGCGAAATAACCGTTTTTGGAACCAGAAACATCTATATTTACTAAATCTCCTTCATGAATGACCCTAGGACCCGGAATACCATGTGCCACTTCTTCATTAACACTAATGCAAGTATAGCCAGGAAAATCATATTCACCTTTTGGGGCTGAAACTGCACCTGCTTTCTTTAAAAAAAGCTTTCCGGCTATATCATCAAGTTCTTTGGTCTTTATGCCAGGAATAGTTCTTTGTACCAATTCATCTCTAATGGAGGCAACAATTTTGCCAATTTCTTTCAAACCATTAAAATCTTCTTCTGTTCTTGCAACCATCGTATATCCTCACTTTCTAAAGTGTTTTATGATTAGTATTCCATTTAGATTCTAGTGTATTTCCACTTTTATTTTAACATATATATCCAAAATCCTTTAAATGAAATTGACACTTCACATACTAAATCGTAGTGAATTCACTGCGATTTCTCTTGATAGAGCTCAAACCACTTGACATAACAAGAAAAGAACGCATGAGGTTTTCAATGTGAAATCCCATGCGTTTTAAAGTGTAATTGGCTTATTTGTACCTCTGAAGTAAACCCGTAAAAAATTAATTCGGTTGTTTTTTATATTACGAATCCCTTTCATGTAAATTAATTCAGTAACTATTCTTTTTAAGTATAAGGTATTTTTCTTCTAACTCACTTAATGTCAGCTTGTGGAATCTAAGCAGGTCCTCGTTTGAGTAATCACCATGTCGTTTAAGAAACAATAACAATTGTTGTCTACGTCTTTCTATCGCCATTCGCAAATTATGACTCATCTCACCAACCTTTTTAAGCCCCAAATATACTGGCATAATAGTTAAGATTATGTCGCAAGCTCCTAAATTATAACTGGTATTCACAAAATCAAATAAGCGTCTAGTCCTTGGGCGAGTATGTCATGGAGGGACAATTGGCTATACCTCCATTAACTTTTCGTCCACACACATTTTTCGAATTTTTTCTCAAACCACTCTTGATCTAGCTCTTTCCCAATGAAAACCATCTCGCTTTTTCGCTCTTCTTCGTGCTTCCAATTCCGATCCATATTTGCCGAAAAAAGCATGTGTATTCCCTGAAAGACAACCCGTTGCTCTACCCCTTTAATATAAAGAATTCCCTTATACCTGAACAGGTTTTCTCCACGCACCTGAATTATTTCATTAATAAGCCTCTCTACTTTGTCTAAATTCAGTGGCTCTTTCATTTGTATTGCAAACGAGCTTACTGCATCGTCATGGTGATGATGATGCTCTTCATCCAATAAATCTGGTTCGATTTCTAATTTCTGGTCCAAGTCGAAAGAGTAAATCCCAAGAATTTTATCAATATCAATATTCGATTGCTCTGTAAAATGAATCTTTGCTGCATGATTCATCTTCCTCAATCGACCTTTAAGCTGATCCAGCTGCTCTTTCTCGACTAAGTCTGTTTTATTTAAAAGAATCGTATCTGCAAAGGCAATTTGTTCTGCTGCTTCGTTCCCATGGTTTAATTGTTGGTCAAGGTGGTGAGAATCAACAACCGTGACAACGGCATCTAATTCATAAAAATTAGCAATTTCTGGCTCCACAAAAAAGGTCTGAACTACTGGTCCCGGGTCTGCCAATCCTGTAGTTTCAATCACCACACGATCAAAGTCGACACTTTGATCTGACGAACCTAATTTAGATACCTTTAATGTTTGTAATACACGAATGAGATCGCCTCTAACGGTACAACAAATACAACCGTTATTCATTTCAAAAATTTCTTCCTCCGTATCAACTACGAGCTGATTATCGATACCTACGTCACCAAATTCGTTTACAATAACTGCCGTTTTATGTTCATGTTCTTCCGTTAAAATACGGTTCAATAACGTAGTTTTCCCTGAACCTAGATAACCTGTAATAATAGTTACTGGAATCTTTTTATTCATCGTTATTCCCTCCTATTTTTCTAATAATTTTTCGATACTTTTTTAACTCTTTCTCCTTCTTTCTCTATGCCTTTCACTGTTTCATTCATAGCTTCAAATGTTTTTCCTGTAAATGAATGACTGATCTTCTCTTCCAATCTCGTTGCTGACATTAACGAATCAACTAATCTAGGCGCTTCCTCCCCCGACATTTCCTTATACCAAACTCCGTCAGGATATGTAATCAAAACACATTTATCCTGGCATCTTCCGTTACAAAGTGTTCTAGATGTGTGAATTTTCGGATCCAAACCTCTCTGATTGATTTCACTTCTAATAGATTGCGTTAACTCTTCTGCCCCTGCATTATTGCAACTACTCCCATTACAAATAAGTATGTGATGCTCTGTTTCACTTAAATTCCATGTCGCCACGTCACTCACCCCTTGTTTTTTTATTAGTAATAAACCAACCTAAATCGTAATCATTACGTTTTATGAGTTTATCTAGATTTTTCACACTTGTCAACTGTACCTCGCCTACTTTTAGTAAATACAACTAAAAAAACGACTCAGTTAAGAGTCGCTTTTTTTGGAGTACTTGCTTTGTCTTGAAGTTTATTGATACCTTTTTCAACCTCAGTCTGATCTATCCCTTCACCAATAAAAACAAGAACAGGGCTATAGTTCTTTTCGGATCGATACCTTTCAATAATTGGATCACCTTGTGCATAATTAAATAAAAATAGTCCAGGTGATTCATTTAAATGGATGAACCCTTTCACTCTATAGACATTCCCTTGCATTTTCTCTAACCAATCCAATAGTTCTAGTCTGTCTATAGGTTCAGGAATAGGACACGTGAATGTGCTTAAGTGTAAATGATTGTGTACATGCGATTCATTATTACTGATACCTTTGTCCTTCAAATCCATACTTTCCTTCTTCTCATTATAAAGACAAGAAAGATCCATTTCTGCAAAAGTAGTCATTAAAATACGAGCCCTTTGATTAATCAGCTCAACATCCTCTTTTATCGAATGTAGAATTGAGGATGTAACTTGATCCTTTTTATTGATGAGTACGATATCTGCGTATTTAACTTGCATCGTTAATAATTTTTTAAGTCTATTACTTAACTTGTTTTCCGACCACTGTTTTGCATTCACAACTGTTACTATCCCTTTAATACTCAGCTTGTTAGCAAGTATTGGGTGTGTGCAAGCCTCAAGAATCTCTAGTGGATGGGCTGCTCCCGTTGCTTCTATATAGATAATATCTAATTGATGTTCTTCTACCAATAAATTTAGTTGAACACTTAATTCTCCTTGCATCGTGCAGCAAATACACCCATTTAACATCTCAACAAATGGGGTATCTTTCGGGATGATTGCAGAATCTATACCAACATCTCCCAACTCATTCATCAGAACCCCAATTCGCCTATTTTTACTTCTTTCATATTGAACCAAATCTTTTAACAACGTTGTTTTCCCGCTTCCCAAAAATCCACTTAAGACAATAATATTAACTTTTTTCATATTATATTAAATCCTTTCTAATTTCTCTAATCACATGAGTTATTTCTGGTACAATCAACTTGTTCATCGCTAATTTAACCGCTCCACTTGAACCTGGCATTGCAAATATTGCTGTGTCACTACTAACACCAGCTATCGCACGGCTTAACATTGCCGCTGCACCAATATCTTCTGTCTGAAACTCCACACGAATGAATTCGGTGGGTTCTAAGGTACTTTGAGGTTTCTTCTATATCTTACTTGTCTGATACAGACACTCACCTTGTTCCCTTAGACTTTCATGAACGACGCTTGTCCTCATGGACTACGTTGGCGTTCTGTCGGCTCATTTCAAAACCGTTGTCTCTATTAAACACCCATACTTGCAATCGTTCGTCTACTCGTTCTCAAGCGCTCGATCTCACGATCATGAGAAGCCTTAAAACCTTCCCATTTTTTGATACATGAATCTCGATCTATTTCTTTTAGATTATGCTTCACATTCATGATAAGAAAAGCACTATATAGGTCACGCTGAATCGTTCCTCCTTCAAAGTCATTCCAACGTTCACTTAGTGTCTTTTTTGTAAAAGTCCCCTCAAAATGGTTGTACTGACTTGCTTTCACTTTATAGGTATCGATTTTCTTTAATGCTTTCTCGTCGTAAGTTAACTTGTTCTCCAGAATGGTCAATAACATCGAAGGTGCTTTATTCGCTAAGGACTTGCCAAAGCGCTTCTTCTTCGTCATTCGCCCTGTTCTCTCATTAATTTTTGTCTCTTTAGTTCTAGCTTGAAGTCCTTTATAATTCATGGTTTCAACCTTAATATCATCGCCTAACGAAAGGATCCAGTTTGCCATTTTATTATGGTCTTGCTTCCGAATATCGCCTATTTTACGTTGCATATCAGCTAGTTCTTTTTTGGTTTTGACATAATTAATACTATGATGCCATTTTTCTTTCGATCGCTTAACCGTGCCATCCTTATTGTATTTATGAGGATTCGTGGCGCGACGTTGACGATCAAGTTTTCGTAGGAGGATTCGCTTTTCTTGTTCGATGTTATTCGCACTAGGAGCAAGCTCTAAAAGTTTGGCTTCCTCTTCACTTACTACTGCGATAGTTTGCGTTCCAATATCGATGCCAACTTTTCCTTCTTTTCGACGATGTTTATCTTTTCCTGATCGATCCACCTTTTTTGGAGGAACACCTTCCAGCACTAACTGAACAAAATAACGGTCTTTTCTTCGAACGACACGACAATACTTCACTCTGTCTTCTAATGCCAAATGGGCGTATACGTCATTCGCTTTCGTGATAATGTGTATCTTTAATCCATTCCAAACAAAGATATTATCTATGAATCGGATGCCACTCTTATTTGATTTCCCTTCCACGGAAGTCAAGCCATCTTCCCGTTTGAACATGACCTTCTTAGCTGGCCCATATAGAAACTTCTCAAAGGTGAACCAACTGCGAGTGGCAATCTTTTGAGCTGTGAACGAATCGATGTTTTTCTTAAAATGGTGTTGCATTGGTTTCACGAAGGCATGAACAGCATACTCATTCAATCCGTATTTTTTATTCAGTCCCTTCAAGACCTGAGAACGTTCTTTTGACTTCCCCTGTTTTATCCAGGACCTATATTCTTTATCCTGTTTCATTCTTTTATGCCGTTTAAGAAGTTCTCCTAAACAAGCATTATACATCTTTCGAGCGATTTCTAAACGCTTATAGAGAATATCTTCTTGCCATTTTTCAGTTTTTAACGGGAGGTTCAAAATATATGATGGTTTCACCAAAGCAAACACACCCTTTCACGAACGTTTGTTTGAATCTATCATACCAAACATTCGTTCGTGAAGGGAATTATTTTGAGCAATAAAATACTCATTTAGACTAATAAAAAAGACCGACACAATTCATCCCCATCAATGAATTGAGGGGCTTTCTTGTGTCTTTTCGTAACTCAGCATACGAAACAACTCACCAAAGCCAACAATTTCTTTATCCAACAACGCTTTTACCGTTTCAATTGTCACATCACGTTGTGCAATACCAGTCCCACCATTAATTAAAATTACATCAATATGAGTAGCTTGAATTCCTGTTTCAATTACCCTATTAATCTCCTTTTTCTCGTCTCTTACGACTTCGTAGTTTTCCACCGTGTGTCCGCCTTTTAATAACATTTCGCGAATCAATTTCCCACTCTTGTCTGTCACTTTCGTACGAGTATCGCTTACAGTGATAATTTGACACCTAACTTGTTTTGGTGCTTCTTTTTTGTGCTCAAGTACACTCATGATCTACTCCTTTAATCCTTGATAAGATGTTTCATCTTCCAATATTTTATCTAATGCCTGCCACGCCATTAATGCACAATTATGCCGCGCTCTTAACTTGTGTACTCCTTGTAATGACAAAGCATCGCCTAAATCAATATCATCATTTGTTTGCTCTCCAGTTCGAATCAACTGTTCAAATTCGTTTCTAGTTTCTGACACAAACGTTAAATCCTTATCTTGAATGAGTTCTGTCATCATCGATGAAGATGCCATACTAATGCTGCAACCTTCTCCCTCAAATGAAACATTTTTAATTTTATTCTGTTCCAATTGCAAATACAGCGTCATTACATCGCCACATGTCGGATTTTTATAATAGGTTTTCCGTACATCATCTCCATCAAGCTTCCCATAATTTTTTTTATATTTTGCATGGTCCATCAAAACCTTACGATATATATTATCAAGCATATTCATATCCTCCTCTGCATTTTTCTAGGGGTTCTAAACACATAAAACGTAATTGTTACGATTTAAAGACAGTGTAAATGATTTAATGAAATTTATCAAACGAAATTACCTTTATATTTCTCATAAGAAAAACCAGCGCAAGCTTGATTGATCTTAGCACACTAAAAAAACTTCACCACGTGAAAAACTGGTGAAGTTCTTATATATTATCGATTTTTGACTTAATAAAATTTCTCCTTCATCATTAGTCGTCTTTGAGCTTTTTATTAAAAGCTAGATATGCCACTATTCCTGCTATTAGAAGCCACGCCACCAATACGATAAACGGCTGTAACTGGAAAGCCTCCTCGTGCAAAGCTACATTCTGATAAATAGGAAAATAACTGGCTATCTGCCGAGCAAGATGATCAGGTGATTGAATGGCCATTTCAATCATTGGAGTGAAGCCAAATAAGAACAGAATAGGCATGATATATGCAGATGTTGCCGCAATGCTTTTTGAAAGAATTCCTATTGAAATTCCTAACATCAAAAAGAAAAAACATGACAAAATGAGCCCAATCACTACCTTAACTGAAAAAAAACCTTCGATGCTTAAGATTAAATAAGAAGCCAATAAGGAAGTAACGGTCATAATGAGGAAAACTAAGCTTTTACCTGCTATAATATCGATAAATGTGGCCGGAGATTGTCCCAGTCCACGCAGCGTTTTTTTCTCATTTTCCTCTGCCATACTTGTCATCATTCCACCAGCAGTAACAGAGGCAAAGGTCGTCCCAACAATAATATAAATCATTGAAAGTGGCAGCCCTTCTCCTCCCATATCAATTCTACTGTACATCAATGCAATAAAAGGAGGAATAAACGGCAACGTAAGGAGCATCATATTTCGCATGAATTCTTTTAAGTCCTTTTCAAAAATCGCCATAACGTGATTAACATTCATTTACATCAGCTCCTTTCCAGTAATGTCGACAAACACATCTCCTAAAGTCGGATAGTGTGTCTCCATGCGTTTAATACGTTTTGACTTTATTAATCTACTTATCTCATCAGCGGATTCAGGCTTATTTCCGATCACCATTCGCTCACCATCGATGGTTTTTATATGAAAGTCACCTGTAGAATATTTGTAGCGTAATTCATCCGGCTTACCAATTTCTTTTATCACACCTTCGTGCAAAAAAGCGACACGGTCACAAAGCACCGTTGCTTCTTCCATGTTGTGTGTTGTTAAGAAAATCGTTATTCCTTCATCTCTTAAATCCCTTAATACACCATGAATCTGGGTAACACTTAGTGGATCCAGGGCAGAAGTCGGTTCATCTAAAAACATGAGTCGGGGCTTATGCATAATCGCCTTTGCTAGCAAAATCCGTTGTTTCATTCCTTTAGAAAGCTTCGAAACTACCTTTTTCTTGCTGTCCAGTAATTTCACATTTGTTAGCACTTCGTCGACTCGATTGATTGGAACCTCGTACAACTTACAAAACAGCTTTAAATTGTCTTCAACCGTTAACCTCTCATATAATGCACTATTGTCTGACAAAATACCAAGTTGTTTCTTGAAATTAGAATCTCGAAACTGTTTCGGAGTATAATTTAACACACTGATTTCTCCAGATGGGGCAGACAGCTCTCCGGTCAACACTTTAATTGTCGTTGTTTTCCCAGAACCACTCGGCCCTAATAAGCCAAATATTTCTCCTTTTTCCACCTCAAAATGAACATCTTTAATCGCCTTTTCTTTGCCAAAGGTCTTTTCAAAATGTTGAACTCGTACAATTTTTTCCATCGAATACCCTCCTTGTCTTTGCAGGATAAATATAACGAAAAATTGTAATAAATGCAGTCATATCAGCACAAACTGTTGCCAATCAGCTGTGAAATGTACTATTTTAGAAGTCGAAAATACGCTGTATCTCACTAATTTTATTTCTCGAAAGAGGAATAGTGGACTCTTTTTGGTTATCTATTTTTAATGAATATGTATTTTTTGACCAAGTTATTATTTCTTTCACCTTCTGCAAGTTGACGATATAAGATCTGTGACAACGATAAAATCCATATGGAACGAGTTTTTTCTCAAGCTCTCCGAGAGACAGGTCCAATGCTAATGTTTCACTGTTTAATGTTGCATACACTTTTCCTTCGTGGCTTTCCAAATAATTAATCTCTAGAGGATCTATCAGTACAACCTTGTCTTCTACTTTTGCTGACAGTTTAAAGATCTTTTTTACATTTGGTTCAACTGGCTCAGTTGCTTCTATTGCGTTATTTTCTGTTTCAATTCGCGAAATACCATTCTTAGTTAACTTCATCGAATTGTCGCTAATCAGAATGGCATCTTCCATATTAGATACTAGAATCAGTAAAGCTTTGCCCTCGCTTTTTAATTTTTCAGCCATTTTCATAAACACATCTATTGTTATCCGATCCATGTCATGAATCGGTTCTTTAAAAATATAAGCATTTTTGTTCATCACGCCGTACTTCAAGTAATGAAGCCGTCTCTGCTCATGCTTGGAACATTGCCCCACTTTTTTATCTTTGCAAGCCTCCAATTGAAAAGAATCCAATAATTCTCTTGTTGTCTTTACTGACTGAAACCATTTTTTATAAAAATGAACATTCTCTTTGATTGTTAAACGATCGTAGAATCCATCCTCAAAGTCAGCAATTTGAATATTTCTGTTGGCAGAAAATGCTTCTAATATTGCCTCCTGATTACTCCCACTCGTTTGCAACGATAGAAGAGCAGACTTCTTGACCTCTAAACAAAAAGATTGGTTATTGTTTACTGAAACCATCTTCTCGTTAATCACTATTTTCTCCACTCATACCTCTCCTATATGTAGAAATATTTATTTTTTGTCTCGTTTTTCTATTTATTATTCTCATCAGCAGTATTTCCATTTCATTATAAAGGTTGGTGCCCCATGAATGTAAAAATGTTGCGAATATTTTCCTATTTTTTTTAAAAATCGGACTAAAACTCTGCCTATTATCATCCAATCACTTTTACAAAAGTTGAATAAAATGATTAGGTGAAAAAGTGTAGTTTTTGATATGTAGACATTGTTGGAAATAGAAATTTAAGAACGAGAGGTGATTAAAAGATGAAACAAGGTTCTGTTTTTAAGGGCGTCGAGAAGAAAACTGGAGTAAAATTCTGGGATATATTAAAATTAGCTAATTCAGTTAAAGACGTAAATTTGAGAGATGAAGAAAATGTTAGAGACTTGGTTAGGCGCGTTGGAAACTTAACAAATAAGCCTGTCCCTAAAGAGAAAGAAGATCAAATTGTCCACACTATATTAAACGATGCGAAATCGATAAATTTTAATACGATCGGAAAAATGTTGGAGAAAAATTAAAATACGTGATCATTCTCGTTGAATAAGATGATAGACACATGGAAAAGATGTGATGATAAAGTGATCTTCAGGAGGAAATGACAATGAGCAAATCAGAATCGTCAAAGTTAGCCGATAAAATCACGCAGGAAATGAAAGAGAGAAATGATAAGGCGAGGGAAGAAGCCAAGAAAGCACGTGATAAATAAGAGAATCCCTTGAAACTCAAGTTTTAAAAGCTGACAGTCAAACTGTCAGCTTTTTCATTTGTCCCAGGAGTCCCCCTTTCTACTTCTCATCGTTTTTTTCTGCAAATTTATTTAATAGTTCACAACAGATCCAGAGTACTTCTTGTGTGATCGTCACATTTAACTTCCCAGTATCGAGTTCCAAACGAAACTTGTCTCGATTTGAGTCATCTAAATGCAAAGACAAAATCCATTCTGAACCATCTTGCAACGTCCTCTTCCATGATATAAAATCAGACAAAGTGAACGGCTCCGCCTGGATTTTCGCCATGGAGCGAATGTATTTATTATATTTTCTTTCGAAAGGAATAAAAGTATCGATTTCTGCTATATTTAAACCGTAAGCTCCGATAAAAGATAGACCATCTTCTTCCACTTTGTATAAGGTGTAATTTGAACCAAAATCAATATTATCTAAATTAAACTGCCCATTAACTAACAAATTTAGCTTGGACTTTAACTGATACAGGATATCAATCATAAAATCTGACTTTTTCTTAAACAGAATAGCTGTTGCTTCCGAGTGATCTAATTCTTTCAGCAATGTGTTCAAAGCGTCGTCTTTTTTTTTCGCAGCCTCAATTTGGTCATCTATTTTTCGGTTCTTTTCTTCGATCGCATCTTGTTTTTTCTTCAGTTCATCCTGTAATTTTCCAACGTCTTCCTTAAGTTCTCGATCTAATTGTTCCTTTAAGGTACGAATAAAGTCTTTTTCTTTCGCCATCGAAATAAGAGATGAATATTCGCTTTTTTTGCGCTTTTCATACACACCTAGATGAAACATATCACTTCCAACCGTACTCATTTCAGTTAAAACTAAATTTCTTAAAAGACTACCTGCTAGTAAAACAATGATTGCAATTAGAACAAGAAGCGAACTGATTGGAAGGTTGGAAAGATGATCAAAAGTATCTGCTGTATGCGCAATTAGCGAGCCAGTTGAGACTCCTAAAACTGTTAGAACGCCTCTGCCTGTGAGGATTTTCCTCATCAAATAAACAACCGTGTTATGAAAAACAAGCTTTGGAGTTACTTTTTCAATTTTTTTAGAAGATTCATGAATTGCGTTAAGCAAGTCATTTAATTCCTTTGAAAGAACAGTTAACTTATATCTCTTATCTGCCTCCATAGGATCTCCTTTCAATGCAAGCGCTACTAAGCTTCGTTTCTTATCCCTCCGATAAATTTTTGTTTTTTTAAGGATGTTTATCTATTTACGAAGGAAATGTATAATAAGGAAATAGAGTCACATTTCGAGGAAAGTCTGATTTATTAAGAACACAAAGCATCTCGGAAGGAGAAATCATGCATTTATGTATATATATGAAAATGATCGCAATAAAATGACAACACAAGCAGATTCATTGCAAAACATGGTATCCTTTGTAGAAAAACTTCAGAGGTACGACGAAAAAACGCTGACTATCCCAATCAAACCTGGGAAATGGTCAACGCGTGAAATCATCGGACACTTATACTACTGGGACCGCTATTTAATAGAAGCAATGATTCCTCATATAGCAGAAGGTGCGGTTTTGCCACCCTTCCCGAATCACGACGTATATAATCGAGCAGCGATCGCTTCCCTTGAAGGGCGAAATGCCTCTCGGATCATTGATGGTTTTATTTCGGGGCGAAAATTGTTGATAGAACAAATCTCCTCTTTAGACGATAAGATAGCGTTTAAGATTAGAGGCTCCGAAGAAATATTTACAACGGACAAAATTATCGACAAGTTTTTTAAACACGATAAGCTCCATCAAGGACAAATAGAAACATTCTTGTCGAATGAGTAACCCGTTCTCTCTTTAGTGGAGCAAGGCGTATGACAATACTAGTTACGCAAAACGGATATATTTTTCTCCAACTCTATATTGCTGAGAGAAAGGGTGAACCTTGCAGTCCGCCCTTTCTCTCGTTGTTTACATTCAGATATCTTTTAATGAATCGATCACTGATTTCCACGCCGTTGATGTCGGATCGATTATCTTGAAATGTTCCACGTTTGGAAGTACGACTAAACCAACGTTTTCACCTAGTTCATTAGCTCTTCGTTGATATTCAATACTTAAATCAACCGGAACATGACGATCCAACTCACCATGTATTAATATTTGCTGAACATTTATCGGCAATAACTCAATTGGTGATGCAAAGCTATAGCGGTCAGGTTCTTCTTCCGGTGTTCCCCCGATAAAAGATACTACAGGACTACTAATCCCTTTTTCATCATGATCTTTCCACATCGCACCTAAATCAGAAACTCCTGCCAAGCTTATTACACTCTTTATCGGTACAAGCAGAGGGTTACCCAACTCGTCGGTTTGATTCCTGCCAGACCGCGATGCCAACCAAAGTGCCAAATGTCCACCTGCTGAATGTCCAAGAACGATCACATTAGAGAGGTCAAGCTGAAAATCTTGATCAACCTCGGTCAAGTAGTTTACTGCATCTATCACGTCATTAAATGTTCCTGGCCATCCTCCACCATTCTCTCCAATGCGACGATATTCAATGTTCCAAGTGGCATATCCGCGCCGAGCCAAATCTTCAGCAATAGGATTATTTTCCTCAAGGTCATATTTCGATTGCCAAAAACCTCCGTGAATTGTAATAATTACAGGATAACATCCTGACAACTTAGGCGTTCGTAAAACACCGAACTGTGACGGATGGTCACCATATGATATTTTAGACGATAAAATAGTTGTCAATGTAAAAACCTCTTTCGTTAGAATTCCATATGCTGAAGATTACATTTACTATATTGTCTTATTAATCTACTTTTTATTGGCCGCACTGTTTCCAGAGATTATCTTTCATAATAAGCACAAGCTTTAGCATAATCCTAATCTTTTCTCAAAATAAACGATTTTATCTTGTTTCTCGAAAATCAATCTTTCTGCCACATATTGAAAATCATTTAGTATGAAGACACGCTGTGCCCGTTTGTTTTTTTCAAATGTGTCTGTTTTGATGTACTTCAATCCTTTTTCAGTCGCCACTTTTTCTGCATGCTTATATAACTTACTGGCAATTCCTTGTCCCTGATAGGCTGGATTTACAGCAGTACGTTTTACCGTTATCGCTCTGTCCTCATATGTCCAGGCGATTTCCGGATACTCTTCATGTTCCTTTTCACTTAAACAGGCAACCCCCGCTACTTCTTCATTTATGATGAATGAGTACAATTCCTCTTCCTCTATGTCTTTTTCAAAATCAGATAACAAAGGATAGTTTTCGTCCCATTGGTAATTTCCAGCTTCATTCATTACTTTAACCGCTTTTTCTAGCAAGTTTTTAATTTCTGGCAAATCCGTATGCGCAGCTAGTCTGATCATGCTTTTTCCTCCTACGTAACACCCTTTTAGAAAAAATATCTATTTCATTTTGGTGCATCCTACTATACATTTATTATCTTAATTTTACACTAAATGTTAAAGAAAATCAGCGTAGTAACCTTTTCATTATAACAAGCTATTTTATCAACTTTATTGTAAAGAACCGCTTAAAACGCCTTTCGCTGGTAAATGAATGTCTTAACTCCCCAAGAAATTGTATAGAGTGTCATTTTACAGAAATATAAAAAATCACCTTTAGGGATATGTTCTCCTAAGAGGTGATGATTCATAATATTTTTGATTAAACATTGCTTTAAAAATAGGTAGGTGGATATTCTACTATTTTACGATAAAATTCCTTGGTTCATTCGGTCCACCCAAAGCTCTAACAAATGGTAATATTCCTCTATGTTAGCTTGAATTTTTTCAGCTACTTCTTCGTTGTACGTATGGACAGTAAGATTACGATCATTCACCATATTCAATGCCGTAATAGCTTCTTTCTCGTTAAGTAGATTGACTTCTCGGCTGCTACGTATTACACCCTTTGGAGATCCAATATACAAGCCTTCCATATCAAATAAATACTGCTTAGCAGCTTTCCAGCAAGCTTCATAAGAAAATTCAAAACGTTGTATAGAGGCATCTCGTTCAACTTCAGATGGGTTTTTGAGCATTGCTAGCTGCCGAAATGAAGTTAAAGCCTTTTCTGCAGACTTCAATCGTTGACGCAGTCTTTCCATAATATGCCCTCCTCTTTTACTTTTTCAACAAGTTGTGGACTTGCGTGTCGCAAATCCACAACATCCACCCTATAAGGAATTGTTGACTCTTCTATTTTTTCTATAAAATCATTCCATTTCGTTGAATCGATCGGCCTTTCTATCTCAATAGCTATATCAATATCTGAACTTTGCTTTTCTTCTTGTCGGGCCCATGAACCAAATAAATAGACACGAACCTTTTCTGAAGACAATTGAGTAACGACTATCTCCCTAAGTTGAGAAAGGATATTGTCTCGAAGGGGTGAGTGAGCTTGCATGGAATATTTCTCCTCTTTTGTTTTTGTTCATTGTATCATATGATTACTTCCGCCACTTAAAAATTGAAATGCCAGCACTCTTTTCATGTCATTTGAGAGAAAGTATAGTCTGAAAAAAATAGTGAAAAAGTTGTCTCTCAGTATTAGAAAAAAACAAGGACTAATATTCTATTAGAGAATTTTTTATCTTTTTTTATTTATTATATCCAAATAAGCAGAACATCAATATATCTCGTTTTTTCACTGAGTTTTACAGGAGATATCCAACCATATTAAATCAAAAAATATCGTTGCTTGATGTCTAACCGAGGTTTATTTTAAATTTCCCCTTAAAATAAAGAACCCCTTAGAACGCCTTTCGCTGGTAAATGAAAGTAGTAACTCCCCAAGAAATTGCATACAGTGTCATGACAATAACTCCCGCTCCCGTATATAAAGCTGGTACGGAGAACTTAGCAATAAAATCAGTAATTGCTGTTAAATTCTCTACCAAAAACCTCACAATAGGTGGTCCTATCCCTGCTAATAGAAGAAAGCTTATGATAACAATTGAGAAAATATGGCCTGATTTAAATATATAAAAAAGCGGAAAGGTAAACGCAGCAAATACTAAGAATAAGCTATTACCAATCGCAATATCAGTCAACGTAACTGGTTCATTAAAGGCAAATAATGCTAAACTTGTCAAGCCAATAGCTATAACCATATACACAATTGCACCAATATAGCGTGCTGCGATTATTTCCTTACGTGTATAAGGTAAGGAGTTTAACAAAATATTCGTCTCTGCTTTTTCATCGTAAGCAAATGCATTAAACGGAATAAAAATACTTGCAACGAGAAAAGTCAATGCTGGATGGGAGTCCATAATGACAAACAATAGAATAAAAGGAATAAAGGTTAATAGATACCTTTTCTGTAGTATGACATCACGTCTGATTAAATTTATCATGGTGTATTCCCCCTTTTAAGTAATACATAATATCTTCGAGAGATGCGCGTTCCATCAGAACTGTGTCTCCAAAAGTATTTTTCACTGCTTGAATATTATCCGTTAATGCTTCAAACCCTGTTGATGCACGATGAATATGAACGAACGCTTTTTCCGTGTCTCTATCGAGAAGATCCGTTCCTCCCTTAACTAGCGCATAATTATCAGATACCTCGTGAATTGATTTACTAAATATTAATTCGCCACCCTGTATTAAAGCGATAAAATCTGCGATACGGTCTAAATCAGTTGTAATATGCGTGGAGAAGAAAATCGACCGATTACCATCAATCATTAATTCCTGTAATAAATCCAATAGCTCTCTTCGAAAAATAGGGTCTAAACCTGCAGTTGGTTCGTCCATAATGATCAGCTCTGCATGGTGTGATAGTGCTATCGCCAATGATGCCTTCATTTGCATTCCTTTCGAGAACGTCTTTATCGATTTATTAACTGGCAGCTCGAATTTTTCAATATACTGATAAAATAAAGTGTCATCCCATTGTTTATAAGCTGGTGAAACGATACGCCTTATATCTTTTAAGTTCAAACCTTCAAAGAATACATTGCCATCATATACAAACCCAATACGCTCCTTGATCTCTTTCTCATGTGTCATGTAGTCTAACCCAAATACCTTAATTTCTCCCTCATCCGGTCTTAATAGATTCATCATCATTTTTATCGATGTTGATTTACCAGCTCCATTGCCTCCAATGAATCCTGTTACAAAACCTTGCTTTACTTGTAAATCAATATTTTTAACAGAAAAATCTTTGAATTTTTTCGTTACATTTTTTAATTCCACCACATTTTCCATTACTTTCACTCCTCATATAAAATCTTCAATAATTGCTGTAGCTCATCAAGCGGTAGGCCTATTTCTTTGCTATTCGTTATGACCGCATCCAACTGCTCCTCAATGACATTCAACTTCTTCTCTTTTATAACCTCCAAATTTTGCTCTGCGACAAAAGACCCTTTTCCGACAATGGAATAGATAAAACCCGCCTTCTCCAGTTCTTCATACGCCCGTTTTGTCGTAATAACACTAATTTGTAGATCCTTTGCAAGTTTGCGCATAGAAGGTATTGGCTCACCCTCCCGTAGTTCACTATTTAAAATCAATGATTTAATTTGATTCGTAATTTGTTCATAAATCGGCTCCTTTGAACTGTTGGAAATAATTATTTGCATGTTAATCCCTCATCTTTGTTTTTTTGTAAAAATACTTGAAATAATGTCATGTACTGCTTGAATCAGTATAGCAATAATGTGAATTGCCATGAACATATTAAAAAACGGATAGGAATATGGGGTAATCCATTCAGTAAACAGCTTCGAGTCCAGAATCCATCTACCTATCCTTGGAAGTAAATTACCACTATCGGTTATGTTCGGCTCCAGCATAGTGCCATCAATCGCGATAAAGATGAATTGCAAAATGATAAATATACCAATGGTGATTAACCAGCGTTTCCCCTGATACACATTAGTTCTTTTTTCTTCTGTGCCTGACATATGAAATTCTCCATTCTACTCTTATTTTATGTAAAAAATCCGACCACCCAAATAGAGTCTAAGTATAGCTGGTTATTCCCCATTCACATGAGTTGTGATTAAAGAGATCTATCATACAAGTACATAAATATTTATATAATGTATATGTACTATATGTACATTATATACATACATTAAATATCGTGCAACAATTTTTTGAATCTAAAAGAAATTTCTTGAGGTAGTTTCGCAAATTAACTGTTTTTACAGAAATTCAAAAAACCACCTCTCGGGATAAGTTATCCTAAGAGGTGATTTTTGGTTAAACATTGCTTAATAAATTGGTAGTTATATTATACTATTTATGATAAAATCCAAACATCATTGGTTCCCTAGATGGATTACTACTCCTACAAAATTCTTCATTTAAAGTATCATAATTTAAGCTTTAAGCCTTCATGGCTAGCTTTAAACCCTAACTTTTCATAAAAACTCAGGGCATCTGGTCTTTCTTTATCCGTGGTGAGCTGGACTAAATGGCAGCTACGTTCTTCGGCACGGTGAATACCCCATTTTATAAGTTCAGTTCCTACACCTTTCCCTCTTACAGAAGCTGCGGTTCTCACCCCTTCAATCGTCGCTCTCCACCCGCCTTGATATGTTATGTAAGGAGTGAAAGTGATTTGCTCGACACCCACCACTTCACTATTGATACAAGCGACGATTAATTCATTGTTAGGGTCAGATGTGATCGCCTCAAATGCTATCATATAACTGATTGGAAGAGGATTTTCATAACGCTCACGCTTGCTTCCTAACCCATCATCAGCCAGCATGGCAACAATCCGATCTACATCTTTCTTCTCAGCTTTTCTAAAGGTTAATTCGCTTTCCATTGAAGTCCTCCCTTGAAGTGTTAATTAGAAATCTCATAAATATTGATTCTTTAAAACTTTCAGGCGGGTGTTTGTCCTTTTCTGTTTTCAATATCTCTATGGATTAGCCAAGAAAAACAATTTCATCGCTGAGCCTTCATAAGCTCATATATTTTACGAGTGGTGTTGACGTTTCTTATCGTCACTTGTTTGTAAAACTTTGATCCAACAATTTTTGACATCCCGCTTTTAGTAACATCTTTCTTGTCGACCGACCATAGAACCGCTCCTTGAACATATTTTACTGTATCGATTTTCGGTTTGACGGTTACAGTTTCGAGAACCGACTCATTATCAATCTCATCCCATAAAAACATAACATCACTCTTCATGTCTTTGTCATTTTTCCATGTTTCAGGAATAGCATTTATAATACGTCTGACATCATCGGCACTGAGAACGATTATTTTAATTTGTAATCCGAAATCATGATATACCGCCTCTTCCAAAATACGTGAAAGTTCTTCTTTTGACGAACTTGTGCTCGAAAAAATAATATTGCCGGTATTGATATAACTCAGCACATCACTCATCTCAACTTTTTCAAACGTTTGTTTAAGCAGTTTCATGTCAACTCTATTTTTTCCACCCACATTAATCCCCCGAAAAAGAGCGATATAAACCATAACAATTCTCCTTTCGACTTTATATCTATATATCTTAATCAATTGTTTTCAGCAGCAATGGCCCAAAACATTTCAAGCCACTCTTTTAATATTCACATATTCCGCAATCCAAGAGAAATATTGTTAACCACATTTGTTATAATCATAGTTAATTCAACAATTTAACAGGAGGTTTATGATGAGAAAAATTATTGTATCAGAATTTCTTACATTGGATGGTATTATGGAATCACCAGACAAATGGTCATTCGATTTCTCAGGCGAAGAACAAGAAAGATTTAAGTTCAAGGAACTCGCTGAAAGCGACGCACTGTTATTAGGAAGAAACACTTATGAAGGTTTCGCTGAGGCCTGGCCATCAATCACTGATGAATCAGGCTACGCAGACATGATGAATAACTATCCTAAATACGTTGTTACATCAACTTTGAAGGAAACAAAATGGAATAACACAACACTAATTAAAGATAACATCTTTGATGAAATAACCAAGTTAAAACAACAGCCAGGTAAAGATATTTTAATTTTCGGAAGTGCAGAGCTCGTTTATGCTCTTACAGAACAAAACCTTATTGATGAGTACAAACTAATGATCTTTCCCACTACTTTCGGAAATGGAAAGCGTATTTTTAAAGAAGGATGTCCTCGTAAAGCTTTAAAGCTTGTGAAAACCGACACGTTCAATTCAGGCGTTGTCGTTCTATCATATACGTGATTTTAAATTAGAAGAGAGCCCAGTTTAGTTGGTAGGCCCTTTTCTTCTTTAGGAAATACTCCACTAAAAATTAGAAATACAAAATCGTTTTCGTCCCCTTAAATTAATATAATCTTCCAAGTGCCTCCTTATTAAAAGAATTAGTTTCTTCAGTTTTCACGTATTCTCACTACTCCATGTAGGATCAATTAGAAGCGACCGATGCTTTTGCGTATTTTTGCTCTCTCACTATATTATTCAGAATAATCAAACATTAAAGATTATACCCATTACTCAATGTAATAGAAAGGGCGCTGAAAACACCTATTTCTGAAACCTCTATTCGGTAGTATTAATAGGTATAGTTGAGGACCTTTAATTACAAGTTATTCTTTCCTGATTTGCAGCAAGAATCCGAATCCATAGAGTGATCATATTCGTCATGACGGCGGAGCCACGTCTTCCCGTTGCCATCACTGCGTCCAGGTGGCTGTTCCCAGTCCTCCTGCCTACCAAGAACTGTTAAATCAAGGTAGTTGAAGGTACCAAGTATCAGGTCAGTTCCACGGGCGTAAGTCGTATACGTGTGAAAAATTCTTTCGCCATCGCGAAGAAAGGTGCTCACGCCAGGCACTTCCATCGACTGAGTGGAATCAATGGGTACGCCCTTATGAACAAGTTCGTCCTTGGTCAAATAGTTGTATTCAATCGGAACGACGGATTCGTCCAGCGTAACGTGAAAGTCATAGTTAAAGTCGCTACCGTAGGAAGAGTACCAAGGAATGTTCCAACCCATTCGTTCCTTGTAGCGTTGGAGCTTGAGAAGTGGAGCGCGGGATACCAGTGCCAGTGACGTGTTTCGTGCATGCAGGTGGGCGAGATGGGCGATGTTGTCCGCAGCGAGCGAGCAAGCCGGACAACCTGCTTCCCAATCAGGATCGAACATGAAGTGATGCACGATAAGTTGAGGTCGTCCTTCAAACAGATCGAGCAGACTGGTCTTACCATGCGAACCGTCTAAGACATAGTCCTTATTAATCTCAACCATAGGGAGTCGGCGCCGCTCGGCATTCAGCGCATCCCGTGCCCTAGTGAATTCCTTCTCTTTGTCCAGCAGTTCCTTACGAGCTACATTCCATTCGTCTAGTGACACAACATTCGGTAGTTGCAGATGATTTTCATTTTTTTTCATATCGTCTTCTCCCTTCTTTTCTTAAGCTTATCACAGACAATCGCTATGAACTTCTTTTCGCTTGCTAAAAACAATTCCTTTAATTCTTTGTCATCGCTTTTATTCAATTAACTGGCCAAATTCAGATTAAGGACGCTTCTCAAAAAAGAGCATACGGAAGCCATAACGCTCGTGAATATGATGAAGGATCGTAGCAGAAAGAGGTGACAATCATGAGGAAAACAAAAACGGGAACAATTATTAAACGGTTGTCGTGCATTTCTTGAATCTGCATCAGAAGCAGAAAGCCATAGGATTTTATTAATCGATGGCCCCTCCATTTTAGGATGGGATATATTTCGAGAAATGGATCAGAAATATGCGATGAGTTCATTGAAGGAACATCTGCAACTTTTATTAGAAAAAGGGTTGATCATATCCATTTCAATTGATGCTTTAACCCATTGTCTGTCTGGTGCCATGAACGAAGCAACCCTTTGGATTTCTGAACAACCAAACCACCAACAAGCTATTCGTGAAGCCATGTCTACACTTCACTCCTTGCTTCAGGGACTTAGAGCGTCATGAATTACTGTCCTCATATCTTTTACAAATTAAATCACAATCCAGCTAAAGAAATGACGGTAGCAATGATAAAACTAATAATCGGCAAAGTACTAGAACTATCAGAGCACATTAACTCTGATAGTCCCACCCTTAATTTTATAGTTTCCACTAAATCATTTATAAATTGTCCATAAACATCTGTGCTTTGAAAATAAAGTAAAATAAATCATTTCGCAATCCAAATATTTTTGCAAGAAAGACATTCATTTGGAAAGAAGAATAATCATTTTCTACCTGTTTGTTGCTCCACAATTAATGGTGGAAGAGCATTTTGTTTTATTCAGACAAGTTGAAATAAGACTAGTATTTAAATCTAGGATTTTCTCTTATATTCTGAAGAATTTCACCTAGATTGGATGGTTGTAAGTTAGTTGTATGATATAAAAAACGCTCCTCTACCCCTTTAGCTTCAAATTCTTTCACTAATTCTAAACACCTTTCTCCCATTTGATGTTCTTTCATTCTTAAAGCATCTCTTCTCAGCAACTCATCTATATCAACCCATAAAACAACATAGATAATTTCTACATTCTTTACCTCGACATAGACCCTTTTTGAGAGTTTTTCTACATCTTCTGGGAAAGCCACATAATCGATGACAACATCCTTTCTGGCTTGAACAAAGTTAATACTTAAATCAGCTATATTTTCCCAAACTAATGATAGTGATTCTTCACTCTCCCATGGTGGAAGGTATCCGCCAACAACCATATGATTAATTAAATCACCTTCAATATAGGCACTTCGTTCAAAAAGTTCAGCAAGTCGCTTTGAAGTTGTTGATTTACCAACTCCGGCTGGTCCAGATATAATATACATTCTTTTCAAAGTTTTCACCTACTTTATCTACATCACCTTATAATTTTCACTTCATTTTTTAAGCTCTCTTCCCCACTTAAATGCAGTCCGCACATTATAAAGAAGCTAATCTCTGACCACTCACTTTTTGTTACGGTAAAGGTACATTGTTATTGGTGCGAAGATGACTACAAATAAGGCTGATGCTACGAACACCCAGATTACTTGTTCTGTCGTTACCGTCCCGTGCATTAAACCGCGAACTGCTGTGACAAGGAGAGAAATGGGATTAATTTCTACAAAACCTTGAAGCCACCCCGGCAACGTATTTACGTCCACAAAGACATTACTGACAAACGTAAGTGGAAACAGCACCATCATGCTTACCATCATCAATGATTTTTCCGAACGCATAATCATTCCAAGCGTCGTCCATACCCAGGATAAGCTAAAGCAAAATACTAAAAGTAGCCCTACCGCTGCTACGATACCTATAAATCCACCTTCAGGACGGAATCCAAGAAGCAATCCAAGAAGAATCATTATTGTTGAAGCAATGGAATAGCGAACAACATCAACGAGCAATGCACCCATAAGTGCAGATGGAAGCCATATTGGCAACGTGCGAAATCGGTCAAAAATCCCTTTACGAATATCATTATTTAAATCAATTCCTGTATACATCGTTATTTGAGCAACTGTCATCACAAGAATTCCTGGCAGTAAAAATTGCAAATACTCCGCGGTGGAACCAGCAATTGCTCCACCAAATAAATAAGTAAACATTAATAAAAATATAATCGGAAACACCGTTACATCAAATAATTGTTCAGGAATATGTTTAATTCTAACTAACGCTCTAGACGAAAAAGTTAAAGTGGATGACCAAATATTCGGTCTGGCTGGTCGTTCACTTGCAGCAATTGCTCGAACCAAAGCATTATTCATTTCTGAATGGTTGTCTCTTTCAGTTTTATTATTCATCCTCGTTCCTCCTCTGACACACTCTCTTCCTCCACCGCATTTCCAGTTAAGGTTAAAAATACTTCGTCTAAGCTCGGTTGACCGAGAGAAAATGTACTAACATCGATAGACTGACTCTTAAGCTTATCTAGTACTGCAATGGCTAAACTAGGGTCCGATACGTGAACTGTAAATGAGGCTAAATTATCAATAGGAGTAACGAGCACTTGAAAGCTTTCCTGTATGTATTCCATTGCCTGTTGCCGCATCGTTTGATCATGTAACGTTATATTTAAAACTCCTGTACCAACCGAAGCCTTTAATTCACTTGCTGTACCTTCCGCAATTATTTTCCCTCGATTAATCACGCCTATTCGATCAGCTAATTGATCCGCCTCTTCTAAGTATTGCGTTGTTAATAACACAGTTGTTCCACTACGAACTAAAGCCCGAATAATATCCCATACTTGATTTCGACTTCTAGGATCAAGGCCCGTTGTAGGTTCATCTAAAAACAACATATCTGGTGTTACAACAATACTTCCTGCTATATCAATCCTACGTCTCATTCCCCCAGAATAATTTTTCACCTGCCTATTTTTCGCTTCCAATAAATGAAACGCCTCTAACAATTCAATTGCACGAGCTTTAGCCTGTTTACGTGAATACCCCATTAATTTTGCAAGCATTACTAAGTTCTCAAACCCAGTTAAATCTTCATCTAGAGAAGCGTATTGCCCCGTCAAGCTTATTCGACTTCGAACACCAGCCGTATCTGTAGCAATATCATGACCGAAAACTTTCGCATACCCCTCATCAGGCTTCAGTAATGTAGCAAGCATCCGTATCGTCGTTGTTTTCCCAGCACCATTAGGGCCCAAGAATCCATACACCGTTCCCTTCTCAATTGATAAATCAACTCCATCAACCGCATGTTCCTCCCCAAATTTCTTAACAAGACCCCTAGCTTCAATTGCATATTCCTTCACTTTATCTCAACATCCTTTCCTTTTCACCCTTTGACACATAAGACTATTATAAGACTTATCTCTTCAAAACTATTTAGCTAAGATTTTATTATTCTTGTATCAATTCATTTCATCAAAATATTCCACAATCGACTTGCACTAAATGGAGAACAAGCACCCGTTAATTTAACGCACTTTATCATTTTATATTATAACTAAGCTAGTGTATTCAGTAGTTTAAATCTTTATGATTTTATAGCAAAATATGTCTCATGACAAACCTTAGAGGAAGAGCATATTTCGGTATCATGACTCCCCCTCCATTTTCTAACGCTACAAAATCATGTTATAGACAGTTTTTAGTTTCCAGCCAACGATGTAACCATTCAAATATTAATTGTTATTGAACAGTTAGCTGTTTGCAAGATTTAATTGCCACGATACACCATATTTATCATCAACCCATCCAAACTTTTTACTAAAACCATAATTAGATAATGGCATGTGAACGACACCATCCTGAGATAACTTATCAAAGAGTCGATCAATCTCTTTCTCCGTGTTACATGTTACAAACATTGATACTGCGGGAGTAAATGTCCATTCATGCTTAACACTGCTATCTATACACATAAACTCTTGTCCATTGATTAAGAATGTAGCATGCTGTACACTTCCCTCTTTGCCTACCTCATTTGCTCCGTATCGAACAATACTAGTGATTTCTGACTCGTCAAACAAAGAGATGTACAAATTCATTGCTTCTTCAGCACTTCCTTCAAAAGTTAAAAACGTAGTGATCTTTTGATTTGAATTTACCATTAAAAATCCACTTCTTATTAATATAAATACTACCATAATATTAATTATTGATATGTGATTCCAAAGCCAAAGCCAAGAAAAAAATGCTTTCGGTGCTTAACAGTCTATTTTTCAGTAAATATAGCTAAATTTTTTAGTGTCGATCTTAACCCTGTGTCATGATCCTCCTTTCGAATTCCTTCAGGTACATTTTCACAAACGACAGTCACGTTTGTGCCTTCTGAAACAGTTTCTAGGTGGAACTTATCGTATGGCCCTCACGTATGAAATTCCCGATTCAAAAATGATTTATAGATGATGTTCGGCGATGCCAAAATAACTCTTGAAGCAGAATCGATTCTAATACTTGACTGATTTGTCATAATTAAAAACCTCCTTACCGGTCTCTAAATTTTCTTATAGTATCATCATAATATTTTCTATTAGTCTACATTTCTTGTCGATTTCTATGTTAAGTAGGATGTTTATTTTACAAATTTATCGGTAATGGATTATTGTACATCCAAAAAGAGCTACACTAATTTGGATAAACCATGAGCACATGTCTTAAACACACCTTTAAATAGGTGGTTTATTAATTAAAGGAGGAAATTCAACATGATAAATTTGAAACAGAGTGGAAAGCTAGGCTTTGGCACAGCCCCTTTAGGAAATATGTTTCGAGACGTCCCAGAGCAGGAAGCGCTTGATACAGTCAAGGCTGCATGGGATAACGGAATTCGTTATTTTGACACTGCGCCATTCTACGGTGCCGGTCTCGCTGAAATGAGATTAGGAGAGGTATTATCTAAATATAATCGCGACGACTATGTATTAAGCACCAAAATTGGACGACTCATCTTAGACGAAAAGGAAGAAAAAGAAGGTCTGTTTGAATTTGGCCGCAAGAATAAAATCGTCAACGATTATACTGCAGAAGGAACGCTCCGCTCCATTGAACATAGCTTGGAACGATTAAATACCGATCGACTTGACTTTGTTTACGTCCATGATATTTCACCTGATTTTCATGGAGATGAGTGGCTTTCGAAATTTGAAGAAGCAAGAACAGGAGCTTTCCGTGAGCTAAACAGACTTCGCGACGAAGGTGTCATTAAAGGTTGGGGATTAGGTGTTAACAGAACAGAACCTATTGAGCTGGCAAATGAGTTAGAGGAAACAAAGCCAGATATTCATCTTCAGGCTACCCGTTACACCCTACTAGATCATGAGCATGCTCTCCAGCGTTTAATGCCAGGTTCTGAAGAAAAAGAAATCAAAATCGTTGTCGGTGCTCCTTATGGTTCAGGTGTCATTGCTGGCGGATCTCATTACGAATATAAAAAAGCACCGTCAAAAATCAACTCGAAAGTAGAGCTCATGAACGAGATCGCTAATCGCCATCAGGTCAGCTTAATTTCTGCTGCACTCCAATTCTCAGCAGCTCATCCGGCAGTAGCGGCTGTTATTCCAGGCACCACACGTCCTGAACGGATTCAAGAGAATATTTCTGCTATGAATGCTGAAATTCCAGTAGCTTTCTGGCAGGAAATGAAAGAACAAAATTTAATCTCTGCTGAAGCACCGTTGCCAATAAAAGAGTAACTGTTCGTTCAACAATCAATACATTACAAAGTGATCCCTTTCCTAGTCATGGCTAGGAGGGGGATCATTTTTAGTATGAAGCTTTTAGTTGGCATACAAAAACATCGACGGGAAGGTCGTCTTGAAGGGCATAAGAAAAAAATCGGGATTAATTTCAATTAATCATACATTACCTAAGAAATATTAACTATTTTGTTAAATTTTTATACAAAAAAGTTGCGATACATTTCTTCTTTAGATATTGTTAATTATGGGTATTTTCAAAAAAGAGGAAAATCAAAACTTAAAGAATTCCTCGTTATCCGTAGATAAAGAGAATGATTATGAAAAAGGAAGTGATATATTGAATAAAAAAATTTTGCCATTATATATATTTTCAATTATTTTTCTTTCAGGATGTACCTTTTTAAGTACTACAGACCCTGAGTTCTCACGAGAAAAATATGATGAATGGTATGAAAAAGAAGAGTATGAATTAGTTTTAGATGATTTGAATCAGCGATTGGAAAAATACCCTGAAGATCCATTTCTTTATAATGAGAAAGGGTATTGTCTCCAATATATCGAGCAACATGAAGAAGCAATTCAAGCCCTAGACAAAGCGATTGAACTCGATGACCAAATGGATAGCGCATTTAATAACAAGGCTTTATCATTAAATGAACTCGGTGATTATGAACAAGCAATTGTCGCTGCACAAAGAGCAATCGATATTAGTGAGAAGGAACCAGAACAGTTTATCAACATGGGGAATGCTCATTTATCGCTTGAAAGGTATGAAAATGCTCTTGAATATTATGATAAAGCTTTGACGATTGATGATCTTACACCATATGCTCTATATGGAAAAGGAGTTTCACTTTATTTCTTATCCGAAGACGAAAAGGCAATCCCTTATTTAGAACAATACATAAAACAAATTCCCGAAGATACCGACGCATTATGGTATCTTGTCTACCTCCACGATGCATTAGGGCAATTTAGCGAGACGATTCCTTATTTAGACAAGATTATTGACCTTGTTCCAGAAAACCCATTAAATACTTTAGATTATAAAGGCATAATGCTTACTTACAGGGGAAATCTAAACGAAGCTAAAGAACACTATAACTATATTATTGAGCAATTTCCAAATGAAGCAATTGGGTATTACGGAAAAGGTGTAGTACTTGTGCAACAAGGAGAGCTTGATCAAGCATTTGAAGAATTAGCTAGATCGATAGAATTAAATGAATCATTCAAGGATACAGCTTACAATGATCCTCTATTATCCACCGTTTACGATGATGAGACATTTATCGAACTGATAGAATATTAATGAAAGAGATTATTTCTTATTGACTGAATGATCTAAAAGGAAGAACGGTTGGAAAGATTAAAGAAAAGATATTCTGATAACATCATGGAGGCTTTATTATGCAAAAAATCAAAAAAACTACTTGTACAAAATGGTTAACTTGGTCAGCGGCTCTCTTATTAGGTGGAATAGTATTGACTGCTTGTCAGTCGGAAAGTGAGTCCATGACAAGTTCAACAGAAAATAACGAAATTGAAATAGAATCAGAGTCAATACCAGAAACAGAAATAGATAGTGAAAATGCTGATAAAGAAAATGACTCAGAGGAGGAGTCTGCCATATCTGAAGAAGCTATCTCCTTAGATGAAGGAAGTTATGTCGTTGGAGAAGATTTCCCAGCTGACCGTTATAAGATTACGAGCAGTAGCTCAGGTAATCTTTTTGTTGAAAATAATTCTGCCGGTGGATCAGTAAGTGAGATTTTAGAAGATGAGGGATTGAACTTAGGCGTTCCTAGCGTTACGGTCAATCTATATGATGGCGCAGAAGTAGAAATTACTGGATTTGAGCAAGGTATTTTCACTCCTGTAGAAAATAGAACAGTTTCTGATACTTTAACTACTGGAGCTTGGGAAGTAGGCACGGATATTAATGAAGGAAATTACGAGGTAATAGCTTCTGGAACTCGAAGTGGAAAAGTCATGATTTATGAAAAAGATAATAAGTTGCCATTATATGACGAACTCATCGATCCAGATGGTGAATTTGGACCTGAAACGTTAACTGTGGATTTAAAGGATGGACAAATATTACGGGTTAATGTAACCCAAGAATTAACATTCCAAGAAAAATAATTAGATAGGACTTTTTTTATAGAAGCATGTGATTCCTTTTACGGCTTTCTAAAAATCTCCTCTGAAAAAACTACGACAAAGACATTGGGGAAGAGATCGAAGGGAATTTCTTCGCGTAATCGAGGAAAACCACCTCACAAATCCATATTTTACAACAAATAAAACGAAACCATTTTGAAAAAAGCTTGATCAAAATGGTTTCATTTTTTAGAACGTACATACGTTTTTTATAAAAAAAGTTCGATTATTTTTCTACCTATATTATACAACAAAGCTTCATTATTATCTTGAATTACTCATATTATGATAAGATACTTTTTCTTGTGAAAATACTATCGTTCCTAATCCAACCTTTAAAATTTATTCCAATCAAGAACCTCATCAAGAGGAAGACACCTTTGTTATTCTTAATTAATCATTGCTTCCAATTTCCAATGGAACATTTGTGATCCTCCATGGCTGGACACTATCAACTTCCATATCAATATCGTCTGTAGATACTGTCTGTATACTTGGCAACCCTAATTCAATGACGACTTCATCAGTAGAAACGGCCGGCCAGACGACTGTTGCTGTATAGTAGGCTGCTTCATCATTTGATAATTCAGTAGACCTAGGCAAAAATCGTTCAGCGAGTGGTAAAATAAATTCCACATCCTCGTCCTCAGCATTTTCTAAACGTTCCTCTCCTACACTTTCAGATAAAGGTTCCATATAATAATCTACTGGGTAATAGCGTTGTCCTTCATGCAGCAACGTGATATTGTAAATAGTTAAACCGCTAAATCCAACAGCATCTTTATAATGCCATCCTCTCGCTCCTGAAAGAGCTGTTGCACCAGAACCATAAGCAAGCAAAGCATTGGATTCAAGTTCATCTTCGTAGGTTTGTACTTTTATTCTCCCTACAAATAAGTCATCTACCTGGCGTAGGGAGAGAATTTCTACTACACCATGTTCTGTAGGTGCTGCGTTCGGAAATTCTACTTCTACACCAAGTGCTTCAGGTAATTCTGCACTCTCTATCTCCCTTTCAATCACTTCTGCAGGTGGAGTAAACTGAATTTCCACACGCCTGTTTTGCGCACGTCCTTCTTCCGTGTCGTTGTCAGCAATCGGTTCTCTAAATGATTCCCCTCCAATGGTAATCTCATCAAATGGTGTTAAATCCGTCACTTCATCCAGACGATCATGAACAGCCTGAGCACGATCTTCTGAAAGTTCCTGATTGTATTCTTCTGTATTCACATTGTCCGTGTGTCCGACTATCTTCAACTCTCCACCTTCAGCCCCTTCAAGTTCAATTGCAGATACTTCTAGTTCGCGATCTGCTTCACTGGTCAAGTCAGCAGAATCAAAATCAAATAACACATCACCTGATAACAATAACGTAGCATACTCTATTTCTTCAATTTTACTAACTGACGTGTCTAAACCTTCTTGATAAGTCTCCAAGGACATCGTACGAGTTTGAATGTTATCAGAATACGTTTCTGTCATTTCCTCAAATTGACTTCGGTTGAGTTCTCTTTCAACAATTTCTTCCACTGTCGGAACCCCTTGATGAAATCTCTCTTCAACCGTTTTCCCTACTGACTCATAGTCTTCTTCTACTTCTGCTAAACTTGTAATTTCTGCTTCTTCTCGATTAATGACAGGGACATTCTCCGCCATTCCAATACTACGAAACAATATATGCACTTGCTCAGAAACTGGCGCTTCAAAAACAGCAAAATAACGTACAGGTTGATGATCAGGTCCCATCGTCATTCGATTGTTCAAGCTCCCCTCGCCTAAAAAGGTTTCTAATGCTTTTCTGGACAAACCATCGCGATGATCTGACTCATAATTCAGAATAGCCACATGGGAAGCAGATCGCTCTTCCCCGTCAATAAGGCGTACATCAAAGTTCGATACTTGATCTTCCTCTTCATACCCACCAAAAAAAATATCTCTAAAAAACGGCTCAGCCTCATGATCAGAATCTACTAAAACAGGTAGAATCGCATAGTCACCTTCAACGACAATCGGACCAACTTCTGTTACTAAATCATATGCTTCGCCCTGATCAAAATCCCATAACTCTTCTTCAATAACAACTGGATCCGGGACGGTAAATGTTTCTTCAAGTTCTCCTTCGTTATCTTTTGGCGGTTCCGTTTCTTTTTCCACTTCTTCTACTTCTTCCTCTGCTTCAGTATCATTCTCTTCCTGAACTTCTTCTATCTCTTCATTTGCTTCATTATTACACCCTGCCAGCAAGATAAAGCCACTAGCTATTAATATCATTTTTTTCACGTTTACGACCTCTCCTTAGTTTTATTAAATAATTAGCGTTGCACTAATGGGCGGAAAATAAGAACACTCTAAATATTCAATTTTTTCTAAAGAAAAATTTTGAATGCTAAATGGAATTAATATGGAAAAGGCACTATGTTTTTATTATATACTTGGTCTAATAGTAAATAAAGGGGAATTTTTATGGATCAATAGCGAAATCTGGTATTGTTTATTGTTTCAAGTTTAGAATGTAGGTTGGAAGTACACACCTGCAAATAGAAAATCCATTTTGAAAAAAGATAGATCAAAATGGTTATCTATACAGCAAATTTCAGTTCAGTTTAAAAAAAATGATCATTTTATAGCTCTGTGCTTCCACAAATGGACACCTGTTTGTGGAAGCTATAATCAAAAGGTACTAGTTACAGTTACTAATAGGCCCATAAAAGACATACCTATCCCCAATAATACTCTTTAGAAATGTCTTCGTTTTAAATCATTACTTATTCAATATTTTCAGGGGTGTCATGTGTACCTCGTTCTTCTATGTGTACTTCAAAATCAATACCATCATTCTCCAGTTCTATTTTTCTATCTTCCGCTTCTTCTAACGTACTATAATACCCTTCCTCAACAAGTAATGTATCTTCCTCAGAGTGTAATGTTCTCACCTGCTTTGCATCTCTTTCTTCAAATTCAAACCCTTGTCTAGCAATATCCTCCAAGTTATCGTCTTGCGAAATAGAAGTCGTTCTTACGGAGTATACCGTAGCATACTCATCTTCTCCCTCTGCTTCCCTGACATCTGTCACAATTTTGGCTGGATCATGCATTTCGAACACTTCAAATTCAATAAACTCTTGCACATACGCCGCTAATTGTATCGTAGCATCATCAAATAACGGGATCGTTTCCATATATGAAAAGAAATCCATGTTTGATAAATCCGGTATTTCTTCTGGTAGACCACGAATTCCGCTCAATGTATAAACGATACGAGAAGGATATGCTTCTTTTGTCACTTCAAAGTGATTCGGTATTTCTGCAGGGCCTTCAAGCTCTTGATAAGATCCTTCATAAATATCGAGAACTAGTCTCTCATAACTATCATGAATACCATGATCGATATTCCCGACACTTCTTCCATCAGTTACTTCACCACCGACAAACGTGCCACCTTTCATATAATTATCTTCTTTTGTTGTCGCAGCATCTCGTTCTTCTCCTTCATCTGCTAGTTCAAATTCTCCTTCTCCCGTTTCTCCATTACTCGTTTCATTTTCATCAATACCCTCATTGGTTTCATTTTCATTCATGTAGTTGTTGCCTTTTTCATCTTCGCTATCTTGCTCGTTTGTATCGTCGCTATACAAAGCTTCAGTTGTATCATCAGTGTCCTCATCCTCATTTCCTGTTGTATCCTCATCACTATTTACACAAGCTGATAACAATGCTACACATAAAAACATCGTAGGTACTGTCTTCGCATACCTTCTCATTATGTATTCCTCCCATGAATCACTTATAAGATAGCTTTTTTATAGCGCAATTTGTCCAAGTAAAATGAATTGGTCGATGATCTTTATATTGGAACATCACTTTTAAAACTAAGTCATTAATCACAATTTATTGAAACTAATGAAACTAGAAACTGATGTACCATGATACCGTTTCACATCTCCGATTCCAGTATATATGTGTAAAATGACAATAAATTCGTATAAAAAGTTCTTGTTCCTGCTTTGATTCAGCAAGATTTTCATTATTTCTATTTTTACTCGGAATGAAATAGGAAACACATAATACCCATTAACTGAAAACTATTTTCATAAATAAACATACCCATCAAATGAGCCTTGCAAACTTTTGATCTCTTCCAATATGACGCAAAAGATCACCCACACTATATTAAATGTAAGGTCGTGTCCACTATCCCCCATATGGAAAGGGGGTGATAAAGATGGTTAGTGTATATTAAGTCATAATTTAGCGATATTGATCATCCTCTTCGATACTTATCTTTAATATACATCACTTAATTATTCTTGTTATGACAATGGTATATATAAAAAGGGAGAACAAAATAGAGATCATTAGTGCATGAATTATTCCAATCGTTAAATTCTGATTATAAGTTAATACCATTCCTACTCCACTTAAAAGCTGTACAAATATTAATAATAAACTAACAAAACCGATGCTTAATAATAGACGTTGATGCTTATAAAGTTTTAATACCCATAAAACAAACACTATAACAAGAACGGTTAACAACATGCCTGCTAAACGATGAAACATTTGAGCAAATACAATTTCTCCTTCGCTAAATAAAACAAATTCTCCATTACATAAAGGAAACCCTGTACAAACTGTAGCCGCCCCCATATGCTTTACAAATGCACCTGTATAGATAACAGTATAAGCATAAATAGTAATGGCAATGATAAAACGCTTAAAATGTCTTCCAACTTGTACTCTTACTTTATTAAACGGTTTTTCAAATGTAAAAAGAGTAATCGTAAAAACAGCTGCTAAAGAGATTGCTGAAAAACCAAAATGTAAAGCCATAATTAATGGAGGTTGTCCAAATACAACTTGTCCAGCCCCCATTAAACCTTGAATAATAATTGCAGCCGAAGCTAGAATTGCAAAGAATTTTATTTCTTTAATAAAATTCAATTTTCGCCAAGACCAGTAAGATAATATTAAAACCAGTATCCCTGCAACGCTGGAGATTAATCTATGAGTGTACTCAATAATGGTTTCTGTCGTTGGGTTATATGGAATGACATCACCAAAACAGAGCGGCCACGTCGATCCACATCCTTGACCAGATCCTGTTTTGGTGACAATAGAACCTTGCAAAAGGACGAATAACACAAAAATTGTTGTTATAATTGAATATATTTTTAATTTTTTCATGTTTCACCTCGACTAGTGACTCGAACATCTTCCAGCCAATTCACAATTTTATCTATGATCATTTCCTGTTGTTCATCAACTGTTATCAGAGCTTCATTATCACCAGATTGACTACCATATACACCAAAATAAGCGTGGTTACCACCTGGAATTTCAATAAAATTAGTAGTTGTTTGTGGTAAGTTCGAGCTGTATTCTTTAATTTTATCAGGTGTACTTAGGCCATCCTCTGCCCCGCTTATGGATAGAACAGGTAAGTTGGATTCACTTAAAAAATCATTACTTGCAGCATATGAGCCAAGTAATATAAGCCCGTTCACTCTATCTAAATATCGGTCTGCATACATAGCCGCTGCAGCACCTCCCATTGAATGACCACCAATATACCATTCTATGCGATTATCATTTTTTATTATTTCATTTGCTTTAGAAATATCCAAAATTGGCAAATTCAATCTAACCGAGGGTATAGCTACTGTAATATTTTGCTTTGATAACTCTTGTGCTAAATAGCCATATGCTTCAGGTTCAACTTTTGCACCGGGATAAAGAATTAAACCTTTATCGGCATTTTCAGCTGTATAAATATACCATCCATCTTCTAAATTTTTAACTTCCTCTATTTTGAGTTGTGGAGCATCTATAACACTATATGTATTTTGACTCCATATAAAGAATAAAGACAAGCTCAAGATTACTATTATACCTAAAGTGATAAACGTAATTAATAACGCTTTTTTATTGAGAATTTTCTTCATCATTAAAATCGAACCTTTCCAAATCGAATTAAGTAGAGAGGTGTAGACATTCCATTAAATTCCTTTTTTTATGAACATCTCGATTAATCCGCTTAAAAAAAGAGCTCAACATCAAACCAACAGATAGGTCAATGACATAAAAAAACTACAAAAAAATAAACTTTAGAACATTAAATACAAGTAAGATTTCTCAAATTCCGTTGTGAACTCGCTATAGGAAACGATTTATAACACCATTATCTATTATGTCTTTTTAGACATATGAAACTATAGACATTCTAACAACGAAAAATACTTTGGTCAAGTTAATATGCTATAATTTTTTATAGACAAATATTAAGGAATTGATGTTTTATGAGCTTACGTTATGCTTTGTTAGGGATAATTTCTAGAAAACCAGTAACAGGATATGATGTGGTAAGAATATTTAAGCAACAGATGATTTATTTTTGGAGTTCGACTCATAGCCAAATCTATACAGAATTGCATAAAATGGAAAACGATAACTTAATAGAACACGAATTAGTTATTCAAGGAACCTCACCAAATAAAAAAATATACTCCCTTACAGATTCAGGAAAGAAGGAATTAATACGCTGGGCAATTGAAGAACCTTTAAAACCAGCAAAAATTAAAGATGAATTTTTAATTAAAGCGACTATTTTTCCTGTTTTATCGGTTATAGAAATTAATAAATTGTTAGATGAAGTTATAGAGAGAGAAGATAGAATTTTAAGTATGACACAACAGTGGAAAGAGCACTTTAACAATCAAGAAGAACGAGACGTAGGCACTATGCTAACAGTTGAATATGGAATTAGATATTCTGAAATGTACTTGGAATGGTGTAAGTGGGCAAAACAATATATCAATGAAATTAAGTAATAATTCATACGTGTTTTATATCTATTGCTTTTTTGCATCCACCAACCTCAACCTAGAAAAAGAGCGTTAGAAAGTCAGGGATATGTGTGATCACAAAAAAAACGAGAAAACGAAGGAAAAATCGTCACTCAAGATTGAAAAAAAGCACGAGAAAGAGAGTATGATTTTGATTTACTGCAGTTTTAGCAGTTAAAGATGGAGAAGTTATTGTAACAATCACTCCGCACTCAATATCCGATATGTAAGATATGACCGAGGCACTTGATGATGGCAAATATTTAGACGGTTGGAAGGAAGGAATGGGTAATAAGGTCAGTATTTAAATACGTCTTACAGAATAAAAAAGATATAGTTTTTACGATTTAGAAAATATATAAATCTGCTAACATTGTTTTATTTTATAGACAAATACTGCCCATTTATACAGAACGAATGTTCCCAAAATGATATAATACAACTATCCCCCATACAGAAAGGGGGTGATGTAGATATGGTTGAGTGGATCATTCTTTCGGCTGCTATTCTTAATATAGCCATCGCTGCTATTAATTTAGTAACTGCGACGATGACGAATAAAAGTCGAAAGAAAGCAGAAAAAGAGCCACCGCCCTCTGGCAAGGACATGTAGCTCAACTGCTTAACACTGGAGAGAATTTATTTCCTCTCCACCCATATTCTCCTCTTAGTATACGATGATTATTCATTCTAAGCAAGAGAAAGGATTTGGTAACAGTGACCGCAGTTGTCCTGATAACTTCTTTTTTTGCGCTTGCTATATCTATATTTACTTTTGGCTATGTGTTCATCAACCGAAAGTAATATTTTATCATATGTATTGTGGTTACACGAAATTAGATGATAAACAATCTATCTTTTTGTAAAAATCTTTTGAGTTCACCACCACAATCCAACCCATTCTGCCCCAACGCCTAAACCTCCTTCGCCCCTCATCCCCATCAACCCATATGTATAATGTTATGAACCAAAACAGCCCTTCCAACATCCATAATATGTAATTTAAACTTATAAAAATGAAAATGTTTTGAGCTGAAAAAACTACGACAAAGACATCGGTGAAAGAGAACGATGGGAAGTTACGCGTGTTCTGATTCCCTTCAACATCGAGGAAAAGAGTGAAAGAGAGCAAGATGGATATGTGCGATTACTAGAAAAAGGCCCGAGAAAACGATGGGAAGGTCGTCTCTCGGATTTGGAAACAGGATCGATTCAGTCGCTTGCTCGTCACGGTTCCTGACTAGATCAAGATAAATGCTCTGATCTGTCCTGTGATGACCTAATCAGACGAGTCATCATCTTACGTGGCAGTAACCGCGGCATAAATGAAAAGAACCGATTTCTAGCACCTGGTATAATTAACGTCTTGCCACGCATGAAGCCTTGGTATCCTAATTCAGCAACCCGTGAGGCTTCCATGATAGCACCATTCGACAACTTTGAAGCTCCCATACCCGAGCGATCAACAAAACCAGTTGACGTCAACCCTGGACAAAGTGCTGTCACAGTAACTCCCGTTCCGCTTACTTCGTTCTCCAAGGCCTCGGTGAAGGACAACACGTACGCCTTTGTCGCATAATAAACCGACATCAAAGGTCCAGGGAAAAAACTCAACACGGAAGCCACATTAATCACACCACCTTGGCCACGTTTGATCATATCAGGCAGGAACAGTTGTCTTTTTGTAAAAATGTTACACTCTCATCCCCCACATCCCTAACCCCTTCTCCCCCATAGCCTCAACCCCCATTTCACCCTCATTTTCACAAACCCATCTGTAATAATGTTTTGAGCCAAAACAGCCCTTTTCCCACCCATAATATGGAATGAAAACGTATGAAAATGCTAAATAGTTTTGAGTTGAGAAATCCCCGTTAAAAACAACCGCAGAAGAGATTGAAGGAAAATTCTACGTCTCCCAACTCCCTTCAACACCGAGGAAAAACACTGAAAAAGAACCGAAGATATCTCCGTCACCGCAAGAAAAAAAGCCCGAGAAACCATGAGAAATAACGCCTGAAAGGATCGAAGAAAAAGAGTGCTTGAAGGCTTGTTGCGACAACGTTTGTTGGTCTTGAAGGCAAGAGGAAAAGAGTTGAAAAAAACGGTTGGAAAGCCTCTTTAAGGCGTGGAAAAAGAGCGTGGGGAAAACATGTGAGGGAATGTGCTGTGGTTGCAGGTAGGAAAGAAAAAAAGCCTGAGAAAACGACGGGTAGGTCGTCTCTCGGGCTTGGAAAAAAGAGTGGGAAAGGGTAAGTGACACTTTGTATTATAGTTTTGAGTTCACCCCCCAACCCCCAACCCCCGTCTCCCCCAACGCCTCAACCCCCATTTCCCCCTCATTTCCACAACCCAATCTGTAATAATATTTTGAGCCAAAACAGCCCTTCCCCCACCCATATTATGGAATGAAAACTCATGAAAATGCTAAATAGTTTTGAGTTGAAAAACACCCGATAAAAACAACGGTGGAAGAGATCGAAGAAAAATTCTGAGACTTCCCACTCCCTTCAACACAGAGAAAAAAGACTGAAAAAGAACTGAAAATATCTCCTTCACGCAAGAAAGAAAGCCCGAGAAAACATGAGAAACAACGCCTGAAAAGATTGAAAAAAAAGAGGGCTTGAAGGCTTGGTATGACGGTGTTTCTTGGTCTAAAAGGCAAGAGGAAAAGATGCGAGAAAAACGGCTGGAAAGCGTCTTTAAGGCGTGGAAAAAGAGCGTGAGGAAAGCTTAAGGGGAATGCGCTGTGGGTTAAGGAAGGTAAGAAAAAAAGCCTGAGAAAACGACGGGATGGTCGTCTCTCGGGCTTGGAAAAAAGATTGGAAAAGGGTGAGTTAGGGGTATCCCAACTCAAATGTTTTTTACAGGTGACAAAAGATTAATACATGGCGCAAAGTATTTTTACAAAGACGCAAAAATGTTGCCTCTCCTCTTTTACCTTACTCCACCGTAACACTTTTCGCCAAATTACGTGGCTTATCTACATCGCAACCTCTGTGAAGAGCAGCATAATAAGCTATCAGTTGCAATGGAATGACACTCACTAATGGCGTCAGATAGTTGTGGACTTTAGGGATAACGATTTTGTCGTCTTCCTCTTGAAATCCATCCATACTGATCATACAAGGATAAGCGCCGCGAGCGACGACTTCCTTCATGTTTCCACGAAGATTTAAATGAACGTTTTCTTGAGTTGCTAAACCGATCACAGGTGTACCTTCTTCAATCAAAGCAATCGTTCCGTGCTTCAATTCACCACCAGCAAAACCTTCTGCCTGAATGTAGGAGATCTCCTTCAGTTTCAATGACCCCTCCATACAAACGTGATAGTCCATCGATCGGCCGATGAAGAAGCAGTTACGTGTCACACTTAAATAATCTCGTGCAATCTCTTCTAAAACATCCTTCTTCTCGGTGAAAATTTCCATCGCGTTAGCTACAATTCCGAGTTCTTGCAGTGGATCGAAGTCCATTTCTAACCCAGATGCTCTTGCTGCATCAACAGCAAGAATAACAAGAACAGCCATTTGAGCTGTGTATGCTTTCGTAGAAGCAACAGCAATTTCTGGACCAGCATGCGTGTGTAACGTGAATTGTGCTTCACGAGACAATGTTGAGCCTGGTACGTTTGTAATTGTTAACGTTTGATGACCTAATTTTTTCACATTCACGAGAACTCCGCGTGAGTCCGCCGTTTCCCCGCTCTGTGAAATGAAAATAAAGAGTGGTTTTTTGCTTAAAATCGGCATATTGTATAAGAATTCACTAGCAATGTGCGTTTCAACCGGAATGTGAGCGATCTTCTCAATCATTTCTTTCCCCACAAGACCAGCGTGATAACTCGTACCTGCCGCAATAATATAGATTCGATCCGCTCCAAGGACAGCTTGACGAACGTTATCATCAAGTTTGATGCTATCATCTTCATCTTTGTACTTTGTAACAATATTACGAATCACAAATGGCTGTTCATCAATTTCTTTTAGCATATAATGAGGATACGTACCCTTCTCTATATCACTACTATCAATCTCAGCAACATAAGAATCACGTGTTACCACATCACCAGTCATCTTCTTAATTGTTACATTATCTTTAGTGACGATGACGATTTCCTCATCCATGATCTCAACGAATTCTTTCGTGACTTGAAGCATCGCCATCGCATCACTTGCAACAACATTGACTCCATCACTAAGTCCAATTAGGAGCGGACTTTTATTTTTTCCTACATAAATTGTTTCAGGATCTTCAAGGTCTAACAGAGCAGTCGCATAAGAACCCTTCAATAAGCTAAGTGCGTGACGAAATGCTACTTCCGTTGTTTCTCCATCGGAAGCGAATTTCTCGACAAGCTGCACAATGATTTCAGTGTCCGTGTCACTAGTCATCTCAACGTCAGGAAGGTATTCGCGGCGAACTTGTTCGTAGTTCTCAATGACTCCGTTATGAACAATCGTATATCGAGCTGTTTGATGTGGGTGAGCATTTAACTTACTTGGTGCACCATGTGTTGCCCAACGAGTGTGTCCAATTCCAACCGTCCCTGCTTCGGTTTGATTAACCGCCTCACGAAGAGTTGCTATTCGTCCTTTTTCCTTGTAAACATGAACACCTTGATCGTTAGCTATAGCGAGACCTGCCGAATCATACCCTCGATATTCCAATTTTTCTAAACCTCGTAACAAGATTTCCTTTGCATCTTCCGCACCAACATATCCTACTATTCCACACATATTATCATTTCCTCCCTCAAGTGGGACAAGAAATGCTTTGGGGCATTTGTTGCCCCACTCTTTATCTTATCGTTCGTACATATAATTGAAATAAATAATTTTTCACCATTGCTATAGTCTTTGTTCAAAGAGTCGCCTCTTTGTTTTAGACTATTGACTTACGGTTGTGATGAAACAACCGAGAGGCATCCGCCGAATCATTCGATGAACCTCTTCCTCGTCAACTGCGATATTTTAATGGTCAACTCGCAGTCCTGGCGCTTTTTATTGCTAGAAAAACTCTATTGTTCAATCCCCCTCGCTTTTTTTGAATAGCCTAATCATACTACATTCGTAAAAATTTGGTCAAATGTTTTTTTATCATGTCTTTTCCGTAACGAAAGTAGCGTAACTAGTAATTAACTTGCTAAAGAAATAATCTCCCACTCTTACCTTATGATGATTCTGTCTAAGGTGTTCATTTATGTACCTAAGATAAAGGAAAATATGATAATGTCCTTTTTTCAAATAAAAACACAAAAGCACCTGTTATTGCAGGTGCTTTTGTGTTTTATTAATTTATTTAGAATAAATTTACTCCAATGACCCTAACTCTCGCTTAACCACATCTACAATCTTTTGCACGTATTTAACGCAAAGCTCTTCGCTTGGTGCCTCAGCCATAACTCGAACAAGAGATTCTGTTCCTGATGGTCGAACAAGAATTCGTCCTTCTCCTTGCATTTCAGCCTCAACAGCACGGATTTCATCAGCAATTACGCCACTATTGTATAAAGCGTGTTTATCAGCGACGCGCACATTTACAAGACTCTGAGGATACTTCTTCATTTCACTTGCTAATGCAGACAAAGGTTTTCCAGTAGCCTTGACAATTTGCACAAGCTGAATAGCTGTCAGCAACCCGTCTCCCGTTGTTGTGAAGTCTAGGTAAATAATGTGCCCTGACTGCTCACCACCGAGATTGTATCCACCTTTACGCATTTCTTCCATGACATATCGGTCTCCGACGGCCGTTTGCTTTGTTTCTACACCTTCATTTTCCAAAGCTTTGTAAAAACCAAGATTACTCATCACCGTCGTAACAACCGTATTGTGATTGAGACGACCAGTTTCTTTCATATATTTTGCACATATGTACATAATCTGATCACCATCGACAATGTTACCCAATTCATCAACCGCGATAAGTCGATCGGCATCGCCATCAAAGGATAAACCTATGTCTGCTCCCTTTTCTTTTACGAGAGCAACCATTGCTTCAGGGTGAGTTGATCCTACCTCTGCATTTATGTTCGTCCCATTTGGAGTAGATCCGATACAAGAGATTTGATCTGCCTCAAGGTCGGCAAATAAATGATTTGCCAATGGTGATGCGGAACCATGGGCACAGTCTAAAGCAATATGAAGTCCAGAAAAATCTTCCGTCACCGTCTGCTTCAAAAATCGTAAATACTTTTGTCCACCTTCGAAATAATCGCTAACCGTACCAATCGCGCCACCAACTGGTCGAGGTAAATCGTCTTCCATATCATCTTCTTTCAGTAGCAGTCGTTCAATTTCCTCTTCTTGACTATCCATTAGTTTGAAACCATCAGACCCAAAGAACTTAATCCCATTATCCTCAACTGGATTATGTGAGGCAGAAATCATCACTCCTGCATCTGCACTTAATGCCTTTGTTAAGTAAGCAACCCCTGGAGTAGAAATCACTCCCAATCTCATCACTTCAGCACCAATGGATAATAACCCAGCAACAAGCGCGCCTTCTAGCATATGCCCTGAAATCCTCGTGTCTCTCCCGATCAGGATCTTTGGTTTTTCCGTTTCCTTTGTAAGGACGTACCCACCGAACCTACCTAATTTAAAAGCTAATTCCGGAGTCAACTCTTTATTCGCTACCCCTCTGACTCCATCTGTTCCAAAAAACTTTCCCATACTATCTCTCCTTCAAGTTTTTCATTAAAATATTTATCGAATCGAATATTCGTTAGGTTTTTCAAGAAGTATCTTGATTGTTTTCATTTGAAATATTAGCATTCGTTTCGTTGTTCACACCATTGCCATTGCTCTCGTTTTCAATATCATTTGATTCATTATTTTCATTCGTCCCAGACGGATTAAACGTCTCATTTGCTTCCAAAATGACGAAAGATACGAGCATACCATTTTGCTCAAAACGTAGATTTTGAGGTCCTTCTACGGTTAGCGCCACTTCATGCTCCCCTTCAGACAATCCATCTACATCAAGAGATGCTTGTAAGCTATCACGTTCTAGACGTTCCAATGCACTTGGACTTCCTTTCACAACAAGATCAAATTGCCCATCATCTGGTGAGAGAAATTCTATTGATTGTCCATCTTCTAGTCCTTCTACGTCAATGTCAAATTCCGAAAACTCTCTCTCTTGTTCGACGGTTGCTGCCACTTCAACTGTAACCACTTCTGGATCCACTCTCTCTATCCCGTCAGGCAATGGTACTTCAACATCAAACGTTGTATCACCATCAATTTCGGTTATATCAATCGATGGTAAATCAATAAATGAAATTTCGTTAATAACATCTATAGGACCATAAATCGTTACGTTTTCCGGGTCTGTTGTAATAGCATCAACCGCAACTCCATCAGGTAGTTCCCCCTCTTGGCTTACTCTAATCGGAACTTCCTTATTAGGACTCGTAACCGGGACCTCCACATCAACGACTGGAGGATTAGCAGTCAATTCCAACTCACTGCCATTCCCATCGTACAGAGTTACAGGAATTGAATCTGAGAAATCAGAATCCCTTCCAGTTAAATCAACGTCCACTCTCGCGCTTGCAATTTGATCAATCATCCCTTTAGCAGCTGTAACATCAATAGTTGACGGCGTAACTGACGGGGTTCCTACTACATACCCATCTGCAATTTCTCCTTCATTAGCTAAATCCACTTCAACTGGAAACGAAGCCGTTTGTTTTTCCTGAATCGCCACTCTCACAGTCGTTGGAACAACAGAAAGGGATAAGCCTGCAGGAAATCCCCTATGTTCCACACGTTCATAGTGAATACCAGCTTCCAAACCTTCAAGATCAACATATAACTCTTGCTGTCCTTGAATGATTTGTGCCTGAACTAATAAACTTTGCGGACCACGGAGAGTAAGTTGAACAAACTCTGGAGCTTCCGTAAGCACATAATTCTCCTCATCATAGTAGACTTGTAGTTCAGCTTCTTCTAGAAATCTTGATCCTTCTGTCCCTGGAAGACTCCCCGGTGAATTCACAGTATCACCAATATCCACCATCAAAAATAACATAATTGCTATGACCACTGAGCTCAATTTTATAAACCAGTTTTTATTAAACAGTTTATCTAATCTATCCATTCTTCTTACCTCCCCACGTCCAACGGGAAGTGGAACCATTTGAACCTTGCTTTAATAATTCTAACTCTAATATTTTCCGAAGTGCTTCTTCATCTAGGTTCCGATGGATTTCCCCATTTTTTGCAATAGATACCGCTCCTGTTTCTTCTGATACAGCGATCGTAATTGAATCCGTCACTTCACTGACACCTAAAGCTGCTCGATGACGAGTGCCTAATTCTTTCGAAATGAATGGATTCTCAGAAAGTGGCAAATAACAACCGGCGGCCATAATTTCATTATTTTTCAAAATCACTGCACCATCGTGGAGTGGCGTATTTGGGATAAAAACATTTATTAATAGTTCGGAAGTTAGTTTGGCACCCATCGGAATACCTGTTTCGATATAATCGTTCATCCCAGTTTCCCTCTCCAGTGAAATTAATGCCCCTATTCTACGTTTGCCCATATAGTTCGCGGCCTTAATAATATGTTCGACCGTTTGTTTGACTTCTTCTTCATCTGCGATCGTACTTGACTGAAACATGCGACCTCGACCTAATTGTTCAAGTGCTCTCCTTAGTTCAGGTTGGAAAATAATGATGATAGCTAGCAACCCATATGTAACAGCTTGTTGCATTATCCATTGCAATGTATTTAGTCCAAGATAACCACTCATAAACCAGACAGCCAAAATAACCGTGATCCCTTTTACAAGTTGCACAGCACGGGTACCTCTAATGACCATTATTAATTTATATATAACAAAGGCGACCAATCCTATATCTACGGTAATCGCTAAAATTTCCAGTATTGATATATCTTCAAGCATATCAGTTCCTCCATAAATCACATTTATGTTTAAATATGTACGTTAATTCTTTCTTATTATAACATAATTTATCAGCTTACTATTCGCTATATGTTGTAAATTTATGAGGGTTTAAACGTTTAGTAGTCACGCTAGCAAAACTCAACTGCTTGAGAAAAGGCACACGGAGTTCCCGCGCGCCTTGTTTCATTCATTATTATTATTTTCTTTCTCCTCTTTATCACTATCTATAAACCCGACTACTTCTGAGAAAAATGATTTTGTTTGATACCATAACCAATGCATTACTTGGTTAATTTCGTTAATTTCACCTGAGACTTGATCTGCTGAAGCCATAAGATGCTCTCCATTTATTACAGTGATATTACCCGCGACTTCACCAACAATTTCGATGTCACCGTTCCTAACTAGCAAATCGCCGGTTACACTCTCTCCTTCAGGGATGACAACTACCCCGCGTTCTTTATCTATAATAAATTGACCGTCTCCTTTGACGACAATCTCTTGACCATCATTACCTAAAGCAGCAGAAAGGCTGACAATAAAAACAAGGAAAAACGTCGCAGCTGTGATTAAAAATGGGTGCCTTCGAATCCAATGCTTCCATTTCTGAGCTTTTGGCTGTTTTGGCAACTGGCTCATCACGTTTTCCGTGAAATTAACTGGAGCTTTATAATTAGATGCGCTCTGAATAATCGCAACTGTTTTTTTCAATTCTCGTAATTGTCTTTCGCAATCGTCACAGGAGATGATATGCTGTTGGAATTGTTTTTTCTCTAAAAGGGTCATTTCATCATCTAAATATTTATGAATAAGTGCTTTATTCTCTTTTGAACAAGCCATCCTCTAGTCTCCTTTCCACGACTACGAATCTCTCAGCCGCTTACGCAACGCTTCTCTCCCGCGATGTATCCGCGTTTTCACCGTCGCTACTGGAAGATTTAATATTTCACTGATCTCTTTCAACGAAAGATCCTCCAAATATTTAAGGATTATCGCTGACCTATATTTAGGTGGCAGTTGCATCACTTCGTCTTGAATCCACTCTTGCATTTCGAATTGCACAACCTGATCTTCAGGTAATACATCATCCCCTGAGATCTGTGAATAATAGTTAAGATCTTCCGTTCCAGCTACTTGATCTTCCAGATGAAAGTCAGGCTTTTTTTTGCGGATGCGGTCAATTGCTAAATTCGTCGCAATCCGAAAAAGCCACGTTGAAAACTTACGATTTATATCGTAGGAATCAATATTTGAGTAGGCGCGCAGAAAAGCTTCTTGAGAAACATCTTGCGCTTCATGGACGTTACCAAGCATTCGATAGACAATATGATACACTTTGTCTTTATATAAATCCATCAGCTCTGCAAAAGCCTCTTGATTGCCTTTTTTAACTTCTAAAATAATTTTTTTTACGACGATATCCATCCCGCATAACCTCCGCTTCCTGCGGTATCTCTATATACGTACTAAATCAATAATAGGTTTCAGTTTCACAACCTTTATTTTATCACTTCAAAGTCAAAAAAACAGTTGATTTCAAAAAAATCCATGTTTACTAAAAATTAGTATTGGGAACTTCATTAATATCACAGTTAGATTTTCTTACATCACCAAGATGTAACAGTCAATTTTGAAGGAGGTAATCCATGAAGCACACCAAAACTCAATCCATGAATGATCTTCTGCAAAAAATTGAACTCGTCCGCAACAGGATGAATCATTTGTCCTCTCATACTACCCTCAGTTCATCTGAAATACTCAGCTTGAGCGCTCAGTTAGATAAACTCCTAAACGAATATGAATGGAAGCAAAAGAATCAAAAGTAACAGATGGAATGGATAATATATTAATAGGATAAACCTCGAAAATAAGCATTTTATTGTCTGACAATGGCTCAGTTTAAAAAAGTTCATGATGTTGGAGTTTTTAATTAACTTAAAGTTTTATTGGGGGAAGTACCAAAACGTTAACCTAGTGGTGGATGTTATTAATGGCAGGGCTAGCAGGATTCGAACCTGCGGGTCACGGAATCAAAATCCGATGCCTTACCGCTTGGCTATAGCCCTAAGTAGGTAGTTTTAGAAGGAATATATGAGTTTAATCACGTCCACTAATTGATAGTAAATAGACACTTAAACTAAGACAATAACTGCTCGCCACATAAATTACGATACCCATCTTCTAAAAAAAGTATACTTTTTTTAAAAAGCAACTTCACTTAAACATAGAAAAAAATTGCCTTCAACAGCAATTCAACGTAAGTAATATGGTGACCCGTACGGGATTCGAACCCGTGATACCGCCGTGAAAGGGCGGTGTCTTAACCACTTGACCAACGGGCCTTGGCACAGTTTTGGAGCTTCCTAGCGGGCTTGAACCGCTGACCTCATCCTTACCATGGATGCGCTCTACCAGCTGAGCTAAGGAAGCATGGCTCCACAGGTAGGATTCGAACCTACGACCGATCGGTTAACAGCCGATAGCTCTACCACTGAGCTACTGTGGAATAATGATTTATTACCAAAAGCTAGGAATCTCTTCGTCACCTTCGTTTACTTAAAAGAGCGAGCTTAGCGACGTCCTACTTTCACAGGGGGAGATCCCCCAACTATCATCGGCGCTGGAGAGCTTAACTTCCGTGTTCGGCATGGGAACGGGTGTGACCTCTCCGCGATCGTCACTAAACCCTGCTCACAAAAAATGTCGTTTATCTTTGTGAGACATTTGATATCTTACTATTTATCTCATGAAAATTCAAGAGAATTGATCAAAATAGTTTGCTTTTTTTAAAATTAATTATTTTTCTGATGATTTCGATTAAATTTAGGCTTTCTTAAATACTTATGCAAATCTTTTGACGAGGCAAACCTTTTATATATTTTGAAAACAATTTGATATCGTTCTTCCATCGATTTTCTAATAATTCCATCAATCCGCTCATCATTTAAATCAAGTAATAATTCTTCTAACTCTCGTCTTAACAAATACTCCGTTTCTTCAGCTTCTTTATCGTTTAACATTAATCCAATCATATCATCACCTCATCCTTCCTGATAGAAATTATTTTCTATTTGGCGTCATTTTATTCATAATTGCCTGTCCTTCGAATACATATTAGGTAAACAGTGGACAAGGGGGCAACATGATATGAATTTTATTTGGGTATGGCGTGCAAAAACTTTAAAACGATATATGATAATTGGAATTGCGGCTTTTTTTACCGCTGGGATTTTGTTTGTCGAATCACCTTTCCTTCCCGTCTTTTCACCTGATGACGGCGATGGACCTGTCGCAATTCATCGAGTCGAGGCCGAGCGACCAGAATTGGCACTTACTTTTGACATTAGCTGGGGCGAACAGCAACTTGATCCCATCCTTGAAATTCTCGAAGAAAAGAAAGTAGAACAAGCAACATTTTTCGTCTCAGCCGCTTGGGCAGAACGACACCCTGATCTTTTGCAAAATATCGTTGATGCTGGATTTGAAATCGGTAGCCATGGTTACCGTCATGAACATTACACTAGTTGGGAAGAAGATCAGATAAAAAAAGACATTCAGCAGGCACACAACATTCTATCAGAATTGACAGAGAAATCTCCACAGTATTTGCGTCCTCCCAATGGCAGTTTTGACAAACGAGTTTTAGAAGTAGCCGATTCTTTGAATTACGATGTCATTCACTGGAGTATTCATTCACACGATTGGGAAAATCCTGGAGTTGACGCCATCGTCGAAAATACGACGACGAACATCTCCAACGGCGATATCTTGCTTTTTCATGCCTCTGACTCAGCAAAACAAACACCAGAAGCCTTACCGTTGGCATTGGATAAACTAGAAAAAGACGGTTATTCATTTGTTTCCATCTCTCAATTAATGACAGGGGTAGAAATGGATGCAGAAGAAATTGACTAAAATATAATTATACCTTTCCGCTAAAAAAACTCAGTCCGATTATTTACGGGACTGAGTTTTTTTATTTCTTGTTTGCTGATTCGCTTGTCTTTCCTTCTCATTGACTGCTTCTACTCCCGGTTGCTTGCCATTAGGTTGCCTGTGTAAATGATGCAAGACAAGGATTTGCCACGTATTTGCTACGAGTAGCGGGACAATCGCCGTAAGTAGAAACGTATAATCATTTTCTCTTAAGGCCGGGATCCACTCAATTAGTGTAACAACTACGATAAAAAAGACCGTAGGAATAAACGCTGATCGATTCGTGTCTTTACTTTTAATTGCAGCGACAATCAACCCGTAGCCTAGCAACAATAATGGAAATATTGCATAGCCTAACATCGACTCCCCTTCACTTGCAAAGAAAAAATGCCTAAAAAACATTAAGTCAAAGAGAGCAAATGCGATAAGTACGACTTGAACTTTATTCCATAGCTTGACCGACTTAAAAATTCCTAAGCCAAACCGATGAATCGTTAAGTAAGCAAAAAACCCCATTTGTGCAATGACAGTCCAAATAGCTGATGTGATAATCACCATAGCCACACCGCCAAAACTAAGGTTACTCAAATCATTCATATGTGTTTGCCAGTCCAAAGTCATTCCAATGATAAAACCAGCAGTTGTTCCGATTAAAAACGTTGAATAAAATAAAAAAACGACTTTTCTAGAGTTCACTTGTTTTTCCTCCCACTACGTTTCATCCATCGCTATTGTATCAAAGTTTTAATTTATAACGCCAGTTTTTTGCAAGTAATTCTAGAAATTCCACTGAATATGCCTTATTACGTACCAAACTGAATAAAAAACCCCTCCAACTCTCATATTAAAGATAGTGAACTGAAAAGGGGACGATTGTATATGAAAAAAATAGCAATTATTATTATCATACTGCTTTTTCCATCATCTATTACCGGTTGTGGTGCCCTTGAAAATACGGAAGCATCCCAGCCCGAATATGAAAAGACGAAGGAAATGGTTGTTGATATGCTACAAACAGAAGATGGCAAAAAAGCGATACAGGAAGTTTTGAAAGAAGATAAAGTGAAAGAGCAACTCCTTATGGAACAGGACTTTATCAAGGATACTATTGAGAAAACTTTGGCTTCTGAAGAAGGTAAAGAATATTGGCAAGAAGTACTGAAAGATCCTGAATTTGCAAAAACATTTGCTGAAAGTGTACAAAAAGAAAATGAAAAATTATTAAAGGATTTAATGAAAGATCCTGAATATCAAGGGATGATGATAGATATTTTAAAGGACCCTGAGATGGAAGAACAGTATGTAGAGCTTACGAAGTCAAAGGATTATCGAAAAGAAATTACCACCATCGTGACCGAGGCGATGGAAAGCCCTCTCTTTATTGCGAGAGTTAACAAATTATTGACTGACATTGCCAAACAGGAGTTGCAAAGTCCTGAGTCTGGCGAAGGGGGCGGCGGTGGAAGTGAAGAAGATGAAGGTGGAAAAGAGGAAGGTGGATCTGAAGAAGAGGATGAATTAGGGTCCTAACTCAATGAAACACCATTGAAAAACCCCGTTCAGAATGGTTTTCTCCACTCTAAACGGGGGTTTTTATTATTCTTCTGTTTTCTTGATTATTTTCTCTGCCATCTCTGTGTAAATCTTCCCGATAGGATGATTTTGATCGTAAACAGATGGTGCAAAGTTTTCTTTATCAATCTCAGGCTGACCTAATGGGATTCGCGAAAGGATTTCTGTTTGCAATTCTTCTGCAAGCTTATCTCCTCCACCTGTACCAAAGACATACTCTTTTTCATTTGTTAATTTACTTTCAAAATATGCCATGTTTTCCACCACACCTAGAATTTCATGCTCCGTTTTCAATGCCATCGCCCCTGCTCTTGCAGCGACGAACGCCGCAGTTGCGTGAGGTGTCGTCACAACAATTTCCTTCGAATGAGGAAGCATCGAATGAATATCTAATGCAACATCGCCTGTACCAGGAGGTAAATCTAACACTAAGTAGTCTAATTCATCCCATTCAACTTCATTGAAGAAGTTATTCAACATTTTCCCAAGCATTGGGCCACGCCATATGATTGGGGAATTATCTTCAACAAAGAATCCCATGGAAATAACTTGAACATCAAAACGAGTCACAGGGTAAATGCGTTGCCCTACTACTTTCGGCCGCTCTTCAATTCCCATCATATCAGGAACACTGAAACCATAAATATCTGCATCAATAATTCCTACTTTTTTTCCTTGTCGAGCTAATGACGTAGCAAGGTTGACGGATACCGTTGATTTTCCTACGCCACCTTTTCCACTAGTAACAGCAATAAATGTCGTATTCTTGTTATCGAGAAGCGACTTGCCTTCTTCATCCTCTTGAGTCCCTGCACCGTGTTTTTCCAATTCTTCGTCGGACAACTTCTCGAAACGAAGGCCAACGGAATCAGCACCGGCACCTTTGATTGCAGTAACTACTTCCTGTTGTAACTGCATTTGTTCAGCAGTTCCAGGTTGCGCAATCGCCAGCTTCAAACTCACGAGCTTTTCTTTAATTTTCACTTCTTTGACCGCATCTATTTCCAACAACGGCTTTTTCAAATGTGGGTCTTGAACAGATTCTAACGCCTTTAACACTTCTTCTTCTGTTAACATGGAGACACCATCCTTTATATAATCATTTATGTATTTGTTTTCCACTACACTACGTGGATATTATAACATACATTAACCCTGGTTATGTTGATCTAGGTCACACTCCAAAGAGAAAAGAAAGCCTATCCTGCTTCATCAGGAAAAGGCTCGTTGTTTGTATATCTTAACAGTCCATTGTATATGGAGGCTGCGATTTTTTGTTGATAATCCTCTGTCGCAAGTGCTGCTGCTTCCTCGGGGTTGGAAAGAAAGCCAACTTCAACGAGAGCTCCTGGAATCGCTGCTTGCTGAATGAGATAAACATTGTGAATCGGCTTTGCTAGCCGTGTCGTGTTCTCTAAATTTCTTACTAGTTCATTTTGAACGTGCTTAGCTAACGCTTCATTCTCTTCGATGGCGCGATTATAAAACGTTTGTGCCCCGCTCCATCTTGGCTCCCCAATGGCATTTAAGTGCAGGCTGATGTAGAAATCAGCATCCGACTCATTTATTAGGCTAACTCGTGCTTTTAAATCCTCCACCTTACGAGAACGGACTTGTTTCGTGTCAGAAGCGGCCAAATCCTTATCTTCTTCCCTTGTCATGACTACCAATGCTCCCGCTTCTTGCAAAAAATCGCGAAGATGGAGGCTAATTTCAAGGCTAACGTCTTTTTCTAATAGTCCCGATTTTGAGCTTGCTCCACCATCGATACCTCCGTGCCCCGGATCGAGTATCATCATTTTTCCTGAAAGTGGCAATCCATAACCTGTTGAATCTTCCGTTGTTATAAACAAAGGAGTTAAAACCATACCTACCGCAATGATAAAGGCTATCCCAAGCAATCCCCACCATTTTTTCATCTTGTCCCCTCCTTGCCTGTACTATATATATGGGACAATGGGAAAAATATGTGTGAATTACTTGCTCTAATGAAGTTTTAACTGATATCTTTTCTTTCCTTCATCAAAACCTTGGCGCCACCATTCGTAAATATAGCCTGTAGCTACATCTTTATAAACGTTTGCTTGCGCTTCATCCAAATTCAACCAAGCAGTAAATTGCGCTACCGTCTGATCAATTTGTGCATTAATTTCTTCCGGACATCGTTGCATAACCTTATATTCCGATTCACCATAATAACCAAAACGAGCAAATTCTGCACCTAACAGGAACGTATCAATTCCCATATCAAGGCAAAAATCCTGCAAGTAAAGTTGCGAAACTGTCTCTTCTCCCTCATGAGCGAAAAATCGTCGCTGAACATCTTTTTTCATGTCGTTTATCGATAACGTGCGGAGCATGCTCCGTTGATATTTCCATTGTTTCTCTTTACGTTTTTCTCCTAGTGTAAAATCGACATTCATCCCCATTCGAGCACTCCTTTGTGATACAAATTCATACCCTTAGTGTTGATGGAATGAGCTTTTTCATAAGGACAAATATATGGTATCAGAGGGAAGAACCAAATTAGGATGTTTCAGCATAGAACCTTTGTTTTTGTGCAAAGAGTGACAGAAATCCAGCATAAAACGTAACGTTTGTGCAAACACAACACTTTTTTGTGCAAAAAGCCTCCATTTCAGCATTTTTCCCTAAAATGACGTACAATAGTTGATATATACGACTTAAATTAACTAATAATGTACGTTTTCATACAAATTTACAAAGATTGGAGTCCTTCATTTATGTACCGTCACCTGGAAGAATGTATTATTGATCTGGAAAAACACGGTCACCTGATTCGTATTAAAGAAGAGGTCGATCCTGACCTTGAAATGGCAGCGATTCATTTGAAAGTGTATCAAGCGCGTGGTCCTGCATTGCTTTTTGAAAATGTGAAGGGATCGAAATATTGTGCTGTTTCCAATTTATTTGGAACTGTCGAGCGTAGCAAATTTATTTTTCGCAAAACATGGAACTCCGCGCAAGATGCAATCGCAGTCAGAAATGACCCGATGAGTGTTATTAAACACCCATTAAAAAATATTAGTACAGGATTTGCTGGAGCAAAAGCATTGCCACTTAAGGGGCGCTCATACAAAGGGAAAGAAATTAATATATCAGACATTCCGCAAATTAAATCTTGGCCGATGGATGGCGGTGCATTTATCACTCTGCCTCAAGTGTATACAGAAGATCCTGACAAATCAGGAATCATGAATTCCAATTTAGGGATGTATCGTGTCCAGCTAAGTGGGAATGACTATAATGAAAATGAAGAAATCGGCTTACATTACCAAATTCATCGTGGAATTGGCATACACCAAAGCAAAGCAGTAAAAAAAGGTGAGCCACTGAAAGTAAGTATCTTCGTTGGTGGACCTCCTTCGCATACATTAGCTGCTGTCATGCCGCTTCCTGAAGGATTGAGTGAAATGACCTTTGCCGGGTTACTGGCTGGACGTCACTTCCGTTATAGCTACATCGATGGTTATTGCGTGAGTCATGATGCTGACTTTGTGATTACGGGCGACATTTATCCGAATGATACGAAACCAGAAGGACCGTTTGGTGACCATCTCGGTTACTACAGTTTGACGCATGAGTTTCCAGTGATGAAGGTGCACAAAGTATATGCCAAGGAGAATGCGATCCTTCCATTCACCGTCGTCGGTCGTCCTCCACAGGAGGATACGTCTTTCGGTGCAGTCATTCACGAAATGACTGGTGAAGCGATAAAGCAAGAAATTCCAGGTGTACAAGAGGTACATGCCGTGGATGAAGCAGGTGTTCATCCGTTATTGTTTGCAATTGGTAGCGAACGTTATACGCCATTTGAAAACGCAAAACGACCTGCTGAAATTTTAACGATTGCAAATCGAATTTTAGGTACGAACCAACTTAGTTTAGCTAAATTTCTTTTTATAACTGCTGAACAAGACGAGCCGCTTGACACACACAAAGAAGCAGATTTTTTAGCATATATTCTTGAACGTCTCGACTTACATCGTGACCTTCATTTCCAAACGAACACAACGATCGATACGCTTGATTATTCAAGCAAAGAATTAAATAGCGGAAGCAAAGTGGTTATTGCTGCTTACGGAGATAAAAAACGCGAATTGTGTACGGATGTTCCAGACGTCTTAATGAATGTATCAGCATTCAGCAATGCACAACTCGTCATGCCAGGTGTTATTGCATTGCAAGGACCTGAATTTAAAGATGAAGCAACTACGGAACAACAAATGCAAAAGCTATCTGACGAGGTGCAAGCAAGTGGCACGCTTGATTCTTGTCCCTTAATTATTGTCTGCGACGACAGTTCCTTTATGAGTAAAACGATCAGTAATTTTCTGTGGGCGACGTTTACACGAAGCAATCCGTCACATGACATACACGGCGTGAACAGCTTTTTCAAAAATAAGCATTGGGGCTGCGACAACATGATTATCGACGCTCGCATCAAACCACATCATGCTCCACCTCTAGTCGAAGATCCCACAGTTGACCATAGGATTGAGCGTTTCTTTGCATATGGCGCTAGTTTGGGTGACTTGAATGTGTAAAGAGTTGTCATTGGATAAGATTTTTTTGGATGTCAAAATAATTTTCAAAAACAAGTAAATAAAAAGCCCTCCTAGGCAGAGGGCTTTTATCAATGTTTTAGTTCACTTATTCAAATGTAACGAGCGTTCTTCCCTTCATTTGACCGGCTAATAATTTCGGGAACACTTCCGTTAACTCGTCTATGCCGACTTCATTAGCAATTGACTCAAGATTGTCTAGTTTAAGGTCTGTTGCTAAGCGATTCCACGCTTGCTTTCGCTTCGGCATGTCACATGTGACCGAATCAATTCCTAGCCAATTGACACCTCGTCCGATAAATGGAATCACATTTGTTTCTACATCGCTGCCTGCCGTAAATCCACTTGTCGCAACAGATCCGCCTCTTTTCAGCGTGCTCAGGATATAAGCGAGAGTTTGCCCACCTACGGGATCGACTGCACCCGCCCATTGTTGAGCACGAGTTGGTTTATTTTCAGAGGAGGTTAACTCTTCGCGACTTATCACATTTTTTGCACCCAACTCATATAAGAAGTCGTGCTCCTCTTTTTTGCCAGTGCTCGCTGTTACGTCGTATCCTCGTTTCGCTAACATTGCAACAGCAAGGCTACCAACGCCTCCAGTTGCTCCAGCTACAACAACAGGTCCACTCTCCGGAGTCAACCCATTATCCTCTAACCTTTGAATCGAAAGTGCTGCTGTTAATCCAGCAGTTCCGAGTATCATTGATTCTTTTAATGTTAGTCCGTCTGGAAGCGGGACAACCCAATCAGCGGGAACACGAGCAACTTCACTGAAACCGCCATGGTGACCTGTTCCTATTTTATAACTCGTTGCGATTACCGCATCGCCATCCTTGAAACGTGAATCCTTCGACGAGACAATCGTACCTGCCAAGTCTATACCTGGAATTAACGGATAGAAATTAGCTAATTGGCCTAATTGACCGACGATTGCATCTTTATAATTCACACTCGAATAGGATACTGCTATTGTCACTTCCCCTTCTGACAGCATCGACTCTTCCCACGTCTCCACTCCAGATGTAAGGTTATCATCTTCTTTTCTAATTACAAATGCTTTAAAACTCATTTGATATTCCTCCTTCAAATCGGTTGAACCAATTTGATTTTATTTGTAGATTTTCTATTGTTCACTTAATCACAAATAGTCAGCTGATAAGTTATTCAACGTCACAAATTCAACCTTTATTAGCCCTATACATCCATAATACTTAATTTATCGTTAAAAGTAAAAAATTAAAAGGATGATAGGATCTTAAGCTTTGTTCTCCTATCATCACAACTATTCTAATCGTTCGGATTAATAACAATCTCTACGCGACGATTTTTTTGTCTACCCTTAGAGTCCTCGTTAGACTCCACCGGTTGTGTTTCACCATACCCATGTTTTTCGATACCCAGGGATCCGATATCTCCATTCTTCTCGAGATAATTTTTCACTGACTCGGCTCGCTCTTCAGATAATCCCATATTATAATCTGGATCACCCTCATTGTCTGTATGACCGTTGATAAAAACTGTTGTACCTTCAGCCAATTCCTCTAGAATCTCGATAATCTCTGAAAGTACTTCTTCTGCATCCTCTTTCAACTTGCTTTCATCATAATCAAATAATACATCGTCAGGCACCTGGACTTTCGTTTCATCACCATAAGCAGTTACCATCGCTGACTCTGGAGCAGTCACACCAGGTACATCTGGGTGCAATATCATCTCTATTTTATTTTCACCGTCATCACTTATGACATGTTCCCCTGTCATTTTTTCGAAGCCCTCACCATAAATCAGTTCCGAATTATTGCTTAAAGTATGCAAGCTAGATTGCCAAGAACTCAATTTAATGTATCCCTCTTCCTTTAAATCTAAATAACGAGTCGTTAAGTAAAAGGTGCCATCAGGTTCAACCCTTGTACGAAAATTACCTCCTATACTTAATTGAGGCAAGTGTGAATCAGGTCCTCCGTAGTACATCCCATCTAGAACTGTTCCTTCGAGTAAATTCGTCTTACCTTCTAGATAAAAATACTTGTGATCATTTGTCACTTCTACGTCAATCCATACTTCCGTTTCACCATAGTCTTCAGGTACTTCTTCTCTGTCTGGCGCAGTTATTTGAAATTCCGTTAATTCGTCCTCAAAATAAAAAACCTTAGAGAGCCTAGCCCTATGCAGAATATTATCGGATCTGATTTCCTCACGTTTATATGTAAGTGGGCCTCGGATGTTCTCACCAGATTCACCATAAATTTCGTCTAAATCACCATATTGAGAGGTTGGACTTACCGTTATTTCAATCTCATAAAACCCTTGATCGCTAGCTGGATGATTAAACTCAAACAAGAAAGATCCATCATGATTCACATTTTCTCGATCAAAAACCCCCATTGGAGCTCGAATTCTAAATGGATTATTATACATCTGCCCATCGATAGTGTTTCCTTCTAGAAGATTACTCTGACCGTTTACAACAATTTTATCATCTGTAATCTCAACTGAAGCTTCCATCATCACCTCTTCCGTAAATTCCTCTACAACTTCCTCGTTCATATTCTCTTCATTATTTAGGTTTTCTTGATTCGTTTCCTGTTTAATTTCATAGATGTCATTCTCATTTTCTTGTTCATTTTCATCTTCGTTTTGTATTGACTCGGTCTCCAATGACTCTTCATTATTTGAACACCCAATCACTAGTGCTAGAAAAAGTAATATATAAAGTTTCCGTATCAAAGTACTCACCCCATTAGATAATCTGAAAATCATTTTTATTTCGTTTGTCTAAGTAGAAGCTATCGACAGCAATTTTGAGAAAAATAAATTTCTATCTTCTTATTAACCTTTAGCTTTATTGTCGTTTCTCTTACTTTCATTTTCTTTAACATCTTCCCCTTTGATAATTCTCCATCCCCCTGTAAATATTAAATTAAAAAAAATAAAAATAAATATGGCTGCTATTTGAGAGCGCATTTGCGTGATTTCCACCCCATAAACTTGTTCACTAAGTTGTATTGAAGCATAAGATGCACCGGCTGAGACGAATGTTCCGATAATTAGAAGAACGCCTATTAGATTAAATATCCTCTTATGTTCAGTGCCCTTCCCTCCCCATATCGCTTCAAAAAACTCTTTGCGATATATATGGAATCCAAGTTGAAGAAAGGTATAATCCGAGGAGAGCGATTCCTAAAAATGTAGTTTCTCCAAAATCCCTCCAAACGCTGACAAAAAGCAAACCACTACCAAGATAGCAACATATAAGTATGTAGAGGTTTATCCAACCAATAAATTCCCATTTTTTCATTATATATCCATAAACTGTCCACAATACCATCGCACCAAATAGAATCACGCCGACCTTTTGGTATACAGAGGGCTCATCAACTTCCCCCGCAACAAACGTAGTCCAGCAAGAGGAATAATTAAAAAACTTGAGAACAATTTACTGGCCTGCTCCAATTGTTTAGGAATATACCTTTTCTCCTTCATGATAACCCTCCATTAATTAAATAACCCACCTTTTAGTGAGTAGAAATCTCCACTTAAAAATACTTAGAATTACTCATTGAAATAATATTAGAAGTGCTAGTTAATTTCGTTGTTTTCCAAATTATTCTCTAGTGCTAATACTTCTACTTCATTTCCATTATTTTTTTTTGAACACTCGGCTAACAGCACAAATAAGATAAATATGAATCGATTAAAATTCATTACTTCATTCTTATTTTCATGATTTTAAGTTAATCTCACCTTTGGCCATAGTCCAAAATCCAGAAAAAAACAAATTTAAAAATATACTAACAAAAATACCAGCAAAGCTATAGCGGAGTTGCGAAATTTCTTCACCATATAAGCGCACGCTCGCTAACATTGCTCCATATGAGCTACCACCTGCAATCAATGCTGCTAGACAAAACACGCTAAAGATAAGAGGAAATAATTTTTTATTTCCTCCGCGCCCCCACATTGCATCAAAAAATTCTTTCCGGTAGATGTATGGAATGATAGTAGAAGAAAGGTAGATGATAAGAAACAGGACACCGATAGAACTAATTGCTCCAAAGTATCTCCAAATTCCAACTAAAAGCAAACCAGTCCCCACATGGTTGCAAATAATACAATGAAGTTGAACCCAACCAATTATTTTCCACCTATTCATTATTCTTCCGTAAATTGTCCATAGAATGAGTAGGCCGACCAAAATGAGACTTGCTGAGCCATAGATAATTGATGGCTCAGGATTCGTAGTAGCAAGTGCTCCCCCAATAATAGGCAAGAATAACATCGCCCAAAATCCATGAAGAGTTGCCTCCGCTTCTTTAGCAATATATTTTTTTTCCCTCATTTAAAATCCTCCATTAATTAAACAATCCTCCAAAGAAATTACTACGGTATCAGGCCCTAGTGATTTTAATAAACACCTCATCATTAATGCTGTTCAATCCACACCTCGACTCTCCGATTTTTCGCACGACCTTCTTCCGTCTCGTTATCTGCTGTCGGTCGCGTTTCACCAAAACCTTCTTTCGTAAATGTCACATTATTCAATCCATCTTCACCTTCAAAAAATTCTTTCACCGCTTGCGCTCTTCGTTCAGATAACCCTTGATTGTATTCCGCATCCCCTTCGCTATCTGTATGACCATGGATATCTACATCTGCTCCTTCTAACTTAATCAGTGCATCCGTTATCTCATCCAAAACGTCCTCCGCTTCTGGTTTTAATGTATCGTCATCATAGTCAAATAAGAATGTCTCATCGATTTCAAGCATGACAAATTCGTCCTCTTCTTCAATGACAACTGGCTTGCCTGGTAATGCAAATTGATCGGCTATTTGTCCTAATACCGATCTGTAATTATGCTCATTTTCTACTGTTAATCTCTCCATTTCAATGTCTCTTATCCTATTAATACTATCTTCTCTCTCACCTTTTTTATCGTTTAGAAACCTTCTTAATGGACTATCAATATAGTCATCACTTGATAGTTTCTCTATAATTCGATTTATTTTCAACGACTCGATTGATTGACTAGCTCTCCAACTGTTACTAAATCCCGTGATATTTAGGTCATTGTCCCTTTTAAGCAAAAATGCAGCCCTCTCTTCTTCTACTTCCCACTTGTCCCAATCATAGGAAAATTCACTTGTTCTAGTTAATCCTTCTTCCACCTCTTCTTCAGAGGATCCTGGAATATAAATCCCTCCACCGAATTCAGCGACTTTTTCCAAAACTCTCTGATCACCCTCACTTACATTAATACCAATCACGTTCAAGACCATATCTGAATCAGCCTTGCTCCACACGTCTTCGAACTCTTCAAACAGGTCACTGTCACAGGAACCTATACTATTCGTGACAAGATAAATAACATTTGTATGTTCTTCTGATGGATAATCTGCAAAATCTTCTATCGCCACTTCCAACGCATACGATAGCGACGCTTCTCCACCAATAGAGACCTCACTCAAGGCATCGGGCAATTTACTATAGTGCTTATATTCACCAAATTCGTATATAAGCTCCGTATTTTCACATTCAGATTCCCTTCCTCCTGTTGTACGAACCCCAAACTGAGATCTAACAGGCCTAGGGAGCGCCAAAGCCAAAGTCTCAATTGATTGTGTAGCAATAGCCATTTCATCTTCACTCAATTGTTCACCTATATTTAATACGGTAAGAACATTCAAATGATCTTTCATCATATACCAGACACCCTCAACGTCCGAATCAAATTCCCCCAATTCGTATTTTTCGATTAGATCATCTGTTGCCATATACTCTTCCATTGTTAAATACAACAAAGCTTCCCAATAATATTGCATTTCCACCTCTGTTGCATCTTGTAAAGAAGGAAGCCTATCTTTAACAACCTCCATCATTTCTTCTTCGTCCTCATCTCGATCTAAATGAGCTAATTCGCCCTCTCCATAAGCGATCACATCTTCATAGGTTTCTGGTTCTGACGGTGCTTCAGCAATGAACGGATTCCCACCATCATTTGCTTCCGGCAAATCGTTTTCAGAAGACGATTCGTCAACATCTTCTGAAACATTATTTTCATTCTCACTATTCGTATTATTTTCTACATCGTCATTTTCGTCTCTTTCACATCCAGCTAAAAAGAATGTGATAATACACATAAGATATAGAACTGATTTTTTTACACTTATAGAATAAGTCATCGGAATGCTCCTTAAATAGTTTTTATTCTCTTTGCCAATTTCTTCAGCTGTGACATGACGGAGGCATTTGCACCGTCTTTTAATCTAGCTAATCTAGCAAATATGAATATCTTCTTTAATATCTTTATAACGAACAATCAGATAAAAGGTTCCCACTCGTTTAGATTAAATGTTGTTTCATATATTAGTCATCATTTAGACCTGTAATCTTGAGCTCGCCACTCAGGATTTTTGAGTTTGATAACGAGAGGATGCCAAAATACGATAAAAAATAGGGCAAAAGATATAAATCCTAAAGACATCATCACATTCATAACTTCAAGCCCACCTGTAGCTTCCCTTAGTTGCATACTTCCATAAGAAGCTGGCATGAAAGTAAAAGTTAAAATGGTAATTGTAATGAACGTTAAATTCGTAAATTTTGAGTCCCACTCAGGATAACTAAGGGCTATGACACCCCAAAATACAGGAAACATGAAAAAGCACATTGTTATTAATTTCAAGTTAGGTCTCATAATGTCCTCCAAAAAAATCTTTAAAACGATCTAACTATAAATTTATATGTAAAAGAAGCAACCGCGCTGATCTAATACCAACAGAGTTACTTCTCAATTACTGCTTATTAGGAAGAGCCTAATCAGCTTGCTTTATTCCAATTATCACCTATACTCTCACTTCTAGCGTTTTCTTAACACCATTCTGAATCCTGTTTGTGATTGTCTACCCGCATGAAGAAAAATGCCAGTTGCGATGTGTGGCTTTTCATCGTATTGTTCTTTGAAAGAACTTAGTTTCCAGCTCTACGATCTTGGATCTCTATCAATCTGTCTCTTGTTCCTCGTATAATTCTTCCATTTGCTCTCGCATTTTACTGTGATTTTCTTTATTATCGTCGTAAAGTAGCCCATAAACTTCTTCACCCATATCATAGATTGCTCTATAGCGATCATTTACCATATCATAGGCTTTCTTTCGTTGTTCTTCAGTTAATTTTTCACCTGATTTTAAATAACTCATTATTTCTGAACCAGAAATTCTTTCGTCTTGTATTTTTTTTCTCCAACTGTTGCGCTCTTCGATTATTTCATTCGCTTGTTCGCCTCTAGTAACAGATATTTCAGTGCCCATTTCTCCCTTCCACTGCAACCAAGCACTCGCCATTTCGTTTCCTCGGCTCAGTTCTTCTTTTAACTGATCTTGGTCATCCGCCACTGCGTATACACCCTCCGCCGCTGATGCCATATCCTTCAACTGTTGTTGTTCATCACTTGGTACATCGAATCCAATAATGTTCACAATCGGCATAATCTCAGATTGACCTAATTCCTCTGCCGCCTTAACCGGATCCCCACCGCACGTTTCAATCCCATCACTAACAAGATAAATGAGATTCGTGTTCTCTTCGCCACTTAAGTCTTGATAGTCCTCATGGGTATCTTCGACTGCTTTCGCTATTGGCGTCCATCCATTCGGGAAAAACTCCTCCAAAGTTTCCCCAAATGCCTCCTCCTCGTACGGTTGGAGGTCGTACACTCGATCCACCCGTTCACATGAGACTTCTTGACTTTCTCCAATATGCCCATATACTCGTAGCGATACATTTGCCTCTTCTGGCAACTCCTCCACAAACTCAGTGATCGCTTCTTTCGCTATGTCCATCTTAGGCGTTCCATCAATTTCTTCACTCATACTCCCACTTGAATCAAGAAGAATTTCTACGTTTAAATTCTCTTTCATCTCGTATCGAGAGTCCTCCTCCACTTCCGGAGTTCCAAATGACAACTGTTCCCAACGATTAATGAGTTGTCTTGGATCAGGATAATTTGCTGCATACAAACTCACTACTTGATATATGTAATTTTCCAGTTCTTCTTCACTTGCTTCTTCATGCAGAGACGGTAAAGCATCAACTTCTTCCATAAACGCTTTATTATCTTCACTAAACGATTCACCCTCGAATTTCCCCACTGGAAAATCCATCACTTCTTGAATATTGTTCGGGAGGAGTTCTGCATTCATATCAACTAATTGAAATGTTTCTTCTTCATAGTTGTTTTCGGCGATCTCGTTAATTTCGTTGTTTTCAGAATTATTTACTTCTTTGTTTTCGTTGTTTTCCAACTGATTTTCTGTCGCTGAATCTTCTATTTCATTTTCTTCTGCTAATTGATTATTTTCATTTGAACACGCTGCTAACAGGACAATTAAGATTAATATAAATCGAATAACATTTCGTTGCTTCATTTTCTTGCCTCCTCAGAAACCCTCTATCGTTATAACTCACTATAACCACTCAACTTACTATCTCTTTCAATATTGTTTTCATATCCAATCTTTCTCATTTGAATAAGCTCTTTTACTCTCTGATCCATATATTTACTAGTTCCTTAATAATTGCATGTTCTGAGAATATTTTTCTCTTTCGACTTCATTTCTTTTCTGAATAAATTCTTTCACTCTCGCTTCTACCTCACTTTGTTGTAAAGGTGGTACATCTTTTTCAAATTTTTCAACAGAAGTTTTAAGGGGATGAAGTACTATACTCTTTATGGATTCTTTCAATAGCTTTTCAGACTTAGTTAAATATTGTAAATCAGATCCAACGTATGATTCCTTATTAACAGTAATCCAATTTAAAAGGTTTTTCCGTGAACTTGTTGTATAATCCATTAGTAATGCTTGTTTATAAACTGTTTCAGCAAACTTATTTTCTAGAAAGTTCATATTTTGCGAGATTTCGAGTGTCAACACACTAGTTTTTTTTACTAGATCAATTTTTTCATCCATTTCTTTTCGGATTTGATCTAACTTTTCTTGCCCTTCCTGATGATAAGAGAATGCATTATAAATTTGTAATATTTCTTCTTGTACCTTTACATCGAGTCCATTTATCAACTTGACACTACTTAACAATTTCGTCATTTCATGAGGAAGTTTATCTTCTTTTTGTCTCATTAAATCTAGTTTTGGTGCATTTAACAAACTACTTGTGAAGGGTAATAAGATACCCGTAACTCTTTTGGCTAGATTTCTTTCAACAACGCCCCCTTGGTTATCTAATACCAAGGCATCTGTCGGTTTATTAAACCGAAAATATTGAATAAAGGAATAAGTACTCTCATCTAATTCCGTTTCATAACTAAATAGTTGATGAGTTTCGAGAAATTTTTTATGTTTTTTTATACTACTTTTAAACATGATCATCCTCCAAAAATAATTTTGCACTCTTAAATAAATTGGCAGCTCCATCTACAACATTTTTATTAGTTAATGGTCAAGGTTTTGATAAGATTTTGGAGATTTCCCCCTTCGTGAGCCAAGACTGCTTCAATTATTTAACTAGAATGATAATGAAGAACATACGAAAAAACCGCTTTTTACCGATTTTAAAAGCAGTTATTATCAATTCTCATACAGGTTTGTTTCTTATATTGGCTAAATAAGGGCAGAAAAAGTATAAAAAAGGAGTTTCTGAAACAATTGTCTGCCCCTTTCTAAATCTCCATTTAAAAAGCGAATAAGCGGAATTTGACCCATCATTAAGAAGGCATTTACACTACTTAGCGCAATCATCAACATATAAAATCTATGTAAAAATCGAAAGTTACAATTCCTAAACCCCTAGTTGTTCCTTTTTTTCTAACGCTCGCCATACTTTATCCAAGGTATCTTCCAACTGTCCTTTACCAGCCAATAAGACTGCTTCAGCTTCTTTTTTGTTGTCATATGTAAGGATCCACTGACCTTTAACTAGAAGACTTCCCAAGGTTTCTGTTGTTTCTTCATCCGTGTGCTGGTCGTATTCCAACGTTACTTTGTAATCTGAATCGCTTTCTTTCACAAACTTCGGTTTCTTTGAACGAAACGTCCACTGATCAAATAAGTACGCATGCTTTTGAAATGTCCAAGCCGCCTTTTCGTCAAGCCAATCCAGATGAATCACAAGGAGATATTGTTCGCTTTCTTTCCGGTCAATGAGGGATTCTATGTTTAAGTCATAAATAGGTTTAGACATTTTCAACCTCCAATCAATGATTTTCTGTCATTTAAAACCATAGCGAAAGTAAGCATCCCTAGAAAACTCCTTCAATTCTTGGACAAGTAACTTCGCTGATTTTGTAACAGCTTCTTGCGCCATGTCTTCCTGTTTAAATTGCAATCGATACTTCCCTGTTATAAGAAAATCAAGCATCGTATCCAGTACTTCATATTCTCCTGTAAACTCACTCAAATTTTCACGTCTTTGATTTGTGTCAGCCAATTTATCTAATTCCATAAATGACATGAAATATTTCCCTTTACTTTTAGAGAATAATCTGGGAAACGTCCGGTCAACAGAAAGAAATTGCTTCTTGTAATTCACGGCAAGACTGATAGCCATTTTTTCAAAATCCTTGTTCTCAAACTCAATTTCATTGACAACTACATAGGAATATTCTCCCCCCTGCCTCCGCATTTCCTTCGTGGTAATTTCAAATAATCCTTTGACCCTCATCCTCCGCCCCCTCCCTTTCATTCTTCACCTTTCCATTGTCATGGCCTTCTAAAAATCGCTCCCATATTAACTTCTTGCAATCGCTCCTAGAATAAGGATAGATATGACAGTTATGAATGATTGTAAGTGTGTTTTTTTATCAGTTTTTCCAGTAGATATACTGATTTGTGCTAAAACCGCTACATAAAAACCCGATATTATTATTAAAACAGTAGACCACCTGTAAATTGGGTTGCTCACCAGGATATGGTCTACCTTTCCACCTGTAACCCAAAAGATTAAGAGAATTCCTGGTATTAATATTGCAACTATAATAATTTGAATCATCGTCCATTTTTTTTTATTCAATTTCTAGCACCCGCTTTTAAGTTTATTTTGAATAATACTTTTTCTCCATCTGTTTTTCGATTTCTAGATGCTCTCCTACTTTCAATTCCTCTCCCTTTAATTTTGATTTGAAAAAGGAATCCGTATGAGAACTAATAAAATCAATAGTGAAATTAAGACCAAACATTTCTGAATTATTCCTATTTCCCATAGACATTTTTATATTACCAATTTTTTTAGCTACACTGAAAAGTGGCCCAAACACTGCTCCTACCGCCGCCCCAATTAAGAAATTCGACATTTCGAAACTCCCGGTATTAAAATATCCTCTGAATAGCTCCATAGTTCCAAAAACTCCTCCACTATATGCTGCCCATCCAAGTTTTCCCCCTAATGACGTAAAAATATAGCCTTTTGCAAGGCCGAATGTTAGTGCTGAAGCAACACCTGTAAATAAAGAATCCGTTATTACTTGACTGACAGGTTTTTCTATCCCTAATACATAAAAGTTAATACCGTCTATAATTAAAGATGCCGCTATGCCTCCAAAAAATAGCTTAGCCGCTCCTCCTGCTACTGTTTTTGCAAAACCTAATGCTCCCAACTGTTTCATGCCTAAGTGAACATTTCTTAACCACATCATTTGTAATCCACCTCGGGCCCAAATAAATGCTTTGCCCAAAGCCTTTGCTCCTGCTACAATTCCTCCCATACTTTGAGCAACACCGCCTAACAAGCCTCCTCCTGCTGCCCACAAAAAGGAATGACCCCAGTTAAATGAGTCCGATCCTCCGTTTATTGCGAAGTATATACCAGCAAATAATGCTGCACCTCCAATAGCTACTAATGCAACAGGCCATGTAACAAGTCCAATTAGAACAATTCCTACTGCGATGGCAGCAACACCAAGAACAGACACAATGGTTTTAACTAGGTCCTGTCCCAAGTCTCCAAGAGAATCCCATTTGTCGGCGATCCATTCTCCCGCTGAGTTCAGCCAATCAAGTGAGCTTTCCCATAAGCTACTAGTTTTTGCCACAGTATCATCCCATAATTCCCCGGCATTTTCCATACCACGTTTACCTTGTTCTTTCATGAAGTCCCAAGTTATTTCTCCCCCGTTACGAATACCGTCCCAAGCTGTCTCAAAACCGTCCCTAAGACTCTCTCCTAAATCTCCCCAAAAACCTCGGTCTTTGTCGTCACCGTTTGGATCAGAATGATTTGGATCAGGGTTGTTCGTGCCTGGACCTCCGGGGTTTGAACCTTGCTCAGGAATACCTCCAGGGATAAAGCCACCTGGTGCATCTGGCCCCCAATTTCCACCGCCTGATCCGTTACCGGATGTACCGCTTGTCGCATCCGTATCAACAAGACGAAAAGGCTCCTCATCAGGCATGATAAACCCATCATCGTCATCTGAAGCATAGGATGCATGTGTGAAGGACAAAAGTGTTCCTAACATGATCACGATAAATATGCTTATAGTCCATTTATACTGCTTATGAAACTGTATCAAATTTCATTCCTCCCTTCTTCTATTCTCTTCTTCTCTCCGTTATTAAGCTAAAGGTTACATTCCGCCTGTGCAGCGGCTCGGCATAAACTCAAATCCCGGAATACCACCGACATCCGCTGCCGCTTCAGCAAAAATATCATTGTTCAGTACATCTTCCTTATCAATGGTGACATAATCCGGATTACGTTTAGTGAATACCTGAATTTTGAATTCATTGTCGTAAGGAAAGCGAACGACAATATCATTGTTTGATTCATGAACCGCCCCGTTTTTTACTGCGAAGTAGATTGCTGCCTCTTCAATCTCATTCCATTCATTGGATATCCCATAACAGGCAATAGCAGTCACATCCCCATCATCATCAAAAAAGAAATCCAATGCCTCTTCAAAGTCTATATCTGCTGTTGGGTCGTTTAGACGATCGACGATGGAATCCGGAATATCTAAATCATCAATAATATTCTCTAGATACTCCTCTTCATCAAATTCCGGAGGATCTTCTTCTTCATCAATATCTGCTAGAAAGTCCTCTTCTTCATCTTCTAATAAGTCTCCTATTTCTTCCTCGAGATCCTCTAAACGATCCACCACTTCTTCTAGCAATGCCTCTCGTGAAGCATGACGAGCTTCTTTTGCCGCAGCAAGAACTCCGGAATCGGCTCCCGTCTGACTTACACGTTTATTTGCAAAGGTTGTAAACAAGTCAAAAAACATAAAGGCCATAAAAATAGAAGCCATCAAAATAGCCATAATCATGATCAAAGTACTTCCTTGTTCGTTTTTCAAGACCTTCATTACCCTAACCTCCCTGTCCCATCCTTTGCACTAAATGTCTTCTTCTTCGCCTTCATACGGCATCGTGGCGTTAGAAGTTATAGTTTGTTCAATATTTTTAATAAACGGCATTTGTATAACCGGTACTTTTGTTTCTACCGTAATGGTTACTTCCTCTCCATAAGAGGAAGACCCTAAAGACATTTCAGGTTCATTTACAATATCCAATCCATATGCAGACCGCTCTATCACCGTTCGGTAGTCGCCGTTTACAGAGGCTGTTCTCGCACCATCCCTGGCTGCTGCTTCAGTGACCACAATGGCATAAGCAACTAGCGCAATTTGCCAGATCAATAAAAATGATAAAATAATGAGAGGAAAGATGGCCACAAACTCAATTGTCTGTGACCCTTTTTCGTTTTTTACATAACGTTTGCATATTTTTTGCATCTTCGTTCAATCCTCTCCTATTAAGAATTTTATCCTTCACCTCCACCACCAGAACCAATCTGTTCAACAAGGTTACCAATTGTGTCAATTATTCTTTCAGCGATATCATTTCCACCATCAGCTTGAAGGTATGTGACAATAGCCGAAATAAACACAATAACCAGCAATCCTAGTGCTACCCATTCCAGAGATAGTGCCCCTTTTTCTTCTTGGAGGGTATCCATAACTTCTTCCTTTTTCTGAACCCACAACGTATAGATTTTTTTAAACATAATAAATCTCTCCTTTTTAATGTAATTTGTCTCTTTGTAACATAGTGTTTTTAAGAAAATCTAATATGAAAATAGACGAAATTGAATTGCCAAAGATCTAATTAAAGAAAACATCCAACCCGAAGGCACCAGGGTTATACATTAAATTCAGTACCATTAAACCTACAATAAGTAAAAGTACCGATGGCGCAACAAAAAATGTTGTTACTAATGTGATTTGCGGACTTGCTTTTGCTGCTTTTTCTTTTGCCTTATATCCTCGTGTTTGACGTAAATCACTTGCTTGAACGTTAAAGGTCTGAGCAATTGGCACCCCCAATTCGTCGCCTTGAATCAAAGAATGAACAAGATTTTCTAATTCCTTGGATGTATTTCGATCTAATAACTCCTTAAATGCTTTCTTCCTCGGAACCCCTAGGCTTGTCTCTCGTGTATACCGACTTATTTCTTCACTGAGCGGACCTTCCATTTTACTCGAAACTTGCCTTAACGCTCCTTCAAGAGAAGCGCCCGCTCTTAAAGAGATACTTACAATATCCATAAAGTCTGGCATAGAGGCACTTATGACCTCTTGTCTGTCTTTCGCTTTGTATCTTATCCATAGATTTGGAACTAAAAATCCTAGAACAGGCATAATAATCAGTGCAAGATTTCCATAGGGCATGCCTATAAGCTGATATGGCCAAAATATAATCAACGAACCAAAACCAAGTACGTAACGAAGACCATAAAATTTTTGTAAATCCAATCCTAATGGATTACCCGCATAGGTCAAAAAACGCTCATCACGATCTTCTTTTGCAAAAAATGGATACTTCATAGCTGTTGGTCCCACATATTCCGCTCCCTTTAACAAAGGCCCTGATATCCGCTCACCAAAAGAGCGCTTATGTCTTTTTTTCTTTCCGCCATCACCTACATATGAAAAGAACTTTTGCTTTTTAGCTACATAAATCCATATATATATAAATCCAAGTAAGATGAACAACAGTATGGAACCTATAAAGAGTGAGACTAATGTTAGTAAGGCATCGTCATTCATAACATCACACCCTTATTCTTGTAATTTGCTTTATCATGAAATAAGCGACAAGCTGGAGGCTAATAAAAACTACTAGTAAAACCAACCCTAATGCAGTGAACAACGGATTTAAAAATCCAGGAATGACCATGTTCATGATAACGGCCATGAAAACTGGAAGAAGTGGAAGTATAAGGGCGATGTATTTCGACTCCGCTGTTATCGTGGTTATCTCTTTATTTACTCTCGCCCGTTCTTCCAATGTTTCCGCCATCATGCTTAGAACTTCAACGAGATTCCCGCCTACTCTTCGTTGAATAGAAATCGTATTGACAAATATTTTTAATTCTTCACTTGCAATCTTCTTTGTGAGCCCATTCATAACTTCATCAAAATTACTCCCCAGGTTCAACTCCTGATTCATCTCTTGAAACTCCCTTTTGGCTGGGTCCGGCAGTTCCTTTTCAACAATACTAATGCCTTGATGAAGCGTCATTCCAGCTTTTACAGCATTACTCATCATCCGGCATATTTCCGGAAGCTGTCTATTAAACTCGACAGACCGCTTGCTTTTTCTCGAGTTCAAGAAAAATTTCGACCCAATCCAAACGAGAAAATACGCTAATACCACATCAAGTGGAAAGAGCAATTGAAGAATAAAATGATTCATTAACCATAGAGCAGCAAAAAGTGACAGACAGATCGCTACATATTCCGAAGCTTTCATCGATAAATCAGCTTGTAAAAGCCGTTCTCTCAGAGACTCAGACAATTCAGACCTGTCAAACTTGTCACCAAAAAGGTAAATGAAACTCCTCCGTTTCTTTTCATCCTCATTTTCAAACCATAATTGGGCTCGTTTGGCTGCTTTCTGAGATTGAAAGCTTTGCCAGTAAAAATAGCAGGCTATGAAAAATGTAAGCAACATTCCACTCATTGATAGAAGTATCATCATGATAAGCACCTCTTGTTAAACAACGTTTCATCGAGTTCAATGCCGAATCCTTGAATTCTATTATAGACATGCGGAACGTAGCCAGTAGCTTCGAAATTTCCTATTACTTTTCCATCATCACTTGTTCCTTTTCTATTAAAATGAAAGATATCTTTTATCAGTACTTCACCATTTTCTTCCACTACTTCAGAGATTTTAACAAGTTTTCGACGACCATCAATGAGCCTTTCACTTTGAACAATAATGTCTAATGCTCCTACAAAATATCCTCGGATAACATCAACAGTTAATGGGAGACCAGACATGATAACCATGGCTTCCAACCTTCCGAGTGCATCTTTCGGAGTGTTGGCGTGGACAGTAGTAAGCGATCCTTCATGACCTGTGTTCATAGCCTGAAGCATATCAATGGCTTCCGTTCCCCTTACTTCTCCGACAATGATCCGGTCAGGCCTCATTCTCAACGCATTCTTTACAAGGTGTCGAATCCCAATCTCTCCTGAACCTTCCATGTTTGCTGGTCTTGCTTCCATGCGGACAAGATTCTCGTAGCCAAAACGTAATTCTGCCATATCCTCAATCGTTACAATCCGTTCTCCACTTGGAATGGCTGCAGACAACACGTTTAGTAGCGTAGTTTTTCCACTTCCTGTACCACCTGATACGAGAATGTTGCATTTCGCTTTTACTAGAGCTGTTAAAAACTCCCCCATAATGGGATGGAAAGATTCTAATTCGATAAGTTCTCTCATAGAAAATGGATCGGCTTTAAATTTTCTTATAGAAATGACAGGTCCATCTAAACTGACAGGTGGAATGGCTGCGTTCACTCGACTTCCATCATGAAGTCGTGCGTCAACCATCGGTGAACTTTCGTCAATTCTTCGACCTAAAGGTGCAATTATTCGGTCAATAATATGACGTATATGCTCTTCATCTTTAAACCTTACACTAGTCCTCTTTAATTTCCCCTTACGCTCAATGAAGATTTCATTAGGACTGTTCACCATAATCTCGGTTATATCATCTTGCTGTAGGAGAGACTCCAGCGGACCATAACCGACCGATTCATTTATAAGCTGATTGATAATTTCGTGCATGACATTCGCAGGAATTATAACACGCTCTTCTTCAATCATTTTGGAAATGAGTCGTTCTATCGTATATTTTCTTTCCTGAGGATCTAATGTCGTAATAGACTCTAGATCAGCTTCTTTAATGAGTCTATCTTTATAATGTCGGACCCATTTATCTACTTCATCTTCCTGTATAAGACTCGTTTTCGCATTAGTGCTAGTATTTCTTTGTTTCACTTTTTGGACCCAAGACATTTTTTCCACCTGCCTTATTTAAAAATGTTATAACATTATTAGTTCCTTTACTTTTTGATGATTGGTACTATTTGTTTCTCCACAAATCTATCGATATCTTTTGTAACTTTCGACTTTGCCTTTTTTCCGTTTGGTAAGAAAAAGGGGATACCCATATTTAGCATTGGTTGAATCCCATAGTAATCAGCACGAATATTGCCTTCCACAGGGATGTCAATGATTTTTTTTACGTCTGCTTCCGTCATCTCATCTTTTTTCCCTGTGCGATTTAGAATTAGAGATAGTCCTTGTTTTTTACCTATTTGAAAGCGATCGAATAAAGCAAGACTATGCTTCAAAGCTCGAAGACTTAGGCTATCAGGTGTAACAACGTAATAAATGTGGCTAGCTTCGTTTAAACCAGTGAAGCTTAATGACGATACTTGGCTTGGCATATCAATCAAAACGTAGTCATAGTGTTCTTTCAAGACACGAATCATTCTGGAAATTAGTTCATCTTCCATTTCTTCTGCCTGTTCAGGGTTTGATGGCCCAAGAATCACATCTACACCCGTTTCTTCATGTGTCACTGCAATGTTATGAATATGATGGATCGCTAGTTCCTCTAGTACTGGCTTCAAATCATAATAAGATCTCTGATGGTCTAACCCCATCAAAACGTCTATCCCTCCAAACTGGGCGTTTAAGTCCAGAAGGGCAACTTTTTTATCATGCTGAGTTTGAAGACATTGAGATGATAGTGTGGCAAGAATACTCTTACCGGCACCTCCTTTAGAACTATAAAATACGAGCACATTTCCTCTTGAGTTGAAACTATCACCTGTACTTGCCAACAACATCTCCTGATTTAGCTTGTCATGAAGATGGTTTATTATATCAACAACCCGTTCGTCTTCCTCCTCAGGCAATAAGACGTCATAAATACCAAACTTCATTAAGTCTCTCACTTGATCGAATGACTTTTGTTTAGTGAGAATAATAATGTACGTTTGAGAGGCAGTCCATAACGTGGATTCCATCTCCACAAATGCTTCATCTACAAATATAAGATTGTAACCTTGTTGAAGAAATTCTTCACTCCAATCGTTTTCCGACACTGCGATCATCTGTTTTTTTTCAAGATGATCGCAAAGTTTTTGACGAGTCTCTTCGTCTTTCGTTATGATTAACGCGCGTAGCTCAGTCATTGTCTACTCATCCTCATCTTCATCGTTATCTTCGTTAACGTCCTCACCCAATTCATTAGAATCGCCTTCTTCATTTGATTCTTCTCCCTCAGGCTCTCGATCATTATCTTCTAGGTCTTCAACTCCCTCGGATTCTCCGATTACTTCCCTATCTGGTAATTCTTCTTCAACAGTATTTTCCTCTTGACCTGGTTGTTGAACTTGGTTTGATAAAAGGATTCTTATAGAATCTGCTGTGTTTTGGAAATGTATAAACTTTTCTGCCTCTATAATTGGTAGAGAAATTTTAATGTTGGATAGTTCTTCTCCTATCTCTTCCCTTTGAATCACATCCACCTGTTTAAACAATCTAGTTGTCGTAAGAGCCGAATCTTCAGGCGTATAGGTTACAATGATGTCGATTGTATCACCCGCAGCTACAGGCTGATCTAGTACGACGTTGCTTGTGGCATTAAGCCATACTATACGATGATTTTCAGGAATCTCAGTAGCAGTGCGTAAAATGTTCGACGTGAGCAAATCTCCGTCTTGAAGATTCACGATTGAAATCGCTCCCTCTAGCTCACTCATATCTCGTACAAATGACCCAAGGTTCTCCACTTGTGGGATTTCAACCCAATCAATCATATCTTCAGTTATTTCCGAGTAAGTTTGAATATTGCTAGCTGCAACTGCTACTTCTGTTCTTTCACCGAGTGAATCTTGAGCTGCTCTTATTTGGTCTAAAACCAGAACACTTGTAATAATCGCTAAAATAAATGCAACAATTAGAAATATCATTGCTTTGCGTTTCGCATCAATCATGTACCTTCAACTCCGTCTTTTGTTCATTCACTTTCTCTTCTCTTTTGTTCCCTTGTTCAATCATTGGTTGAATAAACTGTATATAAGGTAAATTTGCTGGAACACTATATTGTTGGATATCTAACATTTCTAAATATTCATCAACTTGAAAGGCATCGTGGGTTAGATTTTTTTTTGCCCCATATAAAGGAGCGTCTTCCGCTTTCACGATCATTTTCGATAAACAATGAGAAATAGGGCCGCTATCACTGGTTATCCACTCTCCTATTTTTGGGTTATAATGATGCAAATAATAATCTTTATACTCTTTTGAAGGCTTGAATACCCACTTTTTTCTCTGAAGTATAGATGGTTTTTTAAAAGGCGTGATCATCCATAGAGAGCTCGTTTGTATGATCTTATTCACCTCATCTCGAACTTCTTTTGAAGCATTTACACCTTCTCTATAAATAGTTAAGAGACGTTGATAGTTATGGATAATGAGATAACTATCTAAAAATGCTACCATTGGTCGCACACTCACCGAGATTAAATCCACTTCAGGGAGAAGCCAGTTTCTTATCCTTAATAGTTGATCCATCTTAGTTACATCAGGATCAAACAAATACAAAATGACGTTCCGTTCCCCTGTCTCAGATTTATTTTTTCGGTAATTTTGAAAATATTCTAATTCCCCTTGCAAATTATTTTGTTTGAGCTTCAATTTTCTTTTAAAAATGGAAGGGACATTGTTTTCTATATAATCTGAAATACTGACACTACTTCTCACCTCATATGATGGCTTTACTGTCAATTGAGTATTATTCAGTAGCTCTTCCCCTAATCTTTCTGTCATTCCAATCGTCTCGTCCAAAATTAAATCCATTTGACAACCGCCTTTAATTCGTTTGATGAAACAGGTTTTTTTAAGTTTATTTCGGATGGTTTTTCCTAATTTAACAGTCCTTAGTTTTGCGTTTCATTTATTATAACTATTTGTAATGAGATAGGTATTCTCACCTTTGGTTAACTTGTAAATGGCAATGGCTATTTTACATAATTCAGTTGTACAATCAATAAGGTAAGAAGATAACAGAACACACTAACATGTAATAAAATACCATGTTTTTGTCCTTTAGGCTAATCTCCCTATACCTTTCAATTAGGACAATATTTATAGGTATGTTAAATAAAATAATGTAATTTTTTAGTGATTTCTGTTAATTTTAAAGTGATATAGTCGTTAGGACCTATTATCGAAAAATCACTTTTTTTGTACTTGTTTCATTCTAAATTCCTTAGTCTTACGCCTTCTACAAACTTTTCTTAAACCAAAATAATTAAGTAACATTACATTTGTCAGTTACTTTCTATTCATTTTTTAAACCATTTTTACACTATAACTATAGTATTAACTAGTCATTTTCATGATTATAAGCTAATAAAGCCTGTCATATCAGTATTATCCCCACTTTAAGAGGATTGACGTTTTATGTCGAACAGGTGTAATTCGTCCTTTTCCCAACGAAATTAAAATAGATTTATTGCCTAGTTTTATTCAATATTTAGAAATAATTCTACCAAGTTTATAAATGCCAATCCTGAATTCAGCCAATTTCGCGCTTTTTCATCAATAGAAAAAACCTTCACTCGATCGTAAGATCGCTCAAAGGTCTTTCTTCCATTAACGTTGTGATAAAAACTAACTTATCATCGCTCACACCGTTGTTTTGACTAACTTCACTCGTCATCTCGAATGACTACTCCATTATTGCTTTTCTTATCTGTAATTAATCGATATAAATGAACCGTTAATATCCCTCGTTTAAACGTAGCATCGCTTTTATCTTGACGAACCAAGTATGGTAGTTCCATGATACGTTTAAATTCGCCTTGATAAACTTCTTCTTGCGTTATGCGAAATCCCTTGAATTCAAGCCGAGAAGTCCCTCTCACTTCTAGCGTTCTTTCATTAATAGTCAGATCGATATCTTCTACATTTTGGATACCAGGTAAGAAAATCGCGCATATTACTTCATTTTCAGACTCATATACATTTGCTCTTGGTTGCTGAACCATCCCATTAAAAAAACTATTAAAATTACCTAGAAAATCATCTTCAAAGAATTTTTTCAAAGGTTTGTTCCATTCATGTGAGTAATAATCCAAAACATTTCACCACTTTCAAGTTTGAAGATTATGTTGTTCAAAAATGACTATTCAGAAGTGTTTTATCTACTCAAACCCCGCTAGATTTATCCCCTACTTCCTTTTCTTCTCCTCGCTTCGGCTCAAACCCCGCTAGATTTACTCCCTACTCTCTTTTCTTCTCCTCGCTTCAGCTCAAACCCCACTAGTTTTACCCCCTACTTCCTTTTCTTCTCCTCGCTTCGGCTCAAACCCCACTAGTTTTACCCCCTACTTCCTTTTCTTCTCCTCGCTTCGGCTCAAACCCCACTAGTTTTACCCCCTACTTCCTTTTCTTCTCCTCGCTTCGGCTCAAACCCCGCTAGTTTTACTCCCTACTCTCTTTTCTTCTCCTCGCTTCAGCTCAAACCCTACTAGCTTCACTCCCTACTACTTTTCCTTCTCATCGGGATCGGCTCGAACTCCACTAGCTTCTCCAACATCGGAAGTGGAAGTGCCGCTCCTTCCATCAGAGTCATTTAGCAGTTGCCTGATATGCTTTATTCTTGCTTCTGCATTAATCGTTTCCGTTGAGCCGATGTGCAATACACTAGATGTTGAGACGCTAATCACATCAATATGATTGACATTAATAATGAATGATTCATTGTATTTATTAAAGTTGACTGAGCGATTAATCGTCGGCTCAGGTAAAGGCTTCGTAAATATTGGAAAAGCATCTAAATTACCCTCGTCAGAATAAAATTGTTCATACTTTCGCTGCACCGCTAATACTTTAGTACGTGGTGTGATATGACGTGTGTCACCTACTTCAAAAATAGAGTTACTTAATACATCTCTCACCTTGATCGTTTTGACGATTGATGTTCTTTTATACAATTTAGTAAACTCCTTACGTACGGGCCAGTGGAACAAATGGGCCGATAATTAAAGATTCCGGTGGTGTATCAAATACAGATGATAAGGCAATAGAATCCGCATCACCAACTAAAAATATAGAGGAACTCGCTACACCTAAAACACGAACATTATCTACACTTATTTCTTTATTTACGACTGTAAAATTCATTTTAAGGTTCGTTCTCCTTTCGTGGTAATTGTCTAATAAATTCTTCGTATGTTTTGTGAATATCTTCTTTCATTTTTCGAGTCGCCATTTCCTGAGTTTTTAATAAATCATCTGAGTTCAAACCATTCAGATTAATTTGACTTAAATAATGACGTATTCGGTTATCTACCTGCTTTCTAATATCTTCTATAATATACTGACGATACTGGTTATCTATTTGATAATTATTTTGTTGTTCAATATATGCAATGTCTTGGTAACATTCTTCGTTAAGATACTCATGAACTCTCTCTTGTATTCCCTCAAAAACTTGGGAGTTTTGTTGATTACTTTGTGGGGAATTTAAACCCTGATTATTAACTGCAAAGTCCTCAATCGAACTCCCACTGCCATTATTAGGAGTTATCCCAATATTCAAGGTTCCTTCTAACTTTTCAACTTTTAATTGATCAAATTTATACTCGATTTTTTCAATAGTAGAAGTTTGTTTCTCCTCTTTTAAACTGTTAATTTGATTTTGCAGTTGCTGAATGTTTGCTTCTAATTTACCGATTTTTTCGTTCTGTGCATTTAGATGTCCATATAGTTGTTGGATATGTTGCGCCATATTTGGATTGTTATAATTCATTCACCCTCCTCCTACATGACATCATTTTTTTCCTAGCTAATACCTGTCGGCGGAGTTAACGGGACAAACGGGACAGATGCATCGTCTGGTGCGTCCCCTGCTTCTGGTGCCGGTTCTGTAAAACCACCAGTATTATAAAGATTTGCTGAGGGGGTAATGCTACCTGCACTTCCAATTTGTAAAACAGAAGAGTTACTTATTCCATTTATTCTTAAGTTGTGTATTGTGATATGTTGATTAATATGGAAATTCATTTGGCTCTCCTTTTATATAACTGAATTTATATTTGAATCAGCTAGATCACTGTCATACGTGTTTGTTGAACTGTAGTTGTTTCTTACTCTTAAATTATCACCAGTATTAAAAGAACCCGCTCCAGCAAATGTTTTTGCTGTACTCGTCGGTGCAACGTTAAAAATATCTCCAATATTAAAAATACCATTACTACCAATACTAATTACTTTTACTGCGCCTACAATTGCTGGCATAAACATCACCCTTTTTCCCATTCAGTCACTTTATAATAGCCTATGTTTCTTTCTCATACATGTTCATGTTCTATAAAAAAAATCATAAGAACGTATCACGTGCTCCGTTCTAGGATCGCGAAATTACTAATAAAAATCACTAACCTCTGACTGTGTTTATGCATACGTTAAATAACACAGTATCTTTTGGAGAGTTTATCATTGAACTACCCGCCACTTAACTGCTCTTGCGAACTGTTTGAAGTGGGGGATTCCTAAGAACACCTTCGTAACCGAAAGTTTTGATTAGGCTAGCCCCGTCGCACCGACGGTTAGAAGCCTTATAGCTTCATGTTTGAGATTTAATCCTGCGTTCATATCGCGGTCGTGATGCATGCCACAAACACACGTCCACTCACGCACATTCAGATCTTTCACGTCTTTGTTTTTATAGCCGCAACGTGAATAACGTTGTGAGCTAGGGAAGGTTTTGCTCACTTCCACCACCGTCTTCCCGTACCATTTAGCTTTATATTTCAACAGGCTCTTAAATTGAGACCAAGATACATCAGCGATTGATTGAGCTGTTTTCTTATTTTTCATCATGTTCGATACTTGCAGACTCTCCATTCCGATAATATCGTGGTTTTTGATGATATCCGTCGAGGTCTTATGCAAGAAATCTGTCCGCTTGTTTTCAATCTTTTCGTGAATTCGAGCGACCTTGATTCGTTGCTTGTTCCAGTTGCTAGAACCAATAACTCGCCTTGATAGAACTTGTTGAGCCTTTGCTACCTTTTGTTCTAACGACTTAAAATAACGATGGTTTCTATATCTTGTTCCATCTGCAAGGATAGCGAAGTCTTTTAGTCCTAGATCAACGCCTGTACAGGTGTTTGTCTTCGGCATCTCAACGACGTCTGTTTCAGCTAAGATTGACACAAAGTACTTACCACTTGGATTGCGTCGTATGGTCACATTTATGATTCGCCCATCCACGTCACGACTTTTAGAAAACCGAACAAGACCAAGCTTCGGCAACTTGATGTGTTTACCTAAAATAGCGATATTTCCATTGGTGTGCTTCGTGACATAGGACTGTATCTTGTTCTTTTTACTTTTAAACTTAGGAGCTTTGTTTTGTTTTTTATAATACCTTTGGTAAGAATCAGCGAGGTTTTCAACGGACTTTTGCAAGGAAATACTATCCACTTCTTTTAAAAAAGGGTAATGCTCTTTTAATTGGCGAACCGCCTTAACTGACGCGTATTTGTTGAAAAACTCTCCTTTCCAGTTATTTGAAGGGAGATGACCGTTTTGCACCATCTCTTCGACGATGTACCAGTAAGCGTCTTTTTGCTTCTGCTTACTGAGGAAGAAATTGAACACGAATCTTGAACAACCGAGCGTTTTATGAATGAGCTCGACTTGTTTCGGATTAGGAAAAATACGAAATTTGAACGCTTTTTTTACTAACATGACATCACCTCATTTGCGAACGTATGTTTCAATCATATCATGAGGTGAGTCTGTTGGCTATCGCCAACCGCCATGGCTAAAAGCCCTTCTCGCGATGGAAGAGGGAGTCTTCTGGCGGAAAACGATAAAAAGTGATGAATAACTACAGAAAAGGGGGATAACTATGCCTTCAATTGTATATGGACCATTCAAAATAAATTCTAATAATGGCGTTCTTAATTTTGGTGACACACTGAATATTTCACCTAAATCAACAACGAAAGCAGTAAGTGGATCAGGCGGTGGGAATACGGGGGACTTCATCATCACCAATAACGGAATAAATTTAAATAATACGTTAGATCCAGATGTTTCTGATCAAAATATCGCCGGTCTCGCTTAATAAAAAAAGATCTTTCTCGATTGCTTTTACCTCACGGTGCGATCGAAAAAGATCCTTTTTTTGTCCTCATAACGTCTCCACTATTTCCACTGAGAAAATTGAAACAACTTTGTCATATCGCCATCTTCCATGCAGTAAATCAAGCATGCCCAAGATCCGGTGAAAGTTTCATTTAAGACTTCCCTAAGTTCAATTAAAAATTTCGGGTCCTCCTTTGTTGCGGACGATAAGAACACCCACGCTTCATTTTGAGATTGGTTTTCCCCTAAAAATATGTACGTGTCTTTCAGTACAAGCGATCTGTAGAAATCACAAGTTTGTAATTTCGAAACAATTTGAATCGTATAATCGGTAATAGCAGAGATTCTTACTAAGAAGTCCCCAGAAGAAGAGAATACTTCTGTGACACAAGGGTGGCACTCCTTATATATAACATTTAATGCGTCTAGTTTACCGTACTTTTTTTGCACAATAATATGGTTCATTAAGCGATTAATTAACGCTTGAATCGTCATTTTCTTCTGCGTTCCAATAGTAGTTGCATGATAGTTTTTTTACGCATTTTATCACCCTTGGGAAAATTTATTACTGACTATTTTTTAAAAATGGGCATTGCTGACAGGCTTCTTCACAGGAATATATCGTTTTTGATATTGCACACCAAGATCGTCTTGAATAGCAAATCGGTATTTTTCTTTTTTCTGCACGTCCTTTTATCTTTTTTGCCAAATTATGATTAATAAAGTCTGTAAGAATAAGGATGAGGTCAATATTTTCCGGAATTTCCTTTTTGATCGTTCTCGTTTTTTTACCATCAATATGAACAATGTTGTCGAAACCGATGTTTTCAAGATGTTTAGGAATAGCCCCTAGTTGATCCCCACCATAAATTAATAAAGACGCCATATTATTCAAACCTCCCTCGCTATTATGATAATGATAATCATTATCATTTGATTAAAGTATAATCTACCTCCTCTCTTTTTTCAATCCTAATTTTTGAAAAACTTGTTAGTTTATTTAACAATCTAAAAGTTATCCTCATTTAGCACATAAATTTCACGTTATTCCTCACCCTAGTCAGATAGAGAAAAAGGGAGGATAACTCAATGAAACTGAGAAAGAATAAATCTTTTGCTCATCTTTTCATTCTTTTGGGTGCGTCCTTTTGGGGTGTAACTGGACTCTTCGTCGAAAACCTGTACCAATTTGGCTTCACACCTTGGCAAGTAGTATCTGTTCGCTTAACGATATCGAGTCTTATTTTATTCGGTGTACTTGTCGCAATCGGAAGACGTTACTTAAAGATTAAATTGACCCACCTTCCATACTTTATTGGTTTAGGCGTAATAAGCATCGCTTTATTTAATTGGTGCTACTTTGAAGTGATGAATAGAGCTTCCCTCTCGATTGCTGTCATATTTGTTTACATTTCCCCGATATTCACCGCTATCATCGCCAGTTTATTATATAAAGAGAAAATCACTTTTCAAAAAGGTGTCGCGATTTTCTTTACGATTCTTGGTTGTGGATTAGTGATTGAGTTTTTTCCGATCGGTGGAGTCTCCGTTAATGGTTTTACGATCGTTCTCGGTACGCTTTCTGGTTTGTTTTGTTCTTCCTTCAGTATTATTGGAAAGGTAATAGGCGGAATGTATCATCCGTTAACACTTACCGTCTATTCATTAATTTCCGGTAGTGCATTTATGATTCCAACAAGTTCTATATGGGAGCAACGTGAATTATTTATGATCCAAGAAGTATGGCTATATATTTTAGGATTATCAATTTTCTCGACGATCTTTGCCTATCTTCTTTTCACACTAGGACTTTCATATATGGAATCGAGTAAAGCGTCTATTTTATCTTCATTTGAACTAGTCGTATCTGCAATCGTCGGTCTCGTATTACTAAATGAAACATTAACCAGATGGCAGGTTTCCGGGTTCGCCTTCGTTTTTTTATCTTTATTTCTAACCGTTTTTTCTTTCCGCAAAAAATGGCTCAAACGCTGCTTCTACAAAGAAGCGCCCATCAAATAATCTTCCTAACTTAAAATTTCTTATTGACACACTTGTATATACAAGGTTACAATGAAAACGTAAACAAAACTTGTATATACAAGATGACCGATCGGAAGTAAGGAACTACTATTACTGATAAAAGACAAGGAGGATAACAAAATGAGTAAATTTACGGATCCAGCTAAGGAATTACTGGAACACATCGGGGGTAGTGACAATGTTTCTGTTGTCACACATTGTGCAACAAGAATGCGCTTCGTGCTCAATGACCCTGACAAAGCGGATAAAGAAAAAATTGAAGAAATTGATCTCGTCAAAGGTACCTTTACAAACGCAGGACAATTTCAAGTAATCGTTGGTAACGATGTCGCTTCTTTTTATAATGAGTTTACGAAAATTGCCGGTGTTGGCGATACGTCAAAAGATGAAGCGAAAGTTGCTGCTAAACAAAATATGAGTTTTATCCAACGAATGATCTCTCACCTTGCTGATATCTTTACACCACTTATTCCAGCACTCGTCGTCGGCGGTCTTATCTTAGGTTTTAGAAACGTTATCGGTGAAATCGGCATGATGGGTCCAGACAATAACTTAACATTAGTCGAGGTTTCTCAATTTTGGGCTGGTGCCCATGAGTTCTTGTGGTTAATTGGCGAAGCGATATTTCACTTCTTACCAGTCGGGATAACCTGGGCGATTGCAAGAAAGATGGGAACAACACAGATTCTTGGTATCGTATTAGGTATTACGCTCGTTTCTCCTCAACTCCTTAATGCTTACGGCGTTGCAGGTGGAGAATCTATCCCGTTTTGGGACTTTGGTTTCGCCCAAGTCGATATGATTGGTTATCAAGCACAAGTGATTCCAGCGATCTTCGCAGGTTTTGTCTTATCTTATCTTGAATTGGGCTTACGAAAAGTAATTCCGAATGTGATTTCAATGATCTTTGTTCCATTCTTTGCGCTCATTCCTGCAGTGCTTATCGCACACGTCGTTCTAGGTCCTATCGGTTGGACAATCGGCTCTTGGATCTCTGAAATTGTCTATTCAGGATTGACTTCTACATTTGGCTGGTTATTTGCGGCGATCTTCGGTTTTGCTTATGCACCACTTGTTATTACAGGTCTGCATCATATGACCAATGCAATTGATTTACAATTAATGAGTGAATTTGATGGGACGAATCTATGGCCAATGATTGCCCTATCGAATATTGCACAAGGTTCCGCCGTTGTTGCGATGATCTTCTTAAATAAAAAAGACGAAAAAGAGCAGCAAGTTTCTGTCCCAGCCGCAATTTCTTGTTATTTAGGTGTTACCGAACCTGCGATGTTTGGGATTAACTTAAAATATACCTTCCCATTCTTAGCTGCAATGATTGGTTCTTCGATTGCAGCGATGATTTCAGTAGGTGGTGGTGTTATGGCTAACTCTATTGGTGTTGGTGGTATTCCAGGATTTCTTTCGATTCAATTTCAATTCTGGATCATTTTCTTCATTGCAATGGCTGTAGCAATTGCGGTTCCATTCTTCTTGACCATTGCACTATCAAAAACCAAAATGGGTATTAATGCATACAAACGTCTCGGGAAAAAATAAAATATAAACAGAGCATAATGACATAGGTAGGTGTTCAACATGAATCAACGATGGTGGAAAAAAGCTGTTGTTTATCAAATTTATCCAAAAAGTTTTAACGATACAACGGGAAATGGGACGGGTGACATTCAAGGAATTATCGAAAAGCTAAGTTACTTGAAAGAACTTGGCGTCGATGTTCTTTGGTTAACGCCAATTTACGATTCGCCACAACGAGATAACGGCTATGATATTCGTGACTATTACAACGTTTACGAGCAATATGGCTCAATGGATGATTTTGATCAACTTTTAGAAGAAGCCCATAAGCTCGATCTAAAAATTATTATGGATATCGTCATTAACCATACATCAACAGAGCATGAATGGTTCCAGCAATCGATGTCTTCTAAAGATAATCCTTACCGAGATTTTTATATTTGGAAAGATGGCGAAAATGGCAATAAACCAACTAATTGGGGCTCAAAATTTGGAGGATCAGCTTGGCAATACGATAAAACGACTGGGCAATATTATTTACACTTGTTTGATGTTACCCAAGCTGATTTGAATTGGGAAAACGAAGCGATGCGGAAAGCTGTCTATCAGATGATGGATTTCTGGCTTAATAAAGGAGTCGATGGTTTTCGCCTTGACGTGATCAACTTAATTTCAAAAGATCAGCAATTCCCGGACGATGATGGTAGTGTCTCTCCTGGAGATGGACGGAAATTCTATACGGATGGACCGAGGGTTCACGAGTTTTTCCGAGAGATGAATCAGCAAGTCTTCTCGAACTACGATATTATGACCGTCGGTGAAATGTCGTCAACAACGATAGAGAACTGTATTAAATACACGAATCCTGAGCGAAAAGAGCTAGACATGTCGTTCAACTTTCACCATCTAAAAGTAGATTACCCGAATGGGGAAAAATGGACGAAAGCCGATTTTGATTTTCTTGAATTGAAACGGATCTTATCCACTTGGCAAACCGAAATGAATAAAGGTGGAGGCTGGAATGCACTGTTTTGGTGCAATCATGACCAACCCCGTGTCGTGTCAAGATTTGGCGACGATGGACTGTATCATAATTACTCTGCAAAAATGTTAGCAACGACGATGCATATGATGCAAGGAACTCCTTACATTTATCAAGGAGAAGAGTTCGGAATGACAAATCCTGCATTTGATGATATTAATCAGTATCGCGATGTCGAATCGCTTAACATGTACAACGAAAAGAAAGAAGCAGGCATGACAGACAGAGAGATTATTGAAATACTCAAGCAGAAATCACGCGATAACTCAAGGACACCAGTTCAATGGGATTCTAGTAAAAATGCTGGATTTAGTACAAATACACCATGGATTGCTACCGCAAAAAATTATAAAGAAATAAATGCGGAACAAGCAGTTGCTGACGCAAATTCAATCTATTACCATTACCAGAAATTAATTAAACTTAGAAAAGACTATGATATCATCACTAGTGGAGACTATCAGTTGCTTTTGGAACAGGATAATGATATTTTTGCCTATATACGTAGCAACGGCACAGAGAAACTACTCGTGATTAGTAACTTTTACCCGGAAGAAACAACCTTTATACTCCCGAATACAGTTGACTTAGAAGGATATACACAAGAGTGCTTATTGTCGAATTACCCTGATTCACCAGATGACATTCAACAATTTAAACTAAGACCGTATGAATCGATTATTTATCATTTTACAAAATAAATGGGGATGCTGAATGAAAAACAAGTATTTATCAATTTACGACGACATTGCTAAACAGATTACAATGGGGGAATTTGAACCTGACACCTTTCTCCCTTCCGAAAATGATATGACAGTGCTATATGATACTTCAAGAGAAACGATCCGAAAGGCGTTAAATCTCTTGTCGCAAAATGGTTTTATACAAAAAGTTAGAGGCAAAGGGTCGATTGTGATAGACATTAATAAATTTGATTTTCCTGTATCCGGTCTTGTCAGTTTCAAAGAACTTTCGCAAAAAATGACTGATGTTAGAACAATTGTTCATGAATTATTTCTAGTAAAACCTAATGCGTCCATTAAACGTCAGTTAAATATGACTAGAAGTCAACCTGTTTGGCAAGTAGCAAGAGTTAGGGAAATTGGCGGAGAAAAAATAATCTTAGATAAAGATTATCTGATGGAAGAGTTCGTTCCTGGATTAACAGAAGAAATTTGTACTGACTCGATTTACGACTACATTGAAAATGACTTACATTTAACAATTAGTTTTGCAAAAAAAGAAATTGTTGTTGTTGAACCGACCGATGAGGACCGAGATTTACTTGACCTTGATGGCTTCCATAATGTCGTTGTCATCAAAAACCACGTCTACTTGGATGATGCTACTCTATTTCAGTACACAGAGTCTAGACATCGACCTGACAAATTTCGCTTTGTAGATTTTGCCCGTAGAAACCATTAGTCATAAATACTTTTTTACAAAGGAATGATTTGATGCTTAAAAAATTATTTGGCAAAAAGGAAACTGTCGTCGAACGGATCACAACACCAATTAACGGAAATATCGTAGACATTACGGAAGTTCCGGATCCAGTATTCTCTCAAAAAATGATGGGTGAGGGAATTGCCATTGAGCCTAGTGACGGAGAAGTTGTAAGTCCAGTCGATGGAGAAGTAGTCCAGGTTTTCCCGACGAAACATGCTGTTGGGTTAAAAACAAAATCTGGTCTAGAATTACTCATCCACATTGGCTTAGAAACTGTCAATTTAGATGGCGAAGGATTCGAAGCTTTTGTAAAAGCTGGTGACAAAGTAAAGCGTGGAGATACATTGGTTAGCTTTGATCTTGACATCATTAAAGAAAAGGCTACAAGTACCATCTCACCTTTAATTATCACAAATATGGATGAAGTTGTTGAAAGTGTCGAGAAAGTGTTACAAGACTCTGCAAAAACTGCGGAAACAGAAGTGCTTACTGTAACGCTTAAATAGTTAACTAGACTTAAAGTAAATCGCAACAAACGTAAAACAACACAACGGAATAAAAATCCCGGGGTGTTGTTTTTTGTTATCTTGTGTTTAATTTTCCATAATAATTGGGAGAATGATTGGCCTACGTTTTGTTTTCGCATATAAAAATGGTGCGAGCAGACTTGAAATTTCATTCTTAATTTCAGATCTCTTGGTTGTTTTCTCTTCCATTAATTCATTCAGACGAACACTTACCTTTCGTTGGGCTTCATGAATTAAATCTCCAGATTCACGCATATAGACGAATCCACGAGAAATAATATTTGGTCCAGCAGAGACCTTATACTCTTCCATGTTTATCGTAACAACGACAACGACAAGACCTTCTTCTGAAAGAACCTGTCGATCTCTGATAACAATGTTGCCAATATCGCCAATTCCACTTCCATCAATATACACGGATCCTGATGGAATTTTCCCTGCAAGCCCACCTTCATTCTTATCAAGCGCTAGCACTTCTCCATTATCCATGATATAACAGTTTTCTTCTAAAACATCGCATTCGACAGCTAATTTCACGTGTTGTTTCAACATACGATATTCCCCGTGAATCGGTAGGAAGTATTTGGGTTTCATTAATCGAAGCATAAGTTTCTGTTCTTCTTGTCCACCATGCCCTGATGAGTGAATATTATTTAATGAACCGTGGATAACTTCTGCACCCATTCGGTACAATTGGTTAATTGTTTTATTGACGCTTAACCCATTCCCTGGGATTGGTGATGCAGAAAAGATGACCGTGTCCCCAGGAATAATCTCAATTTGACGGTGTGTACCAAAAGCAATCCGAGATAAAGCTGCCATCGGTTCTCCTTGGCTACCAGTACATAGGATGGTTACTTTCTCTGGTGACATTCTATTTAATTGCGATGACGTAATAAATGTGTCTTCAGGTGCTTGAATATACCCTAATTCTAATCCGATTTTTATTGCGGATTCCATACTTCGTCCAAAAACAGCCACTTTACGACCGTATTTAACTGCCGCTTCGACAGCTTGCTGTAGTCGGTAAATATTTGATGCAAACGTCGCAAAAATAATTCTTCCGTCAACAGAGCGGAAAATTTGATCAATATTCTCGCTTACCTTACGTTCAGATAACGTAAACCCTGGAACTTCGCTGTTTGTACTATCAGATAATAAGCAAAGAACACCGTCTTCACCTATTTTGGCCATTTTCGACAAATTTGCTTGGTCTCCAACCGGGGTAAAATCAAATTTAAAATCACCCGTATGAACGATGCTACCAGCAGGAGTTTTCACAACGATACCGTATGAATCAGGAATACTGTGTGTCGTTCTAAAAAATGAAAGAGATGTTTTTTGAAACTTTACAATCTCATCTTCTTTAATTTCTCGCAGATCTGCTTGGCGTAATAAGCCGTGTTCCTCTAACTGATTACCGATTAGAGCCAAGGCTAATTTCCCTCCGTAAACTGGCACATTTAATTGACGTAGTAAGTATGGGATACCTCCAATATGATCCAAGTGACCATGAGTGATAAAAATCCCTTTTACTTTATCTGCATTCTTAACTAAATACGTATAATCCGGGATAACTAAGTCAATCCCTAATAATTCATCGTCCGGAAATTTCACTCCGGCATCAATAATAATAATTTCGTCTTGAAATTGCACTCCGTACATATTCTTCCCGATTTCGCCCATTCCTCCGAGGGCAAAAACCGATGCTTGATGATTTTTAACTTTCATAATGTATAGTCTCCAATTTTAATTTTTGTCTTTTTCTAATATGATTTACGAACTTGTAATTGCCTTTTGTATTATTCTTATAAGATATTAACTGATCCACTATCCTCCTTTGATTTTTATGGTGCTTCTAACCATTATCGCCTTTATAGAAATACATATATACTATGCAGGTTGTCCCATAAATTTATATTTTAATGTTCTTACGGTTAATTATACACTATTTGAACTAATTGCTAGTTGTTTCTGGAGAAAATAGGGATCAAAGGATGGAAGATCACTACGAGACTGTTTTTTTCTTTGCGAATTTCGCTCTGTTGCTATTCTTCCCATTTTTTCACGAACTCAAGAAACTCTTTTAAATTGGGAGATAACCACTTATCAGAATGAACTGCAGAATAAATCCCTATTTTCTGATGTTTATCTCGTAAAGATCTTCCGTCAAGTTCTTGCTTTTCTATTTCGTCTTTAACAACAAAAGTTGGAAGAATGGAAGAGCCAAGACCACAGATTACGCATTTTTTAATCGCCTCAATGCTTGGAAGCTCAATTTTATGAACATTGTTCGTATTTGTTTTCAAGTAGTTCTCAACAATCGGGCGCCAACTGCATGAATATTCTGTGACTAGCATTTTTTCTGAAAGTGTAGAATTGTAAGAATTAACAGCTTTTATGACAGACAGCGATTCGTTTCTTAAGTTAGTCGCTGTTAATCTAGATGGCTTCCAGTCGTGGGTTTCAACTAATAATGCTGCATCAATGTGTCCCTTCTTTAATTGCGCTTCTAGGTTATCGTAATGGAGAGATTTTAATGTTAGTTCTACTTTTGGGTACTTTTCCGTAAAAGACAAAATGATTTCCGGTAGCCAGTAGATCATCAATGATTCACTTGCACCTATCGTGAGTTGACCAGTTGGTCCCTCATCGCTTATTACTTCTTTCGATTTGGAATATAAGCTAATTATATCCGAGGCATAAGGAAGAAAGCTCTTTCCGGCTTGTGTCAGAGAAATAGTCTTTCCCATCCGGTCAAATAAAGGCTTTTCTAGTTCCCGTTCTAATTCTTTCACATGGGCTGTCACAGATGATTGAGCATATCCTAATTCATCTGCAGCTTTCTTAAATCCTCCTGCCTCGACAATGGTACGAAACGTTATCAGATGTCGAAGTTCCATTATTCTCCCCCTATTATCATAAATACTGAATATAATTATCAAAACTATCTATTTTACTGATTTCATATTCTATTTTAAACTTATATTAGAGCTTCTTCAAGTACATTTAAAAAGGGGTAATTTAAAATGAAGGTACTTACGATTGTTACTCATCCAAGAACAGATTCATTAACTCATCAAGTAGCCAAATACTTTATTTCCGGTCTGAAAGAGGCGGGACACGAAACAGACGTTATCGATTTGTACCGTCACGACTTTAATCCAATCCTTACAGAGAAAGATGAGCCGCAATGGAATTCTCCACATCAACACTATTCTAAAGCTGTACATGTTGAAATGGAGCGAATGAAAAATTATGATGGATTGGCTTTTGTGTTTCCGCTTTGGTGGTGGAGTATGCCTGCCATGATGAAGGGATATATTGACAGGGTATGGAATTACGACTTTGCATACGGGCCTAATAAGCTTCACCACGAACATGTCCTTTGGCTATCCCTTGCCGGTGCACCAATAGAAAGATTTAAAAAAAGAAAATACGATCAAATGATGGAACATTATTTTAATATTGGCCTCGCTGAATATTGCGGAATTAAATCTTCTAGATTCGAACTGTTATATGAAACGATACGTGTCACCGATAACACCGCGCAAATCCTATTTGATAATGCCTTCAAATCTGGCTTGCATTATGCTGAAAGGAGAGATAATTAGATGAATATTATGGCAATATTAGGAAGTTCGAGAAGAAATGGAAATACAGAATATTTAGTTGATCGTGCCTTAAGTGGTGTGGCTTTTAAAAAGAGATTTCTACTTGATTATCAAATAAATCCAATTATTGATAAAAGGCATACCTCAGAAGGATTTTCCAAAGTTGATGATGACTACGAAAGGTTATTTGCAGAATTTATGAAACAAGACATTATTATTTTCGCAACACCATTATATTGGTTTGGGATGTCTGGCCAATTGAAGCTCTTCTTTGACAGGTGGAGTCAATATATGAGGGATGATAAATATGATTTTAAACACTTAATGAGTAGAAAAAAAGCATATGTTATCGTTACCGGGGACAATCCCAATCCAAAAATAGCTGCTCTGCCTCTTATACAGCAGTTTCAACATATTTTCACTTACACAGGTGTTCAGTTTGCGGACTACATCATTGGCCAAGGCAATAAACCCGAAGAGATAAAAAACGACTCGTTTTCCTTACATACCGCCACTTCTTGGAATAAGGAATTCACCGAAGTGACAAAACTAAAGTAAAAGACGAAAGAGTAGCTTCTCTTAAAATCTGTCAAGACCATCATCTAGTGAACCGTTAGTAGAAAAGACAAAGCGCGATCTTCTCTTATGTATGATCGATAGGGGAGATCGCGATCTTTATCTTAAGTATGTAATCTCGTTTCTCGTTTTTAAAAAAACCTTTGTTTCGTCACTAAATTTCCAGAAATACGACATTTCAATGCTATTCTAGACCATTCATCGCACCTTAACAGTAGCTTTTTAACAAGCCAATAATTAACCAAAACAAATAAAAAACTCTTTTTAATCCAAAAAACCCCCAACCATAATGGCTGAGAGTCTTTGAGACGTTGTTATTAACGCTTTGAGAACTGAGGAGCACGACGTGCACCTTTAAGACCGTATTTCTTACGTTCTTTCATTCTAGAGTCACGAGTCAAGTAACCTGCTTTTTTAAGTGAATCCCGGAATTCTGGATCTGCTTTAAGAAGCGCGCGTGCAACACCGTGTCGGATTGCGCCTGCTTGACCTGTGTAACCTCCACCGTCTACATTTACAAGGACATCATATGTGCCCTCTGTTTGAGTTTCATTAAGTGGTTGTTTAACAATAACTTTTAATGTTTCAAGGTCAAAGTAATCGTTGATGTCTCTCTTGTTGATCATGATTTTACCGTCTCCAGGTACTAGACGTACACGAGCAACGGAGTTTTTACGACGACCTGTTCCATAATATTCAACTTGTGCCAAGAAAATTCCCTCCTTCTATATTAACCGCGTAATTCGTAAACTTCTGGCGTTTGTGCTTCATGTGGGTGCTCGCTTCCAGCATACACATTTAGTTTTCTGTAAATCTGGCTACCTAAAGGACCTTTAGGTAACATTCCTTTGATTGAAAGCTCAATTAATCTAGCTGGCTTTTTGGCGCGCATTTCACCAGCAGAAGTTGCTTTCAATGAACCTGGATATTGGCTGTGACGGTAGTACATTTTATCCGCTAGCTTATTTCCAGTTAAATGAATTTTCTCTGCATTAATGATGATCACATGATCACCTGTATCCATATGTGGTGTAAATGTTGGTTTATGTTTCCCGCGAAGAAGGCTAGCAACTTCAGTCGAAAGACGACCTAATGTTTTACCTTCTGCGTCGACCACGAACCATTTGCGTTCAATTTCACTTGGTTTTGCCATATATGTCGTACGCATGTTTGTTTCCCTCCTAATAAAAACTATCCAATGAATTTCCTACATTTCAACGATTCGTATCCGTACCCGGGGCTAGTGGGTATAGAATACCATAGACCATCATATAACATCTGATACGTGCTGTCAACAGTATGTTACACCCGAATGCGTTGTTATTGAATTTTTTTTAAGTAATCTTCTATTTTTGTCTGCTCATAAAAAACGTGTGATAAATATAATCCGCATGCCGGCGCTGTTATTCCTGCAAGTGCTCGATTTTTCGCGTGTATGATGTCGATTATTTCGTTTGCTTGCCGCTTTCCTTGGCCAACCTCAAGGATCGTTCCTACCATCACTCGAACCATTTGATATAAAAACCCACTGCCAATAAATCGGAAAGTCCAATCATCCCCATCATTGTTAATCTCAATTGCATAAATCGTACGAACTTTATCGACGACATGAGTTTTTGGAGATGAAAAACTAGTGAAATTATGAGTTCCAATTAAATGAGTTGCAGCTTTATTCATAGACCCGAGATGTAATTTTTTCGGTAAGTGATGTTCGTAGTGACGTTTAAACACATTGCGCTGTGAAGATGTATTTACGAGATATACATATTCTTTACCTACAGTGTCGTACCGTGCGTGAAACGTCGCTGGGACGTACTGACAGCACGTGACATGGATATCATCAGGCAATAGGCTATTTAACGCACTTGGCCACCGTTCTTCAGGAATGGATAGGTTTGTATCAAACTGCACAGGTTGGCGAATTCCATGGACGCCGGCATCGGTTCTTCCAGAAGACATCGATGGCCAGGAGTCTGCTTTATGAATCTTTCGAAGCGCTCTTTCAACTTCTCCTTGTACGGAGCGGTCATTTGTCTGCCTTTGATAACCATGGAACTGAGCTCCGTCATAAGATATCGTTACTAAGACTCTTTGCATAAGCTCTCTCTCCCTTAGTCGATGATTTGAAAGACAATGGTAAGCATGGCGAATATCACAAATATCCCCACTCCAATGGAGTCAATCGATTTCCATGATAGAACTCTAAATTTGGTACGTCCTTCTCCCCCGCCATAACCTCTAGCTTCCATTGCAGTAGCTAAATCCTCTGCCCGTTTAAAAGATTGCACGAAAAGTGGGATCAAAATTGGGATTAGTGATTTCATTCGTTTCCATAATGACCCTTCTGAAAAATTTGCTCCGCGCGCCATCTGAGCTTTAATGATTTTCGAGGTCTCCGCAAGTATTGTTGGTATAAACCTGAGAGAAATCGACATCATCAACGCCAATTCGTGCGTTGGAACCCTGATCTTCTTCAGAGGTTTCATCAACAATTCCATCCCATCTGTTAAATCAATCGGTGTCGTTGTCAACGTCAACAGAGACGCCATCATTACTAACAGGAAGAGCCGTAGAGCTATCAGACTTCCCTCAATGAGTCCTCCTGAATAGATAGTCAACCAAGGCCAATCAACAAGAATCGTCCCTTCTCGTGTCATAAAAAGGTGCAATATAAAAGTAAAAAAGATTAAGATAGCAATAAATCTCATCCCTTTTATGTAATAACGGAAAGGAATTTTAGCAAGAATAAACGTGGTACCCGTCAATAATACGGCCAACGATAATATGACTGGGTGGCGACTAATAAATAAAAAAATCATAAATAAAAAAATTGCTAGCAGTTTTGCTCTTGGGTCTATTTTATGAACAATTGATTTTCTTGGGACGTATTGACCAATAATCACGTTATCGAACAAGGTTAGTCACGCCCCTTTTCTTGTAGAAAAGTTAAAATACGTTCGACAGTCTTATCGTTCGTGAAAGCGGCAGTATCTATCAATTTTCCCGATTGAGCTTGTAGTTCTGTTAGCAAATGAACCGACTCTGGAACCGATAGCCCAACATTTTCGAGCCTTTCCTTATTAGCATAAATTGCTTCTGGTGTGCCACGATCAATTACAGTACCCTGGTCCATTACAAGAATTTCATCAGAGTAACGTGCCGCATCTTCCATTTGGTGTGTGACGAGAATAATCGAGCGGTCTTCTTTTTCTTGATACCACTGGTAGAAAAGTTGCATCATTGTTTCTTGTCCTTCAGGATCAAGTCCAGCTGTTGGTTCGTCCAACACAAGTAGCTCAGGGTTTAAAGCGAGAACGCCTGCTATAGCTACTCGACGCATCTGTCCTCCACTCAGATCAAACGGTGAACGGTCAAATAACACTTCATCAATACCGACATCAACCAGACATTTTCTTGCTAGACTTTCTGCTTCTGTCTTTGAAAAACCAAAGTTCATCGGTCCGTACGCAACGTCTTGAAGAACCGTTTCATGAAACAACTGCTGTTCTGGAAATTGAAAGACCATCCCTATGTGACGGCGCAAAGTATAAAGTTGCTTCTGCTTTGTCTCGTGACGTATCGTCCAATGACCAATCGTTAATGACCCTTCTGTTGGTTTTAATAGACCATTAAAGTGTTGGATCAACGTTGATTTTCCCGACCCTGTATGTCCAATAATTGAAGTGAACTGTCCACTAGGAATCGTAACATCTATACAGTCCAATGCATTTTTTTCAAATGGCGTATTTTTCATGTACGTGTACGTTAAGCGATTGGCTTGTATTTGCATAATGACGAGACCAACTCCTCATGAGATAACACACCCTCCGGTAAAGGGACGTCATGTCTTCTTAGCTCATTGGCAATTTGTACAATAAACGGAGCCCTTAGTCCAACTTTACCCAGAGATGCTTCATCAGTAAATATCTGATTCGGAACCCCTTCATGTACAATGGAACCTTCAGCTAAAATGATAATCCGATCACTCAGTAGCGCTTCGGTTACATCATGTGTAATCATGATGATTGAAATGTTCTCCTCAACTCTCAACTTCTCTAATATTGATAATACTTCTTTTCTACCAGTAGGATCAAGCATGGATGTAGCCTCATCTAATACAAGTACTCTTGGACGAAGGGCTAGTGCACCAGCGAGAGCTACTCGTTGCTTTTGACCACCGGATAGCCGGTGTGGCTCTTGCTTTTCTAATCCACTTAGTCCTAGTTTATTAATACTGTTATACACTCGATCTCGCATATCTTCGTATGGAACACCTGCATTTTCCAACCCAAAGGCAACATCATCTTCTACAGTCGGGGCTACAATTTGATTATCTGGATTTTGAAAAACCATTGCAACGTTCCTGCGAATATTTATCCATTCATCAGCAGTCTTTGTATTTATACCACAAGCGACCACATCACCCTTAGAAGGGACATTAAGAGCGTTAAAAAACTTTGCCAAAGTAGACTTACCTGAACCGTTATGGCCTAATATTGTCAGCCACTCCCCCTGCTTAACCGTTAATGAAATATCATTTAACACATAGGGGCTCTGCTCATGGTAACGAAAAAAGAGATTATCAACTGTAATTTCATTTGCCATTATAGATAGACCTCCCTATTTAAACAGACTAAGTTCGAGCTATCGGCAACTTTTTCTTCTACCCATTTTTTTTGTGTGCACAGCTAGCGCTCTTAAAAACTACGGTAACTCTAGTTCCCTTTCTTTCTAAAGGGTGCAGTCTCACTCGTAAGCCCGGGCAGCACTACTTAAAAAAAGGTACAAAAAAAGGGCATAGAACCAGAATCTGTTGCCAGACCCGGTGTCTCGCCCTTTGATGAAATCATAATGTCATGAGTTTATACTAGCTCAATAATAGCCATCTCTGCACCGTCACCACGGCGAGGTCCTAGCTTAAGAACTCTTGTATATCCACCTTGACGATCATCGTAGCGCTTTGCTACATCATCAAAAAGTTTTTGAATAGCATCTTGTCCTGTTTCTGTATCAGCAACTTCTTTACGAACAAAAGATGCAACTTGACGGCGAGCATGTAAATCTCCACGCTTACCTAAAGTGATCATCTTTTCAGCGATTGAACGAAGTTCTTTAGCCTTTGGTTCTGTTGTTTCAATGCGCTCGTTAATGATTAGATCAGTGGTTAAGTCACGGAATAATGCTTTACGAGCACTGCTGTCGCGACCTAATTTTCTGTATCCCATGTTGGTCCCTCCTTCTCAGGTGAAAATCTATCTATATTCAATTTGAATATTCGTATAGATAGTTTATTCTTCGTCTCGAAGCCCAAGACTCAGTTCTTCAAGTTTTTCTTGAACCTCTTCTAATGATTTACGTCCAAGGTTACGAACTTTCATCATATCTTCTTCAGACTTTTGCGTTAGCTCTTGTACGGTGTTAATTCCTGCACGCTTCAAGCAGTTGTAGGAACGAACAGACAAGTCTAATTCTTCAATCGTCATCTCAAGAACTTTTTCTTTTTGGTCTTCTTCTTTTTCAACCATAATCTCTGCATGTTGTGCTTGATCGGTTAGACCAACAAAGATATTTAAATGCTCAGTAAGAATTTTCGCGCCAAGTGATACTGCTTCTTCAGGGCGAATACTTCCGTCTGTCCATACATCCAACGTCAATTTATCAAAGTTGGTAATTTGACCAACGCGTGTGTTCTCAACTTGAAAGTTTACACGAGTTACTGGTGTGTACATGGAATCAACCGGAATAACCCCAATTGGTAGATCGTCTGAGTTATTTCCTTCAGCAGGAACATAACCTCGACCACGATTGGCAACTACTTTCATTTGAAATTGAGCACCTTTAGAAAGAGTCGCAATATGAAGATCCGGGTTTAAGACTTCCACGTCACTATCATGCATAAAATCAGCAGCAGTGATAACTCCTTCTCCTTGAGCATCAATTTCCAACGTTTTCTCTTCTTCTGAGTAAATCTTCAATGCAAGTTTCTTAAGATTGAGAACAATAGATGTGACATCTTCAACCACACCTTCAATAGTAGAAAACTCATGTAGTACTCCGTTAAACTGGACGCTTGTTACAGCAGATCCAGGTAAAGACGAAAGTAAGATACGACGGAGAGAATTTCCCAAAGTCGTTCCATATCCGCGTTCAAGGGGTTCTACGACAAATTTTCCATAGGTTGCATCTTCGCTCATTTCGACAGCTGCAATTTTCGGCTTTTCTATCTCGATCATAAACAAACCCTCCTTCAAAACGTCGAAACCCCGGTTGTGATTTAGGCACAACCGGAATTCCTCATTGGGCACACCTCGACCTGTCACGAAACCGTCAATACATTTCTGTATCCATTTACATGGATCTAGGTTCTTACACCATTATTGACACGGGTATGATTATTCATACCTCTGATGCGACTATACTCTACGACGTTTTGGTGGGCGGCAACCGTTATGCGGAACCGGTGTGACGTCTTTAATCATATTCACTTCTAATCCAGCAGCTTGAAGTGAACGAATGGCAGCTTCACGTCCAGCTCCAGGACCTTTAACTGAAACTTCAACAGACTTCATCCCGTGCTCCATTGCAGATTTAGCTGCAGTTTCAGCTGCGGTTTGCGCTGCGAATGGTGTAGATTTACGTGAACCTTTAAAACCAAGAGCTCCAGCACTTGCCCAGGATATGGCGTTCCCTTGTGGGTCAGTTATCGTTACGATCGTGTTATTGAAAGTAGAACGAATGTGTGCAACTCCGGACTCAATATTTTTGCGTTGGCGACGCTTTGCACGAGTTGTTTTTGGTTTAGCCATAATCAAACATGACCTCCTTTACTTTACTTTTTCTTATTCGCTACAGTCCGACGAGGACCTTTACGTGTACGAGCATTATTCTTAGTCTTTTGACCACGGACTGGTAGTCCGCGACGATGACGAACACCGCGATAAGATCCGATTTCGATCAGACGCTTAATATTTAAAGAAACTTCTCTACGAAGGTCCCCTTCAACTTTAATACCGTTAACTACTTCACGAACTTTTGTTAATTCATCTTCAGTTAAATCGCGTACGCGTGTGTTTTCAGAAACACCAGCTTCTTTCAGAATATGACTAGCTTTTGACTGGCCAATTCCGAAAATGTACGTGAGTGAGACGACGACTCGCTTATCACGAGGAATGTCGACACCTGCAATACGTGCCATGCTTTTACACCTCCTATGTTTTTACCCTTGCTTTTGCTTGTGCTTAGGATTTTCGCAAATTACCATGACGGTACCTTTTCGGCGAATAACTTTGCATTTCTCGCAAATCGGTTTCACTGATGGTCTTACCTTCATGCTTTCTACCTCCTTATAGTGCGGAGTGACTATCATAACTTGTTGATTTATTTATATCGATACGTGATACGACCACGAGATAGGTCATACGGAGATAATTCTACAGTAACCTTGTCCCCAGGTAAAATTCGAATAAAATGCATGCGGATTTTACCTGAAACATGGGCCAAGACCTTATGTCCGTTTTCTAGTTCAACACGAAACATCGCATTAGGAAGCGGCTCAATGACCGTTCCTTCTACTTCAATTACATCTTCTTTGGCCATGAATTTACTCTCCTTCCTTCAGTAAATTATCATCAATATATGTTGAAATTGCAAACCGCAATTTAGCATTGGTTACACGGCCCGTTTCGATAATGCTATTCTTGACTTCCGGAGCAATGATATTCGTTCCTTCAATGTGTAGAACGTTCTTCCGTTTTGCTCGGTCAACTTTCCTTTTATCCCCGTCAGCAATATGGACAAAACGTTCATCCAACACGTCAATAACAAAAGCGAATTGATCTTTGTCTCTTCCGTTCAAAATTCGCACAAGTTCTCCAACTTGTGGATTTGAGTCAGGATCTTTCATTTGATGACCACCTTCTAAGTTCATTGGGCTTTTGTCAAAATTTTATATCCTGTATCAACAATAGCAATTGTGTGTTCGAAATGGGCACACATTTTTCCATCAGTCGTCACTACGGTCCAATTATCTTTCAATGTCCGTACATGTCGGCTTCCAGCGTTTACCATCGGTTCAATAGCTAAGACCATTCCTTCTTTCAGTCTTGGCCCCTTTCCAGGCGGGCCAAAATGAGGAATTTGTGGGTCTTCATGTAGACTTCGACCAACACCATGACCGACATATTCTCTCACTATTGAAAACCCTTCGGCTTCCACATAAGTTTGAATTGCATGAGAGATATTAGATAGTCTTTCACCTGGCTTGGCTTCAGCAAGCCCTCTATAAAGCGACTCTTCAGTGACTTCAAGAAGCTTACTCGTCTTTTTATCAATCGTCCCCACAGGATACGTCCATGCCGAGTCCCCATGATAGCCTTGATAGTTGGCACCAATATCAATACTGATAATGTCGCCATTTTCAAGAACGTGGTTTCCCGGAATTCCGTGTACCAATTGATCATTCACTGAAGCACAGATACTTCCAGTAAATCCATTATATCCTTTAAAAGATGGAATCGCATCAAACGATCGAATAAATGTGTCTGCAATTTGGTCTAATTCTATCGTTGTGATTCCAGGCTTAATATGTTTTTGAAGTTGTTGGTGAGTCAAAGCAACGATTTCTCCTGCATGACTCATGATATCCAGCTCACGCTGAGTCTTACAAATGATCATTGATGGCTTCCTTTCAGAAACTCGTCAAGATCTTCAAAAACCTTCTTAATGTCTTGTTGACCATCAATGTTTCGCAGGTAGCCCTTTTCACTGTAGAAATCAACTAAAGGTTTTGTTTGTCCCATGTTAACTTCTAAACGCTTTTCAACCGTTTCAGGCTTATCATCTTCTCGTTGAATCAAGTCACTTCCGTCTTTATCACATTTTTCTTTTACTGCTGGAGGATTATAAATCTCATGGTAAGTAGCACCACATGTAGGGCAGATCCACCGACCAGTGAGACGTTTAGTTAGATCCTCTTTTGGTACTTTAATATATAATACATGGTCCAATTGGCGATCAAGACTTTCCAAAATATCTTCAAGTGCTGACGCTTGGGCAACAGTCCGAGGAAATCCATCAAGTAAAAATCCGTCTTTACAGTCATTAAGACTTAAACGCTCTTTAACAATTCCAACAGTAACTTCGTCTGGAACAAGATTACCCTCATCCATAAACGCTTTGGCCTTTAGACCCAACTCCGTACCATTTTTAATAGCTGCACGAAACATGTCTCCTGTTGAAATGTGCGGAACGCCATACTTTGCGACGATTGTTTCTGCTTGTGTTCCTTTTCCTGCACCTGGAAGTCCCATTAAGATTAAATTCATCTTTTTCCCTCCATCGTTCTAATCTTCAATCAAAGGCAAAAGGGAGAATGCTCCCTTTTATTTAATAAAACCTTTATATGATCGTTTAATTAGTTGACTTTCAATTTGCTTCATCGTGTCTAATGCTACACCAACAACAATCAATAATCCCGTACCTCCAATTTGTATAGCTGGAGGAAGACCCGCGACTTGTGTGAAGAAGACAGGTATAGTTGACACTGTTGCCAGGAATAGAGCTCCGACGAATGTCAAACGATAAAGGATACGAGTAATATAGACTTGCGTTGTTTTACCGGGACGGATGCCAGGAATATAGCCACCTTGTTTTTTAAGGTTATCTGCCATTTGTTCTGGATTAACCTGAACAAATGTGTAGAAATACGTAAACCCGATAATTAACGCCGCATAGGCAACAAGGCCAAACGGTTGTGTATAATCAAAGTTCGTTGTAATCCAACCAGCTATCGCATTGTTATCTCCGAAAAATCCAGCCACTGTTGGCGGAAAGATAAAGAGAGACATTGCGAAGATAACTGGAATAACCCCGGCTGAGTTAACCTTCAACGGCAAGTGAGTCGATTGACCACCCTGCGGTTTTCCAGCAACCAATCTTTTAGCATATTGAACAGGAATTTTTCTGAGAGCTTGCTGTACAAAAATTACTCCTACAACAATCGCTATAAGTGCCAAGAGTAATAATAGTACGGTAACGATGTTAATAAACAAGGCATCTCCTGCGTCTTCGAATTGAGTCACATAAATTTGATTAACTCCATTCGGAATCCCAGCAGCAATCCCCGCAAAGATCATTATCGAGATCCCGTTTCCAACACCATTAGCAGTAATCTGTTCACCTAACCAAAGTAAGAATGCAGTTCCTGCTGTTAGGCTTAGTGCAATTAGTAAGTACGTCGATACACTTGGATCAGGAACGAGTCCTGTAAATAAGTTATTAAATCCAATCGACATACCTAACGCTTGAATAAACGCAATCCCAATCGTACCGTACCTCGTTACTTGTGCTAACTTTTTGCGACCTGCTTCCCCTTGCTTAGCCCATTCGGCAAACTTAGGAACGACATCCATCCGTAAAAGTTGTACGATAATGGATGCGGTAATATACGGCATAATCCCTGTTGCAAAAATGGAGAAGTTCTCAAGTGCTCCACCGCCAAAAGTATTTAAAAAACCAAAGGCATTCATTTCTCCACCAAAATCTAAAACATCTGCGTCAACACCAGGTGCTGGAATATGTGCACCGATGCGAAAGACGATCAACATCATTAAGGTGAAGAAAATCTTTTTCCTTAAATCACCAACACGAAAAATATTGGAGATTGTCTGAAACATTAAACCACCTCAGTCGTTCCGCCGGCAGCAACAATCGCTTCCTTTGCTGATCCTGAGAATTTATGAGCTTTCACTGTGAGTTTACGCTCAAGTGAACCATTACCCAAAACTTTAATTCCATTTTTACTATTTTTCACTGCACCAGTCTCTACAAGCAATGCAGGTGTAACTTCAGTACCTTCGTCAAATAGATTCAACGTGTCAAGGTTCACGATCGCGTATTCTGTACGATTCGGGTTCTTAAATCCACGTTTAGGTAAGCGACGGAAAATCGGCATTTGACCACCTTCAAAACCTGGTCGAACACCACCGCCTGAACGAGCGTTTTGACCTTTGTGACCTTTACCAGCTGTTTTACCATTACCGGTACCAATCCCTCGTCCTTTACGCTTACGTTCTTTACGTGATCCTACCGAAGGTTTTAATTCGTGAAGTTCCATATTGACACCTCCTCAACTGTTTATCGATTACGCTTCTACTTCCTTCACACTGACGAGATGGGAAACTTTGTTTACCATTCCGCGCATTGCGTCGTTATCTTCTTGAACGACAGTGTGATTAACTTTACGAAGACCTAAAGTCTTCACAGTAACGCGCTGATCTTCTGGACGTCCGATCAGGCTTCGTGTGAGGGTAATTTCAATTTTCTTTGCCATGCCAAATCCCTCCTTAACCTAGCAACTCTTCTACAGATTTGCCGCGTAGTTTTGCAACCTGCTCTGGACTTTTCAAACTCTCAAGCCCTTGGATTGTTGCACGTACCATGTTAATTGGGTTGTTAGATCCCAAGGATTTAGATAGGATATCGCCGACACCAGCCAATTCTAATACCGCACGAACTGGTCCACCAGCGATAACTCCAGTACCTTCTGATGCTGGTTTTAATAGTACATTTCCAGCACCAAATTCTCCATTGATTTGGTGAGGGATTGTAGTTCCTTGGATTGGTACGTGAATCATGTTTTTCTTGCCTTCTTCAATTGCCTTACGGATTGCTTCAGGTACTTCAAGTGCTTTACCCATTCCGAAGCCTACGTGTCCATTTTTATCTCCAACGACAACGAGTGCTGCAAAGCGGAAACGACGTCCCCCTTTAACAACCTTTGCTACTCGGTTGACGTTTACAACTCTTTCTTCAATCTCCAATTTAGTTGGATCGATACGCAATGTATTTCCCTCCTTTTTCGCCTTGATTAAAACTTCAGACCTGCTTTACGAGCACCATCTGCTAGTTCTTGTACGCGACCGTGGTAGAGGTAACCGCCACGATCAAATACTACGGATTCATGACCCTTTTCAAGGGCTCGCTTTGCCACAAGTTCGCCAACTTGACGTGCTGCTTCTTTGTTCCCGCCATTGTCAACACTAAGTTCTTTATCTAAGCTTGAAGCACTTGCTAATGTTACTCTTGCAACATCATCAATTAACTGTGCATAAATATGCTTAGTAGAACGGAAAACATTCAAGCGAGGACGTTCAGCAGTTCCTGTGATCGAACGACGAACGTGGGCGTGTCTTTTCTTACGAACCGCGTTCTTGTCAGTTTTCGTGATCATCGAACGTCATTCCTTTCTTTCCGTTATTAGGGTTTATTTCCCTGTTTTACCTTCCTTGCGTCGTACATATTCGCCTTCATATCGTACACCTTTACCTTTGTAAGGTTCTGGTTTTCTTGTCGAGCGGATGTTTGAAGCAAGTGCACCTACGCTTTCTTTATTGATACCCTTAACGGTAATTTGCGTATTTGTCGGTACGTCAATTTCCAAACCATTCTCTTCAACAAATTCTACTGGGTGAGATAGACCAACATTTAAGATTAACTTATTTCCTGTCTTTTGTGCTCTATACCCAACACCTACAAGCTGAAGTTTCTTTTCAAAGCCTTTCGTAACACCTTCAATCATGTTGTTGATGATGCTACGAGTAGTACCATGAAGTGAACGATGTTCTTTATGATCAGAAGGACGCTCAACTGTGATCGTGTTATCTTCTTGTTTTACAATCATAGCGTGGTGAAGTTCTCTTTGAAGCTCACCCTTAGGTCCTTTAACTGTAATTGTAGTATTGTCGATTTTCACTTCTACTCCAGAAGGAATCTCAACTGGTTTTATACCAACTCGAGACATGCCTTACACCTCCATTCTGTTACGTTCTTATTACCAAATATAAGCGAGTACTTCTCCGCCTACTTGTTGTTGACGAGCTTCTTTATCAGTGATTACTCCAGTTGAAGATGAAATAATCGCAATTCCTAATCCACCTAGTACACGTGGAAGTTGATCTGCCTTCGTGTAAACGCGTAAACCTGGTTTACTGATTTTCTTAAGTCCAGTGATAACTTTTTCGTTATCTGCACCGTACTTAAGGAAAATACGAAGAATTCCTTGTTTACTGTCCTTAATATATTCATAGTCGCGAATAAAACCTTCACGCTTCAAAATATCAGCTAGTTCTTTTTTTAGGTTTGAAGCTGGAAGCTCCAAACTTGTGTGACGTACTGTATTTGCATTACGAATACGCGTAAGCATATCAGCAATAGGATCTGTCATGGTCATCGTATTTACCTCCTTCCTTTAAACGGAATTACCAGCTAGCTTTTCTTACGCCCGGAATTTGACCTTTATGTGCAAGTTCTCGGAAGCAGATACGGCAAAGTTTAAATTTGCGGATGACACTGTGAGGGCGTCCACAGCGTTCGCAACGAGTGTATTCCTGTACGTTAAACTTCTTCGTACGCTTCTGTTTCGCGATCATTGATTTTTTCGCCAAGGTCTTCACTCCTCTCTTTTGGCAAACTTTTTATTTTTGAAACGGCATGCCCATTTGAGTGAGTAGTTCACGCGCTTCTTCGTCACTATTAGCAGTTGTTACAATGACGATATCCATTCCACGAACTTTGTCTACATTGTCATACTCAATTTCAGTAAAAATTAATTGTTCTTTAATTCCCATTGTGTAATTTCCACGACCGTCAAATGCTTTTTTAGAAACACCTCGGAAGTCACGTACACGTGGTAAAGAAACAGAAATTAGCTTATCTAGGAAATCATACATACGCTCACCGCGCAATGTTACTTTTGCACCGATTGGCATACCTTCACGAAGTTTAAAACCCGCAATGGATTTCTTCGCTTTTGTAATTAATGGCTTCTGACCTGAAATAAGTGTAAGCTCTTCGACAGCTTTATCAAGAACTTTTGAGTTCTGAACAGCGTCACCGACACCCATGTTAATAACGATCTTCTCCACGTGTGGAACTTCCATCACGGAAGTGTAATTAAATTTGTCAGTTAATACAGGAGTAATCTCCTTATTGAACTTTTCCTTCAAACGACTCATTGAGTGATCCTCCTTTCAGCCACTGGCCCTTACTTATCTAGAGATTCGCCAGATTTTTTCGCGATACGTACTTTTTTACCTTTTTCTTCTTTATAACCAATACGGGTTGGTTCTCCCGTTTTAGGGTCGATTGGCATCACGTTTGAAACGTGAATTGGAGCTTCCTGATTAAGAATTCCACCTTGTGGATTTGATTGGGATGGTTTCGCATGTTTTTTTACCATGTTTACGCCTTCCACAAGCACACGGGAATCATTCGGGTATGCTTCAAGGATTTTACCTTCCTTGCCTTTGTCTTTGCCAGTGATAATTTTAACGTTATCGCCTTGTTTGACATGCAATTTTGGTTGAGACATGAGGGCACCTCCTCTTAAGACGTATATTTCTGTTCATTTGATCTATCATTAAAGTACTTCAGGAGCTAAAGAAACAATTTTCATGAACTGGTTTTCACGAAGTTCTCGTGCAACTGGTCCGAAGATACGTGTTCCTCTTGGTCCTTTATCGTCACGGATAATCACCGCTGCGTTTTCATCAAACTTAATGTAAGAGCCATCTTTACGACGAGCGCCAGTCTTTGTACGAACAATGACTGCACGAACAACTTCACCCTTCTTGACAACGCCACCAGGTGTTGCTTGTTTGACAGTACAGACAATAACGTCTCCAATATTAGCTACTTTACGCCCGGAACCTCCGAGAACTTTAATACAAAGTACTTCACGCGCTCCTGAGTTATCGGCAACTTTTAAACGGCTTTCTTGCTGGATCATAGACTTCTTTACCTCCCTTCAGGTAAGCAAACATATACTTGAAGTTAAACGATGACTGATTCTTCAACAATTTCGATGATACGGAAACGCTTGTCTTTAGATACCGGACGAGTTTCCATGATTTTTACAACATCACCTAATTTAGCTGAGTTATTCTCATCGTGCGCTTTAAGCTTTTTAGAATATTTTACACGCTTTCCATAGAGAGAGTGTGTTTTATACGTTTCGACAACAACTGTAATGGTTTTGTCCATCTTATCAGATGTTACTCGACCAACATAGCTTTTGCGATTATTACGTTCTTCCACTGTGCAAACCTCCTCTCAGCCTATTCGTTCGTGATTCCGAGTTCTCGTTCACGTAATACTGTTTTTGCACGAGCAATACCTTTTTTCACTTCGCGAATACGGGCTGGATTATCTAACTGCCCAGTCGCAAGTTGAAAGCGAAGATTGAAAAGTTCTTCTTTCAATGTCTTCGTTTTTTGTTCGACTTCTGCAGTGGTTAGGTTGCGAATCTCATTAGCTTTCATTTGCGTCACCACCCACTTCTTCACGTTTTACAAATTTCGTTTGAATTGGTAGCTTGTGTGAAGCTAAACGTAATGCTTCGCGAGCTACTTCTTCTGATACACCTGCTATTTCAAATAAAATTTTCCCTGGTTTTACTACAGCAACCCATCCTTCAGGCGCACCTTTACCGGAACCCATCCGAACTTCTAAAGGTTTAGCCGTATAAGGCTTATCGGGGAAAATTTTAATCCATACTTTACCTCCACGTTTCATGTAACGTGTCATGGCAATACGTGAGGACTCAATTTGACGATTTGTGATCCACGAAGCTTCAAGAGCTTGTAAACCATATTCACCGAATGATACTTCTGTTCCACCCTTCGCACGACCGCGCATCTTACCACGGTGTTCGCGACGGAATTTCACACGTTTAGGCATTAGCATGATTATTTTCCTCCTTCCTCTTGGTTCGTTCCTTTCGTTGGAAGGACTTCACCTTTGTAAATCCACGTTTTTACACCAAGTTTACCGTAAGTAGTGTCTGCCTCAGCAGCACCATAGTCAATGTCAGCTCTTAATGTGTGTAGTGGAACAGTTCCTTCGCTATATGATTCATCGCGAGCGATATCAGCACCACCAAGACGACCAGAAACTTGCGTTTTGATCCCTAGTGCGCCAGATCGCATTGTGCGTTGAATAGTTTGTTTCATCGCACGACGGAAAGAAATACGATTTTCTAATTGACGAGCAATATTTTCAGCAACAAGCTTTGCATCAAGATCTGGTCTCTTGATTTCGTTGATGTTAATGTGTACTCGCTTACCGCTTAATTGATTTAGAGCTTTACGTAATGCTTCGACTTCAGATCCACCTTTACCAATAACCATTCCTGGTTTGGCAGTGTAAATCGTTACGTTCACACGACTAGCCGCACGTTCGATTTCGATCGTGGAGACTGAAGCTTCACTTAGACGCTTCTCCAAGTATTCACGAATTTTAATATCTTCGTGAAGTAGGTCAGCATAATCTTTATCAGCGTACCATTTTGACTCCCAGCCGCGAATAACGCCTACACGAAGTCCATTAGGATTTATTTTTTGACCCACACTTATCCCTCCTTCTTTTCTGATAGAACGAGCGTAATATGGCTCGTACGTTTGTTAATTCGGCTCGCACGTCCCATAGCACGTGGTCGGAATCTCTTTAATGTAATACCTTCGTCTACAAATACTTTACTAACAACTAAATTGTCAGGTTCCATTTCATAGTTATGCTCTGCGTTCGCAATGGCTGAGTTCAAAAGTTTCTCCACTACTGGAGATGCTTTTTTAGGTGTGAGTTTCAAAATTGAAACTGCTTCACCGACTGCTTTACCACGGATCAAGTCTACAACTAAGCGAACTTTGCGAGGAGCAATACGCACTTGTTTTGCAACTGCTTTTGCTTCCATGAATAGTACCTCCCCTCTTTATTAACGTCGTGTTTTCCTATCGTCTGCATGACCTTTATACGTTCGTGTTGGTGCAAATTCACCAAGCTTATGTCCAACCATATCTTCAGAAACAAATACTGGTACATGTTTACGACCGTCATACACTGCAATTGTGTGACCAATGAATTGTGGGAAAATCGTTGAGCGACGTGACCAAGTTTTAATAACTCTTCTGTTTTCCGTATCCATCGCTTCTACTTTCTTCATCAAATGATCATCGACAAAAGGTCCTTTTTTCAAGCTGCGACCCATAGTTGTACCTCCTTCTTCATGATTGACTCACGGTTCCTATCAGAGAACCGTATCGCAATCGCGTTATTTTTTACGTCGACGCACAATATATTTATCCGTGCTTTTATTCTTTTTACGAGTCTTATAACCAAGAGTTGGTTTACCCCATGGTGACATCGGCGACTTACGACCAATTGGAGCTTTACCTTCACCACCACCGTGTGGGTGATCATTAGGGTTCATAACAGAACCACGAACAGTTGGTCGTTTACCTAACCAACGTGAACGGCCGGCTTTACCGATCGTCACAAGCTCATGCTCTACGTTACCAACTTGACCAATTGTCGCACGACAAGTTGCTAAGATTAAACGCGTTTCACTTGAACGCAAACGAACAAGAACATAAATGCCTTCTTTACCTAAAACTTGTGCTTCAGCCCCAGCAGAACGTACTAACTGTCCACCTTTACCAGGTCGAAGTTCTACGTTATGAATAATTGTACCTACTGGAATGTCTTTTAGTTCAAGTGCGTTACCTACTTTGATATCCGCATCTTTACCAGACATGATCATTGTGCCTACTTTAATATTTTTAGGAGCAAGAATGTAACGTTTTTCTCCATCCGCATAGTTTACAAGTGCGATATTCGCAGAACGGTTTGGATCATACTCAATTGTAGCAACGCGGCCTGGAATTCCATCTTTGTTGCGTTTGAAATCAATAATTCGGTATTGACGTTTGTGTCCGCCACCTTGATGACGTACTGTCAATCTACCTTGATTGTTACGTCCACCTCTACCATGTAGTGGAGCTAACAAGGATTTTTCCGGTTTATCTGTTGTAAGGTCTTCGAAATCTAAACTAGTCATAAATCGTCGACCATTTGTGGTTGGTTTATACTTTTTAATAGCCATCAGTTTTTCCCTCCTTCACTTATAAATTTTTTACGCGCCTTCAAAGAACTCTAGTTCTTTGCTGTCCGCTGAAAGTTGAACAATGGCTTTTTTGCGCTTGCGAGTATAGCCTGAATGACGTCCAAAACGCTTGAATTTACCTTTGTAGTTCATTGTATTTACTTTAACTACAGTCACACCAAAGATTTCTTCAACTGCATCTTTAATTTGTGATTTATTTGCTCGAGGATCAACCTCAAACGTGTATTTCTTATCAGCCATTAAATCCGCTGTACGTTCTGTAATGATCGGGCGCTTAATGAGATCTCTAATATCTGCCATTATGCAAGCACCTCCTCTACCTGTTTGACAGCATCTTGAGTAATGATTAGCTTCTTATGGTTAAGAAGATCGAGAACATTAACTCCGTCTGCTGTTACAAATTTTACTCCCGGAAGGTTACGAACAGATAAAGCAACGGCATCGTTGTAATCTGCTGTAACAACAAGTACTTTTGCATCTGCTGATAATCCAGCTAAGACTTGCTTTATTTCCTTTGTTTTTGGTGTTTCTAGACTCAATCCTTCCAATACGTAAATGTTTTCATCATTTACCTTAGAAGAAAGAGCTGATTTTAGCGCTAAACGACGTTGTTTCTTAGGCATCTTATAGCCATAGCTGCGAGGTGTCGGACCAAATGTAACACCACCACCTACCCAAATCGGGGAACGGATTGTACCGTGACGTGCACGTCCAGTTCCTTTTTGTCGCCATGGTTTTTTTCCACCGCCGCGAACTTCTCCGCGAGTTTTTGTTGAATGTGTACCTTGTCGTTGAGATGCTTGTTGCATCACAACTGCTTCATATAGAACACTTTCATTTGGAACAACGCCAAAAACGTTGTCTGAAAGTTCAATATCGCCTACTTGCGAGCCAGCTTGGTTAAACAAAGTAACTTTAGGCATCTGGGCTCCTCCTTTCTTCTTCAATATTAGTCAGCTTTAACCGCTGATTGAATAGTTACGAAACTTCTTCTTGCTCCAGGTACATTACCTTTTACGAGAAGAATGTTATTTTCTGAATCTACTTTTACAATTTCGAGGTTCTGAACGGTTACTTGTTCTCCACCCATGCGTCCAGGGAGCAACTTACCAGGGCGTACGTGGTTTGGATCAACAGGACCCATTGAACCAGGACGACGGTGATAACGTGAACCGTGAGTCATTGGCCCTCGAGATTGGTTATGACGCTTAATAGCACCTTGGAAACCTTTCCCTTTTGATTTCCCAGTTACATCGACTGAGTCTCCTTCAGCAAATGTGTCAACTTTGACTTCTTGACCAATTTCATAGTCCGCTACATTCAATGAACGGAGCTCTTTAACGAAGCGCTTAGGGGTTGTCTTCGCTTTTTCTGCGTGACCTTTTGCAGGTTTGTTTTGTCTGTTTTGCTTTGTATCAGAAAACCCTAATTGGATCGCTTCATAGCCTTCACCTTCAATAGTTTTCTTTTGAAGAACAACGTTTGGTTCAGCTTGGATCGCAGTAACCGGAATTGCCTCTCCAGTTTTAGAGAATACTTGGGTCATACCTAATTTTTTACCTAAGATTCCTTTGGTCATGAGTCACACCTCCTATAATTCTTTTCATTTTATTATTTATAGTTTGATTTCAATATCAACGCCTGATGGCAGATCTAATCGCATTAAAGCATCGACCGTTTGTGGTGTTGGCTCAACGATATCGATTAGACGCTTATGAGTACGCATCTCGAACTGTTCGCGAGAGTCTTTGTACTTGTGCACCGCACGAAGAACTGTGTAGATAGATCTTTCTGTTGGTAGCGGGATTGGACCGGATACCGAAGCACCTGATCGTTTTGCCGTATCAACAATCTTCTCTGCAGATTGATCAAGAATTCTATGATCATAAGCTTTTAATCGAATGCGAATTTTTTGTTTTGCCATTTGAATACCTCCTTTTTCGCCCATTTTTGGAAATAGACTTGCTCCTCGGAAATTTTCACACACCGCCCCATGGCAAAGGGGCCTGGCGTGTCAGCAACCTCCCGGATCAACGCCTGTCAGTGACCAACATTAGATATTATACACGAATGGAAATGTGTATGCAAGTTTTTTTATAATATATATGTCGTAATCACACTTTGCCTATTATACAAGGTTGTATCAATAATATCAAGAAGTAATTTCACAAGAATAATTTGGGTTAATAGTAGACGTTAAGTTAACTTAAAACACTCTTAATTAAGTGCTTTTAGGAAATAACTATGCATCTATGATTTCAACTTTCTTTACTTCTATCATCAAAACACTTCACACTATAACCTACTAGATAATTGTATGAATGATTTTGCGTATATTTGTCATTAATATAATTCAAGTGATCGGTTCTGGTTACTTCTTTGTTTGCTTTCTATTTGAAGCGGACTACCTAACGATGCTTTTTAGCTGGTTTCATATGTTACATATTATATAATCTCTTATGGTTATAATTTGCTTCTGCTTTATTCCCCTTTTCTTACTCGCTTACTGTATAAGTTCCTTTGTCTTGTTTTTTATTTTCTCTTACTCTACTCGCCTACTACACAAGTTCTCTCTTCTTCTGTTTTATCTTTTCACCTCAAATGACAATCCGATTTCGGTTTCGATTTCTCCATAAATAAAAAAGGCTGACCCAGTGGATGATACATCCAACGGATCAGCCTTTGAAATTCGCTTACAATCAAAGATTACTCAGTAATTGTTGCAACAACACCAGCGCCTACAGTACGTCCACCCTCACGGATAGAGAACTTCGTACCTTCTTCGATAGCGATTGGAGCAATAAGTTCAACAACCATTTCTACGTTGTCACCAGGCATAACCATTTCAACGCCTTCAGGCAAATAAGTTACACCAGTTACGTCCGTAGTACGGAAGTAGAACTGTGGACGATAGTTAGTGAAGAATGGAGTGTGACGTCCACCTTCTTCTTTAGATAGTACATAAACTTCTGCTTTAAATTTAGTATGTGGAGTAATTGTACCTGGCTTAGCAAGTACTTGTCCACGGTTAATATCATCACGAGCAACACCACGTAGTAGTGCTCCAATGTTGTCACCAGCTTCAGCATAGTCAAGAAGCTTACGGAACATCTCAACACCTGTAACAGTTGATTTGCTAGACTTCTCTTCAATACCGATGATTTCTACTTCGTCACCAACATTTAATTGGCCACGCTCAACACGTCCTGTAGCAACAGTACCACGGCCAGTGATTGAGAATACATCCTCAATTGGCATCATGAAAGGCTTATCCTTGTCGCGGTCTGGAGTTGGGATGTAATCATCTACTTGCTGCATTAACTCAAGGATTGCTGCTTCGTGGTCAGCATCTCCTTCAAGAGCTTTAAGAGCAGAACCTTTAACGAAAGGAATGTCATCACCAGGGAAGTCATACTCAGAAAGGAGATCACGAACTTCCATTTCTACTAATTCAAGTAGCTCTTCATCGTCTACTTGGTCAGTCTTGTTTAAGAATACCACGATTGATGGTACACCAACTTGACGTGAAAGTAAGATGTGCTCACGAGTCTGTGGCATTGGGCCATCAGCAGCGGATACTACTAAGATTGCTCCGTCCATTTGCGCAGCACCTGTGATCATGTTTTTAACATAGTCTGCGTGTCCTGGGCAGTCAACGTGTGCGTAGTGACGAGAATCCGTTTCATACTCAACGTGTGCAGTGGAAATTGTGATTCCACGCTCGCGCTCTTCTGGTGCTCCGTCAATCTGGTCATATGCCATTGCAGTTCCCTTACCTGATTTTTTGTGTAGCACGTGAGAGATAGCTGCAGTTAATGTTGTTTTACCGTGGTCGACGTGTCCAATTGTACCAATGTTGGCATGTGTTTTGGAACGATCAAATTTTTCTTTTGCCATGATCGAAATCCTCCTTATGTTTATAAATATTTTTATTTTTGTAGAAAGATGAAAAATGTTACTTCTTCACCCTTCCAAGCTTACAACAAAATTTTCTTAGAAACAATCTTTCCTACTATTGTCCTGAAGTTTTCTTAATGATTTCTTCACCAATACTCTTCGGAACTTCTTCATAGTGGTCAAAGTGCATGGAGTACTGTCCACGACCTTGCGTGTTAGAACGTAGAGACGTGGCATAACCGAACATCTCAGCCAAAGGAACCATTGCACGAACTGTTTGCGCGTTTCCTCTAGCTTCCATTCCTTCTACACGTCCACGACGAGATGTAATGTCACCCATGATGTCACCCATATACTCTTCTGGAATAACAACTTCTACTCTCATGAGTGGTTCAAGTAAAACTGGTTTACATTTGTTTTTAGCTTCTTTGAAAGCCATAGAGGCTGCTACCTTAAACGCCATCTCGTTAGAGTCAACGTCATGATAAGAACCGTCATATAATCTTGCTTTTACATCGATAACTGGGAATCCTGCAAGCAGTCCATTATCTAGTGATTCTTTTACTCCGGCGTTAACTGAATTAATATATTCACGTGGTACAACCCCACCGACTACATTATCAATAAATTCATATCCAGCGCCTTCTTCGTTAGGTGTAAATTCAATCCATACGTGACCGTACTGACCTCGTCCACCTGACTGTCGAACAAACTTACCTTCACATTTGGCCTCTTGGCGAATTGTTTCGCGGTAAGATACTTGCGGTGCACCAACATTTGCTTCCACTTTAAACTCACGCTTCATACGATCAACAATGATATCAAGGTGAAGTTCACCCATACCAGCAATGATTGTTTGACCCGTTTCATCGTCCGTGTGTGTTTTAAATGTTGGATCCTCTTCTGCAAGTTTAGCTAACGCCATACCCATCTTATCTTGGTCAGCTTTTGACTTTGGTTCAACTGACAAAGAAATAACTGGATCAGGGAAATCCATGGACTCAAGAATAACAAGATTCTTTTCATCGCATAAAGTATCACCTGTTGACGTATCTTTAAGACCAACACCTGCTGCAATATCACCAGAGAAACATGTTGGAATTTCTTCACGGTGGTTCGCATGCATTTGAAGAATACGTCCCATTCGCTCACGTTTACCTTTTGATGAGTTACGAACATACGATCCTGATTCAACTTTCCCAGAGTACACTCGGAAGAAAGTCAGTTTACCAACAAATGGATCAGTTGCTACTTTAAAAGCTAAAGCAGCGAAAGGTTGATCGTCGCCAGCTTTACGAGTAACAATCTCCTCTGTTTCTGGAACATGCCCTTGAATAGAAGCAACATCTGTTGGTGCAGGAAGATATGCAATAACTGCGTCTAGAAGCAATTGCACCCCTTTATTTTTGAAAGCAGAACCACAAATAACTGGGTAGAATTCCACATCACACGTCGCTTTACGGATAGCCGCTTTAAGCTCAGCTTGTGAAATTTCTTCTCCTTCTAGATACTTCATTGTAAGATCTTCATCTAATTCAGAAACTTTCTCGATAAGAATTTCACGATGCTCTTCCGCTTGAGCTTTGTACTCATCCGGAATTTCGCGAGCTTCTGTTCGTGTCCCTAAATCATCAGTATAGAAGAATGCTTCCATTGTAATAAGGTCAATGATTCCTTCAAAATCATCTTCAGCACCAATTGGTAATTGAATAGCTGCTACATTTGCACCTAATCTATCTTCTAGTGTCCCTAGAGAATAGATGAAATCAGCACCTAATTTATCCATCTTGTTTACAAAGACAATACGAGGAACACCGTATGTTGTTGCTTGGCGCCACACTGTTTCTGTCTGTGGCTCAACACCTGATTGTGCATCAAGAACTGTTACTGCACCATCTAGTACTCGAAGTGAACGCTCAACTTCAACTGTGAAGTCCACGTGCCCTGGAGTGTCGATGATATTAATTCGATGCCCTTCCCATTGTGCTGTTGTTGCTGCGGACGTAATTGTGATACCACGCTCTTGCTCTTGGTCCATCCAGTCCATCTGAGAACCACCATCGTGAGTTTCACCAATTTTATGAATGCGGCCTGTATAGAAAAGAATTCGCTCAGTCGCAGTTGTTTTTCCGGCGTCAATATGAGCCATGATCCCAATATTTCGGGTCTTTTCTAAGGAGAACTCTCTTGCCATTGGTAATTTCTCCTTCCTATTTGTCAAGATGTTAGTTGTATTAATCAGGTGTTCAAATCAAAAAGTCATTTAATGACTCTTTAGATTGAACCCTGTATTTCAAGACAATTATATAATGAATTTGCTTAGTTTTACCAGCGATAATGAGCGAATGCTTTGTTAGCTTCAGCCATTTTGTGAGTATCCTCACGCTTCTTAACTGCTGAGCCTGTATTATTCGCTGCATCCATAATCTCATAAGCTAAACGTTCTTCCATCGTTTTCTCTCCACGAAGACGTGCATAGCTTACTAACCAACGAAGCCCTAAAGTCGTACGACGCTCAGGTTTTACTTCGATTGGTACTTGATAGTTTGCACCACCTACACGGCGTGCTTTTACCTCAAGTACTGGCATGATGTTTTTTAAAGCTTCTTCAAATATTTCTTGTGGATCATTACCTTTTTCACGAACAATATCAAATGCTCTATATAGAATAGTTTGCGCTTTTCCTCTCTTACCATCAACCATAATACGGTTAATGAGACGAGTAACTAGCTTCGAATGATAAATCGGGTCAGCTAGAACGTCTCTGCGAGGAATAGGTCCTTTACGAGGCATTGAAATCCCTCCTTTCAGATTTTATTCGAGTCTGTTAAACATACTCAATTGTAATTTAGTTACTACTTTTTTGTTCTTTTCGTTCCGTACTTCGAACGACCTTGCATGCGTTTTTCAACACCTGCTGTGTCAAGAGCTCCACGTACGATATGATAACGAACACCCGGTAAATCTTTCACACGTCCGCCACGAATAAGTACAACACTGTGTTCTTGAAGGTTGTGCCCAATTCCTGGGATATATGCCGTAACTTCGATTTGATTTGTCAAACGAACACGTGCATATTTACGAAGTGCCGAGTTTGGTTTCTTTGGTGTCATCGTACCTACACGAGTACAAACTCCACGTTTTTGTGGTGAATCCTCATCTGTTTGTACTTTTTTGAAACTATTGTATCCTTTGTTTAAAGCTGGAGAGTCGGATTTCTTTCCTTTTGATTGACGACCCTTTCGCACTAATTGATTAATTGTAGGCATGGTTTTTCCTCCTCTCTTTAATGAAATAGCAAGCCCACTGGTCCAGGTGGTTCATAAATGGCTAAAAGGAAAGCTCTCACCAATAACGACGGATCGTTATTGGTAAAAACTATTTTACTTTTTAATAGCTACGATTGCTGCATTTACGTCGATCCCACATGCTTTCCCAAGTTTTTTCATAGAATCAACCGGATGAACGGAGACCCCTTTTCCTTGGGCAATCATTAAAGCTTTTTCCAAAACTTTACGATCGGCATCTTCAGCAACAATCAGTTCTTTAACCTGTTCGTTTTCCAGTGCTTTTAATGTCTGCTTCGTGCCTACGACTTTATTAGCTGCCTGGGCTACTTTTTCATAAGACATTTGTCATCCTCCAAAGCATCAGGTATTTGGCACACTTTGATATAGTATCACCATGATTGTTGCTTTGTCAACAATTTTTTTGATTATTCGTTAACTGTCACTTCTCCAATGGGCCCTTCTTGCTTAGGATCTTCTTTATCTGCTGCTGACATTTGGCGGTACCGTTGCATCCCTGTACCTGCTGGGACCAATTTACCGATAATGACATTTTCTTTAAGTCCGACGAGTTCATCACGTTTTCCTTTGATTGCTGCATCTGTAAGAACTCTCGTCGTTTCTTGGAAAGAAGCGGCTGATAAGAAAGAGTCAGTTTCCAATGAAGCTTTAGTAATCCCTAATAGTACTGGACGACCAGAGGCTGGACGACCATTTCGGAGCAAAATATCACGATTTGCTTCAGTGAATTGGTGAATTTCCACAAGTGATCCTGGTAAAACTTTTGTATCACCAGCATCAATGACGCGAATTTTTCTCATCATTTGTCTAACCATTACTTCAATGTGCTTATCACCAATTTCTACCCCTTGCATACGATAAACTTTTTGCACTTCTCTGAGAAGATATTCCTGAACGCCTTGAACACCCGAGACTACTAATAATTCTTTAGGATCTATTGACCCCTCAGTAAGTTCTTGACCAGGCTGGACTTCGTCTCCTACATTTACTTTAAGCCTTGATCCATATAGAGTAGGGTAATTTCTTGTTTCAATTGCACCTTGAACGACAATTTCTTTCTTGTCATTCACATCTTTGATTTCAGTTACTTTACCTACAATTTCAGAGATAATCGCCAAACCTTTCGGGTTACGTGCTTCAACAACCTCTTGAATTCTCGGTAAACCTTGTGTGATATCGTTTCCGGCTACCCCACCTGTATGGAAGGTACGCATTGTTAACTGGGTACCAGGTTCACCAATTGATTGGGCTGCAATAATTCCAACAGCTTCGCCCACTTCAACTTCTGTTCCAGTAGCTAGGTTTCGACCGTAACACATCTTACATACACCATGATTTGTATCACAGGTGAAAGCAGATCGAATAATAACCTTCTCTATACCAGCGTCTTCAATGATTTTCGCCATTTCTTCATTAATATCTTGGTTTCGTTCAACGAGAACTTCTTTTGTCTTTGGATGATAAAGACGTTGGTAAGATACACGACCAACCAATCTGTCATAAAGACTTTCAATCACTTCATTCCCTTCTTTAATTGCTTTGACTTCCAAACCACGGTCTGTACCACAGTCATCCTCTCGAATGATGACGTCTTGGGCAACGTCAACTAAACGACGTGTTAGATAACCTGAGTCGGCAGTTTTAAGTGCTGTATCCGCTAGACCTTTACGAGCACCGTGAGTAGAAATAAAGTACTCTAGCACTGTTAACCCTTCTCGGAAACTGGACTTAATCGGAAGTTCAATAATGCGACCAGATGGATTGGCCATCAGTCCTCGCATACCTGCAAGTTGTGTGAAGTTTGATGCGTTACCTCGGGCCCCAGAGTCACTCATCATGAATATTGGGTTCGTCTTATCCAACGTGCCTAAAAGCTTTGTCTGAATAACGTCTTTTGACTTACTCCATATTTCAATCACTTTGTCATAACGCTCTTCTTCCGTGATTAAACCACGACGGAATTGCTTCATGACTTTCTGAACTTTTTCTTCCCCGTCATCAAGGATGTCTTGTTTGTCTTTTAATACGACGATGTCAGATACCCCAATGGTAATTCCAGCTCTTGTAGAATGATAGAACCCTAAGTCCTTCATTTTATCTAACATGACAGAGGTTTCTGAAATCTTAAATTTCTTAAACACTTCTGCAATGATATCTCCTAAAAAGCCTTTTTTGAATGGAAGAACTAGATCTCTACTTTGAATCTCTTTCTTTATGTCGGTTCCCTTAGGTACAAAGTATTTATCTGGCGTTTCAATTTCCAAATTAAATGTTGATGGTTCGTTTATATATGGAAAAGAATCCGGTAAAATTTCATTGAAAATTATTTTACCTACAGATGTGACAATCATGTGGTCTTCAAACTTTTCTTTAAAATTTGATTTATTTAATGATAATACTGGAACAGCAATTCGAGTGTGCAAGTGAACATAACCGTTTTGAAGTGCTGTTAACACCTCATCCGGCCCATAGTAGACCCCACCTTCACCAATTGCACTTTCTCTTTCAAGCGTTAAGTAATAGTTACCTAGTACCATGTCTTGAGATGGTGTAACAACCGGTTTACCATCTTTAGGATTCAATATATTTTGTGCTGCAAGCATTAATAGTCGAGATTCTGCTTGAGCTTCCGCTGATAGTGGAACATGAACCGCCATTTGGTCTCCATCAAAGTCTGCGTTGTACGCTGTACATACGAGAGGATGAAGCTTAATAGCGCGGCCTTCAACTAACGTTGGCTCAAAAGCTTGAATACCAAGTCTGTGTAATGTCGGTGCACGGTTTAAAAGAACAGGATGTTCTCTAATCACTTCTTCAAGAACGTCCCAAACTTCTGGGTGCACTCGCTCCACTTTTCGTTTTGCGCTCTTAATGTTGTGAGCAAAGCCTTTTGCGACAAGCTCTTTCATAACAAAGGGCTTGAAAAGCTCTAGTGCCATTTCTTTAGGCAATCCACATTGATACATTTTCAAGTGAGGACCTACAACAATAACAGAACGACCTGAGTAGTCGACACGTTTTCCTAGTAAATTTTGACGGAAACGCCCTTGCTTCCCTTTTAACATGTGCGAAAGAGACTTCAATGGACGGTTTCCTGGTCCTGTAACCGGACGACCACGTCGTCCGTTATCAATCAGAGCATCTACCGCTTCTTGAAGCATTCGCTTCTCATTCTGAACAATAATGTTCGGCGCTCCTAAATCCAACAATCGCTTAAGACGATTGTTACGGTTAATTACGCGACGATACAAATCATTCAAGTCGGAAGTGGCAAAACGCCCTCCATCTAATTGAACCATTGGACGAAGTTCTGGTGGAATAACCGGAAGGACATCCAAGACCATCCAAGAAGGATCATTGCCTGAATGACGGAACGCTTCAAGTACTTCCAGACGTTTGATTGCTCTAGTACGACGCTGTCCCTGAGCTGTTTCCAGCTCTTCTTTTAGAAGAGTCGCTTCTTTATCCAAATCAATATCTTCTAATAGTTTTCGGATAGCTTCTGCACCCATTTTTGCGTTAAAAGAACCGCCATATTTCTCTCGATACGTTCGATATTCTTTTTCAGAAAGTAATTGTTTTACTTCTAGCGGTGTGTCACCAGTCTCGGTCACAACATAAGACGCAAAGTAAATTACTTCTTCTAATGACCGTGGAGACATGTCTAGTACAAGTCCCATTCGACTCGGGATCCCTTTAAAATACCATATATGGGAAACAGGAGCAGCTAATTCGATATGTCCCATGCGCTCGCGCCGAACTTTCGATCGTGTTACTTCTACTCCACAACGATCACATACAACACCTTTGTACCGAACTCGTTTGTATTTCCCACAATGGCATTCCCAGTCCTTTGTAGGTCCGAAAATGCGCTCGCAGAACAAACCGTCTTTTTCAGGTTTAAGTGTACGATAGTTGATCGTTTCAGGCTTCTTCACTTCTCCTCTAGACCAGGAACGAATTTTATCTGAGGATGCAAGACCTATTTTCATATACTCAAAATTATTCACATCGATCAAGGGGCTAACCTCCCTTTCATCATTCAAGTTCTTCCGTTAACCGTTTGATTCTCCACTTTGCTCCAAGTTTAGATTCAACTTGTCATTCGATTGATCATCATCATCGTCCATTTCAAGCATATCAATCTCTTCATCGTTACTCGAAAGCATTTTCACGTCCATACCAAGGCTTTGAAGCTCTTTAATTAGAACCTTAAATGACTCCGGAACACCAGGTTCTGGTACATTTTCACCTTTGACAATCGCTTCATATGTTTTCACACGTCCGATTGTGTCATCTGACTTTACGGTCAAGATTTCTTGCAAGGTATACGCAGCACCATAAGCTTCAAGTGCCCATACTTCCATTTCACCAAATCGTTGTCCACCAAATTGCGCTTTACCACCCAACGGTTGTTGCGTGACTAAAGAATAAGGTCCTGTAGAACGAGCATGAAGTTTATCATCAACCATGTGAGCAAGTTTGATCATATACATGATCCCAACAGATACTCGGTTATCAAATGGTTCACCTGATCGACCGTCATACAAAACAGTTTTTCCATCTCTTGACATGCCTGATTCTTCAATCGTGCTCCATACGTCTTCCTCTCGAGCACCATCAAAAACTGGTGTCGCAATATGGATGCCAAGTTTTCTTGCTGCCATTCCCATGTGCAGTTCAAGAACTTGCCCAATGTTCATACGAGACGGAACACCTAGTGGGTTAAGCATAATGTCAATTGGCGTGCCATCTGGCATATATGGCATATCTTCTTCAGGAAGGATTTTGGAAATAACACCTTTGTTTCCGTGTCGTCCAGCCATCTTGTCACCTTCGTGAATTTGACGCTTCTGAACGATATATACACGAACAAGCTGATTCACACCAGGAGGTAGCTCATCGCCGTCCTCACGGTTAAATACCTTCACATCAAGTACTATGCCATCGCCACCATGCGGTGATCGTAAAGAAGTATCTCGAACTTCACGGGCTTTCTCACCAAAGATAGCGTGGAGAAGACGCTCTTCAGCAGTTAACTCGGTTACCCCTTTAGGTGTAACTTTACCAGCAAGGATATCTCCGTCCTTCACTTCAGCACCTACACGAATAATTCCACGTTCATCCAAGTTCCGCAGTGCATCTTCCCCTACGTTTGGAATATCACGAGTAATCTCTTCAGGCCCTAATTTCGTGTCTCGAGCTTCTGATTCATATTCTTCAATATGAATAGATGTATACACGTCATCCTTTACAAGGCGTTCACTTAAAATGATCGCATCCTCGTAGTTGTATCCGTCCCATGTCATAAAACCAACAAGGACATTTTGGCCCAAAGCCATTTCTCCTTTTTCCATGGAGGACCCATCGGCAAGAATTTCACCTTTATCAACAATCATTCCTTCACTTACGATAGGACGTTGGTTATAACAAGTCCCTTGGTTAGAACGATCAAATTTCGTTAAATTGTATCGTTGAATGTCACCTTCTACTTCATTACCATTTACTTCTTCAATGACACGTACTTCAACAACTTTCGAAGTCACTCTTTCGACACGACCTTTGTTACTTGCGACGATCGCAGCACCAGAGTCTTTTGCCGAAACATATTCCATCCCTGTACCCACAAGTGGTGAACGTGGCTCAAGAAGTGGAACAGCTTGACGTTGCATATTTGCACCCATTAACGCACGGTTTGAATCATCGTTTTCCAAGAAAGGAATACATGCTGTAGCCGCTGAAACAACTTGTTTAGGAGATACATCCATATAATCGACTCGATCTTGAGGAACGATAATGTTTTCCCCACGGAAACGGCAAATGATATTTTCTTCAGTAAATGAACCATCTTCTTCTAGCTTAGCATTTGCTTGAGCTACAACATAAAGATCCTCTTCATCTGCTGTCAAGTAATCAACTTGAGTGGAGACTTTCCCTGTGTCATGATCCACCTTGCGATAAGGTGTCTCAATGAACCCAAATGGATTAACCTTTGCGAAACTTGATAAAGAGTTAATCAAACCAATGTTTGGTCCTTCAGGAGTTTCAATTGGACACATACGACCATAGTGAGAATAATGAACGTCACGCACCTCAAAACCTGCACGTTCACGAGTCAAACCACCGGGTCCAAGAGCCGATAAACGACGCTTGTGTGTTAATTCAGCAAGTGGATTTGTTTGGTCCATAAACTGAGAAAGCTGTGAGCTTCCGAAGAACTCTTTTATCGACGCGATGACTGGCCTAATGTTGATCAAGGCCTGCGGCGTGATCATGTTTGCATCTTGTATCGACATACGCTCACGCACGACACGCTCCATACGTGAAAGACCAATACGGAATTGGTTTTGTAGTAGTTCACCAACCGAACGAAGTCGGCGATTCCCTAAATGGTCAATATCATCTGTATTTCCAACACCATGAAGGAGGTTAAAGAAATAACTAATTGATGAAATGATGTCAGCAGGAGTAATATTTTTAATTGATTTATCTATCTGGCCGTTCGCAATTACTTTAATTGTCTGGTCTTGCTCAGACGGTTTCTGAGAATAAATTAAGATTGATTGAATCTCAACGTCTTCATCGTCAATTACCCCACCCTGAAGGTTAAGATGACGGAAACCTACATCATTTTCTAAATAAGGAAGTAATTTATCGAGTAAACGTCGGTCAATTAAAGATCCAGCTTCAGCTAAAATCTCACCAGTTTCCGGATCTACTAATGTTTCAGCTAACACTTGATTAAATAAACGGTTCTTTATATGGAGCTTTTTGTTCATTTTATAACGACCCACATTTGCTAAATCATATCGCTTTGGATCGAAAAAGCGAGACACTAGCAAGCTCCTTGCACTTTCTACTGTCGGAGGTTCCCCCGGGCGTAGACGCTCATAGATTTCCAGGAGCGCTTTTTCAGAATTGTCGGTATTATCTTTTTCTAGTGTATTACGTAAGTATTCATCTTCTCCTAGTAAATCAATGATCTCTTGATCAGTGCCAAATCCAAGCGCACGTAATAAAACCGTTGCAGGAATTTTGCGCGTACGATCGATTCGAACATACACGACATCTTTCGCATCGGTTTCAAGTTCCATCCAGGCTCCACGGTTAGGAATGACCGTTGTTCCAAAGCCTCGCTTTCCGTTCTTATCTATCTTCTGACTAAAATACACACTTGGTGAACGAACAAGCTGTGAAACAATGACACGCTCTGCACCATTTATAACGAATGTACCTGTGTCAGTCATGAGAGGGAAATCTCCCATAAACACTTCTTGTTCTTTAACTTCGCCCGTCTCTTTATTAATAAGACGAACCTTGACGCGAAGTGGCGCAGAATATGTTACATCTCGTTCTTTTGATTCATCTACAGGGTACTTTGGGTCTCCTAAGTTATAATCGATAAACTCAAGAACTAAGTTTCCTGTAAAATCTTCAATTGGTGAAATGTCTTGAAACATCTCGCGTATACCCTCATCAAGAAACCATTGATAAGAAGCTGTTTGAATTTCAATTAAGTTCGGAAGATCCAGAACTTCATTGATTCGCGCATAACTTCTTCTCTGGCGGTGGCGTCCATACTGAACTAGTTGACCTGTCAACTTATTCACCCCTCAAACCTAACGTTTTTATCATCAAAAGGACCGCAGGAAATTGTGCGTTATCCTTTGACAGATACGTAATTGGATCTTTCTTTTCTTCTATTACTCCATTTCTTTTCGGGAAAAGAGAGTAATGTTTTTAAACAAAAAAGGATTTCTTAGAAGTATTATAGAATGTCTTATTAAATACGTAGTAAAAAATCTTAGAAGTTACATCCTAATTCTTTCAAAATAAAAATAACTAAAAAAGGGTTACCTAACCTTTTATCTTATCATGCATAAAAGATGTTCATAGTTTGTCCAATTCACCCTTTTTTTAAACAATTAAATTTATCCATCTTTACTTCTCACTCCAAAAAATGCCACGTAATCTAACCTTTTAGTAATATTAGAGCATAAAAACCCTATTATCATTTTCATGTTCATACGCATTAAACAACACTATCACAACTAATCGCTCGAGTCAATCTTTTTTCCACGGAAGATCAGATAACCTTTTTGTTTGTTTTCAACTGTCAGTTCAAAACCTAGTTCTTCAAGTTTTTGTTTCGTTGAAGCAGCACCTTGTTTCTTCTGAATAACAACCCATAATTCTCCATGATTCATTAACATTCGATCCGCTTGTTCATAAATTGCAAACACTACATCTTTTCCAGCTCGAATCGGAGGGTTCGTTAAAATTGCAGCAAACGACCCTTCTTTGAATCCATTTAATAGATTGTTTTGTGAAATAGATACGTTACTTACTTTGTTTAACTGTGCATTTTGTTGAGATAGAAAAACAGAACGTTCATTAATATCGACCATGACAATATGACGTTCAGAATAATTGTAGGCTAGACTTATTCCAATCGGCCCCCACCCACATCCAACATCAGCAATTTTCCCTTCTACCTCAGGTGACCGGAATGTTTCAATCAGTAACCTAGTTCCATAATCAAGTCCTTCTCTTGAAAAAACTCCTCGATCAACTTGAAATGTGAAAGAATGATTCAGTATGTTTTCACTTATTTTTTTTTGTGAGCTTTTTGTCGTTGGTTTCTCTGAATAATAGTGGTCAGACAAGATTCATCTTCCTTTCTATGTCTTTTTGAACACTTTATCCTACATAATACAGATGATATACCGTTATAAACTTATTTAATGTATTAGAAAAACTTGGCTCGTCGCCAAGTCCTTCAAGGCGAAAGCCTTAGTTTATCTTATACTTTAATCCTTTAGCAAAGTTAAATATTCTTAAAGTATAAAGAAAACTCGCTTTGTGTACCAAAGCGAGTTTCCCAAATTTATTTGTAATTACTTAACTTCTACAGAAGCTCCTGCATCAGTAAGTTTACCTTTGATTTCTTCAGCTTCTTCTTTATTTACGCCTTCTTTAACTGGAGCTGGAGCACCATCAACAAGTGCTTTTGCATCCTTAAGACCAAGACCAGTGATTTCGCGAACCACTTTAATAACACCAATTTTAGCAGATCCAGCAGATTCAAGAACTACGTCAAATTCAGTTTGCTCTTCAGCTTCTTCAACAGCGGCACCTGCTGCTGCAACTGGAGCTGCAGCTGTAACGCCGAATTCTTCCTCAATTGCTTTTACTAAATCATTTAATTCTAATACTGACATTTCTTTAATCGCGTCGACCATTTCTTGCTTTGTCATGATTAAATTCCTCCTATTAATAATAGTTATGCTGTTAGGCATTTATTTTTTATCGTGTGCTTACGCACCTTGCTCTTCTTGTTCTTCTTTTTGTTCTGCAACGGCTTTTGTAGCCAATGCAAAGTTACGGATTGGAGCTTGCATAACATTAAGCAACATAGACAATAGTCCATCGCGGGATGGAAGAGTTGCTAATGCTTTCACTTCCTCTAGAGAAGCTACGCGACCTTCAATAATTCCTGCTTTTAATTCTAACGCTTCATGCTTTTTCGCAAAATTGTTTAAAATCTTTGCTGGAGCAATCACATCGTTGTTACTGAAAGCAATTGCAGTAGGGCCGACAAGTTGTTCGTCGATTCCTGTCAATTCAGTTGCTGCAGTAGCACGACGGACCATAGAGTTCTTGTACACTTTAAAGTCTACATCCGCTTCACGAAGTTCCTTACGGAGTTCTGTTATCTCAGAAACAGTCAACCCACGATAGTCAACAACAATTGTTGATTGACTATCATTAAGTTTCGCTGTAATCTCATCAACAACTTTCGTTTTCTTTTCAATCACTGTGCTCATTCTGACACCTCCCATTGAAGAATTCCATACCGTTTGCGAGCTATTATTAGGGGAGCTAAACTCATCGCCCTTATAAAACGAAAGCATTCGCTCCCTTATACTACCAACAACCATGATGTATGATCTGTTAATAATAAAAAGCCCCCGCGCATAGACACGGAGGCAGTATAATCTATTCCCTATGAATCATAGGTCTTCGACGCTACAAACCTCGGCAGGCAATTAAGCCACATTTGGCACCTACTGTCTACGGTATGATCAATTAAATTTACAAAATTAAGTGTAACTTCCTTTACAAAGGAAGTCAATTATTATTTATAGCTAGATACATTCACTTTCAAGCCAGGGCCCATTGTTGAAGCAAGAGAAACATTACGTAAGTACGTTCCTTTTGCAGCAGAAGGTTTCACTTTTACTAATGTGTCCATCATAGCTTTAAAGTTATCAACTAGTTTGTCATTATCAAATGACGCTTTACCAAGTGGAACATGAAGGTTCCCAGATTTATCAACACGGTATTCTACTTTACCTGCCTTGATTTCGTTGACAGCTTTTTCGACGTCAAAAGTTACAGTCCCTGTCTTCGGGTTAGGCATTAACCCTTTAGGTCCTAATACTCGTCCTAGCTTACCAACTTGAGCCATCATGTCTGGAGTTGCGACAACCACATCAAAGCCCAACCAACCTTGAGTGACTTTGTTTATCATGTCTTCTTCTCCAACGAAATCTGCTCCTGCAGCTTCCGCTTCTTTCGCTTTCTCTCCCTTAGCAAAAACAAGGACTGATTGTGTTTTCCCTGTTCCGTGAGGAAGAACGACCGCTCCTCGGATTTGTTGATCTGCTTTCTTAGGATCAACACCTAATCGAGCTGCTAGTTCAACACTTTCATCAAAGTTAGCAGTTGCTGTCTTTTTCACTAGTTCAATCGCCTCTTCAGCGCCATAAAACTTTTCACGATCAATTTGCTTTAGAGCATCTTGATACTTTTTTCCTTTATTAGCCAATGTTGTTTCCTCCTTATTGTGGTTTTAGCGGTTAGACCTCCCACTAATAAAGGTTGCGACCCCGACAGACAGGCAAGGATATTTATCCTTTACTCGCAACCTCCATCTTCCTGCATGGGATGAAATTAGTCTTCAATAACGATTCCCATGCTACGGGCAGTACCTTCTACCATACGCATCGCAGCTTCTACATCAGCTGCGTTTAAGTCAGGCATTTTTGTTTCCGCGATTTCTTTAACTTTATCACGTTTCAGTGTAGCAACCTTGTTTCGGTTAGGTTCACCAGAACCACTTTCCAGTCCAGCTGCCTTCTTGAGAAGAACGGCTGCAGGTGGAGTTTTTGTGATAAATGAAAATGAACGGTCTTCAAATACCGTGATTTCTACAGGGATGATTAAGCCCGCGTCTTCTTGCGTACGAGCGTTGAATTCCTTACAGAACCCCATGATATTAACACCTGCTTGACCTAATGCGGGCCCAACTGGTGGCGCTGGATTCGCTTTCCCAGCAGGAATTTGTAATTTAACTACTTTTATGACTTTTTTAGCCACGCGACACACCTCCTTAAGTCCGTGATGTGGTATACCGAGCGTTTCCGCTCTCCCACTCAATTGCGCATACTATCGCCCTATTAGCAGCAGTGATAGTATAATCCCTGCATTTTTGCAGGAAAAAACGTGAACATCATGTCCACGTTAATTAACAACATTCAAATTTTATCACTTCAGTGACAAGATAGCAAGAAATTTTTCTAACTGAATTAAAGTTTCTCTACTTGATTGAATTCTAGCTCAACTGGCGTTTCCCGGCCGAACATGTTGACGTGTACTTTTAATTTTTGTTTTTCCGCAGAGATACTTTCGATTGAACCTATGAAATTTGCAAATGGTCCTTCTTTTACTTTCACAGATTCTTTCAATTCAAAATCAACTTCTGCTCTCGGTGTTGCAACACCCATTTGACGTAAAATTGATTCAACTTCTTCTGGAAGGAGCGGTGTTGGCTTAGCTCCACCACCTGAGGAGCCAATGAAACCTGTAACACCCGGTGTGTTTCGAACAACGTACCACGAGTCATCGGTCATCACCATTTCCACTAGGACATAACCAGGGAAAATTTTCTTCGTAACTTGTTTTGATTTACCATCTTTAATTTCAGTTTCTTCTTCTACTGGAACGAGGACTCTAAATATTTTATCCGCCATTCCCATCGATTCTACTCTTTTTTCTAAGTTCATTTTCACTTTATTCTCGTAACCAGAATAAGTGTGAACGACATACCAATTATTCTCCATGATTGATCAGGACTATGATGTCCTTCCCTCCTCTAACGGAAACATATTTTCATTTTATAAAATTAATTATCCAGTAATTAGACGAATAAGAGCTGAGATCCCAAGGTCTGAAATAGCGAAGAAAATCGCCATAAAAATTACTGTAGCCGATACAACTATCGTGTATTTCGTTAATTCTTTGCGGTTCGGCCAGGACACCCGCTTCATTTCCGTTGACACTTCTTTTATAAACTTAACCGGTTTTTTTACTGCTTCTGCCATGTTACACACACCTCCAACCTATTCACTACTTTGCTTCCAAATGTGTTGTATGCTTTCCACATGTACGACAATATTTATTTATTTGAAGTCGCTCAGAACGATTTTGAACGGTTTTCGTCGTCGAGTAATTTCTTGAATGACAATGATCGCAAGCAAGGACCACTTTCTGTGACATAGCGAATCCTCCCTTTTTATTACCTAGACACTTTACATACTAGTAAAATTTATCATAATGATAGCTTTGATGTCAATGGCACGCCCTATTTAGTATAGTCATCCAAGTTACTTTTCATAATAAAGACTTAATATTCACAGCAAAGAAAACTAGATTGACTATAAAGTGACCTTCCACTAAGTTATGCAGGCTTCAAAACGAAACAAGATTAGCTCCGACCTTCCCCACATTACTCACATATCGGTTCCGGTTAAACGATGTAATGCGTAAAAAAACAGGGATTATCCCTGTTTTAGATATCTATGATAATTTGACACCACGTAATTCTACATATCTTTCGAGCTTTCGTTTTACTCTTTGCAAGGCATTGTCTATTGATTTCACATGCCGATCAAGATCTTCAGAGATTTCTTGGTAACTTCTGCCGTCTAAATAATGCATTAACACTTTGCGTTCCAAATCACTCAAAATTTCTCCCATTTTCAATTCAATATCATCAAATTCTTCTTGATTAATTAGAAGTTCTTCAGGATTACCTACTTTTGAACCACAGATGACATCTAAAAGCGTTCGATCAGATTCCTCATCATAAATCGGCTTGTCCAAAGATACATATGAATTTAACGGGATGTGCTTTTGACGCGTTGCGGTCTTAATTGCGGTAATTATTTGTCTTGTTATACACAATTCTGCAAATGCTTTAAATGAGGATTGCTTGTCGCTTTGAAAGTCACGAATGGCTTTGTATAAACCAATCATCCCTTCTTGTAAAATGTCTTCATGATCCGCTCCTATCAAAAAATAGGATCTTGATTTTGCACGAACAAAGTTCTTGTATTTCGTAATCAAATACTCTAGTGCCGCACTATCGCCTTCTCGCACGTATTCAACGAGACTTTCATCTTTTGATTGGCGAAATTTTTCATGTAGTCCATTCTCGATGAGGTTTACAGCCACCGCAATCCCTCCAACCCTCTCTTTTTCTCATGGTGAAAAAGCTAGTTACTTTCATTTCAACAATGAAAGCGTAACAATAAAAGAATTGTCTAAATATAACATATAGTATACAGGAAGAAATTCACAAGCGTCAAGCAGTCATCTATCTCCGCGACGCCATTTTTCAAAAATTTCTGCCATTTCTTCTGTTATAGGGAGTTTGGTTTTCGTTTTTGCTTTTTTTGTCTGTAATACCTCTTTTTCAATACCTCGTTCAATTTGTTTCATTTCTGTAAGAAGTTCTCTAGCAGATTTTCGATAGGCTCCACTCGCAAAGATGACCCTTTGTTCAACAAAATCTGAGGTCGCAACGTAGATTTGTCTGTCGATTCGCTTTAACTCTATGACCATTCTTTCGATTCGCTCATCTGCGGTCTCTTTTTCACGTGTGTAAATAATATTCAAATCATAGTTTTGATAATTCTTACCAAGGCCCACAACCATATGAGCATCAAATATAACCGTTACTTCCGTTCCAGTATATGCTTGATACTCAGCCATTTTTTCAACTAGAAGATCTCTTGCTCCTGCTAAGTCTGTCATTTGGAGTTCTCTTAATTCCGGCCAGTCTCCAATGATGTTGTAGCCGTCCACTAACAACACCTTTCTCATACTAATTCAACTCCGCAGAAGGGCGTCGCCTAAGTACCTCGTACATTAACAAGCTCGCAGCTACGGAAGCATTCAAGGAGGTCACTTTGCCCATCAATGGGATGCGCACGAGAAAATCACATTTTTCTTTTACAAGTCGGCTTATCCCTTTTCCTTCGCTGCCAATAACAAGACAAACACCCATATCGACGTCTACTTTTCGATAATCATCTTGACCTTCGGCATCCGTTCCAATAAACCATAAATTATCTTTCTTCAGCTCGTCCATCGTTCGAGCTAAATTTGTTACTCTAGCAACTGGAACGTGTTCAATTGCTCCCGCCGAAGCTTTCGCAACTGTTGATGTTAATCCAACTGCTCGACGTTTAGGAATAATCACGCCATGAGCACCTGTTGCATCAGCAGTTCTTAAAATCGATCCGAGGTTATGTGGATCCTCTAACTCATCTAACATTACCAAAAAAGGTGCCTCACCCTTTTCAGCCGCTTTTCCCAGCATTACCGATATGTCTTGGTAATCATATGCTGCGATTGAAGCGACAACACCTTGGTGGTTTGAAGTGGATACCAGTTGATCGAGTTTCTGTTTTGGCACGAATTGAACTTGAATTTGTTTTTGTTTCCCCAGTGCTACCACAGTTGTCATTTGACCTTTTTGTGATCCTTCTGCGATCCAAATTTTATTGATTGTAGTACTTCCTTTTAAAGCCTCTATTACTGGGTTTTTTCCATATAAAAAATCTTCATTTTCAGCCATTTTCCTCCTCCTTTCTTTCAATGATGGCAAAACTTTTAGCAATGATTTCGTCCATCCGGCTTTCTTCCTCAGTAACGTATAAAAAACCAATTAACGCTTCATAAGCTGTACTGTAACGATATGTTGCACCATCGGTGTTTTTCGGAATAGTACCTGATTTCGCATTTCTACCTCTTTTGACAACACTTACTTCTGAGTCAGTTAGGAATCCATCGTCCATTAACTGTCGTAAGACGCGCGCTTGCGATTTAGCTGATACATATTTCGTCGCTTCTTTGTGCAATTTGTTAGGGCGCACTTGGCCCTGGGAAATCAGGCGATAACGAACATACATATCTAGTACCCCATCCCCCATATAAGCCAAAGCGAGCGCATTTAACTGTTCAGGCTCACGGATCACTTCATTCAATTTCATTTGCTATCCCCTCTTCCAACGGGTGCCTTGAGGCGTGTCTTCTAGGATAATATCTTTTTCTTTAAGTTCGTCTCGGATTTTATCTGCCCTCGCGAAGTCACGATTTTTTCTTGCTTCGATTCGTTCCTCAATTAATTTTTCAACTTGTTCGTCTAATAATGACTCTTCACTAAGTTGAAGTCCGAGGACAAACGCCATATCGTCAAATTTATCGAGAAATGCTTGCAGTATTGTTGAAGTCGTATGTTTCTCTTGCAGATATTGATTTGCAACTCTGACTAAATCAAACATAATAGAAACAGCATTAGCACTGTTGAAATCATCATCCATCGCTTCAATAAAACGCTCTTGATGATCTTTAATTTCCGTCAACCATTTTTCTGATTCTTCCCCCAATTCAGCCGTTTCCGCTAATCGATGGGTAATATTCAAATACGTAGTTTTTATTCGCTCTAAACTACTCGCCGCACTCGTTAATTGATCATCACTAAAGTTAATCGGACTCCGGTAATGCGCATTTACAATAAAAAACCGCACGACATCTGGCGAAAATTGGCGAATAATATCATGAACGAGAATGAAATTCCCGAGTGATTTTGACATTTTTTCATTGTCTATATTAATATAACCATTATGAATCCAGTAATTAGCCATTTTCTTGTCATTTAAGGCTTCCGATTGCGCAATTTCATTTTCGTGATGAGGAAACGATAGGTCTTGCCCACCGGCATGGATATCAATCGTATCTCCAAGGTATTTTTTCACCATAGCTGAACATTCAATATGCCATCCTGGTCTTCCTTTTCCCCAATTACTGTCCCATGAAATCTCCCCTTCTTTGGCTGTTTTCCAAAGAACAAAATCCAAGGGATCTTCCTTTTTTTCACCTACTTGAACGCGTGAACCTGATTGTAGATCATCAATTGATTGATGTGAGAGCTTTCCATAACCATCAAATTTCCTCGTCCTAAAGTAAACATCCCCTGATGATGCATAAGCATAACCTTTCTCTACAAGCCTTTCAATAAACTCGATAATTTCAGGCATTGTATCGGTCACTCGCGGATGTTCGTCAGCAGCTTTAACACCTAATGCTCTTGTATCTTCATAGTAAGCCTCAATAAACCTCTCGGCAATGGTCGTCACGTCTTCGCCCATTTCCTCTGCAGCTTTAATAATTTTGTCGTCTACATCCGTGAAATTAGATACGTATTGAACATCGTATCCACGATATTCAAAATATCGTCGAACCATGTCAAAAACAACTGCTGGACGAGCGTTTCCTATATGAATGTAGTTATAAACCGTTGGACCACACACGTACATTTTAATTTTTCCTTCTTCCATTGGTTGGAAGAGTTCTTTTTGTCTAGTCAATGTGTTATATAGCTGGATCGCCATATCGATGTTTCCTCCTCAATATTTCACTTCTTTTTCTTTTTGAACGTTTTTCAGCTCTTTTAACTCTTTTTTTACACGAATAAGATCTTGCTCCAATGCACGAAATTTGTCCGATACTGGATCAGGAAGATTGATATGATCTAAATCGTTTTGCACTTTCACTCCATCTTGAACAACAATTCTTCCTGGAATACCAACAACAGTTGAATTAGGTGGGACTTCTTTTAACACTACTGAACCCGCACCAATTCTTGAATTTCTACCTATCCTCATCGAACCGAGTACTTTAGCTCCTGTGGCCACAAGGACATGGTCTTCCAATGTTGGGTGCCGCTTACCTTTTTCTTTTCCTGTACCGCCTAACGTTACTCCTTGAAAGATTGTTACATCATTTCCTATCTCACATGTTTCTCCGATAACAACGCCCATCCCATGATCAATAAATAACCGTTGACCAATTTTAGCGCCTGGATGTATTTCAATTCCTGTGATGAAGCGACTAATTTGAGAAAAAAAGCGTGCTAGAAAAAATAACTTTTTATTCCACAACCAATGATTTATTCGATGAGACCATACTGCATGAACTCCTGAATAATTTATCATCACTTCCAAACGATTTCTTGCAGCTGGGTCTTGCTCTAACACAACATCTACATCATTCTTCAACGTTTTAAACAAAAGAAAGCCCCTCCTTTCCGAAAATGGAGTTATAAAAAGTAAATAAAAAAAGCGTCTTTGTGCCCTAAAAGGACACAGAGACGCTTTTTAGCGCGGTTCCACTCTGTTTGAGCAATGTGTCATACAATGCTCCGCTTTGAAAGATAACGGTCTTTCATCCGCCGTTCCTACTAAGGGAAATCAACTAACCCGTTTGGATATGGACTCAGAGGGGCATTTCAAAAGGGATCTTATTTAAGTCACTTTCAGCCTTGGTGACTCTCTCTTTAAAAAAGAATACCCTTTTTACTTATCCTCATCAACGTTCCAACATATTATTTTCTATTTCAATAAATAATCTACTCGTTTATTTATAACTTCCCGGCCCAATAATGCGATCGTCTGAGGTAAATCAGGTCCATGCATTTGTCCAGATACTGCTACACGAACAGGCATAAATAATTTTTTACCTTTATGTCCTGTCTCTTTTTGCACAGCTTTAATCGCCTTTTTCACTTGATCTGGGGCAAAAACTTCAAGCTGGTTTATTTTCTCTTTGAATGCTCGAAGTACTTCTGGCACTTGTTCTTCTGCGAGAATTTCTTTTGCTTCTTCATTATAATCGATTTCATCTCTAAAGAACAACTCTGTTAACTCAATAATTTCAGCTCCGTAACTCATTTTCTCTTGATGGAGAACTATTAAGTCATATGCCCACTGCTTTTGCTTATCAGTCATAAGCTCAGGTAAACGACCTGCTTTGATTAAATGAGGAAGCGCAAGCCAAACGACCCTATCTTCATCTGCTTCCTTCATATATTGATTATTCATCCACGCGAGTTTTTGTGTATCAAAAACTGCTGGTGCTTTAATTACCCGCTCTAAACTAAATTGATCAATCAACTGATCTTTTGTCAAAATTTCCTCTTCGCCGCCTGGAGACCAACCGAGAAGCGCAATAAAATTGACGATCGCTTCTGGCAAGTAACCTAGATCGCGGTATTGCTCTACAAACTGAATGATTGATTCATCTCGTTTGCTCATTTTTTGCCGATCGTCGTTTAATATTAAAGACGCGTGAGCAAATTTAGGCGCTGTCCAACCGAATGCTTCATATAATAAAACTTGTCTTGGCGCATTCGATAAATGTTCTTCGCCACGGATGACATGAGTGATTTCCATTAACTGATCATCAATAACAACTGCAAAGTTATAAGTCGGAATACCATCTTGCCTAACAATGACAAAATCACCTATTCCTTCAGACTCAAACGTTACTTTCCCTCGGACCGCATCGTCTACAACGATTTCTTGCGTTTCAGGTACAAGAAAGCGGACAACTGGTTTACGACCTTCAGCTTCATGGGCTTGTTTTTGCTCATTTGTTAAATGGCGATCTCGACCGCTGTATTTCGGAGTTTCTCCACGAGACCGCTGCTCTTCACGCTCCGCTTCAAGTTCTTTCTCCGTCATATAGCAATGGTACGCCTTCCCGTCTTTAATTAACTGGTCTACATGATCTTTGTAAATATCTAGCCTCTCCATGCTTTGATATGGAGCGTGTGGTCCTCCTTGGTCGACGCTTTCATCCCATTCAATACCTAACCACTTTAAACTTTCCATTAATTTCTCTGTTGCTGTTTCTACGTTTCTAGCTTGATCTGTATCTTCAATTCGAACGATAAATTTTCCATTTTGATTTCGAGCAAAAAGATAGTTAAATAGCGCAGACCGCGCTCCACCTATATGCAAATGGCCTGTCGGACTTGGAGCAAATCTCACTCGTACTTGTTGGCTCATCATTTGACACCACCCATTCATTTTGTTCATTATTTTTTTATTCTATCATTTTCTAGTTTTTTTTGAACAATATATTAGATAAAATTGCATTTTCTCATGAATCGTTTGCGTTTATCAATAAAACTACAGCTTGTGATGCAATTCCTTCTTCTCTACCAGTAAATCCTAATTTTTCAGTCGTCGTTGCTTTTACATTGATTTGAGTTGCTTCCGCTTCAAGCAAAGACGCAATCCTATCCTGCATCAATTGAATATACGGAGCCATTTTTGGTTTCTCTGCCATGATCGTACAATCGAGATTTCCAAGCTGATAACCTCGTTGTTTAACGAGACCCCATACGTGAACAAGCAACTCTGCAGAATCTAGATCCTTATATTTTTCATCAGTATCTGGAAAGTGTTTTCCAATATCTCCCTCACCGATCGCCCCTAAACAAGCGTCAGCAATTGTATGTAACAAGACATCTGCATCTGAATGTCCTAATAAACCTTTGTGATGAGGAATATCAATCCCACCTAGAATCAGGCGTCTTCCTTCTACTAATTGATGAACATCAAATCCTTGTCCAATTCTCATTTGTTTGACTCCCCCTTCCGCTTCTGGATAATCGCTTCGGCAAATAACAAATCTTCAGGCGTCGTTACTTTGAAATTTTCATAATCGCCTTCAACAATCGCAACTGGAAGGTTTAAATTTTCCATTAAGCTAGCATCATCTGTCACAGCGAACTGGTTTTGAATTGCTAGTTGGTGCGCATGAATAATCTCATCAAGATGAAAAGCTTGTGGGGTTTGAATAGACCACAAGCTAGAACGATCAACCGTTGCAGTAATTTTGTTTTTTTGAACTTGTTTAATCGTATCTTTGACAGGCACGCCTACCACCGCTCTTCTATCTTGCTCCAAAGTAGCAATCAAACGATGAACCGTCTCAATACGTATAAATGGTCTAGCACCATCGTGAATAAGTACAATTGGGTTGCCTTGAATAGCCTTCAACCCCTCATAAACACTTTGTTGACGCTCTTTCCCACCAGTGACAATTTTCCCTACTTTTGTTATCTCGTAATCTTCAATCAGTTTCTTTATAACCTTTACCTCTGATTCATTAACAGACAAAATAATTTCTGAACATAGAAGATCCTCCTCAAACACACGTAACGTGTGAATAAGGAGGGGAACTTGATCTATCATTAAAAATTGTTTGTTCTTACCTGCATTCATTCGCTTACCCTGTCCAGCTGCCGGGATGACTACATGATAGTTATGCATAATAATACCGTTCCTTTTCTTCGGTCTAAAGTGCTTTTTCCAACAGTTTCGGTTTAGCAAATATCATCCGTCCTGCTGATGTTTGTAAAACACTTGTGACAACAACATCGATATTTTTACCAATATAATTTCTGCCTTCTTCTACTACAATCATTGTACCATCATCTAAATAAGCAATCCCTTGTTTTTGTTCTTTACCATCTTTAATAACTTGAACTTTCATTTCTTCTCCTGGCAGAACAACAGGTTTTACTGCATTTGCTAGATCGTTGATATTTAACACATCAACCCCTTGCAAATCACATACTTTATTTAAATTAAAATCGTTTGTTACAACATAGCCATTCATCACTTTAGCAAGTTTAACAAGCTTACTATCTACCTCATGAATATCTTCAAAATCACCTTCATAGATCTCGACACCTACAGCTAATTCTTTCTGAATCTTATTCAAGATATCTAGCCCTCTTCGACCGCGATTTCTTTTTAAGACATCGGAGGAATCAGCAATGTGCTGTAATTCTTCAAGAACAAACTCAGGAATGATTAACGTTCCTTCTAAGAAACCGGTTTGACATATATCAGCGATTCGCCCATCTATAATCACACTAGTATCTAAGATTTTTAATTTCCCACGCTCATATTCATGTTCGCCATCTTCATTTTTCTTAGAATCTTTAGGATTTTTCGGGCCTGGAAATAACCCCATAATTTCGTCTCTTTTTTGGAAACCGACTTGAAATCCTAAATATCCAAAAAATAATGTGAGGATTAACGGGAGAATGGAACTTAAAATCGGAATCTCGACATTATTTAATGCAACAGTAATTAAGAATGCAAGCATTAGTCCAATTACTAGCCCTAGGGTGCCGAAGATAAGGTCTGTAACTGGAAACTTAATCAATCTTTCTTCAATTAAACGGATAAAATTCAATATATTATCCACAAACCAATAAAGTGATATATATAGTATAAGTGCGCCTAAAATGGCACCGGTATAGCCGTTAATAAACCAATCTGGTGCAGTATTAAAACCAATTACTTGAATAAGTTCAGGAATATAAATATACCCAATAGTACCACCAGTAAACAATATGACCAACTGTATGATTTTTCGTAGCATACACTTCACCTCCTTTAATCATTATAGACAACTGTACAAATTACAAACATAAAAAACTAAAATTCACAAAAAGTTACACATTCATTTATATTCAAACAATACCACCGAGATTTATAATTGTCAATTATAGTAAACGTTCAATTATATCGTCCTTATATCTATACGTCAATAGTTGATTTATTTCGACACGCTCGTTCGTTTAAATATGTCTATCAATAAATAGTTGTTCTTGAATTCTTGTTAACCCATCTTTGATCTTCTTAGCTCTCGCTTCTCCTATTCCATCTACCTCATCTAACTCCTCAATGGTGGCACGCAAAATATGCGACAACTCTTGGAATTTCCCGACTAAATTTCTGACAACAATTGGTGGAATTCGTGGAATTTTATTCAGAATTCGATATCCACGAGGACAAACTGGTTGTTCGGGTAAATTAGTAATTTTACCGTGACCGAGTAATTTGACAATGACTTGGTCATCTAACAATTCATCTTTAGACAGACGCTTAAGTTTTTTTAATACATTTTTAGGGTCTTGCTTTGCATCTTTCATATAATCTTTGATAAGTAGTGTTGCCTCATCCTCTGTATTTAATACTAGTTCTTCTAATTGCATGGAAATGAGCCGTCCTTCGTTTCCTAACTCATTCACATAGTTCAAAATTTCAGTTTTAATCCTTAGCACCATTTCAATTCGATGCATGACTTGGGAAACTTCTTGGAATGTAACCAATTCCTCAAATTCCAGAGCCCCCAGGTTAGTTGTACTTTGATCAAGTACCGATTTATATTTTTCTAATGTCTGAATCGCTTGGTTTGCCTTGGTTAGAATCACACCTATATCTTTAAGAGCATAACGATATTCTCCTTGGTATAGAGTAATTACATTTCTTCTTTGCGAGATCGAAATAACTAAATTACCAGTTTGCCTTGCAACACGTTGTGCCGTCCGATGACGAATCCCCGTTTCCGTTGATTCAATCGTATTTTCAGGTACTAATTGCGTGTTAGCATACAATATTCGGCCGCCATCTTCACTTAAAATAATAGCACCATCCATTTTTGCTAACTCATATAAATAAGCAGGAGAAAAATCACTGTTGATAAAAAAACCACCATCAACTAAAGACATCATTTCGTTATTATACCCTAGTACAATCAGACCTCCCGTATTAGCCCGAAGGACATTATCGATCCCTTCTCTTAAGGCTGTTCCTGGTGCCACAAGTTTCAGTACAGTACTTATAAAGTTTGTATCATAATTCGAACGTTGGTGATCCACTTGACACCCCTCCTAACGAGACTTTAATTGCTTCACTAACATTTTCGACCCCAATTACTTCAATTCCATCTGGAAAAGTCCACCCGCCTATATTTCTTTTCGGGATGATTACTCGTTGAAAACCAAGTTTTACCGCCTCCATCACTCGTTGCTCGATACGAGCTACGCGACGCACTTCACCAGTGAGTCCCACTTCACCAATAATCACATCAGCAGGCGCTGTCGGGACATCACGAAAACTTGAAGCGATAGATACGGCAATAGATAAATCTACGGAAGGCTCATCTAAACGAACACCCCCAGCAACTTTCACATATGCATCATGATTTTGCAGCATCAAACCGACTCTTTTTTCAAGCACAGCAATAATTAATGAAATTCGATTATGGTCTAAACCTGTCGCCATCCTTCTCGGATTGCCAAAACTTGTTGGTGAAATCAACGATTGAATTTCAACGAGAACTGTTCGCGTCCCCTCCATTGAAGCGACAATGGCTGATCCTGCAGCTCCGGATGAACGTTCTTCAAGAAAAATTTCTGACGGATTTAAGACTTCCTCTAATCCGAGTTCTTTCATTTCAAAGATACCGATTTCATTTGTCGAACCAAACCGATTCTTTACTGCTCGAAGTATTCGGAATGTATGATGTCTCTCCCCTTCAAAATAAAGCACACAGTCGACCATATGTTCTAATATTCTCGGACCTGCAATCGATCCTTGTTTCGTTACATGACCGACTAAAAAAATAGCAATCCCTTTAGTTTTTGCAATTCTCATAAACTGAGAAGTAGACTCTCTCACTTGTGAAACACTTCCTGGTGCACTCGTCACCCCATCAAGATAAACAGTTTGAATCGAATCAATAATCACAACAGCAGGGTTCAACTCTTCAATCACTTTTTCAATTAAATCAACATCGGTTTCCGCTAATACATATAGCTCGTCATTTCCAATCCCTAATCGATCTGCTCTTAACTTCGTTTGTTTAACAGATTCTTCCCCTGATATATAAAGCACACGCTTTTTATTCTCAGAAAGAGTCGCCGATACTTGTAAAAGGAGGGTAGACTTACCAATACCCGGGTCTCCCCCAACTAAAACCAAAGACCCTGGTACAACTCCGCCACCAAGCACACGATTTAATTCATTAATATGAGTGCTAATTCGCTGTTCATTTGTCCGTTCAATTTTCGTTATTGGTTGAGGTTTTGCAACGTATTCTCCTGCCGAAGTGACAAAGCTTCGTTTTTGGCTTGCGGATTCTGCCTCAATTTCTTCTACTAAAGAATTAAAACTATCACAGCCTGGGCATTTCCCCATCCATTTCGTTGATTGATATCCGCAATCTTGACAAACAAATTTTGTTTTTCGTTTTGCCATATAATCGTCTCCTCTTTGATGATCCTATCCTTTATTTTAGCAGAAAGATTCTATTATGGAAAAAACAAAAAAATTTCCCTCTCGGATCGATCTTTTAAACAGAAAAAGGAGAAGCCTGGTGCATTCAGTGACTTCTCCCCATTCTTATTTATATGTTCCTTTTTTACTTAAATTTCATTTCTTTCTTTTTCTTTACTATTCTCATTCTTTTTAGACGTCACAACATATTCACCGTCTTTTAAGCTTATCTTCACTGATTGTCCTTTTTTAATGTTTCCACGCAGAAGTTCTTCTGACAATCGATCTTCCACTTGTTTTTGCAATGCACGACGAAGAGGACGGGCACCGTATTCAGAATCAAAACCATCATCGGCAATTTTCATCTTCGCTTCTTCTGATAATTCAAAATCAATATCCTGCTCAGACAGACGCTTTTTTAATTCATTTGCCATCAGCGAAACAATTTGCTGGATATGACTCTTCTCGAGGGAATGAAATACAATGATTTCATCAATACGGTTTAGGAACTCGGGACGGAAACTTTTCTTCAATTCCCCCATGACTTTCCCTTTCATATCTTTGTAACCCTCTCCATCTCGTTGTGCAGTAAACCCAAGGTTTTTTTCTTGTCTCAACGCACTTGCCCCAACGTTCGATGTCATAATGATCGCTGTATTTCTGAAGTCAACTCTACGGCCCTTTGAATCGGTTAAAAATCCATCTTCAAGTACTTGAAGCAAAATGTTAAACACTTCAGGGTGAGCCTTCTCTACTTCATCTAGAAGGATAACAGAATACGGCTTTCGGCGAACTTTCTCTGTAAGCTGCCCTCCATCTTCATGACCGACATATCCTGGGGGGGAGCCAACCAAACGACTCGTCGTGTGTTTTTCCATATACTCTGACATATCAATACGAATAATCGCTTCTTCATCACCGAACAAGGATTCCGCTACAGCTCTAGCCAATTCCGTTTTACCAACACCTGTTGGACCAAGGAAAATAAATGAGCCAATTGGTCGTTTCGGATCCTTCAACCCTGCCCGCGCACGTCGAACTGCTTTCGAGACTGCTTTTACGGCTTCTTCTTGACCAATAACTCGGTTGTGAAGGATATCTTCCATTCGTAAAAGACGATCCGTTTCCTCCTCGGCTAGTTTACTGACAGGAATTCCTGTCCACGTCGCTACAATAGAAGCTATATCTTCTGTTGTTACTTCAGAATCTTCCTGACCTTGTTTTTCTTTCCACTGATCTTTCATTTTCTCAAGCTCTTCGCGAAGTTTCTGTTCTTTATCACGAAGCGAAGCTGCTTTTTCGAACTCTTGACTTTGAACGGCTGCATCTTTCTCCTTACGTAAGTCATCCAAATTTTGCTCTTTTTCTTTTAAGTTCGGTGGTGCCGTATAAGAGCGTAAACGAACTTTCGACCCTGCTTCATCAATTAAGTCAATTGCTTTATCTGGTAAAAATCGATCGGAAATATAACGATCCGATAACTCTACGGCAGATTTGACTGCCTCATCAGTAATCGTTACACGATGATGTGCTTCATACCGGTCTCTTAACCCTGTCAAAATTTGTATAGACTCCTCAACGGTCGGCTCATCAACTTGAATTGGTTGGAAACGACGCTCAAGTGCCGTATCTTTTTCGATATATTTTCTAAATTCATCAATTGTTGTTGCACCAATGCATTGTAATTCGCCTCTTGCTAGAGATGGTTTTAAGATGTTCGATGCATCAATCGCACCTTCAGCGCCACCAGCACCAATCAACGTGTGTAACTCATCAATAAACAATATCACATTATTTGCTTGGCGAATCTCTTCCATAACTTTCTTCAGACGGTCTTCAAACTCTCCACGATATTTTGTACCAGCGACAACTGTCCCCATATCAAGTGTCATAACACGCTTACCACGAAGGGTTTCTGGTACTTCATTATCAACTATTTGCTGAGCTAATCCTTCAGCAATCGCCGTTTTACCAACACCCGGTTCACCGATTAGTACTGGGTTATTCTTCGTGCGCCGACTAAGAATTTGAATGACTCGCTCAATTTCCTTGGCACGGCCGATAACTGGATCAATTTGATCTTCTTTTGCAATCGCCGTTAAGTCTCTTGCCAAGCTATCCAACGTCGGTGTGCTAGCATTAGAGCTACCACTGCCTGCTGCTTGCTGTTGACTGTTTGCAGATTCATTGGAACCTAATAGTTGTAACACTTGTTGCCTAGCTTTATTTAAACTTACTCCCAGGTTATTTAACACACGAGCAGCTACGCCTTCTCCTTCACGGATCAAACCAAGAAGAATGTGCTCCGTGCCAACATATGAGTGACCAAGCTTTCTTGCCTCATCCATTGATAATTCAATCACTTTTTTCGCTCTTGGAGTATAATGAATTTGCTTTGAATTTTCCTCGCCTCTACCAATAAGATTTTCAACTTCAGACTGGATTTTTTCAGCTCCTAGTCCTAATGCCGTCAAAGCCTTAGCTGCAATTCCTTCTCCTTCGCTAACTAACCCTAACAAAATATGTTCTGTACCTATATTACTGTGCCCTAACCTTCCTGCTTCATCTTGTGCTAATGCCAATACTTTCTGCGCGCGTTCAGTAAATCTTCCAAACATCATGCCTCTCCACCTCCGTCAAATAATTCACTACTACATTCTAATTTAAATCTTTCGCGTATTAATGTTGCTCTTCGTTGGTCACGCTGTTCTGCAGTAAGACTCTCACCTGCGTACTGTTGCAAAAATCCAGGCTGCGTCACAATCATCAATTCATTTAGAATATTACCTTTTATGTCTTCAATTAACCCCATATCAATTCCCATTCTCACATCGGATAATCGTTGCATCGCTTCTTTTGACTCCATTCGCCGACTATATGCAAGGATTCCATAGGAGCGATATATTCTGTCTTCCAACTGAATTTGCGACTGTTGCAGGAGCGTCTCTCTTGCTGAACGTTCATGAGCAATCAATTGCGTAACAACACTCTGAAGGTCATCGACAATATCTTTTTCTGATTTCCCCAAAGTCATTTGGTTCGAAATTTGAAACAGATTTCCTAGTGCTTCACTACCTTCACCATATATGCCCCGAACTACCAATCCCAGTTGGTTAATAGCAGGTAATATTCGATTAAGTTTCTTCGTCAAAACAAGTGCTGGTAAATGCATCATTACAGAAGATCTCAATCCCGTTCCTACATTGGTTGGGCAACTTGTTAAATATCCGCGATTCTCATCAAATGCAAAATCCATTTCTCCTTCTATCCAGTCATCCATTCCATTGGCAAACTCTAACCCCTTATCTAGTTGAAAGCCAGACAACAAACATTGAATTCGAAAGTGATCTTCTTCATTAATCATAATACTCAATGATTCGTCTTCACTAAGGAGGACGCTACCTGCTTTCGATTCATTCGATAGCGTTGGACTAATTAAGTGCTTTTCTACCAAGACTTGTTTTTCGTTTTCAGCTAACTCATTCATTTTTAAAAACTCTAATTGTCCAAACTCCCCATGTGTTTTTCCTGTAAATGTTCGATCGACTTGATCGTTAATTTTAGCTAACTGTTCCTTATTGGCTGCCATCGGAAACGGGATACTTTGCAAATTCCGCGCCAATCTGACTCTACTACTAATAACAATATCTGCGTCAGGTCCTTGATTTTTCATCCAAGGACTTATCGCCTCGTTCATAAACGATTCCAAAGACATGATTACGTCCCCCCTTTTCCTTGCAAGTTATTTTCTAAGGAGCGAATCTGATCCCTTGTTTTTGCAGCTTCTTCAAACTCTTCTTCCGCAATTAGTTTCTTTTGCTGTTCTTTTAAATCCTCAATTTCACGATGAATGTGTAAATCTTTTCCCTTACGCTTTGGAATTTTGCCAGAGTGTGTCGCATTTCCTCCGTGAATTCTTCGAAAAATTGGATCAAGTTTCTCTTCAAAACTTCGGTAGCACTCCGCGCAGCCAAATTTCCCGATCTCCGCAAACTGTTGATAAGACATACCGCAGTTAGAACACTTTAATTCTGGCTGTATTTTTTCATATGATTTGTTCGTCGTTGATGAAAAAGGCTGATCATCCTCCAACAATCCTGATAACAATTGGTGGATCGAGAAACTATTAGAACCTGGAATATATTCCCCTTTATCCTTGGCACAAATTTCACAAATATGAAATTCTGTTTTCTCGCCATTAATAATTTTTGTGAAATGCAGACTAGCTTGTCGCTGTTGGCATTCTTGACAGAGCATCAGAACCTCCTCCTTCTATTGTTATCTTTCCTTCCATTCTTTATATTTTAGTGTAGATAACATTGCCTTTAAAATATTTGCTCTCAACTCATCCCTGTAAGGAAGTTGGATAGAAATCACTTCGCGGTCAATAACACTTTGCATAAGGTTAGCTTCTCGTTTTGTGATTGCATCCTCTTCAAGTAAACGAATAATCATATTATTCGCTGCTAATTGCGGAATTTCATTTCCAACTAGCTCAATCAACTGATCATATAATGCAAGCTGGTTATCAGCTTTGACTCTAATGATCCGAATGTATCCGCCGCCTCCACGTTTACTTTCTACCATGTAACCTTTTTCAACTGTAAAACGTGTGCGTATAACATAATTTATTTGGGAAGGAACACAATCAAATTGTTCTGCTAATTCACTTCTTTTTACTTCAATCAGTTCTTGCCCATTTCCTGAGATCACTTGTTTCAAATAGTGTTCTATAACATCCGATATATTTCTCAACGCATCCCCCTCCTTTACTACACAAAGTAGATGCAACTATTACCTGTTTCAAAAATTCAATAACATCTAAATTAATTCATCGAGGCTTATGTAAATCATTTTATATGATGCATAGCGATACATTTACTACCTCTTCAGACTTGCAAATTTGTCAGCAAGTAAATTTTACTGACTTTGACTATATTTGACTTTAACTACATTATATCTTTTTTTACGAATGGTGCAACTATTTTGTATCAATATTTTCGTCATATATACAAAGATGAATGCAATCGTATTTCAATCGGAATTTTTTGTATATTCGAGAACTAATTTCACACTCTCTTTTTTATATTCCACAATTAATCGATATTCAACCATAAGTTTTTATATAAATTTTACTTATTTGCTTTGATAACTCATGTGTTTCAATAATCAAAAATCAGTACTTCGCTTACAGCGGGCTCGATATTTTTTTTATGCATTAGAAAGGTTGAATTTTTGCCTCTAAAGTGAAATTTTCACTTCTAGAATTAATTATTTTTTCTGATTCGACAGTATTAGTAAACTTAGAACTTATATAGACTTATCTTATTAGTCTTCTTGATATATATGCGTGAGGTAAATTCGATGCTTCTGTTATTGATGTTTAGTTATTTTGAATATGCCAAAGTTGCAATATTAAGGTAAGCCGTAAGGGCATACATTTATTTTAAAGGAACGAACGACACTCATTCTGGATTTATAATGTCGTTCGCCATTTATCAAGGTAGGTGTTGTCTGCTTTCATGATGGTTCTTCAGTAAGAGCTCGAAGGTTTTTACATCTGTTGGGGTAAGAGGAACTATAAGTCAATTTCCTATTTTCGTCATATTACCAAGTTTCATGTGAGTTTTTTTCCACCCTTATTTTTTTCACAAATGGGATTCGATGTAATTTGTCAATCACTTTATTCATACCACTCTCTTCTTTATATTCTATAATTAATTGGTATTCAACCATCGGATTTCCATCAGATGCAGTTTTTTTCTTTGATTTAATACCTTTTGGAAACATTTCCTGTTCCTCAAAAATTCTCATCACTTTATTTAGTTCGGCTGTTTCTTCTTCAACCACAATGGTAATCTTATTTCTTTCTTGTTGCATGCCAAAACGAAACGTGATTCTCCCTAAAAACAATAAACTTAAAATAACAATAATCGTAGCAACCATGGCGGCAACATACATCCCAGCTCCAACGGTTAAACCTATCGCTGCCACAACCCAAATCGATGCTGCTGTTGTTAATCCTCTTACCGTGTAACCTTGAACAAGAATTGTACCTGCCCCTAAAAAACCAATCCCGGAAACAACATAAGCGGCTAAACGAGAAGGGTCAAATGTGACTACATCTTGATTTTCTGCAATATAATCTTGAAATCCATAAAAAGCTAACAGCATAATTAAACTTGACCCTACACTTACTAATAAATGCGTTCGAAATCCTGCCGGATGATGGTGAAACTCTCTCTCAATCCCCACCAAACCACCAAGTATTGCAGCAAGCAATAGCCGACTCGTGATTATTACTAACTCATTTTCCATAAACATTGACCACTCCAAACTTACCACCTCCTCATTTTATTTTCGTGAAAAATCGTGCTTAAATATGAAGTCAAGAAGTTTATTATATGCCTTTTTACTCTCAAGGTAACTACCCCATCTTTGGAATTTAAAAACTATCATAACTCTTTTTTTATGTGTGTGGCAAGTATTTCCTATTTAACCTCATTGGTAACGATTTATTAATAAATGCAGAACTACTACTAGAGATCGCCTTTTAAATTCAATCTAATTAAAGGTTAGTGAATAGCTATAGTGTAAGTACTTTGCTGTGTTTATTAGACGGCAACATCAATAGATAAAAATATTCTTACCTGTTTTCTCTTTCTCAAATATAGGAGAGTATCTAGATTTTAATGATAGTGGCACTTTATAAAACTTCATTATATGCGTTTTGGTTTAACTTTTAACAACAGTATATTTAGTTATTTACTTCTCTAGTTCTTCATGAATAATAATATCATTAAATAATCTCAATAAATTTCTTTGTCAAGAAACCTAACGCAAATTAACTTAACTCTAATAACATAAGTTATGATAGTAAAAAGAACAAAAGGAGGGGTAAAAAATGAAGAAAATTAAATTGTCCCTATATACGGAAGAAGAAATTCACTGGGCTATCTATCAAAACAAACAAGCAATAAAGAATAGGAAATAGTATTGATAAATGTTTTGGAAGTAAATTTTATTAACGTGAGAAAAAAGCTTTAATAGTAATGCGAATGCTAACTCGACCACTCGCATTACTTTTTAATATTTTTTTATTCAGTCAATGTCTTCATTAAATTTTTCAAGGGAATAGGTGGCTTTCTATTCCCCCCCCAGTCTCTCTGGTTCATATTCCTTCGCCTTCTATCTTTTACGTCATACAAAATAGACATCCTCATTTATAAGAAGGTTTTTTCATTTCCCAGTTGCGTCCTACTTTTAAGAGGGAAGATTCCCTAATTATGGGCGATTTTGTGCCTCGCGGCGAGTTATTTTGGGGTGCATTGGTCACAAGCAGTGATGACTTGTGCCCCTTAGTGAGTCATTCTGCAAAACAAAGGTCACTTTACTTGTCACTCGCTTGTTTCCTCCTCGTGCCCCTCTTCTTTTTTCCTTGTCCTGCTAACTTCAGTTCCCACCATTTAAAACACAAAAAAGACACCCTCAAATATGAGAATGTCTTTCTTCTTTGCCCAGCGACGTCCTACTTTCACAGGGGGAGATCCCCCAACTATCATCGGCGCTGGAGAGCTTAACTTCCGTGTTCGGCATGGGAACGGGTGTGACCTCTCCGCGATCGTCACTAGACATATGAAATTGATCGGTCATATTGACCTCTCAAAACTGGATAACGATGGTATATGAATGAATCGTCTTCGAATCAAAGCATTGGTTAAGCCCTCGATCGATTAGTATCTCTCAGCTGCGCATGTCGCCATGCTTCCACACGAGACCTATCAACCTCATCTTCTCTGAGGGATCTTACTCACTTGCGTGATGGGAAATCTCATCTCGAGGGGGGCTTCATGCTTAGATGCTTTCAGCATTTATCCCTTCCACACGTAGCTACCCAGCGATGCTCCTGGCGGAACAACTGGTACACCAGCGGTGTGTCCATCCCGGTCCTCTCGTACTAAGGACAGCTCCTCTCAAATTTCCTGCGCCCGCGACGGATAGGGACCGAACTGTCTCACGACGTTCTGAACCCAGCTCGCGTGCCGCTTTAATGGGCGAACAGCCCAACCCTTGGGACCTACTTCAGCCCCAGGATGCGACGAGCCGACATCGAGGTGCCAAACCTCCCCGTCGATGTGGACTCTTGGGAGAGATTAGCCTGTTATCCCCAGGGTAGCTTTTATCCGTTGAGCGACGGCCCTTCCATACGGTGCCGCCGGATCACTAAGCCCGACTTTCGTCCCTGCTCGACCTGTATGTCTCGCAGTCAAGCTCCCTTATGCCTTTGCACTCTACGAATGATTTCCAACCATTCTGAGGGAACCTTTGGGCGCCTCCGTTACTCTTTAGGAGGCGACCGCCCCAGTCAAACTGCCCACCAGACACTGTCCCTGAACCGGATCACGGTTCGAGGTTAGAATTCCAGTACAGCCAGGGTAGTATCCCACCAATGCCTCCACCGAAGCTAGCGCTCCGGTTTCCAAGGCTCCTACCTATCCTGTACAAGCTGTACCGAAACCCAATATCAAGCTACAGTAAAGCTCCATGGGGTCTTTCCGTCCTGTCGCGGGTAACCAGCATCTTCACTGGTAATATAATTTCACCGGGTCTCTCGTTGAGACAGTGCCCAAATCGTTGCACCTTTCGTGCGGGTCGGAACTTACCCGACAAGGAATTTCGCTACCTTAGGACCGTTATAGTTACGGCCGCCGTTTACTGGGGCTTCAATTGAGAGCTTCTCCCGAAGGATAACCCCTCCTCTTAACCTTCCAGCACCGGGCAGGTGTCAGCCCCTATACTTCGCCTTGCGGCTTCGCAGAGACCTGTGTTTTTGATAAACAGTCGTTTGGGCCTATTCACTGCGGCTCTCTCGGGCTTGCACCCTAATAGAGCACTCCTTCTCCCGAAGTTACGGAGTCATTTTGCCGAGTTCCTTAACGAGAGTTCTCCCGCGCGTCTTAGAATTCTCTTCCCGCCTACCTGTGTCGGTTTGCGGTACGGGCACCAGTTTCCTCGCTAGAGGCTTTTCTTGGCAGTGTAGGATCAGGAACTTCGGTACTAAAATTTCCCTCGCGATCACAGCTCAACCTTAAGACAAGCGGATTTTCCTACTTGTCAGCCTCACTGCTTCGACGCACATATCCATCAGTGCGCTTACCCTACCTTCCTGCGTCCCCCCTTCACTCAAACGGAAACGTGGTGGTACAGGAATTTCAACCTGTTTGCCATCGCCTACGCCTTTCGGCCTCGGCTTAGGTCCCGACTTACCCTGAGCGGACGAGCCTTCCTCAGGAACCCTTAGGCTTTCGACGGAGGGGATTCTCACCCCTCTTTTCGCTACTCATACCGGCATTCTCACTTCCAAGCGCTCCACATGTCCTTCCGGTCATGCTTCAGCGCCCTTGGAACGCTCCCCTACCACAGACACCCGAAGGTGTCTATCCATAGCTTCGGTGATACGTTTAGCCCCGGTACATTTTCGGCGCAGAGTCACTCGACCAGTGAGCTATTACGCACTCTTTCAATGATGGCTGCTTCTAAGCCAACATCCTGGTTGTCTAAGCAACTCCACATCCTTTTCCACTTAACGTATACTTTGGGACCTTAGCTGATGGTCTGGGCTGTTTCCCTCTTGACTACGGATCTTAGCACTCGCAGTCTGACTCCCGAGGAGTAAGTCATTGGCATTCGGAGTTTGACTGAATTCGGTAATCCTGTAGGGACCCCTAGTCCAATCAGTGCTCTACCTCCAAGACTCTACCCTCGAGGCTAGCCCTAAAGCTATTTCGGGGAGAACCAGCTATTTCCGAGTTCGATTGGCATTTCACCCCTACCCACACCTCATCCCCGCACTTTTCAACGTGCGTGGGTTCGGGCCTCCATCCAGTGTTACCTGGACTTCACCCTGGACATGGGTAGATCACCCGGTTTCGGGTCTACAACCACGTACTCATTCGCCCTATTCAGACTCGCTTTCGCTGCGGCTCCGTCTCTTCAACTTAACCTTGCACGTAATCGTAACTCGCCGGTTCATTCTACAAAAGGCACGCTGTCACCCGTTACTTTCCCGAAGGAAAATCATAGGGCTCCAACTACTTGTAGGCACACGGTTTCAAGATCTCTTTCACTCCCCTTCCGGGGTACTTTTCACCTTTCCCTCACGGTACTGGTTCACTATCGGTCACTAGGGAGTATTTAGCCTTGGGAGATGGTCCTCCCAGATTCCGACGGGGTTTCACGTGTCCCGCCGTACTCAGGATACACTCCGGAGGAGTGAACGTTTCGACTACAGGGCTTTTACCTTGTCTCGCGGACCTTTCCAGATCGCTTCGCCTACGCTCACTCTTTGTAACTCCGTATGGAATGTCCTACAACCCCAAGAGGCAAGCCTCTTGGTTTGGGCTGTTTCCGTTTCGCTCGCCGCTACTCAGGAAATCGCATTTGCTTTCTCTTCCTCTGGGTACTAAGATGTTTCAGTTCCCCAGGTCTGCCTTCTCACACCCTATTGATTCAGATGTGGATCTTATCCCATTACGGATAAGGGGTTCCCCCATTCGGATATCTCCGGATCAAAGCTTACTTACAGCTCCCCGAAGCATTTCGGTGTTCGTCCCGTCCTTCATCGGCTCCTAGTGCCAAGGTATTCACCGTGCGCCCTTTCTAGCTTAACCATTTTAAATCAATGGACGTGTTGCTCGGTCTTTCTTGGCTTTACATTCTAAGACACTCGGTTCACTCTTCCATGAATCCGAAGATTCATTTCTGTGTCAAACCGGTGATTCATTCATTTATCGTTATCCAGTTTTCAAAGGTCAAAAAAATTGGTGGAGCCTAGCGGGATCGAACCGCTGACCTCCTGCGTGCAAAGCAGGCGCTCTCCCATCTGAGCTAAGGCCCCCAAAAAAATCCAATATGGTGGGCCTGAGTGGACTCGAACCACCGACCTCACGCTTATCAGGCGTGCGCTCTAACCAGCTGAGCTACAGGCCCATATTGAATAAATAATATAATAATTTGGATTTGAAAGATTGACCTTTCAAAACTAAACAAAAAAGCCAAAGCAAAGTTCGATTCAATAAGTTGAGCTTAGAGCTCCTTAGAAAGGAGGTGATCCATCCGCACCTTCCGGTACGGATACCTTGTTACGACTTCACCCCAATCATCTGTCCCACCTTCGGCGGCTGGCTCCAAAAGGTTACCTCACCGACTTCGGGTGTTACAAACTCTCGTGGTGTGACGGGCGGTGTGTACAAGGCCCGGGAACGTATTCACCGCGGCATGCTGATCCGCGATTACTAGCAATTCCGGCTTCATGCAGGCGAGTTGCAGCCTGCAATCCGAACTGAGAATGGCTTTATGGGATTGGCTTGACCTCGCGGTCTTGCAACCCTTTGTACCATCCATTGTAGCACGTGTGTAGCCCAGGTCATAAGGGGCATGATGATTTGACGTCATCCCCACCTTCCTCCGGTTTATCACCGGCAGTCACCTTAGAGTGCCCAACTGAATGCTGGCAACTAAGATCAAGGGTTGCGCTCGTTGCGGGACTTAACCCAACATCTCACGACACGAGCTGACGACAACCATGCACCACCTGTCACTCTGTCCCCCGAAGGGGAAAGGCTAGTCTCCTAGCTGTTCAGAGGATGTCAAGACCTGGTAAGGTTCTTCGCGTTGCGTCGAATTAAACCACATGCTCCACTGCTTGTGCGGGCCCCCGTCAATTCCTTTGAGTTTCAGCCTTGCGGCCGTACTCCCCAGGCGGAGTGCTTAATGTGTTAACTTCGGCACTAAGGGCATCGAAACCCCTAACACCTAGCACTCATCGTTTACAGCGTGGACTACCAGGGTATCTAATCCTGTTTGCTCCCCACGCTTTCGCGCCTCAGCGTCAGTTGTAGGCCAGAAAGTCGCCTTCGCCACTGGTGTTCCTCCACATATCTACGCATTTCACCGCTACACGTGGAATTCCACTTTCCTCTCCTACACTCAAGTCTCCCAGTTTCCAATGACCCTCCACGGTTGAGCCGTGGGCTTTCACATCAGACTTAAGAGACCGCCTGCGCGCGCTTTACGCCCAATAATTCCGGACAACGCTTGCCCCCTACGTATTACCGCGGCTGCTGGCACGTAGTTAGCCGGGGCTTTCTCGTGAGGTACCGTCAAGGTGCCGCCCTATTCGAACGGCACTTGTTCTTCCCTCATAACAGAACTTTACGATCCGAAAACCTTCATCGTTCACGCGGCGTTGCACCGTCAGGCTTTCGCCCATTGCGGATGATTCCCTACTGCTGCCTCCCGTAGGAGTCTGGACCGTGTCTCAGTTCCAGTGTGGCCGATCACCCTCTCAGGTCGGCTACGCATCGTTGCCTTGGTAAGCCATTACCTTACCAACTAGCTAATGCGCCGCGGGCCCATCTCGTAGTATGAGGATTGCTCCCCACTTTTACATTCGAATCATGCGATTCAAATGGTCATCCGGTATTAGCTCCGGTTTCCCGGAGTTATCCCAGTCTACAAGGCAGGTTGCCCACGTGTTACTCACCCGTCCGCCGCTCATTCCACAAGCATCACCCCGAAGGGATCTGCTTGCTTCCTGCGCTCGACTTGCATGTATTAGGCACGCCGCCAGCGTTCGTCCTGAGCCAGGATCAAACTCTCCGATAAAGTATGATGACTTTTCATCAAGTTTGATGTCCATGACATCAAAACCAAACTTTCGTCTGGCGTTTCTTGCTTGGTGTTACTTTGACGGGATATTTTAATATATCCCACTTCGCTTGGCTTTTTGTTTAGTTTTCAAAGGTCAAAATAAATTTTGGTGGAGCCTAGCGGGATCGAACCGCTGACCTCCTGCGTGCAAAGCAGGCGCTCTCCCATCTGAGCTAAGGCCCCTTGTGAAAATGGTCGGGAAGACAGGATTCGAACCTGCGACCCCTTGGTCCCAAACCAAGTGCTCTACCAAGCTGAGCTACTTCCCGATTTTTTGGAAATAATGGTGCGCCCTGAGAGATTCGAACTCCCGACCTTTTGATTCGTAGTCAAACACTCTATCCAGCTGAGCTAAGGGCGCATCTATATTTATTTAAAATGGTGCCGAGAGCCGGACTTGAACCGGCACGATAATTACTTACCGCAGGATTTTAAGTCCTGTGCGTCTGCCAATTCCGCCATCCCGGCAAGGACTTTCTATATTTTAACTATTTATAATAAATTTGGAGCGGAAGACGAGATTCGAACTCGCGACCCCCACCTTGGCAAGGTGATGTTCTACCACTGAACTACTTCCGCATTATGGTACGGGTGAAGGGACTTGAACCCCCACGTCCGAAGACACTAGATCCTAAATCTAGCGCGTCTGCCAATTCCGCCACACCCGCATAAAAATGGTGAGCCATGAAGGATTCGAACCTTCGACCCTCTGATTAAAAGTCAGATGCTCTACCAACTGAGCTAATGACTCGCAAGTTTTCAATGATAATTACTTACGATTAATACATTTTTTGTTACCTTATTTCTTGCATGAATCGTCTAACAAATCAATGGAAATGGTGCTGGCCAGAGGACTTGAACCCCCAACCTACTGATTACAAGTCAGTTGCTCTACCAATTGAGCTAGGCCAGCAAATGTTATTTTCAACAAAATAATGGTGGAGGATGACGGGCTCGAACCGCCGACCCCCTGCTTGTAAGGCAGATGCTCTCCCAACTGAGCTAATCCTCCATAACATTTGCCCAGCGACGTCCTACTTTCACAGGGGGAGATCCCCCAACTATCATCGGCGCTGGAGAGCTTAACTTCCGTGTTCGGCATGGGAACGGGTGTGACCTCTCCGCGATCGTCACTGGACATATAAAATTGATCGGTCATATTGACCTCTCAAAACTGGATAACGATGGTATATGAATGAATCGTCTTCGAAATAAAAACATTGGTTAAGCCCTCGATCGATTAGTATCTCTCAGCTGCGCATGTCGCCATGCTTCCACACGAGACCTATCAACCTCATCTTCTCTGAGGGATCTTACTCACTTGCGTGATGGGAAATCTCATCTCGAGGGGGGCTTCATGCTTAGATGCTTTCAGCATTTATCCCTTCCACACGTAGCTACCCAGCGATGCTCCTGGCGGAACAACTGGTACACCAGCGGTGTGTCCATCCCGGTCCTCTCGTACTAAGGACAGCTCCTCTCAAATTTCCTGCGCCCGCGACGGATAGGGACCGAACTGTCTCACGACGTTCTGAACCCAGCTCGCGTGCCGCTTTAATGGGCGAACAGCCCAACCCTTGGGACCTACTTCAGCCCCAGGATGCGACGAGCCGACATCGAGGTGCCAAACCTCCCCGTCGATGTGGACTCTTGGGAGAGATTAGCCTGTTATCCCCAGGGTAGCTTTTATCCGTTGAGCGACGGCCCTTCCATACGGTGCCGCCGGATCACTAAGCCCGACTTTCGTCCCTGCTCGACCTGTATGTCTCGCAGTCAAGCTCCCTTATGCCTTTGCACTCTACGAATGATTTCCAACCATTCTGAGGGAACCTTTGGGCGCCTCCGTTACTCTTTAGGAGGCGACCGCCCCAGTCAAACTGCCCACCAGACACTGTCCCTGAACCGGATCACGGTTCGAGGTTAGAATTCCAGTACAGCCAGGGTAGTATCCCACCAATGCCTCCACCGAAGCTAGCGCTCCGGTTTCCAAGGCTCCTACCTATCCTGTACAAGCTGTACCGAAATCCAATATCAAGCTACAGTAAAGCTCCATGGGGTCTTTCCGTCCTGTCGCGGGTAACCAGCATCTTCACTGGTAATATAATTTCACCGGGTCTCTCGTTGAGACAGTGCCCAAATCGTTGCACCTTTCGTGCGGGTCGGAACTTACCCGACAAGGAATTTCGCTACCTTAGGACCGTTATAGTTACGGCCGCCGTTTACTGGGGCTTCAATTGAGAGCTTCTCCCGAAGGATAACCCCTCCTCTTAACCTTCCAGCACCGGGCAGGTGTCAGCCCCTATACTTCGCCTTGCGGCTTCGCAGAGACCTGTGTTTTTGATAAACAGTCGTTTGGGCCTATTCACTGCGGCTCTCTCGGGCTTTCACCCTAATAGAGCACTCCTTCTCCCGAAGTTACGGAGTCATTTTGCCGAGTTCCTTAACGAGAGTTCTCCCGCGCGTCTTAGAATTCTCTTCCCGCCTACCTGTGTCGGTTTGCGGTACGGGCACCAGTTTCCTCGCTAGAGGCTTTTCTTGGCAGTGTAAGATCAGGAACTTCGGTACTAAAATTTCCCTCGCGATCACAGCTCAACCTTAAGACAAGCGGATTTTCCTACTTGTCAGCCTCACTGCTTCGACGCACGTATCCATCAGTGCGCTTACCCTACCTTCCTGCGTCCCCCCTTCACTCAAACGGAAACGTGGTGGTACAGGAATTTCAACCTGTTTGCCATCGCCTACGCCTTTCGGCCTCGGCTTAGGTCCCGACTTACCCTGAGCGGACGAGCCTTCCTCAGGAACCCTTAGGCTTTCGACGGAGGGGATTCTCACCCCTCTTTTCGCTACTCATACCGGCATTCTCACTTCCAAGCGCTCCACATGTCCTTCCGGTCATGCTTCAGCGCCCTTGGAACGCTCCCCTACCACAGACACCCGAAGGTGTCTATCCATAGCTTCGGTGATACGTTTAGCCCCGGTACATTTTCGGCGCAGAGTCACTCGACCAGTGAGCTATTACGCACTCTTTCAATGATGGCTGCTTCTAAGCCAACATCCTGGTTGTCTAAGCAACTCCACATCCTTTTCCACTTAACGTATACTTTGGGACCTTAGCTGATGGTCTGGGCTGTTTCCCTCTTGACTACGGATCTTAGCACTCGCAGTCTGACTCCCGAGGAGTAAGTCATTGGCATTCGGAGTTTGACTGAATTCGGTAATCCTGTAGGGACCCCTAGTCCAATCAGTGCTCTACCTCCAAGACTCTACCCTCGAGGCTAGCCCTAAAGCTATTTCGGGGAGAACCAGCTATTTCCGAGTTCGATTGGCATTTCACCCCTACCCACACCTCATCCCCGCACTTTTCAACGTGCGTGGGTTCGGGCCTCCATCCAGTGTTACCTGGACTTCACCCTGGACATGGGTAGATCACCCGGTTTCGGGTCTACAACCACGTACTCATTCGCCCTATTCAGACTCGCTTTCGCTGCGGCTCCGTCTCTTCAACTTAACCTTGCACGTAATCGTAACTCGCCGGTTCATTCTACAAAAGGCACGCTGTCACCCGTTACTTTCCCGAAGGAAAATCATAGGGCTCCAACTACTTGTAGGCACACGGTTTCAAGATCTTTTTCACTCCCCTTCCGGGGTACTTTTCACCTTTCCCTCACGGTACTGGTTCACTATCGGTCACTAGGGAGTATTTAGCCTTGGGAGATGGTCCTCCCAGATTCCGACGGGGTTTCACGTGTCCCACCGTACTCAGGATACACTCCGGAGGAGTGAACGTTTCGACTACAGGGCTTTTACCTTGTCTCGCGGACCTTTCCAGATCGCTTCGCCTACGCTCACTCTTTGTAACTCCGTATGGAATGTCCTACAACCCCAAGAGGCAAGCCTCTTGGTTTGGGCTGTTTCCGTTTCGCTCGCCGCTACTCAGGAAATCGCATTTGCTTTCTCTTCCTCTGGGTACTAAGATGTTTCAGTTCCCCAGGTCTGCCTTCTCACACCCTATTGATTCAGATGTGGATCTTATCCCATTACGGATAAGGGGTTCCCCCATTCGGATATCTCCGGATCAAAGCTTACTTACAGCTCCCCGAAGCATTTCGGTGTTCGTCCCGTCCTTCATCGGCTCCTAGTGCCAAGGTATTCACCGTGCGCCCTTTCTAGCTTAACCATTTTAAATCAATGGACGTGTTGCTCGGTCTTTCTTGGCTTTACATTCTAAGACACTCGGTTCACTCTTCCATGAATCCGAAGATTCATTTCTGTGTCAAACCGGTGATTCATTCATTTATCGTTATCCAGTTTTCAAAGGTCAAAGCACGGCAATTATGTGCTGGTCATTCTCTTCTTTCTTCCATTAGAAGAAAAGAAGTCTTGAGAGTATAACCTCTCAAAACTAAACAAAAAGGCCAAAGCGAAGTTCGATTCAATAAGTTGAGCTTAGAGCTCCTTAGAAAGGAGGTGATCCATCCGCACCTTCCGGTACGGATACCTTGTTACGACTTCACCCCAATCATCTGTCCCACCTTCGGCGGCTGGCTCCAAAAGGTTACCTCACCGACTTCGGGTGTTACAAACTCTCGTGGTGTGACGGGCGGTGTGTACAAGGCCCGGGAACGTATTCACCGCGGCATGCTGATCCGCGATTACTAGCAATTCCGGCTTCATGCAGGCGAGTTGCAGCCTGCAATCCGAACTGAGAATGGCTTTATGGGATTGGCTTGACCTCGCGGTCTTGCAACCCTTTGTACCATCCATTGTAGCACGTGTGTAGCCCAGGTCATAAGGGGCATGATGATTTGACGTCATCCCCACCTTCCTCCGGTTTATCACCGGCAGTCACCTTAGAGTGCCCAACTGAATGCTGGCAACTAAGATCAAGGGTTGCGCTCGTTGCGGGACTTAACCCAACATCTCACGACACGAGCTGACGACAACCATGCACCACCTGTCACTCTGTCCCCCGAAGGGGAAAGGCTAGTCTCCTAGCTGTTCAGAGGATGTCAAGACCTGGTAAGGTTCTTCGCGTTGCGTCGAATTAAACCACATGCTCCACTGCTTGTGCGGGCCCCCGTCAATTCCTTTGAGTTTCAGCCTTGCGGCCGTACTCCCCAGGCGGAGTGCTTAATGTGTTAACTTCGGCACTAAGGGCATCGAAACCCCTAACACCTAGCACTCATCGTTTACAGCGTGGACTACCAGGGTATCTAATCCTGTTTGCTCCCCACGCTTTCGCGCCTCAGCGTCAGTTGTAGGCCAGAAAGTCGCCTTCGCCACTGGTGTTCCTCCACATATCTACGCATTTCACCGCTACACGTGGAATTCCACTTTCCTCTCCTACACTCAAGTCTCCCAGTTTCCAATGACCCTCCACGGTTGAGCCGTGGGCTTTCACATCAGACTTAAGAGACCGCCTGCGCGCGCTTTACGCCCAATAATTCCGGACAACGCTTGCCCCCTACGTATTACCGCGGCTGCTGGCACGTAGTTAGCCGGGGCTTTCTCGTGAGGTACCGTCAAGGTGCCGCCCTATTCGAACGGCACTTGTTCTTCCCTCATAACAGAACTTTACGATCCGAAAACCTTCATCGTTCACGCGGCGTTGCACCGTCAGGCTTTCGCCCATTGCGGATGATTCCCTACTGCTGCCTCCCGTAGGAGTCTGGACCGTGTCTCAGTTCCAGTGTGGCCGATCACCCTCTCAGGTCGGCTACGCATCGTTGCCTTGGTAAGCCATTACCTTACCAACTAGCTAATGCGCCGCGGGCCCATCTCGTAGTATGAGGATTGCTCCCCACTTTTACATTCGAATCATGCGATTCAAATGGTCATCCGGTATTAGCTCCGGTTTCCCGGAGTTATCCCAGTCTACAAGGCAGGTTGCCCACGTGTTACTCACCCGTCCGCCGCTCATTCCACAAGCGTCACCCCGAAGGGATCTGCTTGCTTCCTGCGCTCGACTTGCATGTATTAGGCACGCCGCCAGCGTTCGTCCTGAGCCAGGATCAAACTCTCCGATAAAGTATGATGACTTTTCATCAAGTTTGATGTCCATGACATCAAAACCAAACTTTTGTCTGGCGTTTCTTGCTTGGTGTTACTTTGACGGGATATTTAAAATATCCCACTTCGCTTGGCTTTTTGTTTAGTTTTCAAAGGTCATATCATTTTGCCTGCCCATAAAATAAATTAAATAATATTAGCTTTTATTTTTTATTTTTTGAACAACCTTTATGAGTTAATGTCGTTTTTGGCGACTCAATAAATATACCATCTTTATCGTTCCCCGTCAACAACTTTTTATAAAACATTTAAATTGTTTTTTATTAAGCTATTGTCCTGTTTGGAGCGACGCCTAATAATATACCACGATTTAAAAAGATAATGCAACACTTTTCATAAAATAAATATTAATTTTATAATTACCTCTATGAACACTCCCCTCTATTAGGAAAGTGCCCTCTCAGCTTTTTATGATAGCCTCCGCAAATATCCTTATACAACCTTTTCAACATCAGCTCTTCACCTAAACTAATTAGTAAATTATTTACCGTAACTTCATTATAACGACCGTCAATATCTCGCACAACATATTTAGATGAATTTGAAATCTGAAGACTCTTTCTTTAAACAAAAAAACTCTGCCCATATAAATAAGGTACAGAGTTTTGTTACTACACTTTACTTTTCATCTTGATTAGCTCCACGCTGACGCATTTGCGGGAATAATAAGACATCGCGGATCGACTGCGAATTTGTCAACAACATCACAAGACGATCAATTCCAATCCCTAACCCTCCCGTTGGAGGCATGCCGTATTCAAGAGACTCTACGAAGTCTTCATCCATCATATGAGCTTCTTCATCACCCTGCTCACGTTCAACTAGTTGCGCTTCAAATCGCTCACGTTGGTCAATTGGGTCATTTAACTCTGTAAAGGCATTAGCATGCTCACGCCCTACAATAAACAACTCAAAACGATCTGTAAATCGCGGATCGTCTTCATTCTTCTTCGCTAACGGAGAAATGTCTAACGGGTGACCGTATACAAATGTTGGTTCAATCAACTTCTCCTCAACGAATGTCTCAAAAAATTCATTCACTACGTGTCCATACTTCATTGTTTTTTGAACTCGTACTCCGTGTTTTTCAGCTAGTTGATGGGCTTCCTCATCAGACATTTCAGTCCAAAAGTCTACCCCCGTGTGTTCTTTAATCGCATCAACCATGTGGATTCTTTTCCATTTAGGTTCTAAATCGATCTCTTTCTCCCCGTACTGAATTTTTGCGGTTCCTAAAACTTCTTTAGAAATATGTGCAACAAGATTTTCCGTTAAAGCCATGATGTCTTCGTAATCTGCGTATGCTTCATACAATTCTATCATCGTAAACTCGGGGTTATGTCGAGTTGATATTCCTTCATTACGGAAGACTCGCCCAATTTCGTATACTTTCTCCAGTCCACCTACAATCAATCGCTTCAAATGAAGTTCAATTGCAATTCGCATGTAGAGAGTCATGTCTAATGCGTTGTGGTGCGTAACAAAAGGTCTGGCTGAGGCCCCTCCAGGAATAGAATGCATCATTGGTGTTTCCACTTCAAGATAGCCATTGTCATCTAAATAACGGCGCATTGATTGTAGAATTTTACTTCGCAAGACAAAAGTATCTCGAACTTCTGGGTTGACGATTAGATCCAAATATCGCTGACGATATCGCTGTTCTACATCTTTTAATCCGTGATATTTATCTGGTAGTGGTCTGAGTGACTTTGCTAAAATTTGTAGGTCTTGAGCTTTAACAGAGAGTTCTCCTACTTTGGTTTTAAAAATAACGCCAGTAATACCAACGATATCACCGATGTCCGCACTGGTGAACAAGTCATACTTTTCGTCACCAACTTGATCCTTCCTAACATAAATTTGCATTTGACCAGATAAATCTTGAATATGAGCGAAACCTGCTTTTCCTTTTCCTCGTTTCGTCATCATACGACCAGCAATTGTTACTGGGATATCTTTATCAGCTAGCGCATCCTTCTCAATCTCTTCATATGTTTCTGTAATCGTCCTCGCATCATGAGAACGCTCGAAACGTGATCCGAATGGATCAATCCCTAAATCACGAATATTATTTAACTTTTCACGACGTACTTGCATCTGATCTGTGCCATCAAATTCTTGAGTCAACTCTATCATCTCCTATTAAATTTAGTTTTGATTGCCCTTAGTAAAAACATGTATGTATATTCTTATACAAAACGCACAATTGCTCCTATGTTTACTTTAAAGGAGCAGAGCCTAAAAAACAAATTGAATTTTGCAATAGCAACGAATCAGTCTTATCCGGCTTAACACGCTCCCTGTTACTTCTTTTTTAGTATAGACTTCTACTGAATGACTCAATCTATCATAATCATCTTGGGAAATTCGTATTAACAGATTATGAAGATCAGCATTCATAACTTTATTTTTGAAGAAAACTGTCAGTATACTACTGACAGTTTCAGATAATCTCAATGGTATTATAAAATAGTTCACTTTTATAGTAAACTTATACCTTTTGAACTGCTTTTTCCCTAAGAATACCAGATAAATCTGTAAGTGCTTCAGCCATATCATCCCGAGTAGACAACTGGTTTATGACATCACGAACACGTGCTGAGCCGCTAAGACCTTTAATGTACCACGAAGCATGTTTCCGCATCTCCCTCACCGCGATAGCTTCACCCTTGAGCTGAACTAACCGATCCATATGAAGAATACAAACGTCCATTTTTTCCTGCGGGGTTGGTTCAGGAATGTTATCGCCTGTTTTCAAATAGTGAATCGTACGGTATAACATCCAAGGGTTACCGAGAGCGGCACGCCCGATCATGACTCCATCAACACCCGTTTCATCCATCATTCTTTTTGCATCTTCTGGTGTCTCAATGTCTCCGTTTCCAATAACAGAGATATTAACTGCTTCTTTCACTTGGCGGATAATATCCCAATCGGCCTTCCCCTCATACATTTGGTATCTCGTACGTCCGTGGATTGAGACCGCCTTTCCTCCTGCCGCTTCAACAGCCTTTGCATTTTCAACAGCATAGATATGGTCGTCATCCCAGCCTGTCCGCATTTTCACCGTTACTGGTTTATCCGCCAAACTTACTGCATAGGAGACCATTTCATATATTTTATCGGGATCTAGTAACCATTTGGCCCCTGCATCAGACGAGGTTATCTTTGGAACTGGGCACCCCATATTAATATCAATAATATCAGCGTTCGTCTGTTTATCGACTACTTTTATCGCTTCACCAAGTGTTTCTTTCGTTGCACCGAATATTTGTAAACTCAATGGTTTTTCCCTTTCATCTACGTAAAGCATTTTCAGCGATCTTTCGTTTTTATGAAGAATAGCTTTATCACTAACCATCTCTGCACATACGAGACCAGTTCCGAATTCCTTAGCAATTAGACGAAAAGCTACGTTACAAACTCCTGCCATTGGCGCGAGAACAACTGGGTTGTTCATCGACACGTCACCTATTTTTAACATCAGCTTTCACCTCTAATCTCATTTAATAGATGTCAGCTCATCGTACGTGACATTCAACTCTTTTGTCACACGTTGTAACAAACTTTCTTCTGGTTTTCGGGTTCCACGTTCAATTTCCCCTAAGACAGACACAGAGACACCGAGCATTTTTGCCAAATCCTCTTGCGTATAGCCTTTTAACTTTCGAAACGCGCGAATCCTTCTCCCCCAAATGAGCTCTTCCATTTACGTACACCTTCTTTATCGGTTAGTTGATTTATATACTCATCAATGCTTCGGCCAGCATTCAACCGTAAGTGAGGCTCCACTTCTTTTAATGGTAATAATACGAATCCCCGCTCCAACATACGAGGATGCGGTACTTGTAGTGTTTCCAATTGTATATTTTCGTCGTTCAATAGTAAAATGTCAAGATCAATTGTCCTTGGTCCCCAAGTCCCTTTTCCCACACGACCACCCATTTGTTCTACCTTTTGTGTAACTTTTAGTAGCTTTACCGGGTCCAGTGACGTCTCAAACTTCACAACCATATTTAAAAAAGCAGGCTGATCTGTAACGCCAACGGGATCTGTTTCATAGATCGATGACGCTTTAACTATCGAGATATCTGTTTCTTCTTCTAGTTTAACAATTGCATTCTCTAGGTGACTTTCTCTATCACCTTGATTTGACCCTAGGGCAAGGTACCCAATCGTCTCTTTTGTCATGGCGCCTTAACCCCGCTCCCTTCTAATCTCAACTGCAACGTGATCATAATGGCCAGGGATAGGCGGATCTGGTTTGATCACTTTCACAACACAAGCCTCAATCACTTCAAAGCGATCGAGTAACTCACGAGCTAACCGATGAGTAAGAGTTTCAACTAACTTGACTGGTTCTCCTTCAATAATTTCTTTAGCGACTTTGTACACAGTCGCATAATTAACGGTTTTATCAAGATCGTCGCTAACACCCGCAGGCTTTGTATCTAATTCCAACGTCACATCTGTAACAAAACGCTGTCCTAGTTTATTTTCTTCGGGAAATGCCCCGTGATAACCGTAAAATTTCATACCATGCACATAAACTTTATCCATCGTGCATCCGCCTCCTCTTTTACATCGTTTGACTTAATGGGATATCGCCTTTGCCAATCATCGCATCCATCATTTTTGCCATCCGACTCATCTCTAAGACATCGTGCACTCGAATCATCTCACAACCCTTTTCAATTCCTAGACATACTGTCGCACCTGTTCCTTCCACTCGTTCATTAACTGGAAGCTCCAATGTTTTTGCGATCAGTGACTTTCTTGATGTCCCCAATAAAACTGGGTATCCAAGTGTTGTAAACTCTTCAAGGTTGCGCATTACTTGAATATTATCTTGATACGATTTAGCGAAACCAACTCCAGGATCGAGAATAATTCGTTCATCACGTACACCTGCTTGATGACAAAGGTGAATACTCTCTGCAATATCTGCTTTCATATCTTCAATAAGGTTTTTATAGTCTGCATTTTCTCGGTTATGTGTAAGGACAATAGGTACATCATAGTGTGCAGCAACCGACGCCATGTTCGGGTCTGCCTTACACCCCCAAACATCATTAATAATATTTGCACCTGCCTCGATCCCTCGTTCAGCAACCCCTGCTTTATACGTATCAATCGATATTGGGACATTAACAGCATTTCTTACTGCCTTCAGTGGTTCGATAACACGACGCAGTTCTTCTTCCTCTGAGATAGAAACTGCACCTGGGCGTGTTGACTCTCCACCGATATCAATCAGATGAGCCCCTTGTAATATCATATTTTGTGCTCTTTCCGCCGCTTTTATCGCTTCTTTATAAATACCGCCATCAGAAAACGAATCGGGAGTCACATTCAATATCCCCATTACGAAAGTCTTTTTTGAAAAATCCAGCCGGTATTGATCCCATTCCATCAGCGTAGTTTTCGCCACATTGATCACCTTTTTCAGTTTGAGTTGATATCTTAAAGTTCTTGTTTACTCCATAGACATGAAGCCTGTTGTTGATATTGTTCGTTTGCCCAACGGAACCAATTCCCTTTATTTCCTGGGAAAACCTTAGATTCCCATTGGTTTATTGGAACAAGTCCTTGAACAGAATTCGTCACCATCACCTCATCAGCATCGATAGCCATTTCTACTGGGTACCTTCCCATTTCTACAGAAATTCCTTGTTTTTCAGCAAGAGCAATTAAAAACTGGCGGGTAATACCATTCAAGCATCCGCAAGATAAATCAGGTGTAAATAATTTCTCGTTTTTCAACCAAAAGATATTTGAAACGAGACCTTCACTAAGGACATTCTCTGCCGTCAAAAATATCCCTTCTTCACCTGGAGCATCCCCTAATTCTCGTTTCCCGAGAATATTATTTAAATAGTGGTGAGACTTTAAGCGAATTTCTCCTTCAGGTGAATTTCTTCGTATCGTTAGCGTCCTAGCTTTTTTTTCCGTGTTGACTGCTAATGATAAAGGTTTTACGTATATGATGGTATTAGGTTGCTCATACTGGTCTGTCGACAACCCAATATTTCGTTCTCCAGCAGAAACGTTCCAACGAAAATAAGCATCTTCCATATTATTTAATCGAAGTAGTTCTTCAATAATTTCTTTTGTTTCATCTCTGTTATACTTCGGCATGTTTATGTTCATCGTTTCCGCACTTTCAGTCAACCGTTGAAAATGGTCATCCAATAAAAATGGATGACCTTTATATGTGCGAAACGTTTCAAACAATCCTAATCCATACATAAACCCGTGGTCAAAAGGCGATATTTGTATATCTTCTTTTTTCGTAAAAGAACCATTTATGAAGAGGTACATGCACGGTCATACTCCTTATATAAATCTAGGAAATTTCTCAATAATCGTTTACCAACGTCCGTCATAATTGACTCCGGATGAAATTGAACCCCTTCAATCGGCAATGTCTTGTGACGCAATGCCATAATCTCTCCTTCTTCTGTTTCTGCGGATATTTCAAAACAATCTGGCAACGTCGACCGCTTCACAATTAAAGAATGATACCTTGTTGCTACAAATGGGTTTTCAATGTTTTCAAAGATACTTCGACCATCATGATTCACTTCCGATGTCTTTCCATGCATCAATCGTTCTGCTCGAACAACATCACCACCGAAAACTTGCCCAATCGATTGATGACCTAAGCACACACCGAAAATTGGGATTTTCCCCGCAAAAGCTTTAATTGCTTCCATGCTAATTCCAGCCTCATTCGGACTACAAGGCCCAGGTGATATCATTAAGTAATCTGGCGACATCTCTTCTATCTCCGCTATGGTTACTTGGTCATTACGGCGAATCACCAATTCTTGTCCCATTTCTCCTAAATATTGCACGAGGTTATACGTGAATGAATCGTAATTATCAATCATTAAAATCATACTTTATTCCTCCTCTGCTCTTCTTCACTCAACTCTGTCGCTTTCCATAATGCTTTTGCTTTCTTTAATGATTCTTTATACTCTGCTTTCGGGTCAGAGTCAATAACAATGCCTGCCCCCGCCTGCACATGACCTATGCCATCTTTGACCACCATTGTTCGAATCGTAATGTTTAATTCCATATCTCCTTGAAAACCAATCCAACCAAATGATCCGGTGTACGCCCCTCTTCTAACAGGTTCTAATTCCTCAATAATTTGCATTGTGCGGATTTTCGGAGCTCCTGTAATCGTCCCACCAGGAAAAGTCGCTGCAATTACGTCGAGAGCGTCGAGTTCTTTATTTTTTTTACCTTTGACATTTGAAACAATGTGCATCACATGGGAGTACTTTTCAATTACCATTAGTTCATCGACTTCAACAGAACCGTATTGACAGACACGTCCCAAATCATTTCTCTCAAGATCGACTAACATGATGTGTTCCGCTCGCTCTTTTTCATTATTTAGCAATGTCTTTGCGAGCGCTTGATCCTCTGCTTCATTGTTACCTCTTGAACGGGTACCAGCAATCGGTCGAGCATTTACGTCATCACCTTTGACTTTTACGAGTAATTCCGGAGAAGCACTGACGTATTGTATATCTGGCATATGCATGTAACCCATATAAGGAGAGGGATTTATTCTCCTAAGGCTCTGATAAATATGAATTGGCTCCGTGTAGAGGGAACGGGATTCACGAACAGACAAGTTGACTTGGAAAACATCGCCCGAGCGGATATACTGTTGCGTCTTTTCAACAGCCTCTTTAAAGGCGTCTTCATCGAACGATCTTTTAACCTCGCTACTTTCTCTTTTTTCTAAAACTGATTCTTTTTCTTTGTTTCGATCAACAGATGGATTACTTTTTTTGGCTTCTCGCCATCGCAAGATCATCCGCGAAATTTTTTTATTACTCAATAAAATATTTTCGTCTGGAACAATCACGATAAACCATATCGTCTCTTGATGATGATCTATGACATATATCTCATCAAACGCAAGTAAACAGAGATCGTTAGTGTCCAAATCATCCTGCGAACCTTCTGGGATTTTTTCAATTTCTCTAATTAAATCATAACTAAACTGTCCAATTAGACCCCCTTGAAATTCCGGAAGCTCAGGGTTCGCTTCCATTTGATAGGAAGAGAGCCAATCTCTTAAAGACGACAATAACGGACCATCAAAATACTCATTATCATCGCTCGTCGATACAGTCATATGCTTATTTTTACCCTTGATGACAGCCCAAGGTGTTAATCCAATGATCGAATACCTTCCACCTCGACCACTTTCAAGTAAAACATGATGTTGTTCATTTGCTGATAAAGACGTATATGTTTGAAACCAATCAATTGTTATTTCTTGTAACTTCATTTCTTTGCCAAAAGATTTTCGTTTAGTTACTGTCATTATCAAGTCACCTCACGCTAACTCTAACGTTTCATTTCTTCCACTCATTATACGGTGCTTACAAAGAAGTCGCAATAATAATAACAGTTCTTATTGAAAACTAAAACAAGCAATCGCTAGTGATAGTGATTCCTTTTCTACTCTATATAAAGCTTGAGATGGAGAAAACTTGTGACATTGGGCGGTTAAAATTTGGTTCATTGTTTATCAGAGTGCTAGTATACTTAGTCTTTGGCACAACTTACCCCCTCTTGTTACCTTTCTTCGCTTTTCCCTCTTCCTTTAGGGCGCATTAGTCACATTTAATCCCAACCCAGAAATAAAAGATTGCCTCGAAAGTAGTGAACACAGCCAAACTCTATCTTTTCTAGTTCTATAAACAAAAAAAGAGCCGATTTAACATCGACTCTCCCGAAATTTTTACTCTTCTTCTTCAAACTGGTATAACGGCGTGCTCAAGTAACGCTCACCATTACTTGGAATGACTACTACTACTTTTTTACCTTTACCTAATCGTTTTGCTACTTCCAACCCTGCATAAATCGCAGCGCCTGAGGAAATACCACCTAATATACCTTCTTCTCGGGCAGCACGACGAGCATACTCGAAAGATTGCTCTGCTGATACAGTCATTACTTCATCATAAAGATCCGTATCTAAGATATCAGGAATGAAGCCAGCACCAATTCCTTGAATTTTGTGCGGTCCTTTTTTCCCACCTGATAAAATCGGAGAATCTGAAGGCTCAAGGGCAATTAACTTCATATCTGGGAATTTCTCTTTGAGAACTGATCCTGCACCGGTGATTGTTCCACCTGTACCAATTCCAGAAACAAATGCATCTAATTGATCGCCAACTTGCTCAAGTAGTTCTTTTCCTGTAGTTTCACGATGAACTTTAGGATTTGCTTCATTTTCAAATTGCTGTGGCATGAAATAACCATGCTCTTTTTGCAATTCACCAGCTTTTTGGATTGCGCCTCCCATACCGGCTGGACCTGGCGTTAGTACAAGTTCAGCACCATATGCACGTAATAAATTGCGTCTCTCCATACTCATCGTTTCAGGCATTACTAGTATCGAACGATAGCCTTTCGCAGCTGCTACCATTGCCAAACCGATCCCTGTATTTCCACTAGTAGGCTCAACAATTGTATCACCTGGCTTTAGCGTCCCCTTTTGTTCTGCATCTTCGATCATTGCTAATGCAATTCGGTCTTTAACACTACTTCCAGGATTCATAAATTCTAGCTTTAAGTAGACATCCGCATGCTCATCTGTAACAAGTCTTTGAAGTTTCACCAAGGGCGTTTCACCAATTAAATCTGTAATTGAATTTACAACTTTTGACATGTTCATTCTCCTCCTTAAAACCAAGTAATTTCATTGGATTAATTTAGATTAATCATACCAACAATGTAGAAGACGGTCAAGCAAAAATGGTTATTTTTGTTTTAACTTATCTTCCAATAGCTCTTCAAGCTCTTTTTTTGAAAATACATACACTTCATTGCAAAAATGGCACGTTGTTTCTGCGCCTTCGTCTTCATCAATCATCGCTCGGATGTCTTCTTCCAACAATCCATAAATTGCATTCACCATTCTTTCTTTTGAACAGTGACATTGGAATGCCGTTTCTACCTTTTCTACTAATCGATAATTCCCTTTCCCTGTTAGTTTCTCTACAATCTCCTCAGGTGTATGGCCCTCCTGAATCAATGTAGAGATGGGTGGGATTTGTTTCAACCGTTGTTCAATGTCATCAATCGTTTTGTCTGATGCTCCTGGCATCATTTGCAAAATAAATCCACCCGCACCTTCGACAACATCTCCCTTGCCAATCACGACTCCAAGCCCAACAGAAGATGGTGTTTGCTCAGAAGAAGCAAAGTAATATGTGAAATCCTCGGCAAGTTCTCCAGAAACAATAGGTACACTACCTGTAAAATAATCTTTCATTCCTAAATCCTTTACTACAGATAAAGTCCCTTGATTTCCTACTACTGCTGAAACATTTAGTTTGCCACTGTCTTTACGTTCTGGATCAAGGCTCTTCTCGGTCACATACCCTCTCGCTGTACCATCGGCATTTGCGTCAACAATAATTGGACATGCTGGCCCATTTCCTTCAACTTTAATCGTTAATTTTTCTTTCCCTTTGAGCATTGTGCCCATCATCGTACCTGCAGTAAGTGCACGACCTAACGCAGCAGTTACCGTTCTCCATGTCCCTTGTCGCTTGGCCGCTTCTTTCACCATTTCAGTCGATTGAATTGCATATACTCTTACCGTATCCTCATAAGCTAATGCTTTAACTAAATAATCCTTCATTTCTTCTTAACTCCTTTTACTATCGGTCATTTCAGACTCGTTTAATTTTTATTTCGATCGTATACCAACTGTAAACCTTTTAAAGTCAACCACTCGTCTACGTGATCAATCAGATCTGTCTCTTGAGCGATAACATTTGCCATCTCACCGGTTGCAACTACAGTTGGTTCGTTTTTTATTTCATGTTTCATTCGCCCAACTATTCCTTCTATTTGACCAACAAATCCATAAAGAAACCCCGATTGCATAGCATGAATCGTATTTTTACCGATGACACTTTTCGCTTTTATCGTCTCTATTTTTGGTAGCTTTGATGCACGTTTGTAAAGTGCTTCCATAGAAATGTCCATGCCAGGAGCAATAGCCCCTCCAACATATTGTTTTTTTTCATTGATATAACAAAAAGTTGTTGCAGTTCCCATATCAATTATAATTAAAGGCGCACTAAATTGATGAATACTAGCAACAGCATTGACAATTCTATCTGATCCGACTTCTCTTGGATTTTCATAAAGTATATTTAATCCCGTTTTGATCCCAGGACCAATAAACATCGGTGTAAAGTGAAAATATATTTGACACATTGTTTTTAAACATTGATCCATCGTTGGAACGACAGACGAAATAATCCCACCGCTAACATCTTCAAGATTCAACCCCTCGAATTGGAAAAGATTGTTGATTAATATTCCGTATTCGTCCACGGTTTTAAAAGTGTCTGTTTGAACTGTCCAATTATACTGCAGTTCTCCAAGATCATATACCCCTATAGCGATTTTCGTATTCCCAACATCCATAACAAGATTCATTCACTTTCCCACCTTAAAATAAGCGTCTTTTAACAGTTGCTTTTGTTATTATAATCTTTTTATTCAGATGAATTGAACTTCGTGAGACTCGAACTTACCGGCTGGATGAAGTTCCTTGAAAATGCAACTCCCCTTGCTTTTACGAACGCCTAAATAAAGTATTTCTATGTAAAAAGGGTGTCCAAAGCATCGTATCAACCACGACATCAACCAATTATTAGTGAATCATTCAAACAACGAACAATTTTCTAATAGTGATTGATGACCAGTATGCAGACACATGCAAGACACCCTCAATTATTTACTCATCTTTTTTTCTATCTTCATTATCTTTGTTTTCTGTTTCACCATTTGACTCGGTTCCTAAGAAATCAGCCATCGCATCTTTCTCTTTCTTACTTTGGATATTAACTTTAACATCCTCATCCTTAGACTTCTTTTCCCCGTTCATCTTTTTCGTGTAATGATGATCGTCAGGAAGTTTTCCGTCTTCAATAAGTGAACGAATTTGTTCTGCATCCAACGTTTCAATCTCAAGAAGCGTTTGGGCAACTAGTTCGAGACTCGCTTTGTTCTCTTCAAGAATTATTCGGCACCGCTCATGTGATTCTTTTAGAATACGCTGAACTTCTAAATCAATTTCATAAGATATTGCCTCACTAAAGTTTTGTTCACTGTTCATGTCACGGCCTAGGAACACTTCTCCTTGACCACTACCAAATTGAATTGGTCCCAGTTTATCGCTCATTCCATATTCCATAACCATCTTACGAGCAATGCCAGTCGCTCGTTGGAAGTCATTATGAGCACCTGTGCTCACTTCATTAAACATCACTTCTTCAGCAACACGTCCCCCAAGAAGGCCGACAATCTTGTCAAGAAGTTCAGGTTTCGTCATGAAGTAACGGTCTTCTTTCGGTAACATCATTGCATATCCACCCGCTTGACCACGTGGAACAATGGTTACTTTATGAACTAAATCTGCACTTTCCAATTTGACACCAACAACTGTATGTCCAGCTTCATGGTGTGCAACAATACTGCGTTCTTTTTTAGAAATGACTCGGTTCTTCTTAGAAGGACCTGCAACAGTTCGGTCAATTGCTTCCTCAACAGATTCCATATTGATTTTTGTCAGATTTGTACGAGCAGCCACAAGTGCTGCTTCATTTAATAAGTTTTCCAAGTCAGCACCTGAGAAACCAGGTGTACGTTGAGCAATCGCTTTTAAGTCTACATCATCTTCAAACGGTTTCCCTTTAGCGTGAACATCGAGTATCGCTTCACGGCCTTTTACATCAGGACGTCCAACCATAATTTGTCGGTCAAAACGACCCGGACGTAACAATGCAGGGTCAAGAATATCTGCACGGTTTGTCGCTGCAATCAAGATTATTCCTTCATTCACACCGAAACCATCCATTTCAACAAGCAATTGATTTAATGTTTGTTCTCTCTCATCGTGTCCGCCACCTACACCAGCACCACGACGGCGACCGACTGCGTCAATTTCATCAATAAATATAATACAAGGTGCATTCTTCTTCGCATTTTCGAATAAATCACGAACTCGTGACGCACCGACACCAACAAACATTTCAACGAAGTCCGAACCACTGATCGAGAAGAACGGAACTCCAGCTTCCCCGGCAACAGCTCGAGCAATCAATGTTTTACCTGTACCTGGTGGTCCAATGAGAAGAACCCCTTTAGGAATTCTAGCACCAATATCTGCAAATTTACTTGGTTCTTTCAAGAAATCGACAACTTCAATTAATTCCTGCTTTTCCTCATCTGCTCCTGCTACATCTTTGAAACGGGCTTTCTTCTTATCTTCGCTCACAAGTTTCGCTTTGCTCTTTCCAAAGTTCATGACTTTACTTCCGCCACCTTGTGATTGGCTCAACAGGAAGAAAAATAAGATGAAAATAATCACAAATGGAATAACGGCTACAAAGAAGTTCACCCATCCACTTGGTTCTTCTGCTTGATCAAAGACCAATTCATCAATACCTTGTTCACCTGAAGCAGTGACAACTTCCTCTAAGAATACCTGAAGATCTGGAACGTTAACGGTGAAGTATACATCCTCTTCAGCACCTCTAAGTTGTCCTCTCGCTGCATATACATCTAATTTCGGTTGAATCGATAAAGATTCAATATTATCATTTTCTAGTTCTTCACGGAATTCATTTAATGACATCTCCGTTGTCTCGTCTGGATCAGCCTGAAAAATGCTAACAATCCCTACAATAACCAAGAATATCAATAAATAAAATATCGTATTTCGAAATATTCGATTCATCCTGAACCTCCTCCCACGTCAAATACACTTAGGTTATACTATCATACAAATGTAACCAATCACAATCAATTAACTCTGATAAATTTCAGGTTTCAAAACTCCTACATAAGGGAGGTTCCGATAGCGTTCAATATAGTCCAAACCATATCCTACGACAAACTTGTCCGGTATAACAAATCCACTAATATCTGGATAAATATCGACCGTTCGTCCTTCCGGTTTATCTAACAGCGTTACAATCTTAACTGATTTAGCTTTCCGGTAATGAAAAAGCTTCACCAAATAACTCAGAGTTAATCCGCTATCAATAATATCTTCAAGCACTAGAACATCGCGACCTTCTACCGAAGTATTTAGATCTTTGACGATTTTCACTTCTCCCGAGGAAACTGTTTCGTGACCGTAGCTAGATACGTCCATTAAATCATACTCAAGATGAACATCCATTTTTTGAATTAAATCCCCCATAAATGGGAGAGATCCCTTGAGAATTCCGACAACTAAAGGAAACCTACCTTCATATTCTTCCGTTAATTGCGTTCCTAATTCAGAAATTTTCTTTTGAATTTCTTCTTCCGTAATCAGTACCTCTTCAATGTCTTCTCTCATAATTAGTTCATGAGCCTCCTAAAATATATGAATATTTTATCGTTTGCTTTCTGATCACCTATGTATGAATATCATACGTCATCTGAATAACACGAGTTGACGTTTCACCAACCACCGCTTCAGCTGATCGTTTCAAAAACGGGACCCATAATATTATATCATGACTGTCGGTTACAATGGGCCAAAGATCACGATCTCTTTTGGGAATTTTGCCATCAATAAACAAATCTTTAAGCTTTTTTGTCCCTTCTCCCCCTAAATAAGACATACGGTCTCCTTTTTTTCTTGAGCGAAGGATTAATGGTAGCGTGACTTTATCCAGATCGAGAGACAAGCTTCCGTTCCCATGAGGGGTTTTCCAGTCTTTTATAGACTCATGCAAAGTTAGTTTACCACGAGGTAAATTTACAACTCCTGGAATTTCTAAAACCTCTGTTACGATCACATCGTCTTTTCGTTCAGATACATACGTGCTGTTTGAAAAAATAATTTGTTCATAAGAACGTTCAACCAACATTCTATCTGGTAAATGAAGGATGGAGGAAGGATTTTTTTTCTTCAAAAGATCTTGAATTGCTTTAATATGGTGCCTATCTAATAGCAACTTCTCGGACCCTGAAAGATAATTTAATATTAGTTGAATGACTCTTCTTTGTAAAGCGTGATGAATTTCTAGAAACTTTTGCTGATTTATTGACAGGAAATTTGTTTCTTTGCAATCAATCACCTCTTTTAAAGCTGCTTCAGATTGCAATTGCATCCATTGGTCCTCTTCCGCGAACACCTCTGATTGAAATTGAAAAATTTCATGCACTTTTGGATTTTCTTGTTTCATAAATGGAATCAGGGACTTTCGGATCCTGTTTCTTTGATAGTTACCTTCTTGGTTCGATAAATCTATCCTAAAAGGAACGTCGTGTTCCTCGCAATAATCAATCAAATAAGATTTTTCCACACATAGAAATGGACGAATAATTAGACCTTGGGAAAACGGACGTTTAAGTGGAATTCCCTTTCGTCCAGTTAAACTTCCACGAATTTGCCGCATTAACATCGTCTCAATTTGATCATCTCCATGATGGGCTAGGACGAGTTTATCTGCCTTTATTTTGGGCATCATAGTTTCAAACCATTCATACCGACAAAGTCTTGCTGCTTCTTGTGTTCCTAGCCCGTCTAACTCTTTACGTGCCTTGACATCCGGCTTATGCAGATAAAAAGAAATTCCTTGAGATCGACAATATCCTTCAATAAATGCAGCATCCTTGAGCGAATCTTCGCCTCTCAGTCCATGCTCGACATGAACAACCGTTAACAAGAGACGAGCTGTCGACTGTCTGTTTTGAAAAAACTTTAACATCGCCATACTGTCTGGCCCACCAGATACAGCAAGCATTAAATGATCACCCGACTGTATTAACTCGTGTTTTGAGATGAAATCATCAATGACCTGTTTCATATCTATTTCCTATCCCTTTCCCAAATGAAAAGATTGATAAGGCCAAGACAAGTCCTGCTGCAATTGCTCCGGCTTGCAGCATTGTTTCCACACCATATTCAAGCCCTTGAAGATAGTCACCATCTACAAACGCAAGCATTGTAAAATAGGCTCTACTACCAGGAACTAGGGGGAGAATACCTGGTATAGACAAGGTTGTAACGGGAATTTTTATTTTTTTAGCCAACAGATGGGCAATGGTTGCCGCAGTTAAGGAAGCTATAACAGTCGAGAAAATGGCACTCCCACCAAAATTAATTCCTGTTTGAAGTACAAACCACGTGACGACTCCAATTCCACCACCTAATAGAAGTGCTCGTTTTGGAACACTGAAAATGACCCCGAATCCAATAATTGCTGCAAACGTTATAAATAATTCAATGATAAGATCCATAATGAGCCTCCTTTACATGAACAGCGAAATCGATAATGCGATTCCGCTAGCAATAGATAGTGACGTTAACAAAGCTTCAACTCCTCGACTCATCCCCGCTAATAAGTCACCTGATAACAAATCCCGGACCGCGTTTGTCAATGGAACCCCAGGTACAAGTGGCATGAGTGAGCCAATAATAATTTGATCTAAACTCACCCCTAAACCTATAAAGACAAGGAGGATCGCGATAGAACCACCTATAAAAGCGGCTGCTAACTCAGCTGCAAACCTGACCTTTAAATATCGTTCGAATTCGACAAGTGTCACACTTGCGACAACTGCAGCAATATATGCTGGTAATAAATCCTGTAATCCGCCACCGAATAAGTAAGAAAAACCACTCCCAGCAACGCCAGCAGCAAGATGAATCAACCAAATAGGATAATGAATTGGTGCTTTGTGAATTTCTTTAAGTCGCTCATTAGCTTCGTCGACAGTCAATTCCCCCGCAGTGAATTCTCGTGAAACTTGATTCACCTCAGCTACTTTATTTAAGTCTTGCATCCGATCGTCAATCCTGACCATTTGCATTAAATCTTCTTTTCCTTTCCTCTCTTCAAATGAAAGGAATATACCTGTAGTCGTTGTAAAGCAATGCACATTTGTAAAACCAGAAGCCCTTGCCATTCTCTCCAACGTCTCTTCAACACGATACGTTTCAGCACCATATGTCATCATGATTTCACCTGCCAACAGGCATATATCCATGACTTCATCTGCAGCTTTCATCCACTTCGCCTCCAATCATCTTGGCGATCTTCTATTTCAATCATCCAGTCGATTCTTTTATCCCACCAAGTATAGAATATATACTACAAGAAGAAAAGAGGCAAAAATGGTTGTTTCTAAGACCCCTCTGTATTTCATTTCTTTTCCGGATTGTTTTTGCTGTTTCATTAATGATCCCGTATTATTTGTGTTATAAATATTTCTTTTTTTCACTCTCGACGGTGCTGTCTGTTTATTTTCCGTTTGCAACACCTCCATTAAGTCATTTTTCATCTGATAAGCGTTGGCGTAACGTTGTTCAATCCCTTTACGAATTACTTTATCGAAAGGTAAAAGGATCGGTTGTTGCTTCATTTTCTCCAATAACTGCATTTTTCCATCACTCCCCACCTTTTGAAAACGACTTGAGTAACCCTTGTTCATTATTAACATCGCAACGGAAAATAGATCATAGCTAGGTTCTGCTTTCCGATCACCTAACCCCCAATAGCCTCGATCAAAAAACTCGGTATACTCTTTAATTGAACGACCAATTTTCGTCATTCCTCCGACATCAATCCACCTTACATTGTGGTGGTTTGTCACAATTAAATTTTCTGGTTTTAAATCTCCAAAAACCCAACCAGATTCGTGTAACTTTGCTAAGTCTCCTAGTAATTGAATCAGAAAAAGTCCAATCCACTCACTACCTTTTTGTTTGACGAAAGGAAGAAACGGTTCACCCTCTATATATTCCATCACATAAAACGATGTCGAGCCATTGGATAAGGAAACGTCATCCATGTCGATAAAAAAAGGGCCAAGAGAGACCCCTTCGACCTTTGAAACCTCCCTTAAGGCTCGGACTTCCGATGAGATTGACATAGATTCTCGAGCAACTTTGATCGCCACTAATTGATCTATTTTTTTGGCCAAGTAGACTTTACCAATCGCACCTTCTCCTATTAGTCTTAAAATCCGGTAGTGATTTCCATGCCAGCGACCCGTGATATTTTGTCCAGGGTGAAAGCTACATACCTGCTTCTTCGATGTCGGCTCTCTCATCACTCGTAGACCCTTTCTTCATTCGCTTGGAATAGACTTTAATCGCTTCCATAATTGCAGGGCCAGTTGGAGTCACCCCAGAAGATGACATCTTTTTAAAAGCACCCTTTAACGAATCTAATTCAGGTGTCCAAGATAGTATTTTTTCTACTTGTTTTCTTTTCCCAGGAAATGAGTACAGACAGAAATGGTTATCTCCTGACCGAGAACGAAGACTTATTGACAAATCTAGTAAAGCTTCTTGCACCCTTGGTATCTTGTTTTTCATACTTGCGCTCGTATCTACGAGGATAAGTATATCAAGGCTCGCTGTCTCTCCCAATTCATCAACGACTTCTGTAAGTTCCTCTCTTTTCTCCGGTTCAAGATCTTCTATTTCTTGCTTCGTACCGAGAATTTGCTGAATTTCTCGGTTCACTACTCCATGGATCGTCTGTGTCATCGCTTTTTTTGTGACCATTTGCACAGTTTGTGAGAGCTGTCTTGCATAAACAATCTCACTCATACCACCGCCAGTTCTCGCAATATGCTCAACTTCTGTCATTCCTCGTTCATCTTCATCTCCTTCATCCATAATGCCAATCACGTTTACCGATAACCCATCCTCTTTTGCTAGGGCAGACATCGCTATTGGATCTTCACCTGCATTGGAACACCCATCTGTGATCAATAAAATCTGCCTTATTGTTGCACGACTCATATAGCACTCTCCTTATCTTGTCTATAGAAAGCTTTTACTTTCTAATAGATTTTCTACTATCTTTTACAAGATTCAGAGGTCTTATACATCGTGAGTCGTTACTACGCCCAGTTTTTTGTAGGAATCGAAATTGTTGCCCACTTCGGAGCAAAGTGATCGACTTTTGCAACTAACACGGTCATGTCGTCATGAATATCTCCGCCACACTCGCGTATCATCCGTTCCATGATTAAATCGGCAATTTGTTGAGGATCGGTTGGTTTTATTTCTCGAATCATCCGCTTCATCCAAACATCGATATTTTCAATCTGAAGAGGTGCCTCATAGATACCATCACTCATCATAATTAACCAATCACCCGCTTTAAGTTGCTCTGAGACAACATCAACATCGACTTCTTTGATCATACCAATCGGCAAATTACCTGATTCGACTGCAATAACTTGTGTTCCTCGTTTGATATAACTTGGCGTTGAGCCTACTTTTAGAAACTTCGCTTGCCCATCTTGTAAGTCAACTATCGCTAAATCCAAGGTCGAAAATACTTCCTCGCTGGACCGAAGAGATAATACAGAATTAATAGATTTAATTGCAACTGTTTCTCCGATGCCTGAATGCAGGATTCGTTTTAACAAATCAATTGTCTCTTGGCTTTCAATATGGGCTCTCCTTCCATTTCCCATCCCATCACTGATCGCCATCGCGTATTTCCCTTCCCCTAATTCCATCGTTGAATAACTATCGCCAGATACCCACTTCCCTCCTTTGGCCGTATGAGCAACACCTTCTTCAATTACAAACGCTTTTGTTGAACCAAATAGTACTTTTGCTTCAACACCAGAATCAGATAACAAGTCTACATGCTTCACTACCACTGCTTCATCTAATATGTTCGATAATAATGGTGCTACGACTTTTTCGGCTTCATTATATTGATTCGATGGCAAAATCACCTCTAAATCGATATCACCTGGCTCCAAACCATAAATTTCTACTAGATCTACATCTACCCCTATTTCGATCAACGCTTCTTTTATTTCTTCTTCTTGTTGGTCATGGACCTTCTTTTCTCTTTGAATGTCTCGAGCAAAATCTCCCATCACTTGCGAAACGCCGATTAGTTGATCGGCAACTAACTTCCTACTTTCAATCAACTGGTGCTTCAACCTATCTTCCACATCTCTCTCTATTAATTTTTCTTGCACGACTTTTATAACTCTACTATCAACAAGACAATGTTTTTTCCACCCCACTAAAAGAGCTCTACTTTTCACCTCACCATTTATTTCGCACTCTTTCATAATTTCCTCCATGTAGGAGTAAGTTTTTTCAAAATCTTTAGACCAACACTGCGTCTTCTTCACACACATTTGACACGTATTTTCCGTCACATCACTTAAGAACAAATCTATTTGTTTTTCCTTTTCAGCTTCTCCTTCTTTATTTTCATTAAAAGTGAAACTACGTGAGAGGCTAAGAAATAAATCAGAAAACTGCTCAACTTTACCGGCAGTAATATCCCTAATTTTCCGCAAATACTTCTGTTGTTCTTGTGCATGCTCCGGTGTTCCAGGTATGTAGCTAGATAACTTTTCCGTCCATGCTTTTGGTGTCATAAAAAACAAGGCAACTGCAAAAAGACTTTCGTATAAAGTAATTTGAAGTGGCGCTTGGTTATCTGCATACATAGCCATCAGTAGACTTGCAACTATCAACCCCGCTGCCACTGAGATTTTCTTTCCTTCTTTTAAAAGTCCCCCTAACAAACCAGAAAACGCAAGCAGACTCATTGAGAATAAGTGAGCTACGTTCGCCAAGGAGAGAATTAACCCCATAATCACTCCTACCGTAGATCCAATCGTAGCACCACCCACAAAAGCGAAAATCAACACAATGTAACGAGCGACGATGTGCTCGATTGAAAGCTGAAATACAAGCCAACCTACCGTCCCAGTCAGTAACGATCCCAATAAAATGACGAGGCAAACGACTTCTTCATGTTTCAAAGTCATATGTCGGCGCCTTTCTAGAAATAATGGAACGCTTTGAAAGAAAATCAATGTAATTACTAAGGCCAAAGCTCCTTCTACTGATGCGGTCAATCCATGATATAGAGAATGTTCTCCTTGAATGACGAGACTAGAATATCGTGTCATTGCGACAGTTGCAAACACAGTAATTGGCAAATAAACCTCCTGCTTATCAACCTTCTGCATGACACTCTGTAATAAAAAGTAAACGAGGATAGCAACCGTTGTATGACCTGCATACGAAAAAGATAAACTTGTCGATCCTGCAATAAGCGCAAAAGCTGCCGGCAATGTCATATTCCTTTTCCACTTGAAAATAACAGCTAAGAATGGAATCGTAAACGGTAATAGTTGTAGCAAAATGACCGCTCTCCCAAGTAAAAAGCCAATTCCTATTACCATAAGCAAACGTTGCCAGGTAGTGAACTTCTTCGTCGTATAGGTTTTCTCCCTATTAAAATTCTTATTTTTTAACCAATTCCATGTATTTGCATCTCCCAAGGACGAAACAGCTTGTCCACTCATTTTCATTAGAACACTTCGATCCATCATGTTATCACCACTCCTCCTGTCAAAAGTTCGTCCTCCTATTAAAACATGATAGAGATACATAATTTGTCAAATAACAAGAGTGAACAAAAAAAACTCTTCGACCAATATCTACGGAAAACGTCTGTGGATCAGAAGATGATACACAATGCTCGATCACTCGTCCAAGACCTAAAATATTGACCCATCAAGTTAAGGATCAATTGGAGCCGCTTTTATCAACGTTATCGTGTTTTATATTCGATTGGATTAACCAAATAAGCTTGTCTATTTTTTGTCACTTTATACGGTTATACGGTGTTTTCTTTTTCATATTTTAATTTTCGGCAGAAATTGAAATATTTTCGATTAGCTACATCGATTTTTAGCTTTTCTTATTACCTTTTTCAAACATAAAAAAACTTGGCTTGTCGGTAAGTCCTTCATAGCGAGAGCCTTAGTTTATCTTATACTTTATTCCTTTAGCGAAATTAAACATCCTTAAAGTACAAAAAAAGCCTCACTCCAAATCGCCTTCGCGATAAGTTAATGATGGCTCATTCTAAAACTATATTTATCAGCACAACAGCAAGCTTTAATTTCGTTTGGAGTTTCGACCTCCACGCTTCGCTTCTGTATTACGTTTCAATGATGACAATCTTTCTTCACTATCTTTTAAGAAACGACTCATTTTATCTTCAAAAGAAGCAGGTCGCTGATCTCTTGGCTTAGACTTCGTAGATTTACGTGGCTGACGTTTCTCTAATGATTTGGAGTTCGTTTGTTCTTTCGCTTTTCTAATAGAAAGACCAACTTTCCCGTCTTTCTCCACATTCAAGACTTTAACAGTCACTTCATCACCAATACTTAAAAATTCATTGATGTTTTTCACATAACTATCAGCAACTTCACTAATATGAACAAGTCCTGTGGATCCACCCGGCAATTCAACAAAAGCTCCAAAATTAGTTATTCCAGTCACTTTCCCTTGATATTTGCTGCCTACTTCAATGGACATTGTTAAAGAAGCTCCTCCTTCATGGACCTCGAAATATATAATTTTTTATATGATACCGATTGAGCGAGCTCTGCGTCAATCACTCGGCGTCCCAGATCGAGGTAGTTGAAACAGCGTTTCTCCAGGTTTAGTTAGAAAGAAATCTCTTCGCGCTAACTCAGCGATGTACTCGGGATCATGCAACCATTCAATTTCCTGCTTCAGTCTCACCTCTTCTTTCTCTAGGTGAACGAACTCTTCTTCCATCTGCTCAATTTGAGTATTTTGTGCTTGAATTGATGCTTGTTGTTGGAAGATAGTAACACCGACAAATGAAAGGAAGATAACGGCACAGAATGTAAACACAGACAAACGGCGAATCAATCCTTTTCGTCGTCTTCTTCGCTGTTCCTCTAACAACGCTTGTCTTTCCATGTACTCGGATGTTAATTGACGAATTTTCTTATTGCCTTGTTCCATTCTATCACCTCTCCTCACTTGTTTTTTCGGTTATATGAAATACGCTTTAGTAAGTTATTTATTCTGTTTACGATTATAGTTCGCTGCTTTATAAAAGGTTGTCCAATCTTTCTGTCAACATATTTTACCATAAGATAAATAGGTTTAAAGACCCAATAAATAAAAGTTGATACAATTATCCAACATGTTGTTACTACAATCATACTTAAGCGATACAGTAGTTTCAATAATCCTTTTGTCGGGTTTATTACAAATGCATAGGTAATACGAACTAATATGTGAACCAATCGATTACCTGTATAAAGAAGTTGTTCTAATATTTTTCGATATGTTCGCTCAAATAATGCACGGTATATTGCATAACCAAGAAGTACAGCGAGCACTAAATAGAAGCGCACCTCTCCGTGATTCATAAACAACAGTACGCCGAAGTATATGAGCGCTTGAGCAATCCAAAATAGAAAATCATTAATCATTCTTAACCAGGTAAAAGATGTTCTCTTTCCTAATATTCGCTCATACGTATCCAAAGATCCCGCTAAACCGATCCCCATCAGTGTACTTGCAAGCAAGGAAGCCATTTGAACATCTAAGCTCACTTAAATAACTTCCCAAACAACCCTTTAGACTTCTCGCCGTCGTGCTGGTCCAAATACACAAGATCATCGATTCTGCCTTTAATTGAAACCTGCCCTTCATCTACGTCCAAGTTTATCATTTGTAAATTATGACCGCGAATTGATAAAAAACCCATCTCCGTTTCTAAGAGAAATTCTTCACTGTCAAAACTCTCAACATGCTTGACTCCTGTAATTTCCAGAACCTTTCGGGAATTGAGAACAAGTTTATGCTCTCGATTTTTCCCCCCAAGCCCTGGGCCTGGCTGCATATAGTCATATGATCGCTCCATCCCCATCCTCCTTCTAAACATCTTTATCCTAACTGTATGTCCAAGGAGGAATAAAAAGAACAAGCTACCCTAGTCATTATTAATTTTCTCTTCTGATAAAATAGTATAAAAAGTCGCAGCATCTTCTTTTTTCGCCTTTTCTTCAATCCTATCAATGCGAAGATTTACGTGTTTTTGACCGAATAACACGTCTAATTCATCACCTAATTTCACTTCAGTACCTGCTTTTGCTTTTTGACCATTGATTTTTACTCTGCCTTGATCAGCAACCGCCTTAGCCATCGTTCGTCGTTTGATCAAACGTGATACTTTCAAATATTTATCTAACCGCATTTATATTCCCCCCTTATTGTTCTTTTCTTCTTCTTTTGCTTTATCCCAGAGAGCATTAAGTTCAACTAATGATTGTTCATTAAATACATCTCCCCGTTCGTCTATTGCTTGCTCGATATATCGGAACCTCCGAGAAAATTTTTCATTTGTCTGCCTTAATGCTTCTTCTGGATCAATCTGATGGTAACGAGCCAAATTAACAAATGCAAACAAGACATCACCAAACTCTTCGACAGCAGTATCATAAGATCCTTCTTTCATTTCGTGCAACCATTCAGCAATCTCTTCTTGAAGCTTCATCCACATTGGCGCTTCTTCTCCCCAATCAAAACCAACCTTTGCCGCCTTCTTTTGCAATTTGAAGGCTTTTAGAAGACTAGGTAGTGTCGCTGGAATACCATCGAGTGCTGAAACCCGAGCATCTTCGTATCTACCCGCTTCACTTTTTTCTTGCTTTTTAATATCTTCCCAATTTGAAACGACTTCATCTTCATTATCAGCATGACCATTTGCAAACACGTGAGGATGCCTTCGCACCATTTTCTCTGTCAATCGTTTGATCACGTCTTCTACGTTAAAATAGCCATTGTCTTCACCAATTTGCGCATGGAGGAGTACTTGCAATAACACATCGCCAAGTTCTTCGACAAGGTGCTCATCATCTTGTTCGTCGATCGCTTCTAACAATTCGTACGTCTCTTCAACAGCATATTGCTTTAATGATTCATGCGTTTGCTTTCGGTCCCACGGACAGCCGTTCGGGCCTCGCAGCGTCTTGATGACTTGACGAAGTTTAGAAAAATCACGATACAACAGTTCTTCACTTTGCACAGGTGGGAGATACACAGCCGTTAAATTACTTAGCGTCGCTACACGATCTAGATCATAAAGTGGAACATATTCAATCGATTCCTGTTCACTTCCAGCGGCGGTAACTACCACCACTTCATAATCATCAGGCAGACGCTCCATCAATGCTAATTTAACTTCAGAAGCACTTAATTGATCATACACTTGTCCGATAATAACATGCTGAGTTAGGATAAGGTTTTCAGGTTGAATCGTTACCCCATCAACGAGCTGGAACCCTTCAATCGGATCAATCTTCAAAGCGCTAAACATCGCATCTAAAAAACTTTGTCCCCCTTCAACAACGACATCAACTTCGTCTGTTTGCTGTAATAAACTTTGAACAGTAGCCTCTGCTACCATTGGGTGTCCTGGAACTGCATAAACAATCGATGTTTTTTCAGCGACTTCTTCAAGTAGTCTCTCAACAATTTTTTTGTAGACATCTTCAAATTGATCATGATCCTCATAAATAAAATCAAAACTAGTAAATCTCATTCCTTCCAATCTTAAATCTTCTATCACTGGATGATCCTCTGTTCGGACAAACATGTGATCACGATTTTCCTTCAACTTTCGATAAACTCCTAAGGGCAACTGATTAATATCCCCCGCACCTAGGCCAATGATATGTATCGTTTTATTCAATGCGTGTTCCTCCCTTTAGTCTGTGATTTATTTAGCTCTATAAGGAAACCAACGTCCAATTTTCGGTAGGTGATCCCATTCTTGTTTCGTGAACAGACGAAAGTAATAAATAAGCCATAAATAGATCGCTGCACCAAGACTCGCAGATGATAATGAAAGAATCGCCTCTGCTCCTCGCCCATTTGGCAAAAGCCTTTCCATTCCTGCTTGATAAATACTTAGGAATACAATCATTCCAAAAAGACTTAACAACCATTTCCACCAAAAATGGAAGGATTCAGGTTTCCAAAGTGACAAGCGGATGAGTACTCCGAGTGAAACGAGAGCCATAATAACAAAAGGCATTACTGATGCTAAAGCGGCTCCAAAAATTCCGTAAGCTGGAATGAATGCAAAATTAAACGAGATCTTTAGTAAAATACCGCCTATCAATATATATACAGACACAACAGCTTTTCCTACAGCATGAAGCAAACCTGCAACCGTCATAAATATCGCACCAAAGAAAACAACCGAGGTTATTAATTGTAACGTCATCGTACCTTGATAATCAGTGAACATCATTTTGTTTAATGACGGCATGATCATTACTATTCCCATTGCAGCTGCACCACCAAACACAAAACACACCTTAACCGAGCGACGAATTTCTTCTTTCGCATCAAACAGGCGACCAGCCTCATATGCGCGAGCAATATGTGGGATTGCGGCATACGAAAACACTGTCGTAATAACTGCACCGAATTGTATAAGTGGCCAACCACGATCATAAACTCCTTTTTCGATGGCTGCCTTAGCCATCGACCAGCCACTTGACTCAAGTAGCCGAAAAATCATCAAGGAATCAATTAGTTGAAAAATTATCAAAGCCATTGCACTGATTGAAACAAATGTACCTGCTACGAGCAAGGTCTTCAAGTCTTTCCACCAACCATTTGGCAAAGACCAGTTAAATGACTTTACTAAAAAGATATCGCGGTTTTTCTTCCACATCACGTAAAGAACAGTCACCCCTGCTAAACTGCCAAAAGATGCTCCAATTCCAGCCGATGTCCCCGCTAAGTAAGGGTTGTTTCCTTGCATCGCCCAAATAGCAACGACTAAAATGACAGAGACTCGAATCACTTGTTCAGCAACTTGTGAAATAGCTGTTGGAATTAATTCGCCTACTCCTTGATAAGCACCTCTGCCAATCGCCAGAAATGGAATTAAGAAAAAAGGAGCAGCCATCCATCTAACCGCTAGTGCTAACTGGGCATCTCCCATCATCTCGGCAATACCATCTGCAGTTGCAATGATGATAATCCCTAGACTTGCATGAATGAAGAATAAACATAGAAAAAGAAATGTCAATCTTTGCATCATGTATGACAAATCCCCTGGTTTATCTCCGTCATTAGCAGCTACTATTTTTGCGATGACAAGTGGAAAGCCATAAGCTCCCAACACGAACACAACGCCATATAATGGATAAACTTGTTGATATACATAGAAACCAATATCCCCTGTGATGTTTTGATAAGGAATTTTGTACACAGCGCTTAACAACTTGACCACGAACGCTGCTAGCGAGAGATACAATGCTCCCCTTAACCATGTTTGCTTTTGACGACTCTCTATCATGATTAATTTCCTCTCTATACCTAATAATCCCTTGTTATTATAGCATGTTAGAACCCCTCCATCATTAAAGCAGCACCTACAATTCTATGTAGGTGCTACTTTTACCTTATATTTGGTTTGCTATGCTAAGTATCCCAGCTTTTCTCCTCCCTTTCGTGAAAATTCTCGACAGGTCTCGTCGAGCGGGTTCATAGCTGCAGTCTAACGAAGCAAGAGAGAAAAATAAACATCAATCAACTTTTACCAGAGTATTTGTTACTGCTCCATTTGCCTTGCTAGAAAACCAGCCGCCGTTTCTGACAGCTTTTCTTCGACATCACCAACTTTGCCGCTCCCTTTACTTAATAAAATAACAGCACCAATCGGATCTCCATTCGCAATAATTGGAGAAATGCAATAACCTTCGATCGATTCGCTCATCTCTCCAGCAATTGTATACTCTCCTTGTTTCGATTGAATAACAGTATTCCTTTCTTCCATCGATTTTTCTACAATTTCTCCAATTGGTTTATTATGATATTCTTTTTTAGACCCTCCAGCCACAGCAATAAACGTATCTCTGTCGGCGATGAGGACGATATGATTTAAACTATCGTAAAGAGCTTCCGCGTATTCCTTTGCAAAATCCCCTAGTTCAGAAATAGGTGAGTATTTTTTTAAGATTACCTCACCATCCCTATCGACGAAAATTTCTAATGGATCTCCCTCTCGTATGCGAAGAGTTCTTCTTATTTCTTTTGGAATTACCACGCGACCTAAATCATCAATACGACGAACGATGCCTGTTGCTTTCATCACATATATTGCCTCGCTTTCTTTGTTTAATCTAAGATGTCTCGAAACATTTTACATGGATCAGAACCTTGTCCTTATTATTTGATTTAATAAAAAGAACTATTCACCAATTCAAGAATAAAGTTCTCTAATTTCCTATAAAACGCATTTGTAGCACCTATGATTTCCCATAGGTGCTACATTTCATAAAGCTTTTAATGAAATAACTTATACATTCGCTACTTCATCTTTTTTGACATCTTCTAACTTTGAAAGAACTTGTTCGAGAATTTTCATGTATTCGCCATCTTCTAACGACTTTGTTTTCAGATGAATCGCAAGTTGACTCCCTATCATCGACAAATGTAACTTCGGTGATATTTTATTTACAACCGTAAATAACTTGGCCCCATCTATTCGGTCCGTCGCCTCTTCACTAAAAATCACCTTGCATTGTTGATTCTTCTCAGATATTGATTCTACCTTCTCTTGTTTTGATAGCAACTTGATTTTCGATACAGAAAAAAGATAACTGACCTCCGCTGGATAATTACCGAAACGATCGATCATCTCATTTTGTAAATCCAATAAATCACGCTGAGAGCCAAGCATTTTAAATCGTTTGTACATATGAATTTTCTGCTTAGAATCAGGAATGTATGAGGCAGGAATATAAGCATCCACTTTCACATCTAGTTCAATTTCCGGTTCAACTTCCTGTTTTGGCTCACCATTTCTCTCAATCGACTCTTTTCGTTCATCGATTGCATCTTTCAACATTTGTGAGTAGAGGTCAAAGCCGACCGAAGCGATAAACCCATGTTGTTCCGCACCTAATAAATTTCCTGCTCCGCGAATAGACAAGTCACGCATGGCAATTTTAAACCCTGACCCAAGTTCGGTGAATTCTTTAATCGATTGTAGACGTTTTTCAGCTACCTCTGTGAGCACTTTATCTCGCTGATGAGTGAAGTAAGCATAAGCGACTCTATTCGACCGTCCGACTCGTCCTCTAAGCTGATAGAGCTGAGAAAGACCCATTCGATCTGCATTATGAATAATCAACGTGTTCACGTTTGGAATATCTACTCCTGTTTCAATAATCGTCGTCGTTACGAGAACCTCTGTCGTTCCTTCAAGGAAATCTAGCATCACCGTTTCCAACTCACCTTCGGTCATCCGACCATGAGCAAACTTGACATTCGCTTCAGGGACAAGCGTGGAAATTTTATCGGCCATCGATTCAATATCCTCTACGCGATTATATAAAAAGTAAACTTGACCCCCTCTAGCCAACTCACGTTCAATCGATTCTCTAACGAGAGATTCATTATATTCCACCACATACGTCTGCACTGGGAAACGATTCTCCGGTGGCGTTTCAATAACCGATAGATCTCTGACACCAAGCATCGACATGTGGAGAGTCCTTGGAATCGGAGTCGCTGTTAATGTCAGCACGTCGACATTCGCTTTCATCCGTTTAATCTTCTCTTTATGCGTTACACCAAAGCGTTGCTCTTCATCAACAATCAACAAACCTAAATCCTTAAACGTAACGTCTTTAGAAAGAAGTCGATGCGTTCCAACAACAATGTCACAATGACCGTTTTTCAGCTCATCTGAGGTTTGCTTCATTTCTTTCCGAGTGCGAAATCTGCTCAATAAACCAATGTTGACAGCAAAATCTTGAAAACGTTCACGAATCGTTTCGTAATGCTGTTGCGCCAAAATTGTCGTCGGAACCAATAATGCTACTTGCTTTCCATCCATGATTGCTTTAAAAGCTCCACGAAGGGCTACTTCTGTCTTCCCATAACCGACATCACCACATAATAGCCGATCCATCGGTCGTTCTAGCTCCATATCGTGTTTGATTTCTTCGATCGATTGGCTTTGATCTTCAGTCTCTTGGTATGCAAATGATGCTTCAAATTCCTGTTGCTCAGGGCCATCTTTTGCAAAGGCATGCCCTTTGCTTCGCTCTCGCTCTGCGGATACTTTGATCAAGTCTTCAGCAATATCCTCAACAGAAGACTTCACCTTTTTCTTCACTTTTTTCCAGTCACTTCCACCTAATGCATATAACTTTGGATCTTTATTTTCAGAACCAACATATTTTTGCACTTGATCTATCTGTTCTACAGGTACATAGAGTTTGTCATTACCAGCATACGATATGTGCATATAATCTTTATGAATATCCCCGACTTTTAACGTATCGATACCTAAGTACTTTCCTATCCCATGATTAACATGAACTACCCAATCGCCAACTTTTAGTTCAGAATAGCTTTTAATTCGTTCGGCGTTTGATAGTTTTCTACGTTTGGGTCTTCGTGTTTTTTTGGTGAAAACTTCTTCCTCGGTAATAACGATTAGACGTTGTAAAGGAAGTTCAAATCCTGACATAAAGTTTCCAATTGTAATTTGCGCCTGCCCTTTGACTGGAAGGTATTCACTTCCAACAATGGCAGCTTCAATCTCGTAATCTTCTAACACCTGTTTCATTCGTTTAGCGCGGTCTTCATTTTCACATACAAACGATATCGAATACCCCGCTTCTTTCCAACGAACAATTTCATTTTTAAGTAAATGAAGCTGACCATGAAAATTCTGCATTGTTTTGCTTTGAATATTTACAATATTTTGAGGGTTTGTTGTAGGAACATGACGTAAAAATAAGCTTAAGTAAATCATCGGTGCTACGGAATTCTGAAGAATATCCTCCCATGATTGAGACATCTGTAAGTCAGAAACTGCACCACCTTGAGAAAGCATCGTCGTCTGCCAGTCTGCTTCTTCTCTTTCTAGGCTTTGCACCATTTCTTGGACCCGACTGATCTCATCAACAAAAACAGCCCCTTGCGCTGGAATGTAATCAATCAACGTATGGTTCTTCTCGTAGTACATTGACATATATTTGTACATTACATCGAACATTGTACGTTCTTTAAGCCAGTCAATCTCAGCCCCTACTTGCTCTGCTAACTTTTCTTTAACAACTTCATTTTTTATCTTTTTTAAACTCACCGCTAATTGTTCTTCCAACTTTGCCGCGCCTCGTTGAAAATGTTCTTCGTCTAGTAATATTTCTTTAGCCGGCCCTATTGTCACATGTTTTTCTTGTGAGATCGACCGTTGCGTCTCCACGTCAAAGAAACGGATTGAATCAACTTCCGTATCAAATAATTCTATACGAATAGGGTGTTCTTCTGTTAACGGATAAACGTCAATAATTCCTCCTCGTACACTGAGATGCCCAGGTGCAGAAACCATTTCAACCCTTTGGTATCCCATTGAAATGCATTGATTTAACATAGATGATAATTCTAATTCCTCACCGCATCGAAAGGTAATTTGTCGCCCTTCCCACATGGCGGGCGGGGGGAGTAATCGTCTAACTCCGGCAATCGGTGAAATCACAATTGCTTCCTTGTTTGACGTCCATCGATTAAGCGCCTCGAGCCTTTGTCCTCTCATCTCCGGACTAGCAACGGCTACCTCAGAAGAAATCAATTCATTAACTGGATATAAAAAGACATGCTCTTCACCTAAAATCGTAACAAGATCATCAAATAACTTTTGCGCCTGAAATAAATTATGAGTAACGACTAACTGTGAGTGTCCCGTTTTCTTGTATATGGCCGCAAGCATCAACGAACGCGCTGAACCTGTTAGACCAGAAACCATCTGTTCAGATAAGTTTGCTTCAAGACCTTCGACAATACTGGAGACATCATCACCATCATAAATTGTTCTAATTAACCCTTCCAAGGTCTTCCCCACCTTCTTGTAAATCATCTTTTAGTTTTTCATTATCCAAAAAAGTCTTCACATTTATCTATTTTATCTAAATTACAATCACTTTTTCTACCAGAAACATGCGATAATTTTTCTATTGCAAACAAAGTCTACTTTTACTAACACACTACGTCTCTTACGTCTCTCTAATTAATAAAGCTAAATACTAATTGAAAAGCACAAGACGCTTTTAAGATAACGTCTTGTCTAATAGTTATAATAAGTGAAATAATTACTATCCTTTTAACTTACTAGAAAAACGCTTTGGCGAAACTTGCCAAAGCTTGTCGAACCTCATTTTAGTGAAGAAAGGATTCTTGTTCATGGTAAGTCGGATGGTCTTTTAATGTTTGTTCGCAGTCTTCACAAATGGTTCGTATGTGAACATGACCTTCTTTATCATATTCAATCATTTCTTGCTTATCTTGTTCATTCAATTGCTCGAGTCCTAGCTGTCGAGTATCCACATTAGCTTCAATCGACCCTACCTTCTGTTGACAATGCCGACAATAATAATGTACAGACATTTTTGTCCCCTCCTTATCAAACACAAGACTGTCCATTTAGTATGAACAAGCTTCGATTGAAGTATTCAAGGGTACTTACAAACCAGTAAGGTCTTTTCGTGAAATTTGTTGATATTTTAATGTTAGAGAAAGGATCGAATGGTCCTTCAATAATCAAATTACCGTTCATTCGAGTGACACTAGAAATTTAATCAACATTCTGAATTAAAACAGCTATTTAGTATCACTCTACTGATTAAAGTCATTCATGACTTTCAAGAAATCTTTTTCTGTCCATGCTTCCACAGCTTTTGCTGCTTTTTCTAAGGACTCCTCAACGTTTTGTCGATCATCTGGTGGAAAAGTACCTAACACATAATCAGGAACTGACATGCCAGGATCTGGGCGCCCGACTCCAATTCGGATACGATTAAATTGATCGGTCCCTAAATGTTGAATGATCGAGCGCACGCCATTATGTCCCCCGTGACTTCCCTTTTGCCGCAAACGAATTTTACCAGGGGGTAAGTCTAAATCATCATAAACGATTAATAAATCTTCTTGATCAATCTTGAAGTAATTCATAAGCGGCACGATTGATTCCCCAGACAGATTCATATACGTAAGTGGTTTAAGTAAAAACACTTTCTTTCCGCCAGCTCGTGTAAATCCGTAGGATCCTTTGAATTTCGCCTGATCCAATTCAATTTTTAATCGTTCCTGACACTTATCAATCACCTCAAAGCCTACATTATGCCTTGTACGTTCATAATTTTTCCCTGGGTTACCGAGTCCGACGACGAGCTTCATTGGTACGTTCTCTCCTTCTTGATCTTCTGCCCTCCGTTGGAAAAGCTTCTTAAATAACATCATATTCTCTCCTTGCATGATAATGTGACATTTCTTATTATACTGCAATTTGCCTTGAAAGTTAACTTCCTATTTGGAGAAGTTAATGATGCTAAGCCCATTTATGTCTAGCAAGAAGTCATATGTTTAAAGGGTATAACCTATACGGTTATACCCTTTATTTTAATTATTTATCTTCCTCTGACTCTTCATCTTTCTCAGCACCAACCAATTCAGGCTCGGCAGCTTCCTCTGTTTCTGGCTCTTCAGGCTCCTCATCTGGAGGTAGAACTGCAACAACGACTTCTTCCGGATCATTGTTAAATTCAAATTTAGCTCCACTTTTAAGGTCTTTTACTTGAAGCGAATCATTCACATTAAGTTCAGATACTTCAACTTCAATTGAATCTGGTAAATTAGCTGGTAAAGCACGGACAGATAGCTCATAAACTGCTTGCTGTAAAACTCCGCCGTCTTTAACACCAACTGAATCACCCACGACATGAACAGGAACATCGGCATCCATTTCCTCTTTCATATTCGCTGCATAGAAGTCTACGTGAACAACATCATTTTTAATGACATCATATTGTAAGTCGTAAATCATTACATCTGTTTGCGTGCCCTCAATATCAAGCTTAAAAACACCTGTTTTTCCTTCTGAACGAAGTGTTTTAATAAATGCAATTTGATTCACGGCAACCGGTTTATTACCAAATGCTTTTCCGTATACTACAGCAGGGATCTTCCCTTCTGAACGTATTTTAGATAATTTCGACCCTTTTAAATCTTCTCTTACTGACGCTTGTAAAACTGTAGCCATATCCATTCACCTCATCATTTTTTGGGGTATTCCTATGTTTTTCCCAACGAAAGTTGGATTGAAACCTGTTATTATTCGGGAGCGTAAGTGGCCTCACCTAAACCTTTAGAAACTTCATGAATCTCTAGTATATAACAAATGTACTATCTTAATCAAATAAACGGCTAACAGATCGCTCTTCGTGAACATACATAATCGCTTTGCCGAGCAATGGTCCAACCGATAATTGCGTTATTTTATCAATTATCTTCTCCTCTGGAAGTCGAATCGAATTGGTTACAACAAGTTCTTTTATTTTAGAGGATTCGATTCTTTCAATAGCTGGTCCTGATAAAACGGGGTGAGTACTACATGCATATACTTCTTTTGCCCCTCTCTCAATCATCGCGTTTGCTGCCAATGTCATCGTACCAGCTGTATCAATGATATCATCAATGATGATTGCTGTTTTACCTTCGATATCACCAATGATATTCATTACTTCCGATACATTCGGCTTCGGGCGTCGTTTATCAATAATCGCAATCGGCGCTTTGAGACGATCAGCCATCTTTCTAGCCCGCACAACTCCACCATGATCCGGAGAGACTACTACAATATCGGAAAGGTTTTTCTCTTCAAAATAGCTTGCTAAGATCGGCACGCCAACAAGCTGATCAACTGGAATATCGAAGAACCCTTGAATTTGTGTTGCATGAAGATCCAATGTAATAACACGTGTTGCTCCAGCAGTTTCCAGAAGATTTGCAACTAACTTCGCCGTAATCGGTTCACGAGAGCGGGCCTTTCGATCTTGGCGAGCGTAGCCATAATAAGGCAAAACAACGTTGATGTTATTTGCCGACGCACGTTTCAATGCATCAATCATAATTAATAATTCCATAATATGCTCATTTGCTGGAGAACTAGTAGACTGGATTACAAAAATATCACATCCACGAATACTTTCTTCAATATTAATTTGAATTTCTCCATCACTAAATCTTTGCACCGAACTCTTTCCCATTTCGATGCCGATTTCCTTAGTAATCTCATGCGCTAATGTAGGATTCGAATTTAGTGTAAACACCTTTAAATTGCGATCATTGTACGGCATTGTGTTGATAACCTCCATTAAAATTTACTTTCTTCGTGTGTATTACTTTTTCTTTACATAACCTTCTTTATTCGACTGACGCTCGCGAGCAATAGCTAATGATTCTTGCGGGACATTATCAGTAATCGTTGATCCAGCCGCTACATATGATCCTTTTCCAACCGTTACTGGAGCAATCAAATTAGAATTGCAACCAATAAAGGCACCATCCTCTATTTTCGTTAAATACTTTTTCTCACCGTCGTAGTTAACCGTAATCGAGCCGCATCCAACATTAACACTTGCGCCTATTTCCGCATCACCCAGATAACTCAAGTGAGAAGCTTTGCTGCCTTGTCCCATTGACATTTTCTTCAATTCTACAAAATTTCCTACACGAACGTGATCTGCTAATGTTGTTTCAGGACGAAGATGAGAAAACGGTCCGATCGCGACCCAATTTCCTACTAAGCTAGAATGAACAACAGACTGTTTAACTACTGTCTCGTCACCAATCTTGCTATTCTTCACCTCAGTATGAGGACCAATCTGACAACGCTCACCAATAATCGTTTCCCCTAACAAGACTGTTCCTGGATGTAGCGTTGTATCTTTACCTATTGTAACATCTGGAGAAATGTACGTTTGCTCTGGATCAATGAAAGAAACACCTTCACGCATCCATTTTTCATTAATCCGTTTTTTCATCCATTTTTCTGCTTGACTTAATGCTACTCGGTCGTTGACACCTATCGTTTCATGAAAGTCCTCTGTTTGATAGGCAGCTACAATTTCACCGTCTTTTTGTAAAATTTCAATCACATCTGGTAAATAGTACTCCCCTTGAGTATTATTATTACCTACTCGCTTCAATGCTTCAAAAAGCGTTTCGTTATCAAAGCAATAAGTCCCCGTATTAATTTCTTTGACCTGCTTCTCAACTTCTGATGCATCTTTTTGCTCAACTATTTTCTCTACTGTTCCTGCGGAGTCTCTCAGGACACGGCCATATCCCGTCGGTTCATTTGTATATGCCGTTAGAATCGTTGCTTTTGCGTTTGTCGACTCGTGGTGTTCGATCAGTGCATCCATCGTTTCTCTAGTAAGTAACGGGGTATCTCCACACACGACCATCGTAATCCCTTGTTTATTTTTCAACATTTGTTCAGCTTGCATCACAGCATGTCCCGTTCCCAGTTGTTCGGCTTGCAAGGCATACTGAGTCCTTTCACCAAGATGACCTTTCACTTTTTCGGCTCCATGTCCGACAATTGTCACCATTTCATCTATCTGACATTGTTCAAGCTGATCTACAATGTGTTGAACCATTGGTTTACCACAAACAGGGTGAAGTACCTTATATAGGTCTGATTTCATCCTTGTTCCTTTTCCAGCTGCTAATACGATTGCAAATCGCTTTATCATTTAATAACCTCCATGGCCTGTTTTTCCATTACGAATATATCTCATATTAGTGTTTATTTCAAGATAATAGACAATAAATCATCGATAAGTTAAAAAAAATAAACCCAGCCTATAAATATTCAAGGCTGGGCTAGTTAAAAATAAATAATTATGACGCTCCTGCTTCTTCATACGATTCTACCTTGTCACCAACTCGATCATACTCTGTTAACACTGCCGATTGAATCTTCTCACGAGTTTTCGATGAAATTGGATGAGCAATGTCCCTGAACTCTCCATCTGGTGTTCGCTTGCTCGGCATTGCAACGAACATGCCATTATTGCCGTCGATGACTCTAATGTCATGAACAACAAACTCCTCATCGATGGTAATAGATGCGATTGCTAGCATACGACCTTCCGTATTTACACGGCGAAGTCTCACATCTGTTACTTCCATATCTGCCACCACCTTTTTGCAATGAAATACCTTCTTACTTAACTCGATTCGCTATAAATTGGAATAATCCTTCTTTTTTGAATAAAAAAACCTTAAAAATGTAATCGCTTAAATATATTTATCAAATTTAACGTCATCCAGAATTATTCATAAAGCATCTAAATACAAACAAACCGCAGCCTCTTTTATCGATTAGCAACGGTTTGTTCATTTTATTCAGTTATCTTTTGCAAACAGACTTTGAAAAATATTCCCACGTTCCACTTCAATAGCTTTATTCTTTACATCTACATGGGAAAGCTTCGTCAATGACGTATAATCACCCACAAGTTTTTCTTCTTCATGAACAGCTTCAGTCAACACACCAACCCCTGCAACCGTTGATTGGAATTCTTCAACTAAATCCATCATACCGCGAACTGTCCCGCCAGCTTTCATAAAATCGTCAACGATAAGTACATGAGACTTCGGTTTCAAACTTCTTCTTGCTAGTGACATCGTTTGAATTCGTTTCGTTGAACCTGATACATAGTTAATGCTCACGATTGATCCTTCTGTAATCCGTTGCTCATGTCGGACGATGCAAACTGGCACGTGTAGGTGAGCTGCGACTGCATAAGCTAATGGTATTCCCTTCGTAGCCATTGTCATGACAGCATCGATTTTTTCAGCCCGGTAATACGAGGCAAAGATCCTTCCTAATTGCTGCGAAAGAGACGGGTCTCCGATAATGTCCATCATATATAAATATCCACCAGGAAGCAGCCTACTTGGGTCTTGTAATTGACTACAAAGACGATCAACCAATTGTTCAGCTTCTTCAAGGTCAACAGTCGGAACAAACGTCACTCCACCTGATGCACCGGCTGATGTTGCCAATCTGCCTAGTCGTTTTGTTTCAAATACTTCCTTCACAATACCGATATCTTCACTAATCGACGATTTTGCCGATTCATAGCGCTGTGAAAAAAACGTTAAAGGAATCAGTTGGTGTGGATGAGATAATAAATATTGGGTCATATCCACTAAACGACCACTACGTCGATACTTCATACGGCACCTCCAGTAAATCCGAATATTATAAACGTAATATATCATTTTTATACGGATCTAACAAGAAGTACAGTAATTATATTTGATATCTACTTCCTAAAAGACGAACAACAAACACATCATCCATGAAACCTTTTAAACCATTATAAAGTCTATATGCTTTTGTTTCACTACTAGTCAGTGAAAATACAGTTGGGCCGCTCCCACTCATCACAGTTCCTTCTGCACCAAATTGAATCAAACGTTGCTTTATATTTTTTACTTCTGGAGCAAGTTCAAATGTTGCGGTTTCCATTACATTTTCTAGTTTTTTACATATACCTGAAAAATCTCCAGTTTCGATAGCTTCTTTCATCCCTTGAGTATCAGGATGCTTCATTTTATTTAGGTCAAGTCGTTGGTATATGTCCTTTGTCGAAACACCTAATGACGGTTTCGCTAACACAATCCAGCAAGGTGGTGGTGTAGGAATAAACGTCAACGTTTCTCCACGCCCCTTGGCTATTGCAGTACCCCCATGAACACAAAAGGGAACGTCTGAACCAATCGTTAGACCAATCTCAGCCAACTCCTCTAGAGAAAGTCCTAAAGACCACATCTCATTTAAACCTCTTAATACAGCAGCAGCATCTGTGCTGCCACCGGCTAAGCCAGCTGATACAGGGATATGTTTATCGATATTTATCGACACCCCACTTGTTATTGAGTAGCGATCCTTTAATACTTTGGCCGCTTGATACGCAAGGTTATGCTTATCATTCGGAACATGTCCAATATTAACTTCTATATTTATCTGATCTTCTTTTATGAGAGAGAGTTGTATCCTGTCAGCTAAATCTACAGTTGTCATAATCATTTCAACTTCATGATAGCCGTCGCCCCTCTTTCCGACAACATCAAGCGTTAAGTTTATTTTTGCTGGTGCTTTTACCACCTTTATCATGCTACCACCTGCTTCTTTAAGTTCCATACCTTTTCTTTATTCTAGCATTTGTTCACACTAGATAATACCTTGTTTTATGACATAAGAAAAGACCAGAGTTATGGACTCTGGCCAAATAAGTGCCGCAATGGGGTAAAGTTGTCTAGCTTTTTAATCGACCTTCAGCTAGTTCAATGGCTCGTTTCACCATATTACCAGCATCTCGCGAACGTATACCGCCCCAGCCTTCCTGTTTAACGGTATCATAAAAGCCGAGTTCTTTTGCCAGTTCCTCTTTAAACTGATCTGACATAACCCCTCTTCTTCTACTCATCGGCAACCTCTCCTTTATAACCATTGCGACAAGTATAGCTTCCCCCACGACAATAAGATTTACGTTAGAAATAATTGGTTCCACAAAGGCAAATGATAACTAGACACCAACAAAATTGTTTATACGTTCAACCTAAAAAAACGATTACCCAACAAACAATCAACACTAAAAGTGAGTGATTAGATCATTTGTTGAGTAACCGTAGTATTTCTATTATGCTTCTTTTGGGATTTCATCTCGCATTGTGAGCTTGACTGTTTCCGTCAAGACGTCTGTGTAGCTATAAGAAAGTCTTTCTACAGAATGTTCATTACGATCTAGTTTCACTGTGAAAACAGCTGGATAGATTCCCTCTAAGAGACCAGAACGTTCAATCATTTTCTTTCTTCCACCATTTGCTTGGACTGTTACTTTCTTTCCTACATTGGCTTCAAGAATTTTTTTGATTTCCAATAATGTTTTTGCCATTCCACCACACCTCACTTAGAAATAAGTATAGCACAGACTTGGACACAAGTCAAATCAAATCTAAAATTATAACAATGCTGTTTGTCTGTGTCAATACATTTTTCATTATTTTTCATATTCGTTAGGCTGACCCATTTACCTCCGAATTATGTGAGAATGTCATGGTTGTTTTTATTGCCTTCTTCTTCTTCATTTGGATTGTCATAAAAAGGAATGCCACGTCTTAATGAGCCGATTGTCTCCAATCCACCAAGTCCTTTTTCGCCTGATAACGTCGTCTTAAGAATATCCCACATGCTTAGCTGTTCGGAATAAGGTGTCAAACTAACTTTGGCGACAACATACACAGGATCTAACGCGTGAATATTCACGCGCTCAGGGGAACTAGCAAAGTTTGCTCCTGATTTAAGAATCGATTGAAAATGGGATTGGCATGCACCTGCAAAAATCATTAAATGGTCCTTATAAGGAATTACCTTACGCGCCTCACGAACCGTATCCGCAAAATTTTTTGAATTCCGATACGCCTTTAGTTCTGATTTAGATCCTCTTGACTTGGTATATGCATCGTGTCCTGTAATAACAAGCAAATCAGGTCGCACCATTTCAACTAAGGAAGCGACCTGCTCTGCCATCTCATTTTCAGGGAGATGAACCCCATACACAGGAACCCCTAATCGGTCATAAACAGCTGTACACTTCTTTAAATATAAAGGATCGCCGTCAAGATGAAGCACTCTTCCAGGCACTTCAAAATAGGCGTTTTTTTTTGTGTAACCTGACGTTATATCGTAATCAGTTTTTTCTCGAACCAGTTTTCTTTCCTGGCGAAACAAATGGTAACAACTTTCTTCTTGTAGCTTTTGCTCTCGCTTTCTAATTTTCCTATCTTCTTCTTCAATTACGGTGAGATCATCTAAAGGCGCATCTGCCACAAGTCGAACTTCCTCTCCGAAGAGCTCTGCCTCCCCCCCATGAATCCGATGCACACGAAATAAGACATCACAATCATATGACAAACGTCCGACGATTTGACCGGCTTTGATCTCAGTCATTCATCACGCCTCCTTCTACGCTACTTTATGCAAGAAGGCGGTCACATGCTACTAACGTTTGTCTCCATAAAATCTGTTACATATTTGAGCAAATTCGTTTATTGATAGAGATTCAGCTCTTCTTTTAGGATCAATATCCATCTTCGATAACATATCTGCAACTTGAGATTTAAGGAAGGACTCTTCAAAAAACTTTGCCAAATTATTCAGTAATGTTTTTCTTCGTTGTACAAATGAGGCTTGCACAATTTCAAAGAAAAATGACTCATTTTTTACATCAACTGGTGGTGAACTTCGTTTCGTTAATCTCAAAATCGCAGAATCAACATTTGGTTGAGGAACAAAGACTGTTTTCGGAACAGTGAAAATAGTCTCTGCCTCGGCATAATATTGAGCAGCAATCGAAAGTGATCCATAAGCTTTTGAGCCAGGTTTTGCTGCGATCCTTTCCGCTACCTCTTTTTGTAACATAACAACAATTACTCGAACTGGAACCTTATCTTCTAGTAATTTCATCAAGATAGGTGTCGTCACATAATAAGGTAAATTGGCTACAACAGCCAAGTCTTGTCCTTCTTCGAAAAATTCATCAATCTCATTTTTTACATCTGTCTTCAATACATCTTGATGCATGATTTTCACATGCGGATAAGGTGACAATGTTTCCGCAAGAATTGGTATTAATCGTTGATCGATTTCGTAAGCTAAAACTCTCTCGGCCACTTTAGCCAACTGCTCTGTTAGAGCTCCAATTCCAGGACCAATCTCAATTACACCAGATTTTTCTGACAGATTTGCAGCCCGAACAATCTTAATAAGAATGTTTGGATCGATTAAAAAATTTTGTCCAAGACTTTTTTTAAATGAAAACCCGTATTGATTCAATATTTCTTTCGTTCGTTTAGGTGTTGCAATGTCTTTGTCCATTAGCTGCGTAACTCCTTTTCCACCTTTTCGGCTGCTCTCTGAAATTCCTCTTTTGTCACGCGAAATTGTTTTAGACGTTTATATAACTGTTTACCATTTGTGTAGCCAATATTTAATTCATCGCCTAGCCTTTCTCGCTTTTGCTTTGCGGAACTGCCGGCAATCAATCCTAGATGAATCAATTCCTCTTTCGTTATCTCTTCCACACTGTGAATACCTTCATGTTCTACAAACGAAGATTTTGCAGCCATTAGAGCTTCTCGAAGATCTCCTTGATTGGCATGTTCAATCCCAATTTTATTTCTACGGTAATCAATCGCCGCATCCTTTGCTAAGAACGCATGTTTACATCCAGGGACGTATCGATCGATTGTTTTACGGATTTTCTCACCAGGATAATCTGGATCTGTAAACACGATTACACCTCTTCTTGATAAAGCAAACCGGATTTTTTCCAACGTTCGTTCGGAAATAGCTGAACCGTTTGTTTCGATCGTATCACACGTAAACGACCGTCTTAACGTGTGAGTATCATTCTTCCCTTCGACAACAATCATTTCTTTTATTGTATCCCGTTCCATAAAACTTACCTCTCTCACTAACAATAGATTCGTGGGACCTTTTTTGATTGTCCCTAAAAAAACAAGAATATTTCAAGATATTTGGAACCTTTTTTGAAGTTACTACGTCTAATAGTATAAAGAATAAATAGAAAAAAGCACAGAGGCAATCTCCCCTGTGCAAGATACATAACATTTGTTAATCTAATACCCTAATTTCAACAGACTTGCGCCCAAAAGCACGGACCTTATCTTTATCTGGGATAAATATATCAATTTTCCGACCTTTAATAGCTCCACCTGTGTCTCCAGCTGTGTAGGTACCATAACCTTTCACTTCGACAGTTGAGCCAAGTGGAATGACACTTGGGTCGACGGCAATGACATTCGCACTCGGGTTAGCACGCAAATCAATTCCTGTAGCCGTTACGCCAGAACATCCATTACAAAAAGCTGTGTATGAAGTAGCTGTGAACGTTTGCCAAGAGCCACCAGAACTTGTTGACGAACCAGAAGACGTAGAAGACGAATTTGATGACTCCGACGGGCTTGATCCCCTTGATACTGTTGGCGTTGGTTCTTTTGTACCAACAACAACAATTCTGTCTTCACTCTCCGTAACAACTTCTTCTTTTAGAAGTTCTCGAGAGACTTCTTCTCCATCTTCCAAAACGACTTCGTAATGTCTTTCAATTCTGCCTTCTTTTCCTTGCTCTTTCACTTGTTCAGAACCTTGTTCTAGCGACGAATCATTTTGAGTTACCGTCCCGTAGTCGACTTTTTCTTCCACAACATCGGTCACCTTTTCCACGCGAACAATGTTAACTTCTACTTCCTCAAGAATTTTTTCTTCTTCAGCAGGTTCCACGCGATCCAAATCGCCTAACTCAATATCTTCTGATTCTAATAAATCAGCAACTGTTTTTGAAGTGGTCCAAACCTTTTCTTCTTCACCTTCTAATTGCAAGGTAATTTGAAAAGCAGATTCAAACGTCACTTCCGTAGTTAACGCTTCTTCTAAAGACGGTTCGATGAGATCATGTTCAGATACTTCTATGTCCAATTCATCCATAAATTCTCCTACCGTTTCAACGGTAGTCCAAACCGTTTGTTGATCGTCATCAATATGAGCAACAATTTGCTGCGCAGGTTTATACTCTATAGTCATTGCTTCTCTGATCGCTGTGTCTGCTGATGGTTCGACTAAATCATGTCTCCCCATATCAATATTCTGTTCTTCCAACACCTCTTTAACTGTTGATGCGTGAGTAAATACAGATATCTCTTCATCATCCGCGTTTACGATTACTTCTGCCTTTGTCACTTCATAAATCGCAAAAGTTAAAATACTCATCAATGTTATTAGTCCGACGCTGGAAACGGCCAGCTTTCTCAATGAAAAACCTGAGATAAGCTGCTTCATCCATAGTATCATGGTTGAACCCCTCCTTCACGAAACCGAATTATACGCTGTCCCTCCCTCAGTGTCAATAAATAAATTGTGAATACTTTCCATGCCATTATGAAACCTATGGTCTTAAAAGGAAAGATATTCTTCTCGACATTGATACTTTATGTAAGAGGCGGACAATGTAGAACTTCGGACAAGCATAGAAGGTACGACACGGTTCGTCGACATTAATTATCTTTTTATGTCAGCTAATCCCGAAAAGTTTTTTTGCATTTAAGCTTGTTTGCTTTGCAATATCTTCGTAACTGACTTCTCTAAGCTCTGCAATTTGTTCAGCAATCAGTTTCACATAACCAGGTTCGTTTCGCTTTCCCCTAAATGGGTGAGGTGCTAAAAAGGGCGCATCGGTTTCAATAAGAAGTCGTTCCAAAGGAACCTCTTTCACTACTTCTTTCGGACGTATTGCATTTTTAAACGTTACCGGACCTCCAAATGAAAGATGAAAATTCATCTTCAAGCATTCTTGGGCAATTTCAATACTTCCACCGAAACAATGCATGATCCCTCCCACATCTTCAGCTTTTTCTTCTTTTAGAATATCAACAATATCTTGATGAGCTTCCCTATCATGAATAATGATCGGTAAATTGACTCGCTTCGCTAAATGAATTTGCTTTCGAAACGCTTCTTTCTGTACGTCTTTCGGTGACTTATCCCAATGATAGTCCAAGCCGGTTTCCCCAATTGCAACCACTTTAGGATGAGATGCTAACTCTTCAATCCAATTGAGATGCTCTTCTGTTAAGTCAATCGCATCGACCGGGTGCCATCCTACAGCTGCATACAAAAAATCATGAGTTTCGACGAGATTTATCGCTTTTTTTATTGTTTTTTCGTCAAATCCAACAACAACCATGTTCTCTACTCCCGCTTCTTGTGCACGAGCAATCACTTCTTCAAGGTCATCTTCAAACTGCTCAACATTCAAATGTACATGTGTATCAAATAACATAATCTCATGTCCTCTCCTTTTTTTAATTAAGGCTACGTATAGGTAACATTTATGATAGAATCTCCGACATTCAGAAGGCCTAGCTATAGAAATGCCTTTCCATCTTAAAAGTCGGAAAGGCATTTTATTTAATATTTATTTCACCTGTGAACCATTTGGTAAATCTGATGCAACCGTAGCTAATGTCAACTGATTTCCAGTTGATCCTGCCAAAATCATTCCCTGCGATAATTGCCCTCGCAGTTTTACTGGTTTTAAGTTGGTCACACAAATGACCTTCTGTCCCACTAGGTCATCCGGCTGATAATGCTCCGCAATACCTGAGACAACTTGTCGTTTTTCGTAGCCTAAATCTAATTGAATTTTTAATAATTTATTTGTTTTTTTGACTTTTTCACAAGCAATAATTTCGGCAACTCTTAAGTCTACTTTTGAAAAATCATCAATCGTAATTTCATCGACTTCTGGAACATCCAAGTTTAGATCTTGTTGGGGATCCGAACTTCCTTCATTGTCCGCAACCACCGTCCCCCCCATCATTTTGACGATTTCCGCTACTTCCTCCTTGAAGTCTAAGCGAGGGAAAAGCGGTATTCCTTTTGACACAACCTTTGTATTAGCAGAAATTTGACCAAATGTTTTCAACGATTCCCATGTTGTTAGTTCTTCACTAATTCCAAGCTGACTCCATATCTTTTTCGGTGTAGCAGTCATAAATGGTTGCAACATGATTGAGACTTGTCGGAGTGATTCAGCAAGATGATGCATCACAGACCCTAATTGATCTTTCGCCGTTTCATCTTTCGCTAAAATCCAAGGCTGCGTTTCATCAATATATTTATTTGTTCGGCTAATCAACTGACCTATCGCGGCCAACGCAACAGAAAATTGCATTTCTTCCATTGCTGTCTCTACTTTATCAACAGTTGCTTCGACTAAGTCTACAAGCGTTTCATCATAAGGAGTTGCATTTTTTACGTAATTTGGAATCGAACCGTCAAAATATTTGTTAACCATCGCTATCGTGCGATTAAGCAAATTGCCTAAATCGTTAGCTAAATCGTAATTGAGACGATCGACAAATCCTTCAGGAGTAAATACACCATCAGAACCGAACGGAACTTCACGTAATAAGTAGTAACGTAAGGCATCTAACCCATAGCGATCTATTAATGGAACAGGGTCAACAACATTGCCCTTCGACTTCGACATCTTTCCATCTTTCATTAAAAGCCACCCATGACCAAAAACTTTCTTTGGAAGTGGTAGGTCAAGTGCCATCAACATAATAGGCCAATAAATCGTGTGGAATCGTACAATTTCTTTTCCAACAAGGTGTACATCTGCCGGCCAGTATTTTTGATAATTTGTATCGTCTTCACTACCATATCCAAGGGCAGTAATATAATTGGATAGCGCATCAATCCATACATAAACGACATGCTTTGGATCTTTATTGACTCTTACACCCCAGTCAAATGACGTACGAGAGACAGCAAGATCTTCAAGACCCGGTTTAATGAAATTATTAATCATTTCATTTTTACGAGAATCAGGTTGGATGAATTCCGGATTTTCTTCATAAAACTTAAGTAAACGATCAGCGTATTTGCTCATTCGGAAAAAATAAGACTCCTCAAAAACTTTTTCCACTGGGTGTCCACTATCTGGACTTTTACCACCGATAACGTTTCCGTCTTTATCACGCTCTACATCCTCAAGTTGAAGTGCTGTATAAAATGTTTCATCAGAAATAGAATACCAACCTTCATATTCTCCAAGGTAAATATCCCCCTGCTCTAACAGTTGATCAAATATTTTCGCAACAATCTTTTTATGACGATCTTCAGTCGTACGGATAAAATCATCATAAGATATATCTAGTTTATTCCATAAACTTTGGATGCCTGCCACGACCTCGTCAACAAACTCCTGCGGATCAATCCCTTTATCCATCGCTTTTTGCTCGATTTTTTGCCCATGTTCATCTGTTCCCGTCAAGTACCTTACATCATACCCTCTTAATCGTTTATACCTGGCCATTGCATCACCCGCGACCGTTGTGTAAGCGTGACCGATATGCAATTTATCACTAGGATAATAAATCGGGGTCGTAATATAAAATGATTTCTTTTCACTTGCCATTTCTATTCCTCCTCTTATTACATATATTTATTATGAAATTTTCTCTTGAACGGAATCCATTCTTTTTACCCTTAACTCTCAAAAATACGACAAAAAACTCCCGTCCGCAAAAATTGGGACGAGAGTTAACCTCACGTGGTACCACCCAGATTTATTAACCACAGCGCTGAGCTGCTAGTTAACCTCTAAGATGCTGCATATAAACCGTAAAATCGGTTTGCAACAAACTGTGTAACGGCCAGCACCGTGTTTCTTTCACTTAAAAAATTAAGCTCAAAAAACAGTCCCTCACAAGACCATCTTCGACAATTCCACTTATGCTGGTTTTCAGCTTTTGCCAGCTCTCTGTCTATAAGCATCCTTATCTACTCATCCCATCATCGGAAACTTGGTTATTCATTCGTATGCAATAGTATTCCCATTCTTCAAAATATACATAATCTACCCGTTTATGTCAAACCTAGAACGATGATTATATTTTATTAAAAACTGTAATTTTGTTACATTATTACCTTAAACGGGTAAGGTATTCATACATTAGCTTTTCTTACTTGAAAATTAGTTTAAAAATGTCGTAAAAAGGGAGAGGGTCGATCAAAAAATTAATCAATGTTCATGTCCATTTTTGTCGAATTTATTTTTTGTGCAAACTGATTCATCGTAAATGAGGAAACTTCAGTCATATTTTCATTATCTCTCGAACACTGATATATCAATATCTATCGAACTATTTAAAATTATAACTATGATTCAGGACAATTTTAATTGACTTCTTTTGGAAGACTTGGTATTCTAAGTTTAAGAGAATTTTGTCGAATCTTGACAAGATGCATTTTTAAAATAGACAATAACAACAAATGGAGAGGAGCATATCTCATGAAATCTACAGGTATTGTTCGTAAAGTTGATGAATTAGGAAGAGTAGTTATTCCAATTGAATTACGCCGCACGTTGGACATCGCAGAAAAAGATGCGTTGGAAATCTATGTTGACGATGACCGTATTATCTTGAAAAAATACAAGCCTAATATGACTTGCCAAATTACTGGTGAAGTATCTGATGATAATTTATCAATTGCAAATGGTAAAATCATCTTGAGCCCAATAGGCGCGAAAGAAATTATTAATCAACTTGAAGATTATATTACGAAACAAGGTTAATTATCCTTGAATACAAGGTTCCATAGGCTGTCAGAAGCCTTATGGAACTTTTTTTATTCATTCACATGATATGTCTGGTAGACGTCTCTTTTAGGCATGCCTCTGTCCTTTGCTACTTGCTTAATCGCCTCTTTTGATGATTGTCCTTGATCGATGTAAGCCTGCACGTGCCCATCGACTGTCAATCCTTCAAACCATGGTAATTCTTCCATTGCTGACCTCTCTTCTTCACTAGCCCCCTCGACAACAACGACGCACTCTCCTTTAATACCATATTCATCAATCCATTCTTGCAGTTCATGAACCGTGCCCCGCAAGATCGTTTCATAATGCTTCGTCAACTCCCTACAAAGTGCTATTTGACGATTACCGAACACACTCTCTACCGTTTTTAACATTTCCTTCAGTCTATGAGGCGCCTCATAGAATATCAATGTCGACGAGTGTCCACGCCACTGGTCTAATTGTTCTTTGCGATTCTTTTTATGTCGATCAAGAAACCCGACAAATGTAAAAGACTCTGTCGGCAAACCCGACGTAATTAACGCTGTTACAGCAGCATTGGCACCCGGCAAGGCAATAACGGGTAGCGTTTCTTCTATAAATCGTTTCACTAAATCTGCTCCAGGGTCAGAAATGGCAGGCATACCAGCATCGCTAACTAGCGCCACCGTTTCACCTGAAGCGACACGATTTACAAGTTCTTGCTCTCGTTCGCGTTTATTATGCTCATGATAGCTGATTAGCGGTGTATCTACCTCAAACACGTGACACAACTTCTTGGAATGGCGCGTGTCCTCTGCAGCAATCACATCTGCTTGTTTTAATATATCAACTGCTCGAAAAGTCATATCTTGCAAATTTCCGATTGGAGTAGGAACGAGATAAAGTGCCCCTACAGCTTCTTCATTTTGTTTCGGAAAGCTCCGCTGTTCCTTCATCACTTTCGTCCCCCTTTTTCTTGATTAATGTTTCTTTTTGTTTGCGGCTCATTCTTTTAATTACGATTTCTCTTCTTAACGCTTCACTTTTCGTTTCAAGGTGCTCCTCATATACAAGCGAAAATGGCCCGCGTCCTCTCGTATACTTGGCTCCTTTATCGTCCTCATGAACTTTTAACCTTCGCTTCACATCGATTGTGTAGCCTGTATAAAACGTTTCGTCCTTGCAGCGTAACATATACACATAATGATTTTTAACACTCATAGTGGTCTTTAAACTCCTTCGTATAGTGTTGACTATCTTCATATACTATCCACGGCGGTAACGTGTTCAAGCCAGGGTTTCCTTCTCGCACTGCTTCAATTAACACCATGTTGGCCTGTTTATCTTTTTTCGGGTGAACGTATTGAAGTCGTTTTGGCTCTAAACGATACTTTTTCATCGTTGCGAAAATTTCAACAACCCGCTCCGGACGATGAACCAATGCTATCCGAGCTTTTTGCTTCATCAATTTAGCTGATACTCGAATCACGTCATCTAATGTACAGGCAATTTCGTGCCTAGCAAGAGAGACATGTTTATTTTCATTCTTCCCTTTTTCCGACGTGACGGAGAAATAAGGGGGATTACACGTTACGACATCATAGCTTTCCCAAGTTACTTGGGTGTCTAGTGCCAATAAATCTGCTTCAATGATCCGAACTTGCTCATCAATATCATTCTCTTTCATCGTCCTTTTTGCCAACTCAACTAAGAGAGGTTGTAACTCTACGCCATCAATCTTCGCTTTTGTCCTCAACGTCATCATCAATGGCACAGCTCCATTTCCAGCACAAAGATCGATGATTTTGCCGTTTTCAGATGGAATAGGAGCAAACTTAGCTAACAATACTGCATCCATTGAATAGGAAAAGACATTGCTTCTTTGAAAGATCGTCCGCTGTCCTCCCGGCATATAGTCCAGCCTTTCCTCTGTCGTTTCATCCGTATACTTCATCATCCACTCCCCTAATAATGGGTCATCGTAAAATGATGCCCTATATTCACTCTAGTAAAATCCATCTTCACACACGTATGTGAGAAGATGCAACAACCATTTATGTACTTCAAAAAAAGCCTTCCCGCTATGCAGGAAGACTTCGCCAATCCTCATTTTTTATTTAAAAACGAAAGGCAGAACAGGCAATCTCCTTCTTTACGAATACTTCCATAATGTAAATTACAAATATGAAACCCTTCTTCATAAAGCCGCGCAAGATTATCATAACCTTCTCCAAAACCTGGTTGGATTCTATCTTTCATTTCTTCAGTATCAGATGAGGAAGACATTGTTCTTTGTTTTTCTTCCGCTTCCCTCGTGATCCGCTCACGCAAATGGTCATTTTCCATTTGCAAATGGGTGTTTTCCTCTAAGAGCATCGCTAATTGATCCTTAAGTTCCCCTAACTCATGGTGAAGACCACCAATCCGCTCTTCCATTTGACTAACGCGAGTAAATATTTCATTCTTATTCACGATTCCCACACCTCATTATTTCGTGGTTTCCGCGGCTATCGCCCCTTGTTCCATGAGCTCATCCAGAGTAAATTCAACCACCTGTGACGATTCAAAAATCTCAACCTGTACGAGTCTTTCCAACATATTCAAGCCAACAACTTTGCCTCTTCCATAACTCGTATCCATTTTCTCATTCACATCAGGCAACTCTTTCTTAGCCGATTCATACATGTCATTTTCATACTTCAGACAGCACATCAAACGGCCACATAAACCTGAAATCTTTGTTGGATTGAGAGACAAATTTTGATCTTTTGCCATCTTAATAGAAACTGGTTCAAAGTCCCCTAAAAATGTCGAACAGCACAACATTCGACCACAAGGCCCAATTCCACCAAGCATTTTCGCTTCATCACGAACACCGATCTGGCGCAATTCAATCCTCGTACGAAAAACAGAAGCCAAATCCTTCACTAGTTCTCGAAAGTCTATTCGACCATCCGCAGTGAAATAAAACAACACTTTATTTCGATCAAACGTATATTCGACGTCTACAAGTTTCATCTCCAAGTTATGCTCAGTGATTTTTTCCTGACAGACACTAAAAGCTTTTTGAGATTCTTTTTTGTTCTCTTGGACGATAAGCTTGTCTTTTTCCGTCGCTAGACGAAGAACGTTCTTCAAAGGTAGAACCACGTCTTTCTCTTCTACTTCCTTCACTCCAATCACTATTTTGCCGAATTCAATGCCACGCGCTGTTTCGACAATGACGTAATCATGAAGTTTTATATCAAAATGATCCGGAGAAAAATAATAAATTTTCCCGGCTTTTTTAAATCGAACACCGACTACTTGATGCACGTTATCCCTCCTGTAACCTAAGGAGCAATTGCTCCATTAATAGCTGGGGTGCGGTATTTGCATCCAATCGACGCTTCGCATCCATCACCGCCTGGAGGTTAGTTCCCAGCTTGCTTTGTGACAACTTCAACGCTTGATCCTGAAGCTTGTCTTCTTGATCAATATAAACAATCTGATCCGTCTGATCAACTTGCATACGAATCACATCCCTATACCATAGCATCAGTAAATCAATGCCGAGCTGCACATCTTTTTTATCCTTGAAAAAAGGTATCCACTCTTCCTGCAGCGTAATGAATGCGTACCTCGGACGCAAAGAAAGATCATCTATTAATTGTATCACTTTGTTTCTCGCTTGTGCAATCCAATCCTCTTGGCAAAGTTGAAGGGCTCCTTGTAAATCCGAAGTAATTCGCGATACTACAAGGGCATCTTTCTCATTGATCCCGTCATTTACCAGCTTTTTTACAAGAAGTTCTGATGAAAGAGGGGCAAATGATAAAATTTGTGACCTGGAAACAATCGTCTTTAATAGACGATGAACCTGTGTTGTCACAAGTACAGCGAGCGCGTCTCCCTCCGGTTCTTCCAGAAACTTTAACAAACTATTTGCCGCAGAATCAGTCATTTTTTCTGCTTCCTCAACAATATATACTTTTTTCCCTGATTCAAGACCACGCATGCTAAACTCTTTTTTTAAATCTCGAATTTGATCGACTTTAATAGATGCACCATCTGTTTCAATCACATGTATATCTGGGTGATTTCCCGAATCAATCCTCTTACAGTCACGGCAGGATTGGCAAGGTTCAACGCCATTGTTATGATGGCAAAAAAATGATTTTGCCAAAAGCATCGCAGTTTCTTTTTTTCTCGTACCTCGACCACCTTCAAAAACATACGCATGCGCTAAGCGATCTTTCGCAAGGCTGTTCGTCAGCATTTTCACAATTGTCGGTTGTGTATTTTCTAATTTTTCCCAATTTGTCATCATCGATACTCCTCGGATTGCCTCTTTGCCTTTTCGTTAAAACTTTTCAAACTGCTCCACTGGGAGGATAAATACCGTTGCTCCTCCAACCTGCACTTCAACAGGATAAGGCACATACGAATCTGCATTTCCACCCATCGGTGAAATTGGTGCGACTAGTTGTTCTCTCGACTTGCAATTATCTTTAATAATTTCTAGTACATGATCGACATCTTTATCTTTCACACCGATCATAAACGTCGTGTTCCCTGCCTTTAAAAAACCACCAGTACTTGCCAGCTTCGTTGCTTGATATTCTTTATCGACCAATGCATCTGACAAACGGTTACTATCTTTATCCTGAACAACAGCCATAATCAATTTCATTGTCATTGCCTCCTCATGGAAAAATAATATATTAAAATAAATGATAACAGCTTATTCATTCTGTCTAGCTTGAGCGCAACCCGCGCTTTTCTTTCTATATTGTATTATAACAAGAAATAAATGTTCTTACGTTGTTTTTTTCTCCATAAAGGCTTGAATCTCCTGCAAACTTTTCGTCAAAACATCTCCAATTTGCTCAGACGCATCAATTGTATGGATTCTTTTAGGTTCTCTCTCTTGAAGATGGAGGTATGCCTTTCTAACCTTGTGATGAAACGCAATCGACTCTTGATCAAGACGATTAAATTCCCGTCCTTTATGTTCTGCTATTCTTGCTAGTCCCACTTCTGGTTTCACATCAAAATATAACGTAAGATCCGGCATCATTCCTTCCGTCGCAAACAGGTTTAATTGAAGGACTTCGTCGATCCCAATCCCTCGAGCTACCCCTTGATAGACGAGACTGCTATCAACAAATCGATCGCAGAGAACAATCCCGCCTTTTTTGACATGAGGTATTACCGTTTCCACCAAGTGTTGTCTTCTTGCAGCCGCATACAATAGCGCCTCTGTTCGCGCATCCATCTCCGTGTGGAGTGGATCAAGAATCACATCTCTCACCTTTTCAGCAATCACACTACCTCCTGGTTCACGTGTCGCAATTACCTGCATACCATCTTGTTCAAACTTTTCTTTCACCTGTTGAAGAACCGTTGTTTTTCCCGCTCCTTCTCCACCTTCAAATGTGATGAATAATCCACTCATACATCAATCTCCTCTATCTATAAAAATAGTCATCCCTTGCTGAATCCAATTCGTTCCTGTTTGAAAGAAAGCACCTTCTTGTACAAGGTGTTTCAATTTGCTGAGATGAGTCGATCTAATTCTCTCACCTTTTAGAATCAGCGGAATCCCCGGAGGATAAGGTGTGATTGTCTCTGCTCCTACAAAGCCTTCACATTTTTCCCACGGTTGCCGCTGCACTGCTAGTTGCTTCATGTCTTCAAATGAAAAAACTAATTCAGTTGCATGAAGTTTATTAGCCTGTTCTTGTAATATCGGCTGTTTAAAAAAATTGCATTGCTGTTGTTCCGATAAACAAAGAATTTTCTCTAACCTAGGCACCCACTCTTTATCGTCAATTGCCTCATTATACAATGGAAGTGTAAGTAGAAGGTGTTGGGGCGATACGAGTTCAGGATAAACCGCTTCTTGTTCAAGACGCTTCTGCCACTCATATGCTGCCCCCACATAAGGCGTGGCAAATGCAACCTTCAAGGGATCTTGTAGATAATTTCCCGTTATCTGAGCAGATCGCTTCCACCCCGGTCCACTTACTAATTGATTTTTAAACTTACTAATGTTCTCCGTTATCTGCCACCAATCGGATAATGTTAACGATGCAAGATACGCCCGTGCAACATCAAGTGAAGCCATTAACGGATAAGACGGACTACTCGATTGAAGCATCCGCAAATAGTTCCTGAGCTTTACTTTGTCGACTTTTTGACTGTTTATATGTATATATGAAGCCATCGTCATCGCTGGTAGAACTTTATGTGCTGATTGTACGACGATATCAGCTCCTGCCTTCAAAGAACTTCTCGGCCACACCGCATCGCCATCATCATGAATCAAGTGTGCTCCATGAGCCTCATCAACACAAACCATCATCCCTGCCTGGTGAACGAGCTCGACATGACGCGCTAGATCTTGACCGTATCCCTCGTACGAAGGATGAGTTAAAAAAACAGCTTTCGCTTCAGGATAGTTTATCACTCCGTATTCTAGTGTCTCACGGGCAACACCTAGCGCCAAGCCGAGATGATCATCCCATTCTGGCTCAAGAAACACTGGTCGTAAACCCGCTAGCTCCAAACCATGAAATACAGACTGATGGCTATTACGCTGGACAAGTACCGTTTCACCACGTTCGGCAACAGTCATCATCATCGCAATATTGCCAACCGTTGAGCCCCCAACCAAAAAATGGGTCGCTTCCACCTGATATAAATCTGCCGCCAAATGTTGCGCTTCTGCAATGATACCCGTTGCTCCATGCAAATCATCCAAACCACTTATCTCCGTTTGGTCAATCGTTAAAATTCGTTCAAATGTTGCCTTCGCTGCCTCCAAAAATACTTGTCCATTTTTATGTCCTGGTACGTGAAAGGAATATGGTGAAGATTGCTGATGTTGATAAAGTCTTGTAAATAGAGGCGTCTTCGTTTGATTCATTCCAACCCAACTTTCAACCGATATATTCTCCATTATAACGAATCATTTACGACTTTACCTTAATAATTAAGAACTCTCAACCATTCAACTAACGCTAGCACTTTCTGAACGATCGCAATCCAAATAAAAAAGACAGGTTCACTTTGGAACCTCCCCCGTTTTATTTACATTCAATGAATCTCTAACTCTTCGTAACTTACGAACATACATCGAATACTGCGGATCACCTACATCGACATCGACAAGCTCCCCCTCACAATTGCTACAAATAAATAAATCAAGCAGATGAATTCCCTCTTCTGATGATGAGGAACAAATCAAGCAATCTTTTAAAGTCTTATTCTCATTTAACAACCGATTCATATCGTCAGCACCTCCTACTCACAGTATGTCCGAGCGAACATCTATTTAACCCTGACCTAAAGACCACGTGCTTTACTATATGCAGATAATACTGTCCTTGTTCCGCTGAAAATCTCCCATCAATCCGACAACACCTTTGGCGAAAAATCTAGTATCTATTTTATAAAACATGCTGTTACTTCTTCTCAGTCGGTTTTAACACAACCAAAATGGTTAATAATGTAAAGAGTGTTCCAATCAAGTTGATAGTTCGCTATTCTAATCATAATATTACTAGACGGGAGTTGATATCATGTTGAAAAGCCAAAGAAATGATCCTTGTCCATGTGGAAGTGGCAATAAATATAAGAAATGTTGTGGAAAAAATAACGTCGTTACTTTCCCCACCCACATTATAGAAAATGAACTAAAAGTAATCCAAAACGAGATTTTTGATTTCACCATGCAAAACTACGAAAAGGATATCGAAGACTTGTTTCATGAATCATTTCATACCTTGTCAGATATTGAAAAATTGAACTCATCACTCGCTTTTTTATCGACAATATGGGCCGTCTTCCATGAACCATTCGGGCAAAATGGTAAAACAATTTTTGACGACTATTTAAATCGGAACATTGCCAAAATCAAGCGAACACAAACTAGACATATTGTCAGGGAATGGAAAGGACTAAAACCCTCTGTTTTCCGAGTAATCAAGGATCACTCTGATGACCTGCTTGTTGAAATGAAAAATATCGTTACAGAAGAGATCGTCTTTGTTACGTTGAATGCAGAAGAGATTTTTATGAAAGACCAGTTTATTATTGCGTATTCTTATAAAATAAACTCCCAAAAACACGATGTTTTTATTAGTCATCTTTCAATACCGGCTGCACTAAGTATAGAAACAGAGGTGAACATAGAGAAAAGTTTAGCTGTTATGAATGAGTTGATCGATAAGCCAATAAATTTAGAAAAGTATATTGAAGAATACTTCACTGAATTTTTACTAGATGTACTTGTACTCCCAGCATTAGCAGACGATTTTACAGATTTACCTAAGATAGAAGGTCTTAACTGGCATGATCCTCGCCACGAACTCGTTGCAATTCACTTGGCGAATCATATGCAAGACGAGTATCAAAAAGAAGTCATCACTATCGCTCAGATGCTTTGGTTCGTTTACTGTAAAAAAGTTGATCCTCAACCGAACAAACTCGGTTTATATGCTGGTGCCATCGAGTATTTAATAAATGAGTTTAATATCGGTAAAATAAATTATTATACACAAAAAGCTTTAGCAAAGAAATATGCTGTCAACTCGTCAACTTTATCAATTCGAATTAGAGAAATTCGCGAAGTCCTCTCAGACGAAATGGAAAGGTTTGACCAAATTGGTATAGATGAGTTTAAAGAGGACATCAAATTTTAAATATTAAGTATTCGCAACATCACTAGGAGAAAGTTTTATCTATAATGCTATGGAGTGTAGTGGAAAAAACAAAACAAATTCATAGGTGAAGTTCTTAATCGGACAATCGCTCAATGCCTATGCCTTGCGTTTCCATTCGTCCGTCGAGATCTTTTATTCCTATTCCAAACCAACTCCCTGAGTAGATTACTTTGGTGATGAGTCAGAGTCCCAAGAATATAAAAAGCAGACATTTATGGAATGAACATAAACCTGTACTAGTACGGCTACGAGAATGGTCTAGGTATCGTTTTATCTCCTACCTTACGCTGGTATAAATATGCGACATGAACACCTTCAATATTTGATATATCATAATAGTAATATAATCGATAAAGACGTAGCTTTATAGTCATAAATTTAAATGGTTCAATGAGAAAGTTTACGCTTCTGAAGGAATTATTTATTATATTTCAATGTTATAAAACCTCACGCTATTTAACTGTACTTAAGAAACTTAGGTTATGATATAAAAAAGCACAAAAGGAGGGATATAAATTGAAAAAAATTAAATTGTCCCTATACACAGATGAAGAATTACATTGGGCATTATACCAAAACGAGCAAATGAAAAATAATACCGAATATAACGTTGTAAATACCCTTAAAAATCTTCGTTAATTTCTTAATACTTTCTACTTTTCAAGAGACTGTCCCAAAAGAATTTTTGGTGACAGTCTCTTTATTTATGGGAAAATGGGGAGTTTGATAGTTTTGTTCATATCAGGGCACAAGAGCCAACTTATTGTGCCTTTTAGCGTGTCTTTCTGGAATGCAAAGGTCACAAGTCATGACATCTTCTCCCCATTAGCGAATCATTCTGCTATAGAAGGGCATTTTACGTCTCACTCGCTTGTTTCCTCCTCGTGCCCTCTTCGTTTTCCTTGTCCTGCTAACTTCAGTTCCCACCATTTTAAACACAAAAAAGACACCCTCAAATATGAGAATGTCTTTCTTCTTTGCCCAGCGACGTCCTACTTTCACAGGGGGAGATCCCCCAACTATCATCGGCGCTGGAGAGCTTAACTTCCGTGTTCGGCATGGGAACGGGTGTGACCTCTCCGCGATCGTCACTGGACATATGAAATTGATCGGTCATATTGACCTCTCAAAACTGGATAACGATGGTATATGAATGAATCGTCTTCGAATCAAAGCATTGGTTAAGCCCTCGATCGATTAGTATCTCTCAGCTGCGCATGTCGCCATGCTTCCACACGAGACCTATCAACCTCATCTTCTCTGAGGGATCTTACTCACTTGCGTGATGGGAAATCTCATCTCGAGGGGGGCTTCATGCTTAGATGCTTTCAGCATTTATCCCTTCCACACGTAGCTACCCAGCGATGCTCCTGGCGGAACAACTGGTACACCAGCGGTGTGTCCATCCCGGTCCTCTCGTACTAAGGACAGCTCCTCTCAAATTTCCTGCGCCCGCGACGGATAGGGACCGAACTGTCTCACGACGTTCTGAACCCAGCTCGCGTGCCGCTTTAATGGGCGAACAGCCCAACCCTTGGGACCTACTTCAGCCCCAGGATGCGACGAGCCGACATCGAGGTGCCAAACCTCCCCGTCGATGTGGACTCTTGGGAGAGATTAGCCTGTTATCCCCAGGGTAGCTTTTATCCGTTGAGCGACGGCCCTTCCATACGGTGCCGCCGGATCACTAAGCCCGACTTTCGTCCCTGCTCGACCTGTATGTCTCGCAGTCAAGCTCCCTTATGCCTTTGCACTCTACGAATGATTTCCAACCATTCTGAGGGAACCTTTGGGCGCCTCCGTTACTCTTTAGGAGGCGACCGCCCCAGTCAAACTGCCCACCAGACACTGTCCCTGAACCGGATCACGGTTCGAGGTTAGAATTCCAGTACAGCCAGGGTAGTATCCCACCAATGCCTCCACCGAAGCTAGCGCTCCGGTTTCCAAGGCTCCTACCTATCCTGTACAAGCTGTACCGAAATCCAATATCAAGCTACAGTAAAGCTCCATGGGGTCTTTCCGTCCTGTCGCGGGTAACCAGCATCTTCACTGGTAATATAATTTCACCGGGTCTCTCGTTGAGACAGTGCCCAAATCGTTGCACCTTTCGTGCGGGTCGGAACTTACCCGACAAGGAATTTCGCTACCTTAGGACCGTTATAGTTACGGCCGCCGTTTACTGGGGCTTCAATTGAGAGCTTCTCCCGAAGGATAACCCCTCCTCTTAACCTTCCAGCACCGGGCAGGTGTCAGCCCCTATACTTCGCCTTGCGGCTTCGCAGAGACCTGTGTTTTTGATAAACAGTCGTTTGGGCCTATTCACTGCGGCTCTCTCGGGCTTGCACCCTAATAGAGCACTCCTTCTCCCGAAGTTACGGAGTCATTTTGCCGAGTTCCTTAACGAGAGTTCTCCCGCGCGTCTTAGAATTCTCTTCCCGCCTACCTGTGTCGGTTTGCGGTACGGGCACCAGTTTCCTCGCTAGAGGCTTTTCTTGGCAGTGTAGGATCAGGAACTTCGGTACTAAAATTTCCCTCGCGATCACAGCTCAACCTTAAGACAAGCGGATTTTCCTACTTGTCAGCCTCACTGCTTCGACGCACATATCCATCAGTGCGCTTACCCTACCTTCCTGCGTCCCCCCTTCACTCAAACGGAAACGTGGTGGTACAGGAATTTCAACCTGTTTGCCATCGCCTACGCCTTTCGGCCTCGGCTTAGGTCCCGACTTACCCTGAGCGGACGAGCCTTCCTCAGGAACCCTTAGGCTTTCGACGGAGGGGATTCTCACCCCTCTTTTCGCTACTCATACCGGCATTCTCACTTCCAAGCGCTCCACATGTCCTTCCGGTCATGCTTCAGCGCCCTTGGAACGCTCCCCTACCACAGACACCCGAAGGTGTCTATCCATAGCTTCGGTGATACGTTTAGCCCCGGTACATTTTCGGCGCAGAGTCACTCGACCAGTGAGCTATTACGCACTCTTTCAATGATGGCTGCTTCTAAGCCAACATCCTGGTTGTCTAAGCAACTCCACATCCTTTTCCACTTAACGTATACTTTGGGACCTTAGCTGATGGTCTGGGCTGTTTCCCTCTTGACTACGGATCTTAGCACTCGCAGTCTGACTCCCGAGGAGTAAGTCATTGGCATTCGGAGTTTGACTGAATTCGGTAATCCTGTAGGGACCCCTAGTCCAATCAGTGCTCTACCTCCAAGACTCTACCCTCGAGGCTAGCCCTAAAGCTATTTCGGGGAGAACCAGCTATTTCCGAGTTCGATTGGCATTTCACCCCTACCCACACCTCATCCCCGCACTTTTCAACGTGCGTGGGTTCGGGCCTCCATCCAGTGTTACCTGGACTTCACCCTGGACATGGGTAGATCACCCGGTTTCGGGTCTACAACCACGTACTCATTCGCCCTATTCAGACTCGCTTTCGCTGCGGCTCCGTCTCTTCAACTTAACCTTGCACGTAATCGTAACTCGCCGGTTCATTCTACAAAAGGCACGCTGTCACCCGTTACTTTCCCGAAGGAAAATCATAGGGCTCCAACTACTTGTAGGCACACGGTTTCAAGATCTCTTTCACTCCCCTTCCGGGGTACTTTTCACCTTTCCCTCACGGTACTGGTTCACTATCGGTCACTAGGGAGTATTTAGCCTTGGGAGATGGTCCTCCCAGATTCCGACGGGGTTTCACGTGTCCCGCCGTACTCAGGATACACTCCGGAGGAGTGAACGTTTCGACTACAGGGCTTTTACCTTGTCTCGCGGACCTTTCCAGATCGCTTCGCCTACGCTCACTCTTTGTAACTCCGTATGGAATGTCCTACAACCCCAAGAGGCAAGCCTCTTGGTTTGGGCTGTTTCCGTTTCGCTCGCCGCTACTCAGGAAATCGCATTTGCTTTCTCTTCCTCTGGGTACTAAGATGTTTCAGTTCCCCAGGTCTGCCTTCTCACACCCTATTGATTCAGATGTGGATCTTATCCCATTACGGATAAGGGGTTCCCCCATTCGGATATCTCCGGATCAAAGCTTACTTACAGCTCCCCGAAGCATTTCGGTGTTCGTCCCGTCCTTCATCGGCTCCTAGTGCCAAGGTATTCACCGTGCGCCCTTTCTAGCTTAACCATTTTAAATCAATGGACGTGTTGCTCGGTCTTTCTTGGCTTTACATTCTAAGACACTCGGTTCACTCTTCCATGAATCCGAAGATTCATTTCTGTGTCAAACCGGTGATTCATTCATTTATCGTTATCCAGTTTTCAAAGGTCAAAGCACGGCAATCATGTGCTAGTCATTCTCTTCTTTCTTCCATTAGAAGAAAAGAAGTCTTGAGAGTATAACCTCTCAAAACTAAACAAAAAGGCCAAAGCGAAGTTCGATTCAATAAGTTGAGCTTAGAGCTCCTTAGAAAGGAGGTGATCCATCCGCACCTTCCGGTACGGATACCTTGTTACGACTTCACCCCAATCATCTGTCCCACCTTCGGCGGCTGGCTCCAAAAGGTTACCTCACCGACTTCGGGTGTTACAAACTCTCGTGGTGTGACGGGCGGTGTGTACAAGGCCCGGGAACGTATTCACCGCGGCATGCTGATCCGCGATTACTAGCAATTCCGGCTTCATGCAGGCGAGTTGCAGCCTGCAATCCGAACTGAGAATGGCTTTATGGGATTGGCTTGACCTCGCGGTCTTGCAACCCTTTGTACCATCCATTGTAGCACGTGTGTAGCCCAGGTCATAAGGGGCATGATGATTTGACGTCATCCCCACCTTCCTCCGGTTTATCACCGGCAGTCACCTTAGAGTGCCCAACTGAATGCTGGCAACTAAGATCAAGGGTTGCGCTCGTTGCGGGACTTAACCCAACATCTCACGACACGAGCTGACGACAACCATGCACCACCTGTCACTCTGTCCCCCGAAGGGGAAAGGCTAGTCTCCTAGCTGTTCAGAGGATGTCAAGACCTGGTAAGGTTCTTCGCGTTGCGTCGAATTAAACCACATGCTCCACTGCTTGTGCGGGCCCCCGTCAATTCCTTTGAGTTTCAGCCTTGCGGCCGTACTCCCCAGGCGGAGTGCTTAATGTGTTAACTTCGGCACTAAGGGCATCGAAACCCCTAACACCTAGCACTCATCGTTTACAGCGTGGACTACCAGGGTATCTAATCCTGTTTGCTCCCCACGCTTTCGCGCCTCAGCGTCAGTTGTAGGCCAGAAAGTCGCCTTCGCCACTGGTGTTCCTCCACATATCTACGCATTTCACCGCTACACGTGGAATTCCACTTTCCTCTCCTACACTCAAGTCTCCCAGTTTCCAATGACCCTCCACGGTTGAGCCGTGGGCTTTCACATCAGACTTAAGAGACCGCCTGCGCGCGCTTTACGCCCAATAATTCCGGACAACGCTTGCCCCCTACGTATTACCGCGGCTGCTGGCACGTAGTTAGCCGGGGCTTTCTCGTGAGGTACCGTCAAGGTGCCGCCCTATTCGAACGGCACTTGTTCTTCCCTCATAACAGAACTTTACGATCCGAAAACCTTCATCGTTCACGCGGCGTTGCACCGTCAGGCTTTCGCCCATTGCGGATGATTCCCTACTGCTGCCTCCCGTAGGAGTCTGGACCGTGTCTCAGTTCCAGTGTGGCCGATCACCCTCTCAGGTCGGCTACGCATCGTTGCCTTGGTAAGCCATTACCTTACCAACTAGCTAATGCGCCGCGGGCCCATCTCGTAGTATGAGGATTGCTCCCCACTTTTACATTCAAATCATGCGATTCAAATGGTCATCCGGTATTAGCTCCGGTTTCCCGGAGTTATCCCAGTCTACAAGGCAGGTTGCCCACGTGTTACTCACCCGTCCGCCGCTCATTCCACAAGCGTCACCCCGAAGGGATCTGCTTGCTTCCTGCGCTCGACTTGCATGTATTAGGCACGCCGCCAGCGTTCGTCCTGAGCCAGGATCAAACTCTCCGATAAAGTATGATGACTTTTCATCAAGTTTGATGTCCATGACATCAAAACCAAACTTTCGTCTGGCGTTTCTTGCTTGGTGTTACTTTGACGGGATATTTAAAATATCCCACTTCGCTTGGCTTTTTGTTTAGTTTTCAAAGGTCAGAATGTTTTAAGTCGTTTTTGGCGACTCAATTAATATACCATACATTGATTAATCAAGTCAACAACTTTTTAATTTTCTTCGCTAAATTGTTTGTCTAAGTGACTTGCTCATTTGCGACAGGAATAAATATACCATGTGGAGGAAATTGAGTCAACACTTTTAAATAAAATAAATGAATTCTTTTATTAGGTTCATTTATAATTAACACGTTCATCCTACTTAGTGACTTTACCAAATAACCTTGCAACTAACCCTCAATAATGAGTCATACTTTATCGAACGATTAATAAGTCCGTAAAGATAAGGGCGACAATACCCGGAACACCAAGAAATCCAGAGACAGAAGCAGTGAAAATATTAATCGGTAAGTGGTAATCGAATAAAGTTCCAAACGTATTTAAGAAAAAAAGTAACAAAGCTCCTACCAAAAGTCGAATCGCTCCGCTTCCTAACCACTTTATTGATTTAACAGGAGCCCCAACAATAAGTAATAAAAAAACGAGAGCGGCAAGTAAAGATAAAACAACAATAGGTTCCATGTGTGTAACATCTCCTTTATTTTAATAACCAACCAAACCATTACTTAAAATTGAAACGATTGACGCCTGTCCATTCTTTTTTGGTCTAAAGAGGGTTCGGTTTAATGTATGTCCACACAATGATAAAAAGAACCAATTATCGCATCGTTAGCAGCTTAATAAAAATATTCTTTAAGAAAAAGTTGTCTGTCTAGCTCTTGCTTCTCTTAATAAAAATAAATACTTTGCCCTTTCTAAACGGACGATACTTTCGACATCTCCACCGTAATGAATCGAATTTTTTAGATACGATTCCTGTTGGTCGGCTTTATCTTTTATATGGTCTAATGTGGTAATCAGTTCTTCATCACTTTGCCGACGAAGTTTCCTCTTTTTTTTCTTTAACATCTGATATCACACCTTATCGTTGTTTTTGTGGAATTTCGCACTTCCAATAGTTGATTAGATTTCACGCCTGCCTTCAATTGCTTTGGATAAAGTCACTTCATCGGCATACTCAAGATCTCCGCCAACAGGAAGACCGTGTGCGAGTCTAGTTACTTTAATACCAGTTGGTTTAATTAGACGAGAAATATACATTGCGGTTGCTTCCCCTTCAATATTAGGATTCGTCGCAATAATCAATTCTTGAACAGTGTCATCTTGGAGTCGTTTTAATAGATCGGCAATATAAATATCTTCGGGACCTATCCCATCTACAGGTGAGATGGCTCCGTGTAAGACATGATAAAGACCACCAAATTCCTTCATTCTTTCCATAGCAATGACGTCTTTTGATTCTTGTACGACACATATCATCGATTGGTCTCTTGACTGATCATCACAGATGCGACATGGATCGGTATCTGTAATATGATGGCATATCTTGCAATAAGTCAGTTCCCGTTTTGCATTAACAAGTGCTTTGGCAAAGTCCAGTACATCTTCTTCTCTCATATCTAAAACGTAAAATGCTAATCTCCCTGCTGTTTTGGGACCGATGCCCGGTAACCTCATAAATCCTTCTATTAATTTGGAAATTGGTTGCGGGTATTGCATAGGTGATGGTCCTCCTCTATCTTTTTTGAAACTTTTGCATGTTTATAAATCAAACAGTAAGCTGTTCACAATGATTAATACTATAGAAAAGACTTGGTATGATCACCAAGTCTTTTCAACATCAAATGAGCAGTCCATTTAAGTAATTTTAACTTTACTACCATAACAATAAAGGATTCACTTCTAATACAAAACTCTTTTTGTATAACACTACATCATTCCAGGTATATTCATCCCTTTAGTGTATTTACCCATTCTCTCATTTACTAGTTCATCTACTTTTGTAATTGCTTCGTTTGTTGCCGCCAAAACTAAATCCTCTAACATCTCAACGTCATCTGGGTCGACTGCTTCTTCATTGATTTGAATATCAAGAATACGCTTGTCGCCACTCGCGATCACTTTAACCATACCGCCACCTGCTGTAGCTTCAATCGTTTCATCCTTTAATTTGTCTTGCTCCTTTGCCATGTCTTTTTGCATCTTTTGCATTTGCTTCATCATATTACCCATGTTCTTCATTGTATGATCTTCCTCTCTTTTATTGAAATTAATTAATCTTTTATCTCCAGTAAATCTCTGCCGACTAATTTAACAGCTTCATCGATCAACGGGTTCTCGTTTTCTGGTTGTTCAGAATTCCCTTCTCCGGATGATCCATCGCTTCCACCTTGCTTTTGCTCTTTTACGAACGCTTCCTTTACTTGCTCCCATTGGGAAACTAACAACGTTAGCATTGTCATATCTCGCTGTAAAGCAGTAGTAGCCGCTTCCTCTACCATTTCACGAAATTTGTCATCGACCATGTCGCGATGCATCTCGTTACGGAAAGCCAACACAAACTCACCTTCGGAACACGCCACTGGTTTGCAATCATTTAGCCAAGCTGAGGCAGGAACACTCTTTTGTTTCACTAATTCAATAATTTGCCCCCAACTAGAAGAAATTTCCTGAAGTTGTGGCTTCGTCGCATTGTGAAGCATCTCTTTCACTTTATTCACATAAGCTCGACTCTTTGCATTATTAGGTGATTGTCTCGTTTTAGGTCTGCTCTGCTCAGTACTTTGAGTATTCTTTTGATTTACCGACGTTCCTTGCGTTTGCATTTTTACTAACGTCTTTTCTAACTCTTTCACTTGTTTTTGTAACGTTTTAATCGTTTCGTTTTCTTCTAGCGAAACAGTAGCTCCATCTGTAGTAGACGCTGGCTTCGCTTTTTGACAAGCCTGTACGATAAACATTTCTAAAAAAACTTGAGGATGACTCGCCCACTTCATTTCATGTTGAAAATGATTGAGTCGATCCATCATTGCAAAAATCCACGCTTCATCAAGTTGATTAACTACTTCTTGAAAAGTCTCGTCACCAATGATTCGATCTTGCGACTCATCAAGTTGAGGTGCCGCTTTGACCATTAAAATGTCTCTGAAAAAGAAAATTAAATCTTCAATAAACCGATTAGCATCTTTTCCTTCTTTCATTAGTGTATCAATTGCAGATAGACCATCTCCAACTTGACCAGAATAAATCGACTGCACAACTTCATGAATCAATTGTTGTGATACCGCACCGATAATTGATAATACATCGTCAGCAGTAACCGACTCATCAGAATAAGAGACTGCTTGATCCAACAAGCTTAATGCATCCCTCATACCTCCCCCAGATGCTCTTGCAATAAGGGATAGTGCATCTTCATCTACCCGCATTTCTGTCGCAGCAATAATTTCATGCATTCTTTCAATCATTGAGTGGGCAGATATTCGTTTGAAATCAAAACGTTGACACCTTGAAATGATTGTTAACGGAATTTTATGTGGTTCTGTTGTTGCAAGAATAAAGATCACGTGCCTTGGTGGTTCTTCTAACGTTTTTAACAAGGCATTAAATGCTCCAGTTGAGAGCATATGCACTTCGTCAATAATATACACTTTATAACGCGCTGCACTTGGGGCAAACTTAACTTTATCTCGAATGTCACGAATTTCGTCGACCCCATTGTTGCTCGCCGCATCAATTTCTATCACATCAACAATGCTACCATCCTGTATCCCCTTACACGTATTACATTGATTACAAGGTTCATCGACTGGCGCTTGTTCACAATTAATTGCTTTTGAAATAATTTTCGCCGCACTTGTCTTTCCTGTCCCACGAGGACCTGTGAAAAGATAGGCGTGAGAGAATTTGTCTTGAAGCAATGCGTTTTTCAATGTTTTCGTAATGTGCTCTTGCCCGACCACATCTGTTAACTGTCTTGGACGCCACACACGATATAAAGCTTGATAACTCATATCTCTCAACCTTCCTTCTTCCACTAACCTCTGACACACACATCCGATATTTTAATAATAATAAAAAAAATGCTCATCTATTCAATTCATTCTTATTATACCGATTCATAGCAGTTTTTTCAAAATGAATCTGCTATAAATCAAATGAAATTGTTGAATTTATTTAAATCCGTAAAAAATGACTGCGAAAACAATTAGATAAACTTGGCTTGTCGCCAATTCCTGCAAGTCGAAAGCTTTAGTTTATCTTATACTTAATCCTATAGCGAAGTTAAACATTCTTTTAGTACAAAAAAAGCCATCCAAATTGGATAGCTTATAAAGCAATATAAAAATTAAATGCCGTGCACCTTTCTTCGATCACAACTCCCCAAGCGTTACCTGAGCAGTTTGCTCGAACCAGGCAACTCCGCGGCACACGGAATGACCCACTTACTGCTGCTTCCTTCCGGACCTGACAGGATTCATAGGATTCCATTGCGCGGAACCCGGTTGTCAACACCACTTACTCAGGGCAGACCAAGAGAAGTTGTAACCTCAGAAAGGGATTCGGCCTCGCTATAGCGGATTGCGAGTACAGGGCACCGCTACCTCCCCGCTTAGCACGACAAAGTTAATAATAAATTTAGGCGCCAAAACAGCGACGCAAATATTAGTATAGTGGTTTTTTAGTATAATTGCAATAGATACTACCAAAACGAATCGTAACAAATTTACCCAAATAATAAATCGATCTATTTATCAAAATATATCTTTGATATAAACCATCTAACTTAGATATCTCCATATTCTATTTTAAATAGTTTTTACACTTTATTCTTTCCCTTCATCGCTTTCTTCAGATCCTTCATTCTCTTCAACCAACTTTAATTTTTCCATTAAGATATGAGGGGGTGTATGCATGACATGTTCTAAAGGCATCTTCAATTTTTTGGATATCATTTGCGCAGTTTCCAATGATATTTGATTCGGTCTCATATTTATCCCTCCATTTTTTATGTTTGATGATTAATCAACTATACCCATCTATCGTTCAGAACTAATCCTATTGTTTTTTTTCGCTACTCGAATTTTCTGAAAAAAAGCTGTTAACAAATGTCCTGTCTCTTCAGCAAGTACGCCACTTTTCACAGGACATCGATGGTTGAACCGAGGTTCATCAAGAAGATTCATCAACGTCCCACAGCACCCTGCTTTCGAATCTAATGCGCCATAGACGACTCGATCTATACGTGATTGAACAATAGCCCCTGCACACATCGGACAAGGTTCGAGCGTCACATACAATGTGCAACTCTCCAATCGCCAGCTCCCTACAGCACGACACGCCTCTTCAATTGCTAAAAGCTCCGCATGAGCAGTTGCAGATTGATTTTTCTCTCGATGATTATGCCCTCGGGCAATTACGTCTCCATTCTTAACGATCACAGCACCAATTGGGACTTCCCCTAACTCTTCCGCTTTCTTAGCTTCTATAATAGCTTCCCTCATATAATAAATATCCTCTTGCTCCTTTATTGTATCCATTCACTCACACCCTTTTTCTTTCACCCCAGCAAGAAAATTGTACGATGTTTTTCACTTTAAGGCAAATCGATACAAGTTTATTACGCTAAATTTTGCTCCATTTTGTACAGTTTTCTTCACATTTACTACAACCACAAAAAAACATAATTGAATCAATAGTTTTTCTATCAAATAGGGAATAACTAAAGGGCAATGAAAGTTTGAAATCAAAGGAGTGTTCTTTTGTGAAATCAAGCCACCAACAGTCAAACACAACACCTATTTATAAAAATCTCCAAAATACCTTAACGATAATAGGCATAATACTAGCACTACTTATCGGATTCTTCTCATACCAATATTCAGGAACACAATACGTTGTATTATTTATTACTGGAATATTAATAGGTTTTACGTTGTTTCATGCTAGATTTGGTTTTTCTTCTGTCTACCGGCAAATCGTTGAAGATGGAAATACAGAAATGCTTCGCGGCCATATGCTCATGCTTGGGGCTTCAGCTACTTTTTTTGCACCAATTTTTATCTTTGAACTAGGTTTTTTTGGATCTTTTCCTGCTCCAGCTTTGTCACCGATTAGTTTTGGACTTATTGTTGGTTCGTTTCTTTTTGGATTTGGTATGGAAGTAGGTAGTGGCCTAGCCCCAGCATCTTTATATAAAGTCGAAGGTGGAAGGACAGCAATGATCTTTACGCTGTTTGGATTTACTGTGGGCGCTACATTGGGAGCCGCACACTTTGGGTTTTGGAATGAAACCCTTCCTTCTGCTTCGCCTTTCTCACTGGCTACTGATTCCCCTCTTGGTTATTCTGGAGCTTCGGTGTTGCAAAACTCTGTCTTCGCTTTCATTGCTTTTGGGAGCTATTTGTACAAAAAAAAGAAAAGACCACCTGCGCTGCCATCTATGCCTTCAGGTACAAATTGGAGGCAAATTCTTTTTGGGTTCTGGCCTCTATGGATCGGTGCCTTAATCCTTGCAGCTTTGAATGCCCTCACACTCCTTATTCGTGGAGAACCATGGGTACTTACCGCCGCATTTAGTCTTTGGGGCTCAAAAATCGCGATGTTCTTCGGCCTTGATGTTAATACGTGGGGTTACTGGGGAGCACAAGAAGACTTTCAGTCGCTTCACTCATCAGTATTTGAGAGTTCTACTAGTGTCCTGAACTTCGGAGTCATCATTGGTACATTTATCACCCTTACTCTTGGTGGTTTGATCCGCTTTGCGAAAATTTCTTTTCGCATCTGCCTGATTGCACTAATAGGTGGTACCTTGATGGGCTACGGGGCTACACTTGCATTTGGTGCAAACGTTGGTGCTTATTTTAGTGGTATAGCTTCATTCAGTCTTCATGCATGGATATGGGCTATCTTTGCCATTACTGGTGTTTATGTTGCTTATTACCTTGAAAAAAGATTTGATTTTAGACGCGTTCAATCAAAAAATTAAAATCACTTTTTTTATAAATCTGTGTAAAAGAAAGACAGCTTTGTGAAAAATACTGTGCTTCGGATTTTTCAACTCTTCCAATCGGTGACCAATACATTTAATTTTTGTAGCTAAACGGAAATAAAACCCCTTCACAAAGACGAAGGGGCTACTAATTTCTATTTTTTAATTGTATCTTTTCCGCCCATATATGGACGAAGTACTTCAGGTATTTCAATAGAACCATCTTCTTGTTGATAGTTTTCTAAGATAGCTGCAACCGTACGTCCAATCGCAAGACCAGATCCATTAAGAGTATGAACATACTCAGCTTTTGCTTTTATATCTCGTTTAAATCGAATATTTGCACGCCTTGCCTGAAAAGATTCAAAGTTACTACAAGAAGAAATTTCTCGATACGTTCCGTTACTCGGGATCCAAACTTCTATATCATATTTTTTCGCAGCAGTGAAACCTAAATCTCCTGTGCACATATTCAAGACACGATACGGTAATTTAAGAAGTTGGAGAACTTTTTCCGCCTGTGACGTTAATAGTTCCAACTGTTCATAAGAGTCTTCAGGTTTTACGAAGCGGACAAGCTCAACTTTATTAAACTGGTGCTGACGGATCAGTCCTCTTGTATCACGACCAGCAGATCCCGCTTCAGAACGGAAACAAGCACTATAAGCCGTATAAGCCTTTGGTAAGTCTTCAATCGGCATAATCTCATCTCGGTGCATGTTCGTCACTGGTACTTCGGCAGTAGGAATAAGAAAATAATCTTCTTCATGTATTTTAAATGCATCCTCTTCAAATTTAGGTAACTGCCCCGTACCTGTCATACTGTCACGGTTGACTATGTACGGTGGCATCACTTCCATATATCCATGTTTGTCTTCGTGCAAATCCATCATAAAGTTTATTAATGCCCGTTCCAATCGAGCACCCAGCCCTTTATAAAATACAAAACGGCTTCCTGTAACTTTAGATGCTCGTTCGAAATCCAAGATATCAAGCTCTGTGGCGAGATCCCAATGTGCTTTTTCTTGAAAAGAAAAGCTTCGGATATCTCCCCATGTACGTACTTCTTCGTTATCTTCTTCATCAGCACCAACAGGAGCACTTTCATGAGGGATATTCGGGATTGTTAATAAAAGATGATTCAATTCTTCATCAACTTCTCGCAAACTCTCATCAAGTTTCTTAATTGCTCCAGACACTTGCTGCATCTCTTCAATAACAGAACTTGCATCCTTTTTCTCTCGCTTCATCTGAGATATTTCCTGGGAAACCTTATTACGACGGCTTTTTAACTCTTCTACTTCTTGAATCGTTTCCCTACGTTTTTCGTCTAACGCCCCGAACTGGTCTAGAGCTGAAATATCCTCATTACGTTCCGCTAACTTCCCTTTAACTTCATCAAATTGATTTCGTAACAATTTTACATCTAACATCTAATAAACCTCCTTTAGGTTTTGGAAAAAATAACTAGAAAAAGCATAATAATAGGAGTCTTGGTCCTACATATAAAAAAACTCCCGTCCCTGAATGAGTCATTCAGGGACGAGAGTTACCCGCGTTGCCACCCTGGTTAAAATGAGCCAACATTCTCTCATTTCCACCTTATTCTTATTAACGGTTAAGATCCGAACCAGTCTACTTTACATTCCGAGTTCAACTGATTTGCTCAAGGATGGATTCACGAGTCGTTTCCACCAGTTTACAGCAGCCACTGGCTCTCTAAAGAAAACAATTATCGATACTAGTTCCTATCTTCGCAAAAATATTAAAATTTGTATTCTTAACATACCGAATTTTTTATAAAAAATCAAGCATGTAATGCTGGCTCTCGAACCATTTTCACAAAATATTGATGCATTCGGTAATCATCTGTTAATTCAGGGTGAAATGAGCAAGCTAAAAATGGTCCTTGCTGGGCTGCAACAATATCTCCATCATACGTAGCTAATACGTCTACAGATGGACCAACCTTATTGATAATTGGCGCACGTATAAATACTGCCTCTATATCTTCACCAATCCGGTTCATATTTAATCGTGCTTCAAAACTTTCCCGCTGACGGCCAAAGGCATTTCGTTCGACTGTCATATCCATCACGGATAAATGCGGTTCTGTTTGTCCAACGATTTCGTTAGCCATTAAGATTGCACCAGCGCATGTCCCAAAAACTGGTTTACCGTTTTTAGCAAACGCCTTTAACGGTTCAAAAAATCCATATAGATTAATTAACCGGCGCATCGTTGTACTTTCTCCACCCGGAAAAACAAGACCATCTATATGATCTAACTGCTCCGCTTTTTTTACGATTGTTACATGGACATCAGGCGCTTGTAATGCTTTTACATGCTCTCTTACGGCGCCTTGTAACGCCAACACACCAATGTTGATCATGATGTCTCACCTCTTTCGTCAAACCATTCTTATTGGGTCATTTATCGGAAGAAAAACTTAAAATTTACCATCCACGCTCTTGCATACGATCCTTTTGTTCAATGGAAGATATTTCAATACCTTTCATCGCTGGTCCTAAATTTTTAGATAGCTTAGCAATCAAGTCATAGTCTTGATAGTGTGTTGTTGCTTCAACAATTGCTTTCGCAAACTTCCCTGGATTTTCTGACTTAAAAATACCTGATCCTACAAAGACACCATCAGAACCTAATTGCATCATTAAGGCAGCATCTGCTGGAGTTGCGATCCCACCTGCGGCGAAGTTTACAACTGGTAGTCGACCGTTTCGCTTAATATCAAGCAATACTTCGTAAGGCGCTCCTAAATTCTTTGCTTCAGTCATAAGCTCGTCCTCAGACATGCTAATAACTTTATTAATTTGTCCTTGGATAAGTCGCTGATGACGAACCGCTTCAACAATATTTCCAGTCCCTGGTTCACCTTTCGTACGAAGCATAGAAGCCCCTTCACCGATACGACGAGTCGCTTCTCCAAGGTCTTTAGCACCACAAACAAAAGGTACTGTATAGTCACGCTTGTTCAAGTGGTACACTTCATCTGCTGGAGTTAATACTTCACTCTCATCAATGTAATCGACACCAAGCGATTCTAAAATACGAGCTTCAACGATATGACCAATACGTGCTTTGGCCATGACTGGGATCGACACAGCATTTTGGACTTCCTCGACAATTGATGGATCAGCCATACGGGCTACTCCACCTTCTGCGCGAATATCGGATGGTACACGTTCAAGTGCCATAACCGCTACAGCACCAGCCTCTTCAGCAATTTTTGCTTGCTCTGCGTTCACCACATCCATGATGACGCCACCTTTTTGCATTTCTGCCATACCTCTTTTTACGCGATCCGTTCCTACATGTTTTTCCATGATGATGATCCCCCTTTATTTATTACGCTTTATTTTGGTAGATAAAGATGTTTTTCATACCAAAGCATTCATACAATCCATTATAACGAAAAAACCTATTCGATTGGTAGGAATTTATCCATTAAATTCAGAAATAGTTTTAAAAGATGTATTTTTACTTATCTAATCCTTAAAACCAACCACGAACTGTCTCAGCAACACTCGTCCAAATGCCAGAGAAGAAGTCACCAATTCCTTTCATCGTTAATGAAAACCAACCCGCTCTCTCTACTTCACCTGTCGTAACGATATCTATAGAAGTAACTCGATCGTCTTGTCCAGGTAAATATGATATCTCGTTGTCTCCATCATAATCAATCACAAGTTGACCGACAACCATTCCAGGCTCAATCGGGGCTTCTAACTCACCATTTTCACTCAGTTGAGCTTCATCTAATTGAACAGAATAGGAATATGAGTCTATATCATCCTCATGAATAACCATGGAAATAGCTTCTGTAGAAGCAATCGTGACTTCCTCTTCTTTCCCTTTTTTAACAGGGAGTGTTTCATAATCATCCAGCGTCATATCAGCTGGAAAAAGTTCTTGCACAGAAAAGTTTTCAAATCCCCAATCCATCAGTCGGGCTGTTTCATTAAAACGTTCTACTTCAGAATCCGCTCCCATGACAACACTCACTAATCGTTGTCCATCTCTTTCAGCGGTTCCAGTAAACGTATAGCCTGCTGCATTCGTATGCCCTGTCTTTAGTCCATCTACATCTTCATTATCTAAATCAGGTAATTGGGTTCCTTCGATCATCCAATTCCAATTTTGCATCGTTATTGCATCATCGGTACCTTCTCTGAAAACTTTCTCAGCAATACTTGCCGATTCAAGAACCTCAGGATAGTCATTAACTAGATGAAAAGCGAGAACAGCCGTAGCATATGCTGACATGTAATTGTCTTCATTCTGCCCTGTTCCTTCTGGATGATTGCCATCTTCCAAAAGTCGATTCGGTAAGCCCGTTGAATTTACAAATTGAAAGTCTCCTAATTGTTCTTCAGCAATTTCTGCTAAACTACCTTCGCCAGCTTCACGAAGCGTTGTCCCCATGCCTAATTCGGTACCTCTTTCATTCATTTTTTCAACAAATGCGCCTTCAGAACCCGAAATTAATTCAGCTAAAGCCATCGTTCCTGAATTATTCGAATAAATTGCCACTGAATCATACAGTTCTTCCACCGTATAATCTGCATTAATTCTCATTGGTACGTTTGACAGTCCTGGTCTATGAGATAAACCTGCCAAATATTCACTAACAGGAACAATCGTGTCCCATGAGATATCTCCATCATTTATTGCTTCTAAAATAAGATATTCACTCATCATTTTCGTCATACTTGCAGGTGGCAAAGGTACTTCTGCATTTTGTTCGTATAAAATTCTTCCACTCTCTGCATCGACCAAAATAACGGTATCTACATTTGGTTCATAAGATGCTGACGCCGTTCCAGTAAAAGTAAAAACACCGGAAAAGAACACCATTAATATGAGCATCCAAACACTAACTTTTTTCATGAAATCCACCTCTCCCCATCCATCTTTCTTATCTATATAAACACGTAACCTGTGATTTCTTTTTTATTCACCACGCCCTTATCTCAGCAAGGAACAAACGTCATTTTACCACAACTTATCCAAAAAAAATAGATAGGGGAGTCCCCTATCTATAGTAGTATTTTCTACCATAAGTTCAGATACGGCATTTATATTGAGTAATTCGGTGATTCTTTCGTAATTTGTACATCATGAGGGTGGCTTTCCCTCAAGCCAGCTCCGGTAATTCGTATAAACTCAGCATCATTTTGTAATGACGTGACATTCGCTGTACCACAATAACCCATACCAGCGCGTAAACCACCGATCAATTGATGAATTGTATCTTGCAACGGTCCTTTGTAAGGTATGCGCCCCTCAATTCCTTCAGGAACTAGTTTTTGCTCATTTTCTTGGAAATAACGGTCCTTACTTCCTTTTTCCATTGCCCCGATAGAACCCATCCCTCGATACACTTTAAATTGGCGCCCTTGGAAAATTTCACGATCTCCAGGACTTTCTGTCACACCAGCGAGAATACTTCCAAGCATGACAGCATGTCCACCAGCAGCTAATGCTTTTGTGATTTCACCAGAATATTTTATACCACCGTCAGCAATGATTGGAATGCCATGTTTCCTTGCCTCCGTCGCACAGTCATATATTGCAGTAACTTGCGGAACGCCAATTCCTGCCACTATCCGAGTAGTACAAATTGATCCAGGACCAATCCCAACTTTAATAATGTTTGCCCCTGCTTCTATTAAATCTTTTGTTGCTTCTGCAGTCGCTACGTTTCCAGCAACAATATTCAAATCAGGGTACAGCTCTCGTATTTGACGAACTTTTTCAATGACACCTCGTGAATGACCGTGTGCAGTATCAATAACAAGTACATCAACTTCTGCATCAACAAGAGCTTTCGTTCTGGCATCTGAATCTGCGCCAACACCAACAGCTGCTCCTACGAGGAGACGCCCTGATGAATCTTTGGCTGAATTTGGAAACTCAATTGCTTTTTCAATATCTTTAATTGTAATGAGTCCTTTTAATTTCCCATCATCATCAACTAATGGTAATTTTTCAATGCGATGTTTCTGTAGCGTCTTTTGCGCTTGTTTCAATGTCGTTCCAACTGGCGCTGTCACAAGACCTTTGCTAGTCATCACATCTTTAATTGGAATCGAATAGTCTTCAATAAAACGAAGGTCGCGATTTGTAATAATACCAACAAGTTTATTATTTTCATCGGCAATCGGCACACCAGAAATTCGATATTTACTCATTAAGTGTTCTGCATCAAACACTTGGTGATCTTCTGTCAAATGGAAGGGGTTCGTAATGACACCACTTTCAGACCGTTTCACGCGGTCAATGTTCTCTGCTTGCGCTTCAATGGACATGTTCTTATGAATAATACCTAGTCCGCCTTCACGGGCAATTGCAACCGCCATGCTCGCTTCTGTTACCGTATCCATCCCAGAACTAATAATTGGAATGTTCAAATGAAGCGTATCGGACAATTTTGTTTTTACTGAAACGTCCCGCGGCAGAACATCTGACATCGCAGGAGACAACAATACATCATCAAATGTTAAACCTTCTTTTTGGAACTTATTTTCCCACATGTACCCATTCCCCTTTCACATTTACGAAAAAATATTATTAGTAGATTAACAATAGGACAAACTACTGTCAAGGTTAGAAAATTAGTTTAATAATTCAGTCTATTGGTAAGTGTATATTTATATGGAAATACCCATCCTAAAATACTCACATAAAAATAGACAGAAAGGACGTGTATTGTGGAGCAAGAGCCATCATTTACAACCATATTTCAATCAACACCACACGTAAAAAAGTATTTAAAACAAAAATATCAATATTTTTCGATTGGAAACCCTTCTGAAAAAGCATTTCAAAATAGTTATTCATTTGTCTATTATATTCAAATTGGAAACCATTATTTTCAACAAGGAAAGCAGGCCCCGATTGCTATTAAACCGATGTTACTTTTTTACGGATTAAGTCACTGGCTTAAGGCTGCTCTTTTAACTATTGACACTGATTATCCTTCGACTACACAAGTTCTTGCTCACGGCTTGTCCACGCGAAAGCGTAAGAAACAAGGATACCAGTTTCTTTCAGACGATGTTCGTATTCAAAAAGATGGATTCTTTCCCTATTTGTCAGAAGTTCTGTTTCATGTGAAACAATTAACGGGTGAAAAACTTACGATGCGCAAACTGCTATTTAACTTACCAGAAATGCAACCTATATTAAAAACGTTAGTCGGTGAAACCGGGTTAGTCCGATTAAATCGAATCAATGACGATCATTTTACTATATTAATGATTAAGTTAAAACAATGGAACGATCCAATTCAAAGTTGGATTAGGCAGCTTTCTTCCGACGTTCACAACGAACTATCATCACAACAGATTGACGAAGAAATTCAATTATCATTTAAACCACCTAATCGAAATGATTCGCTTTTGTTCAGACATGGCATTGACCAACACTTATACGCTCCAGTTGAGCGGTCGTTAATCATTAACCTTCCAGAACTTCTCATACATTACGCTTTATTGTATCAACTTAGCATGATTTGCCGTTATGAAGCAGAGTGGTGGGGGGAGCTTATCTATTCTTTTTCAGCAGACGACTTACCTATTATCACTAATTACTTGCATACGTCACAATTAAAATGTCCATGGCTATTACATTCATTTTTTCTCGGTGAAAACTAACTTAGCGCTTATTTTATATAGCATTTAGTTAACATTTAAAATAAGTAAAATGCAAGTTGTCAATATAGTTTCCTTTTGCTTTTAACGAATTCTTATATTGTAAAATTGCTGGGCAAGATATATACATTTATAACGCTCAATGATAGCTTCGACTTAACCAACATTCAACATTTCCCACAAAAAAGCAATTTTGTTTAGATCTAAAATAAAAGTATAGTTAATTTCATTATACTCGTAAAACAATGCACTGTCGAAGTGTTCTTTTATTTATTCGCGAATGTATTTTTCAATACATTCCTTTATAAAGGGTAAACTTGGCTTGTATGATCGTTTTTTTATTTGGTAATTACTACTTTTAGGTGATTTATTAAGGTTTCATTAAAAGAAATTAACCGATGATCTACTAAATTTTCTAACACAAATGAATACTCGTTAATGCAAAACAATAAATAATAAAAAGTGGGGAGTTATTTAATATGAGCACGCATAAAACATTTGCAAGAAAAAAACCAACGATAACGTACTCACCCAAAAATGAAGAGGTCACATTTTCTTCGGGTGGACAACATGTTCAAGCAGACTTATTCGATAAAAATACAGAATTAAAGGACGTAAGTGTCGATGTATCTAAAGGTCAATTTCATCAACATAATGAAAATAATTCTTTTAAGAATTAGCATTTAATAGTTGTTTTGATTATATCTAAATTCGTGACAGTGGAGTAGTAATCGGCTTGTCCTCTTTTTACTAGCAACACTTTTCTGGATATAAATTATTTGATAATTATTGGAAGGTCATATCTTGCTAAAGATCGGTTTAGCACTTTCCAAAATATTTGCAGTGAATTCCTTCAAGATGAAGGCAAACTACTACTGAAAACAACTTTATAAAATGGGGAGGTGCAACATTGTTAACGAATCAACAACTACAAGCAATAAAATCAAATTTGATACAAACAAAAAATGATTTACAAACACGCTTAGACCCACAACATTATGGAAGAGAACTTGAATTTCCTAAAAACTCGGTCAGTGAATTATCAAATAATGATAATCACCCTGGAGATTTAGGAACAGAATTATTTGAAAGAGAAAAAGACATTGCTTTAAACGAGCACAGTGAACACCTTTTACAAGAAATCGACAAATCATTAAAGGAAATAGACATTGGGAAATACGGTAAATGTGAAATTTGTAGTGAACAGATCCCTTATGAGCGGTTAGAGGCAGTTCCTACTGCTCGACGCTGTATGGAACATACAGAGCAAAACAAAATCACCAACAATCGACCAGTAGAAGAAGACGTCCTCTCGCCACCATTCGGAAAATTCGATTACGATGAAAGTAAACGTAATGAAACATTCTTTGATGCTGAGGATTCATGGCAAGCTGTGAGCGTATATGGAACGTCAGAAACACCTTCTGACTTCAGTAATAATGAGAATAAAGATTATAATAACATGGTTGTCGAATCAGAGGAACCAGTAGGAATAGTTGAAGAAGTAGAGGGCGTTCTCACAGCTGATATTGAAGGGAATTATTCAGGAGTAAGTGTCGATCACAAAAAATATGAAAAATATTTAGATGAAAATAATGTAACATCCGTATTAGATGAAAATAATGAAGAAGAATAATTACAGATACCCTATTCCTTAAATATTTGAATAGGGTGTTTTTATTGTAACTGTACCAATTCTTCATTTCCCTCAAGACATACATATATTCGGTTATCGATATTTTTCCACGACTTATTTACATCTTGTGACTCTCAACGAGCAGTCTTTTAAAGGTAAGGGGACACAAGTATTGTCGTCTTATTACCCTTAGCTAGCTTTTCTAGAATGGTAAGGTCACAAGCTGTGGCATCTCGTTACCTTAAACGTGCTATTTTGAAAAAGTAAGGGTACAAGTGATAGTATCTTGTCACCCTTAGCTAGCTTTTCTGAAATGCATTGGTTACAAGCTGTCGCGTTTTGTTACCTTAAACGTGCTATTTTGAAAAAGTAAGGGCACAAGTGATAGTATCTTGTCACCCTTAGCTAGCTATTCTGGAATGCATTGGTTACAAACTGTCGCGTTTTGTTACCTTAAACGTGCTATTTTGAAAAAGTAAGGGCACAAGTGATAGTATCTTGTCACCCTTAGCTAGCTTTTCTGAAATGCATTGGTTACAAGCTGTCGCGTTTTGTTACCTTAAACGTGCTATTTTGAAAAAGTAAGGGCACAAGTGATAGTATCTTGTCACCCTTAGCTAGCTATTCTGGAATGCAAAGGTCACAAGTAGTGGCGTCTTGTGCCCCTTGGTGTGTCTTTCTGGAATAGATCGGTCACAAGTCATGACATCTTCTCCCCATTAGCGAGTCATTCTGCTAAAGAAGGGCATTTCACGTATTTCTCGCTTGTTTCCTCCTCGTGCCCTCTTCGTTTTCCTTGTCCTGCTAACTTCAGTTCCCACCATTTTAAACACAAAAAAGACACCCTCAAATATGAGAATGTCTTTCTTCTTTGCCCAGCGACGTCCTACTTTCACAGGGGGAGATCCCCCAACTATCATCGGCGCTGGAGAGCTTAACTTCCGTGTTCGGCATGGGAACGGGTGTGACCTCTCCGCGATCGTCACTGGACATATGAAATTGATCGGTCATATTGACCTCTCAAAACTGGATAACGATGGTATATGAATGAATCGTCTTCGAATCAAAGCATTGGTTAAGCCCTCGATCGATTAGTATCTCTCAGCTGCGCATGTCGCCATGCTTCCACACGAGACCTATCAACCTCATCTTCTCTGAGGGATCTTACTCACTTGCGTGATGGGAAATCTCATCTCGAGGGGGGCTTCATGCTTAGATGCTTTCAGCATTTATCCCTTCCACACGTAGCTACCCAGCGATGCTCCTGGCGGAACAACTGGTACACCAGCGGTGTGTCCATCCCGGTCCTCTCGTACTAAGGACAGCTCCTCTCAAATTTCCTGCGCCCGCGACGGATAGGGACCGAACTGTCTCACGACGTTCTGAACCCAGCTCGCGTGCCGCTTTAATGGGCGAACAGCCCAACCCTTGGGACCTACTTCAGCCCCAGGATGCGACGAGCCGACATCGAGGTGCCAAACCTCCCCGTCGATGTGGACTCTTGGGAGAGATTAGCCTGTTATCCCCAGGGTAGCTTTTATCCGTTGAGCGACGGCCCTTCCATACGGTGCCGCCGGATCACTAAGCCCGACTTTCGTCCCTGCTCGACCTGTATGTCTCGCAGTCAAGCTCCCTTATGCCTTTGCACTCTACGAATGATTTCCAACCATTCTGAGGGAACCTTTGGGCGCCTCCGTTACTCTTTAGGAGGCGACCGCCCCAGTCAAACTGCCCACCAGACACTGTCCCTGAACCGGATCACGGTTCGAGGTTAGAATTCCAGTACAGCCAGGGTAGTATCCCACCAATGCCTCCACCGAAGCTAGCGCTCCGGTTTCCAAGGCTCCTACCTATCCTGTACAAGCTGTACCGAAATCCAATATCAAGCTACAGTAAAGCTCCATGGGGTCTTTCCGTCCTGTCGCGGGTAACCAGCATCTTCACTGGTAATATAATTTCACCGGGTCTCTCGTTGAGACAGTGCCCAAATCGTTGCACCTTTCGTGCGGGTCGGAACTTACCCGACAAGGAATTTCGCTACCTTAGGACCGTTATAGTTACGGCCGCCGTTTACTGGGGCTTCAATTGAGAGCTTCTCCCGAAGGATAACCCCTCCTCTTAACCTTCCAGCACCGGGCAGGTGTCAGCCCCTATACTTCGCCTTGCGGCTTCGCAGAGACCTGTGTTTTTGATAAACAGTCGTTTGGGCCTATTCACTGCGGCTCTCTCGGGCTTGCACCCTAATAGAGCACTCCTTCTCCCGAAGTTACGGAGTCATTTTGCCGAGTTCCTTAACGAGAGTTCTCCCGCGCGTCTTAGAATTCTCTTCCCGCCTACCTGTGTCGGTTTGCGGTACGGGCACCAGTTTCCTCGCTAGAGGCTTTTCTTGGCAGTGTAGGATCAGGAACTTCGGTACTAAAATTTCCCTCGCGATCACAGCTCAACCTTAAGACAAGCGGATTTTCCTACTTGTCAGCCTCACTGCTTCGACGCACATATCCATCAGTGCGCTTACCCTACCTTCCTGCGTCCCCCCTTCACTCAAACGGAAACGTGGTGGTACAGGAATTTCAACCTGTTTGCCATCGCCTACGCCTTTCGGCCTCGGCTTAGGTCCCGACTTACCCTGAGCGGACGAGCCTTCCTCAGGAACCCTTAGGCTTTCGACGGAGGGGATTCTCACCCCTCTTTTCGCTACTCATACCGGCATTCTCACTTCCAAGCGCTCCACATGTCCTTCCGGTCATGCTTCAGCGCCCTTGGAACGCTCCCCTACCACAGACACCCGAAGGTGTCTATCCATAGCTTCGGTGATACGTTTAGCCCCGGTACATTTTCGGCGCAGAGTCACTCGACCAGTGAGCTATTACGCACTCTTTCAATGATGGCTGCTTCTAAGCCAACATCCTGGTTGTCTAAGCAACTCCACATCCTTTTCCACTTAACGTATACTTTGGGACCTTAGCTGATGGTCTGGGCTGTTTCCCTCTTGACTACGGATCTTAGCACTCGCAGTCTGACTCCCGAGGAGTAAGTCATTGGCATTCGGAGTTTGACTGAATTCGGTAATCCTGTAGGGACCCCTAGTCCAATCAGTGCTCTACCTCCAAGACTCTACCCTCGAGGCTAGCCCTAAAGCTATTTCGGGGAGAACCAGCTATTTCCGAGTTCGATTGGCATTTCACCCCTACCCACACCTCATCCCCGCACTTTTCAACGTGCGTGGGTTCGGGCCTCCATCCAGTGTTACCTGGACTTCACCCTGGACATGGGTAGATCACCCGGTTTCGGGTCTACAACCACGTACTCATTCGCCCTATTCAGACTCGCTTTCGCTGCGGCTCCGTCTCTTCAACTTAACCTTGCACGTAATCGTAACTCGCCGGTTCATTCTACAAAAGGCACGCTGTCACCCGTTACTTTCCCGAAGGAAAATCATAGGGCTCCAACTACTTGTAGGCACACGGTTTCAAGATCTCTTTCACTCCCCTTCCGGGGTACTTTTCACCTTTCCCTCACGGTACTGGTTCACTATCGGTCACTAGGGAGTATTTAGCCTTGGGAGATGGTCCTCCCAGATTCCGACGGGGTTTCACGTGTCCCGCCGTACTCAGGATACACTCCGGAGGAGTGAACGTTTCGACTACAGGGCTTTTACCTTGTCTCGCGGACCTTTCCAGATCGCTTCGCCTACGCTCACTCTTTGTAACTCCGTATGGAATGTCCTACAACCCCAAGAGGCAAGCCTCTTGGTTTGGGCTGTTTCCGTTTCGCTCGCCGCTACTCAGGAAATCGCATTTGCTTTCTCTTCCTCTGGGTACTAAGATGTTTCAGTTCCCCAGGTCTGCCTTCTCACACCCTATTGATTCAGATGTGGATCTTATCCCATTACGGATAAGGGGTTCCCCCATTCGGATATCTCCGGATCAAAGCTTACTTACAGCTCCCCGAAGCATTTCGGTGTTCGTCCCGTCCTTCATCGGCTCCTAGTGCCAAGGTATTCACCGTGCGCCCTTTCTAGCTTAACCATTTTAATCAATGGACGTGTTGCTCGGTCTTTCTTGGCTTTACATTCTAAGACACTCGGTTCACTCTTCCATGAATCCGAAGATTCATTTCTGTGTCAAACCGGTGATTCATTCATTTATCGTTATCCAGTTTTCAAAGGTCAAAGCACGGCAATCATGTGCTAGTCATTCTCTTCTTTCTTCCATTAGAAGAAAAGAAGTCTTGAGAGTATAACCTCTCAAAACTAAACAAAAAGGCCAAAGCGAAGTTCGATTCAATAAGTTGAGCTTAGAGCTCCTTAGAAAGGAGGTGATCCATCCGCACCTTCCGGTACGGATACCTTGTTACGACTTCACCCCAATCATCTGTCCCACCTTCGGCGGCTGGCTCCAAAAGGTTACCTCACCGACTTCGGGTGTTACAAACTCTCGTGGTGTGACGGGCGGTGTGTACAAGGCCCGGGAACGTATTCACCGCGGCATGCTGATCCGCGATTACTAGCAATTCCGGCTTCATGCAGGCGAGTTGCAGCCTGCAATCCGAACTGAGAATGGCTTTATGGGATTGGCTTGACCTCGCGGTCTTGCAACCCTTTGTACCATCCATTGTAGCACGTGTGTAGCCCAGGTCATAAGGGGCATGATGATTTGACGTCATCCCCACCTTCCTCCGGTTTATCACCGGCAGTCACCTTAGAGTGCCCAACTAAATGCTGGCAACTAAGATCAAGGGTTGCGCTCGTTGCGGGACTTAACCCAACATCTCACGACACGAGCTGACGACAACCATGCACCACCTGTCACTCTGTCCCCCGAAGGGGAAAGGCTAGTCTCCTAGCTGTTCAGAGGATGTCAAGACCTGGTAAGGTTCTTCGCGTTGCGTCGAATTAAACCACATGCTCCACTGCTTGTGCGGGCCCCCGTCAATTCCTTTGAGTTTCAGCCTTGCGGCCGTACTCCCCAGGCGGAGTGCTTAATGTGTTAACTTCGGCACTAAGGGCATCGAAACCCCTAACACCTAGCACTCATCGTTTACAGCGTGGACTACCAGGGTATCTAATCCTGTTTGCTCCCCACGCTTTCGCGCCTCAGCGTCAGTTGTAGGCCAGAAAGTCGCCTTCGCCACTGGTGTTCCTCCACATATCTACGCATTTCACCGCTACACGTGGAATTCCACTTTCCTCTCCTACACTCAAGTCTCCCAGTTTCCAATGACCCTCCACGGTTGAGCCGTGGGCTTTCACATCAGACTTAAGAGACCGCCTGCGCGCGCTTTACGCCCAATAATTCCGGACAACGCTTGCCCCCTACGTATTACCGCGGCTGCTGGCACGTAGTTAGCCGGGGCTTTCTCGTGAGGTACCGTCAAGGTGCCGCCCTATTCGAACGGCACTTGTTCTTCCCTCATAACAGAACTTTACGATCCGAAAACCTTCATCGTTCACGCGGCGTTGCACCGTCAGGCTTTCGCCCATTGCGGATGATTCCCTACTGCTGCCTCCCGTAGGAGTCTGGACCGTGTCTCAGTTCCAGTGTGGCCGATCACCCTCTCAGGTCGGCTACGCATCGTTGCCTTGGTAAGCCATTACCTTACCAACTAGCTAATGCGCCGCGGGCCCATCTCGTAGTATGAGGATTGCTCCCCACTTTTACATTCGAATCATGCGATTCAAATGGTCATCCGGTATTAGCTCCGGTTTCCCGAAGTTATCCCAGTCTACAAGGCAGGTTGCCCACGTGTTACTCACCCGTCCGCCGCTCATTCCACAAGCGTCACCCCGAAGGGATCTGCTTGCTTCCTGCGCTCGACTTGCATGTATTAGGCACGCCGCCAGCGTTCGTCCTGAGCCAGGATCAAACTCTCCGATAAAGTATGATGACTTTTCATCAAGTTTGATGTCCATGACATCAAAACCAAACTTTCGTCTGGCGTTTCTTGCTTGGTGTTACTTTGACGGGATATTTTAATATATCCCACTTCGCTTGGCTTTTTGTTTAGTTTTCAAAGGTCAGAAAATGTCACAATCTGTTTGTTGCGACTTATATATCATATCAAATGATCACTTCGCCGTCAACAACTATTTTAATATTTGGTAAATTGATTTTGCTAAGTAAAGAATTAATCTTTTTTCAGCAACGTTTTACAATATACCATATATAAAAGAACCAACGCAACAATTAATTGGCATGACAATATATTTCCATATCAAAAAAGAGAATCCATTTGTAAACACTAGGAATCTCTTTCCTTATTTCAAAATCACGAAAAATATTTCTGAATAAATATTTCCAATAACTCTCTTTCATTCACTAATTATATGCAGAGAAACTGCGACAAGTATATTCCCATTATCAATTGTGCTAAAAATTGATCTAGGCATAACATCAAACTTCTTCATAATCTAATGGCAACTCTTCTTCTATAAATATTTCTGGATTTTTTTCTAAATTAAAATTGTTTTCTCCATCGATTTTGACAATCGGTCTAGTCGGATATTGCACATTATGATAAATTACCTCACCAATCATGCCGTTATTTAATCTCACCTTCCGGCCAATTGATAAGTCTAACATAAGCTGGATAAAATGATTTAACAGTTTGTGGTCAAGTTTTCCGAACTCATCAATTTTCAGGGATTCTATTACTTTATAAGGTGACTGCTTAATTCGATAATTTCTTTCTGATGTCATCGCATGAAATACATCAGCTATTGCAATGATTTTTGAATAGAGGTGAAGTTTATCCTCCTTAACATGAAGAGGATAGCCACTGCCATCCTCTCTTTCGTGATGCTGGATGATACCTAACAATGCACTTTTTGAAAAACCCGGAACATCTTCGATCATTCTATAACCTAAAATAGGATGCTTTTTTACTTCCTCAAATTGTTCAGCAGTTAATGAGCCCTTTATGTTAAATACGTTTAATGGAAGTTTAGACATTCCACAATCAGATAGTAAAGCTGACAAACCCAGCTGAATAATCTCGCCGTTATTTATACCAGTACTTTTCCCAAGTAAGTAGCTAAACACACTGACAGCAACCGAATGAAAATATATATAATCTTGTTTTGACGAGTAATGATGTAGTTGCATTAGTTCATCTTTTGTTGGTTCTATTTCATATAAGGGCAAAAATACTTTCCGCACCGCAAAGGCATCGACCTTTGTGCCACCTTGCCAATCTATGAAGAGTTTCTTATATTGTTGCACCGCATTCAAATATCGATCCATAAATGAATTCTTATGTATTGTCTCGGAATTACTGTTAATTTTTTCATCACGAATAACGTGACTCGGTTTAAACACTTCCCCATTAACAAGTTTCGGCTCAACGAATACATTATCTACTAAGAAGATATTTAACACTCGTATATGTTCATCTGTAAGAACTGTATTTTTCCTTATTAGTGGTGTATTGGATTTTTTCCATACATCATTTGTTAGAATACACCCTGGCTTTAATTCTTGTATTTTCACATTCATTTTGATGGCTCCTTTTATCTTGTTACTTCTATTGGAAAGAATAATAGGACAAAAGTCAATGCTTTCTCTTAAATTGATTAAATTATCATAAATTCTAAATGACTCAACTAACGTTTACCGGCGCCAAACCCTAAAATATAGTTTAGAAAGTTCCAAACACCTCCAAGAAGTAGCAAGCATCTTCTGTCTAGTAATTGGATGCACTAAAAGGTATTTACAGAAGCATTGCCGTTAAACATCTAAAGAATCCAGTTGGAAAAGCAATTACTTAGTATCCCACAGTGACAAGTGAGCCCGCGCCTACGATCATAAAAAAGAAAAGACCTGGAAGACTAAACTTCCAGGTTTTGTTTTTCTAATTTTCCTCTATTGGATCATTTTCATCTTTTTCGTCGTTTTCATCACTCTCTATATTTTCTTCAGTTAATTCTTCTTCCTCTGATATTGATATGCTATTGGTTTCAGAGTCATTGTTTGTTACTTCTTTCATTTCTCCTTCAATTTCCTCGTCAACTTCATCGACATCATCGACATTTACGCGAGCAACGGTCGAAACAAATTCTTGATCGGCAACACGAATGAGTCGCACACCTTGCGTACTTCGTCCCGTTTGTGAAATTTCGCCAACATGCATACGGATAATTACACCATTTGTTGTAATGACCATTAGATCATGATCATCTGCTACAACTTTTAATGATATAAGTTCTCCGTTTTTATCAGTAATATTACATGTTTTGATTCCTTTACCTCCACGCGTTTGTTGACGATATTCTTCAATTGGCGTTCGCTTACCAAACCCTTTTTCCGTAACGATCAAAATATCATGCCCGGCTTCTATAATATCCATCCCGACAACTTCATCGTCCTTCTTAAGGTGAATCCCTTTTACACCAGCTGCCGTTCTTCCCATTAATCTCACATCATTTTCATGGAAACGAATCGACATCCCTTTCCGTGTTCCAGCGATTAACTCTTTAGAACCATCGGTAAGTCGTACTCCGTGCAACTCATCATCCTCACGCAATTTGATTGCAAACAATCCACCGCGGCGTATTTTAGAAAAAGCTTTAAGTGCTGTACGCTTTGATACACCGTATTTCGTCATGAAGAATAGCGATTGTTCATCGTTAAAATCAGAAATAGGAATGACGGTACTTATATATTCATCCTTTTCAATTTGCAGAAGGTTAATAATCGGAATTCCTTTTGACGTGCGCTTTTGTTCAGGAACTTCGTAACCTTTCATATGATACACTTTTCCTTTGTTTGTGAAAAACAACAAATGATCATGGGAATTTGTCACAAACAGATGACGCACAAAATCTTCGTCGTGGGTTCCCATCCCCTGTACACCACGCCCACCACGCTTTTGACTACGATACGTAGAGACTGGTAACCTTTTAACATACCCATGATGAGAAACAGTTATAACGACGTTTTGGCGTGGAATAAGATCTTCATCTTCCATGCTATCTTCACCAAATGTGATCACCGTACGACGCTCATCACCAAATCTATCACGAATATCAATTAACTCTTCGCGAATAATTTCAAGTACTTTCTCTTCATTAGCTAGGATTGCTTTAAGTTCAGCAATTTTGTTCATTAATTCTTCATATTCTGTTTCTATTTTATCTCGCTCTAACCCTGTAAGGCGTTGGAGACGCATATCTAAAATTGCCTGAGCTTGATCGTGCGTAAGTTCAAACTTTTCTATTAAACCATTTCGAGCAATTTCCGCCGTTTGAGACCCTCGAATCAAAGCGATAACTTCATCTAAATGATCAAGTGCAACGCGCAGTCCTTCAAGAATATGCGCTCTCGCTTCGGCTTTTCTCAGTTCAAATTCCGTTCGCCGGCGTATGACGACTTTTTGGTGCTCAAGATAATGATAAAGAACTTGCTTCAACGAAAGCACTTGGGGACGTCCATTTACAAGTGCGAGCATATTGATACCAAAGCTTGATTGAAGAGATGTTTGCTTATACAAATTGTTTAATAAAACATCTGCATTTACATCACGACGACACTCAATAACAATTCTCATACCAGTACGGTCGGATTCGTCACGAAGATCTGTAATACCATCTATTCTTTTATCACGAACAAGTTCAGCGATTTTTTCAATTAAACGCGCTTTATTAACTTGATATGGGAGTTCATTGACAATGATTCTTGGTTTCCCATTTACCTCATCAATTTTTGCTTTTGCTCGAATAATAATTGATCCTTTGCCAGTTTCATAAGCGCGACGAATTCCTGAAACACCTACAATTTCTGCTGAAGTTGGAAAATCAGGTCCAGGAATATGTTCCATCAATTCAGCAACTGTAATCTCTGGATCTTTGCTTAAAGCAAGGACCCCATCAATTACTTCTGATAAATGGTGTGGAGGAATGTTTGTTGCCATACCAACGGCAATACCTGATGTACCATTCACAAGTAGATTAGGGAATTTCGCTGGCATAACAATTGGTTCTGTCTCTGAACCATCGTAGTTCTCTTGGTAATCAATCGTATCTTTGTTAATATCTCTAACTAATTCCATTGATATTTTCGACATTTTTGCTTCTGTATAACGCATTGCTGCTGCCGCATCACCATCAACAGAACCAAAGTTCCCATGTCCATTGACGAGCATATAGCGATAACTGAAGTCCTGTGCCATCCGAACCATTGTTTCATATACAGCTGAGTCACCATGAGGGTGATACTTACCTATTACTTCACCTACGATACGAGCAGATTTTTTATAAGTTTTATCAGCAGTAATTCCCAGTTCGTTCATTGCATATAAAATACGACGGTGAACCGGCTTCAACCCATCTCGAACATCAGGAAGAGCACGACTGACAATAACACTCATCGCATAGTCCATGAACGATGTTTTCATTTCCTGACTTATATTAATTTCTTTTACTTTAGATTCTTCTTGATCAGACATTCCTTGTACCTCCGTTCACCAAATTCCAACTGACCCCACTAGCCTTTTCAATGCATAGATCCATATCGGCTTGTAAAAAGCAAGTAATCGCTTATTGCATATAATTTTATTTATGTATGGATATAGCAAAGATTAAAATCAATCTTCGTTTTAGTATTACTTATTTTATCTTCCTTCGAATCGCATGACGTCTTAGTCGATTGAAGTATCAACCATGCAAGTTGATTCTCTGCATGGTTGAACTTCCTGCTAAATTTATATATCTAAATTCTTTACGTAATGGGCATTCTCATGAATGAAATCTCTTCGTGGTTCCACACGATCACCCATTAGCGTATCAAATACTTCATCTGCTAACATCGCATCGGTTAAAGTCACTTGCAAAAGCGTCCTCATGGATGGATCCATCGTTGTTTCCCACAATTGAGTTGGATTCATTTCCCCAAGACCCTTGTAACGCTGAAGTCCAGGTTTTGGTGATGCTGATAATTCAGCAAAAATACGGTCCTTCTCTTTATCATTATAGGCGTAATGAATCGCTTTACCTTGTTGGATTTTGTATAGCGGTGGTTGTGCAATGTATATATACCCTTCTTCAATAATCGGGCGCATATAACGATATAAAAACGTTAATAATAGCGTACGAATATGGGCACCATCAACATCAGCATCCGTCATGATAATAATTTTATGATATCTTGCTTTAGAAATATCAAATTCTTCGCCAATTCCAGTACCAAGTGCTGTGATCATCGCACGAATTTCATTGTTTGAAAGAATTTTATCTAATCTCGCTTTTTCAACATTAATGATTTTCCCTCTTAGTGGTAATATCGCTTGGAAATGACGATCTCTACCCTGTTTAGCTGAACCACCTGCTGAGTCACCCTCAACGACGTATATTTCACTGATAGAGGCATCTTTTGTTGAGCAGTCTGCTAGTTTCCCTGGTAATGAGCTAATTTCTAATGCCGATTTGCGTCTCGTTAATTCACGCGCTTTTTTAGCAGCATCTCTTGCTCGTGATGCCATTAAACCTTTTTCAACGATCTGCCTAGCTATTGTTGGATTCTCGCCCATGAATTTAGACATGTGCTCTGAAAATAACGAATCCGTTATTGTTCTTGCTTCACTATTTCCAAGTTTTGTCTTCGTTTGTCCTTCAAATTGGGGATCTGGAATCTTAACTGAAACAATCGCTGTCAATCCTTCACGAACATCATCACCAATTAAATTGGCGTCAGCTTCTTTAAACAATCCATTTTTTCTTGCGTAATCATTGATAACTCTAGTCAGCCCAGTCTTAAATCCAGATTCATGTGTACCGCCTTCATGCGTGTTGATATTATTAGCAAATGAGTAAAGATTACTTGAAAACCCGTCGTTATACTGCATCGCTACTTCAACTGAGATACCTTCCTTTTCTCCTTCAATAAAGACTGGAGGCTCGTGGAGAGCTGTTTTTGTTCGATTTAAATGTTCAACAAATGACTTGATTCCACCTTCATAGTAATACTCAGCTGTTTTTCCACCTTCACGCTTGTCCTTAATGTAAATACGGAGACCTCGGTTTAAGAAAGCTAACTCACGTAAACGGGTTGCAAGAATATCGTACTCATATTCGGTTGTTTCAGTGAAAATCTCTTCATCCGGTTTAAAGCGAATAATCGTCCCCGTTTTATCCGTGTCACCGACCACTTTTAAATCAGCATCCGGAATTCCACGAGTAAATTCTATTAAATGTTTTTTTCCGTCTAAATGAACTTCTACTTCTAAATGGCTTGAAAGAGCATTTACGACAGAAGCCCCTACACCGTGTAATCCACCGGAAACTTTGTAACCTCCCCCGCCAAATTTACCACCTGCATGAAGGACAGTCATGATTACTTCTACAGCTGGACGACCCATTTTTTCATGAATACCTACAGGGATCCCGCGACCGTTGTCTTCAACTGTAATCGAATTATCTGTTTCGATTGCTACATGGATTTCATCACAGTGTCCGCCCATTGCTTCATCAATGCTATTATCGACAATTTCCCAGACGAGATGATGAAGCCCTCGTGAACTCGTCGATCCGATATACATCCCAGGGCGTTTTCTAACGGCCTCTAAACCTTCTAATACTTGAATTTGACTTTCATCATAGGAATGTTCCAATGTCACTATTCTTCACCTACACTTCTCCTAGCAAATAATTGCTAAGTATTCTAAATCGATGTCTCTTAATAAAAGGAATTTCACTTTAAATCTTTCACTCTCGTTAGATAATACTGTTCAATTAGCTGTACTTGACTGCATCTATTCTTCTTCAGAGACAATCGTTGATGTTTCTGCTCGCCGTTTTAATGTATGAGAGGAAATAGGAGATAAATAAACGTCATCTTCGGTAATTACGAAAGATTTCGGAGTGTCCTCTGTTACTTTCACCGTTGATTTTTGTTTCTTTTTATATTTTAAGAATTCTTGATTTTCGACAGATGAACTATAGCTATGATGATCAACAATGGCCACGATTCTGTCTGCATTTAAAACCATGTCTCCGCCTAAATGGATAAACAACATCATCACCTCAATCTTTTTGCTGAATGTTTCCCTCTTCTACATAAAATGTATCAGCATCCCTCAACATTTCATGATCAAGTCCGTCAACGCTTGTTGTCGTGACAAATGTCTGCACTTTTCCTTTAATTGTATTTAATAAGTGAGTTTGTCGATAATCATCTAACTCTGACAATACATCATCCAACAGTAAAATTGGATACTCCCCTGTTTTTTCTTGAATCAATTCAATTTCAGCAAGCTTTAACGACAATGCCGTTGTTCTTTGTTGTCCTTGTGAACCATAAGTTTGAATGTTTCGTCCATTTACAAAAAAGGATAAGTCATCTCGATGTGGACCAATTAATGTTGTTCCTCTCTGCATTTCACGCTCTTCAACTTTTGCATAATTATCTTTTAACGCTACCATCATTGTTGTCAAATCCATCTCTTCTGATACGTTACAGGAAGGGACATATACAATTTTCAAATGCTCTTTTCCACGACTAATTTGATGATGGATTGGTTCCGCCCAAGATTGCAGTTTATCGAGAAAAGCATATCTTTTCGTTATGACATGTGCCGCTGATTGCAACAATTGTTCTGTCATGACCCCAAGCATAGCTTGATCTGCTCTCACTTTCTTTTGTTGAACATCTTTTAACCACTGATTTCGCTGCTTAAGTATCTTATGGTATTGAGAAAGATGATAGAGGTAAATGGAGTGAATTTGTCCCATTTCCATATCGAGGAAACGACGTCTAACTTGCGGACTCCCTTTCACTAATGTGAGGTCCTCAGGGGCAAACATGACAATATTACAATACCCTATATAGTCACTAAGACGCTTTTTTTCAATATGGTTAAGTTTTACTTTCTTTCCTTGATTAGAAAACACCACTTCCATGTGAAGTGGTCCATTTCGGTTTGTTAAGTGACCTTCGACTTTAGCAAATGGTTCATCCCAGCGAATTAGCTCCTTATCTCTAGGAGTTCTGTGTGACTTAGCCATAGCCAATACATAGATAGCTTCGACGAGATTCGTTTTACCTTGAGCATTTTCACCAAGAATGACATTAACTCGATTTTGAAAGGTTAGTGTTCCTTGAGCATAGTTCCGATAATTTTTTATTGTTAGTTGATCTATGTGCAACGTAATCCCTCTTTATCGGTCATCTCTGGTAATCATAAAGGTACCGTGATCTTGGATGGTCACTTGGTCACCAGGGTAAAGCTTACGTCCACGCCTATTTTCTTCTTCATCATTTACCCAAACGGGAATTTCAGCCAAGAACCATTTTGCTTGTCCACCTGAATCAATTACTGCTACTTCTTTCAATGCTTGGCCAAGTGTAATAAATTGGTCTTTGATCTTCATTTGCTCTTCCAAGATGAGATCACTCACTTTCTAAAAATAACTTTTTATCTAGGGAAAGGATGGCTATTTCCGATATAACTATCAAGGTAAGTGTGGTAACCACTACAACACTTATTCCTTTATTTCTACGCACACAAATTCTATCACTCTACATTGTACTAAAAACTTTCAATAAACGCCAATCGAATTATAAAATGATTTTAAAAGTAGTGAAATACTTCACCACAAATAAAGCAGCATCAATGAATTTTCAAAGAGCTGCTCTATTATTTCGATTTTTAAAGTAGATAAGAAAATCAAGATGTTTGTAAACTTATTTGAATAATTAGTAAGTACGAACAGGTGAGAATAAATGGAGCATATGATCTCTTTCAGCTGGTCTCATCACAAACGGACTCATTGCACCTGTGAAATCAATACTCACTTCTGTTGATTCAATAACTTTTAAAGCATCAATGATATTTTTACCGTTAAATGAAATCCTCAATTCTTCTCCTGTGTATTCAAGACTTTCAACATCCTCTGTTACTTTTCCTACTTCCGGTGTAACTGAAGTAATCTCCAATTGATTATTCTCAATTGTTTTAACATTCACTACATTATTTTTCCCTTCCTTCGACAGTAAAAGGGCGCGCTCAATGGCATCAAGTAATTTTTTTGCAGTTAGCTTAACTGTCGTTTTCGAATGTGTAGGAATCATATTTTTCGTTGCTGGGTAATTTCCTTCTAACAACCGAGAGAAAAATAATAAATGTGTTGATTTAAACAGAATTTGGTTATCTGTCACGATAATGTCAATCCAATCATCTGTATCATCAATAATTTTATTTAGTTCATTGAGGCTCTTTCCTGGAATAACGACGTTCGAAAATTCTAAATCTATTGTATTCGTTTCTACCTCTGCTTGACGCATTGCTAACCGGTGACTATCTGTTGCAGTGCAAGTGAGTTGTCCCTTCTCTAGCGACCAATGAATTCCCGTTAATATTGGTCGTGTTTCCACTGTTGATACAGCAAATGCGGTTTGCCGAATAATACTTTTTAATAAATCTTTTGGCAATTTAAATGAATTTTCTTCTTCAATTTCTGGCAATCGTGGATATTCTTCAGGGTCAAGACCATTTAAGTTAAATACAGAAGATCCTGATTTTAATTGGGTGACTAATTGATCTCCAACCATAATTTCGACTGTATCTTCAGGTAGTTTTTTAACAATATCAGCGAAAAAACGAGCTTGAAGAACAATAGACCCTTCGATTTCTAAATCAACAAGTTGATGGTCACCTTCTTCAGTTGGAATAAAAGATTCTATCGAAATATCAGAATCACTGCCTGTTAATGTCACACCATCATGTGAAGCCTCTATTTTGATACCAGTTAAAATTGGAATCGTAGTTCTAGAAGAAATGGCTTTTGAAACGTTCTGAACACTTTGTACAAATCGATCTCGTTGAATACTAAATTTCATTGTTTTTGTTCCTCACTTTCAGAAATGAATTTTGCTAGAATGTTTTGTTCTAAATAACAGTACATATATATTTTTTATTAATTATTTATAGAAGTAATCGTAGTAAGGCCTGTGAATATGTGGATAACTAATATTTAGCCAGTTGTACCAAGTTATCCACCTGTGGACAGGTTGTGCATAAGATTACTGGAGTTATTCACATTTTTTACAGCTACTTTTTTAATTCCTCTTTTATTTCTTGAATTTGTTGCTGTAATTCCTGTTCAGTTGCAAACAATTTTTCAATTTTATGATGAGCATGAATGACTGTTGTATGATCTCTACCACCAAATTCAGTACCTATTTTAGGTAAAGAATTATCTGTTAACTCACGTGATAAATACATTGCAATTTGTCGTGGATATGCGACAGTTTTGGTTCGTTTCTTCGCTTTTAAATCATCAACTTTCACCTGGAACGCTGCAGCAACACATCTTTGCACATCTTGAATTGTTATTTTTTTAGGTTTCGAATTCGGAATAATATCTTTTAAAGCTATTGCTGCGAGGTCCGCATTCATATCCTGGTTAATTAGAGATGAATACGCAACAACCCTTATTAATGCCCCTTCTAGTTCACGTATGTTTGTGTCAATTTGATTGGCAATATAATGCATGACTTCGTTCGGAATATCTAAATTATCTGCCTTTGCTTTTTTTCTTAGGATAGCAATTCTTGTTTCTAAATCAGGTGGTGTAATATCGGTAATTAATCCCCATTCAAACCTTGATCGGAGACGATCTTCCAATGTTGGGATTTCCTTTGGTGGACGATCACTTGATATGACAATTTGTTTCCTTTCCTCGTGAAGAGAATTAAATGTATGGAAAAATTCTTCTTGCGTTTGTTCTTTTCCAGCTAAAAACTGAATATCGTCAATTAATAGCACATCAACGTTACGATATTTATTTCTAAAATTGACTGCTTTGTTATCGCGTATAGAATTAATAAACTCATTTGTAAATTTTTCTGAAGACAAATAAACAACTTTTGCTCCAGGGTTATGATCCATTACATAATGGCCGATTGCATGCATTAAATGAGTTTTTCCTAGCCCAACACCACCATAAATAAATAGGGGATTGTATGCTTTAGCAGGTGCTTCTGCGACAGCGAGTGAAGCAGCATGTGCAAAACGATTACCACTACCGATGACAAATGTATCAAAAGAATATCTAGGGTTAAGCATATGTTTAGGTATGTTTTCGATTTCTTGAGCTTGAGGTTTTGGCCGTTGTTTCCCTTTTTCAAATAATTCTAGATCATCCTTTTTGTCATCTTGCGGTAAAATAAACCGGGCTTCGAGCTCAGCTCCGGTTAATTCGTTCAATGTTTCAGTGATAATACCAAAATAACGATTTTCTAACCAATCTCTCGCAAATTCATTTGGAGCAATGACGGTAATCGTATTCGAACTTTGATCTATCGAATCAGCTTTCGTAAATTTAAACCACGTATCATAACTAGGTTTACTTACTTTTTCTTCGATTTTTGTTAAAGCTTGTTCCCATAAATCATTTAAATTTTCCAATCTTTGACCCTCCCTTGCCAGGTGCTGTCCCATAACAGTATAGCAAATCCGATGATAAATTCGCTTTTTGTACAACGAATGTATAACTGCAATGAATAGCAATGAATAAATATAATTACTAGTCTAATGTGGATAAGTATATATATAGGTAGTAATGCATTCTGTTAACTATATTAACAACTATGTGGATAAACCTATACAGATGGTTGAACAACTATCCACAAAGTTGTACACATCTGTGGATAGTTTTTATTTTACCACAGGTTCTCCACGATAAAAATCAAGAATATAATAACAAACAAAAAGAGGAAGGACAACGACTAGAAAATGTTATCCACATGATTCAAGGGGTTGTGTCTAAAACTTGTCCACAACACAAGATAATGTGTAAAACTTGTGTTGGTCGTTGTGGAAAGGTGTAAAAAATTGGCGAAAGTTGTCCACAAGAGAGTAAGAAAAAATATTTTTGTAATTTTTCTATTGACTGGATAACTTTAAAAATGGAATGAAAATTAAACGATTGTGATCCGGGCTTGACATTAGTGTGTGGGTCTCATATAATTTACAGGAATGTCAATCTCGTCGTTTAAATTTGTGAAGAAAACTTGTAACGTCGAGTTTATTAGATTGAATTGCGATTTTGATGAAATGATCAACCTCAGGAGGTGGAATAGATGGGTAAACCAACATTTAATCCAAATAACAGAAAGCGCAAAAAGAATCATGGTTTTCGTGCGCGTATGGCTACAAAAAACGGTCGAAAAATTCTTTCGAATCGTCGTCGTAGAGGAAGAAAAGTATTGTCCGCGTAATGAGACCACTGTCTGATCAGTGGTCTTTTTTAATGATCATAGTGTAAATAAATGATGTTAAAGGGATCTAATTTCAGATAGAAGAGAATGACGAGAAACCAGATCAATTCTTAATCTTTCATAATAAGAGAGAGTAGTGATCTGGTTTTTCTTTTGTACATATTATTCATTTTTAATAGAATTGGTTTGAATTTTCGTAGGTTGGACAAGATGAGAAAAAATGCTCTTTTAGTCTATTATGCGTTTGTTAACTCGTTTAGAATTGAAATAAAGATAGAATGTTTCCAATTTCTCTATAAATGATATGTTTTTAAATTGTTCGTAGAATATATGGCGATTTAAGCGAAAGTTCTTTATAATATAGATTGGGTTTGTCTTTGGCGGCCTGTTCAAGGCAGACCACTTAGATGAGGTGCAGGAATGAAGAGGCAGTACAGCTTGAAAAAGAATGAAGATTTTCAAAATGTTTTCAAACATGGGAAGTCAGTTGCAAATCGTCAATTTGTTGTCTATCAGTTGGTAGGTGATGAGAAGGCATCGATTCGTTTTGGTTTATCTGTAAGTAAAAAAATAGGGAATGCAGTGATGAGAAATCGGATAAAAAGATTAATGAAAGAGATATTGCGAGAGCTATCTCCAGAAATGTATCAAAACCGTGATATCGTCATCATTGCTAGAAAACCTACTGCGGATATGGATTATTATCAAATGAAAAAATCACTTACCCATGTGATGAAAGTGGCCAAGCTTTTTCGAAAAAAATCCCATGTATAACCTTGAGGTGGAATAACATGAAATCGATAGCAATTGGAATCTTACGCTTTTATCAAAAATGGATTTCAAGATTTACTCCGCCAACGTGCCGGTTTTATCCGACATGTTCTCATTATGGTATTGAAGCAATTAATCGTTTTGGTATCCTAAAAGGAAGTTGGTTAACGATACGGAGGATAGTAAAATGTCATCCCTTTCACCCTGGTGGAATTGATCTCGTCCCTGATAAATCAAAAAATAGCATAAAGTTAGAAGAAAAGTAATCGTTATTTCGGTTGTTCTATCGAGGTTTATAAACTAGTAATATAGAATGAAAATTGATAAATCTTGATAGGGTGACGTTTTATATATTCTTGATAGGAAGAGATAGGAGGACCTAGAGTGGCAAGGAAATTAGGTTTAATTGGATTACTAATTGGATTGATGGTCGTAATGACCGGTTGTTTTAGCATTGATCAACCGATTAAGGTTGAAAATGATGGTTTTTGGGATTCCTTTTTCGTATATCCACTGTCATGGCTCATTACAACCATTGCAGAAGCGTTAGGGAACAGTTACGGTTTGGGGATTATTTGTGTTACTATTATACTTCGAATAGTAATTTTACCCTTAATGATTAAACAAACGAAGAGTACGAAAGCAATGCAAGCATTGCAACCTCAAATGAAAGAAATTCGTGAAAAATACAGTGCGAAAGATCAGGCAACACAGCAAAAATTACAAAAGGAAACAATGGCGCTTTTCCAGGAGCATAGCGTTAACCCTCTTGCTGGTTGTTTACCGATTTTTGTTCAAATGCCAATATTAATCGCTTTATACCATGCGATTATTCGAACACCGCAAATTAATCCGGATGTGGATCCGACGTATACAGGCGCTCCACAAGACTTTTTATGGTTTGAATTAGGAAGTGCAGATCCGTATTTTATCTTACCGCTTGTTGCGGGTGCAACAACATTTATTCAACAAAAAATGATGATGGTGCAAGATAATCCACAAATGAAAATGTTGTTGTATATTATGCCAATTATGATCATTGCATTTGCAGCATTTTTCCCATCGGCATTGGCACTTTACTGGGTAATCGGTAACTTATTTATGATTGTTCAAACTCACTTTATTACTGGACCGAATGTTGGAAAGGTTAAAGATGCTAAAACAGGGGGAGCGAATAAGAAGTGAAAAAAGTGACTGTATCAGGGAAAACGATAGATGAGGCTGTGGAGTTAGGCTTGCAAAGACTTGGAGTAGATAAAGATCAAGTAGAAATTCAAGTGATCGAAGAACCTCAAAAGGCTTTCTTAGGATTAATTGGTGGCAAACCTGCTGTTGTAGAGATGAAGGTTAAGCCTGAACCGATAAAAGAAGCAATTCTTTTTTTACGGGATACAATTGATAAAATGGGAATTTCAGCTAGCGTGGAAAAAGAAGAACGTCATGAAGGAATTTACTTGAACATTTCAGGAGTAGATATGGGCGTCTTAATTGGCAAACGCGGTCAAACTTTGGATTCACTTCAATACCTTGTTAATCTAGTAGCCAATCGGCAGTCAGAAAATTATCTCCGCATTCATCTTGATGCAGAAGGATATCGTGAGCGACGAAAGGAAGCCCTTGAAACATTGGCTGAACGTCTCAGCAGTAAAGCGGTGCGCACCAAACGTGAAGTACGTTTGGAACCGATGAACGCTCATGAACGAAAGATAATTCATACTGCGCTGCAAAACGTAAAAGGTGTCTCCACATATTCTGATGGAGCTGAACCTCATAGACGAATTGTCGTTGTACCAAAATGATTCAGTCAACTTAGATAAACGACGCAAAATAATTTACAGAACCAGGTTGCATCGGATTAATACTCTGATGCAACTTTTTTTGTACTTTATAGATCCTTCTCTTATTTTTAAGTTATCCACATTTTTTTAAAAAATACTTTTTTAAAATGATTATATTAAATATATTGCCTTTTAGAAACTATCCACATGTGGGTAAAAAAACTTATAAATATCGGTGTTTTTTATATTTATGTGGATAACTATCTATAAAATGGACGATAAGAGAAATGATTCCCTTTCTTATGTTACATTTTTATGGTATTCTGTTCATTTGTAATCAAGAATTAAATTCAGATAATAATTGACAATTATTTCTATTATAATTTTATAGAAGAGATAGCATTTTAATGGGTTTCATTAATGTTGATAAGTTGTTGTAATTACTGAGGATGTAAAACGCTTTTCGTGAGTAAAACAATTTATATAACATATCAACAAGAATATAAACAGATTTTATTATGAAAGGAGGATGACTTATGGAGATGGATACAATTGCAGCGATATCGACTCCAGTGGGCGAAGGAGCTATTGGGATCGTTCGTATAAGTGGTGATGATGCGATGGAAGTAGCAGACCACATATATAAAGGGAAGTATCATTTAGTCGATGTAGCAAGTCATACGATAAATTACGGTCATATTTGTGATCCAAAATCAGGAGAGATTACAGAAGAAGTGATGGTGTCTGTTTTAAAAGCACCGAAAACGTATACGAAAGAGAACATGGTGGAAATCAATTGTCACGGTGGTCTTACTTCTGTTAACCGCGTTCTTCAACTTGTTCTGAATGAAGGTGCACGACTTGCAGAACCAGGTGAATTTACGAAGCGAGCTTTTTTGAACGGAAGGATTGACCTTTCTCAAGCTGAAGGTGTTATGGATTTGATTAGAGCAAAAACTGATCGTGCAATGAATGTAGCAATGAATCAAGTGGAAGGTAAGTTATCTAAGCGAATTCAAAAGTTGAGACAAACATTGCTTGAAACTGTGGCTAATGTGGAAGTGAATATTGATTACCCCGAATTCGATGCAGACGAAATGACATTAGAAATCCTTCAAGAAAAAGGGACTTTTGTAATAAATGAAATTGATCGTCTTTTGCAAACTGCCGAGCAGGGGAAAATTCTTCGTGAGGGCTTATCTACTGTTATTATCGGTCGTCCAAATGTCGGAAAATCCTCCTTATTAAATAGTCTCGTGCATGAAAATAAGGCGATTGTTACAGAAGTTGCTGGAACGACGAGAGATGTCATTGAAGAGTATGTGAATGTTCGTGGTGTTCCATTAAGACTTCTTGATACAGCGGGAATCCGCGATACGGAAGATATTGTTGAAAAGCTCGGTGTGGAGAGGTCGCGTAAAGTAATTAAAGATGCCGAGCTTGTCCTGCTCGTGCTAAACTATAATGAACCGTTGACAGAATCGGACAAGGAATTATTCGAGTTAGCAGAAGATCATGATACGATTATCATCGTTAACAAAACTGATTTAGAAGATAAAATTAACATGGATAAAGTGCGTGATTTAGCAGGAGGCGGACCTGTCGTAGGTACATCTCTTCTTAGAGATGAAGGTGTTGACGAATTAGAAGTTGCAATTAAAGATATGTTTTTCCAAGGTAATCTCGAAACAGGAGATATGTCATACGTCTCTAATTCCCGACATATCGCCTTGTTGAACCAAGCGAAAAAGGCAATAGAAGATGCTCTAAAGACAGTATCAGACGGGATGCCGGTTGATTTGGTGCAAATAGATATTACGAAATCATGGGAACTACTTGGTGAAGTTATCGGCGATAGTGTTCATGAAAGTTTAATTGATCAGTTATTTGCGCAGTTTTGTCTTGGTAAATAGAATGTCGAGTTTTGATAATAAAAAGGAGGAATCTACGATGAGTTACCATGGTGGAGATTTTGATGTCATCGTCATCGGAGCGGGTCATGCAGGAGTTGAGGCTGGGTTAGCATCGGCGCGTATGGGTGCAAATACGTTGATGTTAACATTGAATTTAGATGCAGTCGCTTATATGCCTTGTAACCCTTCCGTGGGTGGTCCGGCAAAAGGGATTGTTGTAAGAGAAATGGATGCATTGGGCGGCGAGATGGCGCGTAATATTGATAAAACTCACATTCAAATGCGTATGCTAAATACAGCAAAAGGCCCTGCGGTTCGCGCATTGCGAGCACAAGCGGATAAATTTTCTTATCAGCACGAAATGAAACAAACAATTGAAGAAACAGATAACTTATTGCTTCGTCAAGGTATGGTTGAAAAACTTATCGTTGAAGATGGAGAAATCAAAGGAGTCATTACACAAACGGGTGCGGAATACCATTCGAAAGCAGTCGTCGTAACGACTGGAACCTACTTGCGTGGAAAAGTTATACTCGGTGATCTTTCATATGAAAGTGGGCCAAATAATATGCAACCATCTGTGAATCTTTCTTATCATATGCAAGAGTTAGGTTTTGAGATGGTTCGATTTAAAACGGGAACTCCTCCTCGTGTCAATGGACAGACGATTGACTATGATCAAACGGAAATTCAACCAGGAGATGATCAACCAAGAGCATTTTCATTTGATACGACAAAATTTATTACTGATCAGTTACCTTGTTGGTTGACTCACACGAATAGTGAGACACATGACTTGATTAATAATAATTTAGATCGTTCACCAATGTATTCTGGAATGATTGAAGGAACAGGGCCTAGGTATTGTCCTTCTATTGAAGACAAAGTGGTACGATTCAATGATAAACCACGGCATCAAATTTTTCTTGAACCAGAAGGTCGAAATACGAAAGAAGTTTATGTTCAAGGGTTGTCGACAAGCCTTCCAGAAGATGTCCAACATAATATTCTGAAGACAATCCCAGGTTTGCAAAATGTGAAAATGATGCGACCAGGTTATGCGATTGAGTATGATGCAATTGTACCTACGCAACTATGGCCATCATTGGAAACAAAAAAGATTAGTGGTTTATTTACTGCTGGACAAATCAATGGTACGAGTGGCTATGAAGAAGCGGCAGGACAAGGGTTAATTGCTGGTATTAATGCAGCAAGAAAGGTTCAAAAAGTAGAACCGCTGATCCTAGAGCGTTCTGAAGCGTATATTGGTGTGTTGATTGATGATTTAGTGACGAAAGGAACAAATGAACCTTATCGCCTCTTAACATCACGAGCAGAATACCGTTTGTTATTGCGCCACGACAATGCAGATCTTCGTCTCACAGAAAAAGGATATCAAATTGGGTTGATTTCAGAAGATCGCTATCGTCGATTTACGCTAAAGAAAGATGCGATTGCAGCTGAAATCAAGCGATTGGAAAATACGATGATTAAAGTAACAGAAGAAGCGCAACAAATTATGGAAGAAAAAGGTGCCTCAGCTTTGAAAGAAGCTTATCATGCTGATGTGTTGTTAAAGAGACCTGAGTTAACTTATGCTGATTTAGTTAAATTAACCCCAGCAGACAAGGTTCTTGATGAAGATGTTGCTGAACAAGTGGAAATCCAAGTGAAATATAAAGGATATATAGCAAAACAACTCGAACAAGTAGAAAAGGTCAAAAAAATGGCTGAGAAAAAACTTCCTGAAGATTTAGATTACATGGCTATTAAAGGAATTGCTATGGAAGCGAGACAAAAGCTTTCCGAAGTTCGGCCATTGTCAATGGCACAAGCATCTCGAGTTTCAGGTGTGAATCCAGCAGATATTTCTGTGTTACATGTCTATATGCAACAAGGAAAACTTCAAAAAGTTAATTTAGCTGAAATAGTGTGATGAATGTGTCGCAATGAGAGGTGATTAGTGAAATGAATGAAGAAGTGTTTCGTGTATCCTTAGAAAAAAAGGGGATTACGTTAACAGATGTTCAAATGAATCAATTCGAACGTTATTATGAAGTATTGGTCGATTGGAATGAACGAATGAATTTAACGGCGATTACTGAGAAGAAAGATGTATATTTAAAACACTTTTATGATTCTATCTCAGCTGCATTTTATGAAAAATTTCATGAACCAATTCGTGTTATTGATATTGGAGCAGGGGCTGGTTTTCCTAGTCTTCCTTTGAAAATTTGCTTTCCTCAAATCAATGTGACGATTGTTGATTCTTTGAATAAGCGAATTACTTTCTTACAAGCACTTGCTGACCATTTGAACCTTAAGGGTGTTTCTTTTTACCATGAACGAGCAGAACAATTTGCAAAGAAGAAAGAACAGCGTGAACAATTTGATCTCGCAATATCTCGTGCGGTTGCTAGGTTGCCGGTTTTGACGGAATTGTGTTTACCATTTGTAAAGAAAAACGGTCAATTTATCGCAATGAAGGGATCTGGGGCTAGCGATGAGTTAGCGCAATCAAAGAAGGCAATCACGATGTTAGGTGGAAGATTAGAGAACAAGTACGATTTCCAATTACCGATGGAGGGTAGTGAGCGGTCCATCATTGTTATTCGAAAGGAAAAAGCTACACCAAAATCTTATCCAAGAAAGCCAGGAACACCAAACAAGCAACCTCTTGTCTAGTTATTAAAGCTACACGTACACTTACTTGACTATATAATAGTAAAGCCACCATAATTTATGGTGGCTACTACGCTTTATAATGTTTTAAGTGAAGATATCACTGTTTAAACTGATACATATTGATGTTAAAAAACTGCAATATACCATGTAACAAACATTTATATGTAATTTAGTTATTTTTTTATAGAAGAATTGTCCAATCTCACGTATACTATATATGCGAGGAAATTTTAGCAGTATGTACTTATTTATATATCGATCTTCATATTGATTGTTTCACGTGAAACAATTATGGTTCAGTGACAAGTAATATCATTTCTTTATTCTAAGAAGACGAGTAATGAAAATCTGCTGCTACATCGATTATGAGGTAGTTGATAAAGAATCAAGTTCATTGTATGGTTCAGAGTGATTTTCAACGTTTGTTTTTTCTTGGGAAATAAGAGGTAGTTTTCTGAAGGTGGTGCCACCATGAAACAATCATTTTCAAAACTTTTTGGTTTAAATGAGAAAAACGAAGAAGAAACAGAGGGAAATGAAGAGAGTATTAAAATTCAAAACGAAGAAGTTAAACAAATTGCTATTATTGATATTGTTCCAAACCGCTATCAACCAAGAACAGTCTTTGTGGATGATAAAATCAATGAACTAGCGCGGACAATTCAAACCCATGGAATTATTCAACCTATTGTAGTACGAGAACGTAACGAGAAATTTGAAATAATTGCAGGGGAAAGACGTTGGCGAGCAGTCACAAAGCTTGGCTGGGAAACGATTCCTGCTGTTATTAAAGATTTTGATGATACGAAAACAGCGTCCGTTGCATTAATAGAAAACTTGCAACGAGAAGGCTTAACAGCGATTGAAGAGGCAAAAGCTTATTCCAAATTACTTGAGCTACATGGGTTGACTCAGGAAAGTTTAGCTCAGCGGCTTGGAAAAGGTCAGTCGACGGTAGCAAATAAATTAAGATTGCTCCATCTTCCTACTTCTGTTCAGGATGCCCTGTTAAACCGACAAATTTCGGAACGTCATGCGAGAGCGCTAATTGGATTAAAAGATCTGGACAAACAAGAAAAATTACTTTCTCGGATTATTGAAGAAGAATTGAATGTTAAACAAACAGAAGAAGCCATTAGAAAATTAACAGAAGACGAGGGGCTCACTAAGAAAAAGAAACCTTTTCGTAAGGCTGTTTCAAAGGATACTAGGTTAGCTATGAATACTATCCGTAAATCAGTTGATATGGTAGCTCAAACTGGAATGACAATTAACACAGATGAAGAAGAGCACGAGGATTATTTTCAGTTTACAATTCGAATTCCAAAGAAGTAATTTGAATAAATACAATAGAAAAAGCCGTATTCGCATACGTAGCGACTGCGGCTTTTTTCTATCACTTTGGCACTGCTAGTCAACATTTAATAAAGTAAGTCACAATTGAAAGATATTGAACGAAGTCTTTATATGTGATTAAAGATTCTATTCCGCTTTAGTAGACTGAAATACTAAGAAAATAATGGCACTTTATAAGGCTAAGGTAGTGAAAAATAATTTTTTACGATTCGTTTTAATCTATGATTCATTTTTCATGATAGAATAAAAGAGAAGGATCATTTGTATAAATATGACGATAAAAATTAAGTATGTAGTTAGGTAGGTGACAAGATGGGGAGAGTCATAGCCATCGCTAATCAAAAAGGCGGGGTAGGTAAAACAACAACATCAGTCAATTTAAGTGCATGCCTCGCCCACGAGGGTAAAAAAGTTCTTATTATTGATATCGATCCACAAGGGAATACGACTAGTGGCATCGGGATTGATAAAGGAGATGTCGACGAATGTATTTACAATGTACTTGTTGAAGATCAAAAAGCAAAAAATGTCATTGTTCCAACAGCAGTAGAAAATTTATTTATACTTCCATCAACGATTCAATTAGCGGGCGCGGAAATTGAATTAGTACCAACAATATCTCGCGAGGTGCGATTAAAGCGCGCAATAGATTCAATTAAAGCAGATTATGATTACTTAATTATTGATTGTCCACCATCATTAGGATTATTGACTATCAATTCATTAACAGCAGCTGATTCTGTACTGATCCCTGTTCAGTGCGAGTATTACGCACTTGAAGGATTAAGTCAATTACTGAATACTGTCCGCCTAGTACAAAAACATTTGAATCAAGAATTGGAAATTGAAGGCGTTTTGCTCACGATGCTCGATGCAAGAACTAATTTAGGTATTCAAGTGATCGAGGAGGTAAAAAAGTATTTCCGAGAAAAGGTTTTTCAAACCATTATTCCGAGAAACGTTCGATTAGGAGAAGCACCGAGTCATGGAAAGCCGATCATTACATATGATCCTAAATCCAGAGGAGCAGAAGTATATTTAGAGTTAGCAAAGGAAGTGATGACTCATGGCTAGAGGGCTAGGAAAGGGAATTGGAGCTTTTTTTCCTGAAGCTTCGGAAGAGGTGGAAGACAAAGTTCAGGATGTCAAGATTGCGGACCTTCGACCTAACCCTTATCAACCAAGGAAAGTATTTGAGAAAGAAGCCATCGATGAATTAAAAATCTCTATTGAACAACATGGTATTCTACAACCATTAATTGTACGTAAAAGTATTAAAGGTTATGAAATTGTTGTCGGTGAACGTAGATTTAGAGCTGCCAAAGAAGCTGGATTAAATGTTGTTCCTGCCGTTGTTAAAGAGCTAACCGAAGATGAAATGATGGAAATTGCGTTGATTGAGAATTTGCAACGTGAAGACTTAAATCCATTAGAGGAAGCAAAAGCATATCAAAAATTAATGGAACATTTGCAAGTGACTCAAGAAGAACTTTCAAAACGGTTAGGCAAGAGTCGTCCTCACATTGCTAATTATGTTCGGTTGTTACAATTACCTCAAATTGCACAACAATACTTATCTGAGGGTAAATTATCTATGGGGCATGCACGTGCCTTGTTGGGATTGAAAAATCGTAATCAGTTGACATCGTTGATCCAAAAGGTATTAAAAGAGCGAATGAGTGTGCGTCAGTTAGAAGAATGGATTCAACGCACGAATGAAAATGTTTCACGTGGAACATCTAAAAAAAGCTTATCACCATTCTTAAAAGACAGAGAGTCATCTTTAAAAACATACTTTGGCACAAATGTACAAATTAAAAAAGGACGGAATAAAGGTAAAATTGAAATTGACTTTTTTACTGACGAGGATTTAGAACGAATTCTTGAGTTAATTCATCAGTCGGAAGAAGAATAAGATACTGTCACACCAATTAATATGGTCGATAGCCTAAAAATAAAGATGATTTTCCATTGATGGGGGATCGTCTTTTGTTTTTTGTTTCGGTAAAATAGAAGATAATATAGTCACATCCTCTAAAGGATGTGATGACACAGTGATAATACGGTGAAAAAATGTTAGGAGAGGAAATATATGATTTATTTCGATCAGGCAGCGTCAAGCTTTCCAAAGCCAACTACCGTGGCTTTAGCTATGACTGAAGCAGTAAATGAATATGCAGCTAATCCAGGCAGGAGTGGTCATCATTTAGCTCAACGTGCAAATAAGGTAATTGAGGAAACACGTAAAAAATTACAAAAAATGTTCCGAAATGAATCGACGAATCGTATTATTTTTTCATTGAACGCAACAACGGCTTTAAATCAAGCGATTGAAGGAATATCATGGGAAAGTGGAGATCACGTGATTGCGACATCGTTTGAACATAATTCAGTAAGACGTCCGTTGGAACGACTAAAATTAGAGAAAGAAATTGAAGTTGACTATGTGAGACCTGGAGAAAATGAGAGTGAGTGGACCTCTATAATTTCAAGGAAGTTGACTGAAAAAACTAAACTTGTGATGGTCACGCATGGGTCAAATGTAACTGGCGAGATCATTCCAATTGATCTAATTGGAAAGTTGTTGAAAAAACACAAAGCAATGTATTGTGTTGATGCGTCACAAACTGCGGGTGTATTACCGATTAACATGACCGAAATGAATATAGATTTATTAGCTTTTCCTGGCCATAAAGGCTTAATGGGCCCACAGGGTGTTGGTGTTCTTCTTGTGAAAAATCACGTAACTTTGAGACCAATAAGTGTAGGTGGGACAGGAAGTTATTCAGAAGATCGGAAACAACCGAAAGTATGGCCAGAAGGTTGGGAAAGTGGGACCTTAAATACTCCTGGAATTGCTGGGTTACTCAAAGGGATGGAAGAAGTTGAAAAAAAGGGACTATCTAAAATTTTTGAACATGAAAAAATGCTAGCTTTTCGTACCATAAATGGATTAACTAAGGTGGAGGGTGTTCGAATAATTGGTCCTAAAGGAGAAGAAGATCGCTTAGGGGTTGTGGCATTTTTTATAGAAGGTATAGATGGTCAAGAAATTGCAATGATTTTAGATCAACATTATGATATAGCAGTTAGAGCGGGATTACATTGTGCTCCGATGACACATGATTTGTATGAAACGACAGATAAAGGTGTCATTCGCGTTAGTTTTGGATTGTATAATACGGAAAGCGAAGTTGATAAATTTTTAGTAGCAATTAATGAGATAAGGGATGGATTATTAGAATAGGAGAATACATATGGTTTTATTTGGGACGATTGTGAATGGTTTAGCGATCGTATTAGGAGCATGGTTGGGCGTTCGCTTGAAGCATTTTCCTTTTGAAATGAAAGAAACAGTAATGAAAGCAATTGGTTTAGCTGTTATTGTTCTTGGATTTACGATGGCGTTAGAAGGACAGGAGTTTTTACTTATTATTTTCAGTCTCGCAATCGGAGGAGTGTTAGGAGAACGTTGGAACATTGAAGGGAAGTTAAATAGGGCAGGGAACTGGTTAGAACGGAAAATGAAGAGACAAACGGAAGGGAAATTAGCGGAAGGGTTTGTTGCTGCAACACTGTTATTTGTCGTTGGGGCAATGGCGATCATAGGCGCACTAGACAGTGGATTTAGGCAAGACCATTCCGTATTGTTAACAAAATCAATGCTCGATGGATTTTCATCAATTGTCTTTGCTGCAACAATGGGGATCGGTGTCATGTTTTCCGCTGTACCCGTCGTATTGTATCAAGGCTCGATTGCATTGGCAGCGACGTTCATTGTTAAATGGTTACCTGAAGAGTGGTTGGACTTGGTTATTAGCGAAATTACCGCAGTTGGTGGAATCATGATAATTGGAATTGGATTAAACTTGCTAGGTATTCCGAAAATAAGAATTGCAAATTTGTTACCTGCAATTATTCTTACAGTCATGCTGGTTTTAATTTACAGTCAGTGGTTTAACTGAATAATAGAATAAGTTAAGTCGGAATTAATGCGTGTACTATAAATAGTACACGCATTAATTATTTTGTGGAAGTTTCTTTTCGCTAGGACTACGCAATACGTTTTGCCTATTTTCAAGCCAACAAGCAGAACGCCAGAGTGCTCTTGACATAGAATCAGCCATATTCATGACCAAAGATAGTCGGGTGTTCTGTAAGACGAGCATTTCCATATAACCAGAGACATTAACAATTCCAGTTAAATGGATGTTACCAATCGGTGGAAGGTTTTTTCTGACTGCCACACCTGGAAATACTGGACCGTTGCTAACCGTCATAAAACCAACGCTTTCGGTCCGACCTAAGCAAGCATCAATGGCAATAATCCAAGGTTGATTCAGATCTTGATTAATAGTATCAATGGTTTCGTGAAGGTTTTTCGCATGGACAGGCGAGTTTAGTGATCCATAAATAGAGAAAATTGGGCAGCGTTTTTCCAGTAGTTTTGATCCAATAAGTGGACCGAGTGAATCACCTGTTGAACGATCACTGCCAATACATACAACCGCAATCGAAGGATTTGGTGATGTAGGCAAAAAAGAAAATATCGCTTTTGACAACTGTTGTACTGCTAAAGGTTCATCAAGGTGGACTCGATAAGAAGGTTGATACTTTTCTTGAAAAACTTGTCCTAAAACCATCATATAAACCTCATTTCTAAAATAGTAGTAACAGTATACGAATCAAAATGAATATCTATACGTCATAAATTAGAAAAAGAGGGATGATTTTGTGGATATCAGGGTTGAAATGGATGTTTTTGATCATCGGTACAATGATCGGGGCAGGATATGCTTCAGGTAGGGAGTTATGGGAATTTTTTGGATATGAAAGTGGACTTGCCATTCTGTTATTTGCGTTACTGTTTTTTGTTTGTTGTTATGTAATCATGGACATTAGCCATAAACAAAAATCAGAACACTATATCCCCGTATTAGAGAAACTGATGGGTAAAAGGTTAACCAGTTTGTATGATAGCTTAATTGTTTTGTACTTGTTTTCAACAACAGTAATTATGATTGCTGGTGGAGGAGCAACACTAGAAGTACTGCACATTCCTTATTGGTATGGAGTGATGATTATTTCAGCATTGCTAATTATTCTATTTGTTTGGGGACTAAATGGGATGACGTCAATGAACTCAATTCTTATTCCGATATTAATTTTATTTCTTGTTGGTACACTTCTCGTGTTTCAATATACAACAGGTTTTAATGATGATTTTGCTCTGAATAAGCAGTCAAATTGGCCATCTGCTTTTACGTTTACAGCACTAAATATCTTGCCGCTAGTTGCTGTTATTGGTGCAATTGGTAAAAAGATTGCTCATCGTGGGGAGATATGGATTGCCAGTATAGGAAGTGCAACCATATTGGGGGTTGTATCGTTATTATATAATCAATCATTGATTACAGTTGCACAAGAGGTGATGGTTTATGAAATTCCTTTGTTTGCAATTTTGCAAAATTATCCTTATTTTATGGTGTTAATTATGTCTGGATTGTTGTGGGGAGCTATCTACACGACAGCTGCATCAGGATTGCTAGGGCTGTGTACACGGTTTAAGGCTTATATTAACGTGCCGTTTTGGCTGTTGTCGTTCATGTTCATTATATTAATGATTCCACTGACGACAATAGGTTTCTCGAAATTAATTAGTATCTTATATCCTCTATATGGTTTAGTGAATCTTTATATATTAGCTGCGATCATGCTTTATCCGATCGTACATAGATTCGATGACAAGGCAACAATTTAATAGATAGAGAGACTGGAGTACTTGAAGCATTATCATGTATAATAAAAATACTATATACGTAGTAGAGGGGGAGAAGAATCATGAGTGAGAAGTCTTATGAACTTTTTGATGTAGTAGAGATGAAGAAATCTCATCCATGTGGAGAAAATAAATGGAAGATCATTCGTATGGGTATGGATATTCGAATTAAATGTCTAGGATGTAACCATAGTGTGCTAATTCCAAGAAAAGAATTTTCCAAAAAAATGAAGCGAATATTGGAAAAATCACCAGAAGCAAATAAGTAGAGCCCTTTCACCGATAAGGAAAAGGGCTTTGTTTCTGTACATTGAAACTTGAATGTTGTGTGGTTGCCATTTGGCTGATAAGTCTTTATAATTAATAAGGATGTAATTAGAATGATAAAATCTATTAGGAATTAAAGTTAGAGTAAAGAAAAATCTGTGTCTCGGTTTTTTAAATAGAGACATACAGAGTTTTTTACCATAAAGGGAGTATGATGTATGGCATTAACAGCTGGAATTGTTGGTCTTCCGAACGTCGGAAAATCCACATTATTTAACGCAATTACTCAAGCGGGAGCAGAATCAGCGAATTATCCATTTTGCACGATTGATCCGAACGTGGGAATCGTTGAAGTACCTGATACGCGATTAGATACTTTAACCAAATTAGTAGTACCGGACAAAACGGTACCGACAGCATTTGAATTTACCGATATCGCAGGAATCGTTGAAGGTGCAAGTAAAGGTGAAGGGCTAGGAAATAAATTCCTTTCTCATATTCGTCAAGTCGATGCTATTACACACGTTGTTCGATGTTTTAATGATGATAACATTACGCACGTTTCTGGAAGTGTTGATCCGCTTAGAGATATTCAAATTATAAACTTAGAGTTAATTTTAGCTGACTTAGAAACGGTTGAGAAACGAATTTCTAAAGTTGAGAAGATGGCAAGGCAAAAAGATAAAGATGCTATGGCTGAGTATGAAATACTGACAAAACTTCAAGCTGCATTCGAAGAAGAAAAACCAGCTCGAAGTGTGGAGTTTACAAAAGAACAGGCTAAGCACGTAAAAGGCTTACACTTACTAACATGGAAGCCAGTTTTGTATGCTGCAAACGTTAGTGAAGACGAGTTATTAGATGCAGAGGCGAATCCTTATGTCCAACAAGTAAAAAAATTCGCTAAAGAGGAGAACTCGGAAGTCATCGTCGTTTGTGCCAAAATTGAGTCAGAGATTGCTGAACTTGATGGAGATGAAAAGGACGAGTTTTTGCAAGACTTAGGCATTGAAGAATCAGGATTAGATCAACTAATTAAAGCGGCATATAACTTGCTCGGCTTGGAAACGTATTTTACAGCAGGAAAGCAAGAAGTACGTGCGTGGACGATTAGCCATGGAACAAAAGCTCCCCAGGCGGCGGGAGTAATTCATACAGACTTTGAACGAGGATTTATCCGTGCTGAAGTGGTTTCTTACGATGACCTTATATCAGCGGGATCAATGAGTATAGCAAAGGATCAAGGGAATGTTCGCTTAGAAGGCAAAGAATATATTGTTAAAGATGGTGATGTTGTTCACTTCCGCTTTAACGTATAATTTGCATTCTTCCATGAGGAGAAAAGTAGTCAATAAAAGTATTCATAGAAAAACTGACCTTCAGAGGTTGGTTTTTTTCTTGTTTATCTCAATCTAACCTTGTGCCTAACTAGAAGTTCTGCTATAATTAAAACTTGCGAGCAAAAGGAAATAGATGCTTGCTCCTTGCTCTTTTCAATTAAGAAGAGGGCCTAGACCAAAAGGAGGTGACAGAATATGCGCAAATATGAAATTATGTACATTGTACGTCCGAACTTGGAAGAAGCGGCGACGAAAGAATTGATCGAGCGTTTCAACAAGATTTTAACGGACAACGGCGCAGAAGTGACTGAAACGAAAGAAATGGGTAAGCGACGTCTTGCTTATGAAATCGAGGATTTCACTGAAGGTTTCTACGTTTTACTTAAATTAAACGCAGAAAAAGTAGCGCTTGATGAATTCAACCGTTTAAGTTCAATCAATGATAACATTATACGTTCACTTACTGTACGTGAAGAAGAATAGAGATAAAGGTTCCGAGGAGGAGTTCGGATGATTAACCGTGTCGTTTTAGTTGGACGTCTAACTAAAGACCCAGAATTACGCTATACAGCCAACGGAATTGCAGTTGCATCTTTTACACTAGCTGTAAATCGCCCATTTTCAAATGCACAAGGACAGAAGGAAGCAGACTTCATCAACATTGTGGTTTGGAGGAAGCAAGCCGAGAACGTTGCTAACTATCTGAAAAAAGGTAGCCAAGCTGGCGTAGACGGACGTATTCAAACGCGTAGCTTCGATAATAACGAAGGACGTCGTATTTTCATGACTGAAGTAGTTGGTGACAGCGTTCAGTTTCTAGAACCTCGTGGTTCGGGTGGAACTGGCGGTGGTGGAAACCAATATGCAGGACAGGGTGCTGATCAAGCTAGCTCTGGTCAGCGAAATGACAATAACGGTTTTCCAAATAATCCGAATCCAAACTCCGGACAAGGTAGTCCTGCTCAAGGAAATCAGAATCAACCAAATCAAGGCGGTCAAGGGAATCAAAATGATGATCCGTTTGCTAGTGATGGAAAACCGATTGATATTAATGATGATGACTTACCGTTTTAAATTGATTTTGAATTAGTTATAAAATTTAAATTGAAGGAGGGATATTTATGGCACGACGTGGTCGACCAAAGCGGCGTAAAGTTTGTTACTTTACAGTAAATAAGATTACTAAAATTGACTATAAAGATACAGGGTTATTAAGCAAGTTTGTCTCTGAGCGTGGAAAAATTCTTCCTCGCAGAGTAACTGGAACTTCTGCAAAGTATCAACGCCAATTAACTCGCGCAATCAAACGATCTCGTACAATGGCTTTATTGCCGTTCGTTACGGGCGAGTAATTTAATGAAACACAGTAGCTAAAGAGCTACTGTGTTTTTTACTGTCTTATTTTCTAATAGAATAGGTAAGTTGAAAGTACTGTTTTTCAGAAGGTTAGCTTCATTTTAATACATAATTATGGATGACTGAGTAACTTAGGTCTTTGTATGGATGGTACTATTTTTATTGACCGGATTGCTTTTTTTAGAGGAAGTTAAATACTTAAAAATCCATTCAATTTCTCGTCCGTGGAAAGGGAGCGGAAATTTTCTATTCGATTAAGAAGATAAATCGCAATCCTGAAATGCCATCTTTTCAATATTCTGAGCTAATGACTCAATCATTTTTTTAGATCCTCTGTTTAGTAATGGCTTAGTGAAAAAAAAGCTAAGGCAAATCAATGAATTTTTGTTGTTTATCAGTTGTTCATGCTAAAATATAAATTGACGGTTTTTAAATGGTGAAATGAGGGACGAATAGATGGAAGATAGATCTAGATTAATGAAAGAGGGAGCATTTTATTTAGGGGGATATATGTTGCTAATTCTCCTAGTTATATTAGTTCCTGTCATTGGGCTAATTAGCTTGTTTTTATTATCAATCCCTTTTATATTTTTTACAAAAAAGCACGGTCTGTTGGCTGGTGGGACATTAGCGGTGCTATCATTTTTATTACTATTTGTCATACTAGGACCCTTCTCATTGCCATTGTCACTTGCATTTGCTGTGAGTGGTGTCGTGATTGGTGAATGTTACCGTCGAAAAAAAGATGCTTTTGGAGTATTGTTAGGCGGGGCTTTAAGTTATATCATTGCATTTGTGGTTATCTACGTTGGAAGTATCGTCATATTGGATGTAGATCCGGTTGAGAGCTTTCAGGAAGTAATGATCGAATCGACAGAAATGGCAGATGATTTGCTATTTTTAGTCGGGGATGATGGTGATGCCGCCTTAGAAATAGCATTAGAATATATTGAGGGCTTAACATTGATAGCGCCAGCATTAATAATTATGATGGGTGTCATATTTGCTTTTATAGTACAAATCATTGCTGGTTTTTTGTTAAGAAAACAGAAACAGGATGTTGTTCGATTTCCGCCACTAAGAGAGTGGGGTTTTCCGAAAGCTTTTATATGGTATTATTTATTTACCTATATTTTCATATTAATAGGTGTAGAAGAAGGAAGCCCTATGTTCACTGTTTTAGCTAATCTTACGCCAATTTTAGATATGGTTATGGTGATTCAAGGGTTTGCTCTAGTTTTTTATTATTTTTATCAGAAGCGATTGAACGTTGCGATTCCCGTAATTCTCGTTGTGATTTCATTTCTTTTTCCTATTTTCCATCATATCGTAAGAATCTTAGGTATAATTGATTTAGGTTTTGACTTGAGGAAGCGGATGAATGCGCTAAAGTAGGAGTTGTGAAGAATGCCGAAATCTCTGTTAAGAAAGTGGCATGGTTATCACGTCATTGCCCTGTTGAGCGTTGCTGTGATATTTATAGGAATATTAACGTATTATCAATGGCAAATAGGTCTCTTAGGGTTTGTCGGTTTAGGGTTCGTTCTTTACTTGATTATTCGAGCAAGATTAGAGTTCGAAAGGGAACTAACTGAATATATATCTACCATAACTTATCGGGTAAATCATGCAGGAGAAGAAGCGATGAATCAATTGCCGATCGGTATTCTCCTATACAATGAGAATCATGATATTCAGTGGAACAACCCTTATTTAACAAAGTTAGCCGATAAAAATGTACTAGGAGAGCAGTTGTCAATTTTTTCTAAGCAACTCATTAATGAAGTGGGGGATGGGAAAAAAAGATTCCTAGTAGAAATGCGTGACGAAAAGTACCGTGTATTTCATTACCCTGATGAAGGTTTGCTGTATTTTATCAATGTGACGGATGAACAGGAATATAAATATTTATTTGAACGTGAAAAAACGGTGGTTGGACTAATTTATTTGGATAACTATGATGAAGTTACACAAGGAATGGACGATCAAATCCGTAGCAAATTATTAACACATGTAACAGATTCATTGAATCAGTGGTCCAAAAAGTATGACATCTTTATCCGTAGAACCGCTTCGGATAGATTTATTGCTGTTTTCAACGAAGGTACTCTAAAAGCATTAGAAGAGAATCGTTTTACCGTACTTGATGAAATTCGTGATAATACAACGAAAGAAAAAGTGCCGTTAACTTTGAGTGTAGGGATTGGCAGTGGTGAACCCTCATTGAAAGAGCTTGGCAGTTTAGCTCAATCTAGCCTAGATTTGGCTTTAGGGCGAGGTGGCGATCAGGTGGCTATCAAAGAAAAGAATGGTAAAGGAAGATTTTACGGTGGCAAGTCCAATGCAATGGAAAAACGCACAAGAGTACGTGCTCGAGTGATTTCTCATGCAATTCGTGATTTTGTAAAAGAAAGTGACAAAGTATTTGTAATGGGGCATAAAAATCCCGATATGGATTCAGTTGGGGCTGCAATTGGTATGTTAAAAATTGCCGAAGCAAATGGGAAAGACGGATTTATCATTTTGAACCCTAATGAAGTAAATCTAAGCGTCCATAAATTACTGGAAGAAATAGAAGGTCATAATGATTTATGGGCCCAATTTATCACTCCTGAAGAAGCTAGAGAAGAAGCGACAGATGATACATTGATGGTTGTCGTTGATACCCATAAGCCATCGTTAGTGATGGATCCAAAGTTATTGGAAAAAATGGATCGAACAATTGTGATCGATCACCATCGACGTGGAGAAGACTTCATAGAAGATGCTGTCCTTGTTTATATGGAGCCTTACGCTTCATCGACAGCGGAGTTAATCACAGAGCTACTAGAATACCAACCTTCGCGACCTAATTTAGGTGTCTTAGAATCAACTGCTTTGTTGGCTGGCATTGTTGTCGACACAAAAAGTTTTGCTATTCGTACAGGATCACGTACATTTGATGCGGCGTCATACCTTCGCAGTCGTGGAGCTGATACGACCCTCGTGCAAAAACTATTGAAAGAAGATTTTGATCAATACGTAAAGCGTTCAAAGTTAATAGAAAAAGCATATATTTATCCTGGCGGAATGGCAATTGCTAGAGGATATACAGAAGAAACTTATGGTCAAGTACTGATTGCACAAGCGGCAGACACATTATTAACTATGAATAATGTCGTTGCATCATTTGTGATTTCTAAACTAGAAGACGGCCGTATAAGTATTAGTGCTCGTTCTCTTGGTGAAGTGAATGTTCAAATTATCATGGAAATGATGGATGGTGGCGGACATTTAACAAATGCAGCTACACAGATAGAAGGTTCAACCATTGAGGAAACAGAAGAAACGTTGAAAGAGAAAATTGATGAATATTTCAAAGGGGGATAAAACGATGAAAGTAATTTTTCTAGATGATGTAAAAGGAAAAGGGAAAAAAGGTGAAGTGAAAAACGTATCTGAAGGATATGCAAGAAATTATTTATTAAAAAATAACCTTGCAGTTGAAGCTAACAAGGGTAATATGAAATCACTTGAGAAGAAACAAGAGAGTGAAGGTCGTCAAGTGGAAAAAGAACTGGAACGTGCAGAAAAATTCAAATCTGATTTGGAAAACTTGACGATTGAATTGACTGCTAAGGCTGGAGAAAATGGACGATTATTTGGGGCTGTGACTAACAAACAAATTGGCGAACGTTTGAAAAAAATGGATCTGAAAATTGATAAGCGAAAAATTGAGATGGATGAACCAATTCGTTCACTTGGTTACACGAATGTAAAGGTAAAGGTTCACCCTAAAGTAACAGCCACATTAAAAGTACATGTTGCAGAAGAAAAATAAATGAGTGCGGTGTTGGAATTTTGGTTCTGACATCAAATCCGCTCAAATTGCATTCAATTTATGCGGGAAATGAGGGAGTATAATCATGTCTGACTTATTTGCCGATCGAACACCACCACAAAATATTGAAGCCGAGCAGGCGGTGCTAGGAGCAATCTTCATTGAGGATCAAGCTCTCGTCACCGCCTCTGATTGTTTAATTCCTGAGGACTTTTACCGGCCTGCACATGAACGGATTTTTACGGTAATGCTTGACCTCTCTGAAAAAGGAGAGCCGGTAGATATCGTCACGGTAACTTCGGAATTACAAACCAAGAAGTGGCTAGAAGAAATTGGCGGCGTGTCATATTTAAGTGATCTAGCCAATGCAGTACCAACTGCGGCAAATGCAAGGTACTATAGTGAGATCGTAGAAGAAAAATCATTATTACGTAGATTGATTCGAGTAGCTACAAATATTGCATCTGAAGGTTATGCAGCTGATGAAGATGTAGATTCAATTTTGAATGATGCGGAGAAATCGATTCTAGAAGTTGCTCACAAAAAAAACTCAGGAGAATTTGTCGATATTAAAGATGTACTAGTTGAGGCATTTGATAAAATCGAAATGCTTCAACACACAGCTGGTGATGTAACTGGAATTCCAACTGGATTTACAGAATTAGACCGAATTACAGCTGGATTTCAGAAAAATGATCTAATCATTGTGGCAGCTCGTCCATCGGTTGGTAAAACAGCATTTGCATTAAATATTTCGCAAAATGTCGCAACCAAAACAGATGAAAATATCGCTATCTTTAGTCTCGAAATGGGGGCAGACCAGCTTGTTATGCGTATGCTCTGTGCTGAAGGAAATATTGATGCTCAAAGACTTCGTACTGGGAAATTAGAGGATGAAGACTGGCAACGTTTAACGATGGCAATGGGGAGTCTATCTAAAGCGGGAATTTTTATTGATGATACGCCAGGTATTAAGGTGAAAGATATCCGGTCAAAATGCCGAAAGTTAAAACAAGATCGTGGTCTTGGTATGATAATGATTGACTATATGCAATTAATTCAAGGGGATGCTAGAAGTGGCGAGGGAAGACAACAAGAAGTGTCGGAAATTTCCCGAGAATTAAAAGGACTGGCTCGTGAATTGGAAGTACCTGTTATCGCATTGTCACAACTTTCTCGTGGGGTAGAATCACGTCAAGATAAGCGACCAATGATGTCGGATATTCGTGAATCAGGAAGTATTGAACAAGATGCAGACATCGTAGCATTCTTGTACAGAGACGACTATTACGATCAAGAGTCAGAGCAAAAAGATATTATAGAAATTATTATTGCAAAACAACGTAATGGTCCAGTCGGAACTGTCGAGTTGGCATTTATCAAAGAATACAATAAGTTTGTTAACTTAGAGCGAAGATTTGATGAAGGCGATATGCCTCCTGGTGCATAATATGTTTGTTTCCTATCGCAAAACTATAATTTTTAGCAGAAAATTAAAACAAAAATGTTTAAGTAATTGCACCGTATTTGCGGTGCTTTTTGTATGTTTTAGCAAAACGGTTTTGATTGTTATTTTATTTAAATAGGATGGTTATTTTTCTAATAACCAAAAGTGAAAATAAACCTGTTACCGCAAAAAAATATTAAATAGATGACAAAAGGTATACAACTCCAAAAGCGATTCAACCTTTGTGCATATGTTCACAAATTGGTCATTAGATTGCAACGAACTGTTCACAGTTACAACGGTCACGGTCGAGGAATCCATATTATACTAAGACTATAGAAAGTTAGTTAGTGGTCACACACATTAGAAAAACTTGGCTAGTCGCCGAGTCCTTCATGGCGAAAGGCTTAGTTTATCTTATACTTTAATCCTTTTGCGAAGTTAAACATTCTTAAAGTATACAAAAACAACCAGCATTCATTTTTTTTGATACAAGTGATCAACCAACTCTCTATAAAAAACTTACATTTCTGAGGAGGAATGAATCATGTTTATGGAATTCTTACGAAATAACAAGATTGCAGCCGGAGTTTTAACAATTTTAAGAGTATATATTGGATGGCAGTGGCTTACTGCTGGCTGGGGAAAAGTAACAGGTGGTTTTATGCAAGTGGTTATTTAAATGGTGTTGTTAACAACGAAGCGGTCATTGAACAGTACCCAACGTATCATGCATTTATTGAAAATTTCGCTTTACCAAGTGCTGATGTTTTTAGTTTCATGGTCGCATGGGGCGAATTACTCGTTGGACTTGGCTTGATTGTCGGCATATTAACAACAGCAGCCGCATTCTTTGGCATCATGATGAATTTTGCTTTTATGTTCGCCGGTACGGTTTCTTCTAATCCATGGCTCGTATTGCTCACAATCTTTATTCTTGCTGCTGGATACAATGCAGGTAAGTTTGGTGGCGACCGATGGGTGATTCCATATATCCGCACTGTCATTTTTAAAGATAAGTTTACACCATTAGCTAATAAACAAGTCGCATAACCTGGTATAATAAAGTTTGAAGTAAAGTAACGCTCCTTGTGATTTGCGGGAGCGTTTTTTGTTGAGTAATGTATATAATGACTTCAGCCTTATAGCCGCATATGAAGATATCATATCCTTTCAATAACCTTAATAATTTTGAAAAAATCTATAAAACAAGGGAATAAACGAATGAAAATATAATATATGCTAATATTGTTCGGGATATAGTTGACTACAGTAGCTTTAACTGATAAACTAACGTTGGTCGATTTGATAAAAACAAATGATAGAAATATCAAAAAAATACATGAAAGTAAATACACTTGGAGGTGCTCGATTCATGCCATCAGTTGTTGTGGTAGGTACGCAATGGGGAGACGAAGGAAAAGGAAAAATTACCGATTATTTATCAGAACAATCAGAACTAATTGCCCGTTATCAAGGTGGAAACAATGCAGGTCATACAATTGTATTTAATGGTACGACGTATAAATTGCATCTAATACCATCGGGGATTTTTTACAAGGATAAAACTTGTGTTATTGGAAACGGAATGGTTATCGATCCGAAAGCTCTCGTTAAGGAATTGGCATACTTGCACGACAAAGGTGTGGACACGAGTAATCTTCGTATAAGCAACCGAGCACATGTGATCCTTCCATATCACTTAAAATTAGATATCGTTGAAGAAGAAAGTAAAGGTACAAACAAGATCGGTACGACTCGAAAAGGTATTGGTCCAGCATATATGGATAAAGCGGCTCGTGTTGGTATACGCATCGTTGATTTGTTAGACAAAGAAACATTTAAGGAAAAACTTGAGGTAAATCTTCGCGAAAAAAATCTTTTATTAGAAAAGGTTTATGAAGTCGAAGGATTTAAAATTGAGGACATCCTTGAAGAATATTATGAATATGGGCAACAATTCGCTCATCTCGTAGCGGATACATCTGTCATTTTAAATGATGGACTAGATGCAGGGAAGCGTGTCCTTTTTGAAGGTGCTCAAGGGGTAATGCTTGATATAGACCAAGGAACATATCCATTTGTTACCTCATCTAACCCGATTGCAGGAGGCGTCACGATTGGTTCAGGTGTTGGTCCATCAAAAATCGATCATGTTGTAGGTGTTTCTAAAGCATACACGACTAGAGTCGGAGACGGACCTTTCCCAACTGAATTAAATAATGAAATTGGTGAGAAAATCCGCGATGTAGGGAACGAATACGGAACAACTACTGGACGACCACGACGGGTAGGTTGGTTTGATAGTGTTGTTGTCCGTCATGCTCGCCGCGTCAGTGGTATTACTGATTTATCTTTAAATTCAATTGATGTCCTTACGGGGATCGAATCATTAAAGATATGTGTTGCCTACAAATATCGTGGTGAAATCATGGAAGAATTTCCTGCTAGTTTGAAGGTTCTCGCTGAATGCGAACCTGTGTATGAAGAACTTCCCGGTTGGACGGAAGATATTACAGGGGTGAAGTCGTTACATGATCTCCCTCGAAATGCCCTCTTCTATATCGAAAGGATATCTCAACTGACAGGCATTCCGTTAACTATTTTTTCTGTAGGTCCAGACCGCACTCAGACGAATCTCATTCGCGGTGTTTTTGCATAAAACTAATAAATTTTGCGACTAAAAGGAGAGCTCTGCAATTTTTTTTGCAGAGCTCTTGATTTTTACTGAGAACTTCGTTAAAGTAAGATAGGTTCAGCAAAGGAACTAAAAAATATTTCGCTTTTTATAAAAAGATGTTGTCTTTCTTTTTATTAAGTGTTATGATTTATCTTGTCGCCGAAAAGGTAATCAATAATTGATTATTACTTTGACTTTAAAGAAAAGCATTATCCGTAAGCATCGTGATTAGACATCATTGAAAAGCTGCGAGTCATTAGCTCAGTTGGTAGAGCATCTGACTTTTAATCAGAGGGTCGAAGGTTCGAATCCTTCATGGCTCACCATTTTTTATAATATAAACACGGCCCGTTGGTCAAGTGGTTAAGACACCGCCCTTTCACGGCGGTATCACGGGTTCGAATCCCGTACGGGTCACCAAAAAAAAGATATTGACTTTATTAATCTAATCAAGTATAATTAATTCTGTTGTCCCTCATACTAAAAAGGAAACAGTTAGTCATTATCAAAATTAAAGAAAGTGACATTTCTTTGATATATAATATTAACGCGGGGTGGAGCAGTCTGGTAGCTCGTTGGGCTCATAACCCAAAGGTCGGTGGTTCAAATCCGCCCCCCGCAACCAATTTTAATCGTTTTATCTTGTATAAGATGGATTAAGTATAAAAGTAGTAAAACTATGATAAATACATATTAAATCATCTGGGGATCGTTCTTAGAAATTATATTTTAACAATTTAGTAATTGAAGGTCCCGTGGTGTAGCGGTTAACATGCCTGCCTGTCACGCAGGAGATCGCGGGTTCGAATCCCGTCGGGACCGCCATTTTATTTTTGAAAAATTAGACAATTTATTATACAAAGTGCAGAAGATATTTTACATTATTCTGGCTCAGTAGCTCAGTCGGTAGAGCAACGGACTGAAAATCCGTGTGTCGGCAGTTCGATTCTGTCCTGAGCCACCATCTTTTGAGTGCTGGCCTAGCTCAATTGGTAGAGCAACTGACTTGTAATCAGTAGGTTGGGGGTTCAAGTCCTCTGGCCAGCACCACACATAGTTAAATTATTACCTTTCCATAGTAATGGATAGGTTTTTTTGTTGTTTTAGAAGAATAAATCCTAATAAAAAATAAAATAGAGTTATCTTGTAGCCCTAATTGGCGGAGAGATTCCTCAACTAAGATTTTCGCATTTTTGGACCTTTTAATGAATAAGATGAGGTTTTAACAATTTTAAACGGTATGGGAGAATACATTGTTAGATATTTTCTTTTGATTATAGGGTAACGTAGGAGTATATGCTTTTAAAAATCCTTTAAGAAAGTAGTCGAAATTTGTTAGAAAACATCATTTCCTAGGAAATAACCGTTTGAAAATGAAAAATACGGATATTGATTCTTTTAATTATCTAAATTTAAGTGAATTTCAATAAACTTCCTGTTCTAAGGCTAGAGATGTGAAAATCCTATGTGATAGAATAGAAGAAGTGAATCACAAAGAGGAGCTGGTCAGAGAATGGATAAGAAAAAAATTCTAGTAGTTGATGATGAAAAACCGATTGCGGATATTATAAAATTTGGTTTAGAGAAAGATGGATTTGATGTAGTGTGTGCGTATGATGGGAACGAAGCACTTGAAAAAGTGAAAGAATACGTGCCAAATTTAATTTTATTAGACATCATGCTTCCATTTAAAGATGGATTAGAAGTGTGCCGTGAAGTTCGAAAAACGTATGATATGCCAATTATTATGTTGACAGCGAAGGATTCAGAAATTGATAAAGTATTAGGGTTGGAATTAGGTGCCGATGATTATGTGACAAAACCGTTTAGTACCAGAGAGTTAATAGCTCGTGTAAAAGCGAACCTTCGAAGAAACGAAAAAGTCCAAGAATCTGACACAGAGAAGAAAAATATTGAAATTGGCCCGTTACTCATTCAACCGGATGCTTATATGGTAACAAAGCGAGGAGATCAGATTGAATTAACTCATCGTGAATTTGAGTTAATTTATTACCTTGCTCGTCATATTGGACAAGTTATGACACGAGAGCATCTGTTACAGTCTGTATGGGGATATGATTATTTTGGAGATGTTCGCACCGTCGATGTAACTGTTCGGAGGCTTCGTGAAAAAGTTGAAGATAATCCAAGTAGTCCTGCGTGGATTGTGACACGTCGTGGAGTTGGATATTACTTACGGCAGTCTGATCAGGAGAATTAATTATGAAAAAAATTCGCCTTTATAAATCAATCCACGTAAAAATTGTGGTGATTTACGTGTTATTGATTCTGATCGCGATGCAAGTCATTGGCGTGTATTTTACTAGACAGCTTGAAGAACAACTTATAGAAAATTTTAATTCAACTCTAAACGAAAGAGCTGATCTTGTTGCCTTAAATGTCGGGCAGGAGATGATGAGAGAGGAAGAGGAAGAAGAGATTCCGCTTAAATCACGAATTGATCTTCTACTGACGCAACTGTTTAATATGGATAATGTCGATGTACAAGTCATTGATCAGCAGCAAATTGTCATCACTGCAACAGATAGTGCACACCAAATTTATGAGGGACAACGAACGACGAAATCGCGTGTCAAACAGACATTGGCTGGAATTGACGATCCAGGGGAGATCTTACTTAATACGAGTACAGGTCAACCAACACAAGTTTTTGCTGTTCCTATAGAAACGGAAGAAAGTCAAATTATTGGAGTAATATATATTGAAGCATCGATGGGTGAGATTTATGACCAGATGCAAGAAATAAATCAAATTTTGTTAACAGGAACTGTTATTGCACTTATATTAACTGCTGCTTTAGGTATTTTTCTGTCGCGAACAATAACAAGGCCGATCGTAGATATGAAAAGACAGGCAGTAGTCATGGGGGAAGGCGATTTCTCTAGAAACGTACGAGTCTATGGATACGATGAAATCGGACAACTGGCATCGACTTTCAATGAACTTACGAATAAGCTTGAAGATGCAAACGCAACGACAGAAGGTGAAAGAAGAAAGCTATCATCAGTCTTGACACATATGACTGATGGTGTTGTCGCAACAGATAGTAAGGGTAAAATTATTCTTATGAATCGTCGTGCAGAAGAAATGTTAGGTCAAAGTCAAGAGAAAGCTATGGACACAGAAATTATGAAAATGCTAAATTTAGATAAATTTATGAGACTTAATGACCTTTATAGGATGGTAGACCCGATTTTATTAGATTTCGACAACGTTCAAGAAGAAATAATTCTTGAAGCTCATTTTTCTGTTATTGAAAAAGAAAATGGCGAAGAAAATGGTTTAATCGCCGTTCTACATGATGTGACTGAGCAGGAAAAAGTCGAGGAAGAAAGACGGGAATTCGTTGCGAATGTTTCTCATGAATTGCGAACACCTCTTACTTCAATGAAAAGCTATTTGGAAGCATTGGCGGATGGCGCGTTGGAAGACCCTGAAGTCGCACCGCACTTTATTCAAGTTACTTCCAATGAAACAGAGCGGATGATACGTCTTGTTAATGATTTATTACAGTTATCAAAGATGGATAGCAAAGACTATCAAGTGATTATGGGAAGTATTAATGCAACGACTTTTGTTAATCAAGTTATTGATAGATTTGAGATGGCTACTAAAAATCAAGATATTCAATTTATCCGGCGCATACCTGATAAGAGTATTGCTGTGAGCGGTGATCGTGACAAATTAACACAGTTACTTGATAATATTGTATCAAACGCAATTAAGTACTCCCCTGAAGGTGGAAAAATAACTTGCACACTAAAAACCGAAAAAGAACGAATCGTGATAAGTGTTAAGGATGAAGGGGTTGGGATCCCGAAAGATAATCTTTCTCATGTATTTGATCGTTTCTATCGAGTCGATAAGGCTCGTTCAAGAAATCTAGGTGGAACAGGCTTAGGATTGGCCATCGCTAAAGAAATTGCTGAGGCTCACGGAGGTAGTATTTGGGTTAGTAGTGAGTGGGGAAAGGGAACAATGTTTTCATTTACTTTGCCTTATCATAATGAAGAGAGGGATGGGACATGATTATAGAAAATATAAAAACAGCCATCCTCTGGATTCTTATTTTAACAAGTGTTGGATTAACTTGGGAGATTTGGACATATACGCCTGCTTATAATGAGCTAGAAGAGTCTGGGGAAGGTTATGTGGAAATTGAAGCTATTGGCGATTCGCGTAGCTTGTTAGATGTTCTTTATCCAAATGAAGTTCTCGTTCATAATGAAGAACAGATATATCTTATACACCCCACCAAAGAAAACTATGAAGAACTGGATGATCTACTAGAGTCGGTTAATATTGAATTTATTAATCCTGTAGCAGAACCTTCATCTAGAGCACCTTCGTTGGATAGGTTTTACAATGGGATTGAAATTGTTTTTGATCAAGCAATTAAAGGTGATTGGCTAAATCAACTGTTTACTGTTGAAGAAGAAAATATCCCGATCGAGTATGTTAATCGCATCATATTTATGGAAAATAATTATGGTGACGAAGTAAGGTTACAGTTCGTGGACACTGAAAACGAAGAAATATATGAGTCTGCTAGGTCTATATCAAAGACTGATTTGGAAGCTTTTTATAATGACACTGAAAATGATCGTGCATCTGTTGAAAAAAAAGTTTTTCAACAGAAAGATAATAGCGAATTCCAACCAGTTCGCTATGTGGTGACAGAACCGATGACTTTGAGGAAGTTTACTTATGAATCTCAAGATCTGTCCGTTCAAGCTTTTTCACAAATTCTTTTTCCAGAGCCGGAGTTTGTAAGGCGTATTCCTCAAGGCAGACAAGGGGAAACATTCACGGATGGAAAACGAATGATGACAATCCAAGAGAGTGGATCGATATTAAAATTTGAACGACCGGATAGCGGAGGTCAACAAACGCCAATGTTAGAAGACGGGTTGGAGTTTATTAATAGCCATTCTGGGTGGACAGGGGACTATTACGCAGAGCGATGGAGAGAATCTAGTGCTACAGGTGAAGCAACGTTTCGTCTCCATGTAGGTGGCTTTCCCGTGTTAGGTTCAAATATGAACGACGATCAATTGTATACTATTCATGTGTCGCGTGCAGATAGTAATCAGATTACCGAGTATACTCGACCTATGTTTAAATTAGGAGAAAATCCATTTGAAATTGAATCAAATGTCAGATTACAACCTTTTGATGTACTTGAACAACACATTTTTGAGAATGAGATTTTTGATATGGATTCTGTAGAAGATATAAAAATAGGACATAACATGATTCGTGAACGCTCTTTTGCCACTTTTGAACCAGCTTGGTATGTGAAGGTTCGAGGAAGATGGACACAGGTAGATATTTCGTCTGAGTTGTCTCAAGGGGGAATAGAAAATGGATTGGAGTAGAGCGAAGATGATCTTCATTGTAACTTTCCTATGCCTAAATCTGTTTCTAGGTTATCAATTACACGAAAAGCAAGAACAAGCAAAACTCAATGCCATGACGCATGCAACAATACAGGAGCGTTTGGAAGATAACCGGATTGAAGTAGAAATAGAAAATGCAGAAGAAGTGAATGAAGGTGCACCAATTACTGGGACTGTTCGACAGTTTCAAGAAGAACTGTTTGAAGAACTCTTTGGAGAAACTCTTGAACGGCAGACGCTTACATTAATAGATGATACTACCCTGCGAGCTGAGTTTGAAAATCCATTTTCGTTAAATGCTGCCAATTTAACAGCTACCGTTAGCGCGTTTTTGCAGCAGTTTGTCTATGAAGGCGAAATGTATCAAATCGCTAAATATAATGAAGAAGAGCAGTATATTGGCTTATATCAGACATATAGAGATAGGAAAATTGACCAATACGAGCGAGAAGATTTCCATCTGAAGTTGTATGTCACAGACGACTTAGAAGTCGATTCCTATGAGCAAACCTTTATAACGGTAAACGAACAGGAAGGTCGTGAACAAGAGTTGTTGTCTCCATTAAAGGCTTTGGAAACATTGATGAACGATCACTATATTCCACCAGATACAGTTATTGAAGAGCCCGAACTCGGTTATTATAGTTTGATTCAGTTAGAGGCAAACTTTCAAATGTATTCCCCTGTGTGGAGATTCAAAGTTAATGATGAATATTATTTCGTCGATGCACTTAACGGAGAAATTCAAACGATTAGTTAAGTGGGAGAGGATAAATATATGAGTTTAAAGTTTAGTGTACTGGCCAGTGGAAGTACAGGTAACGCAATTTATGTGGAGACAGAAAAGCAAAAATTACTTATAGATGCAGGTCTTAGCGGCAAAAAAATTGAGCAATGTTTTATGCAAATTGGCGTATCTCCTGCGGATTTAGATGGAATCTTAGTCAGTCATGAGCACAGTGATCACATTAAAGGAGTCGGAATTCTTGCACGAAGGTTCAAGATTCCGATTTATGCAAATGATAAAACATGGAACGCGATGGAAAAAGGAATTGGTGTTATTCCACTAGATCAGAAGTTTACCTATCAACGGGGCGAAGTGAAGTCGTTTGCTGATATTGAAGTTGAATCTTTTGGTGTCTCACACGACGCCGCTGATCCTATGTTCTTTTCATTTCATCACGGTGGAAGACAACTGACAATATTAACGGATACTGGTTATGTCAGTGATCAGATGGTGGGAATTACGAAAGGTTCAGATACGTTGATCTTCGAATCAAACCATGATACAGATATGCTCAGGATGGGAAAGTACCCGTGGACAATTAAACGACGAATACTCGGAGATGAAGGGCACGTATCCAATGTTGATGCAGGAATTGCTTTAGCAGATATATTGAGAGAATCAAAAGCTGATGTGTATTTAGCACATCTTAGTCTTGATAATAATATGAAAGACTTAGCTCGTATGACTGTGCAACAAACGCTTGAGGCACAAGGTATTGAGGTTGGGCGACAAGTAAAGTTGTATGATACTGATCCTGTCGTACCAACCCAATTGAAGGTTGTATAAGTAGGATTTAGGGTTTATAACGTTTATCTTTTCTTTTTGTGGGAAATTATATGTATATATGAAAGAACATCACATTTAATTCAAAATGATAGACGTTAGCCATAAAAATGACTAAAATGAGTAGAAAATAATGAAAAAGGTCAACTTTGTTATCTTGTTATTAAAGGGGGGGACAAATATGGGCTATTATGATAATCACTCGCCTTCTTCGATCGAGAAGCGTTCCGTGAAAAAAAGAACAAACCGATCACGTTCTGGACTCGTAGGCTTTATGGGTGCGGTACTTGGTGCACTGATTGTAGTGTTTTCAATCCCACTACTGGCTAATAACGGTTTTCTTCCTTATGAAGTAGTTCCAAAAAATGAATCGTCTACTGATCAAGAAGTAATGAGTAATGATGATGTTGAAGAAGATCAATTGGCTTCAGAAACATTGAATTTACAAACAACTTCTGAAGTGATTGAAGCAGCAGGGAAAGTTTCTAATGCAGTTGTCGGCATTGTGAATATGGAGCAGTCTTCTGGATTGTTTGGAGAAGGATTTGCTGGCGGAACAGGTTCAGGAGTTATTTACAAGATTGATGGAGATCGTGCTTTCATTGTAACGAATCAACATGTTGTTGAGGGAGTGGGGCGTGGTTCTAGTAATCTTGATGTGACTCTTAATGATGGTTCACGTGTCTCTGCCGATGTTGTAGGTGGAGACGATTTAACCGATTTAGCTGTTTTGACAATTGACTCTGACGGGATCGAGACAGTTGCAGAATTCGGAAATTCTGATAGTTTGCAAGCTGGTGAACCCGCAATAGCAATTGGTAATCCACTGTCATTTGAAGGTTCTGTGACGTTAGGTATTATTAGTGCAGTGGAACGTAGTATACCTATTGACTTAACAGGTAATGGACAAACAGATTGGAATGCAGAAGTTCTTCAAACGGATGCAGCTATTAACCCAGGAAACAGTGGAGGGGCATTGCTAAATATTCAAGGAGAAGTAATTGGAATTAATTCAATGAAGATTGCTCAGCAAGAAGTGGAGGGAATCGGTTTTGCGATCCCATCTTCTATTGTGTTGCCGGTCATTGAGGATATAGAGGAATATGGTGAAGTCCAGCGACCACAAATGGGAATCATGCTTCGTTCACTACAAGAGATTCCAAGCATGCACTGGCAAGATACACTAGGTTTGCCAGAGGATATCAAAGGTGGCGTTTATGTCGAAGGTGTTGAACCGAATACACCAGCAGACCAAGCGGGCTTACAAGAAGATGATGTTATCACTAAATTGAACGATAAGGAAATTAATGACTCTCATGATTTACGTCGATTCCTCTATACTGATGTTAGTATAGGCGAAACAATAACAGTTACTTTCTATCGAAATGGTGATGAACAATCGGTTGAACTTACATTAGATAAACAAGTTTTCTAAACTAATCAGGAGGGAGAATCAATCCCTTCTGATTTTTAATATTTGATGAGAGTGTATAATAGTAGTAAAAGTCTGTAAAAATTTTATCTGTTGGTATAATAGCGGTATCGCATGTGGATGGTTACAAAAGTAGAAAACTGAGGTAACCTATTCTAAAAACTAAAGTAGGCATGGTGGAAAATTATTATTTATTAAAACAACAGATTATAATGATTTTGAGAGGCAGTAATTTTATTAAAAGTTATTCACAAAAGAATGTGGATAAAATTAGTATTAAGATTGGACTAATGTTTTTTTATTGTGAAGATAGATAAATTAACTGAGAGTGAGGGATAAAAATGATTTATAGTTGTTATGAGCATGCAGAAGAAGCAATTGAAGAAGCCTTAGAAGACGGGGGATTACCACCGATTTTTGAAAAAATGTCACCTGAAATAACTATACAAAGAAAATGTTTCCTCTGTAAAAAAAATGCGGTATACCAAGTGACTCCACTTTCATCATAACTGTGGATAAGCCAGTAGACAATCGCAATATAATCACTCCTTATTAGAAAGTTATCCACAGAAAAGAGTGAAACAAAAGGAATGATTACATAAAGAAATTATTTTCTCCACAGTGAACAAACCTTAAGAAACTAATAAAAGTAATATTTATTATTCACATTTTATCGTCTTGCAAAAGCTATAAGAGTATAGGTTGTGTATATGTGGATAAGTTTTGGGGATAACTCTAAAAAAGGAGCGGAAAATGAACATTTCGATTATTGCCGTTGGTAAGTTAAAAGAAAAGTATTTAAAGCAAGGAATTGATGAGTACATAAAGCGTTTATCATCATATACCAATATCCATATGATTGAAGTATCAGATGAGAAAGCGCCTGACAACATGAATGAAGCGGATATCAAGCAAGTAAAGGAGAAGGAAGGTGAGCGAATTTTAGCGAAAATTAGTGCGGATACCCATGTCATAGCTCTCGTTATTCAAGGAAGTAAATGGAGTTCAGAACAGATGGCAAAGGAATTAGAACAATTAGCAACTTACGGGAAAAGCAAAGTTGCTTTTATTATTGGAGGATCGGTTGGACTGAGCGATACGGTTCTACGACGAGCTAATTCGCAATTATCATTCTCAAACATGACGTTTCCACACCAACTAATGCGTTTAATTTTAACTGAGCAAGTTTATAGATCATTTCGTATCATTAAGGGACATGCGTACCATAAGTAAACACTATGAAAATGTAAGAACACGAGGAAATTGGAATTGAGCTGATGATGCATCTTTAGCGAAGAAATAGAACTGGAGAGAAAAAATTGAAGGGTGCCAAATAGACACCCTTTTATTCAATTCCTAATTAATATCCTGAATATGAAGCTCCGATAATAACTAGAAGGATAAACAACACGACGAGTAACGCAAAGCCTGACCCTAATCCTTGAGTATGAGACATTACACATACACTCCTTTTTCATTCATTGTGGAATAACCCACTTAAAATTAATGTATGCAAAGGGAAAGAAATGAGATTGGACTTTTGCTGATATTTTCTTAATGTTTATTTTTGTTCTATTTCAAAGTTAAGTTTTAAAACAGGTCAAGTTTTCTAATTCTTAAAGCAGCTTCACGTAGTCGGCTTTCAGTTGCTATGAGCCCAATGCGAACAAACCCTTCCCCGTATTCTCCGAAACCAATCCCTGGTGCGACTACAACATGGGCTTTTTCCAAGAGAATGTTTGCAAAGTTTTGTGATGTATACCCGCTTGGAACAGCAAGCCAAGCAAAAAATGTTCCAGACGGCGCCTGAACATCCCACCCAGCATCGACTAATTGATTAATCAACACATTACGCCTCATTTCATATGTCTTAGCCAGTTTAAGAACATCATCTTGGGGACCGAGGAGTGCATGTGCGGCTGCTTGCTGGATTGCCCCAAATATGCTCATGTACATATGGTCTTGAATTAAATTAATATTTTCAATGACAGAAGCATTACCAACAGCAAATGCTACACGCCAACCGGCCATATTAAATGTTTTCGATAAGGTATACATCTCAATTCCGACGTCTTTTGCCCCATCAGACTGCAGAAAACTTCTTGGTTTTTCCCCGTCAAAACCAATTGCAGCATAGGCGAAGTCATGGCAAACACAAATGTTGTGTTTTTTAGCAACTGAAACCGTTTCATCAAAAAAATCTTTTGTAGCCATTGCAGCGGTAGGATTATTTGGATAGTTTAGAAACATTAATTTAGCCTGATTGAGCGTAGACTGATTTAATTCATCATAGTTTGGAAGAAAATTATTTTTCTTTTGCAGCGGCATGAACGCTGTTTTTGCATGTGCTAAGGCTAAGCCAGAAAGGTAATCTGGATAACCAGGATCTGGAAGTATTGCGAGATCACCTGGATTCAACAGGCACTGGCTTAATTCAACGAGCCCTGTTTTAGAACCTGACAGAATTGCAACTTCACGTTCAGGATCAAGATCGACATCATATTCTCGCTTGTAGAACTGACTGATGGCATCTTTAAAAAAAGCTTGTCCACGAAAAGGAGAGTATTTGTGATAGACTGGATTTGAAGCAGCACGTTTTACTTCTTCGACTATGTGCGGCGGTGTTGGAAGGTCAGGGTTTCCTTGCCCTAAATTAATAACGTCATGACCATCGTGCATTAACTGCTGTGCTTTTTTTACGAGATTTGCGAAAAATTGTTCTGGCAAGCGTTGTAAAGCAGTTGAAGGTTTAAAATTAATTTCCATAAGAATATGTACACCTCAAATTTCCTATTATGTGTTAACAATGATAGTGAATGTGGCGTATTTTGTAAAGGTTATAATTATATAATTCTGAATCTTGACATAACAAGATTCTAGTGTCATAATTTCCTCATTTCATAAATAGGAAAGTATATAAAATTTTGGCTAGAAGATCCTTTGTTGCTAGGGTTACTATCTGATAAAAACGTCTCCATACAAATATGTAATTTGTTCAGTAGACTTTAATTATGCAAAGGAAGTGTAGTGCGTGAGTTTAAATATTGCATTAATTCAAATGAATATTGCGTTCGGTGATCCTATAAAGAACTTTAATAATGTAGAGAGTCGAATGAAACAGGCCGTTCGTGAAGGAAACGTAGATGTGATTGTTCTACCGGAGTTATGGTCGACGGGATATGATTTAACTTCTTTAGACAAGATTGCCGATGTAGAAGCGAAAAAAAGCATGGCTTTCCTTTCAAAGTTGGCAAAAGAGTACAATGTTAACTTAGTAGCTGGATCTGTTGCGAAAAGATCGGAAGAAGGTTTTACTAACACGATGCTCGTGATTAATCGCAACGGAGATCTAGTTAAAGAGTACAGCAAAGCACACTTGTTTCGATTAATGGACGAAGAAAAATATCTTGTTCAGGGGAATAGTGACGGTCTCTTTCAACTGGAGAATGAGTTATGTGCAGGAGTGATCTGTTATGATATACGTTTTCCTGAGTGGATTCGTACCCATATGCTTGATGATACGAAGGTGTTATTTGTAGTCGCTGAATGGCCGAAACCACGGATTGATCACTGGAGGGCATTATTAATTAGCCGGGCAATAGAAAATCAATGTTACGTAGTTGCTTGTAATCGGGTGGGCGAAGATCCAAATAACGAATTTGGAGGTCATTCGATTATTGTAGGACCATGGGGAGAAGTAATCGCAGAAGCTGAAGAAGAAGAAACGATTTTATTTGGAAAAATTGATATGGCTGAGGTGGACAGAGTCAGACAGACAATTCCAATTTTTACAGATCGACGTACAGACCTGTATCGTCTATAAACTGATGTCATTTTAAAAACAGGAACCCTTTTGTTAGGATACCTGTTTTTTTAGTGTGCTTTTCATCTCTTTCTTAATGACTTGTTTAATTCGAACAGTTTTGACAAGATGATGAACTTCTAAAATGTCTTTGTATGAGACGTAGCGAACTGGAATGACAAAGAAGCACTATAAACATACAATTATCGATAGTTTGACAATTTAACTTGAAATTATTACATGTAATATATATAATGATAATGATTATCATTATCATTTGATTGATGTTTAGGAGAATAATTGCTTCGTTTTCTTAATCACATAGTTGGGGTGAGGTTGAATGAAAGAGCTCAAGGGTATAGATTTCAATTGTCAACGCGATTGCATTATAGAGACACTTTTGGATAAAGGCGTTTATAAATGTAGGGATTGTCAATTGTATGAATGTTCAACTTCAACGTTAAAAAAGTTATTAGAAGAAAAAAAGAAGACTCCAAAAGATGAAGGGGGACTATGATTTTTTGAAGGTAAGCGTTAAACAATAAAAAGAATTTCAGAAAAATCCTCACTAATAAATTTTCGAATCTTCCACATTGCCATGGTTGAATACTTTGTATTTAAATGGCAAGAGAGGAATCAGTTAGTGTATGATTAGGCATAGGTATACGTATAATGTTATGCTTAGTTTAAAGTAAGATCGTTAAGAAACTATAAAATCTAAAGGGTTGGTGATTAATATGGTCACGAAAGAGTTAGCTAAAGGATTAAATGATCAAATGAATTATGAATTTTATTCTGCACATGCGTATCTCGCTACAGCAGCTTATTGTTCCGGTGAGGGGCTCGATGGTTTTGCAGATTTCTTTCTAACACAAGCGGAAGAAGAACGATCTCATGCGATGAAATTTTACAATTTTATTAATGATTTAGGTGAGAGAGCGATAATAACTAGTATGCCAACACCTAATAATGACTTTTCATCTGTTTTAGATTCCTTTGAAAAATCACTAGAACATGAAAAAGAAGTGACAAAGCGAATTTATAAGCTTGCTGACATGGCTTTAGACCAACGTGAGCATGCAACGATGACATTCTTAAACTGGTTTATTGAAGAACAAGTCGAGGAAGAAGCAACATTTGATAACTTGATCCAAAAGCTTCAGCGAATTGAAAATGATAGCAACGCCTTTTATATGTTGGAAGCTGAGCTTGGTAAGCGAAGATTTGATGCGAGTGAAAACTAGGAACGTAATGTTATAAATTTTAAAAGCAATGGAGTGTGCGACTTGCTCACTCCATTGCTTTTTTTGGCCTGAAATAATGGGAGGAAACAGTAATGATATTATCACAATACTTATATGACATTTGTCATACTCATTTTTTGACGTTTATGACTTACTAGGTTGTCTGAGATTTATTACAATTCATATTATAGAATGATGAAATCATGAATTGTAAAATAAAAATAGTGACACATGAACTTAGGAGGCTCGTTTTTATGAGTAAATCAAGTATTGCGCAGTTAAAAAAAGAGGTCGCTCCATATGCAAAAACAGATCAAAGTGCTAGTATAAAACAAGTATTAAATACAATTGTTCCATTAATAATGTTATGGTATATCGCGTATTTAACTCTTTCCATATCTTATTGGATTACCTTACCAATTTTGATTGTCACAGGTGGATTTTTGGTGCGGACGTTTATTATCTTTCATGATTGCTGCCACCAATCATTTTTCAAAAGTCGAAAAGCGAATGATATATTAGGGACAATCACTGGTGTTTTAACTCTTGTTCCTTATGAACAGTGGAAAAATAGTCATAATACTCACCATGCAACGAGTAGTAACTTAGATAAACGAGGAACTGGTGACATGTGGCTATTGACTGTTGATGAATACAAAGAAGCATCCAAATGGACAAAGTTAAAGTATCGAATTTATCGTCACCCAGTCATGATGTTGGGTATAGGTCCAATTGCCGTATTTATGATTCAATATCGTCTAAATACAAAAGGAGCAAAACGTAAAGAAAGAATCAACACATATGTGACAAATCTTTCTATCGTTGGTTTATATACTATATTGGGCTTAATCATTGGTTGGCAAACACTTTTTATTATGCAGTTTCCAGTGTTTCTTGTATCTGGGATGCTAGGGATTTGGTTATTTTATGTGCAACATCAATTTGAAGACTCTTATTTCGAGCACGATGATGAGTGGAGTTTTGTTCAGGCAGCGGTAGAAGGAAGTTCCTATTATAAATTGCCTAAAGTGTTGCAATGGATATCTGGAAACATTGGTTTTCACCATGTGCATCACTTAAGCCCGAGAGTTCCGAACTATCACTTGGAAAAGGCACACGAAGCAGCACCACCTTTGCAAAAAGCGACAACAATTACGCTTGCTACAAGTTTCAAGTCGCTCAGCTACCGGCTATGGGACGAACAGTCAAAAAGATTTGTTTCGTTTAAACAGGCAAAGAAAATCCTGCACTCGTCTGTTGATAATTTAAAGGAACAAGAAAGTATCAGAACTAATTAATCAGTGAAATTAAGCGCGACCGATAAAAGGGTTACGTCAATCTTTTAGGGGTAACACTCCTGTCTGATTGACGTTTCATTTTGTGCTAAACTATCAACAAAGAAGTTTGAAGAAACGAGGGATGATAAGGATGGTAGAAAAATGGAATTGGAAAGTTCGCAAAAACACCGGGCTCAGTCCCTATGTTTGGGTAGTTTTTTACATCCTCCCTTTTTATTTTATTGTTCAAGACTCATCTACACCTGAAATCAGCCTTGGGGTTGCGATGGTTCTTGGTTACTTTCTTTGTTACGTGTTGTCGTTTGCCTCTCATGGATGGCTTGTCTACTTAGGTGCAAGTTTGCAAATAGCAATATCAACCGTGATGAGTTTACTGTTTGGTTACATATATTTCTTTTTGTTTCTAGCCTTTTTCATCGGTACATTAAGAAAGTGGTCTGCCTTCTTGACTTTATACATTATTCTACTAGTTGCCACATTCGCTACAAGTACATATGGTTTCTTCTTTCACACCAGTGTATTTATCACGCAACTACCTTTTGTTTTTCTGAGTATGATTGCGGTGATTCTTCTACCCGTGAGCACATATAATAAGAATAAAGAAGAGAAACTTCAAGGGCAATTAAAGGATGCGAACAAAAGAATTTCCGAATTAGTTAAGCTAGAAGAACGACAACGAATCTCACGAGATTTACATGACACTCTCGGTCAGAAACTTTCATTAATTGGATTGAAAAGTGATTTGGCAGCAAAACTGATTAATAAACAGCCAGATAAAGCTAGAGATGAAATAAAAGATGTGCAAATAACAGCAAGAACTGCCTTGAAAGAAGTGCGTGAACTGGTGACGGAGATGCGTGGAACGAAACTAGAAGATGAAATTCAACGAGTCGAACAAATATTACAAGCGGCTAATATTGAGTTTAAATTTGAAGGATCATTGCAATTGCCAAATACGTCGTTGATCGCAGAAAATGTTGTCAGTATGTGTGTGAAAGAAGCAGTTACCAACATAGTTAAACATAGTGGAGCTTCATCTTGTTCGATTATAGTTGAACCAGGGGATACGGGCCTTGCTGTAAAAGTTTATGATAACGGTATTGGGATAGGCGCGACGAAAGACCGTAAAAAAAAGAGCGGGATAAAAGGAATGAAAGAAAGACTCGAATTTGTAAATGGAAATCTTGATATACATGCCGAAAATGGCACCACACTTGTAATTAATGTTCCTGGGGATCATCAAAATAAAGACAGGAGGTAGGAAAGATGATTCGAATTGTCATTGCTGAAGATCAGAAAATGCTATTGGGGGCTCTTTCTTCACTCCTTGATTTAGAGGAAGATATGACTGTCGTAGGCAGTGCAGCCAATGGTGAAGATGTGGTAACTTTGGTTCGTGAGCAAAAGCCGGATGTTTGTATTATGGATATTGAAATGCCGAAAAAAAGTGGACTAGATGCAGCAGAAGAGTTGAAAGGCGAAAGCGACTGTAAATTCATGATCTTAACGACGTTTGCTAGGTCAGGTTACTTTCAAAGGGCCGTAAAAGCTGGAGTGAATGCATATATGTTAAAGGATAGTCCAAGTGAAGAACTTGCAAGTGCGATTCGAAGCGTGATGAATGGTCGACGAATTTATGCACCAGAACTTGTGGATGAGTTTTATAGTCCGCAGAATCCTTTGACTGATCGGGAAAGTGAAGTGTTAAAGTTAATGTCAGAAGGTAAAAGTACAAAAGAAATAGCTAATCAACTTTACCTCACGAACGGTACTGTCCGAAATTATATTTCCTCTATTCTTGAAAAACTTGAAGTGAGCAATCGTATCGAAGCAATCACTGTGTTCAAAGAAAAAGGCTGGTCTTAGTATGCTGAACATAGAAATCCTAGCACCTGCGTAGCATAAATGTAGGTGCTAATTTTATTTACTAGCTAGTAAGTCAGTAAAAAACTTTAGCATCTCTTCTTGATTATCAATAAAATCGTGATATGATTAAAAATAATATTTTAATATTATAAATAAACATCGATGACAAAGAGAGTAGTGATCTGGGGTGGCTTAGCGAATTGGGGATGGTGGGAGCCCGATACCAAGCAGATCATGAACCGCACTTTGGAGATGCTTTCTTGAACAAGTACGAAGTAGGGAGAGCCGGGATGAACCTCGTTAGCAATGCCAAGTGGTTTCTATCGGTGGATAGAAGCAATTAGAGTGGTACCGCGGGATTATATTTATACTCTCGCCTCTTTCAATATGAAAGGGGCGGGAGTTTTTTGATGTTTGCCCCTAATGTGGAAATTACAATAGGAGGTAAAGTGATGAAGGTAAAAGATGATGTAGCGCAGTTGATTGATAAGAAATTAGAGGGAAAACTGGAGCGTAGAAAAATCAATATGATGATTGAAGAGCCAAAACATGACCATATGGGAGACTTAGCATTTCCATGCTTTGAATTGGCAAAATTGTTTAGAAAGTCACCAGTAATAATTGCAAGTGAGCTCGCAAATAAGTTATCAGCAGCTTATATTGAGAAAGTCGAGCCGGTTGGTGCATATGTAAATATATTTTTGAAAAGAAAGGAAGCTACAGCCCAAGTTATCTCAGAGGTCATAGAGTTTAAGGATCGTTTTGGTGATGTTGAACTAGGTCAGGGTGATACTATTACGCTTGATTTTTCATCACCAAATATCGCTAAGCCTTTTTCAATGGGACATTTAAGGTCCACGGTCATTGGTTATTCACTTTCATTAATCGCCGAAAAATGCGGCTATAAAACAGTAAAGATCAATCATATAGGTGATTGGGGTACTCAGTTTGGAAAACTAATTACTGCTTATCGGTTATGGGGAAACGAGACCGAGGTAAAGCAAGAGCCGATTAAAGAGTTGTTGAAACTGTATATTATGTTTCACGAAAAGGCAGAAGATGATCCAGACTTGAATGATCAAGGACGTGAGTGGTTCAAGAAATTAGAAGAGGGTAATGAAGAAGCACATGCTTTATGGGAATGGTTTCGAGAAGAATCACTTAAAGAGTTCTCGGAAATATATCGAAAACTAGGAATTACGTTTGATTCGGAACATGGGGAAGCCTTTTATAACGATAAGATGGAGCAAGTGGTAGACCTTTTGCAAAATCAAGGAATCCTCAATGAGTCGGAAGGGGCACATGTCGTCCCACTAGAAGGTCTGCCACCTTGTTTGATTAAGAAGCAGGACGGATCAACACTCTATGCAACTCGTGACTTAGCGGCAGCAATATATCGTCAAAAAACGTATGGTTTTACCAAATCACTTTACGTCGTTGGAAATGAGCAAAGTCTGCATTTCCAACAGTTATTCGCTGTTCTATCAGAAATGGGCTACAGTTGGACGGAAGGAATGGCTCATGTTTCGTTTGGAATGATCTTGAAAGAAGGCAAGAAAATGTCTACTCGTAAAGGGAAAATTGTCTTGTTAGATGAAGTTCTGAAAGAGGCTGTATCTCTCGCTATGAAAAATATTAATGAAAAAAATCCCAGTCTTGAAGAAAAAGAGGAAGTCGCACGTCAAGTAGGTATAGGAGCAATTATCTTTCATGACTTAAAACATCATCGTCTTAACGATATTGAGTTTTCCCTTGAGGATATGCTTAGGTTTGAAGGAGAGACCGGGCCGTACGTTCAATACACGCATGCTAGAGCATCGACGCTTCTACTCAAAGGTCAGTTTGTAATAACAAATTCGAGTGGCATGATCGAAGATGACCAAGCATGGCCTATTGTGAAACAGCTTATGGCATTCTCAGATGTAATTAAACGTTCTTTTGAAACGTACGATCCGTCACAAATTGCCAAGTACGTCGTCGAACTTTCAAGGGTGTTTAATCAGTTTTATGGATCGGTTAGAGTGTTGGACGATTCAGAATATATACAAGCTCGATTGTCTCTCGTTTATTCGGTTAAAATCGTCTTGAAGGAAGGTTTAAGGTTACTAGGATTAAAAGCTCCTGAGAAAATGTGACGTATCTTCTAATTTGGCAAAATGATTAAATACTATTGTAAAATGTAATAAACAACGATACAATTGATAATGAATATCATTATCAATTGTATCGTTATGAATATCTCTATTGACTGAATATATTAATATATTCAGTCGTTCGTTTAAAGGAGGAAATAGATTGATAGCTCGTTTTTTTTCATATTATAAGCCTTATAAAGGTCTGTTCATTCTTGATTTTTCGTGTGCTGTATTCGTCGGACTTTTGGAACTGTCGTTTCCATTGGTTGTCAATCAAGTGATTGATAGGTTACAACATGGTGAAAGTTGGACCGTCATTTTTTGGATGTGTGTTGGTTTACTTTTCATTTACATGTTAAATACGTTTATGCATTACATTGTCACCTATTGGGGTCATATGTTAGGGATTAACATTGAAACCGACATGAGAAGGAAGTTGTTTGAACATTTGCAGAAGCTATCCTTCGGTTATTTTGATAATAGCAAAACGGGACATTCCATTTCTAGGTTGACAAAAGATCTTGAAGAAATAGGTGAAGTCGCTCACCACGGTCCTGAAGATGTGTTCGTTGCGATCATGACACTAGTAGGTTCCTTTGCAATTATGATGACGATAAATTGGCGACTTGCCGTGATGATTTTTATTCTCGTTCCACTTATTGTCGTGTTTGCAATTTATTTCAACAAAAAAATGACTCATACGTTTAGGCGAATGTTCAAAGATGTGGCAGATATTAATGCTAGAGTAGAGGATAGTATCGGCGGTATTCGTGTCGTTAAAGCCTTTGCTAATGAAAAATTTGAGCAAAAGCAATTTGCCCAAAATAATGACCGCTATCGACTTACCAAGTTAGCTTCTTATAAAATCATGGCTCAGAATGTGACAGCCAATTATATGCTTATGAGACTTATCACATTGCTGACACTTTTGTTTGGAACATGGTTCGTCATATCTGGAGACTTAACGTTTGGAGAGTTTGTGGCATTTATTTTAATTTCAAATATTTTAATTGGCCCAATCCAGAAGATTAATGCAGTCATTGAAAGCTATCCGAAAGGGATTGCTGGTTTCAAAAGATATACAGAAGTACTTGATATTGAACCGGATATTCAAGATGCAAAAGATGCTTTAGATATAAATGTAATCGGAAATATATCATACCAAGATGTCACGTTTGGTTATCAAGGTCTTGAAAAAGTACTCAATCATATTAATTTGAACATTCATGCAGGAGAAACAGTTGCATTTGTAGGACCTTCGGGAGCAGGAAAAACAACCTTGTGCAGTTTGCTGCCGAGATTTTATGAAGTCGATGATGGAACAGTCATGGTCGATGGAGTTGATATCCGCAAGGTTAAAATGGAATCGTTGCGCAGCCAAATCGGGATTGTTCAACAGGAAGTATTTTTGTTTTCGGGGAGTATTAAAGAAAATATTTCATACGGAAATTTGAGTGCCACGGACGAAGAGATTATGGAAGCTGCTACTAAAGCAAGGCTAGCTGATTTCATTTATAATCAACCTGATGGATTAGAAACACTTATTGGTGAACGTGGTGTTAAATTATCTGGTGGTCAAAAACAACGCTTGTCGATTGCACGTATGTTCTTGAAAAATCCACCCATATTAATCTTGGATGAAGCAACTTCTGCTCTAGACACAGAAACAGAAATCGCTATTCAAAAATCGTTGACAGAGCTGTCTAAAGGCCGCACTACGCTTGTTATTGCGCATAGACTAGCAACGATTAAAAATGCAGACCGGATTGTAGTTGTCACACCAGAAGGCATTGCTGAACAAGGAAACCATGACGAATTAATCCAATCTGAGGGTGTGTACAGTCGTCTACATTACGCACAGTTTGGCTAGATGAAGAAATTAATTGTACAGTAGTTTGCATTTTAGTTCCCTAGTGTTTCTAAACCGGCTATTTTAGTAGTCACAAATAAAACCCTCACCAAAGTGCTGGTGAGGGTTTATTGTTATTTTTCTTCTTTCTCTTCATGTTTCACTTCTTCGTCTCCATTTTCACCTTCAATTACCCATTCATCTTCATTTTCATTTATAACGTCATCTTGAATCCTGTGCTCAGTCCGTAGGTCTTCTAACGCGGCATAGATGCGCTGACGCTCCATCGGTAACGAACCATCAGACAGTTCTGTAAACAACGCTTTGATCAGACAATATATCATAAACAACATAATAATCATAAACGGAAAACCACCAACAACAGCTGCAGTCTGTAATGCGGCTAACCCACCAGACAATAGTAATACGGCTGCAAAGGCACCTTCCAATACCCCCCATGTTACACGCAATTGAATCGGGGGATTCATGTTTCCTTTTGATGTTAGCATTCCGATTACGTAAGTCCCAGAATCGGAAGAAGTTATGAAAAAGACGGTTAAGGAAAGCATCGCAATAACGATAAGCAGGTTTGCAAACGGAAACCCTTCAAGCATTGCGAAAAATCCAAGTGCCTCGTCTTGTAAAACGACGTCAAGAATACTTGAGTCAGGAATAAAGTGCTCTCTAAACAGCGCAGTTCCACCGAAGACACTGAACCACACCATACTAACGACCGTTGGTACGAGTAAAACACCAATTGAAAAACTACGAATTGTTCGCCCTCTAGAGACACGAGCAATAAATGAGCCTACGAAAGGGGCCCATGAAATCCACCAAGCCCAATAGAAGATTGTCCAAGCATCATACCAACCGTTTGTCCCTTCTCCTGCTGCATCAATACCAAACGACATTGATAATAGATTTTGTAAGTAAGAGCCGGTTGAATGCGTAAAAGCATTCAAGATAAAAAGCGTAGGCCCCAAAATTAACACAAACAGTAAAAGTAATCCTGCAACACCAAGGTTGATTTGGCTCAACCACTTAATTCCTTTATCAATTCCCGTTGTCGTTGAAATTATTGCTAAAGTTGTGACGATAACAATGATGACGAGCCAAAGGGCCGTGTTATTTGGAATTCCGAGTAGAGTTTCTATTCCTCCACCAATTTGCATGACACCAAGTCCAAGTGACGTAGAAATACCAAAGAGCGTTGCAACAACACCAATAATATTTACGGTATTTCCCCATCCACCGTTCAAGTTATCTCTACCGAGAATTGGTTCTAATGTTGAACTTAACAGCATCGGCAATCCTTTTCTGTAAGTGAAATAAGCTAATGATCCAGCTACTACAGCATAAATAGCCCAAGGGTGCAGTCCCCAGTGAAAGAATGAATATTGCAAAGCCATATGGATGGCTTGTTCTGTTCCGCCTTCGCCCATAGCTGGCCAATCGTAGTGATTAATTGGTTCTGATACACCCCAGAATAATAGACCAATACCCATACCTGCACTGAATAGCATTGCAAACCAGGCAGGAGTCGAATACTCCGGTTCCTCACCATCACCACCTAACCTAATTTCACCGAGAGGACTAATTATCAGGAAGAGTGTAATGATTAAGAAAACACTGCCTCCAAGGATAAACGTCCAACCTAAATTTGTTACGATCCAAGCAAAAGTATTGTCCATATATACATCGAAGTCCGGTAAAAGACTTCCAACTAATACAAATGTAACGGCAAAAATAAGCGAAATCATAAAGACAGGTGTTTTTAACGAGTCACGAAATGAGGTCAATCCTTTTGGTTTTGCTGACATATATATCCTCCTTAACGATAATTTAGCTCAATTGATCCAGCCATAGAAAAAATAATGTGAAAATGAAAATTGAAGAAAAACTGCGTAAAATCAACTTTTTTGCAGGAAAAGATACTGTTTAGAACACTATCATAATGCAAGTCATTAAACAAGTTAAGTATAGTTCTAAATACCTTAAACCTAGTCGAAAAGAAGTATATTATTACATATATCAACAAAAAAACACAATAAAGTCTATTATTATAGTTATTAATACCTAGTAAAACAACTTCAGATCTAATAGGTTTAACACAGTTAGAGTTAAGTAGTTCTGGTCCAACATTCGACCCTCGAATTTACATTGCTCCGCCTTTCGGTCATTGGTTATACTAGTCATATAGGAGAGCCCATACCATAGAAGGGACAAAAGTAATATATGGTTAACCAAGAGGTTTTTCATAAAAAATATGGAATATGCGTAACTTATCATTTGACGATGGAGCTACATAATTAGTATTTCACACAATTAACTTTTTTATAAAAGTAAGGCTAGAAACGTTTGGGGTGGTTAGTAATGAATAACAAACAAAGAGAGCAAATACCAGAAAAAAAAGTATTTGAAGAAGCAATCGTACCAGAATATGAGCAGCCATATGAGATACCTAGCAATTGGGCTTGGACAAAGGTAGGGAGGCTATCAACGATTATTAGGGGTGTCTCTTATAAAAAACATCAAGTTACGAATTATTTATCAGATGAAGATGCCTTTATTATAAGAGGTGGTAATGTCCAAGATGGTCACCTTGTCAATAAAGCAGATAACGTGTATGTATCTAGAGAACTCGTGAAAGAAGAACAGTTTGTAAAACAAGGGGATGTCGTCATTGTTTCTTCGACGGGGAGTTCGAAGGTGATTGGAAAACCAGCGCTGATTACTAAAACGGAACCAGCGATTAGCTTTGGTGCTTTTTTAACGATGTTAAGACCTAATCAAGCAGTAGATCCGAACTACTTTGGTTTGTTTTTTCTGTCTCATTTATATAAAGAGAGAATTGTTTCGTTAGCAAAAGGGAGTAACATAAATAATATTAAAAAAGACCATCTAGAAGGATTAAATATTCCTTTGCCAAACATCTCTGAACAAACAAGAATCGCACAAAAAGTTGAACGTTTGTTTCGGAAAATTGAAGAAGCAAATCGATTAATTGATCAGGTTGAAAAAACGTTCGATTTTCGGCGCGCGGCATTATTGGATAAAGCTTTTCAAGGCAAGTTGACAAGGGAATGGAGACAAGAATACCTAGCAGTAGGAACTACCGATGATTGGATTGAGGAGATAAATCTTCTAGGAAAGGGTGAACAAACAAAAAAGAAAAAAGAAGCAGTCTTCGCTGATCTTTCGGATGTCCCTTTTGATATACCCGTAGGATGGAAATGGATCAAATTTCAAGATTTAGTGAAAGAAATGAAATTAGGCTTAGTGAAAAGCAGTAAAGAACAAAGTTCACAGGCTCAACACTTATATCTTAAAATGAATAACATAACCAACAGAGGCGAGCTTGATTTAATAAAAACGACACGAGTTGATCTTGAGGAAGATAAACTCGACGGATTTAAGTTAGAGGAAGGAGACTTTCTTTTTAATACAAGGAACAGCAGTGAGCTTGTAGGGAAAAGTGCAATTTATGATATCAAAAGTGAAGAACCTGTGCTGTTTAATAATAATATTTTAAGAATAAGGTTCCATCATGGCATAAATTCGAGACTAATTAATTACTATTTTAATTCTTTTACCGGTAAAGCAATGCTTAACACGCTAAAAAGTTCGACAACGAATGTCGCAGCAATTTATGCGAAAAACCTCAATAAAATGATAATCCCTATTCCGCCTCAAGAGGAACAGGGGAAAATTGTAGGAATTATCGACCGTATTGTCGAGCATGAAAAACAAGTAAGTATGTGCACGTATCAACAACAGAATTTAGATGCATTAAAACAGAGCATTTTAAATAAAGCTTTCCGTGGTGAACTTGGAACGACGAGCGAGTGATCACATGATAATTATTGTAATATCAGCAAAGGACGAACATGTTTTCAGCATATTTCAGGAAATTTGTGCATACGACGCTCATATTTTAGCATACTCCCACCAAGTTTGTGCATACGAGACTACATAACTCCCTGTCTTTTTATTGGTATAAAACGTAAAATCTTGTTAAGACTTAAGTGCTTTCTTTCCTATCCATTCACCGGTGAATTCCGTCTCACTATAAGTAAAGAAGTTCCCTAATATCTCATCTCGGTCATCGAGAAATAGTTGATCTGATACAGCTGACACCAATTTCGGGATGCCAAACCTCATACCTGAAAGAGCAGATGCGGAAATACCACAACTAATCAAAGCAGAATAATTGAAAGCAAAAAGACCATATACACTTTTTTTGTCCTTTTCAGCGCGACTTAAAAAAGCAAATCCGGGGCTAAGGTACGGGTGTGCATCGAGCACTGGACTAGCTAACTCTCTCGGAGCTTTATAGAAATCCCCCCAGCGAGCGATATGACGTTCAATCAACTTTAACTCAGGTCGTAAAGCGGGATCCGTTATTAGACCCGTGCTTATAACAAGAAAATCAAAGTTAAAGGTACCTTGAGGAGTTGTTACTCTTGCACCGCCTTCATCATTGGTGTCGACATCGAGCCATGGAGAACCTAAGTGAAGGTCAAAGCCAGGCCATGACGTTGCACGTTCAAATGTATCGTTGGTAGGTGGCTGGTTATGCTTAAAAAAATGGGCAATAGTTGCGTATTTATCCGCATCTTTCAGAGCATGAAAACGTTCGATCATACCTGAACTCTCCATTTGACGAATAGGGTTTATCCGAGGGAGTTCGTTACGGCGGACAAAGACATGAGCTTGTTCGACGCCTGCTGACAAGGCAAAATTTGCATTATCAAACGCGGAGGCTCCACCACCCAAAATGGCGATTTTTTCCCCCTTAAGTTTTTCAAAATCAATGGTTTCAGAAGTATGTGAATAGAGATGACTAGGTAAATTCTCAGTGATCATAGAAGGTACATGCCATTCGCCACCACCTTGGATGCCAGTTGCAAGGATCACTTTGCGTGCCAATAGTACTGGTGATGGTGCAGCAGGTCCCTCAATGTGCAGTCGGTGAATCCCTTCTTCAACAGGATCTATTAACTGGAGCTTCACTTCATTCATGACAGGAAGGTTAAGAACTTCGCGATACCATCGCAAATAATTCATCCAGTCACCCCGTGGAATTTTATCTACTGCTTCCCATCCTTTTGGTCCGAATTGTGATTCCCACCATGAACGGAAGGTTAGAGAAGGAATTCCTAGATCAATAGAAGTAAGCTGCTTAGGTGTTCGCAGAGTGACCATACGCGCATACGTTTCCCAGGGTCCCTCTAGACCTTCCGGATTTTCATCGATGACGAGAATATTGGATACTCGCTCACGCAAAAGACCGAATGCCGTTCCTAAACCACTTTGGCCACCACCAACAATCACTACGTCATAGACGTGACCATCAGGATGATCGATTGAGCGACACCAATCATCTCCCCCGAAAGAAAGATAGGAAAGATCGGTTTTCACTTGTTCGTTTAAATCCTCTAAGCTCATCATGAACCCTCCCTTTCCAATTCGCATTAATAAGATATTTTTTCAAGTATTCTGTGATAAAAAGTAACGTTGTCTAAGATTATATTATCACTCGCAATAAAACTATGTCATGTTCAACGTAACCGAAAATGGAACAGTAGATTAGTTATATTGACTGATGCATCTAATTATTTCGCTTTAGAAGTGAAAAGGGAAAACATACACATGAGCAAATATTAAGGAGAACTAGGATGAGCAACAAAAGCTTACAGTTATAAAGCGTAAGTATGTCAGTGTTAGGAGATTTTACAAGGATTATGTTCTACGGTTTTGCATTTGATCGAACAAAGCTTTTTATTAATAAATTGTTGGAATTTCAAACGTATCGAATTCTGCTGTGATGATTCTCCACAGAAGATACATTGCGTTGTTTGGCCGGGATGCCAGCGCCCGTGCCTAGAAAAGGTAGTTTTAACGGTTTCCCTCCTTAATTTGTTTTCAACAATTCCACCTGGGGATAAATTAACAGATCCTAGGAACATAGCTTCTCCAAATAAAATTTATAATTCCTGTTGCTGATATGCTTTGACGGATTCTACAGGATTAGATGAACTAAAAACCCCGGACATCACTGCGAATCCACTTGCTCCTGTCGCTAAAATTTCTTTAACATGATAAGGTTGAATTCCTCCGATTACAATTACTGGAACAGTTACCTGCTCTATAATCTTAGCTAGTTCGAGTAATCCTCTTGGCTGCTTCCCTGGCTTGCATGTGCTAGTGTAAATATGCCCGAAAAGAAGGTAGTCAGCGCCTTCATTCTCTGCCTCTTTCGCTTCTTTGAGGGAATGTATCGACTTTCCGATTCGGATCTCAGGATATGTTTTTTTCACTACTGGCACGTCAAGACTGTGATAGGCAAGTTGAACACCTGCTGCGTTCGTGGCTTTAGCAACATCTACTCGGTCGTTTACGATGATTTTGGAGGAGGGGACGCCACAATCTAGAAGAAGGTTAATAATTTTGTATAACTCTGCTGCTGTTTTCCTTTTTTCTCGTAAATGAATGTAATCTACATAGGGAGCTAATAAGGATACCTTATTTACTATCTCCTCTACAGAGTGAAGACCATCCGTTATTATGTGAAATTCCACTCGTTTATTTTCCATCACCATCAACTCCCTTTATTATGCTAGCATTTGTCAATTTTTCATTACTCTTTGATATCCAATGCTACTGAACGTAAAAGTTACCATTGTCAACGCATAAAAAATGTCGGTGCTTTATAAAAAGAGCACCGAATTCCTTATTCTAATGAAAACTGACCAAGACAACCTACAAAAGCTGCTTACCTTCTTGCGAGAGGGCATACATAATCGCGTGCTTCAAGGTGGAGTAACTACTGATATTTGATTCACTCGAATTGAAATCAGCTTTCGTCATCTCAATGCTCAGTTTTGGGGAAATCCCTACCAAAATACTCTTTGACCCTAAAAGCGCGGTAGCTTGCGTCATTTTCAGAATTAACGAAATCATATACTCATCGACGTCTTCGCTGATTCCAGTCATATCTAAGATGACATACTTCGCTTTATATTCAGGCAGTTTATCCAACGTTTTTTGAAGTAATTCATCGGCTCGTATCTCATCGTACGTTCCCATTAACGGGATGACGACAATACCATCAAGAACAGGAATGATCGGAGAAGAAATTTCACTTACTAAATCCCTTAATTCTTTCGTGCGCTCGTCAACCATTTTTTCCAGTTTATAGATTTCATGTTGTTCCTGGTGTCGTGTCAGTTCATGAATGTTTTGCTTTGGTGTCATTTTAGAAGGAGAGAATCGATATTCACTATATTCAGCTCCTTCAAGTTGACTTTTTACCATAGTATACCAAATATTTTGCTCGGATAAATTTGTAAGAAGACCTGCAAAGTGCCCTGCTAGAAACGAGGATTCTTCTTTTCTACCCTGTTTTTTATTTACGCGGTATTCCCAAGAATCTTTAATTTGCAAAACGGCAGTATTGTTTTCAGCCGAATATTCTTTTAACGTAATATGTCCCCAGCCGGCAGCACGATAAACGCGTAACAGCGTTTCAAACATACCGTTTATCTCATCCGTTTTGAAAAAATCACTGACAATCTCACCCATCCGATATCCCGCTGTTTCAAGCACCAAGTCTGCCACCTGACAGCCTGAAATTTCTTGAATCGTATCAAGAAAGCTTTTCATGGCCGTCTCAACCCACATAACCATTGCAAATTGCCCTGAGAACCGCATGTTGCCACTCTCTTGTTCCCACTCAATATCAATTCCGTAAACTTCTTTTTTTAGATTTTCTAATTCTTCTTTATTAGAAAAGTCCATCCAATCCCACCCCTTGTAAAAAAAGTTTTAAAAGAACTAGATAATAGTTTTATAAAATAAAAAATGGCTATATTAATCTTCTCTAGGAACTAATCAGTCTTTTCTGCGACAAGAAACTGTATTTTCAATTATCAATATCATTAGCTCAGAATAATTAAAAGTATGGGTTAAAAAAAGGGGGACGAGACTCTACCTTCCGTACAACGAAGTACTTACATTACGAGGTCCCGACTAAATCGAGCACCGTAGTGAGTTTCGTGGAACTTTCTAACCAGCTATTTTGATTCTGAACAAGAGGATACTCATTTAAATTAATTAAGTAAATTATACCGTTATTTCAAAAGAAAATCAGCAAAATCATAGTTACCGATCAATCAATAACATATGTCATTGAATTAATTTCATCCTTCTAATCCCTTGTCGGCGAAGATATTTAAGAGATAAAAAGGTGTCCCCCCCAATTTTTCATTGGTCATAATGAATTCTGCATTTTTGAACAAATCTCAAATTATTTACAAATACAAAAAGCACCGTTAAAAAATTCGGTGCAGTTAGTGGGTTTTCATTTGCGATTCCTGTTAATATTTAGTCGCCATCTTTATAATATATTCTGATCGATTTTATTTATAGTGATTAATACAGAATGGCCAAAATTTTCAATAGACTTATAAACGATCATTGCGGTAACTAGACTACCAATTGCAGGTAAAAAGTTCCCAAATAGACCAAGCTTTGTTCTTATTCTAACACTACCTAATATGACCTTTCTTGAAGTCTCCACTTTTTTCTTTGTTTCATCAAGATGATTTACCATTTCACTCTCTAACTTCAATCTAAGATCGCTTTCATTTATTTGATATAAGAAAGCTAAATCACGTATCACTTGCTCATTAGCTTTTCGAATGTACCTGCTATCAGTCACCATAGACATCGTTTCATTTACAACCTGGCTAGGGATGAGCGCAGTTCCAGTTGTCACTGCAGTAAAAATCCATGAGCTTAAATCAAATGCAGATGACGTAAGAAAAGATTTCAACATACTTTTCTTTGCAATATTTTTAACAACTGATTTCTGTTCTTGAAACGTTGGATTGGCATTAGTTCCACGGAAAAGATTAACCTTCATCCGTTTTTCGTCGTCATGTGTGACTCTCATTGAAACACCCCCATGTCTAAGTTTATCATGAAAATAGCCTCTTAATATATTTTCGCAGAACAACACCTATCAGATATCGTCATTATCTATAAAACGGTAAGCGTTTTCCTTTATTTAATTCTAATTATAGTCCAAAATAAGAAATATAACGGTAAAGGAGAGTGAACAAATTGACGAATAACTTACAAAGTTATACGACATTACATAATGGTGTAAAGATGCCATGGTTTGGTTTAGGTGTATTTGAGGTTGAAGAAGGGGAAGAAATTGTTGCCACTGTGCAAAATGCTCTTGAAGTCGGTTATCGTAGCATTGATACAGCGGCCGGTTACAATAACGAAGAAGGTGTTGGACGAGCAATAGCAGAATCAGCTGTTCCTCGCGAAGATATCTTCGTAACATCAAAGCTTGCTAATCCTGATCAAGGGTATGAAGCAGCACTCGAAGCTTTTGAAGTAACAATGAAAAAATTAGGATTAAATTATCTCGATTTGTACTTAATACATTGGCCACTTCCTGCTAAAGGCAAATATAAAGAGACGTGGAAGGCGTTTGAAAAGCTATATAAAGACGGTCGTATTAAAGCGATTGGAGTTAGTAATTTTAAAGAAGCACATTTAGAAGATTTAATGGCTGACTGTGAGATTAAACCGATGGTAAATCAGGTAGAATATCACCCACGATTAACGCAAAAAGAATTAAAAGTCTATTGTGAAAAACATCATATTCAATTGGAAGCTTGGTCACCACTTATGCAAGGAAGGCTTCTGAAAGAGCCTGCGTTAGTAAAAATTGCAGAAAAATATCAGAAGACGACTGCTCAAGTGATCTTGCGATGGGACTTGCAAAACGAAGTGATTACAATACCAAAGTCTGTCAAACCTGAACGTATCGCTGGAAACGCAGATATCTTTAACTTTGAACTAAGTGAAGAAGATATGATAGAAATTAACAACTTAAATGAGAACAAACGAATTGGACCAGATCCAGATGAATTTAATTAATAATGAAAGTTGCCAGGCACTTAAAGTGTCTGGCATTTTTGATTACATAAAGTGACTCATATTTATGGCGAAGCAGAACAGGACATCTATTTACTATTGTCAGAATATAGTGTAAATTTATACTCAATGATTATTTTTGTACTGATTATAAGGAGTTGTTACATAAATGGGAAACAAACAGGAAACCGGACGTCCAACAGTTATGGCTCCAAAAGCTATGGTAACATCCCCTCATTATCTAGCATCTCAAGCAGGTGTAGATATCTTAAGAAGCGGGGGAAACGCTGTAGATGCTGCGATTGCTATTGCATCGACTTTAGCTGTTGTTTATCCTCATATGAATAGTATAGGCGGAGACAATTTTTGGTTGATTCATAATAGCAAAACGAAAGAAACACATGGACTTAATGCTAGTGGTAGAGCTGTCAATAAAGCAACGATCAAATATTATAAAGAACAGGGATATATGAAAATTCCCGCAAGAGGTTACCTATCAGCAAATACAGTTCCTGGAGCTGTTCATGGATGGGGAGAGGCCCATCGTTATGCCGCAAGCGCTATGTCTAAAACGTTAAACTGGAACGAACTTTTTTCAGATGCGATCAACTATGCAGAAAATGGATTTGCCGTAACACCAAGTCAAAACCAATGGACCGAAACTAATAATGATAAAAGTGATCAAGAGTTCAGGGATCTAGGAAGATTTGAAGAGTTTTCGAAAATTTTTTTAAAACAAGGGAACTTGCCATATAATTCGGAGGAATTATTCAAACAACCAGATTTAGCTGTATCGATGAAAGAGATTGCTAAAAAGGGAGCAGAGACTTTTTATCAAGGAAATATTGCCGGAAAAATTGTCGAGGACGCTAAACAGAAAGGTGGTATGATAACTGCTACTGACCTACAAAACCATACCTCTACATGGGTTAAGCCAATCACTACATTATATAGAGATTACACGGCGTATAATTTGCCTCCGAATACGCAAGGATTTGCGTCACTATCAATTTTAAATGTCCTGAATCATCTAGATTTACAAGAAGTAGAAGAGGGATCATTTACATACTATCACTATATTATTGAGGCAACAAAAGCTGCATTTAAAGACCGGGATACATGGCTTTCCGATCCTGCATTCGTAGATATTCCACTAGACGATCTGCTGTCACCTAAATATGGGAAGCAAATTGCGGGAAAGATCCAAAAAAACGAAGATATTGTCATGAACAATCGACTTGATCCTAAAGGTGATACCGTTTCATTTAGTGTTGTTGATAATGAGGGGAATGCGGTATCAGTTATTCAAAGTATTTACCATGATTTTGGTTCAGGTATCATTCCTTCAGGAACCGGAATTCTCTTGCAAAATAGAGGTAGTTTTTTCTCTTTGGATGAAAATCACGTGAACTCCTTACAGCCTGGGAAACGAACATTCCATACACTAAATCCAGCGATGTTATTTAAAGGGGATAATCCATATCTTGTTTATGGCACGATGGGTGGAGAAGGACAACCGCAAACTCAAGCAGCTCTTATTACGAGGGTAATTGATTATGGATTTAGTGTTCAAGAGGCTATTGAAGCACCGAGGTGGTTGTATGGAAGAACGTGGGGTGCTGCAAGTAATAGTTTGAAAGTAGAAAGTAGGATACCGCAACATGTTATAACAAAATTACAAAAAATATACCCGGAATTAGAGAAGCTAGGAAATTGGGAAGATACGATGGGACATGCTGGAATGATTTTAATAGATGATAAAACGAACATGAAACATGGAGGAGCAGACCCAAGAGGGGACGGAGCTGCTATCGGATATTAAAGATATTCAGGAACTATGGAAAGCCAATAAATGAAAGAAGCATGCTCACATTTTTAAAATGGCATCTATTGTACTTCAACACTTCCAGTTACTTCACTATTATTAGATAATTCTGCAGAAGCTTCAAATTCATCGCTTGCAAAATAGATATTACCATCAACAGTTAACGTATAGGAATTGGTAATATTGCGGTCTTCGCCTTGATCATATAAAGCTAATTTTCGAGCGATCTTAACTCTATAAGGCATTTAATGGTGATCAGGGAACGTTAACTGATCTATCGTTAGGTGTCTTTATTAATTTAAAGAATAATATCCTTCCTTTTTCATAAAATAGGTTGACTATCTCATCCTAATTGATTACCATTATCATTGGGAATGATAATTGTTCTCAATAAAACTTCGGAGGTAACCTAGACATGAAACGTTTGTATTTATTATTAATTACTTGTTCACTTTTATTTTTGACCGCTTGCGGTGGTGTAAGTGAAAACGCAAATAACGAAGAAAATAATGAAATTGAAAATAATGAAATAGAGAGCAACGAAGAAGAAGCGGATACATCAGAAGAAAATGCCACAGAAAACGAAGTGCCAGAAAATTCAGAAGCTACTTATCCACTAACGATCGAACATGAGGTTGGCGAAACGACATTAGAAGAGAAACCGGAAAAAATTGTTGTCTTAGAATGGGTTTATGGGGAAAATTTATTAGCATTAGGTTTAGAGCCAATTGGTATGGCTGATATTGAAGGATACAATGCTTGGGTAAATGTGGAACCAGAACTTTCGGAAGAGGTCGTTGATATTGGTACTCGACAGGAACCAAGCCTTGAAGAAATTGCTAGACTTGATCCAGATTTAATCATAACAGCATCGTTCCGACATGAAGGGATTCAAGATCAGTTGGAGAATATAGCACCTACGTTGATGTTCAACCCATATCCTGAAGAGGGAGAAGATCAATACGAAGAGATGGTATCAACCTTTGAAACGATGGCAACAGCGTTAGGTGAAGAAGAAAAGGCGGAAGAAGTTCTCGCTAATTTAAATTCTGCTTACGATGAAGTTGCTGCAGGATTAGAACAAAATGGTAATGATGGTCTTGATTTTGTCCTCACTCAAGCTTTTAGTGCAAATGAGACCGCAGCCCTTCGATTGTTTACTGATAATGCAATGGCTGTTCAGATTGTGGAAAATATTGGATTATCCAATGCTTTTGATGCAAGTGATTTCGAGTTGTATGGTTATACTGAAACTTCAGTGGAAAGTTTACAACCATATCAAGATGCACATTTTATCTATATCGTCCAGGACGATGATAATGTATTTGAAAATCAATTAGCTGGAAATCCAGTGTGGGAAGGGTTATCATTTGTTGAAGAAGAAAGAACCTATGGTTTACCAGGAGATACATGGGTATTTGGTGGACCACTAGCTGCAGAAGTTTTCGCAAAGGAGATACTTCATCTATTTAGTGAGGAGTAATATCATTGCATACATTGTTAAAAGCTGTTCTCATCTTTGGAGGGGGAACAGCTCTCTTACTTTTATTTTCACTTTTACATATTCAACAAGGTTCCGTTGACATTACGGTCCAGATTATTATCGAAGCTATTTTTAAAGACGGCAATGATTTGGAACATGAAATTATCCGGACGCTTCGGTTGCCGAGAATTGTCGTTGGTGTTATGGCTGGGGCTGCACTTGCTTCAGCGGGTGTCTTATTTCAAACATTAACGAAAAACCCATTAGCATCGCCAGCAACATTAGGGGTAAATGCAGGAGCTTATTTCTTTGTGATTCTGGGTGCAGTATTTCTTCCAACTGGTATCTCAGTAAATGGATTTTTTCTTGCATTTGCAGGTGGGTTGATTGCGGCAATTCTTGTATTTGCTATATCTGGCGGAAGTCGTGCAACTCCAATACGGATGGCACTTGCAGGCATGGTCTTAACGTTGACGTTCTCTGCATTCACTTCAGCAATTCAAATATTTTTTGAATATGAGACTGCTGGGTTATTTTTATGGGGCAACGGTACGCTTGTTCAAAACGACTGGAGCGGTGCACGCTTCATGGTTCCAGGAATTCTCGCTATCTTAACTTTCTTACTGTTTTTCTCGAAAAAATTTGATGTTCTTTTTATTGGTGAAGAACACGCGAAGGGTTTGGGAGAAAATGTCGGCTTAATTCAATTTATTATGTTCATAGGAGCTGTTACATTAACGGCTATAAGTGTTAGTGTTGTAGGTCCGATAGGATTTATTGGGCTTATTGCACCACACCTTATTAGACTTATGGGGTTACAAATACATGGTTGGTTATTAAGTGCTTCGATGTTATGGGGAGCAGTGATATTGGTCGGAGCAGATGTCGTTGGAAGATGGATTGATCCATCTTTAACGGAACTTCCGGTAGGTTCAGTGACTGCTCTAATAGGTGCGCCTTGGCTAATCTGGCTAATCTGGAAGCACCGTGGAACATTCTTCCGTATGTCGAGTAAAGAAGGGTTGAGTGGTAACTCTTCTAAAAATAATATACCATACAGTGTCATTATTGTTGGTGTAAGTATTTTTACAGTGTTAGCTATTATCTTTGGAGTTAATGTCGGAAGCCAAGGGATTGAAATTCAAAATACGTGGCTTGCTTTAACTGATCCAGAAGAAACGTCTCTGCGGTCTCTCATCATCGATTTAAGACTTAGTAGAGTTCTTGTTGCACTCGTTGCCGGCATGCTTCTCGCTATTAGTGGTTTATTATTTCAAGGGGTTCTTCGCAATCCGTTAGCAGATCCTTCCGTCATTGGAGTGACTTCAGGTGCTGGCGTAGGTGCAATGACGATTTTATATGTACTACCAGCTTTATCGGTTGCTTGGATTCCCGTTGGCGCGATTATTGGCGCTTTTATTGCAGTTGCAATCGTGATGGTATTATCATTTAAAACAAATTTTCAGCCTGCTGTCATGGCATTAATGGGGATTGGAATTTCTGCAGTAGGGTCCGCTATTATTCAAATTTTGATCGTACGGTTTAACCTTAATGCTGCAGTTGCCTTAACTTGGTTATCGGGTAGTACCTATGCGCGTGGATTTCACGAACTTCAATGGTTTTTAATAGGACCACTTATCATCGTTGTACCAATAGCATTTTATTTGATTAGGCAGATTGATTTTCTAGCGTTGGGCGATGAAACGGCTATTGGCGTAGGGTTAAACGTTACTTTCACACGTTGGTCTATGATCTTTCTTGCGACAGTCATTGCCGCATGTGCTGCGGCGGCAGCGGGAACGATCGGTTTCGTTGGACTTGTTGCCCCTCATATGGCAAGAATGCTTGTAGGGCATAGTAATAGGAGAATATTCCCAGTAAGTTTGCTTTTAGGTGGAGGGTTCCTTGTTTTTGCTGATGCCTTAGGTCGCTTAGTACTCGCACCTAAGGAAATACCGTCCGGAATTGTTGTGGCGCTAATCGGTGCTCCGTTCTTTCTATGGTTAATGAAGCAAAAAAAGGTGTAGATGAAGAGCAGAGAGGCTGGTCCAAAAATGATACTTTGGGACCGGCCTCTCTTTAACAAAACCTATTGCTTTTTTATTAATACGTCATACTTCTCCTGTCGCTTTGCAGGCGTAAGTCTTGGGCAACTATAACAATAGTTGCCACTCAGTTTAAAGTACAAGCAACAAGCAGCTTTCGTTTGCATCGGTACAGCTGCATTCTTAGGGTTTGCGATTTCTAAGCTTCTGTAAGGAAAGGGATTCTTCTCTTCCAGAAACACATGTGCAGGAGCTGTTTCTTTCATGTACTCCCAACTCGATGTGATAGTTTCAGCCATAACCTCACTTTCAAACTTCGAGACTTCCTTTAAAAAATACGGAATACTTTGAACGAGTTGGCCCCACAACATCGACGACTTTATTTCACAAACATTAGCAACTGTATGAATCATCGGACTCAAGTAATTCTGATAGAAATCATGCAACTGCACATTTTTGTCGCCGTTGTCTTCGGGGTGAAATGCTACCATTTTGACAACATAGTGTATCGAGGGTTCTCTGCTTGCTTCGTTTTTTAAATATAATATATCAATATCCCAATCTTGTTCGAGCGTTATTCCTCGTGAGATACACCAATGAACAAATGCAACATATCTACCGAGACGACTTGCCCAAAAGGTACCAACCACATCAAAAGAAGGAGCATCTACTGCAATCGCGTACCAATTGCAATAGGATTCTACACCATTTCGTGTGCGGAATGAAGAGGTGTGAAGGCTATATTGAGAATGTTGGTTCATTTCACCCGATCGAATTCCGAATATTTTACGTTGTTCCTCACTGACAATTTCATTAATATGTGGCATACGTTACACTCCCAACAAATCTCCCGCTGCATTTTTTAGTGGGGGTGCCTCTTCTTCTTGTAAGAGATTGTAGGTAATACAAACTGGTTTATCGGTGCGGGGATCTCTGCCAATATACGCATCAATATGAAAAATTTCTTTTAGCACTGGTGGGCAAATAATATGATACGGGTCCCCATTAAAAAGAAGCTGTCCGTCTTTAAGTGCGATTAAATGATCAGAAAAGCGGGCAGCATGATTAATATCATGAATGACCATAACAATCGTTCGACCTTCTTCACGGTTTAATCGTTCGAGTAATTCTAGTACTTCCATCTGGTGCGCCATATCTAAGTAAGTTGTTGGTTCATCTAAAAATAGTAATTCTGTTTCCTGAGCAAGTGCCATAGCAATCCAAGCACGCTGGCGTTGACCGCCGGATAAAGCATCGACTGGACGATCACGAAATTCAATTAAATTAGTATTTTTAAGAGCTTCGTTTACCGCTTCTCTATCCTTCTTCGTAAAGCGTTGTAACCCATTTTGATGTGGATATCGACCATAGGACACAAGTTGTTCGACTGTGAGCCCTCCTGGTAATTCCGGTGCCTGTGAAAGGATTGCGAGTTTTTTAGCAACGTCTTTAGTTTTCATTTTATGAATATCTTCACCTTGTAAGTATGCAATGCCATTATGTGGCTTTTTAATTCGGGAAATAGCTTTAAGAAGCGTTGATTTTCCACATCCATTTGGTCCGATAATGGATGTTATTTTTCCTTCAGGAATCTCAACATTCATTTCTTTGACAATTACGTTTTTGTCGTAAGCAACAGACAACTCATGTGCAGATATATAGGACATAGAGAAAAATCCCCTTCCAATCTTGTTTAAGTAATAATGATAATCGTTATCAGTTAAATTATAACGGTCTCATCTATGAAATGCAACGACAATTTCATATAAATGTGTGTGAAAGGAGAAGTATTTTATTGAAAGAAGCCCGTAGCTTTTTGGAAATTTAATAAAAAATTAAAGAAAGGACTAAGATTAAGAAATATCCTAACCTCAGCCCTTATTAAAAAGTTTTAATATATTTTTTCAGTGTTTAAAACGGATTTGTTCCCCACTGAGCGGAAGTCTTGATAAATGTGCGTTGCTCTAGTTTTAGTAGGCTAACCATATATTCCGCTAAGTCCTCTGCTTGGGTATATTTTTTAGGATTTCGTTTGTCGGAACCTTTTCCGCGGACTAAGTCAGTTTCAACAAGGCTTGGTGTCAATACACTGACGCGAATGTTGTTGCGGCGAACTTCTTGCATGAGTGATTCACTTAAACCGATCACGGCGAATTTTGATGCGCTATAGGCACTCGATCCAGCTGTCCCTTTTAATCCTGACATGGAAGAAATATTGATAATGTCCCCGTGATTTTTATTGATCATATCAGGTAGGATAGCTTTCGTGACGTGAACTGTTCCCATGACATTTGTATCAAGTACTTTTTTCCATTCATCGGTGGAAGTTTCTTGAAAATTGCCGTACGTTCCAACTCCTGCATTGTTGATCAGAATATCAATATCACCTAAGTGATCGCGAATGTTTTTGACTGCTCGCTCCACGTTACTTTCTTGTGATACGTCTGCAACGGCAGTGACGAAGGTTGCACCAAGATCGGTTAATTCTTTTCGAATTGATTCAAAGCTTTCTTCGGAGCGGGCGATAAGCCCAAGTTCCACGCCTTCCTTTGCGAGCGCAATCGCTGTTGCTCCACCAATGCCTCTACTACCGCCTGTAATGAGTGCTTTCTTTCCTTGTAATGATTGCATAACGACCATCCTTTCGAATAAATATTTCTCTTATATCTATTCACCTAAAAGCTCTGAAAGAAACATCATCTGTTGAGGGGAATTTTTAACTATCAACCCTTAAACAGTGCTTATGTTAAAATAGAACGAACATTCGATTCAGGGCGGTGGTTATTATTATGAAAAGTGAAGAGGACGTTATTCAATTAGTTAAAGAAGATCAATGGATGATGGGAATACTTACAGTGGCAAACTCACTAAACCTTCCGGATTGGTGGGTGTGTGCAGGTTTTGTACGAACAAAAATTTGGGATAAGTTACACGGATATCACGAAAGAACACCTTTGGCGGATGTTGATGTGATTTATTTTGATAGAGGCAACGTCAATAAATCAGAGGAAAAGAAGTTAGAAAAGCAACTTACTGAAATTCTTCCAAATGTTCCGTGGTCCGTTAAGAATCAGGCGAGAATGCACATGATTAATAACCTTCCACCCTATATATCTTCTGTCGATGCGATAGCGAAGTTTCCGGAAACAGTAACAGCATTAGGAGTGAAGCTAGATAAAGATGAACGAGTTGTTCTGACAGCACCTTACGGGATTGAGGATGTAATTGATATGGAAGTAAGACCAACTAATTTTTTCAAAAGAACGAATGAACGTATTGATGTTTATGAACAGCGAATGATGAAAAAGAACTGGAAGGCAAAGTGGGATAAGGTAAACGTGCACCATATTGAGAGCATAAAAAGGGAGCGTGCTAGAAGTTGACTTAGCTACGCTCTCTATTGAATTTGTAACCTGCTAATTGCTTTACTCTACTTTAATCGGAATTCTTTTTGTTGTTGCTCGAATGATCCATAGGCCGATAGAAATGAAGATTAGTGCCCCGATGAAAGAGATAGGAATTGCTAATTGTGACATGTTCAGGTTCAGCCATGAAGCCCAAGGATGAGATGCTTCGGCTTCCCACAAAACATCGGTAAGAGTTGTGAAGACTAGGGCTATAGCAATAAAGCCCATGCCACCCCAACCACCATACCGGTAAAAGCCAACGCCAATTAACCAACCAGCTACATAGTAAGAAGTAAGAATCAGACTGAATGCAATGACAGGTATGAACCAGTCAGATTGAGTGTTCAAGAACGTGGACGTGTTGATATCGGATAGGAAATTTACGTAAGACCCGATAAAAAATAGGATTGCGGCAACGATGGCAATAATAATCATCATTACAATAGCCATTCCCACTGCAGCTATTCCTGTCCCTTTAAAATAATCTTTCCGAGTAATCCCCTGTCTGACATAATAGGAAAGAAAAGCAAACACGGAAATGATCCCACAGACGAGCATAAATATTTTGGCTGGTTCAAAAGCAAACGATAAAAAACTCATTTCGTTGACGTCTGCATCTGGCAGGAACCAGAGCACACCAAGATAAAGTATGAAGATGATGGGCAGAAACCACATCGCCCATTTCATTTGTAGTGAGAATAAGTCGATGCCTAATTTTGATGCTGTTTTAGAAATCATATTATTCCTCCTCCCTTGTTAAATGAATAAATAATTCTTGTAGTGATACTGGGCCTATCTCGAGGCCAATTTGATCGGCTTCGAATTGTTTCGCATCTGATATCTCACCGTAAACCATTACAGACCTTGTATCTCCTAGTTGCTGTGTATTTAACTTCTCCATTTCGCTGGTAAAGGTATCAACGTTCTTAGATGCACCAGTGATCGTTGCCCCTCGGCTAATCAATGCTTCGAACGATTCATGAAGCAAAAGTTTCCCTCGATCAAGGATTAACACGTCGTCAAATAAATAATCCATTTCTGATACGAGGTGAGTGGACAAAATCATTGTGCGCGGATGGCGAGATTGTTCATCCAACAATTCTTTATAAAACAACTCCCGTGTTGGAGCATCCATGCCAAGGTAAACTTCGTCAAAAATTGTAATGGGACTGCGGTTAGCGAGGCCGAGTGTCACATTTAAAGCAGATTGCATACCACTTGATAATTCTTTAATAGGCTTATCTAACGGCAATTTAAAGAGTTTAATAAGTTTATCTGCATATTCCGGGTCAAAATTCGGGCGATAACGCTCGGCTGCTTCAAGATAATCTGTTATTGGCTCATACTCATCTGCATAATCTGTTTCATGAGTGAACGACACGTGCGGCATCATATTTGCATTTTCAAACGGAATCTCACCAGCGATAGTGATTGTGCCTTCCGTTGGTTCCTGATAGGAAGCTAATAACGAAAGGAAGCTCGTTTTTCCAGCGCCATTTCTGCCAATTAACCCATAAATTTTTCCGTATTCAAGTTTAAAAGTTAAGTCTTTTAGTGCTTCGAATTTTTTATATTTCAAACTTATCTGGTTGACATCTACATCGTAATTCATCATGATCACGTCCTTTTTAATTTATTAATTAATGCGGTTATTTCACTATTTGACAACCCTAATTTATCAGCTTCTTGAATCATTGGTAGTACAAATTCCTCTGCGAACACCTCTTTGCGTTGTTGGAGTAGCTTTTCTTTTGCACCTTCAGCGACGAACATCCCGACACCTCTTTTCTTGTAAATAATTCCTGCTTCTACGAGTAACGTTATACCTTTTGAAGCCGTCAGGTGATTCACCTTATAAAAATGAACGAGTTGGGTTGTTGAAGGGATCTGATCATGTTCCTTTAACTGGTCGTTGACAATTTGGTCGGCCAATCGATCTTTGATTTGTAAAAAAATTGGTTTTTTATCGTTAAATGATTTACTCAATGGGAAATCACCACCTCTTTATGTTATATGGTTATATAGTTATGTATATAACCATAATAGATAAAATTATTTTTGTCAATGGGCAAGATGGAAATGAGTTTCTTGAAGACTTATATGGTGGGGGAGTAGTGGTAGGTATGATTGTGAAGAGGAAAAATAGCTCAAGCGGACGTAACTTGAGCAGTTACTCTGCATATCTGCTAAGGAAACTGTTCAAGTTGCTGCCTCTTGAGCAGTTACTTGAGTGTGATTCGGACAAGATAGGAGATTTGAAATGGGAAGCGGTCCGAAAGAGAGAGCTATCCGGACAGATAGAAAAATGGAAATGGGAAAAGGTCCGATCCAGAAGACAATTCAGACCGAGGTTTTTTTCAGGTACATTTTTTAAAATCGAGCTCCTATTTCCCGTGCAGAAGTATTATTCAAAGACAGAGGAGGAGTTTGAAAATGAAACAAACGAAGAATATTCTTAATGGCGAGTTAGCATTTTCAGAAGAAAAAGATATGTAAATGTTGAGCAAATATGCTAAAAAAGGCTGGTTGTTTGACAATTTTAGTTTTGGTGGTTTTTGTTATAAGTTAGTCAGAGGTGAACCGCAACAGCTCCAAAGGGAACAAAACCTATTTACTCAGATACCGAAACACTCGTTCAAAAGTATGAGAAACAGAAAAAATTCTTTTGCAAAGGTGCTCTGATATCTTTCATTCTAATGATTACTTTGGACTTGTTATTATTGATAATGGACGCAACAGTGATATCGATTGTTGTCCTTGTTTTACAGATGTTAGCAGTTGTTGTGTTTGTTTTTACAGCAATGCCGTGCGTCGCATACGTAAACAGGCTGAGGAAACTTTATAAGGCTAGGTAGACATGCTCCCTTCCTAGCCCAACCATTTCGAAACTATTTTCTTTAACCAGCCCATACTTATGCCAAAAATCCCGCCTGCAGTATCTAAGATGACATCTTCAATCAATCCCGATCGTGAAGGGATAAAGGTTTGCCGGTATTCATCAAGAGCAGCATAGGCAATAACGGTGACAAGGGAAACAATAAATGAAGCCAATGATTTGTCGCTTAATTTGTACATCGCTAAGAATACGAAAAACCCAAGCAGAGCAAATAAGAAAAAGTGCGCAGACTTTCTTAGAAAGAAATTCATTAAGCCATCGACACCGTGTGTTTGAAGGTTCACTGTGGAACCGGCATAGGTAATATCGATTCGTTGTAATAACCATCTGATTTGCTCCATGGAAGCTTGATTTCTCAAGATTTCAATGACAGTGTCGCTTTTAAACAAGAATAAAACTGTAGCAAAAAAGAAGAAGATCATACTTGTATACACAAATGTTTTGACGACTTTTTTAGCTGTACTCTCGGAGGATTTGAATAATCGAAAGAAAACGATGGCAACGATCACAGCAAGAGCACCGATGAAAATAAGTATGATAAGTGGGTAGCTTGCTACGACAGAAATTGCCCGATCGGCGACGAGATTGACTCGTTCCATGATTGAGCTAATCAATCCTCTCAAACTATTTTGATCGGACACCCGGTCCAAAATGGGACTGATATCTTGCTGTTCAGACGTTTGCGAAGATGCGATAAAAATCGTTGCCATGACGATTATAATTGGGATAAAATTTATGATGAAAAACTTCGAATATTTCATTATTTCCCCCTAACACCAACGGCTTTTCTATTTATCTAATAATATCTTAAATTAACGATCCGTCAACCTCGGTTAATGGTTTGGTGATTCTTCCTTCGTGTTTTTAAATGAAATATAAATATAAATCGCGATACTAGCATAGCTGATAAACAATCCAACCGTCATCTGTGTCATTTCTTGCATCGTTGAAAAACCAAGTAAGTATTCAGGCAAGAACAATAAGATTAAAAGAATTGGAAGGACAGCTGTCTTTGCCCACCAAGAGATTAAAAGTACTAATATAACTGCTAAGCTTGCAATGATGATTGTCCCCGTAGTTCCAAAATGAATCACTGGTGTTTCAAGTGATCGATTTAAGTAAATCAATCCGATAAACAAACCCATGTGTAACGTTACGACGGGGAATAACACCATTATTTGTTGTGAATTAGAAAGTCCTCGACCAGAAATAAATTTGAAGGAAGCAAAGGTGGTCACAATAAAAATGAGGGCAATCGCTAAGAAACCAAATAGCTCGAGAAGCGAGTAAGAAAGGTTTCCATTAACAAGGTCACCGATAATTTTAAAAGAAAAACCGCCCAAAATAATGAAAGGAATATACTTAGCCCACCCCTTGACATCAACTGTCATTTCACTAGACAATTGATTCATATAGTCTTTAGGTGAATCACCAATAATTTTATCAATTGGTTTTCCGTTTCTTTCAGCCTCAAGCAAATGAACTTCTAATTGCTCTACGATATCGTCAATATCTTCTGATTTTTTCCCACTTGAAAACAAATAAACGCGCAAATCTCCGAGAAATGTTTTGCTTCGCTCTGACAGATCCTCATGAAATTGTGTCATAAAATCAGCTCCTTAAAATTAATTATTTTGCTTCATGGTTAATAACTCTGTTCACATTGCTTTGTACATAGTCCCAACGTTCGATAAAATTTATTAATTCCTGCTCTCCTTTATCAGTTAAAGAATAATACTTCCTTTTCGGTCCTGCTGTGGATTTTTTATACGTCGAGGAGACGAGCTCTTCTTTTTGCATGCGGATCAGTAACGGATAGATCGTGCCCTCGCTCAATGAGTCGAAGCCATATTTCTCCATCTTCTCAGCCAATTCATATCCATATACTTCGTTATCTTTAATGATTGCAAGTAAACAACCATCAAGAATACCTTTCATCATCTGAGTTGTAGACAAATGATTCACCTCTTCCTTTATCTTGCATTACAAGGTATACAAGAAGTGTAATATATTATGTCATGTAATGCAAGGTAGTGATTGGATAATTTATTCAATTTCTGATTTCGGAATTGTGTTTAAATCGCTAATACAAAGGGATTTCATAGCGTTGTCAAAAAAAATCAGCCTATTTTTATAGTATTCCTGTTGACCTTTTCTCCGTATCATTATATAATTCCAAGTAAATCAATAGGTTTTATGAAAATTGTAAGGATTAAGTTTATTCGCTAAGGGGGTGTGAGTGATGATATTGGCATATATAACGATAGCAATTGCTTTGTTTTTTGCGATGAATATTGGTGCAAGTGGCGCCGCAGCTACAATGGGGCCTGCTTATGGGAGCGGTGCAGTCAAGCAAAAGAGGCTCGCATTGCTTATTGCTGGAATAGGGGCTTTGTTAGGTGCTGTCATTGGTGGAGGTGAAGTCGTCAAAACCGTTGGCGAAGGAATTATCCCTTCAAGCGTATTTTCATTGGAAGTGGCTCTAGTTATTTTGCTATCTGCCACTCTCACACTCTTCTTGGCGAATATGATTGGCATTCCATTGTCAACAAGTGAAGTGACGATTGGTGCAGTCGTTGGAGTTGGAATCGCCTTTCAAGCACTGAATGTTAACAATGTCCTTTTTATTGTTTCGTTCTGGCTAATCATTCCAATAGTTGCTTTTAGTGTATGTTTTATTTTTGGGAAAATCATTCAAGTATTAGAGCGTCGATGGCCACAACTGACCGGTAAGGGTGTTTGGAAAAAATGGTTAGCAGCTTTACTAGTCTTTACTGGATTCGTTGAAGCCTTCTCAGCCGGCATGAATAATGTCGCTAATGCGATCGGTCCACTTGTTGGAGCTAGTTTAATTGAACAAACTTCAGGTATTTGGTTGGGTGGAATCTTCGTAGCATTAGGAGCTTTATTGTTTGGTGGAAAAGTTTTAGAAACAAACGGTAAAAAAATTATTAACTTTTCGCTGCTTGAAGGCACGGCCGTATCGGGAACCGGAGGCGGACTTGTAATCATAGCTTCAATATTCGGTATTCCAGTACCATTAACGCAAGCGACAACTTCCGGAATTGTTGGGATTGGTTGTGCTAGAGAAGGGTTTCAACTATGGCAAAAAGATGTGATTAGAAAGATAGTTAAAGTTTGGGTCGTTTCTCCAGTCCTTTCTTTGGTAATGTCGTATAGTTTGATTCATGTTTTCTTACACCCAAATCCATATATGATTGTTATTGTCATCGCGATTATCGTAGCGACAATGGGATCTTTGAGTTTATATAAATCTGTCAAGTTAGAGCAACAGACTATTCATGAATCATAAAGATAGAAAGGGAGTCCTGATATGACTGAGCAAATCAAAAAAACGCCTTATCAAACGTTTACCGACAGTGACTATCGTTTTTACCAAGAAAAATTGAAACATGCAAAAGCGGAAGAAGTCATTGAGTGGGCCTATGAATTATTTAACGACGACCTTGTTTACGCCTGTAGCTTTGGTGCAGAAGGAATTGTCCTTGTTGATATGATTGCTAAAATCAAAAAAGACGCGCGTATCGTGTTCCTTGATACTCATGTCCATTTCAAAGAAACGTACGAATTGATTGAAGATGTTAAACAAAAATATCCAGATCTCAACATTGACATGGTTCAGCCAGATTTGACGCTTGAAGAACAAAAAGAAAAACATGGCGATAAATTGTGGCAAAGACAGCCAGATTTATGTTGTGATATTCGCAAAAATAGACCCTTGAGGAAAGCTTTACAAGGAAATACAGCATGGCTTTCAGGATTACGAAGAGAGCAGTCGCCCACTCGAGCAAATACGGAGTTTGTCAATCAAGATAATAAATTCGAACTCATTAAAGTGTGTCCGCTTATTCATTGGAGTTGGGATGATGTATGGGAGTATATTAAGGAAAACGAACTTCCTTATAACCCACTTCATGATCAAGGTTATCCAAGTATTGGCTGTGAACCATGTACTTTTGCAGTGAAAAAAGGAGATGACCTACGAGCAGGACGCTGGTCTGGCATTGAAAAAACAGAGTGTGGCCTTCATATGAAACCAAAATCAAGCAAGGAGTGATCGACATGACAAAGAGCCTTCCTCATGGAGGAACATTAATTAATCGCACAAATGAAAACTTAGACTATTCAGGAATTACAACAGAGATCGAATTAGACAAAACAGGTTTATCTGATTTAGAACTCATTGCAAATGGTGCTTATAGCCCGTTAACAGGATTCCTCGGACAAGAGGATTATCAGAAAGTCGTTCACGAAATGCGTTTATCAAATAATCATATTTGGAGTTTGCCGATTACATTACCTGTAACGAAAGAACGCGCAGCTTCCCTTGAAGAAGGACAATCTGTTCGCCTTACTTATAATGGGGTAACTTACGGCGTGCTTGAATTAACAGAAATATATTCTCCGGATCAAGAGACAGAAGCAATCCAAGTATATAGAACAAAAGATCTCGCCCATCCAGGCGTTAAAAAAATGTTTGAAAGAGGAGATACGTATTTAGCTGGACCAATAACGCTAGTACGTACAACGGATAAAGGGGAATTCTCAACGTTCTATTTAGATCCAGCGAAAACCCGTGAAACCTTTGCAGAAAAAGGTTGGGAGAAAGTAGTTGGATTTCAAACAAGAAACCCTGTTCACCGTGCTCATGAATATATCCAAAAAGCAGCATTAGAAATTGTTGATGGACTATTTTTGAATCCACTTGTTGGTGAAACGAAGGCAGATGACATCCCAGCTGATGTTCGTATGGAAAGTTACCAAGTGTTACTGAAAAATTACTATCCGGAAGATCGTGTATTCCTTGCCGTATTCCCAGCAGCAATGAGATATGCAGGACCTCGTGAAGCGATTTTTCATGCGATGGTTCGTAAAAATTACGGCTGTACACACTTTATTGTCGGGAGAGATCACGCCGGTGTAGGTGATTACTATGGAACGTATGATGCGCAGGATATTTTCCGTCAATTTACGGAAAGTGAGCTAGGAATTCTACCACTATTCTTTGAGCATAGTTTCTACTGTAAAAAGTGTGGGAACATGGCTTCAACGAAAACATGCCCACACGGAGTAGAAGATCGTGTTATTCTTTCTGGAACGAAAGTACGCGAATTATTAAGAAACGGCGATACACCACCACCAGAATTCAGTAGACCAGAAGTAGTTGAAGTACTGATTAAAGGAATGAAGGTGAACGCATGAAAAATACAGAAACAGCGTCAAACATCCACTGGCATAGTGCCGCAGTAACAAAGAAAGAACGTCAACAGCTTCATAATCATAAAAGCTGTACAATATGGTTTACTGGGTTATCTGGTTCTGGAAAGTCAACCCTTGCAAATGCTGTCGATCAAAGGCTCTATCAGTTGGGGGCAAAAACCTATGTGCTAGATGGGGATAATGTTCGTCACGGATTGAATAAAGACCTCGGGTTTAAGCCAGAAGATCGAGAAGAAAATATTCGGCGAATCGGTGAAGTATCTAAACTGTTTGTAGACAGTGGGAGTATCGTTCTCACAGCTTTTGTATCTCCTTATCGTCAAGATCGAGATCTTGCTCGGGAAATGGTTGAAAAAGACGAGTTTATCGAGGTGTTTGTGAAGTGTCCTGTAGAGGAATGCGAGAATAGAGATCCTAAAGGCCTCTATAAAAAAGCAAGAGCAGGTGAAATTCCAGAGTTTACTGGCATTAGTGCTCCATATGAAGAGCCGAATCAACCAGAACTGACGATTTCTACCGATCAAGCATCAATTGAACAATCAGTTGAAACGATCATTGACTATTTGAAACAGAAACAAATTATCGCTTAGAAGACATGTTACTTATGTAGGTCATAGCGAAGTTGAGACGGAGGTCTCAACTTCGCTATTTAACTGTTCCCTATTTGAATTTGATCCCTTTGGGCAAAAGATTCAGCTTTCATGGTACAATACATCCAGAATATAAGAAGGTACATTTTGACGAAAGGACATGATCGAATGAGTAGCCCCTTCGTTCTCCAATTAAATAACAAACCTTGCCTAGTTATCGGGGGAGGAAAAATCGCTGAAAGAAAAATAAACCATCTTATAGCTGAAAAGGCGGCAGTTACCGTCATAAGTCCTACGTTAACCGATCACCTTAACCAACAAACCAACGATTTTACATATATGAAGACGTCTTTAGTAGAGTCTGATCTCAAGCAAGAAACGTGTGAGCGACTAGGTTTGACTTGGAGAAGCTTTTTCTTAGTAGTTGTCGCGACGGAAGTGACACCTTTGAACGAAATGTTTGCGAAATACCTCAACAAATATGTAGTGCTAATTAATGTTGTTGATAGTCAGGTGCTAAGTAGTTTCTTTTTTCCGGCAGTTTTGGATCGTGGACATTTAAAAATCGCCATAACGACTTCTGGAGCAAGTCCAATTTTGGCAAAAAAAATTAAACATCACCTTTTAGAAATGTTTGGCCCAGAGTACCGTGACTATACCGAATACTTAGCAAATATACGAGCTGACTTACATGAAAGTGAACCAGATGCAAAAAAGCGGAAGCAGATATTGGAAGACATAACCGAATTTCCAGCACCAAAAAAGTTTGATTGAATTTACGACAATTATACTAAACATGTTTTTGTTTAGTATTTAAGCAATCTTTTGATCAATGAAAATTAGGAGAGAGTCGTTAGGCCTTTTCTCTTATTAATTATGATTAGATAACAAGCATATGGGAGAAAAATATAACTTGCGAACTAGTTTGAATTTACTTATAATGAAAGAAATGATCGGTTGAAAATGTTGTTGACAAAAATGATAGCGTTTACTTATTAGAGTTTTCATAAAGTGTGTAGTTGAAGAGTTAGGAACGGAGGGGATCTTATGGAGAGGTTATGGAAAAGCGGAGCGATGAATAAAATCAGGAAAGGTTCATCGGTTAACGTTCTATGGAAAGATGCGTCGATCCGTAGAAAAATGGTAACAATTTTCGGAATCATCTTATTTATTTTCTTGGTAGGTTTGTATTTTACTTTTTCTGAATTAAACAATGTCGAAGATGACTTAATATCGTTTGAAAAGCGGTCTGAAGGTGCTCTTGTTATGAACGATGTAGGGGCAATTATTCGCGCAAAATATATACAGGCTAGTGACTATGCTCGAACAGGAGAGTACGATCAAGAGGAATATGAGGAAAGAAATGAAACACTTTCTGAACATATTTCATTAATGAACAATCAATTTCAAACGGAAGAGCAGCAAGGGCTCTTCAATAACATCTTAAGAAACAATAATATGATGGATCAAACGTTTGGTTTGATGATAGAAACAGACGACAATGATAATTATGTGGGACAATTAGCACGAATTCGAAGTGATATTGTTGACGACGCTTTAGAACTATCTAGTTTGGTATATGATGATATGCTTGTCGCTAGAGATCAAGCAAACCAGTCGGTATTTATGACAAAGGTGATTAACATCATTGCGATAAGTGTCTCGTCTATCCTTGGTTTTATACTAGTCTTTTTCTTTAGTAGAAGCGTTTCAAAGTCAATTCGTTCTGTCATGTCAACAACAAAACAAGTTAGCCAAGGTGACCTAACAACAAATGAACTCTCTACTCAATCTAAAGACGAGCTAGGAAGTCTAGGTTTGTATGTGAATCAGATGGTAGCAAGTCTTCGTGATTTAATTGAAAATATTTCGAAAACATCAGAACAAGTTGCCGCTTCATCTGAACAACTTCATGCTAGCTCTGAAGAGACGAGTAAAGCGACCGAGAGTATTGCAGTCTCGATTCAAGAAATTGCATCAGGTTCAGAGACTCAAGTGGATACGGTAGCAGAATGGATTCAAACGACTGACCAGATTTCTGGGCAGATGGGGACGATATCGAACCATATAAACGGCATGAATGAAGGGTCGGCAAAGACGAAGAAACAAGTGGAAAGCGGAACTTCAGTGATTCAGAGAGTTGTTGAACAAATGGGGAAGATCAATGAATCTACCCAAACGACATCAGAAAAAATTGAGTTACTTGGCGAAAAATCTAGCAAGATTGGTGATATGATTCATATGATTACCGATGTTGCCGATCAGACCAATCTTCTAGCGCTAAATGCTGCTATTGAAGCTGCTCGTGCTGGAGATCATGGTAAGGGATTTGCTGTTGTTGCAGATGAAGTTCGTAAATTAGCAGAAGTCTCCAATAATTCTGCAAAAGATATTCGTTCACTCGTCGAAGAAATTCAAACAGTAATTAAAGATTCAGTTATTTCTATGGAACATGGAGAACGCACGGTATCTGAGGGGACAGCATTGGTTGAAAATGCTGGAGAGTCCTTTCAATCTATATCAGAAGCAACAACTAATGTTCACATTCAAATTAGAGAGATGTCTCAATCTGTTCAAGAAGTGTCGTCTCAGACGGCGATAATGCTTGAAAAAGCTGAGAAAATGAGAGTGATTGCTGAAAATAATTCTGATAATACACAAACTGTCGCATCTTCTTCAGAAGAGCAGAATGCAACAATGGAGGAAATATCAGCCTCAGCGGAAATATTGACTGAGATGGCAGAAAATTTACAACAATCTGTTCAACGATTTCGAATGTGATATAAATAAAAACGGACGATCGAATGCTAAGTAATAGAACAAAAGAAAAAGGGTTCTGCCTTTAACCAAGGCGGAGCCCTTTTTATAAGCACTACTGCAAGATATTATCTATCTCCTTTAATTCTTCTTCAGAGAAATCTAAATTGTCCAATGTCGCTACGTTTTCTTCAATTTGACTAACTCGACTGGCTCCAATTAATGCCGTCGTGATATGACCGCCTCGTAAAACCCAAGCAAGAGCCATTTGTGCAAGAGACTGTCCTCGTTTAGTAGCAATGTGATTCAGTTTTTGAATTTTTGCGACCGTTTCATCAGTTATTTGGTCTTCTTGTAAGAAACTATCTGATCGGGCGGCGCGAGAATCAGCAGGTATACCACCAATGTATTTATTCGTAAGCAAACCTTGAGCTAATGGACAAAATGCGATTGATCCAACGCCGTTTTTCTTTAGAACCCCGCGGAGTCCATCTTCCACCCAGCGGTTGAACATCGAATAGTTAGGTTGGTGAATCAATAATGGCGTACCCAGTCGATCTAAGATTTTAACTGCTTCATCTGTCTGTTCTGCACTATAACTTGAAATACCAACATACAATGCTTTTCCTTGTTTGACAATTTGATCAAGTGCGCCCATTGTTTCTTCTAATGGGGTGTTAGGATCTGGTCGGTGAGAATAGAAGATATCGACATAATCAAGACCCAATCGCTGCAAACTTTGATCTGCACTAGCAATCATATTTTTCTTAGATCCCCATTCACCATAGGGGCCATCCCACATATGATATCCCGCTTTTGAGGAAATGATCATCTCATCTCGATAAGGTTTAAAGTCTGTCTTCATTATTTTGCCAAACATTTCTTCTGCAGAACCTGGTGGTGGTCCATAATTATTTGCTAAATCAAAGTGAGTAATACCTAAATCAAATGCTCTTCTAAGCATTTTTCTACCATTTTCAAAAGAGTCTACGCCACCAAAATTGTGCCAAAGACCTAGCGAAATTGCCGGAAGTTTTAACCCTGAATTTCCGGTTCGATTGTATGTCATTTTTTCATAGCGATTATCATTAGCTATGTAAGGCATGTATATTTCCCCCTTCTCGTGCTAGTTTCTTAGCAAACTATCCTTATCCTAAATGTCTGAGAAAACGCTAACATTGCTAATTATACACAGCAAAAAACTAATATGAAAGCAATTCGATTTCATATTTAGTATAAATGTTGTCATCTGTAAAATGACTTTAACGGTACTTTTGGTATAAACTAGAGAAAGAATAGATAAGAGGGGGATATAAAAATGATAGAAAACGAATTACCACCAAAAACCTGTGAAATAGACAGACTGATTACGAAGCCAGAAGATGTTGAAAAAGCTCTAAAGGGAAGAAAGACAGCGACGAGAAGGAACGGCAGGTATGCTGATCCAGGAGAAATCATGGTGCTTAAAGGCAAATCATTTAAGGTAGACCGTGTATATCAACAGACTTTGGGCGATGTTACAGACGAAATTGCCGTTCAAGAAGGATATGAAAACCTTGAGGAATACAAAGACTCTATCTTATCATTTCATCCTGGAATGCCATGGTTACCTGATATGAAGGTCTGGGTTCACGAGTTCAGTTCAGTAGAAAACGCTAAAGGTTAATAAAATCCCTCCCTTTATTTCACACATTAGATAAAAAGGGAGGGATTTTTGTTTTTTTGGCCGTTTCACTACTTTTTCATTTTGAGCCCAGTTCTTCATCGAGTAATCTATTTCATTCGAAACACCTATATATTACGATCCAGGTGAGTCATATTATTCTTTAAATTCACTTAATCGACCAAAGAATTCTTGAATGAACTCGTAAAATAGTTGCTCTGTTGGGAGAAGAACGCGCTCTTTAGGTGTAATGACACCAACAGTCCGCGTCACATTAGGCTCAATCAATGGTATTTTTACAGTTGAACGGGATAGACTTTCGACTAAGGTGACCTCAGGCATAAGTGTGACCCCTAGACCCGCAGATACGAGCCCTTTTAGTGCATCGATATCGTCCCCTTCAAATGCGATTTGCGGTTGAAAACCAACGTTTTTGCATGCTTTAATTACGATATCGCGAAAAACAAAACCCTCTGGTAATAACACGAATGGATCGTCTTTTAATTCACGTAACCTAAGAGATGTTCGGTCTGCAAGTGGATGATGAATCGGTAACAAGGCAACAACGTTTTCGGTGAACAGTATTTTTCTATTTACTTTCTTTTCTTCTAACGGTACAGGTCCAATTAATGCCATATTAAAATCGCCTTTGGCAACACCGTCGATTAGGTCATTGTAAAGACCTTGTTTTAGTTGAAATTTAGCTTCAGGATAATACATTCGAAACGACGAGATTGCTGATGGTAATGTATGGGCAGCTAAACTAATTGGAAATGCGATGCGTATCGTTCCTTTTTCAGGATCTAAATACTCCTTCACTTCTCGAGTTGCATCATCGATGACATTCCTTGCATGTTTAATTCGTTCCAGAAATATTTTACCAAGTGGGGTTAATTTTACTCTTCGACCTTCTCTAATAAATAAATCGACACCTAATTCGTTTTCTAAATTTACAATCTGTCTACTGACGGCAGATTGGGCAACATGTAAAGCGTCTGCCGCTTCTGTCATATGCTCCCTTGTTGCTACTTCTATAAAGTAGTTGATCTGTCTCAATTCCATTTATACCCCTCCAAAACCAAACGATCTCAATAAAGCATTAAAACTATCGACTCTTGATATTGATTAGATGAGTTAATTAATTATAAAATACAGAAAAGTAAGAATCTATATAAAACAAGAATTAATCATAAATTACTTTAAAAAGGTTTAACTTCGCTAAAGGATTAAAGTTTAAGGTGAACTAAGGCTTTAGCCATGAAGGACTTGGCGACAAGACAGTTTTATAATAAATGACATTCTATTTTAAGCTGATCAATAAAAAGAAATGTACACAATCACAAGCATCGATGAAAAATCGATGAACAATAAGATTAATTGAGAATTATAAATAGATCGACCGAGAGGGAGCTGGGGAACTTGAAAACAATGGAGAGAGTCGAACAAACGCCGGAAGTCGTGAATTATGTTGATCGAGTTTATCAAACTGTTAAGGAACGTAACCCAAATGAACTAGAGTTTCATCAGGCAGTAAAAGAAGTTTTCGATTCGTTAGTGCCGGTACTTGTGAAAAATCCCACGTACATGAAACAAGCAATTCTAGAAAGAATCGTTGAGCCAGAAAGAACTATCTCTTTTAGAGTACCATGGGTAGATGATCAAGGAAATGTTAAGGTAAATCGCGGTTTCCGTGTTCAATTTAATAGTGCAATAGGTCCTTACAAAGGTGGACTGAGGTTTCATCCATCTGTAAACGCTAGCATTATTAAGTTTCTAGGTTTTGAACAAATATTTAAGAATTCATTAACTGGTCAACCTATTGGTGGAGGAAAAGGTGGAGCTGATTTTGATCCGAAAGGAAAATCAGACCTTGAAATCATGCGTTTTACACAGAGTTTTATGTCGGAATTGAGTAAATATATAGATGCTGATGTCGATGTGCCAGCAGGTGATATTGGTGTTGGTGCGAGAGAAATAGGATATATGTTTGGCCAGTACAAAAAAATGCGTGGTGGATTTCAAGCTGGTGTGCTAACGGGAAAAAGCATTGATTCTGGTGGAAGTCTGGCTCGAAAGGAAGCGACGGGATATGGAACAGTTTACTTTGTAGAAGAAATGTTAAAAGACAAGGGCATGAGTTTCAATGGAAGTACCGTTACGGTATCAGGATCAGGAAATGTCTCCATTTATGCAATGGAGAAAGCAATTGAATTTGGTGCGAAAGTGGTTGCTTGTAGTGACTCAGGTGGTTACATCTATGATGAAACCGGCATTGACTTGTCTACAGTCAAACGACTGAAAGAGGTTGAAAATAAAAGAATTAGTGAGTACGTGATGGAACATCCAAACGCACACTATTTTGAAGATTGCTCTGGTATTTGGTCTGTTCCATGTGACGTAGCGTTACCATGCGCGACACAAAACGAACTGGATGAGACTGCTGCGAAAATTTTAGTAGCCAATGGTGTATTTGCGGTCGGCGAAGGTGCTAATATGCCATCTACACACGGCGCAGTTGAGATCTTTTTAAATAGCAATGTACTTTTTGCTCCTGGGAAGGCAGCAAATGCAGGTGGAGTTTCCGTTTCGGCACTAGAAATGGCGCAAAATAGTGCGAGAATAGCTTGGACTTTTGCAGAAGTCGACGTGAAACTACAAGAAATTATGAAAAATATTTACCGAAATAGCATGAAAGCGGCGGAAGATTACGATGCTCCCGGAAACCTCGTCGTCGGGGCAAATATTGCTGGATTTATAAAAGTGGCAGATACGATGATCATGCAAGGTGTTATTTAACATAGATAACTTTATATGGCACACAAAAAACATCCGGAACTTCTGGATGTTTTTTGTACTTTAAGAATGTCTAACTTCGCTAAAGGATTAAAGTGTAAAATAAACTAAGGCTTACTAATGTGGAAGCTTGTATAATCTAAGTTTTAAGTAGATGTGTACTGAAACATTTGAAGGTGGATATCCGTATAGAGGTATCGTGATACTACGAAAGGGGAAAAGGTTTTGGCTAGCTACCATTTTGTATACGAAGTTCCATCAGAAACATTATCGAAAAAGAAAATTCCTGTGCTAGATTCAGAAGGGAATGTTGTGTTTTCTTTGCAAAGGTATGTGAGAAATGTAAAGGATTGGGTTTCAATATGGAGAAGTGAAAAATTAGTAATGAATGTCGGGGTAAAAAATAAAGAAAATGATACGTTTTTATTAACAGATACTGCAGGGCGTGTTATGTATATGTTAAAAAAAATTATGGGGAAAGTTAATGACTGGGTAGTAGGATGGAAAAAAGAGAAGACGACAGTCAATATTGCAATGAAAGATAATAGTAATAATTTAATCATGTACATTGAAAACATTTGGCTATCACGAGACGAATTCACGATATATGATCCTGCAAGAGAAGTGACAGAACCAATTGTTGCAACAACTGAGATGGTCAAAAATACGAGAAAGCTATCTTTTACTGCGAATGGTGAAACGTATGAGATAAAAACATACATTAAAAACGTTCATGAAGTGTTTTTCTATAAAGGTGACGAACTTATCGCAAGTATGGATTGTAACCCGAAAGAAACGATTAAAAGGAATTATATCTATATTTATCAGCAAAAGCTAGATGATAAAATGTTCGTCTGCTTGTTGCATGTATTTGATAGAGCTTTCGGAAATACATATGACTAAGCGAAGAAAGTAGCACGATGCACGATGTATTTAATAATGCATTTTTGATTAAGGAAATATATGGTATAGTAAATTATAAGAATTACTGTTTGAAGGAGGAGTTAGACATGGATTTTTGGTTTTATATTGTTATTATCGTTGCCATTTATTATCTATATATCGGTTATGAGAGTAAAAAGAAATACAAATACAAAGAGCGAGAGTTAAGGGTTGAGGAACGTCGTATTGAGTTGGAAAAGCTCAAGATAGAAAAAGGAATGCAGTCAGATGACATGGAAGAATCAATTGAAATAAAAGAGGAACGTTAGGAGAATCTAAGTAGTGTTTGGATGTTGCTTATTACTAGTATGCTTATTCTTCAAATATTGTCGCTTGAAAGCACCTAGTGAAGGTGATGTTAATGTGTATGAATATTGCAGGATTGGTGTTATGTTATGTAGTATGAATCTTCAGCATGGTTGGAATATATTATATTTTCTACCTGATGACAACGTTGGTAAAAAAGGCCGCCTGAAAACTGAGCATGAGAGATACCAATAATATCTCTATTCCGTTTGCCACGTAATAAGTAATATTAATAATTGATTAGAAAAGTGTCTAGTTAGTGCAAAGGGTGACGAGTGAATGAGTTTGAACGAAAAATCAATATATACGTATTCTTACAGACCCGAAGAGTTTCAATTGTGTAAGTTGGAAATGCGTGCATTCTTTGGGACTGATTCGGCCTCAGGTACGATAGAGAGTTCGATTCAGGTTGATCCAAGCCGAAGTCCTTTCATGAAAGAGCGTTTAGATGTTTTATTGGAGTGTCACTCCGTCGAGGAAGTGATAGAGAATCTCGATCAACTTCCAATAAATGAGAAGACGTTCAAAGTCGTGTTTGTAAAAAATCCGGCTAATGATAAATGGGCATTTACTGAAAGACGATCAATTGAACGAAAGATCGGTTTAAAGATGGACGGGGAAGTAGACTTGGAAAAACCACAACAGTTATTTGGGATTACTTATTTAAATGGAATGTGGTTGTTTGGACAGCTATTTATGAGTACTTCAATTTGGTTAAGCCACCATAACAAGCCACACGGCTATTCCACTGCTTTGAGTCCACGGTTAGCGCGAAGTATCGTCAATATCGCTATTCCAGATCCAACAGGTGTGAAGGCAATTGATCCATGCTGCGGAATTGGCACTGTCCTTATTGAAGCAAGTTCGATGGATATTACAATAGAGGGAAGTGACATCAATCATAGGGTAGTGTATCGCGCAAAAGAGAATCTCGCTCACTTTGGCTATGAAACCGATGTTGTCTTAGCTGATATGAAGCAAACCAAAGAAAAATTTGATGTAGCTATCATTGATATGCCATATAATTTATGTTCCGTTGTTTCAGATGAAGAGCAACTGCAAATGTTCCGAAGTGCTCGAAATTTTGCGAAAAGAGTTGTCATAGTTACAATAGATCCAGTCGATAATATTATTATTGATGCAGGGTTTTCAATTGTAGATCGATGTAAGGCAGGTAAAAACCACTATTTCTTCCGAGAAGTACTAGTTTGTGAATAAGTCTTTTAATCGTTTTATTGTGAAGTTAATTTTTTGTTTGAGGGATATATTGTAAAATACACGAAAATCGAGCAAATCTCTCTACTATCTTTTAAAAACATGTTAAAATATATGAGTATATCATTGAAAATGGAGGCATATTAAATGGGTAAACGAGTTTTATTATTTATACTAACAAATATTTTGGTTATGACAACACTTGTAATTGCTTGGACACTTATTACAACATTTACAGGCATCGACCCATCGATTAGAGATGCTGGTGGAACTGGTTTAGGGATTAATTATACATCGCTGATGGTCTTCAGTTTGCTAATAGGTTTCGGGGGAGCTTTTATTTCTCTCTTGATGTCACGTTGGATGGCAAAGAAGATGATGAAGGTCAAAGTATTAGATCCAGATGGTCAATTATCAGCAGCAGAGCGCTCTGTCGTTGAGAAAGTTCATCGTTTTTCTCGCGCGGCTGGGTTAATGCATATGCCAGAGGTTGGAATTTATCAATCTGCTGAGGTAAATGCATTTGCAACTGGTCCTTCAAAGAAAAAATCACTCGTGTGTGTTTCAGTAGGTTTGCTTAATAATATGGATGAAGATGCGGTAGAAGGTGTTATCGCTCATGAAGTTGCTCACGTAGCGAATGGCGACATGGTTACAATGACCTTACTTCAAGGTGTGGTAAACACTTTCGTTGTATTTTTCTCAAGAATTGCTGCGATAGCAGTCTCACGTTTTGTTAAACCTGAATTGCAATTTGTCGTACAGTTTGCAGCGATTATTGTTTTTCAAATTGTATTTTCGATTCTTGGAAGTATTATCGTTAGTGCATACTCACGCCACCGCGAGTATCATGCAGACCGTGGAGGCGGTGACTTAGCTGGGCGAGACAAAATGGCCCATGCACTTCGTTCGTTGAAAGCACATGTGAATCGTGCGTCAGTGAAAGATCGCACCGACGATTCAGCAATTCAAACGATGAAAATTAGTGGTAAAGGTAGTATGATGAAGTTATTTTCATCTCACCCTGATTTAGATGACAGAATTGCACGTTTAGAACAAAGATAAAGCTTAGGTTTTGGAGAAAAGACTTTAGTATACACTTAAGTAACTCCAGTTTTGGTGGAGAAAACTTAAATGAATACGCCAAATAAGAGACCAAATCACATAGTGATTTGGTCTCTTATAATTAGTGATATTTCAATGTTTTATGTAAAATTATCATACGAAATAACATTGGAAATAGTACACTAATTAGTTGAGTGACAATTGCTATTGTCCTTTGATTAAAATGGTATTTAAATCTGAATGTAGAAAAGATGAATTCGACAAGCGAGTAATGAGACGTGTAGGAAGTAGGTATAGGATTGGAATTAAATAACGAAAAAGATGGTGTTGTGTATGCCACTTTTTCTTTTATGATGTGGGGTCTCACTCCGATTTACTGGAAACTTACCCAACATATTTCTCCAGGAGAGATTTTAGCACAGCGAGTTATTTGGTCGTTTATTTTTATGATTGTACTTTTAATCTTTTTAAGGAAATGGAAGTTATATGTTAAGTTCGTAAAAGAAATTCTAAAGAAGCCAAAGTTATTTTGGTCACTTTTACTTGCTTCTGTTCTGATTAGTTCAAACTGGGGTATCTTTATGTGGGCTGTAATTGAAGGGAAAATAGTAGAAGCGAGTCTTGGTCAATACATAAATCCTATAACAAGTATGTTAATCGGTGTAATCGTACTAAAAGAAAAGTTAAGTAGTTCTCAAGTTCTTGCATTTGTTTTAGCAGGAATGGGGGTTTTAACATTAACACTTCATTATGGTGAGATCCCTTGGATTTCACTTAGTCTAGCTCTTACTTTTGGGTTTTATGGTTTAGCTAAGAAAATGATTAAAGCAGATTCGACAATAGGTTTAGCTCTTGAAACGATGATGATTACTCCTATTGGATTAGTATTTTTGACATACTGGATGCTTCAATCTGAGATTCAATTTTTCGATTCTGTTTCAACAAGTTTACTCTTAATAGGTAGTGGTGCAGTAACTGTTTTACCACTATTATTCTTTACGATGAGTGCCAAAAAAGTAACACTATCTTTGCTTGGAATTCTTCAATATATTGCACCGACAATAGTACTGATAACTGGGGTTTTTCTTTATGGCGAAACGTTATCACAAGCGCATTTAATTGCATTTACCTTCATTTGGTCAGCTCTAGCTATTTATATGTTTTCTTCCATTACAAAAAAAGGTAAAAAGAGTGAAGTACATACAAAAAGAAAGATGGGAGCATAGAGGTTGTCAAGAAGTATACTTTCAGAAACTTTAGTTTAACAAGGCAATGAAAGAACGAAACGCTTGGGCATTTGAATGTCCAAGCGTTTTGTGTATCTATTTATACTAATTTTTAGTAGCTAGTTAAGGTATTCAGCAACCCCTAATTGCTTTTCTTTTCTGTTTTATTAATAACTGAAGTTCCTACTAGATCTCCAGTCACGTTTAACGCAGTTGCACCCATACCAATTATTACGTCAACTGCAGCGAGAAGTGCGACAGCTTCCATTGGTAAGCCCAATTGAGCGAATACAGTCGCTATCATGACAATTCCTGCCCCAGGTACTCCAGCAGTTCCAATAGAAACCAGTGTTCCGATTAGGACGACTTGAAGGATGGCTATAAACGAAAGTGGTTCACCAATGACGTTGGCAGCAAACACAGTAGAAACTGCAATTCGAATGGCAGCACCATCCATATTCATTGTCGCACCAAGAGGCAAACTAAAACCGTATAAACTTTTCTTCAAATCAAGGTTTTTCGCTGCGTTCAATGTAAGTGGTAATACACCAGTACTACTTTGTGTGACGAAGGCTGTAATCATTGGTGTACGAGCTTCATTAAAAAAGACAGCTGGCTTAATTTTTGCAAGAATCAGTAAGAGAATGTACAGGGCTAGATGTACGAGTATGGCTATATACAAGACTAGGATGAAGTTCCCTAATGATAGAAGAGTGTCGAGTCCTTGATTGCCGATTACGTTAGCGATGATCGCAAATATCCCGATTGGAACGTACTGGAGGATCGCTTTCATTACAATGAGCGTCAATTCGTTAAGTGCATCAAAAACGTGATAAAGGCGATTGCCCATCTCATTTAATTTGTTGGAACCTCTCATAACTGCCAATCCTATACCAAATGCGAGCGAAGTAAAAATAATGCCGAGTAGATTCATCTCGGCGAATCCACTTATGATGTTATCTGGGACAATACTCAATAGCACTTCGATGATGCCAGGGTTCTCTGGCACTTCCATGTTTTCAGTACCTGTAAGTGTTGTCCCTTGACCAGGATTAAACAAACTTGCGACAGTAAGCCCGACAGTGATGGCAAAAGCTGAAGTGATCGCGTAATAAAGAAACACCTTTCCACCCATTCGTCCTAAATTGCTCGCACTAGTCTGATTAACTCCAACGATTAGTGTGAAAAAGATGAGTGGTACAATGATAAATTGAAGTAAGTTCATTAATAGATCACCGAGTGGGGATAGGGCAGATGCATTTTCTCCAAATATTACGCCAACTGCGACACCTAATATAAGGGCGATGGTGATTTTTTTTATCAATTTTGTATTATTATTATTTTTGGTAGTTTTAATTTTATCGGCTTGTAATTCATCAAAATTGAGTTTTAGTGAAATTGAAAATGTGCCTAATAATGTGCAAGACAAAGTTGATTCCAATTTAAAACTTCAATCAATCACTGATGGTGGGAAAGGAAAATATATTGTTTTTCATTCAATTGGAGATGTAGAAACTGATTTAGAAACACAAGGAGATACTGTAAAAATAAAGTTTAATGTAACCAATCTGCAAGATGATGTTGTAAAGCAAAATACATACTATTTAACGACAGGAGCAGAACACGATGTAATAGATGTTCTGGTGAATGGTGAATCAATACCTTTTGATAACGCAACAACATTTTAATAATCAACGGGGCAATTCTGTATTGGATTGAATTTAATATAATTTAAAAACAAAGGGAAGCCTTATTAAGCTAAAGGGGTGCAATAGTGTAAAAGGCTACCGCTGACTATGTTCTACGGGAAGGATGATATGAATTGTGATTAGTTTTTTTAAGAATAATTTTTTGAGGATTTTAACAACGATAATAATATTACTTTTATTTTACTTATCATCAACTAATTATCTACTACACTATTTAGCAATGGTCTTGGTAGTGGTTACTCTAATAACATTTTTTATTATGCAGAACTACTTGGATAAAAAATAAATAATTTCAATGAAAAATAGCTTTGATTAGAATAAAGGACATTGTTGCACTAACGAGAGCAATAGTTTAAGCACCATACCGTCTGTTATGGCGCTATTGAAGAGGTTTATAAAAAAGTATGCTGGTTTGCATAGTAAAAGAAGCACTTCAAGTTGGAAGGAGTACTAAAAGACACTATGACTAAAAAAAATATAAATATTGTACTTTCTTTTATACTAGTTAATGGGATATACCTTGTTTTGCATAATGGACATTTTTTACTGGTGTATGTGGGTATTTCAGGAATATACCCGTTGTTTTTCCTCAATGCTATGTTCTTAGTGTTGATCACAATTTTTACGCACTTCACTAAGGTTTCTAAAATTATTTTAAACTTCATCGCTCTATTCTTTATCTTCAATTTCCTCGTCTTTTGGGCTTATGACTCATTGTTCGGACCTACTTATTTCACATTAGTATCTAACGATGGAAACATGCAAATTACTGTTGAGTATACGGATAATTCATTTAAAGATATACACCTAGCAATGAATCTTTATGAAACAACTAGCTTTTTTCCGCACAAGTTAAACGATGATAAAATAGGTGTGATGGTTGTGATGAATCAAGCAGACGGGCGGCCGTTTCCTTCTTATCTAGGACTTGAAGATGTTCATTGGACCGAAAATGGGCAGATTCACTTACCTGTTTGGCGCGAACAAGTCACGTTAAACGTCAATAACTCAAGTTCGATTAGCGGTGGTGAGCCACTCCATTTACAATAAGTTAACGGTGAAATATTTACTGTTAATTGTGGTTATGTTTGTCACTGTATAACCGTGGTATTCTAATCCTATTACTGGTCTTTTAGCGATTAGAGGATTGATAGTCTATCCGTTTTATGTAATAATTCTAAACTTTTTTGGATGACAAGTGATGGTAAAACGATTAAGACTGTCTAAACAATATAGATTGTGCAGGATTGCACTTAAACAAACGGGTAAGCGATAGTGGAAGAACCGTAACGCCTGTTATGGCGCTATTGGGGAGTTTAGCAAAATAAGACTTCATTGCTTTTCAAGTGTCAGGAGTGAAAAGAAGAATTGAAGTAACAAAAATAATCTAAGGAGGGTTTTATGCATCCAGCAGAGATTATAGAGTTAATGGTTGTAGGGGGAGTCATTGCAGCAACCATAATCACTACACTATTTTTAAAAGGTAAATGGCGAAAAAAAGGATGGTCTTTAGCCTTAGTCGTTCTTTTAGCATACTGCGTATTTTTTATTGCTCGCCCTTATTGGATTGATGCACAAATTGAGAAAAAAGTTGAAATGTTAGAGCCATATTTAGAACAACAGTATCCGAATGACGAATGGATGATTACAACGGTTCCTCATCGAGAAGATGGTTACAAACACCTTAACCCCTATAATATTGGGGTAGTTTTCGAAAACGAGCCCGAAGTTACTTATCATTATTGGGTAGATAAGAATAACATCTATCAAATTAGTTATTCGACAAATAAAAGTTTAGACGAATTAAAGTATAAAGAAAGTAAATAAGCCAATGTTTTAACTACATTGTGGTTATGCTCTGTTTTACTAACGGGAGCAATACTTTAAGAAGCTTTTGGTGTTGTTGCTGAGCTAAGAGAGCTTTAATTGAAGAAGAGTTTTCATATATAAATAGACCTAATTGAACAGTTGATTCATAAACAGATAATAGAAATAAGTGGAGGTGATTAATTGATTATTTTTTTCGAGATACTTCTTGTCGTTTTTGTTGTTACGGCAAACCTTATCGGGTTCCTCGTCTTCAAAAAGAGTAAAAACCTATACTTAGCAGCATTGGTTATTTTGGTGCTAGCTGTATTATTTGGAGCAATTATGTCCATTTTGGTTTTTTCGATTTTGAAAGATGCCTTTGCGGCAATTTCAGGTTTAAACCTTGCTCTCTTTTTATTTTATAACAGTATGTTCGTCTTACTTTTCGCCATTGTAGTGTCGATAATTAAAAAAATTAAAAAGTATTTACAGGAACCAGAGCAATGGTAGAAATCACGACTGTCAAATTGACGGTCTTCTCTTATGGTGCTAACGTGCAGTAAAGTTGAAAAAGGAAAATAAGGGGAATGTATATCCCTACTATTAAAAACACGCAATTCATAAGAGCACCTGTGGAAGTATGCTTTGACCTTGCAAGAAACTTAGATATACATACTAAAACCACTGCTAGAACAAATGAAAAAGCTGTGGATGGTGTTGCTGAAGGGTTACTAGAAGAAAGTGATACTGTCACTTGGGAAGCGACTCACTTTGGTATTAAACAAAGACTTACAGCTAAAGTCACACATATGAAAAGACCTAACGAGTTTGTAGATATAATGCTGAAAGGGGCTTTCAGTTCCTTCACTCATACACATCAATTTGTTGAAGAGACAGGAGGAACCCTAATGATAGATATTTTTGATTATAAGTCCCCTTTTAGCATTTTTGGCGTGATAGCTGACAAGTTGTTCTTGGAGAATTACATGAAAAATTTATAATTTTTCGTGCTAAGGAACTAAAAAGAATTGCTGAAAATACCGAATAGCTTATTAAACAAACGGGGTGGCGATAGCTTAAGAAGTTGTCATTGCTCTTTTCCAGTATAGGGAAGAACCCTTCAATAAAAGGTAAACAATTTATATATAGCTTTATAGGGGAATATGGATTAAATATATAGCAATATTCATTTGGTAACACTCTTTTCAGAAAGATTATTGCTTTCATAACAATGATGCAGGATTTCAATTAGATTATTTTATTTAGAAATACGTGAAATTGTTAAAAAAGGGTAGCTGTTTAATTTTCATATAATTAGGGAAAGAAATCATGAACAATAAAGGAGGTTATACATAATGAAGAAATTTACTACAATAGCTGGACTTGTTACTGCAGGTTTACTAATAGGTGGATGCCAAAATTCCGAAGATAATTCAGAAGGACAGAACACCGAGGCGGAGGAAGAAAGCAATGCAGATGAAAATGGAAACGAAGAATTTGAAACAAAAGACAACGCTGACGAGAACGATAACAATGAGAATGGCAATAATGAGAGTACACAAGAAGATTCTATTAATGAAGCTAACGAGAATGATACGGATGCTTATACTGGAACGCAAGAAACTCCTACTTACTTAATTGGTTCACAATATATTGAAGCAGAAGTTGACGACATTGTTCAATTTTATACAGCGTTTTCTATCAATCGAGATGGAGACCAGCAACTGTCACAAGAAGATAGTTTAGAGATTTCTCTTAACGACGGAGATCTTTCTGAACAAGATATTCTTAGCTCATACGCAGATATTTCTGTAGAGTGGCCGACCCTTCATTTATATTTTAATGAAGACGGAAATGAATTATCAGCAACCACGGCGCAATCGGGCTTGTTTTACGACTCACTGTTTGGAATTAGTGATTTATATGGAATTGAAGAAGTGTTATTTTTTAATCCAGATGGAGAAAATGACATTATTGTGGCTGAACGGGGAATTACTGAGCCGATCATTGTTCAAGACGAAAGAGGTCTAACTCGCGGTTATTATACGATCTACGATGAAGATTTAGAGGAGACGCTGTTTCTAGCTGGAGGGGATTTAGAGGAGCAAGTGGAAGATGATAATGGTGAGCCTTTATCCTTCCCTGAGACGGTGGAGGCGATGCATTCGGTAGATCGTGAAGACGCTTTTTACTCTTCTGCGATTGTAGAGGGAATAGAAATCGTCAACTCTTCAATGGAAAACGGTATTGCTACAGTTCAATACACGATGGAGGAAGAAGTCGTAACGGAAGCAGATCGAATTGTGTTTGAGAGCGCAATACAGCTCGCAGCACTTGACTTCCATGCTTGGGAAGTCCTTTTGACCAATGATACTACGGAAGAAAGGATCAATTATCCATTAGTAGGTCAATAAATAGAGTAAAGGCAAATAGTCTTCTATATAGAAGTTCTATTTGCTTTTTAATATGTAAATGAATTAAAGGATTGTAGGGTGAACGTCTTTGGAAATTCTGGAGATACCTTCAAGGAACCAGAAGAAAAGTTTACGACCTCAATATAGTTTTTATATAAATGAATTACCGCAACAATTTAAGTTTGTGAAAAATGACACTTAAAGTAACGGGGTGCGTTAGTTATACAAGATTTCGCTTTCGTTATGGTACGAACGGGGAGAAGTGTAAAAAACAGGATTTCAATTTTTTTTAATCTATATAAAGAGGAGGTAATAAAATGAATAAAATTATTAACTATTTATTTGTCGGGGGTGCAATGTTATTAATTTTAACAGGCTGTATGACCTCAGAGAGTGGGGAGGTTACTATACAAAATGCAGATGGAGAAGTGTTAGCAACTACTTCTGATTTTGCAAAAGCTGGCTTGGAATATCAGAAGCAGACCGAACAATACGCAATCGCATTGACTTTTAAAGATGAAAATATGTTAGAAGAAATAACAAAAAGTCATATTGGGGAAGAAACTAATTTCTATTTAAATGATGAATTAATATCCTCTCCGAGAATTAACATGGCTATTACTGGTGCGGATTTTATTATTGCAGGTAATATTGACGAGAAAACTACGGAGCAGCTTGTTGATACAATTAATAACCAATAAGAAGAAGATGTTAGAATGTTAATCCGCTAACGAAGGTGATACTTTAAGAAGCTTTGGTGTTGTTGCTGATGACGTACAATAGTTTGTGTAAGAAAGATGTTTAAGACGAAAAAGAGGTAGGGTATCCTCATTGTTAACGACTAAATCAACTGAGAGGAGATGCCCTACCTATGAATACTAGTATAGGACAAGAATCACTAGAAAATCAACTAGATAATATGGTGCGTGACTTCGTCAAAGAAAAACTAGAAGTCATCATGAAAGAAGAAATGACAAACTTCTTTGATCACGAACATCCGGAGTTAAAAAACGCAAAGAATGGTCACTACAAGCGTCAATTGGATACGAAGTATGGTCGAATCGATCCTTTACATGTCCCACGTGACCGTGATAATGCTTTCCAAACGGAGATGTTCCAGCCTTATGAACGCCACCAAGCATGGTTGGGAGAAACGATCATTCAAATGTATCAAAAAGGCATGAGCACGCGAGAAATCAGCCATTTCCTTGATCGTATTTTAGGTCATACCTATTCGCCAGCGACGATCAGTAACATCACTGACGTCGTGGCAGAAGATATCGAGTCATGGCAACAACGGGAGCTTCAAAAGCGTTATTCCGTCGTCTATTTAGACGGAACGTATCTCAAGCTACGACGAGATGATGTCGCCAACGAAGTCGTTTATGTCGTTGTTGGTGTGACCGAAGAAGGGTACCGAGAAATCCTTGGATTCTATGTCGGTGGGAAAGAAAGCGCGCTTGGTTGGAAGGAAATCCTCCTAGATCTCTATGAAAGAGGCGCAAAAGAGATTCTCCTCGGGATCTTTGACGGGTTACCTGGTTTAGAAGATGCCATGAAAGCTGTTTATCCAAAAGCGGATGTCCAACGCTGCGTCGTGCATAAAGTTCGAAATGCCCTTCATGTAGCACGTAAAAAGGATCAATCGGCCATGGCGGAAGACCTCAAACCAATCTACCAGGCAAACACGAGAGAGGAAGCTGACAAGTGTTTTCAAGCCTTCAAAGAAAACTGGGCAAAGAAATACCCGAAAGTCGTTCAATCATGGGAACGTGACCTTGATGTTCTTCTGACTTTTCTTCAGTATCCCTCATCTATTCAGCCGATGATTTATACCACGAACATCATCGAACGAACGATGAAAGAGATTAAGAAGCGAACCAAAACAATGAACAGTTTGCCGACAGAGAAAGCTGCAGAAAAGATCGTTTACCTTCAATCCGTTGAATACAACGAGAGATGGCCCAGCGGAAATTAAGAGGTTTCAGCACGGCTCAACCGGTTTTACAAGAGCTATTCAAAAAGCGTTATGGAACAGAAGACTAAGAGGGGATACTGGAAATTTTTTCAGGTGTGGGCCCCCGCGGGGGCCCACACCTGAACCTCCCCCTCCTAGTGCTGAGTGATACCCTAAATAAATTACACAAACTTATTGACACTACCTTGTTGCTACGAAGGGGATGTTACTTGTAAAAGTGGTATTCAGATTTGTAGGTAAAATTATGAAGGAGGTAGTACATGGAAAATACTCTACAATATAAAAATGTTAAATCTTATATTAAGGTATTATTGTTAGTCTTAACAATTTTATCAACGAGCTTTGTCATCTGGGCAGGCTTCACTGACAGACAGTATATATTTCCGTTCTTATTAACCCTAACACTGTTTTTCTCTATAAGTAATTTACAGCTTATTAATGAAAATACTAAAAGAAGAAAATTGTAGGGGCTTATTTATAGTTTCATGTCTGTCAATTGTATTAGCATTTGCAAACTTAATAGTTGGAGGATGATGAGTTGGAACCGAAAAAATTCTTCAACAAACGGGTAAGCTTTAGTTAAAGATGAAATAATTACATTTAATCCTAAAGAACCGACTACTCCTGTGTAGTTGGTCCTTTTACATGTATCTTTATTGGTTACTTAATTTCCACTAATTCAACACCATATTAGATAGATAAATAGTAGCTACTTTAGCATACAAAATAATTATAGTACGATATTTCGTGGTCCAATTAGAGACGGAATTAATGAAAAACCTTGTTATATCAATAAAAATTACTAGTCCAATTAGCTATCTATTTGGACTAGTAATTACGGTTATATTTGTATTTTTCTCCTCACGAACGGAACTACTTACTCAAAAAGAGTCTTCCCTTTTTATATTTATTAACTTGGACCTTAGTTAGAAACAGCAGCACTTATGTCACTATATTCAAATTTAAGTTTATCAATGATTGTTTTCACCGGTAAAATATCGTTAATTTCATGAACTCTCGCACCACTAAATACAAGCCCCTCTTCTGCATCGCCATTTTGAGATTTTAACAAGGAATCCAAGATACAATATCGATGGGAGCATTTTTTTAAACATGTGTAACATTTATCGATTTTGACTTTTTTGTTGTCACTGATACTATCTGTAAATGCATTTCTAATTGCTCGGCCATCTAATCCGACGACCGACTTTATTAACGTTGTGTCGCCTTCTTTACTGTGAAGAAATTTATTTTTAAACGAATCTGGAGCATCACACTCTGGACTTGCTACGAATCGTGAACCCATTTGAACCCCAGAAGCACCCAATTCTATTGCTTTTTTTATGTCGCTCCCGGTAAGGATTCCACCCGCAGCAACTACTGGAATCTCAACAGCTTCTACAACTTCAGGTAGAATATCGAAAAGTGGTCGATCTGTTCCTAAGTGACCACCAGCTTCAAATCCTTCAACAACTACGGCTGATGCGCCTAATCGTTGTGACATCTTTGCTAGTTTACCTGAAGAGACAATAGAAATGACTGGTGTATTGTATTCTTTTCCCCAAGAATACATATCTCTAGATATCCCAGCACCTGAAATAATGAAATCAACTTTCTCTTCAAGTGCTGCTTTCATCGTTTCAGCAAAGTCTGTCATGGCATAAAGAACATTCACACCAATATAACCTATTCCGTTAGTTAATTCTCTTGCTTTTCTAATGTGGCCTCTCATTTCGTCAATAGATATCCCTGTTCCAGAAATAGTCCCTATTCCGCCAGCATTTGCTACTGCTGCCGCTAAGCTACTTAATGATATACCAACACCCATTCCCCCTTGAATAATTGGCACTTTAGGTTCCATCTTTGCAATTTTTAATTGTGGAAAATTCATTGAAATCCCCTCATTTCGTCAGTAGTGAACCCTTTTAAGCTTCCCCAAACTCAAAATGTGTTCTGTTATTAATTGTATCAATGACAATTGACATGAACAGTGACATCTGTCATCTAGATCTACTATTTAGTTTGACAAATTTGTGACTAGATATAAGGTAATTGTCAATATTTTTATAAACATAAATCTAATTATTTCATTTTCTTTCTAGTGAATGATAATATAAATATTAATAAGTTAATATTAGAGGAAGCGTTTAATTCACACAATAATATGCTATGGCATAGTTACAACTAAAATAAATTTGTAACTTAAATTATAAGTAAATTGATTCTTTGATATACAAAACTACATAAATAGTATTTTATATAGGGAGGTTGAAAATGATTAAAAAAATTTATCTTGTTATTGATAAAACAGGAATCCATGCACGACCTGCAACGATCTTGGTAAGTGAGGCAAGTAAATTTAAGTCAGAAATCTTGATTAACTATCAAGCGAAACAAGCAAATGTCAAATCGATCATGTCGTTAATGTCGTTAGGTATCCCTCAAGGTGCAGAAGTTACAATTTCATTTGAAGGTGTTGATGAAGAAGAGGCGTTCTCACATATAGAGAGCGAAATAATAGAGTCAAAGTTGTGCGAAGTAAAAGTATAAGTTTTAAAGGCTGTCCCTAGTGATAGTCTTTTTTGTACTTTTCTAATATTTTATTTCAAGAATAAAACTAAAGGTATTGTTAAAATGGCGTAAACTCGAAAGCGTATCCATCGAAGGGGGATCTACACCCTCATAAAGAGAGCTATCTTCTGTTAACAAAAGTCTGAGATGTTCAACACTCGCTAAGTAATAAAGTGGTTAAAATACCTGTCGTAAATAGTCGTAAAATAGACTATAATTTAAAAATCGCAAAAAAAAGAGGTGTTAACAGATGTTTGGAAAGAGTAGTATTAAGAAAAAAATATTAGTTTTTGTGCCATTAGCAATTGTAGCAATTATTATTTTATCATTTTTTAGTTATTCCTTTTCAAAAACGGAATTGGAGTCACAAATAACAGCTAAAATGAATCATTTATCTGGTGAAGTGATCAATGACATTGAGGCCCAACTCATTAGTCATCAACGATTAGGAGAATCAATGAGTTCGATTGCAGGAGCTAGTGGAACGAACCTTGAACAAGAAGATTATCAAGCGCTATTCGAACGGCTTCTTCCACTTAACGAGGATACTTTTGGTATGGGGGTATGGTTTGAACCATTTGCTTATGACGAAGAAGTGGAGTACTTTGGTCCTTATGGGTATAAAGATGGAGAGAACGTCGTTTTTACTGACGAATACGAAACTTCTGAATATGACTATCCAAGCCATGATTGGTATACGATAAGTGCTGAATCGGGGGAAGTCGAATGGACGGAACCTTATTTTGACGAAAGTCTGGACACGACGTTGATTACAACGAGTATTCCTTTTTTTGATGAAACAAATTCACTTTCTGGTGTGATTAGTAGTGATATTGATATTGGAAATGTTCAAGAAATGGTTGGCAACGTTGATACAGGTACTAGCAGTGGATGGGCTTTTTTATTGGGGGCTGAACAACAGTTTCTTGCTCATCAAGATGAGGGGAGTATCCTTACGACTTCACTGGAAGAGGACAATGAATTAAACTCTCTTCATGAAGTGATTGAACAGGAACCAGAAGCAGGAAGTCATAATCTTGATTTAAGTAGTGGATCAGCACATATTTATTATGAGCAAATACCAAGGACAGATTGGACGCTTGGGATCGTTATTCCAGATCGTGAGGCATATGCTTCAATGAACGATCTGCTAAGTCAAATTATTATCGTTTCAATTGTAATTATTGTCTTATTTATTGTCATAGGGTATGTCATTGCAAGAAAATTAACGAAACCTATTGAATTACTAAATGGGGAAGTAAGTAAGGTTGCTGAGGGAGATCTTAGCGGACATATAGAAGTGAAAACGGATGATGAAATTGGTCAGTTAACGGAGAGCTTCAACCATATGGTAGATAATATTAGAGAATTAGTTGATTCAGTAAAATCGTCCATTGGAACAGTTGGAAATTCTACTGAACAGTTGAGCGCAGTAGCAGAAGAAACGACTGCGTCTAGTGAAGAAATTAGCAAGGCGATCAATGAAGTAGCTGAAGGTGCTACAGATGCGGCTAGTCATGCAGATACGACAAACCAACAAACCGTGTCTCTATCAGACCAATTATCAAGATTAGTTGAACAAACGAATCAAATTACGGGTCACTCACAAGAAGTTCAGATATTAAACGACCGAGGTATCGAACAAATGAAAGGATTACGAATGAAATCAGATGAATCTCGGGAAGTAGTTCATTCTCTGGAGGATGTCATTCAAGGGCTTTCGAAAAAAATGATGGAGATCGACGAGATTATTGAGACGATTAACAATATATCCGGACAAACAAATTTATTAGCGCTTAACGCTTCGATTGAAGCAGCAAGAGCAGGAGAACATGGAAAAGGTTTTGCGGTAGTTGCGGACGAAGTTAGAAAGCTTGCTGAAGAAACTTCTGCTGCAACAGAAAACATTCGTTCAACAATTCAAGGGGTCCAACTTGAATCAGAAAATGCTGTAGCAAGAATAGCATTATCTAAAAAAATTGCTGATGATCAAAATAATGTAGTTGATGAGTCTGCGAAGGCATTTGAAATGATTTCTAATAAAAATTTAAATATGACTGAAGCGATTGAAGAAATGGTGAAAGATATTGAGAATATAGATTCCTTTAAAAATAACGTTGTCGAATCAATTCAACATATTGCTGCGATTTTAGAAGAAAGCGCTGCGTCATCAGAAGAAGTAGGAGCTTCAGCAGAAGAACAGCTCAGAGCATTAAAGACAATTACCGTATCAGCAGAAGATCTACAACAATCTAGTGAAAACTTAGAAAAAATAATCCAAAGATTTAAATCGTGACATACTAACGGACTACCCTTAATATAGAGGGTAGTCCGTTTTTGTAGTTAATAAAGAACCTAGTAAAAGTTATAAAGCACCATATATAACATTGCGTAACCTTGGTTGATGATAAGCTTCGAAGTTCGGTAACATTTGTTGCATGTAAACAGCAGACAGTTTTTCTTTCGGATCAATCAGTACCCATGTTCCAGCAAGACCAGACCATCCAAATTCACCGAGGGAACTAGTTATGCCTCCTAAAGTAGGGTCCATCATAACTCGAACACCTAATCCGTAACCATATCCTGAAAGGTAGGGCCAGTTATATTGAGGGAAGTGCTCAGGCGCTAAGTGGTTTGTTGCCATTAAATCAAGCGTTTTTTTACCTAAAATACGGATTCCATCTAATTCTCCACCATTTGCTAAAGTATGAGCGAAACGACTGTAATTATCAAGGGTTGATAATAGCCCTGCACCGCCACTTTCAAATTTAGCTGTTGGTTCGATGTATTTATCCATATCTGAGTTTTTAATTAAATGTCCATTATCATCTCGGTTGTAAAGACTACAGAGGCGGTGTTTTTTATGAGCGGGGATTCGGAAAAATGTGTCATGCATTGCTAGTGGCTGAAAAATCTCATCTTGCAAAAATTCCCCAAATGGTTTGCCTGATAAAACTTCAATTAAAGCTCCTAAAATATCATGACTAAAACCATAACGCCATTGTGATCCTGGATCAAAGGCTAGAGGAACTTGAGCTAATGCTTTGCAAGCGCTTCTTAAACCAAAGTTTTCGTCTTGTTTTGTTAATGTTGATATTGCGACTTGGACTTGTCGTTCTGTTTCGTCATTATTCCCATTATATGTTAATCCAGAGGTCATTGTAAAAAGGTCCTTGACCATAATAGATCTTGAAGCAGGTGAAACATAGATCTCTCCTTTTTCATTCCTCCGGTGTACTTGAGGATCTTTAAATTCTGGCAAATAGTTCTCAAGTGGGTCATTCAATAAAAATAATCCACGCTCGTATAACATAAGAGCGGCAGCACATGTAACTACCTTCGTCATTGAAAAAACGCGGTAGATAGTATCTGATGAAATTTCTATTCCGGATTGGATGTCCGCCAATCCAACATACTCTTCAAATACTTTTTCACCTTGATGAGTTACTGACAAAGCACAACCAGCAGGACCCTTCTCTACAAAATCTTTTAATAGTGGTTGGATGTTATGTAATTGTTTCAACCTTATCGTCTCCTTTTGTTTGCGTTTTCATTTTATTTTAGGAGACTGTCAGAATCGAGTCTCCTAAAATCCCAATCAAGTGTTTATATATTCAGTTGCCTTCTTTCTCATAATAACTACTTAACTCTTTCACCATCGCGCCCATTCTTTCTAACTCTGGTTGGACAATTCGTTCAATGCCTTCATCATGTAAAGCTTCTGCAGTGACTTTTCCAACGGCAACAGCTAAAGTGTGTTTGCTAAACGCATCTCTCACATCGTTTACTAATTTTTGCTCTTTCACATACTTGAATAGAGAGCGAACTTGAATAGCGGCAGTAAAACATACGGCATCTAGGTCACCTTTTATTAATTCCTTGCAAAATAATTCGACTGTTTCAAGTTCAGGATCAACGTGTTTATAAGGAAGGACTTGCATAACTGTCGCTCCTGATTCTTCTAAATAGGAAATGAGAGAAGGAGCATTTTCTCCGTGCAGTTGGACCATAACACGTTTCCCTTTAAAGTCGAACGATTTTAAAGATTCGATCAGCCCATTAACTGTGCCGTCATCATCTTTTGCTTTTGGATTAACACCATTTTTTTTCAAAGCAGCAAAGGTCTTATATCCTCTAGAACCGACATGAGATTCACTGATTATCTGTAAAAATGATTCTTTCATATTCATTTCTTCTGCTAAATCAATCAGAGTATTCGCACCAATACCAGTTGTGAAAATCATCCAATCAAACTTTTCTTGAACAGCCCTTTTAAGGTCTTCTCTGACTTGTTTGTCATTCAAAAACACAGTACCTTGAAGAGAACGAACGAGTGGAATTCCTTTATATTTCTTGATTAAATTACTCATTTCATCTGTTTTTCTTGAAGCGGCAAGAACGACACGCTTGTTATCTAAACTCATAGTTAATCGCTTCCCTTCTTTTTCGAATTTAATTCTAATGGAAAGTATGGAAATTTATTGTTTTTTATACCTTGTTCTCATTTTACCACGGTAAAACAAAATGGTCTGCATGTTCCTGTTTTCTAAATCAGAAATGTTGTTACATGTTCTTTCCGTGCACCTTAAGGGAAAGACTGTTAGAATAAGGTGTATTGAAATTAACGAAGATGAAAATAGGTGTTGTTATTGAAATCGTATATTGTAGTAGGCGCGGGAATTCTAGGGGCCTCAACAGCGTATCATATAGCAAAAACAGGTGCCCACGTCACGGTTGTCGACCGTGAAGATCCTGGTCAAGCAACAGGAGCGGCTGCAGGGATTATTTGTCCATGGCTAACGAGAAGGCGGAATCAAGCATGGTATCAACTCGTGAAAAATGGTGCAGCGTTCTACCCGAGTTTGATTGAAGAATTGCATGCATTAGGAGAAACGGAAACGGGTTATGCCAATGTTGGTGCAATTCGCCTCCACAAAGATGAGAAAAAACTAGAGCAAGTACTTCAGATTGCGCTAAAAAGAAAAGGGTCCGCTCCTGAAATGGGGGAAGTAAAAAAGCTGTCTCCTGAAGAGGCTTGTGCGTTATTTCCACCATTAAATTCCTCTTACGGAGCTATTTACGTTAGCGGTGGAGCCCGTGTCAACGGCAGTATGTTATGTGGTTCGCTTATTCGTGCTGCGAAAGCTTATGGGGCTAAGGTCATTCACGGGGATGCGTCACTTATCGAAGAAGGGCAAGTCATTAAAGGGGTGCAAGTAAATAATGAAAAAAAATATGCTGACGAAGTGATTGTGACGGGAGGGGCTTGGGCCAAAGAATTGTTGAAACCTCTTCGCCTGCATTTTTTCCTCAGACCACAAAAGGCGCAAATTGTCCATGTCGATCTTCCCGGGGCAACGACTGATGAGTGGCCGGTCGTCATTCCACCTGGAAATCATTATTTGCTTACTTTTGGAGGGAGTCGTCTTGTCGCGGGTGCTACGCACGAAGATCACGCAGGTTTTGATCCACGAGTGACTGCAGGGGGCGTTCAAGATGTTTTAGAAAAAATGCTTGAAACTGCGCCAGGGTTAAAGGAGAGTACATTAGTCGAAACACGTGTCGGTTTTCGGCCGATTACACCGGACTCTGTTCCGGTTATGGGGGCGTGGCCGCCGTATAGTGGTTTACTCATTGCCAATGGACTAGGCGCATCTGGGCTAACAGCTGGGCCGTACCTTGGCAGTCAGCTAGCCAAATTGGCACTAGGTGAGACATTAGATGTTGATTTAGAGGATTATGATTTGGCGAAAGCGATACAAGTGATGGAGTGAGAATGACTGTTGGAGAAAAGGAGTATCCGTTTCCAGGTGAAGTATTCATAATCAAAAAATGGGCTAAGGAGTTAACTCCTTAGCCCGTTTCTTCTTACTTTTTCACAAACATTGGCAAATCAGTATATCCCATTTCACGAACATAAACGAAAAGGTTTCCTTTATGATTAATTTCGTGATCAATGGCCACTTCTAACAACTTACCTGCTGGAACTTTCATTCCCATCGTATCAGAAAGATCGATTGTCTCCTCAAGAGCCTCATCGGTTAGGGATTCAATCAATTTGACAGTCTCATCGGTGTAGAGCTCTGCAAGTTTACTTAATGCTACATCTTGGTTATCTATCTGTTTTGGTGCCTGTTTTGCAGCTGCTGAAGCCAGTCCATAAAAAGATGTAAGCATGTGAGTAACCAACTTTTGGGCAGGCATAGATGTTGGAGTCGGTTGATACTCGTAATGCTCTTTATCAATTTTTCCAATTAATTCATTCGTAATGTGGCGGTGAGATAAGAAATAATCTTTGTAATGACTACTGTTAGACATGTTAATTCCCCCTATTTAAAAAAACAATCTACGTCCAAAACTAGAGGAATGTCTAAACTCTGTCAAGAAAGGAGTCTTATTTATCAAAAAATCTTAAAAATATTTTAATTAACTTAATTCCATTTCCACTAACCGGCTAATTTCAACATCAAATTTATGCTGTCTATTGTCTAAAGGGAATATTCTTGCTGTGTCATTATTTACATGTTGAATATAGACAGATTCACCCTCATAGGTAACGTTTTTCATGTCTGGCGACTGAGATATTTCTTCTGCACGTTGTTTATTCATCATTTTACCTCCTTTCCTCATTATGGTCCTTCTTCGATAAGACCTTCTAAATCAACTTTCTGCTGGTGATCCATTTCATCTAAGGGGAAGATGACGGCAGTTTGCGTTCCGTCATCTACTTCTTCAATATAAACTGGGAAACCATGGTAAGAAACGTTAATCATATTCGGTGATTCAATGATTTCTTTTGCACGTTTATGGTCCATAACGACCTCCTTGGAAAGTCTCAACCGTATTTTCTGCCATCGCAGGTAGAATATTAGTGGTGGATTTTGGGAGGTGGTATTGCTGCAATTGGTCAATTAATATCGATATTTGTGTCCTGTAAAAACAAAATTGGACGATCATTACGTAAACGAGTGATATTCTCTTAGCTGATTTCATACAAATGACCAAGGTATGAAATACAAGTTAGAGGGGGGTTAAATGATGTCAGTTATACAGTTACTTATGAAGACGTTACCGTTTTTATTTTTCAGAATTATGGTATATGGTCTTTTTATGTTGGTCTCATTTATCTTTTTAGGTATCATTTTGGCAGGGAGTATTTTTTTGTTTAACATGTTTGAGTTTGCCGCTGGATTTTTCATATTAATTATTGTTGTTTCGTTCTTTTCTGTGTTGGCAGTTCTTCGTTTTTTGGAAAGGTACGTTTTGTATATGGTGAAAGTCGGCCATATCTCTGTTTTGACAGAATTAATAAGAAATGGAGAAGTGCCTGATGGCAAGGCTCAGCTCTCGTATGGTAAGGATCAAGTGGTCAATCATTTCGGGTCAGCTAACGTATGTTTTGTTGTCGACAAGCTTGTCTATCGGGCGGTAAGACAAATTCAGCGCTGGTTATTTCGTATTGGGAATTATTTTAGTTTCGTCCCCGGTGCGAAAAATATCATGGCAATCGTAAGCAGAGTGATGAACATTAGTTTGCGATACATTGATGAAGCAGTATTAAGTTATATCATGATTCGCAAAAAAGAAGGTGCAGAGGAGACTGTTTGGAAATCAGCCTGTGACGGTGTTGTTTTGTATGCCCAAGGGTGGAAAAAAGTTTTAGTGACAGCGGCAGGGCTCGTAGTTTTTATTTATGTATTAAATATTACTGTTTTCCTTGCAAGTGTGTTTCCGCTAATGGCGCTAGGTTCAGCTGTTGCGTCGAATGCTGAAGCGGCATCATTTTTAGGTTTTATCGCAGTTGTAGGTGCGTATGTGATTACTACGGCAGTAAAGCGAGCACTTATTGATCCAGTATGCACGGTAGCGATGATTCGTTCCTACCAATTGAACATACAAAACCTTGAGCCGAGCGTTGATTTACACGCTAAACTGTTAAAAGTATCATCAAAATTCAAAGAAATGTTTCAGAAATCAAAAGAGAAAGAGTCTACATCGAAAGCTGAAATTCCAGAAACACCTCCATCAACTACGTAATCATTATTTATCCCTGAGACAGGGAAACAAAAAGGAAATGAGCTTCGATATAGCCCATTTCCTTTTGTGATTTATCACAACGATTTAGTTAATATAATTACTTCTTTAATTGATCTTCAGCTAAATCCCCTACAATTGGAAACTTAAAGCGCTCACCTTTGTATGCTTTGTACATTGTGACGATCCACAATATAACCATGAGAGGTGATAGTAAAAATTGAGCAACTGCACCGAAAAATGGGATAAATCCAATAACAAGGTTAATTATAGCTAATCCACCGAAGAGAAAGGTAGATTGAAATGCGTGAAACCGAATGAATTGGTTATCTTTTTCAATAAAAATTAAAATAATACCAGAAACAAATGACCCTAGGTATGCGAGAAGACCACCTATATTCTCGTCTAAACCGGTGGAACTTTTACTTGTAGTAGTTTTTTCTTGTTCCATGAAAGTACCTCCTTATGTGATTGAAAATATGTGTTATTTCGCCATAAGCTTACCATATCTATAAGATTTTTTTACATTATTTGATAAAAAGAGTTAAAATTAACTATGATTTTCCGCCATATTTGACATCCCTATACATAAATATGACTAGATATTTATTAAGGAATCTAGGTAATATTTTAATGAAACAAATTAATTTTAAATTAGTAGGTTTCATTTTGTTAGCTAATGGTTATATATAAGTAGTGCGAAAGTAACTAAAACAATTTATTTAAGGGGTGTACAACATGCATGAAGTAAAAATGATCGATAAACAAAATAAAGTTATTGGAGTAAGTTGGATTGGTAAGGTATCGCCTGAGGATATTCGTGAAGCTAACGAAAAATTGGAAGTACTTATCAAACCTTTGAATCAATTCGATGTTTTGGTAGATATGAATGAAATTACTGTTTTATTGCCAGAAACACAAAAGGAGCTTGTTAAACACCAAGAGTGGCTTTTGAAAAGTGGTATGCAACGAGCGGCAGTGGTCGTAAGTAGTAACATTGCAAAAATGCAGCTGAAGCGAACGGCAAAGGAATCAAGTCATGCGAAAGAACTACATTTTGAAAGCCAAAAAGAAGCATTAGAGTACTTACTTAAAACGCCTGTAAATTGAAAAATTTTAAAAAGCTTAGCTAAGTTATTTCTAGCAAAGCTTTTTTTTGGTTTTAATTTTATCCTTGTTAAAATTATGAGGAAGCATTAAAGGGATCTTTATTGCTGAATTAACGAATTTCTTCTTTGATTAGATCTGGACTATCATTTCTCGAAGAATTTACCTTCTGTGACACAGGATATGCTGTCATTTCATCGGCTGGAAATGGTGCTAATAGGTGCTGAAGTTGGCTAGTTTCTTTCTGATTAGGGTCGAGCCACGAAGCTTCGTCTTCTTGCCTCAAGATGACTGGCATGCGATGGTGGATTTCTTCAATCATAGCATTTGCTTCCGTTGTAATGATCGTGCATGTGAATACTGGTTCGCCGGAGGGAGGATTCCACTTTTCCCACAAACCAGCAAATGCAAAGTACTCACCACTTTTCAAGGTTATTCTGAATGGGTGCTTTTCCCCGCTGATTTTTTTCCATTCATAAAATCCATCAGCAATAATTAAACAACGTTGCTTTTGAAAAGCTTTTTTAAAACTAGGCTTTTCAGCCAGTGATTCTGCTCTTGCATTCATCAGCTTAAAGCCAATCTTTTCATCTTTGGCCCAAGGAGGAATGAGCCCCCATCTTAAATGGCCCAAACGCCGTCTCTCCCCATCATGAATCACGGAAAGAATAGGTTGACTTGGAGCAATATTAAACGATGTTTCCATTTGTTCTGGTACAAAGTCCTTCATGATCTCAAATCGATCAATTAATCCCTTCGTTGTGGTGATGGTAAATCGTCCACACATTTTCGCACCCTCCACTCATTCATTTTCATTTTGTTGTGTTTATTATAAACGAACTTAATTTTTTTTCAAAAAAACTATTGTATATTGTTGGTCCTAAGCAGTATAGAATGCAAAAAAGAAAAGATACTGCACAAGACGATATGGCTTGAGCATTATCAAAGTAAAATAACAAAACCTGACTTGAGAATTTCTCAAGCCAGGAATTATTTATTACAGATCAACCCAAGTATATTTCTCTCCCCAGCTTTCACGAGCGAGTGTCTCGATCTTTTCGATTTCGGCTTTATCAACGGCATAAGCATCACCTTGCTCATACTGATTATAATGAAACGCATATAACCGAGCGACGAACTCGTGCATTAGTAAGGATGACTCGCCTGGAATTTCACCGTGACCGTAAACAGTCGGTTCAATCCCTTGCCCCCAAACTTGTGAGCCGTCGTTGTTTGGATTGTAGAAATAGATGCGGTACTTTCCGTCAGGGTCTTTTGCTACACGTTGAATGGAAACAGCATGAAGTCCTAACATTTGACCAAAAGTGTTAGTGATGAAGATTCCAACTGGGTTTGGATAAATCATTTCATACCCCTCGTTATATTCAGGGTGATGGGTCGAGTAAAACAAGCGTGCGAACCCAGAAAAATCAGCAACGGAACCTGTCATCGGATCGATAACTGAACTAAACCCTCGGTTTACCCAATTGCCGTAAAATGCAGGGTTAACCCACTTATGAACATCGTCCCCCCGGAATCCTGACCTTCGTACCATTTCACCGTAAATACGATCCATATGAGGTACTAACACTAAAGATACAGGATCTAGTTCTTCGTGGAGGTCGTCAACAAGTCCTTCTCGTAAATTTTTTGAATGAATCGTTTGTCCTTCAAAGGTAACGTCGATGTCCCCATCTCGAGCAGCGCGAGGGATCAATTCTAGCAAATGACCTGCTGCATGAAGCGACCATAAACTAATACCGCGAGCAGTTTGGCAAGTCGGGTTCATGCCTTGGCCCACGCCGAGAGGTTGCCCCAACACACTGATGACACCTGCGACGAGGATATCATTTGCAGAGATACCTTCATTACCATTGATTGAGCTTAACAATATTTTTCGAATATCAGGCTGCAAATCCAACTCAATTAGTCGTCGAATTCCAGGGATAACTGGATTTGACGATAGAATCCCTCGTTCCAGCATGAGGGCAAGTCCATAGAGAGATTGCCGCATTGGAGGATGAATGGCGACTTTAATTAAATCGCTCACAGTGGAGATGTTTTCGTCGAGACTGGCGACACCTTTTTGATTTAAGCCAAGCGCCATAGCTAGTAGGTCTTTTTTCTCGCGGTTCAAGTATCTTACGAGAACGACATGGTGGTCAGAAACAAGCCCTGTCGCATGCATGGATTTCGCAAATAATCTAGCTTCTTCTTTTATTTCTTTTTCTGATGCTATTTTCAAACGTTTTCGGTAGTCACAAGGCTCACCTACATCCTTACATAACTTTGCGGGCCCGGAAATAGCTTGGTAATAACGTTTGATTGCTTTTTTATCCTGCGCATTTAAATTGTTATTGTCGAGAAGTTGTTTGGCGTCGTTAATCATAGTAGTAATACGATTAACCATAATAGGTCGCTGTGCGACAAGCCCGTCGATCTCGTCAATTAACGTACTAGATATCGATGAAAGTGATAGTTCATCTGCCAAAAATTTAAACAATGCTTCGGCACGATTTTTTTCTTTACTCTTGCCCTCAATTCTTGCTGCTTCCGTTTCTTCAGGGAAAAGAATATCAATATTTAATGCCATAACAGAATCTAAGAATTCTTTTGCTTTCTCTTTAGGGACGTTCTCATTCTCGTGATTTCCTTTCGCAAGTGAAACCATACGAAGCTCACTCAAAATCTCAACAATCGCAGTCATGCCAGTAGCCATTAAGGAGCCAGATACGAGGCGAGGTTCTAATTTCGAAGGCTCAGCCCAGGGACCCCCTTCAAACACTCCGGCCGAATCAAATCTGTCCGCATATTGATAGAGGAACCTCATTCCCTCTTCCTCTTCCATCACCTTCGCTGCGGCTTGTAGGACATCTGATTGATACATACTTTTAGCATAAGGGAACGCTTCTTCCATCGTTGTAAGTGTTTGCGTAAATGCTTCGGTTGTGGTCGTATCTATCTCTAAACTCACATTGCATTCTCCTTTCCATCGGTTATTAAATTTTGCATATACTTTAGGTATCCTAACGAACTAATCTTTACTCACTGTAGCTTCATCATATAGGCAGTTGCGCATCTTCAAACCTACATAAAGAAATCATGATCGACATAATCAGTTAAAGGTTGTTTCACATGTTCGCTATCTTCGTTGTAAAAGAAAACTGTGCCGAGATGATTTCCATAACCTTCTAGTTCTTGAACTTTATTATTGGTAGGTCCGTGCAACGTATGTTTTTCAAAACCAGGGTGATCCTCTAAATCGTTTGGAATGTTTATTCCTGTAATATAATTTGACTTTGGATAAACGAGAAAGCTTCCAGCGTGGCCAATAAAACTTTTCTCATCAGGAAAAATTCCTTTTAAATCATCCTCAGTTGTGTTCGGATCGCTGCAAAGAATATGCGCTTCATAAGGATTAAACCCGTAAGTTTTTTTAATTAAATCAAAAATATGACCGCCAGGAATCCGATAAGCAACCTCACCAAAATAAAGAGTTCCGTCGTTTGAAATGAAGAATTCAGGATGAATAATGCCGTGGTCAATATCAAATGCATCTACGACTTTTTGGACCTCTTCACGAATGGCAGGACGAAGTGCTTCAATTTCTGGTGAAGGTGGCGCCATCATAGAATAGCCAAATACGACATACTCCGTTATGTTTAGAAATTGAAGTTTTCCACCTTGAATGAAGCCTTCACAAGAAACTTCCACTCCTTCTAAGTGACTTTCCATCAGACATGGGAAATTATCATCAGAAAGCTTACGATTAATATCATCTTCTGAACGAATAATTCGGTGTCCGGCAGCACCAGCTTTATTAAGCGCCTTTACATGAATAGGATCTGGATCGTCTTCGTAGTGACGCAATAACGAGCGATTCACACGTCGGAAGAAGCGAAGAACATCCTCTTTTGAATCTCCTTCTTCAAAAACACCAACCTTTAATCCTCCCATATGAGCACGTCGTTTCATCATCGCTTTATCTCTAAACAGAATAGAATGGTCAAACATTTGCCGGTCATTGCGAAAATGCGCATTCAGAGCTCCGGCCCATTCCACTGTCTCTTCAAAAATAGGAACAGCGTGATCAACATCCTGTTTAGTTAAGATGTCGTGCAACTGCTTAGCTTGTGTATAAATTTCCTCGTAACCAAGCTCTCGGTCAAACTCCCATTTCGTAAATGGGATATTATGATCAGTTGCATAGTCTTCAAATTCAGGAAGACTGACAACCATATAAGGACGATCCATATGGTCAAGTGCTTCAATTGATGGAAGACTCCAACCTATAAGTGCAATCTTTTTTTGATTGTCTCTCTTTTGGCGACCTAAGAGCTTAGGTCCTGTTCTTTGTTCTTGTAACAGTTTGCGATCTTGCTGATCATTTACTTTAAATGATAGATCTTCTAATCGTTCAGTTTGCGGCATGCTTGTCCTTCCCTTCTCGTTCACGAATATTGCGGACATTTTCGTAATTGTCCTTATCCATCTCACACCTTTCATGATCTTCAAAAAAGATGGTATTTATTCTTTCAGTCATGAATTAAAAAATGGAAATAATCGGGCACAAAGAAGCTTCGGTAAAGAAGAGGAAGGTGAAGTGAGAATCATAACTTAAATCAATAAAAACATAATAAAAACATAAAAAAACTTGTCTTGTCGCCAAGTCTTTCATGGCGAAAGCCTTAGTTTATCTTATACTTTAATCCTTTAGCGAAGTTAAACGTTCATAAAGTAAAAAAGAACGATAAAATCGTCCTTTCAATCATCAAACATCTTAATTTACAAATAACGCCTCAAAAAAACGAACTCAGCAAGAGAGTCAATGTATATTTTTGTACCATATATTCATATTTTCTATACTACCGCAGATATTGCTGTTTTGGATCATGCGACCGCCGAATTTAAAGCCATGTTTTGCATTTACGATATTCATCCCAACTGACATGGATCGGGAATAGGAAAACAACGTGCGTACTCCCATTTTTTTCAACCTAGGGACGAGATGAGATACTTGGTAAGAAAGAAGTTTTTTGCTACGATGTACTCGGTACGTAGCACAATCAGACAATTCTGCTGCGTGATAAGGAGTTAATATTTCGGCAGAGCATGCACTGACAATTTTCCGATCATGTTCTACAACTAAAAAATAAACCTCATCATCCATCATTTGTTTGATGAATTCAGGTTCATTCATCGGGGTTGGGTATGACTTAAATATCGTTTTGTACAGTGAGGACATTTGATCTGCATCTTCTTTTACAGCCCACCTCATATAATAACTAGTAGGTAAGTGAAATTGATGGGTAAGCCCTTCGCCTTTTTTTCGATTGACGATTCGGAAGACATCTTTTTCTCTTTTAGAAAAATGTGATAGGTTCCTTTCTGGATAAAGGAAGAGGGCGTAAATATGAGCGTCGTCACCATTAAAAAATGATTCTATCATACCTTCATACCTTGTTGTGTATCGATGGATCAGAGATTGTTCAGAAAGTTTAACGTAAAAAATCAGCTTATCACACTCATATTTTTCACCGAGCTGTTTCACTGATTGAATAAATGGTTCAATTTGATCTTGCAAAGGTAGTTTGTAAACCTTTAGTCGTTTACTTGTAGGCTCAAAAAGAACCGAAGTTCCAAACATGGCCATAGTAAAAGAGTGGTCCTTCAATGTATTCATGGAAAATCCGACTCCCCCTTCAAAAATATCGTATGAAACAAAAGCGTAAGCTGTTACCTTTCAACGACACGAGCTGTCTCTTTTGCATAACTAGAGTTTCGACGTTTCAATCAATGTGTCGAAGTACATCTAGATAGTCGCGTACATAATAGATAAGCAGTGCAAAGTAAACTTTATCACCTTCAAAGAAACATATTTATTGGGACAAAAAAATATGCTAAAAATTAGGTGATCAAGCCATCCCCTCTTTTCCAACATGTGTATGTTTGAAAATTGTTTGTAAGGGAATCTCTTGGACTAAGACATAAAAAAAGGAGTTTTTTCTTATGAGTGATGATTTCAAAAAAGAAGAAAATGTGGAAAGAAGAGAAGAACCATCACGGGTTGGGGCAACTTTAATTAAATATGGTTTTATTACAATCATTACACTAATTGTTTTGTATTTTATCGCGAATTACCTTATCCCATTGCTACCTGGTCAGTAACATTAGTTTGGTAGGATGAAAAGCCATCATTAATAGAATATAAGAATACCGTTCATTATTACATCAAAGGAGTTTATTTATATGAGTGACGATTTCAAAAAAGAAGAAAAAGTAGAAAGAAGAGAAGAACCATCGCGGGTTGGGGCGACCTTAATTAAATATGCATTTATTACCGTTCTTACGTTGATTATTTTGTTCTTTATCGTGAATTACCTTATTCCACTATTCCCAGATGGTAACGGAGGTGGCGGTGAAGGAAATGGTAATAACGGAGACAGTACCATTAACGTCGAAATTGATAGTGACGCAAACAGCGAAGGGAACGACGGAGGAAATAACGCAGGAAATGAAGAGGAAAATTAACTGAGTCGACAATGTAGCAACATAAATAATTATCCAAATAAAAAAGCTGTTGATTCCAACAGCTTTTTATTTAGTTCTGTAATCAATCATTCTCCCACGGTTTTAACTCAGAGAGAATTTTCGCGAATTTCTTACTCTGATTTCGTCCCTCTTTTCGAACCTTCGATCTTTGTGGTGCAGTGTCATGGAGAAATATCTCTTCATCGGATTCTGGTATGACCTTGGGTACATGGCAAGGGTTACCGTCTTCATCCAATGCAACAAAGGTCAAAAAACTAGTGGCGGCAAGCCGACGGTCTCCCGTTAGTAAGTTTTCAGCAATCACTTTTACAAATATTTCCATTGAGCTTGTTCCCGTCCAAGTGACATGAGATTCTAAACAAACGGAGTCTGTTTGCCGAATCGGGTGTAGGAAGTCAACCGAATCAATGGAGGCAGTGACACATTCAGCCCGACAGTGTCGTGAAGCTGAGATGGAAGCAACGTCGTCAATATCTCTCATCAACTTTCCGCCAAAAAGCGTGTTATGATTATTCGTATCTTGCGGGAAAACCCGCCCCGTTTTTATAACTTTTGAATGTTTACAGGGTTTATCAATCATAGTGGTTCATCCTCCTGGAAAATGAATAAATAGATTTTTAACAGTATACCATCGACTAGTGATTTATGAAATAAATGACGCATTACGAGGGTATGGGAGGGAAGTTTATGAAACAGAACAATATTGAAGTAAAAGGTAAGCTCGTTGACAATGAAACGCGTTGTGAACATTACCATTCAGAGCGAGACCGAATCGCAATCAAATTCAAGTGTTGCAACACGTACTACTCTTGTATTTACTGTCACGAGGAAAGGACGAATCACCCAGTTGTTCGTTGGGAGAAGATTGATTTCAAGCAACAAGCTGTTCTTTGTGGGTCTTGTGGTATAGAGATTTCAATTGATGATTATTTACATACACCGGAGCACTGTCCAACGTGCAAACTTTCATTTAATCCAGGTTGCAAAAATCACCATCACTTTTACTTTGAAATTGATAGTTGAAAAAGAAAAGTCTAGCCACAAAGGCTAGACTTTTAGAGAATTTAAGCAATTTTGTCGACATTTGCATCGACTTCAATCTGTTTTGTTTTCAACTCGTTCTTTAATTTTTTTGCGAAAAGCACAATCACAATCACAATCACTGTTCCAACTGCCGCACCAGCATACGATAAAGGCATTGATAAACCAAAACCAATTTGTGCATTAAGAATATACGTGAAGGTGACCATAGTCATGAATGCAGCAGGAATACTAGAAATCCAGTGGTTCTTCTTTTGCAAACCTAGATACATCGCACCAACCCAAAGAGCGATCATCGCAGTCGATTGATTTGCCCAAGAGAAATAGCGCCACAAGATCGTGAAGTCCATTTGCGTTAAAGCGATAGAAATAATAAATAATGGAATCGCTATAAGAAGGCGACTTTTAATCTTAATTTGCTTGAATTTAAAATAATCGGCAATGATCATTCTTGCACTTCGGAAAGCGGTATCACCAGAAGTGATAGGAAGAATAATAACACCAATCACTGCCAAAGTTCCTCCAATTCCACCAAGCATCATCATCGAGACGTCACTAACAATTGCAGCAGGTCCGCCTTGGGCAATAAGTGCACTCAAGTCAGTTCCGTAAAATAAGCTCATTGCTGCTGCAGCCCAAATCATTGCGATTACAGCTTCAGTAATCATCATTCCGTAAAAAATCTTGCGACCATCTTTTTCACTTTGTGTTGTTCGAGAGATAATCGGTGTTTGTGTCGCGTGAAAGCCAGAAAGTGCTCCACAAGAAATCGTTAAGAACAATAATGGAAAGATCATTAAACCATCTGGATGCATGTTTGTAAGAGTCATCTCAGGAATAGGAGCGCCGGTGAAAATCAAGCTTCCACCAATACCTAATGCACTAATAAGAAGTAACCCTCCAAAAATCGGATAAATTCTTCCAATAATTTTATCGATCGGAAGCATAGTTGCGAATAAATAGTATAAGAAAATTAGGCCAATAATCATACTTATCGTGACCCATCCAGGGACCATATTATGAATGAGAGCGGCAGGGGCCGTGACAAAAACCGTACCGACTAAGAGTAACAAAAGTACTGAAAAGCCGTTGACGACATGTTTCATCACTTTTCCAAGGAACTTACCTGCGAGCTCAGGTAAATGTGCGCCACGGTTACGAATAGAAATCATTCCTGTTAAATAGTCGTGAACAGCTCCTGCGAATATGGCGCCGACTACAATCCAAATGAAGGCAACTGGCCCGTAAAGAGCACCCATGATTGGACCGAAAATTGGTCCTACGCCGGCAATGTTCAAAAGTTGAATCAATGAATTTCGCTTTGTGCCCATTGGGACATAGTCGACTCCATCACCTTGATTCATAGCTGGAGTGATCCGGTTATCTTTCACTCCAAATACTTTCTCAACGAATTTTCCGTAAGTAAAATAACCAACGATTAAAATAGCAATAGCAAGTAAAAAAGTAATCATAGGTATCCACCTCTCTATAATTGATAACGCTTTCAACATAAGGATTATTATACTTGTTAGATTATAGAAGAAGCTTCATATTTATTATCATGCTTTATTTTGAAGGTAACATGCTAAATATACCGACTAAGATGCAAAGGTAATGCTAAATCTCCAAGCGAAGACGCAATTTTTTTACGTAATGGCGGCTAACAGGAATTTCTTCCTTCACATTTAATAGTTTAAGTTGATAGGCACCATGGAACCAAGGAGTCATTTCTTCGACTTGCTTTAAATTTACAATAAACCCTTTATGCGTGCGAAAAAAAGAGTGGTCAGCTAGTTTCTCTTCAATGTCCTTTAAAAGATATCGTGTAACAAACTCCTTTCCGTGACTTATTACCTTGGTTACATTACCGTCACGGTATATATAATCTATTTCTTTTGGATCAATATAATGAATTGTCTCATCTTCTTGAACAGCAAGTTTCCCAAGACCTTCATTGGAATAAGGGCGCTTTCCGTTTTGCTCACCCTCGGCCGAAAATGCCTTTCGAATTCTCTTAATCGCATCGAAAATTTGTTCTTCATCAAAAGGTTTTAATACATAGTCTAAAGCGTCAACGCGGAAAGCTTTTACGGCAAAATCAGGGTATGCTGTGGCAAATACAATGAATGGAACTTTTTTTAATTTTTGAATGGTACAGGCTAATTCTAACCCATTTTTGTCGCCCATTTCGATATCTAGAAAAAGTGCATCTGGCTCTAAATGGATAATTTTTTCTAGGGCTTCTTCAGCGGATTGCGCTTCTCCAATGACATTAAAGTCAGGATATGTTAATAGTAAATGGCGTAATTCATCTCTACTAAATGGCTCATCATCTATTAATAACACGCGAATTTTGTTTTTGACCATATACACTAACTCCCTTCTTGATTAAGTGAAATATAATTTTTACATGGAATCGAAATTATTGCCTGCAAAAAGCAGTTGTAAACAACAGCTGGCTCACGCAAAGATTTGAGTTGATCTGTAATACCTATTTAACATTGACTAGAAAAAAAGATATCGTTGTGCCTTTTTGTGGTTCACTACTAATTCGTAAACCAGAATCAGGTGATATCATATCTGACAAACGGCGATGGACATTATAAACGCCAATTCCGGAGCCTGTTTCAGACTCAACAGTCTGTTTTGTTAATGTCTTTAATCGTTCGGAAGGAATGCCTTTCCCATTATCACTAATGGATACACAGATGCCGTCTACTTCTTGTTTAATTTGTATCCGAATTAGTAACGGTTCTAGGCTTGACGTTCTACCATGTTTGATTGCATTTTCTACAAGCGGCTGCATGGTCAGTGATGGGACTTGTTGACTCAATAGCGATGGGTCAATATCCCATGCCACGTCTAAAGATCCAGAAAACCTTGCTGATTGAATCTCCAAGTATGACGTGATTTGTTTCACTTCTTCACTTAACGATGACCAAGCTTTGTTAGTTCCAGCTAAGTTTTGCCGAAAGAAATTTGACAAGGAAAGGAGAAGTTTCCTTGCTCTTTCAGGATCGGTCCGTATCATTGATACAATGATATTAATCGTATTGAACAAGAAGTGAGGGCTGACCTGTGCCTGCAATGCCTTAATCTCTGTTTCTTGGGTAATTTTTTTCAATTCTTCGACGTTAGCCAACTCAAGTTGATTGCTTAATAATCTGGCCAAACCATGAATCAATTCTTTTTGCAGATCTGTTATTTCTTTCTCTGATCGAAAATAGAATTTAAGTGTTCCAATTATGTCATCTTTTTCCTTTAACGGTACGATCATAGCAGCCTTAATACTAGGTGGAAGTAGGTCTTGATCTTGAATTTCCTGTTGAATCCCAATGAATGTTTCACCTGTTTCCAATACTTGCTTTGTCGCTGCCGTTTTTATTTTATTGCCTTCTAAATAGAAGTCTGCTCCGGTTCCTTGATAACTTAAAATATTTTCTCGGTCGGTCATAGAAACAGCAGATGCCTTTACTTCACGTAAAAGGATCTCACAGGTCTGTGTGGCTGAATGTTGCGATAATCCGCGTCTCATATAAGTAATCGTGTGTTCGGCAATATTGAGCGCGCGCCCTGATTGAACAGCTGCCATTTTCTCTTCTTCTTTGATAACACTGCGGATAATAAGTACGAAAACTGAAGCACCAATACCGTTAGCGACAATCATCGGCATACCAATAAGCTCCACAAGTGCGAAAGCTTGATCGTACGGTTTTGCGACGAGAAGGATGATTGCCATTTGAATGGTTTCACTTAAAGCTCCGATGATAAAAGTCAAAGTTAAAGATATATTCGTGCCTTTCTTGACGAAACGATGGGCAATACCGGCAATAATCCCAGCAATGATTGCTGAAACTCCACAGGCTAATCCGGTAAATCCACCTAATAGAAAACGATGACTACCAGCGATTAAACCGGCTCCAACGCCAACTCTCCATCCGCCAAGTAAACCAGCAACAACGACACCGAGGACACGGGAGTTAGCAATCGCTTCATCTTCAGCAAGACTTGATAATCCCATCGTGTAATTACCTGCTTCTGCGGAGATGACGACACCAGTATAGGTTCCAATGATGCCAAAGAAACCGAATAATAATGTGACGCTAATTCGTTGAGATATGGTGACGTTATGGTCGTCAATTACACGCCGAAAAAATGGAATTCGTGTCATCACAAATGCTACCATCACAATAATACCTAAGCGTTCAAGCATAATCACAAACAATTCCATGGATTTCCCTCCAAGATATAAAAGTTTACTTTCTTTCAAGAGAGAACGTTATCTTCAACTATTAAATCGACTTTATAACTTTTAGAAGTCGCTGTCTAGTCGCGATGTTTTTATCTAGTGTTGTGAGAGCTATAAAACGAATTTTACCTATTTCACTCTTTCTATAAGTTTGCAGATAGTAAAGAATAAGCCAATTCATGATAAAATAGATAACACAATATAATTGAAATTATTTGAAATCTGAGATACCTCAGTCTGTATTAGGTTAAGTGAATTCTACTACAAACGAAGATTTGGTTATATATAAAATGATCATGCAGGGATGATAGTAGCAAGGTGACTAATGGAGGAAAAGTGGATGAGTAAAAAGAAAACATCAATTATGAAACTAATTATTTTAGTTGGTGCCATCGCCATCGTCTTATTGATTGGATGGCAGACTGGTTTAATCAATCATCTACAAGAAGTAGAAACGATGCAACGATTTTTCAATGATTTTGGCTTGTTAGGATACGGGATTTATATCCTTCTCTTCATTGCAGTTGCAGTATTTATGCTACCTGCCTCGGTAATGACGCTTGTAGCAGGGGTTACATTCGGTCCGTTTATCGGGGGAATGTTAGCGATGATAGGCGGAACATTAGGGGCAGCTACAGCATTTCTTGTTTCAAAATATCTAGCGAGAGCAATGATTACCAATAGATTCAAAGGGAATAAAGTTTTTGAAAACATCGATAAACAAGTAGAGAAGAATGGCGTCAGCTTCTTGATTCTGACTAGGCTTGTCCCGATATTCCCATATAACTTGCAAAATTATGCTTACGGATTGACGAGATTGCCATTCGTAAAATATACAGTTATCTCTTTCGTTGCGATGGCTCCAGGCTCATTTATTTATGCATATATGGCTGGTCAAATTGTTCGAGAGGGCATATCTCCTTTTCTTATGCTTCAATTTAGTGGAGCGGGAATCACTCTTTTCTTACTCTCTCTTATTCCGAAATACCTTGCTAAGAAAAAAGGAATCGATATGCATGATTTGAAGGCTCGATGAATGACATGGAAAACTCAGTGGTGGGAATTGTTTACTAAATGAATAATTGGAGTGTGAACCTGTTTATGGAAAGAATTAAATGGATGTTAAGTATAGTGATTGTTGCACTTGTAGGCTGTAACACAGAACAAGAAGCAAACCAGTCAGATCGAGATTTAAGTAGTGCCGATTGGGAAGAAATCGTTTCTGAAGCAGAAGGGACCGAAGTAGGCATTTATATGTGGGGTGGAGACGATGGCACGAATCAATACATAGACGACTATGTGACTCCTACCCTGAAGGAAGAGTATGACATTACATTGAATCGTTATCCAATGGATGCACCGGACTTTCTGTCTAAATTAATGACAGAAAAGCAAGCAGACCAAGACAAAGGCACGGCAGATATCCTTTGGATTAACGGGGAAAACTTCAGAAATGCGAAAAATAATCAGTTACTCTATGGTGATTTTGCTTCAAATCTTCCTCACATGGATGAATACATTGGTGAAGAAGCACCATTTGTACATATGGATATGGGGACGGAGATTGATGGACATCAAGTTCCGTGGGGAAACGTTCAGTTCGCTTTTCAATACAATAAAGAGATGGTCGATGGCAATCCACCAACTAGTATGGAAGAATTAATTCAATGGTCCATGGACAATCCTGGGCAATTTACATATCCGAACGTAAACGATTTTACTGGCAATGGATTTCTTCGGCATCTTTTATACGACGTTGCGGATGATCCAACAGAATTAGAGACATTTGATGAAGGATGGCTAGATGAGAACGCAGATGAAATTTGGGAGACGTTAAATGCATTCAAAGATTCCCTATGGAGAGATGGTCAAACATATCCGGAATCACTTTCGCAACTCGATCAATTATACGCGAATGGTGAATTGGCATTTACAATGGGATTTAACGAACATCGAGCAGAAAGTCTTGTTGAAGAAGGGATTTTTCCCGAGTCGACAGAGACGATTGTTTTAGAGCCAGGATCGATTAGTAACTCTCACTATTTAAGTATCCCATTTAATAGTCCAGAACCAGCCGGAGCGATGGTAGCAATTAATTTTATGATTTCTCCTGAAGCACAAATAAAGAAATTGGATCCGAGTATGTGGGGGGAGGGGACAGTACTTGATACGTCGCGACTAACATCCGAACAAACAGATGAAATGGAGACGTATATCGGACCGTCCGTTATCGAACAAGATGACATCCTCGCTGAGCTTGATGCAGACTATCATGATTGGATTCAAGAGAACTGGGAACGAGAAGTTGTTCAATAATAAAAGTAATAAAAGTCGACTCAAGCCATATCTTTTTTTGCTACCTGCACTTTTGGTTACGGCATTATTTGTTGGTCATGGACTTTTTATGGCTGCCAAAGAAAGCTTTGTTACAGACGGAAATGAGATTATTTTTCATTATTATGTAGAGCTTTGGAAACACGATACGTTTTTGTATTCGCTCCGAGTCAGTGTATGGGTCGCTTTTATTTCGACGGCGATATCACTTGTTATCGGATTGTTAATAACGAGAGTAATGTTTCGACTTTTTAGTCGCGACGGTTGGAAGTTCATTGCATGGTTCCCTATGCTAATTCCTCATTTTGTCGCAGCATACATTTGTTTTTTGCTGTTTGCGCCAAGTGGCTGGCTTTCTTCCGTATTTTTTCAAATTGGGTGGCTGGAGAGCATGAGTCAATTCCCAGTGTTCGTAAATGATCCGTTGTATATTGGAGTGATTTTCACCTATATTTGGAAAGAGATCCCTTTTGTTGTGCTAATGCTCCTTCCTGTTTATCAAGAAATGGACTTACGTTTCGAAGATGTTAGTCGTACTTTAGGTGGGAATAAGTGGTCCGTTTTTAAAACAGTTGAATTTCCGTGGGTTTGGCCAATATCATTGGAAGTTTTTCTGATTTTGTTTGTGTTTATTCTCGGTGCATTTGAAGTGCCAGCTTTGCTCGGAGTCACCTATCCAAAAATGATCCCAGTACTCGCGTATGAATGGTTTTACCAAGGACAGTGGGCAAATCGTCCACTTGCTCAGGCGATGATGATTTGCATGTCTGTCGTAGCCTTGATTGCAGCGGTCCTGATTCTAACTTTTACGCAACGGTGGCGAGCGAAGTGGGCGACATCAAGGGGTGATGACGAATGAGTATGAAGCGAAAAAATTTTCTACAGCTTGTTTTAATTAGTTTGTTCGTGATCATTTTTATCGCTCCAGTGAGTCTAATGTTTTTCAAGAGTGTCAGTTTTGCATGGTCTTGGCCAGACTGGATCCCTTCGCAGTTCGATCTTCGAGCTTGGCGAGTCGTGTTTTCTGATGTAATGATCTATCAGTCCCTGTTGAATACGATCGTGATCGGATTGGTTGTTGTCGTGTTGAACTTTATCATTGCGATTCCAGCGGCTTACGGATTAAGTCGTTACAAGTTCAAAGGAAAAGCATTTATTGAATCAGCATTAATGCTATCGATTTTAATTCCTGTCCTAGCGATCGCAATGGGGTTGCACGTATCGATGATTAGACTCGGCTTGACTGATCAGATTAGCGGGGTGATCTTGATTCATTTGTTACCGACTTTACCATATGCGGTTCGAGTCTTAAAAGCGGGCTTTGATAGGCTGCGACACGAATGGGAGGAACAAGGTTCAGTATTAGGCGTGCGGCGGCGTACCGTTTTTTGGACGGTGATGGTACCGTTGATGACGCCTAGTATTCGGAGTGTGGCTGTATTAGTGTTTGTCATCTCATTGAGTCAGTATGTGTTGACAGCAATTATTGGCGGCGGGAGAGTCTCGACACTTCCGATGATATATTATCCGTTTTTTACGAGCGCCAATGAAGCGGTAATTGCTAGTTTTTCTGTGCTCTTTGCGCTAATGCCGATCGCGTTTCTAATCGTATTTGAAATTGCACTTAGAAGCTATTTACGAGTGATCAAACGGCCATAACGGAAGGGGGAAGGTGTCCATCCATGTTCATACAAGTCGACAAACTTAACAAATTTTTTTCAGAAACGCCCGTATTAAAAAACGTGAGTTTTGGATTAGAAAAGGGGCAAATCATCAGCATAGTTGGACCATCCGGATGTGGGAAAACAACATTTTTGCGATGCATAGCAGGGCTTTCCTTTAGTACGACTGGAAGTATTTTTGTTGATGACATCGATATCACCAACGTAAAAACGGAAAATCGGCCAGTCGTTCTCATGTTCCAACAACCGCTATTGTTTCCACACTTAACAACTTTAGAGAACGTCACTTACGGCCTCAAGTATGGAAAAGCGAAAGTATCTAAAAAAGACCGGATTGAACAAGGACTATCGATGTTGGAAAAAGTCGAGCTTGTTCCATTCGCAAATCGCTATCCTAATCAGCTTTCGGGTGGACAACAGCAACGAGTAGCGCTTGCAAGAGCATTGATTTTAAATCCTAAATTGTTGTTACTAGATGAACCATTTAGCAGTTTAGACCCATCGTTACGCACCACGATTCGGTTATGGGTTCGTGATTTTCTCAAAAAAGAAGGAGTTACGGCGCTGTTTGTCACGCATGATCGTGAAGAGGCGATGATGATGGGCGACCAAGTCGCAGTCATGAATGAAGGTTCATTTCAACAAATCGATACACCTGACAAAGTCTATCAAAAACCAGGTAACTCGACAGTTGCAGAAATGTTCGCAGAAGGATTAAATGTAAACGACCAATATCTCGCTGCCGATCAACTAAGTTTGGCTCCACCCAGGAATCTAACTGAAGAAGTGATGGAGACACTAGATGCAGTGATCGAGCACAAAATATTAAAATATGGCTATTCATTCTATCAAGTTCAAGTTCCCGCTCTTAAACAGCGCGTCGTTGTTCAGTCGAAACTGTCGTTTGAAGACGGAGAGAGAGTTATACTGTACTATAAAAAATCAAACTTACTTTCTTTTCCACAGAAAGATTCACAAAAGGAAAATCAAGCTATAACAGAGTAGAAGTAAAAGGATGTGTCAATCTTGTTAGATACGAAAGCTCGTCACCTTGTAGAGCCGGCAATAGACAAAGCGGCTATCCTATTTTTAAAATCAGGTCTAACAGCTAATTTTGTCACTTGGGTGGCATTTATTATCGGTGTGACATCAGGTATATTTATATATATCGAGCAACCTATATTGGCATTAATTGTTCTTTGGGTATCGGGCTTTCTCGATGCTGTCGATGGCACAATGGCACGCCAAACGAAAACAACACCATTCGGAACAGTTCTCGACGTGAGTTTTGACCGGCTTGTTGAGATCAGTGTCATTCTTGGCTTAGCTTTCCGTTATCCTGAATCCATGTGGGTGTTGCTAATATTAAGCGTATCAATTATTTATGCGATGACGATATTTTTAACAGTGGGAGCAGTTACTGAAAAAAATGGGATGAAGTCTTTCTATTATCAGCCAGGTTTAGCGGAGCGAACAGAAGGATTTATCCTTTTCTCGTTAATGATTATTCTTCCTAATTATCTACTTATCATCGGTCTTGTATTTATTGTAGTAGAAATCTTCACGTCTCTGCAACGATTGAAAGAGGCACGAGAGATCTTAAAGTAGCAGGCGAATTTGCGGAAACGGAAAGGTTTGTAACGGTATATTATATGCCACAGCTCAATAAAAAAAATTAATTGAAGTGATTACTGTATGTTATAATGGCGGTGGTTTATTGGAATCATCATATAAGAGGGGGACTTGATATGAAAAAACTTACATTTTTACTTGTTTTATTGTTAGGTATTGTTTTAGTAGGCTGTTCGAATAACGATGCAAATACAGGAAATATGAACGAAATGAGTTCAGAAGATTTGCAGACTCATTTAGAAGAGGACGGGATGGATGAAGAGACGTATTATATCGATGTACGTGAGGAAGATGAGTTTGCCGAAAGTCATGTTGCCGGATTTATTAATATTCCGATGGATGACGTGATAGAGGATGCGTCCATCTTACCTGAAGACCAGGAGATCCTGATTTTATGCAACACGCAAAATCGCAGTATTCAAGTCGGTGAAGCTATGATTGAGCAAGGGTTTGATGCTTCAGATATATCGATCGTTATGGGTGGAATCGCTTCATATGAAGGCGAAAAAGTAGAGTAACTTACTTGAACGACCGAAAAGTCTCAGAAAAAAACGAACAAGTTAGTATGCTTCTCTTTTCTCGAATGGATAAACCACTCGAGAAAAGAGTTTTTTGTGTATAATTGAGTGTGGAAAAGGATAGTTATTCATTAAATCAACGTAAAGTAGGTAATGGAGGTTAGTGATGACATTATTATTTGTAACTGCAAATCCTAAACAGACGAGTGAGTCCTATGGCCTGCAATTAGCAGAGTCCTTTTTAGCTGACTATATGAAACAGAAGCCAGATGAACCAGTTGAACGATTGGATTTATTTGAGGTCGAGATTCCAGCACTTAAACGTGAAGCACTTTCGATGTGGGAAAAGCAAGGGAAAGGTGAATCAATGGCTTTGGATGTCGTTACGAACCCATTCGTAGAACAATTCTTGCAAGCAGATCGGATCGTGATTGTCACACCGCTTTGGAACATGAGTTTCCCACCACAAGTGAAGGCATACGTCGATCATTTGATTATTCCTGAAAAAACATTCCGCTTCACAGATAAAGGAATCGAAGGATTGATGCAGCATAAAAAGATGGTCCATATCCAGTCACGCGGTGGCGTGTATTCAGAGGGGCCACTTCAGAAGTTTGAACACGGCGAAAGTTATTTGCGGACGATTTTTAGCCTAATTGGGCTGAAAGATTATCATCACCTTTGTATTGAAGGGACCAGTACATTCCCAGACGACGTTGAGAATCGATTGGAACGATCGAAGGAGCAGGGACGCGATTTAGTGAGAGAATTTGCAATAGACTGATGGATTTCAAAGTTTGAGGAGGCAAGGGAATTGAAGGTATTATATAAAGCTTTAAGCAAACCGATTAAAATCAATGTTCTTGCTGCAGGAGTGGGAAAAACGAAGTTGTTTTTAGATGCCGAAGAAAAGATGTCATTTTCAGAAGCAATTATTCCAGTTGCTGAAAAAAGTCGCTTAAAAGAAAATGTTGAACGACACGGGGAACTCTACGATGTGCTAATTTTTACAGAATTAACGAATCTTATAGGTTATGGGTTTATTAGTGATGAGACCCCTCCACAAGAAGCAGTAGCAGCAATTGATGCAGGTGAAGTTGAGTTCGAGGAAGTGGAAGAAGATCAAGCAACAAGAACCCGAATTCTTTATTTTGAGGAAAGACCAGATGATTTTTAGTGAAAGCACCAGCATTACTGCTGGTGCTCTCTTTTGTGCAGCTTCATTCTGACTAGTCTCTAGCTAACTTCAACGTGCAGTTGTTTTTCCTTATCACTACCAATCCTCTTTCTCAGGAATTTGATGCTTCTCTTTCCCTTCTTTTCGAAGTGAACGGAAAATAGCGACGGTCATAAAGAGCATAATAATCATGAAAGGAAATGAAGTAATCGTGGCTGTTGCCTGAAGTCCTTCAATTCCTCCGCTTAATAAAAGAACAGCAGAGATAGCTGATATTAATAACCCCCAGATAATCAACACGTAACTCCGTGGGTTCATACTTCCGCTTGAAGAAAAAACTCCCAACACATACGTAGCAGAGTTAGCAGATGTAATGAAAAAGATGATGATTAATAAGAGACCAGCAAAACCTAGCAACCCTCCAAAAGGAAGCTGAGATAGAACGAGAAAGAAGCCTGCCTCCGGTTCATCAAGAACCGCTTGTGCAAGGTCAATATTTTCAAACATTTCATAGTAAAGTCCGGAGCCCCCAAAGGTGACGAACCATAAAATAGTCACAAGTGTAGGGACAAATAAGACGCCAATAATAAATTCTTGCAATGTACGACCTCTTGATATTCGTGCGATAAATGTTCCAACAAACGGACTCCAAGAGATTACCCACGCCCAATAGAATAACGTCCAATCCTGTACCCACTCACCTTCAGAATATGGTGTTGTTTGAAATGTCATTTGCATAAATCCTGTCGCATACTGTCCAAATGTTTTGGAGAAATGCTCAAGAATGAAAACAGTGGGGCCAAGTAGTAACCCGACAAGCAAAAGCACCCCAGCTAGCGACAAGTTACCAATACTTAATAATCTCATCCCCTTATTTAGTCCAGAAACAACCGATATTAGAAAAATAATTGTCACTACTGAAATAATCATTAGTTGCATCATCGTGCCATTATCCCAACCAAAAACATGGGAAAAACCAATTCCAACTTGCATAGTACTTAATCCAAAAGAAGTAGCAATACCTACAGTAGTAGCTACAATCGCAATAATATCGATGGTTTTTCCGATTGGTCCACGAATTCTATCGCCAAGAATAGGATAAAATGTTGAACTGATTAATCCAGGTAGATCTTTACGAAATTTAGCAAAAGCTAGACCAAGAGCAACGATTGCATAAATTGCCCACGGATGAAATCCCCAATGAAACACGCCATACAAAAGCCCTTGCTCAGCAGCTTCTTGTGATTCACTCTCAACCCCAGGAGGTGGTTCTACGTAATGAGACATTGGCTCACCAACACCCCAAAATACAAGTCCAACCCCCATTCCAGCAGCAAATAACATCCCTAGCCAAGTAAAGTAGTTATACTCTGGCGTATCCACTTTCTTGCCTAGTTTCATATGACGATATGGCCCAAATCCGAGGTAAAAACAGAATCCCAAGAAAAAAGCAGTAGAAAGGATGTAAAACCAACCGAAATGCTGAATCATCTGTGTCATCGTTGATTCCATTGCCTGCTCCATCATTTCAGGAGCTATCAATCCCCATAAAACAACTGAAAATATAAGTAATCCGGAAATCGTGAAAATCATTCCAGATTTTCCACGTTTATAAGTATATGGCATAATAAAAAACCTCCACAACCCTCCTGTTACCTGAGAGGAAGAAAATTAAACAAATAATTCCATAATAAATCTAAAAAATAATGGAAGGGTATGATGAGTAATCTGGGACATCTCGAATTGTTGTTAAGGTTTAGCTAAGTGATAGAAAGCAAAGGAGAAGGGTCACAAGAAGAAGCACCTTGTGCCCTTAAACGAGAGAAAGCAAAGGAGAGGGGGCACAAGAAGAAGCGTCTTGTGCCCCTAAGCGAGAGAAAGCAGAAGAGAAGGGTCAAGAGGATAGAACTTGTGTACCTAAAGAAAGAAAAATCAGAATGAAGGTAACAAGAAGCATGTACTCGATAAAAACCTCGCAAAAATTTACATTGAAGCATCTTTTCATCATTAAGACATCTGTTGTCGGCGAAATTGCCCAGGGGATTGACCAAAATGTTTTTTGAAGACGCGGTGAAAATAAGGGTATGTACCAAACCCGCAATTTTCCGCAATATGTTCTAATGTCATTGACGAGTATTGCATTTGGTTAAGTGCAGTCGCGAGGCGGATCTCTAGTGTATATTGAATTATCGTTTGATTTGTATGTTCTTTAAATAAATGAACCGCACGAGAAACGCTCAAACTAACTTGGTCGGCCACATCGTCGACTCTTAATGATTCCGTAGCATGTTCTTCAATATAGCGCATCATTTGCGTAACGATAAACGGGCGATCAACCTTGTGAGAGGTCTCATGAATGGACTGTTCCATTGTCAGGCAAAGCGCCTGAAGAAGATACTGCGACAAATCAGGGTTTTTCTCCTGTTTCGGGCGTCGTTCTTCAATCGTTAAATGTCGCCAGAGGCTGAGAAGCTTTTCATCAAGTTGGATACGAGTTGTTGTAGGCAACTGAGATTGCGAACACCAATCAGAAATCCATGAACCTTCACAGAAGATATGATAATCAATGCTGTCCTGGTTACCTGGTGTAAAAATCCCATATAAATCACCGGGTTTTCCGAAGAAAAGATCGCCTTTTTCAATCGAATATGTTTTATGGTTAAGTGTAATTGTCGCTGTTCCCTCTATTTGTAATCGAAATAAGTAACTTGTTAGGGCGGATTGGCTCTGGTCTTGATACCCTTTTTTATGATGCGAATAACCACAATAACCAATTTTAATTGACATAATTAGACCTCCCGCAAAACTTAAAATAGCAAAATAGTACATGTTTTTATTATATAATCTATTATTTTTTAAAACAAGGAAAGGTATGATAAAGAGGAATGATAACGCTTGTGCTACTATAAAAAGGATGGCGATCGTATGAGACAACCAAAAATTGCAGTACAATTGTATACTTTACGGGAGGAAATGGAGAACGATCCAAAGCAAACACTTCGTACAGTTGCCGATTTGGGATTCGATGGTGTTGAGTTTGCAGGATACGGTGGACTATCGGTGGAAGAAATGAAAGAAACGATTGACCACCTTGGCTTGAAAGCAGCATCGAGTCATGTGCCTCTTGCTGTATTAAAGGAAGATTTAGTTGGTGCAATTAAAGAACAAAAGATTTTAGGAAGTAAGTATTTAGTCGTTCCGTTTTTAATGGAAGATGGGCGATCCGAAGAAGACTACCAAGCACTTATTGCCTTTTTGCAAGAAGCAGGAAAGACGTGCAAACGAGAAGGGATTAGACTCTGCTACCATAATCATGACTTTGAATTGGACGTCCTACCAACTGATGGGAGACAAGCGTTGACAGCGATTTTCGATGAGACAAATCGAGATGACGTGATGACAGAACTAGACGTTTATTGGCTCAAAAAAAGGGAGGAAGATCCGCTCGAATGGGTACAACGCTATAAAGGGAGAACCCCACTCGTTCACTTGAAAGACATGACTACAGATGATGAGAAATTTTTTGCTGAATTGGGGACAGGCGGTGTAGACATAGAAGCAATCACCAAGTTGGCAATGACACAACCGATTGAATGGTGGGTTATTGAGCAAGATGTTTCTAGAAAGAGCCCATTGGAAAGTATCGCAATAAGTATGAAATACCTAAAACAAATCACAAAGTAACTTGGAGGGAATAAATATGACAACATTAAAAGTAGGCGTTATCGGATGTGGAAGTATTGCAAATTTTCGTCATTTACCAGAATATAAAGCGCAAAAAAATGTCGAAATCGTCGCAGTTTGTGACATCGTTGAATCGAGGGTTAATCAATTCGCAGAGAAATACGGTGCGAAGGCGTATACAAATTATCAAGAGCTATTAAAAGACGGTGAAATAGACGCAGTGAGTGTGTGTACACCAAACACGCTACACGCACCAATGACTATTGCTAGTCTCAAAGCTGGCAAGCACGTGCTTTGTGAAAAACCAATGGCAACGTCAAGAGAAGAAGCGGAAGAGATGATTGAAGCAGCGAAGAAAGCTGGGAAACAGCTAATGATTGCGCACAATCAGCGATTTGTTCCATCACACAAGAAAGCACGTCAATTAATTGCCTCAGGCGAAATCGGTAAAATCTATAGCTTCCGTACCGCATTTGGCCACGGTGGTCCAGAAGGTTGGAGTGTAGACGGAAAAGATAGTTGGTTCTTCGACAAGAAGCAAGCATTCATTGGAACGATGGGCGATTTAGGTGTCCATAAAACGGATTTGATCCGCTACATTCTCGGCGAAGAAATTGTCGAAGTCGGTGCTTTTGTTGAAGCGAATGCAAAGGAAAATAGTGATGTTGACGATAATGCTGTCTGTGTCCTAAAAACAGAAAGTGGAACGATTGGTACACTTGCAGCGAGTTGGTCATATGTCGCTAGTGAAGATAATGCGACGGTTATTTATGGAGAAAAAGCAGTCATTCGTTTGGAAGATGATCCAAAGTATTCCATGGTTGTCCAGTATCAAACGGGTGAAGTCGTAAAGTATGAACTTGGTGGTATTCAATCAAATGATGGAGATGGTCAGACTGGTAGTGACGTGATAAATAACTTTGTTACGTCAATTGAAAATAACGATCATTCTCCTGTTTCTGGGGATGAAGGAATGAAGTCATTAGCCGTCGTGTTAGCGGCTTTAAAATCAAATGAAGAGAAGACCATTGTAAAAATTAAGTAATCTCGATTTTTGAAAAAAAGATTTAAATGGAAAGGGTGTTGAGAGATGAAGTTAGGTGTGTTTACGGTGTTGTTTGGAGATTTGTCGTTTGAGGAGATGTTGGATACGGTGAAGGCGTCTGGGGTTGAGGCGGTCGAAATCGGAACGGGTGGTTATCCTGGAGATGCTCATTGTAATATCGACGAGCTACTTGAAAGTGAGGATGCGAGGAAAGCTTATCAGAAGGAGCTTGATGACCGCGGCATGTTTATTAGTGCGTTCAGTTGTCATGGGAATCCGATTACTCCTGATAAGGCATTTGCTAAAGAATCAGACGAAGTGTTGCGTAAGACGATTAAGCTGGCGTCATTAATGAATGTGCCGGTAGTAAACGGGTTCTCTGGGACGGCTGGAGATCATGAGGGGGCGAAACAACCAAATTGGCCGGTTTCGCCTTGGCCAAGTGAATATTCGGACATTCTGAAGTGGCAGTGGGAAGAGAAGCTTGTTCCATACTGGAAAGAAATCGGTCAGCTTGCGGAAGAACATGGTGTGAAAATTGGTCTTGAGCTGCACGGTGGCTTCTTAGTTCACACGCCATATACGATGCTTAAATTGCGAGAAGCGACGTGTGATGCGATTGGTGCTAATTTAGACCCAAGTCATATGTGGTGGCAAGGAATTGATCCGGTTGCGGCGATTAAAATTCTTGGGAAAGCAGGAGCGCTTCATCACTTCCATGCGAAGGATACGTACATTGATCAGGATAACGTGAACATGCACGGGTTGACGGACATGCAGCCGTACACGGATGTGCAGTCGCGGGCGTGGACATTCCGCTCTGTCGGTTGTGGGCACAGCATAGAGGAATGGTCAGAGATGATGAGTGCATTGCGCACGTATGGGTACGACTATGTTGTGAGTATCGAGCACGAAGACCCAATTATGTCGATTGACGAAGGCTTTTCTCGTGCGGTAAAAAATCTAGAGGATGTCATCATTCGTGAGAAACCTTCTGACATTTGGTGGGCTTAGTAGAAAGGACTGAAAGATATGGAATCGACATGTACAATTGCTGTTGTAGGTTTTGGTGGCATGGGTGGCCATCATGTTGAACATTTAGAAGAGATAGATGCCTTTGAAGTGGCGGGTATTTATGATATCCGTCCCTCACAAGAAGACCTCGCTCGTGAGAAAGGGCTGCACGTTTACACGACATTCGAGGATGTGTTGGCCGATAAAAAAGTAGACATCGTCTTGATTGCGACGCCGAATCATCTTCACAAGGAAATCGCGGTCAAGTCGATGCGTGCTGGAAAACATGTTATTTGTGAAAAGCCTGCGACGATGAATAGTGAAGAGATGGAAGAGATTATCGACGTCGAGAAGGAGACGGGGCAATTGTTCGTTGTGAACCAGAACCGTCGCTGGGATGAAGACTATTTGGTCGTGAAGAAGCTTCATGATGAGCGGGCGATTGGCGATGTTTTTCATGTAGAGTGTCGCGTGCATGGTTCTCGTGGTATTCCTGGTGATTGGCGCCAAAAAAAGCAGTTTGGCGGTGGAATGCTGCTCGATTGGGGCGTGCATCTCGTCGACCGCGTTCTCTTGATGTTCGATGAAAAGGTGGAGGACGTTTATTGTACGTTTAGTCACGTGCGAAACGATGAAGTCGACGACGGATTCAAGTTAACGCTTACATTTGCAAGTGGGAAGACGGCATTTCTTGAAGTTGGGACATACAATTACATTAACCTTCCCCTGTGGTATGTCAACGGTACGCGAGGGTCAGCGGTGATTCATGATTGGTCGATGAAAGGCGAAGTGGTTCATCTAGAAACTGATGAACAAAAGGACGCCAAACCGATTTCAGCGGGTGCAGGCCTAACAAAGACGATGGCGCCTCGCTATGATGACGGGACTGTTCGTCACCAGCAACTGCCGCGAATTGATTCAAATATTGAAGACTTCTACTTGAATGTAAAAGATACAATCGATGGTAAAGCAGATATTCTTGTGAAAAATGAAGAAGTCCTTCGAGTCATGCGGTTACTCGAAACTGCCATCGAATCAGATGCGACGAGACAAGTTGTTGGTTTTGAGAAAGATGTTAAAGTAAGAGAATAATATGTTTGCAGGTGCTACCATCGTGATATGGGGCACCTTTTTCATGTTTTGGCTGGCTTATCGGTTCGATTTCACCGTGAAGGGCGCGCAAACGTGATATCAAACATTAATTTTGTTTAAGTGAGGATTCTGCGCAAAAGGGATACTCAAATTATATTATATGAGACTATATAAATAGGTTCGTGTATATTTTTCAAATATTCATAACGTTCCTATTGCCGAGAACCGTCGATTCTAGTATACTTATTTTACAATTCTACCTAAGAAAAACAAATGTCTTTTTACAGAGGACATAAAAGGTATATAAAGGAGTTTTTGAACGATGAAAGTGGTTAAGTTTGGCGGAAGTTCATTAGCAAATGGAACGCAATTTAAAAAAGTCGCACAAATCGTTATTGCGGACAAGGAGCGACGTATTGTCGTTGTCTCTGCTCCAGGAAAGCGATCGGCTGAAGATATTAAAACAACAGATTTACTAATATCGTTAGCGAATGAAGTAACGAACGGTGGAAATGAAAGTGATGCTTTGCACCTCGTCCTAAGGCGATTTGCCGATATTGTCGAAGAACTTGAGTTAGAGAGCGAACTTATAACTGAAATTGAACGACAATTACTAGATTTAATCACGACTTATCGAGACGATAAAGATCGGTTATTTGATGCGTTGAAAGCAAGTGGAGAAAATCAAAATGCTAAACTTGTCGCTGCGTATTTTAGAAAACTAGGCGAAGAAGCGCATTACGTGTCACCAGAGGAAGCGGGAATTATCGTAACCGATCACCCGGGAAATGCACGGATATTACCAGAAGCTTATGAAGAATTAGAAAAACTTAGAGATCGTTCAGGAATTTTGGTCATCCCAGGATTCTTCGGGGTTTCAAAAATGGGGAACATTGTAACATTTCCACGAGGTGGGTCTGACATCACTGGTTCGATTGTGGCAGCTGGAGTTGGTGCCGATTTGTATGAGAACTTTACCGATGTTAACTCGATTTATAGTGTTAACCCAACACTCGTTAGTGAGCCACACAAAATGAAAGAAATAACGTATCGAGAAATGCGCGAGTTAGCCTACTCTGGTTTTTCGGTTTTTCACGACGAGGCTTTGCAACCCGTTGTGAAAAAGAAAATTCCAGTACTTATTAAAAATACGAATGATCCTCAAGCAACAGGGACACAAATTGTTGCTGATCGTGTGTTAGATGGGTTAGCCGTTGTTGGGATTGCAAGCGATGAAGGTTTTTGCAGCATTAATCTAACAAAATATTTAATGAACAAAGAAGTAGGGTTTGGGCGAAAGTTGTTAGAAATTCTTGAGGGCGAAGAGATTTCGTTTGAGCACACGCCTTCTGGAATTGATAATATGTCCGTTATTATCCGATCTCATCATTTACAGAACGGGAAAGAGGAGCGGATTTTACATCGGATTCGCACAGAATTATTTGTTGAGGAAGTCCATGTTGAACGAGACCTAGCGATCGTTATGGTTGTCGGTGAAGGGATGGCTAAGGCGGTGGGAGTTGCTTCTATGGCGACAGCGGCCCTATCCAATGCTGGCGTCAATATAAAAATGATTAATCAAGGATCATCTGAAGTGAGTATGATGTTTGGCGTCAATGCAAGCCAAGCCGATTTAGCGGTACAGTCCTTGTATCATGCGTATTTCACGCCAACGACAGTAAACCAGTAGTGATAGTTTGATAATTAGACAACGTCAAAAAGGATGTGAAGATTTTCTTCACATCCGTTTTTCGTACGTGAGTTATTGTTTTGAAATATAAACAGAGACAGACTCACCTTTGACGTTAAATTTTCCATACCCATTATCGTCAACTTTCCTGAACGCGGTCTTTTCCCACAAACATTTTTTTATGACCATCCTCGCCGGTAGAAACAATAATGTATTGAAATAACTGGAACTGAGAGAATAGCTGAAAAATTTTAAGCTTTTAATAAAATGAAATACGTTTGCCTTTTTTGGGGCGAACATTAAGTTAATTACTTAGTTTTCTTCTATGCTTAAAGTGCTAGCCATGGCTAAACTTTTTTCAATTAGCTCCTCGGTTTCAATATCTTTAGGATAAGTAAAATTGACCGCATACCTAATGTTCGGTTCAACCTTCACAAGTCTGTGAATCACATATTCTCTACCGTCTAAACGTTCGTTATGACGATCATCTTCTCCATATGTCCCTTCGACCTTTAAATAATAGTTAAAAGATTCTTTAAGTGATGGGTAGTTAGCTAAATCTATGTCCGTTACCTCATGGGGTTTAGAAGTGTCATTAGGGGAACTTTCCATCACTGCATAATTATTTTCTTTTAGCTCATCCGGTTCTAGTGGAGGTTCGTAACTGGTGACAACCTTTGTAATATCATATTGAACTTCACCAAAAGGATGCTGAACAATTTTTTGATAGCAATTATCTGAAAGATCACTCGTCAGCGCTTCATCCCTCCCATCATTTTTATTTGGGAGATCAAGATAATTTTCTTGTCCAGAAGGGCAAGACTCGAAAGCATTCTTTGAAACGATTCGAAACACTTCCGTTTCAGTAATATAAGGGTCTCCAACATCTTCTACTGTAATCATTTCTGATTCTAATATTTTTATGGAGAATTCGTCTGTCAACTGATGTGTCTTAGTCGGTTGAGCTTCGCCATTAATGATTAAATGATCATCTGATTCTTTCACATTATCTCCTTTATCACTTGACGTCGATGATTCTTCTATCTCTTCTTCTGAACAAGAAATCAACATAAAGGTTAAAATCAATAATAGTAGTAAACTTAAATTTTTGTACATATTACAGCCTCCAATGCTAAAGTTAATTACCTCACTGTTTATTATTTCACACATAAGCTATTATTCAAATATTTTTTGTCATTAACGGTTGAGTAAAGTTCATAATTCATGTATTGAATAAAGTCAGAAGTTCAGAATATCACGGTGGTGATAGTAGGGAAATTTGCTCGATTTCGGGGGGCAATGCTTCATCTATTGGTTTCCATGAAGATGGATCCTAGTTTTTTAAAATCAACGATCAAGAGGAGTAGAGTCAAATTTTTAGCATTAATCTTAGCTGATTTTTTCTCTTTGTTTGTAATCGTCATCTAGTGAGCTTCATGGCTTTGTAAACAAGTGTAATCAAAGTGAAGGCTGTCCCAAGACAAATTAAGGACTTGTTGGATGCCTTGAGCTGATTGTCTATCTCTCTTACAGATAATTGGCAGTCTTCCTTTCTCGCGGTTGATATCTTACCGATACACTCGATGAGCTTCATCTTATAAATCAATTCACGTATGATAGGAGCCGAACGGATACGAAATGGTTATAACTCAGGACCGTCATGCATTGGATCTATAAAAGGGATCATCTCTGTTTTGGATTGAAAATGATAATCTTTGATATCTACATGCTATATGCCTGCTAAAATAGGTGCAGAATCTGAAATATAAATGTTAATATATTTATATTCAAATCTATTGATAAATGTGGAGATATGATTATTTATAAACAAGAAAGAGTCTTTTCTAGATAAGACTAGAAAAGACTCTTAACAAACATTTTAAATTAATCATCATTAATTTTAAAATATGCACCAATACCTGCTGGTCCAAAACCAATATAACCTTTAAGTCCCTTCCTTACGCGCAAATCATAACCTAATGAAATTAAAGACACTTCGGTACCTAAGGTAAATGACACCCCCATAATATCAAAATCCTTGCTTACCTCAAACTTCTGTAAAGATACTCTTGTTGTTGCTTCAAAACCTGAAGGACTAGCATTGAAATTAATGTCTGCAGTTCCCATTTCCATTCTCGCATGAACGAAATCATCAAATCCACCTTCAATAAGATTAGCACTAAGGGATAATCCATATCTCTGTTCAAAATCAGGCTCATAATCGAAGCTAGAGTTGTTGGTAAGATTTAATACATCTCCATAAAATCCTTCTGATTCCTCTGGTGATTCATGTTTAAAAAACAAATATTCTTGACTAGCATAAAAAACTTGTTCTAAAATTAGAGGATTAGTTATCTGAATACCTTCTCCTAATTGAGGGTTCGGATCATAAGTTTGAATTGGAGAAAGCTTAGTTATAGCATTAACAGTCGCCATGGCTATATTAGTCAAATTATTTGTTAGCGTGGTAACATCTCCAGTGTTGTCAATAAACCCTTGTTCAACGAGTACAGCAGGCATGTTGGTTTCCCTAATCACATGATAAAAGTCACCATTTTGCCCTTGTCTTGTTTTTGCTCCTCTATTATAAAAATAAGTAGACAAATTATTTGTAATGTCTATTGCATGTTTTCTTCCTACTCCACCGTACAAGCTGTTATCATATACACTATAATACACCTCAGACCCTCGTCCTCCACCAGCATTAATATGGTTGGAAACAAATAAGTCGGCTCCCCATTGTTTAGCCATATCGGTCCTTTGTTTTAAAGAGATAAACACATCACTCTCACGTGATAATCGGACGTTATACCCTGCCTCTTCTAGTGCGTGTTTTTGGATCAGAGAAATATCAAGATTAAAGTCTTTTTCAAGGAATCCGTGTCCTACAGCCCCTGTATCAGATCCACCATGTCCAGGGTCAATAAAGACTTTAAACACGCCTTTAGTTGATCCATCTGACGAATCACTATCATCATTTGGTGGTTCACCGTTTGAAGCCGAAAGAGCATCCCAAGTTCTCAAGCCAACAACACCATCTGGTTGAAGGCCTCGATCATGTTGAAAAGCTACTACTCCACTTTCAGTATTAGGACCATAAATACCGTCAGCATTTCCTACAGAATAACCAAGGTAGTTTAATCTTTCTTGAACATATGTTACGTCAGCACCAGATGAACCATTTGATAATAAATTTCCCGGATATAAACGATCGCCATGATGAGGATTCGATACTGGCGTGCCATTAAACATCAAATTCCATGTTTCGGGGCCTACAATCCCGTCCGAATCTAAATTATTGTTTATTTGAAAATTGGTAACACCTTGTGTAGTCATTGGTCCGTAAATGCCGTCAGGTGTTCCAACGTTAAAGCCAATGTTGTTCAATCTTTCCTGTACACGTTGAACATCTGCACCACTGGAACCGTTGGTTAATAGTATTCCAGGATAAGGATTTTTTATATCTGTCGTTGAGTTACCAAATAAAACATCCCAAGTTAATCTTCCCACTATCCCATCTACATCTAAATTATTAACAGATTGAAATTGAATTATCGCATATTCTGTATTTGACCCAAAAATACCATCTACGCCACCTACATGAAAATTTTTACTATTAAGTTGTCGTTGAATCGCAACTACATGATCTCCAGTAGATCCGTTTGACAACAAATAATTGGGATAAGGCGTGTGATTTTCATAGTCGACTGAAGCATTCATCAAAAGAGGCCACGTTTCTTGTCCAATGATCCCATCTACTGATGTATTCATATTTTCTTGGAAAGACTTTACGGCATCTTCTGTCATTTGACCATAGATCCCATCTACTACTCCAACGAAATAACCCAAGCGATTTAGCTGAGTCTGAATTAATTCAACTTCTTTGCCAGATGACTCAATCATAATTAGATAACCAGGGTATGGAAGGTCAGAACTAGGACCATCAATTGTGTCCATGAAAAGGCTGTCCCATGTTACTTGTCCGACTATTCCGTCTACTTTAAGGTGATTATCACTTTGAAAACTTTGAACAGCTGATTGCGTACCGCTACCATAAATTCCATCTTCAACGCCTGCATTGTAATCAAGTTTGTTTAATTGTTGTTGTATGATTTTCACATCTTCCCCAGATGAACCCACCGATAGAAGGTTTCCAGGATAAGGTGTATTTCCAGAAGAATCACTACTAAATAATTTATCCCATGTTAATTTTCCAACAATGCCATCATCGTTTAGATTATTTGCACGTTGAAATTGCTTTACCCCACTTGTAGTAATAGGACCATAAATACCATCAGCAGTGCCTACATTAAAGGATAGAGAATTTAATCTTTCTTGTACTTCTGTGACCTCTTGTCCACTTGAACTTTCAAATAACAAAACACCAGGAAATTGCATATTAATTCTCCTCTCATTCTTTTTATTAGTTACGAAGGAAGGAAAACAGTCGCCATGCCTTCCTCACAGCGTACTGTCTGTTTCGTATACTAGATAAAGTGAAAAATAAAAGGGAAATAACAACCTGTAATTTTATTTTTAGAATTATATGAAGTATTTAAAGCACGTCTCTAATCAGTCGGAGGATGTAGTTTTAAAATCAGTTTTTCCATCTGTTTTTTATGTGCAATTCAATCTATCTTTATTAAATTTACAAAAAATAGATTTGAACAATCTATTTAATGAATTATCAACCTTTATTATAAAACCATAAAATGAATATAAATAAACCCCCTTTAATCAAAATATTAAAAAGGACCGGTACAAATTTTGTCTGTGTGTAGAATCAAGCTCGACAACAGACCCCAATTTTTTAATTGTATTTCTATACAAATATTTGAGTTTTCTTTTTTGATGAACCAATAGAAGCATTACAGATATCGGTATAGTGGTAAGGATATTGAGATAGAAAACTCAATTTCCGAAAATAATACTTGTGTTGCCAGCCTGATTTTCCATTAACTTGGTTACCACATTAGCACAAACAAATAAGTGAAAGGATTTAGGTGAATGGTTGAGTGAAATATGTTTAATGAATTAATTGCATTACAGATCTTATAATAACGACAACTGATATAAAGAACGTAATCAAGCCATTCTTTGATAAAACAAATAATGATACTAGTAAAATTATTAAAAGTATATTTAAGTCATGTAAGGTTAATGTTTTAACATCAGTTTAAGATATTGCCGATAAATTAGTTTTCATAATGAATTTAGCCATTCAATAAGTGTCACTAATGTGATATATTTGTTATAATATAAAGCGAACATATGTTTCGTTTTGGTTGTGATTAATTCCCTTTTTTACTCTTTTATAGTATATAAAGTATAAATATAATAGGGGGATGATACTAATTGTTATGTCAAAATATTTTAAAACTGGTGTCGATAATCGTAAAAAAAAATTGGTCATGAAATTTTTGGCTTATGATGAGCATTATAATCTTTTGGTTAATACTATTAAGCACCCATCTGTTAAAAACAAAGAACAACTTAATTTAGCATTCCAAGATTATTACACTGAGATTAGGATAATAAGATATCTAGCAAACGCCTTTTATTTCAATTCTATTAATTTCGATAAAAGAGAACGACTATACAACTTTAGAAATACACTAGCTTTAGATAAAAAAGATGATGAAGGATTAATTTGTGTTGATAGAATATCAAGTGATGAGTATTTAGTGAATAATGAATCCTTTGGAAATGGTGACCTTTTTGAAGGATTAGAAAGGGAGGGTGTAATTAAAGGGTATCAGAAGTTAACAAATCGACAAAAATTTATAGTTACTGCAAAGTATAAACATGAAATGAAGGAAGAAGAAATTTCAAACCTATTATCTATATCGCAACAAGCAATATCTAAAAATCATAAAAAGGCTCTACTTATAATTAAAAACGCTATATTTAATGAGGAAAGAAGGTAATCGTATGACTAATGAAACGACATTGATAATGGAAATGATAAGTAACTTTGGTTTTCCTATTATTCTCTCAGTCTATTTGTTATTTCGTTTTGAGAAAAGGATGATTTCACTTGAAGAAAGTATTGAGAAACTGAATATCGTTGATAAAATAATTGAGGATAGAGAAAATAATTAAGTTTAAGGAGTAGATTACATGAATTGTTGCGTTCTTGAATTAATTAAGGAGGTACAATATGACGACAGTAAAAGAGAGGCAGCTATCAAACAATTAATCACTATTTTTGAACCAAAAATCAAAAAATCGTTAAATAACACGTCGTTTCAAAACAAATCAGATTTAGAGCAAGAGCTTGTTTTAAAAATGATCGAGATAGTTGATAAATATGAAGTTGATAACACTATAAATATCTTTGATTATATTTGTATAGATAATTCGCAAAATAATGTATAATTAATTCTGTATGAGTCTAGATATCATAAGTGTCTACTTCCGCATAAAATAGAATTTCGCCTTCAGATGTAAGCCCAGGTATGAAAAATCAAGATCAAAGTAAAAATAAATGGCAAGGCTAAAAGCTTATACCGTCTAAAAACGGTGGAGTTTGACCACGCTTCTTTAACTTAAATTGAAACACAGTATACTTAGGAAATGCACGGATATTACCAGAAGCGTATGAAGAATTGGCAAAACTGAGAGATCGACAAGGCATTTTGGTCATTCCAGGGTTCTTCGGTGTTTCAAAAATGGGTAACATTGTCACGTTTCCACGAGGTGGATCTGACATTACTGGATCAATTGTGGCAGCTGGAGTAGGTGCCGATTTATATGAGAATTTTACTGACGTCAATTCGATTTATAGTGTTAACCCAACACTCGTAAGTGATCCACACAAAATGAAAGAAATTACGTATCGAGAAATGCGTGAGTTAGCCTATTCTGGTTTTTCGGTGTTTCATGACGAGGCTTTGCAACCTGTTGTGAAGAAGAAAATTCCAGTACTTATTAAAAATACGAATGATCCTCAAGCAACAGGGACACAAATTGTTTCTGATCGTGTGTTAGATGGATTAGCAGTTGTTGGTATTGCAAGTGATGAAGGTTTTTGCAGCATTAACCTCAGAAAATATTTGATGAACAAAGAAGTTGGGTTTGGGAGGAAATTGTTAGAGATTCTTGAGGCGGAAGAGATTTCATTTGAGCACACGCCTTCTGGGATTGATAATATGTCCGTTATCATTCGATCTCATCATTTACAGAATGGGAAAGAGGAGCGGATTTTGCATCGCATTCGCACAGAATTATTTGTGGAGGAGGTTCATGTCGAACGAAACCTAGCAATCGTGATGGTTGTCGGTGAAGGGATGGCCAAGGCGGTAGGAGTCGCTTCTATGGCGACAGCGGCCCTATCCAATGCTGGGGTCAATATAAAAATGATTAATCAAGGATCATCTGAAGTGAGCATGATGTTTGGCGTCAATGCAAGTCAAGCGGATTTAGCGGTACAATCTTTGTATTATGCGTATTTCACGCCAGTAAGCCAGTAGTTATAATTGGACGACGTCAAAAAGGATGCGAAGATTTTCTTCACATCCTTTTTCGTGGTTAATGTTTTGAGAAATACACAGATAAATTATAAGTGTACCTAATCCATTGAAATACATTTATATCAACATTTTTGAGGAAACCCAGTGAATTTGGGTGTGTTAAAATCGTTAATTTCTTTCTTACGCACCCACTCTTATCAAGTCTTTGCAAAGAAATAACTGTATTTATCAGAGTAGGATGCCTCTTTCATGGCTTCGCTTTCCGCGGTGAAGTCGTCAAGCCGCTTCGGGCAAATGCCCTGCAGGGTCTTGTCAGGACTTCCAATACCGCAGGAGTCTTGCCATGAAAGAGTCATCCCTAGTGTTTATAGTCGGAAAAGCCCTCTAACCTGCAAGGTTTATGGGCTATATTGCGATCATCCTTTGCACGTAACTGCGTAAAAAGAGCCGGTAACCCTCATAACAATCAGTATTTTTAGTTATTCAGTATCCCTTAATTAGGGTCTACTGAATAACATAGGTCTTTACAAAGATTCTTGGTTTTTTATCAGAGTAGGATGCCTCTTTCATGCCTTCGCTTTCCGCGGTGAAGTCGTCAAGCCGCTTCGGGAAAATGCCCTGCAGGGTCTTGACCGGACTTCCAATACCGCAGGAGTCTCGCCATGAAAGAGGCATCCTTCGTGTTTATAGCTGGCAAAACTCTTTAACGTGCAAGGTTTTTGGACTTATTGCGCTCATTCCTTTGCACCTAACTCCAATAAAATAGGTGGAAACCACTGTCACAATCAGTATTTTCAGTTATTCAGTAGCACCTAATTATTACTTGGAATTTTATGCACCAAAAAAGCACCAGCAAGATGCTGATGCTTAAAATTTGTTAATTTTCTTAAATAAACAAGCTGTTTAATATAAACTAAAAAATCAATTTATATTAAACATACAGGTAAAATCATGCATTTTCTTATTTGAAAAATGACTTTTTCTATCGCGCTTCTTAATTTTAGCATCTGTCGCAAAATTTGTTACACGCTGTCCAGGTGAAAATTTGTCAAATTTTGTCACATTGAGAATCGACGGTCTGCTGTGTGCTGATGCGTCTCTAAAATTTTTTATATATTTTAGCAAATCATATGAGTGAATTTCATAATTTAGAGCCCTTGCGTCCCAAGGAGTTTGAGACACAAAAAAGGAAGTACCTCCCCAAGTCCTGTATAATGGTGGTTGACCAAAACAACCAAAAAGACTGGAGGAAATACTCCCTATGGCCATTATACGACAAACGAGCTTATTTAGCATTCAAGACTTATATGAGATGGAACCTACCCAACGTTATGAATCGATTATTTCAGCGATAGATTTAGATGCGATCCACGATGAAATAACCAAAAAATCCCGACTTGGTGCACCCGTAGAGCTGAATTATGCGGCAATGGTTATTTCTATGTTTGTACGAATCGTTGAGCGCATTCCAACGATGAAGGACTTAATAAAACGTTTGAATGATGACTTTATATTTAAGTTGAATTGTGGTTTTCTTGTGTCTGACAATACTCCCTCTGAAGCTGCCTATTCACGACTTATAACGAAACTGGATGACTCTATTGTTTTAGAGGAATCACAAGAGAAAGTTGTTCTTCAAGCCATGGCGGAAGGCTTTATTATGGATGACACGGTCGCTATTGACGCCACCCATTTTGAAGCACGTGATCAAGCACCACCAAAAGAAGAAAAGCCAAAAGCAGAACCTAACAAGCGTGGGCGCAAACGTAAAGACGAGCGAGAACAATGGCTGATGGAACAAGCAGAAAAGGAAGCAAATCTTCCACTTTTCGAAAAGAAAATAGAAGCTCAGTTGGATGTTCCTTTACATGAGTTACGTTCGGAAGTTCCTCAAGACCCTAAATGGGGTGTAAAGAAGAACAGCGAAGGAAAAAATGTCTTTTGGTACGGCTACAAAGGTCACTTAGCTGTTGGTACATCCAGTCAATACATTTTACAGTCCCTTTTTTCTTCTGGCAGTTTGAATGATGGAAAAGCAGCTATTCCTTTATTAAAGGGAGTGGATGAATGCCTATCCTTGCCTTCTTTGGCCTACCAGACAATGGACGCAGGCTATGACTACGCCCCTATTTATGAACAAGTTCATCGAATGGGAAACCAATCTGTGATTGCTTATAATAAGAAAAATGAAGCAGAACCCATCGGGTTTGATAAACACTTTGCCCCAACCTGTTTTAGGGAACATTCCTATCGTTATGATAGTTTTGATGCCAAGTATGAAACGTTGAAATACACAAGTCCAAAAGAATGTAGCGACTGTCCTTTAGCTAACGAAGGCATTTGCCAAAAGGTTTATAAAGTAAAAATCACGACAGACCTCCGAAAATATACAGCACCAGCACGTGGTTCAAAAGCATGGAAACATCTATCCAAACGCCGCTCAGCAGTAGAACGCGTCAATGCTTATCTAAAGGAATATTATCAACTAGACAATGTACGTTATCGAACGGGAAAACGCGCAAAAGTTCATTTTGACATCGTCACGCTTATTTATAATGCATCAAAATTAGCAAGTGATCGTATCAATTTACTGTTAAATCAGCAACAAGCTGCTTAAAGAAATTTTTAAAAACGACATTATTAAAATTCTGCAGGTCTTTGAATTTTTAAAAAGGTGAATTATGAAATTGATTCATATGCATAATCAAACTTCTTTTTATTAAATTTGTTTTTTTCATAATAAAGATATCTTGAATTTTGTTATCACTCACAGCAAGCAACTCCAATTGATTAATTAATTACTTACAATTGAGTCAATTTCATAATTCAGAGCCCTTGTGGCCCAAGAGATTTAAGAGACAAAAAAAGGAGTACCTCCCCAACTGTCGAATTTAGTAAGTAGCGAACAAACTAATTTGACTGGAGGGAAGACTCCTATGTCCATTTTACGACAAGAGAGCCTACTAAGTATAGATGTTTTATACGATTTAGAACCTACCCAACGTTACGATGAGTTATTTTCAACACTGACCACCGGTCCTATTGTACTCATGGTGCTCAAAAAATCACGTTTGGGTCGCCCTGTAAAGCTGAATTATCCAGCGATGATCCAATCGTTGATTATTCGTTATGTGGAAAGAATTAGTGAAGTAAAACTCTTAGTTAAACGCCTGAAAGATGACATTCAGTTTAAAAGAGATTGCGGATTTGGTGTGGCAGACGCAATTCCTTCGGAAGCTTCTTACTCCCGCATGGTAAGTGAGATTAAAGCTTCTTCTGTACTGAAAGATATCAACCATCAACTCGTCCATGAAGCTATAGATGATGGGTATATTTCGGACTTCAATGTGGCCATTGATGCGACACATATCGAAGCGAAAGATAAAGCCCCTTCCAAAGAAAAGAAAGATGATACACCGAAACCCGAGCCGAAAAAACGCGGCTGTAAAAACAAGGAAGAACAATCGGCATGGCTCAAAGAAAAAGAAGAATTTGAAGCTTCTCTTCCGGTTTATAAAAAGAAAATCGAAGATCAATTGGACATACCTTTTGACAACCTTGAAGATGAGATCCCTCTCGGTCCAGAATGGGGCATCAAAAAGAACAGTGACGGTAAAAATGTTTTTTGGTATGGCTTCAAGGGTCATATCGCCGTTGAAACAAAGAGTCAATTTATTCTCGAATCTCTCATGTCTAGCGGTAACTTAAATGATGGTAAAGCTGCGATTCCGTTATTAAAGGGCATTCAAACGCATTTTCCTCATTTTCAGATGAAACACGTGACGATGGATGCTGGCTATGATTATCCAGCTATCTATGAACAGGTTCATCGGATGAAAGGCTATTCGATTATAGCTTATAATAAGCGGAATGAACCGGAGCCACTTGGCTTTGATAAACACTTTGCCCCAACCTGTGTGAGAGAACATTCTTACCGATATGACAGCTTTGATAAGAAGTACCAAACATTAAAATTTACCCAACCAAAAGAATGTGGAGAGTGTCCACTCGCTCATGACTCGCTATGTCAAAAGGTCTTTAAGATAAAAATGGATACAGACTTGCGGAAATATAGTGCTCCAGCAAGAGGTACTGAATCATGGAAGACGATCTATAAAGAACGAAGTTCCTCTGAACGAGTGATTGCGTATCTAAAAGAACAATTTCAACTAAACAATATACGATACCGAACAGGAGAAAGAGCGAAAGTTCATTTTGACTTTACTACACTTGTTTACAATGCCATGAAACTCGCAGGATTACGACTGAAAACAAAGAGAAGCCAAGGACAGAAAGCTGCTTAAAGGTATACAAAATTTTTGATCGTTGATGTTGAAAATCTGTGAGACGCCTGCAGGAAGAGCAATAGCTGAAGATCCATCGGGGCGGTTTCCCCCGATTAGCTGAAACATTGCCTGCGGCAAGCGAGCAAGTTTTCAACTATCAACACTAGCTTTTAAAGTGACGATTTTTTAAAAGAGTACTTTTGATATTCTGCGCTTCTGACTTTATTCAGAAAATGCATTATGAAATTGACTCAATTATAAGTTACTTATATTTTATTCACAAGATTTTAAATTACAAAAATAAAAAGTACCAGCAAGATGCCAATGCTTTAAATTTGTTAAGAATTTTGTAATATTAATTATTGATTAAAAGTAAAAAACCTCTTCTCTGTAAAAGCAGGAAAGAGGTTTTGATTTGTAATATAAAGATATATTATTGTTTTGCAATATATACAGAGACAGATTCACCTTTGACAGTAAATTCTCCATACCCATTATCGTCAATTACAATAGTATCCTGGGAATTGTTTGTTAAGTCGATCCAGGTTTCCTGAGCACGTTCTTCGCCAACAAACATTTTTTTATGGCCGTCCTCACCGTTAGAAATAATAACAGCGCATCCGGAATGATCGATGTCTTTATCACCGAGACGAACCCAACCAATCGTATTTTTATGATCGAAATAATCGTGTTGTTCACCGTACGCGTATTGGTTTCGTGCGTCTAATAAAGGATCAATTATCTCCTTTTTTCCTTGGATAGGATCATCTCCACTTATGCCAATGTAATCTCCGTAAAACAGACAAGGATATCCGTCTTTACGTAAAAGGATGAGTGCATAGGCGAGAGGTTTGAACCAATCTCCTATCCATGACTCTAATGATTCACCAGGTTGCGAATCATGATTATCGACAAACGTGACCGCATTCATCGGATGTGCTGCGACGAGCGTATCGTCAAACATACCTCTCATATCGAAATCACTTTTAGCCAGCGAAGCCTCGTAAAATCGATAGTGAAGACCTACGTCGAACAAATCAATTTGATAATCAACAGATTCGAGAAAACTAGAGCATGCTTCTAAATCTGGATTCCAATATTCACCGACGAAATAAAACTTCTCACCAAATTCTTCACGTATATCCGAAATAAATTCGTCAAGAAATTGATGATTGATATGCTTAATCGCATCGAGCCTAAATCCATTACATGCGGTTACTTCTGCGAACCACTTCCCCCAATGTATCATTTCTGTCCGGACTTCGGGATGGTGGTAATCAATATTCGCAAACATTAAGTAATCATAGTTCCCAAATTCATTGTCTACGTGATGGTTCCAACGTTTATGGTCTCCTAAAATACGATAGATGCCGCGGACAGATCGCGATTCATCATAATCTGTCCCATTAAAATGATGGAAATTCCACTGGAAGGACGAATGAACTCCAGCTCTACCAGGGAACGTAAATTTTGTCCAGCCTTCAATTTCAAACGGTTCTGAAACTACTTCGTGTCGATCATCAGCATCAACTTCTACAACCTCAAACGTTTCCGTTTCATCAGCCCCAGCAAGGTGGTTCATAACAACATCGGCATAGATTCTAATATTGTGCTGATGACAAGCTTGAATCCCTTTAATTAATTCATCCTTCGTACCATACTTCGTTCTCACTGTATTTTTCTGATCAAATTCGCCCAAGTCATAGGCATCGTAGATTCCATAGCCATTATCAGCTTGAGAGGTACCTTTTGTGGCAGGAGGAATCCAAAGAGCGTTTATCCCATGTGATTCAAGTTCCGACGCAAGTAAAGTCAGTCTATTCCAGTGGTCGCCATCGTTGATCAAATGCCATTCAAAGAACTGCATCATCGTTTGATTCCGTTTCGTCATGATGAAACTCCTATTCTACGCAGAATTTAACGTAAGTTTCCCAATTTCGTTCGAACTTAGTTTGTGAAATTCTCCATAAAACCAACTTAGATTCACTTCCATTCGAATGGCGTTTGTTGGTAAACGTAATAATTGAGCCAGTTCGAAAAAAGAAGGTGTGCATGTGAGCGCCAGCGGTTCATTGGTGCCACATTTGGGTCATTGTTCGGAAAATAATGGGCAGGAATACGGACATTTAAGCCACGGTCTAAATCACGTTCATACTCTTCCTTGAGAGTGACCGTGTCATATTCTAAGTGACCAGTAGCCATAATGTGCTTACCGTTTTTTGACATTATTAGAAAAGGCCCAGCTTCTTTAGACGTAGCTAACAACTGTAAGTCTTCATGGTTGTCCAATTCCTCGGCAGAGATATTCGTGTAACGAGAATGTGGAGCGATGAATTCGTCGTCAAAACCTCTGAGAAGTTCAATTTTTCCCTGTCCATTAAAAATTTTGTGTCGAAAAATGCCCGAACATTTTTCACTTAATGGAAACTTATCAATCCCATAGTGATGATATAAGGCCGCTTGGGCGCCCCAACAAATATGCAAATTGGAGGTGACATTTTCTTCTGCCCAATCCATGATCTGAGCCATCTCATCCCAATACTGCACCTCTTCAAACTGAAAGTGCTCAATCGGAGCACCAGTGACAATCATGCCATCAAATTTGCGGTGACGAATACTTTCAAAATCTGTATAGAAATCAGCCATATGCGATTTGCTCTCATTCTTAGGTTCATACGTGACAGTTTTTAGAAAAGTAATGTTTAACTGCAGTGGTGTGTTCCCAAGCAAGCGCAATAAATGAGCCTCGGTTTTTTGTTTGTCAGGCATCAAATTTAAAATCACAATATTTAATGGACGAATCTCCTGAGACTCCGCCCGTTGATCTTCCATGATAAAAATATTCTCTTTTTCAAGTACTTGCCTTGCAGGTAATCGTTTTGGTATTTTAATTGGCATAAGGAACCCCTCCGCTACTGTGTGCGAACGTTTAGAATTTTTAATAAGCTTTATTATAACAGTTGAAAGAAAATCTACAATGGTTTTGCATCATATAATGGCGAATGTATTAAAATTCACGTATAATAGAGTAATTGTTGCATAAATGGACCGACTACATAAATGAACGAGGAAGTGAAGGTGAACGGAAAAGATGAACAAAAAATTGATTTTCTTCGATATTGATGGAACGTTACTAGATCACGAAAAAGAATTGCCAGCTTCAACAGAAGAGGCAATTGAAAAATTGAAACAAGCAGGGCACCATGTCGCGATTGCTACTGGACGAGGACCTTTTATGTTTCCAGATCTACGCAAAAAACTAGGGATATCTACATACGTTAGTTTTAATGGTCAATACGTTGTTTTGGATGAACAACCGATACATAAAACAGTCTTAGACAAAAAAGAGTTGATTCGTCTTACCGAAGAGGCTGTTAAAACGGATCATCCTGTCGTATTTATGGATCATAAAGATATGAAAGCGAACATTCCATTCCACGACCATATTCAATCGAGCATGGGCTCTTTGATGTACGGGCACCCAGATTATGATCCTTCCTATTTGGATGGCAGAGATATTTATCAATCTTTATTATTCTGCACCGCTGAGGAAGAAATGAAGTATGTAAAAGAATTTGCCAATGCTTTTGATTTTATTCGTTGGCATGAATTCTCGATGGACGTGCTCCCAAAAGGTGGCTCAAAAGCTGAGGGGATTGAAGCAATCGTTACGAAGCTCGCGATGAAAAAGGAAGATGTATACGTGTTTGGCGACGGTCCTAACGATATTGAAATGCTTGAGTTTACACCAAACAGCGTCGCAATGGGCAATGCCGTACCAGCAGCCAAAGAGGCAGCCAGCTTTGTTTCAAAAGATGTAGATGATGACGGAATTGCGTACGGACTGAAGCACATGGGATTGTTGTAGGGCAGGCCAATAGGTAGAGGCTAATCGTGATAATGATAGTGATTGATTAGCTTCTACCAAACATGTCCTAACAAAAATAGTGCAATACCTAAAATTACCCCTTTGAAACTCAGCTTATTTCCTATATAATATGACAAGTGAGAAATTCGATAGGACTCTGTAGCTCAGCAGGATAGAGCAGCCGCCTCCTAAGCGGCAGGTCGGAGGTTCAAATCCTCTCAGGGTCACCAATTTATACCCTTTTAACCGTTGGTATGACAAGGTTTTGATGGTCTAGGGAGCACGAACAGGGGTTGAACCTTGAGGTAGAAGCCCTAAAATACTCCTTACGTAAATCAACTTCTAATACAGGATATTAGGAGGGTGTTTTATGACAAAGAAATTAGGACTATTTGATGTATCACTAGAAACAGAAATAGGGAAACCAAAAGATGAAAAGACCGTTGTGAAAGGGACAGATGCTAAATTTGCCTTTAAAACGATTGCTCGACAAATGGAATTAAATGGTTTACGACAACGCACCATACAGGACTATCAGATGAATTTTGATAAGTTCCTCCACCTCACTAAGACAACCTACTTAGAAGAAATTAATACAGATACCATCTATTTATGGTTAAGTAGTATAAATGTCTCTCCACAAACTAAATTAACTCGCTTAAAATGCATTAAAGCAATTCTCGGAAAATGCTTCAATAATGGTTGGTTCAAGACAAAATTTTGGTTAAATATTCAGATCAAAGTGGACAAGCACGTTAAAAAAGGTGCAGATAAAAATGACTTAAATTTGTTGATCTCACTACTCGATACATCAACCTTCATTGGATTGAGAGATGCAGTAGCGATCCTCACTTTACAAAAAACAGGTATAAGGATTTTTACTCTTGGTGAGATAAAAGAGTCACATATTGACTTTCAAGATAAATCATTGATCCTTGGTGGCGATGTGATGAAAAATCATAATCATATCAAGTTACCGTTAGATGATAAACTGATTAATTTATATCAGATATTAATAAATTTGAATCACAAAATAAGAACATATTACATGCAAGATAATGAATATTTATTCATAGGTAGAAGAGGAAAACGTATTAATAATAAATCCTCTAACAATACAATTTCTAGACAACTGAGTAAATATTCGCAACGATACAACTTAGACAATATTAATGCTCATGCAATTAGACGATCCTACGCTAAAAACCTTTATGATAAAAAAGCAAGTGTTGCTTTAATTAGCAAAGCATTGGGACATGCTAACTTATCCGTCACGACACAATATTTAGATTTAGAGGTCAATGAGGTCGCTGAAAGTTTAAGGGATTATTTGTGAAAAAAAGAAAAAGCGACTCCTTTTCAAATATCACTTAACTTATTTGGGTTATAAGTTAAGTGATTCATATTACTTATAAGTAATATTTACCAAATTGTTCTTCTTTACATATACACTCTCAATTTATATATTTATAATTAAAGAGAAGTGTTATAAGTGAGTCAGAAAATATATATTATCGAGGTGAGGTCATGGGAAAAGTATATATAAAAGGCTGTCCATATGAAACTTCCGAAACAGAAGATAAGCATATTTTTAAGGATGTTTCAGATAATGTATTAAAAGTAAATTTTTCATTTAGTAAAAACAAAAAAGACAATGAAAAAGCCGAAGAAGCTCTAAGAGTTTTTTTTACAGAGATATTTTCATAATATCCAGAGAAATGAGGTAGGATAAAATGAAAGTGATTAAAGAAGTACAAACAGAGGATTGTATTTTAGTCTTTGTTGAGCAACCTCATAAACCGAAAGATGAACAGGAAGCAAGAGAATTTAAAGAAAAATTTTATTATAATCTTGCTAAACTTCTGCTCAATGAAGAACTTTTGAGACAAAAAAGGAAGAAAGAATTGCTTAATTGAGCTAACAGGTTCGTTCCCTATCGCAAACAATAAAAATGTAACAAAAAAATGACTACTAAATTGGTATACAATTTAGTAGTCATTTTTTTGTTATATAAATTTCACCTAATATGCATGGAACAGGCAGTATAACAGTCTAGTAAAATTAAACAGTTTATTCTATATTTTATAAGTGTTTATGAACTGAGCTATTTTTTATGCGAAAAGCACCACAAAATAAAGTGCAATTTAATATACATTAATATCAAGTCTTTTATGAAATCGATTGAATCCCTCTTTTTAAAAATTGTTTTGACAACGATGATTTTATTTTTCTTCGCAACATAAAGCCTATCCGCAATCACATCGCCCCATATGAAAATCATTAACTCTAAAGAATCCAATCATATAGTTAAATAGTAATGTTATTGAAACTTAAAGTGACAATACTATTAGTCTATATATATTACAAAAAAAACATAAAAATAAGTATTTAATCACAAAAGACTTTTACAGTCTCTAGTTATCTGTTAATATTTACTAAAGAACGTTACTTAAGACGGAAATGTAAAGGTAGTGAATTTACTTGTGAAGAAAGGAGTGCAAACAAAGGATTGTATTTTGGTCTTCGTTGAGCAAGTTTAGTAAAATGATTTAAAAGTTCTAATAGATTAATTATTTTTAAAAAAGGATGATACATATGACAACTGAAAATATTTGTGAATATTTAAGAAAAGAAGCGGTAAATCAATTATTTGCAATGAATAGCTTCAACAACTCATGGCCTAGTTGGGAATCTGTTATTAGCGAACGAATAAATCATTTAAGTGCTACTAATGTAGTAGATTTAGGGGATAATCTAGCAGATATTTTTAAGCTTACTGGAGTTGCAGGTCGAACGCAATCGGATGTATCAGGTGCAGGAAATGCTTGGGAAGCTTTAGTGTGTTGGTATTTAAATTTATGTTTGATAGGTAGCCGAACTGTAGTGGTAAAGCAAAAAAAATCTTTGATTCCAGAACCCATTCGTCAGTCTTTAACGGTTAGTTATGGTTCATTCCCATCAGGAACGGAGTCGGACTTGATTGCTATTACATTCCCTAACAAGCCAGATTATTTGGAAGATAAACATGGCATAACGATTAGAGATAATGAAGGTTCTTTAATTCCAACATCTGTAGGAAGAAACTCGAAATTTAATTATAAGCCATTAGTGGATGCACTCTTTGAAAGAGATTTTAGTGATTGTGAAATAGGTGTAATTCAGTGTAAGACTAACTGGAATGACAATGCCCAAATTCCAATGTTATGGGATATGATCTATGCCTCTAGAGGATTTAGAAGGCACTCTATTTCTGTCGGGACCTCCACATTTTCGATAGATGACTTGGACAAGTTCACATATTCTTTTGTAACAGTTCCAACTGTTGATAGAAGTGGCATTAATTCTAACAGCACTTGTGTTAAGAGAGTGCAAAATTTATCTGGTGGAAATTATTGGGGGCACGCTTCAATTCCGTCTGTTGCAAACTCACTCAAAGATATTTTTGGAAGGAATTTTAGTTCAGCATCTTCTGAAAGTTTGATAAGAAGGCTTAATTCAGAACTAGAAAAATTGAGTGGAGATTATTCTTATTTTAACTTAAATAATGATAATTAAAATTAGAGATTTAAGTAAATAAATTTTAGTTGACATTGATTTAATTTACCAAACTAAATCGCCACTATACTAATGTATAGTGGCGATTTTTGGATTTCTCTAATGCTTTTTTTATTTCAAGTCCAATGGCTTTAGCTAACAAGGGGGGAACTGCGTTTCCCACTTGAGTGTACTGAGGAACTTCTACCTTTCTTCGTGATCCACCTGTAGTTCTTTTTCCCAAAAATTCAAAACTATCATCAAAAGATTGTATTCTCGCCATTTCTCTAACCGTAGGTATTCTATTTTCAAAAGGAGTTAAATAATCATCAGGCAATGTAACCATTGTAGGAGAAGTGGTTTCTTCATTTAGTCTGAAACGGTTACTTTTTTTAGTTAATAATGCGTTCATCATTTCATCGTTTATATTGCCTACTGAAAAATTGTGAATTATTTCCTCCTCATTATACAATCCGGCTAGTTTATTTATGCAATTTTCAAGTAGAAGAGGGTATTTCAAAATGTTAATACCATCTTCTCTAATTCTACGCATTACCAAGGACGAACTTTCACCTTGTTTAAAAAGTGAAAAACGTTCTTTTACTAAGTTGCTATGCAATGATAAATCATGGTTAAGAATTTTTTTATCATACTTTAGGGAACGTCCAGAAATATGGCTTGTCCGACCATGTTGCGAATTTTTTTGATAATCAGAATTTATGTAGTTTAATTGATTTTTTATAGTTTCATCGACAATCAAATCAGCTATTGCATCTAGTACACAAATTTTGTTATCCTCATTTGGCGTAATAGGAGTTGGATACGAAGGTGGTTCTTCACCTTCTAAATAAGCTAAAAATATAACTCTCTTTCTTCGTTGCGGAACGCCATAGTCCGATGCATCTAAGATTTGGGGTTGTAATGTATTATATCCTATTTGTAAAAATTCCTGATGTAAGATATCTGGTACTAAAGATTTAAAAGGATATTCTGTACCTGTTACACCAACGAAACCATCTAAGCGAGTATCCATAAATCCTTCTACATTTTCCATAACTACAAATTTTGGTCTTATATCGTTAATAATTCTTAAATATTCTTTAAATAGTGTATTTCGGGGGTCGTCTTTGTCTCGTCTACCTGCACGACTAAAACCCTGACACGGTGGTCCACCAAAAATTGCATCTATTGTAGGTTTAGGCTTATCTTTAAAAATTTTTAAATTATTAATTGCTTCACTAATTTCTTCTGAAGGTAAATCTCTGATATCAGTTCTTTGGAAATGTGTATTTTTACCATGTATTAATCCCAATTGTTTATGTCTATTAACATATGTTTTTTCTACATCTACATTTATATCTGAAGAGTAAACAATATGAAAACCAGCTTGTAACAGACCTTCACTCATTCCTCCAGCTCCGCAAAATAAATCTATAGCATATGGCATTATGTTCACCTCATTTTATTGGATAGTACCATTATCTAATAAGTTGTCCCAAAAATCCAGGTCTTTTTTAAAAGAAATTACTAAATATATTTATTCAGAGAACTTGTATGTAAATTTCCCTCTTATATTTGTATTTAGGTAACTAGAATAGGTTATCAATATGCGTACAGAATGTAAAGAGATTGTATTCCGCTCACTACACAATATGGATTAAAAATAAAAGAGAAACACCACTCAATTTTGAGTGGTGTTTTCTCGTTCACATTTAACGGACTCTCGATAATCCTTCACATATCTTATTCCTGTTTTTACAAACACCCCTCCTACTGCACAATAAGTCAGTTTAATGAACAACCCTACAACCATCCCCACTTTTGTTAATAATACAAATTCCATTTAATCCCTCCTATAAGTAGTTACCTACAGCAAGTTTTGGCTTTGTAGGTTGTTGTTCCACTCTCTCTACAATCTCTCGTAGTGGCTGTTGTGGCTTCTCTGGCGAGGTTGTAGGAGTGATTCTTTGGGCTAACATCTCCTTTACTAATCCAGAAAATGAAGCAGATGATTCAAGGGCAAATCTGAGTAATTCCATTTGTCTTGGACAGTTTTTATTGAATGCACATCCTTGAGTGATGTAATCTCCTTTGTTTTTTGCGATCAATTTTTGAAGGGTCTCATCAACGTTTTTGCTCATGACCTAATCAATCCCTTTAGAGATTTTTTTGAAATACATATGTAATACATCTTATATTCTGAAGAGACACCTTTGATTCCTTTTTCTTAAACATTAAGCAAAGTGAGGATTTTACTTTAAATAATTGTAGGGGATTTCATCTTTTCAATTCACGATTGCAATCAACTTCTTATAGTATATAAGTCTGCAAATTATGATTATTAATAAAACCTTTTACAATCAATTGTCCAACAGGTGTAGGACGTACTAAATAGATATATATAAACACCCTTTTAAACAGGTGCAATAAATAACAGAGTGGTTAATTTTCTGGATTTGTTTATCTTCCCTCGTCTTGCTTAATCTTCTTCTGCATGAAAAAACCATCGACAATTTGTTAAGTTTCCATCGGTTAATCCTCCATTTGTCGGAGTTGATTCATAAGGGGTTTTGAGAGTTGTGTTTAATCTATATATTACTTACCTTTTAAAGTTGTTTAAAAGGTTTCTTGTCGATGGTTAGGGGGTGAGGTTCGAGTTTAAAAGTTGTTTTAAAGGTTTATTTTTATCGTCAGTCAGAAACATAAGACTTTAAAAGGTTTGTGTTGGACAGAATTTCTATAGATTTAGAAACAAATAAAAAAGTTTTCACTAAAACGTATACAAAACCGCTTTGAAAGCCACTAATAATTAGATAGAGATATTCTATATATCTTTTTTTATAAAAACTAACAAATTAAATTGTTGAGAAAGGAAGATAAAATGAAAAAGTTAATTGAGTGGCTTAGTTACAGATTTGTCAGTGAGCAGAAAATGTTTAAGCAATTAGAGGATTCACACAAAGAATTACAGACATTAGAATTGCAGTCTATACATAGAGAATTAAAAGACAACAGTAAAAGATAAAATTTTTCGAATTACATGTAGGTTATGTACTTTGTCCACCATCTTTTTACAAGTAAGGAACACCTTGTAAAAACCTAGCCACAAAGTACCAAAAGGCTTAGTTAAATTAAATAAGTCATAATCACACGAGCAACGGTCTTTTTGTTGCGAAATGTAACGACTGGCTCTATTACGAATGAGTTAGGAATATATATAAATTGAGGAAAGATTAACTTTCAAATATATCTTTATTAGAAAGTAGATTTTTCCTCAAAAATAAAAAGTGAATTGGAGTAGTTTTAGAATGGAAAGATTTACACTTGAAGAAATAATAATGAAACTTGGGAGTGAGGGGATGATTAAACAGTTTATTTCCAAAAAAGAAACCTCTAAAAAGAAAAAAGGTAGTGTTGATGGAAAGTATACTAAGCAGCTAATGGAAAAACTGGATTGTAAATGGACTTCAATAACAGTTGAAGGAAAAGGTGCTGAAAGGATTTTTTTGTGCGAAGGAATAAGAGAGGTTGAGAAAGAACGTCAAGATGGAAGAAAAAATAATGGGGCAGTAATTCCTTATGAATATGAGATTAACAGTTTGGTGCTTGACTACATATTAAAAAAGCAACCAAAATCAATGTCTTTGAACAAATGGTTAAATGAAACTGAATTAGCAGATATAAGTTTTACGACAGCTTATCACAATGGATTTGCAAGAAAAAATCATTTTGAATCTTTGAAAGAAAAAGATGAAAGTATAACCGATCAAGATTATGTAATGTTGGAGCATTTTATAAAAACAGAAGTCAACACACTTAAAGGAAATATCAAATCAGTATTCAAGAAATTAGAAAGAGCAAAAATCATCATGCACACTGTTGAAATGATGGGATGTACTTCACAAAAAGAACATAGAAAAATAACAGATGAAGAAATGATTCAAATTGGCTTAATCAAGAGAGAGTTATTTGCAAAACATAATCTTGAGCCAAGTGAACTTTATAAAGATAAGGATGAAAGAGTTATTGATTATTGGACTGACTACAAAATAAGATTAAAAAACGAATTAGAACTGTTATACATATATGAAAGTCATGGGTGCTTCCTACAAGCAAAAGATGAAACGATTGAAACATACTTAGATAATCTGGTGGAAGATGAATTGTTTTTCTGTTACGGATTAAGTGAAATCAATATGATAATGATGGTCAGCAATTTCAAAAATTACTACCACGACAACTCAATAAAAAGAGCAGAGAGTAGACAAAGAAATGTGGCAAATAGATGTGATCATAGTTGGATTAATCAAAGAAAAGTGCTTGAAGAATATGCGCCAATGTGGGAAAAATTATTAAATTTCTATAAATTATAAAAAAAGGGATTAATTAAAATGAATATGAAAGAAATGATCAAAAATTATCAAGAGAATCAAGATAGAGAAATCATCGACAAAATTCTCAATTTAGTCGACAAGGATTTATTACATTTTAAATATGATGGTGGGGAGCCAATAGATGTAAATGGGATTGTTTATGTTGCTTATCGCATTAGAGCGAAGATTATGCAACATTGTTTTAAGGCAAGGAATCAAAAAAATATATATGAAGCAAGTCAAAAAGATAGAGAGGATTACAATGGATTATTTTGTGAAGAAGGAGATAGTTGGGTCAGTGATTTGTCGGATAATTTATGGTTGGGAGTAGATACAGATGAACTAAAAGCGTATAACTTTAAATCTGTTTTTGAAAATGAGAAAAAATTAAGGGAGTATTATGGATCACAAGCAGATGATTTATTTCATCTCTGTAAAAAGTTCACCAAACTTAACAAGGACAGCGATGAATTTAAGCAAGATTTGAAAGAGAGCAGAGATGAGTTATTGCCATTATTTATAAAAGGTTTGGAGCACGCTTTAGTTAGAGTGGATGCGGAAAGAAATAAAAAAGAAATCGTGAAATACATAAACATTGCAATGTTAACAAAATACATCGAGTACCAAATGGAACTAAATGGGACTAAGAGGATCGTCAAAGGAGATACTAGTATATATTTAAAACCAAAGTTTAGTGAGGACTCAGAAAATCAAGCGTGGATGGTTATTCTGGATAAAAGCTTAAAATTTATTAAGGATGAATGGTTTGAGGTTGAATTAACTAAAAATCAAAAGACATTTTTAAAAGAATTACATAAAATTGTAAGAACTGAAATTGAAAATGAAAATGTAAATGCTTTTTGGTGGAATGCAGACAGCACTCCTAAATTAAACAAAATCGAAATGGCAAAAAGGATGAATATGAAGGAATCTAATTTAAAAAATACATTAAAACGCATAAAGGATAAAGTCCATGCTGATTGGGATCAAACTTGGAATGAGTATAAAAATATTGGGTAAATAGTTAACGTGTTTCGTTACCTATCACAAATCAGTCATTTTCTCGCTCCTTCTTATTTCGTATTTTCTTTACTTTACATAAATCCTATAATTATAAAAAACTATTTTTTCTTTCAAATAATATATTATAATAGATAAAAACAGGCATATATTCATTTAAAATTTACATGCCTTACCAAAGGGTGATAAAAATGACGGACATTCTAAATTTTGAAAAGTTAAAAATCCGAAAAATGTTAAAAGAAAAATATGAGAAATACGGAAAAATTAAAAAAGAACACAAAACTGGGATAGAAATTTTTCTCACGGTCATTAAATTTTCCCATGATTACATGCAAGAAAAATATGACGATCCCCTAGAAATGATAGCTCCAAAATCCAAGACAATAGATTTGTTTAATGACAACGAAGATTATTTTCAAAAAGCATTAATTAAAATTACGGACTACTGGGAAATCGATTTCAATAATACCAACAATCTCTTTTGCCAATTTGAGACTATCCAAGACATATGTGTTTTTGTCGAAAAAAATCATAAAGCGACCTAGACCCTTCTTACTACTAAATCTATTTAAAATGTTATATTAGATATAAATTATAGAGAAGGAGTGGTATAGAGATGTCAGAAATAAACAAAGCTCTTCGTAATGTTGAAAATATGAAAGAAGTTGGGGTAGCTGTAGGTATAGCGCTTGGGGATGCAATAAGGAAACACCCTAAAGAGGCATTAGTTATAGGAGGGGTATTAGGGGGTCTTTATACCCTGAGAAATAAAAAAATTAAATTCAAACTTAAAAGACCAGATTTAGACATTGAATTTGAAACAGAATAAATTATTTTAAAGGAAATAGTATCGTTTTTACATATATTTATTTTATGAATAAGAGCATTAATTACAACTTAATAAATTATTTAAAGCATTTGTCAAATGGCAGATGCTTTTTATATTGGATAAAAGTTATTAAGTAAAAGGAAATACAATAATAAATATACATTGGAATGTACATTAAAAACAAAGGGGTTTGTTTAAAATGAAAAAAAATAAAGTATTAAATTTAGAAATGGAAAATGGAATAGAGTATAAATTTGAGGTTGATCAAGCAGATTTAGCGAGATTCTTTACATATGTGGATGAAAATAAAAGTATTGACTTATGTAATGTGCATGCTGAATGGGTTTTGATTGATCCCGATAATATCAACGATATTAATGTTGTTGATTTTGATGGTAAGGTTATTTTTAACTTGAAACCAGATGATAGAGTCGAAATGTCAGACGAAGAATATAATTTAGCCGAGCAAGTAGCATTAGAGATGGAATTAAAATATCGCAAAATATGGGACTTAGCAAGAGAATTAGAAACGGAATATCCTTTTATGGATATTGATTTAGATTTTAATAGCGACAGTGAAGGATTTAAGCTCTTTGCACAAGGGTTGTTGAAAAATGGCGAAAAGGAATAAATTGAGCGTCCAAGACGTTATTGATATAAAGCGATTGTTACAGGTGTTTTTGTCAACATAATATTGAGCCACAGCGATCACTTTAAAAGTGAGCCACTTGTCATCTTTGTCCACCCATTAATGGGTAGGATTGGAAGTTGGGAGGGGCAACCCTCTCCCAACTTTCGCATGTTCTTTAGCCTCCTTCATTCTGTTTCATACTTTGCCTAAAACGATATGATTCGCCATTTAATAAATGTATATGTGATCGATGAGTGAGTCGATCTAAAAGAGCTGCTGTCATCTTGTCATCGCCAAATAAACTCGTCCATTCACTGAATTCTAAGTTGGTTGTAATGATGACACTCGCACGTTCATATCGACTGGAGAAAAATTGAAATAATAGCTCTGATCCTACCTTTGAAAAGGGCACATATCCGAGTTCATCTATAATGATCACATCTAATTTGAGCCACTTCTTTTCGAGAGCATTTAGTTTATGTTCTTCCTTTGCCATCAATAGTTCTTCTACCAATTCTGATGCTGTTATAAACTTGACTTTGTATCCATTTTGAATCATTTCAATACCTATTCCTGTTGCTAAATGAGATTTCCCTGTCCCACTGTTACCAAGGAAAATGATATTCTCTTTTTTTTCTACGAAATCACCTTGGCCTAACGTTAAAAATCGGTTTCGGTTTAAGCTGGGCATTAAACTAAAGTCATAGGTATCTAACGTTTTATGAACGGGAAAAGTAGCTTGTTTAAGTCGTCGTTGTTTTAAATTTTCTTCTCGTGTTTTCACTTCCAAATCTAATAAAGCTAACAAGTACTCTTCATAACTAAGGTTCCGCTCTTCAGCCTCTCTTGCGAGAGATTCGTAGTTTTGAGCGATCGTAGGCGTTCTTAATTGTTTCGTCATATGCTCCAGGAGTAACGTTGTTGTGGCCATCATTTCTTCCCTCCTGTCAGTAAACCGTATTGTTCTACGTTCGACTTTTGAACTTTATAGTCTAGTAAACTCGTAGGCGTTTTTTCTCTTGAAAGGTCATGAATGATCACGCCCTCATTTGTAAGTTGTTGAATCATATCGTGAACCACCTCATAGCGAAATACGTGAGTCTTCTCAGCTTCGATTAAAGCTTGAGTTAACTTGGGCAAGCCAATCTCACGATGTAAGAGGAGAAGACGGATGAACTTTTGATCTCCAATCGCTCCTTCTTGTTCTCTCATCTTACGATGATACCGTTTGAATACGTCTGGGATCTCAGAAGAGTGAAAGGCGTGTGCATCTCTTATTGCCCGCGGCTTATTAAGTAGAGCGTCAAGATAATGATCAAGATTCGTAAACATTTGATTTCGTTCATAAGATCGAGAATGTTCTGCGATCACTTGATTTTGAGCCACTATGATCACCTGATCGACAAAAATTTTTGCCCAAACAGCTTTTCCGACAAATTGACATGGAACAGAGTATTGATTGGTCTCAATTGTAACTAAAGACGTTTTATTCACCTGACATGATACCAACTTACACGCTTCAAAAACCTGATCAGGAAGGGCCTGTAGATAACCTTTTTCTTTCTCCCACATTTGAGCCACAGTCTCTTTGGAATTTGGAACCATGGTCCTTTCTGATTCCTTTAAACACCATTCTTTCAAGGAATCATTTAACTCTTCCATTGATTGAACTGCCGGAAGTGGAACGAAGGCATTTCTTCGAATATAACCAACCGTCCCTTCGATTCGTCCTTTTTCATTTCCAGAACGAACATTACAAAACTCTGATTTAAATAAATAATGGGCTTGTAGAGCGAGAAATGTCTCTTGCTCTATGCGATCTCTTCCTTTTAAAGTTTTTTGTACTGCCGTTTTCAGATTGTCATAGAGTCCTTCTGTTGGTATTCCTCCAAAGAATTCAAAGGCATGAACAAAACCATCGAGAAAGGCTTCTTGTTTCTCGTGAAGATAGGCCCTAACAAATCGCATGCGACTAGCGGATAACTGAATACAGAAGAGATAAACCCGTAGGATTCGGCCTTGAAGAATAATATCAGCTTCACCCCAGTCAAATTGAAATTGATGTCCCAGTTGAAATTCCAAAGGAATAAATACTTTTTGAAGTTTCTTTCTACGCTTAGCAACCACTTTTCGAATATTAGATGCCGAGCCTTTAAATGCATACTCATCAACGAGTCTCTTATAGATTCTAGCTGCCGTATGTTTTTGTTTCGCCCAATGCTTCAAATCATCTTCTAGCCACTGATCGATGATTGGCAATACTCGTTTCGTTTCATCTGAATATTGTTTGGATCCATAGATTCTTTGTCTATTAATCGCCGTGGGGAGTTCTGATTGATTAAGATATTTACTTACGGTATTCCTTGAAATACCAAGCTTTTTTGCGATGCTTCTTTCCGATAAACCTTCAACCTCTTTTAAATATTTGATATTATAATATTGAGCCATATCAATCATCCTTTTCTTCCTCTCAGTATGAAGTAGTTTGGTCACTATCTATCATAAGAGAGATTATTGAAATTGGAAATTGTGTGGCTCATTTTTCATGTGATCGAAACACCTAAAAGTGGCTCAAAATTAACTTATCAAAAACAACAGGCAGCAAAATTAACTCATAAGGAAATATCTAAATTGTTTGGTGTCGCTAGGACAGCTATAACTAGGATTAATAGCGGTGAGCGATGGTCTGAGATTCAAATTGACGAAAATGGAAATTGCAGAATGGAAGAAATAGCTCCAGAAAACTTCCCTGTTTATGTAGAGAAAGAGGACGAAACTAAAATTACTAAAATTGATGATAAAACAACAGAATATAGATTACAATTTTTGGATGATTACTTTGTGAAAAAAATTAAAGATAATGGTAGATCAAGTATTGTGACACAATTCGAGGTATCAACACCTAAATCAAGACGTTTTATCGGGTCGCTCTGGAAAAGTTATGGATGGCTTTTTAATAATGAGAATGATGATTTTATGTCGATGATTATGTTTAGTGTGACAAAAAAAGTAATGACATTTAAACCTATTAACAGTGATTTTGAGTGGTCAAAGGTTGTAATTAGTGGAACGAAGGAAAATACGATTATGCATGACAATATTAATAAAATTATAAAAACAGATTTACACAATTACGCTAATAAAATTAATAACAGTTACAAGGTTGAGATAGATGGCGAAGCAGAGTGGTGCAAACCAGTGACAAAAAGTTTGGATGAGGTCGCCAGTACAGAAGATGGAGATTTCCCTTTAATGGATGAATTAGGTGAGGAAAGCAACCTGTTTTACATACGTAATGATTATATAGGAAGTCATTTTTTAGATTGGTTTAGAGGTGAGCATGACAAAGTATTGACAGCAGGACAGATAAGATACTTAAATGTGATGAAGCTGTTTCAAAGGGACAGAAATGATGATTACACAATCCCATATAATCAGTTGCCAAATGAGTGTAAACCTTACACTGAGTCAGCAATTGATCATAACAGACAACGGTTAAAAAAGCGTGTTGAGGATGCTTATGATCAAGTGCCAAAATTGAGTTTGAGAGAGATGAATTATATGAAGGAGATTAACTTTTTTGAGTCGTTTATGGAGATCGTTGAGATTGAAGATGAGCGTATAGATGAACAGAATGGATTATTAGAAGAATGGATTAAATCAAGAGTGGATAATGATTTTTTGAGTAATCTTTTATTTGAAATGGATGCTGATGATATTGTAGCAATTAATTCTTCAAAGAGGATTAAAAACAAAGATTTATATAAAATTGTTGGATTAGTTGAAAATAGAATTGCTTCTTTAAGGAGTTTATTAGATGAAAAATAAGAAGATTATTTGTGATAATTGCAATCATAAATTCGAAATAAAAAAAATGAAGTCTGAGAAAATGGGCGAATATAGAGGGAATATAGTTGAGTTTAATTTTTTCAATTGTAGGAAGTGTTCACTTAAATATTTTGTCAGTGCCGACTATAAAGAGATCAATGATTTGATCACTAAGTATCGACATAATCAGATGACGATGCATATGTTGGATACAGTGAGAAATCGTGAAGAGAAAAAAGTTTTATCGGATGAGAATAAGAGGTTGCAAGATGAAGCTAGGGCATTGACTGAAATGTTAAAAGGAATGTTCTCGTGGAGTTAATAATACTGATGTTTAATCTATACAAAGGGGAATGAAGATCCTCTCCCCTTTTAATTGTCTTCCAACTCACTGAGTGCATTAAATAGTGCATCGAAAAAAAGAGAAATTAATTCTAAGTAATGCTTGTTGAAGTCTTCTGTTAAGCATTTAACATTATACCAATTCTCATTATTAATAGAAGGATCAACTGCTGCAAATTTTTTAAATGTTACAAAAGGGAGTGCTTTTAAATCATTATACTGTTTTTGCTTAATTGAAGCTGAGTCATTGTGAACAAAGTAGTTCCTTAGAGAGTTGTATTTAATAAATTTCTTCATGGTATTCTGATCTATGCCTATCTTAATATTATTTACATTTTTAATATAAAAAAAGTATTTTTGTGTCCCACTATAGCTTATGTCTACTAATCTAATATTGGTTGAAGTGTTCTCTTCAACATTTTCAGCAATGGTTTTTAATTCTGATTCCATAAATGAGTATAGCGAAATAAAAAGTGATTTTCTGAGAATTTGTGGATAATGTTTATTAAGAGATTCGTATTCATCCATAAACATATGTTCATAAAGTTCTTGTTTATGTTCAGGGTCGGTTATATGATGAGATTCTTTATTAAATCGTTCTTCAAGAGAAGATTTTTGAGATTCAATACTGTCTTCCATAGTTTCGATGTAATTGTGGAAATCTTCTATTTTCAAATCGAAAAATACCTTGTACCATTTCCATCTCATTGTGTTATTCATAAAAGCCCTCCTAAGCATTATTTGTTTACCTAATAATAACATGAAATACAAATTTTGATTAGTAAATCCAAACAAATATGAACATGTCCCAAAAGTTTCAAAAAGATAAGAGGTGAAAAATATGCCAGACAAGAAATTAAGAGCAATTGAACTTTTAGCGCAGAGAAACATAACTGTTAAAGCAATCGCAGAAGAACTACAAGTAAGTCGAACTACAATCTATGCATGGTTAAAAGATGCTGAGTTCAAGGCAAAATTAGAAGAAATGAATAGGCTAAGAGATGCTTATCTAAAACAAGAACTAAAGGATAAAGCGGAGGACTACATAAGAGCACTCGAAAAACTTGGTAACAACTCTAAGAATGATATGGTCAAACTAAGAGCGTTAGAGAATTTGTTGATGCACTCTGGTTGGAATCAGACACAAGAAGTTACTGTTAAAACAGATGAATCAGAATCAAAGAATGCGATGATCCAACTCTTAAAACAGAAAGAAAACAAAGAATAATCTTGAAAGTTTTATGCATTTTTAAAATTATAAATCACGTTGTAAAAACATCAAAAGCCTGTTATATCAACGATGTATAAAAAGTGTATACCATATAATTTTATCGTAATAATCAAAACCCTATTGTAACAAGGTTTACACACGATATTTATAATACTTTATTACATCAAATGATTATTTTACGCAATAAAGTATGAATGCCATATACATTAAATGAATAAATTAATGATGTATGAATCAATGTAAAAAAAGGATTTTCTCGTTTTTGATAAGAAAAAAATCTCGTTTACGAAAAAGGGTTTTTCTCGTTTTAATAAAAAGAATTTCTCATTTATAACAGGATAAAATTCTCGTTTTATCAAGACTAATTTTCTCGTTTTAAACAAAGAATAAATCTCATTTTATGAATTAGGTTTCTTTCGTTTTCTCGTTTCTGATTTGTATCTGTATCCTTAATCCAATTGCTACGAGTACATTTATAAGCAACAGTACAAATAGTACACACGCTAAATAGTAAGGTAGCAACCAATAGATACATGAGGATACAGACACACATATCATACACACAGCAGGTATACACAAGGTACATAGTACACACATGCATGAGTACACACACATAAACAGGTGTACTACACACATGATGGTACGTATATAGGTATAACACATACAAGGTACACACAACACACGCAGGGTACACAGGCACATAGCAAGCACACACAACAGGGTACATAGTACATTACACAAGGTACATACATACAGTACATATGCAATAGATGAGTAGTACAGACAAGTGTGGTGTAGTGCGTACAAATTAGAATGTGGACAGTGGACAAGTAAAGTGAGCATACGTCAGGACACGTAAATATAGTGATGGAAAAAAACGGAAGTGGATCAAAGGGGGTGGGGGTAGATACTTTGAGATGGTGAGATTGTGGGGGACTACACCTCAAACATTTTCGGACTATTTTTTAACTTTCGACCCCCCCAACCCAATCAAACCAAAGCCATCTGAAAACAGTCCTCTGTACAGTTTTTCCTTAAACCCCCTTGCTTTTCCTGTAGGAGGGTTGTTTTGAGTTGGCTTATTTTGCAAAAGGAGGAATCAGATTTAATTGAAAGTTAATGACCAAGAATTATTAATTAAGCATCTTAAATTACATTTTACCGATGATGAAATTACAGCACTTATCGAACAATATCCGTTAACTGGTAAACATGGATTACGTCAGATGCTAGGTGAAATTGACATCGCCTACTTTGCACAAGCATATTTCCCAAAATATTTTTCTAAAAAATTCTGTCAGTTTCATGATACTTTGATGGAAGAATTAGATTGGCTACTTAAAAATGAAGGAAAACGGATGGTTGTAGGCGTCCCAAGAGGATACGGAAAATCAACTTTATCAAGTTTCTTGTTTCCGCTTAATATTCTCTTATATAAAAAATTACAATTTATTTTAATTGTTTCCGCAACAGAAGATACTGCAATTCCATTTTTGAATATGATTAAAGATGAGTTAACTTCCAATGATGCAATTATTGAAGACTTTGGAAAACTTAAATCATCTAAAAAATGGGCTTTTGACGAAATATGGCTCAACAATGATACATGTTTGACAATTCGTGGGATTGACGGTTCGATAAGAGGGATTAGATACAAAGAGCATAGAGCGCAATTAATTTTGTGTGATGATCTCATTAAAGATAAAGTGGCTGAGTCTGATAGTCAAAGGCAACAATTAGCGAATACATATAAAGATTCTCTGTTAAATGCAGGGGACGAAAATACTCGTGTCCTAGTTGTAGGTACAGTCCTGCACCAAGAAGATATTTTATCCGAACTTCTCTCACCAGAAACCACTGGATATAAACAATTATTTTTCCAATCTATTTTAGAGTGGGCAGAGCGATCTGATCTGTGGGCAGGTTGGCGAAAACTTTATACTTCACTAGAAGACAAGAATCGTGAGCAAACTGCTCATGATTTTTTTATTGCAAACAAAGATGAAATGTTAAAAGAGACGAGAGTTTTGTGGGAAGAAAAATTTGATTACTATTTCCTAATGAGGAAACTTGTCGATGATGGTGAAAGTTCATTTTATAAAGAAATGCAATGTCAGCCAAGAGGATCAGATAATTACATTTTTAAAGATATTCAATACTGGGATAGCCTACCAGACTTAAATGATTGTAATTTAGCAATGTTTGTCGATCCTGCTATGGGAAAACGTAATGGAGATTATTCAGCCATTACAATTTTAGCAAAGCACAAAGTCACAGGATATAAATATGTGGTGGATGGCACAATTAAGCGGATCACACCAGATAAATTAATTGATTTGATCGTAGAAAAAGTAAAGCAATATGACAGTTTAGATGTCTTGGCTTTTGAAAGTGTACTTTTCCAAGAATACATATTGAATGATCTAAAGAAACGATTAAAAGATGAAGGTATTTATCATGTTCGTACCAAGCCAGTGAAACCGAGAACGAACAAGGAAGTTAGAATTATGCAACTGCAACCAGACATTGCAAACGGAGTTATAAAATTTAATAGAGATAGTCAAGAGTACAATTTACAGATTAAAGATTGGAATCCTAAAGCACGACATGACGATGCACCAGATAGTCTTGCAGGTGTTTGGGAAATTATAGAAAAAGTTAAAAAACCAAAACGAATAGAACCTAAACCATCTTGGTTATAGGTTATTTAAGGATGTGAGAAATTGGAGATAAATTTTAATGACAATCGCCATTTACGATATAAAAAATATTGGGACATTTTCAGAAATGAACCCAGTTTTAAAAAGCCTAATGAAAAATACGTTCCTGTTGCACTTGGTATGGAAATTGTAAAGCTATATCGTGACTTAGGATTTAGTAAAGGCATAGCTGCAAGTGTAAAAAATGATAATGATGTAAACATAGCACTAGATCGTTTAATTTATGAGAATGATTTCAATTCACTATTGAGTGAAGCTGGATTAACGGTTGGAGTAAAAGGTGATGTAGTATTAAAAAACTATTTAGATGAAGGCAAAAGTAAAATATCTTTCATACAACCCGAATATTACTTTCCAGAGTTAGACCCAAGAAATCAAAGAAAGATCGTCAAAGAAACTATTGCGTTTCCAGTTGAAGAGGATGATGAAACTTTTTTATATAGTGAAATATATGAAAAACGAAACGGTGAATATTGGTGTATTAGTAAGAAGAATTATTTTACGGATAATGACATTGGTGCAGAAGTGATGAGTGAACATAGTGAGGTAAATACTCAACTATTAGAGTCACCATTGACACATGTGCCATTCAGTAGAAATGACGGATCGTTGTTTGGTTATTCCGTTTTATTTGGGATTGAACCGCTATTAGAAGAATATAATTGGCGTTGTTCTCAGATCAGCATCATTATGGATAAGTTTACTTCTCCTAATATTATCGCTAGTGCAAATATCTTAGATGATAATTATCAATTTAAGATGTCAGATGGTGGAATCATGATCCCAATGGAAGAAGGAGAAGTGAAACCAGAATATATGACTTGGGATAGTCAACTTCAAGCGAATTTTGAATACATAGATCAAATCATTATGAAAGCAATTCACTTTCTTTCACCATTAAATTCAAATTTATATGGTTTAACCAAAGAAAGTGCCAATAGTTCTGCTTTATCAATCAAACTTAAAGCTTTTCGAACATCTCAAATTATAGAAAACTCATTAACTTATTGGCAAACAGCAATTAAAAAAGTTTTGCTACTAGCTCAACAGTTAGACGTTATTGCAGGAAATGGTAATTATAATCCACAACTACCGAACGTTGAATTGTCTGCCAGTATGCCAGAGGATTCCTATACTCAAAGCCAAGAGGAACAATTGAAAGTTGTTGCAGGTGTCACCTCTATAAAATCATCTATTGCTAGACTAAATCCACATTACAGCAAACAAGAAATTGATGATGAATTTTTAGAGATTATAAATGAAGAAAATGAACGTCAGCGTTTATCTTTTATGGAAAACGAAGTAAATTATGATGTTGTTGACACTGACACTGTAGGTGAATAATCATGATCGACTTTACAGATGAAGAAATAGAAACTCTTAGCATCACTGACATTAAAGATATTGAAGAGTTAGATAAAGAAACGCAAAAACTCATTATGAAATATGTTATTGGTTACGGTTTGATTGTTGGCTTATTACAGAAACAGATAAACAGAAGATTGACAAAACGACAATTAAATAAACTGTCGAATGATATAGATAAGGTTGTTTTGGGTCTTAATACTGACACGCTTAAATATCTGAAAAAAACGTATCCTCTTTATTATTTATTGTCTCTTCAAAACATTGATAAGTCATCATCTTTTTTACTAGGTGTTGATGTCATTGAAGGTGCAAGTAGCGCAATACATAAAAGAGCATTGAAACGAGCGACTAATGATCTGTATAGGGATTTAGCAAAAAACACTCGTTTCATGGGTAGAGAAGCCAAAAAGATTATAAGGTCAAACGCACAAGAATTATTAGTTTCGATGATTGAATCGGGTGAAAGTTATATCACTGTTAAAAAGAAATTAACTGATCAGTTGAAGAAAAATGGAGTTAATAGTTTTGTCGATAAAGGTCGAAAAAATTGGAAGATCGATAAGTATGCCGATATGGTTGTTAGAACAAAATCTCGTATTTTACATAATGAGGGAACAATCAACAGATTAAAAGATTATCGAGAAAAATATCCCGATGAAGAAAATTTTGATCTGATCCAGATCAGCGATCACAATGCAGAAGATTGGTGTAGCTTTTACGAAGGGAAGGTATTCTCGATCACTGGCAACAGCAAAACCTATCCAAGTATTGATACTTTACCAAATCAAAATTTTAAGACACTACATCCTAACTGTAAACATGTATGGCTTTCATACATGCCTTCTGTGCGTGGTCAAGGTGAGGTTGTCAGTGAAGAGTATCAGAGTATCAGTGTTAAAGAGTTAAATAAAATCGAGTATGAATCTCGTAAAAAGTCACGAAATTAAAAAAACCTAATCCGAGGACAAAACCTCGTAAAAAGAATGTGAAGGAGTTTTTAAGATGGAAGAAAAGGAAGAATTGTTGGGCGAAGTTGAAAAAGTCGAAGAAGAAGTAGTAGAAGGTAAAAGCGTACCCTATGAGCGTTTCAAGGAAGTCAACGACAAATATAAACTCGTTAAAGACGAATTGGAAACGGTAAAAGCAGACCTAGAAGCATTAAAATCAAACAATTTAACAAACGAACCTAAAGTAGAACCAGTTGTTCAAAAAGTCGAAGAAGTTGTTGAAGAAGTTGAAGAAGTCCTAGAAAACCCCAATCCTTTAGAGGAAAAAGTGACTCAATATGAAGAAATGTTTAATCAAATGTTGGTGACAAAATTGGAAAGTGTACCAGAGGAATATAAAGATTTAGTTCCAGAAGGTGACACGACATTCAAATTGAAATGGATTGATTCAGCCATTGCAAAAGGTTTGTTTTCCAAAAAAATTCAAAACTTTGGCAATCAAGGTTCTAATCCGTTAAAAGTCGCAACAGATGTAACGAAGGAAAAATTTAAGAAAATGAATGCTTCCGAGAGATCAAAAATTTATAAAGAAAATCCAGAATTGTATAAGCAACTAAAATCACAAATGTAAATGTAAGGTAGCAAAAGCAAAAAAAATTATATGAAATGCACTAGCTACACAAAAAATTATAAAAAGAGGTTATTTAAAATGCAAACAAAATTATCAGATTTAGTATCACTACAGGTATTCGCAGAGTCAGTAAGAGAAAAAATGGGTGACAAGATTCGTCTATACTCTCTATCTTTTGTTCAAGGTTTCGGAAGTGAGCAAGCAGGAACAATCAGCGTTAACAAGTATAAATATGTTGGTGATGCAGGGATCGTTGCCGAAGGTGAAGCAGTTCCGATGGCTCAACTTTCAGCATCCACTGAAAATCTACAAATCAAAAAAGCGGCTAAGTCAGTAAATATCACAGACGAAGCTATGAGAGGTAATTTCTCAAATCCTGCAACAGAAGCAGAAGATCAGTTATCTAAATCAGTATCAAACGGTGTAGAAAAAGAAATGTTTACAGCATTATCTACTGGTGCAACTCTTGTTCATGCATCAACAGGCAACCAGTTAACAGCAGTTGAAGCATTATCCGCAGTTGCTAAGTTTGGCGAAGATCAAGATGAGGATATGACTATCCTTGCTAATGCTAATCAGCTTGTAAATATCGAAACTGACAAAGCATTTATTGACGGAAAATTGAATGGTATGGAAGTTATTTACTCTAACAGAGTTAATGTTGGTGAAGCATTCATCGTTAAACAAGGTGCTCTAGGACTTTATCTCGCTAAAGAGGTACAAGTTGAAGAATCAAGAGATGTTACACACAAATCAACACTAATTAGTGCTGACGCTCATTTTGCAACTCATGTACGTGACGAGAGCAAAGTAGTAAAAGTAACATTCGCTTAATCCTTTTACATAGGTTTTGAGATTAATAGGTGGAACTGAGTAACTTATAGAGTTACTCAGTTTTATTGAAAGAAGGAGGATTATAAATGCTTTTATCACATTATGTTGCAAAGTTAAAAGAAGCAGAAAGAAAAGTTAAAGAAAAAGCTGAGAAAGCCAAGGAAAATAAAGTAGATAAAAAGCCTTCCGTACGTAAAAAGAGGGTGAAGAAAAATGATTAATATTCAAAATGCTAATACATACTTTGATATGCACATGGAAGCTAATAAATGGTTTACATTAGATGATCAATCAAAAGAAACGATGTTACAAAAAGCTGAATCTTATATTGATAATGCTTTCGATTTACGTGATGGCACTAAAGATACTATTAATTATAAACATGCTATCTATGAGCAAACAATATTCATGCTAACTTTCGATAGAGAACGACATAAGTTGCAACGTGAAGGTGTAACGATGTTTAAGGTTGATGATTTATCATTTCACATGACAACTTCACTCATTTCTCCTGTCGCACATTTATTTTTAAAGAGATTCATCTATAAAAAGGTGGGTAGGATCACATGATGACAATATATCAAGAATGTACTATTTATGAAGTTGCTCGTGATGGATATGGAAAACCCATTAAAAAAAATGCCAAAACTATTAAATGCCGAGTGAAAGAAAACTATCAGCTTGTAAAAAATAGATCAGCAGTTGAGGTTGTCAGTAAAATGGAAATTATGACTTTTGATGATATAACAATCAATCCAGATTTTAAAGTTGAGTTTGAAGGATTGGAGTACACTATCCTATCGACAAAATTAACAAGAAATACATTGGGGGAGGTCGTAAAAAGGGTGGTGTATGTCTAATGGCTAAAGAAATGAGCATGGAACAATTTGCAAAAGAATTACTTCGTCTGGAAAAGGTTGCAGTAAATAATATTGAAAAAAAAGTAACAATAATTGCAGAGGATTTAGCGAGTGCTTCACAAAGACTTGCCCCATTGGTTGAAGGTGGACTGATGGAAAATGCAACAGTTGAACCTGCAAAAAATAATGGCAAAGAGATCATTGCTAAAGTTGGCTATAACAAAAAATATGCTTTAGTTCGACACGAGGGTTTTTACAACCTTGGCGAAACTTCACGAAGGAAAAGCGGTTTCGATGGGATGAGTGTAGGACGTAAATTTTTAGGAAATCCTGTCACCGTTTACTCTGATAAATATATGCAATTTATTATGGATGCCATGATTGCGAGTGGTAAATCATGAATGAGTTAAATATTCCGTTCGGTCTTTGTTCAATCACATATGGAGATATGCAACTTCCGTTTATAGCAGATGAAGCAGTATTTACAGCCATCCCAATCTATCAAAATATGTTTGGTGGCGTGTTAAATGCTACTCAAAATTATATTTTAATAGATTATCAAGTGTCATTTACTGTGAGTATTGACAGTGAAAGCTACAACACCTTAAAACTCCACATGCCTACGCTTCAAAAACATAAACATGGGTTATATGATTCGGCTAGTAACGTTGATATGACAGGAAAACAACTTGTTATTCATCCAAAAATTAACGATACAAGGGACTACGATATTTGTATTTGGGAAGCTTATATTTCACCAAAAACAGAATTTAAACGTACTTTTAAAAAGGATGCTGACAAATTTGAGATTACTTTTAAAGGTAAACGAGTTAATGATCATAATGACCCTAATCTGATTGAATCGTATTTTTTCATTGGTGATTGGTTGAAGGTGATCAACAATGAGTAATTTATTAGAGGGTGTAAGAGATTTTCTGTCAGCAAATATAAAAGAAATCAATTTAACGTTTGGAGAAAACTTGTTTATTAATTTTTATCCAGACGATCCAAAAACAATTGTTAGTGTGATTGATCTAGGTGGTGCACCTCCATCTTTATATTTTCCGACCAGAGAAAAAGTTGTGGAAATTAAATTTAGAGCAGTAGATCAATCAGATGGTTATAAATTAGGAAGTGAGATTTTTGATCTAATCCACTCGAAAGAAAACTATTACTTTGGTGATCTTAGAGTCTTACATAGTTTAGCTAGGACAGATGTTAATTATCTGTTTCAAGATAAAAATGATCGGTCAGAATTTTCAATTGAAATAGTTTTTTTGATTCAGAATTAAAATATTTAAATATAACAAAAAAGAAATGAAAAAAGGAATGATTATAAATGAGTAATGAAATTAAAGTTGGTTTTGGTTTAGCTGATATCACTGTAGACGGTCAAGACGTTGGGCTACAGGGTGACGGAGCAGTTTTTACAGCAGAACCGAAAATGTTGGAAATAGAAACGTATGAGTTAGGTACTTGGGATTACTACTTGGAAGGTTGGGACGTAAAATTAAAAGTCAGCTTTCAAGAAGAGAATTTTGCTAAGTTGAAAATGGCGTTACCTGCACTAGATGACGTTAAAGACGGAACGGATACTGTAGGTTTACAAGATGGACGATTACATCAACGCATGAGAGATAAAGCAGTTGAAATCCTTGTTCATCCTCGAAGTGCAGAAGTAGGAGATACAAGCATGGACATAAAGATTTTCAAGGCAATTCCAGTTGGTGCTTTTGAGCGAAGTTTTTCGAAGGACGTAGTTAGTTACGAGGTTGAGTTCCACGCATTACCTTTGACTGGCGATTTATCTAAAGGTGGAAATTTCTTTCTTATCGGTGAAGAAGCTTAATATATTTTAACTATATTAATATAATAAAAAATAAAATAAAGGGGTTTTAAAAATGCAAGATACAGTAAAAATTAATTTCAATGATGAAGAATTTGAGGTCAAAAAGATTTCAATTCGGCAAATTCCTGCACTCGCAAACACATTAAATGATCTACCAACTGTTTTTAAGGATGTTTTCATGACTAGTGATGGGGAAGCACAGGATTTAGATACAGCAAAAATGATTGAGTTAGCACCTAGTTTGATTTTTCAAGCGGGTGAGACACTTCCTCCATTTTTGGCTGTAGCGACTAAAATTGATCTTGAAAAAATTTATGATGGTGGGATCGATGATCTCATTTTACTAATTCAAGCGGTTTTGCAAGTGAATAATTTTGAAACGATTGTTGGGTACTTAAAAAACTTCAAGATGTCGACTCAGAAGAAGTAAACGAGTCGACAAAACCAGTTTCAAAAGAGAGTATCATGACTCAAATACAAAGATCAATGCTTTCAATTGTGCATCTATATGCGAAAGAATATGGATGGACGAGAGAGTATGTCTTGGACGAAGTATTTTTTGACGAGCACATTTTACAAGAAAAAATAATATTAGAAAGTCAAAAAGATGAATGGTTAATGCAGAGTACGATTGCTCTTTTACCTCAATACGAAGAAAAAGATAGGATTGCATTTATTGCTCAATTATCAGATAGAGAGAAAGATATAACTCCTATTAAAAAAGATGTCACTTTAGAAGAAACAAAGGAAGCAATCAAACGAGCAAAACAACAATTAGCTAGCATGTAAAAACTACATATCAGAAAAGGGAGTGTCCAATTTTTGGATGCTCCCTTTTTTTTGTAGATAAAGGAGTGAATAATTATATGTCACAGCAATACAGTATAGTTGCCAATATTATCGCCAAAACAGGCGAATTTACAAAAGCAATGAATGATGCGAGTCAAAAAACTAATAGTTTTGCAAAAGACTTCGCCACAAAAACACAAAACATTGGTCAAGGCATGATGAATGTTGGAAGCAAATTAACTAAAAGTGTCTCTTTACCGTTAGTCGGATTAGGAGTCGTTGCAGTAAAAACTTTTGCCGATTTTGATGACTCGATGAGAAAAACACAAGCATTACTCGGAGATAATTTAGGTGGGACGGTCAAAGAACAAGAGAAAAATTTACAAATGCTCACTGATGAAGCAAAGAGAATGGGTAGTACAACTGCTCATAGTGCTTCAAGTGCGGCTGATGCAATGGGTTATATGGCATTAGCAGGATGGGATACAACCCAAATCATGGCAGGAATTGAACCTGTCTTAAACTTAGCATCTGCATCTGGAATGGATTTAGCAACTACGTCCGATATCGTTACAGATTCAATGAGTATGTTTGGAATGAAAGCCGAAGAAGCAGGTCGCATGGCTGACGCATTAGCTTCTGCCAGTAGCAAGTCTAATACAGATGTTACTCAACTAGGCGAAGCACTTAAATATGTAGGAGCAAATGCATCTGCATCGGGAATGGACATTGAGCAAACTTCCGCTTTCTTAGGAATCTTAGCAGACAATGGTTTAAAAGGGTCTGTTGCAGGAACAACTTTAAACTCAGTTTTGAGAGATATGAAGAAGAATGCTGAGGGTGGAGCAATATCATTTGGCGATCAGTCAGTAGCAATATATGACTCAAATGGAAATATGCGAGATATGACAACGGTTATGAGCGAAGTAATCGATGCTACCTCACATTTGAGCGATGAACAACGAGACTTTGCATTATCACAAATATTTGGTGCAGAAGCTATGAAAGGTATGAATATTCTTCTTGGTGAAGGGTCAGATGCAGTAGGCGATTTAGAAGAACAACTAAGAAATTCTGAGGGAACTGCGAAGACGATGGCAGAAATCTTAGAGGGAGGACTAGGAGGGGCATTTCGAGGACTAAAATCAGCAATGGAAGCAGTATTTATCGCATTTGGTGAAACACTTAAACCATTTTTTATTGCGATTACAGATTATGTTGCAGATGTCGCTCGAAAATTTGCCGATTTAGACGATGGAACTAAAAAACTCATAGTTATCTTTGGTGGAGTCATTGCTATTATCCCTCCATTAATTTTTGGTTTTGGTCTAATTGTAAAAAGTCTTGGAATTATAATGGGTGTTTTAGCAACGGTTAACGCACCATTTATTATACTTATTGGACTGATAGGAGGTTTAGTTTTTGCCTTTAAAGATCAACTTTGGGGAGTTTTACAAAAAGCAGGTGAGTGGTTTCAACCACTTTTAGATGCGTTTAAATATTTAACAGGTGGTTTTGACAAATCGATTGAGGATGCTAGATTTTATGGGACTACCATTGAAGATTTAATTGGATCAAAAGCCATGCGGATCGTTGAGTTGTTCAATGAAATGAAAAGCAAGGTTTTAGAGGTCTGGAATCAGCTTAAAGATATCATTGTGCCGATTGTCGAAAATATAAAAACTAATGTAGTGCAATTTCTTGATCAATTGAAGCAAAAATGGCAAGAAAACGGAGAACAGATCGTTGGTCGAATTACTGAAACCTATAATGCGATCATGGATATTATCCGACCAGTTCTAGCAGATATGATTAGTTTCATACAAGAAACGCTCTTAAAAATTAACCAATTTTGGGATGAAAATGGTGCTCAAATTTTAGATGCGGTGACAAATGCTTTCAACGGTATTATGACGGTGATTAATTTTGTGATGCCATTTATTGGATTTATCATCGAAACGGTGTGGAACTCTATAAAGGGTGTTATCGATGGAACGCTCACATTTATTATGGGGATAGTGAAGGTTTTTTCTGGGTTACTAACAGGCGATTTTTCCAAAATGTGGGAAGGTATCAAAGACATGTTCTTTGGTGCAATAAAAGCAATTTGGCATTTCATGGAATTAAACTTCATGGGACGAATAGTAATGCTCGTCAAAAATCTTGTTAAACTTGTTGTAAATTTAATCAAGAGCAAGTGGACTTCTATCACGCAATTATTTAAAAGTGGGGGAGAGGTCGCAAGTAAGATTATTGATACATTGAGAAGTTCAATTTCAAAAATTTGGAATAGCATTAAAGATTTCATTGTTCGTGTCGCAACTGACATTTGGAACAGTATAAAATCTCGATTCGACTCAATTTTTAAAACTGTATCTTCAATTACAACAAATATCAGAACTACTATATCTAATATTTGGAATACGATAAGAACAACCATTACAAATGTCGTAACTGGTATTTTAAATAGTGTCCGAAATAATTTCAACAATATTTTAAGCTCAGCAAGGTCTATTTTCTCAAGCATCCGTACTGCCATGACAAATCCGATCCAGACAGCGAGAACAATAATATCTGGAATCGTAGATAGGATTAAAGGATTCTTCACTTCGATGAAATTAAAGTTTCCTTCCTTGGACATGAAATTTATCACGAGTGCGAGGGATACAATAAGTACAGCAATTAACCGAATTAAAGGTTTCTTCTCTAATTTGAGATTAAAATTTCCGAGTATTTCAATGCCTAAACTACCAAAATTTACGATGACAGGTAGCTTTGGTCTAAAACCTCCGAGTGTTCCTAAACTAGGAATTAGTTGGAATAAAATGGGTGGTATCTTTAATACTCCTACGATCTTTAATACAGCTAATGCAGGATTACAAGGTGTCGGAGAAGCAGGAGCAGAAGCGATATTACCGCTTACCAAATCTGTACTTGGTACAATTGGTGATAAAATCTTTGCTAATATTAGTGGTAAAACTGGTGTAGTAAATAACCATGAAGTCAATTTTAATAATGAGTATACTTTTAATGTTGATGGGGATATGTCAGATCAAGATATGAAGAAAATAGCTAATTATGTAGCAAAACAACAATTATCTGGTTTGAAGAAATTGGGTAAGTAGAGTTAAGTCAATTGATCGATGAGGACACTTACGACACAAAAAGGGAGAAAAGAAATTTAACAAAAGTAGATGATAAAAAATGGATAAATTATTAGGAGTATCAGCACTATTAGGTGTACCCTTAGCATTTTTGTTTGGTGGGTGGCTACCGATAATGTCAGTTTTGGTAGTTATGATTTTTTTGGATATCATAACAGGGGTAACTAAAGGGTTTTATGATAAGAGATTGAGAAGTTTAAAAATGTCGCAAGGAATGATAAGGAAAGCAATGATATTTGTTGTCATCATTATCGCAAATATGATTGATGTGGCTATGTTTGCAGGAGTTCCTGCTACAAAAACAGCAGTTATATTATTTTACATAGCAATGGAAGGTTTGTCGATCATGGAAAATATTGGTCAAATGGGAGTCCCATTGCCAGATGTGATTAAAAATCATCTTGAACTTTTAAAAAGTAAAGGGAAAAGTAATGACCAAAATCAAGACCAGAAATAATGTGCTCTACATTGCCATATGGTGATGTAGAGTTTTTTTTATTGTTATAAATAAACTATTGACATACAATTGTGATAATAAAATTAAATGGTTGAGTATGGAGGATTTTCATGAAAAAGGCACAAAGTTTTAGGTTGGAAGAAGAGCAAGTAAAACAATTAGATAAATTGGTTGACTATTACAGATTAAATTATCAAGATGCTGATTTTGCTGTAAGAATATCAAAAGCAGAAGTGTTACAGCATTTGATCAAACAAAAGTTTAATGAGTTAAATAATGATGGTAAATTATAAAGAGAACGAAGAAAATTGAGAATAAACCATAACAAATAAACGCACTCATTTAACAAATGAAGTGTTTTTTTATTTATAATAACCACAATACATAGACAAAATACGTTAAATTAGATATATTTACCATATCACAAAATAATTTATTTATAGATGTTGAATTAATTTAGAAAAATTAAAGCATACCATATTGGGGGGTACTATGTATTATAAGGAATCTTTGGAATATAAAGCGGAAACAATTCAAAATCAAAATACAAGGGAATATTTTGACGAAGTGCTAAGTTCATATCATAATGGAAATTATAGGTCAGCGGTAGTCATGTTATATTCAGTTGTGGTATGTGATTTGATATATAAATTAAACGAATTAAAAGATAGATATTCAGATGCAACAGCCGAAGGTATCTTGACAGAAATAGAAAGTATTCAAGAGAAAGAACCTGAAAATTCTAAATGGGAAACTAGATTAATTGAACTAGTAAAGGGAAGAACCAACTTATTTGAAACAAATGATAAAGTAAATATTGATTATCTAAGGAAGCAAAGACACCTTTCGGCACATCCTGTGTTAACAACATTTGATATTCTTCATAAACCAAGTAAAGAAACTGCTAGAGCATTAATGATGAATATGTTAGATGGATTATTGATTAAATCACCTTTATTGTCTAAAAAAATCATCGGAACATTTCTCGAAGATCTCAAGATGATTAAAGACGATAAAATGACTGATGAACAATTGAGTAAGTACCTAAATAATAGATATTTTGACAAATTAAATAAACCGACTGAACAGAAACTTTTTAAAGATCTTTGGAAGTTCTCTTTTAAATTAGACGATGAAGATTCAGAAGAAAATCGTGAAATTATATTTAGAGCATTAAGGACGTTTTATTTAAAGAACATTCCTGTTTTTAATGAATTAATTGAATCTGATAAATCCTATTATAGCGATATAAAATATACTAATTCTAACATAATTATGATATATACATCTTTTTTGTCGTTATATCCCAAAATTTATGTAAAAACTGAAGAACAATTGAAGGCGGTACTTGAAAGAAAATCAGAAAATGATTTTAATGTTTTTACACAAAGTGTTTTTCTTTCAACATCACTGGAACAACACTTTATAAATATTAAAGATAGATTGTATGGAAATGGTATTGTAGTAAATCCAAGAATATGTTTATCCTCAAGAAATTTATTATTTTTTCTTTCACAACAAGATGATATTTTAGCAAAATTTTTAGATTTATTAATAGAAATATTTAGGAGAAGTCATTCGTTTGATTTAGCAAATGTTAATTTTGAAGAATATATACTTGAATATGGTGCTTATTTTAGTAAAGTACAGTTAGAAGAAATTTTAAGTGCAATTAATTCTAATGATCAAATAAATGAAAGAAGAAGAGCATCCATAGATAACAAAGAATTAAAAGAAATTATCGAAGAACGTTATAAAGGTGAAATTGATTACGAACAATATCCAAATTTTGAGTGTTGAATGTAATTGAAGTAAATGAAACAAAATAATTCACTATATTAGCAGGAAATACCTTCTTTTTATTAAATGTTAAATGAATAGGAAGGGAATTAATGAGAAAACCATATAATTATGCTGTAAGACGTACTTCTAGATACATTGCTAATAGTTCTACGAGGAATTTAAATAATCACCGTAACCTCTCTAAATATCGACCACTTACGTTAATAGAGTTAATTGGAGGTATTTTAGCGATAGGTTTCTGGATATTCATATTTTCGCAGATATAAAATCATTGGGGTGCTATTTGTTCTGAAAAAATATTTTTATTGGTGAGATCATATACATTATAAAATCGCAATCTAACTGTAATTCCAGACAAATTTTCTAACTAAAATAGGTGTTTAATTCTCATTTTTTATAGCTTGAACTACTTTCATAAAAGCATTATAATTGAGTAGAAGTTGATTTACGAACCGAGTTCGGGTAATTTGTTCAACTCCCTAACGCTTAAACCCTTGGTATCAAAGAGCTCAGCAGGATAGAGCAGCCGCCTCCTAAGCGGCAGGTCGGAGGTTCAAATCCTCTCAGGGTCACCATACATAAATGTTTAACTTCCTTGATATAATCAGGGGAGTTTCTTCGTTTTATAAGAAGTGCTCTCAAAAAACGCCCCCTTCATTATCGAAGGGGGCGTTACTCGTTCTATTTAAATCTCATAACTTCTTTAATCCTATAGTCAGCGCATCTCAGAAGAGCTACTGCTGCTTTTAAGTTGGTTTGAGGATGTAATTGTCTCTGAAACAGTCACGCCTTCTCGATCAACCTCAAGCATTTCCACACGGTGCTCGTTAAAGTGACCGCGAAGTTGTAGTTTTACTTCTTTTCCACTGCCTTTTGGAACAAAAAACAAGATGATTGGGCCAGCACCACTAAGTGTTGCGCCATAAACAGGCAACTCTTCTGCAAGTTTCACAGCTTTTTGCCATTCAGGAATGTTTGGCATGCGGTAAGGACAATGGAATAAATCTTTGTTCATCATTCTTCCAGCTAATGCCCAGTCGTTTTGCAAAATCGCTGCGACAAGCACGTTACTAATACTGCTTGCTTCAACTGCTTCTTTATGAGTGAACGCCTCTGGTAAAGCGCTTCGTGATTCTTTCGTACTCAATTCGTATTCTGGAATGACAGCGACTAAATCAATATCAGGTATGCCAGCATGGACGATGTTTGTTTCATCTTCGCGATGGCTTCCGATAATTAACCCGCCGTAAATCGAGGGAGCAACGTTATCTGGGTGACCTTCATAAATACTAGCCCAACGTGCTTTTTCATCGCTGGATAAGTCTAACTCCAATAGCTGATTGGCTAGTTCAATACCAGCAACAATTGCTGTCGCACTGCTTCCAAACCCCCGTGCAAGTGGAATGTCACTTTCCATTTCTACCCTTGTATCTGGTAACTCACGATTATATTCTGTAGCAATCCAAGCCGCAATTTGATAAATCAAGTTGTCTTTCCCGGTTGGAATACCATTTAAATTGTCGGACGTAACAACAAATATCCACTCGTTACTGCTTTGCACGTGTAACGTTAAATAACGGTTTAAAGCCATTCCGATTGAATCAAAGCCAGGACCTAAATTAGCTGTGCTCGCAGGAACACGAATGGAGAATTGATTTTGTTTCATGATTATTTCACCCGACCTAACATGTGGTCAATAACCACTTGCTCATCGTTTGGTAGTGCAACAGGTTGAATGGGTGCAGTATTCATCGCAGTGTCTGGATCTTTTAATCCATTTCCAGTCAAGACAGAGACAACGCGAGACCCTTTCTTAATTTCTCCTGTTTTCAGCTGTTTCATTAACCCAGCAATAGATGCTGCCGAAGCTGGTTCGGCGAAAACACCTTCTTCACGAGCTAATAGTTTATATGCTTCAACAATTTCTTCATCGGTAACAAAGTCGATTTTTCCAGATGATTCCTCTGAAGCGCGAACCGCTTTGTCCCAACTTGCAGGATTACCGATGCGAATCGCTGTTGCCAACGTTTCAGGATCATCGATGATTTGATTTCGAACAATTGCTGCGGAACCTTCTGCTTCGAATCCACGCATTTGCGGAAGTCCAGTACCTTTCGCTTGATGGTACTCTTGGAATCCTTTCCAATAAGCGGTGATATTTCCCGCATTCCCAACTGGAATTGTTAAAACATCAGGTGCTGATCCTAGTGCATCGCAAATTTCAAATGCCGAAGTTTTTTGCCCTTCGATTCGAAATGGATTCGTCGAATTGACAAGTGTAATCGGTGATTGTTTCGCTAAGCTTTGCACCATCTTTAGCGCATTATCAAAGTTCCCTTTGATTTTGAAGATTTCTGCACCATATACAACCGCTTGAGCGAGTTTTCCAGCGGCAATTTTACCATCCGGAATGACGACGAGGCAACGTAATTTTGCTTGTGCAGCATAAGCTGCGGCCGCAGCTGAAGTATTTCCAGTAGACGCACACATAATTGCTTCGCTACCAGCTTCTTTCGCTTTGGCGACAGCCATAACCATACCGCGGTCTTTGAAAGAGCCTGTAGGATTTGCGCCATCATATTTTACGTGTAACTCAATATCTAATTTCTCAGACAGATGTTTCAAAGGTAACAGAGGCGTGTTGCCCTCCTGTAAAGAAAGCATCGGAGTATTTTCATTAACCGGTAAATATTGTTTATATTCTTCTAGTAATCCACGCCACATCATTTTTTCATTTCTCCTTCCACACGGTAGCTACTTTTAACTTCGACTACCACATCTATATCGTTTAGTTTTTCTATAACTGTTTCATAATTTTTCTTTGTTACAGCATGTGTGACGAGAATAATTTCTGCTAATTTCCCCTGATTTAAAGGTACTTGTAGGATTTTCTCCAAACTTACACCTTGCTCGTCAAATAACGTTGTGAGTACAGAAAAGGTTCCGGGAACATCTTTTGCATGGATCCGTAAAAAATATTTTGAGAAAATCTCATCATCGGTCTGTAATTTTTTGTTGAACTGCGGAATGACAACGCTATTGCCATTAACGCCTAGTCGTTTATTTTTCAACACTTCAACCAAGTCAGAAACAATCGCAGTCGCTGTCGGAAGCTGACCGGCACCTGGACCGTAAAACATGGTTTCACCAACGGCTTCACCATATACATACACCGCATTATACTCGTCATCCACGGAAGCGAGTGGGTGTTCATGAGGAATTAGCGTCGGTTGGACACTGACTTCAACTTTGTCACCACTTCGATTGGCAATTCCAACGAGTTTCATTGTATAACCAAGTTGGTCAGCATAATTTAAATCTTGAGTTGTCACTTTGGTAATTCCTTTGACAGAAACATCATCGAGATCTAAGTTCATTGAAAACCCTAGGGTACCAAGGATAGAAATTTTTCGTGCAGCATCGAGACCTTCCACGTCTGCCGTAGGATCAGATTCTGCATAGCCTAGTGCTTGCGCTTCTTGCAGTACCTCATCAAAGAGTCTACCTTCTTTCGTCATTTTTGTTAAAATATAATTGGTCGTTCCGTTTACAATACCCATTATTTTTGTAATTCTATCGGAAGCAAGTCCTTCTACTAACGTTCTTAAGATTGGAATTCCACCAGCGACACTAGCTTCATAAAATAAGTCGCAGCCTTGTTTGTCAGCAAGTTGAAGTAATTCGCTACCGTGAACAGCCATTAAATCTTTATTCGCAGTGATCACGTGTTTCCCATTTTCTAATGCATGACGAATATAGCTGCGTGCATCTTCAATTCCACCCATCACTTCGACAATGACGTCAATATCTGGATTATCTAAAACTTCTTGTGGATCTAATGTCAATTGTTCAGGCGTTACCTTCACTTGACGCTCTTTGTTAAGATCATTGACAAGAATTTTTTTGATGCTCACACCACAACCTAATTGGTGCGCTAATTTATCTTGATGGTCTTGAATAATTTGTAGGACACCTGTCCCTACTGTTCCAAAACCAAGTAGTCCAATATTCATCTGTTTTGTCATTTCCCACCACTCCTAAAGCGTCTCTGATTAACGCACATATGTTTTTGTATACAGGACATTATAGAGAGGTTTTCGCAATAAAACAACCGTTTTAGCGAAATAATCAAATAATTCTCAAAGAAAGATAAACCATCACCAATGACCGCGTTTGCATTCAGAAAAATCTGTCAATTATGCGTTATTTAATTAAAAAGTCTCTTTGTGCTTCTGTTTTTTTTGTATTATTGTTCAAGTTAAGTTTAAATGTAATAGTACACATTAAATATAACAAATTTTCATTAATAAAGGAGATAAATATGATTAAATACGGAGTAATTGGAACAAATTTTATAACAGATTGGTTGATTGAAGCTGGAAAAGAAGTTAATGATTTTCAACTAGCAGCAGTCTATTCAAGAACAAAGCAACGGGGAGAAGAATTTGCTGAGAAACACAACGCTCCTCATGTTTTTACGAATCTTGAAGAGATGGCAAAAAGCCCCATGATTGATGCCGTATACATTGCCAGTCCAACTGCTTTTCATGCCGAGCAAGCAATACTATTTTTGAATCACGGCAAGCATGTTTTGTGTGAAAAACCGATTGCATCACATAATCAAGAAGTTGCGGAGATGGTTCGTACCGCTGAGAACAATCAGGTAATCTTAATGGAAGCAGTCAAAAACACGGCATTGCCAAACTTTCAACAACTTAGAACAGCGATTGATAAGATCGGACCGGTTAGACGAATGGTGACGAGTTACTGTCAATATTCATCACGTTATGATGCTTTTAAAGAAGGAAAGGTGCTAAATGCGTTTGATCCAACATTTTCAAATGGAGCATTGATGGATATCGGCTTGTACTGTGTCTATCCAATTATCGATTTATTTGGAAAACCTGATAGTATCAAAGCATCCGGCGTGAAGCTTTCATCTGGAGTAGATGGTGAAGGGACACTTCTATTAGCCTATCCTGACATGGAAGCTGTTGCGATGTATTCAAAAATCACACAATCGCATTTCCCATCAGAAATACAAGGGGAGAAAGGAACAATTGTGATCGATCATATTCAAAAACTGGAAAAGATCAACATTCACTACCTTGATGGACAGGTCGAAAAAATAAGTCTACCGCAAAACAACGCGGACATGAGTTATGAACTTCAGGTATTTCATGAAAAAATAAGCGGGAAGAATGAGTCATCACAAATCAATTCATTAGAAACATCCCTGCAAACAGCAAACGTGATGACCGAAGCGAGAGACCAACTTGACGTGGTTTTCCCTGCAGACGAGAGTCGAATGAAGTAACAGAAGTAAACATCCGAGACCAATATTAGATCTATGTGAAATAGCCCCATGCATATTAATTTTGCGTGGGGTATTTTATATTGTTTTGTCGTTTTTTGGTTGAGATACATGTATAATCGATGTAACTAACGTCGTGAACAAAGTGGCAATTTTTTAGTGAGGTGTGACAAATCAAAATGATGAAAAAATATCAAAAAATGATGTATGACCGGTTGCAAAAAACGATTACCGACTGGAAAAAGCGAGAGTACGTATATGAGTATGAATTATTTCGTTTTTTTCACAGTATAAAAGGTACGGCTGGAACGATAGAAATGAGAGCTCTCTCTCAAGAAGCGGGGAAAGTTCTCCTATTAGTAAATGAAAAAAGTGAAGATAAATGGAAAGAAGATGAGTGGGGATCATTTGTTCAACGATTGGAAGGTTTATTTCCTGAATTTCAAGTTGAAGAGAGGTCGTCTAATGCAGCAACTCAGGTAGAGTCAAACAGTGATACTCTTATTTCCAGTCAAGAGGAGATCCCATTCATTCTCTTAATAGATGATGATGTCGAATTTGTTACATTCTTAAAAGATTTTCTTGAAGAAAATGGCTTTCAAGTGGTAATTGCTCTGACGGGAGAAAAGGGTCTCGAGTTATTTTATAGTATGAAACCGAGTATGATTATCATCGATTATGTCCTGCCAGATATTGAAGGAATCTCTGTACTCGCTCGAATTATAGAGAAAGCACGACAAGATTTCACTCCAGTGATGATGGTTAGTGCCTATACCTCAAATGAAAATAGAAGAAGAGCCTATGAACTAGGCGCTCATGATTTCATTGGTAAACCGATCGAAAAAGATATTTTTATCCCTTTTATCAACAATCGTATGCTTTCAAGGGAACACATTCTCACGCAAATTGTGCAAGATGAACTAACAGGTGCGTTTAACCGTAAGTTTCTTGCGAGTGAGCTTGCCACTCAGATGCAACTACTTAAGCGAGGGATAAGCAGTGTTTATTCGTTCTCTTTGGTGGACTTGGATCATTTTAAAAAGGTTAATGATACTCATGGTCATCAAGTGGGAGATGAAGTATTAAAGGTCTTTGTAGATACTTTTGTGAAAATAAAAGATTTAGAAGATACAATTAGTCGCTATGGAGGAGAGGAATTTGCTGTTGTGTTGCCGAATAAGACTGCGGAACAGGCGATGGAGACAATTTCTCGTTGGCGCGACGAGTTTAGCCAAGTAGAAATTCAGACGGAAACTGGTCATTTATCTGTCAAATTCTCTGCTGGAATTAAGGAAGTGAACGACTCAAATCTTCATAGGAAAGTTATTATCGAACAAGCAGATAAAGCACTATACTATGCGAAAGATACGGGGAGAAATCAATCATCTGTCTATGAAGAAACACTAGAGAAACTGAAAACAAAAGATGAGGTGACGCTTATCATTGTCGACGACGATCGAATGGTTCGAGAAATGTTGATTCATCACTTTACAAAAAGACAGGCGATCTCCTCGCGTCCAATTAAGATAAAGGCCTATCCAGATGGTCTTGCGTTTCTGGAAGACTCTTGGTATGAAGTAAATCAGCAGTATGTCATTTTACTTGATGGTGTCATGCCAAAAATGGACGGAATCGAAGTGTTACAAAAAATTAGAGAAACATATGGAAACGATAACATTATCGTTTCGATGTTGACCGCCCGTAAAGGTGAACTTGAAGTCGCACGTGCTTTAAATATAGGAGCGGATGATTATATGTTGAAGCCTTTTAATGTTCAAGAAATCGCAGCGAGGTTGGACCGTTTAATTGAAAGAGTGTATAACTGATGATTCAAGTCGCATTATGGACGGCAGGGTCACTGTTACTTATTCAGTTGCTTTTGCTAGTTTATATTCTTATTAGTAAATCAAGTCAAGCTCGCTTCGAAAAAAAAGTTGAAGATGTTCAATTGAAAGTACAGGCGAAATATCTTTCTTATATTAGTGGAGATGCGGCAATTGAACCAAGACTTCCTAAATCCGAAAAGATTCATGTGGAAGTGTTAGAAAGATTGTTAAATGGAGTAGCAGACAACACTGCGAGTCCATTTGAGAAAAAGCGAATTCAAGAGATAGCTCAAACACATTTATCAACGATCTATCAAACAAAGTTAACTGAAAGTAGTTGGGCAGATCGTATAAATGCACTTTATTTCATTGAAGAGTTCATGCTAATAGATCTCAAGGAAAAGGTATGGGAACACCTCCTTTCCTTAAGACATGAAGATGAAGAGTACAGACAGACGTTAAAAGTTCTCGCATCGCTCCAAGACGAACGAATGATTAATTATATTGTCCAGCAAGGCGAAATTCCTATAGGCTTGACGAAGGAGTTGTTCCGTAGATTTACACCCAACTCTTTTCATAGACTACTAACAGAACTAGAAAAAAAAGATCAGTTAGTACCTGAGTCAATAGAATTGGCATTTATAGACTATTGTGGAGAGTCTGGGAACTATGAATTTTTATCATTTATTGAGAAAAAAATAGACGATTCACGGAAAGAAGTTCGACTAAGAGCCCTTCGTAGTTTATGTCAGTACCAATATTGTACGGATACAACTTGGATCCGTCGTTTTTTTGTTTCAGAGCAATGGGAAGAGAGAATGTACGCTGCAAAATTGACAGGAATTATGACTTTAACAGAATATAATGATGATCTGGTTTTTCTTGCAGGTGATCAGATTTGGTGGGTTCGATTTGCAGCTTGTGATGCGATAAAAAAGGTTCCCGATGGAGAAATATTATTGGAATATATATCTACTCATCATGAAGATACTTACGCAAGGGACATGGCACAACAAACATTAACGATGAGAGAGGGGCACCTATAATGAATGAAGGAATGTCTTTGGCTATTCAAATTATAGCGCTGATCATCATTGTTTATATGTTGCTTGTTGGATTCACCTATGTTGTCTTATTTGCAATTGGCAGTCCGCGAGTAAAGCGAGAAAGTAAGTTGAATCGAAAGGAACAAATTGAAGGTATCTCGATTAATAAAGATACATTTCCCGTCTCGGTGCTTGTACCAGCTTTCAATGAAGAAGTTGGAATCATTAGCACGGTTCGCTCCATGTTGGGGCTAGATTACCCGCAATTCGAAGTGATTGTGATTGACGATGGATCGAACGACTCAACGAGCGAAAGAGTCATTAAGCAATTTAATATGGAAAAAATCGATTTAGCGATGCGGAAATATGTGCAAACAGAACTCATTAAAAGTGCATATCAATCATCGCTTTATCCACACTTATTTTTAGTTCAGAAGGAAAATGGAGGGAAGGCTGACGCTCTTAATGTCGGAATTAACTTTTCACGGTACCCTTACTTTTCAGCCGTAGATGGGGACTCGATCTTGGATCGGGATGCCTTATTAAAAACGATGAAGCCGATTATTGACTCCAATGGATTGGTTACTGCAACAGGTGGAACAGTAAGAATCGCTAACGGATCGACGATCAATCATAGTGAAGTTGAAAAGATTTCACTACCGAAGCAACCACTCGTTATAATGCAAATTATCGAATATTTTAGAGCTTTTCTAATAGGTCGGTTAGGTTTGAGTCGGATGAATATTCTCCTTATTATTTCTGGTGCTTTTGGAGTTTTTGAGAAAAGTAGAGTCATAAAAGTAGGTGGCTACAATTCAAAAACGGTCGGAGAAGATATGGAGTTGATTGTTCGGATACATCGTTCGATTAAAGATGAAAAGTCCGATCAACGAATTGAATATATTCAAGACCCCGTTTGCTGGACAGAAGCACCGTCTACGCTTGCGTCACTTCGTTCTCAGAGAAAACGATGGCAAAGAGGTTTGGCAGAAACACTATGGACACATAGAAAAATGATGTTTAATCCGAAATACAAAGGGGTTGGACTCTTTTCAATGCCGTATTATTTATTCGTAGAATTATTAAGTTCTGTCTTTGAACTGTTAGGTTATTTTGTGATTATTTTTGGGCTGCTCTTTTCATTTATTTCAATTGAGGTCGCAATCGTGATGTTTCTCGTTACGGTTATGTATGGTTCTTTACTCTCAGCTTTAGCGGTGTTACTAGAAGAGTGGACATACCATAAGTATCCTGATTTAAGGAGTGTCGTCATCTTATTTATTTGGGCATTGACTGAGACGTTTTGGTATCGACCGCTCTTGGTATGGTGGCGATGTGAAGGGTTAGTTCATAGCTTACGAAAAAAATCAGATTGGGGAAATATGAATCGAAAAGGTATTTCGAACGATGAAAAGTAGGAGGCACTTTATGAAAAAAATACTTGTAGCAGACGATGAAGAAATACTTAGAATGCTCATTGTCGATACATTAGAAGACGAAGGTTTTGACATTGACGAAGCTGAAAATGGCGCGGAGGCGCTAGCAATGCTTGAGAAAGGTAATTACGATCTTACCATTCTAGATTATATGATGCCAGAAAAAACAGGAATTGAAGTTGTGAAAAGTCTATCTGATGAAGTGAAGAAAAGTACGAGATTGGTCATGTTAACAGCCAAGGCGCAAGCGAAAGATAAACAAGAAGCAATAGAAGCAGGAGCTGATTATTTCATGGCCAAACCATTTAGTCCGTCAGAGTTAGTAGTGATGATCAAGCAAATTTTTGCGGAAGGGCTGAAATGAGTGTGTTTAAAAGTATCCGATCCACATTTATTGTCATTGCGGTTATTTTATCATTTTTGCTAACGCTGTTAGGGACGACATATTATTTTCATCTAACCTCTGTTTTAGATGAATTGGAGCTTGAAAGACAACAGATCCACGCTAAAGCAAATCTCGTCAATGATATGGAAGATTCCTATAATGATATGGTCTTTCGTTCAAGAGGATATTATGCATATAAAGATGAAAGGGAATTGAACCGTTTTTATAGCAGCAAGAGGGAATTCAAAAGTCATTTGGATGAGTTTGATGAGTATGCAGAGTCAGAGCAAGAGAGAATATTATATGAAAATTTGGTTGCTTTTGTAACAGAATTTGAAGAGAATACGGTTCCAACAGCAATTTTTTATGTAGAAAATAATGATTATGAGAGTCTTCGGATGCTTGCTAATAGTGGAGTTACCGACACTATTAATGAATTTCTCACTTTTACGAGAGCGACCGAAGTAGAGTCAGCCGAACGAATGGATGAGATATACGATCAATCTATTAATACAGCCAACCAGTATACATTAATGACAATGGGTTTAAGTGCAGTAATTATCATTCTATTGATGGTATTAGGGGGCTATTTATTAAGTAAGGTACTAAGGCCAATCGAGCACTTAAAACAAGAAGTCAATGCGTTAGCGAATGGAGAAGATGTCTCTGTATCCCATAATATGGAAAAAAGACAAGACGAGATAGGGGAATTAAATCAATCTTTTTATGAAATGGCGCAAGTGATCCAAGGAAAAGAGGAAGAATTAACGGCACAAAATGAAGAATTACAAGCGCAGCAAGATGAAATTAACGATAGTCAAGAGCAAGTTAATTATTACATTGCTGACATCGAAAATATGACGAAGGCAATGAATCAGTTTTCTCTCGTAACGTCGATTGATAAAAATGGCGTATTCACCTACGTAAATGAAAAATTCACTATTTCTACTCAATATAAAGAGGAAGATGCAGTAGGGAAATCTTTTAAACTGTTGCAAGTGAGCAAAGAGGACCATGTTTTTTTTCAGAAAATAAAACAAAAAGTGCAATCAGGTTCGATTTGGAATGGTGAAGTCCGTTTTAGTAAAAAAGACGGGACGAATATATGGTTACAAATGACGGTTGTTCCGTATGTAAATGAATATGGTCAACCCTATCAGTATATTGCGATTGGATTAGATATTACAGGATCGAAGCAGACCCAGCATAAATTAAAGGATTCACTCAATCAAACTGAGAAAACGAAAGATAAATTAGAACGTTATAATCAATTAAATCATGCCATGTCATTGAACTTAGGGAAAGAAAATTTTGTTTCTACTGTTTTCAGTTATATAAATAAATTATATGAATTCGATAAAAGTGTAATGATGATCTTAGATGAACCAATATACCAAGCAATGGGCCTCACGGAAACGTCGATTGCCGATTTTATCGACCGGGATCATACTGAATTACTAGCAAGATTAAAAAGTCAAAATCACATTACTGTCACTAGAAATGCGACGGTAGCAGAACAAGGTCTTGTACCAGAAAAAATTGATGCTTTTGACTATTATACGACGATTCGAAATGCAAATGGTGAGGCAATGGCTATCTTTGCAGCGACAAAGGTTGGAAGACCGGTCAGTGAAAAGGACCTTGTGGAGATCGATGGAATTATGAACAGAGTCTCGATTGCGTTAGAGAGAGTACTTATTTATGAGGAAATGGAAGACTCTAGAAAGGTGAACCAAGATATTATTAACAATATAAATGAAGGCATTCATTTTGTTTCCAACGATGGTGAAATGATTCAGGTTAATGAAAAGATGTTTGAGATGGTTAGCTACAAAGAGGGTAGAAACAAGAAGCAGGTTACTAAAGATAAGTGGATTAAAGCATTCACTAAAAAAATTGTCGATCCTGAGATAACTGCTGACTTCTTTAATAAATCGATAGAAAAACATTATTTTGGAGGAATGAATCATCAATATATTCTCGATGATAAAAACGGAGAAAAGGTTGTCGAAGTATATGCTTCGAGCGTTTTTAATGATGATCAAGAACGCGTTGGAACTATTTTTGTTCATAGAGATATTACGAATGAACATGAGCTCGACCAAATGAAATCAGAATTAGTAAGCACTGTTAGCCATGAACTTCGAACCCCTTTGTCGAGTGTATTGGGGTTTACAGAATTATTATTGAAAAAAGACTTAAAACCAGAAAGACAAAGAAAATATCTTGATACTATTTACAGAGAAGCGAAACGATTAACGAACTTGATAAATGATTTTCTTGATCTTCAGCGCATGGAATCAGGGAAGCAAAAATATGAGATGACCACTTGTTCGCTAGATAGTATCGTTATGGATGTGATGAATAACTTTAAACATGTGAATACGCACCAACTTTCATTTGTAGATGAGTCGGTCTACGTAAAAGTGAAAGCTGATTTTGAAAGACTAGAGCAAGTATTAACAAACCTGATTAGTAATGCAGTTAAATTTTCTCCTGATGGAGGGAATATCACGGTAAAAATGCAAAATGAAAACAACCAGATGGTTGTCAGCATCGAAGACCACGGATTAGGGATTCCACATGAAGCTGTCGATAAATTATTTAGTAAATTTCATCGAATTGATCAAACTGATCGAAAAAAAATTGGTGGAACTGGCTTAGGACTAGCAATAGCAAAAGAAATCATTGATCAGCATGGTGGATCGATTTGGGTGGAATCAGAAGAAGGCACCGGCTCTACTTTTTATTTTAGCTTACCACTACTAGAGGAAGTTTCTATGGAAGGGAGTACGAAAATTGGCATAAATCCATCTAATAATCTACCTGGAACAGTGATGATTATAGAAGATGATACTAGCCTTGCTCTTCTTCTATCTGAAGAATTAAAGGCGAATGGTTTCCGTGTGATTCATCATTATGATCCACAAAATGCATATGAAGATATTGTTCGACTCGATTTAACGGCTGTCGTAGTTGATCTTATGCTTGGTGATGACATGGATGGCTGGGAACTGATTCAAACGCTCAAATCGAATCAAAAAACAAAGAATTTACCAATTATCATCTCATCGGCTCTTGATAGATCTGATGAAAAGGTTGAACTATATCAAGTAAACGAGTATTTAACGAAACCATATCCACCTGATAAATTATCAACGGCATTATTACAGTTTGTAAAATCCCATCACAATCAATCTGGTGAAGTGCTTTTTCCTAGTGATGACGGAGAAGAGTAAGTATTTTTTCAAGCCAAGCTGATTTAATGTACAAGGGGACTCCTCTTGTACATTATTTTTTGAATCACAGGTTACTTAGACAGTACAAGAAGTAGTCGCTTGTGACCTAAGGCGAGTGGAATTAGGAAAGACGGGTCACAAGAGGAAGCGTCTTGTGACCTAAGGCGAGTGGAATTTGGAGGGAAGGGTCACAAGAAGGAACGTCTTGTGACCTAAGGCGAGTAGAATTAGGAAAGAAGGGTCACAAGAAGGAACGTCTTGTGACCTAAGGCGAGTAGAATTAGGAAAGAAGGGTCACAAGAAGGAACGTCTTGTGCCCCAAGGCGAGTGGAATTAGGAAAGAAGGGTCACAAGAGGAAGCGTCTTGTGACCTAAGGGAGGAGGAATTAGGAAGAAAGGGTCACAAGAAGGAACGTCTTGTGACCTAAGGCGAGTGGAATTTGGAGGGAAGGGTCACAAGAAGGAACGTCTTGTGCCCCAAGGCGAGTAGAATTAGAAAGGAAGGGTCACAAGAGGAAGCGTCTTGTGCCCCAAGGCGAGTAGAATTAGGAAAGAAGGGTCACAAGAAGGAACGTCTTGTGCCCCAAAGCGAGTAGAATTAGGAAAGAAGGGTCACAAGAAGGAACAACTTGTATCCCAAAGCGATCCAGACTAGAAAAGATGCGGCACTTCACTATTAGAAGCATTGCCATCCAAAAGCACCACGCCAGCAACAAGATATCCAATTGTCATCGAATAGCCTTTGACATTTGCAACTATTTCAACGATAATAATTTTACTAAACTAGAACGTTACAAAAGGAGGTGAATGCAGATGATGTTTGAATTCTCACATGATTTAATCCCTGTACTTATCACAGTTAGTTTATACATGACGTTTGCTGGCGCACATTTGATCGAATTTATGGCTCATGAATCGTCAGCCGCCAATCGATCGATGACCGAAAAACAACTACATTCTTGGCGTAATCTGATGGTTCCCGAGAAAATGCTCCAAGATCATCACATTAAGAGACATACATGGATCACACGTATCATGAAACGTAAAGAGGGACCTGAGGATGATTCCGACTATTCATCCTTCTCGATATCAGTACTAACACAACTTCGAGGAGGATTCATGTGGGAAAAAAATCTGTATTCACTAGGCTTTCAAAATATAGTGCGTTAATTGTAATAGGAGGTTTGCTGCTCCTTGTTTTCAGTGGCTGTCAAGCTAGTTTCGAACCAGTTGACGCCGACACAGCAGGTGTGTTTAACCACTACATCATTTATCCAATTTCATTCTTGATCAAATTCCTGGCTGGCATTTTCAGTGGAAATTACGGTTTATCGATAGTTTTCACGACGCTGTTGATACGATCAGCGCTCTTGCCACTAATGATGAAGCAATACAAAACACAAATGTTAACGCGTGAAAAAATGGCTATTATTCAACCAGAAATGAACGACTTGAAAGAGAAATACAAAGATAAAAAGTCAGCAGAAGACAAGCAAAATATGCAAAAGGAAATGATGGAACTTTATCAGACGCATAACTTCAATCCAATTACGTCGATGGGTTGTTTGCCTATGTTGATCCAATTTCCAATATTGATTGGCTTCTACCAAGCAATCATGCGCACCCCAGAAATTGCGGAGCACAGTTTCCTTTGGTTTAACCTTGGAACAACCGACATGATCTTGCCATTTCTCGCTGCTGGAGTTTATTTTTTCCAGTTTAGAGTTTCGCAAAAAGGGATGCAATCTTCAGTTTCGCCTACGGGTACGAACGCTGCACAACAAAAGCAGATGGCAATGCTCGGGTACCTCACACCAATTCTTATGGGGGTATTTTCATTCAATGTTGCCGCTGCCTTACCGCTATACTGGACGGTAGGTGGTTTGTTTCTCATCTTCCAAACCGTCCTATTTAAATGGATGTACCGTGAAAAGAAACCAGCATTAAAACCAGCCGTCGAGACAGATTAATTACTAAAAACACCTGCAGGAGCTGGTCGACAGCACTTTGCAGGTGTTTTTTTGTCGATAAGATTGAACGCGAAAAAACCTAATGAAATACGCTGCCTAAATTCGAAGCAACTAAAGCAGCATCACATCCACGCTATAACGTCTCTGAAATATACTAACTACCGATGGTCAACGTGCTCTGGATATAAGTCATGCTGGAGCAAGCGACTTTCAGCAAAATTGACCCACTTCGTTTCTGGTTGACCGTAATTGACATACGGATCAATCGAAATACCACCACGAGGTGTAAATTTACCCCAGACCTCAATATAACGCGGATCCATTAATGCCACTAAATCATCGAGGATCGTATTCATACAATCTTCGTGAAAATCCCCGTGATTTCTAAAACTAAATAAATATAGCTTCAACGATTTACTTTCAACCATTTTTTCATTAGGAATATAACTAATATAAATCGTTGCAAAGTCAGGCTGTGCTGTTATTGGACAAAGGCTCGTGAATTCAGGACAATTGAATTTCACGAAAAAATTCCGATGTGGATGACGGTTTTTAACCGATTCAAGAATGGATGGATTGTAATCCATGCTGTATTCCACTTGTTTATTTCCCAGTAAATGAACTTCATTTTCTCGGTTATGAGACATAAGATGTTTCCTCCTTTTCAGTGACTTTTGTTTCTTTTTTCAGCCACTTGACTGTTAAGTATATAAATGGTGTATCTCCTAAAGCGATCACAAGTTTGACGAGGTACTGAGTAACCATCATCGTCAATAATGCGCCTAACGGCATCGTTCCAGCGAACGCAATCGTGACAAAAATTGCGGAATCAAGCAATTGGCTTGTTAACGTGCTACCATTGTTTCGAAGCCATAAATGTTTACCGTTCGTCAATTGCTTCAGTTTATCGAATAAGTGGACATCGAATAGTTGAGAGATAAAATAGGCAACTAGAGAAGCGGCAACCACACGCGGAACTGCACCTAAAATCATTTCAAACTCCGCTTGCATTTCCCAAAACCCAGCAGGAGGTAAATGAACCGCTCCGAAGAAGAAGACGAGCATTAGTAAATTCGTAAATAATCCAATCAATACAACTTTTTTTGCTGTATTTTTTCCAAAAACTTCAGAAATCGAATCTGAGATCAAGAAAGTCAGAGGGTATGTTAAAATCCCCGCTGTTAAAACGATCGATCCCATCGAAAATAGCTTTGTGGAAACCACATTAGACACAAACAAAGCTGTAAAGAAAATTCCAGCTAGCAAAATTAATTTATCTTGTTTCGTCAACGTGACCACCTCGTTTTATCCCAAGAGTCACAAACGAATCTTCAGCTAACATCGTTTTACAATTTAACCGATTGTAAGCCACTTTCCATCTTTTCATACAAACCACATCCTAGTTTTAGTTTTTATAGCGGAGGATGGTTACGAACTCCGCTCAACCGTATACTTTAGCACATTTTGATCTAAAAGGTAAGCAAACTAACCTAAAAATAATACTATGTTAGCTATTTTTTTAAAATTACCGAGCCAATGTTATAGCCCACTGCAAGGATTAACGAAAACCGTTATCGTCATCCATTTCAATTACTAATAAATTTCGGTATGATAGACAAGACGGAATGGAGGAACGGATCTATGGAAACGACAATTAAAGTCATAAAGGCGCAATCAAATAAATATCAATCAGGCTATCCTTTGCTAATGAAGGAAGCACTCGTAAATCCACACGTGTTGAAAACGCCAGGGCAACATTTAAACGTGGTCGATGAGCAAGGCGTATACATAGGCAAAGCATACTATGGTCTGCAAAACAAAGGGGTTGGTTGGATTGTTACCAACAAAAAAGATCAAGCGCTCAATCAAACCCTTTTTGACGAAAAAATAAGTAAAGCAGTCGAACAACGAACCGCCTTTTATGATGACCCGGACACAACTGCTTTTCGCGTTTTTAACGGTGAGGGCGATGGGATTGGTGGAATAACAATTGATTATTTCGACGGATATTACTTGATTAATTTTTATAGCGAAGGCATTTATCAATTTAAAAATAACGTCGTTGAGGCAATCTCAAAAAACACGAATTTTCAGGGGATTTATGAGAAGAAACGTTTTGCAACTGACGGAAAGTATCTTGACGATGATGATTTTGTCACGGGGGATCGCGGAGAATTTCCGTTAATTGTTCAAGAAAATGGTGTTAATATTGCTGTCTATTTAAACGAAGGGGCAATGGTGGGGGTATTCCTCGATCAACGGGATGTAAGAAAAGCAATTCGTGATCGTTACGCATACGGAAAGACAGTGCTTAATACATTTTCTTATACGGGTGCGTTCTCAATCTTTGCGGCTTTAGGGTCTGCAGCAAAAACAACTAGTGTCGACTTAGCGAATCGCAGTTTACCGAAGACGATCGAACAATTTGCGCTAAATGAATTGGATTACCAAGAACACGAAATTTATGTGGAAGATGTATTTAAGTTTTTCAAACGAGCTGTTAAGAAAGAAAAGCGTTACGATACTGTGATTCTTGATCCACCTAGCTTTGCTCGTTCAAAAAAAACGACCTTCAGTGCTGCAAAAGATTATAAGGACTTATTAAAACAAGCAATTGCAATCACAGAAGATGATGGGGTTATCATTGCATCGACAAATCATTCAGCTGTTAGTCGCAAAAAATTCCGCGGATTTGTCGATAAAGCATTCACTGAATTAGGACTTGGTTTCAAAATCATCGAGAACTATTCGTTGCCAGATGATTTTCGTGTGCACCCTGCCTACCCTGAAGGCGATTATTTGAAAGTGTTGTTCATTCAAAGAGTATAGAGTGTGAAGAAGAGGGAAAACACTTAGCAAAAGAGTAACCGATATAAACAAATTATCGGGCCAAAATTAGAAAAAATCTCAAACTAACTACAAACTAGTCTTAGGACATGGATATCCGGGGATATTTATGATATAACGATTAATAGTAGAAATAAGCTTGCAGAAAGGTGGTTCCATATGACTGAAAATACAAACAGCTCAGCAAATTTTATTAAACATATTGTAAAAGAAGATTTAGCGAAAGGGACCCATCAAGAAATCGTGACTCGATTTCCTCCTGAACCTAACGGCTATTTACATATTGGCCATGCCAAATCAATCGTATTAAATTTTGAATTGGCTCATGAGTTTAAGGGGAAGGTTAACCTTCGTTTTGACGACACAAATCCATCAAAAGAAGATCAGGAATTTGTTGATTCAATTAAAGCAGATATTGAATGGCTAGGATACGAGTGGGACGGCCTACATTTCGCTTCGAATTACTTCGATGAAATGTATCGTCAGGCAGTCTTACTTATTAAGAAAGGTCTCGCTTATGTGGAAGACTTATCTCAAGAAGACATCAGAGCATACAGAGGAACATTAACAGAACCTGGAAAAGAGAGCGAATCTAGAAGCCGTTCCGAGCAAGAAAATCTCGATCTGTTTGAAAAAATGAAAAATGGCGACTTTGCAGATGGTGAAAAAGTTCTTCGTGCAAAAATAAATATGAGCTCACCTAATATTAATATGCGTGATCCTGTTATTTATCGTATTTCTCATGCAACTCACCATAACACAGGCGATACGTGGTGTATTTATCCAATGTACTCGTTTGCTCATCCGTTAGAGGATGCGATTGAAGGCGTAACGCATTCGATTTGTACACTAGAGTTTCAAGATCAACGTCCACTTTATGATTGGGTAGTTGAACAATGTGACATTGAAACAACTCCGAAACAGATTGAATTTGCTCGGTTAAGCTTAACCAATACGGTTTTGAGTAAGCGAAAGTTGAAGCAACTTGTTGATGAAAATCATGTCGATGGTTGGGATGATCCACGGATGCCAACGATTTCTGGACTTCGCCGTCGCGGATTTACTCCTGATTCAATTAAAGTGTTTTGTCGTGAAATCGGTGTTTCAAAAGCGGATAATCTTGTTGACGTAAGAATGCTAGAACATTTTCTTCGTGAAGACCTGAAGTTAAAGGCACCGAGAACGATGGCAGTGTTGCATCCAATTAAAGTTGTCATTACTAACTATCCAGAAGGTCAAGTGGAATGGCTAGATGCAGATGTTAATCCAGAAAACTCAGAAATGGGCACGCGTAAAATAGCCTTTTCCCGTGAAATTTATCTTGAACAAAGTGACTTTATGGAAGACCCACCGAAAAAATACTTTCGATTATTTCCTGGGAATGAAGTACGTTTGAAACATGCGTATTTCATTAAATGTAACGAGGTTATTAAAGATGACGATGGGAATGTGATCGAACTTCGTTGTACGTATGATCCAGAAACGAAGAGTGGTAGTGGTTTTACTGGGCGTAAAGTGAAAGGCACACTTCATTTTGTAGAAGCAACACAAGCTGTTGAAGCTGAATTTCGCCTATATAATTCTCTCATCGAGGATGATCGTGAAGGAAATGATTTTCTCGATTTTGTTAACTCTGACTCGCTTGAAGTTGCGAAGGGGTTTGTCGAGCCAAACATGGCGGACGCAAAGCTAGAAGATAAGTTTCAGTTTTTCCGACATGGCTATTTCAACGTCGACTCAAAGCACTCGACAAAAGATTTACTCGTATTTAACAGAGTTGTTGAACTTAAAAGTTCTTTTAAGTTATAAAATCTATGCAAGAAAAAAACACGCCAGTTGCTTCAAAGCAACTGGCGTGTTTTTTCGTCGTTATTTCGGGAAGTTGAACCCTTTTCCGTGGCAAGCGAGTTGTGGTATCAAAAATCAACACTATTCTTTACTGTCATCGGGAAATAAAGGAAATAATGCACTTTATTAGGAACATTTGTAGAAGCTATTTACTTTATCTAGTAATCCTAATAATGTTAAAAGAAATTAGGAGAGGGTGATAGTTTATGAGGATGGGAAGTTACATAGTATTCAGTATTGCTATGTTAGTATTAGTTATTCTAGCTGTCGTAGGCGTAGCATCTGCAGCAAGTGATTTGGAGACGAATAAGGTACCGCATGAACATTCAAAGAATGTAGAAACTGTAACTAGAGAGGAAGAATACGAAAAAGAAATCACAGACCCGTATATTAAAACAGCCTTGGACCCAATCTCTAAATGGACGAAAGAAGTACAATTCGGGTTAATAATCTCGTTAGCAGAGCCTGAAATAAGGCTTAGCGGATAGTAAGCTAAGAAACAGTTCTACTTTTGAAAGTCTTTTATTGCGCGGGTGATAGCTTCACTGTAATCATCTGAAATAAAATGAATGCCGTAAATAAAACGGTCATGGCTTTTGTTTGTCCAAACAATGTAACCAATTGGTTCAATTAGATGACCGGCAATATCTACTTCAAAGGTGATTTCAACTTCGTTGTCTTTTGGTAGCTCAAGATTTGTATCTAATCGAAGGCCGCCATGACTAATGTTCTGAATAACCCCTTTGCCACGAGAAGATTGAAAATTTTTCCCGCGAATCCGACTGATGTAGAAACTCGTATCTAGTGGGAGAGCAAACTCAAATCTAAACGGATCTTTACGGTTAAATCTTCTCATGATATGTCACCTCATCATTAGCGATAGATTGATGTAAGTATAAGTTAAGTTTATTTCTTGTCTATTCAGTCACGTTTTTGCGTTTGAAACTCCCTTGAGATTTGTTCAAGAAGCTCGGGATTTGTTGCAATATTATATCCGGTCAGAGCAAGAGCTTTTGCACCGAGGATCATTCCTTGAAATCCTTCGTTACTTAATGCGGCTTCTCTAAATTCATGTGTGTGGGCGCTGATCGGCTGACAAGATATTTGAATAAATGGGTGAATCGCAGGGCAACGATGACTAACATTCCCCATATCTAATGAACCTGTACCATCCTCGTGCTCTAGGATATCACCTTCATCGATGCCTAGTTCTATTAATTGCTTCGTAAAGGTATCGGACAAAGAGGAATTAGTGATCATTTCGTCGTAAGAATACTCATAGTTAGAAACCTCTACCCGAGCACCTGTAGCTAGAGACGCACCTTTCGCACATTGCATCACTTTATCTGTGACCTCATTTAGCAAAGCCCTTGTTTTTGCGCGAACATAAAATTGAGCAACGGCATAGTCTGGAACAATATTTGCTGCTTGACCTCCTTCGGTAATAATGCCGTGAATCCGGACATCGGACGATACATGCTGGCGCAAAGCATTGGTGCCATTGAATGTTTGAATCACTGCGTCCAAAGCGTTGATACCTTGCTCTGGTGAAGCGGCGGCATGCGTGCTCTTACCATAAAAGGCAAATTGAATCGCATCCATTGCAAGCGAACTACCACTTTTTACATAGTGTGAAGCAGGATGAGCCATCATGGCAACATCTAACTCGTCAAACCAGCCTTCTTTCGCCATCGTTACTTTGGCGCCTTTGGTTTCTTCAGCTGGTGTACCATAAACATAAATTTTGCCACCTGTCTCATGCAATATGTTTGCTAAACCAATAGCAGCAGCGATCCCTTGCGTTCCAATTAAATTATGACCACATGCATGTCCAAGATCTGGTAATGCATCGTATTCGCACATAAATCCAATCTGTGCACCCGGTTTACCCGAATCGTACACCGCTTGAAATGCGGTTGGCTGACCGACAATCCCAGTAACGACAGTAAATTGGTACTTAGCCAATGTTTCAGAGAGAATACGGGAAGCATTTTCCTCCTCATTTCCCAGCTCAGGATTATTCCCAATGTACTGACTAATCTCGTAGAGTGTATCGCGCAACGAGTCAATCGTTTCTGTGATTTGTTGTTTCAACATCAGAACTTCCCCTTTATTAATAGATTAATAGTTTAACCTTAAAATGATGAAGTTAAACCCCATCATTTATATTTGAAAAAAATTTGCTGCTAAAGAGTTACTTAAAAGGTTTCATCTATCTGAAGAGATTCTAGAGGTTCATCGGCAGGACCTTCTATAACTGAACCATCATAGCTAAACCTTGAACCGTGACACGGGCAATCCCATGTCAGTTCTCCATTGTTCCACTCTACCTCACAGCCCATATGCTTACAAGTCGTATCAACAACATGAAGCTTTCCTTGCTCGTCACGATAAGCCCCTGCCTTGCTCCCATCTTTTGAAACAACCGCAGCTTCACCGATTTCGAATTCTTCTAATTTTTTCTGAGATGGTTCGAGCTTGTCAACGACAAAGTGCTTTGCTACATCCATATTGTGTCGCAAAAATTCTTTCATGCTCGGGTCAATCAGAAACCGATTTGGTTCAAATAAGTACATATCGTCCGTTTCCTTCCCAAGCACATAGTCACGCATAATCATTGCCGCTCCAGTTCCACTTGTCATGCCCCATTTTCTGAATCCGGTAGCTACAAATGAATTCGGATAAGCATCGGTTAAGATACCAATGTACGGAATATGGTCGAGTGTATAGATATCTTGCGCAGACCAACGGTACGGAAACGATGTTGATGCAAAGATATCCGTTGCAAACGACTCCAAGGCTTCATAATGGTGCATCGTCGGTTCACCTTGCCCTACCTTGTGGCCATCCCCAGCAACGAGTAGATGGGGTTTGCCATTAATTGTCGCTGTACGAACCGATCTAGTTGGCGTATCGACGCTCAAATACATCCCTTCAATCCTCTTGCTTTCCGCTGCTACGATATAAGACCGTTCAACATACACTCTTGAAAAAAAGTAATTATCTCCATCGTAAAATGGAAAGTGAGAACATGATAAAACGTACCGTGCAGTTATGTTGTGACCATCGCGTGTTTGAATAATTGGAGTTTGTCCCTCACTCATATTAACTACAGGTGTCTCTTCATAAACTTTTCCCCCAAGTTTTTTAAACTCGGCTAATAAAAATGACAAGTAGTGAAGTGGATGAAATTGTGCTTGATTTTTCATTGCAAGTGCAGAATCAATCTCCAAATCAAAGGGGACTTTATTTAAGGTTTCATGAGGAATGTTTAACTTTTCGTAAGCCCTTTTTTCCTTATTTAACTTTCTTGCGGATTTTTTTGATATCGCATAAAGAATGGCGTCATGTTTTTCTAAATCACAGTCAAGTTCATTGTCACGGATGATCTTCTCAATGAATTCTCTTGCTCGTTCATTGAAATCAAAATATTGTCGAGCGCTTTTTTCCCCAATATGGTTAATGAGTTCATCGTATATCAACCCATGTTGTGAGGTGATTTTTGCCGTAGTATGACCGGTCGTTCCCTGGAAAACACGATCTGCTTCTAACAATGCGACGTCGTATCCTTCTTTAGCGAGTAAATAAGCGGTAGTGATCCCTGTAATACCCCCACCAACAATAGCGACGTCTGTTTCGATGTTCTCTTTTAAGGGGACAAAGTCGTCAAACTTAGTCGAAGCAATCCAATAGGATGATGGAACTTTAGGCAAACGTGAAGAGTGATTTTCTGGCAAACTCATACTATCCCTACTTTCTTCTTGGTACATTTCACTTGTTCTATAGGGTATGCGAATGTAAGTTATTTATTCATATTTTGATGTTTTCCGACAGCTACATCTCATATTTAGCGTTAAATCGTTAATAATCGATTCAAGTAAGGAGAAAGATTTGTTTAAAAGCAGGATTTAGCAGATGTAAAAGTAAATACTAGAAAGAGGAACCAAATCTATTTATCGATAGGCCTGGATTTGAAGTAGCGAAGTTGGGTAGGCCTTACAAGGAGGAAGCAAAATGGATATGAAGGGATCTACGTTTGTCGTGGCCGGAGGAGCTTCGGGACTCGGTGAAGCAACCGTTCGTTTGCTTGTTCACTATGGTGCATTAGTGATCATTCTTGATCAAAATGAACTAAGAGGACGGTCTGTACAAGAAGATATAGGCTCGCGTGTTTGTTTTGAAAAAGCAGATATCAAATCTGAATATCAAGTGAGGAAGAGTTTGGAACGAGGGCTTGATCGATACGGAGATATCCATGGAGTTATAAATACAGCTGGTATTTTTCACACAGAAAAAATTTTAAAAAAACAAGGCACACACAGTTTGGATGTTTTCTCTGAAATCATCCAGGTTAACTTGATTGGAAGTTTTAATTTAACCAGATTGGCAGCAGAGATTATGCAAGATAATAAACCGAACGATGAAGGGGAAAAAGGGGTTATCATTAATACGGCATCTGTCAGTGCTTTTGAAGGACCATCTGGTCAGCCGGCTTTCAGTGCTGCATCAGGTGGGATTGTTTCCATGACTCTTCCATTAGCAAGAGAACTAGCGACCTATGGCATTCGGGTAATGACGATTGCACCTGGAGTGTTTCATACACCCATGCTTGAATCTCTCCCGAAACAAAGCCGTGATGAACTAGAACAACACGCACAATTTCCAAACAGAACGGGCGCTCCCGATGAATACGCACTTTTAGTTAAATCAATCATATCCAACCCGATGCTAAATGGAGAAACGATTCGACTTGATGGAGGACTACGCCTACCAGCCGAGTAATCATTGAAAAACAGAGATATTTATCCAGTAAATATGCTAAAAAAATATTTGCTCGAAAATTGTTTCATTGAGGACAACATAAGGGAATAAGAAAAAAGTAGCAAAAAAATTCAGAAAATTGTATTCTAAAATAAGGGGGGCTTTTTATGCTGAAAAACTATCAAACTTCTGCATTCTATGATGAAATGATGAGCAGAGACACAATTGCTAGACCTCATTATGAAAAGTTCCACCATATTTTACAAACATTCACAACAGATGAACTCTATGAAAAGCATGAGATGGCGCAACAAAGTTTTTTGCGTCAAGGTATTACATTTACGGTATACCACGAAGAGGGTGGGACTGAGAGAACGATGCCCTTTGATTTCGTTCCAATCATCATTCCTAACGACCAATGGAAAGAGATTGAGATAGGATTAAAACAGAGGGTAAAAGCACTTAATTTATTTTTAGAAGATGTATACAATGAAGCTGAAATATTAAAAGACGGCGTTATTCCGCGTGAATTTGTCGAAGATAACCCATACTTTTATGCGAAACAAGCATCAGGACTTCAATTAGCAAACGATAATCATATTTTTTTGGCAGGAATTGATTTGATTCGAGATCAAGAGGGAGTTTACAGGGTACTTGAAGACAATCTAAGAAATCCCTCGGGAATGTCTTATGTCTTTCAGAATCGTTTTGTGATGAGAAAAGTGTTCCCGGAGTTTTTCTTTAAACATTCGATAAAAACGTTAGAACATCAAACGTCTTATCTTAACCAAACATTACTTAGTCATGTGCCAAATAATTGCATTAATCCGACTAACCCAGTTGCCGTTTTATTAACAGCTGGAATATTTAATTCAGCATACTATGACCACTTGTTTCTAGCTCAGCAAATGGGAATTGAACTTGTCGAAGGTCCTGACTTACTTGTTAAAGAAGACGTTGTATATATGAAAACAATTCGAGGCTTGAGCAGAGTCGACATTATTTACCGTCGAATCGATGATGATTATCTAGATCCTCTTGAGTTCATGGAAGAATCAGTTATAGGTGTTCCAGGGCTGATGAATGCAAATCGAAAAGGGAATGTGGCAATTCTGAATGGAGTAGGAAATGGCGTGGCGGATGACAAGGCAATCTATGCATTCGTTCCAGATATGATTCGATACTATTTAGATGAAGAACCATTGATTCCTAATGTAGATACGTATTTTTTAAGAGACCGTAAAGTAAGAGAAGACGTTTTGGCTCGTTTGGATGAACTCGTCGTGAAAAATGTCGGTGCATCAGGTGGATACGATATGTTGATTGGCCCACAAGCTTCAAAAGAAGATATTGAGAGATTTAAAGAAAAAATAGAAGAATCACCTGAACAATATATTGCGCAACCGACGATACAATTATCACGCGCTCCTGCATTTCAAGATAACCGCTTCTACCCATGTCATGTTGATTTAAGAGTATATGTGATGAATGGAGAATCAACGTATGTTTTACCAGGTGGGTTATCAAGAGTGGCGTTAAAAGAAGGATCACTCGTTGTGAACTCATCGCAAGGTGGCGGCGGAAAAGATACTTGGGTACTTCAAGAGGAGGAAAAGGGACATGTTAAGTAGAGTAGCTGAAGGTGTTTATTGGATGGCTCGGAACATGGAACGAGCGGAAAATAATGCCCGCGTATTAGAGGCCCGTCTCATACATGCCCTAGAAGTGTCAAATAGCGAAGCAGTGGCAGATACAGATTGGGAATCGGTAGTGGAAATCTGTTCGTCTTATGAAGAGTATAGCGAAGTATATGATGATCTCCTTCCTGAAACGGTTGCTCATTTCGTCTCATTTGATAAAGCGAATATTAATTCGATAGTTAATTGCATAGAATATGCCCGTAACAACGCTCGGTCGGTTCGAGAAATCATTCCTCAAGAACTTTGGGAAATTTTAAATGATGCGTATTTAACTATTAATAATCAAAACTACTCGTATTGGTCGATGAAAAAGATTTATGCTTTTCTGCAGTCAATAAAGACTCTCTCTTTTACTGTTCAAGGAGCAATTGAGTCTTCTATGCTTCGAGAAGAAGCATATACTTTCTTGAAAATTGGGAAATGGCTAGAAAGAGCGGAAAAAACGGCGAGAATCCTAAATGTCGTGTGCGAAATTACAAAAGGGGAAGACGAAGCAATTCAAGAGGATCATTACTATTATTGGCTTAGTGCACTACAATTTGTAAACGGGCATGATGCATATTTAAAAAAATATCCACCCACGATGGAATCGAGAAAAGTTCTCCATTTTCTTATTTCGTATCACCAATTTCCGCGTTCCATCGAGTATTGTATCGACCATGTAAGAGAAGCGGTCAAAGAATTAGAAGGAGGCAAGGTGTCACATTACTCAGAGGACCTATTTGATACACTTGACTATATGAGTAATGAATTTACAAAGATTAAATTTCAACAGATGTCTTCCGAGGAAATCGGACCGTTTTTAGATAGATTTCAAAATGACTGCAATCGAATCGGATATGTTTTCTCGAAAACATATTACTTGGTTTGAAAATAGCAAATTGGAGTCACGAAGAGGTGAAGAAACTTGAAATATCAAATTGATCATACTAATGTTTTTCAATATGAAACTCTTGTTGACCAGAGTTTAAATCATATTCGCCTCAAACCGAGGACGGATGAGTGCCAACGGTTACTATCGTATCGACCTGAAATCACTCCGGTAACGTTGACGAAGGAACATGTTGATTTATGGGGAAACCATGTCGAAACTTTTTTCATTGCCGAACGGCATCAAGAGCTAATTGTGAAAACAAGTTCCGTCGTTAGTATCCAGAAGAGTCCGTTTATTCGCATGGTACAGTTTTCACCAGAAATGGAAAAGATCTTTAACTCAGATTTGTTCCATCAACATTACTTAGCGGCATTAAGTGAAACGAATTACACGATGTTATATAAAAACCAAATTGAAGAAGTAAATCGAATCATTCCACAGTCAAGTAATCCTGTTGAATATGCAATAAATGTCATGGATTATGTGTATAGAACGTTCACTTATGATGGTGAAGCAACAGAAGTATTTACGAAAGCACATGAAGCCTTTGATTTGAAGCGCGGGGTTTGTCAAGATTTAACCCATATCATGCTTGGTATATTAAGATCGAAGGGTCTTCCGGCGCGTTATGTAAGTGGATATTTATATGTGGAAGATGACTCCGCTTTAGTTGGTGATTCAGCAACCCATGCTTGGGTAGAAGTGATGATTCCTGGCATCGGGTGGGTAGGCTTAGACCCGACGAACAATATTGAAGCGCTAGAACAACATATTCGCATTGGCATAGGTCGAGATTACCAAGACATGAGTCCACTCCAAGGAATATATCGCGGAGGAAAACACACACTTGATGTGAAAGTAAAAGTACAGTTATTGGAACAAAATTAAATTAGCAGCAAGGTAATGTAATTGGGTGAACTAGTGCGTCGGAAAAATGGTCAGAAGCCTTTTTGGGGCTTCTGATCAGTATAAAAGCTTCCAATGTTTAAATAGTATGACGATCAATTCTGTAAGCGTATTTATATTTGAGTATCTTGTCAAAGACACCGCCGATAAAACGTGTTAAAATATACGCATACATTATCACAATAGTGTGAATAGGAATAATCATTTAAGTTATTTAGATTGAACGAGGTGCGTTATGTCGATGGGAACTCTAGAAAATTTAACTCCTTTTATGACCTTTTCCAAAGAAGAGTGGGCAAATCTCCGCCAATCTTCTCCAATGGAAGTAACACCAGAAGAAATAGAACGACTCAAAGGGGTTAATGATGTCATCAATATGCAGGAAGTAGCAGATATTTATTTGCCATTAACCCGCCTAATTAGTCTCCATGCAAATGCCTCACAGGAATTGTACCGAAACAGATCGATATTTTTGCGCAAACAGGAAAAGAAAGTTCCTTTTATCATAGGAATAGCTGGAAGTGTCGCTGTAGGAAAAAGTACGATTGCTAGAGTGCTGCACACACTTCTTTCGAGATGGGACAATCATCCGACGGTTGATTTAGTGACGACAGATGGCTTTCTTTACCCAAATGCAGAGCTTGAGAAGCGGGGAATCATGAACAAAAAAGGGTTCCCGGAAAGTTATAATGTCCATGAGTTGTTACAATTTTTATCGAAACTGAAGTCTGGACAGCCAAAGGTAGAAGCGCCCGTCTATTCACATCTTACATACGACGTTCTGCCAGGAGAAAAACAAGTAGTTAGTCAATCAGATATTGTCATCATTGAAGGAATAAATGTTCTCCAACCTCCAAAGAGAACCAGTAATGATTACGGAGATCAAGTGAATGTTTCTGACTACTTTGATTTTTCGATTTATGTCGATGCAGCAGAAGAAAATATTCTTCACTGGTACGTTGAACGGTTTAAAACATTAAGGGAAACGGCTTTTAAAAACCCAGCATCATATTTCACAAAGTACGCTGAACTAAATGATCAAGAAGCCTATCATACTGCGAGTGACATTTGGGAGCGGATCAACCGAAGAAATTTACATGAAAATATTCTCCCAACACGGCACCGAGCTGACTTAATTCTAAAAAAAGGTCCTCACCATCTCGTCAGTGAAATTAAGATGAGAAAGGTATAGAGACCAGCGTTGATTAAAACACCCGCCAATTTTACAACAATCGGCAGGTGTTTTTGTATTTCGAGTCTTTTAGCTGGTCAATATCTTTGCCATGGGTGCTTTTATGCTTAAAACTTAGAGACGTTTGCACAAGAATAGAAGTTTTTTGCTGAAATTGAGTACTCCTTTGCACAAAAATAGAGGTTAAATGCTGAAATTAGCTTTTGTTAAAGAAAAAAAGCTAGAATGTTTGAATAAGTACATCATATAAACAAACAAGGAGAAAGAGATGAATATTTAGTTACATTGCGACCCATGTTTGGTCCTGATTTGTTATAATAAGACAAACCTTTAAATATAGAGGAGGTTGAAATGTTTACATCCTGTTCACCTTTAGGTGACTGTGCCGTTCGTTTCACGTTTGGAGAAAAATTAACAGCAAAGACAAACGACCTTGTGATGAAGGCTATTCAGCAAATAAAGTTAGCTAATCTTCCATACATTACTGAAATGGTCCCCGGGTATGTTACGCTTACTGTTTACTATATACCAAGTTTTTCTCCACCTTTTGATACTGTGATCCAAGAATTAAAAAATAAAATGGAACATATCGGAGAAGGAAATATACAAGAGTTAAAATCGAGACAAGTTACTTTGCCTGTGTATTATGGCGGAGAACAAGGTCCTGATTTGAATGATGTAGCAAGCTATCATCAAATAAATGAACAAGAACTAATTGAAAGACATGTTGCATCGCGTTATCGCGTCTATATGATTGGTTTTGCACCTGGGTTTCCTTATTTAGGAGGTTTAAATGAAACTATTGCTACGCCAAGACGGAAAACTCCGAGAAAACAAGTTTCAGCAGGTTCTGTTGGAATCGCAGGGCCGCAAACTGGAGTTTACTCTGTCAATTCTCCAGGAGGGTGGCAAATTATTGGTCATACGCCTGTAAAGCTATTTGACGAAAAGAAGCAGCAACCGACACTTCTAAAAACAGGTGACCACGTGACGTTTAAATCTGTCTCAAAAAAAGAGTATGACGAGATTTTTCAAGCATGTAAAAGAGGAATTTATCAACCACATATCGAGTGAAGACGTAGATAGGGGAGGGAACTTATGACAGCAATTACGGTCGATTTAAACAGCGATATCGGCGAGAGCTTCGGCCTTTATCAAATGGGACAAGATGAAGAGGTGCTTAAATTCATTTCTTCAGCAAATATTGCCTGTGGATATCATGCAGGAGATCATAATGTCATGAACAAAACCGTTAAGCTAGCAGTAGAAAGAGGCGTTGCGATTGGTGCCCATCCGGGACTACCTGATCTTGCTGGTTTTGGCAGACGTTTTATCGATGTCACACCTGATGACGTGTATAATATGGTTATCTATCAAGTCAGTGGGTTACAAGGGTTTGTTCAAATTCATGGTGATTCGCTTCACCACGTGAAACCCCATGGTGCCCTTTTCCATATGGCTACGAAGGATCCTATTATCGCCAAGGCGGTTGCTACAGCCGTTTATGATTGTGATCCTTCACTCATTCTTTATGGATTAACTGGAAGTGAGTTGGTTCTCGCTGGAAAAAATAAAGGGCTTCGAGTAGCCGAAGAAGTATTTGCTGATCGTACGTATCAACCCGATGGAAGGTTGACACCACGCTCAGACCCTCATGCGATTATCGATGACAGAGATGAAGCGATGTCAAGGGTGTTGCGCATGGTTACGCAAGGGATGGTTACGGCAGTTGATGGGACGGACATTCCGATCAAAGCGGACACAATCTGCGTTCATGGAGATGAGTCTCAAGCTCTCGAATTTGTAAAAGGACTACGGCAATTATTTATCGAACATACTATATCTGTGAAAGCTGTGAGCCATTGATGAAACCAATCTTGAAAATAGAAGAGCCAGGATTACATACAACAATTCAAGACTCAGGGCGATTCGGTTTCCAGAAAGACGGAATTGTCCCAGCAGGCCCTATGGACCCTTATGCCTTTCGGATGGGAAACATGCTCGTTGGGAACTCTTGGGATGAAGCGTCGATTGAGATGACGATGGTAGGCCCAAGCGTATTGTTTCTTGAAGATAGTGTAATAGCCATTACGGGAGCAAACTTATCCCCTACTGTGAATGAGGAAAAAATTCCAATGTGGGGCAGTTTTCACGTGAAAAAAGGGCAGGAATTGCGTTTTGGTAAACCGAAATACGGTGCAAGAGCTTACTTATCAATTGCCGGAGGCATTCAAACTGAGAAAGTACTCCATAGTCGATCCACTTACACGAAAGCGAAACTCGGGGGATTAAGGGGAGAGGCATTGGATACTGGAGATGAATTACCAGGGTTTGTATTTTCAGAAGAGGTGTTGGTGAATCGTAAAGGAAAATTAATCGCAGAGAATTTGCGTCCGTTTTACCAAGCTCACCACAAGGTTCGTGTGATTCCTGATGAGCAGGAGGTCTATTTTACAAAAGAAGCGATTGAGACATTTTATTCGACCCCATATAAAGTAACGCCTCAATCTGACCGTATGGGATATCGTATCCAAGGAAAGAAGCTTGATCACCGAGATTCAGCAGAAATATTATCGGATGCGGTCGCATTTGGGTCGATTCAGGTTCCGAGTGATGGTGATCCAATTGTTTTGATGGCGGATCGACAAACAACTGGTGGGTACCCTAAAATTGGGACAATCATCTCGCATGATCTCTGGAAAGTAGCCCAGCTTTTGCCGGGACAAACATTATCATTTCAAAGAAGCACCGTTGAAGAAGGCCATCGCTGGCTTGAATATGAAAATAATCTCTTCAAAAGACTAAACATGGCTGTACAACAAAAATAATGAAAGGATGATTTATAATGAGTAAGAAACCAATCCAAACAAATGAGGCACCATCCGCAATTGGACCATATTCTCAAGCAGTACAAATAGGAGATATCGTCTATACATCTGGTCAGATCGGGCTGGATCCCGAGACTGGCGAAATGGTGGAAGGTTTAGAAAATCAGGCGCATCGTGTTATGAAAAATGCCAAAGCGGTTCTTGCGGCTGCAGGTTGTGACATGAATGATGCCGTCAAAACGATGATTTTCATGCAGAACATGGATGATTTTGTGAAGGTAAATGAAATTTACGCTTCTTATTTCGAGGAACCATATCCAGCGAGGAGCGCGGTCGAAGTGGCACGCATGCCCAAAGGTGCATTGGTCGAAGTTGAAGTAATAGCAAAAAAGAAGTAACAATAGTGGCTGCATCTACTCTTTGATTTGGGTAGGTGCCTTTTTGTGTTTGGGGCGAGTGGGTGCACTTGAGCAGGTAGCTGGTCAGAGGAGGAAAGAAACTGCCCAAGTAAGAAGCACTTGAGCATTAAGCATGGCTACCTGTTACGCAGAAAAAAATCCCCCTACGCCGGCTAACGACCGAAGCAGAGAGATGAAATACTAAAAAATGATATGGGCGACAAGGACAATAATCGGTAATGTAATCAATGTTCGCTCAATGAAAATAATAACTAAATCAAAGAAATTAATTGGTATTTTTGAACCTAACAAAACTCCACCGACTTCAGATAAGAAAATCAGCTGCGAAACAGATAAACAAGCAATGATAAACCGTGTCATCTCGCTCTCAATTCCACTTGCAAACAGAGCTGGAAGGAACATATCGGCAAATCCAACGATGATCGTCTCCGATGCCGCGGCAGCCTCTGGAACTTGCATCAGTTCAAGGAGTGGGACGAAGGGCATTCCAAGCCAAGTGAAAACAGGCGTGGTTTCTGCAACGATAACAGCAATCGTACCAAATGCCATTACGACTGGAGCGACCCCGAGCCACATATCAAGGACATTCTTTCCACCATCTTTAAAGAACTTTCCTACATTTGTGTTTTGGTCAGCACGCTGTTTTGCTTTTTCAAACCCGAATTTCACCAAACCGAATGATTGCTTTGAGTAAGACTCAGGTAACGTTTCATCCAGCTGATTAGTTTGTCCATTAGCGTAATCGTCGGACTTACGTGAGAGTGGTGGAATGCGCGGCATAATCAAAGCTGCGATAACACCTGCAAGGATAACAGTTGCATAAAATGGAAGAAACATATGCTCTAAGTCTAAGTATTCAATGATAACGAGTGAGAATGTAATCGACACCACTGAAAAAGTCGTACCGATAACAGCAGCTTCTCGTTTTGAATAAAATCCTTCTTCATATTGCTTATTCGTTAAGATAACTCCAATTGTTCCATCGCCGAGCCACGATGTTAATGAATCGACCGATGAACGACCTGGTAACGTGAATACAGGACGCATCAATTTAACAAGTAAACTACCAAAAAACTCAAGTAATCCAAAATTCAACAATAGTGGCAAGAACAATCCTGCAAATAAGAAAATCGCAAATAATAATGGCAATAAATCACCTAAAAGAAGTCCGCCCGTATCAGCTGAATGAACGGCTTCAGGACCTAATTCGAACAAGGTCATCACAGCAAGAATCACTGCGACAAACCTTACAATGAACCAAAATGGTGATACATCAAACAGATTTCGCAGAAATAGTTTCTTATCCATAAAGTGTGGACGAAATCCTTTATGAATAAGCGAACCTAGAAAACTAAGGATGATGATAGCAGTCATAATAGCAGGGAGTACTTCAATGAGCATTCCTTCCAAGGCACCGGATAGTAACGCAACTGGAATAGTAAAGCCTTCTTCAGTCGGAACGGGAGTCATAAATAAGCCAACTCCAATGATAGAAGGGATTAAAAACTTCCAAGTGGCTGTTGGAGATAATTGATTTGTATGATCAGACATAATATTCACCTCATATAATATTTATAGTATTATAATTAAAAACATTCATTAGTTACTATTTTATCGATGGTTAAGATTGTAACCATAGTCATGTTAGTAAGAGAAGAATGATTTATCATTATTCAACAAAAATAATTTTAATTCATATCAGTGAATAAATCAATAGTTAATTTGAATATTTATTCTAAAAAAACGATTTTTCTTGTTGCTAGAATAGTTCTGTTAATTAGCGACGGTGTTATTGAAGAGGAACTGTATAAATTGGAAAGGTAAGGGTTTTGACTTTGGAATTCTTCAACTCTTGTTCATGATCTTTGGGAAAATAAAGAGATTTCCATTGCATAAATCATTGTATAAATACAATGATTTCCAATTAGTTATAAATTTTTATCTACTCAAATTCTTTTAAATATAAAACCGATCAGGTATACCTAATCGGTTTTAATAGGAGAAGGTGCGATCATTACTTAAACAGCCCATTCCCCGTTTTTGAAAACAGGTTCTTTCGTTCCGTCTTTGAGTTCGCCTTCGATATTCATTTCGCCTGACCCTATCATAAAGTCTACGTGTGTAATACTTGTGTTTAAACCAACTTCTTTTAACTGTTCTGAGGACATTTGTGCACCATCTTTTACACATGTAGAATAGGCACTTCCAAGTGCAATGTGATTGGATGCGTTCTCGTCGTATAACGTGTTATAGAAAAGAATTCCTGATTGAGAAATAGGTGAACCGTGTGGGACAAGAGCTACTTCGCCGAGACGGCTAGCTCCATCATCTGTAGCTAGCAAATGTTTCAGTGTTTCTTCGCCTTCTTCTGCTTTGAAATCAACAACCTTACCATCTTTGAATGTCAACGTGAAGTTGTCAATCGTATTTCCACCAAAGTTCAATGGTTTCGTATTTGAAACGGTACCGTTAACCCCGTCCGCTTTCGGTGCAGTAAAAACTTCTTCTGTTGGCATATTAGCAATAAAGTGAACGCCATCTTGACTTGGACCACCGCCGCCTAGCCAAATATGGTTTTCAGGAAGTTCAATTTCAAGGTCCGTTCCTGGTGCGGTATAATGAAGTTTTTTATAGCCTTTATTTGTTAAATATTCAGCTTTAGTTTGTAAATTTTGATCGTGTTTTTTCCACTCAGCAATCGGGTCATCTGTGTTAATTCGAACAGCTTCAAACATCGCTTCCCAAAGCTTTTCTTCTTGTTCTTCTTCTTTAACATCAGGGAATACTTTGGCGGCCCAAGCTTTTGCTGGAGCTGAAATAACGAGCCAACTGACTTTATCTGATTGAATATATCCGCGGAATTTATCCATTGCTTGCCCTTGCGCTTTATTAGCAGCAGCGATTTTTTCACTGTCCACGCCTTTAAGAAGGTCTGGATCCGTCGCCTTGATCGTCATAAAAGCGGCACCATCTTCAGCCATGGCTTCAAATCCTTTTGCTTTCCATTGAGGAAATTGCTTGAAAGAATCAAGGGGGGCCATGTCATAACGAATACGGTTTAAGTCGTCGTCGTTCCATTCAACATGAACATTTTTTGCTCCAGCTTCATAAGCTTTTCTAGCAATGGTGCGAGTGAAGTCTGCCGAACTGATCGGGGAATTAATAACGAGAGTTTGCCCCTTTTGAATGTTGACACCAACTTTTACGGCGAGTTCTGCATATTTATCAATTTTCTGTTCTAATCCTTGCATAGTCATCTCCCTTTCAATTCAAATGTCCTCCTTATTTTAACAGTTTTATTTGAGTTTTGAAACTTCGAGGGGCGAAATTTCTTTAGGGGAGTGGGTTTCGGCATTTAGTACCCCATGAGAGCTGGGATGTGGAGAGAAGGGTAACAAGAGGAAGTATCTTGTTACCCATGAGAGCTTGGATCAAGAAGGAAAGGTAACAAGAGGAAGTAGCTTGTGACCCATGATAGCTGGGATGTGGAAAGAAAGGTAACAAGAGGAAGTAGCTTGTGACTCATGAGAGCTGGGATGTGGAGAGAAGGGTAACAAGAGGAAGTATCTTGTGACCCATGAAAGCTTGGATCAAGAAGGAAAGGTAACAAGAGGGAGTAGCTTGTGACCCATGAAAGCTGGGATGTGGAAAGAAAGGTAACAAGAGGAAGTAGCTTGTTACCCATGAGAGCTGGGATGTGGAGAGAAAGGTAACAAGAGGAAGTATCTTGTGACCCATGAAAGCTTGGATCAAGAAGGAAAGGTAACAAGAGGAAGTATCTTGTGACCCATGAAAGCTGGGATCAAGAAAGAAAGGTAACAAGAGGGAGTAGCTTGTGACCCATGAGAGCTTGGATCAAGAAGGAAAGGTAATAAGAGGAAGTATCTTGTGACCCATGAAAGCTTGGATCAAGAAGGAAAGGTAACAAGAGGGAGTAGCTTGTGACCCATGAGAGCTGGGATCAAGAAAGAAAGGTAACAAGTAAGAAGCAACTCGGCATCCCCATGCAATCTCAAGTATGAAAAAAACCAAACAACACAAACAAAAAAATCAAACTTGATTTGAATAAAAATCACTCAAGTTTGATTTTTTTTATGATACTATTTTTTCCTTACTATCCTAAAGAAACTTAACTTTTCATTTTTGGATCTAGTGCATCTCGCAATCCGTCACCAATCATATTAAAGCCAAGCACGACCACCATAATCGATAAACCTGGGAATAATACGGTCCATGGAGCACTTTGTATAAATTGTCGTGAATCGGAAAGCATTTTTCCCCACTCAGGTGTTGGTGCCTGGGCTCCGAGTCCAAGGAACCCTAAAGCAGCAGCCTCCAATATTGCTACACCAAAGCCGAGTGTTGCTTGAACAATGATAGGAGCTAAACTATTTGGGAGGACGTGATGGAAAAGAATTCTACCATTCTTCATGCCTTGAGCTCTTGCGGCCATAATATACTCTTCTTCCCTTATCGAGATAACTTTTGAGCGGACAAGGCGACCGAAAATAGGAATGTTAATTATTGCGATCGCAATTAATGCATTTTGCAATGACGGACCAAGGATAGCAACGATGGCAATTGCCAATAAAATGCTAGGAAAAGCTAACATAATATCAAAAATTCGTGAGATCAGCATGTCGACCCAACGACCGAAAAACCCTGAAATAATTCCTAGAAGTGTACCGAATATTAGCGCACCAGTTACCGCGAAAAAACCAACCATTAAGGAGATTCTTGCGCCATACACGATACGTGTGAAAATATCACGCCCGAGGTCATCTGTTCCGAACCAGTGGGCCAATGATGGACTTTGAAGACGAACATCCGCATTAATTGTATTGAAAGCATACGGAGTTAATAGTGGTGCAATGAGAGCAACAATAATAAAGAAAGCAATAATAAAGAATCCAATTACAGCTAATTTATTTTTTTTCAATTGCCAATATGCTTCCTTCCAAGGTGTCACTACTTCAACTTTTCCTATTTCGGGATCGTTCTCTTCAGGACCTCGCATTGGCTTATTATGTGTCGGAGTTACAGTTTCCATGATTTATCCCCCCTTTATTAGTATTTTATTCGAGGATCGATGTAACTGTAGAGCAGGTCTACAACTAAATTAATCAGTACAAACATAAATGCTACGACCAAAATGCCAGACTGGATCACAGGGTAATCCCGAGTGCCAATCGCTTCGAAAATATAACGTCCAACTCCAGGCCAACTGAAAATCGTTTCAGTCAATATTGCTCCTCCAAGGAGTGTACCTGTTTGAAGTCCGACGACAGTTAGGACAGGGATGACAGCATTTTTAAATCCATGACGATATATAACAGAAATAGGTCGAGAACCTTTTGCTTCAATAGTACGAATAAAGTCAGAACGCAAGACCTCAAGCATACTAGATCTGGTCATCCTAGCAATAATGGCCAGTGGAATTGTACCTAAAGCAACACCAGGTAAGATAAGGTGCTTAAAGGATGTCCACAATTGATCTGTGCGACCATTAATAATTGAATCTAGAATATTAAAGTTTGTTATCGATTCAATGGGATCACGAGGATTTCCTCTGCCAAACGCAGGAAGCCAACCTAATTCCTGTGCAAAGATCCACTGTTGCATAAGTCCGAGCCAGAAGATTGGCATGGAAACACCAATGAGGGCAATGACCATAGCTAAGTAGTCAAACCAAGAATTTTGTTTCCAGGCACTAATAATTCCAGCGTTAACCCCTACAAAAGTTGCAAAAATCATTGCGAAAATCGTAAGTTCCATCGTAGCAGCTAAATGTGACCAGATTTCAGAGGAAATAGCTGTATTTGTTCGAAGTGATGTACCTAAATCACCTTGTAGAAGGTTGCCCATATATTGGAAATATTGCACAAAAAACGGATCGTTTAAGCCTAATTGTTCTTCTAAATTTGCTACGGCTGTAGCGGTTGCTTGATCTCCTAAGATGACCTGGGCAGGATTTCCTGGAATAAGATGAATGATTGAAAAGGTAACAATGGACATTCCAAGCAAAACGGGAATAAGCATAAGTAATCTTCGGACTGTATATGCAAACATAAAGTTCACCCCTAACTTCCATCAACATATGTAAAAATAAACGAGTTTGAAAACGAAAAAATACAAGCAACAATTTTTATTTTTAAAAGAAAAGAGAGCGAGAGAGCCCTCTTTTCAAAATAGCCTCGTTACAGGTTTTTTTTATGATGTATCAACATACATATTGTAGTGATTTAACGAGTTTTACTTATTCTGATAATTCAACATTAGTTAAAGCTTCACTTGTAGATAAGTGAGGAACATAGTTTTGAACACGGTCAGTTCCTGCTAAAACAGGAGTAGAGTGAACCAAGTTAATCATTGGAGCATCTTCATGAATAAGAGCTAGCGCTTCTTCATAAAGTGCTGCACGCTCCTCCTCATCAACGACACTTCTTGCTTGTTCTAATAAATCGTCAACATCGGTATTAGAATAGAAGGTTTGGTTATTTTCCGGAATTGTTGCTGTAGTAAGAAGGTTCCCTAAGAAATAATCAGAGTCACCGTTTGTACCAGACCAACCGAGCATAAATACATCCTGAACACCAGTCTGTATTTCTTCTAAATAGGTCGCCCATTCCATCGAAACAATTTCTGATTCTAAACCAATATCGGAGAAGTTAGCTTGCAATACTTCTGCGGCACGTTCAGCATCTGGCATGTAGGGACGAGCAACAGGCATCGCCCATAAATCAAATTCGAAACCATCTGGATATCCTGCTTCTTCTAGAAGTTCTATAGCACGTTCAGGATCATAGGCATATGGTTCAATATCGTCATTATAGCCAAGGTATGCTGGTGGAAGAGTATTTTTAGCAGGTACTGCTAAGTCGGCATAAAGTAAAGATATCAATGTCTCTTTATCAACGGCATGGTTCATTGCCTGACGAACAAGAGGATCATCGAAAGGTGCTTTATCTGTATTGAAGCCCAAGTAACCAACGTTATTCGTTTCACGTTCAAAAGCTTGTAGTCCAGGTTCATCTTGGACCATTGCATAGTCATCAGGATTTAGACCATCCATAATATCTATCTCGCCAGACCGAAGCGCTGTTAGACGGGCGGAGTTATCAGGAATCACTTGGAAAATGACTTGATCAAGTTTCGGTAAACCTTCCATCCAGTAATCCTCATTTTTATCTAATACTATTCTGTCATCCCTATCCCAGCTTACAAACTTGAATGGTCCAGTTCCAACTGGATTTTTGTTAATTGCAGGACCGTGCTCTTCTAAAGCTGCAGGCGATGTCATCGCAAAGTAGCTCATCGCGATATTTTGTAAGAAAGCACCAGAAGGATATTTTAATACAAATTCGATTTCATGATCATTAATGACATTAATTTCATCAATAATGTGATTATCGTCGCCTTTGAAACCACCGAATTGGTTACCGTAAGTCGTGTAGGCATAGCCATCATCAGCAAAGCCAAACTCACTATCTGGATCAGACCAACGATCAAAATTTGTTACGACAGCATCTGCATTGAAGTCAGTGCCATCATGGAAAGTAACACCTTCTTCTAGATAAAAAGTAAATGTAAGGTCGTCGTCACTAATGTCCCAGTCATGTGCTAAACTTGGCTCAACTTCAAATGAATCTTCATTAAACTTAAGTAATGATTCATAGATTTGAAGAGTGATCCGAGAACTTTCTCCGTCGGTAACACTCGCGTAATCAAGACTTTGTGAATCCCCACCTCTTGCAAAAATCAAGGTTTGGTCTCCAGAAGAAGTCTCGTTGTCCCCTTCTTCTTCATTCTCATTATTGTCGTTAGCTTCGATATTATTATTCTCATTTCCTTCATTTTCTTCCCCGTCAACATGGTCATTGTTGCCACCACATGCGGCAATCCCAACAACCATTGCTAATAAAAGAAGAAGCAACCATAAACTCTTTTTCATTTTGTTTCCCCCTTTAAATTTATGAAACTATTTCCATTTGTAATCTTGTCACTGTTACTGGTTAGAATTGGTTTCCTCACCCTCATACAAGTGACAAGCTACAAAGTGATTAACGGATACCTCTTGAAACTTAGGTCTAACAGAGCGACAAATATCCATACATTCAGGACATCTTGTGTGAAAAGCACATCCTAGAGGGGGATTCGAAGGACTAGGAACATCGCCTTCTAAAATAACCCGTTCGTGTTTAATGTCAGGATCAGGATTCGGGATCGCCGATAGTAGTGATTTTGTATAAGGGTGCAACGGCTCATCATAGAGTTGTTGATTGCTTGTAAGTTCAACCATTCTTCCTAAATACATTACGCCAATACGATCACTAATATGTTTCACGACACTCAGATCGTGGGCAATAAATATATAGGTAAGACCATACTTTTCTTGCAGGTCTTCCATTAAATTAAGAATTTGTGATTGAATTGACACATCCAGAGCCGAAACAGGTTCATCACAAACAATAAGTTTTGGATTCACGATAAGCGCACGTGCGATCCCAATGCGCTGTCGCTGTCCACCACTAAATTGATGAGGGTAACTAGCAGCTTGATCTCCGCGTAATCCAACAATTTCGAGAATTTCTTTTATCTTTTGTTTTCGTTCCGTTTTATTACCAATCCCGTGAATTAGCAAAGGTTCACCAAGGATTTTTTCGACCTTATGTCTTGGATTTAATGAAGCGTAAGGGTCTTGAAAAATAATTTGCATATCCCTCCGCATTTTGCGCATTTCTTCAGAACTCAGTTTTGTGATATCTTTTCCTTCAAATAGAATTTCGCCATCCGTTGGTTCAATAAGACGGAGCAATGCTTTGCCTGTTGTGGACTTACCACATCCAGATTCACCAACAATCCCTAACACTTCTCCTTGATAAACCTCGAACGACACTTCATCGACTGCTTTTAAATCACCAACTTTTCGTGATAAAACACCGCCAGTAATTTCAAAATATTTTTTTAATTTCTTGACTTCTAATAAAGGTTTAGACATGTTGAATACCTCCTTCCTCTGCATAGAGGAAGCAACGGCACGAATGCCCCCCACTTAACGTCAGAAGTTCAGGATCCTCTTGGTAACAGCGGTCAAATACTTCGGAGCAGCGTGCAGCAAATCGACATCCGTTTTTAATTGAGCCTGGCTTTGGAACATTTCCTGGAATAGAATAGAGGCGCTCTTCTCGTTCATGCACCTTCGGTAGAGAGCGAATCAGTCCTCTGGTATAAGGATGCTTGGGTAATTTTAAAATCGTCCGAACATCGCCTTCTTCAACAACTTTGCCAGCGTACATGACACACACTCGATCACACATCTCCGAAACTACTCCAAGGTCATGAGTGATTAATAAAATGGCAGTACCTTTTTCACGGTTTAACTTTTTCATCAATTCTAATATTTGCGCTTGAATTGTCACATCCAAAGCGGTGGTAGGCTCATCAGCTACGAGCACCTCTGGGTCACAGGACATGGCGATCGCAATCATGACTCGTTGTCGCATCCCACCAGATAATTGATGTGGATATTCATCTACAATTTGTTCTGATCTAGGAATACCAACAAGATTCAACAAGTCAATGGCCTTTATTCTAGCTTCTTTTTTTGATAAATGTTGATGATTATTTAAAGCTTCCGTTATCTGAAAACCAATTGTAAAAAGTGGATCTAAAGATGTCATTGGTTCTTGAAATATCATTGCTATTTTATTTCCACGAATTTGTCGCATTCGTTTAGAGTTTACTTTAACGAGGTCTTCTGTAATTTCATCGGTGGAATGCTGTTGCCTAAATAAAATGTTCCCTCCGACAATTCTCCCGGGGGGACTAGGAACTAGGCCCATAATCGATAAGGAGGTAACGCTTTTCCCACAGCCTGATTCACCAACAATGCCTAGCACTTCTCCTCCATTTATGTAGAAACTAACATTGTCTACAGCAGGGATTTCTCCACGATCAGTAAAGAAATGAGTTTGTAATTGGTTTATTTCAAGAACAGGTTTTTTCATGAGGACCTCCATAGGCTTAAGAAAGTAGCGGTGCTTTTGAAGCATTTCAACTTAAAAAAACTAATAATTCTAACTTTTCAGAATATTATCCTTGAGTAGAAGAATACTATAATTTGTAAAAAAATCAATACCTTTTTAGAAAATTCTATAAATTAAGATAACTTAATTCGGCAGACTTCTAACATTCACAGGGAAAATTGGATATTTCGAAGAATGAAATAGTCATTATATTTATATATATAATATGCAAGTGGTGAATAACCGATTTTGCTTAGATATAAAATATTCTGTTGATTGTCAGAATCTAATCCTCAGAAATAAAATTAAGATGAACTGTAGTAAATTCGAGTTGGTTTACATACGTATATAAATTCGAATTGCTTAAAAATCAGCTAAGTGATTTAAAATATGCTTAATTATGTTAGAAATTGGGTAAAGGTTAATAAGTTAAATCTCTAAAACCTTGTAAATATGAAATAATCATTGAGTTGAACAAGCTATATTCTATAAACTAAAGATGACTATTTTCCCATTTAAATTTATGTTTGTATTAGTTATGATGATCGTTTATGCGCTTTTCACTAAGAAAAGATTAAATAGACAGTTGCTAATTAGCAACTCTTAATAAAAGAGAGGATTGACTGGTAAAAATGAAATCATTCTTATATCAACACAGATTTATGTTGTTTTGTTTAAGCATCCTATGGTTGAAAACGTATATTGTCTCTAGTTTGACGTTCCAATTGACAATGAATCAAGTGATTGAAGCGATTGTATTTGCAGTTAACCCTCTCGCATTTTTATTAGTTATTTTTAGTCTAGGATTACTTTTAAAGACGAAATATCAACGACCTTATTATTTTACTGTGAGTCTTATTTTGACTATCATATTATATTCCAATGCGGTTTATTATCGTGAGTTTTCTGATATTATTACTTTACCTATGCTTGTGATGAGTGGAAACATGGGAGATTTGAGTACGAGTATCGTAGAATTGATCCAATGGTATGATGTATTTTTCTTTGTAGACATTATCATTGTTGGTTACTTGATGATAAAAAAACCAAATTTCTTTACTGTTAAAAAAGCACCTTTTCGTCAATCTAAATCAAAGTATGCGATTATCACAGTTGTTGTTGCAACAATTGTTTTGGCAGGACAAATTGATACAACAGATCACAGGACACATTCATTTAACCGTGATCATGCGATTAAAAGTCTAGGAGTCTATAATTTTTACGTGTACGATGCGTATCTTCATTTGACGACGAACTCACAAACTGTTTTTGCGGATAAAGATGATTGGGAGACGATTCAGGAACATGTTGATGAATACGCAGTTGACCCTAATTCAGAAATGACAGGAATCGCAGAAGACATGAATGTCGTGACGATCTCGATGGAATCTGTGGAGAGCTTTGTAATCAATGAGACTGTAAATGGAGAAGAAATTACGCCGTTTTTAAATGAGCTAATCGATGAGAGTTTTTACTTTGATAACTTGTATGACCAGGCGGGACAGGGAAAGACATCGGATACAGAATTTATGATGAATAATTCCCTATATCCACTAGGTCGAGGTGCAGTGTTTCACACACATGATGAAAATCAGCTGACGCCACTTCCGCGCGCCTTGCAGGAAAAAGGATACAAAACTTCTGCATATCATGCAAATGACATTACCTTCTATAATCGGGATGTGATGTATGAACAATTAGGTTATGACAAGTATTATGATATAGAGTTCTACGATGTAACCGATGAAAATTCTGTCGGATGGGGATTGAAGGACATTGATTTTTTTGAACAATCAATGGAAGCACTGACAGAATCACCTGAGCCCTTTTATGCAACGTTTCTGACATTAACGAACCACTTTCCGTATGAGCTAGATCCAGAAGACCATTTTATAGATCCATTTGATTCAGAAAGTGACATCGTCAATAGATACTTTCCAGCCGTTCGTTACACGGATGAAGCGATACGCATTTTATTTGAGGAAATGAAAGAAGCTGGTTTATATGAAAATACGATGTTTGTCATATATGGTGATCATTACGGAATTGCAGAAAGCCATTATGAAGAGTTGTCTAGTTATTTAGGTTATGAAGTGACGGATGATGAAGCGACAAAGCTTGACCGTGTTCCGGTAATTATTCATATTCCGGGTATGGAGGATAAAGCAGAGACAATTGAGACGGTTTCTGGTCAAATAGATGTGATGCCAACAGTATTGAACCTTCTAGGGATGCCAGCAGACAATCATATGATGTTTGGGCGAGACCTTCTGTCTGAGGATAAAGATGATTTTGCGGTTCAAAGAGATGGTTCAGTCATTACTGATGAAAATATTTATACGAAAGAAACGTGTTTCGACGCGACAAGTGGAGAAGTTTTACCCCCAGAAAATTGTATAGATACAATGGAACGAGGAGAGAATGAATTGTTCTACTCCGATAAAATCATCTATGGAGATTTGTTACGTTTTGAAAATAACTAAAATGAGCGCTATTGAATTTCAAATTCAATAGCGCTATTTCCACCTTATCTACCTCCTCTCTAAGAGATAAGATGAGAATTAAGTTAAAACAGGCATGTTAGTTTCATTTTTTCATAAAATATGGTATATTAATCTATTATTATCCATAGTCGGAAAATCAAAAGTAATTAAAAGCAACATAAAAAGTCAGATCATCGATTTACTAAGGAGGTGTAGGTGATGGTCAGACATTCAAGTCCATTCGGAGGTAGATACTCTCGCTACGTATTGTCCATTTTATTATTCGGTTTGCTTGGTCCTGTCGTCCTGTCTCAATGGGGAGTACTTTACAGTTTTCTTAGTGTTTTATTTGCTGCTCTCATTACGATCGGATATGATAGGCTCATTTTCCAAATTGCGAAACAAAAATCAACTAAAATAGTTCGAGAACAATGTAGTCTCATTGTTCATGCAATGAAACCTGGGTCTGAACGGAAAGGGTTTCTTGTTATTACCGAAAATTTTGTACTGTTCGCACCGAACTGGAATAAAATTAAAACTATTTTAGATACAGAACAAATTGTTAGGCATGAATTTAATGGGCATCATGTTGAGTTAACTGTTCGTTTTCCAAACAAACACCGTATGTTCCAATTCTACGTTTCATCACCAGAAAGAACGAAACAAATGCTTACAGAAAAGAGTGGGGAATCGCTGCCGTATAAGTACGATAAAATGGAAAGCAATAAAATGGTATAACAAAAGACCCGAGCTTTAGTAAAAGCAAGGGTCTTTTCGTTGTTGGATTCAATTACATATCACTTCCTGCAAAATTATAGAGGATATGTCCAAAATCGTTCAAGCATCATTTGCTTCCGGAAGGTTTCATCCTCTTCCGTCAGCTGTTTTTTCATCGCTTCGACTACACCTGCAGTTTGCGTCTGATGAGCTTCAATGACATTCATTTTCTGCTCGAAATAAGGAGACACGTCAACTACAACATCTGGTTCGCCGATAAAGTCTTCACAGCCTTCAGAAAAAGCTATAGCATGGACGGTCGGACGGTCTTCTTCTGATAGGCTCTGAACAGCCTGAATTACTGCTGCACCAGTAGCATCGTGATCGGGGTGAACCGCATATCCAGGATAGAATGTAATAATTAACGAGGGATTCACCTCTTTCACTACGTCAAGTATCCGACTCTGTAAAGCATCCTGATCCGTAAATTCGACCGTTTTATCACGCATCCCAAACTGTCTTAAATCCTCGATGCCAAGAAGACGGCATGCTTCTTTTAATTCGTTATTTCGTATTTGCGGGAGCGTTTCCCGATTAGCGATGAGTGGGCGCCCCATATTTCTGCCCATCTCACCAAGCGTCAAACATGCATATGTGACAGGAGTTCCAGCTTGAGTGTGAGATATAATTGTCCCGGCCACACCAAATGCTTCGTCGTCAGGATGGGGGAAAATAACAAGAACATGTTGTTCCATCCAATCACTTCCTTTATATTAAGATTTTTTTGAAAATGTTTAAATGCTGTTGAGTTCCAACGCCTCATGCCCCCCCTTTCCTTTATACTATTTTGGGAAGGGGGTTTTACTTAATTCCAATGCAATGGCTAACTTGCCCGAGGAATCGTGTCCAGCGAAAAGTAGTCGGTTTTCCTCATCAAGTTCAAAATCAGTTAATCCTTCCGCATAAAGCCAACCCTGCTCTGTCTCTAATCCGATTCGGAAAGGGCCTTTACCGGTGATTTTTCCGTGCAAAAATACGAGCTGAACATTTCTAATAAATGTTCCGGCAGAGAAAAATGATTGATCTTTATGAGTGGCATAAGCGCCATTTGTCGTTTCCAAATGAATATATAATGATTCGCCAGCAAGCTCGGAAAGCATCTCTTGAACGTGTTGTCGATCAATTGGTTTCATAGGTCACATCCTCCTTTAATAAATTGGCTATTTAACTAATAATAACAAAAATCAATCCTTTATTCGCAGGGTGAGGATTGAGAAACAATGCCTATTATACAAGATTCGTTGTTGATTGTCGCTTAAGCCAATTTATAGTGGCATCCTGTTCGTTTACTTTCACGCATATTTCTTTTAAATGTCTCAAACAATGATCTCTTGCTTGTGAACGTGAATGTAATAAAAAGGGAAAATATAGTTCTATATAATCACTTTTTAAAAATATATTGTGATTTATAATCTTTTCGTGGATAATATAGTGAAATTAGTAACAAAGTCTTAATGATAAAGAGGTGTAAGGAGTGCTTAATTCAGTAAAAGGAAAATTCGTCATCTTCACTAGTGGACTTATTATTTTCACGATGTTATTGACGTCAATTATTATTTATTCTCAATTAAGTGATGGAATTCAACATTCCGTTGAAGAAGATGCAACTTCCACTGTGCAAGATGTTGAACGCTTTATTCAGACTTATTTAGAAAAATATCAGTTGACTGTTTCCATGCTAGCCGAAGATCCACGAACAATTGATTTTTTAGAAGGTAGCGATACAGTAGCAGAGCAAAACGCAACATGGAACAGTTTAGTATCTAGTTATGAGTCATTTATGGATAGAGAAGCAGGTGCGCAATTAACCTATATAGGTACAGGGGAAGGAGAAATGGTCAGCACGCCACAAGTTGATCTACCGGATGATTTTGATCCAAGAGAACGCCCTTGGTACCAAGACGCAATAAGTGAACTAGGAGAAGTAATTTGGACAGCTCCTTATATTGATATAGATACGGAGGAACTGGTAATCACAGTCGCGCAATCAGTTTCAGCAAATAATAACGACGAAATTCTCGGAGTTCAAGCGATCGATTTATCATTAGATGAAATGGTGTCATTATTAGAGACAACAGAAATAAGTAATCAGGGAAAGCTGGCGCTAATTGATGAGGAGGGAATCATTATTGCTCATAGGGATTCTTCTCAGGTTGGCGAAGCGGTATCTGAGGACGAGCAACTAGCTCTAATAGTTAACTCTGAAGATGTCGTTGGCAAGGTACAATCTGGCGGAGAGACGGCTTATTTCAACGAAGTCGATGGATATGGGTGGAAAGTTGTTACTGTCTATGAAGACAAAAACTTATTTGCAGAATTAACTAATACGAGAAATACATTCATTATCGTGTCAATTGTAGCCATAATCATTGCGTTTATTACTTCTTATTATGCCACAAGTAAATTAACTAATCCGATTCGGAAATTGAACGTGAAAGTAAAACAAATGGCAGATGGTGATTTTTCTACTGACTTGAATGTGAGAGGGGAAGATGAAATTAGTCAACTCGGTCTGTCAGTAAATCATATGAGTAAAGAGTTGCGAGAACTGATCGCCTCTATTCAAGGATCAGCCAATGAATGCAAGGGAATGGCAGAAGAACTTAGTGCTGTCTCTGAAGAAACGTTGGCGACTAGCGATGAGATGTCTTCTGCTGTAAATGAAGTAGCCGAAGGGGCATCGAAACAAGCGGAAGACCTTGAAGAAGCGAACCAACAAATGCAAAAGTTGGCAGATCAAGTAGATCAAGCATCAGAGCAGACAAATCAAATGAATGATCTATCAGTCGATATGAAGAAGGCGAATCAACAAGGATTAACACAAATGAAAGTGTTGGAAGACCGGACGACAAGTACGCGTGACGTATTTTCCAAAGTGGACGGAGCGGTTAAGGAATTAACAAATAAAGTATTAGATATCGGTGGTGTAGTTGGAACCATATCCGATTTTGCTGACCAAACAAACTTGTTAGCCTTGAATGCAAGTATTGAAGCAGCTCGTGCCGGTGAACATGGGAAGGGATTTGCAGTTGTAGCGGATGAAGTTCGTAAGCTTGCTGAACAATCGATAAATGCTACCGAAAAAATCCGCAATTCACTAGCAGAAGTTGAAGGAGAAACGAGAAGAGTTGAAGAGTCAATGAAGGAAGCGAATCTCATGAGTAATGACCAAAAAAATGCCGTTGATGATACTCACAAATCGTTTACTTCGATTGTTAACTATATTGAAAACCTGACGATTTCTTTAGAGGCTTTGACGGTTGATTTAAAAGGAGTTAATCATCAAAAAGAGCAGATTGTAGAAACGATGGCTAGTATCGCACACGTTGCTGAAGGTGCTGCTGCTACAGCCGAAGAAGTATCTGCTTCCTCTGCTGAGCAAACAAAAGCAATTGAAACAGTTGGAACAACGTCAGAACACCTCAATGATTTAAGTTCAAATCTGCAAGGGAAAACAAATCGTTTCAAAGTATAGCTCACAAAATAAATAAAAAAATGATAGGAACAACGGATCTTGATTAAGCTGAGATCCGTTGTTTTTTGTTATTAAACTGAGTGAAGTTAACACTTTATGACGAGATTTTCGCCTATCATTGTTGATTCGAGGTGGAGTGCGTATAATAGAAGACTAAGGATCAAACGAAATACTTACATAGAATGTTGAGGGGGAATTATAATGAAACAGGGAATTATTAGTTTGGGGGAAGCCCTAATTGACTTCATACCATTGGATGATAATAATGAAACCTTTCAGAAAAATCCAGGAGGAGCACCTGCAAATGTCTCTGTCGGCTTAGCAAGACTTGGTGCAAAATCAACATTTCTTGGAAAGGTAGGCGATGATGTACTTGGTCGTTTCCTAGTTGAAACATTGGCTAATTATGGTGTGGATACGTCATCAATGAAGTTTACCAAAGACACAAAGACAGGCGTCGTATTTGTCACACTTGATCAAGATGGGGAGCGTAGCTTTGAGTTTTACATCGATCCAAGTGCAGACCGATTTTTAGAAGAAAATGAGGTCGACGAGGTATTGTTCGACAATCATAATTTACTTCACTTTGGATCTATCAGTTTAATTAGTGAGCCTGCTAAATCGGCGACAAAAAAAGCTGTCAAAATAGCAAAAGAAAAAGGAATGGTCATATCTTATGATCCAAACCTTCGTTTAGGTCTTTGGGAAAGTGAAGAACAGGCTAAAAGAGTAATACGAAGTATGCTTGGAGAAGCTGATGTTTTGAAAATATCCGAAGAAGAGCTGGAATTTATTACAGGAGAAAAAGACATTGAACAAGGCGTTGAAAAACTCACTGAATTTAAAATTCCATTAATTTTTATCACGTTAGGATCTGAAGGAAGTTATATTTTTCTAAAAGGTCAAATGCCTATTAAAGTAGAGGCAATGAAAGTCAAAGCTGTTGATACAACAGGAGCTGGAGATGCTTTTGTGTCGGGAATCCTTTACCAACTTCATTTACTCGAAAAAACAGTGTCTGATTTAACAACAGAAGAAGTGGACAAGATGGCACGATTTGCTTCTGTGTCTGGCGGTTTAGCTGCTGCGACAAAAGGTGCAATGACCGCTCTACCGACATTGGGAGAAGTGGAGCAAAAGATAAGAAACTCTTAAGAATGCCACCCCTAATCTCGTCTTCAGTAAGTTTTGGAAAAATATTATCGGGGTGAAAAAATGGTAATAAAAAAGTAGCCCCTGATTAGGCACTACTTAGGTTGGAATTTTTTTATAAAAATTATCTACTTAAAGCTTTTTCTAATGCTTCTTTTATTCGATTTTGATCGAATGGCTTAACGATGAAATCAATTGCGCCTTTTTGAATAGCATCGACCACCATGTTTTGTTGTCCCATAGCCGAGCACATTAGGACTTTTGCTTTAGGGTCTATTTGTTTTATTTTTTGAAGGGCTTCTATACCATTCATTTCAGGCATAGTAATGTCCATTGTCACAATATCTGGACGATGCTCTTCGAATAATTCGACTGCCCTTAATCCGTTTTCTGCCTCGGCTACTACTTCATAACCTGCATCCGTAACCATTTTTTTCAACGTCATTCTCATAAAAGCAGCGTCATCGGTAATTAATAATTTAGCCATTTGTTGTATCCTCCTGTTTATCGATTGTTCATCGTAAGTTTGTTTTGTCTTTAAAATATAGTATGAAAGTTTGATAAAGTCAATCTAAATATACAAACTAAAGTCCCTATCATTATTACATAAATGACAAGAATATTAAAGGGGGAGTTTTCATTAACGGGAGAAATTTAGTTCGATATAAGGATTGTATGAGAAGGATTAAGCAATTGAAAAGAGAGGGGAGCTTTTATGATACCGTTGAAAAACAATTGGAAAGACCAGTTGCAGGATGAATTTGAAAAGCAATATTATTTGCAACTTCGAGAATTCTTGAAAAATGAATACGCAGAACACAACGTTTATCCGCCAATGAATGATATATTCAATGCTTTACATAGCACCGATTATGACATGACAAAAGTAGTCATAATCGGTCAAGATCCTTACCATGGACTTGGTCAAGCTCACGGTTTGAGTTTTTCTGTTCAACCGGGAGTCAAGGTTCCTCCTTCGTTGAAAAATATTTATAAAGAGCTTCATGCTGACTTGGGAGTTGCAGTTCCAGAACATGGTTACTTACAGAAATGGGCAGAGCAAGGGGTTCTGTTGTTAAACAACGCATTGACAGTCAGGGAAAGTATGCCTCAATCACATCAAGGAAAAGGATGGGAAACGTTTACCGACCAAGTCATTCAACGTTTAAATGAAAGGGAAAGACCAGTTGTGTTTATCTTGTGGGGAAAGCACGCACAAGTGAAGGGACGACTTGTGACAAATGGGCATCATTTCGTGATTCAATCACCTCATCCTAGTCCTTTTTCAGCACATAGAGGTTTTTTTGGAAGTCGACCGTTTTCAAAGGCGAATCATTTTCTGAAAAGTATTGGCGTCGAAGAAGTGGATTGGCAGCTGCCTACTGAGTGAGGATAAACTAAGAGGAGTGAGATAACTATGACTAAAAAAACGATTGGTTTTATCGGCACAGGCGTAATGGGGAAAAGCATGGCCCGCCATTTAATGAAGGTTGGTCACGAACTGTATGTTTACAATCGTACAAAACAAAAAGCGGAAGATTTGATAGCAGATGGAGCCATATGGTGTGATACGGTGGGTGATTTAGCGGGATCAGTTGACGTCGTAATAACGATCGTAGGTTATCCTCAAGATGTCGAGGAAGTATACCGAGCGAAGAATTGTATTTTCGAACGCGCAAGACAGGGGACTTACCTTATAGATATGACGACATCGAAGCCAAGTCTTGCTATCGAAATTTTTGACGAGGCAAAAGAACGAGGCCTCCACGCTCTCGATGCTCCAGTTTCTGGAGGCGATATTGGTGCCAAGGAGGCTGAATTAACAATAATGGTTGGCGGAGAAGTGGGCGCATTTACGGAAATAGAGCCGATTTTTCAATTAATGGGGACGAACGTCCGTCGCCAAGGTGAAGCGGGAGCGGGTCAATTCACGAAAATGGCTAACCAAATTGCGATTGCAAGCACGATGATGGGGGTAGCTGAAGCTATGGCATATGCAAAAAAAGCCGGACTCGATCAAGAAAATGTGTTGGCCTCAATTGCAACGGGGGCAGCAGGAGGATTTTCAATGACAAATCTTGCTCCTAAAATGATAAAAGCAGACTTTGCCCCTGGTTTTTACATGAAACATTTCATTAAAGATATGAATATCGCGATTGAATCTGCACAAGAAATTGGCTTAAATACACCAGGACTTGTCGTAGCAAAAAAATTGTATCAAGAACTTGCAGGTGAAGGAGAAGGCGATTCAGGAACACAAGCGCTGTATAAGTACTATATGATGAACGGATAAATCGTTAACGAACCGTTGAGGTGCAATTCGATTTCGCTACAAATTGACGCTCTAACAGTTACTAGCGCCCTGAAGAAACAGGGGTGCCATATAAAAAGAAAGCTTTAGAGAAATTCTCTAAAGCTTTCTTGTACGTGTGCCCGGCATGTCTAACTTTGCTAAAGGATTAAATTATAAGATAAACTAAGGCTTTCGCCATGAAGGACTTGGCGACAAGCCAAGTTTTTCTAATGATTGAACGTTATGCTATAACCTAAACGTGCTAGTTCTAGCGTCCACTTAAAACTTACTTTTTATCGAATTCTACATCATTTCCCATAGACCTTAAATATTGCTGAGCAGATTTCCACGTCTCAAAGCGTTGCTCATTGTGCTCACTTATCCAACTCTCCGTATTAAAATAAACATCTTCATTATCACTTGTTAGTTCATCCTCGATTTCCATGAATAACATTTTCTTATCGTATGTAGCTTTCACTAATACACCACTTACAGAATGATGAAACATACCTGTATATACTTTTGCCATATTAAAACACCTACTCTCTTTCTCTAATTATAACAAAAAGAACACTGAAGAGCTGAGTCTTTTGAAAATTTACTTAGTAAAATTAACTAAGTGCCCGAAATATTTACATGTCCTGCGGAGGCTCGTGCTCCGCACGTGAAAAAAGGGGGGATTATTCTGAGTTAGTGCCGCAATCATAAAAAGGCAATACAAATTCCCTCTTTACAAACAATTTAAACATAGATATGATGATTTGATGCGAATTACTATATCATTTCGTTTAAAAAATCGTTATAATAAGTCTGTATGTTTTATGCGAAAAATGTCGTAAATGCTCGACAGAACAGAGATATTACGCAGATTACTAGATAGACATAAAAATAGATGCAAAACTTATAGACAAAATTTATACCGAGAAAATTAGATAGATATATATAAGGGGAATCAAATAATGTTTCATACATTAAGGTCAAAACTACTAATATTTTTTATACTGATTGCCTTTGTTCCAATGATAGCAGTCGGTTTTATAGGTTATGCAGGTCAAAAACAGGAATTAACTGAACGTGTAGAACGGTCTTTAGCTATGCAAAGTTCGAGTATGGAAGCAGAAATATCTCGCTTTTTAAGAGAAAGAGTAAATGATATTGAATACTTATCACGCAACCCTGTGATTATGGATTCATCTAGCTCATTGTTAGAGATTAGAAATCAAATGTATTATTTTCTAGACATTCATGATATTTATTATGATACTTACCTAGTGAATGACGAAGGCGTCGTGCTAGGTGATACTAAGAATGAAATCGTCGGTCATGACATAAGCGAACGCCCTTGGTTTGCTGAAGCAATCAAAGGAAATACAGTGATGTCTGATATTTATGTGTCACCGATAGTAGATGAACCGGCTCTCGTAGTTGCTGCACCGATACACGATTCAAATCAGAATGTGTTAGGAGTAATTTCGTCTTCTTTTAACTTGAATACTCTGAATAAAATGTTAAAAGGTTACACGTATGAGCAAAAAGGCTTAGCTTGGGGTGGGGATGTCTTTTTATTAAACAATGAAGGAGATGTCATTTCCCATCCCGAGCAGGATCAAATATTCAATGTGAATTACTTTGATAATGAAGATATTTCGAAAGAATCACTAGATCAACTTGTGCTAGATGAGGAAATTGCTAATTTAGTGGAAGGTGAGGTTCAATCTTTCTCAAAAATTGAAGCTCTCCCGTGGTTTGAAAATGAGTGGTATATAGGCTTATCGGTAGAAGAATCTGAGGTTTACGCTTCACTAAATGACTTTCTAGTAAGGTATCTCATATTCTATGCAATTGTACTTTTACTTCTGACATTTGCAGTGTATCGATTATCAAATTATTTAGTTCAACCGATTCAGAAGCTTGTAGAAACGACGAAAAGTTTTGCCTCTGGTGACAACCAAAATCGAGAGTACGTGAATGCTTATGAAGAAGTCGAGTATTTAAACGCGACGTTTGACCATATGACTACCCAACTTGAACAAAGAGAGAATGCTCATAAGAAGTCAACGATGGTTTTAGAGGCAACTGACAATGGTGTATTTGCCATCGATCGTGAAACGAAGCGTATTACCTTATTTAACCGAATGTGCGAAGATGTCTTTCAAAGAGATAAAGAATACGTTATTGGTACGGAGATTGATGAGGTCATGACTCATTCAAAACCATTCGCTGCATTTGTTAATTGTGCGGACTTAACTGATCTTTTGGATGATCCGGATGGATGTGGCCAATTTGAAATTGACTGCACGAATGATGTTGGAGAAGAAAGAACCTATTACTTAAGCGCGTCGAGCTTGTCGACTGTAGAAGATGAGACGACTAAAGGTGAAATGCTGATCGTCTTTTATGATTTGACCGAGAAACGTCAGATGGAAAGAGAGCTCATTCGGTCAGAAAAATTAAAGATTGCCGGTGAAATGTCAGCGGGTTTTGCACATGAAATTCGGAACCCATTAACGACAATTAAAGGATTCATCCAATTGTTTAATGAGCAAAGTAATGACGAAAATCGACGCTATTACCCATTAGTAATTGAGGAAATAGACAGAGTCAATAAGATTATGAATGAATTGTTGAATATTTCCAATCCAAGTCCAGATGAAGAAAAAACGAAAGTAAATGTCGAAAAAATGCTTAGCGATATTATTGTTTTAAAAGAATCTCACATGAGAAATAACCATATAAAATTGGAAACATTTTTTAATGGCAAGTTGCCAAAAATTGAAGTGATTGGGAATAAACTAAAGCAAGTTTTTAACAACCTGATTCAAAATGGAATCGAAGCAATGCCGGATGGTGGACAATTGAATATCCGTACTTCGATCGTTGGTAGTGAGGGACAATCCGAGCAGCAAAACCTCGTTGTCCAAATAGAAGACAGTGGAATTGGTATGGGAAAAGCGGATATGGAGAAATTAGGGACACCATTTTTTACAACAAAAAAAATCGGTACAGGACTAGGTTTAACGACAAGCTATCGTATCATTGAGAAAATGAACGGAGCGATTAACGTATCCTCGGAAATTGGAAAAGGTACAATATTTACGGTTTACATTCCTGTAAAAATAATGGAAAGAGTATAAAAGGAAAATTTGCTTTTAATTTTACGTATAAAACAGATCTTCGGCATTAGTTGCCAAGGTCTGTTTTTTTGAATTGAAAGTAAGGCAACGGAAGATTAGCTGTTGAGGGAAATTAGCTACCTTGTACAGGGGTGTGTTGTTTTCCTTTTAGGGGTCATCCGTGGTACATTTAAATTACAAAATGAGAGAAAAAGAGGTGTTCGAGTTGAAAAAAGCATTGATAGCAGGAGCAACAGGACTCGTTGGTAAGCATGTCGTAAAAGAGCTAATAAACAGTCAACATTATGATGAAATTCATATTTTAACTAGAAGAAGTAGCCCGTTTCATAAACATCCTCTTGTTCAGGAACATCTTGTGTCATTTGATGAACTAGATGAAGTTGATGACGTCTTTCAGCACGTCGATGATGTCTTTGTGACACTAGGGACAACGATGAAACAAGCAAAAACACAAGAAGCCTTTATAAAGGTCGACTATACGTATCCGGTTAAATTAGCTGAAAAGGCTGTAAAGCACGGTGTGGAAAGATTTCTGATTGTTACAGCGATGGGCGCGAGTCGAAATTCTCGATTTTTCTATAATGTCGTCAAAGGCACGCTTGAAGAACGTTTGATTAACCTGGAAATACCATCATTACATATTTTTCGTCCATCGCTTTTACTTGGAGAACGGTATAAAGTGCGCACTGGAGAAAAATCTGCAGAGTTGCTTAGCAAACCACTATCCTTCCTGATGAGAGGTCGATTGGAAAAATATAAACCTGTTAAAGGTTCAACGGTTGCAGCAGTAATGCACGAAGTTGCTCAACAAAATAGTAATGGTTTTCATATATATGAATCAGATCAAATGAATTATTTAGGGGATATTTTAAAAGCGTAAGCGGAGGGAAGGAAAGTTATAACAGTTGAATTAATTTTCTTTGATGGAAGCTAGCAGCCAATCTAAAAAGCGAGGTTTTATCATGGCTCAAAAATATAGTCAAGTATGGAACTTGGACACGATTTTTCCCGGAGGAAGCAAGTCAAAGGAATTTCAACGGTACTTGGAAAATGTTGCGAGTGAATTGGCTCAATTTCAGGGCAATTTAGACAAAGTGCAGCTGGAGAATAATGCAGATGTCGCGGTTTGGGCGTCGTTCGTCAATGAAGCGCAAGAAGTCGGAAAGAAGGCTCGTGAAGCGGGGGCATTTATTAGTTGTTTGACGGCTCAGGACGTTAATGATGATCAGGCGAAGTTGCTGGGTGGAACGGTGAAGCAGTTGGCGGCGAAGTATGCGTCAATTATGACGTCGATTGATGAGCAGTTGCTTGCTTTTGATGAGCGGCAATGGAATGAATTTGTTGCGCAAGAGGATATGAAGCAAATTTCATTTAATTTAAATGAGCGTCGTACAAATGCGGAGGAGAAACTTCCGGCAGACAAGGAGAAGTTGATTCAAAGTTTATCGATTGATGGGTATCAAGCTTGGGGCGATATGTACAATGTGATTGTTGGCCGCATGAAAGTGGAGATTGAAGAAGATGGCGAGACGAAATCGTTGTCTGTGGGTCAGGCGTCTAATAAGCTTTCAGATAAAAATCGTGATGTGCGAAAACATGTATTTGAGCGCTTCGAAAAGGCGTGGGAGAATGAATCGGAGCTTTTTTCCAATACATTGAATCATTTAGCTGGTTATCGTTTAGAGATGTACGAAGCACGTGGATGGGAAGATGTATTGAAGGAGCCGCTTGAGATTAATCGAATGAAACCGGAAACGTTAGATGTCATGTGGAAAACAATAACGAAAAATAAGCAAGATTTTGTTGATTATATGGACCGTAAAGCAGAGATTTTAGGCTTGGAGAAGCTTGATATTTACGATATAAGTGCGCCATTAACTGAAAATGTTGCAGAAGTGAGTTACGACGACGCGGTGGAAATCATCGTTGAACAATTTGGCACGTTCAGTCCGAAGATGGCTGCATTTGCTCAGATGGCGTTTGATGAACGGTGGATCGAAGCGGAAAGCCGTGACGGAAAACGGCCTGGTGGATTTTGTACAAGTTTCCCGGTGAAAGAGGAGTCACGCATTTTCATGACATATGATGGATCAGCATCGAACGTGGCGACGCTCGCTCATGAACTTGGGCACGCGTATCATCAGCATGTCATGAATGATTTACCGCAGCTTTCTCAGCGTTATGCGATGAACGTCGCTGAAACAGCATCGACGTTTGCTGAAATGATTGTCGCAGATGCAACGGTGAAAGCGGCAAAAACGGATGAGGAAAAAATTCAGTTGTTAGATGATAAGTTGAATCGTAGTGTGGCGTTTTTTATGAATATTCATTCGAGATTTTTGTTTGAATCACGTTTTTATGAAGAGCGCAAAAGCGGACTGGTTAGCAAGGAGCGTTTGAATGAATTGATGGTTGAGGCGCAAAAAGAGGCTTATTGTGATTCTCTCGGTGAGTATTCACCAAGTTTCTGGGCGTCGAAGTTGCACTTTCATATTACGGGTGTCCCGTTTTATAATTTCCCATACACGTTCGGCTATTTATTCAGTATCGGGATTTATGCCAAGGCTGTCGATGAAGGATATGCGTTTGAGCAAAAATACATTGATCTGCTTCGTGACACTGGACGTCTAGAGGTGGAGGAGTTAGCGAAAAAGCATTTAGATGTCGACTTAACGAAGCCTGAATTTTGGCAAGCCGCTATTGACTTTTTGAAGAAAGATTTAAATATGTTTATGGAATTGACGAAGAAATAAATCAAAAAAAGGGGAGAGGTCAATGGATATCCCTGCAAAGCTCGTAATTCGAAAAATGGATAGTGAGTTGGATAGACTGAAAGAGAAGTTGGTCGAGTCGGGTTCTAGTTCTAGTTCCTCTGCTGGTTATCGCGAGCATGTACATGCTTTGAAGACATATTGTGATTTGTTGTTGGATTCGGAATCAGATGTGGATTCTGGCAGGTCACGTTTGAAGACTCCGGTCAATGTACAACATGCTTCTGTTGAGGATGTGAAGGCGCGAATGTCAGAAGGTCTCGTTGATAAAAAGTCGGCGTCTTCTGGGTCTGTATCAGGGATTGGTAGTGGTGCTCGATCAGGGTCAGAGGCAGGTTCTCGAGTTGGGGACAAGCGTTCACCTGAAGCGGCCGGTGGTGCTCAAGGGGCTTCTGCTAAAAGCAGTAGTGATACGATTTATGATGAAGGTGACAATCCGAATAGTGATAGCTTGTTTGATTTTTAAAGTGATTTAGAGGTTCGTTCTCCAGGCGGGGGACGGGCCTTTTTTGAATGGCTTGGGTGTAGGAGGAAGGAGGCTGAGCCGTTTCGGGGGCAGGTATGGAAAGATGAGTCACAAGGAGAAGCGTCTTGTGACCCATGGCGAGTGTATTTTGGAAAGAAGGGTCACAAGGAGAAGCGTCTTGTGCCCTATGGCGAGTAGATCTGGAAAGGAAAGGTCACAAGGAGAAGCGTCTTGTGACCCATGGCGAGTGTATTTTGGAAAGAAGGGTCACAAGGAGAAGTGTCTTGTGCCCCATGGCGAGTGTATTTTGGAAAGGAAGGGTCACAAGGAGAAGCGTCTTGTGACCCATAGCGAGTGTATTTTGGAAAGGAAGGGTCACAAGGAGAAGCATCTTGTGACCCATGGCGAGTAGATCTGGAAAGGAAGGGTCACAAGGAGAAGCATCTTGTGACCCATGGCGAGTGTATTTGGAAAGGAAGGGTCACAAGGAGAAGCGTCTTGTGCCCTATGGCGAGTAGATCTGGAAAGGAAAGGTCACAAGGAGAAGCGTCTTGTGACCCATGGCGAGTGTATTTTGGAAAGAAGGGTCACAAGGAGAAGCGTCTTGTGCCCTATGGCGAGTAGATCTGGAAAGGAAAGGTCACAAGGAGAAGCGTCTTGTGACCCATGGCGAGTGTATTTTGGAAAGAAGGGTCACAAGGAGAAGCGTCTTGTGCTTATTGGTGAGAGTGTTCAACTGCTTGCCTATGAACACTAAAGTAAAATCGACTAACGTATTCCTTTCGAACCTTACCCATACATAATTAAACCAAAAACCGCCATACTAACATCAATGCTAAGTATTCAAAATGGAGGGAAGAGAATTGTTACAATTCAATAGTGGGAATGTAGGTATACCGATCTTTGTTCGACCCTCAAATAGCGAAAGTAATGCCGGCAATGCCAAGCTGAATGAAGATCGCTATGAAATGTTTGTAAATGGAGAATTTGTTGGAGAGCACACGTTGTTCGCAGAAAAAGAAGAGGCGACAGACATATCAGATTTCCTCGACAAGCAAGGATTTCATGATGTGCAAATGGATGTTGAAGGTGATCATATCTTAATTCATTGCGCCAATGAATCAGAAGCAAATGATGTTGAAAGTGCAGTGAAAGTGTTTATTCACAATCGCTAGTGGATAGTCGCAGTGTAAAGGGATTGCCTCATGTCGACGATAAGAAGGAAATCCCTTTTCTGATTGTTCCAAGGTATGGTATGCTTTTCCGTATATCATACATACTGATGAATGTTTTGATTGAAAGGGGTAAAACGATGAAATTATTTTTACTATTAGGAAGTTTAAATGCATTTTTGTTTGTCGCCTTGGGGGCATTTGGTGCTCATGCATTAAAAGACCGCTTGGAATCAAACGGGTACTTGCATACATTTGAAACAGGTGTTCAATACCATATGATTCACGCGTTGGCTCTCATTGCTGTAGCGATTTTAACGAGGTATTTGTCAGCAACAGGGCTTGTTCATGGAGCGGGCTGGGCATTTCTGATCGGGATTATTTTGTTTTCCGGAAGTCTTTACGCATTAAGCCTAACGGGTATCAAAGTTCTTGGTGCGATAACACCGATCGGCGGAGTCGCATTTCTCGTTGGCTGGGTACTTTTGTTTATTGCAGCATGGCAAGAATAAGAACGCTAAGCTCCTATCTGAAAAAGCATGATCTCTTCATTCAAAAAATGAGGAGGTTGTGCTTTTTTTGTTGAAATTTAATAAACTAAATGTTATTGTGTTTATATTAAAATAAACATAGAGAGGTTTTGTTTGCTTATTCATGATTATCAACGATTTTGGGAGGCGACCGTTGAAGAGCTTTCGGATGGATATATTTATGAGAAGACAGAGGATGAGTATGTTTGTCTCCTTTGCAATCATCGATTAGAAGGCGGTGTGATTTACCAAAGAGGTGACAAGTTACTAGAAGCAAAAAAAGCCATTATTCATCACATCAATGAAAAGCATGGTTCAGTATTTGATTATTTAATGAAAATGGATAAGAAATACACAGGACTGTCTGAGCATCAAAAAGAATTGCTGAATTTTTTCCAACAAGGCCTAACGGACAAAGAAATAGTGCAACAGTTAGGTGGAGGCAGTACCTCAACAATTCGAAATTATCGCTTTAAATTCAAGGAAAAAGAAAAGCAAGCAAAGGTATTCTTAACAATTATGAATACACTTAAACAAGAGAAGGGATCGAATCAAGATAATTTCGTTCCGTTTCATAAGGGGGCAACAATGGTCGATGATCGCTACGCAACTACGCTTGAAGAGAAAGAAAAGGTGTTGCATACGTATTTCAAGCAAGGTTTAGACGGTCCTCTTGATAGTTTTCCGAAGAAAGAGAAACGGAAAATTAGTATATTACAACACATCTTAAAACGTTTTGACACTGATAAAATATACACAGAGAAAGAAGTAAATCAGATTCTTGAATTGGTCTACGACGATTTTGCGACTATAAGGCGTTATTTTATTGAGTATGGCTTTATGGAACGAAAACAAGATTGTAGCGAGTATTGGATAAAAAACTAAAGGTAAATGATCAACATCAAAGGGGAGTACCGTTAGAAAACAAGAAGGGCATGAGAAAGCAGGTCATGCCCTCAGTAATATTCCATATCATTTACTTTTACATCTGCTCCTTCTTTTTTCTCGATGTATGCTTTTTCTTTTTTTACCATTCCTTTAACTTGCTCTATTTCCTCTATTTCACGTTTTGACAGAGAAACTTCATTCACTTTAACCGGATGTTTAGATATTTCAATCTCTTCTTCCTTTAATGGAATCCTAAATTCCTCCTCATCTCCTGCCTCAACCACCATTTCCTCTCGCCTAATTGGGACAGTAAATGTTTTTTGTTGTTCTGATACCTCTTTATGAACCTTTATGTCACCTGTCTGTACTTGATTTTTCGATATGTCTAGCTGTTCTTCTTTTAGACGGATTGTTTGGTTTTTGGTTTGCGATGCTTCTTCTTTAGGTGTGTTTGGCTCTCCTGAATATAATCTATACAGTTTATAACTGATCCCTCCTAAGGCTGTACCTAGAAATAAACCCTCGAGAAGAGAAATATTTAATACCAAACTAAAAACCAGACCAATGACAGCACCAATTAATATATACTTACTCATAGGGACCTCCTAAGTATCATTTCTTCCAAGTGACATTTAGAGCGTCGTTTTTTAAAAAAGTTCGAGTTTTCCAGTAAGCTTTAATGAAAGTGATTAGGATTAAAAAGAAGATGACTAAAGGAGGATATACCACCTTTATAGTCACCTGTTAAATCATCAGAGCAAGTTATTCTTCTTTCTTTGTGTCTTCATCTGCTTCAACGTCTGCTAGTCCTTTTGTGTTGTATTCGGCAACTTCTTTATGGGTGACGTCATGAATCGCTTCATTTTCTTCAATCGAGCGCTTATGAGCAGAAACTTCACCAGTGACAACGGTATGCTTATCGACATCAACCTCTTCTGCTGTAACTGGTATATGAACTGTTTCTTCTTCTGTGATTGGTTCCTCTGTTGGTTCATGGTTAACAGCTCTTTGTTCAATGACTACTTGGTCGTGAGAAACAGGAACATTTACTGTTTGTTCTTCTTCAACGATATCTTTGTGAAGAACGACTTCCCCAGTTTCCATACGCTCTTTGTCAATATCTAACTCTTCTGCACGAAGATCCATGTGTGCATTGTCTTTTGCAAATTCAGTATCTGCGACCCGATCTGCTTCAGGTTTATTCTTGCGGTTTTTCTGACGCGATTCTCCATTTCCACTAATCCAATCAAAAAAGCTCATGATAAAATCACCTCATAAATAAATTTTAAAATGGTGGTACAAATCTTATCATTGCCTAACTATAGAGGACTATCCTTGGTATAAAATGAGTATAAATTTTTTGAAAAGAGCTACCTTAACAATAATACACAAAAAAAGCCTAGAGAAAACTCTAAGCTTTTAATTATAAAAATATGGTATTCAGATGATTACCTCGGAGAATAGGTGGCTAACGACTGGCCTGTATCGAACTCATTAAAAGGATAATCATATTCGATTTCGTCATCGAAAGTGACATAATCCAAATTGACCATTAGCAGTAAGTACCGTTTATCCGTTTGTGGATCACTGAGAATGATATGGTCCCGTCCAGCGGCCTCAATAACGCCCTTAAAAATCTTTGCATTCCACTTTTCATTGTTCTCATACGTCATGTAAAAGGTTCCAACTCGTTGGCGATTGAGTCTAAGGATATTTTCAATATACGATTGCTCAATTGGTAGCATACCAGGCATGTCGGGCATCGTTGGCGGTCCTTGTCCTTGTTGTGCAAATTGTGGTGGGGGCGGCATTGGCGTTCCGGGTAATTGCTGCGACGGTTGTTGTGGTTGTTGATATGCTTGTGGTTGCTGTTGCATAGGCATTTGTGGCATTTGTTGATTATTAGGGTACCCACCGAGCTGCTGCCCCTCTGCTGAATTGCCATATCCATACCCATAACCTCCACCATATCCTGCCGGTGGAAATCCTTGTTGTGAATTCATGTAATCACTCCTCTAAATCAATCAATTTGTCTAGTACACGGTGTAAACGGAAGGGCATTCACTTTCCAAAGGTGAATAAAAACAATGTAGTTTATACCTGCCTGAATTCCACTGTCCCCACCATTGTTCTGGGCAAGGACCATCGGGCCTGAAAAACCAGAGATCAAATTCACCAGGAACGTAGCGTTTCCCTTGGACGAGCTTCCTCGCAAGACGTTTATCTCGTTCGCGAGCCTTTTGGTAAAAGTATCCTTTTTGTGTTGCTTCAAAACCCCCTGGGGATTGAAAGACCATCCTGTTCACATTACGAATATCTTCAAAATCTAGACAATCTGCCCGAACACGATTGACCATAACATTTCCAGCGCTCAGCATGCCTTGTTCCCCTTCGCCTTCCGCTTCCGCGCGCATTAAACGTGCTAATAAATCAATATCTTGCTCTCTTGCTTTTATAACAGCCAACCATACACCTCCTTTATGGCAAAACGAAGCGTTGTACGTCACAAAACACTGGCATTTCGAGCATCATCACTACTGAGTGACTACCACCCATGCTAATGACATTGTATGTAGCAAGCTATTAGGCTATGACAACAAATAGCACCGTTAGAAAAGAGGACAAGAAGAATAGAACTGAGCTGCAACTCTCTAGGTTGTTTTAAATAAAAAAAACCTGACCGTATTCCGGCCAGGGTACATTTCATCAAAGTTTATTTAAATGTATAAGAAAGGTTTGATCTTATCATCATCAAGCAAGCTGCCGACATAGAACGTTCCAAACTCACCATAACGAGCACTCACTTCGTCAAAGCGCATTTCGTAAACGAGTTTTTTGAATTCCAAAGGATCATGAGCGAACAAAGTAACGCCCCATTCCCAGTCATCAAGGCCAACGGAACCGGAGATAATCTGTCGTACCTTTCCTGCATAACTACGTCCGATCATACCGTGGCTGCGCATCATCGTTTGACGATCTTCCATCGGAAGCATATACCAATTGTCATCACCTTGACGGCGCTTATCCATCGGATAGAAACAGATATAATCCCATTTTGGTAAAATTGGTTTCAAACGTGCCTGAATTTCTGGGTCCTGATCCGGATCTTTATCATCAGCTAAATAATTGCTTAATTCAACGACAGACACATACGAATAAGCTGAAACAGTGAACTCAGCAAGGCGTGTTTTGTTAAATGCAGTTTCAAGCTCACTCAACTCATTCATTGTCGGGCGCAACAGCATAATCATGAAGTCCGCTTTTTGACCAACGATCGAAAAAACACCGTGACTTCCTTCAAATTTAGATTGCGTGACGTCCCATTTTGCGATTAACTTCATGAATTCAGCGATAATCGTTTCCCGTTCATCTGAAGAAATTTTCTTCCATTCAGCCCAATTCATCTTGCGAAAATCATGTAATACGTACCAACCATTCAACGTTTTTGCTGGCTCAGCCATTATATAACCACTCCATTTCATCTTCTACTGTTTCTTTTAAAATGACTCGACGCAACCTGACATCAATGTCATTTCAGACTCTCTTTATTATACAAGCCTATCCGAGAAAAACCAAACAGCAAGCATTTCACGTTATTGAGACTGCGACAAGTAGAGTGGCGGTTCCGACAGATAACAAATTCGATAAAATTCGCGATCGAAACTCTTCCCGTTTATTAACCCCTTTTTAAAAACGACTGAACCGCCTGCAAATGAGCTTCTGACTTGCCGGCTACTCGCTGGCCTTCCACTTCAGCGTGAAGGACATCTTGCAACGTTCCTTCAAACCCAGTCTTCATGTTTTTCTTCATCCAACCATAGGCAGGAGAAGGTACCTGTTTCAACGCTTTTACAAATTGACTAGGGTCGCCGATTTGCGTAATTAACCCGATTCGAAGCGCTTCATCTGCTGTGATTGGCTGACCTAATCCAAGTTCGATCGCTTTTGCTAACCCGACCAGCCGTGGTAGAAAATACGAAGCTCCCGCATCCGGGGTTAAGCCAATCTGCAGAAAGCTCAACGCGATTTTTGCATCGGCAGTAGCGACACGGAAATCGCAAGCTAGCGCTAAGCTAAGGCCGGCGCCGACAGCGGTTCCGTTCACATATGCCACGATCGGCTTTTCGATTTCGTTCATGAGCACGACGAGTTTGTTGTAGGTGCGCGCCAGATATTCGCCATGATCGAAGCTTTCCATTTTGTCGACGGGGATGCTTTTTAAGTCGGCACCACTCGAAAAAGCGCCCTCGCTCCCGGTAAACAGAATTACTTTGACGGTGTCGTCACGACGTGCCTCTTGAAACGCGTTGAACAGGTCTTCGTGCATCTCTTCGTTGATTGCATTGCGGACGTGTGGGCGATTCATCATTAGCGTCGCCACGCCGTCCTTGACTTCATATGAAACAGTCTTCATCGTTAATCCTCCCATAAGTTATAATTTCCGCGCTAGAATTGCACCGTCGTGAATCGCCTTTTTAGCATCTAACCCAAGCGCATCTTTCGCACCACCGATGATGTGAACCGACTTGCCTTGATCTCTAAGCGCGCCGACCAATTCATCATTAATCAATTGTCCAGCAGCTAACACGACCGAATCTGCCACCACCGTTTTATCCTCACCGTCAATCGTAAACGACACCGACTGATCGTCGACGTGTTGATATGTTTCGATCCCACCAATCATCTTGATGCCTTGGCGTTTCAGTTCCATGATCGTCGCCCACCTTGTCGTCTTGCCGATCCCGCGCGCAAATGATTTGCTTCGCTGCAACAACGTGACCGATTCAACCCCTTTTCCTTTCAAAAATAACGCCAAGTCGCAGGCAATCCCGCCGCCACCAACAATGATTACGTTGCTTCCAGTTTCAGCTATTCCTTCGAACACATCGCGGTAGGAAAGGATGTGTTTTGAGTTGACACCAGGTATCTCAGGCATCCTGGGTACGATTCCTGTCGCAAGGATCACGTCATCCGCCTCTTTAACGAGGGGGGAATCTGCTGTAAGCCGCAAGCCGAGGCGTACCTCGACGCCTAATAAATCAAGCTGAATCCGATAGTAACGTAGTGTTTCATAAAACTCTTGTTTACCAGGGATTTGTTTCGAATAGTTGAGCTGACCACCAATTTGCGTTTTTTCATCGACTAATGTGACCGAGTGTCCACGTTCTGCTGCAACCCTCGCTGTTTCCATTCCAGCAGGACCAGCGCCAATAATTAGCAGTTTCTTCGGTTTATCGGTTTCGATCATGACCAACTCTGTTTCTCGACCCGCTTCTGGATTGACGAGACACGTTGCGGCTTTGCCTTCGAAGACATGGTCAAGACATGCTTGGTTACAGGCAATACATGTATTCACCTCGTCATATCGCTCGGCTTTACCTTTTGTAATAATTGCAGGATCGGCCAGAAACGGGCGGGCCATTGATACGAGTTGGACGTTTCCTTCTTTGAGGATAGTGTTCGCATCCCTCGGATCATTAATTCGGTTACTCGCAACAACGGGGATCGTGACGTGACTAGCAATGCTTTCGGCAACAGGAACAAACGTCATTCGCGGCACCTTCATTGAAATCGTCGGTACGCGTGATTCGTGCCAGCCAATGCCGACATTGATCACATCTGCGCCAGCATTTTCAACTTCCTTCGCCCATTGGAGCGTTTCCATTTCTGTTGTGCTTCCCTCGATAAAATCTTTCCCGGACATGCGAAACAAAACAGGGTAGTCAGGTCCGACCGCTTGCCTTACCGCACGCATAATCGCAAGCGGAAATCTAAGCCGATTTTCGAATGAGCCACCCCACTGGTCGGTGCGCTTGTTCGTGACAGGGGAGACAAATTGGTTAATTAAATAACCTTCCGATCCCATGATCTCAACCGCATCAAAGCCAGCCTTTTTCGCGCGCCTGGCACCTTGGGCAAAGTCATCAATCGTTCGTTCGATTTGCTCATGCGTCAACGCGACAGGTTGATCCGGGTTAATCGGTGACTGGAGGGGAGAGGGGGAAACGGGATCGAGCCCTGTCATCGCCTTGTATGCATAGCGACCGGCATGAAACAGTTGCAACGCAATTGCACCACCTTCGTCATGCACGCCTTGCGTGAGCGGCTTCCATCGCTCGACGTCCTTCTCTTGATAAATCGTCATGAAATCACGTCCGCCACTACCCTCAGCATTTACGGCAGCACCTCCAGTAACAATCAGGCCAACGTCATGTTTCGCGCGAAGCTTGTAAAACTCGGTTAGTTTATGAATCCCATTTTCCAACCCTTCGATTCCTACATGCATCGATCCCATAATTACTCTTGTTCTCAATGTCAATTGATTGATTTTCAGTGGTTTATACACTTCTTCACAACCCATAAGATCCTCCTTTTTGAGAAATATTGTAAATGGTTTTGCTAGATAGCTAGACCGGTAATTGTCACATGGTGAAGTTTTGTTCCTCTCCTTTGCCGGCGATTAGAAGAAATTCGGAAAAAATTGTGTCTTGTTTGTTCAAATTTAAATGCTAACTTTTGTTGGAATTGTGTTCAATAACAGCTACTTACAAATTAATGAGTGACTATTCATTCATTATACTGAAGGGGGGCAAGTAAATGCAATTGTAAATTCGTCATAACTCAATTTTTGGCCAAAATCAGTATTAACAACGATGTCAGAAATTGTTGTATGACAACACTGTTTTAGTGAGAAAATTGATTAGTTAGTTACTTTTTGCATCATAATAATGGAAAGAAAAAATGTAATTCTGAAAATTAGAACTTTGTCAAAAGTGGGCCAGACGTTTTATTTTTGGACGAAGAAAGAGTATCCTAGTAGGTAGAGAGTAATAAAGGAGGAGTTCCTGTGAGCGACATGTTTACAGCGATAGCAGAAAAAGTTCAAGCACATAATCCATCCATCGTTTTTCCAGAGGGAACGGATGAAAGAATTCTAGAGGCAACAGTGAGGTTGAAAGCAGAAGGAATACTTAGTCCGATTTTAATCGGTGATCAACATGAGATCGAAGCCAAAGCGGAGAAGCTGAAATTAGATGTTTCCAACTTAACGATTTACAATCCAGAAACATATCCTGGATTTGATCAACTAGTTGAAGCTTTTGTGGAACGCCGTAAAGGGAAGAATACGAAAGAACAAGCAGAAACAATTCTTAAGACACCGAACTATTTCGGAACAATGCTCGTCTATACGGGGGAAGCAGCTGGACTTGTCAGTGGAGCTGCTCACTCGACAGGTGATACCGTGCGGCCAGCTTTACAAATCATCAAAACGAAGCAAGGCGTGAAAAAGACGTCTGGTGTGTTCGTGATGGTGAAAGGCGACCAACGCTACATATTCGGTGATTGTGCTATTAACATTTCACCTGATAGCAATGACATGGCTGAAACAGCATTGGAAGCAGCGAAGACAGCGAGAGTGTTCGGAATTGAGCCTAAAGTTGCGATGCTCAGCTTCTCTACTAAGGGATCAGCAGTAAGCCCTGAAACAGAAAAAGTCGTCGAAGCTACTAAAATTGCGCAAGAGAACGCCCCTGAGTTAACATTGGACGGGGAATTTCAATTTGATGCTGCATTTGTCCCAAGTGTCGCAGCGAAAAAGGCACCCGATTCTCCATTAAAGGGGCAAGCAAACACATTCATTTTCCCGAGTCTCGAATCCGGGAACATTGGCTACAAATTAGCTCAGCGCCTCGGTAACTTCGAAGCGATTGGCCCAATTTTGCAAGGTTTGAACCAACCAGTCAACGACTTGTCACGCGGATGCAACGCGGAAGATGTTTACAAACTCTCACTCATCACCGCCATGCAAGGCATCACAGAATAATCATCATATTTTCGAACACCGCTGCCACAATTTATTTTGTGGCAGCGGTGTTTTTTGTTTTGGTGGTCATTTTTTGGCTTAATTGGATAGATGAGGGTGAGGAGTGCACTTGAACAGTTAGCGAGGTATTTATTGTTTTCCACTCTTCCTCTCGATTTGCTTCATTTTTTGTATTAACCACTTAAAAAAGACACCTATAAATACATAGATTGGAAACGAATAAATATGCTCCCAACTATATATTTCATATATTTGTAACCAGACTAACAAAGGTTCCAGAGCAAATGCAAAAACGAAAGAAGCAATAGTGATAGCAATTAAATATGACTTCCAAGGGGTGAAAAACTGGTATACAACCATATAAATAATTGGAAGATGTACTTCATCAATCTCAAAAATAGAAGGTGCTACTGGGATTATACTGTTAGGATAAGCCCATAAAACGTAGGAGACACCCAAAATATCTAAAACAAGGGCTGTGGTTGCCGTAAATAAACCGAATGTGACAATTTCAACAATTCTTGTTTTATCGACAACAATCAACCAACCAATGATAAATCCTATCATCGTAAGGAAGAGGAACCACCAATTGAATGTAAAAACCGTTTCGCTCAACCAATACTCCCATTCTAGCTCCTTAGTTTGCTGGCGCATTTTAATAATTTCTACCCATAACATTTTATTATTCATATAAAGATACACTCCACCTATTTTTTTATAGCTTGTGTGTGCTCGCTTTAATTTATGTAAGGGAAGGCAGTTGATTAAAAGATCTTCAGCTTCTAAATCAGTATCCGCGTAAGGGGTACTGCATAAAATCATATATTTCAATGAAAGCGAACTGCAAATTTCAGTTCGTTATTTCTTTCTGTATTAGCCTATTAAATGGGATATTATGTTAAACTAACGATTAAGAGGAGTGATTGTCAGTGCTGATACTCGGTTTTATTGCTATTTTTGTCACCTTATTTTCAATAGAAGCGAAACTAAGAAAATCAAATAAACAAAATGATGAAATAATTGATTTGTTAAAGGAAATGAATGAAAAGCAATAATTTGATGTGGAACAAACGTTAGGGGAAACTTGTTAGCTTTTGACTCATTGTGCTAGTGACTTACGCTAAATTCTTAAAATTTTGGAACAATACATATGCGATCCACGTGTGCTTTGAAGTGTTAAAAAAGGAGGTATAAATAATGTTTGAAAATGTTAGCATTATCAATGTATTCTACCAAGTAATGGCTATTGCAATACCAATAGGAATAATTTTTATGATTGTGTCCCTTGTGCGAAGAAGTAAAGCGGACAAAGATAGATTAAAAAAACTTGAAGAAAAAATGGGCGATATAAAAGAAAGAATGAATGAAAATAATTAGCCAATAGAGTCACTACCATTATTGAACCCGTAATTCTCTTTTTTTGTTCAAAAAGAAAGAGGACGCTAATTTAATCTTTAACTACCGCGTCTAGCTGTTTCAATACCCGTCCCAACGCCACCCGATTGTCCACTTGCCGAAGTGTACGAAACGGATCGCCTCTTTCCTTCAGACGTTCCATCACAGCAGGCAACGAAAACTGCTGCGGGGATAATGTATCGGTAACTTCCTCCCAGTATAGAGGTGTTGCAACGAGTCCATCTTCTGTCCCTCGTGGGGAGTAAGGCGCGATGATTGTTTTCCCCTTGTCGTGTTGAATATAGTCAAGGTATAGACGATTACCGCGATTTTTTTTCAAACGTTCTGTGGTGAAAGATTGCGGATTTTGTTCACAAAGAAAGTTGCAGACAAACGACGTAAACCGACGTGTTTCCTCATAAGAAAACTGATTTACTGGCAAAGGTAAATACACTTGCAATCCCTTCCGACCCGAAGTTTTCACAAAACTTATCAGCTTTAACTCATCAAATATTGCTTTCATCTTCAAAGCCGCATCGATCGCTAACGGAAACGCTTTTCTTGATGGTGGATCTAAATCAAACACAATCTCCGTTGGATTAGAAGTATCAACCGTCTCAAACGGAAGATGAAATTCTAACGCAAGTTGATTGCCAAGCCAAAGCAACGTCTCAATATCGTTACAGAGAATGTAATTGATCTCGTTCTCATCTGATATTGCTGTTTTCACAAAATCAGGTGCGTAATCAGGGCAATTTTTTTGATAAAAATGTTCGCCGCCCGAACCATGGGGATATCGAATTAATGTAAGCAAGCGATTTTTCAGATGTGAAAGAAGCTGTGGCGCAACCATTTGCAAGTAGAGCAAGTAACTGTCCTTTGTGAAAGCTACGCTCGGCCAAATCGGTTTATCGAGACTAGTCACCTCAACATTATCAGGAAAAGGCATCAACTGACGGTGCATCGTGTCCCATGTACAATCAGCAGGAGTAACTTCCAATTGAAACGACGAAAATCTTGGTTCACGTAAGTGTTTCCCATCAAATGCGATGCAGGCGACCTCCACGCATATCGAAGCGGGAAGTTCCCAACTGCCGTTATCCGTTTTCGTTCCATTTTTTTGAAACAGTGCAATCAATGTTTTCTCCTCATCCTCTTTAAAGCCGTGACGAAAGTGAACGATATTAGCAAGCGTTCCTTGATAATAAATAGCACCAGTAAAATAGCGATTGCTCGGATCAAATTTCGTCAAAACCACCGTAACAAACTTCCAGAGTTTCTTTTTCAACCAGTCAGTACTTCTTGTTCCAGTTTTCCAACGACTCGATTTCCGTTTCGCAATGGCTCCTTCTCCTTCGTTTAAGCAAATGTTTTGCCACAATTTGTAAAACGAACGGAAAGAATCGATCATTTGCAAGCAGCGCGGGTCTGATGAATTAACGGACATCGGAAGCTTCGCCTTCTTAGACAAAGCTTTAAGCCGTTGCTTTCGTTTTGATAGCGTTTCATCGACAGTATCTGTACCTTCCACACGCAACAAATCAAAGATGACATAGTGGCAGGGAAGCGTTTTCGAGTAGGTATAAATTACCGATTGTTGCCCCATTCGACTCCTCCGTTGTACCGTAGCGAAGCGACTCGTAAACGAATTCTCCAGATAAACAAGTTCCCCATCAAACGTAAGAGGAAGGTACCCCTTTATTGATTCATACATTTCTTCGCAAAAACCAATGATTTCCGGAAACGTTCGATTTAAAGTTCTTCCTGACATGCTGAATAAGCTTGGCGTCTTTCCTTCCCAAACGAGCAGGCAACGAAAGCCATCATATTTTGCTTCATACAACCATCCCGTTTTTACAGGGAAATCCTCAACAGCTGTTAGCTTCATTGGTTTTATCACATCATTTTCTCCTTCCTAGTCGAAACCTTGTTTTATTCTTTCCGAACAATGAGTGAATAATCAGCCGAAAAACATTGCACATTAAGAAAAAAAGCAGGTGACCAACATGCATACAGTCTGGAAAGGAAGTATCAGCTTCGGGCTAGTAAATATACCAGTAAAGCTTCATACTGCAACAGAGAACAAGGATATTAAGCTGCGGCAAATCCATAAAGAATGTCATACACCAATTTCATATGAAAAGACATGTCCTGGGTGTGAAAAGGAAGTTAAGAACGAAGATATTGTCAAAGCGTATGAATATGAAAAAAATAAATTTGTCGTACTCGATAACGAGGACTTAGAAAATTTGAAGAAGGCAAACGAAGATAAATCAGTTGAGATTATTGATTTCGTTAAACTCGACGAAATCGATCCAATTTACTTTGAGAAAAGTTACTTTCTCGCTCCTGATACTGGTGGGGGAAAGGCATATTTGTTATTGAAGCAAGCGTTAGAAGAATCAGGGAAAATCGGAGTCGCTAAAATAATCATCCGCTCAAAAGAACAATTAGCAGTCGTGAGAGTGTATGGCAAAACACTGCTAATGGAAACGATCCACTTTCCAGATGAAGTACGAAACGCAGGCGATGTCGCGATTCCTGAAGATCAGAATATCACGAAAAAGGAACTAAGCACTGCACTGATGTTAATCAAACAATTGACGACCGAGTTTGATCCTGAGAAATACAATGATGACTATCGAACCGCCTTAATGGACCTGATTGACGAGAAGCGATCCGGGAAGGATACTGTTGAAACGAAGGATCCACAGAAACCAGCCGCTTCAAATGTAACCGACCTAATGTCTGCTTTACAAGCATCCGTTGATAAAACAAAAAAGAAATCAGCTAAAACAACTGCAAGGAAAAAACCGTCAACGCAAACGAAAATAAAGAAGAACGCCTAGTAGGGATAGAGAACTTCGAATCTTAAACGGAGGAGGTCCCCTTGTGAGGACCTCCTCAGATAACAGACTCTATTTAAAGCCTCTCATCTTTTCCTCACCGACATGTTTATTGACAAGAGCTTTAAACAGAGTAATATCTTTTTGCGAACCAAAAAATCGCTTCGGCATCACAAGAACTTTGTTTTTAGAAATATACACCCGAAACATCTCCTTATGTTCGTATGCTTTCAAAATATCCGCCCACTCAATATAAACATTCGATTTTTTGATCTGCTGATTGATCCCCTCATCGCTATAAATGTATCTTAATTCATTTTTAATCATCTGATCGCTTTTGAATTCTTTCCGTATTCGAAAAGTGATCAAAAGTATTAAAATCAACGTTGTAATTCCAGCGACAATTGCAGCAATAACCAATGATATCAGTAAAACAAGCGAGGGACTTCCTGAAAAAACGGAGGTAATAAGCATGCTGAAAACGAGTAATAGAGCAAAGAGAAAGAATCCAATTAAAATATTTTTTTGATGATGAAAGTTGTGTTGTTTGAAATCTTTATACGATAAAGTTCCTTTAATAGAAACCTTTTCCATGTTAGACATACTTGATCCACCTTTTAAGAAAAAATCTGTTTTGATTTGCTTGCACTTTTGCCGAGACACAGACGGCATTTTTAAATCAGGGAGAAACGATTTGATTTCGCTTCAGCATGCGCGTAACATTATCTTCATAGCGATCCCAGTCCGTAGAGTTCAACTCATACATTGCTAACTGATCACTCAGTTTTTGCAGACGTAAGAGGATTCGGTGATTCAACTCATCTGAAGTAAATCGATGACCAGATAATTCTTCGAGTGACGCCATTTTTTCAGGATCAATCCGAGGGTAGTGAAATTTCGTTGCAGCACCATTTACGGCTCGATTGTAAAACTCACGAATGAGATGAGCACGATCAGAACCGCTCCCATTCATCGCTAAATAAATTTGAACAGCAACCCCACCACGCAATCGTCGTTGGGAAATCCCAGCAAATTTCTGGCCATTGACACTTAAATCAAAGCGACCAGGACAATAAGATTCTTTGATTTCCCCGTCCACAATCGATTCTCCTAATTCATCAAGGACAGAGCGAGTAAATGCGACCATCAGATCATACCCGCGGTCAATTGTCAGTCCCTTTTCTTCTCGGAAAACAAGCGACAGATTATAGATCCCAGGGTCAAGCACGACAGCTAGTCCACCTGAATTACGAATAATTACCTGATAGCCTTTTTCGGTTAAAAAATCGATGCCAGCTTGAATAAACGGGAGGCGACTGTCCTGAATTCCTAACACAATCGTTCGATCATGTACCCACGAGCGGGCGATAGCTGTATCTTCTAATTCTGCTGCACGACGACATAACGTGTCATCCATCGCAAACGAATACATCGGGTTCATCGATAATCCTGACACTGATTGGTCGAAAAATAACCAATTCTTCCGATACAGTAATTGTTGAATATTCATTGTTGTAACTCCTCTACGAACACTTTTCCATTCGTGAAAATTATATCATATTTGTTAAGAACGTTTTGTGAATTCTATTGCATTATCTCACTAAAAAGTTGTAAAATAAATCCGATGTCAATCGGAAGGTGTGGTTAATTAATGGCAAATAAATTTGATATATGTGATGAATGCCAGGCCACGAATATTAAAACACTCATACCGAAGTTGAAGGAACTCGATCCTGAAGCAAATATTTATGTGGCTTGTCAGTCTTACTGCGGCCCAGGCAGAAAGAAAGTTTTCGCGTTTGTAAATGAGCGTCCTGTCTCTGCTTTAGATGAAGATCAACTGTTGGAAAAAGTGAAAAAACGAATGAAAAAATAAACGAGCTCAACAATATAAAAATGACCATCAAATAGCGTGCTAATTTGATGGTTATTTTGTTGATAAAGAAGAATCACCTGATTTTTGCAGTCAATCAAAAAATGACTCTATTTCTTCCCCGCAATAATCCTGTATAATATAACCAGACAAACGAACGAGATAAGCAAGTGCGAGTCGTACATAATGAAAGGGGTAGACCTAAATGAACAGGCCAGACGGAAAATTAGAAGAAGAAAAAGTCTTTAAAGACCCCGTTCATCGCTATATTCACGTGGATGACGAGCTGATTTGGCAATTAATCGGGACGAAAGAATTCCAAAGGTTACGGAGAATTCGCCAGTTGGGAACGACTTATGTTACGTTTCACGGCGCCGAGCATACGCGTTTTAACCACTCGCTCGGAGTGTATGAAGTGATGCGAAGAATGGTGAAAAACTTACAGAAAAACAGCGAATGGGACGAAGACGAACGTCTAGTTTGTTTAGCGTCTGCTTTGCTTCACGATGTCGGACACGGCCCATTCTCGCACTCCTTTGAACATATTTTCCATTTGGATCACGAAAAATGGACAAGGAATATTATCACTGGAGATACAGAAATCAACGAAGTTTTACAGAAGATGGGCGATGATTTCCCCACAAAAGTGGCAAATGTCATTGCGAAGACCTATGATAATAAACTACTGGTCAGCCTGATTTCTAGCCAAATCGATGCCGACCGGATGGATTATTTGCTGCGCGATGCGTTTTACACCGGTGTCAGTTACGGCCAATTTGACATGGAGCGCCTGCTGAGAGTCATGCGTCCGGACGAAGATCAAGCTGTGTTCAAGCATAGCGGCATGCACGCCGTGGAAGATTACATCATGAGCCGATATCAGATGTATTGGCAAGTCTATTTCCACCCAGTAACAAGAAGTGCGGAAGTTATTCTTAGTAAAATTCTTCATCGTGCCAAAGAGTTACTTGCTGACAATTACCCATTCAAAATCACGCCAGTTCATTTCAAGTCGATGTTTAATGATGAAGTGACCCTCAATGATTATTTAAAGTTAGATGAATCAATCATTTTATACTATTTTCAAGCCTGGGAGGAAGAAGATGACCCGATTTTAAGCGACTTGTGCAAGAGATTTATGAACCGTCGCCTGTTTAAGTACGTCGAATGTGATCCAAGTAAACAAGTAGTTATTTGGGAAGAGCTTAGACAACTTTTCGAAAAAATCGGGTTGAATCCAGATTATTATTTAGTGATTGATTCCTCATCTGATTTACCATATGACTTTTACCGTCCAGGAGAAAAAGATGAGCGCGTACCAATTTATTTATTAATGCCAAACGGAAGTCTAAGTGAACTTTCTCGCCAATCGGATGTTGTCGAAGCCATTTCAGGCAAGAAACGAACCGATCATAAACTCTATTTTCCGAAAGACTTTCTCACGGATGAGACAAGTTTTCCAGAAGAGAAACGGCGAATTATGGCTTTACTCTTGAGTCAGGAGGAATAACAAATGCTTCACGAACACGGAAAACTACTTGCTTTATTAAAACAAACAGGAGAGATTGTTGGTCGAAAAAAATTGCAGAAGATGGTTTACATCGCGCAAAAAATGAATCTTCCTTTTCACGAAAAGTACCAGTTTCATATGTTTGGGCCATACTCTGAGGAACTATCGCTACGAATGGAAGAAGTGTGTCAGCTTGAATTTGTTTCTGAAGTGAAAGAAAAGAAATCAGGCTATCAGCAATATCGTTATCAACTTTCAGAAAAGGGAAATAACTTTTTAGAAATGGTCGCATCTGATTTCCCGGATGCAACGGCAATGCTATCTGATATGAATGAGCGAAGCGCGAAATTTCTTGAGTTGGTTTCCACGGTGCTGTATTTCGAAGACTTTTCGAGAGAAGAAGTGACGAACAAAGTTTTTACATTAAAGGCGAAGCAAAATTACACAGAGCAAGACATGGACGAAGCTTATAATTACATTGCTCGTTTGCAGAAGACAGCAATTTAGGAGGTCAGCTCTTTCAAAAAAGAATCCTTGATTATAATCAAGGATTCGATTTCATTTCTATTTATCACTGGCGCGTGTGCCGGCGACACCATAATGGTTCGGCGACATTTCTTCAATAATTACTGATACCTTTTCTTTCGGTGCTTTCGTTGTTTCAGAAACCGCAGCTGTCACTTTTTCGACCAGTGCGCGTTTTTGCTCGTCATCACGACCTTCTAACATTTTCACAGTTACAATAGGCATTCTTATAATCTCCTTTCACAACATGTTTTGTAGATTGGCTCTGTTGGTAAAAAACGTTATGCAGTATTTAGTTTAGCACAACATCCTTACAAAAGTGAGACAATTCCCTCATCTATCGACCTTTCCCCTATAAAAAACTAGATTTTCTCGGTGTGCATCTTGTGCATCATAAAAACGTAGTATGATAAACTAAAGCAAAGAATAGTAATGTGGGTAATTTTTCGGTAACTTTTTATACCGCATGTAATAATAGCGAGTTTAATCGCTCAGATAAAATGAACGGAAGTGAGGGATCGATCATGAATGAAGAAGATAAGCAAAAGAATGAAAAAATCAAAAAAATGAGCAAAAGTTTCAATATCCTGAGTGGAGATTCGACTGACGGACACGGTGGTTACGGAGTCGGAACATTGAACTTAAATAATATTACCCCTGTTTTTGTTAATGTAGACGAAGGTACAGCTGAAGTTGATATGGGCGCGCTTCATGCTCGTAGTGCGGTAGAAAAAGGTATCAAATTTTTGAAAACGAAAGAGGAAGTCCCAAATGGCCGACCTTTTTGGCTCGTTTGGGTGACAGTTGAGCCTGTAACTGGTGGACCAGCATATGTCGGAGTAACCGGATGCGAAATGACAGTTGACAGAAGCATACGTCGAGGCTATAAAAGTCTCCCCGAACATGTGAACAATATGGATAAGTCATTGAAGCGAAAGATTATCGTGTCACAGATGGATGACCGTTCAAAATCGATCCTTAAAGATTTTCTAGAAAACTTTGATAATGGCATGTGGGAGCGTGCTGACGATCAGTTAAAAAAAGATTTAGCTGTTGAAGAGAAATAGCATATGGTGAAGTGATGGTGCCTATGAAAAGGGAGAATGTGAACAATTTGTGAACTTAGTTATTTCACTATTGCTAGAAAGAAGTAACTTTTGTAAAATTAACTCCACACACATTTTCATAAATGCACTAAGACAGAAGAACAGACGAAGGTGGACTCGGCGCCCCTTCGTCTGTTTTTCTGTCTTCATTTGTTAGGTAGGACAAACAAATGTGCCGTTTGATTTGGGTTTCCTTCACGAGAGGAGCAGAGTCTGAAGGGAACGAAACGAAGAGTAGCGTTCCCTTCAGGAGAGAGTGAAGATCCGAAGGGAACAGAAAAAGCTAGATAGTTTCTTTTATATCCGCATAGCTACGTGAAGGGAACGCAATTCTCCAGCAATAAGATACAACTAAGTAGCGGCGAGATTAACGAAGCTAGTTAATCCAATCGACGAAGCGATCCAACCATTTCTTTTTCTTTTCGTCTTCTCGCTGTTTGTATTTCTCCGCCATCTCTTCATCGTACGACTCTTCTTGTTCCACTTCCTTGATATGCTCCGTACAATATTCTGTTGGTTCCGTGCCGTTAAAGAATAGCGTCGGTCTGCTAACTGGGCAGTCTTCCGTAGCCAACAGGCCATTATACGGATTAATCTCGACTTCAGTCACATTTTTTGGAAGGTCAAAAGTCAATTTTAACTCCCCGTCTAACGCTTCTTTCATAAATGACGCCCAAATTTCTTTCGCATGACGAGCATCTCCACTTTTCAAATCACGCGCATCATCATAGCCAGTCCACACGCCAGAGACAAGTTGTGGTGTGTAACCAATCATCCAACTGTCCCAGTCCGTCGAACCACTTTTTCCGGCAACAGGTCGGTCGAGGACATCAGAAATACTCCCACCTGTAACTGCTGCATAATCGCTGCTTAACTCCGGTTCAAACATGCCTTTCATCAAATTAGTCATAATCGCTGTGTAAGCAGGATTTAATTCTAGTGTTGGTTCTTGCCTTTCGGACTCTGCATCGAATAATACATTGCCATCGCGATCTACGATTTTTTCGACAAAGTGGGGTTCCATCTGATAGCCTCCATTGGCGAACGGACTGTAGCTATTGATTAATTCTAGGACACCGACATCACTCGACCCTAACGCAAGAGACGGAACCGCTTTTAAGTAACTTTTGATACCAAACTGAGCGGCAGTTTCCTGCAAATCTTCAAACCCTAACAGGAAGTGTGTTTTCATTGCAAAAATATTGTCTGAGACAGCTAATGCCTGAAGCATTGTAATGTAATCATCGGCGTAACGTTGATTGAAATTGCCCGGTGAATAATCTTGACGACCTTCATCATAGATGAAGGTCGTTTCTTCGCTTTTTAACATTGAATTGGGACGAAGACCATGTTCAAGCGCAGCATAATACAAAAACGGTTTCATCGTAGAACCAGGCTGCCGACCGGCTTGGACCGCACGGTTGTAGGGACTTTCTTGATAGTTTTTCCCACCAACAAGCGTTTTTACTTTGCCTGTCCGTGGATCCATTGCGGCAAAGGCTATTTCTAGTTCATGATCGCCTTTCATTTCATTAGCGATGATCTCTTCAGCCTGTTTTTGCATTTGAGGATCTAAGGTCGTGTGAATAGTAAGACCTCCACCAACAATCACGCTAGGATCGATATTGTATTCTTCTGTAAGTTGATGACGTACGGCATCCTGGAAATAAGGAGCAACCCGTTTGCCATCCATACTCTGATCACCGGAAAAAGTTAGTTGCTCAGACTTGTATTCAATTTGCTCATCTTCGGAAATGTAGCCTGCCTCTGTCATCGAATGAAGTACAATTCCCTGCCTTTCAAGAGAAAGATCTTCATTTAACAACGGTGAATACACGCTTGGCCCTTTTGGAATACCTGCAAGGACTGCCGCTTCACTGTAGCTCAGATCCTCAGCGCTTTTTTGAAAATAAAGGTTTGAAGCCGCTTCAATTCCATAAGCTCCATGACCGTAATATATCGTATTTAAATAGCCTTCGAGAATATCTTTCTTGGAGTAGTGGAGTTCCAATCTTAATGCGTACATCGCTTCATTCCATTTTCGCATCCATGTTTTGTCATGTGTTAAAAATAAATTGCGCGCATATTGCTGTGTAACCGTGCTTGCACCTTGTGCCTTTGAACCAGATTGAAGGTTAGCAAGAATTGCACGGGTAATTCTGATCGGATCAAACCCATAATGGTCGTAAAAACGCCGATCTTCAATTGCCAGCGTCGCTTCAACAATCGGGTCACCCATATCCTCATATGGAATCCAATATCGGTTCTCCCCTTGATGAAATTCACCGATGATCTCACCGCTTGCAGAATAAACGACCGTCGTTTCAGGGACCGTAAGCGATGGTGCTTCCATCTGATACGCATAGAAAACAAGCGCACTAAGTGCCATAAAGCCAAAAAAGACCGACAATACTCCAGCCCAGACTACTTTTTTCCATTTTGATATACGCCGACGCTTCCAATACGCCGTCCTCGTCATTGTATCCATTCTGTTTTGCCCCCTAAAAACTCCAATAGCTAGATTAACAACTCGATTCGACTAATAAGCTAATTGTTTCCAGTTTCTTATGATTTCCACAGTTTTCCACAAAACTATCGCAACTATACGTGATTTCGGTATTTAGGAAGGGGAACAAGTTTCTTTTTAGGGTTGATTCAGCTATAATTTTCTAGTAGCTTCAGTTGATAAGAGAGATAATCAGATAAATGGGGTGGCTAGATTGAGTATTTGGTTTACAGAAAAGCAAACAGAGCATTTTGGTATTACCGCAAAAATCAAGCAGACGTATGTGAGTGAAAAGACGGAGTTTCAACAACTTGATATGGTAGAAACAGAAGAGTTTGGCAACATGCTTCTCCTTGATGGTATGGTGATGACGACGGAAAGAGATGAATTCGTTTATCACGAAATGATGGCTCACGTTCCACTTCACACACATCCAAACCCGAGAAATGTCCTCGTTGTTGGTGGGGGAGATGGCGGAGTGATTCGCGAAATCTTGAAACATCCAGAAGTCGAAAAAGCAACACTTGTTGAAATCGATGGGAAGGTCATCGAGTATTCCAAGCAGTACTTGCCAACTATTGCAGGTAAACTCGATGATCCACGCGTAGAAGTCAAAGTAGATGATGGCTTTATGCACATCGCCCAAAGTGAAAATGAATATGATGTGATCATGGTCGATTCAACAGAACCAGTAGGACCTGCAGTTAGTCTTTTTACAAAAGGGTTTTATGAGGGGATTGCGAAAGCGCTCAAAGAAGACGGTGTGTTTGTTGCGCAAACAGACAACCCGTGGTTCCAACAGGAACTTATTAAAACAGCCTATCGTGATGTGGCGGAAACATTCCCGATCACGCATCTTTATACAGCAAATATCCCCACTTACCCAAGTGGCTTGTGGACATTTACGCTCGGTTCAAAAACGCATGATCCTTTAAAAATTTCAAACGAGCGTTTTCATGATTTGGAGACGAAATATTACACGAAAGACATCCATCATGCTGCCTTCGCCTTGCCAAAGTTCGTGGCTGATTTAGTTGAAAAATAGGGGGAATGGCTATGTTTTTTGATGAAGGATATTCAGGAAGAAAATTTATTATGGCAGATAAATCCTACGTGGAAAGTGACATTGTTTTGTTCGGTATGCCGATGGATTTCACTGCTAGTTTTCGCCCGGGATCACGCTTCGGTCCGAATCGTATTCGCGAAGCATCGATCGGCCTAGAAGAATACAGCGTCTATCTCGACCGTCATCTAGAAGAATTGTCGGTGCATGATGCTGGTGATATGCTACTCCCTTTTGGTAACGCGGCGAAAAGCATTGATATGATCGAGTCGTTTGCCGATCAACTCATAAAAGACGGGAAATTTCCAGTAGGACTCGGGGGCGAACACCTCGTCACATGGCCAATCATTCGATCGATGTTCAAAAAATACGGAGACCTTGTAGTCATCCATATCGATGCGCATGCCGATTTACGAGAAGAGTATGAAGGAGAAGTTTTGTCCCACTCGACACCAATCAGAAAATCTTGTGAGCTAATTGGAGCCGAGAATGTTTACTCATTTGGGATCCGTTCGGGGATGAGTGAAGAGTTTCAATATGCCCAAGAATCAGGCATGCATATGAGTAAATTTGATGTCGCCGAGCCTTTGAAGCAGGCTCTTCCAGAGCTTTCGGGACGCTCCGTTTACGTTACGATTGACATTGACGTACTCGATCCAGCATTCGCGCCTGGAACCGGGACCGCCGAAGCCGGAGGAATTACTTCGAAAGAATTACTCGAGGCGATTCATTTGATTGCCGGCTCGGATGTGTGTGTCGTTGGCTGCGACTTAGTGGAAGTCGCACCAGCATATGACCCTTCCGAACAAACCTCAATCGCCGCCAGCAAATTCATCCGCGAAATGCTATTAGGATTTAATAAATAAGTATTCATCTGTTACCTCATTTTGGTTGAAAAACTGATTTGGGGTATTTTTTGTTGGGGGTTGTTGTTGGTACCGGTGCTAGGCTGATTTTGAGGGGACTTGTGGCCCATGTGAGCTAGAATATGGGAGGAGGGGGCACCACATGAGGGAGCGGCTTGAGCCCCCGGCACTTCAACACAAATACGATTTTAACAATTTATATCGATCAAACTAAAAACACACTCATAAAATAAGTGTGCTTTATATGATAGTATGACAGCCAACCGATCACTTAAATAGCATTTCTCACATCACATTCCCCGTCATACAATAAAACTTTCATTCATCTCTAGCCAGTCTAAATCCCCTTTAATCTTCCTCTTGTATCCTCTACCGCACCATTTAATCGTTTCGCCAAAGTTTCTCTCCAACTGGCAGATAGCTCATCGACTTCTAAAATTTTATTAATGCCCTCTATGTTCTTTTTATCGTGATGCATAATTTGATTAGCGAAGGATATTGTTACGTTTTTCGGATGTTTTCTAATAAGTTTGATAGACATATCTTTTGATACCAAGCCTTCTTGCAAAACTCTAAAATAATAGCCAGTATAGCCTGAGTCTTGAAACCACAATGGTAATTTTGGCTCTTTATATCTTTTAGCTAACTTGTGACAAGGTTGACGCGGTTGTGTAACTTGAACTTGTGTTTCACCTAATTGATACACATCACCGATACATACTTCTTCTTCTGTCAGACCATTAACTGTAATGTTTTCGCCAAAAGCTCCATATGAAAGGGGGATTTGTAATTTATTTGTCCAATAGGGGTAATGATTATAAGAATAGACGCATACTGCTTTATCTACTCCACCATGATGAACAAGGTCAGCTTGGCCGTCGCCTGCAAAATTTTCTTTAGATAAAAATATAGGTTTATTTACCTCTTGTTTATGAATGCCAGTTAATAGTTCCTTTTCATGATTCTGCATGTTCCTAGGCATTCCGACATTAATTGATACCAACTTATTCAAATGAAAGTCCATAGTTTTCCCTCCACATATTTATTATAACAAGCTATCTTTTTGTGAAAAAAATTGAATCGATTTTTTACGTTATCAATATCCTAATTTTAACATAAAGATCGAAATACTTCTTTTAATCACACGATGACAACGCACCGATTACTTTTTAACTGAGGAGCAACAACCCGTTTCAAAACCATTTATGTCTACCTCTTGAACTTATCCCATTTATTTCGTTATAATAGTAGAGTTATTAACTAGGAAGGATTAGGTGATCAAACGCCATGTCTTCAAGCGGATTAGCTGTGAACATAGAAATGAAAACAACCATCAAGGATGGAAAACGTAAAGAAGTCCATACGATGGAAGCGACCGGTGAACTGTTTCAACGTGGACAACTGACCGTGCTTCGTTTTTCAGAGCCGAAAGAAGAGGGCGAAGAGCAAGCAACGACTCAGATAGTGAGGCTTAGCCGAGATGGAATGACCGTTCAGCGCAAAGGTGCGATCACGATGAATCAACGCTTTCTTCCGGGAGTTGAGACGGAAGGAATGTACAATAGCGCGTTTGGACCTATGAGCATGTTGACGAACACAAAAAAAGTGAATTATGACTGGGATCAAGACACTCGCAAAGGATATATTGCCTTGCAATATCATCTCGTTTTACAAGGGTCTGATACTGGGAATTACGATATGTACGTGAAATTTAAGGAGGTCTAGTGGACGATGAGCCAAGTAGAACAGTTAAAAGAGGGATTGAAACTGGAGCTAATAGCTGCTGTGAAAAAAGCAGGTCTAGCGACTGAGGAGCAAATACCAAATATCGTCATTGAAAAACCGAAAGAAAAAACGCACGGAGATTTTGCATCAAATATTGCGATGCAGCTAGCTAGCATTGCTAAAAAATCGCCAAAAATGATTGCGGAGGATATCGCAGCTAACTTTAATCACGAGTTGGCAAAAACAGAGAAACTTGATATCGCCGGGCCGGGTTTCATTAATTTTTTCATGAAAAATGATTACTTAACAGACATTGTTGCAACAGTTCTCGAACAAAAAGAGAAATTTGGTGAATCGAACCTTGGCAAAGGGAAAAAGATTCAAGTCGAGTTTGTTTCAGCCAACCCAACCGGAACGCTCCACCTTGGACATGCGCGTGGTGCGGCAGTTGGGGATTCCTTATGCCATGTGTTAGAAAAATCAGGCTATCAGGTAGCGCGAGAGTATTACATTAATGATGCAGGAAACCAGATTGATAATTTGACACTTTCCCTTGAGGCGCGCTACTTGCAAGAGATAGGCGAAGAGGCAAAAATGCCTGAGGGTGGTTATCAAGGCAAAGATATTATTGGCTTTGCTAAAGAAATTGTTGAGTCGTATGGCGATCGCTTCAAAGGGGAAGCGGTGGAAGAACGACGAGAATTTTTCCGTGAGTATGGATTAAAACGCGAGCTTGATAAGTTAAAAAATGATTTAGCTGATTTCCGTGTCGCATTTGACAACTGGTTTTCAGAGACGTCTCTTTATACAGATGGCAAGGTGACAGAGGCGCTGAAAGACTTGACAGATCGCGGAGAAACATTTGATCAAGACGGGGCAACGTGGTTCCGTTCAACAGCTTACGGTGACGATAAAGATCGAGTCCTCGTGAAGAGTGACGGCACCTATACGTATTTAACGCCAGATATTTCGTACCATAAAGACAAATTTGCTCGTGGATTTGATGAGTTGATTAACATTTGGGGAGCGGACCACCACGGTTACATTCCACGAATGAAAGCGGCAATTCAAGCACTCGGTCACGATAAGGACGAGCTGGATGTCAAGATCATTCAGATGGTTAATTTATTTGAAAACGGCGAAAAAGTTAAGATGAGTAAACGTACAGGAAAAGCTGTCACGATGCGCGAATTAATGGAAGAGGTTGGCATTGATGCGACTCGATATTTCTTTGCGATGCGCGCGGCCGATACACATTTGGACTTTGACTTGGATTTAGCCAAATCAAGCTCAAACGAAAACCCGGTTTACTATGTGCAATATGCTCACGCTCGAATTTGTAGCATGATTCGCCAAGCAGCTGACAAAGGGTACAACGTGAGTTACTCTGCCGACCTTTCAAGCCTTGTTGCGGAAAAAGAGCAAGATTTGATGAAAAAAATCGGTGAATTCCCTGAAGCGATTGCTGATGCAGCGAAACGTCGGTCACCACATCGCATCACGAATTATGTTCATGAATTGGCTCAAGCGTTGCATAGTTTTTACAACGCAGAAAAGGTGATTAGCGACGACGAAGCTCTAACCCATGCTCGTCTAGCTTTGATGGAAGCCGTCAGAATCACACTAAATAACGCGCTTGATCTTATTGGAGTCAAAGCTCCGGAAAAAATGTAATTTCATATAACCAATAACCCACTCTTCGATTCGAAGAGTGGGTTATTGGTTATAAGTAGAGAGGTAGAGTGACTTGTGCCCCATGGCGAGCTGAATCAGGAAAGAAGGGTCACAAGAGCTTTATGCGAGCGAGATCCAAAAAAATACTGAACAAGAAGAAACCTCTTTTTGTTCAGTATTTTAAAATCCCTTGTTATTTTTCTACCATCTGACAGGGTCTTCATCATTTGATAATTCTATATATAACGGAGAAAGTCCGATTGTTAATAAAGCAAATCCAATAATTAAAAACAACGATATGATAGCTGATACATTAAAGAACATAGGAAGTAGCATTGGAGACAGGATGAAAAGGGTACAAATAAAATTGTTTCTTTTTGATTTAGTAGTGAGATATTGTGTTTTCCCACAATGAGGACATTTCATACCGATGTCTATAGTGAATCCACTTTTCAACGTTTGTTTCCAAGTCCATTTCTTATAACAATTTTGACAAGTAGGCAAGTTGTCACACTCCTTTCAATTTCAACCAAACAAACCTACACTGTTCATAAAAGTAGTTGTTGTTTGCATCCCCACTTTTAATTAAAGCTAAAGATAACTACTAAATAATCCCGCCTACCTCTTTCGGAAAACGAATCGACGAATTTAAGGAGATTCGGCATTTCAACACTGGAAAGAGAAGTTATTCATGCCTAATCAAAAAACACGTAATAGACAACTCCTGAAAGCGCAAATAATGGTATTAGGCACAATAAAGTCTTTTTAAAAGTATTAATAAAGGGATGAAAACCTGCACCTCTGTCCTCGTACGTCGCGAACTCTAAACCCGTCCAAACAATTGTTATAATGACTAAGCCTAAACCAATGAACCAATTCACTACATACACCCCCGAAATTTACTCATTAATATAGTTACGAACAACATTCGTTTAGGTTGCATTGGATAACCATTTTTTGCGGCGGTTGCAGAATTTCAGTTACCATCAATCCACCAAAAAATAGTTTTCAGAAAATTTCATAGAAACTCTTATCCTATAAAAAACATCGCGTACCTCTATTAATAATCAATTCTACAGAAATCAGCAAAATCCTTTCTTTCCCCAAAAAATTCCCAAATTTTCTTCCCCATCACCGTAGCTGAAAATGTTTTGACGTGTTAGAAGATCTGCCTAGAATCAGTGAATTTCAACTTTTGGTAGATTCATTCCACTATTATGTCAAATAATTTAACATAAATGATGCAGAACTATAGATGTACGTACCTCTTTCTGTTAGGATAGGAAGGACCATAAATATATAAGGTAGCTAAGTCACTGTGATGTGAAATTTCTACAATTGAGTATACAAACAAGTAAATGGAAAGTATAAGTGTATTCAATAGTTATCATTCGGTTCGAAGTCGACTGCTTTCTAAGCATCAACTTCCTTGTCCAGTCCCACTTAGCGACAGCTGCACTGTTTGAATAAAATTAAGAAGGTGAATAGAAATGCAAGAAATATTATTAGCTTTACTCGCTGGTTTAGTCGTCGGGTTTCTCTTTGCACTTATTAAACTGCCGATTCCAGCACCACCAGCTTTGCCAGGCGTGATCGGAATATTTGGTGTTTATTTAGGCTTCAAATTGTTTCAATGGGTATCCACATCATTTTTTGGATAAAAAATTCTTGAACGGCATAAGCTATCGACAATGATCGAACATACCGATGGAGGGTGAAGCGAATGCCGTGGACAACAGGCCGGAAGAAAGCCGCAATATATTATGAAAAGGAGGGGAAGGGGATTCCGCTCCTTTTTGTGCATCCTCCTTCGATGGGGCACGTTACATTTCGCCGCCAAAAAACAGGGTTGGCAAAATATTTCACAGTTATCACAATGGACCTTCGAGGTAACGGCAGAAGCAACCATGATAATCAGCCTCTTACAATGGAACTATTGGCAGATGATGTCGTACGTGTGTTAGATGCAGCGAAAGTGAAAAATGCCGTTATTTGTGGCTATTCAAACGGAGGTTCGATCGTGCAGGAAACGGCGATTCGTTATCCTTGCCGCGTACGTGGGATCATATTAATGGGAGGATTTTCTGAAGTGAATAGTTTTTTGCTTCGAAACGAATTTCGACTGGGCATTCTCGCAGCAAAAGCAAAACAGATTAGCTTAATCGCGGCTGTCCTATCATTGGCTCATGAACGAGAGGCGAGCAAAAAAGAAGATTTATCGAGTTATATCAAAAAAATGTCGCCAAAATTATTAGAGGAATATTATCGACTTGGGCTCGCGTATACTGCGACGGATCGATTACATAAGATACACTGTCCTGTCCTCCTCCTTTACGGAAACAGAGATGACTATGTTCATCACTATAGACATGCGTTCCGAACATGCGCATCAGGCCCTGTCCACACGGTACTCGTCGGAGATGTTGGCCATCAACTTCCGACCAAACGAGCCTCAGCAGTAAAGCAAGTCGTCAGACAGTTTGTTGCCGGGCGTTTTTGAAAAAAATGTTTCCTAAATTCCATTTAGGAGAATAAAACGGAAAAAACGATGGAAGTGCTTACCACTCCGCAAAAGAAGTGCGCACTTTCATCGTTAGCATTTTCACATATAACTTCCAATCGATACTATTTCAACAAACGTAAGCCATTTAGAATAACAAGAATCGTACTCCCTTCGTGGGCAATAACACCAAGTGGGAGGGAAAGATTTTGCGCGAAATTTGCCGCTATCAATAACAGAATCACAGATACAGAGAATACAAGATTTTGCTTGACGATCCGATTTAATTTCTGCGAAAGCTTAAAGGAGGAATTGATTTTTTTGAGCTCACTCTTCATCAAAACAATGTCGGCTGTCTCAATCGCAACATCAGTACCCGACCCCATCGCAATGCCAATATCCGCTTTCGCCATCGCAGGAGCATCATTGACACCATCACCAACCATTACAACCGAACCGTATTTCTCTCGCAAACGGTCGATTTCAGCAACTTTACGTTCCGGAAGACAGTGAGATACCCAGTCATCGAGCCCGGATTCATCCGCGATCGACGCTGCTGTTGCCTCGTGGTCACCAGTAATCATAATCGTTTTAATACCAAGCTTATGCAAACTAGCGATCAACTCCTTCGCTTCGACCCTCACTTCATCTTTAATTGCAACCATTCCGACTACTTGATCGTTTCGAGCAATGTAAACGACTGTTTTTCCTTGAGATTGCCATGACTTAGCGAGAGGCTGATTAACGGTGAAATCTTCCATCAACTCACCTTGCCGCATCATGTCGTAGTTGCCAATCATCCACGTCTCATCAGAAATCTGTGCTCTCACGCCATAACCTGTGACATCTTCACTCTCCAGCACCGTTTCGTTCCCATCGACTGCTCGTTTTGTACCGAAATGGACGACCGCCTTTGCTAACGGATGATTCGATTGCTTTTCGATTGAAACAGCATTATTTAAAACTAACTGCTCACTAACACCATCGGAAACGTGAAAGTCGGTCACTGTTGGTTCACCTTTCGTCATCGTGCCCGTTTTATCGAAAGCAATTGCCTGTGCTTTCGAAAGTTGTTCTAAATACGTCCCACCTTTCATCAAAACACCTCGCCTTGCACTGTTCGAGATAGCAGCAAGTAGTGCAGGCATCACCGACGCGACCACAGCACAAGGCGACGCCACGACAAGAAGAACCATCGCCCTATAGAAAGTATCTTGAAAAGGAGTGCCAAAGATGAACGTCGGGACAACAAGCATGAACGCAACGAATGTAATCACGGTGATCACATAAGGACCTTCCACCTTTTCAATAAACTGTTGCGCAGGCGGACGACTCGACTTTGCCTGTTCAACGAGACGAATCATTTTTTGAAAAATCGAGTTAGCGTTCTCTCTCGTGACTTCAACGACAATCGATCCCCGTCCATTCATCGTGCCATTAAACACGTCATCGTTTATTACTTTGTCGACCGGAACCGCTTCACCAGTAATTGTCGATTCATCAATCGATGTCGTGCCGCGAATCACGACACCATCAGCAGGAACACGTTCGCCACCGCGAATCATAATCAGATCACCCACAGATAACTCATTAACAGGAACAACCTCAACTTCATCAAGATTAAGTCGATTAGCCTCCATTGGTGCCATTTCCACTAATGCTGATAAATCTTTTTCACTCTTTTGCCACGTGTACGTTTCCAGTGCGCCGCTTAATGAAAAAATAAAAATAAGAACTGCACCTTCATTCCAATACCCAATCGACGCAGCACCTAAAGCTGCAAGCAGCATTAAGATTTCGACATTTAACGAACGATTTTTGATTAAATCCGCTAACCCTTCTTTTGTTTTGAAAAATCCGCCAACTGCGTAAGATATAACGTAGAAAATGACTGCTAAGGAAACTGGAGCCCCTTCATAAATCTCTGTGAGGAAACCTGCAAGCAGAAAAGCCCCACCTCCTAAAGCAAGCACTAATTGCCGATGAGTAACGAGTTTTTTGAGTAAAGGTGGGGTAGTAAAAGGTAGTTGAGAAACGGGATTCGGTTTTACTCGATCTAATTCCATCTAAATCAGTCCCTTCGAATGTTGAGAACGACTATCATCATCATTTCGGCCGTAAAACTAGAAATTGCTGCCACCTATTGGTGACAGCAAAAAAGCTCAGTGCATATATAGAGTTTAATTTTTGAATGTTCCTGTTGTTAAAAAGTATATTCCCTTTCCCGAAAAAAAGAAACAGATATTATTGAAGTAGGTTAAACCTTTTTACAAGTTTGTCAGCGATGTGACGAAGTTCATAGAAATGGCGATAAAAGTGTAGCCACTTTTTCTTTCAATTTTTCTAAAACAGACCGATTTTCGATGTCTTTTAACGTGATTTTTTCAGCACTCTCATAAAAATCTTTCTCAACTTCCTTCTTCGACGGAGCAACCCAGCTTTGCTTGTCGATAATACAATTGATTTCATTATTTACATGAAAGCTACGTTTATCAAAATTCGATGTTCCAATATCCATTAGTCGATCGTCAATAATGATTATTTTTGAATGGTAAAAACCTTGATAAAATTGACGGATGTCTGCACCTGCCTTTATCAACTCTGAGAAATAAGGATAACCCGCATCCTTCACAAGCGGATGATCAGGATATTTTGGGACAAGTACTTTTACATTTACACCAGCCTCGGCAAGTTTGACGAGCTTGTTTTTCACAGACTCACTGGGAATGAAATAAGGAGTGCCAATAAAAATGGAATTCTCAGCTCTATCTAACATGTCATGAATTGAGTTGATAATGTGAGAGCCATCAGAGGGAATGATCTGAATTGGAATATCTCCAGGTCGTATTGGCTTTTGCTTAATATCTCCCATCTCATGCTGAGTCTCTGAAGCACCGTTCCAATCGATCAGAAATTGTTGTTGCAAATCCTCGCTCGCTGCTCCTTCTATGCAAAGGTGATAGTCGCGCCATCGCCCCATTTTTTCATCTCTTCCCAAATACTCATCGCCGATATTATACCCACCTATGTAACTATGCGCGCCATCAATGATGGTAACTTTGCGATGATTCCGCTGATGAATTGAATAAAACAGAAACGGAAACGACGGGGTATTTGTCTTTGCCAATTCTACACCGGCTTTTTTCAACGAGACCTTCGCCTTTTTTGAAATCTTATATCCAGCCCAATCAACGAGTAGTTTAACTTGAACGCCTTCCGAGGCTTTTTTCTTTAGCAAATCGAGGAATTTCGTGCCAATATTGTCATCGCGAAAAATATAAAATTGCATGTGTATCTGATGTTTGGCTTTATCAAGGTGCTGGAGCATGTGATCAAATAACTTATCGCCTTGCGAAAAAAAGTGAATATCGCACTGCCGAATTTTAGCAGGGGCTTGTTTTTTAATTCGAGATTGATGAAGACGTGTACCAATGTTTAAATCAACTGTAATCCAAACAACAAGGAACACAAGTACGATAGTAATAATACCCATATCAACCCAACTTTCGAAAAGAGAATATCAGAAATATGATTCCCAAACACCCCTCAATTCAACCATTTTTGGAAAAACAGGACGATTCCGTTCGCAATAAGTTAAGAAAAAGATCCGAATGCCTAAAACTTAAGCCGAACAAAGCAGGAAAGCAGGGAGTAGGGATTGAATCAGCGAGATTAGAGCCGAACGAAGCGGGAAAGCGAGGAGTAGGGATTAAACTAGCGAGATTAGAGCTAAATCCAAAGCTAAATAGTTATATTTGGCTTGAAAGATGAACGGACGAGACACTACGAGAGGAAGAAGCGAGAGGAGTGACCAGAAAGAGGAAGAATCAGGACACTGCGAGAGTAAGAATCATGTGCGGTGTCCAAGAAGCATGAGAATCGAGACACTCGGCAGGAGGAACGCATCCGCAGTGTCCACCAAAAAAATCTTTTTAATAAATATTTATGAATGAATACTCATTCATCGATTTTTATGCTATAATAAAAATCAAATTGATCAACAACTTCTGATTAAATCGAAAGGAGCTGGTTCTATGAACCCGATTATGATTAACTGGATTATGTTCATTCTTGTAACCGGTTACGCGGTCTACTTGTTCGCATCCTTAGTTCGAACGAGGATGGAATATATCAAGCTCGGAAAAAAAGCAGAGTTTATTATGACGATGAAAGAACGTAAAGAAGCCATGATAACGATGGTGTTTGGCCAAAAGAAATTATTGAAGGATAAGAAAAGTGGGATTATCCACATCATGTTCTTCTACGGATTTTTACTCGTACAATTTAGTGCAATTGACGTGATTTGGAAAGGCCTCAGTCCCAGCCCTGGTGGACACTTGCCGCTAGGCCCTTTATATCCATTTTTTACATTTTTCCAAGAGCTCGTTGTACTAATGATCTTAGTAGCTGTCGTATGGGCGTTCCACCGCCGATATGTCGAGAAACTCGTTCGCCTCAAGCGCAACTTCAAAGCGGGGCTTGTCTTGATTTTTATTGGAGGGTTAATGATATCCAAATTGTTTGCCAAAGGAATGGAAATGATTTGGTTAGACAAATCAACCACGATCGCGGAGCCAATGGCATCAACGATTGCAACAGTTTTTGCTGGCATCAGTCCGACAGTTGCATCGGTAGGTTTTTTCATTTTTTGGTGGGCACACTTGCTGTTTCTCCTCACATTCCTCGTCTACATTCCGCAATCCAAGCACGCGCACTTAATTGCTGGACCGGCGAATGTATGGTTAGGTCCGACGCACAGACGAGGGCAACTTGAAGCGATTAATTTTGAAGACGAAGAAGCAGAGAAATTTGGAAAAAATCAAATTGAAGATTTTGACCAAAAACAGCTAATCGATTTGTATGCATGTGTCGAATGTGGTCGGTGTACGAATATGTGTCCCGCTACCGGAACAGGGAAGATGCTGTCACCGATGGATCTTATTTTAAAAATGCGCGATCACTTAACGGATAAAGGGGCGGCAGTTACGTCACGAAACCCGTGGATGCCAAGTTTCGCTTTCAGCAATACGAAGGGAAATCAACTTGCAGCAACGGGAACAGAAGAAGCCGCAGCAGCACTCGATTTTAATCCGTACGACGTTAATTTAATTGGCGATGTCATCACAGAAGAAGAAATTTGGGCCTGTACAACGTGCCGAAACTGTGAAGATCAATGTCCGGTTATGAACGAACACGTGGATAAAATCATCGACATGCGTCGTTATCTCGTTTTAACAGAAGGTAAGATGAAACCAGAAGCGCAGAAGACGATCCAGAACATTGAGAAACAGGGAAATCCATGGGGAATCAACCGAAAAGAACGTGAAAACTGGCGCGACGGACGCGATGATATCGACGTACCGACAGTAAGAGAAATGAAAAAACGTGAGGAAGAATTTGAATACCTATTTTTCGTAGGATCGATGGGTTCTTATGACAAGAGAAGCCAGAAGGTCGCTCAGTCGTTTGCAAAAATCATGAATGAGGCAGGTATTAAATTTGCGATTCTAGGAAACAAGGAAAAGAACTCCGGGGACACACCTCGTAGAATCGGAAATGAATTCTTGTTCCAAGAACTAGCTACAGCTAATATTCAAGAATTCGAGAAAAATGATATTAAAAAAATTGTGACGATGGATCCGCATATTTACAATTCATTCAAAAACGAATATCAAGACTTTGGATTGGAGGCGGAAGTCTTCCACCATTCAGAGCTATTGTTCCAATGGATTCAAGAAGGACGAATTAAACCAACTCATGAAGTTAACGAACAAATCGTCTATCACGATTCGTGTTATCTTGGCCGTTACAACGATGTATACGATCCACCACGTGAAATTTTAAAAGCGATTCCAGGAATTGAATTAGTAGAAATGGAACGTAACCGCGAGAATGGAATGTGCTGTGGTGCAGGTGGCGGAATGATGTGGACGGAAGAAGATACAGGGACACGTGTCAACGAAGCTCGAACAGAGCAGGCGTTAGAGACGAAATCTAGTGTCATCGGCAGTGCCTGTCCATACTGCTTAACGATGATGAGTGATGGCACGAAAGCGAAAGAAGTAGAGGAAGAAGTTAAAACGATGGACATCGTCGAAATATTAGAAAAGTCGATTGTGAAAAAGGACGATCCAGTTCCTGTATAACAAAATAATCAAGCCAAACTATGATACTAGAATAATAGATTGATTTCGGATGTCTTAGCAAATTTGCGAGGCATCCGATTCCTCCTTAGAAAGGGAGGAAACAGAGCTTGAAGCCGGGTTGTTGTGCCCATTGTCGAGTCAATTCGGAATCAAGGGTCATAAGAGAGAGCAACTTGAGCCCCATATCGAGTGGATTTGAGAAGGAAGGGTCACAAGAGAGAGCGTCTTGTGACCCTTGGCGAGTGGATTTGGAAAAGAAGGGCCACAAGAGAAGGCGACTTGAGCCCTTTGTCGAGTCAATCTGGGAAGGAAAGGTCACAAGAAGAAGCGACTTGTAACCCATAGCGAGCTAATTTGGAAAAGAAGGGCTACAAGAAGAAGCGTCTTGAGCCCATTGTCGAGTCGATATGGAAAAGAAGGGTCACAAGAGAGAGCATCTTGTGACCATTGGCGAGTGGATTTGAGAAAGAAGGGTCACAAGAAGAGGCGTCTTGTGCCCCATGGCGAGTCAATCTGGATAAGACACGGATTTCGATCATATATAAGGAAAGAGAGCGTGATTTTTAGCAGAGAAAAAGGATTATTATAAAGGGGGAAACGGTGTATGGGCAAGACGGTCATTGTCAGTGGGGCACGGACACCTGTCGGGAAATTAGGGGGTGCCCTAGCCAGCTTTACAGCATCAGAGCTTGGTGGAAAGGCGATCAAAGCAGCGCTTGAGCGAGCGCGGCTAGCAGGAAAGGATATAGATCACGTTATTCTTGGATCAGTCCTGCAAGGCGGACAAGGGCAACTCCCCTCGCGACAAGCAATGCACGAAGCTGGAATCCCGTGGGAGACGGAAACGGAAACGATTAATAAGATGTGTGCTTCAGGGATGAGAAGTGTGACATTGGCGGATATCCTTATTCGCGCGAAAGAATACGATACGATCGTTGCAGGTGGAATGGAATCAATGAGTCAGGCACCATTTTTCGTCAAAGGGGCGCGATTTGGTTTAAAAATGGGCGAGCAATCATTCCACGACTTGATGGTTCACGACGGATTGACGTGTACGTTTACAGGCGTTCATATGGGAACCTTCGGAAATGCGACCGCACTAGAACACAACATTTCACGCAAAGCGCAAGATGAGTGGTCGTATCAAAGCCATCAAAAAGCGGGGGACGCAATCGCATCAGGCAACTTCACGGAAGAAATTGTTCCAGTAGAAGTGCCACAACGAAAGGGAAATCCACTTGTCGTAGAACACGATGAGTCACCGAGAAAAGATACCTCGCTTGAACGGTTAGCGAAATTGAGTCCGGTATTCGGGAAAGACGGAACGATCACCGCGGGGAACGCTCCTGGCGTCAACGATGGCGCGGTAGCTCTCGTCGTCATGTCTGAAGATAAAGCGCAAGAAAAAGGCCTCAAACCTTTAGCGACAATTGTCGCGCATACACAACTAGCAGTCGAGCCGGAAAACTTTCCGAAGACACCCGGACTTGTAATAAATAAATTACTAAAGAAAACAGGCAAGTCTGTTGCAGACATTGATTTACTTGAAGTAAACGAAGCATTCGCAGCGGTCTCTTTAGCAAGTGAACAAATTGCTGGACTGGACCGAGATAAAATGAACGTTAATGGAGGCGCGGTTGCTCTTGGACACCCGATTGGTGCGAGTGGTGCGAGAATTATCTTGACGCTTGCTTATGAACTGAAACGCCGTGGTGGTGGAATCGGGATTGCTGCGATCTGCAGTGGAGGCGGCCAAGGCGACGCGGTGATGATTGAAGTGTAACGAACAAAGTCGCATACATGTTTCTGAAAATAATAGAAACGTTTACACGATTCGAAATTCAGCGTATTGACATCAATCATCATTCGGTGAAAAACTGCGGCAACATATATGAATACAAGGGGGAAAAGACAGTGAATTTTCAACTAACGGAGGAGCAAGACATGATTCGCAAAGTGGTCCGTGATTTTGCCAAGAATGAAGTAGAACCTTCAGCGGCAGACAGGGATGAGGAAGAGCGTTTCGATCGGGCGATTTTTGATCAGATGGGGGAGCTTGGGTTGACGGGTATTCCGTGGCCTGAGGAGTATGGTGGGATTGGCGGCGATTATATTAGTTATGTTGTTGCTGTGGAGGAGCTTTCACGTGTTTGTGCGTCAACGGGTGTGATGCTTTCGGCTCATTTGTCTTTGGCGGGTTGGCCGATTTATACGTTTGGAACGGAGGAGCAGAAGCAACGGTTTCTTCGTCCGATGGCGGAGGGAAAGAAGTTGGGAGCGTATGGACTGACGGAGCCTAGTTCGGGTAGTGATGCGGCGAATATGAAGACGACGGCGAAACGTGATGGGGATGATTATATTCTAAATGGCTCGAAAATTTTTATAACGAACGGCGGGGAAGCTGATACATATGTTGTGTTTGCGATGACGGCTGCGGACGAGAAGCATAAAGGGTGCACGGCGTTTATCATAGAAAAAGGGATGCCAGGTTTCACGATGGGTAAAAAGGAAAGGAAGCTTGGCATTCGATCTTCACCAACGTTAGAAATTATTTTTGACGAGGTTCGTGTGCCTGAAGCGAATCGACTCGGGGAAGAGGGGGAAGGTTTTAAGATTGCAATGATGACGTTGGATGGTGGCAGAAACGGGATCGCGGCTCAGGCAGTTGGAATTGCGCAAGGGGCGCTTGATGCGGCTGTCGACTATGCGAAGGAGCGGAAGCAGTTTGGCAAGCCGATCGGTGCTCATCAAGGGATTGCGTTTAAGCTTGCTGACATGGCAACGAAGGTTGAAGCGTCACGTTTGTTGACGTATCAAGCGGCGTGGAAGGAATCGGAGAAGTTACCATACGGGAAAGAATCGGCGATGTCAAAGTTGTTTGCTGGAGATTCGGCGATGGAAGTTACTACGGAAGCGGTGCAGGTGTTTGGTGGCTATGGCTACACGAAGGATTATCCGGTCGAGCGTTATATGCGCGACGCAAAAATCACGCAGATTTATGAAGGGACAAATGAAGTGCAACGTCTTGTTATAGCAAAAATGTTGTTGAAATAATTTAATCGGGGAATGCAAGGTAGTTGCTTATTGGCGGCTACCTTGTTGTACTTTTCCGCCGTTATTTCAATATTTTTTTTGTAAACTTCACCTTCCTATAGCATAAATGGTATCATTGTGTTTATAATGGAAGGTATGGATTTAAGACCCAACGACAATGATTTTTAAGATAGCAGTGGTTTGATCACTGTAGAGAAATGAATTAGTGAATAATATATAGGGTGAAAGGAAGTGCCAATGATGATGAAGTTAAAAGATTATTCAAAAGAGCAAATTAGTGAAGTGTCCATGATTGAAGTGGCATTTGCATTGCTATTTGAACAGAAAAAGCCGGCGGAGTATCATACGTTGCTCAAGCGTGTTGGTGAAGTGAAGGGGTTACCCGATGAATTTTTGACACAACGAATTTCCCATCTATACACAGAAATGTCTGTTGATGGTCGTTTTGTTAACCTTGGAGACAATAGTTGGGGGCTTCGTTCATGGTATCCATTCGATCAAACGGAAGAGGAGCTTTCGCAGGCAGCTACGAAAGTACGTAAACAGAGAGCGAAGGATAAAGAAGACGAAGGTAAGTTTGATGAGGATCCAGAAGATTACGATGAGTTCGAAGATTTGGAAGATGAGTTAGACGATCTTGCTAATGAAGAAGATACAGATTTTGCAGATCTTGATACGGAAGAATTTCCTACTGATGTCGTCGATAAATCGGATGATGATGACGAAGAAGAGGACAAGTAACAAAATTGAAGCTTGACTTTTCAGTGAGATCTCGCTAAAATCATTTTTGGGCTTCACAAAACTTTTTATTAAAAAAACGTCAAAATAGATAGAGAAATTTCGAATTCGGAAGATTCTCTCACTAAAACAAAAGCGCCCCCTCTGTACACTTTTAGGAGAGGGGTCTTTTGTTTTTTATACTTTATAGGAGTTTTGCTTCTGCGAAAACGGTAGAAGAAATCCAAGTATTCAGTTGATTTATAAGGATTTAAGGATTTTTTTCCTATGCTATCAAACAATAATGGCGACAGATGTAGGGTGGAATCAAATAAATTTGGTTTCCTCATAATAAGTGCGAAATCGTAAACATCTACCCCAAGTATGATTGGTGGAATAAAAAGATTCTGGTAAATGTTGTTGATTTTCGAATGTTACGTCATCATCAGAGAATTTCAACAAGGTTCGATAACAGAGTCAATAAAAAAAGCGAGGGATTGGACTATGTCAACGAAGTATATTTTTGTTACAGGCGGAGTGGTATCGTCATTAGGAAAAGGAATTACAGCCGCATCTCTTGGTCGATTATTGAAAAACCGTGGAATGAAAGTGACGATTCAGAAGTTTGATCCGTACATCAACGTAGACCCTGGAACGATGAGCCCATATCAGCACGGTGAGGTATTTGTCACCGATGATGGTGCAGAAACCGATTTGGATTTAGGGCACTATGAACGATTCATTGACATTAATTTAGGAAAGTATAGTAACGTGACGACGGGAAAAATTTATTCTACTGTTTTGCAAAAGGAACGTCGTGGAGACTATCTAGGTGGAACGGTCCAAGTCATCCCTCATATTACGAATGAAATTAAAGATCGCGTTCTCCGCGCAGCACATGAAGGTAGCCCAGATGTGGTTATTACTGAAATTGGCGGAACCGTCGGAGATATTGAAAGTTTGCCTTTCCTTGAAGCAATTCGCCAAATCAAAGGTGATGTAGGCGCAGAAAATGTTATGTACATACACTGTACGCTAATCCCTTATTTGAAAGCTGCTGGGGAAATGAAATCGAAACCGACACAACACAGTGTGAAAGAATTAAGAAGTTTAGGAATTCAGCCAAATGTGATTGTCGTCCGTACGGAGCGTCCTGTCCCAGAAGAGATGAAAGACAAGATTGCGCTTTTCTGTGATATTGATAAAAATGCTGTGATTGAAATGCAAGATGTGGATACGTTGTACAAAGTACCTCTTGCGCTTCAAGATCAAAAATTAGATGCGTTTGTTTGCAATTACCTAAATCTTAATTGTAAAGAAGCGGACATGACAGAGTGGATCGGTCTCGTCGACAAAGTGACGAACTTATCAAAAAAAGTACGCATCGCATTGGTAGGGAAATATGTTGCACTTCCTGATGCCTATTTATCAGTTGCTGAAGCGTTGAAACATGCAGGATTTATGTTTGATGCGGATGTTGAAATTGAATGGGTCAATTCAGAAGAAGTCACAAATGAAAACATGGCTGAGAAATTGTCGAATGTTGATGGCATCTTAGTTCCTGGTGGCTTCGGTGATCGTGGAGTTGAAGGGAAAATAAAGGCGATTGAATATGCGCGTTTGAACAATGTTCCATTCTTTGGAATTTGTCTCGGTATGCAGTTAGCTTCTGTGGAATTCGCACGCAATGTTCTTGGCTTTGAAGATGCAAATTCTGCTGAGTTGAATCCAGAAACTAGCCACGCAGTTATTGATTTGTTACCGGAACAGAAAGACGTCGAAGATTATGGTGGCACACTTCGCCTTGGTCTATATCCTTGTAGGCTTGAAGAAAATACGAGAGCTTATGAAGCATATGATGAACAGGTGATTTATGAACGTCACCGTCATCGCTATGAGTTTAATAATCAATATCGTGAAGCAATGGAAGCGAAAGGCTTTATTTTCTCTGGGTTAAGTCCAGATGGACGCCTTGTAGAGATTGTTGAACTAAAAGATCATCCTTACTTCGTGGCGTCACAATTTCACCCAGAGTTTGTATCTCGTCCGACGAGACCACAACCATTATTCAGGGAATTTATCCGCGCGAGTGTAGGGGAAAAATAAAGAGTATGATTTATCCGCCATGGAAGGGACTCCTTGTCCTTTCTATGGCGGTTTTTTTTGGTTGGGGGGGAGGCGGAAGTTGCTGTTATTATAGTTTGTGCCCTAAGCAAGCTGGATTCAGGAAAGAAGGGTCACAAGAGGAAGTGTCTTGAGCCCTAAGCGAGCGGAATCTGGAAAAGAAGGGTCACAATCGGTAGCGGCATGTGCCCCAAGCAAGCCGAATTTGGAAAAGAAGTGTCACAAGAGGAAGCGTCTTGAGCCCTAAGCGAGCGGAATTCAGGAAAGAAGTGTCACAAGCGGAAGCGTCTTGAGCCCTAAGCGAGCGGAATCTGGAAAAGAAGGGTCACAAGAGGTAGCAGCATGTGCCCCAAGCAAGCGAAATTCAGGAAAGAAGTGTCACAAGAGGAAGCGTCTTGAGCCCTAAGCGAGCGGAATTCAGGAAAGAAGTGTCACAAGAGGAAGCGTCTTGAGCCCTAAGCGAGCGGAATCTGGAAAAGAAGGGTCACAAGAGGTAGCAGCATGTGCCCCAAGCAAGCGGAATCTGGAAAAGAAGTGTCACAAGAGGCAGCAGCTTGAGCCCCATGCGAACTGGATCCAGGAAAAAAGGGTCACAAGCCAAGAGTTGCCGCACCACCAATCCTTCCAATCAAAAAAGACCGGACTTAAACTCAAGTCCGGTCGTTACTTCAATCTAACTCATCGTGTTCCTCCAATATTTCCATTACCGAAAAATACAACTGATAGTAAAGCTGAAGCGCGACCAACAGATGAGGTCTGCCTATTTTCTGACCTGATTCCATTGGAACAAGACCATGAACGACGCCAGTACAAAAAGAAAAATCGACTTTTTCAAACAAATTAAATTCTTTCACCGATTCCTTGTTTGAATAAATGGCAATTACATTAGCTCCTACTTCGCTAGCTCTCTCTATTAGCGAACTGATTACCGCTCCCGAAAGATTCCTAGTGGCGACAATAAATGTATCCATTTTTGAAAATGTCGTCTCCTCGTCAGCGCGAAGACTTCCTTTCCATTTGTCTTCTCCGACACAAGCTTGTGATACGACGCCTTTCAGTTCATGTTCTCCGTACCAAAAAATCTTTCCATCACTTATAATACTTTGTGCAATTACTCGAGCAGCATCCTCTAAATCTTCTTCATATTGCGCAAGTTTATCGACTAACCCCTGTGTTTGAGTAGTAAAAATTTTCATACTAATTTGGTCCTTTCTCGTTACAGATTGATAAGATAAATTTATAATTGTGTCATTAGTATAATGAGAAACATAAACTTTCACAGAAAGCGAGGTTGCAGAAAGCGAGGTTGCTCGTTTCAGCACCCCTCTCTCTATGCAGATCGATTTATAATTAAAGATAAGGGATGGTATGATTATAATTTAATTTTACCAGTCAACAAAATGAAAAGCACGAAAGTTAGTGTCCAAGAGAGATATAACAATTCGACAAGATTTCCGTTCGTTAAAAAGCACAAACCTAGTAATCTCATTGCTTTGTAGCGAATGTTTCTATATAATTATAACAATAGTCATAGTGATAAAGAAATAAATTCTGGAAAAGTAAAAAGATGCTAGTTCATCCCACAAAAGTATGAAGGATTTTTTTGCTTGCGCAACGAAATAAAATAAAGAGAATAAGAGAAAATTAATAAAGTTTGTTAATGATTTTGGTTTCTAGTGCGGATATCACTATAAAGATAAAGTGAATTGAGGGAGGGTCTACTATGAGTGAGAAATTGTTAATAGTTGATGACCAATTTGGGATAAGGGTGCTTTTAAAAGAAGTTTTTGAGAAAGATGGGTACGAAACATTTGATGCAGCTAACGGAAATCAGGCGCTGTCAATTATTAAAGAGGAAGAGCCGGACCTCGTTCTGTTGGATATGAAAATCCCTGGAATGGATGGATTAGAGATTTTAAAAGAAATTCGAAAAAGAGAAATGAAAGTTAATGTCATTATGATGACAGCATATGGTGAATTAGAAATGATTAATGAAGCGAAAAAACTAGGAGCATTAGCGCATTTTGCAAAACCATTTGACATTGATGATGTCCGAAATAGAATTAGTGAATTTTTCAAAACTATTAAATAATTTTTACTTGTACATGAATTTTTCATATTCTATTCGTGAAAAATACAAGCTATGTGCTATAATAGCTTTGTAAGTCTGCCTATTAGGTGAGTTGTATTCCATGATATTTCGTGGCTTTTTACATAAAACGTCCGAAATGTACAAATGATCGGATCAAGGAGTCGTCAACGGGCTCCAGTTAATCCTGTTATTTGTATGTTTGTTTTGTGAAATTCATCTACAGACACAGACAGACTAATACGCACGAGAATTCAAAGGAGGAAACAAAGAATGCCTTTAGTATCAATGAAAGAAATGCTTGAAACAGCAAAAGCAAACTCGTATGCAGTTGGACAATTTAACGTAAACAACTTGGAGTTTACACAAGCTATTTTACAAGCAGCAGAAGAAGAGCAATCTCCAGTAATTTTAGGTGTTTCAGAAGGAGCAGCGCGTTACATGGGTGGATTCCACACAGTTGTAGCGATCACTGAATCTTTGATGGCAGAGTATGAAACAACAGTTCCTGTGGCAATTCATTTAGACCACGGTTCAAGCTTTGAGAAGTGTGTTGAAGCGATGTACGCAGGTTTCACTTCTGTTATGATCGATGGATCTCACTTAGTACTCGATGAGAACATTGCATTAACAAAAAGAGTTGTTGAAGTAGCTCACACGCTAGGAATTTCTGTAGAAGCTGAACTTGGCCGAATTGGTGGACAAGAAGATGATCTCATCGTTGATGATGCAGAAGCAGCATATGCTATTCCTTCAGAGTGTGACCGCTTAATCCGTGAAACAAACGTTGACTGTTTCGCACCGGCACTCGGTTCTGTTCACGGTCCTTACAAAGGTGAACCAAACCTTGGCTTTGATCGCATGGAAGAAGTTTCTAACTTAACTGCTGTTCCACTTGTTCTTCATGGTGGTACAGGGATCCCAACTCACGACATCAAAAAAGCGATTTCTTTCGGTTCAGCAAAAATCAATGTAAATACTGAAAACCAAATCACTTCTGTAAAACGTGTTCGTGAAGTATTAAATGAAAATCCAGATATGATCGATCCTCGTAAATATCTTGGACCAGCTCGTGAAACAATTAAAGAAACAGTTATCGGTAAAATGCGTGAGTTCGGTTCTTCAGGGCAAGCGTAAAATCAATAAATACAGGATAGCACCAACAAAGTTGGTGCTATTTTACCACATATAAAGAAAGCGCTATCATGAAAAAATTATAAGATCGGACTGATAAAAGATGAAATTTTTCATTGATACGGCTAATTTGGCTGAAATAAAGGAAGCAAATGCATTAGGAATATTAGCAGGGGTCACGACAAACCCCTCACTTGTTGCAAAAGAGGGAGTAGATTTCCACGAGCGGCTAAAAGAGATTACCAGCTTCGTTTCAGGGTCTGTTAGTGCCGAAGTGATTGCTACAGATGCTGAAGGAATGATTGAAGAAGGAAAAGAACTAGCAGCAATTGCTCCTAATATCACTGTGAAAGTACCGATGACATTAGAAGGTTTAAAGGCTGTTCGGGCGTTCAGCCAGCTTAATATTAAAACCAATGTCACACTCGTTTTTTCTGCAAATCAAGCGCTTCTTGCAGCAAGGGCTGGCGCTTCCTATGTTTCACCATTTCTTGGTAGACTAGATGATATTGGTCATAATGGTTTAGAAGTGATTTCTGCCATTTCTGAAATTTTTATTATTCATGATATTGATACAGAAATTATTGCCGCTTCGATCCGCCATCCACAACATGTGACAGAATCAGCTTTAAGAGGAGCTCACATTGCAACAATTCCCTTGAAAGTGATTGACCAACTTGTGAAACACCCATTAACGGATTCGGGGGTAGAAAAATTTCTTTCTGACTGGAATAATGCGAAAAAATAGGTTATGTTTGATAATTAACGAAAACGAGAATATGATAGAAGAAAAGACACCTTCATTAGGTGTCTTTCGATTTCTAGCAACTGTTTAAAATATTCTCTAAATTTATTTTCTAATTGACCTTTACATCGTGTAAAATAAGAGATAAGAAATTTTATCATGAATTACGAATAATTAATGCAAGACAGAAGGGAAGCTGTTTTATGGAAAAACTATTGATCGAAGGCGGCCATCCATTGGAAGGGACCGTTCAAATCAGTGGCGCAAAGAACAGTGCCGTAGCTCTTATTCCAGCTGCGATACTGGCAGACTCTACAGTAACAATTGATAATTTACCGGACATATCTGACGTGGAGACACTTGCTTATTTACTCGAAGAGATCGGCGGAAGCACAGAACTTTCTGATGACACACTTGTCATCCACCCTGAAAATATGTTCTCCATGCCACTTCCGAATGGACGAGTAAAAAAATTAAGAGCCTCCTATTATATGATGGGCGCAATGTTAGGGAAATTTAAAAAAGCAGCTATTGGGCTCCCCGGGGGATGTAACCTTGGACCTCGGCCGATTGATCAGCATATTAAAGGATTCGAAGCATTAGGAGCGAAAGTCACGAATGAACAGGGCGCAATTTATCTTCAAGCAGATGAATTAGTTGGAGCTCGGATTTATCTCGATGTCGTTAGTGTAGGTGCAACAATTAATATTATGCTAGCAGCTGTGAAAGCGAAAGGTCAAACAGTCATTGAAAACGCCGCAAAAGAACCAGAAATTATTGATGTGGCTACACTATTAACAAGCATGGGTGCCAATATCAAAGGTGCTGGAACAAATGTCATACGAATTGATGGTGTGGATAAACTGAATGGTTGTCGCCACTCCATTATCCCGGATCGTATTGAAGCAGGTACGTATATGATTATTGCCGCCGCTATGGGCAAAGGCGTTACAGTCGACAACGTCATTCCGCTCCATTTAGAATCGGTGAGCTCTAAACTCCGTGAAATGGGAGTACATGTAGAGGCGAGAGATGATTCTATTTATATAGAAAGCCACTCAGTTCTCTCACCAGTAGATGTGAAAACCCTCGTTTATCCTGGTTTTGCCACCGATTTGCAGCAACCATTTACGAGCTTACTAACGAAATCGGATGGTTCTAGTATTGTTACGGACACGATTTACTCAGCAAGGTTTAAGCATATTGATGAGTTAAGGCGTATGGGAGCAAGCATTAAAGTAGAAGGTCGCTCAGCCCTCGTTAATGGAGGAACTCGCCTGCAAGGCGCCAAAGTGAGAGCAAGTGACTTACGGGCAGGAGCAGCCCTCGTCGTTGCTGGATTGATGGCAGAGGGTGTAACCGAAATTACTGGCGTGACCCACATTGATCGAGGATATGCCTTTCTTGAGGAAAAACTAAAAGGGCTCGGAGCTAATATTTGGCGTGAACCGCTGAATGCGGAAGAGTTAGAAGAAGTGAAAAGCTCTTAATCGGCTTAACATGGCAAAAAACTATTGTTACGATTTATTTTTGGTGAAATAGTCATTCTAGTATCTGCCTCTCATTTATGAATTCGTTGCAGGACTGAACATACGTCATCACGAACTGGTATTTAAGTGGACAAGGTTTATTTGTCGCATCCAATGCCGTTGGAAACTTATATTTAATCCTTCACTGAGGGGGTGATCCCCCTCAGTTCCCTATTAAACATGACTTGTTTTCAGAAGAGAAGTATGCTTAGATAAGGAGTGGACGAAGCTAGATAACAAACTCTCGCTTGCCCATCTATTTAATAATGAATGGCAAAAATTTAACATTCATACCTCACGATCCTTCTTCATTAGCTACTGGTTACTTCAAATAAATTCACCCGGAAAAAGAGCAGTTAACCTTAATGACTAATTTTAGTGATCGTTTATACGATGTTAAGTAAATAGAATGAAAGTAATAAAGAAAAGGTGTGATGAAACGCATGAGCGTGACTTTAAAACAAATGGAGCACTTGAAACTGAAGGAATTATACGAACTGGCAAAGGAACACAAAGTTCAATACTACAGTCAATTATCAAAAAAAGAATTGATTTTTGCGATATTCAAAAAACAAGCAGAAAATGAAGATTTGATGTTTATGGAAGGGATATTGGAAATCATTACAGCAGAAGGATTTGGTTTCTTACGGTCAAACACATACAAACCAAGTTCGCAAGATATTTATATTTCCGCCTCGCAAATTCGCCGTTTCCAACTAAGAAATGGGGATACCGTTTCAGGTAAAGTGCGGAAACCAAAAGAAAATGAACGTTACTACGGACTACTTCAAGTAGCAGCAGTCAATGGTGAAGACCCCGAGAAGGCGAAAGAAAGACCTCATTTCCCTCAGCTCACTCCGTTATACCCGGAGGTTAAGCTAACACTAGAACATCAGCCGGACATGATAGCTTCTCGAGTATTGGACATGATTTCTCCTGTAGGATTTGGTCAACGTGGACTGATCGTTGCACCACCTAAAGCCGGAAAGACTTTATTATTAAAAGAAGTAGCAAATAGTATTGCGAAAAACCACCCTGATGTCGAACTTATGGTGTTATTGATCGATGAACGACCTGAAGAAGTAACAGATATGGAACGTTCGATTAAAGGCGAAGTCGTTAGCTCTACGTTCGACGAAGTCCCAGAAAATCATATCAAAGTCGCAGAGTTAGTTCTCGAGCGCGCAATGCGCCAGGTAGAATCAAAGAAGGACGTCGTCATCTTGATGGATAGTCTTACCCGTCTAGCACGAGCTTATAACCTCGTTGTTCCACCAAGTGGACGAACGCTTTCCGGAGGGATTGATCCCGCTAGTTTCCATCGTCCAAAACGTTTCTTTGGTGCAGCAAGAAACATTGAAGAAGGCGGTAGCTTAACGATTCTAGCTACAACTCTAGTAGAAACAGGATCGCGCATGGATGATGTGATCTATGAAGAATTCAAAGGAACCGGCAACATGGAATTACACCTCGATCGTAAATTGGCAGAACGAAGAATTTATCCAGCGATTGACATACGCCGTTCAAGCACTCGTAAAGAGGAGCTCTTATTACCGAAAGATCAAATTGAGAATCTATGGGCGATTCGAAAAACGATGAATGACCAACCAGATTTCTTAGATCGCTTCTTGAAAAAAGTTCGCAATACCGAAACGAACGAAGAATTTTTCAAAGCTCTCGAGCAGGAAAAATCAGGTAAGCCTAGTCGCAAATAGAACCGGAATCTCCCTCACTATGGATAGGCGGATTTTGTTTACGCGTTAAAGAATGACGAAGTTTTTTTCATAGCGCCTATTGCATTTAAGGCAATCTGTTGTTATAATTTCGTCATGTGTGAAAAAGGTCTAATATAGACTGGAATCGTAACTCTGTTTCGAAAGATTCAGGGCGGAAGGAGATGAAAAGCATGAAACAAGGAATTCACCCAGAATATCGTCAAGTTGTCTACAAGGATACAAGTACAGGCTTTATGTTCTTGACAGGATCAACTCGTTACTCAAAAGAAACAGTTGAGTGGGAAGATGGTAACACATACCCATTACTCACTGTTGAAGTAAGTTCTGATTCCCACCCATTCTACACAGGTAAGCAAAAGTTTGCCGATGCAGGTGGACGTGTGGACAAGTTCAGAAAGAAATACGGTATGTAATTACCAACGACATAATCAAAACAGGCAAGGATTGCCCTTGTCTGTTTTTTTATGATTAATTTAGAATATTAGCCTAAAAGGCACGCATGAAAAATCAGGGATTTCATCAGAGGCGAGATCCAGAAATGTTTCTCATAATCAAGTGAAACACCGAAAGATTTTAAAAAAAGTAATTCGTCCTAATTCTTAAAAATCCATTGTTTTGTGGAACAATCCACGACTATAATAGAGGAGTCACCTTTCAACATATTGTGGCATTTAATGTGAGGATTATTGTAAATACTTAGAAATTGGTTTTATATAAATCATTGTGAAATAAAAATCAAGCAAAGTTTTAAAAGAACGGGAGCGGTATCATGCATTTAACAAGAAGAGAAGGCTGGCTAGAAATGGTTTGTGGAAGTATGTTTTCTGGAAAGTCAGAAGAACTGATTCGTCGTGTGCGCAGAGCTAGTTTTGGCCGCCAAAAAATTCAAGTTTTTAAACCGATTATGGATAATCGCTACAGTGAAAAAGAAGTCGTTTCACATAATGGAACGAAGGTTTATGCGATACCGGTCCAACAAGCAACCGATATTCTTGATCACCTTGAAAAAGATACACAAGTTATTGCGATTGATGAAGTGCAATTTTTTGACGACAAAATAATTGGGATTGTTCAATATTTAGCTGATGAGGGCAGTCGCGTTATTGTTGCTGGTCTTGACCAAGATTTCCGTGGAGAACCATTCGGTTGTGTGCCGGCACTCATGTCTCTCGCAGAAACGGTGACAAAACTTCAAGCGATTTGTTTATCATGCGGATCTCCTGCAAGCAGAACGCAGCGTCTCATTGATGGGAAACCTGCATCTTTCGACGAACCGATTATCCTCGTTGGTGCATCCGAGTCTTATGAACCACGTTGTCGCCATTGTCACGAGGTTCCAGGAAGCCCAGTTCTCGACGACATCAAAGAGCAGACAATCACGACGAGTAACTAATTGAGTTGGTTCTCGTGACGGAACAGGTAACGAGCAATGATTAAAAGACTAATAGTCATTTTTAATTAACCGTAATTTCAACCCCCTCGCATTTGCGAGGGGGTTTTGTTTTTGTATGAAGTAAGAAGTTGTGGAGAGGACGAACTAGTGCGATCTAGAAGCGTGTGTTGGGAAGGTAACAAGGAGAGGAGTCTTGTGGCCTAAAGCAAGCGAAATCAGGAAAATAGGGTCAAGACAAGACGACATAACATGTGCCTCTATCCGAAAAAGATGGAACAAGTCGAAAAAACCACCTCCGAACTAGCGACATCCCCTACAAGTCGACCCCCCCCAACTAAAACGAACAATTTATATCCATTTGTTTGTATGGATTGGCACTCTTACGGAAAATATGTAATGTAAGAGGTGATTAAAAATGAAAACAAAAAATATCATGATTATTTTGATGATAGGACTCTTATTCACAAGTGCAGCAGCATGCAATCGACCGAACCCTCCAGAAGCGGAGCTAAATAACCAAGCCGAGTCGTATACTTCTCCACATGCGCAAGGTTATATTCAAGTCCATCCACATCCTCACGGTGGTGAGAACGTTACAAAGAGCCTATTCGAAACAGAGGCAGTGAGTTACGAACCAACAGATCAACAAGCTCAATCCTACGATAAGGCGATTGAAACGATTGACGAGATAGGAGCCGAAACAGGTTATAGCCCACTAAACGAGCAAAGCGATGCAGAGGTTGAAGAGGAACAACGTCAACTAATAGAAAATGTGATTCGTGACATGGATGAAGTGACGCCGATCTCGGTTACCATCATTGATGGACGAGCTTGGGTGAATGTATCATATGAAAGATCTCTAACACCTGAAGAAGAAGAGGAGAAAAAAGCTTTCATTTTAAGTGAATTAGACAGAAAAAACCCTGAGTACGAATATGAAGTAAAAATATACGGTCAAACAGAAGACAATTTTTAAAGAGGTTGATGACCGAACCAACGACACTTGCCGAATAACTGTATTGCCGCCCATCTGATTAGCTGATTTTTTTCCAATAATCTACGCATATAAACTCTATATTGTTTTGCATGAAAAAATCTCCTACGGAAAACCTATAACGTAAGAGGTGATTAAAATGAAAGCAAAACAAATGATGATTTGTTTAACGATAATAGCTTGTTTTTTAGGCGCGTGCAATAACCAGAATCCCCCTGAAGAAGACGAGAATGTTCAAGGTCAAGCAGACGGGCAATTCCAAGAAATCGACCCGGAACAGACGGCACCAAAAAAAGATTGGATGAAAAGTTTGTTTGGCCCAGGGCCAGCTAATTACGGATTTATCGGTCATAGATCCGACCCCTATGATCCAGAAATTGAATCAAATGTAACTGGAAAAAGCTTTCGCTCACTTAATGCCCCTAGACAGACAGACGGTGATGATCAAAACCTGATTGAGGCAACTATTTTAGACTTGCCTGGGTATACTCCTAACTATGTCATTCTGGTTGGTGGGCATGCATGGGTAAATGTGACAGCTGAAACGGGTTTGAACCAAGAACAACTAGAGCAACAAATAGCTTATATCAAACGGGAATTGACGAAAGCGAATCCTCGCTACGAGTACGAAGTGACTGTTAATGGAGCGACAACAGGGAAGGAAGAACCGACTTTTTAAAAGGTAGCCAAACGAAGTGGGATTGCAATGCGTCGATACCGTTTACAGTATGGAAAAACGCCCTTATGGGAAACCTGTAACATAAGAGGTGATCTCAATAAAAACGCAAAAACTCATGATCAGTTTATCGATAGTGTTGTTTTTAATAACGGCTTGCAATAATCCGAAGCTACCTGAAGAAAATGAAAACGTCCGAGGTCAAGCAGCTCAGTACCAAAATCAGCTCCGTCAAGGTATGGCGAAAACCGATGAGTGGATGGAAAATATATTTGAAGATGGCTTAACTAACTATACTGGAGAAGGGTTTCCCTCTGTACATGTCCCAGAAGAAAACGCGGGTGACTATCAACTCGTTATTGAAAATATCATTTACGACATACCGGGAGTCACTCCGGGACAAGTAATTGTTGTAGGGGAACGAGCATGGGTAAATGTATCATTTGAAAGAGAACTGACGGAACCAGAAGCAGCGGAACAAATAGCTAATATTAAGGAACAATTAAATCAGGCAATCCCTAACTTGCACTACGAAGTCATCATTAACGAATTCATCTAACCCAAAAACCCTAGCCCTAGGCTCAAACAACCCGAAAGGCAGCAACTATTTACCAAGTAGTCGCTGCCTTTCTCACATATTATCGGGACAAGTTAACTTGCGCGACTAAAACCTAGATTCTCCGAGCGCCTTGTTGCAACGGATCCCACACAGAATTAAAAGGTGGAGCATAACTAATATCCAAATTTTCCATATCCTCTGTCGTCATCTGATGATAAAGAGCCGTCGCAGCAACGTCAATTCGCTTATCAACCCCCGTTTTGCCAACAGCTTGTACCCCCAACAAACGATCGGATACCTTATCTTTGATCATCCGAATATACATTACATCAGCTCCAGGATAATACCCCGCGAAAGGAGCCGTCTCGTAACCAATCACCTCATAGTCAAGCCTTAAATCCTCCGCTTCTTTCACACTTAAACCCGTCTTGCCAATCGTCAAATCAAAGAACTTCACAATCGACGTACCAACCATCCCTTTGAACGTTTTCGATCCACCAGAAATATTCACACCAGCCACACGTCCTTGCTTGTTCGCATGAGTTCCCAACGGTATGTAATCCGCATGTTCCTTGATCCGATGATATTGCGTAGCACAATCACCAGCAGCATAAATATGTTTCACATTCGTTTCCATAAAGGGATTCACAAGAATCGCGCCAGATTCGTGCAAATGAATACCCGATTTTTCCACAAACGCACTATTTGGTTCGACACCAACCGCAACGACGACCATATCCGCTTCATACTCGCCTTTATCAGTCCGCACAACCTCCACACGAGAATCGCCCTCAAACGACCTGACAGACTCTCCTAGCACGAGCTCAATCCCATTAGCAATTGCCTCATCTTGAATATACTCACTCACCTCAGCATCATATACAAGCCCGAGACGATCAGCTAAATCGATGATTCTTACCTTCTTTCCCTGCATAGCTAAGTTTTCCGCCACCTCAAGTCCAATATAACCACCACCAACGACAGTCACGTTAAGGACATCCTCTTTCATATCAGCGACAATTCTCTCCGCATCTGGAATCGTCTTTAGCACATGAATCCCAGCTAAATCTCTCCCCTCAAACGGCGGCATCACAGGCGAAGCACCAGAAGCAATCAACAACTTATCATACTTCACAGAAAACGTATCATCCGAACCATCAAGCACTCTCCCCCTTACAACACGATTTTCCGCATCGAGTTCTTCAACCTTATGATAAATCCGCGCATCTATCCCGAATTTTTCCTCGAAGACCCCCCGCTCACGTGCAATCAATGAATCACTGTCACGAACAATCCCACCAATATAATAAGGCAACCCGCACTGCGCATACGAATATACCGCCCCCATCTCAAGCACCGTCACATTCCAATCAGGCTCAGCACGCACCACCTGCATCGCCGCACTCATCCCAGCCGCATCGCCACCGATAATTACCACATTCATCCTAATTCCTCCTCTTCGAAAAATCGAGTCTAGTGTATTAATAAAACAATCGCAAAATCGCTCTCTAAATACGTCTACTACAAGTATTCCACTATTATGCTGATTAAAAACATATACGATTTAGGGTATAAGATAAAATCAGGTAAATCCAATCGAAAAGAATAACAGATTGATTTTAACGAACTTAGGTCCTATACTATAGAAAGACTGAAATAGTCATTAAAATGAGGTGAAGAATGTGTTTGACCGCCTACAATCTGTAGAAGATCGATATGATAAACTGAATGAACTGCTTTCAGACCCAACAGTTACAAGCGATACAAACAAACTCCGCGAGTATTCAAAAGAACAATCAGATATTCAAGAAACAGTGGAAGTGTATCGCCAGTACAAAGACGTAAAAAGCCAAATCGCCGAAGCAAAAGAGATGTTTAACGACAATCTTGACGATGAAATGCGCGAAATGGTGAAGATGGAATTAGAAGAATTGGAAGACCAAATCCCGCAAATAGAAGATAAACTACACTTTCTTTTATTACCAAAGGATCCAAACGACGACAAAAATGTTATCGTTGAAGTTCGTGGAGCCGCAGGGGGAGATGAAGCTGCATTATTTGCCGGTGACCTGTTCCGCATGTATTCCCGCTACGCTGAAATTCGCGGCTGGAAAATGGAAGTCATCGAATCGAACGAAACAGGCATTGGTGGCTTTAAAGAAGTTATCTTCATGATCAACGGCAAAGGCGCCTACTCACGCATGAAATACGAAAATGGCGCTCACCGCGTACAACGTGTGCCGACCACCGAATCAGGTGGACGTATTCATACGTCTACAGCAACCGTCGCCGTCTTACCTGAAGCCGAAGAATTTCAAGTTGACGTCCACGAGAAAGACATCCGCGTTGACACATTTACATCGAGCGGACCAGGCGGACAAAGCGTTAACACAACGATGTCAGCCGTGCGATTAACTCACTTGCCAACCGGAACCGTCGTACAGTGCCAAGACGAGAAATCGCAAATCAAAAATAAAGAAAAAGCGATGAAAGTTTTACGAGCAAGAATTTACGACAAACTGCAAAAAGAAGCACAAGCCGAAATTGACGAGGACAGAAAATCAGCGATCGGAACAGGCGACCGCTCCGAGCGAATTCGCACATACAACTTTCCACAAAGTCGCGTAACTGATCACCGAATCGGTCTGACACTTCAGAAACTCGACACGATTCTCGAAGGCAAAATCGACGAAATCATCGAAGCGCTTATCGTAGAAGAACAATCATCACTCATGGAAAACCTGGACACATAATGATGAGTCCAAACGAAACAACCAAAGTATACGAAGCCCTTAACTGGGCTTCGTCTTTTTTAGAAGCCAACCAATACGAACGACAAATCGGCGATCGACTCCTGCAGCACCATACAGGCTGGACACGCACACAACTGCTCACCGAACTACAAACCGAGCTCACAAGCACCGTTCACTCCCAATTCGTTCGCGACGTAGAACTCGCAGCAACCGGCATTCCCGTCCAACACATTACAGGCAACGAAACCTTTTACGGACGCGAATATGCCGTCAACCAACACGTCCTCATCCCGAGACCCGAAACCGAAGAACTCATCGAAGCAGTCTTAGCCGCAATCGATGACCTTTTCGCAGACCTTGCTGGGAAAAATCAAGCGGAACCGCTGCAAATCATCGATGTCGGGACAGGTAGCGGAATCATTGCTATCACGCTAGCATTAGAGCTCGCACACAGTCGCGTTCTCGCATCAGATATAAGCACCGAAGCCCTCGCTGTCGCGAAACGGAATGCAACCAACCTTGCAGTGAACATCACGTTTTGCGAAGGTGACTTATTAACACCGTTTCTCGAATCGAACGAAAAAGCTTCGATTATCGTGTCCAACCCACCCTACATTCCAGAAGGGGATCGGAAAGAGATGAAGTCGAACGTTACTGATCACGAACCAGAGAACGCCCTGTTCGCAGGGGGAGACGGCCTCGATATTTATCGACGCCTCGTCAAGCAAATCCCAAATATCTTATTAACACCAGGCATCGTCGCCTTTGAAATCGGCCACGACCAAGGCGAATCCGTTCGTCAGCTACTCGCAACCGAACTACCAACGAACGCAGACATTCAAATCATTAACGACATCAATAATAACCAACGCATCGTCCTAGCCAAAGTTAAATAATCAACAAAAAGTCAGCTCGCTACTTAGCAGCTGACTTTTTGCGTGCCGAGCACTCGCACCGATATTGAGCGCCCCTCTTAGTTGTAAAAGCAAGGTGGAAGACATTTGATATGTCACTTTGTGGGCGGAGTATGTAAAGGAGGATATATGATATCAAGAGCAACATCCGTAATTCTAATTTGTTTAGTGAATTGAAGTATGGGACAGGCGGATTTGTGGAAGAATTAAAAGATTGGATTGACAAGAATAAACCATAAGTAATGCGTGGGAATAATTGTAAAAAATCATCTATTACTCATGATAAAACCAACATTAGTAGAAGGGAATTTGATATAATAGACGGTAGCAAGTGTTACTTACAGGGTGGCGATAAGACCGATGAATGTATTAATGTTACTTTTCACTGCAGGTATTTTCATCTTAGCGTTATTGACATTTGTTGTAATGCTTATCGAAAAAATCGCAAAAAAATAACCCATCCTGTGCTTTGACGGGCGTGGAGGGTTACTTTTTTGTTAGAAATAACGGAAAGTAGAGTTAAAAGCCGACCGTTAATCATTGGTTGTAACATTTGTTAGAGTCAAGATGTTAATCGCATCTTGGCTTGTTCTATTGTATACATTTCTAACTAAATTATACCTATGTCGACTTGTTTAAGTCAAGGTATACCTTATACAAAATATATACGATTTTCTGATGTATGTAAATTGTACAACTGTCATTTTACTTAGAAGTGAGTAAATGAACCAACATTATATTTCATAGATAATACTGTAGATACGTGATGTGAACGGAATGAATAATAACGTTTCAGACGATCATATTTCGCTCACCACAATGAGTAGGGATTCTAAAGTTCTTCGAGAGAAACTTAAATATATAGATTAAGTTGGGTCAACTGAATAACTTAGGTTTCTTCAAGGATGATTCACTTTTATCAAACAACAAACTTACCTTATGTCTCAATTTGTCGGACGATTCCCCGTTTAAGCAAACCCCAACCTGCCGAGAATGATTAGCATGAGGGGGAATCATCATGGTTAACAAAATAAAGTCAAATTACAAGTTTACGAGAATTGCAAGAATGCCATTATACGTAGTTTTTATTGTTTCATTATTATTTTTAAATTGGGAAGCACATTTCTTTTATCCAAACTATGCAGGGGCAAGCGTGTTATCGATGTCGGCTATGGTCGGTGCCGAAGAGGAAGCAATTCCAGAAGAGTCGATTCGTCTCAGAATTAAATCAAATAGTAACTCACCGGTCGATCAACAAGTGAAAATCAACATTCGCAATGAAGTCAATAAGGAAATTAGCATGTGGACAGGGAATATGGGCGATGTGCAAGATGCACGCAGAGAAATTCAGGCGCGTATCCCAGAGCTCGAAACGATTGTCAGCGATGAGTTAGAGAAACTTGGGGTACAGACATCTTCCCGTGTCTCGCTTGATTACACTGATTTTCCAACAAAGCAATATGGAAGCAGAGTATATCCAGAAGGAGAATACGAAGCTGTTTTCATCGAACTAGGCGATGGCCTTGGGGATAACTGGTGGTGCGTCTTATTCCCACCGCTATGTTTTGTCGATGTTGCCGAGAAAGATGAAGAAAAAACGATCTACTCAACAAATAATCAACAGCAAGAACAGGAACACATAGAACAAGACAGTGAACAGGTGAACGAAAAAGATCGTGAAAAATCGGGACGTGATCGAGAAGAAGTCCAAGAAGACGAAGAAGAAATAGAAGTGTCTTTCTTCGTAGTTGATGTCGTAAAAAGCCTTTGGTCAAAATTACCTTGGTAAATTTGAGAGGTTGTCCACAAGATATCCACAACGTCGATCAAAAGAGTGGATAACTACGTCGGCAAAAATTATTCATAATCCCAAATGTCTTGAATAGTTTATAGTACAAGCTATTTTTAGAGAAGGAAGGGATCTTGAATGAGCGTGATTATCCGAGAAGCAGTCGAAGAAGATGTGCTACGAATACAACACTTTATTAGCAAAGCAGGAGTATCAAGCTCCTTTGTTCTAAATGACTGGCAACCATTTATCGTCGCTGAAGACAACCAAAGAGAACTGATTGCGACAGCAGCATTGCAACCTGTAAACGACAACGAGACGTTGATCCGATCTGTCATCGTTGACGCAGACAAAGTTAATGGAAGTTTTGTATTGAAAATGCTAGAAACAGCAATACAATATGCGTGGCAAAAAGATGCATCCGTCGTTTATGTGATGGCAACCCAGGCAGGCGATATGCTTGAGAAAATAGGATTTAAAAAAGTACGAGAAGCAGACCTTTCGAAGGAACTTAAGGAAGTACCTGAAGTTGCTACTTATCTTGAAAAGAAAGATTATTTGTATGGACAAGCAAAGAAATGTGGATAAACAATTGACTTATACCCACTCTTCCACATAATTATCCACAGGATCGGCAACGTTATCCACAGATGCATGTGGATAACGTTGTTTTTTGCGATTTTTGAACATGATTGCTTGGCCCTCTTTAAAAAAAATTGTGAAGTACCATTCACGACGAAAATGACAAAGGGCATTCGAAGTAGCTTAGCCCATAGTTATAATCTAGCTAAATCTCCTTCAAGAACCTTCGTTGCTACGCTTGACATTAAACACAATCAAACGGACAATAATGAGCAGCAAGGAGGATGAAATAATGAGAAATCAACAGACAAAACAGTGGGTTGTGGATAACGATGTGGATAGTGTACTAACATCGACAGAAATTCTTGAAGCAGCCCAGCAAATCATACATAATCACGTCGTTGCGTTCCCAACAGAAACAGTTTACGGATTAGGAGGGAATGCAAAATCTGATGAAGCGATTACGCGTATTTTTGCCGCGAAAGGTCGCCCATCGGATAATCCATTGATTGTCCACATCGCAACAAAAGATCAAGTTGAGAAGTACGTGGAACAAATCCCGGCAAAAGCGAGACAATTAATGGACGCTTTCTGGCCAGGCCCTCTAACGATCGTTTTCAGACATAATCATACGTTATCAACAAAAGTAACAGCAGGTTTGCCTACGGTTGCGATTCGTATGCCTGATCACCCTGTTGCGTTAGCACTAATTCATGCAGCGGACTTACCGATTGCTGCCCCGAGTGCGAACAGATCTGGTCGGCCGAGTCCGACAACCGCGGCTCACGTGAACGATGATTTAAATGGTCGAATTGCTGGGATTCTTGATGGAGGACCGACTGGGGTTGGTGTTGAATCAACCGTTGTCGACTGTTCGTCAGAAGATGTCATGATTCTCCGCCCAGGAGGAGCGACGAAAGAAGCGATCGAACGTGTAATTGGCGAAATTACCGTTGATCCAGCGCTAACACAACTTGACGAGGCGCCTCGCTCGCCTGGAATGAAATATACACACTACGCACCAACTGCTCCATTAACCCTTGTGGATGGAGATTTTCGTTATTTTTGCGAAAAGATCAATGACGCTCGTGCTGAAGGGAAAAAAGTAGGCGCGTTGATAACGGATGAATATCGTGGTGAGACGAATGCTACGAAGGAGGTACTCCTCGGTTCTGTCAACAACTTATCCACAGTTGCCAAGCAGTTGTATCCTTCGTTAAGGTCGTTTGCTGAAGATGAGGTTGATGTGATTTTCGCGCAAGTATTTCCTGAAACGGAGCTTGGCAGTGCGATTATGAATCGACTCAGAAAGGCAGCAGGTGGAACGGTCGTACGTCAACGGTAAAATTCACCGCAAATTAGCGATACTAAATTGCCTTGGACATGCATAAATTGAAGTAGTTGTCCAAGGAGGGATTTTGTGTTTAATGAACTGATAACAATTGGCATCATGGCGATTGCGCTAAGCATTGACGCATTCTCCATATCAATCGGGTTAGGATTATTAGGAATTAAATATCGTAGGATGGCGCTGATTGGCTTAACTGTTGGTGTATTTCACGCAGCGATGCCCCTGTTTGGCATGCTAATCGGCAGAATTCTTTCGCAATATATGGGGACTGTTGCATTTTTTATTGGCGGGAGTGGTCTTGTGATTTTAGGGGTGCAAATGGTCCTGTCAAGCTTCCGATATGAGCAGTCGTTGATTTTTTCACCTAGAGGGCTCGGTCTACTTATTTTTGCTGTTAGCGTGAGTATTGATAGTTTTTCGGCAGGATTAAGTTTGGGGATGATCGGTCTAAAAACAGGGGTCACTGTGGCAAGCATTGCTATTGTCAGTACTTGCTTCACTTGGGCAGGACTTGTCGTCGGCAAAAAAGTCGGACCCTTGGTTGGAAAACGAAGTGAATGGATTGGCGGTTTGGTTTTGATCTATTTTGGGGTAAAAATGATAGTAGGGGTATCCTAAATCAATAAAAGCGTGAGGAAAACTTTTTCCTCAAAATAATTCCCTAATTGTGATAGAATAATGGGAAGATGGTCCTTACTGGCTCGTATAACAGAACAACAGGAACGGCAAAAAAGTAGATAAAGAAGGAAGTGAATAAAATGGAGAGAATCCTTTTTGTTTGTACAGGAAATACGTGCCGTAGTCCCATGGCAGAAGCAATATTTGAAAGCAAAAAACAAACGGAGAACTTTGAAGCGCGCTCTGCAGGTATTCATGGAATCGAAGGGATACCAATGTCAGAAGGTTCAAAAGCGGCGCTTGCGAAACGTGGAATCATTGAAAGTCATCAATCCTCGACTCTTACCGAGGAGTCGATTCGTTGGTCTGATATCGTCTTAACGATGACGGAGACGCATAAACGGCTTGTATTGGAGCAGTTTCCTGAATTAGCGGACCGTGTCTATACACTAAAAGAATATACGTTAACCGATCCAGAGTTACTCAAGAAAATTGAGGACTTAAAGGACCACACGGCACAACTTGAATTAAAGCGAGCCTCTTTTTTAGCGGCAAATCAAGATAAAGTCGAGGAGTATAATCAAAAGAAAGAAGTTAATAACCAAGAGAGCTTAGAAGCACAGTTATTAGATCAACTGCATCCGCACCAAGCTGCGATTGACCGCATCGAGTGGGACTTGCCATCATTTGATATCCTAGATCCGTTCGGCCACGATCAAGATATTTATGAAAAAACGCTCCTGGAAATCGAATCAGCAATTGAAAAACTTCTTGAGAAACTAGATCAAAATGAGGAATCTAACTAACAACTCTTTAAGAAAAAATGGAGGTAACTATTAATGAAAATTGCAATTGGGTCTGACCATGCAGGTTATGCCTTAAAAGAAGATATTATTAATGTCATCAAAGAATTAGGACACGAAGTCAAAGATGTCGGCTGTGATTGTGCGGATTCCGTTGATTACGCAGATTTCGGAATTCCAGCAGCAGAAATGGTTGCTAACGGAGAAGTCGACCGTGGCATCATTATTTGTGGGACAGGCATCGGCATGTCGATTTCAGCAAACAAAGTAAAAGGGATTCGTTGCGCACTCGTTCATGATCTTTTTTCGGCAAAAGCAACGAGAGAACATAACGATTCGAACGTGTTAGCGATGGGGGAACGTATCATCGGGCCAGGGCTTGCGCAAGAAATTACCAAAGTTTGGCTAACTACTGAATTTGAAGGTGGCCGCCATGCGAGACGTATCGGAAAAATTACAGAATATGAAGCTTAATGAAGGGTGATTTCATCCTTCATTTCTTTCTATCTTTAATGAGGAGGGATTGTTATGAATGACTCATTCACAGGGCAATTGGCGGCAAAACTGACGGAGGCGCTAAACGAATTTCAGCAAGTTGCTCAACTTGGCGAAGATGACCTATTCGTGATTGGCACAAGCACAAGCGAGGTGATCGGAAAACACATCGGTAGCGCCGGAACAACCGAAGTCGCGACTGAATTGTGGACTGCTTTAGATGCTTTTCGTGAAAAAACGAAGGTACAACTCGCTTTTCAATGCTGTGAACACTTGAATCGTGCACTCGTGCTTGAAAGAAAGGTTGCAAAGCAGCACAACTTAACTCCCGTATCTGCGGTTCCTGTACCAAAAGCAGGTGGCTCTATGGCATCGTTTGTTTTCAAAAATATGATGGATCCCGTTGTCGTAGAAGAAATTGCCGCTGACGCGGGCATCGATATTGGTGACACCTTTATTGGCATGCATTTGAAAAAAGTTGCCGTTCCTATTCGCACGTCGGTGAAACAAATCGGTGAAGCGCATTTAACGCTTGCACGAACAAGGCCAAAACTAATTGGCGGCGAGAGAGCCGTTTACACATTAAGTGAGTGTTAACAATCATAAAAAAGGAAACACAGTGTAACTTTAAATGGTTCGGTTTCGGTGGAGAAAATAAAAATAACCAATCAAAAAGAGTGCAAAACGTATAGTGATTTGCTCTCTTTTTTGGCTAGTACTTGGGTGGGAAATGCTTCTATACATAATTTAAGAATATTGCATTTATTTTTTCTCTCGTTTTTTATTAATTGATTTAGCTAAATATACAATGATAAAAAAGATGAGATACAAGATGAAAATTAAAATAATAATAGAGCTGACAATATTGCCATATCCATAGAGATGAATAAATATCCAATTAATTGTAATAAGTAATAGCGCTAGTATCAGTTTTGTCCAATAATACTTATTAGGGTCTAAGAGGAATTTCTTTATGTTATTCGCCAAACTATCACCTACCTTGTTTGATGTGAAAGAAAAGAAAATGTGTCTTTTTAAACATTATCTGATAACAAATATAGGTTTATTGGCAGTAAATCCATCCTATAGGTGAATTAACTGAATCTTACAATCATTATCGATTTAATCCAAATTCGATAGTCTACTTTTAACCAAGATTACTTTAGAATACATAGCTCCATGCTATCGTATACTCTTAATTTGGGCAATCTGTGTGATTATTTTCGATTTTAATGTGATAATTAAGCTGTTATTTCACAATTTCTCCTCAGTGTCGGAACTACTTAGGCACAACACGGAGGATTTTTTTGGTTTGGGTATTGCCAGAAGAAACTATTTAATCTTTGGTGTAGTGGGAAAGGAACGGAGGTAGTTGTGACCCATGCGAGCTAATTCTAGAAAGGAAGGGTCACAAGAGAGAGCGAGTTGTGCCCCATGCGAGCTAATTCAGGAAAGGAAGGGTCACAAGAAGGAGCGTCTTGTGCCCAATGTGAACTATTTCAGGAAAGGAAGGGTCACAAGAGAGAGCGAGTTGTGCCCCATGCGAGCTAATTTCAGGAAAGGAAGGGTCACAAGCTGGAGCGTCTTGTGCCCCATGCGAGCTAATTCAGGAAAGGAAGGGTCACAAGAAGGAGCGTCTTGTGCCCCATGCGAGCTAATTCAGGAAAGGAAGGGTCACAAGCTGGAGCGTCTTGTGCCCCATGCGAGCTAATTCTGTAAAGGAAGGGTCACAAGAAGGAGCAGCTTGTGACCCATGCGAGCTATTTCAGGAAAGGAAGGGTCACAAGAAGGAGCAGCTTGTGACCCATGCGAGCTATTTCAGGAAAGGAAGGGTCACAAGAAGGAGCAGCTTGTGCCCCATGTGAGCTAATTCTGTAAAGGAAGGGTCACAAGAAGGAGCGTCTTGTGCCCAATGCGAGCTAATTCAGGAAAGGAAGGGTCACAAGAAGGAGCGTCTTGTGACCCGTGCGAGCTAATTCTAGAAAGGAAGGGTCACAAGAGAGAGCGAGTTGTGCCCCATGCGAGCTATTTCAGGAAAGGAAGGGTCACAAGAAGAAGCAGCTTGTGCCCAATGCGAGCTATTTCAGGGAAGGAAGGGTCACAAGAAGGAACGTCTTGTGACCCGTGCGAGCTAATTCTAGAAAGGAAGGGTCACAAGAGAGAGCGAGTTGTGCCCCATGCGAGCTATTTCAGGAAAGGAAGGGTCACAAGAAGAAGCAGCTTGTGCCCCATGCGAGCTAATTCAGGAAAGGAAGGGTCACAAGAAGGAGCGTCTTGTGCCCCATGCGAGCTATTTCAGGAAAGGAAGGGTCACAAGAAGAAGCAGCTTGTGCCCCATGCGAGCTAATTCAGGAAAGGAAGGGTCACAAGAAGGAGCGTCTTGTGCCCCATGCGAGCTAATTCAGGAAAGGAAGGGTCACAAGAAGGAGCGTCTTGTGCCCCATGCGAGCTAATTCAGGAAAGGAAGGGTCACAAGAAGGAGCGTCTTGTGACCCTTGGCGAGTAGAATTGGAAAGAAAGGGGCGCAAGATACAGCACTAACTAAATAAATGTATCTGCTTAGCGAAAGATAAACGCCAAAGCCGAAATGTTACAGCCATAATAGTCCGAAGATTCGTCATTTTTCAAATTGAAAACGAATTCATTCGTCTGACAAGTGGTTTGCCCTTTTACAATGGAGGAAGAACAGTATAAAATAAAGAACAGATTGAAAACTAGAACACGTATGACCAAGTATCAACAAAGTTAGCGTGAATGAGTTCAGGGAGGGTTTTGACTAATGGCAACAGAAAACAATCAAGCTTTAAGTCACGTAAGTGCGCAAGACAAGGATGTTTTTAATGCAATGCAAGATGAGTTAAAGCGTCAACAAGACAACATAGAATTAATCGCATCGGAAAACTTTGTATCAAAAGCAGTCATGGAAGCACAAGGATCTGTCTTAACGAACAAATACGCAGAAGGTTACCCGGGAAAACGATACTATGGCGGATGCGAACACGTAGACATTGTGGAAAATATCGCTCGTGATCGAGCCAAAAAACTTTTTGGTGCAGAATTTGTAAATGTTCAACCCCATTCGGGTGCACAAGCAAATATGGGAGTTTACTTTGCTTTTCTTGAGCAAGGAGATACAGTGCTCGGCATGAATTTGTCGCACGGTGGTCACTTAACACACGGAAGTAAAGTCAACTTTAGTGGGAAGCAATACAACTTCGTCGATTACGGTGTTAACAAAGACACTGGTCTCCTCGATTATGAAGATGTGCGTGCTAAAGCAATTGAGCACAAACCGAAAATGATCGTCGCTGGAGCAAGTGCCTATCCGCGTGAAATTGATTTTGCTAAATTCCGTGAAATAGCCGATGAGGTTGATGCATACTTAATGGTTGATATGGCTCACATTGCTGGATTAGTTGCAACAGGTGATCATCAAAATCCGGTTCCTTTTTCTGATTTTGTGACGACAACAACGCACAAAACCCTCCGTGGACCACGTGGTGGGATGATTCTTTGTAAAGAAGAATATGGAAAGAAAATTGACAAAGCGATGTTCCCAGGCCTTCAAGGTGGACCGCTTATGCACGTGATCGCTTCAAAAGCGGTCGCACTTGGTGAAGCACTACAAGACGATTTCAAAAAGTATTCTGCGCAAGTCAAAATGAATGCCGCAGCACTTGCCGCCTCTCTGAAAGAGGAAGGCGTCGATCTCGTCTCTGGAGGAACGGATAATCATTTAGTATTACTTGATTTGAGAGGATTATCTTTGACAGGAAAAATCGCCGAGGAAGCGTTGGACAAAGTGGGGATTACTGCGAACAAAAATACGATCCCGTTTGACCCAGAAAGTCCTTTTGTTACGAGTGGTTTGCGCATTGGTACGGCTGCTGTGACATCTCGTGGTTTTAAGGAGAGCGAATTGCAGAAGGTCGGTAAGATTATTGGCCTTGTGTTGAAGAATGTGGAAGATGAGAATGTGTTGAATAATGCGAAGGATGCGGTTCTTGAGTTAACGGGACGCTTCCCGCTTTACGCAGATGAATAAATAATTGATGAGCAGCTGTCGGTTTTTTGGCAGGTGCTCTTTTTTGTTGATGGGATTCTAAGTTGACTCTTGAATATAACTGTTGTTTTGTGTAGAATTTCTTAGGAGCGTGTAAGTGATTAATGAATCTTTTTGTACTTTAAGAATGTTTAACTTTGTTAAAGGATTAAAGTATAAGATAAACTAAGGCTTTCGCCATGAAGGATTTGGCGAGAAGCCAAGTTTTTCTAGTAAAAATAAATGGATTCTATCTATAAAGGAGCGGGTTTTAATGGGTAAAGTGTATGTGTTCGATCATCCTCTCATTCAACATAAGTTAACGTATATTCGCAAGAAAGAGACTGGTACAAAAGAGTTTCGCGAATTAACAAATGAGATTGCTGGGTTGATGGCTTTTGAAATCACGAGAGAGCTTCCGCTTCGTAATGTTGAGGTGGAAACGCCGGTAGCAATGGCGAATTGCCAGACGATTGCTGGTAAAAAATTAGGAATTATTCCGATTCTTCGTGCAGGGCTAGGTATGGTTGATGGCATCATGGGGTTAATTCCTGCAGCTAAAGTGGGACATGTTGGTTTGTACCGCGATCCTGAAACGTTGATGCCGGTGGAATATTATGTGAAGCTTCCAAAGGATATTGAGGAACGTGAATTGATTGTTGTTGATCCGATGCTTGCAACTGGTGGTTCAGCAATTGAGGCAATCAATGTCGTGAAAAAGCGTGGTGGGAAAAACATTAAATTGATGTGTCTCGTCGCGGCACCTGAGGGCGTTGAAGCGATGGAGAAAGCTCATCCTGATGTGGATATTTATCTTGCGGCGTTGGACGAGAAGTTAAACGACCACGGCTACATAGTACCAGGCCTAGGTGACGCTGGAGACCGCTTGTTCGGAACGAAGTAATTGGCGAACTTATCACGTTTAATAGCATAGGTTATCTTAGAGGAAAAGCAGACGCTTTTTCTCTTTCTTTGGTTAGACTGAAGCTTAGCGTATTCAGAAATTAGTGGAATGTGGTGTTGGTACAAATGGAATGTCTGCCGCATTGTTGAGATTTTTCATATATTTCAAAAAATGTAAGTTAGCTAACATCTTTTGATAGTTAAATTGTGTAAAATAAAATGAAAGATTGATTATCTGTCAATAAGAAATCCTTGATTTAAAGCACACAATCATTTTTCTTTTACTAGTAAAAGGCAAACCTGTCGAAAGGCAGAGACGCAAAGCTTTGGGTCTAAAGGTGCACCAAGTCGAGTAGCTTGCACCAATGATTGCCAGGCCTCCTTAGTTTAAAAGAATTATAGGAAAGGGGGCGTGGTGATGGTTAGAAAAAGTATTAACGCAGATTTGGACAAAGAGTGGCAGAGTTTGATGATCAAAGCAAAAAATCAAGGGATGACGGCAGAGGAAGTTAGAAATTTCCTTCAAGATCGAAGAAGTGCATTTTCTCGAAGCATTGTAGAACAGACGAAGCGACAAAAGAGCTCATCTGCTTAATTAAGCAGATGAGCTAATGAAGAAAATGATAAGACTTTGTTATCGATAATCAGCAACTTTCTCATTCATGTTTAATTGATAAAAACCATTTTTACGCCTAATAACATTGTTTTCTTCAAGATTTTTAACTATTAGACTAATCGTTTCTCTTGATGAGCCAACCATTGTTGCCAAATCAGCTTGAGTTAATTTTACTGAAGCAGTCAGCCAAGAGTCATCAGAAGTAGCTAGCGAATGAGTTAATTTGTTAAGGATGAAAAGCAATCTATCTTCGACTGGGTCCAAGGCAATTTTTTCACTTAATTGGTACGTATTTTGTAAGCGAACAGTTAAGATATCGAGTAGTTTCAAGGCGACTGACGGATTTCTAGTTAAAAAGAGGGTGAACTGCTCATTGCTTATGCAACAAACATGACATTCTCCTATCGTTTCTACATAATAGAAATCACTATCGGGAGATGATTTACCGATAGAGCCAAACATATTGCCATCAGTGAAAATATCGAGCGTAAATTGTTTGCCAGCTTGATTTACTCGGTACAAACGGACTTGTCCTTTTTTGAGAAGATAAACAGTGTTTGTTGGTGTATTCGGAGAGGCGACAATTGTTCTTTTTGGATGAATCATCTCCTTACTCATCTCTCCTAGCATAATCAGTTCTTTTTCAGGTAACTCCCTTAACAAGTTAAAATGAGATAATAGATTTAATTTGTCCATAACCACAACTCCTCAAAAAAATCAAAATACCCAATGCAGAGTATTATTTTACCATATTTCCTAGACGATTCCCCAATATTATTTGGAAAATTCAAGAGGTGCCTCTTTTTATGGTTGTAAAAAGCAGTGTGAGCTTGTTGAGTTTAACAGGATATGATATCGCTCGAATCCCTTAAAAGAAGGTTTCCCCAGACATTCCTGTGAACCAGCAACCGCACCCTAAGACTCACTCTGCAACTCCTCGCAACAAAACTCACCACCTTAACCAGTTACAATCTCATTTCAATGGATAAAAGAGCAATAAATAGTAAAAGATAGAGGGGCAGGAAAAGTGACGAAAGGGGATTTAATATTGAACAAACGTTTTAACCTTCGCTCTCTATATAAACAAATTAGTCTCATAGCGCTAATCATTCTTTGCCTCACCGCGGTACTATTTCCGCTTATAGGCAGCGCACAAAATGACACCTATGATCGACTCGAGCATCCGAGATCAATTGAAATCAACAACAGTAACAATAACAACGACGAACAAGAGACGATCACCTTTCCCGATCGGCCCGAAATTCACGATGGCGTCCTGCCGATCAGTACGACAAATGATCAACCAGCAATTTATATTATTGAAGCAAAAAACAATCCAAAAAAACTAGCAAAAAAAGTAGAACAAACGATAGAAGGTGCAGAACGAAGAAAGATGTTCAAGCACATTTTTAACGGATTTTCGATACAACTTTCCGAAGAACAAGCCAACAAAGTCGCAGCACTAGACGAAGTCGCAAGCATCGATAAAGTCGCATTCTATCAGCCCTACGTTGATGAAAGCATTCCATTTATCGGCGGAACTTCAGGGAACACGAACAGCCTATTTACTAGGGGAGACGACAACTTGACAGGTAAAGGTGTAAAAGTTGCCGTCATTGATACCGGCGTTGATTATGCCCACCCCGATTTAAAAGATAATTATCACGGAGGCTTTGATGTCATCGATCAAGACGACGACCCGATGGAAACAAAGAAAGAACAAGGGGTCCCGACCATCCATGGCACTCACGTCGCCGGAATCATATCAGCTAACGGAAAACTAAAAGGCGTTGCACCCGAATCAGAAATTCATGCCTATCGCGCGCTCGGACCTAACGGAATGGGCACAACCGAACAAGTCATCGAAGCAATCGAGAAAGCCGTCGAAGATGAAGTTGACGTCATAAACTTATCACTCGGCAACACAGTCAATGGACCCGATTGGCCAACGAGCAAAGCACTTGATCAAGCCGTCGAAAAAGGAGTAGTTGCCGTTACATCGAATGGAAACAGCGGGCCAAATTTATGGACAGTCGGCTCCCCAGGCACATCAGCAAAAGCAATTTCAGTCGGAGCATCAACACCACCAATGAAAGTCCCATACTTGATTACCGACACCGACCGCAAAACAGAAATCGTCGTTCAACCAATGCAAAACGCAACAAAATGGAAATTTCAACGCTCCTATCCAATCATAGACGTCGGCCTCGGCAAAGAAGAAGACTATGAAAACATCGACGTGAAAGACAAAATCGTTTTGGCGAAACGAGGGATTATCAGTTTTACAATCAAAGCGAAGATTGCGCTAGCAAATGGGGCGAAAGGGGTGATCGTATACAATCATCAGCCCGGCGAATTCGCCGGCATGCTCGAAGAACCCCTGGATATTCCAGTCATCAGCGTTCCAAAAGAAGATGGCGAACGACTGACAAATATCATTAAACAAAATGATCAAGAGCAGATTCGCACGATTTATCGTGAAGAAGAAGATCGCATCGCACCGTTCAGCTCTCGTGGTCCTGTCACACATACGTGGGAAGTGAAACCAGATCTCGTTGCCCCTGGAGTCGAAATTGACAGCACGATTCCAAGCGGATATTTGGACTTGAACGGTACGAGTATGGCATCCCCACACGTTGCGGGAGCCGCAGCTTTGCTCATCGAAAAATATCCAGACTGGTCACCTGAACAAATTAAAGCTGCCCTGATGAACTCCGCGAAAGTGCTGACTGATGAAGAAGGAAATCCTCATCCACCACACATTCAAGGAACAGGGAGAATTCAACTCGATCAGGCATTATCGACAGAAACACTCGTATATCCAGCGCAACTCAGCTTTGGACAGTGGTTGAAAACGGATAGTCGATTACAGAAAGACGTAACCTTGACGATTGAAAACCTCTCGGACGAACGAAAAAAATATACGATCGAACCACCCTTTGAGGTACCAGACGGGATTCAGTGGAAAGTTCCTTTCTCCGTTTGGATCGAGCCAGGTGAAAAAAAAGAAGTAGAGGTTAGCATCGATGTATTTCCTTCCGTTTTTGAAGCAGGAATCTACCACGACCGTATCTCGGTAAAAAGCGGAGATGATGTGACAGAAATCCCATATTTATTTTTTGTCGAAGAACCTAATTATCCAAGGTTGATGTCGTTTATGTTTGAAAATGAAACGGAGAAAAATCAGTATCATTATGAAGTGTATTTGCCAGGAGGTGCCGATGAACTAGGAATTGCCCTCTATGATCCTGATACATTTCAATTCATTTCCTATTTAGATGTCGAAGAAGAGGTCCACCGTGGCATGTTTGAAAAAGACCTCATCGTCGAAGAAGTGCCACCTGGAATCTACAAAGCATTAATATTTGCCAAAAAAGGAGATCAAGAAGACACCGTCGAACAAATGCTCTATCTTGGTGAATGACTAGTGCGTGACCGAGAGCAAAGTGTCTAAGTTTTTAGGGGGTAGCGGAATGGAAGGAGCCTATTAAATTGAGTGCCGCTAACCCTAGTACCTTTCTAAAAAAAAATTCTATGAATTGGTCTTGTTTTTAAAAACAACAAAAACCTTATGTAAATCATTGAAACATTAAAAAAATATATTTTCTAGGAATTTCACAACACACGAGAGCAAAAATTATGTATAATAGTAAACGTGCGAAAAGTCACTATTTGTAGATTTTCTGACAAATAAATTGTAGATTTTAAATTGCGGATCTGCAAACGTTTTATCAAATGAGGAATCCGTTTACAAATAGTTTCTACAACACAGTGATATATTGACACAGAACCACGCCTGTTGTACGATTACAAAGGATGTCTACCATATTAAAAAATGTTGAACGTAGCTTCAACAGACTAGGTGGGGAACGATGTCTGAACCTTCCAAGAATCGTCATTTAATGAAAGCCTTCGCACTCATGACGACGATCAGCTCTTACTTTGTTGGCTCGATTTTATTGGGCATTTTTGGTGGGAGATGGTTGGATAATCAGCTGAATGGTGACGGACTATACCTTGTTATAGGGATGCTTGTCGGTTTAACGACCGCAACTTACGGTATTGTCAAAGCAATTCAGCAATTTATGGGAGACGATCGATCATGAATGACATTCGCGTCTTAATTAAGCGTTATTCCCTTTACACATCGATTATCATCGTTTTGATGGTGGTCGTAGCTTTGTTTGCGACTGAATCGACATTTTTCTTAGGAATGGCCTTTGGGACAAGCTTTAGTTTAGTTATATTGTTAAGTACATACTTTCAGGTGAAGCGTATTGGGAAGTCAATGCAAGACAGGAAATATCGGTTTTCAGTTGGAACGCTAGGGCGAATGGCCGCTGTGGTGACAGCGATTATCGTAGCTCAGCAATTTCCTCACTACTTGAATCTAACAGGAGTGATCATCGGTTTAGCAGTAACGTATATCATCCTCTTGATAGATCCTATTCTCCAGATTAAAGCATTTGCAGAAGAAGAGTGAGAGGGAAAACTGCCTGTTTTAAAAGTGGTAGCTAAGGTAATATTCATGCACCAACTTAAAAAACAGCATGTACGCTCCTTGCAATTAGAGAAAAGAGGTGAAAAGGATTGGATAGTAAGTTTTTAAAATTTGATCTGTTTGGGGTTCCGTGGTTAACGGTGAATGTTCCTAACTTGATCTTGGTCACTGTTGCGATGACAATTGTCTTCTTTATTGCCTTTTTCATGTCTAGGAAGATTCAGATGTATCCGACAGGTGCGCAAAACATGTTAGAGTGGCTCACTCAATTCGTCAAGAACATTATCAGCAGTACGATGGATTGGAAGCAAGGCAAGAACTTTGTCATGCTCGGGATTACATTAATTCTCTATGTTTTCGTATCAAACATGATGGGTGTTCCTTTTGAACTTGCCACAGAAGAACACTATGTTTGGTGGAATTCACCTACATCAAATCCTGTATTGACGATCTCGTTAGCAGCCTTTGTCATTGTGCTGACTCATATTTATGGGTTGAAATTAAAGGGGCCGAAAGAATACGGGAAAGATTATTTCCGTCCGGCTGTGTTCATGGCACCATTCAAAATTATTGAAGATTTCTCAAACACACTGACACTCGGAATGCGTCTTTACGCCAACATTTTTGCAAAAGAAGTACTGATGTTGATGATTGTCGGTCTTGGTGCATCTAGCGTGGTTTGGGGATTTGCTATGTTTTTTCCACTCGTTGTTTTCCAGGCATTCAGCGTGTTTATCGGGTCATTACAAGCGTTTATCTTCTGTATGCTGACAATGGTTTACATGTCGCATAAAGTAAGCGAAGATCACTAAAATTGAGGTTGAATTTGTAAAAAATAAGTAACTATTAATCAACCAAAGCAAGACACAATTTCTTGAATAAGAACTCTTTTACATAAACATAAGTAAAGAGTGATTTATTTTATAAAAAAAATATATTATCAAAATAGGAGGATTTTTATTATGGGTACTATCGCTATTGCAGTCGCAATTGTAGCAGGTGTAGCAGCTATCTCAGGAGCTTTCGGGGTGGCAATCGTTGTCAAAGCAACACTTCAAGGGATTACACGTCAACCGGAAATTCGCGGTCCACTTCAAACAATCATGTTCATTGGTGTACCATTGGTTGAGGCGCTTCCAATCTTCGCCATCGTTATTGCCTTTATCCTCATGGGTAACATGTAAAACAATTTTTTAAGAAAAGCGTTAGTCAGCCACTTAGGCTAAGCAACGCTCAAGAAAAGTGGCGAAGAAGGTTATCCAAACAATCTTCGCCACTCCTTTTAATAGGAGTGACTGAGAAAAAAGGAGGCGAAATCGTTGTTTGATGTCAATGAAATTGAATGGATCAATGCCGCTTATCAACTCGTAGCATTTCTATTTTTGCTATTTCTTTTGAAAAAGTTTGCATTCGGTCCAATTATGGACATGATGGAAAAGCGTGAAAACCACGTGGCCGATCAAATTGCTTCCGCGGAAAAGAACCGTAAAGACGCTGAGAAATACTTAGCAGAACAACGGGAGGCGATCCAAGCTGCCCGCCAAGAAGCAAAAGAAATTGTCGAAAATTCAAAAATAATGAGCGATCAACAAGCGAAAGATGTATTAAAAGATGCTAGAAACGAAGCAGAACGCATGAAACAAGCAGCTATATCTGAAATTAATACAGAGAAAGAACAAGCCATCTCTGCCCTTCGTGAACAAGTTTCGACCTTGTCTGTACTTGTCGCATCGAAGGTCATCGAGAAAGAGCTCGATGAGAAAGAGCAAGAGAGACTCATTCAAGAGACACTTAGAGAAGTGGGCGGAAACCTATGAGGAGACACCCAGTAGGTTACCGTTACGCCTATGCGATGTTTGACCTTGCCGAACAGCAAGGAACTCTCGTAGAGACGTTAGAAGACCTTGAAGTTGTATCACAAGTATTTGAGGATACGAACCTTCTTGACGAAGGGTTTAGACATCCAAACATTACGGACACTCAGAAGAAGAACATCCTAACGGAAGCTTTTTCAGAGAAAGTCAGTACACATGTGTTACATCTTTTGCTATTGCTCATTGAAAATAAAAGAATTGATGTACTACATCCAATTGTGGATAACTATAAGCAACTCGCAAATCAAGCACAAGGCATCGCTGAAGCAACAGTACAATCAGCGAAACCGTTAAGTGAACAAGAACAAGAGACAATTGCCGGAGTTTTTGCTATCCGAGCAGGTAAAAGAAAGTTAAATATTACTAATATCGTAGATAAAGAAATCATCGGTGGACTCAAAGTTCAAATTGGAGATACCGTTTATGATGGAAGTGTCTCAAACCAACTTGCACGTATTAAAACGCGCATGATACACGGGAACGTTAGTAGATAGGGGTGAACGAAATGAGCATCAGAGCAGATGAAATTAGCTCGCTGTTAAAAAAGCAGATCGAAGGCTATCAATCTGAAATTGAGGTTAACGATGTAGGGACCGTCATCCGTGTCGGGGACGGGATCGCCGTGGCTCACGGCCTAGAAAACGCCATGGCCGGCGAGCTACTAGAATTTTCAAACGGTGTCATGGGAATGGCACAAAACTTAGAAGAAAACACAGTTGGTATTATCATTCTCGGACCATTTAGAGATATTCGCGAAGGAGACGAAGTTCGTCGAACAGGACGAATCATGGAAGTTCCTGTAGGCGAAGAACTTCTTGGACGCGTTGTTAATCCACTAGGTCAACCGCTCGATGGATTGGGTCCAACTAAAACAAATAAGACTCGTCCAATTGAAGGTGGAGCACCAGGTGTTATGGACCGTAAATCGGTACACGAACCACTGCAAACAGGTATCAAAGCGATTGACTCGTTGATTCCAATCGGTCGTGGTCAGCGTGAGTTGATCATCGGTGACCGTCAAACTGGTAAAACATCGATCGCAATCGATACAATTATTAACCAGAAGAAAGAAGATATGATTTGTATTTATGTCGCTATCGGACAAAAAGAATCAACGGTAGCAGGTGTTGTTGATACACTTCGTCAGCACGGCGCGCTTGATTACACGATTGTTGTAACAGCAAGTGCTTCACAGCCCGCACCACTTCTTTTCCTTGCACCATATGCAGGGGTAACAATGGGTGAGGAATTCATGTATAACGGCAAGCACGTGCTTGTCATTTATGATGACTTAACGAAGCAAGCAACAGCATATCGTGAACTTTCCTTATTACTTCGTCGTCCTCCAGGCCGGGAAGCTTTCCCAGGGGATGTATTCTACCTTCACTCGCGTCTATTAGAACGCGCAGCGAAGCTTAGTGATGCGAAAGGCGCTGGTTCATTAACCGCCCTTCCATTTATCGAAACGCAAGCAGGTGACTTAGGAGCTTATATTCCAACCAACGTCATATCGATTACAGACGGACAGATTTTCCTTCAGTCCAACCTGTTCTTCTCAGGTGTTCGACCAGCGATTGACGCAGGTTTATCCGTATCACGTGTTGGTGGTTCAGCCCAGATCAAAGCGATGAAGAAAGTTGCCGGGACACTTCGTCTCGATCTAGCTTCTTATCGAGAACTGGAAGCCTTCACGCAGTTCGGTTCAGACCTTGATGCTTCGACGCAGGCGAAGTTAAACCGTGGTGCGCGAACGGTTGAAGTATTAAAGCAAGGCCTTAACCAACCACTTACAGTCGAAAAACAAGTATTCATCCTTTTTGCCTTAACAAAAGGCCTCTTAGATGATGTGGAAGTAGACGATATTCGTCGCTTTGAATTGGAAATGTACACATTCTTAGATCACAATCGAAAAGAGCTCCTGGCGCAAATCAAAGACACTGGAACACTAGCTGATGAAGCTGATATGAAGAACGCGATCGAAGAATTCAAGAAAACATTCCAATAAAAATAAAGAACCGACTAAAAAGAGGATAAACGGCTAGCAATGATAACGAAGGCGAGAATCGAGATTCAACAAAAGAGTCAACATCCTCGCCGAAACGTTACCGAAGTGCTTGCGCGTTTCAACAAAAGGTGGTGAAGAACGATGGCCTCTTTAAAAGATATAAAAACAAGAATTGGATCAACGAAAAAGACGAAACAAATCACCAAGGCAATGGAAATGGTCTCGGCTTCCAAGCTTAATAAAGCACAAGGAAAAGCAGAAGCTTTCCAGCCTTATACAGATAAAATTCGTGAAGTAGTCGCAAGTATAGCAGCCGGTTCAGACGATTCAGAAAGCAATTTGCACCCGATGCTAACGGATCGTGAAGAAGTCAAAAAAACAGGTTATATTGTTATCACATCAGACCGCGGTCTATGTGGCGCTTATAACAGCGGCTTACTGAGAGAAACGATGAAAATAATTAATAAACGACACAAATCAGCAGATGAGTACGGAATCATCGTGATGGGACGAGTCGGTCGTGATTTTTTCAAAAAACGTCACATGCCGATCTTTCAAGAGATTGTTGGTTTAGCAGATCAACCGGATTATACAGACATCAAAAACATAGCTTCAACTACTGTACAAATGTTTGAAGATGAACTATTCGATGAAGTGTATATCCATTACAACCATTTCTTAAGTGCGATTAGCCAAGAAGTTACTGAGTCAAAGCTGCTACCATTGACGAGCATCACCGAAGAAAGTGACGGAGAAGACGGAACGCAAGCGGCACAGAACTTAGATTATATCTATGAACCAGATGCCGGAACGATTCTCGAGAAACTACTCCCTCACTACGCAGAAAGCTTAATCTTCGGCGCATTACTTGACGGGAAAGCCAGTGAATTTGGGGCAAGAATGTCCGCCATGCGTTCTGCTACAGACAATGCAGACAACATGATCGGCGACTTGACCCTCAGTTATAACCGGGCACGCCAAGCAGCAATTACACAAGAAATCAACGAAATTGTCGGTGGAGCCTCAGCGCAAAGCTAAGCAACTCCCCCTTCATACACATAATCGCTTTTAAATTGTTATTTTTTTGCAAAGGTGACTTAGGTCAACTCCGGCCATTGTTGACGCAGCTTACACATGCGACTCCAGATAAGCCGAGTCTAGGCCCACCTTTCTGAGAAGGAGGAAAGAAGATGAATAAAGGACGCGTCACTCAAGTAACTGGTCCCGTTGTCGATGTTCAATTCGAACGCGGACAATTACCGATGATTTATAACGCAATTAAGATTGACTATAAAGCCCAATCTTCCGGAGAAGTCGACGTTGCTCTTACGTTAGAGGTTGCCCTTCACCTAGGTGATGACACCGTTCGGACGATTGCGATGGCATCAACAGACGGCCTCGTACGTGGCATGGAAGCTGTCGATTTAGGCGAGCCAATTTCCGTACCCGTTGGTGACGACACACTCGGACGAGTATTTAACGTACTCGGGGAAAACATTGACCTCGATGAACCGATCAATCCAGGTGTTCAACGTAATCCTATTCACCGTGAAGCACCCGTTTATGAAGAACTATCAACACAAACAGAAATTCTCGAAACAGGAATCAAAGTTGTTGACCTACTTGCACCATACGTAAAAGGTGGAAAAATCGGTCTCTTCGGTGGTGCCGGTGTAGGTAAAACCGTACTCATTCAAGAGCTGATCAACAACATCGCCCAAGAGCACGGCGGGATTTCCGTCTTCGCTGGCGTTGGTGAACGTACTCGAGAAGGAAATGACTTGTACTACGAAATGAAAGACTCTGGCGTTATCACAAAGACAGCCATGGTTTTCGGCCAAATGAACGAGCCACCAGGTGCACGTATGCGCGTAGCCCTAACCGGTCTGACGATGGCAGAACATTTCCGTGATATAAAAGGAGCCGACGTGCTACTTTTCATCGACAACATTTTCCGCTTCACCCAAGCAGGTATGGAAGTATCGGCCCTCCTAGGACGTATGCCATCCGCCGTTGGTTATCAACCGACCCTATCAACCGAAATGGGTCAACTACAAGAGCGAATCACATCAACAAAGAAAGGGTCCGTCACATCGATCCAGGCCATCTATGTCCCAGCCGATGACTATACAGACCCAGCACCAGCAACAACATTCGCCCACTTGGACGCAACAACAAACCTAGAGCGTAAACTTTCGGAAATGGGTATCTACCCAGCCGTGGATCCACTCGCATCTACTTCACGCGCACTCTCCCCAGAAATTGTCGGAGACGAGCATTACAACGTAGCACGAGAAGTCCAAATTACGCTCCAGAAATATAAAGAACTACAAGACATCATCGCCATCCTAGGTATGGACGAACTATCAGAAGAAGACAAACAAACAGTAAGCCGTGCCCGTCGAATCCAGTTCTTCCTATCCCAGAACTTCCACGTGGCCGAGCAATTTACAGGACAAAAAGGCTCATACGTCCCAGTCGAAGAAACCATTAAAGGATTCCGCCAAATCCTCGACGGCAAACACGACGACGTACCAGAAGACGCATTCCGCCTAGTCGGAAGCATCGAAGCCGTACTAGAAAAAGCAAACAACTAATCAACAACCAAGCATGACAACAACAACTCATGCAACAGAAAGCGAGCGATAACCGCCAACCATCAACCGCAAAGATTTTTCGGAAAAATCTCGACGGCAACTTCCTTATCAAGGTAAAAAGAATTCCTGATCTAGATCACCGAGTTCACGTACACGGAGATAAGCACGTTGCCACTGCGTTGATAGTTAGACGAATCGTCCCTTTCAAAAGGAGGGTGAACCGTGAAGACGATGCAAACGAATGTCGTCACTCCTGATGGCAGTGTATACAGTGGAGAGACAGAGATGGTAAGTGTAAAAGCAGCAGAAGGCGAGCTGGGAATACTCCCAGGTCACTTACCTTTAGTTACACCACTTACCATTGGTGCCGTCCGCATCAAGAAGGATTCAAAAGTGGAACTCCTCGCCGTCAGCGGCGGCTTCATGGAAGTCCGACCCGACGAAGTCAACATACTCGCCGAATCAGCCGAACGGCCATCCGATATCGATATTTCTCGCGCACGTGCTTCGAAAGAACGCGCACAACGCCGCCTTGATGAAGCCAAGCGAGATAACATCGATTTCAAACGCGCCGAAATGGCCCTAAAGCGAGCCGTCAACCGCCTAGAAGTCTCCGAAAACAAAATATAAATTAGATTAAGCGCCAATTGAGCCGGAATTTCCGGCTTGGATGGCGCTTTTTTGTATGATCCGGGAGTCGATTGAGATAGGAAGGGTCACAAGCGGGAACGTCTTGTGCCCCATGCGAGCTCATTCTGGAAAGGAAGGGTCACAAGCGGGAACGTCTTGTGCCCAATGTGAGCTTTTTTTGGAAAGGAAAGGTAACAAGAGGAAGCATCTTGTGCCCCATACGAGATCATTCTGGAAAGGAAAGGTAACAAGAGGAAGCATCTTGTGCCCCATACGAGATCATTCTGGAAAGGAAAGGTAACAAGAGGAAGCATCTTGTGCCCCATGCGAGTTCATTCTGGAAAGGAAGGGTCACAAGAAGGAGCATCTTGTGCCCCATGCGAGCTCATTCTGGAAAGGAAAGGTAACAAGAGGAAGCATCTTGTGCCCAATGCGAGCTCATTCTGGAAAAGAAGGGTCACAAGCGGGAACGTCTTGTGACCAATGCGAGCTCATTCTGGAAAGGAAGGGTCACAAGCGGGAACGTCTTGTGACCAATGCGAGCTCATTCTGGAAAGGAAGGGTAACAAGAGGAAGCATCTTGTGCCCAATGCGAGCTCATTTCGGAAAGGAAAGGTAACAAGAAGGAGCGCCTTGTGCCCAATGCGAGCTCATTCTGGAAAAGAAGGGTAACAAGCCGGAACGTCTTGTGCCCAATGCGAGCTCATTCTGGAAAGGAAGGGTCACAAGTGGGAACTTCTTGTGCCCAATGCGAGCTCATTCTGGAAAGGAAAGGTAACAAGAGGAAGCATCTTGTGCCCAATGCGAGCTCATTCTGGAAAGGAAAGGTAACAAGAAGGAGCGCCTTGTGCCCCATGCAAGCTCATTCTGGAAAGGAAAGGTAACAAGAGGAAGCATCTTGTGCCCAATGTGAGCTCATTTCGGAAAGGAAAGGTAACAAGAAGGAGCGCCTTGTGCCCCATGCAAGCTCATTCTGGAAAGGAAAGGTAACAAGAGGAAGCATCTTGTGCCCAATGCGAGCTCATTCTGGAAAGGAAAGGTAACAAGAGGAAGCATCTTGTGCCCAATGCGAGCTCATTCTGGAAAAGAAGGGTCACAAGCGGGAACGTCTTGTGACCAATGCGAGCTCATTCTGGAAAGGAAGGGTAACAAGAGGAAGCATCTTGTGCCCAATGCGAGCTCATTCTGGAAAAGAAGGGTTACAAGAGAGTCATTCGTATAACAGGATTTGAACTGGTGAATCAAAAAGGGTAATTAGTTTAGTTTAATCATCATAAATGAAGGGAGAATCGAATTCGATTCTCCCTTCATATAAGTATTTAATCATTTTAAGTCTCTATTAACAAAGTAAGTGGCGGGGCCATAGCCAACTTTATTAAAATTTCGCATTAAAAATTTACGGACTGTTTTTTTACTAGCTTTAAGATTTATCCAATCCATAATTAATTTTGTAGTAATCTGACGATCTGGAAAAAGTTGTTGAAACTCAGTAACGCTCCTTTCAATTCCAATATTTTTAAATTCACTCCTCCCACATGCTTCACAAACAAATTTTCTTTTTTGCGAAGACATAAATGACTTACAACGACTACATGTAACCCCTTTTTTAAGTGTGTCAAAATGATATTCAGGTAAGCGTTTGTAGGGAGATTCTTCTATTTGCGAAGCCAAAATTTTGGTCGCTAAGTCAAAATGCCTCTGGGTTACCTTAGGATTATTTGAAACATTTAATTTGTTTATAAATGAATTTATCTGACTTGGTAAAATAATGGGAATATTCATAGAGGCTTGGAATAACGTAAATTCAGGGTTCGTAAAAACTACATAAGGTAACAAGTCGATTTTTGGTCCCCGAAATGAGTACAGCAATTTTCTGAAATTCGTTTCGGCCCGTTCAACTTGATGTATTGGATTTTGTACATTTGCTTCGTATCGGGTTAACCATTTTTGAGTTTTATTCTCAATATAATAATCTCCATTAAAATATTTAACCTCAAATATCATAATTCCTTTTGAGTAAATGATCAAAGAATCAATTTGGAATTCACTCTGATTCACTTTAAATAAAAGGTCATTCAGTATAATGGAATCCATTGTTAAGTTTTCTAGCCAAGAGTCAAAGATCAATTCCCCTTGATACCCTTTCTCCATATTTTCAAATTCACGAACAACATTTTCTGAAAAAGCCATTCGAGGGTATAACATTCGAAGTAACGCTAATTCCTTACGCAGCTTGCGGGGTTTCATTATCATAAAACACCATCCTACCTTAGTTTTATGGAAAATGTGTAATTTTCTATCAACATTTACGCCTAGCCCAAACTTAACGACCACCTCTCATCAATTCCGCCAAACTTAACACACCAGATAGGCGCCGACTAGCTAGCACCCACCCGGTTCCACACACTCCACCAACTTCAAAAAATCATGCCGACAAACGATAATACCCACATATTGATTAATAACCTTGCGCGCAGAATTGAATATAATTTCTCCTTTTCTCGTCATTGGTGCCCCAAAATGAACGAATAAGAGGGGTGAAATTCATGAATGGCGGAAGATTTCTATCTTTCACAGAATCAAGATCTGACTTCAAGAAAAGATGATAGCTACTCCATTTGTAGTCTTCTGGATTACGCACAAGATTAATATCAACTGGGATGAAATGAATACCACGGCTAATAAGAAGCAATTCCCGAGGTGAATAAGCAGGTATAGATTTAAAACATTGAACAAACAAATTGCCCCGTAATTTGTACTTCCAATTATAATAGTCGGTGTAATGCCTCTTAAGAAAACTTAAAATATACGAGTATTCAAGGTATTCCGACTTCATTAGTAAATGAAAATGAGTTTTCATAAGAATGTATGAATGGATTTGAAAAGGGTAAATTCTGTTGGCTAACTCTAACAACCTAATAAAATAGCGGAAATCTTCATCATCTTTGTAAAGAAAATTATTGCGCTTTGATCTACATGTAACATGATAAGGTATTGTATGAATCCATTCGATCTTTTTGTACTGCATCATTTCCAACCCCTTTAATTAGTATAGTGGTACATATATATACACGAATGCTAATGGCTAGCGAAAAACATGAGTTATCACTGTACCAATCAACATGAGTGAACATAAAGATATCCTCACAAAAATCCAATAGATTCAGTTCTAAATAGTGAACAAGTGAGCAAAGGACTATAAATTAGGGAAGTTTGATTGTACAAAAAGAAAATGTAGTGGAGTCACAAAGAGGATTAGTAAGTACAATCGTAGAAGAAAATATTTACAAAATTATAATATAATATAAAATCTGATAAATCAAGCATATACCTAAAAAAATTACAAATATTTCTACGTAATTCGCCAGCAATGGAAAAAATACAGCATAAGTTTTACCCGTATGCGCATTATGTAAGTAATTTTAAAAAGGATATACCGCAAGAAAGACTATCATGTTCTTGTGCCCCGTGTCGAGCTGATTCTGGAAATAAGTGTCACATGAGAGAGCATCTTGTGCCCCATGTCAAGCTGATTCTGGAAAGAAAGGCCACAAGACTAACCCACAAATCCTAATGAGAATACCCACCCAAAAAACAAATTTTTAATTGTTCCAATAATCACTAAACGGACACAATTGCGAGACTAAACAGACACATATGTTTCATAACCCGCCTGTTACACTTAACAATCGAATGCTGTTACAACCCTTGAGAAACATTTCACAATCAATCAAATCAATCACAAATCCTATAAGGGAGCGCCTCAACTACATTAGCATTATCCAAATAAGAATTTTCACAACAGAACAAGAACAAGTGATATTAATCACATAATCGAGCCCGAAAATAACAGAAGGATCAAATCAACGAAACACAAATATAGCAATTATATAAATAATAACTATCATTTAATAATAATTATCGACAAAATCATCCCGAAACCAACCCCAAAACACCCCCGTCCCACTCACTAACCACCACCTGAATACCCCACTAAACCCTTACACACCAACGACCTGAGAAAACACACCACATAAATCCTGCCAATAATACATACACTTTAATACTATTACCACTGTAGTTACATTTCTTATCTGAGAATTCAGAATAATATAGACATAAAATTCATAGCTTTGTTATAATTTGAGGGAGAGTTAAGTTAAAGGTTCACATCAAGATTATAATACGGAGGGGAGTGAACGTATGGCGCTAGGTGCTTATTACGACAATTATATTCTCGTCTTGATTTTCATGCTATTAGGGGTTGCACTACCGGTAGTATCTCTAACGTTTGGAAGATTTGTAAGACCAAAGAACCCGTACAAACACAAATTAACAACGTATGAAAGCGGGATAACACCTGAAGGAGATGCACAAGTACGTTACCACGTGGCCTACTACATAGTAGCGCTAGAATTCATCATTTTTGACATTGAAACCGTTTTCTTAATCCCATGGGCTGTCACGCTAGATCAGCTAGGTTGGGTCGGTTTAAACATGATGTTAGTATTCATCGTAATCCTAGCATTAGGACTCGCTTATTCTTGGAAAAAGAAGGTGCTAGAATGGAACTAAAAGGATTTCAAGAATCAGAACAGTATGATCCTAGAATTCTCGAAGACGTCGATAAAAACGTCTTTTTCACAAAAGTAGATCAGTTAAAAGCTTGGTCACGCACAAGATCTTTCTGGCCATTAAGTTTCGGCCTCGCCTGCTGCGCCATCGAAATGATGGGAACCGGCGGATCACGTTATGACTTTGACAGATTCGGCGTCATCTTCCGGGCATCACCAAGACACTCAGATGTAATGATCGTCGCAGGAACCGTAACAGGTAAAATGGCACCAGTCCTAAGAACACTATACGACCAAATGCCTGAGCCTAAATGGGTAATTGCAATGGGATCCTGCGCAACCTGTGGTGGCCCCTACAAAGAAGCCTACAGCGTTCTTAACGGGGTAGACAAAATTGTTCCAGTCGACGTTTACGTGTCCGGTTGCCCACCAACTCCACCAGCCCTGCTCGACGGCGTAGACAAATTACGCGAAAAGATTCGCATGGAAGCCAGAGGAGAGAGGGTGCCAAAAGGATGAGCCAAGAAACTCTCGACCGCATCGCCGAAAAAATCACAACACTCCACGGCCAAGATTCGATCAAAGAAGCAAAGCTTAATTTCGGGAAACCAATGATTATTGTCGATTCGGAGACTTGGAATATCGCAACAGCCAAACTTCTCCACGATGACGAATCACTCCAGTTTGATTTCTTGACCTGCATTACAGGCGTGGATTACGAGGAGCATATGGAAGTGATTTATAATTTCTACTCAACAACATTAGACCAGTATTTATATGTGAAAGTACAAACATCCAGAGAGGAACCAACTGTTATGTCGGCAGATCCAATCTGGAAATCAGCAGATTACATGGAACGTGAGACGTTTGATCTATTGGGCATTGATTTCCCAGGTCACTGGCGTTTGAAACGTATTTTACTAGAAGACGATTGGGAAGGTTATCCGCTCAGAAAAGATTATATAACAGACAAAAAAGCTCTGGGCTTGGATTAGGGGGTGCAAATGAAATGTCGGAATTAAAAACAGAAACGATGACGCTCAATATGGGTCCACAGCATCCTAGTACACACGGAGTTTTCCGGTTGAAGCTAGAAGTTGATGGAGAAACGATCAAAGAAGCAACCCCGATCATGGGATACCTTCACCGTGGATCTGAAAAACTAGCAGAAAGATTTCTCTACTCACAGTTTATTCCTTATACAGACCGCTTGGATTATATGAATGCCATGACGAATAACTACATCTATTGTTCTGCCATTGAAGAATTACTCGAATGGGAAATTCCCGAAAGAGCAGAGTATCTACGTGTCATTACAATGGAACTGAACCGGATTGCCAGTCACCTTGTTTGGTGGGGGACATATTTGCTTGATATTGGAGCAATGAGCCCATTTTTATACGCGTTCCGTGACCGTGAAACGATTCTTGACCGCCTCAACGAAATCAGCGGTGCAAGAATGACGTTCAACTATCACCGCATTGGTGGAGTAAAATGGGATGCACCAGAAGGTTGGATTGAAAAAGTGCAAGAAACAGTGAAAGAGTTATATGACAACATCGCTCAGTTTGACAAGCTTGTTACGGGAAATGAAATTTTTCAAGCAAGAACGATCGGAGTCGGAATATTGTCAAAAGAGGACGTCATTAACTGGGGATTGTCTGGTCCAATTGCAAGAGGAAGTGGGATTGCGCTTGATGTGCGTAAATCAGAACCATATTCCGTTTACGATCAGTTTGATTTTGAGATTCCAACACGCGAAGAAGGAGATGTCTTCGCAAGATATAAAGTACGACTTGAAGAAATGTTCCAGTCGTTAAGAATTATTGAGCAAGCATGTGAGAAAATTCCTGAAGGCGACATCATCACGAAGAAGGGCAAAAGACTAATGATGATCAAACCACCTGCAGGAGAAGTTTATCGCCGCGCTGAAGCTTCAAAAGGAGAAATTGGGGTCTATGCGGTAAGCAATGGAAAAAATAAGCCATACCGAATTAAACTTCGTCGTCCATCTTTCGTTAACGTATCGATCCTTCAACACATGTTAGTTGGCGAATCGATTCAGAATCTCGTTGCGATCTTTGGAAGTTTAGACGTCGTTCTCGGGGAGGTCGATGCATAGTGGATTATGTAATGATGTTTTTGTACGCACTCGCTGTTTTGATGGTACTGCTTGGCGGGGTAACCTTTGCAATCCTTGCCGAGCGGAAAGTGATTGGAGCAATCCAGTTAAGACCAGGGCCGAACCGACATGGACCTTGGGGACTGTTTCAAACCGTCGCTGACGTATTAAAACTGTTGTTAAAAGAGGATATCATTCCGACAAAAGCAGACAAACCGATTTTTGTTCTTGCACCAGTATTGGCTTTTGCACCTGCATTCGCCGTCACGGCAGTGCTTGTGTACAGTAGTTCCGTTGGTGGGGCGGACATCAACATCGGAGTCCTTTATTTCTTAGGTGTCTCGTCGATCACGATGTTAGGAGTCTTAATGGGGGGATGGAGTTCCAATAACAAATATGCGTTATTAGGATCAATCCGTGGTGTCGCTCAAATGGTCAGTTACGAGCTCCCACTCATCCTCTCTATTATCGGGATTATCATCATGGTAGGCTCGCTTAACCTGACAGACATTGTTATGTACCAAGATAGAATGGGCATGTGGTTTATCATTCCGCAATTTCTTGGGTTCTGTGTTTACATGATCTCATCTATTGCCGAATTAAACCGTTCGCCATTTGACTTACCAGAAGCTGAATCAGAGCTAGTTGCCGGATATTTTACCGAATATACAGGATTTCGTTTCGCGATGTTTATGCTTGCAGAGTATACGTATGCAATTGCGATTGCCGGACTTGCTACAATCCTATTTTTGGGAGGATGGTTAGGACCTGCGTTTTTACCAGGAATCGTTTGGTTTCTATTAAAAGTCTGTGGTGTCATGTTCATTTGGTTCTGGCTAACAGCAACATTGCCACGAGCTCGTGTTGACCAGCTCATGAATTTCGGCTGGAAAGTGCTCATCCCGATAGCATTGCTCAACATTGTGATTACGGCGATTATCAAAGTGTGGATGGGGTGATAAAATGTTTCGATTATTAAAAGGATTCGGTGTAACCTTAAATTATTTTACAAAAAAGAATATTACCATCCAGTATCCAGAAGAAAAAGTGGTTATGCCTGAAAGATTCCGCGGAATTCAACGATTTTTTCCGGAAAAGTGTATCGTATGTAACTTATGTGTCACGGCATGTCCAACAGACGTGATCACACTGACAGGAAAAAAGGACGAAGAAAATCCAAAGAAGAAGATTATTGATACTTACAATATCGACTTCCAAGGCTGTATCTTGTGTGACTTCTGTACAGAAGTATGTCCAACGGATGCGATTGTCATGACCGCACGTTACGATAACTTAAGCGAATTCAACCGGTCGTCACACTTCAAAGATATTGAATGGCTAACGGATAACCACGTATATGGAAACTACACAGAGCCAGATCCAAAGGAAGAAGCGGAAAAGAAAGAGAAAGAAGCTAAAGCAGCGGCGGAAAAGAAAGCAAAAGCAGAAGCTAGGAAGAAAGAAGCTGTAACTGCAGGAGCACCCGAAGATGGCAAGTCAGAATCGAAACCAACAGCTGAGAAACCAACGTCGGATGCTACAAAAACCGACGATAACGCAGATGCGCCGCAACCGAAAACGAATCTAAAATCAGAATCGCAATCAAAATCAGAGCCAAAACCAACAGCAGAATCAGACAGCAAGCCGGCGGAAAAGAAAGAGTCTGATCCGCAATCACAAGCAAAATCAGAATCAATCGGAAAATTAGCGGATAAGTTTGAGGCGAAATCGACAACCAAGTCAACGACTGAATCAACGACTGAATCCGCAACACAGGAAACCGAGAAGCAAAATAAACCGACCGAAAACACTGAAAACAAAGGCGATGAGGAAGGGAGAGGTGACAACAAGTGAACACGCAAATGATCTTCTTCATTGTCCTAGCACTTATCGCGATAGTGACTGCCGTCTTGGTTATGGGCCTAAATCGCATTGCTCACCGAGTTGTCTCGATGGCCTTCAGTTTTTTTGCAGTAGCCGGGATTTACTTCCTATTAGGCGCAGAGTTTATTGGGATTATCCAAATCATGGTTTACGTCGGGGCAATCACGATCTTGTTCATTTTCGGGATGATGATGACCGACCACAGAGACATTGGCTTCGGTCCTGATCCACGAAAAGCACAACAAGTACTAAGCTTTGTAGGGGTTGCGACTTTATTAGGGATTATGCTTTACGGGATTTTTTCGATGGATTTGCCAACAGCAGAACCGTACGTCGGTACTGTTGAGTCAATCGGGTTGGAGCTTTATGGCCACTATTTCATCGCATTTCTCGGATCAGGTTTCCTATTAACTTCTGCTCTCATCGGAGCCGTTGTGATCGCAAGAAAGGAGGCCGACGAATAATATGGTGCCTATTCATCTCTATTTGGCCCTCGCAGCCATTTTATTTTGTATCGGATTGTTCGGGGTGTTAACGAGACGTCATCTAGTCATTGTCCTTGTCAGTATTGAACTTATGCTTAATTCAGTGAATATTAACCTCGTAGCCTTTTCAGCAATTGGCCCGTTTGCAAATATATCAGGGCAAGTATTTACGCTATTTGTCATTACTGTTGCGGCAGCAGAAGCAGCAGTAGGATTAGCGATATTAATCGCCTTGTATCGCAACCGAAACTCGATCGATGTCATCAAACATGACTTGTTGCGCGGAAAGTATTCAACATAAACATAGAAACAGAATCTGTGCTTAAAAAGCAGAACGGAAAACGTGATTTTTCCAAGGCAAGCAATGGACTTTGTTGACCTGAGAAGCTTTTAACACCCTTTAATAGAAAGAGACTAATCGAAGAAAAGGTGATGGTATGATACAAAATGCCTGGTTAATCCCGGTTTTTCCGCTTATCGCCTTCCTAATTCTGCTATTCATAGGTAAATATCTTAAACAGAAAGCCTCCTATGTTGGAATAGCGGCGTTGGCTCTATCGTTCATCGTTTCCGTAATGGTCTTGTTTGAACGAATTGGCGGAGAAACTTACACATACGTAATTGATTGGATAACCTTTGGGGAAAGCACGATCACCATGGGCTATGAGGTCACATCATTAAATGCGATGATGCTTATCGTCGTGACCCTCGTCAGCTTAGTTGTTCACATTTTCTCCCGCGAATACATGCATGACGACAAACGGATTCACATTTTTTACGCGTATCTCGGGTTGTTTTCATTCTCAATGCTAGGTCTCGTCTTAGCACCGAACGTTTTACAGCTATTTATTTTCTGGGAGCTCGTTGGACTTTGTTCCTTCTTACTCGTAGGATTCTGGTTTTTCAAACCGGAGGCCGCAGCAGCTGCAAAAAAAGCGTTTTTAACGACGCGCATTGGGGACGTAGGTTTATTTATCGGTTTAGCGATCCTTTTCAATCAAACCGGAAGTTTCGACTACGCCGACATTTTCGCAGCGGTTGAGAACGGATTAATTAACGATACGATGATAACAACAATCGCGTTACTCATCTTCATGGGTGCCGTTGGTAAATCAGCACAGTTTCCACTGCACGTCTGGTTACCAGATGCAATGGAAGGGCCAACACCAGTCAGTGCCTTGATCCACGCAGCAACAATGGTTGCCGCAGGGGTTTACTTAGTTGGAGTGATGTATCCATTGTTTTTAGCATCACCAACGGCGATGACCGTCGTCGCTTACACAGGGGCAATCACCGCATTTTTAGCTGCAACGATGGCACTTGTGATGACCGATATCAAGAAGGTCCTAGCATACTCAACTATCAGTCAGCTCGGATTTATGATTCTAGCATTAGGTACAGCCGGCTATGTCGCAGGATTGTTCCACCTAATGACACACGCATTCTTTAAAGCACTACTTTTCCTCGGAGCGGGAAGCGTGATTTACGCGGTCCATCATCGGCAAGATATCCGAGACATGGGCGGCCTTTGGGGAAAAATGAAAATAACTTCTATCACATTTTTAATCGGGTCATTGGCGATTGCCGGGGTGTTCCCGTTAGCAGGGTTTTGGAGTAAGGAAGAAATTCTCGCTTCTGCTTTAATCAATGGAGATGGATTCTTGTTTGCAATCGCACTCGTGACAGCATTTATGACTGCCTTCTATATGTTCCGACTGTTTTTCAAAACATTCACAGGCGAATATCGCGGTGGCGACCACGACGATGCGGATGCTAATGATCCAGGCGTCGATGCCCAAGGGGCAGCAGACGTGGCAGAAGCAGATAATCCTCGTGATGAATCGATGGATGAAGAAGCACACGTCGCACCAGCAGAAGATCATCACGATCATCACGCGCCGAAAGAAAACTCAGGTTTTATGACATTCCCGTTAATCGTGTTGGCTACGTTAGCCGCCGTTGCTGGTCTCGTTAATCTACCTATGTTCGGTCATCCGCTTGAAGGCTTCTTAACCGAAGGACTCAATCTCGGAGCGCAACCACACGGAGCACTTTGGCTTGCAATCCTATCCTTAGCCGTCGCAGCTGGAGGGATCGCACTCGCATGGGCAATGTACTATAAAGGATCGATTTCAGAAGATTACTTTACTAGTAAAGCGCCTGGCGTTCATAAGCTATTGCTCAACAAATATTATTTAGATGACGTCTATGTAACTGTGTTTGCCCGACCGACCGTCGCAATTGGACGATTCTTCTGGGAAATGGACAAAAGCATCATCGATGGCATTGTCAATCTAATCGGCCGCATAACGAGCAATACAGGTCGTTCGGCAGGCCGGCGACATAATGGCCAGTTACAAACGTACGGTCTCGTGTCGATCCTCGGAGGAATTGTTGTCATCGCACTTGCCTTCGTTCTAAGGGGGTATTTCGGATGATGGTAAACATCTTGACATGGTTAGTCTTTATTCCGTTAATTGGGGCCTTGCTCATCTTGACAATCCCAAAAGAAAACGTCAATGTCATTCGTTCACTCGCTGTCATGACATCAGGAATCGCACTAATCATCTCGCTTGTTGTCTGGGCAGGATTTGAACGCGGCGTTTCCGGACTACAATATGCAACGACATCCGAATGGTTCAACATTGGCTACTTACAATTTAACTTTGAAATTGGCGTAGATGGATTATCCGTCCCACTACTCGTCCTAACAACGATAGTGACAACGCTAGCAATGTTCGCATCCTTCTCAATCGAAAAACGAGTCAAAGAATTTTACATCTGGACACTCGTTTTACTGACAGGAATGCTCGGAGTTTTTGTCTCACTCGACATGCTGCTCTTCTTCCTATTTTTCGAGCTAACACTCATTCCGATGTTCTTCCTAATCGGCATATGGGGCGGAAAAGCGAAAGAATACGCATCGTTTAAATTCTTGATTTATACAGGACTCGGAAGTGCGATCATGTTTATGACCTTCATCGCCATGTTCTACGTCGCGTTTGAAGCAATGAACTATCAAAACACAACCTTTAGCATGATAGTCATGGCCGAAATCTTTGCAAATCCAGCAAACCCAGAAGTGCTAACAGGCGCCGTAAAAGGCGGACTATTCCTAGCCCTGTTTGTTGCCTTTGCGATAAAACTTCCAGTATTTCCATTCCACACTTGGTTGCCAAACGCCCACGTTGAAGCACCCACAGCTGTCAGCATGATTCTTGCGGGTGTACTGTTGAAAATGGGTGGTTACGGACTAATCAGGATCGGTATTGGGATTCTGCCAGATCAAGCCGCACGATTTGCTACATTGATTGCCATTTTGGGTGTGATTAACATCGTCTATGGAGCATATTTAGCGCTCGTGCAAACAGATTTAAAATCTTTAGTAGCCTACTCAAGTATCAGCCACATGGGGATTGTACTAATAGGAATTGCCTCGTTTACAACCGTAGGCATGCAAGGGGCAGTCTTCCAACTCGTCTCACACGGATTCATTTCCGCGTTGCTATTCTTTATGGTTGGAGCCATTTACGAACGAACGAAAACACGTACGATCTCAGAACTTGGTGGAATATCCAAGTCCGTACCAATTTTAGCTGGGTTCATGCTCGCAGCAGCAATGGCTTCAGCCGGTTTACCAGGACTTTCCGGATTTGTTAGTGAATTGCTTGCTCTCATCGGAATTTTTGGGGCATCCGCAGATATCCTTCCGCATGCAGCGACATTTGGTGTCCTTGCAGGATTTGGAATTATCTTAACGGCTGCTTACTTATTATGGGCGATGCAACGGACAACATTTGGTCCGATGAAAGATAAATTTATCGGCTTACCAGATGCACGTCCAATGGAATATGTACCAATGATTGGTTTGCTCGCGTTAAGCATTGTCATTGGCGTATACCCACACATTCTAAGTGACGTCATCAACACTACAGTAATCGACATCGTGTCGAAGATAGGGGGTTAAAGACAATGACAGCTTTTGATGCCAACTGGTCTTTATTAACTCCGGAAATGGTCTTAGGCGCTTTAGCCTTATTAGTTTTCACGATCGACTTTATGACAGGCATTCATGGAAAAAAACCGTTTATCGGAAAACTATCTGTGATTTCCTTGCTCGTTACGGCCGTTGTTGTTATTTTTATGAAAGGCAACGGAGGTCAAATTGCCGATCTTTACTTTGTAGACTCTTTTGCAATGTATTTCAAGCTCATCATTTTAATTGGTGTAGCGATGGTGATTATGATCAGCATGAATTACCTTGATCGTAATGAAGAAGTGTATCAAGGAGAATATTATTCGATCCTCTTGTTTGCAACCTTAGGTGCGATGATCATGGTATCGTCAGCAGATTTGGTCACGTTGTTTATCGGACTAGAAATCTTAAGTATTTCTTCTTACGTCCTCGCTGGCTTTAAGAAACATAACCGGCATTCAACGGAAGCGGCAATTAAATATGTCATCCTTGGTGGAACGGCTTCCGCCTTTATCCTTTACGGTATGTCGTTTTTATACGGACTGACAGGATCGACAAGCCTAGTTGAAATCGGGCAAGCAGCACCAACGTTGTTCGCTGACTATACCGTAATAATGACGATAAGCTTGATCTTTATGCTTGTCGGATTCGGATTTAAAATCTCGATCGTGCCATTTCATATGTGGGCACCTGACGTGTATGAGGGTGCGCCAACGCCGATCACTGCGTTTCTATCGGTCGTATCAAAAATCGCTGGATTCGCCATCGTTCTCCGCGTGTTCATCTACGGATTCATCGAGGTGCATGAAGAATGGACGATGATCATTGCGGTATTGGCAGCAGTATCGATGATTTTAGGAAATGCTATCGCCTTAACACAAAAAAATACGAAACGATTAATGGCCTATTCTGGAATAGCGCAAGCAGGATATCTACTCGTACCGATTGCTGCATTGCCAATAATTGGAGCCTTTTCGCTCAATGCGATTATCTTCTATAGTATTGCTTACTTGATGATGACGCTCGGTGCGTTTGCCGTTATCACGCTCGTCACAGAAGATGCTGGAACGACAGAGTTGAGCAGCTTTGCCGGATTGTTTAAACGTGCTCCTTACTTAGCAATAGCGATGACGGTATTCTTAGTCTCGCTTGCAGGATTACCACTAACAGCCGGATTTTTTGGGAAAGCACAAATCTTCATTGGAGCTGCCATGGCAGATATGCTCTGGCTTGCGATAATCATGATTGTCATGAGTGTCGTGTCATTCGTTTATTACTTTGGCTTTATTAAGCAAATGTTCATGGTTGAGCCGAAAGCAAACGACGAAGAATTGAAAGTGCCAGCAAGCATAAATGCCGTCGTTACGGTCGCATTAGCCGTTACCATTATCCTTGGTATCTTGCCAAACCTAGTGCTTGATCTCTTCAACAATCTTAACTGGTTTTCATTCTTATAAGTAAACCGAAGAATATTTTGGTACAAATTAAATAAATACGGACAGAACAAGACCTCTTTCGACGAAACCTCCCAATAAGGCGTCGAAAGAGGTTTTTTGTCGTTTAACGATTTCGTGCCCTTCAAATGAAACATTTTGGTAAAGGGAACGTAACAAGGAATATCGTGCCTTTCAGAAAGAATGACGTGCCCTTCACGAAGGAGCGGCGACCTGAAGGGTGCTAAGAAGGCTTCCTTTCACATAATAATCAAATAAAAGGTTTGACAAATTTGTGAACAGTGAAAGGGACAATAGGACCTCAAAAAGAAAAAAGTAACTTAAAATAGTGAAAAAGTCCTTTTGTTAGATCTCTCATTACAAATTTTTCAACTTTAAACGCTATTAATTGACATTTTTTAAAAAATTATTTGATCTTATGTGAAATTTATGCACAAAAATGAAAAAAATGACCAAAAGTCCTACTGGTAATAAAAAGAAATCGTCGGAAAATGGTGGCACGATCGGAAATTATCCGTTAAGATAATTACTATGCTAAAGTATACATTTTTGAAGATTAGTGTTAAAGCGTTAAAAGATCGAATACAATGAGCAAAGATTTGTTCGATTCTGAAGAGGATCGATCGTAAAAAGACCAGATTATCTCGGGGGTATTACTCAATGATCGAATCACTTGGGCAGGAATCATTGTTCAACATTTTAATTAGCTTAATGGTTCTAATTGTCGTGTGGTGGTCAGTCCAGTCAATTAAATTTGACTTATTTGTCAGAGATCCCGACGGCGTGAAAGCAAAAAGCCTAATGATTATCATTACGATTGCATTATCGCATATGGTAACCAGCTTTTTACTGAACTATTTAAACTGGTCAACAAATATTCGTTTCCTTTTTTGACGAAATTTTTATGGGGGCAATAACACAAATTGTTTAGCATTACGAAAAGAAATATTAAAAAGAAGGAGTGAATCACAACCGCTGTGCTCCGCGCTGATTAGCGGATACTTCCATGTATGCTTACTTCATAAAGGGCAACAATTTTAATAAGGGCAAAAATGAACGAAGCGGTCACAAATAAGACATGGAACTAAGGTCGGAAGCATATAAATGAACGCAGGTTGGACACTTCTTAATTGACGACAACAGAACTGAATAAAGCAAACAACATACTAATAACTTATATAATGAACTAAATATGACACTCACATTGAATGCATTAAAACAGTTCGGAAATCAGAATGAAGAAGCATAAGCGAAACTGCATCAGAGAACTAAATCGACCGCTCACATTCGAGCATGAATAACGCAAGCGAACTCGAGAACGGATCAAATGAAAGATTAACCGTTCATTCACCATTAATTTAGACAGAATAAAGCAATGCCAAATCAATTGGCACAGGAAAGATTATGATTGAATATGAATACAGTATACAATAAAGACGCGGAGGGGAATCTATTGGAAAAAATCATCGTCCGCGGTGGCAGGCAACTAAGTGGCACTGTCCGTGTCGAAGGAGCAAAAAACGCTGTTTTGCCAGTCATCGCTGCATCTATTTTAGCTAGTAAAGGAAAGAGTCACATTTATGATGTGCCGGCTTTAGCTGACGTATTCACGATAAACGAAGTTCTACGAAATTTAAATGCAGAAGTTACCTATGAAGGTAAAGGTCATATAGAAGTTGATGCACAAAATCAGTTAAGTATTGAAGCTCCATTTGAATATGTACGAAAAATGCGTGCATCATTTTTAGTCATGGGACCTTTGCTTGCTCGAGTTGGCCATGCTCGCATCGCTTTGCCAGGCGGTTGCGCTATAGGCTCACGCCCAATTGATCAACACTTAAAAGGGTTTGAAGCCATGGGAGCAAAAGTTGAAATTGGTAACGGATATATTGAAGCAAAAGTGGACGACCGCCTATACGGAAATAAAATTTACATGGACTTTCCAAGTGTTGGTGCGACAGAGAATATTATGATGGCAGCTACAACAGCCATCGGCACGACGATCATTGAAAACGCAGCGGAAGAGCCTGAAATTGTATGCCTTGCGAACTACTTAAACGCCATGGGAGCGAAAGTTCGCGGTGCAGGTACAGGAACGATCCGGATTGATGGGGTTGACGAGCTCGTTGGTGCTGAACACACAATTATCCCAGACCGCATTGAAGCGGGAACATATATGGTTGCTGCAGCTATTTCACGTGGCGACGTATTTGTTGAAAATGTTCTGACAGAACACTTACGACCATTAATCGCAAAAATGACGGAAATGGGCGTCGAAATTATTGAAGAAGACAATGGTGTTCGCGTAATCGGACCTGATAAACTAAAGGCCGTTGATATCAAAACGATGCCACACCCTGGTTTCCCAACAGATATGCAGGCGCAAATGATGGCACTCATGTTGAAGGCAGAGGGTACCAGTGTCATTACCGAAACCGTCTTTGAGAATCGATTTATGCACGTGGAGGAATTCCGCCGCATGAATGGAAACATTAAAATTGAAGGTCGCGCAGCAATTATCAACGGTCCGATGAACCTGCAAGGTGCTGAAGTTGCCTCCACAGATCTTCGTGCAGGCGCAGCGCTCGTTTTAACAGGCCTTGTTGCTGAAGGGTACACTCGAGTTACTGATCTTATTCATATCGATCGTGGATACGTTGATTTTGCCGACAAACTTTTTCAATTAGGCGCAGATATTGAGCGCGTTAAGGAAGATGAAATCGAATTAGAAAACCAAGAAGCTCCAGCACCATTAAGGCTGGATCCGAATTTTGCTTCCTAATTTTTTAACGCACTCTTCTTAATAACCTATTTATAAGATTAAACCTCCGTGAGAGAGCCATCTGAACCCCAGATGCCCTCTCATGGAGGTTTTTTGCGTTGGTGGGTAAATATGTTGTGTTTACGGAGTGGGATTGTCAGGCGCTGCGAGGAAGGCAGGATTTGTGACGATAGAAAAGCGATGGGGCTAGTTAAAGGGAACAAGCAGGTGGAGCATGTGACCAATGAAACTAGAAATAGCGAATTAAAGGGTACAAGAAGGTGAAGCATGTGACCAATGAAACTAGAAATAGCGAGTTAAAGGGAACAAGCAGGTGGAGCATGTGACCAATGAAACTAGAAATAGTGAATTAAAGGTAACAAGAAGGTGAAGCATGTGACCAATGAAACTAGAAATAGTGAATTAAAGGTAACAAGAAGGTGAAGCATGTGACCATTGAAACTAAAAATAGCGAATTAAAGGTAACAAGAAGGTGAAGCATGTGACCATTGAAACTAAAAATAGCGAATTAAAGGTAACAAGAAGGTGCAACTTGTGACCATAGAAATTAGAAATAGCGAATTAATGGGCACAGAAGTGCCACCCCCTGCATTCTTCAAGCGACTCAAACTTCCCATCAACATTATTCTTCCAACGTCTCTAGCACTCCTACTACCTATCTTGAAACAAAACTATTAAATTGACTCTCTTTTGTTCTAATCAATCGATAGAGTTCATAGATATGAGATGAGACATGCGATACAAATTAATAGAGACTTGTACAAACGAGGAGGACGTTTTATGGTAAAACGCTTTATGTTAGTGATCATTATTTTTATGGTGGCAATACTTGTTATTCCCGCCATTCTAGTAACAGGTTTTTCAACCGCAACTTCAGATAGCGAATTAAACATTACCATTCATGAAGAGGAAGAATTAGTAGACGGGGCAGACATCGGGTCACCGGTTCCAGAGGAAACTGAAATTGAAGAGACAGAACCGAGTAGTATGATTGAAACCGTTTCTGTTTTTCGCTCTAGTAATGAAACGATAGAGGAAGTTTCACTAGAAGACTATATCATCGGTGTGGTAGCGTCGGAAATGCCAGCCTCATATGAAAAGGAAGCGTTGAAAGCACAAGCATTAACAGCAAGAACCTATTTGATTCGACTGCTTTTGGATGGCGATGGATTGAATTTACCAGAAGGATCGGACGTAACAGATACAGTTATGCATCAAGTTTATAAAAACGATGAGGAACTCCAAGAACTTTGGGGGAACGATTATGAATGGCAAATTACAAGAATTCGACAAGCAGTTTTGGAAACAGAAGGGCAAGTAATCACATACGATCGAGAGCCTATCACAGCAACCTTTTTCTCGACAAGCAACGGTTATACAGAGAATTCAGAGGAATACTGGGAAAACGAAATCCCTTACTTAAGAAGTGTAGAAAGTCCATGGGACACAGAATCTCCTCGCTATATGGGAGAAAAAAGCATGACCGTAGAAGAGTTCCAGGGAGCACTAGATATTCAACTGGATGAAGGAGAAGTTGGAGAGATCATTTCAAGAACAACCGGAGGAAGAGTGGCAACCGTGAAAATTGGCGAAGAATCGTTCACAGGACGAGAAGTGCGAGATGCATTAGAGCTCGATTCTAGTGATTTTAGTTGGACACGGAGCGGCGAGAATATTGTCATTGAAACACGCGGATGGGGTCACGGTGTAGGGATGAGTCAATTCGGTGCAGACAGCATGGCTAAGGCAGGAAATACTTATCGAGACATTATTGAACACTATTATCATAACGTCGATATTGAAGAAGCAACAACCGTAATAGTCAATAACAGTTCACAATCAGAAGAAGATGTATCAAACAAATTAAGCTATTCTGAGTGAGGGACTTGAGCGGTATGTTAGTTGAATTTGGAGAGAAGAGGGCACAAGCGAGAAGTTTGTGTCCTTTGTCGAACGGATTTGGAAAGGAAGGGTAACAAGAAAGAGCGTCATGTGCCCAATGCGAGCACATTTTGGAAAAGAAGGGTCACAAGAAGGAGCAGCTTGTGCCCCATGTCGAGCGGAATTGGAAAGGAAGGGTCACAAGAAGGAGCAGCTTGTGCCCCATGTCGAGCGGAATTGGAAAGGAAGGGTCACAAGAAGGAGCAGCTTGTGCCCCATGTCGAGCGGAATTGGAAAGGAAGGGTCACAAGAAGGAGCAGCTTGTGCCCCATGTCGAGCGGAATTGGAAAGGAAGGGTCACAAGAAGGAGCAGCTTGTGCCCCATGTCGAGCGGAATTGGAAAGGAAGTGTCACAAGAGAAAGCGGCTTGTGACCCATGTCGAGCGGAATTGGAAAGGAAGGGTCACAAGAAGGAGCGTCATGTGCCCAATGCGAGCTCATTCTGGAAAAGAAGGGTAACAAGAAGGAGCAGTTTGTGCCCCATGTCGAGCTCATTCTGGAAAGGAAGGGTCACAAGAGAGAGCAGCTTGTACCCCATGCGAGCTCATTCTGGAAAAGAAGTGTCACATTAGAGAGCCACGACGCCCTATACCACCCCAAATTGAAAAAGAAAGGCTACAATACAACAAGAGAAAGCAACACCTCCCAACCGGCGCAAAACCACCCCGTTGATAAAATTTTCTAAATAATGTATAAACTTTCGGCAACTTGATCAGAATAGTTGCTGAGGTGGTGATTACATGAGCAATCATGAAGAAAGACAAGCTTCCAAATGGGAGCAGTTAAAGGCGAATTCCAAACGCCTGATGAAAAAGCGATGGGCGATGCCTGCATTGTATCTAACAATGATCGCAGTCGTGTTAACAACGTTTCTATGGATGACAGCTAGTGATGATGATTTAGCAGATTTACAACGAGACTCTGAGTTTGATATAGAGGGGCTCGAAGAAGGTGCTGATCAAAATCAAGACGCAGAAGCAGACGAAGATGCAGTTCCAGCAGTAGCCCATGATGAGGTATTTGACATGCCCACTATGGATGATGAAGAAGTTGCAGTTGTAGGTACCTTTCATGACTATGAAGCATCAGTAGAAGAACAGACAAAGTCGTTAATTCATTACGACAATTATTTTTATCAAAACAAAGGAATTGACTTATCGAAAAATGACGATGAGCCCTTTGAAGTGACTGCAGCCATGAGTGGTACAGTAGTGAAATCAGAAGAAGACGCTTTGTTCGGTCAGGTCGTTCACATTGAACACGATAATGACACTGTAACAATCTATCAAAGCCTTGATGGCGTAATAGTAGAGGCAGGACAAACAGTTAAGCAAGGTGACGTCCTCGGACAAGCAGGAAGAAATCTCTATAATAGTGATGCTGGAGTTCATGCTCATTTTGAAATTCGAAAAGGAGGAGTACCTGTCAATCCATTAGATTTTATGGAAAAAACATTGACTGAGCTCCCTGAATTTTCAGAAGATGAAAAAGACAAGCAAGATGCTCCTGAACAATTGCCAGAAGATCCTGATGAAGATCAAACACAAGAAGATGCATCGTAACTAATAGGCGCAAGAAAGAAATTTAAAAACCCGAGGATGCTTTTGCATAAGTAAATTAACCGCAGAAGCATCTAGAGGCGGTAACACAAGTCTATAAAAGAGAACCAGAAAGGAAAAAGCACAGAGGACAATCCTCTAGCTTTTTCCTTTTTCCGGTTTTTAGGCATATCTTCCTTCTTTGTCTAATAAAATTTAAAAAACCTTAACACAATTTCACAACAAGAGAAGGTCGTTCAAAGAGAATGAGGGTGATGGCAGACGAGCGGTAACATACAACGGAGAAGAGGTCTTACAGACTCACATCAAGTCTGTTATATGAGCTGCGAGCAAAAAGGCTGTCTTTTCTTCGTCTTTTTGAACTCAGAATGATGAGGGAGGCGAGAGATGTGCACGATTACATCAAAGAGAGAACCATCAAGATAGGAAGGTACATCGTAGAGACGAGAAAAACAGTCCGTACCATTGCAAAGGAGTTTGGCGTGTCTAAAAGCACTGTCCATAAAGACTTGACGGAGCGATTGCCTGAAATAAACCCTGAATTAGCCAGTGAAGTGAAGGGGATCTTAGATTATCACAAGTCGATTCGTCATCTTCGTGGTGGAGAGGCGACGAAAGTGAAATACAGGCAACCAGGAGAAACGGTACGACCCCCTGTTGCAGAACCGAAAGTTTAGCATTCAATCGTCTGGGCAAGCTACAACAATAACACGGAAACACCCACTTTAAATGAGAGTGGGTGTTCCCTTTCTTTCTAAATATCGACGAAAAAGATAAAATACCTACAAAAGAACGAAAAAAATACATATCTTTGTCCTCCGAAACGACATATTGTGGTAAAATATTAGAATGAATGCAAAGAATATACATAAGTGTTCAAAAAAATAGCTTTTTGAACCGAATATAAAAGAACAACGGATAGTATAAGCAGAAGATTTTTACTTAACTGGGGAGGCAATTACAGATGTTTGGAAGGGATATAGGAATAGACTTAGGTACAGCAAACGTGCTCATCCATGTGCGCGGCAGAGGTATCGTCTTAAATGAACCGGCCGTCGTAGCGATTGACACATCGACAAGAAGAGTTCTAGCAGTAGGAGAAGAAGCATTTCGAATGGTCGGTCGAACACCAGGAAACATCGTAGCGATTCGCCCATTGAAAGATGGAGTCATCGCTGATTTTGAAACAACAGAATCAATGTTGAAACATTTCCTTGGAAAAATAAGAGTGAAAAGCTGGTTCGTCAAACCAAGAATCCTCATATGTTGTCCGACCAATATCACTTCCGTTGAACAGAAAGCGATCCGTGAAGCCGCGGAAAAAAGTGGTGGAAAGAACGTATACTTAGAAGAAGAACCGAAAGTTGCTGCAGTTGGAGCAGGCATGGATATCTATCAGCCGAGCGGAAATATGGTAGTTGATATCGGTGGTGGAACAACCGACGTAGCAGTTCTATCGATGGGAGAGATTGTCACAGCCGCATCAATCAAGATCGCTGGCGATCGGTTTGACAGTGACATCCTGAGTTATATTAAGAAGAAGTACAAGCTTTTGATCGGCGAACGAACAGCAGAAACGATTAAAAAAGAAGTTGGAACAGTCTTCCCAGAAGCTCGAGATGAACAAATCGATATTCGTGGACGTGACATGGTTAGTGGTTTACCGAAAACGATCGTCGTCAACTCAGAAGAAGTCCGTATTGCCATGGAAGAAGCGGTAGGACATATCGTTCAAGCAGCAAAAGACGTGCTTGAACAGACGCCACCGGAACTTTCAGCAGACATTATTGATCGCGGCATAATTATTACAGGGGGCGGAGCATATTTACACGGAATAGATCAGCTTCTTTCGACAGAATTAGGAGTACCTGTTTTAATTGCTGAAGACCCAATGGACTGCGTAGCAAATGGAACGGGGATCTTACTAGAAAATTTAGATCGAATAAATAAAAATCGCGTAAAAGTTTAACAAAAACATGCTTTTAGCCGATATAGATAAGATAGAATCTTTTAAAAAGAGGTGAAAGTTTATGTTACGTGGTTTATACGGAGCAGGAGCAGGGATGATCGCTCAGCAGCGCCAACAAGAAATGCTAACAAATAATATGGCGAACGTTGAAACGGCAGGATACAAAGCAGATCAATCATCACTAAGAACGTTCCCAAGTATGATGATTAGAGCCATGGGTACTGACCATACACGTTTTGGTGGATCAAACCAAGTTGGTGAACTAGCTACAGGTGTATACATGCAAGAGCGAACACCAAATTTCCGCCAAGGTGACATGCAGGAGACAGGGAATAATACCGACATTGCTCTCCTACAAGGTCTTGTCCCAACAGATGAAGAAACAAATCAAGATGCATTGCTCGCATTTGAAACGTTAAACGATGATGGAGAACTACGGTACACAAGGAACGGGAACTTCACGATTGATGGAGATGGGTTCCTAACATCATCTGCCGGACACTATATTCTGGGCGTTGACGGCGAACCTATCGATGTGGGGAATGAAAATATCCGTGTCACAAATGAAGGCGAGATTTTTTCCACAGAGGACGAACTGCTTGGACAAATTAATGTTGCGGTGATTCCAGATCCTGCACAATTAGTGAAAGAAGGCGAGGGATTTCTTCGTTATGATGGGGATAACGACATCGTAGCTGCGTTGGATAACGCTGAGGTGACGTACCAACTTCAGCAAGGATTTGTAGAGCGTTCGACAGTAGACGCTGCACAAACGATGACGCAAATGATGACGGCTTTACGCTCGTTCGAGGCGAATCAGAAAGTACTTCAGGCGTATGATCAAAGCTTGGAGCGCACTGTCAATGATGTCGGCCGAGTCGGTTAATGATAAAAATTCTGTGAGCGTCTAGCTCATTATAAAAAAGTAGGTGAGTCAGAGTGAATCAATCGATGATCAATTCAGCTGTAACGATGGGCCAACTTCAACAAAAATTGGATACAACGGGCCACAACTTGGCTAATGCCAATACAACAGGGTATAAACGACGCGATACAAGTTTTTCTGATCTTCTCTTTCAACAGGTGAATAACCAATCAATTGCAGACCTAGAAGTTGGACGAAACACACCAAATGGACTTCGACGCGGATCTGGAGCAGCTGTTGCGCAAACGGCAGTTCGTTTTGAACAAGGGTCATTCCAAACTACAGGACGTGACTTAGATGTCGCGTTAACTCAACCAGGTTTTTTCTTTGAGATCTCGCCAACGGAAGAAGGTGAGCGTCGCTTTACAAGAGATGGTGCGTTTTATTTGAGTCCTAACCCAGCTGCGGCAGACGAGAATTTTCTCGTAGATGCTCAAGGTGAATTTGTCCTGTCCGCAGACGGCGAACCGATCGCATTGCCTACTAATTATGACGCTTTAACGATTACAGGCGAAGGAAATATCCAAGTTACTTTGGAAGATGGGACAGAGGAGAACTTTGGTCAACTGCAACTCGTCAACATCACGAAACCTCAGCTACTATTAAATAACGGAGATAATAACTTTGTTTTTGCTGAGCTTGATGAGTTAGACTTAGGAATCGCTGACGTATTGGATGAAGCAGCAGGAACAGGTGTCTTCCAACAATCGAGCTTGGAAATGTCCAACGTCAACATGGAGAGAGAAATGACAAACATGATCGAGGCACAACGAGCTTTCCAATTTAATTCTCAAGGCATCAGCATTACAGATCAGATGATGGGTCTAGTTACCAACCTACGTTAATTTCGTGTTGTTTTCAAAACTGAGTTAGAATCCGTTGTGCAAAAGCGTTTTGTGCTGTATGATAGTTGGGAATACACGTGAATAGACGAGGAGTTAGTCATGAGCAAAGAGAGAGATCAAAAGTTCCAACCAGAAGAAGGAAAGATTGATTCTTCTGCAACGGATGCTGATCAAATTCAACCATCACAACCAAATAACCACTCAAGAGACGGTGCTGATGACGACTTCATGAGGCCATTCGTTTCTGACAATAATGATACGACAGACGCTAAGCATGAATCCGATGCTGATAAATCTGAAGACGACATTCTCGCAAAAACAGATGAGGATTCTTCCGCACAAGTGAATGAAACCAACGAAGGTGAAAATGATTCGGGTAACGGGGAAGAACCTTCGCCCACACAAGGAGAGGACCCTGACGAGAACTCTGTAGGCGACGAGAGCGCCGGTAAAGACTCTGAAGATCTAGAAGCTGAAGACTCAGTAAGAAGCGAGACAAACGAGTCAGCGGACACTGAGGACATAAGTGAAGCTGAAACGCAGGACGCTGAAGAAACGATCCCATTTGAACATGAGATTGAGAGAGAAAATGAGACCGCAACTGATGAAGCAGACCTAAATGAAGAGGATACGATTGTGATGACACCAATTGCCGAGACAAACGAAGAGGAAGAACAGGCACCAGCAGAGACTGATGAAAAGCAAATGTCTAAGCGAGAACAACGGCGGAAAGATCGGAAACGAGAGAAAAAGAAACCTGGTCGAATTAGGTTAATTCCGATATGGGTTCGTCTTGTTCTGCTCATTGCCGTTTTGTTAGGGAGTGCGATTTTAGGTGCGATGATCGGGTTCGGGATTATCGGTGATGGTGGAAATCCACGAGATGTACTCGAGGAAGACACTTGGTTTCACATATACGATATGATTTTTGATGGAACAGATCGTGAACGTCAGCGTTAATCAAACGTTTCGGGAGCTGGACACGAATACGGAAAGAATCCGTATTCGTGTCCAGCTTCTCTTGTGTCTTGAGCAAAAAAAACGTAAACTTAACAGATAAAGATTTATAGTCAGTTAATATGAGGAGGTAATAAACCTATGTTAGATATTGAAGAAATAAAGGACATTATTCCCCATCGTTATCCATTTTTGTTGGTTGATCGTATTTTGGAAGTAGAAGAAGGTCAGAGAGCTGTTGGCATTAAAAATGTTACGGCAAATGAAGAATATTTTAATGGTCATTTTCCTGATTATCCAGTAATGCCAGGCGTCCTGATCATCGAAGCGTTGGCTCAAGTTGGTGCTGTTGCGATGTTGAAAAAGGAAGAGAATAAAGGTCGACTAGCCTTTTTTGCTGGCATCGATGCTTGCCGATTCAAAGGTCAAGTGAAGCCAGGCGACCAACTACGCTTAGAAGTTGTCATGACTCGCCTACGAGGTTCAATCGGCAAAGGAAAAGCAACTGCATCTGTAGACGGCAAAACCGTCGCCGAAGCTGAGCTCATGTTTGCCTTAGGTGATAAACAAGAATAATAATACGATGAAACGCCGCAACCGGCTGCTTTTGGCCGGTTGTGGCGTTTTTTTGTTGAGGGTTTAGTAGCGGGTGGGTGGCAATGGCAGAATTCATGTTTTTAGCCGTATGAGAAGCGACTTGAGCCCTAAGTGAGCAGGGTTTTGAGTGGAAGGGGCACAAGAGAGAGCAGCTTGAGCCCTATGACGAGTCAATTTGAAAAAGAAAGGTCACAAGAAGAAGCGACTTGAGCCCTATGTGGGCTGGAATATGAAAAGAAAGGTAACAAAAGAGAGAGAGGTCTGACCCCTATACGACAAGATCTCTTAGCGAGTTCTTTTCAGATAAAACAATCCACCACACCGAGATTTCATCCAAACGAGATGAAACGTACCCCTCCTAATCCTTTTCCTTCCGCTTTTAATACCAAATAAGCTTTTAAACAAACGTTTATTTAAGCATGCTCAAACATACGCGACTGTATGCTTGAAAGTAAAAACCGTCTAAAAATAGCTCATTTATGAAAAAATATGGTTTCAGATTGACAAAATATATTTTTATATACATTATTATTGTGATTTAAGCCAAAATACTCAAAAAATGAATAGATGGTAACTCTTACTAACACTGAGTTAATGAAAGCAAATCAAGGTTAAGCAGATTTTGAAATTCTGTGTGAAGAATATGAGAGATTATCTAAAAGCGATTAATTCCGTTTTGAAAGACTGCTTACGTGAAATAGACAGAATAGAAAGATCAGCTATTCGCTAATCAGAATAAATCAACTGTTTTGCTTCATAGGATCCCGAGGAAAACAACGATTTAAATTTCAACAGTGGCATGTAATTGATTATTGCCATTGTTTTAAAATAGATGATCTTCAAAATGTCCACCGCAAAAGGATAAAAAATTGAGGAGGAATAAACATGAAGAAAAAATTAATGGTTACAGCATTGTCAAGTATATTAGCGTTAGGTTTCTTAGGAGCTTGTGGAGAAGTGGAAGACGCACCATTGGATAACGATCCAGGAATGAACGGTGTTGATGGTATGGAAAACAACGGCTTAAATAATGGTGGCATGAATAACGAATAAATGGAGAAGAATATAAAAACAAGGATGACTTTTGAATAACTTAAAGGAAATAAATTATATGCACAAGTTGTTCATGGCATGGAAATTGAAATAAAATTTTATTACAAATTAGATAGTAGGAGGAATTTATAATGAAGAAAAAATTAATGTTAACAGCAATGTCAAGTGTAATGGCGTTAGGTATCCTAGGGGCCTGTGGAAATGCAGAGAACGACCCAATGAACGACCCAATGAACAATGATCCAGCAGTTCCTGATAATGGTGGAATGAACAATGACCTTGAGGGGAATAATGGAATGAATAATGATATGGGAGAAAACGATGGAATGAATAATGACTTGGGAGAAAATGATGGTATGAACAATGACATGAATGATGGCATGAATAACGATCTTGAAGAAAACGAAAATGAACTTAACGGTTAATTTGAAAGAATGAAACAATGCTTTAACAGCTCGATATAGAAAAAAAAAGGAGGGATGAATGATGAAGAAAAAATTTGTATTAACATTACTTTCGAGTATATTGGCTTTAGGTGTTTTAGGAGCATGTGGTGATGTTGAAAACGATCCAATGAATGAAGAACCATTAAATGATGGTGGCGGCATGAATGACGACATGTAAATTGTCAAAACAAAAAGACGTGCTGATGCACGTCTTTTTGTTTCGTTAAGGACTCCATATTGGTGTAATAAAGGGATGAAAGTTTTTGCGATTACTCCTCTCCAATAACTTCATCAGCAATATTAACTGCATGATCTCCTACTCGCTCTAAATTACTTACAATATCTACATAAATAATTCCAGCAGATCCAGTGCATTTGTTCTCATTTAAACGAATGATATGTTTCTTTCGAAGGTCACGCTCCATTTTATCAATCTTTTCTTCTTTTTCAAGAACTGCTCTAGCTTCATTGATATCTTCTGTATCCAAAGCTCGAATGGCTTGTCTTATCGTAGAAATCGTTAATTCAAACATGGTATCTAAATCATCTTTAGCGGATTCAGAAAATTCAACCTTGTTCGTAATTTGATATTCAACAAGTTCCATGATGTTTTCCATATGATCCCCAATCCGTTCAAGATCTCTTACTGTGTTCATTAGCGTATGGTGTACTTTAGAGTCTTGACCAGATATAGAGTGAGAAGAAACTTGGACAAGATAATCTGTAATTTTTTTATCTAAATTGTTTATTGCATCTTCATATTGCGGAATAACTTCCCGATGCTTTTTTGCTTGTGTTTTAAAATAAAGATTAACTTCATTAAGACCTTTCTCCGTTAATTCAGCCATACGTAGAACTTCCTTTTTTCCTTGCCCAATAGCTATTGCCGGAGATTGCCTAATAAATTTTTCATCTAAATGAACAGATTGATATGAAATGGCTGAATCTTGACCAGGAATGATCTTAATGACAACCCATGCTAGCACAGCGATGAAAGGTAACTGAATGATAGCGTTAGAGACATTAAATATTCCGTGCGCAAAGGCAATAGTCATTTCTGGGTTTAATCCTAAGCTATCACGAATGTATTCGACTAAGACGGTAAACGGCCTTAAAACAATTAAAACTATGGTTGCTCCAATCAAGTTAAATATCACATGTGTTAATGCTGCACGTTTAGCAGCAATTGATGCCCCTATTGCCGCGAAGACTGCTGTAATCGTTGTACCGATGTTATCACCGAAAAGAACAGGTAATGCAGCATCTAAATCCATTAAACCTTGTCCAAACAAAGTTTGTAGTAAACCAATTGCAGCTGTTGAACTTTGCACAGCCACCGTGAAAACCGTTCCAATTAAAACACCTAATAATGGATTGTCACTCATAGTTATCGTTAAATCAGTAAAAGCTTGCAAGTCTCTTAGTGGTCTAAGACCATCACTCATGAAATTAAGGCCTAAAAATAAGGCACCAAAACCGAAAATAACCTCACCGTAATTGTTCAGTTTTCTATTTTTAAAGAAGAAAATTAAGAATGCACCTACAGCAACAATAGGGAGTGCATATGCTGAAATTTTTATTCCTATAATAAATGCAGTTACAGTTGTTCCTATATTTGCCCCAATAATAACCCCAATTGCTTGCCTTAATGTCATAAAACCAGCATTGACTAAGCCAATTGTTAAGACAGTTGTACCTGTACTCGTTTGAAGTAAGACAGTTACAATAATTCCTGAAAGCATACCCATAACTGGATTTGTCGTAAAACGGTCAAGGAGGTCTCGAAGTCCATCACCGGCAACTTTTTGTAATCCATCACCGAGATACTTGATCCCAAATAAAAATATTCCCAAACCTCCAATAAACATAAACAGTACCGCTTGTATATCCACTTCAACATCCATCCCTTGTAAAAATTTCGACATGTTTCATCATATTATGATACTGTTCACATCATATATAAATATAATGTGAATGTAAATCGAGATAATGTTAAGGTTTTGTAAATTTTGTGTAAAGATTGAGGTTTTTATGTATATAACAGAATAAAATCAATCTACCTAAGTTGAATTATAGAATAATGCACACTTATAAAACGATAAGGAAGATAAATGAAAAGTTCTTAGTATAAGAATTCCCACCATATGCTGAAAAAATAAAAGTTATATAATGTAAAAAATAAGAAAGAATTTGATAAATTATGGAAAAGTGTCTAAAAGTAGTAAAACCTATTGCCTAAGTAATTTCTTAGAGTTAAACTAAGCTAAGTTAATCAAAGGAAAGAGATTAACGGTATGAGAGCACAGTATCTAAATTAGTAGATCTCATACCAACTAGGAAAAATCAGGAGGAATGAATTATGAAGAAGAAATTATCACTTTCACTATTATCAGGCGTTTTGGCATTAGGTGTATTGGCAGCTTGTGGCAACAACGACGACGCAGAAAACAATGATGCGGTTGACAACAATGCAGATGTTGAAACAGAAGTTAACAACGATGCTGCTAACAACGAAGTAGAAGTAGAACTGAACGAAGAAGAAGAAGCTAACGAATAGTATTTTACAACTATCCAAAGAGGTGGGCATTTGCCCACCTCTTTTTTTGTTATTTATAACAGAATAAAAGGGACGCACCTAGAGTTCCTGACCTCATATCTTCTACTTTGTATAGGCATTAATGGAATCCAATCTTTATATACTAATTTTCGCTCTTTAAAAATTATTTAGAGGGTTATGTTGAATAAAGGCATTCGATTTAATAAATAGATTATTATCCGGAAAATACTGGTGATTTTCATCATAATTCACTTTTCAAATTACCGTATTAAAAAAACAAAACAAAAAAACAAGCAGAATCTCCTTGGGACGAAGGAAAACCGCTTGTTTTTCTGTTTTCGAAGGACCGTTCCTTCGAATATATATAAGTCAATGATAGGGGGGAGAGATGAAAGTGGTGGATTTCAACTCCTATTCTAAGTTTACCCACCTATAAAATAAATCAAACATATAGTTTTACAATAATTATAAAAATCTGTGAATGCAATAAGATAATGTGCAAAAAGGTGGGTGGATAAAGACCTTATAACGAGAATAAACGAAGTGGGTGGATATATTTACCTTAATTCGGTCTAAAAGACATGACTATTTACCAAACATACGAAAATAGGACATTGGAACCTACTAAACTTACAGATAATTTGTTAGAATTAGCACAAAGACTAGTCTGTTATCACTATTTTTGTTCTCTATTGTGAAAAAAATAATATAAAAGAGGTGAATGAATGTCTTATTCTAAGTCAAAAGTTCGATCGTCAATTTTTGTTTCTGCAGCGGCATTCGGTGCGGTCATCGTTGCACCAAATATAGCAGAAGCATCATTTGGTGAAAATACCTTACGATTTGGTATGGAAGATGAAGAAGTGAAAGTATTGCAAGAGAAATTAAAAGATGAAGGATACTTTACCTTTCACACAGCAACTGGCTACTTCGGAGAAATCACACGAACGGCAGTGAAAAGTTTTCAAAAAGAACATCGTCTTTCACAAGATGGCATCGTCGGTCCGCAAACATTCAGTGTGTTAAATGGCAATCGTTCCAGTACTAACTCATCCACCTCCTCAAATAAGAAAGAATCTTCTAATAATGAGTCGTCAGCAGATACATATACTGAATCTGGTACATCGTCATCTCTTTCGAAGATTAGCAACACGAGTCAGGTAATGAGAAACGGTACACGAAACGGAGATGTCTCTAGACTTCAAGCTTATTTAAAAAAAGCAGGTTTCTATGAGCATCCGGAAATTACAGGAATCTACGGTAACATGACACAGCAGGCTGTTCGAAAGTTTCAGCAGGCACGTGGGTTAACTGTAGATGGACTTGCTGGGCCTAATACGTTCACTATGGTGAACAAAGAAATCTCAGGGACTAGTCCGACGAAGTCGACAGAAGCGTCTTCTAGTGCGCCGGAAAATAATTCTTCAGAAACCGTATCAAACAACAGTGGTTCATCTGATCTTTCTGGTGTCGTTTTGAGACAAGGTGCTAGAGGCAAGCAAGTAGAACAATTACAAAAAAAGTTGAAAGATTTAGGCTTTTACACGTCTTCAATTGACGGATCCTATGGTCCATTAACAGCAGAAGCCGTTCGAAAGGTACAACGACAGGCAAGTATTTCTGTAGATGGTGTTTTTGGTCCGCAAACGTACAAGCAATTAAATAAAGGTGAATCTAGTAACTCGTCAAATGGTTCGTCAAACGGGTCATCAAATTCATCTTCCTCCAGCTCGGCACTAAAAGAGGGGAGTCAAGGATCTAATGTAACAGAACTTCAAAATATGTTAAGGGCTACAGGTCACTTTAATCAGCAACCTACTGGCTATTTTGGTTCTGTCACAAAAGAAGCGGTGAAAAAGTTCCAAAGTCAATGGGATTTAGTTTCTGATGGTATCGCGACAACATCGACGTTGAACAAGCTTGAAGAAGTTGCAGCGATCCACATGAGTGAATCATCGTCCAATTCAGGATCAAAACAAAGTTTCGATGTGATGAATTTGGTTGCCGATGCTTCGAATTATATCGGTGTGCCTTATTTATGGGGAGGAACAACGGCGTCTGGGTTTGATTGCAGCGGCTTTATTCAACATGTCTTCCGTAATAACGGTGTGAATATACCAAGGACAGTCGCACAGCAATGGAATGCTGGAACGTCCGTATCAACCCCAAAAGTAGGGGATGTCGTATTTTTTGAAACATACAAATCAGGTCCTTCTCACAATGGTATCTATATTGGAAACAATAAATTCGTCCACAGTGGATCTTCAACTGGGGTAACGACAACCAGTATGAGTAATAGTTACTGGGCCCCACGTTATTTGGGTGCTAAACGTATGAATTAACGATTAATTGTGATCAAGCTGTATGCTACGTTTTATTAGCATATGGCTTGTTTTGCTAAATAGCTATAGTATTGGTAATGGTAATAGTATTTGTTATGTTGAGAGAATAAGGTTTTAAAGAGGTGAGTTTATGGTAAAAAAAATAACAGCTTTATGCATATTATTTTTGTCGGTAATGATGGTTCACAATATCGAAGTCAAAGGGGAAGAGGATGGAATAATAGGGAATCCAACACCTACTCCAGAATTAGGGGAACCACTACCAGTTCATACAGTTGAAGACGAAGAAAATAATAATGAACAAGAAGACCAAAAGCGAGAAGAAGGAGAAGGTGAGCCACAAGAAGAACAAGAGCGAGAAGAAAGAGAACATGATCAACAGGAAGAGCAAGAACGTGAAGAACAACAGGGACCACAAAACCAGCAAAATCAACAAAGTGAAGAACAAGAAGTACAATCCAATAATAATCCTTCTGGAAGCGGAAGCACAACAAATAATAATCAGACAAATAGTGTAGGTTCACAAGTCGAGTCTAATACGCCTTCTAATAATACAATTTCTGATGATTCGAATAATAGTAGCAATGAATTGAATGAAAGTGAAACAGAGGAAGTAGAAAACGAAGATACAAATGAAGCATTAAATCATGAAATAATTTATGAAACATACAAGATGGATAAAACAAAAGTAGAAAACAATGATGATAATAAATTGAAGACTGACATTAATATGGAAAAACAAGAAGAAGCAGCAGAAGAACTAGCAAAAGAAGAGAGAGATGAAGAAATTTTAAGTGCTAGTGAAGCTCAATCTACTGGATCATCTTTTCAGATGTTAGCCATTGGTACAAGTTTGTTAGTTGTTATAGGTGGAGGTACGTTTTGGTGGATAAGACGTGAGATAAAGGCTTAACGTTGGTGGATCCAAAGATGAATAGTACCTTTTAAAACTGCTCACCCTCGTGAAGGGAACGAAACATGTGGGAGCGTGTCCTTCCCGAGAGAACCCTCATTTAAAAGGAACCCAAACTCTCATTCCCATTTAACTCCACCTTCAAATTCTCATCATAAACCAAAAACCTCCTGGACAAGGAGGTTTTTTGGGGTGGAACTATAATGTTTATAAAATATATTATCGGGAAAAGGGATTATATAGTTAGCTAGATGATTATCATGTTGTATAGTAGATTGAATGTAATTTAATGTCATATTAAAGCTTTCTATCAATAGTCTAGTTTCAGCAAATAAGCGTATATATTTCGCTAAACTTTAAATTATAGACTACCAGCACCAACGTATGAATTGCTCCAATAACCACTATTCATGTTGGAAATTGTCACGCCAGTAGAAGAACCAGAGTGGATAAACTGACCTCCACCTAGGTAGATACCGTTATGAGATGGTCCGCCTCCTGATGGCGCGAAAAAGACAATGTCGCCAGCTTGTGGGTTAGATACTTTTGTTACAGTTGCCCACATTTGAGCTACTGTACGTGGAATGCTCTTTCCATGTTGGTTGTAAACATAATTGATAAATCCACTGCAGTCGAAACCAGCAGTTGTAGTTCCACCCCACTGATATGGTGTACCGATAACGCTTCTCGCTGTTGTAAGCATTGCACTTGTTGCACCGCCGGTTGAATTACTAACATGTGTTGCAGTGTTTGAACTTGAATTAGAGCTAGATGATGAACCTGAACTAGCTGTTGAGCCTGAATTACTAGAAGATCCACTAGAGCTAGAATTACCATTAATTGCACTATAAGTTTGTGGTCCAGCAATGCCATCTACAGAAATACCAGCACTGCGTTGGAAATCACGAACTGATTGTGCGGTTTTTGGACCAAATACACCATCAACATTACTTCCAGAATTATAACCACGGTCAGATAATGCTCTTTGTAACTGACGAACTTGGTCTCCACGCGAACCAGAGCGTAAAACTGTATTAAACGAAATCGTAGATCCGCTTGAATTACTTACTTGTGTAGCACTTGATCCACCACTTGATACTCCTAAAGCATTGAACGTTTGAGGTCCAGCAATGCCATCTACAGAAAGACCATTGCTACGTTGGAAATTACGAACTGCTTGATTTGTAATGGAACCGAAATAACCTGTTGACGTGTGATATGTAAAATGCCCTGTGTCCCGCAAAGCATCCTGCAACTCGGATACGTCCCCGTGTCTTGTTCCTTCACGTAATGTTTGATCCCCTAAGGCCGCATCGAAAGCTGTCGGCATAGCGAACAAACTGCCAGCTAAAATAACACTCATAACTACTCTTTTCATAAACTTAACTCTCCCCTTGTTTGTTGTTTTCTAATTGATTACAAGAGTAAGTCTATCGAATATTAAACCTTAAAACAATAGAATCTCAGATTAGTTAACGAACTATAATCTCTCTGTAAAACTTGTAATATAACTTGATGATATTTGACTACTTTATGTAATGATACTGTTATATAAATCGGGACAATTAGACAAATAACGACAAAAACAGCTATAAAATTCCTTTATCCATAGTTTTTCCAAAGCAATGCAAAAAAAGAAGCTTAGCGCAATAAATGCACTAAACTCCTTATCCTTATATGAAATAATACGATTTTATCTAAAGTAATTAATAAAACCATCGCGAATTGCCTCAGCTGAACGGTCACGATAACTACTAGATCGTAACTTAGTTGCATCACCTGCATGATCCATAAAACCAACTTCCAAAAGTGCACTAGGAATTTCAGTTTTTGCGATTACAACGAAAGCTCGATGACTGAAAACACCACGATTATGAGTCCCCATTTTAGCAAGAGTAGCATTTTGCATAGCATGTGCTAACCGTTCACTATTTCTTGCCTCATGTCTGCCGTACCAGAACGTCTCTGTGCCATTTGCTGACCCGTTGAAAATGTTAGCATGGACGCTTACAAAAGCATCTGCACCAGAAGTGTTAGCAATTGCGGCTCTTTCATCTAACGTCAAGAAAACGTCCGTAGTTCTGGTCATGATAACACTCGCTCCAGCTTCTCGGAGGAGTTTCTCAGCTCTGAGACTAACATCTAGGGCAAAATCTTTCTCTAGCATTCCACCGCCAATTCCACCAGAGTCGCGTCCTCCGTGACCAGCATCAAGAATAACCGTCTTTCCCGCTAATGGTCCAGTTGCCTCGGTAATATAAGTACCTGAAACATAACCAATACCACCATCAAAAGCAACTTTGTACCAACCGTTACTTTCTTGATGAATTATTTGAACAACCGTGTTTGCAGAAAGTTGACCTACTCTTTCACTATTCGCTGTTGGTGCTTTTCTGATGTTTAAATTACTAGCTGTAACAATACCGTGCGTACTACTATTAAGCGAAGCGACTAGTTGATTCACTAGTTCCCAAGTCGGTTCATCAGCAATCCCGTTAACGGCAAGACCATGATCAGCTTGAAAGTCTTTCACTCGTTTTTCAGTAAATGACCCAAATAAAGTGGTTACTGAGATATTTCCATACCCAAGACGGTTTAAGCTTTCCTTGAGAATTTTAGTGTTCTCGTGCCTTTTGCCAAGTTGAAATGAACTATTTTTTAGTTCATCTATTTTAGCAAATGTAGGCTCATCGGCAATACCGTTCACAACAAGTCCGTAATACCTCTGGAAATCTTCTACTTTTTGCTTTGTATAGCTTCCATATAAAGTGGAGACTAGAATGTTTCCAAAACCTAAAGCATTAAGATCATTTTTTAGATCAATTGAGCCATCATGACGCTCTCCTTCACGGAAAGGACTAGTAAAGACTTCATTGATCTTAGCTTGAGTTGGTTTATCAAGAATCCCATTCACTCTTAAACCGTAATAGTCTTGGAGCTCTTTGACTTTCTGCTCCGTATATGAGCCGAAAAGAGTCGTCACAGTAATATACCCAAAGCCAATATTATTCATTTGATCCTTAATGTTCAACAAGTCATTATGACGTTTCCCTTCTTGGAGAGAGCTGTTTAACAACGAGTCAATTTTGTTTAAGGTAGGTAGATTCGCTTTCCCTGTCGCTTCCAAACCATAGTACTCTTGGAAACTACGAACTTGCTGAGCGGTGAAAGAGCCATACAAATCAGACACTAGTATATTTCCAAAGCCTAATTTATTTAACCCTTCTTTCATATCAATAACTCCAGGGTTGCGGTTACCTTCTGTAAATCCTTTTTCAAATGTGTGCTCGATGGCCAGTTGAGTTTTCTCATCGATGATCCCATTAACTGGTAGGTCATGGTCTTGCTGGAATGACCGGATGCGTGATGCCATCCATGAACCGTAGTTCTCTGTCACTAAAATATGACCGTAACCAGTCCAGTTTAATTTCTGTTTAAGCTCAATTAAATCTTCATGGTTGCGCCCTTCTTGCAGTGGGCTGTCAAGTAGCTCATTCATCATTGCCCACGTCGCATCATTTGCAACTCCCGTAGGGCTAAGACCGTACGTTTCTTGGAAAGATGCAACCTGTCGTTTCGTAAAAGAGCCGTACAAATCAGATACAAGGATTGGTCCAAAGCCTAATAGATTCAATCCTTCTTTCAGTTCAATCGTATCAGGGTGACGGACACCTTCTCTAAAAGGTGTATCCAATACGGATTCCAATTTGTTTAACGTTTGTACATTCGCTTCACCGGTTACTTCCAACTCGTAATACTCTTGGAATTGACGGACACGAGTCGACGTAAAGGAACCATAAAGGTCTGAAACGAGAATACCGCCAAAACTTGTTTGATTTAACATCTCTTTTAAATCTACGATACTCGCATGTCTATTGTTGACTTTAAAAATACTAGCAAATGTTTCGTTAATCTTTGCTTCCGTGACAGGTTCAATAATGCCACTGACAGCAAGATTATGATCTCGTTGGAACGCTTTTACACGGGACTCCATCCAAGAACCAAAGTTTTCTGTCACTAATATTTGACCGTAGTCCATCCAGTTCAATTTCACTTTGAAACCAGCTAAGTCTGAGTTGCTTTTCCCTTTTTGATAAGGGTGGTCCAAGATACTATCTAGTTTTTCGAATGTTGCTTCATCCGCTACACCAGTCACTGATAAACCGTAATAGTCTTGGAACGCTCTAACTTGTGTTTCTGTGAAATTCCCAAAATTCTCGGTCACAGTGATGTACCCAAACCCGATTTGGTTTAAGCCTTCTTTTAATTCAATGATTTTCTCATGAGAATCACCCAACTCGAAACCTGAATTAATGGAAGCATTCATCACTTTTGTTTCTAATTCTTCAGTCTCATCTTCGGAGTCCTTGCCTTCCGAATCAACTTCCGAATTATTCTCTGAAGATTCACCATCATTATTTTCTGAAGGGATCTCGTCATCAGAAAGGTCATCTGTTGGCTCTTTTACGTCTGTTGAATTTTTTTTCTCAGATTCAAGACTATCTTCAGTCTCCCCCATATCAATCTCGTCTTGTGTAAGTTCTTCCGAAACATCAGAATCATCCTCTTTGTTTAGCTCATTTTCTTCTTCCTCTTCAACGATATTTGTGTTCTCATCGTTGTTTGCAGCTTCAGATTCTGAATTTGCAAGAACAGAGTCCAAGGAAGAAAACATCAAAGTGAAGATTAAGAAACCTACGAATAGAAGCTTATGAAGTTTTTTTTCTACCATTTGATATGTATACTCCTCCTTTATAGTGATATTTGTAGACGCATAGCTGATGGAAAAGTAAGTGTTTTATCAAGTTGACAATTTTCATAATTAAGTGGAATATGCGCTAACACCCCAATTATCACTATAGTGAACAAAAAAAGCAAGGGACTATTGTAGATGTATGGGAGTATTTCGGTAAAAATGTCAAAATTATATTAGTTTTGTCAAGTGCCGTAAGCGCAATTGTTTATTTGGTTCTTAAAACGGGGAAGATACAAATGATATAGTTCTGCAATAACCAATAGATTCAATATAGTGATCACACACCTAAGAATAAAGGAGAATAAAAAAATGGAAAATACGAAAGTTGAAACTGAAAAAGTAGAACTTCTTGATAATTTATCGAAAGATGTTGTTTTGGATATTAGTGGTTTTAAATTATGTTCATATCTCGTAGCCCTTGAGGGTTGGAGACGTGGATTGAAACTCACCTGGTATAAAGATGAAACAGAATTATGTAAATTGGATCGAATGAATAGCAGTACACAGGGGAAATTTTTCTCACTTTCATCCAAAAATCAAGAACATTATTTTTTTAGATCAAGAGGAGATGAAGTTTCCAATAGGTCTGTGAGAATTTGCCAAAATAAAGAAAAAACAAAAGCAACTCTTAATAAAAAAAATGTACCAATTCCAATTGGAGAAGTATTTGATACAAATAATGACGAGAAAATACTGAGTTATGCTAAAGAAGTTGGATTTCCTATCGTAGCAAAACCTTTAAAGGGGAGCATGGGAAAAGGGGTTTACACAAATATACAAAATGAAGATGAACTAAAAGAGGTCCTTATTGATTTAAAATCTCTAAATAATTACCCTGAATATATTATTGAGAAATATTATCCAGGGAAAGAGTATCGAATATACGTTGTAGGAAATAAAGTGGTTGGTGCCACGAATAGAATCCCAGCAAATGTGATTGGAGATGGTGAAAAGACAATTAAAAAACTTATAGAAGATAAAAACGAGGCAAGAAAAGGAAATCCATATTTAGCTCCAAAACCGATTAAAGTTGACTATGAAGTGGTTTCCTGTATGAAAAGAGTAGGGTACGATGTAAATAGTGTTCCGAAAAGTGGAGAGCAAGTTTTCTTGAGAGAAAAGAGCAATTTGTCCTCAGGTGGAGATCCAATTGAAGCGACGGACGAATTATCAAAAGATATTAGACAAATGGCTGTAGATGCTCTTAAAGCTTTGCCTTCTATTCCTCATGCAGGGGTGGATATTATTGTAGATCCAACATCAAATGATCAAGGCGTCGTGTTAGAAGTGAATGCGACAGCAGAAATAGGTTTTCACTTATACCCTTGGAGCGGTAAAGCTAGAGACGTACCAGAAGCAATAATTAGTTATTACTTCCCGGAAACGGAAAAGGTTCAAAAATCAAGTTTTTACTTTGATTATCACAGCGTAATAGAACCACTAAAAAGTTGGGCTTCTGATGAAGTTACTGTTGCACGTCCGCCCTCTAGCAAAATATATGGCAGAAAATTTGTCGTATCAGGGAAGATCCAAAAGGTAGATTATTTAGCTTGGATTAAAAGGCAAGCGCTTCGAAAAAATTTACATGGTTCCGCGCGTTACGTCGATGGTGGTGAAGTTGAAATTCGAATCTTGAGTAATAACGAAAAAGACGTAAGTGAATTTATAGATACATGTTATAAAGGTTCTAAAAAATCAGAAGTAAAAAAAGTGAACCAATACAATATAGACTTATCTGAATCCTTTAAAATTGGATTTACAATTTAAAGTAAATAGTTTCTATCATCGTCGTAGAAGCGCATTAGAGTTTTCCATATACTAACACGAAGAGCCATTCTTATAATTCTGTTGAGTTATCGTCACTCAGTAGTTTTAGTGGAATGTGCTCTTTTTTTATTATTTCGAAAGGGAATAGTTGCATATAAAAGGAAAATAGAAACATAATATGACAAATTATATGATATAATTGTTTATTGAAGCTTACTAAATAAATGCACGTAAACTACCAAAATTGATCAAACTTGCAACAAAGAAAAGAAATGAAAAGATAGGTTCCAAGAGCAAATTCGACTTTCAAAATTGTCAGAAAATTTTGATTTTCAAAAAGTAGTAGCAGGGTTCGAGAAGCTACGGATAATTAAGGAGGCACGTTAAAAGTAGTGGAAAAATTACTTTAAGAAGGATTAGCTAGATGATGGAAGGTGAAACCTGTTTTGACAATAGCTAAGTAGAATTTCATTAAGACAAAAGCATTGAGGAGTGTTTTATATGAAAGGAAATAGTGAGAACTGGTTACCTCATTTAGAAAATGCCATTCCAACTAAAGGATTTAGCAAGAAGCTTAGTGGGTTTGCAATAGGACTAGAAGGATGGAGGAGGGGGCTTGAATTAGAAATTGCACACCACAAAAGCGACATCTATAAAGCTCGTTATTATTATTCACTTTCATTAGGAGATAAAAAATATACATTTGCTTCTTCTAAGGGAGAGGTTGTTTCAGATGAAGCTTACCGAATATGTGATGATAAGGCTTTAACGAAAAAGTATTTAAAAGAGAGTAATATTCCGACCCCAGAAGGTAAGGAGTTTTCTGTAGGCTATTCTATCGATGAAATCATTAAAACTGCAAAAGAGATCGGGTTCCCGGTAGTTTTGAAGCCTCTAAATGAAAATGGGGGACAAGGAGTTTTCGTTAATATAGAAACGATAGACCGTTTAAAAACGGTAATATCGGTCCTGGAAAATGAATTAGGGTTTAAAGAAATCCTAATAGAAAAATTTATTTCAGGAGAAGAATACAGGGTAGTTGTTATTGAGAATGAAGTTGTAGGAGCTATGCATAGAGATCCAGCAAATGTTATTGGTGATGGTAAGACAACCCTTGAAGAATTAATTATACAAAAAAATAATATTAGGAAAAAAAACCCTCATTTAAATAGTCGTTTAATTAAACTTGATAAAGAATTAATTTATTATATTGAATCTATTGGCCTTTCATTAAGTGCTACTCCAAGAAAGAATCAAAAAGTATACTTGAAAAAGACAAGCAATTTAACATTAGGTGGCGATTCAATAATAATATCTGAATTGAATGATAACTTGAAAGAAATCGCGATAAATGCTACTAAGGCTATTCCAAATTTAAATGTCTCTGGTGTTGATATGATAGTAGATACTAATAGAATGGAAGCTGTCGTTATTGAAGTAAATGCCAGTCCAGGACTAGGTGGACACCTTTTCCCTGTAGTTGGTGAAGCGGAAGACATTCCAAAAGCGATGATAGATCATTGTTTTCCAGAAACGAAAGAATTTGCAAGATCTAACTTATATGTTGATTTTGACAATGTATTGTCACAAATTAGGGATGGGGGAGTTAAAAGTCTTACTATTCTTCCGCCGGAAAAGAATGTCGATTATTCTAAAAAATTTAAAGTATATGGTAATGTACAAGGTGTCGGGTATAGAAAATGGGTCAAAACTTTGGCTGATAAACTGAAGATTCATGGATACGTGAAAAATATAAGTGATGGAAGTGTAAGCGTTGTCGCAGCTTCAAGTAGTAGAGAAGTTCTTGTTGAGTTGGAAAGTAAATTAAGTGAAGGCCCTAAAAAGGCAATTGTAGAAAAGGTAAGAACAATTGGATGGACAAAACCGGTTAATGTAGGCTTTGATATAAAAGAAAATTCTACAACTTTAATGATGAAGTTAAGAACTGATTATGAAGAGAAAAACCTGGAACTTAACGAAATTCATAGAGAAAATAACAAGTTAAAAATTGACTATAAAAAAATAAAAAAAGAAAGAGATAAAATTAAAGAGGATTATATTAAATTTAAGAATAGTAGGTTTTGGAAAGCGTCAGCCCCTTTTAGAAACGTATTAGATTATGTCAAGAAATTTTAATGGTATTAATAATTTCGCTTCAGGATGCTGCTCTGATTACTCGTCGTAGATAAATGTGCTCGCTTTTCAGCAGGCAAAAGCTGAGGCCTCCTAGGGGAAACCATCCCTGTGGGGCTTCAGCTTTTGCTTTTCCTACTAAAGTCGCCAATTTCACTTTTAAAAGTTACTATTTTATATGAAAACTATGTTACCGATTCAGGAACAAAATATTATACTTACATGTTTCATGATATAATGGGCTATTGAATCCCTACTAAATGAACAGAATGATATGGAGAGGACATCATAACATGCCAAAAGTGAAAATTCTATTTTTTATATATGAAATGGGTGCAGGTGGTGCTGCTCGTACGCTTCTAAATATCATGAATAATTTAGACCGCGAGAAGTTTCAGCCGGTACTTGTTACATTAAACTTTGACGGATCATATGAGAAAGATCTCAAAGACGATGTTAGCTTCATTAAACTGCCGACGAAAAGGTTAAGTAGATCAATCTTCAAATTAGCAGCAATTATAAGAAACGAAAAGATAGACTTGGTTTTCAGCACGATTCCAAGAGTGAATACGATCGCAACAATTGCCAATAAATTATCGTTTACGAAAAGCAGGAATGTCGTTCGTGAAGCTGATAACTTAGGAGGCACATTAAAAGAAGACCTCCAACTACTTTTTTTCGGCTTCATTTACCGTCTCTCGAACCAAGTGGTATCACTATCAGAAGGTGTAAAGAATAATTTGGTCGAGAAATACAAACTAAAACCTGATAACATTAAGGTTATTTACAATCCCGTTGACTTAAAAAAAATCGAACAGCAGTTAATAGAAGCAATGCCACCAAATCACAATGAAATATTTCAGACCGATGAAAAAATAATCGTCACCGCTGGACGTCTCGTCAAACAGAAAGACCAGCGTACGTTGTTTGAAGCATTTAAGAAAGTACAAGCGAAGGTTGTCTCGCGACTTGTCATCTTAGGAGAAGGTCCATTGGAAACGGAACTAAAAGTACTAGCTGAAGAAAATGGCATGTCAGATCGGATCCATTTCATAGGTTTTCAACAAAACCCGTATAAGTATATTCATCAAGCAGACTTGTTTGCGCTCAGTTCAAAACACGAAGGATTCAGCCATGTCATCGCAGAGTCACTGGCGACTGGAACGATGGTAGTCTCGACAGATTGTAAATCAGGACCTTCGGAAGTATTGGACAAGGGGAAGTATGGCTATTTATGTGAAGTAGGAAACGCCGATGAGATGAGTCAACAAATGATCGAAGCATTGACGTTATCAGAACAACGAAAGCAGATGACCATCGAAAATGGTATAAAAAGAGCGAAAGATTTCGATGCGACCATCATCGTGAAGCAATATGAAAAAGTATATCTTGATGTACTAAGTAAGTAGTTGGGGAAGGTGACCACATGAGTGATAAAGGCAAAGTCGTACATATATCAACGGTTCATCACCCGATGGACCCACGGATCATGTTGAAAGAATGCCAATCTCTTGCCAAGATGGGGTTCGATGTCACACTAGTCGTGAAAGAAACAGAAGGTGTACCGACAGAATTATCCGGAGTGAAACTAATTTTTTTGAAAAAATATCATAGAAGATTCTTGAGCATGTTCTTATCTCCTATCGAAGCTTATCGAAAGGCAAAGAAGTTAGAAGCGGACTATTATCATTTCCATGACCCGGAGCTATTGCCAGTCGGGCGGATGCTAAAAACCAAAAACAACACGGTCGTTTATGATGTTCATGAAGACTATGAGAGTGGCATTGTGACACGAGATTACTTTAATAAAGCAATTAGACTCGGATTAAGTAAAATATATAAGATGATAGAAAGAGTCACAGTTAACCCAATGAAAGTTGTGTTAGCGGAAAAATATTATCAAGAAAAATACCCTAATGGAACATGTATCTTGAATTATCCAAAGGTCGATGATCAGAAATTGGCAAAAGTCGACAGAAACCTTTCGGGGAAACATCACCTGTTATATACTGGGAACGTGACTGAAGACCGTGGCGCTTTATTGCATGCAATTCTACCGGCACTTGATCCGACGATTCGAGTCCATCTAATTGGAAAATGTTCTAGCAACCTTTATGGAGCGATGAAAAGTATTGCTGGAGAGCATGCAGACCGTTTGTCAGTGACGGGAATTGATCAGTTTATTACAAAGGACATTATTGATAACACGTATAAACAAGATTGTTGGCTTGCAGGTGTAGCAATTTTTCCTGATTCGGACCACTATCGAAGAAAAGAATTGACGAAGTTTTTCGAGTATATGCTTGCTGGGTTGCCAATAATTTGTTCGGGTTTTCCAATGTGGAAAGAATTTATTGATAAATATCAATGTGGCATTACAGTGGATCCTGATAACAAGGAAGAAATGAAACGAGCTATTACATATTTAAAAGAAAACCCGTTAGAAGCGAAAAAAATGGGTGAGAATGGTAGAATAGCCGTATTAAAAGAACTTAATTGGGAAGCAGAAGCAACCAAGTTGAAAGACGTTTATTTACAAGAAGAAAAATAATATATACTAGTGGAGAGAATTTTATGAATTCACGTAACAACATCCAACCGAAAGTGTCCGTGATCACACCTTCCTACAATTCAGAACGGTACATAGGGAAGACAATTGAATCAGTGATTAATCAGACGTACCAAAACTGGGAAATGATCATTGTCGATGACGCTTCGTCTGACGAAACGGTTCCACTGATTAATCAATACAAAAAAGAGGACAGTCGTATTCACGTCATTGCACTCGAAGAAAACAAAGGAGCGGCAAACGCACGGAATGTCGCAATCCAACAGAGTGAGGGACGTTTTATCGCCTTTTTAGATAGTGACGATGAATGGATGGCTGAAAAGTTGCAGAAACAAATACAGTTTATGTTAGAGAAAGACATTGCTTTTTCTCACACGACTTACTGGGTCGTTGATCAATCAAATCAGTTCCTAAATCAAAGTGAAAAAATAGCCTCAACAACAACGTACAAGGATTTATTGAAGCAAAATACGATCGGTTGTTTGACGGTGATGTTAGATAAAGAAAAACTTGGACAAGTCCAGATGGTCGATATCCGAGCGAGGCAAGATTATGTTCTCTGGTTGGAAATTACGAAAAATGGTAATCTGGCTTATGGCATCAACGAATGTCTCGCAAAATACAGAGAAATAAGTAGTTCGTTATCAAGTAATAAATGGAACATGGCAAAGCTAAATTGGCAAGTATATCGTGACATAGAGAAATTTAGTTTGCCAAAAAGTTTATGGTACTTTGCTCACTTTGCGGTAAACAAAACAAGAAAATACATGAAATAACAGGTATGTTTCAATGAGAATAGGCGGTGTCTAAAGAGAGTATGAGAATGTATATTGATGAAATGATAAAAAGAAAAGATTTATTAATTTATTTAGTTAAATCTGGCTTAAAAGCAGAACATAGAAATAGTTATTTAGGTTACTTCTGGTGGCTGCTAGATCCTTTATTAAATGTCGTTGTCTATTATTTTCTCGTTTCAGTCGTTTTGGGGCGAGGAGGACCAGAGGGAGAAAGTTTTGCAGTATTTCTCGTGATAGGTTTGATTTCATGGAGATGGATTAGTACAACAATCAATACATCGTCCAAATCTATTCTTAAATATTCGTCGATTATCAATCAAGTGTATTTACCGAAATCTATTTTTCCTTTATCGTTCACATTTACACAGATGTTTAACTTTGCTTTTGGGCTTGTCGTCATTGCAGTATTTCTTGTGGTGAATGGCGTGATCCCAGGTTGGCAAATTATTTATTTGCCATTTATTATTCTCGTACAATTAATCTTTTTAATTGCAATTAGTTTTATCCTTGCATACGTGACAGTGTTTATCAGAGATATGGATCATTTATTATCTCATATAACGAGAGTATTTTTCTACTCCTCACCAATCATTTGGCATGGTAGCAGACTGCCAGATAAATATAGTTGGGCGGTCGATATTAACCCAGTTGCGATTATTATTACGTCCTACCGGGATATATTGATGTATAACTCGTCGCCGAATGTGAGTGGTTTGGCGGTTATCGGGGTAGTCAGCCTTCTAGTATCTATTCTTACACTGTATTATTACAGCAAAAATGAACACAAAATCATAAAAGCATTATAAAGAGGGTTTATATGATGGAAAATCAAATGGAAAAACAAGAAGTAGTTATAGAGGCAAAAAATTTAGGTGTTTTCTTTAAAGCAGGGCAGCAAGAAGATTACAAGTCAAGAATGATGGACCTGCTATCTAAGAAAACGAAAGAAAAAGCAGATGCCGATTTTTGGCCAATTAGAGACTTGAATTTTCAAGCATACCAAGGAGAAATACTTGGAATTATTGGATCGAATGGTTCTGGTAAAACGACGCTTTGCAAAATGCTAACAGGGATACTTCGACCCGATTCAGGTGAACTTACTGTCGATGGGAAAGTTTCTTCCTTATTCTCACTCGGTATGGGGTTCAAGAAAGAATTGACGGGGAGAGAGAATGTTTATTTAAACGGAATGATGCTAGGTCAACACCGTAGAAAAATTGACGACTATATTGAAACGATTAAAGAGTTTTCCGACTTAAATGAGTTTTTTGAGCGGCCGATGAAGTATTACTCCAGCGGGATGAAGGCAAGATTGGGTTTCAGTGTTGCGTCTCATTTAGAACCAGAAATCCTCATCCTCGATGAAGCGTTAAATACTGGTGATAGAGCCTTTGGACAAAAAGCTGCTGAAAAAATGCAAGATCTAGTTAAAAAAGCAAAAATGGTCATTATCGTGACACATAGTTTAAGATATGCAAAGAGGAACTGTGACCGGTTAATCTGGCTTGAAAAGGGAGAAATAAAAGGGGTAGGAAAACCGGCGGAAGTGATTAAGGAATATAAAAAGACCGTTCCCCGCAGAGACAGAAAATCGGCAAAGGTTGAACTTGAGAAAATTACGACAACAGTAGGGAACGAATCTGTCATTAAAGCAGAAAATATGGGAATATCATTTAAAATTAATAAAGAAGAGTTTTGGGCATTGCGTAATATTACTGTCGATATTAAGGAAGGCCAAGTCGTCGGAATTATCGGTCATAACGGTGCAGGGAAAAGTACGCTTTGTAAAGTGTTGACGAATATTCTAAGTCCGGATGAAGGTACCCTTGTGATGAATGGGGAGACAACGTCTTTACTAAGTTATGGAGCAGGATTTAACGAGCAATTGTCAGGGATGGATAACATTTACCTAAATGGCATGTTACTAGGAATTCCGAAACAAAAAATAGATGAAAAATATCAAGAGATTGTTGATTTTTCCGAATTAAATCAACACATCGATAAGGCAGTCAAAAAATACTCCAGTGGAATGAAAGCGCGGCTAGGATTTAGTATTGCAGCGATGCTCAAACCGGATATTTTCATCATTGATGAGGCACTGTCGACTGGTGATATGGCATTTAAGCAAAAGGCTAGTGAAAAAATCCAGGAAATCATGGGGCAATCGAAAGCTGTCCTGATCGTGACGCATAGTATGAGTGTTGCAACGAAGATGTGTAATCGCGTGATTTGGATGGAAAAAGGACAAATCATGTATGATGGAGACCCTGAAGAAGCAGTTGTAAAATATCGCGCCAGAGTGGATGAGTTAAGGGCGACTAAAGAATAGCGGTGGTGAAAAATCATGTTGAGACGTGGGCGGAAATCTGTGACAAATGCAGTCGAATGGCTCTTATATAAGAAGTTAAAGTCGAGCTATAAAGAAAGACTTTCTAACATGTTAACCGATGATCAGAAAGCTTTATTAAAAAGGATCATAAAGCCTGGCGATAAACGAGCGCAATTAAAGAAAGTAGACAGATTGAAACATCGCCTTACAAGCCTTGGTTTTCAAGAGAAAGCTTTAACAGATTTAAAGGAACTCTATACGCAAGAAGAAGACATGTTTCTCAAAAAAATGGCAGGATACGAATTATTGGTGTGGTATGCAAATTTACATAGTGAAGACGGCGCGCAAAACGCGCTCAAAATCGGCTCGGAAATGCTCAATGTCGAAAAAGACAGCGATCGTCTCCGCAAATTGATCATTATGCTTGCAGAAAGCTATCAGACATTAGGTAAGACCGAAGCAGCAACGAAAATCATCGAACGTCTGCACAAAACCGATCAACATCCCGACGCGATTCTTGCGCTTGCAAATGTGCAAGAAAGCGACGAAAAGAAACTCTCATGGATCAATCACCTTTATCGAAACGAAGGGAGAGCAGAGATCCAATTTGCCGAAAATAAGTCCGCCGAGCATAAATATGATTTATTGACGACAGAAGACACAACAAAACGAATAGCAACTTCAGAGCAGTCAGCGAAAGTATCGATCATTGTACCAGTTTATAATGCCGCAGATAACGTTGATACAGCGCTTAACTCTTTACTAAAGCAAACGTGGCAAAATATTGAGATCCTCGTTGTTGATGACTGCAGTACCGACGAAACCGCGACAGTAGTGAAACAGATGATGGAGCTTGATGAGAGAATTAAATTTTATCAAACAGCGACTAACAGTGGTGCGTATGTGGCAAGAAATGTAGCTTTATCCGATGCGACGGGGAAGTATGTCACGATCAATGACGCAGATGACTGGTCTCACCCTGAAAAAATAGCGCTGCAAGTGCAACATTTAGAGAAGAACGCCAAGTTAATTGGAAACTTCAGTAACCAAGCACGATTATCGAATAATCTTGACTTTTATCGTCGTGGAAAATTCGGCGTGTATCTATTTGCAAACTTCTCATCCTTTATGTTTCGTCGAGAAGAAGTAATGAATGAACTTGGATACTGGGATTCTGTTCGATTTGCAGGAGATTCGGAGTATGTGAAAAGAATTAAGAAAATCTTCGGTGAAAAAGCTTTAGAAGAAATTGATTCTGCGCCAATGTCCTTTCAAAGACAAACTGATGATTCATTGACAGGAAATTCTGCTTTTGGCTTTCCGGGCTTTTTCATGGGTGCGCGTAAGGAGTATGCAGAGTCCCATGAACATTATCACGAAAGTTCAGAGAGCTTGAAGTATCCGTTCCCGATGGAGGCGAGACCTTACCCAATCCCAGAGCCAATGAAGCCAAATCGATCGACGAACAAAGAAGAGCGACGGCATTACGATGTACTGATTGCTTCCGAATTCCGATTGTTAGGCGGAAACAACATGTCTAACATTGAAGAAATCAAAGCACAAAAGCAAGCAGGGTACAAGACAGGTCTGATTCAGTTATCTCGATATGATTTAAACTCTGTCGAAAAAGTTAACCCGCACGTGCGTGATGTCATCGACGGAGAGCACGTGCAAATGATTGTTTATGGCGAGAAAGTAAGTTGCGATGTCTTGATTGTGAGACATCCACCCGCTTTACAGGAGTGGCAAAAGTATGTGCCGGATGTCGAAGCGAAGAAAGTGCATGTGATTGTCAACCAACCGCCGAAACGTGATTACAGTGAAACAGGTGAAACGCTATATCGATTCGACGACTGTCTAAATAACTTGAAAACATATTTTGATGCTAGTGGAATATGGTCTCCGATTGGTCCGGAAATACGCCGGACGTTAGAAGAACATCATTCAGAAGAGTTAGCCGGTATTGAACTAGCGGAAGAGGATTGGGTGAATATCATTAACGTCAGTGAGTGGAAACGGGATCAATATGTGCCGAAGCAAGGTACGATCAGAATTGGTCGTCATTCGAGGGATCAGTATGTGAAGTGGCCGGAAACACGCGAACAGATTGAGAAAGTATATCCATCTACAACTCCCTATGAGATTCACGTTCTTGGAGGAGCGAAGAGTGCTACCGACGTTCTTGGTGACCTTCCGAAGAACTGGCATGTGAAGCAGTTTGGCGAAGAAGCGCCACAAGATTTTTTGAAAAATATTGATGTGTTTGTTTACTACACCCATTCTGATTGGGTTGAAGCGTTTGGACGTGTGATGTTTGAAGCAATGGCAGCGGGCGTTCCTGTGATTATCGAGCCCAAATATCAGCAACTATTTGGTGAGGCGGCAATGTATGCCGAAGCGGACGAAGTGAAACAGGTAATTGAGGCTCTTATTGGTGATGAGAAACGATACGTAGAACAGGTTGAAAAGGCACAAGCCTATGTAGAAAACAATTTTGGCTATTCCAAACATATCGCGCGGATTGCGAGGGATATGAGTGGAAAGTGAAGCTTCGAAATCTAATAAAACCGACGATGATCAGATCAGGGAAGATATAGACAGCACATTAAATCAAGAAAAAGAAAAACAAGTCCGGCTGCTTGAAGAAAACAGGCAGTTGGAAAAAGAATTTGAGACGTACCAAAATAGTCTATGGATGAAAGCAATTCAAAAAGTGAACAGACTAAAATATTACCTAAGACAACTAATGAAAATTGTTTCTGGTAAAAGAGATTATAAAGATGTTTTTAGCAAACCGCACAAAAAGAAAAAAGCGAAAAAACGAATCAAGCAAGTCACCTACCGCTTGTATGATTTAGGTTTTTCAGAAAAAGCGCTCAAGGAATTGGAATCAATAGTTACCCGTTCAGACAACCAGTTTCTTGTTGAACTTGCCGAGTGGGAACTTGTTAGTTGGTATGCAAATAAAGCGACGCTCCCCGACTATCAAAAGGCAGCGAGTTATATGCACAAAGTAGCCAAAAAAAGATCCGGTCTCATCCCTAAAAGAAAATTAGTGTTAATGCAGGCAGAAATCTATACTCAATTGGGGATGAAAGAGTTAGCTGAGGATACATTAGCTGAACGGATGGAATATGAAAATCACATCGACTTGTTTTTCGGTATGGCTAATATAAAGGAAGAGTTCTCTGAGAAAATCGCATGTATTAACGATGCGCTGTCGATGAATGGACAAATCGAAATAGATCTCCATCCAAATGAAAACAATAATAAAACGGCGTACGATCGATTGCAGTCGACAGCAAGAACCCTAGCTAACCAAACAAGCAATATCGAGGATATAAAGGTATCGATTATTGTCCCATCTTTTAATGCGGAAGAAAATATTGCAACGACGATGGATAGTTTGCTAACGCAAACGTGGACAAATGTCGAAATCATTGTCGTCGATGATTGCAGTAAAGACAACACGTTAGAAATCATTCAATCGTATGCAGCGAAAGACCAGAGAGTTAGCTTCTTGCAGAACGAGGAGAATTCTGGTCCATATGTAGGTAGAAACAGAGCGTTGGATATGGCTACTGGTGACTTTATTACGATTAATGATGCCGATGATTGGTCACATCCAGAGAAAATCGCCTACCAAGCGAAACATTTAATCACCCATCCAGACGTTGTCGCAAATACGTCCTTACAAGCGCGACTAACGGAAGACTTGACGTTTTTTAGACGAGGGAAAGCTGGTGTATATGCATTCGCAAATATGTCGTCGCTAATGTTCAAAAGAGAGATTATCAAGAATAAAATTGGATATTGGGACAGCGTTCGCTTTGGTGCAGATGCCGAATTTAAAAAAAGGTTAATCCACGTTTTTGGAAAAGAAGCGGTACAAGACTTAAATCAAGGCGTGTATTCTTTTCAACGGCAAACGACCGGTTCGCTTACAGGAAGTTCGACATTTGGCTATCATGGATTTTTTATGGGCGCACGTAAAGAGTATCGTGAAGCCTATTTGACGTATCACGAAAGTGCAGTGGAATTGAAGTATCCTTTTCCAATGGAAACACGGCCATTTCCAATTCCAGAACCAATGCAGCCAATCCGACCGAAAACGAAAGAAGCGATTCGCCACTTTGATGTGCTGATTGCTTCGGAATTTCGTCTGTTAGGTGGGACGAACATGTCCAACATCGAAGAAATCAAAGCGCAGAAACGCGAAGGACTTCGAACAGGGCTGATACAATTCTCAAGGTACGACTTGAACTCAGTCGACCGAATCAATCCGAATGTACGTGATACGATTGACGGAGATCTCGTGCAAATGATTGTTTATGGGGAAAAAGTCAGTTGTGATGCTCTGATAGTCAGACATCCACCTGCTTTACAGGATTGGCAGAAGTACGTTCCTACAATTGAAGCTAAAAAGGTTCATGTGATTGTCAATCAACCGCCGAAACGAGACTACAGTGAAACAGGCAAGACACTGTATCGAATCGAGGACTGCTTGAACAACTTGCAGAAGTACGTTGGTCAACGTGGATCATGGTTTCCTATTGGGCCAGAAATACGCCGTGTGCTAGAAGAGCATCATGCTGATGAGTTAGCAACGATCGACTTAGCGAGCTCCGACTGGGTCAATATTATCGACGTTAACGAATGGAAGCGGGACCGATATGAACCGAAACAAGGTGTAATCCGGATTGGGCGTCACTCGAGAGATCAGTATGTAAAATGGCCAGAAACCAGCGAGAAGATAGAGGCTGTATATCCATCGACATCTCCTTATCAAATTCATGTTCTCGGTGGAGCGAAAAGTGTAATGAAAATAATTGGCAAACTTCCGGAGAATTGGATAGTGAAACAATTTGGAGAAGAAACACCGCAGCATTTCTTGAAAAATATTGATGTGTTTGTCTATTATACCCATTCCGATTGGGTGGAAGCATTTGGTCGCGTCATGTTTGAAGCGATGGCTGCGGGCGTACCCGTGATTATTGAGCCAAAGTATGAGAAACTATTTGGAGAAGCGGCGATGTATGCCAAAGAGGACGAAGTGAAAGGGACGATCGAGAAACTGATGAATGATGAGACCTTGTATCAAAAACAAGTAGCAAAAGCGCAAGCGTATGTCGAAAAGAACTTTGGCTATTCCAAACATATCGCACGGATTGCGGGGGATGTACGTGGATGATCAACGTCAACAACAAATAATCGATAGGACGAAAAAGGAAAACGAATCGAAGAAATTGTACGAAGATAATAGACAGTTGAAAAAAAGAAACGCCCACATTAAAAATAGTAAGGCATGGAAAATCGGGAATGTTATATTTAAGCCTTTTAGGATGATGAATCGACTGTTGAAAAAGAAACCGTCGACAAAAAAACAATACATCGATGAGCTAGAAAAGCAAAAATATTACTTAGATCGCCAAGTAATAGCTTTAACAGAGAAACTAGAAATTCAACGAGATCAATTACAGATTCTCGCTAACGAATCGAGTAAATCGACGAAAGAGACGATTCGTGTAATAAGCAAAGACCCTAATTCGTTAGAGATGATTTTTGCTATTGTCGATGATCTGAAACAAACGAGAAAATCAAAGCAACAGACCCTCGACGCCATTGTAAATCAATTTAATTATTTAACAGGCGACGATAAAAAGAAACTCGTGTTCACAAAATTATTGGAAGCATATGACTTAAGTGAAATTCCTGAAAAAATCATTCGTCATTTGGAAGAAGATGCGGACTTAGAAAGCGATCAACTAATTGCTTCTTTCAAAACAAATTTGGCATTTCGATCGACGATGCGGAAATACCATCCATATTCATATGATCAGCTTTTAGATACAAAGTCCTCCGCTTATGATTTAGTAGACAAGATTAATGTCCGTCGACCTGTAACAAGCAAATCGACATATTCATTGAATCAGATAACTTTCAACGAAAAAACAGTTGTTAAACCACTAGATTCAGCGGGCGGAAGAGGCGTGTATATCATTTATACGGAAAAAAAGATCCAAAGAGTAAAAGATTCCACTATTTTTCAAGGGTACGATGAATTAAAATATAAGATGAACGAAGATCTTACTAAAGGTCTTGTTAGTAAAGATGAATGGTTTTCTGAAGAACTGATTATTGAAGCCCAAGAAGGTACGCCAGCAAGAGATTTGAAGTTCTATTGTTTTTACGGGGAAATTGGCGTGGTACTAGAGATTGTTCGATCTCCTCATCTACAATATTGTTGGTGGGATAACAAAGGAAATATGATTCGAACAGGTAAATATGAAAATGAATCTTTCAAAGGTATTGGTTTCTCAGAAGCAGAACGAGATACAGTGTTAGAAATAAGTCGCAACATTCCTGTTCCATTTATGAGAATTGACTTTTTGAAGACGGAAAATGAGTTTGTATTCGGAGAATTTACTCCGAAACCAGGTAATTACGATGAATTTAATAGTGAAACGGATCGTTGGTTAGGGCAGCTTTATTTAGACGCTGAATATCGACTTGTCGAAGATTTAATGAATGGAAAAACGTTTTACCAGTTCAAAGATATATATAATGATCATGAAGAGGCTGGGAAGGTCGATGAGGAGGAAGAATCATGACAGAGGAGTCTAATGGCAACTTTTTGCCCCATTTAACAGAAGAGATGGTAACAGAAGCAAAAGGGCCAGAGTTAGATGCTTTCGCCATTGCATTAGAAGGTTGGCGCCGTGGAATGACGTTAAAGTGGTATGCAAAAAATGCCGAAACGTTCCATGGGATGAATGTATGGAACGTAGAAAAACCAGGTAAATTATTTTCACTCGCTTCCAATGAAGGTTTTCATTGTTTTTTTAGAAGCCGAGGCGACTTGGTGACAAACGATGCGGTTGAGATATGTATGGACAAGCATCGTACGAAGGAAATCCTGCAAAAGTACTCTGTTTCGGTACCTGGAGGAAAAACGTTTAAATCAGTGACAGAAACAGAGGACGTGTTAATGTATGCGCATGAACTTGGTTTCCCTGTCGTTGTAAAGCCAGTTGATGGTAGTTTCGGCCGAGGCGTTTACTCAAATATTAAAAGCTCCGAGGAATTAACCGAAGTGTTGGCAAAACAATCTCAATCAGTAAACGGACCAGATTTTATTGTTGAACGGTTTATCCCGGGTGATGAATACCGTGTCTATGTTGTAGGTGAAGAAGTTGTTGGAGTGATCAAGAGAGTTCCAGCCAACGTAACAGGGGATGGAGAACGAACGATTAAAGAATTAATTGAAATTAAAAACGAAGAACGAGATCTGAACCCAAGATTGTCTAGCTGTCCGATTGTTATAAATGAGGAAATGATAAATTATCTCAAGGAGAATGACTATACGCTGGACACCGTTATACCTGATAAAGAACTCATTAAACTAACAGAAAAAAGCAATATATCAATTGGTGGTGATCCAATTAGTATCGAGATTGGTTCTGTTGGAAAAGTTCGTGATGAGGCAATCAAAGCAGTAACCGCGGTAGACGGTTTGCCCCATGGAGCTGTTGATGTGATCTGGGATAAAACGAGTGGGGACGTAGCTGTATTGGAAATCAATCCATCTGCGCAAATTGGATCGCTACTATTTCCGATGGAAGGGCCATCGTTTGACATTCCTTCTGCTATTATTGATTATTATTTTCCAGAAACGAAAAACATTAAAGTGGAAAAAGAAAAACTATATTTTGATTTATCGGACGTTTTATTCCCATTAAAGTCAAAAACAAGTGTGGTAACGAAGGTTACACCAGCTTTCTTAGGTGAGATTCACGTGGTGAAATATACAGTCACTGGAGATGTTGGTGGGATTGATTTTCATAGAGGGCTTAGAAAGCAGGCTTTTGAACGCGACTTGAGTGGCTTTGTGATGAACCATAGTGACGAAACGATGGAAGTTATTGTCGCAGGTAAAGATATTGATTGTGTGAAAAACTTTGAGCAGGCAATCTGGCAAGACCGTGAAAGGTCTGTCGTAGAACGTGTTGAATCATCTGCCTATACAGGCCCTGTCAAGATAGGGTTTGAAATTAAAGCAGATTTGAAAACACAGTTAGAAGAATTAAATTTTTTAAAATATGAAGTGGAACAAACTGAAAAAAAATACAAAAAATTAAAGAAAAGAAATGACCAATTAAGAAGCAGCCTTTCCTGGAAAATTTCTTCCCCGATAAGAGTTGTAGGGGACACAGTTAAATTGTTTAGAGTGAAGAGGTAAAGCATGTTAATCGGAGGTATAAAACGATGAACCAAGCAATCACATTGCCACATTTAACAAATGATATCGTGAACAGTGCAAGGAAAACACGACTATGCGCTTATACAGTTGCCCTTGAAGGGTGGCGACGAGGGCTGACATTAAAATGGTATACAAAAGACAGTGAAAAGTTTAAAGATATGGTCATTTTTGGAGTGAATCCCCCAGGTAGATTATTTTCGTTGACTTCAGATACGAAAACACATTATTTCTTTCGCACGAGAGGAGATAAAGTTACGAGTGAAGCGGTGGAAATTGGTTCAGATAAAGACTTAACGAAAGTCTGGTTGGAAAAATCAGGTATCCCTATTCCGAAAGGATTTGGATTTGATGCAAGTCATAGTGAAGACGACATCGTCGAAGCAGCCAAGAAATTGAATTACCCTGTCGTATTAAAACCAACGAACGGTAGTTTAGGTTACGGTGTTGTAACAAACATTGAATCAGAGAAACATTTAAGAAAAACGATCAATTACGTTCGAAATCAACTCGAATATGCTGAAGTTGTTCTAGAAGAACATAAACAAGGTCTGGAATACCGGGTGTATGTGATCGAAGACAAAGTGATCGCAGCGTATAACCGTGTTCCTGCAAATATTAAAGCAGACGGTGTTCATACAATTGAAGAACTTATTTCGTTGAAAAATATAGAAAGAAAGAAAAATGCAAGACTGCATAGCTGTTTAATCGAATTTGACGTCGAGATAGAAGAGTTTCTAGAAAAAGCAGGGTATAACTATGAAAGTGTTCCTCCAAAAGGGGAGAAAATTTATTTGCGAGAAAAGACAAATGTCTCTTCTGGTGGAGATCCAATCGATGTAACTGATGAAATACCTGAGTATTATAAAAAAGTAGCGATTGATGCAGTCAAAGCGGTGCCTGGTTTCCATCACGGTGGCGTTGATATTATTGTGGATGATACAAAGCCACTTGAAGAATCTGCAGTTGTTATTGAACTTAATGCAACAGCACAAATTGGAGGTATCCTATATCCACTAAGAGGTAAAGCTCGAGATATCCCAAAGGCGATTATAGACTACTACTTCCCTGAAACACAAGGTATAGACACGTCAAAATCAACTGTTTATTTTGACTTGCTAACAGCAATGGAGCCATTGGAGAATCGTTCTGCAATAGAGGTACAAATTTGTCAGGCTCCTAAAGGTGAATTATTTAGAAAGAAATATACGTTAACTGGAGAAGTAAATAGGCAAAGCTTTCATCATGCTATTAGCATCTATGCGCAAACCAATGGCATTCACGGAGGAATTAACAAAAATTTTAATGGTGAAATTGATTTAATAGTTGGATCTGATCAAAAAGAAAAACTAACTGATTTTAAAACGTATATTAAAGAAATAAAGCATCTTGCAAAAGTGGAAAAGATTCATGAAGAGTCTTGGAAAGACCCAATTAAAGTTGGTTTTGAAATCAATGAAAACTTTAATGTGAGTAAAAAAGAAAGTGTCAATCAAGCACTAAAAAGACTGAGAAGAGAACATAAAAAGCTCACTAAGGAAGTTTACAACTTAGAAAAAGATAATCTTAATATTGTTTCGAGTAGTTCATGGAAATTAAGCGGTGCAATTCGAAATATGAAAAATAAAATGAATAGATCTTAGTCCGATATTATATGTAAGTACTTTCTAAAAGGAGATGTTTTGATGGGTAACAACAGTAAAAAAATAACATTGGCCGCCACTGGAGATGTGTTACTTCATGATAGAGTTTACAAGAAAGCTAAAAAAAGAGGAGAATCAGGATACGATTTTAGTGAGTTAATGAATGAAGCGAGGCCTTTATTTGAAAAAGGCGATTTGAAAATAGTTAACCAAGAGTCAATTATCGGAGGAGTAGAACTAGGCCTATCCAACTATCCTAATTTTAACAGTCCTGTAGAAATCGGCTACCTTCTAAAAGAATATGGTGTTGATATTGTTAACTTGGCAAATAACCACATCCTTGATAAAGGAGAAAAAGGGATATTAAAGTCGATCGATAACTGGAATGAAATTGGTCTTCCTTATGTAGGAGCATACAATTCGCTTGAAGATCAACAGACTCTTCGTATTTTTAATAAGAATGGTTTACGTGTATGTTTCCTATCTTACACGAAAAGAATGGCAGGAATGAAAATTCCAAAAGGGAAGGAATATTTAGTAGATTCATTTGAGGGAGCGACTGTAACAAAGATCGCCAAATTTATTAGAAGTTTGAAAGCGAAAGGGTTATCAGATGTTATCGTTGTATCGATACATTACGGAAAAGAATACCATATGCTTCCGACAGCTGACCAAAAAGAAATTACAGCTACCATCTCTGATGCCGGTGCAGATGTCATATTAGGACACCATCCACACGTATTGCAACCACCTGAATACATATTTAATTCAAGAGGAACAGAATCTTTTGCGATTTATTCATTAGGAAATTTCTTCTCGGGACAAAAAGGAATCTATCGACAAATAGGAGGATACTTAACAATTGATATTGAAAAGCCTTCTGATGAAAGTCCGCTACTAAAAATCGGTAAACCTACTATGCAATTGACCTATGTAGACAGTACAGACGATAAAACGTTTAAACTGCATTTGTTGAAAGATGTCGTCGCTGAAAGAGAAATTATAAAAACGCACATGGGTGACTTTGAATCGCAACAAGTATATGACAAAATTACAAATCATTTAAAAAAATGGATTCCTGAATTTGACGTAACGTGATATAGATCATAAATGAAACTATAAAAGGATGGTAATTATGAAAGAAAGAAAAGTGACGTACCTACCTCAACTTGAGAACTCGATTCCTTTGGAAGCACATGGGTATTCTGTCAGCATGTACAGTTTAGCTCTTGAAGGTTGGCGAAGAGGATTGAAGTTAAAATTTGTAAATCGAAATAGAAGAAGATCAGAGGTAGAATATTCTTTGTCTAACGATGGAAATGAACATTTTTTTTCTGTCGTTAAAGGAGATGCAATACCGAGATCAGCCACAAAAATTTGCCTAAATAAGCAGTTAACCAAAGATAATCTCATTAAAGCCGGTGTTCCTACACCAGACGGAGAAACATTTGGAAATGATGTTAAAGATGAGTCAATTACTCGTTATGCGAGTGAACTTGGTTATCCGGTTGTTTTGAAACCCTCAAATGGCACTGCTGGAGCAGGGGTAATTGCAAATATAAAAAATGAAGATGAATTCAAAGAAGCGTTATCTTACGTAAAATATGATTTGAAGTTTTCGGAATTAATTGTGGAGAAGTTTGCAACAGGGGAAGATCATCGGATGTATGTGATAGATGATCAAGTTGTCGCGTCTTTTAAGAAAATTCCAGCTAATGTTATTGGAAACGGTAAGGATACGATAAATCAACTGTTAGAAGACAAAAACTTAGAACGGACAAAAACACCAGCATTAAGTAACCGACCAATAACAGTTGATAAAGAATCAGATACTCTGCTTCGTTCGAAAGGGTACACACTCGATAGCGTTCCACCAATGGGTGAAATTGTCTATTTAAAAACGAAGAACAACGTCTCTTCTGGTGGTGACCCAATTGATGTCACTGATGATATTAGCGATGAATTGAAGCAAATTGCGATTGATGCTGCCAAATCTATTCCAGGACTCGTTCAATGTGGTGTAGATATGATTATCGATCAAGACAAAGGGACTGGTGTCGTTCTTGAAGTGAATTCTAGACCGCATATTACCGCTCACTTGTTCCCGATGGAGGGGAAGGCAAGAGACATTCCAAAACATGTCGTTGATTACTACTTTCCAGAAACGAAACAAGCAGAATTTAACACCAACGTAGCCTTTTACTTCGACTTTAAAACAATTTTTGATGCGCTAAACAGAGGTGTTTGTGAAGAGTTTACTGTACCGAAAATTCCTGAAGGTGAACTGACCTCGACACGATTTAGAATAAAAGGTGAAAGACTAAATGAAGCCTATCAGAAATGGGTTCGTGGGCAGGCATTGAAATTAAATTTGCATGGATATGTAAAAAAACTCACTAATGGAGAAACGTCAATTGTCGTTTCTGGTCCAAACGATTCGATAACTAAATTTAGAGACATTGTCAAAAAACAAAGTCCAAACAAATCAAAAGTTAAGGCGGTAGATGAAAAAAATTGGGACAAACCGGTTAGAATTGGGTTTGAGATAGGCTCAGCGGGTCAATCGGTTAAAAAAGATTCTCCCCGCCCTCAAAAGAGTCATTCGAAAACTGGTGAAGTTGAAGGCTATCAGCCAGTCAAATTGGAAGAAGTATTTAAAAAGAATCCAAATGTAAAGAAACATTCATTAAGAAAAACACATTCTGTAGAGAAAGAAAGAGACTTATATAAGAAAAAGTACAACGAGATTGAAAAAAGTACGCTTTGGAGGGTGACTCGTCCGATACGTTCATTAAGCGATTTAGCGAAATCTTTTAAAAAGACAAAATAAGTAGGCTAGAAAGGAATGTCCCGTTCATAATTACTATATGAACGGGACATTCCGAATGATAACAACTACGGGTGGACCGATTACAATGTGCAATAAAAACGGTGAGGGGTTGGGAAATTTTGCAGAAAATAAAATACATAATTTTGGTAATGCTTGCACTTTTATTAATACCTCAAAGTATATTAGCGGAAGAGTTGAATGAGAAGGGACAGATCGAGACTAATGAGGAAGAAGAAAAGCAAGTAAATCAGGAAGAACCTGAAAATATTAATCAAGTGAACTCAGAAACAAATGACAGCGATGATATTATCGAAAATCAAGAGAATCTAGAAGAAAACGAACCTACTTCGAGCCAAGACGGTGATGAACTTGAAGTAGAGATTGAAGATTCGACTTCAGAATCAGAAGATGCAAATGATTTGGAAATTCAGTCTGTAGACGAACCGGAAGCCGATCCAGAAGAAGAGGCTCCTCAGGTCAACTCAGATTTTGAGTTTGGCGATCGTCACGAGCGAATCGTCGAATTGAAAGAAGGTTTGAATCAGATAGGATTTGGGACGATTCTTGTCACCGAATATTTTGGCAATTTTACAGCAACGCAAGTTCGTTCGTTCCAGGAATATTACGGTTTGCCAGTGACAGGAGTTGCAGATGAAGAGACATTTGACATGCTAGATAGTGTCTTAAATCATCCATATCAAGAAGGAAAAAGTCACGCTGACTTAGTTGATTTTAAAGTGAAATTGAACTGGATGGGTTACGGTCATATCTTAGTGACAGAAAACTTTGGATCATGGATGGATTCACGCGTGAAAGCATTCCAACAAGATCATAACCTTGCTGTCAGTGGAGTTATTGAACCTATCACAGAAGCCGCGCTAAACGAAACATTCGCTAGTATATTTAAACAAAACAATCGACATGAAAGTATTATAGAATTAAAAAATATGCTGAACCAAACGAGTTTTGGAGGCATTCTAGTCTCAAATTTGTATGGATCATACACGGCCACTAGAGTCAGCCAATTCCAAGAGTACTACGGCTTGGAAGCGACAGGCGAAGCAAATCTGGCAACGTTGAAGAAGTTGGAAGAAGTGTTGGACACGCCATTTCAAGAAGGGCGCCGTCATCCCGATACAATCGAATTGAAGGAAGGATTAAATCGATTAGGGTTTGGAACAATTCTAGTTTCAGATTTATATGGTTCCTTTACGAAACAACAAGTAGCGGCATTTCAAGACACGTACGGACTCCGACCAACGGGGATCGCACATGAGTTGACATGGGCGAAATTGAATGAACTATTAAACAGTCCCCTTCAAGAAGGTCAGAGTCATAACGACTTGATAGACTTGAAGCACAAGTTGAATTGGACTGGATACGGCCATATTTTAGTAACTGAGAACTATGGTTCATGGATGGCATCACGCGTAGAGTCATTTCAGAAAGATCATGGCCTACCAGTGAGTGGCATCATTGATGATAAAACACGAACGGCTATCGAGCGCACATTTGAGCAAGGGTTTAAAGAAGGGAACCGTAACCCTGGAGTTCGTCAAATGAAAGAAGGCTTGAACAAGTTAGGGTTTGGGAACATCCTCGTTTCAGATTTGTACGGATCTTTCACTGCTAAACAAGTTACGAGTTTTCAAGATTACTATGGATTGCAATCTACAGGGCAAGCCAATTTAGCAACCTTGAAACAGATAGATGAGTTGGTAGACAGTCCTTTCCAAGAAGGGAACCGACATAGTGATATTCCAGCCATCAAGGAACAAATGAATCAAATAGGCTTTGGTTATATTACGGTGACAACGCTTTTCGGTTCGTATATGGATCAGAAGGTCAGAGATGTTCAAGATTATTATGGTTTACGAGTGAATGGCATTCTTGATGATCCTACGCAAACCAAAATCAATGACGTGTTTAACAGTCCGCATAGACAGGGGATCAGGGACGAGGAAACAATTGCTTTGAAAGAGCGACTAAATCGAATCGGATTTGGAAATATATTAGTGTCAGATCTATATGGGTCGTTTACAGAAAAAAAAGTAATTGACTTCCAAAAACATTATGGACTTGTCGAAAATGGAATTGCAGATGAGCCTACTTGGGAAAAAATAAATGAAATTTATAATTCGCCATACCAATTAGGAAAAACGCACTCAAATATACCTGGATTTAAACGGACTTTAAATGCAATTGGTTATGGTTCTATATCTGTGACAAACTATTTTGGTAGTTTCACAGAATCTAAAGTGATAGAGTTTCAGAAAGACCATAATATTCCTGCTAGTGGAATTATTGAAAAAGAAACAAGACAGTTGTTAGACCGTTACGAGCGTTATCAAATTCCAAGAAATAGCCCTTTAATTGTTAATGGACGAAGTACCTATTCATACAATCAGATGTTGACGGATATAGACAAACTATTGAAACAATATTCAGGATTAACGGAGAAAAAAGTCATTGGCAAATCAGTTGACGGAAGAGATATCGTTGCAGTTAAAGTGGGTAAAGGTAGCCGTGAAGTATTTTTTAATGGCTCCCATCATGCTAGAGAACACATGACCACAAATCTAATGATGAAAATGATGGACGAATATGCACACCACTATTCTGCTCATACAAACATGGGAAATTACAATGTTAGGTGGGTTCTCAATGATGTTTCAATATGGTTTGTGCCAATGGTTAACCCTGATGGAGTCATGCTTGTTCAAGAAGGTGCATCTTCAGCGAATAATCCATCTGCCGCGATTGCGTTAAATAATGGTAGTACTAATTTCCGCCATTGGAAAGCCAATGTCCGCGGAGTCGATTTAAATAGACAATATCCGGCACGATGGGACACTATCGTTAACACGGCAAGTAGTCCAGGGAGTGAACTATATAAAGGGCCAAATCCCTTATCTGAACCTGAAACAAAGGCAGTTTACGACTTTATTAACGACCACAATTTTCGGGCAGTCCTTTCTTATCATTCGTCTGGAGAAGTTCTTTTCACAAGATATAATGTATCATATCCCTATTCACAGTCGATAGCGAACGGTGTATCATCATTAACAGGGTATAATGTTATCAATTTACAAGCTAGCCCAGGCGGAGGAGGTCTAACAGATTGGGTTATTTTGAACAAAAGAATTCCAGCATTAACGCCAGAAATTTCACCATACGTGGGAAATCGTCCTGTTCCGTTAAGCAATTGGAATAACATTTGGAATCAAAATAGGTTAGTAGGTCTTTATACCGCTAATATGGCAAGATATTAACAATGAGTGCGATGGTAAAAAGATAAAAATATTCACACATTACATGCTGTTCAAACATTATAAAATAGAGTGCTAACATGGAATAGGAGATGTATGAATATGCCATTTAAAAAAATGATGTTTATATTATTCGCCTTTATTATTTTTCAGTCATTTACAAACATGGAAACTGGTTATGCAAATAGCCCAGTAGATAATGAGTCTAATAATAGTAATGAAGAAATAGTAGAAGAATTACTAGAAGAAAACTCAGATGAAGAAACATCTGAAATAACAGAACCAGCAGAAAATGAAAATAAAGAACACGAAGATGAGCCATCAGAACCTGAAATGCCAGTAGAAGATGGGGATGAAGAACTCGAAGAACAGCCTACTGAAGCCGAAGGAGATTCAGCGGATAATGAGGTGGACGAGGAAAGTTCGGTAGAAGAAAATACCGACGATTCGGAAAATGATCAATCAGGAAACGAAATGGAAGGGGACGAGGAAGACGAAACCCCTGCGAAAAATTCAGACTTTGAGTTTGGTGATCGTCACGAACGCATCATTGAATTAAAAGAGGGTTTGAACCAGATTGGATTTGGAACGATCCTTGTCACCGAATATTTTGGCAACTTCACTGAAACAAAAGTACGAGCTTTCCAAGATTATTACGACTTACCTGTGACAGGAATAGCAGATGAAGCGACATTTGAAAAGCTTGAAAGTGTCTTCGATCATTCATATCAAAAAGGTAAAAGTCACGCAAACTTAGCTGACTTAAAAGTAAAGCTGAACTGGATGGGCTACGGTCATATCCTAGTGACAGAAAACTTTGGTTCTTGGATGGAGTCACGTGTAAAAGCTTTCCAACGAGATCATGGTCTTGCAGTTAGTGGAATTATTGAACCTATCACAGAAACGAATATGAACGAAACATTCGCTAATATTTTTAAAGTCAACAATAGACATGCGAGTATCGTAGATTTGAAAGAGTTGTTAAACCAAACAAGCTTTGGGGGCATTCTTGTATCGGACCTTTATGGTTCCTATACGTCGACTCGTGTTCGTCAATTCCAAGAGCATTACGAGTTGGAAGCAACAGGTGAAGCAAATCTAGAAACGATAAAAATGTTAGAGGACGTGTTAGATACACCTTTTAGAGTAGGGAATCGTCACCCTGATACGATTGAACTGAAAGAAGGATTGAATCGTTTAGGGTTTGGGCCAATCCTTGTATCGGATTTGTATGGTTCCTTTACGAAACATCAAGTTACAGCGTTTCAAGAAGCTTACGGTCTCCAATTAACGGGGATTGCAAATGATGCGACGTGGACGAAATTGAATGAACTATTAGATAGTCCTCTTCAAAAAGGACGTAGTCATGGAGATTTGATTGACTTAAAGCAGATGTTGAATTGGACAGGATACGGTCATATCTTAGTGACGGAGAACTATGGTTCTTGGATGGAGTCACGCGTACGATCATTCCAACAAGATCACGACCTACCAGTGAATGGGATTATCGATGAAAAAACACAACTCGCTATCGAAAGTACATTCGAACAGGGCTTTGCAGAAGGTAATCGTAACCCTGGAGTAATACAGATGAAAGAAGGGTTGAACAAACTAGGCTTCGGGAACATTCTCGTGTCCAATTTGTATGGCTCTTTTACTGCTCAACAAGTTCGTAGTTTCCAAAAATACTATGGTTTGGAAGCAGTAGGACAAGCTGATTTAGCGACGTTGAACAAAATTAACGAGCTTCTAGATACCCCTTTTCAACCAGGGAAGCGTCATGATGACTTGCTAAACATTAAGGATCAAATGAATGATATTGGTTTTGGTTATATTACTGTGACGACACTTTTCGGCTCGTATACGGAGCAGAAAGTCAAAGAACTTCAAGAGTACTACGGCTTGCGAGTGAATGGTATTCTTGATGAACCGACTAAAACAAAAATTGAAGAAGTGTTTAACAGCCCCTTCCGCGTTGGAAAGCATCATGAGGACACAATAGATATCAAAAATAAACTGAACAGCTTAGGTTTTGGTAAAATTATCGTGTCTGATTATTATGGAGAATTTACAGAACAACAATTGAAGAAATTTCAAGCCAGTTATGGGTTAGTAGTAAATGGTATTGCTGACGAACCAACGATGGACTTGTTAAATCAATTATCTAGTTTGTCGGAATTTGAATTGGAAGTAGTACTCTTAACCAATATTGAAAGAGAAAAAGAAGGTTTGTCGTCATTACTCATCGATCAACATGTTTCCAATGTAGCAAGAGAAAAATCAAATGATATGATTGTAAATGGTTACTTTAATCATGAAAGCCCTCAATATGGCACACCATTTGACATGTTAACCGAGTTTGGCGTGCCATACCGGTATGCTGGGGAAAATATTGCTGCTGGACATTCGTCACCTTCTCGTGTAGTCACTGCATGGATGGAGTCTCCAGGACATCGGTTTAATATTATGAATTCATCATTTACGCATATTGGTGTAGGCTATGATGTTGGTGGAGAATACACGCACTATTGGACGCAAATGTTCATCGGAAGATAAATACTAGAAGGATAGATGATACTATGAATGGAAAATCATTCATAGTATTTTTCAATAGCTACTTGATTTTGGAAAAGATTCTACCGATAATAGACTATGTAAGAACTAATAGGGGGTGTCGCAGTTAGTGAGATGGAAGAATATAATATTATTTACATTTTTGACTCTATTCGCTATAGTCATTTTTCCAGGTAGTAGTATCGCAGAGGATAATGGACAAGTGGTGGAAGAAAGCAACGAAGTAAATGATTCAAGCGATTCAGACAGTCAAGAAACAGATGAGGAAACAACAGAACCTAAAGAAGATAAAGGAGATGTTGAAGAGGACGCCGAGTCGAATGAACCAGAAGATCAGGGTTCAGAAGAGGAAATTGACGAAGAGACTGTTGAAAGTCAAGGTGAAAGTGACACTCAAGTAGACTCCGAGAATGAGAATGAAGATTCGGAAATGAAAGTGATGAATGCTACGTCCAATTCAGATTTCAAAGTCGGAGATAACCATGAGCGGATCATTGACTTGAAAGAGGGCTTGAACCAGATTGGCTTCGGAACAATTCTTGTCACCGATTATTTTGGGAACTTCACTGAAACACAAGTTCGTGCATTCCAAGACTATTACGGATTACCAGTGACAGGAATTGCAGATGAAGCAACTTTTGAGAAGCTTGATAGTATTTTGGATCATCCATATCAAAATGGAAAAAGTCACGCAAACTTAGCTGATTTCAAAGTTAAGCTGAACTGGATAGGCTACGGTCATATCTTAGTGACGGAAAACTTTGGTTCGTGGATGGAGTCACGTGTAGAAGCGTTCCAGCGAGATCATAATCTCGCTGTTAGTGGAATTATTGAGCCTGTCACGGAAGCGAAGATTAATGAGACATTCGCTAGTATTTTCAAAGTCAACAATAGACATGCGAGTATCGTAGATTTAAAAGAGATGTTAAATCAAACAAGTTTTGGCGGCATTCTCGTATCAGACCTTTATGGTTCCTTTACGTCAACTCGCGTTCGTCAATTCCAAGAGCATTACGAATTGGAAGTGACAGGTGAAGCGAATATCGAAACGTTGAAAAAGTTAGAAGATATTTTGGATACACCTTTTCAAGAAGGTATCCGTCATCCTGACACGGTTGAACTAAAAGAAGGACTAAATCGTTTAGGGTTTGGACCGATTCTTGTATCAGATTTGTATGGTTCGTTCACGAAACATCAAGTCGCAGCTTTTCAGGAAACGTACGGTCTTAGCCCTACAGGAATTGCTACAGATGCAACTTGGGCGAAGATGAATGACCTACTTGACAGTCCATTGCAAGAAGGGCGTAGTCATAATGATTTGATTGAGATTAAGGAAAAGTTAAATTGGACAGGCTACGGTCATATTGTAGTGACTGAAAACTATGGTTCATGGATGGCATCACGAGTACGGTCATTTCAGCGAGACCATGACTTACCAGTGAGTGGCATCATCGATGATAAAACGCGTGCCGCAATCGAAAGCACATTTGAACAGGGATTCACAGTAGGTAAGCGTAATCCAGGAGTTATTGAGATGAAAAAAGGATTAAATAAACTGGGCTTTGGGAACATTCTCGTGTCCGATTTATTTGGATCCTTCACCGCTCGGCAAGTTGCTAGTTTCCAAGACTACTATGGATTGGGAACATCAGTTCAAGCTACATTGGACAAAATTGAGGAATTGTTAGACACACCTTTACAACAAGGTCGAAGTCATCAAGACTTAATTGACATTAAACACAAATTGAACTGGACAGGCTATGGTCATATCGTTGTGACTGAAAACTACGGCTCATGGATGGCATCGCGTGTACGCTCATTTCAAGACGATCATGGCCTTCCTGTTAGCGGAATGATTGATGATAAAACGAAAGCTGCGATTGATCGCACTTTTGAAAAAGGTTTTACAGAAGGTAACCGGAATCCTGGAGTTATTGAGATGAAGGAAGGTTTAAATAAGCTAGGTTTCGGAAACATTCTTGTATCGGACTTGTATGGTTCATTTACGGCTCAACAAGTTCGTAGTTTCCAAGAATATTATGGTTTGGATGCTACGGGAAAAGCGAATTTAGCTACCTTACACAAGATCGAAGAATTATTAGACAGCCCATTACAACAAGGTCGAAGTCATAGTGATCTTCCTGCTTTAAAAGAAAAATTGAATCAACTAGGATTTGGTGAAATTCTAATATCAGATTACTTTGGTTCCTTTACTACTTTGAGAGTACAACAGTTCCAAGATTACTATGGTTTAATAGTAAATGGGATGTTAGATGAACCAACACAGCAAAAAATCAATGATGTACTGAATAGCCCTTTCAGTGAAGGGAACAGGCATGATGATACACCGGCATTGAAACAGAAATTAAATCACCTTGGTTTTGGTTACATCAGTGAAACGACTCTTTTTGGATCTTATATGAAACAAAAAGTTGAAGAATTCCAAGGGCACTTTGATTTAGCTGTTAATGGGATTGCGGATGAACCGACAAGACGAAAAATCAATGATGTATTCAACAGTCCTTACCAAGTAGGCAAAAGTCATCCCGATATGATTGGGTTTAAAGAACAGTTGAATGACATTGGATACGGGTATATCTCCATTAGTGAAACGTTTGGAGATTTTACTGAACAAAAAGTGAAACAATTCCAAGAAGACATGGGACTACCTGTCAGTGGGATTTTGGATGAAGTGACGATTCGTGTCTTACAAAGTACATTTGAAAGACAACCGATCACACTTTATACGGAGTATCCTATTTCTTTAGAGGATGCATTAGATATACAAATGTCAATGAATCCTCCGCCTCAGACAGATAAATACAGAAATGATCCGGGGTTTGTTCGGACATCTAATTTAGACTTCTTTGAACGAGGTGCTATTACTGGTAGTGGTGTGAACGTTAGAACAGAACCTGATTCTGGATCTGGAAGTGGTAATATTGAAGCAAATCTATCTAATGGCACAACATTTGATTATATTAAAACAGTTAGAGGCAACTCAGTTGGTGGAAGCCGTGATTGGTATGAAATTAGATATGACGGTAAAACATTGTATGTCCATAGCTCGTTAGCTAGTAAAGACGGAGGCTCTTATGCAAAATTAAAAACAGCTTCGAATATTTACCAGTCTAACAGCACAAATAGTCATATCTTCTATAGAGCATCGAGTGGAAGTGAGTTTTCTATTGTGCAAAGAGGGAGTACTTGGACACAATTATCCGTCAGAACTTGGCGCAATGCGAAACGCAATGAAGCTAAGGAATATTTTGATCCTGAAAAACAAGATATCTTTCAACACCTAGTGCTTTCATCGAGTCCGGAAGTATCTAGTAGTCAAATTAACAACATCCTTAATGATCGAGGGATATTACACGGCAAAGGCGCTGCTTTTATCCAAGGAGCAAGGGAACATGGTGTAAATGAAATTTACTTAATTTCACATGCTTTCTTGGAAACAGGAAGTGGTTCGTCTCAACTATCAACTGGAGTAAGAGTAGGTAAGAATTCTAATGGTACATTGGTACTTGAGACTCCAAGCAATAAAAATAACTTAACTGATACGAAAACAACATATAATATGTTTGGGATCGGAGCCTTTGATAGTGATGCTCATCGGGCAGGAGCAGTAAGAGCTTATGAAGAAGGTTGGTTTACTCCTGAATCAGCAATTGTAGGAGGAGCCAAATTTATTGGTGAACGTTATATCCATAATGCATATGGTCAAAACACAATTTACAAAATGCGTTGGAATCCAGCTAACCCAGGATATCCACAATATGCAACAGATATGGCTTGGGCGGCGAAACAAGTTGCTACTATCAAGTCGATGTATAATCAGTTAGAACAACCTATGATGGTATTTGACATACCGAAGTATCGATAATTTCAAAGTTAAATAGTTTCAAAGCAAGTTTTACCCGAATGATGGATTGTACAAACGTCCATTATTCGGGTATTTTTTGTACTTTAAGGATGTTTAACTTCGCTAAAGGATGAAAGTATAAGATAAAGACAGGGCAAAGTTTTTCTAATGTGAAAAATACAAATATCATTCAAATATACCAATTTCCAAATATGGTGGATAATCCTTTGTGTTAATATTATAATGTAAGTCGAGAAATGTTTACATTAAGCTTGCGTGTAGATAATTAAGACACTCTTGCTTCTGATAAAGAAAGAGGTTTTCCAAATGACGAACATCGGCGACTCAAGGGTTCATAAATTTATTTTGATTTCAGGCGATTTACTTTGCATTCTCATGGCTTATATTAGTGCGTTCTACATCAGATATTTGGATTTTCCTAACCGGAACTGGGATGCGTTTATCTCCTTACTACCGTGGATCCTCCTAATAGGACTGTTCTTTATCTCTGTCTATGAACTGTATTCGCTTGATCGAAAAAATTCAATCAGTGATATTCTTAGGAAAATTCTCGTCGCGGTTGCGATGATGAGCTTTTTTACGATGGCTGGTTCTTACTTATTCCGTGAATTTGCAATGCCTCGTTCGGTTGTATTAATTGCAAGTATTTTCATGGTGATATTATTACTCTTGTTCAAAGTGGCGTATTTAAAACTAACAAGAAGAAATGTCGTTGGGAAAGTGCTACTGATTGGTAATGAAGGGAATACAGAGAAATTAATAAATAAGATCAAACATCCGATGCTTAAGGGTACGGATGTAAAGCATATTCAACAGAGTACGCCAATTGAAAAAATCGACTTCTTACTTGAGGAATCTGACTATGTTGTGTTGTGTACAGATATATCGAAAGAAACGAAATCACAAGTGATTTATCATGCAATGGAACGAAATAAAGTTGTTTACGTCATTCCTACGTTGTATGAACTACTCTTGCAACGAGCGACTATTTCACCACTCGAAGATACGCTCGTGATGGGTGTGAAACCATTTGGCTTAACATGGGACAAAGTTTTTGTGAAGCGATTATTTGACTTCGTGGCTTCCTTATTGATTCTAGTAATCATCTCGCCAGTGTTGTTATTTGTGGCAATCATAGTTAAATTAGAAGATCGAAAAGGTGACATCATATACTCGCAAGAACGATTGGGAAAACACGATAAACCATTCACCATTTATAAATTTCGCTCGATGATCAGTGGGGCAGAATCTGGGACAGGACCAGTATTAGCATCGACGAATGATACACGAATAACGAAAGTTGGTAAATTTATTCGATCGACGAGGTTGGACGAGCTCCCACAAATCTTTAATGTTATTAAGGGCGATATGTCGCTTGTAGGTCCAAGGCCAGAACGAGAATTTTTTATTAAAGAACTTGCACAAAAATATTATCACTATGGTTATCGCAATCGCGTGCAACCCGGGATCACTGGATACGCACAAGTAATGGGGAAATATACGACTCAAGTTGATGATAAACTACGGTTTGACCTTTATTATATTCGGAATTACAGTCTATGGCTTGATATTATCATTATCTTAAAGACGTGCCTTGTCGTGTTTGATAAGTCTAAATCTGAGGGAGAAGAGGTTACATCTTCTTCGGAAAACGATAATGCGAACGAAAATAACGAAGAAAAGATAGAACAGAAAAGGAATTCGAGGAGACATGTCTGATCAACAGACAATCCTTAAAAGAGGGGGAAGCATATCATGAGAAAAACACTCGTTACCGGAGGAGCAGGATTTATTGGATCCCATTTGGTAGACCTGCTTGTTGAGCGAGACCATGAAGTGATTATTCTTGATGATCTTTCTTCTGGAAACAAAAAAAATATTAACCCAAGTCCGCTTGTATCATTCATCGAAGGGGATGTCAGAAACGAACAAATAGTGATGGATACGTTTCGGCAGTATCCGACGATTGATTCGGTTGTTCATTTAGCTGCACAGAGTAAAGTAGGACCCTCATTAAAAAGTCCACAAATGGATTTGGATATAAATGTACTAGGAACGGTCAATGTGTTAGAACAAGCACGTAAACACGATGTAGCGAATTTTGTGATTTCTTCATCAGCAGCGGTATATGGTCATGTCGAATCACTGCCTGTCTCAGAGCAAGCTACGCCCGCACCGCTTTCTCCCTATGGTGTGTCAAAGCTCTCTGGAGAAGAGTATGTCAAGGCGTATGGCAGACTTTATGGACTCGATGTATCAGTTCTCCGTTTCTCCAATGTGTTCGGCCCAAGGCAAAGTGCCGCAACGGAAGCAGGTGTGATCACAATTTTTATTGAACAATTATTAGCAGGTTCGGCACCTATGATTGAAGGAGATGGGCAACAGACGCGCGACTTTATTTACGTGAAAGATGTTGTCAGTGCCGTTGCAAACTGCCTTGATATGCCAGATAAGACGTCTCACGATCGCGTGTACAATGTAAGTACAGAAACGATGACAAGTATTGAAGATTTGTTACGAATTCTTTGTTCGGCGGTTGATCAACCATTTAAGCCGATCTATCGTGAAGAGAGGCAAGGGGACATCAAGCACAGTTATCTGACGAACAAGAAACTTTCAGATGCGTTTGATTGGTCGCCACAAACATCTTTACAGGATGGTCTGAGGGAAACCGTGGAATATTATAAATCACTTAGTTAAACGTAAAGCCAACTACTGCCTGGATCCAGTCAGGTGATAGTTGGCTTTTTTGTGTAATGGTGTTGAGTCAGGGATGAATTGAGGGATAGCGTGCCCTTCACGAGAGAGTGTAGGAATCAAGACACTCTAGAAGGAAAGGGAAAAGAGAGTGTCTAGAAAGAGATTATAAGAAATCTCTCCGGTCGCTACAAATCAAAAAAACCCACAAAAAAACATGCCTCGATTAAATCGAGGCACGCTTTAAATAATATTCTCTGAAGTTATTCACTCCCAAGTTGAGTTTGATTATCGGGAGAGTTTTCACCATAGTGCTCCATCGATTCAATCTCTAAATGGTCACGGAAAATGCTAGAAATTTCGTTGACGGATACCTCATTAAGTTGGTAGTAAGAGACACCATTCATCCTGACGTTGTCGCCATCAAAGGTTAATGATTCTATATTGTCCAGCTCTCCTGCATATGAATGCATACTTACTAAGTTGCTGAAGCTAAGATTCATACTAAGATTCCGTTCAAGGCTATCGACGAGTGAGCCGAACCTTGTAATCGTCCGAAAGTTTGCCGATTGACGAATAATTGCTTCTATAATTTCTTTTTGCCGATCGCCCCGGCCGAGATCGCCGCGTGGATCCTGTTTTCTCATCCTTGCATACGTTAGCGCTTCTTCTCCATTTAGCGTCTGAAGACCTTCATCAATTTCAATCGTGCCATACGTGGCATTATCTGTATCACTAATTGGCTTCTCAACATCCACTTCGATGCCACCAATCGTATCAACAATCTCCATAAATGCGGTGAAATTTAATGAAACGACATAGTCGACAGGAATATTAAGTAAATTCTCGACGGTGTCAAGGGTCATATTTACGCCACCGAAAGCATGTGCATGGTTGATTTTGTCCATATTCTGTCTTCCTGGGATTTCAACATAAGAATCACGAGGAATGTTAATCATTTTAATCGAATTTTCATCAGGATTAAATGTCGCTAGAATCATCGCATCCGTTCTACCTGATAAATCATCTTCACGACTATCTAACCCAAGAAAAAGAACGGAAATTGGGTCATTGACGGGATCGACGACAACTTCTCGGAATTCCGATTTTTCTCCTCGATCAAGCTCTTGCTGTGAACTCTCTGTAGCACTTGATATTTCCCAAATCATATATCCGACGAAACCGCCTGCGATGATGGCTAAACCAAGTATAATAAATAACATATATTTTAAAAATCGCCGAAATGGTGAACTTCTTCTCTTGGACTTCTTTTTTTCTGTTCGCTTAAAATCTGTCAAAAAATGACACTCCCCTTAACGTTCATGTAATACGAATGACGAATCGCTTGAACTAATTTTGTTGTTTATATGCTAATCTAATTCTTTTTTTTATTATACCACTTTTAAATACTAAAAGATGACATATTATTTGACGATAAATGAGATAGAAAAGTTACAAATTCTTAAACCAATTGTTGCGATAGATGTGATATATGATTTTTCTGCAAAATGTCTCTTCACATAATGATTATATCAGTTCCGTTCACAAAAAAATAATGAAATATGTAATATTAAAACGAAAAAAATCGACTGTACAGAGATTATCGTACTATGTACACAGGAATTAATATAGAGTAAAATGTATGTAATCATTGTCATTGGAGGATCATTTTATGAAAAATTTACGATGGGGTTCACCTGTCAGTGTGGCGTGTTTAGGTGTTTTTTTATTTGGATTAGCTAGTTTACTAGACGTAATTTGGAAGTATTTTCTGAGTTACGGTTAAATTTCTTTATTAGAAGCTTTATTTTAAACTAAAGCACAAATTTTTTTGACGAAGGAGGTGTATCGGTGAAAAAGGGTATATTATGGTTTCTTACAATTATTTTGGTTACGAGTGTCTTGTTCGAGACGACGGGAAGTTCACTAAAAAGTACATATGCCGATGCCGTCGACAAAGGGGAAATTACGGCCTCATCATTAAATATTCGCTCACAACCAGCAACAAACGCGAGTATTATTGGTGGATACACACGAGGTACAAAAGTAGACCTTCATGAAAAAACGGGTAACTGGTTCAAAGTTCGCCACAATAATCGCTGGGGTTACATCCATGGAGACCACGTTAAAGTGACGAGTTCGTCAACAAGTTCTGGATCTTCGTCATTGATCGGAAGTGGGGAAGTAACAGCAACTAACCTTAACGTTAGAGCGTCGGCGACAACGAGTTCTTCGATCATTAGCAGTATTCGAAAAGGAACGAAAGTCGACTTACTCGAAAAATCAGGAAGTTGGTATAAAATTAAAGTAGGAAGTAGAACTGGTTATATTCATGGGAATTACGTGAAAGTAACCAATACTTCAAGTGGATCAGGTTCATCAGGAGGAACGGACTCATCGTCAACGATTGGAAACGGCGAGGTGACGGCAAGCAACCTGAATGTCAGAGCATCAGCATCAACGAACTCTTCGATCATTAGCAGTTTGCGAAAAGGGACAAAAGTCGACCTCCTCGAAAAATCAGGTAATTGGTATGAAATTAAAGTTGGAAGCCGAACAGGTTACATTCACGGAAGTTATGTCAATGTAACAAATGCTTCAAGTGGATCAGGTTCATCAGGAGGAACGGATGCATCGTCAACCGTTGGAAGCGGCGAGATAACAGCAAGTAACTTAAATGTTAGAGCATCTGCATCAACGAATTCTTCGATCATTAGCAGTTTACGAAAAGGAACAAAAGTCGATCTTCTTGAAAAATCAGGTAATTGGTACAAGGTGAAAGTTGGAAGCCGAACAGGATACATTCACGGGAATTACGTAAAAGTGACAGAAGCCTCAAGTGGATCAGGTTCATCAGGAGGGACGGATTCATCCTCATCAGTCATCGAGACTGGAGAAGTAACGGCAAGCAACTTAAATGTGAGAGCTTCTGCTTCAACAAGTTCGTCGATTGTTAGCAGTTTACGTCGAGGAACGAAAGTCGACATTTACGAAAAATCAGGTAACTGGTTGAAAATAAAAGTTGGTAGCGGATGGGGTTATATCCATGGCTCATATGTAGCTGCAGCAACATCAAACTCAAACGGATCCGGATCAGGCAGTCTCAATGGGAAAACGATCTTCCTTGACCCTGGACACGGAGGGCGTGATCCAGGAGCGGTTAATGGAAGTACTTACGAGAAAACAATTGTGCTCAACCTTAGTAATAAAGTGAAACAAGCGTTAGAACGAGAAGGTGCTAAAGTTTCTATGAGCCGGACGAATGATAGCTATATTGCATTTGGGACGCGAGCGAATTTGGCAAATCAAGCGAATGCCGACCTATTCATTAGTATTCACGCCAATTCATTTACAAGCTCGGCTGCGAGCGGCGTAGAAGTTCTCTATAGTGAAACTAAGTATCCAACAGAAAGCCGTAAATTGGCGCAACAATTGCAAACTGCGATCGCTAGTGGGATGAATATGCGTGACCGTGGTATTGTGCGGCGTAATCTGCAAGTTCTTACAGGACCAAACATGCCAGCTGTTTTGATTGAACCTGGGTTTATGTCAAATCCTTCTGATTTAGATAAACTTCTAAATCAACAAGATAAGCTTGCTGGAGAAATTGTTCGTGGTATTAAAGCGTATTACCAATAACGTAAAGGGTAGGCTGATTTTCAGCGTAACTAACTTGCCATTGAAAAAAATATACAAAAAAGGAGAACCGTTTTTTGCGGTTCTCCTTTTTGTAATATAGCTTATTCCTGATTTTTCAAATGAACTTCCGAAATCTCTGCTAAGTAGTCGAGCATATCGTGTTTTAGGTCTTCTCTTTGTAAGGCGAAGTCGACAGTAGCTTTGACAAAACCAAGTTTGTCACCGACATCGTAGCGTTTCCCGGTAAATTCATATGCAAGCACGACTTGATTTTCATTAAGTTTCTTAATCGCATCAGTAAGTTGAATTTCATTTCCAGCGCCTGGTTCAAGTTGGTCTAATATGTCAAAAATTTCAGGTCTTAGCACATAACGACCCATAATCGCATGGTTTGAAGGTGCGTCTTCAAGTTTTGGTTTCTCGAAAAGGTCATCTACGTGAATGACACCAGGTTCAATTTCAGAAGATTTAGGAGAAACAATCCCGTATTTAGAAACATCTTCATCTGGTACAGGTTGAACCCCTACGACGGATGAGTTATAGCGCTCAAACACATCGATGAGTTGTTTGAGGCATGGAGTACCCTCGGTTTGCACTATATCATCCCCTAGTAGGACGGCGAAAGGCTCGTCACCAATAAAGTGTTTCGCACACCCGATCGCATGACCTAACCCTTTTGGTTCCTTTTGGCGGATATAATGAATATTTGCCAAATTAGAAATCGTTTGAATTTCTTCTAGCAACGCCATTTTTTCTTTTTTTAACAAAGTTTCTTCTAGTTCATATGATTTATCAAAGTGGTCTTCAATCGCTCGTTTGCCTCGACCGCTAATAATGATAATATCTTCAATTCCAGAAGCAATTGCTTCTTCGACTATGTACTGAATCGTTGGTTTGTCAACAATCGGCAACATTTCCTTAGGTTGCGCTTTTGTTGCTGGTAAAAATCTTGTTCCAAGACCAGCAGCAGGGATAATTGCTTTTCTTACTTTTGCCATGTGATACACTCCTTTCTTTCTAATTTCTACAATACATCCAAATATTTGTACAGGCAAGAATAATCTAGACATTTTTCGGGTTAATTTTATCGATTACTAGACTTCACCAAAAACAAACGAAAAAAGTCTCAGTATTCTATGAAATTAATAAAATTTTAGCAAAAAATCTTTACCTTCATAGTAATTTAAAGTAAAATTAATTGTTGAGGATTTTATCACATAATTTAGAGTGAAAAGAATACTATTAGTATGTTTATAATACTTTAAGAATGTTTAACTTCGCTAAAGAATTAAAGTATAAGATAAACTAAGGCATTCGCCATGAAGGACTTGGCGACAAGCCAAGTTTTTCTAATAAAAAGGAGTGTCTATAGTGACACAATCAAGAATAGATAACAAAGAACCGAAACCAAAAAGGCGTACATTATTAAAAATTAGCCTATTTACGCTATTAGCCGTTTTTTTGTTAGTGGGAGGAACTTTATTATACATGGGTTCACAAGTCGCTAGCGTGACGTCGAGTGCACAACAAGATTTAGAAAGAGGCGAACGCTCTGAATTCCGAGAAACGGCGGTAAATCCGAGTAGTGATCCTGTTTCTGCGTTGTTCCTAGGACTCGATACACGCGATGGTGACTTAAGTGGGCTTACGGATGCAATGGTGCTCGTTACGTTTAATCCTGATGAAGGATCAATTAAGATGCTTAACATCCCACGTGACTCAAGAGTGGAGATTGTTGGACGATATGGATTAGACAAAATTAATCATGCCCATGCATTTGGCGGAGTTGATATGACGCTTGATACCGTTGAGAACTTACTCGACATTCCAGTTGATTATTTTGTTTCATTGAACTTCGATGCCTTTATGGAAATTATTGATGAATTGAATGGGATAACCGTAGATTCACCGATGACTTTTACTGAAACGGATAACGCTACTTATGGAACATTGACGATTCATGAAGGTGAACAAGTTCTTATGGGCGAAGAAGCTCTCGCGTATGTAAGAATGAGAAAATCCGATCCTGCAGGAGATTTGGGACGTGGTGAACGTCAAAAAGAAGTGATCGAATCACTGATTAGAGAAGTGGCATCATTTAGTTCGATTACTAACTTTAATTCGTTAATGAATACGATAGGGCGTAATTTAGAGATGAATATTGATTTTAATGAGATTATCTCGATGCATTCCTATGCAAGTGACTTAGATAATATTGAATCATTAAATTTTGAAGGTACGGATTTGATGCTTGATGGCATTTATTACTACGAGATTGATGAGCAATCTTTAGAGCATACGAAACAACGTCTACAAAAGCATTTAGGGATTATTGATGAAGTCGATCCTATTTTTACGACATCGCCAACAGAACCAGGGGCTGAAGGTGAAGTAGAATCTTATGAATCTGAGGATCATGGAATCGAGGTCGAACAAGTGCCTGCAATCGAAGGACAACCATAAATATAGCCAAACTGTCTCATCAATTGATGGGGCAGTTTTTTGTTGAGGGGAAAAGTCTATCAGAGTGGAATAACTCTTTCATGGCTTCGTTTGATTCGGATCCCCATTCTCCCGTAAAGTGCACGCTAACCTTCGCTCCCTTCCCTTCGCCCTTTCACCCATAACACCTCACCAATCATTAATCACAAATGCCAATATTTTTTCAAAAGTCAAAATAGTTTCATCAGCAGTCATTTTTATTGCATGTAAGCGAATACATAGTCGAGTAAACTGAACATACAGAAGAAAGGATAAACAGATGATAGGAGTTGTTGCAAGACACTTTAATTTTTCAAAAATACCATGAACATTAAAATTTATGTAAAATCATCACCTAACTTAAACTAGTTATCACGGACTAAAAATATAAGATTATCGGAAGGGGTGACGTTGATTGGATCCAGTACAAGGAAATCAAAACTTGAAGGCAAATCCGGCAAATGCAAAGGTTCCTAAGAAAAAAAATTATTATAAAAAGAAAACAAAAGAAACGTGGGCAGGTTATTTCTTTATTGGCCCAATGCTGATTGGTACGTCGATTCTAGTCATATTCCCAATTATTATGGCAGCAATTGTAAGTTTCACAGATTGGGTATTTATTGCTGGTATAGGAGATATGAACTTTGTTGGCCTTGAAAATTATCAGAGGTTACTAGATGATGATCTATTTCTTCGATCAGTAAGGAATAATATATGGTTGATATTCGCTGTTCCGATTACAATGTTTTTATCTTTAATTCTTGCAGTAATCATAAATAAACATGTGTATATGAAGTCGTTCTTCAAAATTGTTTATTTCATGCCGTATATATCGAGTATCGTAGCGATTGCAATCGTATTTCAATTACTTTTTCACCCATCATATGGACCGATTAATGAATTTTTGATGGCGATAGGAATTGCTGATCCACCGCGGTGGCTAGCCGATTCAAGGTGGGCGTTAGTATCAGTCATGATCATTAGTATTTGGACTTCGATTGGGTTTAACCTGATTATTTATCTCGCAGCTTTGCAAAACATTCCATTAGAATTGTACGAAGCGGCAGACATTGATGGTGCAGGCGTGATGAAAAAATTCAGGCATATTATGTTGCCGATGGTATCACCTACAACATTTTTTCTATTAATAACAGGTATTATATATAGTTTCAAATCCTTCGAACTAATTGTTGTTCTAACTAGTGGAGGGCCAGGGCATTCGACATCTGTTATCGTTTATTATTTATATGAGCAAGCGTTCGAATACTTAAGGTCTGGTTATTCATCTGCTATCTCAATGTTCTTACTAGTTATGTTATTTGTAGTAACTGCTATTCAGTGGGTTGGACAGAAGAAGTGGGTAAATTATTGATGCAAAGGAGGTAAAATAGTGAAAGCTAAAATAATAAAGCTGGTAATTACTTTGATCATGTTTACGATAGGAATTGTATTTTTACTTCCATTTATTTGGATGATTTCAGCATCATTAAAACCAGAAATTGAAGTTTTCAGATATCCGATCGAATGGATTCCAAGTGATTGGCGTTGGTCAAATTATGCGGAAGTTTGGAGCGGTAATTTCCCATTATACTATTGGAATTCAATCAAAGTAACAGTGGCGACAACATTCATATCACTGGCAGTCTCAACCATGGCTGCATATGGATTTTCAAAAATAGAGTTTAAAGGAAAAAATATTATTTTTATGCTAGTATTAGCAACTTTTATGATTCCGGCTCAAGCGATATTAGTTCCTCAATTTATGCTTTATATGTATTTAGACTTATTTGATACACACATAGGGTTGATCTTGTTAAATAGCTTTAGTGTACTAGGGACGTTTATGTTGAGGCAATTTTTCGTAGGGATTCATGATGATTATATCGCATCTGCAAAAATAGATGGTGCAGGACACTTTATCATTTTTACAAAAGTGGCGGTTCCACTCGTTTTACCTGCAATATCAACGTATGGTATTTTAAGATTTATTTGGACTTGGAATGATTATCAAGGACCGCTTATTTTCTTGAGATCCGATCATTTAACGACGGTTCAACTGGGGATTTCAAGATTTTCATCGATGAGCGGTGAGTATTACAGTTTAATCATGGCAGGTGCAGTGTCGGCTATTCTTCCACTATTGATTATTTTCTTCTTTGGCCAAAAATATGTGCTTGAAGGAATTGCAATGGGTGGAGTTAAAGGATAAGTATAAATATATGAAATGGAGGGTTTATTATGAAGTGGAAAGTGATTATTTTAATACTATTTAGTGCAATGTTAATTGGAATGATGGTAGCTTGTGGAAATGATTCGAATAATGCTGGGGCTGATGAAAATAACGATGAACCAGAAGCAAATGAGACCGAGAACAATAACGAAAACAATAACGAAGTAAATGATTCAGAAGAGGCTGGTGATTCAGAACCTGTTACGATTCGTCTTCATCACTGGTATAATACAGAACAAGACAATTGGGATGTTGTCATAGATGCTTTTGAGGCAGAACACCCTCACATTAAAGTAGAGTCAATTACTCCTGAGAACAACGATGCAAATGAAACGATGCAGCAAATTGACTTAGCAGCTGCTTCCGGAGATGACCTTGATGCGATCATTGTCAATGATGCTGCGAACTACTCACAGCGTGTCAGTCAAGGAATGTTTGAACCATTAAATCAGTATTTAGATGATAATGGGATAGACTATGAAGAAGAATATGGTGTAGATACAAGCGTCGATGGCGATTATTATGCATTACCAGGAAAGTTTAACGGATTCTTCGTTATGCTCAACCAAGATGCACTAGAAGAGAATGGATTAGACGTACCTGAAGAGTGGACATGGGATGAGTACATGGAATATGCAGAAATTCTTTCTGAAGGTGAAGGATCTGACAGACGTTACGGAACATTCTTCCATACGTGGACGGATTATTTGAAATTAGCGGCATTTAATCAGCATGAAGATAGCAATTTAATTAAAGATGACGGTGTAACGTCAAATGTTGATAGTGATCGCATTCGTCAATCGTTAGAAATTCGTCAACGAGGCCATGAAGAAGACTCAGCAACGCCATACGCGGATACGATATCTCTTGATTTGAATTATCGACCGCAGTTCTTTGGTGGTAGTGCAGCGATGATTATGACTGGAACGTGGATGATCAATGATAGTGGTGGTGTTGAAGAGGGGACTGAATTTACAACAGCGTTCGCTCCATATCCACAAGCACAAGAAGGAGATCCGATTACGTCACCATCAGGCGCTGACTTCATGGCCATGTACTCTGGTTCAGAACATAAAGATGAGGTTTTTGAGTTCTTAAGATGGTATACTACAGAGGGAATTGTGACACAATCGAAATTTTTACCTGACTTTCAAGGGGTAGATATGGAAGAAGTGGTAAACAATCTACTAGAAGAAAGTGACGTTAATGTGGACTTGATTAATATGGAATCACTTATTCATACGCTTGAAGTTCAAGAGGCGGCTGCTCTGAGTATCCCACCTGCGTTTATATCGGAAGTTGAGACCGCTTACTCTGGTGAGGTTGAGAGATTCTTACTAGATGAGCAAGATTTAGAGACTACGATTGAAAATGCTCATGAAGCTGTGCAAAATGTGATTGATCAGAATGTAGAGTAAGTCTATAAAACATGAGAAGTTAGAAGCGCAAATTGCTTCTAGCTTCTTGTTGTCAGTTTATAAGATTCAGAATGTCTGGTAATGGGAAGTGACGTGCATGCGAGATTTCATGGAGAAATTGTTAGGAAATGTGCGGATAAATACATTCAGAAAAAAACTTTTCTTGACTATTATTGCATGTACGGCAGTTCCAGTTTTATTTAGTATGGGGAATATCATCTACACGAGTCTTAATGTCGTGAAAGAACAGACGATCCAAAGCGAAGAGTATAATTTAGAACTAGCTAAACTTACAATGTCTTATGAAATAGATGAATTAATCAAAACAATGAATTTCATTCACTTTGATGACGAAATTCGAAGTATGTTGAATGCTAGTAATCGTGGTTCTATCTCTCCGCTAGCATATGCAACGATAAATGCTAAATTAGATGATCAAACGCGTAACAGTAATATTACGATTGCGATTATTCCGGCAACAGGTGAAAATTATTTTTCTAATTATAGATTTAGCGGTGGCTTTGAGTTTGACAGACTAAGTGAATGGATTGAGATACTTGAAAGCGTCCCAACGTTTCGAGTACATGGATTCAGTGCGGTCAGTATCGATGATGGAAGAGCAGAGGGGCATTTATTAGAGAATAATAATCAAACGATTTTGCTAGGGAGAAGACTAACAAGTTATGCAGGTGAAACGAGTGCATATGTATTTGCTGGACTCGAGGATCTGCAAAGTATTGAGATGAATGATCAAACGTATGATAGAAGCTTGGTTTTATTAGACGAAACTGGCCATATATTGTATGACCAAGATGAAACTAATGTTGGGAAGGAATTCCAATACTATCAACGGTTGAAAGATACGCAATCTTCGATGATAATTTCTCACGAAGGGAACGATATTTTACACGTTCAACAAGAAATGCCGTTTCATGACTGGACTTTGGTGAGTTATATGCCATATGACGAGGCGATTGATGAGCTTAGTAATGCCTACACAGTAAATATCTATGTGATTACGATGGCATTATTTGTTTTAATTATGATTTTGCTTTTCATTGTCAATCGATTTACGCGGCCGATAACACAGCTCGCAGATACAGCGGAAGAAATTGAAGCAGGTAACTTACAAATTAGGTCAAATATTGATAGAAATGATGAAATAGGGCGTTTGAGTGTGGCGTTTGATGTCATGCTTGACCGGATTCAGGATATGTTCGAAAAGCTAAAAATAGAGCAAAAAATTAAACGTAAGGCAGAGATAGCTGTGTTACAAGGGAAAATAAAACCGCACTTTATATTTAATATCTTAAATACGATTCGGATTCAAGTCTACAAAAATGGCGACAAAGAGACGTCACAACTTATTTTGTCATTTAATAAATTTTTGAGAATGGTCTATAAGGGAGAAGAATGGATCAGCTTTGAGGAAGAATTAGATCATACGAGGAATTATCTACACTTAATGAATTCTATGAATAAGACTCCTATAGTGTTGGTGTTAGATATAGATACGGAGACGCTAAATACCGAAGTTCCAAGGTTTTTTGTGCAGCCAATAGTAGAGAACTCATTAAAACACGGTTTTAAAAGTATGAGTGGGAAGATATCAATTTTAGCGAAAATGGAAGAAAAGCACATGATCGTCACGATTTCAGATGATGGCAAAGGCATGGAAAGGGCAGATTTAGAACGTGTTCTGGCTAGTCTATCTGTGAGTAAAGAAGGCATGATTGCAAGTTATAATGAGGATGACGAACAAACAGGAATTGGTTTAAAAAATATTAATGAAAGAATGACCTTAATATATGGAGAAGAATTTAAGATGCAAGTCGACAGCAAGAGGGGAGAGGGCATGTCAGTATTGTTCCGTATTCCACTAAACTATTAGGGGGGGCAAGAGAGCTATGAATGCATTATTAGTAGATGATAACTATCAAATGCTAGAGTATATGAATGCGTGTATCCCATGGTTAGAGAAAGGCATTAACGTTGATATGTGCGAGTCAGGGAAGGAAGCAATGGACTTCGCAGCCAAAAGAAAACCAGATATCCTCATTACTGATATTGACATGCCCGAAATGAACGGATTGGAACTGATTGATCAAATGCATGCGATCAACCCGAACTTAGAGTCTTTAATTATTTCGTGCCATGATAATTTTGATTATGCGAAGCATGCTCTCAAATTGAATGTGACAGAATATATCCTCAAAGACATGCTTGAACCAGAAAATTTCGTTGACTCGCTTGATGTCCTTATCTCTAGAATTGAAGAAAGAAACAAGTCAAAAGGAGAAGTGGAGAAATTAAAATCCTACAGGGATCAAAATCAATTGCGGTTAAAAAGGGAATTATTACGAAATGTATTGGAAAAATCTATTACTAGTTCAGATGATTGGAAACAGGAATTTACTACCTTTGGACTACACCTTGATAAATATAAATATATCCCGCTGATTGTGAAAATTAATAATCACGCAAAATTGTTGGAGAAGTACCAGTCATCAGAGCTGTTAATGTTTGCAATCGACAATATTATCTCCGAGATAACGGAGGGACGAGAAGAATTGATTAGTTTCACAAACGATGAGAATGAAATGATCTGGTTTGTGAAAGTAAAGTCATTGATAAAGAGTAATCCTTATGTGGAAATGAAAAAAATAGCGACTCATTTTCAAAAAGTTATTCATAAATACTTACATGTGGATACGTCGATGGTTCATTATCATCAGCCAATCAGCAATTTGACTGAAATGAAACAGACGGTTAGCAAATTAATGAACATTGGAAGTCACTGGTTTTATGTAGAAGGCAAAAAGATGGTTTCTACTAGTGAAATCAATCAATCTTTTTCGCAAAGTAATATATTTTCAGAATATACGAACTTTTACGAAGAAATTGATAAGGTGGTTTCTACCTTAGATGAAGATGTGATGGAAGAAGTTATCCTAAAATGGATAAATATATTTACTGCAAAGAAGTATCATCCAGACGAAGTGAAGAGTTTGATTCATAGTGTGTTGATAAATGTTTCGATTAGATACCAATATTTGTATCAATTGCATTCTGATAAAGCGAAAGTGCTCCATTCACAAGTTAATGCAATCAGTAATATTACGCAAATAAAAGATTACATGTACAAATTTATGGAAGATATTATTCACTACTTAGGTACGGAAACTGTCACGCAACACGAGGAGATTATTAAAGCGAAGCTGTATGTGGAGGAGAATATTGATAAGAAAATCCGCATGGAAGATGCATCGAACCATTTGTATATGAATTCTAGTTACTTTAGTAGGTTATTTAGAAAAGAAACGGGAATGACGTTTACGGAATATGTGACGAAAACAAAGGTTGAGAAATCTAAGACATATTTGATTGAAACAGATTTAACTGTGGAGGAAATATCTAACAAGTTAGGTTATGAGAATACGAGTTACTACATTAAGCTATTTAAAAAGTATTATGCTACACCACCGATGGAGTATCGGAAAAATTATAAGTTTTCGTGATATATAAGGGTAGGAATGCCTCTTTCATGGCTTCGCTCTCTGATGACGTCCGCCAAAAACCCGGAGACTCCTGCAGGAAAAGCAATGGCTGAAGATCCATAGGGCGGTTTTTACCCGATTAGCTTCAGCGTTGCCTGCGGAAAGCGTAGGGATTTTTGCACGGACACAATATACTCTACGTTACTATAACAGGGCGTTCCTTAGAGGTTGATGTTTAAAAGTGGTAATTCAAGGGCGTTTCTATTACTTTACATAACATAAATTAGAAAGAGTGATTTCTATGCAATATGGCGGGTTGATGGGTGGTATTTATAAAGTAAGTGATGTGTTAATGAGGTTAGCGTACGTTAATTTCCTGTGGATTGTCGGTCTTCTACCTGGACTTGTCATATTTGGGGTCATGCCTTCAACAGTCGCATTATTTAATGTTGTTCGAAGCTGGCTGCTTGAAGATGATGAGCTAGTTATTCATAGGAAATTCGTTGCCACATATAAGAAAGAATTTTTTAAAAGTAACTTACTTGGGTTGCCTATTTTAGTAATTGGTTACGGACTGTATATTAATTCTCAATTTTTAGGCGTTGTTAATGATGGGGCATTTTTGACGTTGGCTATATTGATTTGTAACATCCTCGTTGCGATTGTCGCAGGTTTATTTATTTTATATATTTTTCCTGTCTATGTTCATTTTGAGATGGGACTTTTTCAGAAAGTAAAACTTTCTGTCATGCTTGGAATCACATATCCACATATTACGTTTGCTTTGGTTGTTATTTTATTTTTGTTTGCAGCACTTTTTATGGTTGTTCCTGCGCTAATCTTTTTCTTTAGTGCAAGTGGGATTACATATTGTGTGATGGGGATTTATTTGCATAAAGTTAATGATATAAAGGATAAGTATTATAGTGTGAAACATGCTTGATGGAGGTTGGTGTTATCTTATAAGGAAAGGGATGCCTTTGCCATGGCTTCGCTTTCCGCGGTGAAGTCGTCAAGCCGCTTCGGGCAAAAAAATGTGTTTCTTCCTCTGCTAGTAAGGCTCTGAAGCGGGATCCGTCGAGACAACTCGAAGCTTACTCGTGAAGAAAACGCTCGTCCCTGCAGGGTCTTGCCAGGACTTCCATTACCGCAGGAGTCTCGCCATGGCAGAGGCATCGCAAGTTATTTCATCAGGTTGTATTCTATATGATTTAAACGTTAGGAAGGGTGGACGTAATGGATCAGGGGAAAATGAGAGAGATATTGAAAAATACAGACAATGATTTTCAATTAATTGATGGTAGTGTGCGGGGGAAACTTGAATCGTTGCTGCAAGTCAAAGGACAGTCAGCTTATTTGAATGAGATTACCAGCGATGCGGAGCAATTATTAGAGCAAACGATTCCTCACCTGCCATTTCAATTATTTATCGATTTTGCGAAAACAGGCCGGCGGAAAGAGTTTGAGAACGTTTATTTTCTCAGGAGGAGAAGGTTGAATACGTTTGCGATTATGTCTATCGTTTATCCAGCTAATGTCGCCTATAAACAGGCGTTGGAAGATATTATTTGGGCGATCTGCGCTGAACCGTCTTGGTGTTTGCCTGCTCATCTAGATATTGATACAGACGATACAGTTAAGCCAATGTCAGATATCGATCAGTGGTCGCTTGAAAACAAGCAAATTGATTTGTTTTCAGCGGAAACGGCGTTCGCATTAAGCGAAATTTATTCATTAGTAAAAGACCTCATTGAACCAATTGTACTAAATAGACTGAAACAAGAAGTGAATACCCGAGTGATCGAGCGATTTGAACAAAAACGCGGCTATGAGTGGGAGTCTGCCACACATAATTGGGCTGCGGTCTGTGCTGGGTCTATTGGGATCGCAACAATGTATCTAACAGATGATGTTGAAGTGGAAGTTAGTGTGTTATCTCGATGTGTGAATACGTTGTCGACTTATTTAGACGGGTTTAATGACGATGGTGTCTGTTTAGAAGGGTACTCGTATTGGCAATATGGGTTTAGTTTCTACACTTACTTTGCTGATATGTTTAGAAAGAGAACAGCAAATAGACTAGACTTATTTGATAAGAAAAAAGTGAAAGAAATAGCATTATTCCAACAAAAATGCTTTTTGTTTGAGGACTACCAGGTTCCCTTTTCAGACTCTGTAAAAGGGGCAAAGACGTTAGAAGGACTTAGCCATTACTTGCATCGAGAGTATAAAGAGGTTGAATTACCACCCATTACTACGATAGCTGGCTATTTTGATGATCATTGCAGTCGCTGGGGGCATGTTATTAGGAACCTTATTTGGCGTGAGGCGAGCAACAGAACAATCAAGAAATGGGGAAATAAAGTACACTATCTTAAAGATAGCCAATGGTATATCTATAGTGTATCGAAAAACACCGATCACTATAGCTTTGTCGCAAAGGGAGGGCATAACCTCGAACCTCACAATCATAATGACCTTGGCCAGTTTGTAGTGATGAAAAATAAAGATACTTTTCTGTGGGATTTAGGTGCAGGTGAATACACGAAAGAATATTTCAGTCGCAATCGCTATTCGATTCTGAACAATGGATCGCATGGCCATTCGGTGCCTGTGATCAATGGTTATCATCAAGCGGAGGGGGAAAGGTATGTTGCTGTCCTAAGTGACCCCGAGACACGTGACACTGGCGAACATCTAGAGGTTGATTTATCGCAAGCATACCCTTGTGATGATGTGAAGTCGTTCATACGTAAATTTACTGTCAATCACACCGAGGATGGGTTCATATTAAAATTAAGTGATCAGTTTGCTTTTCAGAAATCAAAAAAACTAGTAATTGAAGAGAACTTTGTAACCGAAGCGGATAGCATAAAACCAGTTGAAAATGGACTACTTATTTACAAAAATCAATCTGCCATGGAAATGAACTTCGATACAACTACTCTTACTGCGAGTGTAAAGAACGTATCGTATAAAGACCACTTTGGCGGAGAATCATCCTGTTCGATCATCACATTGAAACAAGAAGTGATCGCCGACGAGAGTACGATTGATATTACGTTTTTATGTTAAATCCCTTAATCAAGTCAGGTAGTTTTAGACAATCGTGTTACAATAATATTATAAGACTGCCTTTGAAAAAGACTTAAATGATTAATGTGATCGTGTTAAGTAATATTTTTTTTGGTAGATCTATGGGTTTTTCAACAAAGGACGGGGATTTTCCTCCTAGTCAATATATTAGTCATTTACAAGTGGAATATTGAAATGCTAATTAAATATTTATTGGGAGTGATAACATGAATAAGGAGTTTCGAAATAAACAGGATATTATCGAAACATTGTATAAAATCGATTATGAATTAGGGGGAATACCTATAAAAGGCAAGGTTTCCTTAACTATCTTTGGTGGATCAGCATTACTTTTAAAGAGTAACATTCACGCTACTAGTGATATTGATGCCTTCGTTAGAATGGAACACGAGGATGCTCAAGTTCGAAAGATTTTAGCTAATTACTCTGTAAGTAGCAGTATTGAAAGTGTGATGGAACTCCCGCCATTAGAGGATGTACGTAAGGAATTTGAACGATTAAATGTTGCGTTTAATCATTTAGAAGTTTACTTGCCATCAACAGAGCATCTGATTATATCTAAATTGTTTACAACTCGGCAAACAGAGAAAGATATGGAGGATATTTTAGAATCTGGAATTCTTGGCAATGCTAATATAGATAAACTAAAAGGATTGTACGAAGAGTACCTTCCATATATAATGTTACCAAGAAGACGTTATAATGAACTGGACGAATTATTAAAGCAATGGAAGGAAAGGAAGGGAGGATAAAGAGATGACCCAAGATGTGTTGAATGAAAAAGAGTTTTTTAATCGGTTGGAACAAGAACAGAGGTATTTAGCCTATGGTGATCATTCTTTTGAAGAGTTGTTGAAAATGAGTATGAAAGATCGACGAGTGCGAAACGTATTTGTGTTTTATGTCTTATCGAAGCCCGAATATTACCAAAGGTTCTTGCTCTTAGCAGAGAAGAAATACACAGTTCAACGGTTAAAGTCATCGCTTTACAAAGCACTTCAAGAAGTAGAAAAAGAGAGTGTGTATCGACCTGAAGTACGGAACCTTGCTAGGGTGTTACGAAACAAATATGTTCATCAATCACATGTGGTAACATCCACTGGACAAAGGAAGTACGATGAATCAAAAGAAATGGAGAAACTTTTTGTCTCTGTTGCTAATTACTTGGTTAATGAAAAAGAAGTAAATCCAGAAAAAGATGCTTATGTTGCAAATAGAATGAAAAAAGTAGATTTTGACAATTTATTTGTAACGAAGTAGAAGCACACTCTTTTAATTAAGAAGGGGTGTGCTTTTTGTATTGAACAAAAATAATATAGTCTAAAAGAAAACGGTTTAGTATAACTTATTTACAAAAAGATGACAAATTAAGAATTGTAAATATAGAAAAGTGACAGCACCAGAACCAAACTCCGGATGCTCAATATTAGGATACAATCCTCTTGAGGTTATAAAGCAAATACAAATGAATAATGGATTGTATTTTGACGTAACTCGAGGATCTGATGGAAATGCAAAAACCACAAAGAACATCAAAAAATGGCTATCTACAAAAGATTTAGGATGTAATCTGAAGGTACAGTAGAAGTGTGTAGTATTTCTCACGGAGAAACGGAAAGAAGAGATTCGTTCTTTCTGATTACACCTTCTTTTGAAAAACAATGTGTTTACTAGAATTCGCTGTGACGATGATTTTTTCACCTTTGGTTTCGACCGAGTAGGCATTTTGCCACTTGGTTGTTTGGCTATTGCCAGGTTCAGCAAACACGGAAGTAACAAGCCAATGCTTACCAGGGGACAGCTTACCTGTCACAGTAGGAATTACTGTTCTTGCACTCATTACGTTCGTATTTGACTGAGGATAAATAGATTCGGCTTTCCCGCCTCCATAAAGATGTTGGATCCCACTTTGTCCCCAAGGAAGTGACGTGAGAACAAGCTCGTCCGTCTTGGCAATATCCACATTTGTTTGATCATGTCCGATATTATCTAAACCAAGAGCAAAGCCGCCTTCGGCAAAATCTATATCCCTAGCAGAGTCGATGCAATGAATGCGTAAATGAATCGGTGCTCCGGGTAGAATCCACGTATTTACGACAACATCTGACCAAGGTTTCCACCTAGCATAAATGATGTCGTTGTCTATTTGAATCTCCTCGCACGACCTTTTTACGCGATAAATATTATCGCCTTCGCTTAAAGCAAGAGTAGAGTCAAATGCTCCTTGTTCGAGTTTCCACTCTGCACGAGGAACGCTAAATCCGAACACATTTGAATAGACAAATTTTTCGTATTTAGCAGAAGTATGCGTGTGATCATTCGTCGATAGATGACCGGAATTAAATGCGAGAATATGATTCGGTTCTGCTTGTCTGCACAAAACAAGGTGTGCTTTCTCTTGTACAGATGAAGCATCTAATTCAGGAAGCGGCAATTCTTTCGCTTGCCAGAACGGGTGGTCATCCTTCAAGGCGAGAATTAAGAATGTCTTCAGCGACCAGTACGGCGACCCAGGCGAATTGTAATTCTCAGCCATGATCTGATTTGGATACGTATATCCAATTGTTAAGAGACCATCTTTTGTAAAAATAGGTTGCTTGAACCACCAACGTAAATGATTTAAAATAATCCCTTTTGTTATGCCTAACGGGAATACTTTTACATCAGCAAATATGATCGCGCTCCAGAAAGCAACTTGTGAGAATCTGTACGTTAAACTTCTTCCGTACGGGATCGCGGATCCATCTTCGGCGAACCAATAAATAAAATGTTGTGCAAATAATTTTGCCCTCTCTTTATACACGTCTGATCGCGTTGGATCTTCTTTACCAATGATTTTCGCATAAAATAACCCGTAATAGTGAAGTGCAAAAGGGACGTAATAATCGCTGTGAGCATCTATCCCGTCCGCATACCAGCCATCTGACAAATAAAAATTATCAATTCGATCTAAATTTTGCTCGATGGTCTGCTGATTATAAGTAGCGCCTACCTTTTTCAAACCGATATTGACTAAAACTGGGAAAAACAACCAATTGCAGTCGTGGGCTTTACAATCGTTTATTTGCGAGAGCCATGAAGCGAAGTTCTGTTTTTCTTGGTCTGTTAATGGGTCCCAAAGTTTATCAGGAATAAGAGAGAGGGCATACCCGTAAACGGCCATTTCGACGATTCTTTGGTCGTAGTCATGGATTTCGCCCCAATATTCATCGTGAGAAGGGTTTGTACCATTTTTAATTCCTTCGAGACATGTTTCCCATAGCTCATCGTCTTCTCCACCAGCTAGTAACGGCGCCATTCCCCATAAAACTCTTGAGAATGCTTCCATTTCAGCGATGGAATCAGGATATGCAGCGCCTGTATTTCCAACGTGGATATGAGCACTGCCTTTACTGTAGGAAGATTTTAATGGATGGACTAATTGCTTCAATGCTTGTTGGAGATCTTGTTTTGTTTGAAGAGGGTTGGTAGCAATTGGCAAGTCAAAGGCTTTCATTTTAGTCATCTCCTCTTTATTTATGGGGGGGCTGAATTACTCGAATGTTTTGACTCTCTCAAATTTCATCATAACCACATTGTATACCGTTACATTTCGAATAAGGTATAACAATTTTTACTTATATGCTGCATTTGGTGCAAATAAATTTCATTTGTTGATTTAGGTTAGTTTAAAGAGAAAATGGAGGGGGGAACCGGTGGAAACAAAAGTGATCGAAATTAACAGAGCCAGGAATAGAAAGAAGGACTTTAAAAACATAAGAATTCATGTTTGAAATCCTCCTTTATTAGTTATTCTTTGTATTCAGTCTCGTTATCATATACTTATAAATTCTAAAAGAGATGACAGAAACTAACGCAATTCCTAACAAGGTACTTTGAGCATAGAAAGGGATATAAATTACTCGTGTTAACGTCAAAGTCCCTAAGATTAGAACTGCTAAGATCGCAAGCCATTGCCATAGATGTAAGCTTCTCAAATCAATCCCTCCTTGTATTCATTTAATTCCCATCTCAAAACCTAGTAAACTGAATTTATAATAAAAATACAAATTATTTTCCTCTCTTTTTCATTTGCTAGATTATTTCAATATTCTAGCAAATGAAAAAACTGAAAAGTCAAAATAATAGCATAAATAAGCAAAAAAGTTTTATGTAAACGCATACAATTTACGGTAAGATTTACCTTAGTAAGTGGTTAGTAGTGGTTTGTAATGCAAGTCGAAAAAATCAAAGGAAGGAGTTGATGATATTTGAAATAAATGAAAGAGGATCTGTTTCCGTTGAAAGAGCTATAAAACGGGAGCTTTTTTCAGTGTTAAAAGGATAGTCACTGAGAAAGTCGTAAGTAAAATGAAACCATTTTTGTGCGGAAGTATTCCACTCATCCGAGACTAGAAGAGAAGTCATGTTGTTTTATATCTTGAGCTAAGAGAGGAAGATTTAAAAAATGGTAAGTACAACTATCAACTTGAAAAAGAGTATCGTATATGCAGCTGTTGTTGTCATGGTATTAGGGTTCATTGCATTTATGGTAGGACAAGAAACAAGTGCGGAAGATAACAATCGAACAATTACAATTGATGGAAACGACGTAGATGAATATAACAGATTTAAAGGTTTTGGAACGGTATCTGGTAATAATACGTCTCGGTTAATGTTAGATTACAAGGAAGAGCACCCAGATGCGTATTGGGAAATTATGAATGAGCTATTTAATCCAGACACAGGGGCGGGTCTTGCTCACGTCAAAGTAGAGTTGGGTGGAGATATTAATTCATCTTCAGGGACGGAACCTGCAACGATGCGATATGCTGATGAACCAGCGAATGTTCTGCGAGGAGCAGGGTTCCAGTTTGCAGCTGATGCTAAATTCATTAACCCTGACATCACGACGGAAATTCTGCGTTGGGGTGAACCGCGTTGGACATGGGAAGGTGCTGCAAACGATGACTATGAAAATCGCTATCAATGGTATAAACAAACAATTGATGCTGTTGAAGAAGAGTATGGATTTAAACTAGATTACGTTGGGATTTCACAAAATGAAAGGTCCCAAGGTGGTAACGGCAAAGCTGAAGTTGATTGGTTAAAATACTTCACTTCCAATATTAAAGAAGAACCAAATTATGATGCTGACTATAAAGATATTAAACTTGTTGCTGCAGACGGGTATCGTGATACAGAAACAATTAGTCGAGCACTACTTGACAATCCGGATTTAATTGATGAGATTGATGTAATTAGCTCCCATTATGGACTGACTAGTTCAAATGAACTTCTTGAATTGCAGGACAAGTTGATTGCAGAAGGGAAACAACCGAAGGAAAATTGGGTATCTGAAGGAATTGCACCGATGATTAATGCGCGTTATCGAGAAAATATGGAGCCAAATTATCAAGGGCTTGGAGGACGAGCAGGGATTATCGATGCCACTTCACGAATCATTTCGGTGTATTCATGGGAAGGTGCAGGTGACAACTCGCTAAATGCGGTTTCATTTGACTTTCAACCTTCCGTTGCTGCCTTTTACCAAGGTTCTAAATATAACCCGAAACACTTAGTTAGTGCGTTTGATCCTTGGTCTGGTTTTTACGAAGTAGATGGTGGCGTACAAGGTGTTCGTCATGTGATGAACTTCGTTGGTTACAATGATCACACCACAGACGAAAATGAGAGGTGGCAATATATTAAAGATGCAACATATAGCGATGGGAATTTCTTTGACGGTGGTGTCGATGTCGATACGAGTACGCACAATTACTTAACGTTAAAAGACCCTGAAACGGACGACTACACAACCGTATTTGCAAATAATACTAGAGATACACGTAACTATACGATTAACACAGAAAATCTAAATGGCAAAGAGGATGCAACTGTCTATGTTTGGGAAACTCGTGGAGCCGACGATGGACAAGCATATGATGCAAATTGGTTCAAAAATATTGATGAAATCACTCCAGAAGATGGCGAATATGAAGTGGAAGTGAAGCCATATTCGATCGTGACTATTTCGACTTTAGATAGGGAATCTGAAGTGGAAGGCTTCGAATACCAATCAGAGCCGGTTGATTTAGCAGAAGATACGATTATGCCATTACCATATACGGATGATTTCGAATATACGGATTATGGTACGGATGAAAATGGTAGAGATTATGTGGACCGTCGTGGTGGTACACCACGTTATACGACAGACCAAATCGGGGCCTTCGAAGTTGTCAAAGAGGCGACGAAGCCAGGAACGAGTGGAAGTGCCGAACGTGTGGAGCGGGACATTCCAGAAGCAGAATCTCGTGGAAATATGTTGCAACAAATAATGAATACAGACATTATTGGAGCAGATTGGGCTGTATGGGGCGGAACCGATGGATCGGCAGCTGGCGTGAATCCGAACACCAACATTGGAGATTTCCGTTGGGTGAATTATACCGTTTCTTACGACTTTTTGTTAGATACGTACACACCCGAGGTAGACAACAGAGATAATTATGCATTAATTGGGGTACGTCAAGTGAAAGAGAGTTGGTCAGATTCTCAAGCGCCTTACAATGCACGAGTGTTTGCAGACGGATCATATGAAATTCTTAGACTCGGCAGCGTAGAAAAATCAGGTATGATTGATGATTTTGATAACGATGTTTGGCATAATTTAGCGTTTGAAGCGAAAGAAAATGTCTTCACACTATATGTTGATGGAGAAGAAATCGATACCTATACGGACGAAAACTCCACTGTCATGTCTGGAAGAGTGACCTTAGGTTCTGGTTATTATGAAACGCTCTTCGATAATTTGCGGATCGATCCAATTGATGGATACGCTTATGAATCAGACAAATATGATAGTGCACAAGGAAAAGTTTACGAGACGGAAGAAGCAGCTTTCAACAATACTGATCGATGGAATCCAATCGGGTATGTTGGAAATTGGTCATTTAATCAAGCTGGATACGCCCATTACAATCGCACGCAAATGACTGCGAATACAGACTTTCCTGTTTGGAGTGGGCTAACCGTAGGGCATCAAGATACAACTACGGAACAAGGGACGTTAAATCAAGTGTTCTATTCTGGAAGTTGGTCATCAAACAGTGGAAATGCCTGGGGGTCTGATGGTGCTTCCTTTGAAATTGTATTTAAGGGAAATGAAATTAGGTTATATGGTGAAACGAACCCAGGTAATGGGACAGCAGAAATTTATTTAAATGATGAATTAGTCGACGAAGTGAGTTATTTAAATAATAGCAGCGTCGAACAGATGGTCTGGTCAGCAGACGGTCTGGAAGAGACAGAGCACACACTGAGAGTAGTATCTAAGGATAGTTATACGAGTTTTACGAAAGTGGAGATAGAGACGGAAGATGAAGTTCCTGTAGATGCAGTCACAACTTTAGCACCGAATAATATCGTGCAAATTTCAGATGATGACGATATAGGAAATGAAGAGAACACTGTGTATGCATATAGAGAAGGTACAAATTGGGGCTCAAATAATTCGAATGCTTGGGCGAATTTTAACGACAATCCGTATATTTGGATTAACTTCACAGGAACCGGAATAGATTACTTGGGTGTGACAGCAGACCAAACTGCCTATAATTTCGAACTTAATGGGGAAGATGTTGGCGACCACACTGTAGGATCGAACGGCGTGAGGTATTCTGTCAGAGATTTGGAAGAAGGCGAGCATACGCTAAAAGTTTCGTTAAAAGATAACGAACAGCTCGAAACTTTCATGGATTACCGTGGAGTCAACATCTACAGTACACCTGATCAAGATTCGAGTACTAGCATGATCTTTGATTTTGAAGGGTCGGGATTCAACGTATTGGGAGGAACTCCAGATGCATTACTTGATGTGTATATCGATGGTGAATTAGTCGATGAGGAGTACCGGGTTTATTCCAAAGGCGATAGACAGACGTCTTATCAGATTCGTGGATTAGAAAACACGAATCATACCGCTAAAATTGTTGTTAAAGGCGGTACGTTTACATTAGATGGTCTTGATATTATTAAAGGTGAAAGTGAGAGTATGATAGATTCATCAGCGTTAGAGAACTTACTAGCCGAAGCGAAAGACATGACAAATGACGGCACGTATACGGAAGAGTCATTTGATGCTTTGCAAGATGCGATCGCTTCCGCGGAAGATGTTCTCGCAAATGAAACAGCGACGCAAGCAAGTATAGATGCAGAAGTGAGCCAGTTACAAGCAGCGATCGATGGTCTAGTAGAAGCGACAGATCCAGAAGATCCCGCAGATACGGAAGAACTTGAGAGCCTACTAGACACAGCGAAAGCTTACACAAATGAAGGAGAATATACAGAAGAAACGTTTGCTAACTTACAGTCAGGAATTGCAGATGCTGAAGAAATGCTTGCAAATGAAGAAGCGACGCAAGAAGATATCGATGCAGCTGTAACAGCCTTGCAAGCAGCAATCGATCAGTTAGAAGCAGCAACAGACCCAGATCCAGTCTTGAAAGATGGATATACAGGTGAAGAAGTTGTGACTCTGAAACAAAACTTATCGCAATTAGGATTTGGGAATTTCCCAGCTTCTCCATCAGAGCGATTTGGTCCTGTGACAGAATCGGTTGTCCGTTCCTTCCAGCATTACTTTGGACTTGAAGCAACGGGTATGGCAGGAGAAGAAACATTATCGCTTATCGATGAGATTTTAAATTCGATTTATACCGATGGAAATACAGCACCTGAAATCAGAGACTTGAAGCTAGATTTGACGCTTCTTGGATTTGGAAATTTCCCGACGGATCCATCGGAAAACTATGGGCCGGTAACGATGGGGGTTGTGAGTGACTTCCAAGCAGCGAATCAACTAGTTGTCAGCGGCATTGCCGATCCTGTGACGCTTGCGTTACTAGCGGAACAAGTGGATGCCTTGACGCTTGATGTTCCTTATAAAGACGGGGACACTGGCCAAGAGATCGTCACACTGAAAGAGAACTTAACACAATTAGGATTTGGGAATTTCCCAACTTCACCATCGGAGAGATTTGGTCCAGTAACGGAATCTGTCGTCATAGCGTTCCAAAGTTACTTTGGATTAGACGCATCTGGTGAAGCCGATCAAACGACACTCGACTTGATAGACGAGATTTTGAACGGCATCTATACAGATGGAAACTCAGCATCTGAAATCAGAGACTTGAAGCTAGATTTGACGCTTCTTGGATACGGTAATTTCCCGACGGATCCATCGGAAAACTATGGACCGGTAACGATGGGCGTTGTGAGAGCGTATCAAGAAGCGAATGATCTTGTCGTTAGCGGCATCGCAGATCCAGTGACCTTAGCGCTGCTCGCGGAACAAGTAGACGCAGTCAAGCTTGACGTTCCATATAAAGACGGAGATGTCGGCTATGAGATTTTCCTTCTTAAATTAAAATTATCAGAATTAGGATTTGGGAATTTCCCAGCATCTCCTTCTGAAGTGTATGGACCAGTGACAGAAGCGGTCGTCAGTTCGTTCCAAGTTTACTTCGATCTTGAAATGACGGGAGAAGCAAATCAGGAAACGCTTGACCTGATGGATGAGATTTTACATTCCGTCTACACAAATGGAAAGTCTGCACCAGAAGTGAAAGAGATGAAGTTGAAACTGACAGCCTTGGGCTATGGCAACTTCCCTTCAGATCCGTCTGAAAACTACGGACCGGTGACGATGGGCGTCGTCATAGAGTTTCAACAAGCAAATGACCTAATGGTGAGTGGAATTGCAGATCCGGTGACCTTAGCGAAACTCGATTCATTATCTGAATGAACGAGTAAGAAAACAGAAAACTAGCGTTCAAGTAGCTTGAACGCTAGAAAAACAATAGTGACGATTCTTAGAAAAAAACAAAATATGTAACCATACAAGGACACTTGAAGTAGCATCTACGAATGTATAACTAGTAAAAAACGTAGGTGCTATTTTGTTATCAGAGTGGGATGCCTCTTTCATGGCTTCGCTTTCCGCGGTGAAGTCGTCAAGCCGCTTCGGGCAAATGTCCTGCAGGGTCTTGCCCGGACTTCCAATACCGCAGGAAAGAGCATTTGCTTCGTCGAATTTACATCGATTTGTCTCGACGGATAAACAACAGAGCAATACTAGAAGAGGAAGAGACAGTCTTTTTCGCCATGAAAGAGTCATCCCTATTAGTAACCTTATTAATAGTAATATTTCCCTTTTAATTTAAAAGTAACAAGCTTAACCTGTCTCGAATAACTCTAGTCAATACAAAAATAGTCACAACATCTATAAATAATACAAATGGATACGCTCATAATACGATTCTCTCATTAAAATATACAAAATATTCAAAATATTATCCTAAAAACTAGCAGCCTCTAGTGGTAGTCTAATAGAGAAACGTACAAGTAAGCGCTATCATAATATTTAGTAGACCTGATTATGAGACCTATTTTTAGACGATTTTGTTGTGTAGTACTCCCTCATTGAACGAGTGAAACGTTTATAAAGGGAGAGAAAATAAATCATTTTAGTTCATGTTACTAAAGTAATTTAATAGGGGGAAGGGGGGCAAATTACGAGGTTTATAGAAGGAATATTCATGACATGAATATTCCGATGAAAACAACCAGTTAAAAGAGGGAGGAATTGTACATGTCATCGCTTTTCAAAAGGAAGATGAAAAAACGGGTAGTTTATAGTCTGATAGTGGTTCTTTTGCTGGGTGTGTTTTCTCCAGCGACATCATTGGCGCAAACTGATGGAGAAAGTTCAACTGAACGGGATGCTGAAATAATTAAGTTAGATCCAAGTTATCAACACGATCCTTTCGATGGGTGGGGAACAGCACTTGTCTGGTTTGCAAATGTCACGGGAGGATGGCCAGACGATGTGAGAGAAGCGTTAGCCGACGAACTATTTGCTGAAGAAGGGCTGAATTTTAACATCGGCAGGTATAATATCGGCGGAGGTGACTCTCCAGAAACAGAACCATATATGCGAAAAGGTGGTGCGGTCCCTGGTTATTGGGAACGACCGGATGAGTTTGCTCCACCCGAAGATGCTGGAAGCGATTGGTCCGAAGAGGAAAATTGGTGGGACCCAGAAAATCCGGATCATTGGAATTGGGAGGCAGATGCAGACCAATTATGGTGGGTAGAGGCGGCAATGGAAAGAGGAGCCGATACATTTGAAGCATTTTCAAACTCTCCACCATACTTTATGACGCAAAGTGGCGTCACTTCTGGTAACGAGGACTCTTGGGATGACAATATCAAACCTGACCAATTTGAAAACTTTGCGAAATATACAACAGGTGTTGTTGAATACTTGCAGGATCACTTAGATATGGAATTTCAAACCTTGTCTCCTGTTAACGAACCAAACAATGGGTACTGGGGTGCTTATGGAAGACAAGAAGGTGCAAACTGGTCACCGGCTTCACAGGCTAGAATTATTAATGAAGTGAAACAACAGCTGGATGAGAAAGAATTAAATACGGTCGTATCTGCGATGGATGAAACGAATCCGAGTAGGTTCAGACATAATTGGGAGCAGTATGACCAAGCGACGAAAGACAATATCGGACAATTAAACGTGCATACGTACTGGCCTGAACAACATACGAGTATTAGAGATATTGCAAAAGGCGAAGAAACACGATTGTGGATGTCTGAAGTCGACCTTGGACCGAGTGGTGTCCCGCAAAACTTTGAAGATATTCGTCCGGCCTTAGCTTTATCAGAAAGAATTCAAAAAGACATTCAGGAATTGGAACCGAAAGCATGGGTTCTGTGGCAAGCGATTGAAGATGAAGTAAATATGAATGCTAACAATGAAAATATGAACTGGGGACTGATTCACGTCGATTTTGACCCAGATGATTTTGAAAATCTCGAATATCATAAAAATAAAAAGTATTATGCGATGGGCAATTACAGTAAGTTCATACGTCCTGGCTATCAATTTATCAATTCGGATAATCGAGAGACGTTAGCTGCAATGGATGATGATAGTGAAACGTTAGTTCTTGTTCACACAAATCATTCTTCTGAAGAAAAGGCGCTTGACTTTGATTTATCTGGATTTTCGTCAGTAAATGAAAATGCAGTGGCAACACCACATGTCACATCTTCCACGGAGAATCTCGCAGAAAAAGACGGAATTGCTATTTCAGATGATCGGTTATCCGTCGTCGTTGAACCGGAATCGGTGACAACATTTGAAGTGACTGGAATATCTGGTGTTCATACAGATAAGGCATTCCTAAGTGAAGACGCAGCGTATAAATTTATTAATAAAAATAGTGGGAAAACAATGGATATCGCGGCAGATGGCGAATCGATTGTCCAAACTACAGATGAGAATGGACTTGAGAGCCAGCAGTGGAGCGTTGAAAAGGTAACGGATGGTTATAGTAACAGCGAATATTATTTAGTCGTAAATCAAGAAACAGGTAAAGCACTTGCTGTAAATGGTTGGGATGCTCTACTTAAAGATAAAGATGAAAATGACGAGACGCAAAAGTGGCTTCCCTCATCTTTTGGTAATGGTGAGTATACCTTACTAAACGCAGATGAAAGAGTTCTTTTGGAAGTGTATGGACAGTCTCAAAATGAAAATGCCTCTATCGGTTTATGGTATCCGAATTCAGGCAACAACCAAACTTGGCAATTAGTACCTGCAAATGACACGATTCAAGTGACGGGTGTTTCCCTTGATCCAGAAGTAGTCACATTAACAGAAGGGGAATCGATGCAATTAGAAGTAACGATTTCTCCAGAGGATGCTACGAATAAAGATGTTGTTTGGACAAGTAGTGATGAAGAGATAGCAATGGTTGATGAAGATGGCAATGTCACTGCACAAAATATCGGTACTGCACAAATCACGGTGACGACGGTTGATGGAGAGTTTACCGCAAGTAGTGAAGTGACAGTTGCAGGAGAAGCAACGCCAGAAGTAGATACGGAAGAGCTTGAAAGCTTATTGGACACAGCAAAAGCTTACACAAATGATGGCGAATATACAGAAGAATCGTTCGCAACATTGCAGTCAGGAATTACAGAAGCAGAAGAAACACTTGCAAATCAAGAAGCAACGCAAGAGGATATTGATGCAGCTGTGACAGACTTGCAAGCAGCAATCGATCAGTTAGAAACAGCAACGGATCCAGACCCAGAACCAACCTTGAAAGATGGGTATACAGGCGCAGAAGTTGTCACTCTAAAGCAAAACTTATCCGAATTAGGATTTGGTAATTTCCCAACTTCTCCATCGGAGCGATTTGGTCCTGTGACAGAAGCGGTTGTCCTTTCCTTCCAGCATTACTTTGGACTTGAATCGACTGGTATGGCAGGAGAAGAAACGTTATCGCTCATCGACGAGATACTTCATTCGATTTATACAAATGGAAATACGGCATCAGAGATCAGAGACTTGAAGCTCCACTTGACCTTGCTAGGATTTGGCAATTTCCCTTCGGATCCATCGGAAAACTATGGACCCGTAACGATGGGGGTTGTTAGTGACTTTCAACGAGCAAATCAGTTAGTTGTTAGCGGCATCGCCGATCCAGTGACACTTGCTTTACTAGCGGAACAAGTCGATGCCTTGACGCTTGACGTTCCTTATAAAGACGGGGACACAGGGAAAGAGATTGTCACACTGAAGGAAAACTTAACAACATTAGGATTTGGCAATTTCCCAGCATCTCCATCTGACATTTTCGGCCCGATGACAGAAGCGATTGTTGCTTCCTTTCAAGTTTATTTCGATCTCGAAGTGACGAGAGAAGCAAATCAAGAAACGCTTGATCTGATGGACGAGATTTTAAACTCCGTCTATACGAACGGAAAGTCTGCGGCAGAAGTGAAAGAGATGAAGCAGAAACTGACTTCATTGGGTTATGGAAACTTCCCTGCAAATCCGTCTGAAAACTACGGACCGGTGACGATGGGTGTCGTCAGAGATTTCCAACGAGCAAATCACCTTATCGTGAGTGGTGTTGCAGACCCAGTTACGTTAGCAAAGATTGAAGAATTGTATGAGTAATTAGCGGTTATTGAATCAATCTGGAAGTCTTGATTCTTAAGGAGGCGTGCGTTCCATTCGCGGAGAGATTGGCAACAATAAATAGGGTCTACTGAATATCATAGGTCTTTACAAAGATTCTTGGTTTTTTATCAGAGTTGGATGCCTCTTTCATGGCTTCGCTTTCCGCGGTGAAGTCGTCAAGCCGCTTCGGGCAAATGCCCTGCAGGGTCTTGACCGGACTTCCAATACCGCAGGAGTCTCGCCATGAAAGAGGCATCCTTCGTGTTTATAGCTGGCAAAACTCTTTAACGTGCAAGGTTTTTGGGCCTTATTGTGCTCATTCCTTTGCACCTAACTCCAATAAAATAGGTGGAAACCACTGTCACAATCAGTATTTTCAGTTATTCAGTAGCACCTAAATTTAACGAAGCTGTCTCGTCTATTGATGGGGGAGCTTTGTTGTTTTCTTCAATAAGAAAACAACAAACAAAAAAGAAGAGCCTACTTGGTGCTTAGACTCTTCTTCTACAAAACTGCTATTTATCCTATTCGTTCTCTTCTTCCTCATCATTCACAACAACTGAATCATCATCAAGCCCTAAGTGCGCTCGTAATTCTCCGCTAACACGTTGACGTTCTTCTTCAGGAACCATCAAGTACCAAATGCCGTCGATCGTTTGACCGGAACCTTCGATTTCATACGTTTCTTGATCATGTCTTGCGCCGAGATAGTTTTGTTGCAACTTTACCATTTCATTAAACTGTAAATTCGTTAGCATGTTATTACCCATGGCGTCTAAAATCGACTCGGCCCTTGTAATAGAACTGAATGATGCACCTTCTTTGATCATCCCAGCAACAATTTGACGCTGACGATCGTTCCGTCCTAAGTCACCGCGGGTGTCCTGTTTTCTCATTCGTGCATAAGCAAGTGCTTGATCACCGTCTAAGAAATTCTCACCTTCATCGAAGGTATAGCCGCTTTGATCGAAGCTAGAATCATTATAAACGGTAACGCCGCCAACAGAGTCAACCATCTCCTTAAACCCTTCCATATTGACAGTTAAGTAATAATCTATCGGAATATCAAAGTAATTCTCCACAGTCGCAATTGCCATGTCGGGGCCTCCAAACGCATAAGCGTGGTTTACTTTATCGTCAAAGCCTCGACCGACAATTTCCATCCTCGTATCTCGAGGCAAACTAACAATTTTCATTGACTCATCGTTTGGATTTAAAGTAACGACCATCATCGTGTCAGTACGTCCAGTTGTAGATTCATCTGCATCGACACCTAAGAGAAGAAATGAAACTGGGTCTTGTTCATCCATGTCAACCTCAATGTCTCTTTTTTCTGTAGTTGTGCGCTCTAATGGTGCATGCATCTCTGAATCAACCGTTGATTGGACAGATTTATATAGGTAGAAGCCATATCCACCAACAGCTAGTAAAAACACTAGCACGACTGATCCCAAAATAATAAATGCTTTTCTCATGTCATTTCTCCTCTTTATCTTTTCTTATTAATTCAAGTATAATAAGATTGCCATAAGTTAGCAATCAAAATAAAAAAGAATTTAGTATAAATGATTTACTTTATTGCCAATTTCAGATAGCATATATAAGAGTTATAGTCATATATTTTACACCCTCAAATTATTGCCATCTCGAAATGGCTAAAGTATAACGTCAATGAAGGATTTTACCAAAATGATCTGCTGATAAAGTCATGTTTTGTTAATCAATAATTAGATTTTCAGGAGGAAACCATGGAAGAAACAATTAGTTTAAAAGAAATTTATGATACGTTAAAAAAACGCATTAGTCTGATTATCGTGATTACAATAGCGGCAGTAGCTCTCAGCGCAGTAGTATCGTACTTTATACTCACACCATCTTATCAAGCGTCTACGCAACTATTAGTCAATCAATCTAACGAAGAAGGTCAAGCATACACATCGGGTGAACTTCGTACGAACTTAGATTTAATCAATACCTACAATGTCATTATTACGTCACCGAGAATTATTGAGCCAGCAATAGAACAGCTTGGGCTTGAGCGTTCAGCCGGAGCGTTAAGAAACCAAATCACTGTTAACAGCGAAGGTGATTCGCAAGTTGTATCGATCTCGGTTGAAGATGATGACCCAGCGATAGCAGTGCAGATTGCTAATACACTTGGGACAGTATTTCAAGAAGACATCGTGGAGATTATGAATGTGGATAACGTCTCTATTCTGACATCAGCAGAATTATCAGAGTCCCCAACACCAGTCAGTCCAAATCCACCTTTAAACATGGCGATTGCGATGGTCGTTGGACTCATGGCAGCAGTTGGGCTAGCATTCTTACTTGAATTCTTGGATAATACGATTAAGACAGAAGAAGATGTGGAACAAAAATTAGGAATTCCCGTCCTTGCCTCCATTGCTAGGATTGACGCTGGAAAAGTAACTGTGAAAGACATTTCTCATACTAGACGAGCCCGAACAGGACGTGAAACTTATGGCGCGTAAAAAACAAAATCAAGAACTTTCAGATAAACAACGAGCACTCATTACCGAATTTGATAAGAAATCGGCAATTTCGGAGCAGTATCGCACGTTACGAACGAATATTCAATTTGCATCAGTCGATCATAAAGTGAAAACGATTATGGTCACTTCGTCTTCGCCAAGTGAAGGGAAGTCGACAACGATTGCAAATTTAGGTGTTGTTCTTGCCCAACAACATAATAAAGTGTTGTTAGTCGATACAGATTTACGTAAACCGACCGTTCATTTTACGTTTCAAGTACCAAACCAAGCGGGTTTAACGAATGTTATTACGCAACAGGAGAAATTTGAAGACGTCGTCTTTGAGACGTCGATTCCGAGATTGGAAGTGTTACCATCCGGGCCGGTTCCACCTAACCCGAGTGAATTGTTAGGTTCGCGGGCTATGAGAGAATTTATTACTTCCGTATCGAAGAACTATGATTATGTCGTATTTGACGCACCGCCTGTTAACGCTGTGACAGATCCGCAAATCTTATCGCGCTTAGTTGATGGCACGATTATCGTTATTCGCAGTGGGCAAACGGAAGAAGAACATGCACAAAAGGCAATTGATTCATTGAAAAAGGTTGAGGCAAATATATTAGGTGCAGTATTAAATGACCGACATATGGAAGATTCTCAGTATTATTACTATTATGGAGAGGGGTAACCCCTCTCTTTTTGTTGGAAATTTATCATGTTGATTGGTCTAGAAGAGGTGTTACTTCGCCCTATTGTAAGTCTGTAAATGGCTAGATATAATTACAGGATATGAGGTTGTTATGATCATTATAGTTAAAACTAAATGAAAAACACGATGTATAGATAGATTTAAAACGAAAGGAGAAGTACATCATGATTGATATTCATAGTCATATTTTACCGGGCTTAGACGATGGTGCCCAGACAGAAGCAGATTTACTTAACATGGCAAAAGCGGCGATAGATGACGGAATTACGACGATTGTTGCTACTCCTCATCACCAAAACGGGAGCTATCAAAACAAGAGACAAGAGATTTTCACAGCAACGGAGATTGCTAATAACATTCTCAAAACTCACGAGCTAGATTTAAAGATTCTCCCAGGACAAGAGTGTCGTATCTATGGGGAACTCATTGAAGATTTAGAAAAAGGTGAGATATTACCTATAAACGAATCGAAGTATGTGTTTATCGAATTTCCATCTGCGCAAGTTCCACGGTTTAGTAAAAAATTGTTATATGATCTCCAACTTTCAGGAAAAGTTCCGGTAATAGTCCATCCTGAAAGAAACCAAGTGTTGATGAAAAAGCCAGACATGCTATATGATTTTGTCAAAAATGGTACATTAACGCAAGTGACAGCTGCGAGTGTTGCTGGTAAATTTGGCAAAAAAATAAAAGAATTCTCTTTGGATATCATTGAAGCAAATTTGACACACTTTGTCGCTTCCGATGCACATAATATTACGAACAGGGGCTTTCATATGATCGATGCGTATGATGTTATTCGAGAAGAGTTTGGCGAAGACCTTGTCTATTTCTTTAGAGAAAATGCGGCTTATCTCGTTGAGGATGATCATGTGATGATCGAGCAACCAATGCCAGTTAAGAAGAAGAAATTGTTTGGACTATTTTAATAAGAAACCACGATAACGAACATAAATAGCCTAATTATCTGAAAAATGAGTTGATAGACTCATATAACGAACGTTAACGAAAGTAAATATAACAATGATAACACTTATATAACGTTTACATTCAAGTGTGATAGGTAAAAAGACATAGGTGAAGGCATGAAATAATCGTTTAATCCGTAAAATTTACGTAATAGGACTAGGGTTGATCAATGAAAAATGTAAAATATACCTACATTTTGTCAAAGGAATATGGTAGGCTAGAAGAGTTCTGAATGGAAAATAATGACCTTTTGAAAAGCTATTTCAGATGGTACAATAAAGGGAAACAATTTTGCTTAATTACTAATAAAATAGATTTTTACGAGACTTTAATGAAGGTGTCGTAATTTTGAGACTACTGTTACCTATTACTGATAAATGACACAATCAATATAAGTATACATAAAACTGCGTATTATGTCGAATTTGATGTCGAATTTCGACGAAAAAAGTCAAAGTGATTTTGGGTGATTTCTCCAACACCTTTATCAACGGAGGAAACTCGGCTTTTCTGTGGGTTGATTCTATCAACCTTAGGCGCAAGTGGTTGCCACTGGTGAAGTGTGAGGTCAGGTTAAATGCCTTTTGTATTTTTACGTTAAGAGATATGCAATTTACATTCCCATGTTGTAAAAACGTTAAACCATGTTTCGTAGATAGAAATTCGTAGTGTGGTTTAGCGTTTTTGTAATAAATGATGCCGAATAGCAATAGTGATTGTTTGGAAGACGTGCCATGATGGGCTTACCTGTAGCAGACGGGTGAAACATACAACAATTAAATTTCAAGCACTTAACGAGAATAAAGTTATTATTACCGTTCGTTCCGACCGGGGACGATAATGTTACAACGGGAAGGGGAAGATGTTCTTTGAATTATAAAACGAGATTAAGTTTATTAGTATTCGTGGATTCATTAATTGTTTTACTATCGATTTTCTTTAGTTACTGGTTACTGATTCCAACAGCAGAGATTGTCTCGATGGCTATCGTTGTCAGTTCAATTGCACTATTTATTAGTCACCATGTTTTCGCACATGTGTTCAAACTTTACAAGAAGGTCTGGTCATACGCTAGTATTCAAGAGTTATCGGCGATCTTTATGGCGGTGTCGCTAACGATTGCGACGTTGGCGGTGATTCAACTGATTGGGTTTCAGACATTATATCTTAGGACGCTTCTAGTGACGTGGATGTTACATATCCTATTAATTGGTGCGTCGCGTTTCTCATGGCGGTTATATCGTGATACGAAGATGAAGGTAGATAAGAATAAAAAGCGGACACTAATCATTGGTGCAGGAAATGGTGGAACACTTGTAGCAAGGCAGCTAGTAAATAGTGAGAAGTCAGAGTTACAACCAGTCGCATTTATTGATGATGACCATTCAAAGCAACATTTAGAGTTGATGGGAATTCCGGTTCTCGGAAGACTCGAACAACTCCCCTCCGTTGTAGCAGATAAGAAGATTGAGCATATTATTATTGCGATTCCGTCACTTACGAAGCAACAATTAAATAATATTTTCTCTGTCTGTGCTGATACGAAAGTGAAGACACAAATTATGCCGTCGGTGGAAGATATCATGTCTGGAAAAGTATCGGTGAGTCAGATTCGTGATGTGCAAGTGGAAGATCTACTTGGACGAAAGCCTGTAGAACTTGACACAGAGAAGATCGGTAATAAATTGACGGGAAAGACAGTACTTGTTACCGGAGCAGGCGGATCGATCGGCTCGGAAGTATGTAGGCAGATTGCTAGATTTGCTCCAAAGAAACTAGTACTTCTCGGTCATGGTGAGAATAGCATCTATGATATTGAAATGGACTTACGTCCACAATATCCTAATATTGAATTAGAAACAGAAATCGCTGATGTTCAAGATCAGGAGCGGATGTTATCGGTGATGAAGAAACATCAACCGAGAGTTATTTATCATGCAGCAGCGCATAAACATGTACCGTTGATGGAGCGTAATCCACACGAAGCGGTCAAAAACAACGTGATCGGTACGAAGAATGTTGCTGAAGCGGCTGACAAAGCAGGGGTTTATGCGTTTGTGATGGTGTCGACGGATAAAGCTGTGAACCCAACGAGTGTGATGGGCGCGACGAAAAGAACAGCTGAAATGATCGTGCAACATATGGATATGATCAGTGAAACAAAGTTTGTCGCTGTTCGATTCGGTAACGTGTTAGGAAGTCGCGGAAGTGTAATTCCACTGTTTAAGAAACAGATTGAAGCAGGCGGTCCTGTGACGGTGACGCACAAAGACATGACTCGCTATTTCATGACGATTCCAGAAGCGTCAAGGTTGGTTTTGCAAGCAGGATCGATTGCGAAAGGCGGCGAAACGTTCGTACTAGATATGGGCGAGCCAGTTAAGATAGTCGACCTTGCGAAAAACTTGATTCGACTTAGTGGTTTCAAAGAAGATGAAATAGACATTAAGTACGCGGGTATCCGATCAGGCGAGAAGATGTTTGAAGAGTTACTTGGTGAAAACGAAGTCCATCAAGAGCAAATCTACCCGAAAATTTATCGTGGTAAAACTCCACCGGTGAATATCAATGTGATATATGAATTAATTGAGGAGTTTCAGGAGATGAAACCTGATGAGTTGCGGGAGCGGATTTTGGATATTGCTTGGTTTAGGGTGGAGAGCCTAGTGAAATTGAGTGCGGTGAAATAGATGAAGTTAGTAGGTGTTATGAATGAATAAATATATGAAAGTTAAAAGGTTGATAGATTTCAGCTTGTCTTTACTAGCTATGGTCATTTTGTGGCCATTTTTTCTTGTACTTGCGATTATTATAAAAGTCGATTCAAAAGGGCCGGTATTCTTTAAACAGAAAAGAGTTGGTATTCATAAACAACACTTTCACATCTTGAAATTTCGAACGATGAGAACTGATACACCGAAAGATATGCCGACGCACTTGTTACAAGACCCAGCTGCGTTTATTACGAAGAGTGGTAAGTTTTTACGGAAAACGAGTTTAGACGAGCTTCCTCAAATAATTAACATCTTAAAAGGGGACATGAGCATTATTGGTCCAAGGCCTGCACTTTGGAATCAATATGACCTTATAGAAGAACGGGATAAATACGGCGCCAATGATGTTCCTACTGGACTAACAGGATGGGCGCAAATTAATGGTAGAGATGAGTTGCCGATTGAAGTTAAATCACAATTAGATGGTGAATATGTTCAGAAGATGGGACTGAGAATGGACATTCGTTGCTTCTTTGGTACGTTTATAAGTGTTCTGAAAAATGATGGTGTTGTTGAAGGTGGCACAGGTGTGTCGCAAGCGAAAGAAGAAGTCGCAAGCAGCAAGGGGAACATGAGGGAATGAAGAAGATATTAATTACAGGATCGAACAGTTACATAGGAAATGGTTTAGAGAAATGGCTGGAGAACTATCCTGATTCCTATTCTATAGAAGCGATAAGTTTAAGAGATAACTCATGGAAAGAAAAGGGCTTCTCGGAGTATGATGTTGTGTTTCATGTGGCGGGAATAGCGCACGTTTCAACAGATCCTAATATGGAAGAACAATATTATAAAGTAAATCGCGACCTTACAATTGAAGTGGCACAAAAAGCTAAAATAGAGGGCGTAGAACAATTCATATTCATGAGTAGCATCATTGTGTATGGTGATAGTAGTAGCGATGAAAGAGTGATTGATAGAAACACTGAACCAAAACCAAGTAATTTTTATGGGAATAGTAAGCTACAGGCAGAAGAAGGAATAAAACCACTTGAAAATGAGGACTTCAAAGTAGTCATTATAAGACCGCCGATGATATATGGCAAAGGTTCAAAAGGGAATTATCCTAAACTTGCTAAAGTAGCTCGGAAATTCCCTGTGTTTCCGGATATTGATAATCAACGTAGTATGCTTCATATCGATAATCTTTGCGAATTTATACGATTAATGATTATAAATGAAGAAACTGGAACGTTTTTTCCGCAAAATGAGGAATATGTAAAGACGAGTAACATGGTAAAATTAATAGCTGAGCATCATGGGAAGAAAACTAGATTAACGAAAGTATTTAATCCTATTTTAAAATTGATGATAGGTAGAGTAAATATTGTTAACAAAGTGTTTGGTAATTTGGTTTATGAGAAAAGTATGAGTGATTATAAAGATGGTTATAGAGTTAGGGATTTGAGAGAGACCATAGTGGCGACAGAAGTTAGGGAGAAATAAATGAAAAGAGTACTCATTTTAGTTAATCATGATGTGGTTATATACAACTTTCGAAAAGAACTGGTTCAACAATTGTTAAGGGATGGCTATAAAGTTTACATATCCTCGCCATATGGTAAAAAAATTGAATCATTGATAGATATGGGATGTGAATATGTAGAAACAAATATTGAAAGACATGGAACGAATATAATTAGTGATTTAAAATTAATATCAGAGTATAGAAAAATGATAAAAAGAGTGAGGCCAGAGGTGGTTCTAAGTTATACAATAAAACCTAATATTTATGGAGGAATGGCGTGTAAATCTTTACAAGTTCCTTATATAGCTACTATTACAGGATTAGGGACTGCTTTAGAAAAAAAGGGATTAATGCAAAAGATTTTAGTATTACTTTATAAACTTGCTTTAAAAGATATCCAGACATTATTTTTCCAGAACAAAGAAAATATGAGTTTTTTTGAGCAGAATAAGATTGCAAAGTATTCACACAAACTTGTCCCAGGTTCGGGTGTTAATCTTGAAGAATTTACTTTAAAGAAATACCCTGACGAAAGAGACGAATTAAAAATCCTTTTTATAGGAAGGATTATGAAAGAAAAAGGTATTGAAGAATTAGCTCAAGCAGCGAAATTAGTTGAAGAAAGTAAAAGGAAATGTATTTTTGAGGCCGTTGGCTTTTATGAGGAAGATTATACTGATAAAGCCAAGGAACTAGAGAAGTTAAATATTATTAAATTCCATGGAGTTCAAGATAATGTTAAAGAGTTCATTGAAGATTGCAATGCCGTTATTCTACCGTCTTATCACGAAGGTATGGCAAATGTCTTATTAGAAGCTGCATCAATGGGGAGGCCAATTATAGCATCTTCAATTCCAGGATGTGAAGAAACATTTGATGAAGGTGTTACAGGTTTTGGATTAGAACCGAAAAATGTTGATAGTCTAGTTCAAGCTATTAATAAATTTATTGATTTACCTTACAATAAGAAAAAATCGATGGGTGTATTAGCAAGAGAAAAAGTAGAAAATGAATTCGATAGGAACGAAGTTGTTTTATCTTATCTCAATGAAATAGAGAATGTTGTTAATAAAGGAGGGAAGACATGAATTTATTTGAAAAAATCACAAACGGAACAGAGAAAATCTCAATAATAGGACTAGGGTATGTGGGAATGCCAATTGCAGTGGCATTTGCTAACAAGATTAATGTTATTGGGTTTGATGTTAACAAAAACAAGATTAATCTTTATAAAGCTGGAGTAGATCCTACAAAAGAAGTTGGAAACGATATAATACAAAGTACAACTGTTGACTTTACATCTGATGAAAATAGATTAAAAGATGCGAAATTTCATATCGTTGCTGTGCCAACACCAGTTAACTCTGACCATACCCCGGACCTTACGCCAGTGGAATCAGCAAGTCGTACTCTCGGGAGAAATTTAACTAAAGGGTCAATAGTGATATTTGAATCGACAGTTTATCCAGGAGTTACAGAAGAAATCTGTGTTCCTATTTTAGAGAATGAGTCTGGTTTAATATGTGGCAGAGATTTTAAGGTGGGGTACTCTCCTGAAAGAATCAACCCAGGAGACAAAGTACATCGCCTAGAGACGATTGTTAAAGTTGTAGCAGGTATGGATGAAGAAACCTTAGATATTGCGTCAAAAGTATACGAGTTGGTTGTTGATGTTGGAGTTCATAGAGCAGAATCAATTCAAGTCGCAGAAGCGGCAAAAGTAATTGAAAATGCCCAGCGTGATATTAATATTGCTTTTATGAATGAACTTTCGATTATATTTAACAAAATGGGTATAGATACAAATGCTGTATTAAAAGCAGCTGGGACGAAATGGAACTTTTTAAATTTCAGTCCTGGACTTGTAGGTGGGCACTGTATCGGAGTTGATCCTTATTACCTTACGTATAAGGCAGAGCAATTAGGATACCATTCCCAGATTATCCTGTCGGGACGAAAGATCAATGACGATATGGGAAAATATATAGCTGAAAATACAGTGAAAAAGATGATAAAAGCAAACAAGCAAATTAAGGGAGCTAAAGTGGCTATCTTTGGTTTTACATTTAAGGAGAACACACCAGATGTTAGAAATACTAGAGTAATAGATGTTATAAAAGAGTTAGAAGAATATGGAGTAGAAGTGAAAATTGTAGACCCAGTGGCAGACAAGGAGGACCTCTGGCGAGAATATCATATTGAACCTTGTGATGTGAAGGATATTGAAGGTGTAGATGCCGTTATTTTTGCAGTTCCTCATGAGGAGTTTAAAGCTATAACTTTAGAAGATATGAAGAAGATGTTTAGGTCAACAAGTGAGATACATGCAGATATGATCGATGAAGTTTCTGCAACAAAGGAGTCTCATTTAAGTATGAAACAAAATGATTGTGTATTAATAGACGTAAAGGGTATGTTTAATCGACAAGAAGCAGAAAGTAGCTTCTTATATTGGAGGCTATAAAATGGGATATGAAAATATAAGGTTTCCGGAGGGATCTACATTCCTGATAACTGGAGTAGCAGGTTTCATTGGTTCAAATTTAGTAGAGACATTACTAAAATTAGGTTATTCAGTGAAAGGGCTAGATAATTATTCTACTGGTAAAGAAGAGAATGTTAAATTATTTATTGGTAATCACAATTACACTTTTATTGAAGGTGATATCACAGATTTAAAAACTTGTGTTAATGCTTGTGAAGGTGTCGATTATGTTCTTCACCAAGCAGCATGGGGGAGCGTGCCAAGAAGCATTGAAATGCCCTTATTTTACGAAGAAGTTAATATAAAAGGTACATTAAACATGATGGAAGCGGCTAGACAAAACAATGTTAAGAAGTTTGTTTATGCATCTAGTTCTTCTGTTTACGGAGATGAACCAAATCTACCTAAAAAAGAAGGAAGAGAAGGGAATGTTTTATCTCCTTATGCACTGACAAAGAAGGTAGATGAAGAATACGGAAAGCTTTATACGAAATTATATGGACTTGATACGTATGCTCTTCGCTACTTTAATGTATTTGGTAGAAGACAGGATCCAAATGGGGCATATGCAGCAGTCATCCCGAAGTTTATAAAACAATTACTTAATGATGAACGACCAACAGTTAATGGTGACGGGAAGCAAAGTCGAGACTTTACTTATATTGAGAATGTAATTGAAGCAAACTTAAAAGCTTGTAAATCCCCCCGTGAAGCAGCAGGGCATGCGTATAACATTGCTTATGGTGGTAGAGAGTATTTGATCGATATTTATGATGGGTTATGTAAAGCGTTAGGGAAAGATGTTAACCCGGTATTTGGACCTGAGAGGGCTGGAGACATTAAGCACAGTAATGCTAATATAAGTAAAGCGCAAGAAATGCTGGGGTATGATCCTGAGTGGAGTTTTGAAAGGGGAATTATGGAAGCAATTGAATGGTATAAAAGTCATTTAAAAGATAATCTTTAAATACTTTTTGTATTTAATAATATTTTAGGAGATAAGTAATGAGAGAAGAATTAATTTCTGTTATCTGCACTGTAAAAAATGGTGAAACAACAATAAAGGAAACAATATTGTCTGTGATTAATCAAACTTATACTAAATTGGAATTTATAATTGTTGATGATGGATCTATAGATTCAACCAAAAAAATAATAGGTAAATTAGCAAGACTAGATAAAAGAATTAAGCCTATATACACAAATGGTATAGGTAGAGGGAATGCTTTAAATTTAGCTGTTCAGAAATCAAACGGAGGTTTAATTGCTAATATTGATGCAGACGACTTAATGCACCCCAAAAGACTTCGGATTCAGTTGGATAAATTTATTGAAAATGAAGGTATTTTTATAGTTTGTAGTAATTCTGTGATTATATATAATAGTGAGCCTGTTCTTTGGGAAGAGGGAGACACAGTAGGGGATAAAGTAATTACAGATAATTTACTTATTAAGAATAGAATAAATCATACATCTGTAATGTTTAATAAAAAACTATTAATTGAAGTTGGTTGTTACAATCAATCATTAAAGAGTCAGTTTGATTACGAGTTGTGGCTTAGAGCTCTAGCAAAGAAAAAAATCATGTTGATAATTCCAAATAAGTTAGTTGCAAAAAGAATTCATAAAAATCAATCATTTGAAAATAAAAAACGAGTTAGGTATTTAATCAGATCTCAAAAACTTCAAATAAAATATGCTCTTGTAATGAGAAAAAGAATTTTTATGGTTATAATGATAGCACCTTTGAGGATTGCACTTGGCATTTTACCGTTTAAAATAAGAAGAAAATTAATTCTTATATTCAAACATATAGGCTTTAATTAAGGCGGTACCGTAGATTAACATTTCTGCTTGATATATATTTTTATTATAAACAAAAAAACTGTCAGTGTTCTTTTTCCATGTACGAACTATAATACAGAGGTTTTAAATCATCACCATTATAATCTGTGAAAGTAGAGTATTGATTAAAGGTTTACATTAATTAATACTCATGTGTTATCGGAGGATTAAATCATGATAGCATTATTTTGGTTTTTGTCATTGATTGTTATAAGCTATTTATTATTTTAAAAAAGAAACTTTGATTTATTAAGTTTAACGGCAATCTTTTCCTTTCTTCTTTAGTAATTTTATTTGAAAAAGAAAATTTAAACTAGTACATTTTAAAAAATCCTCTTTTTAGCAGGAAATTTTGAATTTATACTAACGATTTATAAAGAATTTTATAGAAATATAATGATGCTAGATTTTAGAGGCGCTGGGAAGTACTAGCTTATGTCAGCACATATCAAAATGTATCTGTTTTTTCTGAATCAATTACAATTTTCTCAAGCCTTAACATTTTGATAGAATATAATAATCGACATTCTAGTAGCGATATTTTAAATCGTTTGGTAATTAACATACCTTCATACCTTTCTTTAGAAAAAGGGTTAATTTATTGTATTGGAGGAAAATTTTTAATAACTTGCGTTTTGCCTCAGTAGTAGGTGAAGAAGTACATTCCAGAATATATTGGGGTATGGGTAGTAACATATGGGGTGAAATGTATGCTATAGGTGGTATTATAGGTATTGTGATTTTTTCTTTAGTTTGGCTCCTATTTTTGTTTATTGGCAATAAGCTTTTGTTTAATAATATCGAAAAGTTTGTTTTCTCTTGCTATCAGAGCGTTTAAAGTCGTTTTTCATTATGCATGGTGACTTACGGGGTTTTTTATATTTTACGAAAAATTACTTCTACTTCTTTCCAAGCTTCAAATAACAAAATCTGATAAAATCAAGACTATTGGTAGATAGTCTATGAAGTGTTATAAATGTATGTATAATATATATTTTCCTTGGAGTGAATTTATGAATAGTATTAAAGAAGTGTGTGAAAAAATTTGGGAAATTGAAGAAGAAAATGATTTGTTGAGGGTTGAATTACAGGGTATAAAGGTTTGGGAAGTAATTAGGTTTAGTGTTTTCAATATTATCACAAATAAATTAGGTTTTTATGGCTCAGCACATTCAACTGCGAATAAAACTATTTTGAGTAAAATTAAAAAGGGTCAAATGCTGGTAGCTAATTCATTTACAAAGAATCCATTCAGAAGTTCTTTTAAAGGTAATACTATGATATTAGATCATCCAAGGAAAGTCAAAGTAAATGGTGACTATATAGATATATACTCACAAAAACTATTGAGTAATATGGATTCAGAAGGTTTCTTTGTCGTTGAATACCCCTATTTAGATAAACATTTTAGTGATCATAGTGATCCAAATCGTAGTTATATGGATATTTTTTATGCTTACGCTACCTTTAAGATGCCATTTATGTTATTTAAGTTTAATAAAGAAGAGCTAGATATTCTGTTAAAAATCGAAGGACTACTGAATGAGAGTTTTGACGTGAATATGAAGTTAAAAAATTTAATTTACAAAAAAATAATTACATTTAAATTAAAATATTATTTCTTTGATTCACTATTGAAGAAAAAAAAACCGGATAATATAGTACTTGTCGTCTCATACAGTAACTTTCCTCTCATCGCAGCTGCAAAGGATAACGACATTGAAGTAACAGAATTACAGCATGGTGTAATTACAAACTATCATTTTGCTTATAATTTTAGTGATCCTAAAAAAATAATAAAGTATTTTCCAGATAAATTACTAACATTTGGAGAGTATTGGGCTAAAACAGATGGCTTTCCGAAGCAGACGGAAGTGGAAGTTTATGGATTTCCGTATCTTAATCAACAATTAGAAAAATATAAAGGAACACAAAAGAAAAAAAGACAAGTTCTCTTTCTTTCACAGGGTACTATAGGTAAAGAGTTATCTAAACGAGCTAAAGAAGTTGCAGAAAGTATGCCTGAGTATCATTTTATCTATAAGCTACACCCCGGTGAATACTCACGTTGGAGAAAAGAATATCCAGACCTTTTAATGGGATCAAATTTAGATAACTTACAAGTCGTCGATCACAATGAGAAAAATCTTTATAGTTTTTTTGCCGAATCGGAATATCAGGTGGGGGTATATTCGACTGCAATATTTGAAGGTTTAACTATGGATTGTAAAACGATTCTCTTTAACTTGAAAGGGATTGAATACATGCAAGACTTGATAGAACAAGATTTAGTGATGGTTGCAAATGATAAGATTGAGTTTATTAATAATATAGAGAATTTTAATGTAAAACAAGTAGATAAAGGACATTTTTTTAAAACTGTTAATACTTGAGGAAATTGTTGGTGCATAAATTGTGGTTATAGGAAGAATGATTATATGATTAAAAATTCAATGATATATACAATAGGAACAATCCTACCGAAAATTGTAGTTTTTTTAATGTTGCCTATTTATATGATGTACCTAACACCAGCGGAATATGGAACTATTCAAATGATAAATGCCCTGGTAGGTGTTGTTTCGATCTTTTTTTTAACTTCATTAAGAGCTTCTGTTACTAGATTATATATTGATTATTCAGATAATAAGGATTCATTCACTTTCACTATTTTTTCATTTTTAATTCTATTTGCTTTTTTTTTGGGGACGTTGTTATATTTTATGAAGCCGCTTTTAGGAGGAATAGTATTTAATGAAATCCCTGTTGATCCTTATTATTTGTTTTTAATAGTTCTCTCGGCTTTAAGCGTTTTTCCTGTCGTACCTTTGAGTATGATGAGAATACAGGAAAAAGCATGGCTATATGTATCTATGAATATTATTGAAACATTATTAATTATATCTTTCACTTTGTATTTACTGATTTTTCAAGATATGGGAGCTTTAGGGGGAGTTTTGGCACTAGTTATTGCTAAAAGTATTATGGCGGTGTTATATACAACATATACTATCTCCTCTACGGGTTTTCATCTAAAGAGAATGAAAATTTTGTACCTATCATCTGCTTTATTGATAGGAATTCCTTTAATTCCTCATTTCTTAGCTGGATGGGTAAATAATTTAGCAGATAGGTTAATTATTGAAAACATTCTGGGGCTAGAGGTACTCGGTATATACAGCATAGGTGCACAGTTTAATATGGCGATACTGCTATTGGTCAATGCTTTTAACATGGCCTTTGCCCCGAGGTACTATAAAATGATGAAAGCCGAAAAATTTAGTCAAAAAAATTTCGATAAAATTTTCACTGTATTATTCTCCAGTATTACGACAGTAGCTTTAGTTATGTATATTTTAGTTCCAATTATGATCCGGCTTTTCGGATCTTCCGAATATGATGCTGATTACTCTTTTATTGGATTCTTGTTAGGAGGAGCGATTTGGCATTTAGCATATATTTTTGTGGTAGCCGCTCTAATATATAATAAAAAACCAGGGTATATTGCAGTTTCTACTGTAATTTCAGCTATTTTCAATATTTTATTAAATCTGGCTTTGTTACCTATTTTAGGCATTTTAGGTGCTGCAATAGCTACTTATGTAGCCATGATGGTACAATTCTTATTAATAAATAGAATTGCAAACAAATTAACTTATCATACTTATCAGTTATCTTGGAAACACTATCTACCAACTCAAATTTTGTACACAATTGTGATAATTGTCGATGTTGTTCTAGATAAAATAATTTTGTTTGGTTTTTCTAGCATTGTATTGATATTATTTTGTTTTAAATCATTTATTGATCAAATAAAAGTGAACAAATAGATGTAATAAAAAAAGGGGTAAGAGCATTAATTTCAAGTTGAACTCAATTATAGTCCAACCATTATAGATATCTATTATTACCGTTGTAATCTTTAAATAAGTACAAAATCAAGTTCCAACCAAAAATAAGATTTAATAATTACTAGTTATTTTCAATTGATTAATTAGTTTATCGGAAGGATGACATAAGTGCCTAAATTAAATAAGAAATATTATATCGCATTAACAGGAGCCAAAAAAAATGTGGGGGACTTTTTAATAACGGAAAGAGCGGTTGCTTTGTTAGAGCACCATGCTCCAGATTATGAATTTATAATAAGACCACATTGGAACGAATTAGATGATATTGAATTTGTTAATAACAGTGAAGGAATCATCATACTAGGAGGACCAGGTTTCCAAATGAATATGTATCCTGGTGTGTATAAATTGGTAAAGTATCTTAAAGATATTAAAGTACCTATACACACATTGGGAGCAGGGTGGAAGGGTATTCCAGGAGATAGAACGACTGAGAAGCTGTATGAATTTACTGTTTCAGCTAAGGAAATGTTAGATAAAATGAATGAAACTTCTGCTGGAATGAGTTGTAGAGACCACCAAACGGAGAGAACTTTGTATAATAATGGGTATAAAAATGTTACTATGACGGGGTGTCCAGTTTGGTATGACCTAGATTCTATTGGTAAGAAATTTATTGCTCCGAAAGAAATAAAGCGAATTGTTTATACTCCAGCACAAAGTGAATTTTTTTCCGTTCAAAGTATTCAGATATTAGAATTCTTAAAAAGTAAATACAGGGACTCTGAAATCATAGTATCGTTTCATAGAGGAATCGGTGAAGTTGATCAATATACTCCGAAAAGTGATGCGGAAAATACCTTAAAAATTGCAGATGCAGCCAAAAGAATAGGCGTAGAAGTGGTCGATGTTTCATCTGATGCTTCTAGGTTAAGTTTTTATGATGAATGTGATCTGCATATTGGCTACCGTGTTCACGCACATATATACTTTTTAAGTAAAAGGTTGCCAAGTATTTTAATTCATGAAGATGGACGGGGAAATGGAGTGTCAGATGCACTGAAATCCCCCGGAATAGATGCATACAGTACTTCAAATATATATTCAAAAATTTTTGGTGCGTTCAATAAAAATAGACGCGTTTTATCAATATATAGAAGACTAGCATTTAAAATTAATGACAATATTACTGATGATTTAAATGATGTAATTTCTGATCTCGAAAAAACGAACTACAAATGTTATATTCCTATATCAAAATATATTGATAGTAATTACAAAGTTATGGAGACATTCATCAAAAACATGATTAACAAGAATGGAGGTTAAGTTAGTGGATATATTAGTTATAATACCTGCTCGGGGCGGTTCTAAAGGTATTCCAAGAAAGAATGTTAGGTTAATGTGTGGCAAACCTCTTATTAGCTATAGTATAGAAAATGCATTAAATAGTATTTTTAATTTAGATGTGGTTGTATCAACTGATGATGAAGAAATTGAACGAATAGCCGAATTATATGGTGCAAAAGTTATTAAGAGGCCTGATGAACTAGCAACTGACCACGTTACTTTAGATCCAGTAATCTATAACACTTTAATAAAAATGGAGAATGAAAAAGGTATAAAGTATGATTATGTTGTTACCATGCAACCTACATCACCATTATTAACAACAGCTACTTTAGATAATGCTATAAAAAGCTTTATGGAAAATAGTTATGATACGGTGATTAGTGGAATTGATCGTCCACACCTTTCTTGGACTGAAAAAAAAGGGAAGATAATCCCGCTTTATAAAGAGCGGCTCAATAGGCAGTACCTCCCTAAAAATTTACTTGAAACTGGAGCATTTGTTATAACAAAAAGAGAATTTGTAAAAGAACAAAGTAGGTTGGGTCCTAGAGTATCAATATACGAAGTTTCAGAAAATGAATCTATCGATATTGACAGCCCACAAGATTGGTGGGTAGCTGAAAAGGAAATTTCAAAGAAAAGTATTTTAATTAGAACTGATGGATATGCTGAGATTGGATTAGGGCACGTATACAGGTGCTTACTTTTAGCATTTAATCTAATTGATCATGATGTAAGGTTTGTTGTATCAAGTCGTTCGGACATAGGTATTAAAAAAATCCGAGATAGTCATTTTAAATATCACATCATAGAAGAAAATTATGAAATTGATGAATTAATAAAAGAATATCAGTGTGATATTCTGATTAACGATATTCTCGATACCACAGAAAAATATGTTAGATATTGTAAAGAATTGGGTGTGCGGGTAGTAAATTTTGAAGACCTTGGTCCAGGAGCACTCCAAGCGGACGTAGTTATTAATGATCTCTATGAAAAAAGAAATGACTTTGAAAACCATTATTGGGGAAGTAACTATTATTGTATAAGAGACGAGTTTCTACTTGCAAAACCAACAGAATTTAACGAAGAAGTTGAAGATATTTTGATTATATTTGGAGGGACAGATCCTTGTAATCTTACTTATAGAATATTTAATATTTTAAAATTGATTCCAAATAATAATATTCACTATACTTTTATTGTAGGTATGGGTTATAAACATGCCGAAGAATTAATATCTGCAGCTAGAGACTCCCATCTAAATATCGAAATAATAAGAGACGTAAAACGTATGACAGAGTTTATGGGTAAAGCTGATATCGCAATATCGTCTCAAGGGAGAACAATGCTAGAGCTTGCATCAATGTCAGTCCCAACAATCTTGTTAGCTCAAAATGAAAGAGAGAAACACCATGAATTTGGTTATCTGAAAAACGGTTTTATTAATATAGGATTAGGAAGTGAAGTTGAAGATCGGACTATTAAAGAAACGTTAATTTGGTTGATAAATAGTCCACAGATAAGAAAACAAATGAAAGAACAAATGTTGAAAAAAGATTTAAAGAACGGTGTTCAAAGAGTAATTAATTTAACACTTGACCGAAATTTGTAATGGAGGGGTAAAATGAAGAGTCAAATTATAGAAAGAGCCATGGAAGAAAAGTTTGTATTGATCGCGGAGATAGGTGTTAATTACTATGATATTGCGGAAAAATTTAATATGACGTCTATGGAAGCGGCGAAATTAATGATTAAAAAAGCAAAAGAAGTAGGTATTCATGCTGTTAAATTCCAAAGTTACAAGGCAGATACATTGGCAGCCAAAGAATCACCTTCTTATTGGGATACAACAGAAGAGCCGACAACTTCTCAACATGAGCTTTTCAAAAAGTTCGATAGTTTCTCTTATAACGAGTATAGAGAGTTGTTAGAGTATTGTAATGAATTAGGTATAGAATTTCTATCAACGGCTTTTGATATAGAATCGGCGGATTATCTGTATGATTTAATGAATGTATATAAGATTTCATCATCAGATTTAAATAACCTCCCATTTGTTGAATATCAGGCAAAGAAAGGGAAATCAATTTTACTTTCGGTTGGGGCATCAAATGAGGAAGAAATTGAAAAAACTATTCAATTGATTAGAAAACATAATAGTGAACCTATTGTTTTACTCCATTGTGTTCTTGAATATCCTACTCCATTTGAACATGCAAACTTAAATAGAATTGTAACTTTAAAAAATAAATATCCAAAAGTAATTATTGGTTATTCCGATCATACAAAACCTGATGAGGACGCGGATGTAATTAAAACAGCATATAATCTAGGGGCTAAAGTAGTTGAGAAGCACTTTACTTTGGATAAGTCTTTACAAGGTAATGATCACTATCATGCGATGGACCCAAAAGATGCAAGTAGAATTCTAAAGGGTATAGATTTTATTGATGGGATAAGAGGTTCTTATGATATCAAATGTCTGGATACTGAATTAACTTCAAGGAAAAATGCTCGACGATCGTTAGTAGCCAATCGGAATATTGAAAAAGGCGATATTGTTAACAGAGAGATGCTCACTTTTAAAAGACCAGGTACTGGAATTTCTCCATCAGAGATTAATAATGTAGTTGGAAAAATTGCAAAGAATACTATTACTGAGGATTCTATTTTACAATACGAAATGATCGAAGAATAAAGATTATATAGTGAACCGCACAAACTATCAAGATTCTCGTGATCTTACTTGTTAACTTTAGAGAATTGTTGAATCAGAGAAATAAACCGGTAAGTGTTTGGAACTAATATTAGTATAAATAGCAAAATACTATATTTGAAAATGGGAGCTTGCTTGTCACTACCAAATGTTTAATATTATTTTGTGGAAATATATTAAACTCTACAGACTTTTATAATTTTATTTTCACTTCGTTCATTTTCTTACAACCATAGGATTTACAGGCAAATATTACGATATTATTAAACTTTTTCAAATAGAAAAAAGACATTATTACATTCCCGATTCACTGGTATAACTATACGAATGAATCGAGTTAAATCCATTTGGCAATAGGTTTTAAACCTATAGTGTCAAAGGCTTTTGACAATACCCATGGTATAATTATTCGGGAGGGCAGGGTTACCGTTATAATAAATTCTAAATCCAAAAGCGAGTGTTCATATTAATGAACACTCGCTTTTGCGATTTAAAATTTATCATTATATCCATGAGGATTAGTTTCCTGCCAACGCCAAGAATCACGACACATGTCTTCAATTCCCATCTCTGCAACCCAACTTAGTTCGTCTTTTGATTTTGTTGGATCTGCATAACATACTCCAATATCACCAGGTCTTCGTTCTGCTATTTTATATGGGACACTTCTTCCTGAAGCTTGTTCAAACGCTTTGACCATTTCTAAGACGCTGTAACCTCTTCCTGTTCCTAAGTTATATGTAAGTACCCCTGTAGTTTTATTAAACTTTTCCAGTGCTTTTAAATGTCCTTTGGCTAGATCAACAACGTGAATGTAGTCTCTTACACCAGTTCCATCTTCTGTGTGATAATCATCTCCAAAAACTTTTAGCTTTGACAACTTGCCAACGGCTACTTGTGCAATATAGGGCATGAGGTTATTCGGGATGCCATTTGGATTTTCACCAATACGTCCACTTTCATGAGAACCAATTGGGTTGAAATACCGTAACACAACAATACCCCAATCTTTATCAGATACATAGAGATCTCCTAATATTTCTTCAATAATAAGCTTGGAACGCCCATAAGGATTTGTTGCACTTAGTGGGAAATCCTCTGAAATAGGAACACGGTCAGGCATTCCATAAACGGTTGCCGAAGAACTAAATACAATCTTCTTCACACCATGGTTTTTCATAACTCCACATAGATTTACAGTGCTAGTAATATTGTTATGGTAATAATAAAGCGGTTTTTCAACTGATTCTCCAACTGCCTTCAACCCAGCAAAATGAATTACCGCATCAATCGGTTCATTATTGAATACATTCTCAATATCCTCTATATTTAATAGATCCCCTTCATAAAAGGGGAAGTGTTTCCCAGTAATTTCTTTCACACGTCTCAACGATTCAAACTGGCTATTAGACAAATTATCTAAAACGACGATGTCATTTCCTGCTTCTAACAATTCTACACACGTATGACTACCAATGTATCCAGCTCCACCAGTAACTAAAATAGCCATCAAACGGCCCCCTATATCTAAAATCTTCTAAACGAATATAAAAATCCACTTCAATATTTTAACACACATGAGTCAATTTCATAATGCATTTTCTGAATAAGGCCAGAAGTGCAAAATATCAAAAGTACTCTTTTAAAAATCGTCACTTTAAAAGCTAGTGTTGATAGTTGAAAACTTGCTGGCTTGCTACAAGCAATGCTTCAGCTAATCGGGGAAAATCACCCCGATGGATCATCTGCTCCTGCGGTTATTTGTCATCAAAAAAAGATGGCTATTGTTTTGCCTCAGGCGTCTCAAAGGTTTTTAATATCAACGATTAAAATTTCCGTGTACCTTTAAGTTAATTTTATTACTTGGTTTTTGTTTGTTTTTAGCCGTAATCCAGCGAATTCCATGGCATTGTAAATAAATGTAGAAAAGTCAAAATTAACTATAGCTCTTTCTCCTTTTCGATATCGTATATTGTTTCGTTGAAATTACTTTTTTAGATCCCACCACAGTTTAAGTAAATTACATAGAGAGTGGTTCTATATGACGAAAAGAAACGGAATACGGTTGTGTGACATCACCCTAGTGAAATTAATTCATTAGTCCGGATTAGAAAAACATCAATGATTGGGTGACGAAAGAAAATCCAACAAATAAGGTAAGTAATATCAAAGACAGAGTTACTTTATATTTAACGATGCTGGGATGGTTACTTTTAAAAATTGGATACCAAATTAGCAGAGGTATGAAAAACCAAGAATAAGCTGCTGTTCTGTCGGAATATGCTAAAAATCCTGTAAGTAAAAACATCGTATTGAAGACAAGGTAAACTTTTAATAACGCAGTATATAATTCGGAATTTTTCAAGAATTTTTTAAGGGAATAAAATGAAATAATAAAAATAGTAAAACTAAAAATCAAGAAATCAAATCGATTAACATTTCCATAGCCCGAAATACGATCTTGCGAAGAATAAATATCGATGTATGGTATAAAAGAAGTAAATAAGTTCGCAAGGTTTGCGTTTAAACCAGTTATATAAGTAAATGCAGCTAATGACCACAGCAAAATGAAAGTCTTTAACTTGAAATTGTATTTACGCATAACAAATAGTATTAAAGAAAGGGGTAATGCAGAAAAATGAAATAATGGCGCACTAACAATAAAAACAAAGAATAAAAAGCTCTTTTCCTTTTTGATCAGTAATATTGATGCTGCCAATAACAGTGAAGCGGCTACGCCTTGCTGAATGACATTTGTAGCAAAGTTAGCGGTTAAAAAGAAAACAGAGTAAGTATAAAAAAGAATCATCTTTTCCCAGGAAGAGGTTAATTTATTGAGAGAATAGATAAGTAAAGCTGACACCAATACCCAAATGAATACATGATAAACATTGGGGGTGGCTACTACCTTAGACAATAACCAAGAAGATATCAAAAAAAGATATTCACTATCAGCTATTCTCATTAAGGTGGAAAAAGACATATTTTCATAACTTAAAAACCTGTGTACGTACCTAGGCATATCTACTGTATTAATTTCAGAGAAAAATAAAGTTAGAGATATATAAGACCAAACGCAAAACAAGACGAAATTTACGTTGTATCGATTATTAATTATAGAATTTTGTGGAGTGCTAGAAATTAAATAGACCCAACCAGTTAGTGCAGTAGAAAAAATCATAAAGTATACCTCCAAAACAAATGTGAAATTAGTATACCATATTTTGCGACTAAATGAGTACTATAAACTGAACTACTGGACGCAACTAATCCCTATGTACAATCGGTAAGTGACAAGGCATTTTTGATCCTCCCTAACATCTTTTTTTCATTATAAATCAAAACCACCAGTGTGAACTGGTGGTTTGCTCTGCGGCTGAAAGCCTCTCTTACCGGCCTTGGCCTAAAAGGCCCACTGAACTGTTTCCCTCCTGCACCACACCCCCCCCCGCTAATTCTGAAGAATTTTTTATTTTTTCTTATTTTTTTTGGCCTGGAAACGGGTCATATTCTTCTAACAATGTTAATTGATCGCTCATATAGTCTTCTTTTAGCTGATTTCTAATATAGTCTCTTATTTTCCTTTTGTTTCTGCCTACAGTATCAACATAGAACCCTCGACATCAAAATTTACGATTTCCATATTTATATTTTAGATTGGCGTGACGGTCAAATATCATAAGGCTACTTTTTCCTTTTAAATATCCCATGAATTGAGATACACTTAATTTAGGTGGAATACTAACTAACCTTAGGAAATTACATGGAGTAGTACGGGGGGCGCTGAATCCCCCGCACCGTTAGATTATAATTATCCTTTTTGAGAAAAGCGATGAATGATGTGAGCGGTTCGATATTGTTGTCTTCTGATGATTTTCGGTGATACGTTGATGGTGATTTTTTCACCGTTTTTAAAGGTAATCAAGCATTGATTGGAAACTTTGGGGACGGGGCAAATCGAATGGATGTACTCGTAGAATATCCAGTGGCAGTGAAATAAGCTGGGTGAGCATGTTGGGAAGGTATAGATACCGTCGTGAGTGTTGATTGCGACGGGAACTTTTTTGTAGATGGCAAGTTCATGCATGGCAGCCAAACGCCTGCCATCATAAGAAGAGCCACCTTTGAAACAAGCTAGTTTGATAAGATCGAGAGGTTTTTGATTGATGTAATAGGTCGCGTTCTCCTCAATGACGATCGTTCTGTAATCGGTATGAGCAGCGGGAAGTAAAGCCATTGTTCGTTTGTTAATGGTATAGTCGTTCAAAATAGTGAAAGCTAGTTTGGTCATTTTTATGCACTCCTAGTTAGGTTAATGGAAGATTGGTTTAGCTTAGGTGCTAGCTGGAATTTTAGTGTAAGCGCTTGATTTAATTCGTGCGGAGGTTTATTACATCGCTTTCTATTGTTTGATATTTATCTAAACATAGAAATTAATAGATACTTTCTATGGAATTGTCGTAGTGGCGGACGAAGATTACAAAGGTCAATCATGCTCAAGTATTCACAATATATTTAGAATTGATGCCTAACACTTCCCTAGTTTAGTAGATATATGTGTGGAAAGAATTTAAGATTTGGAGGTTGTGAGAAGTGCATTAGTAATGTTTGTTTTTTAATATTGAAGGGGGAAAAAATATGTTTTTAGAAAGTTGAGGTTTCAATCAGTGGAGGAATTATCCATTCTATTTTGTATAAATGGATATATTTCTTTTTTTGATTGTTTAAATATTTGATCGAGATCATCTATTCCAAGTACTTGCGCAATCTTTAAAAGCTGAAAACTTGTCGGATCTTTATCTCCTCTTTCATATGAAGCAAGTGAATTAATGTGCAAGTCAGCACGATAAGATACTTCTTCTCTAGAAAGGCCTTTACTTTTTCTTGCTAATCGAAGGGCTTCTCCATTAAATTGTTTCACTCGTTCTTCCAATGTTTGATTATTATTCACTAGATAAGCCTCCTTCATAGGAATATTATCTAGTTGAACGTCACCATCATCCACACACTATCGTGTGTATTTTGGGGCAAAATAAATATAGTTAAAATTCGCAATCGCAGAAATGGTTCTTGTGATCGAAAAAGGACCGGACCCTTTCGGTTATATGAGTGGAAATGTTTCTGTGTTGAGGAGTGTTAACGGTGGTTAACGTGATGTGAAGTGGGGGGAAAATTGAGAAATAGTTTGGGGTATGGGAGATAGGGCACGATTTTCCCAGAAGTTTAGGTGTGACTCTCTAAAAATGGGTCCTCCCACTTAGGTAAAGTGTAAAGCATTAATCTCATAAAGTGCTGTTTAACTTTAAAATTCGCTTCTCTGAGGGAATTACCTGGCGTGATGAGGAGGAATGTGCTAAGTCGCCCCTAATCGTTAGATTATCCTTGTTGAGAAGAGCGGTAATGATGTGTGCGGTTCGATACATTTATTCTTCTTGTCTTACTTCCAATTCATATAAATTCATTTCTGCTTTGGACGAACCGTTTTGCCTAAATTTATTATTAGTTCGCTAATGTATGACGGTTTCCTGAATCTAAATTACAGTAGCGAAGTAGGGTCTATTTGCTAGTGAATAGACTAATAAATGGTAATATAATCCTATACCTCAACCTTATCAATATATGGTAAAGTATGACATATATTGTATGATTTATCATTGGAGTGTGTCTAAATTGAGAGTGGATATTTCGGAAGTGAAGACTTTTTATGAAGAGACGAAAAGCAATACGGCGTCTATTCGAGAAGAATTAGATAATGTCAAAGCTAATCTAGATCAGGTCATGCAAATGGATACGTTCCAGGGAAAAGCGGCAGATACAGCAAAAGAGTATTTTAAGGTATTGCACGAACCGCTTCTCCAAGCTTTTAAAAGTATTTTTGAACAATTAGAAAGAGACATAGCGAATCATCTCCAAGACTTCTACGAAGAGATTGATGCTAGTGATAAAGCGGTGATCGACGATACATATCTTGAAGAGAAGTAGTTCTCTATTTTAAGTCAGACAGGGGAACAAATGAGGGGAAATGATCAAGAGTTAGTATCAGCAAATCACTTCATTTTTGTCCACAGTCAATACGCTAAAGAAGAAAGGAAATTCTATGGGACATAAAGTAGATTTGTCAGAAGTGATAGCCTTCTCTGATGAATTTAAATCAACATCTGAAGATATAACCGTCAGTCTTTTAAAAGTAGCACAGAACATAGAAGACATTTGCAATATGAGTTCTTTTTCTGGGGAAACCGCAGATCAGGCAAAAAGTTATTTTAGTGATTTTCATATGACGATGTTGACCACGTTTAACGGGGTATTGCATGATATCCATCAAAATTTGAATCAACACATAGAAGATTTTCAATCAAAGGTAGATGAAAGTAGTAAAACGATAATCAATAGTGACTATGTTAGAGATACCATGGAAGATCTTCATGAACAAAATGAGGCTTTAGAAGTACTTCATAGTGAAGTGAGTAACATCATTCGTAGTGTTTCAGATATTAGCAGTGCAACGACGCCGTCCGTCCGTAACGTTAAGGATGATCATGATATGGCGATAAACGTAGCCGAGAATGTTATAGAAGATGTCCAATCATTCACAAGTGTAGGTCGACGTAGCGCGGCAGAAATAGAGACCCTATTACAAGAGATCAAAACAACGTTACATCGTGCAGGAGCTGTAAGTGATAGTGCTAGGTTTACAGATTATAAAGAAAGAGAAGCAACTGTAGGATTGGCCGCACTTAAAGAGTATAATAAAACAATAGGAACGCCTGTGGAAGTAAATCAAGATTCCATTAAAAATATGTCGTTATTGCAGATTAAGCAATTAAACGACGCTGCAGTAAAAGGTATGGATGAGAGAAATCAGAAGATTTTAAATCTTGCTTTTACAGATCTTATTAATGGAAAAATTACTCGAGCAACTTACTATAATATTTTCGTAACGATGAAAATATTGAGTCAAGGGGGTGTAAGTCGTCCAACTGTCAATCAAAGAAAATTAGAGATAGACACTTGGTGGGATAAAACGGTTACCAATAGCGTTCGTCAAACGGAATATATTTGGAAATTGGGATCCGGATTATACAGAGCCAAAGCTAGCACTAACGGGAATGTTGAACGAAAGGTTATTTCAACAGTGACAGATTTTATACCTGGTGTTAGTACCGTGAAGGCCGGTTATGAAACTGTGTTTGGAGTTGAACTAATTACTGGGCGTGAATTAGACTCCTGGGAACGTGCATTAGCTGGTACCCGGATTATTACGGGATCTAAATCCACTAGCCTTAATGGGGATAACGTGGATGTTAGTCGTCCAAAAGAAACTTGGTGGGATAAAACGGTTACCAATAGACTTCGCCAAGCGGAATTTATTTGGAAAGTGGGATCCGGGTTATACAAAGCCAAAGCTAGCAATAACGAGAATGCTAAACGAGAGGTTACTTCAGTAGTGACAGATTTTATACCTGTGATTAGTAACGTGAAGGCAGGATATGAAACTGTGTTTGCATCTGATCCGATTACTGGGCGTGAACTAGAATCTTGGGAACGTGCATTAGCTGGTGCTGGCATTATTGGGGGACCAATAATCAAGGGCGTGAAACATGGTGGTAAACTTATTAAGGGTACAGGTAATGTTACTAGAGCACAACAAAGAAATCTTGAAACTTTAGACAATATAGTAAATAAACATTTAACAGACAAAGATTTTTCAGGGACTTTAAGAGACCTACAAGGTATTCCTGTTCCTAAACCTGGTGGGGGCTATTGGAACCATCTTCAAGAAATGCAAGATTCATATAAAGGATTGGTTAAGATAAGAAAAGGGTTAGATGGTTCATTAAATAATCCGAACTTAGACGCTGGAACAAGAAAAGTACTGCAAGATGGTTTGGATAAGGCTAATAAAAATATAAAAAAAATAGAAGACTTATTTGAACCTTTTGGAGGGATATAGAATGAAGATAAGATATATTTATCAATTGCCGCAGGATGAAGTCCAAGAAGACTATGCATTGGATGAATGGTATAGTACTTTAATAAATAAAGATATTACAGAATTAGATATTATTGATTTATGTAGAATGATTAAACAGAATATTTTTATTGAATTAGCAATAGATAAAGCAATAGTGTTTCTTAAGCATAATCCTCTTGAAGGTGATGTCTATGATGGTCAGTTATTAGAGCTACTATTTTCTGTTAATATGGAAAAAGTTACAGAACAAAAGGAACCACTAAAAGAAGTACTTATGGACATAAAAGAAAATGTAGAAATGGATAATTTTATGAGTGATGAGGATTTTAATGAATATAAAGACTTAGTAGATAAATTTTTGACTAAAATAAACTTGTACTAAACTTTAACTTTTACCTTGATTGGCTAAATGCCTTGCAAGGTTTTCATTTGTTAGTGGGGCTATCCAGTGACGAATCGTTCATTTTATCGTTTTCCGCCAGAAGACTCCCTCTTCCATCGCGAGAAGGGCTTTTAGCCATGGCGGTTGGCGATAGCCAACAGACTCACCTCATGATATAATTAGAACATACGTTTGTAAATAAGGTGATGTCATGTTAGTAAAAAAAGCGTTCAAATTTCGTATTTTTCCTAATCCGAAACAAGTCGAGCTCATTCATAAAACGCTCGGTTGTTCAAGATTCGTGTTCAATTTCTTCCTCAGTAAGCAGAAGCAAAAAGACGCTTACTGGTACATCGTCGAAGAAATGGTGCAAAACGGTCATCTCCCTTCAAATAACTGGAAAGGAGAGTTTTTCAACAAATACGCGTCAGTTAAGGCGGTTCGCCAATTAAAAGAGCATTACCCTTTTTTAAAAGAAGTGGATAGTATTTCCTTGCAAAAGTCCGTTGAAAACCTCGCTGATTCTTACCAAAGGTATTATAAAAAACAAAACAAAGCTCCTAAGTTTAAAAGTAAAAAGAACAAGATACAGTCCTATGTCACGAAGCACACCAATGGAAATATCGCAATTTTAGGTAAACACATCACGTTGCCGAAGCTTGGTCTTGTTCGGTTTTCTAAAAGTCGTGACGTGGATGGGCGAATCATAAATGTGACCATACGACGCAATCCAAGTGGTAAGTACTTTGTGTCAATCTTAGCTGAAACAGACGTCGTTGAGATGCCGAAGACAAACACCAGTACAGGCGTTGATCTAGGACTAAAAGACTTCGCTATCCTTGCAGATGGAACAAGATATAGAAACCATCGTTATTTTAAGTCGTTAGAACAAAAGGTAGCAAAGGCTCAACAAGTTCTATCAAGGCGAGTTATTGGTTCTAGCAACTGGAACAAGCAACGAATCAAGGTCGCTCGAATTCACGAAAAGATTGAAAACAAGCGGACAGATTTCTTGCATAAGACCTCGACGGATATCATCAAAAACCACGATATTATCGGAATGGAGAGTCTGCAAGTATCGAACATGATGAAAAATAAGAAAACAGCTCAATCAATCGCTGATGTATCTTGGTCTCAATTTAAGAGCCTGTTGAAATATAAAGCTAAATGGTACGGGAAGACGGTGGTGGAAGTGAGCAAAACCTTCCCTAGCTCACAACGTTGTTCACGTTGCGGCTATAAAAACAAAGACGTTAAAGATCTGAATGTGCGTGAGTGGACGTGTGTTTGTGGCATGCATCACGACCGCGATATGAACGCAGGATTAAATCTCAAACATGAAGCTATAAGGCTTCTAACCGTCGGTGCGACGGGGCTAGCCTAATCAAAACTTTCGGTTACGAAGGTGTTCTTAGGAATCCCCCACTTCAAACAGTTCGCAAGAGCAGTTAAGTGGCGGGTAGTTCAAATATAGGTTTACCAGTAGTAGATAAAATCAAAGCGTATGGTTTAGGAACACAAGTCGTTTATACGGTTTAGATGACTAAGTCTTTTGTCTAACTTGAAAAGGGGTATATTCCTATATGAACTAAATAATACATCTATTTAATAGGGGATGATTTAAAGAGAAAGGCTTATTCGCTTATTTGATGCAGAACGCCTAGCGCCTCATTTTGACAGCTATCGAAAAGTATTAAGCTGTAGGATTGGCCGCACTTAACAAGTATAATAAAACAATAGGAAAACCAATGGGCAAATGGAATAAAAGATGGTAAACAAGTAAATGTAAATGTTAAGTTAGAGTATAGTGGAAATAGTAAAAGACCATCAACATTTGAGGTACAATATGAAATAGATGGAGAGCGGTTTATTAAGAATTTATTGAATTAAGGAAAGTGATGTATATGAGCAAGATTTTTGAAGATAAATTTAGCGAATTACAAGCAGACATGGTTTCCATTTGTTTAGAATATGTTGAAAATAGAGCAGAAAAAATATTTATATACTGCTCGTTTGAAGCCAAAGTTATTTCTAGTGACTTTTTCTATTGTATAAATGGCGAAATTATTATGAGGCATAAATTAAACAACGCTATTGATAATACACAAGAATTACAATATGATACTTCTGTTGAACGTCAAAGAGGAGTACTAAGTGTATTAAATAACAATATTAAGGAAATGATTGATTTATGTGAAGAATATAATAGAGAAATGCCATCGGAGATTAAGTTAATTTATAATGTAGTTAACAATAGTCTTAAAGCAGACTATAAATATGGTATAGTGTATTCTAATCATCCAGATAAAGTAGCAAATAACATTTCTATGGAATGGTTTGAAGAAATGAAATCTGATTTGTGAAAAAGATACCTTGATTGGCTCAGTGCCTTTCAAGGTTTTTTGTTGTTTTTATAGTTTTACTTTTATAAAATCTGATATCTGAACAAAAAACTGAATTTGTATTTTCAAGAAATTAGATCCCTGTGAGTAAAGTAGAGAAGACAACTAGTAAGATTGCTGACTTAAATAACTTTGAAAAACAATTGCCGGTGATTAAAGCATATATGGTAGAATCGAAGAAAAATTCTTTTTTTAGTAGCCTGCTTGTCTCTAAGAAAGATAAGACCAAACAATCATTGGTAGACTCAAGAGAGTCTCGTAATATAAATCAAAGAGGCGGCCTGCAAAAATACTCGAAAAAATCTTCTGCGAAAGGAATTTTTGAGCCAGTCACAAAATCAGTAAATAGCTTTAAAGAAATTGGTTTATCCATGTATGATGGAATGTTAGCAAGAAATGAGAAGAAATTTGATTCTAGTTATGATTTTGCGAACTATCTCATGTTTGGGTTACCGGGTGGTGCGATAAATAGTTATAATGGCTTGGAAGCAAGGTATGAGGCGATAAAAGATAACGGAAACGTAAGGGATTATCTAGATTACTTTAGCGTGGGTACATCAAGCATGCTAGAGGGAGCCGTCAATCCGGAAGAACCCTATTCAGCAGAACACTGGATGAGCAGTTTCGGAGTGGCAGGGTCTGTAACAGGTGGAGGACTGCTGGGGAAGGGTTTGCGAAACGGTGGAGGATTTGGAAAAGTAACGAATAGCACAAATGGAAATGTGGGTAACGGTAATATATTGGCAGGGTCTGTAACAGGTGGAGGAGTTGCGGGGAATGCTTTGCGAAATAATGGGCATGGACGATCACCGCATGTAACGAAAAGTCCTACTATAGAAAAAAATTCGGGTATAGATGTTGGTAAGGGTACTATAAAAGTTACACCTAATTTTGATCGGAAGATGGAGTATGTTTTTGGTAATACAACCGGCAATAAGCACAATATCGACCGTTCTATTGCTATGGAAAGGCAATTGAACAGTATTGGGGTTTTTGATAATAAAACTGGTAGGAAACGTTTTCTTGATAACTTAACTGATACGTTCAATGATGCTTCAAGTATCTTAAAGACTCAAGATAATGGTCGGATTGTCAGAGAGTCCATACTAACAGGTCCAAATGGAGTATTAAAAGTGGAATCTGTATGGGACGGAGAAAAATTGATAACTATTAAACTCTTTGGAGGAAAATAATGAGATTAGTTAATAAATATAATGATTATGAACTTTATGAATTTGAGTCACAGTCAGAACTTAAAGAATATGTTGAAGTTAACCAATCTATTCTAATCAATACTAAATGTGTGGATAAAAAGAAATTTTATGGGATAAGTATCAAAAGAAAAGAATCTACTTTTATTGGTATTTTTGGTGGAGTACATGGTATTGAGCCATCAGCACTGATAGGCAGAATGGAAAATTGTATTTTTATAAGTATTGATGAAAAAGTTTATTGTGTAGATTTGAAAGACAATGCAATGAGATGGGTGAAAGAGTTTGATTCAATTGTCTATGAAGTGATGAAAACATCAGACGTAACTTTTCTTGTCTTATGCGAGTTAGGTGTTGTTAGTCTTACTTTTAAAGGAGAAAAACATTGGGAGCATACTAGCGAAGTAATTACAGATTTTGAGCTAGATAGTAATATATTAAGACTATCTACTGACGAGGGAGATTATTCTCTTTTGTTGAATAGTGGAAATGTTATCTGACTATAGTTGGATATTAAGCTGAAGCATATAATAGAAAATATATGAGACTGAAAACGATGGGGGGAATATCTATCCATTGCTTTTATAAAAAAATAGAGATTTTATGAAATGACAACATAAACGATATTTTTTCTGAAATTCATAGCTCATGAAGATTGTACCATCAATGTAGAAAAAAGGTCGAAGAAACGGAAGACCAATTTATGAATTAGTATTCAACGGACAGAAACAAAGAATTGCTATAACTGTTGGAAATAATGGTTATATTGTAGGGGCAAATCCAAAATTATAACCATAATAAGAAGGGGGAGAACCATGAACATTATTAAGATATTTCTGGAATATCAATGCTATCCAATGTGGATATATAATGAACAAGGTGAATTAGTTGATAATGATTTAGTTGGAGAACTCGAGGGTGAAGACGAAATTGATAATATGCTTTTAGAGATACAGAATATATACGACAGTCTATTTGAAGACAATGATATCAACTTTGAGTTCAAAGGATTTTCAAAAGAAAATGAAAAGACCGTATTTTTTAAGAAGGTAGAAAAGACTATAACCTTAATTAAAGAAAAATTGGGAGATAAGTATTTAATTGAGAATAAGGTAGAAATTTAATAATATTTAAGAATAACCTTGATTGGCTAACGAACCTTTCAAGGTTTCTTTTATATTGGTGGGGCTACCCAGTGACGAGTATCTTGCAGGTGCAAAAGGAGTTAGTAATAATGGTATAAAGGTGAAATAGGGTCTGTAACAGGTGGAGGAGTTGCGGGGAATGCTTTGCGAAATAATGGGTATGGACGATCACCGCATGTAACGAAAAGTCCTACTGTAGAAAAAAATCGGGTATAGATGTTGGTAAGGGTAGGGTTAACCTTAATGACCCATATATGGTGTAAAACAAGCATTTGAATATTTAAAATCACTAGGAGTACCACGTCAATTCAGAAAGACTACATTAGAATCGTTTGAGATCGGTACAATTAAGCTTGATGTTTCTGGTTCAAATACTTATGGATTAAGATTCTATGACGATATTAATGCTACTGTGAAAGGGAGATATTTATTTGAAACATTTTCGCCACAAGTGAATAGAAGTAATTTAGCACTTCCACCAGATTGGAACAGAATGACAGGTATTCAACAATGGCAAGTTAAACCAGACACTATTATAATTAAAGGAAAAGCTGGCCCGCAGTTTCAAATGGGTAATCAATATATTGGAGGAGTAGAACAATGGTACATAACGAACCTAGACGACTTAATAAAACCTTAAACTTTATTAAGGAAGCTGAAAAAGTGAAAATAAAGTTAGACTGTGAAATTAAAGCTCACAAATTAGGTCAAGGTAAAGTGGGGACAATAAGTCAACTTGAAAATTTCTATAAAGATATAGAACTAATGATTGAATCTAAAAGTCATATCCCATCATATCCAAGGGTTATTACCGACACTTGGGATTTTAATAGCGGACTTGGAATTAAACTATTAGATTTATATGAGTTTTATAAAAAACTGGGATAACTAACTTCAAATGCTACTTATTATTAAGAAATGATATAAGAGATAACTAGGTGGTAGGAAGTTCAAAAGTTTTTAAGGAAGTAGGTTAAGTTCAACCAATGGTTTTAAAATATATATTATCATAGGGAAAAGCCTAGAACTTCGATATTAAACAGAATTTTTGGTTTGAAGTTAGGAATAGTAATGAATTACTTTATATAGCTATCTAAAAAGCACTTGATTGTCTTTTTTAGGCAACAGGTGTTTTTTGTTTTTTGATACTATGTCAAGAAAATGGAAAAAGAGAATACGGAGATTTCAGTCAAACCCTACCGCGCTCTGCTTGTTGTCCTCCCCGTAAAAGTAAGGTACTTCTACAGCGAGGATCATTTATTCTACACAGCTTTGGAATACTGCTTTTCATAAGCCATTGGAGACATATAATTATTGGTTGAATGGATTCGCTTGTAATTGTAAAAGCTCACAAGATATTCAAAGATGCTTCTTTTCGCTTGATTTCTAGTCTTATAGTTTTCATGAAAAATTAACTCACGTTTAATCACACCATGAAAGGACTCTATGCATGCGTTGTCGTAACAGTTACCCTTTCTACTCATGCTTGATCTCACGTCATTTTCACGTAATAACGCTTGATAATCGTTGGAGGCATATTGGCTGCCACGATCGGAATGGTGGATAAGACCAGGTGCTGGTGGCTGTGTAATCATCGCTCGTTTCAGAGCTGTTATAACAAGTTGCTTCGTCATCCGTCCATCCATTTCCCAGCCTATAATACGCCTTGAATAAAGGTCCATCACCGATGCTAAGTACAGCCAACCTTCGCTCGTCCATATATACGTAATATCAGCTACCCACACTTGTCCTGGGCGTTCTACTGTAAACTGTTGATTTAATAGATTTGGATAGATCGGTAGATTATGCTTAGAGTTGGTTGTCGCTTTGTACTTTTTAACCGTCTTAGAACGGATGCCATTTTCCTTCATGATTCGTGTCACGGTTTTCTGAGAAATCCTGACGCCCAAGCCCTCCAATACTTTTGTGATCTTTGGGCTTCCGTATGTGCTCCTTGACTCTAAATGAATTCTCTTAATGCGTGCGGTTAACTTTTCTCGTTTCTTTTTTTGATAACTCGTAGGACGCTTTAACCAAGCGTAGTAGCCGCTTTTAGAAACACCTAATACTTGGCACATCTTCGCTACACGGTGATCGTGTCGGTGCTGTTTAATGAAGTCATAAATTACTTCTGGTCTTTGGCGAAGATGCCCATAGCTTTTTTTAAGATCGCATTTTCCTCTTCTAAGTCTCGAATGCGTTTCTTAAAGTCACGTTCAGCCTTGTCTTCCGTACTGGCATTCCCACTACCTACAAAGGCTGCTTCTTTACCGATCTCGTATTTCTTTATCCAGTTATGCAGTGTTTGTTCTGCCAGGTCTAATTCTCTAGCGATTTCAGCTATTCTTTTCCCGTCCTCCTTTACCATACGGACTGCTTGGACTTTAAATTCCTTATCATACGTTTTTCTCATATTGGACACTCCCGTTAAATTGTTAGGTATCATTATACTAGAATTTCTCCCAATTTACCGTGTCCACTGTTTAGGCTAACATCATTCTTGTGGATAAAGATATTCATAGGGAATTTACTCATGCTGGCGGAGTATCAATTGTTAATGGAAAATAAATTGAGAGGGGGATATTATTATGGTAAAAATTGAAAACTCACATAAGAAACTTTCTATGGAAGAGATTGATCAGTTTGAAATAGAAAATGGTGTGAAATTAACGGAAAAATATAAGAGATTTTTACTTCAATGGAATGGTGGATACCCAGAACTTAGTATATTTAATATTTCTGATGAACTTGGGAAAAGTGTTTTGAATGTATTTAATGGAATTGGAGATATGTATGATAATTTAGAGAAGGTTATAGATATATATGAGTTTAGGCTTGCGAAGGGCTTTATTCCAATTGCAGATGATTCAGCAAGTAATGTTATATGCTTAGGTACTAAAGAGCCATATTATGAAAAAATTTATTTTTGGGATCATGAGCAAGAACCAGAAGATCCTGATGATATGAGTAATATGTATTTTTTAGCAAATGATATTGATGAATTCTTGGATAATTTATATGAGGACACCGAAGAATAAAAAGTATTAGCAATGAAATATATTATAAAGCTAACTATAAAGCACTTGATTGTCAAATAGACAACAAGTGTTTTTTTGTGAGCATTTTAAACTATGGACGACATAAAAATGCTTGTGTGAAATTCATAACTCATGAAGGTTGTATCATCATGGAATATTGTTTTAATACTTAGATGAACTGAAAGATAACGAGAAATGGACGAGATGATATTTTAAATGGCAGGGGTAAATTTGCTGGTGGTACTATAGGGAAATGGCTTGGTAAGGGAGATGGAAATCGTGTAGGTAATTTTGCAGGAAAAATTAGTGCCGATAATATTCCTAACATGACTAAAAATGATATAGTAAAAGGGCTACCAAGTAACTGGAAACACATGGTGACCGCGGGGACGGTTCTTTTGGTCGAATTGTCCTTTTAGAACTGGTGCTTCCGGCGCTATGTGAAGGGACCTCCACACGGCTTTTTGCGACAGACAAGAGACGCCCCCAATTTACTAACGACAAATCTCTTTTACAGATATCCTTCAATTTTAATACTTAGCGGGACTATTATATTAGGCAAGGAAATCCAGTGCCAGCTGCCTTGTTAAGTAAAATGGGATGTAAATAAAATGAGCCAATTGTCTTAAAAAAGCGTGCTTTGGAATAATCATTTGATTGGAAATCGACAGAGCTAGAAATTGCAAACAAGCAGATGAAGTTGCAGATTGAACGGTTTTACCTATCATTGGTGTAGAACAACTAAAGGTATAAATGGAGAAAGGTTGAATGATACCCATCAGAGAACTTCGGAAAGAAGTGGAACAGGGGTGAAGCATTATTTTAGTGGCCAGTGTAGATCTGTGGTCATGTAAAAAGATTTACTGGGAAAAGATTTTTAGTCACACCTTCTAGTTTTGCTTCAATGGTATCAAATCGATTGTGCATTTCTGATTTAAAGAAAGGATATCTGATTTTGCGCTTTTCATTTTTTTATTCATTTCTGTGAGTAGATCAAGAATTTGCTTCTCCACTTTATCACCCCTATGATGATAAGCAAATAATCACTTTGTGGCAATCGTTTCTACTTTTCAAGGAGGATAAGATGTAGCAGTAAGTGCAGCGCTGATTTATGCGGGAATTAGTACAATATGCTTATTTGCAAAAGAAATTGTTGAAATCATCACTCGATAACAGCTGGCTAATATGAATCAAAATGCTGATATAATGAATATAACCGTTTAATATTTATTTTAATGGTTATAATACAATAGGAAAATTGGAGGTAAACTTAATGACTGAAACGAACAAATTTCCACTTATATCAGGTTATCTTTCTCTTGATTTAGTGAACACGGAAATAGTAAGGCGTGGTCAGCGTCATAATCTTATGCTCTCGGAAGAGGATTTGATGGACTGGCTTCATGTAATAAAAGAGAGGAACTCCTATTGGGATGATAATCAATTTTTAAAGGTTAGAGAGAGGATCGGACAAGTATTATTATGTATTATAGAAATGCGGACTGTTTTAAGAGACAATTTTGAATTAATAGCAGATGGACAGTCAGTTCCAGATCAATTTATTGATTTTTTAGAAAAAAATGTTGAAAAAGCACCATTCAGATATAAATTAATCCATCAAAAATTGATTCCCATTCCTGTTGGTGAGATAGAAGATACCCTTTTATCGTTGATTTCCTTTGATGTATTAACTTTAATTGAAACAAAAAAACTGTCCTCCCTCAAACGATGCTCCAACCCGGATTGTGTACTTTTGTTTTTTGATGAAAGTGGAAGACGCAAGTGGTGTTCAATGAAGATATGCGGAAATAGAAAAAAAGCAGCACGGTTTCAACAACGTAAATCCGATGATTGATGACGAACCAACTTATTTCAAGAGTTGGTTTTTTTGTACACAACTTAACTAACCTCTAAAATATATCTTTACAGGTTAGTTAAGTTGGTGTAAAGTAAAAATAATTGGAAGGGAGGGGGAGAACGATGGAGCGCGCTACAACAGTAAAGCGAGACGATACACATATATTTCACGTACAATATTTAACTAAAATGAAAGGAAAAGGGAGAAGTCCATTAAAGGTAAATGTAAAGGACGTAATAACCGGGTTAATCGGTGGATTTATAACCATTTTTGCGTTAGTACTTTTAACAAATACGACAGCAACTGTATGGTTAATGGCTCCTTTTGGCGCAAGCTGTGTGTTGGCATTTGGTGCATGGAACGCACCTTTATCACAGCCGAGAAATATTATTGGGGGACACTTTGTTTCAACATTCGTTGGAATAGTCATATATCAGTTATTGGGTAATGAACCTTGGGCGATTGGTTTAGCTGTCGGTTTAGCGATTGCATTTATGATGATTACAAAAACGACTCACCCACCAGCAGGAGCAGATCCACTTGTTGTTATGCTAGGCGCGTACAGTTGGAGTTATTTAATTACACCGGTATTAATCGGATCGATGACAATTGTTTTCTTTGCATTGATTATTAATAATTTGCGCAGTAACCGGGAATATCCTACATTTTGGATATGATTATGAATGTTCAGGAGGGAATAAAGTGGAAAACTATATTTTTAAACAATTAAGATTTGTTCGGGATAATACGATTGGTCATGTGGAAGAAATGAATGATGAGACAGCACTTACCATTCCAGAAGGATTCAATAACAATATTAAATGGAATCTTGGACATATATTTGTCGTGCAAGAAAAGTTCGCCTTTTATTCGGCTAGGGAAGAAATGAACATACCTGATCGATTTACAGAATTATTTAATCCAGGCACTAAACCAGGCGATTGGGGAGAAGAGGTGCCATCAATTCATGAATTAATCTTTTTGCTCGAAAATCAAGTCCGTAGGGTTGAGCAAGTATTGAAATTTAAGGTGAAAGAAGATGTAGAACAACCTTATACAACATCCACAGGTCTTACATTATCAACAGTAGAAGAATTTCTTAGCTTTTGTTTATACCATGAAGGCATGCACTTTGATGCGATTAAATCAATCAACCGAATTATTCAAAGTGGGAGATGAGAAGTATTCGGGAGGGAATAGAAGTATTAGAATAAAGTCTTATTTTTTAACAACATTATTCTTGAGTTTCGCACCTTGAAGATACGGTTTATTTTTCGAGGTGCGGATTACTGAAAGGCTAAACTAAAAGAATTATACTTGATTCCAGTTTAATGTTTTAAGCGGCCTTTTGACGCTATTCAACTGATTGTATAAAAAAACTAATCTAAAAACCCATATTTCTCTAAATTCTCTAAATAATACTGAAAATAGTCATCGTGAATGTCTTCAGGATACTCTGCTAGTCCTCTTTCTAATAAAATACCAACTACTAATGCGTTTAGATACCCTCCAACGGCCTCACACATATTCCTAAGTTTAAATTCTGTGATCACTTCTCCGTCCTTACTTTCTAATACAATATCAATGCGACGCCCTTCCAGTTCATCCATTAGGATATGATTATAATCCCATTCTTTCACTTTTCGTGGGTTTAACGGGTTTTCCCTATGGTCTAAAAGTTCTTCACGATGGCATTTTCTTTCTTCATCTGAATAAAGACCATGTAATATCTGTGGATCATCGATCACAAAACATTTATAGATTTTATCATATTCAAAGTGATCATCGTTTTTTAAGTCAAGTAAATACTCTTTTGGAAAGGACGTTGCTTTAAATTTTTTAATGATAATACGTTCTACATCTTCTTTTGTAAAACATAAGTGATCTTTTCTGTGTAAGTATTTCTTATAAAGACTTTCATAGTTTTTCATTGTGTCACCTTTCTTATTTCACTGGACTCCCATAAAACACGTGAGCTTTTGGTGTTCTCTTATACGGATGCCAATGATAATATCTCCCTTTCCTTGGTTTGTTATTTAGCTGATCAACCTCATTTATTGGCGATCCACTAATATAAATCACCATCTCTACGAATGGCAGCAAAATGATTGTATTTTTTGGATTTCTTTGCTTGTGTAGCTACTACGTAGGCAGACAATAATCATTGCTCCCGTATGAAAAAGTGCAGTCAGTGTAGCTTGAGTCATCACAATACCGATGGGTATAACAGATGCTATTGATGCTATCCCTTCAAGTTTCCCCAATTTCACTATTCGTGAAAGAGGCAATCATGTTTTCGTTATCCATATCATCAATTGTAACTAAATATTTTGTTTCAGTTTCGCTTTCATCCTCATCCACTTCGATAACAGTCAGGTCAAAGGTATTTTCACCCGGTTCAATATCTATTATTGATTGAACTAAATCGTTATCAGCAGTGTCAATTTCAGACGTCACCGTTAATTTATCGGCACTTATGTCTAAGTCTGAAACTGTCATATTCTCTTCTTTCAAAGTTTCATTCATTTCGTTCATGAGATGATCTTCAGTGTATATATTTTCCTCATGTTCTTCTGCATTAATTTCGCTTAAAGGGAGGCAGTTACCTAACACTCTGCAAAACTCTGTACCAACTTTGCTTGTTGATCCTATTCGTTGTTATGGAAACTTAAGGTGACTTTAAGAAAAATTCCGCCTTCTAAATTTATTTAATACTAAAAATATACAATTATCTATATAAATTCTATACTTTTATAAATATAGTTAAATATCCTCATTTTTAGGAGGGGTTTGACCCTTACATTTGTATGATTAAGAGATCGTCTAAATGAGAAGGTAGCATTCTCGGCTTCGATAAAATTACCAATTTAGTAAATATTGCATGCGAAATCACATCCTCCCATTTTGTGTGCCTAAATTGGAGTTGTCTTCATCAAATGAATCTCACGCCTCTCTAGTAAGCTCTTACGAAAGAGGCGATCATTTATTTCCTGATCCCTTTATAAGGAACGGCTGTCGATTTTATAACCGTCTAGATAAAGTCCAATTCTGTTCAAATCTTTCTGAATCTTTACGAGGTTAACCCTGTATTGTTTCGTCTGGTCAAACTGTATTTTCGGGTTGGTGCTCTCATCTACCCAACCACGTTGTATCCAATCTTTACATATCGATGGTAGGACGTATGGAGGCATGTTGGTCTACGTATCTTCAGCTATCTCTTCGGCTGTTTTAAAAAAATTATGTTATCCATTTGATCGACTTATAAATTCTTTCTACCAAAAAGTAAATATAGTAGATAAGGTGCTCCTATTATTGCCGTAATGACTCCTACTGGAATTTCATAAGGGGTTAATACTGTTCTTCCAATAAGATCGGATGTAACAACAATAAGTCCGCCCATCAATGCGGAAGCTGGTAATAAGATTCCGTGATTAGTAGTACCTACCAATTGTTTAGTGATGTGAGGAGCCATCAAACCGACAAAATTGACGGCACCAGCTGTAGCAACAGAAACTCCTGCTAAGGCAACACTTAGTAAGATTAAAATGCCTCGGTCCCATTCAAGCCTGATACCCAACCCTTTGGCTATATTGTCTCCAAGATGTAAGATATTTAAATTCTGATAAAAAATGAATGTAATTGGTAACAAAACGATTAACCAACTAATTAAAGGAAGCAAATGTTCCCAACTTCGTGCATAAACACTTCCTGTCATCCAAATTGTCGCTTGAGTAACGAGGTTGATATTTCCGAACATGATAATTACTGTCAAAAATGCATTGGCTAACGTTGAGACACCGATTCCAACAAGGATAAGTCGAATAGGAGATGTGCCGCCCTTCCATCCGAAGATATATGTAACTAAAGCTGCGAGTAAAGCACCGCCAAAAGCAGCGAAGGGCAATAAAGATAACGGTAAAGACGGGAGTAACACAATGACAATCACTGCAGCAAGACTTGCTCCGGCATTTATCCCAATAACCCCAGGAGAGGCAAGGGGATTCCGAGTTATCCCTTGAAGAATTGTCCCTGAAACGGCTAGTCCTACTCCAACAAGAAAGGCAACTAATGCTCTTGGTAACCTTAATGAATAGACAATGAAATCGTAATCAGGGTTTCCCATACCAAAAATCGTTTTTAAAACATCGAAAGGTGCAATGAAATATTCACCTACGCCGATGCTTATAAGTAACACGAAGATATTGGCAATAATTAAAACTAATAAGAGAAGGAATGTTCGTGTATCAACTAGAAAATATTTTTTACTGTCTAAGCTATTCGATAGTTTCATAGTTTATGTGCCTTCTTTCTAGCGAGGTAAATAAAGAATGGAACTCCAACCATTGCAGTCATGACACCAACTGGCAACTCTTGATTATTTAAAACAAAACGTGCGGTTATATCGGCAAGTAAGACTAAAATAGCTCCCAAAATTGCTGAATAGGGAATAATCCATTTATAATCAGTTCCTACGATCGAACGGGCAATGTGAGGAACAGCTAAACCAACAAAGCCAATAGGTCCTGCGATGGCTACTGAACTTCCAGCAAGTAGAACGACAATAATAATTGAGATCGTTTTAATAGCCTTCGTTTTTTGTCCTAGTCCTACTGCAGTCTCTTCCCCTAGACTCAAAATGGTTAATTGTTTACTCATAAAAAAAGGCACAACTAGTCCAATCATCATATAAGGTAAAATTTGCATAAATAATGAAAGATCTCTACCAACTACCGAACCAGCTAACCAAAAACGCATATTATCTAAAGATTGTTGATTAACGATCATAATCCCCTGAATTAACGAGCTCATCAATGTTGTCATAGCGGCACCAGCAAGAATTAATCGTAATGGTGTCATGCCTTCACGGCCCATGGAACTAAGTAAATAGACTACTGTTGCCACAATCCCTGCTCCGGCAAATGCAAACCACGTATATGTAGAAGGGTCGGTCATATCAAACAAAAATATAGAAATGACCACGAATAAGGCCGCACCGTGATTAACTCCGAGAATTTCAGGTGCCGCTAAAGCGTTTCTCGTCAATGCTTGCATGATTGTTCCTGCCACAGCAAGACAGCTTCCGACCATCATCGCAATCACTGCCCTTGGAACACGTGCGTTAAAAATAATTAAATGTTCTCTGGACCCGTTAAAATTAAAAAAAGACTGATAAACGGTTTTAAGATTAATGTCGGCAATTCCGAAAGAAATACTTATCACAACAAGAAGAGTAACAATGGTGAGGCCAATCAAAATCAATAAGGCATGGTGAATCAACTTCATGTGATGTTCCCCCAAACTAAAATGTAAAAAAAAGGGTTGCAATATATTTATTATTAAGTATAGTAAGTGATAGTGATTATCATTATCACTACATTACCATTTTTAGGGAGGGAATACAATATGAAAATGAAATATCAAAGTTTCATAAAGTTCTTTGTTTTGTCTGTTATTCTTATTTTTTCGCTAGCTGCTTGCAGTAGTGATAGTGAAACGTCTGTACAGCAAGAAACCAATACGGAAGAAGAACAGACTGAAAATGAGAATGGTGTCGATCAAAAAATTGTTACCCATGCAATGGGTAACACAGAGGTTCCGGATAACCCGGAGAGAATTGTTGTATTAGATAATGGTGCTCTAGATAACCTTTTAGCAATGGAGGTTGAACCTGTTGGTGCTGCATCGATATTTTTGGATGAACCGTTTATGTCCTATCTTGAAGTTCAAACGGAAGAAATTGAAAATGTTGGCACAGTAGACGAACCAAACCTTGAGTCAATTGCAGCAGCAAATCCTGATATTATCCTGGGGAATAAAGACTTACATGAAAAAATTTATGATAAGCTTTCAGAAATCGCTCCAACTGTTCTTACTGAAGCATTAGGTTTAGATTGGAAAGAAGACTTACAAATCCAAGCTGAAGCAATTGGCAAAACGGAAGAGGGCGAGGATCTAATTGCTGATTATGAAAAACGGGTGGAAGAATTTAAAGCTGAAATGGGAGATGAACTGGAAACAACTGAACTATCTATCCTCCGTCCTAGGGCTGATCATGTTCGAATTTATCTCTCGGAATCTTATAGTGGTCAATTTATCGAAGAACTCGGATTTCCTCGTCCTGCTGCTCAACAAGAGGAGACTTTCGGTAAAGAGGTAACGGAAGAACAAATTGCTGATTTAGACGGGGATGTTATTTTTTGGTTTGAACGTGATCCTGAAAATATTATAAATACGAAACTAAAAGAAGATCCATTATGGGCAACACTAGAAGCAGTACAAGCAGATAAAGTTTATGAGGTATCGCCTGATACATGGTTAAGTGGCATGGGAATTCAATCACGAAACCTTATGTTAGATGACGTTAATCAATATTTAGTGAAATAATAAAAAGGGTTAATCTTTCTTTTGAAGAGAGGTTAATCCTTTTTATTTATCGTTATTTTTTGGCTCGTATCGAATGCAGAGATTGTATTAAAAGGTGTGGAAAACCCATGACTTCTTGAAGATCCTTTAGTAATTGATTATTTCCTTGTAGTGGTCTTTTGGCATTTTTAGGTAATTAGTAGCAGTGATATTTAGAAATTATCTAGTTATTAAGGAATGGATATCATTTTTAAAATAGTACTAATTATTCAAATTAAACAAATATGAAAGTTTATGATTGTAATATCTGTAATAATTTACTAGAGTTATAATTGATAGTGATTATCATTATCAATTAGGTAATAATAATATATTCAAAAAGGGGGGATTACATAACGAAAAAAATTCAATAAAAAGTTGATAGGAGAGGGTTCTTAAAACTCTATTAGCGCAAAAACTGATAATCATTATTGAACATGGATGTGTCTTGCCAATTTACTTGTTAAAAAGTTGAACGTTAATTTATAACGATAAAGTGAGGGGATTAATTTGCATAAGATTCTATTAAAAAGTAAGAAAACGCAAGCAGTTTATAATTCGGTAGTAGGTTGTGTGGGTCATACACCAATGGTCATGCTAGAAAGGTTATTTCCCGAGAGAGGACTAGAAGTTATTGCAAAATTGGAGTATATGAATCCCGGTGGTAGTATGAAAGATCGTCCAGCGAGATTTATTATAGAACATGGTATTCAGGATGGAATGATAACATCCAATACTCATTTAATTGAAAGCACTTCCGGTAATCTCGGTGTTGCAGTTGCAATGGTCGCAAGGGTTTATGGAATAAAATTTACTTGCGTTATTGATCCAAAAACAACAAAAACAAATGTGAAAATTCTTGAACAATTAGGAGCTAATGTGGAGATGGTACAAGACCTTGATGACCAAGGTGGATATCTAAAAACTCGAATCCAGAAAGTAAAAGAGCTTGCGAATAAAATACCTAATAGTTTTTGGTTGAATCAATATGCTAATCAGCTTAATTGGCAGTCACATTATTATGGAGCCAGCAGTGAAATAGCGGAGGAGCTAAGTGGGCCGATCGATTGTCTTGTTGCAGCTGTAAGCACATCGGGTAGTATTATGGGTTGCGCACGGCGCCTTCGTAAAAAGCATCCGAATCTTAAAGTTGTTGCAGTGGATGCTGTCGGATCGGTTATTTTTGGAGCTAAACCTGCTTCCAGAGAACTTCCAGGAATAGGATCGAGCCGAATTCCAGAAATACTTAATCGGGACGAGATCGATGAAGTTGTTTATGTGAGTGATAGGGAATCTGTACAAGGATGTCGTGACCTTTTATTCTATGAGGGGATTCTTGCAGGGGGTTCCTCTGGATCAGTAGTTGCTGCCATGCAAAAATTGCTACCAACATTACCTGATTCTTATCGTATCGTAACGCTTCTTCCGGACAGAGGGGACCGATATATTGACTCGGTTTATGATGATGATTGGGTTTCCAAGCTAAGGGATTAGAACTAGTTTATACGTTATGAGTAGTTAAAAATCCCATGTGAATACAGAAAGGAGTTACATTACGTGTTAATAAATACAGAAAGAAATGAACAGAAAGAGGTTCCTTCTCTTATTTATCTAAATAAACGCGACATTATTGAGTTAGGAGGAGACAGTTCAAATATTTACGTAGAAGCGATATCCGATGTACTAGAAAAACATGCGCGGGGGGAATATGTTCAACCATTAAAACCTTATCTTCGGACTCAGGGAAAGGAAGGGCATATCGCCGACCGTATCATTGCCATGCCAGCTCACGTTGGTGGTGAAGAGGCAGTCTCAGGGATTAAGTGGATTGGAAGTAACCACCTTAATCCGACAAGAGGGTTGGAAAGAGCAAGTGGTGTTATTATCTTGAACGATCCTGAAAGCAATTATCCGATAGGAGTCCTGGAAGCAAGTTTAATTAGTAGTATGAGAACTGCTGCGGTAACAGTGGTTGCTTCTCGTTATCTTGCCAAAAAGGGATTTAACCATGTTACAACGCTTGGATGCGGTTTGATTGCAAAAACACAAATCTTATCAATGTTAGAACAATTTCCGCAAATAAAAACGATTCATCTGTTCGATTTAAACCGAGAGTTAGCTGGGCATTTAGCTGTTGAATTAAAAGAGCGCTATCCTACTGTAGAATTTGTAGTTAACGATTCCGCGGAGATTGCAGTTAGACAAGGGGAAGTGATCATAACATGCACGGTAACTGACAAGCCCTATCTTGAATACAACTGGCTACAAAAAGGGGCATTTATTAGTAATATATCAATCATGGATGTACATAAGGAGGTATTCTTGAAAGCAGATAAGGTCGTAGTTGATGACTGGGAGCAATCAAATCGGGAAAAGAAGGTCATTAACCAGCTTGTGGTTGACGGAACTTTTTCGAAAGCACAGTTGCATGCGGAATTGGGAGAAATCTTAATTGGCAAAAAGTCAGGTCGCGAAACCGATGATGAAATTATTATTTTAAATCCAATGGGTATGGCCATTGAAGATATTGCGTGTGCACAAAGAATTTATCAAAAGTCACTACTAGACAATGTTGGAATAAAGTTGAGTTTATATTAAAACTTTTCAAAAGATACCTTCTGACTCAAAACTACCATATTTGGAAAATCAACGGTAGCATATGTTGCTCAGTTAGGATGTTCCGAGTGTAGGTTGAGCAAGGACATGTTTTAAGAGAAGTACAATAAGCAGTTGGATCTTCGCTCATTCGTAACGGATGTAATTTTGACAGTGGATGCTACTGTTTATCTATCGATCTGAAAAGGACGTGAAGCTATGAAGATGCCATTAGAAAAATCGATTCGCTCTGATATTTCTCATTTAGCACATCAAGAGGCAGTCACTAGAATTCTTAACACGTATTTACGTGAAACAGGTGACTATGATCCAAGAATTAAACTAGATGAAATCGATTATTATCCTTTTCAAGCCGAACAAGGAAACATATTTATTGTAAATTGTACTAAGACAGCTACCGCTATCGTAGGAGTATTTACTTATTGGTCGCAAGGAGGACACCACGCCTACGGTACTAAATTTTATTTACAGAAGACAAACAAATCAACTTTTATCCCAGCTGATTATCGCCAAGTGATAGCTTGCGTCCTTGATGAACTGGCATACTTGGAGCCCGATGAAAAGATACGTTCAAACAAACGTGAAAATATGTTGAGAGCAATCGGTAACAGTATTACAAAGACAGAAGCGTACCTCCAAAATTTACAAGTAAACAAGAAGGTAGAAGATCGAACATTTAATTTTTTACGTTCTGAACAGTCATTATATTACGGGCATCCTTTTCACCCTGCACCTAAAAGTTCAGAGGGATTTTCTAACGAAGACATCGAAAAATACGCGCCTGAGTTTGGGGTTTCTTTTGCCCTTCATTATTTTGCCGTTTCCCCAGAATTAATCCGAGAGGAATGGATCGGGGAGGAAGGAGAAGGTATCGCTGAAAAAGGCATTCCTGAGAAGGTTCAAAGAGAAGCCAAAAGGAAATTGACAGCTGAGCAAAAAGATTTTAAGTTACTTCCGTGTCACCCGTGGCAAGCCAATTATTTATCTAATTGGGAGATGCTTATTCAGCTGATGGAGCAACAAAAGGTTATTGATCTCGGCCCTTTGGGAAACGTTGTTTCTCCTACTTCGTCAGTCCGAACGGTTTGGGATCCTAATCATAAATTTATGTTTAAATTACCGTTAAATATTAGGATCACAAATTTCATAAGGGTTAACACATCGGAACAAATTAGACGATCGCTGGATGCTGGAAAGCTAATTGCAGCTTTACGACAAGATGTTGAGCATGAAACTATCGGTTTTTTATTGGAATATGGATTCCGAACGTTATTACTTCCTTACTCATCTGAGGCTGACAAGGAACATGCGACGGAAAGTTTTTCCGTGCTTTTTCGGGAAAATTCAGCTGATTTCCAGCAGGTAGATAGCCAAATATTTGTTGTTGGGTCGCTATTGGAAATTCCACTAGGTGAAAGTGAGCCTTCATTATTTTCGATCATGCGTCAAAGCCAACAAGGGGAGACGCCAGACATTACAAAATGGTTGCTTAAATACCTCAATATTACGATGATTCCAGTTTTGACGCTGTTTGCTGAAACTGGTGTAAGCCTTGAGGCACATGCACAAAATTCGATGTTAAAGATGAACAATGGTTGGCCTGAAAAATTTTACGTGAGGGATTTGGAAGGCATCAGTATTGATAAAGAACAAGCTGAAGAGAAAGGGTGGATCGGTCAGCTGATTTCAGAAAACAGTCCGATTCTTTATAAAGAAGAAGAAACCTGGCAACGGCTAAATTATTATTATTTCGTCAACCACCTCATTCATATTGTTCACACTTTAGCGAAATATAGTGGAACCGATGAACTTGTGTACTGGCAGGTGGTAAGAAATCTCTTGCAAGAAGTAGAGAGAGAAAGCATTTCCCTTCGGTTAAAAAAATACATCAACCATTTATTGAACGACAGGACATTGGCTGCAAAGGCGAATCTGATAAGTCGGTTCCAAGCAAGAGGAGAAACACCGTTATACGTAAATATCCCGAATCCAATTTATAGCTGCGAGGAGAGATTATGAGTGATGAATTAGAGGTGACATTAGATAGTGTTGCGAATGCTCTCGATTCAGTACAATTTGTCCATGTCCGGAGGCGTATTTTCCGTCAGTTAATCGAATCATTGATTTACGAAAATATCATTGAACCGGAGATAAACAAATCAGAAGGCAGGAAAGAGGTATTTCATATCAAAGGATACGATGAAGCAGGAAATATCCTTTGGTATGTGTGCAGCGGCCAGCGTAAGTTAAGTTTTGATCGGATACGATTATCGAAACACCGACCTGTGATACGGGTTACAGGAGAACAGAAGAAGGAAGCAGATTCTTTAGCTATTTTTTTACTGGAGATTGCTCCTTGTATGAAAGAAAAACCAAAGAGGCTGCAACTATTCATGGAAGAGATTAATCAGACTTTGTTAAAAGATACAATCGCTCAATATCGTCGACATAAAATTAAACATGCTAAACAAGAGAAGGAGGATGAAAGCGAAAGAGGCTATGATGAACTCGAGGGAGATGTCATGGAAGGTCATCCGTATCATCCTTGCTATAAATCGAGGGTAGGTTTTGACCTGATAGATAATGAAGCATTTGGACCTGATTTAAAGCCGAACTTCAAGTTGATTTGGATCGCATTAAATAAAGATTATGCTAAGGTGTCGACTTCTGATGAAGATGAATATACAGCATTTATTCAAAAGGAATTGGAATCTGTGACTTATGCACGCTTTGAAAAGAAATTGAAAAAGCAAGGTGGAAATCCTGCGGATTACGTGTTTCTTCCGATTCACCCGTGGCAATGGAGAGAAAAGGTGTTAATGTTATTTTTTGAACAAATGAGAGCGGGACAAATCATCTTATTAGGTGAAGGCGAAGATAATTACCGGCCTCAACAGTCCATTCGCACGCTAGCAAATCAAACTTTCCCCCAGAAGGCGTACGTAAAACTTTCGTTAAGTATAACTAATACATCATCAAGCCGTGTTTTATTGCCTAGGCACGTCCGAAATGGGCCAATTGTTTCCGGTTGGCTGGATGAATTTTTGAAAAAAGATGATTATTTGCGGGAAGAGTTGGGTCTTGTGTTTTTAATCGAGCGAATAGGGATTTCCTATGATTATGATACTCTTCCAGAAATTATTCGCGAGAAATCCTATGGTGCTTTAGGAGTCATTTGGCGCGATGATGTTTATCGATACCTTCGGCCGAATGAAAAGGCAATTCCTTTCACATCTCTGTGTCATATTGAAGCTAACAATCGTCCTTTTATCGACTCCTGGGTAAAGGAATACGGATTGGAAAATTGGCTGAAGCAGGTACTGCAAGTTTCATTACCGCCATTACTCCATTTGTTATATGCACATGGGGCTGCAATCGAAGCTCATGCTCAAAACATGATAGTAATCCACCGCCAAGGAATACCAGTCAGATTGGCCGTTAGAGATTTCTCAGGAGGGGTGCTCTTTTACAAAGAAAAGGATCCTGATCCGGACCTTCCAGAAACGGATCAACCAACAGAAGTGAGAAACGTTTTCCATAATGCTTTCTTTTTTATTAATCTTGCTGAACTATCGATGTTTTTGGAGGAACAGTATGACTTGGATGAGTATCTATTCTGGTTGCTTGTAGTGGAAGTAATTAGATCCTATCATCAGCAGTTCCCTCATTTAAAGAATCAGTTTAAAAGGTTTGATTTATTTCAACCAACAGTGGAGATAGGTCAGTTAACTAGGCGGAAAATAGTGGATCCGATAGATAAAGGAGATCATAAAGTCGCCAATGTTCTTAACCTTTATGATTCTATTTAGGTAGTGCTGAACAAGTCTAGTTCAAGAAGAAAGGGTGTTATTGCTAGGAAGTATGAGATGCCACTTCCATTGCTTGCTTTACGCGGATTGATAAGCCTACTCAAGCTGGCGCTTTTGTGGGGCTTATCAATCCAATGGGAGGTAAGAAATCTACTGATATTCTTCCCCCTATTTATACAACTTAAAAGTGCGAGGTGACAAGATGAGTAGAGAAAATAATGAATTGCGACAGAAAAACGATTCAGGGACGACTATGAAAAGATCGGAACAACAATTATTTCAAATTGAATCGGCTCTCCAGTCGACACATTTTATCGACGTGCGGAGAAGAATTTTTCGTCAATTAATCGAATCGATGATATTTGAGGGATTAATAGAACCGAATGAAACCTTCTTGGCAAACGAGCAAGTAGAATACAGAATAAAAGGTCAGGATACCGCGGGTAATCACATTTTTTATACGTGTTTGGGTAGACGTAAAATTAGTTTTGGCAGGATTCGCTTATCCAGAGACTTTCATGTACAACGAGTGGAAAAAGGCAGAGAAGAGGAAGCCGAATCTTTAGTCATCTTCTTACATGAAATCGTTCCATTTCTTTCGGAAAGAGCGAAAAAGTTACCAGAATTCATTGAGGAAATTGAACAAACCTTGTTAAAAGATACGATGGCTCAATATTATCGTCAGCAAGAAAACCGTAACAAGGATGGACAAGGTACACGAAATATGACCGATCGAACCTATGAAGAACTGGAAGGAGATGTTTTGGATGGACATCCGTATCACCCCTGCTATAAATCGAGGATAGGTTTTGATTTATTGGATAATGAAAGATATGGTCCCGATTTTAATCCTAAATTCAAACTTATTTGGGTTGCTGTTGAAAAAGAATGCACGATTTCGTCGTTATCAAAAGCGATTAACTATCCAGATTTTATTAAAACGGAACTGGGCATAGAGACGTTTACACGGTTTGTTAACAAACTGGAGGATCGGGGAAAAAATTCAGAAGATTATTTGTTTATTCCGATTAGTCCATGGCAGTGGCGAGAGCATACTGTAAGTACATTTTTTCAACAACTTCAATCTGGGCAAATGGTGCTGGTAGGCGAGGGGGAAGATGAGTATCAGCCACAGCAATCAGTACGAACATTGTCTAATCAAACATCAAGGAGGAAATCGCATGTCAAAATAGCATTAAATATCACAAATACTTCGGCAAAACGAATCATTGGTACCCATCATGTGGAAAATGCCTCGCCTGTGTCTGATTGGTTAGAATCAATCAGGCTGAAAGACAAGTACCTCCATGAGGATTTAGAGTTGATATTTTTGAAAGAAATTCTAGGCGTTTCTTTTGATTACGAAATTCTACCAACTGAACTTCAGAAAAGAGCATATGGAACACTGGGCGCAATTTGGCGAGAAAGTCTCCACAGCTACCTTAAAAAAGATGAACGGGCAATTCCTTATACGGCGATATGTCACATTGATGCAAGTGGTCGTCCTTTCATTGATCCGTGGATTCATGAGTATGGCCTGTATAACTGGGTAAGACAAGTATTAGAAGTGTCGATACTTCCCTTGATTCATCTATTATACGGACATGGGATTGCAATGGAATCTCACGCACAAAATATGGTGCTTGTCCATCGGAACGGAATCCCAGTACGTCTGGCACTCAGGGATCTTCCTGGAGGCATTCGTTATTATACTGGTGGCTTCGTGAAACAGTCACTTCCAACGTTTAGTAGCATAAATAAAAACCATGGGAACCATAGCTTATCGATGGGGACAAAAAAGGGAGTTGAGGTAAGGGATTATTTGCTTGATGGATTCTTTCATATCAATCTTGCGGAATTTGCAATGTTTCTGGAAGAACAATATGGACTTGAGGAAACAATTTACTGGGAAATCGCTGGAGAATTGATTCGGGCTTATCAACAGCGGTTTCCGGATTTCAAAGATAGATTTGAAATGTTTGATTTGTTTGAGGAAACGATCGAAGTCGGTCAATTAACTATTCGACGTTTGTGTGGAGAAGGTACCAAAAGAGATCATGATGTAAAAAATCCACTTTCAAAATGTTATGTAGATCATCCCAAAGACTCAGAGGTGTAAAAATGGAACAATTGATAGAGGTCATAAAACAGAAGAAAATCGATGATAAGCAACCTGTGTGTGCCTTTTATTACGACATTGAAAAATTAAGAAAGCACCTTCATAATGTTGTAAACGCTCTTCCGGAGAATTGTCACATGTTTTATGCGATGAAAGCGAACTCTGACCAACACCTTTTACAAGTAATCAGCGAGTACGTACACGGTTTTGAAGTCGCATCACTCGGTGAGGTAAAAAAAGCCAGGGCAGTTCATTCAAAAATTCCGATTATTTTCGGTGGTCCGGGAAAAACAGATGAAGAAATCCTAGGGGCTATGGAGTACAATGTCAAGTTGTTACATGTAGAAAGTATACACGAGCTACAGCGTGTAGAGATGATTGCAAGTACTTTAAATAAACACGTTTCCATTTTGTTACGGATCAATTTAAGAGGGCCGTTACCTTCAGCGACGCTGCAAATGGCAGGAAGACCCACGCAATTTGGGATTGATGAGTCGGAGATTACAAATGCGATTGAGATGGCAAAAATGTGCGAACATATTCACTTAAAAGGATTTCATCTTCATTCAATCTCCAATAATTTAGATTACGAAAAGCACTTACAACTGATCGGTCATTATTTTGAGAAAATAGCAGCATGGAATAAGACATATCATCTTGATGTTTCTTACCTAAATGCTGGTGGAGGGATCGGAGTTAATTATGCCGATTTGGATAATCAGTTCAAATGGGAGGATTTTACAGCAAAATTGCCAGATTTGATGGGGGATTTCGGTAGTGGATCCCGCAAGTTAATTTTTGAGTGTGGTCGGTTTTTGACAGCCCACTGTGGTTATTATGCTGTGGAAGTTTTAGATATTAAGGAGAATCATGGAAAACATTTTGTTATTGTCAAAGGAGGGACTCAACATTTTAGACTTCCAGTTTCATGGCAGCACAATCATCCATTTGATGTTGTACAAATCACTCAATGGGACTATCCGTTTAAAAGAAAAGCGTTAAGAAGCAGTGAAGTAACGATTGTTGGTCAACTGTGTACGCCAAAAGATGTATTTGCACGGAATGTTTATGTCGAAAATATTAGGATAGCAGATGTGATTGTATTTCGATATGCTGGAGCCTATGGCTGGGATATTTCTCATCATGATTTTCTTAGTCATCCTCATCCAGAACATATCTATCTAAGGGATGATCCAGTAGTCTAAAGGGGGGATTAATGTGGAAGATGTTTTGTCATCATTAACATTGGTAGCTATTCATCAACTTTGCTTTCATGAAGAAGAGGAACCTTTTCGGCTAATAAAAACTGGTGAAAAAATAAAAGAAGATAACTATTTAAGACATCCTATTTTAGTTACTCCGATGCGTAATGGGCGCTATCTCGTCCTAGATGGTGTCCATCGTTGTGGTGCCCTGAGCGGAATGAATTGTAAAAGAGTGCCAGTGCAAGTTGTTAGACGTCACGAGTTTTCATATGGATCTTGGAACCATCTTGTGCCAGCAGGATGTTGGTTACCGACGTTATTTAACGATCCTTGTCTTCCGTGGACGGACAAGAAAGAAGAGAACCCATTCATTGAGGTTGTTGAACATAGCGGACGAAGAAATTATTTGTATTTAAACCAAGTACAGCATGAGTGGCTTCATGTATGGCATAAAACTACATCCAGCTATAGTAACAGAGAGGAAGTGACAAGGCTTCCTCCTGAAGCGGATGATTTAGTGGAGACAGGGAAAGTATTGGTAAAGTATCAAATGGTAGCATTTGATACTTTGGTGGAACTAGTAATGAAGCAATGCGTTTTCCCGGCTGGTGTCACGCGATTCCATGTCAATGGTCGATTGTTAAATTTACAAATTCCTCTTCATTTGTTAACGGAACAGCAATTTCAGATTGCTGAATGGAACAAACTTATTCTGTCATGGAAAGAATCCTTACGTATGTATACAGAAAAAGTATACTTATGTGAAGGATGACCAACACGTTGGAAACTCACGTGGAAGTTTAAACGAAGATAAATAAGTGGAATTATAAAAACACCTTCATAAATGTTACTTTGCTAAGATGGACTCTAACGGGAGTGTTTTTGTATGAGTGAAAAAAGTAATAATCTTATTTCTTTATAGCATCTTATTTTTTCCAGTCATGGCTATTGTACAAGCGTGTATAACTGAACGTTCTGAAGAAACGATTACTCAAACAAATTATGAAAAAATAGGAGCAGGCGTCGAGAAACTATGTACGGATATACTTGTTAGACTCCGAAGATTTAATGACACTATCGATAAATTGAGCTAATATATTTGCAGAGTGACTAACCTTTGTGCGTGAAATTAAAGACTATTTTTAAAAGCCTCGGATTGGTGTTTCGATCATATGAGACCAGCATATTTGACAACGAATGCTTGTCCTTTCAATACTGCCTAGCTCAGCTAATATACCGGCGCAGAAAACCGATCCTATGCCTAGAATAGTCAGGAGCGTTACCACTTCCGCCCCCCTAAGATTCGTACGTGTGCCTTTTATGGTCACCGTATTTACGAATAGGGGGATGACAAGGAAGTGGTTATTTAAAATGTTATGGATTTTGAAAGATAAAAGAGCTTAATTTTCTCCGTCAGCAGGTATTTTCAATAAACAGGCATGATTGTTAAGCGGATAAGTTAACAGGGTATATTGTTTTAATTTTTAGGATTGACTCTCATAATCGTTCCGCATGGATCAGAAATCCAGTACCCCTTTGAGTTCTCGTGTTTCTCCACGTCGTCTCTTCTATTAACGTGACCTCACCTAAATACTCTGTTGCAGTTTTTACGTTGTTCGTCTGAATTTCCAACCATACATCTTGCTGAGAATAATTATCCATCCAGTCCAACCAGGTGTTGTGTTGTTACCAAATTGAAAAGCATGAGATTCAGACATGAAACCCAAATAGGGCAGATTTATTACATCTTTATATAAAAATGGACCGTTTCGTCATACTTGAATTTTAGAATTTTTATAGCAAGGTTATTTCCACCTTTAAAGTCTACACATTTCATTTCCATTTACATGGTATGTCAACACTAAATCAAACAAATTTTTAAAGGTTCACGAACTTGTATTCAGTAGGTGTTAAGTAATCTAATGACCCATGAATTCGAATGTTGTTAAACCAATGAACGTAATCAAAAAGTTCCAGGTCAAGTTCGTGTTGGTTAGCGAAAACCGCCCCGCGAACAAACTCCGTTTTGATTGTCTTAAATGTGGCTTCAGCGACGGCATTGTCATGTGGTGTTCCTTTCTCACTCAATGAACGTTTGATATCAAAGGTTTTTAGTGCCTGATCAATGAGTTTGTTCTTAAACTCACTACCTCGGTCTGTATGAAACAATTCGAGGCGATGAAGATTGTATTTCACCGAGGCGAAGGCACGCTGAACTAACTCAGCACTTTTATGAGGACCTGCGCTATAGCCGATAATTTCACGATTATATAAATCTACCAACACACAAATATAATGCCATTTCTGCTGCACTCGAACGTATGTTAAATCACTCACAATCACTTTGAGTTCCTGATCCTGTTCAAACTCACGGTTTAATACATTACCGGTTTTTGACTCATTACACGTCGTTTTTCTAGGCTTATATTGGGCAACAGTATACTTTGAAACAAGACCTTGCTCTATCATGATACGGCCAATTCTGCGTCGGGAAACCGTCCAGCCAAGTTTTCCAAGTTCTTTCTTGATCTTTCTCTGACCGTAGATATTTCGGTTGGTTTGAAAGATATCAACGATCAATGTTGTCAAATCTTCGTCTTGGTTATCACGTATTTTCGCTTCATAATAATACGTACTTCGGGCAAGTTGTAGGACGGCGCACATTGCTGATACCGAGTATTTGTGACGGTTGTTTCGAATCACATCTACTTTCGTCCCATGATCAGCGCGGCTTGCTTTAAAATATCATTCTCCATTTCAAGCTTTTGATTTCTTTTCCTTAGTTCGATCAACTCTTCCTGCTCAGGCGTGCGGTTATCTTGTTCTTTGAACGAGCCACTGTCCTGGTGTTGCCGAACCCATTTGTCAAAGGCAGATGGCGTCAACTCATATTCTTTGATAATTTCAGCTCGAGGCTTTCCAGATGCATGCAACTGAACAATTTGTTCTTTGAACTCCTTAGAAAAGCTTCTTCTTACTCGTTTGGTCATATTTCATTCTCCTCGGTTATTTATTTGAACCAAGTCTAACTGACCTTAACTGATTTGTCTAATCAAGTGTAACCTATCCAACACACCTACCTGTCTTTTATTTTTTGGGGGTTACTATACTAAGTGATAATAACATCTTAACAAATGATTCAGTTTCTTATAAATTGCTATTTTAAGAAGTATAACTCCACTTGAGCTTTAAATGTAGCGCTTGATGTTCTAATCATCTTTATTTTCAACTGAGAATCCAATATCATCTGAAATAAAGAATCAAGTCGACTGTATATACAACATCCAAAATACAAAGGTGAATATAAAGTCCACTTCTGTAAAACAGATGACGGAGCAGTTCTGACGCCTGTCACTTCCCACTTTTTGTCGAATAAAACCGAAGGTTCGTATGTATGGATTGCATGGCTGTATGTATGATTAAAAATTTGAGTTTTAATAAGATCTAGCTCTTTGTAAGAAATGTCATAGTAAAAAGACAGAGCTTGAAGATGGTGGTTTTGGGAAGGTACCTAAAAATTGAAATATAGATGAGTAAGTAGATTGGTGGCGAATCATAATTATGTTATAATTAGATCATAATAATGATACAAGGAGATGGTGTTATGCCTCAAATTCGTCCGATAAAGGATTTAAGAAATACAATGGAAATCTCTGAACTTTGTCACGAAAGTCAAGAACCGCTTTTTATCACAAAGAATGGTTATGGAGATTTGGTTGTCATGAGTATGGAAACTTATGAGAAATCTTTAGCGAAGTTAGAATTGTACCAAAAGTTAGCAGAAGCAGAAGCACAAATTAAAAATGGAGAAGAACTTATAGATGGAGAAGATGTCTTTAAGGATCTAAAGAATAAACATGGAAGAAAATAAATACGCCATGAAGATTACACCAAAAGCATTTGAAGATTTAGATGAGATTTATAGCTACATCTCTACGGATCTTTACAATAAAGGTGCTGCTGACAACCTCATGGAAAAGCTTGAAACGAGTATCATGAGACTAAAGGAATTCCCTTTTTCCTGTAGTTTTGTAGTAGATGAAATATTAAAAGAAAAAGGTTATCGTAAGCTCATCGTAGAAAATTACATTGCATTTTATCTAGTCAGAGAAGAAGAGAAGCAAGTTGTTGTCATGCGTGTTCTTTATGGCAGACAAAAATACCAAGATCTTATTTAATACAGTGTCCTCTTAGGTTATGGTGATCCCACTCAGCTCTACCCAACCCGGAGTAAGAATCTCTTATAGCAAGGATACAAGGAATTGTGGAATAAAGAAAATTGGGTATAGCGAAATTAAAGGTATAGGCATACCATGGATACTGTAGAAGAGCGCGTATGGAGGTAAACTGATGGAACCTAGAAGGGTGAAACGTTCCAGTGAAAGTGAAACAAGTTGGTCGTTCAGGTTGGGAAGGGAAGGTATAGGTGTGTAGATGTCTTCGTGTGTGTTTATGGCAACGGGGACTTTTTCAGAAAAAACAGCGCTTGACTTATTACCATTATTTCGCGGTGCGAAAGTTGAGTTAATTACAATAGTAAAACTAAAAAATATGATGATTTTAAGTTTAAATAAGGGAGGTAGGATATTGTTAGTAAAGTGTATATCACAAAAAGGGTACTTGCATGAACCAAATATGGTTAAGGATGGTTATACTGATCTTACTGATTATAATGAGATTTCAAAAGATACATGTTATTTAGTGTATGGAATTATTCATTATGGTGGAGGTTTTAGGTATCTTTTATTTGATGACTTTGAAATGACGTATTGGTACCCTGCTGAACTATTTGAAATAGTAGATTCATCTACACCAGCAAATTGGTATTTTAAGTTTTATGAGCATGATGCAGATGCTGTTAGTGCAGTATGGGGATACAAAGAACTTTTATCACCTAGTCATATTGATGGGTTAGGTGAACTCGAAGATAAACATGTACAAATTTTCTTAAAAGCAAAAGATGAGACTTACAAAAATCTAGAAACAACCGGAGGAAACAACCGGGGGGACGGTTCTTGCGGTCGAAAAAGAACTGTGGCTTTGAATTTATTATTATTCACCTCACTAGTTAAGAAAATCTGGTGCAGACCACCACTAATCTAAAGTGTATGTTGAATCATTTGAAGATTGCAATGGCATGGTGCGGGGGATGCGCTGAATCCCCCGCACCGTTAGATTATAATTATCCTTTTTGAGAAAAGCGATGAATGATGTGAGCGGTTCGATATAGTTGTCTTCTGATGATTTTCGGTGATACGTTGATGGTGATTTTTTCACCGTTTTTAAAGGTAATCAAGCATTGATTGGAAACTTTGGGGACGGGGCAAATCGTATGGATGTACTCGTAGAATATCCAGTGGCAGTGAAATAAGCTGGGTGAGCATGTTGGGAAGGTATAGATACCGTCGTGAGTGTTGATTGCGACGGGAACTTTTTTGTAGATGGCAAGTTCATGCATGGCAGCCAAACGCCTGCCATCATAAGAAGAGCCACCTTTGAAACAAGCTAGTTTGATAAGATCGAGAGGTTTTTGATTGATATAATAGGTCGCGTTCTCCTCAATCACGATCGTTCTGTAATCGGTATGAGCAGCGGGAAGTAAAGCCATTGTGCGTTTGTTAATGATATAGTCGTTCAAAATAATGAAAGATTGTTCGGTCATTTTTATACACTCCTAGTAAGATTATTGGTAGATATTTTTTAGAGAGTTTGGTTTATTGTTAGCGGAATTTCGGTGTAAGCGCTTGATTTCATTCGTGCGGAGGTTTATCACATCGTTTCCATCGTTTGATATTTATGTTGATATAGAAAATAAACGGATATTTTCTATGGAGTGGTACACAGTGTGGATAAGATTGGAGTTTGAGTTTTTATGCTCAATAAATCACAAATATTTTTATAAATAACTGTCGTTAAATTCGTTAATAAATGTAATAAGAAACTTAAGGTAGATAGAAGTAGTTTTCAAGAAATCAGGTAGCCTTCACTCATCTAGGATTAAATATTAAGATATTAAAAAATATAAACCTTAAATTATATTCTGAAAAACTAGTTGACTAATTATGAGTTTTAGATTATATTATTTTAGTAATGTAATTATTTTCCTTTGATATTAATATCTGTAATTTTTGGAGGGGTGCCTAAAAGAGTAAAGTACTGATATCAAAATTATAGTATTAAGCTATTTAAGAGAATTTAATTTTTTCTTCGTTCTCAAACACCAATGAAAATCTGATTGTAGCTAGGGGAGTGAAATTAGTAACCCCATATTTATTTACAATTCAGTATGACACGGAAAATTTAAAAGTTAAGATTGCTGTTTTAGATAGTGGGTATTAAAAAACGTCAAGTTTTAAAAGAAGAAGTAGCTGGGCCATGCGGTAAGATATGAAAGTCTTTCAGATAGCGACAAAGTCCTGTTAAAACTCCAGTAGGAGATCTGAAGCCGTTCGTATGACACGTTAGTCATTCGGCTTTATAATTTCAAGATAAAATGTATTTTACTGTGAAAATTGAGGCGGTACTAATCGTTGAAGGGCATGTGGTATGTTCTATGAACGATGAAATTAATGATTTTGATTGGACTGTCGCACCTCAGCAATTAATAGAGCTTCTTGATGATACCTATAAAAAGAGTAACAAATAAAAAATATTTGAAGTCAACTATAACAGTGGATAGCAAGCTCATCAGAATACATCAAGAAATACCTACCTATTATAGTCTATAGACTATGAAAGTAGAGTTAAGTATATAATTTTACTGTTTCAAATAATTAATTACAAATAAAATAAAGATAATATTTGGAGGTTTAGTATGAGAAAGTTCACAATAAGTTTTGCAACAATGTTAGTAGCTCTAAGTATTATAGCGGATAAATCTATAGCTTCGGATGAACACTTAAATTCAGTAGAAGTGGAGAATGTTTTAATAGAATATGGCTATGAATCTGAAGATTTAAATTATTATACTGATGAAAATAAACTAGAACTTGCTGAAGTAATACTAGAAGATCCGGAAAAATTGGAAGTTAATACCACGTATGTAACTGTTGATAATGTTGCTACTATAGAATATTACACAAATACAAGCGATGAAGAATTATTTGCTAACGGAGCTACAGAAGAGGAGATTGATTTAATTAGAGAAAAGCTTAAGAAACTCTTAGAACAGCCTGTTGAAGAAATTAAAGAAAATTATAATTTATCCAATGGTGAAGTAGGCTTAATTAAAAATGCCGTTGAAGAAAATCCAAACTATGTTGCACCAGAAGATTTTGGTTCTAAAGAAGTTACAGCGTCGGCACAAATAGCAACATCAAAACTAAGTTTTACCCAATCAGTAAAAAATAATTCTACCTCTACAAAACCAAATTATAAAGTTACATTAAACCATAACTGGAAAACTCCATTTTTCTTTGATATTGTTTCTGACAATGTTGCAGCTGCCTGGGGCGGAAATCTCGATGTGAAAGGAATTAGTGGATTAGTATTTTATAATAAAGGAGATTGGTATAGTGGTAAATTTGGTTCTGGAATAGGTTCGGTTGCACCATCATCTACTGTTACACCAAATAAAGGAATTGTTTTTTCGTTTAAACAAAAGCTAACTGGACGAAACCAAGCGAAATCTGGAACATATAATTTCACTGTCTTTCAAAATAAAAAAAAGGGATACTCGACATCTCTTGTTTCCCAATATGCCCATAAAAGAATGACTGTTTCAAATATATCTATTTCAAAAACTCCAACTATTACAATTGGCACGGGAAAAGATGTTTCTGCACAAAGAAAGGCAAATATAAATTATTAACAAATGTGTAGTCTTCCATTTTCACAGAAGGTGGAAGGCTGCACATTTATTTTAAAGGAGAAAGAAATGAAGGGTACGGGAATAAAATATATTATATTTAGTATTGCGGCATGTATTGTTATATCCTCATTCTACTTGTTAATATTTAAAAGTGATGCTACAAATTCTAGTGGGTTAGATTTAGATATAAACAGAAACCAGTGGGCTCTTTTAAATTTTGGTCAAGATGTTAATGGTGAGAAAGGGATTGAAGGTTATGATATAAATGCGCAGGAAGTATGGGAAATAACAAAGGGAAATAAAGATGTTTTAGTAGGTATTTTAGATACTGGAATTGAGTCGCAAAATCCCGTTATTAAAGATAGTATTTATGCAAACAAGGAAGAAAGAAAAAATGGTAAAGATAATGACGGGAATGGGATGATTGATGACATCAATGGTTGGAATTTTTATGATGATAATAATAAAATTTATGAAAGAATGACTCTAGACTACCATGGTACTTTTATCGCATCTGTAATTGCTGGTAAACATACTAAAGAAAATGAAGTATGGGGAGTAGCTCCTAATGTGACAATTGTTCCATTAAAGTTCATGAGTGGAACAGCAGGAAATATGAAACTTGCAATAAAAGCAATAGATTATGGATATGATCTTGGAGTTCGAATATTTAATGTCAGTTGGGATACTTTTGAATACGATGAAGACTTATTTCATGTTATGCAGAAGTATGAAGATGCTATCTTTATTACTTCATCAGGTAAAGGGAAAAATAATATTGAACAAAATCCAGTCTATCCATGTAGTTTTGAATTAAATAATGTTATTTGTGTTTCTGCGGTCGACAGTAGAGGTAATTTAGAAACATATTCTGGTTATGGTAAAGAATTGATATTTGCCCCAGGAGCAAATATTTATGGTATGTTACCTGAAGGTGAATATGTTTTTTCTGATGGAACTTCTCTCGCTACAGCACATGTTACTGGTATTGTAGCATTAGCTATGAGTTTAAATCCTAATATATTAATTAATGAACTAACGACTATTATTAAAGAAAGTAATTTACAAATAGAGTTAGAAGATCAATCTATTGAGATAATCAATTCCAAAGAGGTTCTAGATAAAGTAGATAACACTAGGTAATCTATAATAATAAGAGAATGAGGTGGAATATGTATTTATTATTAATAGTATCAGGGATTCTATTTCTAATTTTACAATTTGTATTTGCTAAGAAAAGGCTTAAAATAACTACATTCTTTATTGCATTGTTTTATACAATTCTAGTTGTCTATTTTTTAATTACTGGTATTGAAGTCTTATTAATTTTCTTACCTTTATGTGCTTTATTGTATTGGATATTGTTTTTTTGGTCATTAAGGAGTAGAGCATAACTGTTGAGTTTAACCGGTGGTAACCGGTGGGACGGTTCTTGCGGTCGAAAAAGAACTGTGGCTTTGAATTTTATTATTATTCACTTCACTAGTTAAGAAAATCTGGTGCAGACCACCACTCCGCTAAAGTTCATGTTGAAACATTTGAAGATTGCAATGGCATGGTGCGGGGGATGCACTGAATCCCCCGCACCGTTAGATTACAATTACCCTTTTTGAGAAAAGCGATGGATGATGTAAGCGGTTCGATACAGTTGTCTCCTGATGATTTTCGGCGATACGTTAATGGTGATTTTTCACAGTTTTTAAAGGTAATTAGGCATTGATTGGAAACTTTGGGGACGCGGCTAATGTTACGTATGTACTCGTAGAATATCCAGTGGCAGTGAAATAAGCAGGGTGAGCATGTTGGGAAGGTATAGATACCGTCGTGTGTGTTGATCGCCACGGGGATTTTTTTGTAGATGGCAAGTTCATGCATGGCTGCCAATCGTCTGCCATCATAAGAGGAGCCGCCTTTGAAACAAGCTAGTTTGATAAGGTCGAGAGGTTTTTGATTGATATAATAGGTCGCGTTCTCTTCAATGACGATCGTTCTGTAATCGATATGAGCAGCGGGAAGTAAAGCCATTGTGCATTTTGTTAATGATATAGTCGTTCAAAATAGTGAAAGATTGTTCGGTCATTTTTATACACTCCTAGTAAGATTATTGGTAGATATTTTTTAGAGAGTTTGGTTTATTGTTAACGGAATTTCGATGTAAGCGCTTTATTTAATTCGTTCGGAGGTTTATCACATCGCTTTCTATCGTTTGATATTTATCTAAACATAGAAATTAATAGATACTTTCTATGGAATTGTTGTAGTGGGGGAAGAAGATTACAATGGCTAATGATGCTCAGTTATTCACAAATTTGTTTGAAATTCAAAATCATCGAGATCGTTATCATGAACAGTAATTATATTTGGAAAAGTGAGAGTATAAAAAAGAAAAGAGGTTTGATTTAGTGGAAGAGGAAAGTGGAAGGTGTATTGTAAAGTTATTTTGATAAATCGTGAGCGATTTTTAACAATTCATGGGCTTCCATATTTAGCCCAATACAAATTTTTTCGAGGTTTAATATGGTAATGTTAAGTTTACCGTTATCAACTTTTCCTATGTATTTGTGTGTTTGCCATCGAGTTGAGAATCCCCGGCAAGGTCCTCATGCGACATTTTTTTGCTTTTCGTGCATGGCGAACCGCTCGGCCAAAACCTATTATTAATTCACTATCGTGAGATTTATCCATAAATAACAAGCCCCTTCTGACTCAATTATTAAATGGATTTTCTAAACCTACCACGTCATATATGACACCTTTTGAAATAAATTTTATTGGGATTATTTAAGCCAATCTAACTTTTATATTTGATGATCTGTTATTAACAAGAATAAAAAGGGACACCAATTGCAGCGTAAGGAGCTACTAATAGAACTATTATTTTATGAATAGATCAAAAGCCAACAGAAAAATACTTTCTGTTGATTGTAAGTTGAGTCAAAGGTAGTGGCGAACTACCGAAATTACACTGTCTTAGGCAAAGTAGCGTAGCACTGTTACTGTGTGCACATTATTGAGAATCAGGGTGATTTTTAGGAAATTATTACAAATTTAAGTTGTAATTGGAATAATTATGTTAACATGATACTAGAAAATACAAGAGTATGTGATTTTTTCACTTAATGGTAATGGGGAGAAGAGTTCAACAATGATTTGTAACCGAAGATAGTCTTTGAAAGAAAGGGGATTTCAAAATGTCAATTGAAGTAGGAATTATAATTTTAATAATAGTAATAGCAATAGCAATAGCATGCATACTCAGTGTGAATAAGTCGAAAAAAAGAAAACTTATTGTGTGGGGACTAACTACAATGTTAGCAATAGCACCTTTGCTCTCGTGGTTAATCAGTATTTCTTATGCAATTAGTGAAGGTAGTGGCTGGGCGGGAGTTGGTTTAATGTGGATTTTGCTCCCACTTTTACTTTTGGTTGGTCTTGTGCTTATTGTCGCGGGATTTCTAGAATAGAGGAAATAGAAGCTATCGTGAAGAGTTGTTCTCAAGGAGAGTAGCCCATCTTGTGATAGTTCAATGATATACAATGGTAATTTTAAAGGTGAAGTAAAAGGTCAAAACTCCGCATAACTGGCTAAATTTATACGCAATACTCAATTTGTAATCTCCTGTTAGCATTAACAATTCATCTTTAATCACCGAACGTTTAAATTCTGTCACTTGAATCATCCTCCGTTTTTATTTTCGTCTTTCACTGGATAGGTACCTACGAAAAAAGAAAGAAGGGAAGGTATTATGAATAGGTGGACATAAATATCATTTTTCATAGGTGAGTTCGGAAAATCGGACTTAATGAAGGTGTCACTACCCCGATTATGTAGTATTATGTCGAAACAATCGAAAGGTAGTAGGAATAACTATAAACAGCGATGCGTGAAGAACTCTTCACGCATCGCTGTTTATTTGTTTTTTGGAACCCTTTTACAGTTGGTAGATGCAATCTCGAAATAGATTAAACGAAGTAATTAAAGTCGTCTCATTTAATGCGTTGAAAAAAATAATTAATCCCACTCCTTTTCATCCTTACAGATCGTTATGATGCCATTTATATCATTAATTTCTAAAGTATTTGCAATTTTTTAATATGTTCAAGTTGGATTCGTTATCTTTTGCCATTAGTAATTTCGCTAAGGGGAGACTTTTCGAATCCAACCAGAAGAACCGTCCCTCTGGTTGCCCTCTGGTTGCCCTCTGGTTGCCCTCTGGTTGGGAAAACTCGTACTCATAAGCGTACAAGATTTGATTTGTTATGGTGTATGATTTAGATATAGGACGGAATGTGTAAAAGGGAGGGGCATCTTGCAAGATCGTCTGTTAGCTGATTTAAACAAAAAATGGATCTTGAATGACATGAAGCTTCGCGTGATTAAAGTGGTGTGTAATTTAATTGATGATGAGTGTTACATGAAGAGTGATGCAATTGTTCCGTTGTTAGAAGTGGTTGAGTTAATGGAACAACAAGAAAAAATGATTGATCCGAAAACAGTTGATAGAGGTGACCATCTAGATAATGACTATGTAGTGCATGAAAAAACACATGCAAGATAGCGGTGGTGCACTATCTTGCATGTGTGACGGAAATCGTATTATTTGCTGGTGTCTCTGTTAACAATCGACGCAATGAATTTTCCTAGATATTCTCTTTCTTCCTCAGATAACTTCTGAATGTTTTCGATAATTGAATGAATATCTGGTGGAAGGGCGGAGGTGTCTCCAAAGAAATCACTGAGAGAAACTTCTAAAACGGTACAAATCGATTGTAATCGATCGAGTGATGGTGTCGTTCTACCATGTTCAATATCGCTTAAATATGGCTGTGAGATAAATGCTTTTTTCGCTAATTCGGTTGATTTTAGTTGTTTTGCTTTCCGAAGGTTTTTAATTCTATTTCCTATTTGCATCATTATCACCTAAGTATATTATAGAATTCATCTTTATCGAAAAGAGGCTAAATAAGTCAAAATATATCGTAAATAACGATATTTACACTTGAAATATAATCTATATATGATATATTTAGTTTGTCCTTGTTAGAAGTACATGATACAGGGACGTAATACTGCTTTTCTATCGATCTGTTATTGGGTTTGAGAATGCGTGAGACTACGTTTGTGATTATGTGAGCAAAGGCTTGGCGATCGGTTAGTAGATTTATTTTAATTTTGGCAGGAAAAGGTTTGGGGACTTTATTAAATAAATTAATTAAGTGTGGGGGGTGAGATGGGAAGGTTCGTTGGTTGGCTATTATTCTATTGATTTGGAGGGGTTAATGATGAAAGTATTGTTTCTTAGTTTGTTGGGGTTGATGGTGCTAGGTGGGTGTGGAAATGATGAGGTGTTGAATGATGCTGGTGATGATGGGGAGATTGTTTGGGATGATGTTGCTTTGGAGTATGTGATGGAGGAGGCGGTTGCTTCTGGTGAGGAGGCGTTGAAGGTTTGGGTGGAGTATGAGAGTTATGGGGATGCGCTTGTTGAGGCGTTTGGTGAGGTTTATCCGGATGTTGTGGTGACTTATGAGGTGATTGCGAAGGTGGATAGTGTGGAGCGGATGGCGCTTGATGGGGAGGCTGGCAGTGGTGCGGATGTGTTTATGGCGAATCATGATCATTTGGCTGGTGCGATTGATCATGCGACGGCTGCGCCGCTAGGGAATTATGGTGGGGCTTTGCGTGAGCGGGTGTCGGATGCGTTTGTGGAGGTGGTGAGTCGGGATGATGAGATGTATGGTGTGCCGGTTGCTACGGAGTCGATTGCGCTGTTCTATAATAAGACGTTGCTTGAGGAGTTGACGGGTTCTTCGAAGCCGGCTGAGACGTGGGAGGAGATAATAGAGCTTGCTTCGGTGTACAACGATAGTGGGGCGAATCAATGGACGATTCGGTTTATGGCGGGTGAGCTTTATTATGCGTATCCTGTGCTTTCTTCGCTTGGATGGAGTTTGTTTGCGGACGGGGATGTTGAGAGTGTTGATCTTGGTGCGGGGGAGTTACGTGAGGGGTTGGAGTATTATCAGTTGCTTCGTGAGATTTGGGATGTTAATTCGGCGGATGCGACGTATGATTCGATCGAGAATGAGTTTGTGAAGGGGGAGACGCCGTATGTGATTACGGGGCCGTGGGTCTTTAGTGATTTCGATACGTATTCTGAGGAGAATGGGTTTGAGTATGGTGTGACAACTCTTCCGCGGGCGAAGGATGGAGAGACTGCGGCTTCATTGACTGGGATTTCGGTTGCTGTGGTTTCTGGTTATACGGAATATCCTGCTGCGGCGCGGGTGTTTGCGAATTTCATGGCGTCGGATGCGGGGATGACTGCGCTGTATGAGTCGACTGGGGCGATCCCGGCGTTAACAGAGGATCTTGTGACTGAAGTTGATGGGATTGCTGGTAATGAGAAGTTGGCGGGTGTGATTGCTCAATCGGCTGCGGCTGATTTAACGCCACAGATTCCGGAATATTTATATACGGCGGGCAATGAGCTTGTGGTGAATGTGTGGGATGATGTGCTTTCAGTCGATGAGGCGCAGGAGCGGGCTAGTGAACAATACGAGGAGTTAAAATCTTTGGCTGAGTAGAGATGGGTGGCGGAATGACATGGAGAGAATTCAACGTGAGAACAGGAAAGGATGGGTTGTTGGTCTACTGTCTGCTTTGATCTGGGGACTCGGCCAGTTTGTCAATCGTCAATACTTGAAGGGTCTTTTGTTTCTGGGGATAGGCGGAGCAGTGCTGATGACTGAGTGGGTTACGGGGCGGTACGTGTATTTAGTGGACGGATTTCAGATTAGCGAGCATGGTGGATTTTTTGTGAAGGGAATTTGGGGGTTGCTGACGCTTGGAACGGAGCCGCGGACGATGGGGGTGAGTGGTCTCTCAGGAGGGGATCACTCGATTGTCCTGATGGTGAATGGGATTATTGCGGTACTGTTTTTAATGATTATTTTGTTCTTCTATTGTTGGAATATTAGGGATGCTGTAAAGGTACGAAAGAAGATGGTGTTGAGTGGTGAGCATGCAGAGTCTTCGCTGAGCTACTTTTCGAAGTTGTGGGAATCGATGTATGCCTATCTCGTTTTGTCACCGGGTCTGATTTTGTTGCTGTTTGTTTCGGTTCTGCCGATTACGTTCGGCATTATGATTGCATTTACGGATTATACGCGGTCGAATATTCCGCCGACGAATTTGGTTTCTTGGGTTGGGCTAGAAAATTTCAAAGTGTTGGTGGAAGTTTCTTCGTGGATGAATACGTTTCTAGGCGTTCTTGGATGGACGGTGGCTTGGGCGGTGCTTGCTACAGTGACGACGTATTTCTTCGGTTTCTTCCAAGCGGTGATTATTAATGATCCGGTCGTGAAGTTTAAGCGCGTGTGGCGGAGTATTTATATTTTGCCGTGGGCGATTCCGGCGATGATTTCTGCGTTGGTCTTCCGGTCGATGTTTAACGGGCAGTTCGGACCGGTCAGCCAGTTTCTAATGGATATTGGCTTAACTTCAGAGCGGATTTATTGGTTTACCGATCCGGCGAATCCTAATTTGGCGAGGGTGCTTGCGCTAACGATAAACCTATGGCTTGGATTTCCTTATTTTATGGCGTTGATTAGTGGGACTTTGACGAATATTTCGGAGAGTTATTATGAGGCTGCGAGGATTGATGGGGCGACTAATTTGCAAATGTTTCGAAACATTACGTTTCCATTTGTCTATAAGGCGACGGCTCCATTGATTATTCTTGCTTTCGTGAATAATTTCAATAACTTCGGTGTGATCTATTTTCTTACAAGTGGAGGTCCGTCGAATCCTGGGTATCAATTTGCGGGAAGTACAGATTTGTTGATCACATGGCTCTATAAGCTGACGTTGGATAATCGTTTGTATAACATGGGGGCGGTGATGTCGATGATTGTTTTTGTGATCGTTGGTGCTTTCTCGTTGTGGAATTTGAAGCGTGCAAAAGTCTTTGAGGATTGAGGATGAAGTGATGATGAAAAATGTCAGAACGAGGAAAAAAGTAAGGGCGGTCTTTATTTACTTGGAATTGATTCTAATGGCGATAATTGTGATTTATCCGGTGATGTGGATTGTCGGTTCGTCGTTTGGGAGTTCGCTAGGATTAGCGAATGCGTCAGCGATACCGGAGAATCCAACATTGCAGAACTACCGTGATCTTTTTGCTAATACGTCATTTCCAAGGTGGTATTTGAATACGATTTATGTGGCAGTGGCGAACATGTTCTTTGGTGTGCTGCTATCGACGCTGAGTGCGTATGCGTTCTCGCGGTTTTCATTTAAGGGGAAGAAAGCGAGTTTGTTGACGATTCTTATTTTGCAGATGTTTCCGACATTTTTGACAGCGATTGCAGTTTATATGCTGTTTCTAAATTTCGGTTTACTCGATCGACTGACGGGATTAATCGTAGTTGGTGTGGCGGCTCAGCTTCCTTATAATATGTGGTTGCTGAAGGGGTATATCGATGAGATTCCTATGAGTTTCGATGAAGCGGCTTTGATTGATGGGGCGACGCGGACACAGATTTTTGTGCAAATTATCTTGCCGTTGACTCGGCCGATGCTGACGTTTGTGGCGGTGACGCAATTTGCTGCTCCGTGGATGGATTTTATTCTGCCGAGATTGTTGATTTCGAGTGAGGAGAAGAAAACGGTGGCGATTGGATTGTTTACGATGATTGATGATCAAACGAGAAATGAATTTACACTTTTTGCTGCGGGGGCTGTTTTAGTGGCGGTGCCAACGATACTTTTGTTTGTGTTTTTGCAGAAGTATTTAATAAGTGGTTTGACTGCAGGGGGAGAAAAGGGATAAGGCTAGAGTTGACGAGAAATTGTGAAGAGAGGAATGGTGAGAAATGACGGAAGAATTTATTAAGGGTGTGGATGTTTCTATGACGTTGGAGGTTCAAGAGTTGGACGGGAAATACTTTCTCGAGGGAGAGGAGCGTGATTTATTTGAGATTCTCGTACTTAAGGGAATTAATGCGGTCAGGCTAAGGGTTTGGGTCGATCCGTATGACGACAAGGGAAAGTCTTATATGGGTGGGACGAATGACTTGGCGAGAACGATTCTGCTTGGGAAGCGGGCGAAAAAGGCAGGGATGAAGCTTCTTCTTAATTTGCATTATAGTGATTTCTGGACCGATCCAAAGAAGCAGGCGAAACCGAAGAAGTGGGAGGATTTAAATGGCAATGAGCTGGAGGAAGCGGTTTATTTATATACGTATGATGTTCTCGAAGAATGTCGGTTTAATGGTTTGATCCCGGATTGGATTCAGGTTGGAAATGAGATTACAAATGGGATGTTGTGGCCGGAAGGAAAGACACCTGTTTATTTGTCTGAGAAACGAAAATTTGAAAAAGTAGCGCCGGAGAAAGAGGAGGCAGCTTACGATCGACTATCGAATTTCCTTTATGCAGGTATTCGTGCTGTGCGAGAATTTACAAGAGGGAAAAAGGAGAAGGAGATTCCTGTTATTTTGCATTTGGACTATGGTGGAGCAAATGATCTTTACAGGAAGTGGTTTGATGAGATTGGGAAGCGGAATGTCGACTTCGACATCATTGGTTTATCCTATTATCCGTTCTGGCACGGGAGCCTTGATGAGTTATCGGTGAATATGAATGATATTAGTGAACGGTATGACAAAGAGGTGATGGTTGTTGAAACGGCTTATGGATTTACAACAGAGCCAATTCCGCATGGAGGTCAAGCGATTTTCTCGGAAGACATTGCTGAGAAGGGAGGATATCCTCTTTCTATCGAGGGACAGGGACAGTTTCTACGGGATCTAATGAAGGTGGTCAATGATGTTCCGAATGGTCGCGGGGGCGGTGTGTTCTATTGGGAGCCGGCGTGGTTGCCTGTTAAGGGTACGAGCTGGGCGAGTAAAGCGGGTATGGAATATGGAAATGATGTTGCCAAAGGTGGTAATCCGTGGGCGAACCTGGGGCTGTTTGATTACGATGGGAATGCGCTGAAGTCGTTGGATGTGTTTGGCGGCGGTTGACCGGGGTTACCGGGGGGACGGTTCTTGTGGTCGAAAAGGGTTGGTCGGGTGGTGCCTAGTTGCACTTCTCGAAATTAGTCGAAAGAATCGTAGACTCCTGTGTATGTGAAGTTTTTGGATCAATTGGAAGGAGAAAAAGTACAAGGGTGGATTTTATTAAATGTAGTAAGGCAGACGGGGAGCGGAGTGATACTTTCTGTCTGCCTTGTTTTAGGTTTTTAATTCATAAAATAGTCATAGGTTAATGAATTATCTTATATTACCTTATACTTTTTGTGAAATACTTTAATTTGATTTATTTTATTCTTATAGAGTAGAAGGTTAAGAGGAGAAAGGAGTGAATCGATTTGTCTTTTAATGATCTAGTAAATGGTAATAAACTTCCGGTTTTGTTTATAGGATCAGGATTTAGTCGGCGTTATTTAAATTCACCGGATTGGGAGTCATTGTTAAAAAGTGTTTATCAATTCATGGGGAAGAGTGAAATAGACTATAAAACCTTAAAATTAAAAATCAAAAGTAATCGGGAATATAGAGACTTAGGAGATGGGGAAATAAATGCTGTTATTGCTGAAGAGATGGAAATGCAATTTAATTACCATTTTTATGAAAGTTATTTAGCGCAACAATATCCCAAATGGATTGAAGATGAAGTCAGTCCATTTAGACAATGTATCTCAATAATTTTAAGTCAGCTTAAATTACTAAAAGAAAAGGAAGAAGAAATACAAGTTTTTAAAGAATTGAAAAATAAAATAATGTCAGTAATTACTACTAATTATGATACCTTGTTGGAAGAATTATTTGATTTATCAAAAGATAGTACATTTATTGGACAGCCTCAGTTATTCAGTCCTGTTTCAATGGAACTAGGAGAGTTATACATAGTTCCATTTATAGAATAACCGATAAAAATCACAGGATTTTCAGATATTAATGTAAGTAACAATTCTTTTTACTTGCTTGACTGTATTTAAATTCATCGCTGGAGTTAATTCATTTAGCTTTTGATATACGTCTAAGTAATTATCTGTACTAATAACCGTTATTGGGAAAGTAGTTATCTCACCTTGATACGATTTTGCATGAAACAGTAATTCTTTCTCAGGAAGAAATTGAAGAAAGTCCAAATGTTGCTAACTATGTTGCCACACACTCTAAGAAAAGTGACTATCTAAATGCAGGCATCATTAGATCTCTTAAAAATATGCCAGATGGAAATAATATGACTGAAATGCCGTCAATTAATAAAGGGAATTCATATAGGACCTATTTGTGGATTATAAAAAACTTTGAATTATTACCCTTGGAGGAAATTAGAGGATTTTTGCAAAAGGAATTTGAACATTATGGTCAATTTGATGGTAATCAACAGAGTAGTTATAGAAGGCTAGTATCGTTATATGACTTATTTAAGTATAAATAATAAAAATAACCCCGTGGAGTGTTCATATTTTAAAATATGAATTCCAAGAGGTTATTGTTCTTCAATAATTATTATGCGTTTATTATAATCGTTTATTACTAATTCGTCAATTAATTATTTTGAAGTGCCTGTTACTTTCTAGGTTCTTACAGTGGCGGATCGTGATTAAATGCAGCGAGGCAGGTGGGGAACGGAGTGATGCTTCCCGTATGCCTTGTTTTAGGTTTTTAATTCATAAAATAGTCATAGATTTATCCGTTATTTTATGGGTTACATGTTAAATTAATCTTAAAATGGATGCGTGTTTTTATTTTGGAAAGCTATTTAAATACATAATCGTTTGGTGTTTCATTACTCTTGTTTTTTCTACAGGCAGAAAAGTAGCTTTGAACAGACAAAGCTATTTTTAAATTATTGAAATGAATCTTACACTTCATGCATGAAGAAAGGAGGATTGTGAAATTTATGAAGTGTGGTCATAATATACTACGAAAAGAGGCATGTAACAAATGAAATGGTTCATTAGCCGGTTTGTTGTCAATGTTATTCTCCTAGTATGTTTATTATTCGAGTTATTTTTTCCTTCACAAGCATTCTCTGCTGGCGTTCAAGAAAAGGGGTTAAATTCATCATTAATAATGGGTGGAGACGTTTCTATGCTTCAAGAAGTTGAAGAAAGAGGTGCGGAATTCTTCGAGAATGGTGTTCAAAAAGATGCGCTAGAAATCATGAGCAATGGAGGCATGGATTTGGTACGTCTTCGATTGTGGGTCGATCCGTATGATTCAGAAGGGAATGATTATGGAGGAGGTACAAATGATTTAGAGGAGACGATTGCACTTGCAAGAAGAGCCAAAACGGAAGGTATGGGTTTTATGTTGAATTTTCATTACAGTGATTTTTGGGCAGACCCTGGTAAACAAAATAAGCCAAAAGCATGGGAGGAACTTTCTTATGAGGTACTCGTTCAAACTGTATATGATTATACAAAGAACACGATGATCCAACTTGAGGGAGAAGGTCTTATTCCGGATATGGTGCAAATAGGGAATGAGATCACTTCTGGAATGCTATGGAATCATGGGCGTGTTGGAGATGGTTACGGAGATTTCACGCAACTTGCTGAACTTCTTATGGCAGGGATAAATGGTATTCACGATGGGATAAGAAACAGTGAGAATGTTGAAATTGTGCTCCACTTGGATCATGGAGGGGATAACCAATTATATCGATGGTGGTTTGATGAGATTACGGAGCAGGGCGTTGAATTCGACATCATTGGTTTGTCTTATTATCCATTTTGGCACGGGGCTATGGGAGAATTAAAATATAATTTAAATGATATAAGCAGAAGATATGATAAAGACGTCATGGTTGTAGAAACATCTTACGGATTTACGTTAGAGGATGGAGATGGCTTAGGAAATTCATTTTATACGGAAGAGGAAGCAATAGGAGGGTATGGAGCATCGGTTCAGGGACAAATGAACTTCTTACGAGATTTAAAAGCAATCGTAGCAGAAGTGCCCGAACAACGAGGAAGAGGTGTCATTTGGTGGGAGCCAGCTTGGCTTCCGGTTGAAGGTGCAAACTGGGGGAGTGAAGCAGGTGCAACTTATAATAACGATACTGGTCTTTTATCGAACCCTTGGGACAACCAAACCCTGTTTGATTTTGATGGCAATGTGCTAGAAACCCTTTCAGTATTTGGTGAGGGGATGCGTGAAAACTTAGTCTATAATCCAAGTTTTGAAATGGATGATTGGACAAATGAACCTTCAGGATGGGGCGTTTGGTCTGCTAATTCAAACGATTATCATGCGATTTTTACTGAAAGACCAGGCGTAGTTGGGGACTATAAATTAACTCATTGGAAGGACACAGCATATACCGTTTCGACTTATCAAGTACTAACAGGACTTGAAGATGGACTATACTCGTTTTCAGCTTGGATACTGAATAGTGGAGGACAGGATAGTGTCTATATGTATGCTAAAAATTATGGGGGGTCAGAGTTGCAGATTGACCTTCCAGTAAGTCCTGAAATATGGACGAAGGTATCGATTGAGAATATTGAGGTGATAAATGGACAATGCGAGATCGGTGTGATCTCCTATGCTAATGAAGGAACGTGGATGAATTTTGATGGGGTCAGTTTTATTCGGAATGATTAGTAATAACTTTATAATCGTCAAGCCAGCATCTTACTCACAAGAAGTCTTTAAACGAACGTTTGACAGAAATCTCCACTTTCAAAATTTTGGAGTATGTTAAGTAATTCCTGGTGCCTATAACTATCCGAAGTAACAAAGAAAATTTTTAGAGAGGAGTCAAAGTAATTTATGCCTCCTCTCTAAATTTGTAATATTTGTTGCAGTAAAAATCTATAGGTGTAATGCATCTTAAAGTATAAACTTAAAGACCTGCAGAATTATTAATTAATCTATTAGTAATCTGAAATATCTTTGACTGCTTCCAAACATTATAGTCTCCTATAACGTATAACCGATATTTAGCACGTGTTGCAGCTACATTAATAATATTAGGCTTGACCCATCTTACAGCGCCACTTGCATTCTCATCACAACCAAGGATAAATATTACTTCTTTTGCCTCTTTCCCTTGAAATTTATGAACAGTACCACAATTTGTTTCCAACCAGGTATCAAGTTCATTTTTATAGGGTTTGAGTTCTTTAGATTGTTTCACTAAGTTTCTTACGCCGTTTATAACAGTAGTGAATGGTGAAATAACATACAGATCTGGGAGGCCGCTATATGACTCAAAACTTTTAATTATGATTTGAACTGCCTCTTGGCCTTGCTTATAAACAAAATGATCTTTTTGACCATTTTCTTTACCGGAGATATTTAACCAGCATGATTCACCAAGCACAAACTTCATTTCATCTTCCTCTTTTGCTTTTGCGGTTTGTATTTTCATTGTGTGGTCATAAGAAAGTGCATTAGAAATATCAAACATAGGATTAATACATCTACGATGAACGATAAGTGGACAACCAACCCAAGTAGGTGGCAAGTCTTCATTCATTGAATCCTTTATATAGGAACCAAATCTATTGATCTTATCAGCAAATTCCTGTACTGATATTGTTTTATCCAAATATGGTAATAAAGTTTTGTCAGAGAATGCCTTCTTGATAGCATCTGCATCAGCTGTAACCACAGGCTCTACCTGTTTAGGATCACCGACAATAATAGCTTTTTTACTTCGCCATAATGCCCCAATTGAAATATGTGGAGCAGCTTGTCCAGCCTCATCTATAATTAGAAGTCCTAAACTTCCTTGTTCCTTGATATCTCCTAAGAAACGCCCTACAGATGCAAAGGTAGTGGACATTACAGGGGTCAATAGGAATAACGTATTGAGTAAATGTGGGAACGCTGTTTCTTTATCTTGCTTCGAGTAGTTACATAATTCTTTTTTATCGTTTTCTTTATATTTCCACATCATAAGCAGGTTTTTAAAATTATCTCTACATGAAATCGAGGATAGAATGAATTCTTTATGGACCTGCAAGCCAAGATAAAATAACGTTTCTCTTGCTCGGTTATATTCGTCAGTCAGCCATGGATTGGATGTTTGTGCACTCGTATTAATCTTGATGTCTTTGGAAGTGAAATCATTCCAAAAGTTATCATTAATAATAGTCATATCCTTTCCACGTTCTGATAACTTCGCTTGAACTTCCTTTCTATCAGATTCGATCACTCTTTCTGTGTCCTCTATTTTTAATTTTTCATTCTTAATATTAATCTCTAATTTATCTATGGACTCCTGCGTCCGTTTTATTATTTTTTCTATTTCACTTTTGTCAGATATTAATTGTTGTTTTAATCTTTGTGATTGGTCAAATTCAATGTTCAATTTATTTATTGTATTCTCTATATTAGTCGTATCTGAAATATTTACTTGTTTTTTCTGTTTCCAATCTTTTATTTGTGTTAATCGCTCAGTATTAATCCATCTACTGAATAATAACTCATAGATTTTTCGTTCATCCTCATGTTTTGATAATTTTTCACTAATAAAGTTTAATTGTTCTTTTAAAATCTGAAGGTGTTGACTTTCTTTTTTTAGCTTTAGTTGCATGGATTCACGAATATTATATTGTTTTGAAATTTCCTCATCCTTACTAGCAATTTTCGCTTCAAGTACCTGAAGATCTTTTTCCTGATGAAATAAATTATCTTTTAAGCCTTTAATTAAAATATTTGATGAACTAATTTCACTTCTATAAGTTGCTTCTGTTCTACTTTGTTCTTCCGATAAGCGACTAACTTTGTTTAAATTCTCTTTCATTTCATTTACTAATGCTAATTGTTCTTTGAATTCTTTTTTTGCATCTTCAAATTTTTGATGTCGGTCCTTTATCATCTGATTGTTTGCATAAAAACTATCAATTAAACTGTGTAAAACTTTATAGCTATAGTTACGGATATTACTTGATTTACCCATCGGAGCAGAAATAATACCCCAATATTTCTCTTCTACCGCATTATCATCTTCTGTGAATAATTTGTTAGCTAGGTGAGAGAAATAGACATCATTTTTTTCTATATATTGCGGTTTACTTCTCGTATTATTGTTTGGGAATTCAGAATACGTTTCCATATTCTTAGTTTTAGAAACATCAAATAAGGAACTAACTGAAGACAAGCCGTCCTTAGTTTCTTGGCTATCTTTATCATGTGAAGTAAGACTTGAAAGGATTCCATCCATATCTGGAAGTTCCTTTGTAATATTTTCAACAGCTGCATTGTTATTAGATGCTACAAGGATACTATATTGAGATATTCGCTCATCCTTTAATGCATAAAATTTATTGCAATATTTATCATAACTATTATTTATTTCTTCTCCATCATTAAAATGACGTTTTTCAAAAGCATCATCAGACTTAGCGTAAGAACATAGAATATTGGCTCTATCAACAATGTTTGAAACAATAACTTCTTTTAGAAGTGTTGTTTTTCCTGTGCCCGGTGGACCATTTACAGAAAAAATGTTTCTAGTTTTCTCTGAATCAGAAATTCCTATATTTATGGCGATTTGTTGCATAAGAGCGGGACTAAATTTTGATGGCCACTTCCCATTTGGAGCTAGATCAGCATATAACCACTTTTCAATATCTCCTTTACTTTCCCGAATATTTATCCGGTCTTCGACAGTATTATTCTTACCTTTATCAGTATTCTGGTAATAGGTACTAACAATATAGTCAATTATATCTAAAAGCATAGGAGTAGATTTAAAATTGTCTAAAGAGTCTCTTACAATTTTTAAATCGCTAGAATAAAAGCTCTTTACAAGCTCACTTACATCATGTAATTTGCTATCTTCCCGCAAAAACGTTTTTTCATTGGAGTACCGAGTATATATAAATTTGCCTTCTGGTTTACTATCAAATTCTTGTGTTAACATTGGTTTGAGATATTTATCGCAGATTTTTTGATATAATGTTAGTATATCTGTTGTCTTTAATAGATCTGTTTTATTAATTTTTTCTTCAATTAATTTTATTTCCCTCTGATAATTATCATAAGATAACTGCGATTCTAAGTTGCCATTTGCTATATGGCACTGGTAAATTCCCCAAACTAAAGGGGAAAGTCTAAAGCTATTCTCCTGATAAACACCGTTCTTATCTACTTTTAAGCTATAAAGGCAGATGTTGCCATTATCTAGTTCTGGTCTATCATCTGCTAACTTTAAAATTCGGTATAGTTCCTTAATAAATATTTCTCTTCTTAGCCGTCCAATGCATAAGTGAAAATTATTACTAAGAAATGTATGTCGTTTAAAGTCGGTATTATCTCCATCTATTATCTCTGATATTTCATAACGACCTGGATAATCATGCAAAGGAGTAATTTTACTTTGTATTTTATGAACTTCGGAATTTTCCCTACCATGTAAATTTTTTTCTTGCTGAATATTTTTAGTGTTCTCTTTAGAACTTATTGGGAAGGATTCTTGGTCTAGAAAATCAACAATATACCAAAAATCTAATATCTTTTTAGCTATATTAACCTTATCATTTAGTTTTGCTTTACTCATCGAGGATTCCCTTCTTTCATTTTCAAATTGCGCATCTACAACTATATAGTGATCTATTTTATTTTTTATGAGGTAAAGGATACGTTCAATCAGGACTTCACTGACTATGTAGAAGTGTAACATTATTAAAACTATACCATAATTTTGCAACATAAAGTGGGGGTGATGCATGTCGAGTAAGTCCTCCAAGGTAAAGGGAAACTACGGTTTGTCCCCCTCCCCGATGCGTTGGCAGTATTTGAAGAACTGTCTTGTTTGAAGGTAAGTAAGATTACCTGATGTATTTAACAAGTTCCCGAAGATTCCCTTCGAATGATTCTTTTTCTCTTACACTCCTATTGTTTCATGACCAATCATATTCACCTCCGCATTCAAACGAAAAACGATTACATTTAAGATATTATGAAAGAACTCCATTCCCGATATGCGATAGGCTTTAATAAAGAACATCATTATATCAGCCATTTACTTCAAGGTCGTTATGGTGCCAAAGTAATGGGATACCGGTGCTTATTTTGTAAAAGTAAGTCGCTATATCACTTGAATCCTGTCGAAGCAAGCATTGTCCGTCATCCTGAGAATTACCGGTGGAACAGTTACAAGGCCTACATATTGGGAATGACCATCGGACAACAACGAAAGTTCTTGCCTATTATTATGTTAACCTATGGTATTTTTTCTGTTCTAATACTCGTTTCATTGGAAAATGCAGAAGGATGGTAACCAATTTTCTCTAATGTATCATCTGAAAGTTCAAAAGAGAGAGTGAATGTCTTTGTTACATGTGTAGAAATCCGACTAAATCTCTATTATTTTAGTATGGAATTGATAATTATTACTATATATACAAAAAATGTAGTATTATAGACACAATGACTGTGTTATAAAATATGAAATGCTAAATAAGTAAGGATAAGGTGCTTAATTTATCAACAAATTTTCAAAGAGTTTAATATATTAATTTTATTTGATTCACCAAAATTAGTTGTAGATATAGCTAGTGCAATGATTTTAAATTAAGGGAGGCGTTTAAAATTAAGAAAAAAATCATGGTAGTTTTTGGAACAAGGCCCGAAGCAATAAAGATGTGTCCTTTAGTAAAGGAATTGAAAACAAGAGATAAATTAGATGCAGTTGTTTGTGTTACAGGTCAACACAAAGAAATGCTAGATCAAGTTCTGAGTGCATTTGATGTTTTTCCAGATTATAATTTATCAATCATGAAAGAAAAACAGACGTTATTCGATGTAACAATAAATATCTTAGAAAAAATGAAATCCACGCTGGAAGAAGTTAAACCGGATGTGGTGTTAGTGCATGGCGATACATCGACTTCATTTGTCACATCATTGGCTTGCTTTTACTTACAGATTCCAGTTGGTCATGTTGAGGCTGGATTAAGAACTTATAATATCTATTCTCCTTATCCAGAAGAGTTCAATCGTCAAGCAGTGGGGATTGTTTCGAAGTATAACTTCGCTCCAACAGAGATGTCCAAACAAAATCTCTTAAAAGAGGGGAAGGATCCATCTTCTATATATGTGACAGGTAATACTGCCATAGATGCACTTACCACTACGGTTATGGAGGAGTATTCTCATCACCAGATCGATTGGGCATCAGGTAGTAGGCTTATTATGGTAACTGCCCACAGAAGAGAAAATCTAGGTGAGCCGATGAAAAATATGTTTAGAGCTATTAAAAGAATAGTCGATGAATACCCAGATGTTAAAGTAGTATATCCGATACACATGAACCCGGTTGTTAGAGAAGTAGCAAATGATATTCTAGGTAATTGTAATAGGGTGAAAATTATAGAGCCATTGGAAGTTTTAGATTTTCATAATTTCTTGTCAAGATCCTTTTTAATACTGACTGATAGTGGTGGTATTCAAGAGGAAGCTCCAAGCTTAGGAAAGCCAGTGCTTGTTATGCGTGATACGACAGAACGCCCTGAGGGTATAGCAGCTGGAACATTAAAATTAGTTGGAACAGATGAAGAGAACATTTATAAGTCATTTAAAATACTACTTGAAGATAAAGAAGAGTATGAAAAAATGAGTCAAGCAAGTAACCCCTACGGTGATGGTTTAGCTAGTAAGAGGATATCGGATATTTTAGAGGGATAGATTTTTCAATGCACAAGTTATTTCAGTGATAAACAACAGAAAAGCCTTTAATCTGCTGATGACTGATCACTAGCGGAGATTAAACATATTTTTTAATATGTTTGATTTTAATCTCATTTTAATTTTTCTAGTTCATAATAGTGAATAATAGCTGAGTTAGAAATTTAAATTTTTTTTAGATTCACATACTCGTGGTTTAAGGATTAATTTTAAATAATTAGATTTAGGAGGATCATATATATAAAATAGGATGTATTACGGAACTAATGGTATTTTTAAAATTTTTTATATTAATTTTCACTATAGTGAATAAATTAAAAAGGGTGATTATCATGAGTAAATACCGATTGTATATCTCTTTGGGTTTTTGGAGTATTTCTCTTATTCTTCAATTATTACTACCAGAAAATTTTATGCTGCTTCATGTTGGAATTATGTTGCTTGCTCTAACAGCTATGCTTTTTTTCAGAACAGGCGTTAATTTCCTGATCCTTTTAGGAATATCATTAATCTATGGGTTCGCCCTTACAGCCTATGCTATGGCAGACCAGATATTTGACCAACAGCAATATATATTGATGCTCGCGCACTTATTATTAACAGCAACGCTGCTATCTCTTTGGTTAATTCTTCACGACTCTAAAACGCTTTTTGAAGAGAATAAGATGTTAAAGGAGAAGGTTCGACTTTTAGTGAAGTTTGATGATCAGACTAAAGCACTTTCATTTCCCGAATTTATAGATCGAGGTTTAATTATCGAGACGGGGATGCGAAGAAGAAATGAAACAGGACAGCTACTTTATTTTAAAATGATGGAGCACGTGCCTAAATCTGCAAAAAAACCTCTATGCATAGAATTAATCACATACGGGCTGGAATCAATCCGATCTGAATATGATTTAATCACATCACCCTCAGAGGGGGAAGTGATTATTCTTCTTCAAAATACTAGTGAAGCAGGTAGTGAAGTTGTATTACATCGTATTCAGGATAAGCTTAAGACAACAATCAATTATATTGACCTTCCTTTCACCATTGAAAAAATTGTGATCGGAAATTTAGAGGCTGCACTTGACCGTTGTCTTCAAAAAAAGGGGGCATAACAAATGAATATAATTTTAATACTTATTATGCTGTTTTTTTGGCTCCTGCTTGCGTTCTATTCGATGCTCACACTTATGGGAGTTTACTTTCGTGTGAAAAAACATGAAAGACCGGTTATTAATCATTATCCTTCCATTTCAATTCTAATTCCTGCACATAATGAGGGAGTTGTAATGGAGAATACACTAACTGCAATGAGCCGGATTAAATATCCGGGACAACTCGATATTTTTTTGCTTGACGATAATTCTTCCGATGATACGCCCGTTATTGGTAAAGCTTTTCAAAAATCCTTTAGTCGTTTCCATTACATTTCTGTCCCTAGTGGGGAACCGAAAGGGAAATCACGAGTTCTGAATTATGGGCTTTCTTTTATTAAATCTAAATATTTCCTTGTATATGACGCCGATAATCAGCCTGAAGCCGAGGCTGTAAAGCTTCTCGTCGAAAAAGCTGAAACAACAGATAATGCAGCCGGTGCTGTAGGATATGTAAAAACTCAAAACGCAAAAAAGAATTTACTGACTCGTATGATTGCACTAGAGTTTCAGGTGTTTCAACTTCTTATGCAGTGTGGCCGTTGGCAGTGGATGAAGTTAGGGTCATTGGCTGGAACTAACATGTTACTGAGAAAAGAAGTTGTTGATGAATTAGGAGGGTATGATGTACATGCCTTGGCGGAAGATGCGGAATTAACAATTCGATTGACAGCAGAAGGTTACACCCTTCCAATAGTCCCATTATCTAAGACTTGGGAACAAGAACCTGAAACCCTAAAAACGTTTGTTAAGCAGAGAACACGCTGGCTTATTGGGAATATCTATTTGCTTGAAAAAGTATTCATTTCAAAACAATTCTGGCGTAAACGAGCATTCTTCCATTCTATACAACATATCACCGTTTACTTATTTTTTGCGCTGCTGCTACTTTTTTCACATTTATTTTTTGTTGGAAGCCTTTTTAATTTTTTTGAACCAACTTACGTTGCCCCGATATTAATGCTGTGGTTTATGAGTTATATCGTTTACACTTCTCAGATAATAGGAGCAATTGTGCTAGATCGGGATGTTTCTACCATGAATGTGCTTGTTGCAATAATAATGTACTTTACTTATGCTCAACTTTTCGCCATTTTACTTGCCCGAAGTACTGGAATTTACGTTTGGAAACGATTTATTAAAAATGAAGTTATAGGCTGGGATAAAACAAAACGCTTCAAAAAAAGAGCGATATAGTATGGCAGTAAAAAATAAAAAAATAATGCTGTCTTTAGTTGGTGGGATAATAGGGGGAACGGTTATACTATTTTTTATCTTTTGGGGCCGTGATGATTCACTAAGTTGGACAGCAGATGATTTTAATCAAATAGTTAAGACGCATTACCTTACAGAAGATGGACTTATCCGTTCATATGGAATAGATAGTAATGACCATTATTTATCTGAATCAAGTGGATTATATATGAAGTGGTTACAAGATAATCATTTTGAAGAATTATTAAAAGTTCAGATTAGCAATTTGAGTTCATATTTCTTGGTAGAGAAAAACAATGATTATTTTCTGTCATGGGAAATTAACAATGACGAAGAGGCAACTGCTAATGCTTGGATTGATGATATTCGTATAATCGATGTTTTAGGGTCAGAAAACGCAATTGCTTTGAAACTTGTGGAATCTATTAAAAAATATCAGATACAGAATGGAATGATTTCTGATTTTTATGATTGGAAACAAGATGCTGCAAGTGATCGAGTCGTATTAAGCTATGGTTCATCGGACAATCCAGAATTCAACTTGCCTTCGATGGACACTGTTTTTCAGCTAGCTACCGAGAGGGAAACTACTTTTTTTCCAGAACAGTACAAGTTTGATAGTAAAAAATTTGAAGAAGCATCAGTAGTTCACATGGTTGACCAGCTGCTTATAGCAATTGAACTCGAAAAGGAGGGGGAATCTATTGATAAGTTTTGGACATTTCTTATTAATCAATGGAATCAAGAAGGGATCATTTCGGGGCGATTTGACCGTGAGGGTCTAGAAGGTAATATGATTGAGTCAGGATCTGTATACGGGATAGCTTCTAAACTTGCACAAATACGAGGAGAAGATGAAATAGCCGGTGAATGGAAAAATCGAGGCATAGAGATAGTCTATCAAAAAGACGAGGACTATTCTGATGTTCATTTTTTTGATCTGATATGGATAGCTCCTTAAGAGAGAGGGACAAGGGGTACAGATTACAGATCCCTTGTCCCCGCATTTTTTAGAGTAATCAATATTTAGTTTTGCCAAATAAAAACGACTTGAACGTGATAAAAGGCGTGGTGAGGCGAATGTGCTAGATCCCCCCGTCGATACATTAGTCTTGTTGAGAAGAGCGCTGGATGATGTGAGTGGTTTGATACAGTTGTCTTGTAATGCCTTTCGCTGACACGTCGATGGTTACTTGTTTACCATTTTTAAAGGTAATTAAGCATTGATTGGAAACTTTGGGGACGGCGCAAATCGTATGGATATATTGTAGAATAACGAGTGACAGTGAAACAGGCTTGGTGAGCATGTTGGAAAGGTATAGATATTGAGTGCCGCGGGGACTTTTTTGTAGATAGCAAGGTGGTGCATAGCTGCAATACGTCTGCCATCGTAAGAGAAACCACCGTTGAGACAAGCTAGTTTAATAAGTTCTAGTGGTGTTTGATTGATATAATAGACCGGGTTTTCCTCAATGACAATTGTTCTGTAGTCTATATGAGCGGCAGGAATTAAAGCCATCGTACGTTTGTTAAACAGTATGGATAAGACTAGTGTCTAAGTTTTATGCTCAATAACTCATAATTGGTGCTATAAATAACTGTCGTTAAATTCGTTATTAAATGGTCGGATTTTATAACTAGTTTGAGGTATGGTGTTGCTTGGGGAGCGACGGAGCGATCTCTATTCGTTACTTCTTTGTTCCGCTTGTTTCTTTAATATTAGGAAACATATTTTTACCAACACTTGCGATGAAATTTAATACTTGATGTCACCATTTTAACCAATAAAAGAACGTCAACGATTTTAAGCGAAAAAGCCTAATCCCATTTATATGTAAGGAACTAGGCTTTGATATCGAATATTATTATGTACCGTGTAGAAAATTAATTCTTTGAACTATAGGTCTTCTTTACATTATGGTGACTTTAAGTGTATTAATTTAAGTGTATTAATTTACAAATATCCACTATCATGTACTATTTATTAATGATTATCGACAATTTATATTGAACATGGTTGTTTAAATCTATCAAAAAATGATCTAACTATTCATTAGATGGAAATTTACATTCAAGAAGGTAACAACTATCTCCACTAATTTTGTAGTTGTTTATGACATATTGTTCTTTTGTTTTTATGAATGAAAGATAAGGTTGATGATGTGGACTTTTTGTCCAGATACTAATCAAAGCATGTATAACATATCCTAATTTAACTTGATTTACTTTAATGGTGTACCCCTCGATAATGCCAAGTTCCTCTAATTTCACCACTCTAGCTGAGGCAGCTGGTCCAGTCAGATGGACTTTCTCACCTAATTTTTTCATCGTGATCCTACTATTCTGTGATAGTTCATCTAAAATAAGCATATCTGTTTGATCTAACATTTATAAACCCCTTTCATTTATAAAGTCAAATGGGCAAAAGACTTTATTTAACCTATGTAAGTGTTAATTGATCATAGTATAAACTATATGTAATTTAATGAAAAGGAGATAATAATCATGAATATACAACTCATTCGAAATGCTACACTAGTTGTTCAATTTGCAGGGAAAAAGTTTTTAGTAGATCCATTTTTAGCAGTGAAGGGGACTTATCCACCTTATCCAAATTCAGTAAGACAAGATCAGAACAATCCTTTGGTGAGTTTGCCAACCTCTATTGATAATATTATCCAAGATATTGATGCGGTCATTGTCACTCACCTGCATCTTGACCACTGGGATGATGCTGCCAAGGAAGCATTGCCAAAAGGAATTAAAGTATTCTCTCAAAATGAAGAAGATGCGACAGAAATTCGTAACGCTGGTTTCCAAAATGTAGATGTTTTACAAGAGGATACAGTCTTCGAAGGTATCCAATTAACGAAAACAAAAGGCGAGCACGGAAGAGGCAAAATCTTAAAATTTACTGGTCTGGTATGCGGCGTAGTCTTCAAACACTCATCGGAAAAAACATTGTATGTTGCTGGAGATACGGTTTGGTATGATGCAGTTCAAGAAGTAATTGATACACATGAACCGGATATTATCGTTGTAAATGGTGGAGATAATCAATTCTTTGAAGGCGGTTCTCTAGTTATGGGAAAAGAGGATATCTATAATGTGTATAAGGCGGCACCGAACGCAAAAATCATTTCTGTCCATATGGAAGCTGTCAACCACTGGACATTATCCAGAAAAGATTTAAAAATCTTTTCTGAGGATAAAGGCATGTTATCTCATGTTTTAGTGCCAAATGACGGTGAATCATACTCATTCTAGTAACGATGGGCAACCGTGGGGACGGTTCTTGTGGTCGAAACGTAACTGTCACTTCGGTTCTTTGCTTAATGGATATGTTGCTGTGATGAGTGGTGTTAACAGTGGTTAACCTGATGTGAAGGGGAATGTAAGGTGAGGAATGGTTTGGGATATGGGAGGTAGGCCTCGATTTCTGTTATATTTCGTCGGGAAAAGCGAAGATTTATATTGAATAGATAAAGTAATAATTATCAAACTGCCATACGTGAGAGTAGCACTTCACGTATGGCAGTTTGAATTTATTTACAGGACCTGGCGCCGTTGTTAAAGCTTTCGAATTCGAAGTGGATTCAACGAAATGAAGGACTTGTGAATTTGAAGGTTATTCAGCCATCCCTCACTAGGTATGCCGAGCGCTGACCGGAGGAACCGTCCCCCCGGTTATCACTATTCCTCAACAACTAATTCAAGTCTAACAGGAATAAACTCTTCCACCGTATCTCCGTTCAATAAAGCCAATGCTGCATCCAACGCTTCTTCACCAATTAAAACGGGTTGTTGTGCCACAGTCCCTGCTAAACGACCATCTTCAACTGCCGCAACAGCATCATCTGTTGCATCAAAACCAACAATGACGATATCATCATTTCCAGATGCTTCAATTGCTTCCAACGCACCTAACGCCATTTCGTCATTATGTGCAAATACACCTTTGATATCGGGATTACTTTGAAGAATATTTTCCATAACCGTTAACCCTTCGGCGCGATCGAAGTTTGCGGATTGAGATGTAACCACATCCAATGAATCACCGGCAATATTATTGAATCCTTCTCCGCGCTCGCGGGCTGCTGATGATCCCGGTATTCCTTCAAGTTCAGCCACTTCTGCACCTTCCCCAACAAGATCTACTAGAAATTCTCCGGCCATTTCTCCACCTGCTACGTTATCAGATGCAATATGAGCTTTGATTTCTCCACCATCAGCACCTCTATCTACAGTGATAACGGGAATGTCATCTGCGTTTGCCAACTCGACAGCCGAAATAACGGAAGCCGAATCTGTAGGGTTAATTAATATTAAATCAACGCCTTGTTGAATCAAGTCTTCTACGTCACTTACTTGCTTCGCATTGTCATCTTGCGCATCAACCATGATTAACTCTACGCCTAACTCTTCCGCTTTTTCTTCTGCACCTTCTTGTAATGTAACAAAAAACGGATTGTTTAATGTTGAAATTGAAAACCCAATCGTGTACTCACCATCTCCACCAGTATTGTCTTCATCATTTGCACCATTACTACCAGGTCCATCAGTTGAACAAGCCATTAATACGATTCCTAGCACGACAACCATCATCCATAACAAAGCTTTCTTCATTTAAAACTCCCCTTTACGCATTTTTTTTGCGGTCTAACAATACCGCTAATAGAATGACACTACCCTTCACGACTTGTTGGAAGAAGGAACTTACTCCCAATAAATTGAGGCCATTGTTTAGCACCCCTATGATCAAGGCACCAATTAAAGTGCCGACGATCCAACCTCTACCACCAGTTAAACTTGTTCCACCTAACACAACTGCAGCAATAGCGTCTAACTCATACATAGCACCTGCTGTTGGTTGGGCTGAATTGAGCCTTGAAGTCAAAATAATTCCAGCCATTGCTGACAAAAATCCAGTCAATGAGTAAACGTATATTTTGATTCGATCAACCTTAATACCAGATAAAATCGATGCTTCTTCGTTACCACCAACTGCGTATACACGCCGACCAAACGTCGTTTTCTTCAATATTAAGTACAGAACCAAAAAGCTGATCATCATCGTCATCGCAGGAACTGGTACCCCAAAAAAATATCCTTTTCCTAGCATTTCAAAAGTCACAGAGTCTCCTAAACCAGTAACCGGGCGCCCATCCGTAAACATTAGTGTTAAACCACGATAAATGGTCATCGTTGCTAAGGTTGCAATAAACGGAGCCACTTTTCCTTTTGCAATCACAATACCATTGAAAGCACCAAGCAGTGCCCCTACAATTAAACCAATTATCATTGATAGAATTGGATCAAATCCCGAGGCCATCAACGTGGCAGAGACTGCTCCTGACAAGGCAAGAATTGAACCAACTGACAAATCAATTCCTCCGGTTAAAATGACAAACGTCATTCCGAATGCGATTAATGCATTAATAGATACTTGTCTTAAGACATTTAATATATTTGATACTGACATAAATCCAGGATTTAAAATCGTTATAATTATTACGATTACTAATAGTCCAATGAAAGGACCTAACAATCCTAATAGCGACTTGACTTTTTTATTTCCGAACATGTTTATCTCCCCCCGTAGCATAGTGCATGATTATTTCCTCATTTAATTCTTCTCTATCTAAAGTGTTCATTAGTTTTCCCTCACTCATAATACCAACTCTTGAACTTAAACCAATGATTTCTGGGAGTTCTGATGAAATCATGATGATCGCTACGCCTTGCTTAGCCAACTCATTCATAATCGTATAAATTTCTTTTTTTGCACCCACATCAACACCACGAGTTGGTTCATCAAGAATTAATACTTTCGGTCGGATCCACAACCACTTCGCAATGACAACCTTTTGCTGATTTCCACCGCTAAGTGATTTGGCCGTTTGGTTGGCTCCGGAAGTTCGAATGCCTAATTTTTCAACTAGCTGATCATATAAATCCAATTCTTTCTTTGCTGAAATCCAACTAGACGTTGAAATACCATCTAAGTTAGGTAAAGTTAAGTTATCTTTCACACTGAAATCAGTAATAAGTCCTTTTGTTTTTCTATCTTCTGAAATAAATCCTAACCCATGTTGAATCGCGACGTATGGATTTGAAATGTCGACTTTTTTTCCATCCAACAATACTTCTCCACCACTGAGTTTTCGGTAGCCGAATAGTGTTTCAACCAATTCAGATCGTCCTGCACCCATTAAACCTGAAATGCCAAAGATCTCACCTTCGCGAACAGAAAAAGAAATATCCTCAAATTCTCTTTCTCTTGAAAAATGCTGTATTTCCAACTTCACGTTGCCAGGATTTAAATCATAGTTTGGATACCTTCCACCAAGCTCACGACCAACCATCATTTTTACAATCTCGTCAAAACCTGTGTCTGCAATGACTTTCGTTCCTACTAATTCTCCGTCTCTTAACACAGTTATTCGTTGACAAAGTGAGAAGATCTCTTCCATTCGGTGAGAAATATATATGAACGTCACACCTTTATTTTGTAAATCCCGAATCGTTTTAAACAAAGTATCAATTTCTCTTCCTGTTAATGCTGCTGTTGGTTCATCCATAATAATAATATCTGACTTCGTTTTGAGCGCTTTGGCAATTTCAATTATTTGTTGTTTTCCTACAGATAGATTTCCCGCTTTTTCCGTTGCTTTTATAGTCAACCCAAGCTCAGCGAGAAGGTTCTCTGTTTCGTCATTCATTTCTTTTGTTTTTAACCAGTTCGTTTTTCCATACGTTTTTTCATTACCTAAAAAAAGATTTTCCGCTATCGACAATTCAGGCAAAATATTCAGTTCTTGATGAATCACTGCAATCCCGTCAAATTCTGCCTCTTTTGGGTGCTTATATTCCACTGTTTTTCCCTTCACTTCAATCGTGCCATTATCTCTTGAGTGAATGCCAGTAAGAATTTTCATTAAAGTTGATTTACCGGCACCATTTTCACCCATCAACGCGTGAATTTCTCCTTTGTCAACGGAGAATGAGACATTTTTCAAGACTTGGTTTCCGCTAAATGATTTATCAATTCCTTGCATCTGAACGATCAAGAACTACACCCCCTTTTCAAAAAATAACATCAGATTGTAGGATCACATTGGCGTAAGGTGTATTTTCACCTGTACGAATGATCGCTTTCACATTAGATAATTGCTGCTTAAATAACTCATGCGACATATAAGAGATTGAAATATTTTTTTTAGTAATATAATGATTGATCTGTTCATTATTTTGTTTAATTTCATCTGCTAAGACTAATCTTTCAACAGCCATGTCTTCTAATACGGCATCTAATACATCAATAAAGGATGGCATTCCTTGTCGAATAGTTAAATCTATACAAGGAATATGATCAGGAATCGGTAATCCACAGTCTGCGATCGCAATCGTATCTGTATGGCCCATTTTTGCTAAAACGGAAGAAATATCTCGGTTTAAGATGCCATTTTTTTTCATGATTTCTCCTCCTGTTCGTCCAAAAAGTTGTGGACTTCCTTTCGTATAGGCATTCCACCTTGTGCCCCAAATGATGTCACTGATAATGCTGCTGCCGCATTTGCAAATTCGATCGCCTCAGGAATCAATTTTCCCTCTGCTAAGGCAACGGCCAATGCGCCGTTAAATGTATCTCCTGCACCAGTTGTATCCACAGGTTTTACGCGATAACCAGGAACGGTAAAAGGTGTATCTTCTTCATAATAAATAGCGCCTTTATCACCTTTGGTTACAATTACTTTATTTCTTAGAGCATCAGGAACAAACTTTCCAAATAACGTTTCTGATTCTGTTTCATTTGGCGTCAAGTATGTCAGTTTATCAAGATAGAAAGGTTGAATCGTTTGTGCCGGTGCAGGATTACAAATAATAGGAATCTCGTTTTCAGAACAAACATCTGTTACGTATTCCACCGTTTCCATTGGAATTTCTAATTGAATTAACACTATATCACTCGTTAATAAGATCTCTTTATATTTCTTTATATAGTCGGGACTAACATGATAATTTGCACCTGGTGTAACAACAATACGATTGTTGTCGTCTGATATAATAATTGTCGCAACACCAGAACTACAATCTGTAACCGGTTCCACACTGTCGGAAAAAATTCCCTCAGATTGCAAACTATGTTTTAGTACAGTTCCAAAAGAATCATCTCCTACTCGACCTATCATACGTACTTCAGCATCAAGCCTTGCCGCAGCTACTGCTTGATTTGCCCCTTTTCCTCCTGGAACCGTTACAAAACTTTCTCCAACTAGTGTTTCCCCTTGCTCAGGGAAAACGTTAGTGACTGTCACCATGTCCATGTTGATACTTCCTACAATGGTGATTTTTGGTTTTCTTTTCATGTTATTTCACCTCTTTGTCTTGTCGTTTCTCTTTCCTTTAAAGTAGTTGGTAACTCATAATAATAAGAGTCTAACGGGACTTTTTCAATTTGCTTAATCAACAATCTTGCTGATAAAGCCCCCATTTTGTAAATTGACTGCTCTACCGTTGTTAAAGAAGGGACTAGCATGTCTCCAAGTGGAATCCCATCAAAACCAACTAATTTTAAATCTTCAGGAATTTTCTTCCCGACCGTATGAGCTGCTTTCATCACACCGGCTGCCATTACGTCACTACTAGCGAAAATACCATCAATTTTTGGATTTTTTGTAAGGATTTCTCTCGTTACTTTTTCTGCTTGGTCAATATTAAAATTTGCATCGACAACAACATTAGGAATTCCAAGTTTATTGACCACTTCTTTGAATCCAATATATCTTTCATCTGCTGGATTTACCCCTCGAGGTCCTCTAATGTGCGCAAGAAATTTACAATCACACTTGACTAAATGTTCTGTGGCAGTCTTTCCTCCCTCTCGGTTGTTAGAAACAACCGTTGGAATATGATCACCAATCACTCGGTCCAATGCAACGATAGGTAAGTCTAATTCTTCATATTCGTCAAAAGATAAACTACTCGTTGTTAAGATGATCCCATCGACATATTTTTGTTTTAAAGCGTCAAAATACTTTTTTTCTTTTTCTATTTCTTCATCTGTGTTGCAAAGTACCACAGTATAGCCATAAGTTAATGCTACATCTTCAATTGCTCTTGCTAGCTCTGGAAAGTATGGATTTGAAATGTCTGGGAGCACGAGACCGATCATCCCTGATGTTTTATGATACAACGATCGTGCTACAGAATTTGGTCGATAATTTAATTCTTTAATAGATTTTAAAACAGCATGTTCAGCTTCTTTACTCACGTAACCTTTTTTATTTGTCACTCGGGATACTGTTGCTACTGAAACATTGGCATGCTTCGCTACATCACGAATGGTTGTCATCTTCATCCCGCCTTTTTTCAAATCACTAATCTGTAACCGGTTACACATATTGTAATTGGCATCTATTTAATTGTCAATATTTTTTTGGAAGAACTGGAGAAATTGCGACAACCGGCAACCGAGGGGCAACCGAGGGGACGGTTCTTGTGGTCGGAAGGACCGTCCCCTCGGTTCTATGCTTAGTGGAACTGTTGCTGTGATGAGGGGGGGGAACAGTGGTTAACTGGATGTGCGGTGGAGGTGAATGCAAAGTGAGGAATAGTTTGGGATATAGAATATTGGCCTCGATTTTCCAAGAAGTTTTGGTGTCGCTTCCTGAGTTTTGTGGATATATGTTGAAAGATTCGGAGATACAGTGGGCCTTGCACCAAATCATTTCGCACTTTGCTTTTCTCGGTAAAGGTACAAGATCTCAAGAAGCATGATAATTAATGCTACTCCCACTGCAATAATAAAGCTGTTTGCTTGCTGTACGCCTATGATTAGCCCTATCATATGAAATGCAAATATTCGAGAAAGCAGTACAAGAAAGAAGGTAATCTTGTTTTTGCCTGTTATATATTCCACCAGTTTTTCAATCACACTATCAATTGTAAATAAATAGACTAGTATGAAGATTGTTAGTGTGATTAGCTGGTTCCTGCTAAAGCCCAAAGAAAACAGGGTGTCCAGCACATTGGCGGAACCAAGTAAAGCAAATAGGAAAACGGCAATGACTGCCGTGGGGGCCAATGCTATTAATCCTGCGACAAAAAGCAGAAGAAATAACCCCATCTTTTCTTTCTCAGATTCTTTTTTATTCTGAGTATATATAAATGCAGCTATAGGCAAGAAACTGATGCCATAAACTGTAGAGATTATTAGAATGAATGATTGCATCTCATCACCTCAGGTATGTATACTAACATAAATTGAATGGGCGTGGGCGGTTATTCCAAATTTTTGAAAAATGAATTGGATTTAGTTGCATAGGATAAGGACAATATATTTCTAAAAACCTACGTCTAAAGTTTTGTCTTGCAGATTCGGGTAACTGGTGGATGGGGAAGCAAGAAGAGATCCGCCCCTATGATTTTTGGGCAAGAGAGTTTCTTTGTTTAGATAGATGAAATCGGAGAAAATTATAGGGTTTGTTTTATTGTCTTTATTGGAGCTTATTAAAATCGAATGAATGATTGATTTCACCAAATAGAAATGACTCTTTTTCAGCCACAAGAACCGTCCCGTAGTTTTCAGAATTCTCTTTACATCCATAATTTGCTATGCTAATCTTTTTTTAACGTAGGCATATTTTCTTCATAGAAACTTGGAATTTTCACTGTTTTAGGGGGAGGGATATGGGGATTTCTAGTAATCTAGTTGGTGAAAAACAAACATTAATACATGTTATCGATATAATGACGAAACGACTTCATGTGCTTCAAGAGAAAAACGATTATCGCCAAGTTTTTCAACGTGTTTATCTACTAATGACAAAGGAAATGCAGCTGCGCATTGAGTCAGGCTTTTTTCGAGATCCAATATGGATGGAAAGAGTGTTAGTTAAATTTGCTCATTATTATTTTAATGCAAACGATGCTTTTGAATCTGGAGAAAGTTGTTCGCCTGCTTGGGATTTAGCCTTTCGTTTTGCGGAAGAAAAAAGAGGGTTTGTCTTACAAGACGCATTACTTGGTATTAATGCCCATATTAATAGTGATTTACCATTCGTACTCCATAATATACTGGCAGAAGACAATGTTTGGCCAGATGCTCAGCTAATGATGAGCCGTCGAAAAGATCATGAGCTAATCAACGATGTACTGGCAGACCTAATTGATTTAGTACAAGACGAGCTTGTTCGCCATTATGCTCGCCTAATTCGCCCGATTGATTATTTAATGGGCAACAAGGATGAATCTCTTGCTTCTTTTTTTCTTGCTCATTGCAGAACGAAGGTTTGGTACGACACACAGCTTATGCTGGAAGCTCTTGACGAAGAACAACGAAACGTTCATCGGAAGCGTATTGAAAACGAAGCTCTCAAATTTGGTCTTCAGGTTGCCGACATACGACCATTTCGGTTTACAAAGATGTTAGCTCCATTCACTAGACGAGTTCGCTGGTTTTGACCAGGGGTGACCAGGGGGACGGTTCTTCTGGTGGGGCAACCGCGGGGACGGTTCTTGTGGTCGAGGAGTCCTTTCAGAACTGGTGCTTCTGTCGCTATGTGAAGGGAGCACCAGATTACTGCTGACGGTATCCGAAAAACCGCCTTATTTGAAAGACAGCAAGATTACCTGATGTATTTAGCAATCCTCGAAGATGTCCGTCGAATGACTCCTTCTTTGTTACACTACTTATTAGATTCAAAGAAGTATCAAATATGAGGGACCTCCACTCGGCTGCTTGCGACAGACAAGAGACGCCCTAATTCACTAACGACGATTTTTATTCGAAATGATATAGTATAAAATAAAAGACAGCCATGCGTGAAGAAGAGTCATTCGCGGATGGCTGTTTATGTTTTGTTCGCCAACGGCGCAGTTGTTAAAGTGAAGCTTATTCAGCCGCACCCTAAATAGGTATGCCAAATCGAGACTAGAGGAGGATAATTGGAATTGCCGAGCGCTGACCGGAGGAACCGTCCCCCCGGCCCTGGTCCCCCCTTCCGGTCCCTTTAAATAAAATGAAAATTCTAACTTTTCTAAAAAATATTGAATACACAGGGTATAATAAGATATAATAAGTGTTAAATATTTGATTTTTTGAATTAATTTGTATTTTTGGTGATGATCCAATCGGGGTCCATATTAGGGGGGATACAATGTTAAGTATAAAGAGTATTAATAAATTTTATGGCAAGACTCAAGTATTGAATAATATTGAGTTCGAAGTAGAAAAAGGGTCAATATTTGCAATTTTAGGCCATAATGGAGCAGGGAAATCTACATTAATTAATTGCATAATGAATTTAACAAACTATGATGGAGAAATTGCTTATTCATTTGATAAGAGTCAATTGTATAAAAAAGTGGGGCTTCAAATGCAATCTTCTTCTTTTGAAGGAGGCGCGAAAGTAAAAGATTTATGCTTACTTTATAAGAGAATATTAAAAACAAATGTAAATATCGACGAGTTATTAAATGAATTTGAATTACTTGATTTTAAGAACAATTATATTACTAAGTTATCTGGTGGAGAGAGGCAGAAGCTCTCTATATTACTAACGCTTATTGGCGATCCTGAGATGATTATATTTGATGAAATTACGACTGGACTAGATGTTGTTGCAAGGAGAAAAATATGGAATATTATTAAAAAAATCAATAAGGATAGAGGAATAACAGTTGTACTTACGAGTCATTTTTTAGAAGAGATAGAATTCTTAGCTGATAATGTCTTTATTATTGAAAAAGGAACAAAGAAAATTAAAGGTACTGTCAAAGAAATAATAAATAATACGTTTGGACAGAAAAAACTTGTTAGTTTTATCTTAGATAAAGGTAATGCAAAAGAACTTAGTAAACAATTTGATTTGAATACGGATGAAGAAGGAAGATATTCGATTGAATTTGCCCCCTCGAATGAAGGACATGTTTTAAATGTTCTTTCAAAACTAGGTGCACAGGATATATTAATGAAAAATTATACATTTGAAGATGCATTTCTAAAAAATTTAGGTTATGTTATCAATCAGAAAGGAGAAACCCAATATGTCTAATATGGTTACATTTTCTTTTTTCCAATTGAAACTTCTCATGAGAGGGTATAAGGATACTGCGATTGGGTTTATTTTACCAGTAGTGATGTTCATTATTTTTAGTAATGTATTTGCGGGTGAGATGATACTGGAAACGGGTTTTAGTTTAGTAGATTATTTATTACCTGCTTTTATTTTTATTATTATTATCAATGCAGTAATTGTCATTTACGGACAATACTATTCCGTTTATAAAGAACAGGGTAATCTTTTAAAGTATCGATTACTTGGCTTAGACCACTTCACAATCTCCTTAGGTATCTTACTTCCCACCTTAATTTTCCAATTATTAGCTATAACCCTCTTAGTCGCAACTGCAATAATAACATCAGAAGTGCCTATTCCTTTCAATAATATGCCTTCGGTTTTATTGGTAATTTTTTTAGTGAATGTATTTCAATACTCCCTAGCGGCACTAATTTTCACAGTAACAACAAAAAGTTCTGGTTACCAGTCTATTGCACTTATGTTTTTTTTCTATCAGATGTTCCTAGGTGGTTTAACCTTTCCGCCAGAGATGTTTCCTGATTCTATAAAAATAATTGTGGAGTTTTTTAATCCCATTTATTATGCTTTGATTGCTTTTAGAGGAGTATGGACAGAAGGGGATCCAGTATATTTATACTTTCAAGAGTTGGGCGTAATTATTATCGTAACAGCTATATTAATGTTTGTTGTAAATATAATCACAAAGAATAAGCGTGTTATAGAGTAACCGAGGGGACGGTTCTTGTGGTCGAAAAAGAATTGTCCTTTCAGAACTGGTGTCCCCGGCGCTAGGTGCAGATTACTGGTGACGGTATTCGAACAACCTCCTTATTAGAAACACAGCAAGATTACCTGCTGTATTTAGCAATCCTCGAAGATGTCCGTCGAAAGATTCCCTCTTGGTTACACTACTTATTAGATTCAAAGAAGTATCAAACTCATTGATGTAGAACAACTAAAGGTAGAAGCGCGCTGTTGCTTCTCCGACCCCGCTGCTGGCACCTGTAATAATAACTGTTCTTCCGTGAAGTGAAGACATAAAATTCGCCCCCTTCTTTTTTTGCTTCCAGATATAGCACCATTTCTGCGTGATGCAGTACACTGTCTAGAAATCACCATCTGCCGTAAAGGCTGTATCATTCACATAATCGATATGGTTGCCTTCGATAGTATAACTCCCTTTGTAAGCACTGTTGCGACCACCTCGGGCTTCATCATTTCTTCCGTTTGGCATTAGTTCATGTCAAATATGGCCATCTGAGGTGATCCGAATGCCAACATATGTAAGTTGAAGAATTGGCGAAGGAAGTACGAATGAGCTCATCATCCTTCTACAGTTATTTCAAGGAGTTCAGTGGTATGAGCCCGATGCAGTATCAGAAACAGTTCCGCCTTCAGAAAGCTCGCCAGCTACTCTTTACAGATGAACTAAATTCGGCAGAAGCTTCGTTGCAGGTAGGATACGGAAACCCCTCACACTTTAGTCGTTAAATAAAGCTATCCTTTCAACTCCCCAATAGGCATCTATTGAGTTTTTTTCTGTTAAAATATGGAAGCCAAGTGCTTGTATCTTAACTTGATTTCTAACAACTTTACATTTACAAAAAATTTACTTATTGACTGTATGGAAAATTATGCTATAATCCAATTATATGATGATAATCGTAATCATTACTATTTGTAAGAGTGTATTTATATGAAGCAAGGACATTGAATTTAAAAAATATAAGTTTAGAGGTAGTTTAGGTGAAATACGAAATAGATTTTATAAAATTTAATCCAACACAAAACATGACAATTCTTATTAAAACTAATTATCCGGTTGAGAAGTATAAGCTCATTGCTTCAAAAATTATGGCGTATGACAATGTCTACGCTGAACAAGTAGGTTTTATACAAAAGTCGATAAATAATAAAGCGGCTGCGCATTTACAGATGGCAGGTGGTGAGTTTTGTGGTAATGCATGTATGACATTGGCTACTTATATTGCTTCTGAAATCGGATTAAAGAAAAACCATTTGACAGAAATACTATTAGAAGTTTCAGGAACCGATAAATTAATAATGTGTCAAGTGAAAAGAAATGTAGAAGAATATCATTGTCAAGTTACTATGCCAATTCCTGAGAAGGTAGAGCAGAAAACGGTAAAATATGGTGGAAGTAGTTTAAATATGACAATAATTAGATATCAAGAATGTATACATATTGTTTTAGAAGTGGACAAATTTAGTAAGGAGATAAAGAAAAAAGCACAATCATTAGCAAAGTTGCTGGGTGTAACATTAGGTTCCAAGTTGATTGGCGTTTTATTGTATAAACCGAAGTCTGATGAATTGGTTCCTCTTATTTATGTTCCACACTTAGATAGTATGGTTTGGGAAAGGGGGTGTGGTTCAGGTACAGCTTCCGTAGGTGCATATCTAGCGTGGAAGAGTCAAGGGGAAATAACCGCAAAGTTAAGACAACCTGGAGGCACTATTAATGTATTTGCTGATTATTATGAAGGAGTATTTACAAACCTAAAGATTGAAGGGGCAGTCAGAATAGTTGCAAAGGGAAAAGCGTTTATAGATGTTTGATTACATTGAATAGGGGTGACATTAGTGATTAAGTTAGAAACTTTTCATGAATATTTAACTTCCTACCTAGAGAAATTCGATGAATTAGCAAGAAAATATGATCAGACATACAATAATTGTCTAGTTTTAGAGAGTTTAATAGATGATTATTCAAAGTTCATCACAAGCCATACCAATAGAGAAATATGGGACCTTGCACAACAAGAATCTAGTGATTTTAATCAGCTTATGTTGGATTTAAGAAAAAAATCAACACATTGTGTTGCTATTATGGAAAAATATCGCGCGTTGAAGTTATTGAACGGAAATGATGTGATGTCCGATTATTTTAAAAACATAGAGTCATGTATTGAGAAGGAATTTGGTAGTTTTCAGATCAATTCTGAATCAAAAGTATTATTAATTGGATCAGGTTCATTTCCGATGACACCGTTATTAATAGCTAGGGAGACTGGGGCAAAAGTTGTTGGTATAGATATTGATAATGAGGCCATTAAACTTGGATTAAATGTTGTAAAAAGATTAGGTAGTGAATTAAATATTAGACTAGAACAAACAACAGTGGAAGATCTTAATTTCACAAAAGAAGCTACCTACATTATTTTTAGTTCAACAGTTGAAAAAAAATATGAAATATTGGATCAACTACATACTTTGACGAATCAAAAAGTTGTAGTGGCTATGAGGTATGGTGATCGCCTGAAATCATTATTTAATTATCCGATGAAAAAGGTTAATGAACAAAAATGGGAACTGGTTGAAAATATATTACGTCCAGACCATGTGTTTGATATTGCGTTGTATAAAAAAGTTTAGAATAAGTTTTTATAGAAAGGGAGGATTTTATGAGTGATTTGAAGCGAGTTTTAATTTTAGGAACTGGTCCTACTTCAATTCAACTTGCTGTAAATTTAAAAAAACAATTGGATTGTTACATAGGGATTGCGGGAAGAAAATCTGTTCGTTCAGATACATTTTTCTCTGCGCTTGATCAAAGTAATCATTTAGTTCGTGTAAGTATTCAGAATGAAAAGCACCTTGCTATGAAAGGTGAATGCATTATTGACCAAGTTTTTAATAGGTATGAAATGATAGAAGGGGAATGGGACACGATTATTCTATCTGTAACAACTGATGCCTATATAGAAGTAATAAAACAAATCAGTAATGTCGTTTTAAAAAAGGTGAAGTGTATTGTTTTAATCTCTCCAACTTTCGGTTCTAATTACTTAATACAAAATTATATGAATCAATCTAAGTCAAATGCGGAAATTATTAGTTATTCTACATATTATGGTGATACTCGCTGGATGTATGATAAACCCTCTAATCATGTTTTAACAACAGCAGTCAAGAAAAAAATATTTATAGGCTCAACGGACGATCAGTCTAAAAATGTTGAGATACTATATAAGGTTTATGGGCAAATAGGGATTGCACTAGAAGTTATGGATTCTCCACTTGAGGCGGAAACAAGAAATATTTCTCTATATGTCCATCCTCCTCTGTTTATGAATGACTTTTCATTGAATGCAATATTTGGAGAGTTAAATAATAAAAGATATGTGTATAAAATTTATCCTGAAGGGCCTATTACGCAATATTTAATTCGTGATATGTTGGCGCAATGGAAAGAAATGATGCATGTTTTAGAGAAAATAAATATAAAAGGTATAAATTTACTTAAATTTATGACAGATGATAATTATCCGATAAGAGTGGATAGTTTATCTCGTCATGATATAGAAAATTTCACTTATTTAGATACTATTCATCAAGAGTACTTGTTATATATACGTTATACTTCACTGTTAATTGACCCTTTCTCAGAACCAGATAAGGATGGAAGGTATTTTGATTTTTCTGCAGTTCCAATTAAAAAAATGTTTGTGAACAGAGAAGGCGATTTGGATATTCCAAGAATGCCTAAGGAAGATTATTACCGTATAAAGATAATACAAGGTATAGCAAAGTATTTAAATTTAGATTGCCCAACAACGGATAAATTCATTAAAACATATGAGAGTAAAATTAAAGAAGTAGCTCAATTTCATGAAAACCAAACGTTGTCTAATGCCTTTGTCGTTCAAAGTTTTGCTGAAGATTTGAATATGATATGCACTGAAATAGGGCGAAGTATCTGATCAAATTGGAACATGGGTCGACTTAAACTAATAGATAAATATACTGTTTAAGTAGTATTAGTTGTGATTTATGGAAGGGAGATGGTCATAATTTAACTACATTTGAACAGCAAAATGAATTAATTTAAATTAAATTATTTTAAGGGAGAGAAATACATTGTTCAATAAAAAATTCAAGTTAGTAAGTTTAATATTTTTGGTTATATTTATATTGTCTGCCTGCTCTACTGGTAATTCTACTAGTGAGACAAATGTTGATGCTGCAAGTGGTGAAAATGAGTTAGTTTATGCATCAGCCATAGATATTAATGATATGAACCCGCATTTATACACAGGTTCAATGCCAGCTCAAGGGAAGGTCTATGAATCATTGGTTGAAAATACGGAAGATGGGATCAAACCTTTGCTAGCCGACTCCTGGGAAGTTTCAGAAGATGGTAAAGTATACACGTTTAATTTAAAAAAAGATGTGAAATTCCACGACGGTGAGCCATTTAATGCAGAGGCAGTGAAGAAAAATATTGAAGCTGTACAAAATAATGCAGAAACGCATGCTTGGATTAAGTTATCTACAAAAATAGAAAGTGTAAATGTAGTAGATGAGCATACAGTTGAATTAGTCTTGTCGGAAACCTACTATCCAACTTTATTAGAATTGTCTATGACCAGACCTTATGTATTCATATCACCCAAAGATTTTATAGATGGGGAGACTAAAGATGGTGTAAATGATTTTAATGGTACAGGCCCATATATGCTCGATGAACATAAGATTGACGAGTTCGCCACGTTTAAAGCCAATGAAGACTATTGGAATGGTGCACCTGAAATCAAGAAAATTGCGTCTAAAGTACTTCCAGCTGGGGAGACGACGTTGTTAGCATTACAAAAAGGTGAAGTCAATTTTGTATTTACTGATGATCGCGGTGCAGATAGTATTGCTGTCGAAGCTATGAATCAATTAGTCGACTCCGGAAATTATCAACTTGTAAGAAGTGATCCGATGAACACAAATATGATTGTAGCTAATAGCAGTAAAGCTGATAATCCAATAAGTGAGACGCCAGTTCGTGAAGCTATTTGGTACTCGATTGATAGAGAAACAATCAGTGAGGATATTTTTGATGGAACTGAATCAGTGGCGAATACGCTATTTTCATCTAATGTGAATTATGCGGATGTTGATTTAAAGGAACGAGGTTATGATCTAAAGAAAGCTGAGGAGATTCTAGAAGAAGCAGGATGGAAGTTAGAAAATGGTGATGAAATTAGAACTAAAGATGGAACAATATTAGCCATGAACCTCTATTATGATAGCAATTCTACTTCCCAAAAAAACCAGGCTGAATTTATTCAAGCTTCATCAAAAGAGATTGGACTTCAATTGGAGATTATTGGTGAAGAATCAACATCAATTGCTAATAGAAGATCGACAGGAGATTATGATTTATTATTCAATCAAACTTGGGGTCTAGCATATGACCCACAAAGTACAATCTCTGCTTTTACTTCTGATGCTTCTTATTTGCACACGACAAAAGGGATTGAAAAAGCAGATGAACTATACAAAAATATTGAAAAAGTTATGGTGTCAACAGACGAGGAAAATAGAAAGTCATTGTACGCTGATATTTTGACGATTGTTCATGAAGAAGCAGTTTTTATTCCTATTTCGAATGGAAGTGTTACTGTAGTAGCCTCAAACGATTTAAACGGAATTTCATTTAAGCAAACTCAGTTTGAGCTGCCATTTGAGTTGATGAACTTTAAATAGAAATAAAAAGGGGGATTTTCCCCTTTTTATTTATACTTTAAGAATGTTTAACTTCACTAAAGGATTAAAGTATAAGATAACCTAAGGCTTTCGCCATGAAGGACTTGGCGACATGCCAAGTTTTTCTAATGAGAAAGTGTCGTTTTAAGTAAAAAATATTTTAATGGAAAGGAAATTTCTATGAAAGTTTACATCATGAAGAGGATTCTCTTATCGTTTCCTTTACTTTTAGTTATTTCGTTTTTGACTTTTATCTTAATTAATCTTTCTCCATTAGACCCAGCTGAAGTGGTATTACAAGGTCAGGGTGTTCCACAGATAACAGAAAAATTATTAGAACAAACAAAAGAAGAGTTGGGGATGGATAAGCCTTTTTTTATACGATATTTTGACTGGCTGATTTCCTCCCTACAGTTGGACTTTGGAGATTCATATATTAATGATAAACCAGTATGGACATTAATAGGACCAGCATTTTTAAATACGTTAAAGTTAACGTTAATTTCATCAGTTGTCATTATCTTTATGTCCATCCTGTTGGGGGTTATTTGTGCGTTGACAGCAGGGAAAATAATCGATAAATCGATAAGAGGATTATCGTTTTTCTTAACAGCGATGCCGTCATACTGGTTGGCAACGCTCATGATTTGGTATGTATCTGTCAAATTAGATTTATTACCAACAAGTGGAATGGATTCGTATAGAAGTTATATCCTACCGGTTATTGTTATTACAATAAATTATGCTGGTATTTATTTTAGAAATGTTAGAACATCTATGTTAACAAACTTAAATGAGGACTACGTTCTGTATGGGAGGGCGTCCGGGTTACCTGAGAAGAAAATTACGATGCATATACTAAGGAATTCATTGCAAGTATCTATTTCAATATTTGGTATGGCTATACCAATTATATTGGGAAGTACAGTCGTTATAGAGAATGTCTTTGCTTGGCCAGGGTTAGGAAGTCTAAGTGTAAGAGCAATTCTAAGCAGGGACTTTCCTATTATTCAAGCATATGTGCTTATATTAGCAGCATCCTTTGTTTTGTTTAATACAATTTCCGACATTATAAATGCTGCGATGAATCCTAAGTTAAGGAATGATCTTTAAATGACGGTATTTAAAAACTTAAGTAAAGATAAGTTGGGCATGATGTCTTTAATAGTCATTGTTGTCACAATAATAGTTGGTATTTTTGCACCATTAGTTGCACCTTTTGACCCCTATGAAGTTAATATGAACCTTCAATATGCTTCACCTTCATGGGAATATTTATTAGGTAATGACCATCTAGGAAGATGTGTTTTATCGAGAATAATATATGGGATTCGCCCAAGTGTATTATGGGTATTAGTCGTTTTGTTAATTTCTGTGTTAATCGGTGCGATCTTAGGGTTTTTAGCTGGTTATTTCGGAGGAAAAGTCGATGCACTAATTATGAGAATGTGTGACACGATGCTTTCTTTTCCTGGATACGTTATGGCACTTGCAGTTATTGGAATATTGGGTGTAGGTCTTGAAAATATCTTAATTGCCTTTGCTTTGATTAAATGGGCATGGTTTGCTCGAGTTATTAGAACTTCTGTTATGCAGTATGCTGAATTAGACTATGTAAAGTTTGCTAAAGCATCAGGTATTAGTGATATAAAAATAATTTCCAACCACATAGTTCCACTTACCTTTGCTGATATTGCTGTGATTTCGAGTGGTACCATTGGTTCAATGATTCTGCAAATTTCAGGGTTCTCATTTTTGGGTTTAGGAATTCAAGCTCCAAGTCCTGAATGGGGTATGATGTTGAATGAAGCAAGGGAAGTCATGTTTACGAGACCAGAATTAATGTGGGTCCCTGGTTTATCCATTGTCATTGTGGTATCGGCATTTAATTTTTTATCAGATTCACTACAAGTTGCTCTAGACCCTAAACTAGTAAGCTCTAAAAACAATTATAAAGAAAACTCACCACTTTCTAAAATAAAAGTTCCAAAAAAAGAGGTGGCTAATTAGATGACGAATATATTAGAGGTTGAAAATTTAAAGGTGTGGGATGGCCACTCCGGGAAAAAAATTATTCGCGATAGTTCATTCCGCTTAACAGCTGGAAGCTGCCTTGCAATTGTAGGTGAAAGTGGAAGTGGCAAGTCTGTTACTTGTAGGGCGATCATGAGATTAAACAGCCCCTCCCTGCAACAGTCAGGGGAAATAATTTTTAAAGGGGAAAAACTTAATTATCTCTCCACAAATGAGATGAGAAAGAAAAGAGGAAGAAACCTTTGCATGATTTTGCAAAATGGCATGAGTGCTTTCGATCCTTCTTGTGTGGTCGGTGTACATTTAAGAGAAACACTGGCTGAACATTTTCAATGGAGCAAAAAAGAAATAGAAGTAAAAATGACAAGTGCCATGCAAAGTGTCATGTTGAAATCACCACTAGAAATTATGAATAAATATCCACATCAGTTGTCGGGTGGAATGCTGCAACGAATCATGATTGCGCTGGCCATTGTCCTAGAGCCAGATATTATTATCGCTGATGAACCGACATCATCACTTGATACCATCTCGCAATTTGAAGTAGTTGAACAATTTATTAACTTGCGGGAAAAAATGGGGTGTACGATGATCTTTATTTCTCATGATTTAGGTGTTGTAAGAAAAATTGCTGATGACGTTTTAGTGATGAAAGATGGAGAAATCATGGAAAGAGGAAATACTGAAAAGATTTTTTCAGGGGCAGAACATGAATATACAAAATACTTAGTCTCTACTAGGCTAGCGCTGAGCAATAATTTTAATAGAATAATGGAGGGAGGGACTAGAGTTGCTGAAAGTTGATAGAGTGGAGAAATCTTATAAAAAAGGTGGGTTGTTTTCCTCAGGAAGGCAAATGATTTTGAAGAATGTAAGCCTTGAATGCAGAAATGGAGAGTGTCTTGGTATTATCGGAGAAAGTGGGAGTGGTAAGTCAACTCTAGGACGCTTGATGTTGGGAATTGAAAAGCCAGATCGTGGAATAGTTTTGTTTAATGGTATGAATGTAGACGATAGAAGAGTGAGGTCAGGTAATTTAAGTGTTGTATTTCAAGACTATAAATCTTCTATTAACCCATTTTTTACTGTTAAAGATGCAATCCTAGAACCCTTGAGGATTCATAACAAGAATAGAAAACAGAATGAAGACAAGCTTGTTATTCTCTTAAACCAAGTTGGATTGCCTTCGTCTTATCAAAATAAATACCCCCATGAGTTATCAGGGGGAGAGGTCCAGAGAGTCTGTATTGCAAGAGCTATCTCAACTGAACCAAAATGTATTATATTTGATGAGGCAATCAGTTCACTAGATGTATCTGTTCAAACACAAGTTCTAGAATTGCTTAAGGAATTAAAAAGAATCTACAACATGAGTTACATTTTTATCACGCATGATATCCAGGCTGCAGCCTACATTTGCGACAGGGTCATCATTTTTAGAGATGGACAAATTGAAGAAATAGTTGACATAGAACACTTGAAAGAAGTTAAGTCTGTTTATGCAAAAAAATTATTAAAGTCGTTGATAACGTTTTAATTAACTACATATAACTGAATTTTCACAGATTTGGAGGGCGAAAATGTGAGTGGAGCTATGTCTTGGCCTTTTCTACGTTTGTATCTGTTAGTACTACTTTATTTTAGTGCCAACGCTATACTAAATGTTATTATTCCTTTACAAGGAGGCGCATTAGGCGCTACCAATACAACAATAGGTTTGATTATGGGGGCATATTTGTTTACGACCATGTTTTTTAGACCATGGGCAGGTCAAATTATTCAAAAACATGGTCCGGTAAAAGTGTTGCGTATCATTCTTATTATTAATGGTTTCGCTTTAATCTTATATACGATAACTGGGCTAGGCGGCTACCTAATTGCTCGCATGTTGCAGGGGGTATCTACAGCATTCTTTTCAATGGCCTTACAGATTGGCATTATTGATGCATTGCCAGAGAAAGACCGTTCTCAGGGAATTTCACTTTATTCCTTATTTTCGTACATACCGGGTATTATAGGGCCTTTATTAGCATTGGGAATTTGGCAAGCTGGAATGGAATACTTTGCAGTCGCAATGATAGGAATTGCAATATTTACTGGTGTCTTTGGCTATAGTGCCAAAATGGATAATGCTGAAGAACAGCCTGCGACAAAAAATGCTGAACAAGGTGTTAATCCGTTTCATTCATTTAGTCAGCTAGTGAAAAACCCGCACTTATTTAAATGTAGTGTTCTAATGTTAGTGGGGTCGATTGTATTTGGAGCAATTACTGTTTTTATACCACTTTATGCGGAACATCTGGAAAATGGAAACGCAGGAATTTACCTGATGCTTATGGCGATAACCGTTGTAATATCTCGTTTTACCCTAAGAAAAAATATCCCTTCCGATGGCAAATGGCATTCAAATTTTATGATGGGGACGATGCTTCTTTTAGCGTTGGGCGCACAATGTGTAAGTTACGGGGTGGGAATATTTTTCTATGTTGGTGCTGTATTAATAGGAATAGCTCAGGCTCTTATCTACCCAACATTAACGACGTATTTAAGTTTTGTCCTTCCTAAGATGAGTCGAAATATGTTACTCGGTTTGTTTATCGCAATGGCTGATTTAGGTGTGTCTCTTGGTGGGGTCGTAATGGGTCCCATAGCTGACATATTCTCATACTCAACTATGTATCAAATATGTGCTATCTTAGCTGTGGCAATGATTTTCTTTTCGTATGAACGACGAAATGACCAATGACCGAGGGGACGGTTCTTCTGGTGAGTCCTTTCAGAGCTGGTGCTTCCGGCGCTATGTGAAGGGAGCACCAGATTACTGCTAAAGGTAATCGAAGAACCGCATTATTGGAAAGACAGCAAGATTACCTGATGTATTTAGCAATCCTCGAAGATGTCCGTCGAATGACTCCTTCTTTGTTACACTACTTATTAGATTCAAAGAAGGATCAAATATGGGGGACCTCCACTCGAATGTTTGCGACAGACAAGAGACGCCCCTAATTCACTAACGACCAGACTTCCTTTTCAGATATTGTTCAATTTAAATACTTAGCTTCTGAACTGAAAAAGAAAATTTGGCGGGACTCTATGAGGCAAGAAAATCCAGTGCCAGCTACCTTGTTTAGTAAAATGGGATATAAATAAAGTGAGCAAATTGACTTTAAAAAGCATTCTTTAGAATAATCATTCGATTGGAATTGGACAGATCTAGTAAATTACTAATAACAATTTTAATGAAACGTACTTAGTATTGTCAGATGAAGAAGGAAAACAATTAAAAGAAGAGGTGAAAGAGAAAACGAAGGTTAGCAAAAGGATAAAGTTGCAGATTTAACGGCCTTATTTATCATTGATGTAGAACAACTAAAGGTTAGAAATGAAGAAAGATTGAATGATACCCGTCAGAGTGACGGAACCATAAAAAACCGATTTTTATTCGAAGTGATATAGTATAAAATAAAAAACAGCCATGCGTGAAGAAGAGTCATTCGCGGATGGCTGTTTTTGTTTTGTCCGGTCCCGGTGCCGTTGTTAAAGTGTACGATTCCAAATGGATTCAACGAAATGAAGCTCTTGTGAATGTGAAGCTTATTCAGCCGCGCCTAACAAGGTATGCCAAATCGAAACTAGAGGAGGATAATTGGAATTGCCGAGCGCTGACCATAAGAACCGTCCCCCCGGTTAGTCCCCCCGGTTATCTAACGTACCCAATTTGGTTCACACCGATGACGCCTCTTTGTAATATTGTAAGCCCAAGCGTTTCGTAAGTAAATTGATCAAATTCAAAGGTATCGACTTCAAAACTAGCGGTTTCAAATGATTCTAGTTGCATTCTTTCATATTCAAACGTCGATAAACCAATTTCTTCTAGTAACTCTTGTGGTAGCTGGTGATCTTGTTCCACGATGCCGAACATGGTGAACCCAGAATCGATGCAAAAGGAGATATATGTTTTATACGAAGTAGCATAAGCAAAAGAACCGATGCTTGATCCGATAAAACTTCCTAACATGAATCCGAATACTGGGATCGAGATAAAGCTTTGGGTAATGCCACCTACAATTAGAGCACATGATGATACATACATGCCTCTAACCAAGTTGTCAACGAGTTCTCCTTTTGTCATTCTTCCGTTGGCGACTAAAAATGAATTCTTCATCACATCTAAAACTAGTACCGTGACGACACCGATAACAGCGGGATTGACAGTCTTTAATGCTTCGCCCCATAATCCTGTTTTACAGGCAGTTGTCAGTGCGGCAGAGATTGTTCCGCGAACGAAGCCTTCTGATGCCCCTTCCAAAGCAGCAAATCCTAATTTTTGAAACTGTTTTTCATCCAGTTCTCCAGTTTTAATTAAGTAGTCGATTGCTTTATATATTTCTGGAGCTGCTTTCAAGACGATGGATATGGTTGCTGCAGTTAGGCCCGCTTTAAAAGCTTGCTCCATCACATATTTGTATTTCACGAGTTCTTCTGTTGTAAAACCATTGTCACTAGCATCGTATTCACCTTTTTTGGCTAACCGTGCAAGCACTTCTGACTCTTGTCTTGAAAGAGGAATCGACTCCGTGCCTTTGGATGTTTTTATTTTATCTTTTAACATGTTTAGAGTATCTTCATACCGCTGAACTTGGTCAGGTCTATTGATGCTTTCCTTAGCGATTTTTCTCTCAAGCCAGGTAATCGCTTCGTGCATTTGATCCTTAGGAATGATCCTCACTTGTCCAGCATAAATGGGGTCATTTAAAAGTTCGACTTCATCGTAACCACGTACTTTCATAAACTCGTCTAATGAATCAAAAGGTTTGTCGGCGCGGATCGCCTTTGCTTTATATTTGGAATACCGTTCGAAAAAACTTACAGCTTGGGATTTAGCACTGTCTGTCCCAGTTTGATAGTATTTCATTCCGTATTCAGTTCCGTAATTATCGATAACGTCAGCAGATGCAAAATCATGACTTCTATCGACTGTTGTTCTGATAGAATCTCCTTTTAAAGCGGCATCAATATTATGTGTTCCTGAATGCCAAAATTCAGCGACATCGCCTTGTAATACGCCGGTGTTTGTTTGAAAGCCTTGGAATTGGTTGATGTCTGATTGTAATTTCTCTATTTCTCTATTAATGGAAGAAATATATTCATTGCCGGCATGTGCCCCTTCAAACGCAGAGGCATTCTTCCTAAAGAATTCATATCCCTTTTTAAAAGAATCCATGTTTTAATCCTCCAAAAACGAAGTTAAGGAATTCATATAGAAATGGTACGTGGCGATGTGGTATTGTTGTTTCAATATTTTTTTCTTTGCCTTATTTTTTGCAATCACACTAATAATATTTATAGATAATAAATGAGAATTTAGAAAGTTTACGCTTGGGATTTTATGTAATAGGTTGAACTTGACTTTTTCATCAATTTCTTTTTGTTGCTGGTTGCAAAAATCAGTGAATCTATCGTACTCTTTCTTTTTAAGTAATTTATCTTCAACATAAATGACAGCCTGATTCCCGAGCCATCCATAATGAATTCCATATTGATTGAATTTCTCTGTGACATTTGGAATGACTGATTTTGCAGGCTTACTATTACCAATAAACAAAATGTTTTGATCAGACGAAATATTGGCCTCATTTGCAAGAAAGTGCTTTTCTTCCCACACACTCGCTACTACGGAACCATCTTTACTTCCGATTACTTCGTTTTCCTGATCGTCATTCGCGCTAATTAGCTGGGATAATTGATTTGCATATATCTTCGTTTTCTCATCACATACAATAAGTAATTTGATTTTTTCGGCCTTAAACATTCTCTTAAACCTCCTGTTGGTCTCTTCGCACATTGGATATGGACTATTACATTGTACCAAATAACTGTGTAACTGTGGGTAACCGTGGGGACGGTTCTTGTGGTCGAATTGTCCTTTCTGAATTGATGTCCAGCTCCCCCGATGTGCTATGTTACCAGGTAACTGTTCTCGGTAATCGAAGAATCGTCTTGTTTGAAGGCAAAGATGACCTGATGGATGTAACAATCCCCGAAGATGTCATTTGAATGACACCTTTTCTGTTATGCTACTTATATTAGATTTAACGCAATAGAAAATTTGTGTGTGGGGGGAGACTCTCCAGCTTTATCTATTATTGATGTAGAACAGCTTAAGGGTGAAATGACGAAATATTGGAAGGTGCCTGTGAAAGCGACCGAGCCTTACCTATCCGATTTTTGTTCGAATGGTATAGTATATAATAAAAAAACAGCTATGCGTGAAGCAGAACCATTCGCGGATGGCTGTTTTTGTTTAGTCCGCCTCCAGCTCTGTTGTTAAAGTGTACGAATTCCAAATAGAATCAACGAAATGAATCACTTGTGAATGTGAAGCTTATTCAGCCGCCCCTAACTAGGTATGCCAAATCGATATTAGATGAGGATAATTGGAATTGCCGAGCGCTGACCGTCAGAACCGTCCCCCCGGTCGCCCCCCCCGGTCGCCCACTCTCGTCGTAAGAAAAGGTGCCTTTCGTATCGCTGGGCGATACGTTTACGATATCGACAAAGAACCTTCATCTTATAGAAATAGAGTGTTGATTTTTATGCAAGGTTAGCAACTAAATGAACGAGAGACCTATCGTGTATAGTGATGGTAGTGGTATACTTAATATGCAATTAATGAGGAATAATCTCAGCATTCCCCGGGAAATGTCGTTTTACCGAAAGTGGGAATGTGGTAATAATTAGTGTCGTATCGGCGGGCGATATAACTCGAAATTCGGAATTGAGAGGGCAATTGGCGTATGTTCGTTCAATTCGATATTGTAGAGTAAAGCGATACGCATAAGTCCTTGGATGATAGAATTGAGCTAAAGGTATTGAGTGAAAAAAGTGTTTAGCAGAATCTAATGAGAGAATTTCATTACAAACGAACAGGCTAAGTGAAATTGACGGGATATATACTTAAGCGATTTGCAACCACTATATGAAGGTGATGCGAGCTAGCATCTTTAGTGAAATAAGCGTTGAAGTAATAGATAGCTTTGATCAATAAAAGGTCCCCTTAAATAGAATCCCTCTTATAAAAGGCTTCGTATCGTATCGCCTAGCGATATGATACGCAAATTTATCGGAAAATCAACATATTTAATAAAATAGAAAAGGAGACGTAATATGCGACATGATATTCAACCGAATGAACGATCTTTTTCTACAAAGGAAGTTGCAGAGCAAGTAGGAATTGCAACACCCACGGTTCGAAAGTATGGTCAAATCTTAGAGAGAAATGGATATGAATTTTTTAAGGATGCAGAACGGCGTATCTTTGTTCAATCAGATATAGAAGCACTTATAGCGTTACGCGATACGAACAGCCCACTAGACGATACAGCTAAAGAACTTATGGTTCAACAAAAAAAGAGGCTAGAATCTCCTAAAGAAACAGGCGTAGCGGCACCCGATACATATGATAATTTACTGCAAGATCCAAATCAATTAAAAGAGTTCTTAGGCTTTTTAGCGAACGAACTGGCAGCAACACGTGAGATGAATAGCCAACTTTCAACCAATATGTCTGAACTTAAAACAACAATTTCCCGCCTCCAGCAAGATCAACATGTTATAAGTTCAGGTATTGGAAATTCTGCACAAAAAACGCATGCTAAAATCGAAAAATTAACAGAACAACAGAAGACTGATTTCGAAAAATTGCTGGAACTTGAAAAGCAAAAAAGTGAATTCTTACAAAAAGAACTCCAAATAATGCGGGACGAACAGCAAAAAGAATGGCGTGCACAAACCGATTTTAATAAACGTTTAGAGAATAAGGTACAAGAACCTAAAGGGATTTTGGAGAGGCTTTTATCCAAACTGCGTTAACTGGAGCTGCCACTTCCTGATTTTTGTAGAATGATAAAGCGGGAAATAGAAAATGGCAAGCTTGAAGAGTAGCACTTCACGCTTGCCAGTAAATTTGTAGAATGTCGTTTATATTTGGTAGACAGAACGAAAGTCACCTCATAATAGGTAGATCGGTTGACGAAAAGAGATGTGTACGATACGGTAGAATTAAATGACTGACTGTCAGTCATTTAATTCTACCGCCATATGGAGGTTGCGATGAAAAACGAATCAACCAAGTATCAGCAAATTGTCCAATCAGCTGTTGAAGTTATCCGAGATAAAGGCTTTGAAAAAACATCTGTATCTCAAATTGTTAGTAAAGCTGGTGTTGCACAAGGAACATTCTATTTGTACTTCAAATCAAAGAATGGGCTTGTTCCAGCGATAGCCGAAACAATATTAAAGGAACAGTTAACAAGAATAAAAGAAACATATGCTACTAAACCTTCGTCATTAAGGGAACTGGTCCAATCTCTGGTCGATGTTTCTTATGAATTGACTGATGAGTACAAGGAATTGATCACATTTATATACTCAGGGATGGCTTTCTATCATTCGTTTGAAACATGGGATAACATTTATAAACCATATTATGAATGGCTCGAAGTTCAGTTTAAAGAACTTCGTGTGTCATCCCTTTTTAAAGATGACGGAAGTATTTCTCATTTAGCAAATTTCACTGTAGGTCTTGTCGAACATGGGGCGGAATCATTTCATTTGTCACATGCCAATGCCGATGACCCTAACCGGTCAAAAAAAGAATTGGTTGAGTTTTTAACGAAAGCATTATCAAACTGAGGTGTAAAGAATCATGGTACGAAAATTAAATAAAGACAAGAAAGTGTTAATGATCTCTGTTTATGCCGCGATTGCTTTTTCAGGGGCTGGAATTGTCTTAGGTACGTTATTTCAATCACAAATGATCTTGTTCGATGGTTTATACTCTTTAATCAGTGTTGTTTTATCACTTATTTCACTAGCAGCAGCCACGTTCATGTCAAAAAATGATTCGCGCCATTTTCCATTTGGAAAAGATGTGATAGAACCACTTGTCATTACATTTAAGTATGTAATCATTTTAATCTTAGTCATCGGTTCACTAATGATGGCTATCGTTTCTATTTTTCAAGGTGGGAGAGATGTAGCAGTAGGTGCCGCGCTGATTTATGTTGCAATTAGTACTCTTGCATGTTTGATCATCTACCGCTATTTAAATAAACATGCTTCGGAAAGTACAACGGGCTTCATTTCAGCCGAATCGAATCAGTGGCTAATGGATACGCTCGTAAGCTCAGGGGTTCTGATTGGCTTTGTAATAGCTGCTATTCTCCAATATATTTCATCAATGCAAGCTCTTGTACCATATATAGATCCACTGATGGTTGTCATTGTTTCTCTATATTTTATTAAAGTTCCATTGGTAGAGATAAGGCATTCCATGAGAGAGGTATTGGTGATGACTCCTGATAATGAATTGACGAGAAAAGTTGAGGACGTTATTTATAAAATTGAATTAAAGTATGATATGGAAGAAACGATCTTACGCATATCTAAAGTAGGAAGTACCTTATCCATAGAGGTAGACTTTATCGTGAAAAAAACGTCGAAAGTTCAAACTATATCTGACCAAGACTACATCCGTGAAGAGATATCAACGAAAATTCAAGACATCGATCATACGAAATGGCTAACTGTATCCTTTACGAATGACCGAAAATGGGCGATATGAGTATCTGGTGCTTCCTGAATTTGGAGGATGGTCCTGGAGCTTTCTTTTGCTGAATTGAGAGTCTATGCACAAAAACTCGAGGGTTATGCTGAAAATTTGAGTGCTATTGCACAAACAAAGAGAGTTTATGCACAAATTTCATAGTTTTATGCTGATATCAGCACCAACTGATTTTTCCACAAAATTTAGCAAAGCCCCAGGAGGTTGGTCCTGGAGCTTTCTTTTTGCTGAATTGAGAGTCTTTATGTACAAAAACTCGAGGGTTATGCTGAAAATTTGAGTGTTATTGCACAGAAAAGAGAGTTTATGCACAAATTTTATCGTTTTATGCTGATATCAGCACCAGCACCAACTGAGATTTATACAAAATCAAACATTAACGGGAAAGTGTTAAGCATCAACTGGAAGGGTGATTTGGAAGGTTGTGCCTCTGTCTTTTTCACTATCGACGTCAATTTTCCCTCCGTGTTTATATACTGTACTATAAACCATCAGCATTCCAAGCCCTGTTCCTTCTTCTTTTGTAGAGTAATAAGGATCTCCCATACGTGATACTTCCTCTTTTGTCATTCCTACTCCTGAATCTTTTATGTAGATGATAATATTACCCTTATGTTCTTTAATATGAACAGTAAGAATTCCACCTGTTTCAGACATAGATTCAATCCCATTTTTATACAAATTAATCAAACACTGCTGAATTTGATTTTGATCGAAATTACTACACAACCCATTTTTGAAATGAAAATCAAGCGTAACTTGATGCAAGTTTGCGTATGCAATCATTATGTTATTGACGTATTCGATTTCTGCTTTCAAATTCGAATAAACCATATTTTGAGCTTGGGGTTTGGCAAGTGAAAGGAAGTTGCTCACAATTTTTTCGGCACGGTTTAATTCTTGTAATGAAAGTTCTATATATCCTTTTTCCTTCACATCTACGTTCGGTGAACGATTTAAAAGTTGCAGAAAACCACTCGTGACCGTTAACGGATTTCTAATTTCATGTGAGACACTCGCAGATAGTTCACTTATGACATTTAAACGGTCTGATTGAAATAACCTCTCCCGTGTGTTGACATTGTCAGTGATATCTCTGAATTGACCAAACGCACCTATAACCGTGTTTTCTCTATAGATGGGTTGAGCATCAAATAAGCAAATGATTTGATCTCCATCTTGATTAATAAAAGTTAATTCTTGATTCTCAAATTTTTCTTCCTTCACTAACACCTTTTTGAAAAAATGACCCGTCAGTTCTGACTTATAGATGCTCTGTCCAATGACAGTTTCTTTGCTGAGGTTAGAAATTTTTTCGGCAAATTCATTAAATTCTGTCGTGACTCCGTGTTCATCTGTAATAATAATGCCATTCTTCGTTCTGCTAAGCATGATTTGGTTCATGATATAAAGTTTATCGTTTTGTTTTCTAAGGAGTAACTCTCGCTCAATCGAATCGACAACTTGAGATAACATCGTTAAATATAGTGGATTTTGAAATTGAATGGGCATCATGATACACACACTGCCTAGTAAATTATCTTCATCCGTGTAGTAAAAGGGTGCACCGTAACAAGCTACTTCATGAAGAAACGTATGATAATGGTTTTCTCCAATCAAACTTACCGGATGACGATGTTCCAAGGCTAAGCTGATAACGTTGGTTCCTGTATCTTCTTCCGTAAACAGGCTACCTTTCTTAATACCGAAATCCTCCACTGTACGCTTTATTGTTTTGTCACCTTCCATCTCTAGCAAATACCCTTCAGAATCAGAGATGGAGATTAAAATGGGAGTGCCTTTCAAGGATTTTAATAGTTTATTAGAGAAAAAACGAACAACTGACAAAATTTCATTGTATGAGTGCCTTCTTTTTTCCATTTCATGACCGGATAATAATTTTTTCGGAGAAGCTATGACATTCGGATCCATTCCGCTTTCTTTACAGAAAAGCTTGGATTTTGTAATATAATGTGGTTCTTTGTGCTCCATTATTTGCTACCTCTCTTATAAATCTGCATTTAAGTTTTATTTTATAGCAAAAGGTGGGGCCTGTCACCTAACCGAGGGGACGGTTCTTGCGGTTAAAATCAACCGTACCTTTTACTACAAAGGAATTTTCATAAAAGGGGCCAGAAAAGCTTGTACGTTTTCAATTACCTCCAGCATTGAAGCCTAGCCATTGTTACTGATTGAGAAACAGGAACCGAAGGAACCGTCCCTCCGGTTGCTCCCTCCGGTTGCCCGGTTGCCTCCGGTTGCGGCTTGTAATGAGAATGTACGTTTGCTATAATTTAATTGTAATAATCTGAAAGTGTAGGAGGAAATGATAAATGAATTAATCTGTGAGGTGATATCATGCCAAGAAAGGCGAGAAGAAAAAGCAAAACAGGAATTTATCACATGGTTTTACGAGGTATTAACAAGCAAGTTATTTTTGAAGAGAAGGAGGATAGTCAGCAGTTTTTAAGAACGTTGATAAAGTACAAAGAAAAAAGTAACTATACTATCTACGCATATTGTTTAATGGGAAATCACATTCATATTCTCATTAAAGAAGGTGAAGAAACGTTGGGTATGGCAATGAGGCGAATCGGTGCAAGCTATGTCTATTGGTATAATTGGAAATATGATCGAGTAGGCCATTTGTTTCAAGACAGATACATAAGTGAAGTCGTGGAGGATAAAAGATACTTATTAACGGCGTTAAGATACATCCATCATAATCCATTAAAGGCAGGGATCGTAGAAGATCTACAAGACTACCAGTGGAGTAGCTTTACAGAATATTCATTGGAAAATGAAAAAATAGTTGATATAGACTTTATTTTAAACCTATTCCATAGTGATCGAAGGAGAGCTATCTTGCGATTTGAAAGATACCATCAAGTAGAGAGCGAGAGAAAATGTTTAGATGTAAATGAAATATCCCGAATGAAAGATAGCGAAGCAATCAGCGTGATTAAAAATATATGTAATATTGCTCATTCTACAGATATTCAAAAACTTGATAAAGAGAGGAGAGATAAATATATAAAAGAGATAAAAGAAAAAGGGTTATCAACAAGACAAATATCTAGGCTAACAGGTATCAGTCGACACATTGTTTTGAACGTATAAGAGTGAAAAAAGTCAGTACCATCAATAGATGAAACCATCTAAATGTTTTCTACAAGCATAGATGGTGTCCCTCTCTCAAAGGAAAACTACATCCCCCTACTATAGATCAATCTCTTTAGTACTATTGAAACAAATAACAAAAATAGAAAATATAATCTAACGTATTAATTTCAGCTAGTTAACTCCTACCATTCAGCCTCTTCAGAAAGGACAAAGTCTCCTTAAAAATGCTTACTTTCCTATATCAAAAATAATCGCATTGTCAGGGTCAAATAAAACGTCATTTTTTGTAGCTCAGTTGAAGATAGATTTCTAACTATTTTCACGACTACTAATGAGAAATTCATGATAAATAATGCAGTTCAAACTAACTCCTTCGACTCTTTTAAAGAGCAATCTACTAATTTTAAGACAACAATTGATTTTGTTATGTCGATTACTCACATTTATATTTAAACACGATACCTTTACAAGCATTTAAAAATGCTTGTTATTTTTTGTGGATTTTTTCCTTACAATACGTCGAAATCATACAAATTTTATACTACCTAATCGCGATATGCTAACAAGAGACCAGCATCACTGACCGAAGGAACCGTCCCCCTGGTTTTGGTTTCCCCGGTTTACATTCAGTTATTATAATTCATTTTTTTAAAGAAATATTGTCAATCTAAGAATAATAATAAATCGAGCAAAACGAAGCGAAGACGGATTTCCAGCCCGTAATGAGAGGCACTTGAGCCTATCAGAGCTAATTGAACAATCATGATTAAATGACAGAGACAAGGTTGTGAAATATTAAAAATATAATTAGACCATCATAAAGTTTAATAAACTTTAACCTCTTTCCAATTTTTAGTTAATAAATATTGCGTAACATGTGAATTGAAAGATAACAAGAATTAATCATTAGGGAGGTTAAAAAGATGAACAATTTCGTTGCACATCGAGGTTGGTCTGCAAAAGCTCCAGAAAACACGCTAAGTGCTTTTGAAATGGCCGCGGAACATTCAAATGTTTCTATGATTGAGTTGGATGTTCAAATAACGAAAGATGGTGAATTGATTGTCATCCATGATTTTACGTTGGACAGAACTACTAGTGGAACTGGCTATGTTGGGGAGAAAACACTCGCTGAAATTCAAAGTCTAAAAATAAAAGAGACGTTTGAAGGACAAGTATTTGATGAATGTGTACCGACGTTAAAAGAAGTTTTTAGTCTACTAAGGTCAAAAATTAATTTAAATATCGAAATAAAAAAGGCTGGATCTATGTACCCGACAATTGAAGAGACATTAACGGAGTTAATTGCCGAATACAACATGCAAGATCAAGTAAGGATCTCATCGTTTAATCATCAATCTATTCAAAAAATACATTTACTAAATCCTGATTTAAACAAAGGTCTAATCGTTTATGGGCAACCTGTGTTGTTAAAAGAGCAGTTGAAGGCAACGGGCTCGAAGTTTCTATCTATACATTATAGCTTTTTAACAAAAGCACTTGTAAAGGAAATGAGAAAGAATGACATACAAATCGGGGTATGGACAGTAGATGATTTACTAGTGATGGAGAAAATATCCAATATTGATCCAAATATAACTATTTGTACAAATGACTTAGATGTTGCTTCCAAACTAGTAAATTCGTAAATAAAACCTTTTAACTTTTCAAAAAAGACCAACATCCACTTTGTCATGGTGAATGGTAATGATAAGTAAAAAAATGGAGGGATATATTATGTTGAAATTGGCTTTAATAGGAGACTTACATTATCCAAGATTAGAAAAAGAAACAGAGGAGTTTATGCGAGCAAGAGATTACTTTTATCAAAGTTTCATAGACCAATTTACGGCGGAGGAGGCGAGCTTTCATATTTCCATAGGGGATTTAACACATCATGGTTACATGAATGAGTTAGAAGATATTTATCGATACCTTGGTCAACGAACGATAAATTTTCGTCATGTTCTTGGTAACCACGATGCTTATACAAATAGAAAGTCTGATATCTTAGCAATGATTAACCAACCTCGCTATAACAAAGTGGAAACAGAGGAAGCAATTTTGCTTTTTCTCGATACAACGAGAGAGATGAACGCAGATGACTGGAGTGGTGATATGGACCAAGAACAACTAGAGTGGCTAGACAAATCTATCGAGGAATCGGGAACGAAAGCCGTGATGATTTTTGGCCACCATCCAGTTTACGATACGACGGATCGCTCCACCTTCAAAAACCTTTCGATCGTACCAGAAATAGATATGAAGGCGATTTTAAACAAAAAGAAAGGTCCTGGTTTTTATTTTTGCGGACATAACCACAGTCACTCTATTACCCAAGAGAATCAATGGACGTTTGTTCAAACGGCTGATTGCTTAGATCATCAGTCATATCGCTTAATCGAAGTTGATAAGGATCAAGTGCAAATTAGCATGATTACTATTGAAAATGAACACATGTCTGCTCAGGCTAATGTTGTCCATAACGAACTATATCCGAAAGGAGTGCCATTTGATTTCCTCGGCAAAACAGATGACCAGGAAAGGGTCATAGAACTCTCAACACTAAGAGGAGTGATCGGACGTGGCTAAGATTGTTCTCGATAACATTGTAAAGAGGTTTGAGAATGATACGGTCGTGAACAACCTCAACCTTACGATAAAGGACGGGTCATTTACTGTGATTGTGGGGCCTTCAGGATGTGGGAAATCGACAACTTTACGAATGATAGCGGGGTTGGAGAAGCAAACAGAGGGCGATATATGGATTGGAGATCGCTGTGTTAATGATGTGAGTCCCGGAAAAAGAGACGTTGCAATGGTTTTCCAGAATTATGCCTTATATCCAACGATGACGGTCAGAGGTAATATCGAATTTGGTTTGAAAAATCGTAAAATTCCAAAGCGAGAAAGACAGCAGTTAATTAATGAGATTTCAGAGATTGTTGGGCTCACCAATTATTTAGACAAAAAGCCGCAAACACTTTCTGGTGGTCAACGACAAAGAGTAGCTTTAGCGAGGGCGATGGTAAAAAAACCTGAAGTATTTATCTTGGATGAACCTCTTTCCAATTTAGATGCAAAACTAAGAAACCAAATGAGAGCTGAACTTGTAGAATTACATCAAAAATTAGGCACCACATTTGTGTACGTCACACATGATCAAATGGAAGCAATGTCGATGGGAAGTGACATCGTTATTTTGAATGAAGGAGAAATCCAACAAGTCGATCCTCCTTTGGACGTGTATCATTCACCAACAAATTTATTTACAGCCCAGTTTATAGGGACACCACCGATGAATGTCTTGAAATGTGATGACATTTATCCAATAAAAGAAGTTCAGATTACCGATGTTAAGGCTATCGGGTTCAGACCTGAATATGCTCAATTAGTTGATGCACCAACTACAGATAGTTTCTTTATTAAAGGTAAAATTGTGACAAGAGAAACGTTAGGGTCAGAGATTATCTATCAAGTCAAAACCTCAGCAGGAATGGTGAATGTGAAAGAGTACCTACAGAATATGAAATATATAAACGACGTGTATGTTCAAGTCCCAGAAGAAAGACTTTATTATTTTAAAGAAAATGGCGATTGCATGAAAACAAAAGCAAAAGCAAAAAAAGTCAAGGTGGCAGGAGGTGTGTGATCATGATTTCTTGGAAGCAACTTCGGCCTTACGTCATGATTACTCCAGCACTTCTTGTTTTCATCATCTTCTTCATATATCCGATTGGGTATATGATTCAGTTGAGTTTTTTTGATTGGGATTTTGTAAGTCCGACAAGAGATTTCGTCGGGTTACAAAACTTTTCAGATTTGCTTGGAAGTGAAGGATTTAGGCAAGTGTTAAACAACACTGTAGTGTACACTTTCTTGACGGTTACCTTTACGATTGTAATTGCTCTGCTGTTAGCACTCTGGTTAAACAGGGCAGGAGGGATCTTTGGGTTTGTCCAAGGGGCGATCTTCACGCCACACATCATTGCATTAGTTTCCGTTGCGATGCTATGGATGTGGTTGTTCGATCCACAGTATGGGTTGATAAATTGGATGTTGACCTTAGTTGGCCTACCGCAATCTGAATGGTTAACCCATCCAAATACGTCCTTAATATCGTTAGTTATCGTAGCTGTTTGGAAAAGTGTTGGTTTTAATGCGCTTGTATTTATCGCTGGATTACAAAGTATCCCGAAAGATATGTATGAAGCAGCAGAACTAGACCAATCCAGTAGGTGGACGACTTTCTATAAAATAACGTTACCCATGCTGTCACCGACGCTATTTTTTTTAGTAGTTATTAATGTGATCGGGTCCTTTCAAGTATTTGAAAGTATTCAAATTATGACTCAAGGGGGTCCGATCAACTCAACTAGTACACTCGTTTACTATATATATGAATATGGATTTCGTTACTTTCAAATCGGTTATGCGTCAGCGGCAGGCGTTATTTTACTCATTGTTATTTCGATTATGACATTCTTTTATTTTCATTTATTAAGCAAGCGGGTTCACTATCGTTAGGGAGGAAGACAGACTATGAAATCTGTATCGCTATTGCTACGAGGGGCAAATACTTTAGGATTAGTTATTCTCGTCGCTATTTTTGCTACACCATTTCTGTGGATGATTGTGACGTCACTAAAAACATTGCCGGAAACAATTGTATTCCCTCCGACATTATTACCAGAGAACTTTGTTTGGGGAAATTTTCTTACAGCTTGGAACTCAGGTCCGTTTCTTAGGTACTTAGTGAATAGTTTAATTGTTTCAATTTCCATTTTAGTTTTACAATTTTTCACCATTATTCCTGCAGCCTATGCTTTTGCCCGATACCGTTTCAAAGGTGATAATGTTCTGTTTGGATTAACGATGGTGACGCTAATGATTCCACCTCAGCTCATTTTTTTACCAGTGTATTTGTTATTAAGTACATGGGGGTTAATTGACACTCGGTTAGCATTGATTTTACCTTTTATGGCAACTGCTTTTGGAATCTTTTTATTACGGCAAACTTTCAAGCAAGTGCCGGAAGAATTACTTGAGGCTGCTAGACTTGATCAAGCGAGTGAATGGAAGATTATTTTCAAAATTATGGTTCCGATAGCGAAACCAATGATCATTACCTTTGCATTATTTAGTTTCATTTCGACTTGGAACGATTATTTCTGGCCTTTAGTAATGACAACTTCTGATGTAAGTCGAACGTTACCAATTGGAATTGCAAGACTACGAGATGCAGAAGGAGGGGTTGCTTGGAACGTTATGATGGCAGGAAATGTAATTTTAGTTGCACCGATTTTATTTATCTTCTTTTTCGCGCAGCGACATATTATTCGAGCGTTTGTATACACAGGTGTTAAATAAACGAGCTAAAGTCGGAAAACGTGTTTTTAATAAATGTGGGCTCTTCTGAGCTAATTTCAAAAAAAAGGAGATGGAATGAATGAAAAGGATAATTTCTTACACCGGGGTTCTTTCGGTAATCTTGTTAGCAGCTTGTTCCGAAAGTACGAGTGATGCAGAGACAAATGTGGACATTCAAAATGACAACACAAATGATGAAAAAATTGAAATTGAATATTGGTATGCATTTGGAGATAAGATTGGTGAAAATAATGAAAATCTAGTAGATCAATTTAATGAGTCACAGAATGAGATTCAAGTCAATGCACATTATCAAGGAGATTATGCAGACCTACACGCAGGAACACAGGCGGCAGCAGCGGCAGGGAATCCTCCACATGTGACTTTGAATGAGATTGCCTCTGTAGGTACATTTGCACGCTCAGGTATGACACAAGATATGACGTCTTATGTGGAAAGAGACGGAGTCGACATGGATGATTTTGTGGATGGTTTAATGGGGAATTCCTATGTAGATGAAGGTCTGTATGGTCTTCCTTATTTACGTAGTACACCGATTTTGTATGTCAATGCAACGATGCTTGAAGAGGCAGGATTAGATCCTTCAGGCCCCAGTAATTGGGAGGAATTTGCTGATTTCTCACGAGTTTTAACCGATGATGATACGGTAGGAATGACTTTTCCAATCGGGATATGGATTTATGAAGGGTTAGTTGCTCAAAGTGGTGGCAGCGTATTATCTGAGGATGAGTTGGAACCATTATTTAATGAGGCACCAGGAGTTGAAGCGGTTGAATTCCTAATGGGTCTTGAAGAAGAAGGTGTTATTAAAATTCCAACAGGTGATGAGTCAGGGCAAGTAGCTGGTCAGGATTTTGCCAACCAAAATTCCGCTATGATATTTGGATCTACAGCAGGTTTGACGAATTACCTTGAAATTGCAGAAGGAAATGGTTTTGAAATAAATACGACATTTATGCCAGCTAATGTTGATTATGGTGTTCCAACGGGTGGAGCAAACTTGGTAATGATTGCAGACCATCCTGATGAGGAGAAGGAAGCAGCTTGGGAATTTATTAAATGGATGACTGATACGGAACAGACGATTTATGCTAGTACATTTACAGGCTATTTACCAAGTCGTCACTCAGCAGTTGAAAGCGATGAAATGAATGAGTTATACGAAGAAATTCCTCAGTATAAAGTTGCTGTTGATCAACTCGAGTACGCTCGTCACCGCCCAATGAATACAGGCTATCCAGAGGTGATGTCAATGATTGAAGATGCGATAGCGACAGCGATACTTGATGATAACGTATCGGCACAAGAAGCGTTGGACGACGCTGCCGAAAGAGCCAAAGAGTTGCTGGACTAGACCGTAAACCGGGGGGACGGTTCCTGTGGTTGAGTAGAACTAATGGAGTCAGCCAGACGGGGGATGGAACAAACGGTATTTTTAGTTATTCAGTACCCCTATGATCCGGTTCGTTGCAATGTTACTCTTTGCAAGGCCCATCATTCATAATCGGTGTAGACCTTTCTATGCTTAGGAAGTTGAAGACAGAGGTGGGAGGAATTTTGCAAAATGGTGTCCAAAAAGATGCGCTAGAGATTTGAGCGAAAGAAGGATTAGGCGGCTACTACGCAATCATAACCAATGAATTGGAGAATTTGATGAGAGTGAATTATTGATATATATTGAAGGTTGTAGTGAATCGAAAGGCTTCCAGTAGCCATTTTTAGAAAAATTACTATCTGTTTAATTATTTTGATGCATTACTTGCCGATATTTGAGAATATATTATCTTGAGTTTCGCAGTAAAACAAATTAAAAAACAGCCTTGAACCGGATGGTTATTGAATTCCTTACTGTTGCTATTTTTTCTGAAGGAAATATGTTATTTATCCTTTTCTTGACCTCTCCTCTCTGATATTGCTAGCTATGTCATTTATTATTACTCCACCATTTGCACAAAAAAGGGCTTTGGAAGAATCCAAAGCCCTTTTACATGATTTCATCCTATATTTAGACTAAATTACTTTTCCTCTTTCTGTAATAAAATATCAGCGTAGCACCAACACCAAGTAGTAATAATAGGAACCCGATGAAAAGCATATTATATGCTCCTGTTGCAGTCTCGGGGAGCTCCTGACCTTCCTTTTCATCGGAAGTGCCAGACTCTTCGGTGTTATCGTCCGTTTCAGTGCTCCAATTGTCATCGTTCTCACGATCACTATCTTGATAACTATCGTCATTGTCAGAGGATCTTGGTCACTCTTCACTGTCTCCGTCGTTATCCTATGCACGGCTGTTTTGCTGATTAAACAGCCATTCACGCTGCCTCTCCAGAAAGAACAGTCTCTTTTAAGAACTTTTTACTAACTTTAAATAAATTTAAAGCAAGCGCATGTTCAATCACAAATTTCTAACAGTAGATAGTATTAATGACTTTCACGTCTGGATAACTATTGATTTCGTTATTACTCGCACTACTGCTGGAACTCGATATCTTTACAAGCATTCTACCGCTTCTATTTTTCCCTACTAACCTTAAGAACTGTCCGGGACTGCTGATAAAGTCCAACTTTTTAAAAACGAAAAATACTTAAAGAAGAACGAGCCCTCAGAATCGCTTCTAAGCAACGTTTAGTATACGGTGAGACATTTTTATGTCCAATAAAACGACCGTTTTTCGAAAGTCACTACTTTACCACTGGTCTCGAACCGTCCCCCCGGTTCCTTTTATGTCGTATCGCCTTGAATCAGTTCAACATCAAAGATTGTACGTTCAGCAAGGGGTTCCTTGTTCTCAATTTGTTTGACTAAAGAACGAACCAGTTGTTTAGCTAACAACTCAATAGGCTGCTTTATTGAGGTTAATTTAGGAGATTGCAGCATCCGAGTGAAACTATGGTAGTCATATCCAATTACTTTTAAATCTTCAGGGATGTTGATTTTATTTTTGGAAGCATATATGGATAGGGCGTATGCCATTAAATCATTGCTACAGAAGACGCCATCATATTCCGATAAATGTTCACTTACTTCTTCTTCGATGAAACGATAATTATCATCGAAAGTCGCATCAACTTTTGCGCCCTCAACTACTTCCCATTTGATATTGTGACGTGTACACGTCATTTGAAAGGCATCAAATCGGCGATTTGAAAGCATTTCAAAATTAAGAGGTCCAGAGATATGCAGTAACGTTTTACATCCTTGATCAATTAAATGGCGTGTTGCTAGTTCACCGCCATGATAGTTATCACTAGCAACGTAAGGGATTTTAGAAGAAATAATCCTGTCAAATGAAACACTAGGGATGGAAAGTTTTTTATAAACCTCTGTGTCTAAAGTATGGCTGCACATGATAACACCATCAGCACGGTGTTCTTTTAACATTTGTAAGTAGCCGTGTTCTTTTATTTTATCGTTTACTGAATTACAAATAATAATTTTATAGTTTTTTAAGCTCGCGTAATACTCAACCCATTGCATTATTTCACTAAAGAAAGGGTTTTTCATTTCTGGAACAATCAGACCGATTAAATGTGATTGATTAGAAAGTAATGAACGGGCAATTTGATTAGGTGAATAATCAAGTGTTGTAATAGCATCTTCAACTTTTTTGCGTGTTTCTTCTCCAATGTATCCTCGATTATTCATGACGCGAGAAACAGTTGTAACAGAGACTCCTGCTTTTATTGCAACATCTTTAATTCCAACCATATGACATTCCTCATTTATATATTTAATAGCTTCATTGTAACATATGTTAAAGGTTTTCACTAAAATAGTATATTAAACGCTTTCTTGTATGTATTTTTATTGAATGTACCAATTTTATATTGCGTTATAAGTATATATATCAGTCTTTTAAAAGGTATAAAAATATATGAAAACGATTGACACATAAAATTAACAATGCTATTATTAGCTCATTAAGAAAATATAACGACAAAAGGAGGTTATTAGGCTATAAATAAACAATGATGTATTTAATTCTTTTTTTTAGCAACACGTTGTTTGCGCTTACAAATAATAAGGGGGTTTAATGATGAGTAAATATGTTAAAGGTTTAATAGCATTAATGTTAGTAGTCTCAATATTGGCAGCTTGTGGAAATGATGATGATGATGTATCAGAGAATACGAATGGTGAAGAAGAGGAAAGTTCTTCGGAAGAAAACACGGCCGAAGGTTCTGAAGGTTTAGATTTATCAGGAACAGAGATTTCTATTTTGTTAAGTAAACCAGAAATTGCTGGTGAATTTGAAACTGCAGTGGATGAGTTTTCTACTGAAACTGGTGTTGATGTAACGATTATTCCATTAGCAGGCGGCAATGCTTTTGAAAGAATGACCTCACTATATTCAGCCGGTAATGCTGCTACGCTCATGATGGTAGGTAATGAGTTTAAGACATTCCAAGATAGATTGTTAGATTTATCAGAGGAGTCATGGATGGAAAATGTACAACCTGGTATGACAGATTTTGTTACTGTTGACGATAAGGTGTACGGACAGCCATTAACGGTCGAAGCATTTGGATTCATTTACAATAAAGCTATTTTAGATGAAGTAATTGATGGAGATTTTGATCCTACATCAGTAAGAACGCATGATGATCTTGAAAATTTAATGAACGAATTGGAAGCATTTGAAGGCGTAGAACCTGTTCATGTATCTCCGATGGATTGGTCACTAGGTGCTCACTTAAGTAATCCGCTTTTCGCAGCTCAATCAGAAGATCGTGATGAACGTCATCAATTTATGGAAGACATGATTGCTGGAGAAGTAGCATTAGAAGACAATGATGTATTTATGGGGTGGTTAAAAACGTTTGATATGATAAAAGAATTTAATGATAGTAAAAATTCTCCATTAGCTCCACAGTATGATGATGGACCAGCTGCACTAGCAGGTGGAAATGTTGGCTTATGGTTTATGGGGAATTGGGCATATCCGCAACTAAAAGAATTAGATCCAGACGGTGACTACGGATTTATTCCAGTCCCAATTAGTAATGATGCTTCTGACTATGGAAATGCACAGATTTCAGTTGGTGTACCTTCTTATTGGGTTATTGACGAATCACAATCATCAGAAGAGGAACAAGAGGCTGCTAAAGTCTTTCTAGATTGGCTAGTTAATACAGAAGCAGGGCAAAATCATTATGTGAATGAGTTTAATTTGATTCCGGTATTTGATAACTTTACTGTAAGTCCTGAGGATCCTATTTCTCAATCGGTACTTTCGTATATGGAAGAATTAAATACATTAGAATGGATGAACTCATATTATCCTACTGATGGATTTCCGGCGATGGGTGCGTCAATGCAAAAATACTTGTCAGATGCAACCGATCAAGAGGGTTTCATTAATGAAATGGAAGAATACTGGGCTAGTGTAGAGTAATACGGATTACAGAATTAATGGGGTAAGCTCTTTGGTTGCTTATCCCATTTTGATTTTTAAGGAGGGTTTGAATTGTATAACGAACGTAATTTTAGTGATAAATTTAAAGTATTTGCCACGTTTGCTGCTATTCCATTATTTGCATTTTTGGTTGTTGTGTTACTACCTGTTGTAACGGGTATTGCTATGACATTTACAACTTGGACTGGCTTCTCAGGCTCTTTAATGGATTTTGTTGGTCTTACCCATTATCGTGATGCTTTTGCGGATGCTCTATTTTGGGATTCTATATCAGTTACGTTTAAATATGTCCTTTTCACATTAATTCTTACCAATGTCATCGCATTTGGTTTAGCTTTACTTGTAACAAGTGGTATGAAAGGTCAAAATTTCTTTCGAATGGGATTTTTCACTCCAAACTTAATTGGTGGAATTATTCTAGGATTTATTTGGCAATTTATTTTTGCTAGAGTACTTGTCTATTCTGGAGATTCGCCATATTTAGATCTATTCTCATCTTCGTGGCTGGCAGATCCTGATAATGCCTTTTGGGTGCTCGTGATTGTAGGGGTATGGCAAAGCTCAGGTTATATGATGCTTATTTATATTGCAGGGTTAATGGGGATTAATAAGTCTTTACTTGAAGCGGCAGAATTGGATGGCGCTAGTGCATGGAAGCAAATGATGAAAATAAAAATACCCCTAATGATACCAGCATTTACAATTAGCCTGTTCTTGACGTTGCAGCGAAGTTTCCTAGTTTTTGATGTTAACTTGGCATTAACAAATGGTGGGCCATTTAGATCAACAGAATTGATAGCAATGCATATTTATAATGAAGCTTTTTTATATCAAAACTATGGTTCAGGGCAAGCGAAAGCTTTTATTTTGTTTATAATTGTAGCAATTATAGCTTTATCTCAAGTTGGTATTATGAAGAAAATGGAGGTTGAGTCATAATGCGTAAAAGAAAACAGATAAAATATATTGCGCTTTTTGTAGTTTCTCTCATAATGTTTCTATTATATTTCTTTCCTTTTGTTCTAGTTATATTAAACTCTTTTAAAGAAAGAACGGAGATTATTGATAATCCATTAGCTTTACCTGAACAGTTTTCATTTGATAACTATGTTGAAGCATTTAGTACAATGAATTTTATGTTGGCGTTGTGGAATTCGGTATTAGTTACCGTTGTCTCGGTGACAATAATTATTTTATTCTCATCCATGTTGGCCTATTTTCTAGTTAGATGGAAGTGGAAAATGAACCGTTATTTATTCATGATATTAATTGCATCAATGATTGTACCGTTTCAAGCATTAATGATTCCATTTGTTTCAATATATGGGAATTTAGGTTTGTTAAATAGTCATTGGATGCTTATGTTCTTTTATTTAGGATTTGGACTTGGACTTGCAACATTTATGTATCATGGTTTTATAAAAAATATTCCTGTTGAACTAGAAGAAGCGGCAGTGATTGATGGTGCTTCTCGTTTACAAGTATTTTGGAAAGTTGTATTTCCAATGTTAAAACCTATCTCTGTGACGATCATTATCCTAGATGTGTTATGGATTTGGAATGACTTCTTACTACCATCGCTAGTGTTTGTTTCAGAAGACAAGAGAACGATCCCGTTATCTACGTTTTATTTCTTTGGCCAATATACGTCAAGCTTTGGACCGGCAATGGCTGGTTTAATTCTAGCGACTATCCCTATTCTTGTGTTCTTCTTGATTTTACAGAAACAAGTAATTAGAGGCGTTATTGACGGTGCGATTAAATAGGTTTAGGGGGAGGTTTACATGGCTGAGCATACTAAAGAGATTAGTAAGGCCAATGAGGCACTAAGATTGAATAAATTACAATATAAAGAAACAAAATATAAGCCGCTGTACCATTTCAGTGCGCCTAGTGGTTGGATTAATGATCCTAATGGATTTATCCAATATAAGGATCAATACCATTTATTTTACCAACACCATCCATACTCATCTGATTGGGGACCAATGCACTGGGGACATGCAACAAGTGATGACTTAATTAACTGGAATCATGAGTCAGTCGCTCTCGCTCCTACTGAAGACTATGATCGAGATGGCTGTTTTTCAGGAAGTGCCATCGAAAAAGATGGCACGTTATATCTTATGTATACCGGTCACACTTGGACAGGGGAAAATCATGATGAAGATTTAAAACAGGTACAATGCCTAGCGAAAAGCGAAGATGGAATAAACTTCAATAAAATAAAGGGTAATCCTGTTATTGATCAGCCTAATTTTGAATCTGTTCATCCTAATCACGTTAGAGATCCAAAAATTTGGATGAAAAACAATACGTATTATTGTGTGATTGGGTCAAAAAATCGTGATAACGTTGGTCAAGTAATCATGTATGAGTCTAAAGATCTGAAAGAGTGGGAATTTGTAAATGTTATAACAAAAGGTGAAGGCAACGCAGGTTTTATGTGGGAATGCCCTGATCTGTTTCATTCAAATGGGAAAGATGTATTAATTTATTCTCCTCAAGGAGTAAAACCAGAAGGATGTTTATATCACAACTTACATCAATCGGGATATGTTGTAGGAGATCTTGATTATCAGACAGGTGAATTCGAACATGATGCGTTTCAGTTGCTAGATTACGGGTTTGATTTCTATGCACCGCAAACGCTAATTGATGGATCTGGTCGGCGAATTTTAATTGCATGGATGAACATGTGGGAAAGTGAGATGCCAGAAAAAGAAGAGGGATGGGCTGGTGCATTTACGCTTCCTCGAGAACTTAAAATAGAAAATCAGAGGTTAATTATTCAGCCGATTGTAGAGGTAAAGGAACTAAGAACCGATCGGGTTAACTATAATAATCTTTTAATAAATGAATTAAAAGAGATAAAAGGCGTGAACGGTCAAACGATTGAAATTGATTTAATAGTTGATATGAAAAACGCTGATTTATTCGGTATGAAACTATGTACTAACTCAGAAATGACGGAAAAAACAATGATTCAGTATCGTAAATCTAAGGAAAAATTAATGTTGAACCGTGATAAATCTGGAAAAGGACCAATCGGAGAAAGAGCGGCGTTTGTTAAATTAAAAGATAACAGACTGCATCTAAATATATTTTTGGATTACTCGTCTTTAGAAGTATTTATAAATCATGGAGAAAAGGTTATGTCTGCAAGAATATATCCGGATAAATTATCTGACAGAATATTGTTTTTCTCTGATAATGACACAGAATTGGTAAAGTTAGAAAAATGGAAAATGGGACAGAAGATATAAGTGTAAGATGGAGAAGATCAACGGAAGACGAAGAGTCTAAATAAACGTATGTACGTCTTATTAAAATCAAAAAGCTATCATTATAACTAATCTATGACGTTTCAATAGCGCTGAATAAGAATGTAGTTTCTGAGATTAAAGAGATGAATCCTTTGTTTAGACGTCTCTTTGAAGTGTGAATATGTTTACAGAGCAAGGTAATTCTTTAAGTTGAATGGGGGTTCTAGATGGTTACTTTAAATCAAACATATTCATTGAGAAATAAATCAATTGATGTTTTATCAATTGGAGAAATCTTAGTTGATATGATTTCAGATAGTTATGAAAATCTACATGGAAATAATCGCTTTCAAGTCTTTTTTGGAGGTTCCCCTGCTAATATTTGCATGAACGTTAATAAACTTGGCGCAAAAGCAAAGTTGTGTGCGAGTGTTGGGAACGACAGATTCGGTGATTTTTTAGTTTCACATTTAGAAAAACAAAAAGTTGAAACAGATTTAATCCAACGAACGAAATTACCAACTAGTATGGTCGTTGTTAATAAAAGCAAAGATACACCAGTCCCAGCTTTTTACCGTGGGGCAGATTATGGCTTTCACTTCACAGAACAGCTAAAAAAAGCGATTGATGAGTCGATGATTCTTCATATCTCTTCGTGGCCAATTTCTAAAAAAGCATCACGGGAGGTAATTAACCAGGCAATTGATTATGCAAAAGATCAGGGGGTATTGATTGGTTTCGATCCAAACTATCACCAAGGTTTATGGGAAGATAATGAAGATGGGACTGAAATTATTAAAGAAGTGATAGGAAAGGTAGATATTCTAAAGCCATCAGAAGATGATGCAAATCGTTTATTTGGTGAGGATACACCAGAGAATCAAATAGAAAAATTTCATGAGTTAGGTTGTCAGTTTGTGATTATGACTTTAGGAAAAGACGGAGCGATTGTCTCTTGCGAAGGGGAGAAAGTATCTCATGAAACAAAGGCAACTGATATTGTTGATACTACAGGTGCTGGAGATGCATTTTGGTCCGGATTTTATACAGGTATTACACAAGGTGAAACGATCGAAAAAGCAGTTGAAATTGGTTTGTTAACTAGTGCTTATAAACTAAAATTTGTCGGGGCTGTTGTTGATTTACCGCATTATCAAGATTTGTATCAAATTTAGTAGGAGGAATTTAAATGGCATTGAAAAACAAAGTACAATTAATTACTTATCCAGACTCTTTCGGTGGCGACTTAAAAACACTCGATCGTGTGCTTGATACTTATTTTAAAGATCTATTCACAGGTGGTATTCATATTTTGCCTCCATTTCCTTCGTCTGGAGACCGAGGTTTTGCTCCTTTAACCTACCTTGATATTGAACCGAGCTTTGGAAACTGGACAGATATAAAACAATTGGGAGAAACGTATGATATTTTGTTAGATTTGATGGTTAACCACATTTCCAGGAAATCAGTGTATTTTCAAGATTTTCTCCAGAAGGGGAGGGAGTCGGAGTATGCTGACCTATTTTTGACTCTTGATAAAATATGGAAAGATGGACAGCCAGTGAAAGAAGATATTGACAAAATGTTTTTAAGAAGACCTTTGCCTTACTCTACCTTTCAGATTGACGAAACAGGAGAAACGGAGAGCGTATGGACTACGTTTGGTAAAGAGAATCCTTCTGAACAAATTGATTTTGATATTAACTCTGCTAAAGTTAAGCAGCTTTTTACAGAATACTTCAGAAACTTTAAGGAGCAAAATGTAAAGATTGTAAGACTGGATGCGGTCGGTTATGTGATAAAAAAACTGGGGACAAGCAGTTTCTTCGTGGAGCCTGAAATCTATGAGTTCCTTGATTGGATAAAGGAACTGGCAGATTCGTTGGAAATTGAATTGCTTCCAGAGGTCCATGCGCATCATTCCATTCAAAATAAACTTGCGGCTCATGGATTCTGGATTTATGATTTTATTCTTCCATACCAGATCCTTGATACACTTTTAAATCGATCAAGTAAGGATTTAAAAGAATATTTAAAAGACCGCCCTGAGAAACAATTTACCATGCTCGATTGTCATGATGGGATTCCTGTAAAACCGGACCTTGACGATCTGATCGATACGAAAAAAGCTAGAAAAGTAGTGGATAGAACTCTAGACAGGGGCTCTAATTTGAGTCTTATCTTATCAGATGACCACAAAGATGAAGACGGTTTTGATGTGCATCAAATAAGGTGTACTTATTACTCTGTTCTTAACAAAGATGATGATGCATATTTAGCTGCAAGAGCAATACAGTTCTTTGTTCCAGGCATCCCACAGGTTTATTATGTGGGTCTCTTAGCAGGAGAAAATGACGAAGAAAATATAAAAGCAACAGGGGATGGCCGTGCGATTAACCGCCATAATTATACAGTTGAGGAGATTGAAAAATCCTTGAATAAAACAGTTGTTCAAAGGCTGTTGAAGCTCATTCGCTTTCGCAATGAATATGACGTATTCGATGGGGAGTTCGAGGTTTTGAATTCTTCTAATACGGAAATACACCTGTCTTGGAAAAAGGGAGAGAATTATTGTACATTATTTATTGATCTGAATGAGATCAAGTCTGTGATAGAATATAAAGATGAGAACGGCCATAAGACACAATATGTTGTTTAGGATTACCGGGGGGATTACCGGGGGGACGGTTCTTGTGGTCGAAAAAAATTGTCAAGATAAAATTAATTAAAATTTACCTTTTAGTTTCTTAGGAGTGTTAATGAAAATGGCAATGTTACAGGTTAGTTATTATTCAGAAGCGATGCGAAGAGAAGTGACATTTAATGCACTGATTCCGTTGGATACAATGGAAGGTAAACAAGAAAACGCACAACTGCCGATGAGATCCCTTTATTTGTTACACGGATTAACAGGTAGTTTTACTGACTGGCTCAGCTATTCGCGAATTCGAGAGTTGTCTGATAAGTATCATATAGCTGTGTTTATGCCGTCCGGCGAAAATCACTTTTATTTGGATGATACGGATATAGGAGCGTTGCATGGTGAATTTGTTGGAAATGAGCTAGTAAACTATACACGTAAGTTGTTCCCGATATCCAACCGTAGAGAAGATACATTTATCGGGGGACTGTCGATGGGAGGATTTGGAGCGATCCGAAATGGGTTGAAATATGCAGAGAACTTCAGCAAAATTATTGCATTATCTTCAGCGCTTATTACTTACAATGCACAAAATGCAAAATCTGACTATAATGATGGCATTTCAGATTATAACTATTTGAAGAGAGTCTTCGGAGATTTAACCCAACTTCAGGGAAGTGATAAAGATCCTGAAGCTTTGATAACGAATCTGAAACAATCAAACGGTAACATTCCTGAAATTTATATGGCATGTGGAACAGAGGACTTTCTAGTGGATTTGAATCGCAGATTTCGAGACTTTCTCAATACGGAACAAGTTGATTTCACATATGTAGAAGATTCAGGAGATCATAATTGGGCATTTTGGGATAAGTACATTGAAAAAGGGTTGTTATGGTTACCGTGACCGGGGGGACGGTTCTTGGGGTCTAGATAAAATCTTACTCTTGTTTTTTTCATAGAATCGGTATGAAGAATAACCCCAAAAGGCAGACAGTATGTTAATGACTAATGGCTGTTTTTTGGGGGAAAGACTACAACAACATCTTAAGGAGAGATAAATATATAAAAGAGATTAACGAAAAAGGGTTATCAACAAGACAAATATCTAGGCTGCAGATATCAGTCGACACATTGTTTTAAACGTATAAGAATGGCAAAGTCAGTACCATGATTACATGAAACCATCTGAATGATTTCTAAAAGCATATATGGAATTCCTCTCTCAATAGAAGACTAGATCCCCACTGATATAGATCAATCCTTTTAGTACTATTGAAATAAATAAAAAATGGAAAATATAGTCAACGTATTAATTTCAGATCTTTAACTTCTACCATTCACGCTACCTCTTCAGATAGAACGGTCTCTTTTAAGAACTCTCTACTAACTCTAAATAAATTAAAAACAATCGCATGTTCAAGCACAAAATCTAACAGTAGATAGAATTAACGCCTTTCACGACTGGATACTAACAGTGATATTATGTATAGAATTACTAAAAATAACTTTTTTGATTCTTTAAAAAGGTACCTCCTGATCCTACGACAACAATTGATTTAGTTATTACTCGCACTTCTGTTGGAAACCGATATCTTTACAAGCTTTTTACCGCTTGTAATTTTTTTGCGTATTTTTCCCTCTAACACTTACTAACCGGAAGAACCGTCCCCCCGGTTAGTCCCCCGGTTACCCGAAACAACCAATAATATGAGATAAATAAACTTGGATTTGTCATTAATTAATCGAGTATTCAGAATAAAATGAAAACAGACCTATGTAAAGGAGGGAATCTTATTGTGAAGGAAAAAAGGGGAAGATCAAAAGTAAATGTTGGTTACTCGATAGGGCTATTTGGGCAGAACATACTTTATGGGTTCATGGGAACATATATGATTATTTTTTACACGGATGCACTTGGAGTTAGTGCTGCGCTAGCTGGCTCGATCATTTTATTTTCAAGAATTTTTGATGCAGTGAATGATCCTGTGATGGGAATTGTTGCTGACAAGACAAGAACGAGATGGGGGAAATTCAGACCTTATATCCTGTTTCTTCCTATCGTTATTACTATTCTGGGAATTCTAGCATTTACTGTTCCCGAAAATGGCACGTTAATTTACATTGCCATTACCTATGTCTTGTTTTGGATAGCTTATACGGCTCTTGATATTCCTTACTGGTCACTTCTACCGGTTATTGCTAAAACTCCAGAAGAGAGGAATAAAATTAATGCGGTTGCCAGTCTGTTTACACTTGGTGGTGCATTAGTTGTCAGTGTGGTTGCTGTTCCTTTAATTATCTTTTTTGGAGGGTCTACGAGCAACCCTGAAGGTTATGTTCCTGTAATAGTCATAATCGGTGTGATTTTGATGATCACCTGTTTCATCACATTCAGATCGACTAGTGAGGGAAAAGTTGACGTGACTCATCAGAGAGAAAAGGCTAAGTTAATAGATTATATTCGTCTTATAATCAAAAATCAGCCGCTTCTTCTCATCATGATTAGTTATATTTGCTTTCAAATTCCATTCGTTCTAAAGCAATCGGTTCAGGTTTATTTCTTTAAGTATGTGATAGGTGGGGAAAGCATGGTAGCTATTGCTGGTGGAACCATGATGCTATTTATGATTATAGGTCTTTTTGTATCTCCTGTTGTGGCAGGTAAAATCGGCAAAAAAAAGACTTGGATATGGGGACTAATCATTTGCTCTTTGTTTAATGCTGCGATCTATTTTGTTGCAGATAATCTTATTCTGATACTTTCATTCAATGCTCTTGGTAGTTTCGGACTGGGGATGGGAATTGTCGCGACAGGTTCAATGATAGCTGATACGGTGGAATATGGAGAATGGAAAACTGGTAAGCGAGCAGAAAGCATGATTTATTCGTCTAGAACGTTTATTACAAAACTCTCGACTGCAATTGCGGGCGGAATGTTAGGGTTAGGCCTAACAATTATCGGATATCAAGCAGATACGGTTCTGTCTACATTTGCTACAACTGGAATGGTCATTCTCATGTCGTGGCTGCCAGCAGTGTTTACTTTACTAGCTATCGTGCCCATGAAGTGGTACACACTAACTGAAGAAAGACATCAAGATATTGTCAATGAACTAGCAGAAAGGCAACATTCAGCACAGTAGCTGAGTTTTTGTTTAGTATTAATTTAATGCGCTTACATTAGGAGGTTCATCATGTATACGATTGATTTGAATGGGAAATGGAAAATGAGAGATACGCGTCACAAAAACTGGATAAGTGCTATAGTTCCAGGAACTGTCTTTACAGATTTAATTAATGCAAAAGTAATGAAAGATCCTCTTTTTAGAGACGCGTCGGATGAAGCGCTGGCATATTCTGACTCTCATTATGAATATACAAGACAATTTGAATGGGCGGAAAATGTCAGAGACTTTGATCAAATAAGATTGAGGTGTGAAGGACTCGATACAGTGAGTGAAATCAGGTTAAATGGCGAAAAGGTTGCAGAAACGGATAATATGCATAGAACGTATGAATTTAATGTTAGGCATCTATTGCAAAAAGGAATGAATACGATTACAATCATTTTCTACTCCCCAGTAGAAAAGATAAATAAAAGAAATAAGGAGTATCCTATTTATTCATTGGCTGAGGCAATAGGGATACATGGTTTTCCCCATTTGAGGAAGGCTCATAGTATGTTCGGCTGGGATTGGGGACCTAAAGTGCCGGATGCCGGGATATGGCGTAATATCAACATTCAATGTTATCGTGTAGCGGCTTTAGATGATATTTATGTGTCTCAAGAGCATAGGACGGACAGTGTGAAAGTCGATGCCCAAGTGTCGGTCGATATATGGGACGAATCATTTGATCATTTGGAGGTTTCGTGGGAAATAGAGGGACCGGACCATAGTCAAATTTGCAGAGGCTCATCTCCTGTTATTTTTCAAAATAAGAGAGAATGCAAGTTGTCGACCGAGATCAAAAATCCAGAATTGTGGTGGCCAAATGGTTATGGCTCCCAGTCTCTCTATCATCTTAAATTTTATCTCAGTCGAGGAGAGGAAGTACTGGATAAAAAAGAAATGAAAATCGGCTTGAGAGAATTACATGTTCTTCAGGAAGATGATGAATGGGGAGAATCCTTTGCTTTTCAAGTAAATGGGGTGGCTATCTTTGCTCAAGGAGCAGATTATATTTTAGAGGATAACCTCATGTCTAAATATTCAAAAGAGCGGACGGAACAACTTATTAAAGACTGTGTTGAATCTCATTTTAACTGTATACGTGTCTGGGGAGGTGGGATTTATCCCGATAATTATTTCTATGATCTATGTGATCAATACGGATTGATTGTATGGCAGGATTTCATGTTCGCCTCTATAGAATATCCATCAGAGAACGAGACTTTTATTCGTAATGTTGAGAAAGAATTGGCTGATAATATCAAGCGATTGAGGCATCATGCCTGTATAGGTCTTTGGAGTGGTAATAATGAAGCGGAATGGGTCATGCTTATTTTGGAACAGAGCGATGTGTTTGGACTATCAATCGATAAAGAGCAGTTCCCAATCGAAAAAATGAAGAAAAAATACACGGAATTTTTTGAAGAGTATATTCCAGAAGTCGTAAAAAAATACGATCCTAATCGATTTTACTGGCCATCATCTCCTTCATCGGGCGGTGGCTTCGATAATCCTAATGATGAAAATAGGGGGGATGTACACTTCTGGGATGTCTGGCACAGGATGAAGCCATTCGAAGAATATAGAGATTATGTATTTAGGTTTTGTTCAGAATTTGGCTTTCAGGCATTTCCGAATATCAAGACGGTAAATGCATTCACTTTGCCCGAGGATAGGAATGTTTTCTCATCTGTGATGGAGAATCATCAAAAAGGGGAAGATGGGAATAAGAAGATTGTTACGTATATGGCGGACTATTATAAGTATCCTGAGAACTTGGATGGTTTCATCTATACTTCCCAGCTACTTCAAGGAGAGGCAATTAAGTATGGAGTGGAGCATTGGAGACGAAATAGAGGGAGAAGTATGGGGGCAATCTACTGGCAATTGAATGATTGTTGGCCTTGTATTTCCTGGTCAAGTATTGATTATTATGGTAGATGGAAGGCATTGCATTATTTCGCTAAACGGTTTTATGCACCAGTATTGATTTCTGCTGCTGATGTCGGAACTGATGTCACATTGTATCTTACAAATGATCAATTGGAACCAGTTAAAGGAATGATAGAATGGAAATTAAGGGATAGTGGCAATAACATTGTTAATTCAGGACAGCATCATTGTGAGGTACAATCTCTTTCTGCAAAGGCATGCACGACAATTCAAATGGAGAAATATATGACAGATGGAAATAGCCATCGTTTATATTTGCAGTTTTCCGTTCAAGCTGAAGGGAAGTGTTTGGCAGAAAACACATTATTGTTTGTGAGACCTAAGTATTTTGATTTTAAAGATCCTCAAATCGTCGGGGAAGTGAAAGAAGATGATGAAAGCTTCGTGATTACATTGCGATCCGTCGCTTTTGCCAAAGCAGTTGAGCTAGACTTAACAGAAGCAGATGCCCATTTCAGCGATAATTTTTTCGATTTGTCGGCAGGAGACAAAAAATGTGTGTATCTATATAAAGACAATATATCCGAGCCATTACATGTATCAGAAATTAAGGAACAGCTGACCGTACGTAGTTTGTTTGATACCATTGAATATGTTGGAAATGATATGCAACGAAACAGTTTAATTAGAAAGTAATACACAGGTTAGTCCCCACAACTGGAGTTATATAAAACGAATACACTATGATTTTAAGAAAAGAAACTATTTATAGTGAAAAAAGTTGTTGGGGAGTCAACCTATATGATTATTTAAGGATGAATAGGTAGAGGCCTATTCGTCTTTTTCTGTATGTTTTCTGAAAGCTTCAGGAGACATGTTCTTTGCGTTCGAGAAGGTGCGGTAGAATGTCTTGTAAGAATTATAACCAACTTGATAAGCGATATCAGTTGTTGACATAGTAGTGGTAGAAAAAAGAATACAAGCGTTCCAAATACGAATTTCGTGTAAAAGGTCATTAAAACTTTGGCCTGTATAGCGTTTAAGATATTCGTTTATATGTGATTCACTAAAGTGAAAGTGAGCTGCCGTTTTTCTTAATGTCAATTCATCCATGTAATACAGATGCATATGGTAAATAATCCGCCAGACGAGCCCAGAACAAGAAGGCATTGTGATGACATTGGAAGGATTAGGCTGATATTGTGTGAGGTCATTTTTGCGAAATTGATCAGGGGAAATCCCCTTAATGCTTTTAAATACGCGAAAAAATGTTTTCGGTGAGCGGTAACCGACGGCATGGCTTATTTCGGTAATTGACATATCAAAGGATGTAATAAGGGCACAGGCATTGCGCACTCTTATTTCGTGTAATAAATCTGTGAAATTCTGTCCTGTATGTTTTTTAATTGCGCCGCTTAAATAGGATTCATTAAAATGAAACTTTTTAGCGATTCTCGATAATGTAAGGTCTTCTCTGAAATGAGCATGGATAAAATGGATGATGTTCCATATATTTGTATCTGTATTTGGTGCTTCTGGAGAGGGCATTTCTCGATTTTTATTGTTTCGAAATCGATCAAAATGAATTAATAGTTCAATAATTTTTGTTTTGAAGAAAAGATCTTTCCATAGGTGGACATGATTTAATTCATCAAGCATTATTTCGTAAATAGCTTTTATTTTTGCCGTGTCGGTAGTTGATATATCAATATAAGGAGTTTCATATAAATTGTCAAAAACAAGATGATTTAGTTCTTCATACTGTTGGTCTTCCACTAGCATATTTACACCGAAATTACATTTGTATAATTCAAGAGGATGATTAGTATCTGGAATAATTTCATGTATGTACCAGGGGGTCATGAACGTAAATGTACCCGGTGCGAGATTATGTTCTATACCATTAATTATTTCTTTCCCAAATCCTGATATAACCAGAGTTATCTCAAGATAATCATGCCGATGGGGAGGTATAGGAGTTGTCAGGTGATCGAGAGCAACAAAAAAGGGAAATGAACTCTCATTACCTAAAAATCCTTCAAAATAATAGTTGTTTTTACTCACTGTTATCACATCTCCTCTAACCAGGGGTAACCAGGGGTAACCAGGGGGACGGTTCTTGTGGCCAAAGAGTGATCTCACCTTCAAAAGACACAGTTTCGTCTTTGCATAAACTTGAGTATTAAATACTCTCTAGTTAATAGAAAAACGAATCTAACAAGCTAATGAGGTTTGGATTTATCGAAAGTGAACCATCGGAACCGTCCCTTCGGTTCAGTCCCTTCGGTTCATTATACCAATTATGCAAAAGTATTATTGTCATAATATTAAAATAAAAGTGATGAATAACAACAAAAAACGCTAATATTAGACAAATATACTATTTTTCGATGAGCCTTGGACCTGTTGCCTGGCACTTTGCGATGTTTGTCGAATAATAAAAGAGAAAACAGTCATGCTTGAGGAGTACTTCACGCATGGATGTTTGTTTGTTGTGTACCTCTAGTATTTTGTAGAAAAAAGACTATATCTATGTGTGATATAGTATAATAGACACATTATTAATGTCACGGCATAGGAAGTGCTAAACAAATACGGGCAAGGTGCCTTTATTATTAATAAAGTTTCATAGAATTTAAAAATCAATAGATTTCTTTAAATTAGGATTGATCAAATAAAGTTGGAGGTATAGCTATGAAAGCTCGGTTTTGTTCTGAATGTGGGAAAGAAAGAGTCGAAGATGCTGCTTTTTGTGGGCACTGTGGTAATAAATTTGAAGAGGAGACGACGGTCGGCGGAGAAACTTCTGCGACCAAGGAAGTACCTGCGACTCATTTTTCTGATCAAGTGAAAGGGATCTTCTTCCAAGCAACAGAGAAAGTGAACAGCATGGTAGGTGAAAAAGGAAACATAGATTTAAAACTAAGCGATGTTTTTTCTGCTGTGTTAAAAAAACATACAAAGGAAGAAGGGGAAGTGCTCTTTATAACAGGAACTTCTTTAACCACTCCTGATGAAAGTGAAATATCAGCATCATGGCCGAAACCGTGGTTGTTCTCAAGAGTATTTTTGATATTAGCTGCTACATATCTTTTATTGTACATATGCACGTTTACTTTCCAAAATTCCAACGCCGTACCAGGTTTAATGATGATTGGAGCGTTTGCTGTTCCTTTTTCGTTGCTAATTTTCTTTTGGGAAACGAATGCTCCGAGAAATATAAGTATTTTTGAAGTGGTGAAGATGTTTTTTGTGGGTGGTGTGGCTTCTTTAGTTGCTACTCTCTTTATTTTCTCTTTCTTTCCAGTTTATCAATTGGATTATGCTGGTGCTATTACGGTCGGAGTCATTGAAGAGGTTGGTAAGTTAGTTATTGTCGCTTATTTTATTAAACAATTGAATGTGAAGTTTATCTTAAATGGACTTCTAATTGGGGCTGCTATAGGAGCAGGATTTGCAGCTTTTGAAACGGCAGGATATGCCTTTAATTATGGATGGATATATAGTGATCAAGCGATGCAGGCAATTATTGTTGACCGTGCTTGGCTTTCCGTAGGTGGACATGTCGTTTGGGCTGCGATTTCAGGTGCTGCACTTGTTTATGTAAAAGGGGATCAACCACTCACTAAAAATCATTTTACAGACCCTAGGTTCATTCGGTTATTTCTCGTACCGATAATTCTCCATGCGATTTGGAATAGTCCACTTTATTTTTTGCATGGATTTTACTTTTTATACATTGTATTGATTGTGGTCGCCTGGATCTTCATTTTCACCTTCATAAATGCAGGATTGAAACAAATTTCTAGATTGGGTGCCTATCACTCCCCGAAGTCTGTCGAATGATACAGTGATAAGTAACAAACTGCTATGTGCGCATGGCAGTTTGTTTGTATTTTATTTTACTTTCCGGTAGTTTTACTTTTCCCATCATTCCCTTTTTCCCAAAGTTTTTGCTATACTTTTAATGAAAGTGTAGGTGACTACGTTGTTTAAAATATTATTAATTGAAGATGATGAGACTCTTTTTAAAGAGATGAAAGATCGACTATTAGATTGGGAATATGACGTGTATGGGATTGATAACTTTCAAAGAGTGATGGAGAGCTTTGCTGAGACCCGGCCAGAATTAGTGATTATCGATATCCAACTTCCTAAATATGATGGATTCCATTGGTGTCGGATGATCCGTGAGCATTCGAATGTTCCGATTATCTTCTTGTCTTCTCGCGATCATCCGACAGATATGGTCATGTCGATGAATTTAGGTGCAGATGACTTCATTCAGAAGCCCTTTCACTTTGAAGTGCTCGTCGCAAAAATCCAAGCGATTATGCGTCGTGTCTATAATTACAGTACAACCTCTTCCGTTCTAAAGACGTGGATGGGTGCGACGATTGACATCGAGAGAAACCGTGTATTAAATGAAACAGGAATGATCGAGCTTACGAAAAATGAAATATATATCTTGAAGCTGCTTGTTGAACGGAAGAATAAGATTGTCAGCAGAGAAGATTTAATGAACTTGCTGTGGGATGATCAGCGCTTTATTAGTGATAATGCGTTAACGGTCAATGTAAACAGGCTTCGCAAAAAACTAGCTGAAATTGGACTTGGGAGTGGTATCGAAACGAAGGTTGGTCAAGGCTATATTGCGATAGAGCAGGTGACAAAATGATTCGAAAATTCGTGATGGAGAGAATAAGCTGGTTGATATTGGTTGTATTTTTACTGCTGCTTTCTTTATTGATGGCATACCTAGACCCGTCTCTTTCGCTTGACTCTATGTTCTATTATGTCTTTCTATCACTCGTGATTTCTATCCTGTTTGTCGTTCATCGCTATTTCAAGGAGACGTCATTTTTCAAAGAGCTTGACACGCGGGATTCTACGACGGATATTACGAGTCTTCCTGAACCGAACAGTCCATTTGAATCATTCATTTATAAGCAAATCACTACTCCGATCGAACAGTTAGCAAAAGATGTTTCTACGAATCAGCTTCTCCTAGAAGAAGAGAAGGATGATTTGCTTGCTTGGATTCATGAGGTGAAAACACCATTAACAGCTCTGCGATTAATCATTGACCGTACGGAAGATCAGCAATTAAAATCCGAGCTTATGTATGAATGGTTAAGAATCTATTATTTGCTTGATCAACAGCTGCATCAAAAGCGGATACCTTTCATTGAAAATGATTTGTTCATTGAAAACGTCGAACTGGAGTCCCTGCTATATAGTGAAATTCGTACGCTAAGGTCTTGGTGTTTAAAAAAGGGAATTGGCTTCGATGTAGAATTACATTCAACACATGTGCTCACTGATACGAAATGGCTGGCCTTTATTCTCCGTCAACTTTTAACAAATGCCGTGAAATACAGCGAAGAAGGTTCTGAAATTACGGTACAATCGACAGACCAAAAGGGACAAACAATCTTAACTGTAGCAGATAATGGCAGGGGAATTGATTCTCGTGATGTGCCAAGAATTTTCGATAAAGGCTTTACCTCTACAGGCAAAAATCAGGATCAACATGCTACAGGGATGGGTTTGTACTTAGCAAAAAAGGCAGCGATCCCACTTGGCATTCATATTTCTGTTCGGTCAATTATCAGCAGTGGGACAACCTTTACCCTTACTTTTTCAAAAGAGAACCGATTTCTCGAAATTCAAGGCGTGTGACAATAATGTCACTCGCTTTTGCTTTTTTGTTAGGAGAATCGAAGGACTCTATCTGCAAAACTTTATAAAATAAGGGTATCTTAACAAGTGGAGGAATTTAGATATGAATATTCTTGAAGCTAGAAAAATCCAAAAAAGCTATGGTAATAAATTTACGAAAGAAGAAGTGTTAAAAGGGATTGATATTAGCATTGAAAAAGGCGAATTTCTAACGATCATGGGCGCATCAGGATCTGGGAAAACGACGTTATTAAATGTGTTATCCACGATTGACCGACTAAGCCATGGTTCGTTAATAATCGAAGGGGAGGATCTAACGAAAAGCAAGGAAAAGAAGCTCGCAGAATTTAGAAAACATCATTTAGGGTTCATCTTTCAAGACTATAATTTACTTGATACGTTAACAGTAAAAGAAAATATCTTATTACCACTTTCGATCACCAAGACTGCAAAAAAAGAGGCACTAGAGAAATTTCAAATCGTCGCTGCCGAGCTTGGAATTGAAGAGGTAGCGGATAAATATCCAAATGAAATATCGGGCGGGCAGAAACAAAGAACTTCTGCTGCGAGGGCTTTCATACACGAGCCAAGTATCATCTTTGCTGATGAGCCGACTGGTGCGCTTGATTCAAAAACAGCGTCTGATTTACTTGGTAAATTAAGCAAATTAAATGAAAAGCGAAAAGCAACGATCGTGATGGTGACTCACGACCCTGTTGCAGCAAGTTACAGTAGCCAGGTTATTTTTATTAAAGATGGTCAAGTCTATACGCAATTGAACAAAGGAGAAGAGAGTCGCAACGCGTTTTTAAAAGATATTATGAAAACGCAAGGAGTGTTAGGCGGGGTGCACTATGAGCATTAATCAGCTTATTTTCCGCAGCTTTAAAAAGAACCTAAAGAGCTATTATTTGTATGTGTTTGCTCTCATCTTTAGTGCCGCCCTCTACTTTGCTTTCGTCACCTTGCAATATGACCCTTCAATGGATGATGCATCGGAATCGATGAGAGGATTAGCAGCTATCCGCTCGGCATCTGTACTCCTTATCGCGATTGTGACTGTATTTCTTTTATACGCAAATACCTTATTCATCAAAAGGCGTAGTAAAGAGATTGGCTTATTTCAACTCATTGGAATGACTAAAAACCGTATTTTCATGATCTTGAGTGCTGAAAACTTTCTGCTATATTTCGGCTCGCTTTTAATCGGAACGTTTGTCGGCTTTGCCGTTTCAAAATTAGTAGCGATGATTTTATTAAAAATTACTGGTTTGGAAGCTGTTGCTTCTCTTTATTTTTCGGCTAATGCCTTCGTCGAGACGTTGCTCGTTTTCGGTGGTATTTATCTTTTAATTATGCTGATGAACTATTTGTTTATTAAGCACCAAAGCATTTTGTCCCTCTTCCGTGTGAAGAGTAAAACGGAAGGAAGAGTCAAGAAGGTTTCGATCGTAGAAATTTTGATTGGTATTTTTGGGATCGTATTAATCGCGACTGGTTACTTTGTATCGGCGAGACTTTTTGATGACAGTGTCGTGTCGATGAACAACTTATTCTTAGCGATGCTCTTTATTTTAGCGTCTGTTATTATTGGGACATATTTTTTCTATAAAGGTTCTGTGAGCTTTATTGCCAACATTATTCGAAAAAATAAAGGCGGATACTTGAACATTAATCAAGTGATGTCACTATCCTCCATCATGTTCCGTATGAAATCAAATGCGATGCTGCTTACAATCATTACGACCGTATCAGCCCTTGCAATCGGACTGCTATCCTTAAGCTATATCTCCTACTATTCAGCTGAAAAAAATGCTGAGAGCACTTCTCCTGCTGATTTCACATTTGTAACAAAAGAGAATGCAGAGGCTTTCGGGGAGGAATTAAGTGAAAATGGGATTGCCTACACGGAACAAACGATTGATGTGATTCAAGTGGAAGTTGATATAGAAGAGATTGTGGGTAGAGATATGGAGTCCTTTCAATTTGATGGAGGCATGATGACCATGTCTGTTATTAGTGACCGACATGTTGAAGACATTCATGTACATGAAGACGAGACGATATTCTCTGGATTTAGTGATGCGATGCAAGCACTGCTAAACTTGAAAGATTCTGGAACACTTATTTTTCATGGGTCCGCAACATCTATTAGTCAAGAATATTTAGGATTATTAGAAGATAGCATACTACCTCTATATTTTACAGGTGGAATGCCTACATCTATTGTGAATGAAGCCACATTTACAACACTCTCTAATGACATGAATCCAGATATTCAGTTAGACTCATCTATTTATATTGGCTATTCATTAGATGATCGAGGAACAGTGAGAAAAGCTGATGAGCTTTTTAACAGCATGCCGTTCAGTCAAGATTTCGGCAATAGTTCTCAATTCTCAGAAGCGGAACAGCAAAAAGTGAATATGGGCGTTATTATGTTCATTGTCGGGTTTCTCGGTCTCACCTTCTTAATTACATCAGGCTGTATTCTATATTTTAAACAAGTAGAAGAAGGCGACGAAGAACAACCGAATTACAAAATCCTAAGACAACTAGGCTTCACGAAAAAAGATCTTTTGCAAGGCATAGTTGGAAAGCAGCTATTCAATTTCGGTATCCCTCTTGTATTTGGCCTAATGCACAGCTACTTTGCTGTCCGATCGGGCTGGTTCTTTTTCGGCACAGAGCTATGGACACCAATGTTCATCGTCATGGGCTTGTATGCAGCACTTTACTCAATATTTGGCATCCTGTCTGTGCTTTATTATAAGCAAGTTATAGGACGAAGCTTGTAGAGGAACCATGGGGACGGTTCTTGTGGTCGAAAAATGACCGCGGGGACGGGTCTTATGGTCGATAAAGAATGGGGGCACTTTCCGGTTTTTGTCGAATAGTATCGTGAAAAATAGAAAACAGCCATGCGTGAAGAATAGAACTTCAGGCATGGCTATTTGTCTGTATTGCCGGCTCCCGATGAGTGTGATAAAATATGTGGACACTAATTTGATCTCGAGAAGTGAAGTACTTTATATTATGCTTTAGAGGACAGCTTTTGATTTGGGATTATTCCCTGACCGAAGGAACCGTCCCCTAGTTACTATGCTCCAAAAGTAAGAGGAAGGGATCGCAAGTGCGATCCCTTCCTCTTCGAATTGTGTTTACTAATGTGTTAAAGAGTCAGACCAACTCTTCTCTTAATCCAAATTCTAATTGTTAAATATTCTGAGTGCAGTTCCTTCGTCCCGTTTTACGTGAGATTAAGAATGTTGCAGTTCCTATAAGGAGTAAAACTAATCCTAAGAGAAGCATTGTATACATACTTGTTGAAGTTTCGGGTAATTTCTGGTCCCCTACAACTGTTTCTGTGTCGCCTTCTCCAGGTTCTGTACCACCATCACCTGAGTCGGTTCCTGTGTCACTTTCTCCAGGGTCTATATCACCATCGCCTGAGTTGGTACCTGTGTCACTTTCTCCAGGGTCTGTATCACCATCGCCTGAGTTGGTACCTGTGTCACTTTCTCCAGGGTCTGTATCACCATCGCCTGAGTTGGTACCAGGATCAGTTCCTGGTTCATCTCCAGGATCGGTCCCTGCTTCACCATTTCCAGAGTCTTGAGCAGATTCTTCAAAGACCGCAAAAATACTAAAGTGTGTTGTTTTTCCAATAACTACTTCTCTTTCTTCATCATATGACACACTATCTAAAATATCCTCCCATTGCTCACTAGTTTCATTGAAATAACGAATGACTAACTTGTCAGGATTATCTTGTGAGTCAACAGGTATTTCAATTGTAACTGCTTCAGCAAAGTTGGAAGTATCCATGCCTTCAAGTGTAAATTGGTATACATTGCTTTTCACTTTATCTCCATCTGTTATATTATCTTTATTCACTTTTGAAACTGTATACGTTACATCGCCTGTTACACCTTCAAAAACGTTTGCTGGAATAGTAACTTTTACAATCTTACCATTTTCATCTTCTATTTCGAAATTCACAGAAACATTTTTACTTGATAAAATTGATCCATTAAATGTCACTGAATTCCGACCTTCACTTAGTTTTACAGTGACCGTACTTGACTCTACAAGGTTTTCCTCATTAAAGTCAACGACCCCCTCTTCATTTGGTTCAAATGTTTCCGGTCGATCTACAGGATCTTCGGGATTACCAGGATCAGTACCAGGTTCGTCATCACCAGGATCACTTGGATCCTCAGGTTCAATTGCGTCTTCTATTTCACTACAAATATTCGCTGTACTATTATCCAAAGTTATATTTCTAAACACAATATTATCTCCACATGGCGATTCAACAATTTCTGAATTTCGTACAGTTAGGTTTTCCATAAGAATATCAGAATTGTTAGGCATGTCATCACGTGCTGCAATTCGGATACCACTTGGTCCTTCAACGATACCGCCTTTAATTGCAATGTTATAGCCGTTCTCTAGGAGGATAGCATTGTTTCCAGTGTTTGCAATGTCAACATATTCAATGACAGCGCCACCACTGCGAGATACACTAAAGATTCCTCTACCACCACCACGGGCAACGACTTCACCTATCCTGTTATTGGTCGTGTATTCATCATCAATATGACCATTTCTATTTGCCATTCGGAATGCAGCATAGCCCGTTCCGGTTCCAGCTCCAAATCCGTATACGGCGTCTACATCTGCATTAATCGTATCATTCAATAACACACCAGAGTAACCAGTATTTACGGCGGTAACAGTACCAATACTAATACCATCTACACCATACGTTTCTACTCCATGAGCACTTGTTCCAGAAACGTACACATTATCAATTTGAACATTTCGAGTACCGTAAACGGAGTCATCATCACGACTATCGATACGGATTCCAAGTCCACTATCTAATCTTAAGTCAATTTGACCTAAGTGAATATCTTCTGATGTACGTACGTAAATACCAAAGTTAGGGCTTCCTGTTAAATTTAAGTACGGAACAGAAACATTCTCCGCATATCTAATTCGAACAGGTGCCTGATGGTTATCATAATCAAATTCACCTTGCCCTTCGACATGGATAGTTCCGCATACCTCGAAAGAAGTATGACTTGGTAAATCAAGTGACGCATTTGTTGGAATTGTTCCAGAACCACGAACAACGACACTTTCTTGTGTTGTACGGTCAGGAGTTAGGCTGTCGACTGCTGTTTGCATTGCTTCAAGCATGTCGTGTCCAGTATAGATGACGTCATCGTTAATCACCTGCCATGAACCATCTTCCATTTCGATTACTTCTGCATCAAATTCCCCAGCACCGCACACTCTTAATTCTAGTTTTTCTCTTTCTTGTGCCTCTAAAACATGTGATGCTTCTGAGATTCCACCTTCATTTACAGCTCTTACCACATAGTAATATGGATTTGGTGAGAAAATATCTTCATCTGTAAACGTTGGGTGTTCCGTTTCTCCAATTCTCTCAAAAATATTTGTATCCGGAAAATCCTCAGGATTATATCGCGTCCGGTAAACATGGTAACGAACAGCATTGTCCACACCGTTCCATGAGAATGTCACTTCACCTTGCGATTGATCTCCCACTGATAATCCGTCAGGACTAATTGGTGCTTGAACACTTTCATCCACAACGGCCGCCGTGACCTCATTACTTCTTGGCGATTCGACACCAAATTCATTTACTGCTGTTACTGCATAAGTGTAAGTATGACCTAATTGAACATCTTCATCGTCAAAACTTGCTTCAGTTGTATTTCCGATTAGAGTAAAACTATCTTGTCCCTCTTCTTTTCTGTATACATTAAAGCTTGCAGCGGAACTATCTTCATCCCAGCTTAGATGAACCGTCTCTGGTGAAAAAGAGAGGTCTGAAACCTCTAAACTAGAAATCTCTGTCAAGGTCATAATCTCTAATCCATTAATTCTTCCATTTTCACCAATTTCAACATTAAGTTGTCCATCAGTGATATTTACTGTATGAGTTAAAACACCAAAGCTCCCAGCACCAGATGTAACATTACCAAGGTTTTCCCCCTCAACAATAAAGCTAGATCTGTTAAATGCAATAGTGTCACCGGCAATAATTCTAACGAAATACTCACCATTAGGAATATCAGCCTTAAATTCATAATTACCATCTAAAATAAAGTCTCGCCTTAAATCGTCAGGCTCTCCTCGATCTCTTTCTGCTACATTTTTATTTATGCCGTAGCCTATTTCCTCATTATAAAGCGTCGTATTTGTTACTTGTTGGTATCCGTCTGCTACAGGACCATTACCAAAATCGAACATAAGATAAAAAGGTTCATCTGGATGCGTTGGCGCCTCTTCTTCAACGGAAACTTGTACAATTTCAATTCCGTTTATTCTGCGATCATTTGTCACCTCGATATTTAGCTGTGCATCTTCTACTGTAATGGTATCCTCAAATTCGATATAATTTTCAGATGCTACATGAGTATTGCCTTTATCTTCCCCTTCAATAATAAAACCAGTACGATTTGCAGCCGCATCATCTCCGGATATGATAAGCACGTCATATTCACCATTCGGTAGATCGACTTTAAATTCATAATTACTATCATGGTTCGTAAAATCTCGTCTTAAGTCATCCGGTCCACTACGATCACGATAACCCACTTCTTTATCTAGTCCATAGCCTCTTTCTTCGGAATAAACCATTGTATTTGTGACTTGTAAATATCCATCCTCTACTGGACTCGACGTGCTACCAAAGTCAAACTTAGAATGGATTAGTTCTGGTTCCGATGGCTCTGTTGGTTCTGATGGATCCGTTGGGTCCGCCGGCTCTGTTGGCTCAAAAGGATTACCCTCTTCATCAGCAACTTGTACAATTTCAATGCCGTTTATTCTTCTGTCATTCGTTACTTCAATATTTAGTTGTCCGTCTTCTATTGTAATAGTTTCCTTAAATTCAATATAATTTCCAGATCCTACATGGGTATTGCCTTTGTCTTCCCCTTCAATAATAAAACCAGTACGATTTCCAGCATCCTCATCACCGGATATGATGTGCACATCATATTCACCATTTGGCAAATCCACTTTAAATTCATAATTACCAGTGAAAATCGTAAAATCTCGTCTTAAGTCATCAGGTCCTTCTCTATTACGGCTATCGACAACTTGATCAAGTCCATATCCTATTGTTTCCTCATAAACTAAATCACTAGCCACCTGTGTGTACCCATCTTCTACAGGACTTGTTGCTGATCCAAAGTCAAACTGATAGTGAACGGGTTCATCAGTACTCTCTTCTACACCTAAAGGAACAATTTGAACAGCGTTAATACGTGCCCATTCGTTTGAAAAACTAATGGCTACCTGGCCATCCTCAACAGACACATCTTCCTCATAAGTGATAAATTCTCCTGCTCCTGAACGATCCCCGCCTTTCACCTCGTCACCCTGAAGTGAATAGCTTGTTCGATTATTGTCAAATTGGGATCCTGTCACTATTAAAACTTCGTATTCTCCATTTGGTACATCGACCTTGAAGGTATTACCACTTGCTAATACAAAGTCTCTTAATAGGTCACTAGGATCATTTTGATCTCGCGAATCTCCTGCTCTCACTAATTCAAGCCCAAATCCTTTTTCACTAGAATACTCAGTCAACTCAGATACCTTCGTATATCCTTCTGCTACAGGGCTTGACTCCGTTCCAAAGTCAAAATTGAAAGTTGGAAATTCACTTTCTTCTTCATTTAAAGTAGTTGCATTGGCAAAGACACCACTGCTAGCAAATAATGAAAAAAACATTAAAAACACCATAAATATTGTTAGCTTCTTTTTTACCATTCTGACACTCCTCCATTTTGATAAAATGTGCAAACAAATCTTTTCTATCACCCCCTTAAAAAAGCAATTTGTAAGCGGTAACATTTTTAATGAAATGAAACCGTTATCATTTTTAAATGATTATATTGGTATGTCACTATAAATGTAGAGAAAGTATGAGAAGTAAATTCTAGGAGGTATGTAAATTAAGTCAGAAATTCAGATGTATTATATATATCTATTACATCTTAGATTCGTTATTAGAATTTTACAATAATAAAAATGTTAAAACATCTTTGAAAAATAACACAGATAGGGGAGCCGGTCATGGGTGACCATGGGTGACCATGGGGACGGTTCTTATGGTCGAAATATTTAGGCGGAGGATGGACCTTTCCTTTTACTGTATTGAGGATTTATGCTGAAAAATCGGAGTTGTATGCACAAAACTCGAGGTTTATGCTGAAAATTAGGGAGTTAATGCACAAAAGAAGCGGGATTATGCATATATTTTTTGGTTCTATGCTGATATCGGGATCCGTGAGAATTCGGTCCCCTTTCACTTTAAATATTCTGAGTGCAGTTCCTTCGTCCCATTTTACGTGAGATTAAGAATGTTGCAGTTCCTATAAGGAGTAAAACTAATCCTAAGAGAAGCATTGTATACATACTTCAGCAAAGTCGGAAGTATCCATGCCTTCAAGTGTAAATTGATACACATTAAATATAGACCAATTCTATTAGTACTAATGAAACAAATCACGGCTATTAAAAATATAATCTAAAGTATTAATTTTAGCTCCTAGCATTCGTTCTGCAGAAAGGACAGACTCCTTTAAGAAGTTTCTACTATTAATATATCAAGAATAATCGCATGGTTAAGTCAAATAAGGGCCATTCTTTTTATCTTAGGAGGAGATTAATGGCTACTAATAGTAAATTATTTATATACTGCTGCTGAAACTAACTCCTTCGATTCTTTTAAAAGTATCTGGTAATCCTACGACAATAATTGATTCTATTATTTCGCTTACTAGCACTTCCACTTCTACTTGAAAATACGATACCCTAATAAGCATTTTAAATGCTTGTTTTTTTTGCGTATTTTATCCCTGCAATACATCGAAATAACTTAAATTAATTGACTGCGATACGTTAACACGAGAGAAGGATGATTGGAATTAACAATCGTTTACCGGAAGAACCGTCCCCACGGTAAACAAAAACTAGGAATAAAAATACAAAATAGCAATATTGTAGGAAGGAGCAAGCTTACAAAAATATCAATATTATAGGGAGGAATATTATATGTGATTAGTAAACATTTTTCTTTAAGGGGCGAACTAGAAATTGGAAGATTCAACTGATTTACGTGTGAGTGAATCAGTTGTTTTAAGTGTGCCAATGAATCAAGTTCTTAAATGATTTACCTATTCACAATGATGGAATAGAAAGAGGGAATTAACATGGCTAAAAAGACGTTGAATATGTTGTTAATCATGACATTGGTTTTTCAGACAATCTCAAGCAGTCTATTTATTCCGCTCGGAGCTGCAGCAAGTAATATTGATCCGAGTGTGTTTAAAGATGTGACATTCGCTGATGAGGAAGGTCAGAAAGTTGATTTGGACAAGTTGGAAGAATCAACAAAAATAGAAGTAGAAGTCTTATGGTCTAGTTCAGAGGTAGAGATAAAAGAAGGTTATTCTGAAGTACTTGCTTTACCTGATGAACTACATCTAGAACAGGAAATGTCAGGTGCTGTGAATGTTGATCAGGATGTAGAGGAAGACCTTGTGGAAGTGGGAAAGTATGACATAACACTTGATGGAACATTAACTGTGACGTTCAACGAGATTATTGAAAAATATGAAAACGCTGAAGGAACGATCCACTTCGAGGCTGTAGTTGAGATTGAAGAAGAGGAGGAAGGAAATAATCTCGATGAATCAGCTGATACGAATGCAGAAGAAGTGTTAGAAGAAGAATCTAGTTCATCCGATGAGCAATTTAATGAAGAATCTGGTGAAGAGACTGAAAATGAAACAGAGCAAGTGACGGAAGAGAACGACGGAAATGAAAATGAAGATGACATAAAGGATAAGGTCGAGGAAAGTGGTGAGCCTCAGTCTGAAGAAGAGTCATTAGTACCAACAGAAGATTTTTCTGTTATGAGTACTGAAATTACGGAAAATATCATCACTGGAGTGACGTTGACAAAAGATGGGGTTGAGCTCCAAAATGGTGAAGAAATAATTATCGAGAGTCCTTATAATCAATCAGAGCTCGTGCTGAAATATGAATTTGCTTTACCTAATAATCATATTTATGGTGATGGGTCAACCTTCACAATCCAAGTGCCTGACATTTTCAAGATTCCTCATGTTCCAGAAACAGAACAACAGGATCTGGCGCGTGGAGATGGTACTATTTTTGGTTCTTTCTACACAGAAGGTAATGACATTATTATTACCTTCAATGAAAATATTCAGATGGAATCAAATATTACAGGGAATATTAAGCTTGAATCTAATTTCGATGAAAACTATGACGGACCAGCCATTGGTGACACGATTATAATTCCTATTTCAGGGGAAGATAATTTGGAGTTCCCTATTATATTTATTCCCGATGCGGCTGCCATTGAAAAGCGTGGGATTGGGAATCGTGGCTACAATACAGAAACGATTGAATGGACGGTTGATTTAAATAAAAACCTGCAAACGATCGAAAATGCTGTATTAGAAGATGTCCTTACAGAGGGTGATCATTCATTTATAGATGGCTCTTTAAGAGTTTATCAGCTGAATATGAATGCCAACGGTGAAGTTGATGGCGCTACAGAGTTAATGGATCATGAGTTTGGCTCTGTGTTCCCGCTTGAACTGGGTACGATTGATTCAGCTTATCGAGTGGTTTATAAAACAGAAGTCAACGATATGATCGGTCAAACATATAAAAACAATGTAACATTATCTGGAGATGAGTATGATCCAGTCAGTACACAAGCGAGTGTTTCTGTAAATCGTGGCCAACCACTTGAGAAGGAGGCTACACATTACGATGACGTTTCCCAAACAATTAGTTGGGAAGTAAGATATAACTATGATGAAAAAGTCATCTCACAGGATGATGCGAAGCTGGCTGATATTTTTGGCGATAATCAAAAATTAGTCGACAGTAGCTTTGTTGTGATGGCTGTGGAGATTGATCAGGATACGGGAGAAGAAGTGGGGACAACATCTGTTAGCCCTGATGATTATACGCTAACAGTGACAGACGAGGGTTTTAATTTTAATTTTAAAGAACAGATTCATGGAGCTTATAAGATTATTTATGAGACAACAGCAATCGATCGTGTGGATGCCGATATCACGATAGATAATACGATATCAGATGAATTTGATAACACGTCAGAAGGCAGTCGGCCGATTAGGCAAGGGATCTTCATTAAATCTCACGGTTCAACTGACTACGAAACAAAAGAAACGAACTGGTCGGTGTTAATAAACCGTGATGAACGAGTGATGAAAGATGTTATTTTCACGGATACTTTACCAGAAGGGTTTACACCGGAGAACTTACAAGTGACGCATGATGGCGATACTTGGGGAGACGGTGACCAGTATGATTATAGCTATGATGAATCAACTGGAGTAATAGAGATTCAATTCAATCAAGATTTAGAAAAACGTGTTTATATTACGTATACAACTTCATTTAACATAGATGAAGCGGGCAGAGGAAGTGATGGTTACACAAACAGTGTTTCGCTTGAATGGGTGCCTGAAAGTGAAACTGAGCCGGTAACGCGTGAGGATGACGCTACGTTTGACCCAGATGATTATACGAAAAATAACGGTTTTAAACACGGCAGCTATGACCTTGAGAATAAAGAAATCACGTGGACCATCGGGGTTAACTATAATAAGGAAACACTCGATAATGTCGTCGTGGAGGACTTTATTTTAGGGAATCAGAACTTTGAGATTGATAGTGTTAAAGTTTATCAAATGAATTTAACTGGAAGTGCAAATGGTTACGAAAAGGGAGAAGAGGTTACGGGGTTTGTGATCGAAGAAGCAACAGGTCCTGAAGGTGAACCCGGATTTACCGTAACTTTAGGTGATATTACAACTCCTTTCATTGTTGAGTATACAACAGACCTTAACGATCGGGTCGTTAAAGGTAAATACTTTAATGAAGCGACTATAATAAGTAGTAACAAGGATGATATTGATCTGTCTGCGACGGTAAATCCTCGTTATGGTGGGGAGTTTTTGAATAAGCGCGGACAGCAAAATCAAGCAAATGGTCGGATCGTAAATTGGAGTATTAATATTAACTTTAGCCAATCTACAGTATCAGACCTAGTAATAACAGATATTCCAAGTATCAATCAGACGATTCTAAGAGATACGTTAGTTATCTATGAAACGACGATCAATGGGAACAATATTAATAAGAACTCGAACGTGACTTTAGAAGAGGGGGAAGATTATACACTAGAATTTAGCGAAGACGAAAGTGGCCAAGAGTCGTTTACGGTTGCATTTGAAAACGAAGTCGACAGTGCTTACGTTCTAGAATATGATTCGTATATTCTTTACGAGGGCGATGGGACAATTTCTAATAAAGTAACGTTTGAAGCGAAAGGCGAAGAAGAAATCGTTGATAGCAACGAAACATCAAATAGGATTAGTTTTAATAATATCAGTGGTTCAATTACTGGTGAAGTCGGTTCACTACAAGTGACAAAAGTTGACTTTGATGACACCGATGAAGTATTGGAAGGGGCAACTTTCGAACTTTACGATGAAACCGGAGTTGTGCTACTCAGAACTGCGACAACAGATGCCAATGGAATTGCTGCGTTTAATAACCTGTTGTACAGTAATTATCTATTAAAAGAATCAGAAGCTCCTGAGGGTTATGTAGCGGGAATTGAAGATACCGTAACTGTTACGGTTAATCAGGTCAATTCAGAAATAACTGTAAAAAATAAATTGATTCATGGAAGTGCTGAAATGAAAAAAGTGGACGCCGAGGATGGATCAGGACTCGAAGGTGCACTATTTGAAGTTCAGACAGTATCAGGTTATTTTGTACGAACTGTAACATCTGATGAAAATGGCTTCGTTAGTACGGGAGATTTGCGCCCAGGGAATTATCAATTAGTGGAAACCCAGGCCCCATTTGGATTTACGATTTTAGATGATGAGCCAATTCCATTTGAAATTGAGTTAGGTCAACAAGATCCGATTGAAATTGGTACGGGTACAATTGAAAATGAAGTGAGAGCAACATCTATCAAACTAACGAAAAAAGATGACATTAATGGTAAAACGCTTGAAGATGCTGCATTCACTTTGATTTATGTAAGTGGGAAATATACAGTTGATGAACAGATAGCAACAACAAATGAAGATGGAATCGTTATTTTTGACGATTTAAAACCAGGAACCTATCAAATAGAAGAAAGTGCATCACCAGAAGGTTATATCATAAGTGATGAGCCGATTGAAGTAGAGGTTACACTTAATCATGTTCACCATACTCAGACGATAATCGTAGAAGTTGAAAACAGCCCATATGCAGATATTCAGCTGCAGAAAGTAGATGCAGACAGTGAGTATATTCTAGCAGGTGCAGTTTTTGATGTGGTGAATGCCAATAATACGGATGAAACAATCGATGGTTTTACTGGCTTAGTGACAGATACGAACGGTGAACTACGTATTACAGGATTACCAGAAGGCGAGTATCGATTACAAGAAACAGAAGCACCAACTGGTTATACCATTCAAGGTGACGGGGTAACTGAACCGTTTGAAGTAAAAGCTGGAACAAACACGGAAACGATTTATATAGGAAAGGTCGAAAACGAAATTATTACAGGAACAGTCGAACTGATTAAAGTTGATGGTAATTCTGAAGATACGTTAGAAGGTGTAGCGTTCACATTAAATGCCGTTTCATTAGTCAATGATGGCACGTATGATGAAACTATTCACTCAACTGATGAAAATGGTCAAATCATAGTAGAAAATTTACGGCCAGGTCAGTATGTATTTGAAGAAGTAGAGCCGCTTGAAGGTTATCAAGGGCTTAGGGGAGACATTCCATTCGAGATTGAATTTGGTTCTGATGCTAGAGTTGAAGTACAAGTTCCAAACTATCAATTAGTCGATATCAATATTGTGAAGATATGGAAAGACGATAATAATCAATCTGGTTTGCGCCCAGACTCGATTACCGTTAACCTTTTGCAAAACGGGGAGAGGATTAATGAGGCAGAGCTGACAAGTGATGATAATTGGACCTACTCATTTGAAGGTCTTGATGCAATTGATGCAAATGGAAATGAATATGACTATACGATCGAAGAAGAGCGAGTCAGTGGTTATGAAACGTCGATCGATGGTTATGAGATTACAAATTTGCGTGTTGGATCTACTGAGGTAGAAGGGACAAAGACGTGGTTAGATAACGAGTCAGAAGATCGACCAGATTTGATTGAAGTTCAGCTTCTTCAAAATGGTGAGGTCTTAGAGGTACAGGAAATTACGAATGATACAAACTGGCGTTACAGTTTCGATGAGCTGGATGCATTCGATGAAAACGGTGTTGTGTACGATTATACGATCGAAGAAGTACCGGTTGATGGTTATGATTCGATCATCGATCACTACGACATCACGAACGTCCGGTCGGGTGAAACATCTGTAGAAGTGACGAAAGAATGGTTAGATGCCGAGTCAGAAGATCGTCCGGACATGATCGAGGTGAACCTTCTGCAAAACGGTGAGATTGTTGGAACAGAAGAAGTCACCGCGGAGAATGGCTGGGTCTATACCTTCGAAGATTTGCCAAAATATGATGAGCAGGGTGTGGAGTATAGCTACACGATCGTCGAAAAACCAGTGAGTGGATATGAAACATCGATTGATGGTTATAATATCACGAATTTACGCGTCGGAACGATTGATGTAGATGTGAGCAAAACATGGAGAGACGATGATCCAGAAGATCGACCGGAAACGATTGTCGTAAACTTACTAAAAGACGGCGCGGTTATTGAGACACAAGAAATAGATGCAGAGATGGACTGGGCATATAGCTTTACCAATCTTGCTGAATTTAATGAGCAAGGGAAAGCTTATGCATACACAGTGACAGAGCACGGCGTACCTGGATACGATTCAAAAATTAACGGTTACGAGCTTATCAATACGCGAACGGGTGAAACATCTGTCGCGGTGACAAAAGCATGGTTGGATGACGAGTCAGAAGATAGACCAACCTCGATCACGGTCGATCTGCTCCAGAACGGAGCCGTGTACGAGACGGTAGATATGACGGCAGACAATGACTGGCAATATCAGTTTGACTATTTAGCTGCATACGATGAGAACGGTCAATCGATTACGTATACCGTGGAAGAACATGAGGTCGATGGATATACAACGTTAGTTAACGGCTACGACATCACGAACGTCCGATCAGGAGAAACATCGATAGAGGTAACGAAATCGTGGTTAGATGACGAGTCGGAAGACCGTCCAGACATGATAGTTGTCAACCTTCTTCAAAACGGTGAGAATGTCGGAACAGAAGAAGTCACCGCGGAGAATGGCTGGGTCTACACCTTCGATGAGTTGCCTAAATACGATGAGCAAGGTGTCGAGTATAGCTACACGATCGAAGAAGAGCCAGTCAGTGGTTATGAAACGTCGATCGATGGTTTTGATATTACGAATACACTAATATCAACTGTTGCCTATGAAAAGGAAAAAGAAAAGGAAACAGGAGAAATATCTGATGAAACTATTCAATCTGAAGATATGGAAAAAGAAGTAATTGATACAACCGAGGATGATGATGGAGGTTTATTACCTGATACAGCAACTACCACATATAATATGATTATATTCGGAATAGGTCTAGTAATTATTGGATTAGCTTTCTTGATTCTTACCAGAAGACAAAGAAAAGCTTAAGTGCTGCTACTGTTGACCGCGGGGACGGTTCTTGTGGTTGGTAATGGGGTGCGACTTCCCGATGTATATCGAATGATAGGTATTGATTTTGCAATGAGGTAGGATTAGAAAACAAGGGGACAGCGTGCGTTGTCCCCGAAAAATAATAGTTGAAAATTATCGCACTTACAAATAAATTTCCGGCCGAAACTTCACAAGGGCCAAGCGATTATTGTTCGTTGTACAGGCACCGAGCTAGGGGCACCGATGATCATTGTCATGGGATTGTATGCCACGCTGTACTCGATATTTTGCATCCTGTCTGTGCTTTATTATAAGAAAGTAATTAAGATGTCGCTGTAGGGTGGCGAGCAAAGCTCCAGGAGGTTGTCCTGGAGCTTTCTTTTTGCTGCATTGAGAGTTTATGCACAAAAATTTGAGGGTTATGCTGAAAAATCAAGACTTATGCTGAAAAATCGGTGGCAATGCACAAAAAAAGAGAGTCTATGCACAAATTTCTTCGTTCTATGCTGAAATCAGTACTATTCTTATGATTTATAACTGCATATCATGTTTTCTTTCCGCACAAAATAGTAGTGTGCTTTACTCAGGGTGGAAACGAATCGGGTGGGTGAATAGTGATAATTAGAAAACTGCCATGTGTGAGGGAAAGCACTTCACGCATGGCAGTTCATTTGTATTGCCGAAGCAGTGGGGAGGTTGGCTATATAAATTGGATATGCACAAAAACTCGTGTGCTATGCTGATAAATAGAGAGTCAATGCATAAATTTAAAGAGTCTATGCATATATTTCAGATTTTTATGCTGAAAATCAAATTAATAATATATTTACTAAATTATTTACTAAATAGTTGTTGACTTATTTACTTGTCCCATTTATGATATGAGAAAGGGCTTACATATAAGCTACTTCTAAGGAGGCGTCATCATATGAAAAGAATTAAAGTTGGAGCAGCGCTTAGTTTAACGGCTTTGTTGTTAATCGCTTGCGGAGACAATAACGGCGGGAACAATGATGAAAACGCGAATGAAAATGCAACTGAAAACGCAGGTGAGAACAGCGACAATGCATCTGAAGAAACGACTGTATTAACAGCGTGGGCATGGAATATTAATATTCCAGTGCTTGAAGAGGCTGCCGATTTATTCGCAGAGGAAAACCCAGGCTTTGAACTTGATATTAGGGAAACTGGAACGCCAGATGTGTATCAACAAATTACAACTGGTTTACAAGCAAATGGTGAAGGATTGCCAGATATTATGCTTGTCGAAGACGACAGACTGCAAGGGTACTTAAATTCATTTCCTGATGACTTTTTGAACCTTTCTGAATATGGTTTTCTTGAAGAGCATGGCGATAAATTTCCGGAATTTAAGACAGAATTACTATCCATTAATGATGAAATTCACGGTGTGCCATTTGATGCAGGCCCAACAGGCGTTTTTTACAGAACTGATCTTTTCGAAGAGGCAGGAATTGATGCCGAATCGATCGCGACATGGGACGACTTTGTTGATGCCGGTCACCAGCTAAGAGACGAACTCGACGTAGCGATTACTGGTGTAGATGTTAACAATGACGATGGTCTTTTTAGAATTATGCTTAATCAACAAGGGAAATTTTATTTTGATGATAACAATAATATCGATATAGATTCTCCAGAAGCTGTTCAAGCGATGGAAATTGTTCAACAACTTGATGCAGAAGGTTTAAATGAAAACCTAGTTGGCTGGGATGCGTGGCTAGGAGGATTAGCGAATGGTACGGTAGCAACTGCTCCAACTGGAGCATGGCTTACAGGTTCTTTAATGGCACAAGCTCCTGATCTAGAAGGACAATGGGGGGTAATGCCTCTTCCAGCCTTTGAAGAAGGTGGAAACCAATCAGCAAACTTAGGTGGAAGTAACTACGTAATTTCATCTCGCACAGAAAATCCAGACTTAGCGTATGAATTCATCGAGTTTTTCTCGACATCTGAAGAAGTTCAGTTGATGGCAATGGAAGGTGGGCTTTTCCCATCATTAAACACAATTTACGATGAAGATGTCTTCACAGCTCCAGATGCTTACTTTGGAGATCAAGCGATCTGGGAAATGTTTGCTGGAATGATGGAAGATATTCCTTACGCAAACTACACAGGTAACTACGCTGTAGCTCGTGATGAAGCAGAAACGGCGCAAGCAGAAGTTATTGGTGGAATGGACGTGCAGGAAGCTCTTGAAGCGGCAGCTGCACAGTTAGATAATCGCATTAATTAGTTTGGAGGCGCGAAAAGCCTTTTCTACATGGTTTTTCGCGTCTTTTTCTTATTAAAAGATAAATAACACTATTAAACATCGTGACTAAGATGTTAGAAAGCTGGGTTAGCTATGAACCATTCAAAAAGGACACCCTATATTTTTATTGCACCGGCAGTGATTTTGTTTGCGATTTTCACGGCCTATCCAATTTTAGCTTCTTTCTACTTAAGCTTTCAAAAGTATGAAGCAGGGGTTTATTCTTTTGCAGGATTGTCGAACTATATTCGGTTGGCAGGAGACTCTATTTTCCGAACCGCATTGACGAACACCTTTACGATTTTTATTTTTCAAGTGCCGATCATGATTGTATTGGCAATGGTGTTAGCCGCAGTACTTAATAGTCAGCTCTTAAAGCTTAAAGGTTTCTTCCGGGTTTCATTCTTTTTGCCAGCGGTTACTTCTTTAGTGGCATATTCACTACTCTTTTCCATTATGCTGCAAAATAATGGGCTATTTAATGAATTACTCGGCTACATCGGAATTGGTCCTATACCATGGCTTTCCGACTCGGCGTGGGCAAAGGTCTCGATTATTATGGCGATGACTTGGCGTTGGACTGGATACAATATGATTATTTTTCTTGCCGGGCTTCAAAATATCCCTGAACAGCTTTATGAAGCCGCATCGATTGATGGAGCAGGGAAGATTAGACAATTTTTCTCTATTACGGTTCCTTCCCTAAAACCAGTCATTTTGTTTGCGGGTATTCTTTCTACGATCGGTACATTGCAGCTTTTCGATGAGCCATTTAACTTAACAGGTGGCGGACCGGGGAATGCAACGATGACTTTGGGACTATATATTTATGAAAATGGATTTGAATATTTCGATTTCAGCTACGGAAGTGCAGTGGCTTATGTAGTCGTAGTACTTGTAGCGATATTATCGTACCTCCAATTCAGAATTACGGGTGATGAATCATGAATTCAACAAAGACGAATAAAACCACAGGAAAAATCGGTATGTACGTTCTTCTCACCATCTTTTTAATTATTTCTGTTTTTCCTTTTTACTGGATGGTTATTGGATCAACGAACAGCTCGGATAAAATGTTCACTAGTCCTCCAACCTTAATTCCAGGCGATCAATTTATGACGAATCTAACAAATCTAGATAATGCGGTAGGAATCTGGAGAGTTTTGTTTAATTCCCTTTTCGTATCAGGAACGTACGTTATTCTTGCGTTAATTGTCAGTACAACAGCGGCATATGCTTTTGCGAAATTTGATTTCAAAGGAAGAAAAACGATTTTTACAATCTTTATTCTATCGATGATGATCCCATATCAAGCGACGATCATTCCACTTTTTCAAATGATGGGAAGCTTTAATTTATTAAATACGTACTTTGCGCTTATTGCACCTCAGCTTTGCTATCCGTTTGCGATCTTTTTAATGCGGCAAAATTTCTTATCCTTTCCAACTGAACTGTTAGAATCGGGACGGTTAGATGGAGCAGGGGAATTTAGAATTTTTATGCAAATTGTCTTGCCATCGATGAAACCGGCACTTGCTGCGACAGCTATTTTCCTTTTCATGTTTCAATGGAATAATTTCATGTGGCCGCTCGTTGCAATACGTACGCAGGATATGTTTACTTTCCCAGTGGCATTGTCGACATTAAGCGGTGTATCGTTTACAGATTACGGACAAATGATGGTCGGGATTTCGATCGCTACTATCCCTATTATGATTTTTTTCTTAGTTTTGCAAAAGCATTTTATATCTGGAATGCTCGGCAGTGCTTTGAAATAGAAAGGAAGAATCGACATGCTAGAAACAAGAGGGAACGAATTTTATTTAGACGACAAGCCCTTCCGTATTTTGTCTGGGAGCATTCACTACTTTCGAGTCGTGCCAGAACTATGGGAGGACCGCCTGTTGAAACTGAAAGAATGCGGGTTCAATACAGTGGAGACTTATCTCCCGTGGAATGTGCATGAGCCAAAGAAGGGAATGTTTAACTTCACAGGCTTAGCAGACGTTGAAGCCTTCGTTAGACTCGCTGAAAAACTCGGACTGTATGTTATTTTACGGCCATCACCCTATATATGTGCAGAGTGGGAATTCGGCGGTCTTCCCGCATGGCTTCTTAAGGATAAAAATATGCGCCTGCGCTGCTCAGATCCGGCCTATTTAAAGCAAGTGGAAGAATACTTTGACGTTCTTCTCCCAAAGCTTGCTCCACTACAGCGAACACAGGGCGGACCAGTCATAGCGATGCAAATTGAAAATGAATACGGCGCGTATGGAGATGATAAAAGCTATCTGCGAGCGATAAAAGAGATGTACGAAAAACACAAACTCGACGTCCTTCTTTTCACCTCAGATGGCCCAGATATGATTGAAGCGGGATCCCTTCCGGATGTTCTAACAACCTTGAACTTCGGTTCGCGTGTCGATGAAGCAGAAGAGCACCTCGAGCGATTGAAACCCGGCAGTCCGAAATTCTGTGCAGAATTTTGGATTGGTTGGTTTGACAGTTGGGGAAATCCACACCATGTGCGAGGTGAAGATGACACAGGTGAAATTTTCGGAGAATTGCTTGATAAAGGCTGGTCTGTTAATTTCTATATGTTTCACGGCGGAACAAATTTTGGCTTCATGAATGGAGCTAATCACTACGAAACCTATGATCCAACCATTACAAGCTACGATTATGACGCCCTTTTAACGGAAGATGGTGAACGAACAGCCAAATTCTATGAAGTGCAGAAAATCCTATATGCTTTCCAGAAGCTTGATGTACCTGCTAAGCAGGAATCAAAGAGAGTACGGACAGAAGAAATGACCGTCAAGTTAACAGAAAAAGTCAGTTTATTCGCTGCGCTAGATACGGTTGCAACCTTAACAAAAGCACCTGCTCCACTAAGTTTTGAAGAACTAGATCAGAATTATGGCTACGTTCTTTACCGTACACAAATTAGCGGCAGTGGAGAAAAGATTATCGACCTCACACCCGTTCAAGATCGAGCGTTAATCTATATAAATGGAGAATTTCAAACGACATACGACCTTAATGAAGACAAAAAAGAGCGCACATTTTTCTTTCCAGACGAAGTAAACACATTGGAATTACTCGTTGAGAATATGGGGCGTGTCAATTACGGAAAGCATCTTCAAGATTCGAAAGGACTCGTAAAAAATCTGTGGATTAACAATCGATACCACTTCGACTGGGAAATGTACAGCGTGGCGTTTGAGGATGTTAGCATGACATTGCCTGAAGCTGGAGAATCGCGTTATCCATTTCTTCTAAAGGGTGAGGTAACGATCAGCGAGCCACAGGATAAGTTTGTTTCGCTAACAGGATTTACGAAGGGAAATGTTTGGATTAACGGCTTTCATCTTGGTCGTTACTGGAATATCGGTCCTCAACAAACCCTTTACTTACCAGCTCCGCTCTTAAAAAAAGGGGAAAATGCCGTGCTAGTACTCGAACTTGAGCACACCAATACAACCAACATTCAATTATTAAATAAAGCTGTTTTAGGATAGGAGCCAGTTCATTATGATTTACGTCAACGAGAGTAAGATGGAATTTCACCTGCAAAATGAGAGCATAAGCTATATTTTTCATGTGATGAAAAATGGCCAGCTTGGCCAGCTTTATTATGGGAAACGGATTTCTCAGAAAGATAGCTTTGCTTCGCTTATTCAGGTGAATTCCCCAACCCCGAACACTGCTCATCCTTACTTGGAGGATCCTGCCTTTAGCCTTGAAACACGGCTGCAGGAATTTCCTAGTTATGGAACAACAGATTTTCGCGATCCTGCACTTGAATTAGAAACCGAAAACGGAGCAACTATATCGAATTTTGTCTATTCTTCTTTCGAGATCCACAAAGGGAAAAAGAAAATAAATGGATTGCCAGCGACGTATGCCGCTGATCATGAAGCAGAAACCCTCGAAATTCGATTATGGGATCGTTTGTTAGAAGCGGAGCTGAAGCTTACGTATACGCTTTTTGCAGATCTTCCTGTTTTGACGCGATCGGCATCGATTACCAATCACCGATTAGAAGCATTAAAGCTTAATCGGCTCATGAGTCTAAGCTTCGATTTACCCACTAGTGACTATGAGTTCCTTCACCTCTCAGGAGCGTGGGCGAGAGAAAGGAATCTCAAAAAAAGGAAGTTAGAGCAGGGGATTCAGGCAATTTCAAGTGTGAGAGGATCGAGCTCGCACGCGCAAAATCCGTTTGCTGTATTAAAAAAGGAAGAAACGACTGAATTCAGCGGAGAAGTAATTGGGTTTTCACTCGTGTATAGCAGTAACTTCTTAGCACAGGTAGAGGTTGATCATTACGGTACGACACGTTTTCTTTTAGGGATTCATCCCTTTCAATTTTCATGGGAGCTTCAAAAAGGCGATACCTTTGATACACCAGAAGCGATTATTGTTTTTAGCGATCATGGCTTGAACGGAATGAGTCAGGTCTTTCACACTCTGTACCGTGAGCATTTAGTACGTAAGACGAATACGGCAAAACCGGTTATGATCAACAATTGGGAAGCAACATACTTTGACTTTGATGAAGAAAAATTATTTGAAATAGCTTCAGCATCACAGCAATTAGGTGTTGAACTATTCGTACTTGATGATGGCTGGTTCGGAAAAAGAAATAGCGATAAAACCTCTCTTGGAGATTGGTTCGTCAATCGAGACAAATTTCCGCAAGGGCTAGATACGTTAGCAGCAAAAATTCAAAAGCTAGGTATGCAGTTTGGATTGTGGTTTGAGCCTGAAATGATTAGCAAAAAGAGTGAATTAATGACGGAGCATCCCGACTGGGTTATTCAAACACCTGATCGTACGTCATCGTTTGGAAGAAATCAATTTGTGCTTGATTTTTCAAAGCAGGAAGTGGTTGATTATCTTTATCAAAAAATCGATACGATCATAAAAAGCACGAAGCTTAGCTATATAAAATGGGATATGAATCGAAATATTACCGAAGCTTATTCTAATAGCCTACCTGTGCATCGTCAAGGTGAATTTTTTCATCGCTACATTTTAGGTGTCTATCAATTACTAGAACGACTGACGAACGCTCATCCGACTATTCTTATTGAAACGTGTGCAGGAGGAGGCGGGCGCTTCGATTCGGGGATGCTGTATTACTCTCACCAAGCATGGACGAGCGACAATACGGATGCGATTGACCGCTTATCCATTCAATATGGAACATCTCTTTTATATCCGATTGAAACGATGGGATCTCACGTCTCTGCTGTGCCAAATCATCAAACCTATCGGACTGTTCCGCTCTCAACGCGAGCGAACACAGCCTTTTTTGGGACGTTCGGCTATGAGCTTGACCCTTTAAAGCTTAGTGAGGAAGACCGCGAAATCATAAAAAATCAAATTAAATTTTTCAAAAAACATCGTTCTCTCCTGCACGGTGGAACATTTATTCGTCTAATGAACCCGACCACCAACCAAGCAGCCTGGATGGTACGAAATGGGGACGGATCTGCGGCGATCGTAGGCTATTACAACATACTAGCTGGAGCAAATCCTGCTCAAGCTAAAAAACTGCGAATCCCATCCTTAAATCCTAATGAAGCATACAAAATTGTGTCCTTCGAGCCTGATGGAGAAGTAGACGAAAAACATGAACGGTTAATGGGTGATGAGCTGATGAATAGTGGCCTTGCTCTTAAGCTGCGATTTAATGGGGTCAATGCCGAGATGGCTGAAACTGCCGGTGATTTTCATTCTGAGGTTTATTATTTGACCTCACTTTTAGAGGAGTGAACGATATGCGTCTAGGAGTCGACTATTACCCAGAGCATTGGGAGAAAGAGAAGATCGATGTTGATTTAATGCGAATGAAAGAGATGGGTGTCAATGCAGTGAGGATTGGCGAATTTGCCTGGTCTTTAATGGAACCTAGCGAAAATAAATTTGATTTCACGTTCTTTGATCATGTGATCGCAAAGTGCAAAGAATATGAATTAGAAGTGATGTTCGGAACGCCGACAGCGACATTTCCAGCCTGGCTAGGAAAAAAGGAACCGAGCATTTATATTATTTCTAAGGACGGTCAGAAAATGGCATTTGGGGGCAGACGGCAATACTGCTATAATTCTCCAGAATACCTTTACTATTCGTTAAGAATCGTAGAGAAGCTTGTGACCCATTACCGTACAGAAGAATCCCTTTATTCTTGGCAAATCGACAATGAACTCGGTCATGAGGGCAGTGATGATTGTTATTGTCTGAACTGCCATCAAGCATTCCAGACGTATTTGCGCTCGAACTATGTAAATATTGAGACATTGAACGAAACGTGGGGGACAATTTTTTGGGGACAGACGTACCATTCCTTTGAGGAAATTCCAATGCCTACCGAGACGATTACGGTCCACAATCCAGCGATGAGATTGGATTGGGCAAGGTTTCGTTCCGCATCGTTAAATCAATTTGCGCAAAAACATATCGAAAAAGTCCGCGAGTTAAAGGGTGGACATCAAACCGTTACGACCAATCTTCCTGGAGGTTTTTTCGAAAAATGGTTTGATCATAATGAATTTAGCCGTTCTCTTGATTATGTTTCCTATGACAATTATCCTGTTTGGGGCGGCTTGGAGAAGCCAGTGAGTCCAGCAGCACTTTCACTTTCATTGGATTTTGTCAGAGGGTTAACAGGGAAGAACTTTACAGTAGTAGAGCAGTTGATGGGTGCGCAGGGTCATGATATAACTGGCTATCTTCCGCGCCCGAACCAAGCGAAGCTTTGGTCTTATCATGCCATGGCTCATGGAACGAACAACCTTTATTATTTCAGGTGGCGTGGGATGACGCGCGGAGCGGAGCAAAACTGTTTAGGAATACTGGATGCGGATGATCAAAAGACCCGTAAATACGAAGAAGCAAAAGATTTTTTTGAAGATATATCTGACTATAAAGAAGCGATCGATGGACCAATTAAAGCAGAAATTGCACTCTTATATGACTTCGATAGCGTATGGGCATGGCGAATTCAACGAGAAAGTGCACGTTTTAATATTAATGAAGAATTTCTTCGTTTATATGAACCTTTTTATAAGAAAAATCTGCCGATCGATGTCATTCGAAAAGATGCCGATTTAAGTAACTATAAGATTCTACTTATCCCAGTTATGAAAATCACGGACACCTCTTTCACAGCTAAGCTTGAACAATTTACGAAAGATGGAGGGACAGTCGTTTTCTCCTTTAGAGCGGGAGTGAAGGATGAGCATAATAACTTGCGTTTAGGATCACGTCCACCAGGACCTTTCTCATCCCTACTTGGTATTTCCATTGAAGAAGTAGAATCATTAGGGGATGGACAGCGCTTTTCGGTTACAAACGGAACGGAAGAATACCATAAGGGCGAGGTATGGCGAGAAATGGTTCGAGTGAACGAAGCCGAGGCCCTGTACACTTATAACGATGCTTTCTATTCTGATTATGCAGCAGTTACCGTTAACAAATTTGGCGCGGGGCAAGCGTATTATATTGCTGGCGGAATCGAATCCGGTATAATCGATCGTTTGGCTAAAAAAATGCTAGAAAAGCAGAACCTTGAAACGATCGCTTCAGATGAAGGTGTTGAAGTAGTTCAAAGGTCGACACTAGAAGGCAAAACATATCAATTTGTTATGAATCATACCGGTCTTCTTAAGCAGCATAACGGGATCAATTTAGAACCGTATGAATGCAAGATCCTTAACTTATAAGGGAAAATAACTTTCATTTTTTACATGACGAGGTTGATTAAATCATGTACGATAGGAATTAGAAGATGAGAGGGAAGGAGAACCCATAGTGGCTACAATTAAAGATATCGCTACAAAAGTTGGTGTTTCTGCATCGACGGTTTCACGTGTATTGAATTATGATCAGTCGCTTTCTGTAACGGATGATACGAAGAAAAAAATATTTGAAGTTGCTGAAGAACTTTCCTACAACAAAGGAAGAGGCAAAAAAAAGATCGAACGAAAAATCGCCTTTTTGCATTGGGTGACGGAAAAAGAAGAACTTGATGATATTTATTATATGGCGATCCGATTTGGAATTGAGAAACGGGCGGAATCATTCAATTGCAAATTAATTAAATACGTAGAAAATGATTACGATTCGATCGACCGATCGATCGATGGAATTATCGCAGTCGGAAGATTTAATGCGGATCAAGTAAAGGAACTGAAAAAGATTCATAAGAAAATCGTGTTTGTCGATTCGAATCCCGACGAAGGCTATTCCGATGCGGTTGTAATCGATTTTGAAAGGGTCTCCAGACTGATCATCGATTATTTTATAAGTAAAGGGCATGAAGAGATCGGCTTCATTGGAGGATACGAAACGTTTAAGGATACGATTTCACCGATTCAGGATGAGCGTGAAAAATATTTTCGGATGTTTATGAAGGAACGAGGTCTGCTTAATGAAGAGACAATTTTTGTCGGTAGTTTTTCGGTAGATGACGGTTATCGCCTCATGAATGAGGCAATTGAAACGCTTGGCGATCGTCTGCCAACTGCTTTTTATATGGCAAATGACCCTCTCGCAATCGGTGCCTTACGAGCATTGAATGATGCAAATATTGCTGTTCCTGATCGCGTCAGCATTATCGGCATAAATGACATTACGGTATCGAAATACGTATACCCTCCTTTAAGCTCAGTAAAAATTTATACGGAGCTTATGGGAGAAACAGGGGTCGATCTGCTTCTAGAACGAATTAACGAAAATCGCAGAGTCTCCAAAAAAGTGTACATTTCGAATAAATTGAAGGTTAGGCAGACGTAGGGGTTGGGCGGTGCCTAAATATTAAATTCATGCGGGCTTAAGTGGGATATGTATTTTATGAGAATCTAGAGAATAAAGCATATCCCCCTTTAAGCCTAAATCTAAAAAAATACAAATTTTAATTAATGTGTAAACATACCTAAAGATTGTTCTAACTTGAGAATCTTATTTGGTATGCTCAATAAGTGGTTTTGTAAACGATTACAGTTAGAGGATTAGCTATAAGAGGCAGCATGTTCAACTGAAGAAAAACACAAAAGCAGTAGAGGAATTTAATTGATTTAAAAACTAGGAGGTTCAAGATGAAACAGGGGATAAGAATTTTTGCATTAGTTATGGTGATAATTTTAGTTTTATCCAATCTTAATTTCAATACTTTAGCTGCAGGCGAGGTGAAGGAGGTTTCAATGGAAGGTTACAACGTGTTACTCCCACAAGGATATGATGATGACAACGGACGAGCATATCCAGTACTATATTTGATGCCGGAAGATGGGACAGCGTCAAAAGGTGATGAAATGGTATCGATGATTCAAAGTGAGATGGAAACAGATCAAGCAGGTAATATGATTAGCGTTATGCCGACTTTTGATGGAAATGAAGATTTTCGTATTGCGATGGATAAAGTGATCATTGATGTCGATAGTAACTTTAATACAATTCCTACAGCTAATCAGCGTGCTGTTCTCGGTGTTGGGATTGGAGGTTACATGGCATACATAATGGGTATGACAGATGAGGAAACCGTGCATAATCAACCTGATACGATTAAAAATATCGGCAGTATTCGTGGTAATTTTACAGGTGATGATAATGGATTATATGAACAATACGGCAATGTATATGACATTATTTCAACGATAGGGAAAGACAACATTAGTAATTATTATACGTATCTTGATGGTCCAACAGAGGATTCCTATACGTATTTGGATAAATCAACGAATGCAATTGGCACGTTATTCATTAATTGGGATCCTATGATGTCATATGATGTTCATGAATACACGGCGCGCTATGGGTCTTATGATGATGCTTATTTACAGGAATCTGTTAGTCGTGTTATTAATCGCTTCAGCCAACAGTTCTATTCTGATATGGTGAGTGGGGATGTGTCATTGTCTCCACAGGTAGCAGCAAGTTCTGTCGAACACATTGAAGTCGATTATACAATTGACATAAATGATTCGTTTAGTGAGCTTTCTGAACATGCGACGGAGATGACAGTGGAAGTGAGCTTAACAGATCCAGAAGACGGAAGTTTACTACATTCCGATAAGAAGGCAATTGATGTTAATGGACCAGATACTTTTGAAGGGATGTTTAGTATTCCGAATATTGTGAATGGGACGAGCTCTACTGTGTCGGTAACGGCTGAAATGCTCGGTTTTAAGATTGATATAGGTAGCAAGTCATTAGTACGTATTATGGATACTGGTTTAGTACCGGATGAACAGTTAATTGATCTGATGGGTGACTGGAAATTCAATGCGTATAAACCTTACTCGAATACCGAAAGTGTCCCACTCGATCAAATCGATAACGTAACGAAGGATGTATGGAGCAGTTGGGGAACAGTCCAACCAGCACTTGGATGGTGGTCAGCTGATTTTGATGAGAGCCTTGACGGGAATTCCAATTGGTTAGGCTATGCATGGTATGTACGTGAATTCGATATACCTGCTAATTTTGCAAAGGAAGATTTAATATTAGCACTTGGTAAAATCGATGAAGCGGATGAATCATATGTAAATGGTGTTCGTGTTGGTGCTAATGGCATTCCAGAAGCCGGAGGAGCCTTTGATCAAAGCAATAGCAGTCCGTGGGACGTGGAACGTGTATATGATTTAGATGCTTCGATTCTAAATTACGGTGGGACCAACACGATTGCAGTTAGAATGGCAAATTCTAATGGCGGTGGCGGCTGGTATGAAGGGCCCGTTGGGATATATTCACCTGCAGCTTATAATCGAACCGTTGGATTACCTTCTGAACTAACAGACACTGCTGTTAAGGATCAGATTGTCAATTTTGTAGAAGGGCAACATGCAGCAATTGAGGCAAAAGATCTTGACGCCTTTGCTGAAACAGTGGCACCGGATTATTTCCAAGCTGGTTTCGATAAAAATAGATTACTTAATAAAGTAAAAGCAGATGTTGCTGGAGACGGCGATGTAACTGTAACGGATACTAAGGTGAACGTTTATAACTATCAGGGTATGTACTTGTATCAGTCGGAAAGAACTATTCAGTTGGCAAATGGTGAAACTGTTTCTGAAGAGGTTAATGATTACTACATCATTGAAGACGGAGAAGTGATCCTTTATGGTGATCACGATACCTTCTATGTAGATAGTTATCCTTCAACCTATGCGGCAAGTGAAAAAGGTCTTGAAGGTGAGACTGAAATGAATTATCGTGTCTATCTTCCAGATGGCTACTTTGATTCAAATAAGAGATATCCAGTTTCCTATCTGTTGCACCAGTTTAATAGTACAAGTAAATCTTATGAAATGGATGGGATTGACGGTCTTCTAAGCGAAGGTATGGCAAATGGCGACATCGAGGATACTATTGTCGTTATTCCTGATAGTGACGGTCTGAGTTGGTGGCGTGATGACTGGGAACTAATGGTGACGGAAGAATTGGTTCCGTTTATTAACGAAAACTACCGCACAATTGAGGATGCACGTTTTAACGGGACAGCGGGTGCTTCCATGGGTGGTCAAGGAGCATATGGAATTGGCTTACGTAATCCAAACCATTTCTCCTCTGTCATCAGTTTCTTTGGTGCATTTAGCTATGGAGGAGAAAACAGCCCAAATGTTATTGCGGAAGAAGTAAGTGATACGTATTTACAAAATTTCAGTCACTACTTTATCTCTGGTAATCGTGATGTCTATGGATTTGGCGTTCCAGCAATTCAGTTAGACAATCAGCTACGTACAAGCAGCGTAGATCATGTTTTTGAGATAGAAAATGGGGAACATGATAGCGCGTTTTATACTCCATACGTGATCGATGCATTCGGTTATGTAAGTGATCATATGTATAGCACTGGCGGAGCAATTGCTGACCATGCAATTGGAGGAATGGAAGCAGAAGTGGACGGAGATGTATTAAAGCTATCTGCAAAACTAGAATTGAATGATTTTACACGGTGGATGAACGTTATCCCAGATTCTAGATATACAGAGAATACTAATCCTGACATGGTCATCCCAGTTACAGTGAAAATTGAACAAGATGGAAAAACTGTATTTACAGAGGTAGATTATCCAGCTGTAGTAGGTTCAGAATCAATAGATTTTGAAAAAGAAGTTATTCTTGGCGGTTCTGTTGTGGATCCGGAAAATCTAGTGGCAGCTGATGTGGACCTTGAGAAAGACTTTACAGCAACTGTGTTTGCAAGCTTACTAGATACGAATAAAGAATTAGGTACATTTGAATATGCTGCACCTAAGGAAGAGGATCCAGTTACAGATCCAATTGAAGAAGAACCAACACCTGGTGAAGGAGATAGTAATGAAGAAGAGCCAGTTGCACCTGGTGAGGGAGATAGTAATGATGGAGAAGAGCCAGTTGCGCCTGGTGAGGATAAAGAGGTTGTAAAGGACGATAAAGAAGGCAAAGATAAGGAAGAAATATCGGATAAGAAAGCTGCAAAAGGAGAAAATCTTCCAGATACCTCAACAAATACATTCAACATCGGCTTAATAGGATCACTATTTTTCCTATTTGGAAGCATCGGTTTTGGTGTGATCTGGTGGAGAAAGAGAAGGTTTGCTTCTTAAGGTGCCTGCCACTTCCCGGTTCTTGTCGAATGAAATAGAAAACAGCCAAGCGTGAAGTAGCACTTCACACATGGCTGTTTGTTTGTATTACCAGATCCTATCCCCTAAACGAATGCAACTGGTCAAATGTTGGTTTCAATGCTCCATATAGATTTCGATAGACAGGATAAAGATTTCGATAAACCTCAACGTTAACCCCATTTGGCTGAACAACAGCTTTCATTGGAATATGTTGTTTGATGGATGGTAAGTCGCTAACTTCCCCAATAGCAAACAAACTTATCCATGCAGCACCCCAAGCCGAGCTTTGATGGGATTGAGGCAAGTGGACGTCTTGACCAAAAATATCGGCGAGCATTTGAACCCAAAAAGACGATCGGGCAAATCCGCCACTTGCGTACAAAATCGATGTTTTTCCTGCTAATCGGTCTAACGCTTCACTCACGTTCAATAAGCTAAATAGAACTCCTTCTAATCCAGCTCTTGTCATGTGTTCTTTGCGATGATCCATAGATAATCCTACGTACGCGCCGCGAGCTTTCGCATCCCAATGAGGGGCTCGTTCTCCATTTAAATAGGGGAGAAATATCAGTCCGCCAGCTCCAGGCACAACGTCCTCAGCAGAAAGAAGTAACTTAGAATAAGCGTCCCCACCATGGTTGAGAGCCTCATCGATTTCTTTTTGACCGAGTACGTCTTTAAGCCACTGCAAGACGATCCCACCGTTATTTGTTGGTCCGCCGAGAACCCATAAATCATCAGTAAAAGAATAGCAAAAGGCCTCCTGCTTCTCATCAGTTAAAGGTCGGTCAGCCATTTGCCGGATTGCTCCACTTGTTCCAATCGTAATCGCCGTTTCACCAGGATTGATCGCACCAATTCCTAAATTAGCTAGTGGGCCATCGCTTCCACCTGCTGCGAAAGGGAGATCGACAGGAACTCCCATTTCCTTAGCAACTTCTTGATCCATTCCTTGAAAAATAAACGTTGGAGGAACCGGTTTTGATAGCTGGTCACTGTTAATTCCAGCTAGAACCAACGCTTGTTCATTCCATTTCTTATTTTTTATATCAAATAATCCCGTAGCAGAAGCAATCGAGTAATCGACGGCATCGACACCAAACCATCTGGATGTTAAAAATTCTTTGATTGATAAAAACTTTGCTGCCTTAAGGAAAGGCTCAAAACTAGTCTCTTTCATCCAAATCAGTTTCAAAAGTGGTGACATAGGATGAATAGGCGTACCTGATTGCAGATAGATTTCTGTTCCTAAAGAAGCCGCTTTTAGCGACATCGCTTGGTCATCACTTCGCCTGTCAGCCCAAGTAATAGAAGAAGAAAGAGGCTTGTTCTGATTATCGACACAGATTAAAGAATGCATCGCAGCGGATAACCCAACAGATGAAATTTGCGCCCCGTTAATTCCTTTGTTTTCTAATGAATTTTTGATCGCTTGAATGGCACTTTGTTCGATCAACAATGGATCTTGCTCTGCCCATGAAGGGTGTGAATGGAATACTGGATAACTTTGTTCGTCCTCGGAAACTACAACCCCACTTTTTTGAAAAATCACGGATTTAGCGCTGGTTGTTCCAATATCTAGTCCAATCACATAGTCTTTTGTCATCTTATTAATCCTCCTTGTACTAGCAAATACTTATATTCGTTTACTTGAAATGGCTTTACGCATTTTTTTAATTGATCGTTGCATAAGCTCTTTTCTCCCAATGCTAACATTGACATAAAGCGCATCAATGATACTTAGTTGAGCAAGTCTTGATGATAGTGCTTCAGATCGAAAATCTGTTTCCTTTGATACCGTATATAAAGGAACATCAACGCGTTTACTTAAAGGAGATTTCGTAAGTGTCGTGATCCCGATGGTTGGAACTCCTTGTTCCTTAGCAACCTCGAGTGCTTGTAAAATATCTTGATTTGTCCCTGAATGTGAAATCAGGACAACGACGTCTTGTTCAGTAAGCTGTGAAGCAGACATGACTTGGAAGTGAGAGTCGCTATATGCAATGGTTGGAATTCCTGTTCGCATAAATTTATGGTGAGCGTCCATTGCAATCACACCGGATCCACCATTGCCGTAAAACTCCACCCGATTTGCTTTCAATAGAAATTGAACAGCCTTTTTAAAACTATCGCTATCAAGGACAGAAAGTGTGTCTTCTAACGTGCGAATATTTGATTTGAACACTATTTCAGCGACAGTTTTTTCATCGTCGCCTTCTTGAATTGTCTCATGGATGTCTTTTATGCCTGTGACAACCTCAGATGCTAAGGCGATTTTCATCGCTTGATATCCCTTAAAACCAATTTTTTTACAAAAACGAAAGACGGTTGCTTCTGCCACATCGAGATTAGCAGCCATTTGATTAATGGTAGAATGAATAATTTTTTCCGGGTGATCCAAAATATAATCAGCAATTTTTTTTTCTTTTTCGCGAAACGTGTTATAGGAAGCCCTTATACGATGTTTGCAATGACCATTTTCTGCTTGGTTCATAAAACCACTCCTTTTATTAGGAAAGAATTTAAAATTTTGTTTCTCAAAAAAATTCCAGTCATGATTGTTGTCTTCGTCCCATTATATACGAAAACGAAAAAAGAAAAAATATTTTTTAAATAAAACACTTGATAAAAAATTATTTTATCTTATAATGAGAAAAGAAAGAAAAAATATTTCACAAAAATTTGAGAAAAGAATCTTTGAAAGGAGTGAAATGATGAGGTTAGGAATGATCGGTCTCGGAAAAATGGGATATAACTTGGTACAAAATCTTCTTGATCACAAACACGAGATAATCGTAAACGATGTGAACAAAGAACAAGTAGATAGCCTTAAGAACGAAGGTGCTATTCCTGCTTATTCGATAGAAGAGCTGGTGAATCAGTTGGAGAAACCAAGAACCATTTGGTTAATGGTTCCAGCAGGTGAGATCACGGAAAGTCTAGTAGAAAAGCTTTATCATTTTTTAGACAAAGATGATGTCGTGATTGATGGGGGAAATTCCAATTACAAGGATTCAATACGAAGAGCAGAATTTTTGAAAGAAAAAAACATTCATTTGTTAGATGTTGGGACGAGTGGAGGAATTAAAGGTGCTAGAAATGGTGCCTGTATGATGGTTGGAGGAACAAAAGAAGTCGTTCAGCGTGTGGAGAGTATTTTTGACGATACGACAATTGAGAACGGTTACCTTCATTCTGGTGAAGCAGGTAGTGGTCACTTCTTGAAGATGATTCATAATGGCATTGAATACGGCATGATGCAATCTATTGCTGAAGGTTTCGATATTTTAGAAAAAAGCCCGTTTGATTATGACTATGAAAAGGTTGCGAATGTTTGGAACCATGGTTCTGTCATCCGTTCTTGGTTAATGGAACTTAGTGAAAGTGCCTTCTCAAAAGATCCGAATTTGGATGGAATTAAAGGGGTGATGAATTCTTCTGGTGAAGGTAAGTGGACAGTTGAATCAGCACTGGATTTTCAAGTACCTGCACCTGTTATTACATTATCGCTAATGATGAGGTATCGATCATTAGAAGATGATACTTTCACTGGTAAGGTTGTTGCTGCATTACGAAATGAATTTGGCGGACATGAGGTTGTGAAGAAAGATTAGCTAAAAGTAGCTTAAAACAATGAGCAGTTCAAGAAGTTTCCTTCAAAAATTTTGTATTCGTATTGTAGCTGTTCGTTGCTTTCTTTTCACAGTGTAAAGGTGGTGTTTATCATATTATCTAATGTCATATTTGGCGTAGTATTAATAATCTTTTCTATTATCGCTTATATCCAAACATTGGATTTACCTGACAGGTCTGCATTGTTTCCTCAAATCATTTTGTATGGAATGGCAATCACAGGAGTTCTAATGATTATTGATGCCCTAATAAAAAGAAAAAAGCAAAAGGAAGAAAATGAATCAACATTAACAAAAAATACGTTTATCTTTCATATTGTGATACCTGGTGCCATTTTACTAACAGCATATGGTTTATTATCACAATTGGGATTTTATATCACTTCCTTTTTATTAATAATGGTATTGTTTTTTTATCAAACATACAGATCGTACGAGGCTAAGTTAACGGTCAGGCACTTTCTTAAAGGGTTATTGGTAGCAACAATTGTAACCGTTTTAATGTATGTGGTATTCACAGTACTTCTTAGCTTGCCGACACCAAGTGGTCGTTTTTTCTAATGATACGGTGTAGTGGCTTCATTTAAATCGAATGAGTTATATAATATAGAAAATTTTCTTGAGGATTAATATTAAAAAATTATAAGGAGCGTGTGAATTTATGAGCAAAAAATTACGATTATTAGTATTGGTTATGGTCCTTTCACTAGCAGTTATGGTCGGGTGTGCAGGGAATAATAATAACGAAGAAGCTGGCGATTCAGCCAATAACAACAATATGGCAAATGAAAACAATGAAAACAATGAAAATGGTGAAACAGCAACGGATTCAAACTATCCTGAGCAAAACATTCAACTTATCGTTCCTTATAGCGCTGGCGGTGGTGGAGATACTGTAGCTCGTATCTTGGCAGATGCTCTAAGTGACGAATTAGATCAACAAATTACTGTTGTTAACCGAGATGGAGCAGGCGGAGAAATTGGTATAGCTGAAATGGCAGCTAGCGATCCAGATGGCTATACTTTAGGTGTCTTTGGTTACCCAGATAATCTTATATTAGAAAAAACAGGAAATACAGATTTTACATTTGATAGTTTTGAATATTTGGCTGCGTTCGATGATGTAGCACACGCTCTATTCATTGGGCCAGGAAGTGAATTCGAAGACGTAGAAGATGTTGTTGAATATGCAAAGGAAAACCCAGGTAGTTTAACAATTGGTGAATCAGGTGCACTAGGCCTGTTAAAAATTCTAGCTTTCGAAAGTGAAGCAGGAATTGATGTAACACCTGTATCTTACGATGGTGGCGGTGAACTTATCAATGGATTGTTAGGTGATCATATTGAAGTAGCGTCATCTTCCATTACAGCAGCAGATCAAGTCGTCGGTGCTGGCGGGAAACCATTAGGATATGCAGCAAGTGAAAGAATTGAAATGTTCTCGGAATATCCAACACTTAACGAGCAAGGATACGATCTTGAATTGGGTGTTGCTCGTGTACTCGTTGCACCTGAAGGTCTTCCAGAAGATGTAAAAGAGGTATTGACAACAGCGTTAGATAATCTTGGAAATTCTGAAGAGTTGCAAAAAAGTTTTGAAGAAGCAGTTCTTCCATACAGATACTTGGATAATGAAAGTCTAACTGAATATTTAAATAATAGTAATAGCGTGTTAAATCCACTTATTGATGATAATATGGATGACTTTACAGGAGGAAATTAAATTTTTCTGTAATTGAAAGAGAGCAAAAAGCTCTCTTTTGATTATACTTTAAGAATGATTAACTCCGCGAAAGGATTAAAGTATAAGATAAACTAAGGCTTTCGCCATAAAGGTCTTGGCGACAAGCCAAGTTTTTCTAATGTTTTTAGGAGGCTTTGTTAATGGATGCACTTCAAATATTACTTGATATTCTTACTCCCAGTGTTCTTTTTATTGTGTTCATAGGTGTATTAATTGGAATCATCGTTGGCGCAATTCCTGGTTTAAATGGTGCGATCGGAATATCCTTATTGTTACCATTAACCTTTGCGCTAGAGCCACAAATCGGCATCCTCCTCTTGGGAGGTATTTACATGGGGGGAATGTATGGAGGATCAATTACTGCTATTTTGTTAAATGTACCAGGTGATATTGTTGCTGCCCCTGCAGCAATGGAGGGTTATCCATTAACGAAACAAGGCCGTTCAAAAGAAGCACTGTATTATTCTATTTTTTCAAGTATGATCGGTGGTTTCGTAGGTGTTATTGTTTTGATTTTGTTTACCCCACCATTGGCAAATTTGGCATTAAAATTCGGTCCTGCTGAGATGTTCTTCATTTCTCTAAGTGGTCTAGTTATTATTGGTGCGATTGCGGGGAATAATATTTACAAATCCTTTTTCGCAGCTTTGTTTGGACTGTTTATTAGTACTATAGGATTAGATATGGCTGTTGGAGCCGAGCGGTTTACGTTTGATAGCATGGCGCTAAGGTCTGGAATTTCAGTTATACCTGTGGTGTTAGGAATGTTTTGCTTTGCTGAAATGTTTCTCAATATCGGTAGGAAAGCAAATGAAGTCGTCACATATAAGGAACAAGAGATTAAAAGGGTAACTGTCTTTAAAGATATTATGAGACATAAGATCCTCGTAATGAAATCATCATTAATTGGAACATTTATCGGATTGCTACCTGGAGTTGGCACAACCCTCGCTGTATTTATGTCATATGGGGAAGCAAAAAGAGTCTCAAAAAAGCCTCATATGTTTGAAAAGGGGAATACAGAAGGAATTATCGCAGCAGAATCAGCCAACAATGCTACTGTAGGGAGTTCAATGGTTCCATTATTGGCGTTAGGTGTCCCAGGAAGTCCGACAACGGCAATTATAGCTGGTGCTTTGATTATTCATGGAATTATTCTAGGGCCAGATTTATTTATTACTCGTCCAGATGTTGCTTATACGTTCTTATATGGAATGCTCTTAACTGTCATTGCAATGGCGATTATTGGCGCAGTGGGCATTAAGTACTTTTCATATATATTGAAAATTAAAATGGAGTATATCGTTCCAAGTGTTCTTGTATTTGCTCTTTTCGGTGCATACAGTATCAGGAATAGTTTATTCGATGTGTTGATAGCGATTGTATTAGGTATTATGGGTGCCGTTTTCAAAAAAATTGATGTACCTCTTGCGCCTATTATCATTGGAGTTGTCCTAGGTCCATTAATCGAAAGAAATCTCGTTCGATCTATGACGATCGCTGAAGCAAGGGATCTTCCTTTGATTCAATACATGTTAACGAACCCTCTTGCAATGGTTCTGTTTACCTTAGTATTCGTAATCTTGTTTGTAGTCATAAGAATGCAACGTAAAACAGTGTAGCGGGGTGACCGGGGGGACGGTTCTTGTGGTCGGGAACCTGGTGCCACTCTCGATTTTTGTCGAAAGGATCAAATCAGTTTACCAAATAACAATTGAACTATTGGGCGTGAAGCCCTGACTTAATTGTGAAGTGGCCCTTCGTTTTTAAAAAGCAGTGTTTAAAGAAGAAACGCGAGAAGTTCTCGCGTTTCTTTTCACGTTATTCTTCCATAACACCGACCATTGAAAAATATAATTCATCTAAGACATCATGATATCCCCAACCAATTCCATCTGAGTCTTCTACAACGGTATCCATGCGGTCTTTAAACTTTGCATAAAGCTCCTCATTCTTTAGACACTCATTCACGACTTTTTCAAACATTGAGACCATACTACCATAAAAACTTTCATCAATATCGCCATATGTATTGGTGAACTCGGTGCCTATCTCTACATAATAAAGCATCAAATCTACGGTTCTAATTAAATCGTTAGTCATCTTTTTGAAATTGGAAATGGACTTCTTTGCTTCCTTTAATCTAAGCTTCTCATCTTCATCTCCAGGAAAAAATTCATCTTTTATCTGCTTCTTAGATTTCAAAAACAAGGCTTCTACAGCTTCATCACCAATAAATTTGATTGATAATAACTCTTGCGCATCTTTGTTCACTTTGTATAACTCCACGATAATCTGGGTCAATTCTTTCTCATTTAATCCCTTTAGTTCTTTTTTTAACTCATTTAATTTAATTGTAGTCACTTATATTACCTCCCACATCGTTTTATCCATAATAACATTTATAAAGATTTATATTTTTTATTCATAAAAAAACGATTGGTTAGGTCAAAATACTAATTAAATAAAAATTGCGCGACAAGAATGGCGCGAAAAAAGGACAAGTTTAGGAGTCCACATAATCGAAACGAAAATTAAAAGACCCCTCTAACAGTTAGAGGGGTCTATGCTTCTGCCTATTCATTCAAAAACGAATCTTTAAAAATTTCTAATAGATATTCTAATGAAATTGGATCACTGTAGGTAACCTCTTTGCTGTTTAATTCAATTACTTGATTGTTTTGAACAGCAGGAACGCTTTGCCAGGTGTTTGTCTCAAAGAATGAATTATCGTAATCAGGACTTTTACTTAAGACGATATAATCACCGGAAAACTCAGGGACTGCCTCTAATGAAAGGGTGTAAACACCTGATTCTAGTGCCATTTCTTCGACTTTTTCTGGCATTTTTAACTTCATTTCTTGATACAGGATCTCTGTGCCTCGAGCATAGTTATCGCCAAATACATAAAGTTCATCGACGCCGTTTTCAATCACAGAAACAGTAGCGTCTTCACCAATTTTTTCGCGAATCGCTTCTCCCGCTGTTTGACTACGTTCTTTGAAATCGTTCACCCATTCTTCTGCTTCTTCTTCTTTGTTCAAAAGTTTTCCAATTTCGATTTGCTGTGTTAAATAATCTAATTCTCCCCATGTGTAGATAACAGTAGGGGCGATTTTGCTTAGATTTTCAAGGTTTTCTTGCCAAGACCCTGCGATGATGAGGTCTGGATTCAAGTTCTGAATTTGTTCCATGTTTGCATCGGATACGATCTCAACTCCATCTAATTTCTCATCAAAAAGAGGGTTCGCTTGCGTCCATTCATCAATTCCAACTATATTTCCATCTAAAGCAAGAATGTTTGGTCCATTCGTGAGAGCAACAATTCTTTGTGGGTTGGTAGGAACCTCGACTGGGCCCGATTCAGATTCGTAAGTAAATGTTTCAGATTCGGTTTCTGTATCTGATTTCGTTTCATCTACATTATTTTCTGCATTATTGGCGTCTGTTGTTTCATTTTCCTCTGGCGCTTCAGTTGCCTCGGTAGCTTCGTTATCCCCACAAGCACTAAGGAAAAGGATAATTAAAAGGAAGAACGGTAGTAATAGCTTTTTCATTGTGTGTTTACTCCTCACATAAATTTATAATGACTATATCCAATATATTGATAATGATAATCATTGTCAACTGTTTATTTTAGAAAGTCGAAGGGAGCAGAAGAACCGTCCCCATGCTTCTTAAAAAAAGTTGATCTAGTCTACAATTTTCGACTAGATTCGCATAAAGTTTATGATATAGTACTAGCTACATATAGTACTATATTTTAAAATGATTAGGGGTTTTAACTGAATGAGCGTAGATGAATTGAAACGGTTGATGGAAGATATTAAATGGCGCGCCGCAGGTCAGTCTTCTGAAGAAACAAATGACATAATGAAGTTTATCGAAACTCGCTTAAGAGAAATAAGTCAATAAGATGGAAGCGGAGGGACGGTTCTTTTGCTTCCTCCTCATCCGACATCTCGAATGAATGAGTGATGATGGATCGGGAGCAAAAGTGGCCAAATGGTGCAGGGATTTCCAAGTGTACGTGTTAGACGCTTGGAGAATTTCTGCATTTTTAATTTTATATTTATCGTTTTCCGCCAAAAGACTCCCTCTTCCATCGCGAGAAGGGCTTTTAGCCGTGGCGGTTGGCGATAGCCAACAGACTCACCTCATGATATGATTAGAACATACGTTTGTGAGAAGGCGATGTGATGTTAGTAAAAAAAGCGTTCAAATTTCTTATTTTTCCTCATCCAAAACAAGTCGAGCTCATTCATAAAACGCTCGGTTGTTCAAGATTCGTGTTTAATTTCTTCCTCGGTAAGCAGAAGCAAAAAGAACAAGATACAGTCCTATGTTACGAAGTACACCAATGGAAATATCGCTGTTTCAGATAAACACATCAAGTTGCCGAAGCTTGGTCTTGTTCGTTTTGCTAAAAGTCGTGACGTGGATGGGCGAATCATCAATGCGACCATCCGCCGCAATCCAAGTGGTAAGTACTTTGTGTCAATCTTAGCTGAAACAGACGTCGTTGACATGCCGAAGACAAACACCAGTACAGGCGTTGATTTAGGACTAAAAGACTTCGCTATCCTTGCAGATGGAACAAGATATAGAAACCATCGTTATTTTAAGTCGTTAGAACAAAAGGTAGCAAAGGCTCAACAAGTTCTATCAAGGCGAGTTATTGGTTCTAGCAACTGGAACAAGCAACGAATCAAGGTCGCTCGAATTCACGAAAAGATTGAAAATAAGCGGACAGATTTCTTGCATAAGACCTCGACCGATATTATCAAGAACCACGATATTATCGGAATGGAGAGTCTGCAAGTATCGAACATGATGAAAAATAAGAAAATAGATGCATCCATCGCTGATGCATCTTGGTGTCAATTTAAGAGCTTGTTAAAATATAAAGCTAAATGGTACGGGAAGGCGGTGGCGGAAGTGAGCGAAACCTTCCCTAGCTCCCAACGTTGTTCAAGTTGCGGCTATAAAAACAAAGACGTTAAAGATCTGAATGCGCGTGAATGGACATGTATTTGTGGGATGCATCACGACCGCGATATGAACGCAGGATTAAACCTTTAAAATGAAGTTATAAGGCTTCTAACTGTCGGTGCGACGGGGATAGCCTAATTAAAACTTTCGGTTACGAAGGTGTTCTTAGGAATCCCCCACTTCAAACAGCTCGCAAGCTGTTAAGTGGCGGGTAGTTCAATTAGAGTATCATCTATAGTATAGAAACATAAAGGAGAGTTTTGTGTTATGAAATGTATTATATTGGCAGCAGGATATGCGACTAGGTTGTATCCACTCACGAAAAATACTGCGAAACCACTACTAAAAGTTGCAGGGAAAACGATTATGAATCACATTATGGAAAAAGTTGAAGAAGTGGATGTCATAGACGAAATTTTTATTGTGACTAACGATAAATTCTACGCAAGTTTTCAAAACTGGGCGAATGATTTTCAAAGCAAGAAGACGGTCCATGTGATCAATGATCAGACAACAACAAATGATAATCGATTAGGGGCGATTGCTGATATTCAATACGTATTAGATCAAGCGGAAATCACGGATGATTTAATGGTGCTGGCTGGAGATAATCTGTTTGAATTTCAGTTAAAAGATTTCGAGCACTTTTATCGTAAGGTGAACGCTGACTGTATTACTACTCATGAGTTAGACGATGAGGCAGAAATAAAATCAACTGGTGTGATTGAAATTGATGGAGAAAATAAAGTCACATCATTTGAAGAGAAACCGCAGAATCCAAAGTCAAATCTCGCTGTACCACCAATCTATATTTATCAGGAAAAGACGATTCCTCTCATCAAACAATACATAAATGAAGGCAACAACCCAGATGCGCCCGGCAATTTCATCCCTTGGCTTATTCAACATAAATCTGTACACGCCTTTAAATTCGAGGGCATGAGATATGATATCGGTACCCTTGAAAGTTACCAAAAGGTTCAAAACCTATTCTAGAAAGCAGAGTTATTTGCTTTCTTGGGTGGTGAAGTTTAAATGACATTTTTAATAATTTTATTTTAACTCTTGGCTTTTCAAACCGAACCTCTTAGAATTTAGGATTATTAGAGTAACTGCTTGATTTCATCCGAAATTAATCCGTATATGTTGGTGTATTAACTCAAAAAATAAAACTTTGTACGTTTAAATATAGTTTTAATAAGGTCAAAGATTAAGGGTCTAAAAAATTAAAGTGATAATAAAGTACATAATAATTAATAAATCCACTACTCTAAAAATATAATTTCAGGCTCAATTTCAAAATTATACACATTTATAATTTAAAAATTACTGTAAAATAATCGAGTTTTTGGGTGGGTTGTCTACAATTAAATTACTAATTATTACTAAAATGAAATTATTGTAATTAAGCAACCCTCTTTATATATATATGTACGTATATATTCATTGTAAATCCCTCTAATAAAACTAAGTTATTGTAGGAGTTTGGTTGACATGCAAGGATAGCAGTAATATAATGAAGTCAAGTTAATTATGAATACGTTTACATTATATATTTTTGAATACGTTTACATTTTAGGTTTTGTCTACTTACGACCGTTTGATTACCTTAGTTATTTAAGTGTATATGTCAAAATATTAATATTAATTTAGGTATTATTTTATCAGAAGATTCATATTATTTTGAACTCTTACTTTATAATTCGTCCTGTAGGTCTAATGAGGTTTTGAACAGTTAGTTGTACAACATGATAATAGTTATAAGAAAGGGAGGGCTAATTGTAAAACATAATAGATACTATTTAATGGAACAACTAAAATTTATCTTAATCGTAAACAGTACTTTAAAAAAGGGAGACAGAATGAATATTGCATCTTAAATTAATAAATAATGAGGGGGTCTCATGATGCAACCAGTAAAAAGTACGGAGCAGAAACTGTTGCAGCCTAATGGTAAAAAACGAAAAAGTATTCCTGATTATTTAAATTCTAAAAAAGTTGTTCCGTATGTATTTATCTCACCATTTATTATTTCATTTATAATATTATCGTTATATCCAGCTATACAAGCTGTTATTATGAGTTTTCAAAGAGTGCTGCCTGGAGATGTTAGTTTTATAGGGTTAAGTAATTATTCGAGAATCTTAAATCCAACTTTTTACACGGCATTACAGAATACGGTTATCTACGTTATTTTAACTGTAGTTATATTGGTAACCGTGCCAATATTGTTAGCAGTTTTCTTAGATTCAAAGATTGTAAAGTCTAAAACCGTCTTTAGAACTGCGTTATTTATACCGGCGTTAACTTCTGTAATTGTTGCAGGTATGGTTTTTAGACTTATGTTTGCGGAAAGTGATACTGCAGTAGCGAACCAAATACTTAACTGGGTAGGTTTAGAAGCTGTTGAGTGGAGATATAATGCCTGGTCAGGTATGTTTTTAATGGTAGTGCTTGCCTCTTGGCGCTGGATGGGGATAAATATTTTATATTTCCTAGCAGCTTTGCAAAATGTACCAAAAGAATTGTATGAAGCTTCTGATATTGATGGTGCGAGTGTAGTACAGAAGTTTTTTTATGTTACATTACCATTCTTAAAACCAGTAACAATTTTTGTTGCTACAATTTCTATTATAGGTGGTTTCAGAATGTTTGAGGAAAGCTTTGTTTTCTGGACAGGAGGATCACCTGGGAATATCGGTTTAACTATAGTTGGTTATTTGTACCAACAAGGTATTCAGCAAAATGATATGGGATTCGGTGCAGCCATTGGAGTTGTATTGATGGTAATTATTTTCATCATTACATTTATCCAACTTTATCTCACTGGTGCTTTCAAAAGGGGGGATGAGTAATGAAGAAAAATAAATATACGGTAATAACGTGGATAATAACTGTTTGTTTCGTTGGTATATCTTTCGTTGCACTATTTCCTCTATTTAATTTAATACTTGGTGCATTTAGACCATCAACTGAATTGATGCGTAATGGAATTACCCTAATTTTTGATCCAAGTACATTAACCACTGACAATTTTGTATACATCTTTACTGAAGCTAGTTCTTATTGGCGATGGTATGGTAATAGTTTGATAATATCAGCAGTTATTATCGTCACGTCACTATTTTTCTCATCGATGGTTGGTTATGCTCTAGCAGTATATGATTTTTTTGGAAAAAACTTCTTCTTTATACTTGTATTGTTTATATTGATGATCCCATTTGAAATTTTAATGTTACCACTTTTTCAATTAATGATTGAGTTGAGGTTAATTGATACCTATGCATCCGTTATAGTTCCTGCGGTTGTTGCTCCAATAGCTGTCTTTTTCTTTAGGCAATATGCATTAGGTCTACCTAGAGAATTGATGGATGCAGCAAGGATAGATGGATCTTCAGAATATGGGATATTCTTTAAAATTATGTTACCACTTATGGGGCCATCATTAGCTGCGATGGCGATTTTACAAGGGTTAAATAGTTGGAATAACTTTCTATGGCCGTTAATTGTATTACGCTCCAATGAAATGTTTACATTACCAATCGGTTTGGCAACTTTATTAACACCTTATGGTAATAACTATGATGTATTACTAGCAGGATCAGTCATGACAATTGTTCCAATTGTTATACTGTTCATTTTCTTCCAGCGTTTCTTCGTGGCTGGTTTAACGCTAGGAGGAGTAAAGGGGTAAGAAGTATTCTTTATACTTTAGGAATGTTTAGCTTCGCTAAAGGGTTAAAGTATAAGATAAACGAAGGCTTTCGCCATGAAGGACTTGGCGAAATGCCAAGTTTTTCTAATAAAGGTGGTATAAAGTGATGGATGGAAAACAAGTAGTATCTTCACTTGATCGTATTCTTCGATGGATGATGCAATTAGCTGCTATAAATCTATTGTGGTTCTTCTACTCTCTTTTAGGTTTAATTATAGGTGGAGTTTTTCCAGCTACGTTAGCAGCTCTAGGGGTATCAAGAAAATTGATCATGGGAGATCGAGACATTAAGATATGGAAAACTTTTAAGCAGATCTATTTAAAAGAGTTCATTGTATCTAATGTAATGGGGTGGTTTCTGTCCATCATAGGAGGTTTGCTTTACCTTAATTATAGGGTGATAGCAAATTCACCTGGAGAAATTGTATTTGTAATTCCATTTGCTTTCTACCTCGTTTTGTTTTTCTATATCATTATTGTTTTATGGTCTTTTCCATTATTAGCCCATTACCAAACTTCATGGTTTAGGCACATTCGAAATGCATTAATTATAGGTTTGACAAAACTTCATTATACTTTTGCCAGTGGATTTGTCGTTTTTACAGTAGTTTATTTGTCTTTAGATTTCCCAGGGTTTATACCATTTTTTTCAATTAGTTTCGTTTCACTAGGTTGTATGTGGTTCTCTATGAAAATATTTTGGGAATTAGATCATAAAACTTCATAAACTTAAGGAAGCAAATTCTGATTTCATATCCCGTTCGATTGATTACAAACTAAGTAATTCTAAACCAAAATGAAAACGTTTACTAATTTTGGAGTAGTTTTGTTTAGTTCTTAAATGAGGGGGGGTGATCATATTCAGTGAGATTATCTAGAGTTTGTATCATATGTAGATTTAAAATTGAAACAATAGGGGGTAAAATATTATGAAAAAGCTAAATTTTCCAATTGTACTTTTTGGCATAATGGCTTTAGTTTTAATGGCATGTGGCGGTAATAATTCAAGCTCGGGAGATGGAGAGGCAGATGATACGACGGTAGTAGGTGATGATATAGACGGCGCTACAGAACTCGTATTTTGGACGTTTAGTGAATTACACATGGAGTTCTTTGAAGATGCAGTACCTGGGTGGAATGAAGAGAATCCCGACAAACCCATTAAGTTAGTTGCTGAAACTTATCCATTTGACCAAATGCATAATAATTTATTATTAGCATTACAGTCTGGGTCAGGTGCACCGGATTTAGCGGATATTGAAATTGCCCGTTTCCCGAATTTCCTCCAAGGGGAACCGCAGTTGTTAGCAATGAATGATTATGTAGAGCCTGTTATAGATGATTTCATTGAGGCACGTTTTGATATTTATGCAAAAGATGGGGATTATTATGGAATGCCATATCATGTTGGGGCGTCAGTTATGTACTATAATAAGGAAATTATGGATGAAGCTGGGGTAGATATTGATTCGATTCAAACTTATGATGATTATACTGAAGCTGGTAAGCAAGTTGTGGCAAATACAGATGCTGTGCTAACTAGTGTTCATACTGGCGATTTCTTACCATATTGGCAACATATCAGTCAACGAGACTCTGATTGGTTTGACGAAGATGGTAATTTAACTTTAGACTCTCAAGAAAATATTGATACATTACAATACTTTCATGACTTGATTTATGTTGACGAAGTTGCGGAGCTTAGTCCAGGTGGAGAGCCACATGCGGAAGAATTTTACGCATATATGAACGAAGGAGGAGCTGCATCCATTGCAATGCCGATCTGGTTTATGGGCAGATTCACTGATTATATGCCTGATCTAGCAGAAAAGATGGTTATCCGACCATTACCTGCTTGGGAAGAGGGTGGAAAACGCTCAGCAGGTATGGGTGGTACAGGAACAGTAGTTACGAATCAAACAGAAGATGCGGAACTTGCACAAGAATTCTTAGCCTATTCAAAGCTTTCAATAGAAGCAAACGAAAAAATCTGGACTGTACTTGGGTTTGACCCTCCTCGTTGGGATGTTTGGGAAAGCGATGCAGTTCAAGAAGATAATAAATTCTACCAATATTTTGGGGATGATATTTTCGATACGCTATTAGATATTAGAGATGAAATCAATGCAGTTAATATTACTGAATATACTCCTGACGTATCAACTGAGCTTGGTACAAATGTATTGAATAATGTGTTTAGACAACAATCTCATACTCCTGAAGAAGCGCTAAGAGAGGCACAAGAGACAGTTGAAAATAATATGACTGATGATTAATCTATAGTATTTGAGGGTGTTCCGAAAGAAGATCTTTTGGGACACCTTTCTTTTTTATAATCAAATGAGAATGGAAGAGATATACGTTAGGTTCGTGATAACAAATTCCCTGCCTTTTCTACTCAATATGCTAGAATAAAAGTGTTCCAGAGAAAGAATGTCGGCTGCTTTTTTTATTGAGCAAAGCGTTCTCTTAAATCATCAATTAAAAAAAGGACATTTATTCTGTATTATCGAACCCATTCATGTACGATAGAAAGAAGAGGGTGGGAAGCGCAGGGACGGTTCTATTGCTTCCACATCATTCATAGGTTAACTGCATACATAAGTGAAAAATAAAAGTCCACGGAAATGATTGAGCAAGAATAACGAGATAGTAAAAGAGAGTTTTGTGACATGAAAAGTATTATACTAGCTGCGGGTTACGCAACAAGGCTGTATCGACTTACTAAAAATATTGCTAAACCACTTCTTAAAGTTGCGGGAAAAACTGATTATGGATCATATTATGGAAAAGGTAGATGAAGTCTCTATTGTAACGAACGATAAGTTCCACTCGAGTTTTCAAAAGTGGGTGAACGAATTTCAAAGCAAGAAGTCGATCCATGTCATCAATGATCAAACAACGACAAACGATAACCGATTAGGTGCGATTGCCGATATTCAATACGTATTAGATCAAGTAGAAATTGCTGATGACTTAATGGTGCTGGTTGGAAATAATCTGTTTGAATTTCAGTAAAAGGTTTCGAGCATTTTATCGTGAGGTCGATGCTGACTGTATTACGACACATGAGTTAGACGATGTGGTAGAGATAAAATCAACTGGTGTGGTTGAAATTGATTACGAAAATAAAGTCACAGGTTTTGAAGAGAAACCGCAAAATCCAAAGTCAAACCTGGCTGTCCTTCCATTCTATATTTATAAGGCAAAGACACTCCCGCTTATCAAACAATACATAGATGAAGGTAATAACCCGGACGCCCCCGGCTACTTCATCGACTGGTTGATCCAACGCAAACCTGTACATGCCTTTAAATTCGAGGGGATGAGATACGATATCGGTACGTTTGAAAGTTACAATAAAGTGCAAGAGCTATTCTAGGAAGCTGAAATTTTTGCTTCCTTTGTTTGAATAGCAATTAGAGGAAAGTTTTTCAGTTGCAAAAAAATAAAATAGATTAGACATGCCTGTGCTCCTTTATTAATATAAGGGGACAGAAAAATGGTCGATTCTAGGCGGTTTGTTTGGAGGTTGATGATAGTGCGGATTAAAAATATACAGGATTTTTTCAAAAGGAAAATCATAAATAAGAAAGATTCTCAGAATTCAAGCTTGGAAATAAGAAAGATACCTTATAAATTTGAAGGCGAGGTTGCCTATCAGCCATACAGTGCTGTTGAATCAAGAATTAATGCATTTAACGATGTTTCCGTCATCGGGAAAGATGCAAGCGGCGATTTCAATATGTATCTTATAGAACTGGGTGATAAGAGCAAACCGACGATTATGGTGTTGGCAAGTTTACACGGATCAGAGTGGCAATCTACGCAATACACGTTAACATTTATGGAGCAGCTAAGGGACAATATTCTCGAAGATCAAGCGTTTCGGGATGTATTATTAGATGAATTTCATATTGCTTACATTCCGGTTGGGAACCCTTGGGGATACGAGAGGACCAGACCTCATGCCAGACTGAGGGGGAGGAAAAATGCCAATCGTGTGAATCTAAATAGAGATTTTAAAGCGTTCTCTCAACAGGAGTCGCAAAACATAAAAAAAATTATGGATGATCTAAAGCCATTTTCCTATATAGATTGTCATTTGATGGCACCAAAGAAAGATGGTGGGCAGAACTATCAAGATTTAATCGTAGGTAATGTCGATGGTGCATCAAATATTTATAGGGATTTTATAGCTGACTCGCTTTCTTTATTCGCTGGTAGGCCTGTTGAAAGATGGGATGAGAGAACAAATGAAATGCACCAAGGGCTATCAAGACGTTATTTGGTAGGTAAAAACAATCCCTATACTGCAGATACGTTTACATATATTTTAGAAATATATCGACCTGTCGACGATGGCGAAGGAGTTATTCGATATCTTTCCGACCATGAAATTAAGAAATTTGGGATGGCTGGACTTTATTTTTTCTTGCAAGCATCGATGAAGCACTATCAATCGAGGGGAAAGTAAGAAGTATTTGGCTTGTTTATTTTTAGGAGAGGTAAGGTGACTATTTAGTAACTAAACTTATGACGATCTTCTAAGTTTATGATATATTTTAACAGTTTTCAAAATGTAGATAAAAGCTGATATACAGCCATTTTCTTACTGAGCTGTGTATTTTTATGCTGGAATGATGAGGTAAGATCGAGGGATTTTTTCTAAATAATAACAATTGAAGTAATATTGAGTATTAAGACCTATAAAAGAATGAATTATGACGATTGCAAGAATGATCCTAGTGAAGGATACTGAAGATAGTAGTCTAATAGACTTACACAGCTACACACATGGGGGCATATATATATGAAAAGGAAAAAACCATTTATTTTATTTGTTTTGTTGATTATGTGCATGAACCTTATTTTTACTGCGCCTGTAGCGGCAACAGAAAGAATAAGCCTTGAAACACAAAATGATCAAATATTAGTTGAACAAGAAGAATCTGGCGAAAAAGAGAGTGAAGTAATAAAGGAAGATATTAAACTAAAACAGCAAGATAAAAATGGTCGAAGGGATACAAAGGAAGACGATAAAGATAAAGTTATTGTACTGTTTAAAAATAATGCGAACCAAGAGCTAATTACCAATTCAAATGGAACGGTTCATCATGAATTTGAAAACATACCTGCCTTGGCAATTTCTGTACCTCAACAAGCAATTGGCGGGTTAAAGAATAATCCGAATGTCATATCGGTTGAAAAAAATGAGCGGTATGATATTCAAGGGCAAACAACACCTTGGGGCATAGCAGCTGTTGACTCACCGCAAGCTTGGAGTAACGATGTCACTGGGAAAGATGTGAAAGTTGCCATCATCGATAGTGGAGTTGACACTTCTCACCCAGATTTGAGTATTGCTGGATGTTATGGTGCGTCAGATGCGGCAACCTGCGAAGATGTAGACGGACATGGAACCCACGTTGCAGGAACCGTGGGTGCAAGAAATAACGAGATTGGAGTCGTCGGTGTTGCACCTGATGTTGACATTTACGCTGCAAGAGTAAGTAATCTCGACGGGGAAATCTGGTCAACTAATGTATTGGCCGCAATTGACTGGGCGATTTCAAAAGAAGTTGATATTATCAATTTGAGTTTAGGGTCTAATGAATATTCTCGTTCAATAGATGAAGCCTTAACGAATGCATATGATAAGGGGATACTAAGCATTGCAGCATCGGGAAATGATTCCTCTAACAGTGTAAGCTACCCAGCAGCATTAGCGAATGTTATTGCTGTTTCAGCAACTGATAAAAATAATGAAATTGCTTCGTTTTCAAACACTGGGGAAGAAATTGAATTTAGTGCTCCTGGAGTAGCGATTGATTCAACAACGCTGAACGGAGACTATGCGAAAAGTAGTGGAACTAGTATGGCAACACCTCACGTTGCAGGTGTTCTTGCATTATTAATAGAGACCTATCCCGACATGAATAGAGATGATCTTAGAGCAACTTTAAGAGATAATGCCTTAGATTTAGGGCCAAAAGGAAGAGACTCTCAGTTTGGTTATGGATTGGTACAAGCACCAGATGTTGGGGGCGACTCTTCAGCCAATGTCCCTGATCAACCATCAAATCTAGCAGTAGATAGTGTAAAGAGTGACTCGCTAAAAATTACGTGGAACGCTCAAGAATATACAGATTATTATAAAGTTACTGTTAAAGACGTTGGTGAATTTGAAACGACAGAACCTGAATTTCAAATAAACGATTTGTCACCTAATACTACTTATCAAGTGAATGTCTCGGCTATTAATACCGAAGGATTTAGTGAAGATTCTAGTATTGATGTTTTAACACTTCTTTCACCAACGGAGCTTGATAGTGAAAATGTCACGTCAAATATTATTGAATTACGCTGGGTAAAAAACAACGACGCGACGTATTATGAGTTGTATCGTGATGATTCACTCATCTATTCAGGTACAGAGAAACGATTCATTGATAAAGAATTACAACCTGAAACAACATATAGCTATCATCTTATAGCTAAAAATAATAATAATAAAAGTGAACTTTCAATGAAATACACAGTTGAAACATTGGAGAATTTTACTGACGAGATGGAAGAGAAAGTCTTGAAGTTACAAACAGATTTGAAAAATTTGGGTTTCTTCGATCAGCAACCTAATGGTAAATTAAACAATGAAACAGAAGCTTCAATCATAGCATTTCAAGAGTACTTTGGTTATGAAGTAACTGGTCTTGTAAATGAAGACACGTTGTTAAGCGTCGTAGAAGTACTATCAAGTCCATTAAGGAATGGTCAATATCGTGAAACAGCTATTCAACTAAAGAAGGATTTGGCATATCTAGGATTTCATATATCGAATCATCCAACGACTTTCTATGGACCGAAAACGGAAGAAGTAGTTCGAGATTTCCAAAAAGAGCAGGGCTTAAGAGTGAATGGAATAGCAGACGAAGTAACATTGAAAAAGATACAGGAGCTTTTAGAAGCCCCTATGGCGAATGGGACATACCGTCAAGATGTGATCATGCTAAAAGAAAGATTAGCTACATTAGATTTCTATATATCGAACAATCCGACGATATTTTATGGACCAGTCACAGAGGAAACCGTAAGAAGTTTTCAAAAGTATTATAAATTAGAAGAAACGGGCGTAGCAAGTAAAGAAACTTTAGCAAAAATCGATGAAGTTTTATCAAGTCCATTAAGGAATGGTCAATATCGTGAAACAGCTATTCAACTAAAGAAGGATTTGGCATATCTAGGATTTCATATATCGAATCATCCAACGACTTTCTATGGACCGAAAACGGAAGAAGTAGTTCGAGATTTCCAAAAAGAGCAGGGCTTAAGAGTGAATGGAATAGCAGACGAAGTAACATTGAAAAAGATACAGGAGCTTTTAGAAGCCCCTATGGCGAATGGGACATACCGTCAAGATGTGATCACGCTAAAAGAAAGATTAGCTACATTAGATTTCTATATATCGAACAATCCGACGATATTTTATGGACCAGTCACAGAGGAAACCGTAAGAAGTTTTCAAAAGTATTATAAATTAGAAGAAACGGGCGTAGCAGGTAAAGAAACTTTAGCAAAAATCGATGAAGTTTTATCAAGTCCATTAAGGAATGGTCAATATCATGAAACTGCGATCTCATTAAAAGAAAATTTATCGCATTTAGGTTTTCATGTGTCGAATCATCCAACGACTTATTATGGCCCAATAACTGAAAACACAGTAAAAGCGTTCCAAAAACAACATGGTTTAAGAGTTAGTGGCATAGCAGATAAGCTGACGTTGAAAAAAATAGAAGAACTTCTCTAATAAACTGGGAAGCAAAAGAACCGTCCGGAAGCAAAGGGACAGTTCTTTTGCTTCCTTCGTGTATCTAAATCCCCACTTATTTTTTCGGCAAATAAGAGGTTCATCTTTACCAATCTTGCAATCTTTCTTGTTATAAAAAATGGGTTTGAAGATGTGTTTTCTGCTCACGGCTTATTAGCACCTCATAGATGAGCATGTTGACTTTAATCCTAGCGGTGACCGCTTTTTCAATTGGTTCTACCAAGCCTTCTCTCTTACTTGGTGCTAATAGCTGTAAGAAGAATGTTGTTCGAGCATCAAGCTTCTATTTTAAGTTATTTAAACGTAGGCTGTATGTTGCGTTTATCTGGATTTGTAGGTTGGACTCTGGGACTTTATGATTGATTAGTGTGAAAAGGGTGTCTAATGTAGCCGCTAATATAGCCAATATTTATGTTTTTATGTAAAATAATAGTCATAAGGTATTAGGTTAATTGTAGCGATTTTGTAATATTAAATATATATTAGTGGTACTTAAGAACATCGAGGAGGCTTGTTGTATATGGGGAGAATAAACTATTCAACAGTAGTCTTCGTATTCCTATTGCTTGTAGTTGGGTGCGGTGGCAACGAACAAAATGAAGGGTCCAATGGTGGGGTTATTAAAGAAACGAATGAATATGATGTTATTGCTATTGATTCAGTAGAAGCTCAACAGCAAGCTGATGATAGCGAAGTGGCGAGTGGGCAAGTATCTGCAAATGTCGAAGAGGACGCTGCTGATGATAACCCACTTAGGTACATTCATCCTCAGGGGCTTTTTGAAATGAAATTTTCTGATCAGTGGGATGGTATGTTCATGCCAATTGAAGTTGGAATAAGAAATGAAGAGGCTATTGATCAATCGTTCGAGTCTGTTATATTTGAAATAGTTTATGACGAGGTTTGGCAAGAGGGAGAGGCGATTTTCTCGATTCATATTTTCGATGAAGTGATTTCCGTACAGGAATGGTACGAGTCTGAGAGATGGATAAATGGTTGGGAGTATATAGGCACGGCAGATGGTCGTACGTTCACATTAGATTATCATTACTTAGAGCCTTCAATGTTTTTAACAAATGAAGAGACATTCCATGAATTTGAGCCTTTGCTTAACGACATCCATAATCTTATTGACGATGCGTTTCAAGTGGCAAGTGGGATAGAAATTACTGCAATAGATAATAATATTTATAATGAAGAAGAAGCTAAACAATATTTTTCTGAAAAATTTAGTGTGGAAATAGGTACAGTGGAAACTTTGTCTTTAGATTTAACAAATGATGATTTGGAAGAAATGGTTCTGTTTAATCCTGTATATCCTACAGATCCCCAAGATTGGAAAAGTAATGTAATGGTTTTTAATAGTGAAGGGAGTCCGTTAATTAATACGACGATGGAGATGTTGCGCTATCCGTCAAACGATATACTAGATATCGAGGTTATTTCGCATCCTACTCTCGGAGATAGTCTCGGTATTTATTCCGGTCACAGAACGTATCATATGGGTGTATACGGTTTTGAGCACCATCGATTTAGTTATCTTGATGAATTTGCTGAAATGGTTGGGATTGATTTTATTGATCGCAATGGTGATGGCGCGCATGACGGTGTTGTTGTCGAAAGCGTTGACTATGAGGAGTCTGAGGGTATGGCAGGTTCAGAAATAGTAGAAATTCATTATGATTGGAACGACGAAGCAGGTCGATGGGTGCAATAGGTTGGCGGAAACGGAAGCAGGAAGCGCGGGGACGGTTCTCCTGCTTCCTTCGTGTATCTAAATAAAGCTATGTTTAGGTCAATAACTAAGCCTCTAGGCGTGAAGGGAATCTCTTGCGCATAGGGGTTTTTTGGCGGATTGACTGTTATAATATTTCGTTTACTTGTTTATCAATGTTAGTTATAATTTGTATAAATTATAGTTATATAAATTCGTGCGTTTGTTGTGGCGACTTTTATGCTCGGAGGGTAATGGATGAATGTTGTAAAATGGTTTGTTGGTTTATTGAAGACTTTTTATGTGTGGTATTTGGTTAGTTTAGCGGTTTCGATTTGTTTCGTTCCGTGGTCGTGGGTAGAGATGAAAATCTATGTTAGTGGATTTATTACTTTATCTGTTATTTTTGCAGTTCTCTTTTATGTGCTTTATTCCTTGTTTAAGTTACCAAGTCGAGAGATTTCGCTGTTTTGGCTGAAGCGTTTTTGGAGTGAAATGATGATTTGGGGGAGTTTGGGAGTTATTCTTCTTCTGAGTCTGTTCCAGACAGTGGGGCTTGCGACGTTACCTGCTTCATTAACGAGGGATGGTCTCTTATGGGGGGCATTTTCTCTTGCGCAAATAAATATTGTTATCGTGGTGATCGTTATCTTGGGGTATGTCTGTCATGATTTGTTTCATCGTCTGTCTTTGCAGAAAACTAAAGATGAAGCGCCAGAGCATCGTGACCGTAGAGTGGTAATTTCTTCTTTTCAATGGCAAAATATATTGATTGTCATTGCTACAACGTTTGTTTTTGCTTTGCTCTATTTTGTGCATATTGAGTTCCAGGGCTTTATTCACGAAGCGTCGTCAAAGATTATGTCAGGGAATATTGAGGTTTTTCGAGACTATTTACTTTCGTTTGGTGTGTGGGCGCCGGTTGTGTCAGCATTGTTAATGATTTTTGTGCTTGTGATTGCTCCTCCATTACCGGCTTTTGTCGTAACTTTTACGAACGGACTTTTGTTTGGTGCGGTTTGGGGAACGTTGCTATCTTGGTCAAGTGCGATGATAGGTGCTGCGCTGTGTTTTTATATTGCGCGTGCTGTAGGGCGTCCGCCTGTAGAAAGGTTTATTCCGAAGCCTGCATTAGAATGGACAGACCGCTTTTTTGAAAAATATGGTGTACATTCTATATTTTTAGCTCGTCTTATACCGGTGATGTCATTTGCTTTCATCAGTTATGGAGCTGGATTGACAAGGATGCGGTTTACGGGGTATTTTATCGCGACGGGTCTTGGTCAGTTGCCAGCGACGATTATCTATTCTTGGCTCGGTGAGAATGCATCTGGGTCTGTCATGTATGTATTTTGGGCATTTGTAGCCGTTATTACGTTAGCTGTAATTACGTCTGCATTTAAACCTTGGTTTGAAAAGAGAGTGGGTAAGACAGATCATACGTGATAATTTAGTGGAGTGGTATGGGGAACTAAAGCAGAAGAACCGTCCCTGCGCTTCCTAGGAAGCAGAGGGACGGTTCTTCTGCTTGTTTCGGTTATCGAAATAAATTAATGTTGAATAGTTGTGACTTAACTAAGTGGTTGTCCACATCGTTTTTCATAACATTGACTCTTTTCATAGTATCTTATTAAAACAAGCAAGATATAAATAAAAGAAAATATATAAAATAATAAGGAATGTTTGTGTCTTCCAATGTAAAGGTTTAAAAACGAGATTTTTCATATAATTCAATGGTTTCATGTACAGGATTGGAAAATCTTTGTCTCTTTTCTTTATAGTTTGAAACATGTGTGTTATTTACCTCCCTTTGAACTGAATTATTTTACTTATTAACTATTTATTTACTTATTTACGGGACCTCCACCTCGAAATTGGTGGTTGTGGATATTTTCTGAATATTTAGTTATATTAACTGTTTTATTTCTATATAATTAGGGGTAAATACATAATAGTGACAATGTTTTGTAAGTGGGCAGTCTTTATTCCGTTCGATTCTCGTACATATTTCTAGATAAATAGAGAAAGGGTGAAGATAAAAATTGGCTAAACATCAAGGTGCATCTAAGAGTGCTATGGTCATTAGGAACGAAGCAGGGAAAGGGATCGATATGATTTCAGCGAAGCATATTGCAAGGGCTCTTAAAAAGGGTGAAAATATTTTTGAATTGTTGGAAACGTTCTCAAATATTATTAAAATTAAAGATTCATTTAATGATGGCAATGAAATTGAAGATGTTTCAGCGACATATCAAAATAAATTAAATAATTTTACGTTTACCGTGAACCGATGTAAAAAGAATATAATCAGTTTTTATCATTACTAGGGGTTTGAGAGTGGAGTTTGGAAGCAGAAGAACCGTCCCCGCGCTTTTTAGGAAGCGGAGGGACGGTTCTTCTGCTTCCTTAAGAGAAAGACCCAAACATGAAAAAATGTTTGGGTCTTTCTTTGTACAGGGCCAAATAACGGGATTTTTATATAGGGTTAGTTTTGGCTGTCCTTTATAATTGCTGCTACTTGTTCTTGGTTAGGCATTCCAGCTTGTGCACCGAATTTTTGCACGGATAGTGCGGCGGCTGCATTGGCAAATTTTATGGCTTTTTCTGTCGGTTCTCCACTTGCGAGTGCTACGGCTAATGCTCCGTTAAATGTATCTCCGGCGCCTGTGGTGTCGACAGATTTAACAGGATAACCTTTGATAAATATCTCATGATCATCTGCATAAAAGGATGCGCCTTCTTTACCTCTAGTAACGATAAGTTTCTCCCGCAATGCTTGTTCTTGAAGAGGTTTATCTCCAAATAGTTCCCTTTGTTCTGATTCATTTGGAGTAATATAAGTTGCCATTGCTAAAGTATCGTGCTCTAATTTTTGGGCTGGTGCCGGATTTAGTATTACTGGCACTTTATGCGTAGAGCATAATTCGAGTATATGTTTGACGGTTTCAAGTGGGATTTCCAATTGAAGTAGTACCAAATCACTGGTCACGATGTCTTGTTTGAATGTGTCGACGTAATCTATTGTCACGTGCTTATTTGCTCCGGGTACGACAATGATACGATTGTCGTTATCTGTTAAGAGAATTGTAGCAACCCCTGAACTGCATTCGGTTACAGGTTTTACTCGGTCGCAATTTATTCCGTTAGTTGCTAATGATTGTTGGAGGTGTGGGCCGAATGTATCGTCGCCAACTCTTCCGATCATTCGCACGTCAGCACCTAATCTCGCTGATGCAACTGCTTGATTCGCACCTTTTCCTCCTGGGATAGTCGAGAAATTTGTGCCTAAAATCGTTTCACCTTGCTCGGGGACTAAGGTTGATTCCGTTATCATATCCATATTTATACTTCCAATGACTGTAATTGAAGGCTTCCTCATTGTCTTCCTCCTTGTGTTTTGCATTTATATTAGATTTACTGTATGAGATTTGTGAATCGTAACTAATATGTAACTGGTTAGAAAAAACTATTAAAAACTATTTTGCGATTTTATTAGTTCATTTTCCATTATAAAACAATGGATTCAAATGAGAAAGTTTGATTGCGAGCTAAACTATACAGTGATCAACCTCCTTGGTAGCTGTTGCTGCTGAGTGGCTTTATTTGATTAATGAAAGGGAAGAGATAGAGACAGACTATTGGATGAAACGGAGATGATCTGATGAATAAGGCGATGTTTTTGGATCGGGATGGTGTGATTAATGAGGTGCTTAGTGAACGGGTGGAGTTTGTGAATGAGCCGGATGATTTTCATTTGCTCGAGGGGGTTGGCGAGGCGGTGAGGTTGTTTAATGAGGCGGGGTTTAAGGTATTTGTCGTGACGAATCAGGGTGGAATCGGACTTGGATTTATGGGTGAATCAGCATTAACTAGTGTACATACGAGGATGGAAAATGATTTGGCAGTGTTTGGAGCTCGGGTCGATGATATCGCTTATTGTGCTCATAAGCCCCATGAGCAATGTGCGTGCCGGAAGCCTAAGCCTGAGATGATTCTAAGGTTGGCTGAAAAATACGATGTGGATTTGGGAAATAGCTATATGGTTGGTGATCGTGCCCCTGACATTGAGGCTGGAAAGGCTGCAGGGACAAAGACGATTCTCGTTGGTGAACAAAAAACAGGGGATGCGGGGGCGGACTTTGTATTTCCTGACCTTCTTTCGGCAGCGTGGGCGGTCTGCAAGAGGGAGTGAAAGTTTTAGTGGTAATTTAGTTTTCTGGTAACTTGCAGAAGAGGAGTGTTGAGCAGTATAGAATCGAGATAGGATTAAATAATGCACAAGTTAGTAACTCCCCGCCATTAGCGAATTTAGAAATAAAGACTCATCAAAAAAAGATGGAAATTCAATTGGAAGCAGGAGAACCGTCCCTGCGCTTCCCCCCTTCTGCTTCCTGCGCCCCACACCCACCGCCTAAGTAATTACGATTATTTTGCCTGCTCTGCTGTCTTCTCTGGTTTGGTTGCTAGGAAGGAGCAGATAATTCCAATGATTGGAAATGTGAGAGAGGCTAACAACACCGGTGTGTAGCTTTGGAGAAGGTCGAACCCAATCCCGAATGGCAGTGGGCCGAGAGATGATGCTGCGACGCCCATCGTGACGCCGACGCCATTGATGCTCCCGATATATTTCCGACCAAAGTAGTCTGGCCAGATGATGTTGGTGGCGATTCGTCCTAATCCGTTTGCCATTCCCCACACGATTCCGACGATAACGGCAATGATATAGTTCGTTAAAACGAGTAGGAGTAAAAGCAGAATGATTTCAATCACAAACACCATGACGAGCATATAATTTGTTTTGATTCTTTCGGTAATAAAACCTGATACTAGCGACATCGGAATGCCGACGACGGCCATGAGGCTCAACACCATTGCCGCAACTTCTGGGCCAATTTGATTGGAACCGAAAATAGAAATGATATGGAATGTGATCCCGGTATTCACGAGTGAAGGGATTCCAATACAAATTAAAATCATCCAAAATGCTCGTGTTTTTATTGCTTCGTTTAATTGCCAGCTCACTTCTGTTTCAGGGATATTTATGCCGAGCTTTCCGCCAGTAAGTTCGTCTTCTTTAGTCACAATGCCATCTGGAACAAGCCCGACGTCTTCTGGACGGTTTCGCACACCGAATAAGGCTACCGGAACAAAAAGAATCAACAACGCAATTCCCCAAAACTGCCAGGCAAACTGCCAATCCCAGGTTTGAATTAACCAGTTATTAATAAGTGGGAACGACATTGCACTTGCAAAGCTGGCTAACGAGATATAGCTGACGGCGCGGCCGCGTTTTTTTATAAACCATTGGGCGACTAATGTGTTGGGAATTAATGCCATACTGCCTTGCCCGAGTAATCTGATCAGGAAAAAGCCAACGACAAACATCCACATCGAGGAGACGATACTGTTAAAAAAACAGGCTGCTGCTAGGAGCGAACCGACAAGGACCATCATTGTACGTTGGCCTAAGCGGTCGATAAATTTTCCGACAAAGATCATCGTGACTCCTGCTGCTAATGTGGCGACGGAGTATAATCCTGATACTTGCGATCTTGACCAACCAAATTCGAGTATGTATTGATCAACAAATATGGAATTGGAGTACGTTTGACCTGGTCCGGAGAAGAAGACTCCTAATGCGGCAATAAATACGATCACCCAACCGTAATAGAACTTTTCGAAAAAACGATGTTTAAACATACGAACACCACCTAGTTTCTATAAATATATCATTTAGTAGGCAGGGAAAAAAGGGTTGGACCTAGAGTGGGGGCTAGGAATGTTTTTTAGATAGATAGTGTTCCTAATGATACATATTCCTTTTAAATAGAAACTGTTCTTCGTTCATTACAAAAAACACCCGTCTGTTGCGAATTGGAGCCGTACCATTTCTTGTCGGTACGTCTCGAATAGGAAGCGCAAGAACCGTCCCCACGCTTCACCGTCCCCACGCTTCATAGGAAGCAGGAGAACCGTCCCTGCGCTTCCCCTGCGCTCCTTGCGCTTCGCACACGCTTCCCAGACTGCTCCTTCTAATTGTAATTGAAAAATGATTCGTATAGAATGGATGGTAATCGCTTTCGAAGATTGTGTGGGAGGTTTGAGATGAAAAGGAAATCTATCATATATATTGTTCTAATCGTAGCTTTTATTGGCACGTTATTTTTATCTTACTATTATTATACGAAAGCAGATTACTATGATGCGCAAATATCGAAAGCCTTAAGTATTGAAACATCGACTAAAACACACCATTTCGCTTTAATTACCGAAGAAATGGATCATGAATATTGGAATTTGGTTGGTGAAGGGGCGAAACAAGCGGAAGATAGTTATGATGTGTTTGTTGAGTACATGGGAACACGAGGTGCTAACCCGGAGGAACAAGTGGAACTTATAGATATGGCGATTGCAGCAAAGGTGGATGGAATTATCGTCCAAGCGATCCGTGATGAGGTGTTTGATCCAATGATTGATAAAGCGATTAACCAAGGAATTCCTGTCATAACAGTTGACTCAGACTCACCAACCAGCTCAAGGCTCGCTTATATTGGCACAGATAATTATCAATCTGGTCGCATGGCAGGGGAAGCTTTAATCAACGATAATAACGGGGAAGCAGTGGTTGGGATTATTACCAACAGCGTCACTTCATCTAGTCAAAATCTTCGAGTAAAGGGTTTTGAAGATGCGCTTGCAGACGCGGAGGGAATTGAAGTAGTTACGATTGAAGAATCAAGTAACTCGCGAGTTATAGCTGCACAAAAAACGGATATGATTTTAACAGAATATGAGCATATTAACGCATTTTTTGGGACGAGTGCTTTAGATGGACTTGGGATTTCTGCAAGTATTCAAGAGAGAGATCAGAAAGACGATATCTATATCATCGCTTTTGATGCATTAGATGAAACGCTTAAATTATTAGAAGATGAGAAAATTGATGCCGTTGTCTCCCAGCAACCTTTTCAAATGGGGTTCCAAAGCGTTGAGTTAATGCTAGATATTATTAATGAGCGGCCGGTTGAAGAAGTGACTCATACAGGGACAGATATCATTCGTAAAGCCGATATTAAACATTTTAATAAAAGACTTGGTGGATTACGATGATAACAATTCGCACAAGGTTACTAGCGTATTTTACTGTCGTCGTTGTATTCACAATCATTATTTTTATTGTGCAAAACCAAAGTAATGAAAGGATTTTCAACCTTTATGATGATAGTTTGGACCAGTTTTTTCAACTAAATGAGATATCTCAAAAAACGGCTGACACATACGAATCACTGCACATCTATGTTCTCGACCCATTACCTGAAAACTTAGAAACATTTAATCAAAACAGAGAAGAGCTAGCTATCTTAAAGCAGTCATTAAATGATATGAATCGTTATGAAGAAGATGCTACATTAATAAACAGCTATCAAAATATGATAACTAGTTTCCAAGAACAGACAGCAGACACGATAGATGGCGTTTATGAGAATCAGGTTCAAGTTTATTCATACCATTTAAATGAAGCTGAAAATATCTCACAATATATTCATGAAACGACATTAGAATTGATTGATAATAGTTTGACAAGCTATTACCATGTTTCACCCATGATAGACCAGCAAGTAGAATACACAAAGAAAGTTGCAACGACTGTGTTGACATCGCTTCTATTGCTCGGTATTTTGATTGCACTATGGTTTTCGAGTGGCGCTACCAAAACAATACGCAAATTAACTGAATCTGCAGAGGAGATTTCAGCTGGCCGTTTTACAGGAAACGACGTTGAAGTTTCGACAAAGGATGAACTCTGGTTTTTAACAAAAACATTTAATGAAATGAAAACCAATATCAATACTTCAGTGAAAGAAATTGAAGAAAAATCTCGACTTACCGAGCTTTTGAAAGAAACCGAATTGCGCAGTTTGCAAAATCAAATCAATCCACATTTTCTTTTCAACACACTAAATACGATATCACAGACAGCCTATATTGAAGGAGCAGACAAAACGAGTGAATTAATTACATCGGTGTCAACATTGCTTCGATATAATTTAGGGAATTTAGAAAACCCAACCGTTTTAGCAGATGAAGTCAAGATAGTCAGTGAGTATTTCTTTATTCAAACGACTCGTTTTCGGGGGCGGGTGACATTTCAAGAAAATATTGATTATGACTGCTTGCAAACGCCAATTCCATCTTTAACACTTCAACCTATTGTCGAGAACGCATTTATGCACGGAATTGAAGACATGCCTTCCGGGGCAAAAATCGAGTTGTCCGTTTATAAAAAGCAAGGATTTGTTTTTATTGAAGTTAAAGATAATGGCGTTGGCATGAATCAGGAGACGATTGATAGATTACTACTTTCTGAGGAAGAAGAAAGTGGGAAGGGACAGACCAGAATGATAAAGCATTCAGGTCATTCGACTGGAATAGGATTAAAAAATGTCATCTCGAGATTACACTTATTCGATAATGAGAGTGAGGTTAAAGTCGATTCGGAATTAGGAAAGGGAACAACGATCACGATAAAACTGGCTAAAGTTTTATGAAGAAATGGGGGAGTTTCATGACCATGATTAAAACGATGTTAGTCGATGATGAACCGATCGAAAGAGAAGGTCTTAGGCTGTTGTTGGAGAGAAATCGCGGGAATGTAGAGGTGGTTGCTGAAGCGGAAAATGGACAGGAAGCGATTGATCTTGCGCTGATATATAAGCCAGACGTGATTTTTATGGATATTAAAATGCCAGAAGTAAATGGTGTAAATGCCGTGAAAGAAATTCTTTCGGCTCTGCCTATGACAAAATGTATCATGATGACAGCTTTTGATACGTTTGAATATGCGCGAGAAGTGATGAAACAAGGCGTTAAGGAGTATTTGTTAAAACCAAGCAAGAGGCCAGAAGTATTAGCAGCTTTTGATCGAATGGTCGATGAGATTGAAGAGGATCAGAAAATAGAGGCAGAAAAAGTCGAGTTAATTCAACGGCTTGAAAAGGTCGGATCGTTTGTAGAATCTAAATTTATTATTTCATTAATGATGGATTATGTGCAAGACTCTAGTATGGATGAATGGAGTGAATGGTTGGACCTTGACGGCGAAAAAGGTTGTGTTGTTGTTTTCTCTTTTGAATCTGATCAGTCGCATCCCTCGTCAACCGAAAAAGCAGAATGGTACGAAGTGTTGAAAGATTCGATACATGGCCATATGCACCAATCTCTTGTAGGCCCGTTAATTAGGTTTCATGTACCAGTTTTCATTTTATACGAGCGGGACGTGGGTGGAGAACAGCCTGTTAGGGAAGATGATGTGCGTAAAATTATTCATTTATTTCAAAGCAAGGTTCCAAGCTGTAAGCTATTTGCTGGGGTTGGTACGGTTATTTCTGAATTTACGCAGTTTTCTAGGTCCTATGGTGAGGCAACCTATGCTTTGGAATTAGTATACAATCAGCCGAGTGCATCTTACATGATCTATGATAAAAGAATCAAGCAGAAGCGGAATGAACTTCTCCCATTTGAAAAGGAAAAAGCGCTGCTTGAAGCAGTGAAGCAAGGACATTTGCAGAAAGGGATGCGTCTGTTTGATTCGTATTTCCAGTCAATTAATGAGGCTTGTGATGACCATCTTCATACGGTGAAAAGAAGTATGGAAGAGTTCTTTATTGTGTTAACGAGAAAGATGAGGGAGCTGGGAATTGAGGATAATATTCAGTTGCAATTTCAGCAATTAGAGACGCCAATGCAAGTTAAGGAATCGGCGAAAGTTTATTTAGCGGATGTGATTAACCGAATTGGGACTTGGCGGTTGAATGATATGAAAGGCGTCCTCGAAAAAGCAAAAGACTATATTGATAGTCATTACCATAGATCAGTTACTTTGGAAGAAGTGGCTGAAGAAGTCGATTTAAGCTTTTATTATTTAAGCAAGCTGTTCAAGGATCGCTTTCAGTTAACATTTAGTGAATATTTAACGCAGGTGAGAATGGAAAAAGCAAAGGACTTCTTACTTGATTACACCATTCCATTGAAAGAAATTGCAATAGACATAGGCTATAAGGACCCGAATTACTTCAGCCGCGTTTTTAAAAGGGAAACGGGATTAAATCCTAGTGAATATAGAGAGAAATTGAAACAATGAAACAGTGAAACGGAAGCAACGCTATGTTGTTTCTTTTTTTGTATTTTAAGATGAGATTAGTTGTGATTTATGGATGGCAGAGGCGGCTTGTGCCCCATGCGAGCGGGAATTGAAAAATTAAGTCACAATAAAACGTGATTTTTCCCAAAAAAAAGCACGAAAATGGTAACGTTTGCAAATTTGTCTAGATGATCACTAATAAGTGAAGATGAAAGCGGTATCATACTCTGAGAAAAATGATAAATTTTAGATATCAAGAAAAAACCAAGAAAACAAGGAGGGGAAAGAGAAAAAAATGAAAGTGTAATCTTTGTTTTGGAGCAGTTTTAAATTTAATTAAGGGGGATTTTAGTATGTTGAAGAAATTAGGATTAAGTATGTTTCTGAGCTTTGTTTTAATAGGACTTGCAGCTTGTGGTGAAGATACAGCAGGCGGAGGTAACAATAACGGAGATGATTCAAATTCAGATTCAGATTTAACGATTGGGCTAGCGGTTGCAGACCTTACTTTGGAGCGGTGGCAGAATGATAGAGATATTTTCGTAGAGACTGCGGAAGGATTAGGGGCGGAAGTAATCGTCCAGTCAGCAGATGGTGATGAGGCGGAACAAACAAGCCAAGTGGAGAACATGTTAACGCAAGGGGTAGATGTGTTAGTAATTATTGCTCATAACTCTGATAGTATTGGTTCGATTGCCGCAGAAGCAAAGGCGGAAGGTGTTCCAGTTATTGCTTATGACAGAATGATTAATAATGCAGAGATTGATGCTTATATTTCATTTGACAATGAGCGTGTTGGTGAGATGCAAGCGGAATTTTTAGTTGAACAAGTGCCGACTGGGAATTACTTCCTGATGGGCGGAGCGCCAACTGATAATAATGCTCAGATGTTCAGAGACGGACAAATGAATATAATTGAGCCACTCGTTGAAAGTGGGGATATTGAAATTGTTGGTGATCAGTGGGCAGATGGATGGTCTGCGGATGCGGCATTAGAAATTATGGAGAATGCCTTAACTGCAGCTAACAATGAAATTGATGCAGTAGTTGCTTCAAATGACAACACTGCAGGTGGTGCCATCCAAGCTCTTACTGCTGAAAACTTAGAGGGTGATGTCGCAATTTCAGGTCAAGATGCTGATTTAGCAGGTGTACAACGCATTGTTGAAGGTACACAATCGATGACAGTGTATAAGCAAATTCATTTAATTGCTTCTCAAGCAGCAGAATTAGCAGTTAATATTGCGAGAGGCGAATCAGTTGATTTTGATGAAGAAATAAATAATGGTGCGATTGATGTTCCTTCTGTGTTGCTAGATCCAATTGCTGTCAATGCAGATAATATTATCGAAACTGTGATTGAAGATGGATTTCATAGTTTTGAAGACGTATATAGCAATGTTCCGGAAGATGAGCGACCAGACTACGATGGTGAATAAACATTCGAATGGGGAGTTTCTCTCCCCATTCATTTCTAGTCAAGAGGTGGTGAGGTAATGGCGACGATCTTAGAAATGAGAGAAATTACGAAGGCGTTTCCTGGAGTTAAAGCGCTGGATTCTGTCAATTTCAAAGTGAATAAAGGAGAGATTCATGCTCTTTGCGGCGAAAATGGAGCAGGAAAATCAACATTAATGAAAGTGTTGAGTGGGGTGTTCCCAAATGGTACTTACGATGGAAAGATTCTCATCAATGAAGAAGAGCAAACTTTCAACCGAATCAAAGATTCAGAGAATGCTGGGGTCACGATCATTTATCAAGAATTAGCACTTGCAAAAGAAATGACTATTGCGGAAAATATCTTTTTGGGTAATGAGTGGAAGTCCAAGGGTTTAATTGACTGGGACCGAATGCATATAGAAGCAGATAAGTTGTTAAAAAAAGTCGGTCTAACGATTGATTCTAGTATAAAAGTAGGGAATCTCGGAATCGGCCAACAACAGCTCATTGAAATAGCTAAAGCACTGTCAAAAGATTGTGAAATTATTATTATGGATGAACCTACTGCAGCCTTAGCTGAAGAGGAAGTTGAAATCTTAATTGAAATCTTACATCAACTACGAGAAAAAGGAATTACTGTCATTTATATTTCACACAAGTTGAAAGAAGTGATGAGTATTTCTGATCAGGTGACTATTCTAAGAGACGGACAAACGATCTCTACTGTAATGACAAAAGATGTGACTGAGAATGACATTATTTCATTGATGGTTGGCCGTGAATTAAGTGATTTATTCCCGTATGAAAACAATGCAACGGATGATATTGTGCTAGAACTGAAAGATTTTTCTTTCATAAACCCGAAGACGAATATACCTGTTACGGAGAATATCTCTTTTAAACTTCATAAAGGAGAGGTCTTAGGTATTGGCGGTTTGATGGGGGCAGGAAGAACGGAATTAGCGACTAGCTTATTCGGTGGCTATGATGGGAAAACTGAGGGATCTATCTATATAGATGGGAAGGACTATCATATAAAAGATCCAAAAGAGGCGATCGAACAAGGGTTAGCGTATGTTTCTGAAGATCGGAAAAGGTATGGACTTGTTTTAGGGATGGATGTTGCTAAAAATACGACGATGGCGTCATTAAATCAAATTTCTAGTTTGTCTTTTCTTAACCAAGAGCAAGAAGTTGTAGAAACGCAAAAGTACAACAAAAAAATGCGTGTGAAAACACCTACATTGGAAACGAAAGTAGTGACTTTGAGTGGTGGTAATCAACAAAAAGTTGTTTTAAGTAAGTGGTTGATGTCAGATCCGAAAGTTCTGATTTTAGATGAACCGACTAGAGGTATCGATGTTGGAGCAAAGCAAGAGATTTATAAACTAATGAATGAATTGACAGCAAATGGGGTTGGGATCATTATGATTTCTTCGGAACTTCCAGAGCTATTAGGAATGTCAGACCGGATGCTAGTCATGGCAGATAAAAAGGTAATGGGTGAAATACCTAAGGAAGAAGCAAATCAAGAGAATATTTTAAAGCTTGCAACAGGAGGTGAGCATAAGTGAAGAATAAATTGAGTTTTAAGTTAGATGTTCGCGCCTATACACTTATTTTAGCTTTGATTGCTATCTTTGCCATTTTCACGGTCTTAACCAATGGTGATTTTATTTCATCTCGTAACATTACGAATCTATCACGGCAGATGACGGTGATTGGTGTATTGGCCGTAGGAATGACCTTGATTATTGTAGCGGGTCATATTGATTTATCTGTTGGATCGCTACTAGGATTAACAGGGGGTATAGCTGCGATTCTTCAAGTTTGGTACGACTGGCATACGATTCCTGTCATAATTGTCACGATAATAGCTGGGATTTTACTTGGGTTGTGGCAAGGTTGGTGGGTCGCGTATAAAGGGGTGCCTGCCTTCATTGTTACGCTCGGGGGAATGATGATCTTCCGGGGGATATTGTTAGGTATTAGTGGTGGTCAAACTGTATCACCGATGGATGATGGCTTTCGTGCGATCGGACAATCTTTTATCCCGTATTCGATTGGATATATTATAACGGCGGCTTTCATCGTTTTAGGTTTTGTGATGGTGGCTAGGAAAAGAACGAGACGTCAACAGTTAGGTTTAGACTTACAGGCAAAGGCTGTTGATTATGGAACGATGGCAGTTGTTGCAGTATTAATTTCACTGTTTGTCTACATGTTAAGTCGATATCATGGTGTTCCAGTGCCTCTTCTTATTTTATTAGTTGTTGCTGGTATTCTAATTTTTATAACGAAAAATACAACATTCGGCCGACACATTTATGCGATTGGTGGTAACAAAGAAGCGGCGAAACTTTCAGGTATTAATATCAAACGCAATGTTTTGTATGTGTTTGTATTAATGGGTGCTTTATCAGCCGTTGGTGGTATTATTCTAACGAGTAGGTTGAACGCTGGTACGGTTGGTGCTGGTGAAATGTATGAATTAGATGCGATTGCTGCTGTAGTTATTGGTGGAACCAGTTTAATGGGTGGTGTCGGAACAATTGTAGGTTCCCTCTTAGGTGCCCTCATCATGGCGAGTATCGACAACGGCATGAGCATGATGAATGTTGCCCCTTTTTGGCAGTACATTGTAAAAGGTCTGATCCTTATCCTAGCTGTATGGCTAGACATTTCATCGAAGAAAAAATCAGGTGCAGACACCAGTTGACCGAAAGAAGCAGAGGAAGCGGAGGGACGGTTCTCCTGCTTCCTTTTCTTTCGTTCTGACCAGGCAAGTCCATCCCCGCAAACCGCCTAGATCCGATATGGCGATTGCGGGGATGGGCTTTTTTTGAGAGTGAAAAGGTGACTGTTGGTTGTGATTAAACTAAGTTGTTAGATTCGATTTGGGTGATATTGAAAAGTTGATGATCGAAAGTCATGAGTGGTAAGATCAGTGCATTAGGGTCTGTGTCGTGTCAAAAAGCATGCGGATGACAATATAGACATAGAGTCCACAAGTCATCGGAGAATTACTGGAGGGGTTGGAATTGAGGAACATGAAAAACAAGATCGCTCGATACATGCAAGGTAGATATGGGGCAGACGAATTATATATGGCGTTAATTGTCGGTTATTTTATACTTTTTGTTATTAATCTTTTCCTTGCTTCAAGCATTTTATCAGGTTTCATGTGGGGACTTATAATTTTGGCGATTTTCCGCATATTTTCACGTAATATTTATAAAAGACGAAGTGAAAATCAGAAGTTCTTGAAAACATGGCGTCCGATTAAGTCTAAGATGTCATTAATGGTGCGGAGAGTCAAAGAAATAAGGACGCATCGATATCGCCGTTGTCCGAAATGTAAAACAGTTCTTCGTCTCCCTATAAAAAAAGGCGAGCATCCAGTTAAATGCCCTCGTTGTAAAAATAAATTTAAGATACATATCCGCACTTAATAGAGAGAGTGCGGAAGCAGAAGAACCGTCCCTGTGCTTCCTAATTGTAAGGGGTTTGGGTTGGTGATATGATATGGAGTATGAAATGGATGAGTGGATGTTTACTATAAAGATTGCTTCTATCTGTTTTTTCTGCTGATATTAAAGGAAGTGAGATTGAAATGGATTTAAAAACAGCCTATCAAATTATGGATGTTGAAGAAGGCGCGACGGTAGATGAGCTTGATGAAAAATATATGTTATGGATTAGAAAAGAAAAGGCACAGCAGGATAAAGGAGAGAAAGTGGCTTCCTCAAGTGAGGATTTTATTGATATAGATAGAATAACTGAGGCCTATCAATTCATATTAAATCAAAACAATCGTGATACGGAAGTTGAATATGGAACACTCGGAAAGATCAAACATTATGTTTATTATTATAAGTTTCATGTGATTGGTATCCTTTTTGTCGTTATTTTTGCAGGGTTACTGATTAATACTTTCGTTGAAGATCGAATCGAGAAATCTCGACTAGCGGCTCTCCCTGATCCTGACTTTGAGGTGTTGGTTCTCGGAAGCTTCGATTTCCCTGAGGAAAATATCTCTTCTTTAGAAGCGGCGATTAAAAGTGAGTTTTCTGATTGGGAGAATGTGAAGGTAACCGTGGAACATTCCCTTGCTGGTGCAGATTCACAAGCTCAATTGGACTACGCTGAGAGAACAGTTTTGCTAATGACATTGCGCGAAGAACAACCGGACATCTATCTTGTCGATGAAAACCATTATGATATACTGTTCGATTATGAACTTTATTCGCCTTTAAACATCGACGATGACCTCGACGAAAATACGGCGGATCATTTATTGAGGTTTGATCGATTAGAAGGAGGATCAGAACAGTTATATGGCGTTGATTTAGCTGAAAGCGACCTTTTTAACGACTTGGAATTGGGGCGCAATGAAATCATTGCATCCATTCGAGAGGAATCAGAAAAACATGAAGAAGCATTACAACTGATCGAAAAACTACTACAAGAATAAGGAAGCAGAGGGACGGTTCTACTGCTTCCTCTAAAAAATAAGTCAGTAGAAAAGCCCTCAGTACTTCTGAGGGCTTTGTTTGTCACGAATTTTTACGATAGTTTTACGCTATTTCCTGTGTTTATTGATTCAAAGCATGCATCAAGTACTCTCGCATGATCCATCATGTGCTGTTTCGAATACGATGGTTGCTTCTTTTCTATAATACAATTTGCAAAATGTTCTGCTTGGATTTTGTATTGGTCTCCATCAATTCTGTGCTCTTTTGTTCCGTCACTATTTTCGACTTGGATGACACCCTTGCCATCGTCAACAACATCTGGGCGATAAGGCGATGAGGCTTTCACTGTTCCGTCTTTGCCAAACAATTGGTAAGATTGTTTGAAAGCAGCTTCAAAACTAGTATCAAACGATGCTTCGATGCCACTTGCGAATGAGAGCACTCCGACAACGGTTGTATCAATCTTGAATTCTGGGTGTTGCTTCGCTCTTGCGTACACTTGCACAGGTGTTTCATTTAATATATTACAAAGCGAGTGGACAGTGTAACAGCCTGCATCGTAAAGGACGCCGCCACCTAATTCTTTGTTTAAACGGATGTTGGTAGGGTCTGCATCAGTGTCTAATACAAATGAAAAGCTAGCATGAGCATGTCCAACCTTGCCGATAGTGTTCGAGCTGAGTAACTCTTGTACTTTTTCGTGTTGTGGATGGAATTGATACATAAATGCTTCCATAAAAATCACGTTGTTTTCTTCGCAAACGTCAAACATTTCTTTTAAATCTGCTGCGGTCAATGCTGCAGGCTTCTCACACAAGACATGTTTGCCTTGTTTCGCAGCTTTGATAACCCATTCTTTATGAAGTTTGTTCGGTAATGGAATATAAACAGCATCTATTTCTGTATCCGCTATCAATTCTTCATAACTAGAATACGCATGTGGAATTCCAAGTTCATCGGCAAATTTCTCCGCCTTATCTCCACCTCTACTTGCAACTGCATAAACTTCACCATTCTCTGATCTCTGTATTGAAGGTATCACTTGTTCTTTACCAATATTAGCAGTACTTAAAATACCCCATTTTATTTTGTTCATAAGTATCCCACCTCTTATTATTTTAATCTAGCTTTATCATATACCAATACGTCCCTTTTATAAAGGAAAGCGCTTCCTTACGAAGCGTAGAGACGGTTCTTGTGCTTCCAAAACCGAAGCACAAGAACCTGAACTCTATCAGGTTTCCTTCAGAATCTTCCAAGGTCGCTTCTGCTTATATCTTCAGTTATTTTGACGGTTCTTTTGCTTCCACTATGGGGCAGAGAGGGTAGTACGATAGATCGAAACGAGGAAGCAGAAGAACCGTCCCCATGCTTCCAAAAATGTGGTACAGTTAGGTTAATGAAAGTTTTCAAGATTTATTGGAAACTGAAGTACATAGCAAAGGAAGCTTATAATTATGAGGGTAAACAAAATAATTTCTTGGGCATCTGTGGTTCTTTGGATGTCATTAATTTTCTACTTATCGCATCAACCGGCAACAGAGTCGAGTGAGTTAAGTACGGGAATATCAGAAGTAATCATAAAAATGGTAGAGAGTATAGCACCTAATGTTGATTTTCATCTTCAAGATTTGAACCATATTGTGAGAAAAAATGCGCATTTCATTGCCTATTTTGTACTTGGCGTTTTAACATTAAATGCGTTAAGGCGAAGTGGCATTCGAGGTGGCCGAAGTGTCGTTATCGCTTTGATTGTTTGTGTGCTTTTTGCGATATCAGATGAAGTACATCAGCTATTTATTCCCGGTAGAAGCGGGGAAGTAAGAGATGTGCTTATTGATAGCGTCGGATCGAGTACAGGGATCGGCGTATACTTACTTATTAGTAAACTGATCAGCTGGCGAAATTCGAGAAAAAACGTAAGCACAGGAAGCAAAGGGACGGTTCTACTGCTTCCATTTCTGAAATCTGTTATATTTTAGAAATAAGCCACATAAAAAAGGAAGGGTTCTAAATAAAAGAACCCTTCCTCCTTTTAAATAACGAATGTCTTATTCCCATTCAATAAATTCTGTGAACATATCTAACCATGTATTATACATGACTCCATTATTATCTTCTCTTTCTGAATGATGATGTTTGTAATACCAATTATCGGAAATCTCCAAAAGTTGAATATAGCCTTCGATATCATAATGCCTGCTTCCATCATAATACCCATATCCATACATGCCGCCACCACCTAAATCTTCATGATGTGCTTGATCAATATTAAACGCATCAAACATAATGTCTTTTCCATCCTCTAATGGGAAATCTTCTTTTAATTTCCCGAATGAATAAAAACTATTTTCAGAAAAATCCTTATCAGTAAAGCGAAATTCGATAAAATGCTCGTGCTCGATTCGCTCATCTTCAATGTTCAGAGGAAGATAGCTCGTCAATCCCAATTCTTCTATTTCATAAAGCTCAATATCAGCTTCATGAAAAGAGGCCGCGCCTTCAAGCAAAATGACGGTTTTCTCCAATGGTCGATCGAGCTGAGAGTGAAGTTCACCTTCCGTTCCTTGAATAATATAAGGGGTTTTAGTCAGGCCCATCCGGGGAAAAAACTTCCATGACAAAGTCCAGCTCTCTTTGTCTTCAAGAGGAACATCCAGCTTATAAATCATCGGCTGACCAAATAGTTCAGATATATATAGCTCTGTGAAGCGACCAGATTCCTCATCAATAAAGGCGTACATTTCTGTCTTTTCGTAATCAAAAGGAAACATTGAGGAAAACACCGTAGGAATCTGATTCTTCATGATGAATTCATCATTAAAGATCTCTGGCGACACAGTTGTCTCTTCCGTTTGTGTTATCTCAGAAATAGTTTCTTCAATATTATCTGCTATTTGTTCTTGACTGACATCTCTATCAAACAGAATAAAATCGATTCGTTCAGAGTCAGGTCCAGTCATATGAGTCGAATGAATATTATCCTCTTCCTCTTCTTCAATAGACCATTCATATGGAAGGTAGATAGAAAATGCCTCGTTTTGAATCTGACGCCTTGACATCGTATTTAAATCATTAAGATCAAAATATGGTCGATCAAGTATTCGTTCAACTAATGCTTCGTTTTCTTCCACATCTTCTAAAATAATATTTTGTTTCTCTTCATTTTCATCTTCCACCGTTTCAATGAACGATTCTTCCCCATTATTTTCATCTTCACCAGAATCAAGGAGACCATCGTCTTGTACAAAATCATAATTTATAAATATAAGGCTTGCAATCCCAACTGCGGCAACAGAACCAAATGTAACAAAAAAACGTTGTCGAAGTTTTTTGCGATAATGCTTCCTTTTTTGTCTAGGGATAATATCTTTTAAACCGTCTTGAAAAGTGAGTAGACTTTTTTCACGAGCGTCTGTGGAAGCTTTCACCGCTTCCTTTTGTTTCATTATGTGGCGAAATTCTTCATCTTTATATTTATGATGGTTCATGACTACTCACCTCCAAATTCATTTGCTCAGAAAGCGCCGATCTTGCACGTCGTTGCATGGATTTCACTGACAACGTTGACTTTCCCATGATGTCAGATGTTTCTTGGATAGTAAATTCCTCAATAAACCTTAAGTGAAGCACCGTTCGATAATGACTTGGAAGCCTATCGATTAGTTGAAGCACTTCATCTATATGGAAATTTCTAAGAACGGTTGTTTCTGCCGATTCGTTTTCTCCAACAACATCTTCTAAAAAATCTTTTTCCATTGCTATCGATTGACGCTCCTTGTTTTGCTTTCGATAATAATCAATGACAACGTTTCGAGCAATTTTAAATATCCACGTTTTAAAAGAAGCTTTTCCTTCAAAATGATCTAGTTTTCTTGCTACTTTGAGGAAAACATCTTGCAACATTTCCTCTGTGTCGTGATAACTGTTCGTTTGTGTATATATGTAATGAAAAATACGATCTACATATCGTTCGTGTAACTTCGTAATCGCTTGTTGATCTCCTGAAAGAATCTCTCGAATCAGATCATGATCTTCCATATTGCCACCCTCCATTTTTCTGTCATAAGTATAGACGGTTTAGAAGGGGAAAAGGTGCTTAGTTTTTCAAATTGGATATTGGGGAACACTACATTTTCCAATACAAGTCAGCTTTTTCACTAACGTCCCCTCTACCTCTCCTTGCTCCTTGCGCCAATATTCGATTCCGCCGATAAGTTCCTTGACCATAAATCCTAGTTTTGCAAACTTAGCAGCAGCTCTTGTAGCACCGTTACACGCTGGCCCCCAACAATAAGTAATAATGACCTTTTCCTTTGAAAAATCTTGTGTTGTTTCTTCGTTAATATTATTACTTGGGATAGAGATTGCTGTTGGAATATGGCATTCTTCATATGATTTTAGATCTCTAACATCAACTATTACAATCCCTTCGTACCCTTTCTTTATATCTAATGAAAGGTCTGCAACATCTGTTTCAAAAGATAATTTTTTCATGAAATGGCTATAAGCGACACTTGGAGTAGCAGGTTCAACCTCTAATGATAATAAAAATCTCGGTTTTTTTGTCATCGTTTTAGCTCCCTTATTTTATGATAATTTTATATTACCTTGTTTTTCGTATTGTAGTTATAGATAATTATAGATAGTAATTATCTATATTACTGATAGAAAGGGTGACCAATTATTGAACTGCTATATCTGAAAACTTTTGTGAAAGTAGTTGAATGTGGAAGTTATACACGTGCAGCCGTGGAGTTGGATTACGCTCAATCAAGTGTGACAAATCATATACAAAAACTTGAAGAAATTTATCGTTTTCCGCCAGAAGACTCCCTCTTCCATCGCGAGAAGGGCTTTTAGCCATGGCGGTTGGCGATAGCCAACAGACTCACCTCATGATATGATTAGAACATACGTTTGCAAATGAGGTGATGTCATGTTAGTAAAAAAAGCGTTCAAATTTCGTATTTTTCCTAATCCGAAACAAGTCGAGCTCATTCATAAAACGCTCGGTTGTTCAAGATTCGTGTTCAATTTCTTCCTCAGTAAGCAGAAGCAAAAAGACGCTTACTGGTACATCGTCGAAGAAATGGTGCAAACCGGTCATCTCCCTTCAAATAACTGGAAAGGAGAGTTTTTCAACAAATACGCGTCAGTTAAGGCGGTTCGCCAATTAAAAGAGCATTATCCTTTTTTAAAAGAAGTGGATAGTATTTCCTTGCAAAAGTCCGTTGAAAACCTCGCTGATTCTTACCAAAGGTATTATAAAAAACAAAACAAAGCTCCTAAGTTTAAAAGTAAAAAGAACAAGATACAGTCCTATGTCACGAAGCACACCAATGGAAATATCGCTTAGGTAAACACATCACGTTGCCGAAGCTTGGTCTTGTTCGGTTTTCTAAAAGTCGTGACGTGGATGGGCGAATCATAAATGTGACCATACGACGCAATCCAAGTGGTAAGTACTTTGTGTCAATCTTAGCTGAAACAGACGTCGTTGAGATGCCGAAGACAAACACCAGTACAGGCGTTGATCTAGGACTAAAAGACTTCGCTATCCTTGCAGATGGAACAAGATATAGAAACCATCGTTATTTTAAGTCGTTAGAACAAAAGGTAGCAAAGGCTCAACAAGTTCTATCAAGGCGAGTTATTGGTTCTAGCAACTGGAACAAGCAACGAATCAAGGTCGCTCGAATTCACGAAAAGATTGAAAATAAGCGGACAGATTTCTTGCATAAGACCTCGACGGATATCATCAAAAACCACGATATTATCGGAATGGAGAGTCTGCAAGTATCGAACATGATGAAAAATAAGAAAACAGCTCAATCAATCGCTGATGTATCTTGGTCTCAATTTAAGAGCCTGTTGAAATATAAAGCTAAATGGTACGGGAAGACGGTGGTGGAAGTGAGCAAAACCTTCCCTAGCTCACAACGTTGTTCACGTTGCGGCTATAAAAACAAAGACGTTAAAGATCTGAATGTGCGTGAGTGGACGTGTGTTTGTGGCATGCATCACGACCGCGATAGGAACGCAGGATTAAATCTCAAACATGAAGCTATAAGGCTTCTAACCGTCGGTGCGACGGGGCTAGCCTAATCAAAACTTTCGGTTACGAAGGTGTTCTTAGGAATCCCCCACTTCAAACAGTTCGCAAGAGCAGTTAAGTGGCGGGTAGTTCAAGGAGGCAAGTCATTATTAGAGAGGAAAGGTAGAAGTATGAAACCTACTTCTTCTGGAGAACTTCTATTGGACTATGCTATAAAAATACTTTCCTTACACGAAGAATCACATTCAGCTTTAAAAGAAAGAGAGATCAAGACTATTTCAATAGGTACAATTGAAACGCTAGCAATCTATTTTTTACCTGCGATACTAGAGAAATTCAAAAAATTATAACCTGATGTTCTAATACGAATTATCCCAGACTCAGAACAAAACATTATACGAATGGTTAAAGAGAAAGCGATCGATTTTGGATATATTCTCGATTCTCCTTGTACTGTATCCGGTATTGAAAGCCTTCATGTTGAGAAGCAGAGCATGGTGATTGTTATCCCTTTAAATCACCCATTTACCGAATGCGAAACAATTCATTTAAATAAGCTAGAAAACGAAACGCTAATCTTAACAGAAAAGGGATGCACGTATCGTGCTTTTTTACTAGATAAGCTAAATAAAAATAATATTCCTCACAATATTTCAATGGAACTTAGTAGTGTGGAGACGATCAAAAAGGCGGTTGAAAACAATTGGGGAATCGGTTTTCTACCAGCTTTCACAATTGGAAAGAGTGATAATGTAGTAGCGATAAGGTATGCTGATGATGAGTTGAATTTTTATAGCCAATTGATTTACAAGAAAGAGAAAACAGAACAAAAAGTATTTAATTCATTTATGTCGTTATTCAATTAAGGAAGCACGGGGACGGTTCTCCTGCTTCCAACAAAGGAGTGGGATGGATGTATGATGTGAAAGAGTTATTCGATCAGCAATATAAGGTGTATGAATTGAGCGATAGGGGAACGAATTCCTGGGTGAAGGTTGCGCCGGAGCGTGGTGGAATTGTCTATTCTTATGGTGTTGCAGGGGAAGAGTTACTTTATCTTAATGAGGAGACATTTTATCAGACAGACAAGAATGTTAGAGGTGGGATTCCGATTCTATTTCCGATTTCAGGTCAGCTTACGGATGGAACGTATGAGTGGGAAGGGAAAACGTATGAGATGAGTAATCATGGATTTGCGCGAAATGCTGCATGGGAAGTGGTTGGTCGTGATAGGAAAAACGGAGCATCTCTCACATTGAAACTGGTAAGTAATGAACAGACAAAAAAATCTTATCCGTTTGAGTTTGAGGTGTTGTTTACATATGTTTTAGAGAATGGCAAGTTCACGATCCAGCAAGAATACAAGAACACAGGGGCGTGGGCAATGCCGATGTATCCCGGGTTTCACCCATATTTTAAAACAAGTGGCAAAGACCTAGCGTATGAAACGGATGCGACAACATACGTGGACTATAATGACGGTGAAAAGAAAGAGTTTACGGGAAGAGTTGATCTGACAGATTTGAAAGAATCGGTTGTTTTAATCGATCCGAAGCAAAGACACATCTCCTTTCAACCTTGTGCAACGATAAAAAAGATAAGGTTGAACTACGGCGAATCGTTTAAGTATGTCGTATTGTGGACAGAAAAAGGGAAAGAGTTTGTTTGTGTGGAGCCTTGGATGGCGAAAACGGATGAATTAAATCGTAAAGAAGAGCTCTTGATGATTCCCGCGAAAGATAGCCTTAAAACAGAGTTTAGCATTGAGTAGGAATTGGTGCGAAGTGCATGTCGTCGGTTTTTTCAGGAAGCGGGAGAACCGTCCCTGCGCTTCCTCGGAAGCATGGGGACGGTTCTCCTGCTTCTGACGGAAAGGGGGAGTTATCTTGATTAATCGTTTTGAGATGAAGGCTGATGTTAAAATAAATAGGGATGCGACGTCTTCATTTGTGAGCCCATTTTCCTCATTGGAGAAAATAAAAATGGTCGATCTATTTTCAGAAGCGAATGGAGTTCGTGCGTTTAATGGCAAGTCTGTTCGATTGGACCGGATAAGAAATAGAGGGGATGTTACGTGTGTCGACATCGCTATCGTTGATTTTTTTGATTTTATATCAACAACGTTGGTTTATTATCAACGCGATGCTTTGATCGATTATTGTGAAAGCCATGACAAATGCGACGAACTAGAGCTTATTAAAAAGTTGATTCGTTCGATGAATGAGATTGGGAGTCATTCAAGTTTTCAAGATATTATTCACAAAAAAGAGCTATCGAATATTTTAGCTGTCAGCGTCTTAATCGAGGATGTCAATGGAGATGTAGGTGTGATTCATCGTTCAGAAAAGGTTGCTGTTTCGTCTGGGATATTCAGTGTCTCGGCTACGGGGGCGCTTGATGAAATCGATTATTATGCTGACAATCCAATTATGTCCTGTGCAAAAAGAGAGGTTGAAGAAGAGCTTAATATCCGGGGGGATGCGCTTGTGTTTGATGAACTAGTGATGTCAAAGCAAAAATTACAACCAGTAGCGTTGCTAAGTTTAAAACTTGAACAGAGTTGGAAAGATATCATCTCGTCTATTAAATCGGCGGAAGACTTCCATAAGGAGACACAAAAAATCTATGCTGTGCCATCTGCCCGATTAGTTGATTTTCTGGGGACGGAGACATTTACGGAAGTGGCGACTTATCAACTACGTAAGAAATATTTTGATGAAGGTGATGGCAACGATGAAAAGGGTCCTAACAATTTCTGTTTTGATAAAGATGATTATCTATTGTGAGTGGAAATGAAAGCATTGGAACAGACCTCCTAGCAGCCAGGAAGCGAGAGAACCGTCCCTCCGCTTCTTGGCTTCGGTATGGCGTTGACCTAGCCTAGATGGTAAATTAAAATAGGAATAAAAGGGGAAATAAATAATATGAAAAAGCCATTAATCATCATAGTAGTGAGCTTAATAGCAATAGTAATCTTGATAGCATATGGTGGACTAGAGGATAATACAGAAACGGAATCTGTCCCGGATGAAGAACCAACGGAAGTAAATGTAGATGAGGAAAATTCTTTAGACGAAGCTGAATTTGCTAGAGCAGAACAGGGCATGATCCAATTCTATGACGCGATTGCATCATCTGACAGAGAGGTAATTGATGATTTCGTAGAAGAATATGTAGGCAATGATATGTCTGACATGATAATTGCTGGTTGGCAGGAATATACAGATGAAAGAAGAGCAGAAATAGAAACAGATGTTACCATTATTGATAGTATAGAGATTGAAGAATATCGTGATTATGAAAATGCGATTGCGGTATTAGCCGATATTGATAATGAGTTAGGTGAAGGTGAACGTGAAGCAATCATCATATTTGTCGAACAGAATGGAAGATATATCTTATTAACTGAATTAGATTCTTATAATGCAGAAGGAAACTTTGAAGAAGTAAGAGAGTTATTTTAATAGGTAGCAGGGAAGTTCTCATGCATCCTTATCTAAAGGAATGAAGAGGTTCGTCTACACATTCGACGAACGATTTATCAAAAAAAGTTTTGAGTACTTATTTAAACCGCTCAAAACTTTTTTGTTTGGAAGCGCAGGGACGGTTCTCGCGCTTCCTTGGAAGCAGGAGAACCGTCCCTGCACTTTCCCTGCACTTTCCCTGCGCTTTCCCTGCGCTTTCCCTGCGCTTTTTATTGAAACTTAACTTACTCCAAGGTGGTAGCTGAAATGAATATCCGAAAAAGATTTTATACTTTGTTTTTCACGCTTGTTATCATACCATTGCTACTAATTGGATGGATGACATATGAATTTTCATCAACGATTTATCGTGGACAAATTAGTGAGCATATGCAGGATACTCTTGAATCGATCGATTTGAATATTAATACACTGATGAGTGAAGTAGAAATGTTCACGGAATACGTTGTTACATCCAGCCCTGTGTTGCACCATCTCAGCTTAGAGGAATGGCCAACCGCCTATGAGAAAAATCGAAATGAAGATACGATTTCTCGACTTGCTTTCAGCAATCGATTAGTGAACGATTTTTATTTGTTGAGTGAGAGGGACGATCAGGATAATTTACATTTTCTTATTCCACCGGAAACTCGGTTCGAGAATCTTGAGGAATCAATTTTTATGGAGGAGGTCCAGAAAAGGCGAGGTAACACTTACTGGATTGGTCCTGCAAGCGAAGAACTGGAGGAAGAGAACGCCGCTTTCTTTACGGTGGGGCGAAGTGTAATTCATCCACAATCGCTGGAGGAATTAGGTCAATTCTTTTTATTCGTAAGTCCGGACCTCCTGCAGACAGCAAACTCGTTAGGAGACAATAGTGAAACGGAATGGATTATTGTTAATCATGATGGGGAAACGATTTATAATACGGCACCTGAATTATTAGGAGAGATGATCGATCTTCGACAAATCGAAGATAACGTTGATGGAACTTACTACAATAACAAGGGTGATGAATTCCTATATACGTCAAAGTCAGGATTTCAAGATTGGACGCTTATATCTTTTAAAACGATGGAAAGTATGAACGCAATTTTATTACCGGTACGTTTTTTTACGGTTGGTATAGTTAGTACCCTTTTAGTTATGTTACTCCTTTTTCACAAATTCTTTTCTCAGCGTCTTATTCAGTTTATTCAACGTTTTAAAGAGGGTATGACGAAAGCGGCAGAAGGGAATTTATCTGTTAGAATGGAGCCTTATAAAGAAGAGGAATTTACAATGTTGACAACGAGCTTTAATGATATGGTGACACAACTAAGATCGACGATTCAACAGGTAGAGAAAGAGCAAGAACAAAAACAGGATGCAGAATTCAAAGTGCTTCAGCATCAGATCAACCCACATTTCCTCTATAACACGCTTGAATCTGTCAATGCACTTGCGAGTTTAAATAAAATGGAAGAAGTTCAGCGCTTAGTCACGAATTTAGGAAAACTTCTTCGTATTAGTCTGAATGGACCAAATGAAATCCCTTTAAAAGAAGAGTTGAAACATGTGACAAGCTATTTGGAAATTCAAAAGATACGCCATTCCAATCGTTTTCACTACGATGTAAAGATGGAAGATAATACAGTCAATATTCCAGTGTTAAAACTAATCCTTCAACCACTCGTTGAAAATGCGATCGAACACGGTAGAAAATATGCTTCCTTTCATCGGATAGAAATCGAGACTTTATGCAGTGAAGAAGCTCTGATTCTTCGTATTACAGACGACGGTCCAGGTTTTCCGAAAGAGGTACTTGATCATTTAAATAAGCGTTCATCAATAACGGCATTTACTGGTCATGGGGTACTAAACGTCCACGATCGTATTCAATTGTATTATCGCGAACAAAGTGGCCTTATCATTTGCAGTGAACCAGGACATACGACGATTCAAATCCGTATTCCATTACATCAAGAGGAGGAAGCATAAATGTATAAGGTACTACTAGTTGATGATGAAGAATTACTTGTAGAGAGCTTGGCAAAGACGTTTCCATGGAAGAATTTCGAATGCGAAGTTGTAGGTACTGCATTAAATGGAATAACTGCTTTAGACGCCTATCGTAATCTTCGTCCAGACATCGTCGTGACAGATATAAAGATGCCAGACATGGATGGCATTGCTTTCTTAGAGGAGATATTTGCAGAGAGAGGGACAGACGAAGTCATCGTGCTAAGTGGTTTTGATGATTTTAATTATGTACAAAATGCGCTCCGATATAAGGCATTTCACTATTTGTTAAAACCACTAGATCGTGAAGAATTAAAAGACGTTATTGATAAAGCTATTAAGGAAATCGTCAAAAAGAAAGAAACGGAAACAACGAAATGGAAAACGTTCTTGTTTGATCATGCTTTTAAACGAAGTGAAACTAACGAACAAACCGAATTGTTTTCGTCTTTTGGGACGATGATTGTGAAATATTTAGAAGATGGAAACGTAAGAGACGAGCATTCAGACAATCATTTTCTTTTTACTTATCCATTATCAAACAAAGAATTGCTTATTATTGGAGCAGGTGACTCTACAGAAGACAGACTACTCTCACTTGCTGAGGATCTTTTATCTAAAAACAAGCATGCAATTGCTTCATTAGGACCAATCACTGGCTTTGTAGAAGAACTCTCCGATTCATTGGAAGGAGCTCAACTATTTTTAGAAAAACAGCAATTTATTGATCAACGGCTTGTCACCCAAGGTGTTTATGATGAATATCGTTGCTTAGAAACTGAATCATTATCTGCACTTCACGATGCAAAAAGATATATTGAGAAACACGCCAATCAGCCTTTAAGAAATGACGATGTTGCGAAGCGATTTGCCTTTAGTCCAAGCTATTTCAGCACGATTTTTAAACAGGTTCACGGTATCTCTTTTTCGGAGCATCTGAAACAAACAAGAATTAACCAAGCGTGTGAACTTCTAAAGGAGACTAATAAACCAGCGTATGAAATTGCAAATGCTGTTGGATATGAAGATCAACGATATTTCAGTCAAGTTTTTAAGAAAGAAACAGGGCAGACGCCTAGTCAATATCGAAAGTCACACTTCCCCCCTTCTTAAGGTATTCAAAGAGAGGGGGATTTATTTTTGTAGATACATTCGAAAAATATTCTACATAGATCAAATCATCACCTCGTTACGGAAACGCTTTCTTTTCTGTAAGGTTAGAACCAAGGAGGGATTCACAAATGAAAAAACTACTTTATGTACTATCTAGCAGCATGGTCATACTATCACTTACCGCGTGTGGAAATGGAAATGACGAAGAATCAACGAATGGTGAAAACAGCGGTGAAGAAGACAAAGCTACGATTGAATTTTTTCAAGTGAAACCAGAAGCAGTAGAAACATTTGATACGCTTATTGAACAGTTTGAATCAGAAAATCCAGAGATTGAAGTTGATCAAAATACGGTGCCGGATGGTATGACTGTTTTAACAACAAGATTCTCGACAGGGGATATTCCGGATTTATTCATTACATATCCAGTCGAATCTGACTACGTTTTACGAGTGAATAACGACTACTTGTTGGATATGACAGATGAATCTTTCATCGACAATATTAATCCAGAGATTCAAGATCTTTATTTGGAAAACGATCGTATGTACGGAGCGGCACTTTCCTTGAATGCTAATGGTATCCTTTACAACAAAGCGATTTTTGAAGAACATGGCATCGATATTCCTAACACATGGGATGAGTTTACATCAGTTCTTGAAGAACTTGAAAATGCGGGAGAGACACCAGTTATTATGGGGAATCAAAACCTCGATCAAACGTCTGTTTTTAATTTAAACTTTATCGCTCAGAAATTTGATGCAGATTATTGGGAGCGTTTCAATAATGGGGAAGAATCGGTTGTAGGCGATCCAGATTGGGAGGAAGCAGCAGAAAAGATGCTTGAAGTATTAGATTATGCACAAGCCGACCATATGGGAACTGATTATGACCAAGGTAATCAACAATTCGCTAATGGAGAAGGAGCCATGTACTTTATGGGTGCTTGGGTACTTCCAACATTGCGTGGTATGAATGACAACTTCGATGAAGAGTTCGGCTATTTTCCATTCCCGCAAACAAATGATCCAGAAGAGAATGTGACTATTTCTGGAGTTGACGTAGGTCTCTCTATTTCAGCTGATAGCGAATATCCAGAAGAGTCTTTGAAGTTCGTCGAATTCCTTATTGAGGAAGCGCAACAGTTCTCAAATATGGACGGATCATTTAGTGCAGTGGAAGGTGTTGAAGTGCAAGACGAAGTACTACAAGGCTTATTGCCACACATGGAAAATAATCAAATTAAAAACTGGCCAAATCATTATTGGGCTGGTGGAACAGCAGCGGAAGCAGATTTCCGTTCGCACAGCCAAAACTTCTTTAACCACGAAGATCCAGAGCAGTTTTTAAGCGATCTACAGGTTATGTTTGAGAGTTATAGAAATTAAAAATAGATAGATGAACGAACGCAACGACGTGGTTGCTAAAGGAGCTGCCCATTCCTAAGGACAGCTCCTTCCAATTAAATAACCAGATTGGAGTGAAATCAAATGAAGAACAGTGCCTATACCAGTCTGCGAAAAGGCTATTTGATGCTGTTGGCGCCGGGATTAATTCTTTTACTTCTATTTTACGTATATCCAGTACTAAGTGCTTTCTATATGAGTATGACAAACTGGGATGGAGTAAGCCGTACCCGAGATTTTATCGGATTAGAAAATTATTTGAATGTCTTCCAAGATGGTCGGTTTTTAAATGCGCTATCTTTTACAGTCAAGTATGCTGTCATCTCAACAGTACTCTCGAATGTTATCGCACTTAGTGTCGCTCTAGCACTCGTACAAAAAATAAAATTCCGTAATATGTTTCGTGCGGTTTTCTTCTTCCCAGCGGTGCTTAGCATGTTGATCATCGGGTACATTTGGAAACAAATTTTCTATCATGTTATCCCTTATTTAGGAAATCAATTGAACATAGAAGCTTTGCAAACAAATATGTTAGGAAATCAAGATCTCGCTTTTTGGGCTCTCGTAATTGTCACGGTATGGCAAGCATCTGCTATTCTTGTCGTCATTTATATGGCAGGACTTCAAACGATTCCTGAGCAAGTCTATGAATCTGCGGCTATCGATGGGGCAACTGGATGGAAGAAATTTACGGGCATCACGCTTCCGCTTATCGTACCTTCGATTACGATATGCACGATTCTTGCGATGAAGCAACACTTGATGGTGTATGACTATATCATTGCATTAACAGGCGGTGGTCCTGGATTTGCTACAGAGTCCGTCACGTTACTCATTTATAACTTAGGTTTTTTAAATAATCGTTTTGGTTATGGCACTGCAGTAGCGCTTGTCCTATTCCTATTTATCGTGATCGTCTCAATTATTCAAATTAGCATTCTGCGTAAACGGGAGGTGCAGCTATAATGGAAAATCGAAAACAAAAATATGGTGTATATACGTTTATCATTATTGGCGCACTTTTTATTTTATTCCCATTGTACCTAACTGTGGTTACCTCACTAAAAACGCCAAATGAAACGGCAGAGTCACTGTTAAGTTTACCTAGTAGTCTGAATTTTAGTAATTTCTTACAAGCGGCAGAAATGAGTAATTATGTCGGTGCTTTTTTTAACTCTTTTTTAATAACAACGATCTCAGTCGTCGTTATCATTGCAATAGGATCGATTGCTTCTTTTGCAATCGCACGGAACCAAGATCAAGTATTCTACCGCGTCATGTACTACTTTTTCGTCAGTGGATTATTCATCCCGTTCCAGGTAATGATGCTTCCCCTTGTGCAACAATTGAGTTCCATTGGTATGATGAACAAATGGGGATTAATTTTGCTTTATGCAACGTACGGACTTTTCCAAAGCGTATTTCTCTACGTTTCTTATTTCCGTTCGATTCCTCGTGAAATTGAGGATGCCGCACTTATTGATGGGTGTGGAGTGTTCCGAATGTTTTGGTACATCCTTTTCCCGATGCTTAAACCTATGACAGTGACATTAATCGTACTAAATATCATCTGGATATGGAATGACTTTCTGATGCCACTAGTCATTTTGAGCGATTCATCGGATTGGACTTTGCCTCTGATGCAGTATGTATTTGAATCACAATATGCGGCTAATTATAACTTAGCATTCGCCTCTTATTTAATGGTGCTTGCTCCGGTGATTGTTGTATATTTATTTTTACAAAAACATATTATTGGTGGCGTTTCTGATGGAGCTGTCAAATAATTAATGGAAAGGAGAATTCATATGACAGGTTTAGTCACAGAATTTTCACGTGAAAGAGCGGATCAATTTATTAAAGAGAAATTGTCATTTCTACCTAGTAGTGCCTACCGTCCGGCTTACCATATTACTGCGCCACTAGGGTGGATTAATGATCCGAACGGTCTCGTCTACTTTCGAGGGGAATATCATGCGTTTTATCAATTTTATCCCTATGATACTGAGTGGGGGCCGATGCACTGGGGGCACGTGAAGAGTAAGGACCTTCTTCACTGGGAACATCTCCCTGTTGCCATTGCACCAGAATACGATTATGAAAAAGAAGGTTGTTTCTCTGGGAGTGCGGTTGTCCGCAATGATAAAATGTACCTTATTTACACAGGGCATAATGAAAAAAACTCTCCAAAAGAGGTGCAGTGTATTGCTGTATCGGACGATGGTATTCACTTTGAAAAGCTAGCTACGAATCCTGTTATTGCCGCACCACCTGAAAATGGATCGGAAGACTTTCGCGATCCAAAGGTGACATATATTGATGGTGTGTGGTACATGTTTATCGGCACGGCTTATCACAACGAAGGAAAAGCGATTTATTATACTTCTAAGGATTTAGAAAACTGGGAGTATGGTGGTGTGCTACTCGAAAGTGATGGGACGCAAGGAACGATGTGGGAATGTGTCGATTTTTTCCCGCTTGACGGCTACGATGTCCTAATTTTTTCGCCAATGGAATTAAACAATTCGAAAACGAAATACATTGTTGGTCACTGGAACGGTGGAACATTTGAGCGAGTTACGGAAGGTGAAATAGATCTCGGACCAGACTTTTACGCACCACAAACATTCGAAGATGGGCAAGGTCGTAGACTGATGATCGGTTGGATGAACATGTGGAAAAAATCGATGGAGGAGAAAAAAGAAGGATGGGCCGGTGCGCTAACGATGCCGCGTGAGTTAGCGATAAAGAATGAGCGACTCGTCATGCAAGCCCCAACAGAGTGGCAGGAGAAAAAACGTCAACGATTATATTCTGCAGAGGAAATTTCTAGTGGCGAAGAACGGGCCATAAATGTTACCTTTTCTTCGCTTTACCTTCATGCGTCTGTGGAAACGACAGCCTCTTCCACTTGGGCGATAACGTCGGTAGCAGGAGATACGTTATCGATCCGCTATGATGCAAACCAAAGTATTCTATTTGTCGACCGACGAGACATGCACTATGGTGACAAAGATGAAATTGCTATTCCACTTGATAAGAGTAGCGACGAATTAACATTCGATGGTTACATAGATCATTCTAGTCTAGAATTGTTAATCAATAAAGGCGAGGAAATTGCAACTTTCCGCGTGTACTTCAAAGACCCTAACGTGACAATAAAACAGCACCAACCAGGAACATTTATCGTCGAACATTTTTAATTAAAAGGAAGCGGAGGGACGGTTCTTCTGCTTCCTTCAACATCCAATCTGACCCAAAAATAAATTCCAGGACACCTTCCCCTAAAGATCTCTGTTTCTCCTCATCAAATCGGCAACTTCTCAATTCCCTTGGAAATATACATACCACTTTAGACTGCATACACACCCAGTTAAATAACAAGTCCTGTGCGAATCGCAGAAAATCTATCTGCTGTACAGGGCTTTTTTCTGCTCCAGGTATACGAAAGCTTCAGGCGAATCCGCTCAAAGAACGCAAAGGCGGTTCTCTTGCTGAGGAAGCAAGAGAACCGTCCCTACGCTTCCAATAAGTCTATTATATTAATATATATATTAATTATTACTAGGTTGTTTTATTGTGTTTTAAAGCAATGTCTCTTTTACTATATTCAGATGAAAAAGGCGAATCTGTCGTTTCATAATCCATTATTTTATTATCCTCAGAACAATTCTCACATTTTTACACAATCGGTTGAAAATGGTGTTATCTCAATACTGATAAGTTTTCGTTTAATTTAGTTAATAAATATATTAATTGACAAACTTTTTCATTATTGTTAACGTTTACAGACACACGATCGTTTTCATTTATTCTCGAGAGTGGTTGATCGAGGTTCTTGAGCTAGAATATGAAGTTTATTTTTTTAAAAGTCAGTTACAATCACTGCTGCGTTTAAATTATTTTGAATGGAAAGGAGAGAATTTAATGTTCCAAAGAACTAAACTATCTTTCCAGGATTCATTAGTTTATTTTTAGATGAGTGTAGCAGCGACTGACAAACAACGGATGATGTAAGGATAGAGATTATTTAATGGATGCTGTTTTTGGGGAATCTTGAATGCAAGAAACTGTAGACAATTACAACGATTGTGAAGATGATACGTAAATATCGATATGCAAGATTTTGAGGAGACAAAAAGGGTTCGTGGTATGGAAGGGATTCTAACTAGAAGGTTAACAATAGAGGGAATTGATTGGATGATAGATGAAATTGAAATCGTAATCATTTAGTTTCTACTTGATTTCTTATATCTGTAACATTGTTCTGTTAGAAGAATTCTTTCTCAAAGAAAGGGGAAATTGACATGGCTTCAAAAATGAAGGTTACTTTTATCATAGGATTTCTTTCCTTAATGCTTATGGCTTGTGGAGGGAATCCACAAACAACGGATGATGGTCGAATGCAACTGACATATTGGGTATTGTTCGGAGGGGGTGATATTGATTTCATGCAAAGTATTGTTGATGAATATAACGAAAGTCAAGATGAGGTTTACGTAAATATGGTTTTACAAGATTTCGAGGATTATTATACGAAGCTTGTGACAAGTGTTGTTGCAGATAGAGGACCCGATGTTGCTGTCATTCATGGTGCTGTGCTACCGGAAATGGTAAATCAAGGGCTAACAACTCCGCTTGATTCATTAGCTGCGACTACTGGACTCGATTGGAATCAATACAATGATAACATTCTTGATGCCATGGATATTGAAGATGAATACCATGGACTTCCTGTGGATACACATCCGCACATTATGTATTTAAACACGGATTTAGCTGAAGAAGCAGGGATGGTCGATGACGATGGTAACTTGCTAATGGACAGCGATTCTCCAGAGGATTTTGTGGAACTATTTAGTCGCGCAAAAGAAACGCTTCCAGAAGTAGCTCCATTGTCTTTACCGACAGGAGGAGGAGATGTATTTAACTTTTGGTGGGCTTTATACCATCAAATGGGGGGAACTCCAATTTTCTCAGGTGATGACCTTATCGATGTCGATGTGACGATAGATAAAGATGTTGCTGTTGAAGCGGCAGAATATATTAAAGGGTTCTTCTATGAAGAGGAATTGGTACCACTGCACATTGCTGATTTTTATCAAGAATTTCAAAGTGGTAATGCAGTAGGCATTATTACAGGTGTGTGGGCAACTGGTATTTGGGAAGACACAGAAGACATGAATTTTAGAGCTTACCCGATTCCAACACTATATGAACAAGAAGCGGCAGCAGGGGATTCCCACACATTGATTATTCCTGATAATGAAGATTCAACCGATGAAAGACGGGAAGCAACGATGGAATTCATGGAGTTTGTAACTGACGAAGGTGGAGTGACTTGGGCTGGTGCTGGACACATTCCTGCTAATGATGAGGTTGTCGAGTCAGACGAATTTAAAGAGCTGCCTCACCGTTCAGATTATACAGAAGTTGCTGATCAAGTAGTTTATCCGCCTGAATCTATCTATTTCAATCCTGCGGAAACTGAGATGGTAAGAAGTATTGATGAAATCATGGCCGACAGAGTGACCCCTGAAGAAGGTATTGATCAGATGGTGGATGAACTAGAAATTCTTATTAATTAAATTCATATTGAAAGGAGTGCAAAATAATATGAACCAAGTAAATTGGAAAAAAATAATGCGACCAGTCCCATTTTTGTTACCTTTTTTAATTGCCTATTTACTATTTACAATCTATCCGATTTTTAAAGGCATGCAAATGAGTTTTTATAATTGGACGTTAATTGAACAACAAGAATTTGTCGGATTAGACCAATATACTGCATTGTTTACCGACCCAAACTTCTGGGAAGCTTTTCGAAACACAGCCTTGTTTGTATTATTGTCTACGCCTTCGATGGTGATTTTAGCCTTGGGGTTAGCATTATTAGCAAACGTAAATACGAAGCTAAAAACATTATTTAGAAGTGCTTATTTTGTACCGAGTATCTTATCTGTTTCTGTTATTTCGTTTGTGGCTATCTTCATGGCACAGCCTTATACAGGGGTAATCAATAACACGATTCAGTTATTTGGGATAGATGCGGAACCATTTTGGCTAGCGGAACCTTCGCTTGCATGGGTGCTGATTATTGGTGTGACCCTTTGGTGGACAGTAGGTTTTAATATGATTTTATTTTTAACGGCGCTTCAGGATATCCCAGACGATTTGTATGAAGCTGCAGAAGTTGATGGTGCTACACGAATGGATATGTTTTGGTCTATCACATTGCCACAATTGGTGCCGATTGGAAAAGTGATCTTGTTGCTACAAGTACTTGCTTCATTTAAAGTATTTGCTCAGATTCTATTAATTACAGGTGGGGGACCAGGTACAACGACCCGACCGATTATCCAGTACATATATGAGATGGGCTTTGAACGGTATGATCTAGGTTATGCTGCAGCTATGTCTTATGTATTGTTTATGTTATTACTAGTATTATCGATTATTCAACTTCGATTTGGTGGAAGAGGGGGGAGAATGATATGAGTTCAAAAAATGGACAAACGCTATTGGATAAAAAGCGAGATCCACTGCATTTTCCAAAGGTATTGCTCGGTTTAATCGTTGCTTTGATCTTTTTATTTCCGATTGTATGGATGATCTTCGTATCGTTAAAGCCGATGACCGGTGCACCGACGAATCCAATTGATTGGTTCTTACCTCCATATACATTTGAAAACTATATAGATATTATTATGGGTAGTGATGTGTTGCTTTGGACATGGAATAGTTTCGTTGTTGGTATTCTTACAACGATACTGACGTTAATCATCACGTCATTAGCTGCATTTGCTATATCAAAAATGAATTTTCCGTATAAAAGATCGATTTTTATTTTCTTTTTAGCTGGGTTGATGGTCCCAGGGGAAGCGATGATTATCCCACTCTTTGAAATTGTCGGTACGATGAACATGCTTGATACGTATGGTGGTTTGATTTTTCCAATGATTGCTTCGCCTTTGGGGGTTATTATCTTGAAGAGTTTCTTTGATGGTGTGCCCGATGAATTGATCGAAAGTGCCAGAGTTGATGGCTGTACAGATTGGAGGTTGTATTGGAACATCGTTTTGCCATTGGCCAAGCCTGCGATGGCAGCAATCGGTATTCTAACTTTCATTGGTTCATGGAATAACTTCCTATGGCCTTTCTTAGCGATCGTTTCGGAGAATTTATACACGTTGCCAGTAGGTATTCCGATGTTTAACTCTGCGTATTCCGATACGTTTATTCAACCGATGACAGTAAACGCCGTGGCTTCACTGCCAGTAATCATTGCGTTCCTATTGTTTGAAAAACAAATTGTTAAAGGTGTCAGCTTTACAGGGATTAAAGGCTAACCAATGGTTAGTGATTGTGAGGGGCGGCATTTCACCGCCCTTTCTAAACTAATGAGTAACGTTGAAGGTTGAGATTACTTGTTTGGTCATGATAGAAACTAGCTTTATCGATACATGACAGTGGCTGGATTTTTCGGAAAAAAGGGGTGAATGACATGGCTCAGAAAGAGTTGGATGATACGATATTATTTAAAATTACGGATTGGATTGCGAAGTTGGCTTATGTGAATCTTTTATGGGTTGGCTTTACGATTATGGGTGGGGTCGTGTTGGGGTTGTTCCCGGCGACTGTTGCTTTGTTCTTTATTACTAGGAAGTGGGTGTTGGGCGAGAAGCCTGTGTCGTTAGTGAAGTCTTTCTTTCAGGCGTTTCGTGAGGATTTCTGGAAGGCGAATGCGATTGGTTATTCTGCGGGGGCGTTAGGTGTGTTTTTGTTTACTGATGTGTTTTTGGCGTCTACGTTGGATAATGCTTTTGGGTTTTGGCTGACTTTTTTCTTTTCTGTGCTTTTTATCCTTTTTCTGACGATGGTGGTTTTCTTGTTTCCTTTATTCGTTCATGTGAAGGAGAGTTTCTATCATTACTTTAAGTTTGCTTTCTTAATTGGATTATCGTCGTTGCATTATTTGCTTTTCATTATTACCGGTTCTGCTCTTGCGATTGCTCTGTTTGCTATGGTCCCGGCAGCTGCAATTTTCTTTGCGGCAAGTGTTTTTGCGATGATTATTACGTTATTTTCTATGAAGGCATTTGATAGGGTAGAAAATAGGAAGCGCGGGGACGGTTCTCTCGCTTCCTAGGAAGCAGGAGAACCGTCCCTCCGCTTTCTCCGCTTCCTAAAAGCGTACACGGCGCCTAGTAGGTTTGCATCTTGTTTGAAGGTGCAAACCTTGATGTTGGGTTTTACTTTAGCGAGCTGAATGACAGATAATAGCGCGTCTAGTTTCCGATCAATTTCTGTAGGTAACCGCTCTTGCTGACTAATCCCTCCTCCAAGCAATATCACTTCGGGGTCAAACATATATTGCAAGTTGTAAAGACCGACGGCAAGATAATGGTAAAATTCATCCAGTGCTTGTTGGCAGTCGCTATCACCCGCATCAGCAGATTCAAAGATAGTTTCACCGCTCCACTCCGATGGATCACATTTCTTCAATTCAGCAACTTTCCGAATCAGGGAACTTGTAGAAGCAACTCGACTCCAAATATCATTTTCGCTAGTGTAATTTTTATTCATTAACATATAGCCGAAATCGCCGCCGTGTAAATGTGCACCTTTATGAATGACTCCATCTTTAATAACCGCTCCGCCAATAGAGGTGCCGATAACAACAGCAAGAACGTCCTTTTTTCCTTTAGCAGCACCATTCCACACTTCAGCGTAGCCAACGCAATTGGCATCATTTTCGATGTGAACCGGCATCCCAGTTTTCGCTTCAATTAACTTTCTAATATTGTCCTTCTTGTGCAAATAGGTGATTGCGCTCGATCCGTAGATGATCCCATCTGGAGAGACAGCACCAGGTGCACTGATAGCTATCCCTTCACAGTCTCGATGTTTCTTCGTGACGAAAGCAATATGCTCGAGCAGATCGTCGAGTGTCGCTGGCAACGGGATTTTGTTCGTTTGCGTTATCGATCCGTCTTCTCCAATGATGCCGTCCTTCACAAATGTTCCGCCAAAATCAAAGGAAAGATATTGTTTCATGATTATCCTCCCTGATCATTTATAGACACTTTTATCTTCAACAGTTAGCAACCTTGTTTCGATTACCTCTTTGAACCAATAAGCCGATTTTTTTAACGACCGGGCTAAGTTGTTTTCTAAATCTATCGAGACGAGTCCATATCTATTTTTGAAGGCATTCATTGGTGAAACATTGTCTGAGAACGCCCAGAGCATGTAGCCTTTGCAATTTGCCCCATGTTCAACCGCTTTTAACAACGATGCAAGATGATCGCCAATGAAATCGATGCGATAATCATCTTGAATCACCCCTTCCTCGTTTTTAAAACGTTGTTCGTTCTCTACGCCCATCCCATTTTCAGCGATAAACCATTCAATATTACAGTAGTCATTTTTTAATCTCATCGCCATGTCATACATAATTTCCGGATAAATTTCCCAACCTCGGTACGGATTCATCTTCTTTCCCGGCATGTCGAAGGTTTCATAATAATACTCTGGATGAAAAGGTGCATCCGGATTCCACCCCGTAGTACGAGCTTTGATTCGATTTGGAAAGTACAAATTGATGCCGACATAATCGACAGTATGTTTCTCAATAAGTGCAAGTTCGTCTTCACGCAAATCGACAGAAACATCATGTTTTTCCAATAATTCAAATAGCTCTTGCGGGTATTTACCAGTAATACATGGATCTAAAAACGTTCGGTTGAAAAAGAGGTCAAACATTCTTGTTGCTTCTTGGTCGTGAGCAGACGTTGAGCGAGCGTAAGTAACGGCTGGATTTAAAATAATCCCAATTTTTCCATCCTTATGAGATCGTGTCTCTTTATATAACTTGACGACTTTGGCTGTAGCAAGTACTTTATGATAATTCCATTGCATCCAAGTATGTGTATTTTGCTCGAAAGGATAACGGATAGCGTCTAAATAAACACGTGTCTGCACGACAATCGGCTCGTTAAAAGTGAACCAATGTTTGACACGATCACCAAATCTCTCGAGCGCCTTTTCAGCATACTTAACAAATAAATCGACAACGTGCTTCGAGCCCCAGCCCCCGTATTTTTGAAAAAGAACAGCAGGCACTTCATAATGTTCCAGACAAATCATTGGTTCTACACCTTGACGAAAACATTCATTGATCACGTCATTTATATAGTCCGCATAGTTTTCATCAACAGTAGCATCTTCATAATCAGTGAGGAAACGCGCCCAATTAATCGATGTACGAAAGTGCGTTAGTCCTATTTGTTTCATGTACCCAATGTCTTCTTTATAGCGATTCTTGAAGTCGGTAGCAGTCTTTGGACCATAGCCATTATGCCAGACATTTTTGTTATTTTTATACCAGAGATCCAAATAAGAGTCCTGAGAATCCTTTTTACCTGACCACCCTTCCGATTGCCAAGCAGATAACGAAGCTCCGAGCATGAAATCATCAGGAACGTTAATCGTCTTTAATTTCATAACTGTACACTCTCCTTTTGTGGATTACCCTTTGACCGCCCCTTGCGTCATCCCATCAACGATTTGTTTCTCCATAATTAAATAGAAGATAATTGTTGGGATTAACACGGTTGTGAGCCCGGCCATTTGGGCTGGATAATTCGTTGTATAAGCGCCCGCGAAATTAGCTAAACCAAGTGGCAATGTTTGCATCGATTCATCGCTTATCAATACTAAAGCGAAGGCAAATTCATTCCAATTGTTAATGAAATTGATGACAACAGCCGTTGCAATTGCCGGTTTTGTCATTGGTAAGATGATCGACCAGAAAATTCGAAACACACCTGCACCATCCATAATTGCAGATTCTTCAATTTCGCTCGGTAACGATCTCATAAAACTCGTTAGTAGAAAAATTGTAATCGGCAGATTGAAGGCAACGTATGGAAAGATCAACGACCAATAAGTATTTAACAGACCGATATTTTGCATGAGAATATACATTGGTACTAATGTTGAGTGAATCGGGATAAGTAAGCCAAGTACTAAAAAGCCATATAATAGTGCTTTTCCTTTGAATTGAAAACGGGCAAGGAAAAAGGAAGCAAGGGCACCTGTAAGGATAGCGATGACAACAGAAACTAATCCAACAAAAACACTATTAAAGAAAAATGTTCCGATGTTCGCTGTCACCCAGGCTTCTTGGAAATTTGTGAATACCCATTCCATTGGTAAACCGAATGGATTTAATGAGAATTCTTGCGAAGACTTGAAGGAATTCATCACCATCCAAAGAATCGGATAACCATTTACAATCGCGAAAAGGATTAAGATGAGATATAAAAGTGATCGTCTAGTTTTCTTCTTTATCGTTGCATGTTTTATCGAGGTCGGTTGTGTGTGATTACTTGTGTTTATCTGCATAAATGAAGCCTCCTTTCTTAGATTAATCCTTGCTGAAGCGCATGATTCTTGTTGTGATAAAAATGAGAACGAGACTGAATATCAGGATTAAGACAGATATCGTACTTCCGTAACCGTAATTTAGTCCATTAAACGTTTCGTTGTACATATAAGTGGCCATCACTTCCGTGGCATGAGCAGGTCCTCCGTTTGTCATAACATAAATTAAATCAAACGTTTTTAAACTTCCGCTAATACAGAGTACGATCGCTACTAGAATGATATTTTTGATTGATGGAACGGTAATGAAAAAGATTTTCTGAAATTCTGTTGCACCGTCGAGTTCAGCTGCTTCAAGGATATCTTTTGGCACAGTTTGTAAGGCGGACAGGAAAATGATGAAATATAAGCCGACGAATTGCCAAATGATCGTGACCAAGATCGCAAACATCGCGGTATTAGGATTTCCTAACCAATTTTGCTGTAAAAAACCTAAATTTAATGTTTCTAACAAATTATTCAACATACCTTCACGTGAATTGTAAATCATCCGCCATGTAATCGAGATAACAACGGTTGAGATAACGACGGGCAAAAAACCAATTGTGCGGAAAAACTTTCCACCTTTGATTTTTTGATTTAATAATATCGCTAGGCCGAGGCCGATGGTAATTTGCCCAAACACGGAAGCAAATACGACGAGAATATTATTTTTAACAGACCGCCAAAATGTTGCGTCTTGAAATACGTCTAGATAGTTTGTGAATCCGATGAATACCATGTCTGAAAATCCATCCCATTTCATAAAAGAGTAATAAATGGAAATGAAAATTGGAACTATGCTGAAGACTAAGTAAATGAGAAGTGGTGGTAATAAGCCAAGTGCGATCTTCCAGGGGTTTTTAAGTAAATGCATAACTTCACTCCTTTGCTGTCGTAACCGTTTTCATAGGTTCATTATATAAGCCTGCAAAGGAATGAAGAATCTACTTTTTTCATATAACATCTAATTTTCTATGGTATCTGCGTGGAGAGCTCTAAAGTGCGTGGGGGTGACACCTTTATGATTTTTAAATACTTTAACGAAATACTTATATTCACTGTATCCGACAAATTCTGCGATCTCAAATACTCTGTTAGAAGTAGTCAAAAGCAAATCAGAAGCTTTATTAATTCGAATGGCATTGAGGCACTCAGAAAAACTTTTTCCCGTTTCTTGTTTGAACAACACACTAAAATGGTTTGGTGTAATAAAATGATCTTCGGCAACTTGCTGTGCTTTAATATCTTTTTGATAGTGGGTTTCCATGTATTGAAGTGCTTGATGAATGATCCAATTTCTCTTATTCGGTTGATTCCGTTCACTCACTAATACGTTCAAATCTATTAGTAATAGATACTCCATCGCTTGATAGCTATTATATATTTTTAAATCGGGTTCACCTTGTAATTGTAACGTCAACTTGCTTCTTTTTTTCATCAGATCATCAATATTACTTAGCAAAATAATTTCCATTTCCCGAAGCGATTTAAAAACGTTATTTACTGACAGTGCTTCCTTCTGAAAATATTCAAACAACTGAGTTGATGTTTCGGATAGTGTTTGTTTATCTCCATTTAAAATAGCAATCTGTAATTGTAAAACAGTGTTGTTCGGAATTTGCAAAATCTTTGGTTCTGCTTGTTGGTGGAAGATTTCAACCAGTTTATTGTCATGGCGGATGTGATCTAGTATGTCTCGGGCTTTTTGATATTGATAGTGTATGTGACTTAAACCAGAAGCGCATGATGAGAGACCATGCTTCAATTTCGCAACATTATTATTATCAAAATCTTGGCAAAGTTGTTTGATTGCATCGTTATCAGCAGTGTTACTTGATTTTTCAAAGAAGACAGTAATCAGTTCATTCAGGTGATTTTCTACAATGAAGCTTTCTGTATGAGTTAGTGATGGACTGCTTTCAAGGTAGGCGGTCCATAAGCTTTTCCAATCGCTCTGACTATCTTCACTTGATAAATAATAGTCAGTCATCTCAGTAACGAGCACGCGAAAGTGATAGTCGTGGACCCATGTGGGAAAGGAGGTTTGGTCGACATTTTTTTGAAAAATTACATGACGGATCCAATGAGCGATTGTCGGATTTGAATCTTGGGTGTGATCGTGTTGTCGACTTTGCTGCATATCCTTATCCTGTTTGATCCTACTAACAAGCGCTATCAGCTCATCTATATTTACTGGTTTTAATAGATAATCTTCCACACCTAGTCGAAAGGATTGCCGAGCATATTCAAATTCGTCATATCCGCTAAACATGATAATATTAATATGATCGTGTTCATCTGACAAGTATTCGGCAAGGGCCAGACCGTCCATTTCTGGCATGCTTACATCTGTTAAGACAATATCGATGGGGTGTTCTTTAATGATCTCAATTGCTTCTCTTCCATTGGAAGCAATTCCTACGACAGCAACTCCAATGTCTTCCCAGGCGATCGTTTTTTGCAGTCCTTCACAGATCACGGGTTCATCATCGACGATGAGCAAGTTCATCATTTGCATTCCTCCTTGTTTGTCATTCGCTTACGTTTTCGTCTTCCGTGTATGGAAACTGAAGGCGGATCCAGGTACCCTGTTTTTTCGGGTGGTCCATCAAGGATAATCCATATTGTTTACCGAATGCATGTGCAATTCGATCGTTAATGTTATTTAGGGCGAAACCGGATTGTTGGTTTGCGCTCGTTGATGAAAAGGTTTTGCGCCAGTATTTCATGCCTTTGCCGTTGTCGAATACATCGATGATAATGTTCGCTTCAGAACGGTACACCCGAATGTAAATTCTATTTTCTGAACTTCTCCTGATAAATCCGTGTTTGATACTGTTTTCAACGAGTGGTTGAAGGATCAACTTCATTACGCGCGCTTTTTCAATGCCTACTTCAGTTACAATATAAAACGATAAAGCAACCCCTAAACGCCGTTTTTGTAATTCTAAATAACTTTTGACGTTCTTTATTTCTTCCTCTAGGTTGACCCAAATTTTGCCGCTGCTAAGACTAGTTCGAAAGATTCTTGATAAGTCTTCAATACTTTTTCCGGTTTCAGGAGCATTTTCTAAACGTGCCGACCAACGAATCATATCTAACATGTTGTAAAGGAAGTGAGGATTAACATGACTTTGTAATGCTCGTAATTCTGACTCTTTATTTTGAATTTCTAATTTGTATTTCGTTTCGATTAAGTGCTGCACTTGAGTGACCATTTTATTAAATCTTGCGCCTAACAGTCCTATCTCATCTTGAGAACGTACTTTTACTCGTGCGCTAAAGTCGCCACTTTCAACCCGTTTTGTTTCCCTTGTTAATTCAATGATAGGTTTAAGGATTGTGAAAATGAAGCCAACAATTGCGATAAGACTTAAAATGACAGTCGCAATAATGATATTTTGCGTTGTTTTCCTAATTTCAGATAATTCATTCAAGATGAATCGTTCTTTGACCATCGATACGAGGTAGAAGTCATCGACTTTATCAGCTGCGATATAGTAAGTTTCGTCATTTAATATATATTGAAAAGCAGGATCACTTGATTGTTGAATAATCGATACGAATGTATCATCAGGAAAAGGCTCTCCAACCATGTCTTTGTCTTCATGAGATAAAATAAGGCCGTTTTCTCGCAAAATAAATACTTCGTGGTCGGCATGCGGGTCTTCGTACATCATTTGATGAAACAGTTCTTCTTCTTTTAATCGAATTCTAACTTCTCCTATAGGTTCGATAGCGTTGTGCTTGTTATTAATTACTCTAAATAAAGAAATGACTTCGGTCTGCTTTACTGGATAGTCTGATTCAATATGATAAGGGTCAGTCCACAGGACACTACCTTGTCGTTTCTTAGATTCATTTGCCCATTTCTCCTCACTATTTAAGACAATGTCGCCTTTATTAATGACTAGCCCATTCCTACCTTCAATTTTTACTGAATTGAAATAAGATTTGTTTGATAGATGGAATGTGAAAAAGGCTTGCAATGAGTTATCGAGCCCGTTAATTTCCCCTTGAGTCACGTCACCTGGAGATAGAGTCATAAATTCATAAAATTCATCGCTATAAATAATGTATTCCGACATATCTTCTATATCTTGGATAATTTTTTCGAAATTAGATGAGGCGACATTTAAATTTCGATACGACGTGTCGATGACTTGTTGCTGTAGAATATTGTTAGATTGATAGAAAAACAATGCGCTAATCGAAGCAATCGGAAGTAATCCAAGAATAAGTAAGATGATGGCGGCTTTCCATTTCATGCTCCAATCCTGTACTTTCCACTTTTTCTTCATAAGAAATTTCCTTCCTTCAAGTAGTTTTGCAAGTGGAAAAGAAGAGAGTGACCCTAATGATCACCCCCTCCTAAAATTATGACATTGGAATTACTCTTCGATTGTTACTTCTTTCTGAATTTCTTCCGCAGCCTCTTCTGCCGTGTACTCTCCAATCGTAATTGATTGAAGGGCGTTTTGCATTGTATTTATAATACCGGTTGGCAAAACGGCATCGTAAACGGGTGATTGATCAGCTGACTGAATCAATTCAATCATTTTAACACTAAGTGGATCAAGATCCTCTTCTGGAATGTCAATATCGCCTGGAACGGGTTTACCTAAAGATAGGAATCCAGAAAATACATCTTCATTATACACCTCTTTTAGAAATGTCTCGACAGCGGCTCTTTTTTCTTCAGACAGATCACTATTAATTGCACTTACGTTCCCCATCGTCGTTGGTATTGTATTGCTGTCTCCGAGTGGGAATATCGCTATGTCGATATTTTTATCATCTGGGCTATTTTCAGCTATTGTTGCTGATGACCAGTTGCCGTCAATTACCATTGCAGAGTTGCCTTGTAAAAAGTTGTTGACCATCTGTTGATTATCTATCGTGTTTAAATCCTCATTGAAAGCTTCGAGTTCTACTAATTCTTCAATAACTTCTAAGGCTTCGACAAAATCTGAATCAGTGAATTTTCTTTCACCTGATTGGACTTGATCTAGGAAATCACTGCCAGTAAAACGATCCGCGATACCGGAAAGATAGACAGATTGAAGAACCCATGGTGACGAATTTCCTAATGAGATAGGTGTGATGTCAGCGTCATTTAAGTCATTTATTAACTGGATAAATTCATCATATGATTCCGGGAAAGAATCGTATCCGACGTCGCTTAGCATGTCTACATCATAGTAAATAAATTGTGTAGGATTACTATTAATTGGCAAGGCATAAACCTCACCGTCCATCGTGAATTCGCTTAAGGAGTCCTCAGTTAATAATCCTTCATCAATCCAATGGTCCTTAAAGTCACTGATAGAACCTGCGCTCCCGCTATTAACAATGTTTGTTAAGGCTGAAATAGGGGTGATTTGAAAAATGTCAGGCAATTCACCACCAGCTGCTCTTGTGGTTAATCTTGTAGAGTAGTCATTATGTGCAACGCTTTCAATCTTCAAGTCAATATTGGGATGGTCTTCATCAAATTGGTTGACTGCATCAATAAATAATTCATAATCTGGTTCACCGGCCTGTGAAGCGACAAAATATTCAATTTCGACAACGTCATTGGCTTCGTTGCCATCAGAGCTTTCGTTACTTCCGCTACTTTCCTCTGAATTCCCACAAGCCACCATAATTCCTGCTGCCCCAATAAACAATGCGAACATACTAATACGTTTGACATTCGACTTCTTCAATTTAACACCCTCCATTTAATATAATAGTTTCAAGCCCCTTATTCAATAATCATTTCGATTTCGATCCATCAGCAACTTGAAATCGCTTACAATATATAATTTAACACAGCAAATATCTGAGGAGGATACCACATAATTCAGATAACATCTAATAATTTAGGTAGTTGAAGGAAAGCGCGGGGACGGTTCTTCCGCTTCCTAGGAAGCGGAAGAACCGTCCCCGCGCTTTCTCTGCTTTTCGTAAATTTTTGCTTCTCACTTCCTATTGACAACATATTTGGAAGCGATTACAATAACGGTGGGTAACAACGTTGTTATTGATAAGGGCGTGAAAATATCGACCTCACAAAATGTATTGAGTTAAATAACAACGTTGTTATTACACTCGCTCTCTAGGACATCATAGACACCTCACATACATCAGTAAAAATTCCAGCTAAGATTTCACTACATAGAGTTCTTCAGATGTTTCCATTAATAGAAAAGGAGGGTGCTAGACTAGATTCGCTTGTTAGGTGCGTGGTTTATTTTGTTGCTTTCAATTTACTGAGGAGGTTTTTGATCAATGAACTTTAAGCATAAGCGTATTTTTGCAGTGATGATGATTTTTCTATTACTATTTCCTAGTTCAGCGGTACCCGTTTTGGCTGTTGATACAGACGAAGAAGCGGAAGTAGAAGAACCAAGCATGATTGATATTTCTAGCGACTGGCAAGGCAGTGTGATGGGGGATACAGGGACAGACGACATTAATTATGAAAACTATGAAATTACCGAACATGAAGATGCTTCGGTGACGATGCGTGTCTCAAATAATAGAGGCAAAATGGCGAGCGGAAATGAGGGACTAGCTTACTATTTTAAACAAGTCGATCCGGATGAAAACTATGAAATGACGGCGACGGCACATGTCGATTCGATTGATGCAAATAATCAAGTCGGATTCGGAATAATGTTGAGAAGCAATATTTTGATGAATGAACGTGATGGGAATTTCACTGGTGATTATGTTGCCGTAGGTGGGATTCGTCAAGATGTCAGGGGTTTTTATAAGTATGCAGATGGTGGGTACCAATACCCTGATGAATTGGACTTTAACACGACCGTTCCTGCTAGTGGGGAAGAGTATCAGCTTAGTATTCGAAAAGTTGGCGATATTTATCAATTAAAAGTAAATGGTGAAACGCAACAACTGGTAGATTACGATGGGGAAATGAATTATGCGGGGCTTTTTGCTTCGAGAAATGTGACAGTTACTTATAGTGATATCAATTTACAGATCGATGGTCAGGTGGAACTTGGCGATTGGGATTTTAGTGCTTTTGGATCAAACACAAGTATTGTGAGTGATCCGATTCGAAACACAGATCCAACATTAAATGAAGACGGATCTGTTTTTATCGAAGCGTCTGGTGGAAAGATTTCTAGTTCTGAAGACGGAATTTCTTTCTATCATAAAGGACTATCAGCTAATGCAAACTTTGAAATTCATGCGAAAGCGAAGGTTCATAGTTTCACAGCAAATAATCAAGTCTCGTTCGGTTTAATGGTTCGAGATCAAATCGGAGGCCACGGTGACTCCGGTGGTCATGAAGCGAATTATGTATCGGTAGGTGCGTTAGATCAAGTGATGAAGGGCTTTTATAAAAAAGCTAGTTTAACGAAACTCGATACTTTTGCTGGGAGTCGTGATCCGGCAACAGATGAAGTGTACGATTTGTCTATTAGAAAGTCAGGCGACATGTATGTCGTATCTTCAAATGGAGTAGAAAGTGATCCAATCCATCTGGAAGACACGTTTATGGATGAGATTTTCGTTGGGCTATATGTTGCGAGGGGGGCAGCGGTGACATTCAGTGACTTCGATATTGACGTAGATGCAAGAACGGTTGCTGACTTACAAGTGGATGCTACGGATATGAAAACGTCGTATTTAGTTGGTGAAGATCTTGATTTAACAGGATTGAATGTCACAGCTGTGTTTAGTGACGGTAGTGAACAAGTGCTTTCTGAAGGCGATTATATCGTTACTGGTTTTGACAGTAGTGAAGTTGGCGAAAACACTATTACTCTTAACTATAATGGAAAAACAGCGACGGTCGTTTTAGATATTGAATCTTTGGATGTGACGGATTTACAAATCAAGTATTTCCCTGCGAAAACGGATTATTATAAAGGGGATACATTTGATCCGCAAGGGTTTGTTGTGATAGCGGAATATAATCACGGGTTTGCCTTTGCTGAATTAACGGAAGATCTTTATCGTTTTTCGATTGCAGGGGAAGACGTGACGGACGAAGGGTTTATCTTTGAAAATGGAGGACCGGAAACTGTCACTGTGAGATCAACTGAAACAGAGGATGTGACGACTACTTTTACTATCGTTGTGAAAGAAGCGAATCTAACGGAGATAGAACTTCGGCGTGCACCGACAAAGACACTCTATTTTTTAGGAGATGAATTGGATCTTTCGGGTATGTCTGTCTATGCAATATATAGCGATGGGGCGGAAGTGAGGTTGATGGCAGACGAGTATGCTGTTTCTAATTTTGATTCGTCTGTGCCGGATGAGAGTCAAGCGTTGACGATTTCGCATAAAGGTGAGGAAGTCGTGTTAACTGTGCGAGTCAAGGAGAGGGAGCTTGAAGGGATTGAAGTGACCGATTATCCGAAAACGACGTTTTATGTGAATGATGCGTTTGAAAGTGATGGGTTAGTTGTTTCGGAAGTTTATGATAATGGTGATCTAGAAGTGTTGGCGACGGATGCTTATACGATTGATTCGTCTGGATTTGATGCTTCGGAAAGTGGAACGTATGGTATTGATGTTGTTCCGGACGATGTGAGTATTGATGCGATTACGTATCAGGTAACAGTGAGAGATGAGACGGAGGTTGACTGGAAAACGATTCGTTTCGGACAATCGACGTCGGATGCGAACAATACGATCGATGTTCGGGATGATGGTACGGTTGAAATTGTTGCGCTAGAAGGTGGTGGGAAAATTACTGGGGACCATGATGGTATTTCTTTCTACTACACGGAAATTGATGCGACGGAGGACAATTTTACGTTATCGGCAAATGTGAAGGTGACCGATTATGCGAAGACGCCGCACGATGGTCAGGAATCGTTTGGGATTATGGCGAGAGATGCGTTAGGTCCAGCTAATGATGCTGGGGTGTTTGCTTCGAATATTGCTGCAGTAGGAGGCTTTAGTGGTGGTACTCGTGATGACAATGGCACGCAAGCATTTGTCCGAACGGGAGTATTGGCTTCTGATGGGGAAGGTAGCGAAGGGATTCAAAAGCAGATGTTACACGATGTGAGGCCTTCGATAGATAATACGTATCCTGCGGAGGAATACCGTTTGACACTTGAAAAAACGAACAGTGGTTATATCGGGAAACTAAATGATGGGGATGGTGCGATATTTTTTGAGCCAGAACTGTTGAATGTGCAAGATGATAAAGTATATGTCGGATTTTATACGGCGCGATTAGCAACGATTGAGGTAAGTGATATTGTGTTTGATGTCACGGCAAGCGAGACGGATGCTCCGAAAGTGGAGCCGCCGATGGAACCTGTGACACCTGATTTTGAATATGTTTCTTTAGGTAAAACGTCGCTCGAAGATTATACATTGATGCTTAAAGCAAATGTCGATGGTGTAGTGACAGTGAAACAAGGTCATGATACGATTGCGCGCGATCAAGAGGTGAAAGCAGGGGAGCTGGTTGAAATAGCTGCGACGCTTTTACCGAATAGTGATACGAACTTTAGTACAACGTTTTTGCCAGATGATACGCAATTGTTAACGTCGTACGATAAAATCGTTCATAACGTGACAGTGTCGATGAAAACGTTTGGAGAAGGTGGTGCTGATATTTATGTGTCACCAACAGGGACAAGCGCTGGTGATGGTACGAAAGAGGATCCGTTAACGATTGATACGGCGATTGATTACGTTAAGCCGGGACAAACGATTTATGTGATGGAAGGTACTTACGTCCGTGATGCTAAAATTGAGATAAAGAAATTCAATGATGGTACGGAAGAAGCGATGAAGTATTTGGTTGCTGATCCAGACGCTTCGGAACGTCCGTTGATTGATTTTGATAAACGCTCTGAAGGTGTCGTTCATAGTGGGAACTATTGGCATGTTAAAGGAATTGACTTTGCCCGTTCGGCCGGAAATACGAAAGGTTATACGATTGGCGGGAGTCACAATATTATTGAAAATGTCGTGCTCTATGAACACGGTGATACGGGATTGCAAATTAGTCGCACGGACACTTCTGAAAACGATAAAGCTAAGTGGCCATCGCACAATTTGATTTTGCACAGTGTTTCTTATGACAACCGAGACCCGGCGGAAAACAATGCTGATGGTTTTGCGGCAAAACTAACGGTTGGTGTTGGGAATGTGTTTGATGGCAACATTTCGCATAACAACATTGATGATGGTTGGGATTTGTATACGAAGGTTGGGACTGGTGCGATAGGTCCTGTCACAATCAGGAACAGTATTGCGTTTAACAATGGGACGTTATCGAGTGGTTATGTAGGGAATGCGGGGAAAAATGGATTTAAACTTGGTGGAGAGGGTGTCCATGTGCCACATGTGATTGAAAACAGCATTGCATTTGGCAATGGTGCCTATGGGTTCACAAGTAATAGTAATCCGGGGGTAATCGCGAACAGTAATATTGGTTGGAACAATGACGGCGCAAACTTGAGTTTGACGACGTACAACCATATTGAAACTGACTTTATGATGGATGGGTTTGCTTCTTACCGGACAGACGGGATAGCGGACGAAAATGATAGTTATCCAGCGGAATTAGCTTCGGATATAAATTACTTGTTCCAATCAGGACAGTCTGAAAATGCTTCAGGGGACTTGTTGTCTGAGGAAATTCTTGAAAGCATGGAGGCTTTGTTTATTTATGACGACGCTGGAAACATCGTATCGGTTAACAGAAACGACGAGGGTGAGATCGTTTGGGGTGATCTGTGGGAAGTTTACAATAGCTATATGGGAATAGAGGAAGAGGATCCAGTGACGCCACCGGGTGAAGGAGGAGAGGAAGAGGATTCAGTGACGCCACCGGGTGAAGGAGGAGAGGAAGAGGATCCAGTGACGCCACCGGGTGAAGGAGGAGAGGAAGAGGATCCAGTGACGCCACCGGGTGAAGGAGGAGAGGAAGAGGATCCAGTGACGCCACCGGGTGAAGGAGGAGAGGAAGAAGATCCAGTGACGCCACCGGGTGAAGGAGAAGAGGAAGAAGATCCAGTAACTTCGCCGGGTGGAAGTGGAGACGGTGAAAAATCTACAGATGATAAGGATGAGGATGGCAAGAAGGAGTCAAGTAAAGACAAAGATAAGAGTGGAAGTAATGGTGCAAGCAAAAATGAAAGTAAAGGTGATAGCAAGGGTGATGGCAATCTTCCAGACACAAACACCGGGATATATAACGGTTTGATTGTCGGGCTTATGATGTTTGCCGCAGGATTGACTCTATTTATAACTAGAAAAAGAAAAGAAAACGAAACAGTTTAAACGATTGGTAATGAAGCGAGTTCCCAAATTTTTTTAGGGGCTCGTTTTTTTATACTTTATGAATGTTTAACTTCGCTAAGGGATTAAAGTATAAGATAAACTAAGGGGTTTCGCCATGAAGGACTTGGCGACAAGCCAAGTTTTTCTAATAATACACGTATGTGAGGTTTGAAGCGGTTTGCTTTTAAATAATTTAGGTGAATAGAGGACGAATAATTTTTATCCAATAAAAACAGTGTTAAAATTAAGTGCGCCGTTGCTTTATTCCCCGTTGGCGGACTTTCGTGGGTTAAAGCCGCAGTTACTAAGACAGCATACGATAATCTTTAAAAGAGGAATTTAGTTTAGAATAAGCAATATCAATATGAAATGAGGAGCGTAGTGATATGAATAATAATCCTTTCGGAAGTACGGTATCATCGGTTAAAGAGTTGAGAGATATTTTGGGGTACCCAGGGGAATTAGTGAAAAGAAAGACTATTGACCACATAGATGATCATTGTACAGACTTTATCTCCAAGTCTCCCTTTCTGCTAATTTCTTCATCTGATCAGAACGGATTTTGTGATGTCTCTCCTCGTGGGGATGCTCCTGGCTTCGTCCACGTTATCGATGAGAAGCATTTACTAATCCCAGACCGTCCTGGTAATCGACGTGTTGATTCTATCGAAAATATAATTACCAATCCTCATATAGGAATCTTATTTCTTATTCCAGGGTTAGGCGAGACGTTGAGGGTGAACGGAAAAGCATATGTAGTAAATGACCCTAATTTGCTCGAGGTTACTGAAGTAAAAGGGAAAGTTCCGTTATTAGGCATTGGGATTGAAGTGGAGGAATGCTTTATCCATTGCGCCAAATCATTGATTCGTTCGGATTTGTGGAATACTGATTCTTGGTTAGCATCTGAAGAGTTACCATCTCCTGCAAAAATCTTGACAGACCACGTCAAGAGTTCGAAAATTAGAGAAAAAGAGATGGAAGAAATGTTAGAAGGAAGTTATAAGCACGAGCTTTATTAATAGGGGGTGCTTGCTTTGTCGCCTCGAATAAGACTTACTTCGTATTGAATTGGTCCCTGAAGATGAAGAAGATAGGTGCAAAATGGAGTTTACACACACTTTCGATGATCGGTCGATGGCTGTTTTTATGGCAGCGGGATGGCATCGTTGTCTTGATGCGCTAGAAATGATTGTTGAGGAAATTCCGGTAAAATGGCCGGAGAATGCAGATGAACTCCGTAAAGTTTACGGTGAGATAGTAGCAAAAGGAGATATACAAGAAAGTAATAATACATGAGTTTAGCAAGTACATGGCACATAGTTGGAAACAAAGAGGAAGTGAGGGGTGTTTTCACTTCCTTTTTCGAATTTCGCGAATGCAAATGGACAGTTTTTTAGTCCGTAGTGGTACGTCCGTCATCTTGTACATAGAGTAGTACAAAGCTCAATCACTCAGATAAGATGAGGAGGGTCTTTGTTGAGAAATAGGATGAGGCGGCGACGGCTTCCGAATCATGCTCCACTACTGATTATGGGCGGTGCAGGCTTTCTTATTATGATTATAATTTTCGTATTTATTTCGCACGGTCCGGAAGAAAAAATAGTTAATAAATTTTATCAATATGAACAAGATCAGGAATTCTGGAACTCTTATGAATTGTTTCATCCTCAAATGAAAGAGCGGTTTTCTAGAAGCAAATATATTAACCAACGCTCTCACATTTTTGTCGACCACTTTGATGTAGATACGTATGACCTTGAAGTTGGAAATTCTAAAAAAATTAAAAACTGGCAGATGTCTGAAGAGCAGGAGCCTTTAACAGATGTATATGAGATTCCTGTTACGAAAACGTATCAAAGTCAGTTTGGAGAATTCTCAATCAATCAAAACGTCTATGCAGTAAAGGAAGATGGTGAATGGTATATGATGTGGGATTATCATTATTAGCCCGGCAACACCTCTATTAGTGAGAGGAATGCTGGGCTTTTTTCTATTTAGCTTCTGTGCTCGGTGTCTGTTTGCAGGTGCCTCGAAGGAGGAGAAGAAGGAAGCAGAAGAACCGTCCCTTCGCTTCCTCTTTTTTACAGTTGTGTTATAGTATTTACATAGCTAAAAATGAGCAGATTAACAGAAAGAAGTGGGAGGAGGATATGTTATGTCAGAGCCGAAGAAGTGGTTTCATTTAGAAGTCGACAACATTATAGAGGAGTTAAATACGGATCAAAAACTAGGTCTATCAAAAGGTGAGGTAGATGAACGGGCACGGAAGTGGGGCAAAAACGAGCTGCCAGAAGCAGAAAAAGAGCCAGAGTGGAAAAAATTTATCAAACATTTTAACGATGTGCTCATTTATGTGCTTTTCGCTGCTGCGATTATTACCTTATTACTAGGTCATTACATTGATACGGCGGTTATTTTACTAGTGGCAATTATCAATGCATCGATTGGATACATACAAGAGAACAAAGCGGAAAAAGCTCTTGAAGGAATTCGTAACATGCTTTCTGCAAATGCAAATGTTATTCGAGCAGGAGAAAGAATCGAGGTTCCCGCTAAAGACCTTGTAGTGGGGGATATTGTTACCCTCAAAGCAGGCGACAAAATTCCGGCAGATATTCGTTTAATTCGTACGGAAAACTTTAAAGTAGAAGAATCCCCACTAACAGGCGAGTCAACATCAGTTGAGAAGGCGACAGATGCCCTCCCAAGGGATACAGTGCTTGGCGATCGTACGAATATGATTTTCTCAGGCACTGCAGTTGCAACAGGTTCGGCACAAGGAATTGTTGTCGAAATTGGTGAAAACACAGAGCTCGGTAAAATCAATCAATCGATGTCCGAAGTGGAGGAGATTAAAACGCCGCTTCTAAAACAAACGGACGATTTCGGCAAGATGATCTCGATCGTTATTTTATTTTTAGCAGCAGCCATGTTCGCTTACGGATACTTCTTGCAAGATTATGAAGCATCAGAACTATTACTCGCAGTCATCGGCCTTGCAGTAGCAGCAATACCAGAGGGACTTCCGGCAATCCTTTCGATCATTTTAGCGATTGGTGTTCAGACAATGGCAAAAGAAAATGCGATCGTGCGGACGTTGCCTTCCGTGGAAACACTAGGCGCAGTTTCCGTGATATGTTCTGATAAAACCGGCACACTAACAAAAAATGAAATGACGGTTACTTCACTGTTAATGAAAGATGTCGAGTATGACGTAACTGGAACAGGGTACTCTCCTGAAGGCACGATTCAAGTCGATGGTAAGGAACAAAAACCATCTGAGGATAGAAAGTTGCTGCAGTTTTTAACATGCATGAAAACGGTCAATGACACGTATTTACGCAAAAATGATGAGGGTCAGTGGATTATCAATGGCGAACCTACAGAAGGCTGTTTGATTACACTCGCCGAAAAAGCCGCAGAGCCGATTGAACGACATGATTCGATTGCAAAAATCCCGTTTGACTCTTCCTATAAATACATGGCATCTCTCATTGAGGTAGATGGCGAAAAAATCATTTACGTGAAAGGTGCTCCGGATAGATTATTTGAAATGGCTTTTTCAGCAGAAGAAAAGCAAGACCGTTCATATTGGGAAGAGCAAATGGTTGAGCATGCTAAAAAAGGTGAACGTCTAATTGGAGCGGCTATGAAAAAAGTCGATGCTGCAAAACAAGATCTCAATCATGAAGATATTTCGTCAGGATTAATTTTCTTAGGGTTAGCTGGTATTATCGATCCTCCGCGTGAAGAAGCAATTGATGCGGTTAGTCAATGCTTGAATGCGGGTATTCAAGTTAAAATGATTACTGGTGATCACCGTGAAACGGCGATGGCGATTGGAAAACAAATGGGGATTGGTGATGGCAAGAAAGCATTAGAAGGACGCGAATTAGATGACATGTCACTTGAAGAATTACAAAATGCAGCAGTTGAGTATGACATTTTTGCACGGACAAGCCCTGAAAATAAGTTAAAGCTAGTCCAAGCTTTACAAGCGAATGATTTAGTTACCGCAATGACTGGTGACGGGGTCAACGATGCTCCAGCTCTCAAGCGGGCAGACATTGGTATTGCTATGGGTATAAAAGGAACGGAAGTAGCAAAAGATGCATCGCAAATGGTTCTTGCGGATGATAACTTTAAAACAATTTTTAATGCCGTTCGTGAAGGTCGTAGAGTATACGACAACTTGAAAAAAACGATTTTATTTATTTTACCAACAAACGGTGCGGAAGCGTTTCTGATTTTTGCGAGTATATTATTGGGTACGATGATGCCATTGACACCCGTGCAAATCTTATGGGTGAATATGATCACGTCGGTAACGATTTCCCTAGCACTTGCCTTTGAACGACTGGAAGCCACTTCAATGGATCGACCGCCACGCCCGAAAGATACAAAATTATTAAGTAACTACTATATTTTCAGGATTATCTTTGTATCTTTGTTAATAGGTGGCGCGATATTACTAATGAACTCTAATTTGATTGCCGATGGATATGATCAAGGCGTCGTCAATACGATGACATTACATGCATTAGTGATAGCGCAACTGTTCCATTTATTTAATTGCCGAACAGAGCGTAACTTTGCGCTTAATAAAGATTTCTTTGCAAATAAAACAGCTTTTCTCGTTTCAGGTATTTTAATCGTTGTTCAAATTGGAATTACGTATGTTCCATTTATGAATACGATTTTAGGCACAGTGCCAATTGATGCAGAGTATTGGGTCATTCCCGTCGTCATCGGTGCCGTCGTATTTATTGCCGTAGAAATCGAAAAAGCCATCACCCGTCTAGTCGTAAAAACATAAGAAGCGGAGGGACGGTTCTCCTGCTTCCTCCTCCTTGCCAACCGGAGGAAGCAATCGAAAATTATCAAGACCAGAGTCAATTTCATAATGGATTTTCTGAACAAAAGTTAGAAGTAGAGAATATCACTATGATCATTGAAAAATTGGTGCTGTAAAAACTAATGTTGATAGTTGAAAACCATGCTCGCTTGCCGCAGGCAATGCTTCAGCTAATCGGGGACAAATCCCCCGATGGATCTTCAGCCATTGCTTTTCCTGCAGGCATCTCCCAGGTTTTCAACATCAGAGATCAAGATTAATTCGTATTTTGGGAGGTACACCTTTTTTCATTTCTTTAATCTTTTGGGCGACAAGGGCTATGAATTATGCAATTGATTCACCTAAATAAAAAAAGATAGATAAATTTAAAGGACATGACATATTTCATATGACTAATATGTCATGTCCTTCTTATTTAACGAACCAATTCAACCTATCCGAGCCATTGCTGATAATAAGCTATTACCCCTAAAGCAGCTCCAGATAGAGCACCAATTACTAATGCGGTTAAAATTACAACTGGACTTTTATAATATTCCCTTATCTTTCTCTTCATGAATAGAGGGCCTCCTCATTAAATAATATCATTGTCTTACAAATTTCCTGGAAATCAAATGCAAATGCTATATATCCAATTTGTTTTAATTTATTCTATTAATATTACTATATTTTACCATATATTGAAGGTGGTCACTAGATCCTTTTTTAGTACCCTCGAACCGTCCACAAGCTCACCTATAGAAAAAAGAGCAACTCGTCTCGAAAGACAAGTTGCTCTTTTTTTAGTTGTCTTTATTTAACGTTGTTTCTAATTCCTTCAGGTTGGTTAATACGTCAGTATTACTATTTAAACAGTTTTCTAATGTCGCTGTTACTTCCTCAATGGATGCCGTTGATTCTTGACTAAATGCGGCTAATTCTTCTGTCGATCCACTAATAGTTTTAACCGAATCTGTAATAGATTGTGTCAACTTGTTGCTGGCAACTGATAGATCATTTAATTTAATGATTGCCTTGTTAATGTAAGTGAATGAATCGTTTGTTTCTTCCGTTATTTTATGACTTTCCGCCATGCGCTCTGCTACTTGTATCATTTTATTTCTCGTCTGATCAGACTGTTGTGAAAATGTGTTAAGCTGCTCGGATATTTTTTCGGCAGACTCGGTAGACATTTCTGCCAGGTTGCGGATTTCGTTTGCAACAACGGAGAAGCCTTTTCCATGTTCACCAGCACGAGCGGCTTCAATACTAGCATTAAGTGATAGTAAGTTCGTTTGATTAGCGATCTCTTTGATCGTATTACTAAATTGGTGCGTTTCATTTAAGTTTTCAATTAGTTGACTAATTTCTTCGGACATTCCGTCGATGTCAGCTTTAAACTCACCAATCGTTTCTGTCAAAGCGTTGATTTGTTGTTGACCTGTCTCGGATAGCTGTTTCGTACTGTCTGATTCGTCAGTAAGAGACGTCATCGTTGTTCCCATCTCATCCAATTTAGAACTCATTCCTAAAACGGATTCGTTAATGTTCTGTGTTGAATTACTCTGTGAAGTTGAGCCGTTTGCTATTTCCTGGAAAGCCGCACTCATTTCTTTAAATGCTAGATTGCTTTCCTCACTATTTTTCGTAATGTGTTCTGTTTTGTCAGAAACTTGCGTAATAAGATGGAGTAATGATTGCTTTTGGTTTTCTTGTTCTATTGATAGTTCTTCCGCTTTTTTTCTAGAATCTTCAATTTGCTTAATCATGTAGTTTGATACTTTTAATAAGGAGAAAGTAACGACGGAAATAAGTAGATAATAAATAATGTAAGTAAATTCCGCTCCTTCTTCAAGGGCTAAGACATCTGCTTGGAAAAACAACATGTAACAGATGATTAAGAAACCATAAATATTTATACCTATTGATAATTTCATATCCATATAAATCAAAGTTAAGATGACTAGGTAGAAAACGGTTATCACATTCATTGTAGTGGGTGCAGTGATGACTGAAAAAGTGGTTGAAAGTGCACTACCTATAATTGCTATATATTTTATGTGAAAGATCCACCTTCTTGATAAATGTAGAAATAGAAAAGGTAGCCAAATGAGTAATGTAATAAATAATATTATTAATGTATCGATAGAAATTTCGAACGCCAAAACCGCAACCACTACTAACGAAGTAACGATGGCTAAAGCAATATTAACAGCCGAATTTCTTTTCACCATATCCTTTTCTTGCGTACTGAGCCCTGCATCAATCTCTTTTCTTCTACTAAACACTCTTATCATCTCCTGGTAAGAATTTGTACCTAGTTATAAAATACTAAATATCACAACGAAATTCACTAGGTATAATATATCTTTATATTCAATAGGAAGCAGAGGGACGGTTCTCCTGCTTCCTTGGCCTTTCGTGAAAAGTAACCAAATTATATAGCAAAATTAATACAGCAAAAAGAAGTTGGCTTACCGGTTTAAGCGGTGGATAGACTTCTTTATTCCTATTGGCTTTGTTAAAACGATTGTGAGAATAGAAAACTTGGACCTTCCTTCCCCTCTTAATAATAAAAAACAGAATTATCATAATAATCAGTTAATAATTACAAACTTCGACAGAGTTTTTATACATCCCATGGTAGAGTTGTGTTGAGATTGTCGTAATCAGGGATGCGTAAATTCGGAATGGGGGGGGGGGGGCACTAATGAGTTTGAGATTACAAAATATTCATCAAATTGGACCTGACCGTGCCGAGCAAATTATTAACATGAGAAGTACCCCGTTTAACTCATATAGTGATTTGACAAGAATAAGTGGAATAGCAGATGCAAGAGTAAATGAAATTAAAGATCAAGGGATCATTTGTTTTAATTAATATCCTCTTAGGATATGCCGTGTGTGGCAGTTGATATCGGGTTTCATAAACGTTGCAAATAGATATAACATTCTTATTATCTCGCCTCTTATGTAAAATTATTACAGAGGGGCGTGTTAATATAAATATACTTATACCATCTTACGCATATGTGAGTGCAAACGATAAGGTGCTATATTTAATAACACAGATGATGTTATATGATGGATACGAAAAATTAAAAATTATGGCATGATAAGGTAGAAAGCGGTTAATAGAGAAGAGGGGCGTAAACAGAGTGCACAGGTACACAGTTAAGTTTTTTACAGAGAAAAAGGAGAGGGATTTCTTGTTATCTGATAAAAAAACAGACCAATTGTGTAAGAAGGAAGAAACGAAGAATACTGAGCTTCATAGAGAGTTTAAACAACTCTTTCACCGACTACGGAAAAAGGAAGAACAAGAGGAAAGCTTAACCACTTCTAATTTTAACAAAAAAAAGAGGAACTCTTCTAGCAGTCTGAGAACAAGAAGAGCACGGCATCTTTTAAGGCTAAATCGTATTAATCCGTTGTGGCATGGATCTTGTTAATTTCAGCTTCTACTAAATCATAAAAAGGTTTGTTCTCCGTTTGCCCAAATATCCACAGAGCATCTTTCATTAGTTTGACCGCTGCTTCGATTTTCTTATCAGATTGAAGGTAGAGACATTCACCCTTTTGATAAAACAGTTCTCCCAATAGATACAATTCTTCATGTTTCAAACATAACTTGATCCCTTGTTCCGCACGTTTGATCGCTTCTTCGACTTTGCCTAACGAAATCGATGTTTTACTGCCATTGTAACAAATGTTAATAGCGATTCTCGGTTTTTTTAACAGTGGCGACGTTCGGATCTCTTTCAATAACTGTTCAATGATGCGATTAGCTTCTTTCGATTGGTTCGATTGACTAAGCAGTATCGCTTTACTGTTCAAAATCTTCATTTTATCTTCAGAAAGGTTTTTCCCCGTAGATTCCGTTAAAGAGAGAGCCTCATCAATCAGTCTTAAGGCATTAGCCAAGTCATGATTTAATTGAAACGAGCAAATTGCTTCTCGCCATAATAGAAGTTGCTGTAATTGAGGATGTTTAAATAATGGATTCTTTTTCTCTACTTTAACGATTCGTAATACTTCTTCATAGTTGGTAAGTCTGACTGCTTGATCAAGGTCTTCTATCACTAACCTAGCGTAATCCTGGCTAGGTGTTTTTGTGATTGTGAAGAAATAGTTCATATCTGTGCCAAGTCTTGTAGAAATTTTATATAGAATTTCAGATGTTGGGATCGTCTCGCCACTTTCAATTTGACTTATCAAAGCTTGCGTACAAATCCCTTTAGACAGCTCTGACTGAGAAATTTTGAAGAAGGTTCGTAGTTCTTTAATTTTGTTCCCAATTTGAAATTCCATATAATCCCACCTAAAAATAAATATTTTTATAGTTGATAGAGTATTCTGTGGAATCATGTAGTTTTATAGGGGGTAAACTCGCATGAACATATCAGATCTAAATTACACAAATTTTCAATAAATGTAAAAATATAAGTGTGTACAAAATGAGTGTGAGAGAGGTGAGAATGTGAAAAAATATCTTCTATTTGTTGCAATGACAGTTGTGATTACAATGGGTGCAGGGTCTTTCATTAGTGATCCAGGGATCATGAAAATTGCAAGCCTACCATATATCCATATGTAAGTAGGAAGTAGTAGATGGATTTTTTTAATTCCAGCTTAGAAAAACATACATTAACAAAGAGGTGCTATTTAATTATAGCATCTCTTTTAAATGTGTAGAAGAGAAGGAATGGAAGACAATGAAATTATGAAGAATGAAAAGAAAGCATACCTTTTTAGTTATTTCAGCAAAAAAGAAGTAGTGGAGCTTTTCCGTCACCTAAAAAAACCATCATTTCCCATTATTATAACGGAAATGATGGGCTTTTAATTTTGTAAACATAAACCTCTACTAGAATGATTCCCTTCCAATCTTCCAAAAAGATAGACTTTTTATTTTATCTATTAGAAGTGACCATCCTATTTTTAAGATACAAATAGAATCATTGCTACAATGGAAATAATGGGCAAGGCACTCAATAGGGATATACTAATAAATGTTAATGTATTGATATAATTTTTTGATTGATTATCAATGTCAGAAATGGAGGCGATTCTACCCCGCATGGAAATCACCTTAACAATCGTGAACAATAAAACAACCATTACTAACGCAAAAGGAACTACCACGTCGCTAAATTGTCCCGTTCCTTGCACCTCGTCTAGCTGAATAAAGCCGAAAATAACAAGAAATATCGGAACAATTTCAATTATTGGTACTTTAATAAAAAAGCGAGTTACTTCTTTTTGGAAATTATCTTGGGTGACTCTTTCTTTATCTAGCACTCGTTTCTCAAATGATGCAACTATTGGCTTATACGCAATAAATATTCCTATCACGGCTATGTATGCAGCAATGACAAATAACCAAATGGGATTTTCCAATACAATCACTCTCCTAGAATATTATGACATTATTAACACTATTCTATAGCAAATTCCTTATCCTTGCAATTTTTCTGGGGAAACAAGAGGAAAGCGGAAGCTAAGGGACGGTTCTCATGCTTCCAAAACTTCGCGGAAGCTCGAGAATCGTCCTTTCGTTTTGCTATGTTATAATAGCGGAATGTATAGGAAGGTGATGAGAATGGAAACGATTATTTTTGACGTAGATGACACGTTATACGATCAAGTTTTGCCGTTTAAAAATGCATTTAGGAAATTGGTAGATGAACCTTTTACCGATGAGGAAATTGAGGAGATTTACATAGAAAGTCGCAAACACAGTGATGCGTTATTTGATAAGAATTTAGCAGGCGAGGTATCGCTAGAAGAGATGCATAAATATCGAGTGACAGCGGCTTTTAAGAAATTTAATATCGAGGTAAATGACGAAAAGGCAATAGCATTCCAAGCTACATATTTAGCTGAGCAACAGAAAATAACGTTGTATGAGGAGGTGGAACAATTATTAGATTTCCTCTTGGCAGAAAACAAGCAACTTGCTGTTCTAACCAATGGGGAGGAAGGCCACCAATCGATGAAAATTAGGCAGTTAAATCTAGCAAGATGGATTCCAGCAGAGCACATATTTATTTCTGGCAGTGTTGGACATGCGAAACCGACAAAAGAAGTGTTTCAAATCATTGAAAACAAACTCCTACTAAACAAAACAAAAACAGTTTATATTGGCGATTCGTTTGAGAATGATATTGTCGGTGCTAAACAAGCTGGCTGGCAAGCGATTTGGATGAATCATCGCAACAGAAACGCACCAGTGACCGTACCAACCGTCAAGCCAGACAAGGTAGTTTACACTGCAAAAGAGCTCCTGTATCTGTTTAAGTGAAGCAGCGTGATTAACTTCAGCTTTTCAGCATAACTCTGAAGTTTTGTGCATAGAACGAGAACCGACCTAGGAAGCAGAAGAAGCAGAAGAACCGTCCCTCCGCTTCCTAGGAAGCGCGGGGACGGTTCTTCTGCTTCGGTTTGTTATGCCATGATGGATTGTAATCTGGAAAGTATTTCGATGCGAAGTTCAACGAGTTCTGGATAGTCGTAAAAAAATGAGATTTTTTCGTCTTGAACACGATTAGTGTTATCTGGGAAAAGTTGGAGAACGAAATATGTGAAGCTTTCAGCAATGTCTTCTTCTAGACTTGATGCTGCGTAGTCATTAACGAAATTGTCCTCGTTGTCTAAATAGTAGTCGTATAACATGTCAGGATCACTGGCAAGACTGTTTACCTCATCGCGGATATCGACCCAAAATTTATCAAAGAACACTTGGATGTAGGAGTCAGATTGCGTGCATCCTTCATCTAATAATAGAAATTGACAGGATTTTTCAGAAACGTAGGGGGTGACTTGATCTTCGCCCAACGTGAGTAAGTGGGCAAATTCATGGATGATCGTAGCGCTTCTTTCAGTTTCGGATTCGATATCAATTACATTCATTGCGAAACCCCAGTCAGTCGGCAAGTCATCTTCGTAAGTGAATTGTTCGACATATCCTAGTGTGTAATCGTGGGCAAAAACAGTGTAATCAACAACGGATAGTCGATATTCTCGTGGAATTAGTTTAATGAAGTGGTCCCAATTTTTTTCGTGTTGTTCTCTATCGATCTGGTAATCTTCTAAAAAGTTTGGAACAGACATATCGTACGAATCAACCAGGGTATTTTCATCGACGTCATACCAAATCAATACTTCCTCTTTGTCTGTAAAACCATAGTCTAAGAGGACCTCGTCATAGTCTTCCTCCGCTTCTTCTGTTAGGAATATTGTTCCGTCTGCAGTGAGTCCAGTCACTAATTCATTTCCAAGATGTATTAATTGTTCCTCTGTTTCGCATGTGTAAGAATAATATTGGAATTCCTTTTCTTCAAGATAAATGTTTTCTTGGGAACAGCCTTCGATTTCAACAGCAGTAAACGATAAATTATCTGTGATGACAGGTTCGTTTGCAAGCTCAGTGGGATCCGATACTTCTATGACGTTTTCTTCATAATCATTCAACGTTGATATTTCTTCGTCGCCATAAAAATAAAGTTCGCTCAGCATAAATAGTAACAATAACAGGACAACACCAAGTACTTTTTTCATAGGCAAGCCCCCATCATAAGTTTTTTAAGTTATCTAATTATAATCGATCACTCCCCAAACAGGAAGCAGAAGAACCGTCCATGCGCTTCCATGCGCTTCCCTTTTATGATGCATTATATGGATTTTAATACCTATTAAATAGGTATTAAATTTATTTGTGTAACTTAAGAAGGGTGTCATATAGTATACTATTTAAAAAGAAGTAAAATACGATCTATCAAGTGAGGCGAAGGCAAGATGGGTAAAATAAGCGCTTATTTTATTATTGGATTTGCCTTGTTTATTATAGGTATTACGGCTTATTCGATGTTATTTTCGGAAGTGGAACAGACTGGAAATGAGATTAATAATACGCCCTCTAATCAAGGAGAGTTTTTCGCTTTGGATGGTGAGTGGGAATTTTACTGGCAGCAGTTGTTGACTCCGACGGACTTGGAAGTAGAAGTAACAGAACCCTCTTATATAGAAGTTCCTGGCTCTTGGAAAAACCAAACTGTTAATGGAGATGCATTAACGAGTAGTGGTTATGGAACGTATCGAACATATTTCCAGATTCCTATTAGCGATATTGAAACGCATAAAACGCTGTCTTTATATTATGTTGGAAGTGCTTATCGTGTTTGGATTGATGGGGAAGAGTATGATGGTTTAGGGACGGTCGGTACAAATAATAAGGAAGAAATTCCGCAGATACAGAGAAACATTATTTTTTTTCAACCAAAAGAATCGGTCGTTGAAATTGTATTGCAGGTGTCAAATTATTCCTTTCGAGAAGGCGGGATAAGTAGTGAAATCTTGTATGGAGAGCCTGAGGTACTTATTTCAGATATATTAAGCGGGACATTTATTACGTTGGTTATAATAGGTGGATTTATTTTCATTGGCCTGTATCATCTGATTATTTTTGCGAAGAGAAAGAATGAATTGGTCATCCTATTTCTTGCTTTATCTGCACTGGCTATCGGTATTAGATCGTTTGTATATACTGAATTTCTTGCCACCATGCTTTTCCCATTTATTCGTTGGGAAACGATTATACAAATTGAATATCTTTGTAACGTCGCTTTTTTTATCTGTTTGGTATTAACGATTAAGCATTTGTTCCCTGAAGAAGTCCACGATTTTATGATGTGGCTGTCTTATATACTTACGATTATTGTTACGATATTTATAGTCTCCACGTCATCACAGATGTTTACGAGTGCATTGCCTTACTTGGTGGTGGTTATGGTACTTATGATGTTATATTTTACGCTTTATGTAGGTACGATAGCTAGTCTTAGAAAAAGGGAAGGGGCACATATACATTTAATAGGGGTGCTAATCATTGTTTTGGCGGCGGTAAATGATACTCTTGTGAATATTATGGTAATTGATTTTTTTCATATGCTTGAAATATCGTTTATCATATTTATCCTATTACAAGCTTTGATTGTTTCAAATAAACACGCTCTTTTGTTAAAAAATAATGCCGTACTTACGAAAGAATTAATCGATTTAAATTATACTTTAGAAGTGAAAATTGCTGAAAGAACGGAAAAGTTACAGGAGAAAAATAAGGAATTAATCGAATTGCAGAAAACGAGGACAATGCTGGTAGCTAATATTGCTCACGATATCGGCACACCAATTGCAGGGATGCATCTGTATTTGCAAATGATAAAAGAAGATGAAATGAACATATATGCCCAAGGGGTTATTCCAAAATTGTTAGACAAATTGTCTTATATTCAAGAATTGAATAATGATTTACTCGATTTATCAAAGTTGGAATCAAATAATTTATCTTTTTACAAAGAAAAAGTGATGGTGAAGGAATATGTTACGGATCTGTACCACTCGTTACGAGATGAGATAAATGATCCGCTGATTTCGATTGTGTTAGAGACGTTGGAGACAAACGTGGCAGGAAAAGAAGTATTTGTCAATATTGATAAGTTGCGGATTAAGCAAGTTATGCAAAATTTGGTCGGAAATGCGATGAAATTCAATGCGCGGGACGACGAGACCATGATTACACTTCATTGCTATATTGTAAGTGACGAACAGTCGTCTGAAGTGGTTGTCGAAGTTAGCGATAATGGTATTGGTATTGCCGATAGTGAGCTCGATTATGTCTTCCATCGTTTTTATAAAAAGCAAGAGAATATTGAAGGAAGTGGTCTTGGTTTAGCAATTGTAAAAGGAATCGTTGAGCAGCACGGTGGTCACGTTGGAGTAGATAGTAAACTAGGAGTAGGTAGCAAATTTTATTTTAGACTACCAGTTTTCTAGGTGCAGAGAGTTCACATAGCTCGAGGAATGGCAAGCACATATTATGAGAAAGCTTCATTTGGCCTCCGGTACTTTCAATATGCAAGTAAATTTTTACATTGTTTTTTAATAATTTGGGATAAATCATTGATACGTTTATGTATTAAAGCACGAGTGTGGTTGATATACGGTGAGTTCTCTAGAATTACTAGTTAACAAAAAATCAGAATGTTTCAAACGTTTGTGTATGGAAAACAATTTTATGGTTGAAGATTGTCAGATAATTTGATAATATAAGGTCATTGAAAAGACTATGTGTAACTGGCGAACACGGATAACCGTGAGGGAGCACATAGTTATCGAGTAGCCGTTCGCCTGGGCAGAGGTAAGGAAATTTTCCTTGCCTCTTTCTGTTTAAATAAGGAGGGAAGTCACGTCAAACACTAATAATTTGATGAGGGCCACGAATAACAGGAATTTCTTCAAGGAAGGATGCAACGGCCCTTTGCAAAAAAATGGAATCTTATTTTTATAATCAGGTAGGATCTATTTTCTTTCATGTGAGATTTTGAACAACCTAGTGAAACTATTATATGAAGAGAAAGAGGAGAAATGATATGAGTACAAAAATTTTGGACAACACGAAAACAATAAAAACACTAAATAATATTGCAGAAAGTGGCCTAAATGTTTTAAAAAACGCTGAGTATACGATTGATAATGATAGTGAAAATCCTGATGCTATTGCTGTTCGTAGTTTTAACATGCATTCTATGGAATTCGGCACTAATTTAAAAGCAATTGCGCGTGCCGGTGCAGGTGTCAACAACATTCCAGTTGATAAATGTACGGAAAAAGGTATCGTTGTTTTTAATACACCAGGAGCTAATGCGAATGCTGTAAAGGAACTTGTTCTTACGACATTAATCGCTTCATCACGTAACCTTTTTGATGGTATTGCTTGGGCTAAGACTTTAGAAGGTGAAGGCGAAGAAGTGGCCAAACTTATAGAAGCAGGCAAGAAAAATTTTGTTGGTAAAGAAATCAAAGGGAAAACGCTTGGTATTATTGGGTTGGGTGCTATCGGTTCACTTGTAGCAAATGATGCGCTTGATTTAGACATGGATGTAATTGCATATGATCCGTTTATCTCTGTTGATATAGCTTGGAGCTTGTCTCGTAATGTTCACCGTGCGATGGCGATCGAAGAATTGTTTGCTAAATCTGACTACATCACAATTCACGTTCCGTTAACGGAAGATACGAAAGGGATTATCAATGAAAAGGCGATTAGTTTCTTGAAGCCTGACGTTCATATTTTGAACTTCTCTCGTAATGGACTCGTTGATGAAAAAGATATTGCAGTTGCACTTGAAAACGGTAAGGTTGGCAAGTATATTACCGACTTCCCGAATGAAGATATCTTGAAGATGAAAAATGCAATTGCGATTCCTCATCTAGGTGCTTCTACGAATGAAGCGGAGGAAAATTGTGCAATTATGGCGACTTACCAAGTAAAGAATTATTTAGAAACAGGCAATATTAAGAACTCAGTAAACTTCCCAAATGCTTCTTTACCATACACAGGAAAACGTCGCGTTGCAGTTTTCCATCGTAATGTTCCAAACATGGTAGGACAACTATCATCTGCAATATCAGACTATAAGTTAAACATTGCAGACATGGTTAACAGAAGCCGTGGAGATTATGCGTATACGATGATTGACATTGATAATAAAGTCAATGGCGAAACTCTTCCTGGTTTAGAAAAAAAGATCAAAGAAATCGATGGCATTGTTTCCGTACGCATTATCTAATTGATCTCGGTGGGGAAGCGGAGGGACGGTTCTCTTGCTTCCTTTTCTGTAGAATCTGCTAGTTCTCGTTTCATGCGAGTGGATGAGTTCCTAGTTCAGGTTGTAAATTTTGATGACTAGACTGGTCAATGATATGTAATAAACGTTGTTCAGTGGATAATGAAACTGGTGCCGACTGGACAAAGATCGTTTAATTGATAACCCCCTTGGTGAGTTGCGTGCTTACCGAGGGGATTTTTTTGGGCTCATTAATTTCTAAAACCTAAAAAACTCTAAAACTAGTAAGTCAACCTGAGTTTTCAAAAAGGAAAAAGCATTACCATTTCTGAAGTAATGATTTTTCTTGTGAAAATTGAGAACTAAAATGTCTTTTCAAAATTGATATTCCGTTCCGAGCTATGCCCTGACATGGTATGAATTTAATAATTATAATGACTTTGATTGAAAAATTTTTGTTAATGGACCTGTAGAGCTTTTCTTGAAATATTGCTTGCTTACTTGATCCTTTAAAAGTTTGATTCCGAAAAACTCCAGTGGTGTCCAAATCCGTTTCAAGTTATAGTACGGCATACCTAAAATCCCTCCTATTGAATAAGTGCTAAAGAACATTATGATGTGAAAAATCCAGTCAATTGTTCTTTAAATAGAATATAATCTTATTTTATAACGAACAAAGATAAAAGGAAAACGTGATTTAAGCTGATTTAATTCTATATAACGAATAAGTTACCATGATATATCTCGTTTACTAGATATATCTAACCATTACTATTTTTGTTTTAAGGTTTCCAGATTCTTATTAAAGAATTTATGGTGGCGAGGAAACAAGGCGACCGTTCTTGCACTGCTGAGCATGTTTGCGTGCCGTTCGCGTAGGTGTGTTGATATTAAGGGGAGCGGGAAATGAACTGCGCGACGTTTATAGTGGCCAACGTTAGCTGAACGGCACAATAAGTCCGCAAACTCGATAACTCAACAAATTATTTTCGTCATCGGGGAACCAGACGAAGAGTCCGGGACCTGTGAGAAGTGAGAAAGTCTATTAAGTTAAAAACGCAGGCAATTATTTTAAGAAAAAATGATTGAATTTTATAAAATTATAGTTTAACATCATTATTGAAAGCGTATTCCATTATTGCTAATAAACAAATGACAAGGTTTAGCAAACATCTTAGATATTACATAACAGAGTTAATAGTGTTTTTTTTACTCAATTACTAACGCGCGTTAGTAATTGGTGTTAGTGACCAAGCCCATTCGATAACCTTATCGGAGAAATATACTTTCCTGACGTAAAATGAATAGCTGTTATGGAACGTCAAGTAATGAAGCTCTAATTAATTGACATTTTTAGTTCATGTAGCTATTAAACGGATCATCTTTGATAGATTGCATATTATTCAGATGGTCAATGTTGTCCAAAGTTAAAATTGGCGGGTAAGTGCTCTATATAAAGGAGGTGATGCTTAAATACAATCTGTAACACTATACATTAATAAATTATTTGGAGGCTAGGTTAATTATGAATTTTAAAAAAATGGTCTTTGTTTTACTAGCAGTTATTCTTATTAGTTCCAATTTTACCTTTATAGGCAATGTTTCCGCTGTTGATAATCTAGAACAGGATTCAAGTCAGGATTCACAAGATTGGGAATTGGTATGGTCCGATGAATTTGATGGCAATGAGATAAATATGGAAAATTGGAGTTATGATGTTCCTACAAATGGTAGATGGAACGGTGAAATACAATCGTATACAGAAAATAACGCTTTTATTGAAGATGGGTCTCTTATTCTTGAAGCAAGGGAAGAAGAAATTGAAGAAGAAGATGGTCAAATATATAACTACTCTTCCGCTAAATTAATTACTCGAGGGAAGCAAGAATGGACTTATGGTAAAGTGGAAGTGAAAGCAAAAATGCCGACAGGGCAAGGGATTTGGCCAGCAATTTGGATGATGCCTGATGAAGGCTTTTATGGCACATGGCCAGTAAGTGGAGAAATCGATATTATGGAATTGTTAGGTCATGAACCTGACGAAATCCATGGAACTGTACATTACGGTAAACCACATCAACAAATTCAAGGAACGTATAGATTACCGGAGGGACAAACTTTTGCTGATGATTATTATGTATACAGCATCGAATGGGAGCCAGGGGAAATTAGGTGGTATATCGATGATCATTTGTACCATACTGCAAATGACTGGTTCACTAAACATGATGAAAATGCAGATGCCTATACTTATCCAGCCCCATTTGATCAAGATTTCTTTTTAATTTTGAACATATCAGTTGGTGGGGGATGGCCAGGGAATCCAGATGAAACAACTGTATTTCCACAACAAATGGCAGTCGATTATGTGAGAGTTTACGAGAAAGATGAATACCCAGTACATGAAAAACCTGAAAGCACAGAGGAACGTGAAGGAAGAGCACCACTAGCAGATGGTAACTACGTATATAACGGGAGCTTCGACAGTGATGACCCTGAAATTGAAGGAATAGAAGGGATTCAGTATTCTGATTATTGGACATACTCACAGGCTGGAGGGGCTAGCGCCAATCTTGCTGTGAATGATGGTGTGATGGATGTACAAATTGATTCAGGTGGTAATGTTGAACACGGAGTCCAGTTACTTCAAGCCCCAATACATCTTATAGAAGGAGCTAGATATAAAGCTTCCTTTAAAGCAAAAGCAGAGACTGAAAGACCGTTAAAAGTGAAAATAGGTGCAGATGGAGATCGAAGTTGGGTGGATTATGCTGATCAAGACCCAATAACTATTATTGATTCTTGGGAAGATTATCAATTTGAATTTACGATGGATCATGCAACTGATCTTAAAGCCCGATATGAATTCAATATGGGGCAAAACGATAGTAGTATCTCATTTGACGATGTTAGATTAGAAAAAATTGCGGATCCCGAAGCTGTTGATCCTTCAGAAACAGTAAGGGGCCCACTTCCAACTGGAAACTACATCTATAATGGTACTTTTGATCAGGGTACTGATAGAATGGGATATTGGGAATTCAACACCGATGAAACGGCAGATGCAACTAAATATATAGGAAGTGCAGTAAATGAACGGAGATTTGATGCATTAATTACCAATGGCGGTAACAATGTTAATTCTGTACAGTTAACTCAAAGCGGATTTAGTTTAGAAAATGGTAGAGAACATCAATTAACTTTTGATGCAAGTTCAGAAACTGAAAGAGATATTCAAGTAGCTTTTACAAACTCTAATTCTGAAGTAGTTCATGAAGAAACGATCAAGTTAACACCAACTACAGATGAATATACGGTAGATTTTAATATGAATGGTTTAACTGATAATAACTCAGAACTGCAATTTAACATTGGTGGTAATGAGAATGATGTCTACATTGATAATGTATTTTTGAAGAAACTACCATTAGAGCAGATGGAAGGGAACCTTGTTAAAAACGGCATCTTTGATGGACTAGCAAATTGGAGAGCAGAAGCATTTAATCCTGGTAAAGCAAATTTTGATGTGAATGAAGAGGGACAAGCTAAAGCAGCTATTTCTGATATAGGCACTGCCGATTGGAATATTCAATTATTTCAAAATGGAATCGAAATGGAACAAGATGCTACCTATGAGGTTTCTTTTGATGCAAAATCAACTGTTGATCGACCATTACGTGTGCAAATTCAACATAATGGTGAAGAAGATGACAATTGGACAGGATATTTTGATCAAACAGCATCATTAACAGACTCATTAGAAACTTTTACCTACACATTTGAAATGACAGAACTTTCTGACCCTGGGGCCAAATTTGGTTTTGCTTTAGGGAAAGATGCTGATGGATTAACACCAGGAGAAGGACATGATGTATTTATTGACAATGTTCTGGTTAAAAAGATAGACGCTGAGGCAGAAGAGCCAGGAACTGAAGAACCAGGGACAGAGGAACCAGGGACAGAGGAACCAGGGACAGAGGAACCAGGAACTGAAGAACCAGGGACAGAGGAACCAGGAACAGAGGAGCCAGGAACTGAAGAACCAGGGACAGAGGAGCCAGGAACTGAAGAACCAGGAACAGAAGATAAAGAAGAGGGAAAAACTGAAGACGCAAAAGAATCTAGTGGTAAAAGCAGTGATAAATTACCGAATACAGCTACTTCCGTATATAACTATTTACTAATTGGTCTTTTAGCTCTTGCAACTGGTATTGTCATTTACTTTAGAACAAGAAGGAAAGTAATAGAGTAATAGAAACTATATTGCTAACATCAAGATCAATCTACTAATTATAGTAAATTGTTTAATAAAAACTATATTTAGGAGTGGTTACAATTAAAATTAACATAACTATTAGGATCGTGGTGTTAACTCTACTAATGACGTCTTTAACGTCGTTGACTTATGCGAACAACCCCATGACAGATGAAGAGGTTTACCATTCGTTTGATAGTCATGATGAGGGAAACTGGCAGATTTCTGATGGTTGGAAGAATGGCGATGATTTCTTCGGTTGTTACTGGAGTGAAAACAGGGTTAATTTTAATGGTGGAGAAATGGAATTATCGCTGCGTCCAAATTATTCATACGCAACTCCGTATAACTATGATTGTGCAGAGTATACGACGAGTAATTTCTATGGATATGGTTTGTACGAAGTATCTATGAAACCAGCAAATGTGTCGGGAGTAATTTCTTCTTTCTTCACATATACAGGACCTTCATATAATGGGGCACCATGGGATGAAATTGATATTGAATTTCTCGGAAATGATACAACGAAGGTTCAATTCAATTATTACACGAACGGTGTAGGTGGGAATGAAATACTTTACGATTTAGGGTTTGATGCTGCAGATAGTTTTAATACGTATGCGTTTGATTGGCAAGAGGACTACATTAGGTGGTATGTCAATGGTGAGTTGGTAGCTTCAGCAACAGATAACATTCCGAGTAACCCGAGTAAAATCATGATGAATATGTGGAATACGTACGGAATTGATGATTGGGCAGGGGCATACGGAGGTGAGGACGCTAATGCCTCCTATGAGTGGGTTCGATATACACCAAATAATGGGGATAGATCCCCTGCGATTGCTCCTGACTTCCAATTACAAGCTTGTGATTATACGAGTGGAATGGGGATAACATCTTGGAATTGTGGCGTAGGAAATTTTTATTCTGGTAATTGGATTAAATTTGATAATGTTGATTTATCTACAGGGTATAATGCATTTGCTGTTAATTATGCGTCGCCAGAAAGCGGTAGTTTTGATATTAGATTAGGTAGTCCTAATGGGAATATAATTGGGTCTGTAAACTATGGCGCAACTGGTGATTGGTCAAACTATCAGTGGAGCGGCACCCCTTCATTAGATGTAACTGCAAGGGGAACTCAGGATATATTCATCGTTTCTACGAGTGGGTCAGCTAATTTAAGAGAATTTTGGTTTAAAAATGAATAATCTAATGGAACAAAAATAGTATTTAAATAACAAAGAGTGGAGGTTGTCAAAAAGGTTAATGTGACCTAACGACAGCCTCTTTTATAAGAAAATAGATAAAGCTAATTTTGGAATACATAACCAATGCTATTTTCTGATATAATAGGACAAATATCAGTGATTAGGTGGAATTTTTATGCGTAGTGAGGACTTAGCTAAACTTCTGGGCTTGTCTAGAAGTACAATTTCAAGAGTTATTAATAATTATCCAGATATACCAAAAGCCACAAGAGAAAAAGTTTGGAAAGCGATCGAAGAAAACAATTACGCTCCCAATGCTTCAGCACGAAAGTTAGCTGGGGTAAAAAATAAAATGATAGCGATCATTTTATTAGATGTAAAAGATAATGATGAACCTCACCATTTAAAAACAACGGATGATACTTTAATACATGATAATCCGTTTTTTTCTCCAATTGTTAACGCAGTAAGTGACCAAGCGAATAAAATGGATTATTATGTCCTTGTCTCTATTTCATATTCAAAAGAAGATTTAAAGAAAGTTAACAGCATTTTTCATCAAAAGCTAATTGATGGAGCTATTTTTGTAGGAACGCAAGAAGCAGAGAATGAGCTTATATTTAATCTCATTGAACAAAAACATTTGATTGCTATGATTGATACGAGTGAAGTTTATAACAGAAATCACAATGCGATATATATTAACCCGGATAACTATGAGGGGAGTGTTAAAGCGGTATCGTATTTATTGGAACTTGGACATACTTCTATTGGTATTATTACTGGGAACTTAAATAAGTTGTCTGCAAAAGAAAGGCTAGTAGGCTTCGAAACAACGCTAATGCAACATGGAATAGAGATATCAAAGGATGATATTTACTATGGTGACTTTACAGAGAATAGTGGATACGAAGGTATAAAATATTTTCTTAGAAGGTCTAATCCGCCGACGGCTATTTTTGTAAGTAATGATACGATGGTAATAGGTGCATATAAAGCAGTAAGTGAATTAGGGTTGCGTATTCCAGAAGATATATCAATCATTGGATTTGATAACTCATTTTTTTCATCATATTTAAATCCACCCCTAACAACAATTGAAATCTCATTTTTCGATGTAGCTAAAAGAGCAACAACACTTCTAATTGAATCAATTGAGCAAGAAGAGCAACGAGGGATTGTGGAAAAGGTAAATGCTACACTTATCAAAAGAGGGTCTTGTCAACCCATTTCAAGTGATGGCGAGACTAAATAGCATTCAGAGCTGCCGATTTAGGCAGCTCTTTCTACTGGTTAAAAAGTCTCACTGTAGCTTATAATTATGTATTCTCTATTTAAAATATCTACTTTAATTAATGTGCAAAACAGTGCTTATTTTTATTGGGAAGAATAGTCATGTCATCCTCCTGCAAAGCAAAGCCTGAAGAGTATTGATGTCTTCTCCGCGGAATACGTGTTTGCACAGGGCTTATCCATCACTCTATCAGATTACTAAATAATTATAAATCAAATCTTAATATCGATTTCCACTGGTTCTGGACGGTTCTTTCGCTTCATAATTAAGGAGGCAAAAAAAGTTTAAACTAGTCTACCCGAGAGTTGTTACAATAATATCATCTGGTAAAAAATAAATACTTAAGACTGAAAAACAAAGACTTTTTCAGCCTATCTCAAAACGTCATCTCACTTCCAAATATGCTCTCACCTTTCGACTTTACTTCTTATCTTCGCCATGTAGGATCCATTGAGATAGGAGGGAGAATGGGTGATCTGCTGGAAGAGTTTGCAGTGCGTCGTTCGTTAAGTCAATCCAAATCCGCGTTTCTTCGCCCATTTCCTCGGTTAATTGGCGGTAGGAATGGGAGATCGTTTCCCACAACCCTTCTTGCGAGGAGATGTCATTCCATGGGTAGACGGTATGCAAATAATCAGTTCCTTTACTATCATGTTTTGTAATCACGAAACGTGTTTTTTCGTCGTTTTCAAAGAAAGACCATTTCCTTAGATGTTCTTCTGGAAACAACGGTTCCGAAGCGGGGAAAGGATAGTAACATTCATATGGGAAAACCTTCGAATCATTTAAAAAAGCTTTCTGAAGCCATTCTTTCTTTCGTTCAAGCGAATGTACTGGTTGCCATAAATTCGCTCCAAAGTCTAATGAGGACAAGTCTTGTGTTGTCGCTGTATGTAGCGTGATGTACGGAGTTAACCCTATTTTTTCGAGAATGTGTCGTGTCGGTTTGTTGTGTTCCTCGGTATTTGCACCGACCCATTCAACGCCGCTTACTTGAAATGCTTCGTCTCTGACATACGCCATTATTTCACTTGCATACGATTTCCCTCTAAAACTACGAGCGGTTCTTAATCTCCCAAGCATCGCATAACGTTCTGCAACGATAGTAAATCCAGCAACTGCTGCCAACTGGTTATCAATAAATAAACCGTACAACTGGTTATTATCGGTTGTCAGGTAGTTAAAAATCACCTTAATATAATCATCTTCTAAACTAGTATCCATCGCCTCGTAAAGCGGAAAGTCGTCACTGGTTAATACACGAATCGTTTTCTTCATATTAGTACCTCACTTAGTTAGTATCATCATTAATGTGATAATACCACGAATGCACATGTCGGTAAACGAGGAAGCAGAGGGACGGTTCTCCTGCTTCCTCCGTCCATCGTCGATCTGTATTCGCAGCAGCTAGGCGGCGAAAATCCGCATAGTCGGTAGCTTTAAACGATCATCCTGATGCTCATCATCAAGGGCGGGGTGATCTCATCTAATTAAGTGTAGAAAATTGAATTTATGCTGTCTTTCATGCCCTGCGAGTAGGAAAAAAATACTTCGTCTAAATATCTCTATAAACTTAGTTATATTTAAATGAATTTCTCTAGAAAATAAGGTCTATTAGGTATATTTTATAATATGATTTAGTGCAATAATTTACTATAACTATTTAGGAGGTGCATAGTTATGAATGACTTTTTTAATTTTAACAAAATGATCACCCCAACGGGTATTTAAATCTTGTTTTAGGTATGCGTAGTGTTTTCTGTTATTTCTGGTCTATTAATTATGTTTGACGGGGCAATTTCTGTCATTTTAGGGTTATTAGGTCTTGTTATAGGACCGATTATATCTTGCGTATATTGTGAGATATTAATTGTTTTTTTTAAAAAGTAAGAGTCCTTTTATTCTCTTGACAAACGAGTTAATGATTTTCTAATAAGATTAATAGTTTCGATTCAGTAGAACAAAAGTGAGAAGTACGCGGCTACTTTGAAAATAATCTGGGATGAAAGTCTAAATATTTTGCTGCAAGTCTAATAAGCTAACGAACCATTTACAGTGGTTCGTTAGCTTATTATTCGTACATTAGTTATTTGCGAGATGGGCATAACTTTTTTACTGGACCCTTTGAACTTTTTCTAAAGTATTGCTTACTGTGCCGATCCTTTAAAAGTTGAATCCCAAATATTTCCAAAGGTGTCCAAATACGCTTCAAATTATAATAGGGCATATCTACTTTCCCTCCTGCTAGATTTTTTAAAAAATAGTATGAATGGCTAGAATTTTATTTGACAGACACTCAATTCTTTAAATAGAACACAACATTATTTTATAACGAATTCAAACAGAATGAAAACCTAATATGAAAGCGTTTTTGACTATATAACGAACAAAATCAATCTTTATATCGAATTTACTCGCTGTGGCTTACTGGTACTATCTTTTTTAGAAAAATCAGCAAGTAGAAAATAGAAAGCGGACAACAGATCGGAGAAAAGGGAGTAAAAAGTCGAAACAGGAAGCAAAAGAACCGTCCCCCTGCTTCCATAGAAACGTGGGGACGGTTCTTCATTAATCAATTAAATGCTTTTATCGATACAGCCGATTAATCGTTTCTCAATATCGACCGCGAGCTCCTTTAAACCTTCATCTTCAACCATGCTAATAAGTTCGGAAGGTTTAGGCATGCCGATTTTTGTCGTCCCGTGATCATCATAGACGACAATTTTACATGGGAGAAAATATCCGACGAGGTTGTTTTGTGACAGCACTCTTTCTGCTTCGTGTGGATTGCAAACCTCTAAAATACGATAATCTTGTTGGAAATCTAATCCTTTTTCTTGCAGTTTATCTTTTACATTGAATGACCAAAGAACTCCAAACTTCTCAGCAGATAAACTTTCCTCTAAAGAACTGATTGCTTCGTCGATTGACTTGTTCGTTTCCACCGTATAATGAAACATGAGACATTCTCCTTTTTTTGTGAAAAATAGTTTTTATTTTTTTGAGCGAAAAACGAACCAATTAGTTGCTCGTGTGTTGAATTGTACTTTCTTGTTCAACAGCGGCTTCCCATGCCATCATACCACCAGTCATATTAGTCACTTCAAAGCCATGACTTTGCAATAATTGCGTAGCCAAACCACTTCTAGCGCCGGATCGACAAACGATAATATAGTCTGTTGCTCTATTTAACTCATGCATGCGAAACTCGAGTAGGTTTAAAGGAATATTAATTGCACCTGGGATTTTTCCAGTAGTTAACTCAACTGGTTCGCGGACATCAATAATGGTCAATTTCTGATTATCTTTTAATTGTTCTTCCACTTGATTTGCGTCTATCTGTTTCATTGTGTTCATCCCTTTCGATTTTTATTATTTATGTCCAAGCGTTCATGCCACCTTTGACATTTGTAATGTGCTTGTACCCTTGTTTTTTCAATACCTTACAAGCTTTACTGCTTCTCATGCCACTTCGACAAATAACAACGACTTCTGAATCTTTTTTTAAAAGATCTGCTTTTTGTGGCAGATGTTGTAGCGGAATATTTTCAAAACCTCGAATGTTACTGCTTTTGAATTCAGCGGGTGTCCTGACATCAATAAACTGTTTCCTTTTATCTTTCAGCTGATTCTTTAATTCTGAAGTAGAAATTTGCTGAACACCTTTTGTTGGTAAAAACTTCATTATCACTAAAAATAATGCGAACGCGAAAATAATATAATTTAAATATTCCATCCTTATCCTCACTCCTCATGTCCACAATATACCCTGCAAGGTATATTGTCAAGGAGGAAGCGGGAGAACCGTCCCCGCACTTCTGGCGTCCTCTACAGGAGGCGTGTGTGGCACACGAAGGGAAGGGAAAAGCAAGTTAGCGTGCAGTACAGGAGTAGTGCGGCGCATGAAGGGAAGCAAAGACAAATTTGCATGCCATACAGGAGAGGGGGGGCGAAACATGAAGGGCACAGTAAAACCCCACCCTCCAATAACCAAATACATTGCTGCTAGAAACTAACGGTAGCTATCCCATCCGCGCCACCTTCAAAAAGGAAGCAGAAGAACCGTCCCCGCGCTTCTTTGCGCGTCCTCTATATATATAACGTATACGAAAGTATACTATATAATCATATCCTTCCTATGCTAAAGTTAACTTATTATAATATTTTGATAATTGAAGGAAGGGGTTATATTATGTCAGAAGAAATGAGTGCTACATTGAAATCCGGAGCGAAAGATGTGGAAGATAATAAATTAATGGCGGTACTTGCTTACTTAGGAATTCTTGTTCTGATTCCATTACTTGCAGCAAAAGAATCGCGCTTTGCCCAATATCATGCAAACCAAGGACTTGTCCTAATTATTGTTGCAATAGCTTCTTTTACGGGACTCTTTATTATTTCTACCGTAGCAACGTTTGTACTCGGAAACATCCCAGTTTTAGGACCATTATTAGGAATATTACTTGGCACTCTCCTATATTTTGTAGCATGGGTCGGTTTAATGGTGTTGATGATTATGGGCATCGTAAATGCTTCGAAGGGTAAAGAGAAGCCTTTACCGATAATCGGAAAATACAAAATTTTGAAGATAGCTGAGCCAAAAGCAGAAGAATCAACAACTTGAAAATAATGTAAATAACAAAAGTGAAAGAAGAACTCTTTTCAAGTGAAAGGAGTTCTTCTTCATAAGAATAATGGCATTCTCCATTGACGCTAGCGATACTAATAAATCTTAGCACCTTTATTCATCCACTAACCAACATCCAATGTTTAAATATTCTCCATTACTTTTTTCACTAATTGCGCACGATTTTTAACACCTGCTTTTTTAAAAATTCTTGAAATATGTTTTTTTACAGTGATTTCAGCGACGTACAATTGCTTTCCAATCTCAGTATTCGTGTTGCCTTCGATAATTAATTTTAATATCTCACCTTCACGGACTGTAAGATTTAAGTAGTCAGAAATCATTTTGTATTGGTTCGTCTGAGAAAGATCTTTAGAAAGATGGCTCATGTATTCAATTAATCGAGCCCCAGATAAATCGAGTTCATATGTTGGCGATGGACTTGTTTCTCCATAATCATAGTGGAGTGCTCTTGGGATTTCTATAAACCCGAAACTCTTTACCAACTCTTGAAAAAAAGGTAGTGGTGAGGAAACAATAATTTTTGCTCCAGTTAAGAGGAGCGGCAGCAAGTCATACATAAGGGCGATACGTGCATCTGTATCGCTAGGATCGACAAAGTCTAAGAATCGAATGAAGTATGCTCCTGCATCTTCCTTTGGACATTGTAATTTCTTCCATTCACCATCAGTTAACTGGTTAAAATAAGCTCGAGATACAGGTTGTTTACTTAAATGATCGATTGTCCCTTTATGAACAGGAACAACAACAGATATCGCATGAAGGTTACCTGAATAATCACGAAGTAACTTGGTTGAATCGAGCCCCATAAGCTGAATATAATCAGGGCCAATCAGCTTTAATTCTTTTAAATTGTGTTCAGACGATGCAAAAAAATGAAATGTTTGGTTTGATACACGGTTATAAAATGCCGTTTTGCTGACACCAACATCATGTTTTATTTTTTCAAAAAAGCAAATAACATCAGGGAAGTTATAGTCATCAACTAGTTCTATATAAAAACGATTCTTATCTATCGTTTTAGAATGAAAGAAAACAGATTGAATCAAATCGTCACCGATATGATAGAAAAACATTGCAATATCATCAAGATTTCGTGTTTGAATCAGCCGTTTTTGATAGTACCCAACTACTTTTCCTTTAAAGTACGCAAATTTTTCTGGAGACCGTTGCAACAAATCAACTTTAATTGAATCTTGAATAAGTTCGTGAAAATTCCAATTATTCTGATTCTTTTGAACGAAAGAAAGGCTTGTTAATTCTATGAAATTTTCATATGATATCTCACGTTCTAACACAACCGACAGAGAATGCTGATTAAACTGTTTAAACATCGCAGCTGCTTCGATCAAATTAAGAATGTCATCATTGCTTACTTCGGAGAGCCAGCGCTTCGTCAGTTCTAGTAAAACATGTTGAATTTCAGTGGATCGAAAGTCAGCTGAATCCTCCTGCTCTTGGAATGACAAACAAGCTAGAGCTAATGCAAGGGGATGGCCTTCGGTAAAATCATGCAACGTTTTGATCATACTTTCATCTTCAATATTTCTTTGATTAAGAAACAAAGTTATTTCTTTTTTTGTGAAAAAATTAAGTGGATTATGCTGCACTTGAGCACGCCATATAGGAGATTCTACCCATTCACCACTTAACCGGTGGCGACCAGTAATAATTATTTTTATAGAAGGGTCTGTGTGAATTAAAAAAAACTGTCTAATCCATCGATCTAAATCGGCCATGTTTTCATACGTATCTATCGCTATAATCACGCGGGAAGATTGAAGCAATTGAGCCAGCTTTATTTTTAAGTCAAAGATGGTCGGATTAGTTTCTGTCATAGGTTGTGTATAGGATCCAAGCGAAAGGTTAACATGTGCGATAAAGTCATGGGGAGTATGGTTAAAGTCAGAACTATCCATTCGAATAAAAATATCTCCGTCATTTAGTGAAAGTTGTTCTAATACGTTGAGAAGGTAGGTCTTCCCTATACCAGCTTGCCCATAGATGTTCATTACTCTTAATTGGTCAATGGCTAAGAAATTCCGAAATCCAGTTAGCTCACTCTCCCTACCAATTAAATAGTCCGAAAACGTGTGTAACTCATTGAAGTCAGTTTGAATTTCCCCCATAATAACCCCCTTCTGTACTTTTGGAAGCAGAGACGGTTCTCTTGCTTCCTTATTAGCAAAGAAATGAATTCAGCAAATACATATTTGCGTGACGTCTCGTAAAGACGCCAACAAGCGAACTAAAACAGGAAAATAAATGCAAATAAATTATTTGCTTCATGAACAGCTAACTAAGTCATAAATCAGTATTAAATAATATGAGAGTGATGAGAAAAAAGCTACATATACTATTGTGATAATTGGTGCAAACAGTATATGCCTATGTAGTCTGAGCTTAAATGAAAGGAAAGAATATCGAATTCAAGGGTGCTCCCGAATAATTGCAGAATGATAAGATTCCAAAAAAATTTTTATAGCAATGTAAGTAGCGGGGTCATGTTGTCTTAGGCTAAATGTTTGTAAAAATATGATGATAGCAAACGTTAACAATATGAATATACAATTATATCAATTTCCTGTCAAATAGCACCAAATAACCCATGAGGCCCAAATTGGCTTCATGGGTTTAAATAAAATTACTTTTTCAGCTTTGAAACATCAATTATCGCGCTTTTGCGACAGTTAATATTACGACGTTCTCCTCATCTTCTGCATAGTTTGTAATTGCAAGAGAAATAGCATCTCGGGTATCTTCCATTGTTCCTTGAACAGTATAGTTCGTATCAGACTCAAATTCTCTAACATCATCATAACCGTAACTGTGAGCATAATCTTTGTACATCTCATATACTTTTGTTGCCTCTTCTGCATATATAAACTGAACGGTGTACATTACTTCATTGTCATCAGAAACTCGTTGTGATCCGATGATTTGACTGCTATCTGGAAATGGAATATCGCTTGGGAATTCTTCGTGTAATTCTGATGATGCACCGGCGCCAAAAGAAAATGATTCTTCACCATCATCGCCTGTACCAGAAATTTCAATCGAACCGTCTTCGTCTGTTTCAAAACCTATGGTTTGTTTTGACCCATCTTCGTCTGTGACTGTCACGACATCTTCCGTATCACCACTAAACAGTCCAAAAAGATTGATTTCTACTTCCTCGTCATCGTCACCCGAAATTGTAAAACTTCCGCACCCTGTTACTATCAAAGCACCACATACAATAAATAAAGGCATGAACCACTTCATTATAATCCTCCTCAGTTGTCTAATAGCTTCTTTACATTGTATTAAAAACACTCTAGGTGCGTAAGTATACGGAAGTATACCTTTCTGAATTGAAACATGGCGGCAGTTAGGGGAGGGGTTCTAAACAACCAAGAAACTACTAGTTAAGTGCTGGAGTGTTCTGAATTGAGCGGAAAGTAAGGATAGCGTCCTATGAGCTTATAGATGTTATAATGAATGTAATTCAATGAAATGGAGGGGAAGGGCATGCGAAGTATCCGAATGATCAAAAATCAATCTGGTATGACATTAATAGAGTTGCTTGTTTCCATCTCCATTTCTACTGTAGTTTTTGGCGTATTGATTGCAATCTTATTATCGACATTTAACCAAAGCCAGCTATCTCAATCTCATATAAATGTAAGGCAAGAGGGAAATATATTAGTCAGTCAGTTGCAGCAGATTCATAGAGAGAAAGACTATGTGGTTTGTTATGAGGATGGCTCTTTGTTTATGGGAGAGGATGAAAATTCATTAAGCGAAGTTGAAGGGCGAATAAAGTTAAACGAGGATGATGTTCGACTAAAGGGAATGGAAGAGGACAACGGTGACCATGTCATTTTAAAAAATGATGATGCAAGTCTGCTTGCGGGAGAAGGAGCATCTTGTGATAACAACAGTCTGTCGGTAGATCATGAAAAACCTCTGTATGTGTCCATGACGCTGATTGATGAAGCGGATAGAGAATATGAGGTTAATACGGTGGTTGATAGACTTACCGCTTTTACAGCAGAGGATCTACCTGTGGGTTCAGACCCAGACCCAGACCCAGACCCAGACCCAGACCCAGACCCAGACCCAGACCCAGACCCAGACCCAGACCCAGACCCAGACCCAGACCCAGACCCAGACCCAGACCCAGACCCAGACCCAGACCCAGACCCAGACCCAGACCCAGACCCAGACCCAGACCCAGACCCAGACCCAGACCCAGACCCAGACCCAGACCCAGACCCAGACCCAGACCCAGACCCAGACCCAGACCCAAGTGAGGGAGGATATCTCGAATTTATTATTGATCAACAGCTATTTATCGACGGTGCCGCGTTAATTTTTTCTGGAAGTTCGATTAATGGAGAAGGAGCATCGATACGAATCAATGGTGCTCTTAATTCTAATGAATTGCAAGGTGGCTCTAATATTAATGTATCTAATATATATATTGATGGACCGCTCAACTTCAACAGTTCTATAGGTAGGCTTGGTTCTCAGAATACTCCTGAAAAAATTTACGTCAATGGTAATTATGAGTTTCATGCTGGCGGAACGCAAGTATATGGGAATGTTTATATCAACGGTAATGCTAATATTAGTCAAGGCACCCATCATGGTGACATGTATATAACGGGTAATGCGAACTTATCGAATGGTGAATTTTGGGAAGATCTGATTATAGGTGGAAATCTAGATTTAGTTAACGCCACAATACATGGGGCTGTATATGTAGACGGTGATGTAGATATAGCATATACACCAACTTTAAGAGAAAATGCGCGGGTCTATTATACAGGTGAATTAACTCATCCAGTGAATATGAATGAGAATATAACATCGAAATTTATCTCTCAGGACGAGGTCCCTGACGTCCCGACGTTCACAATTCCAGCCAATCATGTTCCATCTTTACGAAACGCCCAATGGTTTGCTCGTCCCACCTATCTTCGCAAGTGTTCTCAGTAGTGCGAACCAAGCGGAGCAAACGGAAGAGAGCAGGCAAATTGAGCATATGACGGAAATGGGAAAGCTGTATGCGCGCAATACAATTCTGGCAAAAATCGATGGGATTGCTGAATATCTAAATGATGAGAGCATTGATAATCCGGTGCGAAGTGATATTATTATTTTTTTAAAAAATGAGCTAAACGGTTTCACTATCGAGAATATTATATATGAAGAAGACTACAGTGGCGAAGTAGAAGTTGTCGAATTTAAAGTACATGAGGGCGAGAATAATGACGAAATTAATATTGATTATGAGGTGGTTGCTTCATATCCAAGATTGGATAAACAAACCGGACAAGAGCAAGAAACTTTCACGATAAGAGCTGATTCGGTGGGAGGGTCTGGGAATGGTGGATCTGGGAACGACGATGTAAACTGGGATGACCGGTTTGATGACAATAAATTCGAGCAAAGGGATGGCAGTAATGGAGTGATAAACTATAACGAGGACGCGATAATCGATGGAAATGTGCGTTTCTTGGACAGGTTACGTATCGGTGCTAATCGTCAAGTTACAGCAACTGGTAACATTGCGCTAGAAAGCGGTACTAGATTCCCTAATAGCGGAGAGCTTGTCGTTGAGGGAAGTTTTTTTGCAGAGGGTTCGCAAATTGACCTAAATCAAAGTTCGAGAATACTAGTCAAAAAGAATGCATACCTTATTGATGTAGAAATGGATTATGTTTCAGGACAGAGGAATTCTCATTTATGCGTAGAGGGTGATCTTTATCTGTCTTATTCAGGGGGAAGCACTCCGCCTGCGTATGAAACAGTTCCTACTTGTGAAGTGGATGAGATTGATGATATAGGATTATATGTTGTTGGCGACGTTTTTGACTATGATCCTTCTAGTCGGAATGATGGTGGATCCGGATCGACTAGTTGGGTGCCAGTAGGGACTAGATAGTCGGTACTGCTATTAAATCAGGTCGGGATGCCATTTTCGCGGGATCGCTTCTACCAAGGAGTAAGTTCAGTACTAGAAGTCAAGAAAAGTTGTCACAAAACAAAGAAGACCTCTCATCAGTCGAGAGGTCTTCTTTTGCAAACTGAAATGTTCTTCAACGTTTACTTTATCAGTGACAAGGAAGCAAGAGAACCGTCCCTGCGCTTCCTGCTACTGGCGGAAAACTCGGTTAAATTCTCCTTCGGTTATGTCGCCCGTGTGATCTCCATAGCGGACTTTAGCGTAAACATCCGCTAACTCTGTTTCAGATAGATCGGTTAGGTTGCGATCTTCTGCTACTAATTCTCGTAGCGTTTCAGAAGGAGTAGCATTTTTGCGGAATTCGTACCCGTTTTTAATTTCCGTACGCAATGAATGACGGTATAAGAAACGAATTTTTTCATTTCGCGTCGTGTAATCGTCCATAGTAGGTGCTTTTGTGAAAGGTGCACTTACCCAATCTTTTACTTTGTCCTTGTTTTTCTTCCTCCAATCAGCCCAGTCGCGCAGGCTGATCTTTTCATCCACGTAAGGAGGTTCTTCTTCCTTCTCACTTTCTCCGCCGAACTTAGTGATTGTTCCTGCGAGCCATCCCCATAAACGACTAATTTGTTTCCGGAAAATCTTAAAAACAAGCAGAATTAATACAATGACTCCGACACCGGCAATGACTCCGACCGTATACATCAAAATCGTTTCAAAGATTTGGAGAAAACGAGAAGGTTCACTAGGTTCATCAGTAAGTGGACCTAAATCTGGAGGCGCCATGTCCATATCTGGAGAAGCAGGCGGTGGTTCATCAGAAGATGAGACACTAATTAATGAGCCGATAAAAGCAAAAACTCTCGAAAAGAATGCTTCCACGTACTGGGCGCTCGTAATTAAAAAAGCAAGCCCAATGATGATAGCCACTGCTAATTGATTTCGTACGCGTACAATCTTTTCAATATAAGGCTTTCTTGTTTTTGAAAGGGTGGCCCCTCGTAAATATTCTTGGTTTGCATAAAAAAGAGTGAACAAAATGATTGCAACGCCGGACCATGTGATTAATGTTTGGAAAGGGATGAGATTTTCCATTTCTCGATAGAAAAAGAAAGCGAAAAAATAGCCGATAATCCCACCTAATAAATAAAACTCATTAAACGGGTCACCAACAGGCTCTTTCCCATACCGAACCCCCCGTACAAGCATGATCAAGACAAGGATTCCCGTGAAAACAAGAGGAATCATGCTACTTGTCAAAACAAATGCCACACCAATACTAACGAAAACAGCTAAAATATAATAAAACCATCTATTTTTATTCGGTTTCCATTCATACAGTAAAAGACCAACGATAAACGTAAAAAGAATTACACTTAACCAAGTATAAAAATCTCCTTCTCCGATGAGCTGGGTCCATAAGAAGACAACAATTGGTAGCGCAACAAGCGCTTCTAGCATTCCCAAAAACCATTTGTATAGAAGAGTCAGAAATGGTTTACGCTCCATTAGAATGACCTCCTTCCTGCGTTGCTTCTTTGCTTTCGTGTACTGATTTGGCATCGTTAGTTAACCAAAGATAGTCGACAGTATTCCCTTTTCGTTGCAGGAGACGAATGTTTTTTTCAATATTCGCACTAGAAAACGCACTAATAAATAGATAATCGGTTTTCCGTCGATTTTGATTGACATCTTCTTTTAAAAATTTATGAAAAGGCATACTTCTGTCGATTTTTAGCTTCGCCATCGTTTTTAAAATTGAATATAAATGTGACTTGCCAGTTCGCGGTTCGAGCCGAACGGAATCTTTCAGACCACGTATCTTTTCTCCCGGAACATATAAATACCCATTGCAACCAAAACCAGTTGGAATTCCTTTCGACGTCGTATAATAAGCAATAGATGCTGCATAAGAAATCGCTTTTTCGACAAGTGCTTCGTCTGAAATCGACAGGCGAATATCTTCGTTTTGGTCAAAATTGACATAGATCATTAAGCGATAATCTGCCGTGAAATCCTTTTTATTTACTTGCATCGTTTGTGCTCGCGCCGATGCTTTCCAATTGACGGAGCGAAGCGAATCACCTGGCTGATACTCGCGCACTCCCGCATTAATAAACGGATCCTCAGCAATCCAACGTCTCACGAAATAGTCACCTTGCAATTGGTGAGAAGGAATTGGAAGATCCTTTATTGGACGAATTTCTGGATAAACAAGCAGCGAACTAACAGCTTCCACGTGTCGATATTTTTTCACGAGGCCAATTAAATCCCCACTTGTTAACTGCGCTTCTTTGAAATAAAAGTATCCGCGCCGCAAACAAGTTACTTCATGTGTACGAATAATCTTTTGGTAAGGCGTTAAGCTAAATAAACTGCTTAGGAATTGTTCACTTTCGACGCCAAGATTTTTTTGTTTTTCAAAAATTAAGCTAGGAGCCATCCTTGAAGCTAATCGAACCCATGGTACTGGAAGGATTTTATCGTTTTCAATAATTTCTTTCATCTCAACTTTATCGCCTGCAAAGACAGCGGGTTTGCTAAAATAACGCCGGTAACGAATGTTCTTAAGCACCAACCTAGAGAAGATAACTCCTTGCAGAAACACGAGGGTAACGATTGTGAAAATGAAAATATTCAGGGACATCGATTATTCGACACCTTTCAATAATTCTTCCTCGGAAGGAACTGCAATTTTCTCAATAATGCTATCGAGGAGTTCATGTTCATAACCAACCTTTAATTTTGTCATTTCATCAATGACGAGACGGTGGGCTAAGACCGGCTTGGCCATTGCTTTAATATCATCGGGGAGAACATAACTTCGTCCTTGTAGAATGGCATAGACTTGTACCGCTTTAAGCAGGGCCTGACTTCCACGGGGACTAACTCCCAATTCAATTTCGTCATGATTTCGTGTTGCTTCAACAATTTGAATGATATAATCCAACAAATCGTCTGACACATGCACATTAGAGTATAGCTTTTGCGCAGCAACAACTTCATCTTGGCTAGCTACAGGTTCGATCTTTCCAATTGGACTCCCTTGTTTAAATCTTTTTAGAATGGAAATCCCTTCTTCTTTCGACGGGTAACCCATTTCAATCTTCATTAAAAAACGGTCAAGTTGCGCTTCTGGCAATGGGAAAGTTCCTTGACTTTCGACAGGGTTCTGCGTGGCAATAACCATAAACGGTTTACCTAATGTATGTGTTTCACCATCAATGCTCACTTGTTTCTCTTCCATCGCTTCGAGCAAACTCGACTGTGTACGCGGTGTCGCTCGATTAATTTCATCTGCTAGGAGAATATTTGTAAAAATCGGACCTTCGCGAAACTCAAATTCCCCATTTTTTTGATTAAAAAAGTGGATCCCAGTTACGTCAGAAGGCAACAGGTCCGGTGTGAATTGTAACCGCTTAAATTTTCCTGAAATAGACTGGGAAAGCGAGTTAGCGAGTAACGTCTTCCCCATACCTGGAACATCATCCAATAGTACGTGACTTGAAGAAAGCAAAGCAATCACTAATTGGTCAATCACTTCTTCTTTTCCAATAATGACCGTTTGTACATTCTGTTTAATTCTTGTTGCCAAAGATTGAATGTCTGCGATTTCCATTGTAAAAAAACTCCTTCTCAAAGCTTAATATTTATCTTGAATATTAATTAAAACGCTATCATTCAATTCTAACAGTAAAAATACACATCTGTCATTGTCGAAAATCGTCGAAAAAAGAAGCGCAGGGACGGTTCTCCTGCTTCCAAACACACTAGCAATAGGGTAGGGAAGGTTGTTAGCTTTTGTCGAAATTAGGAAAATATAAAGTTTGTGAAATACTATGTAAAAACGAGCATATTCTCGAAAAATAAAACCCAGCAACTAGTTAAAAGCCTGCTGGGTTTGTTCTATTTGTCAACGACGACGACGGAGACGGTGAGGAAGCAAGAGAACCGTCCCCATGCTTCCGACCGCATTATCCTAAAACGGCTTTGTCGTTGGCCATCTTTTCGCCGCGGATCCGTTGAAATTCTTGTAACAGTTTTTCGATCGTTAAATCTTGCTTTTCTTCGCCTGTGACGTCTAAAATGACTTGCCCTTTATCCATCATAATTAGGCGGTTGCCAAGATCGAGAGCTTGCTGCATGTTGTGCGTGACCATCAGTGTCGTAAGGTTGAATTTCTTGACAATATCAGCAGTTAGATTTGTGATCAATTCCGCTCTGGCAGGATCTAGTGCCGCTGTATGCTCATCAAGTAACAATAATTTTGGTTGTGTAAATGTCGCCATCAATAACGAAAGGGCTTGACGTTCTCCACCTGACAACAGGCCTACTTTTGCTGAGAGACGGTCTTCGAGATTAAGGTTTAACGTCTCTAAAAACTCGCGAAACACGTCTTTTCGTTTTTTAGTCACACCGATTTTTATCGTCCGTTTCTTGTTGCGTGCATAAGCGATTGCCAAGTTTTCTTCAATCGTCATCGATGGGGCAGTGCCTGCCATCGGATCTTGAAACACTCGCCCGAGCATTTGTGACCGCTTATATTCAGGCTGATAGGTCACATTTTTATCGTCAATAATGACATCGCCAACGTCCGGAAGTAAACTACCGGATACAACATTCATCATCGTTGATTTCCCAGCACCATTACTACCAATAATCGTCAAAAATTCACCAGGTTCTAAGGAAAGGTTGATGTTTTCCAATGCATTTTTTTCATCGGGCGTGCCTTCATTAAAAGTGAGGTTAATATTGTTAAGGTCTAGCATTGTGATCGCCTCCTCCATTACTAGCGGCTTGTAACTTCGACAGCGCTGCCCGTTTTCTAAATCGTCTGCGCTTTTCTTTTTGTGCATCAATAATCTTTGGTGTGACGAGTGCAGCAATAACTATGATTGCAGTAATTAATTTCATATCGCTCGTATCTAAAAAATCTACGCGAAGGGCTAATGTCACAACGATTCGGTAAACAATCGCGCCGCCAATGACAGCAAGTGTGACCCTGGCAATCGTTTTTGTTCCAAAAAGGGCTTCTCCGATAATAACTGAAGCAAGACCAATGACGATCATGCCAATCCCCATACCAACATCAGCAAATCCGCCAAGTTGCGCGACTAGTGCGCCTGAAAAAGCAACTAGCGCATTCGACAATCCAAGACCATAGATGTAGAGCGAGTCCGTGTTTGCTGAAAAACTCCGGATCATTTTTTTGTTATCACCGGTCGCCCGGAGCGCTAATCCAACTTCCGTTTTCAAAAAATAATCAGTCAAAAATTTCACAACTAAGACAATCAAAAATCCAATAAAGAGGATACCCCATGTTCGAGGTAAGTTGCTGATCCCCATCGATGAGAGAAGTCCGTTCATAAAACTATCTACACCTATCGATTCGGAAAACGACCGTACTTCCGTAAATAGGGTCGTTTCATTTAAAAGAGGGACGTTCGACCTTCCCATAATTCGGAGGTTAATCGAATACAGCGCAATCATCATTAAGATTCCTGAGAGTAATGGATTCACTTTCCCTTTCGTATGCAAAAGCCCCGTCATACATCCCGCAGCAAAGCCCGCAAGAATAGCTCCCATCGTTGCAACGAGTGGCGGATAACCAGATACGACCATGATAGCTGCAACGCCAGCACCTGTGACAAAACTTCCATCAACGGTTAAGTCAGGAAAGTCTAGCACACGAAACGAAAGGTAAACACCGAGCGCCATTAACGAGTAGAGAACACCTGATTCAACTGCTCCAAAAGTTGAAATAAACATAAAATATCCTGCCTTTCCACAACAATTAATTTCTTCATATGTAAGAGAGGCACGTGCAGAAATGTCTGCACGTGCACAGATTTTTCAAAAATAGGTATATCTTGCGTGCATGCTATCTAACTTCTAATAGGAAAAATCTAGCTTTTATTACGAATTTACGATCTTTTTTAGGAAAAATCCTGGTGGGCTAATATTATACATTAAGAATGTTTAACTTCGCTAAAGGATTAAAGTGTAAGATAAACTAAGGCTTTCGCCATGAAGGACTTGGCGATAAGTCAAGTTTTTCTAATATTATTCAAATAGTTCTGCTAAATCGTCCCAATCGTCGTGCCATTCAATAGCTTGAGCTTCTGCCGCATCTTGGTTGATAAATAATTGCATGTCAGCCGGATATTCTGAAGGGATCTCCGCTGTTGTTTTATCGCCACTAAGTATTTCGGCTGCCATTTCACCTGTACGGTATCCGATTGAATGGTAATCAATTCCGAATGTCGCAAATCCGCCTCTTTCAAGAGAGTCAGGCTCCCCAACAATAAGTGGAATGTCGTATTCGTTTGCAGTAGATACAACAGTTTCTAGCGCTGATACAACCGTGTTATCTGTAATAATGAAAAGGACGTCAGCTTCTCCGATTAGTGACTCTGCAGCTTGTTGTACTTCAGCAGACGTTGAGACACTTCTTTCAGCAGTATCAAGATTCGTTCCTTCAATCGCAGCATTGACAGCATCAATCTGTGCGAGAGAATTTTGTTCGCCAGAGTTATAAATCAAGCCAACTGTTGAGTCAGCAAAGTAATCTTCAATGAATCCAATTGTTTTTTCAATTGAATCTGGATGAAGGTCCACAACGCCAGTAATGTTGTCTCCAGGTTGGTCAAGTGACTCAACCAATCCAGCACCTACAGCGTCAGTTACTGATGTAAAGATAATTGGAATATCATCAGTCGATTGCAATGCGCCTTGTGCGCTTGGCGTTGAGTTTGCAAAAATCAAGTCGACTTCATCAGCGACAAAGTTCGTTGCAATCGGTCCTGTATTGTTTGGATCACCTTGAGCACTTTGGAAGTCAAACGTAACTTGTTCTCCTTCAACATAGCCATTGTCAGCTAAACCCGCCTTAAATCCTTCAAAAGCAGCGTCTAAAGATGGATGCTCAACGATCTGAGTCGCACCAATATGAACCATTTCTTCTTCAGCATTGTTCGCAGCATCATCACCATTTGATGCATTGTTAGCATTATTTTCATCTTCCGCACCTGCGGTTTCCTCATTGACAGAATTGTTGTCATTACCGTCTCCATTTTCATTAGCGCCAGCGTTCTCATCTCCTGTACCACATCCCGCTAATAATAAAAAACTCATCATTGCGGTTGCAATACTTACTTGCCATGTTCTTTTCATTTTCATTTCCCCCTACAATCATTTATCTGAATAATTTGATGATTTCATTATATTATAATATACGAAAAGTTACATGTATACACTAAATTTGCATCACTTTAAAGCGATAGAGAAGGAAGCGGGAGAACCGTCCCTCCGCTTCCTAGGAAGCGTGGGGACGGTTCTCCCGCTTCCTTCGTTACCATGTAGAGATTAATTTTTATGATATAATTATTATTAAGTTAATTTGACTAAACGTTCACGATAATTTAATCGATATTTTCTGAATCTAACTGGAGAAAAGAAAGGATGGTTACTTTTGATTGAAACGTTACTAATTAATTTTTTGTTTTTACTTTTCCCAGTAGTCATATATCTAATATTCTTTGAAAATATGTCTTTCACTATAAAGAATAAAATTTTTATGATTTTATTTGCATCGGCATCGATGATGTTATGTATGACATTTCCGATTGAACTAGATGTTGGATATATTTTTGACTTGCGATATATCCCGTTCATTATTGCTTCCCTTTACGGAGGGTATGTCATTGCTTTTCCCCTTTACCTAGTATTGAATATTTATCGGTTTCTTCTTGGCGGGGATGGCATACTGTTCTCCTTTTATTTTTCATCCATTCTATTCATGGTCATCCCTTTATGGAGTAAAAAGTTTATTCAGCAGAGATCTAAACAAAGAATTCGAACGGTAGGAATTATCTCGATTATTACAATGATCATTTTCCTTATTATTCTAAGTTTCCTTTATACAAACATAGGGGTGGAATATTTCAATATCGCTATGAATGTTTTAACTACGTATGTTATTGGTGGCATTGTGATCCTTGTATTGATAGAGAAAATTATTGTTAATGAAAAAAAACGGCAAAAATATATACAATCTGATAGATTAAATGTTTTAAGTGAATTATCAGCTAGTGTTTCACATGAAATTAGAAACCCACTAACTGTCACAAGCGGATTTCTTCAACTTCTAAAAACATCGCAGAATTTAGATAATAAGGAACAATCATATATAGACCTCTCATTACAGGAATTGAATCGCGCAGAAAAAATTGTGAGTGATTTTCTCTCGCTTGCGAAGCCACAAGCGGCAAATATGGTCTACTCTAATTTTAAAGACGAAATTGAGTATGTGAATAACATTATGATCGCTTATTCAAACATGCATCAAGTTAAGTTAGCATTCACTTTTAAAAATACATTATATAAGAGGTTCGATAAAAATCAAATGCAACAGTGTTTGATTAATTTATATAAAAATGGCATCGAAGCTATGAAAGAAACCGGTGGGACTCTTTCGATTGATATATTAGAAGAAAAGGGCAACATTAGCATCCAAGTGAAAGATACAGGGATAGGTATGACGAAAAGCGATGTTTTACGCCTGGGCGAACCATACTACTCTTCAAAAGAGGAAGGAACAGGTCTCGGTATGCTCATGGTGTACAGCACGATTGATAAATTGGGCGGAAAAATAGAGGTCAATAGCACAAGAGGAGTCGGTACGACATTCCGTATTTCCATTCCGACCGATGCTAAATAAACCAACAAAAAAATTTGACTGGAAGGGGATATGGAAGCAGGAGAACCGTCCCTGCGCTTCCTGGGAAATTAGGTGAAATAATTCACAATATAGTATATGATAGATCTAAGAAACCCTCTACAAAACACGGTCACTTTCTTTTTATGAAATCCGACCCTCCCATCCCGCCTAAGACATTATCCACTTTCATCAAACCTACATTTACCTTCAAAATCGAAACCTAATCTAATAAGTAGAGAAAGGAGTTGCTGTAGTTAGCTATATTGAAAATCAGTAATCGATGTGTACGTGTTTTCAGTTTAAGTGGACAGGTTTCTTTATTTTTCCAAAGAAAAGAGTTTCATAAAAAATAAGGGGAGTTGTGATAACGATGCCTCGAGTAGCTAGGGTGAAAAGTAGCTCTGGGATTTACCATATTATGTTGAGAGGAGTAAATCGGCGGCAGATTTTTCATGATGATGAAGATTGCATCAGGTTTCTCCAGACGGTCGGAAAATACAAACTGAAATCAGAGTTGGGCGTGTATGCGTGGTGTCTGATGGGCAATCATGTGCACCTGCTTTTAAGTGAGGGAAGGGAGGACCTTTCCGTTACGATGAAGCGGATTGGGGTGAGTTATGTTTGGTTCTATAATCAAAAGTACAGTTCGGTCGGGCATCTTTTTCAAGACAGGTTCCGGAGTGAAAGTGTTGAAACGGATGGATATTTGATGAGGGTTAGCCGCTACATTCATCAAAACCCAGTCAAGGCTGGCCTGGTTAAGTCAGCGGATGAGTGGCTTTGGAGTAGTTGTCAGGGCTATTACGGAAGACGTAGCTTTCCGGATGGATTGCTGGATGAAGCGATTCTTTTGCGGCGGCTAGCTGATGATCTTTCGGTTGCAAGAAGGGAATATAAAAAATTTAATGAGAGAGTAAATGATGATGAGTGTCCCTTCGATCGCGTGAATGACAGAATACGATTATCTGATGAAGAGGCGGCCGAAGCAATTAAGGAGGTAATTGGCCCACGCTAGATTGCGCACGTGAAAAATTTGCCGAGTCTGAAAAGGAAGGAAGTGTTGCGACATATAAAGGGGATTACTGGGGTATCACATCGCCAAGCAGCAAGAATACTAGGCATTTCAGCGAACCTAGTATTCAAAGCATAAAAAAAGGTGCGAAATCAACCCCACACCTTCTTCTTTGAAAAATCTAGTTTTACGTTCTTTCATATAGTACTAACTTACAACTAAATCGTAATTTCATTATCTTGTTTATGAGACCGGCGTCCGTCTAAAAGTAGTAAAATTGCCGTAATAATATGCAGAATCATTCCTAGGAAAGGGATCCATCCAAGACAAGAAGTAACAATCCCCAAGACACTTCCGTGAATTCTTTCTTTTTCTTTCATTGAAAAGATGAGAGTAACGATATGGAAAACGAGCATAAATAATAATGGGGTCCATCCCATGCTAATTATAACAAGGCCTCCGAGCACTGGGATGCCTAATAAAGCTTCTATCCCCCCGGAAATATACTTCAATAGCGTTGATATTTTCATCAATAAATACTCCTTCCAAAATTGTAAACTAAACTAATTATCCAAATTATAACACACCCAAAGGAGGAAGCGCAGGGACGGTTCTCCTGCTTCCGATCATTTCATAATTGACCTTTCCATACCAATAAATAATTAAGTAAATCAATGAACCTTTCACAATGAGGAAAACTACTTATAAATTCTTGATATAATTTATGAAGGTGAGACAAAAACCGAAATTAGAGATGAAGAGATGAGACCTTTTATTTGGATTATCGATGAGACATCAAATGCAAGGTATTTTTAAGTGATACCTGAAACTAATAAGAAAGCGCTGTTTTGGACTTTTTCTAATCCTTTTATTAAAAACATTGAGAATAACGTAAGAAGAAGAGAGTGGAAGCAGTAGAACCGTCCCTCTGCTTCTACTCTGCTTCCGGGGAGGTGTTAAGGTGAGTGAGAATAAGAAGAAGATTCGTAATCTGAGTTTATTTGCGCTAACGTGGCCTATTTTTATTGAAGCGCTTTTACATATGTTAATGGGAAATGCTGATACATTAATGTTAAGCCAATACTCCGATGATTCTGTTGCTGCAGTTGGCGTATCTAATGAAGTGATGCGTTTTATTGTTGTGATGTTTGGGTTTATTGCGACAGGAACCAGTGTCCTTATTGCGCAACAACTCGGAGCAGATAATGCGAAAAAAGCGAAAGAAGTTGCGGTTGTTGCCCTAGCTGCAAATTTAATTTCTGGACTCGTCTTAAGTCTCTTCCTTATTTTTGGTAGCTCGATGATCTTTAACCTGATGGGACTGGATGAAAGCCTGCTCGGTGAAGCGAGCTTGTATTTGGCGATTGTTGGTGGCTTTGCTTTTGTGCAAGCGCTGTTAATGACTTGTGGAGCGATTTTGCGCAGTCATCGTTTCACAAGGGATGTGATGTACGTAACGGTTGGCATGAACATCCTCAACATTATCGGAAATTACCTCGTTATTTTTGGACCATTTGGGCTACCAGTCTATGGTGTCACAGGGGTAGCTATTGTTACAGCAGGATGTCGATTTCTTGGGTTAATAGTTATATTTAGCGTTTTACTTAAGCGAATAAACGGTTCACTCCCCTTCGCTTATTTATTTCAAGGGATCCCTAGAATTGAACTCCGAAATCTTTTGAAAATAGGCATCCCAACAGCAGGGGAGCATTTTTCTTTTAATACGATGCAATTATTAATTACTTCATTTATTGCAACGATAGGCACGGAGGCTTTGACGACAAAAGTGTATACACAAAACTTGATGATGCTAGTGTTGTTGTGTGCGTTAGCGATTGGTCAAGGAACGCAAATTATCATTGGCTACCATGTCGGTGCAAAAAATTTAAATGCTGCATACAAACGCTGTATAAGTAGCTTGAAAATTGCGGTCTGTCTTTCTACAAGTGTAGCCATTATGTTTTACCTTCTTAGCAAACCATTACTCGGGATTTTTACGGATAATGTCGAGATTATTACAATGGGAAGCACTTTGTTGTTATTGGCGATTATAATTGAACCTGGCCGAACGTTTAATGTGATTTGCATCAACTCTCTACGCGCAGCCGGGGATGCTAAGTTCCCTGTCTATATTGGGATTTTTTCGATGTGGCTTATTTGCGTTCCAATTGCCTACCTCCTAGGGATTCATTTCGGGCTAGGGCTAATCGGCGTGTGGATCGCCTTTGCAGTAGATGAATGGTTTCGCGGCATTTTCATGCTCCGCCGCTGGAAACAAGGGAAATGGAGAGAAATGTCCTTTGTAACCGAAACAAAAGAGAAGCAGGGGGACGGTTCTCCTGCTTCCTAAAGGAACAGAAATTTTACAATGTGGAAGCAAGAGAACCGTCCCTGGGCTTCCATAATTAATAAATCTAGTAATGAGAACGTATGTTTGGTATAATGAGGAAGCAACTTCATAAAGCAAGGTGGTGGCTGAACTCCCTGTCGAAAGGGGGTGAGGTGAATGACGACATATGAAGCCTTCAGTTTAATCGCGCAGTTTAGTCTTGCAATAGCAACGACACTGACACTAGTCATAACGCTAATCGTCGTCATAAACAAAAAGAAATAGCCACCCGCAGTCCAAGTCAGGTGAGCTATTTCATAGGCAATATCCGTTTGGTCAGCCGCTTTTCATGCGGCATGTTGTTGCAACGGCAGAGTGTTAGCGCACTCAGCCGTTTTTATATCTGTTACCCAATTATACACGAATTTATAATAAGAATGCAATTTACTCCTGCTTCTCCTGATCTTTCTCTTCTAAAACTACACTACCTGTCAGCTAAACCTACTCTGCGAGTTCAGCAATCTCTTCTGCATCGATTGCCCCATCATAAATCCGTAATTCATCCATCATTCCTTTAAATGGCGGGTCCCACCAATTCACTCCTAAACTAAAGCTACCACCACTTGTCGTAAAAATATTCGGAAACTCAGAAACAACAAACGTTTCTTCACCATCAGGGCCTCTTGGTACAAGGCTTACCCAGTTATCCTCATCACGTGCACCAAAGAAAGTCGTTGTATACGTAGTTAATTCCTCAGGGTTGACCCATAAAGAAACCGAATAATCACTACTAGAAATCAAGCCATTCGGTAAACGGACTCCGGAATCACCATCAAAAACAGCTGCTTGACCTTCTCTTCCATCTGCAAAAGAAATTGATCCATCCGTATTATCGATACGATTACCAGTTTCTGAGCCGTCTTCAAAATCACCATGCTGATCACCCAAATTCTCATCGAACGGAAAGTGTGCCGTCAACTCTGCATCAACCATCGGCTGAACTTTAAGCTCGAAATCTTTTGTCTCCATAGCATCGCCTCTCGTAATCGTTGCTGTTAACGTAACATCGACTTCGCCCGCATCACTATTAGGACGAGTAACTTCTCCATCAGCTGAAATTAGATCTGAATCAGACGAAGCCCATGAAATTTCTGTATTTCTCGCTCCCTCTTGCGGAAGGTTTAAATTAGAAGAAATATTATTCGAATCACCGAGACTTAATTGGTCTTTAACCCTTGAAACTGTTACTTCATCATCACTATCATCGAACTTACTACCCCAAATTGTTTCATTCTGATTTGACATCGCTGTAAATGTCATCACGTCTTTCTCTGTTGAGTCATCCCATTGCTGCAAAAATATGCCATCAAACTCAACGCCATCTAAGGTCATCTGTAGTGTTGAACCATCGACTTTCTCCCAAGTTCCTTCAACCGTACCTGACACAGATTGATCATCATGCAAGTGAATTAAATCTGCACTCTTCACGGCATCATCATTATCGGTGCCATGGTTAATAAATTGATAATCGCCAACTATATCATCTTCATCTATGTTTTCGAGTGTTTCTCCACTATAACGATAAGGAGCTACTACTGGCCAATCATCGTCGGTCATAAACAATTGGTGAATGCGAAGTTCATGCTCTTCGCCCCTGTTTGGAAAACGAGAGTGAAACGCTAAAAACTTATTATCTGTATCAGAATCCGAGTAAACAGAATTATGACCTGGAGAAACATAGCCGTGGTTGCTACCAGAAGACCCACCGTCCTCTAAATCAAATTCAAAGTTGCCCATCAGTTTATATCCGTAAGAAGGGTTCCTAGCACCATCCGGCAAAACAGCATCCTGGTCATTGGCATCGAGATAAGGCCCTTCAGGGTCAGTAGCTCTAAATAATCTCATATTATAGCCACCATCAAGTCCTAACCAACCATATGTTACATACAAATAGTAATAACCTCGTTCCTCGTCGTAATCTAAATAAGGACCTTCCCCTGATTCACCGTTACCACCAGCAATATTGATCCCGAAATAACGATCAATTAACCGACCGTCAGCTGTCTCACCATCCTCACCAGGATAAATCGGTTTTCCGGTTTCTTCATCGATTTCAAGTAAGAAAATTCCGCCAGACCAGGACCCATAATTCATCCAAAGTGTACCTTCTTCGTCATAAAACAAATTTGCATCAATTGCATTTGGAAAGGATTGATTATTATAAGCCCCACCAACATGGAACCAATCGTCGCTCTCACCTGACAATTGCCCATCATCAATTAAATCGGGAATATTGGTATTCGACCAATCCTTATTAACGTCACTATTTTCATCATATGCTTCACCTTCTGTAAAACCAGAATAGACAATCGTATCGACATATTCGTAAGGGCCTTCAATATCTTGTGATACCGCATACCCTAATGCCGAGCGAATGTATGTGGATGAAGCACTATAATAAATCATATAAGCACCAGTTGATCCATCGTCATTGATGTAATTGTCATTCCAAAAAATATCCGGAGCCCATACCGCATAACCACCTTGACTGTCCGAATCATCTTCGCCAGCCCAATTAAACGATTCAGCCAAGTTCTCTGACAAATCACCATATAAGGCATTATCTGGTGTTGAATACCCATTTGTGAAGCTTATCCAATTCATTAAATCGGTAGAGTGAGCTGCCTCTATATGAGTTCCAAACGCATAGTATGTATCTCCTTCTTTAATAATTGAAGGGTCATGAACCGAAACATTAGTAAATGATGGGGCACCTCCTTCAGTGCTTTCTTGCATCGTGTCATTATTCTCAGAGTTCTGAGAACCATTTTCAGATGCTTCATTAAAACCACCATAATTCCCCCCGATAATAACCGCAACTAGAATAAATACAATTGAAATAGCAATCATCCAAACATTTTTTTTAGAACCTATCTTCACCACAAACCACTCCTCATCATTAACGCCACCCATAAAACAATGCTTTCAAAAACAATTGTTAATATATATATCAATATATTAACAATACTATAAACTATTAATTCAGGTCAACAGATGGAAGCAGGGGGACGGTTCTCCTGCTTCCTGAAGGAACAAAAATTGTTCTATTTGGAAGCAAGAGAACCGTCCCTTCGCTTCCACTAATAAAAAAGTTACCTAGAATACCCCTTTGACTTTCGTTTTTTTCTTGTATAATGGTAGATAATGTATGTGAACAGTATCTGGCGAAGAAGAGTCTCTAGTTAGTTAAGGAGGGTAACGCATGGATGATATCAAAATTCAATTGACAAAAATGAGAGCAGAACAGACGAAGCTTGCGAAAGATTTCGATGCAATTGTAAAAGAATATGAATCTAGTGATGTACTTCAGGAGAATGAAACACTTCGAAAAAGCGGGGAGGAATATCGAAAAAAACTTCAAGACATAAGCGAAAAGTATCAACATATGGAGGGAGAAAATCAAAAGCTGCGAGTCGCTCTTCAAGAGCAAATGTTAGATGAAAAAACAAACTTACTTAAGGTATCAAGACAAAAGTTGGATACATATTTTGCATCCACAGTTCGTCCGAAACAAAACGAGTTGAGAGATCTTGAGGAGCAATCCAAAAGGGAAATCTTGAAATTAAAGGAACGAGCCAATCAATCGATTCGTCAAGAGAAACAAGCGATGGTGGCGAAATTGGATGAAGTATCGATGGAAGTCAATGAAACGATCAAAAAGGAGCGTGCGCTTTTAGCAAAAGAAGAACGTGACTTGTTAAGTGGGGTCTCCGAACACTATGACAAGCTAGCGGATGAAGAGTTGACAGAGGATGTCATTCAAAAACGAGTGAAGCAAAATCAAATTGAAATGAAAATTGGCTTGAATTGGATCAACAAATTGGGAATGTTATTAATCATTTTTGGTGTAGCTGCTGCGTTTAGGCATTCTTACTCAAATTGGTTCAATGATTACCTCAAAGGCGGCACGTTTTTTGTAATTGGTATTCTCATGCTTGCAGGTGGCGAATGGTTGTATCAGAAAAAAAGAGAAACCTTTGCCTTAGGTCTTATTGGCGGGGGAATTGCCGTCATTTATGGATCGATTTTCTTTAGCTACTTTCTATTAGATATTATAACGTTAACGGGAGCTCTGCTTTTGTCTGTGTTGATAACTGTCACGGCAATTATCCTCTCACTTCGCTATCAATCGAAAACAATTTGTACGTTTGGTTTAATTGGAGGGTATATTCCATTTTACTCGTATTTAGGTACATTTGGACTGGAAGGCAATGCTGTCTATGCTGCTATGGCCTATATATTGATTTTGAATGTATCGATTTTATTGATTTCGCTGCAAAAACAATGGAATATCGTTCACTATATCAGTTTTATATTGAACCTTCCATCGTTTTTTATCCTAATCTACCTTTCGCAAAATAATGGGATTAATATGGCCTATACGATTCTCACGTTCTTACTATATTTGGTGTTAACGATTGGCTTTGCATTTAAACATAAAGTATCGATGAAGTGGATCGATGTGACCTTATTAGCTTTTAATACAACGATAAGTTGCTCAGTTATCTATTATTTGTTTAGTGACCTTGGCTGGCAAAATTTCAGAGGTTTATTAGCCGTAGGTTTTTGTATCCTTTATTTCGGATTAGGAAAATCGGTGCAACAGATAATGAACCACGAAAAGCAAACAATGGTGCTGTTTTATGGGACGTCGATAACGTTTGCGGTCCTTGTTATACCGTTTCAATTCGGCGTCGAGTGGCTAGCGTTAGGCTGGTTAGTAGAGAGTATCGTTATCATGCTCTACGCAAATCGCTATAAGCTTAAATTGCTTGAAAAAGCAGGGTGGGCGATCTTCAGTTTGACATTGATAACTTTTTTCATCGATTTCTTGCAATACATGGATGGAATATCACGAAACCCTGATCTCTTCCATTTTAAGTATTTTGCGATTATGACAGGTTTAGTTCTCGTTATGCTCTATTATGTGTACGATCAGGCGAAAAGAGAGAGCACATATCTCTTCAGAGGGTTTGCTAATTTTATTAATTGGTTGAAGTATTTCACCCTGGTTAATGTTTGGATTTATTTCACCCATGAAACTTCGTACTGGTACGATCAATGGGTACCGAATGATTTTGATCACTTTTGGTTTTACAAATTTCTGATGTTTTCATTCATGTCAATCAGTTTGGCATATGGACTTAAGAAAACCCCACTTTTATACGACAGAGTGGTCAAATATTATTGTCTCTTTTTATACAGCATTGGAAGTTTTGTCACATTAATTGTTACGGTGTCGATGCCAACGTTAAACTCGACTATGGCAGAAAATACATTTATCGACTATTTGGCCTTGATTGTACTTATCGGATTTAATGTCCTGATTTTCGCAACAGGTCGCGACCTATTAATGGCTTATATTAGAGGTCAATTTAAAAATGTCGAGTTGTATCCAACGATTTTGTCTGTGTATTTTTTAGCCATTTTAGCAGCATTTTTAAATGTACAGTTTCAGCTAGGAGATGTTGGGTTTGTCATTAGTTTGATCTTCCTCGTCGTTGCAGTTGGCTACATTCTTTATGGATTCAAGAGGAAGTTCGTCTACGTCCGTCGGATTGGACTTGGATTAACCTTGCTATCAACGGGGAAACTATTCCTTTACGATTTAGCATTCCTTACTGAAACGAGTAAAATTCTCGCATACTTCTGCTTTGGAATCGTGCTATTAGGAATCTCGTATATTTACCAAAAAGTCTCCAGCCGTCAGGAGGAAGCGTAGGGACGGTTCTTCTGCTTCCTCTCGACCGTCTTTGGCTGTGGTTGGTATGCACAAAATCCGTGGGTTATGCTGAAAGACTGGTGCCCTATGCACAAAAATCACGAGTTATGCTGAAAAAAATACGTTGTATGCACAAATATCTGGATTTATGCTGATATTAGAATAATTATCAGCTATTTACGAACCTAGCAACGCCTAAGAGGCGTTGCTAAATTTTTGATACTATTCTGGGTAGGTGCTAAAGAAATGAGGGACAATAATGAAAATTTTATTAGTTGAAGATGATAAAACAATTGCATCAGGTTTAGAATATTCGTTACAGCAAGAACAATTCGAGACAATCCTTTGCTATGACGCGAAATCTGCTGAAAAAGTCATTAATGAAGAACTCAATCAGATTAGTTTGTGTCTGTTTGATTTATCGCTCCCAGATGGAAGTGGTTATGATTTGTGTAAAGCTGTGAAAGATCGTAAAGATGTGCCAGTTATTTTTTTGACGGCGATTGATGATGAAGTGAATGTTGTGATGGGACTAGATATGGGCGCGGATGATTACATTACAAAACCTTTTAGAGTTCGTGAATTGATCTCTCGAATTAAATCTGTCTTACGCCGATATGAAAAACAGACGAAACCAAAATCAATCATTGTGGTGAAGAATATACGTGTCAATACGCTGGAAGGAAAAGTGTATAAAAATGAGGATGAAGTATTCATGACTGCATTGGAATACCGCCTTTTTCTCATTTTTGCCAATCATATTGGCCAGATTTTTACGAGAAATCAATTGTTGGAACAAATCTGGGACGTGGCAGGAGATTTCGTTAATGACAATACATTGACTGTTTATATAAAGAGATTACGGCAAAAATTAGAAGATGATCCACAGCACCCGACGATTATTAGAACGGTTCGCGGGTTGGGCTATAAGGTAGGTGACTAAAGATGTTTCGCAATCGAGAAATTTTACTTTTCTTTGCTACCTTGATATTCATCGCTATTGGAACGAGCGGATATGCAGCGCTACTATCGACAGAGGCGCTACTTATCGCACTAGTGTCTTCTGTCTTGTTAATCACCGTGACCTTTCTTTTCACCCAATGGCGTTACCGAGAACTCGAAAAACTATCGACCTATCTCCGTGAAATTAGCAATGGAAATTACACTTTGGATGTTCGCGATAATTTCGAGGGTGAGTTAAGTATTTTGAAAAGTGATATTTATAAAGTGACTCGAATGCTTTCAGAACAAGGAAATCACCTTAGAAAAGACAAGCTTGAATTGACGAAAGGAATCTCTGATATTTCTCATCAATTAAAAACGCCGCTCACATCGTTGCAAGTGATGGTCGATTTATTGAGTGGATCAAACTTGCCTGACGCAAAACGGGTTGAATTCACGGAAAACATTCGTCGCCAGCTCTTACGAATCGACTGGCTTGTTTCCTCGTTGTTGAAGCTTTCAAAAATTGATGCAGGAGCGGTATCCTTTAAAAAGGACGAGCTTCGAGTAAAAGACTTAATCAATAAAGCGGTGGAGTCTGTGCTCATTCCGATTGATATTAAAGAACAACGCCTGAATATACAGGGCGACGAGAAGGTAACGTTTCAAGGTGATTTGAATTGGACTGCTGAAGCTCTGATAAATCTGCTGAAAAATGCAGTTGAACATACCGATGAGCAAGGTATCATATGCATTTCTTGGGATGAGAACGCACTGTACACCGAAATTATCGTGATAGATAACGGAGAAGGTATTGCGAAACAGGATCTTGCTTACATTTTTCAGAGATTCTATAAAGGAAAAAATGCGAGTGATGAAAGTATCGGCATTGGACTAGCAATGGCGCATAGCATTGTTACGAGTCAAGGTGGCGATTTAGTTGTCACGAGTGAACGGGGGAAAGGAACCGAATTTCGGATCAAGTTTTACAAGTAGAAGGCTAAGTGACTAAACTGTCATATTTCAGTCACTTGAGAGTCATCTTGGACAGATATACTGAGCCTATCATATAAAAAGGTGGAGGCCTGATTAAACATGGAAATATTGAAAATAGAAAATCTGTCCAAACAATACGGAAAGGGAGAAACAGCAGTAAATGCATTGAATGATATATCTTTTTCGATCAACAAAGGAGAATTTGTCGCAATCATTGGACCATCTGGTTCGGGGAAATCAACACTTCTCCATATGCTTGGGGGTGTAGACCGACCTACTAGTGGAAAAGTAATGATAGATGGCACGGATATTTATAGCTTAAATGAAACGCAACTTGCTATTTTTAGGCGCCGCCAAATTGGATTGATTTATCAATTTTATAATCTGATTCCTATTTTAACAGTAGAAGAAAATATTACCCTTCCGATTCTATTGGACCAGCATAAAGTTGATCAGAGAAACTTGGAGGAGATTGTCGGTAAATTAGGTTTACAGGAGCGCCTGAATTATTTGCCTAATCAGCTTTCAGGTGGCCAGCAACAGAGGGTTTCCATTGGTAGAGCATTGGTTAGTAATCCAACGATTATGCTTGCTGACGAACCGACAGGTAATTTAGATAGCAAAAACAGCGGTGAAATTATTGATTTATTAAAAATGTTTAATAGAACGTACAATCAGACACTTGTTATTATCACCCATGATGAACGTATTGCCTTACAAGCCGACCGAGTGATTGAAATAGAAGACGGAAAGATTGCGAAGGACGAGGTGATTCGTCCGTGAATATCATAAATAAACTAACTGTTCGTCATTTGAAGGAAAATAAAAAACGTACGTTAGTGACGGTAATAGGTGTAATTATTTCAGTCGCCATGATTACAGCAGTTGTAACACTCAGTTTTTCGTTTATGGATTTACTACAACGGGAGACAATGAAACAAGTAGGCGAATGGCATGTCGTCTACAAAGATGTAAATCTAGCACAAATCTCAGAGATTGAAGCAGATGAAGGAACCAAGCGAGTCATCCTTTCTCAAGATCGTGGTTATGGGGATTTAGAGGGGAGCATAAATCAGAACAAACCTTATTTATTTGTGAAATCTTATAACACAGTCGGGTTCGAACAGTTTCCGATTGAACTAAGTGGCGGGCGATTACCTGAAACGACAAATGAAATTGTTCTCTCTGATGCGATTGCCGATAACGCCGACGTTCATTATGAAATCGGTGATGAGATAACGGTCGACATAGGAGAACGCCAATTTCTCAGTGTGGAACCTGAAGGAAAGATTGATCAAACTTATTCATTAGAAATGGTGGATGATCAAATCGATGAGGAACTCATCAATACAATGGAAGAAAGCTATACCGTTGTTGGTTTCATTGATCGGCCAACGTGGGAACCAAGTTGGGCACCTGGCTATACTGCGATAACCTATATAGACGAAGACATGCTTAAGGAAGGTGAGCTTGTAAATGCTTCGGTTGTGTTGGAAGACGTTACAAGTTCTATCTATGACGATGCCGAAAATATAGCTACGGAAAATCAGATTTCTAACGTTAGTTATAACAATGACCTTCTTCGTTATTATGGTGTGACAGATAATGATGGTTTAGGACAAACTTTTTTCGGCCTTTCAGCTGTAATAATTTCGGTAATTATGATCGGTTCTATCGCGCTTATCTATAACGCCTTTGCCATTTCCGTTTCGGAAAGGTCTCGACATTTAGGGATGTTATCGAGTGTTGGAGCAACGAAGCGACAAAAGATGAATTCCGTCTTTTTTGAAGGGGCAATCATCGGGTTGATTAGTATTCCAATTGGACTCTTATCTGGTTTTCTAGGAATCGGTGCAACCTTTTGGTTTATAAATTCATTTTTGGAAGGTGCGCTGAATGTCACGGAAGAATTACGCATCGTCGTAACCCCGATTTTACTAGTTATTTCTGTTGCGATTTCGATGCTGACAATCTTCATTTCGACTTATCTACCAGCTCGAAAGGCGTCAAAAGTTTCAGCAATTGACGCAATACGCCAAACGACAGACGTGAAATTGACGAAAAAGGCAGTGAAAACGCCTAAAATAGTTCGCGTAATATTTGGAGTAGAGGCTGAAATTGCACTTAAAAATTTAAAAAGAAATAAGCGTAGATATCAAGTGACTGTCTTTTCACTTGTGATAAGTATTGTACTCTTTCTAACTGTTTCTTTTTTTACAGCAAGCTTAGAGAGATCATTGAAAATGTCACAAGACGGAGTGAATTTTGACATTCAAATACAGTTGAATCAGGCTGATGAAGAAGAGAAGGAGCAGCTTACAACTTCGATTACTGCTCTGCCTGATGTGACTGAGTCAAGTGTGATGAAACAACTTGATATTCATTCGTTTGTCCCTGAAGAAAAATTAGGGGAACAACTGGCCGAGCAGGTGAAAGATGACCAAACTCAGCTTATTGAAGGAGGATATCCTTATTATGTTGAAGTGAACAGTTTAAAAGATGAAGCACTTGATGCGTATGCTACAGAAATTGGTGTTGAGCCTGATTTACTGCGAGATAAAACGTCACTTAGAGGAATTCTTGTCGATACTGTTTCGTATTATGATCATCAAACTGAAAAAGTTATTGAGTCACGAGTGATTGAATCGGAAGTAGGAAGTACCATTCCACTCAGCAAATTCGACTGGGAAACAGAAGAGAAAACTTCTATTAGTGACATAGAAATTTCTGCACTTACAGGAGAATTACCTATGGGTGGGATTTCTGGTTATGAAGGAGGTCTTCAATTCTTCGTTTCGGAGGATGCCTTTGACGATTGGATAGATTTTTATGAGTTAGAAGGTTCGGTAACAGAGGTTTACCTTAATAGCGCTGACCCGCTTAAGACTCAATCTGAAATTGAAGAAGTAAGTGATACTAATATTTATGTGCACAATGTATTTCAAAGAAGGCAGCAAGAAGAACAGATGATTTTGATGATGTCGATTTTCACTTATGGGTTTATTGCCTTAATTACTGCAATTTCGGTCGCTAATATTTTTAACACAATTTCAACGAGCATTTCATTACGAAAAAGGGAGTTTGCGATGCTGAAGTCGGTAGGTATGACTCCGAAAGCATTTACAAAAATGATGAATTTTGAAAGTTTGTTCTATGGCATAAAAGCTTTACTATATGGGATTCCAATTAGTATCGGAGTGATGTATTTGATTCATTATTCGATGATGAATTCATTTGATTTTAATTTTTCACTCCCTTGGCTGGATCTTTTGTATGTCATCATCGCCGTATTTGTAATTGTCAGCTCAGCAATGCTTTATTCCATATCAAAAGTAAAAGAAGAAAACATCATAGACGCATTAAAACAAGAAAATATCTAATTTTGAGGAAGCGGAGGGACGGTTCTTCTGCTTCCTCCTGGCGTGTGGCACCCAATGCGGTTTTATGCACAAAAATCGTGAATTATGCAGATAAAATGGGTCCGTATGCACAAAAATCAATGTTCTTTGCTGAAATCATCGGCATCTATGCACAAATTCCACTGTTCTATGCTGATATTAGAACAATTATTATCAACCAAAAGGAACGCCTCTCATGCGGAGGTGTTCCCTTTGACGTTTTACCTAAGTTATTTGTATGTGACAACAATTTTCATTTGAAACAATCTTGAAGGAGGTGTATAATTTCTAATTAGTTTCAGAATCCGAAATAGTTTCATTTTATACTTTAAGAATGCTTAACTTGGCTAAAGGATTAAAGAATAAGATAAACTAAGGCTTTCGCCATGGAGGACTTGGCGACAAGCCAAGTTTTTCTAAATTATTCCCCATATAACGATTCGGTTGTTCTTTCTGAGTTTCTGACAAAGCTTCCCCCTTTATATCATGTGAAAATATAGATAGATTGATGAAATACTCGCAATAATAGATTTATAGATGAAAAATAGGAGTCCTTTGAATGGATAAAAACGAACAGAATTATAGTAAAGTATTGATTGCAGGATTGTTGCTTTGTGGTTCTTTTATTGCCGTTTTAAATCAAACATTGATGATTACAGCGATTCCACCAATCATGCAAGAGATGAATATTACTGCGAATACAGCTCAATGGTTAACGACTGTATTCATGTTGATAAGTGGAATCATGATACCCATTTCTGCGTTTCTGATTGAGAAGTTCACGACAAGACAACTTTTTATGACAGGTATGTCAATATTCGCACTTGGGACACTTGTCGGTGGTCTTGCAACGGATTATCCATTGTTACTTACAGCTAGAATCATTCAATCCATGGGGGCAGGAGTCATGCTTCCACTTATGCAAACTGTTTTTCTGATGATTTTTGCAGTAGAAAAACGAGGCGCAGCGATGGGGTATATCGGACTGGTTATCTCTTTCGCACCAGCGATCGGACCAACTCTTTCAGGGTGGGTGACATCAACATATGATTGGCGTTTTTTGTTCTGGGGTATATTACCGCTTGCATTAATTATGATTGTTGTCGCTTATTTTGCGATGCGGAACGTGACGGATCAAAAAGATCGAAAAGTCGATCCAATTTCGATTATGTTATCTACGGCTGGTTTTGGTGGACTACTTTATGGCTTTACGAGTGCCGGTAATATTGGGTGGGCGGAACCAATAACAATCATCGTTATGGTTGTGTCCGTAGCTTCCATTTATTTGTTTATTAAGCGTCAGCTTAGTATGAAACATCCGATGCTCGAATTCAGAGTGTTTAAAGCACGAATTTTTACCATTTCGACAATTATTTGTAGTATAGGTTTTATGGGATTGATTGGGCTAGAGACGATCATTCCATTATATGTGCAAAACATGCGAGGGTTTTCGGCAATGGAAGCAGGACTTGTCTTATTTCCAGGTGCGTTAATTGCTGGCTTGATGGCACCAATTACTGGCCGGATTTTTGACAAAATCGGTGCTCGCGCATTGGCTATTCCGGGATTGATCTTGATGATCATTTCAACGTTTGCGCTACTATTCATTAATACAGATACGTCTCTCGTATATCTCGGTGTGATGTACGCAATCCGCATGTTTGGCTTCTCTATGGTCATGATGCCAACGAATACAGCCGGTCTAAATCAGATGCCTAGAAAGCTGATTCCACACGCGGCTGCAGTAACAAATACAATGCGTCAGATGGCAGCATCGATTGGAACGGCTTTGCTTGTTGCAACGATGACGACAACTGAGATGAATACAACTGGTAACCCGTCGGTTGCTAATCCTGATATCTTAGGTGCGATTGTAGCACTTGGAATGATCGGTTTATTGACAGCGGTCGCGTTTGTATTGTCTTTCCAGATTAAGAGGACCTATCCACCAACAGACGAAGAGTGGGATGCGAGTATTAGAAAAGAAGCATAGGGATTTTTCCTTCCGAAAACAAAGGTAGCGCCTACTTAGGTGCTACCTTTGTTTGTCATATCCGGCTACTTTTTCTCGACGATACCGTAAAATAATATCTTATTGATATCTTCGGTAATAGGTAAGATTTTCGGATAGACATCTTCTCGTTGCATGTACTCCTGCATCATATGGATGTAAAATAGAATCGCTTCATTTGAAATGTCAGGATTAATTACTCCTTGTTCTTTTCCTTCATTAAATAAATCAATCATCCGTGGAATAGCCTTATTTTGTATGAATTCGTCTATATAATTGAGACCAGAAGTATACTCCTTCATAAAATAATTGTAGAAATCTGGGTTAATGTTATTTGCTGTTTCTTTTTTATTAAAAATAAGTTGCTTTATTTTTTCCTGAACAGGTATGTCGCTATCCATGACTAATTCCGCTTGTCGCCACTCTTTATCCACATAAAAAATAATTGTTTCGTGAACTAAATTATGTTTACTATTAAAGTAATTATAGATGGTTACTTGAGATACATTCGCTTTCTTAGCAATTTCAGCAATTGAAACTTTTTGCACGCCATGCACCATAAATAAATCTAATGATGCTGCTAATATTTCTGTTTTTTTGAGTTCTCTTCGACGCTCGAATCCATCCATTTGTCTTTCACCTCATTCCTAGTTTAATAAAAATTATGAAATATGACAAATAAATTGTTTCAAAACATATTGCATTCCGGTCATTTATTATATATTATGAACCATATAGGTATATATATTTCATATTTTAGTGTTATCTAAAATGAGGAGGAATAAATATGGGACTCGTTAACGTATCAAATTTAACGAAAAAGTTTGGTGGGTTTACTGCTTTAAACGGAGTTAATCTAGAAGTGAATGGTGGGGAAGTATTTGGATTTATAGGCCCGAATGGTGCTGGTAAATCAACGACAATTCGTGTGTTGCTAGGAATTTTAAAGGCGTCAGATGGAGAGGTCAAGATTTTTGGGAAGGATGCATGGAACGATGCTGTCGAGATTCATAAGCGTGTTGCCTATGTCCCAGGTGACGTAAACTTATGGCCGAATTTAACAGGTGGAGAAGTGATTGATTTATTTGTGAAATTACGTGGGACAAATCATCAAAGCAAACGAGAAGAGCTAATCAAAAAATTTGATTTAGATCCAACAAAAAAATGTCGAACGTACTCTAAAGGGAATCGGCAAAAAGTAGCGTTGATTGCTGCTTTCTCATCCGATGCGGACTTGTATATTTTAGATGAACCGACGTCAGGACTTGATCCATTGATGGAACAAGTTTTTCAGGAATGTGTAATGGAAGTTAAAAGCAAAGGGAAAAGCGTTTTGCTGTCGAGTCATATCTTATCTGAAGTGGAAAAACTATGTGACAAAGTTGCGATCATTCGTGAAGGGGCTATCATCGAGACAGGAACGTTAAACGAGCTTCGTCATTTGACTCGAACTCAAATTCTCGTTGAAACGAAACAACCGATAACGAATTTAACAGGTATTAAAGGAATTCACGAAATCGAAGAGACAAGTCAAGGTCTGTCTTTCCAAGTAGAAACAGAAGAAATGGACGTCGTAATCAGGCATATTAGTCAGTTTGGTATTGTAAAACTGGAAAGTGCTCCGCCAACATTAGAAGCATTATTTATGCGTCATTATGAAGGGACAGAATCAGTAACGGGTACAGGAGCGGGAGGTGCAAACTAATGGCTAAAAATCTATTGGCTAGAACTAGTCACCTTTCCCGGTTTATTCTCCGTCTTGATCGGATGCAAATTCCAATTTGGTTGATCGGTATTACTTTCTTCACTTTGATCGTGCCAATTGCTTATAGAGATTTATATGGTTCACAGCAGGAAAGAGATGCGATGGTTGAAACGATGGCAAACCCAGTGATGACGGCAATGTTCGGTCACGGTGATTTGAGTAATTATACGATTGGTGCGATGACGGCGCATTCAATGTTACTTTTTACCGCTGTTTTAGTTGGGTTGATGAGCATTTTACTCGTGACTCGTCATACTAGAGCAGCTGAAGAAGATGGTCGCATTGAAATGATTCGATCGTTGCCGGTAGGTCGGCTTTCTTATTTAAATGCAACATTACTTGTCTTGGCTGGAAAAAGTGTTGCTTTAACTCTTATCGTAGGATTTGGATTAGCCGCACTTCGAGTTGAAAGCATGAATGTAGCAGGGTCACTGCTTTATGGAGCTGCTTTAGGTGCAACATGTTTGTTTTTTGCTGGGGTGACAGCAGTATTTGCCCAGCTTTCAGAAAACTCGCGAGGTACGATTGGTTTCTCGGTTGCGGTATTACTTGGCTCCTACCTAATTCGAGCAATTGGTGATGCAGGGGAAACGGCACTTTCATGGTTGTCTCCATTAGGATGGGTAACGAAAGCAGAAGTGTATTCCACCAACAATTCGGGCCCGATCATTTTATTGGTTGCTGCATCTTTTCTATTGTTCATCTTTGCAAATTATTTGAATGCGATCCGTGACCTAGAAAGGGGCTTCTTCCCTTCGAGACCAGGTCGGAAGTATGCGACGCGATTTTTGCAAAGCACGATTGGACTTGCATTAAGACTTCAGCGAACGGGGATCATCGCTTGGGCAATTGGCATGTATATTCTAGGTGTTTCTTATGGATCAGTTTTAGGTGATTTAGACGCCTTCTTTGAGGGTATTGAGATGATGGAGCAGATGTTGATAGCTGCTGATGGTGCTACATTAACGGAGCAATTTATTCCGATGTTAATGATCGTGATTTCGCTGTTGGCGACAGTTCCTCCTGTGATGGCAATGAATAAATTGATGGGAGAAGAGAAAAAAGATCGTATTGATCATATGTTAGCAAGAGCAGTTTCACGTACGAAACTGATGGGAAGTTATTTAGTGATAGCAGTAGTTAATGGTTTTGTAATGATTTCTCTTTCGGCGCTCGGACTATGGTCTGCTGGAGCAGCAGTGATGGAGGGGGGGCTTGACTTTGGCATGATCTATGGAGCTGCGCTGTCTTATTACCCTGCCATGTTGGTAATGATTGGTGTTGCAGTATTCTTAATCGGAGTTCTGCCAAAGTTGACTCAATTGACATGGCTATATGTTTTTTATTCCTTTATCGTTCTTTATTTGGGAGGTATGTTTCAATTCGCCGATTGGGTGGGGAAACTTTCCCCATTTGGCTATATTCCACAGGCACCAATAGAAGAGATGACATACTTGCCACTGTTTGTTTTGAGTATCGTAGCAGTTGCCTTGATGATTGTTGGTTTTGTTGGATATAACAAACGAGATATTTTATAGATGATATAAATTTGGATATATAAAGAAGTGAACCCGTAAAAAATTACGGGTTCACTTCTTTGTGATGGAAATAAAGGCAAAGATTACGATATTGGAGCTTACAGGGCAAAAGCATCTTACTTTTGTGACCAATCATTGCAAATTCGAGAGCACAAAGGGCACGAGGAGCAAGCTAATGTGACCTCACTATCTAATTCAATTTAGTTTAACCTTCTATTATCTACTTCCTGAGATTTGTAAGTAGTTTAGCTAAAAATTAAAAAAGAATCGAAAAAAACAATAAACTTTATGAGAATATTAATAGTATTAGCCATTTAAAGTGGCATGGTATGTTAAATTTAAGATACGTATAAAGATCATTGTCTCAAATATTCAAAAAAACGAAAGGGAAATTGGGCATGAAGTTAAATCAAATTCATCATATTGCAATTATATGTACCGACTATTATAAATCTAAAGATTTTTATGTGAGAATCCTGGGTTTTGAAGCTCGAAACGAAGTATATCGAAAAGAACGTCAATCCTATAAGTTAAATTTAGCCTTGAACGGTACATATCAAATTGAGTTGTTTTCATTTCCAAATCCACCGAATAGATTAAGTTACCCAGAAGCGGCTGGGCTCCGCCATCTTGCCTTTGAAGTAGATGACATAGAAGAAGCTATCACGTATTTGACGAATCATGGCGTTTCGGTAGAAGGTGTTCGCATAGATTCGGAAACTAATAATCGATTTACTTTTTTTTGTACTTTAAGAATGTTTAACTTCGCTAAAGGATTAAAGTATAAGATAAACTAAGGCTTTCGTCATGAAGGACTTGGCGACAAGCCAAGTTTCTCTAAAAGATCCAGACGGACTCCCCATTGAACTTTACGAGAAGTAGGAAGCGGAAGATGACGTTTCTATTATCAACTATCATTCCTTGGGTAGCTTCAATGCCTTCAATGAGAAACAAATTTTTAAAAAATCAACAGAATAAAATAATTGGAAAAGTTAGGTGATTATTTCATGGAATTTAAAAGTATGGCTGTATTTTGTGGATCTCGAACAGGATCTGATTCTATATATATGAAGATGGCAGGATACCTTGGGAAAAAACTGGCTCAAGAGAAGAAAACATTAATATATGGAGGTTCCCATGTTGGTTGTATGGGTGCCATGTCAGATGCTTGCCTGGAAGCTGGCGGTCAAGTCATTGGTGTTATTCCAGAAAAGTTGAAGAACGTAGAAGTTGCTCATCAACAATTAACGGAGCTTCATGTCGTAAAAACGATGCATGAACGAAAAGCAAAAATGGCTGATTTGGCAGATGTTTTTGTCGCGTTGCCTGGAGGAGCGGGAACTCTAGAGGAGTGGTTTGAAGTATTCACTTGGTCGCAAATTGGCTATCATCAAAAGCCATGTTGTCTTTTGAATATTAATGGATTCTTTGACCCATTGATTGCAATGTTAGATCATACAATTGACAAAGGGTTTATGGATCCGTCTCAACGGGACTTCATTATGATAGAAACTAGTGTTGAAGGTTTATTAGAGGCACTTCAAAATAAGAAGGTCTGAGGGTACCCTGGAAATGCGAAAAATTATCAAAGAAGCATGCCCCCGAAAAAATCTGCAAAAGCTTCTAAGAGAAACCTATGGGTGCGTTTTTGCCGCTTCTGATTACCTCCGAATTAGTGAAACTGGTCGACGTCCAAAAATAAAAAGGAGTCATTTTCCCTTTCGAAATAACTAATTTAGATGAAATACTTGCAGAAATGGAAGCGTAGGGACGGTTCTCTTGCTTCCAAGTTATTAAATATTCAACCATTCTAAAAGTAGAGTCATTCTTTGCAAATCAACAACTCCTAGCAATCCAACCTAAGTAGCTTCCTTCTAATTGCTAAATAGCCCCTCAACTAAGCAGGTAATATCTTGTTGAAACAACTACTCAGTCGCTGGATTGTTAGTTCCCTTTCGTTACTCTCACATGCTTGATTGATTGTTTATATAAATTAAGTGTGTCATCTTCAACAATATCAGACGTAATTAACGTATGAATCTGATCAATCATTAACCAGCGCAGCAAGGACCTATGGTTGAATTTGCTATGATCAGCCAGAACAATGATTTTTTCAGAAAGTTCTGCAATGCGTCCTTTCGTTTGCCCTTGGAGTTCGTGACTATCACTGACTCCCCAGTCATGATGAATACCTGTGCAGGAAATGAAATATTTATCGATGTGATAGTCATTAATAATTTTGTCAGAGGAAACTCCAACTAATGACATCGACTCGGTACGTAAATACCCCCCACTTAAGATCACCTTAATTTGCTCCTTTTGCGACAATTCAACAGCAACATGAATCGAATTAGTTATCACAGTGAGTGGAAAATTGGGAAGAACTCGCGCTAACTGTAGGCTCGTAGTACTTGCATCAATCGCGATAATTTCTCCTTCTTCAATGATTTGAAGAGCCTCGTTTGCGAGAGCCTGTTTTTCAACTAAATTATTTTTTTCTCTTTCAAGTAGAGGCGTTTCTGAACCCATAGGTTGTTTGCTAATGGCTCCGCCTCGAACGCGGATGAGCATATTTTCGTTTTCTAAAGATTCCAAATCACGACGTATCGTTTCCTCCGTGACGTTCAACTCGGCACTTAAACTTGTAACTTTCACTTTTCTCTCTTTATGTAGCAAACTAATTATTTTTTTGTGACGTCTAGCTGTTTTCGATTCATTTAACTTCATTATCATCAAATCTCCTTTTTACCGATGGAAATGGTTACTTTTAAGTATAACGATAATTGAAAGAATAAGCCATATTCAGGCAAAAAAAAGTACGTTTTCAAACTAAAATTTTTGTTTCAAAGATAAATGATTGTTTTTTAAACTTTTTAATACTATAATAATAGATATAGTATTAAAAAAACTTGCTAAGGGGATGTATTAATGGTTAAAAATTTATGGAATCAACAAAATGAATCCGATTTAAAGACAGGTTTGGACGAACTAGTCTATCGTTCAAATTTAATAGGCTCTGATCGTGCCGTTTGTAACTGGGGTGGCGGCAATACATCGATGAAAACGATGGAGAAAGACTTTCGTGGTCGTGAAATCGAAGTAATGTGGGTGAAAGGAAGCGGCTCAGATTTAGCAACAATGAAGCATGCTAATTTCACAGGCTTAAATATGGAAGATATCCGACCATTAATGGAAAACGATAAAATGTCTGATGAGGATATGGTAGAGTATATTTCTCATTGTATGATTGATAGTAAGCACCCGCGTTCTTCTATCGAAACACTACTTCACGCGTTTTTACCGTTTAAACATGTCGACCACACGCATCCAGATGCAATCATTAGCCTATGTTGTGCGGATAATGGTAAAGAGTTGGCGAAGGAAATTTTCGGAGACCGTTTTGTTTGGGTACCTTACGTGCGTCCAGGCTTTACTCTTTCAAAAATGATAGCGGAAGGTGTACAAGAAAATCCAAAAGCTGACCTTGTACTTATGGAAAAACACGGTTTAGTTGTGTGGGGTGAAACGTCGAAAGAAAGTTATAATAAAACAATCTCTGTTATAAATGAAGCAGAGGACTTTATTAATAAAAAAGCGCAGGAAGTTGAAACATTCGGCGGGAAAAAATACGATCAGTTAGCAAGCGAAGAGCGAGAAGATATCTTGGCGGAAGTAATGCCTTACTTACGCGGACAAGTTTTTGAAGAGAAATCAATGTTATTAACATTTGATGATAACGAGGAAGTCATGCAATTCGTTAACAGCAAGGATGCTAAACAGTATTCACAGGTTGGGGCAGCTTGCCCGGATCACCTCGTTCATACAAAAATGATTCCGTTATTTTTAGATTGGGATCCATCGTCTAAAGATGTTGAATCTCTAAAAGAAGCGATCAAAAATGGCGTAAAAGCATATAAAGACGAGTATCGAGCTTATTTCGAGCGAAACAAAAACGAAGGAGACGTGATAAACGAACCTTCACCACGTGTGATTCTCATTCCTGGACTCGGCATGGTAAACACAGGGAAAGATTTGAAAATGGCAAATGTCAGTGGCGCCCTTTATAATCGTGCGATTCAAGTTATTAAAGGTGCGACGGCTCTAGGAAACTTTGTATCTCTTAATGAAAATGAGTCGTATGAAATCGAATATTGGCCTTTGGAGCTTTACAAGTTGTCACTCGCTCCACCAGAAAAGGAATTCTCACGACAAATTGCGCTCGTCACCGGTGGTGCTGGCGGAATAGGAAGTGAAACGTGCCGCGTTTTAGTTGAACAAGGGGCGCATGTAGCTGTGACTGATTTAAATTTAGAAGGTGCAGAGAAAGTAGCCGAAGAGATTAATGAGAAATTTGGTGCTGGACGTGCAATTGCTATAAAAATGGATGTTACGAGTGAAGAAGCAATTGTTGCTGCGTATCGTACGGTAGCCCTTACGTATGGTGGCGTTGATAACATTGTTAATAATGCTGGTCTTGCAACATCAAGTCCGTTCGATGAGACAACGCTTAAAGAATGGAACCTTAATATGAATGTTCTAGGAACTGGTTACTTCTTAGTTGCTCGTGAAGCATTCAAACTAATGAAAAAACAAGAAACTGGTGGAAGCATGGTATTTATCGGTTCGAAAAACTCTGTTTATGCTGGAAAGAATGCTTCAGCATACAGTACAGCAAAAGCAATGGAAACACATCTTGCGCGTTGTATCGCTGCAGAAGGTGGAGAATTCGGTATTCGAGTAAATTCTGTTCTTCCAGATGCTGTATTACAAGGTTCTGCGATTTGGAATTCAAGCTGGCGCAATGAACGAGCTGCTGCTTATGGAATTGAGCCAGATGAGCTTGAAGAGCATTACCGTAAACGAACGACGCTTCGAGTGAATATTTTACCAAGAGACATTGCTGAATCGATTGCATTTTTATCGTCATCTAAATCAGCGAAAACAACAGGCTGTATGGTTACTGTTGATGGTGGTGTACCAGCTGCATTTACTAGATAATTCAAAAAATTACTATTAAAAGTCCTCATAATTTGAGGGCTTTTTTCTTTTTGTAAAACCAATACGGTAAAAGCAAAGAACACTCGCACCTGCAATTAAAATGCCTCGGTTATAAAATCACTTAATCATAAAAATAGCCCCAATAATAGATGCCCATAATGGAATACTAAAAAGAACGCCCCAGAATAATCCAGTGAAAAAAGATTCTTCGCTTGGCATTATGTAACCTCCTAAATGATGTGTTATCTACGGTTCTTAATAAGTAGTAGACAAAAGAACGTTATTCTTTAAGTCTTTTCAAGAAATACTTATTTTATACTTTAAGAATATTTAACTTCGCTAAAGGATTAAAGTATAAGATAAACTAAAGCTTTTGCCATGAAGGACTTGGTGACAAGCCAAGTTTTTCTAATACGGCGGTTAACCAAGGCATTCGCTTAATAGTAATTACCTAACAGAGGAAGGTGTGAAGAAATAATTTAGATTCGACTTAGTACTTTTATAGATATTCATCATCAATTAAAGATTAAATCAAAATAAAGCAGAAACGGCAATAGTTCATACCGGTTCTACTTTATTAGTGATAAATTTGAGTGTAGTTTTAATAAATGAAGATAAAATAAATTAAGTATTACAGTATGAGTGGAGTATACAGAGGTGTCTTGAGCGGTGTCGTTAATTTCCAACTTGTTTTTTCAAACGTTCGATTTCCATATCATGCCTGCTCGTGATGTCTCTCAAGTAATCAATATCACTAGGAATGTGTTCTGTTTTACTATCAATTGTTTTTAACAAGGTGACAACATCGTCTTGCTGCAGCTTCTCCAAAGTATCAAAGCGTTTAGTAAATTTACAGTCGATTTCATCAAAGCGTTCAGAAAATTTAAGATCGAGCTCATTAATACGGCTAGTGAATTTAAAGTCGAATTCATCAAAGCGTTTAGTAAACTTCTGGTCGAGCACATTGAATTGATTGGTAAACTTCTGATCGAGGACATTGAATTGGTTAGTAAATTTCTGATCAAGGTCACTGATTCTTTGATCTAAGTCACCAATTTGTTTTGTGAATTTATTGTCCATGTCAGTAAAACGTTGATCAATTTTTCCGAATTGTTCTTGTAAAAAATTCATTAACTCTACATCTGCTATTTTTTTCACCTCCAATTATATTGAATTAGCATAGGCGTGAAATGCCTATGGGTTAATTATAATGAAAAGCGAACGAGCTGTCACGAGAAATAAGTAATTTGTCGTTAACAAAATGATTTCCTGGCATTGAAGGTATTTCAGTAGATCAAGTGATAGACAAAATAGTAATTTCTAACTATGGATATTAATAGTAATTATTGTTATTTTTAGGGTGAGATAAACAACGTTGTTATTTTGTTAGCAGTGGTTCGTATCAGCGTCTGCTAGAAAAAGCTAATATGGGAGGTGAAAACTGGTGAAATACGATACGAATACATTTAAATAGAGAAAGGGAGATAAAAATGAAAAAAGTAGCTAGATTGTTAGGAATTATGGTATTAATGTTCTCCTTCTTAGTAACATTTTCAGTAAACACCGAGGCTAATTCATTTAACGATTATTCTTATTATAATATTGTAAGCGTTAACAGTGGGAAGTATTTAGAGGTGGAGAGTGCAGCGACGGAAAATGGTGCGAATGTGCAGCAGTGGGAAGATACAAATCATCATTGTCAGGAATGGCGTATTATCGAAAATAATGATGGTTATGTTGAATTGATAAATCGAAATAGCGGTAAAGCATTAGATGTATACAATTTGTCATTAGAAAATGGAGGGAATATTGTTCAATGGGATCACAATCGTGGGAATCAACAGCAATGGAATTTACAGCCTAGTGGATCTGGCTATAAATTTATTAGTAGACATAGCGGGAAGGCTTTAGAGGTATTTGAACATTCGCAAAATAATGGTGCGAATGTGGTTCAATGGGATGATTTAGGGAATTCGAATCAACAGTGGAGGATTATAGAATCTAACCAAGGGTCTAGTTCACCAGATAGTTCAGATGGACCGGTTGGGTTTGCTTCGATGAATGGTGGTACAACAGGTGGTGAAGGTGGGCGCGTAGAATACGTTAGTACTGGATCACAAATTCAACAATTAATTAATAATCGAAGTAGGAGTAACAATCCAGATGAACCATTAAAAATTTATGTTGATGGGACTATTACTCAAAACAACTCATCAGGTTCTAGCATAGAAGTGAAAAATCATAGAGGACAAGCACATGAAATAAGAAATGTATCTATCGTTGGTGTTGGATCGAACGGAGAGTTTGATGGTATCGGCTTGAGATTAATCAATGCTCAGAATGTTATTGTTCAGAATTTGTCAATTCACCATGTGAGTCAAGGGGAAGGAACATCAATTGAAGTGACTCAAGGTAGTAAAAATATTTGGATAGACCATAATGAATTTTACAGTGAATTAGATGGCAATGACGATCGCGACTATTATGACGGTCTTGTTGATATTAAACGTAATTCAGAGTTTATTACAGTTTCTTGGAACAAGTTTGAAAACCATTGGAAGTCGATGTTGGTAGGGCATACTGATAATGCATCTTTAGCTCCAGATAATATTACGTATCATCACAATTATTTTAATAATTTAAATTCAAGAGTTCCACTAATACGCTTTGCAGATGTGCACATGTTTAATAATTTCTTTAAGGACATTCAGGATACTGCAATAAATAGTAGAATGGGAGCAAGAGTATTTGTGGAAAATAATTATTTTGACAATGTTGGATCAGGGCAAAATGATCCAACGACTGGTCAAATAAAGAGTGCAGTTGGCTGGTTTTATGGAAGTTCGAGTACGGGGTACTGGAACTTAAGTGGAAATGAATTTATTAATACGCCTTCAAACCACTTAAGCTCGACAACAAATTATACGCCTCCGTATTCGTATCAAGTTCAATCAGCTATACAGGCTAGAACATCTGTTGAACAGAACTCAGGTGTCGGGGTAGTAAATTGATTTAACTGACTTCCTGCGAAAGGTTGATTAGGTGGAAATAAATAAAATTACAATGAGCTGACACCATATTAAAGGTAGTTAAATCCAACAAATTTGTAATAGAATTTGTTGGATTTTTGTTAATTTATATGAAATGATCGATAAATAACCTTTATCAGGTCACTCGTGCTTTGCATGAGTAATCGCTTGATCAATTAAAGTGATGACATGTTCATCGTTACAGCTGTAATAAATATAATGACCATCTCTTCTTGTTCGAACGAGATGAGCTTGCCGTAGTGTTCGAAGTTGATGAGAAACGGCTGATTGGTTCATCTCCAAAATATCGGCTATATGATTAACGGAGCATTCTTCTTCAGAAAGTAAATGGAGAAGTTGGAGGCGTGTTGGATCTGCGACTGCACGAAACATAGAAACGGCCTCGTTGATAATTTTTTCGTCAAGAAGTTGGTGGTGTTTTTTATCCATAAAAGGTCCTCCTAAGTTATAGATCACATTCGACTAGGTACTTTTTTCGAACTTTATCTAGCGAATAAGATCAGTTACTTAGTATTATAGCGATTATCCGCTATATAGTCGAAATAAATCTTAAAGCGTTATAGTTCTTAGATAAAGTTGTTTCAATAGAACTTCTCCCATTTTGATTATGCATGGTGAACATGATCATCTGCTAGATGAATATCAGAACATATGAATCGGTTGGCTTCAATTTGAATCGTACAGCGATCAATATGAAGCGATTGTTTTACCCATTCATTAACGTCTTTTAGTATTTTTTGCTGATCCGAAATTCTGTCATCATCTATAACGAGATGGCATGAAAATTGATGTATTTCAGAAGATAGACTCCAAATGTGAAGGTTGTGAATATTATTTACGCCTGAAAGTTGTTCTAGCTTCGTTGCTATTTCCATGACATCTACTTCAGACGGAGCCCCTTCCATTAAGACATGCACAGCATCCTTCATCAGTCGGAAACCTGTAAAGGCAATAAGGGCGGCAATTAATAAGCTTAGGAGTGGGTCCGCCCAATACCATTGAAAAGTGAGCATCAATCCACCAGCGATGATTGCCGAAACAGAGCCTAACGTGTCTCCGAGCACATGTAAATACGCGCCTCTCATATTTAAGTTAGACTTAGAACTTTTTCCTGACAAAACGACAAGGGCACCGATATTAGCGACTAGACCAATTGTAGCTATGGTCATCATTGGTCCACTGTTAACAGAAGCAGGATCCATCAAGCGTTGAATAGCTTCAAAAATGATGAAAATACTGACTCCAATTAGAGCGAGACTATTTAAAAGTGCAGCGAGAATTTCTAACCGATAGTTCCCGAATGTTTTTTGCTTCGTTGCTGCCCGTGCTGCAAAAACAATTGCGATAAAACTGATTAATAAATTGAAGAAGTCACTAAACATATGACCTGCATCTGCTAACAGTGCAAGACTTCCTGTCCAAAGCCCACCGATAAGTTCAACAAACATCCAAGCTCCAATGATGATCATGGCAATAATTAACCGCTTTTTATTTTTTGTACCGTGATGATGATTATGGTGACCAGACATGATAATCGCTCCTTTTAATATGTTTATATGAACACTTACTCATATATATAAAGTATATGAGTAAGTCGTTTTTTTGTCAACGGAGAATTTGAATTAATTTGGTGACGGGAGGTTTCTAGGGGAGGATAAAAGTTGGAACTCCTCTGAATGTTTTTTGGGAAGTAACTAAAAAAGAGAAAGACTCCATCCGTGACACACGGGAGTCTTTCTCTTTTTTTATGTTGAACGGTCATCCACCCATTTTTCGACGCGTCATTGCCGTTTGTTTCGCTTTTTGACTTTTCATTTGTTTAGGGTTTCCAAGTGAGTTGGTGTTTGATTTATTGTTCTTTTGTTTGTTTTTCTTGTTTGCAAGTTGTTCTTTAATTGCTTCCTGCAAACTAATTTTCTTCTTGTTTGACTGTTCGGGTTGATTTGAATCCATATATCGTTCCTCCTGAAAATGTATTGTATCTCTATTATAATCGAAAATTCATTAATTTGCTCATGAATTTGTCATTTGATTTATTATAAAACAAAAGGCAGGTGGATTATCTAAGAAATAAGTGCGATATTTCATTTAAAATAGAGGGGGAAATTCAAAATTTAGCAAAACTATGAAAACATCGATTCAAATTATCAAACATATCATTGTTGTTCATCAAAAATGTATGTTTTGCAGGTAGTATTAAAAATACAATTGTTATACAATATTGGATGGGAAGTTCCATTGAAACGTTTATAAAATCGATTTTTAAATAATAATATATTGAATAAAGGGAAGTGTTGTAAAAGTGAAAATTGCAGTTGCAGGAACAGGTTACGTTGGATTATCGAACGCCGTATTACTTGCTCAACATCACGATGTGACAGCGTTGGATATTGATCAGGAAAAAGTCGATATGATTAATCGTGGCCAATCACCGATTGTTGATGCAGAAATCGAAGACTTATTTAAAAAGAACGGATTGAAATTGACAGCAACGACCGACAAAGAATTAGCTTATAAGGATGCTGACTTTATTATTATTGCAACTCCGACAGACTATGATCCAGAACGCAATTTTTTTAATACATCAACGGTTGAATTGATCATTGAACAAGTATTGAAAAGCAATCCTACCGCTGTGATGATCATTAAGTCTACTGTACCAGTAGGATTTACAAAGGAAATTAGTGAAAAATATGAGACAGAACAAATCATCTTTTCTCCAGAGTTTTTACGTGAAGGTAAAGCGCTATATGATAACCTGCACCCAACGCGAATTGTTGTCGGTGAGCGCTCAGAGCGAGCAAAAGTATTTGCCGATCTTTTAGTAGAAGGGGCGATCAAGGAAGATATTGATGTTCTGTTTACAGATTCAACGGAAGCTGAAGCAATTAAATTATTCTCTAATACGTATCTCGCATTACGTGTTGCTTATTTCAATGAATTAGACACTTATGCAGAGGTGCGTGGACTTGATACAAAACAGATTATTGAAGGTGTTGGACTTGATCCACGAATTGGGAACCATTATAACAATCCTTCATTTGGATATGGTGGTTATTGTTTGCCGAAAGATACGAAACAGTTACTAGCAAACTACACAGATGTCCCGAATAACATTGTATCAGCGATTGTTGATGCAAACCGGACCAGGAAAGATCATATTGCGAATCAAATATTAGCAAGAGAACCTGAAGTTGTAGGTATTTATCGTCTGACGATGAAGACAAATTCGGATAATTTCCGAGCATCTTCTGTGCAAGGTATTATGAAGCGTTTGAAAGCAAAAGCTGTTGAAGTCGTTATTTATGAACCTGTGATGGAAGAAGCGGAGTTCTATGGTTCAAAGGTCATCCGGGATTTAAGTGAGTTCAAAAGAATGTCGGATGTTATCGTTTCTAATCGCTTAAATGATGAGATCCGAGATGTGAAAGACAAAGTGTATACGAGAGACTTATATAGTAGGGATTAAAAGGATTTAATCCGTTATATGTGAACAAAAATAGGAGGGAGCTATGATTTATCATGGGATCCCTCCTATTTTTATTTTAAGGAACACTACGCTATTCATCAGTGAATAATTTAGAAGTAAGATGAAAAATAACGATTTATAGGACTAAAGTCAGATGAAATTGTGTAAAAATAACGCTAGCATAGGTTGTGTAGGAAAACGCTTGCACAAAGTTTATTAGCTAATTTTGTAAAAGTGTATTTTTTTAACTTTTAGCGCAAACGCTTTCGTAAATTACAATTTCAAAAAAGGAGGAATGAAGATTAGATAATCCATTATTATTTCAGAAAATCAATTATCAATTTACAATTAAAATTTTTAAAAAGGAGCTGGACGATCTTTGATGAAACGAAAAATGAAACGTTATTCGGCTATTTTTATGGTGTTTGTTATGCTGATGAGCTTACTGCCAACATTTATAATTGCACAACCTGTTCAAGCAGAAGAAGAAATTGATGTTAATGCTATAGAAAATAATATGGATGAAATTCAGGACAACCACCTCCGTGTTCACTTTGAAAACCGAGATAGAAACGTAGCCGACCTAGCTCTATGGCTATGGGGAGATGTGGCAACACTATCTGAAGAGGAAGGTGACTGGCCAGATGGTAAGTCATTTATAGAAAATCAATCTACAGATTATGGTCCATATTTGGATATTGAACTTAATGAGAGCGCCGAATTAATCGGCCTGAACGTATTATATGAGAATGATAATTTACTAGAGGGATTAGAGATTGAACTGATCACTGAGGCTATGAACGAAGTTTGGATTTCTGAACAAGGGGATATTTTTGTTTATGAACCAGTGGATCTTCCAGATGACCACATTCGTATTCATTATTACAGTGAAGAAGAAAGTTATGAACCTTGGGGTGTTTGGGCTTGGGGCGAAGTTTCAGCTTCATTTGAAAATTGGCCGGAAGATGCGCAATCGTTTTCCAATGAACAGATAGGGAAATATGGGGCATATATCGACCTTGAACTAAATGAAAATGCTAGTGGAATTGGCTTCCTTCTCGTTAATCGAGAAAACGGAGACGAACAGACGGAAGATATGTCATTCAATGATGTTGAAAACCACAACCAGATTTTTATCCGAGAGGGAGATTTAGATGTCTATACAAATCCATACTATTTCTCGGAAGAAGAAGAGGAAGTAGAATATAAGGATGGCGAAAATGATATTTCAGTTAGTGGCGAAGTGTCGTCATCACTCAATTATAATGAAAGCGCTATATTGTCAGTGGTCATTGAAAATGATGATAATGTTGGCATTGAGGAGATTTATGCTGACTTGAGTGAACTGGGTGGAAGGAACGAAACAAAAATCCTGACGGATACAAATCGCCTATCGATTTCTGTTCGCCACGATATAGAGCCTGGGGAGAAAAACATTCCAATAACTGTAATTGATGAAGAAAACGGAACATATACAGGCAATGGAACAGTTGTGGTTGAACCACGTCCAGCAAAAAATGGTGATTTTGACTGGGATGAAGCGATGATTTATTTTATGTTGACCGACCGATTCTATGATGGAGATTCAAGTAACAACGATCCATATGGGATTGGTTATGACGATTTTGATAATGATCGTGGCACATATCAAGGCGGCGATTTCGTCGGTATTACGAAAAAGTTAGATTACTTAGATGACTTAGGAATTAATACAATCTGGATTAACCCGATTGTAGAGAATGTTGGACATGATGTAGAGTTTGCTAGTGAAAGTGGGGCATACTTTGGCTATCACGGTTACTGGGCAAGTAATTTTGAAGAATTGAATCCTCACCTCGGTTCGATGGAGGATTTCCATAATTTAATTGATGCAGCTGCAGACCGTGATATGAAAATCATGGTAGACGTTGTATTGAATCATCCAGGTTATGGAGTGAAGGAAGAAGATGCGCTCCCAGAAAATGAACGACCTGATGGATACCCGACAGATGGAGACCGTGAACGTTTTGCAGGAATGATTCGAGAAGAGTCAGGGTCGAATGATTTAACGATGGAATTAGCCGGTTTACCAGATTTTTTAACAGAAGAAGCAGATGTTCGTGAAGCAATTATCGATTGGCAAACGAGCTGGATTGAACGATCGACAACAGCTAACGGTAACTCTATTGATTTCTTCCGTGTCGATACTGTAAAACATGTCGATGATACGACTTGGCAGCAATTTAAGAATGAGTTAACGATGGAGATGTCTGAATTCAAAATGATTGGTGAATCTTGGGGTGCTGGTCCAAACAACGATCATGGCTACCTCGATAGCGGTATGATGGATTCACTGCTTGATTTTGATTTCAAAAATAGCGCGAGAAGATTTGCACAAGGTAATCTTGAAAGTGTTAACGAAGATCTCAAAGAGAGAAATGCAGGGATTGATAATAAAGCAACACTTGGTCAATTCCTTGGAAGTCATGACGAAAGTGGATTCCTTTCTCATCAAGTCGATGGAAATGAAGGAATGCTAAAAGTGGCTGCAGCTCTGCAAATAACTGCTAAAGGGCAGCCTGTTATCTATTACGGGGAAGAACTTGGTCAATCTGGAGCTGACAATTGGCCGCAATACGACAATCGGTATGATTTAGATTGGGATAATGTAGAGGGCAATGATATTCTTGAGCATTATCAAGCTATTCTTTCATTTAGAGGTGATAACTCTGAAGTTTTTGCTCGCGGGGAACGAAACCAAATAGCAGGATCAGATGATGAGGAATTTCTTTTATTTGATCGGGCATACAACGGAGATAGTGTTTATGTTGGTTTAAACGTTTCCGAAGAGGAACAGTACGTTACTCTTAACGTGGATTCTGAAGATGTCGAGGTTATGAACCACTATAATGGTGAGGCGTTTGCTACGAACAGCGATAATGAAGTGACGATTCCGATACCAGCAATGGCTGATGGTGGAACGGTTCTTTTAACAGCAGTTGGAGGCGAGATTCTAACGGCTAATGCTGGTGATGGTGACGATGTAAATGAAGCACCAACTCCGCCAGGTATTCCTGACAATACGTTACGTGTTCATTATGAAAATGAGCAAAACGACTTTTCAGGACTTGGTCTATGGTTTTGGGAAGATGTTGTCACTGCATCTGAAGATAATGGGGCGTGGCCAGATGGATCTACATTATTCTCAGAAGGAGGGACAACAAGTTACGGCGCCTATGTTGATATAGATTTGATTGAAAATGCTGAAAGAGTGAGTTTGCTCGTGAATAATAGGCCAGCGGGTGAAAATCTTACGGGTGATATCAACCTTCGACTTTTCTCAGCAAAAATGAACGAAATTTGGCTTTCTGAAAGCGGCGACGTTTCGTTGATTGAACCAGTGGAATTACCGGAAAATACAGTAAGACTACATTACGAAAGAGACGACAAGGCATATGAGCCATGGAGAGTTTGGACGTGGGGAGATGTACTAGAGGCAACAACAGATTGGCCAACAGGAGCGCATCCATTTTCGAACGATCAAACTGGAAAACATGGGGCATACATTGACTTGGATCTTGCAGAAGATGCCGATGAAATTGGCTTTTTGTTATTGAATCCAGACTCTGGTGATCAAACGGAAGATATGACTTTTTCAGGTTTAAGAGAATATAATCATATCTTCATTCGTGAAGGAGATGAAACAGTTTATACGAATCCTTACTATGTTTTCGAAGAAGGTCTTGAAAGTGGAGAGATGCTCTCGGAAGAATTAATCGAATTACGTTTCACATCTACAGAGGATTTTTCTAATGAAGATTTAGAAGAAGGGCTAGAGATTGTTGATAAGGATGGAATTGACGTTGATTTTGACAGTGTATCCAAAAATGATGATGGAAAAACAGTCAATATTAATGGTAGTTTTGATTTAGATGAAGTGCCATATGAAGTGACATACATGGATAAGACCGTAGTTGTTTCTATTGGCTGGCGTTACAAAGATGAAAAGTATGCATATGAAGGTGATTTAGGCGTTGATTTGCACGAAGATGGTTCGGCAACATTGAAAGTGTGGTCTCCAAGTGCTGACAACGTGTCGATCGTTTTGTATGACGCAGACGATCAGTACGAAGTAATCGCAGAGGGGGTTGAAATGACGCGAGGGGATCGCGGTGTTTGGCAAGTAACGCTCGATGAAGATAACACAAGTGTCACAGATCTAAACGGATATTACTATCATTTTGAAATTGAACGTGGCGGTGAATCGGTCCTTGCACTCGATCCATATGCGAAATCGATGGCAACATGGAATAGCGATGATACTGATAACGTTCCGATAGGTAAAGCGGCGATTGTTGATCTCAGTGCGATTGGTCCAGAACTCGATTTTGCTGACATTGATGGTTTTGAAAAACGAGAAGATGCGATCATTTACGAAATACATGTACGTGATTTCACATCTGATCCAGACATCGATGAAGAGTTGGAGGCACAGTTTGGAACGTTTGCATCATTCATAGAAAAACTTGATTACATCGAAGACTTGGGCGTAACACACGTGCAAATGCTTCCAGTAATGAGTTATTTCTTTGCAGATGAATTCAACAATGATGAACGATTGCTAGAGTATGACTCCACACAAAACAACTATAATTGGGGTTATGATCCACACAGTTACTTCTCATTAACAGGCATGTATTCGGAAGATCCCGATGATGCAGAGAAGAGGATAGAAGAGTTTAAGATGCTTATTGATGAAATTCATGACCGTGGCATGGGTGTTATACTAGATGTCGTTTACAACCACACGGCTCGCGTAGAAATCTTTGAAGATCTTGAACCAGAATACTATCATTTCATGAACGCTGACGGAACGTCTCGGACAAGCTTTGGCGGTGGCCGTCTTGGTACCACTCATGAAATGTCACGAAGAATTCTCGTAGATTCTATCATGCATTGGGTCGAAGAATACAAAGTCGACGGTTTCCGATTTGATATGATGGGTGACCATGATGCCAAAAGCATCCAAATCGCCTACGACAAAGCAAAAGCAGCTAACCCGGATATCGTGATGATTGGGGAAGGATGGGAAACATTCGCTGGCGACGAGAATGGTGGAGATGTGATGCCTGCTGACCAGCAATGGATGCAGCACACAGAATCTGTAGGTTCTTTCTCTGATGAATTTAGAAATGAACTGAAGTCTGGTTTCGGAAGTGAAGGGCAGCCACGATTCCTTACAGGTGGTGCTCGTAATATTCAGCAAATTTTTGACAATGTGACGGCTAATCCACACAATTTCACAGCAACGAATCCAGGAGATGTCGTGCCTTATATTGCAGCACATGACAACTTGACGTTGCATGATGTGATAGCTCAATCGATTAAGAAAGATCCTGAGCATCACCAAGAAGAAATTCACCAAAGAATTCGGTTAGGTAACTTGATGGTGTTAACATCGCAAGGAACGGCGTTCATCCATGCGGGGCAAGAATTTGGACGTACGAAGCAGTTCCGTGCTGAAACGGATGAAGCACCATACAAGTCAACGTATATGGAAGATGAGAATGGAGAACCATTTGAATATCCATATTTCATTCACGATTCCTATGATTCGACGGATGCGATCAATATGATCGAGTGGGATAAGGCAACAGAAGCAGAAGCTTATCCAATAAATAACCAGACACGTGAATACACGACAGGATTGATTGAATTACGCCGATCTTCTGACGCTTTCCGGTTAGGAACGATGGAAGAAATTGCAGACAAGGTAACTTTGATTGATGCGCCTGAAATTGCCGATGAAGACTTAATTATTGGGTACAAAACGGTTTCTTCTGATGACTTAGAAGAATACTACGTTTTTGTGAACACAGATAATCAAGAACGCACGTTGACAATGAATGGTATTGATTTGACCAAAGGTACAGTACTTGTTGATAGCAATGAATCAGGAATCGTTGAAGTCACAGATCCAAGTGGATTTGAGCTTACAGAAGAGCAAATCACGATTGATGCTCTTACGGCTGTTGTTGTGAAAAAAGACGTGAGGTTTGAAAAAGAGCTAGATTTGGAAGATATTGAAGAGGGAGAAGAGGTTTCTGAAAAGTTACCTGGATTGAATAATGTTATTCGATTTAATGGCAAAACTCTTATCGAAACCAATGCTTCAATTAGTTTTGCCATTGTTGATAAAGATGTAGGGAAAGAAATGAAAGTACACTTTCCATCTAGTATCTTTAAAAATGCAACAGGAGAAGTAACATTCACTGCAACATGCTCTGATCCAAGGGGGATCGAGGGCGATAAGAAAGCATATAGCAATAGTTATAATCTCACATTAAGGGGAGATGGAATCGACAGCAAGGACTTTGGAGAGAATCCAGTTAAGCTTGAAATACCAGTGAAAAATGTACCTGAAGAAATAGATGTGAACAAACTTGCGATTCACTATTTCAATGAGGATACAGATAGCTGGGACTATATTGGAGGATCTTTTAAAGATGGTGTCATTATAGGGGAAACTCCTCATTTTAGCGAATTCGCTGTATTGGAAGATGTCCGTTTAGATGAAGCTATGGATGAGATTCTAGATTTGCAGGAGCAGATATTAGACCTTAATGATAGAATCCAAGAGTTAGAAAACGATAATTCAGTCGAGGAGCTTAAGAAGTTATTCGCTGAACTTGAAAAAGAAATAAGCGATCTTGTAAACAAATATCAAGACTTAGCAAATGTAAATGTTGAACTTGAAAAGCTACTAAATGATCTACGTGCAGAATTAGATTATGCATTTGCGGAAGCGGATGAAAAGGCGCAAATGTTACAAGAGCAACTTAATGATTTATTAGAAATGATCCAAGATCTTAATAATGATAGTAATTTGGAAGATCTTGAAAAGAAATTAGCCGAACTTGAAGCCAAGTATTCGGAGTTAAAAAGTGATTCTGATCTGGAAAAAATGCTAAATGATCTTAAAGTGGAGCTCGAAAAGTTAAAAGAATCACAACTTGAGACACCTGGGACCGATGAGGGTGATAGTGAAGGTGATGCTGACTCTGCAGATGATGGATCAAAAAGTGGTGACGTTTCAGCAAACGGAGAGAATGAAAGGTCAGAATCAGAATCTGACCAAGAAAGAAAAGATGGTGAAACATTGCCAGAAACTGCGACAAATACTTTTAATCTCTTATTCATCGGTGTGCTGCTCCTATTAGTAGGTGGTACTATTGGAGGGGTAGTTTACTATAAGAAAAGAAATAGTGTAACTGAATAATAATTATCTGAAAGAAGTATTAACCTTCAGAACAAATGGATCCATAAAAATGACCCAAATAGCCAAAATAGCTATTTGGGTCATTTTTTTAGTTATATTCTCTGATCAATGGTAAAGTACAGCACCTAAACGATCCCCCTGATTTTATAATTTCTGTAATGTCGACTTCAATAACCTCGAATCCGCGTATACGAAGTTGTTGGTTGACTTCTCTGTTGACCGGTAGACTAAGTATTTTTTTGTCACCGATAGAAAGGACATTCGTTCCAAGTGTAAATTGTTCTTCTTCATTCACTTCAATTAAATCAAAATGAGATGCTAATACCTTTAGTTCTTTTCGATCAAAGGCATCAGGATAATAAAGTGCTTCCGTTTTAGAAATGATATTAAATACGCAATCTAAGTGAAGATACTTTGTTTTGAAGGGTATTGTGACGACTTCATATTCGTGCAAAAGCGTTTGTAGATGATGAATAGACTGTTGATTTGTGCGATTACTGAGACCAATGTAGATCTGATGACCGTTAATGAGTACATCGCCACCTTCAACCCTATCGCCAATCAAATTGTAATAAGAAATTTCATGTTTTTCTAACCATTCCTTTAAGACGTTTTCTTCACCAATTCGTGCTCCATGAGCCATTTCAGCAACAAAAATTGTTTGTCCAAGCGTAAAACCGATGTCGCGAGTGAATACTTGTTCTGGAAATTGTTTTTTTACAGGCAAAAGAATGACTTTAATCCCGTGTTTTTTTAATGTGTCAATGAGGTCTTGGTGTTGCATCTGAGCCTTTTTTAAATGGAATTCTTCGTCCTTAAAGTGTTTTTGTGTCTCATTTATTTGCTCTTTGATCGTCATATGGTGCGGTTCACATAAAAACACTTTAGTTAATTTATCATACTCAGTTCTACATAGTGATTTTTCTGTTATCTTTCGTAATTTCATGGACATCCTCCTGAATAGTTGGGTCTTTTATAATTAGCATTTCCAATTTTATGAAAGAATATGAATCGTGGGATTTTTGCAGAGTTTTGTAAATTGGAATAGGAAGAGACTGCCACCAAAAGTATTCTGGGACAGCCTAATAACAACCTTTCATCTCATTCACGCAATAAAGGAAGAGTACAGCAACGGAATGAACCTCCCGATTTAATAATTTCTGAGATATCTACTTCAATGACATCGTAACCACGGTTTAGAAGTTGTTGATTGGTTTGCCTGTTTATTGGAAGACTAAGAATTTTTCTTTCACCAAGAGACAGGACATTTGTAGCTAATGTAAATTGCTCCTCTGTGTTAATTGGAATTAAATCAAACTGATTCGCCAATCTAGCAATCTCATTTTGATTAAATGCTGGTTGAAAATAAAGAGCCTCGGTAGGAGAGATAATATTAAATACGCAATCTAAATGAAGGTATTTATTTGAAAAAGGAATAGCTATTACCTCATATTTTGGTAAAAGTTCTTTTATTTGCCCAATAGCTTGTTGATTTACCCTTTGACTAAGACCGACGTATAGCTGATATCCGTGAACGATGACATCCCCACCTTCAATGATATCGTTGATTAAACTGAATTTAGTTAGTCCTTCACCTTTTAACCATTCTGTAAGAATATTTTCTTCTCCACGTCGAGCTTCATGAGCCATATTTGCAATGAAAAATGATTCTCCTATAGTAAAACCAATGTCGCGAGTGAATACTTGTTCTGGAAAATTTGGCTGATTATTGAGGATGATTACTTCAATGTCGTGTTTTGTTAAAGTATCTACAAGATTTTGGTGTTGGTTCAATGCCAATTTATTAGAAAATTCATTTGTATTATAATGTTTCTGTGTTTCATTAATTTGGCCATGAATACTCATATGTTGGGGTTTACACAAGATAACACGCTTTAATTTGTCGAATTCATTCTGGCAATTCATTTTTTGTGTGGGCTTAAACATTTCCATAAGAAACCTCCGTTGATATTTATAATCGAATTGGCATTGGAGTTGAAAAACAAATGTATTAAAAGAAAAGTAATAATTTTATTACAACAAAACTAAATCCACTATACAGTAAAGCATTCCGAATATACATGAGGGCAATCATTTTTTTTCTTATTTTAACATAAATAGATTTAGAGCCAACTAGACTTGTAAGGTTTTGTTTCTAATATTATGTTGTTTAATGTCGGTGTTAGTTATATAAAAAAAGCACCACAAAGGGTGCTAAAACGATACAACTCTTAGATTAGATTTTCATTCAAATATATTTACACAAAAGCTCGAACGCGTTGTTCAAATCGATCCCAGTTGGGAAACTGGTTGGGCTCATATAAAGAGCCGACCTCCATTTGAAATTGGTTATTATAGGATTCAGTCATCCGAAACTGGTTATTTAATTCTTCTTTAGTAGCTGTATCTGTGTAATATCGTTTAATGACATAGAACAATTCGTTTTTAACTTCTTCTGGACTCACTTGAAATTGGTTTGATAAATAGTTAATCGCTTCATTAAGGTCACTTGCAGCAGGTATTAAGCTATCATCACTAATGTAACATTCATATCTGGAACCTGGCTTTTTAATAATATTTGAGTTATATACTAACAGATAGAAACTTCTACACAAATTGTAAATAAGCGGTGACTTTATATTGTTCTGCAAAAGTTGAGTGACAATGGACGTGTGATCAAACGTTTCATCAATTAACAATCGATGGTTGAATTCTTGTTTAAGCATTTAAATCAACTCCTCTAGTATGATTTAAGTTAAAAACCACTTATGTAAATCACTAATTCATTAATCGAAGGAGATCTAGTCCATTGATTACCTATTATAATTAAATCCTTGCCTTTTCATGTATATTTCCTTACATCTATTTTATATTCCACTTGATTTTTTGTTATTTATACAGAATATTCAATTAAATTATTTTCTGGTTAGTAATTCTCAGGTACTAAAGGTTTTATTGTGAAATTATGAACAAGCTGTTGTATTCATATCTTTCTTTTAAAGTTCTGAAGGCTATAGTGCATAAGAAGGGCGCTCAATAACAAAGAATATTAGAAGATTTTGGTGAGGGTATTTCTGAAATGTCCATTTAGTGGTTAATTAAGGTGTAGTTATAATCAGTCAGTGGCACGATCATTCATTACTTTTTAAATTAATAAGATGTTGTTAGCGATTACTTAAAGTGAACAATAGTAAAAAAATGTATGTAATAATATAATATCAATTTTTACAATCATTGTCACCGCTTATTTCGCGATTAATGTGATTTTTTTATGTCAATTATAAATAAACGGTCAAAGGAAGTTAGTGTTCGGGCGACAGTTAGTGCATAGGTACAACGAAATCACAGAGAAATAAACAGTGCGAGTGGTATTCATTTAATTCATGATATAATAAAGTAAGATTTATTTACTTTTGTTTGGAGGGAAAGTTATTGCAATATTTATCTAAAGGACACTATAAAGAATTGAAACGTGCGACCATAGATGTGTTGAGAAGACTCAGCCAATTTATCAATATAAATACGGTATTTATCGCAAAAAATGATAGGGAAAATGTTGAAATTTATCATTCATTTAATCGTGATTACGTAGTTATTGAAGAAGGCTTTACAACCAAATTTTCCGATTCATACTGACAGTTCATTGTAGATAATGACCGTGGGTCAATGCTGGTTGAGAATTTAAATGAACATTCGTTAACGAAAGAATTGGGAGGTGGGACGCTTCTCGGAGTGCCGATCATGTTTGGAAACGGTGAAAACTATGGAACGCTCTGTGGTATCGACAAATATCCTCAGAATCGCATATGGTTTTACTTTAATGAAAGAATTAAAGGACACTGCTCAGATGATCATTGTTAATAGCGAGAGTGACCTCGCAAATTACTAAATACCTTTGTTTGCCTTAAGTGATGATGAAAATTAGTAGGAAGGACTAGGAGTACAATTCTAGTTCTTTTTTTAGTGAGGGGTCCTCGTAGTCATAGTCATCGTAATATTTCACCGACGTTTTAGGAAGGTCAAAAAGAGGGAATAAGGTAATAAAATCGTGTCTGTGCAAATATATCGAATGATTTGTACAGTCTTAGAAAAAATACTCTTGCTTTCCACATAACTGGATGCATACACTTAGGGGAGTTAAACTCTTTCGAAAAAGTTAGAAGAGGTGGAATATTCATGGATAGACAAACATTTTTAATTAAACTTGAAAAACATATCGTTTCTGATGATGAAACTGTCAGAAAGTTTATGTTAAATATACTTAGTACAAGCTTTATAGGTGATGAGAGTACATTCATGTTAGGTCTAGAAGCTAATACGATAAATCGCACGAAATGGAAAACGAATGCATACTTGAATTATTTGAAAAAGCTGCCAATGTCGGCAGAAGGAGTTAGAAGACTGCTTTCTGATTTACGAGCTGAACCTATGTCGGCTGAGCAGGCAAACTATTATTTGAGTCTGCTTAACCATGCTGATCCATGTCTTGTTGATCAATTTCAAGATGATATTTCATTAACGTTAAAGGAAAAAGGAATAAAGGTACCTAATTTATCGTTTTATACGAATCTTTGTTCCGATTCGAAAGATGCTATATTACAAAAATTACAGGGCGTAATCCGTAACATCAATGCAAGTGAACCTTTTAATTACAACCATTTTCTGTTAGGTAAACAAATGATTGAATGGATTGCTAAACGCGGACTAACTGGAGAAAATGAGATTTTGTACAGATTATCAAGAATGAAAAAAAGGTCTAAGCTGACAGTTAGTGATTTGTACGATATCGTACTCGCTGGTGATATGCAGATTGAAGCAGCTATTCCAAATCTATTAGCATTATTAAAGTTGCATTATAAAGATGAAATTTCTTCAGAAGAAGTAGTTAACAGTCTTGTTAAGATTGGCACTGATAATGTGGTTGATTTATTACAACCGTTGATTGATGATAAACATGTCTGTTTTCATGTTATTGACGTACTTAGTAATATCAAAACCGATTATGCTAAAAAAATACTATTAAAAGAATTTAAACAAACGAAAAGAAGAGACGCAAAAACGTTGATTGCAGCTAGCTTATGCGAACATTTTTCACAAGAAGCTATCCCACTGATTGAAGCCTATATCGATGAAGGCTACGAAACATGGCTGTTAACCTTAGAAGAATACTTATATTGTAACTGCATTGTTAACGGAGTGAACCATCCTAAGTTATCTGAGTGGAAACATGCAGGACAAACACCTGGATTTGGAGAGGTTGAACTAGAACCTGATACTCCCAATATGATATTTGAAGAACAAATGACACCGGGAAAACAAGGTGAGGAAGCAAGTAAATCCGATGGCTCAACATACGAAGAGCAAAACATAAAGGAAGAATCCCGTAATCAGTCAGAGTTATATAGTACGAACGAAAGTCCTGCAAATGAGTCAACAATAGCAGTGGAAGAAAATCTAGAACGTAAAACGATGTCGACCATAAGTGAAGCAAGGGAAAAGAACCTTTCAAGCACAAGAGTGTCAGAAGGTTCCAAACAAGAGGCTAACGAAGTCTCAAATAAGGAAATGAGAGCAGCAATGCAACGGTTATTAAAAGCTAGGGAAGACAATGAATTGCAAAAAAAGTTGCAGGCTGTAGGGAGAAATTCTCCATGTCCGTGTGGGAGTGGAAAGAAATTCAAAAAATGCTGTATTGGAAAGATATCGTAATCTTAGCTTAGCAACGCTTGTAGCAAAAGATACGTACAAAATAAGCTGCTAATTTTTATGTGATTAGCAGCTTATTTGTCTTTTTATTATCATGTCGTGACAGGCAAGACGACAGAACCATTTCCTGAAGGATAATGATCAGCATCTTCTCTAACACGTATAATGAACATTTATATTTATTTAAATCTTTCTTCTTTGTAAGGGTCCGCGTTCATCGAGTAACCTAATTCCTCCCAGAACCCTTCCTCATCTTCTTTCATAAATTTAATTCCAGACACCCACTTTGTTCCTTTCCATAAGTAAAAGGACGCAGGTGGAATGAAGCGCAGTGGATAACCGTGCTTAACGGAAAGAGTTTCCCAGTCGCGAGTCTCATCTTTCCATTTATATACAAAGAGTGCGTCATCACTTAACAGCTTTTCAAGTGGTAAATTTGCCGAATATCCAAAACGGTCACCATCGTAATAACCAAAGATTTTAACGTATTTTACACCGTCTTTCAGTTTGACTTTTTTCAACAACTCTCGAAAGGCAATTCCTTCAAAAATAGTATTAAACTTTGACCAAGTCGTTACGCAATGCATATCAATTGTTGAAGTTGTTTTCGGTAAGGCTATGACCTCTTCGTAACTCAACGTAATTTCTTGATCAACATCACCAAATAGTTTTAATGTCCATGTTTGTTGATCAAATTCATAGACTTCTCCTTGATGCAAAACCGGCCACTTTTCTGTTTTAAATTGTCCTGGTGGTAGAGGATTGGTCATTTTTTTATCGCTCCTTATGTAATTAATTTGATTATAAAAGATGAACCCTTCTAAGTAAAATAGAAGGGTCCACCTTTTTCATAGATTGGTCTTACAGTTTGCTGTCAATTTGGTTTATTCGTCGTTATTTTGTTTTCTTCAATGATGCAGGAATCTTTGGAGCGTGAACAAAAGGACTAGACGCACTGACAAATACGGATGACAAACTTTTAGTCATTTTAGAAACTGTTTTAGCTGTTCTTTTCATCTAATTCACCTCCTTTTTGTGAGAAAGAATTCAATGCATGAGTGAATACAATTCCTGGTGGTGTGAGCATTACTGCCTGCAATAATACGCCTAAAACAAAGCCGACTTCATCTGTTAGAACATATATGAATAGGGAAAAGATTACCCATAACATTGCAAACCGTTTCTTTTTTTGTTCCCACTGTTTTGAGTGTACTAATTGATGTCGTTCGTAGAAGGGGGCGAATATGGAAAGTAGAATCAAACTTAAACTAAAATAGGCGTAAATAAACATCGATGAGGAAGGTAAGAATACAACGGAACAAATAAGAACCACGGTAACTAAAGAACAAGCAAAAGATTGCTGCAGATGTGCACCGCCAGTCAACATCCTCATAAACATAAAAGACAAAGCAACTTGGATTGTTAACCAAAAGATGCCAAGCAACCAGCCAAGAAGGAAGATAAGTATCCAAGTGATAATCAAATTATAAATGACAGTAAAGCCGAATATTAATACGTCAAGTGGTTCAGTTTCCTCAGGATTGGCTTCTTTTATTCGTATTGCAGTTATCTTAGCTAGTTTATCTATCACCATTACTCTCATCCCCCCGTTTGGTTGCTTGTGTAAATAACTTTAAAGGGCTCTAATTGCGACAGAGTTAAGGTCATTTCATTGTCTATTTCATTTAAGGAATTTAACAAATTTAGATTGATGTCTTGGTGTTTATTAAGGTTAAGGTCTGAATCAATATGGAATTCTATGCCTTGATTATTTGTGATGACTTCAAAATTGATTCTCTTCTCAGTAACTTCATGTGATTGGGAGTGGAGAGTAATTAAGTCATTGATTACCGTATTAAGGCTTTTAATTTGTTTGAATGTAACAGGAATAGTCTCTTGAATATTAGATGAAAACCTCATTTGAATATTAAATAGCCTCGCTAACTTACGTTTATTGACTAAAAATGCAAACATTAGTTCATCGAGTGGTTGACCATATTGATAAATATTATTCTGCGGACTTTTTATACTAACTGTTCCTCTATCTAATTTTTCTTTTTCAATATAAGATTTGATAAATTCAGTAGATCCATTTTCACTCAATTTACTAATAACTTGAAAGTGATTTTCTGATTCTCTTTTTATGTTTTCAATCATCTGTGAAAATTGTTGATCTTGATCTAAGTAATATTTCTTTGCTTCTATCAAACTTCTCATTTGGAATTGAATATATAAAACATGGTAAAAAGACAAGATTAACATGAATACAATAATCGACAAGATGATCATTAATTGTTTGAAGGCCATATCGTCAGCTAGCATAACAAAAGAAGAGATACAAATAAAAATAAAAGTAAGCATGGCACTGGAAATGATCATTGTTTTAATTTTTGATGAAATCTGTGATGCAGTGATATGCATCCTCAGTTCGCTTAGGTGATAGTTTTTCCATTTCAACAAGGAACAAATAGATACGCCGATGATCACGGTCATACCTTGAAGAATAGGAGTTATAGCATTAGTAGAAAAAATCACATCAAAATAACTGAAAGATGAAAGGTTCATGATGATTTCAATGAGCAATACCTGAATAAGAACATAAAAACCGTAGCCCATTGTAGCAATGACAAAGACTTCAAGCAATTTTCTTCGTAAGAATGCCTTAATAAATAAAACAAATATAGCAATTTGTGCTGCAATAATAATTGTAAGGTGCATAGGTGTGAAGTGTAATAATGTAGAAATTGCACTCATCGCTAATGCAATCCAAAAGATTCTATTTAAATATTGACGAAATTGATAACCAAGAAGCATCAAAGGGAAGGCAAGCAAGACAACCCATTCCAATAATGACATGATAGATTTCACAATAAAGAACATAATTAATATCCCCTACCTTTTATATAAAGCATGTTTACTTGCAGGTATTTTAATAATGATATGGACACCTAATTGAGAATGGTTACGTATGTCGATCGTTCCCTGCATTGTTTCAATTATCGTTTTACAAATCGGCAACCCAATTCCAGTTCCTTCATCTTTTGTTGTATAAAATGGATAGAAAATGTTTTCCAAATCTTCGTCAGCAATTCCTGGACCACTATCAATGATATCAATATGAATGAAGTCTTTTACTTTATGAGCGTCAATTTGAATTGTTCCATTTTCCCCGATCGATTCCATTGCGTTTTTAATCATATTTATTAGCATTCTTTCAAAGCCACTCTCATTGCCACTAACGAAAACGTCGTTAGGGATGTTTTTACTAATTTCGATCTGTTTTAGAGAAGATGGATAATCATATAAAGTAATGACTTTTTCAATACTCTTTCTTACATTAATAATAGATAAATTCTCAAAGTAGGTATGACTATTTGATAGGTTTAGTAGTTCTTGAATGAGGGACTCCATTTTTGTTGATTCATCTTTGATGATAGAAATGTAGTTTTTTAATTTAGGATCGGCATTGATAGTTTCGTCTCTTTCCAGTACTTGAGTAAAACCGATCACCGAGGTAAGTGGGTTTCGTATTTCGTGAGCGAAAAATGCTGACATTTTTCCAATAGCTCTATGGTAATCATCTCTAGAAATAGCTGATCCCTCAAATTTAACTGTTTTTTTTTGAGGTGTATCATCTTCTTTTTCTTCCAAAGATTTTTTTTGGGTCGACCATTTTTTAAATAATTTCATTGCTAACACTCCTAAATATCAAGGATATGAAGTTGTCGAATAATTAAAACTAATTTATATAAACTTATCACATTTATTTGCTATAAATCCACAATAAATCCAAAAAAATATATTAAATTACAATAAATGACTTATAAGAAAATTGTCGTAAGAATAAGTATAGAATGAAGTAGCAATTAATTGGTTTCATAGAGTTGATTTTGAGACGTTAAGAAAATAACTCATGTAGAGATAAAGAAATAAATACATATACGAGAAAAACAATGCTCAATTACTAGCTATCTAGTATAATAGTAGGAAATCTGTTTTTAAAGAGAGGGAATGAGATGTTTTGCCGGAATTGCGGGGTAGAAATAGAAGATTACAGTAAAAAATGCTCCAATTGTAGATTAAAGCAACTGCCTTCTCGAAGAGCATTTTTCGTGTCCTTATTCTTGATGCTTTTACTTGGAGTCGGGTTGGGCGCGATATCCTTATTTGGTTATCAATCCTATGTAACATCGCCACCCCTTGTCTCCACTCAAATATCAGAGTGGAAAGATACATATAAAGAACCAGTATTATTTGAAGTCCCAACATTTATTGAAGTAAGAGAGACACCACGTGATCTTACAGAAGTGATTGCAGATGCGCAAAATTGTGTATACACTATCGAAACATTTAGAGAGCAAGGATCAGGTTTTCTTTACAATGAGGAAGGGATCATCGTTACAAATGCTCATGTTGTAGAGGGAATGGAGAGTGCTACGATTGTTACATCAAATGGAAATGAATATTCTGGAACGATAAAAGCGTATTCTGAAAAGTTTGACGTAGCGATTATATATGTGGAAGAATTTGAAGGAAGAGAACCTTTTCCATTAGAAGAAGATAAAGAGTTTATGACTGGAGAAGAAGTTGTTGCTTTGGGAAGTCCTTCGGGGGTCAACAATACAGCTACAATAGGTCATATTACGAACACAAATCGGCATTTAACGATTAATCAATATCATTATGAAGATTTGTATGAAATATCAGCTAAAATAAGTCATGGAAACAGTGGAGGACCATTGTTATCTCAAAAAGAGGAAAAGTTCATTGCTATTAACGCGGCTAAAAATTTAGCGGATCCTTCAATTGGGTACAGCATCCCTCTTTATAAAATAAAATCACTTGTCCAAGAAATGATTGAAAATAATTAGGGTGGAGTGAACCTAGGGGAATCGAGCCGAACCGAGTAGAAGGAAAGTAAGTAGGGAGAGAACCTAGTAGAATTCGAGTCGAACCGAGTAGGAGGAAGGTAAGTAGGGAGAGAACCTAGTAGAATTCGAGCCGAACCGAGTAGGAGGAAGGTAAGTAGGGAGAGAACCTAGTAGAATTCGAGCCGAACCGAGCAGAAGGAAGGTAAGTAGGGAGAGAACCTAGTAGAATTCGAGCCGAACCGATTAGGAGGAAAGTAAGTAGGGAGAGAACCTAGTAGAACTCGAGCCGAATCGAGTAGAAGGAAGGTAAGTAGGGAGTGAACAGAATTATAATCGTACAACCTAAGCAAGCCCTCAAACCTTCAAAGCAGTTAACTAAAAAAAGTGGAACAATATGTAGCGTTCCACTTCAAACAAATCATCATCAGTGATTGTATAAATTAAACTGATTTTCAGTGAAGAATATCTCCTGTTTATTATAGGATCTCAGCTTGCTCTAAGTTGTACTTTAATTTATGAAAAGCTAATGCGCCTACTAAACCTGAATCATTTCTAAACTTACATGGTTCAATTTTGACATGAAAAACTTGGTCAATATAAATTAAATGATTTCTTAACTCATCAACGAATGTAGGGCGACTAGTAACTCCGCCACCAATGAGAACTTTCTCAGGGTTTAAGACGGAAGTGATATTATAAATACCAATAGCGAGCTTTTGATAGAAGCTATTAATAATTTGTATCGCAGCAGGATCATGAGCATCGTATGCTTGAAAAACCCTTTCACCGGTGACCTCATTTAGAGGAAGTGAATAAAAGGCTGCATATTTTTTTCGGATACTACTCATAGAAGCTAGTGAACTAAGACTGTCTCCAGAAGGTAAGTTAGCATGGAGTCCTGATGTAACCATATACCCGAACTCTCCCCCACGAAAAGAATGACCACGGTATAGTTGGTTGTTTAAAATTAAAGCTCCACCGATACCTGTTCCTACAGTCAAACAGATAAAGTCGCTAGAATCTTTCCCATTCCCAAGCCATTTTTCAGCAAGAGCAACACAATTTACGTCATTCTCAATAGATACAGGGATTGAAAACTCAACTTCAAGCAATTTTTGCATTTGAAGTTGATCAAAGGCGCGGATGGCACCGCCATTTTCAATGTAGCCAGTTTCTTGATGAATAAACCCTGGCGCAGAGATAGCTACGCCTTCAATATTAGGTTTAAACTCAGCCATTTTTTTTCTTATTCCCTTTAAAATTGTTTTGCCATCTGCATTCGCAGAAGTGAAAAAATCATTTTTAATTATATCACCGTTATTGTTAAGAATCCCCCATTTGGTGTGGGTACCTCCGATATCAAAAGATAAATAATGCGCTAGTTTCAATGGTTATTCACCATCCTTTCGATGAAGGTTTTCCCCATTGGTTGAAATGACTTTCGAATACCAATGATAGCTTTTCTTCTTGATTCTTCTCAATTCTTTAGGGCCATCTTCATCTCGATCTACATAGACAAAACCATAGCGTTTTTGGTATCCATTTAGCCAACTTAATAAGTCAGTAAATGACCATGTGCAATAACCGATAATTTCAACACCGTCGGAGATCGCTTGCTGGATTTGTAGTACATGCTGATTAATATAATCGATTCGGTAGTCATCATTAACTTTGTCACCATGCTCCAATTTATCAAATTCTCCTAGCCCATTTTCTGAAATCAAGATAGGAAGTTGATATCGGTTGTTAATTCTTCTCATCGAAGTCCTTAAACCAACAGGGTCAATGACCCAATCCCAATTTGTTGTTTCAAGGTGCGGGTTTTTCACGCTTTTGAACAATCCTGGGATACCAGATTCTTCAGAAGTCCCTTTTTTCCCAGAAGTATTCATTTTTCCTTCTCCAACACCATCAAGAGGGTTGCTTGCAACCGTTGCTGTTTGATAGTAGTTTACGCCCATAAAATCCGGCTTTCCTTCTTTCAATAAAGCAAGATCACCTTCTTCAATAACAGGGGCTAACCCCTCTCTTTTAAGGTAATTCATCGTAGCTTTGGGGTATTCTCCCCATGCATAGACATCCATGTACCAATGGTTGTTCATTTCTTCCGCATTTTCCGCAGCAAGAATATTAGCGGGATGGCTGTCGATTGGATAGACGGGCCCATGAGCAAAACTCGGTCCAATATGACCGTTTTTTACAATTTTTCTAAATGATTGAATCGCCTTTGCATTTGCTAGATTTGCAATATGATTTGCTTGATACATCCGCTTTAAGTCTTTAACTCCAGGGGGATGAATGCCTGAGCGGTACCCAAGCCCTATAAAAACATTTTGCTCGTTCAATGTTACCCAATATTTTACTCTATCTCCATAGCGGTTAAATAGGCTGATACAATAGTCATTAAAATCGTCAATGATATCTCTTGATTCCCATCCACCATATTCATCCATAAGTGCTTGGGGAAGATCCCAATGATATACTGTAATAATAGGTTCGATCTGGTTTTCTATTAATAAATTTATTAAGCGATCGTAGAAAGCCAAACCTGCTTCATTAACAGATCCCTTTCCTGTTGGAAAAATACGAGACCAAGATATCGAAAATCGATATGCTTTTAATCCCATTTCGACCATTAAGTTCACATCTTCTTCAAGGTGATTGTAGTGATCGACAGCTACGTCACCATTAGTATTTTTATAAGTAGTGCCTTCTTTTTTTGTATATACATCCCATACAGAAGGTCCTTTTCCATCCTGATTCCAAGCCCCTTCAATTTGGTATGCAGCTGAAGCGGAACCCCAAAGAAAGTTATCGGGAAATGGTTGAATGTGTTTGTGAAACATAGTTAATCCTCTCCTACTATAAAATTAGATTTTAAATAGCGTCTGATTCATTAAAAGTATTTATATTTACAATCTTGAAATAAATCTGTAAGATGAAAATATTACGAAATCGATTTCGTTAAAATTATAATAGACTTCAATTACTTTGTCAAAACGACTTTGATTGTTTTTCTATAAAGCAAGGACCGGGTGATACTTATGGGATTCGATAAAAATATGACTTATGGAAAATTACAATTTTATTCATTATGGATTTATAGATTAGCAATAATGAATATTTTGTGGATCTTATTTTCAATGCTTGGTTTATTAGTTTTTGGAATTGGCCCTGCTACAACAGCTGTTTGTGGTGTTATTCATCGATGGTTAAAACATGAACAAATCCAAGAAAGTACTTTTAATCATTTTTGGCATATATATAAAGAAAACTTTGTTAAAGCAAATGTTCTTTGGTTTATATTTTTATTCGTAGGTTTTGCTTTGTATTTTGACTTTTATTTTATCTTTAGATTGGATCATTTCTTAGTACCAGTATTGTTAGGATTGGTTGGTTTTTTGTCGATTCTTTATGTGATTGTACTTATATTTAGCTTTGCTTTATTAGTTATTTTGAAATCAACGATCGTACAAACTATTAAATACGCATTTATATACGGTCTTACTTCACCATCGCTAACAATATCAATCTTAATGAGTCTAGTAATCATTCACTATATCAGCTATCAATTTCCAGTAGTATATTTATTTTTTACAGTAAGTGTAGCAAGTTTATTAATTGTAGTAGTTGTAATAAAAAATACATCTAAATTAAAAATGGATGATTCAAATTCTTAAATATCACGTTGATACTTGATCATTTTACGATTGTAGCCAAAGAAGATGTAGCAAGTGAATAAATTTATACTGTTTTTTACAGTGACTTACATCGATAATAAACTTTGAATTTTATTTTTTAAAAAATTCCCTCCTCACTTAAAATTTACGAAACCGGTTTAGTTATAAGGATAAATAACAGATTATAGAATGTCAATGAGCAATATTATTACAAAATTTATGAAATAGTAGTTGACAAAGATAAAATCAGCAAGTAGAATGCAAATTAACGAAACCGGTTTAGTAAACCGCTTTCATTCCCTTGTTTTAGAATCATAGTTTAATAATTTCCAAATATTTCAGGAGGTGATAAATACTGATTTCTAGGGTAATGTAAGCGTTAATTTGTGGTTCGGTATTACAAATTGAAAATTATGGGGGAAGTAAAAATGAAAAAATATCTAATTAGTGTTATGAGCTTAGGTTTGGTGTTGTCTCTGGCTGCTTGTGGAGATAACAATGAAGAAACAACTGCTGATAACAATAACAACAATGAAGATGTAAATGAAGTTGAAAATGAGAATAACGCCGGTAATGATAATAATGATGTCAATAATGATAACGATGCTGGTGACCAAGAAGAAGTATCATTAAATTTTTGGCTGTTTGGAGCTACAGGCTATCCAGATCTTGCTGAACAATACATGGAAGAAAATCCACATATCTCAATAGAATTTCAAGAAATAGACATGGAGGACCACCACAATAACCTCTTTACAGCGCTATCAGCAGGAAGTGGAGCACCAGATATGGCAGCATTAGAAGTTGCCGAACTCGAACGGTACCGTGGTGCTGAAGACAGTTTTTATAATTTAAATGAGTTTGGTGCTGGTGAAATGGAAGGCCAATACCTTGATTGGGTATGGCAACTTGGTCAAGACTCAGACGCTGATTACTTATTTGGACTACCGACTGATATTGGTCCAACTGTTATGTTCTATCGCGCTGATGTGTTCGAAGAAGCGGGACTTGACTCTTCACCAGAAGCTGTTGAATCGATGATGGCAACTTGGGATGATTATTTTGATGCAGCGGCAACTATTTTTGAAGAAACTGGGAAACCGATGACTGATAACCCAGAATTAATTTTCAACGCATTACGTGATCAAAGTGAGGAGCTTTATTTTAATCCAGAAAACGAGCTTCTACTTGAAACAAATCCAGAAATGCGAGAGGCGTATGACTTCACAGCGGAAATGATTGCCGAAGGCTATGTTGGAAGTTATGAGTTATGGTCACCTGAGTGGGGATCTGGAATGGAAGAAGGCAGCTATGCAACATTGTTAGCTCCAGCTTGGATGCAAGGTGTTATAAAAGATAATGCACCAGATGAAGAAAATTGGAGAATGGCAACACTTCCTGAAGGTGCTGGAAACTGGGGCGGTTCTTGGATCACAGTTCCAGCGCAAAGTGAACATCCAGAAGAAGCTTACGCGTTTTTAAATTGGTTACTATCGCCGGAAATGCAATTGGAAGCATTTCTAAATATGGGTCTATTCCCTTCTTCACCTGATGTTTATGAAATGGAAGAATTTCAAAATTATACGGATGATTATTTCGGCGGTCAAGAAACAGCTCGCATATTCGCAGAGGCAGCTGAAGTAGTAGAGCATAATTACACTGGTCCTAATTATTCTGATGTCAATGACGAAATGGTAGATGGTCTTTACAATGTATTAGATGGTGCTGATCCAGATGATGAGTGGGAAAGCATGCTTGACAGAGTTGATCAACGAATCAACCGTTAATAGATACAAAAAGGACGGAGGAGGTCTGAGCCAATTGGATCTCCTCTTGTTGTCCAAGAGTATATACAATACTTGCTACATAAAAAGGAGGTTTTGACGGTGTCGACAAATCTTGAAGAAGTAAAGATGCAAACAAATAAACCTAAAAAAAATAAAATGAGTCAGGAAAAAAGAAACATGTGGTCTGGTTACTTGTTTATTTCCCCTTTCTATATACTTTTTGCGGTTTTTGGTTTATTTCCAATTTTGTTTAGTTTTTATCTAGCATTTTTCCGTTGGGATGGCCTGGGAGATATGGTGTTTGTCGGAATCAATAATTTTAATATCATATTCAACGACCCGCTCTTTTGGAAGTCAATTTATAACACGATTATTATGGGGCTAATGGGAACAGCTCCTCAATTAGTGGTCGGGTTACTAGTAGCATTTGCTTTAAATTCAGCGTTAATACGTTTTACAAATGTTTTTCGAGTTGCAATATTCTTACCATATGTAACTTCAATTGTTGCGGTTGCAATTGTATTTAGCGTTATATTTAGTAATCAAGAAGGTGGAATAGTTAACTCATTTATTGGTTTATTCGGAATGGAACCTATTACGTGGTCTCGTTCAGAATGGGGGACAAAATTTGCGATTTCGGTGATGATTTTTTGGCGGTGGGTTGGATATAATACAATTATTTACCTTGCTGGTATGCAGAGTATTTCAAATGATTTATATGAAGCAGCGAAAATTGATGGAGCATCGCTTAGACAGCAAATCTGGTATATAACTGTTCCAATGCTGAAACCATTTATTTATTTTACTGTATTCACATCTACGATTGGAGCACTTCAAGTGTTCGCTGAACCACAAATTTTCCAAGGACGAAGTGGGCGAGAAGAGGGAATTACAGTCGTATTATACCTTTATCGAGAAGCGTTTGGAAGTAACTACTTTGGAACGGCTTCAGCGACAGCAATTGTATTGTTCTTTATCATTATCATACTTGCATTGACAAATCTATTTATTGCTAATAGGTTATCTGAATCACCTAGGAGGGGAGTAAAATGAGTAAAAGACAGGTAGAAGTTGGAGCAAAAAAATATTCTCTTTCTAAGATATTTACTTATATCCTATTGATTCTATTCTCATTTGCTTCTCTCTTCCCATTTTATTGGATGTTTGTAATGGCAACAAATGAGAATAGAGTGATAAACGAAACGCCGCCAGCAATGTTACCTGGCGATCAATTAGTCATAAACTTCGAAAATGTATTAAATAGTATTCCTTTTTTTGGAGCGATGCTAAATTCCTTAATTGTAGCTACATCCATTACGCTAGGTGTATTATTTCTTTGTTCGTTAGCAGGATATGCTTTTGCTAAATTAAAGTTTAAAGGGCGGAATGTTCTATTTATCTTTATTTTGGCTACGATGATGGTTCCACCGCAATTGGGGCTTATACCTCAATACTTTATTATTACTAAATTAGGATGGCTTAGTTCTTTATATGCTGTCATAGTACCTGGCTTAATGAATGCATTTGGTATTTTTTGGATGAGGCAATATATAAGTTCTGCAATCCCAGATGAGTTAATTGAAGCTGCTCGAATCGATGGATGCTCTAATTTTAGAGTGTATTGGAATATCGTCGTACCTACGATATTACCAGCTTTCGCGACCTTAGGAATCATTGTGTATATGACAATATGGGGAGATTATCTCTGGCCACTCGTTGTCTTACAAGATCAATCTGCACAAACAATTCAAGTTGCTCTTCGTTCACTTATGGATGACAGAGTACGTGATTTTGGAATGATCTTGTCCGGTACGTTCTGGGCGACAGTACCACTTATTGTTGTATTTTTACTTTTCAATAAATTGTTTATTAAAAGTATTACCGATGGTGCAGTGAAAAATTAACTGGACTAAGGCAGTGAAGGAGTCAACGCAAGTGAAGCTAACGATTAAGGAAATTGCTAAAATTGCCGGACTAGCACCTTCGACAGTATCAAAAATTATTAATAACTATGACGATATTAACGAAGAAACGAAAAAAAGAGTATTAAAGATTATGGAAGAACATCATTACCGTCCTTCATACTCTGCAAAGTCGCTGGCTAGTAAATCAACAAATGTGATTGGTGTAATCTATGCCGGCAAAGTTAATGCTGGTTTCAACCATCCTTTTTTTATAGATGTTCTGGATGCGTTTAAAAAAACGATAGGTAAAAAAGGATATGACTTACTGTTTTTTTCAAATGAAAAGTTTCATGAAGGGAAAGAAGATTACCTCGAACGTTGTGTTCATTACGGTGTCGATGGGTGTGTTGTTATTAGTGGGGAAGAAGTAGAACCATCCATCACCCACCTTGATGCAAGTTCAGTCCCTAGTGTTGGGATTGACTTGGAGTTAACGGGAGTAACGTCAAGTTATGTTATGACTAATCATAAGAAAATCTCTCAACTAGTTGTTAAGCACCTTTATGACTTAAACTACCGTAAAATTGCTTTTATTGGTAGCGAAGATACATCGATTATTTCTAGGCAACGAAAAGAGGGTTTTTTGGAGAGTATGAAGAACTATCAATTGTCGATAGTTGAAGAATGGATCATGATTGGCGATTTTTTTGAGACAAGTGGTTATGATCATGTAAAACGTCTAATTGAAGTTGGGCGTGTCCCAGAAGCTATATTCGCTTCCTCTGATTTAATGGCAATCGGAGCGATGGAAGCGATTCGTGATAGCAAACTTGATGTTTCAGAATTCGCGATTGTCGGTGTTGATGATATCCCTGCTGCGCAGTACATTGCACCATCCTTAACAACAATCCGCCAAGACAAAGAGTTGCTAGGAAGATCTTTGGCTGAAAAACTGTGTTTACTCATATCTTCAGGAGAGAAACAAAAACCAATCTATTTGGACCCTGAACTTGTGGTTCGAAACTCGACAAAAAGGAAAAAGATAGAATAATCGTTTAACTAGTGTTTTCCTACTGCCATTAAATCTAAAAATCCACTTGAACATTTATAAGTTCAAGTGGATATTTTAGATTTATTAGACGATTCTCGGACAATTAGTTGAGCATCTATAATAATCTTTTTCTCTAATTGAAGTCCATTCATTAGTTTCGATAGTGCGTATGCAGCTTCTTCACCTAATCCTCTCTTATTTTGTCTAACTGTTGTTATAGGTGGGGAAAAGTATTTTGCCGCGTGAATATCATCGAGCCCAACAATTGCAAAATCTTCAAGTGGATAATTACTTTTTTTAATGGCTTTGATGGCTCCGAAAGCCATTAAGTCTGAAGAAGTAAAAATTGCATGAGGAACATGGTCAGACTCTAAGAGTTGTAACATGCATGAGTAGCCACTATTCTCAAAGAAATCACCTTCAAGTATCCAATTGTCTTGAAGAGGAAGTTGGAATCTTTTCATTGCTTCCCTAAAATAGTCTATCCGTATACGTGAAATTTGGGAGCTGAATCCACCACTAATATGTGCAATTTCATTGTGACCAAGCTCACAGAAGTGTTCGATAACGTCATTTGTAAACTGATAAGTATCGGAGGTCACATGAGCAGAGGTATCACCTGATAATTCGATATCAAGCCCAATACAAGGGATAATACTTTTATCTAAGTCATATACAGAAGGCTGAATATTTCCCCCACCAATAATGAGGCAACCATCAACATTATAATGCTGGCACCTCGCTAAATAATCTTCACTTTCTTTCATAAAATTTTCGTTTGAAAAAAACATTAAGTCATAGCCCATGCCACCAATGACTTTTTTGAATGAATCGATGACATCAACGAAAAAAGGGTGGTTGAAGTCTGCATTCACTTCCCCTGCATAGATAACACCAATAACATTTGTTTTTTTGCTTGCCAATGTCTTCGCAGAATAAGAAGGTCTATAATTATTTTCCTCCATTATTTTCGTGACTTTACGCCGCGTATCTTCACCTACATCAGTGTAATTATTAATAATTTTCGATACGGTACCTCTAGAAACACCTGCTAACTCTGCAATTTGTTTAATCGTCAGTCTCATATTATCGCTTCCCCTTGAAAAAATAACGCAATTTAAGTTAATTAATTGTATCATATCACATTAAAACAAAATATGATTATTCCTTTACTTAAGAAAAAGGAAACTATAAGTTGATCCGTTAAAAAAAGATGGGAAATTCCGCGACTTTCCTATTCCTAAGAAAATCAAGGCATGCGAGACTTCGCACATACAAATCAAATAAGAGATGAACTTGGGTATTGATATCGCTTAGAAGCTATGATAGATTAGTAGTATCCGGAAAAAGAAAGCGCTTACTGGATAAAACAAGGGAGAAAGCAGAATAAACTACTATTTTTTTAATAGTTACGAAATCGGTTTCGTTAATTTGGATTTGGTGGAGGGTAATTGAATGAGAAAATTATTAACTCGATTATTGAGTACTATGATGATCTTTGCACTTATTGGGGGATCATTACCAAAGTTAACTGATGCTGACGACTCAAATTTACTTATTGACACTGCTGTTAAGCCTTCTGTAGGTGGACCTTTGCAACTTATTGAATACAATGATCAAACGACATTGGGAGATCAACACGGCAATCCGATCCAATTACGAGGAATGAGTACTCACGGATTGCATTGGTTTGGAGAAATTGTAAACGACAATGCATTCAAAGCACTAGCAAACGATTGGGATTCGAATATGATTCGCTTAGCTATGTATGTTGGTGAAGGAGGTTATGCAGAAGACTCTGAAGTGAAAGAGTTGGTTTATGAAGGCATTGATCTCGCTCTTGATAACGACATGTATGTTGTTGTCGATTGGCATGTACATGCTCCAGGTGATCCAAGAGCCGATGTTTATGAAGGCGCATATGACTTCTTCGAGGAACTTGCTGATCATTATAAAAAACACCCACAATTTGGAAATATTATTTGGGAATTAGCGAATGAACCAAGTCCTAATAATAATGGTGGTCCAGGAATTACAAATGATGATGAAGGATGGCAAGCTGTAAAAGAATATGCAGAGCCCATTGCAGCGATGTTAAATGAAAAAGGGGATAACATTATTCTTGTAGGTAGTCCAAATTGGAGTCAACGCCCAGATTTGGCGGCGGATGATCCGCTTGATGCAGACAATGTGATGTATTCCGTACATTTCTATACTGGGACACATGAACCTGCTGATGAAAGTTATCCGGAAGGAACTCTTCCTGAGGAAAGAGACAATGTGATGAGCAATGCTAGATACGCTTTGGAAAACGGTGTAGGCTTATTTGCAACAGAGTGGGGAACAAGTCAAGCAAATGGTGATGGTGGTCCTTACCTTGATGAAGCGGATATTTGGCTCGGGTTTTTAAATGAAAATAATATTAGTTGGGCGAACTGGTCTCTGACAAATAAAAATGAAACTTCAGGATCGTTTACGCCGTTTATTCTTAATCAATCTGATGCGACAGATCTTGATCCTGGAGATGACCAAGTTTGGGAACCAGGAGAGTTAAGTCCTTCTGGTGAATACGTTCGTTCTCGTATTAAAGGTATTGAATATAGTCCAATTGACAGAACTCCAAGAGAAGATTTTAATGAAGTTATTTGGGATTTTGACGATGGAACAACACAAGGTTTTGGAGAGAATAATGATAGTCCCGTTGAAGCAACATTAGCTAACGTAAGTAATTCTTTACAAATTTCAGGTTTAGACGCTAGTAACGATGTGGGCGATGAGGGTGAAACATATTGGGATAATCTCCGTCTGTCAGCAGACGATTGGGGAAACTCCGTTAATATTTTAGGCGCTGAAGAGCTAACAATGGATGTGATTGTTGACGTGCCAACAACAGTGTCAATTGCTGCGATCCCGCAAAGTGATACTGCCGGATGGGCAAATCCAGCAAACTCATCAGTAGTATCTGCGGATGAGTTTGAAGAGCAAGAGGATGGAACATTCAAAGCGCTTTTAACAATTACTGCAGAAGATGCGCCGAACCTTGAGAATATAGCGACAGATGCAGAGGATAATGAATTAAATAACATCATCCTTTTCATCGGTACTGAAAATGCAGACGTGATTTCTCTTGACAATATTTCTGTTGCTGGAAATCGTTCTTATGTTCCAGATCCGATTGAACACGATCCTTTAGGAGAAGCAACACTTCCGTCAGACTTTGAAGATGCTACTCGACAAGGGTGGGATTGGAATAGTGAATCCGGTGTTCAACAAGCTTTAACTATTGAAGAGGCTAACGGATCAAACGCTCTTTCATGGGAGTTTGCTTATCCGGAGGTTAAACCTTCGGACAATTGGGCGAGTGCTCCACGATTAGATTTTTGGAAAGATGATCTAGTCCGTGGTGATAACGAGTTTATAGCTTTTGATTTGTATATCGACCCTATATCTGGACGTGCAACAGAAGGTGCTATCGATATCAACTTGGTATTTCAAGCACCAGATTTGGGATTCTGGGCACAATCAGATGATACGTTTGAAATTGATTTGCAGTCTTTAGATTCAGCAACAATGACAGAGGACGGGTTGTTTCATTACGAAGTCCTGATTGATGTTTCCGAGATTGAAAATCTTGAAGATGATACATTATTACGAAATATGCTACTTATTTTCGCTGATGTTGAAAGTGATTTTGCAGGAAGGATGTTTGTAGACAATGTAAGGTTTAGTAGTGAGTCAGCTCCTCCTGAAGAAGATGATGAACAAGGAGACAGTGTTTTACAAGATCTTGAAGATCAATTGAATGACCTGAGAGAAAAGATTGAGGAATTAGAAAATAATACAGATGTCGAAGATCTTGAAAAGAAAATCGAAGATCTTGAACAAGAGTTGGCAGTTCTTGAAGGGAAGTTTCAAGAGTTGGAAAGTACTACTTCTGAGCTAGAAGAATTGATTAACAGTTTAAGGAATGATATTGAGAACTTAAAAGGTTTCTTAGATGATCAAGAGTCTGACTCACCATCCACAAACGATGAGGATACGGATACATCAGACGGCGGGGTATCAGAAAATGGTGAGGATTCTGGAGATAGCGAGAAAGAAAAAAGTGAAGGAACAACAGAAACGAAACAAGAAACAAAAAAAGAAACAAAAGATGGTCAACAATTGCCTGACACTGCTACAAATTCATTCAACTATATGTTAATCGGCTTATCTTTATTAGTAATAGCTGGTGTAATTGGTAGCGTAGTATTCGTACAGAAAAGAAAAAAAGTGACTGAATAATTCACAAAGGAAGAATGATTCTGAATCATTAATAGGCAGGCTAATATTTGAAGTATACGTAGTTAAAATAACAATCATATCAGAGCAGCATATCCACATCTAAAAGGCATTAGAGAATTTCTCTAGTGCCTTTTGTATATCATTATATGCCCTTGAATAAGTATTCAATTATTTTGCTTTCAAATGTAAAGGGTCTGACATGTTATCACTTTTATATTACTCGGAAACGTTGTTCAGTTGGAATGAAGTGGATAGGCACACTAGGAAACATATTATCGATTATTTTTGCTAAGTATTTCATCCCGGGTTCTTCACTTTCTGCGTGACCTAATACGATTAAGGCTTTTTCTTTTCCTTGATAAATAGCATCATGGACATATTCTGGTGTTTCCCACTCTGGACCTTCACCATATAAGATTAAGTCGAGGTTTTGGTTCTCAAAAAGCGGAATCGCCATTGAACCACCGCCTCTGTACCCAGCCAATAAACCGATCCGAGTACATGACATAGATAAATCTCCTATACAGCGTATATAGTCGATACCAATTTTCTTCTTAACATATTCTGCGATTTGCTGGGCTGTCATTGTAGGTATAGTCAATATCGTTGCCGCAGCTTGATGTTCTTCAACATATGTATCCCATTCTAATGATTCGACTAACCCTGTCATAATACCATCAGGTCGATATCTGTGCCAGTAATCATGAAAACGATAAACAGCTATACCTGAATCTTTAAGCAGATTTAGCTTATTAGTATATACTTGGTTTTCTCCAAGATTGTTTTCATCCCAGTGACTGTAAAATAATCCTTCATGAGTAATAAGAAGGTTTGCCCCTAGCTCGATTGCCTTCTTTATAGCTTCGTTAGAAGGCATAAATGTGATCGCAATTCCTGTAATATTTATTGAGGGAGAACCGAATTTTAGTGTATCAACTGAATTTTCTATTTCCTCCACTGGACTAGTTAATCGATCAATGACATCCTGTATTGTTAATTCCATAGTTCTGTCTCCTTTCAGCAATCTAAATTAGCTAAGCTATTGGTAACGAGATAAAGAATGTCGCACCGTCACCTGCATTACTGTAGGCACCAATTCTCCCATTATGTCTTTCGACTATTTCTTTGGAAATAGATAAACCGAGTCCTGATCCAGATCCGGATCCAGGTAAGTTACTCTCTCTTTGGTGACTTCTGAAAAAGCGTTCAAATAGTAATTTTGTCTCTTGTTCATTAATGCCAATCCCTGTGTCGATGCATTCAACGAGTAATTCATTTTGTTCAGTTAAAGATAAGCGAATTGTAATTGATCCTGAGCCTTGAATAGCTTTTCTCGCATTTGATATAAAATTGACAAAGACTTGTTCCATTCTATATTTGTCAATGCATATTACGAATCGTTCCTCTTCTGGCAACAGATTTTCGAAGGAAAATGTCAACATGCTATTTTGCAGATCAATACGGTATGTTTCATATAGTGAATGCCAGAATTCAAGAGCGTCAACTTGCTTAAAGTCAAAACTCACTTCCTCTAAATTGATTCTAGAAAGTGATTCTAAGTCATAAAAAATTTGAGTTAAATAATTAACTTTTTGATTGATAATATTCATGTATTTTTTATTGAAAGGAAGGATTCCTTCAGCCATTCCCTGAATATAACCTTTCATTGTCGTTAAAGGTGTACCAAGTTCATGGGATACATTACTGAGTAGCCTATTCTGTGCTTGTTGAGCATCTACTAGCTCTTTATTCGACAAGGATAATTGCTGATTAGATAACTTCAACTGACTTGTGCGGTTTTCAATTTTATTTTCTAAGGAAGCATTTAATCGACTTAATCGTTCAGAAAGTTCTTCCGTCTGTTGAACAGAACGTGCATGGCTTCGCGAAAGATTGTATGCCTGTGAGATTAAAAAGATAAACATGCCAACGGATGTAAGTTCTGCAGTTTGGATGACACCATTAAAGTATAGGATGTCGTTGAAAATGGTTAACGCAAATAAGAGCATTGTAATGAGACTTAGCTTAGTTCCATGGTGTTTTAGAGTATATGCGACAATATAAACGTAAATTAAATAGAAAAAGCAGGCAAGGATCCCAAATTGAAATGGTGTCATCGTTAGTGTGAAAACGTAAGTAGGTGTAATGATGACGAAAAGACTATACATACCCATCATACCGATAATTCCATTGCGGATGTGTCGATTCATAACATTATTCAATTGTGTAAAAGCGAATAATGTAAAGAAAATTGCGGCAAGAGATGCACCCAAGTATTCAATTTTGACCATCATTTCCCAACTTAGGAAACCAAAAAGGTATTGGGCTAATCCTTCTTCAATTGTAATTGCACGTGATGCAATTGCAATACACGCCAACGCGAAATAAAGAGAGGAACGGTTTTTTCGTCTGACGAAGAAGTGAGATAGGTAATAAAGACCAAGCGAAAAAAGACTGGCTATAATGATTGAACGATAAATAATAGTAGTTTCATAGTTAGTAAAAAGAGTGTGATAGTCCCCAAGTACAACCGAATCAAACAGCCCGGATTTTCGTTGATGAAAATTAGAAATTTGGATGACAATATCAATGGTTTCTGAGTTGGCATAAAAGTTAATAATTTTTGGTGTGCTATTTGGTTTCATTTCTTCTCTTGATGTCCCGACTACGCCGTTATTAGCTAGTTGCTCGCCATTAACCCATAGCTGATAAGCGGAGGCGGTGCTAGGCATATAAAGGGAGTGGATTTTCCCAATATCTTTTTTAGTAATATCGACTTGCAAATGATACGTTGCATAGCCACTTCTTGAGTGGGTGTCTTCGTTGATGTTATATGTATTCCAATCATTTGGTACAGGTACGGCATGATTATCATACAAATGATTTGTCTGTAAGTCTTCTGGAGTGTACAATTTATTCCAATAAAAATGCCACTCTCCATCAAGAGCGATGCCACCTTCAATAGGATCATTCAAAGAAATCAAACCGTCATTTGCTAAAGGTGTCTGAGCATTTTCATCGACAAAACAAGCAGATAAAATGATGACTAGTATTGCGACTAGATATATAAGCTTATAATCAGCAATATCTGTGTATTTCATACGATTCACCCCAAGTTAAGTTAAATTATATCATGAAAGGCGAGATGACATGGATTTCATTGTATTCTAGTCTAATCTAATAATCAGACTTTTAAAAATAAAATAGCAAACTCAATTAAGTTGTCGATACTGCTCTGGTGAAACTCCAACCATTTTATGAAATGTTGCAATAAAGTGACTTGGTGAACGAAATCCGACATCATATGTGATCTGCTTAATTGTAATTTCCTTTGATCCAAGTAAACACTTCTTTGCTTCTTGGATGCGTAAATTAATTAAAAATGTATAGGGAGTAACGTTATAAGTTTTCCGAAACAGTTCATTTAAATGACGTTTTGAAATCGACATATTTGCGGCCATTTCATCTAGTCCAAATGAAGGATTGGAGATATTTTTTATCATTAACGTGATTAATGAATCTATTCTAAATAAGTTGCTTTTACTAGTAGAATCTTCTTGAAGTTTCCCATATTTATTTAAGATTAGTAGGAACTCATATACGATGGTTGACGTTCTAATACTAAAAATATCGCTCTTTGTTTGGCTTTGCCTTAATGCTTCTTCAATAAAAGAAGTGAGAGGAGTACCTATTTCCCATTGAAAGAAGGCAGATTTAAAAAGGGTTAAGTTTGTAAGTACCTCGTTAATAAGAAGTCCGTCAAAAGTTAAATAATAAGTTTCCCAATCTTGCTTATCTTTTGTATTTTGCTCGTAAGAATGGGAAGTATGAGGCAGAAAGAGAACACCATTGTTGGCAGGAAGTGAAATCTTTTTATTTTGATACGTAATACTTCCGGTTCCTCGAACTGTTTGAATCCAATGGAAGTAAGGGTAGCCATCTGGACGAACTATTTTCTCTTGATTTGGGTTATATCCAATTGTCTCCGCAAATAAAGGTAGTTTGCTTTCATTTAAAGGAATGACAAATTCTTTTCTTAGTTCCATATCGATCCCTCACTATATAAACTTATGATCTTTCAATAGAGTTCCTTTTTCTTATACTAATATCTATAATATTATATTTAAAGTAAAAGTGTAAGGGGTTACAATGTATTTATAATTATATTGAAGGGGATGGTGTACATGATAAATAGTAAATTACCGAAAATTTGGTACGGTGGAGACTACAATCCGGAACAGTGGGACAAGGGTGCTTGGGACGAAGATGTTCGTATGTTTAAATTGGCGGGGATCGATGTTGCTACACTCAATGTCTTTTCATGGGCCTTAAATCAGCCGGATGAAGACACGTATGATTTTACTGGACTCGATGACCATATAAACAGACTTTATGAGAATGGTATTTATACTTGTTTAGCCACGAGTACAGCGGCTCACCCTGCTTGGATGGCAAAAAAATACCCGGATGTATTAAGGGTTGATTTCCATGGGCGTAAGCGATCGTTTGGTGGGAGACATAATTCTTGTCCAAACAGTCCAACCTATCGAAAATTTTCAGAGAAAATGGCAGACAAACTGGGCGAGCGTTACAAAGATCATCCAGCAGTGCTAATTTGGCACGTATCAAATGAATATGGCGGATATTGCTATTGTGAAAACTGTGCAAAAAACTTCAGACGTTGGCTTAAGCAGAAATACGTAACTTTAGAAAAACTAAATGACACGTGGAACACAAGGTTTTGGGGTCATACGTTTTATGAGTGGGATGAGATCGTCCCACCTAACGCACTCAGTGAAGAAGGTGAAGGAAATGTCAGTGCTTTCCAAGGTATATCGCTCGATTATCGTATTTTCCAGTCCGATAGCTTGTTAGATTGTTATAAATTAGAACATGATGCACTGAAAAAGCATACACCAAATCTTCCAATTACAACGAACTTAATGGGATTCTATCCGGAATTGGACTACTTTAAATGGGGGAAAGAAATGGATGTTGTTTCCTGGGACAGTTACCCTGGCATTGATACTCCAGTAAGTCAGACGGCGATGACACATGATCTTATGCGTGGGTTGAAGAGTGGGCAACCATTTATGTTGATGGAACAAACGCCAAGTCAACAAAATTGGCAGCCTTATAATTCATTGAAACGTCCTGGTGTGATGCGGTTGTGGAGTTACCAAGCGGTAGCGCACGGTGCTGATACGGTGATGTTTTTCCAATTAAGAAGATCTGTCGGTGCTTGTGAAAAATACCATGGAGCTGTGATCGAACACGTTGGTCATGAACATACGAGAGTTTTCAATGAAACAGGTCAGGTTGGGAAGGAACTACAACATTTATCAGATTCATTACTGGATGCGCGAGTAGATGCTAAAGTTGCCATAGTCTATGATTGGGAAAATCGCTGGGCAATTGAGTTATCAAGTGGACCGTCGGTTTCATTAGACTATGTAAACGAAGTTCATAAATATTATGCAGCTTTGTACGAAAAGAATATTCCAGTTGATATGGTTAGTGTTGAGGAAGATTTGAGTAAGTATGATATTGTTATTGCACCAGTTCTGTATATGGTGAAACAAGGTTATGCTGAAAAACTTGAAGAGTATGTGAAAAACGGTGGAACATTTATCACGACATACTTTAGTGGAATCGTAAATGAACATGACAAAGTGACGCTTGGTGGTTATCCAGGTGAACTTAGAAACCTACTCGGTATTTGGGTAGAAGAGATTGATGCATTAGATCCGAGTCGAAAAAATCAGATTGTTATGAAAGACAAGTGGGGAAGTTTACAAGGACAATATGATTGCAACTTGTTATTCGATATTATTCACTCAGAAGGTGCCGAAGTCATTGCAGAATATGGTTCGGAATTCTATAAAGGAACGCCTGTCGTGACATCAAATAAATTTGGTGAAGGTAATGCAGTTTATGTAGGCTCTAGTGCTGAACAAGGTTTTGTAAATGAGCTAGTTTCAACGATCTGTGAAGATAAATCGATTCAACCTTTAATGACGACGCCAAGTGGAGTAGAAGCAACTGCAAGAAGTAAAGACGATAAAACGTTTGTATTTGTAATGAATCATAATGATCAAGAAGAGATAGTTGATATAAATGAAGTCTCGACAAATGCACTGACAAATGAAAAAGTGTCAGGTTCTGTAAAGATTGAAGCTCATGGGGTTATGATTCTAGAAAAGTAATACTAAAACGAGTCGTTTTAAATAACAATAAAAGGAGGACGAAGCCTTGGGGGTACTCATGCTTCGTCTTTTTTACCGAGGAAATATTTTCGATAGGTATTAATAGCTAATTATTCACTAATAAAATCAATAATTAACTAGGTACTCTTTCATTTTGGTTGTGTTATTATGAAAGTGTTTTCATAAACTGATAGAAATGTTAAATGAGAGGAGATTAAGATGACACATCAACGAGATATGACACATATACCTTCACCTTCGAGAGGGCTTAAAAGTAAAAATCCAGCCGAATCTTGGCAGGAGGCATTAGTTACAGGAAATGGGACAATTGGGGCGCTTGTTTTCGGAGACCCCCTCAAAGAAACGATCGTTTTGAATCATGAAAAATTGTATGAACCACATCACGATGAGATCGTGCAAAATAATGATTTATTTCCATACTTAGATGAGATTCGAACGATGATGAAAAATGGTAGATTTCGAGATGCGGCAGCTTTATTCTCCGGGAAATCGGGACATTCCCTGCTTTTTACAGATGCTTATCACCCTGCGTATGCATTGAAATTGAATCTTGAAGACTGTGGAGAAATTCAGGACTACATGCGAACGGTTGATTTTGAAACAGGTGAAGTCAGTGTGCATTGGACGGACGAACGAGGTAAAATCGAAAGAAAACAATTTATTTCTCGCACGCATGACGTCAAGATTCTCCATATGTCGTCATCTCGAAACGAAGCATTTAACGGAGAACTGAAGATTGATGACCTTGTACCTGAAGGGGCTGCAAAAGACTACATAGTGTCTACGGACAAGGCATTCATCTCCTTTACTTGCGATTATGCCAAAACAAAAAAAGGTTATGTGGGTAGTTCTCTCGTCGTAGTAAAAGGAGAAGGTACCGCCACTGCTAAAGGTGAAAAAATTATTTTTAGAGATGCAAAAGAAGTGACCATTTTAACAAAGGTTACACCTGTTAATGACTATGATCATGATATCGGTAATGTCATTACATTTTTAAAAGAAATGCTTCAATCATTGTCCGACACATACGATTACCAGGAGCTATTGTCACACCATGTGAAAGAGCATGGGGAGATGTTTGGCAGAATGACATTTTCGATTTGTGAAGAGGAGAAGATGGATGTAACCACAGAGGAGTTATTTGCTGAAAAGACTGAGGGGTTAAATCAACGCTTAATACAAAAGATGTTTGATATGGGCCGGTATGTGTTTATCTCAGCTTCGGGAGATTATCCACCGAATTTAGTTGGCCTTTGGACGGGCGATTGGCGTCCGCCATGGAGTGGCGATTTTACAACTGATGCGAACGTTAATCTAGCTGTTTCTGGTGGGGCAATTGGTAATATGCGTGAAGCATTGGAAGGGTATTTTAAACTGATTGAGAAAGTTTCACCGGATTGGAAAATTAATGCGAAAACGATGTACGGTTGTCGTGGTTTTCTAGCAGGATCTCGTACAGATGGTAATCACAATATCCATACGCACTTTAACGTGGATTGGCCGTTAGGATTTTGGACTGCGGCTGCCCAGTGGTTAGTGATGCCCTTTTTTGAATGGTATCAAATTAGCGGTGATCGTGAGTTTTTTATTGAGAGAGCTTTGCCACTCATGAAAGATATAGCCTTGTTCTATGAAGATTTCTTAAAGGAGTATGATGAAAACGGAAAGGTGATGTTTATTCCTTCGTATTCCCCTGAGAACACACCGGTTATTTCGGATGACCTTCTAGCTGAAGGTTGGCAATCGAGCCAAGCTACGATTAATGCAACGATGGATATTGCTGCAGCAAAGGAGCTATTCACAAATTTATTAAGCAGCTGTCAAGATTTGCAGATTGAGCAGGAGAATTTCGCCAAGTGGACAGAAATGATCGAAAAATTACCAGATTATATGATCAACGAAGACGGCGCTTTAAAAGAGTGGATTCATAAGGATTTGCATGATGAATACGATCACCGACATATCTCTCACCTCTATCCTGTATGGCCCGGTCATGAAATCACACCAAAGGGGACGCCTAAGCTGTTTGAAGCTGCCGAAATTGCTTTACTAAAAAGAGAACGTGAAAATGATTCGGCTCATGGTGTGATGCATTGTGGGATCGTTGCAGCTCGTCAAAAAAATGCCAACCTAGTTTTGGGAAATTTAAAGTTTTTACTTGAAGGTGACTATATTCATTCAAGTTTAGTAACATCGCATAATCCAGGAAGAGAGATTTACAATGTGGATGCCAATTGTAGCTTGCCTACGTTAGTGATGGAAATGTTGATTTATACGTATCCGGGCGAGTTGGAATTGTTGCCAGCGCTTCCTAGTGAAATTAAAAAAGGATCGATTACTGGCATTCTTGGAAGAGGGCAAATAACTGTCGAAAAACTAGAGTGGGATTTAGATCAGAAATCAGTTCGAGTTTCATTGAGGTCAGGTAAGGACCAACAAATAGAAGTATCTTTAAAGTTAGGAATCACAGAAATAATAGCCGCAAATAATAAAAGACTCGTTGTGAATAATGACGATAGAGCACTAGTTACTTTGGAATCAAATAAGTCGATTGATCTAGATATCGTCATAGCTTGACTAGAGCTCCTATCTAAAAAGTGTTCAACTAGGCTAACAGTAACCTTGTTGAACACTTTTGCATGTCTAATAATTACATGATTTTTAAGATAATACTTCCAGTATTCGAATTTCATATTTTCATGTTATGCTGAAATGGAGGCTATATTAAAATTTTTGCAAGATAGAAATACAAATGGATGGCTTTAGTTTTTTTGTTTATTGTAAGCGTTTTATACAAAAGTGAAAAAATTATATGGAGAATTGCTAATGAAAAAATATGTGATTAATCTAATAAATAATATGAACATAAGGCTTAAACTTATCATATCTTTTATCGTTGTTGTGTTTGTGCCTGTATTAATCACTGGCATATTTTTAACTTATGAATTGCGAGATATGGCGTTAGATAAAGAATTAGAACAAACTCATTCGAACATGAGAAGGGTTAAGACGCAAATTTCTGAAGCTATTTCTCCCTCGGTCTATGTTTCAAATTATATGCTCTTAGATCAAGGCTTAAAGGATTTAGTGAATCGGCAATATGATTCCACACATGAAGTTGTTGTTGCCTATGAGAACTATCCAGTTTTGCAAAATTACCAACGAAGTTACTCAGAAATATCAGATATTCGCTTCTATTATAACAACGATTCGATGTTGAATAATTGGAGGTTTGTTCCGATAACAAACGAAATAGAAGGGATGAATTGGTATCAAAGAACATTGGCAGGGAAGGGTCAAATGGGTTGGAATTATATTAAAAATGGTTTGAGTGAAAATCGTAGTTTGAGTCTGACTAGAGTGATAGATTTTTTCGGGTTTGGGACGTTTGGCGTATTAGTTATTGATGTAAATAGTTCTTATTTAAATTGGATTTTATCACAAGAAACGCAACCGACAATGATTGTAGACCCTCAAAATAATATTGTTGCTGCTAATAGAGCTGAATTAATAGGTGGGAATTTGGAAGAAGATGAATATTCGTCGGTTATCACAAATGGTGAGTTAGGAACATTTCAAGATGTTGTCTTTGACGAACCTTCGCATATTATTGTTGATAGTATTCAAGTTGAAAACAGTTTAAATGATTTGAGAATCGTTTCAACGATTAGTGATACAGAGATGGTTGAAGATGCAAATAGGTTGAGCCGGTTAGGGGTCATCATTATTTCTATTAGTTTTCTTGTCGCATTTATCTTAATTTACAGTTTTTCTCACCTTATATCTAAGCGGATTTCGATGTTAAGTAATCATATTCGTAAAGTTGCTAAAGGAGACTTATCTAGCAGTCCAAAACTGGAGGGGAGCGATGAAATTGGTCAACTTTCGGATCAGTTTAATACGATGACAATTAGTATTAAAGAGTTGTTAGATCAAGTTGAACAAAAAAATAACGAGAAGAGGGTGTTAGAAAAACGGCAAGATGAAATTAAGTTTAAAATGTTGGCGAGTCAAATTAATCCTCATTTTTTGTTTAACACATTAGAAACAATTCGAATGAAGGCCCATATAAATGGCGAAAAGGAAATAGCCCAAGCAGTTAAACGATTAGGGAAATTATTACGTATAAGTTTAGAAGTAGGTGGCGGTGTAATTCCGTTGAAGCAAGAAATTGAGATGGTAAAGGCATACTTGGAAATACAAAATTTTCGATTTGAAGATCGGATAGAATATGTATTGAACATCGATCCGAAATCGGAGAATATTAAACTACCACCACTCAGTATACAACCTCTTGTTGAAAATGCTGTCATTCATGGTTTGGAATATAAGACTGAAGCTGGAATCATTACGGTTAAAACCCATTTAGTGAATAACGAAGTACTTGTCCAAGTGTGTGATAACGGTATTGGAATTACGGAAGAAAAAAAAGAGGAGATTTATAAGTCACTACAATCACAAAGAGATGAGATGGAAAATCGTATTGGTTTAAGAAACGTCCACGAACGGATCATGTTAACTTATGCTACTGGCAAAGGGCTTGTCATTGATAGTGAATATTCGAAAGGAACGTGTATATCTTTTTATATACCAATAAAGGATGCGAATTAACTAGTTGAGCACAGTTAAAATGTCTTCGTTAACAACATAGAGCTGTACCAGAGTTTAAATAAAAATGGGAGGGGTGAGATTATCTACAAAGTATTGATTGTCGATGATGAGCCAACAGTTAGAGAAGGCTTAAGAAGAATCATTCTGTGGGAAGAATATGGATTTGAAGTAGTGGGTATAGCGAAAGATGGTTACTCTGCTTTAGATAAATACAAGGAATTGTCCCCTGATTTAGTTATTTCTGATATTAGAATGACGGGGATGGGTGGACTTGAATTATTACGGAATTTTCAAGAAATGGATAATGACGTTCAATGTCTAATATTAAGTGGATACGCAGACTTTGATTATGCAAGAACAGCAATTCAGAGAAATGCTGCTGGTTATTTGTTAAAGCCGATCGATGAAGCGGAATTGGTAGATTATTTGGTTAAAATTGAAAAGCAATTGAAGAAGCAAAACGAAGTTAACCAATTAACTGTTAATGAAAAAGAAAGACAGCGGGAACTGTTTATATTATCAATTCTTGGAAAAACAGAGAATCGTGAAACTAAAATATTATCGCTGACTGAAGAGTATGGTTTAAGATGGGATCAATATGAAGTATTATTACTGAGGTTAGAAGAAACCAGTGAACCTGAGTCGATGTTATTAACAATAAAAGAGGATATAAAAAAAGTCGTTGAAACCGAGAAAAAGGGCATCGTTTTTGTGAATGAAGCCTATCTTGGAATTCTTATGAAAAGTACGATGAACAATAAAAAGGCAAGACATTTACTTTTTCTAGAAATGAAGAGCATAATCGATTCCTACTTTGTGAATTTCACGGCTGCTTTGGGAAGCGCTGTTGATCAAATCGTTGATATAAGTGATGCATATACTGAGGCAACAAAACTGATTCAAACTAAATTTTTCTTTCCGAAAGATACATTATTATTGAAAGGGAAGGAAATGATTAAACCTTCAATAAATGGAAATACAGAAATGAACGTAATCATTGATAAGTTATATTTTGCATTGGATATTGGCATAAATGATACATTAGAAACAACAGTATCTGATATATTGTATGTCGCAGAAGATATTTATGCAGAAGAAGAAGTTAAAAATTATTATGTCTACGCACTGACAACAGTCTTAAATAAGTTACTAAAATCAAAACCAGAAAAGGAGGCATATATTACTAGCCAGATTGAGAAAGTTTTAGAGGTTTATCAACAAAGAAACCTTATTGATTTGCAAAATTTTGTGAGCAATTTAGTTAAATCAGTGTATCTTGAATTTGAGCATTCTGCTGATACAGACTATCAGTTAAAGAGATTATTAGTTCTAATAGACCAACGATACGATGAAAATTTAAAACTAGATAAATTAGCTGATTTATTTAATTATAATAGTGCATATCTAGGTAAGATATTTAAGAAATATACAGGTGAATATTTTAATACGTATCTAGATAAGGTTCGAATTGAACGAGCAAAGGAACTCTTAATAGAAGGGTTAAAAGTATATAGAGTAGCAGAAATTGTCGGATATAATAACGTCGATTATTTTCATAGTAAATTTAAAAAATATGTCGGAGTATCACCATCCGTTTATCGAAGAAATAATCGTAAATCAATGGTAGAATAATTTGTCTATTAATATCGATTCGAAATGATCTTATACCCTAAAATTCGTTTTCATTTGGTTGGAGTAAAATTACAATTTAAAAGGCTGTTACAGAATGAAATTTCCTTTCTGTGACAGCCTTTTTGTTTGTCAATGTAGTAGATAATTCCTTATATGAATAGCATGTAATCGGATACACTGTGCAATTATTATATGATTTTAGTATTAATCATTTAGGTATTTAATCAGTTAAAAACTAGCTATGATAGAACTGTGGAAAGGGAGGGACTGACGTGGAAACAGAAAAAAAGAAAGCGCACCCAACAGAAGTAATTCCAGAAAATAAACGAAACTTTTGGAAAACGATGAAAAATCAAAAAGTTCTTTATTTTATGTCGATTCCATTTGTTATCTGGGTATTTATTTTCAATTATCTCCCAGTATGGGGTTGGACGATGGCTTTTCAAAATTATCGCCCTGGAAGAGCTTTTACAGAGCAAGAGTGGGTAGGTTTTTTGCACTTTATTGAATTATTTCAAGATCCACATTTCTATCTCGTATTAAGAAATACTCTCGTGATGAGTTTGATGTTACTTATTGTAGGTTTCACAATTCCAATTCTATTTGCAGTATTACTAAATGAATTGAAAGACTCAATATTTAAACGATCCGTTCAAACGATCTCGTATTTACCCCATTTTGTTTCTTGGGTAGTTGTTGCAGGGATCGTTACGAAAATGTTATCTACTGATGGTGGAGTTGTAAACGACGTCCTAGTAGGTCTCAACTTAATTGATCAACCAATACAATTTATGGCTCAAGGGCATTGGTTCTGGGTTATCGTAACTGGAGCAGATATATGGAAAGAGATGGGATGGAACTCGATCATATTCTTGGCAGCTATGGCGGGTGTAGATCCTCAACTTTATGAAGCTGCAAGAGTCGATGGTGCGAACAGATGGCGGCGGATTTGGCACATTACACTTCCAGGTATTCGACCAACGATTATGGTTATTTTAATCTTATCTATTGGTAATATGATTAGTATCGGATTTGAACGACAACTTCTACTTGGAAACTCACTCGTTCGTGAGTATTCAGAAGTACTTGAATTATACGCATTAAATTACGGTATTGGCATGGGGAATTATTCTTATGGTACAGCACTTGGGATCTTTAATTCGATGGTAAGTATTATTTTACTATTGCTTGCTAATGGATTATTTAAACGAATGTCCAATACAAGCGTAATGTAGCGGAGGTGAAAAAAATGAAAAAAAGAATCAAATTAGATAGAGTAACCTTACCGGAACGAATGTTTGATATCGGTAACTATATATTAATGGCTGTTATTGTGGTTATCATGCTTTACCCTTTCTTAAATGTTTTAGCGATTTCATTCAACGAATCAACAGATACGATTCGTGGTGGGATTCACATCTTTCCTAGAGAGTTCACACTTGAAAACTATCATGTAATTATGCAATATGACACATTAATTAGAGGTTTTATAAACTCTGTATTAAGGACAGTAATCGGAACGGTACTAGGTTTAGCTGCTTGTTCAATGGTTGCTTATACGTTAAGCCGGCAAGACTTTCAAGCGAGAAAATTTGTTTCGATCGCGATCGTATTAACAATGTTTTTCAGTGGAGGGTTAATCCCAACGTACATGTTAATGCGTGATTTAGGGCTAATTAACACATTTGCTGTTTATATTGTTCCATTATTAGTAAGTGCTTGGAATATCATTATCATACGTTCCTTTATGGACGGTTTACCGCATGCTTTACAAGAGTCAGCTAAAATAGATGGAGCAAATGATTTTACAATCTACTGGAGAATCATTCTACCGATTTGTAAGCCGGTATTAGCGACGATAGCTTTGTTTATTGCAGTGATGCAATGGAATATGTGGTTTGATACGTATATTTACAATAGCGCAAACGATGCATTAACAACGCTACAGTATGAGTTAATGAAAATATTACAGAACACATCTACTTCGGCGGGAGCTGGGATGGATTCCGTTAGAGGAGACGCAGCCCAATCAAACAGAGTTTCTCCTGAATCCGTAAGAATGGCAATTACGATTGTCACGATTGTTCCGATTTTAATGGTCTATCCGTTTTTACAAAAATATTTTGTGAAGGGTATGACTCTTGGAGCAGTGAAATAATCTCGATATCAACGGGTAGAACCTGGCAGGTAATACCTGTTTATATAAAATGGCTAGAGCTTTTTTCATAATTAAAGGGAGGGTTTACGAATGAGTGGAAAGTACATGAAGTTTATTGGAGTATTAATCATGTTTAGTTTACTTTTATTCACCGCAGCATGTAGTGATTCTGAAGAGTCATCTACGAACAACAATGAAAATGATAATAATGAGGTGAACAGCGAAGGAAATGACCTAGCTGATATGGAAGAGATAGAATTTTCATTGTTTGCGGCCGATGACAATCCTAGTTGGAACGGCATGGAAAGTCAAGTAGGTCAAATTATTAAAGAAGAAACTGGTGTTTCGTTAGAGGCAGATTTCGCCCTAGGTGATCCAGCAGAAAGAATTTCTTTATTTGCTGCAAGTGGTGATTATCCTGATTTTATTTTGCCGAAAGGTGACGGTGGGCTAATGGTTGATGCTGGAGCGATGGTTGATTTACGACCATTAATTGAGGAGCATGGACCGAATATTCAAGAAGTATATGGTGATTATTTAGATCGAATGACGTGGAGCCAAGATGATGATGCGATTTACTTCTTGGGAACAAACGGTGTTGATCAAGAATATTGGAATCCAGGAAACGGTTTTTGGTTACAGCACGCTGTTGTGGAAGAGTTAGGATACCCTGAAATTAATACAGTAGAAGATTTTGAGAACGCTATCAGAGAATACTATGAAATGTATCCTGAAATTGATGGGCAACCAACAATCCCATTATCGCTACTTGCTGATGATTGGAGAATGTTGATTTCAGTTACAAACCCAGCATTCTTTGCAACGGGTGGATCAGATGATGGTGAGTGGTATATTGATTACGAAACGCAAGAGGCAACATTACACTATCGTAGACCAGAAGAGCGTGAATACTTCCGTTGGTTAAATCACATGAACAACGAAGGGTTATTAGATCCAGAGAGTTTTGTGCAACAAGAAGATCAGTACATTTCTAAGATATCTTCCGGACGTGTTCTCGGAATGATTGATGCTGACTGGTCGATTGGTGATTCACAAACTGCCTTACGAGAAGATGGAAAACAAGAGAGAATGCACGGGATTTATCCTGTAACGTTAGACGATTCGTTTAAGCATGCGAATATGCAAGAAGCTGGTTACCTTGCAGAATGGGGAATCGGAATCACTGTTGATAACCCAAATCCAGTTCGTGCAATCAAATTTCTTGATTGGATGGCAAAAGAAGAATCGCAAATTCTAAACAACTGGGGAATTGAAGGAGAGCATTACCAGTACGACGATGAAGGAAATCGTTATTTAACAGAAGAGCAACGTGAAGAACGTAATTCAGACACGACTTTTGATGAGAGAACGGGAATAAATGTGTTTACGGCATATGGCCCGAACTATGGTGATGGTGTACTTGATTCAGACGGACAACCAATTACAATCAATACACCAGAAACAGTCATTGATGATTACACTGCCAAAGAAAAAGAAGTGTTAGAGAATTACGGTGCAGAAACGTGGGCTGATCTTTTCCCATCATCTGATGAGTTCCCTGTTAAACCTTGGGGTGCTGGTTGGGAAATTAACTGGAGTTCTGATTCACCAATTGCTGTTCCATTCCAACGAGCGCAAGATACGATGATGACGAGAATTCCAGAAGCAATTTTAGCAGACGAAGATGAGTTTGATGAAGTGTATGATCGCTTTATGGATGAATTAGAAGGTCATGGTGTCGATGAGATGGAAGAAGAATTTAATCAGTTGATTCAAGACAGGATTGAATTGTGGGGCGAAGACGAGTAATAATTTCGTGCCAATGAAAACTAAAAAGAGATGGACCCTGTGTATGTCATAGGGTCCTATCTTTAAAAAAAGGAGCTTTGACAAATATGAAGTTTACAGATGGAAATTGGTTAATTAGAGAGGGCTTTGATCTCATAACACCTGTCCAATTATTTCGTGCTGCCCATCATGAGAAGTCATTAACTGTTCTTGCCGCACCAAAAGATGTCACTACGAGAGGCGCACAACTTGATATACCGCTACTCACGGTCACTTATTCATCGCCAATGGAAGATGTTATAAAAGTGCAAGTGGTACATCATAAGGGCAGAAAAAAACAAAATCCAGAATTCTCAATTAATCAACAAGAAAACGTAGCAATAAATATAGAAGAAACCGATAAAAATGTCTCGTTTAAAAGTGGTAATCTAGCTGTAGAAATCGATAAACTGAACGGTTGGGGAGTCGACTTTCTCCAAGGAGATAAACGTATAACGGGGAGTGGGTTTAAAGGGATGGCCCATGTGACAGATGCCGATAATCATACATATATGCGAGATGAACTAGATATAACCGTAGGAGAAAACGTGTATGGTCTCGGGGAAAGATTTACACCGTTTGTGAAAAATGGTCAAGTCGTAGACACCTGGAATAAGGATGGTGGAACAAGCTCCGAACAGTCATATAAAAACGTTCCTTTTTATTTATCTAACCAAGGCTACGGCGTTTTTGTCAATCACCCGGAAAATGTTTCATTTGAAGTAGGCACAGAAAAAGTATCCAAAGTGCAATTTAGTGTTGAAGGAGAATCATTAGAATATTTTATAATTGGCGGAGAAACAACGAAAAATGTATTAGAAAACTATACAACGTTGACAGGTAAAGGCGCACTTCCTCCTGCTTGGTCCTTTGGTTTATGGCTAACAACATCCTTTACAACGGATTATGATGAGGATACAGTCAATAGTTTTGTCGATGGGATGGCTGAAAGAGATTTACCATTAAGTGTCTTTCATTTTGACTGTTTTTGGATGGAAGCATTAAAATGGTGTAACTTTGAATGGGACAAAAACGTTTTTCCGGATCCAGAAGGAATGCTCAAACGTTTAAAAGAAAAAGGGTTGAAGATATGTGTGTGGATTAATCCTTATATCGCGCAACAGTCTCATCTTTTTGATGAAGCAGTGGAACAAGGGTATTTATTAACGAAAGCAAATGGGGATGTATGGCAATGGGATAAGTGGCAACCGGGCATGGGTATTGTCGATTTTACCAACCCTGAGGCTTGTGAATGGTACAACGGGCACTTAAAGAAATTACTTGATATGGGTGTAGATAGCTTTAAAACGGACTTTGGTGAAAGAATTCCAACAGATGTTGTTTACTATGATGGATCGAGTCCAGAAAAAATGCACAATTACTATTCATTTTTATTCAATCAGAATGTCTTTGAATTATTGGAAGATAAACGTGGGAAGGGAGAAGCGGCATTGTTTGCGCGTTCTTCCACGGCAGGTGGCCAACAATTCCCCGTCCACTGGGGTGGAGATTGTAATGCAACGTACGAATCAATGGCGGAAAGCCTTCGTGGCGGGTTGTCTTTAGGTCTATCCGGTTTCAGCTATTGGAGCCATGATATTGGTGGGTTTGAAAGTACAGCACCAGCTGATTTATATAAGCGTTGGGCCGCATTTGGGTTGCTTTCGAGCCATAGTAGGCTTCATGGAAGTAAATCGTATCGCGTCCCATGGCTATATGACGAGGAATCCGTTGATGTCGTTAGGCACTTCACGAAATTAAAGTGTCAGTTGATGCCGTATATCTTTCAATCAGCGGTTGATTCGTCTACGAGGGGACTACCGATCATGCGAGCGATGTTACTCGAATTCCCTGATGATCCAACGTGTGACTTTTTAGACCGACAATATATGTTTGGAGATTCATTACTAGTGGCCCCCGTCTTCAGTGACAATGGTGTTGTCTCGTACTACTTACCTACAGGTACTTGGACGAATTACTTTACAAATGAAACAGTTGAAGGTGAAAGTTGGTTCAAGGAGAAACATGATTATATGAGTATGCCGCTTTTTGTACGTCCTAATTCGATTATTGCAATTGGAGCGGAAAATACGAAGCCGGATTATGATTTTGCAGATAATGTTGAATTGCATGTGTTTGAGTTGAACAATAGCGCAACGACGACTGTTAGAGATGTTAAAGGAAACGAAGAATTTACTGTGACAGTAACGAAACAAGCAGAAACGTTGTCAGTGACGTTAAACAAACAACCATCGAAACCTTGGAGTGTTGTATTCAGAGGGCTAGAAACAACCGCTTCTGTCGATGAGGCAACAGTAGAGAAGACGTCCTTAGGGGTGAAAATCACGCCGGATGATCTTCAGAAAGGCTTTAAGTTATCTCTGTAAGACTGAAATTATATCATGAGAATAATGATATAAGGTTCTCCCAAAAGACCATTTAAGGTTTTGGCAGGGGAACCTTTCTGTTTTAGAAGAGGCGTCCACTGTTTTTCTAGCATAGTCAATAAAAAGAAAGAGGTGTTTTTTATGAGTATGTTTCAATTTCCAAGCGATTTTAAGTGGGGAACAGCTACAGCATCTTACCAAATAGAAGGTGGGTACAATACAGATGGCAGAGGGATGTCTATATGGGATACCTTTTCAAGGAAACCAGGTAATGTTTTTCGTGGAGATACGGGTGATGTAGCTTGTGATAGCTACTATCGTTATCAGGAAGATATTGCATTGTTGAAAGAACTAGGAGTGACGACATACCGCTTTTCTGTTTCGTGGTCACGGATTTTTCCGAATGGTACGGGTGAAGTGAACCAAAAGGGATTAGACTATTATCATCGTTTAGTAGATGGCTTGATTGAAAATGGAATTGAACCATTCTGTACGCTTTACCATTGGGATTTACCACAAGCTTTGGAAGATAAGGGCGGTTGGAATAATCGCGAGACAATTGATGCATATGTGTGTTATGCAAAAACGATGTTTCGAGAGTTTGATGGAAAAATATCATCGTGGATCACATTGAATGAACCGTGGTGTGCTTCCTATTTGTCAAATTATTTAGGAATCCACGCCCCTGGTAACAAAAACCTTCAACTGGCAACAAATATTGCTCACCATATGCTTGTTGCTCACGGACGAACAGTGAAGGAATATCGAGATTCAGGTTACCGGGGTGAAATTGGAATTGCGCCAAATATGACATGGGCGATTCCGTATACAAGTAGTCCTGAAGATAAAGCGGCGTGTTTACGGAATATTGCATGGACAGGTGACTGGTTTACTGATCCAATTTACTTCAAAAAATATCCTAGAAATCTACTTGATTGGTTCGAAAAAGAAGGTGTGAAAGTTCCTGTCGAAGAAGGTGACATGGACGTAATCTCTCAGCCAATTGACTTCCTTGGGATCAATTATTATGCCGCTAGCGTGAATCGATTTAATGAAGGTGCTGGTTTGTTACAAAGTGAAGAAGTCGATATGGGATTTGAAAGAACGGATATTGGTTGGCCGATCGAAGCAAAAGGGTTATATGAATCTCTTCACTACTTAAAGGAGAAATATGGGGATATCGCTGTGTATATTACTGAAAATGGCGCTTGTATTAATGACGAGCCGGTTAATGGACGTGTTTATGATGAGAGACGCGCGAATTATATAAAACAACATTTAATTCAAATCCACCGAAGCATAGCAGACGGAATTAACGTTAAGGGATACATGGCTTGGTCACTGCTTGATAATTTTGAATGGGCAGAAGGCTACAGTAAGCGATTTGGTTTGGTGTTTGTTAACTTTCGAACCCTTGAAAGGACGAAAAAAGATAGTTTTTATTATTATCAAAGGATTGCCAAAAATGGCTGGTTTGAGTCGACGGAATGAGCAAAGAATAAGATAGGTAGTTACGAAGGGCGATCGTGAGCGATCGTCCTTTTGAATCGTTTGAGACCATTGATGGGGAATTACGGGGAGAAAGGTAACACCGAGTTGCCTCATGTGCCCCATAGCGAGCTGCTTTCGAAAAGAAATGTCACAAGATTGTAACGACTTGAGCCCATAGATGAGCAAGACAAGGAAACAAAGCAACAAACCACAACTAACTAACCAATAATTATTATATGATTTTTGCAAGAATACGGAGGGTATTGAAAGCGCGTTCATTATTGTAGGATGGAAATACACTTAGTATTGATATAAAAGGAGAGATTATTTTGATTGAAACGAATAAATATCGTTTTCAAAACGTAGCATTATCATTTGAGGAGAGAGCAAGGGATCTTGTGTCCCGTTTTACGCTAGATGAAAAAATTGAATTAATGATGCAGCATCAACCAGAGATTTCTAGGCTTGGAGTGAAAGCTTACAAACAAGGGACTGAAGCGGCTCATGGACTTGCTTGGTTAGGTGAGGCGACGGTTTTCCCGCAAAATATCGGTCTATCACATACTTGGAATCCTTCGTTAATGAAAAAAATTGGAACAGTGATTGGTGATGAAGCAAGGGTATTTTTTCAAAAGGATCCTGCTATCAATGGCTTAACGCTTTGGGCGCCAACAGTCGACATGGAACGTGATCCAAGGTGGGGAAGAACGGAAGAAGCGTATGGTGAAGACCCTGAATTAACTGGACAATTAACGAAAGAATTGGTAAAAGGAATGCAAGGTGATGATCCTGTTTACTTTAAATCAGTAGCAACTTTAAAGCACTTCCTCGGAAATAATAATGAAGTGGATCGCGGTTCATGTTCAGCTAGTATTGACCCGCGAAACATGTATGAATATTATTTGAAGGCTTTTAAACCAGCGATTGTAGAAGGCAAGGCCAAGTCAATCATGACTGCGTATAACTCAATTAATGGAACACCAGCAATTTTACATCCATATGTTCAGGAAATTGTTAAAGACGAGTGGGGAATGGATGGTTTTATCGTTAGTGATGCAGGCGATGTATTAGGTATTGTTAAAGATCATCACTATTATGAGAAATATTCCGAAGCGTTGGCTGAGACGATAAGAAGTGGTATCGATAGCATTACGGATGATGCTGATGATTCAATCAAAGCGATGCACGATGCTATTGATCAAGGGATATTGGCGGAAAGTGATTTAGACAAAGCATTAGAAAACGCGTTTGGTGTTAGATTTCGATTAGGTGAATTTGACCCTGAAGAAAATCCTTATGCTCATATACCAGAATCAAAGCTACTCGCCCCGGAACATCAGCAATTATCTTACCAGGCAGCACAAGAGCAAATGGTTTTGTTAAAAAATGATGGTCTGCTCCCATTAAGTAAAGAAGTAGGTTCTGTTGCAGTTGTTGGGTCGTTAGCAGATGAGGTGTATATTGATTGGTATAGCGGAACGGCACCATATAAAGTGACTCCTTTTGAAGGTATTCATGAAAAAATTGAAAGCAAAGACATCGCTTTGAAAAAAGGAAGTAATCACGTACGCATTCGTTCAAAGAATACCGGACACTATATTGGAATAGATGAATCGAACGGCCAAGCTTTGATAGCGAATAAGGCTCTAGCGGAAGAAGCAGAACTATTCGAAATGACTGATTGGGGTTGGGGAAGTCAAACACTTAAGTCGTTATCGACAGGTAAATTCGTTACTGCAGGAGACGAAGCCTTAACAGCGACGGCAGATGAAGCACGTGGATGGTTTGTAAAAGAACAATTTAGTTTTGAAAAAGAAGATAGTGAAATGAATCAAGTATTAAAATCGTGGAATGGGAAACCAATCTGTGCGCTGAAAGATAAACCTTTATACGTTCAAGAGGAAGGTGAAGTAACAGACGTCACAGATCAATTCGAATTAGAAATCGTCGTAAACGGACTTTCAGAAGCAATGAATGTAGCGGAAGCAGCGGATACAGCGGTCGTATTTGTCGGAAACAATCCTTTTATTAACGGAAAGGAAGAAGTTGATCGCGACGATATTGTACTACCACCTGCCCAAGAACAGCTTGTTCGTTCTGTGAAGGAAGTGAATCCTAATACGATTGTCGTAATTGTAAGCAGTTATCCATACGCGGTTAATTGGTGTGATAAACATGTACCGGGAATTATCTACACATCTCATGCAGGACCGGATTTAGGCTCGACCGTTGCTGATGTTCTCTTTGGTGATTACAACCCTGCAGGTCGGTTAAGTATGACTTGGTATAAGTCGATAGCTCAACTTCCAGACATTAAGGACTACGATATCATTAAAGGGAAACGAACATACCAATACTTTGATGGCGAAGTCCTCTATCCATTTGGTCATGGGTTAAGTTATACTGAATTTAAGTATAGTGATGTGAAGTTAAGTAAGAATAAAGTTGGCTCGAATGATGAAGTGAACGTATTTGTTGAAGTAGAAAATATTGGAGTTGTTACAGGCGATGAAGTGGTTCAACTATATGTTAGAGCTAATCAATCACGAGTGAAACGTCCGCTGAAAACTCTTAAAGAGTTTAATAGAATTACCTTACAGCCCAGAGAAAGTAAACAGGTCGAATTTACATTAGCTATTTCTGAGTTGGAAATGTGGGATGTGACAAGAGACAAGTATTGTGTAGAGTCAGGTGCTTACACGATCATGATCGGCAGGTCTGCAGAAAATATTTTGACAGAAGCGGTGTTAAAAGTTGCTGGAGAGGTGATTCCACCACGTTTGCTAAGTGATGGGGTTCAAGCAATAAATTATGATGATTACCACCAAGTAATTTTAGATGAAGCTGAAGGAAAGACCTATTGTGTGCGGACGACTCAAGAAGGTGGTTACATTGCGTTTCACGACGTTGCACTTGGCGGGGGAACAACTAAATTTCAAGCGACCGCATACACAAACTCAGGATCTGCTGGACTGGTGGAGATAAGAGTTGGAAGCGAAGAGGGAACATTAATTGCTAAAATTACAATCAATTCTTCTGAAACTTGGCAACAGCTTACAAGTAATTTAACTGAGGTGAAAGGCAACCAAAATATCTTTGTCGTCATGAAAGGCGATGTGAAATTAAGTTGGTTGCGATTATATTAACGTAAAACAAAAGAGGTGTTTCATGAATATAATCGAAATGAAATACCGCAAAAGTTGGGGCAGATTGCAAAAAGCAATGGTGGTTACAATTATTTTATGCTCATTTCTAACGTTATCTGCATGTGGTGCAGACAATGACGATCCTAATACATTAGACGTCATGTTCTTTACCGAATTACCATTGGATTTAAATGATGACATCGATGCCTATTTTGACAGTATTTCAGATTCAGATGATAAGACGGTGGAAGTTCATATGTTCCTCCCATCTGCTGAGAAATTAACGATTGAAATGGTTGCAGGCGATGGAGATATTTATATAGTAGACGACTATATGTATAATATTATTTTTGATCCGGTCATTTTACACCCGTTAGACTCGGTTGTTGATGGAGAGTCTGCAAGGGGTGGTATTGACGATAAATACTTTGCCATTGATGAAGATACAGGAGACGAGCATATTTATGCCGTTCCATTAGATAACGAATCGCAGTTTTTGCAAGATATCCAAGTAAATCATTCCTCATCTTTCATTGCTGTGATGATGACAGACAGGTATATAAATCAATTTGGCTTGGAATTGTTAGAAGCGATTAATTAATAGTGATAGGATAATTAGAGATGAGTTAACTTGGTAGGGAGAGGGTGATGAATATGGCGAAAAGTATGACGGATACCCCTTTATACGCTCTTGCTGATTGGGTAATGAAATTGGCATATATTAACTTACTATGGTTCTTGTTCACCTTTCTAGGACTTATCATATTAGGTTTCATGCCATCAACGGTTGCGATGTTTACTGTCGTACGAAAGTTATTATTAAAAGATGACATACCAATTTTCAAAACATTTTATCGCGCATTTAAAAAAGAGTTTCTCAAGTCCAATTTACTAGGATTCGTTCTTGGTGTAGTGGGGTTTATTCTATATATTGATTATTTATATTTGGGAACGACTGATGGCTATATTCACAGCGCCCTTTCTGTCGGGTTAATACTCATTTCAATTTGCTATATCGCGATTACCTTAATCATTCTACCTATTTATGTACATTATGATTTAAAGTTTATTCACTACTTTAAACACGCTTTTTTTATCGCTTTGATTAGTCCACACATTATTATTTTCTTAGCTGTTGGAATCGTTGGAATTTACTATGTATTTAACTTTTTACCTGGTCTAACGATGTTTTTCTTAGGAAGTGGTGTGGCAACGTTCAGCATGTGGTGTACTTTAATGGCTTTGCATAGAATTGAAAAAAAGAAGGAAACATTAGAAACAACTTAACGAAAAAATCATAGCTGCAACAATAAAATATTAAAGCGCCTTTCGATATCCGAAAGGCGTTTTTTAGTAAAAGGATTTTCTATTTAATCGCAATAATATAACTCTTTAAAGAAGGATATTTTATTCTGATTGATGCCTTTGTTGCACATAGGCTTGTTGTGAAGTTTTCATTTCTATGCCGTACGTTAATGTCGAGCTCGCTTGGAGAGAAATAAGTAAAAGTTTTCCTTCCAATTAAGAGAATTTATTTTACAAGATTGAAAGGATTCATAAATAGAAAGAGACAGACCATAATGATTTTAAAAAACTAGTGTTCATTCTTTTGCGGTGTCTACACTTAAACCTTGCTGCTTCGCTTCGATTTTTCGAAATCCTATTAAGAAAGAACCCATATTAACGGCTCCAAACAGGCTGATCCCTAAAATAGGAAAGAGAATTGGAAAAGTGAAAATTAATAAAGCGATTAAGATGTTTGTAAATATTAAGAATAATAGCCGGAAAGGTTGTACTAAACTTATTAAAAAAGCTCGCTTGTAGTAGTCTTTAAAGGATAACTCAAAATGACTAAGAACTGGAAAAATATTAATGGCGATAAACAAAAATGCTAATCCTAACATTCCAAGAATAACGAGCAAAGGGTTACTAATCCAATGTGAGAGATTAATTAATACAAGAAAGTCAAGATACAAAAAGATCCCGATAGCTACTAGGGGAAGGCAAATAAAATTTGATATTTTGAAATGTGCTTTATATTCTTTCCAAAAAGTCATAAACACAGGGAAATCATCTTCTCCTCGGAACCACTTTCGAAACAAAGAAAACATTGTTGATGTAGCTGGCATGACTCCAAAGATGATACCACCAAATAGTGTAAAGATGAACCAAAGAACATTTATATATGTAAAACGAACGAACCATTCCGCCATGCGCATGATGCCTGAGTAGGGATTGGATTGATCCATAAAAAACACCTCCTTTAAGTACACGATTCTATTTTTATATTACCATCCAATTATATCATTTACAAATATGTAAATGTTGTTGTTTACTTAATCTAAACGAAGCTATTAATATAGTGAGGGGTATTTTTAACAATTCTATCTACATTATATTGGAGAAATTAAATAAAAAATAAAAGCGCATTCATGTTGAAATGTTAGGCTGTATGGTAATTATGACAAAAGAATAACCAATCTAAGAATTCGCTTACATTATTTTTAAAAATAGCATTGACTTTAATGCTTAATCTAAATATAATTAAGTTAATGTTTTTCGAATTGATTAATGAATTTATTAACCTATAGTTTACTTGATTACACGGAAGGCCTCCTTTCTGGAATAATAAAAAGGGTTCCTTTCTGTAAAATAAATATAAATATGAAGATTTAAGGGAGGTCAATGATGAATATTTTAAAGAAGAAAATCAGCGTATTTTCAATGGTTGCAGCATCAACAGCATTATTATTTGCTTGTGGTGGAGGTAGTACCGGTGGTGTCGAGGATAGTGAGATTGATGAAGACGGTGTTACACACATTAGTCTTTCAACTTGGGGAATCCCGGCGGAATTACGAGTTATGGAAGAATTAGTCGAAAACTTTGAAGCAGAGAATGAAGATATTCGTGTTAATCTGTTACACATTCCGGATGATTACACAGGTAAAATGAATACGATGCTAGCAGGCGGAACAGCACCTGACGTTGTATTCGCATCAGATGGAGATTTTGGTGGGTGGGCACGTGCAGGGTTGTTTTTAGACATCCAAGAAATGGCTGAAGAAAGTACGATTGACCTTGACGACATGTGGGATACAGCACTCGATCGTTATCGATGGGATGGTACTCGTCGTGGACAAGGTAATTTGCATGCGCTACCAAAAGATATCGGGCCATCTGCTATCTACTATAATAAAGATCTCTTTGATGAAGCTGGAGTTGAATATCCAGACCCAGTTGAACCAATGACTTGGGACGAGTTATTAGAAAAAGCTAAAGCGTTATCTGGTGATGACCAGTTTGGCCTTGGACCTATCTGGTGGGAAGGATTTGTATGGTCAAATGGGGGAGAATTCCTTAGTGAAGATCTAACAGAGTTTATCCTTCATGAAGAAGAAGGTGTTGAAGCAATGCAATTTGTTGCTGATTTAACAAATGTTCACGGAGTAGCTCCGAATTCGCATCAACTTGATGCAATGAATGCAGACCAAATGTTTGAAACTGGACGTATAGCCATGAACATGGCAGGACGTTGGATGGTTCCAGATTATCGTGAAATGAACTTTGATTGGGATGTAGCTCCAATGCCACAAGGGCCTACAGGGATTTCGACAAACTGGTCAGGTTCTGTAAGTTATGCAATTAATGAAAAAACTAATTTTCCAGAAGCTTCATTTAAATTAGTTGAGTATTTAGCTGGGGATCGTGGTCAAGAGATTCAAACAGAACTAGGCTTTGCGATTCCAACTTATGAGTCATTAGCAGAAACAGATGTCTTTCTTCAACCAGATCAAAAACCGGCGAATGCGGAAGCTTTTATTATCGGAGCGCAAACGCAACGACCTGGACCTTGGAATATCACTCCGAATAACCGTTGGTTAGATGAATTGAATCAAAACCTAGGCGATGTTTGGAATGGTGAAAGAACAGCTGAAGAAGTGTTAAATGAAATACAGCCTGACGTTCAAGCGTTCCTTGAAGCTGGAAACCCTGAAATCTTTGGTGAAGAAGTAACAGAGGAAGATCTTCAACTGCATATTGATGAAGACATCGAACTTGATGATGAACTTAAAGAGTTAGAAGAAAGAGATTAATTAATGCATAATAAAATATATTAAATATCTATATCGGGGGGATAGAACCCCTCGATATTTTCGTAATAAAAAGTAATGCAAGGAGAGGTGAGATCCGTGGCCGGGAATACTTCAACAAACGAAGACAAACCGTTAAATACTGGAACTGAAGTTCCATTTAATAAGAAAAAAAAGTGGAATAAAGAATACACATGGGGTTACCTATTTATAGCTCCCCCGATTATTGGGTTTGTGCTATTTGCTTTTCTACCGATACTATATTCTGTGTACGTAAGTTTCACTAGTTTTGATTTGTATAATGATCCCGTTTGGATTGGGGCAGATAATTATCAACGTCTATTCTTTGAAGATGCTCTTTTTAGGAAAACAATTATTAATACATTTTATGCTGCAATAGGGATTCCGTTGGGGATGGTCATTTCCTTAGGGATTGCTTTGGCCCTTAATCAAAAAATTAAAGGGATATCTATATTTAGAACAGCATTTTTTCTCCCGGCAGTAAGTTCAGTCGTTGCAGTCACACTTTTATTCCGATGGATTTTTAATGCAGACTTTGGACTATTAAACATCGGTCTTGGTTACATCGGAATTGATGGACCTAACTGGTTAACGAGTGAAACATGGGCGATGCCTGCTTTGATCATTCAAGGTATTTGGGGTGGTCTAGGTATTAACATGATTTTATATTTGGCAGCATTGCAAGGTGTTAATAGAGCATTATATGAAGCGGCGGATATCGATGGAGGAAATGGGTGGCAAAAGTTCCGCTACATAACAATCCCTTCAATTTCACCAACAACGTTTTTCATATTAATTACTTCAACAATTGGTGCTTTGCAAGATTTCCAAAGGTTTATGATTATGACAGAAGGTGGACCAAACTATGCGACTACCACCGTGGTTTATTATATTTATAACAATGCCTTTAGTTATATGGAAATGGGATATGCCTCAGCCATGGCTTGGCTACTTGGTATTATCATACTGATCATTACATTAATTAACTTTAAAGTAGCCCAAAAATGGGTTCATTACTAGAAAGGGGTGGAGAGACATGGCAGATCAACAAAATTGGTATCAAAGTAAAGAAAAAGTAAGGAAAGTAAAAAAATTATTCTCTTACATCTTCCTGACTATTGGTGGATTATTTATGGCTATTCCGGTCATCTGGATGATTTCTACTTCTTTAAAAAATAGAGGGGATATTTTTACGATGCCTCCGGAATTTATTCCGAGCAGTCCGACTTTTGACAACTATGTCCGAATTTTTGGAGAATCGGATATCGTTCGAGGGTTTATGAATACGATGATTATCATCTTACCAACGACGTTTATTGGTGTTACCGCAGCTGCTTTGGCTGCATTTGCATTTGCAAAATTGAAATTCCCTGGAAGGAATAAGTTATTTTTCTTTCTTATCGCAACAATGATGTTACCTGGTATTGTTGTATTAGTTCCTCAGTTTATCCTTTTCCGTACGATAGGATGGTTAGATACTTTCCTTCCACTTATGGTACCTGGATTCTTTGGTGCTGCAATGGCGGTTTTCTTTTTACGACAGTTCTTTATGGGAATTCCGGATGATTTAATTGAAGCAGCTAAAATTGATGGTCTGAGTTACTTCGGTATCTTCCGAATTATCATGGTTCCTTTAGCGAAACCGGCAATTGTTACCCAGTTAATTCTTGGATTACTAGCAGGGTATAACGATTTTATGGGACCATTAATTTATTTGAATTCTCCAGAAAACTTTACTTTACAACTTGTTCTTGCATCATTCCGCGGTTATTATACATCTGATTGGGGTCTAATCATGGCAGGTTCTGTTTTAGCGCTAATTCCAACATTATTAGCTTTCTTCTTTGCACAGAAACAATTTATTGAAGGAATTACCATGACTGGAGTGAAAGGATAATGGAGGAACGGGAAGGGGCACTCTCTAGCAATCCGGAAGATTGGGGGAGCTATAATTGTCACGATCCATCTATTTTCAAAGCGAGCTCAGGTCAATACTATATCTTTTCAACGGACACAAAATCACATTCTAATCCATATTCAATGCCAACAGGCTGTCAAGTTCGAACATCAAAAGATCTTGTTCATTGGACTTGGCAAGGGACGGCATTAGAGGGTGTTCCAACTGAAGCATATGCTTGGACAAAAGCTCGAGGCCTTTGGGCACCAGAAGTGGCTTTTTGGGATAACCGATATTACTTGTATTATAGTGCCTCTCAATTTGGAAAAAACCAATCATTTATTGGTCTTGCTACGAGTGATTCTATTGATGGTCCATGGGAAGATCGAGGAGCAATCGTGAAGACTGAACATGGTGTATCAGGACCAAATGCGATTGATGCAAATATAGTTTTTGATAAGAAAAAAGATCCTTATCTTTGCTACGGATCTTTCTTCAATGGAATTTATGTAAAAAAACTAGATCGATCGACAGGTAAATCTATCTCTGAAGTAAATGGAACGTGTATAGCAAAGAGAGATCACCAAACTCGTGAAGGTGCAGTGGAAGGACCTTATATCTTTTACTATCCAGAACACAATTATTATTATTTGTTTCTTACGACTCTCTCTTCTCGAATTATCACATTCGAGTTGGGAGATCTCGTTCAATTGAAGGACCTTATGTTGATTCGCAAGGTTTATTGATGACAGATGATTCGGAAGAGCTTGCAGATCAAGTTGGTGAGAAAATTCTTTCGAGTTATCGTTTTTCAGATGAAACAGGGTGGATGGCTCCAGGACATAATTCTATATTGCAGGACGGGGAGAAAACTTTTCTTGTCCACCATGCGAGACAATTAAATAAAAAAGATCTTTTTTCCCTTCATGTTAGGGAATTGAAGTGGCTGTCAGATGGATGGCCAACCGTTGCTATCGAGAGGTATAAAAACATATCAGATTGCGTAGAAATAAATCTTTCAAAAAAAGGATTGTATGAAGGCTTTTTATTTGATAAAGCTCATCGTGGTATCCACGAATCTATTTTACTTGATCGTGTATCCAATGAGGAGCTTGTTTTTGACAAAGAGCGGTTTCAATTCATAAAGAGCGAAGGTGGTACACTTACTTATCGATCACTTATTCATTCAAAACTCACATTAAAATGTATTGAGTTTATTGGGTGGGATTGGGATTTAGACCAGTCTACATGGCTTCTTTCTGGCAGACTTTCAAGTGGAACTACCTTTTCCTTTAAAAAAAAGCTAACCAAAGAATAGTTAAAAACTTATATTTTCATTCGTTAAATTTAATAAGAACGGAGTGTATATCGTGACAGTTTCAACAAAAAAATCAACTTATGTTAATCCAATTGTCGAACAACGTGCTGATCCTTGGGTTTATAAACACACAGACGGGTATTATTATTTTACCGGTTCATTACCGACTTATGATGGAATTGAACTTCGGCGTGCAAAAACATTAAACGGTTTAAAGGAGGCAGAACCGGTCATCGTTTGGAACAAACCTGAGATAGGACCTGCGTCTAATTTGATCTGGGCACCAGAAATTCATTTCATAGATGGGAACTGGTATATCTACTTTGCTGCAGAGGGTCGAAATGAGGCTAAAGAAAAGACCTCCAGCCATCGTATGTTTGTTTTAGAAAATAAATCGAAAAATCCATTAGACCTTACTTGGGTAGAAAAAGGTCAGTTGAAAACAAATTGGGAGAGCTTCTCATTAGATGCAACTACCTTTGAACATAAAGGGAAAAGATACCTTGTATGGCCGCAAAAGGATGAAGAAATTGCTGGTAACTCAAATTTATATATTGCGGAAATGGAAAATGCATGGACGATAAAAGGTCAGCAAACGTTGTTGACGAAACCTGAATACGATTGGGAAACGATTGGTTTTGCTGTTAATGAAGGTCCCGCTGTCGTCATTCGAAATCAAAAAGTATTTATCGCTTACTCAGCTAGTGCTACCGATCATCATTATTGTATGGGTTTATTAACAGCTGATGAGAATGCAAATTTGCTTGATTCAAAAAGTTGGATAAAATCAAATGATCCAGTATTTGTAACGAACGAAGATAATTCAAAATTTGGACCTGGACACAACAGTTTTACAGTGTCAGAAGATGGTAAAGAGGATGTCTTGATTTATCATGCTCGTAGTTACAAAGAAATCGTAGGTGATCCACTTTATGACCCTAACCGGCATGCGTGCGCTCAGGTATTTACCTGGGACAAAGGTGGGGATCCATTTTTTGGGGTACCAGTAGCTGATTCTAAGAAATAAAAACTACAATTGGAAAGGGTGAATGAGTGTGGTTGAAAACAAAGCAAAGATGATCATTGATAAGTCATTTCGGATTTCGAAAGTTGATGAGCGTATTTACGGTTCGTTTATAGAACACTTAGGAAGAGCAGTTTACGGTGGGGTATTTGAGCCAGGACATCCAGATGCGGACGAAAACGGTTTTCGTAAAGATGTGATGGAACTCGTTAAGAAATTACAAGTACCAATCATTCGATATCCAGGTGGAAACATGGTATCAGCGTATGATTGGGAAGATGGTGTAGGGCCAAAAGAAGATCGACCGAATCGCTTAGAATTAGCTTGGCGAACGATCGAAACGAATGATGTTGGTACAAATGAATTTATGGAATGGTCAAAAAAAGTGAATGCTGAAGTGATGATGGCGATCAACTTGGGAACGAGAGGCATCGATGCTGCGAGAAATTTTATTGAATATTGTAATCATCCTGGTGGATCGAAATATAGTGATCTTCGTATACAACACGGCTATAAATACCCGCATAATATTAAAACGTGGTGTCTAGGAAATGAAATGGACGGACCTTGGCAAGTTGGACACAAAACTGCTGAAGAGTATGGAAGACTTGCATCAGAAACAGGAAAAGCGATGAAGTTAGTCGATCCATCGATTGAACTTGTTTCTTGTGGTAGTTCCAACTCTAAAATGCCGACTTTCCCAGAGTGGGAAGCGACAACGTTAGATCATACTTACGACGTGGCAGATTATGTCTCGCTCCACCAATACTATGGCAATCATGAAAATGATACCGCAAACTACTTAGCGAAATCGATGGATATGGATCATTTCATAAAAACAGTGATCGCGACATGCGACTATATTAAAGCGAAGAAACGTAGTAAAAAAACGATGATGTTAAGCTTTGATGAATGGAACGTATGGTATCACTCGACACAGCAAGATAGCAAGTTGGAACCTTGGACTGTCGCACCGCCTCAATTGGAGGATGTCTACAATTTCGAAGATGCGCTATTAGTAGGGTCGATGTTAATGAGTTTCTTGCGACATGCCGATCGTGTGAAAATGGCAGCGATGGCGCAACTGGTTAATGTAATTGCGCCAATTATGACAGAAAACGGAGGTAAGGCTTGGAAACAGACGATCTTCTATCCTTATATGCACGTATCTGTCTTCGGTAGAGGCGTTTCCTTACATCCGGTGATTTCTTCACCGAAATACGACAGTAAGGAGTTTACGGACATACCATATATTGATTCTGCAGTAGTTCATAATGAAGAAAACGAAGAGTTAAATGTCTTCTTAGTGAACCGCCATTTAACAGAAGGTATCGATTTATCCATTGACGTGCGAAGCTTTGAGGATTATCAAATCGTCGAGCATATCGTCCTAGAACATGACGATATGAAAGCAACGAATACAGTGATAAAAGAAGAAGTTGCACCGCACACAAACGGCAATTCTAAGTTGCAAGATGGCTTGCTAGAATCTAGGTTAAACAAAGGGTCATGGAATGTGATTCGTTTGAAAAAATACTAAGTCGTGAGAGTAGTGTCTTCACGATTTTTACTTTGACACGTATAAGTAGAAAGAAACCCTAGAGGGAAAGTTGCTTCTAGGGTTTTCTTTCATGTTTTATTATGATGGTACTTGAAGCGGCTAAGACTAAAGACAATAGTCTAAAACAAACAGGATAAAGAAAAAAGAAGCCTCCTTCCTATAATATATTAGGATGAGGCTCCTTCGTTGTACTTTAAGAATATTCAACTTCGATAAAGGATTAAAGTATAAGATAAACTAAGACTTTCGCCATGAAGGACTTGGCGACAAGCCACGTTTTCTAATCGTTCGTTTTTGCTATGCTTTTTTGTGTCCCAGGATTTAAGTCTTTCGTGTAGAAAAGTCGAAAGATGATGTCCTGTTTGTAGTTTCCGAATCGTGAGCCGAAAATGGTTACCCCACCAACATTCTTTGCGTCGTTTGGTACTGAAACACGAAATGACCACTGCATAGAGCGGATCTGTATATCTTGAATTGTAACGTCAGAGAGCTTCATGCCGTCCATATAGGTTCCTTCTTCAGTTATGCGGATAAACTTAAGTAACCCGTATTGGTTGATGACCTTAGGCCACCAATCAGGAGTGTATTTACCAGGGCTATCACCAAAATCTCCTGGGCTAGTCCACGTACCAAGGTTGACATTATTCAAGTAAAAGGTAATGTCAGATGGCCAGTTTTCGTTGGTAAATGGCGCTTCTGATGACATTTCTAAAGAAATTTCTAAAGCTTTTGGATTTTCTGTTGGTGTCAAAAAATTGGGTATTTTGTATTCAATATAACCTTTGCTAAACCAAAGAATTTTAGCGTTTACTCTTTCAGGGTCTAAAAAGTACCGAGGTTCATCAAATTCTCCAATAATTTGTTCAGGTGTTGCCAATCCACATGTTGGCTCTACATAGAAATCAGTGTAGTGGCCGACAGAAAGGATCGTTTCATGGTATTTTGTTAAACTTTCTGTCTTTGGTGGAAAGTGAATCTCAATTTGTTCAACATCCAATATGCAAAGTTTTTGAATACCAGCTTTTCCTGGTACCATTTCAGTGCGAATTATTTCTGATTTCTCTAACTTTTTTATGTGCATTGTCATGATTGCACTGCTTAGTCCAACGGATTCAGCTAATTCTCTAATATTCATAGAGCGCATCGTAAGTTGCTGAATAATTGCCAATCTAACTTTGCTAGCAAGAGCTTCATATACAGGCAAAGAATCTGTCGAAATGTCTAATTGCATGATCGTTCCTCCATTATAAAAAAGTAAAGTGCATAAACGATTCTTTATTCAAACTACTACTCGTAGAATGGAACTTCATTTCATTATACTGTTAATTTTATAAATATACTAACTAGTTTTAGTAAATCGCTTGCATGGGAAGGGTTCATTTATAGCGTTTTCATAGTTGGTAGATTATAAAAATCGATTACTTCCAATATACCATCTTGAGAAGGAAGTCGAAATGACTATTACGGTATTATTTTGTTAAGGCTTTAATTAGAATTCTAGATCTGCGAAACTTTCCCTGGTGAAGACCACAATAAATGTTTTTCCTATGGCTCTTTCATACTAATATTAACATTATTATTTATTAAATAAAAGGAGGGAAAACATTAAAACTACTGATTTCCAATATAAAACCTAAGTTTATTGGACAAATAATGAACTATGGTTAATGTAAATATGATTTAATTCATAAAAAAGTTTAATTAACTCTTTCTTTTGTGAGAACAATAATATAAAATAGGTCTTATGCGGACAAGTAAGGAGTATTTTGATATTTTAAGTAGTAAAAGTATTGCCATAAAAGTCTCAAAGTATATCCGACATAATAACGGTGAAGAGTAAATTATACTATATGTCGCATAAACTAGCGTCTTTCGATCACTTTCCTTAATTTTTTACGAAAGTTTTATGATTCCCTTTAGTGTAATTAATTGATTTATGCAAAAATGATTCTCTTAAAGCGAAGACATACTATAAACTAATATATAGATTGTCTGCATATGTTGAAAGGGAAAAGTTCTTAGTAATGATTGACCATGATTTACTACTCTATTGAACAAGTAAAAATTAAGCTAATTTATCAAAGTATGTCGTGAATGTTAGATAAGATTCTATTTACCGATGTATTAAATTTAATTAAATTAATGAAAAAACATCCGTACAAGTTTATAATAAGTAGTGTAGAATAAAAGAATACAATATGAAGGGAATGAATTATTCATGTTAGAGCAGTTAAAAGAAACTGTATTCAAAGCAAATTTGGGCCTTCCAAAATTTCAATTGGTAACGTTTACGTGGGGAAATGTAAGCGGTATCGATCGTGAAAATGGCTTGGTAGTAATCAAACCAAGTGGGGTTGATTATCACGAGATGAAGAGTAAAGACATGGTTGTAGTCGATCTTGATGGAAATGTTGTTGAAGGCGACTTGAAGCCGTCATCAGATACTCCGACACACATTGCATTATATAAAGGATTTGAGGATATTGGCGGAATTGTTCATACGCACTCTACGTGGGCGACATCATGGGCGCAGACAGGAAAGGGAATCCCTGCTTTTGGAACGACACAAGCAGATTATTTCAAAGGGGAAATTCCATGTACTCGTCCGATGACAGAGAAAGAGATAAATGGCGATTATGAACTTGAAACAGGAAATGTGATCATTGAAGCCTTTGCTGATATGAATCCAATGCATACACCAGGTGTGCTTGTGAATTCACACGCACCATTTGTATGGGGGAAAGACCCTATGAATGCTGTTCACAACGCTGTTGTGATAGAAGAAGTAGCAAAAATGGCAGCTAAGACACTGAGTATAAAAAGTGATACGCCTCCAATGGATCAAGTGTTATTAGATCGCCACTTTAACCGTAAGCACGGTAAAAACGCTTATTATGGCCAATCTAAATAATAAAATAAAATCGGATAAAGAATATACGATTGGTGTAGTTACGGCACAGGGTCTGATTGGGCAGTATATGAAACGTTTGAAGGTAGTTTGAGAAGTAAAAAAATATAAATATTTTATTTCAATGAAAATGTGGGAGGAATACAGATGTTAAAAACAAACAAATATTCATTTTGGTTTATTACAGGGAGTCAACATTTATATGGTGAAGAAGCACTCGATGAGGTAGCAAGCCACTCAAAAGAAATTGTTGAGAAATTAAATAAAGAAGCTAATTTTCCGTATGAGTTCGTTATTAAACCTTTAATGACAACACCAGATGCGATTCGTCAAATGGCAATTGAAGCAAATAGTGATGAAGATTGTGCTGGAATCGTGACGTGGATGCATACCTTTTCACCTGCAAAAATGTGGATCGCAGGACTTAAGCAGTTAAATAAACCGTTATTGCATTTGCATACACAATTCAATCGTGAAGTTCCTTGGGAAGAAATTGATATGGATTTTATGAATTTAAACCAATCAGCTCATGGAGATAGAGAGTATGGATTTATTGGATCAAGAATGAATATCCCTCGTAAAGTAGTTGTCGGACATTGGGAAAATGACGATGTACGCGAGCGTATCGCAGGTTGGATGAGAACAGCAGTAGCAGTTACTGATGGGCAAAATTTAAAAGTTGCTCGTTTTGGTGATAACATGCGTGAGGTTGCAGTAACTGAAGGAGACAAAGTAGAGGCTCAAATCAAATTTGGTTGGTCTGTATCTGCGTTTGGTATTGGAGACCTTGTAGAAAGAATGAATCAAATACCTGAAAAAGAAGTGACGGCATTATTTGAAGAGTATAAAACTCTCTATAAGTTTGCTGATGAGTCAGAAGCATTTAATGCCTCTGTGTTTGAACAGGCTAGAATTGAATTAGGCTTAAAGGCATTTTTAGAAGAAGGTGGGTTCTCAGCCTTTACGACGAACTTTGAAGATTTACACGGAATGAAGCAACTACCCGGCCTTGCAGTGCAACGACTAATGGAGCAAGGTTACGGATTTGGCGGTGAAGGTGACTGGAAAACAGCGGCTTTATTAAGAATGATGAAGATCATTGCTGATGGAAAAGGGACATCCTTTATGGAAGACTACACATACCACTTGGAACAAGGGAACGAGCTTGTTGTTGGCTCACATATGTTGGAGGTGTGCCCTACGATTGCAGCTAATGACCCGCATGTTCAAGTTCATCCTCTATCCATGGGTGGAAAAGAGGATCCTGCAAGACTTGTGTTTGATGGAGCGAGTGGACGAGCATTGAATGCGTCTCTTGTTGATATTGGACATAGATTCCGTCTCGTTGTTAATGAAGTAGAAGCTGTTGCGCCGAAAGATACACCGAAACTTCCAGTTGCGAAAGTATTGTGGGATTGTAAGCCATCTCTATCTGAAGCGACAGAATCTTGGATCCATGCTGGTGGAGCGCACCATACCGTATTCAGCTTTAACGTGACTCCGGAACAACTGAATGACTGGGCAACGTTAACAGATATTGAAGTGGTATTTATTAATGAAAAAACAGATGTAATGACCTTCCAAAACGAGTTGAAGTGGAATGAAGTTTATCATCGTCTATCTAAATAATAGTCTTCCTATAAATCTAGCATTCTATTTAGATTAATGAGATTCTAACTATGCTTGAAATGGAAGATATGCTTCGAAAACTAGGTGGTTATGAAAACTCAACTGCGTTGGGTCTGGATGAAAATCTCATTTACGAAAGTTTGCAAAAAGCTCACTTGGTTCGAGAGCGGTGTACACTACTTTACTACTATAATACGAAAGTTGCTAAAAAATCCTAGGAGGACGAGGAAATGACAAAACCTATCATTATTAACACAGATATTGAAAAAAACACGATTAATAAAAACATTTACGGACATTTTGCTGAACATTTAGGAAGATGTATCTACGAAGGGTTTTGGGTAGGAGAAGACTCGGATATTCCAAATACAAATGGGATTCGGAATGATGTAGTAGAAGCATTAAGAAATGTAAACATTCCATTGCTCCGTTGGCCTGGGGGATGTTTTGCTGATGAATATCATTGGAAGGATGGCATCGGACCTCGTGAAGAACGTAAGAGAATGGTTAACACACATTGGGGGGGTGTCGTTGAGAATAATCACTTCGGTACGCATGAATTTATGATGCTTTGTGACATGCTTGGTGCGGAACCTTATGTTAACGGTAACGTTGGGAGTGGAACGGTTCTAGAAATGCAAGAATGGATAGAGTACATGACATTTGAAGGCGAATCTCCAATGTCAAACTTGCGGAAGGAAAATGGACGTGAAAAGCCTTGGAAGCTGAAATACTTTGGTGTTGGAAATGAGAACTGGGGATGTGGAGGAAATATGCGACCACAGTACTATTCAGATCTCTATCGTCAATTCCAAACATACGTACGTAACTACGGCGATAACAAGTTATATAAAATCGCAGGTGGAGCCAACGTCGATGATTATAATTGGACAGAGGTTCTTATGAGGGAATCAGCTGGATTAATGGATGGATTAAGCTTACACAATTATGTTTTTCCAGGTGGTTTTGAAAATAAAGGTTCTGCTTTGGACCCAACAGAATCAGCTTGGTTTGTTACTATGAAGAAGTCGTTCTATATGGATACGCTTATTAAAAGACACTCTACGATTATGGATAAATACGATCCTGAGAAACGGATTGGAATGATTGTCGATGAGTGGGGAGCATGGTATGACGTAGAGCCAGGTACAAATCCAGGGTTCTTATATCAACAAAATACGATTCGTGATGCGCTCGTAGCAGGGATACACCTCCATATTTTCCATGAGCATAGTGATCGTGTGCACATGGCAAATATTGCACAAACAGTAAACGTCATACAAGCGATGATATTAACAGAAGGTAGCAAGATGATCCTCACTCCGACTTACCATGTGTTTGAAATGTTTAAAGTGCATCAAGATGCTCAGTATCTCGATGTGTCAGCAGATGTTCCATCATATGAATTTGAGGGAGAAGAACTGCCGCAAGTGAGTGTGTCTGCTTCTAAAGCTGCGAATGGAGAAGTGAGTATTAGTTTGTGCAATATTGACACTAAGAAAGATGCACCTATAACATTGGAATTGCGCGGGTTAAAAGAAGGCGTGAAGAACGTTTCGGGACGAATTTTAACAGCAGATAAAACAAATACCCACAATACGTTCGAGAATCCTGACAATGTTGCTCCAAAAGAACTAAAAGGAATCGAAGTTTCAGATGAAACGCTCACTGTAACATTGCCTCCAATGTCTGTTTCAGTGATTACGTTTTAAATGTAAAAGCTTATCTTTTAAAAGGGGAGCTGAACGAAAGCGATGACCTCGAAATGTAAAAGTTGCGGCAAAGATGTGAATGTAAATGCGGCAGAAATGTATTCAATAGAAGAAAGTGACATTTCTGAAGAGTTATATCAACAAAGATTGTCTACATGTATGGAATGTCCATCTTTACTTTATGGAACGACATGTCAGCATTCCGGATGTATTGTTCATTATAGAGCGATGATCCAGGAAAAATCATGTCCTCATCCAAAAGAAGCGAAATGGTAAACTGATATTTTTAGAGGTTGTTCTAAAAGGTGATTCATTCCTTATGGAAAACTTCCTTTACGCCAATCAAATATTGATATTTATCGCAATATTTTAACCCCTCTGATGTTTATCAGAGGGGTTAAAAATGTTATATTGACCTATCTACTTCATCACTTTACACATGTCATTTGTAAACTCAACAGGGTCTTCAAGTGGAAGCCCTTCAATCAAAAGAGCTTGGCTGTACAGAAGATTTGTGTACAGCTTGAGCTTTTCTTTGTCAGTACCAAACGATTGTTTTAATGATTGAAAAACATCGTGATTTTGATTAATTTCAAGAACTTTATCTGCTCTGACATTCTGGTTATCAGGCATTTGCTGAAGGATCTTTTCCATTTCAATCGTGACTTCACCTTCAGTTGTAAGGCAAACAGGGTGTGATTTTAACCTTTTCGACATACGCACATCTTTGATTTTATCTCCAAGAATCGTTTTCATTTCGCTAAACAGATCTTTGTTTTCATCGGCGATTTTTTCATCTTCTTCGGTCTTCTCATCATCTGAATCAATGCCTAAATCTCCGCTTGAAACAGATTTGAATTCTTTCTCTTTATAGTCTCGCATCGTTTTAATCGCAAATTCATCGACATCTTCTGTAAAGTAGAGAATTTCATACCCTTTGTCAGATACCATTTCTGTTTGTGGAAGTTTTTCGATACGATCGTACGATTCACCCGTTGCATAATAAATATACTTTTGATCTTCAGGCATTCTCTCGACGTAGTCAGCAAGTGTGACAAGTTTCTTCTCGGATGAAGAGTAGAACATTAACAGATCTTGAAGATCGTCTTTGTTGGCACCAAAATCAGTGTAGATTCCGTATTTTAATTGGCGACCAAATGATTCGTAGAACTTAATGTAATTGTCTCGGTCGTCTTTTAACAACGATTGCAACTGGGACTTAATTTTAGATTTAATGTTTTTTGCAATCATTTTTAACTGGCGGTCGTGTTGAAGAATTTCCCTGGAAATGTTTAACGATAAGTCTTCTGAATCGACCATTCCTTTGACAAAACTGAAGTAGTCTGGCAATAAATCAGAGCACTTGTCCATAATTAAAACGCCGCTAGAATAAAGTTCAAGGCCTTTTTCGAACTCTTTTGAATAGAAATCGAACGGCATCGTTTCAGGGATGAAAAGAATCGCATTGTAGCGAATTGTTCCATCGACATTAATGTGGATATGTTTTAGTGGCTTATCGAAGCCATAACGCTTTTCGTTGTAAAAGTTTACGTAATTTTCATCAGTTAATTCCGATTTATTCTTTTTCCAAATAGGAACCATACTATTAACTGTTTGCTCTTCTGTAACTTCTTCGGTTTCGTTGTCTTCACTATCCTCTTTCGGTTTGTGTACTGTCACATCCATTTTTATCGGATAACGGATGAAATCAGAGTATTTTTTTATAATTGATTTTAATTCATTTATATCTAAAAACTCGTCATAAGATTCTTCTTCAACGTTATCTTTTAATTGAATGATAATTGTTGTTCCGACTGCATCTTTCTCAGTTGGTTCGATCGTATATCCGTCAGTTCCATTTGATTCCCAACGATAGGCTTCTTCGTTTCCGAATGCCTTACTTAAAACGGTAACGGAGTCAGCGACCATGAATGCAGAGTAAAAACCGACGCCAAATTGACCAATAATATCATGTCCATCTTTTGCGTCATTTTCTTTTTTGAACGCTAGTGAACCACTCTCGGCAATTGTGCCTAAATTTTTCTCAAGCTCAGCTTGCGTCATCCCGATTCCGGTATCGACAATAGTAAGTGTGCGCTTCTCCTGATCAGTGCTCACTTTAATGTAAAAATCCGCACTGTCAAAGTTAACCGAATCATCCGTTAACGCTTTGTAATACATTTTGTCAATGGCATCACTCGCGTTGGAGATTAGTTCTCTAATAAATATTTCTTTTTGCGAGTAGATCGAATTGACCATCATTTCTAAGAGCCGTTTCGATTCTGCTTTAAATTCTTTCTTAGCCATCTTCATTACTCCTTTTTGTTTAAAATAAGTTGTCTTTTAGCACTCTCTATATTAGAGTGCTAATCCTATATTAATTTTACTTATTTTATCTGTGATGTCAACAGTGAGGGCTAGAGAAAAGCAGATTCTTCATAATAAGAGAAGAATGATGAAAATCGTTAGTAATATCGTGCTAATATTTGAATTTAATATCATTGAAATAATTATCGAGTTGAACGAATCCTTACTACAGTTTGGCCTCGATTTGAGACATCATCGGTTTGTGGGAGGTCAGAAGTACATTTTGGACAACGAAGTGCTCTTAAGGGAATATCAGAAAAACATACGGGACAAGTTTTAATTTTTGTTGATTCTATCGACGATTTTCGTAGTTTAACCATTTGAATGATAACCAAGTATGAAGCAAATGCAATGATGATAAAGTGAATAATCGTTTCAATGAAGGTGCCATAATTTACTGTGACAGCTCCAGCGGCTTGAGCTTCCATTAACGTGTTGTAATGGCCGCCAGATAAATTGATGTAAAGGTTAGAAAAATCAACTTTTCCTAGCAAAAGACCGAGTGGAGGCATGAGGATATCAGATACGAACGAGGTGACAATGCTAGCAAAAGCGGCGCCTATAATTAAACCAATTCCTAAATCTACAACAGTTCCTCTTATTGCATAATCTTTGAAACCTTGAAAAAAACTCATAATTAGAAAATCCTCTCATCAATTTTGGTTATTCATTAAATATTTGCATAGATATTGTTGTTTTTATAAAAAACTTAAAGAAGTGAAAAACGATATAGCGTTGGCGACGGAAAATGTTTACTTGCACCAAACCCTAATTATAAATGCATATATTTTATCTTACAGTCTATGAAATTAAACATTATAAATATGTCAAATACAGAAAATGAAGGCATTAAGATAGAAGATTGCAATGTTATTGAAAGATTTTTTAAACTTATTAGGAATATATGAGAGCTTTATTTCGCAATATAAGTGAAATTAATGCATATTTAAAGGGGAATTAATAAATTTTGAGATTTTACAATAAAATACTTGATTAATGACTAATGATAGTTTTATAATAAAAGCATACCTTATCCGTATAAGTTAACTGGATTTAAGAGGGGAATATTCGTATGTTTTGAATTTCCTACAAGGTATAATATTTTAAAAGGAGGAACTGCTTTAATCATCAATATTGTAAACGGTTTCACCACAGGAAAAAATATAAGGGGGATTAATGAATATGAAAAAAGTATTATTAGTATTTTTAACGGCAATCATTGTAAGCGTTTTAATGGCGTGCGGTAATAATGAGACGGCAGGTAATAATAATGAAAACAACAACAACAATAGTGAAAATGATGAGGTAACTTCTGATGGAAATGACTACAAAGTAGGTTTGGCGATGCCGACTCAATCATCTGAAAGATGGGTAAGAGATGGCGATAACATGAAGGCAGAGTTTGAAGCCTTAGGTTATGAAGTTGATATGCAATTTGGAGAAGATGTCGTAGAAAATCAAGTTGCACAAATTGAAAATATGATTACGCAAGGTGCTGACTTACTTGTTATTGCTTCGATAGATGGAGAAGCACTTACAAGTGTACTAGAAATGGCAGAAGCTTCAGATGTACCCGTTGTTGCATATGATCGTTTAATAATGAACAGTGATCACGTCAGTTATTATGCAACGTTTGATAATTTCCAAGTAGGTGTTTTACAAGGAGAATATATTGAAGATCAACTAGGTTTAGCAGATGGTGAAGGTCCCTTTAATATAGAATTATTTGGTGGTTCCCCGGATGACAATAATGCATACTTTTTCTGGGACGGTGCAATGTCAATTCTTCAGCCGTATATCGATGAAGGGCAATTAGTTGTTCAAAGCGGGCAAACGGAATTTGCTGACGGTGCAACATTAAGATGGGATGGTTCGTTAGCGCAAGACCGTATGGATAATCTTTTGAGTGCTCATTATTCTGATGAGGATATCGATGTTGTTTACTCTCCATTTGATGGTATTAGTCGTGGAGCGATTTCATCACTAACAGCAGTAGGGTACGGTAGTGATGACAAACCTATGCCGATTATCACAGGTCAGGATGCGGAAGAAGCATCTGTAAAATACATCATTTCAGGAGAACAGACACAGACAATCTTTAAAGATACAAGAGAATTAGCTAAACAGGCAGTAAACATGGGTGACTCTATTTTACAAGGTGGAGAGCCAGAAATTAATGATACGGAAACTTATGACAACGGAGCAAAAGTTGTTCCTTCGTATTTATTAGCACCTGTATCTGTAGATATTGATAACTATGAGGAAATTTTAGTCGATAGTGGCTATTACTCTGAAGACGATCTTGAGTAAAAGATAGACAAAGATGCTTCAGTTATTAAGATCTAGCTGAGGCATCTTTTATTCTTTAATGATGTACTTTGTTTCAGAAAAATTTATAGATCATTTATTTATGATGGTATTAAAGGTGATAAATAAACGAGAAAAGGTTTAAGTTACAAATACAGAGGGATTTTAACCGCTGTTATAAACTTTTTACTCGTTTATTTTCCTTTTGAAAGGTGTGACATGGATGATTAATTTCATTTTGGAGATGAAGAGTATAACGAAGACATTCCCAGGTGTAAAGGCGTTAGATGATGTAAATTTAGAAATAAAAAAAGGTGAAATTCATGCGTTGATTGGTGAAAATGGAGCTGGGAAATCCACTTTGATGAAAGTGTTAAGTGGTGTTCATCCATTCGGAACATATGAAGGCGAAATTCATTACAATGGAGCTATGTGTGAATTCAAGGATATAAATGAAAGTGAAGCGAAGAAAATTGTCATCATTCATCAAGAACTTGCTTTAATCCCAGAGCTTTCTATTGCTGAAAATATTTTTTTAGGGAATGAACAAGCGTCAAGAGGAATTGTCAATTGGAATGCCACCATTGTGAAGACAAGAGAACTATTAGCTAAGGTTGGTTTGAAACTAGATCCTCAACAACAGATAAAAAATATAGGAGTAGGTCAACAACAATTAGTGGAAATTGCAAAAGCACTTTCTAAAGATGTCGAATTGCTCATTTTAGATGAACCGACCGCTTCGCTAAATGAAGAAGATAGCGCAAATCTACTAAAGCTATTAAAAGGATTTCAAACTGAAGGTATGACATCCATTATCATTTCGCATAAGCTAAAAGAGCTTTTAAAGGTTTCTGATCGTTTAACAATTCTTAGAGATGGGCAAACGATTCAAACAATGTCAATAATAGAAGATGAAGTCACGGAAGGGCGCATTATTAAAGGAATGGTTGGAAGAGAGCTAGAGAACTTGTATCCGAAAAGAAATGCTACGATAGGAGATACCTATTTTGAAGTAAAAAACTGGTCGGCAGATCACCCATTGAATACGAGTAAAAAACTTCTTGATAACATCAATATTAATGTAAAAAAAGGAGAAGTCGTAGGTATTGCTGGGCTCATGGGGGCTGGTAGAACAGAATTTGCTATGAGCGTATTTGGCAAATCGTATGGTAAAAATATAACAGGTGAGGTCCTTAAAGATGGCAAAGTGATCGATGTGAAAACAGTCGATAAAGCAATTGAAAATGGCTTGGCATATGTATCGGAAGATAGAAAGGAATATGGATTAATATTAATAGATAGTGTTAGAAAAAACTTAACGTTATCAAACTTACAATCCGTATCGCATAAGAATATTCTCAATTTAAATGATGAAGTGAAAACGGCTGAATCTTTAAAAGAACAAATGAATATTAAGACACCGACAATTGAACAGAGTACTGGAAACTTAAGTGGTGGAAATCAACAGAAAGTTGTATTGGGTAAATGGATAAATACAGAACCAGATATATTAATTCTCGATGAGCCAACTAGGGGGATTGACGTTGGAGCAAAATTTGAAATTTATAAAATCATCAATCAATTAGCTGAAAGTGGAAAAAGTATCATTATTATCTCTTCTGAATTACCGGAAATATTAGGTATTTGTGATAGAGTATATACACTTAATGAAGGAAGAATAACAGGCGAATTATCCATAGAAGAGGCTGATCAAGAAAAACTAATGACGTATATGACTGAAAGTTGGGGGTCAAAATAAATGGATACATTAAAAAATCTTTTAGGCAGCAATGTGAGAAAGTTCGGTATGATTATAGCTTTAGTGGGTATAGCGTTATTATTTCAAATCTTAACTAATGGGTCATTACTAACACCATTGAATTTAACGAATATCATTATGCAAAATAGTTACATTATTGTTCTAGCAATAGGAATGATGATTATCATCATTACCGGGGAAATCGATTTATCTGTAGGTTCTGTAGCAGCCTTTGTTGGTGCAATTTCAGGGGTTCTACTCGCGACACTTGACTTACCAGTGACACTCGGGATTATTCTTTGTCTTTTACTCGGAGCGTTAATAGGTGCTTGGCAAGGGTTCTGGGTTGCTTATGTTAAAATCCCTTCTTTTGTTGTTACGTTAGCAGGAATGCTTCTATTTAGAGGGTTAACATTAGTTGTATTGCAAGGGCGAACTCTTGCGCCATTACCGGATGAATTTAGAATCATGAGCTCAGCATTTTTACCTGATATATCTATGGGTGGTGAGCTGAGATTACTGACGATAATAATCGGGATCATCGCATCCGTGTTGTATATACTATTTGAATTAAGACAAAGAAAAGTGGCCAGATCATATAACTTTAAAACAGCATCGTATGGATTATTTTTAACTAAATTAGCTTTGTTAATCGTAGTAATTAATTCATTCACTTATGTATTAGCATTATATCAAGGGCTTCCAGTTGTCTTAATCATTCTTATCGCTCTTGTTATAGGGTATACCTTCGTTATGAATAATACGATTCTAGGAAGACATATTTACGCAGTTGGCGGAAATATGAATGCGGCTCAATTATCAGGTGTAAGAACGAAAAAAATGAAATTTTTAGCTTTTGTTAATATGGGGGTTTTAGCAGCATTAGCTGGGTTGATATTTACCGCAAGATTAAATGCTGCAACGCCTCAAGCTGGAACATTATTTGAATTAGATGCAATTGCAGCAGCAGTTATCGGTGGAGCTTCCTTTACTGGTGGTGTCGGTACGATTTTTGGAGCCGTTATTGGAGCCCTCGTTATGGGTGTCCTAAACAATGGAATGTCATTAATGGGTATCGGGACTGACTGGCAACAAGCAATTAAAGGTCTTGTACTTTTAGGGGCAGTAGCATTTGATGTTATAAATAAAAATAAAGGTAAATAATTCCGGTGTATTTTCTCAAACAATTCGAATGAAATGGAATGCCATTTCATTCGAATTGTGGTAATATTACTTATACGTATGAGCTATTGAAGTTTGGAGTGTGTGTGGTGAGTACAAAATATAATCATGTAAAAGAAAAAATAAAATCTAAAATCTTGGAAGGTTTCTTTGAACCTCATGAAAAAATAGGCTCGGAAAGTGATTTAATGGCAGAGCATAAAGTAAGTCGGCATACGGTTCGAAAAGCAATTGACAACTTAGCAAATGAAGGTTGGCTGTATAAAAAACAAGGTGCGGGTACATTTTGTGCGGACAGAACCCTAGATAAAGAGCCATCTATGGGAGCAGTTAAAAATATTGCTGTTATTACGACTTATTTTTCTGATTATATATTTCCTACAATTATCCGAGGCGCTGAAGGTTATTTAAGTGAGAACGGATATCAAGTAACTGTGTTCAGTACGAATAACAATATCGAACAAGAACGACGATGTTTGGAGACGATATTATCTCAAAAATTTTACGGTTTGATTGTCGAGCCGACAAAAAGTGCTTTACCAAATCCGAATATTAATTATTATTTAAATATAGAACGGTTAGGTATACCTTATGTGATGATTAATGCTTATTACGAGGAACTAGAACCAATTCATTTGATAATGGATGATGTAGAAGGTGGTTTTCAGCAAACAAATCACCTAATTGAACTAGGACATCAGCATATTCTTGGATTTTTCAAAAATGATGATATCCAAGGAACAAAGAGAATGAAAGGGTTTATACAAGCCCATCGAAAATCTGGTCTTCCTGTTAGTCCGCAAAATATTATTACTTACACAACAGAAACAAAGAATACGACTCCAATAGAAGAATTACTATTAAAGATGAAGAAAAAAGAACAGATTCCGACTGCTATTGTTTGCTATAACGATCAACTTGCGCTGAATTTACTCAATGTGCTAAGAGATTTAGAAATATCAGTACCTGAACAAATTTCCTTGGTAGGTTTCGATGACTCATTTCTCTCAGTAGCTTCTGAAGTGAAGTTAACAACGATTAAACATCCTCAGGTTAAGATGGGAGAGGATGCGGCAAAAACTATTTTAAAGTTGATAAAGCAAAAATATGAATCATCTGAAAATGGGGTTGTTCCTTCTATTAAATATTGCCCTAAACTTGTAGTAAGAAAATCGACAAAAGAACAAGAAAAAATTGAATTAAATTAAAAGATGCGGAGCCTGAAAATGAGGCTTCGTTTGTTTTGTTCAATAAACGAGTAATAAGCCGTCGAATTATTGAGAAGATATTGTATATGAATTTTCGTGGAGATTTCTCTCAATAATTCAATTAGTCACAGTAAATGGCATAACTTGAGAAAACACCTCCATAGTCCTTCTGTACCTGTTCTATTTGGTGGAACCTGTGACAAATGACGGGTGAGTAACCGCTTATTTTGTCGAGGCCTTAAATATGGTATAAAAAGAGAGACAATAATTTTACTAATCGGTTATATTAGGAGGATTTAAATGGAAATTATTATGATCATTTTGTTGTTATTAACTGCGGTAGCGATAATGGCTGTGTCATTTATTAAAAAAGATGAGCATCCGGAGGTGGATAGAAAGATTGAGAATTTTTCTATAAGTTTAATGAAGGAAATCTATCAATTGACTAAGAAAGTTGATAGTTTAGAAAATGAAGTGTTTCAGAATGAGGAAGAAAAATCTTTTTCTGAAGCTTTTTCTGAAAAAGATTCGCAGTCAAACCAAATTATGAAAATGAATCAAGATGGGTTTTCCACAGAAGAGATTGCAAAAGTATTAGCTATGGCCGTGGAAGATGTAGAAGCTCATCTAACCGATTTTCGTGAAAAAAGTGAGGTTGTTAGCGGATGAGAAGATCAGATTTGCGAAGTTTAGCTGGTGGAATAACCGTCGCAACATTAGTGCTATCTCCGTTTGTCCTTTTTGGAAGTGAAGAGGGTAAAGCTGAAGAGAATGGTGTTGAGGTCGAAGAAGAGTCAATTGAAGACATAGAAGTAACGGAAGAAGATGTACAAACATATATTGAATCTGAGGGATTATTCATCGTTTCAGCAGATGAATATGACTCCTTATATGAATTCGCTGATTATGAAGAAATTAATAGTGAATTGGAACAGGTAAAAGAAGAGCTGGCGGAAAATAAGGAATCCCTAAAGGTAGCAGAAGACGAAGCAGAGGAAGCACAAGAGGCGTTAGAAGCAGCAGAAGACGAGTCCGGATCGACATCATCTGAAGCTGATACTGTTTATCAACTTTATTTAGTGGTTGGCTCAGGAATGAGTAGTGGAGAAATTGCAAATATTCTTGAAGATTCTAATATTATTGATGACGCTGGAGATTTTCGGCAGTATATAGATGATGAAGATCTCGTCATGCATATTAGAATAGGTAATTATCAACTTGATAGTTCCATGTCGGTGAGAGAAATAGCTGAGATAATAACGTAGTTAAAGTTACTGAGTATCCCAAGTTTTTAATAAATACAAAAGGATTTGTAAACCAGCCTAAAAACCACTTCTCTAATTATTATTAGAGAAGTGGTTTTTGCATTGTAACTGATGTATTAGTCATGATGAGTACGAAAGTTCCAGAAAAAATAACTATTGGATAGACGTACATCTTGGTTTTAGTTAGTCCATAGTAGTAGGCCTCCCCATAATACTAAATGAAGGTTCTTTTTCAACTACTAAAACTTCCACTTTTTTTTCTGACTTAACTTCTTCTGCTCCAACGACTCCAGTTCCAACAGTCATCATTGCAATCAGACTAAGGGCAATCAATAATTTTTTCAATTAATTCACCTCCCTAAATTAGTAATCTTCTAAAATTGATAAAAATATATCAACAACATCAGGATGATATTTTATCCCGCGAAGTTGCTTTATCTCAGTAAGGGCACTCTTATTTGATCTTCCTTTTTTATATACTCGGTCGCTTGTAATTGCGTCAAAAGAATCAACGAGACCTATAATAGCAGACTCAATATTTATTTGATCATTTTTGAGAGATAAAGGGTAACCACTTCCGTCATAACGTTCATGGTGCTGTTCTACAACATCGGCAGCTAAAATAAGATGTGGAATGTTTGTTTTGCGTAAGATTTCAGCTCCAAATCGAGTATGTTCCTTCATTATTTTCCATTCATCATTTGTCAGTTTGTCTGGTTTTAACAATATGGATTCAGGTACTTTCGTTTTACCGATATCATGCAAAAGTGCACCAAAATAAAGTTTATGTAATGATTCGGAATTCAGTTGCATTTTCTCCCCAACAAGCATTGAAAGATCTTTGATTCGTTTACAATGTTCGGCTGTATAGCCGTCTTTTTTCTCAATTTCAACTGCAAGTAGTTCCATTTTTTTAGTTGCGCCACTGTAATGGTGATACATAGGGCCAGAACAAACGTATAAAAATTCTGAATCTTCTATTGCAGTAAATACGAGATATTCACTAACTGGTTGTCCAGCAATAAAATCGCCAGGTTCAAGTAAGTACTCTTTCTCCGTTGTGTGCATAGTCATTTTTCCTGATAAAAGATAAATAGATTCTAAAATGTTTGTCTGATCATCTTCTGGTGTGATTCCCCATCTTCCACCTTTGATTAATTGGTGATGTATTATCTCTGTGCCATCATGTGAGCTCAAAAGAGATGTAAAAGCTTTTCGAGATCTAGTAGATTCAATAGATTCTCCTTTTTTTAAAATAAGCAAAGGAGATTTTGATGGTTTATGAGAACTCATTGTTGTACCTCCGACATAGCGTTTCGAGACTTACCCTTATTATAAGGTAAATTGGTAAGATTTGTCGAACTTAAATGATAATATAACTTAAATGAGCATTATGAATCAGGACTATTATTGTTAATTTTGTGAATATTAGATTTATTACTAGAATTTTCGTTGAAAAAACGACATATTCTTATTTTTATCAAAAATTCTTCTCTGCTATAATGGCAAAGAATACATATTAATGATGAATAGTAGGAGAGGATAGCATGAACTTGCCGAATGTAGAAGAAACAATTGTACTCATTAAAAAACTTGTAGAAATTCCGAGTCCCTCTGGTAATACAGAAAAGGTTATCTCTTTTGTGGAGGAGTATCTAGCTGATTTTGATGTGCAGACGAAACGAAACCGAAAAGGTGGTCTTATCGTAACGATTCCAGGAAAAGAGACAACGAAGCATAGGATGCTAACTGCACACGTTGATACACTTGGAGCGATGGTCAAGGAAATTAAGCCGAGTGGGCGGTTGAAGTTGGATCTGATAGGGGGATTCAAATTCAATGCAATTGAAGGCGAGTATTGTCAAATTGAAACTTCTTCAGGGAAAACATTTAATGGGACAATTTTAATGCACCAGACATCTGTTCATGTTTATAAGGATGCGGGAAGTGCGGAGCGCAATCAAGCAAATATGGAAGTACGGATTGATGAAAAAGTATCAACTGCTGAGCAGGTAAGAGAACTAGGTATTGAAGTGGGCGATTTCGTGTCGTTGGATCCTCGTGTTCAAGTGTTGGATAGCGGGTATATTAAATCACGTCATCTCGATGACAAAGCTAGTGTGGCGATTTTGCTGCAATTGATTAACAATGTTGTGAAGGAAAAAATTGAGCTACCATATACGACTCATTTCCTTATCTCTAATAATGAAGAAATAGGATATGGAGGCAATTCGAATGTGACAGCTGAGACGGTTGAATATCTCGCTGTTGATATGGGGGCAATGGGGGATGGACAGTTGACGGATGAATATACTGCATCAATTTGTGTCAAGGATGCAAGTGGACCATATCATTTCGGACTTCGAAAAAATCTCGTAAAGCTCGCTGAAGAATATGGTGTAGGTTATAAGTTAGACATATACCCTTACTACGGATCAGATGCTTCGGCAGCGATTCGAGCAGGAAATGATATTGTTCATGGTCTCATTGGACCTGGTATAGACTCCTCACATGCATATGAGCGAACGCATAAGGATTCAATTGAAGAAACAACGAAATTATTATGGCATTATTTACAAGCTGACATGGTGGAGTAAAAAGGGAATTAGTGTAAAGGACTGAGGGTTTTAGTTTTAGAAATACTATAAAAAGCAAAAATACGAATTTTTGCACACGTATTTTATCCGACAATCCACCACTTAAACTTTTAAGTGGTGGATTGTATGTTGCAATTTTCTAACTTCCTTAGGTAAGAATAGATTGGAGGGGAATATTGTAAGTAGTTCAAGGACGAGTAATAATCAATTAACAACTCAAGAATAGAGGAGTTTTTTTTCTTGGTAGGATGCGTACGGGTATTATTATCTATTACAAACTGAAACACTTTATGGTTATATTTAAATTCATCAATTTCAGGTAAAATGAATGCCCGAATACCAGGAGACACATACGTCTTTTTTCGCAAAGCAGCTAAATGAATCCCATCTTTTTGTTGTTTTTTTTCATAATCAAAAATAATCCCATCACCTTCCACTAGCAGATCAGAAACTGCAATCAAAGAGATAGGTCCCCTCAAGACAAAAATGACTGTACATTCGATCCATTTAAGTATTTCGATTTCTTTTCGTTCAGTTGTACTTTCTACTGGATAGGAATTAAGGTAGACATAATGAATCGAAGGCTCTTTTGCCATCGATGATAGAAAATGACGCAGATTACGTGTAATAATTTACACCTCCTATATAATTGTAATTAATTTATCTTAGCTATAATGATTAGGTTTGAGTCTGTCTATTCTATATAATACCACTTTAGAACTAATTTTTCCATTAAAAACAGTTGAATTTAATAGGTCTTTTATATTATTAAACTAATTCTTTTTGATTCGGAAAACAGGATGTTAGAGTTAAAAAACATAAAACCTTCTGCATATAGATGCAGAAGGTTTTCAGAAAGAATTTAATTATGCGACTTGTTTATTAGCTAATGGTGTTAACTTATCTTTAAAAATGACAGTGCGGATATATGGAATCACCCATCGGTCGCCACCAAATTTACCTGCATTGTATCCAGCAGCAAGAATAAAGATTGTGAGCAACACGAGCCATGGATTAGAAGAAACCGTACCGGCGAACATAAAAGCAAAATTCATCATAATACCAAAGAATGCGGCTGCTGTTGTTAATACGCCGACAATCAAGCCAAGTCCAACGAGTAATTCTCCCCATGCGACCATGAAACTAAAAACATCGGCACTTGGTAAAGCGAAATTTTCAATAAATGCATGATACGTTGGGTACTGTTCAATGACCGCTTCGTTGTTAACAACACCATTTAAATAACCACTTGCATCAAAACCACCTGTTACTTTTCCCCAGCCAGCAGTAAGCCACTGCCATCCAATATATACTCTTAAAATTGTTAAAACTCCGGCTGCAATCTTGTTATTTCGTAAGAATTCCATAAACATGATTCATTCCTCCTCAGAAATGTAAGTTTTTTATAGAGAGTTGGTTGATCACTTGTATCAAAAAAAATGAATGCTGGTTGTTTTTGTATACTTTAAGAATGTTTAACTTCGCAAAAGGATTGAAGTATAAGATAAAATAATGTGTGTGATCACTAACTAACTTTCTATAGTCTTAGTATAATATGGATTCCTCGACCGTGATCGTTGTAACTGTGAACAGTTCGTTGCAATCTAATGACCAATTTGTGAACAGGTGAACATTTGAAGAGAGTTAGGATGATAGCTACCACGTTTGATTTTGATATCATTAGCAAGGTTTTCTTTATCGTTAGAAAAAGTATATAATCATAGAAGTAAAACGCTTAATATTAAAATGAACGAACTAACGAAATAGTGAGAAAAAATTGATTATTGCTGTTGTTTTTTGGTATGATAGATAACATTATCGGTATTTCCTACTTGTTTATTGCGAGTGGGACAAGCTATGTCAACGTTTACGTAGGTTGTTCCAATTATAATCTCATCATTTAATGGTGAAGATGAAGCCGAAGTATAAAAAAATTAATGAATATGATCAAAGACTTTACTTTAATTAAGTTGTTGTTATATCTAATGTAGGAAGTTTACTAAAGACAACGTTCTGGCTTAAGGAAACTTTAAAAGTACAGATTTTTGGTCATAAACAGAGATGTTAGCTGAAAGATAAAACTCTGACATTTGATTAGGAGGATGATTTTATGATAGACACAAAAGATGCTAATGCACAATTACGAACAGATGTGAAAAAGCTAGGGAATATTTTAGGTGATGTGCTTATTGAGCATGGAGGAAAAGACTTATTTAATAAGGTGGAAGAAATACGAGAAACGACAAAAGGATTACGGGTTGATTTCCAAGAAGAGTCATATCAAGAGCTGAAAGAAAAAATCAGTAACTTGAAATCGCCGCAACGTCAAGACGTTATCCGAGCATTCTCTACATACTTTCATCTCGTCAATATAGCAGAACAAAATCATCGGATTCGCCGTTCTCGTGACTATCGATTAAGAGAAGATGGGGAAGTGCAGCCGATTTCGATTGAAAGTGCAGTGAAATCCGTGAAAGAGGATAACCATCCTAATGAAGTAATTCAAGAGATCTTAGACGATTTGTCAATTGAATTAATTATGACTGCTCATCCGACTGAGGCGACAAAACGAACAGTATTAGAAATTCAAAAACGTATTTCGCAAATTCTTCAGGATCTAGATAATCCTCTAATTACTAAAAAAGAGCGAAAAAATTATGAAGAGAGCTTGGCAAATGAAGTTACGGCAATTTGGCAGACGGATGAACTCCGTCATCGTAAACCAACTGTGATAGATGAAGTTAAAAATGGACTTTACTACTTTGATCAAACATTGTTTGATGTTTTGCCTGCTGTTCATCAAGAGTTAGAGGAACAGCTTGATGACTACTATCCAGGGCATCAATGGAAAGTGCCAAACTTTTTATTCTTCGGTTCATGGATCGGTGGAGACCGTGATGGAAATCCATTTGTTACATCTGATGTGACATGGGAAACGCTGAAATTGCAACGCGAATTAGCCTTGAAAAAATATGAAGAGTCACTTATTGATTTGATGCGAAGATTTAGTCAATCTACTGAACGGGTAAAGATTGATGAAGAGCTAGTGAATTCACTAGATGGAGACGAGAAAACGTACTTGAAAAAAGGAGAAAAATGGCCAGTAGCTTCTGAGGCGTACCGCAGAAAGTTTGCAATTATTCTTAATCGTATTCGCCAAGTAGGGAAAACAAAAGCAGGCTACCAGGATTCAGAGGAGCTTCTAAGTGACTTGCTCTTAATTAAAAATAGTGTTGAAAAACATCAGCTAAAAGGACAAAAACTTAAGAAGTTGGCAAAACTAACTCGTCAAGTGCAACTATTTGGATTTCACTTAGCGACGTTAGATGTTCGAAACCACAGTGGAGAACATGAAACAGCGGTTGCTGAAATGCTTAAGGTTGTTGGTATCTCAAAGGATTACGCACAACTATCTGAAGAAGAGAAATTGGACGTTTTACAAAAAGTACTGAAAGATCCGCGTCCATTAATGCTGCATAATGAAGATTATTCAAAAGAATCACAAGATATTTTTGATGTTTTTAGGACAATCAAAAAGGCTCACGAGGAATTTGGTACTCGCTCAATTGAAGTGTACTTGGTAAGTATGACGCAATCCTCGAGTGATCTGTTGGAAGTTCTCGTCTTGGCGAAAGAAGCGGGGATCTATCGATTACATGCGGATGGTACAGTAGAAAGTGGTTTGCATGTCGCGCCATTATTGGAAACTGTTGATGATTTAATTGCTGGGCCAAAAATTATGAAAACATTGTTTGATATGGACATTTACCGTCATCATATTCGTGAGCGTGGAGACCATCAGGAGATCATGCTCGGTTACTCTGATGGAAGTAAAGATGGAGGGACGTTAACAGCGAATTGGAAATTGTTCAAAGCGCAACAGGAAATCCATGACACTGCTCGTGAATTTAATATTGGGTTGAAATTTTTCCATGGACGTGGCGGTTCTCTTGGACGTGGAGGTGGACCTCTCAATCGTAGTATCGTTTCTCAACCGGCAGAAACATTAGGTGACGGGGTGAAAATCACGGAGCAAGGTGAAGTTCTATCATCTAGATATATGTTAGAAGATATTGCTTTCCGTAACTTAGAGCAAGCTGCTTCAGCTTTACTTTCTTCCTCATCGAAAGTTCATAGCAAGTCTGAGAAAGTAACTGGATTGAAAGATGGATGGGAAAAAGCGATGGAAGAAATCTCTCAGCATTCCTTAGAGAAATATCAATCACTTGTTTTCGGTGATAAAGATTTCTTGACGTATTTTAAACAGACAACGCCTTTAAATGAGCTTCGTGAACTAAATATTGGTTCACGACCGATGAGTCGTAAAAACAGTGAAGCGTTTGAAGATTTACGCGCAATTCCATGGGTGTTCGCTTGGACTCAGTGCCGACAGAACTTGCCTGCTTGGTATGCAGCCGGAACAGGTTTATCAGCTTTTGCATCTAAAGGTGACGAAGAATTAGCAATGTTGCAAGAAATGTATGAAGTTTGGCCTTTCTTTGAGTCAACTGTAAATAACTTGCAAATGGCGTTAATGAAAGCTGACTTGCACACGGCAAAGGAATATGTTGATTTAGTAGAGGATAAAAAAATCGGAGAACGTATTTTTGCAGATATTTCTGAGGAATATGAGCGAACAAAAGACGTTTTACTGAAAATTTCTAAAAGTGAAGAACTGTTAGATCACACACCAAATATTCGAGAGTCTGTGCATCGACGTAACCCTTATGTGGATCCGTTAAACTATTTGCAAGTCGACTTGATTCAAAAAATGCGGGAGTCTGATGATAAGAAATCTGAAGAATTGTTAACGGAAGTCTTATTGACGATAAGTGGTGTTGCCGCAGGTCTTGTTAATACTGGTTGATCATTTTTCTCAATTGAATACTTTAGTGTTGAATGAATATAGCTACAAACAGAATCGTTTAAGGTCCTTGGAAGTTCAATCTTCCGAGGGCTTTTTTTATACATGGGATACTTAGAGTAAGAAGAAGGAAGGGAGTGTCGAGAAAGAGGGTAAGGGATCCAAGTGGACTAGTTTCACTCCTAACTGAACGTTCTCTCAGCTAAGTAGGGAACGAATCGACTAGATTCACTCCCAACAGACGTATCTCCAGCAAGGTAGGGTTCGAAAGTCTCTCTCGACTTCACTCCTTAGGTAAAAATAACCCCCAATTCATCTCTTCTGTAAAAAATTCATATTATTACTCCACGAAACCCACACACCAATGGAAAATCAACGCTACCCATATAAAAATGACCTTTTGCATCCAATCAATCATTTATCAAACCCTAAGTAAAGGTTTATAACCATATAAAATGAATAATAACTCTCAAATTAAGTACATAATATTCATGAACACATCGAATCTTCAACTCTTCGTAGATTAAATTAACACTTTAGTTTATCTTATTTATGACATTTATCTTTCATACTTTTTCAAAAAATTTATATAATCAAAAAAAGAAAGAAAATTCAGTTAGTAAAAAGGAGGGAACGAGGGATAAAAATAAAATAGATAAAGGAGGGTACAAACCATGGTAGACAATATGCCAATTATTATTACGTTTATTGTTTATTTAGTTGGGATGCTGGCTTTAGGTGTCATCGCATATAGACTTACTACGAATTTATCGGATTATGTTTTGGGAGGAAGACGATTAGGGGCAGGGGTAGCTGCGTTATCTGCCGGTGCTTCTGACATGAGCAGTTGGTTAATTTTAGGATTACCTGGTGCTTTGTATGCTAGTGGTCTCGTTGAAGCATGGATTGCTATAGGTCTTGCTATTGGTGCGATTATAAACTGGCAATTTGTTGCAGGTAGGTTACGTTCTTATACAGAAGTTGCTAATGATTCGATAACGTTACCGGATTTCTTTGAAAATCGGTTTCAAGACAAATCCAAGTCTTTACGAGTTGTTTCAGCTATATTAATTTTAGCATTTTTTACTTTTTATACTTCCGCCGGGCTTGTAGGTGGAGCGGTACTGTTTGAAAGTAGTTTCGGTTTGGATCAGCAAGTGGCTTTATGGGTAGGTGCCATTGTCATTATTAGTTATACTTTTTTAGGTGGTTTTCTTGCTGTTAGTTGGACAGATTTTGTGCAAGGTATTCTAATGTTCCTTGCGTTAATTGTCATTCCAGTTGTGGCAATAATGGATCTTGGTGGCGTCGGACAAACGTTTGATCAAATTCGCAGCATAGATCCAGAGAATCTCAACATTATGAGCGGTGCTGGCTTCATTGGAACGATCTCCTTATTAGGGTGGGGGCTTGGTTACTTTGGGCAGCCACATATTATCGTCCGTTTTATGGCGATTCGTTCGATGAAAGAACTTCCTAAAGCAAAAGTAATTGGGATATCTTGGGTAGTTCTTTCTATGTTTGGTGCTGTAATGACAGGTTTAGTAGGGATTGCCTACTTTGCTGGGCAGCCTTTAGAAAACTCAGAAACCGTTTTTCTAGAGTTTACTCAAGTGTTATTTCATCCGGTAGTAGCCGGAATTCTTTTGGCTGCTGTATTGGCTGCGATTATGAGTACGATTGACTCTCAGTTACTCGTATCGTCATCGGCATTAGCCGAGGATTTCTATAAAGGGATGATCCGCAAAAATGCTCAGCAAAAAGAACTAGTCCTCGTAGGACGTTTCGGTGTGCTTGCGATTGCTCTTATTGCTTTGTTATTAGCGCAGAATCCTGACAGTACTGTCCTAGAATTAGTTAGTTACGCATGGGCAGGTCTCGGAGCTACCTTTGGACCACTCGTTCTTTTCTCGCTTTTCTGGAGACGAATGACGCGGAATGGTGCCCTAGCAGGAATGTTATCAGGTGGACTGACAGTTATTTTGTGGATTTTTATTAAAACAGATACAGGTTTCTTCTCTTTATATGAACTTGTTGTTGGATTTGTCGTTTCATCTATTTGTATTATCATATTTAGTAAAATTGGTCCGCCTCCATCAAAAGAAATCGAAGTTGACTTTGATAAGGCAAGAGACATGGACAAAAGAAAGGTATAATTAATATTTAAATGAAGCAGTTCTAGCTTTTTTCTTCCATTACTACAGTTCATCGTAAGAATTGGTAGACCTTGTCGTGCTCTGTACGACAAGGTCTTTAAAAACCGTTCTTGGAATTCATTCCAGGAACGGTTTTTATGGGAATTTGGAGAAGTCAGCTGAATGTAGTTCATTAAGGAGCTTAGTATCCGGTTATTAAATATTTACAAATAATTACTCAAATATTAATAGAGTGATAGACCTATACGATTTTTTTCTGTAAGATAAATGAAGAATACTTTGTAAAGTTAGTGTTTACTCGGTAGAGTGCATGTGATAGAACGACACTCTAACTCACTCAAACTATTACTACGGTGTTTATAAGGCGTCAATGCCTTTATAATACAGGAGGGGTTACATGCACCCGGATGAAAAACAACATAAAAAAATATTATTTCTTTCGCTTTTGGGAGCGGGTATCTTGATTATTACGATGCTCTATCAGTCTCGGGAGATTTTGTTCGACAATGAAATAGAGATGGAAGATGAAGTATATGTCGGAATCTTAACTTCTGATCAGATTATTGACCAGAGTTGGGGGAGCCTTGCTTACAAAGGGCAATTGGAGATAGAAGGTAAATTCCCTGTTAAAACGAAATTAAAAAGTGACTTGAATTCTACTGTTTTGATGAAGGAAGCGACGATTGACTTGATAGAAGATGGAGCCCGGTTAATTATTGGTCACGGAAGAGAATTCTCTGAGACATTTACAGAGATTGCTTTAACTCATCCTCATATAACTTTTGTAACCATTCACGGCTCCTCAACGTATCATAATCAAGCTGTTTATACGTTTAATCAAGGGGAGATAGATTATTTTGCTGCGCTAGCAGCAACATTAAAGTCAAAGACACAGAAAATAGCGATTATTGATGCAATTGATGAAAGGGAAATTTTCCCACAATTTGAAAAGGGAATAAATCATTATGCCCCCAAAGCGCAATTATTCTATGAAGTTGTTAATAGTCGAAATGACGGAGATAAAGCGGTGGAGATCATGGAAGACTTGATTGCCAGTGGAGTTGACGTGGTTTATTCGAAAGGGAATGCTTTCAATCAGGATGTGATTGATTATGCGAAAAAGGAAGATATCTATGTGATCGGATACATGGAAGATCAATCATATATGGCTAAAGACCACGTATTAACAAGCGTTTTAAATAATGTATCTAACGCATATATTGCGATATTGCGTGATTTTTTTAGTGAAGAAGGTATCTCTCCTGGAACGACGATTTTGAATGAAACTGATGAAGTTTATGGACTTGCTCCACTAGGCACAATGTTCTCAAAAGAAGAAAAAAAGTACGTTTATCGGGAAATGGAAAAATTTAAGCAGGGTGAATTTGTATTTTAACGTTGTTAGGGTGCAAATGCAGGTTTATTGGGAGGTAGAAGAGCGATGAAGGTTTTTTTCACAAAGATGACATTTCGAAGTAAAATTTTTTCCGCTCTTCTACTTACAACCGTTTTGTTTAGCAGTTTCTCATTTGTACTTATTCAATCAATGGATGAGATGAATCAAGTAAGTGATGACTTGAGTAATCGAAATATTCCTGAGCTGATTTGGCTAACACAATGGGAAGAAAACTTAACTGTAAAAGAATATATGGTAGAAACAGCAATTCAATCAGATTTTTGCTGTCAATTTATTGATAGATATGATGCATATCAGATCCAAATGGATAAGCAATTGACTAAAGACTATGACGAAGCTCCACCTGAAGTTGAAGATTTAAAAAGAGAGATGGATCTTTTGGATTTCATGATAACTAATGACGTTAGAGGGCTGATAAACTTTGAAAGTGAACAAGCAGCTGTGCGAATTATTGAAGAACAATATTTGCCTCAATTAAACGAACTACGTCTTGACTTACGTGCGGAAAGGGAAGGTTTACTGTCCTCACTTGAGGGCCACTCGACACGCCTTTCCAATATTATAAAAGAATCAATGTGGTTATTATTAATGTTGACGTCCATTTCAATAGTGTTGGCGATTGTGGCATCTTATCGTATAAGTAAAGGTTTGACTAAGCCAATTGAAAAAATAAGAAATAGACTTGGTCATATTGCCAAAGGGCAATACGGTTTATCCGTCGAAGAAGTGGACCAAATCGAGCTTAAGTCGTTAACAACATCAATTAATCAAATGTCATCACGTTTAAAAGACTCTTTCGAAACGATAAATGATGATAAGATATATCGAGAACAAATATTAAATTCATTACCTATTGGGATAGTTACTCTTGATGAAAAACAAGGTGATATAGCTTTAAACAATGCGGCAAAAAAACTACTGGTTAATAGTGATGGAAAGATAAAAACGCTTCAAGGTGACCCTTATGGCGAATCAAATCATGACTTCTGGAATGCTTTTTCTTCAAATGAAATTTTCCGTAACGTGAAACTCACTTTTCAAACAGAAGAGAAATATAGGTCTTTACTTGTATCGCAATCTCAATTAATTAATCGTGAAAAAGTAGAAATCGGACAAGTTTTTTATTTCGTCGATATTACAAAGACGGAAGAGTTAGCAAAGAAAATGCAGCATACAGAAAAACTGGCGCTTGTTGGAGAATTGTCTGCAGGAGCTGCTCATGAAATTCGTAATCCTCTAGCAGTCATAGACGGCTTCCTGTCTCTTATGAATCAATCTTTGTCAAATGAGCAAAAAGAGCAATTTCGCATTCCACTATTATTAAAAGAAATAGACCGTATAAATACGATCATTGAAGAAATGTTGCTGTTGACGAAACCAAGTGTTCCCAATCTTAAATTAACATACTTACAAGACATTATAGATGATATTTTGCCATTAATTCAGCGCACAATTAGTAATCAATCAATATCATTCACGATTCAATTGAATTCAACACCGCTGTTTGTAGATGGAGAGCAAATGAAACAAGTGCTACATAATCTCATTCGTAATAGTACTGAGGCTCTGGATGGAAAAGGTGATATATCAATTACTTCTTATACTAAAGGTGAAATGTGCCAGATTTTTTTAGAAGATAATGGACCAGGAATTTCTGAGCAGATGAAAAAGCAGATATTTAATCCGTTCTTAACAACAAAAGAAAATGGCACTGGATTGGGGTTGACGATCGCCCAACGAATCCTTGATAATCATGAAGGTAAATTGGAATTAGTATCGTCGTCTGAACGAGGAACGTGCTTTTTAATAGAAGTACCTATTGTATTGGGGGAGAAATAATGGTTTGTCAAACAAACAGATATACTCCTGACAAAAACTGACCATACTACTATCAGAAAATAGTGCGTGAGAAAGGTTCTGTTCTACAATGTTAATAGAATTACTTATACTAGTCAGTATTTTTTTTATCGGGAGTTTTATACAAGGTGTAAGTGGTTTTGGGTTTGGCCTTATTGCAATGAGTTTCTTACCTCTTTTATTTACGGTAAAGGAGAGTACTCTTCTTGTCGTCGCTCTCGCGTTCGTATTATCGGTTAGTATAGCAGTCCAAATGTTTCGCCATATTCAATGGAAAGCAATTATTATTTTATTAAGTGCAGCTTTATTAGGACGAATTTGTGCATTTTTTATCCTTGATCAGCATGGGGACAATGACATATTAAAAGTTCTACTTGGTATTTTTTTAATCGCTGTAGTTGTTTATTTCTTTAAAAGCAAGCGACCAGATGTAAATCGAGTAACAAATCGAACGTGGTTACCAGCTTTGCTTGGTTTAGGTGGTGGACTAGTTGGAGGAGTATTTGCCGTAGGTGGGCCCTTTTTTGTATTTTATATGCTACTGATTTTCAGTAATGACAAATATGCATACAGTGCAAATTTGCAAGTTAGCTTTGTTATGACGAGTCTTACTACGATTCTTTTACATGGAATAAATGGTGATTTCAATGTCGATTTTTTCGTTTATTTTTTAGTAGGTGTTATAAGTGTGCTAGTTGGATCACGTATTGGCGTTCTCTTCTTCAAGCGAATCTCTCAAGAAAATATCAAAAAGTTAGCAGCTGTCGTAGTGGCAGTTGCTGCGATTAATCTTATTCTGTTTGGGTAGTAAAATGGACAAGGATTGTATTCTGTTCAACTACTGTTATAATGAGTTTTGATTCCCAAAATAGTACATATTAGGCAATCATCAGAAGGGTGGTTACTCCATGGTAGATACGTTACATAATTTATTTACTGTCAGCATCCAAAAAAATCAGAATGACACCTATACTTTTGTAGGTTTAGTGAATGTAGAAGATTTACCTGAAGGAACTGTTTTAGAGTTAAATGTAAAAGAAATTTCAGGATTTTTAAAGAGGATCGTTAGCACTACTTTGGATGAATTTCGTTATTTTGCAATGGAAGATATTCCCTTAACAAATGATGATTTTCTCCATCTTTATCTCAAGCTATCTGAAACCGATATAATCGAGAAAATTGAATTTATAGAAGAATAAATAGGTAAATTTGTACTACTTTTTAGGAACAGGAATCGTAAGAGCTTTTAGTTTTGATACTCACTCATTTCTCAAGGAATGTAAAACGAAAATGGCGCTTATATCATAGTTATATTTGTGGAAATAAGAGAATAGTAGTGAAAAAGCCTAATTTTTACTGTATAATTTCTTTGTACATAGAATTTATTTATAATTATTTACAATGTAAAAGGAGAACAAAATGAACAAATATCTCGTAGCTAGTATTATAGCGTTATCTATACTTGTTATCATTTTTGGACGATATCAGTATGAGCAAAAACTTTCAGATATTACCACTTCTGCTCAACAGATGCTTGCAGATCAAGTTGATAATTTCTCTGAAGAACCAGAAGAAATAAATCAGGAAATTATCGTAGAACCGTCTGAAGATCCTGAATTAAATAGCGAAGAGGGCGATAGTAGCTCAGAAGTAGAGTTGGATGTGTTGTTAGAAGATACGCCTTCAAGTTTAGCTGACCGAATAGAAGCGCGGTTAACAGCAAACGAAACTATCACGATTTTAGCATTTGGCTCCGAATCACTAACAGATTCACAGAATGAAGGTTTGGTTCCGTGGCCAGAGTTATTCATGGAAAAAATTAATGAAGCTTTTTCTACTGACTTATTTGTCGTCGAAACAATGTCTGTTGGTGAAATGACATCGTTAGACATGGTTCTACAAGGAGTTGATCAAGAAGTAGCAGAAAAAAATGCTGACATATTCTTGATTGAGCCATTAATGTGGAATGATAATGGAAATGTGATTATTGATCATTCATCTGATCATCTTACTACATTAATGAACAGTATTTCGGAAGAAAACGATGAAGCAGTTATCGTTATTAATCCATCACAACCTGCGTATGAAACAGTTAATTATCCAGATCAAATGGAGTCTTTACGTAGTTTATCAATTGAAAACAATTATCTATTCGTTGATCATTGGAGTGACTGGCCAGGTATTTACGAAGAAGACCTGCTAGAGTATGTAGATGAAAATGATCACAGAATGCCAACTCAAATGGGCCATGAACAATGGAGTGAAAGCATCTTATCTTATTTTGTAAATTAAAAAAGAACCCAGGGTCCTGGGTTCTTTTTCTCGTCTTATGTAGTTTCAGAGGGTTTAAGTTGTGATGTAGAGGTTGACGTGTCTTTACCATCTGAAAAATTCATTTTCTTTGCGGAATATCCTTTAAAACAACTTGGACATTGGAAAGGAAAAGAGTTTCCTTTTTTCACTGCTGCATTTCTGATGTCAGGAGAGTGACTACCATACGTATCTTGAGCAAGTTGGTTCCACTTAGAAACTAGTTCAACGGATTTACAGTTTGGACATTCTACATAAGAAGCGTGCAATATTCTCTTTTGTCTTGCTGATTTCCAAAGCAACAAATCACCACCGATATTTAAATTAGTTCTACAGTATACTATATAGAATAATGTAATTATGTGAAATACTATTGCGAATTAGTGAATAAAAGACTAGTTTAAATAATTCCGTTTAGGACTTTTTGCTATTTTAATCGTTGATTGCATTATAAGTTCAGAATAATGAAAATATAGTAGTGAAATAGATTTAATTATCATTCATCCTTTTTTTGAAAAAATCAAGTTAACTTACATGTTGATGAGGAGAATATTCATTTTTTATAGAGTGAAAGTTGTTATAATAGAAAATAACACATATTGGAGGGATTTAGATGAAAGTACATAAAAGGCTTACAGGCTTGCTTTTATTGCTACTGATTGTAATGATATTGGCTGCTTGTTCAAATGAAGAACCAGCAAACCCGGAAGATGCTTTGGAGAGTTATGTAACTACGTGGAGCAATGGAGCATTTGCGGATATGTTGGAATTATTGAGTGATGAATCGATGGATGAAATCAGTAATTTTGATTGGGATTTCGAAGAGAGGTATGAAAATGAATACTCTGATTTAAGTGTTGAAGATTTAGAGATTACCTATCAATCAAGGGATTTTGATGGGGAAGAGATAGATCTAGAGGAATTACAAGAATTGGATTATCAAATATCTATTGAAATGGAAACATTGGTCGGGAAGTTAAGCTATCAAACAGATGTGGAGTTAAATAAACAAATCAGCTTAGATGAAAATGAAGACGAATTGGAAGAATGGGTGATTGAATGGGATCCTACACATTTATTAATGGGGATGAAAGATGCCCACGATCAAATTATTATTGAAACGGAGCAACCAAAACGTGGCGAGATTTTTGATCGAAATGGGGAACCGTTAGCGATTAATGGTGAAATCTACGATGCTGGTATTGTTCCCGATAGAACAGAAGATCTTGAACAAACGGCAAGCGAATTTGCTGAATTAATTGGTTTGAATGAAGAAACAGTCATAGAATTAGCAAATAGATATCCTGATAACCCTGATTGGCCGGCACCGGTGCAAAATTTATCGGTAAACGATGAACGGATAGATGCGTTACTAGAGATAGACGGGGTATTGTTAGATCGAGATTCTGGAAGGGAATATCCATTTGGTGATACGACAGGTCATATTATCGGTCACATTGGTGCGATAACAGCTGAACAATTAGAAGAACGAGCAGATGAAGGATATCATATGCACTCGGAAATAGGAATGAATGGAATGGAACTTCTTTTAGAGGAAGACCTTCGTGGAGATGCGGGAGTTTCACTATCTATTAAAACCGAAGATGGAGATGTTAGAGATCTTCTCAAGAAAATTGATCCAATTAATGGGGAAGATGTACACCTTACATTGGATATGGACTTACAGGAGAAAATGGCTGAGGTTTTGCGTGAAGATTCAGGATCTGGTGTTGTCATAGATCCGATATCAGGAGAAACATTAGTATTAGTAAGTGAACCGGCGTTTGATTCGAATCTAAGATATTTGCAATTATCAGATCCTCGAGCCGATGATTTGGATAATGCAGATATATTATTTGAACGCCGTTTTCAAAATGTTTATTCTCCTGGTTCAATTTTCAAGCCATTTACAGCTATTGCCGGAATTGAAGAGGGAACATTGGATCCTAATGAACAGAAACGAATTGAAGGAAGCCAGTGGCAAGCTGATGATAGTTGGGGGGGGTATCAAGTAACAAGAGTAAATGACAGTGTGTCCAATGTCGATTTAGAAACAGCGTTGAAACTGTCAGATAATATTTATTTTGCGCAACAGGCGTTGGAAATAGGGGAAGGGAAGATAGAAGAGTGGGCCGAAAAAGTTGGGTTCGGAGGAGGATTCTCTTATGACTTTCCTTTGAATTCTTCTACGATCGCCAATAATGAATTAGACCGTGATATTTTGTTGGCAGACACCGGATATGGACAAGGTGAGGTGCAAGCTTCTCCAGTTCATATGAATGCGTTATATTCGATATTCGTAAATGATGGGCAAATGGTTGAGCCAACGTTGTTTGTAGATGAAGACTCAAGTCCTGTGTATAACGAGATTTCATCTCCTGAAACAGCGGATCTTGTTCTTGATTCGCTTGTTCAAGTTGTAGAAGATTCAGATGGAACAGCGTATCGGTCTGAACCCGGCCATACTAGAGCTTTAGCTGGAAAAACTGGAACCGCGGAATTAAAACAAGAGCAAACTGCTGAAGAAGGAGAACAAATTGGCTGGTATGTCAGTTTCGATTATGAAGAAAAAGATCTTTTAACCACAATTATGGTTCAAAATGCGGAAGATAAAGGTGGAAGTGGTCATGCGGTAAACTTAGTTAATGAGTTTTGGGGAATGTTAGAATAATTGAAGATTGTTGGTTGTTGGAAAAGCTGGCCTTACGGGTCGGCTTTTTTATTTTGTTTTGACTGTGGGAGGAGGAGGAGGAGAATTGCGACCCATGGCGAGTGGATATGGAAAAGAAAGGTGACAAGAAGAGAGAGCTTGTGGACTATCAAAGCGGAAAAGTAAGAAGAAAGGTAACAAGTCGAACAGCATGCCCGAATCAATCAAACAAAAAACTATCCATCTACTGAACTACAAAATAAAATGAAGCTTTTGTGAACTCTATTGCAATTCGATCGATATTAATTTATATTATAACTATCAAGTTAGTGAAAATGTTCACAAAATATTATATCGATGTTGTTAACCTATAAGTCATTAATTAATTCTTTTATTTAAACTAATATGTGAATAGATTCACAAAAAACTAGGGGGAATGTGACATGTTACAAATTACGGATCGCGCAGCAGGTATGTACAGAGAGGATATGGAACTTTCAGGAGAAGATGAAGTTCGTTTATTTGTCCGAGGAGCAGAAGGATTTTTTCTTGGAGTGGAAAAAGACGCCTCGGATTCAGATGATTGGAAGACAGTTGTAAATGGTGTTCGTTTCTTTATTAAGGAAGATGACTTATGGATGTTTGATGGAATGACTCTCGATTTTTGTGAAAAAGGAGATTGTATTAAACTTCACTAAAATAATACTTTTCTATATTTAGACATGGGCTTCTCAGATTGACTGGGAAGCTCGTTTTGTTTGGTCGAAAGTCGATGGGGGATTGACCCCTCTGGGAAACATCCTAACCTCGAACTCACTTAACCTTCTACTAAAGATTGTCTTACAACGAATTCATGATAAAATATAATTGAAAACTAATGTTGACAAATAGTCGAGAGGGAGTGTTATTGAGATGATTTTAAGTGGAAAAACAATTTCTGAGAAGCTCTCTACAAAAGAAATGGTAATTAAACCGATGACAACTGAGCAAATTCAACCAGCTTCTGTAGACCTTCGATTGGGAAATCATTTTCTTGTAATTGATGATCATTTGAGCACCAAACTTTCTTTAACTGCAGAGGCTGTTTATCGAGAAATTGATGTGGGCGAGAGGGGGACGATTGTTATTCCACCACAGTCATTTCTCCTTGCCACGACAAAAGAGTATATAGAAATCCCCCCTACTTTAACGGCATTTGTTGAAGGTAGAAGTTCGATTGGACGACTAGGTTTGTTTATTCAAAATGCAGGCTGGGTTGATCCAGGGTTTCGTGGACATATCACGCTTGAGCTATTCAACGCGAATCGACTCCCTATCGAGTTAGACGTGAATCGGCGTATCTGTCAACTTGTACTTGCTCAAGTTGATCAAGAAGCAACGCCTTATGAAGGGAAATATTTAGATCAAAAGAATGCGACAGCAAGCCGCGTTCAATTGGATTACGAAAATCGAAATCGTTTAGACTAGAAAAATCTAGCTGTTGCCCTTTAATTGGAATTAGGGCAATGGCTTTTTTTGTCGTAAAAAACTCATTCTGCTTCAGTTTGTTAAGTGGTTTATTTGATTTAAAAATCTCTAATTATACTATTATAATTTCTCTAATTATGGTGGTGTTTCTATTATTTTCCGTATGATAAATTATAAATGAAAGCGGTTTCTATTTCAGAGAGGAGGGAACTTTGTCACCATTACATGGTTTATAGTTTTAATAATTGATGTGAGACAAAAATGAGGAGGAGTATATTTTGAAGAAGTCTTTATGGAACTTGGACAAGATTTCACGATCTAAAACGATGCTATTATTGTTCGGATTAATTATGTTGTTGTTTTTATTTCCTGTAAGTACTTTATCGGCTGATGAAAATGAAGGGATGGACATTGAGGGATATGTGGAGGCAATGCAGCCAGGTTGGAACTTAGGGAACACATATGATGCAGTTGGAGAAGATGAAACAGCTTGGGGGAACCCTAGGGTTACAAAAGAATTAATCGAACAAATTGCGGCTCAAGGATTTAAGAGTATTCGAGTGCCGATTACGTTTGATGAGAGAATGGAAGAATATGGTGATTTCGAGATAGATGCGGATTTCTTGGGGCGTGTTAATCAAACGGTTGAATGGGCCCTTGAAGAGGATCTATACGTAATGATAAATATTCACCATGATTCGTGGGTGTGGTTAGAAGCAGGGATGCAAAGTGATTATGATCATTCCCTTGCACGGTATAATGCCATTTGGAATCAGCTTGCAGACTATTTTAAGGATCACTCAGATAAAGTAATGTTCGAAAGCATAAACGAACCACGTTTCTGGGGAGCGGAAGAAGAAAGATTCGAGTATCTTTCTACACTTAATTCCTCTTTCTACGAAATCGTTCGAAATTCAGGAGGACGAAACGACGATCGACCACTTGTGTTACCAACGATGGATACGGGATCTGAGCCAGAAAAATTAGATGCCCTTTATGATGAGATTGTCGCGTTAGATGATCCGAATGTGATCTCTACGGTTCATTTCTACGGATTTTGGCCGTTCAGCGTAAACGTTGCTGGCTTCACTACGTTTGATCAGGAAACGAAACAAGATATCATTGACACATTCGATCGTGTACATGATAAATTTGTTGCCAATGGTATTCCTGTTGTCCTTGGAGAATTTGGATTGCTTGGTTTTGATACGAATACGGGTGTAATTCAACAAGGTGAAAAATTGAAATTTTTCGAATTTATGATTCATTATGCGAACGAAACAAGGATTACTCACATGTTGTGGGATAATGGGCAGCACTTCGATCGTACGAACTTTGAGTGGGCAGATGAAGAGCTCTACCAAATGATGAAAGCTAGTTGGGAAACGCGTTCATCAACTGCTGAATCGAATTATATTTACTTGAAAAAAGACAACGAGATTGTTGATGTGGATATGCCGCTTAACTTACATGGAAATCAATTTGTTTCACTACGTTATGACGGTGAAGAGTTAGATCAAGATCAAGATTATCAGCTTAACGGTGATATTTTGACGATTAACGCGAGTTTACTTGCGGACATTGCTTTCTCAGGTCAACTAGAAACAAACGGAGTTTTGACAGCGACGTTTAATAATGGAGCCGATTGGTTTTTTAAGGTGAACACTTACGATACACCTTTCCAAGAAAGTACGGAAGGGTTAGCGAGTAATTTTTCTATTCCAACAACCTTCAATGGCGATCAACTTGCGACGATGGAGGCGGTAGACGGAGACGGAATTCCAACTGGACCACAAAATTGGACAACCTTTAAGGAGTTTGGTTATGCTTTTTCTCCATCTTATGATACAAATGAAATTACTTTTCCACAGAGCTTTTTTAATGAAGTTGCTGATGGAGAAGTTGCGTTGCGTTTCCATTTTTGGAGCGGAGAAATTCTTGAATATACATTATTGAAAGATGGCAACAATATTACTGGAACAGTTGTAGAAGAAGTAGATGATACAACGCCGCCTGGTGAAGATGTTGTTAAAGTTACTCCTCAAGTAGACAGTGAAAATAAAGGTACTATCTTAGATGAGGATGTTCAAAAAGTAAATGCAAACGGTGAGCTTGTCGTAAATGCAAATGAGATTACTCAACTTGAACTCTCCTCAGATCAAGTGAAAATATTAAAGGGTAAAGAGGTAACCGTTATTTTTGAAAAAGAGACGGTAAGTGTTTCTATCCCTAGTGAATACTTTACTGAGGGGAATGAAATGACTATCACATTGGAAGAAGTGCAAGAGAGTTACAATGTTCCTTCTAATGTAAATATTAGAGCTGGGATTTTCAAATTTACCATTTCTGATGGAGAAAACGAAATGAATACATTTGAAGGTGTTCCAGTTACGCTTGCTTTTCAGATCGATTCTAGTAATCTGACTGAGTCTGAGAATTTAGCAGTATACATTCTTAACGAATCAACAGGCGAGTGGGAAAAACAAGATGGTGGCTCGTATAGTGATGGTGTTTTCACTTATCAGGCTAGCCATTTTAGTACTTTTACTGCGATGGAAGAATCAGATGATACTTCAACGCCACCAGGAAATGGAGAGCCTGAGGATGGTTCTGCCAACGAATTAGAAGAACTCTATGAAATTATTACTGAGTTAGCTGAAAGAATCGAAGAGCTTGAAAATAAAACAGAAGTTGAAAATCTTGCTCTAGAAATCGAGAATCTTGAACAAGAAATACTTGAGCTTGAATCGAAGTATCAAGCATTGGAAAATAAAACTTCTGAACTAGCAGAACTGATTGATAAGCTAAAATCAGAACTTGAAAGTTTAAAGGAACTTCTCGCTAATGCTGAGTCAGCTGATTCAAATGATGATGGTACAGAAACTCCCGCGAGTGGAACATCTGATAACGAAGAAAAAGACTCATATGGATCAGGAGCGACTGATCAAGAAATGAAAAGTGGCGCAATCTTACCAGATACTGCTACCAATACCTTTACCTTCTTAATGATAGGATTGGTGTTACTGATCATAGGCGGTGCGATTGGTGGCGTCTATTTCAAAAAAAGAAAAGTAATCGATTCAATATAATTTAAATTTCAATAAGAAACAATGAAGGTGATTCTAGAAGCGATTTAGCTAGTTGCCCGTTAGGATCACTTTTTTTGCGTTTGCTAATATCTAATATTTTTTAAAAAACTGGGTTACTATCTGAAACCCTAATTTCCTTTATAATTCGAAAAATTTGTTATACAATAATGTTGATAAATAGAAGACCCGTTTAACAGAAGACAAGATTATTTTAGAAACGAATACAGGTAGAAAGAGGGGATGATATTTTTGGCAGAACAAAAGAAATCTAGAGTCGGGATAGATATTGGAGGAACATCGATCAAAGCGGGTTTAATTAGTCATGATGGGGAAATGATCTCTCATCGCGAAACCCCTACCCCAGAAGATCCAAACAATGGAATGGACAAAATTAATGCGTTAATTACGGACTGGCTCGATGATTCCGAAGATATGATTGGTGTCGCGGCGCCTGGACCGATGGATTTAGCGAAAGGAATATTTTTGGATCCGCCAAATTTGAAAGGATGGCACGACTTCCCTTTTGTTCGAGAGTTTGAAGAGAAAAATGGAAAGGTATGTTTATTTGAGAATGATGCAAACGCTGCTGCAGTGGGGGAATATTACGCCGGTGCGGGACAGGATGCAAGAAGCATGGTCTACATAACGATCAGTACTGGAATTGGTGCAGGAATAGTGCTGAACGGACAGCTGCTATCTGGAGCACAATTTAGTGCAGGAGAAGTAGGTAATATGATTATTTCCGGAGATGGCCCAAAACAAGTAGGTCTGAATATTGGTTCATGGGAGGCACTAGCGTCAGGAACTGCGATAAAAAAGAAAGTGTTAGATGTATACCAGTCTGATGGCGGAGCCAAAGAGCTGATCACTAAAGTAGGTGAAAATGAGTCAGATGCTGTGCACATTTTCAACGATTGGATTGCTCATTTAGCAGCGGGAATTGCGAATCTCGTGCATGTGATTAATCCAGAAATGATTGTTCTCGGTGGTGGTGTGATGCAAGGTAAGGACGCAATACTACCCAAACTGATACCAGCAGTCGAGGAAAGAGTATATGTTAGTTTACGAGACTCTATTCAGATTCAACCCGCTCAACTAGGGACAAAAGCAGGCGTTGTCGGTGCATCGTACTTGCCTGTCGTGAAGCGGATATAATAAAAAAGTCATAGGTACTGTAATAAGCGATAACTTCGTAACAAGAAGTTATCGCTTATTAAATGGAAAAGTCCTATAATCATTTACAAAAATTGACGTAGATCGTCTTGCTTCTTATCAGTGTAAATGATACTTTAGTAATGTATCATATTACTTAAATAGAGGTGAGAAAGTGTTTAATAATATTAAAATATTGACGAAGTTTCAAATTGTAATGATTTCGACTATTCTTTTAGTATCAGTGATTTTATTATCGGTGACGTATACTCAAGTGAAAAGTGGAATGGAAAGTTTTGCGGCAGATAAAGCTGGTTCAGATATCGAGTTTTCATACAGCTACGTTGATGAAAAGTTAGAAGGAGCATGGGAAATAGTCGATGGAGAACTATATAAGGGTCCTCATAGAATTAATGAAAATTACGAACTTGCTGATGAATTAGCAGAGATGTCGGGAGGATTGGTAACAATCTTTCAAGATCGACAACCAGTAACAACGAATTTAATCATTAATGATGAAAGGGCTGTATCAGTTGAGGCTACAGGAGAAGTAACAGAACTTGTATTAGAAGAAGGACAAATGTATTATGGCGAAGCTGATATTTTAGGCACTGACATGCAGACAGCATATCGTCCGATTTTAGCTGAAGATGGAGAAATTATTGGAATGTTTTTCGTATCGACATCTCAAGAAATGATTAACTCGATTATGTCAGAAATTATTATATATGTATCAATCATTCTCGGCGTGATTCTAATAATCGTAACGATTTTACTTATGATTTTTTCAAGAAAAATTAAAAGTAGAATTGATTCAATCATGGATAACCTTAAATTGGCAGGTGAAGGAGATTTTCGCTCTCATCAACAAGAATCTAGTATGGATGAGATAGGGGAGATTTCAACTAGTTTTAACAAAATGAAGGGAAACCTTAGCGGTCTCTTGCAAAATGTCTCTTCAGCCTCAGTTTATCTTGCGTCTTCATCAGAAGAATTGATGGCAACGAGTGAACAATCGGCAAAAGCATCAGAAGATGTCGCAAAAACGATTGAGGATATTTCAAGAAGTGCACAAGAACAAGCATCAGATACAGAAAAAGGCTCTAAACAGGTGAATGAACTAGGTGTCTCCATTGAAGAGAATCAGGAGCATGTGGTGAGTTTAAATCACGTTGCTAGTGAACTTGGTAACTTGAAAGACAAAGGAGTCTCATTAGTGAACAATTTAATTGAGAAGACAACTGATAACAATCACTTAACAGAAGAAGTACATGAAATTATTTCTGAAACGCACATAAATACGGAAAAAATTGAAAATGCGAGTGGGATGATAAAAAATATTTCGGAGCAGACGAATTTATTAGCCTTAAACGCTTCGATTGAAGCAGCTCGTGCTGGAGAGGCGGGGAAAGGTTTTTCAGTGGTGGCCGACGAAATTAGGAAGCTTGCTGAGCAATCGAACCAATTCTCTGAGGAAATCTCGACTATCATTCAAATGCTTGCAGAAAAAACAAAGGATGCTGTTTCTAAAATGGAAGAATCGAAGCAGATGTCTCAAGTGCAAACAAAAAGTGTCCACGACACAACAGAGACATTTGATGGAGTTGCACAAGCGGTTGAGCGTATGCGGACAACACTGACAAACTTGAATTCGTCTGGGGAAAATATGCAAAATAAAAAAGACGGAATCATTAAAGTAATTGAAAACGCATCTGCAATTTCAGAAGAGAATGCTGCAAGCACCGAGGAAATGTCAGCTGCGATGGAAGAACAGACTGCTTCTATCGAAGAAATCGCAAGCTCTAGTGAGGCATTGGTTAAGTTAGCAGAAGATTTACAAAAAAATGCAGGTAAATTTAAGTACTAAAGCAGTAGAATAAAAAAGACCTGGTTTGAGCTATCTGCTCAATCCGGGTCTTTCTCTTTCATATCAAAAATCAACTCTCATGCACACCTAATGCCAATTTTGCGTAACGGGACATCATCTTTTTATCCCAAACTGGACTCCAGACGATATCAACATCAACTTCCTCGCCAATCTCTCCAATTTCTTGAAGTTCTTTTAATGAGTTTTTAATTTCACTTACGATTGTACCAGCAAGTGGGCAGCCCATTGACGTTAATGTCATTTCAATCTGGACATTATTTTTATCGTCTAAATCAACATCATATACTAGTCCTAAGTTGACAATGTCAACACCAAGTTCGGGATCAATTACTTTTTCCAATTCTGCATATACACGGTCAACCATTTCTTGTTTTTCATCGGTCATGTATATTGCCTCCTTCCTTCTAGTGTATCCATTACAATAAAAAAATGAAAATAATCTGCATAGTGAAAATTAGGAGAGGTACTAATAAGCGTTTGCTTATTCGTGAAATTTTACTTATGGCGTAAACTAGTGGTTGTTCCCTTGCTCTATTATTTTAAATCGTAATCGCCGAAATATAGGTGTCAGAAATAAAAAACTCGCCGTCCATTGCTTGTTTCCACCAATCTCGTTGTCTAGCATTTACCAGACCAGCAGGTGGGTTCGAATAAATAAATGATCCGTCATCTCTGTTAGACCAAATTACTTCAATTTCTTCAGAGTTTTCTAGATGGTTTGTTAATTGTGTTTTATGGTGGGTAGGGTCTAAACTGATGATCTCAGGAAGTTGCGTAATCGCCAGAAGTTTCTCTTTAATTGGTTCTAGGTTCAAGTCTTGAACCTTCGTTTGGCGAAGAACTCCTAACTCGTTAATTGATCGCGTCAACTCAGTAGAAGTAGCCTGGAGATCCGCACTAATTGTATGTAAATGTTCTGTTTGATCATGCTGTGCATCCATGTCTTCAACAGTTTTCTCTACGTAAGTCAGCGTGTCTTTCACACTGTCGCCAACGACTTCCAGTTGATTTGTGGCTTCAGTTGTCATCGTTGCTTGGGATTGGCTATCCTTGGTTGTTTCTTGAACCAAATCATTTACTAACGATATTTTTTGAAAAATAATAGCGATCCGTTTTTCCATATTGCCGACTTCGTTTACTCCTTCCGCGACAGCCAATTTCTCTGCCTCGACGGAACTGACTACTTCTCACTGTTTTCAATCGTAGACAGAATGTTTGAGGAACGTCCGACGGCTTCACTACTTTGATCGGCAAGTTTATTAATTTCTTGTGCAACCACTGAAAAACCTCGTCCATGTTTCTCGGCACGAGCAGCCTCAATCGAAGCATTTAAAGATAGAAGTGATGTCTGAGTCACTATTTCTTTTATTATGTGATTAATCTCTTCAATTTTATTAGTATGATCTGCAAGTCCATGAATTTTTTCTGTTACCGATTGGTTATAATCTGATAGCCGGTCCATCGATTGGTAACTGTTTTCCTTAAGGTATGTACCTTCAGTGACTGATTTATCGGCAATATATTTTAATCGATCTAATGCGATATTCACTTCTTTCACGGCAGCCATCATCCGATCAGATGCGACTTGAGATTCATTAATAAATTCATAGACTAGCTCCATATTCATATCTTATTCTTGAAAAGTTTGGTTATTTTATCCTGTTTTAAGAAAACTACTTAGAAAACTCATCCCTAATCACTCCCATACTTTGTCAAAAAATCATTATATATGAAAGATTATCATAGATCATCCGACCTAACCGTAGTTATGATAGATTTTCTTACTCTTTAAAAATATTTAACTTTGCTAAAGGATTAAAGTATAAGCTAAACTAAGTTTTTTAACGTAAAATAACAAAGCAAAAGCGTAGGAGCTAAATAGCCACTACGCTTTTGCTGCTTGAGTTATATCCATTTTTATTTATACTCTGGTAACCAATCACCGTGCGCTTCGATTAAGTCATCGCACATGGCGACGATGTCATCCAATGACAATTCGGCACTTGTATGTGGATCGAGCATTGCAGCTTGATAGACGTGCTCTTTCTTTTCAGTAACAGCAGCTTGAATAGTAAGAAGTTGTGTATTAATATTTGTTCGGTTTAGTGCCGCTAATTGTTCCGGAAGAGCACCAATATATGTCGCAAGAATCCCGTTTCGATCAGCGATACATGGAACTTCGACACATGCATTTTCAGGTAAATTTGAAATCAATCCACCGGTATTCAATACGTTTCCACCAAATTTAAACGGAACATTTGTCTCCATCGCTTCAATAATGCGTGATCCGTATTCCTTCGAACGTTCATGTGTTAATTGAGAATTGTTGACGATTTCGTCTCGCATCTCCTCCCAACCATTAATCTGATTCACACAACGGCGTGGATACTCATCCAATGGAATATTAAACCTATCGATTAATTCAGGATAACGGCTTTTGATGAAGTAAGGATGATATTCGGCGTTATGTTCAGACGACTCAGTGATGTAATAGCCGAACTTGTCCATTAATTCGAAGCGAACCATATCATTATGCTTTACTACTTGTTTTTCACGAGCTCTTTTTTTGATTTCTGGATACAAATCTTTTCCATCTCTTTTCACTTCCAAAAGCCAAGCCATATGGTTGATACCTGCGATTCTTTCTTCAATTCCTTCATGATCCATATCGAGCGATTTAAAAAGATCCTTTGTACATATTTGTACACTGTGACAAAGTCCAATTGTTTTCACATTCGTGTAGCGTAGCATAAACCCAGTTAATGCAGCCATTGGATTTGTGTAGTTTAACAGCCAAGCATCAGGGCAAACTTCTTCAATGTCTTTTGCGATATCCAGCATGACTGGGATCGTTCGTAAGGAACGAAATAGACCACCAATTCCGATCGTATCTGCAATCGTTTGTTGCAAATCGTATTTTTTCGGTACATCAAAGTCAATAACGGTACTTGGCTCATATCCACCGACTTGGATAGCATTGATCACATATTTAGCTCCTATTAAAGCCTCTTTTCTATCCAAATATGCTTTGACTTTTATCGTATCGTTATAGTTTTTAGCTAAATTTTTTAGCATCTGTTCCGATTCTTGTAATCTTTTTTCGTCAATATCGTGTAAAGCAAATTCAAATCCGTTTAAAGCAGAGACAAACATGCAGTCTCCAAGAACGTTTTTAGCAAAAACAGTACTTCCTGCACCGATAAACGTTATTCTTTTCAAAGAATTCAGCCCCTTTTGGTATATTATTGTTTTATTTATTAGATTAAAAAATCAATTAATATGTGATATATTAAGGTTAATATGAAAAGAGATCGCTTACAATGGTAAAAAATTGTTATTGGAGGGTAAGATATTGTCTAGGGAGAATTGGTGCAATTTAAAACAGGAGATTATTGGGTTTCGTAGGAATGAAAAAGTTGAAACAGTCGTAGATATTGATGTGATTGGATTGGAAACAAGGAATTCGCCGGAGTATAGGTGGCATGGTCGTGAGAGGCAAGGCCGAAATTCATTTGTATTTCAATACACACTTTCTGGAGAAGGGGCAATTGATATTCATGAAACGACGTATAGGCTAACGAAAGGAAAAGCCTTCATGGTTGAAATACCAGGAGATCATTGCTATTACCTGCCCGATCATAGTCCAGAGTGGGAATTTATATTTATTACATTGAGAGGCGAAGAAGCGAAACATTGTTGGGATAGAGTTTTGCAAAGGTATGGGCCAGTTCTTGATATTTCATTGTACTCTCGTGTGATGGAAAAATTGTTTGATATTTATATTGTTGCATCTGAAGAGAATTTTGACGACGCCTATATGTCATCAGCCGAATCATATTCATTTTTAATGGAATGTTATCGATTATTAAAACCAACGCAGGCTAAGTCGGAGATCCCAGATAGTTTAAACCGAGCAGTAAGTTTTATTAACCAGCATTATCATACATACGTGACAATCGATGAGATAGCAAATGCCGCTAATGTATCAAAGTACCATTTAATTAAGTTGTTCCAGAAATCACTCAATATTACTCCTGGCCATTATGTAACAAATAAACGGATAGAAAAGGCGATTGAATTAATGGTCAATACAGACTTTACAATTAAAACAATTGCAGAAAAAGTAGGATTTGCGAATGATAACTACTTTAATAAGGTTTTCAGAAAAGTGGTCGGTATTCCTCCTGGTGAGTTTCGAAAAAATAAGAACCGTATGCCGTTTGAGCGAATTGTGATTCATTGATGGTAAAAAACAGCGTGCAATTCTATGACCTCTCCACCGAAAGGTCATAGGCTAAGTTGAAGTAACCGTGTTTTCAATACTAACCAAAAGATACCTAATGAAAACAGCAAGAATCCTGCTAAATAGTAAACAGCGGTTAAGCTATACCAGCCAATGATTAGAAACGATATACTTGGCCCAAGAGCAGCACCGATATCTACCATGACGGTATGAGCAGTCATAACTTTCACACGGTCAGTTTGAGCGGCAGCATTTGTCGCAATGGTGTCCGTCGTTGTTACGAAAATCGTCGAGAGAAACTGAAACATTACTAAACCGACGATCAGCAGAATGATAGACTGAATATTCGCTAGTGTAAGGAAGAGGGCACTTCCAAGAAATAAAGGGACAAGTAAGATTCTCAGCATTGAGGAAGAGTTATCTAACATTTTTCCGACAATCGGAGCAACAAAGGGGTCCCATCCCCAACGGATCGCTTGGATGATACCAGCAAGAGTCGCGGCTCCAATTGTTATCTGTGCAACCGTCCAATCATCGAGATAAACTCGTTCGATAATTGGACTTAAAGTGGATGCAAACAGACCGAAAATAATAAATCCCATTGCCATCCCAGTGATGAGAACCATGCCGACATAGGGGGATAACCACTGTCTGATAGGAAGTGATCTTGTTTGTTTCCGAGTTTCAGATGCCTTGCTGACTGGAACGAGAATCCAAGCAGTTGGAAGGGCAGCTAAACCAATACATGCGAATAACGATGTTACGACAACGATCGATGTTTGGTCAACGAGCAAGCCACCTGCTAACATGCCAATTAATCCACCAATCCCCCACAAACCATTATATAAGCCAACATATTGGCCGCGATTTTGGTCATCTGTTGCATCAATGACTGTTAATAATCCGCCAAGTCGAATCAACGACCATGCAACTCCCCACAATATTCTCATCATCAAAAGCATCCAAAATTCAGTTAATAATCCATAAGACGCTGTCGTAATGACAGCGAGAAAAAGAGCAATTAAGACGCCTGTTCGCAACTGAAAGCGCTGATAAAAGATACCGACTAATGGATTGATAGGGAGTCGAATGAACCGGTTAACAGAAAGAAGGATTCCTATTTGCCAAAGTGCAGTTAAGCCAAATTCTTCCCAATAGAGAGGAAGGACAATAAATAACATCGAATCCCCCATCACCGCCACTGCAGTGAGTAAGGCGATGCCGACAACTCGTTTTTTTAGGGGAACTGTCATTGTCGTCATTTCGTTGCTCGTCCCCTTTTTAACCATTCAATAATTTCTAGTTTTGCTTGAAAAAGAGCTTGGCTTCGATGATTGATCAGTTGATTAGTTGAGTGATTTTGAGCAGATAAAGGTCGACCATTACTAAGCAAAAAAATATCGCCATATCCGTTACTTCGTTGGATAGGCTCTTCGGCAATCCAGCCGGTCATTGTTCCGGAGCAGGAAATTGTCTGCTCTTCTGGAAAAGACAAAGCTATAGAGCATTGAAATTGTGCCTGGCGTTTACTCAGAGGAATTCCTTTAAGCATGTTCAATAATTCTGCGGCTCTATCGTTATCATCACCATCTCTAAATCGAGCGGTATGAACACCGGGAAAACCAGATAAAGCATCGATGCAAAGACCTGAATCTTCCCCTAATATCAGCTCTTTTTTATACTTTTCTCTAGCAGCATTTACCTTTAATCGCGCATTACCTATAAAAGTATTTTCCGTTTCCTCTATATCCTGTATGTCATGAGCTAAGCAGAAAATAGGGATTTCTAAGTTTTTTAATTCATTTTGAATGAGTTTGAATTTCTGTTCATTCCATGTTGCTACGACTAATTGCATGTCTATCAACCTCCTTTCTTTATTGTAGTTTTTTAAAAGAGGAAAAAAAGTGTATAGTTATGATAATTATATTTCCCCTTTTAGAGAGGTTGGTTAAAACGATGAAATTACTCGATCACTATGAAGTGTTAGTTAACAATTTAAATGAGTATCAGAAAGCAACGCAGATTACCACTCCAGAAATTGCTTCGATGTTGTCTTGCTCAGAACGTAATGCAAAATTAATTATTGGTCGGTTGCAAGAGGATGGATGGATTGAGTGGAAAGCAGGGCGTGGAAGAGGCAACTATTCATCAATCACGCTAGTTGCTGAACTCGAGACGTTAGTTTTAGAAAATGCTAAAAAGCTAGCATCCTCTCATTCCATTGATGAGGCTATAAAATTTACAAAAAAATATTACTTGAGTGATTCGTTTCGACAAGAATGGCGTGATTGGCTCTTTTATACGCTAGTCAATGATAATGGAGATCGAAAAACGGGAGATAGAGATCGACTGCTGTTCCCCTCTTACAGACCGTTACCGGTTCTTGATCCGCTTTTCGTCAATCGTCGTTCGGAAAACCACGTTATGAGACATGTTTTCAGCCAACTTGTGACGTATGATGAAAGATCAGACATGCACGTTCCTCAACTGGCCCACGATTGGAGTTTTAATGATAGCTACACAGAATGGACGTTTCATCTGCGGAAAGGTGTCTTATTTCATGACGGACAGGAGATGAAGGGCGAAGATGTATGTTATAGTTTTCACCGCCATTTTTCTGAGTTCTCTGCCTACCACTGGTTGGTGCGTCATATCGCGAGCAACAAAGCTGAAAACAAATATAAAGTCGTGTTTACATTTAACCAATCGGTTCGATATTTTCTTCATATCGCTTCATCCTTAGGAGCGAGCGTTATTCCTAAAAATTCGAACGGAAGCATTAAAAAGCTACCAATTGGTACGGGGCCTTTTCAAGTGAAGGAAAATACAGAGGACAAGTTGGTGCTTACAGTATTCCAACAGTATTTTGGAATACGTCCGTTTTTAGATGAGGTGTCGATGTACTTCTTCCCACAGCTATATGACAATAAAAAGGACGTGCGTATTCCTGAAAACGAACGAATTAACTTTTATCATTATCCTTACAACAAAAAAATGACGGGAAACTTTGATCAGCATACAGCCGTTGATCGAGGTAGCAAACTTCTAACGCTAAATTTGCGACAGGGAATGTTAGCACAAGATCGCTTGTTGAGAAAAGCAATATTTCATTTATTGCAATCGACGAAATTAATGAACGAATTAGGTGGGAATCGCTTTGCTTCTGCTTCACGAATGTTAGTTGAATCAGAGGATAACGTGGTTGTACATGACGAAAAGATTGCGAAAAGCGCATTGGAACAGAGCAATTATAAAGGCGAAACACTCACGCTGTTTAGTTACTCTGGAGCGGGCAATGAATTAGATGCGAATTGGATTCAGAGACAGCTCACTGATGTGGGGATTGTTGTTTCTATTAACATTCTCCCTTATGAAGAATTGCAGGCAGTTTCTTTAACTGACCGAGCAGACATGCTTTTAGGGGAGCAACTTACTTATGAGAGTGAATTATATACCTATCTCGTTTCCTTCGTAGGTAATCACAGCCTTATGGCAAATCATTTATCGAAAAAAATGACGGAGAAAGTTTTTTCATATACAGGAAGTGGTGGTGCAGAAAATAAGTTGCTGCAATCGTTCCGAGAAATCGAAACGGATATCGTTCACGAGTTTGGTCATATCCACTTGTATCGATTGAAGCAATTTGCAATTTATCCGACGTATGTAAAGAACATTCATATCAATGCACTTGGTTGGGTTAATTATACAAAGCTTTGGTACAGGGGATGAAAGACCGAGCCTTCATTTAATAATCATAAAAGAAAGTTTCGTGTGGATACGTGTTTTTCAGCTTGGGATGTCACTTACTCGAATAATAAAAAGTATAATTAATAAAACATCACAGCAATTAAACTTAATCAAATTTCGATTTTTATATAATTTTACTCAAAAAAGCACTTCAATCCTTATTTAATCAATGTTTGCTAATTGAAAATCTTGAAAACAACAAGAGCGAGTGATAAACTATTTATAGTTTAGTAAAAATTTTACCAAGGAGGGTAAGTGATGGCGACAATAAAGGATATTGCGAAGCATGCAGATGTTTCAATTGCAACAGTTTCAAGAGTACTTAATAATGATAAAAATCTTTCAGTTGCTAGAAAAACTCGTGATCGAATAATGAGTGCGGCAAGTGAATTGAATTATATACCTATCAGACAACGGCAACAAACAGTTAGTAAAAAGCCAACAGTTCATGAATTTGAAATTGGAATTGTTATGTGGTGTTCTGAGGAGTATGAATGGGAAGACACTTACTTTCTCTCTATTCGAAGAGGGATTGAAAAAGAATGTACGAAGAGAGGAATAGTTGTTAATAAAATCGTCCATTTAGGAAATGGTAGAAATATGCAATTAAATAGTGTTGATGGAATAATTGTTGTTGGTGAAACTGATAAAGAAATTGAAGAAATTATGAGGGAAAAAATTAATAGAAATATTGTTTTTGTGAATCATATACCAAATGATGAAGATTACGATACGGTTGTGATTGATTTCGAAAAATCAACAAGAATTGCATTGGACCACATATTTTCTCAAGGTCACACAGAAATTGGCTTTATTGGTGGTATCAAAGAAAATGATAAAGAGGAAGTGAATCATAATACTGTTGACCCACGTAGAATCTATTATGAGAAAATCCTAAAAGAAAAAAAATTATTTGATCGAAATCTTATCTATGAAGTTAATGATTTTTTTATAAGTAATGGTTATGATGCGATGAAACGAGCGTTACAAGATGATAAACTTCCTACAGCATTTTATATAGCTAGCGATGCAATGGCAATAGGGGCAATTAGGGCATTACACGAGGTCGATATTCATGTGCCGAATGAAGTTAGTATCGTAAGTTTCAACGATATTGAAATGGCGAGTTTTGTTAAACCATCATTAACAACTATTAAGATATACACGGAGGAAATGGGAGGGATGGCAGTAAAACTGTTGTTAGATAGATTATCAGGTCGAGAACTACCAATAAAAGTTGTTGTTCCTTGTCACTTAATAATAAGAGAAAGTTCAGGGGTAAAAAAATAATATTCATATTTTACCAAAAACTACATTTTTAAGTGTAGTTTTTTACTTGTTTAAAGGCGAAATATACTTCCTTAGAAGGTCCGAAATAAATTAAAATGATTATCCCACTAGCTCAGAATGAGTAATGGTGTTTGATGATGCATACAGCTTTATTAAGCGACTGAACCACTTTCCTTCAAATTAACGTCGATTAAATCGATAACAAAATTCATCTAAATAAGCTTGAAGGTGTTTGAATCCACCCCGAGGAAAGTCCCGCTGAAAAAAGCTTTGGCATTTGAAAGAACCGTATGAAGCCAATGTAAATGGTCCGGAGTTTTTTTCGCGTCATAAAAATGGTACTCATGGTTAACCATTTTTCCACTTTAGTTGAAACAGATGACCCTGACAAATTTCTTCAGAAGAAAACTGCTTTTGAAATGAAATTAAACTCATCTGTTGGTATTTAGCCAATTATAACACCCATCCAGAACATTCGAACGCAAGGGTAGTGATTCCGAGCAAAAGGGATACTCAATTAAATAAATACTATTTAGTTCATAGATCAAAATACCATTACTCCAAGGTTTTTGTTAATTTTGATTAAAAATTAAAATAAAATAATAAAAAATCTTGATTTTTTTATGAAAAAATAATATAATTTTACTTAAATCAGATATATTTTTAGTTAAATTTATCTGACCGATTTAATTCCCATCTTTTTGTAAGCGTTATGCTTTTTGTCTGATATCAAAAATAAAAAGGAGGAAGAAAGTGAAAAAAGGCAGTTCAAACTCACTAAAAAATTTATTCAGGGGGAATAGTACAATGAAAAAATCATTAAAAGCGTTATCAGTTTTACTTGCAATGTTTTTGTTTACTGCTTGCAATAATTCAGAAGAACCAAATGAAGGAACGGAAAATTCTGGTGAAGGTAATGAAGCAGTAACTTTATCATTATATTCTACACTTACAGAAGAAAATGCCATCTCGGCTATGGAATCAGTGATTGAAGAATTTGAAAAAGAATATTCACATATTTCGGTTGATGCTAATTTCCCAGCTGACAGTTATGAAGATTCTATTCGGGTTCGAATGAGTTCAAATGACTTACCTGATTTGTTTGATACCCATGGTTGGGCAATAAATCGTTATGGGAACTATGTTGCTGATCTAAGTGATATGGATTGGGTTGAAAACTTTGATGAGTCAATGGAGCCTTTACTAAAGGATGATGATGGTAAAGTATATGCCTTCCCTCTTAATCAGGCAAATGACGGGATTATGTATAATGCAACGATGCTAGATGAGTTGAATATCGATCTCCCTGAGACGATGGATGATTGGATTGCAGCAATGGAAGTCATTCGTGATGAGACAGAGGATGATGTTGCGCCACTATGGATTCCTGGAAATGACCCGTATGCGATTGGTCAGATTTTGGATCAATTCTCTACACCACTATTAGTGACAGATGAGAATAACAATTATGAGGAAGAATTACTAGATGGTTCGTTTAATTGGTCAAATTACACTTTGTTGCCAGAAAAAATGGTCGAAATAAGAGATAAAGACTTATTAAATGTAGATGCTTTAACAGCGAACCCATCACAGAGAGCTCAATTGATGGCACAAGATCTCATTGCCTTTACTTTTGCTGACGGTGCTTTTGGAAGAGATGTACAAGAGCTAAACCCAGAAGTAGAAGTAGGAACGATGCCAGTGCCAGCCTTTTATGAAGGGGATGACCCAAGCTGGATCGGCGGGGAACGTCATACTCTAGCGGCTTATGATGAATCAGAAAATCTTGAAGAAGCAAAACAATTTATTGAATTTTTGGCTCAACCGGAAAATGCAAGAAATGTAGCAGAAGGCACAGCGCTTCCAGCTGGAATAACGGGCGTTGACGCAGATAATTACTATGCTGACTCTTACGAGAGATGGTCTCACGTGGATATTCAACCTTACTTTGACAGAGTATATCTTCCAGGTGGAATGTGGGATGTATACGCAACAACAGGAGCTGACTTGATTGCTGATTCTATTACACCAGATGAAGTTTCTCAAGTTATGGAAGAAGAATATAACCGTTTAAGAGGAGAAAATGATGAAGATGAAGCAGAAAGTGACGAAAATAATGATGAGTAAGTGATTGACATAGAGGGAGAGGGGCGTCCCCCCTTATCCTTCTATTCTTCTCCTTAAACGAGCAATACTCTTTAAAGGATTTTACTGTAGGTTACAAATTGTTCTCCTTCCTAATTAAATAGGGAAGCCAAGTTAGCTAAGGAGTTGGGAAAATGAGTGAAATGATAGGTAAAAATAATTCGAATGTGTCAAGAAATTCTTATAAGAAGAAGGAATCATCGCTTTGGTGGATGTATTTACCAGCTCTTGCTGCTATTTCATTTTTTATCATTTATCCCTTTTTAAACGGGATTCAGATATCTTTTACTGATTGGGATGGATTTTCGCAGGAGTCTAACTGGGTTGGACTAGATCAGTACGCAAGATTATTTTCAGATCCACTAACATGGTTGATTGTTAAAAATACACTTCTTTATGGGATGGGTAGTACTTTTTTACAACTGACAATTGGTCTTTTATATGCATTGCTGTTAAATCGCAGTATTAAATTTAAAGCGATAACGCGAACAATTATTTATCTTCCGGTCATTGTCAGTCCGCTAATTATGGGTTACATATGGGTTTTCTTTTTTGCTTATCAAGGTGGTGCGTTAAATGATCTAATCATGTTTTTCGGGTTTGATCCTATTAATTCGTTAGGTAATCCGAGTGTAAACCCTTATTTAATCGTAATCGTTAACACATATCAATTTGTAGGAATATCTATGATTATTTATTTAGCAGGGTTGCAAGGGATCTCAAAAGATTACTATGAAGCGGCAGATATTGATGGTGCAACTGGTTATCAACAATTTAAGAAAATTACCCTTCCTTTATTGATGCCTGCAATTACTATAAATGTAGTTTTAAATTTAATTGGAGGATTAAAATTATTTGATGTAATTGTTTCTCTCACAGGTGGAGGACCTGGCAATGCTTCGCAATCGATGTCAACGTTTATGTATACATTGTATTTCAGACGAGAAGATGCAGGATATGCGGCGACTCAAGGTGTTTTTATGACGTTTATTATATTGCTTATCAGTTTGTCTGCACTCATCTACTTTAAAAGAAAAGAGGTTGAGGCATAATGAAAAATATGAAGACATTTACCAAATGGTTGTTATCCATCCTTGCTTTAGTTATTTCAGTTATTCACATCGTCCCATTTTATATTTTAATAACGACTGCGTTTAAAAATAGAGCGGATTTTAGCTCAAGGTGGCTATTTCCAGATTATTTATCCTTTACTAATTTTTTTGAAGCTTGGGAACGAGCAAATTTAACGAATGCTTTTATTAACTCAATTATTATCACTGTGGGTGCTGCAATTTTACTAATTGTATTTGGCTCAATGGCGGCATATCCACTGGCAAGAGTGAATTCAAAAATTAATCAACTAGTATTCGGCATTTTCGTCGCAATCATGGTCATTCCACCATTAGCAGCGTTAGTACCTTTGTACAATATGGTTGTAAATTTGGGGATGATTAATACTCATGCGATTGCGATTTTAAACAATTTTGCAAGCTTTTTACCATTAACGATCTTTTTGTATGCAGGATTTATAAAATCAACGATCCCTAAAGAATTAGAAGAAGCGGCTAAGATAGATGGTGCAGGTACGCTCACGCTATTTTTCCGAATCGTATTTCCACTCTTAAAACCGATAACAGCGACGATTCTTATTATTTCGTCTGTATATATATGGAACGATTACCAATTTGCAATATTTTTCCTTCAAGATAGTAGTGTTCATACGTTGACCGTAACACTATCTAATTTCTTCGGAGAGAATCAAAACAACCTTAATTTAGTTGCTGCAGCGGCTTTAATGGCTTCTGTACCAATGATTATTGTGTTTTTATTTCTTCAAAAGCATTTTGTTGCTGGCCTATCTTCAGGTGCAGTAAAAGGTTAATAATTTTTGTAGTAGAACTTAGGAGGATATGTCGTGGGGATTACTTATTGTTCTGAAAATAGAATTTTCCATTTGCAATCAAATAATAGTAGTTATATTTTCAAAGTGATGGAAGGGGGATACTTGGCTCATCTGTATTGGGGAAAAAGAGTCAAGGAATATAATGGATCTAATCAAATTCGATATTTGGATAGAGGCTTTTCACCTAACCCTGTTGAATCGGATCGGACGTTTTCATTAGATACATTACCGCAGGAATACCCTAATTTTGGAACAACAGATTTTCGAAATCCTGCTTTTCAAGTAAAAACGGAAAATGGATCTACAATATCAGATCTTCGCTATGACTCTCACCAAATTGTTAAAGGGAAACCGCCTTTGAAAGGTTTACCTTCAACTTATGTGGAAAATGATGAGGAAGCTGAGACGTTGGAAGTTTCTTTTGTAGATTCATTAATTGGTCTTCATGTTGTTGTTTCATATACAGTGCTGTTTGAATTCAATGCGATTACAAGATCTGTTACTTTTCATAATGAGGGGGACCAAGATCTAGAAATATTGAAAGTTTCAAGTGTGAATGTAGATTTCCATGAAGCAGATTTCGATATCATTACATTGCCTGGTGGCCATATTAAAGAAAGATATATTTCTCGAACGGAACTTAGAGAAGGAGTCCAATCTATTGAAAGTAGACGAGGCGCTAGTAGTCATCAACAAAATCCATTTTTGGCTTTGTCTAGAAAGGATACGAATGAACACCATGGTGAGGTGTTTGCTTTTAATCTAGTTTACAGTGGGAATTTCCTAGGATTAGTTGAGGTTGACCAATTTCAACAAACTCGTGTAAATATGGGGATAAACCCATTCGATTTTTCCTGGTTACTAACTCCGGGGGAATCATTCCAATCTCCTGAAGTTGTCATGGTTTATTCCGATAATGGGTTTAATGAAATGTCGAAAACTTTTCATAAGTTGTACAGAACTAGGTTGTGTAGAGGCGAGTTTAGAGATAAAGAACGTCCCGTCCTTATTAATAATTGGGAAGCGACTTACTTTGATTTTAATGAAGAGAAATTAATAAATATAGCTGAAGCGAGTGGGAAATTAGGCATTGAATTATTTGTTCTCGATGATGGTTGGTTTGGCAAACGTGATGATGATTTAACGTCATTAGGAGATTGGTTTGTTGACGAAAATAAATTACCTAATGGATTGAAGCATTTAGCTGAAAAAGTTGTGTCAAAGAACATGCAGTTCGGTTTGTGGTTCGAACCCGAAATGATTTCAGAGGACAGTGAACTTTATCGGAAGCATCCAGACTGGTGTATTCATGTACCTGAAAGAAGACGATCAAAAGGGCGAAGTCAACTAATCTTAGACCTTACACGTGAAGAGGTATGTGATGAAGTTATTAAGCAAATGTCAGACGTATTATTAAGTGCACCAATTACCTATGTGAAATGGGACATGAATCGTCACATGACAGAAGTTGGGTCAGCTGCTTTGCCTGCTAATCGACAACGTGAAACAGCTCATCGTTATATGCTTGGTTTATATCGAGTGATGGAAGAATTAACGACTAAGTTCCCCCACATTTTATTCGAAAGTTGTTCAGGAGGTGGTGGACGCTTTGACCCTGGAATGCTTTATTACATGCCGCAAGTATGGACAAGTGATAATACTGATGCTATATCTAGGTTGAAAATTCAATACGGGACAAGTTTTGTATATCCTATTAGCGCAATGGGTGCTCATGTTTCTGCTGTGCCGAATCACCAAGTGCATCGTCATACTTCTCTTAAAACGAGAGGGCACGTAGCTATGTCTGGAAATTTTGGTTATGAACTTGATATTACTGAGTTATCGGATGACGAGAGTGGTCAAGTAATCGAGCAAACAGAGTTTTACAAGAAAAACCGTACATTGATTCAATTTGGTGATTTCTATCGATTGAAAAGCCCATTCGAAGGAAATGATACGTCCTGAATGTTTGTAGCACCAGATCTAGACGAAGCGATATTTGTTTATGTCAAAATATTGGCAGAGCCTGCTGAGCCATTTACTAAAATGAAGCTAACTGGGTTAAACCCAGACAAAAGTTATTATATAGAAGAGATTGGGAAACGGTTTAATGGTGAAGAATTAATGAATATAGGTATAAACATCCCGGTATTAGAAGGTGATTTTCAAAGTATTATGTGGAAATTATCAGCTAAATAAGAGCGCAGTTTTATCACTTTAACTCGCTATGATTTAGTTATTAGACTAATAGGTTAAGTGTGTAGAATTAGGGGTCTTCAACTTTAGTAGAAACTCTTAGTTTACTGGAGGAGTAATATGATTAAACTTAATGAAGCAATTGTGTTTCCAAATGAAAGAAATGATGTCTTAACGGTTGGAGAACTTCTTATAGATATGATACCTGTAGATTATGGAGATGATTTCGAATCTAATACGTACAATAAATATTTTGGTGGATCACCATCTAATATTGCTATAAATGTAAAGAAATTAGGGGCAAATTCATTGGTTGCTTCAGCGGTAGGGAAAGATAGCTTAGGGAAGTATTTAGTAAATCAATTGTACAAAGAAAGTATTGATATGGCTTGTGTTCAGATGGTTGATAATGCGACAAGTATGGTCCTAGTGACTAAAAGTAAAAATAGTCCTGTACCTATCTTCTATAGAGACGCAGATTATCAATTAGCTTATACTCCTGAGCTTGAAGATGCACTAATGAATTCTAAAATTCTACATTTTTCTTGTTGGCCAATATCTAGACTGCCCGTTCGCAAAACTGTTGAAAAGCTCATTGACGTCGCAAAAAAAAATCATAAACTAATTTGTTTTGATCCGAATTATCATCCTATGATCTGGGAAAAAGGTGAAGATGGTATCGCGTATATAAAATCATTGATAAGTAACATCGATAATGTCAAACCATCTGAAGATGATGCGGAAAGGTTATTTGGCAAAGATACACATGAAAATCAAATAAAGAAATTTATTCAGTTAGGAGCTAAACTTGTAATTATGACCTTGGGCAAGGATGGTGCAATCGTATCTAACGGAAGAGAAACACTGACATTCGATAGTTTGGCTACTGAAGTGGTTGATACTACTGGTGCTGGCGATGCATTTTGGTCTGGATTTTATGCTTCAATTATAAAAGGGGACACGATTAAGAAGGCTTTAAACTTAGGCTTTGCAGTTAGTGCCTATAAGCTGAAATTTACCGGAGCAGTAGTGGATTTGCCTAGACTTGAAGAGTTAAAGCGAGATTGTCGAATGGAGGAGAAATAAGATATGGCAATAAATAATCAAGTGCAACTTATTACTTATCCAGATTCAATGGGAGGAGATTTAAAGTCTCTTAATCATGTACTCTCGACCTATTTTCTTGAAACGTTTAAGGGTGGGGTTCATATACTACCTCCTTTTCCATCTTCGGGTGATAGAGGTTTTGCTCCATTGACTTATTTAGAAATTGAGCCTAGTCATGGTACATGGGATGATATTAAAACAATTGGAAGTAAATTCGATGTGCTGTTGGATTTGATGGTGAACCATATTTCAAGAAAATCTGATTATTTTCAAGATTTTCTAAAAAAGGGACGTAACTCAGAATACGCTGATTTATTTCTTACTTTAGATAAGATTTGGGAGGATGGGAAACCAGTCCAAGAAGATATAGACAAAATGTTTTTACGTAGGACGTTACCTTATTCTAGCTATATTATAGAAGAAACAGGTGAGGAAGAAAAAGTTTGGACAACGTTTGGTAAGGAAGATCCTTCTGAGCAAATTGATTTTGATATTGAATCGGATAAGGTAAAACAGCTCTTTATCGATTTCTTTATGAATTTCAAGAAGCAAAATGTTAAGATTGTCAGACTAGATGCAGTTGGATATATTATAAAAAAACTTGGAACAAGCTGCTTTTTCATTGAGCCAGATTTATACGAGTTTCTTGATTGGATGAAAGAACTTGCTGATTCATTAGACATTGAATTGCTTCCTGAAGTTCATGCTCATTATTCCGTTCAATATAAGTTGGCAGAGCGGGGATACTGGATATACGATTTTATCTTACCGTACAGGATACTTGATACGATGATTACGAAATCCAGTTCCGACCTTCGTCATTATCTTAAAACTCGTCCTGAAAAGCAGTTTACGATGCTTGACTGTCATGATGGTATCCCTGTTAAACCAGATATGGATGATCTTATCGATCCGAAAGAAGCAAAAGAATTAGTCGATGTATGTGTAGAAAGAGGGGCAAATCTTAGTCTTATTTTATCAGATGACCAAAAAGATGATGATGGCTTCGATGTCCACCAAATAAGATGTTCTTATTATTCTGTATTAAATTGTGATGGCGACGCATATTTAGCAGCAAGAGCTATTCAGTTGTTTACGCCTGGAATTCCTCAAGTCTATTATGTTGGGTTACTTGCAGGGGAGAATGATGTTGAAAAAGTTATTCGAACTGGAGAGGGTAGAGAAATTAACCGTCATAACTTCACCCTTGAGGAAATAGAAAAGTCACTTGAGAAAGATGTTGTTAAACGATTATTAAAGCTGATACATTTCAGAAACGACTATGATGCTTTTAATGGGAACTTTCAAGTATTAGATTCTGTTGACGATGAAATTCATCTAACTTGGAACAAGAAGGATAAGAGATGTACGCTATTTATAGATTTGAAAACGAAGAAGACTGTCATAGACTATATTGGAGAAAACGGCGTGGAAACTCAATACAGTGTTTAATTCAACTGTGTAAGAAATTTTTTTGACCCTAACCTTTCAAAGTCTTGACTCGGCACAAAAAAGATTATAATAGTTACTTCATGTGTTTTAGGAAATTTCAGTTTGAAAGGTGTGACAATTATTTCAATGATCGGTTTACTCGCAGCGGCTTTGACGACGATCTCATTTTTACCTCAAGCGATAAAGACAATCAAAGAAAAAGACACAGGTAGTATCTCTTTAGGAATGTATTCGTTGTTTACGACAGGGGTATTACTGTGGCTTATTTACGGAATATCAATTATGGATATTCCAATTATAGCAGCTAATTTAGTTACTTTTGCCTTAGCAAGTTTTATTTTAGGAATGAAGTTGAAATATAAGTAAAAACCAAGGGAACAAGACATTTGTCTTGTTCCCTTAGCTGTTTAATCAAAAATATACGCAATGGTGAACCATAGTTGAGTGATATTATTAAAGAGGTGTTTATTAGAACTAGGTAATATGTATTTTCAAAGAGCTGATTTGTCAGTAACTTCTACTACATAGAAGAGTTTGACTCCTTTTTGTTTTTAGTACGTCTAATAGTGTGAAAAGAAAGTGAGGTGGAGTGATATGGATGACGAAAGTCTGGTCGAATTAGCCATAGATGGAAATGACGAGGCACTTAGAATATTGCATGATCGATACGTTCAGCCGTTGTTTCATTATGCATACGTTCAAACAGGTAATCATCATGATGCGGAAGAAATTGTCCAAGATATCTTCTATAAAATGGCTAAAAGTTTAGCAAGTTTTCAGAGAAAGTCTAGTTTTAAAACATGGATATTCGCGATAAGTCGAAATGTCACTATTGACTATCATCGAAAACAGAAAAAACATAAAAAGAGCGTTGCGATGCCAGGGGAGTCGTTGGAGCCGTTTACGGCACCAGTGAAGTCAGCGGAAGATGAAGTTTTTCAAAGGGGGTTGAAAGAAGATATATTCGCGGCATTGAAACAACTACCATCAGACGATCAGGCCGTACTTCAACTTCGATTAATTGAAGGATTTTCAATTAAAGAGACAGCGGAAATTATGTCAAAAACAAGGTTTTCTGTGAAATCACTACAACATAGAGCGAAAAAGAAGATGGTTGCTCTGATGGGAAAGAGGTGAACGAATATGACGGATAGAAAAAACGATAACAAAGATGAAGAAATACAAAACTCTGGCCGGCAAACAGATAAACAAATTGAACGTGTAATGAGGGAGTGGAAAATGGAGCCTTCCGAAGAATTGAAACGAAAGAGCTTGCAGAAGGCGATGGCTGGCATAGAGGAAGCAAGGGGTCAAACAACTAAAAGAAAAAGGGTGAATCAAATGAAGAAATGGGCAAAGGGCCTTAGTGCGGGGGTACTTGTTGCAGCTTTATTTTTTTTAGTATTGGTTAACTTTGATGAATTTCAATCGTTCATTGGGTCAGGTCCTGATTCTGCTGGTGATAACGATACGTCTGAAAATGAACAGGTAAACGAGAACGATGATAACGTAAATAATGAAGATTCGAATGATGAAGAGCCGATAGAGGAACCAGATTTTTCAGAAGAAACAGTGACGGAGGAGTCGGATAGTTATCCTGAGGTAGATCGTCCTGATACAAAGGAAATTGTTACTACTGTAGAAGGAATGGAGGAAGAGAATACGTACAATCTTCTGGATGATCAGGATATGCCGTTTACGACTTATATTAGAGATAATTATGACTATGAATTATTTGACAGGGATTACGGAGAAGGTGTCTCTATTTGGATCCCAGGAACAGAAAAGAAATTTATTGTTGTTGATATCGTGTTTTTTGATGATGGAATAGGTTATGACGATGCATCTCAACATGCCGAACGAGAAATTGAAGGTATCGATTTAGTAGATCAGTGGGAAGAAGGGGATTTAGACGAACTTGACGAGTGGGCGATAGAATCATTTGTTCACACGGGTGAGATTTTAGGGAGGTTGGAATTGGGAACGTATGAGAATCACATTTTTTATATCCATACCTATTATCCAGAAGAGGCGATGGATGGCTGGTATGCAGTTCAGCAAGTCATCAAAGAAGAGTGGGAATGGAAGGAAACTGGCGAAATGCTCATTGAATAAAATGCCGTCAATGTTGTTAAACCAAAGCTATCTCAATTTTAAAAAAGAAAAAGGGCGTCCATTTTAATTTGAGACAGCCCTTTTTTATTATTGAAGTAAATTTAATTGCATGCCGGTCATGCTGATTCCCATTTGTTGGGCACTCATTTGCGCTTGTTGCATTGCTAAATATTGATTTAAGTGCACCGACTCTGCCGCCATGTCGGCATCGCGAATTCGTGATTCTGCTGCTTGTAAATTTAACAGTTGCGATTGTGCCAGACTTCCAGCATAGTTCAATCGGTTGTCCGTTGAACCAAGCGTACTACGAGTACTAGAAATTCTCGCGATGGATTCATCGATTACCCCAAGCGCACTCTGTGGATCCGAGCGTAAATCAACGTCTGCTAAGCTTTTTCCTGAAGCAAGACTTCCGAGAAATTCAGAGGTGCTCGCATCAATCGATAAATTGAGCGATTCTCCTTGAGCATTTGTTGTCATTTGCTTGTTAGTGAATGAGCCATCGAGCAGTGCTTGTGTATTGAATTCCGTATCTCTTCCGATTGAATCCAGTGTCTCACGCATTTGTGAAAACTCTTGGTGCAAGACACTTCTGTCTGACTCCGTCAACATTCCATTGTTAGCTTGAACGGTTAGCTGTCGCATCCTTTGCAAGATATCATGAGACTGGCCTAGCGCTCCTTCGGCAGTTCGAGTGAGAGACTGAGAATCTTCCATATTACGGACGGCCATCCGTTCTCCGCGAACTTGTCCTCGCATACCTTCAGAAATTGCTAACCCTGCTGCATCGTCACTAGCTCGGTTAATCCGTTGCGATGTGCTGAGCTGAAGCATTTTCATTGCTAAGTTATTATTTGTTTGATTGGTAGCTGAGAAAAATGGTACTGAAGTAATCATTCCTATCACCTCCGTAAATAGTTAGTCTATAGTAGTTCTATTATCCTCTTATTTTAAAAATAAAACAAGTTTTTTATGAAAAAGGGTTGACAGATTAAGTAGTCGTGCCTATTAGGCAAGCTTATTCAGATAAATAGCAGAAGAGGAGGGGGAGCATTCCTTTCAGAAAAACGTATCAAGTTGAAGGGAACACAAAAGGTTGAAGCGTGCCTTTCAAGACTGGGTTAGGTGAGCGAAGGGAACGTAAACAAAATTACCGTTCCCTTCATTAAAAGATGTATGTCTGAAGGGCAAGCTCAGCACAAGACATAAATCAAAAAGAGCTAATTAGTTCTTTTAAAACTTAGGTAAAGGAAAGTGGGGCATAAACATTGATAAATCTAGTAGAAATCTAGTTTCCTGAAGCGGATGATTAGATTTTGGTGGTCAATATTGGTAAAGTAGAACTGACAGATAAATTATAATTGTGAAAAAAGGATGATGAATATGTATGATATTATCGTAATTGGAGCAGGACCAGCTGGTGCGAGTGCATCGCTTTTTGCAGCAAGAGCAGGTAAGAAAACGTTGATGATTAATAGTGATCAAAGTATGACGAAAATGGCATGGCTAGAGAATCATTACGGTATTCCAGAAATAACTGGACCGGACCTAGTTGAAACAGGATTGAAACAAGCGGAAAAGTTTGGAGCGGAAGTTGTCGAAGCGAAAGTATCGAAAGTGGCAAAAGGGTCTGACAGCTTAAAAGTAGAAACGGACAAGGATACTTATGATGCGAAGCATGTTATTTTTGCAACTGGTGCTAGTTCTGATATCGCTGAAACATCTGGCGTTGCTACAAAAGAAGGTACGGAACCTAAAATTAAAAAAATCGTCGATGTCGATCGCTCTGGTAAGTCAAGTGTTGACGGCATTTGGGCTGCTGGAACATGTGCTGGGGAAAGTGTTCACACGATTATTACAGCAGGACACGGTGCAACAGTAGCGATTAATGTGATTAGCGAATTGAATGGTGAACGATACGTCGATCATGATATTTTGAAAAAATAGATATAATGAAGCCTAGCGGAATGCTAGGCTTTTTTATAATGTGAATAAATGTAGCGGAAAATAGTGCCCGGCACCTACTTAATCTAAATTATCATAAAATGTTTTTTAAGTGAAAATATGGCTAAGGCTTTCATCATTAGAAGTTTTTTCTGTATACTAGTATTAGGGATATTTCATTTTTAGGTTAGGAGGGAGGTAGATGATCGTGTGGTTTCGTAGGTTCAAACGAATTTTTAAAAAGAATGAGTTCGATCAGCAAGAAGATTCGGCGGCGGATCCTGTGCAAATGGCAAACGAATTGTTAGAAGATATGGACGGTGAACTTGCCGATTTACGTGCATCGTTGAACAAGCAGCTAGCAAGCGAGAAGCGACTGAAGCGGAGGCTAGAACTTGCTGAAACTGAGTCGAACCAACGAGAAGAAGATGCAATTCGATTTTTAAAAGACGAAGATGATCAGTCGGCTAAACTTGCGCTGATGAAAAAAGAAAAGATGGATCGGGATATAATAGAAATCACTTCTTTATATGAGTCGGCCCAAGCACACAAACAAGAACTTCTTCGTCATATTGATGATCAGACGAATGATTATCAGCGGTTGCAAACAAAAAAGAATGAATTACAGTTAAAGCGAAACCTTCCTCCTTCCTCTTCCGTAAATGAAATGGAGATAACAAAGGAGCTTGATCTTAATATGTCTGGTGCCAACTCGAATTCTCTCGCAACGAATCATTCTGTTGAGGGAGAAATGAAAGGCGGCGATCAGGAAAGGGAAACGTCGCTATCATCAACAGCTAGTGTAGACGCTAAGTTGGAAGCCTTGAAGCAGTCATTAAAGAAAAGAAATTAGGTGAGTACCATGGAGATATTCGGATACGATATCGAGTCGATTTACCTGTTTTTATTAATTGCAGGTGTGGTCTTAACGGTTCTTTACATATTTGTTGGGGAACTGTTGGAAGGACTTATGGATATAGGTGGAGATGCGTTCCTAAATCCAATTACATTCATCGGATATATTACGTTATTTGGTGGTCTAGGTTACGTGCTGGAAACGATGGCTTTTTTCATCAGCAGCGGGATGATCATTTTGATCAATTTGGTCGTATCAGCGATTGTCATCGTTCTAGTGAATTACTTCATTATTTTACCTGTGAAACGTTCCGAGAAAAACATGTCTTATTCTATGAATGATTTAAAAGGAACAGTAGGAGATGTGTTTACGTCGATTCCGGCCGATGGTTTTGGTGAAGTAATCATTTCCCGGACCCACGGAACTGTCAGCAAACCAGCAAAGAGCTTTGACCATGAGGAATTACCTGAAGGAACGAAAATACTCGTCATTGATATTGATGATGAGGGTGTGTTCCTTGTTTCCAAGCACTACGACTAAATCTTGAGTTGATGAAGCACCTTAATTCACTGTCGAGAAATAGTATCAGAACATTTTTTGAAAAAATTTAGCTTTCTTTGTTGAAAAATGTGGGAGCTCCCGTTTTCCACAAAAAATAGGGATGAGGAGTTGAAACAATGGATTTTAATTTTATTGACACAGTTTTCATCGTACCAATTGTTGTCGGGTTTGTATTCCTAGTACTATTAGGAGTTTATTTCACTCGTTACCAAACTTCAGGACCGAACGAAGCATTGATCGTAACTGGTAGTTACTTAGGAAAAGGCAAGAACATTTCAGAAGACTCAGATGGAAAAAAGATGAAAATTATCCGCGGTGGCGGTGCGTTTGTTGTTCCAGTATTTCAACAATACGCGAAATTCAGCTTATCGAACTATAGCTTAGACGTTCGTACGAGTGGAGCATATACCGAACAAGGTGTACCAGTCTCTGTTGATGGTGTTGCAATCATCAAAGTTGGATCGACGATGGAAGAGATTGCAACAGCAGCGGAACAATACTTAGGAAAACCAACGAGTGAATTTGAACAAGAAGTGCAGGATGTTTTGAAAGGTCACTTACGTTCGATTTTAGGTTCGATGAGCGTAGAAGACATAAATAACAACAGAGAGCGTTTTAATCAAGAAGTACAATCAGTTGCTTCACGTGATTTTAACAAAATGGGCCTTGAAATCAAGTCGTTTACTCTTCAAGAAGTAACGGACAATGAAGGGTATCTTGACTCTTTAGGTAAACCACGAATCGCTGAAGTGAAGCGTAATGCAGCGGTAGCTGAAGCAGAGCGCAAGAAAGAAGCTCGTATTGAAAATGCTCGTGCTGAGCAAGAAGCAAAGGCTCAGGAATTAGTAAGAGATACAGAGATTGCGAACTCTGAAAAAGAGAAGCAATTAAAGATTGCTCAATATACTCGTGAGCAAGATCAGGCACGTGCAGAAGCAGACCAAGCCTATGACTTACAAACGGCGAAGTCGAAACAGCACGTGACACAAGAAGAAATGCAAGTCCAGATCATTGAGAGAGATAAGCAGATTGAACTGGAAGAGCGTGAAATTATCCGTCGTGAGAAGCAATACGACGCAGAAGTCCGCAAGAAAGCAGATGCGGATCGCTACGAGCAAGAACAACGTGCGGAAGCTACGAAAGTTACGCAAATGCGTGCTGCGGAAGCATCGCAGTATCAAATTGAAGCAGAAGCAAAAGCGAATGCCGATGCCGAGCGTTTCCGTGGTGAGGCTGAAGCTACGGTTACATTCAAAAAAGGTGAAGCAGAAGCGAATGTTAGCTTGAAAAAGGGTGAAGCAGAAGCAACTGTCATCTTTAAGAAGGGTGAAGCAGAAGCCGAAGCGAAGAAGAAGTTGGCAGATGCATACAGTTACTACGGTGAAGCTGCGAAACTTAGCATGATGCTTGATATGCTTCCTGCATATGCGAGAGAAATTGCTGCACCATTAAGTGCAATTGACAAAGTTACTGTCGTTGATACTGGTGGTAGTGGAAAAGACGGAGGCCAAGGCGGCGGTGCCGGAAAAATGTCAGGTTACGTAACTGATCTAATGGCTACGCTCCCTGAAAACTTAAAAGCAGCATCAGGCTTGGATATTAACGAACTTCTCGAAAACTTCTCTGGTAAAGGCAATAATGCTAACACCAGTGTGAAGGATTCGACAGAAGAGGTTTCAACACATGTTTCTCCTACTGAAGAAGAATCGCCTGAACAAGATGATACAAATCAAACTCTCTAAAGATAAATAGTTAATATGAAAAAGGGAAGCTTTGGCATTTTATTACGCCAAGGCTTCTTCTTTGTTTTAATATTTATAAAATATCATGTCCCTAGAGTTATCGGGTCTGTTAAAATAAATAGGTGAAAGTAAATCAATTCTAAAATAGAACATTACCATTCACGATTGGAACAAAGAATTTAGGGAGAAGACCCCAAAGAAATAGGAAGCGATAGTATGACAATATTTATTTCAGTTATGTTGCCTGTGTTACTCGTGTTTTTGATTGGTTATGTTGTCCAAAAGTGGCGAAAAGTAGATATTAAACCGATTTCAACACTGGCGATTTATATTTTAACTCCAGCGCTCGTTTTTGAGACATTTTATTATGCAGAAATGAATATGCAATATGTTTATATGGTTGTATTTGCGGCGGTGCTTTTGTTTGCAATCATTCTTATTAACAAGTTGTATGCTTGGAAAATGAAATATCGACAAGATGTTGAAAGTGGACTAATCCTTTCGACAGCTTTTATGAATTCCGGCAATTATGGGGCGCCGATTATCTTGTTTGCTTATGGCCAAGAAGGATTTGCTTTTGCGGTATCTTTTATGGTTCTTCAAGCAGTAATAATGAACTTTTTTGGTGTGTATTATGCTGCTAGAGGTGGTTCAGGTGTGAAAATGGCGTTGCAAGTATTGCTTCGTATGCCGGTTACATATGCCGTTTTATTAGCAGTCTTACTTAAGTTGCTTGGCGCAGAAGTGCCAGACAATTTAATGCAACCTGTCGAACTCATATCGCAAGCGGCAATTCCGACTGTAATGCTCATTTTAGGGATGCAATTGGCACAAATAGAATGGACTAAATTTGACTGGGGAAAAGTATCATTTGGAGTAATTTTACGTCTCTTCATCTCGCCAGTGATCGCATGGGGAATCACACTACTGATGCCGCTTGATCCACTCCTAGCGAAAGTACTTATTGTCGCAGCGGCAATGCCTTCTGCAGCAACGATTGTTATGTATGCAGTCGAATTTGATGCCAAACCAAAGCTAGTATCGAGCATTACTTTGATTACTACGCTGCTTAGTGTGTTAACAATCACAATTATTCTCATGATTCTTGGATAATTCCTTCTTAGAAGAACAAATGTAAAAAATGGAGGGACACGCCCTCCATTTTTTGGTATAATAGCCGTGACTATTATCTATTAATAGATTATTTCTACTTTAAGGGGGAACAAATCATTGAAAAATGATAGACGTTTTATTCACAAGCGAAATCGACTCGTTTTACAACTGTTGTTCTTTTTCAATTTGTTCAGACTTGGGGCAGAAGTAATTTTTTATGATAATGTTAGCATTTTTGCAATTGTTGGATTTGTATTAATTGCGATAGTTTGGTTTATAAGTCAAAATAGTCAAGCTAAGTTTTTCACCATGTATGCCACGATCACAATTTTTTACGGCTATATGTTTTATATGCTGATTGAATATCCCCAACCTTCAACATACTTATTTGTTTGGCTTGGGCTAATTATTAGTTCGATCTATAACAAGGTCCATCTGATTGTGTTAGCAACAATTTACACGTTATTATTAACATCGTATGTCTATTATCAATCTGCACTGGAAGTCATTTTTTTCAGTCAGTCAATTAATTTTATCTATTTTTTGTTATTCACCTTGTTTGTAGCAATGTTTTTAGTTGTTCAAACGAAGTTTTCAGAGAAAATGTGGAATGGATTAAAAGAAAGTCAAGAAAAACTTACGTATATTCTAGAAAGTGCGAATATTGTCACTTATTCATATAATCTAAAAACAGAGGTCCATACGGTCACATCAGGTGTTGTTAAGTTAAAGAATATTTCGAGAAAAGAATTTTCAGCGAGCCCGATTTTGTGGAGAGAATTTATTCATGTAGAAGACGAGATGTTTGTTAATGGTATTGAAGAAGACATTCAACAGGGGAAGAAAAAATCTGTCGAGTATCGATTGCAGATTCCAGATAATCCAATGATGTGGGTGTCGGCAAGATTTTTCCCAATATTAAATGATCAAGGCTCAGTTGTTAGAGTTGAAGGGGCTTTAGTTGATATATCTGATAGGAAGAAAGCGGAAGAGAAAATTGAGTTCTTAGCGTATCATGACCCATTAACGAAGTTACCAAATCGTTCACTATTATATGAGTTTGTCGAACAAAAACAAGTGTGTCCAAAGTTTAATTACAAAAGAGCATTTATTATATTCATAGATTTGGATTCATTTAAGCAAGTGAACGACACATATGGACATGCTGCAGGTGACCAATTGCTGTCTATTGCTGCAAAGAGGCTTACATCTTCTTTGAAAAAAATAGATATTGTTTCGCGTATAGGTGGAGATGAATTTGTTGTATTTGTTGATAAGTTATCCGTTGAGCAGGCGGTAAAAGTGGCGGAGAGGTTAAAAGTAGATTTGTGTTCACCTTTTATCATTGGAGGCGAAGAGATAAAAATAACTCCGAGCATCGGGATCAGTAAATTCTCCTCAACTTCAGACAACTTGGATACGCTTATTTCTCAAGCGGATACAGCGATGTACAACATTAAGAATGAAGGGAAAAACGGGGTTAAGTTATATGATTACGTTCATTAAATGAAAGATAAATTTATTTAAGAATGGAGGATATTATGATAAAAAAAGCGATTGTTTCTTTGGGAGTCATCGTCTTAATTTATAGATGGGGATGGCCATTGATTGTACGACAATGCAAGTGTATTCAAGCCGAGCAGCCTACATATCCGCCGACAACGACTGATGCTGAAACCAAACAAGATCTCACACATAAAGAGGGAATTCCTCATCGAAGAAACGATAAAATTGAAGTAAATGAAGCGACTTTAAAAGAGTTGATGGAAATCAATGGTGTTGGCGATCGTTTGGCGGAAAAAATACTAGAAGACAGAACCGCAAATGGTAGATATAACACGGTTCAAGATCTTCTACGCGTGAATGGTATTGGGGAGAAAAAATTGAAGACAATAATACCTTATGTAGAAGTGGAATAGAGACAGGCGAGCGTTAAAAAGTTTATTCTAGCAAATCGAATATACTCATTCATTCATTAAAAATCACGAAATAGTAAACTTAATATGACTTCGAAAGCTACCTTGGTTGTGGTTCTGTTATTTTCCAGGGGGTGGAATGTCTTTTTCTAAGTAAGCTTGTCCGGTGTGTTCGATGAAAGCTTGACCACTTGTTAAATTGGCCATCCAGTTCTCAAAGACAGACTCTTCGCCATCAGCGACATAAATTTCAAGTTTTACTTGTTCTAAGTAATCAATTTGTTTTATTAAATACGGGGAAGAACGCACATCGTTTTCTACCTTTCCTAACGACGTATAATCAATTGTAGAAGCATAAATGTTCATTAATTTTCTTTCGACAATCCCTGTTGCGTTGAGGCCTTCGCTTACGGCAGAACCATACGCGCGAATGAGTCCACCAGCACCGAGTTTGATGCCGCCAAAATAACGCGTGACAACCACTGTCGTATCCTTTAGCTTGCGTTTTTTTAAAACTTCAAGCATAGGGACACCGGCAGTTCCAGAAGGTTCGCCATCATCGTTGGCCTTTTGGATGTGGTCTTGTTCGCCGATGATATAACAAGAACAATTGTGATTTGCGCTCCAATGCTGTTTTTTTATTGAGTCAATAAAAGATTTGGCTGCTTTTTCTGTAGTTGTTCTCTCTACATGAGCAATAAATCGTGACTTTTGGATGGTGATTTCATGTTCACCAGAACGCTTTACGGTATAATAGGATTTAAGCATCGTTAAATCTCTCCTGACATTAAACGGTGATCGATAACCTCAATTTTATGAGAATCGAGTCTTATTTGCAACTTTTTAATAGTAGATAAATGTAATTCTTATCTTTAATTGAAGGACTAAAGTATATCTTTGGCGAACATATTAGTAATACGGTGAATAAAGTCTAAAAGAATCTCGAAAATCTCTGTAATATGATGTATACAGATAAAATTAGGGTATTATGAATAAGAAGACCTTGTCAAGGTAATCATTTTTAAAAGTTAAGTAGGTAGAAATTCCCGATTAGCATTTTTAGACAAAAATATCATTTTAGAATATGATTGAGATGGAGTAGGTATCATTTGTATAAAAAATGAATCTAATGGCGGGGGACCCCCATAAAATTACTTGTTATTTCGAGTTTTAACAGTAGTGTCTACAATATTAATACTAACTTTGAACGTTAGGTAATATCCATGTTCTTTCGTTTGAATCAAAAAAACGAATGACATCCGTCTATAGTCGTAACCGCATTTGATAATTTGGTATAAAGGAAGAGAGGGGTTGGATGAGCTCCGGTCAGTCAATTGAATCTATTCTAAAAAAAATGATGGAAATGGTAGGCAACAGCAAAGAGGAAATATTTGAAATTGGCGAAGAATCAAGAAACGAACATGTGACATTAAAAAAAGAATTACAAGAGATTCAACAAAATGTGATTCAATTAATTGAAAAATCTGAACGAACAGAACTTCATTCGCGTTTTGCTCGCAATAGACTATCAGAAGTTAGTAAACATTTCGCCAATTATAATGATATGGAAGTTCGTGAAGCGTATGAACAAGCTAACGACTATCAAATCAAGCTAGCGTTAATACAGCAGGAGGAAAATCAATTACGTGAGCGTCGTAATAATCTTGAACGCCGATTAATGAAATTAGGCGAAACGATGGAGCGAGCAGATCATTTGATCAATCAGATCAATGTGGTCATAAACTATTTAACAGGTGACTTGCAGCATGTTTCAGAGATTGTCGCTGATGCACAGGAAATGCAAAAATTTGGATTGAAAATTATTCATGCACAAGAAGAAGAACGCAAAAAACTATCCAGAGAAATTCATGATGGACCTGCACAAGCAATGGCAAATGTAATGCTTCGCGCGGAACTTGTTGAAAAAGTGTTGGATACTCAAGGAATTGAGAAAGCACATATTGAAATTCGCGATTTGCGGCGTATCGTTAAAGATTCATTAGCAGAAGTTAGAAGGATCATTTATGATCTAAGACCGATGTCATTAGATGATTTAGGTTTAGTGCCGACGCTTGCTAAGTATATAAAAACTGCGGAAGATCACACAGGAATTAAGATTACTTTCACAAATGTTGGAAAAGAACGTCGCTTTCCTGCCAATATGGAGGTTGCCATCTTCCGTTTTGTACAGGAAGCGATTCAGAATGCCTATAAGCATGCGGATCCAGAGACGATTAAAGTGAAACTTGAGCTTGGAGCTGAACGTGTAACTGCCTTAATTAAAGATGATGGGAAAGGGTTTGATGTTCTTTCAAAAAAAGAAGGAAGCTTCGGACTTGTAGGTATGAAGGAACGAATTAATATGCTTGAAGGACAGTTAAGTATTGATTCTAAACCAGGCAAAGGAACATTAATCATGGTTCAGATTCCTATCAATTCAATCGAAGAAACAGATTAAGGCAAGTATTTCGTCGACGGTATAAAAGACCTAGTTATTTCCGTTCATTGTCCGATATACAAACGTCCTTACGTGCTTGATGCTTAAAAATGTAGCTAAATTTAAAATAACAAATTCATTTATAAATTAGGAGGAGAATAAAATGGAGAGAGACAATATATTAAAAATTGTACTCATTGACGATCATCAATTGTTCCGAGAAGGTGTCAAACGAATTTTGTCGATGGAACCAGGATTTGAGGTTGTCGCAGAGGCGAGCGACGGTGAGAACGCCGTTGATCTCGTTCGTCAAAACCAACCAGACGTTGTGCTTATGGACATTAATATGCCGAATGTCAACGGAATGGAAGCAACAAAGCAGCTCGTTGAAACGTTCCCTAATGTTAAAGTACTGATTCTTTCCATTCATGATGATGAAACATATGTGACACATGTTTTAAAAACAGGTGCATCTGGATATTTATTGAAGGAAATGGACACGGAAGCTTTGATCGAGGCAGTGAAAGTAGTTGGAGATGGTGGTGCGTATATCCATCCGAAAGTGACTTACAACCTCGTGAATGAATATCGTCGTTTAGCGAATGATAATGGGCCAGAAACAGAAGTTGGTTTCCGTGAAGTCGAATATCGACGGCCCCTTCATCTTCTTACGCGCCGCGAATGTGAAGTCTTGCAGTTGATGACTGATGGAAATAGTAACCGATCAATTGGTGAAGCTCTTTATATTAGTGAGAAGACGGTTAAGAATCATGTGAGCAATATTTTACAAAAAATGAGTATGAATGACCGTACACAAGCTGTTGTTGATGCAATCAAAAATGGTTGGGTTAAAGTGAATTAATTTATAGAAAACTATGCCTGAGTGTCAGACAAGCAGTTGTAGTTGCTTTGATAGATCAGTGTTGCCCATGCTTTTTTTAGCATGGGTATTTTATTTTTTACAATTTCACTGTTTTAGATACTTCCGAATATGTATAGACATTTGTATGAAAAAGTTGGTATTATTATGGTAACGTACGTTGTTGAACATATTGAACGGAAGTAATTGTAAGAGCTCTAATTTATAAAATGGAAGAAGTGGAAAATGACATATGAGTAAAATAGCCATTGTAACAGACAGTACCGCTTACATACCTGAAGAATTACGTAAAGAAAACGCGATTACGATGGTTCCTCTCAACGTCATGTTTGGAGAAGAAATGTACCAAGAAGAGGTTGAAATTACGACTGAAGAGTTTTACAAAAAGATGAAACAATCTGAAGAACTTCCGACGACGTCGCAACCAGCAATTGGGTTATTTGAGGAAACCTTTCAGAGATTGGCTGAAGATCATGACCAGATTATTGTGATAACACTTTCAAGTGGAATTAGTGGCACGCATCAAACGGCGATTGCTGCTGGGAATATGACGGATGATGTAGAAGTTCATGTGTTTGATACAGAAGTGAGTTGTATGCCTCAAGGTTTTTACGTATTGTCGGCAGCAAAGATGGTGAAAGAAGGCTATGATAGCAAGAAGATTCTCGACCATCTTTATAATATGAAAAATCATATGAAAGCCTACTTTATGGCGGATGATTTGAATCACTTGCATCGTGGTGGAAGGTTAAATGGCGCCCAGTTGTTTGTTGGTAGTCTTCTGCAAATCAAACCGGTTCTGCATTTTGAAAATAAAGTGATTGTTCCATATGAAAAGGTCCGCACAGAGAAACGGGCATTAGCAAGAATTTATTCGTTATTAGATAGTGATGCAAAAGGCGGTACGTCATTAGACATTGCTGTTATCCATGCAAATCGACCAGATAAAGCATTGGAAATTGCAGACGAGTTGCGTGAAAAATACCCAAATGCAAATGTATATATTAGTTATTTTGGTCCGGTAATTGGCACTCATCTTGGAGAGCGAAGCATCGGGATCGGCTGGGTTGATTCGAGTTTTAACTAAGCTAATATTAATAGGCTTATGCTGAAGTTAGATTTCAGTTGTACACTGGTCGAGTCCCTAGATTTATCTGGGGTCTCGTATGTCCAGTTGTGAATGAATTTTAAACATTAAATTGTGAATGATTTCACTTGTAGATTGTGAAATGAAAGGTAATTTAATTGAAAGTCCTACTTGACGAAAAAGGAGGCGCAGTGATGCGTTTTTATTTGGTTCCCCTCGATGACTCAGTGAGTCAATCCCTCGTTCCACCACATGTAGTGAAGCACCTTTCCCATAAATGGCTAATACCCGAACCCCTTCTCAATCATAAAGACAAGTTGAACATTCCTCTTGTAAGATTGTCTGATCTTCCTCCGGACAAATTAGAATTCCCTTCATTAAATACTACATTCCAAATTAACGAAGAAGTAGAAAACATGATAAAAGGACGGCGACTTCTGTTAGATGAAGTGATCGCTACCATACCTTTAGATGTTATTTATGATCATATTTGCAACGGATATATTCGTTACCAGTCGGCAATCAATCGTAAACCAAAATTGACATGTGTTCGCTGTGGGAATGATGATCCGTTTTTATTCGGAGAAATTTCTTGTGCCAGATGCGTAGACAAGTGTGCGTATTGCCGGGCGTGTATACAGATGGGAAAGGTGACAGAATGTAGTCCGTTACTGACGTGGCACGGAGAAGAGAGTGCCGAATCGAGAAATCATCCGCTTGGTTGGGAGGGGGAACTGTCCCCGGCGCAGGATAAAGCGAGTGAAGCGCTCGTTACACATGTAATGTCTTCTTATCTGATGGAGAGGAAATTTCTCATTTGGGCTGTTTGTGGTGCTGGAAAAACGGAGATGTTGTTCGAAGCTATCCAGTCAGGATTAGCAAAAGGAGATTCAGTTTTAATTGCAACGCCAAGGACGGATGTTGTGTTGGAACTGTTACCAAGGATGGTGATGGCATTTCCAAATACAGTTGTTCGGGCGTTCCACGGTGGCGTTAAACCCGAAGAACGATATGCGCAAGCGGAGCTTGTGATTGCGACGACACACCAACTCCTCCGGTTTTATGACCATTTCCCCCTTGCTATTATCGATGAAGTTGACGCTTTCCCTTTTAGTTATGATAAAAAATTACAGTATGCGGTTGAGTGTGCGCGTTCAAAACAAAGCTTAACCGTGTATGTCACGGCGACGCCATCGGATGAGTTGAAACGGAGAGTTAATTCTGGTGAGTTAGCGCACGTGAAAGTGCCGAGACGCTATCATGGGTTTGATCTTCCAGTTCCAAAGCGAGTCTGGGTTGGCGATTGGAGAAAGAAGCTTGAAAAAAATGTGTTACCGATGAAAGTAATTAACTGGATACAGCGTCACGTAAATGCTAAGAAGCAAGTGTTTTTATTTGTAGCAAAAATATCGCTGATGGCGACCATTGAAGAAGTGTTGAAATCGAAGCTGGACACGGTGGTGGAGTCCGTTCATGCGAGTGATCCTGATCGACGCGAGAAAGTCAGTCGATTTCGTGCTGGAGAAATGAATGTATTAGTGACAACGACAATCTTGGAGCGCGGCGTTACGATAAAGGGAGTGCAGGTGGGCGTGTTAGGTGCGGAAGATCGAATCTTCACAGAATCCGCGCTTGTACAAATTGCTGGACGTGTTGGGAGAAGTGCTGATGAGCATGATGGTGATGTGATCTTTTTTCATTATGGAAATACGAATGCGATCGTGAGAGCGGTTCGACATATTGAAGCGATGAATGATCAAACTTAAGGGAGGCGGTATTGATGTCAAGATGGGGAGAGACGTTATCGGAGACAAAACGATGTTTATATTGTGACACGTCTTTTATGGAAGAAGTGAATTGGACTTGGGCTTTGGGATTGTCGGAGGAGAAGTTGCTTTGTCCATCATGTGACGCGAAGGTCGTGCCGATACGGGCGATTGGATGCGAGATGTGTGGACGGCAAGTGGAAAAAGAGGATCATGATTTTGTTGACTCTGGTGTGAATCTGCCGGCAACGTTCAGGATAAAACCGTCTGTTCTGTGCCGGGATTGTCTAAGGTGGAAAGAAGAGGGCCAGGTTGGAAATCGATCTGTTCAGCAACGATCGCTGTATGTGTATAATGACTTTCTTCAGGAAGTGATGGCACGATTTAAGTACCGCGGGGATGCAGAACTTGCGACGTTATTTTCACAGAAGCTTAAAGGTTTGGTGCAGTCTCTGGGGAAGTTGGATGCGGTAACGGTGATTCCGTTGGCGGGGGAGCGGTTGTGGGAGCGGGGCTTTAATCAGGCGGCGTTGTTGGCGGGTGAGTTGTGGTATCGGGATGTGCTTGTGCGAGTGGGGGTGTCTGAGAAGCAGAGTAAGCGGGGGCGTCGAGAGCGGATGTCAGCGCTTCAGGGTGTGTTTCGGTTGTCAGATGAGGGAGGGGCGGTTGATTGGGCGGGGAAGCGTATTGTGATTGTGGATGATATTTATACGACGGGGGCGACATTGCGGGCAGCTGCGACGGTATTATATGAGGCTGGTGCTTTGGAGGTATTAGCGGTGACGGTGGCACGTGCTACGGGAGCGGTTATGTTAAAAAATAAGGGTTAAGATTGTGCGAACTTTGTCGATATAAGAGATAGATATTGTTTGTTGGAGAGGGTGTTGAAGATGGCTGAATTAGAAAATTGTCCGAATTGTGGTAGGTTGTTTGTGAGGGCATTGCGTCCGGTATGTGATCATTGTGCACGTGAGGTGGAGGAGAAGTTCCAGTTGGTGTATACGTTTATTCGCAAGCGGGAGAATCGGCGTGCAAATATGGAAGAGGTGATGGAGGCAACTGAAGTTGATCAGCAGTTGATTACGCAATTTATTCGTGAGGGTCGCTTGCATTTGTCGCAGTTCCCTAATTTGACGTATGGGTGTGAGAAGTGTGGGGGGCAAATTCGTGAAGGGCGTATTTGTGGCGATTGTCGTAATGAGATCAATTCTGGTTTGAAGGCTGGCGATAGTCAAGATGCGTTTGATGAGCGGAAGAAGAACCGAGAGAGTGCTAGGTATCAGACGTATTCGGCATTGAATGAGCGGGTGAGGAGAGATACGTAATCTATGTATTGACGTCCGGCAATGCTGGACGTTTCTGCGTTTGGGTGCAAGAGGAAGTATATAGTTATTTTTTCTGATGTATCCTAAAGATCTGTGAGAATCAGCCGATATAGTAGATAGAGCAAAGGGGTACAGGTCTGTCGAAGGTTTAAATGAGGCAGGCAATTCCAGGAGGTGGAATCAAATGAAGATTAATCCGATGCAGTCGGTTCAGGCATATAACAAGCTTCAAGAGAGTCAGGATCGGCAACAAAAGACGCAAACGAAGCGGGCCGACCAGGTGGAAATTTCGTCTGAAGCGAAACAGATGGCAAAGTCCAAGGAGATTTCTGCGGAGCGTCAAGAGCGTGTTAATGAAGTGAAGACGCAAATTGATCAGGGTACGTATAAGGTGAATGCCCAAGAAGTGGCGAAGAAATTTTACGAGTTTTGGGATAAATAATAAACCGAGTGAGGTGTGAAGCGTGGTGCAGGAGCTGATAAAAATTTTTCAAGCGATGACGGTTGTTCACGAGCGATTTAATGAACAAGCAATCCGAAAAGAAGATGCGATTAAAAAAGGCGAGATGGATAGCCTAGAGCAAGTGATGAAGGAAGAGTCGCCACTTATTCAGCAATTGGGAAAGCTTGAAAACACGCGTCAGCACCTCATTCAGCAGTGGATGAAGGAAAAGGGACTCGTGAAAGAGAACGTGACGATGGAGCAATTAATCCCGTTATTTCCGGAAAAAGATCGCGCGGACTTGCAAAGTTGGCAGGAGCGGTTGATGACGGAAATTCATAAGCTGAAAGATCAGAATGAACTTAATCAGCAATTGTTAGAAGATTCGTTGCGGTTTGTTAACTTGTCCCTTGATGCAATGCATCCTCAGAACCAGTTTGTTAGTTATTCTGGTGAGGGTGAAAAAGATGACGATGAAGGGTTTGAGCCTGGCGGAAGGTCGTTGTTTGATTCGAAGGTGTAAGTGGGAGGAGCAGGAGTGTTTTTAGGCATTCTATTAGCTGCGTCAGACTGCAACTGTTCGCTTTCCGCGGACGAGAAACGAGCCTTCTCGACTATCGTTTCCTCGGTCTCGTTCTTCCGCAGGAGTCTCACAGCTTACGTCTAACTTCGCAGTAAAGGAAGTCACAGACGTTTGCTTCTTCAAGATAATCGGTAATAAACAAAGTTTGCTAAAATAGACTTATATGCTTTACATGATCAATCTCAAATAAATAAGCGAGATAAAGGAGAGAAGACGATGCTTTCAACTTTTCATGGACTTGAAACAAGCCGCCGTGCGTTAAGTACGCATCAGGCAGCTTTACATACAACGGGACACAACATTGCTAATGCAAATACACCAGGTTATTCAAGGCAACGTGTCAATTTCACACAAACAGAGGCGTTCCCTAACCCAGGATTTAATCAACCTGGTATTCCAGGGCAACTAGGGACAGGTGTCAAAGCTGGTGAAATTCAGCGGGTTCGTGAAGCTTTTCTCGATATGCAGTTTCGTGCGGAACATAACAAAAGTGCGTATTGGGACGCTCGTCGCACATCACTAGAGAAAATAGAAGATATTATGAATGAGCCGACGGAAGATGGTCTAGCAAATACGATGGACCGATTTTGGCAGTCTTTGCAAGATTTAGCAGCGAATCCAGAAGATTCAGGAACTCGATCTGTTGTTCGTGAACGGGGAATTGCTATTGCTGAGACGTTCAATTATTCCTATAACTCTCTCGAAGCAATTCAACGTGATCATAAAGAACAAATCGGGGTACAAGAGAAGCAAATTAACTCTTTACTTACGCAAATAGATAATTTAAACAAACAAATTGCATCTGTGGAACCTCACGGAATGCTCCCAAATGACCTTTACGATCAGCGGGATATGCTTGTTGATGAGCTGTCACAGTTTGTTAACATTAAAGTTGAGCGAGTAGCAAGCGGTGGAGCCGCTAAAGAGATGGCGGACGGGAAGTATACGATATCGCTGATGGATGATCGAGGAAGAGATACGGGCATCAAATTGATTGACGGTGCGACGTTGAGAAAAAATACGATAGAAGTAAACTTCAGTGATGATAATGAAGCTGTTAATAGTATTACATTTACAAATGGAGCGTTGGTTGATCCAGATAATGAAATATATAACACTGTAATGACTGGAGATGGAGCGCAAGTTAGCATTAATGAGTTCTTCAACTCGTCAGGTGCTCTTTCAAGTGTAATAGAAGCGTATGGGTATGACACAGGAAGTTTCAATGCGACTGGTGAATTTGAATCCGGAGACATAGAAGGCCTTTACCCAGACATGATGGCAAACCTCGATGTAATGGCGTCTACGTTTGCGGACGAATTCAACAGAATTCACAGTTCTGGTTGGAGTTTGTCGGAAATTGAGAGTGGTGAAAAAGTTGGGTTTGACTTCTTTGATTATTCTGGTGAAGATAGTACAGCGCAAAACTTAAGAATTTCGGATGAAATTAAAAGTAGTAGGAATAATATTGCTGCATCTGGTTCTGCAGATAATATTTTTGTGAGAATGTCAGGTGACGGTGATGAAGTTGATGGCCCGATGGTTAGTGGGATATTTGAGGGTGATGGTTACGATGAAATAAGCGTTAGGTATGACAACGTCTCTGAGCAATGGGAATACTCAACAGATGGCGGGACGACTTATATTGAATTTGATGATACAACAACAACAAGTATAGATGGTCTAACAATTAATGTATTGGGTGTAACAGAAGATGATACGGTTTGGTCACTTGCTGATCTTGAAAATGGCGAACGCCCCCCAGGTGATGCCTATGCGGGTGATGGGTCCAACGCACTAGCTTTAGCGAACGTTAAAGATACAAACTTAAATTTTGGCGAAGATTCAACAACCAATATACAATCCTTTTATCAAGGGGTTATTGGGCAAATGGCAGTAGACACAAACGAAGCAGGTCGATTAGCTCGTAATACAGCAACACTTCGTGATTCGGTTCACCAGAACCGCCAATCGATAAGCAGTGTCTCGTTAGATGAGGAAATGAGTAACATGATCCAATTCCAACATGCTTACAATGCTGCAGCGAGGAACTTAACTGCGGTTGATGAAATGCTAGATGTGATTATTAATCGAATGGGCCTCGTCGGTAGATAAATCAGCACTATTATAAATAGTATCACCTGCTATTTGCTACTTTTATAGAGTGAAATGGCTGAACGAATAAAACAAGGTAGGTGAATTTCATGCGTGTCACACAATCAATGCTTGCTAGCAATTCTTTACGTCATTTGAGTCAAAGCTATGAACGACTACAAACGCTCAATGATCAATTATCATCAGGGAAAAAGATCAGTCGCGCATCTCAAGATCCAGTTGTCGCAATGAACGGCATGCGATACAGGACACAGGTGACGGAAACGGAGCAATTTAAGCGAAATTTATCTGAAGTATACAATTGGATGGATACGGCTGATTCTACACTTGATCAAACGACGAACGCGCTCCATCGTGTTCGTGAATTGACTGTTCAAGCGTCGAATGATTCGTATGAGGCGACACAACGTGGAAATATTGCCAAAGAGGTCGCTCAACTACGTGAGCACTTAGAATCACTGGCAAATACGAAAGCAAATAACAAATATATCTTCAACGGAACGAATACGACCAATGCACCAATAGATGCTGATAAAATGGATATTGAACTGTCTCAACTAACAGAAATGGATCCAGACGCATTAGAAAATTATCAAATCATCTTTAAAGGTGGAACGTATGAATATGATCTGGATGCAAGTAACGTTGCTGGTGAACCCGTTTTCCAAAATACTGAAGATCCTGATCAATCGATTCAAATAAATATTGATGGTGGTAACATTGATTCAATATCTCATACTGATGATGGGGAAATAACAACCCTTTCACAGAATCAATTAGTCCTATCAGATAAATCTGCAGTTTCGACGAACGGTCAAAATGTTGAGATTGAACTATTAAAAGGAACGAAGATTCCTATCAACATCAATCCTCAAAGCGTATTTTCAAATGAACTTTTTGGCGATATTAAAGCGTTGGAAAAAATGCTAGAAGATCCTTCAACGACGGCGTCAGAACTTTCAGGAATGCTCGATGTCGTAGACAAACATATTAACAATTCTGTTAATGAGCGAGCCGAACTTGGTGCTCGTATGAATCGAGTCGAAATGATTGATACCCGGATCCAAAATCAGCAAGTGATTGCGAAAAGAATCATGTCTGATAATGAAAATGCAGATATGGAATTGGTGATCACAGACCTATTGTCACAAGAGAATGTCCACCGCGCAGCTCTTTCCGCAACCGGGCGCCTTATTCAACCTTCATTAATGGACTTCTTGAGATAATTTTTACAAAAACCAAAGTTAAATGACTTATTAAGAGGAGGCCTGATTATGGACTTAGCTCGTATTAATATTTCATCGACGCAAGCTCAAACAGGACTCCAGAGTCATCGACCGCAGATGTCGATTCGGCAGCCGAATGCGGATCTCTATATTGATCAAGATCTGGTTGGGAGCTTCCGCATCAGCACGACGGCTTCAGAATTATTTATTGACCAATCTGAGGCGTTTGCTGATGCAGATCTAAAAGGACCAATGCGGAGAGTCGATGAATTTGCGGCCCGTGCCCAGCAAAATGTGATGCAATATATCGCTAAAACGGCGCAACAAGGTGAGCAATTGAAAAAAATTGAGAATGAAGGAAATCCGATTGCATCAATTGCTCGACAAAATGGTGAAATCTTCTCAGAGAAACAATACAACTTAGCAATGGTACCTGAACACATGGGCAAAGTGAAGTTTGATTACCGTCCATCTGAGGTAAACTTTCAGGTCGACAGGTCAGAACCCACGATTCGTGTGCAACGAAATGAACCGCAAATTAGCATTCCGCGTTGGGAAACAAATGCGTACGTGCAACAAAAAAATAGTATCAATTTCTCCGTTTCAGGAGGGGCGATCAATCGCCAACTTTAACCATCCACCGTTTGCCGAAAGAAACGCAACGTAGGGATGGTTTTTGTGTGGATTGATTATATGAACTAACAATGTTCTTTTCTACCAAGACATCGTTGACTATTTTAGGTACAATAAAACAAACAGTGAAATTGGAGTGATCAAGTTGAATATACAAACGAAGTATTCAGGAGAAATTAAGATTAATGAGGAAAATATGATTCAGTTTGCACAAGGACTGCCGAGCTTTGAAGAGGAAAAATCATTTATTCTCCTTCCGTTTAGTGAAGAACCAAGCCCCTTTTACATATTACAGTCAACGACAACACCAGCACTAGGACTTGTTGTGATGACGCCATTTTCATTTTTTCCAGATTATCAAGCAAAATTGTCTGATCAAACTTTGGAAGCGCTAGAGATTGAAAATGAAGAGGATGTTGCAATATTTGTTGTTCTGACTCTTCGAGATTCACTTGAAGAATCAACAGCAAACTTGAGAGGTCCAATCGTGATTAATTCCACTCGTAAAAAAGGAAAGCAAATCGGGTTGAGCGAATCCAGCTACCATACGAAGCATGCCCTGCAACCGGTGACGGATTCTGAAAAGAAGGAGGAGTAGTCGATGTTAGTGTTAACGAGAAAACTGAACGAATCAATAAAAATTGGTGACGACATTGAAATTACCGTCATTGGCGTCGATGGGGATCAAGTGAAGCTAGGTATCGATGCTCCGAGAAACGTTGATATTCACCGCAAAGAGATTTATTTGTCGATAAAAGAAGAGAATACAGCGGCTGCAGGTACTGATGCATCGATCGATATTTTAAATCAATTGACGAAATCGATTAAAAAGTAAGGGTAGATTTAAATAGGCTCATTTTGAAGCAGAATAGGTGTGCTTTGATGGGGAATTTTCAGTGGACTGTCTTATCTAAGATAGTCCTTTTCTTGTTTGTTTCAGTGTAAATAGGAATAAATACGCCCAATTTATCCAATTGCACAACAAAAGTCACATAGAGGATACGACCATTGAATCTTGCCGATCTCTTTGATAATAGGTATTGTTAACAGTAGAGAAAAATGAAAGGGGATCGATCTATGAAATCCTTGTACTCTAACAAAGATACAGCGACTACCGATAAGGTCCTCTTTATCGATTGTGACCATTGCTTAACGAGTGAAATGAAAAACAAGCTTTTAGCAGGCGTTGCTAATAAAGAGGTCATAATTGAAAAGAGTTACCCGAATAACGTGAATGATGTTCGCTATATTTTTATATTAATAGAAGAGACGAAACAAATCTCGATTGACTGTCTTGAATCTCTGCTTATAAAAAGAGGGAAAGAAAAACATACATACACGTTATTGATGACAGTGGATAGTCCATCAAAGAAACTCTTATCCTATTTCAATCATAACTTAGATGGGATTATCTCACTGAAATCCTTTTTAAAAGGCGTGCCTCATGTCCTTAAAACATTAGATGAATTCGGAGTCTTTTTGGAGCAAAATCTTCATAGCGATTTAATTGTTGACATTCAGCGGAAAAAAATGAAGGACCATCCAATCAAACAACTCGTTTTACGGGTCGAAGATGTAGAAAACATACTTACGCGCAATGAGAAGAAAGTACTTCAATACATACTAGACGGCCATAATAACCGCAAGATCGCCGAGTTAATGTTCCTAGCACCATCAACCGTAAGTACCGTGATCAGCCACCTCCTGAAAAAACTAGGCGCCAACGACCGTACCGATGCGATGGTGCAGATTATTAGGCGTGGCTGGGTTGATGCAGTGAGGTAATTGGTATAAAAGATAAGCCATGGAGTACGAGTACCTTGGCTTTTTTTTGTTTTGAAAAGAATAAACACTAAATTTATTTGTAATTTTAACAAGCTGAATATTAGTTATTTGTGAAATCATAAATGTGTAATGAGTCTTTCATATCTTAAAATTAAAATATAGAATCATTAATATGGAATTTAAAGGGGTTTTTATTTAAAAGAGATCGGTTTCATAACAATAAGCACCACAAAATCACAAAAATCGACATAAATATACTTAATTCTATAAGTTTGTGAACAAAAATATGTAGTATATTAGTAATTAATATTACTTATAGAAGGGGACTGTGATGAGCGAGTGATTGAGGAAAAAGAACTAGAAGCTAATATATTTATTATCGATGATCATGACATTGTGGAAGAAGAGAGTTTTCAGGAGGTCGCGGATGAATTAGAGGGTATCGTTGTAAAAAAAATAAAAGAAGTACCTCAATCGTTTGAGAAAGAAGATATATTTTTATATGTCGTGAAATGTACAGATTTAGAAAATACTGAAGAAATGAAGGAATTGTTGTTAAAACTTGACTGTAGAGTAATACTTGTAACTGAAGAGGAAGTACCGGATTCCTTTATTTCATATTTAACTCTTCCATTACATGGACTTTTATCATTGTCTTTCTTTTTAACTAATAAAAAGTGCATTTTACAATCAATTTACATGAACAATGTCGTCCTTGATGTAACATTACATCGTAGTTTAGTGTGTGAAATTGAAAGACGGAAAATGAAGCGAACGCCAATTGCGAAATTTCTTCTCAGAAAAGATAGAGTAAAAGAATTATTAAAAGAAAATGAACAAAGTGTTTTACAACTTCTTCTTGATGGAGTAAACAATCAAGATATTGCAAAAAAACTGTATTTTTCAACATCAGCCGTTAGTACAATTGTCAGTAAAATACTTCGAAAGACCCAAGCGCAAGATCGTACACACGCAACAGTATTAGCGATTCGTAACGGATGGGTCGATAGCATACGGTAAAAGTTCACTGATGTGAACTTTTTTTATTTTTTCTATTAAAATAACTAAACATTTATTCATCAGAGCCGATAAAACAATTGTAAGGTGATAAAGCATACGGCGGCCGACGTTTTCTTTACTACCAAAACACGAACTTCCACTCACAAGGATGTGAACAGGAAGCAAACTCAAGGAGGAATTTAACATGATTATCAATAATAATATTCCAGCAATGAACACACACCGTCAATTGGGAATCAACCAAAATGCAATGCAGAATTCAATGGAAAAGCTTTCATCAGGTCTTCGTATCAACCGTGCTGGAGACGATGCAGCAGGTCTTGCAATTTCTGAAAAAATGCGTGCACAGATCAATGGTCTTGATCAAGCTAGCCGTAACGCACAAGATGGTATTTCTTTAATTCAAACTGCAGAAGGTGCACTTGACGAGACACATAGTATCCTTCAACGTATGCGTGAGCTTGCTACGCAAGCATCAAACGATACGAACACTGCTTCTGACCGTGAAGAGATCCAAAAAGAAGTGAATCAATTAACAAATGAAATTGATCGTATCGCAAATACTACTGAATTCAATACTCAAAAATTATTGAATGGTGAAAAAGAAGGATTAAGAGCAGCAGAAACTGGTACAGTGAACGTTGAATCTAACACAACAGCTACTATAACTGCAGCAGCAGCTGATTCTGATGCGCTTACAGGATCTGGTACTGTTATTATCACACGTACAGCTGTTGGAGATGGTACAGGCGATTTAGCTGACGATTTTTCAATAGGAGATCCAGCTGATCTAAATGCAGAACTAGCTGCCGATGGAACTTCTTTAACGGATGCAGCTTTTGGAGATGCAATTAACTTAACTGGTTTAGCTGATATGCAAGTAGGCGAAAGTATTACTATTAGTGTTAAAGCTAATGACGATGGTAATGCTGACGCTAGCAAAGCGTTATCTTTCCAAATTGGTGCTAACAGTGGACAAAATGTTTTAGTTGGTGTGAATGATATGAGAGCTGAAGCATTGGGAGTGCGTAATGATGGCGAAGCTATTGATATTACTAGCGCTGAAAAAGCAACAGCAGCAATCACTACTATTAATAACGCAATTGAAACAGTATCTGGGCAACGTTCTGAGCTTGGTTCTTATCAGAATCGTTTAGAGCACACAATCTCTAACTTGGATAATGCGTCTGAAAACCTATCAGCTGCGGAATCTCGTATCCGTGACGTTGATATGGCTGCTGAGATGATGGAAATGACTCGTGCAAACATCCTTTCCCAAGCTTCTCAGTCTATGTTAGCTCAAGCAAATCAACAACCACAATCAGTACTACAATTACTTGGTTAATATTCTTAATCAAGTTAAGAGAGGCTCTAGTGAATATGCTAGAGTCTTTTTTTTTACATAATAGAAGATAATATAAGGGGGCATGAAATTTGAATATTGATAAATGTAATAAATGCTTTGATGGTTATATTCTAGACACAAATTATTCTGAGTATGAAAATGTAGATAGACAAATTGATAAATTGTTTGATGGAGGACAATTTTCTTACTATGATGCATTTGTAAACATAACAAAGAAAAATTCTGCAGCCAAAAAGAAATGTTTAGTTTGCAATGGTACTGGGAAAAGTTCAGACCATTCCTAAAGGAGGATATCAACTGGTACTAGAAATCACAGGGAATGTTCTCCTTATTGAGTACCTAGGTAGCTCTTGCCTGCCACCACCCAAGTTTTATAGATATACGTCTATAGAATAAGAAATACATAGTTTTTCATACATACATAGAAAGTAGTGATCAAATGGAGAAACATCTTGATGTAATGAAACAGAGTCTACAGCTGTCAGAGACGGTGTTAGAAGGATTAACACATGTACAGAAGCAGCTTAATGAAACAAAGTACGCTGATGCAATGCAATTGATGGATGACGTTATAGGTGGCTTTGCATCGATTGAGAATTCAGCCAGTCCTGTTTTTGCGGACTTGAAAGATACGGAATTAGTAGAAGCACACATTGGCAAGGTTCGTGATAGTTTAGAGAGAGTGGTGACATCCCTTGAAGATCATTCCTATGGCATAGTCCAGGAGATCCTCCAATTCACGCTCATTCCAAATGTGAAAAAGATGAAAGTAGAAATGGAAGCGTTGTTTGAACCGTATCTCGTTTCTTAATTTTAGATGAAGGAGGTGTTACGATGGATATTGCCGCACTATCGATGGCGATGAGTCAAGGAGAAGTGAAAAATCAGGCATCGATTTCGATGATGAAGAAAGCGATGAGGCAAGCAGGTGAACAAGTAGAAGCAATGGACAAGCTGATCGACTCAGCGAATGTGCAAAAGATGGCGCAAGCAGCTCAGCCACATCTCGGTGGGAATATTGACGTAAAAAAATAATAGAATGACTTAGAAGGGCAGCCAGCTTGGTTGCTTTTTATTCTTCAAAAAAATAAAAATTAATGGTATGATATGTAAGTTGTGAATAGAATGAACTTAAAATATAGTATACAAGGAGATGTTTACGTGGAACAAGAAATGAACCAACAATTTACTGAGACAAATGGAAAAGCAATAGCCTCAATGGTAGTAGGAATTATATCAATTGTAATCCCTTATATTGGCTTCGTTTTAGGTATTATCGGTATTGTATTAGCTGCAACAGCTTTTAAAGAAATAAGAATAAAAAATCAAAATGGCAAAGGTATGGCAATTGCTGGATTAGTGTGTAGTATAGTTTCTATCGCAATGTATGGATTTCTCATTTTAATGGCTGTATTATTAATTAATTTGTAACCGAGGGGCGGTTCCTTCGGTTGACTCCAGTTAGTCATTCCTTTTATCCTATGATTAGATTAGCTCCGAGAATTTTCCACTCTTCTTCAGAAAGTGAGCCCCTCATCTTCTGATTCTTCTGGTTTAATATTAATAACTTCAGGAAATCCTTTTTTTAATTGGTAAACTCTTTATGGAGAAGCATCTTGATGTAATGAAGCAGAGTTTACAGTTGTCAGGTACAGTGTTAGAGGGAATAACCATGTTCAGAAGCATCTTAAAGAAACAAAGTACCCTAAGGTGATGTAGTTGATGGATGATGTAATTGGAGGATCTGGTGCCTGGTCACTTCCCGGTTAGTTCGTGCGGTGTTGGAGCAATCGGAAGGGAAAAAGTACAAGGTGGGTTATGATCAAATGGTGCAAGATAGTCGGGGAACGGAGTGATGCTTCCCGACTGCCTTGTTTAGATTCATAATTCATAAAACAGACATAGGTTTATCTGTTATTTTATGCGGCGTATCTTAAAATAGTGCAACTAGGCAGGTAGGAGGGTGAAGAATGTAAGTTGGGGGTTGAATGAAAAGAAGTTATTTGTTGTCTGCAAGTTATTATCATTATCTGTCTTTGATAGGATGGTGATTATAATATGACTTGTAGCGGCTATAATTGCTGTTAACGTTTAGGTTCTTGCGAATACAAAACAAGATGATGGTTGCCAATTTCTTCTTTAAGTTTTGAGGAGGTTTTATCCCATCTTATTAGGTCGAGTTTCAAAAGTGTTTCACCATCTTCTTCGAGTTTTTCGCTAAACCTCATCCAATCATAATCAGACATTCCAGGGGCAATAATAGCAAGGAGGTCGATGTCTGATCGTGCTTGGTGATCGCCATAAGCTCTATAACCAAACAGGCGAACCTCTTCTATATCAGGGAACTGTTGACTAACATTAATTATTTGCTGACAAATAGGCTCAGGAATTCGCATTAATCATCACTCCCGTTCACTCTAGAATTGATTTTATAAAATGTGGCCTTCATCTCTGGAAAGTAGTCTTTTATATTGTGAACAATTAATAAAGCAGATTCTTCGACATACGTATGAGATGTTAAGTTTTTATCTTTCAGCATTTGTAACCAAGCTTCTTCATTTTCTAACCATCCTGCTTGAAAAGCTCCTTTTAGAATTTCTTTTGGAGTGTTTGCTTCAATTCCTTCCGACAATAACACTCTTTTTAAGGTTTTCCAATATAATTCTATTGTGAATTCAAATCTATGAATTGTTCCATCCACAATAAGGCTATTGTTTAAATCCTCCTACAAAGCTTCTTCCAATCTCTCCAAGGCACTTTTTAAATTTTTTATACTTTCGGTGAGTTTTCTTTCCTGATTGTCTAATGGATTCCCTCCTCTAATAAAAAAACTAAATATAGATTAATTATACCCTAATGTAAGAACTTAGAAGTATCTTCACAACCACTGGGACGGTTCTCCTGGTTGAGATCCCTCGTACTTGACCTCAATTTTGATTCCTGACCCAATAGCGGTGGTGTAATAAAGTGATTACATAATTAGAATGAAATAAGATACATCATGGTGCCATGCCCGGAGCTACCTGAGTTTTGTAGATATATGTCGTAGAGAAAGAGATACATTTAAAATTAGTGATGAAGTTATGCTAAGCATATTGACGCACTATTAATAGCAATCAGTCAATAGAAAGTGTTGGAATAAAAAGCAGATAAATAATGTTCCTTTTGCTAGTACTAACCAAGAGACCCCCCTAACTTTTGTGACTATTTGTGGTAAGATCTGTATAACTATTCTGAATTGATTCGTGCCATTTTACTAATCTAATAACAAAGGAGACGGGGATAACGATGGAAGAGGAGAAGTTGATACAAAATAGAAAGCAATTTTGGATTGGCGTTACATTATTACTGATTACGACAGTTATTGTTCTGCCATTTCCTCACAACAAACTGCTTGGGGAATCATTATTACTAGCAATTGGCATTCCGCCATTTTCTAATATGGAGACATACACTGGACTTCACTTTGTTGGAATAGGTTCTCTGATTTTAATAATAATAAGTCTGACATATATAGCTAAGTCTTTAAGTAAATGGAGAATCCGAATAATTATTCTAACCCTCATATTATTTTCTGCATTGCCTCATGTCATCGTTGATACGCTTCAATCCACTTTCGCTTCGGGAATATATGCGATTTCCTATGAGAGTGAGCGAAGTCAATGTTCGTTTCAACTGGAGGGAGGAGAAACAGAGGGTGAAATAAAGTGTTCGATTTTTCTGGAAAATAAACGGAACAAGGCAGTAGACTTTGAGATCGTTTTTCAAAAATCGAGATTTGATGAATTTGAAACTTATTCTCGATTAAATCAAGAAGGTCCATATTATTTTACGTTAGGCCCGAGGGAATCTCGATATTTAGAATTTAATATGAAGGTTGATATGTCAGGAGAAGAAATTTACTCTTCGAGGAGCCGAACCGATCTTGTCGAAATTATACTAAGAGATAATAAAGGAAACGAGCGCAGATTATAAAGTGAGATGGCTGGTCCCGTGTTTGGAAAAGCAACTGAATTTTGATCCCCTATTATAAGTACATAAATCCTCAATCATATTAGTATAGCTTCTTGGTGAAATATAAATATGATAGTAATATTAATTTATAAAGGCAATGGCTAGAGTTTTTGAGTAATGATAGATATTAAATAAAATCAAGGGGATTTACAAATAATTTCATACGTGAATGAAAAAGACAAATGGTATGCTACATATATGCAAGTTTCATTAGAACAAAGATATGACATGATGGTAGAATTATTGGAGAATCCACCTACAGACGATGTACTCATTACAGATGACATAGGGTTACCTCTTGTGGATTTAAAAGCTGATATTTTTCGAGAAAAACGGTTTGAAGAAGGAATTCGGTTAATTAATATCGTTAAACAAAATACACCAAATTTATATACAAAAGAAGCTCCTTATTTACTTGATTCTGCTGTAGAATATTACCTCTATAATAATGAGTTCGATAAAGCGAAAGAATACCTCCAACCATTTATCACCAATCCAGCGCATGGTCTTAATATGTATATCCCACTATTCAATCGATTCTTATTCTATGGACAAACTAATTATGCAACCTATTTAGCAGATTCTGTTTGGGAAAAAGTAATGAATAGTGACGAATTAATTGGTGGCGCTGAGTTAGACTTCGTAGATACGATTTTTTATCAAAACTGGCAAAATTACTATTTATCTCGACTAGAAGGGAAATCTGACTCTGAGATTAATTGAAAAAAGTTACTGATTCGTTAATTCGCTTTGACTATGATGAACAATTCTTTGAAGAGGAGATTCCATTTGTCGTTGAAACGATCGATTATCTTGTTGAAAAAAAGGGCGAACCGCTTTTTACTATAGATGAATGCATTGCTTATACTGCTGATGATTCGACTCACGCTTATCGTGAGCTCTACTTTGCTTTTGCTAGCTATGCACTTAACGAGAAAGAAATCTCCTTTACAGTGAGTTAAGTCATCTGGTTTGAATTTGTAGACCTAATGAAAAAAAAGCTCTCCTTTTCTATTTCAACGTCACGAACTTAAACAACAGGTAGAAAAATATACGAGAGGGATCATATCGAATCAAAATGAAATCGGTGTTATGATACTATGGGGATTTCCTTACGTTTACGATTTTTTAGAACAACAAAAATTGGTTACGCCCGATACGAAAAAGGAAGTATTACAACACGTAAATGCTATTAAACAACAGCTTATGAAAAATTTTAAAGAGGATCTCTGGCTCTTTGATTTTGTTCATTCAATTGAAAAACCAACTTGTCTCACGGAAGAAGAAGTTGCTATAGAAAAAGGAGCTTTTAGAGAGGCATTTTTAACATTGCCTAAAAAACAGGATAAAAGGACTGCGAACTCAGAGGATCTTTCAAGCCTTGTCTCGGAACAATTATCCCTTTTTGATACCACAAATAACCAAAGGGACGGTTCCTTCGGTTGAAACCAGTTAGATTAGCAATAAGGCACTCACTTTCTGAAGAAAGTGAGTGCCTTATTGCGTAGTTGATACCTGTAACCATAAGAACCGTCCCTCCGGTTTACCCCTCTGGTTTATCGTTACTTTACCTAAGTGGGGGAAAGGCAACGCTTTTTATATATCGCATAAAATCTTTAGGGGTGAGGGCTTTGCTAAATAAGTATCCTTGAACATAGTTCGTTTTCTCATTTATAAGTACATCCCTTTGCCCTTCTGTCTCAACGCCTTCAGCTGTAACAGTTAATTCTAATGAATGTGCCATTGCGATAATCGCCTTTACTATCGCTCCGTTATCTTTATCTATATCCATATCTTGTATAAATGATTTGTCTATTTTAATATTTGAAATTGGTAATTGTTTTAACATTGCTAACGATGAGTATCCTGTTCCAAAATCATCAATAGCTATGTTAACACCAATGTCACCAAGTTGTTTCAGCATGTCCAAACTGTTTTCCACGTTTTTAATAGCAGTACTTTCAGTAATTTCTAAACATAAATAAACAGGTGGCAACTGGGTTTCTTCAAGAATCGATTTAACTGTTTCTACGAAGTCTTTTTGTTGCATTTGCCGTGCTGAAATATTAACAGCAATCGTCATTGGTGGCAGTCCCTCATCGATCCAACTCTTAGTTTGTCGGCACGCTTCTTTTAATACCCAATGCCCAATAGGAATAATTAATCCTATCTCTTCAGCAATGGGGATAAATTCCAATGGTGCTACGATTCCATGATCTGGAGAATTCCACCGTAATAAAGCTTCAATTCCAATAATCTGATTATTTTCCAAATTTAATTGAGGCTGATAATGCAACACAAATTCATTACGTTCCACTGCTTTACGCAATTGATTTTCCATCGAAAAACGTTTCATAGTCGTTGAGTCTAGTTCTGACGAATATATTTCTATTTGATTTTTACCATTTTCTTTCGCTCTGTACATAGCCATATCTGCGCATTGAGACAATTCATCGAAATCCCGCCCATGATTTGGATAGACACTTCCGCCAATGCTAGCAGATGTAAACACCTCATGATTATCGATGATAAAAGGTTCTTTGAACTGTTGATTAATTCGATCTCCAACACTATAAAGATCATTCAAATCGTCGATATCAGCCAATAACACAATAAATTCATCACCACCCAATCTAGCAATCGTGGCTTGTTGATGGTTATCTTGTGAAATTGTATTAAAAGGCTCGATTGCATTCTCCAAAACTCGGGCAATATTTTGAATAAGTTGGTCCCCTGCATGATGACCGAGCGTATCGTTTATAACCTTAAATCGATTTAGATCGATTAACAAAACGCCCAGTTTAAACTGATAGCGATTTGCTTGTTCTATATATAAATCCAAACGATCACGAGCTAATTGACGGTTGGGTAGCCCCGTTAATCCATCGTGAAATGCTAAATGCCTGATTTGCTGCTCAGCGAATTTTTTTTCAGAGATGTTTGTTATCGAACCGATTATCCGAACGACTTTTTCGTCCTTATCACGAAGAGAATCTGCAGTTAAATAAACCCATAGTTCTTCCTCATTTTTACCTTGAATTCGAAATTCTATTTTCAATGAGTCGGCTTTGTCCAATTGCTCTCTCCAGCTAGCCATTACTCTATCTTTATCTTCAGGATGAATAAGATTAAAGAAAGATTCAGAACTTGTTGGTAATTTTTCACCAATTGACTTGAATATGTCATTGCTCCTGTTATTCCATTCAATATGATTCGTGATGATATCCCAATCCCAAATACCATCGTTCGTCGTTTTCGATACAATCTCTAATTGCTCTGCAATCAAATGAAGCTGCTGGAACAATTCGTCACGTTCCAATGCTGAAGCAGAAATGGTATAGCTGATCAGGGTTATATCAGCTGCAGAAATTAATATGAGTTCATCTACTGGTGCAACAATAGCTATAAATCCCCAGTCACCTCTCTCATTTTTGACTGACTGAACTCGAACAAAATCATTTTCTCTAACACTCGGAAGCCATTCTGTTGGTGGGAATTGTTCTATCGGAACTCTCAAACCTATTGGAGGAGCGGACTCCCCATTTTTACTAAATGCCTGCGTAATGATAAGGTTTTTTCTATTCTTCTCACGATTGTCCCATAATGCCAAACAGCCCCAGGAGCTTTTTTCAGAGAACATATTAGAAAAATTAAATTTTTTCTCTCTTGTAGCAGAAGCCCATCTTCTTACAAACTTGTCATAGCGTTTAATGATAGTATCCAAATTTGCATTCGACTCTGTTAATTGTTTCTTTACATCTGCTGTTGGTTCCAAAACGGAGTTATACTCGCAACCACAGGATGAACGGATCACAAGTTCTGTCTTTATTTTTGTAACGGAATCTTTTATAATTTCTCCGTTCAATTTCCGAAAAATAATGTCGAAGCTAGTTTTTGCCAAATCCTCAAATGATTGGCGAACTGTTGTTAATGGTGGGTTAAAAGTTGCAGCAGGGGGCAAATCATCAAAACCAATCACTGCAATATCCTCAGGAATTCGATGTCCTGCTCTCTGGAGCTTTTCAATCACTCCCATAGCATTTAAATCAGTCGAAGCAAATATAGCGGTAAAGTTGATCTTTTTTTCTAACATCGCTTCAGCGGAATGATATCCTCCTACTCGCAAGGCATCACTATTATAAAACACCAATTCTTCATCATACTGAATCCCACTGTCAGCAAGCGCTTCCAAATAACCTTCAAATCGTTCTAGCATATCTAAGTGTTCATTGTTACTGCCGACAAATGCAATTCTTCGGTGCCCATGATCTCTAATCAGGTGCAGTACCGCTGCTTTAGTCGATTCTCGATTGTCTATTACAACAGAATGACAGTTAACCCGATCCTCTTGATATCCAATAGTTACAACTGGTTTACCTGAGGATGCAATCTTTTTAAGTAACTTAGGATCTAATGGTAATAATGAATGTGGATTGGTCATCAGTAACCAACCATCGAGTACAGATGTGCCTACAGGATAATTAAAAGGTACTGGATTGTTGACTGCTGCTCTTGATTGAATAGTGAAGAGAGTAAAATGTTTTTTATTTGCTTCGTTCAGTAATTCTAGAAACACTCTCCCATAATAATCACCATCCAAAAATGGAGTCACTAAACTAATGTGAGTATTTATGCCCATAGGATCATCCCACTCCTAAATTGATTTTTAATTTTAGAAACTAGCAGGTATTATAAATTACCCGCGTTAGAAGCGATTTCAATTACTATTTGTCAGACAGTTTCACACGTAAATGTAATTATACGGAAAATTCTATTTTATCCAATGAGCCTATAGTATTCTGATTGTCTAGTAATCTAGCTAAATCAGTTCAAAAGAATCATAAATTTCCATGCTGATTTCCCAATATTATGTATTTTTATTTTATCACAAGTAATTTCATTAGTACAATTTATTCCAATCGATTGCTTAAACTCCTTAGCTGATTGCACGTGTGATCTGTTCAGATTGAAGAAATTCAAATGTTCTTGTTGAAAGATAAAGGTTATCTGTCCTCATACAATTTCAAGATTCCAGGTAGATTTTTCTGAAACTTCCTTTGTCAATAAATCCAATCATTCTTCCTCTTGTAGATCATCACCTCCTATGGTATTAGTATAATATAACCAATATATATATTGACAATGTAAATGGTGTTTTTCAGTCGAGAGTGCTCGAGAAAGCATTAATCTGTATTCAGGGGGATATGAACATGTTTAAAAAAGGAAAAGGCCAACGTGCAAAAAAGAAAGCGTTGTTATCTGAAGAAATCAAAGAGGTCAAGGTAAATCCAATAGATGTTGGCGAGTATAGTGATATTAAAAAGCAAATTCTTATGAATCAAATTACGGAAGAAGATTTAAAAGTACTGAATGTACTGAAACGAATCGTTGAACCTAATATTAATTATTTGGTTACGACGTTTTATGACAATATTGAGCATTCGCCAATCCTTATGCAGATTATTAATGACAATAGCTCTGTTGATAAATTAAAAAAGACACTCAGTAAACATATAGTGGAAATGTTTAATGGGGAAGTGAATGAATCTTTTATTCAAAAACGATATAAAATTGCTCATATTCACGTTCAAATAGGCCTAGAACAGAAGTGGTACATGTGTGCTTATCAAGGGATTCAGTTGGAAATGATCCAATTGATTGGCGAGCACTATAGTGATACGAATGATCTTCAGTTAGGAATTCAGGCAATTTCAAAGATTATCGGATTAGAGCAGCAAATAGTCTTAGAGGCTTTTGATAAAGAAACGACCCGCATTCGCGAAAGTGAAAATGCATTGAAACAGCAGGTACAATCAATGGTGATGTCCACGTCAGAAAATCTAAGCGCAATTGCTGAAGAGACATCTGCTAGTATTAATGATATAAATGAGCAATTAGCTGGAATTACCGAGAAGGCAAACAATGGAACGCAGCTAGCCATTGAGGGTGACTCTAACGCACAACAAGGAAAAAGCAAGTTAGGAAACTTGAAAAAATCTACGTTAGAAGTAACGGAAAATGTGGAGAAGATGGAGAAAAACATGGGCAAGCTAATGCAAATGTTTGAAGAAGTGAAAGGGATTGTTCAGATTGTTCAGGGAATTGCAGACCAAACGAATTTACTTTCCTTGAATGCGGCCATAGAAGCCGCAAGGTCGGGTGAGCACGGAAAAGGATTTGCTGTAGTTGCAGATGAAGTGCGAAAATTATCTGAGCAAACAAAAGAGTCGGTGGAAAAAGTTAGAAATCTATTAAATGAAACAAAAACAGAAGTGGAAGGAAATTCGCAAATTATTATAGATGTCAACAAAGCGATTGATGCGAATAATCAAACCGTCGATAGTCTTGACATTTCCTTTACACATATCGTTGATAAAATGAGTGTTACTCGTAGCTATAATGAGGAAATTGAAAACGAAGTACATAATTTTACCAAGTCAATTGGCGAAGTAGCTAGCGCCTCAGAGCATGTTTCCAAGACAGCGGACGAATTAGCTAATAAATCGAAAGATATGTAGGGGATGCCTGGCGTCACTTTCAGAATTGTTTAGATATTTCGGAACGTCATAGTTAAATACTTAAACATGAAACCAGTGGGTATTTTCACTTGTTATCAACTTTGTTAATCGGTGTAAAGTACTATATTTCCCGGGAATTACTGAGAACATTCTCTTATTATTCCACTCAAGACGGTATTTTAATAGTAGAAAGGGTAAAATAGAAGTAGATAGTAAGTTGAGGAGGGGATTGGCATGGATCAAGTCAATATTGACAACTTTGCACATCTAGCTTTGGACCGAAAGCTCGCTACTGATATTTTATCTGAAAATGGATCTATATTATTAAGAGAAGGCATGGTCATTACAACGAGTCACATAAGGTTGTTGAGACAAAATGAGATTAAGACAATTTCCGTATTTGGTCATACGTCCTTCCTTGAACAGTTGGATCAGAAGTGTAAAGTACAGCATAAGCCGTTTATCGCAGCTTATCGAGATCAGTTTAATAGATTGCAAGAGTTGTTTAACAGTACGGAGTCAGATATTGAAGTGGACGTGAAGGAGACGTTGGATGCGTTTGACCAATTAGTGACAGAGGCACTTGTGTCTCATAGTCTGCTTGAATTTTTGCAGCAATTGGAAGGTCATGAAGGATATTTGTTGCGCCATAGTATCCACGTGGGACTGATGACTTCCCTCATTGCAAAGTTGAATCACTTCCCAGATGAGGATGTGATTGAAATTGGGAAGGCTGGACTTCTCCATGATATCGGAATGGTAAAGATTCCAGAAACGATTTTTAATAAAGCGGATACGTTATCAACAGAAGAGGCAGACGCGATTTTTAAGCATACAGAGATCGGATATGACCTGCTCAAAAAAGAAGGTGTTTCTCAGTACATCCTAGATGGTGCATTCTATCATCATGAACGGATGGATGGATCAGGATATCCAAAGGAACGCCATGGAGATGAAATTCCAGAGGTGGCGCAAATGATTGCGATTGCAGATGTGTTCGATGCCGTTTCCTCTGACCGCATTTTTCGCAAAAAGCAGTCGCCCTTTAAAGCATTATCGGAAGTGAAGAAGGATATTTATGATAAGAGGCTCTCAGCCGTATATGGACTTCCATTTATTAATTATATGGTCAGCTTGTATACTGGCACAGAAGTGTATTTATCGGATGGGCGAACGGGAAAGATTGTATTATTTGACGCAATGAATATTGAGAATCCACTTATCAGTATTGATGAGGATGTACATCAGTTGTACGACCTAAAAGGTGTGACGATTCAAGACATTGCCGATAATAGGTTGAAGGATTTACAAGGAGAAGAAGTATAACAATGGTTTTATAAAGGTGTATAAGAAATTTCATGAAAAAAAGTCGGCCTGAACGTGAGCGATACTCATTGTTCAGGTCGACTTTTTACTGATAGTTCTTTTGATTATCGATTAACGACTGGAAACTTATCCCGCCTAGCCTTCACGCGATCAATTCCAGGATAATGTTGAATCATTTCTTTGCGTTCGCTTTCTAAAAGAGGGTATTTTTTAGTTAATCGTTTCCGTTGTTCCTTTAAGAAATCAATTTTATCGATGACAGCAGTGAATTTCCGTTGGTTCTCTAGGTTTTTGTCTTTTAAATCACTAATGAGGTTGCTCTCTACATCAAATAACGGAACATCATTTGAAACAATTAAATTGGCCATATCGCGATAAAGTTTTTTTCGCTTCAGTTCTCTTTCTTTAACTAATACTGAATTTTTGCTATTGACCACGCCAGCCTTTATTTTACCGATCAATCCTTGACCACTGACGATTTTCATTGATCGTGAATCAATGTCTCGTTCTATAATTTGAAGTTGACGGGCGATTCCAGCTATCAAGTCATGTTCAGCTAATTTTTCGAGGCTCATTGTTTGTAAATCATTCGCGATATTAGCGTGTTGTTGGGCAATGTTCTTTTTGACAATGGCGATCTTTTGCTCAAATGTCGACTTATTTTCAGTGTACCGATCAATCGCATTTGTCGTTTGTGATTTCTCTAAAGTGAGTTCGTTAATTTCTTGCAGCAAATGCTGGTAATGTGCAAATTTTGTCTTCCATCTTTGATTGATTTCTTCGGATGAACATGCTTCTTCTTCACTGTCTTGACTGAAAATCAATAGCAGAATAGCAAGAAAGTTCATCAAGTCGTTGTCTTTTGACCGCTGTTTAGTAAGAGCAGAGCCAGGGTTAATGCTTAAGAAAAATAGCGGGCTTGCTAAGGCGGAAACCAACGATGCCGAGTTTGTATAAGCGGTAGAAGGCATTGTCAGGCCTAAAAGGTTAGCACTACTCGCTAAAGGAGATGCTCCTTTCTCATAAAAAGAGAACCCCATTGTATTGACTAAAGCGGAATATAACATAACTGATCCATCGCTAACAAAAATTCGGTTGATCGTTTGCTGGGATAGATCAGATATACGTAATTCGTGTTTTAGTTGTTCTTGTTGCCGTTCAGGTAAATCTGCGATAAACGTTTCGAATGTTTTGTCAAGCTCTTCTTGCTCAGTATCCGTTGCTTCCTTATACTTTTTGCCAATTGCTTCATACATTTTTTTGAAAAAATGATGGACAACGTCTTCAAACCTAGTTCCAGTAAATTTTTTATTTATCGAACGATAAGACTGGATAGCCTTAGTTAAGACTTTGTCAGTAAATTCGTCTAAGCCTTGTTGTGTATCGATTGCCGAAAGAGACAAGTTATACCGCTGGGCAAAGACAGTGATTATCTCAAACGGTAGTTCCTCTCTAGCAAAATCGACAAGCTCGACTTCTTTATCGAGAGTCTGTTGATATTCGTCAAACAGCGCTTTTCGTTGTGAAACGTCTGTTGTTGTAGTCAATTTGCTTGAAATCATCCTCGTAATCGAAGCACTAGACATTAAAACATATGCAATCTTCAAGTTACGTGTAGAAGCCGATCGAACCGAATGAGTAAATGCAGCAGCTTGCATAGAAACACCTCTTTTAAAATTTCTAATAATACCACTCAATTTTACTATTAACCTCCAACCGGAAGCAAGAGGAGAAGCAAAGAGAAGCGCAGGGACGGTTCTCCTGCTTCCTAATTCCGATCGGGAAATTATCATTTTATAACGTATTTCATTATGACAGAAAAGATAGCTGAATGATTCACAAAGAACCTAGGCTAGGTGCTACTGAATAACATAGGTCTTTACAAAGGTGATCCATTTATTATCAAAGTAGGATGCCTCTTTCATGTCTTCGCTTTCCGCGGTGATGTCGTCAAGCCGCTTCGGGCAAATGCCCTGCAGGGTCTTGACAGGACTTCCAATACCGCAGGAAAGAGCATTTGCTTCGTCGAATCTACATCGATTTGTCTCGACGGATAAACAACAGCGCAATACTAGAAGAGGAAGAGACAGTCTTTTTCGCCATGAAAGAGGCATCCTTATTGATTAGAGCTGGTAAATCTCTTTAACCTGCAAGGTTTATGGCCCATATTGTGTACATTCCTTTGCACTTAACTACGATAAAATAGGCGGAAACCACTGTCACGATCAGTATTATTAGTCATTCAGTAACCCCTAGGATACGACGACATTTTCTCATGCACAATAATTTTGTATGCTTAACCAATAAAAAAACGACCTGAACGGTGAAATCATTCGTTCAGGTCGTTTTTATGAGTTGAAACTTACTGCTTCTTCTTAATAATGAGAACGGATCAGATTATGCAATCTTGATCTTAATCTAAAAAAAGATGAAGAATCCTGTAAGTGAACACGGTTTGTCAGGAAAATAACATGTAAATCTATCGTTGGATCAAACCATATGCTTGTTCCTGTAAATCCAGTATGTCCATATGATTGCTCAGAAAATAAGTCGCCGCACGAGGATGAATGTTGAGAATTTAATACCCATCCTAATCCTCTATGCTGAACATCGAAAGGAGTGAAATTAAGTTTAGAAAGTTTTAAAACTGGTTCTGAAAGAATCGTTTTTCCATTAAATACGCCATCATTTTCAATCATTGACGTATAATTCTGTAAATCGTTAAGAGTGGAAAAAAGTCCCGCGTGTCCGCTAACTCCTTCCATTACTTCTGCGTTTTCATCATGTACAATCCCTTGTTTATATCTATTTAATTTCTCACTATAAGCAGTTGCAGCATAGCGACTCAAATCAAAAGACGGATTGAATGTCGTTTCCATCATATTAAGAGGTTGAAAGATTTCCCTTTCAACGTAATGCTCAAATTTTTCTTCTGTTATCGTTTCAATAATTTTATATAAAATCATTAACCCTAGATCACTATAAACGACTTTACTGTCTGTTCGGTATTCGAGCGGTTCAGCACAAATGTCATCGATAATTTCCTCAGTTGAGAAGCGGTGGGGGCTTAGGTGATATGGTCGGTGTGCAGGGAGCCCTGACGTATGAGTTAACAAATGTTTCAACGTAAGTGATTCTTTGTTTTTCTGAGCGAATGCAGGTAAAAAGTAGGCAACTGGATCATCAAGAGTAATATCGCCAGAATCGATTAGTTTTAATAAAACAGGTAATGTCGCAACGATTTTTGTTAATGAAGCAAGATCAAATACCGTGTCTTTATTCATCGGTGATTTGTTTGGGAGGATCGTTCTGTTGCCTATGGCTTCACTTAAAACAATTTCTCCTTTAAAGGAAACTTGAACGCACGCCCCTGGTAAGTGGTTTAATGAAATTTCGTTTTGTAAAAACTGTTTAACAGAATGAATCATTTTTTTCAGTACACTCCTTATTTTGTGAATAGTAACTGTTATCTTTCTTCTTCAGTTTATCAGTATTTATACCATAAATGTGCCGAAACTGAAATTAAAAACCGAAATATTTAATAAATTATTGATTTTTTATTTCAAAAATAAAGTTTTTGTGTTATATTTTAATTATTCAAGAATCTCTTTAAGTTATTTACGAATGACAAAAGCTAAAAGGAGAAAAGATGAAACTTCAACTAATTGGAGATACGTCGTTAATAGCGGATGGAATGTCTATTCTTTCACAGGACATGAATATTCAATTAAAAGCAGACGGGTATCCAGTATACATTAAGCAGAGAAAAGGTCCATTATATGTAAATAATACAAACGACCACGGTGAAATATTCTTTGAAGAGAAGATACACTTCTTTCGTGCAATCGGGCTTTGGATCGAAAACTATCAACAAAAAAGGAATTTTGAATTAACAGAAGAACCTTATTTTCAGACGAATGGGGTCATGGTTGATGCCTCAAGAAATGGCGTATTAAAAACAGACGAGTTAAAAAAAATACTACGTAAAATGGCAACCATGGGTTTGAATGTTTTAATGGTCTATACGGAAGACACTTATGAAGTACCTGAATATCCTTATTTTGGCTATATGCGGGGGAGGTATAAACTGCGAGAATTAAGGTTATGCGACGACTATGCACACGAATTAGGTATTGAGATGATCCCCTGCATCCAGACATTAGCCCATTTAACCGAAGCTCTTAAATGGAACTACGCAGCCAACATAAAAGACACAGCAGACATTTTATTAGTTGGCGAATTAGAAACGCATCAATTTATAGAAAATATCATTGAAGCTGCATCGAAACCATTTCGATCACAAAGGATACATATCGGAATGGATGAAGCTCATCAGCTGGGGTTAGGAAAGTATTTAGATAAGAATGGCTACCGTGAGCGTTTTAACATTATGAATGAACACCTACAAAGAGTTGTTTCTATTGCTGAGAAAAATGGATTAAAGACAATGATTTGGAGTGACATGTACTTTCGATTAGGTTCAAAAGACGGTTCTTACTATGATTTAGAAGCGTCGATTCCAGAAGAAGTGATTGCGTCCATTCCAAATACGCAGCTTGTTTATTGGGATTATTATCATACGGATAAGAAGTTTTACAAAGAATTTATACAAAAACATCTGAAGTTGGGTTCCGCACCTATTTTTGCAGGCGGTGTTTGGACGTGGAATGGGATTGCTCCTAACTATGGTAAGGCGAGAGCTACTACTGAAGCAGCTTTGCTTGCTTGTAAAGAAGAGGGAATTGAAGAAGTTTTCTTAACGATGTGGGGGGACAATGGCGCTGAAACACCTCTCGTTTCAGGATTACCGATGTTGCAGTTATTTGCAGAACATGCCTATCGGGAACATGTGAATGACGAACACTTACAATCTCGGTTCGAAACGTGTGCTGGTGGGCGTTGGGAAGACTTTATGATTCTAAATCAATTCGATGAGACACCAGGTGTTTCAAAAAATAATTTACATGAATCTAATCCGTCTAAATTTTTACTCTGGCAAGACGTTTTAATTGGGTTATATGACAAAAACATTCACGGATTGTCTCTCAATGACCATTATGAAAAAATGATCTCTAAATTGAACAGAGCGACGGAAGAAAATCCACAATGGTATTTGTTGTTTGATTTTTATCGAAATCTAGCCATCGTCCTCAGTGTGAAAGCTGAAATAGGAATCAAATTGAAAGAAATATATGATGCGAAGGATAAACAAGAGATGCAATTGTTAATGAAAAAATTAGAGGAGTTAATGCAAAATGCAGATGCTTTGCGAAAATGCCACCGCGACTTATGGTTTTCGACAAATAAGCCTTTTGGGTGGGAAGTGTTAGAAATTAGATATGGAGGACTTTCTGCTCGCCTAGAGACAGTCCATCACCGAATGGAGAAATGGATAAAAGGCGATATAGCTGAAGTTGAAGAGTTGGAGGAAGAGCGATTAGAATTTGAGGGACCTTATGAAATGCCAAGTGGTTCTCTCGGAAGAAATATATATAAAAGAATTGTCACGGCTAGCGATTTGTCATAATAGCTTCGGAAAGCAATTCACCCAGGTATTAAGTTAAATATATTAAGGGAGGTGAAGTACTAGCAACTAGCTTTTTAAAAGGTTTGATTGCAAACTTAAAAAAATATGATTTTAAAAGGGGAAATTATTGATGAAAAAACAAAAGATCGTCACTGGTGTACTTTTAAGTTCACTATTAGCTTTGTCTGCTTGTGGAAATGATAATAATAATGCAAATGATGCAGCAGATGGAAATAATAACGAGACAGCTAATGAAGGAAACAATACGAATGGAAACAACGGTAACAATGAAGAAGCCTCTCAAGAAGAAGTCACATTAGAATTTTGGACAATGCAATTACAGCCAACGTTCACGGAATATATTGATGGATTAATAGATGTATATGAAGAAGAGAATAGTCACGTGACTATAAATTGGGTAGATGTTCCGGCCTCTGATTTAGAGCAAAAGTTACTTTCAGATATCAGTGCTAATAATGCCCCAGATGTCGTGAATTTAAATCCATCATTTGGGTCTAATCTTGCTGAGCTAGATGCTTTAACGATATTGGACGATGAAATATCTCAAGAAGAAAAAGACGTTTATCTCCAAGGTGCATGGGAAGCGAATCAACTTGGAGGGAATACTTTTGCTTTTCCATGGTATTTAGGTACAGAAATTGCCTACACAAATACTGAAGTTTTTGAGGAAGCAGGTTTAGATCCTGATAGCCCTCCTAGTAATTATGAAGAGGCTGCGGAATATGCAGAAACAGTGATGGAGGAAACAGGTAAATATGGATTCTTCCCTTCATTTGAAGGAACGTTACCAATGCAATACTTAGTTAAGATGGGTGCGGATCTAACAAATGAAGAAAGAACGGAAGCTGCTTTTAACAGTGCGGAAGGCATTGAAGCAGTAGAATATTTTACATCGTTATATCAAGATGGTCTGATTCCACCAGAATCATTAGGGGAACAAAGAGAAATTACAAATTTATATACATCAGGTCAACTTGCTTTTGGTGAGAATATCTTTATGACAGAAGTATCAGAAAATGCACCTGACGTTTACGAAGTTTCAGAGCCTTCTGAAGCTTTAACAGGAAAGTCAGGTAAAAAGAATATGAATGTTCAAAACCTTGTTATACCAGAACAATCAGAGAACAAAGAAGAGTCGATAAAATTTGCTCAGTTCGTGACGAATTCTGAAAATCAGTTAGAATTTACGAAACTTACTGCCATTCTTCCTTCTACTGAAGCGACATTGGATGACCCTTATTTCACTGACTTGCCTGAGGATCCAGAGGCAGCTGATTACGAGCGTATTATTTCAGCACAACAATTGCCAAATGCTGAACTATTAGTACCGCCAATGAATAATTTTAGTGAACTGCAAATTGCTATCCATGATGCATTTGCAAAAGCGATGTTAGGTGAAGCAACACCGGAAGAAGCATTAGCAGAAGCAGAAGCAGAAGAAGAGTGGAATGAACTATTAGTTGAATAAAAATTAGAATCGTCTACATGCTTTACCGAGACTCCCATTAAAGAGTCAGGCTCGCTAGCTTGACTCTTAGGGTGTTATTTAAATGATTCGTTTTACGATCAAGGAGGGAAAATGTTGCGTACTGCTAAAATTACACCTTATTTATTTTTGCTTCCAGGTTGCGTGATATTAGGAACTTTTGTTTTCTTTCCAATGATTCAAGCAATCTGGTTAAGTTTTACTGAGTACAATATTATTCAAGATGCTGAATTCACAGGATTAGAAAATTATACTGAGTTATTTCAAGATGGTTTATTTTGGCAAGTGCTCACAAATACAATCATTTATGTGGTCGGTGTCGTACCTTTATTAGTTATTCTTCCAATATTTGTGGCTGTATTAGTCAATCAGGAAATTAAAGGTGCTGTATTTTTTCGTTCTGCATTCTTCTTACCTGTTATTACGTCAATGGTAGTAGCCGGTTTAGCTTGGGATTTGCTGTACAGAGAATACGGGGTATTGAATTACATATTACAATTTTTAGGGGTTATTGATGAGCCAGTTCATTGGCTAACTTCTACTACGACTGCCTTATTTGCAGTGATGGTAGTGACAATCTGGAAAGGAATCGGTTACTATATGGTGATTTATTTGGCTGGATTACAATCGATACCAGAAGACTTGTATGAAGCAGCCAAGATTGACGGGGCAAGTTGGTGGCAACAAGTAACAAAGATTACGATTCCTATGCTTATGCCTTTTATTGCTTTGGTGTCAATGATGTCAATTATAGCAGCGATGAAAGTGTTTGAGGAAATCTACATTATGACTGGCGGTGGTCCACTCCATAGTTCAGAGACGCTCGTATTTTTTATCTATACGGAAGCATTTTCTAAATTAAATATGGGCTATGCAAGTGCAGCTGGTGTCGTACTATTTATTTTTACAGTTATTCTTACTGTAATAAATTTAAAATTCACAGGAAAAAGAGGCAATATTACCTGATCGGAGGTGAGTTATAGTGATCACGATTTATAACAAGAAGATTGACCTAAAAGATATTTCGAAAAAAATTATAGTTTATTTACTTTTATTATTAGTGGCGATTATTATGGTAGGACCTTTTATTTGGTTAATTTCTACTTCACTTAAATCAGCAGGAGAGAATGTATTTACATATCCTCCACAGTTAATTCCTGAGCAATTAACGTTCGCTAATTACGTTCAAGTCATGAATACATTTCCATTTGCTAGATATTTATTTAATAGTGTTGTAGTAACTGTTGTGACAGTGCTTCTTACGGTTCTATTTTGTACGTTGGCAGCTTATCCGCTAGCCAGAATGAATTTTAGATTCAAGAAAACAATTTTCTTTTTAGTAATTAGCACAATGATGATTCCATTCCAACTTTTAATGATTCCTGTATACCTTATTTCGATGAATCTTGGTCTGCAAAATACATACGCAGGCATGATTTTACCCAATATTACAACGGCATTTGGAGTATTTCTCATGAGGCAAGCCTTTACAGTTGTTCCATATGAAATGGATGAATCAGCCAGGATGGATGGGGCAAACACTTTTCAAATATTATTTAAAATTTTAGTCCCACTCGTCAAGCCTTCAATGGCAACATTAGCGATATTTACATTCATTACAGCGTGGGGAGACTTTCTCTGGCCATTAATTATTATCAGTGATCAAGATATGTTCACTTTGCCACTTGGTTTAAATATGCTATCAGGTACATTTACATCAAATTGGAGATTAATTTCAGCAGGTGCAGTTATTTCTATGGCTCCAGTTGTTATTCTCTTTATGTTTGTACAGAAATATTTTATAGGTGGGATCATGAAGGGCGCGGTCAAAGGTTAGTCTGTAAAAATTAACATTATCCAATCTTAAATCGCTTTGCTCATGCTTCAGGAATAAAAATATTGCTGAAAATATGAATAAGGAGAGAATCATTTGAAGAAAATCCTTGCAGTCGATGGTGGTAATAGCAAGACACATGCAGTGATCGTAAATGATGCAGGCGAACTTCTCGGTGAAGGGCTCTCGTTAGGATCAAATTATACGAGTACAGGGTCCGAATTATTTCTAACTCATTTGCATGGCGCAGTAAATCAAGCTTTAAATGAGGCTGATCTTCAATCGGATGATATTGATTATGCTCAATATGGCTTAGCAGGTGCTGATACTGCAAAAGATATGAAAGTATTAAAAAAATTAGTCGGTAAAATGCCTTTTAAACAATGGGGACTTGAGTGCGATACGTTGCAAGGTTTGAGATCTGGTAGCCCTAAAAATATCGGAGTTGTTCTCATCTGCGGATCAGGAACAAATGCAGCAGGAATTGATCAATTTGGTAATCGTGTGCAAATTGGTGGCTTTGGCTATAAATTTGGCGATGCGGCAGGTGGAGCGTTTATGGCGCAAGAAACTTTTCGGATGGCGATTAGATCTTGGGAGTCTCGTGATGAAAAATCAATGTTAGAAGAGATGGTCCCATTAGAACTAGGGTTTTCCGATATGGAAGAATTATATCATTTTGCGTTAGAAACGGAGGCTTTTTCAGCTCCTTTACAATTAACACGTGTGCTCCATAGAGCAGCGGAAAAAGGCGATAAGGCGGCAATAATGATCTTAAGAAACATTGGAGAAGAGCTAGGTAAAGCAGGAAAGGCAGTAGTCAATAGACTTCCGTCTCTACTTGAAATTAAAATTCCGATCGTTTTGAATGGATCTGTTTTACAAAAAGGAAAAAATCCTCACTTAATCAATTGTTTAAAAGAAACTCTAGAATATAGTGGGATTCACAATTATGAACTGATTAATTTAGATATAGCACCTGTATATGGTTCCGTTTTTCTAACATTTGATAAGTTAGGAATAAAGGTAACCGACGAACAAATTAAATCGTATAAACAATTTTAGATTTGCGAGGATGATGAAGTATGAGTGAAAAATCTTTGAAAATAGCTGTCATTGGTGCGGGTTCTTCTTATACGCCAGAATTGATTGAAGGTTTTATTAATAACTACAGCGAACTCCCAATCAAAGAATTGTATTTAGTTGATATTAGAGAAGGGCAGATGAAGCTAGAGATTATTGGAAATCTAGTGAATCGCATGCTAAAGAAAAAAGAAATACCAATCAATGTTCACGTTACGTTAAATCGAAGAGAAGCCATTGAGGATGCAGATTTTGTCCTTACTCAGATTAGGGTTGGTCTTCTTGAAGCGAGAGCATCAGATGAAAGAATTCCACTTAAGTACAACTGCATTGGTCAAGAGACGACAGGTGCTGGAGGGTTTTCAAAGGCTTTGAGAACAATACCGGTTATTTTAGATATTTGTAAAGAGATCGAGGAATTAGCACCAAATGCTTATTTAATCAATTTTACAAATCCTGCTGGGATAGTAACAGAAGCTGTAGCGAAATACTCAAAGGTTAAAAGTATTGGATTATGTAATTTGCCTATTGGGATAAAAAAGAAAATCGCCAATTATGCAGAGGTTGATATTGCAAATCTTGATATTGAATGGGTCGGAATCAACCATTTAAATTGGACGACGAAAATAAAAATTAATGGTGAAAACGTGATGGAACAATTTTTGAATAACCCTGCTGGTGATCAAAGTTTTTCTGTAAAGAATATTCCAGATTTTAAATGGGATGAAGATTTTTTAAGTTCTTTAGGTGGTCTCCCGTGTGGCTATCTTCGCTATTATTACATGACAGATAAAATGCTTGCTGATGAACTAGAGGCGGCCGATCAAACTGGTACAAGGGCTGAAGTAGTCAAAGAAATAGAGAAGGAATTATTTGAAGTATATCGGAACGCTGAAGTGGATGAAAAGCCTAAATTGCTAGAAAATAGAGGTGGAGCTTATTACTCTCTTGCGGCTGTGAATCTGATTTCTTCGATTTATAATAACAAAAAAGATATCCAAACGGTGAATATTCAAAATAATGGAGTGTTAAGTTTCTTGAAAGATGACGCATCGATTGAGGTGAATTGTGTAATTGATTCGGATGGAGCTCATCCAATCCAAATTCAGTCAGAAGTGAAACCTCATATGATTGGTCTCTTGCAAATCATCAAGTCTTTCGAAGAACTGACAGTGGAAGCAGCGGTAAAAGGAGATTATCATGCAGCTTTACAAGCTTTGAATCTCCACCCTTTAGTGACGTCTGTTACGGTAGCAAAACCGATGTTAAACGATATTTTAAAAGAAAACAAACGATTTTTACCTCAATTCAATTAATGGTTTTGTAAGCACAATTTGATCGCAAACAAACGACGTTTTAAAGATTTAGTGTGAAAGCAGCGACGGGAAAACAGGTGATCTAAATGAAGATAGGATTAGATATATTTTTAGAAAAAGAGTATTTAAACTTTAAAGGGAAAAGAATTGGACTTGTTACAAATATGACAGGAGTCAACCACTCCTTAGTCCCATCTATTGACTTGTTCTTTAACCATCCAGATATTCATTTAACATCGCTTTACAGTCCGGAACATGGGCTCCGAGGAGACATGAAAGAGGGAGAAGAAGTTGAGTCATACACAGATCCATATACCCATCTTCCTGTTTACAGTCTGTATGGCAAGCACAAGAAACCCACTAAAAAGATGTTGGACCAAGTAGATGTGATAGTTTTTGATCTTCAGGACATTGGTTCTAGATATTATACGTTTATATATACGATGGCTTATGTCATGGAAGCCAGTGAAAAGTATGGAAAGCATTTTGTTGTTCTCGATCGTCCTAATCCAATCTCGGGAATAAATATGGAAGGGAATTTGGTTGAGAGTGATGCCAGGTCATTTGTAGGGCTACTACCTATCCCTAACAGACATGGGATGACAGTTGGGGAACTCGCCCAGATGTATAAGTCCGAATTCGGATATAACTGTCAACTTACAGTCATTCCAATGGATGGATGGAAGCGTGATATGTATTATGACGAGACTGGATTATTTTGGGTTCCGCCTTCACCGAATGTAACAAATATTGATATGAACACGCTGTACACAGGAACGTGCTTAATTGAAGGGACAAATTTATCAGAAGGTAGAGGAACAACAAAACCATTTGAAGTGGTAGGTGCTCCCTTTATTGATGGGCATGAACTTGCAAAGAAATTTAACGGAAGACAATTGCCAGGTGTACTAGCAAGACCAACTTCTTTCATTCCAAGCTATCAGAAGCATAAAGATGAAATTTGCGGAGGAGTGCAACTGCATGTCGTCAATAGACATGATCTAAATTCTTTGCAAATAGGGATTCTGTTGCTTGAGACAATTGCTAATCTTCATCAAAAAGATTTCAAATTTATTGTAAACGAGAACGACAAATATTTTTTTGATTTATTAGCTGGGACGAAAATATTAAGGAATCTTATACTGAATGGTAACTCAAAAGAATTTTTATTAACTTGCAAGGATCAATTGGATTCATTCAGTCAACTAAGAGAACCTTATCTTCTATATAGATAGGATGAGATGAGATGGAAAAATTAATTAAATTATCAACAGAAATGAGAAATACTCATTCAATGAATATTGACAAAGAGTCAACTTCAAAAATCTTGACAATTATAAATAATGAGGATCAAACTGTTGCGGAAAGCGTTAAAAAAACCCTTCCTGAGATTGAAAAAACCGTTGATGCAGTCGTTCATGCGTTAAAAAAAGGTGGGAAATTGTTTTATGTTGGTGCAGGCACAAGTGGAAGAATAGGAATACTAGATGCCGTTGAATGTCCTCCTACATTTAGCGTTCCCTCGGATTTAGTCCAAGCAGTTGTAGCGGGGGGGAATTCTGCTATGTTTACAGCGGTGGAAGGTGCAGAAGATAATGAAAATTTAGCTGCACAAGAATTGGCAAATAGAGGGTTGACAGAGTTGGATGTTGTGATCGGAATTGCGGCTAGCGGTCGCACTCCATACGTAGCAGGAGCACTCAAATATGCTGGGGATATTGGTGCAAAAACGATCAGCTTGTCAAGTAATAAAGATTCTCTAATCAGTCAATATGCTAGTATTAATATTGAAGTTATCACAGGACCGGAAACATTAACAGGCTCAACAAGAATGAAGGCAGCTTCTGCTCACAAAATGATAGTAAATATGATAACGACAACGACGATGATTAAAATTGGAAAAGTATATGAAAATTTGATGGTAGATCTTAAAGTGAGCAATAATAAATTGAAAGAACGTGCAAAAAACATTGTATCCACGATTACTAATGTATCTTATTTAGAAGCTGAAGAGGTTTTGAAAAAAACGAAATATGAAGTGAAGCCTGCCATTGTGATGATTAAAGCGAATATAGATTTTTCTCTTGCAAAACAATATATAGAACAAACGGATGGATTTATTCGCGAGGCGATTCATTTAGCAAATGACCAATAGAAAATATCGTGTGATTAAGACATGAGTCTGGTAACCTAGACTTATCAAAGCATTTTTCTAATGTCTTTGTTTATACTTAGTATTTAAAAATGAGATTTCCACTTTTAATGTGAGAAAGGAGGGATATGTATGTCTGTAAACGGGGGGATTATGATGCTATCTGAGATGCTTTCATCGTTACCACCTTCAGAAAAAAAAATAGCCATTTATATCATCGCTAACCCTCAGGAAACAATTTCTCTGACCGCTAAAGAGTTAGGGGAAAAAAGCTTAACGAGTGGTGCTGCAGTTATTAGACTTTGTAAATCATTGAATTTAAAAGGTTTTCAGGATTTGAAAATTAGAATTGCTGGCGATCTGCAAAGAACTGACAGTGGCGCTGTTCGAGATATAGAACCTAATGAATCACCGCTCTCAATTATCGAAAAAATGACGAATAATAGTATTCAAACGATACGGGAAACCTCTGAATTATTAAGTATTGATGAATTAGTGAGAGCAACTGAGATGTTAAGAAAAACTTCACGGATACATTTTGTCGGTTTAGGTGCTTCGGGTATCATTGCTCAAGATGCGCAACAAAAATTTCTAAGAATAAATAAAAACGCTTATGCTTTTACGGATATTCATATGGTAGCAACTCAAGTGGCTAATGCAGAAGAGAACGATGTTGTTGTTGGTATTTCTTATTCGGGTAGCACGTTAGAAATTGCTAAGGTTTTGCAACTCGCAAAACAAAGGAATATCAAAACAATCAGCCTTACAAAATATAGTAATAACGTTGTCGCTGAAAATGCGGATGTTAACTTGTATACTTCCGCAACGAAAGAACCTACTTTCAGAAGTGGTGCTACTTCATCAAGAATCGCCCAATTACAAGTAGTGGATATATTATTTATGTGTGTTGCTTCCTTATTGTACGACGAAACAGTGAAACATTTAGACGAAACGAGAAAAGCAGTAGAATTTTTAACTAATACAAAAAAGAAAATAAATTAAATGAATCGATTGATTACATTTAAGGTTCGTTCGTTTTCTCTGAATCTTTCTTTTTTTCTTTGAGAGGTGTACACGATGTATTTTATAGGAATTGACGGTGGTGGTACAAAAACAAAAGGTGTGATTGCTGATGAGAGCGGGAAGATCTTGTCAGAAGCAACAGTGGGATCGACTAATCCTAATAGCGTAAATTTCGGGATGGTTAGAAATGAAATAAACATGCTATTAAATCAATTAAAAACGAAAAGTGAGATCGATATTACAAAAATAAGAATAGTTTATGCGGGTATTTCCGGTGCAGAGCATCCATCTACTAAAAGAGAATTACATCATGTTATTGCATCCTTATTTATTGAAAAAGTCGAGGTAATAATAAATAATGATGCAATAACTGCACTCTATTCTGGTACATTAGGGAAACCAGGGATCGTGCAAATTGCGGGTACTGGATCTATCACATATGGAATGAACCAAGATGAAGTCATTGATCGTGTAGGTGGTTGGGGATATTTAGTTGGCGAACGAGGTAGTGGTTATGCATTAGGAAGTGATGCATTGGAGGTTGCTTTTTTAGCACATGATGGCTTAAATGGAGAAACGAAACTAACGGATTTAATTCAGAATCATTTTAAAGTTGATACATTATCAGATATTATTCCCTCTATCTATCACTCAGGAAATTCTAAAGAAACAATTGCAGGTTTAGCAAAGTTAGTAATAGAAGCGGCAGATGATGGTGATCTAGAGGCTGAGAAAATCATCTATACAAATGCTACATATATGGGTAAATCGATATCATCTTTAATTAATAAATTGTTTCACTCTCAAGATCAGAAAATTCCTGTTGTGTTAACAGGTGGACTGTTTAACAGGTTGGATTTATTTCGTGAAACGATAGAAAAGGAAATAGATAGACACAACCTTAAAGTTGATATCATAGTGCCTAGCATAGAACCAGTAGAAGGTGCACTTATCGCTGCAATGCTTGAAAAACAGAAGCAGAGGGACGGTTCTTCTGCTTCCTAAGTCCGATCGGTAAAATCAACTTAGTGTTCCTTTCTTAATTATAATGAGAATATATTCAACAAGGCGAATTAGATTATGAGCAATCTAATATTCCATTATCAATAACAGATGGAGTAGTAAAAGTAGATCGTCAACGTAATATAGAAGAAACGATTTAATTAGCAGATAAAGCTTTATATCAAGGCAAACGAAATGGCAAGAATCAAATAGTGTTTCGGAAGGGAACCTAGAAAGACGATTTCACACATGAAGTCGTCTTTTTGCGTTTCAACTTTTCGCTGCTTTTCTTAAAGACGCTCATCATCCATGTTTGGAAACGATTATATCAAAAGTATTGCCTCTTTATGGATAGGTTTGTCTTATTACTTCAATATATTTCTAGAAATATAAAGGTATATAGCATTAAAAGTCGAATTATATCCTTAGATAATTGTAAATATTAGGTGTGGTCGAGCTTGGGCCAGTAGGGAATTCAAGAAATCATATTCTTTTAAAATGAAACAACGACCTAAAATAGGAAGCAGGAGAACCGTCCCTGCGCTTCTTGTCTGTGCGTCCCTATGCTTCTTTTTTTGAAAGGGTTTACATGTGTGAGGGAGGGTGTTAAGTGTAATGGAGGAACTGTTAAGGACGACAAATATTACGCGTGATTTTGGTAGCGGGAGGAATGTGGTGCACGCATTACGAGGTGCAAGTGTGAATATCGCTTATAACAAACTGATTGTATTAAAAGGAAGGTCTGGATCGGGGAAGACAACGATGCTAAACCTGTTAGGTGCATTGGATATTCCGACAGAAGGGGATGTGTTTTTTGCAGGGGAAAACACTCGTGATATGTCTGAAAAAGAGAAAGTGATATTACGCCGGGAAAAAATAGGGTTTATATTTCAGTCATTTGCCCTCGTTCCGTTTATGTCAGTATATGAAAATATCGAATTTGGTTTGAGAATTGCTGGGGTACCTAAAGAAGAATGGCAAGAAAAAGTCGAATACTCACTGGCTTTTGTTGGTTTAAGTAAACGAGCAAAACATCGACCGTCGGAATTATCAGGTGGCGAGCAACAAAGATGTGCGATTGCGCGAGCCGTTGCCCACCGTCCACCGCTTGTATTAGCCGATGAGCCAACGGCAGAATTGGACAGTTTAATGGCCGTGCGGGTGATGCAAGGCTTCAAAAAATTGGTGGAAGAGGAGAAAACGACGGTTGTTATGACAACACATGACCCTTCTATTATGGAGTTAGCCGATCAAGTGTATGAATTGGAGGATGGAATCATTGTTGAAAAAAATGCAGTTTTATAAGAACGGTATCAATCAATTAATTGGGTTATTTTCAGTTGGGCTGTTGCTTTTGCTTCTCTCGGCTTGTGCGATATTTCCAACCGAAGAGGCAATGCTTGAACCACCATTAGTAGAACCAGCGCAAACGGAATTTGAAACGGAGGAAGTTATTAAAGGGGACATTTATAGCAGTGTGAGCGGTTCTGCCAATTTCACGGCGATTAATAAAACGAATGTGTATTATACGGAAACGGACGGGCGTATCAAAGAAATCCATGTTCGCCCTAATGATGAAGTGGAAGAAGGTGATTTACTAGTTGAACTAGAAACAGGAGACTTAAGTTTTGATATAGAATTATTGGAATTAGATTTGGAAAAAGCGAAGCAAAGGTTAAGTCAAATAGAAAACTCGGATGGAGATCAATATGAAACGACTATCTCTCGCCTCGATGTTGAAGGTTTGCAATTGAGATTAGATAAAATGAACCAAGATATGGAAGGTGCATTTTTGCGGGCTCCTATGAGTGGAATTATCACTTTTATTAGTGAACATCAATCGGGGGATTATATCGAAAGTTATCATACGCTCGTACAAATATCTGACCCGGAAAACCTCGAAATTATTTATACGGCGTCTAGTAGTAATACGCTGAGTGATGTTGATTTAGGTATGGATGTTCAAATTACATATGATAATCAAGAATTGGCAGGGGAAGTCATTCAAACTCCTCGTGATTTGCCATCTGATATATCTGAAGAAAGTATAGATTTGTATGATCGAAGTTTACTTATTGATCTTACCGAGGATAGGCCTGATAGTGTTGCAAAAGGCGATTTAGTAAATATAGAAGTTGTCACAGAAAAAAGTGAAGAGACGTTAATGATATCGCGTGGTGCATTACGTACTTTTTCGGGGAGAGAATATGTCCAAGTAGTAGATGAAGATGGTAGTTTAAGAGAAGTGGATGTGCGAACTGGCATTGTATCCTCGACTCAAGTGGAAATTCTTGAAGGTCTTAATGAAGGAGATCAAGTGATTATTAGGTAGGAGGCATCAATTAGTGGCCATTATTCGCATGCTTATACGTAAAATGATAAATAATTTGTGGATTGTAGGTAGCCTATTACTAGGAATCGTCATTACTGTTGCTCTAGTAACTAGTATCCCGATATATACGTCGGGTGTTCTAGAAAAGATGTTAATAAGTGATATGGAAGACTACCAAATCGACAATGAGGTATACGCTGGTCAATTAAATCATTTCATGTCTTTTGGTAGCGTGGAAGAATCGGCGCAACAAGAGATTGAAGAAATGGAGTCATACTTTCACAATACGCTGTCAGATTATATAGACTTATCTGTAAAAAATCATGTCACAAGATTGAGCACAAAGAAATTACCGATTTTTTATCAAGATGAAGAGCTTTATGACAATGAGTCTAATAATTACTTTCATATTGATAGTTTAACAGGATTAGAGGATCATATTGAGATCATTAATGGTGTTATGCCAAGCAATAAACCGGTAGATGGTGTATATGAAGTCATGGTAACGGAGACGGCTTTGTACGAATTGGACGCCGTTCTTGGGACGGAATTTTCTATTGAACTGGAGGATGGGGAAACAGTTTTAGTAAAACCTGTTGGTGTGTTTGAAGCGAGTAATTCACAAGATTTGTATTGGTTTGATTCGTTAAGTTCATACGATGAAAGTATTATCATGCGTGATGAATTATTTCGTGAAGACATCTTTAGTCGTGATATGAATGCGCTCTTTTATGTAAGAATGAACGCAGCATTTGATTACCATCAACTTTCGTTGGTTGATATAGATCGGTTAGTGACTGTAGAAAATCGATTAGATAGAAATACGAATGAGATTATGGGGGCAGAAATTTATTCGACAAATGAATTTCCTGCACAAGGTATTATGCTGGAATATAGGGAGAGAGAAACACAATTAACCGCATTAATGTGGTCGTTGAATGTACCTGTCTTAATTATGCTCGCGCTTTACTTATTTATGGTGTCACGACTCATCGTTGACCGGCAAAAAACGGAGATAGCTATCTTTCGCAGTCGAGGGGCAGCAAGATGGAAAGTCATGTTTATTTATTTGCTTGAAGTGAGTATGCTAGGTGTGATTGCTCTGTTTATAGGTCCATTATTAGGATTAGGCATTAGTCGTATTTTAGGAGCTTCGAGCGGATTTTTAGAATTTGTGCAGAGAACGGCTTTACCCGTTTCTTTGACAAATGAGGCTTATATGTATGCTTTTTGGACTGTGGTAGCATGTGTTTTCATGGTAATGATTCCCGTGTTTCTAGCGGCATGTGAGAATATCATTAGTCATAAACAAGACTCTGCTAGAATGCAAGGTCATGCTTGGTGGCATAAACTTTATTTAGATGTTATTTTGTTGCTTATAACCTTGTATGGATGGACAGTATTTGAACACAGGCAATCAGCGTCAGAAGGATCAGTAAATGGCGATATGATTCAAATTGATCCACTGTTATTTTTGATACCAACCTTTTTCATCATAGGATTAGGTTTGATGTGTTTACGCATCTATCCTTGGGTAATCCGCTTAGTAAATTGGCTTGGAAAAAAGCATTGGTCGCCTGCTATGTTTGCCACGCTCGTTCAAGTAGGGCGCTCGTCCAGACAATATCAGTTTTTTATGTTGTTCTTGATCATGACGATTGCTGTTGGAATTTATAGTGCTGGGGCAGCTCGAACGATTAATGCAAATATGGAAGAACAAATTCAATATGACTTTGGGGCCGATGTTCGTTTAGAATCACATTGGGAAAATAATGCACCAATAGAAAGTATGGGTGGAGCGGGAATGTCGCCTGGATCTGATACCGAGGAAGAAGATCCAGGCGATGAGGATGTATTTGTTGATAGTCAAGCAGACGTTATTCAATATTCTGAGCCCCCGTTTACACCATACCAACAATTATCAGGTGTAGAACACAGTGCGAAAGTGTTTAATAAAAGCGGAGTGACGATTCAATCAATCGGTAATAGTATGAGTTGGACAGACATGATGGCGATTAATACAGACGAATTTGCACAAACAGCTTGGTTTAAGCCTCAGTTGTTGGATACACATTGGTATAACTATTTGAATTTAATCGGGAAAGAGCCATCTTCGGTTCTTATTTCAGAATCTGTTGCGTCGCAGCTTGGCGTAGGACAGGGCGATTATATTGATATATCATGGCAAGGAAGAGACAGTGCTCAATTTGTCGTATATGAAACAATTTCTTATTGGCCGTCGTGGAATCCTCATCCTGAAGAAGATGGACGAGCCCCTGGGTTAGTCGTAGCTAATTTACCTTATGTTCAAAACGTACTAGGATTGGAACCTTATGAGGTTTGGCTGGATATGGAAGATAAAGCTAGCAGTGAAGCACTGTATGACAATATTCGTGAACAAGAATTATCGGTTGTTGGTATTCAGGATTCTAGACAAGAGTTGATAGCGTTAAATAACAGTGCTTTTTTACTGGGAATCAATGGTGCCCTAACGCTTGGATTTTTGATTGCACTTGCCGTTTCCTTTTTCGGATTCTTATTATATTGGATCTTAACGATGAAGTCTCGTATTTTACAATATGGTATTTTCAGAGCGATGGGATTATCGTTTAAGCAAATGCTTTTAATGATTACCTCAGAACAAATTTTAACTTCGGGAATGGCTTGCTTGTTCGGGGTTTTCATTGGAGGGTTGACGACAAGAATATTTGTACCTTTATTTAGTCTCTTTTTTGAAGCTGGCAGAGTTCCTCCATTTGAAGTCGTGTTTGAAACGTCTGACCAGATCCAGTTATATGTGTTCGTTTCAATCATGATTATTGTAGGTCTTGGTATCTTAAGTTGGTTATTGTCACGTATTCGTATCCATGAAGCCGTTAAGCTAGGAGAGGATTAAGATGATTTTATGTGATGAGCTTGTTAAAATTTATAAAATGGACGATCTTGAGGTCGTTGCTTTACAGGGGCTAGATTTAAAAGTAGCAGATGGAGAATTGATGGGGATTATTGGGGCGAGTGGTAGTGGCAAATCAACATTACTTAATATGCTAGGCGGATTAGATCGTCCATCCGCTGGTAAACTGCAAATAGATGGTAAAGATATGTTACGAATGACAGAAAAAGATCTCGTGCGGTACAAGCTAGAAACGGTTGGTTTTGTCTGGCAAAACAATGCGCGGAATTTAATTCCTTACTTAACTGCTTTGCAAAACGTAGAATTGCCGATGCTAATTAAAGGAAGTAAAAAAAGGACGAGAGCAACAGAGCTCCTCGAAGCGGTTGGACTAAAGGAAAGAATGAATAATCGCTTGACCCAACTGTCGGGGGGCGAGCAGCAGAGAGTGGCGATTGCAATCGCATTGGCAAATTCTCCAAGGCTCTTGTTAGCGGATGAGCCGACAGGTAGTGTCGATTCAAAGACAGCAGATATGATCATGGATATTTTTCGAAAGTTAAATAAAGAAATGGGCTTAACTGTAGTGATTGTCACACACGATACGGAACTTGCTCAAAAAGTTGATCGTGTTGTGGCGATAAGAGATGGGAAAACGTCTAGTGAAATTTTACGAAGGATTCCATATGAAGAAATGAACGAATCATTAGCGGAAGAAGAAAAGACGCAACAGCAAAATGACTATGTCGAGCTAGCCGTGTTGGACAAAGCTGGTCGTATGCAAATACCAAGAGAATACCTAAACCAACTCGATATGAAAGATCAAAACAAAATGCAAGTCAAACTCGTCGATGGCCAGATCATCCTCACCCCTGCGAAGCAGAGGGACGGTTCTTCTGCTTCCTAAATCCGATAAGCTTACTCTAGTATCTGGATTTTAAAAATTAGTGTTAAGCAGTGTAATCGATAGAATCGCCAAACTATCATCGCAGTTTTTCGCTTCTTCGAGCATATAAAACTTGATAAAAAATCATCCCCTTCTGTTTCTCCTGTGTCTACTTTTTCTTTTTAATTAGTGACTGATATTTTTGCAATATTTCCAGTTACTTTTAAAAATTAATATGGTAAGTTAATGTAGTTAGAATCTACTAAAGAAAAGAGTGGACTGGGGTTATGAAACATATAGGGCAGATAACAGTGGTTTGTTTTGTATCGATATTATTTTTGATATTCCGCTTTTTTGGAGACGTATTAGACGTTGGATTTATAGATGGGTTATTTTTAATAAGTGTCGTTCTTGGTTGGTGGATAGGTAAGCGGTTCGACAAGAGTCGATCTGATAATGTGAGTCTACAAAAAAACATAGATGAATTAGCAAGTGAAAATAAATGTTTACAAAAAAGTAAAGAGGAATTACAACAATTATATGAAAGTATTGATATGACAATCTTTAGCTATGATAATTTAACTAATTATTTTTACGCGTCAAAAGGAGTCAAGCAGATTTTAGGTTATTCAAATAAAGAATTTTATGATGATCCAAAACTATGGAAAAAAATCATTCATCAAGATGATGTAACTATATTTGAAAAAAATCAACAACAATTATATTCAGGAATAGGTATTGAAATGAAACATCGAATTATAACGAAAAATAATGAAATCCGCTGGGTTCAGATTAAAGCAACTCCTATTCAAGATTCACTAGGAAATGTCACAAAAATTAACGGTATCCTGTTAGATATATCTGTTGAGAAGAAATTAGAGGAAAAGCTGAAACAATTAGCATACTTTGACAACTTGACGGAATTGCCTAATCGTGCAAGTCTTCAAAAACATTTGAAAAAGGTGCTCGCTCGGGCTAAACGCCATCAGTATAAAGTCACTATCGCCTTTATAGACTTGGATGGTTTTAAAAAAGTAAATGATAAGTTTGGGCATGAATCAGGAGATTTATTGCTACAAGAAGTAGCAAATAGATTAAATGATATTGTGCGAGAAGAGGACTTAATCGCGCGTATTGGCGGAGATGAATTTATTATTGTTTTTGAAGAAACGGAAAAGGTAGAAGTTGAAGGCGTTTGTAACCGAATTTTACGTGAGATATCTTCAACGTTTATGATAAACGATCATAAATTAAATATTTCACCAAGTATTGGTATTAGTATGTTCCCTACTGATGGTGATGATAGTGATACCTTAATTAAAAATGCGGATAGAGCGATGTATTTTGCTAAAAGTAAAGGCAAGAATAATTTTCAGTATTATCATCCTGATTTAATAGATCTTCCAAATAAAAAATTTGTTTTTCTCGAGAAGATCGTCAGTACTTTAAAGAAATAATTGTTTTTAGTTGCTCTCGTTATCATACCGATATAAAAAGGCTAAGCCACGACTATTAACGTATGGCTTAGCCTTTTCTTTTATCACAAGTGGCTGGGAACTATCGACACTTTGTCATTTTCGATAACTGTCCAGTTTGTTGATAGGAGAGTTCTCAATTGTCTCAATTGTTTATTTGTGAGAATTAAAGATTCGAAATTATTTTCAGCCAGTTGATAATCCCGTCCTTCTTCTAAATTAAATTTTAGAGAAAGGATCTTTTTAACCCCTAATTTTGTCAAAAACTTAATTGTGTAACCTTCTAGCATGGCAATTTTATATACCGTTTCGTTTTTTTTAACTGATTGGATAAGGTCATTATAATCAAAACTTTGGTCGATGTTTGCTAATGTGTTTATATCTTCTTTTATTACATATTCCAAGAGTTCTTCTCGGGATGTGCCTTTCGATACAAGTGTTTCTATCATAAACGCGTCCCATTGAGAGATAGCTACTGTCATAAACATCACCTTTTCATCCAAATTTAGTTGGTTTTGTTATTCGCTTAATTGAATTTCATCTACATAGTAAAGCTCATCTAAGCGTGGTGTGTAGTCGATTCGATCGCTAACACCATACCGGCCCTGTAACTGGAAGAGGTAGACAGCTGGACGCTCTTCAGCAATCACCTGCTGAATTTCTTCATACTGTGCAGCGCGCTCTTCTTCATTCATGTTATAAGCGGCATCATCTAATAGTGCGTCGACGTCTGGATTAGAGTAACTCGTAACGTTGTCTTCATAAAATAATTCAAGAATACTTCCATCGAACATATCATTTCCCCATCCGACAAGAACGCCTTCTCTCAGCTCATTGTTGAATAATCGATCAGCAAATTGACTTTGCTCGACCATTTCCATATCTGCTTCAATTCCAACCGCAGCTAGCATACCACCAACAACTTCACCAATTTCTCGATAGTAGTTATTTGCTGATATTTCTACAGTCACCCCATCTTCATAACCTGCTTCAGCTAGCAACTCTTGTGCTCTTTCAGGATCATAATCATACGTGTCATAAAGAGATTCGTCTGCACCAAAGTTTCCAGGTGTTACATGTGTCTTCGTCGGAGTTGCATTACCTTCTAAAATCTCGTCGATAATTACTTGATTATCAATTGCAAGGTCGATGGCTTCGCGAACTACTGGATCAGCAGTAGCGGCATCATCTTCCGTTGAGAGCCACAATTGAATAACGCGTTGGATCGGTTCAATCGCTGCATGTGTACCATCATTTTCATCGATGCGAGCAATATCTGCACTAGGAATATTAAAGGCAACGTCAATTCCACCAGTTAATAGTTCTGATACACGTGTAGAGTCTTCAGGAACAACTTGGAATTGAACGGTATCCCATACAGGATCATTCTCAAAGTAGTCGGCATATTTCGTCAGTTCGACGTAGTCATCTTGATTCCATTCACTGTATTCGTAAGGCCCCGTGCCAATTGGGTGTTGTAAAAATTCGTCGATACCAACTTCATCAAAGTAGTCGGCGGGTAAAATGCTAGCGCCAACTGTAGAAAGGCGACTCAATAATTGTGGATCTGGTTCGCTTGTAACTACCTCAACAGTTGTCTCATCAACGACATTGACGGAGTCAATCCCACTGAAAATTCCATGCTGTAATAATGAAGAGTCTGAAGCAAGTCTTTCTAATGAGAACTTTACATCCTCTGCGGTGAAAGAATCGCCGTTATGGAAAGTGACATCTTCGTTTAGTTGAAACTCCCATGTGACATCGTCCGTATTTTCCCAAGAAGTTGCTAAATCGGCGATGATTTCACCGTCAGCATCTCTTTTCACGAGTTTGTTATAGACATTTACTAGTACAGCAGAAGTCGTGATTACACTGTTATTATGTGGGTCAAATGTATTGATATCAGCAGGATTTGCGATAGTTAGCAATTCGTTTCCAGTTTGATTGTCTTCTTGATTAGCATTTGTTTCGTTATTTGTGGTCTCGTTATTTTCTCCACCACATGCGGCTAATAAAAATGTTGTGGCAAGGATGCCGCTTACTATTTTCAGTTTGTTTTTCATTATTAATCCTCCATAATAATTATTTTAAATTCATTGGGATACCTATTCCATTGCTTCGCTTTCCACGAAGGAGTTGAAAGTCTTTTCAACCTCAACCTGTCTTTGAAAATTAAGAATCAGGCAATGGAAAATGGCATGCAAAGCTATTCCCGTTTGCTTGTTCCTCTAATGTCGGTGTATCTCGTTTACACTTTTCTTGTGCATAAGGGCATCTTGGATGAAAGGCACACCCTTGTGGTGGATCGATTGTACTCGGTGGGTCCCCCTTTAAGACGAGACGCTCCTTTCGGTTAAACGGATCAGAAGGAGGGATAGCGTCTAATAAGGCTTTCGTATAAGGGTGTTTCGGATTGCTGAAAAGCTGCTCACGATCGGCTAGTTCAACAATTTTACCAGCGTACATGATTGCAATTCGATCACTTATATGTTTAACGGCCGGAAGCCCATGAGCGATAAAGATATAGGCAATGCCATAATTTTTTTGTAATGTTTTTAATAAGTTCAATATTTGTGCTTGAATCGATACGTCTAAAGCAGATACAGCTTCATCGCAAATAATAAGATCAGGTTTTAGCGACAGGGCGCGAGCAATGCTTAGGCGTTGTCGTTGACCACCACTAAATTCATGCGGATATCGGTTTAAGTGCTCTTTGCCAAGGCCAACTTCTTTTAGTAACTCGAGTGCTTTTTCGTTAATATTTTTATTTAAAAGTTGCTTGTGAAGTGTTAATGGTTCTGTAACAATATGTTTAGCTGTCATCCTTGGATTTAGAGAAGCATATGGATCTTGGAAAATAGCTTGAAGGTGTTTTCGCATGTCTCTATTGGATCCTTTGGATAATGTGAACAGATTTTCCCCGTGAAAAAAGACAGCTCCTTCGGTAGGTTCTTCAAGTTGAAGAATTAAATTTGCTACTGTAGACTTTCCAGATCCTGACTCTCCGACAATCCCAAGCGTCTTTCCTTTTTTTATACTGAAACTTACTCCATCGACAGCTTTTACAACAGTGGGTAATTTTTGTCGCCATTTTTTCTTCATCGGGAAATGCTTTTTTAGTTCACTGACTTCTAATAAAGCTTCATCTACTAATTTATTCATGTCGAACCCCCTCCTTTCCGGGATAGTAGCACCTCACCAGATGATTGGAGTTGGCGTGCGATTCTTCTAATTTAGGTAATTTGTCAATACATTCTGATGTAGCTCTGGCGCATCTTGGGTGAAAAGGACATCCACCAGGTTTCTTTTGCAAGTCTGGCATCGTTCCGGGAATGACTTCGAGCATTGAATCTTGGCTTTCCATCTTAGGCATCGAGCGCATAAGCCCGTTCGTATACGGGTGTTGAGGATCGGAAAAAAGGTCATAGACGCTCGCTTCCTCAACGATTTTCCCTGCATACATGACTAGCACTCGATCTGCTACATCTGCTACAACACTAAGATCGTGTGTGATCAAAATTACTCCGGTGTTTGATTTTTCATTTAAGTCTTTTATTAAATTTAGGATTTGTGCTTGGATCGTCACGTCCAATGCGGTTGTCGGTTCATCAGCAATCAACAATTTTGGATTACAGGCAATCGCAATGGCAATCATGACACGTTGTCGCATACCTCCTGATAGTTGATGTGGATAACGGTTTGCCACATTCACGGCATCAGGAGTTTCGACTTGAGTTAATAAATCAACAACTTGATCATTGATTTTCCCGCTATTCACTTTTGGGTTGTGAATACGAATCGCTTCGCTTATTTGCGATTTAATTTTAATCATCGGATTAAGAGATGACATCGGTTCTTGGAAAATCATCGCCATATCATTGCCACGAAGTTGTCGACGTTGCTTCTTTGTGAAATCGAGAATGTTCTTTCCATTGTAAAAGATTTCTCCATTAGTTACTTTTCCACCAGTCTTTAACAGACCCATAATCGATAAAGACGTGATACTTTTACCGCTACCGGATTCACCGACAATTGCGAGGATTTCTCCATCATGAACATTAAAAGAGATATCGTCGACAACGGTGATGTTTTTCTTCTTCTTTGAGATAAATTCCGTACGTAAATGTTTTACTGAAAGCAATGGTTCATCGTTATCAATTGGTTGTTCATGATTCATCTGCATCACCTCCACGTTTTAGCTTAGGGTCAAGTAAATCTCTCAGCCAATCTCCAAGAAATGTAATAGACAAGACGGTGATTGTTATTGCAATACCAGGAAACGTTGATACCCACCAACTAGTGGCGATGTAATCTCTTCCATCATTTAACATGCCACCCCACGTGATATCTGGGGGCTGAACTCCTAGTCCGAGAAAACTGAGGGAAGATTCCGTCATAATAGCAGTGGCGATCCCAATTGTTGCGACAACAGTAAAAGATGACAGGACGTTAGGTAAAATGTGTTTTTTAATGATATAGCTATTACTTGCCCCTAATGTTTTAGCTGATTTGACGAAGTCCCTCTCTTTTACACTCAAAACTTCTCCGCGAACAATCCGTGTATACTGAACCCAACTGGTCAACCCGATGACAAGAATTAACGTATATAAACCAGGTTCCATTACGATTACAACGACGAGAATAAGTAATAGCGTTGGGAGAGCGAGCAAAGCATCAACGACTCTCATAATGAGCTGATCAATCCAACTTCCACCAAAATAGCCAGAAATTAAACCTAGTAAAAGCCCAATCGAACCAGCTATTAAAACTGCGAATATACCAACCATTAAGGAAACTCTTGATCCGTATAGTAATCGACTGAAAATATCTCTGCCTAAATGGTCAGTTCCTAGTAAATATGTGCTCGTTCCCTCATCCGCCCAGGTAGGAGGGATGAGGCGTTGGGTTGCATCAATCACGAATGGGTCATGTGGAACAATCCATGGAGAAAGGATGGCAATCATACTAATCAAACCGAAGAATATAAGACCAAATAAGCCGAGTGGACTAGATGATAGCAAGTTAGTTAATCTATGTTTTGTTATTAGTGGTTTATTTTTCAACATGAGTCCTCCCTTGGCATTCTATTCTTAGGCTTTAGTCATACTTAATTCTCGGGTCCAAAAGTCGGTAAATTAAATCAGTGATTAAATTAGTAAATATTGTGATAATTGCGATCACAAAAACAATTGCTTGAACAACTGCCATGTCCCTGGCATCCATTGCACCTAAAAGTAGCCTGCCGATCCCAGGCCATGAAAACACGGTTTCAACAACGATCGTTCCACCAATTAATTGCGGGAATTGAAGGCCGATGATTGTGACCACAGGGATAAGGGCATTTAGGAAAACGTGTCTTGAGATGACAATCCACTCGATCTGCCCTTTACTTCGAGCTGTTTGCACATAATCATATTCAATCACTTCTAAAATACTTGCCCGAATCAGTCGAGTCATTTCAGCTGCTAGTGCGACCCCAAGAGTGAAAGCAGGTAACACAATGTGAGCAACAGAACCGCTTCCCGATACTGGGAATATTCGGAATGTCACTGCTAAAAATAGAATAAGCATAATCCCAATCCAAAAATTCGGCATCGCTTTTCCGATAATAGAAATGGTCGATACAAGGAAATCAATGATCGTATTCCTTTTTAATGCTGCAATAATGCCAAGAGGCACGGAAATCAGGATGGCAACCAACATAGATGACAGAGCCAATATTAGGGTTGCTCCTAATCGGTCCAAAACAAGCTCGATCGCAGGTTGATTGTAAACATAGGATGTTCCGAAGTCTCCTTGTAGCATAGATGTAATATATTGGAAGTATTGCATGTAAAATGGTTGATCAAGTCCTAAAGATGCTGCTAAAATTCTCCGGTCTTCTGGAGTTGCCGTTTCTGGTAGCATCAAGGAAACCGGGTCACCTGCTATAAATACCAATGTAAAAACGATCGTAGATAAGATTAATAGACTCGGTATAATTTGTAAGAGTGACCGTTTTAAATAATGGCTCAAAATATCACCTCATTTCGAATATAAACATTTTATGTATGATATGTTCAGTCGATTCTTTTTCCGAGAAGTCCAAAGAATTCAAAATCAACAATTTCTTTTGCAATCGTTTGTGGTGTCATTACATGAATAGAATCCGTTGTCTCATCAGAATGGAATAACCAGCGCTGCATCATTCCTTTAACTAAACTAGTTAGCATCGATGCCCTTAAGTCCTCTGTTGATTTACTTTTCAACATTCCGAGTTCTTGTGCTCGATGGATATTCCGACTGAATGCATCTTCCAAATCCTTGTTAATCTTAGAAATTAAATCAATTATTTCTTCATCTGCATCATGCCCTGTTAGGAACAAAAGCGTCATTAAATAGCGCTCTTCTTTTGCAAAGGTAAATAAATGAGTCATCAGGCTTGTAGAGGAAGCAATCATTTCATCAATTGTTCCCACATCTTTACGATATCCTTCCTGAATGACTTGGAGTAAAGCTAACTCACCTTCTTTTAAAATAGCTAATGCAATATCTTTTTTACTCTTAAAATGCCAGTAGAATGTCCCTTGGGCGACGCCTGCACGTTTTACGATGGAAGAGACTTTCGTAGCAGGATATCCGTTTGTTGCATATAGTTCTAATGCTATTTTCATTAATTGCTCTCGACGTTCGGGATGGTTTTGCATAATTCCTCCATAATAATAAAAATAGTGTCGATTGACTAGTCAGTCAGTTTTAAATAAAAAATAATTCCGATGTGATAACTATAGATTAAAAGTATTCATAAAGTCAACCATTAGACGCAGGAGTTAGTAAAAAACGATTTCCTCACCAGGAAATCGCTAGTTTACTATCATTATAGTAATCAATATTTAAATAAGACCGCAACGACTTGAAAACCTGCGCCAACGGTCCAAAAAAGGACGTAATCTCCACGTTGCAAATGACGCTTTTTGATGGCATCATTTAGTGCGAAAAATGGGCTGCTTGTTCCGGTATAACCGAATTGATCTCCTACGTATGAAATTTGACTATCAGCAAGCTTAAAATGAGCTTGGAATTTTTCGATATTACTCCAAGCAAATTGAGATAAACAATACATTTTCACGTCATTTGCGGTTAATTGCTGACGGTCTAATAGCTTTTCTATCATTGTATAAGTTGGTGGCATGCAGACTGCACCATCGAATGGAAGCCATTTAATATGGTTACTATTTCCGGTTCCTCGTAGTGACTCAGACAATCCATTCTCAGGATATTTAATTTTATCACGGTTTAGAGAATCAGTATAACTAATAGAATCGATAAAACCAGTGTCTTCAGAAGTTTTCTCTAAGATGATCGCTGCCGCTCCATCTCCATAATTAGCATAAGTAATCTCTTCGTTAGGATTACTAATTAAACTATTAAAATCTGAGCCAATAATCAAGGCTGCTTTCATATGTTCATTTGACCTCATATAATGGGATGCTTGTTCGACAGCTACAGTCATGCCAGCGCAGTTTGCATTAGAATCTAAAATAAGCGCATCTGATGAACCGTTTATCGCTTCATGCACGTAGACAGCGTTAGAAGGGAAGGTAGTTTCAGGAACTTGGGTCGAAAAAACAATCATGTCAATATCTTCACCATTCATCCCAGCTTTATCAAGTGCATGATGACTTGCATTAATCGCCATTGTCAGACCGTTTTCTTTATCGTTATTAATAATGTATCGTTTTTTTCTTCCCATATGTGTTAAGAAATTTTCAATATCTTTCCCTTGTTTCTTAAAGTGTTCAATGTAAAAATTGTTGTCTACTTCATTCTCAGGATGATAAACTGCGACTTCTTTAATCTTTATATTTTTCATGTGAAATGTTCCCCCTATCCTTCAGGTAATATTATTTAATGAACAGTTAATCGAATAAAAACAAGACTTTCAATGATGAAAGTCCTGTTTCTTTTTACTGTTATGCGGATATAACTTCTGCATTCTCAAGTTGAGTACTTTTAAGTAAACGATTCAACTGCATCTTTAAAATTGCTGATTTAATATTAAGATTTACCTTCTTAAATCCGGTTGCCTTATACATTTTAAAGGCACCTTCCATAGAAGGAATCATATCTTGATGAAGAGTACTCAAACCTGTGCAATCGATATTCAAAATATAATCGGCCACTTTAACTTTTTTTACGATATTCTCGTATTCTGACATGAAGTTTTTTACGTCTTCAGGTGAGAATGTCCCGTTTACTGTCATTTCTAATTGCTTGTTGGCATTATCTACTGTTAATACATATTTTTCTTCCATTTTCCACATCTCCTATTAAATTGTATATTAGTGAGTAACTATATGTGAGTATATTATACTGTATTCAAGTAAAATGGAAGGGGATTTATATTAAATAGTGCTAAAGCGCTATTTTAAAAAGAACCTAAGAAAATTCCTATGGTAGATTTTTTTACTGAAAATAACAATTATCTCGAAAAATAATGTTAAATAGTACTATTCGAAAAGGGAGGGTGATTTTTTGTCTGTTCTTATAATTAAAGCTCATGATTGCGCATTAGTCATTTCGCGCTTCTTGCCCATTGTTACAGATAAAACAGTAGATACATAGAAAGTATTAATATCTTCAATTGATATTAAGGATGTTAAGCCGTTTTTAAGATTAGACATATTGATACCTACCCCATAAATTATAAATGGCTGTTAAAAATAATTTAACATTTATTAACATTGAATTAATGGTCACTTAAAACTTCGAGAGTAAAGTTACGAGTAGACCGTTGTCAGTAATTGTTAACGGTAGAGGACTTTTATTAATAATAGAATTTAATCGGATTTTTTGCATGTGGCAGCTAATTATTAGAATTGTAATAAAAAGCTTGTGGCATTATATTCAAAATAACATCTTAAAATCTGAATATCTTCTTTCATTAATTAAGACTCTGATAGTAAACCTGAGGAGGATAATAATGAATAAACTATTGATGAAAAGAATTTTTAATTTACTCTTAATATTTATTTTGTTAAGTACAAGCTTTTCTAGTGTGTTTGCGAATCAAGTAAATGCTGACGAAGGCGCCATTTCTGTCGATGATGCTATTGCAAATAATAGTGGAGAAGCAACGGTAGAAGGTTATATTGTGGGTGTTATGACAGATGATTTAGAACCACCATTTACTGTAACTACTAATATAATTATTGCAGACTCACCAGATGAAACGGATAGTGCAAAATTACTTCCTGTCCAACTTCCAAATAATTCGATTAGAACGGAATTAAACTTGGAAGATAATCCAGAAAATTATCATATCAAGATCCAAATAACAGGTGACCTTGAAGCTTATTTTAGTAGGCCAGGTCTTAAAAGTCCTACTGCGTATACTATAGTAGAGGGAAGAGAAGAGGAAGAAACTAATACTATCTCTGTTAGCGATGCTATTGCAAATAATAATGGAGAAGCAACGGTAGAAGGTTACATTATTGGAACGATGACAGATGTGTTAGAACCGCCATTTTCAACGACAACAAATCTAATCCTAGCAGATTCACCAGATGAAACAGACAGTTCTAAATATATCCCTGTACAATTGCCAAATAACTTCATTAGAACAGAATTGAATTTGGCGGATAACCCAGGGAATTATCATGCGAAAATAGAAATCGTAGGAGATCTTGAAGCTTATTTCGGGAGACCAGGTCTTAAAAGCCCGTCTTCTTATACGATACTTGAAGGTGGACAACCTCCAGAACCTCATCCAGATGCGGAACTGACATCCATTGCAGAAGTTCGTGACATGCAAATTGGACGAGAAGTCATCGTTCAGGGTGTTGTGACAGCCGATAACGCAGCGATCGGAAATGGTCAACTTTCAACATATGTTCAAGACGATTCAGCAGGGATTAATATCTTTCATTTTGATCCAAGTGGTTTTCCTGAATTAGTTGAAGGTCAATTGGTTGAAGTTAGTGGTGAGATTGATGAATACAATGGGCTTTTAGAAATTATTCCTGAAGAAAATGGGATTGAAGTTTTGCAAGAAAACGTAGATATACCAGAACCGATCTCTGTAAATTTAGAAGATTTACAGAGTCCGAATACAGCAGAACCTTTGGAAGGATCTTTGGTTCATGTATCTGGTTATGTTCAGAATGTTCCGAGCAGTCCAGCAGGTGGAGGATATAACATCTCACTTGTCGATGAAGAATTCAATGGAACAACATTACGTGTCATGGAAGGTACAAATGCAATTGATTCGATTGAAGAAGGGAACTGGTATGATGTTACAGCTATTCTAAGTCAGTATAATTCTTATCAAATATTGCCAAGAAAAGCTTCAGATATTACCTTATCAGACGAACAACCAGATTCGCCAACGCCAGCTGGAGAATATACCTCTACCGTAGCGAGGGTGACTGATGGAGATACGATTGGTTTAGCAACGCCAGTTTTAGGGGCGACAAATGTCCGTTTTTTAAATATGGATACTCCAGAAACGTATCACGCAATTAATAATGAGTTAGATGCGAATCAAAAATATCACGGAGATGCAGCAACAGATTATATGAGTACACTAGTTGAAGTCGGGGATGAAGTAACATTAAAGGTCGGAGAAGAAGCGACAGATGCTTATGGACGTCTTCTTGCCCAAGTCATCACTGAGGATGGAGTAAACCTTAACCTTGAGATGGTAGAAGCCGGATATGCCTCTACGTATTTTATTTGGCCAGTCGGTAGTGAAGAAGATTATGAAATGTTCCAATCTGCACAAAGACGAGCAAAAGATGCAGAACTTGGCATATGGGATCCAGAGAATTTGTTACTGGAACAGCCATTTGTTTTCCGAGCTAGAGATCGTGGAGATACTGATTTAGCAAGATATGTAGGCCATTCAGATACGAAGAAATATGTTAATCCGAATGATTGGGAAGAAATTCCTGTTGATAAGCGGATATTCTTTGCAAGTGCGGAGGAAGCAGAAGAAAATGGATACACCGCTGTAGGGGAAGAAACAGATACAGACAAGGATGACTTGGTATCTGTTCAATTACTAAGTATGAATGACTTACACGGAAAAATTGATCAGACGTATGATTTAAGTGACGATTATGGTATTGCTGCTGCAGGACGTATGGATTATGTCTCAGCTTATTTAAAAGCACAATCTGCGTTAAATCCTAATACTTTTATTGTTCATGCAGGGGATATGATTGGCGGAAGTTCGCCAGTTGCAGCTTTATTCCAAGATGAACCAATTGTAGAAATTATGAATGAAATTGGCTTTGATTTTGGGACGGTTGGTAATCATGAATTTGATGAAGGAACAGAAGAATTAATGCGCATGATAAATGGGGGCGACCATCCTGAAGGTCTTGGAACAGAAAATTACACAGGGATGGACTTTCCAATTGTTTGTGCGAACTGCGTGGATAAGGCTTCTGGTGAAAATTTCTTGCCCCCTTATGAAATCGTAGAAGTCGAAGGAGAACAAATCGCCTTTATTGGGGTAAATACAGTACAAACATTAAACATGGTTATGCCAGAAGGTATTGAAGATATTACTTTCACAAATGAAGTAGACGCAGTAAATGATGCAGTTGAAGAGATTACAGATCAAGGTGTTGAATCGATTATTGTTCTGGCGCATATGCCAGCATCTCAATCAGGGACTTCTGCAACAGGACCTGCGGCAAATCTTGCAGAAAATGTTGATGAAGCAGTAGATATTATCTATGCAGGACATAATCATGAAATTGTCGATGCTGTAGTAAATGATATTTTAATTGTACAGGCTTTAGATTACGGAAAAGCTTTTTCAGCAGTAGATATTTACATTGATCCAGAAACTGGCGATATTGTTGATAAAGAGGCAGAAATTATTTTTGTGGATCAGAGTAAGATAGATCCAGATCCAGCGGTAACATCTATTCTAACGAAATACGAAGATTTAGTAGCGCCTATATTAAATGAAGTCGTAGGAGAAGCAGCGGTTGATATGATCGGTGACTACTCAAACGATGGGGATACACCGCTTGGCAACCTGATTGCTGATGGCATGATGTGGTCAATGGGCAGTGATTTTGCTTTAATGAATGGAGGCGGGATTCGAGATAACCTTTCTGCTGGATCAATTACTTACAATAACCTCTTCAATATCATGCCGTTTAATAATGTATTGGTAAAACTAGAGGTTACTGGTTCGGACTTAAAGGAGATAATGAATGCACAAATCTCTCCTAGTTATGGTCCAGATTATAGCATTGCAGGCTTTCACTATACGTGGAACCCTGGAACAGGAAAAGTAGTTGAAATGACACTTCCAGATGGTACGGAAATAGACGAAAACGAGACATACACACTTACGACAAATAATTTTATGGCTACGGCAACAGGTGCTAAATATTTGCCAATAAGTCAATTGGGAAAAAATATGGTAACAGGTTCTGAAGATTTAGAGGCGTTTGTAGCGTTTGTTAAAACGTTTGACGAACCTATCAACTATGTTTCAGAAGGACGAATTCTTGAAACAGATGCAGATACGCCTCCAGATGATGATGAATCAGAAGAATTATCAATTGAAGAAGTACGTTCTTCCACTATCGGTTCCGAAGTCATCGTTCGCGGTATTGTAACTTCTAATCCGGGAGCGTGGGGAAGTAAAGGTTTCTATATTCAAGATGAAACGGGAGGAACTTACGTTTACCAAGGTTCTGTAGATGTAGAACTTGGAAATGAGGTAGTTATTACAGCGACAACAGGAGAATTTAATGGTGAATTCCAGTTAACTAATCCAACAAGTATTGAAATTGTCGGTGAAGAGGAAGTTCCCGAGGCAAAAGTCGTGTCACCTTCTGAGATAAACAAAGCAAACGAAGGGCAATTAGTAGCACTTGAAGGAGTTACTATTTCTGAGTTAACGAGTGTTAACAACTTCGGGACTTTTGAATTTACAGCAACAAAAGATGGGGAGTCTGTTCTGATCCGAGTAGATAATCGCACAGGTTTAGATTATGATGGCTTCGCATTTGATAATGAAGATGTAGTTGACATTGTAGGCCTTTCTGGACAATTCAACGGTTCATTCCAATTGAAACCAAGAATGTCTGAAGATATCGCAGCAGCTAAAGTGATTATTACCAAGCCGGAAGTAACAGATCAGAAAGTGTCAGTATCAGATGAGATTGTAGGAAAAATAATAGCAGGTGGAACGTTAAAAGTAGATTTAATAGAATCTGAAGAAGCCACTGAGTTATTACTCACGAAAGAACAGATTCAATTATTAAAAGAGAAACAAGCAAACGTAGTAATTGAAAAATCGAACGTATCACTAAATATTCCGATTGCTAGTTTTGATGGTGACGAAGATTTCACGGTTGAATTCATTGAGCTTGATGCAAATGAGATTAGCGCAGAATACGAATTTAACATATACTCTGGTGAACATAAAATATCAACATTTAGTGAAGTTATCACGCTAACTTTTACAGTATCATTGGATAATGTCACTAATCCAGATGACTTGAGAGTCGTATACTACAATGAAGAAACAGAAGAATGGGAAGTAATTGGTGGTACTTATGAAGATGGTAAAGTGTCGGCTGAGACGACACACTTCAGTATCTTTACTGTCCAAGAAGTAACCACTGAAGAAGACGAAGAGCCAACAACACCAGGTGAACCAGGAGACGAAGGAACAGGAGATGGAACAGGAGATGGATCAGGAGATGGAGGAACAGGAGATGGATTAGGAGACGAAGGAACAGGAGATGGGTCTGGAGACGGAGGAACAGGAAACGGATCAGGAGACGGAGGAACAGGAGATGGGTCTGGAGACGGAGGAACAGGAGATGGGTCTGGAGACGGAGGAACAGGAGATGGGTCTGGAGACGGAGGAACAGGAGATGGATCTGAAGACGGAGGAACAGGAGATGGATCTGATAAATTGCCAGAGACAGCAACAAATATAATGACTTGGCTTTTGGTAGGTTTATTGATGACTGTATTTGCGGCATTTGTTTTAATCATTAGAAGAAAACAAAACAGATTACAACAATTGTAGCGATCAATAATTGACCGTGTTAGATCTAGTGAAACAAGTCTCTTAATTTAGTTAAATAGAGTGTTTATATTAAAAGGTCATCGTCTTTTTATACAAGAGGCGGTGACTTTTTTTACAATTTATATAGAAGACAAAGTAGCATTAAACGAGTCGATCGAAGTAACAGATATTTCGTTATAGATTCTAACGATATTATATTTTACCTTCATTCGCACTAAAAAAGACTCATTTATAATGGAAAGTGTTGATTTATAATTTCGTTTCGGTATATACTATGACTATAGTTCTAATTTTAAAGTTCTAATTTACATAATAAAGGCAATAGTTCTGAATAAATCACTAAAAATGGGTCTTATTAATTAATTTGTGCTAGTATAAAATAAATAACTGATTACAAAAAGTGTAAAGACTATTAAATACCTAATTAGCAAATGATGATATGTTATGACAGTGATAATTAATCTGACATTAAATTTTTTAAAGGCATCTGAAGAACTACTAAAAAGGAGAGTTTGTCGTATGAAGCTATGGAAAAATGGAAGCATTCGAATAAAATTATTGTCAACTTTCGGAATTGTTTTAGTTCTATTTATAGTAGGATTCGCAATAAGTTATAACCAATTACAAACAGTTGAAGAAGAAGTGAACACTTTGGAAAGGCGAGGGGAACGTGCTGCTGATGTGACTAATATTGCAGCTTTGTTTCGCGGGAAATTCATTCCAATAAGTGAATATGCTCGAACAGGTCAATTTGATGAAGAACTATTTTCTGAACAAGAGGGAAGAATGGTAGAAACGTTAAATAACTTGGAAAATAGGATGAACTCGGAACAACAGCAAGCACTCTATACTCAAATCGTAACTAATAATGACAGAGTGGATGAAATTAAAGACGAAATATTATCTACATCTACAACAAATGAGATTCTTATGAATGAATTAAATACGATTAGGGATGAATCAACTGCAGCGTCACTTGAATTATCTGAATTAGTACTTGACGACATGTATTTTGCTGGGGATCAAGCAAAAGGAGCTGTAGTTACAACAAGCTATATTTTTGTGATTTCTTTAGTTGTTGCTCTAGTTATAGGTTCAGCTTTATTTGTTTTATTCAGTAACTACCTCACTCGTGCTTTAAATCGTGTGATGGGCATGGCTGAAAATATTAGTAATGGGAATTTAAAAGTTGATAAATTAAAAGCTGACTCTACGGATGAAGTAGGTAAATTAAGTGGCTATATGAATGATATGTTAGAGAGTTTACGAGAGCTCTTATATAAAATATCGGATACGTCAGAGCAAGTTGCGGCATCTGCTGAACAGCTAACAGCAAGTGCAGAGGAAACAAGTAAAGCAACAGAAAGTATTTCCATGTCTGTGCAAGAAGTTGCCTCGGGTTCTGAACAACAAGTGGAAAGTTCAAAATACGCAACAAATACAGTCAATGAAATTTCGACTGGAATGACTGAAATTGCTAATAGTATGGAACAGGTAAATAATTCTGCTGTTACGACAAGCGGTAAGTCAGAAGAAGGTTCAAACGTGATAAATCAACTGATTACTCAAATGCAGCAAATAAATCAGAAGACAGCTTCGACTTCGAAAAGTATGGAAAAGCTAGGAGATAAGTCAAACGAGATTGGTAATATTATTTCACTTATTACAGATGTTGCAGAGCAAACAAATCTCCTTGCATTAAACGCAGCAATTGAAGCTGCAAGAGCCGGAGAACACGGCAAGGGATTTGCGGTTGTAGCCGATGAAGTTCGTAAACTAGCGGAACAATCTAGTCAATCCGCTGGGAAAATTGGTACACTCGTTGCAGATATTCAAACGGGAGTAAAGGAATCTGTTGCTTCTATGGATGATGGGAGAAAGTCGGTTGAAGAAGGACTTTCATATGGAGATAATGCTGGAGAAACATTCGCAGATATTTCCAAAGCTATTTACGAAGTAACAACGCAAGTACAAGAAGTTTCAGCGGCAGTGGAGCAAATTACTTCAAGTACAGAGTCGATGCTACATTCCGTGGAGGAGTCTGGTAAACTAGCTGAAAGTGCAGCAAGCAATACACAAACAGTTGCCGCTTCAGCTGAAGAACAAAATGCCTCAATGGAAGAAATATCAGCATCAGCAACAACGCTAAGTCAAATGGCAGAAGATCTACAAGAATCAGTCAAAAAATTTAAATTATAGAAAGTAGGAAGCTGAGGGACGGTTCTCCTGCTTCCTAATTCAGGGCGGAATTATCAGAAATAGAAGTATCATAAAAAAGTTATCGCATCGTTTTGCGGTAGCTTTATTTGGTTTTTAAAGAATGGATATGGATGTTGAAGTGTAAAGATGATTTTCAATCTTATTATTTATCTGTGTTTGCTATATATACCCAGACTGGTAGATATATACGGAATCTTCCCTTGTTAAATTAGATATATAGTGGTTTTTATAAATATACAGGTAATAGTAGAGTTATCTGTAGACTAACGTGACTTTTGTATCTGATTGCCTAAATTTATATTACAATATTGAATTTTTTGTGAACATTGTTTAATATGATATTAATTACCTAATTAGAAAGGACTATAGTTTGGTGATTACGTGGAATTTAATTTTTGAAAATTTGTAATTTTTAAACTATTTATACAGCCGACTTTTGTCCATAATTAATTGATATTTCTTTTTTATACATAATTGAATGATAGTGTATTTTGATGTTTCACTAGTCGCACATAAAATCATTTTAATATTACATAAAAGATAAATTCCTCAATCCTATAAGTGAAATGAGGAGAACTACATGAAAAATTATATTAATCGTTGGAAGTTTGGAACAAAAGTAAACTTATTAGTCATTGGAATCATACTTGGTTTTTCGATAATTATAGGATTTGTAGTACATAATGAAATTACGTCTGGAATAAAGGAAACGGCAGTCGATAAGGCACAATCAGACCTTTTATTAGGTTACCAATACGTTGATGAACGCTATCCTGGATCTTGGAATGTTCAAAACGGCTCTTTGTTTAAAGGTGATATTCAAATAAATGAGAATTATGAGATTGTTGATGACATTGGAGACATGACTGGCGGAACAGTCACAATCTTTTTAGATGATACACGTGTTACGACAAATGTTCTCATTGATGGGGAAAGAGCAATTGGAACACAAGTATCAGATGAAGTCGTTCAAAAGGTGCTAGAAAACGAAGAAGTATTTTTGGGTGAAGCAGATGTAGCAGGATCTATGTATCAAACGGCGTATCAACCGATTTATGACGATAATGGAGAAGTTATAGGTATGTGGTATGTGGGGGCTTCACAAGAGTTTATTGATTCTACGATTAGTCAGACGATGCAAAGTTTTCTCATTGTACTTGTCGTAGTACTTGTCATTTCTATTGGTATTGTTATGGTTTTCACGAATAGTGTGAAAAAAAGGCTAAATTCTGTTACAAATGCACTGGCACTTGCAGGTAAAGGGGATTTTACATCCACATTAAGTGATGCTTCTAAAGATGAAATTGGCCAATTATCTAATAGTTATAATGACATGAAAGATAACCTCGGATCGTTAATTCAAAAAGTAGCAGAAACGTCGGAGCATGTTGCGGCATCTTCTGAACAGTTATCCGCAAGTGCAGAGGAAACGAGTAAAGCGACAGAAAGCATAGCGTCGGCTATTCAAGAAGTGGCTTCTGGATCGGACAAACAAGTTGACAGTATAAATCAAGCGACTAATACGGTAAATGACATTTCTAGTGGAATGGAACAAATTGCAGGTAATATGGAGCAGGTAAACAGGTCTGCTGTTACGACAAGTGAAAAATCTTCCGAAGGTTCACTTGTCATTAATCAAGTTGCGAATCAAATGCAACTGATAAACGATAAGACAAATTCAACCGCGATAAGTGTGGAACAGCTAGGTGAAAAATCAAATGAGATTGGTAAAATTATTGGCCTAATTACAGATGTTGCAGAACAAACGAATCTCTTAGCTTTAAATGCTGCAATTGAAGCAGCTAGAGCAGGTGAATATGGTAAAGGATTTGCGGTTGTAGCGGATGAAGTAAGGAAATTAGCTGAACAATCTAGTCAGTCGGCAAGTCAAATTGGTTCACTTTTAGAGGATGTTCAAAAAAGTATTAAAGACTCTGTTTCCTTAATGGGTGAAGGTAGTAAGTCAGTAAAAGAAGGTATAATCTTTGTTGACAATGCGGGAAAAACATTTGAAGATATATCACAATCTGTTACTGGCGTGACAACACAAGTGCAAGAAGTGGCAGCGGCTGTTGAGGAAATCACTTCAAGTACAGAATCAATGTTAACCTCTGTTAAAGAATCTGAAAAAATAGCAGAAAGTGCTGCAAGTAATACACAAACCGTCGCCGCTTCTACGGAAGAGCAAAATGCATCAATGGAAGAAATATCATCTGCATCAGAAACGCTGAGTCAGATGGCAGAAGATCTGCAAAAATCAGTAGGGAAATTCAAAATATAGAAAATTTATAGCCGTTTTTTCAAAGGATTCAATCAAAATTTCCACCGAATTAAAATGACCTGAATATGAGCTATCGCTCACGTTCAGGTCGTTTTGTAGTATCAAGTGTTGTTCAGGAGTATAGGTCAACAAAGAAGGGATACTGCACTTTATAGTATATGGCCCTTATCGTATTTATGGAGTCTTGTGATAGATCGTTGACAACTCCTCGGTTTAGTAATGGAATTTTCATAACCCCCACTTTCCAAATCTCGGCAATGCATATGATATAATATAGAAAGAATATTGAATGGAGTGTTGCCGAATGATAAAGCGCACGAGGCTTAGGCACGCCAACCGCTTCCGGCAAATTATCAACGCATTGATTCGAAATGGCTTCGGTTTTTTCGTGCAAAAAATAGGGCTGATGAATGAAGTGCCTGGTCTACGTAAGTGGTGGGTGAGAGATAAGGAACGGATAAAGTCGACGGAGGAACGAATTCGTATTTTACTTGAAGAACTTGGTCCGACGTTCGTCAAACTCGGACAGATCGCAAGTACCCGTAACGATGTGTTTCCACAGTTGCTTATCGATGAATTAGAGAAATTGCAAGATCACGTGACTCCTTTTTCGTATGAAGAAGTTGAAAATGTTTTTGAAACAGAGATGGGTGAAACAATTTCGACGTATTTCGCAGAATTCGACGAAACCCCACTTGCTGCTGCCTCGATCGGACAAGTACATAAAGCAAAAACAAAAGATGGACGTGACGTCGCAGTGAAAGTGCAACGTCCTGGTATCCATCAAAAGATCGAAGCAGACCTTGACATTCTGCATGAGATTGCTGGTCTGGCCGATCGTCATATTGATGGTGTTGCCCGTTATCGGTTGCCGAAAATCGTTAAAGAATTTTCTAAACTAGTCCGTCGCGAGCTCGATTACACAATCGAAGGTCGAAACGCTGATCGTGTTAGGAAGCAAACCGCCGATAATCCATCTATTTATATTCCCGAAGTAGATTGGAGCTGCACGAGTCGTAAGGTCATGACAATGGAACTGATTGATGGAAAAAATGTCAATCAGATCGATACCACTTCGATGAGCAAAAAACGACGTCAGTACATATCAGAAACAATTGCTCATACGATTTGTCGACAAATCTTCATTGATGGATTCTACCATGCGGATCCACACCCGGGAAATGTCTATGTAATGGATGATGATGTCATTGGGCTACTCGACTTTGGAATGGTAGGGCGTCTTTCTCCTGAACTGCGTGAGAACCTTGCTTCTTTTGTGATTGGGATATTGCGGCAAAACACTGATGATATTGTCAAGGCAGTCGGGAAAATCGGGAAAGTCCCGATTGATTTGGAAGTGCAAGATTTAAAAAAAGATGTCGATGAGTTTCAAGACTTGTACCTTAGCGTACCACTTCAAGAGATACAATTCGGAGAGGTTGTAAATGATTTACTTGGTTTGATCGGTAGCTATGATATTGAAGTTCCGCACGATGTCACTCTCGTTGCGAAAGCACTTGTTACGATCGAATCTGTTGTCAGTGACCTTGATCCAGAACTTAGTATTATTGAAGTAGTTGAACCTCTTGGCGATGAATTGATGCACGAATTCATCAGTATGAGTCAAATTAAGCGGCGCATTAAAGGACAGGCGATCGAATACTTTGATATTTTCAGAGAAATGCCTGACACAATTAAAAAATCAATGACACTGATTGAACGTGGACGGCTTCGCCACGACATGCGTATGCCTGATATAGATTTGATGAGCTCGCGATTTGCACGAATTGGAAATCAGCTGACACTCAGCATCTTACTACTCGCAGTCAGTCTCGTTCTAGGATCACTCATTCTAGGTATCACATTAGGCGATCTCGACAACGCCGCAGGGTGGTTTAGGTTGCCAGTCTTAGAAGTTGGATTTCTCGTCTTTTTCTTCCTCTTCGCCTGGCTAACAATCTCAATCCTACGAACTAGAAAAAAATAAAAAAGGAAGCGCAGGGACGGTTCTTGCGCTTCCTTTTTTGTTGTAATGGAAGTGAGTCTCAATCTAGTGCTCGATTAATAAACTAGATCGTTCGTTAATATGCTGTATACTCACGGAAATCCCAGACAGCTTGTTGTAGTGGCGTTGCATAAATAGATTCTCCGCTAGAGTTATCGCTACTCTCACCTTGTTTTTCTTGCTCAAGTATCTCTTTCGTTTGCGTGCCATAGATACCATCATCCTCTGATAGTGAGTATTCAGATTGAAAGCTTTGTACAGCCTCTTGCATTTTTGGTCCATAAATCCCATCAACCGTTAAGCTGAAACCAACTAGATTTAATGCAGACTGAACTTGTTCAACAGCAGTTCCAGTCGATCCAACGGTCAATATCTCATCTGGTAAACTGTTTTCTTTTTCTACGAGGTTTCTTTGTGACGTAGACGTTTGAGTTTGAGAACTTCCATAAAATGACCATTGATTGTGAAAATTGTGAGCAGGTGTATCATTGTCTATCACACGTAACTCGTAATTTTTTTCTTGCAAATAATCAAGAATTTCTGGAAGAGCATCAACTGCTTGAGGCAAAACATCGTGAAATAAAACGACAGATGCTATATTGTTTCTCTCGTTTTCCACCAAACCATTCATCACATTCTCAACAATTTGTTCAGGGCTACTTTTATGTAACCAATCTCTACTGTCTACGTTCCAATCCCAAATTTTAAGTCCTTTATTTGTTAGAGCTTTTTTTGTAGAAGGCGTTAAATGGGGGACAGTTCCATATGGCACACGAATAAATTCAGAATAAAATCCAGTTATTTCTTGAATCGCTTTTTGTGCGGCTATCATTTCGGAAACTGCGTTATCTGATGATGCATAGAATTTCTCTCTCGAATGGGTAACGCCATGTGAGCCTAACGTATGACCTTGATCAATGATTTGCTGAGCGATTTTAGGATGATTACGGACATACGGCTCGAGAACAAAGAAAGTAGCTTGTTCATTATAGTTTTCCAAGATTGAGAGAATATCTGTTGTGTGATCACCAGGCCCGTCATCAAACGTTAAATAGACGACGTTCGGGTGATTATAATCTGCATCTTCTGCCTGGACACTTAACGGTAAAACGAAACTGATAAGTAATATCGTGCAAAGTGACAAAAAGCGATATTTCTCCATAGTACCCCTCCATAGACTTTATCGCAGACTCGTATTCCTATTTTATGAGATTCATTGAATTTCACCTTTATAATTACTGTAGGGAAAACAGTTTTATTCTAAGTAAATGATACTGAGTAAATTGGTACCTCGAGAGATGAGGGGACACAGGTGAATAAATTATTATAATAGATGGCAAGAATCTTGATAAACTTTGAAAAAAAGCTACCGCACTGCTATGCAAAAATTGAATTTTGAATTTCTATTTCTGACAATGAAGCTCTGAATTAGGAAGCAGGAGAACCGTCCCTGCGCTTCCTTTCGCTCTTCCGTCCTTGCTTCCTCGATTTAACTCCTAATTAATGTTAATATGAGTACATTATGTATATTGGAGGCTGGTGTGTGTGAAAAAATTGTTTAGTGGACCTAAAGGATTTGGTGAAATTCTCGATTTAACGTTTCAATTAAGTAAAAGTAGATTCAAAGATTTTGCTAAAATCTTCTTAATTATCATGGGACCAATTATTCTTCTTGAGGCGCTCGTTCAGTTTGCTTACGGGATGAGTTTCTTTAGAGAAACAGGTCCAGGCTCAAATTGGTTTGAACAAATTGTATCTAGTTTTGAGGGAAATGAAGCGGAGTTTTCGACCAATTTGGCGGCTGATTTAATGATTCTTTTCTTAGCTTTCATAAACATGCTTTTATTTCCGATAGCTATGGCTGCTGTCCTAATTGTTGTGAATCATCTGAGAAAAGGAGAAGAATACACGGTAGGTTCCGTAATAAAACAAGCATTCTCTCGTTTCTGGGCAATTCTAGGGAGTAACATTTTATTATTTCTGATTATTATGGGGTTGATTTTTGTTCCAGTCATGATGATTATTGTCGGGGCGTTTGTTGTTGATGGCTTTATTGCTGTAATAATCATAGGCTTATTAGCAGGATTAGCTTACGCGCTCGGTTTCAGTTTGTTCTTCACACGAATTAGTTTTTATTTTGGCTCTGTTGTTATTGATAAAGTTACACCAGGATTTATAAAAAGCTGGAAGTTATCACGAAGTCGCACATGGGTTTTATTTGGTTTGTACGTTGTTCTTTATTTAATCATCGGTTTAATCAATGTTGCCTCAGAAGCAACTTTCGGCATATTTTTAGGAAATAGTGTCTTGATGCTATTAATTAATAATTTCGTTTGGCTATTTACATCGATTATTTTATCAGTCGGTTATGCTGTGATGTTCTTTGACCTGAAAACAAGAAATCATGGAGACGATGTGAAAGATTTACTAGCTGATTATAATGAAGATAACCGATAAGAAAGTCTAGCAAGAAAGGGAGTAACTTCAACAAGAGTTACGGCTAAATGAACTAAACGAAGTTGCGAAAGTAGGTGATAAAACGATGGCCGATGATGCAAAAAAGAAGTTAGAAGAAATTATTAGCGAGCAAGAATATCAAGTTTATCAAGACGATTCAGAAGGGTTTCTCCAGTCGATCATAAACGATGTGCTTACATGGCTTGCCGACAGATTATCATTTTCTTTCGGTGGTTCAGAAGGGTTTACTGGAATTGTCTCGGTGATTGTCGTACTCCTGATCGTTATTCTACTGGGGTTTATCCTTATCAAAGTCGGACGAGTGGTGACTCGTAAAAAGATGAACCGTACCACGAAACCACTTGATCAGATGCTAGAAATAGATTGGTCATATCATGATCATTTAAAAGCCGCAGATGAACAAGAAAACGCAGGCGAATACACGATAGCTACACGGCATATGTTCCTAGCTTTGCTTCTTTATTTTCATGATCTTCGCTGGTTAGAAGCAAAGGTTTGGAAAACGAATTGGGAGTACTATGAAGAGTTACGTGGTGTCAATGCAAAAGCGGCTGATTTCTTTTATCACTTTGTGCTTTTCTTTGATCAAATCACATACGGCAAACGAATTGTAACGAAAGCAGAATTTACAGATTACCGAAGTGAAACAATGAAATGGCTAGCTTCGCGAGATCAGGATAAAGACACATCAGGGAAGGGGTGAGATCGTCTTGGCAACACAATTTTTTAAAAAACGGACGTGGCTTTGGGTCCTAGTGTTGTTGATATTTATCGGCATTAGCTATGTAAATGTCTCGCAACAACCGCAAGAATACCCACCTTATCTATCTGAATCACCATCGCCAACTGGTGTCAAGGCGATCTATACATATCTCGCTGATGAATATGCCTCGGTTAGCGAATGGACACATGAACCGTCATTTTTAGCAAAAAATGATGAACAACAACTATTAATTATGGTTGAACCGCAATATGTTCCTCCAGAACGAGAAATGGTGGAATATCGAGAATTTGTTGAGGCAGGAAATACGATTCTATTATTTAGCGAAAGTTCGGTGGAGATGTTCGGAGTCACGAGGGAAGAACAATTCTTTTTTGAAAACGAAGAAGGGACTATTCAATCGGAAGTTGGCGAAGAATATACGGGAATGATCTCGTCTGCGATTCGATTCCAGCCTGAAAACGAAGAAGATGTTTTACTTTCGGACGATCTAGGAGCTAAAGCAGTGAAACGGTCTTTGGGAGAAGGCGAAATTATCATAGCCAATTCGCCACAATGGCTTACGAACGGTGTCATTTTAGACAACGATCATGCAGCGCTTGTCTTATCGCTGATAGACGAAGGTTGGCAAGGTCAAGAAATTCTGTTTGATAATTATATCCATGGCGGAGAACCACCAACGGTTGCAACACTTTACCCACAATGGTTTTTAATCATTATATTACAAGGGGGACTGCTGACCCTCGTTTGGCTTTGGTTCAAAGGCAAACGGTTTGGTCCGATTGTCGTCCCGCGTGAGGAATCAGTTCGGTTCAGTGATGAAGGGATCAAGGCATTGGCAGCTTGGTATTTAAGAGCAAAGCACAGCCGATTTCACGAATCACTAGAGATCCAAATCGACTATGTTAAGTTGCTCATGCAAGAGCAATGGCGTATTCCTTACGATAAAAATTGGCATGAGATTGCTGAGCAAATTGAAAAAAAATCAACGATGTCGAAAACAGACATTGACGCTTTTTCAACAGGATTGACCAACGTGTTGCATCAAAAAATAATTACTAAAAAAGAGTATGTAGATTGGTCAAAAAGGATAGACCGACTGCGGAAAGAGGTGGAAGAGAGATGAATTCGGAATTAACGAGATTACTAGAAAAATATGAACAACGGATACTTGGTCAAAATACAAACCTTAGATTACTGCTAGCTGCTGTGTTGTCAGGAGGGCATGTATTGTTAGAGGGGGTGCCTGGAACGGGAAAAACACAAATGGTAAGAACGTTAGCCAACCTATTGGGTGGCACATTCCAACGGATTCAGTTTACACCAGACTTACTTCCTAGTGATATTACCGGAAGCGCAATTTTTAATATGAAAGAAAATACGTTTCAGACAGTGAAAGGCCCTATTTTTACAAATATTTTGTTGGCAGATGAAATTAACCGAACTCCTGCTAAAACGCAAGCGGCCTTATTAGAAGCGATGGAAGAAAAGCAAGTGACGATCCAAGGAAGTACGTTCCCATTAGAGGACGTTTTCTTTGTTGTAGCGACACAAAATTCGATCGAGTTTGAAGGGACGTATCCATTACCAGAAGCGCAACAAGATCGATTTCTGTTCAAGCTTTATATTGAATTCCCGTCGTTCGAAGAAGAACAACATATTTTAAAGGAAATGCTCGAAAATACGTTTTCGGTAGGTGAAGCTGATTCTGTTCTCGATATGGCATCATTTTTATCGATTCAAAAAGAGATCGAAGCAGTTACCGTTAGTGAGGATATACTAAACTATACGATGCAAATTGTTCGAAAAACGAGAGAAAGCGATGCGATTCGTTTTGGCGCAAGCACGAGAGCTGCGATCTCAATCGGAAAAGCGGCGAAAGCATGGGCGTATTTGGCCGAACGGAATTATGTGACACCAGATGATATCAAGATGGTGGCTCGACCAGCGTTAAGGCATCGTATCCAATTATCACCGCATGCAGAACTGGAGGGGGCTACCGTTGACCAAATTATCAATGAACTGGTGGGAGCGGTTACTGTTCCGCGATAGAGGAATCATTCCGACGAAACGATTGCTATTTTTTATGCTTCTTTTGTCAATTGCTTTATTCATAACGACGCTTTGGGGAGTTTCTTGGACATTTATTTTTGTGATGAATAGCGTAATGTTTCTTTTGAGTTTCATAGACTTATTGTTTTTGCCTAAAAGAAAGCAGTTAAGCTTCACCCGCACAATGCCGGTGAAGTTCGAAAGAGGGCTAACGTATCAAGTGGAAATTGAGGTTGAAAACAATTCACCGTACGCAGTTCACTGTCGAACAATTGATGGATTGCCACAATCGTTTGACCGACCGTTCCCTTTGAAAAATGCCATTTCTGAAAACTCAAAAACGGTCATTTCTTATCACACTCGCGCTCCGGTAAGAGGGAAATATACGATCGAGAAGTTGTATGTCCGCTACACGGGACGGTTCGGTTTATGGGAAAAGCAAACAAGCATCAGCAATGAGGATACAGTGAAAGTTATTCCTGATTTAACATCAACGAAGGATTATTTAGAAAATGCACAAAGGTATTTACTGTATGAAGGAGTTCAAATTCGTAAACAACAAAGTGCGGTTGGGGAATTCTCTAAAATCCGCAATTACGTCACTGGAGATGATCCACGGAAAATTAACTGGCGACAAACGGCAAAATTACAAGAAGTTATGACGAACGAATATGAACCAGAACACGGTAAGTATATGACGATATTAGTGGATTGCGGAAGAATGATGGGGGCTGAGCTTAGACAAGGGAATCGTCTGGAGCGGAGTCTAGAAGCGGCGCTAACGGTTACAGCTGCGGCTCTACAAAAGGGGGATTACGTATCACTGATTGCTTTTTCCAAGAATGTACAGGTCTATGTTCCGCCTGCTAAAGGGATGGCTCATTTGCAAACAATTATTAACGGTGTTTACGATCTACAGGCAGATGAATCAGAATCGAATTATGCCGAAGTATTGAATTATTTACAAACGGTGCAAAAAAAGCGAAGTTTCATTTTACTATTTAGTGATGTTCGCACCTTTCTTCATGAAGAAAGCGCGCTCGTTTATTTGAAACGTCTCCGGCAACGTCATTTGTTTTTTATGGTTGGCATCGAAGACGAAACGTTATTAAAGAAAGTGATCGATGCACCAGTGGATGCGCAATCCGCAATGGTGAAAAGTATGGCTCAAAACCAGCTTCTTACGAAAAAACGCGAAAAAAACAAATGGGAAAAGCAAGGCTTACAGATGGTAGAGGCGAAAGAAGAGAAACTAGCAAGTACCGCGGTCTCACACTATATTCAAATGATGAACCGCGGTTTGCTCTAATTTGAGGTGGTCTCGCTCTTTTTCAGCAAGGCGTGACCGATTGCGACGTAAAGGATCAATCCAACAACAGTGATGATCGCGACGGCATACTTAGCCTCTAGCGAGATCGCAGCAGGTGTGATGAACCCTTCAATAGCAGCTGCAATGACAAATAATGGGATCGTGCCGATCAAAAGCTGCACTGACCGTTTCGCCTGTGTTTTTAATTGGTACATGCGCGTGAATTCACCGGGAACAAACAGTTTATAACCCATCAGTAAGCCTGCTCCACCGGCAATGAAAATTGCAACTAATTCAATCATCCCATGGGGAACAATGTATGCCCAAAATTCATAGGTCATTCCATAATGCCAAAATAGTCCAGCAAGTGCACCGACAATGATGCCATTGTAAACCAATAAGTAAACTGTCAATATTCCGAAGGTCAACCCACCGGCGAAAGCTAGAATCGCTACTTGAATATTGTTTGTCATTATACTTGCCGACATGAGGGAAGCATCGATCATCCCGTCGGCTTCTCCAAGTTGCTCAGGGTCTACTGCTTGAGAGATTTCAGAGGGTAGAATAGAATACATGTGAAGCGGGTCGTTAAAGACGGAAATGAAGCTACCGATGACACCAATCATAAATAGGATCATAGCAGCAGCGACAAACCGCCATTGATTAACCAATAAACCGATAAAAGCGGTTGTAAAAAAATAGCGAAATTGTTTCATACTAGATAGTTGATCTTTATATAAAAGATTATGAGATTTCGCAACAAGGCCATTTAAGTAGGGAGTAACTTCTTCCTCTTTAAAGTAAGTTTGACTGTAAGACAAGTGTTGCGCTGTTTTTTGATAAAGTTTATGAAACAGTTCAATATCATTCCCAGTCAGTTTTTTCTTTTTTTTATGCATCATTGTCGTTAATTGTTCTAATTGTTTCCAATCATCACGATGCTGTTTAACAAATTGCGTAACTTTCATATGAACACCCTTTTCATAAATACATTTATTTCTAAGTTGAATCGATGGTATAAGTGTTGAGAAGCCATCCATCTACTCTTGAGATTACTAGATCTGAACTTTTATGCTAACTTTTATGATAAGTTCAACAACACGTCTATTCTATCGTACCATCTAAGTAAAAATTATCCAATAATAAATGAGGTGAACAAATGAGTATGAGTGGCGAAAAAATCAGCGTAAAAACCCCTGAATACGTCTCGTTGCAATTCGAATCAGCTGGTTTAGGTAGTCGATCCGTTGCATTTATCATTGATCAAGCGATCTTAATGGTAGTGAACATCCTTATAGTAGTGATGATATTTTTTAGTATGGAGCAAATGGAAGCTTTTTTTATGATGTTTGATTCGCCAATGGTGCCAATTGCGATTGCAATCGTCCTAATCTTTGTTATTAACAACGGCTATTTCTTCGTTCTTGAATATTTCACAGGCGGGAGAACGATTGGAAAAAAAGTAATAGGCATCCGCGTGATTCAAGAAAATGGCCACAGTATCACGCTTCTTTCAAGCTTTATCCGTAACTTCTTGCGGATTGTAGATTCGTTACCTGCAAGTCATTTATTAGGAATTATCATGATTTTTGCCTATCCTAAACATAAACGGCTAGGAGATCTCGCTGCGGGTTCGATCGTTGTCCATGAAAAAGGACGGTTAAAAGGTAAGAAACTATCAAAGCTTGAAAAGGAAATAGCAAACCGAAACATCACGAAGGATAATCTTTCGCTAGATGAATGGTCATTAAACGCACTTGGTAGCAAAGAATGGCAACTACTCAAAGCTTACAGTGAACGATTTACCCAATTGCCGATGGCTGAAAGCGAATCGTTAACAAGCGAAGTCGCCTCTGTCTTGCTTGTGAAAGTAGGAATCGAGCTAGAAGGAAGTACAGTCACTGATAAAGAAAACATGTTGCTAGCACTATATCTGCACATGAAAGACGAATGGGACTACCAATTATAAACCGAAGCGCAGGGACGGTTCTTTTGCTTCCGAAAAACGAGAACACTGATTCCGCTCTAAACGTTCTTAGTGTTATGTCGATAAAATAGATATATCGTTCGATCGCTGATTTAAGCGTAAAACGATAAGACTCTGTAAAGCATGTCGTTTCTGATTTTATTTTGAAGGAGGTGATACGATGGAAATTCCTTCCCTTTCCGTGGCGATTAGTCAAGCAGGTGTGAACCAACAGGGGTCTGTTTCAATGATGCAAAAATCGCTGGAACAAGCTGGTCAACAAGGTCAAGCACTAGACAAGCTGATGGAATCAGCGGAAGTTCAAAGAACGGAACATGCCTTGCAACCACATCTTGGTGGAAGCGTTGATGTGAAGGTTTAAGAAAGCAGTAGAACCGTCCCAAAAAAGCCCGGCACTTAATTTATAAGTGCTGGGCTTTTCCTGTTTATCTGTAGTTATTGAATTGAAAATCAATTGGGAATTTGGCTTCTTTGACTGCTACCATAATCGCTTGCAAGTCGTCGCGATTTTTGCCTGTTACACGGACTTGATCATCTTGAATTTGGCTTTTCACTTTAAGACCACTATTCTTTATAATTTTTGTGATCTCTTTTGCATGTTTTTGTTCAATACCTTGAATGAGCTTTGCACGTTGGCGAACCGTTCCACCGGACGCCGCTTCGATTTTGCCATAGTCGAAGTTCTTTGTTGGAATACCTCGCTTAACGAATTTGTTAGATAAGACATCTTTTAGCTGCTCCAACTTGTACTCGTCATCAGAAACGAGCACAATCTCTTCGTTTTCAAGCGAGACACTACTTTTACTCCCTTTAAAATCATAACGATTCTTAATTTCTTTTGTTGCGAGCGTAATTGCGTTTGTTACTTCAGGTAAATCAATTTCTGAAACAATATCAAATGAACTTTCTTTTGCCATGATAAACCTCCTCAGTTAATACTAGTATCATTCTAGTATAACAAAGAACCTAAATGTTTTTCATATTTTAGAACGTAAATTTATTTCTTCTCGTTTATGTCCTAGCGTTTTCTAGAATTAACGGTTTATCTGAAAAAATTTTTACAAAAGTATATCGAAAAAATTATAAGAATTGTAGAAAGTCATCATCAGAAGAAGCGGTTATTTCTCAACCGAATGGGAAGAATAACGAAAAAGTTTTTTACGAAGGGGTTGATTTGGACGATGAGAAAATCGTTGATAGGTGGCATGGCAATTGTTTTGTTAACTAGTCTTACCGCTTGTGAAACAGGTGGAGAAGAAACTAAAGAAAATAAGGGAGACGCCTCAGAAAATACGGAGTGGTATGAGGAATTAAACTTTGGGACGCTTAAACTCGCTGCTGAGTATGAAGATGGGGAATATGAAGTGGAGTACGAATATAATGAAGGTGAACCTGAAGCGGAGATTGAGGATACTCGTGATGATGAACAAGTAATAAATGAAGGGGAAGAAGCCTTAACAGAGCTTGAAGAGATATTACCAGAGCTTGAATTAACGAATGAGAGCACGGACGAGGAAATCATTACCGAAGTGGTCAATGTATTCGAATTAGAAGAAGATTATGAAGAACTTAAAGTAGAAATTGAATTTCTAGAAAAACAAGTAGAAGTTGAAGATGAGTAATATATTACTTTTCTATATTATCACCATATTTATCGAGGGCATGAATCGCTTTTGTTCCAACTCCTACGAATGTTTCGATAATTGACTGGGCTCCTGCGATAGCAAAAATGAAAATGGCAGGGAAAGCAATTGTGGGAAACCAAAGGTAGCCTATTCCAAAAAGGACCGAACTCCAAATACCTGCACACCAATAACAATTAAGCAAATAGCCAAAGTTATTTGCAGGTACCTTTTTCATTTTCGAACGCCCACCCTCATCGATAGTCGTTTCTTCTTTCATAAATGGATTTCGAACAAACTCCATTATTTTGTCAAAAACAATCAGATGTGTAAAACGGTAGCTAGCTAAAACAATCATAAGAAAAATAAGCCAAGGATGATCGGAAATAAAGATGACTATCACTCCAATTTGATCTGTAGGATGTACGATCATTATGTGTATAAATGCGAGAAAGTATTCTAAATGCGGATGCTATGCACAAAAGTGAGAGTAGTATGCTAAACTGCGGAAGCGGTATGCACAAAAGTGAGGATGGTATGCTGAAATGCGGGAGCGGTATGCACAAATATGAGCAAGGTATGCTGAAATCGTGTGTGGGCTATACACAAAAAAAGACTGTCACCAAAAGTTCATTTTTGGGACAGTCTCTCTAATGATTTATTTAGCCAGATGGTAAATTGCTAATACATCATCTTTCTTTAACTTAACAAAGTTACCAAGAGGTCCTCTTTCAGTCGCTTTTTCCGCCATTTCTGCAAAATATTCAACATCAATATCTACTTCATTTAGCGTAATTGGCATACCGATAGAATGGAAAAATTCCTCTGTTTTTTTAATGCCCGCTAACGCTGTTTTTTCCAAATCATTTAAGTCAATTTCTACATCCCAGACGCGATTTGCATATTGAACAAAACGATTAATATCATGCTTATACACATATTTCATCCATGCAGGGAAGATAATTGCAAGGCCTGCACCATGAGCAATATCATAAATTCCACTTACTTCATGTTCAATATCATGACTTGCCCAATCGCCGGTTCTGCCTGTATTCAAAGAATCATTATGCGCAATTGTTCCTGCCCACATGATCTCTGATCTTGCTGCATAGTCCGTAGGCTCATTGATGACTGTGTGCGCATTATTAATAATTGTTTTTAGTGTCGCCTCACATAATCGATCAGTTAGTTCAACATTTTTATCATTCGTAAAATACCGCTCCAAGATATGAGACATCATATCTGTCACTCCACAGGCCGTTTGATAGGAGGGCAGTGTATAGCTTAGCACAGGATTTAAAATCGCAAACGCAGGTCTCATATTACCGTGTCCAACAGCTCGTTTATAAGATCCTTCTTCGTTTGTAATGACAGTGCCACCACTCGTTTCACTACCTGCAGCAGGAATCGTTAACACAACACCAAGAGGTAAACAATCAGTTACTTGAGTTTTGCCCTCAAAGAAATCCCATACATCTCCGTCATAATGAGCTCCTATTGCAATTGCTTTTGCAGAATCAATCACACTTCCGCCACCAACAGCTAGAATCGAGTCAATGTTATGTTGCTTACATAGCTTGACACCTTCTCGAACAAGACTCACTCTAGGATTTGGCTGAACGCCACCAAGCTCGATAATTTCTATATTTTGCTCTTTTAACGATTTGATAACGTTATCATAGAGCCCGCTCTTTTTAATACTTCCTCCACCATAATGCAGCAGAAGTTTCTTACCGTATAAAGACGCCTCTTTACCTACTCTATGCTCTTCATCTTTACCAAAAATAATTTTAGTTTGATTTTGAAAAATAAAATTTTCCACTCTATCGCCTCCGTGAATTGATACTCTCATTACCCATATTAAACGAAAGCCTCTAATAGATAAAGCGTAGCCACCTAACAGTTTCTATTTTATTTTTTTGACACGAAGTATTCTCAAATTTGCATAGGCTGCTTTCATCGGAGACATTTGCCTGAAGCCTATCTTGCCACCTTCAAAAACAGGGCCATACGATTCCCCGTCATCTTCCCATTCTAAAACAGGCAAATCATTAATAGATAATTGAACAATTTTATCGTATTTAACAACTTTCATCGAATAAGGAGGCATCGCATCTGACACAGGAGGAAGAGGGTCAGCACCATGAGAAACGAGATGAAAGCCATAACTCTTTCGCAAATTACACGTTCGAAAGGCACGTTCCTCGGCATGTTTATGTCTGAAGTAAGACAAATGCAACGCGTTGATTGCACCAGAATGATATTGTGGATACCTCCCCGTTCGTTTCGGTAATGATGAGTCAAATAGATCTTGTCCACCTTTTCCTTGTGCAGCGAAGAAAATCATGCAAAGTCCAGGTTCTTCAATAGGATAGAAATCCCACTCAATCATGATTCGATCGGGAAAGTCAATCGGACACCACAAAACCCAATGCGAGTCATCGCCATGAATTGCTGGGTCTAATTCACTCTCTAAAACAAGACGTTTGTCATCAACTGTCATCCGTGCTTGACCTTCAAGCTTCCAATCATTAATATGTTCGACAGTCGACAAGTTATTTTCATAAATACACTCGACCGCTTCAAACGTATGATTGTTCATTGTATCCCATCCTCCCATAATAAATCCGGTCCGTTCCCCTGGATAACGCCATCCAGTAGCAAGGTCGATTGCAACTTAGAGCGACAATTTCTAGTCTTACTCAGGCAAATCATTACCAATAAACTCCAACGCCGTCATCGTATTCAAGCACCACTGTGAAACTGTATTAGTCGTAACCCACGGAATCTCTTGAAGTTTAGTCCAACTCTTTATTTCTTGAGACTTAATCGGTAATGGCGTATGGCTATATTCCTTATTTAATAGAAGCTCCCACGTTTTTCGAGCCAATTCCCGATCGTTATTTTTTGCCGCAGCATAGGCAGACATTCCTGCCGCAAACATCGGCCAATGAAATAAATTATCGTGAAGAATCCCATCGCTTCGCTTTCTTTTTTCAGCGTCAGATAACAAATAGAAAGCACCAAACTCCGCAAGCATATTTGACCAATCTTTATCCTGCATGACACGGTCCATTTCCATCCACACTTGCGGCGCACCAAACGCAATCACCATATGATACCCACCAGGATTGCCATCGCCTAAGTGATGAAGATGAGAAGTAGCGGGATCAAAGCCAAACGTCGGCCCAGACAAAAGCCGATGAGGTAACTTCTTCAAATCATTCATCCCAGTCACTAACTTGTCGCGGTATTCTCGATTCTCCGTTCGTTCCCATTCCGAAAACCAATTAGAACAAAAGGCTGACCAATCAGGACCGACCCTCGAATGCGTAGGAAATTCGTCTTTCTCATAAAACTCTCTCATCGGATCCAATGACAATGTTGCTTGCTCAGCGTCGCGAACACCAGTCAATAAATCCCGAGTTCGTTCATCAGTCGTTAAGAAATAATAATATTTATGAAGACCAGCCATGCTAATTCGCGCTTCCTTACACCCACAGCCCCAATGACTAACATTGTGCCGTGAACCTAATCCAGCATACTCACCAAGGTGGTATTGATCGACTTCACTAGTGTGTCGTGTCATCGCTTCCGCCATCCTAAAGACATCCTTATCACCCGTTCGGAAAAACGAGTACCATAACCAAAGATTGGGAACGAGTTCGGTATTTTGCCAAGCATACCCACCTAAGTCATAACACCATTGATGACGAACAGGATCATATGTATGCATCACATCGCCATAGTCCCAATAGCCATACCAGTTGCGTTGCTCAATTTCTTGTTTATAAAACGTAAAAGCAGCCGAAAGCTGTTTTTCTAAATTAGCCTTACGAGGATCTTTCATATCTGGCAAACTCCAAATCCCAGCCGCTTCACTTTGATAAAATTGCTCTGGTTCACACACAAGCAAAGGAGGAGCTTGCCAATCTTTCATTAAATGCTCGATCTCCCCATGAGACGGTGATTCCGCAAAATATTTAACATATGCTTCGCTTGTATTGGCAACTCCTTCAGGAGAAGCACGCAGGACGTCAAAGCCCTCATATGCACTCGTTACGTGCGTATTATTACTATAATGACGGAAATCCATCGCATCATGATCCGGAGACCAGAACCAAAGCATCATTGTCGACTGATCTGCCGATAATTGCTCTACTTCCAATGCCGTAGGATGCTTTTGCCAAAAATCTTTGATTCCAGCTGCAATCCCACCGTTTTCTCCGCCAGTATAAACAACCCCTTGTGACCTCATCCCATGGAGAGAATCCACCCACGAACAGCCTTTTTCCGTGCGTTTACTAATTTTATAGTGTGATGCAGAGTCTTGCACAAGTTTAAAATCATTCCAAACCGCATTGTCAACCACATTCGATTTCAATGTTTCATCTAACTTTTCCGAAGGTAGCATTTCACCAGCAATTTGCTGTTCATACAATCCATTTGCCTCTCTAAATTTCCGAGTATACAACAATTGACTAGGTTCAGAATAAACACCCGTATCCCCAGCAAAACGAACGTGGCGATTCCAAGCCTCGCCAGTAACCGGTGTTTTCAGAGAAATTCCCAATCCCTTGATGAAATGACTTTCACCATCACCGTCATAGATAAACGTATGAACGATTCGTACCGTATCTGTTTTCTTGTAAAAATACAATCGGACGATGAAAGGCAATTTCGCCGACATCAGATCAGACGTAATGTGCACACCTTCAATTTTTACTACCGTTCGCACAGAACCAACTTGTTCCACCTCAACATGATCAATAACTCCTTCATGCCGATCTGTGAATACACTCGTTTGATTGCCATCCTCCGAATGAGAACGAGTCTCTGTCACCGCAACTAACTTGCCATCCGTTCCTATTGCCTTCCCATTTGCAGCAAGTAGTTTAAAAAGCGTATCGCCCTTTTTAAAAATCACACACCGCAAACTTCCAGTATCCACTTCAAGCGTATCACTCGTTTCAGTGACGCTCATTTTCTCATCATCCAGCTTATAATCAGCGATATTTAAGCGATATGTCTCTTCAGCATCCCTATCTAACAAAGCGGCATGTCCTGTCCACTTGATGCTGCCATCAGGCCAAAAAGCCGTTGGCCACGATTGCACCTGCTTCTCAGCACCAGACTCTGTTTGCAACACAAGTCCGTCCTCACGCGTTAATGATCCTTTTTCCCAAGGCACCCCCCATGCAACACCACTGGGTTGTGCCGGCTTTTGATCTAACCAATGTAATAACATCCTATTCCTCCTCTATTCGTCTGTATTTCATGTTGAAGTTTCACGATTGATTTAAATCTGATACATAAGGGAATTTTGCATAACTCACAATATTTAAAGCGCTCTCAATAACTATCTTAGATTAAGTTTAAACGAATCGATTTTTCCATCAATGATACTTTTTTGCACAAAGACACGCCTAACTAGCAATAAAGTAACAACTAGCAAGGCGTGTCTTGTTTTAATTCAATCTCATTTTCTGTAACTTTTCGATCAACTTAATAAGAGATTGTTGCACACTATTCATTTCTTGCTGGTATTTCGAAGGGTGAACTCCTGACTGTGTCACTTTAGTTAAAGCCGTTTCGTATGCTTCCGTGAAAGGCAAAGTTACGATATCGTGCTCTTTAAAACGGACAAGTTCACGTTTTTTATTCTCTAAATAACGCTGATCTTCTTGATACTTTTCCAAAAACGCTTCGATCATTTCTGGAGGTGCCTGTGATTCCAATAGTTTCGCTTCCGTTTTTAGCCATTGCTGCTGTCTTCGTTGAAATTTTGGATCGATTTCATCTGTAACGGTGTCGATCCATTTTGTTAGATCTACCCGGAATCTAGCAACTTCTTGATTGGCATACGCATTTTTGATCCAACCAGACAATTTTCCACCTTGAGCAACACCAACAAAAGCACCCGTTCCTGACAGGATAACAACACCTGCCGGACCAAATAACATGGCACCAGCAGCAGAACCGACAAATTGGCCAATGTATCCTCCTGCGGATCGACTTGCTGTATCAGTGACGATGTTTGCAACTGTATGTTTGACATCACTTTCCTTTTTGTAAAAGTGATGTACATTGACTGCCGTGCTGACAAGAGCAGAAAAAAGTGGAACTTCAAAGTTTGTAAGTTCCTGTCCAAGGTGTAAGTTATCACTTGTCATCGCGACGATCTCTTGATGATGAATGTTGTCAGCGATATAGACATTTGAGTTACCTGCGAACGTCTCAGCCAAATCAGCATTTACGTACACCGGAATATCAGGGTAGGTTTGTAAATGATGATAGACACTACTTGGATCCCCGAGATTTTTCACTTGAAATTTCTCACCATCGACAAGCAGGTCCCAGCCTGCTTCATTTGAAATTTCGGGGAATTCCACTTCATGACCTTTCGCAGTCAGCTCCATCGCAAGAAGCATCTCAGCGACGTAGCCTTGCATTTGGGAAATGTCGCCGACAGAATCTAAATCAATCGTTTGTGCAAATTGTGAAAAGGCAAAGATCGAATCAAGATCATCCGAGCGTGCAAAGTTAATACCTTCTACCACAATTGGGTCAATTCGAATGTAATCATAAATAAAATCGCCAGCACTTAGACCAGAGACGGCTAGAGTTTGCGTGCGTTCTCTACTGTTTCCGAAAAACATCATCGATAAGCGCTCTGACTTTGATGTTGGCACATCAATCGGTTGAGCAAGAGCATCGCGATAACGGTGAGCTTTCCAGTACTGATAAAATGTTGGATTATTAATGAATGGCAAAACGTTCTCCACCTTCCTCAACATTGGCTTGGTCAATTCCTGGATAGCGCTCAAGCATATCGTCTGTATCGTTTTCTAGTCCATCGAGTTTTTTAGTCAGACGAGAACGTTGGTCTTTCAGATACTGAATGTTGCGGATCGTCGCAGTTAATTCCTGACCTGATTGCACATTTTCTTCTTTTAAGTCTTTAATTATCTGGCGTTCAGTATCAAACAATGGCACGTCATGGAGAACGATGAGCTTTGCAAGGTCTGTGAAAAGCGATTGTCGCTTCCATTCTCTTTCCTTTACTAATAACGCATTTTTACTATTTAACATGCCAGCTTTAATTTTATCGAATATGCCCTCACTACCGATGATTTTTCTTGATCGTGAATCGATGTCTTCTTCAATATTTTGTAGTTGTTGCACGATACCAACCAGCTGGAGATGCTCGTTTAATCTATCAAATTTAATGTTCTGCAGACTTGTTGCGATATGATCGTGTTTTGCTTCTATCGTTCCTTCAGCTGCTTGGATTTTTCTCTCGAGTGCTGATTTGTGTTCCGAAGAGCGGTTTAAATCATTTGTGATTCGCAAACGTTCAGAATTCTTGTTCTGTATTTCTGTTAATAGATGGTGATAATGATTGCATTTGCTTTTCCACCTTGTCATAAGTTGATTAAATGTACAGATTTGTTCCTCGCGGTTGTCATCTTGGCTGAAGAACAACTGCATGACTGATAGAAACGTCATCATATCTTGCATTTTTGAGCGTTGTTTTGAAACATAGAAGCCAGAAGCTGCGATGACAGCCAAGAAAAATATAGGATTTGCTAGCACGGCAATGAGTGACGTCATGCTCGTGTATGCAGCAAACGGAAGAGTTAAACCGAGTAAACTAACCCCACTTGCCAGAAGCGATGTTGCCCCCATATAAAAGGAGAAACCCATCGTGTTAACAAGGGCAGAAAATAACACAACTGTCCCGTTTGTCGCGATGATGCGGTTTATGACTTGTTGCGATAGCTCTGATACATCCAATTCTTTTTTTAGTTTCTCTTGCTGATGTTGTGGTAACTCCGAAATGAAAGATTGGAACTCATTTTCCAGTGTTTCTTTTTCCTTTTGTGAAACATCTTTATATTTTTTATCGATTTTTTCAAACATCTTATTGAAAAAATGTTGAACGACGTCTTCAAAAGTAGTGCCAGCAAACTTCTTGTTCATCGCAGAGTATGACTGTACAGCTTTATTTAACAGATTATCACCAAATTCGTTTAGTCCTTGCTGAGTATCAATCGAAGCGAGAGACGTCTCATATCGTTGTGCAAATAACGTAATGACTTCAAAGGTAAGGTCTTCTTTAAAGAGAGCGACACGTGCGACTTCTTCATCAATATAATGTTGATAACGATCATATTTGTCTTTTCGTAGAATAAAGTCGGACGTATCCATTAGTTTACTTGTGATCATCTTAGTCATCGATGTTTTCGTCATCAAGACGTATGCTTGCTTCAAGTTCTGATTTGAACTTGTTTGAATTGCTTCTAAGAATGCAGCTCCTTGCATCGAATCACCTCTAGTTTCGTTTATAATCGATACTATATATAATACTATTATACTACGACAATAGAAATAGATTTACTGCTTTTTTTATAAAGGGGATGTATAAGAAAGGCTACTCGAATGTTCTCGGCTCCACGAAAGTACGTAATAAATCCTCTATAGCGTTGACAGGTATGAAATGAGTGGAATCGTTGATAACGATAAAATTGTCGAGAAAGCGATCGTCATAACGGCAGTTTCCTCATCCTTCAAATAACGTGCAAATAAAATTGCTGACAATGTGAAAGTTGGCATAGCTGACAAGATAATAACGATATTTTTGACGAAGTCATCCAGTGGTGTGAAAGAAATAATCACCATCGTTAACAGCGGAATCGCGAATAGCCTAATACTAAGTGGAAACCAGATGTGTTTGTAAACACTGAACCCACTTTTTTTAAATAAATCTTGTAATAACATGCCGATATACAACATCGCCAAAGGAGCGGCAAGTCCAGCCAAGTAACCGGTTAATTGGTTGACAAACTCTGGTGGATTAAAGCCTATGAATGCTGAAGTTAAACCGACAATCACTGCCACGAGAGGAATGTTAATGAAAGACTTAAGCACTTGACGTAAAGGTAAGCCATTGCCAGATTGAAGCATATAAATCACAACACTAAACAAGATTAAGTCGAGACCCGCATCAAAAATAGCTGCCATCAGCCCACCGACCGGGCCGAAAATCGCCGCACATAATGGAATGCCGATAAAACCTGTGTTTCCGAAAGCCGCTAGTATCGCCATTTTCTTAGCAAAAACAGATTCGAAGCGAAATACTTTCGCAAACGTCCAAGCGAGAATAAGCGCAATCAAATGAAATATAATAGAAATAAGAAAAATGATAATAACTTGATTCAATAATTCATCGGTAACGTCTGTGTTGAATATCCCATTGAGAATAATAGACGGTACAGCAATATTTAAAATAATAAGAATAAGGGTTCTTTTGACTTCAGCGGTGATTGAAACTTTGTATGCAAAGAAAAATCCCAATGCAATAATAATTCCCATCACAGCAACAGAAGTCGCAACAAGGGTTACATCCATAAGCAAATCCTTTCAACAATAGTAGTAGTCTTTCATTAAGGATAGTGATTTTACACAACGCTGTAAATGATTTTCCGACTTGAAAAATAAATCTGTTCATATAGCGTTCATGTAGGCTTGGTATAATCGGTTTGTAATTCACCAAAAGGACGATAAGAAAGGATGAATTTCTATGAAAAAAATCACGTTATCGCTCGTTTCGTGGATATTGGCAATGGGAATTGTCTCACATGCAACAGATCAAACGGAAGCTTCGGAAGTAAAAAAGCATATAAATGAAGGAGAAAGCCTTTCATCTTCCTTGGAAGGAAAAAATACTGAAGAGAAAATTCTGCAAACTCACGATAAAAACGAATCAGAAAATCAAATAACTGTAGAATGGAATACAACACCTACTTATACATTTGAAGCTTATTTGCAGAAGAGTGAAGAAAATAACTCCGCAAGTGAACAGCATGAGAAGAAAATCGAATCGCCTCAGCAAGGTGAGGATGATGAAGGGATTTACTTGGAAGCTGCGTGGCACGAGCTAGATTTGATAGACTCTGATCAGGATGATTTGTGGAGCAGTGAAGAAAGCTTCTTTACAGTTCTTGATTCGTATGAATTAGCTGAAACAACTAGAAATTTATAATAAGAATTTAAAAACGAGACGTAAGGGATATATCCTCTTTCGTCTCGTTTTTAATGTGTTACATAATGATTTCCGTTAGCTAACGGAAAAAGTATGAGTTTAGTTGAAAACGTTTTTAAAATAAACTGAAGTTAACAAAAAATATATCTAATTTCTTAGGAGGAATTTAAAATGATTAAAATTATGTTAGCTTGTTCAGCTGGAATGTCTACTAGTTTATTGGTTTCTAAAATGGAAGAAGCCGCCGAGAAAAAAGGAATTGAGGCAACAATTTGGGCTGTGTCCCAGGATAAAGCGATTCCAGAGTTACCGAAAGCAGACGTTCTACTAATTGGACCCCAAATGCGTTTTATGAAGAAAAAATATGAAGTAGAAGCAAATAAAATTGGTGTGCCGGTAGATGTGATTGATCCAGTAGCTTACGGAAGAGTGAATGGTGAAGCAGTACTAGATAAAGCACTTGAACTAGCAGAAAAATAAAGATGAATGTTGTATAGGAGGGGAAAAAAGTGAATAAGTTTATGGAATTTTTAGAGAAAATCTTGATGCCGGTTGCAGAAAAATTGAACAACAACCGTTATTTAACGGCATTACGTGATGGTTTTATGGTGGCATTACCGTTGATTATCTTTGGGTCAATTTTTGTGGTTATTGCTAACTTACCGTTTCTAGATTTACTCATTGGGGAAGAGGCATATTCCACATATCAAGCAGCTTTAGGACCTGCTTCAGCAGGGACGTTAACGATTATGGGACTGTTCGTCATTATTGGAATTGGTTTCAAACTTACGGAGCAATTTGAAGGTGAAGGAATTTATGGTGGTGTTGTTGCACTGGCAGGTTTCTTGATTTTAACGCCTCAAGTACTAGAAGGTGTTTCAGGAGTAGTTCCAACAGCAAGTTTAGGTGCAGAAGGAATGTTTGTTGGAATATTTACCGCTTTTGTTGCAGCTAGATTATATCATTTTTTCACAAAAAAAGGTTGGACAATCAAAATGCCACCTGGAGTACCGAGTGCGGTATCCCGATCTTTTAGTGCATTGATACCAATAACGTTGACATTGACATTGTTTTTGGTCATAAGGATTATTTTTGATATTACACGATTTGACAGTGTGCAAGATTTTGTTTACACACTAGTTCAAGCTCCATTAATGGGACTTGGTTCTGGTTTACCTGCCACGATTGTTGCTGTAGTGTTAATTCAATTATTTTGGTTCTTTGGGTTACATGGACAAATTATTGTCAATTCAGTATTCGATCCAATCTGGTATGCGCTGGCGAATGAAAACTTACAAGCATTTCAGGCTGGAGAAGCATTACCTCACATTGTAAGTAAGCAGTTCATTGACTCATTTATCGTAGGTATGGGTGGATCAGGGATGACGTTAGCGGTCATTTTAGGTATATTCCTTATCGGTAAGAGTCGTCAGATGAAAGAAATGGGTAAATTAAGTGCTCCAGCAGGTATTTTTAACGTAAACGAACCAATCATCTTTGGGTTACCAATTATTATGAATCCGTTGGTTATCATCCCTTGGTTATTAGCGCCAGTAGTTGTTGCTATTTTTACTTATTTTACAATGGTAACAGGGATTGTTCCACCACCAACAGGTGTCATTGTTCCTTGGACGACACCAACCGTTTTAAATGGATTTTTGGCAACGAATTCGTGGGAAGGCGGCGTTCTTCAAGCGGTGAATATCGTTATCGTACTTGTGATATGGTGGCCGTTCCTTCGTCTTTTAGATAAACAATATTATGATACCGAGAAATCTGAAGAAGCAGCAAAGACTAAAGCAGACAACGAAAATAACGAAAAAAATGACTAAGATAAGTAAACAGGGGGAGTCAAACATGGAAGAACCAAGAGACATTACAGAAATATCTTTTCAAATCATTCTATATGCTGGGAACGGTAAAGGAAATGCGATGGAAGCGATTCAGGAAGCAAAAGCTGGAAATTTCCAAAGGGCTGATGAGCTACTCGTTGAAGCTGGCGAAGAATTGGTAAAGGCACATGAGTTTCAGACAAAATTGATTCAAAAAGAAGCAAAGGGAGAAGAGAACCCAGTTAATGTTTTATTAATTCATTCCCAAGACCATTTGATGACATCCATGACTGTAAGAGACTTAGCAGTAGAAATTGTTGAAATTTATAGGTTGAAGTAATTTGTTCCTTGGAAAATACGAATCATCAAAGTTAGATGGTAACGATGCTTAAATTCAATCAATATCGTATAATGTAAGGAGAGTTAAACCATGTCATTACAATACAAATTCCCGGAAGATTTTTGGTGGGGGAGTGCCACGTCTGCAACGCAAATCGAAGGTGCAGCATGTGAAGGCGGTAAAGGTGAAAATATTTGGGATTATTGGTATTCAAAAGAACCGAATCGTTTTTTTGATGAAGTAGGACCAGAAACAACATCTGACTTCTACCATCAATATAAAGAGGATATTATACGAATGAAGGACATCGGACATAATACATTCCGATTTTCGATCTCCTGGTCCAGGTTAATTCCAGGTGGCGAAGGGCAAGTAAACCAACATGCTGTAAACTTCTACAACGATATGATTAATGAATTGTTGAAAAATAATATTGAGCCTTTCCTAAATTTATTTCATTTTGACATGCCGAAAGAACTTCAAGACATCGGTGGATTTGAGAACCGCAAAGTTCTTGAACTATTTAAGGACTATGCAAAAAAATGTTATGAATTGTTTGGGGATCGCGTCAAAAAATGGTTTACATTTAATGAACCAATCGTTCCTGTTGAAGGAGGTTATCTCTACGACTTCCACTATCCGAATATTGTTGATGCAAGAAGAGCTTTTCAAGTTGGTTATAACACGATGATTGCCAATGCGTTGGCGATTCGTGAATTTCGCAACCATTCGATTGAAGGTGGCCAGATCGGAATCATCTTAAATTTAACGCCTTCATATCCAAGAAGTCAAAATCCTGCAGATTTGGAAGCTTCACAGATGGCAGATCTATTTTTTAACCGTAGTTTCTTAGATCCCGCAGTATTAGGAGAATTTCCTGAGGACTTGATTGAAGTGTTAAAAAAGCATGGTCAGTTGCCTACTTTTGAATTAGCGGACAAGGCGTTGTTAAAAGAAAATACGGTTGACTTATTGGGAATCAATTATTATCAACCACGTCGTGTAAAAGCGAAAGAGCATTTGCCAAATCCATATGGGCCGTTTATGCCTGACTGGTATTTTGATAATTATGAAATGCCTGGAAGAAAGATGAACAAATATCGCGGTTGGGAAATTTACGAAAAAGGTATTTACGATATATTGATCAATTTAAAGGACAATTATGGAAATATAGACTCGTTTATTTCTGAGAACGGTATGGGGGTTCAAGATGAAGGTCGATTTATCGAGAATGGTAAGATTCAAGATGATTATCGAATTTCCTTCATTGAAGGACACCTCAAATGGTTGCACCAAGCGATTGAGGAAGGCTGTAATTCGAAAGGGTATCACTTATGGTCGTTTATGGATAACTGGTCATGGTTGAATGCGTATAAAAACCGCTACGGCTTCTTTTCTGTTGATCTTAAAACGAAGAAACGAACAGCGAAGAAAAGTGCCTACTGGATTAAGGAAGTTTCAAAAAATAATGGTTTTTAAGAGATAAAAAGTGACACGCAAGTGAAAATAGCCTTGCGTGTTTTAGTTACTAACTAAATCTACGTCATCTTTCCATGTAAAGAAAAGAGGGAAAATTGTGTTAAACTCCCGGTTAATGATCACGTTAAGAGAATTAATGACGGTTGAATCGTTTGTGACAAGTGAATATTTAGCGAATGTGAATCAGGTGACTTCTCGGACGATCCAAGAAGATATTAAACATTTAGATCGTGTGCTTACAAATCATGGGGCTAATGTTATGTCTATTAGAGGAAAAGGTTATCGACTCGAGATTAGTAATAATGACGAGTTCCGTAAATTTTTGCAACAAGTGTTTGAAAAAGAGGAAACTGACAAGATAAATACCATCCCTGATTCACCTGAAGATCGAACGGTTTTCTTGATGAAAAGATTACTTCTGACGGAAGACTATTTGAAAATAGAAGAGCTAGCAGATGAAATTCTTGTTAGTAAATCAACGCTTCAAAATGATATAAAAGCTGTGAAAACAATCTTACAAAACTACGGATTAGAATTATCGAAAAGACCTAATCATGGTTTAAAGGTAACGGGGAGCGAAGTGAAAATAAGATTTTGTTTAGCTGAATATTTATTTGATCGAAGTAAAGAAGCGCAAACGAACATATTTAGTAAACAGATGGCTGATTTAATTGAAGAAGATTATTTTTCAGAAGTTTTGGACGTTATTCTTGATAGAATAAAAGAAAATGGAATTACGTTATCTGACATTGCAATAAATAACTTGTTTATTCATATTGCGATTGCCTATAAACGCATAAAGTCAGGACATAATGTGTCGATGGTTTCAACTGACATAAAAGAAATTTCTAGTCAAAAGGAATATTATGTTGCACGACAAATTGTTGCGGATGCAGAAAAGAAGTTGTATGTAACGTTTCCTGACGTTGAAGTCGCATATATTGCCCTACATTTAATGGGAACGAAAATGATTACACAGAACCAAATGAAAGTAGATGATTTGAAAGCCATTCTTGATGATGAACACTTTCAATTAACGATGGTTCTTCTTCAACAGATAGAAGAAAAAATGAAGTTGGGTATTTCGTCAGATGAAGAGTTGATGATGGCATTAAGCGTTCACTTAAAACCGGCAATTAATCGCTCCAGGTACGGAATGAATATACGAAATCCATTACTGGCAGATATTAAGAAAACTTATCCACTAGCGTTTGAAGCAGGAGTTATCGCTGGAATGACACTTGAGAAGCAGATTAATGTTTCGATTGACGAGAATGAAATCGGTTATATCGCTTTGCATATTGGTGCTGCGATTGAAAGACGAAACATGATATCAGATGTACCGAAGCGAGTGATGATTGTTTGTGCTTCAGGGGTGGGCAGTGCTCAATTAATTAAATATAAATTGAAATCTACGTTTACAGATAAAATCGAAGTAGTAGGAACAACGGAATATTATAAGCTTGGTCAACACTCTCTTGAAGGGGTTGATTTTCTAATTAGCTCCATACCGATTCATGATGAACTTCCGATACCTGTCGTCCACGTCAATACAATCTTGGCAGAGAATGATTTTGTGAAGATTGAAAGTTTTATAAAAGGCGATAGCACGTCGGTAGTAAAGTACCTTCATGAGGATTTAATGTTTTTCAATAAGAAAGTGAATTCAAAAGAGGAAGCGCTGCATTTTTTGACTCAGCAACTCGAAAAAAAAGAGTTAGTTGGAGGAACATTTTTAGACGGAGTCTATGAACGTGAGAAAATTGCCCCGACAGCATATGGAAATTTTGTTGCCATTCCCCATCCAATCACACCTAAATGGGATAGAACCTTTGTGTCTTTTTGTACGTTGGAAAAACCGATTACATGGGGTGGGGAACCTGTGCAACTTATTTGTTTATTGAATGTGAAAAAGGGGAGTACCGAAGATTTGGAAGTACTTTATAGTTTGTTAACAAGAATCGTTGAAAGTCATGCCAATGTGCAAGATTGCTTGAAATGTTCGACGAAAGAAGAATTAATGAAGGTGTTGCTCAATATTGTCGAACCTGCTGGAAAATAAAATTATAGTCGTCAAACTGGCTGCTGTGTTCATGGTGGTGATGTCTGCTAGTAAGGCACCTGATGCTAGAAAAGCAAGGTCATATGCGAGCGGGTTTTCTGCAGCAGCCCTTACACGGTGAATTTGAAGAATATGATGATTGACAATGCCTTCTACAAGGTTGAAAATCCCCACGCAGATTAAGCAATAACCAAACAATCTGCTAATCCCACGTGATAGATCAGTGCTTCTAATACAAGAGAATCCAACTTGAGAATGAACAATTAAAATCAAGATTTGTTCTTAGTTTGATAGAAACTAGTATTATGACCAAACAGAGATATGTTATACGTGCGCCAGTAGAAACTAAGCTTAAAATACCAGCATAGGATTGTTCATCCCCAGCTGGCAACTTGACATATTTTTAGTTATTAAGGATTTGCTCTTCGAAACCATTCAAGTCGGTTTCATTTTCTTTCGTTGTCTTCTTCTCTTGAGTTTCCCACTGATTGTTTCTCCTTTGGTTTTAGAGTCAGGCTTACTTTCTTGATTGAGTGCTTTTATTAATGAAAATGTCATTAGAAACAAGATGAAGGTCAATGGAAAAGCACTCACAATAATCGTTGTTTGAATCGCTTCTAGCCCTCCTGAAGCCATGAGGATGATAGCCGAGGCTGATAAAGTGATACCCCAACTATATTTCACGAAATTTGGTGGTTCAATATCCCCGTTAGTCGTTTGCATGGCAAGGACAAACGTAGCAGAATCTGCTGATGTAATAAAAAAGGTGCTAATTAATAACACAGTTAGAACAGATAAAATCCCAGCTAGAGGAAGCAGGTCATAAACAAAAAACAATGCTGTTTCAAGGGATTGACCAGACACATCAAATCCTAAATTATATTCGTAAAAAATACCTGTACCTCCAAAAATACAAAACCAAACTGTGCAAACGAGCGTCGGAATGATGAGAACGGCGATGACAAACTCTCGAACCGTTCTGCCTTTGGATACACGGGCAATAAACGTACCAACAAACGGAGACCATGAAATCCACCAAGCCCAGTAAAAAATCGTCCACCCTTGCAACCAAGTAGAACTTCCTGTATCAAATGGAGCCAACCTAAGTCCCATTTCTGGTAGGTTTTTTAAATAACTGCCGATCGTCGTCGTATATAAATCCAATAAAAAGATCGTTGGACCAACGATAAGTATCGCAATTAAAAGAGTAACTGCAAGCCCCATGTTCGCATTACTCAAATATTTAATCCCCTTTTTTATACCAGTACCAGTACTGATCATAAATAGCAATGTAACAGTAGAAATGATGATTAATTGAATGGTAAAGTTGTTAGGAATATTAATTAAATAACTGAGCCCTCCATTAATTTGTGCAGCGCCTAACCCTAATGAAGCGCATACACCAAAAACCGTCGCGAAAACAGCAATTATATCAATGACAGTTCCAGTACGTCCTTTTACTCTGTCTCCAAGTATGGGATAAAGCGTTGCACTCATTAATCCCGGTAAGCCTTTTCTAAACTTGAAGTAAGCAAGAGCAAGAGCGATAATCGCATAGATGGCCCATGCATGAAATCCCCAATGAAGGTATGTGTAGCGCAAACTCATGATTGCTGCTTCTCCCGTTCCTCCTTCGATAAAAGGAGGGGCGACAAAATGGGAGATTGGTTCAGATACGCCAAAGAATAGCAGACCAATTCCCATCCCCGCACTGAACAACATTGCAATCCAAGTGAGCCGGGTAAACTCTGGTTCTTCATCATCTTTACCGAGCTTGATTTGTCCATACTTGCTAAAAATTAGAAAAATAGCGACTACAAAAAAGAAAGTTGCTGCTATTTGATAAAACCAACCGAAATTATTCATGAAAAAACGAAGCGTTGGATCCATAACGCCTCCTAAATGCTCTGGTGAAATCACTCCCCAAAGTACAAATGCTAAAGCTAAACCAATCGAAATCCAATAAACAGGAGTCACCTTATGCATTCGATCATTCCTTCCTTTTCTTTCTAGTCTTAGGTAAGGAAGTGATTATTATGTATTGAAGTGAAATATCAGAGGTTTAAATTTGTCGTTTTTTTATTCATTAATTGTTGTCCATACGTCTTTAATCTAAATCGAGGGAATTATTCCTAAGAACCCAGCTTAGGATAAAACCTAGCTGGGTTGATTTAAATATTTTGGCTGTTTTCTAAGATATTCGTGCTTCTTGTATGGATATGACTCGCCCCAATATTTTTAACAGTTATTATGCATTTGCTCTTCGGAAACTAATTGTTGCAAGTAAGATTAGGACGACCGCAAAGACTGCGATAAAGATAATTTCCTCAAAAATGGTCACTTGTCTACCAAAAACGGATATATTTAATCCCATCGCTTCAATAACTGCAGGAGAAAGGCTGTCAACATCAATGATAATCTTTTTCATGACATCGACTCCGTATGTGACGGGATTAATTTTAACGATGACATCCATCCATGCAGGCATGTTGTTAATCGGAAACAAGGCACCGGAGAGGAAGATCATCGGCATTACTAGAATTTGCACCGTCATTTGGAATCCTTGCGTTGATTTGATGATACTAGCGAACAATAAGCCCAATCCTGATAAAGCACAGGCTAGTAAAAACATAAACGGAATCACCTGAAGAATTGCGACTAAATCATATGATAATCCAATAAATGGAATGAGAATAAACATAAGAATGCCTTGAATCGTTGCAACCGTTGCTGCACCAAGCATTTTCCCAACGGCAATACTCACTCGCGAAATCGGCGAAACGAGAATTTCTTTCATATACCCGAAATCCTTGTCTTCAATAATTGACATTGCTGAGAAAACAGATGTCATCAGTAATGTCATCGCAACTATTCCCGGAAAGATGAACTCGACATAGTTGAAATCAGATGAATCGCCCATACCGCCTGCCATCATACTTTCCATCGAACCACTCATTCCGCCCCCAAATATAAGCAGAAACAAGATCGGCATCGTAAATGAACCAAATAGCCTTGCCTTGTCTCGAAAAAACTTCGTTAAATCTCGTTGCCAAATTGCATAAATTGCTTCCATCTAATTAATCCTCCTATCCATCGACTTATTCATCTTCTGGCTCACCGATCTGTCTACCAGTAAACGCTAAAAACACATCATTTAGTGTTGGCTTGCGGATGTTTAATTTCGTTATTGGTATATTCAACGTTTTAATAAAAGAAGAAATGAAAGCATCACTACTTGCTACTTTCAAGTGAATGGTGTCGTCTTTTACTGATACTTCTGCACCTTCAATTTTCTCGTGAATTTCTTCCAATGCTTTCTCGTTATCTTCTGTCGACAATTCAATAATGTCGCCGCCAAGCTGGTCTTTTAAGGCAGTAGGATTATCGAGCGCAATGATTTCTCCCTTATCCATAATAGCGACGCGATCACTAATTTCCGCTTCATCCAAATAATGAGTCGTGAGGAACATCGTGATCCCTTCTTTTTCTTTCAGTTTTAAAATGTATTCCCATAAGTGCGCTCTCGTTTGTGGATCGAGGCCAACCGTTGGTTCATCAAGGAACAATACCTTAGGATAATGGAGCAGTCCACGAGCAATCTCCAAACGACGTTTCATACCACCTGAGAACGTTTCGACGCGATCTTTGCGTTTTTCGACGAGGTCAACGATTTCCAATACCTCTGTAATACGTGCTTGACGCTTTGATTTTGGAACTTTATAAAAACGACAATGTAACATAAGGTTTTCATTTGCGGTTAGTTTTTCATCTAATGTATTTTCTTGAAATATAATGCCGATACTTTCGCGTACACGGTTCTTTTGCTTATTTGCATCAAATCCATTAATCGTAATATCACCACTCGTTGCTTGAAGCATCGTGCAAATCATATTGATTGTCGTGCTTTTTCCTGCTCCATTGGGACCAAGAAAGCCAAATATTTCGCCTTCTTCGACTTCGAAGCTAATTCCTTTCACTGCATCAAGTTTTTTGTATGTTTTCGTTAAATTACGTACGGCAATGACTGGCTCCACAAATATTCCTCCCCTTCGTTAACTAGTTATGATATCATAACTATATAATATTATTAACGAAATTTAAAAATAAGTCAATGATAATAGATTCATAAGGTAGGCGATTTTATATGACACGAAACCCAATAAATACAAGTGAATTAGTAAAACAAACATTGTCCGTATTTCCGTTGATGTCGAAAAAATTATTTGGACCTGTCCACATATTGCATGATTCTGACTTACATCATACCCATTTTCATATACTTCACATTGTTGCGGATGTAGAATCAATCCGTACGACGGAGATAGCTAAAAAATTAGCAATAAGAAAATCAAATTTAACCCCGTTAATAAATAAACTGATGGATAAGGAATTCATTAGAAGAGTACGAGATGAGCAAGATCGCAGAGTTGTCTACATTAAGTTAACAGAACAAGGGAATAATTTTTTAGAAGAGAAAAAAGAAATTCTCGAAAAAGAGGTAAAAGAGCGGTTAGTCGAATTAAGCGAGGAGGACCAACAAAAACTCCAAGAAGCGATATTGAATCTTGATTCGGTATTATCGAAGTTATCTGAGTAGAAGACGAAAAGAACCAGAAAGGTTTTAAGGTCCTATTCTGATTCTTTTTAGTTCATTTTGATGTTGCAAAACATCATACTGCTAGTGTGAAGAAAGTCTATTTTAGTTTTTAAGAATATTTGTTGAAACCCGGACAATTGGTTGCAAATTACTTAAGTTGGTATTTGATTGCATTTCTTGTTTTTTTCTTGAAATGTAACGATCAGTTCTTTTTAAGCTCTCACTTATTTTCCGAGACATTTCGAGAACGAGATTTAATCGTGTATTTTGCAAGACAAAAAATTCCATCATCCCACCAACATTTACGATGCCAGCCATATGAATATCGCCGACACTTGGAAGGTTTTTGTTCAACGCCGCGCCAGGCTTTAGTGGTCCTTTACCGATAATAACAGAGCCAATCGACTTGGCGCGTCCGAGGCAGGCGTCGACGGCAATGACAAATGCACCAGGATGATTTGTATAAATGAGTCGTAAATAGCTCTCTAGATTTTTGCCATGCACTGGTTCTTCCAATGTTCCATAAACATGAATATTTTCCGGTCTTCTTTCTTTAAGTAATGTACCAGTTAATGGCCCGAGCGAATCACCAGTAGAACGATCAGTACCAATACATAGAACAACGATGGTCATAAATGGATCAGGAATAAGACGGATAATTTCATTGACCATTTTTCCTGATACGAAGGTTGAATTGATTGAAAATCGAGTTTGTTTATGGATGATATGTTCTTTATTTAGGTGCATATAAGTGAACCTCCATACGTTATATAGAACGATTTTTGTTCATTATAACGTATCGAGGTTCAATTGGAAAGTATTTTTATTATTAGGTTTGATTTTCTTATCCCAATCTTAGGGGGAAATGAAAAATATACCTGATTTCCTGTATACTGAAGTGAAATTGAAAGAGAAAAAAGGAGCTACTCACATGTCCGATGAACAAAAGGAATTTCTGATGGAACAGCTTGAGTGGATCAAAGAGCAAAGAAAAATATACGATACTATTGAAGTGAAACTTTATCAAATGAAAGAAATAGCAGAAGAAGCGACCAATGAAAATATGAGTGTTAGAGAAAGGCGTCATCTTCAAGAACAAATCGATGAATTGAAAAATGACGTCGATATTTTATTTAAAAAGCTCCACAAAATCCTTCATTAAACTCTTTTTGTCAAAAAAGTTTATCTTAAAACTAAACATCTTTGCTATGTGTCCGATATGATAGATAAGCAAAAGGCAGACTGAAAACAGAAAAAAGAGTGAGAGCGTCTCACGATTTTTTCTGTTTTTATTTTACTTTAAGAATATTTAACTTCGCTAAAGTATGAAAGTTTTTCAAATGATTCGACAAGTGCCTGTCATTTGTCGAAATATTACTAAAAAAGGGTGATTAGATGGATTCGATGAGAATGACAGGTTTTGCTTCAGGCATGGATATTAATCAAATGGTCAGTGACTTAATGCGGGCTGAACGACAGCCAATGCAAAAGATGCAACAAGACCAGAATGAATTAATTTTAAAAATGGACCAATACAGAGAAGTAAACAGAGAGTTTATGTCGTTTAGAGATAACACATTCGATACTGTAATTCGTCGTTCTAACATGGATGCGAAAGAAGTAACGAGTTCAAATGAAGGTGCAGTTAGTGCTACGGCAAATGCAGGGGCTGCCAATGGAGCGTATACTATAGAGGATGTGACGCGTGCTCAATCGGCTTCTAACCATAGTACAGGTTCGATAGTTAATGAAGATGCAGAGTTTGACCCAAGTGCGAGCTTTCTTGAACAAAAAGGTAACCTGAGTGGAAATGACCCTGATGTGTTGAACGGAGATGAATTTTCATTTGGGATGACGACATTTGATGAAAACGGTGAGCCAGTGCCAGTTAGCTTTACGTTTGATGAAGATGATAGTTTAAATGATATCTTAGGAGAAATTAATAATTCAGAACTTGGTGTCCAAGCATTTTATGATGATAATACAGGTAGTGTTTCAATATCACGAACAGAGACAGGTGTTTTAAATCCTGACGGTCAAGAAATGATTTTTGGAACTGTTGATGAAGATGGAAATGTCACAGAAGATGAATTTTTGACAAATATTTTTAAATTGGATGGAGAAGAACAAGCAGCGCAAAATGCGACGTTTACGTTTAACGGTTTAGAAATGGAACGCCAAAGCAATAATTTTGAAGTCAATGGAGTGAACTTTTCTCTTAATAATGAATTTACTGAAGCGGTTACACTCAATGTTTCTAATAATACGGACGAGATTTTTGACACGGTCATGGGGTTTGTTGACGAATACAATGGATTGATTGAGATGGTTGGTGGAAAAGTTTCCGAAGAGTATCACCGTGACTATGCTCCTTTGACGGATGAGCAGCGGCGTGACATGTCGGATAGTGAGATTGAGATGTGGGAGGAACGTGCCCATAGCGGATTGGTTCGTAATGACAGGATGCTTACTGGAGCATTGAATCAAATGCGACAAGATTTTTATACTCCCGTCAATGCGGATGACCCTAATCAGACTTTCACGCAAATTACTGAGATTGGTATTTCAACTACAAGTAACTATCAGGACCGTGGTCGTTTAGAAGTAGATGAAGCGCAACTTCGCGCAGCAATTGAACAGGATCCTGAGTCGGTCTTTCAAATGTTTGCTGCTGATGGTGAAGAAACGGGAGAGCAAGGCGTAGCAAGAAGAATTCGCGAGTCATTAAGTGGTAGTATCGAACAATTATCAAATCGCGCAGGACGATCCGAAATGGCTACAAATCAACAATTCACGCTGGGGCGAGAAATCGATCAAGCGAGTGAGCAGATTTCAAATTTTGAGCGTCGTATGCAGCAAGTTGAACAACGTTATTGGTCGCAATTTAACGCGATGGAGCAGGCAATTGCTCAATCGAATGCCCAAGCTGAATCTCTGATGTCAGCTTTAGGCGGTATGAATGGTGGACAACAAATGTAAATAGGATAAACTGCGTTAGAAGGAGAGTCTTTCTTTTAACGCAGTTTTTTTGTACTTTAAGAATGTTTAACTTCGCTAAAGGGTTAAAGTATAAGATAAACTAAGACTTTCACCATGAAGGACTTGGCGACAAGCCGAGTTTTTCTAATGTGATTGCACAAACTTCCCTCCTCTTTGCTTTTTATTAAATTAATTCTATTAACAAACCCTTCCAACTAACCGATATATCTATTAGATGAAACCTAACTGTATTTTTTGACAGATAGATCGGAAATTGAATAGACAACAGAATAATGGATGAGGAGTGGTTTAGATGAGACTTACAGGCTTTGCCACGGGAATGGATATTAATCAAATGGTTACCGATTTGATGCGTGCTGAACGGATGCCGATGGAAAGTATGAAGAAGGATCAGCAGCAGTTGGAATGGAAGATGGATCAGTTTAGAGAAATTAATCTAAAGTTAGATACGTTTCGAACAAGTATTTTCGATACGATTCTTCGGCGCTCGAACATGATGGCTAAATCGGCGACAAGTTCTAATGAGCAACTTATTAAAGCAACAGCGACAGCAGCTGCTGGAAACGGAACGTTTACAATTAATTCAGTGGATTCATTAGCTACGGCGACAACAAATGCTAGTAGTAAAAAGTTGTCGAATGAAAATGAGGCTAAAATTGATCGAACAAAGGCGTTAGCGACTCAGAACTTTGATGGCGAGTTCGGTTGGAGTGATACTGGAATTGTGAATAGAGAGGTTATTACAGTTGATCAAAGACACACGGATATGGATTTAAATACAGAACTAGGAAATCCTGATTCTGTCGTTGTAAAGGTAAATGGTGTATCTTACAAAGTTGTTGAGGAATTTGGGGAAGGAAACATCCGTGCTACTCAAGTGATGATTAACAAAAACGGTGGCGCTGATGGAAAAGACCAGCTAGTTTTTGGTGCTGAATTAGCTAAAGGTGCGAAAGTTGAAGTGTCATCTTTTACTCAAACTGAGGATGGAACACAACGATTTGCCACTTCTGAAATTACCACTTTTAATGAGCAAGGCGATGAGGTTATAACTAAATTTGTGTTTACTGACGACCAATCGTTAAATAATGTGATGAAACAAATGAATGATTCAAGTGCAGGTATCAGTGTTTTTTACGATGAGTTTTCGGATAAAATCTCTGTGAGTAGAACGGAAACAGGTCGTTTTAATACGACTGAAGGCGGCAAGGAAATGACTTTTACTGGTGATTTCTTTACTGCTGGCTTGCAGTTAGATAATGATGCTGAAAAAAGTGGGACCAATGCGTCTTTTACTGTAAACGGTTTGGCGACGGAACGTCATTCCAATACGTTTACGATGGACGGCGTGACGATGACATTTCAAGAGAAATTCGCAGCGGGTACGAACTCTGTATCGATTGGTACATCAACGAATGTAGACACAGTGATGGATACGATCAAGACATTTGTAGAAGAGTACAATGAACTTGTAGACTTCGTCAATGGAAAAACAGGAGAAGAATACCATCGTGACTTCCGACCTCTGTCGGATGATGAGAGAAATGCGATGTCTGAACGTGAAATTGAGCGTTGGGAAGAAAAAGCGATGAGTGGTTTGCTTCGAAATGACCGAACACTTAGAGGCGGGTTTAGTACGTTTAGAATGGATATGTATTCACCTGTTAATGGTTTGGATTCGGCGACACTTAATCAAATAGCGCAAATCGGTATCACGACGACAAACAATTTTCGTGATGGTGGTAAACTTGAGATTAATGAAGATAAACTTCGAGCTGCAATTGAAAATGATCCCGAGGCAGTGTATCAGTTGTTTGCTGCAGATGGTCCAACACATGCAGATAAAGGACTTGCTCGCCGTGTACGTGCAAGCGCGGACGGATTAATTGAGCAAATCTCTCGTCAAGCTGGTGGAAATCGTGGACGAAACATGAATCATCAATTTGCATTAGGCAGACAGATGGCTAATTTCGAAGATCGTATTTCTAATTTTGAGCGTCGCATGCAGCAAGTGGAAAGTCGATATTGGTCTCAGTTCAATGCGATGGAAAAAGCAGTTGCTCAATCCAATGCACAAGCGGAATCACTGTTTGCGCAGCTTTCAAGTTGGTAAGAAATTTCAATTGTAAAAGCAAAGCGATTGCTTTGCTTTTACACATAAATAACATCTTAGCCCAACGTAAGATTAGCTTGGAGGTATATAATGTCGACATTAAGTAGTTTGTATCAATTAACAAAAGAATTAAACGATCATTTAACGAAACCGTTACCGAAAGACGAAGGTCGCGAAGAATATATTGAAACGATTGAAGCCTATTTATCGAAGAGGCAAACCTTAATGTCTGATTTGACAAGACCTGCTGGTGAACAAGAGACCACATTGGCTAACGAACTGATAGAAATGAATCAAGTAGTTAATCAACGAATGAAGGCGGTTCAGGGCCTGATCCGCGTCGATATCAATCAATTGAAAAAGCGAAAAACTACGGGAAAAAAGTATGAAAACCCTTATGATGGACCGACGGCCGATGGGGTGTTTTTTGATTCGAAAAAATAAGTGTTTATGGACGATTAAGTGGGTAGTGTCAAAAATAACATGAGAATTACATGATTTTTCATAAAATAGGTGTAAGGTTGGATTTTTTAGCCGATATAAATAGAGAAATTGGACAAAAGTAGGAGTTGATACACATGGAAGTGAAGTCAATGGGTTCAATGTCTGTGAATGATTTGTTTCAGCAGGTGAAGTCGGAGCGCAGTTCGACGCAGAACCGCGAGAGTGATGGATCACAGGGAAGTGTGGATACGTCGTCAAGACAAGCGGAGCAGGAGTCTCGTGTGCAGGGGAAAGAGTGGTCCGTAGAAGATTTGGATCATGCGATGGAGGCGATGAATGATTTGAGTTCGTTTAGGTCGACATCGTTGCAGTTTGAGCAGCATGAGACTTTAAATCGGACGATGGTTAAGGTGGTTGATCGGCAAACAGATGAGATTGTGAAGGAAATTCCGCCTGAGGAGTTTCTCGATATGATTTCGTCAATGCTTGAGTTTGCAGGGATTATCATTGATGAGAAGGTGTAGTTTTATTTTTCGGGGGAGGACTCGATGATTTATTCGAGTTCTTTTTTATTTTTTGTTAAAAATGGATGTGGAATTGCCGATAATATGGTTAAGTAACTATGACAAATCACCTAGGACGTTGATATGTTCTGTTTGGTGATATTTATTTAAATAAGTTGTTAGAATTGAAGGGGTGTCGATGGCATGGCAGTGAATAATCCATATGCTAAGTATAAGCAGTCTTCGGTGGAAACGAAGTCGGCGGGTGAACTGACGTTAATGCTTTATGAGGGGTGCTTGAAATTTATTAAGCGTGCTGAAAAAGGAATTGAAGAGAAGGATATTGAGACAAAAAATACAAATTTAATAAAAGCACAAAATATCATTCGTGAATTGATGGTAACGTTAAATACCGACGTAGCTGTGAGTGGGAACATGATGCAGATGTATGACTTTATTATGACGAAGCTTGTTGATGCGAATACTGGAAATGACCTTGACGCGTTAAAGGATGCTGAGCGTTTTGTGATTGATTTTCGCAATACGTGGCGTGAAGTAATTAAGGTCGATCGTCAGCAACGTCACGGAACAGGCGCTAGTGCATCTGTTCCGTCGAATGAAGGGTCAAGTTCGACAGGAAACGATTCGGGAAATACTTCTGTTAGTGCAAGTTCAGAAGGACAAGCAATCGGTCGGATTATTCCGGAGAAGAAGGCAGTGGAAAGGACGCGGTTGGAATCTGATGGGGGGATTAAACCTGAGGAAAGTTCTTCTGCTGCAAGTGGAGTGGAGCGGAAAAAAATTGCGACTCCACAGAACCCTTCGAATCCGTATGCGAAAGCAGCGTCTAACAATCCATATGCAGCTGCAAAACGAGCTGCGGCTGTTGCTGGATCAGGAAGCACCGGCTTTCGAAATTAAACAGCGTGTTATAATGTGAAAAAACGTGAGTGACAATTTTCTGTCTACTTGCGTTTTTTGCTGTAAGTTCTTTCTAGTAGTATGTGATTTGTGTGGAATTGGTGAGATAAAGCATAAGAGGGAGTCGCTTGAGTAGCATGTGTTACGCCGCGATATAATAATTACTCTTCCTTTTATACAAAAGAATCTGATAAAATAATTAGAAGAATTATTGCGACGGAGGTGGAGTAGTTATTTCACAACAATTAACAACTGCACAACAGACGTTTTTGTTAAATTACCGAGATTTTCTTATGGAAGTGGAGCGTGCGGTTCAGTTTGTAAGTGAATGTTACATTAAAGGCGATTATGATATTGGAGATCGCCTTTTGAAAAGTGTAATGTTAGGTTTAGTCCCATACAATGAGGAGAATATAACGATTCAGTCAATCTTGGCTAACAACGAATTAGCAGTCAAAACATTGATACGTTTTCAAGATTCAATTCGTATGGCGATCCGAGTAGATGAAGCATTTCCGGATGAGCAGCAGCGGATACGATTTTTACATGAAACGTTATTGCCGCGTAAGCAGAAGTGGAAAAGTGTTGTTGAAAACTATTTGACCATAAATTAAAAGAGGAGCAAAATCATGCCAACAATTGATATGTCATTAGATGAACTTAAAAAGTATCAAGGAACAAATCCAAAACCAAGTGATTTTGAAAATTATTGGGAGCGTGCGTTAGGCGAAATGCTAGCAGTCGATCCAGAGGTGCAGATGGTTCCAAGTGATTTCCAAGTGCCGTTTGCAGAGTGTTATGATATGTATTTTACAGGAGTTCGTGGGGCGAGGATTCATGTAAAATACGTGAAACCAAAAGCAAATAAGTCTGCCGATACCTCATTGCCAATAGAAAAGATGCCGGCAATGCTTCAGTTTCATGGGTATAGCATGAATGCTGGCGATTGGAGTAGTAAACTTCATTATGCAGCTTTAGGTTATGCTGTATTTGCAATGGATGTTCGTGGGCAAGGTGGTCAATCAGAGGATGTTGGCGGTGTGGTAGGGAACACACTTCAAGGGCATATTATCCGTGGATTGGATGATCATGAAGACAATTTACTATTCAGACACATCTTTCTTGATACTGCTCAACTTGCTCGCATCGTTATCGGAATGGCAGAGGTAGACGAAGATAATGTTGTGGCAACAGGCTGGTCGCAGGGTGGTGCGTTAACTCTTGCTTGTGCTGCGTTAGAGCCGCGGATCAAAAAGGCGGCGGCAGTTTATCCATTTTTAAGTGATTATAAGAGAGTCTGGGACTTGGATTTAGCTATTGATGCGTATTCTGATATTCGGCAGTATTTCCGCAGATTTGATCCACAACACAAACGAGAGCAAGAAGTCTTTACAAAATTAGGATATATTGATATTCAACATTTAGTCGATCGAATTCGAGGAGATGTATTAGTAGGAATTGGTCTAATGGATGGCATCTGTCCACCATCATCACAATTTGCTGCATATAATAAGATTACCTCGCCTAAAAGGTTGGAAGTTTATCCTGACTTCGGTCATGAAGATTTGCCAGGTTTGCACGATACGATTTTGCAGTATTTTAAAGAAGTATAAAAGAGATATCTAAAATTGAACAGGGGGAAGAATAACTTTTACCCGTGAATAAATATAGAAGACGTCCGGCGAATTTCGCATCCGGGCGTTTTTTGAATTGCAGGTATTATTGGAAGAGAATGGTCACAAGAGTAAGCGAGTAGTGACCTATGTAAGCACTATTATGGAAAAGAAGGGTAACAAGTGGAAGCGGCTTGTGACCCATGAGAGGTAGAAAAAGAAAAGAAGGGTAACAAACAATAGAAAGCACCTTTCGCCCCCCCTAATTAGAAATAACCTAGAAATCTTGCATTTTTTTCATAAGATAAAATTCACCCTGCTTTGCCATTAGTTCTTCGTACGTACCTATTTCTACGCATGCTCCTTGTTTCATGACTACGATTCTATCTGCATTACGAATTGTTGATAATCGATGGGCAACCATAAATGTTGTTCTACCTTCGATTAGCTTGAGCATTGCTTCTTGGATATTATGCTCAGATACATTATCTAATGCTGAGGTTGCTTCATCAAGGATGATTACTTTTGGATCGCGTATGATCGCTCGAGCAATCGAGATTCGTTGCCTTTGTCCGCCAGATAATTTCCCACCGTGTTCGCCTATTTTTGTATCTAAGCCTTCAGGCAAGTCATTAATGACATCATTTAAGTTGGCCATATCGACAACTTGTTGGATCTTTTCTTCTGATACAGCGACGAGGCCGTACGTAATATTTTCTCGGATCGAACCAGAAAATAAAATCGTATTTTGAGGTACGACAGCGATGTGTTGGCGGTAGCTTTGAATATCCATGCCATCCATTGGATTACCGTCAACGATCAAGCCGCCATTTGAAGGGCGATAAAACCCAGTTACTAAGTTTAAAACTGTTGATTTACCTGCTCCTGATTCTCCAACAAAAGCAATTGATTCACCAGCTTTGATAGTTAAGTTTAAATTTTGCAGCACGTGTTTTTCTGAATTTCGATACCCGAAATCAACATTCTCAAATTGAAAATCACCATCGACATGATCTATTTTCTTTTTCCCTTGGTATTCTTCTAATTCGCGAGAAAGCAATACTTCTGATACCGAATAAATCGACTCTAATCCTTTTGCGATTTGAGGGTACACAGTAATGATGTGTGTGATCGACATCAGTATTGTCATAAAATACGTTTGGTATAAAGCGATGTCGCCTACAGGGATTTGCCCGTTAAAAGCCAAGTAAGCTGTAAACATCAAACAAAAAGCAGCGAATATTTGGAATACGACCCAGTTCGACGCTCCAAAAAATGCTTCTACCATATCTAATTTGTACCCTTTTCCTCTTAAATTGTGCAACTCTGAATCGATTTTAGTGATTTCTACATTTTCTAACCCGTGAGCACGAGTGACAGGAATCATTTCAACAGTCTCAGCTACTTTTCCAGACATGGTTTCTACTTGTTGGCGAAATACACGATTCCGGTACTTTATTTTTCCCCTAAAGAAGATAACTAGGGCGGTAGCGATTGGAATTGTTAATAGGAAAAAACTAGAAACTAGTAAACTTCTTGACGTTGTGACTGCAAGAGCGACAATGACATTCATTAATGCAGGTAAAATAGCAATAATCATTTGTTTTGATAACGTTTCTATCATTTCCACATCGCGAAGAACTTTCGCCTGCAATTTCCCGGATTGCAATTCTCCGTGATAAGAGATTGATAAATGTTGCAATTTTCTTATTAATGCACTGCGTAGGCCTGCTTCTACGTGACGAATCGCTTGACTCATATAGCTAACATGCAACACTTGAGTAGGTAAATTTTGAATGATTACTGCTAAGAGGATGATAATATTGAGCCACATATCATTGATTGTGTGGGTCTCTGGTTCCATTGCAATGTTTATCATATTAGCAATAACTATCGGCATGACCCAGACAGGGGAATGTTTAAACATAAAAAATACAAATGATAAAAATAATTTCTTTTTGTGGTCTCTATATAACAAACCTAATATTCTAAGTGGATGACCTTTACTTAAGTTTTTATTGTCAAAGTGGCTTTCATAATCAATATTTTGCTCTTTTTCTCGTTCTTGCTCTTTAGTCATAGATGCACGCTCCCGTTGTATATTAAAGTAATTGATATATTGCCTTCAAGAACAATTAAAGTGATAATATCTAGTAGAAAGTATAAAGCAGAAGGATAAACTTATAAATAACCATTGCGGTCTATTATAGAAAATAAAATGAACCAAATGAGACATTTTGTCTGTGGAGGGTTGAAAACATGAAACATCTAGATGAATTATCAACTTATAAACGATTTCCTAATATTAGATATGAAGTGTATCTCCATGGGGCGCATACTGATCGTGTCGATAAAGGTTGGATTTCCTATAAGCACGTTCACCATACAACATTTGAAATGAATCTAGTCTTCAATGGATGCCAAACTGCAAGAATCGGGTCGGAAGAATACAATCAGTGCCCCGGCGATTTATTAATCGTACCGCCTATGCATATGCATGAGTATCAAGTGATACACTCTGATACAATGCAGTATTTCGTTGTCCATGTACAAGTCAATGATCCAGATTTTCTTCAATTAATGGACGAACAAAATAGTTGGTTTTATCCGAAAGAGGAGCTGCTTAATAAACAAATAACTCCGTTGTTAGATGAATTTTATTATCTATTGCAACAATCGACTTCCAAATTAGCTGCTTTTTCTAAATTTTTTGAGATGATGAATATTTTGGAGAAATTTTTCCGTGACGCTCAGGAGGAATTCATTCCTGATCCTAATGCGACGTTGGCATATGAAATTGCCAGATCGATAGATAAGATGATTCATCCAGTAGATTTTCAAGAAAACACATCTAATTGGTTAGAATTGATTTCTAAAGAGAAGGGAATTAGTCGAAGGCATTGTCACCGGATTTTCCAACAAACTTACAACATGTCCCCACGAGAATACTTAATGGTTCTACGACAGCAAGAAGCTATGAAGATGTTAACTAATACGACAGATTCAATTGAACAAATAGCTCACAAAATTGGATATGAGAATATTCAAAGCTTTATTCGCCAGTTTGCTAAATGGACTGGTAAAACTCCGGGAGCGTTTCGAAAAAAATATAAAGAGACGTTCAAGGACTACGGAAGAGCACTAAAGTATTTAACATGAAATATGATTAAACTTCACTGTGAAAATTTTTTTGGGACCTCCAGTCACTTAAGGCAGATGCTTTTACTTGAACATCAACTAATTTAGTATTTCTTACACTGATTGAATACTTCGTTCTGAGGGCTGGTTTGGTCTTACCTACATTTTATTACTTCTTACATAAGCTCGATTTGCTTCTTTTCCCGATGAATTCCTCACCTTGCACAACTTTTCACAAAACAACAAAGTTTAAGAAACTGACCATACATTGGGCTTGTTTCCTCTTGCTCATATGTTCTGTTTAGGTGCATATTTTATTTCGGTTGTGTTAAGCTTTATAAATATTTAAAACAGAATTATCGATAACTTTATTAAGGTGAAAGGAGTGGTTGTTATAATGAAGGATAATCCAAGCCAAAAAGAAAAAAGTAACATACAAAAGAAACAATTTGTAAAATCAAAAGGTTATAAATGCTTCTTAATTTTTACTTATCTTATTACATTACCTTTTTTAGGCATGGTTGTTGCTGGTAACATTGGTTGGATGATTGCTAGTGTGATTGGTTTTACAGGAGCTTTCATTGTCTGGAAAAAATAAAATATCTCGTTTTACTTCACTTTAAAATAATACATAAATGTATTGCTCGGTATTTCATGAGTTCATGTCTGATCAGGAGAATACTACGACTAATGGAAGGTTTATAATAAATGTTAACTACTTATGAAATCGAAGAAGGAAGAACTGTTAAAGTGCCTCTATACTAGGATTTACATGTGAAAAGTAAATGCCGATTTAAACGGTTTTGTGAGCGACTATTTTCTATTGACAGGTAAGCGTTATCAAGGTATGATTATTTTGTAACCTTAACGATAAACTTCATTGTTAATCATTTAACGCTAGTATATACAAAAAACATATATACGAATTAATTTTTCAAGAGGACTAGCAGTAAAAGGGGCGTAATTCATGACAGTGAAAAATTCAGTGTTATTTGAAGAAATATTGCACGAACTAGAGAAAAACATTTTACCTTTTTGGATCAAGCGCACAGTTGATGAAAAAAATGGTGGTTTTTATGGTTATATGACTCATGAGGGGCAAGTGGAAGTAACCGCAGAAAAGGGTGGCATCTTAAACTCTAGAATTCTCTGGACCTATTCCAAAGCATACTGCCAAACGGGAGACCCACAGCATTTAAAGACTGCAACCCACGCATTTGATTTTTTGAAAAACAACTTTTTGGACGATCAATATGGGGGCATATATTGGATGCTAGATTATCATGGACATCCAACGGAGCCAAAAAAGCATATTTATAACCAGTCTTTTGCTATTTATGGTTTATCAGAATATTATCAAGCGACAAAAAAAGAAGAAAGTCTTGAAATAGCAATAGAATTGTTCCATCTCATTGAGAAATATGCTTATGACAACAAGAATAAAGGGTATTTTGAAGCTTTTACAAAAGAGTGGAAAGAAGTAGAAGATCAGAGTTTAAGTGGAAAAGATATGAATGCCGCTAAATCGATGAATACTCATTTACATATCTTAGAAGCTTATACGAATCTCTACAGAGTTTGGAAAGATGAATTATTAAAAGAAAAATTGGATGAGTTAATTCAAATTACGATAGAACATATTATCAACCCTGAAACAAATCAATTTAAATTGTACTTTAATGAAGCGTGGCATTCGCTTTCAGATGTTGTGTCTTATGGTCATGATATAGAAGGAAGTTGGCTCCTTCATGAGGCCGCAGAAGTTCTAGGAGATAGTGAAATTCTAACTCAAGTGGAAACAATCGCAATTAAAATGGCTGATAAAGTTCTTCAAGATGGATTTGATCAACATGGAGGCTTAATGAATGAATTAGAAGATGGTGAATTTGATCGCGATAAAGTGTGGTGGGTCCAAGCTGAAGGCATGGTAGGGTTTTTAAATGCCTATCAGTTAACGAAACAAGAAAAATATTTGGATGCTACGAAAGCATTATGGGATTTTACATCTAGCTACATCATTGATAAGCAAAATGGTGAATGGTTTTGGAAAGTAGATGGAGACGGAAACGTGGCTAAAGATATGCCGAAAGTAGAACCTTGGAAATGCTCTTATCATAATTCTCGTTTTTGTTTTGAAGTGTTAGAAAGGTTAGAAAGAATTTGAATCGAATGTTCTAGGGGGCTATCATCATGGATTACATTAAAGGAATGACTTGGGGGTGGGTTGGAAAACGCGGAGATTGGAATACCAATTCGGCGACTGACTCAATGGAAAAAATGAAAGAATTAGGTGTTAATTGGACTGCAATTGCTTTTGCAGGATTACAAGATACTGCTCAGTCAACAGAAATCAATTTCACAGAAAATCCCGTTGTCACAGATAAAGAGGTATATTGGGCGATTGCAAAAGCGAAAGAATTAAAATTGAAAGTTGTATTAAAACCCGTTGTCAATGTGAAAGACGGTACGTGGAGAGCTCATATTAATTTCTTTGATCTCGATGTTCCGTGTGAACCGAAGTGGTCAGACTGGTTTAAAAACTACGAGTTGTTTATCTTACATTATGCAAAAATTGCTGAAGAAACAAACTGCGAAATGTTTTGTATTGGTTGTGAAATGGTACAAACGGATCGAAGAGAAAAGGAATGGAGAGAATTGGTAAGAAAAGTCCGTGAGGTTTACTCTGGGCCGATTACTTACAACTGTGATAAATATCAAGAAGATCAAGTCAAGTGGTGGGATGCTGTTGATATTATTTCATCAAGTGGATATTATCCTGATGACTCATGGGATTATCATGAAGAGAGGATCGAAAAAATCGTCAAAAAATGGAACAAACCATTTTTCTTTATGGAAACCGGATGTCCAAGCCGAAAGGGCTCTTCAAAGGTGCCGAATGATTGGGATTTAAACAAAGGACAGATTGATCTCGATGAACAAGATCATTTTTACAAACAGATGTTTAAAGTATTTAATCGACAAGATTGGTTTTATGGATTTATGCTATGGGATTGGCCCGCGCGGTTATATCAAAAAGAAGATGCTTATAAAAATGATGATTATTGTGTGTATGGAAAACCTGCGGCAAAGACAATTGAATCTTTTTTTTTCACAAAATAATTTAGGTTTAAAGAGATGAGAACGAAGAAAATTATTTCTTAGTGGTAGTATTGCAAGAGTTTTAACTTTAAAGAATTAAAGTAGGGGAAAGATTGAAGACTATGTTTGGAGGGATTAACATGGCTGAGGCATATAGGAAGGTTTCGAGTTTTCTATCGCTTAATAACCTCAATTATAAGCATCAAAAAGTACTAATTATTTTACTGTTTTCTACGATTCCACTTGCGTTATTACTAACCTTTTCATATTTACCGCTAATGAATATGGTGATTTATAGTTTTCATGATTGGAATGGAATTAGCCCAGATATGGACTGGACAGGTATTAGTAATTATGTGCTAATGTTTACAAGGCCAGAATACTTTACGGTTTTTGTAGTTAGTTTGTATTATTTCTTTGCGACATTTGTACAAATGGCATTAGCTTTGTATTTTGCGTCAGTATTGAGTTTTAAGGTTAGGTTTAAGAACTTTTTCAAAGGAGTTATCTTTTTTCCGTTTTTGTTAAATGGGGTAGCAATCGGATTTATTTTCCTGTTTTTCTTTCGACCAGAAGGGACATTAGATGCACTCCTTGCCATGCTAGGATTGGGAGAATACTCACAACTGTGGTTAGGGAATCCTGACATAATTAATATTTCTTTGGCGGGAACTTCAATTTGGAGGTATATGGGCTTTAACTTCATTATTTTCCTCGGGGCAATCTCATCTATCTCGGGTGATATATATGAAGCGGCAGATATAGATGGCGCAAATGGTTGGCAAAAATTCCGTTTTATCATTCTTCCAAGTATTCGTAGAATCGTAGAGTTGAATGTTATTCTTGCCATTAGTGGTGCAATTGGTGTATTTGAAATTCCGTTTATCATGACGGGTGGAGCAAATGGAAGTACAACGTTTGTTATTCAAACCCTTAATACTGCGTTTGAATATAATCGTGTTGGCTTAGGTTCGGCAATGGGTATCGTGTTACTCATAATCGTCATAACAGTAACGATGATACAACGAATTTTATTCGGCGAAAAGGAGGCGTAAAATATGAGATTATTTTGGAGTATTGCTAAATATGTATCTTTATTAGCAGGTTTATTAATGACAACGATTCCGATTATCGTCGTATTTTTTGCCTCTTTCAAAACAACAGAGGAATATGCGCAAACTGGTCCATTGGACCCGCCGGAAAATTGGTTAAACATAGAGAATTATGTTCGGGCATTTACAGAAGGGAATATGTTATTAGGGTTTGCCAATACAGCATTTATGGTTATAATATCCGTATCTTTTGCTATTTTATTTGGCACAATGATTGCTTATGTGTTGAGTCGATTTAAATTCAGAGGGAGCAAGACAATACTTTTGCTATTTTTATTTGCGACGCTCATCCCTGCTGTAACTACACAAGTAGCAACATTTCAAATTATAAATGATCTTGGCTTATTTAATACAAGGTGGGCCGCTATCGTATTGTTTGCGAGCACAGACATCATTGCAGTGTATATCTTTTTGCAATTCCTTGACCGTGTTCCAATTTCGTTGGATGAATCGGCGATGTTAGATGGAGCTTCTTATTGGAAGATCTTTTGGAAGATTATCTTACCACAGTTAAAGCCGGCAATGGCTACAGTACTAATTATTCGCGGTGTAACGATATATAATGATTTTTATATTCCGTTTTTATACATGCCTAAACCAGATCTACAAGTTGTTTCGACGGCATTATTTAGGTTCCAAGGCCCCTATGGCTCACAATGGGAAATTATTTGTGCGGGCGTTATCATCGTGTTGATCCCAACATTAATTATCTTCGTCGCCTTGCAAAAGTATATTTATAACGGCTTTGCACAATCGCAAGAAAAATAAATAACGACTAAAAATAACATACAAAGAAGAAAAGCAACGGATGCGAAAGCAAAACTTGCTTTTTTTTCTTAAGGTCATTAGCACAAACGTGAATGGAGGACATAGATGGAGGTTTTGATAACTGGAGCAAACCGTGGACTCGGGTTGGCTTTAACGAAAACACTGATAACATCCGGTCATAAAGTAATAGCAATTGTGAGATCTGAGCAATCGAACTGTGATAATCTGAGGTGCTTATTAGATAAACATGCTGAGCGTTTACTAGTATTCTACTTAGATGTAACAAATGAGACGGAAGTTCAAGAATTAGCTTTCCGATTAAAAGAGAAAGATGTTCAATTGGATGGGTTAATTAACAATGCTGGTATCTTGCTTGGTAGAAACGAAAGTATAGAGAACCTTGTTATGAATAAAGTAAGAGACTCGTTTGCAATCAATGTCTATGGATCAATGAATATCATCAAACACACTTTGCCGCTTATGAATTCTAATTCGGAACAACAAAAGATCATTTTGACTATTTCATCTGAAGCGGGGAGTATCACTAATGCCTATGATGGCGATTACCCGTATGCGATTAGTAAAGCGGCCGTAAACATGTTTACGAAACAGATAAAAGAACATGTTAAAGGTGGAAACACTCGAGTATTTGTAATTCATCCAGGCTGGATGCGAACAGATATGGGGGGAGAAAATGCATTGGTTTCTCCTAACACCACAGCTGAGGAATTGATGAAAATTATCGAAGGCAGAATAGATATATCAGATGATTATTTCTTCATTAATTATCTTGGAGAACCGATGGATTTATAGAAAAACCGACGGAGGTTAAAATAAATGCCAATAAGTTATTATTCAGAATCATGTATTTTTCACTTACAAACCGAAAATTCCAGTTATGTTCTACAACTAGTAAAAAAGAAATACCTTGGTCATTTGTATTGGGGAAACAAGGTAAATCATTATTCTGGATCAAATGAACTTAGGTTTCGAGATCGATCATTTTCTCCCAACCCTGATACACCTGATCCGTATTTTTCTTTGGATACATTACCGCAAGAGTACCCGACCTTTGGAAACACAGATTTTCGTTTGCCTGCTTTTCAAGTTCAGCATGAAAATGGAAGCACAGTTATAGATTTGCAATATGAAAGCCATCAGATTTTTCAAGGAAAGCGAGGATTAGAGGGCTTACCTGCAACGTACGTAGAAAGTGAAAAAGAAGCAGAAACGTTGGAAATCACTCTTTACGATAAGGTTTCGACATTAAGAGTGATATTAGTTTATTCCGTTTTTAACGAGTATGATGCGATCGCTCGTTCTGTTAGATTTGAAAACGAAGGTGCGAAATCATTAAGTCTATTAAAAGCATCTTCTGCAAACGTTGATTTTCGAGATGGTGATTTTCAACTTATTACTCTTCCAGGGGCTTGGGCGCGGGAAAGAGATATACAAAAAGTTGATCTGCATCGAGGGGTGCAATCAATTGAAAGTAGGCGAGGAACGAGTAGTCACCAGCAAAATCCGTTTATGGCTTTAGCTAGAAAAGATGTGACGGAGACAAATGGTGAGGTGTATGGACTTAATTTAGTTTATAGCGGCAATTTCCAAGGATCGGTGGAGGTTGATCAATTTAACTACGCAAGAATAAATATCGGGATCAATCCATTTGATTTTTCGTGGTTGCTTGAAGCAGGCGAGTCGTTTCAAACGCCTGAGGTTGTGATGGTTTATTCTGGTGAAGGACTTGGAAAAATGTCGCGAATATTTCATGATTTGTATCGTGAAAGACTTTGCCGTGGGGAATTTCGAGATAAAGTTCGCCCTGTGCTAATCAATAACTGGGAAGCGACGTATTTTGATTTTAATGAAGAAAAGATTAAAGATATCGCATCTGTAGGTAAAGAGCTGGGAATGGAGCTTTTTGTGTTGGATGACGGTTGGTTTGGTAAACGGAACAGTGATAAAGGCTCTCTCGGAGACTGGTTTGTTGATAAAAACAAGCTGCCTAAAGGGATCGAACATCTTGGAAAAGAAGTAACGGAGTTGGATATGGAATTTGGGCTTTGGTTTGAACCAGAGATGATTTCAAAAAACAGTGATTTATATAGAGAACACCCTGATTGGTGTATTCACGTGCCGGATCGATACCGTTCAGAAGGGCGTAATCAATTAATTCTTGATTTGACGAGAAAAGAAGTGCGAGATGAGATTGCCTCAAGATTAATTTCCATATTGGAGAGCGCTCCGATTACGTATGTGAAGTGGGACATGAATCGTCATATGACGGAAACGGGTTCGGCAACTCTACCGAAGGAACGACAAAGGGAAACGGCACATCGTTATATGCTTGGAGTTTACGAGCTAATGGAGAAGATTACCAAGAAGTTTCCACATATTTTATTTGAAAGTTGTTCTGGTGGTGGAGGTAGATTTGATCCAGGAATTCTCTATTATATGCCGCAAACGTGGACCAGTGATAATACGGATGCTATTTCTAGATTAAGAATACAATATGGGACGAGTCTTGTGTATCCAATGAGTGCGATGGGGTCTCACGTCTCAGATGTTCCTAATCACCAGGTGCAAAGAATGACTTCGCTTGATATTAGAGGCCATGTGGCGATGTCCGGAAATTTAGGTTATGAACTAGACGTAACGAAGTTTTCTGCTGAAGATAAATTTGTTATTTCAGATCAAGTAAAGCAATACAAAAAGATTCGCGAAGTGATTCAATTTGGAGATTTCCACCGATTGTTAAGTCCTTTCGAAAATGATGATACTGCATGGATGTATGTTTCTAAAGATCGTTCGGAAGCAGTTGTCGCTTATTTCCAAATGTTTGGCGAAGCGAATGCTGCTTATAAAAAAATAAGATTTAGAGGTCTCAATAAGAATGAACTGTATAAAATTACGGAACTAAATAAGCATTATTATGGTGATGAATTGATGAATATTGGTGTGAATCTTCCTTTCTTAGAAGGAGACTTTCAAAGCGTGATGTGGACGATAAAACAAGTATAACTGCTGAATATAAAAAGGGGATAGTTAGATGAAGGAGATATTTGTAAAAGGCATGACATATGGCTGGAATACAACACGAGGTGCTTATCGAACGGAGGAAGCAGTAGAGTCAATGAAAAAGTTAAAAGCAACGGGAAGTGAATGGATTGCTTTGTCGTTCTTCACATTTCAGGAAACGTTCTCGTCTACGGAAATTATATTTGACTATGGTCATACAATGACAGACCGTGATATTGAATTTGCGGTACTAAAAGCAAAGGAACTAGGGTTAAAAGTTTGTTTAAAGCCTGTTGTAAATACAAGAGATGGACTTTGGCGGGCTAGGATTGGGTTTCCAGCGGATGCTTCAGTTTACTGGGAAAAATGGTTCTCTTCTTACACCAATTTTCTCTTACATTATGCAGAACTAGCCGAAGAGTTGGGATGTGAAATGTTCTGTGTTGGTTGCGAGATGATCAATACAGAATCAAGAATAGCAGAATGGGAAGAAGTGATTTATGTAGTTAGAAATGTTTATCATGGACCTCTGATTTACAATGCAAACCACGGGAAAGAAGATGGCGTCGCTTGGTTTGATAAAGTAGATATTATTGGGACGAGTGCTTATTTCCCGGTGGCAGAAGATGGCGATGCTAGCGAAGAAACCATGATTAAAAACTGGCGAAAAGTAAGAGACAAAATGTACTTGTTACACAAGAAATTTAATAAACCAATACTTTTTGTGGAAATAGGTTGTAGAAGTGCTAAAGGTTGTGCAGAAATGCCTTGGGATTTCCTTCACACGGAACTTCCATTTGATGAGGAGGAACAAGCGAATTTTTATTCGTCTGTATTAAAAGTCTTTTGGGATGAACCGTGGTTCGCTGGTTTTTTCTGGTGGGATTGGAAAACTAAATTATATCCAACGGAAGATGCGAAATTAGATGTAGACTTTAATATTCATGGAAAAAAAGCAGAGCTTGTTTTACAAGAATGGTATAAAAAAGATGTTAAGGTATTCTCTTAATAAAAAAGCTCGGAATAGGATTATCCGTCGAGGGTTAGGTGTGAGTATCGCAAGCACGTTTAGCTTGTGGTGGTTATCTGAATCTTACTTAGATCAGGACGCTGGATGAGTTAAAGAAAGAAGGAGATTAAACGTCTGCTTCTTTTTTATGTGTTCAGTAAATGAAGTTAATGAGATTCTCAGATTAATCAGGAGTAATAAACTAAGTGAATGTAAATTGCGGATAATATCTGCTTATGCTGAAATACTAAAAAAAGATGTATAAAAAAAATATAAAAAATAATTGACAACGATTACAAAAACATATAATATTATAATTAACTTAAACGATTACTTTAATCGAATAAGGGAGTTGAATCTATTTATTAATAGATTCGTAATATGTTCTGCAATATTAATATGAATAGCCTTTATAAGAGATTTATATGAACTTTTATTCATGTGATTTAACGAGGTGATTAATTATTAATATTTGTAGAATGCAATTAGGGCATAAACAAGTAAGCGATTTCATATTATTTTTTACTTGTTATTGCTTTACCGATTAACTTAAAATGAGGGGGAAGAAAAATGAGAAGGAAATATTTTTTGGCTTTAATTTTAGCGGCATTGATGCTTGTTGTTGTTGCCTGTGGAGATAACACCAATAATAACAACGGTGGAAACGAAGGGAACGATAACAATAATAATGATAATGGTGAAAACGGTGAAGAGGCTGCAGAAGATGTCAGTGGAGATATCACTGTACTGATTCACCGTACAGACATTGTTGATACATCTTTTGAAAGGTACAGAGAAAGTTTCAATGAAATTTATCCAGATGTTGAAATTAGTTTTGAAGCAATTACTGATTATGAAGGTCAGGTTAATACAAGAATGAATACCGAAGACTATGGTGACGTTCTTATGATTCCGGACGCTGTACCAATTGAAGATGCTCCATATTTCTTTGAGTCACTTGGAAGCACAGCAGAGTTAAGTGAAACTTATTTGTTTGCAGATGATTTTGCTTATGAAGGAGAAACTTACGGGCTACCAATAACAATTAATTCAGATGGTGTTATTTATAACATGTCCGTTTTTGAAGAAGCTGGTGTAGATGAGATTCCATCGACTCCGGAAGAATTTATAGCTGCTTTGCAAATGATAAATGATAATACTGATGCGATTCCATTGTACACAAACTATGGGGATGGTTGGCCGCTAGATCAGTGGGAGCCGATGCGTTTAGCAATTGCCGGTGACCCTGACTTTGCGAATGACTTACCTCATAATGAAACACCATTTGCTGAAGGTGAGCCACATTACATTTTATATAATATGATGTATGAAGCTGCGGCTAATGGATTAATTGAAGGAGATCCACTAACAACTGATTGGGAGTCTTCTAAACAAATGTTAGCTGATGGAGATATTGCTACGATGGTGTTAGGATCTTGGTCTTATGCTCAAATTACAGAGCTAGCAGCTAACCCTGAGGATATCGGATTTATGCCTTTCCCATATACTCAAGAAGATGGATCTGTTTATGCAACGGTAGGACCTGACTTTAATATTGGTGTGAATGCTCATACTGACAACTCAGCTGCAGCACATGCATGGTTAGAGTTCTTCATAAATGATTCAGGTTATTGGGAAGACGAAGGTGGAATTTCACCTCAAACAGATGATGAGTTCCCTGAATTCTTGCAAGCGTATGATGAGTTAGGTGTTGAGTTTATTTCTGAAAATCCAGCTTACGAAGGTGAAGAAGGTTTGCCGGATCGTGTAGATAATGCAGGAGAAGTAGGGTTATGGCAGCCGCGTTTCAAGCAAGAAATTATTGAAGCTGGAATTGGTAACCGTGATGACACTTTTGATGAAATTATGGAAGGTCTAAATCAAAGATGGCAAGAAGGCCGTGAAATTGAAGGCTTAGAGTAACTTAAAAGGTGATTAAAACAAAATGATCGTTTGATTCGATGACCTTCAAGAGAAATGACTTTTTCTAACCTTTATAAAGGTTAGAGAGGTTGCAATTTTCTTTTGGAGGTCATCTTTTTTTATAATCATGTGCGGGCTAAATCACATTTTACTTTAAGAGTTTGTTTTATTGCTTGTGAGTTGGTTTATGTTAGAATCACTTTCTTTTGGGGATAAATAGTAAGAAATAATGTATTTATAAAAAATACAATTTTTTATACGATTTAAGTTAAGTTGACACAACCACTTTGAGTCGGTATAATTAATTTTATTAAGTTATCGATAAATTAACTGTCATATCAGCAGTTATCTATATATTTTTACTTTTTATTAAGCGTAAAATAGTTAATAATTATAATCGAAAAGGTGTGAATCAAATGAGTATACATGAAAAATATTATGAATTATTAAAAAATCAAGAAAAGTTACTAGCAAAGAAAAATGAAGTGAAAAGCGATTTTTATAATGGAATCTATGAGCGGTATAATAATCCTGTATTAACAAGACATCATGTTCCACTTCATTGGAGATTTGATTTAGATAAAGAGGCTAATCCTCATTTCATGGAGCGATTAGGAATTAATGCAACGTTCAATCCGGGAGCTATCTACTTTAATGAGAAGTTTTATTTGCTTGTTCGCACAGAAGGGGTAGATCGAAAATCTTTCTTTACCCTTGCAGAAAGTGATAATGGGATTGACCAGTTTCGTTTTGTTGGTAAACCTATTACGTGGGAGAATAAGTATAAAGAGGAAACAAACATGTATGATATGAGACTTGTTAAGCATGAAGATGGCTGGGTTTATGGTATCTATTGCTCTGAAGGGAAAGATCCTCAAGCAGATGAATTTGATACGTCTAGTGCCATCGCTCAAGCTGGTCTTGTAAGAACGAAAGACTTAATAGAGTGGGAGCGTCTACCTAATATTACAACACCTTCTCCACAGCAACGAAATGTTGTGCTACACCCTGAGTTTGTTGATGGGAAATATGCTTTTTATACTAGACCACAAGATGGATTTATCTCGACCGGAGCTGGTGGAGGGATTGCGTTTGGTATTTGTCATAATATAGAAAATCCTGTCATTGATGAAGAAACTGTTATTGACGGTAAAGAATATCACACTGTTTATGAAGTGAAAAATGGTCAAGGACCTGCGCCAATTAAGACGGATCGAGGTTGGATTCACATTGCTCATGGTGTGAGAAACACTGCCGCTGGGTTAAGGTACGTCCTTTATACGTTTGCAACGAGCCTTGAACAGCCGCAAAAATTGATTGCTAAACCAGGTGGACACTTTCTTGCACCATATGACGAAGAGCGGGTTGGGGATGTATCAAATGTTATTTTTTGTAATGGGGCGATTGTTGATAAAGAAGGTAAATTGTTCATTTATTACGCATCTAGTGATACAAGAGTCCATGTTGCTACCACAACAGTAGAAAAGCTGATTGATTACACGTTTAATACGCCGCAAGATCCGCTTCATTCCTTGGATTGCGCACGGCAGAGAAAAAAACTTGTCGAAAAAAATCTACACTTATTAGGTGTGAAGTAGTAACATACTTAATAGACAGGGATTAATTAGTTAGCTGAAGGAGGTGTTTTCGTTGCGAAATAACGTAACCATGAGAGATATTGCAAATAAAATTGGTGTAAGTAGCGTGACTGTATCAAAAGCATTAAATGATAAGGAAGGCGTTAGTGAAGAACTGCGTCTTAAAATACAGGGCATTGCTAGTGAGTTAGGCTATAGGTTTAATTCGACAGCTAAGTCAATGAAAGAAGGATTAGCTTACAATATAGGTGTGATTATCCCTGAACATTTTATCGGTGAAACACAATCATTTTATTTAAGTTTTTATCAGGAAATTACTAAGCATTTACAAAGGTACAATTATTATGGCATTTTACAGACGTTAAGTTCTCATGATGAAAAAAATCTCGTTTTGCCTGGTACTTATTACGAAAATAAAGTAGATGGCTTTATTATATTGGGGCAAATTGGAAATGAGTACCTTAACGTGTTAAAAGAAAAGGAAATTCCAGTTATTTGTCTGGATTTCTATACGGATCAAACAGAAGTGGATTGTGTAATCACAGATAATTTTTATGGAATGTATGAAATTACAAATCATCTAGTGAAGCAAGGCCACAAGGATATTGCTTTTGTAGGTAACATTTATTTTACTAGTAGTATTCAAGATAGGTATTTAGGGTATTATAAATCTCTCTTGGAACACCGCATTTCTTTAAAAGATCAATTTATTATCAATGATCGTGATGATAAAGGTGCTTTTGTCGATATTGAATTACCAGATACGCTACCAACAGCTTTTGTTTGTAACTGTGATCAAGTGGCTTATAACGTAATAACTAAATTACAAAGTCAAGGACACAGAGTTCCAGAAGATTTTTCTGTCGTTGGGTTTGATAATGATATATATTCTAGAATTTCTTCCCCTCAACTAACGACCGTTCAAGTTGATATGGCAGAAATGTCGAAAGCTGCAGTGAAGTTTGTTGTTGAGAAGGTAAAGAATCCACTTAAAACATATGGAAGAGTTTTAGTTAGAGGGAATATCATTCATAGAGACTCGGTAAAAAAAAATGATCAAAAACAGCTGGTTTCAGACAAAACTTAGAAATTTTAGCGCGTTGTTTTCTCTTTAAACGGCTAAAACTTTTTGTTTGTTGCTAAAAAATATGTTTGATAAAACAGTGCCTAATATAATGGCGCTGTTTTTATTTATACTTTAAGAATGTTTAACTTCGCTAAAGGATGAAAGTATAAGATAAACGAAGGCTTTCGCCATAATGGATTTGGCGACAAGCGAATTTTTCTAATGGGAACTAGTAAAGGATACTTTTTAACACAGCGCCTTACAGCCTGTGTGATTAAAATACAGAAAAAGTAACAAATAAATCGCTTTGAATATTGACATGCAAGCGCTTTTAAGATAATCTGTTAATGTAACTTAAACGATAAACTAAATAATTAGTTTAAAAAGCTAACTATTATACTTAGAAATGGAGATGGGAAGATGACTGTAAAGATCAAAGGTGGTAATTTAAAAAATATTCCATGGCAAGAGAAGCCAAAAGGACTAGATGCGCCAGTATGGAGACATTCTGAAAATCCGGTTATTATGAGAAATCCGGTTAAAGGTGTTGCGAGAATATTTAATAGTGCAGTGCTTGCATTTGAGGGTAAATTTATTGGAGTTTTCAGAGCGGAAACAACCAACGGTAGACCTCATCTTCATTTAGGTTATAGTGAGGATGCATTAGATTGGAAGATTGAAGAAGATCGAATTCCTTTCGTTGATGAAGATGGTAATAATTATCAACCAAATTATGCGTATGATCCGAGATTGGTAAAAGTTGAAGACACGTATTACATTATGTGGTGTACTGACTTTTATGGTGCATCGATTGGTATGGCTAAAACAAAAGATTTTAAATCATTTGTACGACTAGAAAATCCGTTTCTACCATTTAACCGAAATGGTGTATTGTTTCCGCGTAAAATAAATGGGAATTATCAATTGTTATCTCGACCGAGTGATAGTGGTCATACACCATTTGGTGATATATTCTTAAGTGAGAGTCCAGATATGACGTTTTGGGGAAAACATCGTCAAGTCATGAGTAAAGGTGGGGAAGGCTGGTGGCAGGCCGTTAAAATTGGTGGGGGGCCTGCGCCTATCGAAACATCTGAAGGTTGGTTAGTGTTCTATCATGGTGTGACGGGGACTTGTAACGGGTTTGTCTATAGCATGGGAGCGGCAATTCTAGATATTGATGAGCCGTCGAAAGTGAAGTACCGTTGCAAGACGTTTGTATTAACTCCTGAAGAATGGTACGAAGAACGTGGATTTGTTAATAATGTTATTTTTCCTTGTGCAACGTTAACGGATGACGAAACTGGAAGAATTGCTATTTATTATGGTTCAGCTGACACTTATGTTGGACTCGCTTATACTCAAGTTGATGAGATTGTTGACTTTATAAAAGAAAACCACGAAGATGTTGCGGATGATAAAGATTTAGGCAAAATGTAATAAATGGACTAACAAGATAATCTTTTCACATCTCAAAAATTTTAGAGTGAGATTTCTTATTAAGGTAGGTAGAGGGAAATGGACAGTAATTTTTTAATCACTATATATAAATATATTAAAGCTAGTATGCTGTATTGGCTTTACTTACTAAGAGGTTTGGTGGTTTATAGTTTAATTCCTTCATCCTGTGCCATTTTGCTGTTGATTAAAGATATTGAAAAGAAAAATGATGAGACAGATGATGGCGAAGAGATCTCGATCAAACAGTTATTTAAAAGCCATTACGAAAGATATACTCATCTGAAATTTCCGTCATTTATATTTACGAACGTATTATTGGTTATGTTTGCGTGCTTGTATTTAGTGAACTTGAGCGAAGGGTCCTGGGCATTGTTAATTTCAATTATTTTAATTTATTTGATCGCATTGACCCTTGCTGTTTTGACGTATACGATTCATTTTCTCGTTAAAGTGAAGGAACCGTTTATGCGAATAATAGCTTACTCTTTTACAGCAAGTGTAAAAAACATTATTATTTCGCTCGGATTGCTTGTCGTATTAGCCGTGCTATATTATGTCGGTACGATAAACCTGGTTCTTTTCATTGTAACCTTCCCATTTATATACGCATACGCAATTAAAAGTTTACTTAATAACGTAGGGATTCCGAATTTGCCCAAAACCGAATAGTGATACTAAACCAATCTGAAGTAATTACTTTAGATTGGTTTCATTTGTATGCTCTCGGCATTCTTAGTGTCAAATAGTAGAATAATCTGTTATCGAATATTACATTCTTTTCGAATTAATGTTATTATATAAATAACTAAAATAATAACAAAAATAATAAAAGATTGCTAAGAGATATTATTACAGAAAAATCTGAATAAAGGAGGAGATCAACGTGCGATTAGGTGGACCATTGTTTGGAGATACCTCAACACCAGAGAATTGGATAAAAGAACTAAATAGACAAGGTTATACTGCTGCTTTATGCCCTTTAGATCTTTAGATGCAAATGATCATGATGATACGGTCGCGTCTTATAAGCAAGCGGCTGACGATAATAATATTATCGTTGCAGAGGTTGGCGCTTGGAGTAATCCAATTAGCCCTGACAATAAGGTCCGTGCTAAAGCATTGGAACATTGTAAATCTCAGTTGGATTTAGCTGAAAGAATGGGTGCTGCCTGTTGTGTGAATATTGCAGGAGGAAGAGGGTCGCAATGGGATGGTCCCCATGAAGAGAACTTTTCGTCTGAAACATTCAATATGATTGTCGATTCAGTCAGAGAGATTCATGATGCTATCAAACCGAAATGGACGACGTACGCGTTGGAAATGATGCCATGGATTTTCCCTGATTCAGCTGAAACATATCAAGCGTTAATTAAGGCGATTGATAGAAAGGGCTTTTCAGTCCATTTTGACCCAGTCAATATGATTAACTCCCCAAGAGATTATTACAGAAACTCAGAAATTATTGGAGATTTCGTGAAAAAATTAGGTCCTTGGATAAACAATGTTCATGCAAAAGATATAAAACTTCATGGAAATCTAACTGTACATTTAGATGAAGTAATTCCTGGTCAAGGGGCGTTGAACTATCGGCGTTTGCTTACTGAACTAAACATGCTCAATAAAGATATTTCAATCATTATTGAACATTTAGGTACAGAAGCTGAGTACAATCAAGCAAGAAAATATATTCGTCATACGTCAGCGGCGTGCGGGATTAACTTATAAGGAGGTTAGTAGTTTGGCAAGAAAAAAAGTAACTATGGAACAAATAGCTAATAGTGCAGGCGTTTCCAAATATGTCGTCTCTAAAACACTCAATGGAAAACCAGGAGTAAGTGAGAAGACAAGAAAGAAAATTCTATATATTGCGCAACAACTTGGCTATGACAACTTTACGATTGAATATGAAAATAAACGACCCTCTCAAGCAACAAAAGAGACACAGTTTATGTTATGCGTCATACCAAATCGACAATATCAAGATGAGGCGATGTATTGGGCGAAAGTATTAGAAGGCATTTCACAAGGCAGTGACGAAAATGACATCGGGTTAGTTATTGTTACTGAGAAACAGCCTTATAGAGAGATGGTAAATGTAGAGAGTATTTATGGGATCATTGGTGTCGGTAAGTTATCTGAAGAGGTATTGATCAATTTAAAACAGTTGGCTGTTCCGATGGTCCTCGTTGATCACGATGATCCGCTTATCTCGGTTGACTGTATTTTTAAAGATAATTTTGAGGGTGTAAATAAACTTACGAAACACCTTATTACGCTTGAACACAAACACTTTGCGTTTGTGGGAGACTTAAACCATTCTCAAAGTTTTTATGATCGTTGGCTTGGATTTCGCACTGCTATTGAACAACATGGAAATTTGATGTTGAAAGAACCATTATCTTTTTCTTATAGCGATAGCATGAAAGAAGAGATTCATCAGTGGATCAAAAACGAAGGAGAAAAAAGTTCAGAACATTTCCCGACAGCCTTTGTATGTGCGAATGATGACATTGCGTCTGTTCTTATGAGTGAATTAAAAGCATTTGGTTATCAGGTACCAGAAGATTGTTCAGTGACCGGGTTTGACAATGTTGATTTCAGCTTGTATACCAATCCTCCATTAGCAACGATCCAAGTATTAAAAGAAGCGATTGGTAAAAGGTCTGTAACAAAACTTATATGGAGGAAAAATAACCCTGACGCCCCTAAAGAAAAGTTATTATTACGAGGTGAAATGATTATTAGGGGATCTGTCGACGTTAGTCCTGACACTAAAGGTGAGGAAAAAGCAGATGGGAAAACTAAGTAAACCAATGAGTCTGATGTAGTTTTTGTTTTTGATACAAAATTAGACAATAAATAAAACGTGTTAATATTTCAAAAAAGGAAGTGACATAATTGGAAAAGTTATTACTTAATGGTGTCTGGAATTTACGATGTACGACAGAAGAGGAATGGTTCGAGGGGAATGTTCCAGGATCAGTGTATCATGATTTGTTAACGAAAAATAAAATCGAAGACCCTTTTTATCGCGATAATGAAGATAAAATAAAAATGTTATCCGAGAATGACTATGAGTATCATCGAACGTTTCAAGTGACTGACGATTTGCTAAAAAATGATGAATTGGAGTTAGTATTTGAAGGGGTTGATACACTATCGGAAATTTATCTGAATGATACGTTGATTGCCAAGACGAATAATATGCACAGGACATATAAATTAAGTGTAAAAGAGCATCTGCTCGTTGGGATAAATCAAATCCGAATCTTATTGTTGTCACCGCTTAAATTTGTAGAAAAAATGCACAAAGAAACTCCGATTTGGGGTGTTGACGATGCGGTGGAAGGGTACCCACATTTACGTAAAGGGCACAGCATGTTCGGTTGGGATTGGGGGCCGCAACTACCAGATTTGGGTGTGTGGCGCGATGTGTATGTTCAAGGGCGATCGAAAGCTGAGTTAGAGGACATCTACATATCACAAAATCATCTTAATGACGAGAGGGTCGATTTATCAGTTAAGGTTCAATCTCGGAAGTGGTGCGACGAGAACCTTTTGTTATCCACACAACTTTATGACCCCCGTGGAAAACTTATTGCGGAAGACAAACGGGGTATTGTTGAATTAGATGGGGAAGAAACAATCACTTTCACAGTCGAACAACCAGAGAAATGGTTTCCTGTTCAGTACGGAGAGCAACCTCTTTATAAGGTACACGTACAATTAGTTTCTGGAAATGCCACAGTAGATAAAGCAGATTATAAGATTGGTTTAAGAACGATGGAGCTCGTTCAAGAAGAAGATAAATGGGGAGAATCGTTTTTCTTTAGAGTGAATGGAGTCCCGGTTTTTTCAAAAGGTGCTAACTACATTCCAGAGGATAATTTACTGCCAAGAGCAACGATTGATAAGACGGAAAGATTGATTCAAGATTGTGTAGCAGCTAATTTTAATATGATTCGAATTTGGGGTGGTGGCCATTATCCATCAGATGAGTTTTATCAGTTATGCGACCAATATGGTCTTCTCGTTTGGCAGGATTTCATGTTCGCCTGCGCTGTATACGATTTAAATGATAACTTTGCTGAAACTGTAGAAGCAGAGGTTCGTGATAATGTGAAACGGATTCGTCATCACGCATCTTTAAGTGTGTGGTGTGGAAACAACGAAATGGAAGAAGCTTGGCTTTCTTGGGATTTCCCAAAGACAGAGAAGCATAAACAAGATTATTTGACTCTCTTTGAAAAAATGATTCCTGATATCGTAGAAGAGCTAGACCCAGCTACTGCATATTGGCCTTCTTCCCCATCTTCAGGTGGCAATTTCAACGAACCAAGCGATGAAAACAAAGGAGATGTCCATTACTGGGATGTTTGGCATGGCCTGAAACCTTTTACAGATTATCGTAAATTCAATTTTAGATTCGTTTCTGAGTTTGGTTTTCAATCGTTCCCATCATTAAAAACGGTTGAAACATTTACGGAGCCAGACGACAGGAATATATTCAGTCATGTGATGGAACAACATCAAAAAAATGGCGATGCAAATGGCAAGATTCTTTATTATCTAGCGGAAAACTTCCAGTATCCTAAAGATTTTGATTCCTTGCTTTACACATCACAACTGCTGCAAGGAGAAGCAATTAAATATGGAGTAGAACATTGGCGTAGAAATATGGGAAGATCAATGGGAGCAATTTATTGGCAGTTGAATGATTGTTGGCCGGTGGCATCCTGGGCGAGCGTAGACTATTACGGAAGATGGAAAGCACTACACTACTTTGCAAAGCGATTTTTCTCGATGCTGTTAGTTTCTGCAGAGGAACACTCGCAAGGTGCTAAGATTGTGGTGACGAACGATCACATGACGTCATTTAAAGGGAAAGTTCTATGGTCACTGAGAGATGCGGATAGTGGCATCGTTGAAGAAGGGACCATGGATGCGATCGTCGAACCGGCATCAGCGCAACAAGTAATTGAGCTAGATTTTTCAGAAAAGCTTATAACCTATCAAGATCAACGAGACCATTATTTAGAATTTTCCTTAGTCAACGATGAGGAACAAATAGCAAGTCAAGGAAAAGTTCTTTTTGTTCCGGCAAAACATTTCAACTTTGTGAAACCAATACTGTCGGTAACGACGTCGGAATCTGACGTGGCGTATCACATTCACGTGACTTCAGATTTTTTTGCGAGGTATGTTGAATTGTCATGCAAAAAGATGGATGTTGTTTTTTCCGATAATTATTTTGATATTAACAAAAACGAAACGGTCACTGTCACCGTTAAAAAAGATAATACAGAAAATGGGGTCTCGCGAGAAGAATTAGCAAAAGAAATTGTTGTTAGATCTCTTGCTGACAGTTATAAATAACAATAGGGGTAGAAAGAACAGGTATAAAAACAAGTGAAATAAAAATCCCTCTCCTGTACTAAGGGGTTAAAGTAAGGTGAGGGCAAATAAATATATCAAATATAGAAGGGGATATCCTATTATTGGTTTAGTATAGCCAAATCGAAAGAAGCCTATTCAGTATTTGTTGAAATCTTCAATAGAATTTGTAGAGTCTAAGTCGCTAGTCAATTCAGAGTTTACTAAATCACCATGATGAATGACTCCCTAATGAATAAAAAGAATGCTTTTGCCAAGGTAGAGGCATCCACACCCTTATAAACACTTAGCTAATTTTCATAGGTATGACTTGTTCAGTGTAAATCTTACATTTCTTTTAAAATGACAGCGCTCAACGGCTCTAAATCGAGCGAGAGCTGCTGATCTTTCACTTCGTGTCTTCCTGTACCGTTTGCTTTACGGAACGTACCTTGAGGAATATCAGTAAGTGTAACTGTTTGTTTTTTATCGCTGCTATTTATCGCAATAATGAACCGATTAATATCATCGGTGCGTTCGAATGCAATATATTTATTTCCCTTTTCAGCTGATAGGAATCGAAATGTACCATCTTGCAGAGCTGGATGGTCTTTGCGTAACTTGATTAAGTGTTGATAGAACTCAAACATTTCACGATCTTGATGCTCTTCTTCCCAGATCATCGGTTGGCGGCAACCAGGGTCTCCGCCGCCTGTCATGCCTATTTCATCGCCGTAATAAATACACGGTGCACCCATGTAAGTGAGTTGAAATAAAGCAGCTAACTTCATGCGTGCTTTGTTGCCATCGGCGATATGAAGAAGACGTGGTGTGTCATGCGAATCCAATAGGTTAAAAGCAACTTCATTTGCTTGCTTTGGATAAGCAATTTGCATCGCATCTAACCGACTCATGAACGTCTCAGCATCAATTTCATCTTTGACAAAAAAGTCTAGAATGCTGTTTGTCACTGGATAATTCATAACGGCATCAAATTGATCACCATCAAGCCAAGCCATTGAATTATGCCAAATTTCACCTAAGATATACGCTTCTGGATTTGCTTGTTTGACCGTATCGCGGAATTCACGCCAGAAACGATGATCGACTTCATTTGCTACGTCCAAGCGCCAACCGTCGACACCGATGTCCTCTACCCAATAACGAGCGACTTCTAATAAGTACGCTTTTACTTCGGGATGTTCGGTATCAAGTTTAGGCATTTCTGGAACAAAGCCGAATGTGTCGTAGTTTAGCGGATCAGTAGACAGAGGTAGTTCTTTAATATGGAACCATTCTTTAAATCGAGATTTGTTTCCGTTCTTTAAGACATCTTGAAAAGGTGGGAAGTAGAAGCCAGAATGATTAAATACGGCATCTAACATAATGCGAATCCCTTTTTTATGAGCTTCTTTTACTAATTTTTTGGCTGTTTTATTGTCACCGAATTGAGGGTCAACTTTTAAATAATCGATCGTATCATATTTATGGTTTGAGAAAGCTTCGAAAAATGGTGTGAAATAAATACAAGTTATTCCAAGATCTTTTAAATAATCAAGGTTATCAATCACGCCTTGAAGGTCACCACCAAAGAAATTATCCCGAGTTGGAACAGATTCGTGGGTCCACGCTTCGACATTTTCAGGGTTTAAAGAAGCATCGCCGTTGGCAAAGCGTTCTGGGAAGATTTGATAAAAGACGGCATTTTTAACCCATTCCGGGGGTGTATGTACATCAATTGGATTGAGGAATGGGAATTCGAACATCCCTGAAGGTGACCAAAGCATGCCGACACCTGATGAACTTAATTCATTTTCGGTGAAACCGATCTCGTTCCAAAAAACAGTCCGGTCACCTTTTTGAAATTTAAATGCATAGGCAAAGCGGCGGAATGGTGGTTTGATTGCTACTTGATAATAGTCAAATAAACTATCTTGTGCAAAAACTTTCATCTTTATTGTTATCAATTTTTCGGGAACAAAATCGTACTTGTCTCCCCCTACCAGTGAGACCTGGTCCATATCATTACGTTTTGTTCGGACTCGAATGTGCAATGTTTCATTGTCATAGGCGTAGGCGTACTGAGATTTAGGTTGATGATAAATTGCTTCTAATAACATGAAAATCCTCCTAATGGGGGATGCCCCCGATTTTTTTCCAAAATACGTTGACCCCTTATTGAAAATGAACGCAAATAGGGCTAGAATTGAAGACAGAACAAGTAGTAATCCCAATGAATGCAATCGTTTGCGCCGAAAGGCATAAAACAACTTCATATTTATTTGTAGTATAGCATTGCGATGAAAGGGTGTCCAATGTAGATGAAGAAAACGACAGACAACATTTAAGTTAATATTGTTATAAACATCAACTAATAAAAGAAACGGGGAAGTTATATATTATGAATGATATTTTGCTATTAAACCCAGTGTTAAAAGAAAAAATATGGGGCGGGAGCAAGTTAAAAGAACATTTCGGGTATGAGATTAGTAGTGATCAAACCGGAGAGTGTTGGGGTATTTCCGGCCATGGTAATGGAACGAATACAGTAGTAAACGGACAATTTAAAGGAAAGTCTGTTCGACAATTATGGGAAAATCATCGCGAGCTTTTTGACAATGAAGAAGGCGATGAATTTCCACTTCTCGTGAAAATTATCGATGCTCAAGATGATTTGTCTGTGCAAGTTCACCCCGATGACCAGTATGCGAAAGAGCACGAAGGGTATGCATTTGGAAAAACGGAATGTTGGTACATTCTTGATAGTGAACCTGGAGCGGAACTTGTTCTTGGTCACAGTGCTAACTCTCGAGAAGAGCTAAAACAACAAGTTAATGAAAAAAAGTGGGATGAATTATTTCGACGTGTATCGGTCAAAGCTGGAGATTTTGTTTATGTTCCAAGTGGAACGGTCCATGCAATTGGCAGCGGTGTGCTACTTCTTGAAATTCAACAAAGCTCCGACATTACTTACCGTTTTTATGATTATGATCGTCCGGGACAAGATGGGAAGATGCGTGAACTTCATATTGATGATTCCATTGCTTGTTCCATGGTTCCTCATGAAGATGCGAAACTAGATCGCCCTTTGTGGAAAGAAGAAGGGTTAGTTGTCGAGCAACTCATTAAAGAAGATTACTTTACGGTTCATAAATGGACGTTGGAAAAGAATTTGGGATCACTAAAACGTTCTAATACATCTTACCAACTTGTTAGTGTTATCGACGGTGCTGGTCAAATTCAAACGGAGGAATCCGTTCATCTAGTAAAAAAAGGAGATCATTTTATCATTCCATCTGGCGTCAATCACTATGAATTAACTGGAGACTTGGTTTTAGTAGTGTCTGAAACAACTAAAAATTAGTTAGCATAAAGTCAACATAATACGAAAAATACCAAAAAGTCCTCTTAGCTGGTTAGGAGGGCTTTTTAGTATTTAGATTTACTACGTTCATTTATACTGAATTTCTTTATTTTCGAGAATAGAGCGAAGTAGAATATCGTCAGAGTTCATGTTTTCAATATGTTTTATTTCCATCATTACTTTTATTTCCTTTAAATTATCTTGAATAGTTTTGAGGTTTGACTCTTGTTCAAACAGGTGTTCGTTTATCTCTTCTAGATCCTCTTGCTTTATCATTGTTTTTTCAATCACGGACAGTTTATGCATTATCACCTTGATTAAATCTAATTCATTCATTATACTCCTCCTGATAAATTGACTATCAAACCAGAATTGTCATTGGGTAGTAGGGAGACCGGCTATGGTTGTTGATGTAGCCACAGGATCTTTCGTAGATACTTGATTTTGCTGAGGTGGATTCGAATCGTTGGATGAAGAATCAGGAGAAGATTCCGGTTTAGCTGGAATATGAACACGTTGTTCTTGGTCCTTCATTTTTTTCATTTGTAAAAAGGTGACATTTTCAGCGATTGCGTCAGGTACAGTCAAACGTTTTTGATTGTCAACATCAAATGACCTCATCTGCAGTCTACCAGTGACAGAGATGAGCGACCCTTTAGTACAGAAATCTGCGACAGTTTCCGCTAGTTTATTCCACGATACTAATTGAATGAAGTCAGTGTCATAGTCCCCAGATTGATTTTTAAATGGTCTTCTTACTGCTAATGTAAAGCGAGTGTAATTTGATCCTTCTCTTGTTGTTTGTAATTGCGGAGTTTTCGTCATACGGCCGATTAAAGTAAATTGATTAAACATAATATTTTTCACTCCTTAGGGTAGTTGTATAGTTTCGAGGGTAATATGAAGCGCGGTTGTACGAAAGTTTAAAATTGAGGAAGGGACAGTTACCAAGTCAATAAAAGTAATGAAGCTATTGTGGGAATAAGAATTGTTAACAAATAAGGTTTAACACCTCCTTTAGGCATTAGGTAGATGAGGAGAGGGAACATGAGATGAATTTTATGAAAGTTTTTCCCTCATGAAAAGAGTTTAGTGTTTAACTTTTAGAATGCGCTCGTCTCAATGGTGCAATAAGTTATGAGTGATTTCTGCTGAGATAAGTGTAGGAAGCTCTTAGAGGATAAGAGTTAAGTTAACCACAATGGCCTTGGAGAATTATGTATTATTAGGCCAAGAGATGTATTATTAAAACGAAGCTAAGGTGAAAAAAATCTAAGTTGAGGATCGTTTAACAAACGGGGATATATTCATATGAAAAGGGTAGAATAGTTTGGATCTCATTTCTATAGTTGTATCTTATTGGATATAAATACAATATGCAATGGATCTTTAGGACTATTATCTAGAATCAAAATGTTACAATTTTGTGAAGGATAATTGTTTAAATTAGAATATAAGGAAGCGTTATCATCACTGCGGTGTATAAGATCTTATTTGTCGAAATAATCAGATTAAAAGGAATTGACGAATGATTCATCGGTTGTTATATTAAAAATGTAGGCTTAACCTACAGATTTTTAACGAAGGGATTGTGTTAAGAATATGCATGGGAAAGTAAAATGGTTTAATGCCGAAAAAGGATTTGGATTTATTGAACGCGAAGATGGTGATGATGTTTTCGTTCATTATTCAGCGATTGATCAAGATGGTTTTAAAACATTAGAAGAAGGTCAAGATGTTCAGTTTGAAATTGTTGAAGGTACTCGAGGACCACAAGCTTCAAATGTAGTTAAGATATAAACGTGCAACGCTGAAGTTAAAGATTGTTTTTATAATAGTTAAGCAATGTACAGTTTTTGTCAGGAGTAATTTATGTGCACTCGTTTTACTCAACTAGTAAACCAATTATATACTGAAAAAGTATTTAGCAGAAGCAATTGATTAAAACCTATATGTGTTAAAAATTTATAATGAGAAAACCCGTCTTCCATAAGTTTACTGGAAAACGGGTTTTCGTCTCCATTGTCTCTTTAAAATTAAAATTCAATCAAAAGTATGTTAAGATGATATAAACCACAAAGCCTCCAAATTATCGTCTGCTAGAATAAACTCTAAATTTTATAAATAATTTCGACAAAAAATTTAATTTTTATTTATGTTTAAGCAGGAATATAATGAGGGAATGTGGAATATTAGATACATAACCGAAAGGAGGAATTTGCTTATGAATTTTAATATTCGTGGCGAAAACCTAGATATTACTCCAGCATTGAGAGAGTATGTCGAGAAAAAGGTAGGTAAGATTGAAAAGTATTTCGATACGGTTCCTTCATCTGATGTACATGTTAAAATGAGTGTATTAAACAAGAATCAAAAAGTAGAAATTACGATTCCTATGCCGAAACTATTGTTACGTGCTGAGGAAAAGCATTCTGACATGTATGCTGCCATTGATCTTGTAATAGAAAAATTAGAACGACAAATTCGAAAACATAAAACAAAAGTAAATCGCAAGTATCGCGGTGAAGATAGTTTAAAGTATATGTTTAAAAATGAGCTAGAGCCATTAGCAGACGAAGAACCAGAGGATGACGATGATTTCGAAGTAGTTCGTACAAAACGATTTGATCTGAAACCGATGGACGCGGAAGAAGCTATTTTGCAAATGGACATGCTAGGCCATAACTTCTTTGTATTCTCAAATGCCGTTAGTGGATTTACAAACGTTGTATATAAAAGAAAAGATGGACGTTACGGTTTAATTGAACCTGAATAAAACGATTATAAAAAAGTGCTTCCCATTGGGAGGCACTTTTTTTGGTGGTAATTTGTGTTAAGAGGAAATGGTTGGAATTGTGACGTTCAGAGCGCGAGGGTGAGATGAAGGGCAGTAAAACGAGCGATTAGATAAGTGACATTCAGTTGGAGTGAACACAGATGATCAAAAAAACCCGTCGGAAAATATTCCGACGGGAAAAAATAAACTTTCAGAACTTAAGATTTCCTTTCAATTACTTCACGATACGAACGCGGTCCGTTTCGCCTCTTTCTGTATGGCCAGCTTTTTCAATCTTCACGGACTGTTCTTCACTTAAATTCGTAAAGATGATTGGAGTAATAACAGATGGCGCTTTTTCACGAATGCTATCAATGTCAAAAGTGAGAAGCGGCTGACCAATTGTTACGTTATCCCCTTGTTCTACATGAGCAGTGAAACCTTCACCTTTCAAGTTGACAGTATCGATTCCAACATGAATGAGAATTTCTGTACCATCTGCTGCTTCGATGCCAATCGCGTGCTTCGTTGCGAATAAGTTTACGATTTTTCCATCTACAGGAGATACAACCTCACCATCTGCAGGTTCAATAGCAAAACCGTCACCCATCATTTTTTCGGCAAACATTTGATCTGGTACTTCAGAAAGCTCTTTAATCTCACCTTTTAAAGGCATGGATAACGCGACATTACTTACAACAGATGCTGGAGATTCATTCGAAACCTCTTCTTCAGGTACTGGTGTCTTTCCACTAATAATGTCTTCCATTTGACTTTTGATTGTTTCAGAACGTGGGCCAAAAATGGCTTGCATATTATCATTTACTTGCATGACACCTGAAGCGCCAAGTTTTTTCAATCTATCTTTATCGACTTGCTCAACATCTTTTACGCTTATACGAAGACGAGTAATACAAGCATCTAAGTGAGTTAAGTTGTCCTTGCCGCCAAAGGCTTTAAGGATTTCATGAGGAAGTTCTGTATTTCCTGTTTTTTTAGCTGGTCCTGAACCATTGTCTTCTTCGGGCTTTTCACGACCAGGAGTCATTAAGTTGAATTTCTTGATCATGAATGTGAATAGCACATAGTAAATCACCGCAAAGATGATACCGACTATGATGACGATCCACCATGGCTCTCGACCTGGAACTACACCGAATAGTAAGAAGTCAATCGCACCACCTGAGAAGGTGTAACCTAAATTGACGTTCAGCCAGTATAATATCACGAAGGAGAGGCCGTCTAATGCAGCGTGAATTACAAATAGTACTGGTGATAAAAACAAGAAAGAAAATTCAATTGGTTCTGTTATCCCTGTTAAGAAAGAAGTTAAAGCGGCAGAACCTAAAAGTCCACCAACGACTTTTTTATTTTCTGGACGAGCTTGATGATACATAGCAAGTGCAGCAGCTGGGAGACCAAACATCATAATCGGGAATTCCCCAGCCATAAAGTGACCAGCTGTAATATCAACACCGTCACTCAACTGTGCGAAGAAGATGTTTAAATCCCCGCGGACGATATCACCTGCAACATTCGTATATTGGCCAAATTCAAACCAAAATGGAGCATGGAAAATATGGTGAAGACCAAATGGAATCAATAAACGTTTAATGAAACCAAAGAAGAACACGGCAACTGTCATCGCTTCTTCCATTAAGAAGATTGATGCAGCGTTCATACCGTCTTGAATGGGAGGCCAAATAAAGAATAAAGCGACCCCGACAAAGAATGACGCAAAAGCTGTAACAATAGGAACAAATCGTTTCCCCGAGAAGAAACCTAAGAATGCAGGCAATTCGATTGTGAAATACCTGTTATAAGCCCACGCAGCAAGAGCACCAATAAGAATACCACCGAATACCCCTGTTTGAAGTGTTGGAATACCTAAGACAAGTGCGTGTGCAGGGTCTTCGCCAGCAATAACGCTATCGACAGTTAACCCACCAATAACACCCATTGTCATATTCATTACTAGAAAACCAACTAAAGCGGCGAGAGCGGCAACACCAGCCCCATTTGTTAACCCAACGGCAACACCGAGAGCAAAGATAATTGCTAGGTTATCAAAGACAATTCCCCCAGCTTGTTCCATCATATTACCTAGAGAAGCAAAAAAATCATTCGCTAAAAAAGGTAAGAGGTTAATCATGTTTTCGTTGCCCATTGCATTACCAAATGCAAGTAATAAACCGGCAGCTGGTAAGATTGCTACTGGTAACATTAGTGATTTACCAATACGCTGCAATTGCCCAAAAAGTTTCTTGAACATTTTAATATCCTCCTTTTAAATTTAATGAAATGTTTTGGAATGGAAGTGATAGTAATCAAAACAACAAAAAAGGCATGAACGAAAAAGAATGTAGGTGACCCTAGAAGAGAATAGACTTCTCTCATAGGCTTTCCACTACAATCCTTTTTCACTCATGCCTGCATAATTAAACCAGTAACACGGAAAAAGAGTCGTTTTTAAACGGAATTCCGATTTATTATTCATTTTTCAATCGCTGTAAATGCAAGGTTAAGTAAACGGCCTCCGCGTCAGGAACTGTCAATTGTAAACGTTGTTGCATGATTTTCATCAACTTCCAGGACAAAGTATAGCATAATGGATATTCAGCTTGCAATACCTTTTTTAAATTATCCTGATTTTCGATGTAGGACTCTGTCTGAATACGTTCAATAGCGTGATGTAAATGACGAACAAGTCTGAGATAATTCATATCTTTACGGCTGATTTTCAATTTAAAATAATCCTCAATAATCGTCACCAATTCACTTACAAGTTGTGTATGGCGATTAATTTCAGCTAAGTTTCTGTTCGTTAAAGCGCTATGAATATGGAGTGTAATAAATCCGATTTCACCTTTGGGGATAATAATGTTTAATTTTTTATTTAACCACTCAATTAATTCAGTAGCAGCAGCGAATTCTTGAGGGTATGCCAGTTCCGTTTCCTGTAAAAAAGGATTAGTAATCCCATGACCTTTGCGAATTCGCTTGATTGCAAAGTAAAGGTGATCAGTCAATCCAACATGAATGTGTTCATGCAACTTTGCGCCAAAACGACTCTCTAACTTCTCAGTAAATTCATTCATTAAACCAATAAAATCTTCGTCAATGTATTCAAGTAAACTCTTAAACTGTTTTTGTTCTTCAGCATCTTTTAAAACGAAAAACTTTTCAGCGTGTTCTCCAGCAACTTCTTGCCCTGGGTGCTTTCCGAAGCCTAATCCTTTTCCGATCAAAACGACTTCACCGTATTGACGATGCTCGGCGATAATGACGTTGTTATTTAATATTTTCTTTACGGACAGCATAGCATCATCTCCGAAAAACATAGTCAAACGTATTAGAAATCCTTAAAACGCCTGCGAACTTTTATTACTAAATATTATGTAAGGTAACTAACTTTCTTGAATGGAAAGAAAGTTAACAGTAGTATTATTATAGATAATAGTCACCTTCAGTTCAATGTAAATTTCACTAAGTATTATACAGACTACTTTTACAGCCGTAAAAAAGTGTTCAATGCTCTTGTCTGCTTGTAAGCTTTAAGGCAAACTGATAAAATAACTAGTAGCCTGAAGTCAGTGGATTTACTTGAAAATTTATTAAGTGAAGGGTGAGTAAGTATTTTAAGTGGTTCGTCTTTTAACTTTTTAGTACTTTAGGAATGTTTAACTTTGCTATAGGATTAAAGTATAAGATAAACTAAGGCTTTCGCCATGAAGGATTTGGCGAGAATCCAAGTTTTTCTAGTATGCTAAAAGAAACGGATCGTTACACCCATTACAAGTAAGACTATCATATAACTATAGAAAAAACGAAAAGGGAGCAATGTCCGATGTTAGGTTTATTAAGAAAGGTCATTGGAGATACGGATGCACGCCATTTAAAGAAGTTGCAAAAATATATTGATGATATCGAAGCTCAAGGCGAAGATATTAAGAAACTTAGTGATGATGGACTTCGCAAAAAAACTGATGGTTTTAAACAACGGTACCAAGATGGCGAGAAACTAGAAGCTCTCCTTCCAGAAGCGTTTGCGGTTGTTCGAGAAGGAGCAACAAGGTCACTTGGGATGACGCATTATCCTGTACAATTATTGGGTGGTATTGTCCTGCATCGCGGTGATATTTCAGAAATGAAAACCGGAGAAGGTAAAACGCTCGTAGCGACACTTGCTGTATATTTAAATGCAATTACAGGTAAAGGCGTCCACGTTGTTACTGTTAATGAATATTTAGCTCGGCGTGATGCTGCAGACATGGGAGAATTGTATAACTTCCTAGGATTAACTGTAGGGCTTAATTTAAGTGGAATGACTAAGGAAGAAAAACATGAAGCGTATTTAGCGGATGTAACTTATGGTACAAACAACGAATTCGGGTTTGATTATTTGCGTGACAACATGGTGACTTATAAAGAGCAGATGGTTCAGCGACCATTGCACTTTGCAATTGTCGATGAAGTGGATTCCATTTTAGTTGATGAAGCGAGAACACCATTAATCATTTCTGGTTCAGCTCAACGAACGACTGAACTGTATACGGCAGCAAACTCTTTCGTGCGTATGTTAACAGAGGAGGAGGATTATACGTACGACGAAAAAGCTAAAAATGTGCAGATGACCGATGCTGGAGTAAGTAAAGCAGAACGTGCTTTTAATATTGATAACCTCTTCGACTCTGAGCATGTGCAGTTAAATCACCATATTAACCAAGCATTGAAAGCACATAAAGTGATGATTCGAGATGAAGACTATGTTGTTGATGATAGTGAAGTAGCGATTGTAGACACGTTCACAGGGCGTTTAATGAAAGGGCGACGTTATAGTGATGGACTTCATCAAGCCATAGAAGCAAAAGAAGGATTAGAGATCAAACGTGAGAGTATGACACTCGCTTCGATTACTTTTCAAAACTATTTCAGAATGTACGAAAAACTTGCTGGAATGACTGGAACAGCTAAAACGGAAGAAGAAGAATTCCGTAACATTTATGGGATGAATGTATATTCTGTTCCGACAAATGAACCTGTCGTTCGAGAAGATAAGCCGGACTTAGTCTTTAAATCAATGAATGGAAAATTTAAAGCAATCATCGAAGAAATTCATGAGTTGCACGACAAAGGTCAACCTGTCCTTGTTGGTACCGTGAGTGTTGATACATCTGAGTTGATTTCAAACATGTTAAAAAAGAAGAAAGTGCCACATAATGTTTTGAATGCGAAAAATCATGAACATGAAGCTGAAATTATTGAAAATGCTGGTCAGCCTAAAGCGGTTACGATTGCTACAAACATGGCTGGTCGTGGAACGGATATTAAGTTAGGTAAAGGTGTGACAGAACTAGGAGGTTTATTTGTTTTAGGTACCGAACGGCATGAAAGTCGTCGAATTGATAATCAACTTCGTGGTCGTTCAGGTCGTCAAGGTGATCCCGGTCAGTCTCGTTTTTTCCTATCACTTGAAGACACTTTGATGCGCAGATTTGGCTCAGAAAATATGGGTAAAATGATGGAACGTATGGGAATGGATGAAGATCAGCCGATTGAAAGTAAACTCGTCTCACGTGCAGTAGAACAGGCACAAAAACGAGTCGAAGGAAATAACTTCGATGCTCGTAAACAATTACTTCAATACGACGATGTCATGAGAGAGCAACGTGACGTGATCTATGAACAACGAATGGAAGTACTTGAGTCAGAAAATTTACGCCCAGTAGTTGAAAAAATGCTGGAGTCTACTGTAGAAAGAAACGTGTCACTTTATACTCCACCGGATGAAGTTCCGGAAGACTGGAACCTTCAAGGCATTGTCGACGTCATTAATGCAACAGTTTTAAATGAACAAGAAGTGACGTTAAGTGAGATTGAAGGACTTGAGTCAGAAGAAATGGTCGAGTTGATTAACGAAAAAGTTCAAGATGAATACAATCGACGTGAGGAAGAATTCACTTCTGAAACGATGCGTGAATTCGAACGAGTCATTCTTTTGCGTACGGTTGACTCAAAGTGGACCAGCCACATTGACCAAATGGATCAGTTACGACAAGGGATTCATTTACGCGCTTACGGTCAAAACGATCCACTTCGTGAATATAAATTCGAAGGTTTTGAAATGTTTGAAGCGATGATCGCAAGTATTGAAGAAGAAGTTTCTCGATATATTATGAAGGCACAAATTCAATCAAACTTGGAACGTAAGCAAGTAGCTGAAGGCAAAGCTGTTCATCGAAGTACGACAGATAACAGTAAAGAAGCAAAGTCGAAAACCCCTTTCCGTAAGGGAGAAACGATCGGTAGAAACGATATTTGTCCGTGCGGATCAGGAAAAAAATATAAACAGTGTCATGGGAAATAAATCAAACTTGAAAATGTAGGAAGGTGCTTTGGTCAAAGCGCCTTCTCCTTTTTGATAGTTGACAAACAAGTATAGAATGTTTTAACCAGGTGTGATCAAAAAATCAGTTAGAGGTGAATAATCATGGAAATATCTGAAATGAACCATGAATTAACAGCGATGGCTAAGCGATTAGCGGACTTTAGGGGGTCTCTTTGACTTAGAAAACAAAGAGACTCGAATTGCTGAATTAGAAAATGACATGTCAGAGCCATCATTTTGGGAAGACCAGTCCAAAGCACAAAAGGTGATCTCTGAAAATAATGCACTGAAGTCGATGGTTGATACGTATCGTAAAATGGAAGCTGAACTTGAAGATCTAGAAGTTTCCTATGAATTAGGCAAAGAAGAGAATGACCATGAGTTATTAACAGAGCTCAATACAGGAATTATTGAATTAATTTCAAAGATTAACGATTTTGAGTTGCAATTACTCTTGAGTGGTCCTTATGATCAAAACAATGCGATTTTAGAATTACACCCTGGTGCAGGAGGGACGGAATCACAAGATTGGGCACTCATGTTGTTAAGGATGTACACTCGATGGGCGGAGTCAAAGAATTACAAAGTGGAAACAATGGATTATTTGCCGGGTGATGAAGCGGGTCTGAAAAGTGTTACTCTCTTTATCCAAGGCCACAATGCATTTGGAAATTTAAAGTCAGAAAAAGGGGTTCACCGCCTCGTACGCATTTCGCCATTTGATTCATCTGGCAGACGCCATACATCATTTGCTTCGTGTGATGTAATGCCAGAATTAGATGATACGGTAGAAATAACCGTGTCACCGGATGATTTACGGATAGATACATTTCGATCTAGTGGAGCCGGAGGACAACACGTAAATACGACGGATTCGGCAGTTCGAATGACACATTTACCGACAAACACTGTTGTAAGTTGTCAAGCTGAACGCTCACAAATTAAAAATCGTGAGCAAGCGATGAAGATGTTAAAAGCAAAATTATTTCAACAAGAAATGGATCGGCAGAAAGAGGAAGCATTAAAAATCCGAGGAGAACAATCTGAAATTGGTTGGGGAAGTCAAATTCGCTCATATGTTTTTCATCCATATAACATGGTGAAAGATCACCGGACTGATATGGAAACGGGAAATACCCAAGCAGTGATGGATGGAGAGCTTGCCCCCTTTATTGATGCTTACTTACGATCACAAATCGATTAAATATTTGTAATAAAAGTCAATAAATTATCTGTTTAATACGAAACCTAGAAACAAATTGGTTCACAAACCAGTTAGTTTCTAGGTTTTTTTATGGTGTATTTCTAAAGAATGTATCATTTAATCACCACAATATTAAATCACCTTGTTAAAGCGTTAGCTTGATGGCGTATACAGGCCAAAGAAGCGATGATATACTACAAAAGGATTAATTTAGGTAAGACATTTTTATTGAATAGATTTATCATACATAACTAATGGAAATTAAGGTGATAATAATGATGAAAAAACTGCAAAGAAAAAGGGATTTAGAGCCATTAACACCGATGCAGAGGATAATATTTGATTTTGCTCATGTCTTTCTCGGCTCAGCATTTGTTGCTGTTACGTTTAATCTATTCCTTTTACCGAATCAAATCGCTTCAGGTGGCGTTGCTGGGATTTCAACTATTGTTTATAGCATTTCACAATTTGAACCAGCGTACACACAATGGGCACTCAATATTCCATTATTCATAGCCGGGGTATTACTCCTTGGAGGAAGTATTTCTGGAAGTATTCTATATGGTTCAAAAACATTAGCAGGAACACTATTTCTTCCTTTTATTGTTTATATAACAAGAGATTTAGAGCCGGCCACGTCCGATCCACTTCTTGCAGCGATTTTTGGTGGGGTTGGAGTTGGCTTAGGTTTAGGAATTGTTTTTCGATCGCAGTCTTCCACAGGAGGTACTGATTTAGCAGCACAGATTGTTAATAAATTCACTGGACTAAGCCTAGGCGTCTGTGTGTTTATGATGGATGGCCTTGTTGTGGCATCTTCTGCTGCAGTGTTTGGGTTTGAATATGCGCTTTATGCTTTAATCAGTCTATTTACAACCGGTAAAACAATTGATTTAGTTCAAGTAGGTTTTGGTTATTCGAAAATGGTAATGGTTATTTCAGAAAATGATGAAGAAGTGAAACAAGGTCTACTAACTCAAGTAGACAGAGGAGTAACGAAGCTATCTGGTTTTGGGGGCTATACAAACCACGAAAGACCTGTTCTAATGTGTGTTGTAGGTAGGAATGAGGTCACGAAATTAAAACGAATTGTGAAGGCAATTGATCCGTCTGCATTTGTCATCGTAAGTAACGCATCAGAAGTTTTAGGTGAAGGATTCAAAAAAAAATAGTAAGATAATAATTAAGGGAGTAGAAATACTTACCAATATTATTTATTGAAATTATTATGAGGAGGTTAAATGATGAGAAAAATTCTAACTTTGATGTTGGGGGCGGGCATTCTCCTAGGAGCGTGCGGAGGAAATAATGCCACAGACAATGAAGCAGCACCGACAGACGACACAAACAATAATGTTGAAGAAACAAATAATGCTGGAAATGAAGGTACAGAGGGGACGTATGATCTCGCAAATGGTGAAGACCTTTATGGAGGGGCTGGAAGTTGTTCCTCTTGCCACGGTGGAAATCTAGAAGGATTGTCAGGGCCCGCAATTACTGGATATGATTATGAAGAAGTACTAGATGCAATTCACGAAGGACGAACAGGAATGCCAGCAGATCTTGTTGAGGGTGAGGACGCAGAAGATGTTGCCGCATGGGTTGCAGAACAATAAGAATTTAGACTTAAATTAGTAATTTTTCATGAGCTTTAAAGCATTTGCTTTAAGGTTCTTTTTTTCTTGCCAAAAAATGATAGATTTTCAAGTTGTGAATAAGTTTTGATTTTGAGTACATCGTCATAAATGGAACGAGTGGTTAAGTTATGATTTCTATCAAATTTTTATATGTCGGAATGGAGTCGCTACTGTGAAGGAATTAATTATTAATGTGTTGTAAGGATTAATATAAATGTTGGAATTGTCTGTATATATATACAAATGTGACGTTTATCTGTCAGAATCAAAAAACTTGTTACGAAAATATTCTTTGTCTAATATTTCACTTTTGTTACATTTTAGTTTAAAAAATAGGAATGATATACCAATGTGAAGTGGTGAAAAGTCATGCTATTATAGTCATAGTGTTATTTTTTTGCAATGATTTGCAATCAAATTGTAAAAAACTTTAACTTTTAATGGCGAATAATGATGATATAATGTGGTTGTGGGAATAGACTGTCAAAAAAACAATATTTGTTCTATTTTAAATAAAAGTAATTTTATAGATCTATATAACTATATCTACATTCGTCATGTCTGTAGTTTACTTCATGTGAAGACAGCATAGACAGACAACAAATGAGGAAGTGATCGGGTTGATTCAAATGCAGGATGTATGGAAAACCTATCCAAACGGTGTGATGGCTGTAAATGGAATTTCCATATATATTAAAAAGGGAGAATTTGTTTATGTGGTAGGCTCTAGTGGAGCAGGAAAATCCACCTTCATTAAAATGATGTATCGTGAAGAAAAACCTACACGTGGTGAAATTTCAATTGATGGAGATAGTTTGAGTGATATGAAAGAGAAACAAATTCCGTTTTTGCGACGTAAAATTGGAGTTGTATTTCAAGATTTCAAACTATTACCGAGTTTATCAGTTTTTGAGAATGTGGCATTTGCGATGGAAGTTATCGAAGAAAGCAAAGCAAATATTCGCAGAAGAGTCATGAATGTGTTAGATATCGTGCGGTTAAAAAATAAAGCGAGGTTTTTACCTCATGAGTTATCTGGTGGCGAACAGCAACGAGTGGCGATTGCTCGTGCAATTGTCAATAGTCCGTCTGTGCTGATAGCAGACGAGCCTACAGGAAACCTCGATCCAGATACATCTTGGGAAATTATGCACATTTTAGAAGAAATTAACGATCGAGGGACAACGATCGTAATGGCTACACACAATCGAGATATTGTAGATAGTATGCGTAAGCGTCTGATTGCAATTGAAGGTGGACGTATCTCCCGAGACGAAGTAAGGGGGACTTACAAATATGAGAGCTAGAACGTTTGGTAGACATATCAAAGAAGGTGGAAAAAACATTGTCAGAAATGGATGGATGACATTTGCGTCTGTCAGTGCTGTAACTGTTACATTGTTGGTCGTTGGAGCGTTTCTTTTGATGATTATGAATGTAAATCATTTTGCGAACTCACTGGAAGAAGATGTTGAGATTCGAGTATTTGTTGAGTTAAATGCAACAGAATCAGACCAAGATGAATTAAGAGATGATTTAAATGAAGTTTCTGAAATAGGCTCGTTAGATTTTGTGCCAAAAGACGAAGGATTAGAAGCTTTTATTGATAGTTTAGGTGAACAAGGAGACTATTTTGAAGGACTTCGTGATGAAAACCCATTGAATGATACTTTCGTCGTTCGTGCCGAAGATCCTCAACAAACAGAGAATATTGCAGTAGAGATCGAAGACATGGACCATGTAGAGGGTGTTGAGTATGGGAGAGATATTTTTGAACAACTTTTCTCAGCAACTGATTTTATCCGTGTGGTAGGAGTTGTACTAGTACTTGGTTTATTGTTCACGGCAGTCTTTCTAATTGCCAATACAATTAAACTTACAATTCTTGCAAGAAAAACAGAGATTCAAATTATGAAACTTGTGGGTGCAACAAATGCCTTTATTCGTTGGCCATTCTTTATTGAGGGCCTCTTGTTAGGGACATTTGGCGCTATCATACCAGTCAGTGTGTTAACCTTTGGATATCATCGATTCTATGAAACGATGGGAGAAAATACAGGATTAGAATTTTTTGATTTTTTACCTACTTTTCCATTGGTTATTCAAACAGCAATATTACTTTTAAGTATTGGAGCAATTGTCGGCGTATGGGGAAGCCTCATGAGTGTTAGGAAGTTCTTAAGAGTTTAAGAGCTTCCTAAGATTTTCCCGTTTATTTCCTAGGGAATAAACATATAAAAAAGGAGGTTAGTTAATGGCTAAAATATATATGAAGGTCTTTTTTGCGTCGTTCTTATTGTTCACTATATTGAATGGATTTATTACTACTCCTTCTACTTCTGCGAATGAAGGCGAAGAAATCGAAGAGAAAATTAATTCTTTCCGCGAAGAACAACAAGAAAAGGAAATAGAAGCGGATAGAACTGAGGAAGAGCTAGAAGAAATTGAAGAAGAACTCAACGTAGCCGAAAGCGAAATTAGGCAGTTAGATGAGGCTATGGCTGACACAAATCAGCAAATTGATGCGAAACAAACGGAACTTGATGAAACAACGGAACGTGTTGAAAAATTACGTGAAGATATTATAGAACTCGAAGAACGAATTGCTGAACGAGATGAATTATTAAAAGAACGAGTCAAATCTATGTACCAAAGTGGCGGTAATGTTAATTACATAGAAGTTATTTTAGGTTCACAAAGTTTTGGTGATCTAATTGAACGAGTGTCAGCTCTACATTCCATTGCTAAGAGTGATCGAAGTATTTTGGAACAACATGTTGAAGATATGGAAGCTTTGGAAATAGCGAAACAGTCGCTAGAAAATGAGCTTGCTAGTCTTGAAGAGCAAATGGCAGAGTTAGAGAATTTGCGTACACAATTAGAAGGTCAAGTTGAGGAAAAAAATGATCTAATGGAAGAACTGCAAGGAAAAGGTTATATTCTTGAAGGAAATTTAATGTCGCTTGAAGAGGAACAATCCTTATTAAAAGCGCAAGAAGAAGCCGCAGAAAAAGAACTAGCTGAGTGGGAAGAGGAACAACGAAGAATCGAAGAAGAACGACGTAAAAAAGAAGAAGAAGAACGTCGCCAGCGTGAAGAAGAAGAAAGAAAACAAAGAGAACAAGAGCAAAGGCAGCAAGAGCAAGAGCAGCAGCAACAGCAGCAACAACAACAAGAACAAAGAGAACAAGAACAAGCTAGCCAATCAAGTCCTTCACCTAGCACGAGTTCGGGTGAATCAGCGCAAACTTCAAGTGGAGGTTCAGCAATATTCCACCGACCTTCTGACGGTAGGGTAACGTCAAGTTTTAATCCTAGTCGAGTGCATCCAGTACGAGGAACAGTTAGTCCTCACAATGGCACTGACTTCGGCGGACGTAATGGTCGAAACATCTATGCTGCTGAAGCAGGAACAGTGATTTCTGCAGGATGGATGGGTGGATATGGGAATACGATATTGATCTCACACGTTGTTGATGGAAAATCGATAACAACGCTTTATGCCCATTTATCTTCTTTTAATGTATCCGCTGGTAATCGCGTTAGTCGTGGAGAAAATATTGCAACGATGGGGACTACAGGTGTTTCAACTGGAATACACTTACATTTCGAAGTTCATCCTGGAGGATATTCAGGAGGATCTTCAGCTGTAAATCCTTCGTCTTACTTGCCATAATCATTGTCAATCGCTAAATTTTTTAATAATTAGAATGAAGAAGAGAGTCCTACAGTATACTAACTGGACCTCTTCTTTTTTTATGACGTAAATAACAGACCAACAGTAATTTTACATAAAATTGAACAACGCACTCTGGACAGGTTTAATTTAGTATCCATGTTTTTCTAAGTAGCTTGAATTGTTTCAAATATTTCTATTTGTCTGTTATGATAGAACAAATGATAAACGAATTTGAATAGTTGTTAGGCAAGCAAGTATTTAATGTATTGATAAAGAGATAGAATGAGGTGGAAGCATGAAAAAAAATAAAATTCTCGTCCCTCTAGTAGTCTTTTTATCCCTGCTGCTAGGGGCTGGAGGAATGTACGTTACCATGGCTGCTATGGATGATAATGATCCGACAATGGTGTTAGAGGAAGAGGAAATTGAACAGCTGATTGAGGGTAATAGCGATGAAGTGGAAGAAGCTTCCACTGAAATAGAAACAGATGAAGAGTGGATAGGAAAAGTTGAACAGGCTTTCGAAACAATATCTGAACGATATGTAAATGAAGTGGATGAAGCAAAATTAATAGAAGGTGCGATTTCAGGGATGCTTGAGTCACTGGATGATCCATATTCGGTTTATATGGATCAAAGCACTGCAGAAGAATTTATGGAGTCACTTGGCTCATCGTTTGAAGGAATTGGAGCCCAAGTTATGATGAAAGATAACAAAGTAACGATTGAAGCACCGCTTCGAGATTCTCCTGCAGAAGAAGCAGGGTTAAGACCTAACGATCAAATTATTGGAATTGATGGAGATAATATCGATGGATTATCACTAAATGAAGCGGTATTAGAGATTCGTGGCGAAAAAGGAACAACGGTAACATTAACAATCGAGCGTCCAGGTATGAATGATTCAATTGATATAGATGTAGTTAGAGACGAAATACCAATCGAGTCCGTTCATAGTGAAGTCGTTGAAAAAAATGGAAAAAATATTGGCATCCTAGATATTCTCTCGTTCTCAGAGGACACAGGGGAGAGATTTGAAGAAGAATTGATTGAATTGGAGAATCAAGGCATTGATGGATTGGTCATTGATGTTCGTGGAAATCCAGGTGGCTACTTGAATGTTGTGGAAGATATTGGAGACTTAATTATCCCAGGAGGAGAACCTGTCGTACAAATTGAACACCGAGATGGCGAACGATTGAGACACATTTCTAACTTAGAAGACGAGAAAGAATATCAAATTGTCACGTTAATTGATGAAGGTAGTGCCTCAGCTTCAGAAATTCTTGCAGCAGCGCTGAAAGAAGCTGGAGGATATGATGTAGTTGGAAAAAGTTCATTTGGGAAAGGTACCGTTCAACAAACGATTGAGATGGAGGACGGAAGTCAGATTAAACTAACACTATACAGATGGCTGACATCGGATGGAAATGATATTAACGAGGAAGGTGTTCAGCCGACGGTAGAAGTCGATCAACCAGACTTTTTCTTTGCAACCCCACTTGATTTTGATGAGTCTATTACTTTCGATACTTCAAGTGACCACGTAAAAAGTGCGCAAATGATGCTAGAAGCGATCGGGGAAGAGCCAGGTCGAACCGACGGATATTTTGATCGTCAAACAGAAGATGCGGTTTCTTCATTCCAAGAAAATCAAGGGATAGAAGTTACTGGAGAAATAAACGAAGAAACAGGAGATCGTTTACAAGAATTATTAATTGAAGTAATTCAAGACCGTGATTCAGATCTTCAATTCCAAAAAGCGATTGAATTGTTGACAGCTGAATAAGAGAATGAGTAGTTGACGATGATAGGTATTTCCCTGCATCGTCAACTTTTTTTGAAAAAATTGTAATACGAACTTTCAGCTGTTTCCTAAAACATAATGATCACGAATTAGTTAATCGTTTCGTTTAATAGCTACCTAGTCATGGCAAGGTGTGTTTTATCGATTTTCATCTTTTGAAGAATATCTTCTAAAAACTAAAAAAATCACTTTTCTTTTCTAATAATTCATTTACAATGAAAGAAAGAGGTATCATATTGAACGTGGTTGTTATAACAGAGGAGAAATATATCAAGATAATTTATTTTCTAAAAAGTGTATGGGATATAGGGATTAAAATAACGAGTAATATTAATAGAAACTGTTTATAAATCGTAAGATGACGTTAGTTAAATTTCCTACGATTGGTTTTCTTGGTATTTTATGTCCTCTAACAAATTAAAATATTATGAATAATGGGTTGAGGAGGAATTTGCTTGGATATGATTGGATTGGAAATACTTAAATCATTAGGAAGGTTCTTTTTACACCCTCTTACATATGTATTTTTATTAGCCGCTTTTTGGCTAGGTTTTCAGAGGGTGAAGCGAGAAAGGAAAGACTTTCATACTCGCGTATTTGATGTAATACAACAAGTTACATCACCTTTATTCATCGCTTTAATAGTTGCTGGAATCGTTTCGGTATTTACGATATTTTTGGGGATAGAGTTACCTTTAGGGATGCTTGTGTTACTAATGGCGGTTTGGTTACTATTATTGCCACTTCGACATGCTCGTTGGATGAGTGTAACTGTAATTGGTTCACTGGCAATGATCATTGCCCCTTTTTTACCACAAGGTGGGACGGATTGGCCATTACTGAATCAGTGGTTACTAGGTCTTAACCAAATGGACCTTATTAATATTGCTTGGCTATTAACTATTTTATTTGTTGCAGAGTCATTTTTAATACTAGCTGATGGATGGAAACAACCATCACCTGCGATCGTTAAAAGTAAGCGAGGTAAATTGGTTGGCGAACATATTACCTCAAGACTTTGGTACCTTCCAATTTTCCTGATATTCCCCGTTGGAAGCTTAAGTGGAACCGATTGGTGGCCGCTTTTTGATTTATCAATTGGAGGAACATTTGGAATAGCTCTCGTTCCGTTTATGTTAGGGTTCCAAGCCAAAATAAAAAGTGAGTATGCGATTGACGGTGTAAAAAAGATTGGCAAGCGATTATTATTAGTCAATTTAATCGTGATCGTTTTGGCTGTAGGTGCTTATTTTTATCCAGTACTTCTCTTATTAATACCAGCTGTCATTTTAATTGGAAGAGAACTTATTTACTTTACCTATAAGGCGGAAGATAAGAATAAAATAAGTCTTTTTACTCGTCAAGAAGTGGGTATGAAAATTCTTGGAGTTCTCCCTCATTCGACTGCAGATAGAATGGGGCTTGAAGTTGGTGAGATTATTGTGAAGGCAAATGGCTTTGAAGTGAGTTCACAACGAGTATTTTACGAAGCGCTTCAGCATAACTCTGCGTATTGCAAGCTTGAAGTACTTGATCATAATAATGAGATGCGTTTTGCATCATCATCGATTTTTCAAGGAGATCATTATCAGATTGGCTGTTTATTCGTTCCTGATGATGAAATGGGTAACCTTTCTTATCGAGGACTACGCTCTTCTGTGGTTATTCATCAAGACAGAACGAGCACAGAAAAAAGTAATCAAACTTCAGATGAGGCACCTTTCCTAGATTTGAAACCAGAATCAGAAAGAAATTCTCAATCTGAATCTTTAGATTTACCGGAGTCAATTGATGTTGTAGAAAGAAACGATGATCCTGAATCGTCCGAGGAAAGCCAAAAAGAGCTAGCAGTAGCTGAAGAAAAAGATAGAGTAGAGGAAGAAGAAAATAATGAAGGAACTGTAGACTCTAATTTTGTAGAAATTGAAAAGGCAACAGGAGATCCAGAGATGGAAAACGAATTAGACGCTGATGAAAGTAACGAGGAAGTTGAGGACAATTTAGACAAGCGTGCTTACGATTCTGGTGCGCCCTATGGTCAAGCCTCCGGACTTTCAAACTTTTATGATGAATTCAGGCAAACTAAAACAAATAGAAACAAATGGTCTCCTACATTAGATAGTAAAGAGAAAAACCAAGACGAACCAGACGATAAATAATAATATGATGCTTTTGAACACTTGCATGAATTTCGCAAGTGTTCTTTTGTATCTACTCCTCTAAAAATAACTTCGGAATCAGTAAGCATCGTTTTGCTTTGATGGGGACGATCAGAGTTGGAACAACTGCTCCTGATTTTTAGGGTAATCATCTATATATTTAGTTTAAGAAAAATAGAATATATGTTCGTGTATATCAAAAGTTGTGATATAATGATAAACAAATGTCAAGAATGGGTATAGAGCAAAGGAAGTGCAGTTAATTTGCTTTTCTTAATCGGAACAGATACGATTTTTGCATACTTCTTTTAGCAGATTGTAAAAAATGATAAATTACTCACAAAAGAAGAAGATACTACCGAGTGTAGCGAAGTTATAAATTATTTTGGTTATAGAAGTAAAACAACAATTAACGTACAAGATGATTTAAAAGGAGGAAGAGGACGTGCTTGAGAAGCAACCGATTGAATTTGACCTTCATTCAAAATATCAACCAGCTGGAGACCAACCAAATGCAATAAAAGAACTAGTGAGCAGGGTCAATAGAGGGGATAAATTTCAAACACTCTTGGGAGCAACAGGAACTGGGAAAACATTTACGATCTCAAATGTTATAACAGAAGTGAAAAAACCGACGTTAGTGATTGCTCACAATAAAACGTTAGCTGGACAACTTTACAGTGAGTTCAAAGAGTTTTTTCCGAATAATCGTGTTGAGTATTTTGTCAGTTACTATGATTATTATCAACCTGAAGCATATATTCCCCAATCCGATACTTATATTGAAAAAGATGCAAGTATCAATGATGAAATTGATAAACTTCGTCACTCGGCAACTAGTGCTTTGTTTGAGCGAGACGACGTAATTATAGTTTCTAGTGTATCGTGTATTTATGGTCTAGGTTCGCCTGATGAATACCGTGACCTTGTCGTTTCGTTGCGTAAGGGAATGGAACGTGATCGTAATGGGCTTCTTCGTCAATTGGTTGATGTTCAGTATGAACGAAATGATATTAATTTTACGCGCGGAACATTTCGTGTCAGAGGAGATGTCGTCGAAATATTCCCAGCTTCTCGTGATGAACATTGTTTGAGGGTTGAATTTTTTGGCGACGAAATTGATCGAATAACGGAAGTAGATGCTCTAACGGGCGAAGTGTTAGGAGAACGTGACCACGTCGCGATTTTTCCGGCATCTCACTTTGTTACTCGTGAAGATAAACTCGAAAAAGCGATAATAAACATAGAAAAAGAATTGGAAGAGACTTTGAAAGACATGAACGACAGAGGGAAACTTTTAGAAGCGCAGCGATTAGAACAACGAACACGATATGATATCGAAATGATGCAAGAAATGGGCTATTGTTCAGGGATTGAAAACTATTCTAGGCATATCACCTTCCGAGAACCTGGAGCAACGCCTTACACATTGATAGACTTTTTTCCAAAAGACTTTTTGCTTGTTGTCGATGAGTCTCATGTAACGTTGCCACAAGTAAGAGGCATGTATAACGGAGACCAAGCGAGAAAAGGGATGCTCGTCGAACATGGATTTCGTCTACCATCGGCAAAAGATAATCGCCCATTGAGATTTGAAGAATTTGAGAAGCACATTTCACAGTCTATCTTTGTATCGGCTACTCCAGGTCCGTATGAGTTGGAGCATTGTCCCGATATGATTGAGCAAATCATTCGACCAACTGGCCTTTTAGATCCAACTATCGATGTTCGACCAATTAAAGGCCAAATTGACGATATGATTGAGGAAATTAGAATACGCCAAGAACGAAATGAAAGAGTACTCGTAACGACGTTAACGAAAAAAATGTCTGAAGATTTGACTGACTATTTAAAAGAAGTCGGAATTAAGGTGAAATATCTTCACTCTGATATTAAAACGTTGGAACGGATTCAAATTATTCGTGAACTTAGACAAGGCCATTTTGATGTACTAGTCGGTATTAACTTACTTAGGGAAGGGCTAGATCTACCGGAAGTTTCTCTTGTTACTATACTAGATGCAGATAAAGAAGGATTCCTTCGTGCTGAACGACCATTAATCCAAACGATGGGACGCGCCGCTCGTAATTCGAATGGGCATGTAATTATGTATGCTGATCGAATGACAAATTCAATGAACGTAGCGATTGAAGAAACGACCCGTCGTCGCGTGATTCAAAAAGCGTATAACGAAAAACATGGTATCACACCAACGACGATTGTGAAGGCAATTCCAAGTTTGATTCAAGCAACGTATGCTTCAGAGGAAGTGGAATCATACGAAGCGTTCACGAAAGCACCATCGGAAAAATTGAGCAAGAAAGATCGTGAAAAAGTCATTGAACGAATGGAAAAAGAAATGAAAGATGCGGCAAAAAATCTTGATTTCGAGCGTGCAGCCGAATTGCGGGATGTTATTTTAGAATTGAAAGCGGAAGGGTGAACTAACGAATGGCTTTAGATAATATAGTTGTAAAGGGTGCACGTTCTCATAACTTAAAAAATATAGACGTGACGATCCCCAGAAATAAATTGGTTGTAATGACTGGACTTTCAGGATCTGGAAAATCTTCGATTGCGTTTGATACGATTTATGCAGAAGGCCAGAGACGATATGTTGAATCACTTTCAGCATATGCTAGGCAGTTCTTAGGACAAATGGACAAGCCGGATGTAGATGCAATTGAAGGACTTTCACCAGCAATTTCGATTGACCAGAAAACGACAAGTAAAAATCCACGATCTACCGTTGGTACTGTAACTGAAATTTATGACTATCTTCGCCTTCTTTATGCGCGAGTTGGCCGACCGGTTTGTCCAAATCATGGTATTGAAATTAGTTCGCAAACAGTTCAACAGATGGTTGATAGGTTAGTTGAATTTCCAGTAAAAACAAAGATGCAAATCCTAGCTCCTCTTGTTTCAGGTCGAAAAGGAACGCATTCCAAAACGCTAGAAGATATCAAAAAGCAAGGATATGTTCGTGTTCGGGTGGACGGAGAAATGCGGGAGGCGTCGGAAGAGATCTTGTTGGAAAAAAATAAAAAACACGACATTGAAGTCATTATTGACCGAATAGTGATTAAAGAAGGAATTGAAACACGCTTGGCTGATTCAATGGAAACTGCTTTGAACCTAGCCGATGGTCGAGTGATGGTGGATGTGATTGACGGCGAAGATTTACTGTTCAGTCAAAAGCACGCGTGTCCTCACTGTGGGTTTTCAATTGGCGAGTTAGAACCACGTATGTTTTCGTTTAACAGTCCGTTTGGAGCATGTTCTTCTTGTGATGGATTAGGTCACAAGCTAGAAGTTGACTTGGATCTGGTTATCCCAGACCCATCTCTTTCATTAAACGAGAATGCGATCGCTCCTTGGAAACCGACGAGTTCACAATATTACCCGTCCTTGTTAGCTAGCGTGTGTGATCACTTTGGCATTGAAATGGATATTCCACTGGAAAAATTGCCAAAGCACCAGGTGGAAATAATCTTGAACGGTAGTGGAAATGAACAAGTTTACTTTAAATATGAAAATGAGTTTGGTCGAGTTCGTGAGAAAGAAATCTATTTCGAAGGCGTTTTGAAAAACGTTTCACGACGATATCATGAAACTAGTTCAGACTATATTCGCGAACAAATGGAAGGGTATATGGCACAGAAACCTTGTCCAACGTGTAAAGGGAATCGTTTAACGCAGGAAGCACTATCTGTTAAAGTAGCTACTCTTCACATTGGTGTTATTACGGATCTGTCGATTAAGGAAGCGAAAACATTTTTTGAAGAGTTAACATTGACTGATAAAGAAATGACGATCGCCCGGATGATTTTACGTGAAATTGACGAACGGCTTGGTTTCCTAATGAATGTAGGCTTAGAATATTTAACGTTATCTAGAGCTGCTGGGACGCTGTCTGGTGGTGAAGCCCAACGAATAAGGTTGGCTACTCAGATTGGTTCTTCTCTTATGGGTGTTCTCTATATTTTAGACGAACCCTCAATTGGATTACATCAACGTGATAACCATCGATTGATTCAAACTTTGGAGCGGATGCGTGACCTAGGTAATACGCTCATCGTTGTCGAACACGATGAAGATACGATGTTGGCGGCTGATCATTTGATTGATGTCGGTCCAGGTGCCGGTGTGCATGGTGGTGAAATATGCTCTACAGGTACGCCTGAAGAAGTGAAGAATGATCCGGACTCTTTGACAGGGCAATACTTGTCTGGAAAAAAATTCATCCCACTTCCTGCAGAGCGACGTAAACCTGATGGACGAAAGCTGACGATTCGCGGTGCAGAAGAGAACAACTTACAAAAAACGAATGTCGATATTCCACTTGGTGTATTATTAGCAGTTACCGGTGTTTCGGGATCGGGAAAAAGCACATTGATTAACGATATCTTATTCAAATCATTGGCACAAAAACTAACGGTTTCTAAAGCAAAACCAGGGAAAGTGAAGAGCGTTGGAGGCATGGAACAACTTGAAAAAGTTGTTGATATAGATCAGTCACCAATTGGTCGAACCCCACGGTCTAATCCAGCGACATATACTGGTGTATTTGATAATATTCGTGACGTTTTTGCAATGACTAACGAAGCGAAAGTTCGGGGCTATAAAAAAGGCCGATTTAGTTTCAACGTCAAAGGTGGACGTTGTGAAGCTTGCCGTGGAGATGGAATTATTAAAATTGAAATGCACTTTCTTCCAGATGTGTACGTTCCTTGTGAAGAATGCGATGGAAAGAGATACAACCGTGAAACGATGGAAGTGAAGTATAAAGGAAAGAGTATTTCTGATGTATTGGCGATGACGATCGAAGAATCACTCACTTTCTTTGAGAATATTCCAAGAATCAAGCGGAAAGTCGAAACGCTGTATGATGTCGGCCTCGGGTATATGAAATTAGGACAACCAGCGACTACCCTCTCTGGTGGAGAGGCGCAACGCGTGAAACTAGCTTCTCAGCTACACCGGCGCTTGACAGGTAAGACGATTTATATTCTCGATGAACCGACAACAGGACTGCACGTTCATGACATTGATCGATTGTTGAAAGTGCTGCAGCGACTCGTCGAAAATGGTGATACAGTTCTAGTCATAGAGCACAACCTTGATGTAATTAAAACAATGGATTACGTCATCGATCTCGGACCAGAAGGTGGTGACAAAGGCGGTCGTCTCGTTGCCAAAGGAACTCCAGAACAAGTCGCTAAAGTTAAAGAATCATACACTGGACAGTATCTGAAACCGATCTTGGAACGAGAACGATTGCGAATGAAGGAACGGATGAAACAAAAGGAAAAAGCAGGTACAGCATCAGGTTAATATGGGAAGTGAAGGCGGACGCTCATTTATGAGTCGTCCGTTTATTCATGCTGCTGTTTGGTCGTTAGCTAATAATGTTCAATTACAAAGGTTCTTAGAAGTAAAAGAAGATTATACTGTAAGAAGATTACTTAAACTTTTAAATGTAAAGAAATCGGGGAATACAGTAAATACAAGATTTGATTTGTTTTCTTCAGAATTTATCAAAACCAAATAGAAAGTAAAAAATAGAATATAATTAAAGTACTGAAAAGTAAAATAAAGTGTGTCGAAATTTGTTATACGTAGGAAACACCGATCTATCTTTCGGAACCCACAACCCAGCTATAAATAAAAATTATTTTGAAACCAGATTCGTGTCATATACGTAATACTTATTAAATAAAGGAGGCGTTTATCCATGCAAGAAGAAAGAATAATGATTTTGAAGATGATTGAAGATGGAAAAGTTTCAGCAGATGAGGGCCTACAGTTACTAAATGCTTTGAAAGATGATAAGGATAGTGAGCAACAACAGATGAAAGGTTCTCATAGTGAGGCTCAGTCATCCGCATCTTCATCGCAGGCGCAATCACGGTCAACCCAACAGGAGACAGACAGATATGTTTCACGAAATGTGAATTGGGATGGGGGCGGAAATCAACGAACTGAAGATAGGATACACTCATTTGCGTCAAGGTTTTCAGAATATATAGAAGAGGCAGTACACAAGATTAAAGAATTTGATCTCGACTTTAATTTTGGTTCATCTATCGAGGTAGAACACATTTTCCAACATAGAAATGCTGAAGTGAAAGATGTGGATATTCACGTGGAGAATGGGAGTATTTCTTTTCTGCCTTGGGAAGAAGACGATATTCGTGTTGAATGTAATGTGAAAGTGTATAAAGTTCGAGATTCAGATGAAGCGCGACGAGTATTTTTAGATGATGTTCATTTTAGTTTTAAGGATGAGAAAGTTCGATTCAAAGCAAAGAAAAAATCAATGAAAGTGAACACAGTCGTTTATGTCCCGAAAAAGCAGTTAGAGAAAGTGAAGCTCTATGCGTTTAACGGCAAACTAACCGGGGAAAATGTGAAAGTGAACAGTATTGAAGCAAAGACAGTCAATGGCCGAATTGACTTTGCAGAAATAATAGCAAAATATGTGAACTTGGAAACAGTAAATGGAACGATTTCTGTTCCTCGTTTACAAGCTGAGAAGTCTGATGTGAAAACGATCAATGGGACTGTTTCGGTGAAAACAATAAACGGAGATTTAGATGTTGAAACTTTGAATGGTACGATTCACTATACGTTGTTGGATCGGTCAAGTGCGCGAGCCTATTTGAAAACGACAACTGGAAGTGTCAGTGTTCAAGTTCCCGATCATGTAAAAACAGAAGGTGAATTGAAGACAACTGTCGGTGCGATTCAGTGCGACTTACCGAAAATGACAATTATTGACGAACAAAAAGATTTTGCAAGCAAGAAAATATCTTTTTTAGCAAACAAGCAAGAAGAGGCACATTTTTATGTCGAAGCAGAAGCGACAACAGGAACGATTTCAGTGAAAAACTAATAGATTACGTTTTGAAGGAGAGTGTTTTGGATGAATCGATTGTACCGGTCAACAAAAGATCGTAAAATAGCAGGTGTCTGTGGTGGAATAGGTGAATATTTCAATATTGATGTAACGATTGTAAGGCTAGTGATGCTATTTTTACTTTTTCCATTTACTATTGGAACGGTAGTTCTTGCTTATATTGTTGGAATATTTGTGATTCCGAATGATTCGGAAGTACACAGCTAATGAATTGGCTCATCCAACTTCTTGTTCATGCGGTTGTATTACTGATTATTGCAAACTTTTTTCAAGGTTTTGAAATAGATGGTTTTACAACTGCTTTGTTAGCAAGCTTTATTTTATCCGTTGTTAATTTAATTGTGAAACCAATTATTATTGTGCTTACATTACCAGTAACTGTAATTACATTAGGCTTGTTCCTATTTGTGATTAACGCTTTGACATTATTAATAACTTCAGTGGTGATGGGGAGTAGTTTTGTGATTGACGGTGTAGGAATGGCGATCGTAGCGGCCATTATCTTTGCTATCCTAAGTGCCTTGATTCACTCATTTATCGTTGATCCAATTACAAAAAAATAAATACATAAAAAAAACTAAAAACCGTTTTCAAAGGTTTTTAGTTTTTTTTGCAGGAAATGCAGAATTGCTTACTAATAATTCAATTAACAAAATATCAGCGACCATCGATGGGGTATGCTAAAATATAACTATTAATACAAGCTTATCTATGAGCTAAGAGATAAAAGGGAGGTCTACATACATGAGTGAAGTAACAGCGAAAGATTTAATGAAAGAATTTAACCTTGATTTGGTTAATGATGAAGAGTCAGTGACGTATCGTTCGATTCCAACTAGTGATATATCTCGCCCAGGGATGGAAATGGCAGGTTATTTCACGTACTACCCGGCTGAAAGAATTCAGTTGTTAGGAAAAACGGAAATGTCTTTCTATGATAAGTTGTCAGAAGCTGACAAAAAAGATCGGATGGAAAGGCTTTGTACTTATGACACTCCAGCAATTGTTATATCAAGAGGAATGGAACCACCAAAGGACTTGATTGAATCAGCGAATAGAACAGGTGTCCCTGTTCTAGCAGGGAATTTAAAAACGACGAGGATGAGTAGTCAACTGACAACGTTCTTAGAAAGTCGATTGGCTCCAATGACCGCGATTCATGGAGTGTTAATTGATATATACGGGATCGGTGTGATGATTACGGGATCAAGTGGTGTAGGGAAAAGCGAAACAGCTCTTGACCTTGTTAGAAGGGGACACCGATTAGTGGCTGATGACTCTGTAGAAATTCGACAAGAACATGACGGAGTGCTCGTAGGACAAGCACCAGATCTTATTAGACACTTGCTTGAAATAAGGGGAATAGGTATTATCAATGTTATGACTCTCTTTGGGGCTGGGGCAGTTCGCAACTTCAAGCGAATTGGATTAACAATTGACTTGGAGACTTGGGATCAGAAAAAGCAATATGATCGACTTGGCTTGGACGAAGAAACAATTAAAATCTTTGATACGGATTTAACAAAAATTACATTGCCAGTTCGTCCCGGACGAAACTTAGCAGTAATTATTGAGGTTGCTGCGATGAATTTCAGGCTAAAACGAATGGGCATTAATGCTGCTGAACAGTTCTCTGAGAGATTGAACACTGTGATTGAAGATGGGGAACAAGAGGATTTTTAATTCAACAAAGGTTTAATCATTTGTCATGTAAACTCATTGTGTTTTCCAAAAAAAAGTCTATTTATTCATCAAATCTTCATATTTATCAATAATAGGCGAGAAAACTCCCTCTTCAAGCGTGTGAAGGGCCTAGCCCAACGGTAAGGGGGAGATGAATCGCCGTCGGACAAGGGATGGCTTTTGTCATCTCAATTGCCCTAAAAATTAATCAAACAAACGTTCGTGAATCTCTTTGTCTTTTGGTAAAATAGACATGGGGAGGTGAGAGTAAATGGTAGTGAAAAAAGCCTTGAAATTCAGAATATATCCCAACCAAAAACAAGCAGAGCTTATCGATAAAACATTGGGCTGTTACCGTTTTGTCTATAACTTTTTTGTTGGGAAACAAAAAGAGCAAGACGCTTATTGGTATATCGTAAACGAAATGGTGCAAAATGGACAACTTCCTCGGAACAATTGGAAAGGGGAATGTTTTAATAAATAAAGTTCTATAAAAAAGTTGCCAGAATTGAAACGACATTATCCGTTCCTAAAAGAAGTGGATAGTATTGCCCTACAAAAGTCTGTGGAAAATGTGAATGATTCTTACACTCGTTATTACAAGAAACAAAACAGGGCACCCGAATTTAAATCAAAAAAGAATCCTCTTCAATCGTACACAACGAAATGTGTGAACGGAAATATTCAAGTACTGGATAAATACATTACATTGCCGAAACTTGGGAATGTTCGTTTTGCTAAAAGTCGAGAGGTAGTTGGTCGTATCATAAATGCAACGATTCGACGGAACCCTGTAGGTAAATACTTCATTTCCATTTTAACGGACACAGAAATACAACACTACGAAAAGACAGATTCCGCTATTGGTATCGACGTGGGATTAAAAGATTTTGCCACATTGTCAGACGGTACCATCTTTCAAAACCCAAAATTTTTTCGTACATTAGAAGAGAAAGTAGCGGAAGCCCAACGTGTTCTTTCGAGACGACAACTAGGTTCTTCTAATTGGAATAAACAAAAAAGAAAAGTTGCTCGCATTCATGAAAAAATAACGAATGCAAGAAAAGATATGTTAGATAAAATCTCCACCGAGATAGTCAAAAACCACGACATCATCGGAATAAAAGATTTGTCAGTAAAAAACATGTTAAAGAATCACAGCCTAGCCAAAGCGATAAGTGAAGTATCCTGGTAAGAAGTTCGTAATACTTATATTGATAATTTATCATTTTAAGGAATGGCTTGTTTTATCACGATAAGTAAAAAATAAGGCGTTGAAAAAATATGATCATAGATCTGTCATTGATATTTGCGTTTATATGAAGTTCACGGGACGGATTTATTTAGTCTTCATGTTTTGGAATAACGCCAAGACAAAAGAGGTGTACATATGATAGTTGGAGCAATTGAACCATTAAATCCGATAGCTTTTGAATTTGGATTTTTGTCGATTTACTGGTACGGGATTCTGATAGGTTTTGGTGCCCTTTTAGGGTACTTACTTGTGAACCGAGAAATGAAAAAACGTGGACTACCTGATGACTTACTCGCTGATATACTCTTGTTTGCTTTGCCGGCGGCTATTGTTGGTGCAAGAATTTATTATGTTATTTTTCGATGGGAGCAATTTGCTCATGATCCGATCCGTGTTTTTTATATATGGGAGGGTGGTATAGCGATTCATGGTGGTCTTATCGGGGCAGCGATCGTTGTTGCGATTTTTGCAAAAAAACGAGGGATATCATTTTGGAAAATGCTCGATATTGCCGCACCTGGTATATTACTTGGCCAAGCTATTGGTCGGTGGGGAAATTTCATGAATCAGGAAGTGTTTGGTGAAGTAGTAGATAGGGTTGTCTTAGAATCTTATATGTTACCTACTTTCATCATTGATCAAATGTATATTGACGGAGCGTATCGTCACCCGACATTTTTATATGAATCGATTTGGAATTTGGCTGGTGTCGTGCTGCTAATCTTATTAAGACGGGTAAATTTACGTCGTGGTGAAATGATCTTGACGTATGCTATTTGGTATTCAGTAGGAAGATTTTTCATTGAAGGATGGCGAACCGATAATTTATTAATGTTTGGGCTTCCAACAGCACAAGTAGTTTCGATTATCACAGTTCTTGGTGGAATCTTCTTGATTATTTATCGTCGCAATAAAGGTTTGGCTGAAGAACGTTATTTAGATGAAGAAAAGCCAAAAAAACCTTTATCAACTAGTTCGATAAAACCGGGTGTCAAAAACACACCGAAAACTACTCAAAAAAAATCGCCAAAAAATGGCCCAAAAAAGAATCAAGGTAGTAAAAAGAAAAAGAAAAGATAAATAGCTATTAGGTTCGCGTTTTGAAAGGAGGCTGTAAAATGAATACACTTAAGCAAGGGTTGAAAGTCGGTCTCCTGACAACGTGGAAATTAGGGAAAATTATTTTTCCAATTACACTGATCGTTACGATGCTAAGCCAGACAGTCGTGATGGAGTGGCTAACACAAGTGTTATCTCCATTGATGGGATTTATTGGTTTGTCAGGTGAAGCGGCGATCCCTGTTGTGCTAGGAAATATGTTGAATTTGTATGCTGCAATTGGTGCGATGCTTACGATGGATTTAACGGTGAAGGAAGTATTTATTTTAGCCGTGATGCTATCGTTTTCCCACAATTTATTTGTAGAGTCGGCAGTTGCTAAACAAGTTGGATTGAAAATATAGGTTGTTTTACTCGTCCGGATCGGTTTAGCATTATTATCTGCCTGGGTGATTCATCTTGTCTGGCAAGGCGGGTCAGAAAAAGCTAGTTACGGATTTGTACCTTCTAGTGGAACGGAGAGTATCGAAGGATACGGAGCAATAGCGCTATATGGTGTTGAGAGCGCAGTGATTGGTATTTTACAGCTAGCTGTCATCGTTATTCCAATCATGGTTTTTATCCAAATTATGAAAGATATGCGGTGGTTACCGATTTTTTCAAAATGGATGACTCCTTTTACGAAAGTATTGGGAATTCATCCTAATACATCGACGACTTTAGCGGCTGGACTTACATTTGGACTTGCCTACGGGGCAGGAGTGATGATTCAGGCCGTAAAAGATGATGGTGTGAAGAAGAAGGACCTATATTTGGTGTTCATTTTCCTCGTCGCATGTCATGCGGTTGTGGAAGATACGCTTATTTTTGCTCCGTTAGGAATTCCCCTTTGGCCGTTATTACTTGTACGTTTGGTTACGGCAATAGTATTAACGATTGCTGTTGCATTGGTGTGGAATCGTCTGGAAAAAAAACAAGGGGAAAGTGAGTCAACTGTGGCTAAATCATTTGAAGCATGACAATCTGTTATAGAAAAAATGTACTGAATAAATGGAGGAATTGATGGATGACTAAAAAAATTAATACGATACTATTTGATTTAGATGGAACGTTAATAAACACGATTGATTTAATTGTTGCTTCTTTTTTGTACACAATGGAGAAATATTATCCGGGCGAATACAAGCGTGAAGATGTGGTGTCATTTATTGGTCCTCCGTTAGCTGAAACGTTTAAGAATCTTGATCCATTGAGAATGGAGGAGATGATGACGACTTACCGGACGTTTAATCATCAATACCATGATGAGCTAGTGAAAGAGTATGAAGGAGTCAAAGAAACATTGGAAGAGTTATCAAGTCAAGGGTATAAAATGGCGATAGTAACAACAAAACGTCGTGAAACAGCGGTAAAAGGACTCGAATTAATGGGATTGGAACACTTTTTTCCAGTAGTGATATCGATTGATGAGGTGACGAAATATAAGCCAGACCCACAACCGTTAAATATGGCATTAGAAAAACTAGGTTCCTCTTCTGATGAAGCGATAATGATTGGAGATAGTGAACACGACATTCTCGGTGGAATAAATACTGGAACGAAAACAGCTGGTGTCGCATGGAGTGTGAAAGGTCGAGATTATTTAGAATCGTACAATCCAGATGTTATGTTAGATAACATGATGGACTTAGTCGAGTACTTAGCTAAAACGAACGGTGTCTTAGAAGATTCATAAAAGTAAGTGGAGGTAGGTGCCGAAGATGAGCCGAAAGACAGATCGTTATCTGGTAACTGAAGCGAATTCATTATGGCAAGTATATAAGACGGTTCCTTTTACAAAAGTCATCAAAAATTTTATTGTCATTCAGTTGGCTCGGTATACTCCGTTTTTATCGATGAAAAACTGGTTGTACCGTACGTTTTTGCGGATGAAGGTAGGGGATGAAGCAGCAGTAGCTTTGATGGTGATGATGGATGTGATGTTCCCAGAAAAAATATCGATTGGTAAAAACTCTGTGATTGGATATAATACAACGATTTTAGCGCATGAGTATTTAATTAAGGAATACCGACTTGGTAATGTGCTTATTGGAGATAATGTGATGATCGGCGCAAATGCAACAATTTTACCAGGAGTAACGATTGGTGACGAAGCGATCGTTTCAGCGGGGACGCTAGTTCATAAAGATGTACCGGCAGGATTTTTTGTCGGAGGTAACCCGATGCAAGTTATTCGTACGAAAGATCAATTAAATGAGGACGAGCGCTAGTAGTATGGGATTTCTGCTAGCGTTTTTGTTCGTCCTAGCTATTTTTATTCATAGTATCTTTGGGCTGAGGGGAGAGTTGTGAGGGAAGAGCTTGCTAGAACGAACGTATTTGTCGCATCCGAGGTCTTTCCTTTCCAGCATATTTAGTTATTGACTCGAACGGTATTCCCTTGTAAACTACTACTTAAGAACTTTATCGCTCTATCATATTAGCGAACTAAAGTGAAATGAGGCTTATCGGCTTAAATTGGCGCGAAGAAATTTGCAGTTATCTGGCAAATAAAGCTATTATTTAGAGTATGACATACTAAAACACAGCGATTATGAAGGTAAAGATAGATGAAAACGGAAGGAGATAGGGTCATGACTAAATTGTTTATGTTTGAGAAACCACTTGGAATGCGTGATACATTGCCCGAGCTCTATCAATTAAAGAAACAAGTGAAGCAGGCGATTTCTACTGAAGTCTCACAATGGGGATATGAACCAATTGAAACACCGACATTAGAATTTCATGAAACAGTCGGAACGGCATCTGCGATTCTTGATCAACAGCTGTTTAAATTATTGGATCAACAAGGGAATACGCTCGTGTTAAGACCGGATATGACAGCACCGATTGCGCGAATTGCAGCTTCGACTTTAAATAAAGAAAATCGACCGCTCCGATTAACGTATGATGCGCCCGTGTTTAGAGCGCAACAGCGAGAAGGCGGCAGACCTGCTGAGTTTGAACAAGTTGGCGTCGAGTTAATCGGAGATCAGTCCAACAGTGCCGATGCGGAAGTGATTTCGCTAATGATGGCTTCTCTTGAACGATCTGGAATTAAATCTTATCAGATTGCGATTGGTCATATTGGCTTTGTTAATGCGCTTTTAAAAGAAGTACTTGGCAATGAAGAACGTGCGGATCATTTTCGGCGCTATTTATATGAAAAAAATTATGTAGGTTTTCGTAAAGAAGTTGAGCATTTGCCTCTTTCTTCGATTGATAAACGAAGACTCTATGACTTGCTTCGTTTAAAAGGTGGCCCTGAAGTGGTCGATAAAGCTCGCAACCTTGTAGACAGCAAGGAAGGGAAAGCGGCTTTGAAACAATTGGAGCAACTGATTTCCGTGCTAGATACGTATGAACTTGCTGATCAGATGATGATTGACTTAAATTTGGTGATGCATATGAGTTATTACACAGGAACCGTATTTGAAGCTTATAGTGAAGGTTTAGGATATCCGGTTGGAAGTGGTGGACGTTATGATTCATTGCTCGATCAATTTGATCATCACGAACCTGCGACTGGGTTTGGGCTACGACTTGACCGTTTAACGGAGGCAATTGGCAAAAGTGAAGAAACAGCCAACAGGAAAGATATCTGTTTAATTTTCAGCCATGATCACCGAAAAGAAGCGATGCAAAAAACACAACAACTTCGTCATGAAGGTCGATCCGTTGTCATGCAGGAACTAACAGGTGTTGAAAATGTTGATGCTTATTCTGCTCAATTTAAAGAAGTCATGTATTTCATTGGCACGAACGGAAATGGAGGTGCGTCCAAATGAGTGAAGATATAATCACGGTAGCAATGCCAAAAGGCAGGATTTTTGAAGAGGCGGTAGAGTTGCTTAAAAAAGCTAATTATCCAATCCCACCGGAATTTGAAGAATCACGTAAACTTATTCTTGAGGTTCCTGAAGCGGGAATGCGTTTTATTCTTGCCAAACCGACGGATGTGCCTACGTATGTTGAGCATGGTGTAGCTGATGTTGGTGTAGCTGGAAAAGATGTGATGATTGAAGAGAAACGGGATATTTATGAAGTGTTAGACTTGAAAATCAGTGCCTGCTATATGGCGGTTGCAGCACTCCCATCATATAATCCCAAGTCCGAGGTAGCTCCTAAAATCGCCTCAAAATATCCGAATTTGACGAGTGAATATTTTCGCGAGCAAGGAGAACAAGTGGAGATAATCAAGTTGAACGGTTCAATTGAGTTAGCACCGATAATCGGCTTAGCAGATAGGATTGTTGACATTGTTTCTACAGGACAGACGTTGAAAGAAAATGGTCTTGTCGAAATCGAAACGATGATGCCAATTACGTCGCGGTTTATCGTCAATCCAGTCAGCTATCGCACGAAATCAGCAAGAATTGATGACATGGTTGATCGCTTAGCTGAAGTGGTTGCAAAAGGAGAGGTGTACGAATGAAAATCATCCCTGTAACAGTTGACCTTTCGCTGAAGCGCTCGATTGATCAAGGAACAACAACACAACGACAATCAGTCGAGACGATTTTGCAAGATGTCCGCGCAAAAGGTGACGAGGCATTGCGTAGCTATACGAATCAGTTTGATGGCGTTGATATTGCAACGACACTCGTATCTGAATCGGATCGAAAAGCTGCTTATGCATCGGTCACAGATGAAACACTTCTGATCATCCGTGAAGCGATTGTGAATATTCGTGATTTTCATGAGCGTCAAGTACAGCAATCTTGGATGACAACAAAAGAAGATGGCACGATTCTTGGCCAGAAAGTGACTGCGCTTGATGCCGTTGGTGTCTACGTTCCTGGTGGGCGCGCAGCTTATCCATCATCGATCATCATGAATGTGGTACCTGCACAAGTAGCTGGAGTGAAACGAATCGTGATGACATCACCGCCACAAAAAGACGGAAATCTATCAGACATTGTTCTCGTGACAGCTCATGAACTTGGTGTCGAAGAAATCTATAAAGTAGGTGGAGCACAAGCGATCGGTGCGTTGGCATATGGAACGAAGACAATTCAAGCCGTTGATAAAATTGTTGGGCCGGGGAACATTTACGTCGCATTAGCAAAACAACTAGTGTTTGGTACCGTCGCGATTGACATGATTGCTGGACCGAGTGAGGTGGCGGTTCTAGCTGATCATACCGCGAGGGCCCCGTATATTGCGGCAGACCTTTTGTCTCAAGCAGAACACGATCCGATGTCATCCGCGGTACTTGTCACAAATGACCCCGCGTTGGCTGAAAACGTTGCTAAGGAAGTAGATAGACAACTTCAAACGCTCCCGAAAAAAGAGATTGCGCAAGCGTCAATCAATGATTTTGGAGCCATCTACGTTGCGAAAACTTTCGAAGACGCAATTGAAGCAGTCAATGAATTGGCAGCCGAACACTTGGAAATTCACGTAGAAAACCCATGGGATGTGTTAGCAAATATCCGTCACGCGGGCGCAATTTTTCTTGGAGAATATAGTTCAGAGCCAGTGGGTGATTACTTTGCAGGACCGAATCATGTGCTGCCAACGAACGGTACTGCACGTTTTTCAAGCCCACTAAATGTAGAAGATTTCACGAAAAAATCTAGCATTATTTCCTATAGCAAAAAAGCGATTGAAAAAAATGGGCAAAAAATTGCTGCATTCGCTAGACTAGAAAATTTAGAGGCACATGCGAGAGCTGTGGAAATTCGATTGGAGGCAGACAATGGAAAAGAGACAAGCGTCAAAAACACGTCAAACAAATGAAACAAATATTGACTTAACGTTTACGATTGATGGAAAGGGTAAGGCAGACTTAACGACAGATGTGCCGTTTATGAGTCATATGCTCGACTTATTTACGCGCCACGGTTTGTTTGATCTGACATTATCGGGCAAAGGTGATATCGAAATTGATGATCATCATACAACGGAGGATATCGGTATCGTGCTAGGAGATGCTCTTAAAGATGCACTCGGTGATAAACGAGGAATTCGTCGTTATGGTAATGCGTTTGTACCGATGGATGATGCACTTGCACAGGTTGTAATTGATTTAAGCAATCGTCCCCATTTTGAATTTCGTGGCGAAATGCCAGCAGCGAAAGTAGGCACGTTTGACACGGAGCTTGTTGAAGAGTTCTTGTGGAAATTCGCTTTGGAAGCGCGGATGAATTTGCATGTAATTGTTCATTACGGAACGAATACGCACCACATCATTGAAGCAATCTTTAAAGCTTTGGGGCGTGCACTTGATGAAGCAACCCAAGTGGATCCAAGAGTAGATGGGGTTCCCTCGACGAAAGGAAGCTTATCATGATTGGTATTATAGATTATGGTATGGGGAATCTTCATAGTGTTACGAAAGCACTGGAACGACTCGGTCATACGCCATTTTTGTCAGAAAAACCAGACGAGTTGGCAAAAGCATCGATGCTCATTCTCCCCGGAGTTGGATCTTTTAAAGACGGGATGACGGAATTGAAAGTTCGTGGTTTGGACACGTTTGTGCAACAATGGGCAAACGATAACAAGCCTCTGCTCGGAATTTGTCTCGGGATGCAACTGCTATTTGATGAAAGTGAAGAGAACGGCATAACAACAGGCTTGGAAATCCTTCCAGGTAAGGTCCGTCGCTTCAAAATTGGCGATTATAAAGTGCCGCATATGGGATGGAATAGCCTTGTTTTTGAAAAACAAGACCACACGATTTTAAATGATGTGCCAAAAGGGCACGTATACTTTGTTCATTCTTATTTTGTTCAAGCAGGAACGCCAGATGTTCTTATTGCCACGTCAGATTATGGCGGGGAACGTGTGCCAGCGGTTGTTGCAAAAAATTCCGTTTGGGCAACTCAGTTTCATCCGGAAAAGAGCAGTACGCTTGGGATGAGAATGTTGAAGAACTTTTTAGAGCAAAAGGGGGAGACTGCTGATGAGTGATTTCACAATTTATCCAGCCATCGATATTCGTGGAGGGAAATGCGTTCGCCTCTTACAAGGGGATTATAATCAAGAGACGATTTACGGTGATTCTCCGTTTGATATGGCGTCAAGTTTTGAAAAAAAAGGTGCAAAGTGGATTCACATGGTTGACTTAGATGGAGCGAAAAAAGGTGAACCTGTCAATCATCAAGAAGTTTTGCGAGCTGCGAAAGAACTGTCTGCTCATGTTCAAATTGGTGGAGGAATTCGGACAGCAAAAGATGTTGAAACGTATTTGAATGCTGGTGTTTCACGTGTGATTCTAGGAAGTTCAGCTATCTCAGACCCTTCTTTTGTAAAACGAATGTTAAAGGAATATGGCGGCGAGCGAATTGCGATCGGTATTGATGCACGAGACGGTTATGTGGCTACTCACGGATGGCTACAGACGTCAGAAGTGAAAGCGGAACAGTTAGGTCAAGAATTGGCTGATCAAGGGGCGGAAACGTTTATTATGACAGACATTTCACGTGATGGTATGCTATCAGGGCCAAACGTGAAAGAAATTGCTAGTTTAGGTCAAGCAACTGGCAAGCAAGTGATTGCTTCCGGTGGCGTCAGTACGATGGATGATTTACGTGAACTATTATCGCACCGTGATAAAGGAATTTCCGGAGCGATTATCGGAAAAGCCCTGTATACCGACCGAATCTCGTTAGAACAAGCGATCGCGGAGGTGCAATAACGATGTTAACGAAACGAATTGTACCTTGTCTTGATGTGAAAGAAGGTCGTGTTGTAAAAGGGATTCAGTTTGTAAACTTAAAGGACGCGGGAGATCCCGTCGAGATGTCTACTTTTTATGATCAACAAGGAGCAGATGAACTCGTGTTTCTAGATATCTCTGCTTCCCATGAAGGCCGTGAAACGATGGTCGATGTCGTCGAAGAAGTCGCGGGTACTCTAGCTATTCCATTTACAGTCGGCGGAGGGATAAATACGTTAGATGACATGAAACGGATTCTCCGTGCTGGTGCTGATAAAGTCTCGGTAAACACAGCGGCGGTGAAACGTCCAGAATTGATTCGTGAAGGTGCCGATTTCTTTGGTTCGCAATGCATCGTTGTTGCAATTGACGCAAAGTGGGATGATGAAATATCGTCTTGGCGCGTGTACACACATGGTGGACGAAATGCGACGGATTGGGAAATCGTTGCTTGGGTGCAAGAAGCAGTCAAACAAGGAGCAGGTGAAATCTTGCTTACGAGCATGGATGAAGATGGAGAGAAAAAAGGATTTGCTATTGCCTTAACAAAAACGGTAAGCGAAGCAGTATCGGTGCCAGTCATTGCTTCTGGTGGCGCAGGAAAACAAGAGGATTTCTACGATGTGTTTACGGAAGGGAAAGCTGATGCTGCTCTTGCCGCGTCAATTTTTCACTACCGCGAAACATCTGTAGCAGAAGTGAAATCATACTTAAAAGAAAAGGGGCTGGAAATACGATGAATATCAATCAGTTATCCTTCGACGAACGAGGATTAATTCCAGCGATCGTGCAGGATCAACAATCGAAACAGGTGCTCACGCTTGCCTATATGAATGAAGAGTCTTTAAAGAAAACAATTGAAACAGGAGAAACGTGGTTTTACAGCCGCTCTCGTCAAGAACTGTGGCATAAAGGGGAAACCTCAGGAAACATCCAGAAAGTAGAAAACATTCGCTATGACTGTGATCAAGATGCCCTCGTCGTTTTAGTGGATCCTCAAGGTCCTGGATGTCACAAAGGGGATTTCACTTGCTTCTCTGATGTTTTGTGGAGTCGAGGTGAGCAGTCAGCAACTGATGCTGGCGTAATCGAGCAAGGGAATCGGTTTGCGATTATCGAGGAGCTTGAGGAAGTCATTGCAACTCGGGAAGCGGAACGTCCTGAAGGTGCTTATACGACTTACTTATTTGAGGAAGGTGTCGACAAGATTTTGAAAAAAGTCGGTGAAGAAGCTTCCGAAGTGATCATTGCTGCGAAAAATCGTGATAAAGAGGAATTAACGTGGGAAAGTGCCGATTTACTTTATCACTGGCTCGTATTGTTACGTGAACAGAAATTACCACTTGATAACGTTTTGCAGCGTCTAGCAGATCGTCATGCAGGAAAATAAATCAGGTTGTAGCCGTTACTTTCGGGTGGCGGCTATTGTTTTGTATATTGGAGTTTTATAGGTGAGGGGGCCGATTCGGACAGATAGGAACCAACTTCCAACAAATTTCGTAACGAGGTTTTATGAAAAAGAGGATGCCCGGGGGCAACCTCTTTTATATCTACTTCTGAAACTATTAACCGTTTTTTTGTTTCGTCTCGCTATCTTCCACATCATGCTTAATAAGATCAGCAGTAAGTTGTCCAGATAATGTGACCATTGGAACGCCGCCTCCTGGGTGTGTCGATCCTCCAGTAAAATAAAGGTTCTCGTATAAAGAACTTTTCGCGGGAATTTTGAAGCCACCATTCGTTGCTTTGTTAGCGGCAATACCATAAATTGAGCCACCGTTCGCTCCGTATAATTCTTCTATCGTATCAGGAGTGAACGCGTATTCAAATTCGATCGATTCACGAAGTCCAGACATTCCCATTCGCTCTAATTTGTCTAACACCACGTCACGATAGGCTTCCCAATCTCCGTCTTTTTTCATCGCTGTTTTCGGAGGAACGTGGGTTAAGACAAATAAATTCTCTTTGCCTTCTGGTGCCTGGCTCGGATCGGTTTTAGAAGAAATCCCGATATATACCGTTGGATCATCTGCTGGAATCCCTTTTTCAAAGATTTGTTTGAATTCAACCTCTGGATTTTCTGAGAAAAAAAAGTTGTGATGCTTCAAATCTTTAAATTCCTTATTTACACCAAGTAATAGAACAAGTCCTGAAACAGTAGGTTCATAAGTTTTTGAAAGCTGTTTGATTTCTTTTTTAGTTTTTCCATTCTTAGGAAGTAACGTTTGATAAGCCGGAATGACTTCTAAATTAGATACAACGACATCAGCTTCGTAAAAGTCACCGCTTTCGGTCATCACTCCTTTTGCCTTTGCGTCGTCAACGACAACATGTGATACAGGTGTAGCTGTTTTGATTTCTGCTCTTAGTTCATCTAATACTTTGTTCATACCTCTAGCAATGTTGTACATTCCGCCTTTGACATAATAAATTCCTAAGCCAAGTTGGACATATACGAGTTGATTTAAAATCGCAGGAGCTTGGTATGGATTTGAACCGACATACATCACAAAGAAATTAAATAGCTGTTCTAAATGTTTATTTTTAAAATGTTTTTTCGTGCCATCTGCAACGGTATGGAATGGATCCATTGCCAATAACTCTTTTAAGTTATGCTGGGTTCGTAAATCTTTTAAGCCGGAAATACTGGTCTTGTAAAAACTTTTCATACAAACTTCATACATTTCTTGAGAGTAGGAGAGAAATTTCATAAATGAAGAATCAGGATTGCCTTTCACTTTTTTCATTTCTTCTAACATACCTGGAATATCTGAGAGCACATCCAATGAATTACCATCTTCGAAGAAGGTCCGCCATTGTGGCTCAATACGTTCAATCTCCATGTAGTCTTCTAGGTTTCGATGAACGCTGTCAAACAGTTGTTCAAGTACCCAAGGCATCGTTAAAATCGATGGACCTGTATCAAAATTAAATCCTTTACCTGAACGGTGATTTAGTTTTCCACCAATCGTCTCATTTTTTTCTAATATTGTTACTTGATAACCGTCACCAGACAGGCGAATCGCAGCTGAAAGTCCAGCTAAACCTGCACCAATGACAACAGCTTTCTTGTTCTCACGCATACAAATGAGCACCTCCACATAGTTTCAAATTAACTTTTTATTCGATACTTTATATTTATCTTTCAAGATAACGAAATATAGAAATTACTTAATTTTAGTATATAAATGGCACTAGGCGACGGCGCGACTGACTCCATCTTACGTATTCTTGCCCAAATGATTTAATGAGAAGGGCCTCTTCTAAACGGATTCGTTTAAGTAGGAACGGTAAAAAAACAGTGAAAGTAATAATAAGCCCGAGGAGACTACCTGTATAGAAACTTATTCCAATCATTGTACTTAATAATCCGCTGTAAAGAGGGTGTCTTAAAAAGCGGAATGGACCACTCCCAATAATTTTATCCTCTTTATTGACGTTGACGTTCCTTGTGAATTGTTTTCCTAACGCCATCATTCCCCAATAACGAATGAAAACGCCAATAGCATATAAAAAAATACCTAGCCAAAGGATTGCGGTTAGATCAACGGCAAGAAACTGCCCTTCGCGGGAAATAATAGAAACTATGATGACCGCAAGAACAGAAAGAAATATCTTTGGAAATGAAGAAGTTTCTGTAGATTCTGTTTCGTCTAGTCTTCGATTTTTGAAGAAGATAAATTCACCAATCCAAATTATAGTGATAAACATAAACAAAATATCAATTAATGCCATCATACCCTCCAGCCTTTATTAATTTTGAACAGAGTCTTGTCTAAGAATCGATAGTATGTTGATACCCTAAAAAATGTGCTTTTAATCACTTGATTTTCAAAAATATTTAAGTTCCGAATGTGTTAGTCCCTGGGAAGTGTTCATTGTTCCATCAGTATAAGCGTGTTATAATGCACCTATATGTAACAGGAACAAAAGAAGCAATTTATTTTTAAACGTGAATGAAATGGAGGCATATTTAAATGCCAAGTATCGGAGCAAATGAAAGAAAAGGACAAGTCATTCCGTTTATGCAAGATGGCGGTTATTTTTATAAAAAAGGGATCGAAGCTTATCAAAGTAAATCAATTGAACGAGCAATCTCCTTTTTTGAACGGGCGATTAAGCTTGAACCTGAGGAACCTATCTTCGTTTGTCAGTTAGCGATTGTCTTATCAGAGGAAGGTAACTATGAAGCTTCGAATGAATGGCTTGAAAAAATAAAAAATGACATTGATCCATCAATGAGTGAGTGCTATTTTTTTATGGCTAATAATATGGCTCATATTGGTGAATTTGAACAGGCAAAAATTAATTTAGAAACGTATTTAGATATCGATGAAGACGGTGAATTTGTCGAAGATGCTGAATCATTGTTATCAATGGTAACTTCTGAACAACAAGAGTCTGGGATAGTGGAAGACTTGAGCAAAAACCAATCAGCAGAAGATAAAATAAATTTTTTGCTGATTGGATTGTTAAATCGTGGGGAGTATGCAGAAGTTGAAAATGAAGTGAGGAAGTTGATTGCGGAGAATCCGGACCATTGGAATTTATACGTTTATTTAGCAGAATCATTAATGTACCAAGACAAAAAAGCGGAAGCAGAAACACTGTTAAAAGACTTGTTATTAAAAGAAGAACCTAACTTTTTGGCACAGTGTCAAATGGCGGTTTTACTCCATCAACAAAACAATCCTCAAGCATGTATGTGGGTTGAAAATATCGTTAATTTACGTCCAATGAATAATTGGAATTGTTATTATCTAGCTCGTAGTCTTTACTTTGTTGGAGAATACGAAACGGCGTATGCTTGGTATGGCAAGTTATTGAATGGCTCCTCTTTTCCAAAACTTCCTCATCTGGATCACCAAATGGCCATATTAGCATGGCATTGCGGAGATTTAGATGTCTCAAGGAGTATTTGGGAAAAGATTAAAAAACTCGACCCTGAAAAACAATCTTTATTAGATGAGTTGTTGAGTGAGTTAGATAAAGGCAACTCTCCATCAAAAGATAAAAAGCAGTTTCTCTATCGTTAAATGAGGAACTGTTTTTTATACTTTAAGAATGTTTAACTTCGCTTAAGGGTTAAAGTATAAGATAAACGAAGGCTTTCGCCATAAAGGACTTGGCGACAAGCCAAGTTTTTTAATAGAGTGAACATAAAATATCTAATGTTTTAGCGAACGATACATGATAGCTTTCAACTAAGGTAAAATAGTACAATGAGCAAGTTTTTGGACTTCTGAGCGGTTTAAGAATAGTATAGACATTGAAGTAAAACAATTAGAATATTTCGCTAGGAGAGTGAAGTTATGAGCGAAGATAAAATTTATGATGTGATTATTATTGGAGCCGGACCGGCTGGTATGACTGCTGCAGTTTATGCCTCAAGAGCAAATTTAGCAACAGTTATGTTAGAACGAGGAATTCCAGGTGGGCAAATGGCAAATACGGAAGATGTTGAAAACTATCCAGGATATGACCATATCCTTGGGCCTGATCTATCGATGAAAATGTTTGATCATTCTAAGAAATTCGGTGCTGAGTACGCTTATGGTGATGTGAAAGAAATTATTGACGGAAAAGAATATAAAATTATCAAAACTGGTAGTGGTGAATTCAAAACTAGGTCTATTATTATCACCACAGGAGCAAAGTATAAAGCACTAGGAGTCCCCGGAGAAAAAGAGCTTAGCGGAAAAGGAGTCTCATATTGTGCAGTTTGTGATGGAGCCTTCTTTAAAAACAAAGAACTCGTCGTTGTTGGAGGGGGAGACTCAGCCGTTGAAGAAGCAGTTTATTTAACTCGATTTGCAAGTAAAGTTACTGTAATTCATCGTCGCGATGAATTACGTGCACAGAAAATCCTTCAAGAACGAGCATTTGCTAATGATAAAATTGAATTTATTTGGAGTCATGTTGTTAAAGAAATTAACGAAGAGAATGGTAAAGTTGGTAGCGTGACGCTAGTTAACAAAGAAGATGGTTCTGAGCGTGAATTTAAAACGGATGGAGCATTCATATATATCGGTATGTTACCAATTAATGAGCCTTTCTTGAACCTAGGTATTACAAATGAAGAAGGTTATGTTGAGACGAATGAAGATATGGAAACAAAAATTCCAGGTATTTTTGCAGCTGGCGATATTAGAGAGAAAATGCTTCGTCAAATTGTTACTGCGACAGGTGATGGAAGTATCGCTGGTCAACAAGCGCAACACTATGTGGAGAACCTGATGGAAGAGTTAAAAAGTACAAATCAGGTATAAGGATATAGGGATGAACCACACCTTTAAACAAGGTGTGGTTTTATTTTTCGCTTATTAAATAAGCGAAGAGAATTTTAACTTTCTCCCATTCCATAGATAAATCACAATCTTGAATTTACGTACTTCGGAAATGGAAGGGAAGTTTATAGACCTTATTTATAAATTTGAAATACCGCCAACCAATCTCCTGTTTTAGAACTGTATTACATAACCTTGTCCATCTGTTATACTAATGTTGAAAGGTCCAAACAAGTTAATTAATCAAGTGAGAGTGCATTAAAATCAAAAATTAACAAAACGTAATTGTCACTTAACTCTTCTGTAACAATGTTGCAATAAAAAAAGGTTATGATGTACTTAGTAATTGACCCCCTTTTTATATATTACTTTTGACACGAGCTTTTGCTCGTGTCCTTTTTTTTATACTTTTTTATACTTTAAGAATGTTTAACTTCGCTAAAGGATTAATTCAAGGCTTTCGCCATGAAGGACTTGGCGACAAGCCAAGTTTTTCTAATGTTTTAGTGCTGGTCTAAGAATTTAACTACCTACGTAAATGTTGTTCGAAATAAATTAGATGTAGTATACTAAAACAGAAGTACGTTCTTAATATTTGTTGATAAAATGTGAATTAGCACTACTTTTAAGCAAAATAATAACAAGCAATTTTAGTGAATAAGGTTCTGCGTATTTAGTGAGATGTGATAAGAAATCATTTCTAAAATTATTTCCTAAGAGGAAAGCAATTCATTGTTTTCCCTTTATAATGTTTCGTTTTAGCGTCATATACAGGGGGGATCATCATGCAGCGAGTAACGAACTGTATTTTAACGAAGAGTAACGAAGCCTTACTGTTAAGAAAACCGAGTCGCGGTTGGTGGGTCGCTCCGGGAGGGAAAATGGAATCTCGTGAGTCAATTCGTGAAAGTGTTATAAGAGAATGCAAAGAAGAAACAGGAATGGTAATAAATAATCCCGAACTAAGAGGAGTTTTCACGGTCGTTATCGAAGAAAAAGGTAGTATTGTTAAGGAATGGATGATGTTTACGTTTCAAGCAAACAATTTTTCAGGAAAATTGTTAAATAAATCGCCAGAGGGAGAACTTGCATGGACCCCAATTACAAAGATTCCTCATTTACCAATGGCTTCAGGAGATTATCCCATTTTTGACCACGTCCTATACGGTGAAGGATTGATTTATGGAACAATCACGTATGATGAAAACTTAAATCTTTTGTCTTACCGATTAGACACTGCAGGGGAGCAATTTCAAGAGTAAAAATATAATACGAAAGGGGATGATCTGATGCAAGACAAAAAAATAACACCGAATAAAATTGAATTAGTGATTATTACTGGAATGTCTGGAGCCGGGAAAACAGTAGCTGTTCAAAGTTTTGAAGACATGGGATATTTCTGTGTTGATAACTTACCACCAGCATTAATTCCCAAGTTCATAGATTTGGTAGAAGGATCCGGTGACAAAATGAAAAAAGTCGCCTTAGTAATTGATTTACGTGGACGTGAGTTTTTTGAGCACTTATTTGATTCTATTGATGCAATTTCAGCTGAGAGTAAAGTTACGCCACAAATCGTCTTTCTTGATGCAAAAGACTCAGCGCTCGTTCGCCGTTACAAAGAGACAAGACGATCTCATCCATTATCCGATGGCGGGGCTCCTCTTGAAGGGATTCATGCAGAGCGAGAGATTCTTAATGATCTTAGGGGACAGGCGAAGATTATCATTGATACGTCCGATTTAAAACCATTGGAACTTCGTGAACGGATATTAAAACAATTTTCATCAGAAGCGAAGGAAGCTTTTTCTGTGCAAGTGATGTCATTTGGATATAAGCATGGGCTTCCTATTGATGCAGATTTAGTTTTTGACGTCCGATTTTTACCTAACCCACATTATATTGAACACATGAGGTCAAAGACTGGACTTGAAAAAGAGGTTTCAGATTATGTATTGAAATGGACGGAAACCCAGCAATTCATTGAAAAATTAGATGATTTTCTTCAATACACGCTCCCCTTTTACAAACGGGAAGGAAAAAGTCAGCTTGTGTTAGCGATTGGATGTACTGGTGGAAAACACCGTTCCGTAACACTTGCGGAGTACTTCAAGGAACATCTTGAAAAGCTTGATTATTTCTCTTACGTGACCCATCGTGATGTGGAAAAAGGAAGAAAAGAAAATTGAAGAAAGCAAAAGTGGTCGTCCTAGGTGGGGGAACGGGTTTATCGGTTTTATTGAGAGGCTTGAAGACTTTCCCAGTCGATATCACAGCTATTGTCACGGTAGCGGACGATGGTGGAAGTTCCGGTAGATTAAGAAGAGAATTAAACATCCCACCACCAGGAGACATTCGAAATGTGCTTGTTGCTTTGTCAGAAGTAGAGCCACTTGTCGAAGAATTATTTCAGCACCGTTTTGAAAATGGTAATGGATTATCTGGACATTCATTAGGAAACCTTTTACTAGCAGGAATGACATCTATTACTGGAGATTTTGCAAAGGGAGTTCATGAAATAAGCCGCGTATTAAATGTTAGAGGAAAAGTATTGCCGGCATCAAATGATCAAGTAACATTACATGCAGAATATGAGGATGGTACTTTTACTGAGGGCGAATCAAACATTCCGAAAATCGGGAAGAAAATTAAGAAAGTGTTTCTTAAGCCGGAAAATCCAGAACCAATGAGAGATGCACTCCAAGCGATAGATGAAGCTGATTTAATCGTGCTAGGTCCAGGAAGCTTGTATACGAGTGTGATTCCTAATTTACTGGTACCTGGAATGGAAGAAGCTTTAATAAAAACAAGTGCTATGAAAGTTTATATATGTAATGTGATGACTCAACCTGGAGAAACAGATGGGTACACCGTTTCTGATCATGTGAAAGCGATCGATAATCACGCACGCGAAAAAATTATTGATGCAGTCTTATTGAATACACAAAAGATTCCCTTTTCATATGCTCAGCGGTATAAAAAAGATGGAGCAGAAGGTGTCGTTGTTGATGAAGAAGATTTAACAAAGATGGGGATCCTATTGATTGATGACCATTTACTCTATTTTGATGATGAATTGCTACGACATGATCCGATTAAATTGTCTCAGCGATTAGTTTCTCTGTTATAAAATCACCGTAGCCATGGTATAATAGTCTGATCATACACTGGGCGATGAGAATAGCTCGTTTTTAGAATATTGAACTACGTTAAGGAATAAAAGTATAGTGGTGATGAAGGTTTTAGAGGTTAGGGGTGAGACCATGTCCTTTGCATCTATGGTTAAAAAAGAATTGACGCAAATGGAAGTGCAGCCATGCTGCTCGAAAGCTGAATTAGCAGCGCTGATTCGAATGAACGGAGCAATTTCGATTCGTAATATGAAAATCACTCTCGATATTCAAACCGAGAATGCTGCGATAGCGAGAAGAATTTATACGTTATTAAAGTCAAATTACGAAGTTCACGTAGAATTGCTTGTACGTAAAAAGATGAGACTGAAGAAAAACAATGTTTATGTTGCTAGAATATCGAAGGATGCTCGAAAAATTTTGGAGACTCTTCACATAGTTGATGAAAATTTTGCTTTTACGAGAGAGATTTCTGAAGAATTAGTAAAAAAAGAATGTTGTAAAAGGGCATATTTACGAGGGGCATTCTTGGCTGGAGGATCAGTCAATCACCCAGAAACGTCTTCATATCATTTAGAGATTTTCTCTTTCTATGAAGAACATAATCGTTCTCTATGTGATTTAATTAGCCATTTTCATTTTAGTGCAAAAATGATTGAGAGAAAAAAAGGATTTATTCTATACTTGAAAGAGAGTGAAAAAATTAGTGAGTTTCTAAATGTAATTGGAGCTCATCAGGCTTTACTTCGCTTTGAAGATGTGCGAATCATGAAAGATATGCGTAACTCGGTAAATCGTCTAGTTAATTGTGAAACAGCAAATTTGAATAAAACTGTTGGCGCCGCAATGCGTCAAGTGGAAAATATACGCTTTATTAGAAGAGAAGTTGGTCTTGAAACGTTACCTGACAAGCTTCAAGAAATTGCCCAGCTTCGCATTGATCATCAAGATGTGACATTGAAGGAATTGGGTGAAATGATAGAGAGTGGGAAAGTAAGTAAATCAGGTGTAAATCATCGGTTACGAAAGATTGAAGAATTCGCTAATAAGCTCAGGGCAGGGGAAAAGGTATAATTCCCTGTTCTTCATAAATAATTATGAAAGCGTTTGAATCAATATTGGCAGTTAGATAATAATGAGGGGGATAATGAAATGATTGAAAAAACAGTAACCGTAACGAGAAAAACGGGACTTCAAGCACGACCAGCGGCATTGTTTGTTCAAGAGGCAAATCGGTTTGCCTCAAATATTTTCATAGAGAAAGATGGGAAAAAGGTTAACGCGAAAAGTATTATGGGAATTATGAGCCTTGCAGTTGGAGCGAATAAGGACATTCATTTGAAAATAGAAGGACCTGATGAGCAAGTTGCAATGGATACTTTGTGTTTATTTGTAAGCAAAGAAGAGTAGATTAGGAATAAATGTATGTGATAATTTATCCTCTTTCGATTTTTCTCTTTCAAAGTATGAAAGAATTAATTTATAAATTACGAAACGAATCATTAGAAAAACTTGGCTTGTCGCCAAGTCCTTCATGGCGAAAGCCTTCGTTTATCTAATACTTTAATCCTTTAGTGAAGTTAAACATTCATTAAGTATAAAAAGGGATAGTCAAATGACTACCCCTTTTTGTTTGCTATATTATGATTTAATGTCAGAACCTTTTTCCATAACTTCGTCAATCAATCCGTAATTTTTAGCATCAAGTGCAGACATGAAATTATCACGATCAGTATCTTTACGTACAGTTTCGATTGGCTGACCTGTTCGATCGGCTAATATTTGATTCAAATTTTCCTTCATTTCAACAATACGCTTAGCGTGAATCTCAATGTCAGAAGCTTGACCTTGTGTACCACCTAAAGGTTGGTGGATCATTACTTCACTGTTTGGAAGCGCAAAACGTTTCCCTGGTTCACCAGCTGCTAATAGGAAAGCTCCCATGGAAGCAGCCATTCCAATACAAATTGTTTGAACCTTAGGTTTAATAAATTGCATTGTATCGTAGATCGCCATCCCTGAAGTGATAGACCCGCCTGGGCTGTTAATATACAGTGAAATATCCTTATCGGGATCATCAGCAGTAAGGAAAAGCAATTGAGCTACGATTGAATTTGAGACATTGTCATCAATTCCGGAACCGAGCATGATAATGCGGTCCTTTAAGAGACGAGAATAAATGTCATAGGCACGTTCACCGCGATTTGTTTGTTCAATAACCGTTGGTACTAAGTTCATGGTTATATTCCTCCTTTATATTATCTTAAATTGAATTGCAGAGGTTGCTCCCTAATAGCGTCGATCTGCTTAATTAGGTCGATACTCTTTCTTCCTCTAAGTATGTTTCCATCATAACCTTAAAGGTCAATGAAGGTCAAATAATAATCACCTAAAATAAAGAAGAAAATCTTCCACTTTTAATCATAACCTTTCTTAAATGATTTCAAACATTAATTTGAAGTTCAATTGGTTGTTAACTACTATAATGTTAGAGATAAATCACGAGAGGTATTTGTTCATGTATAATATGAAGAAAAGGATTAATGAATAATACTATAAGGCATATTTTGTTGATTACTCTTCGTTAGGGGGATTTACTGAATGAATATGGACTATGGTTTATTTCAAAAGCAGTCAACGAAATTGGTCATGACAAATGAACTAAGGCAGGCAATTACTATCTTGCAATATTCTCTCCTAGATTTGAATGAATATTTACAGGAGCAACAATTGGATAATCCCCTTATTGAATTAAAGGATCAAGAAGTGCAAGAAGATTTAGTGCAACCAAAAGTCAATGATAGGTTGCCAATATACGATCAGAAATCAAAAAATCAAGCTGGTAGCGAAAATCCCTCAATGGATCACCTTAGAGAACAAGAAGATGGTTTGCAAGATTATTTATTAAATCAAATAAGACTTCTGCAACTGCAACCTAGAAAGCGGAGAATCATTTCCTACTTAGCGTTAAGTGTTGATGAAAATGGCTATTTGAAGCAAACGATCAATGATTTAGCTGTTGAAATGAGCGAGACATTAATTGCTGTGAAAGAGGGGATAAATCTATTACAAACGCTCGAACCTTATGGTGTCGGAGCATTTTCTTTACAAGAGTGCTTGCTCATTCAACTTGACCATTTGGAAACGAGAGACCCATTATCAGAAAGAATCGTACAGAACCATTTAGATAATTTGGCAACAAATAAGTACCGGAAAATAGCGAATCAAGAGAATGTAATGATTGAAAATGTGCAAATGGTTGCTGATTTTATTCAGACATTAAATCCGAAACCAGGGTCACTGTTTTGTCGTGCCCCCGCTAAATACGTTATTCCCGACGTAATAGTTACGAAAGTGAAAAATAAATTTTTAGTAAATTTGAATGAACAGCATATGCCAAAAATGTTAATCAACGAAGAATACAAAAAAATGATGGGAAATAAAAATGTAGAAACGAAAGAATATTTTAAACAAAAATTTTATCAGTTCCAATGGTTAAAACGGAGCATTGTCCAAAGACAACAGACGATATTAAGAGTGTCAGAAGCAATCGTCGATAATCAGCATGCCTTCTTTGTACACGGACCTACGCATTTAAAACCTCTTACATTGAAGAGAATTGCAGAAGAAATAAAGGTACATGAATCAACTGTTTCTCGAGCAACGAAGAATAAATATGTGCAAACACCAAGAGGATTGTATGAACTGAAATACTTTTTTAACGAAATGGTTGGACGTGATGCTGCTGAGTCTAGTTCATCAGCGGAGCGAGTGAAAATGTTTATAAAGAAAATGGTTGATGAAGAAAATAAACAAAAGCCTTTATCAGACCAGAAAATAGTTCATTTGATGAAAAGTGAGTTTAAAATTAATGTATCTAGAAGAACGATAGCGAAATACAGGGAAGAATTGCATATTGTTTCTTCAGCTCAGAGGAAAAGATTTTCTTAAGGAGGTACTAAGATCATGATCATTTATTTTTATACAAAAAAAGATTGTCCCCTTTGTGATAAAGGATTTGCAGAACTTCAGCTGTTAAAAAAAGAGGCCTCTTTCGACATTGAAGTAAGAGATATTTATACAGATGATATTTGGCTAGAAAAATATCAAATTCGTATTCCTGTTATTGAAGATAAAAATGGCAATGTACTTGATGAAGGGATTATATCGTATACTAAATTAAAAAAAGAATTGCTTGAATGACCGTTGGTATGAGTGGGGAAACCTTACATAACATAAATTGTTCACATGATAGTAGTTGATTAGCAGACTTTTCCTTGTTATACTAGTGGTGCAAGTGATTGAAAGCTTGCTTATCGTACGACTAAAGAAAGCAGTCTTTTTTTTCGCCATGCGGGACATAATATGTCTACAGGGGACGTGTCAAGTCCCTGTGAGATTGTGCGACAAAGGGGAATTGGCATGAACGTGCTTTTAGACTTGCAAAAAAAATTACTGCCTGATTTAATTGAAGTTCTAGGGCAACGGTTCCGTATTTTACGTTTTATTCGATTAATGCAACCGATTGGACGACGGACCTTAGCTACTAATTTAGACATGTCTGAACGAGTCTTAAGAAGCGAAGTGACTTTTTTAAAAGAACAAGGGCTAGTTGCATTTGCCGCAAGCGGAATGACATTAACAGATGATGGGCATAATTTACTTGGTCAATTAGAAGTGGTCATGAAAGAAGTGTTCCAAACAAGGTCGATGGAAGAAGAACTGCAAAACAAATTAGGTGTATCAGAATTACATATTGTTCCAGGAGATAGTGATGAATATTCATGGGTACAAAAAGAAATGGGTCGAGCTTGTGTCAATTTAGTTAAACAAAAAATGGCAACAAGAGATAATATTATTGCCATAACAGGTGGCACGTCGATTGCAGCTGTAGCAGAAATGCTCGTTCCAGATTCAAATTTGAAAGAAACATTATTTGTCCCTGCTCGTGGTGGATTAGGCGAGCAAGTAGAGAATCAGGCAAACACAATCTGTGCAACGATGGCTAGAAAAGCAATGGGTACGTATCGATTGCTTCATGTTCCAGATCAGCTAAGTAAAGAAGCTTATGAATCGTTGATTAATGAGACATCTGTAGTAGAAATCCTCGAGCTTATACATTCAGCAACAATGGTTATTCACGGTATTGGTGAGGCAAAGATGATGGCTGAACGACGGAACTCTACAAAAGAGGTATTGAAAAAGTTAGATGAGAAAAAAGCAGTTGCTGAAGCATTTGGTTATTATTTTAATCAATCAGGGGACATTATTCATAAAGTACTCACTATTGGACTTCAACTAGAAGATTTAAAAAATATACCCGATATAATTGCTGTAGCTGGTGGCACTTCGAAAGCAAAAGCGATTCAAGCTTATATGAAACAACGGCCGAATGAGGTTCTTGTCACTGATGAAGGCGCTGCTAAAGCAATTTTAAATAATTAAGTTTCAGTCTCGATAATTAAATTCGTTTATTCAAGGGGTATCCCCTTTGAAAATAAATATTAGCTTTACCACAAATAAGGAGGAATTTTATCATGGCAACAAAGATTGGTATTAATGGTTTTGGTCGTATCGGACGTGTCGTTTTCAGACAGGCTCTTGCAAATCCAAAGGTAGAAGTAGTCGCGGTTAATGACCTTACAGATGCAAATATGCTAGCACATTTACTACAATATGATTCCGTTCATGGAAAGCTTGACGTAAAAGTTGAAGCAAAAGGTGACAACCTTATCGTTGATGGAAAAGAGATCAAAGTAACAGCAGAACGTGACCCTGCAAATCTTAAATGGGGAGAATTTGGTGTAGAAGTTGTTGTTGAATCAACTGGTATTTTCACAAAGCGTGAAGCAGCTGCGAAACACTTAGAAGCTGGAGCAAAGAAAGTTGTTATCTCAGCACCAGCAACTGACGAAGATATCACAATCGTTATGGGTGTAAACGAAGATAAGTACGACGCTAAAAATCACCACGTAATCTCAAACGCTTCTTGTACAACAAACTGTCTCGCACCTTTTGCAAAAGTGCTAAACGATAAGTTTGAGCTTAAGCGTGGAATGATGACAACAATTCACTCTTATACAAATGACCAGTCTATTCTTGACTTGCCACATAAAGACTACCGTCGTGCTCGTGCTGCTTCGGAAAATATCATTCCAACAAGCACTGGCGCAGCTAAAGCGGTATCTCTTGTACTTCCAGAACTTAAAGGAAAACTAAATGGTGGTGCAGTTCGTGTTCCAACTCCAAACGTTTCTCTAGTAGATCTTACTGCTGAACTTGGTAAAGATGTAACAGCTGAAGAAGTGAATGCTGCATTTAAAGAAGCTTCTGAAGGTGATTTGAAGGGGATTCTTGGATACAGTGACGAGCCACTTGTTTCTCGTGACTATAATGGAAACACTGATGCATCGACAATTGATGCTCTTTCTACAATGGTTATGGAAGGTAACATGGTTAAAGTTATTTCTTGGTATGACAACGAAACAGGTTACTCTACACAAGTAATCAATCTTGTTGATTATATTATTGAACAAGGACTATAAGTCAAACGTAACATTACCATCCTTATAAGTCTTTTACTAAAGGAGGCGGGCCCGTGTCCTGCCTCCTTTATTTTTATGCATTGCGATGTAGAAGTTACTAAACAGCTCGTTAAGAAAATTAGCCCTTACCTAGGAGGCATTATTAATGAATAAGAAATCAATTCGAGATATAGATGTAAAAGGAAAACGTGTATTTTGCCGTGTAGACTTTAACGTGCCAATGAGCAATGGAGAAGTAACGGACGATACACGTATTCGTGCTGCTTTGCCTACGATTGAATTACTAATCGAAAAAGGAGCAAAAGTAATTCTTGCTAGTCATCTTGGTCGACCTAATGGCGAAGTTGTTGAAGATCTTCGTTTAGACCCTGTTGCTAAGAGCTTAAGTGATCTATTAAACAAATCAGTGTTAAAGACAGATGAAGTTTATGGTGATGAACCTAAAAAAGCGATTGCTGAATTAAATGAAGGTGACGTCGTTTTGCTTGAAAACGTTCGTTTTGAAGCTGGCGAAGAAAAAAATGACGACGGACTTGCGAAGCACATGGCAGAACTTGCAGATGTTTACGTGAATGATGCTTTTGGTGCCGCTCACCGTGGCCATGCAACAACTGCGGGGATTGCGAAACATTTACCGGCAGTAGCTGGTCTATTAATGGAGAAAGAGCTTGAAGTACTTGGAAAAGCGATGGCTGATCCTGATCGTCCGTTTACTGCCATCATTGGTGGTGCGAAAGTAAAAGATAAGATTGGTGTTATCGATAATCTCCTCGATAAAGTGGATAACTTAATTATTGGTGGAGGATTGGCTTATACTTTTATTAAAGCTCAAGGACATGAGATCGGAAAGTCCTTGTTAGAAGAAGACAAGATTGATCTTGCCAAGCAATTTATGGAAAAAGCTAAAAAGAACGGTGTAAATCTTTATTTACCAGTTGATGCAACTGTCGCTGATAAATTTGGTGAAGATGCAAACACAAAAGTTGTCAATATTGAAAAAATTCCGTCTGATTGGGAAGCGTTGGACATTGGACCTAAAACGTTAGAAACATTCCAAAAGGTGATTCAAGATTCCAAGCTTGTGATTTGGAATGGACCGATGGGTGTTTTTGAATTACCAAAGTTTGCTAAAGGTACAATAGGTGTAGCTGAAGCATTAGCAGATGCAGATAAAGCATATACCGTTATAGGTGGCGGTGATTCTGCTGCAGCGGTTGAAAAATTTGATTTAGCTGATAAAATGGACCACATTTCAACAGGTGGAGGAGCATCCCTCGAATTTATCGAAGGAAAAGAACTTCCAGGTGTTGTAGCATTAAACGATAAGTAAATTTTTTAAGGAGGCATTTTTATGCGTAAACCAATTATTGCAGGAAACTGGAAAATGAACAAAACAAAAGCAGAGGCTCTCGCTTTTATTCAAGAAGTAAAGGGTTCTGTTCCACCAAGTGCTAAAGTTGAATCGGTTGTATGTTCCCCACATCTATTCCTTGATGCACTTGTACAAGAAACTAAAGGGACGGACGTAAAGATTGGGTCACAAAACATGCACTTTGAAGAAAATGGTGCGTTTACAGGTGAAGTAAGTCCTGTAGCTTTGGCTGATCTTGGTGTTGCGTATGCAGTGATTGGACATTCTGAGCGTCGCGAATTATTCGGAGAAACAGATGAGAGTGTTAATCAAAAAGTACATGCAGCATTCAAACATGGTTTAGTGCCAATTGTATGTGTAGGTGAAACACTAGAGCAACGAGAAGCTAATAAAACTGCTGACGTTGTGACAACACAAGTAAATAATGGATTAAAAGGATTAACAGATGAGCAAGTCAAACAAACGGTGATAGCTTATGAGCCGATTTGGGCGATTGGAACTGGTAAAACTGCTTCTTCTGAGGATGCTAATGAAACGTGTGGAGTTATTCGAAATGTTGTTAGCAAGACGTTCTCAACAGACGCTGCTGAAGCAGTTCGTATTCAATATGGCGGTAGTGTAAAGCCTGCAAACATTAAAGAATTACTAGGGCAGTCTGATATCGATGGCGCTTTAGTAGGTGGAGCAAGCTTGGAAGCTCAATCATTTTTACAATTAGTGGAGGCTGGAAATGAGTAAGAAACCAAACGCATTAATTATTCTCGATGGTTTTGCGCTTCGAGAGGAGACGATGGGGAATGCCGTCGCTCAAGCAAACACTCCTAACTTTGACCGTTATTGGAACAACTATCCACACGCAACGCTTCAAGCGTGTGGACTGGCTGTAGGGTTACCTGAAGGTCAAATGGGGAATTCAGAAGTAGGTCACTTGAATATTGGTGCTGGTCGCGTTGTTTATCAAAGTTTGACTCGTGTTAATTTAGCAATAAAAGAAAAAGAATTTTTCAAGAATGATACGTTTTTGAACGCGATGAACCATGTGAAAGAAAAAGGAACGGCCCTTCACTTATATGGGCTCTTATCAGATGGCGGGATTCATAGTCATATTGAACACCTTTTTGCTTTACTAGAAATGGCGAAAAAACATGAAGTTGAGAAAGTATATGTGCATGGTTTTCTAGACGGTCGGGATGTCGGTCCACAATCAGCCGATAAATACCTTCAGTTGCTTGAGAGAAAAATGGAAGAACTTAAAGTTGGTGAGCTGGCTTCTATTCAAGGGCGCTATTATGCAATGGATAGAGACAAGCGTTGGGACCGAGTCGAAAAGTCTTACCGATCGATGGTTTATGGTGAAGGATTGAAGTTTACTTCTGCTACGGAAGCATTAAAAGCTTCGTATCAAAATAATCTTCATGATGAATTCTTACTTCCATCTGTTCTAACGAAAGGCGATGGGAAAACGCCAGTTGGAACGATTGAAGATGAAGATGCGATTATTTTCTTTAACTTCCGGCCGGACCGAGCGATTCAAATGTCACAAGTCTTTACGAACCCTGATTTTACTGATTTCGATCGAGGTGATCGATTCCCTAAGAATCTTCATTATGTTTGCTTCACGCATTTTAGTGAGTCTGTTAAAGGTTTTGTTGCATTCGAACCAAACAACTTGGACAATGTTTTAGGTGAAGTTGTATCAGATGCTGGATTAAATCAATTAAGAATTGCTGAAACGGAAAAATATCCGCACGTCACGTTCTTTTTTAGTGGTGGTCGTGAAGAGAAATTCCCTGGTGAAGAACGAGTTTTGATCGATTCACCGAAAGTTGCAACGTATGATTTACAACCGGAAATGAGTGCTTACGGTGTAACAGATGCATTGTTAAATGAAATTCGTGCCGATAAGCATGACATGATCATCTTAAACTTTGCAAATCCAGATATGGTTGGTCATTCTGGTATGTTAGAGCCAACGATTAAAGCAATTGAAACTGTCGATGAATGTTTAGGGAAAATCGTCGATCTCATTGAGGAAAAAGGCGGTAAGTCAATTATCACAGCAGATCATGGAAATGCGGATGTGTTAATTACGGAAGACGGGACACCAATGACGGCACACACAACAAATCCCGTTCCTGTGATTTTAACAGATAAACAAGTGCAAATTCGTGAAGATGGTGTACTTGGTGATCTTGCACCAACGATGCTACAATTACTAAATGTGAACCAGCCAAAAGAAATGACTGGTAAAACGTTGATTAAGAAGTAATAATAGGAATGTAGTGTGAAATAGGTAAGTCGACATAAGAACTTGCCAAATAATCAATTTTTTTAAAAAAACCGAGGAGTGTTTAGATTATGACATTAATTACAGATGTTTATGCACGTCAAGTATTAGATTCACGCGGAAATCCAACCGTTGAAGTAGAAGTTCACGTAGAAAGCGGCGCGTTTGGACGAGCAATAGTACCAAGTGGTGCATCTACTGGTGAATACGAAGCAGTAGAACTTCGCGACGGCGGCGATGCTTGGATGGGTAAAGGGGTTACTAAAGCAGTTGCAAACGTTAATGACGTCATTGCACCAGAACTAATCGGTTTCGATGCATTGGATCAACTTGGAATTGACCAATTAATGATCGAGCTTGATGGAACACCGAACAAAGCAAAATTAGGTGCTAACGCGATTCTAGGTGTTTCGATGGCAACAGCTCGTGCAGCAGCTGAATCACTAGGTCTTCCACTTTACGTGTACCTTGGTGGATTCAGTGCAAAAACTCTTCCAACACCAATGATGAACATCTTGAATGGTGGAGAGCACGCTGATAACAATGTAGATATTCAAGAATTTATGGTTATGCCTGTTGGTGCTGAAAGTTTCACTCAAGCACTTCAAATGGGAGCTGAAATTTTCCACAATCTTAAAAAAGTACTTAGCTCAAAAGGCTATAATACTTCTGTTGGTGACGAAGGTGGTTTCGCCCCGAACTTAGCATCAAATGAAGAAGCTCTTTCAACAATCATTGAAGCAATTGAAAAAGCTGGTTACAAGCCAGGAGAACAAGTTCAGTTAGCGATGGACGTTGCAGCATCTGAGATTTTCGAAGATGGTAAGTACCATCTAAAAGGTGAAGGCGTTGTGAAGACATCTGCAGAAATGGTTGATTTCTACGTTGAGCTTTGTGACAAGTACCCAATTATCTCCATTGAAGATGGCCTTGACGAAAACGACTGGGAAGGGTTCAAACTTTTAACAGAGCGTCTTGGTGATAGGGTTCAATTGGTTGGTGACGACTTATTTGTAACAAACACTGACAAATTATCTCGTGGAATCAAAGAAGGCATTGGTAACTCAATATTGATTAAAGTGAACCAGATTGGAACACTTTCTGAAACGTTTGATGCAATTGAAATGGCTAAGCGCGCTGGTTATACAAATGTCATTTCTCACCGTTCAGGTGAAACTGAGGACAGTACGATTGCTGATATTGCAGTTGCAACAAACGCAGGACAAATCAAAACGGGTGCTCCTTCTCGTACAGACCGCGTAGCGAAGTACAACCAGCTTTTACGTATTGAAGATGAGCTTCAGTTCATCGGTCAATATGCTGGAAAAAGTGCTTTTTATAACTTAAACAAATAAGCGTGTTACCTAGTAAGAGGCTGTCCCAAAATGCATTTTGGTGACAGTCTCTTTTTTGTTTGTTGGGGGGGATTGTGCAACGGTAGGAGTCTAGTTTTGCATGAATAAAGGAAGGGTAGAAAAGATACAGCAGAAGAGAGGGGGTCTTGTGTATTAAGGAAGCGAGGATTGAAAAGATACAGCACAAGAGGGAACGTCTTTTGCTTCTTTCCTGAATCATCTCGCTTAGGGTCACAAGATTCCCCAGCTTGTGCTCCTTCTTTCTTGAATCAGCTCGCTTTAGGTCACAAGACGCTCCTGCTAGTGCCCCTTCTCTTCGGATCCGCTCTCAGGCACAACCCCCCCTCTTTTTTTGTGCATAATAAAATCAAGTTCAGAAAACTCCAGCACATGAGAGACAAATTCCGAAAACTTCTTCCGGAAAGCTTCAATTAATCCTTGATTGACATCTTGCGTCTTGTCTTATTTCATGATATATTCTTAGAAGGTTTATTTGTTGGAGGTGGAGTATATGGAAGCAGTTGCATCCATTTTGCTAGTCATTGTATCAATTTTATTAATTGCGGCCGTATTATTGCAATCGGGAAAAAGTGCAGGGTTATCCGGTGCGATTTCCGGTGGTGCTGAACAGTTAGTAGGAAAGCAAAAGGCAAGAGGTTTAGAAGCTGTATTAGTAAGAGCTACAGTTGTACTAGGAACATTGTTTTTCTTGTTAACGTTACTTGTTGCTTTTTTCATGTAAATACGATATTCCAAGCAGCAGACTAACTTAGTCTGCTGCTTTTAAAGTTAGATTATTTTCTTTCTGAAATGGGAATACAGTTAATAGGATCTTTCTAGAACGAATGCGAAATTTCACGAAATGCTACGTATTTACATAGAATAAGATAGCATGGAATCTTACAACTCAGTTAAAAGTGTAAAGACTAGGAGTGATGAACATGATTGGATGCCTAATTATCCATGGTTTTGCTGGGACGCCTCAAGAGGTTGAAGATATTGAATATCACTTTAAGAAAAAGAATTGGCTCGTTTATTGTCCAGAATTACCAGGCCACGATGGTACGAGAAAAGGGTTAAAATCGGTTACTTATAAGCATTGGCTTTACAAGGCTAAAGTTGCATTAGAAGAGTTGTTAGAGCGGTGTGAAAAAGTTTATGTTATTGGCTTTTCAATGGGTGGAGTGATTGCTAGCTATTTATCCTCTCAGTATCCGGTTGATAGGTTGGTACTAATTAGTTCTGCCACTTACTATATTAATCCGAAACAGATCATTCAGGATGTAAAAGAGTGGTTTATTGAAGGGATTCAAGGCGAGTTGGAAAATGATGAGTATTACCAATTTTATCGCGAAAAAATTAAGCAAACACCAATGTCTGCAACAATTGAGTTTGCACGGATGGTTAAAAAACTTCGACCTCATTTAGATCAAGTCACGGTACCAACGTTGATTGTTCAAGGTGAAAGTGATGGTCTTGTACCTAAAAAAAGTGCAGATTATATTTATGAACGTATTCAATCCGATGAGAAAGAAATTTATTTTTTCCCAGAAGCGAAACATTATATTTGGTTTGGTGAAGAAAAAGAACAACTATTACATGAGATAGATGAATTTTTTGCAAAAACAACGAAGGAAATTGTGGAAATGCAGAAGTAGCTCTTCTGAATATGATGAAAAGTAGACATTGTCTGACTGGAATGAAAGGAAGATTTGAAGATGATGAAAGTTGCACAACCGAAACCATTTACATTCGAAGCAGGAGAACGCGCTGTTCTTCTTCTTCACGGGTTCACTGGAAATTCAGCGGACGTCCGCATGTTAGGCCGTTATTTAGAAAAAAGAGGTTATACATCGCACGCGCCTCATATGAAAGGGCATGGTGTCCCACCTGAAGAATTAGTTCACACAGGCCCTGATGATTGGTGGAAAGACGTCTTAGAAGGCTACCATCATTTAAAAGAAATGGGTCACGACGAAATCGCTGTCGCTGGATTATCGCTAGGTGGGGTATTTTCTTTAAAACTAGGGTACACATTACCTGTAAAGGGAATAATCCCTATGTGTGCTCCAATGCATATAAAAAGTGAAGAAATCATGTATCAGGGTGTGCTTGCTTACGCGAAAAAATACAAGAAGTGGGAAGGTAAAGACGAAGATACTATAGAACAAGAAATGGATCGCTTCAAAGAAACACCGATGACAACATTAACAGCTTTGCAAGAACTTAACGAAGAAGTACGCAAAAATCTAGACATGATTTATACACCTACATTTGTCGTACAAGCTCGTCAAGATCAAATGATTAATACGGATAGTGCGAATATGATTCATGACGAGGTCGAAAGTGATCATAAGAAGCTAAAATGGTTTGAAGAGTCAGGTCACGTGATAACATTAGATAAAGAGCGGGATCAATTACATGAAGATGTGTATGCTTTTTTAGAAGAATTGGATTGGAAGGAAAATTAATTATATTCAGTTCGTGTAGACATTTTTTCGTGTGATGAAGATTCACATTGAAAGGAGATATAAACAATGAAAGAACAGACAAAGGAAGGAATCCTCCATCATATGAAGCACGAAGTGGACAAGCCGTTATCCATTAAAGAAATGGAAGAAGCGTTTGGCCTCGAGGATTCCAGTCAATTTAAAGCTTTTGTAAAATTGCTAAATGAATTAGAAGAAAACGGAGATATCGTCCAAACACGGACAAATCGTTATGGACTTCCAGAAAAAATGGATTTGATTCGCGGTGAGGTGATCATGCATCCTAAAGGCTTTGCGTTCGTGAAAACGGAAGAAGGGATGGATGACATCTTTATTCCCGGTGCAGAAATGAATAGCGCTATGAACAAAGATTTAGTACTTGTGCGCATGCAAACAAATACGAGTGGCTCACGCCCAGAAGGCACGATTATTCGGATTCTTCAGCGTGGAGTGACGCAAACGGTTGGAACATATTCAGACGATAAGCATTATGGGTTTGTCATTTCTGATGATAAACGAATTCCAACAGATATTTTTATCCCGAAAAATCAAGAGTTAGGTGCAGTTGATGGCCATAAAGTTCTAGTTGAAATAACTAAATATCCTGAAGATAGAATGAGCGCAGAAGGTCATGTGACTAAAATACTGGGACATAAAAATGATCCTGGTGTCGACATTCTCTCCATTATTCATAAACACGGATTACCTGGAGAATTTCCTGAGGAAGCTGTTGAACATGCTAATCAAGTTCCAGATGAGATATCGCCTGAAGAGATCGAAGGCCGACGTGATTTGCGAGATGAAACGATCGTAACGATTGACGGTGCTGATGCGAAAGATTTGGATGATGCTGTTCAAGTGAAGAAGCTTGAAAATGGTAACTACTTATTAGCTGTTCATATTGCTGATGTGACGCATTACGTCAAGGAAGGCTCAGCAATTGATAAGGAAGCGGCAGATCGTGCAACAAGCTGTTATTTAGTTGATCGAGTTATTCCGATGATTCCGCACCGTTTATCAAATGGAATTTGCTCACTGAATCCGCAAGTAGATCGTCTAACACTTTCTTGTGACATGGAAATTTCTCCTCAAGGTGAAGTTGTGAATCATGATATTTACGAGAGTGTTATTAAAACAAATGAGCGAATGACGTATACCGATGTACGAAAAATATTGTTAGAAGAAGATCAAGAAGTAATGGATCGCTATGAGTACTTGATTCCATTTTTCAAAAACATGGAAGACTTGGCTGCAATTTTACGAAAAAAACGTTTCTCACGAGGTGCGATTGATTTTGACTTCAAAGAAGCAGGGGTTAACGTAAATGAAGAAGGAACGCCGACAGAGATTGTTATTCGAGAGCGCAGTGTTGCCGAAAAATTAATTGAAGAATTTATGCTTGCAGCAAACGAAACGATCGCTGAGCACTTCCATTGGATGAAAGTTCCGTTTGTATATCGCATTCATGAGGATCCAGACGAAGAAAAATTAAATCAGTTTCTTGAATTTATCACGACATTTGGTTACGTCGTGAAAGGGAAGTCGAATACGATTCATCCTCGGGCCTTACAAGAATTGCTTGAGCAAGTAAAAGGAGAGCCAGAAGAAGCGGTGATTAGTACGGTAATGCTTCGTTCAATGAAGCAAGCGAAATATGAACCGGAAAATATCGGACACTTTGGTTTATCTGCTGACTTTTATACGCACTTTACGTCTCCAATTCGACGTTATCCAGATTTAATTGTGCATCGCTTAATTCGCACGTATTTAATTCATGGCAAAACGGACGACAAAACGATCGAAAGTTGGAATGACAAGTTGCCTGAAATTACCCGCCATTCTTCTGAAATGGAGCGTCGTGCAGAAGGAGCCTCACGTGAAACAGATGAGGTCAAAAAGGTCCAGTATATGGAGGACAAAGTTGGTCAGGAATACGAAGCGGTCATTAGCGGAGTAACCAACTTTGGTTTATTTGTAGAATTGCCTAATACGATTGAAGGTTTAGTGCACGTTAGCTATTTAACAGATGACTACTATCACTATGACGAGAAGCGTTATGCGATGATTGGGGAGCGCACAGGGAACGTGTTCCGGATCGGTGACGAAATCGATGTTAAACTTACAAATGTAAATGTCGAGGAAAGAATTATTGATTTTGAAGTCGTCGGCATGAAACCACGGAAGGCGCGTAGGAACGATGCCCCAAGAGTGATTGAAGGTGGCAACCGTAAAAAAGGGATCAACTTAGGCGATAAGTCTAAATCTACTGGTAAAAAGAAAGATGACGCTAAGAAAAAAGGCAGAAAAAAACCATTTCATGAAGGAGCCCCAAAAGGTAAACGTAAAAAAGGCAAAAAGAAGAACAAATAACGACCAATATTGATGATTGTTGAGCTCATCCTGGTGGGATGAGCTTTTGTAATGGGGTGGGATGCTGCTGGTAATTCAGATTTATGCAGAAAATACTGGTTTTATGCTGATATTACAAGGCTCTTTGCACAAAAACCGAAGTTATATGCTGATATTAGAATAATTATCATCAGAAACCTGTAATCTGAGGCCATAAACCACTAACGATAAACAAATTGATGGCACACACAAATTTTGGTATAATTGCACAACGAGGAAGACAGAAAGGATGCAGGAATCATGGCAGCTGAAGGAAAACTGATCGCACAAAATAAAAAAGCAAGACACGACTTTCATGTCGAAGAAACATTTGAAGCAGGCATGGTTTTAACAGGAACGGAAATTAAGTCGATACGAAATCGAAGAGTAAATCTAAAAGATTCGTTTGCTAGAGTAACGGGAGGCGAAGTGTGGATGTCTAATCTTCACATTAGTCCATATGAACAAGGAAACCGTTACAATCATGATCCTGTTCGCGCGAGAAAACTATTGTTACATCGTAAGCAAATTAACGAGCTTATCGGGTTGACCCAGCAAAAGGGATACACAATTGTGCCGTTAAAGATTTACATTAAAAATGGCGTCGCAAAAGTACTAATTGGTATTGGTAAAGGGAAAAAGAAACATGATAAGCGTGAAGATTTGAAGCGAAAAGATGCAAATAGAGAAATTCAACGTGCAATGAAAGATGTGAATTTAGGTCGTTAGAATGGGGAAGCTTACCATTTGACTAGTAAGTCTCATATGTTATACTAATAGATGTCGTTAAACAAAAGTTTTATGAACAACCGATAAGATTTATCCCTTATCGTTCTCACTTACATGGGGACGTTCTGGATTCGACAGGGGTAGGTCGTGCTTTAGTGGCGAGTCGAGCTGGGTGTCCTCGTATAAAACGCCCAACGCCTATAGTTGGCAAACAAGATAACGATTTCGCTTTAGCAGCGGCGTAACAACCCTGCAAGCGGTTCCTCCCTACATCGCCCATGTGTTAGGATCAGGGACTCACTCTCAGTGGGATACGCCTGGAGTTCTCCACCTGAGGACAATAGGAAGAGATTAATCAGGTTAGCCTCAAAGAAGCCTGTCTGGTTGGCTGAAATGATGGCGAAATTCTAATAAACCGACTACACTCGTAGAAGCTTCTGTTGCGTTGCCTCTGGACGTGGGTTCGATTAGTAACATAGTCGCCTTGTGTGGTGACACACAAGTGAAAACTTGGCTTTATCGGTGAAACCTACCCTGTATTATAATGAATGGTCAAAACGAGGACAGCAAAGCCCTTCGTTTGGACATCGTTTACACAGTATGGCAATGCCGAGCGGTATGGGAAGCAATTCACCAGCCGTGTATCGACTTATAGACTGCCTTCAAGGTAGTACTAGGATGTGAAATCAGCCAATGAATGTTGGCAAAACTACATTTCACATAATACGCCAAGGGACTTAATTAGCTAGACGACATAGCGATTAAGTTCAAGATATAGTCAGTGCCATGACGAAAGCATGGAAATACACGTCCCACCGTCTCCACCATACATATTGCTATGGTGGTTTTTATTTTTGTGGTGTGCCCGGCATGTCTAACAACTTGGTGGTGAAAGTCCACTACAGGCTTGGTAGTAGGAACTGTTAGCGGAAGGCAAGTGTCTATCGTTCGTTGTAATACAAAGTGTAATCTACTTTCCCTTTTGAATAGGCGAACTATCTGGATTATCGGAAATCATAAGTTCTGTGTTTCCAATTTGTACCTTTGCATGTGCAACAAGGTTCTTCAGCTCAGCCGTAAAAGTATTAGGCATTTCCGGCATTTTTCCGTATGAAATGATTTCAAGAACTTTAGCATCGATTGCTTGTTCATAAAACTGAATAGCTTCCTTTGCATTTCCGTCCATCAATAAATAGGCTTGTATGTCTCACAGTCATTATTATTCCTCCTTGAGTTTTGATTAAGCACTAATTAACTATATCAAATCAAACGTTTTTTGATTTTTTTTCGATTGCTATCTTGAGAATTTTTTTTAAAACATTGTTGAACAATTACTGCACAGTACAAAGATATTTTGTTATAGAAAAATGATCTTCAACAATCTTGACAATAGTGAACAACGAAGGTAGAAAATAATCAATATTTTTTATAAATTGAAACTTAAATTTGCTGGAAAAGAATTCATTTTGAACAACTTTGTTCAAAATGGATTCTTTTTATTTATCGTAAAAATAGGATTGTGAGGTATTTTTTATCAGACTTTCTCTTCAAGTTAAAAAAAGTCCTGTAATCAACTTTTCTTTAGATGAGTTTAAATATTCTTTCAATAAATATAAAATATTTGAAACTAATGTATTGTTCAGTCGTCAATACATTAAGAAAAAAATTGGAGTGAAATTGATGAATGAACCATTTGAGGATTGTGATTATATAAAAAATAAAGAAGATTGGATCGGCATGATTTTTGATAAATATGGAGATCAGTTGCTTAGGTTATGTTTTAACTATGTTAAGGATTGGGGCAAAGCAGAAGATTTAGTTCAAGATGTCCTTATCCAGTGTTATATCAAAATTGATGAGTTTAGGGGAGATGCATCCTTAAAAAATTGGATTTACCGTATAGCTATAAATCGGTGCAAAGATGTTCTTAAAAGTTATTCGTTTCGAAGGGTATTCTTACATAATTTTCAATCTATTCGAATGACATCTAAGGAATATATACCAGAAGACACAATACTTCAAAAAGAGGAAAATGAGATATTAGTGAAACAAATTTTTAGGTTACCTATTAAATATCGTGAAGTGATTTTGCTTTATTACTATGAAGAACTTAGAATATCTGAAATTGCAAATATCCTTTCAATTAATGAATCAACAGTAAAAACTCGATTAAGAAGATCTAAACAAAAATTAAAAAAAGGGTTAGAAAGAGAGGGTAATATATATGGAAAAACAATTAGATGAACTGAAAAAGATATTAGACAACAGTTTATATCACGGGAAAAGTCTATCAGAAAAAAGTAGACAGTCAGTTTATAAAAGAATTAACGAGAAAAAGAATCGGTCAATTATTTCATTTCGTTGGAGTTATATTATAACTCTTCCTGCTGTTGGAGTCCTTTTATTTTTATTGGTCCAACCCATTCTTTCCGAAAAATTGACAGTAGATCAATTAAATTCTGGAAATTCAGCAAATAATTTTGTGAATAACGAAATGGTTAATGAATCTCTATTGTCAGAAGAAAAACCTATATCCCTTTTGATTACTAGAGAAAATAACGAAGCTATAAGTTCTTCTATTGTGTTGGCGTTATCCCCTAAAAAACAAGATAAAAAATTAGTAGACATTCCTTTTTTCTTAAATATGTCAATTAATGAAGACAAAATTCTAACCATCAATGATAGTTATGAAAACGGAGGATTCAAAGGAATAAGAGAGGACGTACAACAGTTTTATAATATTCCGATTAACCACCATATTCATATAACAGACAAAGAACTCGTAGAACTAATAAATAGTATTGATGGAGTAGATGTTACTAATCCATTTGAGTTCAGTTATGAGGGGGAAGATTTTTCTGAAGGAGATTTACATCTTAAAGGACAAGACGCAATTCTCTATGGAGAGATGAGAAAAGATGATCCTAGAGGAGAGTTGGGAAGTATTGAGAGGAAAAATGAAGTGTTACTAACAGTATTTGAAAAAGAGCTAGAAAGCAACGATATTATTAATCTTTTTAAGACTGAGATAAATAATGAAGAGGTTAATATACTATTAAAGTCATATCTAAATAATAGCAGGAATACTGATGTTTTAGAAATTAAAGGGACAGGTCGGTTGGTTAATGAGACCTACTTTTATGAGATTGATGATAAAACAAATTATGAAATAAGCGATGAGATAAATAATTACCTATTTGAGGAAGTTAATTAAAATATGAAGTATATTTTGTTATAAATATACTTGATTTAATAAAAGTGAGGCATAAATATGGAGAAATGAACAAATAGGGGAGACCAAATTTATATACAATTGAAAGTGGTGTTTTTGCAGACGAACTTGAGATAAATAATATATAAATTAGAAAGGATTCACATAATTATGGTTATAAGTGGACGTGATAGAAAAAAAAGTAAAATAAAAAATGTGATTTTCTTAACATTAACTATAATGTTATCTTTGGTTGTTGTAACATCAGTTTATGCTTATTTTGAATATAAACAAGGAGTTAAAGAGGCAATGGAGCTAACGGACAAATTAGATATCCCTAATGAAGAGGTAGAATTTAAAGGGGTTGAAGACAGTATTGGAAATGTTAATATTCTACTTTTAGGTGTAGATGCTAGAGGGAGTGAGAGTTCACGATCGGATACTATTATGATTTTTCAATATGAACCTGAAACGGGAACCTCTAAAATCGTCTCAATAATGAGAGATACCTATGTAGAAATACCGGGTTATAATAAACAAAAAATAAATGCAGCCCATGCATTAGGAGGGGCTGAATTAGTTAGAGAGACTATCAAGGAAAACTTTGATATAGATGTACAGTACTATGCAACCATTGACTTTAGTGGTTTCTCTCATCTTATTGATACAACTTTCCCAGATGGTATTCAGGTGGAAGTAGAAAACGAAATGTCTAAAAATATTGGGTTAACTCTTTATCCAGGAGCTCAGAAATTAAATGGAAAAGAATTGTTAGGATATGTGAGGTTTAGACACGATTCACAAAATGATTTTGGTAGAGTTGAAAGGCAGCAAGAAGTAATGAGTCAAATAGCTGATGAAGTGACTAGTATTAAAGGTATTACAAAAATTCCTAATATGATAGGAACAATCCAACCTTTTATAAACACCAATATTGATAATCAAACAATAATGTCAGTTGGGACAGAATTTGTTAGTGATGATACAAATATTGAAAATTTAAGAATACCTATTGATGGATCGTTTACATCTAAAACATATGATGGTGTAGGAGAAGTCTTAGATCCAGATTTAAAAGAAAATAGAGAAGTTTTACAAAAGTTTCTAAATCAAAACCCTGCTTAATTTGTTACCCATAAGGGGATGGAAACAATTTGAGGATTGAGAGGTTTAGGTTATAAATAACACATTTTTCTAGGGGATCTTAGTAACAAAACAACATAATAATTAATTCACTTTAAGTATTTGACACGCAGTAACTCGATAGTACACCTAAGCCCACTCTGTTCACAAAAGTGGGCTTTTCACATGTATTCAAAGACGTTATCTATCGTTCTATCGTGATAATTATAGTATAATTTCATTGGGAAACATTGGTATGATGTTTGCTTTTATTGAAAAACTTAAATTTTAGTTGTGAAAAATATAAATATCGTCACACGAAGCATAGGGGAGATAAATATGAACAAAATTTTAGTTGTTGATGATGATGTGAATATTCGCAAATTGATAAGACTGTATCTAGAAAATAAAAATTTCAATGTGGTGGAAGCTTCGAATGGACAGGAAGCATTAGACCTTTTATCTCATGAAACGATTGATTTAGCAATCATCGACGTGATGATGCCTGAGATTGATGGCATTGAATTAACAGAAGATATCCGATCATTTCTAAATATTCCGATTCTAATGGTTACTGCTAAAGGTGAATCACAGGATAAAGTAAGAGGGTTTAGCGCTGGAACAGATGATTACTTAGTAAAGCCGTTTGATCCAGTAGAATTAACACTGAGAGTAACGGCATTATTAAAGCGGTACAACTCTATTTCAACTAACGTTATCATGATAGGTTCATCAAAGTTAGACAAGGAACAATTATTTGTTCAGTCTTCAGATGAAACGGTATCTTTAAAAAGAAAAGAATGTGAGTTGTTATCAGAATTAGCGAGGTCACCTGGGAAAATATTTACTCGTTCACAATTAATTGAAAAGATATGGGGCTATGATTATGAAGGGGACGATCGAACTGTAGATGTCCACATCAAACGATTAAGAGAGAAGTTAGTTCCAATTGCAGATATTAAAATAACAACGGTTAGAGGACTAGGATATCGCTTGGAGGAATTTAATTGATTAAAAAAAGTCTTTATATGCGAATTATCCTAGCATTTATAAGTGTTGTTATCATAAGTATTTTTATTTCATACATGATCACTTCTCTGTTTTTTCACCAAGAAGTCATATTTGATGAAGAAGTTTCTAAAATAGCAACAGGAGTTTCTGACATAATTGAAATCACCGATCAGGAAAATGCTGATCTTGTCGTGGATACGCTAAGTGAGTTTAATTTTGAACTTTTGTTAATCGATGCAGAGGGTGTTTCATATTCGTCGAATGATGCGGCATTTTCAGTTGATGAGGAAACAAAATCAAGGTTTTTAGATGCTGAAATGAATCAAACTATATTACCGTATGATAAAAGAGATGCGACGAGAACTGTAGGTATGCCCTTAGAAATATCTAATGAGTCATATGCAATGTTTATTCATCTTAGTTTTGAGGATGAAGTGGCTGCTTTTAAAAAAATTATTATCGTCTCACTTTTTTTGGTGCTATTAATTGGTAGTTTGTTATTTTTATTTGCATCAAGGTATTTAGTTAATCCTATAAAGAAATTAACGAGCGCTGCAAAAGAGATGGCTACTGGGAATCTGTCCGTTCGTTTAAAGAGTAGAGATAAAGACGAAGTTGGAGAATTAATTTCAAGTTTTAACTATATGGCATCTGAGTTAGAAAAAATAGACAAAATGCGAGATGACTTTGTCAGTAATGTTTCTCATGAAATCCAGTCTCCGCTAACTTCAATAAAAGGATTTACGAAGGCGATTAGGGATGAAGTCGTCCCGGTAAAAAATCAACAAGAATACTTAGATATCATTTATCAAGAAACAGATCGATTATCTAGGTTAAGTGAGAACTTATTGCAGCTTGCGTCACTTGACTCCGAAAAACATCCATTTCATCCTGTTACATTTAATTTAGATGAGCAGATAAGAAGGGTTGTATTAGCAACTGAACCGCAGTGGAAAAAGAGAAACAACAAAATTCAGTTAGATCTGCAATCGGAAGAAGTGACAGTGGATAAAGATTTATTTGAGCAGGTATGGCTAAACCTATTAACTAATGCTATAAAATACTCCTCACCAAGTAGCGAAATAATGATAGTAATGGAAAGTAAGAGTCATGAAACAACTATAAAAATTAGTGATAGCGGAAAAGGAATTCCTAAGGAAGACATTCCATACCTATTTGATAGGTTTTATAAGGTAGATAAAGCTAGAAGTAGTGCAGAGGGAAGTGGCCTAGGTCTAGCGATCGTGAAGAGAATTCTATCGATCAATAATTGCACAATTGATTTAGAAAGTGAAGAAGGAATAGGGACAACATTTACGGTAAAAATTCCAAAAAACAAACTTGAGTGACAGTGATTAGGCCGGCAATCTATCGTTCGCTCGTATTTATTACATATTTTTAGTTCATTATTAGTTCATAAAAGTGATCTACAATAAATGAGTGAAAGTATGAATGCTTGTTAGAAGAGAAATAGATATACTAAGCTGGAATAGTCATTGACGAACGATATTTCTGTAAAGATATATTCTAGGTCTTGAGATAAATTCTTTTCCAGTTCATTTTGAGTTCATATTCACATGGTATCTTATTGTTAAGTTACTAAAGTGTTTATTAACTTAACTGTAGGGTGGGGTGTTAATGGACCGAAAGAAAATTATGAATGAATTGGAAGAGGTAGTTTTAGATATCAATATATTTTTAAGACACGAATTAGGTCGTGAGTTTGGTACTGAAATGGGCAAGAGAATGATGAACCTTTCCCATAATCAACAAATGGTTTTATTCTTAATAGAACATAAAGGAATCAATCATGTGAAAGATTTAGCAAGATACTTAAATGTCTCACCAAGTGCGGTGAGTCAGATCATTGCGAAATTTGAACAACAAGATGTATTAAAGAGGAAAGTTGAAGATTCGAATCGTCGAAGTACGTTAATAGAAATGGGACCAAAAGGAAGAGAAATACTCGATGAAATGAACAAGATAAGATCAACGGTTTTTCTGAAGTATTTATCTAAAATGGAAGAAGACGATCTACTAGTTATAAAAAGCAGCTTTAGTAAGTTTTATAATATCATTGTAGAAACCAAGGAGGAACACGAGTGAAGAATCTAACAAAATTTTCGATTAAAAGACCAATTTTTACAATAGTAACGATGGTTCTATTTTTACTATTAGGGGCTATTTCATTTACTAATATCCCATTACAATTAATGCCTGATATTGATCCACCAATAGGTGCTGTTGTGACTAGTTATCCAGATGCCGGACCAGAAGAAGTAGTCGAAAAGGTCTCCAGGCCGCTAGAGACAAGTTTAGCTACAGTGCCTGGGTTAAATAATATTAGTTCGATTTCCATGGAAGGATCTTCCATGACAATATTGGAGTTTTCTTGGGCAACGTCAATGGATGATGTAGAAAATGATATTCGAAGTCAGATGAGTCAAGCGCAATTACCGTCTGAAGCGGGATCACCAACCTTCTTGAAGTTTGATCCTTCTCAACTGCCAATTATGCAATTGTCGTTGTCATCGATTGGTGACGAAGATAACTTTAGTGAATTAGCAGAGGATTTAAGTATGGAATTGGCAAAGCTAAATGGTGTTGCTTCCGTTGATTTGACAGGTGAAGAAGTTGATGAAATTCAAGTAGAACTCGACCAGGATTCCCTCGAGGAGTATGGACTAGATCAGTCGAATGTGATTCAAATGATTCAATCCCATAATGTGACATCTCCTGGTGGTATCGTTGAAAGTGACGACCTTCAGTTTACAACTCGCGTGTTATTTGAAATGACAAGTATAGAAGATATTGAAAATGTTGTACTTACTGTCGATGCAGAGACAGGGGATGACGTAACCGTTGCAGATGTGGGCTCTGTTGAATTACTACCGGAAAACTCCGGAGCGATTACGAGAACAAATCAAGAACCTGCTATTATGATGAGTGTACAACAACAATCAGATGGTAACATGGCACAAATTTCGTCAGAAGTTAATGAAGAGTTAGCCCGATTACTAGATGAAAATAAATACAGTGATATTGAAATGGCGATGCTTTTTGATCAAGGAGAATATGTCGAAGAAGCTATTTCTTCCGTATCGTTAGCATTAATTGTTGGTGGATTATTTGCAGTTCTAGTCTTATTTGGATTTCTAAGAAGTGTGAAGACACCACTGATTGTTGGAATTGCGATACCCTTTTCAGTAATCGTAACGTTTGTGTTATTGTACTTTACAAATATGTCATTAAATATTATGACATTGGGTGGTCTTGCTTTAGGAATAGGAATGCTTGTAGACAACTCGATAGTTGTTATTGAAAATATTCACAGGCACTTGTCTATGAGAAAGGATCCGAAAACAGCTGCCTATGATGGGACGAAAGAAGTTGGGGGTGCGATAACAGCATCTACGTTAACGACAATTTCTGTTTTCTTACCGGTGGTCTTTATTTCCGGAATAGTCGGGAATATTTTCATGGAGTTTGCTTTGACTGTCTCATTCAGTTTATTAGCTTCACTTGCTGTAGCGTTAACAGTTGTACCGATGATAGCTAGTAGAATCTTGAAAACTCCGAAAGAAAATATGGAGGAGAAACGACAAAAAAGTAAATTTATTAAGGTTATTAGTAGTTCAGTTAAGTGGTCATTGAAACATCGGTTAGGAGTATTGGCAATTACATTCTTCCTCCTAGTTGCTGGTGTCTTCGGTGTCTCCCAAGTAGGAGTAGAATTTATTCCAGATACAGATGAAGGGTTCTTCGAAATTGGTGTGGAATTAGAACATGGAACACCACTTGAAGAGACGCTCGAATCAGTAGAAAACATTGAAGAAGTTTTAGATGATGAACAAGATATTTTACACTATATGAGTACAATTGGATCCACAGGACCAGAAGCAGCATTATTTGGAGGATCCGGATCAAATGAAGCGTCTATTTTTATTACGATGCAAGCTTTACAAGATAGAAATATTTCTACAATAGATTTTGCAGACTCTATCCGACGAGATGTTGAACGTGCAGCCCCAGATGCTGAAGTATCTGTCGAACAACAGGCAATGATGGGTGGGGCACCAAATACGCTATCATTTGACGTAACAGATGCCGATCCGACTCGGTTGGAAGAAGTTGCCGATGAGATTCTTGCAGAATTTGAAGACATGAGTGAATTTAATGAGGTATCGAATGATTTAACAGACACCGTTACCGAAATTCAATACAATGTCGATGATGAAGCTGCTAGAGAAAATGGCTTTGTTCCTGCACAAATTGCACAAATGATAAACGAAAAAATGAATGGAGCTTTTGCCACGCAAATTGTGACAGAGCAAGAAGATATTTATGAAGTACATGTCCGATATGGTGAAGAGTTTACGACTACTGTTGATGATGTAGAAAATTTATTACTTCGTAATGACGCTGGAGAATATGTAGAATTTGGTGAATTGGTTGAAGTAGAAGAAGGTGAAGGGCCAGCAACTATTAACCGGATTAACCAAGAGTCTTCCGTACAGTTTTCGTTACAGTATGGAAATCAATATAGTCTAGGCGAAATATCTCAATTAGCCGAAACGACCATCGATGATCTAGATATTCCAGATGAAACGACTGTGAATTTTACAGGGGATCAAGAATTACTTGAAAGTGCGATGAGTGATTTAACATTAGCGCTTATGCTTGCTCTTGTATTTGTGTATTTAGTACTTGCAGCACAATTTGAGTCATTTAAATACCCATTTGTAATCATGTTCAGTGTCCCATTGGTAATCATTGGTGTGGCGCTCGGATTGACTTTAACATTAACACCGTTAAGTGTAATGGCGTTTATTGGTTTAATAGTATTAGCAGGGATCGTTGTAAATAATGCGATTGTGCTAGTCGATTATATTAATAAAATGAAAGAATCAGGTATGCGAAGTTATGATGCAATTGTTGAAGGAGCGAAAGATCGTGCTCGTCCAATATTAATGACTTCAATCACAACGATTCTAGGGCTTGTACCATTAGCATTAGGAATGGGAGAGGGATCAGAAATTCAACAACCGATGGCAATCACGGTTATTGGTGGGTTGATAAGTTCGACATTCTTAACATTGTTCTTCATTCCTGTGATTTACAGTTTCTTTGATAAAGAAACGCGGCATTTGAATAAAAATTATGTAACACCTGATGGACAATTAATTCCAGCATATTTAATTGATGAAAGAAGTACCAACCAGAAAGATCAGCAAAAATATGCTTTACCATCAGATAGTTATCAGTCGCAACAGGAAGATTCCCTAGATCAAGAAGAATATTATCGGGAAATAACTGAAGACGAATATGACTATGATGAAGAGATACAGGATATCGAATTTACTGATCAAACTAGTGAAAACAAAAACGATACGAAAAACGATCGTGGAGAAACAAAGGAAGATAGAAGAGAAGAGTTATTAGATTTATTAGAAGATGTATTGAAAAAAGAACGAAGAAAAAACGACGGTGAGTAAGAAGCAATTAATTACAAAACAGATTCATTTTAGGCTATTGAGAGTATTATTATCTCAATAGCCTATTTTTGTTTGAAATTCGAAAACTTTTTTTATCAATTGGTTGAGATCGTCCCTTTATTGACGGTACGGATAACAGCGATAATCGCTCGACATAATAACAATTTAACAAATAAAGATATAAATGAGTGGTGCCATGTCCAACCATTTTTCCAAGTGATTAAGTCTGTAGTTTTTGCTAAATAAGTTTCAAACAATACTTGAGGAATGACAAAAGGAAAGACTTTCAAAAGAATGCCTAAAGGTTTGCTATTTAGCGTAAGTTGATTGAAATAAAGTAAAAGTAAAGGGTAGTGCACATAATCAAACGGCAAATGAATTGAAATTTTTTTTGGAAAAGGTCTTATTTTGTATTCCAGATACCCTCTTGACACAAGCAATCGATCTGCAAAAGAATTTCCAATAACACTGACAAGGTAAACAATAATCCAATCTTTGAATGAACGTTTTATGATGGCAAACGGTAATATGATTAGTGAAATGGTAGTGATGATTATTAAAAATTTCTTTTCTTTTTTTCTAGTCATGTTTCAACACCTCTTGTTATAGAGTGATAAATTACTTCAACTATTATTCATTTAGTCATTGATATGTTGAAGGAGTTAATTTCCATTGCACGTAACTTTAATAAAAAGACAGGGATTATTGTAACAACAGTTTTTATATAACCTCTATTTAGGGTCTACTGAATAACTTAAGTCTTTGCAAAGAAGGTACTATATTTATGAGAGTAGGATGCCTCTTTCATGGCTTCGCTTTCCGCGGTGAAGTCGTCAAGCCGCTTCGGGCAAATGCCCTGCAGGGTCTTGCCAGGACTTCCATTACCGCAGGAGTCTCGCCATGAAAGAGGCATCCTTAGTGTTTAAAGATGGCAAAACTCTCTAACCTGCAAGGTTTATGGCCTATGTTCCGATCAATCCTTTGCACTTTACTACGATAAAAAAGACGGTAACCCTATTAACAATTAGCATTTTTAATTATTCAGTAGTCCTTATTTATAATTGGAAAAAGGCTTTGGAGATTATCTCTCCAAAGCCTTTATCGTCAATTTCTTTTTTGCCGAGCTGCGCTGTAAAAATTAACTAGTACGTCCATGCCCTTGTCAAAATGATCTAGTGGGAAACTTTCATTCGGTGAATGAAGGTTGTCTTCTGGTGTGCCGAACCCAAGAAGAACAACAGGAATTTGAAAGAGTTGATCCAGTTGTTCGACGACTGGGATCGATCCTCCGAGTCGGACGAAGACGGTTTCTTTGTTGAAAGCAGAAGTTAGACTTTCAGCAGCTTTTTGTAAAAGGGCATGATTAGGGTCAACTTTGTATGCTTTCGCAGATAATGCTTCGCGTTTGACCGTTACAGTAACACCTTTTGGTACATTGTTTTCAATGTAGTCCACGAGCAAATCTTGTATCTTTTGCGGTTCTTGACCTGGAACTAACCGGCAGGTGATTTTTGCTGTTGCCGAGGAAGGAATAATTGTTTTCGACCCTTCTCCTTGGTACCCACTGTACATGCCGTTAACTTCAAGTGTTGGTCGTGCCATAATATGCTCGTTCACCGTGTAGTCGACCTCTGCTGTGGTTTCTGGAACACCCGTCGTTTCAAGGAAGTTTTCACCGGGCGCTTCGTTCATCAGCTTGCGTTCGTCTGTGGCTAGTTCTTCGACATCATCATAAAAACCTGGAACTGTCACGCGTTCATCTTGATTTTTCAGCGAGGCAAGTATATGACTTAGTGCCATCGCTGGATTTTTGACAGCCCCACCGTATAAGCCAGAGTGAAGATCACGATTTGGTCCGTTGACTGTCACTTCAAGCCCTGTAAAACCTTTGAGACCGTAAAGCATGGTTGGTTGGCCTTTATCAACCATACCTGAGTCAGAGATGAGGGCAAAGTCAGCAGATAGTAATTGTTTATTTTTTTCTAGGAAAGGATAAAGGTTTTCACTGCCAATTTCTTCTTCTCCCTCAATGATGACTTTGACGTTTACAGGCAGTCGCCCTTCCGTTTTCATAAACGCTTCAAATACGGCAAGATGCATAAATACTTGTCCTTTGTCATCACTAGCGCCACGTGCAAATATTTTTCCATTTCTCATTTCAGGCTTGAATGGCTCGCTGTCCCATAGTTCATAAGGGTCTGCCGGTTGGACGTCGTAATGACCGTAAAAAAATACAGTTGGAGCATTTTCTGCTTCAAGCCACTCTCCGTAAACGAGTGGATGGCCTCCAGTTTCTTTCATTTCAACGTTGTTAAAGCCGATCTCATTTAAATAATCTGCAACGAAATTGCCTGCTTTAAGTACATCCTCTTTATATAAACTGTCAGTACTAATACTTGGAATCGTTAGAAATTGAGTTAATTTATCTAGCAACACTTCACGGTTTTTCTGAAGATATTCTTGTACATTGGTTGTCATAACAATTCCCCCTTGAATGTTTAATTCTTTATGTGTTGAGATTATTTTGCCTAGTTCATTTGCTATTGTTTCATATTTCTCCGTAAAAAACCATTGTGAAAGGTGTTGTCACTTTTACAGGAAACATACAGGTGGGACTAGCATAGGCATAAACATACACAAAAAAAATGGCTACGCAGGGGGGAAGACAGATGACTGACAATATCCTTTTTGCTTTTAATATGACGTTGATCGCTGGGCTAGCGACAGGGATTGGTAGTATTTTAGCTTTTTTCACTTCAAAAACAAATACGACATTTTTATCGTTTGCGCTTGGATTTTCCGCAGGGGTGATGATTTACATTTCAATGGTCGATATTTTCTATAAAGCACGGATTCTTCTCGTTGCTGAATTAGGTGAGGTATCTGGTAATTGGGCGACGGTAGCTGGATTTTTCAGTGGAATGTTTATCATTGCGATTATCGACCAAGTGATCCCAGAACCTGGAAATCCTCACAACTTGAAAAAAGTTGAGGAGATGCAATATAAACGTACTTCTGTGGATGATGAGCAATTGTTGAAAATGGGCTCATTCACAGCACTTGCTATTGCGATTCATAACTTTCCGGAAGGGATGGCGACATTTATGGCTGCCTTGCAGGATCCAGCACTAGGAGTTGCGATTGCGATTGCAGTTGCGATTCATAATATTCCAGAAGGTATCGCAATATCAGTTCCTATATATTATGCTACTGGTGATAAAGCAAAGGCGTTCAAACTCTCATTTATGTCAGGACTTGCTGAACCATTAGGCGCAATCGTCGCCTTTCTAATTCTGATGCCCTATTTGAATGATGTATTGTTTGGCGTTGTGTTTGCTGCGGTTGCAGGAATAATGATCTTTATATCTTTGGATGAACTCTTACCTGCTGCGAAAAAATACGATGAAACGCATACTCCTATTTATGGTGTCATGACTGGGATGGCAGTTATGGCAATTAGTTTACTCTTATTAATCTGAATCAGAATCATAAAAAAGTGGTTAGATAATCATGTAGAGTAGGATAGTTATATTAGGAATGAAGTATTCACGAATTATTTGCTAAATACCATAGAAATAAATGTTTTCAGAAAACTCATTGCGTCGATGTGTTAAAATGAGTATGATAGGATTTATAACATCAATTTTTCAAAAGAGGGAAAAAAATTAAGTGAGATAATTGTTAAGGGGATGAAAATATGGATGACAAAAAAGATTTACGGATTCGCAGTCATGTAATTAGTGAAGGCGTGAACAGAATGCCAAACCGCTCGATGCTTCGAGCAGTTGGTTTTAAAGATGAAGATTTCAAAAAACCGATGATAGGTATCGCAAGTACGTGGAGTGAGGTTACGCCATGTAACGTACATATTGATGAATTGGCTCGCCAGGCAAAGAAAGGCGCGACAGTTGGTGGCGGTGCTCCGATGATTTTTAATACAATCATGGTCGCTGATGGCATTGCAATGGGACACGAAGGCATGAATTATTCGTTACCTAGTCGTGAAGTAATTGCGGACTCTATTGAAACAGTAATGGGCGGTGAAGCTCTTGATGGAATGGTGGCGATTGGTGCCTGTGATAAAACAACACCAGGCTGTCTGATTTCAATGGGACGGTTAAATTTACCAGCTGTTTACGTATACGGTGGAACAATCCAACCAGGGAAACTAAATGGACAAGATATTGATATCGTATCGTCGTTTGAAGCGGTTGGTCAGCACCAGCAAGGGTCGATTGATGATGATCAACTTCATAAAGTAGAATGCAGTGCATGTCCAGGACCTGGTGCATGTGGTGGAATGTATACAGCTAATACAATGGCTGCAGCTGTTGAAGCGCTAGGAATGAGTATTCCAGGTTCATCATCAACGCCAGCAGTAGATGATTATAAAGATCAAGAGTGTCATCAAGCAGGTGAATTAGTCATTCGACTTCTTGAAAAAGATATTCGTCCTCGTGATATCATGACGAAAGAAGCTTTCGAAAATGCAATTACGGTCGTAATGGCTCTTGGTGGTTCAACTAATGCATTTTTACACTTATTAGCGATGGCTCATGCAGCTGAAGTAGATTTGAGTCTAGATGATTTCGAACGTGTTCGACAAGACGTTCCGCATTTGGCTGACTTGAAGCCAAGTGGAAAATATGTCATGCAAGATTTGTTCGAAGTCGGTGGTGTTCCTGCAGTCATGAAACTTCTTCATGAGCATGGGTTGTTGCACGGCGACTGCTTAACGGTTACCGGAAAAACAATTGCAGAGAACTTAGCAGAAGTTCCATCTCTAACCGAGGGACAAGTTGTTATCAAACCGTTTGAAGAGCCAATTAAACCGAACGGACCACTTGTTGTGCTTCGCGGTAACCTAGCTCCAGATGGTGCAGTGGCAAAGATGTCAGGGCAGAAAATTAGTCGCTTTGAAGGAATTGCGAAAGTGTACGATAGTGAAGCGGATGCAACCGTCGCAATCGAAGCAAGAGAGATTGTCGAAGGAGATGTTCTCGTCGTCCGCCACGTTGGCCCAAAAGGTGGACCAGGGATGCCAGAAATGCTTTCGATTACGGCAATGATTGTCGGACAGGGGTTAAACGGCAAAGTTGCTCTTATGACAGATGGACGTTTCTCTGGAGGCTCGCACGGATTTGTTATCGGGCACGTAGCTCCTGAAGCGTTTGTTGGAGGTCCAATTGGTCTCTTACAAAACGGAGACAAAGTGACGATTGATAGTGGAACACAAGAGATTAATATGCATGTAAGTGACGAGGAATTAGCGCGCAGAAAAGCGGAATGGAAGCAACCTGCATTGAAGTATAAGAGAGGTATTCTCGCTAAGTACGCCAAGCTTGTAGGATCTTCATCCAAAGGTGCAGTAACAGACGACGATTTAGAATAATAGTTAAGAGATGAAGCACAGCCTAATCGGCTGTGCTTTTTGTGTTTTTTGGAAGAGGGAGACGGTCAGCAGGATCAGTGGTAATGGACATCGATATGCTGTGCGCTTAACTTAGCAGAACGGACTTGGAAAGGGTACATGGAGCAAGGAAATGTACCCTTAGTGAACTTGAATTTGGGAAGAAGGGTCACAAGAAGAGGTAGCTTGTACCCTTAGTGAACTTGAATTTGGGAAGAAGGGTCACAAGAGAGAACAGCTTGTGCCCATAGTGAACTTGAATTTGGGAAGAAGGGTCACAAGAAGCGGTAGCTTGTGCCCATAGTGAACTTGAATCTGGAAAGAAGGGTCTCAAGAGAGAACAGCTTGTGACCAATACGCCACCTGATCACAAGAAGTAGCGCTAATATCTTTCCGAATCCTCTATCCGTCTGAATTCTTCTCTCATTCAATCGTTTCCTCAAGAAGAACTCACAAAGGGCACAAACAAAATCCAAAAATCGTTAAAAACTCTATTACTACCATTGTTAAATTGGAAAAATCTTAAAAACATTGACCAAAACGTGAAAAACCTCATTTAAGTGATTCACATCACATCAGGCAATCCTCCCCCATGATATTCTTTTAATGAAAACAGTTATCAATTAGACGCAGAAAACCAAAATCTTTAAACATCACAATAAAGAGGTGATGAATCATGAAAGAAATATCTTTAAAGAAATCAGTTTATGAATTGTGCTCAGAACATCCAGAATTAGCTGATGTCATGCGCGGTATTGGATTTGTCAATATTACTAAACCTGGAATGCTGCAATCAGCAGGAAGAATTATGACGATTCCAAAAGGGTGTCGGGCAATGGGGATGTCGCTTGAAAGTGTCTGTGAACAACTAAATAATCATGGGTATAAAACGACCGATTAGAGGAGGAAATATAATGAGTGAAATGATTAATAACCGAGAAATGAGTGCGGTTGAAAAAACGGAGCGTCAGGCGTTATTGAAAGATATCATCAAAGAACTACATGAGGGAAAAAACGTTGAGGATGTTCGCGCACGATTTGAAAGCGCGATTGACTCCATTAGCGTGAGTGAAATATCACAAATGGAACAAACATTAATGGAAGAAGAAGGAATCTCAGTAGAAGAAGTTCAACGTTTATGTTCCGTTCATACAGCAGTTTTCAAAGGGTCAATTGAAGAAATTCATGGATCTTCGGCAAATGATCCGCAAAATCGACTAGGTCATCCAGTCCACACTTTTTTTCAAGAAAACAGAGAAATTGATCACCATGTGAACTTTAAATTAGCATTACATCGAGATCAATTTGAGAAGGAACCATCCGAAGAAAAGGCTGCTAAAATTCTTGCCGACATCACTGCCTTGCTAGAGTTAGATAACCATTATAGTCGAAAAGAAAATCTACTCTTTCCCTACTTGGAGAAATACGGTATTTTTGGACCGACAAAAGTCATGTGGGGCGTTGACGACCGCATTCGCGCAACGATAAAAGAGTTGAGATTAGAGCTAAATGAGGACACGTGGACAAAAGATAGTGTGATTGATTTGGTTAATGAGATTGTTCATGAAGTGTCTGAAATGATATATAAAGAGGAAAATATCCTCTTACCGATGGCACTCGAAAAGCTGACTGAAGATGAGTGGTTGAAGATTGAAAGGGAAGGAGACGTCATCGGGTACACATTTATAGAACCACCAGCCCCATGGCAACCGGATCGAGCTGATTTAACCAATGATGGAACATTTATGAAAGAGGGCGTAATTCAATTAGAGACAGGCATTTTATCTGTCCAACAACTCGAACTAATGATGAATCACTTACCCGTGGATATTACGTTTATTGATGAAAACGATGTTGTACGTTATTTTTCACATGGAAAAGAAAGAGTCTTCCATCGCACAAAGTCAATTATTGGTCGAACGGTGCAAAACTGCCATCCGCCGCAAAGTTCTCATATCGTCAATGCCCTTCTCGATGAATTCAAGTCGGGTGAAAAAGATGTGGAAGACTTCTGGATTCCGTTCAAAGATAAATATGTGTTAATTCGTTACTTTGCTGTTCGCAATGAACAAGGAGAATACAAAGGCACGTTGGAGTTTACACAAAACATCAAGTCTATTCAGGAAATTACGGGTGAAAAGCGATTGATGTCTTAAAACAGATAACAGAAATATCTAGAAAATATTGAGTCAATCATTAACAATATGAGGAGGAACAAACAATGACACAAATAATAGAAGAAAAAGTGTATGAAGCATTAGGAGAAGTGGTGGACCCAGAAATTAATATGGATATAGTCAATCTTGGGTTAGTTTATAATGTGAAAATTGGAGATAAAAATGATGCACATATTGAAATGACGCTTACTTCAATGGGATGCCCGATGGCAGGACAAATCGTCACAAGTGTGAAAACAACAGTGGCAAACATGGTTGAAGAGATTGAACATGTCGAAGTGGATATCGTTTGGAGCCCAGTGTGGGGAAAAGAACGCATGTCTCGCTATGCGAAAATGGCATTGCGAATTCCAGGTTAACACGTCACCGGTAATAAATGTCTTAAAAAATAGAATTGACGAATCTAATCATGCATGGTACTATTCATACTAATCAAAACATCAATTTATCATAGTTAAATAGTAAGAAAACTCTTATCGAGAGCGGCGGAGGGACTGGCCCTATGAAGCCCGGCAACCATTGTAAGAGATAGAAATTCGTGTGGACGTTATTATCCACAACTTGACTTCTATCAGACAAAAGGTGCCAATTCCATCAAAGGTTTCTGACCTTTGAAAGATGAGAGAGACTTTTCTGCCGATAGGTATATTTTCGTCTCTCTGTCTTTATTTGACAGGGAGGCTTTTCTATTTTTAATGACGTTTATTACAAAGTCGAAGAAGGGCGTGTTAAGCATGAGTGAATTGGTAAAAAAAGTCGGTATCATTGGGTTTGGAACGGTCGGTAGTGGAGTATACGAAACGTTACTAAATAAACGAGCGAAAATAGAAGAACTAATTGATGGGTCATTTGAAATTCCAGTGGTACTAGTGAAAGACTTAAATAAAGCGAGAGAAATGAATAGTAATACAACTCTTACAGCAACATTTGAAGATTTGGCTAAATTTAATTTGGATGCAGTCATTGAAGCGTCCCCAGATGCCGTTACTGGTTATCCATATGTCAGACAGTTATTGCAAGAAGGAATCACTGTAGTGACAGCGAATAAAGAGTTGATGTCAAAGCATGGAGAAGAATTGTTGGAACTAGCGGACCGTTTTCAGTGTCGCTTGTTTTTTGAGGCGGCAGTTGCTGGTGGAATTCCACTTCTAACTAGTGTTCGTCATACATTGAAAACGAATGATGTTGAGCAAGTAGAGGGAATAGTTAACGGGACGTCTAACTTTATTTTAACGAAAATGCGCGAAGATGGAGAGTCTTTTCATGATGCGTTGGCACAAGCTCAACAACATGGATATGCCGAGGAAGTGCCTGATAAAGATATTGATGGCTGGGATGCTTATTATAAAACGACGATATTAAGTCAATGGATTTATCAGACTGCACCTAGTTGGGTAACGCAAAATCCAGTTGGTATCAGAGGGATAGATTCGCGAGATTTAAAGTTAGCAGAAAAATTTAATGGACGGATTAAGCATATAGCTTCATTGAAAAAGAACTCGCGAGGTATAACTGCGTCTGTCAGACCACAGCTTGTCTTAGCAACAAATCCACTTTATGGTGTAGAGGGTGTAAATAATGGCGTTCATATCAAAGGCGATATTGTCGGCTCATTACTTTTTCAAGGAGCGGGAGCCGGAAAATACCCTACATCGAGTGCTATGATAGAAGATTTAGTAAACGATTGGACTGGCACTAGCGAAAAAATCCCATTCGACGTTTATAAATTTGCAGCGGAACCTTCGTCTGATCAGTTAAATAAATTGATTAAAAGTGTCAGTCAAGAGGTTACGTTTTGGTTTGTGTCTGGAGAACAGTTAACATTGCCGCTAGATAACAATAATCTGATTGAAAAATTAACGCATATCAAGAATTTTGACGGAAGAGAGGCAATGATCGTCAAAGGTGAGGAGACAAAAGTGATCGAATTAATCGGTTCACAAAACCAAAATGTTGTTATTTATCCGATATCTGGTGATAAAGAGGAAATTTTTCAACTGGACGGTGCAAAAGAACCAACTTTTTTATAAGCTTGAAAGTGTGATTGGATAAAGGTTTTTACACATTTAAAAAACTAAATGTCACAATAAATTTACAATAAATAGTCTGTTTTATGAGATATTTTAAAATTTTTCTAACATTTCACGAAAAATGTGGTATTCTGTAATGGTAGTTATCGTAATAGATTTATACATATTTTTATAGAGTAGAGGTGTGTTCTATGTTTAAGACATTACAGAATATTTTTCGTGTTGGGGATCTAAGGAACAAAATCATGTTTACGCTTGCATTGCTTATTGTTTTTAGAATCGGCGCTCATATTCCAGCTCCTGGAGTAAATGCGGATGTGGTGAACTTTGATGGTCTCGCTGCATTAGGGTTCTTAAACACGTTTGGAGGAGGCGCTTTAGAGAACTTCTCGATTTTTGCAACTGGAATCATGCCTTATATTACTGCTTCTATTATTGTTCAGTTGTTGCGAATGGATGTCGTTCCTAAGTTTTCAGAATGGGCAAAAGAGGGGGAGTCAGGTAGGAAAAAGCTTGCGCAAGTTACGCGTTATGGTACTATAGGAATTGCATTTATCCAAGCAATAGGAATGTCTATCGGTTTCAATAATATTATGCCGGGATTGGTTCCCGATCCTTCATTAGTGACATATTTAACGATTGCGCTTGTTTTAACAGCAGGAACTGCATTTCTACTTTGGTTAGGTGAGCAAATTACTGCGCACGGAGTGGGGAATGGGATATCGATAATGATTTTTGCCGGTATTGCAGCAGGTATTCCGAATGGAGTGAATCAACTCTATGGTATGTATTTAGTCGATGCTGGAGAGCAGCTATTTATTAATATCGTTATAGTCTTACTCATTTTATTGGTAATTCTATTGGTTGTAATTGGTGTTATATTTGTTCAGCAGGCAGTTCGTAAAATTCCTGTCCAATATGCGAAAAAAATGTCTGCGGGAGGGAAGCCAACAGGCGGTCAATCTTCTCATTTACCTATAAAAGTAAATACAGCAGGTGTTATTCCAGTCATTTTCGCGATGTCGCTGTTTATTTTCCCACCAACGGTTGCCAATTTCTTTGGTGAAGGAAGTCCAGTTGCAAGTTGGATTGTAAATACATTTGACTACACAAATCCTATAGGGATGGTGGTTTACGCTGCTCTTATTATCGCCTTTGCATATTTCTATACATTTGTGCAAATGAACCCAGAACAGATGGCAGATAATCTTCGAAAGCAGAATGGGTTTATACCGGGTATCCGCCCAGGAAAAACAACAGAAAAATATATCGTTAAAGTGTTGTATCGGTTGACGTTTGTTGGTTCTTTATTCTTGGCTACTGTCGCTATTTTTCCATTAATATTCGCTCAGTTTGCTGGCTTACCGCCTTCTGTTCAAGTAGGTGGAACAGGACTATTGATCGTCGTTGGCGTCGCATTAGATACGATGAAGCGAATCGAAAGTCAATTAATTGATCGTAAATACACAGGATTCATGAAAAGAAGTTCGTAATTAAAAAGGTTGCCTCCTCAAAAGTTTTGGGAAGGCAATCTTTTTTTGCGCAATGGCACATTATTGCTGATCTAATAAAAAAACGGTAGAAGTCTAAATCTGTGTTTACACCAATACGTATAAATTTCACCGTATTTTTTTTCTAAATACCTTTCTTCCTGTTTCATTACTGGGTGGAGGGAACTTCCCAGTAAAATAAAGATAACAGGAAAAGCAAACCAGTGGTTGCTAATAAACAAGCCGCATCCTAGTGTAATTAGAAATAGACTTGTATGAAACGGGTGTCTGTGGTATCGAAAAGGTCCATGGCTATAAAGCGGGCGTTCAAAAAATGGCAAGATCAAATGGTTTGATGGAACCATCACGATCTGATAAGTCCAAAAGCGAATCAATAGACCGTGGATAAGAAAGTAAAATCCGGTCATTTTTGCATAGTTGCTTGAAGGCGGCATGTGATCTTTTAATAAATAACATAGGAAAAGAGACGTAATTAAAGTGACTAGCACAAAGACGTACCCGGTTCCCTCCTTCCTTTTGTCCTCTCTTTTCTTGAAAAAGAAATACTCCGCCGTCATACCTAATAAAAGAATGCTGATAAAAACGGTTTGATTAGTCATATGAGTAGTGTGAGCTGAATTTAATGAAAATAGTCTTATTTGAAAGAAATAGCTGGCTGGAGAGTTGGATGAAATATGGGGATTACGTGTAAAGATTAGAAGGGGAAAGAAAGTTATATAATAGCGTATTTGTGCCTTGTTCAGAAAAGTTTGAAGGGAGAATCGAATTCGATTCTCCCTTCATTTGTTAAAACAAACTAATTACATTATTAGGGTTCAATAGATCAAATTTTTATAAGCTTGACTCTATTTTTGAATCACCTGTATATGGAGCACAAGAAGTATCAACTTGTGCCCCATGAATTGGAGAACAGCTCGCTAAAGGGCGCAAGGAACAATACTTGTTCCCAATCACCTTGCTTTTCTAATTTAATTATACGGAAATTGGTTTGAATATCCTTGAAACTGTTGATGAGTTTGATTCATTTTTTGTGCGTCTTCTGCTTCAAAGCTATACCAGCCTTTTTCAAACATAAGGTTGAATAAGTTTCGTTGGCATTGCTGAGACTCGTTAAATATCCCTTGAATATCTCCATAAAGAGCTTGATGGCTAGCTTCATTTAAAGCTGTTGAATAAGAACTAGTCATATATTTTTCAGTTGCCAACATGTCATTGATGTAATCACGGTCGTTCATTTGCGGGGTTTTAGGAATTTGAGTTTCTGGATTCTCTATTTTCGTTCCACTTTGTTGTTGTTGCTGGTTCATCAAATCACTACTCCTTTCATCAAATGGGTAACATTCTGTTCGACAAGATGACCACGTTATTGTACCTACTACTGTAATGTTCCTTGTTGGCCAGGGGTTTGTAAGTGACTTAACAACTTTTGGTAATGCTCGTAATGCATCTTTCCGGCTTGATCTAATGCTTGCGAAATCTGTTGATCCGCACATTGTTCAGCAAATGCATGTGCTTTTTTCATAGCAAGTAAATTCCACGATAGCATATCACTAATATACAAGTGGTCTTTATTTGTTACCACATTAGGCGGTTGAGGCATTGTCTGCCCCTGGTTCATTGACTGTTGCTCCATAAAGCAATCCTCCTTCAGTTTGATGGGGATAGTAACGTTTCGGAGATAGTTTTTACGAAAAATCACTTTCTATTCGTTAGCATGTAGTATAAAAACGTCTTATCTGAAAGCCAATTCTCTTTCTGTGAAGAGAAATAATCATATTTTTGAAAAAAACTATAAATATTTAAGCGTTTCCACTTGCGTATTAGCGGAAAGTTTACTATCATTATAAATGTAGACATTTGGTGACAAAATTGTGTTCAGAAAAAAAATAAAATTTTTTGCCCCAAAAATGAATGAGTATTCATTCAAGTAGAAAGAAGGAGGTACTTCATGACTAAAAGAATCGGTAAAGTTGCTGTGTTAGGCTCTGGAATCATGGGTTCAGGTATCGCGGCTCATTTAGCGAATATCGGTATACCTACACTTTTGTTGGATATTGTTCCAAGAGAACTAACGGAAGCTGAAGAAAGAAAAGGACTTACTTTAGAAGACAAAGTGGTTAGAAATCGATTAGCGGCAGATTCGATTGAGAAATTGAAGAAACAAAAGCCAGCTCCTCTTGCAAAAAAAGGTAATGTGGATTTCATTGAAGCGGGAAATATGGAAGACGATATGAAACGCCTTGCAGAAGTAGATTGGGTATTAGAAGTTGTTGTGGAAAACCTAGATATTAAAAAGAAGGTTTTTGCTCAAGTAGATGAATATAGAAAACCAGGATCGATTGTTAGTTCAAATACATCAGGCATTTCTGTTGAAGACATGGCCGAAGGAAGGTCAGATGATTTTCGAAGTCATTTCTTGGGAACACATTTTTTTAATCCACCAAGATATTTGAAACTTCTAGAAGTGATTCCTACAAAGGACACATCGAAAGAGATTCTCGATTTCATGCGTCAGTTTGGTGAGGATACTTTAGGTAAAGGTGTTGTTGAGGCGAAAGATACACCGAACTTTATTGCTAATAGGATTGGAACATATGGATTACTCGTTACTGTTCGTGAAATGGTTGAACGTGGATTTACCGTTGGAGAAGTGGATTCAGTTACAGGCCCTGCGCTCGGAAGACCAAAGAGTGCGACGTTCAGAACCCTTGACGTTGTCGGTCTGGATACGTTCCTACACGTAGCGAAAAACGTTTATGACCTCGTTGATGGAGACGAAAAAGAAGTGTTTAATCCACCGGCATTCATGATAGAAATGGCAGAGAAAAAGATGCTTGGAAGTAAAACAGGGAAAGGATTTTATCAAAAAATAAAAGGTGAAAATGGTAGTGAAATCCTTGAGCTTGATTACAAGACAATGGAATATGGTGAACAAAAGAAATTAAAAGCGCCATCAGTACAGCAAAGTAAGCAGGCAAAAGGTAAGGCAGCAAAGATGAAAGCGCTTATTTACGCGAACGATCGCGCTGGGGAATTAGTGTGGAATGTGCTAAAACCAACATTGCTATATGCCGCGGAGAAATGTTCTGAGGTGGCTCACTCGATAAATGATGTTGATCAAGCAATGAAATGGGGATTCGGCTGGGAATTAGGGCCATTTGAGACCTGGGATGCTATTGGTGTTGAAAAATCTGTTGCCCGCATGAAAGAAGAAGGGGAAACGATCCCTGCATGGGTGGAAAACATGTTGGAAAAAGGGATCACGAGTTTTTATGAAGGCGTCGACTCGTACTATCACGATGGGGAATACGCAAAAGCAAAGGTGAACCCAAAAGTGATTCATTTGAAGTCACTAAAAGACAATGACAAGGTGATTATCAAAAATGCAGGGGCATCGCTAATTGATCTCGGTGATGGTATTGCCTGTCTTGAATTCACGTCTCCAAATAACTCTATTGGTCTTGACGTGTTGCAAATGATTAATAAATCGGTTGACGAAGTGGAAAAAAATTATAAAGGACTTGTGATTAACAACCAAGGGAAGAATTTCTGTGTTGGTGCGAATTTGATGATGATGTTAATGGAAGCGCAAGATATGAACTTCCCTGAACTTGATCTCGTTATTCGCCAATTCCAGAAATCAATGGCTAAAATCCGCTACTCCGGTAGGCCTGTTGTCGCAGCTCCATTTGGAATGACATTAGGTGGGGGAACAGAAATATGTTTGCCATCTGCTAGCATTCAGGCTTCGAGCGAAACGTATATGGGGTTGGTTGAAGCAGGCGTCGGATTGATTCCAGGCGGAGGCGGTAACAAAGAGCTTTACCTCAGACAAATTGAACGTCTTCCTGAAGGTGTGCCAGTAGATCACCAAGCTATTGCGAACCGCGTGTTTGAAACGATTGCGATGGCGAAAGTTGGCACGAGTGCACAGGAGGCAGAAGAGCTTGGTTTCATTCGGCCACAGGATAGTATCAGTGTTAATGGCGATCACTTATTACATGACGCAAAACAAAAAGCACTTCATTTAGCCAATGACGGTTATCAACCACCGAAAAGAAAAAAGATTCAAGTTGTTGGAGAAACTGGATATGCGACGATGCTTCTCGGAGCAAAGACAATGAAATTCAGTGGGTACATTTCCGATCACGATTTGAAAATAGCTGATAAACTCGCCTTTACCCTTGCTGGCGGTAGAGTAGCAAAAGGGTCGAAAGTGGATGAACAGTATTTACTAGATATTGAGAGAGAAGCATTTTTAAGTTTAATAGGAGAGCCGAAAACGCAACAGCGTATGCAACATATGCTTTCAAAAGGAAAGCCACTACGTAACTAGTTCGACTAAAGGAGGGGAATTTCTTGAGAGAAGCCGTAATTGTAGCAGGTGCTAGAACACCTGTAGGAAAAGCTAAAAAAGGAAGTTTTGCGAGTGTAAGACCGGATGATTTAGGAGCTATTACAATTAAAGAAACGTTAAGAAGGGCAAAAAACTTTGATGCTAATCGCATTGAAGATGTCATCATTGGTTGTGCGATGCCAGAAGCAGAGCAAGGAATGAATATGGCGCGAAACATGTCTGCTATTGCAGGATTGCCAGATCATGTTCCAGCGATTACGATTAATCGCTACTGTTCTTCAGGTCTGCAAAGTATTGCTTATGGTGCGGAAAGAATTATGCTCGGACATTCGAAAGCGATCATTGCTGGTGGTGCTGAATCTATGAGTCTTATACCGATGGGCGGACACGTGATTGCACCAAACCCAAGTTTAGTAGAAAATGCACCGGAATATTACATGGGCATGGGTCACACGGCAGAAGAAGTAGCAAAACGATTTGACGTTAGTCGAGCAGATCAAGATGCGTTTGCCGTTGAAAGTCATAAACGGGCAGCGAGAGCGATTAAAGAAGGAATGTTCAAAGATGAAATTGTTCCTGTTCCAGTTACATTCCGTTCCGTTGATGAGAATCATAAGCTCGTCGAAAAAGAAGTAAGTGTTGATACAGACGAAGGGGTCCGTGAAGGAACAACGGCAGAAACATTAGCAAAACTAAAGCCTGCTTTTAACGTCCAAGGTGGAACGGTCACTGCTGGGAATGCATCGCAAATGAGTGATGGTGCAGCGTCAGTTCTCGTTATGGACCGAGAAGAAGCTGAAAAAGATGGATTAACGCCATTAGTGAAGTTTCGCTCCTTTGCCGTTGCAGGGGTTGCTCCTGAAATTATGGGGATTGGTCCCGTAGAAGCGATTCCAAAAGCGGTGAAATTAGCAGGTTTAGAGATGTCAGACATAGGTCTCTATGAGCTCAATGAAGCTTTTGCTTCGCAGTCCTTGCAAGTAGTGCGGCAGTTAGGTTTAGACCACGATAAAGTAAATGTCAATGGCGGTGCGATTGCACTTGGACATCCACTTGGATGCACAGGAACAAAATTAACATTAGGGCTTATTCATGAAATGAAGCGACGCAATGAACAATTCGGTGTTGTCACGATGTGTATTGGTGGCGGCATGGGTGCGGCAGGAGTATTCGAACTACTTTAATATAAATGCAAAAATCAAGATAATATGAGGAGGAACGATAATGACGACAGCAGATAAAATCATCAAAGGCGGTAGCTTTTTATTAGATGATATTTCTCCAGATCAAATTTTTACCCCAGAGGATTTGACTGATGAACATATTATGATTGCTAAAACGACAGAGGATTTTGTGAAAGAAAAAGTCGTGCCAGAAATAGAATTTATTGAGAATCATGAATTTGACCGTTCTGTCAGACTTTTAAAAGAAGCTGGAGAATTAGGTTTATTAGGCGCAGATGTGCCTGAAGAGTATGGCGGAATTGGATTAGATAAAATTAGCTCATCTTTAATTACAGAGAAGTTTGCGCTAGCTGGATCATTCTCTTTGTCACACGGTGCTCACGTAGGTATCGGTACGTTACCGATCGTCTTTTTTGGAACAGAAGAGCAAAAGAAACAATATCTTCCGGATCTTGCTAGTGGTGAAAGATTAGCTGCTTATGCATTGACAGAACCTAGTTCAGGATCTGATGCATTAAGTGCAAAAGCAACAGCTAAGTTAAACGAAGCAGGAACTCATTATGTATTAAATGGTGAAAAACAATGGATTACTAATGCTGGATTTGCTGATGTGTTTGTTGTTTATGCGAAAGTTGATGGTGAGAAATTCTCTGCTTTCATCGTAGAAAAAGACTATCAAGGAGTTTCAACAGGGCCAGAAGAAAAGAAAATGGGCATAAAAGGTTCATCGACACGTACGTTAATTCTTGAAGACGCTCTTGTTCCGAAAGAAAATGTACTTGGCGAAATTGGCAAAGGTCATGTGATTGCTTTTAACATTCTGAACATCGGACGTTACAAGCTTGGCGTTGGCTGTATTGGTGGAGCTAAACGCGCGATTGAAATTTCAGCGAAATACGCAAATGAGCGTAAGCAGTTTAAGATACCAATTTCAAAGTTTACCTTGATTCAGAAAAAACTAGCCGAAATGGCAGCGAAAACTTACGCAATGGAAAGTACCATTTATCGTTCAGGTGGTTTAATTGATAAAGCTTTTGATAGTCTCTCAGAAGAAGAACAAAAAGATGGAGCTAAAGTAGGGAAAGCAATTGGAGAGTATGCGATTGAGTGCTCACTAAACAAGTTCTTTGGTTCAGAAGTGCTCGATTTCATTGTAGACGAAGCAGTACAAATCCATGGTGGGTATGGTTTTATGGCAGAGTATGAAGTCGAATCTATGTATCGAAACTCACGGATCAACCGGATTTTTGAAGGGACAAATGAAATCAATCGGATGCTTGTACCCGCTACAATCATGAGAAAAGCGATGAAAGGTGAATTGGCTCTTCTCGAACAGGCAAGTGGACTTCAAGAAGAATTGATGATGATGATGCCAGAAGAAGTCGGCGATGAGCCTTTAGAGCAAGAGAAATATTTGTTAACAAACGCAAAGAAAATATTCTTAATGATTGCGGGAACAGCAGTACAAAAATACGGTGAAAAGTTGCAAAAAGAGCAAGAAATGTTAGCTAATATTGCAGACCTTGTTAATGAGATATTTAATATTGAGTCGTGCGTGTTACGTACAGAAAAGGCAATTAATAAAGACGGATTAGACAAATCGAATCAAAAAATGCTGATGACAGAAATTTATTCACAAGAAGCGTTCAATCATATTGAAGCAATTGCTAAAGAATCACTCGTAGCACTTGAAGAAGGAGATAGCTTACGTACGATGCTGTCGATTTTAAAGAAGTTGACTCGTCACACACCAGTTAATTTGATTGCAAAAAAGCGTGAACTTGCAGTGCGGATCGTCGAGCAAGAAAAATACGTTTTGTAACATCGGTCAGTATTTCAATAAATTACGTTAGACATTTTGGGGCACTCCCCTGCCCCAATGATAATAATACACCTTCTTTCTAAAAGAAGGCATTCTCTTCTCTTAAGCGCAGGAGTCCTATGGAATCATAGGGCTCCTTTGCTATTTCATGAGGTAGATTTCAGGAAGTTCTCGCTGATTATTGATGCGGCCTTTTGCGCCCCAGATATATTTCTAGCAATTGGTCCGATCTCCAACTCCGCTAGCGCTCCTGTTACAAATAATCCGTCCGCCCACATAAGTGAGCGACTGACTATCGGATAGCCACATTGTGCGCAAGGAAGAGAATATCGGCTGATTAAATCCTTTAACCAAGTTCCTCCAGGTAAAGAAGGTTCAAATCCGGTGCAACAAATGATAGTACTTGCTTTCTCGTCAACACCTTTTTCATCATCAGTAATTGAAAGTATTTTATTTTCTTCACAAGAAATGTCTGTTATATTCATCGTTTGGATTGTTAATTCGCTATTCCTTTCGAGTTTTTTGATTTTCAGATACAATTCACGTGTGATCGAACCGCGATGTCTCGCTTGAAAAATAGATTTTCTTCGTTGTTTATAATCTGTCAATTTCGAAAAGCGATGCATGTTTTTTGGGCCGAGCCAACCAGGGTCACTGTCAAAAGAATGAACTCTAAACGGGTGACGTTTAATGAGTGTTACGTTTCGAGGATATTTGTCAACCAAAGATATTGCAGTGTGAACTGCTGTGATTCCTCCACCAACGATTGCAATTGGGTGCTGAAGTTTTTGCAAATCCAATCCTTCTTCAAAAATATGATGAACGGCTGCACCTTGTTCTCTAGCCTTTATTAAATTGTTCGGAATAAACGGTTGTTGACTTAATCCTAATGCAAGAATGACATGTTTTGCATGGATTGTTTCTCCAGAGTCAATCTTGACATGCCAACCTTCTGGCGACTTTGTTAATCCATTTACAGATCCTTTTAACCATGATTTTTCAAGTTGATGATGATTGATTAATTCATTACAATGTTCATTGAAAAAAGTTAACTTAGGACGATGATAGCGTCCGAGAAATACTTTTTGTTGATTTTGATACTTTTTCCCAAATTGATCGAGTGAGAACGGAGAAGAAGATATGTGATGAACGAAAGGAGAACGTAAAAAAGGCATGCTAATACGACTAGTCATTTGCTTCCACTTTTCCAATGGATGATCATGAGGATCTATAATTAGAATGTCTTTAGTTGTAGCGACCTCTTTTTCCAACAAGTGGACAGCTATGGTTGTCCCTTGAATTCCTCCACCGATAATGACCCATTTTCGCATAAAACCCCTCCTTTTTTGTAGTGGTTTTCTTAAAACGTAACTATTACGTTTTATATTATATTGGTTTAAAGAAGTATTAACAAGGGAAAATTATTAACTGAGCAGGAAATGTGATAATAACATCGAAAGTAGTATACGATAGAGATAATTGTCTTTTCTATCAAGGATTACATTTAATCTTAATGAAATAAGCGTAGTAGTGAGAAGGCATATCAATCTAGTTCTACCTAGCATGCACCAAAAGGAGGTTTTTAAATGAGTGTAATTTTTTACCATTACCCTAAATGTGGCACTTGTCGCAAAGCAAAAAAATGGCTTGATGAACATGAAGTGACTTATGAGGCGATTGATATTGTTGAATCTCCGCCTAGTAAAAAAGATCTTCACTCGTTTTATCAAGCAAGTGGGTTGGAGTTAAAAAAATTCTTTAATACGAGTGGAAAAAAGTATCGTGAATTGGGATTGAAAGACAAAGTAAATACAGCTTCTGAGGACGAATTGTTAGAAATCCTTGCTTCAGATGGGATGCTGATAAAGCGGCCACTGACAACAGATGGTGAAAGTGTCACGGTAGGCTTCAAAGAAGAAGTTTTTGATGAGGTTTGGAATAACAAGTAGTAAAATTTTGCAACTTTGTTGCTCTACTTTCTTCATATGTATTATAGTAAAAGAGAGTGTCGAGCTGCAATGTACATAAGAAGCTTGAAACGGCAGTTCACTTTTGTTAGACGTTAAGATCCATTGCTTGGACGTTTGAAAATTTAGAGAAACATTACGGAGGGACTAAACATGAATTTACCAAAAGATTTTAAGTATTCAGAAGAACATGAGTGGGTCAAAATTGAGGGAGAAAAGGTACGGATTGGAATTACAGACTTTGCGCAATCCGAATTAGGAGATATCGTGTTTGTAGAACTCCCTGAAGTTGGGGATGAACTTGAAGCAGACGAGCCTTTCGGAAGTGTAGAGTCGGTTAAGACAGTCTCTGAACTTTATGCACCAATTTCTGGTAAAGTTGTCGAGGTGAATGAGGAGTTAGATGATTCACCGGAATTTGTAAATGAGTCACCATTTGAGAAAGCATGGATGGTTGTTATTGAGCCATCTGATCAGTCAGAAATCGATAAGTTAATGGATGCAGAAGCTTATGAAAAAATGACGAAAGAAGACTGATATTTCAACATTTAACCCTGGATGCTAATGGCATTCAGGGTTTTTTGAGTGCGAAATATCTAACCTTGGAGTGGCTAGTTGTTGTCGTGATATCGAATAAATTCTTTCCCATTGATGATACTAAGTAATAAAAGGAGGCTATAATAACTATGGAAAGAGTAGATTATTTTAATGAAATGGGAGAAGAAGAATTAGACCCAAAGTCTCTAAATAAAAGTATGAACGGTGAAGCCAAGTCTCGTGTCGACATATCTAATCAAATTGAAAAAAAGCAAGAAACGGATGATGAAACGGCCATTTATTTTCAGTCCGAAAAAATAGGGCATATTGTTAAAAAAGGACCTGGATATTTATATGAAATGTCTGAAGGATTTGAATTTGAAAATGAAACATTTTATAAAGATGATCAATATGAACCAAGGAAATATCCAAAATCCTATGTAGAAGAGACTGATATGGGTTGGAGCTAATCCACTATGGATAAAAAAGGTTGCTCATAAATTGAGTAGCCTTTTTTTGCATGGCTCGCCAAAGTGTCACAAGAAGAAGCGAGTTGTGCCCCATGGCGAGTGGAATTTGAAGGGAAGTGTCACAAGAGAGAGCGAGTTGTGCCCCATGGCGAGTGGAATTGGAAGAGAAGGGTCACAAGAAGGTGCGGCTTGTGCCCCATGGCGAGCAGAATTGGAAGGGAAGTGTCACAAGAGAGAGCGAGTTGTGCCCCATGCCGAGAAGAATTTGAAGGGAAGTGTCACAAGAGAGAGCGAGTTGTGCCCCATGGCGAGTGGAATTGGAAGAGAAGGGTCACAAGAAGGTGCGGCTTGTGCCCCATGGCGAGCAGAATTTGAAGTGAAGTGTCACAAGAGAGAGCGAGTTGTGCCCCATGGCGAGCAGAATTGGAAGTGAAGTGTCACAAGAGAGAGCGAGTTGTGCCCCATGCCGAGAAGAATTTGAAGGGAAGTGTCACAAGAGAGAGCGAGTTGTGCCCCATGGCGAGTGGAATTGGAAGAGAAGGGTCACAAGAAGGTGCGGCTTGTGCCCCATGGCGAGCAGAATTTGAAGGGAAGTGTCACAAGAGAGAGCGAGTTGTGCCCCATGCCGAGAAGAATTGGAAAGAAAGGGTCACAACAAGAAAAGCGGCTTTCTCTAATGCACCTCCCCGAAACTTAGCTGCTGAAATTCTCAATCAGATAAAATCAACTCTTTTCAAATGGTATTCAATGACTTATTATTTAGAGAGGCGAAATACTATTTAATTTTCAGAGCCGATTTGCTGTGAAATATTGTCTTGAATGAGAAAGAAGAATGGGGAGAGAAAATGGCAAGTATACTAGGCGATTGGAAAGAACAATTCCGCTATTATAATAGAAATGTTCGGTTATTTTTAATAAGTTCCATGCTCGTTCACATTGGCATGGGGATTTTTATGATTATTTATAACTATTATATACGTGAACTTGGTTATGATGATCAGATGAATGGGTCTGTGATTGCGATGCAATCAGCAGCAACAGCTTTATTACTTTTGCCGGCAGGGATTTTAAGTGATCGCATCGGTCGCAAAAAATTAATCGTCGTTGGGGCAGTTTTTACTGCAATCAGCTTGTTACTTAGGGCAACATTGTCGATAGATATTTTGCTTCTTTCGGGTGCTTTTATGACAGGAATGTTTATGGCACTTATCCAAGTTTGTTCGATTCCTTTGCTAGCTGAAAACTCTACGGAAAAACAACGCGTTCATTTGTTTAGTTTTAATTTTGCAATTATTATGCTTGCAAACGTGGTTGGGAATACACTTGGTGGAACACTGAGTGATTTTTTTAACGTTATTATAGGGCTGTCAAGTCTTTCGAGCATAAGAATCACTTTAATTATTGGTGTTGCTTTCTTCTTCGCATCTTTGATTCCAATGATAAAAATTCGCGAAGAAAAAAAACTAACTAGTAAAACAGTACAAGAACGTTCTTTCAAAAAACTGTTCAAGATACATCGAACAGGATTGAAAATTATCCTCTTATTTGCTGTTGCCCAAATTATTATTGGATTTGGTTCTGGACTAGTCATCCCTTATTTAAATTTATATTTTGTCGATAGATTTGAGGTGTCACATACACTTGTAGGACTTATTTTATCTTCTGGACAGGCGATGACCGCTGTTGCATTAATGATCGGGCCCGCTGTTGTCCGAAAAGTCGGCGAGGTAAGAGCTGTAGTGATACTTCAGTTATTATCGATTCCATTTTTATTAATTACTGCATTTACAGAAACACTTTGGATTGCTGTTATTGGGTTTTTATTTAGACAAGCCCTTATGAATGCCGGAAACCCAATCCAAATGTCATTAATGATGAAGAGTGTTGACGATTCGATGAAAGGCTTAGCAAACTCGGTTGGGCAAGCGGTTTTTCAGCTCGGTTGGGCAGTTATGGGGCCAATTTCTACGACGATCGTGATGGTACATGGCTCGTATTCTGGTTATGCAATTGTGTTTTCAATTACAGCTAGTTTATATGTGATTGCAACAGTATATTTCTACCTAGTTTTTAGCAAGCCAATCGCTCATAAACAAAAAAATAAGCAAGAATCTCGAATAATATAAAGGAAAAAGACCTAGTTGTGGAGAACTAATTTAGAATAGAGATTCACGTTTACGAACGTTAGTTTTTTAAATGACGAACCAACTAGGGGCGAAATGTATGCGAACATTACTTGATTCTGTGATGAAAGAAATGAAGCGATCAGAACATATGGAAACTTTATTATTAAAACACCATATTCAACTATGCATTACTTCTGGAAGTGAATCCTGGTATATTGTATTTGATGGGCAAGTACCGCACTTCATATCGGCAAATGAAGAAGCGTGTGATGTAGTGATTGAAGGAGATGACGAAGCATTAACACAATTACTGCGCGGAGAAGATTTTTTATTGGCAATGAAACGACGTGGCGACCTTAATGTAACAGGCTCATTGAAATATTTGCTCTGGATCGAATCACTCTTTTATTTATCAAATTCAAATCGAAGATAACTGAATTCATTCTTGTGTTGACAAGATGAGTGGACAGTGATAACATCCATATCAGACTTTAAAAATTCTATTATATGAATTCTCTTATCAAGAGAGGTGGAGGGATTGGCCCTATGAAACCCGGCAACCATCAATTTCTTAAAAATGGAAGGTGCTAAATCCAACAAAACAGGAAACTGTTTTGAAAGATGAGAAGAAAGATTTCAGCGATGAATGAACCTTTCTGCTTTTCTTTCGGGAGTAGATAGGTTTTTTTTCTGTGCTTAGATCGAAGCATAAAGTGATTACTTATTGATTTAACTATTGTTAAGTCTCTTACTCTGTGTATTAACTATACTAAACAGGTTGGTTTACTTGATTTATAGATGTGAATTGAATATGCTTTTTAATAGCATTGTAGTTTATTGCTATTTGTAGAGCGACAAGAAAGCGAGTGATAGCAGTGATTAAATTATCAAAACTCGCCAAAACATTTCAGTTAAAAGATGGAAATGTAACAGCGGTAGATAACGTTAATTTAACGATTGAAAAAGGTGAAATTTACGGAATCATCGGTTACAGTGGTGCTGGAAAAAGTACGTTGATTCGGTTATTAAATATGCTTGAGACGCCTACATCTGGTGAAGTGACAGTAGCGGGGAAAAATATGAATAACCTCTCTAAAAAAGAGTTACGCTACGCCCGGCAAGAAATTGGGATGATTTTCCAACACTTTAACTTACTATGGTCAAGAACGGTTGCAGAAAATATTGCTTTTCCGTTGGAAGTCAAAGGGGTTGCAAAAGCGAATAGAAAGAAGCGAGTAGAAGAATTAATTAAACTTGTTGGCTTAGAGGGGCGCGGAGGTTCTTATCCTTCACAGTTAAGTGGTGGCCAAAAGCAAAGAGTAGGGATAGCACGTGCGCTTGCTAATGATCCGAAAGTTCTCCTTTGTGATGAAGCGACATCTGCGCTTGATCCTAAAACGACTGATTCGATATTAGATTTACTTGTTGACATTAACCAAAAGTTAGATTTAACGATCGTATTAATAACGCACGAAATGCACGTCATCCGAAAAATTTGTCATCAAGTTGCGGTGATGGATGGTGGCCGAATTGTTGAGGCCGGGCTTGTATTGGATGTTTTTAAACAGCCGAAAGAAAATATGACGAAGGAATTTGTCAAACAAGTAACCGAACCGGAAGAAACAGAAGAAGCGGTTCGGCATTTGTTAGCAAATGAAGGCATTGGGCAAATTTTACAACTTACATTTGTTGGTGGGGAAACAAACAAGCCACTCATGACAGATGTTGTCCGTAAATTTGACGTCTCGATCAGTATTCTGCAAGGGAAAATTTCTCAAACGAGAACCGGTCCATATGGATCCTTGTTTATTAGTGTAACGGGAGACAATCACTTAATAGATGACGTGATTTCGTTTATCCGTGAGCAACAAGTGGAAGTCGAGGTGGTTCACGGTGGCTAATATTTTATTATTAACAAATAATTGGTTATTACCAAATGTTAATTGGGACAATATGAAAGTAGCAACAGAAGAAACGATTTATATGTCACTTATTGCATTACTTTTTACGTTTGTTATCGGTATTTTCCTTGGTTTAATATTATTTTTAACCGACCGAGGGCAACTGTGGCAAAATAAAGTGATTCATGGAATTACTGCTGCCTATGTTAATATTTTTCGTTCTATACCATTTATTATTTTAATTGTTCTTCTCATACCTTTTACACGATCATTAGTAGGAACGATGCTTGGTCCTACGGCAGCCTTACCAGCTTTGATCATTGGTGCTGCTCCATTTTATGCAAGGATGGTAGAAATTGCATTAAGAGAGATTGATAAAGGAGTCGTTGAGGCGGCCAAGTCGATGGGGGCAAATAATGGGCAAATTATTTTCAAAGTTTTATTACCAGAATCAATGCCTGCACTTGTATCAGGAATTACAGTAACAGCGATTGCTTTAGTTAGTTACACAGCGATGGCTGGTGTTATTGGTGCAGGTGGATTAGGTGATCTAGCCTTCCGCGATGGATTTCAGAGAGGCAATCCTGATATCACATTGGTAGCAACAATTGTTGTACTCATAATCGTTTTTATTTTACAGTATATTGGCGATTATTTGACAAATAAATTAGATAAGCGATAACCGCTTAAAAAAAATCAAGGGGGAAACATCATCATGAAGAAATACTTACAAAGTTTAAGTGTCGTAGCATTATCAGTAGGACTCCTCGCAGCATGTGGCGAAGGGGAAAGTAATAACGAAGAAAATTCAGCAGGTGCCAATAATAACAATGAAGAAGCATCTAATAATGCAGGTAATGAGAACGAAGAAGCATCAAATAACAACGAAGCTAACGAAAGTGTCGAGCTTGAAAGCTTAGTTGTAGGAGCTTCAAATGTTCCTCATGCGGAAATTCTTGAGTTCGCTTCACCGCTTTTAGAAGAAGAAGGAATTGCATTAGAAGTCGTACCTTTCAACGATTACGTACTACCTAACGAAGCTTTAGCAGAAGGTGAGTTGGACGCTAACTATTTCCAACACATCCCTTACTTAGAGTCGCAAATTGCAGAACATGATTATGATTTTGTTAATGCAGGTGGGATTCACATTGAACCGATTGGTGTTTACTCTCAAGACTATGCAACTTTAGATGAATTACCAGATGGTGCGGAAATTATCATGAGTAGTGCCGTATCAGATCACGGTCGGATCTTGATGATGCTTGAGGAAGAAGGCTTAATCACATTAGCTGAAGGTGTAGGCATTGAAGCTGAAATTAGTGACATTGTTGAAAATCCACGTGATCTTCAGTTTCAAGGAAATGTAGAAGCAGCGCTGCTTACACAAGCATATGATGTTGGTGAAGGTGATGCGGTATTGATTAACTCGAACTATGCGTTGGATGCTGGTTTAAATCCATTAGAGGATGCAATTGCAACAGAATCAGCAGATCTGGATAACCCTTATGTGAATGTAATTGCTGTAAACAGTGGTGACGAAGATGACGAAAGAATTCTAACACTACTTGATGTATTGCGTTCAGAAGAAGTCCTAGATTTCATTATTGAAGAGTATGACAATGCGGTTGTTCCAGTAACTGAATAATAGCAAATGGATTGAATTTGGCAGTACCTCTAAACAGAGGTGCTGCTTTTTCTTTTGGCTTTTTTAGATACTGATTGGAGTTGAACAAGTGGTGGATATGGAGAGTAGGGAGCAAAACCGCTTAATTACGAGCTGAAGAAGGATATGGGGAGAGAATTTGGGAGTGAAAAGGCGTAATTGGAACCGAACAATTGTGGAAGTGAGAAGATAGGAAGCAAAACAGCCGTAATTCGATCCGAACAATTCAAAATGCTAAAGAGTACGGATCACAAACGACAATTCCCCAGCAAAATATTCTTAAGAATCTTAAATGTTTTTAAACCTCTTTACATAGATATGGATTTTCTAGCCAAAATAACATTATTACATTGATTGAAGGAGTGGAACGAGAATGGAAGAGCAGCATTATGAAGAGTCATCATCAATTCAGGGAGCATTGCTTCATTATAAAGAAGGTATGGGAAGATTTGCCGAACAAATGCCTGACATAGCCCACAAGTATCATGAGTTTTCGGAGGCTTGTTTCCAAGAAGGGAGTCTTTCTAAAAAAGAAAAACAGTTGATTGCATTAGCAATTAGTTTGAATGCACAAGATGAATATTGCATGATTTATCATGTGAAAGGGTGCTTAGATCAAGGAGCATCCAAAGAAGAAATTTTAGAAGCGGTCGCCGTTACAGGTGCGTTTGGCGGCGGCGCGGCGCTTAGCCAAGCGGTCACATTAATTGAAGATAGTATTACAGAATTTACGGAAGGTTTTCTGTCATAATAAGGTTAATTGTGATGATTTCGCTTCGTATTATAAAAACAAGAGTAATTGCTAGTAATGCAGAAGGATTCTATTAAAAATAGTGGTGAGGTTTCTTGACACAATCACATGGGACTGTGTCAGATAATATCACAACAAATGAAGATTGGTTCAAAACATTCAGAATGCTACAATAAATCTTGTTAATAACGATTGCCCAAACAAAGTTGAATTGTAAAAAAAGTTTAATTAATGCTTTGGTCATGAGCAATCCAAAAAACGAGAAGGGAATGTGATTTATTATCAATCAGATTCATACGAAACACACAGGTGAGATGGAAAAAGCGATGTACCAATCATATGGAATCGGGTATGTAGAGTATAACCTTACATTAGACAATCGCCTTAAAGTAGAAGAAGAAAGAGAAAAAGATTACCGCAAGAGTTTAGCCATTGTGGAAGAACTGCAAAAGTAATCGTATCGAAAAAAATGGGAATACTCCCTACCAATATTTTTATAAAAAACGAGTTGGTATGATTTCATACTAGCTCGTTTTTTATACTTTAAAAATGTTTAACTTCGCTAAAGGGTTAAAGTATAAGAAAAACTAAGGCTTTCGCCGTGAAGGACTTGGCGATAAGTCTTAGTTTTTCTAGTGAGGTTGAGTCCTAGCTCATCACAATATATAATAGTTTTGATTAAGTAAACAAGAAGGCATATTCCTATTGTAATTAAGATTCATTCTCAATTAGATACCGGAAATTTACACCTATTGAGAAAATTATAGTTACTTAAGTGCCGATCAATGAAGTGACAGACATCTGATAAACTAGAAATAAAGTAGAATTTCTATAATATGAGAAGAGTAATCAGTTAGTTTTTTTATGATTTTCTTATGTGTTTGTTGGATTTGATGCATAGAATCAAGCTGTTTGGAGATTATTAGGGGAATGATAAAAAAGAATTATGTATATTCCTTGAACTGTTTTTGGATTTGATATAAGATTGTAATGAGAATAAATTGAGAATGTGGTGGATCTATGTATTCATTATATTGCCATGCTCTAAATCAAGTTTTGAAAAAATAAATGGAGGTATGTAACATGACGAAACCAAATTTAACAGTCAAAGATCTTCATGTATCAATTGAAGAGAAGGAAATCCTGAAAGGTTTTGGGATTGAAGTGAACGGTGGAGAAATCCACGCAATTATGGGACCAAACGGAACAGGTAAGTCCACGTTAGCGTCTGCGCTTATGGGACATCCTAAATATGAAGTAACGAAAGGTGAAGCGACGCTCGGGGGCAAGAACCTTTTTGATATGGAGGTAGATGAGCGAGCACTTGCAGGACTATTCCTTGCGATGCAATATCCAAGTGAGGTTTCTGGTGTAACAAACTCTGATTTCATCCGCTCAGCGATGAACGCTGGACGTGAAGAAGGAGACGAAGTTTCACTTATGAAATTTATTCGCCAAATAGATGAAAAAATGGGTACTTTAGAAATTGATGAGTCATTTCAACATCGTTATTTGAACGAAGGATTTTCTGGTGGGGAAAAGAAGCGCAATGAAATTCTCCAACTTCTTATGCTTAAGCCTAAAATCGCGATTCTTGATGAAATTGACTCTGGTTTAGATATTGATGCATTACAAGTTGTAGCTAAAGGGATAAATGAACTCCGCAGCGATGACTTTGGCTGTATGATCATTACTCACTATCAGCGTTTATTGAATTATGTGAAACCTGATTTCGTACATGTAATGATGCAAGGCCGGATTGTGAAATCTGGTGGACCTGAATTAGCTCAGAAACTTGAGGAAAATGGTTATGAGTGGATCAAAGACGAACTAGGCATCGAAGACGAAACTGTAGGTCAAGAATAGATTCGGTTTAAAGAGGAGGAATGAAGATATGACGACGGAAATTACGTTTCCAGTAAATCAGCAACAAGTAACAGACTTCTCTAAAGACCGACAAGAGCCACAATGGTTCACTGATCTACGTCTCTCGTCTTTAGAGAAAGCCTTTAATTTAGAATTGCCAAAAGCAGATAAAACAAAAATTAATAAATGGAACTTTACATCATTTGATTTTGATGCAAAAACAGATGAAGCAGGAAGTTACTCAGATCTTTCTGAAAGTGTGAAAACTCTCATTAGTGACGAAGAAAACATTCGAAACTTAATTGTGCAAAAAAATGGTGTAACTACATTTCAGTCAATGCAAACGACTTTGGTTGATAAAGGTATTATCTTTACTGATTTAAAAACAGCGTTAGTTGAGCATGAAGAATTGGTGAAAAAATACTTTATGCAAGATGCTATATCTGTAAATGAACACCGTTTGTCAGCATTGCATGCTGCATTGGTCAATGGTGGAACATTCCTATATGTTCCTAAAGACGTTGAAGTGGAAGTACCCCTTCAAGCTGTATATTCTCATGAAGGCAATTTTGGATTGTTTAATCACGTACTTATTGTCGCGGAAGACAACAGTTCAGTGACTTATGTGGAGAACAATCTTTCTGAAGGATCAAATGATGAATCTGTAGCAAATATTGTTGCTGAAGTTTATGTTGGAAACGGTGCGAAAGTAAGATTTGGTGCCGTTGATAACTTTGCAGATACAGTGACAACGTATGTGAATCGACGAGGGCAAGTGTACGGTCGAGATGCTACGATTAATTGGGCGCTTGGTCAAATGAACGATGGGAATACCGTTTCTGAAAACACAACGTACCTCGTTGGACAAGGCTCTTTCGGAGATACGAAAACTGTATCTGTCGGGCGTGGGAAACAAATACAAAACTTTACAACGAACCTTGTTCATATCGGGAAGCATACCGATGGAAATATTTTAAAGCATGGTGTGATGAAAGATTCTGCTACATCAATTTTTAATGGTATTTCAAAAATCGAGCATGGAGCAACAAAATCAAATAGTGAGCAAACAGAGCGTATTCTTATGCTTAGTGAAAAATCGCGTGGAGATGCTAACCCGGTTTTGCTTATTGATGAAGACGATGTGACAGCTGGGCACGCTGCTTCAGTTGGAAAAATTGATCCAGTGCAAATGTTTTATCTAATGAGTCGGGGGCTTGCTAGAAAAGAAGCAGAGCGTCTAATTATTCACGGATTCCTTGCTCCAGTTGTTAACGAACTGCCAATTGAGTCTGTAAAAGAACAATTGCATGACGTGATTGAAAGGAAAGTATACTAATGAATGTGGAAACTGTCCGAAAAATGTTCCCGATTTTAGATCAGGAAGTCAATGGGCATCCACTCGTTTACCTTGATAGTGCAGCAACTTCGCAAAAGCCAAATCAAGTCATTGAAGCAGTGGAAGACTATTATAAAAGATATAATTCCAATGTTCACCGGGGTGTTCATACACTAGGTTCGATGGCCACAGATGGTTATGAAGGTGCGAGGGAAAAGGTTCGTAAGTTCATTAATGCGAAGAGTATGCAAGAGATTGTGTTTACTCGTGGCACGACAACTTCAATTAACCTTGTCGCGTCGAGTTATGGCAAAGCGAATCTTGGTCCAGATGATGAAATTGTCATTACACCAATGGAGCATCATAGTAATATTATTCCATGGCAACAGGTTGCTAAGGAAACAGGAGCAACACTTAAATACATTCCACTGCAAAAAGATGGGACGATTGCTTTAAGTGATGTGGAAGAAACCGTCACGGATAATACGAAAATTGTCTCTGTGATGCAAGTTTCAAATGTGCTTGGAACAATTAACCCGATCAAGAAAATTACTGAAATTGCTCATAAGCATGATGCAGTGATGGTCGTAGATGGTGCACAAGCTGTTCCACATATGAAAGTAGATGTGCAAGATCTTGATGCAGATTTTTATGCTTTTTCTGGTCATAAAATGTGTGGTCCTACCGGAATTGGTGTTTTATACGGGAAGAAGAAACTATTGAAAAAGATGGAACCTGTTGAGTTTGGTGGCGAAATGATTGATTTTGTCGACCTTTACGACTCGACTTGGAAAGAACTTCCTTGGAAATTTGAGGGGGGCACACCGATCATTGCTGGGGCTATTGGTTTAGGCGCGGCGATTGATTTCTTGGAAGAGATTGGCTTAGAAAATATTGAAAAACATGAACAGAAACTTGTAGCTTATGCCATGTCTCAACTCAAGGACATTGATGGAGTTACCATGTTTGGCCCTAGTCCTGAGGAGAGAGCCGGCGTATTGACTTTTAATTGTGACGATGTTCATCCCCACGATGTGGCGACGGTGTTAGATGCAGAAGGTGTTGCTGTAAGGGCGGGGCACCATTGTGCACAACCTTTAATGAAATGGTTAGAAGTGAATGCGACTGCTAGGGCAAGTTTTTACCTCTATAATACAGAAGAAGATGTCGATGCTTTTGTTAAAGCATTAATAAAAACAAAGGAGTATTTTGGAGATGTCTAATTTAGACACATTGTACCGTCAAGTCATTATGGATCATTACAAAAACCCTCGTAATCGTGGTGAACTTGAGGGGGATACGTTGAAAATTAATATGAATAATCCTACATGTGGCGATCGCATCCAACTGCAAATGAATGTAGAAGATGGAAAAATTGCGGACGCAAAATTTGTTGGTGAAGGTTGTTCGATTAGTTTATCTTCCGCTTCCATGATGACCATGGCAGTGAAAGGCCTCTCTGTGGAAGAAGCATTAAAAATGTCAGGAATGTTTTCCGATATGATGCTCGGAAAAGATGTAGATACCGAGGAATTTGACCTTGAAGATATTGAAGCTCTAAAAGGAGTCGCTAAATTTCCGGCTAGGATAAAGTGTGCAACGCTTGCCTGGAAGGCGATGGAGCAAGGCCTAGGCAAAGAAGAGGACGAAGATTCTGAATAAATACTGACATATCCTTGGTTTTTACTACCGAAGTGTTGTAAACTAAAGGTGTATCCTTCTATATAAGTAGGATAGGGAATCATATCCCACAGGACGTTAATCGTTCTAAAAGCATTGTCACTTGTTGTTGTCAATCATTCGTAATCACTTACTATATGTTAATAGAAATAGCTATAGTGCTATTTAAGAATTAAAAGGAGGGTTTCACATGGCGAAAAAAATGCCAGAAATCAGTGAATATCAATATGGCTTTCATGATAAAGACGTATCGATTTTCCGTTCTGCAAAAGGACTAACTCGCGAAATTGTTGAGGAAATATCTCGTATGAAAGATGAGCCTCAATGGATGCTTGATTTTCGTTTGAAGTCGTTGGAGCAGTTTTATAAAATGCCAATGCCACAATGGGGAGGAAATTTGGCTGAGTTAAATTTCGATGAGATCACGTACTACGTGAAACCATCTGAAAACACAGAGCGTTCATGGGATGAAGTTCCAGAAGAAATTAAAAACACATTTGATAAATTAGGTATTCCAGAAGCAGAGCAAAAATATCTTGCTGGTGTTTCTGCGCAATATGAATCAGAAGTGGTTTACCATAATATGCAGGAAGACTTAGAAGATTTAGGTGTCATCTTCAAAGATACAGATACTGCATTAAAAGAAAATGAAGATATTTTCAGAAAAAACTTTGGAACAGTTATTCCTCCATCTGACAACAAATTTTCAGCGTTAAACTCAGCTGTTTGGTCTGGTGGATCATTCATCTACGTTCCTAAAGGAGTTAAAACGGAACAGCCATTACAAGCATACTTCCGAATCAACTCTGAAAATATGGGGCAATTTGAGCGCACGTTAATCATTGCAGATGAAGATAGTTCAGTACACTATGTAGAAGGTTGTACAGCTCCAGTGTATACAACGAATTCTTTACACAGTGCTGTTGTTGAAATCATTGTTAAGAAAAATGCATACTGTCGTTATACAACGATCCAAAACTGGGCGCCAAACGTGTTTAATCTTGTAACAAAGCGTGCTGTTGCTCAAGAAAATGCAGTGATGGAATGGGTAGATGGAAACATTGGTTCTAAACTTACGATGAAGTACCCTGCTGTTGTTATGACTGGAAGAGGAGCTCGAGGTAGCGTTCTTTCGATTGCTATTGCAGGAAAAGGACAACACCAAGATGCTGGAGCTAAAATGCACCACTTAGCACCTGACTGTTCGTCTTCAATCGTATCAAAATCTATTTCTAAGCAAGGTGGAAAAGTAACGTATCGCGGTATTTCCCACTTTGGACGTAAATCACAAGGTTCAAAAGCAAATATTGAATGTGATACGTTGATTATGGATAATGAATCCACGTCGGATACAATTCCATACAATGAAATATTAAACAATGATATTACATTAGAGCATGAAGCAACGGTTTCAAAAGTTTCGGAAGAGCAACTTTTCTACTTGATGAGTCGTGGTATTTCTGAACAAGAAGCAACAGAAATGATCGTCATGGGCTTTATCGAGCCATTTACAAAAGAACTTCCAATGGAGTACGCGGTAGAAATGAACCGTCTAATCTCGTTCGAAATGGAAGGTAGTATTGGTTAATAGGATTATTATTAAAGCGAATCCGGCAATGTCGGATTCGCTTTTCCTGTGTCACCTTAAATTCCCATACTTTGGTCATAATAACTATTTAATTAGTAACAAATGAGTTTGATTCTTAAGTTTCGTTGCTCCCTACTCGACAATTGTAATTATTTGATGAATAATAAAGAGAGTTATTTATGACTTCTGTGATAACTTGCAAAAGGATCACTTTAGTGGGAAATGTGTAGAGAGAATTAAGTGTTTTTTTACATGTGTTGAAATGTACGGATGAATTCCGTAAAATTAAAAAGTAGTAGTAAGTTAATTGAATGAATTGGAAAGCAGGCTTTAAAATGGAATGGATCGTATTAGCTATACTTGGTCTAATAGCAGCAATATTAGGGAGTATTATGGGTCTCGGCGGAGGCATTATTATTGTGCCTGCTTTAATGATTTTAAGTGAATATTCACCAATTTTAGGTGGAATTACACCACAAATAGCCGTAGGAACATCGCTATTGGTAATGATTTTTACTGGTTTATCATCAACATTAGCTTACATAAAGCAAAAAAAAGTCGATATACAAAGTGGATGGATTTTTTTCATTGGAAGTGGGCCGGGTGCCTTGTTCGGAGTATGGTTAAATAAAGATATGAATGTGGACGTATTTTTGGTTGCATTTGGTGTATTCATTGTAATTATTTCATTTATTTTAATGATTCGAAACCGTATTCCACCACTTAAACGAAGACCAAAAGGAATTGAACGGTCTCATACAAATGAGTTAGGAGAAACGATTCAATATGGTTATCAACCAATTGTAGCGGTGACAATTGCTTTTTTTGTAGGAATGTTTTCAGGGTTATTTGGCATTGGTGGAGGGTCTTTAATGGTCCCTGCAATGGTACTACTCTTCGCATTTCCGCCTCACTTAGCAGTAGCAACATCGATGTTTCTTGTTTTTCTCTCTGCAACGGTCAGCTCTATTTCGCACGTCAGTATAGGAAATGTTGATTGGTATTATGCTTTAGCGCTTATTCCAGGTGCTTGGTTAGGTGGTCAACTAGGTGCTGCAATAAATCGTCGTTTAACAAGCAATGCTGTTGTGTTTATGCTAAGAGTATTCTTGATTATTATTGGAATTAGACTAATTTATCAGGGAGTATCCACGTTATAAATCCGAACAAAGTTAATCAATTAAACGGAAGGATGTTTACCATTGGCTAAAGAAACACTGCGGATACTTCATACAAATGATTTACATAGTTCTCTCGAGCAATGGCCAGCAGTGACAGCCCTCCTGAAAAAGCAGCGTTTAGAAGCTGACTCTCTTAACCAGGAAGTATTGTTATTTGATATTGGCGACCACTGCGATAGAGTGCATCCAATGACTGAAGCGTTGTTAGGAAAAGGGAATGTTAAACTTTTAAATGAAATGAACTATGATGCTGTTACAATAGGGAACAATGAAGGAATCACATTCTCTAAAGACCAACTCAATGAATTATATAAAGAAGCGAGATTCTCTGTTTTGTTAAGTAATTTAAAACATAGAGATGGTAGTGATCCGTCATGGGCGACTTCTTCTAAGGTCTATACAATGTCATCAGGCTTAAAGGTTGGTGTTACAGGGGTTACGATTCCATATCATTTCTTTTATGAGCCGCTCGGATGGAATGTAACAGATCCTTTTATTGAGTTGGAAAAAACGATGAGTGAACTCCGGTCACAAGTAGACTTTATTATTTGTTTATCCCATTTAGGCATGAGCGAAGATGAAAAAATGGCCAAGATGATTCCGAGCATTGACTTGATCCTAGGTGCTCATACTCACCATGTTCTAGAAAATGGGGAAAAGATCAATAATACTTGGATTAATCAGTCTGGAAGATCAGGTGCTTTCATTGGTGATGTTAGCATAAGTTATCAACAAAAAGACGACAACTTTATTGTACAAGTAGATAAGATTTCATCCCGCAAAGTTGATTCAACTGTTCGAGATGAAGAGACAGAAAATAAGTTAAACGCGTTAATATTTGAAGGAAATAATAAACTAACTAATCAAGTTACTGTTTTAGACTCTGACCTAGTTGTCGATTGGTACAATCCAAGCCCATTTGCATCTCTCGTCTCAGAAGGGTTGCGTGAGTGGTGCGATGCGGATATTTCTATGGTGAATGCCGGAGTGCTGTTAAGAAGCTTAGAAAGAGGTCCAGTGACACTCAAAGACTTGCATGAGATTTGTCCACACCCGATTAATCCATGTACTGTGATGATTTCTGGTGAACGTCTATTAGAGACGATTCGTCAGTCAGAGCAAAAAAGGATGATCGATTTTGCTTTGAAGGGATTTGGGTTTCGAGGGAAAGTGTTAGGGAAAATGGTTTATGATCAAGTAGAAGTGATTGGAACGTCGCAATATATTAATGAAAAAAATGTATTGGTCAATGGAATTCCATTAAGAAGAGACAAGGAATATAAGTTAGCTACTCTCGATATGTTCACTCTGGGGCGTTTATACCCAACGATTAGTTCGATTCCCGATATTACGTATTATATGCCCGAGTTTTTAAGAGATATCATAGCTTGGAAATTAACCAAATTCCAAAGAAACGATGTAAATCTATGATAGATGGTTGTATAGAAAGGGAAGGGATTTGATTGAAGTTAAAGTCGATAGATTCAGTAGATAACCAGGACCGTTTAGCAAAAGCCATTTACAACGATTTAGGTCAACCACTATTAAACAGCGGTGTTGAGTTGTCAGATAACATGCGGGAAAGGTTAAAAAATAAAGGTATCTCTTACGTATATGTGGAGGATCCTTTAACGGATGATATTTATGTGGAGGACACGATAAATGCAAAGACTCGGGCAAAATCACTGAAAACGATACAAGAAAATTTCAATACGATTTCCGATCAAATGGCCCTAGGGAAATCTATTGATATAGATAAATTATCACCTGCTTTCTCACATGTAGTCAAAGATATTTTAACAGAAATTGAATCGAATAAAGAAGCGGTATCGATGCTTTCTGAAGTAATATCTTTTGACAGCTATGTGTTTCATCATTCCTTAAATGTGACTGTGTATTCTTTAGCGTTAGGCCAGAAAATGGGCTTAAACAATTCTGAACTTCATGATCTCGGATTAGGCGCAATGCTACATGATTTAGGCAAGATGGGCGTGCCATTAGAAGTACTCAATAAATCGGAAAAATTAACGGATGAAGAATTTGACCTCATTAAAAACCATGCTTCCGTTGGATTTGAGATGCTGCGAAAGTCTCATACACTGTCGCTTTTAACGGCTCATTGTGCTTTTCAACACCACGAGCGACTAGATGGTTCCGGATATCCTAGACAGTTAGCTGGTGCTGATATTCATTATTACGCGAAAATCATTGGTGTTGCTGATGTATTTGATGCAGTTACCTCGAATCGGATTTATCGTAAAGCGATGCTTCCGCATGAAGGGCTAGAGTTATTATACAGTGGTTCCGGTACTCTTTTTGAAAAAGAACTGGTTGATGCTTTTGCAAAAACAGTCGCTATTTATCCAATTGGTTTGCAAGTAAAGCTTAGTAACGGCAAAGAAGGAATTGTCGCAAAAGTTAATTCGGATTTACCATCAAGACCGATTATCCGTATAATAAATGATGAAGATAAACAAAGTATCCAAGAAGATTTGGATCTATCGGATGAATTGAATGTTACAATTGTTGGATGTGAAACGGTGATAGATCAGTACAAGAATTACTGATAAGTAGTCAGTAAACATTAAATGAGGTGTAGTAATGAAGGCGTATTTAGAATTATGTAACCATATTTTACAAAATGGAACAAAAAAGGAAGATCGCACGGGAACGGGGACGATCAGTACATTTGGTTACCAAATGAGATTTGATTTATCGAAAGGATTTCCTGTATTGACGACGAAGAAATTAGCACTTCGCGCGATCATCCATGAACTGTTGTGGTTTATTAAAGGTGAGACAAATATTGCTTATTTAAAAGAACATAACGTTAGAATCTGGAATGAATGGGCAGATGAAAATGGTGATTTAGGACCAATATATGGAGAACAATGGCGTTCATGGCCAACTCCAAATGGAGAAACGATTGATCAACTCGGATCGATCATTGAGCAAATAAAGACAAATCCGGATTCACGAAGATTGATTGTCAATGCTTGGAATGTAGCTGATTTGGACAAGATGGCACTCTCACCTTGTCACTGTTTGTTTCAGTTTTACGTAGCAGATGGAAAACTATCGTGTCAGCTTTATCAGCGTAGTGCAGATACATTTTTAGGTGTTCCGTTCAATATAGCATCTTACTCGTTGTTAACGATGATGATCGCGCAAGAGTGTGGATTAGAAGTAGGCGATTTTGTGCATACATTAGGAGATGCGCATATATACCTCAATCACGTAGACCAAGTGAATCTTCAGTTAACGAGAGAACCCCGATCGCTACCAAAAATGAAATTAAATCCTAATCGGAAAAAAATTGAAGACTTCACGATTGATGATTTTGAATTAATTGACTACAATCCTCATCCTCATATTAAAGGTGAGGTGTCGGTATGATTTCGATGATTGCTGCCTTTGCAGAGGGTAGAGTGATTGGGAAAAACGGTGATATGCCATGGCACTTACCGGCAGAATTACAATATTTCAAGAAAATCACGACGGGTCATCCAATCCTCATGGGGCGGAAAACGTTCGAGTCGATTGGGCGCCCGTTACCGAAACGACGAAATATTGTTTTGACAAGAGATCGAGATTTTTCAGTGGAAGGTGTAGAAATTATTCACGAGTTGTCTGATGTTGATCAATTGATGAAAGAGCGAGATGAATTTTTTGTCATCGGTGGGACGACACTTTATGAACAACTTCTTCCTAAAGCAGAAAGATTGTACATAACAAAAATTCATCAATTCTTTGAAGGAGATACTTTCTTTCCTGAAATTAGTGAAAAAGATTGGGAAATCGTATCTGAAGAACAAGGAATTGTTGATGAGAAAAATCAGTATTCGCATACGTTTCTTATCTATGAAAGAATATAAAAATAGAAAAAATTCTTCAGGAGACAATCTTGGAGAATTTTTTAGTACAATCTTTGTTTCTCCTTGCATATGAATGTGGGGAGGGGGAATCAAAATGAAAGTATTTCGCACCACGCGGCCTAGCCGTAAGAAAAAAGGACCTCTTCCTTTTCGTTATGTATTAATGATTTCGTTTATCATTTTCATTATCTTAACAGTCCAGGGGCTGATCATCGTAGAAAAAGGTATCAGACCGACATTGATGGCGATCGCAACTACTGAGACGCAAAGAATTGGTACATTAGCTATCAATGATGCGATATCTCGTCATATCCTTGAGGATACGGAATTGGAGAATCTTGTCGAATTTGATCGAGATGAAGACGGGAAGGTCATGTCTGTTCAATACAATCAAGTTATATATAATCGGGTGTTACAAGAGACTACGAAACGTGTGCAGAATTATTTAAATGATATTGAACATGGACGAGTGAAGGATCTTCGTATTCCGAATGAAGTCGATGTCCATAGCGAAGGAGCGACATTTTCTGAAGATGGAATTATTCATATGATTCCTTTAGGTCAAGCGACTAACAACGCACTACTCGCACACTTAGGACCTCGAGTTCCTGTTCGTTTATCAGCGATTGGAGATGTGCAGCCGCAACTGAAGGAGAACATTGTATCTGTTGGAATTAATAATACGTACATGAGTATCTCGATAGAAATTGAAGTCGATGTTAAGGTTGTTATTCCATTTGCGACAAATACGGAAGTGGTAAAAACATCGATTCCTGTAGCAATGGTATGGATACCTGGAGAAGTTCCAGATTTTTATAGTGGACCGGGTGGTGAAGGTGGAATGACGCCAGCTGTCATCCAAAGACCAGAAGAAGAAGTTAGTGAAGATTTCGATATGGAAACTGACAGAAATATAAGCAATTAGATCCAAAAATAAAACAGTTGAAAAGAAAAGAATCTTTTGATATGATAAGTTTCGGATTTGTAATTAAATAAAGAGTAAATACCTCATTTACGGTGAGGTAGAGGCGCAAAATGCAGAAGTAGGAAACGAGAGTTTGGACGACGATGACCGTTTCTGAAAGGGAGTTTTGCCGAAGTTATTATGTTCTGTCCGGGATATAATAGCTGGGGTTACATTAAATAAATGTAACACTGTCACTAAAGGGAAACCTTAGTGGAGTACTACTTCAGTTGATGGGGAATCGACATCTTGACTTCATTATGAAGCGGCAAGGGAAATTTCCTTTGTCGTTTTTTGATGGTTAGGAAACGAAAGATTTTTGAGTGGTGGATAAGTTTTGGGTATCATAGTCATAAAAGAGACTATGGACACGTTGCGAAATTTGTCGGAAATTGTTATGTGTCAGAAGGATTGAATTATATATCGAATTGGCTGTCTATTTGTAGCAATGTAACGATTATCTGTAGGAATTAATTTATTTTTAGGAGGATCCAAATGGAGGAACATGGTATTTTAACATTATTACCACCGGTTTTAGCGCTTGTAATGGTGATTATCACCAAACGAGTATTGTTATCTCTTGGGATAGGAATTGTTGTTGGAGCATTGATGATAAACCAATCAGAAGAGTTATTTCTTAATGAAACAATATCGCAAATTTTCACTATTGTTGCAGGTATTTTTATTTCTGAGGGTGGAGTAAATACTTGGGAATTTTACATTATTTTGTTTTTATTAATCCTTGGTATGATTGCAGCACTTATTACGGTGACAGGAGGTAGTAGAGCTTTTGGCGAATGGGCATTGACAAAAGTCAAATCGCGAATAGCTGCTCAGTTTGTTGCAGGGTTCCTAGGGATCATTATCTTCATTGATGATTACTTTAACAGTCTGACCGTTGGGAATGTTAGTCGTCCCTTCACAGATAGGCATAAAATCTCAAGAGCAAAGCTAGCATATGTTGTCGATTCAACAGCTGCACCAATTTGTGTTATTTCTCCAGTTTCAAGCTGGGGGGCATACATTATTACGATTATTGGTGGAATCTTAGTTACCCATGGGGTTACTCAATATGAAGCCCTTCAAGCCTTTTTGTTCATTGCGCCGATGAATTTTTATGCGATCTTTGCAATCTTGCTCGTTTTTGCAGTAGCATATTTTAAGTTGGATATAGGTCTGATGAGAACGCATGAGGAACGAGCTCAGAATACGGGTGAACTTGTAGATAAGGAAAAGGGGCCAGTTCCAGGTGATAGCGAAGATGCAATCCCTATGGCGGATGGTAAAGTGGCCGATTTAATTTGGCCGATCGTTACACTTATCATTGCAACAGTCCTGTTTATGGTGGTTACAGGTATTCAGGGAACAGAGGAAGGCCAACGATCATTACTAGCTACGTTTGAAAATACTGATGTTGCTGCAGCATTGTTGTATGGGGGATTAATCAGTTTAGTAATGACGATTGCCATTTCATTATTACGAAAACTTCCAATGAAACATCTAGGACTTGGATTATGGGCAGGTGTAAAATCGATGCTTCCTGCCATCTATATTTTATTATTCGCTTGGACAATCATTGAAATCATTGGTGATCTAGGAACGGGTGAATACTTGGCCTCATTGGTTGATGAGCATATACAATTAGGGTTCCTTCCTGCTTTACTGTTCCTTATTGCTGGTTTTATGGCATTTAGCACAGGTACGTCATGGGGGACGTTTGCAATCATGCTTCCGATTGCAGGGGAAATTGCAGCGATAACGGATATTACGCTTATTCTACCAGTATTGGCTGCTGTACTTGCCGGTGCGATATTTGGAGATCATTGCTCACCTATATCTGATACGACGATCTTATCCTCAGCAGGTGCAGGTAGTCATCATATAGATCATGTGCTGACACAACTACCCTATGCACTAATTGTTGGGGTGATAGCAACAATTTCGTTTTTAGCATTAGGTTTCTCTGGAAGTGTTTGGATTGGATTATTAGCTGGGGCTGTGACGTTTGCAATAACAATTCTTATCCTAAAAACAGTCATTGTGAGATTATATCAAGCAGCTTAGCAAATAAGAATAATTGGGACACTTATATAATATATACCGAAACTCTTTGACAATTGTCAGACAATTATAATAAGATGGCAAAGAGCGAATAAATATTAAAATATGAAAGAGAGGAGTTATGACTATGAATAATGGACGGGAACAATGGGCCACGAGAATGGGCTTTATTTTAGCCGCAGTTGGTTCAGCGGTAGGTTTAGGAAATATCTGGCGTTTTTCGTATGTAACAGGCGATAGCGGTGGAGCGGCCTTTTTATTAATTTATGTATTATGTATTTTTCTTGTTGGACTTCCGGTATTGCTAGCTGAATTCTCAATTGGTCGACGAGGGCAGTCGGATGTGGTAGGCTCGTTTAACAACATAGCCCCAGGAAAACCTTGGGTAATCGGTGGCGTACTAGGTGTTGTGACATCATTCTTGATTTTATCTTTCTATGGAGTTATTGCAGGTTGGGTCGGTTACTTCCTGTTTAGTTACTTAACCGGTGCCGCTGGAGCGGTGGGGCAAGGTGGATATGAAGATTTCTTCGTAGACTTTATCGGAGGAGCAGGAGGACCTGTTTTCTGGCAATTCCTTTTCATGGCAATCGTTATTGGCATCGTATTTTTCGGTGTTAAAAAAGGAATTGAGCTTTCTAACCGTATTTTTATGCCTTTATTAGCATTAATTTTAATTATATTGGCTGGTTATAGTTTAACACTTGACGGTGCTGGAGAAGGATTAAGATTCTTATTTACTCCAGATTGGAGTGCTTTTGGAGATCCAAATGTTTATTCGGCCGCGATTGGTCAAGCATTTTTCACTCTTTCATTAGGTATGGGTGCGATGATTACGTACGCAAGTTATTTACCGAAAGATACGAAACTTCCAACTGCTGCCGGTGGAGTTGTAGTACTTGATACGTTATTTGCGATTATTGCAGGTATTATGATTTTCCCAGCTGTGTTTACGTTTGGGCTAGACCCTGCGAGTGGGCCAGGTTTAATCTTTATCACGTTGCCTGAAGTATTTGCTCAAATGGGAGCTGGAGGAACATTTTTTGCAATACTATTCTTCTTCCTTGTAGCAATTGCCGCTTTATCTTCTGCGATCTCACTCTTGGAAGTAAGTGTTTCTTATGTGATGCGCAAGATGAATTGGAATCGTAAACTAACAACAATCGTAGCAGGTGTTGTCGTTACGTTGGTTGGTATTCCATCCGCATTAAGCCAAGGTGGACCTTTATCGATGACTTTTCTTGGGGAGCCATTCCTTGATTTCATTGATATGATCACGGATCAATACACGCTTCCCCTAGGTGGATTTATTGTTGCCTTATTCGTTGGATGGGGATGGAATAAAGTTGATGCACTAAAAGAAACTGGTTTAACTAATAGTGTTATCGGAGTCATCTGGTTATGGTTTATTCGAATTATTGCACCAATAGGAATTTTATGGATTTTGATTTTAAATATTTTATCAATTTTCGAGTAATTATAGCAAAACGTAACGCGGTTAAAATAAGCTCAGCGACTATTTTTTTGTCGCTGAGTTTTTCTTTGAACTAAGAATTATTTTGTTTTCTTTCTGCTCGCTCCCATACCTTTAAAGAAGGGTGTGGATCAAACGACCATTCGAAGAATCCATTATCTCGATACATACCGTAATGAAGGTGTGGTGGGAATTTTCCTTGTGTTCCTTCTTTTCCATAACCAGAGCTACCTACATATCCAATGACATCTCCTGGCTGAACGACGGTACCGCGGTCAACTCCTTTTTCAAAGCTATTTAAATGTGCGTAGTAATGATAAACATTATCTGTGTCTCTAATACCGATTCGCCATCCACCAAATTTATTCCAACCTTTTAATTCAACTATTCCAAATGTTGTTGCCTTTACCTGTAATCCATGACCAGCAAAAATGTCGGTTCCTTCATGAATTCGTTTACCGCCCCAACCTCTTGAATTCCCCCACGTACTGCGATAGCTATAATTGGCTGTGAGTGGCAGAGGAAAAGCCCGTTTCCTTAAGTCGAGTGAATCGATCGTGCGATATGTTTTTGCATGTCCAGACACCAATTCTACTGCTTTATCACGCTGATAATAATCCCATAGGGCAATTTGTACGTCTTTTTCAGTAAATCCGTAAGTGGCCAAAAAAGAAGCAAAAGAATAGAGTATATCCTCATCATTATTAAGCTCAGCAACACCGTCACCATTTCCATCTTTTCCGATCCCTTCAAAAAAAGCAATAGATCGAGGATTTTGGTCCTCGGGGTCAGGATTTGTCATTCCCACCCATTTTTCTTGGGGGATAAAAATGGCGATAAGTCCTTCTTCTTTTGGTAAATCGTTTCTTGCTTTGCGAAGTCCTCGTTCATAACTATCAACAGCTGCGAAGTAGTACCATGGGACAGACGACTCGGCTTCTGTTTTCACGTATAAGGCCATACGCTCCTGATCGAGTTCTTCAGATGTCATCTCATCAATATTAGAAGCGATAGCTGGATTTTGAAAAAATAACATAACAGAAATTATCACGATGAAATAAGTCAATTGTTTAAATGTCAAGATGTGCATCTCCTTTAACAAACATTTCTTTTATACTTTGACAAATAACTTGTTTTCATACGCTTAGATTTAGGAACTAAGTTCTTTGTTATCTTTACAATATCGTGTTAAAGTTAATATTGTGAAAAAAATCGTAGGAAGTCTCATGTTAGTAAAAAGAACAAAGGAGTGTGAGGACGATGGCTAAAAAAGAAGAGCATGTCCGTAAACCTGAATGGTTAAAAATCAAACTTAATACGAATGACTCATATAAAGGCTTGAAGAAGCTAATGAGAGAGAAAAATTTACATACAGTGTGTGAAGAAGCGAAATGTCCCAATATTCATGAGTGTTGGGCTGAAAGAAAAACTGCGACGTTCATGATTCTAGGTGATATTTGTACTCGTGCGTGTCGTTTTTGTGCCGTGAAGACAGGGCTGCCAACAGAATTGGACGAGCAAGAGCCTGAAAGAGTAGCGGAGTCAGTAAAGCTAATGGGTTTAAAACACGTGGTAATTACAGCAGTTGCTAGAGATGATCTAAAAGACGGTGGATCAAAAGTATTTGCGGAAACCGTGCGAGCGATTCGTCGACAAAGTCCGTTCACTTCCGTTGAAGTTCTTCCATCAGACATGGGTGGTAAAGAAGAGAACTTGAAAAATCTGATTGATGCTAATCCAAATATTTTTAACTATAACGTTGAAACGGTTCGTAGACTTACTCCAACAGTTCGAGCACGAGCAACGTACGAAAGGACATTAGAAGTACTGAGTAGAGCAAAAGCAATGAAACCTAAAATTCCGACTAAAACAAGTCTCATGCTCGGATTAGGTGAAACGAAAGAAGAAATCATTGAGACGATGGACGATTTACGTTCGGTAGACGTTGATATTTTGACATTAGGTCAATATCTTCAGCCGACAAAATCTCATTTGAAAATTCAAAAATATTGGACTCCAGAAGAATTTGCTGAGTTGAAAGAAATAGCAATGACAAAGGGATTCAAACATTGCGAATCCGGTCCTTTAGTAAGATCTTCCTATCATGCGGATGAACAAGTAGATGCAGCACAAAAAAATGCAGCAATTATGAATTAAACTATAAAAATCGTCACTACTTTAAAAGTTAGTGACGATTTTTCTTTATTATCATTTCTTGAGAAAATATACGTACCCTTAATTGTTCTGCATATTTGGTGACTGATTGTGTGTGTCGTTATCTGCTGAAGTCCCTTGAGGGTATTCTTTCATTATATCAATCGTTTGTTGCAATGCTTTTGCATGAGTTGTTTCTTTTGAAGACCTTCCTTTGAAGCGTTCAATCTCGTCCATGAGGGTTATGTCATCAGCTACATAAACATCGTAGTACATTGGAACAACAGACATCGCGGTTTGCTTTACTTGATCAGCTACAGCTTCACGGTCAGGTGAAGCACTGTCATATGCAATGAGTACGTGTTGATCAGTAACTAGAACCCCAACATCATTTACTTCACGCAAAACGGCAGCCATTTCACTAATGCTTTCAGCAAGAAGGCTACGGTCGTAGACAGAGTATCCCGGAATATCACCATCTTGTTTTGCAGAATTTTTCGTGTTACGTTGAAAGCCAAATTGCGTGTAGTGTCTCGAGTTTGCCACTTCTTCTTTGTTAATTGCCGGAGTGTTATCATCCCGTTTTAATCCGCGCATAAAGTCGAAAGCTTGTCCTCCACCTGTATCGTCGGTATTCCCGCAGGCTGGGAGAGAGAGTGAAAGAAGAAGAATCGGGACAAGAGCTAACTTTTTTGTTTTATTTTTCATACAATTACACCTCCTTACTTCTAGGATGTGCAATTGTAGATTAACTTGAAGTGGTAAATGATGGACAGGTAAATAGAAGTTAGCATTGAAATTTTAATCAAATTAAGGCAACATAGAAAGTAGCAAAGGTAGGTGTGTTAAATGGTGACTATTCAAGGTCATTCGTATGAATTAGTAAAAGAAGTTCGGGATGGTTGGTCCGAAGAAGCTTTTAAAGAGAGATACAGTGATGTACTGAATAAATACGATTATATTGTTGGCGATTGGGGTTATGAACAGCTCCGGTTAAAAGGTTTTTTTGAAGAAACAAACCGCAAGTCAGCTGCAGATGCAAAAATTAACTTTTTAACAGAGTATTTATATGAGTATTGTAATTTTGGTTGCGCGTATTTTGTTATTAAGAAAGTAAAAGAAGGCGCTGCAGAAGTTGAAGAGAAATAAATAGAAGACCACCTCCGTTCACTTTTGTGAGTTGGAGGTGTTTTTTGTTATAAGTGCCGATTTTAGCTGAAATAATGAAGTGATTTAGTAAGGATGGCTAACAAGCGATTGAGCTAGAGCATGATATGGGATCGAAATCAGCTCGCTATAGGTCACGAGCGGCATCGTCTTGTGCCCCAAGTTTCCAGAATCAGCTCTCTTTGGGTCACAAGCCAGCGTCAAAAAACCAAAAAACCTGACTTAAAAATTCAAGTCAGGTCCCCTAAGTTTCCAGCAGGCATTAAAAATTAGATGACTTCATATAAAAATTCACGAAGCTCCGTGCCATCTTCATCATTTAATTGAAAGACAGATTCTATATAACCTTCTTCTTCCAAATCATCGGAGCCAATTATTGCATAACGGCTTGATTGCATATTAAGAACAAGCTTCTTTCCATAATACCGATTTGTGGAAGTTATAGCCAAATCAAATCGTTGGTTTTCGCCCATGAAACTGACGAATCTCGTTTTCGTATCTTCTGCTTCATCGTATAGAAAAAAACGTTCACTCATCCTGAATCTCTCCCTTAGTTTGGTTACGTATTTTCAGGCATGACTAAATGTGGCTTCCTATTTAATCGATGATGAGCTTTGATGTATCGAACGGTCCCAGTTTTTGCACGCATGACAATGCTGTCTGTTTCAACTAGATCTCCACCTAAGAAGCGGACACCCTCCAGCAGTTCACCTGAGGTCACGCCAGTAGCTGCAAATATCGCATCATCGCTCTTAACGAGGTCGTTTAACGTTAAGAGCATAGAGGGGTCTTCAAGTCCCATTCCGATACACCGTTGAAACTCTTCATCGTTTGATGGAAGGAGGCGTGCTTGCATATCACCGCCAAGAGATTTGATTGCTGCAGCAGCAATCACTCCTTCTGGTGCTCCACCAGTTCCAACAAATAAGTCAATACCTGATCGTGGAATTGCAGCCGCAATGGATGCTCCCACATCGTTTTCTCCAAACAGTTTAACACGAGCACCCTTCTTTTGGATACGTCCAACTAATTCATTGTGACGTTCGCGCTCTTGAATAATGACTGTCAGATCCCTTACTCGCTTGTTATTCATTTTGGCGACAATGTCAATTGTTTTTTCAATCGGATCGGTTAAACGAACTAGCCCAGCGGATTCAACGCCAACAACCAGTTTTTCCATGTACATATCCGGAGCGTGAAGTAAGGTACCTTTGTCCGCAATTGCAATGACGGCCATGGCATTAGGATGACCTTTGGCAACGATATTAGTCCCTTCAAGTGGATCTACGGCAATGTCAACTTCCGGGCCGTTGCCTGAACCTAACTCTTCTCCAATATATAGCATTGGTGCTTCGTCCAACTCTCCTTCACCAATAACAACTTTTCCTCTCATATGAACGGAATCAAACATATTTCTCATTGCTGTCGTTGCCGCATCGTCTGCTTCATTTTTTAATCCTCTGCCCATCCATTGAGATGAAGCGAGTGAAGCGGCCTCAGTTACACGTACAATTTCCATCGCTAATTCTCTATCCACAATAATTCCTCCTATATTCATCTATTTCAGGTTATAATAAAGAAAGATTCGACTAAATCCTTCATCATAATAACAAATAATACATACTAAATAAACAGTTTTTTTGAAAATACTACACATATTTAGTGGAGAACGTTTTCAATATGTTATACTAATTACTTTTTTAAAGGAGATGGAAAGATGTATTTTGTAGACAGTAAATTAATTGATAAAAGATTGACGTATTTTGACAAGTTGATATCTGAGTTCTCTAAGACAGAAGTCCCGCGGAGTTTTGAAACAGAGAAAGCCGTTGAAAGAATGTGTCAAATGATGATCGAGGTTATGATGGATGTTGGAAATCAAATGATTGATGGATTTATTATGAGAGACCCAGGTAGTTATGAAGATATTGTACACATCCTTGTCGATGAGAAAGTAGTTTCTAAAGAAGATGGAAAAGCATTTGAAGCCTTACTTCCTTGGAGAAAAGAGCTTATGCAGAATTATATTGATGTGAATATTGCTGACTTATTCGATGCATTTAAAAGAGAATCGAACACTCTACATAACTTTTCGGGGAAAATTCGGCTGTACCTTGAAAATGAATTAGGACCGGTCTCTGCATTTCTCCCCAAAAACGAATAAACTAGTGAAACTCACTACATTGTGAATAAGTGAACAAATGATGAACGGATATAAGACAAATTTATAAACTTTCTATATATAAAATTTACTGTTGTGTAATCCTTCGATAGAATAGAAGAGAAGGAAGGTGAGGATATGGCGATAAAAACCACCTCAACAAGAGATCAAATTTTAAGCTTATTGAAAGTGAAAAAGCAGATGACAGTATCAACGATTGCTCGTGAGTTATTAATTACAGAAATGGCTGTCAGAAGACATTTGAACACGCTAGAAAGAGATCATGTTGTTGAGACGACACTGCAGAGGCAAGCGATGGGGCGACCGACAAATGTGTATCAGTTATCAGCAGGTGGACAGGAAATGTTTCCGAGAAATTACCGAGAATTGGTAATTGATTTGTTGACGTCGATTCAGGAAGATGAAGGTTTATTGAAAGTGAAAGTACTGTTTGAGCAACGAAAAGAAAGATTAAGACTTCGTTTTGAAAAAAGAATGTTATTAAAGGATTTTGATAGTCGAGTTTATGAAATGGAAAAAATTCAGAATGAACTTGGTTACATGGCAGAAGTGACTAAAGAGGCAGATGGTAGTTATATTTTTAAAGAATATAATTGTCCAATTGCGGAAGTAGCAAAAGAATTTCCAGTCGTATGTGAGGCAGAAATCCAACTTTTCAAAGACTTATTAGAAACGAACAATGTTAAGTGTCAAATGTGCATGTCAACTGGACAAGAGCAACATTGCTATTATAAAATTGAGAAATCTGAGCACTAACTTTCGTCACTCCTCGTGGGTGACTTCTTTTTTTAAATTTCATTGAAACGGACTAAACTTAAAAAGGATGCGGATAATGGTGAAACAGTATAAAGGTTATTTAATTGATTTAGACGGTACGATGTATCGTGGCGAAGAAAAAATTGATGCAGCGAGCAGGTTTGTGAAAAAGTTAGTAGAGAAAAATATCCCTTATTTATTTGTGACAAACAACTCATCTAGAACACCAAAAGAAGTAGCGGATAAACTCGTAGCAATGGATATTCCTGCTACCGAAGGCCATGTGTTCACAACGAGCATGGCAACAGCGCAGTATATTGATCAATCTTTTGGGAAAGCAAATGTATACATGATTGGGGAGCAAGGACTTGAACAATCGCTACAAAAGCAAGGTTTACATCTAACGGACCAATCTGTTGATGTCGTAGTAATGGGGATTGATCGTAGTATTAGTTATGAAAAATTATCGACAGCTTGTCTGGCAGTAAGAAATGGTGCGGCGTTTTTGTCAACGAATGGGGATGTTGCCATACCAACAGAGCGTGGGTTGCTGCCTGGTAATGGATCGCTGACATCGGTCGTTCATGTCTCTACAGGAGTTTCACCAACGTTTATTGGTAAACCTGAATCAGTTATTGTCGATCAAGCTTTGGAAGTATTGGGAACGAGCTTGGATGAGACAGTAATGGTTGGCGATAATTACCAAACCGATATCCTAGCAGGAATACGGGCGAATATGGATACGATTATTGTACATACAGGTGTAACATCAAAAGACCAGTTGGTGAACGAAGAAGTTCAACCAACGTGGTCGATCGGATCGTTGGACGATTGGGAAATATAGTGATGAAAACAAGAGGGCCTCTCAGAAGGCCCTCTTGTGCTTTTCAATAATCATCTTGTGTATGTGCCAAGCGGCTAGATGCAGCGGCTGCAATGGCGCCAACGATATCATCTAAAAATGTGTGACAACCGTTAGCCTTGTCGTTTAACTTCTTTAGAATCCCCGGTTTTAGTTTGTCGATATAGCCAAAATTCGTGAAACCGATTGACCCATAAACATTCACAATCGATAAAGCAATTATTTCGTCAATCCCATATAGACCTTCGTCGCGCTCTACCATTTGTTGGAGCGGGTAATCTAATTCACCCTTTTCACCTAATCGATCGAGTTGAATACCAGTCAAGATCGCGTTATGGACTTCTCTTTTTGTCAAAACTTGATTGACATTTTCTACACAGTCCTCTAATTTGAGTGAAGGATAATAGTCTAATTGAAGTTCTAGTACTAAGTGGGCAATGTCTTCGATTGTGACGCCACGGTCGAAAAGCCATTGTTTCGCAGTTGACTCAACGATTCCTCTGTTTCCTTTCATTTCATCACCTACAACCTCTTTGTATTTGTTTGATTAGTGTATTCAAGGTGAATAAAGATATTCTTAGAAGGAACAAAATGGGCATCTTAATCATACACTAAAGCAAAGTGTGCTGAGAAAGGGGCGAATAATCGGTGTTAGAGAGAGAATTATATGAGCATTATCAAATTGATTTGGAACAGGCACTGAATATTGGCGATGACATGATCATTAAAGGGAGCGGAAATCATTATTTATTACGCAATATCGCTTCACTAGATAAAAGAAGAATCTTAGAGCAGGAGAGAATGACACAATTTTTAATGACTCAGCAAGAACCCGATATTATTACTCCACTTAAATCTACTTCAGGGCATGAGAGGACAATTATTGATGGACAAGAGGCGATCATTTACCAATTTCAAGATGAGCAAATTAACCGAAATTCGAATGAAACGGAAAGGTCGATTGGGAAACGCTTAGCAAGATTTCACCTGCGTGGAGAACATTTTGAGCCGACATCTTCAGTCTGGCAAGGGACATGGCTGTCATGGAAAAATCGATGGATGAAAAGACTAGATCAACTTGAAAAATGGTATGTTCATAAACAGCAAGAACATTATAAAAGCGAGATGGATGAATCGTTTTTACTTACATTTCCATATTTTTTAACAGTTACTGAAAATGCGATTCAAATGATTGTCGATACCCAGTTAAATGACCCTTTTTCAATTCGAGAGGGAAGAGGAAATACAATTTGTCATCGTCGGTTTTACGAAGGAAGTTGGATAACACTTGACGAGAAAGCAGTAGCCCGTTATAAAGTACCAGCTGATTTTGTTTATGATCATTTTTCCCGCGACGTAGCTGAATATCTTCGTCATATTTGTACAGAAACAATCCCGTTTGCACAAAAAATAAAGCGGATTGAAAGATTTTTACATCGTTATCAAATGATTCGTCCATTGAAAAACCATGATGCTATTCTTGTTGTCACAAGAATCATGTTCCCTGTCCATTATTTTGACCTAATCGAAGCATATTATCGTTCGGTGGATGAACGAAGAAAGTCCGTAATGGAGGAGGATTTGATGTCCCTTTTTACACAGGCAGAGGAGTATGAGACATTGCTCCACCATATTTCAAAGTTCTTTTTAATACCAAACGAATTCTTTCCTCATTGGTTAGCGAAAAAATAACAATTTTTGACTTGAATATCTGCTGTATACTGTACATGTAGGGACGTACATTTAGTTGTGAAAGGGGCTCTAATTAAACGATGAGAAAACCATTTGTGTTCGTAACAAGACAAGTACCAGAAGAAAGTTTGGTTGCTTTAAAAGTTGTGGCCGAAGTAGAAGTATGGCCAGAAGAGGAAATTCCAGTACCTAGGGAATTATTATTGGAAAAAGCAAAAATAGCGAGCGGGCTTTACACAATGCTTTCCGATAAAATTGACGAAGAATTACTTAATCAAGCACCCCATTTAAAGGTTGTAGCAAATTTAGCAGTTGGTTTCGATAATATTGACGTGAAAACTGCTTCAGAAAGGGGAATCGCGGTTTGTAACACACCTGATGTATTATCAGATACGACCGCAGACTTAACATTCGCACTTCTTATGGCTACGGGAAGAAGAGTTGTTGAAGCTGTTGACTATGTCAAACAAGGAAATTGGAAAAATTGGGCGCCACTGCTTTTGGCGGGAACAGATATCCATCATAAAACAATTGGTGTTGTTGGTATGGGAAGAATCGGATCGGCCGTTGCCAAAAGAGCGACAGGGTTTGATATGGAAATTCTGTATCATAATCGCTCACGTAATATAGAGGCTGAAACGAAGTTAGGTGCAAGTTATGTTGGTTTTGATGAATTAATTGAACGTTCGGATTATATCGTCTGTTTAGCTCCTTTAACAGAAGAGACAGCAGATTTATTTACTTATGAAGTTTTCCAAAGCATGAAATCGTCCGCGATTTTTATCAATGCATCTAGAGGTGGCCTTGTCGTTGAGGAGGATTTGATTAAAGCACTATCGGAAGAAATCATTGCCGGAGCGGGACTGGATGTTTATCGCGAGGAACCTATTTCCGTGGATCATCCGTTACTTCGTTTTTCAAATGTTGTTGCTCTCCCGCACATCGGAAGTGCGAGTGATGAGACACGTCATGAAATGGCCTCGTTGGTTAGTAGGAATATTGCTCATGTTCTAAGAGGAGACAAGCCTGAAGCGATTGTAAATGAAGAAGTGTTTAAATAAAATAATAAAAAAAGGGAGATGCAACGATGCTGCATCTCCCTTTACATGTGTGATTAAATTAGAATACTTGTTCTAATTCTGTTACTCCTGGTACTTCTTCTAAGAGAGCGCGCTCAATCCCAGCTTTCAACGTAATTGTTGAACTTGGGCATGATCCGCAAGCACCCATGAGACGTACTTTCACTACTCCGTCCTCGATATCTACTAGTTCAACGTCCCCTCCATCTCGAAGTAAAAATGGACGTAATTTATCGAGCACCTCTTGAACTTGAGAATCCATTGTTTCTGTTGCCATAATTGAAACACTCCTTTCTTTACATTCATTATAATATCCTTCACAGAAAAAATCCATGATAAGCAATTATTTTTTGTCCTTTTGGATTATTTTTTTACGGTTAATAGCATGATAAAGTCTTGAAAACACTATGGTCTAGGCATTTTTGGCTGAAAGATAACCTGAGTTTTTCCAATAAAATAATGTGTATATGGTGTTAATAGTAAAATCATTCATTAGAAGTGAAACAATGATAAAATAGTGGTGAGGTAAGGTTAGGGAGGTGTGAGAGTGAAATTAATTGAAATAACTGTTTATGGGGCGAAAGAGAAATGTGTCAGTTGCATTCATTTACCAAGTGCGTTAGAAACCAAAGAATGGCTAGAGGCAGCTATTAATAGAAAATTTCCTGCATACTCGATTGAGTTCATTTATTGTGATATTGATTCTCCAATAACCGAGGAGCAGGAATCTTTTTCTAATAAGATTTTGGAAGATGAATACTTCTATCCACTTGTCGTCATCAATGGTGATGTTATTTCTGAGGGCAACCCTAGGCTGCCAATCATTTATAAAAAAATTGAAGAATTGATGGGAGATAGCACCTGATGGCGGTGCTATTTTAATTTTATACTTTAAGAATATTTAACTTCGCTAAAGGGTTAAAGTATAAGATAAACGAAGGCTTTCGCCATGAAGGACTTGGCGACAAGCCAAGTTTTTGTAAAAATGTTTGGGTAAGATGTTATATTAATGACCAGAATGATTCTTGTACATCCAAAGCACGCCAGATTTCAGTACACGAGGTACTCTTCCTGTCATTGCTTTCTCTCCCATAAAACCAAAGCCATGTTTTTTCCCTAAAGAACCTAGAACACCCTTTAATTTAATTTTAGGCATTTGTTCAGGATAAGGTTTTCCACTCCACTTTCTATTAAGCAACATTGCAACACGTTCGGATTGCGCTTCGGCTAATTGTGCACTAGGTGCATGAGCGGATGCTGCACAGTCACCGACAACAAACACGTTATCGTACCCAGGAAGGTGGTGGTGGATTGTTGTGATAAGTCTTCCCATATGATCGTGTTCTACATCGAGTTCTCGTACAATGTTATTAGCTTGAATACCGGCAGTCCAAATAATCGCATCAGTTTCGATACGCTCTTCATGATTATACAGGACGTTCCACTCTACTTTTGTGATGTTCGCACGGTTGACAATCGTGATGTCGTTTTCAATAAACCAGTCAGTTACGTAGTTATAAAGTCTTGCTGGAAACATCGACAAGATATTTTCACCACGATCAAATAAAAGAATTTCTAAGTCAGGTCTGCTCTCTCTTAACTCACTGGCTAATTCGACGCCACTCAAACCACCTCCGACAATAGCTACCTTCCCGTTTGGTTTTACACCTTGCAAGACGTGATATGTTTTTCTTGCTCTGCGCATACTTTGTATACTTAGCGTATTTTCTTTTGCCCCAGGGACACCGTGGTATTTGTCTTCACAACCTAAACCTATGATTAAATCGTCGTAAAAAATATCGTCGCCATTAGCTAACTCGACTTTATTCTCGTTTAAGTGGACGTGTTTTACTTGGTCAAATTTTAATTCTAAACGAATATCATTAGGAAATGACATTCTAAGCTGTTTATCAGCAACCGTTCCAGCTGCTAACGCGTAAAATTCCGTTTTAAGACTATGATAAGCTTCTTTCTCAATTAAAGTAATTGATACTTCTTTTACATCTTTTTCGTTTAAAAGTTTTTGAATGGCTCGAAGCCCTCCGTAACCTCCACCTAAAATAACCAGGTTTCGCACGGGATAATCCCCCTTTATTCGTTCAAAGCAGAGCAAACGATCTGCTAGATCAAACGTATACTATATTTTGCTACAATAATTTAGTGACATATTGATGACTTTTTTAATATATCAGCTTTTCGCTAATTCTACAATGGACAAACCACACCTTCATTGCAATAATTTAAAGTTAGAAGAGTTGACAGCTATAAAACCTGAAGGTAGCATATACGGAGTGAGTTTTCTTAAATATTGAGGTGAAAAATAAATGAAACCAATTATAGAGTTTTGTGTGAGTAACTTAGCAAGTGGTACGCAAAAAGTAATGGAAGAGCTTGAAAAAGATCCTGACCTTGATGTCATTGAATACGGATGTTTAAGTTTTTGTGGGCAATGTGCGAGAAACCGTTTTGCTCTAGTAAATGGTGAGGTTGTCACAGGCGATACAAACGATGATTTGTTAAAAAATATTTATACATTTTTAGATGAAAATCCAATGTTTTAACTTAGAGTCGCGCATGCATAATCATGCCGACTTTTTTTGATTTGAGTGATTTCGCTTGTTTAAACGAAACAACTACCTTAGCATAGAAGGAACAACGTAATCGAAATTAAGTGGAGGCTTTGAACTGACATGAGACCAATTCCTTTTGACCACACATGGCCGTATGAAAAACAAATGGGCGATATTTATTTATCAACATGCCCTTATTGCTCTGAAGATAACATACTCGTTCATCTTTCAAATGCAGCACTCGAAAAAGCAAAAGAAGGGTTCAAGGTCAGAGCAAATATGCCTTGTTGTCGAAAAACAATGATCATCCTTGAAGCAGACGATGATTATTTCTGGACAAATGAAAAACTTCGCTAGAATAAATCTAGTATAGATGCAAAAACGAAGTCCCGTGTTGGGACTTCGTTTTTTATGTTTAATATTTTTGGATAACGTTATAGAAAGTATCCCGTTCAACAGGATTTTTATCCGCACCTTTAATAAGGTAAATCAGCTCTTCTCTCGTTAAACCTTGAGAGGTAAGGGCACCAGCCGAGTGAGAAATTCGTTCTTCAATAAGAGTCCCGTGAATATCAGAACTACCAAATGATAAGGCCATTTGCGTTAGTTGTGGTCCAATGTTAATCCAATACGCTTTAATATGATCAAAATTATCAAGCATTAGACGACTAATCGCGATGGTACGCAAATCGTCATAAGCAGATGTTCTACGTTTAATTCCAGCGCCTGTACTTTTTGGCTGCATAGCTAATGGAATAAATACCATAAATCCATTTGTTTTATCTTGAAGTTGTCTGAGTCTGTCCATATGAATTAATCGTTCTTCTTTCGTTTCAATGGATCCGTAAAGCATGGTTGCGTGTGTTTTTAAACCGAGTCCATGGGCCAACTCATGAGCTTCGAGCCACTCGAACGTAGATGCTTTGTCAGGGCTCATTTTTGCCCTGTAACGCTCGGTTAAAATTTCAGCTCCACCGCCGGGCAGAGTATCTAGTCCAGCTTCAATCAATTGTTCAAGAACTTCTTTCATTGTAAGGCCTGCATGTCTTGCAAAAAACTCAATTTCAGCGCCTGTATATGCTTTGACAGTACATTGAGGATAATGTTTTTTCAGTATACGGATCGTATCTAAATAATAATCGAAAGGAACTTCTACGTTATGACCGCCAACGATATGAAACTCACGAATATTGTCATTCCAACGATCCTTAACATATTTTAATAATTCCTCTTCATCCATCGTATAAGCGCCTTCTTCTCCAGGTTTACGCTTAAAACCGCAAAAAGTACAACTTGCTTCACATACATTCGTAGGGTTAATGTACATATTCTGTATGAAATATACGTTTTTCCCATTCTTACGTTCATTCACTTGATTTGCAAGTTGTGCCACAGTTAAGAGATCAGTTGTTTCATAGAGCTTCAACCCATCTTCAATCGATAATCTTTCACCACGAGTTATTTTATCTTTGATTTCTTGTAAATCTTCGTCAAGTAAAATCGAACTCATTCCCATCCCCTACCTTTATTAAATATTTATCTTGGATTCAGCATGGCTGAATGTCTAAGTAATGCATCTTTATTATTGTAAAACTGCCTTTATCTTATCATTGTTTTGAGGACTATGCCAAACAGAACTAACTTATAACGAGAGTTTGGTCAAACAGTTTTACAAGCGTTTAAAGAGATCAACCAATGTAAATCGGTTCACGTGGTTTACCTTTCTTGAAGATATAGGATTTAATCGTTATAATGGAGATATAGTTAAGATAGATAGGAGGGATAAGCTTGCTAACAATTACAGAAGCTGCTTCAAAACAAGTGAAAGAAATGATGGCTGGTGAAGAAGATGCAAAGTACCTTCGAATTGGTGTTCAAGGTGGAGGTTGCAGCGGTTTATCTTACGGAATGGGTTTTGAAACCGAAATTGGTGAGGAAGATAAGCAGTTAGAAATAGAAGGTCTTTCCGTTTTAGTTGATAAAGAAAGTTTATCAATGCTTGATGGAGTGAAAGTCGATTATAAGCAAAACATGATGGGTGGAGGATTTACACTCGATAACCCGAACGCGATTGCATCATGCGGTTGTGGATCATCATTTCGAACAGCCACGAATGCAGGAACACCTGAAGATTGCTAAAACTAGACCGTTTAATGATTCAGTTTCTCTTTTTGAAGAGAGACTGTTTTTTTATATTTTAAGGATGTGTAACTTCGCTAACGAGGATTAAAGTATAAGATAAACTAAGGCTTTCGCCAGAATGACTTGGCGAAAGTTTTAGTTTTTCTAATGGAGAGGAAATGGTGAGTTGGAATTTTGGGATTGTCCTAAGGGAGCGGACTGCTTATTGAAGCGAGGAACGGGGCACAAGAAGGAGCGTCATGTGACCGAAAACGAACAGATTCAGGAAAGAAGGGTAAGAAGAAGGAGAGGCTTGTGCCCTAAAGCGAGCAGATTCAGAAAAGAAGGGGCACAAGAAGGAGCGGCTTGTGCCCTAAAGCGAGCAGATTCAGAAAAGAAGGGGCACAAGAGCAACCGGGATTCGAACTCCCCCTATTTAATTTGCCAAAAAGAAAAAACCGTTCCATATATTATATGGTTCGGTTTTAAATATATCGAAGGATTGAAATCCAAAGTGACATCACTAATTTAAAATAGACTTGAACTGTGTCCAGCTGTCGAACTTGCTGTAGGATCAATATAAACTTTTGCTTTGTTGATTGCAGTTGGCGCTTCGCCAAATCCTGAAGCGATTAACTTAGCTTTCCCTTCGTACGTAGCAATATCTCCACAAGCATAAATACCAGGAATATTTGTTTCTGTACTTGAATTAACCATAATAGAATTTTTTTCTAACTCTAATCCCCACTGTTTTATAGGGCCGAGGTTTGAAATAAATCCGTAATTAACTATTAATGTGTCAATATCAACCTTGTGCGTTTCGTCGCCATCTTTTTGTTTCAGTGTAACTGCAGTAATTTTTTTACCATCATCATGTAGTTCGCTCACAACATAAGGAGTACGAACAGTAATTTTATCTGAGCCCATGAGTTGCTCTACGCTGTGTTCATGAGCACGGAATTTATTTCGGCGATGAACGATCGTAATTTCTTCAGCAATATCTTCTAACATTAATGTCCAGTCAACAGCAGAATCTCCACCGCCTGCTAAAACAACCCGGTCTCCCGCAAATTTGTTTAAATCACTTACAAAATAATGAAGGTTTATTCCTTCAAATTCTTTGGCACCGTCGATATCTAACCGACGTGGTTTAAATGCGCCTACTCCTGCTGTAATGATAATTGTTTTTGTATAGTGCTTTCCTTTATCTGTTGATAATGTGAAAATGTTGTCGTCGCCTTTTTCGACATTTTCCACAGCCTCTTCCAAAACGATAGTAGGATCAAATTGCTTTGCTTGCTCTTCCAAATTATCGACTAATTCTTGCGCTCGTATTTTTGGAAAACCAGCGATATCGTATATGTACTTTTCAGGATAGAGCGCTGATAACTGTCCACCTAATTGAGGCATAGCTTCAATTAACTTTACTTTAGCCTGTCTTAAACCACCATAAAAAGCAGTAAATAATCCGACAGGGCCACCCCCAATGATCGTAATATCATAAATTTCTCTTTCTTCTGACAAACGTCACACCTCCAATATTAAAATATACAACGGTCTCATTATATATTATAAGCATTAACTTAAGGGAAGAAAAGACTTCATTATGAATTAACGAAGAAATCAAATAAATCACAAAATAATATCTTTAGCTTTATTATATATATTAAGTTTAAATTTTTCCAAAACAAGGAATCAGATTAATATATAACTAATCCTTAAAAGTATTTGTAAGAAAAGTTCACAAAATAGATAAAAAACAGTTGAAAAATGTCCACATAAGTCATATGATGAGATAGGAAATAAAACATATTCTCTGTGGCAATATTACTATTTATATAATTTGCAATTATCTGGATTTTTTATACCCTGATACGTGAAATAAATCACAAACTTTTATTCAAATGGAAAGAATATCAAGCGTGATTTTTAGATGTAATGGGAAAAATGGAGAATAATAATATCAAATTGGAGTGTGGGAAATAATGAACAAAAAACCAAGAATAGTCATTTTAGGTGCTGGTTACGGTGGAATGATGACGGCAACAAGATTGCAAAAGTCGACAGCCTACCGAGATGCGGAAATTACCTTAGTGAACAAACACAATTATCATTACCAAACGACATGGTTGCATGAACCGGCAGCAGGAACGATGCACCACGATCGAACAAGAATGAAAATTGACAGTGTCGTTGATACGAATAAAATTAATTTTGTAAAAGATTCTGTCGTGGAAATAAAAAGAGACGAAAAGAAAGTCATTCTTGAAGATGGTGAATTGGATTACGATTACCTCGTTATTGGACTTGGGTCCGAGCCGGAAACATTTGGCATACCAGGAGTAGAAGAACATTCTTTTGCGATTCGTAGTGTCAACTCTGTTCGACTTATTCGTGAACATATTGAATATATGTTTGCAAGTTATAACAAACAAGACGAGAAGAGTGATGATGTATTGACATTTGTTGTTGCTGGAGCTGGTTTTACCGGAATTGAATTTGTCGGTGAGCTATCAGAACGGATTCCAGAGCTTTGTAAAGAATATGACATTGATCGTGAACTAGTGAAAGTATACTCTGTAGAAGCGGCACCTACAGCATTGCCTGGGTTTGACGAAGAATTAGTTGAATATGCAATGAACCTATTGGAAAGTCGTGGCGTTGAGTTTAAAATCAATACGCCAATAAAAGAAGTCCAAGATGGTCGAGTCTTACTTGCAGATGGTGAAGAGATAAAAGCACAAACAGTTATTTGGACAACAGGAATTCGTGGGAATTCAATCATCGAAAACTCTGGTTACGAAACGATGCGAGGACGTGTGAAAGTTGAATCCGATCTTCGTGTTCCTGGAAGTGATGATACGTTTATTATTGGTGACTGTGCACTCATCATTAACGAAGAAATTAATCGTCCGTATCCACCAACAGCGCAAATTGCAATTCAACAATCATATACCTGTTCTAATAATCTAAAAGCATTGATTGCTGGTAAAACAGAAATGGAAGAATTTAAACCAGATATCAAAGGAACGGTTGCTTCCCTTGGTGGCAAAGAAGCGATTGGTATTGTGGGAGAAAGAAAATTATATGGTAACTCTGCCTCAGCAGTAAAGAAAATCATTGATAATCGTTACCTTTTCCTTCTAGGTGGAATGCCTTTAGTCTTGAAAAAAGGAAAGTTAAAGTTTTTTTAAAATTATAAGTAAAGGTGCTAACTAAGATTAGATCCGTCTTTTCTTAGTTAGCATTTTTTGTACTTTAAGAATATTTAACTTTACTAAAGGGTTGAAGTATAAGATAAACTAAGGCTTTCACCATGAAGGACTTTGCGACAAGGCAAGTCCTTATAATTTAAGTATTAAAATGTATACATATAAATGAGGGAATTAATTTTTTGGATTAGGGTTTAAACCGTTGTCGTTGACGTTTTCTCTTTAATTCAGTAAACTAAAGTTTGACCTTATGGGGGTGAAGAAAACGTGTTGAATATACCACAACTAATTATTGCTACATTGCTTTACTTCGTGTTATTTTTTGGAATTGGTTTTATTTTAAATATGCTGCTTCGTTCAACTTGGACTATGGCAGTAATATATCCAGTCGTCGTTATATTCATGGTTGACCAAGTTGGATTTATAAGTTATTTTACAAATACAGCCTCTTCGTTTTCAGAATTATGGAGTAGCGTCCTTTCGCTTGCGTTCGCAGATGTTATTATCCTTGTTGCTGGAATGGTTGGTGCTATTTTATCAGGAATTGCCAATAGGATGTTAAGAGAAAGAGGATATCAAATGTTTTAAACTCTCCTTAGGAGGGTTTTTTTCTTTGCGAATTTCAAAATATGACGATTTATATAAGTATAAAAACATTGCTCAGTGGTTATCCTTTGTGGATGAGGAGTGTTGCTAATGACTTTCTTTAAAAAACAAATACAGCGGTTTGTTATTTTCGGGTTGTTCATAGGTGCAATTTTTGCAACGTACATGACGATTACTAATTTAACACCAAATCAGTTAAAAGAATGGTGGAACGATTATCAATTTGAAAATACGATGCAAGCAATGTCTGATAGACCTTTTGATAAAGAAACGACATTGGAACCAGTTGAACCACAGCAGCTGACGTATACTCCTAAAAGGCAATCAGAAAAAATAGAGGACGCCATGGATTGGTCGCAATACCCATCACAAGAGGTAACCGCTACTGGCTATACAGCTGGCAAAGAATCAACTGGGAAAGTCGAGGGAGATCCACTATATGGCATAACGTATTCAGGTGTAGAAGTTAAACGTGATCTCTATTCCACGATTGCTGCCGATCCTGATATTTTTCCGATTGGAACAGTTTTATTTATACCTGGGTATGGATATGGTGTTGTGGCAGATATTGGTTCGGCAATTAAAGGAAATAAGATTGATTTATATTATGAAACTGTCGAAGATGTGTTTAATTTATGGGGGAAAAAATCGGTTGAGGTTTTTGTGATTGAAGAAGGTAACGGTCGAATTACAGAAGAAGATCTCATAAAATTAAATGAAGCAGAGGAAGTTCAAACGTATAGAAGTGAGTTTAGACCGACAGATCGAGCATCATAGTGTGGTCAATTAATTAACATGTCAGTATATCTGCTCTTTAAATAGAATGAAAATAGATTGTGCTTATAATAAAAGTTGCTGAACGGAAAAATCCGGCAGCAACTTTTTGTTTAGTACCGAGTGGAGATTGGTGCAAATTAAGAATGAAAAAATTAAAATATCATGGCGTGAAGAGTAAAAGCGAGAATGATTCCTAACAGTCCACCAAAAAATACCTCTATTGGTTGATGACCTAGTAGTTCCTTCAGTTCTTTTCTTTTTTCTTGTTCTTTTTTTTCTGGCCAATGTTTCATTTCATTTACAGCTTTATTGAAGTCTGTAACAAGGCGATTAATGACGGTAGCTTGTTCACCGGCATGACGTCTTACACCGGTTGCATCAAACATGACAATGATTCCAAACACAGCAGATATTGCAAAAAATGGTGAATCGACGCCATGTTCCAATCCTATACCTGTTGAGAGAGCTGTTACTGCACCTGAATGAGAACTGGGCATGCCGCCAGTACTTGTGAGAAGTGTCCAGTCAAATTTTCTAGAAGCTACGTATTGTAGCGGAACTTTAATAAATTGGGCAAAAGCAATTGAAAATAGTGCAGCCCATAATGGGAAATTGTTAATTAATTCCATTCGCGATATATATCCTTTCTTTGATGTACTTTGTTTTCATTTATTATATTTTGTAGTATTCTTCATTATAACATATCTTCCCTCTAGCTAATCAGAAACATAAACCAAGGCCTAGGAAGAATTAATTTCTCAAAGGAGGGGTCAAGATCATTGAATCTCGTGAGTTTTTTTCTGATAGTAACGACAGAAAAGCACTGGTAATAGGACGATTTCTTGGAGAAAAATCAAGTAGTGACATTTACCAGTGGATTGAAGATACATTTAATGTTCCCATTTCTAGATGGCTCCAAACCCATCAATATTGGGGTAACGAAGGGTCAGTTCATTGTCTTCCAATATATATGAAAGATACAAACGTTGAATATATCTATGTCATTGGTTTGGGCAGAAAAAACTCTAACGATGTATCGTTATATAACAACATTGGGCAGGAGCTTGCTGAACATGCATACCAAAATCGGTTGCAGAAATTAACCGTTTATTGGCCATCGATGATTACCAAATATAAAGAAATGCCTTATCAAGCATATGAAGAAATGTTAAATAGCTATTACACCTATATTTATTCCTCTTCCTTAGCTATGCAATTGACTTTTATTTTTGCTGAGGAAGATCAAAACAATAAATATGAACAGATTCACAAAGAAGTGCAGTATGTAGCAGAAAAGGTTTCAGAGAACCAAATGTTACTTGAGCGTCCCTACGAACTAATGAATGGTGAAGAAATCCTAACCGTTTTTCATCGATTAGCCAATTTGCAAGGTGTCAGTTCTGATATTTTTGATACTGATGACATCCATTCACTTGGAATGGGAGGTATTCTGTCTTCATCTGATCAAACTAAAATGACTCCGGTATTCGTGAAGTTGGACTACGTACCAACAGTAAAAACAGAAAATGAATTCAACTTTTTTTTAGTTGCGGCAGGAGGAATAAATACAAAAGTCGAACATATAACAAACAATCGTCAATACAATCAGTCGGTTTATCCGGACCGGGTAGGTGCGCTGCTTGCCTTTTCTGTATTCGAAGAAATATGGAGAAAAAAACTTCCGATTTCTATATCTGTTGTTTGTCCAATCACGATAGATGTGAGTGATAATAAAGGAAATGAGTTCATAAGACTATTAAATGGCGATGTACAAATTAACGATTCGGCAGTGGAAAGTCAGCACTCACGACTAATCGATTCAATTCGCTTTGCAAAGCAAGAAAATGCAAGTCTTATCGTGAGTTTAGCATCTTTATCGCCAAATTTATCAACTACAATAGGAGGAGGGTATACTTTTGTAATTACTAACGATAAGAATTTACAAAAAATGTGGAATGTTGAGACGAACGAAGGTTGTTGGATGCTCCCGTACGATAATCGGGATCTTACGTTATTTAAGGGAACTGATCTAGAGAAGTTAATGCAAGTAGGTGAATCAGCTTCTCCAACGCCCTGGTTTCATATTGAGACTCTTTATTCGACTTTAAATAAAGGTAAATACCAGACGCATTATATGTTACAACATGAAACACCTTTTATACTTAAAACATTAATGAGAATTCAACGTGAGTATAATGGAGGAATTGTGTGATAAAAACGACAGAATCTATAAAAGTGTTTAAAAATATCAAAGTTAGGGAATTGAATAATCATTACAAAATACCTAATTAAGCTCGTAATGAAAGTTGAGTAGAGGATAAAGCCATTGTGAAAAGGTTGTAGGACTTCACAACGATAAACAGGAGAATATTAACGTTTTTGTTCGACAATGAGTTTTGAGCTTAAAGTAGGTTTCCATTATGATATTTACTAGCAGAAAAGACGAGAAAAATGGAAATTTAATAGGAAATTTGATAGTTTATTCTAGAACAAGGGGCATAGTATAACTATACTAAGCTATTTGACAACAAAAATATCGAAGGAGGGACAATAAAAATTCATACTTAGAAGCTGATCGACTTTCTTAAATGAGTAAGGTGTTATATGAAATCGATTTGTGATACTTAGCAAGCTCTATCTATTTGGAAATAACGAAGCTAACAAAAGGACAGTTTTAATTACAGTAGGTCCTTAATATGGGGCTGACGAATCCGATAGCTTGCAATACTTAATCTTTATAATAACGGTAGACTATCAAAAAACCGGGAGCTCAGTTTTTTGAGTTAAATCGGAACAAGGGGGAGTATGTACGTTGAACGTACTCAAAAAGATTATTCGCTTTCTAGATAACTTGTTAATAAAATTTGAAGTAATCGTTCTTAGTTGGTCTATTATAATTATTTCGATTATGACATTTGGAAATGTTGTTAATCGCCAAATCACTGGGCGAAGTTGGTCATTTGCTGCAGAGATAAGTGAGATTTCGATTATAATGGCTACGTTTGTGGGTATTAGTTATGCTGCAAGAAAAGGAAGGCATATTAGTATGTCAGCATTTTTTGACATGGCTCCAAAAAAAATCAAAAAGTTTCTTTCGATTGTTAATCCTTTAGTAACCGCAATAATGCTATTTGTATTAAGTTATTATGCTTATGAATATACGGCAGGACAAACGAGAGTGACTTCTTCACTAGAAATACCTTATTGGATGATGGTGGGGATTATGCCAATTGGATTCTTTCTTGGTGGAGTTCAGTTTTTAAGAAATATGTGGGTAAACATTGTGAATGAAGAAGTTTACTTAGCCCAAGATAAAAAGGATTATGATGAACAATAATATGAATAAAGAGAGGATATCATAATGGAATGGACAATATTGGTAGTTATGGTACTGTTATTGGTCATGGGATTCCCTATGATGGTTCCCTTGACTGCAGGGGCAATGGTTTTAATCTTTTTTTTCCTAGATAATATCGATCCCTACATCCTGATTCAGCAAATGAGATCTGGGATTGTTGCGTATTCATTATTAGCTGTACCTTTGTTTATTTTTGCAGCTGATATCATGTCAACAGGCAAAACGTCGAATCGATTAGTCGACTTCGTAGGTGCATTTGTTGGTCATTTACGTGGTGGTTACGCAATAACAACCGCAGCGGCATGTACATTATTTGGTTCCATTTCAGGTTCGACACAGGCGACAGTAGTAGCTGTAGGAACTCCGATGCGTAAGAAACTTCTTCAATTAGGGTATAAAGATTCTAGTGCAATTGCTCTTATTATTAACGCAAGTGATATAGCATTATTAATTCCACCGAGTATCGGGATGATCATATATGCTTTAGTGGCAGATGCATCCGTCGGTGACTTGTTTATTGCAGGTATAGGACCAGGAATTTTAATATTTCTTTTCTTTGCCGCATATGCAGTAATTCACGCAAAGATTTTTAACATTCCACGTGTAGAAAAAACATTGTGGGCAGACCGTATAAAGCTTACTAAGAAAGCATTATTACCACTCGGTTTTCCTGTTATCATCGTCGGTGGTATTTATATGGGGTATTTTACTCCTACGGAAGCAGCTGGAATTTCAGTGCTCTATGCGCTTATTTTAGAACTATTAGTATTCCGATCAATAAAAATTCAAAATATACCGAATATAGCTTTATCTACGGGTCTAGTAACTTCAGCTGTATTTATATTAGTTGCGGCTGGTCAAGCATTTTCTGTCGCGATAAACCGCGCCAGAATTCCGCATACATTAACTGATGCTGTTTTAGGTCCTGATCCCACGGCATTAACTGTATTATTTATCGTTGCATTATTTTTCTTTATTGGTTGTATGTTTGTCGATCCAATTGTAGTTATCTTGATCTTGACACCGATATTTGCACCGGTTGCAGTAGCAGCAGGCGTAGATCCGATTCACTTAGGTGTCGTAATTGTATTCCAAGCTGCATTAGGGTCAGCGACACCACCATTTGGGGTGGATATATTTACCGCAAGTGCGGTCTTTAATAAATCATATTTAGATGTTATTAAAGGAACACCGCCATACATTGTCATGTTAGTTATTGTAGCAATTTTAGTCATATTGTTTGAGGATATCTCACTCTTCTTGATAAGATAAAAGAGGAGAGAATGAGAAATTCTTTCAAATATAAAAAATTTTATGGGGGTAATATAAGATATGCTTAAGAAAAAAGGTATTTTAGTAAGTACAGCAGTAAGTTTAAGCTTAGTTTTAGCAGCTTGTGGAGGAAATGATGATAATAACGAGAACGATGGTAACAATGGTGCTAATGAGAATAATGGAAACAATGCAAACGAAGAAGTAAATAACGAAAACAACGATGCGGATAATGAAAATAATACCGCTGATGCTGGTGACATTGATGAATACCACTGGGATTTCGTAACGGAAGAAATGCAAGGTGAAGTTCAATATGAATATGCAGCAGAGTTTGCAAACCGTTTGGAAGAAAAATCAGGCGGTAACATTACGATGGATGTATGGGAATACGGTGGACTTGGTGATGGTGTAGACCAAGCTGAACAGCTCATGATGGGCTCAACAGAGTTTGGAATCGTTTCTCCTGGTTTTACAGGAACAATGGTTGAAGAAGCGCAAGTTTTTGCCCTACACTTCTTGTTCCCTGATGACATTGCTTTGACTCAAGAAATTCTTAACGATAGTGAAGCATTAAATGTTGATCTTCGTGAGAAATATGAAGAACACGGCATGTCACCGTTAGCTTATTGGACAGAAGGTGCTATGCAGTGGACGGGTAATCAAGAACTGCGTACACCAGATGATTTTGATGGTTTCCAAATTCGAGTACAAAACTCACCATTAATTAACAACTCTTATGAAGCTTATGGTGCAGAGCCAACAGCAATGGATTGGGGCGAGTTATACACAGGTTTAGACCAAGGTGTTGTTAACGGACAAGAAAACCCGATTTTCTTTATTGAAAATGCTGGTTTCCATGAAGTACAAGAGCACATGACTGTTTCTAATCACAACAACTACGTTGCGATGACAGTTGTAAATACTGATTTTTATAATGGACTTCCAGAAAATGTTCAAGCGTTGATTGATGAAACAGTAGAAGAAATGCGTCAAGTTGGTTATGATCTTCAAGATGAATTAAATGAAGAATTTCTAACTGTTATCGACGAAGACACTGAAAACCCAACGGAAGTTTATCACCTTTCTGAAGAAGAACGTGAGGCATTCCGTGAGTTAGCTTTACCAGTTCGTGACTTCTTCCGTGACAATAACGGAGAAGATGCAGGACAAATTCTTGATAAGCTTTTAGAAGAAATTGAAGCAGCACAATAATATCAGAATTATGTGATCGATTTAAAAAGTCAGGAGCCTCGCGCTCCTGGCTTTTTTTGTATGTAATATTTCGAAAACTGAGCGCCCATCATTTGTGGCTAAATTGTATATGCCTGCCAAAATGCTTTTTTAATTTTATCTAAAAGGATTGACTGCGAATTTATAAAATGATAAATTAAGTAAGGTTTTCATACGTTATCAATTTAGCAGGATAAAGTAATGGAGGGGGATTTAAAAAAATGAATGCTGTTGTTATAGCTGTACTCGTTATGATCGTTCTTAGTTTAATGAGAATTCATGTAGTTATCGCATTAATTGCAGGTGCTATCGTCGGTGGATTAACGGCTGGTTTATCGATTGTTGAAACAATTGAAATATTTACAAGTGGATTAGGGGCAAATGCCAGTGTTGCTCTAAGTTATGGAATGTTAGGTGCATTTGCCGTAGGTATAAGCTTTACTGGGCTTCCTAATTTAATGGTAAAAGGAGCAATACTAATTGTCGGTAGAGAAGGCGACACTCGTTTAAAAACAATGACAAAAGTTCTTTTACTTTTTGTTATTACTACGATCGCATGTTTTTCACAAAATATAGTACCGGTTCATATTGCCTTCATACCAATTTTAATCCCGCCACTTTTAAAAGTGTTTAATGAGCTGGCACTTGATCGTAGAGCAGTAGCGATAGCTTTAACGTTCGGGTTAAAAGCACCCTACATTTTAATTCCAGCAGGTTTCGGACTTATTTTTCATGATATTGTTGTTACGAATATGCAAGAAAGTGGTATGGAAGTGACGATGGCAATGGTTCCTTCAGCCATGCTGTTACCAGTGTTAGGAATGGTAATAGGTCTGCTGTTTGCAATTTTCTTCACTTATCGTAAAAATCGAAACTATCAACAAAAAGAGTTAGCAACAAATCAAGAAACGCCATCATATAATTATTCATTTCCGGGAATTGCTGTTGCGCTTTTGGCAATTATAACTGTATTTGTTTTTCAGATTCAAACAGACTCGATGATTTTCGGAGCACTTACCGGATTAATTATTTTATATATTTATTTCGGATACCTTCATCTAACTAAGAAATTCAGTTTAAATCAATCAGATGAGTTAATGACGAGTGGAATGAAAATGCTTGCTTTTATCGGATTTGTTATGATTACAGCAGGTGGTTTTGCTGAAGTGATTAGAGAAACAGGGCATGTTGATCTTTTAGTTGATTCAACATCAGGTTGGATCGGTAATAATCAAGCATTAGCCGCGATAATCATGCTCATTATTGGGCTGTTTATCACAATGGGGATCGGCTCATCATTTGCAACAATCCCTATTATTGCTGCGATTTTTGTACCTTTAGCTGCAGCGATTGGCTTCTCGCCGATGGCAACGATTGCACTAATAGGTACTGCTGGAGCTTTAGGGGATGCTGGTTCACCTGCATCAGATAGCACTTTGGGTCCGACAGCTGGATTAAATGCTGATGGACAACATCATCATATTTGGGATACATGCATCCCGACATTTTTACACTTTAATATCCCGTTGTTGATATTTGGTTGGATTGCGGCGGTTATACTATAAGATCAAAAAGAGGCCGATTCATTGGTCTCTTTTTTTGTTCAAAATAATAGGGTTAGTAGAGGAGTAGAGCGTTTTAATCCCATTTGTTGTATCAAATTTATTAAATGATGAAACAGATCACTTTTTCTATCGTCTAATAATAATAGGATATCTATTTTTCGAAAGGGTGCAAATGAGACAAATGAGAAAAACTGCGATAAGTAGATTAGCTTTTATCACTTTTCTAATGATTCTTCTGACGTTTACAATAATACATAATACTTCATTTGATGAGAGGGCTGTAAAAAGCCAGTTTTATTTTTCAATCGATGCAGTTGAGAAATTATACGGTTTTCATGATGAGCTGGATGGTATGTATTACAATCAATATTTTTCAAATAAAGCAGATGTAGAAGAATTCCTGAAACCATACTTACTTGAATCAGCCTCCGAAAAAGTAATTGATGCTTTATATCAATCAACGGAAGAGGAATTGATATACGGAGAAGATATTCAACAATATATTAAAGCAGCAAGACAAAATAGGAAAGAAACCCAAAATTGTAAGAAGGTAAGTTATTACAGTTTTATCTCTGACTCTTTATTAAATCCAGGATTAAAACTTATTCCTAAAAACGAACTTAAACTAAGCGAAGTTGGAGATCAGTTGGTACTTCACGTTAATGATTATAGTGTGCAATTTTATGAAGGGGATCAGTATTATAGTAGTCAGCACTTTTCAGAAAGAGGTTATCCGCCATCTGAAAAGATTTCCTTCAAAATGACATTTATAGAGGAAGAAAATGAATGGAAGATGAAAGAATATCGAATTGAGACTAAGAATGGCTAGTAATAGCTTCAATAACTGATTGATAATATTGTCTCAGTTAATAGTTGTTTTTGCTCCGACTAAGTGTTTTGAAGAAATGTCTAGATAACCATGATGAGATTGTGGATTCTTTTGCGTGAACAGTAGACCGCTCTATTTGCTTGTTTTAGAATAGAAATAAAAAATACCAACAATGGGTAGAGTATCATTTTATATGATATCACTTATTATTGGTGTTTTTGCCGAAAATGAAGTTAAGTTAAATGGGGAGAGCTAACTCTGCATTTAGTTTATATTCTCTGAGATAGTGTTCTAATGGTAGCTAATCATTCTTCCATCGGTACACTTCATATGTAGAAGTTTCTTTCTCGAATGATGATTTAAGGTTTTTCTACGAAATTTTGTTGTGGATGTGGTGTTCGAAAAATAGCTCTTATAACTAAAGGTGCTAAGATAGCGGCTAACGTTGCAAGGACGAAATCTTTTAGGAAAAAGGGGCCCATCCCAAGTGTAATGGCTGAAAATGAGACACTGTTGAATCCGAGTAAAATTGAACTATGAAGATATAAATATGGAACTCCGATGAAATAATTAATTAAAAGACCAATATAACTAGCTTTGTAATAAGTGAATACATTTTCCTTTTTGCTTTTCTCAACGATTGCACCTACGACATAAGCGAGTATTATGAAAGATATCGAGAATCCAAAATTAGGTGATGCAATTCTGTGCAAGCCTCCAAGAAAGCCTGCAAACACAGGTACTCCAATTAGCCCAATTAATATATAACCAATCATTGAAAATGCTGCTAGCTTTCTACCTAATAATATACCAGCTAAAATGGCGATCACTGTCTGAAAAGTTAATGGGACGACACCGATCGTAATAAAAGCAGTCAGATTGGCACCAATAGCCATAAGTGCAATAAACATTGCACCTTTAGTAAGGTCTGTTATCTTAAAATGATTAGAGTTTTGCATAAATATAGCCCTTTCTAATAATGTTAACTTAAATTTAATAATAGTTAACAATATCATAAAAGCAAGAATAGGTATTGTCAACTTGATTAATGTAGATTGGGATAACTTTGTTTTCTTTGAGGGGTTAACACTCTAGTGTCATCATCTGATCATCGATAATAAGAATTCACAGACCGTTCATTAGTTTTGATAATAACTGAGCTAATCGCATGATACGATAGGTGATATGAATAGAGATTCATTTGGACGATATTTATGTGAATGTGTAAACAAAGTATAAATGAAAGGAGTTTGCGATGATTAGTGCAAAGAAAGAGAACTATTTAATTGAAAAAATGCTAAGTCAATCAATCATGATTGACAATACTAAAGAACAAAAGAACGACCCCTCATCAATATATATAGAAGAAATTATTCATTTTATTTATCCAGACCGAGTAAATGCTCTACCATTAGCCGAATCAGATGCCATTTTTATCTGGGTGAGTGATAGAAGTGCGATAACTTCAAAAATGAGAAACATTGCTGAGTGGAAGAATGATAAAAGGAATGTTCATATTATAAACAGCACTAGTGAAATAATTGGAATGAGCGGAGTGAATGAATATTGTATTAATGAAGAAACAGAAGGATGTTTGGCGTTAGGGTATTTGAATTCTATATTGAATGTAGAAAGATATATGCCTTTCTTTATTGAAAGTACGGATCAAACTTTTATTGCCTTCAAACAATCGTTAAGACATTATTCTGCAGATCGTGTATCTAGAGTATCTGGTTTGAATGAAGAGATGATAATAAAATTATATAAGAATATTAGGTGTTCAAGTCAAAGTTATCATTTGCTTGCATTAAACAGTAGACTAACTGAATGCGCGATTCAGACTGCGCGATCTATCTGTTTAATTCCATCTGTTGATGTTAACTTTGGGGAGGCTAGTTCGGTTCCAATTTTATTTTATTCAAGTGTTATTGAAAATGAATTTGGGATGAAGATTAATCAGCAGGATCAATGGGGCGTTATTTCAAAGAAAATCGATTATTCCTATGTTGGAAGTAAATCATCTTTATTATTTAATGAAGAAAAACAAAGACGGGTATTGTTTTATGATTGGGACTTTGCTGATTATTTTGATGTAGACCCTCTTCCTTCCATTAAAAACATGTGTGAAAGTATATAGGCTATGGTAATGCCGCAAACAATTTTGCGACATTCTTTTTTGGTTATAAGAAAATCTAAAATATTCATAAAACACTTTGATGTAATTCAGGGATGCTCTAATCCACTAAGCGGAAGCTCTCGTTAGAAGTTGAATAACAGCTAATCCTATCTTAGTGAAGTTTGTTATGGTTTTCAGTTGCTCTGATGCTACGTCGCTAGTGAAGAACTCCCTGTTGTTACTCGTAACATGATTAGCATAAAGAAATTTCGATAAAGGTATTGACTTGATCATAGCCCGCCGATATAATAGATCAGGTCGCAGTAAATAGCGACAAATAAATACGTATCATTAGAAACAAAAAAAGTATTGTAATCAGAATGCTATTTTGATATAATTAATTTTGTTGCCGATTAAGTAAGCAAATGTTAATAATAATAACATTAAAACATTGTTGACATTTCGTTTTTAAGGTGATATGATTAAAAAGTCGCTAAAAAACGACAGAATTTTTTAGTTAATTATTTTTTGAGTGTTTTTGACCTTTGAAAACTAAACAAAAAGCCAAGCGAAGTGGGATATATTAAAATATCCCGTCAAAGTAACACCAAGCAAGAAACGCCAGACGAAAGTTTGGTTTTGATGTCATGGACATCAAACTTGATGAAAAGTCATCATACTTTATCGGAGAGTTTGATCCTGGCTCAGGACGAACGCTGGCGGCGTGCCTAATACATGCAAGTCGAGCGCAGGAAGCAAGCAGATCCCTTCGGGGTGACGCTTGTGGAATGAGCGGCGGACGGGTGAGTAACACGTGGGCAACCTGCCTTGTAGACTGGGATAACTCCGGGAAACCGGAGCTAATACCGGATGACCATTTGAATCGCATGATTCGAATGTAAAAGTGGGGAGCAATCCTCATACTACGAGATGGGCCCGCGGCGCATTAGCTAGTTGGTAAGGTAATGGCTTACCAAGGCAACGATGCGTAGCCGACCTGAGAGGGTGATCGGCCACACTGGAACTGAGACACGGTCCAGACTCCTACGGGAGGCAGCAGTAGGGAATCATCCGCAATGGGCGAAAGCCTGACGGTGCAACGCCGCGTGAACGATGAAGGTTTTCGGATCGTAAAGTTCTGTTATGAGGGAAGAACAAGTGCCGTTCGAATAGGGCGGCACCTTGACGGTACCTCACGAGAAAGCCCCGGCTAACTACGTGCCAGCAGCCGCGGTAATACGTAGGGGGCAAGCGTTGTCCGGAATTATTGGGCGTAAAGCGCGCGCAGGCGGTCTCTTAAGTCTGATGTGAAAGCCCACGGCTCAACCGTGGAGGGTCATTGGAAACTGGGAGACTTGAGTGTAGGAGAGGAAAGTGGAATTCCACGTGTAGCGGTGAAATGCGTAGATATGTGGAGGAACACCAGTGGCGAAGGCGACTTTCTGGCCTACAACTGACGCTGAGGCGCGAAAGCGTGGGGAGCAAACAGGATTAGATACCCTGGTAGTCCACGCTGTAAACGATGAGTGCTAGGTGTTAGGGGTTTCGATGCCCTTAGTGCCGAAGTTAACACATTAAGCACTCCGCCTGGGGAGTACGGCCGCAAGGCTGAAACTCAAAGGAATTGACGGGGGCCCGCACAAGCAGTGGAGCATGTGGTTTAATTCGACGCAACGCGAAGAACCTTACCAGGTCTTGACATCCTCTGAACAGCTAGGAGACTAGCCTTTCCCCTTCGGGGGACAGAGTGACAGGTGGTGCATGGTTGTCGTCAGCTCGTGTCGTGAGATGTTGGGTTAAGTCCCGCAACGAGCGCAACCCTTGATCTTAGTTGCCAGCATTCAGTTGGGCACTCTAAGGTGACTGCCGGTGATAAACCGGAGGAAGGTGGGGATGACGTCAAATCATCATGCCCCTTATGACCTGGGCTACACACGTGCTACAATGGATGGTACAAAGGGTTGCAAGACCGCGAGGTCAAGCCAATCCCATAAAGCCATTCTCAGTTCGGATTGCAGGCTGCAACTCGCCTGCATGAAGCCGGAATTGCTAGTAATCGCGGATCAGCATGCCGCGGTGAATACGTTCCCGGGCCTTGTACACACCGCCCGTCACACCACGAGAGTTTGTAACACCCGAAGTCGGTGAGGTAACCTTTTGGAGCCAGCCGCCGAAGGTGGGACAGATGATTGGGGTGAAGTCGTAACAAGGTATCCGTACCGGAAGGTGCGGATGGATCACCTCCTTTCTAAGGAGCTCTAAGCTCAACTTATTGAATCGAACTTCGCTTTGGCCTTTTTGTTTAGTTTTGAGAGGTTATACTCTCAAGACTTCTTTTCTTCTAATGGAAGAAAGAAGAGAATGACTAGCACATGATTGCCGTGCTTTGACCTTTGAAAACTGGATAACGATAAATGAATGAATCACCGGTTTGACACAGAAATGAATCTTCGGATTCATGGAAGAGTGAACCGAGTGTCTTAGAATGTAAAGCCAAGAAAGACCGAGCAACACGTCCATTGATTTAAAATGGTTAAGCTAGAAAGGGCGCACGGTGAATACCTTGGCACTAGGAGCCGATGAAGGACGGGACGAACACCGAAATGCTTCGGGGAGCTGTAAGTAAGCTTTGATCCGGAGATATCCGAATGGGGGAACCCCTTATCCGTAATGGGATAAGATCCACATCTGAATCAATAGGGTGTGAGAAGGCAGACCTGGGGAACTGAAACATCTTAGTACCCAGAGGAAGAGAAAGCAAATGCGATTTCCTGAGTAGCGGCGAGCGAAACGGAAACAGCCCAAACCAAGAGGCTTGCCTCTTGGGGTTGTAGGACATTCCATACGGAGTTACAAAGAGTGAGCGTAGGCGAAGCGATCTGGAAAGGTCCGCGAGACAAGGTAAAAGCCCTGTAGTCGAAACGTTCACTCCTCCGGAGTGTATCCTGAGTACGGCGGGACACGTGAAACCCCGTCGGAATCTGGGAGGACCATCTCCCAAGGCTAAATACTCCCTAGTGACCGATAGTGAACCAGTACCGTGAGGGAAAGGTGAAAAGTACCCCGGAAGGGGAGTGAAAGAGATCTTGAAACCGTGTGCCTACAAGTAGTTGGAGCCCTATGATTTTCCTTCGGGAAAGTAACGGGTGACAGCGTGCCTTTTGTAGAATGAACCGGCGAGTTACGATTACGTGCAAGGTTAAGTTGAAGAGACGGAGCCGCAGCGAAAGCGAGTCTGAATAGGGCGAATGAGTACGTGGTTGTAGACCCGAAACCGGGTGATCTACCCATGTCCAGGGTGAAGTCCAGGTAACACTGGATGGAGGCCCGAACCCACGCACGTTGAAAAGTGCGGGGATGAGGTGTGGGTAGGGGTGAAATGCCAATCGAACTCGGAAATAGCTGGTTCTCCCCGAAATAGCTTTAGGGCTAGCCTCGAGGGTAGAGTCTTGGAGGTAGAGCACTGATTGGACTAGGGGTCCCTACAGGATTACCGAATTCAGTCAAACTCCGAATGCCAATGACTTACTCCTCGGGAGTCAGACTGCGAGTGCTAAGATCCGTAGTCAAGAGGGAAACAGCCCAGACCATCAGCTAAGGTCCCAAAGTATACGTTAAGTGGAAAAGGATGTGGAGTTGCTTAGACAACCAGGATGTTGGCTTAGAAGCAGCCATCATTGAAAGAGTGCGTAATAGCTCACTGGTCGAGTGACTCTGCGCCGAAAATGTACCGGGGCTAAACGTATCACCGAAGCTATGGATAGACACCTTCGGGTGTCTGTGGTAGGGGAGCGTTCCAAGGGCGCTGAAGCATGACCGGAAGGACATGTGGAGCGCTTGGAAGTGAGAATGCCGGTATGAGTAGCGAAAAGAGGGGTGAGAATCCCCTCCGTCGAAAGCCTAAGGGTTCCTGAGGAAGGCTCGTCCGCTCAGGGTAAGTCGGGACCTAAGCCGAGGCCGAAAGGCGTAGGCGATGGCAAACAGGTTGAAATTCCTGTACCACCACGTTTCCGTTTGAGTGAAGGGGGGACGCAGGAAGGTAGGGTAAGCGCACTGATGGATATGTGCGTCGAAGCAGTGAGGCTGACAAGTAGGAAAATCCGCTTGTCTTAAGGTTGAGCTGTGATCGCGAGGGAAATTTTAGTACCGAAGTTCCTGATCCTACACTGCCAAGAAAAGCCTCTAGCGAGGAAACTGGTGCCCGTACCGCAAACCGACACAGGTAGGCGGGAAGAGAATTCTAAGACGCGCGGGAGAACTCTCGTTAAGGAACTCGGCAAAATGACTCCGTAACTTCGGGAGAAGGAGTGCTCTATTAGGGTGAAAGCCCGAGAGAGCCGCAGTGAATAGGCCCAAACGACTGTTTATCAAAAACACAGGTCTCTGCGAAGCCGCAAGGCGAAGTATAGGGGCTGACACCTGCCCGGTGCTGGAAGGTTAAGAGGAGGGGTTATCCTTCGGGAGAAGCTCTCAATTGAAGCCCCAGTAAACGGCGGCCGTAACTATAACGGTCCTAAGGTAGCGAAATTCCTTGTCGGGTAAGTTCCGACCCGCACGAAAGGTGCAACGATTTGGGCACTGTCTCAACGAGAGACCCGGTGAAATTATATTACCAGTGAAGATGCTGGTTACCCGCGACAGGACGGAAAGACCCCATGGAGCTTTACTGTAGCTTGATATTGGATTTCGGTACAGCTTGTACAGGATAGGTAGGAGCCTTGGAAACCGGAGCGCTAGCTTCGGTGGAGGCATTGGTGGGATACTACCCTGGCTGTACTGGAATTCTAACCTCGAACCGTGATCCGGTTCAGGGACAGTGTCTGGTGGGCAGTTTGACTGGGGCGGTCGCCTCCTAAAGAGTAACGGAGGCGCCCAAAGGTTCCCTCAGAATGGTTGGAAATCATTCGTAGAGTGCAAAGGCATAAGGGAGCTTGACTGCGAGACATACAGGTCGAGCAGGGACGAAAGTCGGGCTTAGTGATCCGGCGGCACCGTATGGAAGGGCCGTCGCTCAACGGATAAAAGCTACCCTGGGGATAACAGGCTAATCTCTCCCAAGAGTCCACATCGACGGGGAGGTTTGGCACCTCGATGTCGGCTCGTCGCATCCTGGGGCTGAAGTAGGTCCCAAGGGTTGGGCTGTTCGCCCATTAAAGCGGCACGCGAGCTGGGTTCAGAACGTCGTGAGACAGTTCGGTCCCTATCCGTCGCGGGCGCAGGAAATTTGAGAGGAGCTGTCCTTAGTACGAGAGGACCGGGATGGACACACCGCTGGTGTACCAGTTGTTCCGCCAGGAGCATCGCTGGGTAGCTACGTGTGGAAGGGATAAATGCTGAAAGCATCTAAGCATGAAGCCCCCCTCGAGATGAGATTTCCCATCACGCAAGTGAGTAAGATCCCTCAGAGAAGATGAGGTTGATAGGTCTCGTGTGGAAGCATGGCGACATGCGCAGCTGAGAGATACTAATCGATCGAGGGCTTAACCAATGCTTTGATTCGAAGACGATTCATTCATATACCATCGTTATCCAGTTTTGAGAGGTCAATATGACCGATCAATTTCATATGTCCAGTGACGATCGCGGAGAGGTCACACCCGTTCCCATGCCGAACACGGAAGTTAAGCTCTCCAGCGCCGATGATAGTTGGGGGATCTCCCCCTGTGAAAGTAGGACGTCGCTGGGCATACACATATGGGGCCTTAGCTCAGATGGGAGAGCGCCTGCTTTGCACGCAGGAGGTCAGCGGTTCGATCCCGCTAGGCTCCACCAATTTATTTTTGCAATAATAAATATTTTTGATTGTGGCGGTGTAGCTCAGCTGGCTAGAGCGTACGGTTCATACCCGTGAGGTCGGGGGTTCGATCCCCTCCGCCGCTACCATAAATTACATGGAGGAATACCCAAGTCTGGCTGAAGGGATTGGTCTTGAAAACCAACAGGGGTGTCAAAGCCCGCGGGGGTTCGAATCCCTCTTCCTCCTCCATATTTTTATAAGGTCCCGTGGTGTAGCGGTTAACATGCCTGCCTGTCACGCAGGAGATCGCGGGTTCGAATCCCGTCGGGACCGCCATTTTTTTATTTGTGCTTTTTTAAAATTTTGATCTTAAAGAAGTCAAGGGTTTAAAAGAAAAGATGTTTGAGCATACCTATGTATGTAATAAAGATTTAAATGAAGCTGACGAAGAATTTCGTAGCTTATCTTCAAGAAAATATGGAGGGGTAGCGAAGTGGCTAAACGCGGCGGACTGTAAATCCGCTCCTTCGGGTTCGGCAGTTCGAATCTGCCCCCCTCCACCAGTTTTAGGGGTATAGTTTAACGGCAAAACGAAGGTCTCCAAAACCTTTGATGCGGGTTCGATTCCTGCTACCCCTGCCAAATTATTTTGTGGCGGTTGTGGCGAAGGGGTTAACGCACCGGATTGTGATTCCGGCATTCGTGGGTTCAATTCCCATCAGCCGCCCCATTTATACATAATATAGGGCTATAGCCAAGCGGTAAGGCATCGGATTTTGATTCCGTGACCCGCAGGTTCGAATCCTGCTAGCCCTGCCATTATATGCGGAAATAGCTCAGTGGTAGAGCACCACCTTGCCAAGGTGGGGGTCGCGGGTTCGAATCCCGTTTTCCGCTCCAGAGCAGCTATGGTATTTAGCTCACTTATATGTTAGCTTTAAACCATCTATTGTATTTGTATGCGGGTGTAGTTTAGTGGTAAAACCTCAGCCTTCCAAGCTGATGATGTGGGTTCGATTCCCATCACCCGCTCCATTTTTTGATATCCTTAATGGGCCTGTAGCTCAGCTGGTTAGAGCGCACGCCTGATAAGCGTGAGGTCGGTGGTTCGAGTCCACTCAGGCCCACCATATTCCACAGTAGCTCAGTGGTAGAGCTATCGGCTGTTAACCGATCGGTCGTAGGTTCGAATCCTACCTGTGGAGCCATTAAGGAGAAGTACCCAAGTGGCTGAAGGGGCGCCCCTGCTAAGGGTGTAGGTCGCGTGAGCGGCGCGAGGGTTCAAATCCCTCCTTCTCCGCCACTTTTTTTCTGGCCCGTTGGTCAAGTGGTTAAGACACCGCCCTTTCACGGCGGTATCACGGGTTCGAATCCCGTACGGGTCACCACTTATTTTACAAAAAAGATATAAACCAAAAAGCAATTTCATTATCGTAAGCATCGTGAATATTCATGAGTGTAAAGCTGCGAGTCATTAGCTCAGTTGGTAGAGCATCTGACTTTTAATCAGAGGGTCGAAGGTTCGAATCCTTCATGGCTCACCATTACATAATCAAAGCATTCCTATATAGGGATGCTTTTCTTTTTGTTTTCCCTGTCAAAAAAATTTTTAAGAGAGTTCGAACTACCTCCCTCCGTTTTGGAATTAAAATAAAGATTTGTTTTGCTTGATAATTATTCATCTAAGTGCATCATGTATAGCTTAGTTTGACCATATGAGATCAAGTAATTACGATAATTCAGATCGGATTTAAAGTATTTGAGCAAATTGCTTGTTTGAAAAGGTTTTCACATGTTTTAATAAGAAACAATGAAAGTTAATTTCTTTCATACTTTAAAGGAATGGAGTGATCGAGATGGATTTGCGTCAAGATATAAAATTGTATCCATATCTTTTTAATAATGAATGGAAAGTAAGTGAAGGTGGAAAAACTGTTCAAATTAAATCACCTGATGATGGACGAGTTGTAGGAGAAGTTCCTGCTATGACTCAGGAAGAAGTCGATCTAGCTGTTAATAGTACTGCTGACGTTCAGGCAAACTGGGAAGCAACTGAAGGTCATGAGCGCTCTCAGCTGCTTCACCGTTGGGCTGATGAATTAGAGAAAATGACTGATGAGATAGGTGAAACAATTCAAGCGGAAGTGGGAAAAACACTTGCTGCTTCGAAGAGTGAAGTGAAGCGAACGGCACAATTGATTAGACATACAGCTGAAGAAGGTTTACGTACACATGGTAGCTTTATTCAAGGGGATGCCTTTCCTGGTGCTTCAAAAGCAACAAAAGCGATGGTACAAAAAGTTCCTCACGGAGTTGTCTTAGCGATTTCACCGTTCAATTATCCAGTAAATCTGGCAGCTTCTAAAATTGCACCAGCACTAATTACAGGAAATACAGTTGTTTTTAAGCCCGCTACACAAGGAGCAATCAGTGGATTATTGATGGTAAAGGCGTTGGTGAAAGCAGGACTTCCGAGTGGGGTAGTAAATGTTGTTACTGGGCGTGGATCTGTCATCGGTGATTTTATTGTGACACATCGAAAAGTTGACATGATTACTTTCACTGGAGGTACCGCTACTGGACAGCACATCGCGAAGAAATCTTCAATGATTCCAGTTGTTCTTGAGCTAGGTGGTAAAGACCCAGCAATTATTTTAGATGATGCTGATCTTGATAAAGCTGCCAAGGAAATTGTCAGTGGAGCGTTAAGTTACTCTGGTCAGCGTTGCACAGCGATTAAACGAGTGATGGTTAATAATAGTGTAGCTGATGATCTTGTAGCGAAAATCAAGCACAACGTATCAAAATTAACTGTTGGTAAGTCAACGGAAGATGCTGACATTACACCGATGATTGATCAAAAATCAGCTGATTACGTGTTAGCTTTAATTGAGGATGCTAAGCAAAAAGGTGCAACTGTTGTTTCTCAAGGATCACAAGATAAAAATTTACTTGGTGCAACCATTTTAGATCATGTAACAGAAGAGATGGATATTGCGTGGGAAGAACAATTTGGACCAGTGCTACCAATTATGCGTGTTGAGAACGAATTAGAAGCAATTGATTTAGAGAGACGAAATGAGTATGGTCTTCAAGCTAGTATTTTCACGAAAAATCTTGAAAATGCCTTTGCTCTTTCAGATCGCTTGAATGTTGGAACTGTCCAAGTAAATGGAAAAACGTCTCGAGGACCGGATCATTTCCCATTCCTTGGCGTTAAAAATTCTGGACAAGGTGTTCAAGGTATCGGTCGAAGCATTGATTCGATGCTTCGTGATAAAGTATTAGTATTAAATTTATAAGAAGAAAAGCTGCTCTGGAAATATTAACCAGAGCAGCTTTATATTTTTTGAAATTTGAATTCAAAAATTCAAAAATTCTAAAATCCTCCACCCATCATATCTTCTTCAGATGCTTCTTCCGCATTATCCAAAATTTCTTGTGGTATTTCAATTGGATCAATTTCATTAAATTCAGAAAAGATAGTATGAATCGTTTGATCGATCGACATTGTTTGTCCCATCATATCAATATTCATTGTCATTTCAACTGTAGATTCCGTTTGGTAGAAAGTTTCCTTATCAATCGTGATGTCATAAGCAAATGCTTCGATATCAATATCTTCCATCATTTCACCCATCATCGGATCCATTCCTTCAAGTCCTAATCCCTCCATTTGTGCCAATAAATCTTCCATATCGAGGCCATCTCCCGATAGAGTGATTACATGTGAGTCATCAGAAGATTCAACGGACAATTCATTAACATAATCCATTAAAGGCTCTAGTTGCTCTTCAGGATTCACTTGCGCTTCCGACATCGCTAACATATCTTCCATTGCACTTTCAGGTAATTTCAACCATCCCTCCATCATTGGGTTTTCAGTAAAAAATCCATCTTCTTTTGTGAAGTAAGAAACGGTTTCCATCGCTTCATGCTCACCGCCCATTCCTAAATCTCCCATGTCTATTTTAGTCGTTTGCATCAACGTCATAGGATCAACTGTGAAAGATGCTTCGCTAGACATGTCGATAGCCATAGCCTCTTCTCCATCAGACATTTCCTGACTCATGTTCATGTTCATAGAATAAGAGTCTACAGATTGCATTGCTGAAATTGATTCGTTTAAAATTTCTTCTACGTTCATGCCGTCATCGGATGTAGCATTATCACTACCACATGCGGTCATGCCAATAAGTGTTGCTGCTGAAAATACTGTTATTAAACTTTTCTTCATAGTTATTAACCTCCAAAATTATTCTTCCGTTATGTATACGGTAGCTCTTACAAAAAAGTTTCATTTATCTTTCCGTAGGAACTTTCTATTATTTTACATGTCATTCTCATGTAAGTGAAGGGAATTTTTTCAAACTTTTGTAGATTACATAATTTTAATTATTGTGATAAAAATTAAAAATTGGCTAGACATATAATTTATTATCAATTATGATATTATTATCATAATTGATAATAATAAGAGGTGGTTACATTTTATGAGCGATTCAAAAGTAGATGCGGTTCTTCATCCGATCCGTATGAAGATAATACAGGCTTTAGCAAGGAATTCGATGACAGTGCAAGAAATAGGTGATCACCTTGGAGACGTTCCTCAGGCGACTTTATATAGACACTTAAATATCTTGAAAAAAAGTATAATTGTTTCCGTAGAAAAAGAAACGCAAGTGAGAGGTACTTTGGAGAAAAGGTACTCACTTAATATAAATAATGCAAGGGTATCTGCTGATGAAGCAAAAACAATCAGTAAAGAAGAACACAAAAGGTATTTTATGGCTTATTTTGCGTTGATATTAAAACAAATGGAGGAATATATGGAGGGAGAGGTAGATTATGAAAAAGATGGTTTTGGCTATAACCAAATCGACTTGTATTTGACTGACGAAGAGAACATAGAATTTCTAACTGATTACGGAGCGTTATTGCAAAAATATAGCCAGTCGAACCACAGTGAAGCTAGGAAACGAACCATTTCAACTGTGTTAATACCAGAGAAAAAGACATCTCAACAAACGAATAAAGGGAGTGAAGAAAATGACTGAATTAAGCGAATTTCTGCAAGCCAATTGGGCATTGATTGCGCCGTTTTTTGTTTTGCAATTAATCTTAATGGCTGTTGCACTTGTAGACTGTTTCAAACACGATAAAACAAATGGGCCACAGTGGATCTGGATACTAATTATTGTATTTATTAATATCTTGGGTCCAATTGCTTATTTTGTTTTTGGTAGGAGGAACAATGGATGAGTCTAATTGAAACGGTCAAATTAACGAAACAATTTAATGGCTCTGCTGCTGTGAAAGAAATCAGTTTATCAATTAAAGAAGGAGCTTGTACTGCTCTTCTCGGCCCGAATGGTGCAGGAAAGACAACGACATTAAATATGCTTACAGGCTTAATGAAACCGACTTCGGGAACGGTTCAATTTCATGAAGAATATCAAGGTGATCGAAGGAAATACCTTGGTTATCTACCACAATACCCAAAGTTTTATGGATGGATGTCAGGAAAGGAATACTTGATATTTGCAGCAAAGCTGGCAGGTTTATCTAAAGAGGAATCGGTAAAAAGAACTGTAGAAATGTTGGAGCTTGTTGGTTTGGCAGAGGATGGTAAGAAGAAAGTATCAGGATACTCTGGTGGTATGAAGCAAAGGTTGGGAATCGCACAGGCGCTTGTCCATGATCCGAAATTACTTATCTTAGATGAACCGGTGTCTGCTCTGGATCCAATTGGACGCAGAGAAGTGCTAGAGTTGATGAAGAAATTGAAAAAGACTACCTCAATCTTATTTTCTACCCACGTGCTTTACGATGCAGAGGAAGTATCTGATGAAATTTTCATTATGAAACGAGGAGAAGTAGTTGTAGAAGGTGGATTAGGAGAACTTCAAAAGACGTACCAACAGCCAACGATTTTTATTGAGACAGAAATGCCTTTACAAGACTGGCATGAATCGATAAAAAACATGGACTGGATTCGACATTCGAGTTTGGCTAAAAATAAGCTGACATTGACTGTAGATGATTTGGACCGAGCGAGAGCTGATCTTTGGAAAAATAAAAGTCTGCAGGATCTTAAAATAGTGAAATTTGAAGTGGCGAAAACGTCGTTAGAAGATTTGTTTATGAAGGTGATGACATGATGAGTCAATGGATTGTTCTATTTAAGAAGGAATGGACAGAGTCGTTGAGAAACTTCAAGTGGTTGTGGCTTCCAGTGACATTTGTTTTGTTAGGGATTATGCAACCAATCACTTCATACTATTTGGTTGATATTATCGAAAATTTCGGTGGGCTTCCAGAAGGAGCAGTTATGGAGATGCCATCTCCCTCTGGTGCTGAAGTATTAGCGGGGACCCTTGGGCAATTTAATCAAATTGGTTTTCTCGTGCTTGTCTTGGCTTTTATGGGTACAGTAGCATCAGAAAAGACAAACGGTACGCATGTGATGGTGTTAGTAAAACCAGTTTCATACATTAATTACTTAACTTCAAAGTGGATGCATCTTTTACTATTATCGTTGAGTTCGTTTGTGCTTGGTTTCGCTGCATCGGTGTATTATACATTTTTGATAATTGAAAGTGTTCCATTATCTCAAGTTATTAGTGGAGGATTGGTTTACGGCTTATGGATTGTGTTTGTGATGACGATTGTATTGTGTCTAAGTGCATTAATGAAAAGTACGGCATTCGTTGCATTTGCTTCATTAGGGACGGCTTTGCTGCTTAGCGTTTTGAGTATGTATACTCCTGTCTTAATGAAAGGAACGCCAGGAATGCTTTCTACTTATAGTCAACAACTTCTTTTCAATGGTGAGCCAAGTCATGGATTTTGGTGGAGCATTGTGGTAACAGGCGCTCTCATTTTAGCGATGATGGGATTGACGGTCTATTTGTTTAATAGAAAAGAAATTGCTATTGATGGAAATTGATTTGGGAAAGGTATTTGATAAAATGGTAAGCCGCTACAAAATTATAGAATTTACCTGAACTATTCATCAAGCACTAAAAAATACTATATGAATAGGTTATGTAGTTCAGTTTCTGTGGAGAAATACTTGAAAATAGCATACTAATTTTTAAGATCAAATAGCACACTGATTTGGTCTTTTTAATTGTTCGTTAATAAATCAATGTTTTTCCTTAAACTTAAATAAATAGGTAATTAAAGGAAAATTATGTTAATATATATTTATAGATTTTGCATGATCGTACTTAAACTAACTAGCCTACACTTGAATAAACATTGTACTGGCATTAAAATCTTTAAATGAATATTTCAGGGGTTTTTTGATGAATTATTTTATTAGTTTTATTGTAGCTATCTTATTAACAGCTTTTTCATATTTCTTTGGTAGTCGCGTAATTGCTAAAGGTATATTTTTTTGGCAAGCTATAATTATTGGTACTTCCGTAGTGTCATTAGGAGCTATTACAGAGGCGCTTGGCGCACCTATATGGATAATTATATTAATACCATTTCCAGTTGGAATGGTATTGCTCTTCTTTTATTTAAATGTGTCACTGCAAACTTGGTTTTTCACATACTTAATAACACTGTCTATATACACTGTAATACACATTATAGTGAGCTATTTTTTCTACTTTCACTCTTTGATTCCCGCTTGGAAATTATCTTGAACTCTTATTATAATAAACCAAACTAATTAGCTTCTTTGGGTGATCAGGTCAAAATCTGTTATAAGCTTGATCCTTTTGTACCCATACCTTTACTGAATGGCTATTTAAAGGGCATAAGAGTAAACAGGTTGTGCCCTTTGATTTTTTTGAATCAGCATGGTAAAGGGCACAACAAGAGGCAACAGGGATTTCTACAGCGTTTTCCTTTACTAGACTACCCTAAAAATCTACTAAAGCTGGATTTATAAATTAAGATATATTAAAAATAATTATTGATGGATAGATAATTCTATTCATCTTTTTTTGTAGTTAACAATATATACATGGTGTATAAAGTGAAAAGTCTAAAAATTATAACTATTCAGTTAAATTATTAAAATAAGGTTGTTAGCTTTGAGGATTTTTGGTATAAATAAACTACGGGAGCGCTTTCAAACTTTTGTGTGAGAAAAGTTAGTAAGGGAGGCTTGATTGGAGAGCGTTGTACTATTGTTCTACTGACGGAGACTTTTCGAAGGGAGGAAATTTTTCAAAATAAGATAGAACGTTAAAGTGAAGGTTTCGAGACATCTTCATAAACATCTATCATAGAGAGACATCCCCTTAACGTCATAAAGACGTGAATAATCTAAGCTTCAAAGCAATATAAATGAAAAGTTGGCTGTAGTTTAAAATCGCAGTGTTAATTTGTATGAAATCATTCGTGAATGATTGAACAAAAAGTTATTTTATATTGTTAAAGCTGCTTATTTTAGAAGCACTAAAAAGGGAAAACTATGAAACGGAGAAAAAGGGGAATTTTCTTAAGTTAATAGTTGAGCGTATGTGTTTGTCTTTGTTTTGGATATGAATCGAAATGTGCATCAATTATATCGCTTAAATAAAATATAAGCAAAGTTATAAGATGAATGGAAGAGGGTGGGGAGAAAGTGAATATACTTGTATGTATTAAACAAGTACCTGATACGAAAATCATTAAAGTTAACCCTAAAACAAACACATTGGATCGCTCTAGTGCTCCTGCTATTTTGAATCCTTATGACGCACATGCTGTGCAAGAAGCAGTTCGCCTTAGAAGCGAACACGGAGGAAAAGTGATACTACTTTCAATGGGACCGCCTACTGCGAGAATGGCGATTCGCAAATGTATCGAAATTGGTGCGGATGAAGGTTATTTGATTTCTGATCGCCGTTTTGCTGGAGCCGATACGTTGGCAACTAGTTATGCACTGTTTAAAGCGATTGAGAAATTACAAAAACAAGAAGGTATTGATTTGGTGCTATGTGGAAAGCACGCGATTGATGGAGATACGGGGCAGACTGGTCCAGGAATTGCCCGTAGAATGGGGATACCTCCATTGACGAGCGTGATTAAGGTGGAAGAAATAAACACGGAGTCTAGAGAATTGAAAGTTCGTAGAAAAATTGAGAATGGCTATGAAGTCATTAAATCATCATTACCAACTTTGTTAACGATTGAGAAAGAGATGAACACAGTGGCCTATTCACCACTGCCAAACATGATGAGAGCTGCTCGCTACGAACCAACTGTCTGGACGGTGGATGACCTAGACGATGTAGATATTAAGCAATTAGGTCTGAAAGGTTCACCAACAATTGTAGGAAAGATGTGGCCACCAGAAAAGAGCTCAGGAGCAGAGATGATTGAAGGAACTCCACAAGAACAAGTGGAAAAGTTACTTTCAGTTACTCTTGAAAACCGTGAATTGTTTGAGGTGAAAGGTGGGGGAAGAGGATGAATATAGAAGAATACAAGGACGTTTGGGTTTTTATCGAGCAACAAGAGGGGCAGATCATTGACGTGGGTCTGGAATTGTTGGGGGCAGGAAGAGAGCTAGCGGATAAATTAGAAGTAAACTTATGTGGTGTGTTATTAGGACACCAAGTGAAAGAATCAGCTAATTTCCTATATTCTTATGGTGCAGATATCGTCTATGTCATTGATGATCCAGTGCTAGAACAGTATCGCACAGAAACGTATATGACAGCTGTAGGAGACCTCGTAAGAAAATATAAGCCAGAAATATTTATATACGGAGCGACCGCGAATGGCAAAGACTTAGCGAGTGCAGTGGCAACGGAAGTAATGACTGGATTAACTGCTGATACAACATTGTTAGATATAGATCTTGAGAAGCGAATGTTTGAAGCTAGTCGTCCAGCGTTTGGTGGAAATATCATGGCGACGATTCTTTGTAAAAAACACCGACCGCAAATGGCAACAGTGAGACCAAAGGTGATAAAGAAGCCGGAACCGGTTCAAGGTCGTGAAGGAAAAACAATTGAAGAAACTATTTCTATTAAAGAAGAGGACCTTGTAACGAAAGTTTTAGAGATTGTGAGAGATACAGAAAAGGCTGTGAATCTTGAAGAAGCTACTGTCATAGTAGCGGCAGGAAAAGGAATCAAAGATGCAAAAGGGTTTGCGATGGTGAAAGAATTGGCAGAAGTTCTAAATGCCTCGGTTGGAGCAAGTCGAGATGTCGTCGAAGCAGGACTATGCGAACATGATCATCAAGTTGGTCAGACAGGCTTGACAGTTACCCCTAAAATTTATTTTGCGATTGGTATTTCTGGCGCGATCCAACATGTAGTCGGGATGCAAAATGCCGAGATGATTATTGCCATTAACAATGATCCGGAAGCAACGATATTCAACGTTTCTCATTATGGGGTTGTTGGGGATGCATTTGAAATTGTACCGATGCTAACAGAAGAATTCCGCAAAGTATTCAAAGGGGAAGAATCAGAAGGAGTGACTGCAGATGTCTGAAAAATTTGATGTAATCGTTGTCGGAGCAGGACCAGCTGGAACCGCCTGTGCTTACACAGCAGCCAAAAATGGTTTAAAGGTATTATTAATTGAAAGAGGAGAATACCCTGGATCTAAAAACGTCATGGGTGGAATTCTTTATCGTAAACAATTAGAAGAGATCATTCCTGAGTTTTGGAACGAGGCTCCGATTGAACGACCAATTGTCGAGCAACGATTTTGGTTTTTAGATAAAGAATCGATGGTCACTACTAGTTATAAAGGTTTGGAGTGGGGAAAGGAACCGTATAATAATTTCACTGTGCTACGAGCAAAATTTGATAAATGGTTCGCAAGTAAAGCAGTGGAACAAGGGGCGTTGTTGATAAACGAAACGGTCGTTCTAGAATGTATTGTTGAGGATGGAAAAGTGGTAGGTGTTAGGACAGATCGCCCTGATGGTGATGTTTATGCTGATGTTGTCGTATTGGCAGACGGAGTCAATTCACTTCTAGCTAAACAACTTGGGTTTCATAAGGAATGGAAACCAAATGAAGTAGCCCTAACGGTTATGGAAGTGTTGAAGTTACCACCTAAAACGATAAATGAACGTTTCAATGTTCAGAATAATCAAGGCGTGTCCGTTGAAATGTTTGGGGATGCAACTCACGGATTATTAGGAACGGGTTTCATATATACGAATAAAGATAGTATTAACGTCGGCGTAGGAACAACGCTCTCAAGTATGATTAAGAAAAAGCTTAAACCGCATGACCTTTTAGAACATGTGAAAAATCATCCGATGATACAACCGTATATTGAAGGTGGGGAATCGCAGGAATATCTTGCTCATTTAATTCCTGAAGGTGGATACAATACAGTACCGAAACTTGTCGGGAATGGTGTGATTGTAACAGGTGACGCGGCTCAATTTGTTAATGCGATTCATCGTGAAGGATCAAACATGGCGATGTCTTCGGGGAAAATTGCAGCGGAGACGATTGTAAAAGCAAAACAAAGGGGAGACTTTTCTGAGCAATCACTAGACTCTTATCGAACAGAAATTTATGACAGTTTTATCGGTAAAGATTTGAAGAAGTACAAAGATGCTGCCCATACGTTTGAAGAAAATCCACAATACTTCCAGGAGTATGTGCCGATGATGAATCAAGCATTGAATACGTTCTTTACTGTCGACGGAACGAGTAAGTGGGATAAGCAGAAGAAGATCATGAAGAAGATGACGGACAGTCGTGGAAAAATTGGGTTTGCCAAAGATATGTACAAAGCTTGGAAGGCGGTGAAGTAATATGACGAAAACATTAGAGGATAAGCAGTATTTGCTTCGTTTTAACTGTGATCAGAAGTCTCACCTTGAAGTTTTGGATCATCAAGTATGTGCAACATCCTGTCCTAATAAAGACTGTACGATCTTCTGTCCAGCAGACGTTTATAAATGGGAAGGCGATCGAATGTTTGTCGGGTATGAAGGATGCCACGAATGCGGTAGTTGCCGGATTGGTTGTCCACACCAAAACATTAAATGGGAATACCCTAAAGGCGGGCATGGGATTGTATTCAGATTAGCCTAAAATATGATTTCTAAAAAAACTGACCTCGAGAAATCTCTCTCGAGGTCTTTGCTTTATTAAAAGAAAGCATAATTATTGAGTGGAAGATATGGCAAAGATATATCTTAACACTGTTAAAGTAGTGTTATTATAACGTATTTAAAGTTGATGGTAAATACGATTAGAATAATTTCTGTTTAAAAAATGTGTGGGGAGATTATGAGTTAGGAAACAGTTCTTTAGTGACGTTTAGTGGAAGGGGAGAAGGTAGAAAGGAAGCAAAAGGAGAGTATAGTGATGTTCATCGGAAAGGGAGCAGATGAAAGATAGTAAAAGGAGAGAATAGCGATATTCGGCCGAAATGGAGAAATTGAACGGCACTAAACCCAAACGGCTATTTATGTTTAAAACCAAATGAAACTACTATTATACTTTCACCCACTCTTATTATATCTTCTTCAAGTCTAAATCTGTGCTCACGATTGTTTCAGCTTTCAACACCTGTTCCATTAAATGAAGCGCTTGTTCGTTTTCAAATTTTGAATTTGAGGCCGTGCAATCAGAAGGAATATAAAGATTGTAATGTCTCATATAGGCATCATTTGCTGTAAAGTGAACACACATATTACCGGCAATCCCAGCGATAATAAGCGATTTCACATTTAAATAATCAAGTAAAAGCTCTAACGGAGTCATGTAAAAAGCTGAATACTGAGGCTTAAGCACGAAATAATCATCGTCATCAGGTTCGATTAAGTCAATGATTTTGCTACCGCGTTCTGTTCGTCTCATTTCATTAACAATACCTGGAAAATCAGATTGCCAGCGACCATAATTGTCATTTACATAAAGTACAGGAATATCAAGCTTCTTCGCTCTTTTTTTTAGGTTCGCGATATTTTTTGCTACAGGCAACGTATGCTTATATAATTGATCGCCGTCTTTAAAACTAAAATCATTAATCATGTCTACTACTAAGAAAGCGACGTGTTGAAAATCATTCGTATGTGGATTAGAGTTTGTGGAGGCCATGATTGTAGCTCCTTTCTTATAAAAAATTACAAAAGCACCTTTGTTAAATTTTTTTACATCTAGTATCAACAGCCAAGGTGTTGTAGAATATAGTGAAATCAACAAATATTCAATTTTTTTCGTTGGATGAACATAACTATTACATTTCCCTAATAAGCTCATTTAAAACAGGGATGATATAAGCAGGAGGCGTAATTGACATGATAGACAAGGAGCAAGAACTTTTACTATTAATTGAAAAAGAAGGTAGAATGTCGGAAGAAACATTGGCGAAGATGCTCAATACTACACCAGAAGAGGTCTCAAACATGCTTCGTTTATTAGAGAAAAAAGGAGTCATTCTAGGTTACTCAGCCATTATTGATTGGACGAAGGTAAATATTACAGAAACCGTTACAGCCATGATAGATGTAAAAGTGACTCCTAAAAGAGGAGTTGGTTTTGACGAGGTTGCCGAGAGAATATATCGATTTAAAGAAGTCAAAGCTCTTTATTTAATGTCAGGAACGTATGATTTGTCCGTTGTCATTGAAGGAAGATCAATGTCTGAAATTGCCCATTTTGTTTCAGAAAAACTGTCGACTTTAGATTCGGTTATCTCAACGACAACTCATTTTCAATTAAAAAAATATAAGCATGATGGGCTCGTATTTGGCGGAGATGAAGAAGGAGACAAACGAATGGTGGTGTCTCCATGACAACGATAAAAACTGGGCATCAACCGCAATTATCTGATGCAGTGAATCGTATTCAACCTTCAGGAATCCGACGTTTTTTTGACTTGGCCTCGTCAATGGAGAATATTATTTCACTAGGTGTAGGGGAGCCAGATTATTCGACTCCTTGGAATGTTCGCGAGGCGAGTATCCATTCTCTTGAACGAGGAATAACGTCATATACAGCAAATGCAGGACTTCTCGAACTCCGAGAAGCAATTTCTCATTATTTACAAAAACGGTTTGAAATTATGTATGATCCCAAGGATGAAGTCGTCGTAACAGTAGGAGCAAGTGAAGGAATTGATTTAGCATTAAGGGCTATACTTAACCCAGGTGATGAGGTATTGATTGCAGAGCCTTGTTTTGTTTCATACGCTCCACTTGTCTCTTTAATTGGTGGCATTCCGGTTGCTGTACCTACCTCCATTGAAACGAATTTCGAAGTGGATGCTGCTGAAGTAGAAGCTAGAATCACGGATAAAACGAAAGCGATCATGCTATCTTTTCCTAACAACCCTACAGGAGCTGTAATGGGGAAGGAAGGCTTAAGTAAAATTGCTCGTGTTGTAATTAACCATAATTTAATTGTGATTTCTGATGAGATATATGCAGAATTAAGCTACGATGAGGACCATGTAAGTGTTCCATTTTTAGATGGGATGTGGGAAAGGACAATTTTGATCTCTGGTTTCTCTAAGGCATTTGCTATGACAGGCTGGAGAATTGGATATGTTGCTGCGCCAGAACCATATGCAAAAGCTATGCTGAAAATTCATCAATATGCAATGATGTGTGCATCAACAATGGCACAATATGCCGCACTCGAAGCGATTACAAATGGTCATGAAGGCATGGAAGAAATGATCATTAATTATCGCCAACGAAGAAATTATTTTGTGAAGTCATTAAGAGAAATAGGATTAACGTGTCACACACCAGGCGGAGCATTCTATGCTTTTCCATCAATTAAACAAACAAACCTAACATCTGAACAGTTTGCTGAAAGACTTTTGCTAGAGCAAAAAGTTGCAGTCGTTCCAGGTCAAGTATTTGGTGAAGGAGGCGAAGGACATATTCGCTGTTCTTACGCCGCCTCAATGAAACAACTGGAGGAAGCGGTTGACCGGATCGATTCTTTTCTAAAAAAGTTGTAATTAGGGCTTAATGCAGCGGGTTTCGAGCCGAACGGAGCGGAAAAAGATCGAGTAGAGCGCAAAGCACGGAGATTCGAGCCGAACGAAGCGGGAAAAGATCGAGTAGAGCGCAAAGCGCGGAGATTCGAGCCGAACGAAGCGGGAAAAGATCGAGTAGAGCGCAAAGCACGGAGATTCTAGCCAAACGGAGCGGAAAAAGATCGAGTAGAGCGCAATGCAGCGGGTTTCGAGCCGAACGGAGCGGAAAAAGATCGAGTAGAGCGCAAAGCCATGTAGATTCGAGCCGGACGGAGCGGGAAAAGATCGAGTAGAGCGCAATGCAGCGGGTTTCGAGCCGAACGAAGCGGAAAAAGATCGAGTAGAGCGCAATGCAGCGGGTTTCGAGCCGAACGGAGCGGAAAAAGATCGAGTAGAGCGCAAAGCCATGGAGATTCGAGCCGAACAAAGCGAAAAAACAGCACGTAGGGAGCAAAGCAGCGGATTTCGAGCCGAACGGAGAGAAAAGAAATCGAGTAGGTACGCAACCCCCACAGAACATCAAGCAACCTAAACCAACAGGTAAGCAAAAAAAAGAAGAGTCCTAAGTATACAAGGGACTCTTCACAAAAGGGGGAATACTAGGTTGTATACAATCATTAGTATAGCCATCTAATTAGGATGTATACATCAACGTAGTAATCACCTTTAAAACGAAGAGTGTGACATTTGTAAGATCTACTAGAGACTTGCTGGATATTTTCAGCAGCTTTTTTGGTTTGTTAAAATGAATGTACATAAAACCTCTATAAAAAATACCTTCAAAAGCCCATGTTTTAAACTAAATCTTAAGTGGAATCCTATAAGAGATGATCATTCTAAATTTTTCAGAAATAAACGTTTGCTCAAGTTGTAAAAGCTGTGTTATAATTACACAGTTAATAAATAATTAGGAGTTGTTTTCATGTCAGGTCAATATGAAGTAGGTAGTATCGTTGAAGGAAAAGTAACAGGAATCAAGCCATTTGGTGCCTTTGTTGCGTTAGATGAAAAGAAACAAGGACTTGTTCACATTTCCCATATTGCTCACGGATACGTGAAAGATATTAATGAGCAATTAACAGTTGGAGATGTAGTCAAAGTAAAAATTCTTTCTGTTGATGAAGAGTCAGGTAAGATTTCTCTTTCAATTAAAGAAACTCAACCTAAACCGGAGCGCACAGAGCGTCCACGCCCACAAAGCAGTGGTCCACGTGGTGGCGGCGGTGGCGGAAACAAACGTCAAGGTGGCGGTCAACAGAACCAAACGCAAGGTTTTAATACACTTGAAGATAAGTTGAAAGATTGGTTAAAACAATCTAACGAAATTCAAGCGGATTTAAACAAACGCATCAAAAAATAATTGGCTTTATTGCTTTTTCTGAAACGACAAAGAGGTAGCTCACTGGGCTACCTCTTTTCTTTGTTCATTCTTGGATTGATGTGATTTCAAACCATGAAGTCATGGAAGCATTCGAATGGTTTCATTGATAGATGTTGCCTTCTTTGACAAGGCAATCCTCTATAGAATAAATGGAACACATCATCTTTGTGGTTCTGGGCTTCTTTCCATTTCTTCTGACGGCTTAAATAACAAAGAAATACAATACAACCCTGCCAATCCTACGAGGGCATAAATGAAGCGGGAAAAACCGGCTGCTTGTCCGCCGAACATTGCTGCCACTAAGTCAAATCGAAAAAATCCGATTAATCCCCAGTTCACAGCACCAATAATAGTTAGCACAAGCGCTGTCTTTTGAATTCCGTTCATGCGCTCCTCACCTCCTTATAAGGGGTAAATTAGTCATGTTCTGAAGCAAATGTGCTTCTGTCTATAGAATGTTATTTGTGCATGTAAATTATTCATAAACAAACAAGATAAACGTATCTTTTGCATTTGCATTAAAAAATAAGAGATAATAAACATGAAAAGAATAAGTTTTCGAGAAGGGAAAGATGTAAATGGAATCATTTATTTACCAAAATCCAACACGATTAATTTTTGGACAAGATCAAGTCAATAAGCAACTTGTTGATCAACTTAAACCTTTTGGAAAAAAGGTACTTCTCGTTTATGGCGGAGGTAGTATTAAGCGTAATGGACTATATAATGAGGTAATAACGCTTCTATCTGAAAATGGTTTTGTTGTTTCTGAACTTGATGGTGTAGAACCGAATCCACGGTTATCCAGTGTACAACGTGGAGTTGAAATATGTAATAGTAATAAAATTGACGTCGTTTTAGCTGTCGGCGGAGGAAGTGTTATTGATTGTACGAAAGCAATTGTTGCAGGTGCGAAGTATGATGGAGATGTATGGGATTTAGTCATCAAAAAAGAAACGCCAAAAGATGCGTTACCGTTTGGAACAATCTTAACGCTTGCTGCAACAGGGTCAGAGATGAATGCAGGATCCGTTATAACAAACTGGGAAACACGTGAAAAACATGGGTGGGGAAGCCCACTAGTATTTCCGAAGTTCTCAATTTTAGATCCAAAAAATACCTTATCCGTACCGAAAGATCACACCATTTATGGGATTGTCGATATGATGACACACGTATTGGAACAATATTTTCACCAACAAGAGAATACACCGTTACAAGAAAGATTATGCGAAGCTGTCTTACATACGGTGATCGAAGCAGGACCAAAATTGGTTAACAACTTAGACGATGTAGAAAAGCGTGAGACGATTCTTTATTCAGGTACAGTTGCTTTGAATGGGACGTTACAAATGGGAACCCGTGGAGACTGGGCCTCTCATAATATTGAACATGCTGTTTCTGCTGTCTATGATATTCCTCATGCCGGTGGTTTGGCAATTCTATTTCCACAGTGGTTAAGATATCATGCGAAATTGGGAGAAAAGAAACTGGTTCAGTTAGCTACGAGAGTTTGGGGAGTCGATCCTGATGGAAAGACAAATGAACAGATAGCCAAAGAAGGCATCGAAAAACTTGAAGAATTTTGGAGGGGATTAGGAGCTCCGAGCAAATTGGCTGACTACAAGATAGATGATAGTCAACTTGAAGTAATTGCTGATAAAGCGATGATTAATGGATCATTTGGAAACTTTAACAAGTTGAACAAAGAAGATGTTTTAGCAATTTTACGAGCATCATTATAAAATAACTGACTCTGGAAGAACTTTCTTCCAGAGTTTTTTAAATATCGAGCTATGCCTCTTTCGGCTCTAATAACCAGATGCTTGCACGTTTCTTGTTAATATTCAGAGAAAGTTCAAAATTGCAATCGTTTACTTCGGATGTTTGCTTGATTCTTGTCTATGTATTTAATAAAGTAAAGAGTGGAAGAAGTTTTTTAAAACGGAGGAGATTAAACTTATGACAAAGACGCTTTCATTTGATTATTCAAAAGCTTCATCATTTTTAGCGCAACATGAAGTAGACTACATGACCGATACAGTGAAATCAGCGCATGACGCACTTCACCAAGGCACAGGAGCGGGTAGTGAATTTCTAGGCTGGATTGATTTACCTGTAAACTATGACAAAGAAGAATTTGCTCGAATTCAAAAATCTGCGGAAAAGATTAAATCTGATTCAGACGTGTTAATCGTGATTGGAATCGGTGGATCTTATTTAGGAGCACGTGCAGCAATTGACGCGCTAACACATACGTTCTATAACGAATTAGATAAGGGAGCACGTAAGACTCCACAAATTTTTTATGTAGGAAATAACATTAGCTCAACGTATGCTCGTCATTTACTAGAAGTGATTGAAGGGAAAGACGTCTCTCTAAATATCATTTCAAAGTCAGGGACGACGACGGAGCCAGCTATTGCATTTCGAATTCTTCGTGAATATGTCGAGAAGAAATATGGAGTAGAAGAAGCTCGCAAACGTATTTACGCAACAACAGATAAAGCAAGAGGGGCACTTAAGCAACTTGCTAACGATGAAGGTTATGAGTCGTTTATCATTCCTGATGATGTTGGGGGTCGATTCTCGATTTTTACTGCTGTAGGCCTTCTTCCGATTGCTTCAGCAGGCCTAGATATTGAAGCGATGATGAAAGGTGCAGCTGATGCTCGTAAAGCTTACAGTTCACCTGATCTGGCGAAAAATCAAGCGTACCAATACGCAGCAGTTAGAAATGCCCTTTACAATAAAGGAAATTCGATTGAATTAATGGTTAATTATGAGCCAGCACTTCATTTCGTAGGTGAATGGTGGAAGCAGCTTTATGGTGAAAGCGAAGGAAAAGACCAAAAAGGCATCTTCCCGGCAGCAGCAGATTTCTCAACAGATTTACACTCGCTTGGACAGTATGTTCAAGATGGACGACGTGATCTTTTCGAAACAGTTCTTCATGTTGGAACGGCTCAAGAAGAAATAACGATAGATAAGGCCGAAAGTGATATGGACGGCTTGAACTATCTAGCTGGGAAAACGATGAGCTTTGTGAATGAAAAAGCCTATGAAGGAACGTTATTAGCGCACCTTGATGGCGGAGTACCAAATCTAATTATTAACATTCCAGAGTTAAACGAATATCACTTTGGCGAATTGATTTATTTCTTTGAAAAAGCATGTGCTGTTAGTGGCTACTTGTTAGGAGTAAATCCATTTGATCAGCCAGGGGTGGAAGCATACAAAACGAACATGTTTGCTCTCCTAGGCAAACCAGGATTTGAAAAACAAAAAGCAGAATTAGAAAAGCGGTTAGAAGAAAAGTAAGACTAAAGGTGCGTCCTATATTTTCAATGGGACGTGCTTTTTTATTGTGGATAAGTTTTGGAGAGAGTAGATGCGTCGCAAATTTTGTTGAATTTTATTATGTGTCGAAAGGGCGTCGCTATGTGTAGGAACTAAATTTTTATGTGTTGGAAGGATTGATTTATATGTACGAATTGGCTGTCTATATGTAGCAATGTAACGTTTTATAATACGTTCAATCTGGGCAAACTAATCTCACTCGAATATTAGGAGGAGATAGTAGATGATTGAAGTTCCGTCGAAATTAGAAAATGAAACGTTTAAATTGATTGACATAGAAAAAAAATTAAAGCCAATTGGTTATGTCATTGGCGGTGGGTGGGAATATGACCACGGCTATTTTGACTATAGGCTAGAAGATGATGGTGCTTATTTATATGTAAGGCTTCCTTTTTCAGCAGTAGACGGGGAGGAGTTAGATGTGAAGGGGGTCCATGTGACACTCGGACGCCCCTTTCTATTGGCGCATCAATACCAAAAAGGGCTAGATGATCATGCTGAAGATCCTAACCCGCTATTAAATCAATTTTCAGAGCCAGAGGATGCCGATGCAGAATTTCCCGAAAAGTGGGTGCAAACAGGAAAAGAGTATGTCGAAGAGGTGGAACAAATTTTGTTGGAAAATATGGACATTTCTCCATTGGAATAACGTTATCTCCTGACATAAATGAGCTCATCACCTGGTTGTAAATAAAAGTGATTAGATGGATGGAGTTGAACGTGCCCTTCTCTACGGAGACCGAGAAGGAACTGTTCTGTAGTATTCTCTTGTTGAATAATATCCCCAAACGTTTTTCCGATGAATTCTGCAGAGATCGCATGGATACTGAGATGATCTTTTTGTTCATGTTCCAGCATTTGAGAAATGACATCTGTTAACCCATGATAGAGAGCGCTATTCATTAATAACAAACTCACGTGATAAGATGCTTCGATTACTTCGTCAGCACCTACTCTTTTAGCATTTTTAAGTTGATTGTTAGTAACCATTTCAACGATTGTGTATACGTTGGAGGAAAGACCCCGAACCGTAATTAACGTTAAGATCGTATTGGCATCTGCCATAGTCTCATCAATATGGAGGTTAGCAGAGATGACTACTGTCTCTGCTTCTTGAAGGTTTGCTCGTATCAATGTTTCGTCACTCTTAGGGCTTCCTTTAATAAAACGAACATATGAATAATCTTGACCCGATAGTTTTTGTAGTGTCTCGTCTACAAGGACAATCTTTTTCAAAGGATAAAGATGATGAGTTTGTTTAATAAGTAAACGACTACGTTCATTCCAACCGATGACGACTAGGTGACGATTTTTTTTAATAGTACCTAGCCCTTTTTCTTGTTGTTCTTTTAAAACAACGGTAGATGCAGCAAGGTTCGTTATAAAAAGAGAAAAGACTGCAATCCCTACCAAAATAAGAACAATTCCAAGCAGTCTTCCTACAACACTTTTAGGAACAAAATCACCATACCCAACAGTGGAGATGGTGACAATTGCCCACCATACCCCTTCGAATATATTTGGATACCCTTCAGGTTCAATAGTATGTATAAGTATACCGATCAAAAAGACAAATAAAAAAATTCCAGATGCAATTTTCAATAGTACAAGTTTTTTTGTGTAAAGCGTGGATAATAATCCCTCACGAAACATGGCTACTCTTCCCTTCAAGGATTGTTTTTTCATACGATTATGACGGTGGCTGTTTTGGTAGCATTTCTTAGTATTGTCATAAATGAATGCAATCCATTCTTAAGTTTGTTACGATAGGTTAGGTAAAGGGGGAAGTTACATGTTTCCAGCAGTGGTGTTCGCGATTACAATGTTTATTGGTTGGATTGTGTTTGATGCGATTAAGCATAAGAAAGTAATTAAAGAAAATGTCATATCAGGATTTGTTGCCTCAATAGTAGCAGGATTCGCTTGGTACATACTTTTTATTATTTTTTAAAAAATATTTACAAAAGCTATTGATAAACGACAACATTCTCTATATAATTACATCTTGTGAGTAACATTCTTAACATTCTTTACATTAACTCATTTAAGGGGCATTAGCTCAGCTGGGAGAGCGCTTGGCTGGCAGCCAAGAGGTCAGCGGTTCGAGCCCGCTATGCTCCACCATATTTATTGTTTGCGTAGCAACGTCGAGAAAGCTACGAAGAAAGCAAACATCAGTAGTGCACTTCGGGTGCACCATACATAATGTACCAACGACGCGGTTCTTCGTCTTTACGAGGAATTGTGTCGTTTTTTTATTTTGGGCTTTGTGCACAATTTGTGCATCTTTAGTCTGCTAAAGTATCATGATTTACTGAAGCAGGCTTCCTCAAATTTACTTGCAGCTTTGTCTTCCATGTCTGCATTGACATGAGAGTACACATCTAGTGTGATACCTACACGACTATGACCTAGCTGCTCTGCAACAATTTTAGGATTTTCACCTAAGTATCAATGTCGCATGTGTATGCCTTTTTTATGAAGTGGGATACGCTTAAGACTGCTTCTTTTGTTAGCTGATAAAATTAACGTATCTTGTTTCGGATGTTTTTAAAGCCGCCAAAGAAATAGGAAACACCAGGTTTAGGTACAACTGGTAGCAATCCCCTAACTTCAATTGCTTCCAACTTGTCTTTTTGCTATTTTATCCTATGAAGTTACTAGGAATCTAGCAACATTAACTTAACAAGATAATACAGCACTGTCATATAAATACGACTAGAATAATTGTTACGAATTGGAATGGAAGAACGGAGACCGTTGATTATGACTCCTGTGGTTTCAAAGAGCTGTTACCTTATCGGAAATGAATAAGGATGGAAAATAGTGATAGTTCTTCAAATGTTCCCCTACAAAATGAAAATTATATTAAATTAAGGGAAAATAAGGAATTTCTTTTTTTACTTATGTATAATTAATATACGTAGGTGTACTATTCAACGAAGGGAGAGACAAATATTATGTTAAAGAAACATTACAAACTAATATTTAGTGGGACAGTAATCATCATTTTACTCTTTGTAATTAACCAGCAACATCAAGAAAAGAAGCTGTATGAGCAATATATTTCACAGAACATGAATTATGAAATTAAGAAACTTGTTAAAGGTATTGTTGAGAGTTACAATATTTTTGATGAGATTTTAGATTCCGGAGATATAACAAATAGACAAGCGAAATTATTGATAAGTTTCAGTAAAGACATAGTTAACATGACAGAAGAATTAGAAAGAAAAGCTATAAGCCTAGAACGTCTTAACCACTCAGAATTTAATAATGTAACTTATGGCAATACGCTAAGAATTTTTTCGTTTTTTTCTAATTTAGATGCTGACAAATACTATGATATAGGTAAATTGGATGATATACATACTACTCTTGACTCCTCTCTTTACGAAAAAATAAAGTTTCTTAAAGAATTATATTTTCTTTGGATTTTAGTAGTTGAGGATAGTTTGATAGGTGTCATTATAACAGAAGAGGACATTCAATTAAGTGTTTCTGAATATAATAGCAACTTTGATTCAGATAGCGTTTCAAACAATTTTTGGATAGATTTACTTGTGGAGTTTGATGAAAAAACAAATGCTTTTCTGAATAAATATGAAATTGATAATATTAAAGAGAAACTGAATTAATATTTAGATTAAGACAAAATTTCTCACCTTACTTAATTCATTAGATATTTACTAATATGCACTTATTAAAGTGTTTTGTGTTCCCTCAGATGAACCATTATGTGGTATGAGGTGAGCTGGAGCTATTTTCATAAGAATAGCCCAACAAAATAATTATTTACCTATAAAACTAAGCTTACCTAATCATTATTAGATCGTAATTAGAATAAACTAGATGAGGTGGTATTTTACTGTTGTTGTTGTTGAGAGCGGAATAAATTTCAGTTTTGAATGGGGGAGAAAATGATACAAATAATGGGGGTGCCTTTTCAACTCAATAGTATGTGGAACTTAGGAAGTAGTGAAAAATCGATCATACAATATATGTATAAAGCTCCTGTCTTATATTCTTATCCTTCCAATGATGAATTTTTATTTGAAATTAATTTACGAACAAGGATCATAGAAAGTGCTGAAGACATGAATGAAAGTCAAATGGAGTTTACAATTTTCGAATATGCTCGTTGTAATTCTAAATACTGGAACTTGACGGAATTAGGCGGTTTCCTGTTAAGGCATGATGTTAGGCCATCTGATGCAATTGAAGATATTTATAAAAGCAGTTCACTATATGCATTTGAATGTGCAACAGCTTGTATCATCATCTTTTACCATGCCATTCTCAAAAGTATCGGTGATCATTTATTTAACCTTATATTTCAAAACCTCTATTTATACAGTTGGCATAGTGATCCAGATCTTGAGCTTGACACCTTTTATGCAGATCATTTTTTACCTGGAGATGTTGTTTATTTTAATAATCCTGATTTTAATCTAAATACCTCTTGGTTTAGAGGAGAAAATGCTGTTGTTCTGAGTGATGACAGTTTTTTTGGACATGGAATTGGAATAAGGACTGCTGAACAAATGATACAAAGTCTGAATGAATATAGACAACCACAAAGTAATCAATCTGCCTATTTAACAGATTCCATTACACGGCCTTCCTTTAGAAATTTATTCCAATTAACATTAGTACAAAGGCATCATCCAGCTTTCAAAAAGCAACAATTCGTCATACATCATAACAAATGTTCAATACCATTTATGGAACATCTATTTTATCGATATTAATGGCACCGGGGGAGAACCGTGGGGGAGAACCGTGGGGACGGTTCTTGTGGAAAAGATTCTGAAGAAAAATCGCACTCGTCAAACATTTAAGTTCGACGAGTGCGATTTTTGATTTGTGATAATAGTCTAATAGATGGTATCGATTTGATTGGAATTACCAATAGCTAACCGAAGGAACCGTCCCATTGGTTCCCATTGGTTCGCCATTGGTTCGATTAATAGATTACAACCGGATCATAAAAATTTAAATATTCGTATACTTTCTTCATAACATCCGGAGGGACGTTAACGCAGCCATTAGATCCTGTTGTATGGTAGGCGTTGCTTGACCAGTTTGTTCGCCAGTCTGCATCGTGGAATCCCTGCCCGCTGTTTGTAAAGGGGGCCCAGTATTCTACATCGGTTGCATATTCGGAGTTGTTTGCTGAAGTGCCTGTAAGTGTGTATGGGGAGCGTTTAAAAAGGATATACCACACTCCTGTCAATGTATCCTGCTGTGTGCTTTGGTTGCCCGTCACCACATGAGTATCCACAACTAATTCTCCGTCTCTGTATATCCACATATGCTGATCTTTGATGGATACTTCAGCATAAGTATCACCTATTCCGTTATTTGAAGTAGTTTCATAACCATAACCTTCGTCTTCCCATCCATTCCCGTAAATATTGGAAGCAGAAATTGATTTTTCACCAGCACTAAAAGCTTCCGCAATTAAAGCTGCTTCTTTCTCTGCATCGAGTGCCCAGCCGTAACCTTCACCCTTAACTGAGATGACTGATCCAGAATGTGTTTTAAAGCTAAAATCTTTTCCTAAGGTGGAGTGGGAATCATTAATTTCAACAATCTTATTGAAAATAGTATCAGAGTCTACCAGCACATCCATATTTACTGATAAAGAAGCATCCAGAATAAATTCGCTCGCCATTAATGAATAAACTTGTTCATTAATTTCATACTCAATATTGTGGTCAAGGAAATTCTGTAGTTTTTCCACTTGGTTCTGTACTAGTTCACTGTCTTCCTTCACTGGCTGCAAATAAACAGGGGTCAGATAAATTTCACTCGTATATTCATTGTTGCCGTATTCCTCTATTAAACTACTGATATCATATTGCTCTCCATCAGCGCTTTCCGAGATTACTATTTCACCATTTTCAATACTCACCTGGGCATCAGTAGGAGGATGTAACTCCTGATTCATGGTGATGAGCTTTTGTTCAAGTTCCTCTATCAAATCTTCACTGCGGTATTTGTCCTGTATAACTGGTGTTATTGAATATGTTTTTGGTTTTGAAGAAGGAAAGAATGTCCACTGGCTTTGCAGTAAACTTTTAATCTCTGGCAAGTCATTGTCTGAAAACATCATTTGTGTCTCTTTTCCTTTTGTAACCATTTCTTCTCCAACATAGACATTGTTAATTAATACTGAAGCCTGTAATGTTTCAAGTGCACGATCAGCTGTCAGCCCACTGACTTCAATGTTATTAATAGTAATATTCGAGTTAAAATGCGTCTTCTGATAAAAAAACAGTGCTGCAATAATAACTGCAATGACAATAATGGAAATCAAACTAATGATTTTCCAACTTTTAAACCAGCTGGTTCGTTTCTTCGATGAATTATTATTCTCTTGCTGTTTAGTGACCTGCTCCAATTACATTCCCCCAAAAGTTTCGTTCACTTTAAACTTTTCTTATTTTCATAGCTAAGGATACCACACATCACCTTGGAAGTAGTTCAAACCGTTCCCACACTTCTTAAGTATATGATTCGATGGCTTGTCGAATTACAAAATCCCACTATATGTTCTGAGTTTGATAAGAATAGAACGATTACTTTGGATAGAAGGGGGACAACCATTAGAGAACGAAGAAGTAACAATAGTCGTGTGCATTTACAAATCCCAGAAAGGTTGTTGTGTAAGTTAAAATAGTGATATTACACTTGTTCAGAAAAGCAAATTAAGACTTACAAAAATTGTATTTCAGGATCTCTATTAGATCAAGCAAGCCGATAATAAGTCATTATTAACACAAGTGAATGTAAAAGAACGTGTAACAACTTCTGGAGAACGGTAAAATATACGATATGAGTGGCATAATGTAATTTCATGCTTAATTTAATGAACGATAGTAGAAAAAAATTAAAATAAACGTGAGTAGAAACAAAAGATTGGAACGAAAGATAGCTGGCTATGATTATCCAGCTATCTTCTGTTTGGGATCAAGAAAGGGTTTAACCCTTTGAAAGAGTTATCCATTATTAGGGGTTCTATACTTTTATCTACTCTATCTCTTCTATTGCTTTTTTGATAAATGTTAATGCATTTTCATAATTATCAGTATCTGCTCTAATAGACACTATTTTCTCACCACCGACAATTTCAACTTCATTAAAAATTTTGCTTTTAATTAGATTGATACCATATAATTCTTCAGTTTCTTCTCCTTCTAATTGATTAAACTTCAGTGAATGAGCGTCAATTTGTTCTTCAAAATCGTCCAGGATATCTATTGGAAGATGAGCACTTAAATCGAGAAGTAAATCAAAATGAATTTGATCCGTAATGTATATGTCAGGTTCTTCAATCATTAGAGTAAGTGGTCTTTTTTGAACAGATGCAATGTCCATTTCAGATGTTGTTTCAGTTGGAGAGTATTCTAAATTAACCTCTATTTTCTCCCATTCAGGGAATGTTTTTTTTAGAGAATCTTCTAATACAGTGATATCTTCTGCATAATAGTCACCAAATAATAAGATCTCTAAATCAGGGGGAACGATATCAGGTTCTCTCGTTTGCTCGATTCTATGGTCAATAAAGTGAAAGATAATAGATCCAAACACAAAAGCGAGAAAGAGTATACCTAATGTATGGTACTTATAGTGTTCGACGAAATGGTCGATTTTTTCTCTTATTCTCTCTTTTGATTCCGGGGAAGAGAGTTGTATGTGCTTCTGGATATGACGATATGCCTCAGTAATTTTATCGATATCAATCATATCATGTGAATGAATATTAGCCTGGTTTTGCTGTGATTTTTCAATTCTTAGCCATAGCGCATATTGGTACTCTAACTTTTCTCTTGTCACGTCTTCTGATACGTTCATGATTTTATAAGCTGTTTTTAAATCCATTAGATACTCACATCCTTTATTTCCTAAAAGATATTTTGTTTTCTTTTACCAGAGGTGTCTTTTTCAATCTTGTTGATATAAAAGTATATTAGCTGTTGGGAAAATGCTATATTAAAAATTCATTTTACTATGCTAAATAATTAGTGTATTCTTTTCATAAAAGTTATAAAATAGTATATTCTTAAAAAATAAACGGAGGTGCATAAATATGATTGACTCATCACGATGGTATATACGATTAGGAAATTTGGGGTTTAATTTAGTGGTATTAAACCTTTTATGGATTTTATTTTCATTTTTAGGCCTATTTGTATTAGGTGTTTTTCCAGCTACTGCAGCATTATTTTCTGTTTTAAGGCAATTGATCATGGAGGATGATGATCTTCCTTTATTTAAACTATTTTTTGATAAATATAAATCTGAATTCATAATGTCAAACCTAATGGGTTATATTTTTCTGAGTGTTGGAATTATTTTATACATTGATTTTAGAGTGCTACAATTATTGGACAATAATTTTATTCAATTAACTTTGGCGAGTATAACTTTTGTCATTGCGTTTGTATATTTATTGATCTTACTATTTATTCTTCCTATCTTTGTTCATTTTGATTTGAAGTTTTGGCAATATCCGAAACATGCATTAATTCTTGCCATTGCCCGTCCGTTCCAAACATTGTATATGATCATTGCATTAGCTATTGTCTTATTTTTGTACATGAATTTTACAGTATTAATCTTTGTTTTCGGTATGAGCTTAATTTCGTTTGTTATGATGAAAGTAGCATCAATATCTTTTCCGAAAAAAGATGATTTACCTTAAATAAGCAAATAAATAAAGTGAACATACGGAGTTGATTATCTCTATCATGGGTTAACTACTCCGTAAATGTCAACCGGTTAACATTTATGATGTAAGAAAACACATCCTTATATTAGAAATAGGCAACGTCTGTTATCGCGCGTTAATCAAATTCTTTGTAAATATTATAAAGTAGTTATAAACTATAAAAGATATGGTTAATAGAAGGAGAATTTACAAATTGATGAAATAGTTACAGGAGGAAACGTGATGGCAAAAGTTAAATTGAATGATGTGGCTAAAGCTGCGGGTGTCTCACCAACAACCGTTTCTAGAGTCTTAAATAATCGTGGTTATATTGGTGAGAAGACTAGGGAAAAAGTGGAAAAAGCTATGAAACAATTAAATTATTACCCGAATGAAATTGCTAGGTCTTTGTTTATTAATAAATCGTTCTTAATTGGTCTTATTTTTCCAACTACAAGCAATCCATTTTATGGCCAGCTTATTTTTCATTTAGAAAATATTTGTGAGTCTTTAGGATACAAAGTTTTGTTGTGTAATAGTCAAGGGCGCGAAGATAAAGAGAAAACATATTTGGAAATGCTCCAAAGACATCAGGTAGATGGTATTATAGCTGGAGCTCATAATACTGGAATTAAGGAATATAATACACCTAATTTGCCACTAGTAGGGATCGACCGATATTTATCGGAAAATGTTCCAGTAGTTTCTAGTGACAATTATGACGGAGGAAAAATGGCAACACAATTGTTAATTAATAAAGGTTGCCAACAAATTTTGCATATAAATGGACCAAGCGCTTTAGAAACTCCTGCAAATTTAAGAAGAAAAGCATATGAGGATGTTATGGTTGCAAATAATCTAAATCCAATAGCATATGAAATAGGTGAAGATATCATAAAAAAAGTCTTCGATGAAAATCCTGGAGTGGATGGTATTTTTGCAAGTGATGATCTCATTGCTGCTAATGTTATAAGTGAAGCTAAGGCAAGAAATATAGACATACCTGTAGAGTTAAAAGTAATAGGATATGACGGGACAGATACAACCAAGATACTTCTGCCAGAGTTAAGCACAGTGCAGCAACCGATAAAAGAAATTGCAGAGACTGCGATAGAACTTTTAATGAAGCAAATAAATAGTACAGATAGTGATATTCAATTTGAAACAATATTGCCTGTAAAATTAATTGAAAGTAAAACGACATAGAAAGTAAGGAACTACCCCTTCAATAAGATGGCACTAAAAAAGGACAGATGTCTGTATAAATTTCCACACGTTTTCCGTGGGTAATGCTTCATTTCTTCGCGGAAGACTATCACTGAAAGATCCCGCAATTCTTACTTATGCTTGAGTCTCCGTATTTTTGATGGAAATACTTTGAAAATGACTTATACAGAGGCCGCTCCAATGAGTGGGGGTTTTAAACTTTTTTTTATGTTATCCGGTTGACATATGAAACCGGATGACATATACTCTGTTTAGAAGATTACTTCAACAAGAAATTCAAGCAAAGAGCAAAGCAGTTTGGATTTTTTAATAATTCATAAGAAAGCGCTAACAATATGAGAGTGCTAGCTTAAAGTTTAGTAATCTTGGGTCTAAGTATTAGCCTATTTTATTACAAGGAGGATAATTTGATTTCTACTAACTTAGGTGGGGCAAAGGGAAAAAATAGTGAATTTGAAATGATTACTTAAAATATTAAGGGGGGATATACATGGCAAATGGCTTGGGTTCAGGTAACGCAGATGCTTTAAGTCAGATTCCTAAAAAAAGTAAAAAGAAACAAAGCTCATTGAAATATATCAAAAAAAACTGGATCCTGTACTTATTCTTAACTCCTGCAGTACTCACTGTTTTGATATTTAATTATATTCCGATGTATGGAGTGGTTATTGCATTTAAGGATTTTAGTCCAGTTAGAGGAATTATGGCGAGTGAATGGGTTGGGTTCAGTCATTTTGTAAATTTCATGCAGTCACCTAACTTCTATCAAATTTTTATGAATACCGTTAAATTAAGTGCGTATGAGCTTCTCATTGGATTTCCTGTTCCGATAATACTTGCACTGATGTTAAATCAAGTAAGAAGAGCAAGTATAAAAAAGAATATTCAATTAATTATTTATGCACCACATTTCATCTCAGTAGTCGTTATCGGCGGAATGATATTTATGTTTTTGTCACCAGCAGGACCTCTTAATGCAATACTAACTATATTTTTGGATCGACCTGTTTCGTTTATGTCTGATCCAAACTATTTTAGAACTATTTTCGTAGCATCTGGTATATGGCAAGCGGCTGGTTTTGCCTCTATTATTTATGTTGCTGCGTTGTCTAATAGTGATCCACAGCTCCACGATGCGGCTATGATTGACGGGGCATCATTATTACAAAGAATTTGGCATATTGACGTTCAAGTGCTTAAACCAGTAATGGCTGTCCTCTTTATTCTAGCAGTTGGAGGAATCATGGCTGTTGGTTTTGAAAAAGCATATTTGCTTCAAACAGATATGAATTTACCTGCTTCAGAGGTCATTGAGACCTATGTATATAAAAGAGGGTTGCAAGCAGCAGATTGGTCATTTGGTGCAGCAGTTGGGTTATTTTTATCGGTTATTAATTTGATGTTACTAGTCACAGTAAATCAAGTAGTGAAAAAACTTAAAGGAGAGTCCCTTTTCTAGAATGGAGTGAAAAATTGGATGAGTAAAATAACACAATCCCAAAAAAATCGAGCAATAAACAACTCAAAATCAGATCGATTAATACTTTTAATAAATAAAATCTTGTTGAGTTTAATTGTACTGATTGTTACGGTTCCTCTTTTATATGTATTACTTGGCTCTTTTTTACAGCCAAATATTCTAATCTCACAAGGGATTTCACTTAACCCTGATCATTGGACAATTGACGGTTATGTAAGAATCTTTCAAGATGGATCAATCATGAGAGGATTCTTCAATTCTGTGCTTTATGCCGGGGGATTTACGATAGTTTCTATTATATTTTCTATACTTGCAGGGTACGCATTATCTATTGATGAGTTGGTTGGAAAAAAAACATTTATGATTTTCTTTCTCTTTACGATGTTTTTCAATGGTGGTTTAATTCCAACATATTTACTTATACGAGAACTAGGATTGATTAACACACCTTGGGCGATTATATTACCTGGTGCTGTCACTGTTTGGAATATAATTTTAGCAAGAACTTATTTTAAAGCTCTGCCAAATGAGTTGAAAGAAGCAGCAAGGATAGATGGAGCTTCTGATTTCATGATCTTCATTAAAATCGTATTGCCTTTGGCTAAACCGATCATTTTTGTACTTGCGCTATTTGCTTTTATAGGACAGTGGAACGCTTATTTTAATGCAATGATTTACCTTGAAGATCGATCACTTTATCCGTTGCAATTAGTTTTGCGTGAAATACTAATCCAAAACGAAGTACAGCCTGGAATGATTGCAGATCAACTTGCGAGGGCTGAGATGCAAAGAATATCAGAAATGATAAAATATTCATCCATTGTAGTTGCGAGTTTGCCTTTATTGATCATGTATCCATTCTTCCAAAAGTATTTTGAAAAGGGAGTTATGGTCGGATCATTAAAATAAAAACAGAAAAGTGAGGGGTTTATTATGAACAAAACGATTAAAACAATCTCAGTTTTATTAGTTGGAAGTTTAATTACAGTAGGGTGTGGTGGTAATGAAGACCAAACGTGGTCGGAAGATCATGAGTTATCAGATATATCCTTTCCGTTAGAAGAAGAAGTATCATTAAAGTTTTTGACTGAAAGTTCTTCATTGGCACCTGAAGATCCAAATGACAAGTTGATTTATGAACGATTAGAAGAGGAGACAGGCGTTGAAATAGAATGGAGAAGTTTTGTAGGAGAAGCGTTTGGTGATAGAAGGAATTTAGCGATGTCAAGTGGAGAAATGCCAGATGCGATTAAAAATGCAGGTTATAGTGATTATGAATTATTAGAATTAGCTAATGATGATGCTATTATTCCACTTAACGATTTAATTGATGATTATATGCCTAATTTACAAAGTGTACTTGAGAAAGCACCTGAGTATGAATCGATGATGACTGCGGAAGATGGAAATATATATGCATTTCCATGGATTGAAGAATTAGGTGAAGGCAAAGAAAGTATTCACTCTGTCGATAACTTTCCTTGGATCAATGTAGAGTGGTTAGAAGAACTTGGACTAGAAATGCCAACAACCACAGATGAATTAAAAGAAGTGTTAATTGCCTTTAGAGATAATGATCCAGCAGGGGATGGTCAAACAATTCCGATGTCCTTCATTATTAATGATGGCGGGCAGGATCCAAGTTTCTTATTTGCTTCTTTTGGTTTAGGTGATAACTGGGATCATACTGTTGTAACGAATGATGGAGAAGTGAAATTAACAACGGCGGAGGAAGGATATAAAGATGCAATAAGTTTCATGAACGAGTTATATGAAGAAGAATTACTAGACGTGGAAGCTTTTGAACAAGATTGGCCAGTATATGTTTCAAAAGGAGAAGAAGGTCGTTACGGAATGTATTTCACTTGGGATAAAGGAAATGTGACAGGAATGAATGACACATTTGACCTAATGCCACCTTTAGAAGGACCAGATGGACATAAAAATGTTGCAAGAACAAATGGGATGGGGTTTGATCGTTCAAGAATGGTTATTACAAGTGCAAATGAAAATCTTGAATTAACAGCCAAATGGATCGATCAACTTTATGACCCACATCAGTCGGTTCAAAACAACTGGGGAACTTACGGAGATGAAGAGCAGCAGAACATCTTCGCATTTGATGAAAGCGAAGATATGTTAAAGCACGAAGATTTACAGGGCACTGCGCCTGTTGAGTTAAGAGAAAGGACATCTGTTGGTGGCCCATTAGCAATCTTAGATAGTTACTATGATGAAGTAACAACAATGCCAGATGATGCTGCTTGGAGATTGGGGTTAATGGAAGAAGTAATGGTTCCGCACATGCAAGCAGATAATATTTATCCTAATGTATTTCACACTGTTGAGGAACTAGATAGACTTTCTTCTATTGAAGCAGATTTGATACCTTTTGTACAAAGAAAAAAGGCTGAATGGATTTCAAATGGAGAAGTGGAAGAAGAGTGGGAAGAGTACTTAGAAGAATTAGAACGTCTAAGTCTATCAGAGTGGTTAGAAATTAAACAAGCAGGGTATGACCGAGCTACAGAATAATGGAGGGCGAGTAAATTGACAACACAAGATTTGCAAAAAAAATACAGACCTCATTTACACTTTGCACCAAAAAAAAATTGGATGAATGACCCAAACGGAATGGTTTATTTTGAAGGGGAGTATCACTTATTTTTTCAATACAATCCAAATGACAGCGTCTGGGGTCCCATGCATTGGGGCCATGCTGTCAGTAAGGATATGATTACATGGGAAGAATTAGATATTGCATTATATCCAGATGAGAATGGCACGATTTTCTCTGGAAGCGCAGTCGTAGATTGGGAAAATACAACAGGATTCTTCCAGGAAAAGCCAGGTATCGTAGCAATATTTACTCATCATTTAGATGGCGCGGAAGGTGAACCACCTACTCAAAGTCAAAGTTTAGCTTACAGTTATGACAGAGGTAGAACTTGGACAAAGTATGAGGGGAATCCTGTCCTTTCTCATCAAACAAAGATTGATTTCAGAGATCCTAAGGTTTTTTGGAATAAGGAAACAAATAAATGGGTAATGGTACTTGCTACAGGTCAAACGATATCATTTTATACTTCGACTAATTTAATAGATTGGGAGTTTGAAAGCGAATTTGGAGATGGTCATGGTTCTCATGATGGTGTGTGGGAATGTCCTGATTTATTTAAACTAAATGTAGAAGACAGCAAGGAAGAAAAATGGGTTTTACTCGTCAGTATTGGGGATAACCCACAATTTGATAATGGATCACGTACACAATATTTTATTGGGAAATTTAATGGTTCAACGTTTACTCCAGATCATTCCTCTATTAAATGGTTGGATTTTGGTAAAGACAATTATGCAGGGGTTAGCTTTTCTGATGTACCAGAAGAGGACGGACGGCGTATTTACCTTGGCTGGATGAGTAATTGGCGATATGCGAATGAAGTTCCAACAGGTGATTGGAGAAGTCAAATGACTTTACCAAGGGAACTTTCACTTAGAAAAAGTGACGGGGATTGTAAAGTAATTCAGCACCCAGTAAAAGAATTGGCTGCTTACTTCTCGCAAATAGAAGAGATTCACAATGTATTTGTTAGTGATAATGAACCGAAAAAATATCATGTGAAAGATTCATATTTAGAAATCATCTTGAATTTGGAAAGAGTTAATGCATCACAATTTGGTATTACTCTGCACCATACTAAAGAACAGTCTACGAGCATTACTTTTGATTCAACAGAGAAGGTCATGAGCTTAGATAGACAAAAATCAGGAGAAATTGATTTTTCGACTAACTTTCCACATGAACAAAAGTTGAAAATGGAGAACATAAACAATATTCAACTGCGAATCGTTATTGATTCTTCATCCGTAGAACTGTTTGTGAATGACGGAGAGTATGCATTAACAAGTTTAATTTATCCAGATAAAGTGTGTGAGGAGCTATCTATTTTCGCTTTAGACGGCGAAATCGAAATTAAAAATAGCCAAATATTATCACCAACTAAATAATATAGCATTTTGATGGTTTTAGCAGCAATAAATGAAATAGGAGGAAACTTGTATAGGTTATTTTATTTGAAATCTAAATAAAATAACTACTCGTTTCTTCCTTTTTTTATAAGGCAATGAAAATAAATTGAAATTGAAGAGGGGAATAGGAAATGAAGGGAAACTCATCAGTTATTTGTATCGGAGAGCTGATTATTGATTTTTTCTGCACAGATATTGGAGTCGACTTAGTAAGAGGTAAGAATTTTGAGAAGCAGGCGGGTGGAGCACCAGCTAACGTATGTGCAACTATTGAGAAACTAGGTGGCACGTCCGTTTTCAGTGGTAAAGTGGGAGATGATCCTTTTGGTCATTTTTTAAAAAACACACTTGATGAAATAAACGTTGATACCTCCATGCTCGTCCTCGATGATCACCATCCAACAACATTGGCATTTGTATCTTTAAAGGAAAATGGGGAAAGGGATTTTGTTTTTAATCGAGGGGCGGATGCTCATTTATCAGAAGAAGAGTTGGATAAAGAGAAGCTGAAAGCTGCTGGTATTTTACATTTCGGCTCAGCGACAGCTCTCTTAGAAGGTTCGTTTCAATTGACTTACTTAAATACTATTAGATCTGCTCATAATGATGGTAAGTTTATTTCGTTTGATCCTAATTATAGGGGAAATCTTTGGGAAGGTAGAGAATCTGCTTTTGTTGACCTGTGTAAAGAAGTAATTGGTTTAGCTGATTTCGTGAAAGTTAGTGATGAGGAACTAAGAATGATTTCTGGTATGGAAAATACATCTAGAGGGGTTCAGGTTCTTCATCAATTAGGAGCAAAAACCGTTGCAGTAACTTTAGGTAAAAAAGGAACACTGATTTCTAATGGAAATGACCAAGAAACAATTTCTAGTATTGATGTAACGTCAATAGACTCAACTGGTGCAGGGGATGCATTTGTAGGTGCTATGCTTTTTCAGTTGTCAAAGGAAGAAGAACCAAAGAAAGTTTTAGAAGACTTCGAACAACTAAAGAAAATAACGATGTTTAGTAATAAGGTAGGGGCAATAGTTTGTACGAAAGTAGGAGCTATTTCTGCAATACCAACTATGGAGGAAGTTGTATGAAAAAATTGCAAAAAGATATAGTTTCAAAGTGGTCCTTTCCTGAGAATGAAGGAATAAGTACATTTGAAGAAATAAAACAAGTGAACGATTCAATAGAATATATTTTTCATCAAGCAGAATTCCAGCCGGATAAAGAAGTTAAACGCCGAAATGGGATTCATGGAAATGCTTTATGGTTCGATGGTTTTTCTACTTCAATTAGACGACAACAGGAATTGTTTACTCCTTTAACTGATGCTATCACAATTTCCTTATGGATTGCCCCACATGCATTTGGCGGTATAGAGGATGAACGTTTGACTGCTCTTATCAATCAACATGATTATCATAAGGGGACAGGTTTTATAGTTGGTTTTCATAAGCATGGGTCACTGTCATTTCAAGTTGGGTTAACATCTGGATGGGCAGAAGTTTGGGCAAACGACTATTATTTACCGAAAAATCAATGGTCGAATATTGTAGCCACATATAATCAGATAGATGGCTATCTAAAACTATACGTAAATGGTTCTCTCATTGGGGAGAAGAGAAACGAAGAGAGAGGATATATCGTCCCTGCAGAAGTAGATTTATTAATAGGAGAAAATAACGATCCTTTCATTGTCGCCGACACATTCACGTTAAATATGTTTAGTGGATTAATGGATGAAGTGAGTATATATAAACGTTCATTAAGTGAAGAGGAAATAGTAGATCTTTATCGTTCTTATTTAAAGGGTTTTGATGGTGAGCTTCCTGAGATTGATGTTGAGAATATATCTATTGATCGTAACGATTTTTCAATGGATTTACATAAACCACAATATCATATTACGGCCCCTGGTCATTGGATGAATGAGCCGCATGCACCACTATATTTCAAAGGGAAATATCATCTTTTTTACCAACACAATCCACAAGGCCCTTATTGGGGAAATATCCATTGGGGCCACTGGGTTAGTGATGATTTGATCCATTGGAAGGACATGCCGGTAGCTATTTCTCCTGAAAAAAATGCTGTCGATCCTGATGGATCATGGTCAGGGTGTGCTCATTATGATGAAAATGGCTTACCTGTATTATTTTTCACCGCAGGAAATCATAAATATCTTCCTAACCAAATGGTAGCTTTGGCTAGAAGCACGTTTCCAAAGGATGGAGATATAGAATTAAAACATTGGATGAAAGATAGTCAGCCGATCATCTTTCAACCAAAGGAACAAAACTTAGACGACGATGGCTTCCGAGATCCATTTGTGTGGAAAGAAGATGACACGTGGTTTCAGTTAGTTGCATCTGGAATAAATGGGAAAGGTGGTACAGCGTTATTATTTCAATCTGAAAATCTAGTCGACTGGGAGTACAAAGGTTTTCTCTATGTTAGTGATTATCATAAGTACCCATATTTAGGGAGGGTTTGGGAACTGCCAATTCTTCTTCCACTTGCGGAAGATAGTAAAGGAGATGTGAAACACCTTTTTATTATTAGTCCGGTCGGAGAAGGAGCTGATGTAGAAGTTTTCTATTGGGTAGGAACTTGGGATAAAACCAAAGGGAGTTTTATTCCAGATCATGAGGAACCTCAGCTTTTTGATTTAGGCGATTTTCACTTTACAGGACCAAGTGCTATGATTGATCCACAAACAGGTAAACTAATAGTATTTACTATTGCACAGGGAGAAAGACCACCCGAATACGAACTTAAAGCTGGTTGGGCTCACAATGGAGGTATGCCCGCTGAAGTTTATTTAGGAAAAGATGATCGAATGAGAATTAAAGCGATTGATCAAGTGAAGAAGTTACGTAACGAAAAGCTAGTCGAATTGAAAGATAAAACTTTAGGCGAGGTTAATAGAAACTTGCAAGATATTTCTGGAGATATGTTGGAAATCCATCTCAAGTTTGCCCCGACTAATCATGATAAGTACGGTATTTATGTAAGGCAATCGCCTGATCGTATAGAAGAAACGTTATTTTATTATGATAATGATCAAATGGGGTTCTATGTTAACCGAAATAAAACAACATTGGACTCGAAAGAGATAGTGTCTGGAATTCAAGGGGGAGAAGTAGTTTTAAAAGATGAGCCATTAGAGCTAAATATTTTATTAGATAAATCTATGGTAGAAGTATATATTAATGAATTAAAAAGTTTAACGACAAGAGTATATCCAACAAAAAGAAATTCAAAAGGGATTTCTTTATATGGAGAAGATGAACTGTTGATAGAGTCACTGCAAATTTGGTCTATGAATGGCGTTTATTAATTAGTTATATAAGAGTTTTTAACGCAGTCTCTTTGAATGAAAAAATTCCAAATAAAAATTTCTTTTGGATAATACAATAGAGTAAATTATAAGAGACAAAAAGCATTGGTGAAATGCTTTTTGTCTCTTAAATAACCTTGTTAATCCTTACTTGTGAAATGCACTAAATAATTAATTGGATGATAATGCTATCGACATTGTTAAAAAGACTAACTCTGTCTTTACGTTTGGACAAACTCCAAACGCTTATTAGAGATAATTGCTTCGTGTTTCATTAACCACAATAAGGTCCGGTTTTTGCTAAGCCTTCGCTTATAACCTCATTTCACCAAGTAGAACCTCAAACTTCTCCAATATATTCAGTTATCTAATATAGCTCTTTTTCTATAAAATAGTAATCCAAAAACCATCTCACCGAATTGGGTACTATTTATTCAGGTATTTGTTTGAAGTTTTTCTTGTTTTTGTTGAATCTTTCGGTAAGCGATATTTGCAGATGATAAGATAACTATCCCAAACATACTTGCACTGAAGAAGAAACCTAAACCAGAAATAAATGTAACAGCATAATATACAGTGACGAAGCCAAATATAATAAAAAGACTTGCTAATGGATTATATATAGCAATTAAAACCGAATTTTTGATATGAGTTTTTAAATCCAGATTAAATTCAACGTAAGATGCTAATAAATAACAAATAATTAATAAATACAAAAAACTCAGTGTGACAGATGAAAAGTAAAGAAATTCCGTTATACCTGTTTTATTTATTTGTAAGAAATTAAGGTTGATATATAGGATAAGTCCGATTGATGTAATTATACCCCCAAGCTTATTACTTTCTATAAATTCTTTTTTGTAATAACCCCAAAAATATGGGAATAAATTCACTTCATTTTTGTTAAGGTATTGCCTTAGTGTTGCTAGCATTGCAACTGTTGCAGGGAAGAATCCCAATACCACTAAACCTAGGAGGGTAAAAATTATCCAGAGTAGGTTGATAAATGCTAGTCGATAAAACCAAGTACATATTGAAAAAGCCATGCTTGAAAAAGCGCCAAGTTGCATATATAGTTCCCCCTTTACTAAATAATTCAAAAGTATCATAAATGTTTAACTCGTACTATATTTTAAAAAAATATAGTAAAGGAAATTTAAAATAAGTAAAAATAGTATATTTTATGAGGACTTAAAGTTCTCATCTACTCTTACTCCCAGTATCATTTTTTTCAAACCTCTTTCGCCCCACCTGCCAATCGATTTCTATATTCCAATTTATATAAACTACCTAGTTATCACTATTGTTTAATGAGATCCGTACAAGTAAAAGCTGTAATGAGCAGGATAAAAATGTTTGAAAAAGTAACAAATCTTTTGATGAAGTTGTTATTAACTATGATGGAAAGATTATGTGTAAACCTTCTCCAACCTTCTTTAACACACTTAACTTAGGAGGTAAAAATATTACTTATAAAGTAAAGATTGTGCATTGTTTGTCGAATTTTAAGAGCATACAATAAATTTATAAATATAAGAAAAAGAGGTGAATTAATAATTGCAGAATCAAATGAAAGCGGAAACAGAAGTGGTGCAGGGTGCAGATAAACAATTTAAAACAAAAAAGACAAAAAGAAATGATCGTTCTTCGAGTCATTTGCGAGAAACGTTAGCTGGTTTGGCATTTGTGGGTCCGATGTTAATTGGTACATCTATTTTAGTTTTGTTTCCAATGGTAGCGTCGTTTATTTTAAGTTTTACCGATTGGAATTTTGTATCGGGTTATACAAATGCAACCTTCGTTGGTTTTGAGAATTTTATCACACTATTTAATAACGATGTATTTTTAAAGTCACTAGGAAATAACTTTATTCTTATTATTGCAATTCCTATAGGTCTAGTTATATCTTTAGGGATTGCAGTAATTATTAACAAGTACATTTATTTTAAAGATGTATTTAAAGTTATCTTTTTTATGCCGTTTATTTCTAGTGTTGTAGCTGTAGCAGTTGTTTTTCGAGTTTTGTTTCATCCATCTCAAGGACCAGTTAATCAATTTTTAATGTCACTAGGATTTGAAAATCCTCCAGGGTGGATAGCAGATACAGCCTTTTCCCTACCATCGGTGATGATAATTATGATTTGGACTAGTATAGGTTTCAACTTAATTATCTACTTGGCAGGTTTACAAAACATACCAAAGGAATTGTATGAAGCTGCACAAATTGATGGAGCTTCAGCATGGTATCAGTTCACTAAAATAACAGTTCCATTAGTATCGACAACAACCTTTTTTCTTTTAGTTGCAGGTGTTATTTCAAGTTTTAAGATGTTTGATTTAATTTTAGTCTTAACAAATGGTGGGCCAGCAAATTCTACAATGATACCAGTTGTTTATTTATATGAACAAGCTTTCTTAGAACTGAAAACAGGATATGCGTCAGCAATTGCTTTAGTAATGTTTATTATTATTCTAATTATTACCTATATTCAGTTTGTAGGTCAGAAAAAATGGGTGAACTACTAATTAGAAAGGGGGAAAATAGATGAAAGCCGGCTTAGATGTTAGAAAAATAGTTATGACTATTATCATGGCATTAATAGGGATTATATTCTTAACACCATTTCTATGGATGATTTCAGCATCACTAAAAGTTGAAGAAGAAGTCCTGACATTCCCGATACAATGGATCCCGAAAACATGGAATGCGGTTGAGAATTTCAGTGAAGTATGGACAGGTTCGATGCCGTTTTTACTACTGTATTGGAACTCGATTAAAGTAACAGTTTTAACAACTTTAACATCAGTTATTGTATCCGCTTTAGCAGCTTATGGTTTTGCAAAGATAAACTTTAAGGGACGAGATACATTATTCTTTATTGTATTAGCTACCTTCATGGTTCCGCCTCAAACGCTTCTAGTAACACAGTTCTTGTTATATAGTTGGTTTGGTTTATATGATACTCATACTGGGTTGATATTATTAAATAGTTTTAGTGTATTTGGTACCTTTATGCTTCGACAATTTTATTTAGGCATCAGTAATGAAATTATTGAATCAGCAAAAATAGATGGTGCTGGACATTTCAGAATATTTAGATCAATAGCATTACCATTAGTTCGTCCGGCAATTGCTACGTATGCAATATTACGATTTATTTGGACATGGAATGACTTCCAAAATCCATTAATCTTTTTAAGAAGCCAGGAGTTGTATACAATTCAACTTGGTGTTCAGAGCTTTGCTGATGAACATGGTAGTATTTATTCCTTAATGATGGCTGCGTCAGTCTCAGCAATTATTCCATTATTAATTGTATTTGTGATTGGGCAAAAACAAGTAATAGAAGGAATTCAACTTGGTGGAGTTAAAGGGTAGCAATATGGTTGTAACTACTCAACAAATATAGGGTAGTTTTAATAAATATTTTAAAATACGAGGAGGAAAAAACATGAAACAAAAAACAGCGTTATTAGGATTCATATTATTTTTATCAAGTTCTTTAATTATAGCTTGCTCAAACGACAACAGCGAAACTACTAATAACGAGAATGAAAGCAACGGTAGTGGGAATGCTAGCGAAGAAGAAATCACTTTAAGCTTTGTCCATTGGATTAACGAGGAAACAGGTAATTGGGAAGAACTTATTGAAATGTACGAAGAGGAAAATGAAGGAGTTAAAATTGAATCAACCCCACTTGTTGAAAATATGAGTACTGAAGATTACTATCAACAGCTAGATCTTTTAGCGTCATCTGGTGAGTCATTAGACATAATAATGTTTTCAACATTACCAGAATTAGTTACAAGAGTGAATGCTGGGCTTGTTTCACCAATTGATGACCTATTAGATAATGAGGGAATTGATATTAATAGTGATTACAACCATACTTATTCAGAAATTGATGGGAACTATTATGCTATTCCGATGAAGAGTGTTTCTAATCTTGTTGTCCTAAATAAAGATCATTTAGATGAAGTAGGCTTGGAGGTACCAACAGAATGGACTTGGGATGATTATAGAGAATATGCAAATCAATTAACAACTGATAATCGATATGGGTCGTTCTTATCAAACTTTCACTCTCTTCATTCTACATTAAAAATGTTTGGGAAAAGTGATAACCCCTACCTTCTTAAAGAAGATGGAAGTTCTAATGCAGATGATCCATTTCTAAGAGAATCATTAGAATTAAGGTATCAAATGGAAATTGAAGATAATTCATCTGTACCGTATTCGGAAACTATTTCTCAACAACTTGATTTTCGGCAACAATTTTTCTCGGAGTCGGTATCTATGGTCCCAATTGGATCATTCTTAATTACTGAATGGGGACAATTTACACCTGAATTTGAGATTGCTTGGGCTCCGTGGCCAAAAAATAGCGAGGAAAGTGTTAATTACACTGAAATAGGCGGTGATGCATTGACTATCGCTCAAACATCTGAATATAAAGAAGAGGCTTATGACTTTATGCGTTGGTTATCTACTGAAGGAATACAAGAACAAGGGATTTCTATTCCTGCTTGGACAGAATCTGATTTAGATACTGTATTAGAAAATCTACTGGAAAATACATCCAATCCGGATGCTGTTAATATTGACTCAGTTATAAATGCACTTACTATTATTGAACCACAAGAAAGGTTTGCCCCACCTGCTCATAATAGAGAAGCAGATAGCGAATTTGAATCACAAGTAGAATTACTGTTACTTGGTGAGCAAGATCTCGATACAACAATGGAGGAAATTAAAGAGAGAATTGAGGCAATAGTGGAAGCAAATCAATAAGAATGTTAAGGATATGTTATATTGAGAGGATAATAATAAATCCTCTCAATATATATTAGTATAATTTTAGCAGGGGTAAACTTCGGTGGTGAATGGGCGTGCGTAATATGTTAAAAAGGTTGCAAAATTATTCTTTAAGGAAGCGATTAATTATTGCGGTCGTGGTTTGTATTCTATTACCTTGGATATGTACATACATTGTCTCTAATTATTTAACAAAAGATATATTAGAGGAACGTGCCGTAAAGCAATCTAATGATAATTTAAGTATGATTGAAATGAGCATAAAAAATGTTTTAAATGATATCATGTATACCTCTAACTATATACAATTTGATACTAATTTTAATAGGCTTATAAAAAATCACCAGTCTATTGACGCTACATCACTTGAAGCCGAACAGGAAATTGCCTTGAACTACATTGAGATATCAAGTAGATTAGCTGGAATTACAGATTTGTTATCTCCAACTTATATCACAATTATTTTTGAAAACGATCTCTATTATATGAATTATTCTATTAATGACTATCGCCCAACCGACTCTCACAAAGAATCATGGATGAGTGATCTAAAAGACTTAAATATTTATCAAACTAAATGGATCGGTGCACATCCAACATATATAACCTCAGATCAACAGCACAGTCCATATTTAATTAGTATAGCTCGTAACATAGAAAATAATAACTATCAAGATGCCTACATCATTATCAGTATAAAGGAAAAGGATATCCGTGCTTATTTAGAGAATTTTCAAAATTCCAACTCAGAATATTATTTAACAGATCAACAAGGAAATATATTTTCAAGCATTGAAGGGGAACGTATTGGTGAGAATCTAGGATTTAATGTTAGTAGTACTGGACATCAAATAGTTAATTTTAACAACGAAGCTCATCTTCTTAATAGTTATCCCGTTTCTTATTCTGATTGGCGACTCGTTAGTCTCGTTCCGTATAAAGAAACAATTGGTAATATTAATGTTATGACAAGAACAACGCTTGTAATTCAAGGAACTTTTCTATTTTTATTTCTAATAGGATTAATTATTCTTGTTAGAGAGATGACAAAGCCAGTCGTTGAACTGCATGCTGTTACTAAATCAGTGGAGAATGGTGATTTGAGTAGAAGGGCTGAGATATCAGGGAATAATGATATAGCAAATCTTGGGAGCGCTTTTAATAATATGCTTGATACTATTGAAGAGATGGTTAATGAAATTAAAATTCAAGAAAGAGGAAAGAGAACCGCCGAACTAGAAATGTTACAGGCTCAAATCAATCCACATTTCTTATTCAATGTACTAAATGCAATTCGATTACACATTAAAATGAATGGAGATAATGATAGTGCACAATTAATTAATGATTTATCGTCATTATTACGAATGACTATTAATAGAAATAATGCATTTATCTCATTGGAAGAGGAACTAAAGGTAGTAGAACACTACACAAGTTTGATGAGTTTTCGTCATGAGTATGAGGTGGATTTAGTCATATGTGTAGATACAAAATCGACAAAAATTGAAGTTCCACGTTTTTTCCTACAACCACTTATTGAGAACGCTATCATACATGGTTATAGTGGTAGAGATGGATCTATTGTAGTTACGGGTTCCGTGGAAGATAAGAAATATTTAAAATTACAAATATTAGATGACGGCGTTGGGATGACAGAAGAGAAGTTAGCACAGCTTAAAAGACAGATATATGGAGAAAAGAAAATAGTAAATGGGGAAAATTTCCACTCCTTTAATGGGATTGGAATTCAAAACGTTTATCAACGTATAAAAATGATTTATGGTGATAGAGCTTCTATGGATGTAGAGAGTGTTGAGGGAGAAGGTACTAGTTTTACATTTAATCTTCCATTAAAGGAGTGAAGTAAAATGTATCGAGTTGTGTTAGTTGACGATGATAAAGTTGTGACTCAGTATATGGAAAAATATATCCCGTGGGAAAAATGTGGTTTTAAAGTTGTTGCTACTTATCAAAATAGCATGAGAGCATACCATTACTTAACTGAAAATGATTATGATGTGTTAATAACGGATATAGGTATGCCACATATGAATGGTATTGAACTTATTTCAAAGATTAATAAGGAGCAAGAAAATAAAATCAACGTTATTCTGTCTTGTCATGATGATTTTCATTTTGCACAACAGGCTATTAAGTTAGATACCTTTGACTTTATCTTGAAAGAATCAATGGATGAAGAACAGATTGTCAAACTGTTAAAAAGACTCAAGAAAATCCTTGACGAAGCTAATCAAAAAAAGGAAACTCAAGGGAAATTAACAAAATTTTTAAGAGAAAATAATATGTCGCTCAAATCGAAGTTTATTGAAAAAGTAATTAAAGAACCTTACGTTGAAGACGATAAATGGTGGCAAGAACAAGAAAATTTATTAAATATGGACTTTTCAAGTGAAAGGTATACGGTTGTTTTATGTTTCATTGATCAATTTCAAGCAGCTATCGAACGTTATGAAAGTGAAACGTTGCTACAGTTTAGTATAAATAATGTACTCGAAGAAGTACTAGGAACGTATAATAATGAAATTCAAATATTCTATTTGCACAAAAAGTTTTTAATCTTATTTCCTGAAAAAAATATAAAGCAAATAGAAATAGATCATGGAATAGAAGAAGCTTTAAAATTGACGCAAAGTAATTTAAAAAATTATTTAAAACTTTCTTTAACTGCTGTTATTGATAATGGAAAGCATATAAGGAAGACTCTAGTTCACTCAATCAAAACTTTAGTTGTATATAAAGAACAACGGTTTTATTACCAAAACGAATCGATTCAATATCACGAAGAACTAAATTATAATAATATATCAATATTTAATGATTACGTGGAAGAAGTACAACTATTAAAAACGTACATCATGAATGGGGAAAGTGAGCAGTTAAAAGTATTTTTATGCAATAAAATAAATTGGTTTATACAACAAAGATTTTCCCCAAAAGTAATAAAAGACTGGTCTATGAAATTATTGCTTGATTTAAAATTAGGCCTGAATGCCTTTGTTTACTTTAAAGACCAAGATGTTAAAATACTGGAAATTGATCAAATACAAGAAGTAGAGAATTTTGAAGAAATGAAACAAGTATTGTTTGAGTTATGCCAACAATTTATAGAACATGTGATTGTTCTTGAATCCACATCAAAAAATGAAGATGCATTGAAGGCACAAAGATATGTTATTGCTAATATAGATAGAAAAATTTCATTAAAAGATGTTTCAACGTATTTGCACTTAAACCCAAGTTATTTTAGTCGATTATATAAAAGTGAAACAGGAGAAAGCTTTATTGAATTTGTGACTAGAATCAAGATGGAAAAAGCGATGGAATTATTAGATAGCACTGCCAAAACAGTGGATTTGATATCAATAGAACTTGGTTTCGACAGCAAAAGTTATTTTATCAAAAGATTTAGAAAACAAACTGGGATCTCGCCAACGGATTATAAGTATAAGCGTGTACCTCAAAAATAACTAAATAATGCTGAAAATAAATAAGGGGTTGAATATCTAATGTTATATCCAATTACGACTGAAACAAGAGGACAAATAGACTTAAATGGTATTTGGAATTTTAAGATGGATAACGGTGAAGGAATAGAGGAAAAGTGGTTCGATCAACAATTAAAAGATACGATGTCTATGGCTGTTCCCGCTTCTTATAATGATTTAGCAGTGACTCGTGAACTACGAAATCATGTTGGTTGGGTTTGGTATGAACGAGAATTTACTATACCACAATATATGTTTGAGGAACGCATCGTTCTTCGTTTTGGATCGGCAACACACTACGCTAAAGTTTATTTCAATGGTTTATTAGTAACAGAACATAAAGGTGGATTTACACCTTTTGAAGTGGAGCTTAATGAGCAGATTAAACCAGGGAAAAATCGTTTGACGGTAGCTGTAAATAATATCATTGATGAGTCTACGCTTCCCGTTGGACATTATAAAGAAGAAGTAGTAGAAGGAATAGGAAAAGTTGTTCGTAATTACCCTAATTTTGATTTCTTTAATTATGCAGGTTTACATCGACCAGTTAAAATTTACACCACACCAAAAAAATATATTACAGATGTAAATATTGTAACAAGTATTGATGGAAATAATGGTGTTGTAGACTTTCAAGTCGATGTCAAAGAGCAAGAGGGGAAAGTGAATGTAGCGGTAATCAACGAAAATGGTCAGGAAGTAGCTAATGCAAGTGGATCGAAGGGTTCTATAATAATTAAAGATGTAACACTATGGGAGCCATTAAATGCATATTTATATACATTACGTATTGATCTAGATAATGGAAATGATATTTATGAACAATCATTTGGTGTACGTACAGTGGAAGTCAAGGATGGTAAATTCCTTATCAATAATAAACCTTTTTATTTCAAAGGGTTTGGAAAACATGAAGATACACCATTACATGGTCGTGGATTTGATGAAGCTGCTAATGTATTAGATTTTAACTTATTAAAATGGATTGGAGCGAACTCTTTTCGTACAGCGCACTATCCGTATTCAGAAGAAATCATGCGACTTGCTGACCGAGAAGGAATTGTTGTCATAGATGAAACACCGGCAGTTGGAGTTAATTTAAACTTTATGGCAACTATAATGGGTGAAACGCCAAAACGAAATACTTATAAAGAAATCCAAACCTTTGAACATCACCAAGACGTGATAACTGAACTTGTAAATCGAGACAAAAATCACCCTTCAGTGGTGATGTGGTCGGTGGCAAATGAACCAGCATCAGAAGAAGATGGTGCATATGAATATTTTAAACCTTTGGTTGAACTTATGAAGGAAAACGATCCTGAGAAACGCCCAGTTACTTTAGCAACCTATAGTTATTCTACACCGGAAAAAGACAAAATTGCAGAACTGATCGATGTGTTAGCCTTAAACCGTTATTATGGTTGGTATATAGATGGAGGAGATTTGGAAAAGGCAAAAATTAAACTCCGCAAAGAACTAAAAGAGTGGACTAAACGTTGTCCTAGTAAGCCAATTATGTTTGCTGAATATGGTGCAGATACGGTTGCAGGTTTTCATGATATTGATGCAGTGATGTTTACAGAGGAATATCAAATTGAGTACTATCAAGCAAATCATGAAGTAGTAGATGAGTTTCAAAATTTTGTTGGAGAGCAGGTATGGAATTTTGCCGATTTTCAAACAAGTCAAGGGGTTGTAAGAGTTCAGGGGAATAAAAAAGGCATTTTTACACGAGATCGTAAACCAAAGTCGGCAGCATTTGAACTAAGAAAACGTTGGACTAATATCCCAAACTTTTGGTATAAAAATTAATTAGTACTGGTCGTTTTATTATTAGAAATACTATGGAGGTGTAATGTGAAAAGAAATATTCGTAATATAATTAAAGAAATGACAGTGGAAGAGAAAGTTGGAATGTGTTCTGGTTTAGATTTTTGGTATTTGAAAGGTGTAGAGCGTTTAGGAATCCCATCTATTATGGTCACGGATGGCCCTCATGGGCTTCGAAAGCAGGCTGAAGGCGCTGATCATTTGGGATTAAGTAATAGTGTCCCGGCAACTTGCTTTCCATCTGCAGTAGGTCTAGCTAGTTCTTGGAACCGAAAGTTAGTTGAACAAGTTGGAGTTGCGTTAGGTAAAGAATCACAAGCCGAGAATGTTGGAGTTATACTTGGGCCAGGAGCGAACATCAAACGCTCCCCATTATGTGGAAGAAACTTTGAGTATTTTTCAGAAGATCCTTATTTGTCATCAGAAATGGCAACTAGCCATATTATTGGAGTGCAGAGCCAAGGCGTTGGTACATCACTGAAGCACTTTGCAGCGAATAACCAAGAACACCGAAGGATGTCAACTAACGCAATTGTAGATGAGCGAACATTAAGGGAAATTTATTTAGCTAGTTTCGAAAATACAGTAAAAAAGGCAGAGCCTTGGACGGTGATGTGCTCGTATAATAAAGTAAATGGCTCATTTATGTCAGAGAACAAATTATTGTTAACAGACATACTAAGGGATGAATGGGGATTCGAAGGCTTTGTCGTTTCAGATTGGGGGGCTGTCAATGAACGTGGAGATGGTTTAGAAGCAGGATTAGAACTTGAAATGCCAGCTAGTTATGGTTTAGGGGATAATAAAATCTTAGAAGGTATAAAAACTGGAAAGCTGTCTGTTGAAAAACTTGATCGAGCAGTGGAACGTTTATTGAGAATTATCTTTTTGGCCGTTGATAATCATATAGAGAATGCTATTTATGACAAAGAAGAACATCATCAGCTTGCGAAACAGGTAGCTAGTGAAGGTATGGTACTTTTAAAGAATGAAGACAATATTCTTCCTCTTGCTAAAGGAAATAATGTAGCGATAATTGGTGAACTTGCTCAAAAACCTAGATACCAAGGTGGAGGAAGCTCACATATTAATCCCACAAAGCTAGATAATATTTATGAAGAACTAGAAAAGACTACTACTAGTAAATCAAATCTAATCTATTTACAGGGGTACCACTTGGACAGAGATGATGTAGATGAACAGTTAGTAGTAGAAGCAAAAGATAAAGCAATACAATCAGATGCAGCTGTTCTGTTCATTGGATTACCAGATCGATACGAATCTGAAGGATACGATAGAAATCATTTGGATATTCCAGAAAACCAACGCTATTTAATTGAAGAGATAGCAAAAGTGCAACCAAATGTGATTGTTGTTCTAAGTAATGGTGCTCCAATTGAAATGCCTTGGTTAACTAAAGTTAAAGCTGTTCTAGAAGGATATTTAGGAGGACAAGCACTAGGTGGAGCAATTGCAGATTTATTATATGGAAATGTTAGCCCGAGTGGTAAAATAGCTGAAACGTTCCCAGTAAAGTTAAGCGATAATCCGTCTTACTTAAACTTCCCTGGTGAAGGAGATGAGGTAGAATATAAAGAAGGTATTTTTGTTGGTTACCGTTATTATGATACAAAAGAAATTGAACCTCTATTTCCATTTGGATATGGATTAAGTTATTCAACTTTTGAATATAGGAATCTAACCTTAAGCAAAAAGGAAATTGAAGATACAGATTCTATTACTGTTAAGGTAACAGTTAAAAATACTGGTGATATGGCTGCGAAAGAAATTGTCCAGTTATATGTTAAAGATGTCTATAGTAGTGTATCGAGACCGGAAAAGGAACTAAGAGAATTTGACAAAGTAGATTTAAAACCGGATGAAGAAAAAGAAGTAATATTTACTTTAGATAAGCGTGCGTTTGCTTATTATAATGTAGACTTAAAGGATTGGCATGTGGAAACAGGCGAATTTGAGATATTAGTTGGAAAGTCATCAAAAGGTTTTCAACTAAAAGAGACAATTTACGTAACCTCAACGGTTACTATCGCACAACGAGTCCACAAAAATACTTTAATAGGAGATCTATTGGCTGATCCAACTTTAGCTCCGATAGCAACTAAACTGCTTAAGAAAGCAAATAAACACAATCCATTATTGAATGCTATGGGTGATAGCGAGGAATCATCTGCTATGATGGAAGCAATGATGAAATATATGCCATTACGTGCTTTAGCTAACTTTAGTTCAGGGAACTTTACCGAAGAAATGCTGACCGATATGATTACTCAATTGAATGAAGTACAAGAAAAAACTATTTTCAATAATTAATATTCAAATAAAATGTAAGGGGAAAATTATTTTCCCTTTACATTTATAAAATTAATTTCAGCCATGCTCTAAAAAAGTTTAAAAGAACAAGTAATTATTCCCAAATTATGAGGCTATCTATTTTTTTATCATCATAAGAATATTCGGGTGTTACCCTCGCTTTTAAAACTGGTTATTTTGCAATAGCTAATACATAAAATATCAAATAATCATCCCGAGGGTATTTTGATCATAAGCAGCATTGACAAAAACCTTTCTAATTATGCAGGACTTTTCATCAATTCACTGAATTGTAGAAGGGCCTTTTTCTAGTCCACTTGTTAAATGTTCGTAAACTTGATCAGTTGTTGAAACTCCAGGATATCCTATAATAAAGAACCGGTTATGCCGAAAGGAATGGGGGTGTACTTATTCAAATCAGGCTCCTGTTTCAATAGTCGTTGTTGCCGGATTAGACCTTCTAAGGGCTTTTGAAGCAAATTCAAAAATGTGGTTGAATTGAGATTACTCGTCTTGTTTTAAGCGGTTGAATCTCAATTTTTCGTTTATTATTTACTCGGATGGAGTAGGTCTTATTGATAGTAATCGAATTTACTAGGTATTAAACCCTCACAAAACAACCTTATAGTAAAAGATAAAACTACGAAATGAAGCGAACGTACATTCATGTAGCTGATAATTATAAATTAATTAATAACTGAGTCAATTTCATAATTCAGAGCCCTTGTGGCCCAAGAGATTTAAGAAACAAAAAAAGGAGTACCTCCCCAACTGTCGAATTTAGTAAGTAGCGAACAAACTAATTTGACTGGAGGGAAGACTCCTATGTCCATTTTACGACAAGAGAGCCTACTAAGTATAGATGTTTTATACGATTTAGAACCTACCCAACGTTACGATGAGTTATTTTCAACACTGACCACCGGTCCTATTGTACTCATGGTGTTCAAAAAATCACGTTTGGGTCGCCCTGTAAAGCTGAATTATCCAGCGATGATCCAATCGTTGATCATTCGTTATGTGGAAAGAATTAGTGAAGTAAAACTCTTAGTTAAACGCCTGAAAGATGACATTCAGTTTAAAAGAGATTGCGGATTTGGTGTGGCAGACGCAATTCCTTCGGAAGCTTCTTACTCCCGCATGGTAAGTGAGATTAAAGCTTCTTCTGTACTGAAAGATATCAACCATCAACTCGTCCATGAAGCTATAGATGATGGGTATATTTCGGACTTCAATGTGGCCATTGATGCGACACATATCGAAGCGAAAGATAAAGCCCCTTCCAAAGAAAAGAAAGATGATACACCGAAACCCGAGCCGAAAAAACGCGGCCGTAAAAACAAGGAAGAACAATCGGCATGGCTCAAAGAAAAAGAAGAATTTGAAGCTTCTCTTCCGGTTTATAAAAAGAAAATCGAAGATCAATTGGACATACCTTTTGACAACCTTGAAGATGAGATCCCTCTCGGTCCAGAATGGGGCATCAAAAAGAACAGTGACGGTAAAAATGTTTTTTGGTATGGCTTCAAGGGTCATATCGCCGTTGAAACAAAGAGTCAATTTATTCTCGAATCTCTCATGTCTAGCGGTAACTTAAATGATGGTAAAGCTGCGATTCCGTTATTAAAGGGCATTCAAACGCATTTTCCTCATTTTCAGATGAAACACGTGACGATGGATGCTGGCTATGATTATCCAGCTATCTATGAACAGGTTCATCGGATGAAAGGCTATTCGATTATAGCTTATAATAAGCGGAATGAACCGGAGCCACTTGGCTTTGATAAACACTTTGCCCCAACCTGTGTGAGAGAACATTCTTACCGATATGACAGCTTTGATAAGAAGTACCAAACATTAAAATTTACCCAACCAAAAGAATGTGGAGAGTGTCCACTCGCTCATGACTCGCTATGTCAAAAGGTCTTTAAGATAAAAATGGATACAGACTTGCGGAAATATAGTGCTCCAGCAAGAGGTACTGAATCATGGAAGACGATCTATAAAGAACGAAGTTCCTCTGAACGAGTGATTGCGTATCTAAAAGAACAATTTCAACTAAACAATATACGATACCGAACAGGAGAAAGAGCGAAAGTTCATTTTGACTTTACTACACTTGTTTACAATGCCATGAAACTCGCAGGATTACGACTGAAAACAAAGAGAAGCCAAGGACAGAAAGCTGCTTAAAGGTATACAAAATTTTTGATCGTTGATGTTGAAAATCTGTGAGACGCCTGCAGGAAAAGCAATAGCTGAAGATCCATCGGGGCGGTTTCCCCCGATTAGCTGAAGCATTGCCTGCGGCAAGCGAGCAAGTTTTCAACTATCAACACTAGCTTTTAAAGTGACGATTTTTTAAAAGAGTACTTTTGATATTCTGCGCTTCTGACTTTATTCAGAAAATGCATTATGAAATTGACTCAACTGATTTAATACATGAAAAAAATGCAGAAAACCCTAATCGATTATGGGTGGTATGATGTAGGCATTTATTATTAGAAATTTTTAAAACACATATTAATTATGTAATTATAGTACTGGAGCAGTTACAAATTAATGATGTAACAATTTGTTTGACCACACACCTACTCTCACTTGTGCAAATTTTTGCGCACAGACTTATATTTCTAAGTTAAATTTATTTAACTCATTTGTCTTTCGAACACTAAAAACGTAGAGTTGCCAGACTTCCTTTAACGTATTAAATTTGGTTGAACGCCGTTTATTTCACCGGTTTCATCTGACAGCCAAGAGGGCAGCGGTTCGATCCCGCTATGCTCCACCATACAAAAGCTTATCAACGACGCGGTTCTTCGTCTCTACGAGGAATTGTGTCGTTTTTTAATTTTGATCTTTGTGAACATTTTGTGCACCTTTAGTCTGCTAAAGTGTCACGATTTACTGAAAGCTTACTCAAATTTAGTTGCAGCTTTGTCTTGCATGTCTGCATTGACGCGGGAGTAATTTAAAAACACAATAATATTATAATTATGGCATAAATGTACTGGGTAGATGGTGTCACCCTTGGAATTCACCCGATTAATAACTTTAGAAATATGAAGGGAATATCTGAACTGTGGAAATAAAATTATTGACCATTCATTCCATAACTGATATAGTTCTCCTTAAGGGAGGTGAAATGAGATGGCAAGACCGAAGGAGTTTGATCCAACAAAGGTCCTCGACCGGGCAGTTGATATTTTTTGGGAATTTGGTTACGAAGGAACTTCCGTACATGATTTGATTAAACATTTGGGAATCGGCCGACAAAGTCTATATGACACTTACGGGGGGAAACGTGACCTATTTTTTTCCGCACTTAAACATTATGACCGTCAACATGATATCATTAGCATTCTTGAAAACACTGAATCTGGGAAAGAAGCCATTGTTCATGCTTTTGATCAATTGATACACACCGTTTCTGATGAAAAGCAATCAAAGGGGTGTTTTATGGTGAATACTGCCGTAGAACTGGCACCTCATGATCCGGAGGTCTCTAAATTTATTGAAGAAGGAGGGCAGAGAACGGAACTCGCATTTTATCAAGCATTGATTCGTGCTCAGGAACAAGGTGAGCTGAATACACGCCACCAAGACCTTAAGGCGCTTGCACGGTTTCTTAATAGTGCTAGGAATGGGCTGGTTGTGACTTCAAAAACAACGCCCGATCAGGTCGTTCTTCAAGATATTGTTAAAGTTATTTTATCGATTTTTGATTAAACCTTTAATAAACAAACTGAAGGCGCCTTCTATTTATTTGACTTTTCTGGACTGTTCAGTCCAAAATGATGAAAAGAAGCAGCAAATAACTAAGCTGAAAGGGTGATCTATATGGAAATTTCATTGAAAGGGAAAGTGGCGGTTGTAACTGGAGGGAGTCGAGGGATTGGATTGGCTATCGTTAAAGCAATGTCTTCATCAGGAGCCAAGGTTGTAGCATCTACTCGTAAACCGACGGATGAGATTATAGAGCTTTCAAAAACTACATCAGTTCTACCTGTTATTACGGATGCTGCTACGGAAGAGGGGGCAAAGAAGTTAGTTGAAGAAGCAACAGAAAAATACGGGAGTATAGACATACTAGTTAACAACATTGGGGCATTGGGCCGCCGTGATACGGGATTTTTAGAAATAAATGATAATGAATGGGAGAATATGATCAATGCCAATTTAATGAGCGTCGTGCGTACTACTCGCGCTGCTTTGCCAGTATTAACAAAACAAGGGGGATCGATTGTAAATATTTCTACAATGAATACGTCTATGCCGAATTCGTCCATTATTGCATACAGTGCAATTAAAGCTGCAGTAACAAACCTTTCTAAAAACCTTGCTGAGATATATGGTGCAAAAGGCGTTCGTGTCAATACCGTTGCGCCTGGTCCAACAAAGACGGCAATGTGGGATGATGTACCCGGTGACCTAGATGAATTGGCTAAAGATATTGGCATCACCCTTGAGCGATTTGCAGAACCGAGTGAAGTAGCAAATCTTGTTGTTTTTTTGGCTTCCAATCGTGCTGCGATGATCACTGGTGCTAATTACATTATCGATGGCGGTTTGGTTAAAACGATTCATTAAATATACAAATTACCTTTTTATCTTGATGAGTAGTCCCAATATAAAGGTGCATTTTATTTTTTGTCAATTATGGACTGATCGATCAAAAAATATATAAATTTAGGGATTTATATAAAGTAATGCAATACGGAACGGGGATGACTCTAATGCCATTCGCTATCTATGTGTTAGGTTTCACGATATTTTCCATGACTACTTCAGAATTTATGGTTGCCGGGATGATGCCTTCACTTTCTGAGGAATTTGGTGTATCAATTTCGGCAATCGGATATCTTATTTCTGCCTATGCTCTGGGTATGATTGTAGGTGGTCCGGTGCTGATGTTAGGTCTTCTAAAGGTTCGACGCAAGCAGGCTTTTCTGGCACTAATCATGGTTTTCCTCGTCGGACAGACTCTTGGTGCATTAGTCTCCAGCTATGAGTTAATGCTGGTAGCACGAGTGATGACAGGCATTGCTTCATCCGCTTGCTTTGGTGTTTCGCTTGCCATTTGCTTTAACCTTGTTGAACAACAATCCCGCGGGCGGGCGGCTTCCATCGTTCTTGGTGGTTTAATGGTCGCCACTGCTATAGGGCTGCCGGCGGCAATGCTGATTGATCAGTACTTCGGATGGCGTGCTAGTTTCTGGGCTGTTGTTGTTCTGGTTCTTCTGTCGGGGTTGGTAGGAATTTCGGCTATACCTTCTTCAGCTAGACCAGAATCGGTGCGCATATGGAACGAACTAGCAGTTTTCAGGAAACGCAACTTATGGGCAGCTTACACTACAAGTATGTTTATCATTGGCGCTACATTTGCTGCATTCAGTTACTTTTCACCAATTCTTACTAATCTTACGGGCTTAGCGTCTGGGACGGTGCCGATTCTTCTGGGTTTCTACGGTGCGGCAACCGTTATTGGCAATATTATCACCGGCAGGCTTGCCGATTGTCACACGATGCCTATTTTGGTGATAGGTCTAATCACGCTAACCGTGGCATTGGTTATTTTCGCACTGTTTAACACCAATCCGATAATTACAGTGATTGTAGTTATCGTGATCGGCTTAGTCGGGGTACCGATGAATCCTGCTATGGCAACTCGTGTGATGCGAGAAGGCAACACCGGTTCGTTGGTAAACACAATTCATACCTCTGTCATAAACTTCGGAATCGTCGTAGGATCCTCAATCGGTGGACTATTTATCGGAGCTGGATACGGACTTGTGTCACCTTTATGGATCGGAACTCTATTGGCGATTCTTGGCTTGCTTTCCTTGGTGCCTTTCTTGCGCGAAAAGGGTACAGAACAACATGAATCTCTACAAGAGTATACAGAACAGAGACGGATCCAAAAATAAGTAAAAATCGTTAGTAACCAATGGGTAAAGCTTTGATCGAAAACTAATGGCAACTGCCCTTATACGGATGAGGGAGTTGCCATTTTTATGAGGTTGCTAGGGATGCATGCCAGAATAATCATCCATTTGGCCAAAAACTTAGGCATGGGCGCTGCTCCTCTCTAAGATTGCAAATTCTTTCTCCAGCTGCAGTAGCTTTGCTTTCATATCCAAACCACCCCGGTAGCCGGTAAGAGAGCCGTTTTTACCAATGACTCTGTGGCAGGGCACAGTGATTAGAATTGGATTTGCACCTATTGCTGTCCCTACCGCCCTCACCGAGGAAGGCTTCTGGATTTCTATTGCGATATCCGAATAAGACTTAGTATGTCCAAATGGGATCCTACGAAGCGCATACCACACATCTTGCTGAAAAGGTGTACCACGTAAATCCAATGGCAGCGTAAAATCTGCACGCTTTCCCTCGAAAAATTCAATTATTTCGTTTAAATAACGCTGTAATTTATCATCATCTTGAATAAGCAAACTGTTGGGGAAATGTCTTTTCGTCCATCCTACTAACTCATCAATCTGCTTATTTTGGGGACTTAAATAACAAAGTCCCACAGATGATGCGGCCATATATAACTTCCATTCATCATAAACGAACATGGTCCAGTAGACAGGGGCATCTAGATTTGATTTTTTCTTCACTTTACAGCACATCCTTATAATTCCTATTGATTTGCCGGTAATCTTTCGGTGTAAATCCAGATATTTTTTTAAACAGTGTTACAAAATAGGTTGTACTCGGTATCCCTACTTTTATGGCAATATCCGCAATATTTCTGTCAGTGTGGATTAAAAATTCAGCCGCTTTATTTATTCTCAGTTGTTGGATGTATGATGCCGGCGTTATCCCCTTAATTCGTTTGAACGTGCGGTGCATATGATAAGGACTTCCATGACACATATACGCTATCGTCTGAAGGCGTAACGATTCATTGTAATTTGCTTCAATGTACTTTGTAATCTCGTCCACCCATTCATGATCAGGCAGACGTTCTTTTGTAGGATTGCATCTTTTACAAGGCCGGAAGTTAGCTGACAGTGCTTCTTTTACATTATTAAATATAGACACATTTACTTTATTCGGCATCCTAGATTTACAAGATGGTTTACAAAAGATACCTGTCGTTTTCAAGGCGTATATCATTTTATCGTCGTAAGTTGCATCATTCTTTACAATTGCCTGCCACATATCTTCTGTCAATTCCTTACCAACTTCCATTCACATCACCTCATCACCAGTATACCCTTGATCCTCATTAATGGAAGAAAATTAGAATATAAAAGCAAGATATTGAAATTTGGTAACCGGGGGGACGGTTCTTATGGAAAAGGAATTTTCTCTTGGTTTTTCTTCAAGAAAACATTCCGAAGAAAAATAGCACTCGTCAAACTTAATTGTTTGGCGAATGTGATTTTTGATTTGTGGTAATAGTTTATTAGAGAGGATCGAATTGATTTGAATTACCAATAGCTAACCGTAGGAATTATTCCATTGGTTCAAAACCCCATTTATGAAACTTTCCAGTTTAATTAACCGTATTAATTTATACGAAGAAATTTTTAGGGAGGAGTCATGAATGAACTATCTGAAGCTATTTTTTATACTGTCTGTTTTTTCAACTGGTTTCTTAACTGCTTGTAATATGGAAGAAGAAGCGGGTGAAGAAAGTGAGGAAGAAAACACAAATGAAGGAGAGGAAACGACAATGAAGCCTGAAGAATTTTCTGATGTTTTCCTGCATGGAGACTTCGAAAGGGTCTACAGCCAGATGAGCAAAGCGTTTCAAGATGAAGTATCCTTGGAGCAATTAAAGGAATTAGGTGAAGAATTTAACACAGGAGTTACTACATATATATTACAGTCTGAGCTCCCATATACTAATGCCGCAAAGCAATACGTTTGGGTAGATGACAGTGATTCTAAAGGAATGATGGCAGTTTTTGATGAGGATGATACTATTCAAGGATTACAGGTTATGCCACTCGCTAACTATCCGGAAACGGATGAAATATATACAAAACAAGCATTTGATTTACCTTTTCAGGGGGAGTGGTTCGTGTTTTGGGGAGGAACGAACAGTTTAATTAATTATCATTATGAGTATGAAAATCAGCGCTATGCTTACGACTTTGTGATCATGAACGAGGGCTCTTCCTATGAAGGAGATCCCACCTTAAATGAAAGCTATTATGCATTTGGAAAGGAATACTTGGCTCCTGGTGATGGGACGGTAGTTCGTGTGGAAAATGATTTGGAAGATAATGAGCCGGTTGGCGTAATGAATGAACAAGAGCCTTATGGTAATTATGTCATTCTTGATCATGGTAACGATGAATACAGTCATCTTGCTCACTTCAAATACCAGTCAATTGAAGTGAAGGAAGGGGATGAAGTCAAGCAAGGTGATTTACTTGGACTCGTTGGAAATTCTGGGAACTCCAGTGAACCGCATATTCATTTTCATGTTGCAGACTCAGCTAATCCTAATGAGTCAAAAAGTATACGAATTAACTTCGACCGGGATGAAGAATTTATTCAAGGTGATTTTGTCAAATGAGCTTAAACTCGGGATAACCGGTAGGTAACCGGGGGGACGGTTCTTATGGAAAAGGAAACGTCTCTTGGTTTTTCTTCAAGAAAAGATTCCGAAAAAATAGCACTAGCCAAACTTAATTGTTTGGCTAGTGCTATTTTTGATTTGTGGTAATAGTTTATTAGAGGGAATCGATATGATTGGAATTACCAATAGCTGACCGTAGGAACCGTCCCCTTGGTTATCCCCTTGGTTAAACCTGTCCCTGTGTCCCCCTTATTTTTTAGATTTTCTTGCTTCGAGTCTAAATAAATAGAACGCCATCGATAGATAGGTCATTAATAGTAGTACCAAAAAGACTGGTGTGGACAAAATATTTTGGACAAACATAAGAATATCACCTCTAGAATAGTTTAATCAATAGAGCGGAACCGGGAACAAGATATAGAAAAGCGCTGCTGCTGGTAAAGCAAGAATAAGTGCCCAAGCAGGTTTTCTATAATGGATGAGTAAAAACATAAACAATGTCGCATTTAACCAAATATTATGCCAGCTATTCCATCCATTTCCGTATACATACAATCCTTTATGAGCAAACAATGCCTCAATAATGGTGTAAAAAATGACCCAAACTACTATATAGATAATTTTTGCATTACGAGTTATAGGCATTCGCTGGAAAAAAATAATCAGCGTCACCGGACATATATAAAACGTGAAAAATAAATTGATCGTCATATGGTTTAACCATTCTGCAGTGATCCCCTGAAAAGCCCAAAGTAATTGATCGTGATAAAGAGTGTTATAAGTCATGTTTATGGCAATGAAAAATAGAATCGTAGGATATTGGTCTTTTACACGTGACCAATCAATAAATCTATAAGCAAATAAGGTCCAAACAATCAAAACTAATAATAAATACATAATACACCTCTTTATTTAGTAGACTATTAAGTGTATTGCCAAATTTAACCACTCTTATACATACAGTAAACATCTATTATCGAAGAAGAAATTTTTGGGGGACGGAACCTGGCCTTGTGCCCCAGTTGTGGTTATACGTTTCAGGGTTTAGAATAATACATATGTAAAGGTATTCATAGAGTTGGAAATTTAATTTATACATTTAAGAATGTTTAACTTCGTTAAAGGGCTAAGTATAAGATAAACTAAGTATTTCGCCATTAAGGACTTGGCGACAAGGCAAGTTTTTCTAATAAAAAAGTATATCAGTAGAAAGGACATTATGATGGAATTTGTAATTAATCAAGAAGTATTAAAAAATGAATCGTCATCTTCGCAAGGTTCACTATTTTACCAGGAAAAAGGTGCATTCAGCGGTGTGAATAAGATCGCCGAAAAGGTTATGCATGACCTGGAACTAGTATTCGGCTATGCACCACAATCAACAGGGGATAGAAAGAAGCTTGGAAAAAATGTTGTATTGTATGGAACGGTAGATCGCAGTCCAATGCTTGAGGAACTGAATGAGAAAAAGATGATTGACCTTACAGAAATTACAGGAAAGAGGGAAGTATTTTTATTTCAAGTAATTAATCACCCATTTGAAGGTGTTGAAAAGGCATTAGTAATAGCGGGAAGTGACAAACGAGGTACGATATACGGCCTATTTCATCTATCAGAGTTACTTGGTGTTTCTCCATTAGTAGATTGGTGTGATGTGAAGCCACACCAGAAAAAATCATTTTCTTTAAATGGAGACTTAAAATATATTTCCAAACAGCCATCTGTTCGTTTTCGTGGCTTTTTTATCAATGATGATTGGCCTGCTTTTGGTAATTGGACGATGAAAAACTTTGGTGGTCATAATGTAGAAATGTATGACCATGTTTTTGAATTGTTGCTAAGATTGAAAGGTAATTATCTCTGGCCTGCCATGTGGTCAGCTCGTTTCAGTGATGAAGGACCAGGTTTAGCGAATGCTGAACTGGCAGACGAATATGGAGTAGTAATGGGGGCATCTCATCATGAGCCTTGTTTGCGTTATGGAGAAGAGTATAAATATCTTCGCGGTAAGAACTCTATTTATGGAGATGCTTGGAATTTTATTAAGAATAGAGAAGGAATTACGAAATTCTGGGAAGACGGACTTAAGCGCAACGGAAAGTTTGAAAATGTTATAACTGTCGGTATGCGTGGTGAACAAGATACTTCGATTATGGGTAAAGGAGCTGTACTTGCAGACAATATTAATTTGCTAAAAGAAGTGCTACGAACACAAAACAAGCTGATACGGGAAAATGTCAATCGTAACCTTTCAGAAGTGCCGAGAATGTTGGCGTTGTATAAAGAGGTGGAACCTTTCTTTTATGGAGATGAAAATACACTAGGTTTAATGAACTCTGAGGAGATCGAGGATGTTATTCTGATGCTCTGCGATGATAATCACGGCAACTTACGTACTTTACCAACAGAAGAAATGCGTAACCATAAAGGTGGTTATGGCATGTATTATCATTTTGATTATCATGGCGGACCAATTTCATATGAATGGATTAACAGTTCCTACTTACCTAAAATATGGGAACAGATGAGTATGGCTTACGATTTTGGTGTTCGGGATCTATGGATTGTAAATGTAGGGGATATATTTACGCAGGAATTCCCGTTATCTTATTTCCTTGATTTGGCGTATGACTTTGAAAAATGGGGAACGAGTGCCGTTAATAATACGGATATTTACACGAAGCTATGGATTCAAAGACAGTTTGATGCCGTATTCGGTGAGGCTGAAATGAAGAAAGTATTTGAGCTACTCACTGGCTACACAAAGATTGCTCATAATCGCAGACCTGAACATATGAATGCAGATGTATATCATCCGGTGAATTACCAGGAAACAGATAACAAATTGCAGCAAATTGATGAGCTTTTGGATATTGCTGAGGAAATATATAAGAATGTAAATCCTGAGAACTTTTCCGCTTATTTTTCATTAGTTTATTATCCGGCTGTAGGTAATCTAAATTTGCAAAAAATGTGGTTACTAACTGGGAAAAATAATTATGATGCGAAGTTGGGTAAAATCGAAGCAAATAGACTAGCCGATCAGATAAGAAAATGCTACAAAAGAGATAGGGAACTAGTGGAGCAGCTTCATACGATTGATAATGGTAAGTGGTATGGAATGGGACTTTCTGAACATGTTGGTTTTACTAACTGGAATGAAGAGGGAAACAAGAATCCAATAATAATGAATGTATTGCCTGCTAATAAGCCAAGACTGGTAATCGGTGTTGATGGGACGGATCAAAACAATGAGGGTCCCGACTGGCATAATAATAAAGTATATTTAAATGACTTTTTACAGCTGGATATTGAGGAAGCTTCATTTATTATTTCCAGTATGAGTGATAGGAAAGCGGATTTTAATATAACTAGCAAAAATCAGTGGCTAACGTGTTCTATGACAAGCGGGAGTTTAGATGGTATAGAAAAAACAACGGAAGCCATTCAAGTAAGGATTGATCGTAATGCGATGAATGGTGAGACAGAAGGCAGTATAGTAGTGGAGATGCCAGTAGGCACGTGCACAATCATTGTAAAGGCATTAGAGAATAATTTCAGTGAACTACCTGATATGACCTTTGTGGAGTCCAATAACTATATTTCCATTGAAGCAGAACATTATGCTTTGAATAAGGAAGCAATGAACGAAAATGGTGACATGAACAGATTTAAAACGCTTCAAGGATACGGCAAAACTTTATCGGCAATGAAGGCTTTTCCAACTACAGAATATTTTACAGTTGGAAAGGATGCTCCTTATCTGGAATATTACTTTTTCGTACAGGAATCTATCCAGTATGAAGTGGAACTTTACATGCAACCGTCTAATCCTGTCACAAAAGATGGTTCGATATTCTGTGGAATTCAAGTAAATGACGGTGATATAAACATTGTTAACACGCTTCCGGAAGGATATCGAGTTGATGATGATACCTGGGCATCCGGAGTGTTGGATAATATCCGCAGGCAAAGCAGTAGAATAAATTGTAAGGAAGGCCTTAATATTTTGTGTATTTATGCAGTGAGTCCAGGGTTTGTCTTAGAAAAAATCGTAATCTATCCAGAAGGAAAGAAACCTGCAAATAGTTATCTAGGGCCAACTGAAACTTATTATAAAGGGAAATGAATAAATGACACTATATAGGTGTTTGCTTTGCAGTGTTTAGTAGCTACGAAGCAAACAAACAAAAGTAATACTTCCGATTCACCATCTATAACACAACGCTATCAACGACACTGTTCTTCGTCTTTACGAGGAAGGGTGTCGTTTGTATTATTTGGCAGTGTAAAAAAACGCCCATTCCATTAGTTTCAAAGTCAATTTTGAAGGTGGTAACCTCACCTCAGATTCTGGCTTAATTTTATACAAAGAGTTTGATAAGAAAATTGGTCTGAGTAAAACGATAAAAAAGAGTGTCTCTGTTAAAGATCATACACATTCAAATGAGGAAGTGATGATTCAAAAGGGCGAGGAGTTATCCAAAAGAACCTTTGTTAACAACTCTCTTAGACAAAGACAGATTAGTGTCTCAACCAACCCTTTCATGGCTTGATCAGAAATTTGATAAAGAGACGAAGAAAAAGTCCAAAACACAAATTAACGAATAGTTATAAAATTAGTAAGTGCTCAGATTCGTTGATTATCAAAGGTTTTTAGAACTTTCTTAATTGAACAGGATGTATTCTATATGATAAAATTTTAAATTAGAAGTGTTATTGAAAGCTTAAATAAAAACGTTGTTAAGTTCGATATGTTCGGAGGAATTCAAGAGTGGCGAATAATACTAGTACTCTATTATATTCGTTAAGATGCGATTGCATTGCACATTAAAAAGTAAGCGTATTCAATCTAAGGGATAAAACAAAGAAGTTGGAGTGATACAAATGGCAAACAAGTTATACCATGGTGCAGCGTATTATCCTGAGCTTTGGGATGAAAAGGTGATGGAAGAGGATATTAAGCTTATGAAAGAAGCCGGCATTAACGTAGCACGAATGGGAGAGTTCGCTTGGCATACGATGGAGCCGGAAGAAGGGAAAATAGACATTAGCTTTTTCGTCAATGTCATTAACAAGCTATATGAAAATGGTATTGAGACGGTAATGTGTACGCCAACGCCAACACCGCCAATTTGGTTCACACATAATCACCCAGAACGAATGTATGTCAACCATGAAGGGAAAGTGATGGGGCACGGATCTCGTCAGCATGCTTGTACGAATAATCGATATTTTCGAAAAAAAGCAAATGAGATTACAGAACATATGGCAAAAGCAGTTGGTTCACTGCCAGGAGTGATTGGCTGGCAAATTGATAACGAATTTAAATGTCATGTGAGTGAATGTATGTGTGAAACGTGCCTAGAATTATGGCATCAATGGTTAGAGGAGCGCTACGAAACAATTGAACAATTAAATGAAGCGTGGGGCACAAAAATTTGGAGTGAGTATTATCATTCATTTGAGCAAGTCCCGCAACCAGGGCCAGCTCCATTCCTGCATAATTCTTCATTAAGCACGATGTATCGTCAGTTCTCGATGGAGAAGATTGCCGAATTTTCTGATAGTCAAGCTGAAATTATTCGTCAATATTCAGACGCACCAATTACGCATAATAGTAATGTTCCGTTTTCGGTTGATAATGAACGTTTATTTGAAAAGTTAGATTTTGCTTCGTTTGATACATATGCGACACAAGAGAATAAAGCATCTTATTTAATGAACTGTGATTTATGGCGTAACTTTAAAAAAGGTCGAGACTTTTGGATTATGGAGACGAGTACATCAAATGCAGCTTCGCTAGAGAGCTATGCAAGTCCGCATGCAAATGGCTATTTACGAGCAGAGGCGATTGTTTCGTATGCGCTTGGAGGAGAAGCCTTTTGTTATTGGTTATGGAGACAGCAACGAGCAGGGTGTGAGCAACCTCATGGTTCGGTGATTAGTGCATGGGGAAAGCCTACGGTCGGTTTTCAAAGTGTCTTAGATGTGGAAGAAATGAGAAAGAAAGTTGAGCCATTTATGGTAGAAACCAAGCCCAAGAAAGCGGATATCGCGATAACATATTCGGACCAAGCCAAGGCCTTCTTTCAAACGGAACCTCATCAGCAAATGGATTTTAGGTCGTTAGTGACGAACTTTTATAACCATTTTGTATCATTGGGGATTCACCGTGATATGATTCCAGAAAAGGGAAGTTTACAAGACTATAAGCTATTATTTACACCATTCTTGCCGTATATTTCTGATGAATATCGAAAACAGGCTGTTGATTTTGTGAATAGTGGTGGAACATGGATCGTTGGGCCTTTAAGTGGCGGACGAACGAAGGAGCATACGGTTCATACGAATGCAGCACTAGGAAAACTTGAAGAAATTGCCGGAATCGAAGCGTTGTACACATATCCAATGGATGGAACCGGTTCAGTTGGTCATGCATTTGGAGAGCGGGCACCATTAGGGTTATGGAGTACGGTGTTTGAATATGATGAGAAAACAGTTGTCGGTACGATTGCAGGAGGGAATTCAGATGGAAAAGCCTTCATGACAGAATCGAAAGTTGGAAAAGGAAAAATCGTTCACGTCGGTTCTTTGCCTGTTGGAGAAGAAGGGGATTCCTTAATAAGAAAGATCATTGATCATTATGCAACGGAAACGGAAGTCAGTGTAAGGACGGATGTAACAAGTGGAACGATCGTGGCACCGCGCATCGATGACGACGGCAAGCAATCGTGGGTAATTGTCAATATGGATGGTCAAGGTGGAAGTGTGACTATTCCGAAAGACGCGATGGACGTATTAACGAAAGAGAAGGTTTCAGCAGAACGATTAGATATTGGACCTTACGAATATCGAATAATTTCTTTTTAGAAAGGATGATGAACGATGGAGCGAAATCAAGTTATACAGAAAATTGATTTACTAATGACAAATTTAACAACGATACAAGACGATACAGGTGAGTTCCTCTTGAACTTTGACGGATTAGTTGTCGATGATAAGAGCTGGAAAGTATGGAATTGGCCTCAAGGCGTTGGTCTATATGGCATTTATAAATATTGGCGATCAACACAGAATGAAAAGGCGTTAAGCATTGTGAAGGAATGGTTTAACCATCGTTTTGAAGAAGGTGTCCCGCCGAAGAATGTCAATACGATGGCGCCTTTACTCACACTAGCGCTCTTATATGAAGATACGAAAGATAAATCACTTGTTCCTCATTTAGAAGAATGGGCAGAATGGGTCATGAATGAGATGCCGCGAACGAAAGAAGACGGACTCCAACATATGACGTATGGTCCAGAGAATAAAAATCAACTTTGGGACGATACCTTAATGATGACAGTATTACCATTAGCGAAGATCGGGATGCTCTTTAACCGTCAAGATTACATTGAGGAGGCTAAGAAGCAATTTCTTATTCATATTAAATATTTGAGTGACCGCAAAACAGGCCTTTGGTTCCACGGATGGACATTTGAGGAAAATCATCACTATGCGGAAGCATTATGGGCAAGAGGGAATTGCTGGATTACAATAGCCATCCCGGAAATTATTGAAATATTAGAGCTTAAAGAAGGCGATGGCTTTAGAGATTTCTTAATTGATACATTAAATAGACAAGTCGAAACATTAGCTAATTATCAGCATGAAAGCGGCTTGTGGCATACACTTATTAACGATACAACGTCCTATTTAGAAGCTTCAGCGACTGCTGGATTTGCTTATGGAATCTTAAAATCTGTTCATAAGGGATATATCGAGGAAAAATATAAAGAAATCGGTTTAAAAGCAGTTAAAGGGATTGTGAACGAAATAAATGAAGACGGAGCCGTTCAAAAAGTCTCGGTCGGGACTGGAATGGGTGACACGCTTGATTTTTATAAAGAGATTAAGATCACTCCGATGCCTTATGGCCAATCATTGTCTGTCTTAGCTTTGGAAGAATATTTACAAGAATATATGTAACACGAAAAACCATCCATCCAAGTGGTAGGACACTTAGAGTGGGTGGTTTTTGTATGTCAAAATAAAGACTCTACAAACCAACTATTTAATCTTGCAATAAAACTAAAAAGATCGTAAACTGTAATTAGTTTACTAGTCAAACAAATTATAAGGAGGTATATTCATGATTCATGATAATTTCCTGTTAACAACTGAAACTGCGAAAAAGCTTTATCACTCTTACGCAAAAGATTTACCGATTGTCGATTACCACAATCATTTGAGTGCAAAGGATATTTACGAAGATCGTGATTATGAGTCGATCACCGATGTGTGGTTGGCAGGTGATCATTATAAATGGCGTGCAATGAGAGCGAATGGTGTAGAAGAACATTACATTACAGGGGATGCTACAAATGAAGAGAAGTTTTCAGCTTGGGCAGATACGGTTCCAAACTTACTAGGAAATCCTTTGTATCATTGGACACATCTTGAGTTAGCTCGTTTTTTTTCAGTTAATGATTTGTTGAATAAACAAACTAAAAAAAGTATTTATAAGAAAACAAACGAGGTTATCCAATCTGGACAATTGTCTGCTAGAAAGATCTTAGATATGCAAAAGGTGGTTTTTGTCGGTACGACAGATGATCCAACGGATAATCTTAATTATCACCGGAAGTTAAAAGAAGAAGGTTATAAAGTTACTGTCTCTCCTTCTTTTAGACCTGATAAAGCATTAGCGATTGATCAAGATGGATTCCTTAAGTGGTTGAAGAGCTTAGAAAAAGTGGTAGACAAAGAGTTAAAAGGTTATCAGAGTTTCCTCGAAGCAATGAGGGAGCGGGTAGATTTCTTTGCTGAAGTTGGATGCCGCAGTGCTGACCATGGTATCAATGAGATGTTTTATAGAGAAACATCAATAGAAGAGATCGAAAGTATTTATAAAAGTAAATTGAATGGACAAGTATTAAGTGATGAACAGGTAGAAAAATTTAAAACATTTACGCTACAACAGTTAGCTGAAAAATATGTTGAAAAACAGTGGGTGATGCAGCTGCACATTGGACCACTACGAAATAACAATACCCGCATGTTTGATCAAATTGGACCTGATAGTGGATTTGATCAAATGGGAGATGCTCCCGTTGCTAAACCGTTGAGTCTCTTTCTTGATTCATTGGATCAAAAGCAACACTTACCAAGGACTATTCTTTATACGTTGAATCCAAGAGATAACGTCATCATGGCTTCGATGGCTGGAAACTTCCAGGGGGCGGACGTTCCTGGGAAAATCCAGTTTGGGACAGCTTGGTGGTTTAATGATCACTATGATGGCATGTTGGACCAGATGAAAACACTAGCAAGCATTGGGTTACTCAAGCACTTTGTCGGAATGTTAACAGACTCAAGAAGTATGTTGTCATTCACTAGACACGAGCTTTTCCGACGAATTTTATGTGAATTACTTGGAACATGGGTGGAAGAAGGAAAAGTACCGAATGACGAAGATTTATTAGCTGAATACGTTAAAGATATTTGTTACTACAATGCGAAAAGATATTTTTCATTATAAGAAGATTAGGATACGTGCTTTGAACTTAATAAAAAGGAGTGATTTAAATGGAAATGAGTTTTCGTTGGTATGGTGATGAAGATCCTGTCACATTAGATAAAATTAGACAAATACCAGATATGATAGGAATTGTCTCAGCAATTTATGATATTCCAGCTGGGGAAATTTGGCCATATGAAGAAATTGTTAAATTAAAGGAAAAAGTTGAAAAGCATGGATTAAAGGTCAATGTTATTGAAAGTGTCCCAGTTCACGAAGAAATCAAGATGGGCCTTGATACGCGAGATAAGTGGATTGAAAATTATAAACAAACGATCCGTAATCTTTCAAATGCGGGTATTTACACAGTTTGTTATAACTTTATGCCGGTGTTCGACTGGACGCGTTCCGAATTAGATGCACCTCTTCCAGATGGTTCCAACTCACTGAAGTATGATGAAGCAACGGTGAAAAATTTAGATCCGTTAAGTGGTGAATTAACTCTTCCTGGTTGGGATTTATCCTTCCAAACAGATGAGCTAGAAAAGATTATGGAACGATATCAGACGATTTCTGAAGTTCAACTCATGGATAATTTAGTGTACTTCCTTGAAAAAGTGATTCCAATTGCGGAAGAGGAAGGTGTCTTGATGGCGATTCATCCGGATGATCCGCCATGGCCAATCTTTGGACTTCCACGCATCATCAAAAACAAAAATAGTGTGAAGCACATGCTTGAAGCGGTAGATAGCCCGAATAACGGCATCACTTTCTGTACAGGTTCCTATGGAGCGGATCCGAAAAATGACTTGTTAAAAATTATCGAGGCAGCAAAAGGTCGTATTCACTTTGTTCACGCACGGAATGTGAAGTGGACGGGAGAATTATCCTTTCAAGAAACATCACATTCAGTAAATGAGGGTTCTCTTGATATGATTGGAGTCATGAAGAAATTGATTGAAGTTGGATATGAAGGACCGATTCGACCAGACCATGGAAGAATGATTTGGGGAGAAACGGGTCGTCCAGGTTACGGATTATATGATCGAGCATTAGGTGCAACCTATTTAAACGGTATTATCGATACGATTAAAAAATAGGAGGAAATTAACATAATGAACCTACCTTTTGAAATTGATTTGAATGGCAAAGTAGCGGTCGTCACAGGCGGAAGTGGTGTATTAGGATCCTATATGAGTGAAGCACTCGCAACATCAGGAGCAAAGGTAGCGATTTTAGCGACTGGTCAAGAAAAGATAGATAAAGTCGTGAAAGAAATTAATGATAAGGGTGGAAACTGTGCAGGCTTTATTGTTGATGTCCTAAGTAAGGAAGCTCTTGAAAATGCTCGTGCTGAAATTACAGAAAAGTTCGGAACGTGTGATATTTTAATTAATGGAGCAGGAGGAAACCACCCAAAAGCGACAACATCAAACGAAAAATTTAGTATGGGAGATCTTGAAGATGATATTCAACAAACGTTCTTTGATCTTGATCCAGATTCGGTGGAGTGGTTATTTAAACTGAACTTTATTGGCACCTTATTGCCAACGCAAATTTTCGCTAAGGATATGGTTGGTAAAAAAGATGCTTCGATCATCAATATTTCTTCAATGAATGCATTCCGTCCATTAACAAAAATTCCAGCTTATAGTGGTGCGAAAGCGGCAGTTAGTAATTTCACTCAATGGCTGGCTGTGTATTTCGCTGAAGTGGGTATTCGTGTTAATGCGATTGCACCAGGATTTTTCGTTACAGCGCAAAATGAAGCGTTGCTTATGGATGAACAAGGGAAATTTACCGAGCGTGCTCATAAAATTTTGGGACAAACGCCACAAGGACGTTTTGGAGAGCCTGAAGAACTAATAGGAACACTACTATGGCTGATTGATTACAAGTCATCTAGTTTTGTTAACGGAATTGTTGTTCCGATTGATGGCGGATTCTCTGCCTATTCAGGAGTATAAGGGGGTTGAAACGATGCAAGGATATACTATTTTAAATAAAATGCTAGACCAAAAAATTGCTGTTGTTATCCGTGGAAAGGACGAGGTCGAAGCTGCGAAAACAGCGGTGGCCTGTTACCAAGGTGGAGTACGTGTACTTGAAGTGGCATTTACCGTGAGCGGTGCAGATAATGTCATGAAACAGCTCATTAAACAACATGACGATGCCATTGTAGGTGCTGGAACGGTTCTTGATAGTGAAACGGCCCGCATTGCGATTCTTGCAGGTGCAGAATTTATCGTTAGTCCGGCATTTGATCGTGAGACGGCAAAGTTATGTAATAGATATCATATTCCTTATTTACCTGGATGTATGACAATTGCAGAAATGATTGAGGCGAGTGAGTATGGCTCTGTTGTATTAAAATTGTTTCCAGGACAAATGTATTCCCCATCTTTCATTAGCAATGTGAAAGGTCCTCTTCCATACGTAAACATTATGCCGACGGGTGGCATAAATCTGGACAATGTCAACGACTGGTTTGCTGCTGGTGCCGTCATGGTCGGTGTCGGTGGTGAGATTACTAAAGGCGCAAAAACAGGAGATTTCAAGGCAGTCACAGAAGAAGCACGTCGATTTATTGAACGAATCGAGGAGTGATTAAATGGTAAAGATCGTTACAATAGGTGAGATTCTCATTCGCTTGCAAGCGCCGAATCTTTCTTGTTTGTCTCAAACCCCTCACTTTGACAAGTATTATGGTGGAGCAGAGGCGAATGTAGCTGTCGGCCTAAGTCATCTTGGTCATGAACTCTCTCTATTATCATCCCTTCCGAAAGATCATCCTTTAGGAGAGGGGGCTATTCAACATCTTAGGAAACACGGAGTCAGTGATCACTTGATCATGCGAGACGGTGAGAGAATGGGAATTTACTATGTCGAACAAGGTTTTTCAAATCGACCTGGAAAGGTCTACTATGACCGTGCCCACTCATCGGTTTTAAAACTTGCCAAGCATTCGATCGATTGGGATAAGGTCTACCGAGAGCAAGATTGGCTTCATCTATCAGGTGTCACGCCTGCAATTGATCCGAAAATGAGAGACTTCGTAGTGCATGCAGTAAAAGAAGCCAATGCTCGAGGTGTCAGAGTGAGCTTTGATTTTAATTTCCGTAGTAAACTATGGTCGAAAGAAGAAGCTGTGGAAACTTTTAAAACGCTTCTACCGTATGTCGATCACTGTTTTGCTGGTTGGAAAGATTTCGCGCTCCTATTTGATTGGGAGCCTATAGGCGTCACATTGTCGGAGCAATTGCAACATTTTTACAAGAGACTTCAAAAAGAATATGATATCCATTCTGCAAGCTGTACAAACCGACATGTGATCAATTCAAGTCGTCATGAACTCACGGCCTACCACTTTGATGGGAAAACTCTTCACGAAGGCAAAACGGTGAGTTTTGAAGTTCTTGATCGAATTGGTGGAGGCGATAGTTTTGCGGCAGGTGTTCTGCATGGGATATTCTCGAACATGAAGCCTAAAGAGCTATTGGACTTCGCAACAGCATTAAGTGTGTTGAACCATTTCGTTCATGGAGACAATAGCGGTTTTTCAGAAGCAGAAGTTTTTGATTATATGGTAAATCAATCCGGAGATGTGTCTAGGTAATTCTAGAAGACACATCTTCTTTTTTTTGTCTTTTAATGGGGACCACCATTAACGTTTAAATTTGATAGTGATAATTCGCATGAATTAATGTATTTACACCGAGAAATTTCTTTAACGCAAGAGCCGATGCACCAAGTGCGCAGGCTTTATTTCCTAAAGTAGATACTCTAATCTCCTGATAATTATTGAACTTGGATTGAAGTTTTTCTTCAACCTTTGCGATGAGTTCAGGGTGAGCATTCAAAAAAGGACTATTTAAAATGAGCTTCTCTGGATTAAATATGTTAATGATATTGTTTAAACCTACAGCTAGGTAAAGGAGATATTCGTTCATATACTGATTGTCTCCTTTGTGATCAAACATTTTTTGTAACCGTTCATTATCTGAATATAAAGGATAAACAGATGCAAGTTTTTTCTTTAAGGCTTTATCCGAAGCATATAGTTCCCAACACCCCAGATTTCCACAAGTGCATTGAATGCCGTTTGTTTCAATAATCATGTGACCAATTTCACCGGCAAACCCTTGAAATCCGCGATAAATTTCGTGGTTTTTGATAATACCTAGGCCGATGCCAGTATATAAAGTGACACAAAACAAATCTGAGATGTATTCAGAGTAGACTTGTTCGGCAAAGACAGATAAGTTGGCATTATTGTCTACATAAGTTTCTACGTTAAACGCTTCCTCAAAATACTGCGTAATATTTTCTTTTGTCCACTTTTCTTTTGGTGTGTAGACGATCTCATTTTTCCGATTTACGATCCCGTGAACACCAATTCCAATACCAACTAAGCCATGGGGCGAGTAAAGGTCATTGTATTTCTGAATTAATGGATGAAGAATATCGATAATTTCACTACTAACTAGACTTAACTGATTGTTATTTAATGGTTGTTCTTCGCGATAGAGGACTCTTCCTTTTAAGTCTGATAAAATGAAAAGGAATTTCCCCTCATCAATATCGATTCCAACGCTGTAACCTGCCTGTCCTTTTATCTCTAGGATAATCGGCTTTCTCCCACGAGACGTCGTATCACCGGCGTCGGCTTTTTCAATAAAGATATCTTCATCAAGGAGATCTTGAACTTGTGCAGATACCGTTGCTTTATTTAATCCGGTTTTTCTGGAGAGTTCGCTGCGTGACAGGGTCATGTGCTGAATTAGTTCTTCAATTAAAATGAGTCGATTCATCTTTTTGATATATGTAGCATCACCAGTGTTCATTTTTTCACCTCAATAAGTTTCACTACTAGACAATTTTTTTATATTGTATCATTTTTAAAAACAATAATTGTAATAATGTGAATGAATATCACCTGTAACTATATAAGTATAGCAAAGAATACCCTCTTTAAGTGTCACTAAGTTGGAACAATAATTATAATTAAGTTATGGTTAAGTGACAAACTAAATATGGGAGAGGATTAGATGAATGAAGTTCTCATGGCTGGTCATCGTATAGAAGGTAGTAGTGGATATTCCTTTGATTACCACTCTCATCAAGAATATGAAATTTATTTTTTCCATGCTGGATCATGCCGATATTTGATCCATAACCAAATTTATGATTTACGCCCAGGTGATATTCTATTGATGGATGGTATGACTTTACATAGGCCAAATGTTCTAAATCAAGAAGAGTATGTGAGAAGCGTTATTCACTTTTCTCCTAAATGGATTAGTGGAATTATAAATGAGTTAGGAAGTCATTATTTATTAGAAATATTTCAACACTTACAGCATTGTCTCATTCGTTCGAATGAAAGCAAGGAATTAATGGAATTAGAAAGTCTTATACAACGTATGGATGTTTTAGGTAATCATATTAACAATAAAGATATTAAATTTGAGACTGAGTTGAAGGTTTTGTTATTGCAAGTGTTAATTATTGTTCACCGCTTAAGTAAAAATAAATTACCGGAAATTCCTAATAAAAAGGATACAAAAGCAGAATACACAGAAAGTATTGCTGTTTATATCCAAGAAAACTTCGAAAAAAAAGTAACGTTAGATAATATCTCTAAAGATTTGAATATAAGTAAGTCGTATATATCTCACATCTTTAAAGAAGTGACAGGATTTACAGTAATGGAATATTTAATGGAGTGTAGGTTAACGCAGGTTAAATATTCTTTAGAAATGGAACCAAAGAAACCTTTAAAAGATATTGCTTTTGATTGTGGTTTTGAAAGTGTGGCCCACTTCAGCCGATATTTCCGAAAAAAAATAGGAATGACAGCAAAGGAATACCGGCGTTTACGACTAAAATCAGTTTAAAGATGTTAAGTAAATTCTATATAGAAATTAAGCGAGTTGTCTCATTGAAATAGTGAGACAGCTTTTTCTATTTTTCATTTAGTAGAAAAAGAATGGCAAAATCGACTACGATAAAGCGCGATCAGTCAATTTTATAGATATATTAAACAGGTTGGGATAATGAAATTTATTGTTGATTTATATATACTAATACTAGTATAACAGATGTATTTATTTAATCCGCGAAAAAATGATAAGGCTTACATTTAATCGAAAGAACTGTTGAAAATTGATTGAGTTTGCACAAAATTGAAAGGGGTATGATTATGAAAAAAGTTAGGTTAGGTATTATTGGTTTAGGCACGCAAGGTGGAGCATACGCAGGATTTATTCAAGAGGGCAGAGTTAAAAATATGGAAATTGGTGCGATTTGTGATACTGCCCCTGAAAAGAAGGCGTTGGCAAATGAAAAGTATCCAGATACCCCATTTTATGAAAATTATATTGACATGTTAGATAGTGGAGACATAGATGCTGTTGTTACTTGTGTGCCTCACTATTTACATCCTGAAATGGGGATTGAATCGTTAAAAAGAGATGTTCACGCATTAGTTGAAAAGCCAGCTGGTGTTTATACGAAGCAAGTAAAAGAACTAAATAAATTTGCTGAAACAAAACCAGAATTAACATTTGGAATTATGTTTAACCAACGGACAAATGAGCTGTACCAAAAAGTGAAAGAAGTCGTCGACAACGGGGATATCGGTGGTATTCGTCGAACAAATTGGATCATTACAACATGGTGGAGACCACAAGGTTATTATGACCAGAGTGCTTGGAGAGCGACATGGGATGGTGAAGGCGGTGGTGTTCTCGTCAATCAAGCGCCACACCAATTAGACTTACTTCAATGGATTTGTGGGGTTCCAAAAAAGGTTTATTCGAATGTGAAGTACGGCTACCAAAGAGATATTGCTGTTGAGGATGAAGTGACAACAATGCTTGATTATGGAAATGGTGCAACGGGTGTTTTTGTTACGTGTACACACGACATTTTAGGAACAGACCGTTTCGAAATTTTAGGTGATAAAGGAAAAATTATCGTAGATGACAGTAAGAAAGTGACGATTAAAAGACTGAAGAAGCCTGAGTCTGAGATGAGCGATTCGATGAGTATGGAAGATATGATGAAGCTTTCCATGGGTGGAGATATGGCAGAAATTTATGACGATGAAGTGATAGAGTTTGAAAGCGTTTGGGGAGCGCAACACACGGCGGTAATGGAGAACTTTGCTGGTAATATTTTAGATAATGAACCACTGTTAGCACCTGGAAGTGATGGGATTCATGGGGTAGCTTTAGCAAATGCTATTCACTTGTCAAGCTGGTTAGGTAAAGAAGTTGAACTTCCAGTTGATGAAGATGTATATCTTGCTGAACTAAATAAAAAAATTGAAGAAGAAAAACGATCTACTAACAAATAAGACAATTTGAACTAACTCATCGCCGATTATGTTGTGAGTTAGTTATAAAGAGAGGGGGGGGATCTATGTTGAAAGTTGCAGTAATTGGACTGGGAGACATTTCTAATATTCATATACCTGCTATCCAAGCAAATACGAACACGCATCTAGTGGCGGTTTGTGATATTGATGTAATGTTAAGAAATTCAGTGGAAGGCACCACTTTCTACACTGACTATCTTGAAATGTTAGAAAAAGAATCTTTGGATTGTGTTCATATTTGTTTACCGCACCATCTTCATTATAGTGCTACGAAGGCGTGTGCAGAGAAAGGGATTCATGTTTTTCTTGAAAAGCCTCTTGCAAGAAATGTGGAAGAGGGTATGGCATTAGTTGATTTAGAAGAGAAACATAAGGACGTGAAAATCTGCGTCAGTCTGCAAAATCGGCTTAATGAAACAGTCGAAAAAATACAAGAGATTATTAATAGCGGTGTGTATGGAAAAATAATTGGTTTAAAAGGGCTTGTTACTTGGTATCGTCCAAAATCATATTATGATGCCAAGCCTTGGCGAGGAATCATGAAATATGCTGGCGGTGGTGTGATGATCAATCAAGCTATCCACACGTTGGATTTCATGCAATTAATCGGCGGGCGCATAGAGAAAATTAGAGGGTCAGTGGATAACTTATCTGATTATGGGCACGAAGTAGAAGATACAGCTACTGCTAATATCACATTTACAAATGGTGCAACTGGGCTATTTTTTGCTACTATTACTAATGCAACGAACTCTTCGGTTGAACTTCAAGTTCTTTTGGAAAAAGGGAAATTAACGATTAAAGATAGTATTCTGACAAAGACTTTTGGAGATGAAAAAAAAGAAAATGTCATTGAAGATGAAAAGTTAAAAGGGAGTAAATTTTATTATGGAGCGAGTCACGCAAAATTAATAAATAGGTTCTATGATTGCATTGAAAATGATACAGACAATTATATTCACGTGAAAGATGCCCAAACATCAATGGAAATGATCAGTGCGATTCGCAGATCTTCAGAAATAAAAAAAGAGATTAAAATGGAGGTACACTAATGAAAAAAGGTAAAATTGGCGTACAAATGATGATGCTAAAAGGCAAGGTGGAAGAGATAGGCGTATACGAAACAATGAAAAAAATAAATGAATTAGGATATCATGCAGTGGAAGTGTCTCAAATTCCAATGACAGAAAAAAATGTATCAGAGTTAAAACGAGCAAGTGAAGATTTCGAAATCGAAATTGCTGCACTTTCAGCTCCTCTAGAGCCAATGTTACCAGGTATGGAAGGTGAAACGTTAACTGTAAACTTCGATAAAATAGTGAATGATTGTAAAACGTTAAATTGTCATTTCTTACGAATAGGTATGCTGCCGTTAAACAGAATGTCTGATAAAAATAAAATAATGGAGTTCATCAACGATGCTGAAGCAATGGCAGTAAGGTTAGCCAAACAGGGCATTGAATTGTATTATCATACTCATCATATTGAGTTCCAAAAATATGATGGAGAATATTTATTGGATATGATGAAAAATAACACAACTAAACTAGGTTTTGAATTGGACGTTCACTGGATTCAAAGAGCTGGTGAAGATCCAGTTAAAATCATTGAACAATATGCAGACCGAATTGCCCTTTTACACTTAAAAGATTACCGTATCGGCAAGTTAGATGTGAAGGAAGAAGATTTAAAAGATATGGGTCAATTCTTTGGGAAATTCACTAATTTGATAGAATTTGCAGAAGTGGGCGAAGGAAATCTTGATATAAATGCGGTCATTGATGCAGGATTAAAGAGTGGCGCGCAATACTTTTTGATTGAGCAAGATGACACTTATGGTAAAGATCCATTTGATTGTTTGAAAATATCAGGGGATAACTTAAGAAAGCTAGGCTATTCTGACTGGTTTTAATTTGGGGGACGAACCTTAATCGAAAAAACAATCTAGATAGGAGTGAAGATTCATGAGTAATGATGGTATGACATATGCACCGAAAGGCAAACCTAATCCAGTTGTAAAAGAAGGAGAATTTCAAGTTGCTGCTGTAGCACTTGATCATGGCCACATTTATGGGATGTGTAACGGATTACTGGAGGCAGGCGCGAGTTTAAAATGGGTTTATGACCCAGATCAGGAAAAAGTGAATGATTTTTTAACGGAATTTCCAGAAGTGAAAGTCGCTGAATCATTAGAACAAATTTTAAATGACGAAACAATACAGTTAGTAGCTGGTGCAGCGATACCATCTGATAGAAGTGCACTTGGTAATAAAGTGATGAAAGCAGGTAAAGATTATTTCACAGACAAAACACCTTTCACAACGAAAGCTCAGCTTGAAGAAACAAAACAAGTAGTGGAAGAAACAGGACAAAAGTATATGGTTTATTTCAGTGAACGTATACACGTTGAAGGAGCGGTGTTTGCTGGCGACCTTATTGAAGAAGGTGCGATTGGCCGTGTTATTCAAGTAACTGGTTTCGGTCCACACCGATTAAATGCTTCAAGTCGTCCGGATTGGTTTTTTAATAAAAAACAGTACGGTGGGATATTATGCGATATTGGTAGTCATCAGATTGAACAATTCTTATACTATGCTGGATGTGAGGATGCGGAAATATTACACAGTAAAGTTGGAAACTATAATAACGCTGATCATCCAGAATTAGAAGACTACGGTGATACAACGTTAGTAGGAGACAATGGAGCAACACAATACTTTAAAGTGGATTGGTTCACCCCTGATGGTTTAAGCACATGGGGGGATGGACGTACGTTTATTACGGGAACAGAAGGTACGATAGAGATTCGTAAATATGTTGATGTTGCTAGAGAAAAAACAGGGGACCACTTATTTCTAGTGAATAAAGATGGTGAGAAGCATTATAAATTATCTGGAGAAGTAGGCTATCCGTTCTTCGGAGAGTTAATTAAAGACTGCATTCATCGTACAGAAAAGGCTATGACGCAGGCACATGTGTTTAAAGCAGCAGAACTATGTTTAGAAGCACAAGAACAAGCTGTGGTGGTGTAGTGTCACTGCAGCTTAAGTGTAAAAAAATAGACAAGGGGAGATGCACGTCTCCCCTTGTTTGTTAAAAGTCTGCTTTTACTGCTTTCATAATAACGAGATAAGCAATTAAAAATCCAATGATTCCAAGTGAAATCGGAATAGCAATAAAGGAATAAAGGGTGCTGCTGTCTACGGAGGAAAAGATGACCGCAATAATCAGAATGGAGGAGGTAATCGTTGCTGGTACAGAATATTTTCTCATCCCAAAAAGTAACGGTATTAAAGCCATTCCAGAAGAACTAAACGCAATAAGAACAGTGTGAAGGGCTCTTTCAGTCAACATGTCTAGTGTGATGGGTTCGCTGATGTAGTGAAAGATCGTATTAAAAAAGGCGAAACTACTAAAGACAAAAATGTTCGAGAGAATGACAAAGAAGAAGGTTAACATACTTATGATATAAACCTTTGCAACCAGAAGTTTTCTCCGATTTATCGGATACATAAATAGTACTGAAATCGTTTTATCCCTGAATTCTTCTATAATCATATGAGAGAGTAGAACGGCGGCATAAATAACAAAAGCAGCTACAATAAATATTTCCATTAACATAAATACACTTTCATAGTTTACTAAAAATTCTGCAGTAGCCTCTTCGTCTAGTCCAAACAATAAAAATATACCGATAATTCCTACATTAATAGAAAGAAAAGTTAATAAAATATTTCTAATATTCATCTTTTTCATTTCCAGTTTTATCAGGCTAAGCATCTTTATTGCCTCCTTCGATTAACTGTAAAAAATAATCCTCCAGCGATTTGCTTTTTTTATTAATCGATCCGATCTCAATCTGATGTGTAACCATTGCATGAATAATATCATTTTGCGAAACGTTACTATCATAGATCTGAATCAAACCATCTCGTTCTTTTATTCTAAAATTATCTATATTTAATTCATTTTCCAGCACAAATGCAGCTTTTGCTTGCTCTTTCACACTTAATTCCATATGCTCTACATGTTTCCTACGTATGATATCCATCGAGGCCTCTTCCAATAATTTTCCTTCTCGTATCACACCTATCGTATCTGCGATCTGCTCGATTTCACCAAGGATGTGGCTGGAAATCAATAAAGTCATTCCATACTCTCTGCTAAGGTTTAAAAACAAATCACGTAATTCACGTATTCCTAAAGGGTCTAGCCCATTTACAGGTTCATCTAATATCAGGAGGTCTGGTTTAGTGATAATCGCTCTTGCAATGGCTAACCTTTGCTTCATTCCGAGAGAAAATTCCTTTACAGGTTTCTTTTCAATGTTCACTAAATTTACTAGCTTTAGCGCTTCAGAAATGGCACCTTTATTATAAAAACCCATGTATTCGCAATGGAGATTAAGATTCTTTCTGGCTGAGAGCTTTTCATAAAAAATAGGGTATTCAATGATACTTCCCATTCTTTTTAACACCTCAAAGGAAGAGGGGCTTAATATTTCACCTAACACTTCAATTTCTCCGCCAGTTGGCGTCACAAGGTTCGTTATCATCTTCATAACAGTCGTTTTCCCTGCGCCGTTTGGACCAAGGAATCCATAAATTTCACCTTTTTTTACATTCATATTTACTTCTGATACTACTTCCGCTCCTTTGTACGTTTTTGTTAAGTTGTGAGTTCGAACAATATAGGTCATCTTCTTGCCTCCTTTTCGATCTAACTTAACTATAGCAACGGAAAATGTCTTTTCTCTTACCAATTCCTTAAGTAAATCTTACGTTTTTAAAAAACATATCTTACGCATTTTTAAATGTAAGGATAAAGGCAGTCCGACTATATGGAACACTAGAAAATTCGATCTTCCCTTCCATTTGTTCTGTCAGGCGTTTGCTAATCGTTAAGCCTAAACCACTTCCTTCTGCAAACTCAGTCTTAGAATCTTTGACTGTATAGAGGCGTTCAAAAATACGGTCCTGTTTAGAATGTGGGATGCCTTTTCCTTTATCCAAGACTTCGATCGTTACGGTCTCGTTATCTGCGACTACTGTTAATCCAACGAATTTGCCATCTTTTCCATAGCAAATCGCATTTGATAATAAGTTATTTAAGATACGGATCAAGGCATCCTCATCACCATAAAGATAGAGGGCTTCTTTGGGGATATTTATCTCCACGTCAAAGCCTTTATTAATTAACGTGTCATAATAGCCCACTACAACTTTTCGACACACTTCATTGATGTGAATGCGCTTGGAGTCTAATTTCCAGTCACCTGACTCTAGCTTTGCCAAATCAAAGAATTTGTTGATTAAGCTTGCTACATCGATTACTTTTACAGAAACCTTTGCTAACAAAGCATTACGTTCTTCGGGAGTATAATCGTTATCGTATTGAATGTTTTCTAAATAACCTAAAACTACGGTTAAAGGCGTTTTTAGGTCATGAGATATATTGGTTAGCATGCGGTTCAGGGACATGCGCATCCGGGCATTGTCAGCTAAATATTCTTGATGATAATCAAGTAATTGATTGATTTTCATTAGCAATTCCCGTAACTGTTTGTCCTCTGTCATTAATAAAATTCTTTCTGACGATTTGTTGGAAATGAGAAGCTTTATCTTATTTGATATGTATCGTAAATTTTTCCCTAACCTTCTCTTGGAAAGGTATTGTTGAAAGAGTAATAGAAGCAAAAGAAGTATAATAGTAGTTAATATAACAATCATTTTTTTAGCTCCATTTTATAACCGATTCCCCATATAGTTTTTATATAAGTCGGGGTGGAAGGATCATCTTCAATTTTACTTCTGAGCCTTCTGATATGAACATTGATCACATTGTCATCGCCGTAATATGTATCTTTCCAAACTCTTTCAAAAAGTTGACCTTTTGTAAAAACATGATTCGGATGTGCGGCTAGTAAACTTAAAATTTGAAATTCTTTTGCTGTTAAGCTGATTTCTTTTCCATCTTTTAAGACCGTGAAGTTGTCCAAGTCAATGATAAGGTCAAGTACCGCTAGTTTGTTTTCTTGTTTTGCAGAGTCGGTCTTGGAGTACTGATTTGATCGTCGTAATGCCGCATTTACTCTTGCTGTCATTTCAATTAAGGAAAAAGGTTTACCTATATAGTCATCCGCGCCAAATCCAAGTCCTAGAGCCTTGTCGACATCACTATCTTTTGCGGACATGATTAAAATTGGGAGTAAACTTTCTTTGCGAATACTCTGAACAATATCGATCCCATTACTTGATGGGAGCATTAAGTCAAGCAAGATTAAATCAATTTTTTTCTGAGAAAAAAGCGCTATTGCTTCATGTCCATCAAATGCTGAGACAACTCTGTATCCCTCTTTCTTTAGATGAGTAGCAATCATTTCATGAATCTGTTCATCATCTTCCACTAATAAAATTAATTCGTTCAATTTGATTCACCCTTTCTTTTTAAAATATAGCTAGTAGCGAGAGCTATTATATCCCTATCACGAATTAATTCCTACATGAGTGGTTTTCTTTATTATAGTATAAAACATCTTCAGGCGTGGAATACTGTAGTAGGGTAATAGCTGTCAATATCAAGAGATTTGATCATTTGCTCTTGACAGCTAACTAACGTATATGATAAAAATAAGTAAGCCAGTAAAGAAAGTAAGCGATTGCAATTCCATACATGGATTGTTACTGTTCGGCAGGCAAAACCTAAGTTTGTACTGGAGTATCCGATGGGGTATTCTAGATACAAAGTTAGGTTTTTTTTATGGCTATGGAATTTAATTTACGCGAAAAAGGTAAGTCAAAAGAAAAGGTGAGGTGAATAATGGAAATAAAGAAGGTATTAAATAATAATGTTGTCATAGCGAATAATGAGTTGGATCAAGAGACTGTTGTAATGGGCAGAGGCTTAGCATTTCAACAAAAAGTAGGGGATACAATTGATACATCTAAAATAGAAAAGAAGTTTATTTTAGAAAAACATGGTGTTTCTGAAAAACTTGCTAAATTGTTAGACGATACTTCTGAATTGTATTTAAACATTTCATCGAAGATTTTAGACTATGCTAAATCGCAATTACCATACAAACTAGATGATTATTTATATGTTGCTTTAACAGACCACTTAAGTTTTGCAATAAGTAGGCATAAGCAAGGAATGAATTTAAAAAACCCATTATTATGGGAAATTAGAAAGTACTATAAGCAAGAATTTGAAGTAGCAGTAAAATCATTAGACATTATTGAAAGTGATGCAGGAGTGCGACTTGTGGAAGATGAAGCAGCTTCGATTGCGTTACATTTAGTCAATAGTCAAATTTCCGGTGGAAATATGGCAGAAGCTTTTCAAGTGACTGAAATGGTGAATAACATTTTAAACATCGTGAAGTATCACTTTGGTATGGAACTAGATGAAAGTTCGATAAATTATGAACGATTTTTAACACATTTACGGTTTTTTACGATGAGGTTTATCCGTAAGGAAAGAGTCGTCGATACAAACGATAATTTTTTATACGAACAGTTAATTCAAAAATATTCAGAGGCGTTTCAATGTAGTATAAAGATAAAAACGTATTTAGATAAGAGTTATAATTGGTCCATTTCAAAGGATGAGGAAATGTATTTAACTCTTCATATTCAACGTGTAACTAATCGTCATGAATGGCATCAAAATTAAGTTGAAATAAAAAACGAAGAGCGAGATCAAATTTGTCGATAATTGTTATATTTTGAAATTTTATGCGATGTAACCGTTGACAATTGGTTCGAAAAGAATTATAGTAAGATTATAAATTAAATATCCTTTTGAAGGAATGTTACCACTAGTGGGCATAACCTGATCTGATTTGAGGACACACAATCTGTGTGCGTTTCAAATTGGTTCAGGTTTTTTTGTGTAAAAAATATGAACATCATAAGAAAGTGGGGGTTAACATGAAAAACGAAAAATTAGCAAAAGAGATTTTGGATTTAGTTGGCGGGAAAGAAAATGTAAAAAGTGTTACTCACTGCATTACGAGACTTCGTTTCAAGTTGAAAGACGAAGGAAAAGCGAATACAGATGCACTGAATAATCACGATGGTGTTGTCACTGTTAGGCAAAGTGGTGGTCAGTATCAAGTGGTTATCGGAAATCATGTGTCAGATGTTTACAAAGCATTAGTTGACATTGGTGGTTTTGCTAATCAAGCACCGGAAGAAGAAGAAGAAGGCAGTAGTGGCAGTTTATTAAATCGATTTATCGAAATGATTTCAGGCATTTTTATGCCAATACTTGGAGTACTAGCAGCATCAGGTATGATTAAAGGTTTCACCGCACTGTTTGTTGCCTTAGACTGGATTGATAATACAGGTGGAACATATCACGTATTAAATGCAACTGGTGATGGGTTATTTTACTTTTTACCCATTCTATTAGGATATACCGCAATGAAAAAGTTCGGTGGAACGCCCTTCTTGGGCATGGTTATCGCTATGGCTTTAGTTTATCCGGCATTGGAAGGTATTCCTGACGCTGGAGACTCGTTGTATACCCTGTTTTCTGGAACTTTGTTTGAATCACCTGTCTTTATCGAATTCATGGGTATTCCGGTTATTTTAATGCCTTATTCGATGTCTGTTATACCAATTATTGTGTCAACGTTCTTCGCGGCAAAATTAGAAAGATTCTTTACAAAAGTCATCCCTTCTGTTGTGAGAATGTTCTTGGTTCCGATGTTTACGTTACTTATTATTGTTCCGTTAACATTTATCGTTATTGGTCCTATCGCAACATGGGCAAGTCAATTAATAGGTCAAGGAACGGTTTGGGCGTATGAGTTGAGCCCTATTATTGCAGGTGCGATACTCGGTGGTTTTTGGTTAGTGTTTGTCATGTTTGGTCTTCATTGGGGACTTGTTCCAGTTGCGATAAACAACATGCAAACGTTAGGGAGTGATCCCATATTAGCGATGATGTTCACACATTCATTTGCTTTAGCGGCAGCTATTATAGCAGTATGGATTAGAACAAAAAATCAAAAAACGAAAACACTTAGTGCACCAGCGTTTATTTCATCGATGTTTGGTGTGACGGAACCGGCTATGTACGGAATCGCTATACCACTAAAAAGACCGTTTATTTTCACAATCATCAGTTCAGCAATTGGTGGTGCGTTACTAGGGTTCTTTAGTACGAAAGCATATGTCATGGGCGGTTTAGGAGTATTTATGTTCCCTAGCCTCATTCATCCAGAAGAAGGAATGAATGCAGCATTCATGGGGTCAATTATTGCAGTTGTTGTAGCTTCTGTTCTCGCATTTGTATTCACTTACTTCTTCGGAGGATTCAATAAAGAAGAAGGTACGGAAGAAGCACCAAACAAAACGGAAACAGCTTCTTTAAATAAAGGCGAAACGGTAGAAATTGCTAGTCCTATAAAAGGACAAGTTGTTCCATTACAGAACGTTTCTGACCAAGTATTTTCTTCTGAAGCCATGGGTAAAGGTGTTGCTATTTTACCAACCGAAGGAAAAGTTTACGCACCTGTTAATGGTGTCGTAACGACCTTATTCAAAACAAAACATGCTATTGGTATTACTTCTGAAAATGGTGTAGAAATTTTAATCCATGTTGGCATTGATACGGTTCAATTAGATGGCGAACATTTCGCTGCTCATATTGAACAAGGAGCGACAATCAAATCCGGAGACTTATTATTAGAGTTTAACGTTGATAAAATTAAAGAAGCCGGGTACGACGTTATTACTCCTATTATCGTGACGAATCATGATGAATTAGGAGAGGTAAAAATCACTGAGAAAGAAACGGTCGAAGCAAACGAAAACATGATGACTATTTTAGGTTAAATGGACGTAGGTGCGTTGTTATCAGGTTCATCAACATCGCACCTACATTCTTTAAAATATTTAACGACATTAAGAGGTTATCGATTTTTAAAAACTTTATCTATTATCAATAGGAGGTCATTTATCATGAGTAAAAAAAATAATTTTCCAAAAGGTTTCTTATGGGGTGGTGCAACGGCTGCCAATCAATTCGAAGGCGGGTTTGATGAAGGTGGAAGAGGACTTAATTTGGCGGACGTCTTACCAGGGGGCAAAGAAAATAGATTAAAACTGTTATCATCTACAGGGTTTGATTTTGAAATGGATGAATCAAAATATACCTATCCAAATCATGAGGGTATTAATTTCTATCATCGTTATAAAGAAGACATCGCATTATTTGCAGAAATGGGTTTTAAAACGTTTCGCATGAGTATTGCTTGGTCTCGTATTTTTCCGAATGGTGATGAATTAGAGCCGAACGAAGAAGGGTTGGCATTTTACGATCGTGTGTTTGATGAACTTGCTAAACACAATATCGAACCGTTAGTAACGATAGCGCACTACGAAACACCACTGCATCTGATTAAAGAATATGGTGGATGGAGAAATCGAAAATTGGTTACTTTCTTTGAGCGTTATGTAACGGTTCTTTTCAATCGCTACAAAGATAAAGTGAAATATTGGTTAACATTTAATGAAATTAACGGTGCTACACATATGCCGATATTCGGTCTCGGTTTCTCACCTGAAAATGAAGAAACACGTCTTCAAGACAGTTTCCAAGGACTTCATCATCAATTTGTTGCAAGTGCCAAAGCTGTCCAACTAGCACATAATATTATTCCTGATTCACAAATTGGTTGTATGTTGATCTATGCACCTGTTTATTCTTTTGACAGTAACCCTGAAAATGTTTTGTATGCGCAGCAAGAGGCGCGTCTTTTCAATAATTTCTGTGGAGATGTACATGTTCGTGGGGAATATCCAAGCTTTATTGACCGTTACTTTAGAGAGAACAATATCAAGATTCAAATGGAAGATGGAGATGTTGAGTTAATTAAAGAGGGCACGGTTGATTTCATTTCATTAAGTTATTACATGTCTCGTACTGATAAAAAGAACAAAACGCCTGAAGAAATCGGTCAAGGTAACTTAATTGGTGGCGTGAAAAATCCATTCTTAGAAGCTAGTGATTGGGGATGGGAAATTGACCCAGTTGGTCTTCATATTGCGTTAAATGAATTACATGGCCGTTATCAAGTACCTTTATTCGTTGTTGAAAACGGACTAGGTGCCTACGATAAGGTTGAAGAAGATGGAACGATTAACGATGATTATCGAATTGCCTTTTTAAGTGAGCACATTCGAGCCATGGGTGAAGCTATTGACGATGGAGTTGAAATAATGGGTTATACTGCTTGGGGATGTATTGACTTAGTAAGTGCATCTTCTGGTGAAATGTCAAAGCGGTATGGTTTTATCTATGTAGATAAGCATGATGATGGCAGTGGTACATTTGAACGTAGCAGAAAAAAATCATTCTACTGGTACAAAAATGTCATCGCAACAAATGGGGAAGATTTATAAAGCATATAATAGATATGTGTGAGAAATAAATTGTCTAATAATACTGAGGGCCCAAGAGGGTTTTCAGTATTTTTTTGTGTAGGCACTGCGGTTGACATCCCATTAGGGTCTAAATGACTGCGACTTTAACTTTTCTGAAGTGATTGATTCCAAGTTCTTCACAGTTTTAAGTATATTATATCTATTAAATCGCAATGAAACACTTACAAATTTAGGTATAAAACACTGTTTTTTCTATAATTTGGATATATCAGTTGCAATAATTACCATAATATTCTATTGTAAAAAATAGGGATAGAAGGTACTTTAATCTATTTCATAGAATTATAGAAGGAGATGACAATAATGGCAGGACAAATTAGGATGTCACCTGAGGAATTAAAATCAAAAGCAAATACTTATGGTCAAGGATCAGAGCAAATTGCTGAAGTATTGGCTAGGTTGGAAAACTTACAAAATCAACTGCGAAATGAGTGGGAAGGTAGTGCATTCGCTAAATTTGATGAACAGTTTACAGATTTGAAACCGAAAGTACAAAACTTCTCTCAGCTATTGCAAGAAATTCAAAACCAATTAAAAAGTACAGCTCAAGCAGTACAAGATCAAGACGAGGCATTGGCTTCAAATTTTGGCCTAAAATAATTCATCTTTAGTTTTCGAACCAAGGAACACATCCCTTGTATATGATGAAAATGGAGAGCTACTCGATAATTATTATCGTGTAGCTCATGTTTTTTACTGCCTTTTAAAATCTATCCGTACTTATATCCTTTTAAAATAAAAAATTGTGAAGAGCAGGAGCTGGCAACAATGAAGAAACCTATCATTCAATTATCTTTATTTATAATATTGACATTATCATTAATTACAGGCTTAACTTATGTAACATTAGATCAAGGTACTTCACCAGAACAAGGTGTCAAGGAACCAAGAATGTCTATTGCATTAATCAATGAAGACGATGGTGCATCTTTTAATGATCAAGATTTGGACTTTGGTAATGCGTTTGTCAGAAGTATAGACCAAGATAAACACGACTGGTTTGTTGTTAGTCGAGGTGTAGCAGAGAGTGGCTTAGAGCGAAATACATACGACATGATGCTAATAATACCGAATGATTTTACACATAAAGCACTGTCAATTGATTCAGAATCTCCAGAACAAGTAGTGCTCAATTATAAGATTAATGCCTCTGATAGTGAAATGGTTCGAGCACAAGCAGAAGAAGTAGCTAGTAGCATATTAAGTGATTTTAATCGTCGTATTATCGATGTGTATTTTGCTAGTGTCATAGGTAATTTGCAAGATGCACAAGACAATGTCTCTGAAATTGTCTCAGAATACGAGGTGTTAACCAATTCGTATAGCAGTGAAGTTAATGCCCCTCTTTCTGATTACACAAATCAATTCTTAAACTTAAAAGATAATACAACATTATCTATAAATACCTTTGAAGGTTTCGAGAGTACGTTAGATAGTTATCAAGGAAGTTTATTAGAACAATTAGGGAGCTATGAGGACTATGAATCTACTATACAGGGGTTAGATGAAGAACAAGAATCTAACATTATTTTGGGAAATAATTTTTCCGATAAACTGAGTGGCTTTCAACAGGATTTTGTGAATCCAAATGTTGACAACAAGCTTCAAACTCTTCTCGATACAAATAATTACATAAATGTAGAATTTCAATCAGGTGAGCAAAACGCTCAAAATGAAAGAGAAAATCTAGCCTCTCATACGAGAATATTGCAAACTCTTCTAGATAATCAGTTGCAAGTTATTGAACAACAACAAGATAATTTTAATGTTGAAGAGATACATAGGAACACTAGAAATCGTTTATCAGAAATTATCGGAGATTCGTTTGGTGGAGATGATCAATTAACAAAGCTGTTGGCTTCACAACAAACTAACTTTCTTAAAGGGATGGAAGCGCAGATCGCTCAATTACCCTCATTAGATGGAGATATATTAGTTGATTCAGATCTTTCTCCAGAAATGATTAGAGAATTACAGAATGTTATTGCAGTCACCAAGAAATATAATAATCACTTTAATGATGTTGATTCGGTGAATCCAAATTTATTATTACCTGAACATATCCAAGCGCTAAAGGAAAACTTAAATAAAAATGGTGTGACACTGACAGATACTGTTATCCTCCCAGAATTAGAGGAAGCATTAAGAGAATTTAAGATCACACAAATTCCAGAAGGGTTTGCAATTAAAAAATTATCTATTCAGCTTCCTGATATGGAAGAAATTAATTATAAAGATTACCAAGTGAACGATGAAATTGAGTTACCTTCGTATCAACATGGTGAATTTAAGATATCTTTAACACTAAAATTGAATGATGAGTATCTAGATCAACCAATAGATGTGTATGAAATGAAAAAATGGAAATGGGAAATGTATCAATTGGAGGAAGAAGCAGCGGAGGAACCAAATAAACCAGACGAGACTAATAATGACAGTTCATCAACAGATGAAAATAACGAAGAGAATACGAAGAAAAATGAATCTGATAAGCCATCGGAGGATGAGCCAACCCAATCAGATACGACTAATAATGACAGCTCATCAACAGACGAGAATAGCGAAGAAACAGCAAATGAAAATGATAATACTGAGAACCAAGAAGATACTCAAGAAGAGAATGCGGACGATAATAATAGTGAGAATGAAGAGGATACTTCTGATAAACCTGTTTTTCAACTTGTAGAAGTGAATCATCATTACATCAAACATACTGTTCGAACTCCTATGGTTGATAATTTTACGGAAGATCTTATTTACGTCATTGAAAACACAATTGCCCCTTATCAAAAATTACTGTCTACTTATGAATCATACTTTGGTTTTACATTAACTTGTAATAATGTAGATGGTAATAACTGTTCAAACGTTGACAATGAAAAAAGTTTGGCGGAGATGGCTTCTGATGACTCGCTATATGCATTACTAAATAAAGATGTTGGAGAGCTATTAGCTGATTATCTTTCCGATCAAATAACAAGTGATGTAACAGAAGAGATGCGAGAACCGTTAACTGCTCATGAACAGGAGATAGAAGATCACTATCAATATATCGAAAGCACATCACTTCAAGCTGATAAATTAGCAGCTACTGTAGTAGATACAAGGACAACTGCTCGTATTTTAAATGAGAATTTAGAATTAATGTTAAACGATATCGCTGCATGGCGAGAACAAAGCTTGGAACTAATAAATGACCAGACTGAAGTTCAAAATGCTAATCAACAGGAGCAGACAATGGTCATGTCTCTTAGTCAAAGTTATCAACCGTTACTAAGCGAAAGTCAATCGCTAGCGGATCAAGCATCAAGCAATTTAAATGAATCGGAAACCGTATATCAAACATTTAATGATTTAGATGAAAAAGCAGATTATATTCACCAGAGTGGTAGAACACTCACGCAAGAGGCGGAGGATTTATCACAAAACATGACTGATAAATTATTACAAGATCAGTCGTTTGTAGGAAACTTTACGAATGTTATGGCAAATAGTCGTACTGGTGACAGACCAAATGAAGAATTATATGACTTTTTATCCAATCCTGTAGAAATAAGTAACCAAGGAGTTATTATTGAAACAGACACATTCACTTCGTATTTCCTTGTATTAATTTGTTTCCTTGTTGCATTGTTTACAGGGTATGGTTTATCTGTGATCAATCAAAAACGAATGTCAGAAAATCAATTTGACGAAGAAAAATCTCTTATGGGAAGAAATGGACTTACTTTTGGAATAACCACTGGAATTGGCGTATTAGAAGGATTAGTTTTAGGGGTGGTATCAGCTTATCTACTAAATATTACTGGTGGAAACATGTTCCAATGGACTGTTTTAATGGTTCTGATAATGGTAACGATGGTACTGGTATCGACGTATTTGTTAAAACAATTAAAAATGATGGGTATGTTTATTTTACTTTTTGTACTTAGTATGTACCTATTCTTAACAAACGCTTTAACATCCAGTTTATCTGGTGTTGGAGGTTGGAGAGACTATTCACCATTACAATACGTTGAACGACTATTAAACAGAGTGGTTCAAGGATCATCTGATTTAAGTGGTATTGTATTTAGTCTTATTGTCATTGCATTATTAGCAGGATTGGCTAATCTACTAATCGTGAATAGTACTTCTAGTGAAGTACCTAAGGAAGATGATCATGCATAAAGAGCTAGGTAAAGTTATAATTGGGATTTACTGTATATTCTTACTAATGCCTTTGTCTATATCAGCGGAGAATAGTACTGATACAGACAAAGGGAAAATCGATTGGAAAATTGAGCGAATTAGTGAAAAAGACAGGAACAGTGATCATAGTAATCAAGAGACTCAGTTAGAAAAAAGATTCCCAGATTTATTTAAAGGAGAAACTTTTGATGAGATTCAAAATGTTAAGGAGAACCAACAAGAGTCTCTCGAATATTTAGAACAAAATCTATTTGCTTTAGAGGTAGAAAGTAATTCAACAATAGAAGATATGAAACAAGCTTTGTTCACGACGGATTATGTTGCACCAACTGCTACTACTTCATCAGAAGAGGAACAGATTAACATGGGGTCTTCTTTCTTATTGATTGGATTTGTCAGTATTGCAAGCTTTATTAGTTGGGGAATTTATGTAATGTTTCAAAAGTTGACCGACTAGGAGTGGAGAGCTATGAAAAATAATCATATTGATGTAACGATTGACTTTAGTGAATGTGGTGTATTAACTAGCTACGATTTGCGTATCCCTACCCAGATATCAGTAAAACAACTCTTATTAGATATCATTCATATACTGAAGCTAAATGACGTAGACGTAAAGGAATCAAGGTCAGTTATTAAAATAAAGACAAAGTGCATTGTGTTGGCTGATGATGATATGTTAATAGATTATCCTGTCACAACTGGAGATGTTTTAACTGTTCTATGAGGATACTAGATAGAAAAAGGAGCAAGTAAAATGAGAACAAAAACAATTGAGTTTAATAGCTTGTCTCTCCCATTTTCTATAGTAGAGGATGAATGGGAATTACGTTTAGCTAAATCACAAACTCGTGTTAAAGATCCGCAGCAGACGCTCATGTTAACAGGAGCACCAGAAGAATCATTTGTACCATTGAAAGTACAAGAAGAAGGAGATGCATTCACTTTTTCGTTTCATATAGACCCAAACAAAAAACAATGGAAGGATTTAGAATCGTTGCATCGTAATGAAAAATTACGTTTATTATGTAACCTACTCACGTTAAAAAAGTATTTGAAGTCTCGTGTTACTTTTTTTATTCACCCTGATAACTTGTTGTTTAATGATAATTTACAACCTCAAATTATTTTTCGCGGCGTACGCAATTTAATTCCGCCCTTTGAAATAAGCGAGCAAGATTTTGTGAAACAGATAAAATGCTTTAGCATTGCGCTATTTTCTAAAAAATTTACATTTGATAAGTTATATAACGGTGCTTTAGAACATGCGACGGAAACGGAATTTCAAAAGCAAGTTAGACTTCAAGATAATCTCGAACAACTCACTGATTATTTGCAAGAAATTTATTTAAAAGAACAGAAAAAAACAGAAAAAGATATGAAACTGGTGCTAAAGAAACGATTTTATTTATTTAAACGACTTGCTATTGGTTTTATTATTGCAACTGTAATATTAGCAGTTCCAGTCACCTATTTTGGATTGGTAAGCTTGCCTAATCAACAACATTTACTTGATGCACATGAAGCGTATCTTTCATCTGATTATGATGGAGTAATTTCTACTTTGAATGGGAAAGATGGGGACAATCTCCCTAGAGCATCAAAGTATATTCTTGCTTATTCTTATCTCTCGACAGAACGACTACCTGATAGTGATAAGAGGGTGATAATGAATAATATTAGTTTAAATAGTCATGCGGATTATTTACTATATTGGATTTACAATGGGCGTGGAGATTTTGAAATGGCTATGGATAAAGCGAAATATCTTGATGATGTTCAATTGATTATTTATGGATTGATTAAGCAGGATGAACAAGCTAGAAATGATCCGGAATTAAGCGGTGAAGAACGAGATGAATTACTTAATAAACTTCAAGCTGAAATACAGCAGTATCGTGAAGAATACAATTTAATTGAAGATGAAGACGGATCGATGGAGAATCAATTCGATAATGGGACTGAATCTTCAGAAGATGACGTCCCTAATGTAGAGGATGAATCATCTAGTAATGAAGAAAGCGAAGTAGATGAAAATTCCGATGAATGAAATTTTTAAAGGAGGTTTATTTTAAACAAGCTTGAAAAACAAGACGCATTTTTTGAAATCTAAGGTAAAGTCAGCAGCACAATATGACAAGATCCATGTGGCTTAGAGCAGAGAGGAAGAAACAGATGGAACAGCAAACACTTGTGATAAACGATGAGAATATACTTAGAAAAATGTCATTACCTGCTGGCTCAACAAAACAGATGACAATAGGTAGTCAGTGGTCTGATCAAAGCTCGATCCAGGTGGTGTGGGACGGTGAATATTGTTGTATTGATGGGCAACGATTAAACGGTCAAAAGAAAATTACGCTTCAAAATGAAGAAATTATTTATTTCTACTTGTTGAATGAGGATAATCCAAAATTATTTGACACAACAGAAAGACAGTACATTACTATAAGCAAAAATGACTATGATGATATAGAGATTGAAGATGTCGATGCCACCCTACTACTGTTTCGGGAGAAAAATGGGTTCCGTTTGGAGGTTCATGAAGGAATTGTTCACAAAAACTTTTCTCTTGTAAAAAGTACCGACTATATAGAGCCGGGTGATCAGCTTTTTTTTGATGGAGTGAAAGTAGTAGTTGGAGAAGAAGAAATCGCTGTATTCTCAGCAGAGAAAAGTGTAAGGACAAATTTGATTCCACTTATTGAAAAAGAGATACGATTTAGTACTGATTATCACCGTTCACCGCGTATTATATATCGAGAGCCAGAGGAAGAAAAAACAATTGCAAAACCTTCTAATAAGCCATCAAAGCCAAGTGAACAATTAGCGAGAACGATCGTTCCACCACTTGTAATGATTGCTGCACTTGTGATTATCTCACTTATGCAGCCTAGAGGGATTTATATTATTGTAATGTTGGCGATGACGGTTACGACTATTATTTTTGCTGTTACTACTTACATCAAAAGTGTAAAACAATATAAAGCAGACATGAAAAAAAGAGATAAAACCTATCGTGAATATCTAGAACAGAAGACCAAAGAATTATATCATGCAACGGAAGAACATCGTCATGCTTTATCGTACCATTATCCGGGAGTAGAAGAAATTCGAGAATTAGTGCTGGAAGTCAATGCACGAATTTACGAAAAAACGATGTACCATCATGACTTTTTGCATTTCCGTGCGGGTTTGGGCTTTGTAGATACAAGCTTCAACATTGAATTTCGTGAAGAAGAATTTACACAAGATAAGGATGAATTAGTTGACCTAGCAAGAAATTTGCGATCACAATTTCAAGGCTTGTCTCATGTACCTATTGTGACATCACTGACGAAAGGACCACTTGGCTATATTGGACAGCGAGAACTTGTTCTTGAGCAATTGCAATTATTAGTTATTCAGCTTTCGTTATTTCATAGTTATCACGATGTCCAGTTCATAAATATTTTTCCTGAAGAAGAAAAGCCTCAGTGGGATTGGATGCGTTGGTTACCACATGCAAATTTAATAGATTTGCATGTTCGAGGATTTGTGTATCATGAGCGATCACGAGATCAAGTATTACATTCCATGTATCAGGTTTTGAAGGAGCGTAAGCATGTATTAGAGGAGAAAGGGAATTCCAATGAGCGAACCTTTTTCACTCCCCACTACGTCATTCTCATAACAGATGAGCGGTTAATACTTGATCACATTATTATGGAATTTTTTAATGAAGATCCAGGTGAGTTAGGTGTATCGCTTATTTTTGTACAAGATGTGATGCAATCTTTACCTGAGCATGTAAAAACAGTTATTGACATTCGTGATCTTAAAAATGGAAATATTATATTAGAACAAGCAGAGTTAGTTAATCGAAATTTTGTGCCAGATCATTTTCCTAAACAGTTTAATAAAGAAGACGTTTCACGTGGTTTATCACCGTTAAATCATCTGCGAAGCTTAAAGAATTCCATCCCTGAGAGTGTAACTTTTTTGGATATGTATGGTGTAGAGAAAGTAGAAGAATTAAATGTTTCTCATCGGTGGCGAACAAACGAAACCTATAAGACAATGGCAGTACCTTTAGGGTTACGTGGTATTGATGATATTGTACAGCTTAATTTACATGAGAAGGCGCATGGTCCTCACGGATTAGTAGCAGGTACGACAGGTTCAGGTAAATCAGAAATTATTCAATCCTATATATTGTCTCTAGCGGTTAATTTTCATCCTTATGAAGTAGCCTTTTTACTCATTGACTATAAAGGTGGAGGGATGGCGAATTTATTCAAAAAAATGCCGCATTTACTTGGAACCATTACGAATTTAGATCGTGCACAATCTATGAGAGCATTAGCTTCGATTAAAGCAGAATTACAAAAACGGCAGCGTTTGTTTGGTGAGCATAACGTAAATCATATTAATCAATATCAGAAATTATACAAGCAGGGAAATGCGAGTAAAGCGATGCCACACTTATTCTTGATTTCGGATGAGTTTGCTGAGTTGAAGTCAGAACAGCCTGATTTTATGAAACAGTTAGTTTCCACTGCTCGAATTGGACGTTCACTCGGAATCCATTTGATTTTGGCAACACAAAAACCTAGTGGTGTGGTAGATGATCAAATATGGTCTAACTCGAAGTTCAAGCTTGCATTAAAAGTACAGAATGCTAGTGATTCTAATGAAGTGCTAAAAACACCAGATGCAGCGGAAATCACAATACCGGGGCGTGCTTATTTGCAAGTTGGAAATAATGAAATCTATGAATTATTCCAGAGTGCATGGAGTGGTGCAGATTATGTTCCTGATAAAGAGGATCATGAGTATGTCGATACAACGATTTATGCGATTAATGATTTAGGACAATATGATATCTTGACAGAAGACTTAAGTGGTTTGGATAAAAAGGAAGAAATAGAAAGTGTTCCGACTGAGTTAGATGCAGTCATTGATTATCTTCATGACTATACAAGAACAAACCAGATAGACCGATTGCCTAGACCATGGTTGCCGCCTTTATCAGAACGTATTTATGCCAAAGACATTCATCCTGTTGACTTTAAAGAAGCTTGGCAAGAGCCTAAGAAACAATTAGAAGCAAAAATTGGATTGTTAGACCAACCTGAACTACAACAGCAAGAACCACTGACGATCAATGTTTCTAAAGATGGTCATATTGCTGTGTTTTCCAGTCCAGGTTACGGAAAGTCAACCTTTTTGCAAAGCTTGTTGTTGGACTTAGCTAAGCAAAATAATCCGGAGCATATGCATGTGTATTTACTAGATTTTGGAACAAATGGGTTATTACCACTTAAAAATTTGCCGCATGTCGCAGATACAATATTAGTAGATGAAACAGAAAAAGTCGAAAAATGGATTCGTCTACTTACTGATGTTATTTCCTCACGAAAGAAGAAACTAAGTGGTTACGGCGTTGCAGATATGGAAATGTACGAACGAGCAAGTGGAGAAATAATTCCTAATCTTTTCATTGTGATCGATAATTATGATTCGGTGAAAGATGCTGATTTTGTTGATGTATTTAACAAGATAATTACGCAAATTGCTCGGGAAGGGTCAAGTGTTGGTATTCATCTAGCTATTAGTGCTGGTGGACAAAGTTCGTTGCGAATGCCATTGATATCAAATATTAAACGACAAGTTGCACTCTATTTAATTGATAGTGTTGAAGTACGGACCATCGTAGGGAAAAATGATCTTGAAATTGAAGAGAAAGCAGGACGAGGGATCATAAAACTGGATGATCCAACGTTATTTCAAACAATGTTACCTGGAGAAGGGGAAGAAGCTCTAGATATTATTGATGACATCAAGCAGCTTGCGGAAGAAATGGGGTCATTCTGGAAAGGAGAACTTCCAGAGGGAATTCCGATGATGCCTGAAGGAGAAATTGATTTCGAAGCTTTCAAACAGAAAAGAAAGGTGAAGAAACTTATAGAGGAACACAAGTTGCCTCTCGGTTTGGATTTCGAAGATGTGGCTCCACTTGGTTTTGATCCAGCAAAAGATGGTTTTCTAATAGTTATCAGCGATAGAAGAGACGGTCTGGATAAAATGACACATGCGATCACAAAGTCTATGGCACTTCTTACAGAACCGATCCAGACAATGTTAATTGATACGGAGGAAAAGAAGTTTGCAGAGATTGGGGTGGCTATGAATGCATATATTTCTGATTCAGAAGGCCACATTATCGTTAAAAGAAATATTCTAACAGAAATTAGTAATCGATTAAAAGATGATCACAATGGGGTAAAATGGATGATTCTGATTAGAGATTTGAAAAATTTTGCTGAGAAAAGTGACCTGTTGGAAGAGGAAGTTTCTATCTTATTTGAACAAGGACCAAATGTTGATGTGCATTTTATTATTTGTGGAGACTCAAGTTATATTGCTTCCAGCTTTGAAAAACCTGCGAAGGTTGTTCGCAAGTTAGCTAATGTAGGTTTAATCAGTATGCGATTAGGTGATCAAGATATTTTTAATCAACCATTTATTCGCAAAGAAACGTATCCAGAGGCATTTGAAGCATATTATGCAAGAGACCATCAACATATCAAACTAAAAGTGCCGCGATAAGGAGGAAGTAAATGAATCAGTTAAGTACTCTCCGAAACAGGAAAAGTTCTATAACAAGTCATATACAATCGAATCGATCTTTTGTATCAAGTACAGAGGAGAAGATATCCCGTTTGCAGCTAGCATTGAGCGAGCTATCGTCTAGTTTATCAGATATACAATCTGTGAAAAGTTCCATTAATAGTCTCACTACTGATGTAAACAGATGGCGTGGAAACAAAGAAGATAAATTCCAAGATAAATACGATCAGTATAAGAACAGTGTGAAAACATACGTTGCAAAAGTAGATGACGCAAAAGAAATGATTAGTAATGACATTCAAAGGTATCAGGCAGAAAAAGCTTCCTACATGTCTAGTATAACTAATCTGCAACAATCGCTTAATACTTTGAATTGGCAAATTACTAGAGTAGAGAAGGAGTTGAGTTAGTTGTCTAAGGAAGTTTCTATTAATGTAAATGTATTTCGCTCTAATGTATCAAAATTTAAAACTTCCATATCTAGTATTGAAAGCAATAAGACATTTGAGACATTCAGTAAAACAAACATCGAACCATTTACAAAAGATTTGGAGAGTGTGAGTGAGGTAGTCGAGTTGTTAAAGCTGTATAAGAGTGTATTAAATAACGATATTGTAAGACTAGAAAATACTGGGGAAAGTCTAAAAGAAACAGATGAAGAATTGGCTCGAGTAAATCACAATCATACGGGTACTCAAATGATTAGATAAGAATAGGGGGTGATTAAGTGTCGCATCGAGTAGACCTTTCAGAAGTAATGGAATTTGCTGATGATTATGATGCTTATGTCAATCGTTTGATTCATCAACTTGCCGATGTAATGTCAAATATTTATTTAATAATTGAAATGGATTCTTTTAAAGGCGAATCAGCTGACAAAGCGAAAGAAAGCTTAAGTGCCTTCCACATAAAAATGTTGGGGAACTTTGAAAGTTTAATCATCGATCTTCTTGATAACGTAGATACTCATATTGATACATTTCTGTCGGAAGTGGACAGCGATCAGGCTACAATTATTGAGAGCAATTATTTAGATGAACATGACGAATTAATTCAAGATGATTTCATGAATATGGTAAGACTATCGTCTGCAGTTAAGCAGACAATTAACAGTGTGGCAGATATAAGTAGTGCAACAGCACCAAGTTTTTCATCACTAATGGAAGACAAAGCAGCCACCTCAAAAACGATTATTCATTTAAATGATAACCTATCAAGTTTTGTTTCTACTGGAAAAGGACGGATCAATAATATACAAGAAACAATGAATGATATGCGTTCATTATTAAACAAAGCGTCTCAACAATCGGATAAAGGAAAACTAGTAACAACAAATAAGATCATTGAGAAATCAGCGGGAATATCAAACGTTCTTCGTGGTTTAGCTCAGACTAGGACATTTTATACTAGTGGAAAAGTGATTAATGCTAGTAATAACGGAAATGTTATTAGCACAGTTGAACATACGGATTCCAAAACCGGTAAAATATCTTACAGAGTGAAGGTAAACAGAGGAGCTTTAGAGGCGCTTGGAGTAAATCCAGATATTGGAAACAATAGTGATTTTAATCATAGATTGCCTAAAAATAGGAAAAAATGGGGTGGGCCCGATGCATTTAGAGCTCAAAAAAATCAAACCATATTAAAAGGAGCTGATAGCAGAGGGCTATTCAAAAGCTCGTGGACTGATACAGGAAAAAACGTTCTTAAAATGGCTCCGGATTTAAAGTACTTTAGAGAGGATATTAATATTAAGCATGTAGCCTCATCTGCCTTAAAAGGAGCTGGTAAAGGAATTGTTACTAGTTTCACAGATACTTTTACATTTTTTAAAAAAAATCAAAGCAAACTATCGAGATTTTCAAAGGGTTTAGGAGTAGCCGGTATTGGATTAAGCTATTATACTAATTATAATGATGCAACGGAAGATGGTTTAAGTGGAGGAGAAGCTAGTTCCAGAGCAAGAAAGGATACTGCTATAGATACTGGGGTTGGAGGAGCTGTACAAATGGCTTTTACTGCAGCAGGAACAGCACTGATTCCTATTCCAGGTGTAGGTACAGCAGTAGGAGCTCTTGCAGGAATTGGGGCGAATTGGGCTTTAAATAAAGATTGGAATGGAAATGGAAAAACAATTATGGACTCTGTAAAAGGATGGTTTCGTTGATAAGGAGGAATAACATAATGTTAAATAAAATACCTGAAGAAAATTTCTTAGCTTTGAGGGGGCCTTTAGAGTCTAAAAGGCAGGGCCCTCATAGTTTAGCAGGAATATTTCTATTAGTTATACTGATTCAAGCTTTACTTTTAGGATTAGAACATTATATTAAAGAATATTCTAATTATCCTTTTAAAGAAGAAGTCTTCTATTTACATTTTTGGTTTTCGTGTATAACTATAGTTTTATATATTATATACATGATTCCTGGTATTTATATGAAATCACAAAAAATACAATATTTACTAAGTATTATTGCATCACAAAATATCTTTGGAATTTCATTTTATATTTTGTCTTTAATAATTATAGGGACAAGTATAATTTCCAATCCTGATAGGTTGGCTTATTTTACTTACTTGACAATTTCAGGTGCGATACTAATATTTATAGCGACATCTGTTAGACTTTATATATTATTGAAAAAAGGATATTATCGTAAAGGTTCGGAAAAAGATAAGCTTCGAAATAAATTTGAGAAAAAGTCGTTAATTCCTGTAGCCACAGTTACGGGAGTATTAGTTGTTTTTATGATGCAGTTTTTAATGAAAAATGTTGATATGCAAGATTTTGATGTGATTATATTCAGCACTATTTTTGTTCTTTTATTCTATACTATGATTTTTATTCTCCCTGAACAACTTGTCATACTCTATTGCAAATTTCGTTTTGACAGCTTTAACTATGAACAAAACGGAGATTTGAAACCTGTGAGAGATGAAGACGGAACTATCCTTACAGAAATGGAATTGTTTATTCGAAATCAATAAAATATCTTTCGAAATCGGGGATAGTTTTAGCACAAAATAAGTCTTTTATAGAACTAATCATGCAACAGGATCGCTGGATGTAGTTAAAGGATGCAAGGTGGGGTAACGGAATGTTACATAAATTGAAGGAAGAGGATTTTTTAGTTTTAAGAGGTCCCTTTGAATCGAAAAGACAGAGCCCAAATGCTTTAGGAGCCGCATTTATTTTGGCGATATTTGGTCAAGCGTTGTTTTTATTTTTAGAGTCTTTTATCGGTGGATACTCGATGTATCCATTTAAAGATGAGATTTTTAAAGTGCACTTGGTCCTATCATGTGTCTTAGGAGGCTTGTCACTCATCTATTCTATACCAGCAGTTTTTAGCCGTTCACAGAAAATGCAGTATTTTATTAATACATTAGTATCTCAAAATTTATTTGGAGTCTCTGCTTATTTAGTAGCGTTGATAGCGATTGGTACTGAAATATCCGACGAAGCGGTTCTTCTGCAATTCACAGCTATTACGTTAATTATCGGTGGCATTGTGTTTTTAATTACAATTGTGCGTTTCGGGATGTTGTTGAAAAAGGGAGAATATAAAAAAGGTTCTAAAAAAGATAAACTACGGAACAAATTTGAAACGAGTTCTTATATACCGCTAGTTATCATAGTAGGTATTGGTGTTTCTTTTATAATTCAGTTTTTAATTAGAAATTTTAATACGGGATCTTATGATTTAATATTTATTATAACTCTTGCAGTAGGACTTTTTTGGACAATGCTATTTGTTCTTCCTGAACAATTAGTATTACAATATTGCAAATCTCGGTTTGACAGCTTTAACTATGAACAAAACGGAGAATTAAAACCTGTGAAAGGTGACGATGTAAATAGCATGACAGATTCGGAATTGAAATTTCGAAATTAACACAATAGTTATCGAGAAATGGAGTGTTATTAAATGAAAATGGAGACAAGAGGCATACAGTTTGATCACCTTTTAGTATACAAAACAACGCAATTACGGGAAAATTGGCAAGATGGTGTTTTTTTAATAGAAGACTTGATTTTAGCAGAAGGGATTTATCAAAATGGACCGGTTTTTTTCTCCGTAGTTCCATCAAAAGGAGAAGAAAAATATGGCGATTTTACTTATTACCTGCCAATAAATGGAGCGGTACGCTTAGAAGATGAACCAGATTTTCACTTTGAGAGAAATTTTTATGTAGAAGAAGCTTTGGTTATGAGACAAGCCGATCAAGCATTAGATTTCTATGCTGCAATAGATCAACTAAAAGATTATGCAAACGAACAGAATATCACAATTGATGATATTTTTTATTGTGTTCTCCTAGAGGTGTATGGGGATATTATAATAGATTTATACATACCGATACGAAATAGAGGCGATTTAGCATGATGTTAGGTCATCAAATAGCGCATCGTAATGTCGTTTCGAAATACTATCATTTTAAACCAGAGGATTTAGAAATAGCTTTGGAAGATTTCGTTACCATATTGGAAACAAACAAGTATCATCCGACAGGAGACATGTTTTTTTCCATGTTAAGTGATCCAACAGCCGATGAAATGACGGTAGAAATTTATATGCCAATTGAAGAAGATATTTTCACTCCGGTTTTAGATGAGCAGATGTTTTTTCGGAGTTACTTTTCTATCACACCAATGGTGATGACTAGGGTAATCGACAACTTTAATGAACAGTCGCAACTAAAATATTGGGAGTTATTTGATTTTTTACATAGGGAGGGTTTAGAACAAAGAACACCGGTTTTTGTTGCATACAAGACTAGCCATTCTGGCAAAACCTATGTAGAAATGAGTGTAGGAGTGTAATAATTGATAAAAAATAGAGGAGCAATCAAAATGAAAAAATTCGTGTATATGTTAGTTTTTATAATGATACTAATTGTAACTGGATGTAGTAATTCGGACGAAGAGACAAGTGAAAATGTAAATACAGAAAATAACGAAGAGAAGACAGATGTCGCGGCTAATAATAATCAAGAAGATTTATCAACCGAACAAGAATCGCAGGGAAATGGTGATACATTAGAAGTAGAAGATGCTAGTCAAGACGCTTTCGAAGTACCAGATTTACAATTACAAGTATCAAAATTAGATGAAGAAAGTGGAGTGACAATAGAGAGTAGTGAAGTTTATAGTTATCTAGAAGAAGTCATTATGGCTGATCCTAAAGGCGGTATCCCGAATGACTTTAGTATTTACCCAGATGAGCTTGTTCTTAATGATGATGGAACTACGTCTCTTCTTTTTATTGTGATAAATAGATTGCATGCTCCGATTAGAAATATCTCTTTCGAACTTACATTAGGAAACCAGGATGGTGATTCTATTTTTGAAGGTTTAGAGGTGTCGTTAGAGGAAGAATCCTTCGGAATTATTGAAACAGACAGTGCTGTACCTTTCTTAATAGATATCAGTCCCGAAGATGAAGAAATTTACATGGAAATAACAGAGGAGAACATTGATTTAAGAATGGAAAACTATGATGTGGATCTGATTGAATAAATTATGGAGGCAAAGGGATTGTGACCCTTTGCCTTTTATACGATCATATTAATATTTAGGGTGCAGCTTAAGAGAAGAAGTTTTCTATTTTGATTTGTGTTTTTCTAAAAAATCAAACCAATTTCAAAATAATTGGTAATAAAAGGTGTTTTTCTAATAGAAGATTTGATTTTAATGAAAACAAGGTTTCGTCATATTTTTGGCGGGGGAGACAATTAACATCAGTAGTGGCACCATTTAAAGCTAGCAACGACACGGTTCTTCGTATTTACGAAGAACCGTGTCGTTTTATTTTTCGCTTTTGAATTTTTTATATTAAATCAATTAATGCCTACAGTGAAGTCGTCACGTGAATCCTTTTACAATCATATAAAGTATTAAATGACTATTACAAGGGCTTTAGCATGTGAAAGAACTGTATGAAGTCAATACAAATGTTCAGACGTATTCTTCGCTAATATAAACGAGGTACTCATGTTTGATTCCAGGGTTAACGACGGTTATTTATTCACAATAAGTATCGCCCGCATATTTTACTAATCAATTGAAATTTTTATTGATATTTTTGCGTAGATGGTTTTAATACAAGAAGAGGAGAGGATATACATGTTTGTTAATGGTAAAAGTTATAGGGGGTGCTGTCCACCTTATTCTAAATTGAAAATAAAAAAACGTAGATGCATCTGTCCGCCTGGACCACGTGGAAAAAGGGGTCCAGCGGGTCCACAAGGAGAACCTGGAGTAACAGGTCCAGCAGGTCCAGCGGGTCCACAAGGAGAACCTGGAGTAATAGGTCCAGCAGGTCCAGCGGGTCCACAAGGAGAAACAGGAGCGACAGGTCCAACGGGTCCGGCAGGCCCACAAGGAGAAACAGGAGCGACAGGTCCAACGGGTCCAGCGGGTCCACAAGGAGAAACAGGAGCGACAGGTCCAACGGGTCCAGCGGGTCCACAAGGAGAAACAGGAGCGACAGGTCCAACCGGTCCAACCGGTCCACAAGGTGAGACAGGCGCAACAGGAGCGACTGGTCCGGCAGGTGGAGTATTAGCCTTTGCTGATTTTTATGCGTTAATGCCGCCTGATAATGCTGCAACAGTCGCAACAGGCGGAGACGTAGATTTTCCGCAAGATGGACCTTCTAGTGGAGTGGAGATTTCTCGCACTGGTGCGGATACATTTAACTTGGCTGAAATTGGCTTTTATCAAGTCTTATTTCAAGTAAGTGTATCAGAAGCAGGTCAACTAGTTTTAACTCTCGACTCAGGAGGTGGAGCTGTTGAACTAGCATATACGGTCGTTGGTCGCGCAACTGGTACTTCTCAGATAGTAGGGATGGCAATTGTTGAAACGACAGTAATCAATTCAATACTGACTGTAAGAAATCCGGCAAACAATGCCACGGCACTAACCATTACACCTCTCGCTGGAGGAACAGAGCCTGTGTCAGCACACCTTGTTATCACAAGACTTCAATAAAATTAATTGTTATAGAAGTATATTCTTTACCAAACCTATCTGTAAGTCTCAGCGTGATGACATTTAACAAAAATGGATAAGGGAAAAATAGCTTGAGTTTCGCACCTTGAAGATACGTTTTTTCAAGGTGCAGAATTCTGAAAAACTTAGCGCGCAAAAGGGTTGTACATGATAACGCATGATTCCAAATTAATACTAATCAACTCTTTCCATAAAAATTCCTTGAATAAACGCTATTCATATTGGAGTATCATTAGAAATTATACATAGTTCATCAAAGTATGAAAAAATGAAATGCGATTACCGTTACGTTCAAACCGAGTCTCTCTGAGAAGGGAATGGAAGCGAGAATACCGTTACGTCCAAATCGAGTCTCTCTGAGAAGGGAACGGAAGCAAGAATACCGTTACGTTCAAACCGAGTTTCTCTGAGAAGGGAACGGAAGCGAGAATACCGTTACGTCCAAACCGAGTCTCTCTGAGAAGGGAACGGAAGCGAGAATACCGTTACGTTCAAACCGAGTTTCTCTGAGAAGGGAACGGAAGCGAGAATACCGTTACGTTCAAACCGAGTCTCTCTGAGAAGGGAACGGAAGCGAGAATACCGTTACGTTCAAACCGAGTTTCTCTGAGAAGGGAACGCAAATGTGATATCAAACATTAATTTTGTTTGAGCGAGGATTCTGAGCAAAAGGGGTACTTAAAAAATTGAATAATTAAACATATAATATTAGATAAATTGCCTGGTAGTGATGTATATCACTAGGTAGACAGTAATTACTTGGTATCCTTTATTTAAGAAAAAATTTATAATCATATGGAGGTAATACCATGGAGAGAACATTTACAGAGACTTCAAATGTTGGAGAAATAGTTAAAACATTCCCTAAAGCAGGTGATCTATTTAAGTCTTATAGAATTGATTTTTGTTGTGGAGGTAATCGACCACTTTTAGAGGCGATTAACGAAAAAAATCTATCAGCTGATGAAGTTATAGGAAACCTTAATACACTTTATCAAGAGACAAAGGCGTTACACAACACTACAATAGACTGGGACAATGCATCAAACGGTGAGCTGATTGATCATATTGTTAACAAGCACCACAGATATTTAAACGAAGAACTTCCGCAATTAAGTCCATATGTTACAAAAGTATTTCGTGTACATGGAGCGGAACATCCACATTTAGGTAGAGTGCATAAATTGTTCAATGAATTAAAGGTGGAACTTGAACAGCATCTAATGAAAGAAGAAACTTCAGATTTCCCCCTTATCTTGACCCTTGAAGAAAATCCAACCGATGAAAATTATGCAAAGTTACAAAAGGTAGTGGATGAGTTAGAAAATGAACATAGTCATGCTGGTGATATTCTTAAAGAATTACGAGAGATCACCAATGATTTTACGCCACCAGAAGGTGCATGTGGGTCTTATCGACTTGTTTACAGCCGCCTTGAAAACTTAGAATCAGATATGTTTGACCACATTCATTTAGAAAATAATGTGTTATTTCCGCGATCTGTTGTTCGAGCTTAATTCTTCACCTTATCTATACAATAAACGGTACAATTCGTCTTTATGATGAATTGTGCCGTTTAAATATGTGGAATGCTATAACAAAAAATTTACGACTAAAAAACTTTTACTGCGCTTTTACTCTTGTAAATATGAAAGTCCTTTGTTTGTAAGGTTAGAAATAAGTTCGGCCATTTCTTTTGGAGGTTTGTCCATCCCATTTTTCAGCCAATTTTCTAATAAATGAATGCTGCCGCTGATTGCAAATATACTGACGTACTCAGAGATTTCTGAATCGATAGGATAAATAGATAAGGCATTTTTGACTGTGTGCTCACTAGCAACCTTCATTATTCTCTTTTTAAAGCTAGAATCACCATGCTCATTAAAGAGGGTTGAACAAACATCACTGTTCTCGGCCACATACTCGACGATCTTTTCTATCATTTTTAACGTTTCTTCATCTTGATTAAAATTATAAGCTGTAAGTGTTTCATTCATATCCTCAATAATTTCTTCCTCTATTTGATTGAGAAGATCAAACTGGTCCTGATAATGAGAGTAGAAAGTTGATCTGTTGATATCAGCAAGGGCACATATCTCTTTTACTGTAACGGTTGAAATAGACTTTACTTTTAGTAGTTTCATTAAGCTTTCCTTCAAAACCATTCTCGTATATTTTTTTCTTCTGTCTAATTTCGAATTCAATGGAAATCATTCCTTTCTTATTGCTTAGGAAATTATCAATTTTTTAGTATTATAACTTAAACTAGGAAACGAGTGGACGCGCTGTGAATTTTATCGGAATTTGTTATGTGTCGGAAGGATGGATTTATATGTACGAATTTGCTGTCTATATGTAGCAAAGTAAAGTTTATCCGTAGGATGAAAAAACTAGCTGCGAAAATAATTTTAAAAAGGGTTTATGAGATTTTTCTCGATACATATTCAACACAAAAAACGTTTTTGTTGGGTAAATAACATATGATAATAAACTGTTTGTTGCTAAACCAACACAGTGTCATTATAATTATATGATGAAATGTATGCAAGAAGGAGATGTTTTCGATCGACATAGCAGCACGAATATTAAAACATAATAAATTAATTGTCATTACGTTTATTGTCATTGCAGTTATAAGCTCCATCGTGCAATTTTCTGTGTCTGTCAATTACAATATGGTTGATTATTTGCCGGATGATGCAAGGTCAACAATTTCCATGGAAATCATGGAAGAGGAATTTGAAGGCTCCGTGCCTAATACAAGAGTGATGATAAACGATGTATCAGTCCAAGAAGCACTTCAAGTAAAAGAAAAGTTAGCTGCTATCGATGGCGTGAATGATGTCACGTGGTTAGATGATGCGGTCGATATAAAAACACCACTAGAAATAGCTGATAAGGATACAGTGGAGACGTATTTTAAGGATGATAAAGCTATAATTTCCTTCAGCATTCGAGATGGTGATGAAGTAGCAATAACCAATGCTATTTACGAACTGATTGGTGAAGAAAACGCGATGGAAGGAGAAGCGCTCGATACTGCTATTGCACAAGAAATGGCTGGGGCAGAATCGATGTATGCCGCAGCGTTGTTAGTACCAATTATTATTTTGATTTTGATCGTATCTACAAGGTCTTGGTTGGAACCAGTTTTTTTCCTCACAGCAATTGGGGTTTCCGTTCTAATAAACTTAGGGACAAACATTTTTATTGGAGAAGTATCATTCATAACCCAATCAGTTGCTCCGATTCTGCAGCTTGCGGTATCCCTTGATTATGCTATTTTTTTACTGCATAGTTTTTCAGATTATCGACAGAAACATGAAGATCCCGTTGAAGCGATGCGCCTTGCAATGAAGAAATCATTCCCTGCCATTGCAGCTAGTGCAGCGACGACGTTTTTTGGTTTTATGGCACTAACATTTATGAACTTTGAGATTGGTTCTGATTTAGGTGTAAATCTTGTTAAAGGAATTGTGTTAAGTTTCATAAGTGTCATGGTATTTTTACCGGCTTTAACAGTTTTATTTTATAAATGGATTGATAAAACACAGCACAAACCTTTGCTACCAAGCTTCAAGAAAATTGGCAATAGTGTTGTTAAAATAAGAATACCTGTCATAATACTTGTATTAATAGCGATTATTCCTGCGTTCTTGGCACAGAGCAACACGAATTTCACTTATGGAAACGGGGATCAACCAGAAGAAACTCGTGCAGGTGGGGACAAAACTAAAGTTGAAGAGACGTTTGAGGAATTTACTCCGATGGTGTTACTCGTTCCAAAAGGAGATGTCGCAAAGGAAGAAGATCTTGTTTACGATTTAGAAAATCTTGAACCTGTCACAAGTGTTCTTTCTTATGTAAATTCAGTCAGCTCTGTCATTCCATCAGAATTTTTAGAGGAATCAATAACGGAGGAATTTTATTCTGATAAGTACAGTAGGATTATCCTTCATACAAATGCGGGAACAGAGGGGGATAAAGCTTTCTCCCTAGTCGAATCTGTGCAAGAGAAGGCTGCAGCCTATTATGGTGATGAGATTTATACACTTGGTGAGAGCGTGACTTTATATGATATGAGAGATATCGTGCAAAAAGATAACAGACTTGTCAATTGGCTGACAATCATTGCAATTGCGATTGTTTTGTTGGTCACATTTAAATCTATTTCTATTCCGCTGATACTACTATTAACGATTCAATCATCTGTTTGGCTGAATTTAGCTGTTCCATACTTTACTGATTCTCCATTGGTTTATGTAGGTTACTTGATTATTAGTACGGTACAGCTTGCCGCGACGGTTGATTATGCAATTCTGTTCATGGAAGCTTATAAAGAGAATCGTAAGGAAATGACAGCACTTGAGGCTGTTAAGAAAACAATAGATGAGAAAATTTTCTCGATTGCAATTTCCGCTTCGATTCTATCTAGTGTTGGCTTTATCTTATGGATTACTTCAACCAATCCAATTGTAGGTTCGATTGGGTTACTACTTGGAAGGGGAGCATTACTAGCGTTTATTATGGTTGTTTTTTTCCTCCCAGCCATGGTATTGGTATTTGATAAAGTTATTGATAAAACGACTTTTAAAGCAGATTTTTATAAAAAGTAAGAGTCTTACTGGAAGAATTTCAAAGGAGAAATGATAATGAGAATTAAACGGATAGTCCACGTTTTCATGGCCATAGCCCTTGTATTGCCGTCATTTCTATTAACTGCAACTGGAGGCGAACGAGTGGCAGCAGAAGAAGGACAGTCACAAAATGCCGGACAATATTCATCCAAAGATGAGGTAGTGTATGCAACGCTAACCTCTTCTGGCGAGCGGCAAGAAGTTTATGTGGTGAATATTTTTGATGTGGTGGAAGAAGGAAATATTGTCGATTATGGTACGTATTCTAACCTGAAAAATCTAACTGATCTATCGGAAATCGAGCAAAAAGAAGATACGGTCGAAGTTACTGCACCGGAGGGCAAATTTTATTATCAAGGCGATAAGAATGACGCAGACTTACCATGGGATATTACGATTTCTTATTTACTAGATGGGAAGCAAATAAACCCAAACGAACTTGTAGGTAAAGATGGCGAAGTAGAAATAAATATTCAAACATCTGCAAATGAGAGTGTTGATAGTGTATTTTTTGAAAACTACATGGTGCAAATTTCACTCAACCTAGAACCTGAAATTTTTGACAACATCGAGGCGGAAGATGGAGTAGTTGCAAATGCTGGTAAAAACAAGCAAGTAACTTTTTCTGTTATGCCTGAACAAGCTGGAGAGCTAAATATAAAAGCTGATGCAGTTGATTTTGAACTAGAGGGCATCGAAATAGCTGCAATTCCGCAATCGATGGCGATCGAAGGACCGGACATGGGCGAAATGACTGGTGAAATGCAGGAATTAACGGACGGAATTAAAGAGATAAGTAATGGTCTTGGGGAATTAAATTCTGGTGTTTCTGAGTTAAATCGTGGTGTATTAAATCTGCGTGATGGTTCTGAGCAATACAAAACGGGTATTTCGGAAATTGATGGTTCATCCAACGAACTAGTTGATGCATCGGTATCGATTGACGAAGGCCTAGCAACGATGAGTACTTCTCTTAGTGAAAGTTCAGGCGAGATGGATTTGACTGAACTGAAAGAACTTCCTGGAGGACTGTCTCAATTAGCGGAAGGACTTCATCAAGCAGCAGGTGGATTAACGGAATTAAGTGAGAACTACACCATGGCTTACAGCACGTTAAATGATGAAATGGTGGCAATTCCAGACTATGAGATAACAGAAGAAGAAATAGAAGGATTATATATGAGCGGTGCAGATAGTGATGTAGTGGACCAATTGGTTGAGACTTATGCGGCTGCCCGCACTGCAAAAGGAACGTATTCCGCGGTACAGGAAGCCTTTGAGGCAGTGGAACCAACGCTCAACGAAGTTAGTGGATCGCTTACGGAAATGGCGAACACCATGGGATCGATGGCAACAGAGATTGCATCTTCACTAGATGATATGGATGTGGCAGACTCTATAGGTGAATTGCAAGAAGGTTTGGAGTCATTGTCTAGTAATTATAAAGAGTTTCATGCTGGACTACTAAGTTATACAGATGGGGTTGGTCAATTATCTAATTCGTACAACGAAATCCATGATGGAATTGTGGAATTGTCAGGTGGAACCGGTGGACTAGAAACTGGAGCGGATGAGCTTGATGACGGTACAGATACATTATATGAATCTACAAAGGATATGCCTGAACAAATGCAAGAGGAAGTTGATCAGTTGCTTGCTGATTTTGATAATTCTGATTTCGAAGCTGTATCTTTTGTTTCGACTGAAAACGAGAAGATAAACTCGGTACAATTTATGATTAAAACAGATAGTATTGAAAAGGAAGAACAGGAATCAAATGAAGAAGTGGAAGAAGAAGAAAAGGGATTCTGGGGTCGGTTGATGGATCTGTTTAGATAAGGTATAGCAAGTAAGAGAGACTGTTGTCCAAATTATTTTGGGTGACAGTCTTTTTTTTTATTTATTAGGGAGTGGTTTTGAAGAGAATTGCGCAAGTTGAGGAGGTGTCTTGTGCATGATACGAAGGCTCCGACATGGCTACATACTTAACAACCTTTTTCAAATGCTCTTTTTGTCCAATTATTATCAGGGAGCGGTTTTGAAAAAAATTCAGCAAGTTGATGAATCTTGTTACCCCCTTCTATTCCAAATGAACTCGCTAAAGGTTAAACTAAGCCGACGATCGTATTAAAATAACCTCTTTAAATACTTTCCTGCTAAATAGGATCCGAATATCCTCCATTATATTCTTTTAATAGTGAATTGTAGGACGATTATTTAAGCGTTAAAATAAGCTTATACGAAGTTGTCTATTTTAAGGAGGACGTGTACTTGATGAATAATACAAGAGAATCACTTTCATTAGATGGTGAATGGAAATTTGTTTTAGATCCAACCGATGAAATAGAAGTTGAAGGTCATCGTTTCGAAGATTCTTTGGACGTCATTAATGTTCCGGGATCATGGGAAGAACAAGGCTTTGGAAAAACAAATGGTGACCACTTCCCTTTAGGGACGTGGAAAAAAGAAAGAGAATACATCGGCAAGGCGTGGTATTCTATCGAGTTAGATACTTCTTCACTTCCAGAAAATCAACATCATCGTTTAGTGATGTCGGGTGTTCACTGGTTTACTAGTGTATGGATAGATGGAGATTTTGTAGGTAATGGTGAGGGACTTGTAACGGACCACCAGTTTGATATCACTCCATTTCTCGAGCATGGCAAAACTCAGAAGTTAGTTATTTCTGTTGATAATCGTCTTCATATTCCCCTTATGGAAAGCCACATTCATTCTTATCACACGGCAACAAATTGGGGCGGAATTACTGGAGGAGTAAAAATAGAGTCGTTTCCTTCTTCTCATTTTAGCAAGGTAATGTTTTTGCAAGAAGAAAGTCCAAAGCAATTCAATATAAGAGCGGAAGTAGATCTTGGAGAAGGCCGCTCGAGCAATAAAACTTACAGTGTTAATGTAGTCATCAATAAAGGTGCAATGAAACCAGTAACTGTATCACACCAACTGAATGGCAATCAGCAATTGGAGTCAGTGGATCTACATATTGATATGGGCGAAAATGCTGAGGTATGGTCTGACAAAACTCCTTCATTATATGATGTATCTATTAAACTAATGGAAAATAACGAGACGATTGACTGTAAAAATCATCGAATAGGGTTGCGGGATTTTAAAGCGGTAGGAAAACAATTTCTATTGAATGAACAACCAGTATTTTTAAGTGGATATGTCGATTGCTGTGTTTTTCCGATGACTGGTTATCCATCATGGGATAAAGAGCATTACAAAAAACAGTTTAAAATAGTAAAAGAGCATGGCTATAATCATGTTCGTTTACATGGATGGTCTGCACCAAAGCCATTTTGGGAAGCTGCAGATGAAGAGGGAATGCTCGTACAAACGGAATTGCCACATTGGTCATTTCATTATTTGGAACGTGAAACAGCGCCTCCCGTTGAAGTACATGAATTTTTAACGAGAGAGCTTGTCCGGATAATTGAACATCTGAATGAACATCCTTCTTTTGTCATGATGGCACTTGGAAATGAATTAATAAGTGCAAGTGGGCATCCATTGTTAAATGAGTTAGTAGAATTAGCAAGGAAGAAAGACCCTACAAGATTGTTTACAGATAATACAGGGTTTGGTCAACTTCCCGTTCATGACCGTGAAGGAGACTTTTTCATTCAATCTTTAAATTGGCACCCTCCTTATGCACTTCCATATGCAGGGTCACCAGATACTACAGAAGATTACCGAGAACTCCCAAAGTTAGTAGACAAACCAGTAATCGGACACGAGCATGGACAATTTACAATGTATGTTGATCCAAATCTCTCTGATAAGTTTACCGGTCATTTGCAACCTTCATGGTTAGAAACCTTTAATGAATCTTTAGAAGGAAAAGGTTGGAATGACAGAGTAGAAGAGTTTAAAAAAGTTACAGGAAGTCACATGGTTCGTTCGTATAAAGAGATTATGGAAAGAGCAAGACGTACGAAAGATTTATCTGGTATCCAACTCCTAGATATTCGTGATTTTCCTGGACAAGGTCATGCGACAACAGGGATTCTTGATGTTTTTTGGGATAGCAAAAATGTCATAGAGCCAAAAGACTTTAAACAGTTTAATAATGATAGAGTGATGTTAATGCGCAGTGACAGACGCACCTTTTATGGCGGTGAAACCGCTGAAGTTGATATTGAACTTTCTAACTATGGGGCGAATGTCCAACAAGGTCGCCTAACATGGGAAGTGAGAGTTGATGAGCAAACTTTGGACCAAGGTGAATGGGATTTAAATAATTTAAAAGCCGGGGAAAATTGTAGGCTTGGGACAATCAACTTTGAAACATCGACTAAAGGTTCCTCACAGTATCGTTTGCATGTGGAGTTAAAGATAAATGATGAGCATGAAACAATCGAAAATAGTTGGGATTTTTGGTCCTTTGGTAGAACAGATTTACCTAAAGGAGTAAAGGATATTTGGACAGACATGAATTCTTTACAATCTTATCTATATGGTGCAAGATTTGAGGAATTGATTGGTATTGAAGAACGGAGCTATAAAAAAGAAGATGCCAAATTAGCAATTACGGATCAAATGTCCCGTGATGTAGTGCAATATTTACTAGATGGAGGAAATGTTTGGTTAATGGCTAAAGGCGGTAATCAGTACGATGAAGTTACCACAAAATACCTACCAATTTTTTGGAATTTCTTATGGTTCCCGACACAGGAAAGCACAACAATGGGAATGATCATTAACAAGCACCCATTATTTAATCAATTTCCTCATGATGGTTTATCAAATTGGCAATGGTATCATCTTGTTGATGGAGCGCCAAGTATTAGTTTAGATAGTTATCCACAAATTAAACCTATCGTTGAGGTTGTTGATAATTTTCATCGAATGAAGCGACTGACCTATGCATTCGAGGCAAAAGTTGGTAGAGGGAAATTGTTTGTTTCTTGTTTTAGAACCTATGATGCGAAGGATTTAAAAAGACCAGAAACGAGCAAGCTTTTCCAGGAAACTCTCGACTACATCGGTAGCGATAAGTTTCAACCTAAAGCAAAAATGACAATAACGGATATCGTTGGTATGTTTAAACTAAAGGCGTAAAGCGTCACATAAGTGATTAATCGTCAACTTTCTTATCCGTTAGGAGTGCAACTTGCTCCTGTCTCATCAACTATTTTTTTTACATTTGGTAATTTGATTACTGAAGCAATAGGAAATCAAAAGGCTAACTTTATCTATAGTAATAGAAAAAGTTAGCCTTTTTGTGTCTTGCGATATTCGGTAGGAGAATGACTAATAATTTTTTTGAACATGCGTGAAAAATAATAAGGATCGTTAAAGCCAACCATAAAAGCAATTTCTTTAATACTATCATTTGTTAAATCTAACAATTGACACGCTCGTTGTATTTTTAGTCTCAAAAAATAATCAATGGGAGGAAAACCGATCTCTTCTTTAAAAAGTTGTGTTAAATGTTGTTTTGATAAACGTGTGCTATTAGCCAGGTCTTCAAGTGAAATCGACGTGTGTATGTGGTTTTCCATATAATGAATAGCCTCATCAATATAAGCATTCTTTTTTCCTTTTCCATCATTTTTCTGTGCGCTAATACCAACCAAACTAACTAAATATTTAATCGTTTGAGATAAAAATAAATGATGAGGTATCGAATAGGACTTGGCTTGTATCAAATCATAACATTGGTTAAACGACTGAATAAGGACAGAAGTATCTTTAAATGTCATTTGGATTGGATGTAATGCTATATTAAACGAATGAATTAAATCGAAAACGTCAGTCCCTCTAACATGGAACCAATAAATGCTCCAAGGATTTTTGCTATCTGCAAAATAAGTATGAGGAGTATTTGCAGGTATAATAAAAAAGGTTTGCGATTTAATATGTATAAGTTGGTTTTTGTATAGGTCAACCCGCCCTTCGCCGGAAGAACAATATATCATAATATGCGAATCGCAACCAGTTTTTCTTTCTCGAAAATGATGGGTAGCTTCTGGGAAAAACCCAATATCAGTTAAATGTGATCTGTTTAGAATATGATGCTCGTTTAACTCTTCCTGAAGATAATCAGGTAATACATATATTTTTTCTGATTGAAACCCTTTCGATTTTTTCATTACATCCTCCTTTTAAATCTTATCGAAATCCGTACAAAATTAATTTAGTTAAATTAAGTATGATTATATCAAACTTCATATAAATATAAAAACAGAATATCCTCCATTAATATCAGTTTATCATGAATTGTTCTTGTCTGTTACTCAGTGTAATCTGAAAGTAGATTATGAAATCAAGGGAGTGAACGGAATGAATGAAAAGGAAAACATTGTTCGCATTTGGGAAGAAAAAAAAGAAATACCCACATATGAAGTTGGAGAAGCCGAAAAAAACCCAATGTTTTTAGAAAAACGTGTTTATCAAGGAAGTTCGGGTAAGGTTTATCCACATCCTGTTATTGATAAAATAGCAGACGAAAAAAAATTGAAAAGTTATCAGATTATCATTTTAGAAAATAAGTACATTCGGATCGAAATGATGCCTGAAATTGGTGGCAGGGTTTACAGAGCATTAGATAAAACAAATGATTATGACTTTGTTTATTATAACCGTGTAATCAAACCTGCCCTGGTAGGTTTGGCTGGACCATGGATATCTGGAGGAATCGAATTTAACTGGCCCCAGCATCATCGTCCAAACACATTCGGTCCTGTTGATTATCGTTTAAATGAAAATGAGGATGGCAGTGCAACTGTATGGCTGAGTGAAATTGATCGAATGTATGGAACTAAGATGACGGCTGGATTTACTTTAAAACCAAATACTGCTTATTTGAAAATTGATGTGCAGTTGTATAATCGGACGTCGACACCACAGACATTTCTTTGGTGGGCTAATCCAGCAGTAGCTGTAAATGACCATACGCAATCTGTTTTTCCTCCTGATGTGAATGCTGTGCTTGATCATGGGAAGCGAGATGTATCAACGTTTCCTATTGCAACCGGAACATATTATAAGATGGACTATTCAGCTGGAGTTGACATATCACGCTATAAAAATATTCCTGTACCAACTTCTTACATGGCTTACAAATCAGATTATAACTTTGTTGGTGGGTACGACCATCAAGCCAAAGGTGGACTCCTACATGTCGCAAATCATCATATTTCACCAGGGAAAAAACAGTGGACATGGGGAAATGGGGAGTTTGGTCAAGCTTGGGATCGTAACTTAACGGACGAAGATGGCCCATACATCGAGCTGATGACAGGAGTATATACTGATAATCAGCCTGATTTTACATGGCTACAGCCTTATGAAGTAAAATCCTTCAGTCAATATTTTATGCCTTACAAAGAAATTGGCGTTGTAAAAAATGCTACAATTGACGCAGCAGTTAATTTAAAATTCGATGGAAATAAAGCAACTATTATGGCTTACAGCACCTCATTATTTGAGAACGCTATTATTGAAGTAACTGGAAAGAAAAAAGTGTATTTGCAGGCAGAAACGACATTATCACCTAATGATATCTATCATCATTTCTTAGAATTAGAACAAGATGAAAAGGAACACGATATTTTGCTAGTTGTAAAAAATTCGTCTGGTCGGATTTTAGTTTCGTACCAACCGAGTGAAGCCAACGAGGAGGAAATTCCAAAGCCGGCGGATCCATTACAAGAGCCAAGTGAGTTGAAAACAAATGAACAATTATACCTTGCTGGACTTCATTTGGAGCAATATCGGCATGCAACTTTTGAGCCGGAGTCTTATTATTTAGAGGGTTTGAAACGCGATCCTGACGACATTCGCATAAATATTGCGTACGGTCTGTTGATCCTTCGTAGAGGGTTATTTTCTGAAAGTGAAAAGTACTTCAAGCGTGCGGTAAAAACTTTGACATGGCGTAATTCTAATCCATATGATAGTGAAGCTTATTATCAATTGGGACTTTCTTTAAAGCTTCAAGGAAAATTAGATGAAGCTTTTGCAGCTTTTTATAAGTGTGTATGGTCAGGTCAATGGCAAGATAGTGGGTATTTTTCTCTAGCTCAAATTGCTACCGAGAAATATTCTTATAACGAAGCACTTGAACTTGTGGAAAAGTCGCTTTCTAGAAACATTAACAATATGAAAGCTCGTCATCTAAAAATAACGTTATTACGAAAATTAGGGAGATTAAAAGAAGCACTCTCCTATTGTGAGGAAACTATTAAGGTGGATTATCTCGATTTCGGTGCTTATAACGAAAAATATCATATTTTTAATGACTTAGGTGAGAAAGACAACGCTAGTAAAGTACTAGCAGACTTAACTACTTTGATGCGATCGGATGATTACAGTCATCTTCACTTAGCAACTGACTATGCAGAAAGTGGCTTAAATTCAGAAGCGATTGATGTGTTAAAAAGAGTAGAAGGCGACTCAAGGAATGATCATCCGATGGTTCATTATACATTGGCCTACTTGTATAAAGCTGAAAATAAAGAAGAAGTAAAACAGTATATTACGTCTGGATATGAAGCATCGACTGATTATTGTTTCCCTAACACGCTTTTTGAATTAATAGTATTAGATACAGTGCTTGAAGAAAATCCAAACGATGATAAAGCTCATTATTATTTAGGAGATCTTCTTTATGATAAAAAACGGTATCGTGATGCCATCAATCATTGGGAGTCTTCTAAACAATTAAACCCTGATTTTGCTACTGTTCATCGCAATCTTGCCTTAGGTTATTTCAATAAAGTTAACAAACGTGAAGAGGCAGTTCAATCACTTGAACAAGCATTTAAGTGTAATAAAAAGGATGCGCGTGTGTTGTATGAATTGGATCAATTGTATAAGAAACTAGGAGAGTCACCAGATAAACGGTTAAGTGTACTTAACGAACATTTGTCTTTAGTTCAAACCAGAGATGATTTGTACCTAGAATATATAACGTTACTAGTTACATTAGGTGATTATGAGTATGCGATTAAAAAGCTTACTACTCGACAATTTCATCCTTGGGAAGGTGGAGAAGGGAAGGTTACAGGGCAATATGTTATCGCACATGTCGAGCTTGGAAAACGATTTATCAATGAAAATCAATTTCAGCGGGCAGTGGATGAATTTACAGCTGCATTAACTTACCCTTCTAATCTAGGTGAAGGCAAATTACACGGAGCCCAAGAGAACAATATTTATTATTTTCTTGGCTACGCATACGAAGGTCTTAATCATGGTGAAAAAGCGGAGAAGTGTTTTAAGATTGCATCAGAAGGTTTAGAAGAACCTGCTAGTGCAATGTATTATAACGACCAACCACCTGAAATGATTTTTTATCAAGGTTTAGCATGGAGAAAGCTTGGAAATGAGAAGGAAGCAAAACGACGATTTGATAAATTAATTGACTATGCGGACAGACATATTTTTGATAATGTAAAAATTGATTTTTTTGCTGTATCTCTTCCTGATTTTTTAATATTTGATGAAGACTTAAACAAACGTAACACGATTCATTGTCATTTCATGCGAGGTCTTGGTCTTATGGGCTTAAATGATGAGAAAAAAGCATTAGTAGATTTCGACAAAGCTTTAAAACTCGATGCAAATCATCAAGGAATTATTCTTCATAAAGAGTTATGTCGTGATAATTTAGGGAGGAAATGATGAGTAATTATTCAATTCAAGTGAAAAATGAAAAAAAGCATATTTATCCAGCATCATTGAGCATTAATGAGACAAGTCCTAGTGGAGATAAAATCACACTGACAAATTATTATTTAGAAATGAATGGTGAGCCGTATTTTGCGATAAGTGGTGAATTTCATTTTAGTCGGTATCATTGTCATCGTTGGGAAGATGAGATTATAAAAATGAAAATGGCCGGAATTAATATCATTCCGACGTATATTTTCTGGAATCATCATGAAGAAGAACAAGGAATATTTGACTGGTCTGGGAATAAGAATCTTCGTCGGTTTATTGAATTATGTAAAAAGCATAACATGTATGTGATTGTTAGAATTGGTCCTTTCGCTCACGGTGAGGCAAGAAATGGTGGAATGCCTGATTGGTTGTTTGGAAGACCGTTTGATTTACGATCAAATGATCAAGCTTATTTAAAGTATGTAAAGAAGTTGTATGATGAAATCGGTCAACAAATAAAAGGATTGTTGTTTGAAGACGATGGTCCAATCATAGCAACGCAGTTAGAAAATGAGTATGAGCATGCCGGAGCACCTTGGGAATTAACGACGGGCACGACGAATGAATGGCTTACAGCAGGTCGAGATGGCGATAATCATATTATTAAATTAAAAGAAATAGCAAAAGATGCTGGGATTAAAACACCCCTGTATACTTCTACCGGCTGGGGTGGAGCATCAGCTCCCAGTAGTGAAGTTCTTCCTTTGTGGGGGGGATACGCTTTTTGGCCGTGGATATTTTATGGAGATGCTAAAGAACACCCTGCAACTCCTGAGTATATTTTTAGGGACTTTCATCATAACAAAAAGAAAAATTACGGTTTTACTCCTCAGTATGAAGCGGAAAGTTTACCATTTGCTTGTTGTGAAATGGGTGGAGGAATGACGGTATTTTATAAGTACCGGTTTTCACTTCCTTTTGAAAGTGTGGATGCAATGGCAAGTATGAAAGTCGCAGGTGGTTGTAACTTTGTTGGGTATTATGTGTTTCATGGAGGTTCAAATCCTAAAGGGAAAAAAACGCCTTTCTTAAACGAAACGGCGACACCTAAAATATCTTATGACTATCAAGCTCCAATAGGTGAATTTGGACAAATAAGAGATTCATATAAACGTTTGAAACGGCAACATTATTTTTACAAAGAGGTTGAAAAGACTTTTAGTAAAACTAAGACAGTGTTACCAGAAAATGCAGGAGACATCGAACCAGATAATGTAGACACGTTACGTTTCGCAGTGAGGTCAAACGAAGACGCTGGATTTATCTTTATTAATAATTATCAAGACCATGTTGAAATGAAAGACCAAGAGGATTTTTCCATAACTGTTGAGTTAGAACAAGAGCAAATTCGAGTCCCGAAAACAGGAAGCATCTCTTTAGCGAAAAACGAATCTTGTATTTTACCATTTAATCTAGAGTTAGCTGACTGTACATTAACATATGCGACGACGCAATTTATCACTCGTCTAGAACATGATGGTGAATGGTATTATTACTTTTTCACTCCAAAAGGAATGGATGCCGAATATTGTTTCGCTGAGAAAGGGATATCATTGATAGATGTGAAAGATGACAAAATAGTATCTTCAGATAACTATTCCATTGTTACCTTACCTGGAAATGATTTAAATATGTTTCATGTCCAACTTACGAATGGTAAAAGGGTTCATATTTGCACGATCTCCCATGAAGAGTCTTTAAATTTCTGGAAGGTATCAATAAAGGGAAAAGACAGAGCGGTAATATCGGATGCTACTTTGCTTGTGGACGATAATCGAATAAGACTCGAAAGTATCGATTGCTCAGAAGTAAAAGTTAAAATCTTCCCTCAAATAGAGGAAAAAGCCACTTTTGATGGTTGTGAGGTATCAAATGTTATTCAAAGAGAACATTTTCAAGAATATAGGCTGAATGTAGATAACTTCAGAAATACTGATATGGTTGTTAATATGATTAAAGATGAGAAAGCGGAAATTCATCTTCCACCTGGAATGTTTCATGAATGTAAAGACTTACTACTAAATATTGATTATGTTGGTGATATTGGTTACGCGTTTATTGACGGTGAATTGATTCATGATAATTTTTGCAATAACGAAACTTGGCAAATTGGTTTGAAAGATTATCAACAAAAGCTAGTGGAGAAGGGTATGTATATTTATATATCTCCGCTAAAACAAGAGAGTTATATTAATAGTGATTCACCGATGGCAGCACGTAGCGAAGTAGTAAAGAAACAATTGGCAAAGATAGAATCTATTTATGTGACTTCTATAAAAGAGATTAGTATGCTACTTGATTGAATTTTACGAGTGAAGAGAACAGTTTACGACGGAGATAACGAAAAAAGCAGTTCCTAATGCATTAGTGAGGAGCTGCTTTTTTCGTTTGAGGTGAAGTGTTGGTTTATTGGGCATTCTAATAGAAAAGTGAAGGAATTGACAATATTACATAGAGGAGTTAGTATAGGGGTGCGGGTATTGGTATTTATGTTCAAAGAGGAAGTGGAAAAAGTGTTCAAAAAAATAATTCCAGCATTAGAATGGATTCCGAAATATAAAAGATCTGATTTAAGTGGGGATATGTCAGCTGGTCTCATTGTCGCAATTATGCTTATTCCACAAGGGATGGCCTATGCGATGTTGGCGGGACTTCCTCCAGTCATTGGGTTATACGCCTCCACAGTTCCTTTATTGATTTATGCACTGTTTGGAACGTCCCGACAATTGGCGGTTGGACCTGTTGCTATGGTTTCTTTGTTAGTACTAGCTGGGGTATCAACAATTGCTGTGCCGGGAACAGACGAATATATATCATTGGTCTTGCTCCTTATGTTAATGGTAGGACTGATTCAGTTTTTGATGGGGATATTTCGACTTGGTTTTGTTGTGAACTTTTTATCTCATGCCGTCATTAGTGCTTTTACGTCAGCGGCTGCGATTATTATTGGATTGAGCCAGCTTAAGCACTTAATTGGTGTAAGCTTGGAAGCTGATAAAGATGTTCTTATGATTCTACTTGAAGCAATTAGCAGAGTATCAGAGATCAATCCAGTGACCTTTGGGATAGGGTTGACAAGTATTGTCTTGTTAATTGTATTTAAAAAGTTTGTGAAGAAAATTCCTGGTCCTCTTGTCGTTGTCATACTAAGTATTTTATCGATTTATCATTTACAACTGCATAAGGTAGGTGTGAAAATTGTAGGAGAAGTTCCAGGTGGGCTTCCACCAATTTATCTACCAGCGTTTAGTATGGAAGCAATTGTTGCATTGTTACCTATTGCAATAACCATTTCCCTTATTGGATTTATGGAATCTATTGCGATGGCGAAGGCAATTGCAGCTAAGGAAAAATATAAAGTAGTTCCGAATAAAGAATTAATAGGTTTAGGACTGGCTAATATAGGGGGATCGTTTTTTGCGGGGTATCCGGTTACTGGTGGATTTTCTAGATCTGCTGTAAATTATCAATCTGGTGCGAGAACACCACTGGCTACTATTATCACTGCGGTCCTAATCTTATTAACCTTATTGTTTTTTACAGGACTCTTCTATTACTTACCTAATGCTGTCCTCGCAGCGATTATTATGGTTGCTGTATTCAGCTTAATTGATGTGAAGGAAGCCAAATATTTATTTAAAGTTAAAAAAATAGATGGTTGGACGTGGGTGATTACCTTTGTAGCAACTCTTCTGATAGGAATCGAACAAGGTATTTTGATTGGGGTTGGCTTTTCGATCTTAGTGTTTATTTGGAGAAGTGCGTATCCACATATGGCAGAATTAGGGTATTTACAAAGTGAGGGTGTCTACCGTAATATTAAACGTTATCCAGAGGCACAGGTAGATTCGGAAGTGATGATATTTCGTGTTGATGAGTCTCTCTATTTTGCAAATATGACATTCTTAGAAGATAAAATTTCTGAACGTATAACAGAGAAACCTCAAACAAACTGGATCATATTAGATTTCTCAGGTGTGAATTCGATTGATGCGGTTGCGATTCATTCGTTAGAAGAGTTGATGGATGCATTTAAAAATAGTGACATAGAGTTCTTGTTAGCTAGCATTAAAGGTCCAGTTAGAGATTTATTAAAGAAAGCTGACTGGAATACAAAATATAGTGACAAATTGGATCATTTATCAATCGATCAAGCGCTTAGAAGTATTGGAAAATGAGCGGAGGGTGATCTCATGCAAGAGTCAGAATTAAGAAAAAAGAATGAAGAGTTTATTTGGAAAATGGAAGAGGAAGATCCATCCTTTTTCAATGAGTTAAAAAAAGGCCAATCACCAGAATTTTTCGTTTTATCTTGTAGCGACTCTCGTGTTAGTCCTTCTGTGATTACACAAATGCCATTAGGGAGAATGTTTGTTCACCGAAATATCGCGAACCAAGTTACTACGGAGGATGAAAGTTTTTCTGCTAGCCTTTACTACGCATTAAAACATTTAAAGGTAAAAACGATTGTCATTAAAGGGCAGACAGATTGTGGAGGAATTAAAGCTGCATGGTCAGATAATGACGAAGAAGAGTTAAAGGGATGGTTAGCGAAAATTCGCAAAAATTTGCCAGATAGAAGCAATATAGAAGACGTCTCTATGGATGATTTAGCGAGAATCAATGTATTGAAACAAGTGGAGCATTTACAATACCATCCTGTTTATAAAGAGTTCGGGAAGAATGTCGATGTATTTGGATGTTTGTTTTATGTAGAGTCAGGTGAATTGGAAAGGGTTTATGAATTATAGAATGTAGCGACAATGATGTGTTGCTTCATGCTCAAAGTGAAAATCACAAGGAGGTAAAACGATGGAATATAATGATCAAATAAAAAATAGAGTAAAAAGAGTAGAAGGACAAGTCAAAGCGATTTTAAGGATGATGGAGGAGAACAAGGATTGTAAAGATCTCATTGGTCAAATGTCAGCAGCTAGAAATGCATTAGATCGAACAATTGGTTTAGTTGTAAGTACAAATTTAGAAGCATGTATTAGAGAACAAATTGTTGAAGGCGAAGATACAGAACCACTTATTCAAGAGGCTGTGAACCTATTAGTTAAAAGTAGATAATAAGTGTAATCCCTATCAAGTGGTAAAAAATAAAATGATGTGATTTAAAAACAATGATGGGTTGACTTGAAGAATGTTACCATGTAATATACCCTTATAGGTATTTGTTTAGTTATTTTTACTTGCATATATACCTCATCTTATAATTTTGGAGGATTTTAAATGAATGTCACAAAAATATTAGATGCAAAAAGCTTAGCTTGCCCTATGCCAATTGTAAAAACAAAGAAGAGTATTGCGGAGTTGGAAATAGGTCAAATTTTAGAAGTTCATGCAACCGATAAAGGTGCTAAAAATGATTTAGTTGCGTGGTCAAAATCAGGAGGTCATGAGTTAATAGCAGATGAAGAAGAAGATGGCATATTAAAATATTGGATAAAAAAAGGTTAGACTATATTTTTTTACACTTTTATATACCCATACGCGTATGGGTTAAAAATAGAAAGGGTGAACAACATGGAAAAGAAAAAGACAACAATTATATTATTTAGTGGGGATTACGATAAAGCAATCGCAGCATTTATTATTGCAAATGGGGCTGCAGCCTATGATCACGAGGTGACGATTTTCTCAACTTTTTGGGGCTTAAACGCTTTTAGAAAAGATCAACAAGTATCCGTAAAAAAAGGTTTACTAGAGAAGATGTTCGGAAAAATGATGCCGCGTGGAGCTAATAAAATGGGTCTTTCGAAAATGAACTTCGCTGGTATGGGACCAAAAATGATTAAACATGTGATGAAAAAGCACAATGCTATGCCGTTACCAGACTTAATTGATATGGCAAAAGAACAAGATGTAAAACTCGTAGCATGTACAATGACAATGGATTTATTAGGTCTGCAACAAGAAGAATTAATAGATGGTTTGGAATATGCAGGTGTGGCAGCTTACCTTGGAGATGCTGAACAAGGAAATGTAAACTTATTTATTTAACAATATAACAAGTGAATAGAATCGTAAAATTACTGACAGTATTATAAAAAGAGGAGGATTTACAAATGGAGAATATTAAAACAGATCAAGTAATAGATGCAAAAGGGTTAGCGTGCCCGATGCCAATTGTTCGGACAAAAAAGGTGATGAAAGATTTAGATCCGGGAAAAGTAGTGGAAGTTCAAGCAACGGATAAAGGTTCGACTGCTGATATTAAAGCATGGTCGCAAAGCACAGGACATCAATATTTAGGAACGGTGGAAGATGGCGAGGCGTTGAAACACTATCTTCGTAAGGTAAGTGGAGAAGAGAAAGAAGAAAAGAAGCATCCTGATGTCGTTACTAATGAACAGCTCCGAGCTAAATTAGATAGCAATGAAGATGTACTTGTTCTTGATGTACGTGAATCAGCTGAGTATGCTTTCAATCATATACCTGGCGCTGAATCAATTGCTTTGGGTGAGTTGGAAGAAAAGATAGCTGAATTAAACAAGGAAGCTGAAATTTATGTGGTATGTCGAACAGGTAACCGCAGTGATTTAGCAGCACAAAAGTTAACAGAAGCGGGATTTAAGCATGTGGTGAACGTCGTACCAGGCATGAGTGAATGGTAGAAATAGTTTAATACCAAACGACCATTAAGTAGGTATTAGTCTGGCATTATCGACGAAAAGTGTATATTTTAATTATATTATTGGAGGAGTAGACATGTCATTTAAAGCAATGAACGCAAAGGAAGTAGCAAGAAAAGTAATTGAAAAGCGAGAGCTGTTTATATTAGATGTTCGTAACGAGGATAATTTCGCAGATTGGAAAATTGAGGGTGAGAACTTTGATTATTTCAATATTCCATACTTTGAATTACTTGACGGAGTAAACGAAATCATCGATAAGATTCCAGCTGATAAAGAAATTATAGTGGTTTGTGCCAAAGAAGGGTCGTCGGTGATGGTAGCAGAAATGTTATCTGATGAAGGATTGACGGTTTCCTATCTTGAAGGTGGGATGAAGGCGTGGAGCGAATATTTAGAACCAATAAAACTAGGTGATCTAAAAGATGGTGGCGAGTTATACCAATTTGTACGGTTAGGTAAAGGATGCCTTTCTTATATGGTTGTTTCTAATGGCGAAGCTGCCATCATTGATGCGACTCGAATGTCAGGTGTTTATGTTGAATTCGCGAAAAGTGTTGGTGCAACAATTACACATGTATTTGATACACATTTACATGCGGATCATATTTCTGGCGGAAGAAAAATTTCAGAAGCAACTGGTGCGACTTATTGGTTACCACCAAAAGATGCTGATGAAGTAGTATTTGCTTATAAACCACTTGAAGGCGGGAATGATGTAGTGATCGGAAACTCGACAATTAACATACATGCGCTATATTCACCAGGTCATACAATTGGCTCGACTTCTTTTGTAGTAGATGAACAATATTTACTAACTGGAGATATCCTATTCATTGACTCGATTGGTAGACCTGATTTAGCAGGTATGGCTGAAGACTGGGTAGGAGATTTACGTGAGTCACTTTATAAGCGATATAGAGAACTATCTGAAGAATTAGTCGTTCTACCAGCTCATTTTATGATTATTGACGAATTAAATGAAGATGGTAGCGTTTCAGAAAAACTAGGTACATTATTTGCAGAAAATCATGGTTTGAATATTGAAGATGAAGACAAGTTTAGAAAGATAGTAACAGAAAACTTGCCACCACAGCCAAACGCATACCAAGAAATTCGTGAAACAAATATGGGTAAAATTACATTAGAAGAAGAAAAGCAACGTGAGATGGAAATTGGTCCAAATCGTTGTGCAGTAAGATAATTTTTAAATAAGAGTAATTGAGGAGGTAACATAATATGGAATCAACTAAAGTATTAGATGCAAAAGGTCTAGCTTGCCCGATGCCAATTGTTAAAACAAAGAAAGCGATGACGGACTTAGAAACTGGTCAAGTTTTAGAAGTTCATGCGACGGATAAAGGGGCTAAAAGCGATCTAGCTGCCTGGGCTAAATCTGGAGCACATGAATTAGTGAGAGATACGGAAGAAGATAATGTGTTAAAGTTTTGGATAAAAAAAGGTTAAGTTTGAAGTTTGTAATAGAACTGAAAAATTATTTATATGAGCGAATCGTTATGTAGGGGGAATGTAAAGTGGCAGAATGGTTACAAAGGTCCAGCCTGTAGTAACGGCGGGTGAGGTTCCTCCTCATCCTCAAGGAAAGAAGTTAAAAAACAGGTGAAATTGCCTGCTATATGACCTGGTACTTGGGTTTGGCTCCTGGTAGGAGTCTATTTAATAGTATCTCAGTTATTTTAAAGTGAGTTTAAGATACGTTAGAGAATTATTTGAAGAAAATATTGATATAGCCAAAACGGAGCAATTCTTTGATTTCACGAAGGATTTCTCCGTTTTTTGATAGTGTATAAGTAACCGCACAAAATACTAAAGAAAGAAGCTCTATAATGAAAAGTGTAGCGGAAAAAACTGAACTCCAATAAAAGTATCAAAGTCAATTTTGAAGGTGGCAACTTTACCTAAAAAAGACCAATCTAAACATGGTGTTACATTAATACGCTATCAGTCCGAATCCCACTCTAATTCGGACCGTTTTGCGAATTTCGGTTATCTATCAGTCTGAAACGCTCTTTGATTCGGAGCGTTTTCCAAATTCGAATGGTCAAACGGTCTGAATGCGTCGTTAATTCGGAGCGTTTTCCAAATTTGAATGGTCAAACGGTCTGAATGCGTCGGTGATTCGGACCGTTTTCCAAATTCGAATGGTCAAACGTTCTGAATGCGTCGTTAATTCGGAGCGTTTTCCAAAATAGAAAAGTGAAACGGTTTGAATGGCTTGTTGATTCGGAGCGTTTGCCAAAATAGAATAGTGAAACGTTCTGAATGCGTCGTTAATTCGGAGCGTTTTCCAAAATAGAATAGTGAAACGTTCTGAATGCGTCGTTAATTCGGAGCGTTTTCCAAAAATAGAATGGTGAAACGGTCTGAATGCACACAAGCTGAAGGTGGTCGCAAAAAAGTTAACCTTTGGCGACCACCTTCAGATTTTAGTTACTTTCAATAACTTCAATTTGATGTTCCTTCAGAAACACTCGCCATTCATCTGAGGGTAATTGATCTGTGATAAGGATATCGATGTCGGCAAATTCGATCATTTTTACAAAGGAATCGTGATTAAACTTTGTAGAATCTACTATCAATATGACTTTCTTTGATTGGTTGATCATGACCTTTTTTGTTGCAGATTCAACATCGTTTGCATCAGAAACGCCATCCATTGATATTGCTTTACAACTTACCAACGCAATGTCAGCGTTAAATCTTTGGATTGTTTCGGTCGTAATCGGTCCAATAAGTGCACTTGACCTCTCTCGAAGGGTACCACCAGTAGAGATAATATTTAATGAGGAATGAGCGAATTCATTTAAAGCACTAACCGAATTTGTAATAATATTTAACTCTATGTGTTGACTAGCGATCATTTTCAATGCTTCATGTACAGTGGAGCTAGAATCAGCCATTATTGCTCCTCCAGCTTCTATATAATGTAACAGACTTTTACCGATCGCTTTTTTTTGTGGTAAATTCCGACTGTGGCGAGTGATATATGGAATATCGTCTTTATCATTGAGCATGGCGCCCCCGTAACTTCTCGTAACAATATCTTTTTTTTCTAATTTCTCCAAATCACGACGGATCGTTTCTTCTGAGACATCAAACTCCTGTGAAAGGTCTTTTACACTTACTTTTTTCTCTGCGTAGAGTTTATTTAGAATAACATTTTTCCGTTCGTACCCTCTCATTATATTCACTCCTCTATTTTAGTTATTTTCAAACACGAAATATATCTATTAAAAGCGAAAGCCACAAAAAACAAATTTAAATGTGTATATATTGTTAACAATCCACTTTTTATGTTGATTTATCTTTGTTTCCATTTTATACTAAAATCAGTTAAAGATAAAGAGTTATTGTTTGGTGAATATATTGAATCCAGTCAGTGTGAAGAAAATATATGAGTATCATTATTAAAATTGGAGGGGATTTTGATGAGTCAAATTTTGAGAGCACCATTTGTAGAAGAAATGAAGGAAGTAACGACAAATTTATACGATTTCGGCTGGGATGAGCGTAACGGTGGAAATGTAAGTTATTTATTAGATGAAGCAGATGTTATGAAGTACATTGATGTGAATGTCGTGAAGCGTGAAATAGCGATGAACTTTGATGCGTCAGAGCTTGCAGGCAAATACTTTATCGTTACAGGGTCTGGAAAGTATTTCCGAAATGTTAAAAACCAGCTTTCAAATACACTAGGAATTATTCGAATTTCACAAGACGGTAAAGCTTATGAATTACTATGGGGATTTGACGATGGAGGTGTTGCAACAAGTGAATTGCCAACGCACTTAATGAACCATGCTGCTCGGTTAAAAGTTGATCCTGCTCACCGTGTCGTTATTCATACTCACGCGACTAATTTAATTGCTATGACATTTACACATAGCTTGGATGAGCGACTATTTTCCAGGACTCTTTGGCAGATGTGTACGGAGTGTGTTGTTGTTTTTCCAGAAGGCGTAGGAATTGTTCCTTGGATGGTTCCTGGTACGGACGAAATTGGTGAAGCGACATCAAAAAAATTAGCTGAAGATAATCGCATTGTGCTTTGGCCACATCATGGAGTATATGGAACAGGGCAGACGATGGATGAGACATTTGGATTAATTGAAACAGCAGAAAAAGCGGCAGAAGTTTTCACTGTTGTTCGTTCTCAAGGAGAGATTTTACAGACAATATCTGATCAGCAGCTTTTGGATCTAGCGGAGCGATTTAACGTAACACCGAAAAGTGGGTATCTAACGGCATTAAGTTTAAAATAGATAATAGTATCAGCGGAAATTTATAGATAGAATTAAACTAGGCTAATCTTTGTTAATAAAGAAATCAGGAAATCCTAATTTCATTTATTGATAGAGTTTGTTCCCTTCTAATGGAGAGCATTCCTTATTATAATACTATGTGAAATAATGAACAAAGGAGAGGGTAATCGTGATGTATCATTTACCAAGTAAAAACCTTTTAGGCAAGGGCTGTCTGAATGAATTAGGAACAGAGGTACAGAATTTTCAGTTTCAAAAAGCACTCATCGTAACAGATAAGGTGTTGAGTGATAATGGTATTGTGCAAAAGGTAATTGATCAATTACTGAAAGTGAAAGTAGATTATGTCATTTATGATGAAGTGAAACCGAACCCAACGACGAAGCAAGTTCATAAGGGTGTCGATATTTTAAAAGAAAATGATTGTGATTTTATTTTGTCCATTGGTGGTGGCTCTCCTCAGGATTGTGCAAGTGCTATGAGTATTATTGCGACAAATGGTGGAGACGTTCGAGAGTATGAAGGGGCTCATAAATCAAATGTTCTTGGATTTCCTACCATTGCTGTTAATACAACGGCAGGAACTTCAGCTGAAATTACAATTAATTATGTTATCACGGACGAGGATCGTAGTGTAAAAATGGTTTGTGTAGATAAAAATAGTTTGGCTATATTGTCTGTCAATGACCCAGAGTTAATGATCGATAAGCCAGCAAGTTTAACTGCTGCAACGGGTATGGATACTCTTACTCATGCTATAGAAGCAATTGTAACTCCAGGAGCGACGGTCGTAACTGATGCAACTGCGTTACAAGCAGTGAAGCTTGTTTTTGATCATTTACCTGAAGCTGTTGAAAATGGTACGAATATTGAAGCAAGGGAACAGATGGTCAATGCTTCATTTTTAGCTGGTATGGCTTTTTCAAATGCGGGATTAGGGTATGTTCATGCGATGGCTCACCAATTAGGCGGAGTATACGACTTACCACATGGTGTTTGTAATGCAATGTTACTTCCGATAGTAGAACGCGAAAACGCCAAACGTGTTCCGGAAAAATTTCGAAAAATCGCAAAAATGCTTCATATGAATATTGATGGACGGTCTGACACAGAGTGTGCAGAATTTGTAATAGAGTCGATTCGTCAATTATCTAAAAAAGTAATGATTCCAGAAAAACTATCAGAATTAGGAGTAACAGAAGTAGATTTAGAGATACTAGCAAAATATTCATTGGAAGATGCTTGTGCACCAGGTAATCCATTTATGCCAACAAAACAAGAAACAATAGACATGTTTAAAGAGATTTTGTAATTTTTCAATAATCGACATCAATTTCTCGTTAAAACGAAATTGATGTCGATTTTAATGTTATCTATACAAGAAAGTCATACTCCCAATAGATTATTCGACTGATCTCAAATAATCATCAAAATAATGTTGCATTAATTCAAGATTTTCTGGCAGACCTATTGTAATCAATTGATCAATGTACCAGTCCCACTCATCTTCAATGGTACCTTCAGTAATCCACTCAGCAAATTTTGCCATCGCTAAATTCATAAGATCTTTATTGCGAAGACTCATTTCAGTATTGTCTTCCTGACTATATTTGATAAAAATTCCTGGATAGACATCTCGCTGTATATCTATTCTTGAGTATGCATCTTGATATGCTTCTTGCTGAGAATTACGTGTTTGCATATCCGCTCCTAGCTCTAATTCTAAGGAATCTGCCAAATACATTGGTCCGTTTTCAGCCCAAGTTTTTGTCCATTTCCAAGTACCGGGATCGATTGATTCATTAGCAGGCGGTAAGACACTATATGTGCCATCTCCATGATCGTCAATACTCTCACCTATAGAACCAAATAACACTTGCATACTTGTTTCTGGATCGTAAAGTTCATTAATAAATCTCATCGCTGCTTCTTTTTCTTCTGTTTGCGCTGACATTTGGATCATGTTCTCACCATAGTTCAATACGTTATAATCATACGCCCATCTTACTTCATTAGTAGAGTCTTCAGATATTTTCATCGGTGGGAATGATTTATATTGGGATGCTAATTGATTACCAAATCTATCGGGAATTTCCCAACCGAAAGTATACCCTACTTTTGCTATGCGTCCATCGCCACGGGCCATTGATTGATAACTAGTGAACTCTTGAGTAAAGACTTCTTGATTAATTAAATCATCTTTCCAAAGTTTATTTAAGAAAATTACGACATCCTTATATCTTTCATCCATAAAGAAGTTTTTTAATTCTCCGTCTTCAGCAAAGTATCCAGTTCCGCTTTCTGAAGGTGTAATTCCTGTACTACCTAGAAGAACTGTTGGATGGAAAAAACCAAATCCACTTGTTCCAACTGGCGCCCAATCAAAGGGGATTTCATCATCAGGATCCCCATTACCATTTGCGTCTTCATTTTTAAATGCTAATAAAACTTGATGTAACTCATTCCAAGTGGTTGGCATATTTAAACCTAAATTATCTAACCAATCCTTGTTAATAAATTGCATTGTAGCTGATTTCGGAGAATATCTTTGGTATTTAGGCAACCCATAAATTTCGCCATCTTGTTGGGTAGCAATAATTTCAATTTCTGGCTTATCCTCAAACATTTTTTGTACATTTGGTGCATGGTCTATTAATTCATTCAAATCTTGAAATAAACCAGTAAATTGAGCAAAATCATCATCTGTAATGGCATTAGGACCTACGATCAAATGAGGAATGTCACCACCAGCTAGCATTGCGTTCTTTTTTTCATCCCAGTCCGCAGTTACCTCTTCCCAATGAATTTCTACACCTGCGCGTTCTTCAGCTTTTTGTAGCCACAGCATATTTTTTGAACTCATTGTTATTGGATGTTTAATTATCATAGCATTTAATTTTATTTCACCTTCTGATACATCATTAGAATTTACGTTCGAATCGTGATTTAAGTCTCTGGTTACTTCTTCATTATTGCTGCTAAAATCTGTTAATATAATGAAAACAAGACTAACAACTATAAAAATCATAAAAACTTTCTTCATGGCCCCTCCTCTCCTGATTTATATTTAATCACTGATAGAAAACTTTAAATAGTAATTACCTAATACCATTTTTGTAAGAAGTTATCCTAATAAAGTGCCTACCGTTTGTGACATTCTTACACCAAATATAATGCTAAATATTATCTACTTAAAGTTTTCCTGTATATTACCAATATACTATAATATGTAATCTAAATAACCAAGAATCTTTGAAACTTTTAAATTGTGCACCTTATACACCCGATAAGCGAAATTAAATGAATACCCCGATTACATGTATCTTATTAAATCCTTAACTTTAGTTGGGATTGTTACTAAGCCTTAAGTAATGATAGGTAGATTGTATTATAGGTGGTTTCTTTATGGAAGATTATGAACGGGAAATTCGTAGTTCAGCTTTACATCAATTTATGAAAGTATTAAAGGATGAGATTCAACGTTTATTGCCTGGGAAATCAAGTTGGATTATCGGAATTCTTATTACATCTCTAGTATTCGGTGTCCTTCATCTTCATTCTTCTTTTAATTTAGGGATTTACTGCACTTATTAGTAGCTGGTTATGGGGATGGATGTATGCACGCCGTGATTCGTTAATAGGAGTAAGCCTTTCTCATTTATTTGTTGGTTGGTGGGTCAACAGTGTAATGATAGTTATTGAATCTGAGAAAAAGTGGTTATCTATTTTAGTCGGTCAAACCTTTCATATTAATATACTGGGCATTGTGTTGTATTTATAGACACAAATACTTATAAAAGGGGTTATGGGAATGTTTCCCTATAACCTCTTTTTTTTAGGATAATAGATTTATAAAATGAGATTGTAACATCAATGCTTCTCCCGTCAAATCTTTTGCACTAAGATTATGTCCATAAAGAAATTAAAAATTGATTTATTGATATAAAAGCAATTTTTTCTTTCATAAATCTATTTTGTTCACCAGCTCTTAAATATAATACTTACACTATTAGCAAGTTAGAGATATAATTGACTTTGAATGAAAATAAAATTATCATTTTCATCAGAATGGTCAAAAAATCGTAAAAACTATGTAACAAAAGAATAGTAAAAGGACGGTAATGTATGGAAGAACAAAACATAACAAGGTTAAATCTAGAAGGTAAAGAACTGATCTTGATTGGAACGGCTCACGTTTCTAGGCAAAGTGCTGAGCAAGTGAAGCAAGTCATTGAAGCAGAAAAACCAGATGCTGTTTGTGTAGAATTGGATGAACAAAGGTATAACGCTGTAATAAAAGATAACCAATGGAAAGATATGGATATATTTAAAGTGATTAAAGAAAAGAAAGCCACATTACTTTTAATGAATTTACTCATTTCTTCTTTTCAAAAAAAAATGGCAAAGCAGTTTGGGATTAAACCGGGACAAGAAATGATTCAAGGAATTGAATCAGCAAATGAATATGGTGCCGAAATAGTTCTTGCTGACCGTAATATTCAAATTACATTTGCGAGAATTTGGCACCAGATCGGTTTTTGGGGAAAAGCAAAACTGATGACATCAATTGTAGCTAGTATTTTCAGTAAAGAGCAAGTGACAGAAGAGGATTTGGAAAGAATGAAGTCAGAGGATATGTTGAATTCTGTACTTGAGGAATTTACAAGAGCTTTTCCTAAATTAAAGGTTCCTTTAATAGATGAAAGGGATCAATATTTAGCTCAAATGATCAAAGATGCTCCGGGAAAAAAGATAGTTGCTGTCTTAGGGGCTGCACATATTCCAGGTATTAAAGAAGAAATTAAAAAAGATCAAAATTTAGATGCATTATGTGAAAAGCCTCCTAAATCAAAAATTCCAAAGATTCTAGGTTGGTCGATCCCTCTGTTGATTATTAGTATTATCGCTTTTACGTTATTTAGCAATCCTGCAGCAGGAATGCAACAAATTATTAGTTGGGTCCTTTGGAATGGCTCCTTTTCAGCCCTTGGAGCGCTAATTGCTTTTGGTCATCCAATAGCAATACTTACAGCTTTGGTAGTTGCACCATTGAGTTCCTTAAGTCCATTGTTGGCGGCAGGGTGGTTTGCTGGAATAGCTCAAACCTATTTTCGGCGGCCGAATGTGAGCGACTTTGAAAGTTTGTCAGAAGATGTATATAACTTTAAAGGATTTAGAGACAATAAAGTATCACGTATTTTGCTTGTCGTTGTTATGAGTAATATAGGAAGTACAATCGGTACTCTAATTGGTGGCGCAGACGTGATTCGATTGTTTCTACAGAATTTACTTTAATTGTTTGAAAATAATAAATTTATAATAGAAGGGAGCCTGTTGAAAAAGATAATAGGTGCCAACCAAAATAAATTATCTATGTTATGAAGTGTGAATATCGGACACTATTATGAGTAAAAACAACCTAAAAGACACTTTGCCCAAAATCTCGGGGAAAGGTGTCTTTTTGTATTTAATTATTAATAAAAAACACCTGTTTAAATTCAACAGGTGCCTAGTTTATTTTTTCTTACGTCATTGTTGATTTTGTTGATTTTGCTGTTGAGCAGACTGTTGTTGAGCTTGCTGCAACTGTTGAGTAGCTTGTTGTAATTCTTGTTGAACTTGCTGAAACTGCTGTTGCTGTTGAGGTTGAGCGCTGCTTTGCGCTTGTTTTAAATTTTGTGTTGCTTGTTGTAACTGTTGCTGAGCTTGTTGAATAGCTTGAGGGTTCGCTTGCTGTGTTGCTTGCTGAATAGTTTGTTGTGCTTGTTGAATAGCTTGTTGCGCTTGTTGTGCGGCTTGTTGCGGTTGCTGGTTTTGTGGCATGAATGTATTCCTCCTAGTTAAAGTTTGTAGATTTCCTTGCGTTTATTAGTTTCTCTATCTTTACAAAAGATATGCGATTTATTTCTACTGATTTAAATAAAATTTAGTGTTAAAACTAGGTGATAGTAAAGATTCAATTAAAATGAATCTAAATGAACAAATAATAATAGACACTAAATGAAATTTGGAGTAAAGTAAAATTATTAGCAAATATTAGATACTTGCTTAAGTACACCTTGGTATGCAAGTCTTGAAATGGTGAGTATTATTCACAGCATTTACTATATAAAAGTAACTAGATAGGAGAGATTCTCTTGTTAAAATGGTTGATGATCATCTTGATGACAGCAGGTGTGTTTATTATTTCAATAAGTGTGTATCAAATTTACAATGGTAATGTCGAAGTTGCTCATGCCCTAGAAGAAGCTCAATCGATCGTCAAACAAGAAGTTGATGAAAAAGATGATACAAATTCTATAGAAGCCAAGGAATTGTCTTCTGAAGACGGTGAAGTAATTGGTATCATTTCCATTCCTAGATTAGAAAAAGAGCTCCCAATTATTCAAGGGACGGAAGATGAGCAACTAGAAAGAGGCGTTGGTCATTTTACTGGATCAAAATATCCTGGTCAAGGAAGGCAAGTCGTATTGTCAGGACACCGTGATACTGTTTTCACAGGCTTAGGTGACTTGGAAGAAGATGACGAAATAATAATTAAAATGGATTATGGAACGTACACTTATTATCTTCAAGAGACTTATATTGTAGATAAAGATGATTTAACTGTCATTGATTCGACTATAGATGAAGAAATATTAACATTAACAACGTGTTACCCTTTTAGTTATTTTGGTGATGCACCTGATCGATATATTATAGAGGCTGTAAGAAAATAGCGAAATAGATTACGTAGTAACGACGAAAGTAATAATACAGCAGAGGATTCAGACAATTCTTGAATCGTTTGGAATCTTTTAATTTTTTTCGGATAGAAAAATCTACCTAAATCACGTTTCTTTTTATTTTATTGTTTTAATGATATTCTATTAGGTAGATTTCTTTGGTGAAGGAGGAACAAATTTGAAGAAAATAGGATCGATTACTTTTATAAGTTTGATGACATTGCTCATTTTTACTGCTTGTTCTTCAGATAACGGAGAAGATTCAGGGAGCTATGACCCTGATGATTACCAATTTAGTTTGATGAGTACGTCTGGAAATGACGTAGACTTGTTCGAAGATGATGAAAAAGCTCTATATCTCTATTTTACTGGAGTCGAATGAGGAGTTTGTATTTCTCAGCTAGTTGAGCTGAATGCACATGTAAGTGAAATAGAACAGTTAGGATACTCGGTTTACGGTATTAGCTCGAGTGATCCGGGGAGTCATGAAATTCTCGTAGAAGGCGAAGGCTTAAATTTTGAACTGTTAACAGATGAAGAGTTCGAATTTGGAACTGAATTAGGATTTGTTGATATTGAAGCACAAACGATTGTTCGAGGATATACAGCTGTTAATCCAGTTACAGGTGAAATAAGAACAGAAACTGATTATCTCGTTGGTGAAAACGCGGATGAAGTTTTACAAGTGTTAGAAGGTTTATAAGATTTCACCGTGTAAACCATACAATATTGCTTTAATCATGATGGGGTGCCAGAGCCGAATTCGGTTCTGTTACCTTCTTTTTAACTTCTGGTGTTTTGTTTCAAAGTAGCAAAATAAAAATTAGAAACGTATAGGATGGTTTAGTGGGAAATGGTGAATCGTATTATGATTGTATATACCTAACTTTTTAAATAGAAATGGTGCTATGAAAGTAATCCAAAGTCCGATTAAGCCATATCGAACAAAATCATAGATTGCCATTTCAGGAAAAATCATTTTTAACCCAATTTGTAACCCGAAAGTACCAAAGATCCCAATAACAAAAGCAGCAGCTTTTCGTGAAACTTTTCGACTAATTTCCATTCCTATAAATTTCTCTTGTGTGAAATATCCAATGCCAGCACCGACTAGAATTCCTGCGTACTGAATGCCTTCCTTCTCTGGGAAAATGATAACAAGGATGAGAGGAATAAGGAAGATTAAGATCCATTTGATTCCATCAGGAAGATTTGCGACTTTTTCTTGTAGATAAACGCCAATAAAAACAAATAGAGCGCCTAATAATAAACCAATGATTATATCATTTGGCCAATGTAGTCCACTGTATAATCGAGCTACAGATATGAGAAAAATGAGTATGATTGCAAATCCTGGAAATAGAGGATTTCTGATAACGGTTGCTAAGTATCCCCATAACGTTGCGGAACCTTGTGCGTGACCACTGGGAAATGAATCATAAGGATAATGACTACCTACTTCTGCTGACGACACAAAGATTGATTGAACACCATCTGAACCTATTGGCCTTTCAATAGCAAAGTAAATCTTTAAGTATGAATTGACATAAACCGACAACAAGAAAATGTAAAACAATCGAAATCCAATTTTTTTCGATACACACCAGTAAAAAAACGGAATAATTAGAAAGTAAAACTCCTCATTTCCTAAGAATGTAAGTAGAGAAGCGAACATATCAAGTAGAGGGTTTTGCAACTGAGTTAATTCAATTAATATCGTCGTTTCGTTCAACATAAGACCTCTCCCTATTCTGAAAAATAATCTGAAATCTTTACATATAAAAACATATTCGACATAATTATGGAAATTCCTCTAATCAATAAAAATAAATAAACCGCCATTTCCTTGCTTTAACAGTACCTCATTCAAAGGCGAGTCGGGTTATAACTCCACAATGTTTTATTGATTTGATGTTTACAACGAACTTTATGGGGGAAACGTTTTATAAATACTCAGAAAGGGTGTTTTAATATGAATCAAAAAATTCAAGCTTTTTTCAAATCTGAAAATGATGCAGAAAGTGCCAACATGAAGTTAGTTACAGCGAACGTTTCAAATCAATTTGTCGATGAACTCCCGCCAAATTATAATAGTGGTAAAGGAGTGATTCTTGTACCAGCGTTAAATTCGACAACGACTGGAAGTGGAGGAGCGCTTGGTACTGGAACTGCTGGAACATTTACTGGAGCACTGCACGATTTAAAGGATCCTGCTGAAAGAAATAATTTCACTCACATTCTTGAATTTGAAGTTGATGTAAAAGACGTAGGGAAAGCTCTTGATGTTTTAAAAGATACAGAAGCTTATGTGGATGAAAATATCCTCAAGGAATAAGTTAAATATACAGAAAAAAACTCCTGATTATCAGGAGTTTTTTTCTGCATGAAAGTCTTTTATACTGAACAATCTATCAAAAAAATAAAAAATTGTTGGAAAGAAAACATATTATTTTTGAAAAAAAGAAAAAAGAATTGAAAACAAATTTTTTTATCTCTATAATTGAACTATAGCATTTAGGTAGAACTTAAACTAATTATTGGAGGTTAGGTATGAACGATACTTATGGCAAAACACATTGGTTTGTTCCAGATTGTTTTATTCCAACGCAAAGTGAAGGGACTCAAGAAAGTCATGAAGCGATATGTATCTTAAATTGTAACGAAAAAACAGCACAATTAATGATAACGATTTACTTCGAGGATAGAGACCCAATTGAAGGCGTTACTTATGACGTTGCGGGAAGAAGGACAAAGCATATACGAACGGGATGGCTGAAAAAAGATGATATTGAGGTGATTCCAAAAGGTGTCCCTTATGCAATGGAAATAAAAAGCCAAGAACCTATCGTCATTCAGTATAGCAGGTTAGATTCTTCGCAAAAAGAATTAGCATTAATGACAACCATGGGTTATACCTCTTAAACTTAGTTTTATAAAGGATGATAAGAATGAAGAATGCAAGTTTAGCTGTTGACATTGGAGCTTCGAGTGGCCGTTTAACGATGGGATCTATTGTTGATGGAGAACTAGTATTAGAAGAAATCCATCGTTTTGAAAACGGACTCATAAAAAAGAAAGAGCACCTTTGTTGGGATATCGATCATCTTTTTAATGAGGTGAAAGTAGGCCTGAAGAAGTGTGCAGAAAACGGATTGGCCCCTACTAGTATAGGAATTGATACGTGGGCTGTCGATTTTGTTCTTCTTGATGAAAATGATCAATTATTGACAGATGCTGTTGCATATCGCGATCCTCGTACGGACGGGATGATGGAGGAAGTCGAACAAATTATCCCGAAAGAAATGTTATATGCACAAACAGGAATTCAGTTTCAGAAGTTCAATACAATATACCAGCTGCACTATTTAAAAAAGCATAAACCTGATTTATTAGAGAAAGCAACATCGTTTCTAATGATTCCAGACTATTTACATTATTTGCTGACGGGTGTTAAAACAAATGAGTATACGAATGCTACATCGACACAATTGGTTCATGCGAAATCGAAAAAATGGGATCGTCAACTTATTGAGCAATTAGACTTAAACTACGATATGTTTTTACCTATTCAAATGCCTAAAACAAAAATAGGGAAACTTAAGAAATCATTAGTTGAAGAAGTAGGATTAGATATGGAAGTCATTTTACCAGCTACCCACGATACGGGGTCTGCTGTTATCGCAACCCCTGAAAAGGGTGAAACAATTTATATCAGTTCAGGTACATGGTCGTTAATGGGAGTGGAAAGTTTTCACCCCGTAACGAACAATATTGCTATGAACTATAACTTTACAAATGAAGGTGGGATCGATGGAAGGTTCCGATTTTTAAAAAATATCATGGGTTTATGGATGATCCAAGAAGTAAAACGGATGTATGATGATATTTATTCATTCTCAGAGTTTGTCAAAATGGCTGAAGAAACTGAAGCATTCGATTCTATCGTTAATGTTGATGATGCGCGGTTCTTAAAACCTGATAATATGGTAGAAGAAATTAGAGGATATTGTCGGGAAACAAATCAAGTAATACCTCAATCGCCCGGTGAAGTGGCAAAATGTGTGTTTGATAGTTTAGTAGAAATATATAAACAAACGGTAGAACAACTAGAAGAAGTTTGTGGAAAGACTTTCAATAAAATTAATGTGATTGGCGGTGGCACACAAAATGCCATGCTTAATCAACTAATAGCAAGTGGTACGAAAAAAAATGTCCATGCGGGTCCAGTAGAAGCGACATCAATAGGTAACATCGTTGCACAGTTTATCGCTTTAGGAGAACTGAAGGACATTGACGAGGCAAGAACAATCATTAAAGATTCATTTGACATCACATTGTATAAAGGAAGCGAGTGAATAATATGACAGTAAACGAAAACTACCAAATGGCTAAAAAATCATATGAAAAATGGGGGATCGACGTCACGGATGTCTTAGCAAAACTAAAGAAAATTCCGATTTCAATACATTGTTGGCAAGGAGATGATGTTACGGGGTTTGAGGTGAATCAAAATGAACTGTCAGGTGGCATCGAAGTGACAGGAGATTATCCAGGAAAAGCAACAACCCCGGAAGAGTTACGACGGGATATTGAGATGGCGCTTAGCTTGATTCCTGGAAAACATCGGATTAACCTCCATGCGATTTATGCCGAAACAGATGGCGAATTTGTGGAACGTGATCAGTTAAAACCAGAACACTTTAAAAAGTGGGTTGATTGGGCGAAAGAGCACGGACTAGGATTAGATTTTAATCCAACGCTATTTTCACATGATAAAGCATCTGATGGACTGACGTTAGCTCATCCAGATCCGAGTATTAGGAAATTTTGGATTGATCACTGTATCGCCAGTCGTAAAATTGGCGAGTACTTCGGTAAAGAGCTAGGTACACCTTGTTTAACAAATATATGGATTCCAGATGGATACAAAGATACGCCGAGTGATCGATTGACACCGCGTCAAAGATTAAAAGATTCGTTAGATGAGATTTATGCTGTTGAAATCGATGAGAAGTACAATTTGGATGCGGTTGAGAGCAAGGTATTCGGGATTGGTTCTGAATCATATGTAGTTGGTTCTCATGAGTTTTATTATGGCTATGCCTTAAAAAACAATAAATTATGTTTAATGGATACAGGGCATTATCATCCAACGGAAACAGTATCAAATAAAATTTCTTCGATGTTGTTGTTTAGTGATCAATTAGCCTTACACGTTTCAAGGCCAGTAAGATGGGACAGTGACCATGTCGTCACATTGGACGATGAATTAAAAGAAATTGCTATCGAAATCGTTCGTAATGATGCCTTAAATAAAGTCATTATTGGTCTTGATTTCTTTGATGCGAGCATTAATCGCGTAGCAGCGTGGACAATTGGGACAAGGAATATGCTTAAAGCGCTTCTCTATGGGATGCTCATGCCACATGACCATTTGAAGCAGTTACAGGAAAGCGGGAACTTCACGGAACGATTGGCTTTACAAGAAGAACTTAAAACATATCCGTTTGGAGCAATATGGGATTACTATTGCGAACAAATGGACGTTCCAGAGCAAGAAAATTGGCTGAAAAATATCAAAAAATATGAAGAAGAAGTCTTAGTGAAAAGGGAAGCTGAATAAAAAGGAGTGCACATAAAAAGTCTTCCACCGTTATTTTTAAAGCGAATATCTACAGGTGCAAATTATTAGTATTAAAACTTAAATGGAAGGGACTTCTTTTCATGTGGAATCTTGATAATTTTTACGAAGAGATATATGAAAATACGGTTAGTAAGCAAAAGATATTCTCGAGTACTGAGAGGTACCGGTTCCATTTAAAACAGTCATTAACAGAGGCGCTAGGAAAATTTCCTGAGCGCCCTAATGACTTTAAATTGGAAAAACTAGAAATAAGAGAATTTGAGCAATATACTCGAGAAAAAATTAGTATTTCTTCAATTCTTGGATTATCGATACCGATATATATTCTTACGCCAAAGAATATGATGGAAAAACATTCGTCAGTACTTGCATTACATGGTCACGGGTATGGAAGTAAAGAAATAGTTGGCATGAAAGAGGATGGATCGGAAGATGAAGAGCCACCTGGAATTCATAAACACTTTGCAATAGAACTTGTAAAAAGAGGTGTAAAGGTTTTTGCTCCAGAAGTTGTTGGATTTGGAGACCGTATGTTATCGAGAGACATAGAAAATAAGCTGCCTAGCTCTTGTTACGCCCTAGCAACGCAACTACTCATGTGTGGTCAAACGCTTCCAGGTTTGCGGGTTAATGAGACGTTGAGAGTACTAGATTTGGTTATGTCATTGGAAGACGTTGATGAAAACCGTGTAGGAATTATGGGTTTTTCTGGAGGGGGTTTAATAGCTGCGTATTCTTCAGCGCTAGACGAAAGAATTAAAGCAACTGTATTAACGGGATTCACGAATACATTTAAAGGAAGTATATTAGCGATACGACATTGCCTTGATAATTATTTGCCTGGGATATTAGAATCTGCGGAATTACCTGATATTATTGGTCTTATTGCCCCGAGACCGTTGTTCGTTGAAGCAGCTATAGATGATCCGATCTTTCCGATACAATCTACTAGACAAGCAATCAAATGTCTAGAAGAAACGTATAGAAAACAACATGCGACAAATAATATTACAACAGATGTCTTTAGAGGGAATCATATGATAAATGGAAGATACTCTTATGATTGGTTAGTGGAAGAATTGTCTAGTAAATAAGTATTTAACTAAACAGAAAACCTGAATTAAATCTATAGGTTTCCTGTTTGATCATCTTAACTTTGTTAAAATAGATTACCTAATCAATCTAAATTGAATAACTTTCAAAAGTTACTTCTTTACCGTTTATAGCACGTATAGTTTTTTCTGAAGAATTAAAAGAACTTTCTAGGCGAATATCATCATTTCGAATCGTGTTGTGAGTTATTATTAATTTTTTGTTTTCTAGCACAAACTCAGTTTTTGAAGTTTCTAGTGTCGATTTAAATTGTTCTAGAGTCTGTATATTATACTGTGATGCTTCTTGTGTATTTAACACTTCTAATACAACACCATTCTCTTTTCCGACGCTTTTAACAAGTAACCGATCGTCTTTTTCGTCGATGGTATAGGAGTGCATGAGCTGAATTGCAAAAAAGCAGCGATCAACGAATCCAAATAAACTTCTGCTATTAGTAATCCAATCTCCTTTAGGTAGTAAACCAATAATATAATCGTGTTTCGAGTTAGTCGAGTCAAATGTTGCAGCCACGACATTTTTATTAAATATCACATCGCTTCTCTTGCTTTCATGCCTTTCATCACCCGCAATATAGTCTTCCCCCGGTTGAAAGAAGTAGGCTTGATTGATTCCATCCGGTTGTATTGAGAGTGTGACATCCCACCGGTGCTGCTCATTCATATGTTCTTCGGTTCTTTCCCACATTCCCCCAAGTGCATATTCAGATGTCATATAAAGATAATGATGAAGCGATTCGTGTTGCTCTTTGTCATGCTTAAAGTACGTGTTAATTTTCTTTTTAATTTCCAAGTTCTTGTTAGGTTGGAGGGCTCGTTCATGTAGATTTTTTGTTACATGATAATCTAGAAACCCAGCTCCTTCTAACCTAGGAAAAGCTTTGGGTACATCAAAATCTCCAAATTGAATGTAATCAATAACATTGTTTTGATCTTCAGGAATGTCATGAGGTAATCCACGAGAGTGAGCACCGACCCATGTTCCTTTGAAATAAAAATCAACGCGATTTGTCCATAAGAGGTTTAATAATTTTGTTAACAGATCAGCAGATTTGGCATTTGTGACAAATCGACGCGCGAACGTAACAGCTTGAGTCCAATGCCATAACCAGGGGAGAGCTCCATATTCTCTAAAGCCATTCTCATTCACATGTTCATATAGCTTTTCCATATTATTAAAGCCTTTGTCCATGAGTGCTTGATCATTAAAATACTGGCCAAACATTAATTGATTCGTATACAGTTTGCATTCATGATGACTGAATGATTCTGAAATTCGCTTCAAGAATGGACTATTATAAAGATGTTGGAAAGAAACTTCGAATTCGTTTTTTAATTCACTTGGAAACGTACCTTGATAAACATTGTAAAAGTTAAGAAAGAAACTACTAAGCAATTCTGCCGGAAGTGGATGTGAATCAGCAGATGATGGTTTAGGAGAGAGGTTAAGTGGCCAGTGTCCATAAGTATCGCTTTCAGTACTTCGATCTTGCAGACGCAGTCCATCCAGGATAATTTCAACTGCAAGTTTTTCTGCAATTCTATTGTCTACAGATAAACGGATGTTGTCTTCATGAACAGCAGCATAGAGGTGTGTAGCAAAATAAAAATTATCACGTAGATCTTCTAAAAACCAAAAGTTATCCTTTTGAAAAGGTAGTATTAATGCCTTCTCTGCAGCTAATGAAATAACTTCCATTCTTCTGTTTTCAAATGACATAAACTCACGACCTTTTAAATTTTTTAGACTGTTAAACATTCAAAATGAAAAGGGAACGTCCGAATTCCCTTCTCATTTTAAATGCTTACGACTGTATTTGTTTGTTTTTGTTCGATATAGTTTGATTTTAACAATAATTTTGGTAAATAACAATACTCTAGTTTTAACATGAGCGTTTAGTTACGTTTTTTCATCTCCTAATAAAAAACAATAAAAAGATTCGTTTATGAATAGACCATCTAAAATATTCTTGGATGAATGGATTCTATTTGTTAAATTAAACGAGAGGGAATTCCAAAAAGTTTAGAAACCCTAAATTCCAATTCCAATAAAATGAAAGCGTTAACTATATTTGTGGGAGGAAATGACATTGTATTTTAACTTAACAAGCAAAGTGAAAATCGAAGTGCCTGAAAACTTATCTCTTCCTGTCAAACATGGACTGAATATTTTTTCTCGAGATATGACTGCTGTATTTGGTACAAAGCCAACATTTGCTGGGAATCATCCAACTGGAACGGTACTTCGTCTCAGTTATTCCACAGAATCTAATTCACTGCAGAGGCCCGAAGCATTTAAGATCATTTTTCAAGAAGAAAATGACCAGATGGTTTTACTTATTCAAGGAGATGATGATTTAGGACTCATTTATGGCTTATTACACTTAAGTGAGAAATACTTGCAGATAGATCCTTTTTGGTATTGGGCGGATCTCCCAATTGAGAAGAAAAAAGAAATTCTTATAGAAATGAAAGAATATACATCTCCAAAGCGACAAGTAACATATCGAGGATGGTTTGTTAATGATGAAGTGTGCCTTATTGGTTGGGAGGAGAACTATCCTCCATCGGCTGATGTATGGTACCCAGTGTTTGAAGCGTTATTAAGGTGCGGAGGTAACATGATTATTCCAGGGACAGACTTGCCAAGAGATGGCATTCATCATCAATTAGCAACTGAAATGGGATTGTGGGTGACACACCACCATGCTGAGCCGTTAGGAGCGGAAATGTTCTTGAGAGCGTATCCAGATGAAAAGCCAAGTTACACGATCAATCCTCATTTGTTTGAGAAGCTGTGGGTGGATGCGATTGAAAAACAAAAAGATGAGAAGATAGTTTGGACATTATCATATAGAGGACAAGGCGATACACCTTTTTGGTCTTTCGATCCGACTTTTCAGACAAATGAAAAAAGAGGGCAACACATTTCAGAAGTAGTACAAAGACAATATGATTTGGTCAAAGAAAGAGTGAAGGAACCCGTTTTCTGTCTAGCTCTATACGGTGAAATTGCTGAGCTTTATAAGTCTGGCTGGATTCGAGTACCGGAAGATGTTATTAAAGTTTGGGCAGACAATGGATACGGAAAAATGGTATCGAGAAGACAAGAAAATCTCAATGAACGAGTCCCATGTTTACCAGATGGTGATGATCCTTCGCCTCAAGGCATTTATTATCATGTTACTTTTCATGATTTGCAAGCATCGAATCATTTAACGATGACAACACTTTCTGCTGAAGCGATTGCAAATGAACTTCATCAAGTAAATGAAGGTGGAGGTTCTGAATTATGGTTGATTAATAGTGGAAATATCCGCCAACACCTCTATCCACTTGATTTAATTCGAGTTATGTGGAGCGATGGTGAAATCAACATAATCGAACATAGGAACAATTTTTTACAAAGAATGTTTGCTGAAGATGCTAGGAAAATCGCTCCTCTTTATGAGGCGTATTCAGAATCATCGATTGCTTTCGGCAATCATGAGGACGAAAAATCTGGGGAACAATTCTACCATCATCCTGCGAGGAGAATCATAGGTCACTGGCTAGCGAGAAAAGAGCAATTGCCAATTAAAAAACTATATTGGTTAACCGATGAGGTGTCTTTTGACGAACAAATATTGATTATTCGAAACATGTTGACAAATGGATTAGAGAAATGGGTTTCGTTGAAAAGAAAAGCATTGGATATAAAGCAAGGGCTATCAAATGAAAATCAAGTTAAATTTCATGACCAATTACTCTGTTCAATTGTTCTTCATGAATCAGGATGCAGAGGTTTTCTCTTATTATTAGATGGTTATCAATTGAGTCGATCGGAAAAATTTCCTGAAGCTTTCGTTTATGTAACAGAAGCACATCGTGCTTATATGGAAGGATTGGAAGCATTAAAAGAATCTGAACATGGAAAATGGAGTCATTTTTATCGAGCCGATTGGCTGACAAACGTTGAAAGTACGATTAACAATGTTGATGTCCTGCGCAGTTACTTGCGGATGCATGGGGATAGTCCAAATTTTTTCCAATGGTATAAGGAGTTCATTATGTCTGATTCTGAAAAACACATATATTTAGAAAATACGCACCGGCGAGTTCGCTCAAATGATGAACTATCAGATCTATTGAAAACTGAATTTTATGGAGTATCCAAATTCAATCAGCTAGAGAGGTCCTAATTGAGTGGAACCGGTGTTGTTGCATACGTTTACTAGTTTAGTTGTTTATTGAGCCGATAATTGTTATAATCGAACTATTATGAACATAAATAAACATTTAGATACGTAATGTCTTTGGTTAAAAAACTGTAGTAGAAGATGAGTATTAAAAATTTCAATGTTATAACTATTTAACGAGAGATAAAAATTGTATTACAAAGTATTATGAGGGAGGAATATGTATGTCAGTAGGTGTTCTTGCACATTTGGTTGGTAAAATGCCATACAGAGATTTAGCAGCTAAGATAGGTGACTTTGGTTTTGATCATGTTCAGCTCGCGCTTTGGAAGGCTGTAGACGATCATGACTTTTCTAAACCAGGATTGTTAACGCCTGGATTTGCAAAACAAATTGGCGAAGAGTTTGATAAAAATGGAGTATCTATTTCGGTACTAGCTTGTTATTTACATTTATATGAAAGAGATGAAGTAGTTAGGAAAGAGAACTTAGACCGATTTAAAGAACTTATTCGGCACGCAAAATTTATGGGTGCTCCTATGGTTGCAGCAGAAGTAGGTAAACCTAATGTTCCAGTTGAAGATAAAGATTGGAAAACGTTGGTCCATTCCATTCAAGAGCTAGCTGAGGAAGCTGAAAAGTGGGGAGTTTATCTGGGACTGGAAGCAGCCAATGGGCATTTAGTTGGCACAGCAATAGAGTTGAAACTTCTTCTGGATGAGGTACCTTCTTCAAATATTGGGGTCGTACTTGACCCTGGGAACTTAATGGATGAGAAGAACTTTCAAAATCAAGATCAGGTAATAGAGGAAGCTTTCGAATTATTAGGAAGTCGCATTATCGCTGCACATGCAAAAGATAGAAAGTGGAACGGTAGTCAACTCGATGTGTTACCTGCTGGCCAAGGTACGATGAATTATATGAAGTACTTGGAATTACTAGAAAAGTATAAACCTTACGCACCTATTATTATGGAAGAATGTAAACAAGAAGAATTGTTGGGTTCGAAAACGTTTATTGAGAATATTCAACGGAAATTTCGCTAGTACATGGAATGAAAGTCAGACGGAATGATAGGGTGAAGATTATGGGAAAACGTATATGCTTTATCATCGTAAGTTTAGTTATCGGATTGACAGCTTGTGGTGCAGAGGATGATACACTTGAAATATTATTTTTTACTGAGGAATTAAGTGCTCTTACAACAGAGGAACAGGTTTCTGAAGCTGTTCAAAAGATGGTACCTGAGTTAACAAATGAAGACTTTTCTATTACGTTTCACGCGGCGATGATAGAAAAATTTTCATTAGAAATTGCTGCGCAACAGGGGGATATTATCTTTGCTGATGAACATTTTCTTGAAGCGACAATGGAATCAGCAGGAATTCATCCGCTAGATGAAATTCTTCAGGGTACGAGTGATATTCCAGAAGAACTCTATCAGCAACAAAACCCAAGTACAGGAGAACTAAAATATTATGCAATACCGATGACTGAAAATATGACAGTGGTGAAGAATCTTGATGTTGAGTTGGTAGAAACAATTTCAACATTTATACCAGCGTATACGAACCATAAAGAGTTATCAATGGAAGTACTAGAGAAATTAATAGAACAAAGGAGTTAATGATAATGGCAAAATTAGAATTTAATGAGCAAGAAATTAAAGACGTCATCGATAAAGTAGTAGAGCGGACTTTTAACATGGATTTTCCGTGGGATTGGCCAGGTGGGGTCGCATTTTATGGAGTCACAGAGGCCTATGAGGTCACAGGTAATAAAAAATATATGGAACAATTAAAAGGGTGGATCGATGAAGAACTAGAAGACGGATTGCCACCATTGACTGTCAACGCATCTTCCATTGGTCATATACTATTATCATTATACAAGTATACAGAAGATGAGAAATACCTTGATATTGCAACACAAATGGCGGAATTCTTACTGAATGATGCGGAACGATTTGATGATGATGTGCTTCAACATACTGTTAATGGAACAAAATATAACTTTCCTGAACAAGCATGGGTAGATACTATGTTTATGGCGGGGTATTTTCTCCTTAGAATTGGAAAGTTATTAGACAGAGAAGACTTTTTTGAATTCGGTCTGAAACAATATCATGGGCATGAAAAGTTCTTACAAGATGATGATACAGATCTTTATTATCACGGATGGGATAATATCGCAGGAAATAACATGTCTAGCGTATTTTGGGGAAGAGGAAATAGTTGGGCAACGATTACGATGGCTAGAGCACTAGAGCTAGTGGAGGTGCAACACCCATCTTATATGGCTATTGATGGTTCTTTGAGAGACCAGCAAAGCGCTCTTGTGAGATTGCAACTTGAATCTGGACTTTGGCCAACTGTCTTGACTGATCCAGAATCTTATGAAGAATTATCTGGATCATGTGGAATTGCAGCTTCTCTACTTGTGAGAGGAAAGTTATATAATAAGTATATTCAGAGCTCTATCACGGGGATCTTAAATAATATCAAAGAAGATGGGTCTGTGATGAATGTATCCGCTGGTACTGCCGTAATGAATGATACTCAAGGATATCGTGAAGTTCCCGCCAAGAGAGTTCAAGGATGGGGACAAGGACTAGCACTTGTGTTTCTTGCTTCATTATTAAAACATCGAAATATTTAATTTCTATATATAATAAGGATTTCCTAAAAAAACAGTAGGAAACTATATTGATCTGTAGAGCTGACGTAAATATTTGTCTGCTCTGCAGATTTTTTTTATTTGCTAGATTGTACAGTTATGATATTAGTTCCCCTTTTAACTCGCTACAAATCAAGGGGGTACCTGAACGAGCAAAAAAGTGATATTGATAGAAATAATTTTCGATTGTATGGTTATTTATAACGCTTACATGTTCATGGAGGGATATTACAATGGATAAAGGTTACGGATGGAAAAGTGAGATCTCAGAATATAAAGATTCAATTAGTGGAGTGACAGTAAAAAGATTAACAAATTATCATGCGCATCATTTCCATACATATTTCACAAATAATGGTTGGTATGATGGAGAAACTAAATTGTTAATCGGATCAGATCGCGGAAACGTAACAAATCTATATAGTTTGGAAATGGAATCAGGTGAAATGAAACAACTTACCAATTTTTCGAAAGAAGATGTAGCGTCAATTCAAGGTACTTATATTAACCCGCAAATAAATGAAGCTTATTTCACATGTAATGAAACGATCATTTGTTTAAATCTTGAAACATTAGAAGAACGTAAAATTTTTAGTTCACCTCGTGGGTACCATTTTAGCAATTTAAGCTGCACATCTGACGGGAAAAAATTGTTATTTGGGTTAAGTGAAGATTTATATGACCGAATTGATAGTAATTTGGCGGGTGGGTATGTAGGTTTTGAGGAAATAGAGGCAGCGAGACCGCATTCTAAAATATGTGTTCTGTTTCTTGAATCAAACAAAGTCGAAGTGATCCATGAAGAAAAAAGGTGGATAGGTCATGTGAATGCTTCTCCGACACAATCTCATTTGCTCACTTTTTGTCACGAAGGTCCTTGGGATAATGTAGATCATCGTATATGGGCAATGGATATACGCTCTAAAAAAGTATGGAAAATAAGAGGTGGCTATCCTCACCAATATGCCGGACATGAATATTGGCACGCAGATGGTATTCATATCGGTTACCATGGATACACTGATTCTTTGAAAAAGAAGGATGGGAAATTTTTAGGGTATATTAGGTACGATAATACTGATAAAAATGAATGCCATTTTCCATATCAAAATATGCACATTCATTCAAATGATTCTACTTTGATTGTCGGAGACGGTCAACAAGCAAGTGCTTATCATGGTGAAGCTTATCAAGACTGTATTTTTTTATGGAAGCAAATAGCAGGGAAGATGGAAGGTCCAAGAATTTTATGTAAGCACCGAGGGAGCTTCCATACCCAGAAGGTACATGTACACCCTCGGTTTAGTCCAGATGGATCAAAAGTATTGTTTACAAGTGATAGAAGTGGATATGGAGATGTATATTTAGTAGATATACCTTCATTTGAAGATTTACCTCTAGCGTAAAATTAACTGTTTGTTGAAAATTTAGTAATGTGGGAGGGATTATGCAAATGAAACAAAGTGCTTTAGCTAGTTTTTATTCAGGTTTTCATAGGTTTGGTGATTATTTTATCCTTCTTTTATACTTAAACTTTTTATGGATTTGTTTTACTCTTCTTGGTGGGATTTTATTTGGATGGGCGCCTAGTACAGCTGCTGTTCTTACGGTACTTCGTCAAAAAATAATGGGGAATGACAATCCGACATTCCCTATATTTTGGAAAGCGTACCGACAGGAGTTTCTAAGAACAAATGGATTAGGGCTCATACTTCTCTTAACTGGATATATTCTTTTTGTAAATATACAATTTTTCGAAGTAGAAGTCGCTTGGATTTTTGTAAGTATTAGATACTTGATGATAGCGATTATGATTCTTTTTGGAATCATGGTATTGTATATTTTTCCGCTGATTGTACACTATGAAACGAGTTTATTTCGTCAGATAAAAAATGCTCTTTTTATGACAATATATAAACCGATTCGAACGATATATACAGTTGGTTCTTGTGTGATAGTATCCCAGTTACTTTTTGCTTTTCCGATATTCATACCATTTTTAGGAGTAAGCTTGTTTGCTCTAGTAATTATGTGGACGACTTACTTTACTTTTAGAAACATCGAAGAAAAGCAAGAAGAATTTGAGAAAGCAGAAGCATGATTTAATATAAAAATCTCTTGGTGGATAACGGAGATTGTTACGGTAGATGGAATCTATGATCGTAATTATAATAGATAGAAACTTTAATAACTACGCAAAAAAGTCCTAACTTTCAAAAAAGTCCAAATAAGAATGTTGATACACCAACATTAAATTGTAAAATAAAGATTTTATGATTGGAAGGTAAAAAATGAATATTGTAGGAAAGTTGTAAGCGCTTTATATTTAAGTGGAACCGAGAGCCAGAAAGTGAAAAGGAAGATACAGAAAAAGGGGGAATGTTTTCTTTAGAAATATGGCTTAATATAATCCGGTTCAAAAGCTATTTTAGGGAGGAAACTAATATTATGAAAAAATTAACTCAACGTTATTTCGTACCGTTTTTCGGACTATTACTGATTGTTGGACTTATTGGCTGTAGTAATGATGCAAATGAAACAAATTCAAACGAGAGCAATGATAATAATTCAAATGAATCGAATTCTAATGAAGAATCGGCCGGAGATGCTGAAGAAAGAATGTCAGTAAGAATTATGGCACCGTCGTTTGCACCAGATCCTGTCGGAGATGACAGTCCAGCATTACAAGCGATAGAAGATTATACAAATATGGATATTAGTCTTGAGCTAGTAGCAAATGCCAATTATGAAGATCGCTTTAATGTCACGATGGCTTCTGGAGATCTTCCACATATTATGGTAGCTCCAAAGGATGCAAGTTTTATTAATGCAACAAGAGATGGAGCATTTTGGGATGTAACAGATTATTTAGATGATTATGATAACCTTAGTCAAGCTAATGAAATTATCTTAAACAATGCATCTATTGATGGTCGGATGTTTGGTATTCCCCGCACGAGAGACCTCGGAAGAAATGGTGCGACAATTAATACAGAGTGGTTAGATAATCTTGGCTTAGATATGCCAGAAACAATCGATGATTTTCACGAAGTATTAAGAGCTTTTACTTATGATGATCCGAACCAATCAGGCGAAGATGATACTTATGGAATGGTTGTGTCTGAGTGGGAAGGACCTTGGGATAACTTGCAAGTTTGGATGGGGACACCAAATGAGTGGGGCGAAGATGAAAATGGAGATCTGATGCCAGACTTTATGTTTGACGAGTACCGTGAATCATTGCACTTCTTCAAAGAACTATATGATGACGGTTTAGTGAATGAAGATTTTGCAGTAATGGATTCAGGAGAATGGTTTGATCCTGTTGTAAATGGTGAAGCAGGGGTTGTTGTAGATGTATCGGATGCTGCTAACCGCCTTCAAAATCAAATTACAGAAGACTACACAGATGAAGATCAAATTTTGGATATTTTTGGAACAGTTGAAGGGCCAGAAGGTTTAAGAGTGAAACCAACACCTGGTTTTCATAACTTGCTTGCAATTTCGACAACTTCTGTTGAGACAGAAGACGAACTCAAGCGTGTATTACAATTTTTGAATGATTTAAATGATGAAGAGCCACAGAACCTTTCTTACAATGGTGTAGAAGGTATTCATCATGAAATAAATGAAGACGGTGACCTTGTTATAACTTCCCAACAAGACGGTGGAGATTTATTTGATAGTGAAGTTCGCGATTTGAATCAATTTCAAATGGCTATACCTGAGGCAAACTTTCGAGAAGGACCTCAATCAGCACTACAAGAGAAGGAAGCAGAAGTTATTGAGGATAATATGAATCACGCTGTTGCTAATCCTGCAGAACCGTTGATTTCAGCAACATATACAGAAAGAGGTACGCAATTAGACAATATTATTGACGATGCACGAATACAATTTATTGTCGGTCAAATTGATGAGTCTGAATTAGATGATGCCGTTGAATTGTGGATGAATTCTGGTGGAGAAGAATATATTGCAGAAATTAATGAGGCTTATCAAATAGCACAGGATGCACAATAAGTACATCTGAAAATATAGCCTGATGAAGCAGGTGGATTATCCACCTGCTTTTCATCACAGAAAGGAGAAAGGTATGCCAAAGATAAATTCAGAACAATATACTCCTACTGAGACAATTGAGTTTCATAAAATTTCAAAATGGGATTTGATTAAAAGGGATAAATGGCTGTACTTTTTATTATTACCAGGATTGATTTGGTTTATTATTTTCAAGTATGTTCCGATGTGGGGAACGTTGATTGCCTTTCAAAATTATTCTCCCTTTTTAGGTTTTTGGGGGAGTGAATGGGTAGGTTTTACGCATTTTGAACGATTGTTTCAGAATCCTGATTTTTTCAGAGTACTAAGAAATACGTTAATTTTGGCATTTTATGAAACGATCTTTGTTTTTCCAGCCCCAATTGTGTTGGCGTTAATGTTAAATGAGATTCGAATCACTGCATATAAGAGAACCGTTCAAACCCTCGTTTATATGCCCAATTTTTTATCTTGGGTCATAGTTGCGAGTCTGACATTTGTTTTCTTCACAACCAACGGTGGTATAGTGAACGCGGTAATTGAGAGTTTTACTGGAGAAACGGTCAACTTTCTGGGTGATCCATCTTGGTTCCGGACAATGATAGTCGGACAGCAAATTTGGAAAGATGCTGGATTTGGAACAATTATCTTTTTAGCAGCTCTTACGGGTGTAAGTAAAGAGCAATATGAAGCAGCGATTGTTGACGGTGCTGGCAGATTTCGTAGAATGTGGCATGTGACATTACCTGCGATACGTCACGTTATTGTTATATTATTAATTTTACGGATGGGAAATTTCTTAGATCAAGGGTTCCAACAAATTTACTTAATGACTAACTCATTAAATCGTTCGGTAGCTGACGTCTTTGATGTATATATTTACTTTACTGGTATTACTCAGGGTGCTTTCAGTCACAGTACAGCAGTAGGTTTGTTTAAAGGAATTGTTGGCATAATCTTAATACTGTCAACAAGGTATATTGCTAAGAAATTAAATCAAGAAACGTTATTTTAAATCGTAACCAAAAGAATGGAGGGAAAATGGTTATGAAATCACATAATACCCCATTAGGAAGAGTATTTGATGTGTTTAATTACATTCTATTAGGTGTGATTGGACTTGCGATGGTATTACCATTTTTATATGTTATGGCTGGTTCGCTTTCAACAGAAGCGGAGTTAATTAGAAGAACATTTTATATCATACCAGAAGTATTTTCTCTTGATGCATACAAGTATATCTTTTCAACAACGACCTTTGTTCGAAGTATTGGCGTTTCGGTATTTGTTACAGTAGTAGGGACAGTAGTAAGTTTATCTTTAACATTAACGATGGGTTATGCGCTATCTAAAACTAGAATATTAGGGCATACTGTGTTCATTTACATTGTTATTTTTACAATTATTTTCCAAGGTGGAATGATTCCTACATACTTGTTAATAAGAGACTTAGGTTTGTTAGACTCTCTATGGGCGTTAATTTTACCAATTGCGATGAACCCAATGTGGTTAATTATCGTGATCTCCTTTTTTCGAACACTTCCAAAAGAGTTGGAAGAATCAGCGCGTATTGATGGTGCCACAGATGTAGGAGTATTTTGGAAAATTGCATTACCTTTATCGAAACCAATTATTGCAACGTTTACGTTATTTTACGCAGTCCAATATTGGGGAGACTACTTCAATGCACTTTTATATATAAGTGATAATGCAAAGTATCCAGTTATGTTGTTGTTGCAGAATATGATGACAATGGCTGATGTCAATTTTGGGGATGCGGATGCACTTGTTGTTCAACCAGATGAAACTCTTACCTTGGCCGTTATTGTCGTAGCTACGATTCCAATCATGTTTGTATACCCATTCTTACAAAAGCACTTTGCAAAAGGGATGTTATTAGGGTCTGTAAAAGGATAACGAGGATTGGTAATTGTGCATAAAGGAAGTGAAGCCTACTATGGCTTCTTTTTCCTTGTTTAGGAAACGATAGATTTTTGAGTTGAACATTTTGTGTTAATATTATTAGGATAGCGAATTTTGAAGATACCTTGAAAATAGAGAGTTTACCATTCTACCGTTTACTGTACCATGATGAGTCGGAAAATCTCGTTATAATCCGTAGAAACAAACTAAGAAATTTGATACTTTTCAAAAAGTAATGAATTACTAAAGAAATTAATGACATTTTGAAAACGTTTGAATGAATGATGACAAATTTAGTACTCTTAATATATAATAATGTATCTTAATATTTTTATGAGATTTATTTGTGGGGATGTAAGGGTGGTGAAGTAGGTGCGTGAATTCTTTAAAAAATACGTAAGTTCTATTAACAGTAATTGGGGTAGCCATTTTTATCGTAAAAGCTTTATTATCATTTTGTTTATTACTGCGATACCTGGGATTGTTGTTGGAACAGGTATCTACTTCATTGGTGTTAAAGAAGTAGAGAGGGAGTTACAGGAACTTCATACGACTCAGATTGATACTCGTGCAAAACACATCGATCAACAACTCAATTATTTGGAAGATGCTCTTTCTTATTGGGCATTTGAACCTCGTTTCAGCACAATGCTGCTTGATATTGATTTTTCATATGATTTTCTTGAAACACGTGATATAAAGCGAACTCTACTTACTTTACAAGGAAGTCATCCGCTTGTGGAGAGAGTGGAACTTTTTGTTGATCGTGACGATATCCCAATTTTATTTAGACCAAGTTATTCTGAAATCGAGGATAGTGAAAGACTGGACTATTATCAGACTTTTCTTAGAGAGGGACAGTATATTGATTGGACATTTATCCCTCCAGGCGAAGAGCAATTTGAAGAGTATGAACCTTTTTCATTACTATTAACACATAACATTCCTGGAGCGAGTCAACCTCCGTTCGGTTCATTAATTGTTAATATTAATTCACAGGCGCTCGTGCAGCAGATGGAAACGCTAACTCCTTACGAGAAAGGTGCTACTTTAATGTTGAATGAAGACGGAGAGGTACTATTTTCGTCGAATGATACAGAGTATGACAATTTTGTAAGCGTTTTACAAGATGGGGTAAATGCTTCAGAGTCAGGTAATTTATCTTTTCAGTTTGAGACGAAAGACGAAACTTTTACAGTTTCAACAGGTACGATGGATAGGATTAATCATGAATGGACATATGTGTCGGCAGCACCAATTTCGTCGATTACTTCCCCGATTGTTTTTATATCGCAAGTAATCATTGGATCGAGTTTATTATTGGTTGGTTTAGCTTTTATTTTGGCTTGGTTTGCCTCACGTAGAATTTATATGCCAATTAGAAAATTATCTGATCAATTATCTGAAAGTTCAACAGGTTGGGAAGACTCTTCGAAAGATGAATTAGAAATAATAGAAGAAAGGTGGCAGAAGTTAACGAATGAAAGAGTCACACTGCAAAAAAGGTTAACTGAACAAATACCGCAATTGAGACAGAACTTTCTTCATCAGTTGATGAACGGGTATCTGTATCATTACTCAGAGGATGAACTTAGGAAAAGGATGACGAATTATGGTTGGAATATGGAGAATAGAAAATTTATTGTGATTGATATTCAATTAACTGGATTACATGATTCTCCTATCGTTCTTGACAAGGATGAAAGTCTGGTCACGTTTACTTGTATGAATATTGTAGGGGAAGTGGCTGACGATTATTTTTCTCAGTTTACAATATTAAATCATTATGACTTATCTTTAAGTTTGTTTATTAACTATTCTTTTGAAGATAGTGAACGGGTTCATCGTTTTTCAGAAGAGGTAATGAGTAAGATTAATGAGCTAACAGAGATGAAAGTTACAGTTACGCAAAGCAATACAACAACAGAAACAAAAAAGATCCCTCATTTATTTGGAGAGGTTAGTCATGGCAAGCGTTACAGAGAATTTGAAAACAAAAACCAACTTATTGATTTAAGTGATACTAATGCTGTGAAAAATGAAAACAGAGTTTACTATCCTTTCGAAACTGAAAAGGAAATTATTCAATCTGTAAGAAGAGGTGAGTTAGAAGAGACCGAAAAACTGTTAAAGAAATTTATAGATGAGATTATTCAAAAAGGGGTACATGAAATCAATATACAACCTGGAATGATTCAGTTATACGGTAAAATCCAACATGAAATTTTGCATACTGGAATTCATCCTGGTCATCTTTTCACTGGGCGAAACTTACTTGAAGAGCTACAACAAATTAAGGAGCAACGGCATATGGTGGATTGGATGATGACAGAAGTTATTTGTCCGTTTATAAAAGTCTTAGAAGGACAGATGAATATTGAGACGAAACGAGATGTTGAACAAGTTGTTGCATATATGCAAAAGAACTATCATCACGATATTTCGTTGGAATCTTGTGCAGATGCAATTGGGACAAACTCTTATTCACTGAGCAAATCATTTAAGAAAATTAAAGGAGAAAATTTTATAGATTTCCTTACTCAACTAAGAATGGATGAAGCAAAAGAGTTGATTGTAAATACAGACTTAAAGATAAGTGATATTGCAGAAAAAGTTGGATATCGGCATAGTTATTTTAATCGGATTTTTAAAAAACAAACTGGGATTCCACCGAGCCAATTTCGTAAACTTCATAGAAAGGAGTAAATGCCAAAATGGATATAAGGGAGTTGCATGAACAAGCTTTTATGTATCCGGGAAAAGAGTATACTCCCATGCCTTTCTGGTTCTGGAACGATGATCTAAATGAAGATGAAATTCGCTTACAGATTAAAATGATGGATGAGAAGGGAGTTAATGGATTTGTTCTTCACCCACGAATCGGACTTCCCGATCATATTGAATACTTGTCAGACTTATTTTTTCACTATATTGTAATCGCTGTCGAAGAAGCGGAAAATCGAGATATGAGAGTGCTTCTTTATGATGAAGGCATGTATCCTTCAGGCGCCGCAAACGGACAAGTGGTTAAAGAAAATCAAACTTATCAGAGCAGAGGATTAAATATGGTGGTGGCATATTCTAATGAAGAACTAAGTGCAATCAGGAGTAGTTTAGCGGTAGAAGATCACTTAGTTTCTGTGCAAAAGGCTAAATATAATCGATCATTAAATTCTTTTGAAAAGGATTCTGTTGAATTGATGAATGATAGAGATAGTATAGATCTTCTCAATGAGGGAGAGAGCTTTTTCATATTCTATGAAACACCTACAGGTGGAACGATTAGAGGAATTCATCAAGATGAGGATGATGGAGAGGTAAATGCTCCGGCTTCAGCAGACTTATTAAATCCAGAAGCGGTTCTGACTTTTATTAGATTGACGCACGATACATATTATTCTTATTTAAAAAAATATTTTGGTAATACAGTGATTGGTTTTTTCACAGATGAACCCGATATTACAGGAAGAAATTCTAAAAAAAATGTCATACCTTGGAACGTTCATTTCACAGGTATGTTACATGATAATCAATGGATTAAGGAAAAAGATTTAGCTTTTTTATGGTTGAATAATGACAAGTATGGGCATTCGGTGAAACAGGACTACAGAAGACATGTAAAGGATCGTCTTAGTAATGTTTATTACAAACAGCTGTATGACTGGTGTGATAACAGAGGTATTTCTCTAACCGGCCATCCAGCTGACAGCGACGACATTGGTTTGATGAAATGGTTTCATATTCCTGGACAAGATGTCGTATGGCGATGGGTAGCCCCTGAAAAAAATTTATCTGTAGAGGGGATTCATTCTACAGCAGGTAAATGTTCGGCTGATGCAGCCAGACATAGGAAAAGGTGGAGGAATATCAATGAATTTTTGGGTGTATGTGGCAAGAAAAATGGTTGGGATCTGACTCCAGGTGATTATAAATGGTACATTGACTGGCTTGCTGTACGTGGAGTAAACATGTTTTGTCCTCATGCATTCTATTATTCTGTTAGAGGAAAGCTCCGCTCACATGAGAGGCCACCGGATGTAGGGTTTTACAACAGTTGGTGGCCTTACTATAAGCTTTTCACAAATTATATGAAACGTTTATCTTGGCTTATGACAGATAGTACGAATATGGCTAGGATAGCTATAGTATGTTCAGGTGATAACTTACCATGGAAAAAAGCTAAATTACTTTTTGAAAACCAAATTGAATTTAATTATTTAGAAGAATCGCTACTATTAAATGACTCGTTCGTACAAAATGATCACTTGTTTATAGGCGGACAAAAATATTCTACATTAATCGTCGAGGATCAAGAAATGCTCCTTCTAGAGACGATGATTAGACTGGAAAAGGTAAAGGGTGGAGGAGTTTCCGTTATTAACTGGGATACTGATACTATTACTGGTGATTTTGAAATAGTAGATTTACTAAGGGGGTGTGCTCAATTAGTATTAAAACCAGCATCATCGAGCATAAGGGTAAGTTCAGTAGTGAAAGATGGATACATTTATCATTTTTTAGTGAATGAAAATAATCGTAGCTATGATGGAAAAGCAGTATTCTCTGTAACTTCAGACGTTGAACTATGGGATCCATGGACAGAGTCGATGGAATGTGTACGTAAGGAATTGATAAAAAGAAAACAGGGAGTTCCTGTCTATTTAGAGCCAAACAGTTCAGTTATTTTAAAGGAAATGAAAAACTATTCTAATAAAGGTGAAGTGGTATCGATTAGTCACGATAATGAGGTGTCAATTTCCTCAACCGGATGGAAGATAATGAACATAGATCATCTTTTTGCCTATGATAAGCTAACTGACTGGAGTTCGTGGGAGAAAAGGGGCTTATTTTCAGGTACTCTTACTTATAAAAAGGTAATAACTTTGGACTCAGATAATGCTAATTATGCTCATACCATAGACGCAGGAGCGGTCTATGAAATTGCAGAACTTTATATTAATGATCAGTACATAGGTGTCAAAATGTGGGCTCCATATAAGTTTCATATACCTGAAATGGTGTTGAAACCTGGAATTAACTCGATTGAATTTAAAGTCACGAATAGCAAAGCGAATCAGATGGACCGAGTGAAACAAAAGTCAGGGCTCATCGGACCAATAAAATTAATCACATAGTTGTAAACTAGGGTGATTGTTGTTTGTTAAAGCCTCTTGCTTTTGTGTAGCAAATAGCGATAGATTTATTGTGTGTGATACAATAAAACCAAATAATGAGAACTAGGGTGAGTTAATGAATAAACAATTTTTTGTACTTAGCACTATTTGTATCATTTTCTTGCTTAGTGCTTGTGGTAATGATGATGATAATTTTAATGTACTATTTTTTACCGAAGAATTAAGCACATTAACGAATGTAAAAGAGATGGAAGAGTTGATAACTGATTCGGTACCAGCTATCGATGAAGAAAAATTTTCAGTTATATTTCACGTAGCATCTCCAGAAAAATTAATGGTTGAAATAGGTGGTCATCAAGGGGATCTTATCGTTGTTGATGAGCGTCTCTTAGCTTCAGCAATTAATCCTAATGGATTATACCCTTTAGATAATATTGCTCCTTTAGGGATAAAGGAGACGATGTCGGAACCTCATATTCAGAAAGACCCAGACACAGAAGAGTCACGTATTTATGCACTCCCAATAACAAACGAAGCAAAAGTCGTTCGTGAGCTTGGATTGGATCTAGAGGTTGAAATAGCTGGATTTGTACCAGTCTATGTTGATGATGAAGCGTTATCTATTGACTTGATGGAATATTTGACGAGACAAGAATAGTATTACTATTTTTGAGATGGGCAAAGGGAAGTGAAACCTTTTGCTCTTTTTATTGTGTGAGTTTAATCATTTGAGTAAACGAAATTGTTGACAAATTTATAACAACGTTGTTTAAGTCGTGATATAATTTGATAATTATAATACTCACCTTTGGAGTGATTTAAGTTTTGAAAAAAATGAATAAATTTTTAAATGGAAAAATGGCTTTTATAACACCAATCGTGTTATTTATTGGTATATACGCTTCAACTTGGATTGATGACTGGACAATGATTGTGCCGTGGTTGTTTATGATTATTACATTCGCTAGTAGTACAAAAATTGAAATACCTCAGTTAATCAAAACAATACGAAAGCCAATTCCAATACTTTTCTGCTTGGTAATTTTACAAGTAATTGTACCTGCTATAGCTTATATAATTGGAAGCGTTGTTTTTCCGAATGATCCTATGACGCTTGTTGGGATTGTCCTAGCATTTATTCTTCCCACTGCTATTGCAAGTTTAATATGGGTATCAATTTATGAGGGTGAAACGTCACTCGCTCTTACGATTGTATTTATTAACACGTTATTTGCACCGATTTTTATTCCATTAACGTTATACTTTCTCTTTCAAACTTCCGTCTCCTTTGATCTACCAGAATTAACGATTGGTCTTGTGCAAATGATTGTTATCCCATCTATATTAGGAATTGTCGTAAAGCATTTTACAAGTGGACAGTTTGTAAATCAACAAGTTCCGTTGGATTTGTTAGCAAAAATTTGCTTATTAACTGTTATTTTAATTAACGGCTCTGTCGTCGCCCCCTATTTTATCCCGTTACATTGGAATGTAATAATTATTACTTTAATTATTTTACTGATTTCAATGACAGCATATGTCATTGCTTTTACTGTATCGCAATTATTCCGGTTTTCAAATCTAGAGAGAATTTCTATCACTTTTTGTGCAGGGATGCGAAACATTGGTGTTGGGGCAGCATTAGCTATTGTTTATTTTCCCGCAGAAGTAGCATTACCAGTTGTGGTCGGTACTTTATTTCAGCAATTATTGGCTTCCGTTGTTGGCAAGTATATTATCTCTAGGGCTAAGAAAAGTGAAAATTAAGGCTTTTTTTTACTTCAAATAAAGACTCCAATACGCTTGAAACAATTAATATATAACATATATTCAGCTACCCTTACATACCTAACTAAATATTAAATATTTTATAATTTATAATTTCGACAAAAAAAGACAAAAAATGTTCTATATAACGATGCTGTATGTGCTCAAAAAAGTTTTTTGCATGTTATAATAAAGAAAATATTGTTTAGATAGGTGTAAATCTATGGAAGTTAAAAAATTATTGTTCTCTAGCTTACGGACTAAACTTCTTATCATGTTCATATTATTAACTGTCATACCGCTTATTTTTGTTGGCATGATTTCTTATGTTAAGTCAGTTGAAATTGTGTCTGAAAATGCAAAAGCTACAGCTGAAATCGAAGTTGCTCAGTTAAGTCAAGAGTTAGATGTCAAATTTCAAGATGCAATTAGATTTACTGAAATTACGAAGCAAGAAAGTACGATAAGTTTTTTGAATAACATAAACGAAGACACATATGAAGAAGCAAAATCTATCTTGAATATGTTTACTTTCTACCGCGAAATTATTCCATCTAGTGAAAATATCTTGGATGTGACTATTATAAGCCCAACAGGTCAAGCTATTAGTGAAAGTAGAGGAGTTTATGAGTTAGAAATTGTTCCATTACACGATCCTCAATATAACGAAGTATTGAAGCATCCTTCTTCGACGATTGTAACGAATACAATGGCAGGTGAAAAGAATGTTATTTCTATCACTAGACCTATTATTTGGGATATTACTTATGAAGTCATTGGATTCATTAATATTTTATTAGATGCTTCAGTTGTTGAAGATATTATTGAAGACTCTATGATCGGAGCTACAGGATCTCTTTTTATAACATCTGAACAAGAAGAACTTTTATTTTATTTAAAAAAAGATGAATCTATACCTCTTTCGGATTTTAATGATAGTCAAATAAATGAATTTAATATGTGGGAAAATGCATTAGATGATTCAGTATTCGTTATCAATCATACTTCGGATATGACAGGATGGAACCTTATAAGTTACCTCCCAGAGAGAGAAATCATGAATGATGCAAACGAGATTCGAAGTTTGATATTTGTAAGTGTGGTTAGTAGCATCTTTTTTACGATTACGCTATATTATTTTATTTCTTCTAAACTGATTCGTCCTGTACGTGATTTAAAAGAAAAGATGAAACTAGCTTCCTCAGGTAATCTAGATGCAAAAGTAGTGAATAAAAGTTCAGACGAAATAGCAGATTTGGGTCTCTCCTTTAATACGATGATCCTTAAAATTAAAATGCTCCTTCAAAAAAGCGTTGAAGAAGAGAAACAGCTAAAAAGAGCAGAATTAAGAGCATTACAGGCACAAATTAATCCCCATTTTCTTTATAATACGTTAGATACGATTATTTGGATGGCTGAAGACAAAAAAAGTAAAGATGTTATCAGTGTTACGAAAGCGCTATCACAATTTTTTCGAATTTCCTTAAGTAAGGGGAAAGATTTAATCACTATTGCCGAAGAGATTGAACACGTAGAAAATTACCTTATAATACAAAAATCAAGATATCGAGATATTTTGGATGTTACGATAAATATAAATGAAGAGATTCATCCCTTTATCATTTTGAAACTAACGCTTCAACCAATAGTAGAAAATGCAATTTATCATGGAATTAAAAATAAGCGTGGTAAAGGGTTATTATCTATTGAAGGTGGAATGAATTCTCAAGGAAATATTTATATCAACGTCGTGGATAACGGAATTGGTATGAATGACGAGCGTTTAAACGAAATTAGAAAGCAATTAACTCTTGAAATTCCTTTAAGTAATAATAAAGGTGGATTTGGAATGATAAACGTTCAACAAAGGATTCGCCTTTTTTATGGAGAACCTTTTGGTATAAACATTGAAAGCAATCATGGAATAGGAACTAAAGTTAGTCTTATCATTCCTGCAGAGAGGTGATCTTATGAAAAAGATCTTTTTAGTCGATGATGAAATCGTTGTTCGAGAAGGTATACGCAAATGTATTGATTGGAAAAAAGCTGGTTTTGAATATTGTGGTGATGCGTCTGATGGTGAAATGGCATTACCTTTAATTGATAAGTACCGCCCGGATATTATTATTACTGATATTAAAATGCCTTTTATGGATGGCTTAGAGCTAAGCCGAATACTCAAAGATAAGATGCCGTCTGTCAAAATTATTATACTTAGTGGTCATGACGAATTTGAATACGCAAGGAAAGCGATGCAAATCCAAATTAATGAATACTGCTTAAAGCCTCTTAGTTCAATAGATTTACTAGTAATTTTAGAAAAAGTCTCTTCACAAATTGATCAAGAAGAAATGGAGAGAAAACGTTTTAGCGATTTGGAAGACCAAGCTCTGCAAAGTATCTCGTATTCTAAAGATAAATATAAATTAGATTTATGCGAAGGGAAGTACTCAACTGCAGAAGCAATTAGTCAAGGTGAATACCTTGGAATTGATATTATTGCAAATGTTTATAGTACAATTCTTTTGGAGCATGATCGAAAAGAAATAGACTTTGTTGAATCGTTCATCAACCAATATCCTAATATTAATGTATCTAGAAATTCGAAAGAGAGAATTTTTATTATGAAGGGAGAATCAAGAGAAGAACTTGAATTGCAAGTATCAATGATTAGAAAGTATTTAGTTGACATAGCAAAGGAACATCCGGAATACGGTCTGTATTTTTTTATTGGAGAGGTGCATGAAAGGATTCAAGGTATTCAAATTTCTTTTGCTGAAGCTGAAAAAGAAAAAGTTAAACATATTTATTCTAGACACAATATAGAATTTGACGAAAAGGTTGAATTACAACAATTTGATCGAAAAGATTTAACTGATTTTCTAAAGGTAGGTAATAAAGGGAGTATACTTGATTTTTGCCTTTCTTATTCCACCTACCTTAAAGATTTAAAAGTACACAATCCTTTTTATTTCTATTATTTTTTAATGGACTTTACGACAACAATTAAACTATATATTAAAGAAGTGGATAAAGACTCAATCACTATACTTCATGAAATTAAGGTCTTAGAATCGAGAGTAAGAAGTATTAATGATTACGATCAAGTTGTCACATATATGAAAGAAATGTTAAATATTATATTCGAAGCTCGAGAACAATCTATTAGTAAATTTAGTCGCGTAATCGAAAAAACTAAGGATTATATCGTTAGACATCATAGTGATTCTCAGCTATCTCTTCAAAATGTTGCGAAACAAGTGAATATTAGCCCTTCTTATTTAAGTCACATATTTAGTCAGGAAACTGGTCAAACCATTATAGAATATTTAACGATGATTCGTATTGATAGAGCAAAAGAACTGCTAAAAACAACTAATGACAAAACTTATGAGATCGCTTACAAAGTTGGGTATAGTGACTCACATTACTTTTGTCACTTATTTAAAAAGATTACGGGAATGACGACGAAAAGTTTCAAAAATCAGGATCAAAAAGCTTCACTCTAAATATAGGTGGTGTAATATTTTATGAAGATGTTATTTCCGATGGCAGCTTGCCTTGTTTTATTAACAATTACAGTTTCGTGTAAATCTGTTGAAAACAATCAAGAAGACTTGAATACTCAATCGGTTAATGACATAGAAACTTCTACTACCAATGAAGAAAAACTTACTTTTGCTATCGTATATCCTGTAGCACATCCCTTCTTTGAACTAGTAACATTAGGCGCTAGGGAAATGGTAGAAAACATAGGGGAGGAAGTTGATATCGTCGTCCGTGCTCCTAACGTAGCTAGTGTTGAGGAACAACTCCAAATCATGGATAGTCTGATAAAGCAAAATGTGGATGGAATTGCGATAGGTCCTACAGATTCAGCTATATTGACACCGTTCATTAATAAAGCCATTGATGCCGGAATTAATGTCATTTGTTTTGATACTGATGCGCCAGAAAGTAACCGTGTTTCATATATTGGTACAGACAACTTGTCTGCTGGTGAGCACTTGGGGGAAGTTGTTGCTGAAGCGCTTGATTACGAAGGAGCTGTCATAGTTAGTTCAGGTTTATCAACTATGTTAAATCTCAATACTAGAATTGACGGAGTTATTGAAAAATTTAAAGAATATCCAGATATCGAGATAATGGATATTAGATATAGTGATGGAAATCCATCCAAAACATTAACAAATATTGAAGAAATGGTAGATGAATTTCCCGAATTCGATGCTTTAATAGGGATTGACTCATTGTCTGGGCCAGCAGCAGTTACAGTATGGAAAGCAAAAGGATTACAGGAAAAGAGTGTTATTACATTTGATGATTTACCTATGATACTTGATGGAATTGAAAATAATCATATAACAAGTACTATTTCCCAAAGTCAATATACGTGGGGAGAGTTAATTATAGAAAGTCTTTATGATTCCTATTTAGGTGAAGACATCGCACCTTATCAAATAACAGAAACAATAGAAGTTAATTCAACAAATATAGATGAGTATTTATTGACCGCAGATTAATCACATTAGTAAGTTTAATATTTACATTAAGATCGCGTATGTCTCAAAAGGATACGTGGTTTTTTGTATTTTAAGAATGTGTAACTTCGCTAAAGGATGAAAGTATAAGATAAACTAAGGCTTTCGCCATGGAGGACTTGGCGACAGGCCAAGTTTTTCTAATGTGAAAATTCACACTAATTGTAAAATATTATACTATCATCTAAAGAAATCGCACTATTCATTCTATATTGAAAAGAGACTGAAATATGTTGTATTTTTCTCGAAAATTATTCTATTACATATTTTGTGAAAGCGCTTTATAGTTAACTTAACGCTTATTAGATGGAGATATACTCTGTTAATTAGCGAACCATAAGGAGGGTTTAATTATTATGAAAAAATTATTTAAAGGAAGAGTCATTCTGTTTTTAGCATTGTTATTGCTACTCATGTTGTCAGCATGTGGTAATTCAAATGAAGAGGGTAGTGCAAATACAGACGATAATAACAATGCAGAAAATAACAACAATACTATGAACGAACCTGAAAACAATAATAATGAAGAAGAAGCAGCAGAAGAAGTGGAAGCGGATTCTGATGATCAACTAGTCATCGGTTTCTCACAAGTTGGGGCGGAAAGTGAATGGAGAACTGCGAATACGGCTTCCATTCAAGATGCTATTACTGACGCAGGTCATGAATTACAATTCTCAGATGGTCAGCAACAACAAGAAAATCAAATTTCTGCAATCCGTTCATTTATTTCTCAGGAAGTAGATGCGATTGTATTCTCTCCAGTAGTAGAAACAGGATTTGAAACTGTTATGCAAGAAGCAAAAGATGCAGGGATTCCAATCTTTTTAGCAGATCGAGCTGTTGATATTGAGGATGATTCCTTATGGGTAACATTTTTAGGGTCAGATTTTGTTGAAGAGGGACGTAAAGCAGCAAGATGGTTAGTTGAAGAAATGGCCGATCATGATGGTGAAATTAATATCGTTGAGTTACAAGGTACTGTTGGTTCTGCACCAGCAATTGATAGAAAGGCTGGTTTTGAAGAAGTACTAGAAGACCATCCTCAATTTGTGATAACTCAGTCTCAGACGGGTGATTTTACACGAACTGATGGGAAAGAAGTTATGGAGTCATTCTTAAGATCTGACGGAGACAATATCGATGTATTATATTCACACAATGATGACATGGCAATTGGTGCTATTCAAGCAATTGAAGAATATGGCCTTAAGCCAGCAGAAGATATTATTGTCATCGGTGTAGATGCCGTTAAAGGTGCATTTGAAGCGATGGTTGCTGGAAAAATGAACGTAACGATTGAATGTAATCCACAATTTGGTCCTCAATTAGTTGAATTAATTGAAGATCATATAGGTGGTGAGGAGTTACCTAAACGAATAGCTGTTGAGGAAGATATGTATACGATGGATCAAGCGGCCGATTTAATAGATTCTCGTCAGTACTAAACGAATTAATAAAAAATAAACTCTAATTGTCATGGGAGCCACTCTGTTCGTTTCTGAATAGAAGTGGCTCCATTTCAAAAAAAGAGAGTAAGGATGTCATAGAATGAGAGAAAAAACTCCTATACTTGTTATGGAAGGTATCACAAAAGTTTTTCCAGGAGTTAGAGCATTATCAAACGTATCATTTCAATTGTATTCAGGAGAAATTCATTCATTAATGGGGGAAAATGGAGCGGGAAAATCGACACTTATAAAAGTATTAACTGGTGTTTATCCACTTGATAAAGGAACTGTCACGTTAGAAGAAAAACCAATTATTGTGACTAATCCACTCCATGCCCAAGAATTAGGAATTAGCACAGTATATCAAGAAGTAAATTTATGCGCTAATTTATCGGTTGTTGAAAATATATTTATCGGCCGTGAAATCACAAAAAATGGTAGCATACAATGGAAAAAAATGAATACACGAGCGCGAGAACTTTTAGCTAAGTTAAGGTTGGATATTGATGTGACGAAAGAACTATCATCATACTCCGTTGCTATACAACAAATGATAGCAATAGCTAGATCCTTAAATGTATCATCAAAAGTCTTGATTCTTGACGAACCAACGTCCAGTCTTGATGTGAAGGAAGTGAAACAGCTTTTTGAAGTGATTAATCAGTTAAAAAAAGAAGGAATGGCGATTATTTTTATAAGTCATTTTCTTGATCAAGTGTATGAAATATCTGACCGAATTACCATTTTGCGAAATGGCGAATGTATTGGTGAATATAAAACGAAAGAACTTCCGAGGCTTGAATTAATTTCGAAGATGATTGGCAAAGAATTAGTACAGTTGGATTCAGAGATCACACAAGAAGATATCGAATTAAACTCAGATAATAATAATTTATTTTTAGAAGCGGTAGAATTGACCAAAAAAGGGAGCATCGAACCATTTAACTTGAGATTACATTCAGGTGAAATTTATGGTCTTGCAGGTCTGCTTGGTTCTGGGAGAACCGAATTAGCAAGATTACTATTCGGTGCAGATAAGGCGGATTCTGGAGTACTAAAAATAAAAGGAAAGACAACTCAGTTGAATACTCCAAAACAAGCGATACAAAATGGCGTGGCATTTTGCTCAGAAGACCGTAAAGCAGAAGGAATTATTCCTGACGTATCGATTAGAGGAAATATGATATTAGCTATCCAAGGAATGCAAGGTTGGTTTAACTATATTCCTTATAAGAGACAAGTTGAAATTGCAGATGAATACGTACGTTTATTGAATATTAATCCGCCGAATCCGGAACAGTTAATGAAGAATTTAAGTGGAGGGAATCAACAGAAAGTATTGTTAGCAAGATGGTTAATTACCAACCCAGATTTATTAATACTCGATGAACCAACGAGAGGTATTGATGTAGGTGCCAAAGCTGAAATACAAAAACTAATGATCTCATTAAAAGATAAAGGTAAATCGATCTTGTTCGTGTCATCAGAGTTAGAAGAAGTAGTGCGTACGTGTGGAAAAATTGCCGTTTTGAGAGATCGCAAAAAGATATCTGAAGAACGGAATGATGGGAAGATCGACCATCAGCATATTATGAAAAAGATTGCCGGAGGAAAACCATGATGAAATCTAGATTGTTTTGGCCGATAGTAGTTCTATTATTGTTACTTCTTATAAATTTTATATATAATCCTAGTTTTTTTGTTATTGAAGTAAGAAATGGAAATTTGACAGGAAGTCTAATTACTATTTTGAATCGGGGAGCTCCACTTATTTTAATTTCGATAGGAATGACACTAGTCATTGCAACTAAAGGAATTGATTTAGGTGTAGGTTCCGTTATTGCAATTTCGGGTGCTATGGCCGCGATGATAGTAGGAGGAAGTCTTGGAGATTCTGGGGGCTTGTTTCCGTTGTTTCTTGCCATTGCTCTAGCACTTGGACTTTCTGCAACTACGGGATTATGGAATGGCATGTTAATTTCTCGTCTCGGTGTTCAACCAATTGTAGCAACATTGATCTTAATGACAGCAGGACGAGGTGTTGCGCAACTTATTACAGGTGGACAAATAACTACAATTTATTATGCACCCTATTCTTTCATTGGTTCGGGCCATTTATTTATGCTGCCATTTTCTATTTATATCGTAGTGTTTGTTCTCTGTTTTGCACTATATATGACTCGAAAAACAGCTCTTGGTTTATTTATTGAATCAGTAGGAGGTAATCCGTTAGCAAGCCGTTTATCTGGAATTAGTTCAAAGAATATTATTTTAATGGTTTATATGTTCTCTGGTTTATGCGCTGGTATAGCTGGGTTAATTTTAAGTTCTAATGTCGCTAGTGCAGATGGAAATAATGCTGGTCTTTGGTATGAATTGGATGCCATATTAGCCGTAGTCATTGGTGGAACCTCGTTGATGGGGGGAAGGTTTTTCATAATGGGAACGGTGATAGGCGCTCTGATCATTCAAACGTTGACAACAACAATATATGCTCTTGGGATCAATGCTGAATCTATTCTTGTCGTAAAAGCGCTTGTTGTGTTAATTGTATGTCTATTACAATCTCCAGAATTTAGAAAAACAATTTCAGGTTTATTTCCTTCTCGAAAAAGACTTAAAGATAAGGGAGTGAATCATCATGAATCGCTTTAAAATAAATAATAGAATGATCCCTTTAGTAGTTACACTGATGTTATTTGCGCTCATGTATTCATTTGGATTGATAAGGTATTCTAATTTTACTTCTCCCCAAGTTTTTTTCAACCTATTTATTGATAATGCTTTTTTAATTATCGTTGCTGTCGGAATGACGTATGTGATACTTTCTGGCGGAATTGATCTATCTGTTGGGTCAGTCATTGCTCTCACTAGTATGGTAACAGCAAGTTTACTTTTGTCTGGACTTTCTCCCTTCATTGTCATTCCATTAGCATTAATGGTAGGTCCTTTACTAGGGTTTCTTATGGGATGTTGTATTCACTTTTTTAATTTACAACCTTTTATAGTCACGCTAGCGGGAATGTTTCTGGCTCGTGGGTTAGCCTTTTTAATTAGTGTTGAAACTATCGCCATTAATAATGATTTTTTTCAATTTATGGCAAGTACAAGAATCCCTATTGGTGATTATTTTATTTCCATTAGTGTTGTCATTGCATTAATTGTCGTTTGTGTAGCAATATTTGTTGCTCACTATACAAAATTTGGCCGAAATGTTTATGCTATTGGGGGAAGTGAACAATCTGCGTTGTTAATGGGACTTCCTGTAGGAAGAACAAAAATTCTAGTTTACACAGTAAGTGGCTTTTGTGCTTCTCTAGCAGGATTAGTTTTTACTTTTTATATGTTATCTGGCTATGGATTACATGCAAATGGTTTAGAACTGAACGCGATTGCTGCAGTAGTTATCGGAGGCACATTGTTAACTGGTGGAGTTGGTTATATGGCTGGAAGCGTTGTTGGTGTTCTTATGTTAGGGACAATCCAGTCGCTTATTGCTTATGAAGGATCTTTAAGTGCATGGTGGACAAGAATTGCGATTGGACTATTATTATTGTTGTTTATTGTGCTCCATAGGCTGATTGTTTTAAGAGAGGAAAAAAAGAAGGATACTATAACTCTTAAAAATGAAGATAGTAATGATCGGGTATCATAAATGAACATTTCCTAATAATTAGATTTGTCCCCTCTAATTATTAGGAGAACCTTTAATAAACAAGCTTTTCTGGCTATTTTTATAAAATGCTGTTTATAGGGGGGCGCATCGCTGAAAGCAAAATGGCAATTTGATAAAAATACTGAGCCGTTGACTTGCAAAGATCTTTGCTGTTAATAAAACCATATTACGCCTTATTTATTCTGATTATTCAGTTAATTCAAGGAGGGATTTTCAAATCTAATGAAGCGATATTGAAGGGAGGGATCAAACATACTACATGAACTAAACTGAACATGAAGGAGGGGAAAGAATGAAACGTAAAAGTAGGACAAAGTATATGTCGATGTTTTTGACTATTTTGATGGTATTGTCCCTACTCCCAGTGCAAGCGATACAGGCAGTAGAATTTGAGGGAACAGAAGAGGGTTTGGTTGCTCACTATGACATGACAGCATCGGAAAGTAAATTAATCGATGTGACGAACAATGGATTTGATGCAGATTATGTAGGATTTGAAGAGGGGGATTTCGTAGAAGAAAATAGTGAAGCGATTCTAAACTTCACTGGAGATCCATCCAAATATGTGGAATTACCACAAGGACTTATCGAAGATGAAACCTTCACGATTGAGACAACATTTAGTACAAGCACAGAGGCGAATCATTGGCTATATAACCTAGGGACTCAAAGAGCTGATTGGCCGAATGTAACTAATTATGTTTTTTTTAATCCGAAACAGCAGGGGGGAAATGTTCGATTTGGATTAAAAGATGCGGAAAATGAGGTTCTTTTTCAAGAGGCGACCCTCGCTGATGGAGAATATCATACATTTACAGCGAGTTTTGCAGAAGGCATTGTCTCCTATTATATAAATGGAGAATTCACAGGCGAAACGACGCATACGTACTCAATTATAGACATACTTGATGAGGGCGTGGATGCAGATTCAGATTATATTGGATTTATTGGCAGATCGCTATATAATCCTGACCCAGCATTTACAGGAAATTTAGCTGATTTCAAGGTATATAACTACGCACTAACGGAAGAAGATATAAATGAAGTGAACGTAACGGGTGTTTCCCTTGATCAAGAAACAATTACATTGACAGAAGGAGAAACGGTACAACTAGGAGTAACAGTTACTCCAGAAGATGCAACGAATAAAGGTGTTGAATGGACAAGTAGTGATGAGAATATAGTAGCGGTAGACGACAGTGGAAATATCACTGCACAAAATACTGGTAGTGCACAAATCATTGTGACGACAATAGATGGTGGTTATAGCGCGACTAGTGTAGTAAGTGTCGAAAAACCGAGCCCACCGCTTTCAGCTGAAAATATTTTACATTATGATATGAAAACGACTGAAGAAAATAGTGGACAACCCATAATCAAAGACGTTTCTGGAAGTGAGGTTTCGTTTGACGGGGCGTTTAAAAATCCGGAAAATGGGCAACTCGTCCAAAATGATGATGTCGGTTACGTCGGTTTCGACGGTGGAAGTTCAAATTCCAATAGTGGATATATTGAAATTCCGAAGGGAACGGACGGTGAAGATCTGCTAAACGGCATAGAAGATGTGACAGTTTCTACCCTTGTAAACTGGGATAATGATGGTCAGAACCGTTGGATTTTTGGGTTAGGAAGGGTAGATAGCGATATCGAGTACGGCAATGGTTATTTTTTTGTTACGCCAAGACATGGTATTAGCAACAGTAACGTTGCTGCAACAGGTATATCAGATAGTGGTTGGAGAGGTGAAACTCTTATAAGAAGTACTGAAAGTTTACAAGAAAGAGATTGGGAAGTTGTTACTGTAGTCTTTTCAGGATCTTCAGATTCATTGACATTATATGTTAACGGCGAAGAAGTCGCTTCAGGTTCTGCTGGAGGACAAGCACTAGAAAATATCATAGATCTATCATCTGATTTTTCAGGTTTTATTGGAAAATCGATTTTTGGAAACGATCCTTATTTCAAAGGAATGATAGGAGATTTCCGTGTTTATGATGGAGCACTAACGGACGAAGAAGTTGAGTTTTTGTACGATGAAACGGCAGAAAAAGTTGACCTAATTGGTGAGTTAGTTATAAACGACGCCAAAGACTCTCTAAATATCTCAGACTATTTAGCAGCAGGAGATGAAAATATAGATGAAATTACGAGAAATTTGGCACTACCAACAATAGGAAAACATGGCGTAAAGATAGCATGGACCTCAAGCGATTCAGATGTAATTCAAGATGATGGAACAGTAATTCGACCAGGTGTTAATGATTCAGACGCAACAGTAGATCTTACTGCGACTCTTTCATATGCAGGATTTACTTCAGAAAAAATGTTTAGTGTTGTCGTATTAAAAGAGTTTGGGGATCAACAACGAGCAGATTTAGATGCAGCAAATATAGTTATTTACAACCAAGACCAGGTTAAAGGAAATCTGAGATTACCTATTACTGGAGAACATGGTTCGACAATTACGTGGGAATCATCAAATCCAGAAATTATTAAAGGTTCAGAAGAAGCAGGTGATGATGATCTGAAACTTGGTTGGGTAACACGTCCGGATGCGGATACTGCAGTTAAATTAACTGCAACGGTATCAAAAGGTGCTGAACAAACAGAAAAAATATTTGACGTTCAAGTTTTAGAAGCACCTGGCGAAATAGACTATGATGCTTACTTCTTTTCTTATTTTACTGGAGAGTATGAAGGTGGAGAAGAAATTTCATTTGCAACAGCCGAAGACCCTCTAAATTGGAGAGCACTGAATAATGGGCAATCAGTTATTCAATCAACGATGGGTGAAGAGGGATTGAGAGATCCATTTATTATGAGATCTCCTGAAGGTGATAAGTTTTATATGATTGCAACAGATTTAAAAATGGGTGAGAGTACGAATTTTGACCAAGCGCAAATTACAGGAAGTCATTCTCTTATGATTTGGGAATCAGATGATCTTGTGAATTGGAGCGACCAAAGAATGGTAGAAGTTGCTCCAGAAAATGGTGGTAATACGTGGGCACCTGAAGCTTGGTATCACGAACCAACGGGTGAATATGTAGTCTTTTGGGCTTCTTCGATGAAAAACGAAGATACTTACGGAGATTATCCAAACGGTAGACCATCAGGACAGTACAATGTTATGTATTATGCGACAACAAGAGATTTCCATACATTCTCTGAACCGAAAGTAATGATTGATGAAGGTTTTCCTACAATTGACGTATCGTTTATTGAAAATGAAGGAACACTTTATCGATTCACTAAATCGGAAGTAGGGTTCAAAGTTTATTACGAAAAAGCAGATGACTTTTATTACGATGCCGATGGTATTGTCGATAATGGATTTCAATTTGAACCTGTTCCAGGGACAAGAGATGGAAATCGCGGATTAATAGGTCATGGCGGTAATAATGAGGGTCAGACGATATTTAAAGACATTCATTCAGATGAAGACAAGTGGTATTTGTTCTTAGATTCATGGCCATACCATGTTCGTTGGACAGATGATTTAGAAGATGGGCAACAATTAGTTAATAATCTTATAGAAGATTCCGGGTATGCGCTTCCTCCAGGACCTCGTCATGGAACTGTCATGCCGATTACACGTGCTGAGTATGATGCGCTACAAGAAGAATATGCTTTACCAGCACCAGAAGCTTCCGGTGAGCCAGTTGTTCATTATTCATTTAACCCTGAAGATGTTGAGGGAACGACGGTAAAAGATATTTCCGGTAATGGATTTGATGCTCAATTAATTGGTGGAGCAGAAATTACAACTGAGGATACAGTAGGAGAGTCGGTTGGAGCGGTTGAACTTGACGGTGAAACAGGTTATGTGGAACTTCCAGAGAATCTAATAAGTGATTTAGATTTGGAAAGCATGACAATGTCTACATGGGTCAAAGTAAAAGGAAACCAAGCAAATCAACGTATTTTTGACTTTTCTTCAGAAACAGGTAGAAACGTAAATCGAAACACGATGTATTTAAGTACTCAAGGAGATTCCGGGAATTTGGAGTTTGCTATTGTTACTCCGTTTACTGAGAAATTTTCTAATCAAAATACGCTTTTGGGTAGTAACTACAAATATGCTTTAAGAGATTCAAGAATATCAACAAATCAATGGCAACATATAGCAATAACAATCGAAGGATTCGATGCCGTAATGTATCTTAATGGTGAAGAGGTATCGAGAAGCTCGACATACAATGTTGAACCTAGAATGTTATTGGAGACAACAATGAATTATTTAGGGAAATCTAGAAGAGACTCCCATAATTTATTTGATGGGATCTTCGATGAATTCCAAGTATATAATCGAGCACTTTCAAGTGGTGAAATCAAAACATTGGCTGATGAAGAATTTATAAATCCGATTGAAGAACCTGGCGATGGAGACAAAATTCTTCATTACGAGATGAACAATATCGATGGTACAACTGTGCCAGATACGACAGGTAATTATGATGCTGATTGGATCAATCCAGAAAATTCTGAGTGGATTAGAGGGGAAAATACCGGGGCGATTAGCTTTGATGGGGGCACCACTTCTTCTTACATTGAAATGCCAGAAGGTGTTCTTGATGGGCTTGAAAGTGTAACCGTTTCCTCGTTGGTAAACTGGAAAGGGAATAATCAAGCTGAGTGGATTTTCGCATTAGGTCAAGATAGTGATAAATATTTCTACGTGACACCTAGTCGGAATTCCGGTAACAATTCTGCGCGCCTTGGTTTAGGAATTACAAGCTGGCAAAATGAAGCAGCGGCTAATGGCACTACAGGTACATTAGATTCCGATAATTGGAAGGTTGTTACGGCTGTGATGGATGGTGAAGAGGAAACATTAACGCTTTATATTGACGGCGTGGAAGTTGGAACTGGTTCTACAAACGGTTACACGTTAGAAGAAATCAACAATGCCAATGGTAGAAGTGGATTTATTGGTAGATCGTTCTATGCAAGTGATCCATACTTTGGTGGGATGATTGCTGATTTCCAAGTGTATAACGATGCATTATCTGCATCCGAAGTAAGTGATTTACAAGAAGGTATGGATGAAAAGATTGCTGAGATGAATGGGTTCATCCTCGAGTATGTTGCAAATCAACTTGATTACGAGTTTTTTATGAATAATAATGAGAACAAAGATGAACTAACAAGTCATTTATTATTCCATACGTCGGGTGATTATGATACTTCGTTAACATGGGAATCAAGCAATCAAGATATCATTTCAAACGACGGCACCGTAACGAGACCTTCTTATGAGGAAGGTAGTCAGGAAGTTGTCATTACAGTGACAATATCTGACGGTACAAATTCGGTTGAGAAAGAATTTACAGTAACGGTGTTTAGATTACCAACAGATTCTGAGGCTATGATCAATGATGCAAAGGATTTGAAAGTTTATAACATTAATGATGTTCGTGGAAACTTGACCTTACCTACTACTGGAGAGAACGGTTCAACGATCACATGGGATACTGCTGATTCGTCTGTGATCACGACAACAGGAGAGGTTTATCGTCCAGCGTATGGTAGTGGGGATGTGACAGTTAGGTTAAACGCTACAATCACACTGAATGACGAATTGATTACAAAGTCATTTTTAGCAACCGTAAAAGAAATGCCAGAAAAAGTCGATTATGAAGGATACCTCTTTAGCTATATGAGAGGGGAAGGTCGTTCTGATGGCGAGCAAATTTTCTTCTCCTTAAGTGAAGGAAATGATCCGCTAAACTATCAAGCATTAAATAATAATAATCCAGCGATTATCTCAGAATTAGGGGAAGAAGGGTTGAGAGATCCATTTATCATTCGTTCACCAGAGGGTGATAAGTTCTATATGATCGCTACTGATTTAAGAATTTATGGAAATCATGACTGGCATAGAGCTCAGACTAGAGGAAGTAGGTCGATTATGGTTTGGGAATCTACCGATCTAATTAATTGGTCTGAACAACGAATGGCAGAAGTTGCACCATCAGAAGCTGGGAATACATGGGCACCGGAAATATATTACGACGATACAACGGGCGAATATATTGTCTTCTGGGCTTCTAAACTTTATGAAAATGAAGCTCAAAGAAACTCAGGTGCAACGTACAATCGAATGATGTATACAAAAACGAGGGATTTCCATACGTTTACCGAGCCTGAAATTTATATAGACTATGGGTACTCTGTTATTGATACGACGATGTTAGAACATGATGGCAAAATCTATCGATTCCATAAAGATGAAAGAAATAATTCCACTGAAGCACCAGATGGAAAATATATTTTCCAAGACGTAGGGGATTCGATTTTAGATGAGAATTTTGAACTCATCAAAAGAAGTGTTGGACGTGATTATGTTGGCCATACAGAAGGACCAATCATTTTCAAATCGAACACAGAAGAAAAATGGTACCTATTTGTGGATGAATTTGCACAAAGAGGCTATGTGCCGTTAGAATCCACGGACTTAGATTCTGGAGAGTGGACGGAGCCGAGTAGCTATAGCTTCCCATCAGGAATCCGACATGGATCTGTGTTACCAGTAACAAAAGCAGAACATGAGCGTTTAATGGAAAATGTGCCTAGTGTGGAGGAACCTAGTACAGAAATCACTGTTACAGGAGTCACGCTAAATGAAGAAACAGTTACGCTGTCAGCTGGAGAAGAAGTCGAATTGGTGGCGACAGTGACACCTGAAGATGCAGAGAATAAACATGTAACTTGGTCAAGCAGTGATGAAGACGTTGCTGTAGTAGATGAAAATGGAAAGGTAACAGCACTTCGAGAAGGATCAGTTTACATTACTGTTACGACAGTAAATGGTGGTTATATGGCAGTAAGCAGTGTCACAGTTGAAGGAGAAGTAATTCCAGAAGTAAACACGGAAGAACTTGAGAGCCTACTAGACACAGCAAAAGCTTACACAAATGAAGGAGAATATACAGAAGAATCGTTTGCTAGCTTACAGTCAGGAATTGCAGAGGCTGAAGAAACACTTGCAAATGAAGAAGTGACGCAAGAAGATATCGATGCAGCTGTAACAGCCTTGCAAGCAGCAATCGATCAGTTAGAAGCAGCAACAGACCCAGATCCAGTCTTGAAAGATGGATATACAGGTGAAGAAGTTGTGACTCTGAAACAAAACTTATCGCAATTAGGATTTGGGAATTTCCCAGCTTCTCCATCAGAGCGATTTGGTCCTGTGACAGAATCGGTTGTCCGTTCCTTCCAGCATTACTTTGGACTTGAAGCAACGGGTATGGCAGGAGAAGAAACATTATCGCTTATCGATGAGATTTTAAATTCGATTTATACCGATGGAAATACAGCACCTGAAATCAGAGACTTGAAGCTAGATTTGACGCTTCTTGGATTTGGAAATTTCCCGATGGATCCATCGGAAAACTATGGACCGGTAACGATGGGGGTTGTGAGTGACTTCCAAGCAGCTAATCAACTAGTTGTCAGCGGCATTGCCGATCCTGTGACGCTTGCGTTACTAGCGGAACAAGTGGATGCCTTGACGCTTGATGTTCCTTATAAAGACGGGGACACTGGCCAAGAGATCGTCACACTGAAAGAGAACTTAACACTATTAGGATTTGGCAATTTCCCAACATTACCATCGGAGCATTTTGGTCCTGTGACGGAGTCTGTGGTCGTTGCGTTCCAAAATTACTTTGGATTAGATGTATCAGGTGAAGCCGATCAAACGACACTCGACTTGATAGACGAGATTTTGAACGGCATCTATACAGATGGAAACTCAGCATCTGAAATCAGAGACTTAAAGCTAGATTTGACGCTTCTTGGATACGGTAATTTCCCGACGGATCCATCGGAAAACTATGGACCGGTAACGATGGGCGTTGTGAGAGCGTATCAAGAAGCGAATGATCTTGTCGTTAGCGGCATCGCAGATCCAGTGACCTTAGCGCTGCTCGCGGAACAAGTAGACGAAATCAAGCTTGACGTTCCATATAAAGACGGAGATGTCGGCTATGAGATTTTCCTTCTTAAATTAAACTTAACACAATTAGGATTTGGGAATTTCCCATCGTCTCCTTCTGACGTGTATGGTCCCGTGACAGAAGCGGTCGTCAGTTCGTTCCAAGTTTACTTCGATCTTGAAGTGACGAGAGAAGCGAATCAGGAAACACTAGATCTGATGGATGAGATCTTAAACTCCGTCTACACAGACGGAAAGTCTGCACCAGAAGTGAAAGACATGAAGCTAAAATTGACTTCCTTGGGCTATGGCAACTTCCCTTCGGATCCGTCTGAAAACTACGGACCGGTGACGATGGGCGTCGTCAGAGATTTCCAACAAGCAAATGACTTAATAGTGAGTGGGATTGCAGATTACGTGACCTTAGCGAAACTAGATTCATTGTCTGAATGAACGAGTAAGAAAAAGAAGACGAAATGGGCAACTAGCTTTCAAGTAACTTGAAAGCTAGTAAAACCAATAGTAACGATCCTTAGAGAAAACAAAATACGATATTCATATCAGGACACATGAATTAGCATCTACGAATTTATAAACAGTATAAAAGCGTAGGTGCTACTTTCGTTTATTAAGATTTATAGAAATAAGAGAGTCAGGAAAAAGTACAAAATATTTTAATGTGATAAATTAGGTTTCTTATAAAAAAAGCAAGTTCTAGTGTTTATTGTGATGGAACATAGCTATCTAGATTAATCAACGATACACATTTATTAATTTAAAGGAAGGAAGATCGAAAACAAAAATTAATAATTAAAATTAAATTCATGGAGGGGAAAGAATGAAACGTAAAAGTAGGACGAAGTATATGTCGATGTTTTTGACTATTTTGATGGTATTGTCCCTACTCCCAGTGCAAGCGATACAGGCAGTAGAATTTGAGGGAACAGAAGAGGGTTTGGTTGCTCACTATGACATGACAGCATCGGAAAGTAAATTAATCGATGTGACGAACAATGGATTCGATGCAGATTATGTAGGATTTGAAGAGGGGGATTTCGTAGAAGAAAATAGTGAAGCGATTCTAAACTTCACTGGAGATCCATCCAAATATGTGGAATTACCACAAGGACTTATCGAAGATGAAACCTTCACGATTGAGACAACATTTAGTACAAGCACAGAGGCGAATCATTGGCTATATAACCTAGGGACTCAAAGAGCTGATTGGCCGAATGTAACAAATTATGTTTTTTTTAATCCGAAACAGCAGGGGGGAAATGTTCGATTTGGATTAAAAGATGCGGAAAATGAGGTTCTTTTTCAAGAGGCGACTCTCGCTGATGGAGAATATCATACATTTACAGCGAGTTTTGCAGAAGGCATTGTCTCCTATTATATAAATGGAGAATTCACAGGCGAAACGACGCATACGTACTCAATTATAGACATACTTGATGAGGGCGTGGATGCAGATTCAGATTATATTGGATTTATTGGCAGATCGCTATATAATCCTGACCCAGCATTTACAGGAAATTTAGCTGACTTCAAGGTATATAACTACGCCCTAACGGAAGAAGATATAAATGAAGTGAACGTAACGGGTGTTTCCCTTGATCAAGAAACAATTACATTGACAGAAGGAGAAACGGTACAACTAGGAGTAACAGTTACTCCAGAAGATGCAACGAATAAAGGTGTTGAATGGACAAGTAGTGATGAGAATATAGTAGCGGTAGACGACAGTGGAAATATCACTGCACAAAACGCAGGTAGTGCAAAAATTACGGTAACCACAATAGATGGTGGTTTTACTGCTACTAGTGAAATAACTGTTGAGGAAGCTAGTCAACCGATTAATGAGGAAATAATTCTTCATTACGAGATGAACAATATTGATGGTACTACAGTATTAGATTCGACGGGTAACTTTGATGGGGATTGGATAAATCCAGAAAATGCTCAGTGGATTAATGGTGAGAATGTAGGCGCTATTAACTTCGAAGGGGGTAGCACTTCTTCTTACATTGAAATGCCAGAAGGTGTATTAGATGATTTAGAAAGTGTAAGTGTTTCATCAATAGTTAATTGGAAAGGAAATCAATCTGCAGAATGGTTATATGCATTAGGTCAAGATAGCGATAAATATACCTTTTTCACTCCGCGTAATGGAGCAGGATATGCACGTCTTGGGTTAGGGATTACAAGCTGGCAAAATGAAGCCAATGCAACGTCAGCTTCAGGTGCATTAACAGTAGGTGATTGGAAGCTTGTGACAACGGTTATGGACGGAGAAGACGAAACGTTAACACTCTATATAGACGGTGTGGAAATAGCAACGGGTTCTACAAATGGTTATACATTAGAGGAAATTAATAATGGTAATGGTGGAAGTGGATATATAGGCAGATCTTTTTATCAGGCAGATCCATACTTCGGAGGATTAGTTGCTGACTTCCAAGTATACAATGGTGCGTTATCTGCCACAGAAATAGCAGCCTTAAAAGAGGTGAGTGAGTCAAAAATAGCAAAATTAGATGGACTAACACTAAATTCTGTTGTAAGTAAATTAGATTATATCGATTTTATAAATCAAAATGAAAGCAAAGACGAAATTACAACCGATTTATCTTTACCGAGTACTGGTTCCTACAGTACAACGATTACTTGGGAATCACTAAATCAAGAAATTATTACAAATGAGGGGAAAGTACACAGACCTTCTTATGAAGTAGGAAGTCAACAAGTTGTTCTGATTGCAACCGTATCAGATGGAAATACATCAGTAACGAAAGAGTTCGTAGTTACTGTATTGAGAGAATTATCGGATTCAGAAGTTATTAACTATGATAAGGAAGAATTAATGGTTCAAAATATCGATAATGTTCTAGGTAATTTAACTTTACCAACAACAGGAAAGTATGGATCAACAATCTCATGGGAATCTGAGAATTCTTCTATTATTACATCGACGGGGGAAGTAATTCGACCTTCGTATGGTGATGGTAATACATCTGTAAAACTGACAGCAACGCTTAGCAAGAATGATGAAACTATAATAAAAGAATTCACGGCTGAAGTAAAAGAATTACCTTTAGAAGAAGATTTTGAAGGGTATTTGTTCACGTATATGCCAGGTGAAGGATTTCCGAACGGGGAGCAGATTTATTTTGGCTTAAGTGAAGGGAATAATCCTTTAAATTGGAATGCATTAAACAATGGGGAAGCAGTTATATCATCAGTATTAGGTGAAGAAGGTGTGAGGGATGCACATATTATTCGTTCCCCTGAAGGTGATAAATTTTATATGATCGCTACAGATTTACGTATTCGCAATAACACAAGTTGGGGTCAATCTGTACGTAATGGCAGCAGATCTATTATGGTTTGGGAATCTACTGACTTAATAGATTGGTCTGAACAAAGAATGGTCGAAGTAGCACCTCCTGAAGCTGGGAATACATGGGCTCCAGAAAGTTTTTATGATGAAACAACAGGCGAATATATTGTGTTTTGGGCTTCAAGTTTATATGAGAACGAAGAACAAAGAGCCAATGGAAATAGTTATCACAGAATGATGTATGCAAAAACAAGAGATTTCCATACATTTACAGATCCAGAAGTATATATGGACTTTGGTTATTCTATTATTGATACAACTATGATTGAACATGATGGACGTATCCACAGAATTACGAAAGGTGGTTATTCAACAGACACAAGACCTGTTAATGACTTTGTTTTCCAAGAGGTTGGTGATTCTGTTCTAGATCCTGATTTCGAATTCATTAAGGAAGGAATCGGAATAGGAGACATAGACCGCGGAGAAGGTCCAGCAATATTTAAATCGAATACAGAAGAGAAATGGTATTTATTAATTGATGAGTATGGTGGCAGAGGATATATTCTATTTGAAACTACAGACTTAATTTCTGGTAATTGGAAATTATCTGAAGATGTTCATTTACCAAATCGTGCTAGACATGGTACAGTTTTACCAATTACTCAAGAAGAGCACCAAAGGTTACAGAAGAATACTCCTGGAGTAAAAGAACCAACAGAACCAACAGATCCAGTAGAGCCAAGTGAAGAGCCAATTCTTAAATACAACTTTGAAGAATCAAGTACAGATGGTTCGATTCAAGATGGCTCAGGAAATAATTACACAGGTACATTACACGGTAATGCTACTTACGTGACAAATGAAGAAAAAGATTCACAAGTGTTATATTTAGATGGAACAAATAATACATTTGCAGCCTTTCCAACAGGTTTCTTTGATGGGAAAGATAATGTAACTATTTCCATGGATATTAAGGCAGAAACAGTATCAGGAAACTTCTTTACCTTTGCTGTAGGAAGCAATAATCAAAAGTACATGTTCTTAAGAACACGAGATACTGCAATTCGAAATGCCATTACGGTTAATGGATGGCAAAATGAAGAGGATGTTAGTGCTAATACTGTTTCTATTCAGAACGATTGGATAAATGTCAATCTTGTTATCACACCAACTAGTATGGCGATGTACAAGGACGGCTTACTTGTTGATGAAAATAACAATGTTACAACGTCTATATCTGACCTTGGTACAGATTTATTAGCGTACTTAGGACGATCTTTTTACACTGAAGACCCATTCTTTAGAGGTTCTTTCGATAACGTAGAAGTATTTAATCGTGCACTTTCGAAGGAAGAAATTCAAGAAAAGCAACTTTCATCAACTGGAATTGCTAATTTTGAAATTGCTGATCAAAGAGGTCAAACTGAAATAGACAGCAATGCAAGTACAATTAAGGTTGCTTTTAAAGGAAAAGATGTTGATGTTACAAATTTAAAACCATCAATCTCTGTTTTATCTAATTCAACAGTAACTCCAACTTCAGGAGAAGCTCAAGATTTCACCAATCCAGTTATCTATACGGTTACTGATGAGGATGGTAATACCCAGGAATGGACTGTAAGTGTAGAGGTCTATCCATCCGCTACATTACCAGGTCTCTATGCAGACCCACAGGTCCATATTTCTGGCGATACTTTTTATATGTATCCAACAACAGACGGTTTCGAAGGTTGGTCTGGAACACAATTCAAAGCATTTTCATCTAAGGATTTATTAAATTGGGAAGATCATGGTGTAATTATTGATCTTGCTACTGATGATGTAGAGTGGGCAACAGGTAACGCATGGGCTCCAGGATTTGCAGAACGTGATGGATTTTATTATCACTATTTCTCTGCAAACCAACAAATAGGAGTATCAAAATCTTCATCACCTACGGGTGGATTTGAAGATGCGCTGAACGAGCCTCTAATTCCAAGGGGAGAATATGCCGGACAGGCGATTGATCCTTATGTTTTTACTGATGAAGATGGGGAGTCATATTTTTACTGGGGAAATGGTGCTCTTTGGGGAGCTAAATTAAATGAAGATATGATTTCACTTGCGGAAGAACCTGTAAACATGACTCCGGCAAACTTCAGAGAAGGGGTTGTTGTTTTCAAGCGAGAAGGAACCTATTATCTCATGTGGTCAGAAAATGATACGAGAGATGAGGATTATCAAGTTGCATATGCAACTGGTCCATCTCCAATGGGACCATGGACGAAAAAAGAAGTAATTTTAAGTAAAGATACAGACAAGGGAATTTTGGGAACTGGGCATCATTCCATTTTACAGATGCCAAATTCAGACGATTTTTACATTGTTTATCACCGTTTTGCTATTCCAGACGGAAATGGAACTAACCGTGAAACAATGATTGATAAGATGGAATTTAATGAAGACGGAACAATTAAAACTGTAGTGCCAACTTTAGAGGGCATTACTGAACCGGTATATATAATTCCAGATGATTCTAGTGAAACCTCAACTGAAGAACTTGAGAGCTTACTAGACACAGCGAAAGCTTACACAAATGAAGGAGATTATACAGAAGAATCGTTTGCCACATTAGAGTCAGGAATTACAGCAGCAGAAGAAACACTTGCAAATGAAGAAGCAACGCAAGAGGACATTGATGCAGCTGTGACAGCCTTGCAAGCAGCGATCGATCAGTTAGAAGCAGCAACAGACCCAGATCCAATCTTGAAAGATGGATATTCAGGCGAAGAAGTTGTGACGTTGAAACAAAACTTATCGAAATTAGGATTTGGAAATTTCCCAACTTCTCCATCGGAGCGATTTGGTCCTGTGACAGCATCGGTAGTCCTTTCCTTCCAACATTATTTTGGGTTAGAAATGACCGGTATGGCTGGGGAAGAAACATTATCGCTTATCGATGAGATTTTAAATTCGATTTATACCGATGGAAATACAGCACCTGAAATCAGAGACTTGAAGCTAGATTTGACGCTTCTTGGATTTGGAAATTTCCCGATGGATCCATCGGAAAACTATGGACCGGTAACGATGGGGGTTGTGAGTGACTTCCAAGCAGCTAATCAACTAGTTGTCAGCGGCATTGCCGATCCTGTGACGCTTGCGTTACTAGCGGAACAAGTGGATGCCTTGACGCTTGATGTTCCATATAAAGACGGGGACACTGGCCAAGAGATCGTCACACTGAAAGAGAACTTAACACAATTAGGATTTGGGAATTTCCCTACGTCACCATCGGAACGATTTGGTCCTGTGACGGAATCTGTCGTCATAGCGTTCCAAAGTTATTTTGGATTAGATGCATCTGGTGAAGCCGATCAAACGACACTCGATTTGATAGACGAGATTTTGAACGGCATCTATACAGATGGCAAATCAGCAGCTGAAATCAGAGACTTGAAGCTAGATTTGACGCTTCTTGGATACGGTAATTTCCCGACGGATCCATCGGAAAACTATGGACCGGTAACGATGGGCGTTGTGAGAGCGTATCAAGAAGCGAATGATCTTGTCGTTAGCGGCATCGCAGATCCAGTGACCTTAGCGCTGCTCGCGGAACAAGTAGACGAAGTCAAGCTTGACGTTCCATATAAAGACGGAGATATCGGATATGAGATTTTCCTTCTTAAATTAAAATTAACAGAATTAGGATTTGGGAATTTCCCAGCATCCCCTTCTGACGTGTATGGTCCAGTGACAGAAGCGGTCGTCACTTCATTCCAAGTTTACTTCGACCTCCACGTGACGGGAGAAGCGAATCAGGAAACACTAGACCTGATGGATGAGATCTTAAACTCCGTCTACACAGACGGAAATTCTGCACCAGAAGTGAAAGATATGAAGCTAAAATTGACTTCTTTGGGCTATGGCAACTTCCCTACGAATCCGTCTGAAAACTATGGACCGGTGACGATGGGGGTCGTCAGAGATTTCCAACAAGCAAATGACTTAATGGTGAGTGGGATTGCAGATCCCGTGACATTAGAGAAACTTGATTCATTGTCTGAATGAATGAGTAAGAAAAGGTAGACGAAATGTGGACTAGCTTTCAAGCGTCTAAGCTTGAAAGCTAGTAAAACTAAAATGAATCTTATTTCTTAGGTAAGAATGAAGCATATGAATATTGTTTAATACCCCAAGTTTCGGTAGGTTCTGCATAGTGATCATTTCTTTTAGCTGTGCATAACATTTTATGAAGATGCCTGATCCCTTAAAGCACGGGACAGGCCTTTTTTTCGTTACAAGAAATTGATACAAAAATTATAGGTTAAATCTAAAGTATAATATGTAATTTTAGAGTTTGTTTTTAATTTTGTCTATTATTATAATCAATGAAATGGTTTGATTTATAATAGATATTAGAAAAAGTATTGGCTTCAATTAATTACTCTGTTAAATTATAATAAATACATTAGAAATAGTTTAAAGCTTTTAAAAAAAGTGTCAATGAAAATGAGATCGCTTACTTTTCGAGTTTAGATAGTCATTTAACAACGTTGTTACTATACTAGGGAGGATGTAAAATGAATAGAATCGCAGTTTGTGGAATAAGCAATCGAGGAATGGGTATGTTTGTCGAGCCCTGTGTAAAAAAATATAACCGTGAAAACAAGATTGTCGGACTATTAGATATTGACGATAAAAGAGTGGCTATATGCAAAGAAAGAATTCCTCAATTGGAAGATGTAGCTTCTTATACACCTGATCAATTTGACCAGATGATTGATGAAACGGAAGCGAATACGATTATTGTTACAGGACGTGATGATACGCATTTATTCTATATATTAAAAGGATTGAAGCGAAATTTAACGGTGATTACAGAAAAACCGATGGTAACGACTGCCGCGGATGCTGCTGAAGTAGTTGAAGCAGAAAAAAATAGTAAGGGCAAAGTAATTGTAGCATTTAATTATCGCTATAACGCAGTCCATCGTAAAATTAAAGAGATGATTTTAGAAGGCAAGATTGGTAGAGTAACGTCAGTAGATTTGAATTGGTACATTGATACATACCATGGTGCAAGTTATTTTAAAAGGTGGAATCGTTTGAGAGAGCTTTCAGGCGGACTTTCTATTCATAAATCAACGCACCACTTTGATTTAGTGAACTGGTGGATTAATCAAAACCCTGCGCAAGTTTTTGCGTTCGGTGATTTGAATTATTTTGGCCCCAATGGTGAACGCAATCCGAGTAAAAAAAATGGTAGACATTGTGTTACCTGTGACGAGCAGTTAGATTGTGACTATTATTCAAGATGGTTTAGTCGAACAAATGGGACGGCTGTTGCGAAAGATGATCATCTAAAAGGGAATAGTTTTGAAGGTGCATATGCGGACTATACTGATTATCGGCCAGATCAATGCATTTTTGACGAGGATATTACAATTGAAGATACGTACACAGTTACTGTGAAATATGATGAGGGGGCCTTATTGAGTTACTCAGTCAATTTCTCCTTGCCTTATGAAGGTTATCGGTTAGCGATTAATGGAACGAAGGGAAGAATTGAAACAACAGAATTTCATGAGCCTAGTAGAATCTCATTCCCTATACCTGAGCAAACTGTCGATTTCTTTCCAATATTCGGGGGCAAAGAATCTATTCATGTTGTCCAATCAGAAGGAACTCATGGGGGAGGCGATCCATTAATACAAGAAGATTTATTCCTTGGAGAAAATCCAAACAGAGGTTTTGACATCATGGCAGGTGCAGAAGCTGGTGCATGGTCGATTGCGATGGGAGAAGCGGTGTGGAGATCTGTGAAAGATAATAGACCATACACGATCAAAGAGCTCGTTCCACAAATGTATTAACAATAATATAGATTAGTTTTTCCTAAATGTGGACAAGACAAAATTCTGTTTGACGAAACTGAAATAACAAAATTGCTAGACTATAAGCAGAAAGCATCGTTGATGAAAATTTTCATTAAGTAAATATAATGAAGTTATAAGTATCCAAGTCACGTAAATTTGCAAAGGGTGATGCGATTGTCGGTCGAAGAATTAACCAATAATCAAATAAAAATATCAATAAAAATGTGGTTTTCAAAAAACAACATCATTATTTAACAGAAAATTTGTTGTTTTTTTATATATATTTAACTTTTATTATCTATAAATAAGAACAAATCCAAACTATAATAAGTATGTAAGCACTTACAAAAATCTGAAGGGGGAAATACTATTATGAAGATTACCAGTACAAAGAGTTTGTTTTTAATGTTTTTACTTATCGGAATGATTGTTGTCATGGCAGCTTGTGGCGGAAATGATGACACAAATGCTGAAGCGAATAACGATCCAGCAGACAACGAGAATGAGGAAGTAAATAATACCGACGATAACAACAACGAAGACGATGCAGAAAATAATGCTAATGCAGCAAGTGACGGAGAAGAAGTAGAGATTCGAGTTGCATGGTGGGGTGGTCAAGAACGTCACGACATGACAATTGAAGCGATTGAGTTATTTGAAGCTGAATATCCGCATATTTCCGTTGAACCTGAATATACGAGTTGGGACGGTTATTGGGAAAGATTAAGTACACAAGCAGCGGGTAATAACTTACCTGATGTCATCAACATGGATAACTCAAGATTAATGGAATATAGTAGTCGAGATCTCCTTGTAGATCTTCAGCCACTTATTGATAGTGGAGCTATTAACATGGACGATGTTGACGATGTTTATCAAGAATTAAATGTAGCCGATGACGGTTTTGTAAGAGCGATTTCTCTAGGTGCAAATGCCCTTGGAATAATTACAAATGATGATGTTTTAGCAGAACACGGCATTGATTTACAGCCTGGATATACGTATGAAGAAATGATTGATGCAATGCTAGAAATTCAAGATAATACGGATGAAGATTTCTTTGGTTTTGACTTTGCAAATGCTGAGTTTGAAATGTTCTTTGTTTATGCACGTCAGCACGGAGAAGCTGTGTTTAATGAAGCAGGTGACGGTTTAGGTTTTGAAGAAGGTACACTCGTAAGTTTCTTTGAAATGGTACAGTCAATGGTTAATGACAATGCGGCAGCAACGCATGATATTATGATGGATTATATTGATGGCGGTAATTCCATGATTGGTGAAGGAAGCGCAGCAATGGGAATGACTGCAAGTAACCAAATCATTGGAGCTCAACAATCTACGGATATGCAATTAGGATTAACTGTAATGCCAGCTCTTGAGGGTGGAATAGATGGAAATTGGATTCGTCCAAGTATGTCTTTCTCTATCTCGTCTCACTCAGAACAACAAGAAGCAGCAGCTACATTTATTGATTTCTTCACGAACAGTTTAGAAGCTAATGAAATTCTACAAGCTGATCGTGGTGTACCAGTTTCGTCGGAAGTCCGAAATCATTTATCAGGAATGGTTGATGGTGCTGTAGCTGAGACGTTTGATTACTTAGAGTTAGTATCAGACTACACAAGTCCAGCAGATCCGCTTTCACCTCCAGGCGAAGCAGAAGTACGTGGTTCATTCCAACGAATGATTGAAACATTGAAATATGACCAAGCAACACCAGAAGAAGCTACCCAGCAATTTATTCAAGAAGCTCAAGCTGTTTTAGAATAGATTGAAATGAATTAGCAGGTCATTGATGCAATGACCTGCTAATAAATAGGAGGAAGGTTAGTATGGCAAAAACAGAGGTTGAGGTGAACAATTCCGTACCTACACCAGAAGATTTGCAAAGACAAAAATCAAGAAGAAAAAAAGTACTTAAAGAAAGTTTGACAGGATATGCAATTATCTCACCATGGCTTGTAGGTTTTTTCTTTCTAGTGCTAGGACCAATTCTTGCTTCTTTATATTTTTCGTTTACAGATTATGATCTTCTTTCAAGCCCTAACTGGGTTGGTTTCGATAACTACGTTAATATTTTCACAAGTGATCCGAGATTCATTAAATCACTTACAGTAACTTTGATTTTTGTTTTTGTTTCAACACCTTTAAAATTAATATTCGCATTAGCGTTAGCTATGCTATTTAACACAGGTAGAAAAGGAACTGGTTTCTTCACGACAATATATTACATTCCTTCTATTATTGGTGGAAGTGTCGCGATAGCAGTTGTATGGAAACAATTATTTGGAAGAAATGGTGCAATAAATGATATTTTAGATTCAATCGGGCTTTCAGGATTAAACTGGATTGGAAATCCTGATACAGCAATTTGGGTACTCATTTTATTAATCATATGGCAATTCGGCTCTCCAATGATTATATTTCTTGCTGGACTTCGTCAAATTCCAAATGAATTGTATGAGGCAGCAAGTGTAGATGGAGCTAATGCTTTCCAAACGTTTAAAAGCATTACGATGCCAATGTTAACACCTGTTATATTTTTCAATTTGATTATGCAAACAATCGGGGGATTCATGGTCTTTACTCAGGCGTATTTGATTACGCAAGGTGGCCCTATGGATTCAACGTTATTCTATGCAGTATATTTATATGAAATGGCCTTTGAGTATTTACGAATGGGTTATGCGTCTGCAATGGCGTGGATTTTATTAATCATCATTGCTTTCATCACGCTAATCATATTTATGACTTCAAGTCGATGGGTCTTCTATGAATCAGAAGGGGGGCGTTAAAAATGAAAAAGAAGAATTCGACCCTCTCGAATATTATTTACTACTTTTTTGTTATAGCTTTTGGTGCCGTTATGGTTTATCCGATATTATGGATGGTTATGAGTTCATTAAAGCCCGAGACAGAGATTTTTAACAATGCAGCTTCACTAATCCCAGGTGAATGGTTGTGGTCAAACTATGCTAGAGGTTGGGAAGGTTTCGGTGGTACAGGATTTGATGTTTACTTCCGAAATTCAATGATTGTTACTAGTTTTGTAGTGATTGGAACAGTCTGCTCTGCGAGTATTGTGGCATATGGGTTTGCACGAATCAACTTTAAATTTAAAGGGATTCTATTTGCCTGCTTAATGGCTACGGTTATGCTTCCTGTTCAGATTACACTTATCCCACAATATATCTTGTTCCATAATATAGGATGGGTAAACACGTTTTTCCCACTAATTACACCGGCGTTTTTAGGAGGGCAACCATTTTTTATCTTCCTTCTTATCCAGTTCATTAGGGGAATACCAAGAGAATTAGACGAGGCAGCAACAATAGATGGTTGTAATAAATTTGGGATCTTTTTACGCATTATTTTGCCTTTATTGAAGCCAGCATTAGTTACAGTTATCATATTTGCGTTTATGTGGACGTGGGATGATTTCCTAGCTCCGTTGATCTATTTAAATAATGCAAGTTTGCACACTGTGACGATAGGGTTGCGTAATTTCATGGATGCAGATGGAGGAACAAACTGGGGTCCTTTGTTAGCAATGTCTTCACTTTCATTGTTTCCGCAATTTGTCCTGTTTGCATTCTTTCAAAAGTATCTAGTACAGGGGATTGCGACTACAGGTATTAAATAAGGTTTACTGAATAGCTTAATCTTTACTGGCAGACTTGCATACAAGTTTAAGTGGCTAGTAAGGTTGAAATTTGATATAGAATTTAAACACGTTTTAAACCTAAGGGAAACCTTAGGTTTTTTACTTTGCATAGAAGATGAAAGTTAAATTAAGATCTCTATTAAACGATAGTATAGATGTGAAAGAAGCCTGCGGGACTTTTTTGGGATAGAGGGCAGCCTCAGTATCTATTTTAAAAAATTAACAGATTATTCATATTTCAAGAATGGAATGATGGGAATCTTCTATAAAATATAGTTAGAGATAAGAAAGGAAGTGACCAATGTTACTTAAAAAGCGAACGGAATCGGATGAATTACTCATTATGCGTTATTTAAATAAGCGAATGCAGTTTAATGAAAAGGAAAAGTTCCACTATTTAAATAGTGAAAAAGGATATGAAGGTGATGTGAAATTTGATCAGTATACCGAAAATCTTAATGAAGAGAGATTTATTCTAAATGACTTACTACTGGAAGTAAACAATTCCTATTTTCAAATTGATACATTAATTATTTCACAGGGAATTATTCAACTTATTGATATAAAAAATTATGAAGGTGATTGTTACCTAGAATCAGACAAGCTTTATTCGGTAAAGACAGGCCGGGAATATAAGAATCCGATTAACCAGTTAAATAGAAGAGAAACTCTCCTCTCACAATTGCTCGAAAACCTCAAATATACTTATCTCGTTGAATCCTCTGTTGTTTATATAAATCCTGAATTCACCTTATATCAAGCTCCAATGGACCAGCCAATTATATTTCGATCCCAAGTAAATCGTTTTATAAATGAATTAAATAAATCACCTTCTCAACTAAACAGTAGGGACAAAGATGTTGCTAGAAAATTAATTTCATTACACCATCCTAAAAATCCTTTTCATGTGCATCCTAGCTATAATTATGAACAACTTCAAAAAGGAGTTTATTGTAACAATTGTAATTCTCATTTTATGTCAATAAAAAATCATGACTTTGTATGTGAGAGTTGTGGTGAACACGAAAAAATACAAATGTCAATTTTGCGTCATGTTAAGGAATTTCGGTTGCTATTTCCAGAACGAAAAATAACAACGAATGCCATTTATGAATGGTGCAATGCGAATCTAAATAAAAAGACAGTTTGCAAGGTTTTAAAGAAAAACTTTACTGCAGAAGGAAAGACAAAAGAAACTTATTATAAATAAATATTTCTTTATACATACAGATGATGTATGATCTTCTATGCATTCAGACCGTTTCCCTAAAGCCGCTCAGAATCGGAGCGTTTTGCCAAAGGCGAAGAGAGAACGTTCCGAATGCGGCTCAGATTTGGAGCGTTTTGCCAAAGCTGAAGAGAGAACGTTCCGAATACGGCTCAGATTCGGAGCGTTTTGCCAAAGCTTAAGAGAGAACGATCCGAATGCGGCTCAGAATCGGAGCGTTTTGCGAAAGGCGAAGAGAGAGCGTTCCGAATGAGGCTCAGAATCGGAGCGTTTTGTGAAAGGAGAAGAGAGAACGTTCTGAATGAGGCTCAGAATCGGAGTGTTTTGCGAAAGGCGAAGAGAGAACGATCCGAATGAGGCTCAGAATCGGAGCGTTTTGCCAAAGCCGAAGAGAGAACGATCCGAATGCGGCTCAGATTTGGAGCGTTTTGCCAAAGGAGAAGAGAGAACGATCCGAATACGGCTCAGATTCGGAGCGTTTTGCGAAAGGCGAAGAGAGAACGATCCGAATGCGGCTCAGAATCGGAGCGTTTTGCCAAAGGAGAAGAGAGAACGATCCGAATGAGGCTCAGATTCGGAGTGTTTTGCCAAAGCTGAAGAGAGAACGTTCCGAATGTCGCTCAGAATCGGAGCGTTTTGCCAAAGCCGAAGAAAGAACGATCCGAATGAGGCTGAGATTCGGAGCGTTTTGCCAAAGCTGAAGAGAGAACGATCCGAATGCGGCTCAGAATCGGAGCGTTTTGCCAAAGCTGAAGAGAGAACGATCCGAATCCGGCTGAGAATCGGAGCGTTTTGCCAAAGGAGAAGAGAGAACGATCCGAATGCGGCTGAGAATCGGAGCGTTTTGCCAAAGGCGAAGAAAGAACGATCCGAATCCGGCTGAGAATCGGAGCGTTTTGCCAAAGGAGAAGAGAGAACGTTCCGAATACCGCTCAGAATCGAAGCGTTTTGCCAAAGCCGAAGAAAGAACGATCCGAATGCGGCTCAGAATCGGAGCGTTTTGCCAAAGGAGAAGAGAGAACGTTCCGAACCCCACTCTGATTCGGAACGTTTTCCTAATTCCAATCAACTACCTATCAAAATCCCTAATCATTTTCGATAAAATATATGCTAAATAATGGAATTTAATTAAGACTCAAACAAAAAAATTGTTGTTTTTCAAAAGTCATTTAACATTTTCCACTAGAAGTGAGAGTGAAAATTAGTTAAAATAGAATGTAAGCACTTACAAAGTGTGTGAGAAAGGAGAACACTTAGATGCGTAAATTTTCAACCGGTTTTTATGAAGTGTTCGAGAGATTAATGAATCTAGCAATTTGGAATACGATTTGGGTTATTCATACGATCTTAGGTTTAGGTATATTAGGCTGGGCACCAGCTACCGTTGCTTTATTTACTGTTTTAAGAAAAGAAAAGCGTGAAGAAAGTGAGTTTCCGAAACTTAGAACATTCTTTCAAATATACAAATCAGAATTTATTAGATCAAATATCATAGGCTTCTTTTTAGTATTTGGTGGTATGTCTCTTCTATTTACTTTTAATACGTTATTAACGATGGATTTGTGGATTAGAGTTATATTTGGGACTTTATTATTTGTGGTATTGGTTCTTTACGTCATTGTAAGTTTATACATTTTTCCAGTTTATACGCATTATCAAACAACATTGAGACAACATGTTAAGTACTCATTAGTAATTGGCCTTGCTTATTTACCTTATTCATTATTATTAGCAATTGTGGTCGTTGGCATAAGTTATATTTATCAACTTTTTCCTGGGCTTATTTTATTCTATTTAATTAGTTTTCCAGCTACTATTATGTTGACAATTGCTTTAAAAGTTTTTGATAGTATTGAAGTGAATGACTATGGTGTGGTACAAGGTACTTTTAATGAATAAGAATAGGACTTTTAAAAATTTCTTATATATTGTACTCCTTTCTGATAAAATAATAAGTACAAATATTAAGTAGTTTCTGTTTTAATTATGTTTTAAAAGGATTGTCCGTGGAAATGAGGGTGAAATGAATATTTTCAAAAAATATCGAATCAATAGCATTTTTTTCGGTAGTTTTTTTATATTTACTATATTAATCTTAATCATCATTATTTTTGTTAGCTATCGTTTTTCAGCTAATCAAATTGTTGAGAAGACGACTGACCATCAAAAGGATAATCTCTATAGACTAAGTGAAGAGTTAGAGGATAATCTGCAAACCTTTCAAGATTATTCAGTAATACTGTCTCGTCAACAAATGTTTCGGCAGATCATTAGCGGGAGGCAATCACTGACTGGTCAACCAAGTGGTACTACGTCGTTAACAAATGATTTTTCAAATGTGATATATAGTGTTCCAGCGATCCACTCTGTAGAAATTTATATGAATTCTCCGCCAGTTGATAATATTCAATATCCGGTAAGATATTTTGATTTAGGAGAAGTTTATGATAGTGATTGGTATGATTATTTAGAAGATATCTCATATTCATGGTTGGGTAATAGAGAAGTGGAGACGATGGCTGATGACCAAGCGGTAATAAGTCTAGGTCGAAAAATTAATTCATCTCGAGGACAATTGCAGGCAATGATTATCATAAATTTAGATCCAATAACGGTAGAGAGTTGGCTGAGGAAATATCACGATGATTCTCATATTGTGTTACTAGATAATGACGGGGCTGTCGTCGCGTCTACTGGAAATAATGAAATTGGAGACGAACAATATCAAAACTTAATTGATCTATCCAATTCTGAAGAGACGGTTTTTGATGACCCTTCTCAAGATCAATTGCAAATGGAAAATGATCTGATTGTCACTACCACGATCCCATATGTGAATTGGACTGTTATGGAGGTTACTCCTTACAGTGAAATTATCGAAGGCAGTAAAGAAATGGCTAAAATATTAAGTGTGATTGCTGTTATTGCGACAATGATTGTATTAGTTGGAACATTCTTTTTGACGAAGAAATTCACAGATCCAATTATAGAGTTAACGAAAGTGATGAAGTCTTATCAATTAGATCAGTCTAGGGTGACGTTACCTAAAGGATATAAAAACGAGTTTGGACAATTATTCAATGGCTTTGAGGAATTGACAAATCGAGTGGAGGAGTTATATTCCTCTTTAAAAGAGCAACATCAACGGCAAAGAGAAGCAGAAATAAAAGCGCTACAAGCAAATATAAACCCTCATTTTCTTTATAATACGTTAGATCAATTAAATTGGATTGCAATAGAAAAAGGGAATATTGATATTAGCCGGATGATTGAATTACTAGGGAAAATGCTGCGAATTGGATTATCAAAAGGTGAAAGTATTATCACGGTAGATGATGAATTAAAGTATTTAGAGTATTACATGAGGCTTCAGAAGATACAGTTAGAGGATCGCTTTTCATATACGATCGATGCGCCAAAGGGATTACTTGATCATTACATTCCGAAGTTAACCTTTCAACCCTTTGTAGAAAATGCAATTATTCATGGCTTCAGAGATAGAAGAATAGGGATTGTGGAAATTACATTTACAGAACAGGATGATCTATTAAAAATAGAAATTAAAGACAACGGAATTGGTTTTCAAATTGATGATAAAATTAATGTGAACAACCATCTTGGTGGATATGGTATAAAAAATGTGACGGAACGTTTAAACATTTACTACGGTGAAAAATCAGAAGTGAATATTGACAGCAGTGAAAAAGGAACAGTGGTGACGATTTTAATACCAAAGATTAACGACAAAAAACATCTATCGGCTTAACATTTCACTTGTATAGGAGGTGGTCACGTGTGGAAAGTAATGATTATCGACGATGATGATAAAGTGTTACGTGGAATGAAAAAAATCATTCCTTGGAAAGATTTATCGTGTCAATGGGTCGGTGAAGCGAGAAATGGTCAAGAAGGATACGAGTTAATTAAACAAGAGAGACCAGACCTGATTATCACTGATATATATATGCCTGTTTTAAATGGATTAGAAATGATCGAAAAAGTTAGAAATGAAGGAATCAATTCTAGAGTGATCATATTAAGTGGATACAATGAGTTTGAATATGCTCGTCGGGCGATGCGACTAAATATTGATGATTATTTGTCCAAACCAGCCTCACCAGATACGATTAAAGAAGTATTAGAGAAGAGTGTTGAAAAGTTAGAGAAAGATAGTATTGAGGAAATTGAAATATATGATTTACGAGAAAAAGTAACCTTGTATGAACCGTTAGTAGAGAAAGAATGGATTAAATCGATTGTGACTGGGACAAATTCTAATTTAACTAATTTACCGTTAAATGTTGATAAAATTACTGATAAATGGTCTAAGCAAAAGCACGTGGTGATGACAATAACTTATGATCAAACACTTGAAAAATCTTCTTTTTATCGATCGGATTGGTATATGTTTCGATTCACAACAAAAAATGTCATTAAAGATTCAGTACAAGAACTATTTGATGATATTCATTATATTGAGCTTCATAGCCATCAAACAGCGATCTGTCTTCATCTCAATAATGAGGTGAAAGATGAGGTTGAAGATTTGCTTCATGAATTAAAAGAACGACTTGTGACGAAATTTAAGAAATACTTTCACATACAATTGTTAATTAGCACTGGAGGAGTCAAAGATAGTTGGTCAGAATTAGCTGATTCGATGAAAGAAGCTTTTGCGAAACTGTCTAACCAGAGTAATCAAGATTATCAACAGACTGCAATAATAGAACAAAATCCTGAATTCACCTTAATAAACAAAAACCAGAAGACATTATGGTCTGACTCAATGAAAGCCAATCAAGAAATGTCAGAGGCGATAAGGTATGCGGATGAAAAAGGTGCATCAGCAATTATTAACAAGATTTATGAACAGAATAAAGAATCCCCTTTCACGCAAAACGAGGGTGTTCGAATTGGAATTGAAATATGGACGATTATGACATATTCTCTTTATGATATTGGAATTAAGATTGATGAGATGTTTTCAGACGATTTTGATTTTCATAAGGAGTTGTCTGATAGTACAAGTTGGTTAGATTTTAAAGACTATATGTGTCGTATCGTAAACCACATTTGTGAGAATCAACAGTGGGACGAGAACTTGAAACATCGGCAGCTAGTAGAACAAATGTTGGATTATATTCAGAAGAATATTAGTGAAAATATTACGCTTCAAGATATCGCTGATGAGTTATTTATCTCACGGAATTATTTAGGACAAATATTTAAAAAAATTGTTGGGGAATCATTTAAAAATTATTTAACTAGAGTAAGAATGGAAAAAGCTAAAAAAATGATTCAAGAAGGTCATTATTTAATATATGAAATTTCAGAGAAAGTTGGATTTATTAACCCAGCTTATTTTACAACAACATTTAAAAAATATTGTGGGTACACTCCAACTGAGTTAATTAATCGTAAAATGGCTTCTAGCAACTTGTAATTAGTGTCTACTGAACTATTAATCGTATAGAACAGAAAATGCCACCAAATCTTCGAAAATTTGGTGGCATTTTCGTGTTCAAGAAAAAAGTGAAGCCGGAAGTGATCATTTTGTTAACGGTAAAAGGAGAAAGAGTGTAAAGTAGGACAAATAACTTCTAGTAACTGAATGAATGCAAAAAATGATGATTGTCGGAAAAATGATAACGCTTTATATTTAGGGAGCAAATATAAAGCAAGTAAAAGAACTAAAAATGGAGGTAAAACATTATGAGTAAAGAAAAACAGACGGCTCGTCAGATGGAGAACCTTGATCGTGGACTAATAGCGATGAAAGTAGAAGAAGGTGTTTATTTAAGTTGGCGGTTACTAGCAACTGACGATGATCAAATCGAATTTCAGCTTTACCGAAATGACGAAAAAATAACAACCGAATCTATTAAAACGAGTACAAATTTTTTAGACGAGCAGGGTACAACGGATTCAGTATATCAAGTAAAGTGTATTGTTCAAGGAGATGAAGTGTCCAAATCAAACAAAATAGAAGTGTGGGATACAAATTATTTACCGGTTCCTTTGAGAAAACCAGAGGGAGGCAAAACTCCGGATGGTATTGAATACACTTACAGTGCAAACGATGCAAGTATTGGTGATGTTGATGGTGATGGAGAATATGAAATTATTTTGAAATGGGACCCTTCTAACTCTCATGATAACGCTCATGAAGGTTATACAGGAAATGTCTATATTGATACATATAAACTTGATGGGACATTTTTATCAAGGATAGATCTTGGAAGAAATATTCGCGCTGGTGCTCACTATACACAATTCATCGTTTATGATTTAGATGGAGATGGAAAATCAGAAATCGCTTGTAAAACAGCTGATGGAACAATTGATGGTGTAGGAAAAGTGATCGGAGATAAAGAAGCAGATTATCGGAATGAGAAAGGCTTCATTCTTGAAGGACCAGAGTTCCTCACTATATTTGAAGGAGAAACAGGGGCTGAACTTGTCACGACTGATTATGACCCTCCGCGTGGAGATGGTGCTGACTGGGGAGATGAAGAGGGAAATAGAGTCGATCGCTTTCTAGCCGCAGTAGCCTACTTAGATGGACAACGGCCTAGTCTAGTTATGTGTCGAGGATACTATACTCGAGCAGTACTAGCAGCTTATAATTGGCGTGATGATGAATTAACTCACTTGTGGACATTTGACAGTAAAAATCCAGGGTATGAGGTCTATGAGGGGCAAGGAAACCACAGTTTGGCTGTCGCAGATGTTGATAGAGATGGAATGGATGAAATCGTCTATGGTTCATGTGTGATTGATCATGATGGTAAAGGACTATACTCGACAAAACTCGGTCATGGCGATGCTATGCATGTGGGCAATTTAAATCCTCAACGCGAAGGATTAGAAGTCTTTCAAGTACATGAAAACCCATCAGACAATGGAATAGAAGTACATGATGCAGAAACAGGAGAAATATTGTGGGGGATCCCATCAGAGAATGATATCGGCCGAGGCCTCGCAGCAAATATTGATCCGAGGTATAAAGGAGTAGAAGTTTGGGGGTCCGATCACTGGCGAGATGGGGGATTTGGCTTATATAACGTGAATGGGAAAAAGATTTCTGATATAACACCTCCTTCGTTTAATTTTGCTATTTGGTGGGATGGCGATTTATTGAGAGAATTATTGGATCATGATTTAGAAGTTGACAGCGGTGTAGGTGTTGGCAGAATAGATAAATGGGATTACAAAAATGAACGCCTAAACAATTTACTTATTGCCTCAGGAACAAGATCAAATAACTTTACAAAAGGTAATCCTTGCTTGCAAGCAGACATTTTTGGTGATTGGCGAGAAGAAGTAATATGGAGGTCAGATGATAGTACCGAGCTAAGGATATACTCGACGACAGACGTAACTGACCATAGGATATATACGCTTATGCACGATCCTATCTATCGATTAGCTGTTGCTTGGCAAAATGTCGCATACAATCAACCGCCGCATCCTGGATTTTATATTGGACCAGATATGGAAAAACCACCAACTCCAAAGATATACTTTCCGGAAAACGTCAAAGAATTGTAACAAATGAAAGAAAGATGCTTACATGAGTAAAAATCTCATTTCAATTTGGATAATTCTATGATATGATCGAACCATAATGAACCTTTTCGAACATAAAAGGAAAAGAGGAGTGGGATTGAATGGGAGAGCAATTTGAATTAGAAGGAAAAGTCGCTGTTGTTACTGGTGCGTTACAAGGTCTTGGTCAAGGAATGGCTTTAGGTTTGGCTGAAGCAGGAGCAGATATTATTGGCATTAGCCATATTGAACAATCTGAAACAAAACAGAAAGTTGAGTCACTAGGACGTAAATTTTTCGATATGCCTGTAGACCTTTCGAAGCAAGAAAATCTGAGTGCTGTCGTTGAAGAAGCGATTAGTAAAATGGGTAGAGTAGATATTCTTATTAATAATGCAGGAATGATTCGAAGAGAATTTGCAGAAAACTTCACCGATAAAGATTGGGATGATGTTGTAAATCTTAATTTAAATACTGTTTTCCGATTATCAAGAGATTTTGGTAAGCATATGATTGAGAATGGCTCTGGGAAAATTATTAATGTTGCTTCGATGTTATCGTTTCAAGGTGGAATAAAAGTACCGGCTTATGCTGCGACAAAACATGGTGTTGCTGGGTTAACAAAATCATTCGCAAATGAATGGGCAAGCAAAGGTGTGAATGTTAATGCGATTGCGCCAGGTTATATGGCAACAGAAAATACGGCTCCACTTCGAGCAGATAAAGAAAGAAGTGCAAACATCTTGTCAAGAATTCCAAAGGGAGAATGGGGAACACCTGAAGATTTAAAAGGACCTGCGGTTTTTCTAGCATCAGAAGCGTCTCGTTATGTAAATGGACATATTTTATGTGTTGACGGTGGATGGATGGGCTCTTAAGAAGAGGTTTATCTAGTAAATTGTAAGAATAAATAAAACGGTGAAAGACGCTGTCCAATGTGACAGCGTCTTTTGATATGTTAGAATCACTTCCCACTTAACGCTTAGTATAACAACCAAGGTCTGAAGTTGATTTAGAAATAGGAAATGAAGTTTGCGAGTTTGATAAAGTTGATAGTAAAATAAACTAATAGTAATTAATCCGAGGAGGGAATAATTTGAATGTAAAAAATATATATTGCGTCGGAAGGAACTATGCAAAACATGCAAAGGAACTAGGAAATGACTTACCATCGAAACCTATGATTTTCAGTAAACCAACGCACTCTCTCGTAACTACTAATGGACAAAGGGTTGAACTTCCAAAAAATAGAGGGAGCATTCATTATGAACTGGAGCTCGTTTTTCAATTAAACCGTTCATATGAAGTGGGGATGTCCCCGGAAGATTGTATATCAGAGATGGCGTTGGGAATTGATTTTACGTTAAGAGATGAACAAGAAGAGTTGAAAGAAAAAGGTCATCCTTGGTTTGTGGCGAAAGGTTTTCGAAATGCTGCACTAGTTACGCCATTTTTTCCTTTTGAAGGCATTGACAAATTAAACCAATCGACTTTTACGCTTGAAATTAATGGGCAGAAGGTTCAGGAAGGAGATCCGAACGAGATGATTTTTAATTTAGGTGCTATCCTTAACTACTGTTCGGAAACTGCTGGTCTCAGTGCAGGTGATCTATTGTTCACTGGGACTCCAGAAGGCGTAGGGGAGATTCAGACGGGTGATGAATTAAAAATGTATTTTAATCAAGAAAATAAAGGTGCCGTAAAAATTATTAAGTGAAATCAATTTCATAATTTAGAGCGCTTGTCTCATTTTCCTAAACGAAACAGTCAGTATATAAAAAGAAGGTGCCACCACAAAATCTTTGGTGACACCTTTCTTTTGAATTAGATGAACTGTGGAAGATGCTCTTTGTGAGCTTCCATCATTTCGTCTAAAATAATTTTTGCTAGTGTGTCAGATGGGACGAGCGGATTGATTGTCATTGCGAGTAAAGCTTTATCATAATCACCAGTTACAGCAGCTTCTGCAGCGACTCTCTCGAAAGATTTAATTTGTTGTACGAGTCCGCGTACAGATACGGGAAGATCTCCCACGGCAATTGGTTTTGGACCACTTTTTGTGATGATACAACTTACTTCCACTGCAGAATCATCAGCAATACTTGCGATTGCCCCTTTATTTAATGTGTTCACAGGTTGCACGTCTCCACGATCATTGTGAATAGAATCGATCAAATTGCAGGCAGCATCACTATAATATGCACCACCTCGTTTTTCAAGTTGCTCCGGTTTTTTGCGTAACTCCACATCTTTGTAAAGTTCAAATAACTCTGTTTCAAGCTTTTGAACAACTTCCGCTCTTGTTCCCTTTTCTTCAGCATTTTTTAATTCTTCTGCAAGCATTTCATCCGTTTTGTAATAATAACGGTGATAAGGGCAAGGGAGCATATTTAATGCTTTTAAAAATCCTGGTTCCCAGCCTAAATCGGAGATATTTTTCATTGTCATCGATGTGTCACCAGATGTCATTTTTTCAATGACCATCTTTGTAACATTTTCGCCATCCAAATAGATATTCAGTCCATACACCATATGATTTAAGCCAGCGAAATCGACTTCAACTCTGTCTGGTTTGACGTCTAATGCCTTTGCAACACCCATTCTCATCCCGACGGGCACGTTGCATAAACCGACAACTTTATTCCAATTTGAGTGACGGTAAATCGCCTCTGTAACCATTCCGGCTGGATTAGTAAAGTTGATTAACCATGCATCAGGACAATATGTTTCCATATCCTTTACGATATCTAAAATGACGGGAATTGTACGTAATCCTTTGAAAAGTCCTCCAGGTCCATTTGTTTCTTGACCAATCACACCGTGTTTTAGTGGTATTCGTTCATCTATTGCACGAGCTTTAAGTAATCCTACACGGAATTGTGTCGTAACAAAGTCAGCATCTTTCAAGGCTTCTTGCCTATTAAGCGTTAAATGAATCTTCATTGGAATGCCAGCTTCTTTTACCATTCTTTTAGCAAGGGAGCCTACGATATTTAACTTTTCCTCCCCTTCTGGAATATCTACAAGCCATAGTTCGTGGACGGGAAGAGTGTCATAACGTTTTATAAAACCTTCAATAAGTTCTGGGGTATAACTAGAACCTCCACCAATTGTAACTATTTTAATTCCTTTTTTTTCAGTCATATTTAAAATCCCCTTCTCTTTTAGTTGATTAATACCCTATACATAAGTACATGATCATTTGTATAATAGAATGTAGCCGTAAAGATAATCCGAATAAAGGACGTTGACTGATATGTTTACTACGAAACAACTTACGAGATTTTCAGAATTGGACTCACATTTGTATCAATATATTTTGGCCAATAGTGAGAAAGTCACATTTATGAGAATTCGTGAACTTGCTGAAGCCACCCATGTATCGCCGACGACAATTTTAAGGTTTTGTAGAAAACTCGATTGCGATGGGTTTTCTGAATTCAAAACGAAATTGAAGCTTTATTTAAAGAAGAATGATACAACGTTTATCCATGATTCGTACGAGACAATGAATGAATTTCTCGAGCGGACATTAAAGACGGATTACCAAAGTAAGATTCAGGATGTTGCAAGTCAAATTGCCCAATCTGAACACGTGATTTTTCTCGGAACAGGGAGTTCAGGTATTCTTGCAGAATATGGGGCACGATATTTTTCGAGCTTAGAGAAATTCTCACTGGCGATCAATGATCCATTCTTCCCTATGCATGGAAAGTATATGAAAAATAGTACGGCCGTCATTTTATCTGTCTCAGGTGAAACTGCTCATATCATCTCGCAGCTCCATCGGTTACGAGAAGAAGGAGCTGTGATTGTTAGTATAACGAATACAAAAACGTCCACTGTCGCACAATTGTCTGATTATTCGCTTGCATATTACATAAATACGGAATTTATTAAAAAAGCGAACATTACCACGCAACTACCTGTTCTGTATTTAATCGAAATGTTAGGTAAAGCAACATACGAATCTCTTCATAAGTTGTGACGGCTCATTCTCTTGAAGCTAACCTTAGTATTTATTATTTTCAGTCGATCGTAAAGGGATTTAGAAGTTTTAGAATAAAGAATGACAAAAAGAAACGTGTTCCTTTTTAGGAACACGTTGTTTTATTTCTGATTGGAAAGGTAGTTTATCGCTGATTGAGCTAATATTTTAGTCCCGATAGGTAACATCGTTTCATCAATATCAAATTTCGGGTGGTGATGGCCGTACGTGTTCCCTTTTTCACCGATCCCAATAAAAAAGTAACAGGCATTCGCCTTATTTGTATAGTGAGCAAAATCTTCTCCACCAAGACTTTGTTCAGCCTCGACAATTTGATTTTCAGGTAGAAACAAAGTTGCTTGTTTTTTAACGAAAGCTGTAAGATGTTGCTCGTTCAATAACGGAGGTTCGCCAACTTGGTAATTCCACTCATAAGATGCTTGAAAAGATTTGCAAACTCCATCTAAAATTGTTTTAATTGTTTCTTTGAAAAAATCTTGGATATCGGGGTCAAAATAACGAACTGTCCCGGTAAAAAAAGCCTTATCAGGGATGACATTGTAACTCGTACCCATCTTTAATTCACCAATACTTAGAACTGCAGGTTGATGGGGATTGATCTGTCTACTTACAATGCTATACAACTGCTGAATTGCATGTGTCGAGACAAGAACCGGATCAATTGTTAAATGAGGCATGGATCCATGACCGCCTTTCCCTTGAATGTTCACTTCGAAACGATCAGCCCCAGCCATAAGTGGTCCTTCACGAAAGCCAACCTTTCCTTTTTCGAGAGGTTCCCAAAGATGACAACCTAAAATGGCAGAAACATCATCAAGGCCTCCTGCTTCGACGATTTGTTCCGCCCCACCTGGAACGGTTTCTTCAGCGTGTTGGAAAATAAATCTTACTGTACCAAAGAGTTGTTCACGGTTCTCTGATAGCAGTTTGGCTACACCAAGTACAATGGCCATATGACCATCATGTCCACAAGCATGCATGAAACCTGGATGTTTTGATGAAAAAGGAAGGTTTGTATCTTCTGTTATTTCCAATGCATCCATATCTGCTCGAATAGCAAGGATTGGACCTTGATTAGTAGCTCCATGTAGTTCAGCGATAACATCCTTTCCTGTATAGGAAGTCGTTTCATAGTTCAAATCATTTAAACATTGCTTAATGTATTCTCTAGTTATTTTCTCTTGATGAGATAATTCAGGATATTGGTGAAGGTGACGTCGTTGTTCGATGATCCACTTTGTTAATGATTGACTAACTTGAAGTTGATTCCTCACATTAAACACCTTCTTTACAATCGATATATCCGTATCCTATCATATAAAAGTTTCCAGTGAACCTTTTACTTTATATTTTCTGCAGCAAATAATAGAAAGGCCCCGCATTTAGCGGGGCCAGTTAGTATAATTATATAACTCCAATGGCGCTTAAGAAAATTAGGAATATTGCTACTGGAGCGAAGAACCGGAGAATAAAGATCCATATGTTCCCAATAGGGGTGTTTCCAAAATCAGAAGCGTCCAATACCTCGGCTTTATTCCAGCCCCATCCAACGAATAAGGCAATTATCAAACCGCCGATTGGCAGGAAGACGTTTGAAGCAATGAAGTCCATCGTATCGAAAATATCTCTACCAAAGATGACAACATCTGAGAGGATACCCATTCCTAATGAAGATGGGATACCTAAAATGAAAATGATGAAACCGATAAAAATCGCGGCTTTTTGTCGTGACCACTGAAACTTGCGCATAAAATAAGCTACTGCGACTTCCAAAAGAGAAACTCCTGAAGACAACGCCGCTGCAGATAACAAGAAGAAAAACGCAAGTCCAAACAGTACGCCACCAGTCATATTATCGAAAATTTCTGGTAGTGTAACAAACACAAGGCCAGGACCGTCATCCGGCGCAATTCCGAATGCGAAAACTGCTGGGAAAATCATTAGTCCGGCAATTATTGCGAAAACAGTATCCAAGCTAGCTACACTGACTGCTGCGCCGGGAAGCTTGTGATCTTTCGATAAATAACTTCCATAAGTGATCAGTGCGCCCATTCCTAGACTTAAAGAAAAGAAGGCTTGTCCAAGCGCTGCCAAATACACTTCTGGGTCTCTTAGAGAACTCCAGTCAGGTGAAAACAAGAAATTAAGTGCTTCACGTGTGCCACCAAGAGTCATACTGTACCCAGCCAAAACAATCACTAAAACTGCTAATAAAGGCATTAAGATCTTGTTCGATTTTTCGATTCCTTTTTTTACTCCAACATAGACAATTCCTACAGTGAATGCCATAAAGATAAACTGCCAGATAAGTGGTTGAAGAGGGCTAGTAATGAATTCTCCAAAATAGCCTCCATAGCCACCTTCCGTTCCTAGAGAAGGTCCACCAGTAAAATACTGAACAAAATAATGGAGTGACCAACCTGCGACAACAGAATAGAATGATAATATAATGAATGCGGAAGCAACTCCTAATATCCCAGCTAATACCCAGGGTTTTCCTGGAGCGAGCGTTTCAAATGAACCAACGACGTCACTTTGTGCACGGCGCCCAATAGTAAATTCAGCCATTAAAATTGGAACTCCAATTGCTAGAATACATAATATATAAATTAATAAGAACGCAGCGCCACCACTTTCTCCTGTTACATAGGCGAAACGCCAAATATTACCAAGACCAACTGCGGATCCCATTGCGGCTAAAATAAAGCCTAGTCTAGATCCCCATTGCTCTCGTCCTACTTTTAAATCACTCATAAAACTTCCTCCTTTAAATCGATAACGTACAAAATAATGCAAGTAAAACTATATCATAATTACTTTTTATTATGTCCGTTTATTTTAATTTATTTATGTATATTTACTGCTATATGGTTAAAAAGGTGCTATTGTAACTTTCTGAAGTAATAAGTAATTGTCAAATCGTACGATTCATGAGAAAATCCACTTAACAGAATATTCAAAAATTGTATAGGGATTTTGTTATTGGTTAAATGATTCCCGACTGTAGAAGTGTATTATTACACCTGTTCTCGTGGTGGACCTTTCATTTTTTAACAATTTTGCGGGGACTTAAAAGTATATTAAAGTTGAAAGTGGGGGATCAATATGACTTTAACAGCAAATGATATTATCCAATTGCCTATTATGGAATCTGCAACTTTGAAATCCGGAACAGATTTTCTCGATCAAAGAAATATTGAATGGATTTCGGTCATCGAAATGCCTGTCGAAAATTTCGTCAGAGAAAATGAGTTTGTGTTAACAACAGGCATTGGTTGTCATGGAGACCCACAGTTGTTAGAACAGTTTGTGAAAGACGTGATTCAATCAGGTGCTTCGGCACTAGGATTTGCTACTGGGAGGTATGTATTTGATATTCCAGATCGGATTATTAAACTTGCGATAGATCATGATTTCGTTATTATTGACATTCCCTGGGATATTCGTTTCGGAGATATTATGCAAATGGTATTAGAAAAAATAAATCAGAGAAATAAATCAGAAAGGCAACAAACAGAGGAAATTAGACAAGAATTAATCAATGATGTTTTACAGAACAAAGGACTTCAAGAAATTGCAGGAGCTCTTCATAAACACATCGGACTGCCAATCGTTATTACAGACTATACAAGGCAGGTTAGAGCTTCTCAAAAAGTTAATAACAAGACCGTAAAACATTTTCAAAACAGAGAGATGAAGCCTGTTGAACAATCGAATGCGTCAAATATGTCCTTTATCGAGCACCCACTTTATCCACATATTGAAGAGTATATAGTAGATCAGCAAACTTGGTTTCAGATCTTGATTGCAACGAATCACCGTAAACAAGGGTTTTTATGGTTCCAACTTGATACAAACAAGCAATTTAGCTGGTTTATGATGAATATTCTAGAACACACGCTTACTGCTTGTGCTTTGTATTTTTTGAAAGAAAATGCGATTGAAATGACTGAAATTCGTTTGAAAGATAATTTTATTCTGCAACTCGCAAAGCAAAAAAATAACGAAAAAGATCATATGAATTCCAAGGCCGAATTGCTTGGGTATGATTTAAGCCTCACATATATATGTATTGTTGGTGATATCAGATTAAGGGAAGAAACAGCTTCTTTTCCGAAATTCAAAAAAGATAAACCAGTCACGTCTTCCTTGCAAAGCTTGAACTATTATATTCAAAAGGAAATTAATAATGCTGCGCTGTTGCTTGGTAGGAAAACAATGGCGACGTTTGATGAAGGAGAAGTCATTGTTTATTTAGAAACGGATCATCATTTGCATACAGAAACGGCAAATCAATTTTTAGATACGATTGAACGAAGGTTAAATGAATTACTTACGGAAGTAGAACTTTCGTGGGGGATTGCGGCACATAAAAATGAGACTGATGGGTTCCATGCGAGTTACTCAGAAGCAAAAACTGCGTTGGAAATTGGAAAACAAAACGTTGGACCAGGAGAACGAACGTTTTTTAAGGACACGAGAATTAATCGCCTTCTGATGACTATTTCAACGGATGAAAATATTAAAAAAATTGTTAAAGACACAATTCAACCGTTAATAGATTACGATGAAAAAAGGCAAACTGATCTAGTGCAGACGTTTATGGCTTATAATAAAAACAAGGCGAATGTAAGCCAGACTGCACGAGCGTTGAACTTGCATCGGCAGTCACTACTTTACCGATTACGTAATATTGAATCGCTCACGCAACTGTCATTAGTCAATGCTGATGATGTCTTTTTACTAGAATTAAGTATTCGACTTTGGATGTTGAGGAAAATTGAATAGCTTTGGTTCTGTTCCTATCGCTAAATTTTCATTCTCTAAAATAATGGTTAACTAATTGCACCGCATTTGCGGTGCTTTTTGTTTTATATTTTTATATACAAAAATTTTTTTATGGTGTCTTTTTTGCCGTTTAAGTAGATTTATTACTAAAGTTATTATAGAAATGTGTATCAATCATCTAAAATAATTTCATACACTTTGCACATTACAAATATTTGTTATATAACATATACTGAATGTAATAACTAAATATTCTGAATATAAGAGAGGTGGAAAAAGATGCTACCGTTTGATATTTTGGAATATCAAAAGAGGATTCATGAAACAAAGCGAAGGATGGAGAGGAAAGGCATAGAAGTATTGTTAATTACAGACCCAGCGAATATGAATTATTTAACAGGGTATGATGCATGGTCATTTTATGTTCATCAAATGGTGGCGATCGTCATTGATGAACCACAGCCGCTCTGGTTAGGAAGGCACCAAGATGCTAATGGTGCTAGAGCTAAAACGTGGATTTATGATGAAAATGTCATTGCATATCCTGACTATTATGTGCACTCGGGTATACACCATCCAATGGATTTCATTGGTGAAATTATCAATCAAATCGGTCATGGTAAACGAAAAATTGGCGTCGAAATGGATAACTATTATTTTTCTGCGAAGGCGTTTGACAGACTAAAGAGAGCTCTTCCAAATGCTACCTTTTTAGATGGCGATTTAATTGTAAATGATGTGAGATTAATTAAATCGGACCAGGAAATTGATTATATGAATATTGCTGCTCAAATAGCTGATCAGGCGATGTATCAAGGAGTCGAAAGTATCCGAGCAGGGGTTCGTGAGTGTGATGTTGCGGCAAACATTTACTATCATGTCGTATCAGGTACAAAAGAAAATGGTGGGGATTATCCATCGATTGTCCCACTGTTACCTTCAGGTAAAAATACAGGTATACCACATTTGACATGGACAGATCGCCATTTTAAAGAGGGAGATTCAGTCATTGTTGAACTTGCAGGTTGTTATAAACGCTACCACGTCCCGCTTGCCAGAACTGTTAGTATAGGAGGCCCATCGGCAAATCTTGAAAACTTAGCTCCTATTGTTGTAGAAGGGGTAAACGAAGTATTGCAAGCTGCAAAACCAGGGTTAACTTGCGGAGAACTTGAGGAAGTTTGGAGAAAGAGCATTGGTCGTTACGGTATTGAGAAGGAAGCTCGGTTGGGCTACTCAGTTGGACTAGGATATCCTCCAGACTGGGGAGAGCATACGGCGAGTATTCGAAAAGGCGATCCAACCGTCTTGCAGCCGAATATGACTTTTCACTTAATCCCGGGTTTATGGTTTGATAATTATGGAATTGAAATTAGTGAAACATTTAAAATTACGAAACAGGGTAGTGAAACATTTACGAAATATCCAAGAGAACTAGCGATTAAACATCCCTTTATCATCCACCAGCATGAAGGAGAAATCTCATAAAGTTAGTTGTGAAGGCTCTTAACTATAGCAAAATTTTTTCGAGAATAGTTAAATAAACAGTTACGAGGAGGCATCGACATGAGAGAACCAAGAATGTCTACAAAAGCCATTTGGGCAGGCGAAAAAGATTATTTAGCCTTTGGGGCAACACAAGTTCCGGTCGTTCACAGTGTATCGTATGGATATGAGGATATGGATGAGTGGTATGAAGTTGCGATAGGTAATAAAAAGGGGCACATTTATGGAAGAAATACAAACCCAACGGTGGAAGCTTTTGAAGACAAAATTCGAATTCTTGAGGGTGCAGAAGCGGCAACAAGTTTTTCGACTGGAATGGCAGCGATTAGCAATACATTAGGAACTTTTCTATTCCCAGGAGATCGGGTTGTATCGATTAAAGATACGTATGGAGGAACAAACAAGATATTTTCTGAGTTTTTACCTAAGCAAAACATCGATGTCTCCCTTTGTGAAACAGGAAATCATGAAGCGATTGAAGAAGAAATTGCTAAAGGGTGCCAAGTGCTCTATTTAGAAACTCCAACGAATCCAACGGTGAAGATTACTGACATTGAGAGAATGGTGAAAGCGGGAAAAGCAGTCGGTGCGATAGTGATTGTTGATAATACCTTTGCTACACCAGTAAATCAAAATCCATTAGATTTTGGGGTCGACTTGGTCATTCACAGCGCAACGAAATATTTAGGTGGGCATGCAGATGCTTTAGGAGGATCACTTTGTGGTTCGAAGGAACTTGTCGAGCAAGTGTATCATTATCGAGAAATTAATGGTGCCACATTGGATCCAATGGCAGCATATTTACTATTACGTGGGATGAAAACGTTGAAGCTGCGAGTTGATAAACAGAACCAAAATGCGATGATGGTTGCTGAGCACTTGAAAACAATTGATGGTGTTGAAGCGGTATTCTATCCAGGACTTCCAGAGCATCAAGGTCATGAGATTGCTAAAAAGCAAATGAGAGGTTTTGGAGGCATGCTAAGTTTTTCAGTAAAGGGTGGAGTAGATACGGTTCGCCATTTGTTACCAAAACTAAAGTTTGCTAACAGGGCTGCGAATTTAGGTGCAGTTGAAACGATCGTTGGTCCATCACGAACGACTAGCCATGTAGAATGTACGCCAGAAGAACGTGCAGCGATGGGAATTCCGGAAGGCCTCATCCGATATTCCGCGGGTATTGAGGATATAGAAGATTTACTTGCTGATTTAGATCAAGCGTTTCAAGCACTTCCTGAAAACCTTTTTGTAAGATAATGACGTAGAAGTATTCTGAAATTATTGCAATCAGCTTGAGATCTCGGAGGTGAAAGTGCATATGAAAATAGCTTTTATTGGGTTCGGTGGAGTTGGGCAGGCATTAGTTAAACTTATCCGTGATCGTCGTCAGCAGCTTTTGAAAGATTTTGGGATGGATTCAACGGTAGTCGCAGTTTCGGATGTGATGAAAGGGTCGGTTTATGACCCAAATGGATTAAATGAAGACCTACTTTTGGAAACTCTTGCGACTCACAACAATCTTGATTATTATCCTGATACCGCCACAACGGTGAAAGGCATGGATAGTATTCGAACGATTAAAGAGACGAATGCAGATATGATTGTGGAGGTAACATTTACGGATGTAAAAACAGGTCAACCGGCGATTGACCATTGTAAGGCGGCGTTTGAGAGTCATAAAAGTGTTGTTACGACAAATAAAGGTCCGGTAGCGATAGCATACCAAGAATTGGCGGGGTTAGCGAAGAAACAGGATGTATTTTGGGGTTTCGAAGGGACTGTGATGAGTGGGACACCAGCTTTACGGTTGCCTTTTACAACACTAGCAGGAAATGAAATTAGTGAAATTAGCGGGATCTTAAATGGAACAACGAACTTCATGCTTACAGAAATGGAAAAAGGCTTGAGCTATCAGGAAGCGTTAAGCTTAGCTCAAAGTAAAGGTTACGCAGAAGCGGATCCAACAAGTGACGTTGAAGGGTACGATGCAAGATATAAAGCAGTCATTCTAGCTAACGTCGTTTTGGGAACAGCACTACAAGCTGCTGATGTAACTTGCGAAGGAATCACGCAATTGACTGGGGAACACTTGCAAGAAGCGATAAGTAATGGGCAACGTTGGCGATTAGTGGCAAGGTTAACAAAAGAGGGCGATTCAGTGAAAGCTTCAGTTAAACCAGAATTGCTTGCTAAAGACGATCCTTTAGCTAATGTCAGTGGAGCACTAAATGCAATAATTTATACATGTGATTTAGCTGGGCCGATCATGTTGACTGGAGCGGGAGCCGGCTTAATGGAAACAGGATATTCGTTACTAATTGATCTGATTCACTACCAAAAACAAAAAGTACTAATCAAACGATAAGAAAGGTGGTGCATCAAGCATGAAAACGAAAATACGAGAAGAAAAAATGTTAATTGCAGGAGAGTGGATTTCAGGGGATAAAACTTTTCAAGTGGTTAATCCGCAAAATAACCAAGTGATTGCCAATGTTCCATCGGCTTCTCCTCAAGATATGATTAGGGCAATTGACGAGGCAGAAGAGGTGTTTCAACATCTTTCTTCATGGGCAACCCATGAACGAATCAATGTATTGAATCGGGCGGCGGATTATATTGAAGAACATCATGAAACCTTTTCTGAAACAATCGCTTTAGAAGGAAGTAAAACGATAACGGAAGCACGAGGAGAAGTGAAAAGAACCGCTCAAACTCTTCGAATAAGTGCAGAAGAAGCTAGGAGATTGAAAGGAGAAACGATCAACTTTGATCAAAAGGAAGGAAGTGAAAACCGGGCTGGATATCAGTATCGATTTCCGATCGGAATCATTGGAGCGATTACGCCTTTCAATGATCCATTGAATTTAGTCGCTCACAAGGTAGGTCCTGCACTTGCTGCTGGAAATCCAGTTATTGTAAAGCCTGCGTCGATGACACCATTGAGCGCGTTGCTTTTAGCAAAAGCATTTGCACATGCCGGGGTTCCAAAAGGGTTTTTGTCTGTTGTAACGGGTTCTGGACGCGAGATAGGCGAGCCGCTGGTGACGAGTCCTAAAGTTAAGATGATTTCTTTTACGGGTGGTTTAGTAGCCGGTGAAAAGATTGCTCATCAAGCAGGGTTGAAAAAGATTAGTATGGAGTTAGGTTCAAATTCACCTGTCATCGTATTAAATGATGCATGTTTGTCTGAAGCGGTCACGGCTTCGGTATCGGGCGCATTTTCAGCAGCAGGACAGAATTGCATTGGTGTTCAGAGAATCTTTGTTGAATCATCCGTGTATGATAAATTTCTTCAATCCTTTGTTGAACGGACGAAAGAATTACAAGTAGGAGATAAAATGAGTGAATGGACCGATATGGGGCCAATGATTGCGGAAAAAGAAGCGATGCGTGTAGAAGATTGGGTACAGGAAGCGGTATATGATGGGGCAGTCATCGAAGCAGGTGGAAGAAGAGATGGTGCTTTTTTCGAGCCGACGGTATTATCAAATGTATCCCACCATTCGATGGTCTATAAAGAAGAAGTATTCGGGCCTGTAGTAATTATTGAGCCAGTAAAAGGTTTGAAAGAAGCAGTGAAATATTCGAATGAAGTTGATTATGGCCTACAAGCTGGGATTTTCACGAAAAATTTGGATCATGCATTTTATGCCATTCAGCATCTTCATGTAGGTGGCGTAATGGTGAATGATAGCAGTGATTATCGGATAGATGAAATGCCGTTCGGAGGCGTGAAAGGATCTGGTTTAGGTCGAGAAGGAGTGCGACACGCAATGATGGAAATGTCTGATCCAAAAGTGGTTTGCTTCAAGTTGAGTCAACCATGGGGAGCATAAAAAAAGCTGACTGAACAGGAATGTTCAGTCAGCTTTAGTTGTATGTTGCCATGTTTCTAGATAGGGGGCAATAGAAGAAAGGAGCAACTTGAACACTTCGCATGAAGTATTGGAGAAGTTTGTGCCCAAGAGGAAGCAACTTGAGCAGTACCCGTGCGAGATCCCCAAAAAATAATGCACAAAAAAAGTGACCAGCCAGGAGGTTTAGTCAACAACCTGGCTGGTCACCTCTTTTGTGGTTTAAGATAGATCTATTCAAATAAGACGTTACTTATCATCATTGTACCAAATCATTGCAACTGTTCCTTCACCAGCATGGACACCAATGGAAGAACTAATTTCACCGATAAAAATATCTAGGTTAGGGAACTGTTCCTTCACTTTTGTTTTCAACTGATGTGCCTTATCGAGCACATTTCCATGCATAATTTGTACTTGGTCAATGCGAGATTTTTCATAAGCGTTGGCAAGAAGTTCTAGCATACGTTTAATCGCTTTCTTTTCAGAACGAACTTTTTGAAATAACTCAAATTCTCCTTGTGAAGTAATTCGAATGATCGGCTTGATTTGCAAAATGTTTCCAAGTAAATACGACGTACCGGACATTCGTCCACCTTTGTAAAACTGTTGAAGGCTTCCCAATAGTATATAATTTTCTGAACGCTTTGCTCCATCTTGTAATTGTTGTTGGATCTCTTTTGCCGATTTTCCTTGCTCAGCTAATACCATGCCCTTTTGAATAAGTGTAGTGATCGCATAAGACATCGAATAAGAATCAACAATTTCTACATCGAAACCGGCCATTTCTTTACCAGATGTGGAACTATCGATAGTGCCACTCAATTTGCTTGAGATATGAATTGCTACAGCTGAATCATAATCTTCTTTTAATTTTCTATATAGTTCTTCAAATTTACCAGAAGAAGGTTGTGATGTCTTGGGTACTTCTTTCTCTGAACGGATTCGTTTGTAAAGTTCTTCTGTTGTTAAGTCAATGCCATCATCAAAAGCTTGTCCGTCAAAAATAATGGCAAGAGGAAGAACGTAAACATCAGGATGTTCTAATAGTTCCTTCGTCATATATGCAGTGCTATCGGTTACCCAGGCAATTTTTTTCTTTGTCATGTGCTCAGCTCGCTTTCTGAAAATCACTATTATACTTGTATTATACAATCTTAATGAGTTAATACCAAGTGATAACTCCAGGTACTAACTATATTGATAAATAACTGATTTTTGTTTACTGTATCAATATTTGCGAATTGGGGATTAAAATCGATATAATCAAGAAGGAGATCAACTTTTAAGTGCAAACGAGTTGAATCAATTCCATTTTATTGTGAAAGAATTAGAAAAGAAGATCGGGGCCGATAACTATGTTTATACTGACTATTTTATATATCATGCTTCTTGCTGCATGGATATTGCCAATTACTTTGAAGGTGAAACAAAGCGTACATATGCTTCAGTTAAATTCTTTTCGTAATGAACATTATGATAGATGGATGAATACCAACAGAAATAAAGTGTTTCATATGGTGGAATTATCGTTTCTTCTTCCACTAATAGTGGTAGTTTTTACTTCTACACAAGCACTTATTTTTGTTGCGGCGATTATCGTATTTGTAGTAACATTTATTGTTTTTTGGAAAACTAAATCGACAGAGTATAAAAAGCTTGTCTATAGTCAAAGAGTCCAACGTCTTTTAGCTACAACGCATATTTTGTATGGAGTTATCGCCTGTGCAGCGATTGTCTTAATGATTTTTGTTCCATTTGTGATCGTTATCATTTTATTAATTAGCTCTGAAGTTCTAGCTTTTTATGTTGTAAGACTGGCGAACACTATTAACGAACCGATTGAAGCGCGGATTAACCAAGGAATTGTTAACGATGCAAAACGTTTAATGCAGGCTTCTCCTGATTTAAAAATAATCGGAATTACTGAAAGTTTTAGCAAAACAAGTGTGAAGCATGTTGTTCATGCAATTTTATCTGCTAACTATAATGTGCTGGTCACGCCTGAAAGTTATCATACAAAACTAGGTGTGGCGAGAATAATTAATGAGCAACTCAAAACAAATCACGATATTTTTATTGCTGAAATGGGAGCGGAACAAGAAGGTTATATTAAAGAAATTTGTGACCTTCTTCATCAACAAGTTGGGGTTATTACACCAATTGAGGAACAGCATTTAAAAACATTTACAACGGTAGAAGAGATTAAGAAAATAAAGCATGAAATTGTTGAAACATTATCAGAAAAAGAAGGAGTCGCGATATTAAATAAAGATGATGACAATATGATTTCTTATAAAGGAAACAATTCTTGCCGGAAGGTCTATTATGGCATCGATGCTGAGGACCTCGATCTTTGTGCATCAAATATTAAATATACAGCGAGTGAGATGTCATTTACTGTAACATTGGCATCTGGAGAAGTAGAGATATTCCGAACGAAATTATTAGGGGAACAAAATGTTTATAACACTCTTGCTGGAATAGCAGTTGGCTTGGAAATGGGGTTGTCGTTGAAACAAATGGTACCGTCTGTGAAAGAAATGAATCCATTGACTCATCGTCTTGAGTAGAAGCACTCAAGTGAATCCTAGAGATCAATAATAGGGAGACGAAGTGATATTAGATTAAAGGAAGAAATGATGAAAATGAAAACAGGTTATTTCTCCAGAACTGAAGAAATAACCTGTTTTTAAGATATTATCCATTCACGGGTGCTTTCGTACTTCCTTGGATTTGATAGTTCTGTTGCTCTCTTGTTCATTCTCGCGCAGTTCTGCTACTAGTACGTACCTTTCAGGAGCGGAACCAACAAAAGTAAATGGGTAACAAGTTGAAACAGTCAGTGTTGCTCGAGGGCGAGGGACAATGACGGTGCGATCATCTTCATCAACGATGCGGACTTTTTTCACTTTATACGTAAATTCACCAGCCGAAGTAGTAACGATTAATAAATCATTGATACCGACTTCACCTAGTCGTCTGAAAACAGTGTCACGGTGCCCTGCCAATACGGAATTGTCATTTTCACCAGGTAGGACACTCCCGGAAAAATGTCCTACTCCTTTATCTAACTCGTCTTCATCCGTGCCATGATATATAGGTAACGTTGCATCAAGTGTAGGTATGTATAATTCACCGATGAGGTCTCCTATTTCTGGGATTTCTGAGTATAGCTGCTCTTCGCTTCTCGTTGGCAAAACTCTCTGACTAGCGTCTTTTTTTTCAATTAAGGAAAAAGTTTTTTCCTCTTGTTCGTAATCTGATGCTTCATAAGTTTTATAAATAAGGTACCCTTTGAAAAAAGTATATGCATTTGTTGTGGAAAACCAAAGACCCCCGACGATCATGATCAAACTAAAAAATAGAAAAAACAACCGTTTTTTAGTAGCTATCTTTTCTTGCATATTAAACGCTTTTTAATCTGAATTTTCGGTAGAAGAAGAAACCGAATAGTGTTATAGAAAGTCCGAAAGCAATATCTGTCATATAATTAGAAGCCGTTTTAGGCAATTTAGCCCCGTGTTCTGTTTTTGTTATCGAACCAGAATCACTTTTCGAAGGGGGGACAACTTTTTCCACATCAGAAACCTTAGTTTCTTTTTGTTCAAGAATATCCTCTGTCTTCTTTAAGTCCATCCCTGTTTCAATAATTAATTCAGATCCTAGCATGTCAGCAGTAATTAAAATATCTGCAAGAAAATCACCTTGCTTATTATAAAGTTCAATCAGTAGGTCATAGCCTTCAGATGTTGTCATCTTAAAAAGTGCATCTAGTGAAATCGCTACTTGTTCTTCCCCTTTAACGAGATAAAACTTAGCATCCATTTCCAATAATGCCATTAACTCAGAAAAAATATCAAGCAGTTCGGCTACTTGCTTAGCAGTTAATTCTGATGCACCATTGAAATCCTCAAAAGCAATCATTCGATTAGCGAGTGCTTCTAACTTATCCATAAAAGCATCATCATAATCTAACATCATAAAATGCTCAAATAACCGTTCCAATTCATCTATAGTTAAACCAACTTGGTTAAAAATATCATCAAAATCTTCGTCACTAAATTCAAAATAATCCTCATCAGAGTAAAGATAAACCCAAATAGCAAAATCAAGGTCTTCAACGTACTCATAATTATCTAGTGAATCGTCGAACTCAGCTAATAGAGAAAGAAGTTCTTCGTAAGTGAGATTGTATTCTATTAACAACTTGTCTATACCATCTTGTGATAACGGAGTCGACGGATAATAATAATAATCATAAAGGTCCCAATCTAAATCATCTAAAAACTTATATTGATCAAAAATGGTTTCTCCAACTTCTATTAACCCATATTCGACGAGGAGATTCGTTGCTTCTTCTAATGTCAATTCATATTCTTCCAGTAGTTCATTTAAATTCTTTACCGTTAAGACAGGACCACAAAAATCACGTAACTCATCAATATCATTAAAATCTTTTACTTTCCATCCATAGAAATCTAAGTACTCAATTAAGTCATTCTTTTCCCAGTTGATTTCCTGTAAAAATGAATTAACTTCCTTTTCCTTTGGTGCAGCATTTCCTGCAGATGGAAAACTAACAAAAAATATACTAACTAATAAAGCTATGAATAATCCTTTCATAGCAACTCCTCCTCGTATTCAATTGTCATTTCTATCATATTATAAGTCGAAAAGAAAATAATAGATAGCATTATTTTTACAATATTGTAAAAACTTTCGGAGGTAGGGTTAGAAGAATTTGTGGATCTGTAAAAAAGGAAAATAACCGGATTAAACTAGCGTTAGGAAGAATAAAGTTTTTTGAGACGGGTATAGTGCGAATATGAGGAGGGGAAGTGCATGAGTAAACGATTGTTTTTACGAAGTATGATTATAATCGGAATCGCATTATTCTTAATGTCTTGTCAATCGAACGAAACAGATAACTTAAATAATGCCAGTTCAAATGACCAAATTGAAAATAACGAACCCGCGAATAATCAAACAGATAATACTCAAAGGAATAATAGCACGGATAAATTTAATGAACAGGACAACTCAACAGAAAAAACTCAGTTGAGCGAAATGTCAACCGATAATTGGGAAGTAGAAACGTTGGCTGAGAATCTTGAAATCCCTTGGTCGATAAATATTCATGATGGTACGGTGTACATGACAGATAGACATGGGCACATTTTAGAAATAGCGGATGGAGAAGTTGAAAGAAACGAGATAGACACATCTAATTCTATTGAACATACAGGTGAAGGCGGTCTTCTTGGCTTTATTCTTGCTGATGACTTCTCAGAGACAGGGCTGGGCTTTGCTTACTATACATTTCAATCGAATGATAACTCGTTATTGAATCGAGTGGTTCAGGTTGAAAAACAATCTGATGGAGACTGGACTGAGATCGACGTTCTTTTAGATGATATACCAGGTGCGGCAACCCATAACGGTGGTAGATTAGCGATTGGCCCCGATGAAATGCTATATGTAACAACTGGAGATGCAAATAGTCCAAACGATTCCCAAGAAGAATCTAATTTGTCAGGTAGTATTTTAAGAATGACACAAATGGGAGAAGTTCCTTCAGACAATCCAACTGAGGATTCATATGTCTATAGTTACGGACACCGTAATCCACAAGGATTGGCATGGAATGAAACTGGAGAATTATACAGTTCAGAGCATGGTCCGACTGCTCAAGATGAAATTAATCTTATCCAACCAGGTAATAATTATGGTTGGCCAGTGATTGAAGGCAATCAAACAAACGAAGGAATGGAAGAACCATTGATTCAATCAGGTGAAGATACATGGGCACCTTCAGGTATTGCATTTTGGGATAATCAATTATTAGTAACCGGTTTAAGAGGAGAAAGCCTCTATTACTTTAATGAAGATGAAATGGAAATGATCGAAGTTTTTCAAGGGGAAGGTAGACTTCGAGATGTGAAATATCAGGATGGCGCTATTTACCTTATAACGAATAATACAGACGGACGAGGAACACCGCAAGATAATGATGACCGTTTGCTTAAATTAACGATTACTGACTAATATTTTTGAAGAAGGTCTGGTCATAGGTATTGTTGGATTTACAAGTTACTATATAGTAATATGATAAGTGATTAGAAAAAGGAATCAACTTATTAAATTTTTGTGATATACATTTCATTTAAATGGTTTGTAATGAAAAGGTGGTGGATTTATGGATTATTCGTCTGATATGAAAAACCGTTTGAAGCGTGTTGAAGGACAAGTAAGAGGCGTCTTGCGAATGATGGATGAAGAAAAGGATTGCAAAGATATTATCACACAAATGTCTGCCATTCGTTCTGCATTGGACCGGGCAACTGCTTATGTCGTTGCTAGAAACCTTGAAACGTGCCTTAGAAATGAGGCAGAGTCCGAAGAGAAACGAGAAGAAGTAATTGAAGAAGCTATTAATATGCTAGTGAAAAGTAGATAGTAAGATAGTGTGAACGATTTGGTCATCTGGACCATTGTTTTCTTCATTAATTATAAAAAAGAAAGCCGAGGGACTAATCTGGCTTTCTTTTTTTATGACCTGGATTGACTGTTTTTGATTGATTTTGAATAAAATTAAATAAATCTGATTGATTTTTATTGATTTTGATTGATGTGTGAGATATAATGACAATAACAGCAGAAAAGGTGTGAATGTAAATGCTTACTTTTGAGCGTTACGATAAAATCCTAAGTTTACTTCAAGAACAGAAAGTAGCAAAGTTGCAAGAGCTAGTAGATGAAACTGGAGCTTCAGAGTCAACAATTCGAAGAGACTTAACGATCCTTGAAAACGAGCAAAAATTAAAGCGTATTCATGGTGGCGCTTCCATTGTAAAAAGTAAAGTAGACGAACCAACCATGATTGAAAAGAAACAACAATTCAATACTGAAAAGAGACAGATTGGGAAGAGAGCAGCCAGTTTTGTGAAAGATGGGGATTGTCTCTATATTGATGCAGGAACGACGACACAAGCGATGATCCCTTATATAGAAGCAAAGGATGTTGTGATTGTTTCGAATGGTCTAAATATTATCGAGCAATCCATGCTACATCATTTCCGAACCTATGTTGTAGGAGGATATGTAAAAACTGGAACTCATGCATTCGTCGGTAAGGGAGCCGTTGATGCGATTCAAGAATTTCGTTTCGATAAAGCTTTTATGGGTACGAATGGTATTGATCTCAATTTCGGTTTCTCTACTCCTGACCCTGAGGAAGCGCATATTAAAAAACTTGCTATTAAGCAATCATCGCAGGCTTATGTGTTAGCAGATCCATCAAAATTTGGCGATGCAACATTTGCAAAATTTGCAAATATTGAGGATGCAATACTTATTACGATCGACGGGAAAGATGATGATTATATTGAAAAATTATCAAATTTAACCAATTTAGAGGTGGTGAATAACGATGATATACACAATCACTCTTAATCCTTCTGTAGATTATTTATTGGAGGTAGAGCAATTCAGTCTAGGGAAGACAAACCGTGCTGAAGCTCAGAAGATGGTCCCGGGTGGAAAAGGGATTAATGTTTCAAGAGTACTAAAGAGGTTTGGTACCTATTCAGAAGTGTTAGGGTTTACGGCAGGTTTTACAGGATCATTTATTAAAGATGAATTGAACAAAGAGGGAATTATTCACAGGTTTATTGATACAGAAGGACAAACACGAATCAATGTGAAACTTCAAACTGACATGGAAACCGAAATCAATGGGAAAGCTCCAGAAATACTTGATTATCACGTTGATAAATTAATGAAACAATTAGATATGTTGGCAAGTGGAGATGTACTTGTATTATCAGGTAGCGTGCCATCGATACTATCCACTGAGATCTACAAAATCATCATAGATCAAGTGAAACAAAGAGGAGTCGTGACTTTCGTAGATACTAGCGGTCTTCCTCTTAAAGCGGCAATTGAGGCTAAACCATTTCTAATCAAACCGAATCAACACGAGCTAGAAGAACTATATGAAGAGTCAATTTCCGATCTTAAATCTGCTGTTAAATTAGCTAAAAAAACAGTAGATGCAGGAGAAGTTCAGAATGTACTGATTTCCATGGCTGGGGAAGGAGCTGCTTTAGTTACAAAGGAGAATTCATTTCTCGCAACCGTTCCACAAGGTATTGTGAAAAATTCAGTCGGAGCAGGAGATTCGATGGTAGCAGGTTTCTTGTTTGCCTACATGCAATCGACGGAAATCGAAGAGGCATTTCGATTTAGTGTTGCGGCTGGAAGTGCAACAGCTTTTTCAGAAGATTTTTGTTCGTTAAATCAAGTGCAATCATTAATTAAAGAAGTGTCAATTGAAACTAATTAAGAAGGGGTGATTATGTTGAAAATAACAGAATTGTTAACAAAAGAGACAATGATATTAGACCTTGTTTCTTCAACAAAAAAGGAAGTCATCGATGAATTGGCAACGAAACTAGACAAGGCTGGAAAATTGCAAAACAAGCAATCATTTATCGAGGAAATTCATAAACGAGAAGAACAAAGTTCAACAGGGATTGGCGAGGGCGTAGCGATTCCTCACGCGAAAAGTAAGTCTGTTAAAGAGCCAACAATTGTTTTTGGTCGATCGAAGACAGGCGTCGATTATGACGCGCTAGATGGGGAGAAAAGTCATTTGTTTTTCATGATAGCAGCAAGTGATGGGGCTAATGATCTTCATCTTCAAACATTATCAAGGTTATCAACGTTGCTAATGGATGAAGATTTCCGAAAAATATTAATGGAAGCTCGTTCAGAAGAAGAAATTTTAAAAGCTGTTGATCAAAAAGAAAAAGAAAAAATTGATGCAACTAAAGAAGAGCAGGCAACTGATTCAACAGAAGAGCGACCGTTTTTTGTTGCAGTTACAGGCTGTCCGACAGGGATTGCTCATACGTATATGGCAGCTGACGGATTAAAGGCCAAAGCAAAAGAATTAGGATATGATATTAAAGTTGAAACAAACGGCTCAGATGGGGTTCGAAATAGATTAACGAAGGCTGATATTCAAAGGGCTGATGCAGTTATTATTGCAGCTGACACAGATGTTGAAACAGCACGTTTTTCAGGCAAGAAACTAATAAATGCTCCTGTTGTAGCAGGTATACGAAAACCTGCGGAGTTGCTAGAAAAAGCTGCTAGTGGCAATGTATCGGTTTTTCAAAGTGGAGAAGCCTCTAGTGGATCGGATGAAGAAGAAGGAAAACGTCCAGGTTTTTATAAGCACTTAATGAATGGTGTTTCAAACATGTTACCATTCGTTGTCGGTGGAGGGATTTTAATTGCTCTCTCATTCTTCTTTGAAAATCCAGTTGATGGAGAACCTTCTGCTTTCGCTGATATTCTATCCGCAATTGGTGGAGCTAACGCATTCTTCTTAATGGTTCCTGTATTGGCAGGGTTTATAGCAATGAGTATTGCCGATAGACCAGGTTTTGCTGCAGGTATGGTCGGTGGATTAATGGCCGCAAATGGAGATGCAGGTTTCTTAGGTGGAATTATTGCCGGGTTCTTGGCAGGGTATCTTGTACTTGGATTAAGAAGAGTATTCTCATTTGTTCCACAATCTTTAGACGGAATTCGTACGATTCTTTTACTACCGGTATTTGGTATTTTCTTAACAGGTTTAGCAATGCACTTTCTTGTCACACCGCTTAGCGCAATTCAGGGAGGTCTTGTAGATTGGCTTTCTGGACTAGGAACAGGGAATATTGTTCTCTTAGGTATTTTATTAGGTGGAATGATGGCAGTTGATATGGGTGGACCGATTAACAAAGCGGCATTTACATTCGGTATTGCAATGATTGAAGCAGGAAATTTCGCACCACATGCGGCGATCATGGCAGGTGGAATGGTTCCGCCGTTAGGAATTGCTTTTGCAACGACTTTCTTCAAGAGTAAATTTACAAGACAAGAGCGTGACGCTGGGAAAACAAATTATGTACTAGGGGCATCCTTTATTACAGAAGGGGCGATTCCGTTTGCGGCATCTGACCCAGGAAGAGTAATCCCTTCAATTATTGCTGGTTCTGCCGTTGCTGGTGGATTGGCAATGGCATTTGGGAACGCAACAGAGGCTCCGCACGGAGGAATCTTTGTTCTACCATTTGTAGATAATTGGTTTATGTATGTTGTAGCTATTTTAGCTGGTGCAGCAGTGACTGCAATAATGCTCGGTTTTTGGAAAAAGAAAATTGTAGCATAAATGATTAAAAGGTATGTGAGCTTTAGTGCTCTCATACCTTTTTTTGTAAAAAATTAGGAATTATTTCAACAACTCCATTAACTCATCGAGATTTTTGATTTCATAATCTGGTGTTACGTCATTACGTTCTTTTTCAAACCGATTCAACCAGACAGATTTTATGCCTGTTCGATTGGCACCGAGAATATCTGTCATTAAATTGTCACCAACCATAAGAACTTCTTCTTTTTTCTTGTCGATTTTGTTTAAGGCATAATCAAAAATTGTTACATCCGGTTTTCCACGACCGTATGCTCCAGAGATAATAATCTCATCAAAGTAAGGCTCGAGTTCCGGAGTAATTGTCAATTTTACGTTTTGTAATTCAGGCGAACCATTCGTTAACATTAATAGAGAATAATCCTTGCTTAGCTTTTCTAAAATAGGAAGTGCATCGTCAAATAGGAACGGCACTTTTTTTCTTTCCGCTGGAAACCGTTCCGCAAGCACGGCGGCTAATTCAATGTCGTTAATCCCTAGAGCCTGAAGCCCTTTTGTCCAGGCATCTCGTCTATATTGTGGAACAATCTCTTTCATTTTCTGAAAGTCATCGCCAGCATCATTGAAATTTCCCCATAACCCTTCAAAAGGATTAATGCCAATCATTTTGGTGAACTCGTATGTGTCATAACTAGCATATAGTTCTCGAGCATGCATGCGCACAGCATGTTCTAAATCAGAGGGCTGAATTTCATGAAATGTTGCTGCATAGTTACATGTCGCTTCAAATGCTTTTTGGACACTCTTTTCGTCCCATAGTAACGTGTCATCTAAATCGAAAAAAATCGTGTTAATCATCGTATCCTCCTGTGAATAAATAGTATGCACGTATCAGTCATGCTTCATTGTTAATAATGTTTGCAAATCGCCTGAAAATCAAGAAGAAACTTTACTATGACTAGGTTACAAATAGCGTATATAAAAAAACTGATAATGTAAACCATCTTTTTAAGGGATAGTGAAGAAAATAACGAAAAAGGAGAACGATAAATGTTGATGTAAGGCGTAAAACGTTGACGTATCAATATAAAAGTGTTAATATTCAAATAATTATCAGCTTTGTACATATTTAGTTGTTGGTATCAGAAGTACATTCATACTAATGATATCTCATTGTTATCTAGAGTGGCAGAGGTTTTTTCACACTATTAAAGTGTATTCAACCCTTGTTAGGGATGGATTTCTTTATTAGCAAGATATTTTTCTAAAATAAGCTAGGAGGCCAAATCATGACAAAGAAAGCGAATCAGTTTGGAACGGCAACACAGTTATTGCATGCAGGACAAGTACCTGATCCAACGACAGGATCGAGGGCGGTACCAATCTATCAAACTACTTCCTACGTATTTGATGATGCAGAACATGCAGAAAGGCTTTTCTCTTTACAAGAACCAGGTAATATTTATAGTAGAATTATGAACCCAACCGTTGACGCATTTGAGAAACGAATGGCGATTCTAGAAGACGGAGTTGGAGCGTTGGCAACGTCATCTGGAATGGCTGCGATTACGATGACGATTATGAATATCGCTCATGCGGGAGATGAAATTGTTGCGGCATCGAACCTTTATGGTGGTACATACAATTTATTTGCCGTGACACTACCAAAGTATGGTATTAATGTCCATTTTGTTGATGTAACCAATCCAGAAGAAGTCAGAAAAGCGATTACACCGAAAACAAAAGCTGTCTTTGCAGAAACAATTGGAAACCCAAGTCTTCATGTATTAGATTTTGAAGCAATATCTGATGTTGCTCACGAGGCAAAGATTCCACTAATCATTGATAATACATTTGGTTCTCCAGCAAATTGTAAACCTTTGCAATTTGGGGCAGATATTGTTATTCATTCTGCTACAAAGTGGATTGGAGGGCATGGAACAACGATTGGCGGTGTCGTCATCGATGGGGGAAGATTTACTTGGAATGAAGAGAAATTCCCTGGGTTTCATGAGCCTGACAACAGTTACGGTGGCCTCGTTTATGCACGTGATTTAGGCGATCTTGCTTTCATTATGAAACTTCGGGTGCAATTGATGAGAGATTTGGGATCTTGCTTAAGTCCTTTTAATGCTTTTCAACTTCTTCAGGGACTAGAAACATTATCGCTTCGTATGGAAAAACACCAAGATAATGCCATGCAAATTGCCAAAAAACTAAAAGCACATCCTGCAGTGACATGGGTAAGTTATCCAGGATTAGAGGAGCATTCTTCTCATGAATTAGGAAAGAAGTATTTAAAGAATGGATTCGGAGCGATCGTCAATTTTGGAATTGAAGGCGGCATTGATGCGGGGCGTGATTTAATCCGTAACGTCAATTTGTGGTCTCATGTTGCTAATGTCGGAGATGCAAAGAGTTTAATCATTCATCCTGCTAGTACAACACATCTTCAGCTTTCGAAAGAAGAAATGATTTCAGCAGGGGTTACAGAAGATTTAGTTAGGTTGTCTGTTGGTCTTGAAGATCTTCAAGATATTTTTGAGGACTTAAATCAAGCTTTAGCAAAAGCGACAGGAAAATCAGCAGAAGAATCTATTAATGATAAACAGGCTATCATCAATGAGGCAAATGCTTCTGCGATTGAACATACAGACGATGGACCACGAAAAAAAGTGATATACGTTACAAATGCTTCCGATAGAAACAGCCAAAGTATTAAATATTGGAAACGATTAGGTTACCAAGTCGTTTCTGAACAGTCAGATGGCCAAGTAGTTGATTATCTATATGTATCGTCTGCAAAAGAGTCTGTTAAAATAAAAGAATTAGTAGCACAAATAAATCCGAAAGCAATATTTACGAATGAAGATAACGTAACAAAATCAATCGAAGAAAAAATTGACGGTGTAGAAGTTATTACCGTTTAATTTAAAATATCGTACTATTTTAACATCCCGTTTTCTCTTGTATAATGATTTCAAGAGGACGGGATGTCTATGTTGAAAAAAATGTTCATTAGTATGGTGTTCATGACGATGCTAGTTATTGGTGTATCACTATATCTATTTCAAGAAAAGGTGATCGGAACGTTTGATCAATCGAATTCTAGGTCGGGAGTATTGGAACAATCGTTTGAAAATGAAGATTACTTTTACTTCTTATCAGATAAGGAAATTAACCGAGCAATTGGAAAAGGGACGACGTCAATAATATTAATCGAAGACTATTTACTTGAGAGTCCGGAAGAAAGTCTAGGTACCGAATCTCATGTCGCCTTTGCTTATATTGAGACACCTTATTTAACAACGATAAATATAGCTAGGAATGTATTTGATCATTACGGTAGAATACCTTCTTCACAAGAAGTGAAACAGGAGTTATTCGACCAATACTTACCCATTCATATCCGTTTTAATGAAAATAAGGGGTACGTGTATGACCTGAAAATGATTCAAGATGAGAAGGAAATAGAACCATTTTCTACAGAAGTTCATGGATCTGGAGCAATGAAGACGATTTATTTGAATGTAGGCGATCTCGATTTTTCTATGCCAGCTACAGTTATCGTAGAAGATAGCGTAGATTCTTCTGTAAATCATCAATATGAAATAGACTTTGAAAACTATATACCTTAAAAAACTCGCCCTGCTGTAAATAGCGGGCGAGTTTTTCTAATGGTTATTTTATTCAGTGTCAAAAAAATTAGGATTCTCCTCAACAAGCTTAGTCATGATTTCTTGCTCTAATGAAGAATATAAAAGGCTTCTGCGATTTTCGTCGTTATCTGGTACTTCGTCAGAGAATTCAGCAGCGACTTGGTCTTCGACACTATTCCAAATATAAGGTTTGAGGTAATGAGTTTCTAATTGTCTTACGTATAGATCTTCATTTACTTTTTTCAACTCATCATATAAAACCAATGTTATCATATCTTCATCTTCAAGATAATTTTCTTCTTCAACGAAAGCAAGGAACTGATCTTTCGAATAGGTAAATTGATAATTCTCTGAAGCGTGATCATGCCATCCTTTCAATTCAATTGCTATCCACTCAGCATTACTTTCAATATCTTCCTCTCTAGTAACCTCATCCTCATCATTGAGCATAAAACGGAAATTCTGGTATAAAACCAAATGTTCATAAAGGGTGTCTTGCGTCAATTCGTTAACAGATTCATTCAAATTTTGATTTGAAATCGTTTCGATAGCCTTCTCACGAGCTTCGTGTTCATCTGTGTCGTTTATTTCTTCATTATTTCCATCAGTTAACTCATTTTCAGATTCAGCGTTTAGAAAGTTCCCGGAATTTTCTTGTGAATTTTCCTGCTGTTCCTCATCAAAACTGTCGTCACTTGAGGTCGTAATATTTGATTCCGTACTGTTGTTTGAATTTGGTTGCTCAGACTCTAACATCACCATGTAAATAACTAGGACAATTAGAATCGTCGAACCAATCAATAAAATAATTAATTTGTTCTTTTGCATAAAGTCACCTCTTGTAGAGATTTAAATTGGTGTTAACTAAATTGCCTTTCATTAAACAAGATTAGCTTTCTAATTTAAATGATTTGTCTTCATCTATAATCAATTGTAGAAGATCACTTTAATATTAGAAAATAATTTAATTCATTATAACACGAGATGTACAAATGGAGGTATATCCAAAAGTTTGAGCCTGATCCTGATCAAAGATCCAACACCTCTTAATTTATAGCACAGTTTTTTTTTATAGGCATATGATGGGAGTGGTCTTAACTAAACGAAGGAGGGGAACATATATGGATAATAATCAGTCAAGACAAAATCATGGAAATACGGTACAGTATATGACCTCATATGACCCATTTGTCGTGCAAACATTACAGTCAGTGCAAGGCTCAGAAGTTGTTGTGCAAACATGTCAGGGGAATGTGAGGGGGAAGGTGGCAGATGTAAAACCAGATCATGTCGCAATTCAAGTTAGTGATTCGACATTTTTCATTCGGATTCAGCAAATCATTTGGGTGATGCCAACTTGAAAAGTTGAATCAAAGAAGAGGGGAGGCTAAGTCTACCCTCTTTTTTAAAAAATATTATGCAGTAGTTAATTATTTATCAGCGTTCATGGTAAAATAAAACATATAATAGGAAGAAAAAATACATAAATGAAGGAGCGATGATGGATATGGAAGAAGAAAATTATAAACATGTTCTCGTAGCTTATGATGGGTCAAAAGATGCGGAGAAAGCCTTGTTTAAAGCTGTAAATCTTGCAAGAAGAAATGATGCTAAATTAACTGCGGCGTATGTTATTGATTCACGCGCCCCACATCTATTACCTGATAAACCTGGGAAATTTACAGAGCTAGCTGAAGAACATGCAATCGAGATGAGAAAAAAATTAAAGTCGGAAATAGAAAAATTACAGTTCAAAAATTATCAAATTAGAATAGAAAAAGGTAACCCGAAAACGGTGATAGCCTATGACCTTATTGATGAAGTAGGCGCCGATATGGTCGTTTGTGGCTCTAATGGAGTAGACTCGTATGACCATCTTGTTATGGGAAGCACTTCAGAAAATATCGTTCGGTATTCGACAGTAGATGTACTCGTTGTGAAATGATAATATTATTGAATTAGAAAGCAGTAATATTATTCTTTAAGAATGTGATCATCTAATTGAACAAAAGAATAGCCTTGCTTTTTAAGGATAGGAATGGCATTTATTACTCCCTCAGCAGTCCCGCTACTAGGTTGATTCATATGAAGCAGAGGGATTGATCCTGAACTAGACTCCAGCAAGGCTTTTTCGACTTGACTAGCTGAGTAGGTAGCTCCAGCATCGCCAAGAATATCATAATTTACAACGGTCAAACCGAGATCGCTAACTATTTCTACCGCCACATCATCGTAATAAGCTGTCCCAGATCGAAAAAATTGCGGACTTTCTCCGGTTAAATCCTCTATCATACGTTGATTTTCCATAACTTCTTCCATAACACCTTCTACTGTATCTGTCCCTTCGATTCCCCAAGCTGTATTTCCTGAAACGGATAATGGTAAATGATTTGTACCATGATTTTGCACAGAGAAAAGTGGGTTATCTGCTAGTTCTAAAAATATCTCCTCATTTTCGCGGATCCATCTAGCATTAAAAAATAACGTGGCAGGAATCTCATTTTTGTTTAAGAATGCAATGAGTTCTTCATCGTAGTCATTTCCGTATTCCCCACCGCATGCATCGAAAGTTAGCGCGATGACCTTCTCGTTCGTGTCGATCTTATTTTTCACTCCTGTAACATTTTCGCCCCATTCAGTGCTATGAATAGATTTATTTTGCCATTTTTTATTGACTTCACCAATGTTTATTTCTTCCGATGTGGTTTTATTAAAAACGAATGCCACATTAAAATCAGTTTTATTCTTAATTAAAATCGATTGGTTCAGAGGACGTTCATTTTCGCCAGTAAATGATTGAAGATAGACATAGCTCGTCGCTGTTGCTGTTAGCAATACAAATAAGATTATAACTCGAAATATTTTCATGATGGTCTCCTCTTCAATTAAATGAACCAATTTGGAAATACTCTTAAACACCTAATGAGATTAAGAGAGTGTTAGTCAATCTTTCGTAAAAAACGATAGTGACTGTATTGTATCAATTTTGATCTAATTTGCAATAATATTCAGAAAAGTGGTCGCTGTTTAATAGAATTGTCGAAAGAATTTATCGTCATCAGAATTGGAAAACAACATCGTTTGTGGACAGGTTTTCCTTTTGAACGATATAATGATGACAGAGGCGTTATCTATGGAGGGATGAATGATGAATCCGAACGTTGTTTCTGAAGACTACTTGAATTTACAAAAGTCGATCATTCGTAAACAAGATGAATTACGAGAACAATTTAGTGAAAAAATGGACTTCGATATAAAGAAAGAAGATTTAGATGTTGATTTTCCAGTATTACCTCAATTGACATTTTCACCTGTTTCGGGAGAGCTATATAGAGAATCAATTCACGGAATTGTAAGCGTAATTTCTGAATATCAGCCGGGATTAGAAGAGGAATTGTCAAAGCTAACTTCTATCTTAACGGATGAAGACATCGTGAAATGGATCAAGGAGTCTGTCACGTTTAATACGGTGTATTTCCAAACATTTTCAGAAAGAAATCGTATTTCTGATTGGTTGCCTCACTTCCTCGCAGAACAAGCGCTGAGGCCATTTATGCAATTACTAGCTTCTAAGTGTCGTTGGATGATCAATGACTTTGATGTAATGGGAACGTGTCCTTGTTGTGGAGAACCACATCGATTGGCGAAAACGGGAAATGACGAAAAAAAGGTATTATCATGTCCAAGGTGCGAAACGGAGTGGAAGCAAAAAAAGGTAGCCTGTGTTCACTGTGGTGACGATCGTGAAGGTCACTTGTTTTATATTAAAATTAAAGAAGATGAGGTTGCTAAAATTGAAGCATGTCAAACGTGTACAAATTATTTGAAAGTTATCGATACATCAAAAATGCTTGAGAGAAAAACCGCAGCATTGCTAGATTTGGAATCAATACATCTTGACTTTGTAGCTCAAGAAGAAGGCTACGGTGGAGAAGCGACATGATACGACTAACAGGAATTTTACTTGCTGGCGGTAAATCAAGTCGAATGGGAAGAAATAAAGCACTGCTATTAATTGATGGACAAAAAAATATCACGAGGCTTAAGGAGAAAGTTGGACGTGTTACCGAAGAGTTATACCTTGTCAGCAATGATCCGAAATCGTATGAATTTCTTCAATTGCCGATCGTCGAAGATAAACAGAAAAATCAAGGTCCACTAGCTGGAATAGAAGCGGGTTTAAAGAATGGCAACTCAGCTTGGAAACTGGTGGTCGCATGTGATCTCCCGTTTTTTAACGCCAAAGTCGTAGAGGTATTAGTGGAAAAGGCAAAATTGCACCCTAATGCTCAAGCGGTTGTTCCAATTATACATGGTCGACAGCATCCGTTGTTCGCTCTTTATCATCAAAGTGCCCTTGCCACGGTGAAAGAATGTTTAGATGAAGGTGAAAGAAAAATGACGGTAGTTCTATCAAATCTGAAAGTGGAAGCGGTTTCAGTTGAAGAATTTCTTCATGCAGGAATGACTATCGATGAAATCGAGTTGGCTTTTTTTAATATGAATCGGCCTGAGGATTACGAATGGGCTATTTCACAGATTCATAATCTGCAAGGGGATAAGGAGGAAAAATAATGGATTTTTTCCGAGTTCAATCGGTGGCAACGGTGATGAATTTGATTGAAAAGAATGTTCCACCTTTATCGAGAAGTGAAGAGATCTTATTAACGGAAGGTCTTGGGAGGGTGCTAGTAGAAGACATTGTGGCAAATGAAGATGTGCCTTCATTTGCACGCTCAACTGTTGATGGGTATGCCGTTATCTCGAAAGACACTTATGGTGCGAGTGAGACGATGCCCGGGTTTTTAGATGTTGTTGGTGAAGTTGAGATGGGGAAAGTAGCATCGGTTATTTTGCAATCAGGACAAGCCGTTTATGTTCCAACTGGAGGGATGATACCGACAGGCAGTGATGCAGTTGTCATGATTGAAGATTGCGAGCAAGTGCAAGATTTATTGAATGTAGCGAGATCAGTCGCGAAGAACGAAAATATCATTTCGCAAGGGGAAGATGCGAAAATCGGGGAAGTTTTACTAAAAAAAGGAAAAACGCTGCGTCCTCAAGAAATGGGGGCCTTGGCATCGTTGGGGATTGATCGAGTGAAGGTCGCCAAAAAAATAGTTATTGGGTATTTATCATCAGGAGATGAAATCGTTCCATACGATTCGAAGCATTTGTCTCCAGGGAAAATACGTGACGCCAATGGTGTGACAATTCCAGCATTAGCAAAACAGTGGGGGGTAGAAGTTAACGTTAGCGAAATAGCAAAAGACGAGTTTAATGATTTTCAGCAAAAGGCAGCTACGTTATTTGAAGAGTGTGACGCTTTATTTATTTCAGGAGGGAGTTCCGTAGGAGAAAAAGATTACACAACCGATGTTATTGAATCACTGGGAAATAGCGACCCAGGTGTGGTTGTTCATGGAGTATCTGTTAAACCAGGTAAACCTACGATAATGTCTGTCTCATCGGGAAAGCCGGTCATTGGTTTACCTGGTCACCCTGCATCAGCGATGATTATCTTTCAGCTTTTTGGCAAACGAATTGTGACTCGCTTACTTGGCAGTGAAGGGCTGAAGCAAATTACAACAAGGGCAGTTGTGTCACAGAATATTCCTTCCTCTCCTGGGCGGACAGATTATGTTCGTGTTACGCTAGAAGAAGCAGATCCCTTACCGAAAGCGACCCCTGTGTTTGGAAAATCTGGATTGATTCATACCTTGGTAAAAAGTGATGGCCTTTTAGAAATCGAAGAGAAAAAAGAAGGTGTCAAAAAAGGTGAGACCGTCACTGTCCATTATTTTTTATAAAACAATCGAATTGTGATTTTCCAATGAGGGAGGATATTTAATGAAATCAAAGCGTGAGCGAACAATATATCTTGAAGACACACCAAGACAAGATGCATTAGATCAATGTTTTCAGCTATTAGATTTTAAAGAAACTGTCGAAACAATTCCTACTCAAGAAGCAGTTGGTAGAATAACTGCTGAACCAATTTATGCAAACGCATCAAACCCTCATTTTCACGCGTCAGCGATGGATGGTATTGCTGTAAGAGCTCGTGATACGGTTGAAGCGCACGAAAGCAATCCGCTTCATTTATCGGAGAATAAAGACTTCGTATATGTGGATACTGGAAACTTTATTCCATATGCGTTTGATGCAGTGATTATGATTGAGGATGTCAATGAAGTGGAAACGGGAGTATTGGAAATTATCACCCCCGCTGTTCCTTGGCAACGAATTCGTCCGATTGGCGAAGATATTACTTATGGTGAAATGCTTCTAGCTCAAGCACAAAAAATTCGCCCGATAGATGCGGGGGCGCTTTTAGCAGCTAGAGTATTAGAAGTTAATGTTAAACGTAAACCAAAAGTGCAGATTTATCCATCTGGTAGTGAGTTAATTTCCTCGAATGATATTCCGCAGCCAGGAAAGTTAATTGAGTTTAATGGGACAATTTTCTCCGAGCTGGTGAAAGAATGGGGAGGACTTCCTGACCTACAACCGGTCGTGAAGGACGATTTGGAAAAAATTCGTGAGGCGTTACTTCAAGGAACATCTGAAGCAGATTTGGTAATTATTAATGCCGGTTCCTCAGCAGGATCAAAAGACTATACAGCACACATCATTCGAGAGCTTGGAGAGGTTATTACACACGGAATTGCTACACGTCCAGGTAAACCTGTGATTATTGGCAAGATTAATGGTACAATTGTCATTGGTGTACCAGGTTATCCGGTATCAGCTTATTTCGTAATGGAATGGTTTGTGAAACCAATCATTCATTACTTTTTAAATACGTTACCTCCTGAAAACAACACACTGACCGTTCATGCTGGTAGAAGAATGGTTTCTAGTATGGGATCAGAAGACTTTATTCGTGTTCATATTGGGTATGTGAATGGTAAGTACGTGGCTAACCCTTTAACACGTTCAGCGAGCGTGACGATGTCACTAGTTAAGGCAGATGGAGTGATTACAATTCCATCTGATCATTTAGGGGTTGAACAAGGCGAGCAAGTTGTGGCAGAATTGATGAGACCACAATCTGAAATTAAAGCTTCGATTTTGTTTTCAGGTAGTCATGATTTATCAATTGATATTCTTTCTTCAGAGATGAGAAGAAAAGATTTAAGGTCAAGAGTGACTGCAAGTCATACTGGTAGTATGGCAGGATTGATGGCGATTAAACGAGAAGAAGCTCATGTGGCAGGAGTTCACTTGTTTGATCCAGAAACAGGCACATACAATCTTCCATATATCGAAAGGTTTTTACCAGCGATGGAATTGGTTCTATTACCTTTTTTAAAAAGGCAGCAAGGGTTGATTGTCCCAGCAGGAAATCCATTAGCAATAACAAAAATAGAGGATATTATCGAAAAAAATGCGCAGTTTGTAAACAGGCAAAGAGGAGCTGGAACGCGAATTTTATTTGATCATCTCTTGAAAAGTAAACAGATCGATCCTAGTGATATTTCTGGATATGAACGAGAGATGTTTACTCATTTGAGTGTTGCAGCAGAAGTGAAAATGGACAAAAATGCAGTAGGTATGGGAATTTATTCTGCAGCGAAAGCGATGGCATTAGATTTTGTTCCGGTGGAAGAGGAATCTTATGATTTGCTAATGTCGAAATCATTCTTTCTTGGAGAGCAAGGACAAAGATTATTAGAAACATTAAGAAGCAAACAACTTAAAGCGTCTGTAGAAGAACTCGGTGGTTATCATATGGATGAAACCGTTGAACCTATTTACATTTAAACGAAAGGTGGAGTTGTCGATGTTATCCAATATTGGTATTCCAGGATTGGTATTAATTCTTGTATTAGCGTTAGTTATTTTTGGTCCGAAAAAGCTACCAGAAATTGGTCGAGCAGCAGGGGAAACATTACGAGAGTTTAGAAAATCTACGAAAGAATATACTGATGGAATAACGGAACCGATTGATGATGCAAAAAAAGAAGCAAAAAAATTCTCAGACGATGTAAAATAAATGAAAGAAAACCAACGTTGTATGATAGAAACGTTGGTTTTTTTATTTAAAATAGTAACCTACATGCCTTTGACATAATTATAAGAAATTAGACAAACGGTTTATCTTTTATTAAACTAACGTTAATGCAAGACATTCGATGACGATGTCCTTTCCGTTTGGAGGTAATATGGAAATGATAAACGAACATTCATTTCAGGACTACTATCATAATGAGGTAAGCTTCTCCATGGAAGATCATCCATATTCTAAAGAACCTAAACACGTGTGGATTGTTGCTTGGTATAAAGGAAGCTGGCTTTTAACGTTGCATCCTTCAAGGGGGATTGAGTTTCCCGGAGGAAAAGTAGAAGCGGGTGAGACTGCTGAAATTGCGGCGAAACGAGAGGTATTTGAGGAGACAGGTGGTATTGTCAAAAGTCTCTCGTATATCGGACAATATAAAGTTCTAGGAAAAAGTGAAACGGTTATAAAAAATGTTTACTTCGCAGTAATTGGAGAGTTAATTACAAAGAAAAATTATTTCGAAACGAAAGGTCCAAAACTGATGAAAAACCTTCCCGATGACATCAGGAGAAACCATCAATATAGTTTTATTATGAAAGATGATGTTCTTTTGTTAAGTATGGAAGAAATTTATCAGAAATATTTCTTTAATAATGAACCAATAGAAAGATAAACGAAAAGAACTCATTCCGTCATGTATGATGACGAATGAGTTTTTTTTCTAATAATTCAACGACATGATACATCACAGTTGCAAGGATCGCAATGACGACGAGAGCAAGCATTACGAGCGTAAAGTTGAATACTTGAAAACCATAAATAATCAGGTACCCCAAACCTTGCTTCGAAACGAGAAATTCTCCAACAATGACACCGACCCATGCAAGACCAACGTTTACTTTCAAGGTCGATATCAAAGTCGGGTACGAGGCGGGAAAAACGACTCTGAAAAATGTTTGTTTCTTTGACGCCCCGAAGCTTTCAATGACTTTTAAATAATTATTGTCTACCTCTTTAAACGCATGATACATGACCATCGTTGTAATCACGAGTGAAATCATCACTCCCATCGCAATAATCGAGGTGAAACCTGGTCCAAGTCCAACGATCAGGATAGGACCGAGAGCTACTTTTGGCATCGAGTTTAAGATAACTAAATAAGGGTCGAGTACTCTTGAAAGAAAAGGTGACCACCATAAAATTGCGGCGAGTAACGTTCCAAAAAAAGTACCTAATAAAAATCCTAGAATCGTTTCAAATAATGTGACGGATGTATGCATAACAAGGCTACCATCAAGAATTCGAACGACAAATAATTCCCAAATGCGAGAGGGGGAACTAAATAATAATGGATCAATCCAACGTGTCGCGGCAGCAAATTCCCACCCTGCAAAAAAAACAATAAGAATGCTGATTTGCGAGAATATCACGAATTGTGTTCGTTGTTGCGTTTGGCGTTTAAATTGTAGTTGCATCTCCTTGCGATCCATCTTCATGAGACTCCATCTCCTTCCATATCGTTTGGAACAATGGATTGAATTCATGATTGGCACGGACGTCAAAAGGTAACATTGTTTGCAGGTTAGCAGGAACGATAAATTGTTCTTTAATGCGCCCAGGACGTTCACTAAGAAGAATGATCCGGTCAGTCATCGCAATTGCTTCACCTATGTCGTGTGTGACAAGTATCGCTGTTTTGTTATGTTCCTTTATTGTTGAAAAAACGAGGTCTTCGAGTTTTAATTTTGTTTGATAATCTAGTGCAGAAAATGGTTCATCTAATAGTAGTAGTTTCGGATCTGTTGATAGCATTCTAACTAAAGCAACACGTTGCCTCATCCCACCAGATAATTGTGATGGGAAATGTTCCTCTTTATCAGACAATCCAAGCGTGTCAAGCAGCTGATAAGCAAGTTCCATGTCTTTATCCTCTGTCTTGCCCATTGTCGTTAATCCCAAAGTAATATTATCTTTGATAGAAAGCCAAGGAAATAAGTAGTCTTGTTGCAGCATATAGCCTGTTTCTGGTGTAGGATTTTTAATGCTGACGCCATCTAATAAAATCTCTCCTACTGAAGGGTGTAGAAGTCCGGAAATAAGAGAAAGGAGAGTGCTTTTACCACAACCACTCGGCCCAATAATCGAAACAAACTCCCCTTCTTCAATCGATAAATTAATCTCTTCTACTGCGGTCGTCCATGAATCATAACTAAAAAATGTTTTTTCTAATTGCTTTAGCTCAAGAAAGGCCATGTCACTCCCCCTTCCTTTCATACATTTGACTATCGTTCTATTACTCTTCTGTTATTTTGTCAGCCACCTCTCGATTGACTAATTCGTCATAATCGATATCCATCGGAAGTTCTCCCGATTCATCCATAATCTCTTGGAGAAGGTACCAACCATCTTCACTCAATAGAGGGGAGGTTGCATAGGAACCTTGATCTCTGTAACGAATAAAGACTTGTTCTATTACGTCTAGCGTTGTATCGTCGAAAAATGGCTCAATTGCTTCTGCCACGGTAGTTGCGTCTTCCTCTTCGATCCATTGCTGAGCTCGGTATATAGCACGAGTAAAGTTTTCGATTGTTTCAACGTCCTCATCAATGAAACTTTGCTTCGCCATATAAACAGTGTATGGAATTTCACCGGACTGGGTGCCAAAAGAATCAACAATGTGGCCAATTCCCTCTTCTTCAAATAACGTCGCCTGTGGTTCAAATAGTTGAACATAATCTCCAGTTCCCGATGCAAAAGCGGATGGAATATTTCCAAAGTCAATGTTTTGAATTAATTCACCTAAATCTTCATGTGGGTCAATTCCATTCAACCTCAAAACGTGTTCACCAACCATTTGCGGCATACCACCCTGGCGTTGCCCAAGAAAGCTTGTGCCTTTCAGATCTTCCCACTCAAAGTTTTCAACAGGCTCACGGGATACGAGGAAAGTTCCGTCTGTTTTTGTTAGTTGTGCAAAATTTATAGGTGGATCGTTTGCCTCTTGTGCATAGACATACATTGACGTCTCTGCTCCAACGAGAGCAATGTCAGCACCATCTGAAAGAAGAGCCGTCATTGTTGTGTCTCCACCCCATGTGGTCGTCAATTCAACATCTAATCCCTCATCTTCGAAAAAACCTTCGGACAGAGCAACATATTGTGGAGCATAAAAGATAGACCTCGTCACTTCTGCAAGTTCCACCTCTGTTAAGTCTTTCTCCTGATTACATGCCATCAACAAAATCGCTGGGAAACAAATCACTAGAAATAACTTTTTCCATCGACACATTATTGCTCCTCCTTCATTGAATAAGTATTTGCATAAATAAAATATGTAACTATGAAGAAAAGTGTGCAGGTGCCTTGGTGAAGAGCATGCGAAATAGGTTAGCAACACTAGTTAGCTTTTCTCTAAAATCAGATCCAATTATGATAAGCTATAAAGATAAATATTTTTCCGCATAGACTACTGTGTTCATTCAACCAGGAGGGAATGTCATGAAACATCTGATTTCGTCTGAACCTATCATTTCACCTTCGTCAAGGTTTTCTTTATACATAGTGACGTATTGGTCCGGCGAATTTAAAGTGAAAGGCTACTTAATAGAACCGAAACAAACAGGAAATTATGATGCGATCGTTTATTTAAGAGGTGGAATCAAAAGGGTTGGCATGGTTAGAATTGCAAGAATTATTCAATATGCCGCTGAAGGATTTGTTGTTTTCGCACCATTTTACAGAGGGAACGAAGGTGGCGAAGGAGTAGAGGATTTTGGTGGGGAAGATCGAGAAGATGCATTTACTGCTTTTGAACTAATCAGCTCACATCCAAGAGTCAACAAAGATCGCGTACATGTTGTTGGCTTTTCACGAGGTGGAATTATGGCCGGATTAGTCGCAGCTTCCTATAATCCCGCTTCAATGGTTTCATGGGGAGGAGTGTCGAATTGTCTATTAATGTACGAAGAGCGACCTGACCTCAGAAAAATGCTACGCCGCTGTTTTTCCGGGGATCCGAAACAAGCTGGCGAAACGTATAAAGCAAGGTCATCCATCACATTAGCTAACAAGATAACTTGCCCCGTATTAATTATTCATGGTGAAAAAGATGAGCATGTCAGTGTGGCTCACGCCCATCAACTGCACGACAATTTAAGAGAATACAATAATCATGCTGAACAATGGATTATTAAAAATAAAGGACACCTTTTGTCGGTGAGGGAGCAGCTATCTTACACGAAGAGTGCTTGCCAATGGATGCACCAACAGACTGAAACATAAATCCCCAGGCATTATTATGCCTGGGGATCGATTCTTTATATGATTGTACCACCTTTAGCAATATTTTGTGGTATTTTTCTAAAATTCTTAAAGTTATCTTTGAATTTATGAGCAAGCTCAATTGCCTTCCTGTCATAGTCTTCTTTATCAGCCCAAGTTTCTTTAGGTTGCAACACTTTATCAGGAACACCAGGACAATTAACTGGAATGTGTAGACCAAATATCGGATCTTGCGTCGTTTCCACTGTATCTAATTCACCTTCTAATGCTGCGTGGATCAATGCGCGAGTATATCGTAAACTCATACGTTCTCCAACACCATAAGGTCCTCCTGTCCACCCAGTATTAACGAGGTAAACATCGGTGTTATGTTCTATCATTTTGTCCCTCAGCATTTCAGCATACCTAGCACCAGGCAACGGAAGAAATGGTTCACCAAAACAGGATGAGAATGTAGCTTGTGGTGAAGTGACACCACGTTCTGTTCCAGCTAATTTACTCGTGTAACCGGAAAGGAAATGGTACATCGCTTGCTCCGGTGTTAGTTTACTGATGGGAGGTAAAACACCGAAAGCGTCTGCCGTCAAAAATATTACTGCGTTTGGGTGACCTGCAATACTTGGCTCTAGTGAAGATGGAATGGCACTGAGTGGATAAGCCACCCTCGTATTTTCCGTATAATCCGATGCATCGTAAATAGGTTCCCGTGTTAATTCATTGATGACGACATTTTCTAATACCGACCCGAATCGAATCGCTCTATAAATTTCAGGCTCGCTTTCTTCGGTTAGCTTAATACATTTTGCATAGCAACCACCTTCAATATTAAAGACACCATTTGAAGACCAAGCATGTTCATCATCTCCAAGTAGTGAACGGTTTGGATCTGCGGAAAGCGTTGTTTTTCCTGTTCCTGATAGTCCGAAGAAAAGTGCTACATCCCCTTTTTTACCAACATTTGAAGAACAATGCATCGTTAATATATCTTGTTCAGGGAGAAGGTAATTCATTATTGAAAAAATAGATTTTTTCATTTCACCTGCATATTCAGTTCCCCCAATTAGTACAATCCTTTTTTCCATTGAAACGATTACAAATGCTTCTGAATTTGTACCATCAATTGTTGAATCAGCTTTGAATCCTGGTGCCGATACAATTGTAAATTCAGGTAACAGGCTCTTTAATTCTTCTTCTTCAGGTCGAATGAAAAGTTGACGAACAAATAAATTATGCCAGGCAAACTCGTTAACAATACGGATAGGGAGTTGATATTTTTTGTCGGCACCAGCAAAGCCATGTCGAACAAACAATTCTTCCCTATTAGCTAAATAATGTAACACTTTCTCATACAAGTGTTCAAAAGCCTCGGCAGAGATGGGGATGTTTACTTTTCCCCAACAAATATTATCCTTTGTTGAGATCTCTTCCACAATAAATTTATCCTTTGGCGACCGACCTGTATACTTGCCAGTTGTTGCGCGAAAAGCACCAGTAGATGTTAATACACCTTCCCTACGCTCTAAGGCTTTTTCAATTAAATGTGGAACAGATAAATCTTTGTGGATGTTTTCGCCCTGCAATACACGACCCAACGCAGCTTCGAAATGAACCATACTCATGTTCTTCACCCTTTCTTTTTTTCATTCATTTATATTTCCTAAAGTGATGAATACACTCACCATACGGATAAACGACAGTTGAATGAACAAAACTACAAAGATGAACGATGATTTTAATAAAATGGATTCACCGAATTCTGGGCTACTAAATTAGTTATAATGGTGGTTTAATCTAAAGGAATAGCGTACTTAGCGAAAAGAAAGTAGTATTAACATTTCTGAAATTTTTGTGTAGTCTATGGTACCTGATTCGGTGACCGAGGTGTTATAACCAAATAATATAAGTGTATTGAAAGCGTTTTAATAATCTTGTGCAAGAAGAAATGTAGTGTAAAAATATCCGATATAATTCGTTAATAGGTGTTTTGTGGAATTTGTGGGATGACAGACTTGGAATGACGTATGGACGAGAGCAACTTCGCGATTAGATGTTCGCAGTTTAGTTGTACCATGTCAATTGGCTAGAGGATGACTGTGATGATGGAAGTGGAATCATTAAAGGTAGATGAATTACGTATAACTTTATTTTAATATATTTTATGAAACGAAGATATAGATTTTGAAAACCGTCAACAGATCGTCATATTTGTGAAAATGTGAGCAATGAAATATATTCAATATATCTCAAATAGATTTCTTGACATGAAGCGAAAAATCATGTATTCTTTTGGCGAACGGATACTCTTATCCCGAGTAGGCGGAGGGACAGGCCCGACGAAGCCCAGCAACCATCACCACTTCCAAAAAGGTGAACGGTGCTAACCTGCAAGACATATTTGTGTGTCTTGATCGATAAGAGGTGAAAGGCGAATGGATCGTAACCTTTTCCTCAACTGGGGAGAGGTTTTTTAGTTTATATGGAAAAATAAGAGTCTATTTAAATCTTGATCGGTTGTTGATTAAGACCATTCTGCTTGGATAACGAGTACCGTCGATTATGAAGCTCATCTTATATACACATTAAAGGGGTAAAATACCGGGGAGGTCGTAATTGTGGCAGGAAAAACGAGATTATTTACATCAGAATCAGTAACAGAGGGACACCCAGATAAGATTTGTGATCAAATTTCGGATGCAATTTTAGATGAAATAATGAAAAGCGATCCAAATGCTCGAGTGGCGTGCGAAACATCTGTAAACACAGGTTTGGTGCTAGTCGCTGGTGAAATATCAACTTCTACATATGTAGATATTCCAAAAATAGTACGAGAAACAATCAAAGGAATTGGTTACACGCGTGCAAAATACGGTTTTGATTATGAAACATGTGCCGTATTAACGTCGATTGACGAGCAATCTGCCGACATTGCACAAGGAGTAGATCAAGCGTTAGAAGCTAGAGAAGGCAACATGTCAGATGAAGAAATAGAAGCGATTGGAGCAGGGGACCAAGGTCTTATGTTCGGTTATGCTGATAATCAAACTCCCGAGCTTATGCCTTTGCCAATTTCATTATCACATAAACTCGCTCGGCGTTTAAGTGAAGTACGTAAAGATGAAACCATTTCTTACCTTCGTCCAGACGGTAAAGTTCAAGTCACAGTAGAATATGATGAAAACCAGAGGCCTCTTCGTGTAGACACGATTGTGATTTCGGCTCAACATCATGCTGAGATAGAACTTGATCAAATTCAAGAAGATTTAAAAGAGAAAGTTATTAAACCAGTTGTACCTAAGGAATTGTTGGACAATGAAACGAAATATTTTATTAATCCAACAGGTCGCTTTGTAATTGGCGGTCCTCAAGGTGACGCCGGGTTAACAGGAAGAAAGATCATCGTTGATACATATGGTGGGTACGCTCGTCATGGTGGAGGTGCTTTTTCTGGTAAAGATGCAACTAAAGTTGATCGTTCTGCCGCATATGCCGCTCGCTATGTTGCGAAAAATATTGTTGCAGCAGGTCTTGCAGACCGTTGTGAAGTTCAATTAGCGTATGCGATTGGTGTTGCTCAACCTGTCTCGATCGCGATTGATACATTTGAGACTGGGACAGTATCAGAAGACGTCTTAGTTCAAGTGGTTCGTAAACTATTTGACCTTCGTCCAGCAGGGATTATTAAAATGTTAGATCTTCGACGACCGATATTCAAGCAAACAGCTGCTTATGGTCACTTTGGTCGAACAGATATTGATCTTCCGTGGGAAGCGACAGACAAAGCGGAATTAATGAAGCAAGAAGCGCTTCATATTGACAAGGAATAAATCACAAAGAACGCGAGTGGAGAAATCCATTCGCGTTCTTTTGCTCTGATAATCTTTCCAGTTAGTAATGATCATTCGTCAACGAGTGATTTGTAGTACTTTCCTTTATCAACATAACTATCCCGAATTCTTTTCATATCAGCAAGGTCAGCATCAGATAAATCACGGACGACTTTGGCAGGGCGACCTAAAGCAAGTTTATTAGGTGGAATTGTTTTACCAGGTGGCACGAGACTACCTGCACCGATAAAGGCTCCTTCACCAATTTCAGCGCCATCCATTATCGTCGAGCCCATGCCTATCAAGGCATTTTTTTTAACAAGGCAGCTATGTAAAATACATTGATGTCCGACAGTTACTCCTTCTCTTAAAATCAATGGCAAATCCGGACTTTGATGTAATGTGCAATTGTCTTGCACGTTCACAGACTTTTCAATGATTGTTGGCGCTACATCCCCGCGAATGACAGTATTAAACCAAATGCTAGCATCTTCCTCGATTGTCACATCACCAGTTATCACGACGCCATCTGCGATAAATGCAAACGGATCAATGGAAGGGACATGGCCCTTATATGGATAAATTTTCAATGACACTCACTCTCCAATCATAATTTCTATAAGTTTAGTTTAACAAAGCCATTACAATAATAGAAAGGAATCCACTCCTTACACTTGACGAATTATGAGAAGAAAGCGAAGATGAAAGAAATATGAAAGTTTATCAAGTAATTCTAGCGTCAATAAATTTTTAAACAAAATCAGCAATTACGAGGGGGAAGAACAATGTGGAAATCAGAAGTTGAACAGCATGTAGCAAAAGGAGTATTTGTGATCGTTCACGGAGCTGGAGAATACCATGCGCGTTACAAGTGGATAATAGAGAAGTTAAATGATTTTAACTATCACGTGATTATTGGTGATCTCCCTGGTCAAGGAACGACGACAGGACCTAGAGGCCATGTTTCAACCTTTCATGAATACATAGATACAGTTAATGGCTGGTTAACTGAAGCTAGAACATATCACCTACCCGTTGTTCTTCTTGGACATAGTATGGGTGGATTAATCTCTACTAGAACGTTAATGGAAGCACATAATAGTGAGTTGCCAGATGTGGTGATTTTGTCTTCTCCTTGCTTTGGATTGTTTCGTAAAACACCACTAAATAAAAAAGCAGTTTCTTATATTCTCAATCGAGTGACACCGAGCCTCCGTTTTCCATCTGGTCTTGAACCTGGATCTGGAACACGAGATAGAGTGATGCGATTAAGAGATAAACAAGATTCTCTACTGATTAAAAATGTCAGTATTCGTTGGTACAGAGAATTAGAAAAATCGATGCGGTATGTTCATCAACAGGTTGATTCTTTTCCTGAAGTTCCACTTCTCGTCATGCAAGCAGGAGTGGATAGGATTGTAGATCGGAATAGCGTGCAAAAGTGGTTTGATAATGTAAAGTTACAGGATAAATATTACAAAGAATGGCAAGGGTTGTATCATGAAGTACTAAATGAACCAGAAAAGCATCATGTGTTGGCTCATATGCTTGGATTTGTCACGATGCATCTGAATGAATGATTATGAATTGATGGAGGACTATTTTCGTGAAAACACCGACAACATCATGGACATTAATGTATCAAGTTTATAAACGAATTTTACCTACGGTTCATGAATTTTTGGCAGAATGGCGAATGAAAGCGGAACTGATCCCGGACCCAGAGTTACGAAGACAAGCGCTTTTAAGTATTGATTCAAAAACGTTTCATTGTGAAGGGGGCGCGATTTACGCTATTTTAGCAGGTGATCGTTTTCGTGAAGTCGTTCGCTTTATCGTTGCATACCAAACGATCAGTGATTATTTAGATAACTTGTGTGATCGAAGCACGTCACAGGATCCTGATGATTTTCGAGCGATACATGAATCAATGCGAGATGCTTTGACTTTAGGGGCGCAGCTTAGAAATTATTATCGACATAGAAGCGAAAACGATGATGCAGGTTATTTAAATGCCTTAGTAGAGACGTGTCAGCGTTGTATTTCACAATTTCCTGGTTATTCTTCTGTGGAAACAGAAAATGTGTCATTGGCAAACTTGTATAGTGACTTGCAAGTTCACAAGCATGTAAAGAAAGAGGATCGAGTTCCGAGGCTTACTGAATGGTTTGACCAACATCGAGATAGTGTCGCGCCTATGTCTTGGTACGAATTTTCTGCTTGTACAGGCTCAACGCTTGGGATATTTTGTCTGACGTCCTATTCTGCAGCAAAGTCTGCCATGACGAAGGAAGAGGCAAATATAATAAAAGAGGGTTATTTTCCGTGGATTCAAGGGTTGCATATTCTGATGGACTACTTTATAGATCAAGAGGAAGATCGATCTGGTGGAGATTTGAACTTTTGTTTTTATTACGAAAATGAAGAAGAAATGTTATCGAGAATCGAATATTTCTTTGCCGAAGCGGATCGCTCGCTAAAAACATTGCCAGATTTCAAGTTTCATCAATTAATAAACAATGGATTAATTGCTATTTATCTCGCTGATGATAAAGTGCAAAAAGATCCAACTATAAAGAAAAAGGCAAAGAGGCTAATCCGAGGTGGTGGCACACCAACATTGTTTTTCTATTTAAATGGAGCGTTATATCGAAAAATTAGTGGTACGTAATTTTTACAATGAAGAAAAAGCAGAGGAGAAGCGCATATATTACGTGCTTCTCTTCTGCTTATTTTTTTTCAATTGCAATGATGAAAGGTGGGGTGTTTTTCTGGTTAATAAATCGATATTCTAACACATGAAAATCCGTTTGTGGTAGAGACTCTACGAATGGAAGCAGCATATCTTTTTCCACCTTTCCTTCTTCATGACCATGATATACAACAAGGACGATGATTCCTCCCTTTTTCAAGTGCTTAGAAAGTTGTTGAATTGCTTCAATGGTTGTTGAAGGTGTTGTTACAATTGACTTATCACTTCCAGGTAAGTAGCCGAGATTGAAAATCGCTCCATTGATGTTGTTATGATGAGTTGGAGAAAGGTAAGTTTCCAATTTTTCATGGCCATCTTGAATGAGGTGAACTTGCTTTTCAAGATTCGTAATTTCGAGACGATCTCTCGTAGCATTGATCGCTTGATCTTGAATATCAAAGCTATAAACAGTGCCGTTGTCTCCAACCAATTTTGCTAAAAACTCGGTGTCATGGCCGTTACCAGCGGTTGCATCGATTGCTATTCCGTTAGTGGTCACAGATTTTTGTAGAATGTCCCTTGCAAATGGAAGAATTCCAGCTAATTTCATCATCTCGTCGTCTCCTTAGTCGATAAAGTAGACTTCCTCTCGACATATTCTCCTTGCCAGCTGTTTCGACGCTTTAGTTTTGCCTCAGTCCAGTTTAAGACTTCCTCTTAGAGCATTGTTTAAGTTGTTCGATAACGATCTCGATATCCTCACTCGAAACGTCTAAATGAGTAGTAAATCGAAGTGCTTGTGGTTTGTATTGAATAATTGCAATTCCACGTTTCTCTAATGCTTTGACCCATTCAGGTGCTGATGATTGCGATTCGTGAGTGTCTGCGATAATGATATTTGTGTCTACATGATGTTTAACAGAAAGATCAGTATACGTATTGATTGCTTTTGCTAATTTTTTGGCATGGTCGTGATCGTCAGCAAGTCGCTGAATATTTGATTTGAGTGCAAGTAGTCCAGGTGCGGCAAGAATCCCTGCTTGACGTAAGCCTCCACCAAGCATTTTTCGTTTTTTTCTCGCCTTATCAATAAAAGTCTTGTTTCCAGCAAGGATAGATCCTACTGGAGCACCGAGTCCTTTCGATAAGCAAAATTGAATCGAATCGGTATATTGTGCAATCTCGCTTGCTTCAACGCGACTTGCAATAGCGGCATTGAAGAGGCGAGCCCCATCAATGTGGACAGGAGTATTGTGTTTGTTTGCGAGTTGATACACTTCTTTTAAATAACTTATTGGCAAAACAGAGCCACCACTTCGGTTGTGTGTGTTTTCTAACCATATCATGCCTGTTTCTGGGTAATGCACATCGTCCTCGCGGATGGCTTCTTCGATCGCTTCAAGAGGAATTTGACCCCGATGGTGGGCTAATGTTTTTGGTTGCACACCAGCAAAAGCAGAAATAGCTGCCCCCTCATATACAACCACATGAGCATCTTCATCGATAATTGCTTCTTGCCCTGAATGACAATGAGTCAAAATTGCAGCTTGATTTCCTTGTGTTCCGCTAGTAACAAAAAGCGCCGCTTCTTTTCCAACAAGCTTTGCGGCATAGTCTTCGAGTTCATTCACTGTTGGATCTTCTCCATATACATCATCACCAACGATTGCTTTTGCACTAACATCTCGCATGAGTTGGCTTGGTTTCGTTACTGTGTCACTTCGCAAATCTATCATTAATATTTCCACCTTTATGTTTGTTTTCTTTATCCTATCATAATATCTTAAACTGAAAAATGAGTTTTGTACCCTTTGCAATAGAGATTGACTTACTAAGGGGCACAAGACGCCATCGCTTGTGCCCTAAAGATTGGAGAATGGCTTGTTAAGGGGCACAAGACGGCATCACTTGTGCCCTAAAGATTGGAAATTAACTACCCAAGGAGTACAATAAGTCGATGATCATTGTGGGAGAAAGCATCCCTCTAAAAACTAGGCCGCAGTGGGAAATGAAGAAAGATATTTTCTTTGATTCGAGCTATACGATTAGTGAAAGGAACTGCGTAGGGAGTGAAATAGGCTAATTTTGCGCTGAAATTAGCCGGCAAGTAATGTCATAGGGAGAGAAACCTCTCAGTTTCAAGCCGAATCCCCACAAAAAAATCCCCCTTGGGCTCAAATCATGAATTTATACCAGAACTCCTATCTAGTGAAGTATAAAGCTACGCCTGATAGGTTATTCTGATAGTGGGCTTTCTTGACAGTTTTAGATTGCATGCTTACAATAGCTATGAGCGAAAAATATATTTTGCATGAAAAAAATGGAGATAAGGATTAGTAATGATTTGTCCATGCGCAGAGAGTTAACGGAAGGTGGAAGTTAACGATGGCTGATTATGAACTCACCTTGGAGTTGCAAAAGGGAATCGTATTGAGTACCTTTTGACGTTTAGCCTGCGTTATTGGCTTTGAGCGAGTGCATTCATTGCACTAAACGTGGGTGGTACCGCGGGAAGGATCATCAACCTCTCGTCCCTAGTGATAGCTAGAGGCGGGAGTTTTTTTGCTTTTTCACGTTAGTGTAATAAAATAAAGGTAACTGAATACATAAAAGGAGGTTGTTGCATTGTCTTTCAATCATCAACAAATCGAAAAAAAATGGCAAAACTATTGGGAAGAGAATAAAACGTTTAAAACAACAGAGGACCCCTCAAAAAAGAAATTTTATGCTCTAGATATGTTTCCTTATCCATCAGGGGCTGGGCTTCATGTAGGTCACCCTGAAGGTTACACAGCGACCGATATAGTTTCAAGGATGAAGAGAATGCAAGGATTCAATGTTCTACATCCAATGGGCTGGGATGCATTTGGCCTACCGGCAGAGCAATATGCTCTCGATACAGGTAAGCACCCTCGAGAATTTACTGAATTAAACATTAATACGTTTCGTAGACAAATAAAAGACCTAGGGTTCTCTTATGATTGGGACAGGGAAATTAACACGACAGACAAGTCTTATTATAAATGGACACAATGGATCTTCTTGCAACTCTATAAAAAAGGGCTAGCTTATGTTGATGAAGTTGCAGTTAATTGGTGCCCAGCACTTGGCACAGTGCTTGCTAATGAAGAAGTGATCGATGGAAAAAGCGAGCGAGGCAATCATCCAGTTGAACGTCGACCGATGAAGCAATGGATGTTAAAAATCACAGCTTATGCTGATCGTCTATTGGAAGACCTTGAAGAATTAGATTGGCCTGAAAGTATTAAAGACATGCAACGAAATTGGGTTGGACGCTCTGAAGGGGCCGATGTCCATTTCACTCTTGAAAAAACTGGTGAACAATTCACTGTGTTCACAACTCGGCCCGACACGCTGTTTGGTACGACGTACCTTGTTTTTGCTCCGGAGCACAATTGGGTTGCTGGCATTACTTCTGCTGAACAAAAGGAAGCAGTTGAAGCGTATCAAAAGAAAGTAGCAACGAAAAGTGATTTGGAACGAACAGAGTTAGCGAAGGAAAAATCAGGTGTCTTCACAGGCGGTTATGCGATTCATCCGATCACGGGTGAAAAACTACCAATTTGGATTGCTGATTATGTGCTTGTAAACTATGGTACAGGAGCAATTATGGCTGTTCCAGGTCATGATGAGCGAGATTACGAATTTGCACAAACATTTGATTTGCCGATCGTTGAAGTAGTTTCCGGTGGTGACTTGTCTAAAGAAGCCTATGCAGGTGATGGCCCTCATGTGAATTCAGACTTCGTAAATGACTTGGAAAATGAAGAAGCAATCGCGAAAATGTGTGACTGGCTTGTGGAAAATAAAAAAGGGGAAAGGCAAATCACGTATCGCCTTAGAGACTGGTTGTTTAGCCGCCAACGATACTGGGGAGAGCCGATTCCAATGATTCATTGGGAAGATGGAACGATGGAAGCAGTTCCAGAAGAAGAACTCCCACTTACTCTTCCTGACATGGATGAATTTAAGCCTTCAGGTACTGGTGAATCACCGTTAGCGAATAATGAAGATTGGTTATTTGTAACAGATCCTAAAACAGGGAAAAAAGGCCGACGAGAAACTAACACGATGCCTCAATGGGCAGGTAGTTGTTGGTATTACCTACGTTATATTGATCCCGATAATGATGAACAACTCGCTGATCCTAAAAAACTTGAACAGTGGCTGCCAGTGGATATATATATTGGTGGAGCGGAGCACGCGGTCTTGCATTTGCTTTACGCTCGATTCTGGCATAAAGTCCTTTACGATATTGGTGTTGTATCAACGAAGGAACCTTTCCAAAAGCTATACAATCAAGGCATGATTCTTGGTGAGAATCATGAAAAAATGAGTAAGTCTAAAGGCAATGTAGTGAATCCTGATGATATTGTGGTATCTCATGGCGCGGATACGTTACGACTCTATGAAATGTTTATGGGACCATTAGACGCATCGATTGCATGGAGTGAAAATGGCTTGGATGGGGCTCGTCGTTTCCTTGATAGAGTATGGCGTTTGATGATTGACAGTGAAGGGCACCTTAATGCAACGATTGTTGATGCACAAGGTACTGACGAAATGACGCGGGTTTACCACCAAACTGTCAAGAAAGTGACTGAGGACTTTGAATCACTTCGCTTCAACACTGGAATTTCACAAATGATGGTGTTTGTTAATGAAGGTTATAAGCAAGAGAAGTTATCGACAAGCCACCTTGAAGGATTCATTAAACTATTGGCTCCTGTTGCACCTCACTTATGTGAAGAATTGTGGAGTCGGCTTGGTCATGAAGGGTCACTGTCTTACAGTACATGGCCTGTCTACAATGAGGCGTTATTAGTGACAAATGAAGTGGAAATCGTCGTACAAGTCAATGGAAAAGTTCGCTCAAAGCTTGTCGTTGCAAAAGATGCTAGCAAAGATGATTTGGAAAAAGAAGCTTTAAATATTGATAAGGTTAAAGATGAAATTGAAGAGAAAACGGTGCGTAAGGTCATCGTCGTTCCAGGAAAGTTAGTTAATATTGTTGCAAAATAAATAAAAAAAGAGGGTGTCGAAAAGGTGGTTGACTAAGGTCATCTTGACGGAGCCCTCTTTCTTTTTATTATGTTCTATAATGTTGAATAAAGAGCCAAAAAGGACCTCTACTTTGTTGTAGTTAGGTCCTTTTCGTTATTTTAATTTTCTTTTTGAGAGTACCCCTTTCGCTCAGAATCCTCACTTAAACAAAATTAATGTTTGATATCACGTTTGTGTTCCCTTCGAGGAGAGACTCAGTCTGAACGTAACAGGAATCGCGTTTGCATTCCCTTCACGGGAAAATCTTCAATTGATAACAACTTTTAGATAAAGCTATCCTTTATCAAACTGAACTACTCATTCTGAGCTAGCGGGATAATCATTATTTTCTTTTATCAAATCATTGCCATTTTACAAGGTAAGGAGAAGTCGGAGGCGGTTGATTGGCTTCTTAACTTAAAGAGATCAAAAGCCCAATTGTTTTCATTTGAAACAACTGTGCCCAGATGTCACTTGTGCAGTTTTAATTCAACATCGAGTTTCAAACTGTCCAAGAGGACGTAGCTTGAGCAGTTACCATTTAACTTCGAGTTTTATACTGCAAAGAGGATGCCTCTAGTGCAGTATGAATTCAACCTCAGCTTATTTGATGTACAAGGAGCCATCTCTTTATCAGCTATCTTCCTCTAATGCGGCCGCTCTTCCTGCAGTATATCCGGTAGAGAAAGCGACGGTGATATTATAACCACCTGTATATCCATGAAGATCTAATACCTCTCCACAAAAGAACAGTCCTTTCATTAACTTTGACTCCATTCGTTTGGGGAGGATTTCCTTCACGCTAACACCTCCGCCGGTAACAAAGGCCTTTTCGATTGATAACGTACCATTTGCTTGGATAGGAAACGACTTCATATAACGAGTCAGTGTACGAATTTTATCTTGCGTGATTTCGCCGTATATATTTAAGAGATCAATATTTGATTTTTTTAATAAAACAGGGATGAGTCTTTCGGGTGCAAAACCAGAAAGAGCATTTTTGATTGCTTTTTTTGATTGCTCTTTAAGTGATAGCGTCAGTCGCTGAAACACTTCCTCTTCTTTCTCATTGGGAAAAAGGTCAATGGTCAACGGAATTTGTTTCACACTGTATTTTTTCATCGCTTTGACAACATACTGGCTGCAACGAAGCCCAATTGGTCCTGAGATACCAAAATGCGTAAAAATCATGTCCCCTTCATGACCTTTAATTAACTTGCCTTTTTTAGGATCGAAGACAGATAAACGTACGTCTCGTAATGACAGGCCTTGTAATTCTTTGTTCCGAATAAATGAATCGTTGGAAGTGATCGGAACTTCGGTTGGATAAAGTTCTGTAACAGTATGACCAGCAGCTTTCGCCCATGGGTACCCATCCCCCGTTGATCCAGTGTGTGGAACAGACATACCACCTACAGCAACGATGACTTTTTTTGCATGGACCACTTCACCACTAGCTAATTTAACCCCAGCGATTTCTTGCTTATTTTCGCTGAAGACGAGCCCTTTAACTTCTGTTTTTGTAAGGATATCGACGTTCAAGGATCGTATACGATTAAGCAATACTCTAACTACTTCAATCGCTTTATCATTAACTGGAAACATCCTTCCGCGGTCTTCTTCTTTTAATGGAATTCCTAAATCTTCAAAAAAGGTAATAATGTCTTCATTATTGAAAACAGCAAAAGGACTATACATAAATCGACCATTGCCAGGGATGTGCTTAATAAGTTCTTCTGCATCGGCCCTGTTAGTCACATTACATCTACCGCCGCCAGAAATCGCTAGTTTGCGTCCTAGCTTATTTCCTTTGTCGATAATTAACACCTTTGCACCATGCTCAGCAGCAGCTACAGAAGCCATTAGCCCTGAGGGACCACCGCCAATAATAATAACGTCTTTCATGTCATAACCTCTTTTCACAACAGTAAAATGTCACGTTCTAGTCATTTTGATTTTACTTGGTCTTGACACAGTTGTACAAGTTTTCATTCTTTTTGAAAATAGTAATCTGTTTGTAAATTATCTGAAAATATACGAAATAAGCTTATTTTCATCCATTTGGGTGTGTCAGAAGAGATGAGGAGTAATAAGGTGACAAATTGTTCATATTTTTTACTTAAACTCTATTTTATTTCTGAATTGAGTGTGGTACACTCCTTGTGAAGGAAAAATAATAATAATAAATCGTGAAAGGAGGAGATGCACATGTTTCAAAATTTGAAAAATAAATTTGAAGCAAAACGAGCTGTGTGGGCACTTGGAACACAGCAACGAATAACAGAGTATGCTGAATTCGAAAGAAAAATAGCAATGTTAGAAATGGAAAGAACTGAGAAGATGCAATCTTTATTAAATACGGAGGTTGAGAGCTACCTGAAAACGGTACATCCTACTTTTTTATTAAAACCTGAAGTATATCGTGCAATATTGAACATGTTGCATGCTCGCTCCGAAGGAACGGTAAGTATAAACATGAGTATGACAAAGGAAATGAGAGAGGCTTTTGCGTTTTTTCACAATGAGTTGAAAGTCTTCTTGAATTTACTTGAACGACGAGGTTTTCAAGTGGAAGGTAATGAGGAAACTTTCTTAACTACTTTCTTAACGAAGCTTCGCGAAAATAATTACCGACGTTGTCTAGACGTTTATGGTGATTTTGTTCCTGAAGGAGCTAGTTTAACTGAAGCATTTGATCTTTATTTTGAATTGGTCGAAGATGACGCTAAATACGATAGTGGAAATGTAGATTTCTTTGCTTCTTATTTAAACTTAAAAAACATTGTTGATTATTCATGGACTAAGGGACGTTTAAAGAGAAAACTTAAGCAATATGAAAAAGAGAATAAAAACGAGTTTAAACTTAAAAAGCTTGAAAAACGCTTAAAAAACATTAGTTAACTGATAGTACAAAAAAGGCATCATACAGTTTGATGCCCTTTTTTAGCTAAAAATAGCATTTTTATCGATATATTTAGTAAAAGCCTGTTAAAAACATATTTTTTAATTAATTAGATGCATAAGAAAAGCTGAGGCTTCCGACATTAATGTAATGGAGGAAGCCTCAGCTATGTATTAAGAAATTTAAGATATATTTTGAAATTAACGTCATTAAGGAAATAAAATTAAGGAGGAATATACATGTTTGAAACAATTACTTCTTGGATTAATATTGTTGTTAATTTCGGTAATGATCTTTTGTGGACTTACATATTGATTGGTTTATTGCTCGGTTTAGGTGTCTATTTCACGATTCGAACAAAGTTTGTTCAATTTCGCTTGTTTGGAGAGATGTTTCGCGTTATTTTTGAAAAGAAAGACAGTCCGGATGGTATATCTGCATTTCAAGCCTTTACCATCAGCACAGCATCACGAGTCGGAACCGGGAATTTAACCGGTGTTGCGATTGCAATCTCATTGGGCGGACCTGGTGCAGTATTTTGGATGTGGATGGTTGCGATCATCGGTATGGCTACTTCATTTATTGAAAGTACGCTCGCACAAGTATACAAAGTGAAAGATGGGGGACAGTTCCGTGGTGGACCTGCATATTACATGGAGAGAGCGTTAAATCAAAGAGGATTGGGGATTGCTTTTGCTGTCCTACTGACTCTGTGTTTTGGCTTTATATTTAATGCAGTCCAAGCAAATACGATTAGTCAATCATTTGATGATGCATTTAATATTAGTCCTTGGATTATTGGTTTAGCATTGATAATCCTTGCTGCGATGGTTATCTTTGGAGGAGTAAAAAGAATAGCTTATGTTACGCAAATTATTGTTCCGGTTATGGCTATCATTTATCTCATCATAGCCTTGTTTATTGTCATTACAAATGTATCGGAAATTCCAGCAGTTATTCAACTAATTATAACGAATGCATTTGGATTTCAAGAAGTATTAGGCGGAGGAATTGGAGCAGCTATTATGAATGGAGTGCGTCGTGGCTTGTTCTCTAACGAAGCTGGGATGGGGAGTGTTCCTAATGCGGCTGCAACGGCTAGTGTTAGTCATCCAGCTAAGCAAGGGTTTGTTCAAAGTCTTGGAGTATTTTTTGACACAATTATTATCTGTTCAGCAACAGCATTTGTGATTTTACTTACTGATGTGTACACGACAGGATCAAATGAAGGTATCGTATTAACTCAATCCGCTTTTGCAGTACACGTCGGCGATTGGGCTCCTTATTTTGTAGCGATTGCGATTCTTTTGTTCTCGTTTAGTTCGATTATCGGAAATTACTACTACGGGGAAACGAACATAGAATTTATTAGACAAAACTCAGTGTGGTTATATGTTTATCGTTTTGGGGTACTTGGTTTCGTAATGTTTGGTGCACTTGCGGAAGTAATGCTCGTTTGGAACATGGCTGATTTATTTATGGGAATGATGGCAGTAATAAACTTGTTAGTAATCTTTCTGATAGGTAAAGTAGCGCTGCAAGTTCTTGACGATTATACGACGCAAAAATCAGCAGGGAAAAATCCTGTATTTTATGCTGAAAATATTCCCGGATTAACAGGAACAGAGTGTTGGGAGAAAAAGAAATAATAGTAAGTCCGAATTATTCATAAAACACTAAGAAGTACGAAACATACGAGATGATAAAATCAATTTCTCACACAACTCTTACAGTGGACACTTTATCCACTATAGGTGAACCCTTTCTGTTCCCAATGCTCCAGTCTTCGGAAAACAGTCCGAATCAGTGAGGGATTCGGAACTTTTGAGGAATAGAGAATGAAAAACGATCCGAAACAGCGAGGAATTCGGAGCGTTCGAGTAATAAAGATGGGAAAACGCTCCAAATCAGTGAGGGATTCGGAGCGTTCGAGGAATGGAGAATGAAAAACGATCCGAAACAGCGAGGAATTCGGAGCGTTCGAGTAATAAAGATGGGAAAACGCTCCAAATCAGTGAGGGATTCGGAGCGTTCGAGGAATGGAGAATGAAAAACGATCCGAAACAGCGAGGAATTCGGAGCGTTCGAGGAATGAAAAATGAAAAACGATCCGAAACAGCGAGGAATTCGGAACGTTCGAGTAATAAAGATAGGAAAACGCTCCAAATCAGTGAGGAATTCGGAACGTTTGAGGAATGGAGAATGAAAAACGATCCGAAACAGCGAGGAATTCGGAGCGTTCGAGTAATAAAGATAGGAAAACGCTCCAAATCAGTGAGGAATTCGGAACGTTTGAGGAATGGAGAATGAAAAACGATCCGAATCAGCGAGGAATTCGGAGCGTTCGAGGAATGGAGAATGAAAAACGATCCGAAACAGCGAGGGATTCGGAGCGTTCGAGGAATAGAAATAAGAAAACGCTCCAAATCAGCGAGGAATTCGGATCGTTGGTAGAATCAAATTTGAGAAACAGTCCCCACTGCGAAAGTGGCTTTAATACTTTAATTGAATTTCAATTTTTTTGCTGCATTTTACATGATGATGGAGATATTTTTTCTATCATTTTTCACTTATAAGGTGAAAACGTTAAAAGTTAGTGCGGCCATATGACATAACAGACAGATCAATTTTTAACTGCTATATGGATAATCTAGAGTGAGTAATATTGAGAATAATATTGGGTGAAGTTTTGTCGTTTTGTCTTCAATCCTGATTCATGGTATGTTAATGACGTGATAAGGAGTTGACCAATATGACTAAAATGAACCTACTTTTAATTGGAGCAGGGAGAATGGCAGAGGCTATTCTCTCTGGTCTTGTTTCATCAAAAGATCGAGCTTTTCAAAACATTACGGTTACGAATCAAACAGATCGAGCAAAATTAGAACGTTTGAAAAAACAATATGGTGTGGAAATTGCAAAGGATTGGTCCTTAGAGGTAGCAAACCACGAAGTAATTTTGCTAGCTTCTCCACCGAATACGCAAGACCAATTACTTCGTCAATTATCTGAAAGAGTAACCAATCAGTTTATTATTACGGTTGCCGCAGGTATTGACCCTACATACATGGAGGAACGTCTTCCGGTAGGAATACCAGTTGCATGGATCATGCCGAACACGGGTGCTCAAGTTCGAGCATCGATGTCTACGTATGCTTGTGGAAAATATGTGGAACAACGGGATAGAGACGTTCTTTTACAAGTATTGTCTTCCATTGGTGAATCGGAAGAATTAACAGAAGAAAAAGTTCACGATTTAACGGCGATAACGGGAAGTGCACCAGCTTTTCTTTATGCATTTGCGCAAGCTTTAGAAGAAGCGGCACTGTCATATGATGTTCGTCCAGATCAAGCAAGAAAACTTGTGACGATCATGCTTAAAGGATCTGTAGGAATGCTAGAAGCAGGTGGTGATCCAGCCGATTTAATGGCACAAGTGGCTTCACCAGGCGGATCGACTGCAGAGGGACTTGCTTTGTTAAATGAAAGAGATTTTGCGTCGATTGTAAAAAGTGCAATTAAGGTAACAAATGACCATGCCCGTGGTGTAAATTAAGAAGAATGTGAATGTTTCAAGGAGGAGATATGATGTTAGAAAAGATAGCACTTTCAACTACGACGAGAGATGAAATGCAAGATATTTCAAGGGAAGTACAAAACGTTGTTAAAGATAGTGGCATACAAGAAGGTGTCGTTTATATTTATTGCGCACACACCACAGCAGGGATCACCATTAATGAAAATGCTGATCCGGATGTAAAAAAAGACATGATCATGCGTTGGGATGAGGTGTATCCTTGGCATCATGAGAAATACCGCCACGCTGAAGGAAATACAGCATCACATTTGAAGGCAAGTACGGTTGGTGCTTCACAAATGGTCATTATTAATAAAGGTAGACTAGTTTTGGGCACATGGCAGGGGATTTATTTCTGTGAGTTTGATGGACCTCGAAATCGTAATGTCTTTTTGAAAATAATAGAAGGTTAATTGGTGAAAGTACCTTGAACAGCATCAAAAGCAAAGCTAATAAAAGGTCTAATTGTCGAAAAAAGTGATTCAGTATAAAACTGAATTGCTTTTTTCTTAAAGAAATAGCATTCATGAAGTTAAAATATGATAAAATGCTACCTAGATTAAACTTTAGGAGAATAAAAATGAGTGAACAAAAATTAATTAGAGGAACGATGATTTTAACGGCAAGTATTTTTATTTCAAAAATGCTTGGGCTGATTTATATTTTTCCTTTTACAGCGATTGTAGGGCATGGCGGTATTGCGCTTTATTCTTACGGGTATACACCATATACGGTAATATTAAGTTTAGCTACATTAGGAGTTCCGTTAGCTGTGTCTAAATTTGTCTCAAAGTACAATGCACTCGGAGACTATCGAACAGGACAACGATTGCTTAAGTCTGGTCTAATTCTTATGACATTGACAGGTATCGTTGCTTTTATTATCTTATTCCTTCTGGCGGAACCAATCGCGCACAGAGTACTTAACCCAGAAGCTTTAGAAGGAAATTCCATTTCTGACGCTGTCTTTACAATTCGAATGGTCAGTGTTGCATTATTAATCGTACCGGTGATGGCGTTAATTCGTGGCTATTTTCAAGGACATCAATCGATGGGACCAACGGCAGTATCTCAAGTTGTCGAACAAATCTTTCGTATCGTTTTCATCCTTTCAATGACGTACATAATTATTAATGTCCTGGATGGGGAAGTAGGCTTAGCAGTTGGTTTTGCCACCTTCGGAGCATTCGTGGGTGCAATTGGGGGACTTGTCGTTCTATTGATTTATTGGAAGAAGCGATGGAGCGGATTACAACATCAGATCGAAGAAAGCACGATAGATCACAACATTTCGTTACCGAAGATCTATAAGGAATTATTTGCCTATGCCTTGCCTATTTCTTTTGTCGGGCTCTCCATTCCGCTTTATCAAATGATTGATTTAATGACGTTTAACGAAGCTTTGAGAAATACGGGATTAAGCTCAGATGTTGTAGAAATCTACTATGCAGCATTTACGCAAACTTCTCACAAATTGATTCTTATTCCGGTTGCAATAGCGACAGCAATGTCAATAACGATATTGCCAACTGTTATGAACGCATTTATTAATCAAGAAACAGAGCGGTTACAACGAACGATTACACAAACGTATCAGATCATTCTTTTCTTAACGATTCCAGCAGCAGTTGGTTTAATGGTATTAGCAGAACCTTCTTATGCTGCACTGTTTGGAATGGAAGAATATATTATCGGATCGGAAATCCTTAGATCGTATGCACCTGTAGCTGTTGCATTTTCTATTTTTGCAGTAACAGCATCCTTATTACAAGGAATAAATAAACAGAAGTACGCTGTCATTGCATTGACAGCTGGGGTGTTATTTAAAATCCTCTTTAATGGCGCGTTAATTTCATTGTTTGACGCCCAAGGGGCTGTTTTAGCGACTGGAGTTGGTTACGTCATTGCGATTTCAATTAATGTATGGGCAATTGGAAAATTTGCAGATTATGATTATAGTTATATTAGAAAACGAGCTTTACTGATCTGCTTGTTTTCAGCAGTCATGGCAGCTGTTGTTTCGTTCCTTAGTTATGGATTTCAACAATTGATTCCGTTGGAAAGCAGAGGAAATGCAATGATAGTCTTGAGCATTTCGATTTTATCTGGTGTGATTGTTTACTTGAACGTCACGGTTCGTTCAGGTTTAGCGGGAGAAATACTGGGAGATCGCTTTGGATTTTTAAAAAAATGATAAACGAAGGGTTACTCTCAATCGTTGTTTTCCATGCTTAGGGGCAATACAGTGAATTTGCACGTAGTAATATCGTAACTTAATATTTCAATAACAGAAAAAAAGCTACTAATTTTTCACCTTAGTAGCTTTTTTTTCTGTCATCCACTCTTCTGCCCATGCTTGTACTTGATCTAAAACGGGCTCAATAGCATATCCCTTTTCAGTAAGTTGATATTCAATTCGAACAGGGGTTTCAGGGAAAACGGTTCGCTTAACTAAACCAGCTTCTTCAAGTTCCTTTAGGCGATCTACAAGCATTTTGTCGCTCATATCAGGTATGTTTGCTGAAATGTCTCTGAACCTAACTGGGCCTTGAAGTAGGACACGAAGAATCAAACCGTTCCAACGTTTTCCTAGTAATTGAAAAGCAGTTTCAAATTTGGGGCATAAATTTACATTGACCATTTGTATCACTCCTTTAAAGTCAATTATCTTTATTCATTATACCACACCTTACTTGACTTTAGTAAGTATCTAAGATAATATACTAACTAAAGATAAGTAACGAACAAAAATATTGTATATATTAAAAAATAAAAGTTTAATTATTTTTGTTCCAAGGAAGAATACAAAATAGGTGAAATATTAGACCAATACTAAACAAAAATTTGAAGGAGTGTTTTATTCATGACAAATATTTTAGTTCCTTATTACAGTACTTACGGACATATTTACACAATGGCAAAAGCAGTAGCTAAAGGTGCTGCAGAGGTAGATGGTGCTGAGGTGAAAATGGTTCGCGTGGAAGAATTTGATGTAGTAAAGCAAGCAATGTCAGGACAAGATGCTTATGTTGAAGCTCAAAAGGCTCAAGAAGATGTTCCTGTGGCAACTCATGATGACTTAAGATGGGCAGACGGCGTAGTATGGGGAATTCCTACACGTTTTGGTTCTATGCCTGCTCAAATGAAGCAATACCTTGATTCAGCAGGTGGATTATGGATGAATGGTGAATTGGAAGGAAAAGCAACTGGAATATTTACAAGTACTGGGTCGATTCATGGAGGTCAAGAAACAACGGCAATTACTTCATTGATTCCACTACTTCATTTTGGATTTGTTTATGTAGGACTTCCGTATGGCGAAAATCCAGAGCAAATGACTACTGATGGAATTGGAGGTTCTCCTTATGGAGCTTCTACAGTTGCTGGACCGGATGGCAGTAAGCAACCGGACGAAAGAGACCTTGTTATGGCAGGAAGACTTGGTAAGAGAGTAGCAACTGTTGCAAAGGCATTGAGAGGATAATTTATGTTACATTTACGCTCGAACCCATTGATGGTTCGAGCGTTTTTTTTTATGAATGCTTAACCTAACAGAATGAGGAGATTAGAGATGTAATGAAAAGTGAGAAAGTAAGCAACAGCAGCAAGCGAACAGTAGAATTCGATTCGTCAGATGTAAGTGAAAATAAAAATTATCTACCTTAATATGGTTTATTTAACACTATTTATGGAATTTTTTAACGATCAAATATAGTATAATCATGTAAAAAGCAATCTCAGTTCTCAAGTCTCTTTTAGACCTAGTCGCCATCTGCTATAATGTAGGAATTAGTATGGGCGAAGCTCATCGTATCGGAGGTGGACGCCTTGGAAGAAGAGAAATCAAGAAAACTTTTTATAGATTGGTATTTAATCATTAGCATTTGCTTTTTAGCCCTTTTTGGACTTGTGATGATATACAGTGCAAGTTTTGTCCAGGGATATGAGCATTTTGAAAATATTACTCATTTTTTTGATAGACAACTTCAATGGCTTGTGGTTTCAGTATTTTTATTTATTATCTTTATGTTCTTTCCTTATCGTCATTATCGGAAATTAGCGCCTTGGATAGTAGGTGGATCGATTGTTTCACTTTTATTAATTTTAGTTCCTAGTATTGGTTACGAAGTCAATAACGCAACTCGTTGGATTAATATTGCGGGTTTTAGGATTCAACCTTCAGAGTTTGTAAAAATTGGATCGATTATTTATTTAGCCTATGTTTATTCTCGTAAGCAAGCCTACATCAATAAATTTTTTACCGGGGTTTTGCCTCCGCTTGTAGTTGTAATCATTTTTTTCTTACTAATTATGATGCAACCTGATTTAGGGACGGCTACATCAATTGTTCTTGTTGCAGGATTAATTGCGTTTTGTTCGGGAGCTAGAAAGCTACATCTTATTTCGTTAGGATCTTTAGCCGGATGGGCTTTGTATCACTATGCCACCTCAGCACCTTATAGACTTAACCGTTTGTTAGGACACCGAAACCCTTTTGAACTTGAACAAACAGAAGGGTTTCAACTTGTACAGTCATATATTGCTATTGCCCATGGTGGTATTTCAGGGGCTGGAATGGGACAGAGTGTTCAGAAACTATTTTACCTTCCTGAAGCACACACTGACTTTATATTAGCGATCATCAGTGAGGAGCTAGGATTGCTAGGAATTTTTGTTGTGTTTTTAGCAATGTTCTTTATTATTGGAAGAGGGGTATTGGTAGGAGCACGGTGTCGTGATACGTTTGGGAGTCTGCTTGCTTTTGGGATTGTATTTCAGTTATCAATACAAATGATTTTCAATGCAGGTGCAGTAAATGGTATTTTGCCAATTACAGGAATACCTTTTCCGTTTTTAAGTTATGGAGGTTCTTCGTTATTGATTACCTTTATTTCCATGGGAATTTTAGCAAATATTTCTCGTAAAACAGAACGCGAACGACATGAATCTAGAGAATCAAAAAAACATGTATCGATTAATAAAAATAATGAATTTGTCGGAAGAGAGACTTCCGCTACAAAATAAATTCTGAAAGTGTTGGTAGGTGGGAGCATGCAAGAACGTAAAAGTGCGTTTCAACAACTAGATTATTCATTGTTATTTTACTTGTTCGTACTTATGTGTATCAGTTTATTAGCAATATTTAGTGCGGCATCTGCCGATCAGTATAATGTCGGACCAGGTTTTTTTATACAACGTCAAATTGTTTGGTTTGCAATAGGGACAATAATAATGATGGGAGTTATGCTGGTAGACTATGAAATGTTTAAGAATTTTTCAATTCCGCTTTATATTTCAGGTTTGTTACTACTGTTAGGAGTTCATTTTTTTGGAATCTATAGAAACGGAGCTCAACGTTGGCTTGGAGTGGAGGATGTATTTCAATTTCAACCATCAGAGTTTGTGAAAATATTTCTAATAATTGCATTAGCACACTTAATATATACGATTACAAAAAAACCTAGGGAAAAATCGTTTAAAGAAGATTGTATTGTTGTTGGAAAAATTCTTGCAGTAGGAATACCGCCATTTGCACTTATTTTAGTTCAGCCAGACCTTGGAACTGCTCTTGTTATTGCTGCAATCATTTTTATTGCTATTTTAATGGCTGGAGTCACGTTTAGAATGATCAGTTTGATGGCGACAATTGGGGCTTTGTTTGTAGGGATTTTGGTTTGGCTACACAATAACTTTTTTGAGATATTTGAATATTTTATTGCTGGACACCAATTAAGCAGAATTTACGCTTGGTTAGATCCAGATGCCAATATTGGTGCGGAAGGTTATCAACTTTATCATGCTCTTCAGGGCATTGGTGCAGGTCAACTGTACGGCAGTGGATTGGGAGCAGGCGTGAAATCTCAAAGTGGAGCAATTCCTGAACTGCATACTGATTTTATTTTTACAGTGATTGGAGAAGAGTTTGGTTTTGTAGGGGCAACAGTGTTGATTGTCATTTACTTTTTACTACTTTATCGCATGGTAATTATTGCTTTTACGTGCAATAATTCATTCGGTACGTATTTAGTGGCTGGAGTTGTTGGTTTACTTGTTTTTCAAATATTTCAAAATATTGGTATGACAGTTGGTTTAGTGCCCATCACAGGTTTAGCATTGCCTTTTGTAAGTTACGGGGGGAGTGCTCTCGTAACGAATATGTTAGCGATAGGTATCGTATTGAATGTGAATATAAGAACGAGGCATTATATGTTTGGAGAAGAAGAATAGAAGAAATGAGGGAATGTGTTTGCGTGCAGATAAGCTGTTGTCCAATATGGGCTATGGATCGAGAAAAGATGTAAAGAAACTCTTGAAACAAGGTGGCTTTACTGCCAATGGTGAAACGATTAAAGATGGGAAAAAACATGTTGATCCAAACAAGGATACATTGGTAATTATGGGGGAACCTGTTGAGTACAGAGAGTTTATATACTTAATCATGAATAAGCCAAAAGGGTATGTTTCAGCTACTGAGGATAAGAATGAAGCGACTGTTATTGATATATTAGAGCCGGAAGATAGTATTTTTCAACCATTTCCAGTTGGTAGGTTAGATAAAGATACAACCGGTTTATTGCTATTAACAAACGATGGAAAGCTTGCCCATCAACTAACGTCGCCTAAAAAGAAAGTCGACAAGATGTACCTTGTTGATCTGGATCATTCTGTAAGTCAGGAAGATATCGTTGCATTAGAGAATGGAGTAATCCTTGACGATGGATATGAAACGAAACCGGCTAAAGTTGAACTTGTTGACGAATATAATTCTACAAGGGTGTATATTACGATTCAAGAGGGAAAGTATCATCAAGTAAAGCGAATGTTTCAAACTCGCGGTAATAAGGTGATCCGATTAGAGAGAATACGCATGGGTCCTCTTCACTTAGACCCTACACTTGAACTGGGCACTTATAGAGAGTTGACGGAAGATGAACTATCTATGCTAATGCAAAACGAGTAGGAAGAATTGTAGGTAAGTTATGTTTTAGATACAAGATCGGTTGAGAGAGGCAAACCCCCGGGTGAGTGTTTCGCTCCGTATCCATACCTAATGACAAATAGAAGCTAGCTTTGTCTAACAAAGCTAGCTTCTATTTTCTATGTTAATTAATAGTGGAGCTTACGTATGTGTGTTAAGATACTTTGATTTTTTTATTAGTTGTTGTCCAAATACCTCGTTCATGACTAATAACGAGATTGTTATATTCAAGTACGTTCAAGTCGCGTTGTATCGTGCGTTCGGTAATGCCGAACTCCTCAACCAATTCACTAGTTGAAACACTTCCTTTTTTTCTAATGTAGAGATAGATTGACTTAATCCGAGTTAACATCCGGTCAGTTGAAGGTTTCAAAAAACCACTCCTTATTAGCTCACCCTTTTGATGTCATATACAAACTAGGTTGAAACAGGGCAAAGTTTTGAAATCACAAATGATTAAAGTTTCAGATCAATGTTTTTTCCAGACGATGGATGTGGAGCGTGTTCAGAAGTTACTGATTTTTCTGCTCCGTCATTTAATTTTTCTAGCATGAGAATACTTTGCGCTGCCTGAGTGGATAACGCGCTTTTTATTAAACTAGAGTTAAAAGTATGGTGCATTTGCTGAGCTTGTGCACCCATCATCGAGCTTAAGTTCAATGCGTTTTCCCCCTTCCTTAAAGATAAAGAAAGTATAGAATTAAGTCATAGTTACATTTTACCGTAAAAATACAATCAGAGTAAAGCGTTGTAGTGTTAAGAGTATATAAAGAATATAATATTCCTATGATATTTAGTTCGTAACATTTCTTTTCACTGGTCATGGAAAGGCGTATACTAATACGAAGAAGTATACTGATTAAGGAGGGATGATTAAATGAACTGGACTAATCATGTCGATAAAAATAAAGAGATAATTATAAAAAATACGCAAGAATTTTTACAAATAGAGAGTGTATTAGATGAATACACGGCTTCGACTACTGCTCCATTCGGACAAGGGATTCGACAGGCGTATGACTGGTTACTGGATAAAGCTCAAGAAGATGGATTTACAGTAAAGGGTTTAGATGGATATGCCGGTCATATTGAATGGGGGAGTGGAGAAGAAATCGTTGGTATCTTGTGTCATATCGACGTTGTACCAGGCGGAGATGATTGGACGTCCCCAGCTTTTGCAGCTGAAATTCGTGATGATAAAATTTTTGCAAGGGGAGCTATTGATGATAAGGGGCCGACAATGGCTTGTTATCATGCGTTAAAAATATTGAAAGACAGTAATGTTACTTTAGGGAAAAGAATACGACTGATTATCGGAACAGACGAAGAAAGTCAATGGCGTGGTGTAGAACATTACTTTAAACATGAAGAAATGCCAACAGTAGGTTTTGCACCGGACGCTGATTTTCCAATTATTTATGCGGAAAAAGGAATTTGTGATGTAACATACAGGAAATCATTAGATGTGAAACAAGGATTGGTACAATCCTTTCAGTCTGGACATCGTCTGAACATGGTTCCTGAACGGGCTGTGACAATCCTAAATTCAAATATCAGTAAAACAATCAATGAATTCAATCTAAGAGAACAGTTGAATCACTTCACACAAAAATATCACTGCAAAGGTGAGCTAGAAATAGCTAATAAAACTTTCAAAGTAACCATTCACGGTATTTCTGCTCATGGAATGGAGCCTGACGATGGTGTAAATGCCGGGCTTCTGATGGCGAGGTTTTTATTGAACCTACCTTTATTGGATGTGGAAAAAAGTTATTTTCAGTTTTTGACTAATTATTTCTATAATGATTCGCGTGGAAAGAGCCTCGGGTTGGCATACAGAAATGAAGAATTAGGAGATTTAACGATAAATGTAGGTGAAATGACTTTTCAAGCTGGTTTAGAAGCTACAATAGGTCTGAATCTACGTTATCCTGAAGGAGCTTCATTTGAGAGTATCAGATCTAGTATAGATAATGAGCTGATGAAAATAGGCTTTAGTGGGAGCACCCTATCTCATGAGAGGCCTCATGCGATTGATAAAAACCATGAGTTGGTTAAAACGTTATCTAAAGTCTACGAAGATCATACAGGAGAAGAAGTGAAACTACTTGCAATAGGTGGTGGAACATACGCTAGGTCATTGAAAGCCGGAGTAGCCTTTGGTCCATTGTTTCCGGGACAAAAAGATGTGATCCATCAAGCTGATGAGTTTATCTCAATTGACCACTTATTAACGATCACATCTATTTATACATCCGCCATGTATGCATTAGCAATGAAATAATAGCTCGATTTGACTTTTTATGACCTATACGAAGATTAATTTAACTCAATCGATACTAAAGAAAGTCAGGGATGGCAATTATGGATGAACAAAAGCGAACTTTTTTTAATATGAAAGTATTTTATTTTTTAGCTTATTTTAGTATGGGTGGTTTATTTCCTTTATTAACAGTCTATTTTCAAAATGAAGTAGGCTTAACTGGCTCTCAAATTGGAGTGATTACGTCAATAGGACCAGTTGTAATGTTACTGACTCAGCCAGTTTGGGGAATTCTAAGTGACTATACAAAAAGACCAAGAATACTTCTTACTATCGCAGTTTTAGGGACAGGAAGTGTTGGTTTTACATATCTGTTTGCGGAAGACTACTTAATCTTAGTTGCGATTGCGGCGGGGTTAGCAGTATTTCAAAGTGCAATCATACCACTTTCTGACAGTATGGCAATGAATTATGTCTATAAAAATGGTGGCGATTACGGAAATATTCGAATGTGGGGAGCGGTAGGTTTTGCACTAGCTGTTTGGTTCATGGGAATGCTATCCGATTGGATTGGCCAATCTATTATATTTTATGGATTTGCTATTGTTTTATTTATCAGTGCGTTTTTCTCTATTGGAATGCCGAAAGAATCTGTATCAGCAAAAGTTGATATCCGTGGCGGAATGAAGCGTCTTGTGAAAGTACCTGGGTTTATGTTGTTCTTGCTTATAACTTTTTTAGTTTTTGGTCCGATCATGGCTAACAATTTTTATTTCGGATTATTAATTCAATTCAGTGGAGGATCATTGGCTGGTGTGGGGTTTGCCTTTTTATTAGCGGCAGGAAGTGAAGTACCTTTTATGAGGTGGGCAGGAGACTGGATTAGGAAGCGAGGGATTTTAGTTATTTTGTTCTTAGCTGCTTTCGCTTCAGGTTTGCGCTGGTTTTTTTATTTTTCGGGACCGACACATGAATTTATATATATAACGACAGTGGTACAAGGTTTCAGTATAGGACTATTCGTCCCTGCGGCATTACAGTACATCATAGATCTTGCTCCAAAAGATGTGAAAGCGACAGCGGTTGCGATATACTCAGCGGTTGGAAATGGTCTAGGGGCTTGGTTTTTTAGTATTAGTGCTGGCATGATCATGGAGTGGTATTCGATCTTGCACGTCTACTTGTTTTATGGTGTACTCACTTCAATAGGGGCGCTTCTTACTTTATGGATGATTACAAATTCAAAGAAAGCACCTACATTAACAACGTAGGTGCTAGCGCAAGCTCAGTTGCATTTATAACTGTTCAAATAAATCTGTTGAAAGGTATCGTTCGCCAGTATCGCATGCTATCGCTACAACAACATCGTCAGAATTTAATCGCTTTGCTACTTGCAATGCTGCATAACAAGCCGCGCCAGAAGATGGTCCGACTAAAATGCCTTCTTCTTTAGACAAACGATGAGTGATATCATAAGCGTCTTCATCTGATATTTGAAAAATATCATCGTAAACATCTTGATTTAAGATGGGCGGGATAAAACCAGGGCTCGTGCCAACTAGTTTGTGTGGACCAGGTTTACCTCCTGATAATACCGGAGAACCTTTAGGTTCAACAACATGAATGGATGCATCTGGATAATGTTTTTTTAGTTCTTCAGCTGTGCCGGTAATTGTCCCTCCAGTACCAGACGCAGCAACAAAAGCGGATAATTTATTGCCGATTTGGTTCATTGCGTCGACGATCTCAGTTGCCGTTGTAAATCGGTGGGCGTCAGGATTTGCTTCATTTTCAAATTGCATCGGCATATAGCTATTTGGAATTTCTTTTACTAGTTCGTGAGCACGTTCAATTGCACCAGGCATTTTTTTATCTCCAGGTGTTAACTCTACTTTTGCACCATAAGCTTTTAATAAGTTTATTCGTTCATTCGACATTGTATCTGGCATAACTAGAATTGACTTATAACCTTTGGCTGCAGCAGTCATCGCTAATCCAATTCCGGTGTTGCCAGAAGTAGGTTCGATAATGATTGATTTTTTATTAATCAAACCTTGTTTTTCGGCCTGTTCAATCATATTGAAAGCGGCTCGGTCTTTTACGCTTCCACTTGGGTTCATAAATTCTAACTTTAAATAAACTTGTGCGCCTTTTTCTTCAGGTAAACGTTGTAGTTTGACAAGAGGGGTGTCTCCAATTAGTTCAGCAATATTATTTACGATTTTCATGGGGTTTTCCAACCTTTCATATGTGAATAGTTTATACTTTAGATATCAATAGGATCTTTTAACAGCAACTTAATGAAAGATAATAATACTTCTCCTGTTAAGACAAACTAAATAGATCTGATTAATTTATATTGTATCATAGCTTATTGAGTAGGAAAAAGAGGAGAGTTTAGTTATGAAACAAATCCATACATTTATTGGAATTCCTATCGCTGAAACGATATCAACAGTTGGTGAGGAAATACAAAAATCTTATCAATTGCGTAAATATTATAAAAAAACGGTCAATAAAGAGGACTTTCATATAACGTTACTCTTTTTAGGTAGTTGGGAGATGGAAAAAAGGGTAAAGTTATGTAACAGACTTGAATTGAAACTAGGGATAATAAAAAATTTCCCGATTTCATTCACAAAAGTTGACTATTTTGGAAATGAAAATCATCCGCGAGTCTTTTATTTAGGTATTGAAGCAGAAATAAGACTTAATCAATTGCAGGCAATTGTTAAAAGTGAGGCTGAACAAATGGGGTTTCAAGAATTCCATCGGAAATATCACCCACATGTCACGCTTGCTAAGAAGTGGTATGATGAGTCTCAAAGCAAACCTGTTGATTGGGAACTTCCAGCAAAGATAACAAATAGACAACAAACTATTGATAAAATATGTTTATATCAGATACATCCATCACGTGAATCGATGTATGAAAGAGTGTCTTCAATTAGTTTGTTGATGGATGATTAATAATGAATGATGGAGAGGAATGAATTGCATGGCGCAACTCGTAAAGCTATCAGACTATGTGTCACGCTATGAAATCGATATTTATCGATATCCAAGTCGCTATGTGCGTTTGAAAAAAGAGCGGTGGCAAAAAATAAAACAGGATTGGGAAGTAAAAAAGAAAGGACATTCTCATCTTCCGCAATGGAATAGCTATGAGGAAGATGAGAAAGAAGGAACTATTTTACAACGTTCTTGGAATAAACTGCGGAGAAAAATAGATTCAAAGTCCGAGGATGAGATAAACCTTCCGTCAGAAAGGGACTTGGATGTCCATTCTATTGAACAATTAAAACAATCTTATCGACATGAATTATTCCAGTTTCAATTAAACTGGGCGAGTTCGACGGTTTCAGAAATCTCAGAAGTCAAACGAAGTTATTATTACGATTCTTTTCTACATTTTCTAGTGACGAATTTACCAGATACGTATTTTATTTTTTACGAGCCGATCCTAGTAATGAAAAAAGCTCCTGTTGAGTTAGATGTGATTATCTTAACGCCAACAGAAATTTGGATAATTAAACCGCTTTTGGGCGATGATCAAACAATTTTTAAGACAGAAACTGATCGATTTTGGATCCGTCAACTCCAAGAAAAACAAGAAAGATTTCTGCATCCATATTTATCATTAAATCGAATGCGGACGGTGCTAGAGTCAATCTTGCAGGAAAAAGGATTGCAAATTCCAATAAAACAAATAGTCCTAGCTAAAGATAGTTTTATTGATATTCCACCGAAGAGTACTAGAGTCGAGTTTGTTGATAAAAGAAACTTCTTGAAATTTCATGAATCCCTGCTTAAAAATCATTCACCTATAAAAAATGTTCAATTAAAAATAGCGGATATCTTGCTTGCTCATACGTTGACAACGTCAGAAAATCGAGAACTAGGAGAAAGTCCAACTCTAGAAGAGTAATATCTTCTATTGAAAATCCCTAAAGCTTTCGATAAGATAGTAAAAGTGTACAATATAATTAACAGTAAAATAAGGGGTCAATCTAATGAAACAACATGATAGAAGAGATTGTTTTTTGTCTTACAACAAGATCTATGTTCGTTCTTCGTATGATTGGAAAGGAAGCCAAGGGGTTGAACTCTCATTAAATGATTCCGGAATAATGATATTTGCGGATACGTACAAAAAAGCGATGAAAGACTTACGAATATGGATGTTGCGAGATTTGGATGATGAACGAATTCGCGATTTTCAAAGCGATGACTACCTAATAATGATTCAATCATCGATGAGTGCTTTCGAAAAAAAAGAATTAGATACTTCACTTCAAAAGTGGGCAGAAGACATTTCATAATGTAAAAAGCACTGAAAGACATTTCTCTCGTCTTTCAGTGCTTTTGTTCTTGTTAGCGGAGTTTCCAAATTTCTGATGCATACTCTTTAATCGTTCGGTCACTCGAGAATTTGCCGGAATAAGCAATGTTAGTAACACTCATTTTTTGCCATTCTCTTTTGTTACGATAAGCTCGTTCAACAAGTTCATGTGATTCAATATATGGATCGAAATCTTTTAACACAAAATAAGGATCATTGTGGTAAAGAATATTGTAAAAGATATCTTTGAACTCAATTTCTTGTGCACCAAATTCACCGTAGTGTAATTGGTCGAGAATTTTCCTAACCCGGTCATCAGTGTTGTAAATATCTTTTGCTATATAACCACCGTGTTGATAATAATTTAATACTTCTTGGGCTTTTAAACCAAAAATGAAAATATTCTCATCACCAACGAGATCTCTTATTTCAATATTAGCACCATCAAGAGTCCCGATAGTTAGGGCGCCATTCATCATCATTTTCATGTTTCCAGTTCCAGATGCTTCTTTACTTGCAGTCGAAATTTGTTCACTAATATCAGCAGCAGGGATGATTTTCTCAGCTAAGCTGACATTATAATTCTCAAGAAAGATTACCTTCAGTTTATCGTTAATACCTTTGTCAAAGTTAACAATAGATGCAACATGATGGATTAATTTTATGACTTCTTTAGCTAAATGGTAACTTGGCGCTGCTTTTGCGCCAAAAATAAATGTTCTAGGGGTAATATCCATTGATGGATTCTCTTTTAATTCGTTATAAAGATAAATTACATGAAATATATTAAGTAATTGGCGTTTATACTCATGGAGGCGTTTAATTTGAACGTCAAAAATAGATTCTTCATCTATTGCAACTCCGGTTTGTTTATGAATTAATTCAGCTAATGTTTGTTTATTTTTTCTTTTTACTTGATCAATTTTATCTAAAAATGGTGCATCGTTTGAATACCTTAATAAACTAATTAATTTATTAGGATGTTTGATCCATTGAGGACCGATCACATCCGTAATTGCTTCAGATAAACATGGATTTACTTGCAGTAGCCAGCGGCGATGGGTGATTCCGTTTGTCTTATTATTGAATCGCTTAGGAAACAGGTGATAGAAATTCTTCATTTCTTTCTTTTTTAATATTTCTGTATGAATTCTTGCAACCCCATTCACGCTAAAACTTCCTATAATTGCAAGGTGTGCCATATGAACTTGCTCATCAGAAATAATTGCCAGTTCAGGAATCTTGTCGCGCATCTCAGGATGATCAAACCAAAGTCCCTGACAAAATCTTTCGTTTATTTCATCGATAATCATGTAAACTCTTGGAAGAAGCTGCTTAACCAATGATGTCGACCATTTTTCCAGCGCTTCACTCAGAGTGGTGTGATTCGTATAAGCGATTGTATTCGTAGTGACTTTCCATGCCTCGTCCCAACTCAACCCTTCTTCATCCATTAATAGGCGCATAAGTTCTGGTACAGCTAAACTTGGATGAGTGTCGTTAATTTGAATCACAATTTTTTCATGCATCTTTGTTAGTGGAAGGTCAAAGTTTCGTTTGAATTTAATGATTATTCCTTGAATGGTGGCGGAAACTAGGAAAAATTGTTGCTTTAAACGCAATTCCTTACCTTCATAACTTGAATCATCGGGGTATAAAAATCCTGATATTTGTTCTACTGAATGAGTATGATCCAAATGATGATAATATTGGTTGCTAGGTTCAGATAATATATCTGATTCTTCTGGTGATAGTTCGGCACTCCAAAGTCTAAGTGTATTCACGACATTGTTTTGATAGCCTACGACGGGAACATCATAAGGGACTGCAGTTACTTTGTCTGTATCTTGATAAACAAATTCCAATGATCCATCACTTTTGGGGTGCATATGGACGGTTCCGCCAAAATGGACTTCAACAGATTCATCGGATTTCCTTGTCTCCCATGGGTATTCTTCTTTCAGCCAATAGTCAGGTAGTTCAATTTGATTCCCGTGAATAATTCTTTGTTCGAACAATCCATACCGATAACGAATCCCGGATCCGTGCCCTGCATAGTTTAATGAAGCGATAGAATCAAGAAAACAAGCTGCAAGTCTTCCTAAACCACCATTTCCTAAGCCAGCATCGTGCTCATGTTTAAAAATGTCTTCAGGATTACGTCCTAAATCTTTAAGTGCTGCGTTACATACATCTAACAATCCACAGTTAAGTAAGTTGCTCTCTAATAATCTTCCAATTAAAAACTCCATCGACAAGTAGTAAACTTGTCTTGTTTCATTTTTTTGGTAATTCTCTTTCGTCTTTAACCACTGAGGGGTTAATTCATCCTTTACAATCGATGAAATGACATAATATAAGTCTTTGTCTGATGCATCCTCGATATGTTTTCTTCTTTTTCTAGTCAATTTATCTTCCAGTAAGGTAACAAAAGCTTCTTTACTGTATGTTTTCATGACATTCACTCCTCATGTGTTACTGCATCATTAAATGATTCGTAGATGTCAGTGTATGCTTTTGCAGATTCTTTCCAGCCAAATTGACTTTTATTCACATTTTTTACGAGCCGTTTCCATGACTCACTATCATGATAAATTTCAAATGATAAGTTAAGTGTTGAAAGAAAATCATGAGCGTTATAATCGGTAAAACTAAATCCGTTCCCTTTGCCTGTGATGGCGTTGAATGGTTGGACTGTATCTTTCAGTCCACCTGTTTCACGTACAATAGGGACCGTTTTATATTGTAATGCTATTAGTTGTGATAACCCACAAGGTTCAAACATTGATGGCATTATAAAGAAGTCTGCTGCAGCATAAAGTTGCCTAGCCAAACCTTCATCAAATTTCAATAAAGTAACCATTTTATCACTATGACGGAGTGCGATATGCGAAAAGGAATGCTCAAATTCATGATCGCCAGTCCCTAAAATAATGAGTTGAACGTCGTGTTGCAAAAATTCATCCGCTATGTGTTCAAGCAAATGAAATCCTTTTTGTTCAACAAGCCTTGATATAACAACATACAAAGGGACGTCTCGGTTTATCGAGAGGTTGAACTCCTTTTGAATAACTTCCTTGTTGTCCTTCTTTTTAACCCTTGAGTGACTATAATTTACAGCGATATGTGGATCTATCGACGGATTATAATCATTGGTGTTCACGCCGTTAATGACACCCGATAAATCTTGTTCACGATTATAGAGAACAGAGTGAAGTCCTTCGCTGAAATAAGGATTTTTAATTTCTTCAGCATAGCTTGGACTGACAGTTGTGATTTTATCCGCATGGAACAGGCCACTTTTCATGCAGTTAATCATTCCATCCCATTCAAAGCCACTAAAATGTTCAAGAGGTAAATTAAATAAATCATCAAACGCTTGGTGAGGCATCTTTCCTTGGTATTTAATGTTGTGTATTGTAAAGACAGTTTTTAGATTAGCAATCGGTGGTGATACTTTTGCAAATGCCACAGCTAACCCCGTTTGCCAATCATGACCATGTAAAACATCAGGTATGAAATCAAAATGGTTGAAAGCCTTCATAACTGCTTGGCTAAAAAAAACAAATCGTTCGCCGTCATCATAGTAACCATAAGTCCCCTGTCTTGTGAAATAATAGTCATTAGCGATGAAATAATAGACAATCTCTTGATCTTTCAGAGTGAACAGAGTCGCCTGTTGGTCTCGCCAACCTATTTTCACATTATAAGAAGCTATTCTCTCCATTTTCTCTTTCCATTCAGAAGGGATTTCATTATAAAATGGCAAAATAACTCTAACCTCAGCTAATTTTTCTTCCATGAGTGCTTGGGGAAGAGATCCAACAACATCGGCAAGTCCTCCAGTCTTTACAAAAGGGGTACATTCTGAAGCAGCAAATAATATTTTTTTCATAATGAATCTCCTCTCTTTTGTATTAAATAATATTAGGCTGTTTTCTAAAAAGGGGCTGTATGATACGATCCCCTGACTTTCCGTAGGTGGAGCTTCAATCACTTAGGGAAACTTACTGTCATAGATTTGCGGCTGCTTCTACAATTACGTTTCTTAGGAAGGAATCCCATTTTTTAAAGTGACCGTCTTTGGCATCATAAAACACACAGTTTATCAAACAGCCTAAGTTTGCTACATCATATCGTTTTTCGCTTTGCAACAACAAATGGCTTTTCTATTGAACCAATTAGTGTTTGTCCAGCTGTAACGTGAACATCTTTATCGAGGATGACGTTTTCCAAGTAAACATCTTCTTCAATCGTACAACGTTGCATAATGATTGAATTTTTTATTTTTGCTCTCTGACTGACCTTTACACCGCGAAAGATAACACTGCCTGACACTTCTCCATCGATGACGGCACCATTTGCTAGCATAGAACCTGTTACATTTGCTCCATTCCGATGTTTGGCAGGAGGTTCATTACTGATTTTAGTTTGTACGAATTCATTCTTGAAAAAAAGCGATTTATAATTATCCGGATTTAATAAATTCATGTTATGTCTGAAAAAACTTTCAACTGAATTAATGAAAGCCGAGTAACCTTCATACTGGCAATACTGCACATTTAATTTACTTAAATTAGCCTTAATCCCGTCAAAGAAAAAGTGGTCCTTATGATAGGCGATGCATTCATCGACGAGGGATAACAATACATCTTTTTTGATGATATAAATTCCAGTAAATATGTTAGGATTCTGTTGATCATTAGTAAAATTATTGATCCAACCATCTTCATCGTGTTCAATACGAAGTTGGGATGTATGTTCAGGATTAAATTCACTAACATGCGTTGAAACACATGTGACATCTGCATCACGATTTATATGGTGTTCGAAGGATTTTTTATAAGTGTTATTAGATATAAATTGACTTCCACTGATAATGACATGATTTGCTTTTGAACGGTTAAAGTAGTCACGATTATTGTGGAAATGTCGCAGATCTCCGCGAGAAATATCCGTCGGATCATTCCAATCAGGAGGTAGGATGAACAGCCCGCCATGCCTTCTGGCTAATTCCCAATCGGCTCCTGTACCAATATGGTCCATTAATGAACGATATTTATGGTTTGTAAATATAGCGACCTCCTCAACGCCAGAATTAACCATGTTTGATAGAGTAAAATCAATGAGACGATATCTTCCGGCGAAAGGAGCAGCAGCACCACAACGGAAGTAAGTTAATTCTTCTAAAAAATCATATTCGTGTTCTAAATTGATTAACCCCATTAATGAATTCATCATCTATCACCCTCTATTTTTGATTTTGACTTTGTTTTTAATTTATGAAATCATAGATATTTTCGTGGTTTATGACTATGGGTTCATCAAATTCTGAACCATCGATGGATGCGCCATTAGGAATGGATACACCTTCCATAATAATAGCTCGATTGATGATACAATTTTCGCCCACCCTAACCATAGGGTGAAGTATTGATTCGTTGATTGATGACTTTTCACCGACATCAACTCGTTCAAAAAGTATCGAATTCGTCACTTTTCCACTAATCCAACTGCCTGAATTGATCAATGAATTATCAACGCATGCATGTTTATCAACAAAGTGAGGAGGATAGTTTGTATCATGAGAATATGTTCGCCATTCTTTATTATTAAGAGATAATGATAAATCCTCTTCCAGTAAATCCATATTTGCTTCCCAATAACTTTGAATCGTCCCCACATCTTTCCAATATCCTTCAAAACGGTAAGCGTATAATCCTAATTTGTCATTTAACATAGCAGGAATGATATCTTTTCCAAAGTCGTGTGAAGATTTCTTTTGTTTAGAGTCTTTGATGAGGTACTTTCGCAATGTCTTCCAATTGAAAACATAAATTCCCATCGAAGCTAAATTACTTTTAGGCTTCTCTGGTTTTTCGTCAAATTCATAAATTTCGAGGTTTTCTTTTGTATTTAAAATCCCAAATCGAGATGCCTCTTTCCAAGGAACTTCAATAACGGAAATAGTTGCTTCTGACTGTTTTTCTTTATGGTGTTCTATGAGTTTGTCGTAATTCATTTGATAGATATGGTCTCCAGAGATAACCAATACAAATTCAGGATCGTACTGATCGATGTAATGAATATTTTGTGAAATAGCATCCGCGGTACCTGAATACCAGCTTCCGCCTTCTTTAGCGGTATATGGAGAAAGAATGGAAACACCATCTTCTTGACGATCTAAATCCCAAGGTTTTCCAATCCCTATATGTTTGTTTAAAAGCATTGGGGAGTACTGTGTTAATACACCAACTGTGTGGATTCGAGAGTTGGAGCAATTACTTAATGTAAAATCAATAATGCGGTATTTTCCACCGAAATGAACAGCTGGTTTAGCGAGAGTTTTGGTTAATAATCCTAATCGTTTTCCTTCACCACCGGCTAGAAGCATTCCAACACATTCTTTTTTCATTTAGGAGCCCTCCTCTGTTGTGTCTGTATCTATTTTTTTAAAAATAGTAATCGCTAAAGGTGGAACCATGATTTTGATATGTTGCTCAGAATTATGCCATTTCTCTGGAAAACTAAAGTGATTTTCATTGTTGAGCTGGCCAGACCCTCCAAATTCTTCTGAATCAGAATTAAATATTTCAATATACTTCCCTGGGGAAGGGACACCGACTTTATAGTCGAAAAGAACACTAGGTGTAAAATTACAAACGATGATTCTTTCATCAAATTTGTCTTTCCCTCTACGAATGAAAGCGACAATACTTTGATCTATATTTTGTGCATCTATCCATTCAAATCCACTAGGGTCGTGATCAAGTTCATATAGGGATCGTTCAGATTGGTAGTAATGGTTTAATGTTTTCACGTAATGAGAGAGACTTTTGTGTAATGGATATTCTAATAGATGCCAGTCTAATTGTTCTTTATCTTTCCATTCAGCGTATTGACCGAGTTCACCACCCATGAATAAAAGTTTCTTACCAGGGTGAGCGACCATATATCCGTATAGTAAACGTAAATTTGCAAATTGCTGCCACTGATCTCCGGGCATTTTGTTTAATAGAGATAGTTTTCCATGGACGACTTCGTCATGAGAAAGCGGTAGAACAAAATTCTCAGAATGAGTATACATAAAAGAAAAAGTAAGTAAATTGTGGTTCCATTTTCGGTAAAGTGGATCGTGTTCCATATATTCAAGCATGTCATTCATCCAGCCCATGTTCCACTTGTAATTAAAACCTAAACCGCCATCATGAATAGGAGAGGTTACTAGTGGCACATCTGAACTATCTTCTGCCATCATCAATGTTGTGGGAAAATACTCAAATACAACTTGGTTGAGTTTTTTCAGGAAAGCAATAGCCTCGAGGTGGTCATCACCACCGTATGAGTTATAAACTTTTTCCTCTCCATCGTTTTTGTCAAAGTTCAAATAAATCATGCTCGCAACAGCGTCTGCTCTAATGCCATCAATATGATATTCTTTTAACCAATAGAGAGCATTAGATAATAGAAAACTTTGCACTTCGGGGCGACCAAAGTCAAAAGTTAATGTTCCCCAAGAAGTCTTTTCTGCTTTTCGTGGATCTAAATACTCATATAAAGGTTCCCCATCAAATTGTCTGAGACCGTGCTCATCTTTGCAAAAGTGGCCAGGAACCCAATCCATTATTACACCGATCCCATGCTGATGACATTGGTCAACAAAATATTTGAAATCATCTGGAGAACCATACCGACTTGTTACAGAAAAATATCCGGTGATTTGATATCCCCATGACAAGTCGAATGGGTGTTCAGCAAGAGGCATTATTTCTAGATGCGTATAGCCCATATCTTTAACATATGGAATTAACTCTTCTGCCAATTCTCGATAGGTATATAGAATATCATTTTGGTGTTTCTTCCAAGTTCCTAAATGAACTTCATAAATATTAATAGGAGATTCATATGGATTGTAGTCTTTTTTCATTTCTTGCCATTCGTTGTCTGCCCAATCATATTCAGTCGAAGAAGTAGTAACTGAAGCCGTCGCCGGGCGAACTTCTGATTGTCTTGCATAAGGATCGGCCTTTAACATTTGAAGGCCATTTGGGTGTATAATAGAATACTTATAAGTAGCGCCTAAAGGTATATCTGTGAAAAAACCGACCCATAAACCTTCTACATTGACGCGCTGTAAGGGGTATTTTTCCCCGGACCATTGGTTGAAATCACCAACGAGAAAAACAGATTGAGCATGAGGTGCCCAGACGACAAATCTTAGCCCAGATTGTTGTTTCCACTTCAGTTGATGGCACCCTAATAGTTCATAGCTATGATAATGTGTACCTTGGTGAAATAAATAAATATCGTGATTTGAGAGGGGATAGTTCATAAGCATGTTCCTTTCTCTACTTGTGAATGAGTCAGTCTTGGGTGATAACATCGTTAAATAGGGCGAGCATTAATAAATAGATATGTGAAAATACTTGATGTATGAAAATCAACTCGATTAAATATTTTGGGGAAGTGAGTCACCTATAGTTAGACTTCGTAAAAATTCTTTGTTAACGATAGTTAATGGGTGTAGTTAAAATATAGCTTATTCTCGTTTAGGCGACCTCTTTTCTCATAATTGTGTATACTTATAGTAGTTCGGTATCGGACTTGAAAATCCTTTATTTAATTATGGGAAATTCGGAAAATTATACGGAAGATTTTCTAACGAGATGCGTGTGGCCTTTACTTTAAAATAAAGAGAAGAACTTTAAAAATGATATGGAAGTAAAGGTTAATGACTATAAAGGCTGCTAATACTATGGTTATTATGAATTTGGAACGGTAGAAAAGAGGGTTTATTATGGAAAGGTATTTAGCTTGGATGGACGACATTCATTATGTTGAACTACAAGGAGAACAAATAAATGACATGAACGATAGGCAAGAAGGAGCTAGAATAGTTGCCAAGGATAATCCTAGTAATCATTGGAGTTTAACTATTAAACAAGTAAACAGTCCTGAAAGAATTCTGTTTTATTCTATAGACCCCTTACCAATTGGATTAGAACTAACATTAAAGTATCGTGACATAGAGGCGCCAGTTTATTCTAGAAAGGTTGTTCGTACGTCGTGGTTTGAATCGGAGTTTAACGCTACAGATATAGAGTTTGGTGCACTTTATCAAAGAAGTGCAACTATTTTTAGAACATGGACTCCTGTGGCAACATCTATGAATGTGAAATTAGACAGCGAAACGATACCAATGACAAGAAAAGAAAAAGGTATATGGGAATGTGAGGTTAAAAAAGATTGTCACAAATTACCTTACGTTTACGAAGGAATGATCAATGGCGAAGTGGTAGAAGTAGTTGATCCCTATGCAAAAGCTTTAACTGTGAACAGTAAAGCGGCTGTTGTGATTGATTTAGCACAAACTGACCCGGATAATTTTAGAAATACACCAATACCGTCTATTAATCACTTGCAGGATAGTTCTATTTATGAACTTCATGTACGAGATGCGACGATTCACTCTGACAGCGGGGTGGATATTAAGGGGAAGTATCTCGGTTTAGCAGAAAAAGGTTCAGAAACGAATCGAAGCTATTCTACCGCCTTGAATTATATAAAAGATTTAGGCGTGACACACGTGCAACTTTTACCTGTAAATGATTTTGCAAGAATTGATGATTTGCGACCTAATGATCAATATAACTGGGGATACGATCCATTGTTTTTTCAGGTTCCAGAAGGAAGTTATTCTGTTGATCCAACTGATTCAAGTTCTCGAATTAATGAGCTAAAAACACTGGTTCAGGCGTTCCATGAAGAACAATTATCAATCATTTTAGATGTTGTTTATAATCATGTTTTTATCATGGAAGAGTCTTCTTTTGAAAAGCTAGTTCCGGGGTATTACTTTAGGTATCATCCGGATGACACCGTTAGCAATGGTACAGGAGTTGGGAATGATTTTGCTTCAGAACGAGTGATGGCAAGAAAGTTCATTTTAGACTCCATTGATTTCTGGTTAAATGAATACCTTGTAGATGGTTTTAGATTTGATTTAATGGGAGAACTGGATATTCAAACGATGAAAGAAATACAGATAAGATGTGATTCTGCCAACCGTCAGATCATGTTATTAGGTGAAGGATGGGATCTGCCAACAGCTCTCCATTCAGAGCAACGAGCAACAAGCCATCAATCACATCAAATTCCTGGGATTCGATTTTTTAATGATTTTTTTCGAGATACGGTTAAGGGAAATCTGTTTGACAGCTTTGATTATGGTTATATTAATGGAAAAGGGAAAAATATCGAAAGACTTCCCCAACTTATCAAAGGTTCAAGTAGTGAAAAGGAACAAATTGCTCCGTTTGTTTCAAATGTTACGCAAACGGTAAATTATGTAGAATGTCATGATAATCATACACTTTGGGATCGGTTACTAGTCTCGAATGGAGAAGAGAGTAATAATGACCTTAAAGAAATGCATAAACTAGCTACAGGTTTAACTCTTGTGAGCCAAGGGATTCCTTTTTTACATGCTGGGCAGGAATGGTTTCGTTCAAAAAATGGAGAAGGAAATAGTTATATCTCAAGTGATGAAGTGAATCAGTTGGACTGGATGGAGCGGGAAAAACAAGAGGAACATATTGAATTTGTTCGAAAGTTATTAAAAATCCGAAATGAAAATCCGGTTTTTCGGCTGCAGTCAAAAAACGAAATTGATAGACGGGTACATGTATTAGAGACACCTGCTCCAATATTTGGATTTACTTTGCTCGGTATTGAAAAAGATTTTTGTATATATGTCAATCCTACAAAAAAGCGATACCAAATAATTTTGCCATCTACAGGAAATTGGGAAGTTCTTGTATCAAATTTAGTGAAAATGGCACATATTAATTCTCTGATCAAGGGGCAATACACGGAATTAGAACCATACGAATTTCTAGTAATAAAAAAATCACGACTTTAAGTTGAAGAAATGCACAAATTTATTTACAATGGTAAAAGACTTTTAAACTTACACGACTAGTCTCTCATAGGAGATTCAATAAAGTGAAAAGTGAAGAATGAAAAATGAGGGTGAAACGATTGGAACATTTCATGGGTGAAGGATGGCAGCTACGCCCTGCTGGTGGAGCTACCGGGGAGGCATATGTTGCTGAACAAGGAAATCAAAAAATCTTTATAAAAAGAAATTCTTCACCGTTTTTAGCCGTTCTTTCTGCGGAAGGTATCGTTCCGAAATTATTATGGACGAAACGTCTTGAAAACGGAGATGTTATCACAGCTCAACGTTGGGTAGAGGGGCGTGAACTGAAATCATATGAAATGAATGATGATCGAGTAGCCGCTTTATTATCGAAAATTCATCAATCGAAGGACTTGTTAGATATGTTTAAGAGAATGGGAAACCTTCCGTTAACTCCTGAACAGATTCTATTAAAGGTTAAACAGAAAACAGGTCAATTTTATATTCAGGATCCATATATAGTTGATGCTATGAAGTGGTTATCAAAAAATATACCAGCATATAATGATGAAAATCTTGTTGTATGTCACGCAGATGTAAATCATAACAATTGGATTCATAATGGGAATGATAATTTATTTTTAATCGATTGGGATGGTGCACAAGTAGCTGACCCAGTTCTGGACATTGCTCCGTTACTTTACCTATACATTCCTCGTGAAGACTGGCCATTGTGGCTAGAGATATATGGGGTAGACATGGACGACGGCATGCTCAGTAGGATGCAATGGTATATGGTCGCTCAATGTGTTGAAAATATCATCTGGTATTGGCAACGCAATGAATTCGATGAAATTACAAAATGGTCTGATCTTTTAAATCAAATTATTCAAGAAGCAGAAAAAAATAAATAATCATAACAAGAAATGCTGATGGTATTCTAGTTGCTATCAGAGGAAACCTTAAAAATCTATTTTAAAATGCCTAACAAATTATTTTAATTTGTTAGGCATTTTAAATTTCTGATTTACTTGACACTCATCGAGTAATTTGGACTTATTTACTCAAGCTGTTGATTAGTTGCTTGGTCAATTTGTTGAATCCATTGCGTTAGTTCTGATGATGATTGTGTTGAATGGTTGCCTTCTTGGTCATGTTGAGATGCATATTGTTCAATAGCAGCCAACGTTTGTTTGAAGTCTTCTGGGACATCAGGGTTTTGACCAAGCGACTGAACTAAGCTTTGTAACTGATGATATTCGTCATGACTCCCATAATGTTCTGTTAATTGATTTTCTAAAATATCATTTAATACTTCTAATTGGTGATGGTAGTTAATCGACAATTTTAATCATCCTTTCCTTTGAGGTTTTTTATACCCCTTTGAAACAGGATGTGGAAAAAATCCAGTTTTATACTTCCTTTTAATAAAATTTGTCAGTCAAAAAAAATTAAACTTCTCTACCTTTTCGTTGCTCGTAATCAATCGTTACTTTACCGCCACCGTCAATCAATAATGAAATTTCCTCAATCCAACGCGACAAATTTAGTCCGTGATGCTGAACCAATTCATTTAAGTTGTTTGTTTCTTCTGATTTATCTGCAAACGCATGAATTTCTTGAATTGTACCGTGGAAATTCTCATTAAATTTATCTGTGCGTAATTCTTGAGCGACTTCTTTTAATTGATTGAAGTCATCCTTTGTGGCTTCGTTCTTTTGTTGTAATTGCTCTAATATTGTTTGAAGTTGTCCTAATAGGTTATCTGTACTCATTTATTATCTCCTCCAGAATTATAATTGTTACATATCTCTCTTTTCCCTACATTTAAAATAATACACCTCCTTCTGTTTATTATAGGTAAAATTTATTGAGAAGAAGGGTCTAACGAGAAAGGTGATTTTGTGATATTCTTATTTATGAGAAAAGTAATTTCACCTTGAAAAGGGATTTTATACTGGACTAGCGTGATAAAATATAATACTTTTTTATACTTTAAGAATGTTTAATTTAGCTAAAGGATAAAAGTATAAGATAAACTAAGGCTTTCGCCATGAAGGACTTTGCGACAAGCCAAGTTTTTCTAATGAAAAAAATGGAGTGTGACATGCATGCGTTTAAGGAATAAACCTTGGGCTATGGAGCTCATTGAAAGTCATCCGGAAATATTTGAGAGATTCCCTTCGGATTGGCAAGGAAGATGGCAGGAAAAGTTTGATAATAAGAATCCGCTTTATGTGGAAGTAGGAACAGGAAAAGGGCAGTTTGTGACACGAATGGCAGAAGCTCATTCTGAAGTGAATTTTATTGGAATAGAAAAATATGAAAGTGTTCTTGTGACAGGTGTTCAACGTTCCGTTGACTGTCGACAAACGAATCTTCGCTTTTTACAAGAAGATGTAATGAATATTACTGATTTTTTTCAAAAAGATGAAGTGGATCGAATTTACATAAATTTCACCGATCCTTGGCCGAAAAATAAACATGCTAAACGACGACTAACTCATGAGTTTTTTCTAGAAAAGTACGAGAGTATTCTGAAAAAATCTGGTGAAATTCATTTTAAAACAGATAATCAAGCTTTGTTTGAATATTCGATTGAAAGCTTGACTCAATACGGTTTTCGATTAAAAAATGTAAGTTTAGATCTCCACAATAGTGCCATGACGGGTAACATTATGACGGAGTATGAGCAGAAATTTGCTAATAAAGGGATGAGAATCTATCGATTAGAAGCTTATTTGCGATCATAACTTGAAATGAGGGGATCTTTGATGGGAATGGAACAATGGCAACTAGCGGAAGATGTAACACTCACTTGGTTAAATGGCGGAGTGACTCATATGGATGGAGGAGCTATGTTTGGTGTAGTCCCAAAACCCCTTTGGTCAAAGAAGTATCCTTCCAATGATCAAAATCAAATCGAGCTAAGAACAGATCCAATTCTTATTCAAGTCGAAGGACGCAATATATTAGTTGATGGAGGAATTGGTAACGGGAAATTTTCCGATAAAGCGAAAAGAAATTTCGGGATAACGGAAGAATCAAAGGTTGATCAAAGTTTAGATCAGCTAGGTTTGTCTCGAGAAGATATTGATACGATCCTGATGACTCATCTGCACTTTGATCACGCAAGCGGGTTAACGATGTGGGAAGAGGATGATCTTAGACCTACCTTTCCAAATGCGATAATATGGGTCCAGGAAATCGAATGGAATGATATTCGCAAACCAAATATCCGTTCAAAGAATACGTATTTTAAAGATAATTGGCAAGCGATTAAAGATCAGGTTAGGACTTTCAATAACGAGGTTGAAGTAGTACGAGGGTTAAAGTTAATCCATACAGGTGGTCACAGTGCAGGCCATTGTATTCTTCATCTTCAAAGAGGAGGTCAGGAAGTGTGGCATATGGCCGACATCATGCCAACCCACGCTCATCAAAATGTTTTATGGGTTCTTGCCTATGATGACTATCCGATGGATTCTATTGCTAAAAAACAAGAATTCATAATACCTGCTATGACAAAAGAAGTCTGGTTTTCGTTTTATCATGATTATAATTATCGAATGATTAAGTGGGATGCTTCAGGAAATGAAGTTCTTGATTATGTTGAGCGGGACTCGTCAAATGAATATTGACAGGACATTTGTTGATAATAGCTGTTCGACGGATTTAGGTCCGGTGAATAGTTATTTTTAAAATAAATAATAAAAAACTTACGGAAAAATCCGTAAGTTAAAGTTAATACTTATAAGAATGTTTAATTTCGCTAAAGGATTAAAGTAGGCTTTCGCCATGAAGGACTTGGCGACAAGCCAAGTTTTTTTAATGATCTTGTTTATTTAAAGCTAGGACTGTTCCTGTGGACGAATCGACAAAAAATTCGTACGCTTCTATTTTTCCTGATTCGTCGGAACAGGTAATTCCACCGCGATATACTTGGTATAAAAGTTGGTCTTGTTCAAAGTCTTCCGTGACCATATGGACCCAAGATCCTTCAATTGTGCCAAGATGGGTAGTTTTACGCTTTACTAATTTCAAAGCCTTTTCAGGTGCTAATTTACCATCGGTCTTATCCAATTGGTTTTTTGCTAGAATAGTGACTGCTACCCCAGCTCCCATGCCTACTGCGAACCTTTTCCAACCCATATCATACGCCTTCTTTCTCGTTAAAATTAATTCGTAGAAATGTTTCCACACTCAGTATATCGAAACAAAACAGAAAAGCCAATATTGAAAGGCATTTTAAACAAAGATAAAATAATTTGATTTATAAAATTGTTTCGGTTTGCGAAAAAAAGTGGATTCCACTTAAACAATTCGTTAAAATAGGAATTAAGCTAAAGAAAAGTGTAAGGGAATATAATAGTTTAAATTAAGATTTACATACTATTTTTAATGAAGGAAGGGAGACCGAATATGAAACAAGAGACGTACGATATGTTTGAGACGTTAACACAATTACCTGGAGCTCCTGGGTTTGAACATGAAGTGAGATCCTATGTGAAAAGGGAATTGGAAAAATACAGTGAAGAAGTGATTCAAGATCGTTTAGGTGGTGTTTTTGGCATAAAACGAGGCGACTCACAGGGGCCTAAAGTGATGGTTGCTGGACACATGGATGAAGTTGGATTTATGGTCACTTCCATAGATGAAAAAGGTTTGATTCGTTTTCAGACTTTGGGTGGATGGTGGAGTCAAGTGTTGTTGGCGCAGCGTCTAAAGATCATGACCGATCGTGGTCCGGTGACAGGTGTCATAGGATCTATTCCACCACATTTATTGGATGAGGCGAAACGAAGCAAGCCGATGGAAATAAAAAATATGTATATTGATATAGGTGCAGATGATCGTGAAGATGCTATAAAAATTGGTATTAAACCAGGCCAGCAAATTGTTCCAATTTGCCCAATGGAGAAATTAGCAAATCAGAAAAAGATCCTTTCAAAAGCTTGGGATAATCGCTATGGTGTTGGATTATCGATTGAGTTATTAAAAGAGTTACATGGAGAAAAAACGCCAAACATTTTATATTCAGGTGCAACAGTTCAGGAAGAGGTAGGACTTAGAGGTGCTCAGGCTGCGGCCAATATGATTCAACCAGATATATTTTATGCGCTTGATGCGAGTCCTGCCAACGATGCTTCTGGAGAGAAAGATGCGTTCGGTCATCTTGGAAAAGGGGCGTTGTTAAGAATCTTTGATCGTACGATGATTACTCATCGAGGAATGCGTGAGTTTATTCTCGATACAGCTGAGACAAATAATATTCCATATCAATTTTTTGTTTCACAAGGAGGAACAGACGCGGGGAGAGTCCATATATCTAATAGTGGTGTTCCGTCAGCAGTTATCGGTATTTGTTCTAGGTATATTCATACAGCTGCATCAATGATTCACGTCGATGATTATGCGGCAGCAAAAGAATTAATAACAACTCTCGTTCGTCACACCGACAAGACGACGTTAAAAACGATACGGGATAATGTTTAATTATAAAAAGAAGCCTCGTTATCGTGAACTGTAACCCGAATAATGGACACTAAAAAAAAGTGCCTCATTATTCGGGTGTTTATGTTTTTATAAGATAAACCCGTTTATAATAAAATAAATCATTAGAACGGAGAATTGTCATGAGTAAAAACATTTATTCAGAGTTTCAAATGAAAGAACTAGAGAAGAATCCGAATGTTGTACGTGCGTCGGACCGCTCGATCTCTTACCAACCATATTTTAAAGTAAAGGCTGTTCAAGAATATAAAACAGGAAAAGGACCGTCTCAGATCTTTCTAGAGCATGGATTTAACCTTGAGGTTATAGGTAAAGACCAACCAAAGCGTTGTTTAAGGCGTTGGCGCGATACGTTTGAGCAGTTTGGTGAAGTTGGATTCGAATCGGAGCGAAGAGGAAAAGGAAGTGCGGGACGCCCCTCATCCAAAACGTTATCTGCCGAAGAAAAACTTAAAAAAGCAGAAACAAGAATCAAGTATTTAGAAGCTGAGAATGACTTCTTAAAAAAGCTAGAAGAACGAGAGAGGCAGGCGTTGAAAAAGAAATATTAACCCCTTCAGAGAAATTTGAACTTATTGAAAAAATCATCAGAAAGCACCAATTGAAGGGAGAAGTAACCCAGTTGTGTCAGATAGCTGAAGTAAGTAGAAGTGGTTATTACGCCTGGTTAAGCGCAGAGGGCGTCCGTCAAGTCCGAGAAGCAAGGGATACACAAGAAGTTAAACTTATTAAAAATATTTTCTTCGTAAAGAATCAAAAAGTAGGGGCACTTCAAATCAAAATGATATTAGAGAATGATCACAGTGTCGTGATGAATCATAAAAAAATCAGACGCTTAATGAAAAAATTCAGCCTAGAAACGAAAATTAGGCGGGCGAAGCCTTATAGAAAAATGCTTAAGGCGACACAAGAACACCGTACATGTCCGAACTTACTTCAACGTCAGTTTGATCAAAAAGAATTTGGTAAAGTGTTATTAACTGACATTACTTATCTTTACTATAGTTCAGGTCAAAAAGCCTATTTATCCTGTGTGAAAGATGGAGCTACAAAAGAGATTTTAGCTTATAAATTGTCAAGGTCATTAGAAATGGATATTGTTTATCAAACATTAGACAACCTCAAGGAAGGGATGGGTATCTTTCACCCTGAGGCTATCCTTCACTCTGATCAAGGGGTTCACTATACTCATCCAGAGTTCCAGGACAAGGTGAAAAAATTAGGGGTACGTCAATCTATGTCAAGAAAGGGAAATTGTTGGGATAACGCACCAATGGAATCATTCTTTGGACATTTCAAAGATATGGTCGACCACAAAGCGTGCGAGAACTTTATACAATTAAGACAAGAAGTAGATGACTACATGGAAGAATATAATGGTCATCGTTACCAGTGGGGATTAAAGAAAATGACCCCGGCTCAATACCAAAGTCATTTACTAGCTGCATAGGTCCCTTTTATAAACTGTCCATTTTATAGGTTACAGTTCATCGATAGAGGCTTCTTTTTATAATACTGCTATTCTAAAGCAAACGAATTCGCGCTGGACCACTTCTTACCCACCACTTAACATTGCCTATTAAATTTGAATGGAGTGAAGTTATATGAAAAAGTTGTATATTGCTTCGAAGAATCCGACTAAAATTAAATCTGTAGAGTTAGTATTTGGTAATACATATGATGTGATTGGATATCTTGCTCCTTCTGGTGTTTCTGATCAGCCGATGTCAGATCTGGAAACAAAACAAGGTGCAATTAATCGTGCAAAGTATCTAGTGAAAGAGACATCTGCTGACGTTACGATTGGCCTTGAAGGTGGGGTAATGACACTCGATGACCAGTTGTTTTTATGTAATTGGGGGGCACTTGCAACGAAACAAGGTCATTTGCTAATGGCTTCAGGAGCTCGAATCCCTCTTCCAAACTCTGTGAGGGAAATGATAAATGAGGGCAAGGAATTAGGGGATGTTATGGATTTGTGGACAGAAAAGAATAATGTTCGAAGTAAAGAAGGAGCAATTGGCATTTTTACAGCCGGTCAGGTGGATCGAACGACAATGTTTAGTCAAATAAACATCTTGTTACTAGGTCAATTCAATCGTGTAGAGTGACCAGAATCGGAGAGGTGCGACGCTTGAGAGGAAAAAACGTGTTGAGTGTCCAGAATCGAAGAGATGCTGGACACTGGAGAAGAGAAAAGGTGTAGAGTGACCAGAATCAATCACTCATATGGGACACTAAAAAAGAGCAATCCGTCAAAATAATTCTCATTAATTTTTTAGGCTGCCTTCATTTGCTTAGCTCTCAAATATATAAGAGAGAGATTGAATAGCTTGATCAACATTTTCTACTGTCACTTGTGCTTTTTCAGAAAGTTCTTTAAGCGGATGATGAAGCTCTTTCGAACGAATTAAAATGAGTGGTTTATTTAGTGCGATTGCTGAAGCAGCATCTGCTGCGCTATTCCACTGCTTATACTTCTCACCAAATAAGGCAATGACAACATCCGACTTTTCAAGTAAGATTCTCGTACGTAAGTTATTAAACTTAGAAGCGGCTTCATCTTTGTATATTGGTGTAGGCTGTTCTCCTAAGATTTCTTCGCCAATGTTGTCTGAACGATCATGATCCTCCATAGGTCCAACAAAATCAAGCGGTAAATCTTTGGATTTATTTTTTATTTCTTGTCGCCAATTATCATGAATTTGTCCTGCAAGATACACGGTTAATCGCATGAGTAATTCCCTCCTTATTTTATGATTCTATTTTAGCAGATTTATTCCTTAATAGCAGTTATCCCTTTGTCAATATGTTATTATTACCAATATAGTTTTAATAAAAATCCTATTCAGTCTAGCAGATGCGATGATGTAAATTAGCTAAGGAGAAGTAGATAATGAGAGATTTTTTTAGGCGTAAAGGAATTGAACCAACTGTTCAAAACTACTTAATCAATACATTGAGCTACATGGCTTTAGGTTTGTTTTCTTCCTTAATTATAGGACTTATTATGGAAACAATTGGGTCGCAACTTCAAGGGATAGGGGTTCCGGGAGCGGCAGTTTTAATCCAAATGGGTGAGATGGCTATGAGCCTTTCGGGGCCTGCGATTGGTGTTGCAGTCGCTTATGGACTTGGTGCGCCAAGGCTCGTTTTGTTCGCGGCTGTAATAAGCGGTGCGTCGGGTGGAGAATTGGCAGGACCAGTTGGTAGTTTTTTAGCAGCATTGATATCTACAGAGGTTGGTAAAATGGTGTCTAAAGAAACGAAGCTAGACATTATTGTCACACCTCTTGTAACGATTATTGCTGGTGTTGGTAGTGCGATGCTTATTGGTCCACCTATCGCTAGCGTAGTGACACAATTTGGCGTCTTCATTATGTGGGCGACAGAACAACAACCATTTCTGATGGGAATCCTAGTTGCTGTCTTTATGGGGTTAGCATTGACGGCACCTATTTCAAGTGCAGCTATAGCTTTTATGCTAGGCTTAGAAGGGCTTGCTGCCGGGGCTGCTACGGTAGGCTGTGCATCTCAAATGATTGGCTTTGGGATTAGTAGTTTTCGTGAAAATGGCTGGTCTGGTTTTGTTGCGTTAGGTATTGGCACATCGATGTTGCAAATAGCGAATGTCGTTAAAAATCCGTATATTTTGATTCCGCCAACAGTAACTGCTGCGATTCTTGGCCCGTTTTCGACGATGGTATTTTTTATGGAAAACAATGAAGCAGGAGCTGGAATGGGGACAAGTGGTTTCGTTGGTCAGATTATGACAATACGTACGATGGGCGCTGATTTTTCAGTGTTCATGAGTATTCTTCTGTTACATTTCTTGTTACCTGCTATCCTTAGTGTTATTCTTTCAGAATGGTTAAGAAAAAAAGATCTAATCAAATATGGAGATATGACAATTGATAAATCTTAGTATGAGAGGGTGGCACGAATGAATAATATAACATCACTTGAACAGTATAAGCAGGTCATTGAGGGAGAGGGAGCGGTACTTATGTTCAGTGCAGGTTGGTGTCCAGACTGTACTGTGATTGACCCGTTACTTCCAGCATTAGAAGAAACTCATAATGATTTAGACTTTTACAAAGTCAATCGTGATGATTTTATCGAGTTATGTCAGGAATTAAATATTTTTGGGATTCCGAGTTTTCTTGTTTTCAAAAAAGGAAAAGAAGTTCATCGTTTTGTGAGTAAAAACCGTAAAACAGTTGAAGAAATTGATGCATTTTTAACGGAAGCGAAACATAGGTAATTAATTTTTAGAGGACTCTCTTTGGAAGTCCTCTTTTTGGTGCTTGATTTTAGAGGCGATTTGCTTTAGGGATAATTTTATAAGCAAGGTAATTGGTGATTACTTGACATCATGTTAGAATTGCAATGAACTGGAGGGATAAATATGAAACCAATCCAACTGAAAAGAGAAATTGAAAGTCAACTGACGAACGAGAATTGGGTGACGTCCTTTGATAGAGAGCAGGGAACTCTGCGAATTATAGATAAGCGAGTGGATAAAGGAGTAACGATTGATTTAGCTAAATTAGGTCCGAAATTCGAAGCTGATAAAGGTGAGGCTTTGAAAGAAACAGTAGCTATGATTACTGAAGGTTTAAGGTTACTGACTTCTGAAGTTTCACTCATCGATAAGGAAAAGAGTATATTTCCTGTAATTCGAACAGCTTCTTTTGAAAGAGAAACGAACGATGGACGAAAATTACTTCATTCCGACCATACTGCAGAGACAAAAATATTTTATGCAGTTGATGAAGGGACGTCTTATTCTCTCATTGATGAAGGGATGCTTGAGAAGGCCGGAAAAAGTTTTAGAGAAATACAAGAAGCAAGTCAATTTAATTTGCGTTCATTAGATCATCCGATGAAAGAGGATAGAGTTGCTGGGAATACATTCTATTTTTTGAGTACGAATGATGGATATGATGCAAGTAGAATTCTTGATGATTCGTTTCTTAAAAAAATGGAAGAAAAAGCGTTAGGTCAATTAACTGTTGCTATTCCGCATCATGATGTGCTTATATTCGGTGATATACAAAATGAAACAGGGTACGATGTGTTAGCACAAATGGTATTCCAGTTTTTCTCACAAGGTCGAATCCCGCTAACTGCATTACCATTTATGTATGAAAACGGAGAATTAGAACCAGTCTTCATATTAGCGAAGAAAAAACCAAAAGAAGCAAAAAAAGATTAATCCGTAGTGAGGTAGGGTTGACGTTTATTACAAGCAACAATTTTAAAAAAGAATTACCATCTTGGTGATTCTTTTTTCTTTATAAACAGACAATGTTTTAGGGGGCGCAATGTGGACGAGAAGTATATTGACAAAACCTAGTTATTAAGATCAAAATAGATATAAGGAGAATTTAGACTACACATCTCTCCTTTTTTTTTATACAATGTTAATGGTATACATTTTTACGATTGTTTGCCCATTCAAAATTTCATAGGGATCCGCGAATGCTTTTCGGGTGATGAAGAGAAAAACGAAGGAATCACGTAGCTTTCAATGAAATACATCGATTTCGTTTGCTTCACGCTTCATATGCGAGGTCGAACTAAACCTGGGGAGGGATGTTCTTATGCAACAGGTATCTTTGGGAAATTTGGTTCAACACGTATCGCCGCAGTGGATTCACCTATTGAGAATTAACGAACAATCCCAGTATGTTGTGTTAAGGAATGGAATACAAAAAGTTAATCAAAATGATCTAACAGAGATAATGGAAGCCGTTATTCAAGAGCATGCTAAAGAAACCCTCTATCATTAAGTTGACGCAGGGAAGTCCAAGGAGATAAAGATATGAAGGAAATTAGCTTAAAGCTACAAGGGAAAATAAAACGACTAACGAATACAACTTTTAAATTTGATGAAAGAGTTGGGGATGGTTGGTTTTCGGCAGTTTATTTTCTGAAAACGAGAGAACTTGCAGAGAAATATAAACCAAATAATATTGTGACCATGCAATTTTTTCAGAAAAAACGAGCGGTGCTTTGTGGTACGGATGAAGTTATCGCTTTATTAGAAACGTTTGCAGCAAACCCAGGGGAGCTTGAAGTTCACTCTTTGGAAGATGGACATAAAATTGAACCTTTTGAAACGGTGATGACGATTAAGGGGCCTTATCAACATTTTGGTTATTTAGAAGGTGTTATTGACGGGATCTTTGCGAGAAGAACGTCGGTAGCTACGAATGTTTATGAAGTCGTAAAGGCAGCGAAGTCATCTGGAACAGAGAAACCAGTTATTTTCATGGGCGATAGAGATGATCACTTCATGATGCAATCTGGTGATGGTTATGCGGCGTATATTGGTGGTTCTAAAGCTCAGGCGACACATGCGATGAATGAATGGTGGGGGAAACGCGGGATGGGAACGATGCCTCACGCACTAATTCAATTATTTGAAGGTGATGTTGTTGAAGCGACAAGAGCTTATAAAGAGACTTATCCTAATGATGACTTACTATCTTTAGTAGATTATAATAACGATGTTATTACAGATTCATTGAAAGTAGCGCGAGAATTTGGGGAAGATTTAGTGGGAGTCCGTGTCGATACATCTAAGCATTTAATTGATAAATATTTCAATCGACATCCGGAAGTTCTTGGGACGTTTGACCCTCGCGGAGTCAATCCGAAACTTTTATTCGCTTTGAGAGAGGCGTTAGATCAGGAAGGTTTTCAACATGTAAAGATCGTCGCATCAGGTGGATTTGATGCGAAACGAATCCAACGTTATGAGCGAATTGGCGCTCCTGTTGACATGTATGGAGTCGGTGGTAGTTTGCTAAACATTCACATTGGCTTCACTGGCGACAATGTTATCTTAAATGGTAAGGAACAAGCCAAAACTGGGAGAAAGCTTCGAGAAAATCCTAGATTGGAAAAAATTGTTTTCGGATTTTAGAACATTAGACAAAAGCTGTTCAAATGTAAATGTTTGAACAGCTTTTGTCTGTAATAGGTGAAGCTTCACAGTAGCAATATTCGTTAAAGGAGTAGGTCGTAATGGAAAGAAGGAAAACAGAGTTTTTAGTCAATCTGGAGAAGGTAAAAAAGAATAAACAAAAAGTGATGTATGAAACATTCTCAGATTTATACGATTGGATGTTTACGTATGTTCAATCTGAAGCAAATCTTCGTGAGAAAGTTCGAGCGAAGCATTTATTTTGTCATAAATTAGGTTTGGATAATAAAAAGGAATTACCTCCTTCTTTGCAACTGCACTTTGAGCATTGGTTACTATTTGATTATGTTACAGTAGTTGGGTCACGCTTGTTTGATTTATTTGTCCGCGCTAAAAAAGATGAAATGTCAAAGCGTATGCTGGAATTATCGGGAATTCTAATGCTAATGCATTTAGAGCCATTCCGTATAAGAAAAGTTGAGGGTCAAGAAATTAGCTGCACTCCTTTATTCAAACCTGAAGGAAAAAGAATCGAAGCGAGACCGTTTTTATTTAAAACAGAATTTGAAGAAGGAAAGATTGTTTTTGCCAGAATCTCAACGATTGGTTTTGAGAAACGAATTATCGGACCATCAGCGCTAATTTTGCCCATGTATGAGGAGCAGATTATTGATAAATTAAACGGAATTTATAATCAAGGGCATCAAGAATTCAGGCGATATTTAAAAGAGTATGGGGTTGACATGCTTAAATATGGTAATATTTACGATGGAAGCTAACCTTATTATTAATAATATGTCGATGGTTCTTGCTTTTCTTTTTTGCTATAATAGGAAATGTTGTATCGTAACTATTTGAAAAGTTGAATTAATGCAATACAAGTGGTCATATGGCTACTTAGTTAGGACGGTGAAATAATTCTATTTCTTTATAACCATTAGAATACTTGTGTAGGATCAATTAACCGTCGCGAAAATCTAAATATTTCTTATACTATCTACGAATAAAACGATACCAACTGATAGTATAAATAAAAATCGACGCAAATATAAGTAAGTCTTAATTAGGAACGTGGAGGTTCAAACATGACACTATACCATTTCATTGGAATCAAAGGCTCTGGAATGAGTGCTTTAGCACAGATCTTAAATGACATGAAATATGACGTACAAGGTTCTGACGTGGATAAAGTATTCTTTACGCAAAAACCATTAGAAAAAATGGGCATTCCGATATTTTCATTTGAAAAAGAAAATATTCATCAAGGACAAACGTTGATTGCATCACCGGCATATAACGAAAAAAACAAAGAAATTCAAGCTGCTGAAGAATTGAAAATGACTGTACATTCTTATCCTCACTTTTTAGGTGAATTTATTCAAAACTTTACGAGCATTGCAGTGACAGGATCACATGGAAAAACTTCTACAACTGGTTTGCTTGCACATGTTATGGGGGAAGCTCGTCCAACATCTTATTTAATTGGTGATGGAACAGGTAAAGGGAGAGAAAACAGTGAGTATTTTGTTTTTGAAGCGTGTGAGTATCGACGACATTTCTTAAATTATCATCCCGATTATGCGATTATGACAAACATTGATTTTGATCATCCTGACTATTTCAAAGGGGTGAACGATGTTTTCGACGCTTTCCAAGAAATGGCTATGCAAGTTAAGAAAGCTATTATTGCTTGTGGTGACGATAATTACTTACAAGAACTGAAAGCACAAGTACCCGTGATATATTATGGGTTAAACGAAGAAAATGATTTCTATGCAAAAAATATTGAATCAAATGAATATGGGACGCACTTTGATGTCTATGTTCGTTCTTCTTTTCACGGTTCGTTTACAATTCCAGGTTACGGTTCACATCACGTATTAAATGCATTATCAGTCATTACTTTGTGTCATTATGAAAAAATTGAAATGGAAAAAGTTCAAGCTCAATTAAAATCTTTTCAAGGCGTTAAACGGAGATTCACTGAAAAAAAGAAAGGTACTCAAACGTTGATAGATGATTATGCTCACCACCCGACAGAAATTTCTGCAACGATTGAATCTGCTCGGAAAAAATATCATGATAAAGAAGTTATTGCGATATTTCAGCCACATACTTTTTCACGTACGGAAACATTCTTAGATGAGTTTGCATCAAGTCTTGCAGCAGCTGACTATGTCTATTTGTGTGATATATTTTCATCCGCTCGGGAAAGAAATGGTGAACTAACCATCGAAGACTTGCAAAATAAAATTCCAGGCGCAAAACTTATACAAGAAGAAGCGATGGAAGTCTTGAAAAGCCATGAAAATGGTGTGCTCATTTTCATGGGGGCTGGCGACGTTCAGAAGTTTCAAAATGCTTATGAACTGATGTTGTAAATAGTCTATGGAACACATTAAGTTTTTGACGCAGACGTTAAAATTTTCAACAACTAGCTGTTTTAATTTGAAAAAATGTACTTGAATTTGCTATTTAGAAGGTTTTACACAAGGCTATTAAAAAGCCAATTCCAAATAAAGGAATTGGCTTTCAATGCTTTACTTCAAGTTATCAGGGTTTAATCCTATTAAATCTTTACTAACGAATCGGCCGTCTTCACGAATTAATTTACCGTCGAAATAAATGTTTCCACCGCCGTATTCTCGTCGTTGGATCTGAACGAGATCCCAATGAATTGCGGAATCGTTTCCGTTGTATGCATTGTTATAAGCTTGACCTGGTGTGAAGTGGAAGCTTCCATCAATTTTTTCATCAAATAAAGTGTCTTGCATCGGATGAAGGATAAAAGGGTTCACACCGATGGCAAATTCACCAATATATCTAGCGCCTTCGTCTGTATTTAATATATGGTTAATTTTTTCTGTGTCGTTAGAAGAAGCTTCAATGATTTTCCCGTTTTTGAATGTGAATGTCACATTATCGAAAGTTGTGCCTTGGTATGGAGACGCAGTATTATATGTGATTGTACCGTTAACGGAATTTTTAACTGGTGCTGTGTATACTTCACCGTCAGGAATATTCAAACGACCTGCACATTTAATTGATGGAATGTCTTTGATAGAAAAGGTAATGTCCGTTCCTTTTCCGGTAATCCGTACTTCGTCGGTGCTGTTCATTATTTTCACAAGGGGCTCCATTGCTTGCTCCATTTTTGCATAGTCTAGATTGCATACATTAAAGTAGAACTCTTCAAATCCTTCTGTACTCATTTTTGCTAATTGTGCCATAGAGTGACTAGGGTATCGAAGAACGACCCATTTTGTATGAGGTACACGAATCTGTCTGTGTACTTGAGTGCCAACTGTCTGCTGATGTAGAGTCATTTTATCTGAAGGGACATCAGACAGTTCATTAATGTTATCGCCTGCTCTCAGCCCAATATAAGCATCCATCTGCTTCATTACGTTCGATTCAAAATCAGCTGTCAGTTCTTGTTGCTCTTTCGTAGCTTCTTTCAGTAAACTTCGGTTTATTTCATGCTCTTTTAGGGAAACAAAAGGAATAGCATCTGCTTTGTATGTTTCTTCAATCAAAGCTTTTACAAGTTCTTTTTGTACGCCAAAGTTTTCGATGAGAATTTTTTCGCCTTTATTTAGATCGACTGAATAATGAATTAAATTTTGTGCTAGTTTTTTTATGCGAGGATCTCTCATTTATCTTTCTCCTTTTAATAATAGGGTAACTTCTCTTATTTTACACACTTTTTAATAGATTGCCACATAATAATTGGAGGATAACTAAAATATCGTAGCAGGTATTTTGCAAAAGATGTAGAATCTTGTTATAAGTAGACTAAAAAGAAAAATTAGGAATAATCGGGAGGTATCAATCATGGAATGGTTAATGTACGTTAGTATTGCAATTATCGCAATTGCTGTTGCAGTTCTTGTTTTTTTCATTATTCAAACTTTACTGTCATTGAAAAAAACGATGGAAAATGTATCGAGTACAGTGGAAGATTTGCAAACCCAAGTAGATGGAATTACAAAGGAATCTACACAATTATTACATAAGACAAATCAATTAGCTGATGATCTTCAACATAAATCAAATTCATTAAACTCAGTATTTGATGCGGCAAAAGATTTAGGGGAATCATTTCAAAGTATGAATCGCTCAGTAAAAAAAGTTTCAAATGCTGTATCAAGTAAAGCAGATGAGCAATCAGAGCAAGTTGCTCAAGCTGTTAAATGGGGAAATGTTATACTGGAGTTTTGGACGAAGTATAAAGCTAAAAAATCTACAGAATCTAAAAACACAGAAGTATAATTCAGGAAAGAAATTTAAAAAGGAGGAATGAGCATGAGCGAGCAAAATATGAACCCAAAAGATTTCTTAATCGGGGGACTTATTGGAGGTGTCATAGGTGCTTCAGTAGCGTTTCTGCTAACACCCAAATCTGGTAGAGAAATCCGCCAAGATATTAATCAACAAGCAAAGGTAGCTAAAAATAAAACGTCTGATTGGACGAATCAAGCGGTTGAAAGAGGAAGTTATTTTGCAACTTCTGCAGCAAGAAGTGTTTCTGATCAATCTACGCAGCTAATTGATAAAATTAAAACCTTGTCTTTATCTTTAAAAAAAGATATGGATCAACTTACGGAATCTGCTGATTATTTGATGGACGACTTAGATGGAATTAGTGAAGATATTGCAGCTTCCGTTCGACAAGAAGTAGAGGACTTGCAACGTTCTGTAGAGCAGCTTGTCAAAGAAGTGGAAGAAAAAGAACGATTAAAAAATGAAAACCGAGGAACGGATTCTTAGGAGGAATAGATTTGAGTATCAAAAAGATTGAAAGCAAAGAAGATTGGAATAAACTAATTACTGAAGAAGAGACTTTTTTTATCATGAAAAATAGCGTTACTTGTCCAGTAAGTAGCGAAGCCTTTACTGAAATGGAAAGCTATGCAAAATCGGAGCCTCCTTTTCCAATATTTTATTTAAATGTACAAGACCTGAAAGAATTATCGAACCAAATTTCTGAAGAATGTAACATAAAGCATGAATCCCCACAGGTGTTACTTTTTCATAAAAATGATGTTGTTTGGAATGCTTCTCATTGGAAAGTAACTAAGAAAAATGCTGAAAAAGCTTCGAACGAAATAGCTTAAACAAAAGAATATTTTAACAAAAAAACCGCCTCTAGGTCCTAGAGGCGGTTTTAAAGGTTTTAAAATGAGTGAAGAGATACACTTTTGTTCTACAAGGAGCTCAAATAGCCCTAAGAGAGATCAAGACAGGTCTTGGTCACACCAGTCTATTTCGGATGACGAAAGAATTAAATTGTCCTGAGAGGAGGCTGAGTCACGTCAGTAGCTAAGTAAATTTGTTATTCTTTTAATCAACCCACTTTAATTCAAGGACATCACCATGGTGAATTTCTGCAGAAAATGACGTTTCTTCTTCATTTTGTAAAATGACGGGTCGTTTATGTTGATCATCTGGTCGTTGAATTGTAACTTTTGAAAATACGTCTTGGAATATAAAAGAGATGTTTTCTTTTTTATTAGCTTGAATGCGATCGCCGTTCTTTAAAAGTGAATGCAGTGAAATGAGTCTTTTATCTTGGCGGCATTCAAACATTTCTTTTTCTAAATGAACCGGATCGTCATTGAAAGAAACAACAATCTCCCGATGAGATACGTTATAGTATTTTTCTAGAGCTGATTTTAATGTTGGTTCTTCATGCTCTTCCTGATGAATAATTAACTTGTCCTCATTCTTTATAGGTGTAGAGAAGGTAGCTGGTTTGTCATTTAAGTAAATTGATGTTTTCTTCTGATAAAGAGAGATAGTCTTATCGTTCAAGATAACTTGAACAGGTTCAGATGTGCCTAGATATTTTTCGGTTAAGTCTAGTTTAAATAGCAACTCTTCAATGTTTCTCGGAGAGTAACATTCAACTAAATCGCGATCGGATAATGACGCGTCTAATGTCACATGTTTCCCATTAAGTAAAATCATCGGTCCAACCTCTATTTTTTCTCCGTTGTAAGATAAATTTATTACCGGTTGTTCGTCCAAAACATCTTTCATTTTTGCGATAGCATCTTGGCCATTTTTCCCTTTCGCTATTTCAATGATGTCACCGTGAATTAACGGGGAATCAAGTTCTATATCTTCACCATTCTTTTTTAAAGTAGGTGGGGTGCCATGTTCACCAGGAATAGAAACAACTCTTCCGTTCACTTTAAGCATCATTGCCATTCCAGGCTTGCCGTATAACTTCGATAGCTCTAGACCACTTGATAACAATCCGTCACCAACAGTAAGTTTTTTGATGTCGAAAAGACGAATAGTCTCATCGTTTACTTGAATACTAATATATTGAACGGGACTTTCTTTTGCTGCAATAGCTATTCCTATTGGAGTGACTAATTCAGGAGTCGCATCATACTCCTGTTCAAAGGTCAATCCTTTAATAGCGTCAATCCCTCTGATGGCAACTCTGTTTTTTGGCAGCTCTAATCTTTCTGCCACTTTTTCTGGAAGGTTCGGAGTCATGCTTCCTCCTCCAACGAGCATGACAGCCTTAGGGGGACGCCCGTTAAGTTTTAATATTTCAAGACTAATTTGATCAGATAAATGATTAATTGCTTCTTCGAGTGGTGCAACAACTTGGTTCTTCGCATAAGTAGTTTCCATACCGAGAATATCATTTATGATGACTTCATCTGATGAGTTAAGCTCTTTTTTAATTCTTTCCGCATCAGGAAAATCGAGTAAAAAGTGATCACTCAATGCCTCAGTAATTTCATCTCCTGCGTTAGGAACCATGCCATACGCAGTAACTGTACCTAAATCAGTAATAGCAATATCAGATGTCCCAGCACCAATATCAACGAGAGCGACATTCAATCTTCTCATCGACTGAGGAATCAAGACATTAATTGCTGCGATAGGTTCGAGTGTCAGGGCTTCTAATTCTAAACCAGAACGGTGTAAAGCTGAAATAAGCGATTCAACGACAACCTTAGGTAAAAACGTCGCAATAACTTCTACAGAAGCGGTTTCCCCACGTTGGTCAATCAGACTGCCAATCGGTTCACCATCAAGGCGATAATCGATAATAGAGTAGCCTACACAATAATCGTTTACTTTTTGGTGCGGAGCACTATCTTCATGAACCAAGTCAAATTGAGCTTTTTGTACTGCTCCAAGTTCAAGGTGTAACAAAGCTTGTCTATCAAAAATAGGTTTACCTAAAATATTTAAATCAATTTTTGCACGTTTCGTTTTCAATGAACGACCTGCCGCAGCTACACAAACTTTTTTTAGTTGTCCGTGTTTTTTTTCTAAATAATCTTTTACGTATGTTATCGTATGAGATACAGCTAAAACGTTGTGGATTTGTCCATCTAACATCGAACGTTCTTTGTGTTCTAAACTATATACGTCTAAAACGTGATAACCATGTTGTTTTTTTTCTAATATGAGACCAACAACGGATCTCGTTCCAATATCGAGAGCAAATATAAGTTCAGACGAAGTAACGGGCATTCAGAATCACCTCTTAAAATAGTATGGAAATATTGTATGTTTCATTGCACAGTAAAAAAGGATAGAATTCTCGTAGAAATGAGTTACACGTTTCATTTGTAAGCAGAGCACTTTCCTTTTCGTGTATATCTATTTTTATTATACATGAGGAAGCCAGATTATGCTTATGACAAAGCATGTGAATGAAAGGAAAACGCTTTAGTGCTTAAAAGCGTTTAAGAATTAAAGGAAAAGTGATGACATTTAATCATGTATCGTTTATAATAGTGTCTATATCAAAAAAGTCATTGAAGGCTTTGCTGCAAAAGAGAGGAGTTTTTCTGATGGGAAATGAACAATTAGAAGAGTTGAGAGGCCAGTTAGATACATTAAATGAACAACTGGTGGAGTTGATTAATGAGCGTGCAAAAATTGCTAAAGAAATCGGAAGAGTGAAAAGTGCGCAGGGTCTTAATCGATTTGATCCAGTTCGTGAAAGAAAGATGCTGAACTTAATTGAAAGCAAAAATGATGGGCCGTTTGAAACGTCAACCCTCCAGCATATCTTCAAGGAAATATTTAAAGCAAGTTTAGAACTTCAAGAAGATGACCATTCAAAAGCGCTTCTTGTGTCTCGAAAAAAACATCCGGAAGATACGATTGTCACACTTCGAGGTGAGAAAATAGGAGATGGAGAACAATGTCTTATTGCTGGACCTTGTTCTGTAGAAAGTTTTGAACAAGTTGATGAAGTTGCAAAAGCATTGAAAAAAGAAGGATTAAAGTTTATGCGCGGTGGTGCATTCAAACCAAGAACTTCTCCTTACGACTTCCAGGGACTTGGAGTTGAAGGTTTAAAAATTCTTAAGCAGGTTGCAGATAAACATGACCTTGCTGTTATCAGTGAAATTGTTACGCCACATGATATTGAAATGGCAGTTGATTACCTTGATGTGATTCAAATTGGTGCCAGGAATATGCAGAACTTTGAATTACTAAAAGCAGCTGGTAGTGTGGATAAACCAATCTTGTTAAAGCGTGGACTTTCAGCTACTATTGCAGAGTTCATAAACGCTGCCGAATACATTCTATCTAAAGGAAATAGCAATGTTATGTTGTGTGAAAGAGGCATAAGAACTTATGAGACAGCTACTAGAAATACGTTAGATATTTCTGCTGTTCCAATTTTAAAACAAGAAACTCACCTTCCAGTTTTCGTTGATGTAACTCACTCAACTGGTCGACGTGATTTGTTACTTCCTACAGCAAAAGCAGCACTAGCTGTAGGTGCTGATGGCGTGATGACAGAGGTTCACCCAGATCCAGCAGTAGCACTATCGGATTCTGCTCAACAAATGGATATTCCTCAATTCCACGAATTTATGGCTAATTTAGAAAAATCAGGTCTTTATAAAAAGAAATCTTTGAAGTAAAAGACTTTTTAAAAAAGTGATTGTGATGAAAAGTCCCTGTAACTTAGGGGCTTTTTTTAGTGGTAAGGTGTTAAAGTGACTCCCCTAAAAGCATATTAGTAAATTTTTCAAGATTAAATGATAACTTTACTAAAGGATTAAAGTTATAATGTAAAAGAGGTAAGGCTATTTTGTTTGGAATAGTTTTCTCTGACATGTGACACTATATGGATAAGAGAGTGATTTGTAAGAAATTGTTAAGAGGACCTATTCCTATCTGATTAAGATATCGTTTAAGTGAGGAATTAGTCTGGTGATTATCTGTTCTTAAAAAAGCAGGAATTGTGCTGCGTCACTAAGTTTAAACATTCACATAGAATGGGAAATCATTCAAGTAGATTTTTCTTATGAACTTAAGCATATCAGTGATCAGATTACTTAAAATTTAAGGAAAATGAAAAGGGAGGAATTCGCCGATTATTTCTGATACTAGAAGAATAATTTAATGATAAAACACAGTACTTTTAGTCTATTGTAGTGATGAATAGGTAGAAAAATAACGTTTAATGGAAAAAACATAGTTCATTATTTTTGAAAAAGGATATTCAGTGTAAGGCGCTTAACATTTTAGGGGGATTTGTCGATATATATAAAGAATTTGCACGCCTCCGAAAAGTGTCGTATCATAGCATTACATTATGAAAGTATGAAAACCAATATATGTAATATAAGGAGGAAGCAATAAATGAATATAACCATTTATGATGTAGCAAGAGAAGCAAGCGTTTCGATGGCAACCGTATCACGTGTTGTTAATGGTAACCCGAATGTTAAACCAACGACAAGAAAACGGGTGTTGGAAGCAATTGATCAATTAGGTTATCGTCCAAATGCCGTAGCGAGAGGGTTGGCAAGCAAGAAAACGACATCTGTTGGAGTAATAATTCCTGATATTTCAAGCATTTTCTTTTCGGAACTTGCACGCGGAATTGAAGATATTGCAACAATGTATAAATATAACATTATTTTATGTAATTCAGATCAAAATAAAGACAAAGAAATTCATCTAATAAATACGTTGTTGGAAAAACAAGTCGATGGAATTGTCTTTATGGGTGGAGAAATAACAAAAGAACACGAAGAAACTTTTAAAAAATCACCTGCACCAATCGTTTTGTCTGCTACAGTTGATGATAAGAAGGAATTTCCTTCGGTCAATATAGATTATAAACAAGCAGCATATGATGCTGTGAAATCATTGATCGATCAAGGCCACAAAAAAATAGCAATGTTGTCTGGAACTTTAGAAGATCCTATTAATGGTTTTCTAAAATACTCTGGATACAAAGATGCATTATTAGATTCTGGTTTGGATATAGATGACACTTTAGTAGTTATTGGTGATTATACGTACGATTCCGGATTAGAAGCGATGGAGTCGTTATTGAAATTAACTGATCGTCCAACAGCTATATTTGCTTCAACAGATGAAATGGCTCTTGGCGTTATTCACGGAGCACAAGATGCAGGTTTTGAAGTGCCAAAAGACTTTGAAGTGATGGGTTTTGATAATACGCGACTTGCATCTATGGTTCGTCCAACATTATCCACCGTAGTACAACCAATGTATGATATTGGCGCTGTGTCAATGAGATTGTTAACAAAGTACATGAACAAAGAAGAAGTAACGGAAAATGTTGTCGTTCTTCCTCATCGTTTAGAACTTCGTCAATCAACTTCTAATGCGGCGGAAGTAAAACAATAAATAATAATTTCTTCTATTAGTTTTAATACAAAATGACTTTAATGTTTCATCAAACGAAATCTGTTTGTTGAATATTAAAGTCTCTGTTTCAACATTTAGTTCTCTAAAAAGAATTGAAAAAGACAAAGAGCATGTGCAGGGTTAGGGAGAGGGTTATGAAAAAAATAGACATATTGACTCCAGTGGGGATTTTTATCGGATTAACGGCTGTTTTTACAGCTATTTACTCTAATGCAGCAGGCGCAGGTCAAATGGGGGACTTTATTCAAATTGCTTCTATTTTGATTGTATTAGGTGGACTATCTTCAGCTATCTTAATTAATTTTTCATTGGCAGATTTAAAGACGTTGCCTAAAGTACTAAAAGAAACATTCCAAACGAGAGAAAATAATTTACAAGAATTAATCGATACATTTGTAGATCTTTCTGCTAGAGCAAGAAGAGAAGGTCTCCTCGCTTTGGAAGCGGGTTTAGAAGATGTTGATGATCCTTTCATTGAGAAGGGAGTCCTTCTCGCTGTTGATGGAATTGAGCCGGATATCATTAAAGATATTATGATGGCTGAAGTTGTAGCAATGGAGGAACGTCACCGAAAAGGTCGAGTTATTTTGGAGAAAGCTGGTGAATACGCTCCAGCTTGGGGGATGATCGGAACTTTAGTTGGACTTGTTCTTATGCTTCAGAATTTAAATGATCCTTCAACACTCGGTCCAAATATGGCAGTTGCCCTATTAACAACCCTTTATGGTACGTTACTAGCTAATCTTGTCTTTGTACCAATGGCTAGTAAACTTGCTCTAAGTACAGAAGAAGAAGTATTTGTAAAGCAAATTGTAGTAGAGGGTGTCATTGGTGTTCAATCAGGTCAAAATCCAAAAATTCTTCAAGAAAAGTTAAGTGCCTTCCTACCAAATCATTTGAAAGGGGAAGAAGAGCTAACAGAGGAGAAGGATAAGGATGAATAGACGACGACAATCTCGCGAAGAAAAAGGGGCACCAAAGTGGATGGTCACTTTTTCGGATATGATGACGTTAATTCTAGTTTTTTTCATTCTGCTATTTTCCATGTCAGTAGTGGATGCACAAAAATTTCAGGCGATTGCCGATTCTTTTCAAGATAGAGCTGTATTTGATTTTTATCCATCTATTATTCCTTTTGATAATCCAGCAGAAGATAGAGAAATTAAAGAGGATCCATTTGAGCAAGAAGCAGATCCTTTTGAATCTTTTATTGAGATGGATGAAGACGAAATAAGTGAACAACTGGATGAATTGTTAGAAGAGGTCACCGAATATCTAGAGACAAATGATCTAACGGAACAAATATCAGCGTCGAGGGATGATCGTGGTGTTGTCTTAGTTCTCCAAGAGCAAGCATTATTTGAGTCTGCGAGAGCAGAAATAATTGATGAAGCAGAACCATTTCTTGGTAAAGTTGGTGAACTTTTATCGACGATTCCAAACATGGTGAAAGTCGAGGGACATACGGATAGTCGTCCGATTAGTACACGACAATTTCCTTCGAACTGGGAACTTTCAGGTGCAAGAGCAAGTAGTGTGATTCGGTTTTTGATTGATGATAAAGATTTAGAGGCCGGTAGGTTCCTTGCAGTCGGTTATGGAGATACTAGGCCTGTTGCTCCTAATACTTCTGCTGATAATTTGCAACAAAATCGGAGAGTTGTTCTTGTAATTTCAGATCCGTCCTATAGTGAAAATGATGTTTATTAAAGTAGAAGGTTGTAAATCCGGGGATTGATTATCTCCGGATTTTTTAGTGTAATATAGGCTGATTTCAAAAAGATTGTCGTTTTTAAAATAGTGGGATACAACTTGTGCTACAATTAGCGACAGACTATGCTAGAGTTATCGTCTTTTGCATTTTCAAGCTTCTCAATAAAAACAAAAAATTTTTGGGAATTGGCTATATGAAAGGGGGGGGACAGAAAATGCTTGGAATTATTGGCGCAATGGAAGAAGAAATATCATATTTTAAGCTTGCGATGACTGATTTCATAGAAGAAAAAAAGGGGTATCATATATTTTACATTGGAACTTGGCATAATCAGAAGGTTGTTATGGTGAAAAGTGGAATAGGGAAAGTAAATGCAGCGATGACGACACAAAAACTAATTGATTACTATCATATAACTAAAATCATATTTACCGGCGTTGCTGGTGCAACCAATCCACTATTGGACATCGGGGATGTAGTTATTTCTACTTCTTGCCAACAGCATGATTTAGATGCATCAGCACTAGGATTTGAAAAAGGCACAATTCCAATGTATGAGGGAACTTCTGATTTTCCAGCTGATAGTAAACTGATTGAAAAGGCAAAGAAATCGGCGAGAAGTATTGTTTCCCAGAGTGGGAAGGTTTTTGAAGGCAAAGTTGTAAGTGGAGATCAGTTTATTGCAGATCGGGAGCAAGTTAAATTGTTACACGAAACATTTGATGCTGACTGTGTTGAAATGGAAGGGGCTGCAGTAGCTCAGGTTGCTCATTTCAACGAAATCCCTTATGTTGTTATTCGTTCAATTTCAGATAAAGCGGACGGAAAGGCATCGCAAAGCTTTAACCTTACGATGGATGAAGTTGCAAAAAAATCATCAAGGATTGTTGAGAACATGATAACAGTTTCAAAAAACGAGGGATAATTCTCCCCTCGTTTTATCCATTCATGGAATTGGTTCGTCACTATTGAAATCTGAATTTATTCAAAGATGGATTAACTTCTGAATAGCAACTATAATTTCACATGATCTTGTTGATCATATACTGGCCTTAATGCTTTTAATAGTGTGCGTTCGTTCTTCTTTTCAATTTCTTTTTTCCGCGGAATATCAGGATAGAGCCCTGGTGGATCAAACCATTGAGTAGGGAGTTGAACTGGAGATTCATTTTTCCAACGTTCTATCCATGATGTTGGCAATTGGTTTTTAACCAGCCCTTTTTGATCAGACATTTCTAGCCAAAGCAAAGACCATGCCCTCGGAACTACCCGCCAGATATCATAGCCGCCTCCACCAACAGCAATCCATTTTCCATCACAATATTCATGGGCTAGTTCATGTGCTAATTTAGGTATCTCTTGATAAATTTTCATCGTTCCACAAAGGTGTGTGAGCGGATCAAAGTAATGAGAGTCAACACCATTTTGTGTCAAAATAACATCTGGTTTGAAGTATTCTACAACCTCGCGCATTGCTGCTTTGTAACTAAGAAGCCAAGAATCATCTTCGGTAAAAGCTTCAAAAGGAATATTAAATGAAAAACCGTGGCCATCTCCATGTCCTCTTTCATTTACATGACCTGTTCCAGGGAACAAAAACCGCCCACTTTCATGGAACGATAGTGTACAGACATTCGGATCATTATAGAAAGCCCATTGTACTCCATCTCCGTGATGAGCATCTGTGTCGACATATAATACTCTTGCATCATATTTCTTTCTGATATACTCAACGGCGATTGAACTGTCATTGTAAATACAAAAACCAGACGCTTTTCCTCTAAATCCGTGATGAAGGCCTCCACCTAAATTAAGCGCATGATTGTAACCGTTCTCAAATACTTGGTCTACTGCAGTCAATGTTCCACCTACTAGCCATGCTGCTGCATCGTGCATGAAAGGGAAAACAGGCGTGTCCTCTGTACCTATTCCGTATGTTGACCTGTATGACGATTTTGATTGACCGTCTGTAGCTCCCATGACAGCCTGAACATAATCTTCATCATGGACCAACAATAATTCATCTACACTTGCCATTCTTGCCGGAACAATTGCTTCTGGAGAGAGTGCATGTAGTTTTGTTAACAGATCATTGGTAATCGATAAGCGATGTTGGTTAAACGGATGGTCATTATTAAACTTATATTGAAGTTGCTCTGGTGAAAAAATAAATGCTGCTTCTTGTTTCATGCTTTCATCTCCAACTCTGTTGGCCAAATAATTTTATAGTTCTCATGTTTCAAAGACGCAAGTAGTGGCCTTAAGTTAATCGATTGAATTCTAAAAACAAGGATGTTTTTGTTTTTGTCATAAAAGGACGGGTATGCTAGTACACTTTGAATATTAACCTTTTGATCTTTAATAATGTTAGAAACCTTGGAGAGTTGACCACTTTCATTTTCAACTTCAATCTCCAATCGTGAAGTAGGCAGGTCAGCTCCAGTAAGTCGAACTAATGTGTTAAGTAAATCGGTTTCAGTAATAATTCCAACTAATATCCCATCTTCTTCGACAGGTAAGCAACTAATTTGGTGTTCGACCATTGTATGAGCAGCTTCTTCGACAAAATCCATAGGCATGGCAGTGATGACATCTTCAATCATGACATTGGCGATGGGGAGGTTACCATACTCTTTATGTTGTTCGTCAAAAATAGATGGTAGTGCATCTCTCAAGTCTCGATCAGAGACAATGCCTTGGATTTCGTTATTTGAATTAACAATTGGCAAATGCCTTATTCGTTTTTCTTTCATTAAATCTAACGCCTCATAAATAGTCATTTGCTTGTTTGTAATAATTAAATTGTCCTTCATAATATCACGTACATTCATCAATGATCACCTTCCTTCCTTAAAACATATATTTATGTTTGAAGCGAATCCGGTTAAATTCAAGGACTGCATCTGGACCTACTCGCTTACCAATTCGAGCCATTAAACAATTGGCTGGATGGGAACATATTTCAGGGTCGTCTGTAGCGTACCATTCTAGACCACCAGTTTTCATGACTTTTTCCATAATATCACGATATTCCCAGATTGATAATCCTGTTCCTCTCAAGTCCCAATGCCAATAGTATTCTGTTGTAATAATAATGTAATCTTCCATTGCATCATCCATCATCGATGCTTTCAATAATGTTTTAGCTAATCGATAGCCTCGGTAGTTCCCTGATACTTCAATTGCCCCAAGTTCTAATAAATTTTCTAATTTAACCTCAGACCATCTTTCTAATGGATCAGGGTACAGGTAAATGGCGTAACCGACTATCTTATCTGCTTCTCTTGCAATCATAATTCTACTCTCAGCTAAATCGGCGACTTGTAACAACGCTTTTCTTTGTTGCTTAGGTGGTCTAAAAGCGACAAGTCCTTCATCAAATTCGCACTCCTCGATCACGTTCTTGGCTACGGGTCCTTCAATAAGAAAAGTTCTTCCATCTTTTGCTTTTGTTTCTAAATAATGATAATTTTTTTGATGTTTCACAGACACCCCACCTTCAACCATTTGGCAAAAAAATGTTGTCTTAATAGTCAGAAAAAGACCTTTAGTTTACTATATCATATTCAAATCAAAGAAGAGAGAAAAACGTTTATTGAATAACACTAGCCAAACAAAAGACGAAGCTTTTGTTTGGCTAGCTGGTAGAGTTTTGATTGTATTAATTACTGTTTTGTCGGTTATTATTATTATTATTGTTGTTGTTGTTATTATTTTCATTTTCGGTATTATTGTCGTTATCTTCATTGTTGTTGGAATTATTAGTTTCGTTATTATTATTATTATTATTGGTGTTATCGGTATTTTCTTCGTCATCCTCATCGTCACGAGTAGCGTTATTATTATTCCCGTTATTAGAGTTGTTGTTATTAGATCCATTATCAGAGCCGTTCTCGGAGTTGTTATTGTCAGAGGGCTCGTCCTCAGAAGGAGGATCTTCTTCTTCCTCCTCTTCTTCTGGTTCAGGGGTAGCCAAGCTACCTAGAATGACTTCATCACTAGCTGATGACTCTCGACCAGCTACATCAACGGCAGTAACGTAATATGCTCCATCTCTACCTGAGTAGCTGAAATCTTCGTCCCACCGGACACTATCCACTTCTCTGAAACTTTCGCCTTCAATTGATGAATAGTAAACTCTGTATCCAACCACATCACCTGCAGGATGCTCACTCCAAGAAATTCTACTACCTGACGCAGATACTGAGCTTAAAGATCCTGGTGTGTTCCCATTGTCTGGAGCATCTATATCTGGCACGAGATCATCCCAATCATCAGGGATATACTGCGAAATATCACCATCGGCGAAATCAAAGTATTCTTCCTTAACAGAGACACCCGCTTTCGTGAACTCGCTAGGAGTAGAGGCGAGAGCTTTATACATGCTATCATTCACACGAACGTATTGCACTCTTGATAAGCTATCATCCTGTTCTGTAGGAACGAAGTTAACATTAAATAAATCTGTCGTTAAAAGGCCTGCTTCACGGCATAAGTCGGAAGGTAATTTTCCAGAGATTCCGCAGATCGTTTCTCTGACAATTCCGCCTGGAGATTCAAAGTTCTCAGAAGGTGCCATAAGATCAGGATCAAATTCATGAGCTGCGTTAGCCAAACTTGCCCAAAGCATTTGCGTGCGTTGACCGTAGCTATAACCACCAACGTCACCGATCTTGATATTATCTTGCCCTTCAATGCCTTTATATCCGATCCACGTACTTAGCGTGACATTAGGGTTAAAACCGACAAACCAATAATCCTCAGGTCCTCCAGTTGTACCAGTTTTCCCAGCCCAATCAGCTGAGAAATTTAGTTGACTAGGTATTCCGGAAGCCGTACCAGGAGATCTTAGTACATCTCGCATCATATCAATCATCAAGTAATTAGTTTGAGGTGAGAACACTTCCGTTTCTACTGTTTCTTGTTCAAAAATGACATTACCGTCGGAGTCCTCAATCCGATCAATCATATAACTATCTGAGCGTTTCCCTTCGTTACCAAATAAAGAGAAGGCATTTGTATTACGCTCATTAGTCATAAATATTGTTCCTAATGGAGACCCAGGGAAGGGTTCGTTTCCAACGAAATAAGGTTGAAAGCCCATGTTAATCAACGCATCTTGTGCAATTTGATGATCAACTTTTCGGAACTCTCGGACAGCTGGAGTATTTCTCGATCGTTGAAGTGCTTCCCTAGCTGTCATCAAACCTAAATGACGATTATCGAAATTTGTAAACTCTTTACCGTCACCATCAATATTAAAAGTCGGAACATCAGGTGTGATAAATCCTGGTTGAATTACCCCGGTTTCAAAGCCAACGCCATATGTGAGTAAAGGTTTCATAGTAGAGCCAGTAGCTCGCTTTTCAAAAGTGGCATAGTTTACTTGTGATTCCTCAAAGTCTCTACCACCAACAAAGCTAATAATTCTACCAGTTTTGTTATCTTGTAATATAGAAGAAGTTTGCTCCATATATTTTGAGGTGATTTCTTCCCCTTCATCATTAGCGAAAGTGACATCTCTATCCGGACCGAAGTAATCAAAGTTTTCAACAATATCAGCGTGTGCGTCGTATATGTCTTTATCTATCGTTAAATGAACTTTGTACCCATTTCGTTGTAAAGAGCGTTGAGCCTCTTCCTTATAACGATTCTCGGTTAACGTTCTTTGACTCTCATCTTCAATATCTTCTAATATAATACCATCCTGTTCCATTAAAGCTTGTGCCAGTTTTTCAGGTGTTCGTGCGTTTACTTCTTGAATAACTTCCGGGTATTCATCGTAACTACTTGGTTTCCGTTCGGCTAAATTATCTTTTATATCATAATTATTTGCTTCTTCTAGTTCAGAATCAGAAATATAGCCATGGACATGCATCCTATTTAATACTGTTTGCATTCGATTTAAGCCGGCATCAAAATTTTCTTTCACTTCTGCTTGGGCAGTGAAGGGTGTATAAGCAAACGGACTTTGTGGTAGACCTGCAATAAAGGCAGCCTGAGCAATATTTAACTCATTTGCATTAACATCAAAAATACCTTGTGCTGCAGCTTCAGCACCAGCGATTTGTCTTCCATTTGCATTTCGTCCAAATGGGACAACATTTAAATATGCTTCTAATATTTGGTCTTTTTCAAAGAAGTTTTCCACTCTCATAGCAAGTAGAATTTCAACTGCTTTCCTGTCATGAGTAACTTCACTCGTTAGCATCTGATTTTTAATTAGCTGCTGCGTTAACGTACTTCCACCTGTTTGGGTGCTTGCATTTGAAAAATCTTGATATAAAGCACGAAATAATGCTTTAGGAACAACACCTTCGTGCTCAAAGAAATATTCATCCTCAGTAGCGATGACAGCATTAATTAAGTGATCAGAAATGTCTTCCAACGATACTTCTCTTCGTTCGAGTGGGGTTGGTAAATCTCCCAAATAGATGTCGTCTGCGAAATAAATCTCGGTGGCTTCTTCATAGTCATAAATATCTCTTTCCATCTCTTCGTAGTCATGAATTGGTTCATCATGAACTAATGAGGCAAAGTATCCTGCAGCTGCTCCACCAACAAAAAACATCGAAATAAGGGCAATTGTAGAAAAAATTAAAAATAAGTTCCAAAATACTTGAGAAGTTACACGAACCCCTTTTATTACATATTTAGGCTCTTTTCTATTAAATATTTGTTTTAGTGAAAATTTAGAGTCATTCATTTAATTACCTCCTAAAAGTCAAACATATTATAGCATATTCAAGTACCTTGAATATAGCCTAGAATGAATATTCATTCTAATATTGACAAAGAATCTGAGAGTATGATAAAAATAAACAACATACAGGAAAATAATTTGAACAATGAAAAGGATTTAGTAATTTTCGTCTCCCTGTCTCAGAGAACCGATGTGTGCTGTGAATCGGTACAAAGATGCAAAATGAATTACCACCTTGGAGTTTGTTCGTAGAAACACGAACCGTAGTTGAGGCGATAACTCATTTTTTGAGCTGGGGAAGTCTATATATTTCTCAATCAGGGTGGTACCGCGATCTAATCGTCCCTTATTTTATAAGGGGCGTTTTTTTGTATCTTATAGATGTCCCCCTTCGAAGTAGATGGAACCTATTTTTTAGCTAAAATAAGAAACACGAGTTATTAGTAGGGAAATTGTTAAAATGATAATAAGAGGTGGAGCAGAATGACATTATTAGATGATTTAAAGTTTCGAGGATTAGTGAATCAAGTAACGGATGAAGAAGGGTTGCAAGACTTATTAGATAAAGAGTCCGTCAAGCTATATTGTGGATTTGACCCAACAGGAGACAGTCTTCATATTGGGCATTTACTGACAATATTAACGCTTCGTCGTTTTCAACTGGAGGGTCATAAACCATATCCACTTGTGGGAGGCGCAACTGGTCTGATTGGTGACCCGAGTGGTAAAAAAGCAGAACGAACATTGAATGAACAAGATGTTGTTGAAGGCTTCAGTGTTAAAATAAAAGATCAACTGATGAGATTTCTTGACTTTGAAGGAGAAAATGGTTCAACTCTTGTTAATAATTATGACTGGATCGGTTCGATGACTTTAATTGATTTTTTGCGAGATGTCGGTAAATATTTCGGTTTGAACTACATGTTAGCGAAAGATTCAGTGGAATCACGAATTTCTACAGGAATTTCATTTACGGAGTTTACTTACCAAATTCTTCAGTCTTATGATTTCTATAGACTCAACAAAGAAGAAGGTGTCAAACTGCAAATTGGTGGAAGTGATCAATGGGGAAATATTACAGCTGGACTAGAGCTTATCCGTCGTATGTCTGGTGCTGAAGAAACAGATCGACCTAAAGCATTTGGCTTTACTATCCCATTAGTGACGAAAGCAGATGGTTCAAAGTTTGGGAAAACAGAAGGTGGCGCAATCTGGCTTGATCCCGAAAAAACATCACCATACGAATTTTATCAGTTTTTATTAAATACTGACGATCATGATGTAATTAAATTTCTGAAGTTTTTTACGTTTCTCTCTAAAGAAGAAATTGATCAGCTTGAGGAGGAACTTAAGGAACGAGCGCATGAAAGAAAGCCTCATAAGAAACTAGCCGAAGAGTTAACTCGTTTTGTTCACGACGAGCAAGCTCTAGTACAGGCTAAAAGGATCAGTGCTGCTTTATTTGGCGGAGGGGACTTAAAGACACTAACTGGGGATGAAGTTCTGCAAGGTTTCAAGGATGTTCCGTCTTATCAGGTGGCAGAGGGAGAGAAGGGACTCGTTGACCTTCTAATCGAGTCTGGCATCTCATCATCAAAGCGGCAAGCTAGAGAAGATATCAATAACGGAGCGATTTATATTAATGGTGACCGGTGCCAAGATGTAGATAAAGTGATGGGTGAGGCAAATAAGATCGATGGCCAATTTACGATCATTCGTCGAGGGAAAAAGAAATTCTTTTTAATAAAGTATTAAAGAAAAACTCGTGTGCTTTCATAATAGCACACGAGTTTTTTCGAATTATTCAAAGCGTCATTCGGCGAATCAACTTGTACCCTAGTGGCGAGTCAATTGGGGAAAGTTTAATGTTATTAAGTCGCTAGGTATCACGTCCCCTTAATATAATCTGCATTGAAAAATGATCCTCTAATAGCTAATAAAACCAATGCAATGCTCCAAGAACAAGAAGGACAGAGCCGTAGTAAAACGCTGTTGAAGGAAAGAAACCAATCAGACCGATCATAAAAAAATTAAAAAACATTGGTTACTTCCCAAACAGGAGATAGATAACGATCAATGACTTGTCGAATACTATTTTTTTTTAATAGTTAATTTTGAATAGAAGGAGTAGAAGCCAGTGCCAATGCCTGATTTGGTGGCAAAAAGTGTGACAACAAAAAAAGCACAGCCTTTATTAGGCTGTGCTTTCCAATCATATATATTAACGAGAGTACCACTCAACAATTAATTGTTCGTTGATTTCTGCAGGTAACTCAGAGCGTTCAGGTAAACGAGTGAACGTTCCTTCTAATTTATCTGCATCGAATTCAACATAACTTGGTGTGAAGTCATTAACTTCTAAAGCTGCTTTAACAATATCAAGGTTACGTGATTTTTCACGAAGTCCAAGAGTTTGTCCAGGGCGCACACGGTATGATGGAATGTCAACTCGCTTTCCATCAACAGTAACGTGACCATGGTTTACTAATTGACGTGCTTGAGCACGTGTACGAGTAAGTCCTAAACGATAAACAATGTTGTCCAAACGTGATTCAAGAAGAATCATGAAGTTTTCACCGTGAATACCAGGTTGTTTACCAGCTTGTTCGAAGAGTTTACTGAATTGACGTTCAGTCATGCCGTACATATGGCGGAGCTTCTGCTTTTCTTGAAGCTGAATTCCATATTCAGTTAATTTTCTTCTTGAATTCGGTCCATGTTGCCCAGGTCCGTAGGGGCGTTTTTGAAGCTCTTTTCCAGTTCCGCTTAAAGAAATTCCAAGACGGCGGGAAAGTTTCCAAGTTGGTCCAGTATATCGAGACATATATGTCTCCTCCTTTAAAATGATAAGATTTCGTGAAATAATTAACAGTTGTAATCCCGTACACACAGACATTTCATTTTAGGCATCTTCGCTTCGACAGCTAAAAGTTACGCAATACCCCTCGCACATTGCGGGAATGAAATGAACTCTATGACGTTCACATTGGCTATCTTATTTGCACAACGTACAGTGTATAATTTTTTATGAACGAAGTCAAGGTAATGTATAGAGGTTTTAATTAACTACTAGAAAAAGGTAAACCATTATCCATAAATTGAGTATCGCTATTGCTTAGAAATAGCCTGTTAAACAGCAAGATTATTTTTTCTCTGAGTAAAGTTCGTGACTCAAAGGTGATGGCAAACAAACGTATGAAATACAAATTTTAATATCAATAGCAACGTCTCAAAGAGCACATACAATAAAGTTGAAAAAATTATTAATTTAATCGTTAAAAAACCTTCATTGGCATGTATAATTAGTACTATGGATTGACTTTTAATATTAAATTATGTAGGTATTTTATTAGAGGGAAGGGGAAAACATGAGTGGAAAACTATTATTAGAACAATTCTCTCGCATTCTTGACACTGTTTTTAGAGAAGGAAATTCAACTTACAAGCAATACAGCCCTTCTATTGTATTTTTCGCTGAAAGAAGTGGAGAAGTTAAAGTAGTTCGTCAGCGAGGAAGTGTTTCTCCCAATATGGTTGACTTTTCTAATGATTTAGTAGGGAAAGTGTTAAATGAAACCAATCCTTTTTATCATGTTTTGACAACGGAAGTCACGGTTGAAGATGATTTATATAAGTGGGAGGGGTTGTTAGGTGTTATCGATGATGATCCCAAACAAGATTCAGTCGTTCTTCAAGCTTATTTAGATGGGTTAAGTCAGGTGGTGAGGTTGGCTTCTCAAAAGCTCCAAACAGATAAAAAACTTAACCAAGCGAAGAAAGATAAAAATATTCACTCAACGATAACGAAAATGTTAAATGAGACAGATTATACAGAGGATGCTGAATTTTTTTCAAGAGCTTTTGTTCGAGTTATCGAAGAATATGTTAATTCCGGTGAAGTAATGGTCTTTTTGAAAGACTCATTAAAATCATCATTTTACTGCAAGGCTTCATCAGATTCGTTAACTTTAAATATTAAAGATTTTTATAAAATAGAAGAAAAAAAAGTAGAAGATATAATAAAAACATACAATTCTACCAACTCGCATTTGATAAAGAAAGAGGATATGGACAAGTCAATATTAGTAGAAAAGTTTTATCTTGATGATTTCTTCATGATTCCTATTTTTAGAGAAGGTGAATGTGTCGGAATCATATTAATACTAGCCACTGATGGTACTTGTGATGTCCAATCTATAGATGAATTAATCTCTTTGACTCTAATTCTTGGACCGTGGATAGGAAGAATAATAAATTATCAGGATATGCAAATTGAAAAAGTCAGAAATAATTTATTGTTAAAAGTAAATCGGAAATTTTATTCGACGATGGACGTAAATAGTATTCTTAAAGAAATCCTTCATGCCTTGCATGAAGCATATCCTACATTTGAAGTTAACTTGATGTTGTCTAGCGATTGGAATGTTGCTGACTATTTGCCAGTTGAACCGCTTGAGATCGCTAATCCAAAAAAAGACCCAGGATCGAAAGCATATCTAACTGGAGAAGTACAGGTGCTCGATAGTATAGTGGGACATAATACGATTCTTTTTGTTCCTCTGAAAGGAAAGCAAGGTGTTTACGGAATCTTTAAAATGATTACAGACAGTTCACAAATTTTCCTTCAGAGCGAGTTAGATTTTATTGAGATATTAGCAAGTACTGGTGGGAATGCTATCGAAAATGCTGAGTTGTATCAGCAATCGCAGCAATATATTCGTGACCTTCAACTAATTAATCAAACATCGCATCAACTAAATGCTAACCTGAAACTTGAAGAAGCGATCGGTTTTATGATTAGTCAAATGAAAGAGGCTTTTTTAACTGATGATGTTGGATTTATTATGCTTGATCACCATTGGTCTAAGAATAAAAATCTTATAAATTGGAGTGAGTCTTCTTTTCATGAAAAGGAGAGGAAACCATTTGTTGATCAGTTATTAAAGCGAATGGAAGAAGAGAAAGAAGAAATTTTTCTTGGGAATTGGTCATTAGAGGGGAGAGAATTCCCTTTTAAATCAGTAATTGGTATTCCGATGGTTCATAATGAGAAGGTTATAGGAGCGGTTCTTGTTTTGGGTAGGGATTCTTATGCATTCAACTTTGATATGTTTAAACTTTGCCAATCTTTCGTTCACCACTCGTCTTTGGCTATCGTCAATGCTATTTTACATGAAGAGATGAAAGAACTTGTTGTAACAGATTATTTAACAAAGTTATTTACTAGAGAATATATGGATGAGAAAGTAGCTGAGTCAATGCGTGATGATGGTTATGGAGCATTTATTCTATTTGACATAGATCACTTCAAAGGGATAAATGATCGATATGGCCATCAAACAGGTGACCATGTTCTAATCCAAGTAGCGAAGGTTATTCTGGAGAACACAAAAAACCATACGGATATCGGTGTTCGTTGGGGAGGAGAAGAGTTAGCTGTTTATCTTCCGAAAACGAAGTGTAAAGAAGCAGTTAAAGTAGCAGAGAGAATTCGAGGAGCTGTTGAGGAGAATACTGATCCGAATGTAACAGTGTCGTGTGGGGTTTCAGAATGGTCTCATGTGAATGGTATCCCTTCACTAACAAAATTATTTTCCGATGCAGACAAAGCGATGTACAAAGCGAAACATTCAGGGCGAAATAATGTGGTTTCTTATGAAGAAGATAGCGTGGATCAACTCAATGGTGCAAAAGACACAAGTGAGAGAGTTTAAGAGTAATGACATCAAGAGCATTCGCTTTACGAGTGCTCTTGATTAGATAACTTGCGGCACTATCAAACAGGCTGGTATAAGGGTTACTTTTCACAGGTGTACAAGCAAAGTTTTAACAAAATGTTCAAGTCCCTCTTGATCTTCTTTGGAGAATCGTGATTTTAATGGACTGTCAATATCAAGCACGCCAATAAAATGACCATCTTTCATTAATGGCACAACAATTTCCGAATTGGTTGCTGCATCACATGCGATATGACCCGAGAAGTCATGTACATTATCGACACGTATCGTCTTTTTTTCTTTTACAGCCGTTCCACAAACACCTTTGCCATAAGGGATATTAACACAAGCTGGTAAGCCTTGAAAGGGTCCAAGAACTAATTCACCATTTTTCCATAAATAGAACCCTACCCAATTTACATCAGTAAGAAATTGATTTAATAGAGCAGAGGCGTTACTTAAGTTTGCAATCTGGTCCTTTTCGCCACTTAATAGCGCATCGAGTTGTTTATGAAGTGATTGGTACTTTTCCTCTAATGATCCGACTATCGTTTTGTGTTCAAACATCTGACTCATCCTTTCAAAATATTAGTGGGATTATACCATATGGAAGACAAATTTGAGAAATATAAAAAATGTCGATAATTAATGGCAGGAAAACCGGTTGTTAATCATGAATTGTTTTAATGCGAGTGTCAATTAGATATGTTTAGTTGAAAATTTGAGGGGGAGACCATGGAGAAAAAAGCATCGAAGGAAAAAGTAATAGATGCAGCAATCGAGTTGTTTAATGTAAAGGGTTTTACTGGCTGTTCTGTAAGAGACATTGCTAACAAAGCTGGAGCAAATGTGGCTTTGATATCCTATTATTTTGGCAGTAAGCAAGGCTTATTAGAGCATTTAATGACAGAATTTTTAGAAGGATACGTGTCTGCTATTGAAACGCAATGGAAAAAAGTAGATGGTAGCGAAGATCTTATATTTGATCGATTATTAAATGCGATTTGGAATGTGATGATTTATCAGCAAAAACATCATGAATTAGCTAGATTTGCCCACAGAGAAATTACGTTGGATACTATTTTAGTTCGTGAATTAATGTCGACATATTTGAGTAAAGAAAAAAACTATTATCACTCGTTACTAGAAGTAGCCTTTGACAGGGGCGAGTTGAATACGAAGCCAAATGAATACTTTGTTCTTCAATTACGTGGCATGCTCACTTTGCCGTTTTTACATCCGCAGTATATTAGAGAAGTCTACCACTTAATGCCGCATGAGAGTGACTTCTTAGATCAGTATTTTTCTGAACTATGCGAATGGGTGGCGACGCATTTTAAAGATTCAGTAACAGCCTCTCCAAATATCGGAGAGGCTGCGGATAATTAGTGTAGAAACTAATAGATTAATTAAATGAAAAATAGGGTATTTAATCTATCATGAGTAAATTTAAAAGAATGTTTGCAAAGTTGAACGCCCTTGTCCCAGTTGTTTTGCTACATGCGCATCTGAACCATAAACCAAGGGTATATTCATATCCTTAGCCCTTTTTACCCACGAGACTGGTGGATAAATTTCTTGACAATGTTCTTTATAAAGTCCGGCAGCGTTTACGTCTAATTTTTTATTCTCACTAACCATAGAGGTTAAAGTCTTTTCTATTAAAACAGAATCATCAAATGTTCGAGGAAAAAGCTTTTGAAATTTTCGAACTAGCGTGATATGACCTATACGATCTGGAGAGAATTTTCCGAACGGATACGTAATCGATTGGCACAAGGTGTCATAATATAATTGATAAACATTTTTTACAGAACCACATTGGTTTACAAGTTCCTTAAAAGAATCTTGACTATAATCTAAACAGATATAAGGCCCTGATTTTGGCTTCAAAAAATGAACAGACAAAATGCTATCATCTAACTCTGGTCCCCACGTATTTAAAAAAGATGTCGTTTCTTTTTCATAGCCTTGAATGTAATCGACTTCTAAGCCTACATTAATTTTAATTTGATCTGAGTAATCTTTCTTAACTTGAAAGCATGCATCAAGATATAAGGCAAGTGAGTCTGCTGTCATTGCACTATCTTTTTCAGGGACGGGGTCAATAAATCTCTTGGGTAATGGAGCGTGTTCAGTGAATGAGATAGAAGCAAGCCCAAGATTAATTGCGTTTTCAACATATTCTGACATTGCGTCAACTGATCCATGAGGGCAATAAGGTGTATGTAAATGTCTATCATGGTCGATCAAATGAAGGACTCCTTTCGTTTTCACCCCAAATCATGAATAAATTAGCCCGAAAATGACATTTTCATGATATGATAGGAGTGGATAATCTTATTCAATTAAATTGCGGAAGTTGTAAAATTACAAATAAGTTTGACGTAAGCAGAAAAACTAGTGTTTCATCCAAAGATCACCATGTTCAGCAGAGCCAAATAATATGTTAAATGAATTTAAATTACATAAACAATCCGATATAGTATAACACAAAATTTGAATAATTTTAGACAGTTAATAATTTAGGTTGAGGAGGCCTCATCATGTCGTTATATATCATCTATGCTTCTATACTTTTGTTCTTATTTTTTATCATTTATGGGGCATGGTCGAGGAAAAAAATATATAAAGAAGTCGATCGCTTAGGAAACAAGAAAGTTCTACTCATGAATAATCGTGTCACCGACGAACTTGCTAGAATAAAGGGACTAAAGATGTTAGGTGAAACAGAGGAACGATTTGAACAATGGCGTCAAGAATGGGATAATATTGTAACAATTCAATTGCCAAATATGGAAGAAAAACTTTTTGACATTGAGGAAATGGCTAATAAATATCGTTTCCAAAAAGCAAAGCAATATATCAAATTTGTCGATGCAGAATTGGATGAAGTTGAGCAGCAGATGAAACAAATGGTTGAAGAAGTGGATCAACTAATACATAGTGAAGAACAAAATCGTCAGGATATCGATAAAGTGAAAAACGATTATGATGAAACAAAGAAAAAACTATGGATGCAAAAAGGGACGTTAGGTCAAGCTGGAATTACACTTGAGCAAAGGATGAAAGATGTTCAAAAGAGTTTTGTTTTCTTTGATGAGCAAACGGAAGAAGGCAACTATTTTCAGGCACGCGAGACACTATTAAATGTGAAAAATTTAATTGATGAGTATGATTCACTTATTGATCATGTCCCTCAATACTTGGTTAAAGTTGAGAAAGAGTTGCCGAAACAATTAGATGAATTGGAAAACGGTTTGTCAGAAATGGAGCAAGATGGTTATCCAATCCATCACTTTTCCTATCAGTGGCAAGTGAATGATATGAAACGCCGTGCAGTTGCTTCCCTGCCACTAATTGAGCATTTAAAGTTAGAGGAAGCAAAACAACCAGTAAATAACATTGAGCAAGAAATCAATGACATATACGAAAAACTTGAACATGAAGTTTTGTCTAGGAATTTTGTAGAGAAAGAATTACCAGTTTTAAAAGAAAGATTGAACGAACTTCCTCGCCTTTTTTTAGCATTGAGAGCGGAAACTGAAACGATAAAAATCAATTATCAATTAAATGAAACGCACGATAAACAACAAAATAAAATCGAAAAACAAATTAAAGATTTGTCAAATCAGTATAGTGTGATTGAAGATGCATTAGAGGAGAAAAAACAATCTTTTACAACGTTACGAAAAATGACACAGGATTTTCTAACAGAACTAGGAAATGTTGAAAAGGAAGTTCGTGAGTTGAAAGAAAATCTCAATCACCTTCGCAGTGACGAACGAAAAGCAGAAGAATCCATTCGAGAGTTGAAAATGATTCTTGTTAAAGGACAAAAAAAATTAAGGGAAAATAATATTCCAGGCATTCCAGAAATGTTAATTAATCAATTGGATGAAGCGGAGTCATTACTCCGACAAGCATCCAATTATTTAAATCAAACACCTATCTCTATGCCTGATGTAAATCATAAAGTAGATCATGCGAAACAAGGTATTGATGAATGGCTTAATAATTTAGAGCATACGGTTGAGCAAGCGAGACTAGCTGAGTTGGTTATCCAATTCGGTAACCGATATAGAAGTTATAACGACCAAGTAAATATTAAATTATTGCAGGCGGAAGATCGTTTCCGAAGTTATTTATACGAAGAGGCATTGGAGATGGCAGTAGATGCTGTGGAAACAGTAGATCCGAAAGCTTTAGAGAAAATTAAAGAGCAAGAGAATTTACAAGTATCTTATTCCTAATAAAAAACAGCTCCTGTCTTATTTAAAAGAAGTAAAATGAGGGAGGAAAATTACATGAGACGAGAATGGATTGCAATTACTGGGATAAGTCTTGCTTGTATTGCGGTATGGATGGTTCTCTTTTTCACTTTCTTTACTGGAAATGATGTTGAGAGTGAAATAACAACAGAAAACGATGAAACGATATTTGAGTACTCTGATGATCAATTAGCTGAGGAGCAGGAAGAGAACACTAGTCCTGATTCTTCTGAAATTGAGGTATTGGATAATGAGGGTGTTGAAGCAAAAGAAATCAATTCCGACGATAATACCACCATAGATAAATTGTCCTCTACAGACTTTTTAGTCGATTCCGAGGAACAAGAACTGTTAGAAACGTTAATGGTAGATAACATTAGTGAACGTGGGATTCATCAAGGTGATTTAGATCATTTGATTTCTGATGGTGTGATCTCAATAGATGTTGTCTTAAAAGAGATTTTCGAAGAAGATTTTTAAAGCCTACCATCTTATATTACTTAAGATGTAGGCTTTTGTCTTTGTATGCTAGTTCAACTCACGAAATGTTCCAAGTTATCAGAACGGTAACCTGTAGGATTTGAATGAAGTATGGTAAGATATTTTTTTGAAAAGGTATTTGATAATTAAAGGAGTTCATTATAATGGTCTATTTTGATAATAGTGCAACAACTCGCCCATACTCTGAAGTAGTTGAGGCGTTCTCATCTGTATCTCTTACTTATTTTGCTAATCCGTCTTCCCTCCATTCATTAGGAAAAGAATCTGAACAATTACTCACACATGCTAGGAAAAATATAGCATCATTACTGAATGTAAATTCAAAAGAAGTTTATTTTACATCTGGTGGAACGGAAGGGAATAACTTGGCATTAAAAGGAACTGCCCGACAACTTCAATCTCGTGGCAAACATATTATTACGACCAAAATAGAGCACTCCTCATCATACGAAACATTAACTGAACTAGAAAAAGAAGGATTTTCAGTCACATATTTACCTACGGACAACCACGGGAAAGTAGACGTAGAAGAAATAAAAAATCAATTAAGGGATGATACGATACTTGTATCTATCATCCATGTAAGCAATGAATTAGGAACGATTCAGCCAGTGGAAGATATCGGCAAATTGTTGTTGAAATATCCGAAAGTTGTTTTCCACGTTGATCATGTTCAAGGAGTGACAAAAGTTCCGCTCAACTTTCATGATGCAGGAATTGATTTATGTACACTTTCAGCTCACAAGTTCCATGGATTGAAAGGGACAGGCGTATTATATGTACGCGAAGGAGTAAATGTTTCGGCGCTTTTTTCAGGTGGACAACAAGAAAGAGGTGTCAGGCCAGGTACTGAAAACCTTGCTGGTATTGTTTCGATGACAAAAGCATTAAGGTTAGCACTCATTGAGTCAAGCAAAAAAATTGAACTAATGAGAGAACTCAATAAATCGATTGAAAAGCAATTACTAGAAATTCCTGGTGTAAATGTGAACTCCCCTTCTAATCGTGCACCTCATATTTTAAATGTATCGACTCCATATTTAAAGCCTGAAGTGATTGTCCAAGCCTTAGCAGAGAAAGGGATCTTTGTTTCTACAAAATCAGCTTGCTCATCAAAACAATTTGAACCGAGTAGAATTTTGCAGGCATCAGGATTTAGCGACGAAAATGCTTCTTCTTCCATTCGAATTTCTTTATCTTTTGATAATACTAGTGAAGAAGCAGATTTTTTCGTGAAATCATTTAAAAAAATTGTTTTTAACATGAAAAAGGTTGTGAAAATTAAATGAATTATGAGCACTTATTAGTCCGATATGCAGAATTATCGTTAAAAGGGAAGAAACGGAAATTTTTTGAACAGAAATTAGAATCAAATATTAGGATTGCACTCCAATCCTATCCAGAAGTAAGAACGAGTCGGTCATTTGGTCGCATGTTTATTAAATTAAATGGTGAAGATGAAAATAAGGTAGCTGATGTATTGCAGGATGTTTTCGGGATTTATTCGTTTAGCCCAGCATTAAAAGTACCTTTAGATGAACAGTCAATTTGTGAAGCTGGACTTTGGGCCGTAAAAGATGCTCTGTCTGCAAATGGAGGAACATTCAAAGTGTCGGTACGCAGACCGAATAAAGATTTCCCAATTGGTTCTCAAGAGATGAACAAAGTTGTGGGCGGATACATTTTAAAAAAAATTGATGAATTATCAGTAGATGTTCATGAGCCGGATGTCCACCTTAAAGTAGAAATTAGAGAAGAAGCTGCCTATATTTCCTGCAAAGTGATTAAAGGAGCAGGTGGACTCCCAGTTGGCACGAGTGGCAAAGTAATGTTGATGTTATCTGGAGGAATTGACAGTCCTGTAGCAGGCTATCTTGCCTTGAAAAAAGGTGTCACACTGGAAGTAGTTCATTTTCATAGTCCACCTTTCACAAATGACCGTGCAAGACAAAAAGTAGAGGATCTCGCAAAAGTTCTTACAAAGTATGGTGCTAAAATTAACCTCCATGTGATTCGGTTTACGGACATCCAAACAACGATTCATAAGCAAATACCGGATAATTATGAAATGACTGTAACACGACGGTTTATGTTGCGAATCAGCGAAAAGTTAGCGGAAATAAATGGTGCTAAAGCGATTGTTAATGGTGAAAGTTTAGGACAAGTAGCAAGTCAAACATTGGAAAGTATGTTCACAATTAACGAAGTAACCAATATGCCTATCTTACGACCGCTAATAACAATGGATAAATTAGAAGTAATTGATTACGCGAGAAAAATTGGCACATACGATATTTCAATCTTACCGCATGAAGATTGTTGTACGATATTTCTCCCGTCAGAATCAAAGACGAAACCAAATTATCTAAAAGCGCAAAAATACGAAAGTTATTTAAATATTGATGAGATGGTTGATCAAGCTGTTGATCATGTCGAAACAATGGAAATAACGAAACAGGAAGAAGCGAACTCGTCATTTGATGATTTATTTTAATCCTTTAATTGGATGATACCCCAATCATTCTCTTGCATCTTCATCTCTCTTGCTGCACATTCTATGTGTACAAGGGAGGTGATAGATATGGCGAATAACAATAGTTCAAATCAACTCGTAGTCCCTGGTGTTAACCAAGCGTTAGATCAAATGAAATATGAAATTGCACAAGAATTTGGAGTTCAGCTTGGTCCTGATGCTACTGCTCGCTCTAATGGTTCCGTTGGTGGAGAAATTACAAAGCGATTAGTTCAAATGGCTGAACAGCAAATGAGTGGTAAACAACAATAATCATACAAATAATTGGCTTAAATGGGCACTTTAAATAGGTGTCCATTTTTTTGATTTTATTTCCAATAACCTGTATGATAAACTTGTTAATTATTTTTACTGTGAGGTAGAATTATGTATGTCAAATTGATAAGTAAGTATCCTGAATAGGTATCAATAGTATAGTTTTAGAAGGGTTCGTGATTGAGGAGGAAAATTGAAATGGGAACATTGTGGTACGGAGGTAAAATTCGAACGTTACAAACCGAAAGCGAGTTATTCGATGCTGTATTTGTTGAAAATGGCGAAGTGGTCGAATTGGGGACATATGACTATTTTATTAATAACAAACAGATAGATATTTCCAAGGAAATAAACTTATCGGGTTCAGTGATGTATCCTGGTTTTGTCGATAGTCACTTGCACATGATTGGTCATGGAGAAAAATTATTGAAATTAGATGTCTCAGAAATCACAAGTATAAGGAATTTAAAACAAATTTTATTAGAAGCAACGAAAGATTTAAATGACGGGGAATGGTTGTTGGCCGAAGGGTTCAATGAAAATCTTTATCCTGAAAAAACTGTACCTGATCGAAAAATTTTAGATAGTGTATCAACTAAGCATCCAATAATGATAACTAGAGTGTGTCGTCATGCGTTGACTACCAATACATATGGCCTGAACTTGGCTAAGATTGATGCAAAGGTAACTGATCCACCTGGGGGTATTATTGTACGAGATGAAAAAGGCGATCCAACAGGCTACTTACACGATCAGGCTCAGGAATTATTGAAAAATATTCTTCCAGTTGAAGGGTTTGCCTATATTAAGAGAGCACTTGAAACTTCACTTGAAGACCTCTATAAAAACGGTTATGTAGGGGCACATTCTGAAGATTTAAACTATTATGGGAGTGCGGAAAAAACGTTAGAAACGTTTTATCAGGTCATTGATGGGGAAAGTAGAAAATTCCGAGCAAATCTGTTAGTCCATCATGAAGTGGTAGATGAGGTAATCAAATATCGGGATAAACAGTCTAATCCAGAGACATTTATTGAAATCGGGGCTGTCAAAATTTTTGCAGACGGAGCGCTAGGCGGTCGCACAGCTTTATTAAGCGAGCCATATAGTGACGACCCAGAAACACAAGGGGTAGCGATACATAGCAAAGAAGGATTAGCAGAGGTAGTTAAAAAAGCTAGAGATTTAGCTATGCCTGTCGCAATTCATACAATAGGTGATTTGGCGTTGGATTACGCAATTTCTGCAATTGAAGACTCCCCTGTACCAAGGGGGAAACGTGATCGACTCATTCATTTACAAGTGGCACGACAAGATTTGCTTGACCGTCTAAAAGTTCTACCGGTCGTATTAGATATTCAACCTAGATTTGTTGCTTCTGATTTTCCTTGGGTCGAATCAAGGTTAGGAGCAGCAAGGTTGGTATACTCGTTCGCTTGGAAAACGATGTTAAATAATGAACTCATTTGTGCTTTAGGTTCAGATGCACCGATTGAACCTGTAAATCCATTGTTAGGAATTCACGCTGCTGTCACAAGGAGGAAGCCAGAAGAAAATCATGAAGGTTATAATAAAAAGGAGAAATTATCCTTATATGAAGCACTTCAATTGGTGACAAGGGGAAGTGCTCAAGCAATTTGTAAGGAAGATGATCGAGGGATAATTGCCCCTGGTTACCTAGCAGATTTCACTGTTTTAAGTGAAGATTTATTTGATTTGACACCAGATCAGTGGTTGCAAGTGAAAGTAGACAAGACGATCGTAGATAATACGATTATGTATGACCGTAAAAAAAGCAAAGTCCATTTTTAGGCCTTTGCTTTTCATACTAAAGTACTTCCTATAGAAAACTACGTTTTACTTTATGAACGAATAGGTTATCTTTCATTTTTAAAGTCTTAATTTCTTTTTCAGACACTTTTATTGAAATTTCGTGAGAGTGGCGAATGCTTAACGCTTCATTATCAGCAGCAATAATTGGATGGTCATTTCCATCTTGAATAATCTTTAACACGAGTTCGCGGTCTTTGCTTAACAGTAGTGGCGACCCCAACGTACGGTATTGATTGTTATTTAGGGAAGCGATTTCTGTCAATTGCATCGATTGTAGTTTTGGATCAACAACCGCTCCTTTTAAAGATTTATTGTAAGCTGTGCTTCCGGTTGGAGTAGATACAACGAGCCCATCACCTCGGAACGTTTCGAAATGGTTCCCATCGATGTAAACTTCCAAAGCGAATGTCTTAATTATATTTGAACGAATCGATAATTCATTTAAGCAATGGAAGCTTTTCATCCCATCGACATTCACTTCTATCGTTGGGTACCGAAGAACTTCAATATTTTCTGATTGGAGTCCGCGTTCGATCTTTTCTAGATTTGTTGTGCTAAAATCAGTATAAAAACCAACTCGACCGTCATTTACACCGATGTATAAACAATCATCACGAAAATTTGTTTTTCTAACTGATTGAAGAAATGTTCCATCACCGCCGAAGCTGACAATCATGTTTGCATCTTGAGGGTCGTCAACTAGTGTAAAGCCATATTTACGGCCTAGCGATCGAACAGCCTGGACTTTTTCTTCGATTTCTTCAGTTGGTTTGTAAAATAGATAAGCTTTGTTTCGTTCATTCATAGTAGTGATTCTCCTTTTCTTAATTAAATTGCAATTCAGTTTGTTGAGAAGGACATGGATTAGTTTTGGTATTAGTTTTACCGATTCCTACTTTAATAGTATCAGAAAATCGATTGTCTTTGGATTTATAAAGTGACTTTTTTGTTAAATGAATTATGGAAAGATAATATTGATAAGATTATACATACAATTACAGGAGGTTATAATGAATACAAAAAGATGGTATGCAGTAGTGGCAGTAGGTATCCTTTTTTTACTATCATCAGCAGTTAGTCTGTTTTCGACTGATGTTTCAACAACGTTAGAGAATTTTTTTAGTGGTATTGATGAGGATTTTCATGAAAATGTTATTGAAGAAGGTTCGGAGCAACTTGGTAAAGTAGCCGTTATTCACCTTAATGGTGTAATGACTGACGATGTTGGAGGAGGGTTATTTTCAGGTGGTTATGATCATAGCTTGCTTCTCGATCAACTCGAACATGCAGGGGAAGACCCTGATGTACACGGTGTGATTCTCCGAGTGAACACTCCTGGTGGTGGTGTCGTTGAAAGTGACGAAATCCATGACAAAGTAAAAAAAGTACAAGAGGAGTATGGGAAGAAGGTTTATGTATCAATGGGAAGCATGGCTGCTAGTGGAGGTTATTATGTTGCAGCACCTGCTGAGAAAATTTATGCGAACTCACAGACATTGACTGGATCTTTAGGAGTGATTATGCAGTCAATTAATGTTAGTGAATTAGCTGAAGAGTGGGGTATTTCAACAGAGGTAATAAAAAGTGGAACGTATAAAGATATTATGTCTCAAACAAGAGAGATGACTGATGACGAACGTGAAATCCTCCAAAGTCTTGTGGATGACTCTTATGAACGATTTGTTGATGTCATTGAAGATGGTAGAGATCTGGACCGTAACCGTGTATTAGAATTAGCTGATGGGCGAATTTACACAGGTTCTCAAGCGCTAGATGAAGGTTTAATTGATGGAGTGGGACACTTAGACGATGTAATTGACACAATGAAAGTAGATTTAGGGCGTGGAGATGTTCGTGTTGTTGAGTATGGTACAAATCTTGGTTTTGGATCACTACTTGGAGGAACAGCACAACAACTTGTAGAGAATCAACGATTATCTGAAGTTAAGGGCTGGTTGCAACAAAACCAAGGCCCACAGTTAATGTACCTATATACGGATTGAGGGTGAAGATGATGAGTGAAGAACAAAAATTAAACATGGCATCTGAACAAGAATATATTGAAGTAATAGAAAACTCGCGACAGGGTACTGAAGTCACGATACTATACGCAGGGTTTTGGATGCGTGTGTGGGCTTATCTCGTTGATTTATTTGTTGTATCAAGCTTGAATGGGATTTTGTTAGTTCCACTTTTCCTAGCTATAGATGTGAATTTATCGATAGGAATTTTCACCGTTGGAGGTGTAATTTCAACAATTGTTGCTTTTACCTACTTTACTTTGATGACAAAGTACTTTCGCCAAACATTGGGAAAACAATTACTTGGCATCAAAGTTTATTCATACAAAAATGAAGATTTGACGTGGATGGATGTTGTTTTTCGAGAAATTATAGGTCGTTACCTTCATCAGTCCATCGTGATAACAAATATATTGTATTTATTCGTCGCTTTCTCTCCTGAAAAAAGAGGAATACATGACAGAATTGGCAATACGTTTGTTGGACTCGAACCAAGAAAAGGGCGAATAATTACAGTTGAAGCTTCTGAATAAGTATTTGCTAATCCTAACAGTTAAAGCTGTTAGGATTTTTTTTGTTAAATTGGATAACATAAATAGGTAGAGGAAGATGTTGGATAGTATGGGGTGAATGACGATGAATATTATAATGATTATTAGTATCACCATAATAGTATTATTGTTATCAATCCTTTTTCTTAAATTGAATATTAAGATAGAGGTGAAACAAGCGAATAAAGACTTTGATGCAAAAATCACGATCCAAGTTATTTCTCGTTTTATAAAGTACACGGTTAAAGTGCCTGCTTTTGACTTAGATGAGGAAAGCCCCTCTGTCGTGGTCAAGGAAGAGGGAGAAGGAGTTGGTCCAGAAGAGGAAGAGAAAATAAAGTTTTCTGTAAATGAGTTTATAAGAGATGTTCAACAGCTTCAGGAATTTCTTGAGCGAACAATCGGATTTTATAAAATATTACATTCGTTTCTAGCTAAAGCTGAAATCTCAAAATTTCAATGGAAGACACATTTAGGATTAGAGGAAGCTGATAAAACAGGAACTGGCTGTGGTTTTGTATGGATAGTTAAAGGTACATTTATCGGTTTACTTGCTCATTATATGCGTATGGTTGATGAACCAAAAGTTCAAGTTGTCCCTCATTTTCAAAACTTATTGGTTGCAACCAGTTTTCAATGCATGGTTTCATTTCGAATCGGTTATGCTATACATATGGGTTTAAAGATATTACGGCATAGAGAAAAAAATAAAAGAAAAAAAGCAAAATAACATCAATGATTAACTAAGGGAGGAAGATCAATGTCTGATCATCCAATTCAAGGGCTAATGAAAACAGCAATGGAAAATTTAAAAGAAATGGTGGATGTCAATACAATTGTTGGCGATCCAGTTGAAACACCTGACGGAAGTGTGATTTTACCGATTTCAAAAGTTGGGTTTGGTTTTGCTGCAGGTGGAAGTGAATTTGTTATTGACCATGCAAAAGACGAAAGCGAAGAAAAACATCCTTTTGGTGGTGGTAGCGGTGGCGGAGTTTCAATTACGCCAGTAGCTTTTTTGGTTGTCACTAATTATGGGGTTAAAATGATTCATCTTGATCAGCAAGCTCATTTATATGAAAAATTAATGGAATTCACTCCTCAAGTAGTGGATAAAATTCAACAGATGATGCAATCTACTAGTAGTGATTCAAATCAACAAGCGAATGACCCCACCTCAAATGGTCCAACAGTTTAATGATTGAAACTGTTGGAATGGTGCAAATAGGTTTATAACTATTGGGTATTTGTGGTACTCTTATTAAGATAGTGATTGTATAATTAATAGGAGGAGATCTACAAATGGCTAACGTAACATTCAAAGAAAAACCAGTAACACTGATAGGAAATAGTGTTTCAGTGGGAGATGCAGCACCTGACTTTACCGTTTTGGCAAATGACCTCTCTGAAGTGAAACTATCTGATTCAAAGGGAAAGGTACGACTAATCAGTGTAGTACCATCTATTGATACCGGTGTTTGTGATCAGCAAACGCGCAAATTTAATGAAGAAGCTGCGAAACTTAAGAACGTGGAAGTGCTTACGATAAGTGTCGACCTTCCTTTTGCCCAAAAACGTTGGTGTGCAGCAGCTGGCATTGAAAATGTCCAAACACTTTCTGATCATCGAAATCTTGATTTTGGAAAAAAATTCGGAGTTGCTATTGAAGAACTTAGATTACTTTCACGGTCTATTTTTGTTGTAGACAGTTCTGATACTGTAACTTATGTGGAATATGTTCCAGAAGTAACGAATCATCCAAATTATGAAGCAGCTGTGGAAGCTGCCGAATCAGCCAAATAATTATTTGGGAAAGCGCCTAACAAGGTGCTTTCCTTTTTTAGTGTTTGTTTTTTTTACCTAACAAGTTTTAAATTAATGTGACTAAATAACATTTTACTAATTTTTGATAACTGATAGCTAATCTTATACAATGGGGAAGTATTAGTAAGAAATGTTATTTTGGAAAAGGGACGTGACAAAGGATGCAAGAAAATACAAATACAGAACGGATATACCTCATATTAGATGAGGGAGCGGAGATTATTAAACAGGAATTAGATTTACCATATTTGGATGCTCTTGGAGATATGGGAGAGAATTTGTTTCAGAATCAAGTCCTACAAGAGTTAAAGGAAGACAAAAAAGAAAAGATTTCATTTTTGTTAACGAAAATTTCCAAAGAAGATATTGCACCAGAAGAATATCGTAGAGCAATCCAACTAGCTGTCTTAAAAGGAATGAAAGAAGCTACCCAACCTCATCATGCGATGACTCCAGATGCTGTCAGTCTATTTATAGGCTATATTGTGAACAAGCTGTTAGGTTATACTCCTTCTGATAAACCGGTTCTCCTTGACCCAGCTGTTGGTTCTGGTAATTTAATGACAGCTGTTATGAACCAATTGGAGGTTGAGGGACATTTTGTTGGAGCTGATCCAGATGAAACGTTATTAAAAATTGCGTATACAAATGCAAATTTACAAAAACATTCGGTCGATCTTTTTCATCAAGATAGTGTGAGTACCAGGTTGATTAATAATGCAGATTTGGTGATGTCAGATTTACCTGCAGGTTACTATCCAAACGATGATAAAGTAAAGACTTTCTCTACAAAAGCGGCGGAAGGACACTCTTATGTTCATCATCTTCTTATAGAACAGGCGATTAATCATGTGAAACCAGGTGGTTTTGCGATTTTTTTAGTGCCTAATAATATTTTTCAAACGGAACAGTCAGCAAATCTGCATGCATTTATTAAAAAAGATGCAATGATATATTCCTTAATGCAGCTTCCTTCTTCCATGTTTAAGAATCAACTAGCGGCTAAAAGTATTCTTGTGTTAAGGCGGCGTATTCAGGGTATGATAGAACCTAAACAAGCCCTTTTAGCAGAGCTACCTTCATTTACAAGAGAGGCTGCTTTAGCAGACATGATGCAACGGATATCCACTTGGTTTGATGACCATTTAAACCAAGAGAAATAAATCTTCACAAAAGTTTCATTTTTGCTATATCTGTACTATGTTTTATCTAATTGACAATCTGTTTAGGGACAGTTATATGTTGATGGGCTCTGTATTTACTTTTATTACAGTGTTTTTTGAATTAAATCTGTTATAGTTCTGTTTTGAATAGTTGATGGAACAGAGGTTGCATTCTTTATTCACTCATGTTTTAATTATTTATGTTGATAAAATGAAGTGATACGATAAATAAGAAGAATGATGAAGGAGCGATTAAAAGATATGTCGAAGATTATGGCGATAAATGCTGGAAGCTCATCTTTGAAGTTTCAGCTATTAGAGATGCCTAGTGAAGAAATTGTTACTAAGGGAATAGTTGAGCGAATCGGATTAAATGATGCTATATTTATGATTGAAGTCGATGGAGAAAAGAAAAAGGAAACAAGAGAGATTGCAGATCACGCTAAAGCAGTTGAAATTTTGTTAGAAAAACTTACGAGTTTTGGAATCATTAAATCATTAGATGAGATTCAAGGGATCGGTCACCGTGTAGTTCATGGTGGAGAAAAGTTCAATGACTCTGTTGTGATAAATGATGAAGTTCTTAAAGGAATCGAGGATGTGTCTGAACTTGCGCCACTTCACAATCCAGCAAACTTAGTCGGTATTCGTGCATTTAAAGAAATTTTACCTAATGTTCAAGCCGTGGCAGTATTTGACACAGCTTTTCATCAAACGATGCCAGAGGGATCCTATTTGTATAGTCTTCCTTACGAGTATTATGAGAAATATGGAATTCGTAAATATGGATTCCACGGTACTTCACACAAGTATGTATCAGAAAGAGCAGCTGAAATGCTGGGGCGTCCAGTGGAAAATTTACGATTAATTTCTTGTCATTTAGGTAATGGGGCGAGTATAGCAGCTATTGAAGGTGGAAAATCGATCGATACTTCTATGGGTTTTACACCACTTGCGGGTGTGACGATGGGGACGAGATCGGGAAATATTGACCCTGCCCTAATTCCGTATATTATGGAAAAAGCAGATTTAACTGCTGAGGAAGTCATGAATGTATTGAATAAAAAAAGTGGTATGCTAGCTTTGTCAGGGTTCTCAAGTGATTTAAGAGATATTGAAATCGAAGCAGATTTAGGTAATGATCGTGCTCGTTTAGCTCTTGAAGTGTTTACATCTCGTATTCATAAATACATCGGTTCTTATGCAGCACGTATGCATGGACTTGATGCAGTTATTTTCACAGCTGGGATCGGTGAAAATAGTGAGACGATTCGTGGTCAAGTGTTAAAGGGTATGGAGTTTATGGGAGTTTATTGGGATCCTACACTAAATAAAATACGTGGGAAAGAAGCGTTTTTGAATTATCCACACTCTCCGGTAAAAGTCATGGTCATTCCGACAAATGAGGAAGTTATGATTGCGAGAGATACACTAAAATTAAGTTAATCTTTTAAAAAGCTGTCCATTTTTTGGAGAGCTTTTTGCTTGGGGTTCATTCAATTGTTTCAATTCCAAAAAAGGAAAGAGGTTTTTAGAATCCTCTTTCCTTACATATTATAAACATTCATATCCATTTGTTAAACATGAGTAACTTTAACATCTTCTCCCGTACGGTACCAAATCCATAAGTCATTAATAATGGAAGCGAGCTCAGCGATATCACTATTTATTTGACAGCTGAGTTGAAAGTTACTTTCCTGATAAAGCTGGTCTTGCAAGTAATTGATCGACTCTTCTATATGTTTGATTCGATCAGGGATGTTTCCGCGAAATTTCTCCCATTGAGCTAGCGTTTCACTCTGTGTTTCGATCGGATACTCATCCCAAGCCTTACTTAAATTAGGGAGCTTGATACCAAGACGAGCATCATATTTGAATGTGACAGTCATAATGAATCCTCCAAAAATTAATCTAATTCAGTTCTTACAATTAAGACATCGCATCTCGAATGTCTTGTGATATGTTCAGACACACTTCCTATCAAGAATCGCTCTACTGCATTTAAACCTGTTGCACCCGTGACAATTAAATCGACTTCATATTTTTTCGCTACATCCTTAGCAATTTTTATCTTTGGAGAGCCGTAATCAAGAATTAATGTCACGTCAGTTAGCCCATCAGTAAGAGCTAATTGTTTATATTTTTCGAGCATTTCCCTAGCATACTTTTCCGCTTCAGAAAAGATGGTTCTGTCATAATGTTCAACAGAAGCAAATGTTCTCGTATCAACAATATGAGTGAGCAATAATTTTGATCCGTTATCTTTCGCTAAAATAGCAGCTTTTTTAAATGCACGTTTAGCTTCTTCAGAACCGTCGACAGCAACTAAAATTGTCTTGTATTTGACTGGCATGATACAACCTCCTTTTTAATAGGTGGAAATAATCATTTATATTGTTATTATATCAAATTTAAATAAAAATAACGAAAAATTATAACTATTTATTTTTGAGAGCGGGGAGATCTTTAGTGCCCATTGTGAATATAATAATAAGTATATCTTTTTACAACTACCCATATCCATTAGTATAATAAACTTAGAATAGATGTAAATAATCCATAATAAATAATTGTAAGAAAGATCTATGATTTTAATTTGACAATGTTTTATAAATGATTTCAAAGAAAAGAGGGTAAGTGATGCGTCATGCGATAATCACAGCTGGGTCAAAAGGACTCGGAAGAAAAGTTTCCGAAACACTATTAGATGAAGGCTATTCCTTAACAATTAATTATCGTAGTGAGAAAGTGATCGGACATTTACGCGAAGTTTGGGCTGATAAACTAGAACGAATTCAATTTGTGAAAGGTGACGTGACTATAAAAGGAGATCTAGTCAATCTTGTTGAAAAAGCATATGAGCGTTTTTCAAGAATAGACGTATTGGTATTGAATGCTGGGCCATATATTTTTGAAAGAAAGAAGTTGATGGATTATTCAGATGATCAATGGTTGCAAATGATTGATGGTAATTTATCTTCAGCATTTTACTTATTTAAACAAGTGATTCCAATTATGAGAGAGCAAAAATATGGAAGAATTATTACTTATGGGTTTCAAGAAGCGCAACATGCACCGGGTTGGGTGTATCGTTCAGCATTCGCTGCTGCTAAAGTTGGACTTGTGTCATTAACAAAAACAATTTCGATTGAAGAAGCGGAGTATGGTATTACAGCAAATATGGTTTGTCCTGGGGAAATATTAGGAGAAATGAAAGAAGCAAATATTGAAGATGCAAGAACTGCTTACGACGAAGAAACCTCGATAGGAAGATCTGGAACAGGGGAGGATATTGCTCGCACGATTCTATTTCTTTCTGAACCGAAGGCGGATATGGTTACAGGAGCAGTAGTAGAAGTGACGGGTGGAGTAGATGTACTTCATAAATATCGTTAATTATCCATGAATAAATCGCCAATTTTTTTCACAGAATGATAATGAGGTGAATAAAAATGTTACGTAACGTAATGATCCTTGTTATTGTTTGTATTAGCTTTAATACTGCGACTCCTGTAACTTTAGCAAAATATAACTTTCTTCAAGATTCATCATTAAAGGTTACGATTGAAACCGAAGAGATTATTTACGAATGGGAGTATGAGAATCCTGATCAGTTTGAGTATGAAGAAGGAGATTCTATTTTTCGCGGTGAAAAAGCAAAGGATTCTTTTGAAAAAATGTTGATGATGATTGACTTAACTGAACCGAAGATTTCCGATGAAGTTGCTAATAAAGTTAATAATGAATACAACATGTTGGAAAGAATAACGATTAAAAAAATTGATGCAGATCAATACATGCAAACGTGGGTTTGGAATAGCACAAAGTAGAATGAGCCCTTGTGGAAAAGTAAGTTTTCACAAGGGTTTTTAGTATTTTCTAAACTTATGAATATACTCGATTATTATTTATTTGCTTGGTATCCATATATAATACTCCTCTAGCGAATATTCGTAATACTAATAATTATAATACCATATTTAATTAAAAATCGATGCATAATTAAGCAAAATACAGGGTATATAAAGGAAAAGATCATGTTTTAAAAGGAGAGGATTTACCTATGAAACTGTCTTTTCACGGACATTCAGTTGTTAAAATTGAAACGAATGGCACAAACATTTACATTGATCCATTTATTACAGGTAATGGTATGACTGATTTGACTTCAGATAATACGAAAGCAGATGTGATTCTCCTGACGCATGGACATAATGATCATGTTGGAGATACAGTGGAAATAGCAAAGAAGAATGATGCTTTAGTAGTTGCGCCCTTTGAATTGGCAACATACTTAGGATGGAAAGGGGTAAATACTCATCCGATGCATATTGGGGGGGCTCACGAATTTGCGTTTGGGAAAGTGAAATACACACAAGCATTTCATGGGTCTTCTTATACAGAAGAAGAAAATCAGCGAATTATTTATACAGGTATGCCAGGAGGGATATTATTTTCTAGTGAAGGAAAGACAATTTATCATGCTGGGGATACGGCGCTATTTTCGGATTTAAAATTAATTGGTGAATACAATGACATAGATGTAGCGTTTTTACCAATTGGTGATAATTTTACGATGGGACCTCGCGATGCTTTGATTGCTGCAGAATGGGTTAACGCAAAAAAAGTTGTCCCGATTCACTATAATACATTTCCAGTAATTGAGCAGGATGCTGTAAAATTTGCTAGAGAAGTTAAGTCTGGTAAAGGGATTGCATTACAAGCTGGTGAGCAGATTACTATTTAATTGTTTTGGAATTAAATATTTAAAGTCCTTAAAAAGATGACGTTCTTTGGAACGGCATCTTTTTTTACCTTATCTCATCTTCCATGTAGTCGCTGACTTCATCTTCGTATATCTGTCCTAAATAGACGCCATCTAGACGCTGGTTACCTTGATCTTGATGCTCTTCTAGTAAAAGCGGCATTAATTTTTTCCATATGACTGATCGCTCAGCATGATCACGGTCAAACTCCAACATAAATTCTTCTACTGACAAGTCTAAACCATCGGACATTCCTCTGACAGAGGGAGGGAGGTTATCTTGATATATATTGTAGTTATAACTTGATTGAGATTCAATTTCTTCCTCACTTACGCTAACAGAATACTCTTTCATTGCATAATCTTTCCAAGCTTTTTCGTATTCATATCTTTCTTCGGCAAGATCAAAAAGCTCGTCAATTGTCCAATTTTCATTGTATTCATGCATCTGAATATAGAGTCGAATAAACCATTTCTTTTTGTCATACCGATTAGTGATATACAGAGGAGTTTTAGCCTCATAAAGTATGATTGATTCTTCGGTTAATTCTTTATAATTCTGAGCTGTTAAGCTGTTTTGTTGTTCTTCGAAAACGACTTCAACCGTATCTTCCTCAGTATTGTATTCAGATGACTCTAATGTGCCGTTATTACAAGAAACTAGTAAAAAAAATAATGGAATATAAAACATAAAAATTAAAAGTCGTTCCGACATTATCGTCACTCCTTTGTTTCATAGAAAATACAGATTTTTTTGTGATGATCTTATTTATATACCCGAAAATGTTCTTCATTTATACATCGTTTTAAATAACACACGATTGAACCTTGAAGTAGCAGGTTGATACGGCTATACTTGTAGTAGTACAGATTAAGAAAGGAAACTAAACAGTTTATTAAAAAGGATGTGAACCCGATAATGACAAAGCATGAACAAATACTACAGCATATTCGTTCTTTAGAAGTTGGAAATAAAATTTCCGTACGGCACATTGCAAAAGTATTAAATGTGAGTGAAGGTACCGCATATAGAGCGATTAAAGACGCTGAAAATCAAGGCTTAGTCAGTACAATTGAACGGGTCGGTACGATCCGTATTGAGAAAAAACTAAAAGAAAACATTGAACGACTAACCTATGCCGAAGTGATTAACATTGTTGATGGATCCGTATTAGGTGGACGAGATGGTCTTTATAAAACACTTAATAAATTTGTCATTGGTGCCATGAAAGCAGAAGCCATGCTACGATATGTAGAGGCAGGTAATTTGCTAATTGTCGGTAATCGGGAAGAAGTACATAAATTAGCGCTTCAAGAAGGAGCAGCTGTATTAATTACAGGTGGTTTTGATACGAGTGAAGATGTGAAACAGTTAGCAGATGAATTGAAGTTGCCAATTATTTCGACTAGTTACGATACCTTCACAGTGGCTACGATGATTAACCGAGCGATCTATGATCAATTAATAAAAAAAGAGATTATTTCAGTTGAAGATATCTTGATTTCAATTGAAAATACAAATTATTTAACAACGTCTCATACTGTTGAGAAATGGCATGAATTGAATGGTAAAACAGGACATAGCCGTTATCCGATTGTAGGGGATGAGATGAAACTTCACGGAATTGTTACGGCTAAAGACGTCATGGGTGTGAGCCCTTTTGTGGATATAGAAAAGGTGATGACGAAGCAACCTATAACTGTTAATAGTCAAACATCTGTCGCATCAGCTGCGCACATGATGGTTTGGGAAGGAATCGAGCTCTTACCAGTTATTAATAACGCCAAAAAATTACTTGGTGTCATTTCTAGGCAAGATGTACTTAAAGCGTTGCAGATGGTTCAGCGGCAACCTCAAGTAGGTGATACTATTGAAGATCTGGTGACGCGCCATTTTGAAGATGTATCGACTGCACGTGAATATTGCTTTCAGCTCGAATTAACACCTCAAATGACTAACCACCTTGGGACGATCTCTTATGGAGTGATGACCACCATAGTTACCGAAGCTGGAAGCAGGGTGTTGCGAAAACATAAAAAAGGTGATTTGGTTGTCGAAAATATCACATTATTTTTTATTAAACCAGTCCAGATAGATGCTATGATGCAAGTTCGTCCCAAAATATTAGAAGTTGGTCGGAAATTTGGTAAGGTGGATGTTGAGCTCTATCACCAGGACCAAATTGTAGGCAAGGCCATGCTTATGGCACAATTAATTGATCGTTAATACTTTTAAGACTTAGCTTGTTCTTCTTTAGCGCGAACAGTATACATGCGAAAATGTTTGTATCCAAAAAATACATTAACGGCTCCGAATACAACAAAAATAAGTGTTGTAATAGCCGAAACTGTTGTTTGTAAATTGACATAACTATTAATCCCAAAGGCGATAAAAAATACGCCAATAGCAATACTACCTTTGGAAGAGTACCACCGTTTTTCAATTGGACCAGAAGCTCTAGACTGTTGCACTTTGAAAAATACGAAGGTGACGAGTGAAGCGAAAATAAGAAATATAAAAAACATTTTTTTCTCCTTTACAAAACCGTTTTATAATAAATGAACTTGTCGTAACTATTGTAAAGTAGAAAGCTAGTGTAAGCAACTTGGAGTGTTCTAAACTTATGAGGAGTGAATAAGGTGAAAAAAGAAATTATTGATAAAATAAAAAAATGGGATTCGATTATTATTCATCGCCACGTTCGTCCAGATCCTGATGCAGTCGGTTCACAAGCAGGATTAAAAGCAATGATTCAAGATTTTTTCCCTGAAAAAACTATTCTTTTAGCAGGAGTGGAAGAGCCATCGCTAACGTTCATGGCTCACATGGACAAGATTACGGATGAACAGTTCAAACGATCTTTAGCGATTGTTTGTGATACAGCGAATACGGATCGTGTCGATGATCAGCGTTATAGTCAGGCTGCTGATTTAATAAAAATAGATCATCATCCTAATAATGATCCTTTTGGTGAGACAGTGTGGGTGAATACAGACGCAAGTTCAACGAGCGAGATGATTTTTGAATTATTTCTAGAAATGGAAAAAGACGGGGCTAAAATGAATGACAATATGGCTCGTTTGTTATATGCAGGGATTGTTGCAGATACAGGGCGTTTTCAATTTCCAAATACAACAGAAAAGACGTTTTATTATGCCGGCAGACTTGTAGAAGCAGACTTTTCTAGACCAGACCTGTATAATTACCTTTACGAAACGAGCTTACCAATTCTCAGATTAGAAGGGTATGTATTAAGCGAACTAAATATTTTACCTTCAGGTGCTGCATATGTGAATTTACCGAAAGATATATTGTCACGATTTAACGTAACTTCGAAAGAAGCTGCATCAATTGTGAATTGTTTTTCGACGTTAAAAGGTTTGAAAGCTTGGGTGTTTTTTGTAGAGGAAGAAGATATTATTCGTGTGAGACTGCGCTCCAAAGGTCCTGAAATTCACAAGTTAGCTGCACGTTTCAATGGTGGAGGACACCCTATGGCATCTGGGGCATCTGCGAAAGATTGGAGTGAAACAGATCAAGTAATTAAAGAATTAGATGAGCTTTGTAAATAGAATTGCAGAGAGACTTGAAGACGGACTTAGACGTATCGAAGGAAGTTTTCCTAGTCGGTTGGGGCATAAACAATGAATTTCTTATTTCTTTCACAAAAAAATGAGCGTAATATTACGCTCATTTTTGAGGAATAAACCATGACCCAAGTTCCGTTTTTTCTTCTATATATTTAATTTCTAAATAGTTGAGTTCCTGTTTGATCCGGTCAGATACTTCTTTCGTCTCAGTGAATGCGGTGTAACCAGATTGAATCGTTTTCACTTTTTCGTGCGCGATTTTTCTCCTGCTCATCACTTTCATTTCAGATAACCCCCCTTGACGTTTTAAGAATGTTTAACTTCGCTAAAGGATTATAGTGTAAGATAAACTAAGGCTTTTGACATGAAGGACTTGGCGAAAAGCCAAGTTTTTCTAAACTAGTCGATACTTTTTATGATTTAAGATTAGTGGATTTAGTCAACATACGTAGGAATAATTATAGTATATAATAGGTGTGTCAGGATGGGAACGAATTGACTGAATAATTCACAAAAAAGCTAAATTCGTCATTCAGCAGGAACGATCATGACATCCATTTTCAATGTTGTGAACAAAAATAACTGCTCAACTTTAAGTTGATACCTTTTATCATTAATAATAAATACTTTGTTTTCTACCGTTTTGTAGATGAAATTACTTGAGTTGGCAACGGTTTCGATATCTTTGTTGCGAACCTCTTCAAGTTCACTTTCAACAGCAGCTCTAAGGTCATGTAATGTTAACTCGCTCAATTTGATGTCTCCTTCATTGATGAAATCGATTCGAATATCTTGCACTGTTAACATTTTTTGATTTTCTTCATTTTGTTCATCTTGGTCTTCTCTTAAAATTTCAATTGTATTTTCGTGTTTCTCAATTTCTGTTTGCTGATCACCAATTTTTAGTACAAGTTTTTCATGAACGGTACCGAAATGATACAAAAAAAACATCCATCCAAATAATAAACCTATAAAAAAGCCGGCAAAAAAACGTTGCCAGCTCTTATCGCGGTAAAGCGTAGGAATTCTCATTTTACCCCCTCTTGCGTGATCCATTGAATAAGAACTGTACCACTATGCGCGCCTGATAATGCCGCAAAAATCATTACTAATGTTTTAAATATATCTGCGTGTGTCCCTTCGAAAATCCCTCTCTCTAGTGTTGAAATGGCATCAAATGTTCCTCCAATTGCTGCTACAAGAGCCCAAATCTTTAAACTAGAAGCTAAATCATACATAATAGATAAAGGGGGTTTGCCGATGAGGTACGCACCGATTCCCCCTACAATCGTCCCGCCGATTATTACTCCAAATGCTACGAAAAAATCAATGACGAGCGTGGCGATAAAATCCTTGTCCATAACGAGTCCTCCTTTAATAACAGGCTCATAATCATAAATATGGACATTGGTGGACGAGTATGACTGAAATTATTTTTTGTGTAACGAACATAAGTTCGTGATATACTAAATTAGAGAAAATGATGAGAATGTTGTTTGATTTTAAGCTGAAATAATATAGATAAAAACTAAAAAGAAAGGGGAAAAATAATGGGATTTGTTCATCTTCATGTACATAGTGAATTCAGTCTGTTACAAAGTGCAGTAAAAATAGAAAAACTTGTGAAGGAAGCGGTAAATAAAAACTTCAAAGCACTTGCAATAACTGATATAGATGCGATGCACGGTGTTATTCCATTTTATAAAGAATGTATAAAACATGGAATTAAACCATTGATCGGAGTTGAACTAGGAATTGCTAAATCGATTTTGACGGAGAGAGAAAAACCTGAACATCGATTGCTTTTCTTAGCGAAAAACAATCAAGGATATCGTGCGTTGTTAACCATGACGAGCAAAGCTCAAACGAGACAAAATACCCTGGAACCGTACTTAACATATGATGAGCTAAGTACGCATTTAACAGATGTAATTGTGATAAGTCCGTTTGAACAAGGTGAAATGCAACAGTTAGTTGAAAAAGGTTTCGAAGCGGATGCTGATAAATTATACAATCAATTGACTTCATATGCAGGAAAAGAAGATGTTTACTTAGAAATACAAAACCATTGGAGGAGGATCGAACGAGAACGACTTCTTGCGCTACGAGAATGGGTCAAGGTGAAACAAGTTCCTGTTGTTGCTAGTAATCACGTTCATTTTATAAAAAGAGAGCAAGTAGATGCTCATCGCGTTTTACATGCTATTCGATTAGGAGAACGTCTTTCTTTGATTCCAGAGACAATTACTTCTGAAGAATACACACTGAAAAGTGAAGCAGAAATGAAAGAAGTTTTCCCGACATGGGGATCAGCACTTGAAGAATCAGAACGAATCGCCGACCGCTGTCATGTGGAGATATCTTTAGGGAATCCTGTATTACCTCAGTTTCCGGTTCCTAATGGTGGCACTTCGCACACTTTTTTAAGAATGTTGTGTGAAAGAGGTCTTAAGGAAAGATACACTATTTTAACGACAGAAGTATCAGAGCGGTTGGAATATGAACTTAAGGTCATATCTGACATGAACTATGAGGACTACTTTTTAATCGTGGCTGATTTTATGAATTATGCGCACAAACAGCATATATTGACAGGTCCTGGCAGGGGATCTGCTGCAGGTTCACTCGTAGCATATGTTCTTAAAATTACTAATGTAGACCCTATTAAATATGGGTTATTATTTGAACGGTTTTTGAATCCAGAACGAGTGTCGATGCCTGATATTGATATTGATTTTTCAGATCAACAGCGTGACGAGGTTATTCAATATGTTGCCAAAAAATATGGTAAAAACCACGTTGCACAGATTGTCACTTTTGGAACACTGGCCGCAAAAGCGGCACTCAGAGATTCAGGAAGAGTACTGGATATTGATTCGAAAAAAATTGATCGTGTAGCAAAGCAAATACCTAGTCGCCCTAATATTCAATTGCGTGATGCGGTCCAAGAGAGTTCAGTATTGAGAGAAATCGTTGAAAAGGATCAAGAGCTAACGGAACTATTTCGAATTGCTCAGCATATCGAAGGATTACCAAGGCATACATCTATCCATGCCGCAGGAATAGTAATTAGTAAGGACCCTTTGACGAATGTTGTTCCACTTCAAAAAGGTCACGATGGATTGTATTTAACGCAGTTTCCTATGGGAGACTTAGAAAATATCGGGTTGCTGAAGATGGATTTTTTAGGGTTGAGAAATTTAAGTTTTATTGAACGAGTTCTTAAACTGATTTATAAATCGACTGGAAACGTCGTCGATATTAATGATCTACCACCTTCAGATGAACGCACATTTAAAATGTTAGGAGAGGGAGATACAAGCGGGATTTTTCAATTGGAATCTTCAGGAATGAAAAGTGTTCTTCGACGTTTGAAACCATCACATTTTGAAGACGTCGTCGCTGTTAACGCCTTGTATCGCCCTGGACCAATGGAAAATATCCCTTCATATATCGCTAGAAAGCATGGTACGGAAGCTATTTCCTATCCGCATGATGATTTGCAAGTGATTTTGAAACAAACTTACGGTGTGTTAATTTATCAGGAACAAATTATGCAAGTCGCATCAATAATGGCTGGGTTTAGTTTAGGTGAAGCTGATGTACTTAGAAGAGCTGTAGGTAAGAAAAAAAGAGAAACCCTTGAGAAAACTAGAATGCAATTTGTGCAAGGTTCTTTGAAGAAGGGATACTCATCAGAAGAAGCTGAAGGAGTGTATGATCTGATTGTGCGGTTTGCAGATTATGGATTCAACAGGAGTCATGCTGTTGCCTATAGTATGATTTCGTATCAACTAGCTTATTTAAAAGCTAATTATCCTCTTGAGTTTTCTTGTGGTCTTATGGATATGTCGATTCATCATCAAGATAAGATAGGAGAATATATTTCTGACGCTAGGAGAAAAAATATTTCCATAGAAGGTCCTTCCATTATGAACAGTGAGGCTTTGTTTACTGTAAAGGAGCAGGCAATTTGGATTGGTCTTGCGTCATTAAAGAATGTCGGTCTTCAAACGGTTCAACAACTAATTGAACAGAGAAACGAGTCTCCTTTTGAAAATTTATTTGATGTATGTGCGAAGGTTCCTAGTAAATTTTTGCCGAGAAAAGCTCTAGAAGCATTAGTATTTGCAGGCGCATTGGATGATTTCAATATTGATCGTGCAAGTTTATTAGCCTCTATAGATGAAGCGATGGAATACGGAGCGAAAGAACAGGAAAAGCGAGATCGTGGACAAGCTCCTTTGTTCTATGAAGAAGAATTAAATCCCCAATATACTGATGTAGCTCCAATGTCAGATAAAGATCGGTTGCGGTTTGAAAAAGAGGTTCTCGGCTTCTACGCTTCAGGGCACCCTATAGAAGGAGAGAGGCAATTATTACGTTCATTCGATCGTAAATTGATTGCGGAAGTGAATGAGTTAATTGTAGACCGCACATTGGTGCGAGTGGCTGGAATGATTGAAGCTCACCGAATTATCCAAACAAAAAAGAATGAACAAATGTCTTTTTTACGGTTATCAGACGAAACAGGTGAAATTGAAGTTACGGTATTCCCGAAACCCTTTCGCAAGTTTCAATCAAAGTTACAAAAAGAAGAATTAGTCTTTATTGAAGGAAGAGTACAAGAGCATAAAGGAGACAAAAAAATTCTTCTTGATCAATGTACAACAATTGATGCATTAAACAGAAAGCAAGAGGAACAAAACCAAACGATTTTATATTTATATATAACAACTCTACATGAACGTCAGGGGAAATTAGAAGAACTTAAGATGGTCCTGCAAAATACACCTGGGGAAGTGCCAGTCGTGCTTAAATACCAATCGAATCAACAAGCGATTCGATTGTCGGAAATGTGGAATGTTGCAGATGATGATGCATTTATTATAAAACTTAAAGGGATATTAGGTAATAAGAATGTCTATTTAAAAAAACGAAGGGTGTAACAGACTTCGTTTTTTGTTATAATAGTAAAGTCTATGGGGTGGTCAGACCACTCCGATTTTATAATTAGGGAGCGTGAGATAAGTGACGACTTTAAGAGAAGAAGCATTACATATGCATAGAATAAATAAAGGGAAAATTGAAACGAAATCAAAAGTAGCCGTTCGTAATGCGAATGATTTGTCCTTAGCTTATTCGCCTGGAGTTGCTGAACCTTGTAAGGAGATCTTTGAGGATCCACAAACTGTATATGATTATACAGTTAAGGGAAATATGGTCGGTGTAGTTACTGATGGTAGTGCGGTTTTAGGGTTGGGAAATATTGGACCTGAAGCTGCGATGCCAGTAATGGAAGGGAAAGCCGTTTTATTTAAATCTTTTGCTGGTGTAGACGCGTTTCCGATTTGTTTGGATACCAATGATGTAGATAAAATTGTTGAAACTGTAAAATTAATGGAACCAACATTCGGTGGGATAAATTTAGAGGATATCGCAGCGCCCCGTTGTTTTGAAATAGAAAAAAAATTGAAAAAAGAAATGAACATTCCTGTATTTCATGATGATCAGCATGGAACAGCGATTGTCACAGCCGCAGGCCTGCTTAATGCATTAAAGCTTTCAGGGAAATCAATGACTGAAATTAAAGTTGTTGTTAATGGTGCAGGAGCAGCAGGAATAGCAATTATGAAATTATTAATGAGTATGGGGTGTAAGCATTTTATTTTATGTGACTCTAAAGGCGCGATATATGAAGGACGCCCTTATGGAATGAATAATTTAAAGCATGAATTATCACTTTTGACTAATTTAGAGAAATTAGAAGGGTCGTTAAAAGAGGTAATTCAAGGAACGGACGTTTTTGTAGGCGTGTCGGTTGCAGGTGCCTTAACGAAAGAAATGGTAGAAAGTATGAATAGTGAACCGGTTATATTTGCTATGGCCAATCCAGTTCCAGAGATCATGCCAGATGATGCGAAAGCGGCTGGGGCAAGTGTGATAGGGACGGGTAGATCCGACTTTCCAAATCAAGTTAATAATGTTTTGGCATTTCCTGGTATTTTCAGAGGGGCATTAGATGTGAGAGCAACTCACATTAACGAAGAAATGAAAGTTGCTGCAGTAAAAGCAATTGCCGAGTTAGTAAGTGAGAGTGACCTACATTCGGATTATGTTATCCCGGCACCATTTGACCCAAGGGTAGCCCCAGCAGTAGCAAAAAGTGTCGCGATTGCCGCGATGGAAACAGGTGTAGCAAGGAAGCAAGTTAACCCAGAAGACATTGAAAGAAAAACAAGAGAATTAACTATTATTGATTAATAAAATGATTCCCTTGATTGTCTGCAGAGTTAAAATATTTAATAACTATGAAACGATTTTTCTTATGTGACACAATAGTTGAGGAGGTTTTATTGCTAGAATGGCTGAAGACGGGAAAGTTTATCTTAATGTCCTAAAAAAAATAGAAGAAATAATTCAAATTGATCAATTGTATGCTGGAGATAAACTACCGTCAGAACGTGACTTGGCCGAGCGACTTCAAGCAAGTAGATCTTCTGTAAGAGAGGCTTTGCGTGCGCTAGAATTACTGGACCTAATTGAAACAAGAAAAGGAGAAGGGACATTTATTCAGGAACCAGGCAGTTACCGGTTGGCTGAGATTTTAGCAAGTTTTTTCCTTAAAGATGAGCAAGCAAGACAAGATGTAACAGAGACTCGGAGAATCATTGAAATTGAGGCTGTTCGACTGGGCTGTAAGCGGGCATCTGAAGGACAACTTGCTTCGTTACGAAGGTTGATAATTGAATCTCGTACAAGCTGGTCTAAAGGAGTAGTCCCAGTTGAAGAAGATTATTTATTCCATAAAACACTAATGGAATGTAGTCATAACAATCTCATGTTGAATATTTGGAGACCATTGGTAGAGTATAGCAAAATCGTTTTAAGAGACTCCTTAGCAAGGGAAGGTAGGACAGATGATTCTATTATTGAACATCAAAAAATCTATGAAGCGATGTTAGCTAGGGATGAAGAAATGGTCATTCATACGTTAAAATGTCATCTGAAAAATAGTCAATTCTAAAGGTCTTATTTTAGTATTTTTCCAAAAACGATAAGTAACAATTGCTAATAGCAACCTTGAACTAGACGGTGGAAAAGTGTATGATAGAACAAATTTCTGCTTGTCAGTTAGTAGACTGTTTCTTTTAAGAAATCTGCCAAAATGGTTTATTTTAATTAGTTACTAATAACGAACTTTAACTTGAAGAAAGTATAACAGCGACTAAGGTTTACTTGCACAGGATGTGGTGACTTCGGTGTTTCCGCAGGACGCGGAGAACTTAGCCGAAGATCCTCTATTACTGGCGAAAAGCTAAGTCTTGTTTATACCTTTCCGAGTAAATTGGAAGAGAAAAGGAAGAAAGTATAACAGCGACTAAGGCTTTCGCCTTTCTGGGCGAAAAGCCAAGTCTTGTTTATAAACGAGGTGAGATTGTGATAAGAGATTTATTTTCAAAGAAGAGAAGAAAGTATGCAACTATCCCATCGGAACAAGCAAAACAAGAGGTTCCTGAAGGGTTAATGAGCAAATGTCCGTCTTGTAAATCAATAATCTATATTAAAGAATTAAGAAAAAATCAAATGGTCTGTGACCAATGTCAATTTCATCACCGCCTTTCGTCATCGGAAAGAATTGAATATACTTTAGATGAAGGCAGTTTTGAAGAATTCGATTCTAATATGATTGCAAAAGATCCATTAAATTTTCCTGATTATAAAGAAAAGTCAGAAAGTGATCGTAAGAAAACAGGATTAAATGAAGCGGTTGTGACTGGACGAGGGACAATTGACGACATAGGAGTCATTATTGGTGTAATGGATGCTAGGTTCAGAATGGGGAGTATGGGATCAGTCGTTGGTGAAAAAATGTCAAGAGCGATTCAACATGCGATTGACGAAGAAAAACCGTTTATTATGTTTGCTGCATCTGGTGGAGCAAGGATGCAAGAAGGTGTATTTAGTCTTATGCAGATGGCAAAAACTAGTACTGCGTTAAACAGACTTCATGAATCAGGTTTACTTTTCATTAGCATAATGACGCACCCAACAACCGGAGGGGTGTCAGCTAGCTTTGCTTCTCTTGGTGATATTAATTTAGCTGAACCAAACGCCTTGATTGGTTTTGCTGGAAGACGTATTATCGAACAAACGATAAGACAAAAATTGCCGGATGATTTTCAAACATCTGAATTTCTTCTAGACCACGGACAATTAGATCAAGTGGTCCACCGGAAAGAATTAAAGAAAACATTGGGAAATATCTTATCAATTCATCAACCTTATCCGGTGATAAAGGAGGACTAAATTTATGGCAGAACAGTTACTATTTGAAAAACCAATTATTGAACTTAGAAACAAAATATCTGAACTGAAAGCATTTACGATTGAAAAAGAAATTGATCTTTCTGGCGAAATCGAAAAATTAGAGGTTCGGTTAGAGCAATTAGAAGAAGATATATATGGAAATATGTCTGCTTGGGATCGAGTACAATTGGCTCGACATAGTCACCGTCCCACCACACTAGACTACATTGAGAAATTATTTACTAACTTCATGGAATTGTATGGCGACCGTTATTATGGAGATGATGCAGCAATTGTTGGTGGTATAGCTAAATTTGAAGGGGCACCTGTCACAGTTATTGGTCATCAACGTGGTAGAGATACAAAAGAAAATGTAAAAAGAAATTTTGGTATGCCTCACCCAGAAGGATTTAGAAAAGCTTTACGCTTAATGAAGCAAGCAGAAAAGTTTAAACGTCCTGTGATCTGCTTTATTGATACAAAAGGAGCTTATCCAGGAAAATCAGCGGAGGAAAGAGGACAGAGCGAAGCTATTGCTAGAAACTTAATCGAAATGGCTGGTCTTCGAGTACCGATAATATGCATCGTGATTGGTGAAGGTGGAAGTGGCGGAGCTCTTGCACTAGGTGTTGGGGACCGTATTTTTATGTTGGAAAACTCGACATATTCTGTTATTTCTCCTGAAGGTGCTGCTGCTTTATTATGGAAAGATTCTGCTGAAGCTAAAAGAGCAGCGGAAACCATGAAAATAACTGCAACAGATTTAAATGATTTGGCTTTAATTGATGATGTTATTCGCGAGGTTCGTGGAGGTGCTCATCGAAACGTGGAGGTTCAGGCTGATTATATTCGTCAAACTTTGAAATACGCGCTTGCAGAGTTAATGAAATATGACTTTAATGAACTTGTGAACAAACGTTACGAAAAATTTAACAAAATCGGAGAATACGACTGTGTAAACGATGTCATGGTTGGGGAATAAGACTTTATGCTTTTTCTTAAGTGAGAAAGCCTATTTGTCTGATGTCTGATCTCTATTGTGTTTCATAAATGAAAGTGTTATTTTTAACACATAATATAAAAAGAAATGAAAATTGAGGTGAAGAGATCGAATGAAACGTATTGGAGTTCTAACAAGTGGAGGAGATTCACCAGGTATGAATGCAGCAATTCGAGCAGTTGTTCGGAAAGCTATCTTTCATGATCTTGAAGTTTATGGAATTTATTCTGGTTTCGCAGGTTTAATTAACGGAGACATAGAAAAACTTGATATTGGTTCTGTAGGTGACATTATTCAACGCGGAGGTACGAAACTTTACACGGCTCGTTGTGAAGAGTTTAAAACGCTTGAAGGTCAAGAAAAGGGAATTGAACAATTAAAAAAATTCGGGATCGAAGGTTTAGTTGTTATCGGTGGAGATGGATCTTTCCGAGGTGCACAAAAACTTGTTGAACATGGTTACCCTACTATTGGCGTACCTGGAACAATAGATAATGATATTCCAGGGACCGATTTTACAATTGGTTTTGATACAGCGCTCAATACAATAATTGATGCAATTGATAAAATTCGTGATACCGCAACATCTCATGAACGTACATATGTTATTGAAGTTATGGGACGTAATGCTGGTGACTTAGCACTTTGGTCTGGTTTGGCTAATGGTGCTGAAACGATTATGGTGCCTGAAGTAAAAGATGACATGAAAGATATTGTTAGCCGTTTAAAACGCGGAACTGACCGTGGTAAGAAGCACAGTATTATTATTGTTGCTGAAGGTGTTGGATCTGGCGTAGAAATAGGAAAAGAGATTCAAGATAAAACGGATTTGGAAACAAGAGTAACTATACTCGGTCATATACAGCGTGGAGGATCTCCAACTGCACAAGATCGAGTTTTGGCTAGTAGATTGGGAGCCAAAGCTGTAGAAGTACTTCTTGCAGGAGATGCCGGTAAGATGGTAGGGATTGAAAATAATCAACTCGTAGTACACGATATTGATGACGCTTTATCAAGAAAGCATAGTTTAGATGAAAAGATGTACAACCTATCTAAAGAGTTGTCCATATAAAAGGCAAGATTTACCTAGTTACGCCGATAGATAAGTGCTAGGACAAAATGTTTGTCCTAGTTTTCTTGTGGGGAAGATTGAGATATTATATTTATGTCATTGTTTTACTATTTTAAGGAGGATGAAGAATGAGAAAAACAAAGATTGTATGTACAATAGGACCAGTAAGTGAATCAAAAGAGACTTTAACAAGTATTATTGAAGCAGGAATGAATGTCGCTCGGTTGAATTTTTCACACGGTGATTTTGCGGAACATGGAGCACGAATTAAAAATATTCGAGAGGCTTCAGCTGAAACTGGAAAAAATGTTGCAATTCTTCTTGATACAAAAGGACCAGAAATTCGTACTCAAACATTAGAAGGTGGCGAAGTAGCATTAGAGCGAGGTGGTACAGTACGAGTGTCAATGACTGAAGTTGTCGGGAACAAAGAGTTGATTTCTGTATCTTACCCTGGATTAATTAATGATGTACATGTTGGCTCGACGTTACTTCTTGACGATGGACTTATTGAGTTAAGGGTAACGGAAATTAAAGATGGTGAACTAGTTACAGAAGTAGTTAATAGTGGCGTCTTGAAAAATAAAAAAGGTGTTAATGTTCCTAATGTCAGTGTAAACCTTCCAGGTATTACAGAGAAAGATGCGAAAGATATTGAGTTCGGAATCGAGCAAGATGTTGATTTTGTCGCAGCTTCTTTTGTTCGCCGCGCTTCTGACGTACTTGATATTCGAAAACTATTAGAAAAGCATGGTGCAGGTCACATTCAAATTATTCCTAAGATTGAGAATCAAGAAGGTGTGGATAACATCGATGAAATTCTTGAAGTGTCAGATGGATTAATGGTTGCTCGCGGAGACTTAGGTGTGGAAATACCTCCAGAAGATGTTCCTCTTGTCCAAAAGGAATTAATAAAGAAATGTAATAAAATGGGTAAGCCTGTTATTACTGCTACTCAAATGCTTGATTCCATGCAGCGTAACCCTCGTCCAACACGCGCAGAAGCAAGTGACGTAGCTAACGCTATCTTTGATGGAACGGATGCGATCATGCTTTCAGGTGAAACGGCAGCCGGAACATATCCTGTAGAGTCGGTTGAAACAATGAGAAATATCGCTCTTAAAACAGAAACTGCTTTAAAGTATGAAGATATTCTTCGTAAACGTTCGAAAGAGAGTGAACATAGTGTGACAAATGCGATTAGTCAATCGGTAACTCATACAGCCCAAAATCTACGAGCAGCTGCAATACTAACATCTACTGAAAGTGGTCATACTGCAAGAATGATTTCCAAGTATCGTCCTAAATCACCAATTGTAGCGATTACTAGTAATGAGCGTGTTTCTAGAGCACTATCGCTTGTTTGGGGAGTATATCCTCAAGTTGGACCGAAAGCAGATTCTACCGATGAAATGCTTCAGTCAGCTGTTGATGAATCGTTGAAAACTAATTTAGTTAAAAAAGGCGACCTCGTTGTAATTACAGCCGGAGTTCCTATTGGTGAAAAAGGAACAACAAACTTGATGAAGGTTCATGTTATTGGTGAAATTGCTGCAAAAGGTCAAGGCATTGGGCGCAAATCTGCCACTGGTGAAGTTGTCGTTGCCAAGAATGCTAGTGAAGCAATATCTAAAACAAAACAGGGTGACATTCTTGTCATCACTAATACAGACCGCGATATGATGGAAGCTTTTGAAAAAGCTTCTGCAGTGATAACAGAAGAAGGTGGACTTACTTCACATGCTGCTGTCGTAGGTTTAAATTTAGCTATTCCAGTAGTCGTTGGAGTGGAAGATGCTACGTCCATATTTAGTGATGGTGACGAAGTAACTGTCGATAGCCAACACGGAAAGATTTACAAAGGTCAAGCTAGTATAATATAATAGATGGAGAAAATGAGAAGGGACTTGGTCCCTTCTTTTTTTCTCAACTTGATTGAAAATGAGAGGAAGATAGTGTATGGGAAAGATATTGTTGTTATTGCTAATTGTTGTCCCAGCATTAGAAGTGTGGGTGTTAATATTGTCTGGGGGCTGGATTGGCTTTCCTGTAACGATTTTATTAATAATTTTAACAGGAGTATTGGGGGCGGCCCTCGCTAAAAAAGAAGGTTTAAATGCGATCAGGACTGCACAAATGCAAACGTCGCAAGGACAAGTGCCTGGAGGGATTTTGTTAGATGGCATTTGTATTTTAGTTGGAGGAGTTGTTTTGTTAACTCCTGGTTTTATTACAGATGCATTAGGATTCTTTTTATTGATTCCTCAGACGAGAGCTATTTTTAAGGGATTTCTTCAGAAAATTCTACAAAATGCTGTTAAATCAGGAAATTTTGTTTACGTATCAAATAATCCAGGTAATCGAAAACGATAATAATAAACGGAATTGCTGGAAAAGCGATTCCGCTTTTTTCATTTAGGAAATGATAAATTTTTGAGTTGTGGGTATCATGCATAAAAAGGGAGGGAGCGAACACACTGCGAATTTAGTCGGAATGTGTTTTGTGTCGGAACGGTTGATTTATATGTGCGAATTGGCTGTCTATATGTAGCAATGTAACGTTTATCTGTCGGAATCAAAAAAACTAGCATTATGAAACGTGACAGATGAATCCACCTGCTTTCGCAGGTGGTCGTTTAACAAGGCTTTATCCTTTTCTATTTTAAAAATGCTTTAATTTCATCAACAATACCTGCTCGAGCAAAAGATTGCGTTAAGATTAGAATTAAAGGTCCGAAAAGAACGCCAATAAATCCGAAAAATTGATAGCAAGCAAAAATAGTGAATAATAAAACTATCGTGGGTGCACCAATATGGTGAGCAACGATTCTAGGTTCTGATATTTGACGCTGAAGGACGACTACGCTATACAATACCGCTAATCCAATAGTCATGAACCAGTTGCTGTTAAAAATTGAATAGATAATCCATGGCATGAAAATAGCACCTGTACCTAAATAAGGTAAAATATCAACTGCAGCGATAAGAAGTGCAGCAGTAAATGCGTAATCTACTTGCAGGATAAGTAGCCCAATAAAGACTATCACTCCTGTGATGCATACCAATGTTAATTGAGCTTTTAAATAATTCCCGAGAGCGGATTTCCATTCTGTGATAATTCGACTCACCAATTGGAATAACCTGACGGGGATGTATTTGTTAAACCAGTACATGATTAAAGGCCAATCTTTCGTAATGAAAAAAGATGCAAGCAACGAGAAAAAAATCATCGTCATTGCGTGAGGGATCCCCATTAAAAAATCACGTAACTGATTTAATACAAGTTGCAACCAATGTATTAGCTGAGTTCCTACTTGGCTTAACAGTTGATCAATTGTCTGATCTATATTTAAGTTTGATTCATGATCTAACCCCGAAGTATAATTGGTAATGTTATTTATAAATGGGAAGAAAGTGTTGTCGAGTAGAATTTGAAAATTGTATAAAATATCATCAATATAATTAGGCAATACTCTTACTAAGTAGGATAGACCTTGGACAAGTTCAGCAATGATAAAAGTAACGAGGGTTAGTAGTAAAATAACAAACGTTCCACATGTGAATAAGGTTGCCAATGTTCGATTCCAATTCCAATGATTTTCTAAAAAATTTACAAAAGGTAAAAACATAAGCGAAAATAAAAATGCGAGTATAAAAGGGTAAAAATAAACAAAAGACACAATAGAAAAAAATATTACTGCAAGTATTATAAGTGATAATAGTAACACCTGTTGCCAAGTTGTTGATGAATGATTCATTTTCATAGGCTTTCATCTCCTAGAAGGTAACCTATAAATAATCTATGCATGTCCAATAAATTTATGAAAAGAGAAAAATTATAGGCATAGAAATGGGAGAATATTCTCAGCTATGCTAAAATACATTTATCGGATAGAAAGGAAAACACATGAGTCAAGCAACCATATTTATGCTAATTCTATTAGGGGTTGGAATTTTCGCGAAGAACCAATCATTAATCATTGCGGTAGCATTTTTACTAATTGTTAAATGGTCGGGATTCGGCGATAAAATCTTGCCGATAGCACAACAAAAAGGTATTAATATCGGTGTAACGATTATAACAATTGCTGTATTAGTCCCTATTGTTACAGGTGAAATTGGTTTCAAAGATCTTCAACACGCATTAAAGTCTTATTACGCTTGGATTGCACTAGCTTCCGGTATTTTAGTTGCAATTATTGCAGCTAATGGAATTGAATTGTTAGAAACAGATCCTCATATTACGGTGGCACTTGTTTTTGGTACGATATTGGCAGTAGCAGTCTTCAATGGTGTGGCTGTTGGACCTTTAATTGGAGCTGGAATTGCCTATATGGCAATGAAGATTGCGGAATTTTTTTCTACTATAGGGGGTTAATATGAAATACAAATACTCTATAATAATCTGATAAATTAGAATTCAAAGGCAAGTCTGAATATTGGTTTGTTTTAAAATTTTACGTTCACAAAAATGTTAAAAATGGTATAATAGAAAATGAATGATACCAAATACATACTTAATTTGTTTGGTTCCCATTACTGAGGGTCACGTAACCGCTTACCAGTATTTAGACTGTTTTCACTTGTTAAACAGGGAATAAGTTTAGAAAAAAGTATTTTAGGAAAATAAAATAAGGGGACTATTTTTTGAGGAATCCTCATTTGATCTTAAAGCGGTTATAATCATTATCAGAATCCCTGGTGATAAGGTGTAATAAAAAGAAGACCCATATTTTTATAAAAGGAGAGGTAGCATGAGTACAACTAAAGGATTAGAAGGTGTTGTTGCGACAACATCAGGTGTCAGTTCAATTATTGATGGTGTGTTAACGTATCACGGCTATGGTATTGATGACTTGGCTGATTATGCTAGCTTTGAAGAAGTAGTTTATTTACTTTGGAATCATAAGCTTCCAAATAAAGAGGAACTTTCGACTTTCAATAAGCAACTTGCTTCAGCTGCAAAAGTGCCAGACGAAGTACTTGACCAAATGAAAATGTATCCAATCGATAAGGTACATCCTATGGCAGCATTAAGAACTGCTGTGTCTGCATTAGCGCTTTATGATGAGGATGCTGATGAGCAAGATGAAACAGCTAATTACCAAAAGGCATTGAAACTTCAAGCACAACTACCAACAATCGTAACCTCGTTTTCAAGAATTAGGCAAGGAAAAGATCCAATTGCGCCTAAAGAAGACCTCAGTTTTGCTGCTAACTTTCTTTATATGCTAAACGGTGAAATTCCGGATGAAGTATCTGAAAAAGCAATAAATAAAGCATTGGTTTTGCATGCAGATCACGAATTAAATGCTTCAACTTTTACAGCAAGAGTGTGTGTTGCAACGTTATCTGATATGTATTCAGGGGTAACAGCGGCAATTGGAGCATTAAAAGGCCCTCTTCACGGGGGAGCAAATGAGCGAGTTATGGCAATGCTCTCAGAAATTGGCCAAGTTGAAAAGGCTGAATCATATATCAAAGATGCGTTAGAGCGAAAAGTAAAAATTATGGGCTTTGGCCATCGAGTTTATAAAGATGGAGATCCACGAGCGAAACATTTGAGAGAAATGTCAAGACAATTAACAAATATAACTGGAGAGACAAAATGGTATGACATGAGTGTGAAGATTGATGAAATTGTTACAAATGAAAAAGGTCTTCTTCCGAACGTTGATTTTTACTCTGCGTCTGTCTATCATAGCTTAGGAATCGAACATGATTTATTCACACCACTTTTTGCGGTGAGTCGCGTTTCAGGTTGGATTGCTCATATTCTTGAACAGTTTGAAAACAATCGTCTGATTCGTCCACGAGCAGAATATACAGGTCCAGATCACCAAAATTGGGTCCCAATGGAAAAAAGATAATAAATATAAATGTTCAAAAGAAGAAGAAAGTAAGTAATGGCCTTTCTTCTTCTTAAAATGAACAGTTAATTAGATTGCTGTTTATTTTGCATTGAGGTATTTCTAAGGTACAATTAATAATGGAAAACGCATAGCGTTTTTCTTATTACATAGAATTTATAGGAGGTTTTTTTATGTCAGCAGAAAAAATTAGTGTTAATAACGGAGTACTTAATGTACCAAATGAGCCAGTCATCCCTTATATTGAAGGAGATGGAATAGGACCAGATATCTGGAAGGCAGCATCGAAAGTAATTGAGGCAGCAGTTGATAAAGCATACAGTGGAGAGAAAAAAATTCATTGGAAAGAAGTTTATGCTGGTGGGAAAGCTCATGAAAAAACAGGTGAGTGGTTACCAGAAGAAACATTGGATACAATTCGTGAATACATGATTGCAATCAAAGGTCCTTTAATGACACCAATTGGTGGAGGATTCCGTTCATTAAATGTGGCGCTTCGACAAGAACTTGATCTTTATACTTGTCTCCGTCCGGTTAGATGGTTCGAAGGTGTTCCTTCACCAGTTAAACGGCCGCAAGATACGGATATGGTTATCTTCCGTGAAAATACAGAGGATATTTATGCAGGGATTGAGTATCAAGAAGGTACACCTGAAGTGAAAAAACTCATCACCTTCTTACAAGATGAAATGGGAGTTAAGAACATCCGTTTCCCTGAAACATCAGGTATTGGTATTAAACCTGTATCTGAAGAAGGTACAACTCGTTTAGTACGAGCAGCTATTCAATATGCACTTGATGAAGGACGAAAAAGTGTCACGCTTGTACACAAAGGTAATATTATGAAATTTACTGAAGGTGCATTTAAAAACTGGGGTTACCAAGTAGCTGAAAAAGAGTTTGGTGACAAAGTATTTACATGGGCAGAGTATGATCGAATTGAAGAAGCTAATGGTAAAGACGCAGCTAATGAAGCACAGTCAAAAGCAGAAGCTGAAGGAAAAATTATCGTGAAAGACTCTATTGCAGATATTTTCTTGCAACAGATCTTAACTCGTCCAAAAGAGTTTGATGTTGTAGCAACAATGAACTTGAATGGTGATTATTGCTCCGATGCTTTGGCGGCACAAGTTGGAGGAATTGGTATTGCACCTGGTGCGAACATTAACTACGACAGTGGGCATGCGATCTTTGAAGCAACTCATGGTACTGCACCAAAATATGCTGGATTAGACAAAGTAAACCCATCATCTGTTCTTCTTTCAGGTGTGTTGATGCTTCGCCATTTAGGCTGGGTAGAAGCGGCAGATATGATTGAAAATTCTATGGATAAGACAATCGGTAGCAAAACGGTAACGTATGATTTTGCTCGATTAATGGATGGTGCAACAGAAGTGAAATGTTCTGAATTTGGAGATGCGCTAATTAAAAACTTGTAAAATATCACCCCTTTTCATATTGCTGTTAAAGCTCCATGTTGATTTTGAAGAATCTATACCTTTTCGACAGGCGAACCAGGAGGCCTCTTTGAGCTTTGCTCTGAGGTGTCTCGTCTGGTTCTTCTTTCGGAAAAGTGTCACCGATTTTCAAATATGCATCATATCAACAAAGAAGTATAACAAAACCTTCATATTTTAGGAAATGTACTAAAAATAGAGGAGTGCGATAGAAAATGGCAATAAAAAGAAGAAAGATCAGTGTCATCGGTGGTGGTTTCACAGGAACAACAACAGCGTTAATGGTTGCACAGAAAGAACTTGGTGATGTCGTTTTAGTTGATATTCCACAAGCGGAAGGTCCGACTAAAGGGAAAGCTCTTGACATGTTGGAAGCAAGTCCCGTTCAAGGATTCGATGCTAAGATTGTTGGCACATCTGATTACAAGGACACAGAAGAATCTGATATTGTGGTCATCACAGCGGGAATTCCTAGAAAGCCGGGGATGAGTCGGGATGATCTGGTAAGTACGAATGCTGGAATTATGGAAAGCGTCACAAAAGAAGTTGTGAAGTATTCTCCGGATTGTTTCATTGTTGTGTTAACAAATCCAGTTGATGCGATGACATATTCTGTATTCAAACAATCAGGATTCCCAAAAAATCGTGTAATTGGTCAATCAGGTGTGTTAGATACAGCTCGTTTCAACACGTTTATTGCAGAAGAATTAAATGTTTCCGTTGAAGATGTCACTGGATTTGTTCTAGGTGGACATGGGGATGATATGGTTCCTATGCTTCGCTATAGTTTCGTCGGTGGCATACCAGTGGAGAAACTTATCTCAAAAGAACGGTTAGATGAAATTGTAAATCGAACTCGCAAAGGTGGGGGAGAAATCGTTAATCTATTAGGCACAGGAAGCGCATATTATGCTCCAGCAGCTGCTATTGTTCAAATGGTAGAAGCAATTATTAAGGATAAAAAACGTGTCCTACCTTCAATTGCTTATCTTGAAGGAGAGTATGGATATAACGACATCTATCTTGGGGTACCTACTATTCTTGGCGGAAATGGAATCGAAAAAATCTTTGAATTAGACTTAAATGATGAGGAAAAAGCTGGGCTTGATAAATCAGTTGCATCAGTTAAAGAAGTAATGAAAATATTGAAATAAACGTCAGAGGGGGCCCTAATAGGGTTCCCCTTTTTTAATGATTGAAAAGACTTCTTTTAAAAAAGAGAATTTGTTCATGAAGTAAATACTTTCTTTGTTAAAAAATAAAAATGTAGTAAGATAAAACTAGACAGTCACAAAATTAAAGAATGATAGCTTTGATTAGTTATAGCTCAGGGGATCAAAGCGGATCAGGGGGAAAAACAGATGTCGCAAAAGGTATTAATTGTCGATGATGAAGAATCTATTCTAACATTGCTTCAATTTAATTTGGAAAAATCAGGATTCCTTGTTACCACGGCAATGGATGGGAAAACAGGATTGGAAAAAGGATTAAATGGAGAATTTGATATGATTGTTCTTGACTTAATGTTACCTGAAATGGAAGGGCTAGAAGTCTGTAAAGAATTGAGACAAAATAAAGTTCTTACTCCAATTCTTATGTTAACAGCCAAAGACGATGAATTTGATAAGGTACTTGGTTTAGAGCTTGGAGCGGATGATTACTTAACGAAGCCGTTCAGTCCGAGAGAAGTTGTAGCTCGGGTGCGAGCAATTTTAAGAAGATCTCAAGTGTTAAATCAAACTGAAAAAGTTGATAAAAAGATCGATTCAATAAGCTTTGGAGACGTTGAAATTTTCCCGGATAATTATGAAGTATATCTTCGAGGTGAAGCGTTGGAATTAACTCCAAAAGAATTTGAGTTACTTGTATATTTGACTAGAAATCGAGGCAGAGTTTTGACGAGAGATCAGCTCTTAAATGCCGTTTGGAATTATGAATTTGTCGGTGATACTCGTATTGTTGATGTGCACATCAGTCATCTGAGAGAGAAAATTGAACCGAATACGAAGAAGCCTATGTATATTAAAACAATTCGAGGATTAGGTTATAAAATGGAAACTATTAAAAATGATGAGTAGTTATCGATTTCGATTAATTTTTCCCTTGTCGCTTATTGTTTTGCTTGTTTTGGCTAGTTTAGGAGCGATCTTAGGACCATTTTTTAAAGAATTTTACCTAGAACGAATGAGTGACCGGATTGAAAAAGAGTCTGCAGCTGTGGTCTACCATCTTCAAGATATCAACCTGAATGACGAGGAATTTTTGCAAAATACAATTGTGGAATTGGCAGATAGATTAGATGTAAGGATTACGATTATTGCTGGAAACGGAGAGGTTTTGGCTGAATCGACAACTGATCCCAAAGAATTAGATAATCATATAAACCGAAGTGAGATACAATCAGTTATTCATGGAGAAAACGAAAATGGTAGGGAAACCCGTTATAGTGCGACAGTAGGCAAAGAATTGTTGTACTTCGCAATTCCTCTAGAAAATGAAGAGGGAGATGGAGGATTTCTTCGATTAGGTTTGGAAATGGAAGAATTAAATTCCATTTACCAAAATATTTGGACGTTGTTATTTGTTTCTTTTTTTATCGCATTTTTGATTATTTTAATCTTGGCATCGAAACTGACCAATCAAATGGTTAAACCAATTGAAGATGCAAGAAGAGTGGCTACGGAATTAGCGAAGGGCAATTTTAATGCAAGAACATTTGAAGGCGCGAACTTGGAAACAGGAGAGTTAAATCGATCAATAAATGTCCTTGCAGAAAACTTGGAGCAAATTACTCAAACATATGAAAATCAGCAAGAACGTCTCGAAACTTTAATTGAAAATATGGGCAGTGGTCTTATTTTAATCAATACAAAAGGAGACATCACGCTTGTAAATCGCAAGTGTAATGATATTTTTGAAGAAGATACGGAAGAGTGGAAAAACAAACTTTACTATAAAGTTATTAAACATAAAAAAATCATAAAATTTATCCAAGAATTATTCTTAACTGAGAAACCTACGAGGAAACAACTAAAACTAGATGTTGGCATTCATTTTAGACACTTTGATGTTCATGGTGCTCCTATCATTGGTTATGATGAAAAGTTAAAGGGAATTGTTATCGTTTTTCTAAATATTACGGAGTTGAAGAAACTTGAACAGGCAAGGAAAGATTTTGTTGCCAATGTATCTCACGAGTTAAAAACACCCGTTACATCGCTTAAAGGGTTTACAGAAACGTTGTTAGACGGAGCGATGGATGATGAGAAGTTAAGAAAACAATTTTTAACGATTATCGCAAATGAGTCTGAACGTTTAGAAGGCCTAATTTACGATTTATTAGAGCTATCGAAAATTGAAGGTGCTCATTTTCAACTTGATTGGCAAAATATAAGTTTGGACTCTATCGTTGATGAAGTGTTTTTTATGTTAAATGACAAAGCTAAAGTAAAAAACATGAAACTATCTAAAAAAGTTGTCGGTTCAACAAATATCGTTGGAGATCCACACAGAATAAAACAAATCATTATAAACTTAATAAATAATGCAATTGCTTATACGCCTGAAGACGGCAGTATTACTGTTAGGATTAAGGAACAGAACGAAGCAGTATTATTTGAAGTGGAAGATACTGGAATTGGTATGAGCAAAAAAGAAATACCTAGAGTGTTTGAAAGGTTTTATCGTGTTGATCGAGCACGTAGTAGGAATTCAGGGGGAACAGGTCTAGGTTTAGCGATTGTAAAACACTTGGCAGAAGCACATCACGCCAAACTATCTGTAGACAGTATTGTAGGGAAAGGGACGACATTTCGATTAATGTTCTATAAACAACAACGAGAAGCAGGAAATGACAAGGAAGGATAACTTTAGAATAATTTTACATATCCTTCATATTTGATTAATAGTTGTCTTGTAAAGTGAGGATGTGAACTGTTGTATTTCACAAGGTTTTTATCCTTATTTGGAACGGAAACTCCCCCTGAGTTTCCGTTCTTTTTCGTAATTAGGGTGATTCATGATAAACTAACGATATCATAATAATAATGAGGTGCTGAGTATGAAGAAACTTGTTTTAGTAGATGGAAATAGTATTGCTTACCGTGCATTTTTTGCTTTACCCTTACTAAATAACGATAAAGGGGTTTACACAAATGCCGTGTACGGATTCACAACGATGATATTAAAAATATTAGAGGACGATGCCCCGACACATATGCTTGTCGCTTTTGATGCGGGTAAAACAACGTTTCGACATGATACGTATAAAGAGTATAAAGGTAAACGGGAGAAGACGCCTCCGGAACTCGCAGAGCAACTTCCATTGATGAGGGATTTACTAAAAGCTTTTAACATCCCATATTTTGAAGTGGAAAACTATGAAGCAGATGACATTATTGGAACCCTCTCAGAAAAAGTAGCTAATAAAGAAGAATATGATGTTAAAGTTTATACGGGTGATAAAGATTTATTACAATTGGTAACGAAAAACGTCAAAGTTGCTCTTACGAGAAAGGGAATATCCAATGTAGATACATATGATTTAGCCACGGTTGATGAGAAATATGGTATAACTCCGATACAAATCATTGATATGAAAGGTCTAATGGGTGATAGTTCTGATAATATCCCCGGAGTTCCTGGTGTAGGTGAAAAAACAGCACTCAAATTATTGAAACAATATGGAACTGTTGAAGGTGTATTTGAAGCCATTGATGATATCTCTGGTAAATTGAAGGAAAAGCTTGAAGCAAATCATCAGCAAGCATTAATGAGTAAGCAATTGGCGACAATTATGCTTGATGCTCCTGTTGCTTTGACTTTAGAGGACTTGACGCTTGGTGAACCTCATCAGGAAGAATTAACGGGATTATTTCGTGAACTAGAATTTGCTTCTTTATTGGAGCGAATAGGAACAGATGAAGAATCAATAGAAGAGGAAATAGAAGACCTTGATATTCATATAGCGGATGAAGTAACCGAATCTATGCTCGAGACTCCAGCAGCACTTGTTGTTGAAGCGATAGATGAAAATTATCATCAAGCAGAAATAGTTGGATTATCTATTGCAAATAGCAACGGTCTTTTTTTTATCCCTACTGAAGTCGCGGTAAAGAGTGATATGTTTAAACAATGGGCAGCAGATACATCGAAACAGAAATATATTTTCAATGCAAAAAGAGCTGTAGTGTCTTTAGGATGGCAAGATGTGATTCTCGATGGGGTTTCATTTGATATCCAAATTGCCTCTTACTTAATTGATCCAGCAGCAAATTCGCACGAAATGGCAGATATCGCCAAACGGAAACTTAGTCTCAAGGTACAAGCTGATGAGGTTATGTACGGAAAAGGAAAGAAACGGCATATACCAGAGGAACATGTGTTAGCTCAGCATATAGCTAGAAAAGCTGCAGCTATTTTAGATTTAAAAGATGAATTAGACAAAGAATTAACAGAGAATCGCCAACAGGAATTATTTGAAAATCTAGAAATGCCTCTGTCTATTATTCTTGGACGTATGGAGATGAATGGTGTATCGATTGATCAAGCTGAATTGAAAGATATGGGTGAAAGTTTAGTACAACGCTTGGAAGAAATGGAACAAAAAATACATGACCTTGCAGGAATTGAGTTTAATATCAATTCCCCGAAACAACTAGGGGAAGTACTGTTTGAAAAATTGCATTTACCTGTGATTAAAAAAACTAAAACAGGCTATTCGACCTCTGCTGATATATTAGAAAAACTGAAAGATGAACACGAAATGATCCCAATGATATTGCATTATCGACAACTTGGGAAGTTAAATTCGACTTATATTGAAGGACTTCTAAAAGTTGTTCATAAAAAAACTGGTAAAATCCATACAATATTTAATCAAGCACTTACGCAAACAGGAAGATTAAGTTCAACGGAACCTAATTTGCAAAATATCCCAATAAGACTTGAGGAAGGGCGTAAAATTCGCCATGCTTTTAGAGCAGAGGAAAAAAATTCTGTCATTTTTGCAGCTGATTATTCACAAATTGAATTAAGAGTTTTGGCTCATATTTCTCAAGATGATAATTTGAAACAAGCGTTTATTGATGATATGGATGTTCATAAAAAAACGGCGATGGATGTTTTTGGTGTGGAAGAGGATGATGTCACAGATCAAATGAGAAGAACGGCTAAGGCGGTTAACTTTGGGATTGTTTATGGAATTAGTGATTACGGATTGTCGCAAAACCTAGGGATTTCTCGTAAAAAAGCGAAAACGTTTATTGAAAGGTACTTTGAAAGTTACCCTGGAGTAAAAGATTACATGGAAAATGTTGTGGATGAAGCCCGGGAAAAAGGCTATGTAACGACGATGTTGAATCGCAGACGCTATTTACCCGAATTAACAAGTAGGAATTTCAATCTGAGAAGTTTCGCAGAACGTACGGCAATGAATACACCAATTCAAGGAAGTGCGGCAGATATTATCAAAAAAGCAATGGTTGATATGGCAACTGCTCTAGAGACAGAAAAAATGGATTCTAAGTTAATACTCCAAGTACACGATGAATTAATTTTAGAAGTTCCTGAAAATGAACTCGAAAAGATCAAAGAATTAGTACCGAGAGTGATGCAAGATGCCGTTAAGCTAGATGTCCCTCTCATTGCAGATGCGGCATTCGGGGATACTTGGTATGATGCAAAATAATATTTAGCACTAGTGTAATTCATTAGATACGCTTAAATTTCTAATAAAATGACGAAAACAAAAAGGTGAAGATAATGCCAGAATTACCAGAAGTTGAAACGGTTAGAACGACCCTTTCGAAATTAATTATTGGTGAAAAAATTGAGCGTGTGATCGTTACTTGGCCGAAAATGATTAAATACCCAGACGATGTTGACCAGTTTACTTATGCTCTTGAAGGTCAAACGTTTCGTTCCGTGTCGAGAAGAGGGAAATTCCTGATTTTTTATCTTGACGATTATGCTCTTATTTCTCATTTGCGGATGGAAGGGCGCTATGGTGTTTCTCATAAGGAAGTCGAGGAGCATCCGCATATCCATGTTCGCTTCAGGTTTGAGAGTGCTCAGGAGCTTAGATATGGTGATGTGCGTAAATTTGGAACGATGCACTTATTTCCAATAGGAGAAGAATTGACGAGGCTACCACTTTCCCAACTTGGTCCAGAACCATTAGATAATAGTTTTCGAGTAGAAGAGTTAGCACAGAGACTGAAACGAACAACGCGAGCTGTAAAAGGAGCATTATTAGACCAGACAGTGATCGTCGGACTAGGGAATATTTACGTAGATGAGGCGTTATTTAAAGCAAAGATTCATCCTGAAAAACCAGCAAATTTGTTGAAGGATGAAGAAGTCGTAAAATTATTTGATGCGATTATAAAAACACTGAGTGAAGCGGTAAAACTCGGTGGGTCTTCTGTAAAATCTTACGTGAACGGACAAGGTGAGATGGGGATGTTCCAGCAACAGCTGAACGTATATGGGCGTAAAGGACAGTCTTGCCATACTTGTGGAATGGAAATACAAAGAACTGTGGTTAGTGGAAGAGGAACGCACACGTGTCCTTCATGTCAACCAATTTTCGCTCCGTGAATAGTAGTTTATTGATTTTTAAAAAATTTTAACAGATTTATACGTACATTGGATGGGCTCCTACCATATACTACCGTAGCAGAAAGAAAGGAGTTCATTCCCAATGACTGATTATCTTTCTTTATTTGTGTTGGCCTTTGCAGTTAGCTTAGACAGTTTTGGAGTGGGAGTTACTTACGGTTTACGCAAGATGAGGATGCCGTTACTGTCGATTGCGTTTATTATGAGTTGTTCTGCTGTGGCTATTTTAATGTCAATGTGGATAGGCGGAGGAATAAGCGAATGGATGCCGCCAGGAACAGCAGAATCAATCGGTGGAATTATTTTAATTAGTATTGGAGCATTTGCCCTCATACAAGTGTACCGAGAGCCTAAAAAAACACATAACGGACTGATCCAAGAACGCATGTTAATGAATGTTGAATTGAAACGTCTTGGGATTGTTGTTCATGTATTAAAAAAGCCAATGGAAGCCGATTTAGATGATTCTGGCTCAATTAACGGAAGTGAGGCACTTCTTTTAGGTATTGCTTTATCATTAGATGCATTTGGAGCGGGAATGGGCGCAGCTTTTTTAGGAGTATCAGCTTGGTTGTTGGCAGTTAGTGTCGCTATCATGTGTGGTTTGTTTTTAACATTAGGAAAAATAAGTGGAGAAAAATTATTACGTTCTGAAAAATTTAAGAAATTGTCATTTTTACCGGGCATGCTTTTAATTTTGATTGGTTTATTTCAACTTTAGCCTTTAAGAATAGTTATTGGAAGGGGGTCACTTAAGTTGATTATAGGTTTAACAGGCGGTATAGCCACAGGTAAAAGTACTGTTTCAGACATTCTTAAAAAAGAAGGTATTCCGGTTATTGATGCAGATATTGTTGCCAGGGAAGTAGTAGAGCCAGGGGAAGGACCTTACCATCAAATTATTGATCATTTTGGATTGAAAATCCTTCTTCCAAATGGAGAGATCGACAGAGAAAAGTTGGGAACGATCGTTTTTGGCGATGAGACAGAAAGATTGAAATTAAACGAGATTGTTCACCCTGCTGTTCGTAAGGAGATGGTTCGACAAAGTCATAGTTGGCAGACGAAAGGCCATCAGTTAGTTGTCATGGATATTCCACTTTTAATTGAGAGCGATTTGCTCCACATGGTCGATGAGGTCGTTCTTGTCTATGTACCGGAAGCGATTCAACTAGATAGGTTATCGAAAAGAAATAAATTTTCATTGGAAGAAGCGAAAAAACGAATAAATTCGCAATTGCCAATAGATGAGAAAAAGCAGTATGCCTCATACATTATTGATAATGCTGGAACACGAGATGAAACGAGACATCAAGTAATGCAGTTGTTAAACAACTGGAAAAAAAAGTGAGTGCTTTTAAATATAAGCGCTCACTTTTTTATACTTTAAGAATGTTTAACTTCGCTAAAGCGTTAAAGTGTATTATAATTAAATCTACGATCTCCGCAAACCTTCATCTGTAAGAGATGTTTACATCAAAAAACAATTGCAATAACATAGCAAACAAAGTATACTTTGTGACGGTTATCAATCAGAGAGACCAAGTCTATTTGTATTGTAGCAAGTTAAATGATGGAAGTATATACCAACTGATTGAAGAAAACGTTTTACACCTTATTCTCGAAGCGTTTTTCAATTGAACAATTTATCATTTATTGCTATCATTAGAATAGACGAGGTGGGATAATATATGGGAATAAAACAAACATTAAAAAAAATCTTTAGTACTAGTACCGAATCAAGTGAAAACCATTATGAGGAACAATTACAAACACATTATTACAAAGTGATGAAAGATAAAGCTCTTCAAGAAGTAGAAGCTATGCTAAAAAACCGCCAAGGCTATAAGGTTGTTTCTATTTCAGAAGCGCATGGAGAGATTATTGTAAATGTAAAAAAAGGAAAGAAAGCTTTTCTAGTTGCAACAGTGATAATGATTCGTCCGCTCCGTACTGCAGTTGATTTTTCAGTTTCAACTGATACGATTTTTTTCAGTGACTTTGGACACAGTAAAAAAATAGTCGAAGGATTGTATAAAGAGTTAGATTCGAGGCTTCAATTTGTTGGTACTGGATTAGGCAACGAATTATCTTAGTAACCTGCAAAAAACGGCAACCTGAGAATGGAGTGAATTCCGAATGATATGTCCTAGTTGTCAACATAATGGAACGAAAGTATTAGATTCCAGACCAAGTGACGAAGGTCGTTCAATTAGGCGGAGGCGTGAATGTGAAGCCTGTGGGTACCGTTATACAACCTTTGAGCGGATAGAAAAAACTCCGTTAGTTGTTGTTAAAAAAGATGGAAATCGTGAAGAGTTTAGTCGTGAAAAATTACTTAGAGGTTTAATTCGTGCCTGCGAAAAGCGGCCTGTGCCATTAGAAAAACTGGAAAACATAACCGAAGATGTCGAAAAAGACATTCGTAATCAAGGTCTGTCAGAAGTTAGTAGCGACCAAATTGGAGAAAAAGTAATGGAGTTTCTCGTTTTAGTGGATGATGTTGCTTATGTAAGATTTGCGTCTGTTTACAGACAATTCAAAGACTTAAATGTATTTGTTGATGAATTAAAAGAATTACTAGAGCGTGAAAATAAAAAATAATGAATGAAGGAATGGGGCCTAAGGTGCTCCATTTTTCTCTTAATTTTATAAATTTTTTGCGTAGCACAAGGAGATACAACGCAAAGAAAGCTCAGGTGAAATAATATGCATTGGAAAGAAGTGTTGCCATCTAATCGATACATTGCTTATATGGATGACTATGCAAGTGCTTCCGATAGTGATGTGTTGACGATGCTTTATCAACCTTTAATAGGTGCATTAGCTTACAGTTTGTATATGACGCTATGTACCGATGTACAGAAGCAGTCAACAAAGAGAATTGAGCGCACTCATAAGGCGTTAATGACATTGACTGGTCAACATTTGGATGATATTTTTTCTGAACGAAAAAAACTGGAAGCAATAGGATTATTGTCTGTCTATCGAAAAAAAGAAGATGAAGAGTATATATACTACTATCATCTTCAATCACCTCTTAGCGCAGCTGATTTTTTTCGAGACGACTTATTAAGCGTTTTCCTCTATAACAAATTGGGGAGTAAAGACCATTATCGTGAACTGCGCCAGTCATTTACTATTGGAAAAATTGAAACAGGAGATTTAGAAAATGTGACTCAGGGGTTTAATCAGGTGTTTACATCTATTCACCCATCAGAACTAAAAAGTACCAATCCTGATTTACTTGAAATGCTTTCTTCTTCCGCCCCAATGGTTGGTCGTTCTCAGTCAAATACTCAATATAAAATGGAAGAGGTAGAATTTGATGTGCAACAATTAATAGCTTATCTACCCTCATTCATTCCAAAAGATGAAATTGAAAACTCAAAAAATCAACGTCTTATTTACCAGCTTGCTTTTATTTACAAATTGAATGCTGAGGAAATGGCCAATGTGATCCAGGATGCAATGCTTCATGAGGATAAACTCGATCTGGATCAATTGAGATTACAAGCGAAAAGGCGTTACAGGATGAATGAAAAAGATCAACCGCCTAGATTAGGACTTCGCAAACAACCAGATGATTTGAAAACGATAACGACAACACCAAAAACAAATGAAGAAAAAACGATTCATTATTTTGAAACAACAGCACCAATTGAATATTTGGAAGAACTTAGTGACGGAGCAAAAGTTTACGAAGGAGATATGGACATTATTGAACGACTCATCTTTGAGTACAAGCTTCCTCCAGGTGTTGTTAATGTTCTACTTGATTATATTTTTATGGTCAATGATAATAAACTGGCAAAAGGTTTAGCTTATAAGATTGCCGGTCACTGGAAAAGAAATAAAATAGCAACTGTAAAAGAAGCAATGGCATTGGCAAAGAAGGAAAATCAAAAGAGCCAAGAGTTTAAAGCTACTAATAATCAAACAACGTCCAAAAATACTAGACCATACTCAGGTGCTGTAAAAAAAGAACCACTTCCTAAATGGATGACTGATGATAAGTGGCAAAAAGATAAAGGTAGCGAAGAAGAGCTTGAAAAAGCAAAGAAAGAAGCCGCGAAATACAGAGAAATGTTAAGGAAAAAGAAGCAAGACCAAAAAGGGGGATCATAAATGGATTCCATCAAGCAATCGTTAAACCAGTTTTCAAATGACGGATTTAATAAACGATTTGAGGAACTAAAACAGAATACACTAGAGGATGAGAGAATTCGAAAGTTTATACTAAACCATCCAGAGTTGTCAGAAAAACAATTGGATAACGGCATAAATGAATTCTATCAATATAAACAACAGTGGGAAAATTGTGATAAATGTCCTGGACTTGATAATTGTCCGAACTTAATGAAAGGATTTCAGCCTAAATTAAAAATGTACCGAAATGAAATCCATCTTGAATACCAACCTTGTTCATTGAAGAGAAAAGACGATGAACGAAAGAGACAAGCGTCGTTTGTGCAAAGCCTTTATATTCCGAAAGAAATGACAGCAGTCAACTTTGAAGATTTCCATGAAGATAATCCTTCACGAATGAAAGCTTACACAAAGGCGATGGCTTTTTGTGCAGATGTGAAACCAGGCGAAGACGGGCAAGGTCTTTATATACATGGACCTTTTGGTGTTGGGAAAACCTTTCTAGTCGGAGCAATTGCAAACTATCTAGCTGATGGAGAAACGTCGACAATGATTGTTTATGCACCAGATTTCTTCAGAGAATTAAAAAATGGCATATCAGATGGTTCCTATCAAGGGAAAATGGACATGGTAAAGAAAGCTCCTGTCCTCATTTTGGATGATATTGGAGCAGAAACAATGTCAAATTGGATTCGTGATGACATATTAGGTGGATTGCTTCAGTTTCGCATGATGGAAAAGCTCCCGACTATTTTCACTTCTAATTTTGACTTAAACGAATTAGAAATTCACCTCTCATCTACGCAGCGTGGCGGCGTGGAAAGAATCGACCAACTAAAAGCAAAACGTATTTTAGAAAGAATAAAATATCTAAATGAAGTGATTGATATGAAGGGTGAAAATAAACGAGGAAAGTCTTAACTAATGACTTATCGGTTTAATAACAAGCGAAAAGTTTGGTATATATGTTAGTATAATAGGTAGAGATTACAAGCTTTTGAGAATGGGGGAGACATAATGAGTATTGATCATATTCTCGATCGTGCCCGAAATGGAGAACGCATCTCGGTCGACGATGCAATGGAACTGTATAAAAGTGACGAAGTAGAAAAAATGGGTGAGGTGGCCAACGAAAAAATGTTGAAATGGCACCCAGAGCCTAAAACTACTTTTGTCATTGGACGGAATGTCAACTACACAAACTTATGTGACACATTTTGCCGCTTCTGTGCCTTTTACCGTCCGCCGAATTCGAAGGATGGTTATGTGTTAGAGAACGAAGAAATTTTTGAAAAAATACAAAAGACCAAAGATGTAGACGGTACGGAAATTCTAATGCAGGGTGGAACAAATCCGAATCTACCATTCAGTTACTATACAGACTTGCTAAAAGAGATTAAGAAGCGTTTTGATATTACGATGCACTCTTTTTCTCCGGCAGAAATTTATAAAATGGTTGATGTGTCCGGTCTATCATTAGAAGAAGTGTTGATAGAGCTACGCGATGCTGGATTGGATTCCGTTCCAGGTGGTGGTGCAGAGATTCTTGATAACCGGACTCGCAGACGAATTAGTCGTCTAAAAGGTACGTGGGAAGAATGGATCGAATGCATGAAGATGGTTAAAAAAGTTGGTATGCACGGAACGGCAACAATGGTGATCGGTTTTGGCGAGACTTACGAAGAGCGTGCTTTACACCTTCAGCGAGTGCGAGATGCTCAGGATGAAGCTGATTGCTTCCTAGCTTTTATTTCTTGGACATTCCAACCTGAAAACACGAATATGAAAGGTGAAAAAGTCACTCCTAGAGATTATCTTAAAAACTTAGCTATTTCTCGTATTTTCTTAGATAACGTTGCTAATTTTCAATCTTCTTGGGTCACGATGGGTCCTGAAGTAGGAAAGAAATCTCTTTCATACGGTTGTAACGACTTTGGCAGCACGATGATGGAGGAAAATGTGGTATCGGCAGCAGGTGCAACGTATAAAGTTGATACGAAATTAATTATTCGTTTGATTCGTGAAGCTGGTAAAATACCTGTGCAACGTGATACGAAATACAACACGGTACGTGAATTTTCCGAGGGCGAGACTGTGGAAAAAGATTTTGTTATGGAAAATTAAAATTGTTAAAGAAACCGCGTTCTCCTTGTATAAGGGGACGCGGTTTTTTCATGTATTTTATAATTTTCTCGCTTGTTTGGAAACTTCGATTCATAATTCAAGAGCCTATCCATATATATGTATTAGCGCAAAGAGTTGAAAATCAGCTTGGAAATTGACGCCAAGACCCTCAACTCGAAATGGACGATTGGGAGGGGCTGCTGTTGTTAACGATCGAATTTAAGGATTCATTTCTAGGTGAAACCTTTTACGAACAACTTCGACATTCATTATCTATATTAACAGGGCAAAAATGTGATCATATTCAGTTTAGTGTCGCTAAAACAGAAAAGAGATTTTTTTTATCGATTGATGTTTTTTCTCAAGGAGGTCAAGATAAAGAGCAAGCTATTATAACAGTGCTTACGAATACAACGGCAAGAATTTTTTTTGTTAGGTGGGTGGAAGAATATTTGAGAAAGACTTTCCACTATGAAGATGATCATGAAATTCAAGCAATCATGGAAACGGCAAAAATGTTATTTTTCCCTACTTCATCAGAAAAGCAACAGATCATCTCGATGAGTTTTATCGAGTGGCAACAAGAGGTTTATAATCAGCTAGCTCCTTTTGTCAATGAAAGGATCTCGTTCTCATTTGACTCATTCATCTCATTTAGATTACAGTCATGCAAAGAAAAGCTTCTGGAACTTGTGGAAAAAGCGATTGATGAGTATCGAATGGAAATGGACTATCAAATGATGTTGCAAAAGTGTCGAGACTTTTTAGAGCAAAATCCACCGAAAGTCGAAACTGTTTATGTGTACATGAAAAATGGTATTAAATTTTATGATGGAAAAAAAAGAGAAATCACATTTGAACAAGTGTGTAAATGGCTTGAAACAGTCACACCGTTCGAAAAATTTTTACCTTTACATGAAAGAATGATTGGACCGTTAGTTAGCATGGCACCAAAGAAAATTGTGATTAAATCAGAGGAATGTGATGATGATTTATTTCATACACTCAAAAACATCTTTGAGGAACGAATTGTCCTAGATGAAGACGAAAAAGAGGTTCAATATCGCAGTGTTCGATACGGAATCTAATTTCTGTCTTGATTTTTTTGCAAGAGGTGATTATAATACTATCCATAGATGGTTATCAATGTAATAGAAGATCCAGGTACAATGTAAGTGAATTTTTTAGTTAAATATGATTAGCGTAGACGAGGATATGAATCATTTAAGTTGTCATTTTAGAGAAGGAAACCAAGGCTGGAAGTTTCTTATGTATAACGGATGATTTACCACCTCTGAGCTTCAATGTGGAACGGGCGGTCCCCTAGTATATATTGACGAATTTCCTCGATACGGAACGAATGAAGCTAAATTCTTTGAAAGAAAAAGTATTTAGAAAAAAGGGTGGAACCACGTTCTCACACTCGTCCCTTGTTATAGGGACGGGTGTTTTTTGTCTATATAAAAGTGTGGATAGGAAGCAAATGAATATTTGAGGAGTGTTTCGGATGACAGAAGAAGTGAAAAGTAACGTTTTATTAACGTTTCCAGATGGAGCGAAAAAGGAGTTTGACAAAGGCATCACGATAGAAGAAGTTGCTACTTCTATTTCACCAGGGTTGAAGAAAAATGCCTTGGCAGGGAAATTGAATGGCGAACATATTGATTTGAGAGAGCCTATCGAAGTAGATGGAGAAATCGCCATCTTAACTTATGATTCTGACGATGGATTAGATATTCTTCGTCATAGTACAGCTCATTTAATGGGACAAGCGGTGAAACGTCTTTATAAGGACGTGAAATTAGGAGTTGGACCTGTCATCGAAGAAGGTTTTTATTACGATATTGATATGCCTGAAACATTGACACCAGAAGATCTTCCGAAAATCGAAAAAGAAATGAAACGTATTATTGAAGAAAATCTGGAAGTTAATCGCGTTGAAGTAACGCGAGAAGAAGCAATAAGTCGCTTTAAAGAAATTGGTGACGATTTGAAATTAGAACTTCTAGAAGACATACCAGAAGGGGATAAGATTAGCATCTATGAACAAGGGGAGTTTTTCGATCTTTGCAGAGGTGTTCACGTTCCACAAACTAGTAAATTAAAGAAATTCAAACTCTTAACGATTAATGGTGCGTATTGGCGTGGGGATAGTGATAATAAAATGCTCCAACGGATTTATGGGACGGCATTTCCGAAACAATCTCAAGTGGATGATTATCTAGTTCTATTGGAAGAAAGAAAAGAGCGTGATCATCGGAAATTAGGGAAAGAGCTAGGCATTTTCACAGTTAATCAAAAAGTAGGACAAGGCCTTCCACTTTGGCTGCCTAAAGGAGCTACGATCCGACGCACAGTGGAGCGTTACATTGTTGATATTGAAGAACGTCTTGGTTATGACCATGTTTACACACCTGTATTAGGTAGTGTCGATCTTTATAAAACGTCAGGTCATTGGGATCACTATCAAGATGACATGTTTCCTGTCATGAAAATGGATAATGAAGACTTGGTTCTCCGACCGATGAATTGTCCGCACCATATGATGATTTATAAAAATGACAAGCATAGCTATCGAAACTTACCGCTTAGAATTGCTGAGTTAGGGACAATGCACCGTCATGAAATGTCAGGAGCATTAGCAGGTTTGCAACGAGTTCGTGCGATGACTTTAAACGATGCCCATATTTTCTGTCGGCCTGATCAATTAAAAGATGAATTTATTCGTGTCGTCGAACTTGTTCAAGCTGTATACAAAGATTTCGGTATTAACGATTACTACTTCCGCTTATCTTATCGAGATCCTGAAGATACAGAGAAGTATGTTGACAACGATGAAATGTGGGATAAGGCACAGGCGATGCTGAAAGAAGCCGTAGACGACATGGGAGTCGACTATGTGGAAGCGGACGGAGAAGCTGCTTTTTACGGTCCTAAGCTAGATGTCCAAGTGAAAACAGCTCTTGGGAAAGATGAAACGCTCTCTACTGTTCAGTTGGACTTCCATTTACCGGATCGTTTTGATCTCACGTATGTTGGAGAAGATGGCAAAGATCATCGTCCAGTCGTTATTCATCGAGGCGTCGTTTCTACAATGGAGCGGTTCGTTGCTTTCTTAATTGAAGAATACAAAGGAGCTTTTCCGACTTGGCTTGCACCTGTTCAAGTACAGGCGATCCCTGTTAGTGATGTTCACATGGATTACGTAAAAAAGGTAGAAGATGAATTGAAGAAAGCAGGAATCCGTGTGCATGTCGATGTTCGTAGCGAAAAGCTAGGTTATAAAATTCGCGAAGCGCAAATGCAAAAAATTCCTTATCTCCTTGTATTAGGTGATAAAGAAATTGAAGCAAACGGTGTGAACGTTCGTCGATACGGACAGAAAGATACGGAAGAAGTGAGTCTTGAACAATTTATTGCCAATATAAAAAAAGATATTCAAGAGTTCTCTAGGTAAAGATCTTATGAAATAGAGTTGACATGCTTATCTCAGTATGGTAAATTAGTTCAAGTGAACAATAACTGGAAACAAAGCAAGAAGGAGCGCCCGCTTCTCACCTGATTGACGATGTAGTTGACAGGTTACGATTTTACTAACACTTATTTAGAAGTGTGGGCGCAAACTTGCACCCACACTTTTTTCTGTGTGTCATCATCCCTTATATTATGAACTTATAGGTGATTGATGTAGAGGAACATCTTGCTTTGATCCGCAATTATCATGGAGGTGGCTCAATATTAGTAAGGACATGTTCGTAAACGAAAACATTCGCGCTCGCGAAGTACGTTTAATCGGCGCAAATGGAGACCAAATTGGTGTAAAGTCAAAACAAGAAGCTCTTGAAATGGCAAGAACCGCTGATTTAGATTTAGTGATGGTCGCGCCAAATGCAAAACCGCCAGTGTGTCGCGTTATGGATTACGGGAAACATCGTTTCGAGCTACAAAAGAAAGAAAAAGAAGCTCGTAAAAAGCAAAAAATCATTAACTTGAAAGAAGTGCGTTTAAGCCCAAATATTGATGAGCATGACTTCAATACGAAGCTTCGCAATGCTCGCAAGTTTTTGACTAAGGGTGATAAAGTCAAAGCAGCGATCCGTTTTCGTGGACGTGCGATTACTCATTCAGAGCTAGGAAGAAATGTTCTTGTAAAGCTAGCAAAAGAATGTGAAGATATTTCAACGATAGAATCGAGACCTAAAATGGAAGGCCGGAGTATGTTTCTCATATTAGCTCCAACGGCTGAAAAATAGATCGAAATTATCTTTGATACGATTCGTTAAGCAAAACAACAACCGACTGAAGGTTCACCCACCGACAACAACAACGAACAACGAATACTCGGACAGGAGGAATTTAGAATGCCAAAAATGAAGACCCATAGTGGTGCTGCCAAACGATTTAAGAAGACAGGTACTGGTAAACTTAAACGTGGACATGCGTACACAAGTCATTTAGCTGCAAACAAATCTCAGAAGCAAAAGCGAAAGCTACGTAAATCAGGACTTGTTAGTAAAGGTGACCAAAGACGCATCGGAGAAATGATATAGTATCTAGTTCAATGAAATAATTGAGCGAAATTTTTACCTTTCGTATTACAACTACGAATAATTTGACTTAAAAGGAGGGATTACGATGGCTAGAGTAAAAGGCGGGTATGTTGCCCGTCGTCGTCGTAAAAAAGTTTTAAAGCTTGCAAAAGGGTATGTAGGTTCTAAGCATAGATTATTTAAGACAGCACAAGGACAGGTAATGAAGTCATTCCTATACGCTTACCGTGACCGTCGCCAAAAGAAGCGCGACTTCCGTAAGTTATGGATAGCTCGAATCAATGCAGCTGCTCGTATTAATGGTCTTTCATATAGCCGTTTCATGCACGGTCTTAAGCAATCAGGTATTGAAATGAATCGTAAAATGCTTGCTGACTTAGCTGTTCATGATGAAAAAGCTTTTTCGGATCTTGCTGAAAAAGCAAAATCAAGCTTAAAGTAATTAAATTGTAACCGGGTGGCGCAAAGGGATTTATTCTTTTGATGCCACCCTTTTATCTTGAAAAAAGAAATGGGTTTGTGGTCAGTTAAGGTAACGAGTTTCTCAGATTTCTTATTGGTATAATTTGAAGGAGACAAGGATTCATGGATTTATTCGTAATAATTGGACTTATAAGCTATTTTTTTATTATAAACCTTGTTGGCGCAATACTGATGGCTTCAGATAAACGGAAATCTCAAAAGCGGAGAACGTGGCGCATTTCTGAAAATACACTAATGATGACTGCTTTACTTGGTGGCGCTACAAGTATGTTTGTTGCTTCGAAATCTCTTCGACATAAAACAAAAAAGTGGAAATTTCGACTAGGCTTACCTTTATTCATGGCATGCCATCTTCTATTCGTGTTATATTGGATTTAAGGTGGAGGCTTGTTTATCAAAGCATGACAACCTATTTTTTTTCATAGATTATAAGTGAGAGGAGGATGACTACAACATGGAATCATTCAACGAAGCCATTCCTCGATTCATTGAAGAAGCAGGCTGGCTTGCACCAGTCTTGTTTATAATATTACATTTGATTAGGCCGTTATTATTTATACCTGTGATTGTTGTTTGTATTGCTGGTGGATTTTTGTTTGGATTTGTTTATGGAACGATCTATTCAATTATAGGATTGTCACTAATGAGTTTATATTTCTATAAACTTGTAGATATCTTTCCGAAGTTTCGAGAAAGAGTTCTCAAGCTAAAGAAAAAAGTGTTTAAAGATCGAGTGATTTCTGTCGGTCAAGTGATGATTTTACGAATGATGCCGTTTGTTCACTTTCATTTATTATCACTATATTTAATGGAAATGACGTCATCTTTCAAGGAATACATGCGTTACTCCGTTGTTGGTGTTATATTACCAGCAATGTTATATACGGCTTTTGGTCAGGCAATCACTGAAATGCCTTGGTACTTATCGATTATATTCTTCGGAAGTCTTGCCATAGTATTTTCATATCTAGGCAAACGAGGTACAGCTGTTTACAAATGGGATCGTTTTTTTCCCAAGAAAGCAATAGAATGAAGGCTAATAAAAAAACCTGTACTTCAGATTAATGAGTACAGGTTTTTATACTTTAAGAATGCTTAACTTCGCTAAAGGGTTAAAGTATAAGATAAACTAAGGCTTTCGTCATGAAGGACTTGGCGACAAAAAGTTGTTCTGATAATTTTAAAAGGTGGACTTATTGACAGTAGATAGAAAAAAACTCGTAACTGTGATAAATATTCGTTACGAGTTAGTATATGAACTATTTTTTTTGTCTTTCTAATCTTTTAAGCAATTCGTGAATAGGGCTTCTCCATTCAATTTCTGCTTTTGGATAGCGCAACAACAATTCTTTTTCAATAAATTGAAAGTCACGTCTACTTAATCCTTGTAATTGATCACTCTCTTCTGTCCAAACCATAATTGATGTAACTTCAAATGTGTCGTCAGAGGCACCAAGGAATTTTTCGCCTTCAAACATAGCGCTGCGAAATGTGAACACAACATTCTTACGAATATTATCGGGCTCGTCTAATAAATAGAAATTACCTTGTTGATGGGCACTTTCCAGTTTTCGACGCGGGTCTAACAAATACTTGGCGATACTAAATAAAATGATTCCAACAGCAAGTAGAAGGAATACTCGAAACAAGATCACGGTTATCATGATCATCTCTCCTTCATCAGGGAAGCTTATAAAGAATCCCGATTTATTTGGGCTAAATAATAATTCATTTCTAATTAAAGATGCCTTGATATATGCTACGATTGACGACGGGATAAGTTTCAAAAATATAGTAACTTTTATTTATTGTTTGTTTGAAAATAATTATCTTCTAGTTTAAAGTATAATGAATGAATGTAGGATAAATCAAGGGGAAGGTGTTTAAAATGAATTTTTCTAAGCTATTTAACATGCAAAAGGATTTGGACAAATATATTGAGACTAAGCAACAGCTTAAAGGAGAGCCTTTATTAGAAAGGAAGTTATTGGCATTTCAAGTTGAATTAGCAGAATTAGCTAATGAAACGAGGTGTTTTAAGTTTTGGAGTGAAAAAGAGCCATCTGCCTGTGAAGTTATTCTTGAGGAATATGTGGACGGAATTCATTTTCTTCTTTCAGTAGGAATTGAATTTGGGTTTGATAATCAGCCTGTAATTGTTTATCCAATTCCAGCTGAAGCAACAAAAAATGAACTTGTTGAAACATTTTTTAATTCGATGGAAGCGATTGTTCACTTGCGCGAAGAAAAAACACGGCTTAGCTATGAAAATCTATTCCGAGTCTATCTTTCCTTGGGCGCTAAATTAGGATTTTCATCAGATGATGTTGAGGAAGCGTACTTGAAAAAAAATGAAGTTAACCATCAAAGACAAGATCAAGGGTATTAATTCATTTAATATTTCGGTTATCGAAAAGAATTGAGAAATTACTTTGAAATCGTTATAATAAGGGGAGTACATAATTATTTTTCTTTAGAAAAGTTTAACTTCGCTAAAGGAAAAGCGTGATAATAATTTAGTTGAAAAAATACTGACGTTTTATTTAAACCAAAGGAGGCTTTAATTCATGGAAGACATGTTAAAAATGCTTAAAGAATTAACTGATGCAAACGGAATTCCTGGAAATGAGAGAGAACCGCGCGAAGTGATGAAAAAGTATATTTCACCTTTTGCGGAATCGGTAGAAACCGATCACTTGGGAAGCTTGATCGCTAAAAAAACGGGTTCTGTTCAGGACGGACCGAAAATAATGGTGGCAGGCCACCTCGATGAAATTGGTTTTATGATTACAAACATTGATGACCGTGGATTTTTAAAGTTCCAATGTGTCGGTGGATGGTGGGAGCAAGTAATGCTTGCTCAGCGAGTGACTGTGATGACTCGTAATGGAAATATACCTGGAGTAATTGGTTCTAAACCGCCACATATCTTAGCTCCAGATGCTCGAAAAAAATCGGTCGATAAAAAGGAAATGTTTATTGATGTTGGGGCAACAAGCAAAGAAGAAGCAGCTGAATTTGGTATTCGCCCAGGCGATTCAGTAGTTCCTGTTTGTGACTTTACCGTGATGAAAAATGAAAAAATGTTAATGGCTAAAGCATGGGATAATCGAATCGGTTGTGCTATTGCGATTGAAGTCCTTCGTCGTCTAAAGGATGAAGATCATCCAAATACGGTTTACGGAGTTGGGACGGTTCAAGAAGAAGTTGGTCTTCGCGGCGCGAGAACTTCGGCGCATCATATCCAACCAGACATTGGTTTTGGCGTCGATGTAGGTATTGCAGGAGACACACCAGGCATTACTGAGAAGGATGCTTTGGCTAAGATGGGAAAAGGGCCGCAAGTGATTATGTTTGATGCGTCAATGGTCTCTCATAAAGGCTTACGCGACTTTGTAACAGTTACTGCGGATGAGAAGAAGATTCCATACCAATTTGATGCTGTTCCTGGTGGTGGGACGGATTCAGGTGCGATCCACTTAACAGCAAACGGTGTTCCAGCGCTATCAATTACAATTGCGACTCGTTACATTCACACACATGCGGCGATCCTCCACCGTGATGATTTTGATAATGCTGTTCAATTAATTGTAGAAGTGATCAAGAAAATGGATCGAAAAACTGTCGATCAAATAACGTTTAATTAATTTTTTGAAAAAGCCTGTCCCAAAGTATTGGTGACAGCCTTTTTTGTATTTATCGGAGTTTTTTTGGCAAAGAATTGTTCAAGTGGAGGGGGACTTGAGCAGTTAGTGAGATGGATAGGGCAAAAATACAGTTGAAGGGCATTTGATAAACTGTTACTCTTTTTTATTTTCAACCGATCAAGAAGATTTTAATTGCCAAAATTTAAGCAATAAATCAAAATGACTCGAACAATATTAGTCTGGTTTTTTAAATTGTCGAATTAGCTCTTGACGGACACAACGACTATTATTATACTTCATTAAGTGATTTTCGAATTGATTTAGATTGGAGTGTCCATATGCAGAAAGTATTTAGTGTTCTTATTATTTTTATCTCGTCCGTCGTATTAGCTTTTGCATTTAATCTATTTTTGTTGCCACATGAAGTATTAACAGGAGGGGTAACTGGTCTTGCAATGGTGTTTGGTTTGTTAACACCAATTAATGCAGGTTACTGGATGGCGCTACTTAACGTTCCTATATTCATTTTAGGATGGATGAAATTAGGAAAGCAATTTATTGTGAATAGTCTCTTCTCTGTATTAGTTACATCTGTGGCTATGATATACATTCCGATTGTACAAGTGACGGATGACGCCTTACTCTCATCTGTATTTGGTGGCGTTATTGCGGGTGCCACGATTGGTATAATTATTCGTTTTTATAGTTCTACAGGAGGTTTTGATATTGTTAGTTTAGTACTAATTAAGAAGTGGGATGTGCCTCTTGGTGGACTTTTTTTTGCATTAAATAGCATTGTAGTAGTTATTTCAGGCTTCTTCTTTGCTTGGGATCTTGCGATGTATACAATGCTCTCGATATACATAACTGGAATAGTGATTGATCGTATTCATACGCGTCATATTAAATTAAGTCTGATGGTTGTCACAAGTAAAGGCGATGATCTGAAGAAAGAACTTCTGGCGAATTTAGTAAGAGGAATTACAGTTATTGAAGGTCAAGGTGCTTATTCAGGCGAAAATAAAAAAGTATTGTATACCGTAATCACACGTTATGAATTGGCGGTTCTTAAACCAATCATAAAAGAAATTGATCCGACCGCTTTTGTTAGTGTAAGTGAAAGTATGGAAGTGATGGGCAATTTCAGGAGAGATTAAAAGAGAGCTTGAAAAATGAGGTTTATCCTTATTTTTCAAGCTACACATCTTTAATCATTCAACTTTACTGAAGTTCTTTTGAAATGCTTTCTGTGAGAGATTGCTTTTCTTCTTCACTGGCTTGGTTCCAAAAAATTTCCATTAATACACCTAAACCTGGGAGCATTTTTTCTTCACCGCTTTGAATCGCGTCAACAATCGTTGCTTCGACATCATCTTGAGTACTGCCGGACACATTTTCTAAAATGGCCCCACGTAAATTAAAACCACTCATGTTTTCCACCCTTTCTTTAAGTCACTCAACTTATTTTGAATATTTTAATGAACAAACCTAAACATAAAGATTAGAATCGTTTTACTTTGATAATTCTGTTATAGTATGGATAAAACTGTTTATAATTATGTAAAATTTATAGTTAGAGGGCCGTTATTGTGATAAGTATTGTCAAAAAATTTACGTATAGGAGAGACTATGGAAACGATTGAATCTATCCAAAATACAAAGATTAAAGCATGGAAAAAACTTCACACGAAAAAAGAACGTGATCAATCAGGGCTCTTTTTTATTGAGGGTATGCATTTAATAGAAGAGGCGTTAAAATCTTCAATAATAATTAAACATTTGGTAATTGTAGAAGGGAAAGAGATCCCAAAGGAGTGGGATGTCAAAGAGCTGTCTAGTGTCTATGTAACGGAGCGAGTGATGAAGGAGTTATCTGAAACCGAGGCACCTCAAGGTATTGCAGCAATTTGTGAAAAGCCATTGAATGTAAATCTTCCTTTGGAGAACGGGAGGTACTTATTTATCGATGGCGTTCAAGATCCAGGTAATTTAGGAGCGATGATTCGGACGGCTGATGCGGCGGGGATGTCAGGAGTGGTCTTAAGTGACCTTACAGCAGATCCCTATAATGGCAAAGTGATCCGTTCAACACAAGGTTCACTGTTCCATTTGCCTATTCAAAAAATGGATCTCGAAGAAGCGGTTGAGCTATGCAAGGAAAGTAATGTTCCTGTATTTGGATCAAGTCTTCAAGGAAGTACATTTACAGCTATTGAGCCACAGAAGAATTTTGCGCTTATCGTAGGAAATGAAGGGAATGGTGTGAAAGAACGACTGTTGAAAATGAGTGATCAAAATCTGTACATTCCTATTTTTGGAGAAGCGGAATCACTAAATGTCGCGATTGCTACAGGCATTCTTCTTTATCACTTAAGAGGAGCGTAGCATAGCTTAGTTATTAAAAGATAAAAAAGAAAAGTTTATTTGACTAAACGATTTGCGAAATCTTCGTAAAACTTATATAATATTCAACAGAAATAGACAAACAGAATGATTTATGACGAAGAAGGAAAATAGTACGCTGATACGTTCCTATTCAGGGAGGAAATGCCTTAGACTGAAAGCATTTCTATGTGGGACCCAGCCGAATTCACTCTGGAGTCGATCCAAGGAAAATAATTTTTCCTGATGATCCGGCAGGAAGACCGTTATCTTCTTCATTGAGTGAATACGAGTAGTATCGTATTAACAAGGGTGGTACCGCGAGTCTTCGTCCCTTCATAGGGATGAGGGCTTTTTCTGTATTATTTTAGTTTCAATAGTGGATGGGTCATTCTTAGGAGTTGACAAAAAAGGAGGAACTTTCATGTTAGATCGTTTACAAGAGCTTCACGATGAAGCGATGAAAAAAGTTGCAAATGCATCAAATTTGCAAGATTTAAAAGAAGTTCGAATCGCGTATTTAGGAAAAAAAGGTCCAATTACTGAAGTAATGAAAGGAATGGGAAAACTATCCGCTGAAGAGCGACCAAAAGTAGGTCAAAAAGCGAATGAGGTTCGCCAATCCGTCGCGAGTTACATTGAAGAAAAGGAACAAGCTTTTGAAGAAACAGCGTTACGTGAAAAGTTAGCAAAGGAAAGCATTGATGTGACATTGCCAGGCCGCCCCGCCCGAAAAGGTGGACGTCATCCATTAACATCGGTGGTAGAAACGATTGAAGACGTATTTATTGGAATGGGCTTTAACGTAGCTGAAGGACCAGAAGTAGAGACAGACTATTATAATTTTGAATCATTGAACTTACCGAAACATCATCCAGCTCGCGATATGCAAGACACATTTTTCGTTACATCAGATTTACTATTGCGAACACAAACATCTCCAGTACAAACGAGAACGATGGAAAAGCATCAAGGAAAAGGTCCAGTTAAAATTATCTGTCCAGGAAAAGTATACCGCCGTGATGAAGACGACGCGACTCACTCTCACCAGTTCATGCAAATAGAAGGGTTAGTCGTGGATGAAGGAATAAGAATGAGTGATTTAAAAGGAATATTCGAGCAATTTGTCAAACGCTATTTTGGTGAAGAACGAGAAATTCGTTTACGTCCTAGTTATTTCCCATTCACAGAGCCATCAGCTGAATTAGATGTTAGCTGTGCGATGTGTCATGGCAAAGGGTGTCGTACGTGTAAACAAACTGGTTGGATTGAAGTGTTAGGCTCAGGAATGGTCCATCCGAACGTCCTACGTATGAGTGGTTTTGATCCCGAGAAATATTCAGGTTTTGCATTCGGAATGGGAGTTGAACGTTTTGCGATGCTAAAATATGGCATTGATGATATCCGTCATTTCTACACAAATGATACACGCTTTTTATCACAGTTTACTCATGTTTAATAGCGTTGTATCAAGAATGAATCTAGCGAAATTTAAGGAGGAACAATTGTGTTAATCTCATATAAATGGCTAAAAGAATATATCAACCTTGCTGATTTAACAGCAGAACAAGTGGCGGAAAAATTGACGCGAAGTGGTGTGGAAGTAGAAGCAGTTACAGCTTTGAATACAGGCATCACAAAGCTTGTTGTTGGAAAGGTATTATCATGTGTGAAGCATCCAGAGGCGGATAAATTAAACATTTGTCAAGTAGATGTAGGAGAAGAAGAACCCGTTCAAATTGTCTGTGGTGCGAAAAATGTGGCAGCAGAACAGTTTGTCGCAGTAGCGAAAGTTGGCGCACGTCTTCCTGGTGGAATGAAAATTAAGCGAGCGAAACTTCGTGGAGAAAAATCGGAAGGCATGATTTGTTCCTTACAAGAACTTGGTATGGAAGCGAAGACGGTTCCGAAAAAATATAGTGAAGGAATTTTTCATTTTCCTCAAGAAATGACTGTAGGAGAAGATGCACTCGCGCCACTTGGTTTAGATGACACAATTTTAGAATTGGATTTAACGCCGAATAGAGCTGATTGTCTTAGCATGCTTGGAGTTGCTTATGAAGTTGCAGCAATTCTCAATCGTGACGTGATAGTTCCTGAACCTGCGATCGTTTCTGTTAAGGAAAAGGCAAGTGATGCAGTGTCAGTAAAAGTGGAGGCGTCGGGTGATAATCCTTATTACGGAGCTTCAATCATTAAAGGAGTCAACATTGGCGAATCTCCATTATGGTTGCAAACTATCTTGATGGCTTCTGGTGTTAGACCAGTTAACAATGTGGTGGATGTGACGAATTACGTTCTTCTTGAGTACGGGCAACCACTTCACGCCTTTGACTTTGATCGTTTCGGATCAACGGAAGTATTAGTCCGTCGTGCGACAGAAAACGAAACAATTACTACGTTAGATGAAACTGAACGGACTCTTTCTGGTGAACACCTTGTGATTACAAATGGAACAAATCCTGTTGCGATTGCTGGTGTTATGGGAGGTGCTACTTCTGAAGTAGAAAATGATACGGTCAATATTTTACTAGAAGCAGCTTTCTTCAGCTCTGAACCAATTAGAAAAGCTTCAAAAGACTTAGGCTTACGCAGTGACTCTAGCATTCGTTTTGAAAAAGGAGTAGATCCTAATCGTGTTGCTGAAGCTGGAGCGAGAGCAACTTCTCTTATTGTACAACTTGCTGGTGGTCAGGTTTTAGAAGGACCAGTTGCATTTGATCAATTAAATCGAGAGTCTGTAGAAGTGGCGATTAGCTTAGATAAGATTAACCGAACATTGGGAACAGAACTTGAGGTAGATCAAGTAAGAGAAATATTTGCTCAGCTTCAGTTTCCATATGATGAAAAAGACTTGACTTTTACTGTTGCCGTTCCAACACGGCGTCAAGATATCTCAATTGAAGCGGATCTTGTGGAGGAAATAGCTCGGTTGTACGGGTATGATCACATTCCGACAACATTACCTAATACACCAACAACTCCAGGTGGTTTGACAGATTCACAAAAGAAGAAGCGAAAAGTTCGACGTTTTCTTGAAGGCACAGGTGTTCACGAGGCTGTAAGTTACTCGCTGACGACGCAAGAAAAAGAAGCTCATTTTAGGGAAACATCTGAAGGCCAAGTGAAAATAACCTTGCCGATGAGTGAGGAACGGAGTGCGTTAAGAACGACACTGATTCCCCACCTCCTAGATGCATTAAGTTATAATAAAAATCGAAATTCCTACAATGTTCATCTGTATGAAATGGGTACGGTTTTTCACACGGATGAAGATCCGATAACTGTTCAACCAGAAGAAAAAACATATTTGTCTGGTGCATTTATGGGGCTATGGCATGAACATGGTTGGCAAGGGGAGAAGAAACCGGCTGATTTTTATGTTGTTAAAGGAATCGTCGACGGAATATTGTCAGAATTACATGTGACTAGTGACGTTCGCTACGTAGCAACTGAAAAACACGGGCTTCATCCAGGTAGAACGGCACAGGTAGAAATCGATGGCCGGCAAGTAGGCTATCTAGGACAACTTCACCCCACAGTAGCGAAGGAATGGTCCCTTCCTGCTACGTATGTCTTTGAATTAGATCTATTGGCACTAATGGCTCTTTCGACTGCTGACCTACGATATCAAGCGATTCCAAAGTATCCAGCAATGGAACGCGACATAGCTCTAGTTGTGGACGAAAATGTTAATGCAGAAGATTTAGAGCGGATTATCCTTGATCATGGTGGGAAATTGTTAAAGAAAGTGGCTGTATTCGATTTATATCAAGGTGAAAACATGGCTCCAGGTAAAAAATCACTTGCGTTTTCATTACGATATTTGGACGCTGAAAAAACATTAACGGAAGAAGAAGTTACAAACGTTCATGAGAAAGTATTACAAGGTTTAGAAGAAAAAGCGGGAGCGACTCTTCGTTCCTAATTACCTGCTCTGTACAATTCCTTTCAGAAGGGAGTGTACAGAGCTTTTGTATGTTTGATTAATAGTAAATCAGAATGAAGCTAACGAAATATGAATAAGGATGTTACATGACACCTCCTATGAATTGCAAAGAAAAAAGACCCCTTAATTGGAGGTCTTATCTGAACTAATTAGTAACTCTTGTTGTGTTAGAGAAATGCCATTTGGTAATGTGATATAAGGAATCTTTTCCTTTTAATGCAAAGATTTTTTTTGCGGCTTTATCAACGTTTGGTCCTGCACCTTTAGGAATCGGTAATCCTAATTTTTGTTCGAGTTTATCCATTTCTTGCAAGAAAGAATAACGTGCTAAAATGGAAGCGGCGGCCACTGAAGGATGGAGACCTTCTGCTTTAGTAGCGAAATAAAGCGGTTTTTCAGATGACCATTTTTTATTATTGGAAGAAAGGTATTTGAAGTACCCAGATGGAGTGACAAATTGATCAATTAATGTACCGTCAAAATCAAGACCATTTTCGCTACATTTTTCCATCACGTTTGTGATTGCTTGGTGATGAAGTAGAGCTTTCATTTGTCCTTGGTTCATGCCTTTTTCCTGGAGCGAGTTGTATTTTTTATTGTCTAAAATGAGTAGGCTGAAAGTACATTCATGAATTAACTTCGGTGCGAGTGCCCGAATGGTATCATCTTTGATCGTTTTAGAGTCGCGAACACCCCAGCTGTCAATCGTATTCATCTGCTCTTTTGTTAAGTGAACGCAGGCTACAGTCATCGGACCGAAATAGTCGCCAGTTCCTGTTTCGTCACTTCCTAATAAAATTTTTTCTTCAGTTTTATCAGGAGGGTAATAAGCATGATTATCAACTGAAGCAGCTGGAGAAGATCCTAATTTTTTGGTTTTATTCCCTGAAGAAATCCCTTGTTTTTGTTGCCATTTTCCAGCTTCACTGTCTGCGCCTTTCCCTTGAAAAAGAACTTTACCTGATTGGTAGGCGGTAATGCTGCATTGACTTGTTTTCGCGGCAAAGACAGCACCTTGTGGAAATTTGTCCTTCAAAGAAGAGTGATAATATTTTTTAAGTTCTAACAGTTGTTGTTTTGGAACATTTAATACTTGATGACTCATGTATCCAACCGCCTTTCTAAAACTGTGACTGATGACTCTTTCAAAGTATAGACAAAAACAGATAATATTTCATCGGTTTTCATCTATTTAATAGATTATATTTTCATTGCTGTTTTGACATGTTATGATATATGATAGGATTTCTTTGGCGAATGGAGGGTTATTGGTGGGAGATGAAAGTGAAAAAAGTCGAACAAGTGTGACGATATATAACCAACAATATACCATCATCGGTAAAGAAAGCTCAGATCAAGTAAATGCTGTAGCTGAGTTGATAGATAAAAAAATGAAGGAATTGAAAGAGCACAATCCATATCTTGATTCAACAAAATTAGCAGTTCTTGCTGCTGTAAATATCGGAAATGATTATTTAGCTTTATTAAAACAAGTAGAAGATGAAAAGAGAAAGATGAGGACTAAATACGATGCTTAGTTTTATTTTATTTTTTATTTTGATCATTAGTTTTTTTGTCGGTTTTAGAAGAGGACTTATTCTTCAAGTTGTTCATTTAGTTGGCCTTTTTGTTTCGTTAGCTGTAGCCTATTTATATTATCAGGAAGTAGCTCATTACATAAGATTATGGGTCCCGTTCCCACAACTCTCGGAAGATTCAAGTTTTCAGTTACTTGTAGAGTCGTTTAATGTTGAAGCAGTATATTATAATGGTATTGCTTTTGTTGCATTGTTTTTTATATCTAAAATTCTGTTGCAAATTGTTGGCTCTCTATTTGATTTTCTTGCTCACCTACCAATTCTTCATTTTTTAAACGGATGGTTTGGTGGAATATTAGGCTTTTTAGAGGGGTTGGTCGTGGTAACTGTTCTTCTGCATTTAGCCGCAGTTATTCAAATTGACTTGGTGCAAGCTACGCTTCAAGGGTCTTCATTTGCACAGATGATCTTTGACTATACGCCGATTATTTCTGATGAGTTAAAAGAGATTTGGAGTAAGGGATGGAATGATTAGCTTCTCGTAAATGGCGAGAAGCTTTCTTTTATTGTGATCACAATAAAAGAAAGCTAGCTAACGACGAAGAAATTTATTCGTGATCAAATTGGCGTTATCTGATTAATTACTTGCAGGTTATCCTATCAATTAGCTATGATAAGGAAGAATGAATGGAATAAGTGATATTATGGGACGAGGTGAAAAGAAGTGACAGTGATGAATAAAAAAGATGTATTAACTGCCTTGGAACGAATTGCGGTTTATTTAGAAATAAAAGGTGCAAATGCTTTTCGTGTTTCTGCTTACCGCAAAGCGGCACAAGCATTAGAAAGAGATGAGCGAACTCTAGCAGAGATTGATGATCCAGCGAAACTTACTGGTATCGGCAAAGGAACTGCAGGCGTTATTAACGATCTTATCCAAAACGGAGAGACACCTTTGCTAAAAGAACTGGAAGAGGAACTGCCTAATGGTTTACTTCCTTTATTAAAGCTTCCGGGACTTGGTGGGAAAAAAATCGGAAAGTTATATCAAGAATTACAGGTCACTGACGTTGAATCACTTCGGACTGTTTGTGAAGAGAAAAAAGTGCAAAATCTAGCTGGATTTGGTAAAAAAACCGAAGAAAAAATTCTCGCAGCGCTTGATGATCTCGGGAAACGTCCAGAGCGATTAACGATTGCGCAAATTCTTCCAGCAGCAGAGGACATTAAAGACCGATTAACAAATATAAATGAAATTACCCGATTCGAGCTTGCGGGCAGTTTCCGTAGGGGAAGAGAGACAGTTAAAGATTTGGACTTTATCCTCTCCACAGAAGATCCTCAATCAGTTGGTGATGTGCTAGTTTCGATGGAGCACGTAAAAGATATTATAGGTCATGGAGAAACAAAAGTGAGTGTTGAGTTCGAATATGGGGATCTTATTGTTCCGGTAGATTTTCGGATGATCAAAGATGAATCCTTTGCAACGACACTTCATCATTTTACTGGATCCAAGGATCATAATGTGATGCTTCGCCAATTGGCGAAAGAGCGAGGCGAAAAAATTAGCGAATATGGCATTGAAATAGAATCTACTGGGGAAGTGAAGCACTTTAAGACGGAGGAAGCGTTTTTTGAGCATTTTAACCTACCTTTTATTCCGCCTGAGATTCGTGAAGGTATGAATGAACTAGAGGCGTTTGACAAAGATTACGAAATAATTGATGCTTCTCATATAAGGTCTGATATGCATATGCATACAACATGGAGTGATGGCGCACAGTCTGTTTCCGAGATGGTACAAGCTTGCAAAGATAAAGGTTACGACTATATTGCCATCACAGATCATTCAAGATATTTGAAAGTTGCGAATGGCTTAACGATTGAGCGATTGAAACGTCAACATGAAGAGGTTCGTAAGCTTAATGAGACGATGAATGATTTCACAGTGTTTACAGGAATTGAAATGGACATTTTGCCAGATGGAAGTTTGGATTATCCTGATGATGTCCTCGAAGAAGTTGATTTCGTAATTGCTTCGATTCATTCCTCGTTTCAGCAAGATGAAAAAATAATTATGAAACGATTGGAAAATGCATGTAGGAATCCTCATGTAGCGATGATTGCTCACCCAACAGGAAGATTAATTGGGCGGCGCGACGGTTATCCGGTCAATATGGAACGTCTGTTTGAATTAGCTGTAGAAACAGACACAATTCTTGAACTAAATGCAAATCCAAATCGGCTCGATCTATCAGAAAAGTGGGTAAGAAAAGCCCAAGAAGCCGGTGTAAAACTAGCGATAAATACGGACGCTCATCGGTTTGAAATGCTAGATCATATGCCAACAGGTGTGAAAACAGCAAGGAGAGGTTGGCTAAAAAAGTCAACGATTGTTAATACATGGACGGCTAAAGAAATGGCAGCGTTTCTTTGGAAAAATAGAAGATAGTCAAAGTTGGAGGTGACCCTTGTGATCGAAAGGGTTTGTCGCATATTAGAATATAGCAAGATGAAGGAAAAGCTGATTTCATTTGCCAGTTCCTCATTAGGGAAACAGCGAGTGAAAGAGTTAATGCCATCGTTTGATATCAATCAAATAAAGGATGCACAAGAACGGACATTTGAAGGCGCTAAAGTCATTAGATTAAAAGGCAGGGCTCCTTTAGGTGGCTTACGCGATATTCGCCCGGCAATCAAACGAGCGGAAATAGGCGGTATTTTAAATGAAATGGAGTTGTTAGATATTTCATCGACGCTTCATGGGAGTCGCCGCTTCAAATCGTTTGTTGAAAGAATGGTTGAGGATGAGATTGAATTAACTATTCTTCCAGACTTAACAAGTCAGATGGTTTCTTTGCAGAGTTTAGAGGAAGAAATCAACCAGGCGATTGATGAAAATGGTGGCGTATTAGATTCAGCGAGCAGTGAGCTAAGGTCAATTCGCCAGCAAATTCGTTCACACGAATCGGGGATTCGTTCTAAACTTGAGAATATCACCCGTTCGTCAAGTGGAAGTAAAATGCTCTCAGATGCCATTATTACGATACGAAATGATCGTTATGTCATTCCGGTTAAGGCTGAGTATCGCGGGCAGTTTGGCGGAATGGTTCATGATCAATCTGCTTCTGGTGCGACTTTGTTTATAGAACCAGAAGCTGTGGTTCAAATAAATAATCAATTACGAGAAGCAAAGGTACAAGAAAAACAGGAAATTCAGCGCATTTTGCAGGAGTTATCAGCGCTTGTTAGCGTTGAGGTTGAAGAATTAGCAATCATTATTGAAATTATGACAGAGGTCGACTTTATTTTTGCCAAGGCTCTTTACAGTCAAGCGATCCGCGGATCTCAACCTAATCTCAATGAAGAGGGCTTAATCAAAATGAAAAAAGCACGACATCCATTGATTCCTGAAGAGGAAATTGTACCGATTGATGTAGAGCTTGGCGGAGAGTTCTCTTCTCTCGTCATCACAGGTCCGAACACTGGTGGGAAAACAGTTACCCTAAAAACGGTAGGATTATTGACGCTCATGACACAATCAGGATTACATATTCCATGTGAAGAAGGATCAACAGCGGCTGTCTTTCAAAAAATCTTTGCAGATATCGGCGACGAACAGTCGATTGAGCAAAGCTTAAGTACCTTTTCTTCCCATATGACAAATATTGTTCAGATTATGGAAGAAGTAGACTTCCAGTCGCTCGTGTTGTTTGATGAGCTTGGTGCAGGGACAGACCCTACAGAGGGTGCTGCGTTAGCGATTTCAATTCTTGATCATGTTTACCATGTAGGGGCGAGAGTGATCGCTACGACTCACTATAGCGAGCTTAAAGGCTTTGCATATAACCGGGAAGGTGTTATCAATGCGAGTGTAGAATTCGATGTGGAAACGTTGCGACCAACTTATCGACTACTAATGGGGATACCTGGTCGAAGTAATGCCTTTGCGATAAGTCGTCGTCTCGGTTTAAGCGATCGCATTATTGAAGAAGCCAAAAGCCATGTCACTGAAGATTCAAATAAGATGGAAAAAATGATCACATCTCTAGAAGATAGCCGGAAAAAAGCTGAAGAAGACTTGGCTGACACCGATGCGCTTCGAAAAGAAGCAGAGCAAATCCATCAAGAATTAGTTAAAGAAATGGAAAACCTAGAGAAAGAAAAGCAAAAGGTATTGCAGTCTGCCGAAGATCGCGCAGCTCAATCTGTGAAAAAAGCGACAGCTGAAGCAGAAAAGATTATTGCTGAATTACGCGAGATCCAAAAAAATAACCCTGCTGTTAAAGATCATGAGCTGATCGATGCGAAAAAAAGGTTGGAACAATCGCAACCGTCTCTCGCAACAGGGAAAAAGAAATCATCTCCTAGATTATCTAAGCCTAACGTAGATAAGCTAATACCAGGAGATGAAGTGAAAGTGATTAGTTTCGATCAAAAGGGTCATATTGTGGATAAAATTAGTGACAAAGAGTATTATGTGCAACTTGGTATGATGAAGATGAAAGTAAGTAAGAACGATCTTCTGTACATTAATAGACCGAAAGCTATTACAGAAAAACCTCTTACAACGGTTCGTGGCAGAGATGCTCACGTGAAAACGGAATTAGATCTTCGTGGGGAAAGATATGAAAGTGCGATGATGGATGTGGAGAAATATTTAGATGATGCTGTCTTAGCAGGTTATCACCAAGTGTCGATTATTCATGGAAAAGGAACGGGTGCATTAAGAAAAGGTGTTCAAGAATTGTTGAAAAAGCATAGCAACGTCCAAGAAACTCGAGTGGGAACCCAAGGAGAAGGTGGGTCCGGCGTTACAATTGTTTCGCTTAAATAAATCAGGGGGACTTTTATATGGAAGCTTTTTTCAGTCATGAATATGTCTACACAGCTGGTGTGTATAGCATTGTTGTCATAAGCATCATCATTGCTTTAGCTATTTTCGAATGGGTCACCAAATACGGGACATGGAACGAAATAGAAAAGGGTAACATAGCAGTAGCGTTGGCAACAGCCGGTAAAATTTTCGGGGTTGCCAATGTTTTCCGCCATTCAATTATGGTAAATGACTCTGTCTTAGCGATGCTTGGCTGGGGTGCATATGGATTTGTATTGCTATTATTTGTCTATTTCATTTTTGAATTTCTCACACCAAGGTTTAAGGTGGACGAAGAATTAATGAAAAATAACAAAGCGGTAGGTCTGCTGTCTTTTGTATTATCAGTAGCCTTATCTTATGTTATTGGAGCAAGTATTGGATAAAGGGGTTATCGAGTGATGGAGACACTTTGGAAAGTACTTATTGTATTGTGCGGCGTATTTATGGTCGCTGGAGTCGTCTATTTAGTTTTCTTTACATGATGAAATACAAAACTGCCTTTCTAATGAGGGGCAGTTTTTTTGTTGGTGGGGATGGAGGGGAGGGAGACGGCAAGAGTGTTCAACTAAGCATCCTGTTAGTTTGAATATCAAATAATATTAGCTTAACTAATCTGTAAGAACATCATAATTTTTTACTGTTTCGTTGCCGTCAAATTCAATTACTAACCATTCACTATCAATAGAGATAATCCCTCTTTCATTTCCAAGATAATAAACAATATTATTTTCACTTTTAAAATATTCTGTTTCAGTTGGAGGTCCTAATAGAGTCACTATTTCACTTTGGGACTTTTCTTTTAGGTCATACGTATTTAATAAATTATCAACTATGTGCACTCTTTCAGACGTATTATTAATCCACTTTTCAGTCGTGAAATTCGTCTTATATTCATTTACACTTAGTAAAATCATACATATTAAAACAGGGATAGCACCAATAGCAGGTAAGAATTTGAGTTTTTTTCTCGCACTTCTTTTATTTCTAATATGTGGAATTTTCCTTAAAACTAACATTATTAATAGTAATAAAATAAAAGGTAATAAAATAGCAGAAATACTTACTACACTATATGTAGAATAAGCATAATTAATAATAAGGATGTAACCAAGATACAGAAGTCCATACAATAAAACGCAAAAATAAAAAAAGAAACCAAATATCCTTTTATCTATTTCCATAAATATACCTCCATAAGAAATCTAAAATTTTTTCTTATTATTTTAATATAATTATCCAAAAGTCTATTTCAATTTTGAGCTAACTCTGCGTATTTAGTCTAAGAAGCGATTATTTTTACTAAAGAAGAATCTCTATAAATTACTTAGTACCTCATCAACAAACTTCTTTTTTTCATCTGTATATAAACGTTCTTCATTAGGATATTTTAATGCCAACCTCTTTTTTAATGCTTCATATTCTCTTGCTTTTTACGATTCTCATTCAGATAATCTCTAAAAAAACATGCTCTTTCCACCAAATACCGTTATGTTCAACTATGTGCATGATATGTGTCTTAGTTTGGTTTTCTAAGTGAGAGAATTTAGCAAAAACTACTTTTCCTTCAAGACGTACTTTCGATAAATGATAATATCCATTTTCTTTCAATCTCTTTTTATCGAATATCAACTTTATCTAAAGAATCCACTCCAACGAGCATGTCGATGATAGGTTTTGCATTAATTTCTTCAATAGTTGTACTTCCAAAATGTTGAATATCCTTTATGTTTTCTCCAAGGATGGATTGTAACATTTCTTTCTCTTCGGCAAATAGTTCATCCCATTTTGGCGAATGAGTTACCAATTTAACTTCTCCTTTATTTACTCCTAACATTAAACCCCCTCCTTAATAATTTTGTGAACTAAAAAAGTACTATTGCTCTGTTTCAGTAATGATCTCCGTTAATGAAAAAATTCTTATTTTATATTTACTTATTCTGTCGTTTTTTAAAACGTACTAAAATGAAAATGACTATTCCTATTAAAATAAAAATGGGTAGGATTTTTGTGAATATGTCCATCCAATGAAAAGGTGCCTGATGGACATATACAGCTTTTTGCCATTCGTTGTCTCCAACTTCAACAGATATTGCATTTTCAGTTGATATATTATTTATTTCAAAATACTTCGTACCTTTAGGATAAGCATTTGAAGCATTTCCGTAATAATCTCCAGTCATATCATTGGGTTTTGTTTTTACTTCACCTATTTCCTTTCCAATATCACTTTCTAATACTTTTTCTTCTTTAACTTCATAAACATTCCCATTCCAGACAACAAATGAATAAGCCCAACTTAGTGCTTGAACAGACGTGGTAACTGTAAATATGAATAACATGAGTCAATTTCATAATGCATTTTCTGAATAAAGTCAGAAGCGCAGAATATCAAAAGTACTCTTTTAAAAAATCGTCACTTTAAAAGCTAGTGTTGATAGTTGAAAACTTGCTCGCTTGCCGCAGGCAATGCTTCAGCTAATCGGGGGAAACCGCCCCGATGGATCTTCAGCTATTGCTTTTCCTGCAGGCGTCTCACAGATTTTCAACATCAACGATCAAAAATTTTGTATACCTTTAAGCAGCTTTCTGTCCTTGGCTTCTCTTTGTTTTCAGTCGTAATCCTGCGAGTTTCATGGCATTGTAAACAAGTGTAGTAAAGTCAAAATGAACTTTCGCTCTTTCTCCTGTTCGGTATCGTATATTGTTTAGTTGAAATTGTTCTTTTAGATACGCAATCACTCGTTCAGAGGAACTTCGTTCTTTATAGATCGTCTTCCATGATTCAGTACCTCTTGCTGGAGCACTATATTTCCGCAAGTCTGTATCCATTTTTATCTTAAAGACCTTTTGACATAGCGAGTCATGAGCGAGTGGACACTCTCCACATTCTTTTGGTTGGGTAAATTTTAATGTTTGGTACTTCTTATCAAAGCTGTCATATCGGTAAGAATGTTCTCTCACACAGGTTGGGGCAAAGTGTTTATCAAAGCCAAGTGGCTCCGGTTCATTCCGCTTATTATAAGCTATAATCGAATAGCCTTTCATCCGATGAACCTGTTCATAGATAGCTGGATAATCATAGCCAGCATCCATCGTCACGTGTTTCATCTGAAAATGAGGAAAATGCGTTTGAATGCCCTTTAATAACGGAATCGCAGCTTTACCATCATTTAAGTTACCGCTAGACATGAGAGATTCGAGAATAAATTGACTCTTTGTTTCAACGGCGATATGACCCTTGAAGCCATACCAAAAAACATTTTTACCGTCACTGTTCTTTTTGATGCCCCATTCTGGACCGAGAGGGATCTCATCTTCAAGGTTCTCAAAAGGTATGTCCAATTGATCTTCGATTTTCTTTTTATAAACCGGAAGAGAAGCTTCAAATTCTTCTTTTTCTTTGAGCCATGCCGATTGTTCTTCCTTGTTTTTACGGCCGCGTTTTTTCGGCTCGGGTTTCGGTGTATCATCTTTCTTTTCTTTGGAAGGGGCTTTATCTTTCGCTTCGATATGTGTCGCATCAATGGCCACATTGAAGTCCGAAATATACCCATCATCTATAGCTTCATGGACGAGTTGATGGTTGATATCTTTCAGTACAGAAGAAGCTTTAATCTCACTTACCATGCGGGAGTAAGAAGCTTCCGAAGGAATTGCGTCTGCCACACCAAATCCGCAATCTCTTTTAAACTGAATGTCATCTTTCAGGCGTTTAACTAAGAGTTTTACTTCACTAATTCTTTCCACATAACGAATGATCAACGATTGGATCATCGCTGGATAATTCAGCTTTACAGGGCGACCCAAACGTGATTTTTTGAGCACCATGAGTACAATAGGACCGGTGGTCAGTGTTGAAAATAACTCATCGTAACGTTGGGTAGGTTCTAAATCGTATAAAACATCTATACTTAGTAGGCTCTCTTGTCGTAAAATGGACATAGGAGTCTTCCCTCCAGTCAAATTAGTTTGTTCGCTACTTACTAAATTCGACAGTTGGGGAGGTACTCCTTTTTTTGTTTCTTAAATCTCTTGGGCCACAAGGGCTCTGAATTATGAAATTGACTCACATAAAAAACAATATAATTCTTTTCAAATGTTCCTCCCCCTTTGAACTTTTAATAGTAATTAATATGTCTTGTTAAACTAAAGGAGAGCTTAGCTTAAGTACAATTATTCACAAAATTAATTACATCATTACAGCGGCAATATAAACGTAAAGGAAGTATGCAACTGGTATGAGAGTAATAATTAATCCTATTACCCTAGTTTTTAGTTTGAATTGTAAAAATAAACCGATTATCCAAATAAACAACCAAATAAGGATTGTGAGGTCATTGGTGGAACCTTCCCCAATCCCACTAAAGCCATATCCAAGAACACTAGAAATTGTAACAAATAGTCCAGTAATCACATTTACGACAATTAACATTGTTTTGTTCAATATTCTAACCCCCTTCTTATTAAAGAATTGCGCCTGATTGTTTAAGATATAATCGATAGGAATTAGGTACTAACAGGCACCTAGCTTCTTCAAATAAGCTCCTCTTTAGTTCCGCAACAGCACCAAAGGCTTCTTCAAATATTGCCCCCCTTTAGCACCATAAGAGAAGACCGTCAATTTCACTGTCGTGATTTCTACCATTGCTCTGGCTCCTGAAAGAACTTTTTGATTTTTTTAATTGTCGACACTACAATGGCGAAAAGTAAGACGAACATACTGTTATAAAATAAAAAGAGAGCAAGGTTTAAACCTGAAATTGCCGCCCAGGCATCTTTCGAAATCGATAAAACCACAATAGACGTAATTAGTCCAAATACTCCAGCTAGCACCAAGATAGCCAATGCTGCTAAGTATAGGTTTTTACTCTTTTTGAAAACGAGAAACCCGATAAGGTTTGCCGTAACAACAAAAACGACAAGAAGTATCTTGAAAAAAATAATCAATTAATCACCTCCGCTTATTACTATTATCTGTTTGTGAATCAACTGTTCAATTAGGTCTAGATTTATATATGAAAACTCTTATTCAACTAAAGGTGCTTTAGTTGAAGTGATATATTTCACATACTCTTATATTTTGTAGTATCATGTTAACATAAATTTTCCAATTACCACTTTTATTTGTAGTGATTTTTTGATTAAAAATTACTGTAATCTGCAATAATCTACCCCGTTTGTGGAGGGCTGATCATATTGAAAATCAATCAAATTTGTAGAATAAATTTTCGACCCAAAAACTATGCTTTTATATCATTGACTATCCAGAAGGTATGAAGTGATAAACAGTCTGTAATTCATTGAATGCAGTTAACTATCAGTAAAATACAAAATAAGAAACTTTGACAAACAATTTGTCGCACAGTAAAAGGGCTACTCTACTTTCCTTAGACAGTGCAACTTCGTTAGTCCGCTACCACCATTGACTTAACTTACAATTTACGTATTTCATGAACCTCTTATCAAAGGGAATTTGAAGACGTCATCAATAAAATTAATATTACAGTTCGGTCAATGTATTTGGGGGAAGAATTCAGCAACCTTTGGTTGGGCTCAGTATAGCTACAAGTACGGGTCTTTTTTTATGTCTAAACAAATCATTAAACAGGATTTTTACGAATGCATTTTGTTTATTCGACATACTCGAGATGAGAAAGGCGGCGACTCCTGCGGGAAAAGCAACAGCTGAAGACCAAGACCCCCTAGGGTGGGTTTCCCGAGGAGGCTGAAGCGTTGCCCGCGGAAAGCGTCCGCCTGTAGCGGGTTCGAGTACCACAATATGACCATCTCGTACCGTAAATAATCCAAATTTACAATTCTAAATAAAATAATTCGAAAAATTGTCACAAAACAGTATTAATTTGTATGCGTTTTCATTACAATGGTATTAAGAGAAGAGAATGCCCGTTGATGAAAAGGATAACGGAATTGAACTTTTGTTCAGATCACTTTTCATTGGCCAACATCTATTAGAAGGAGAGGATATAATAAATTGGAGGTTTTGCAATGACAACACTAACAGAAAAGCCATGGTTTCAGCATTATCCAGAAGAGATCCCCACATCGATAGACTATGAGGAGACAACACTTCAAAGTTATTTGAAAAGAGCATCTGAACGTTATCCAGAGAAAGTTGCTTTTCATTTTATGGGAAAAGAAATGACGTATCAGGAAGTTTATGATTCTTCGTTGAAGTTGGCAAATCAGTTAAAGGCTCTTGGGATTAAACAAGGAGACCGTGTAGCAATCATGCTAGCTAATACACCGCAAGCTGTTATTTCATATTACGGTGCATTGATGGCAGGAGCAATTGTTGTTCAGACTAATCCTCTTTATGTTGAACGGGAGATTGAGCATCAGATGAATGACTCAGGTGCGAAAGTGATGATCTGTCTGGATTTAGTGTATCGGCGAGTTGCTAGTGTGAAGGCTCGTACGGAGTTAAAGCATATTATTGTGACGGGAATAAAAGATTATTTACCTTTCCCAAAAAACCTGATTTATCCTTTCATTCAAAAAAAGAACACCGGTATTAAAGTAGATATTAGTTATAATGATCAAGTGCATTCGTTCGTTGATACTCTAAACAATGGTTCAACGAAGGAAATTCCGTTAGAAATTGATCCTAAAAATGATCTAGCACTGTTGCAATACACAGGTGGAACAACAGGTCCAGCTAAAGGAGTCATGTTGACGCATTATAACTTAGTAGTGAATACGCAGCAATGTGAAGAGTGGATGTACAAGATGGTCCCTGGGGAAGAGGTGATTATTGCGGCATTACCATTCTTTCATGTGTACGGAATGACAACGGTGATGAACTTAGCGATTCGAATGGGATTCAAAATGATTATTATTCCAAAATTTGATCCAACAGCAATATTAAAAGCGATTGAGAAGCAAAAAGCGACGCTATACCCTGGCGCTCCTACGATGTATATTGGTCTATTGAATCATCCAGATATAAAAAAATATGACTTATCTTCCATTAAAGCATGTATTAGTGGATCAGCAGCACTACCAGCTGAAGTACAAACAAATTTTGAAGAAGCAACAAATGGTAGTTTGGTCGAAGGGTATGGGTTAACGGAAACTTCTCCGGTAGCTGTTGCAAATATGATATGGGGGAAACGTAAGCAAGGATCCATCGGTTTGCCTTGGCCGGATACAGATGTTTCTGTATTATCTGCTGAAACAGGTGAAAAAGCAAAACCGAAGGAAGTGGGGGAAATTATTATAAAGGGCCCACAAGTCATGAAGGGATACTGGAACCAACCAGAAGCAACACTAGCATCTTTTAGAGATGGTTGGTTTTTGTCTGGTGACATGGGTTACATGGATGAAGAAGGATTCTTCTACATTGTTGACCGAAAAAAAGACATGATTATTGCTGGTGGATTCAATATATATCCTAGAGAAATCGAAGAAATTCTTTTTGAGCATGAAAATGTTCAGGAAGCGTGTGTGATAGGTGTTCCTGATCCTTATCGTGGGGAGACGGTAAAAGCGTTTATCGTGCCAAAAGAAGGGAAAACGATTTCTGAAGAAGATTTAGATGAGTTCACTCGTAAGCATTTAGCACCATTTAAAATTCCAAAATTCTACGAGTTTAGAGAAGAACTACCAAAAACGATGGTGGGGAAAGTTTTACGAAGAGTTCTTGTGGAAGAAGAAAAGCAAAAAACAGCTAACAATGAATAAAGAATGATAGAAGCAGCATCTATTTTTTTAAATAGATGCTGTTTCTATGATTTAAGCTTTCAACATTTTTCAGCGTTGCACTAATACTTTGTCACTAAATTTTCACAAACTCTTCACATTTGTAACCGATTTCATTATAATGAAAGGTAAGAGAAGAAAGAATGTCTTATCTGAGAGGAGAATTAAAGGAGGACTTACACATGGATGCAGAATTGCAACGACCATGGCTTACTCATTATCCAGAGGACATTCCTAAACATATTGAATATGATGAAAAATCGCTTCAAGATTACTTGCGTGAAGGCTCGGAGGAAGAACCAACGAAGACTTTGCTTCATTTCATGGGGAAAGAAATGACCTTTAAGGAAGTCTATCAATCTTCGCTTCGTTTTGCGAATGCGCTTCGCAATCTTGGTGTTAAAAAAGGTGATCGTGTAGCGATAATGCTCGCGAATACACCGCAATCAGTTATAAGTTACTACGGTATACTCATGGCTGGTGGTGTCGTTGTGCAAACGAACCCACTTTATGTAGAACGGGAATTAGAACATCAAATGGTCGATTCAGGAGCAAAAATTATGATTTGTCTTGATCTAGTCTATCCACGTGTTATGAATGTAAAAGGAAAGACAGAGATAGAGCACGTTATTGTTACCAAAATCAAAGATTACTTACCATTTCCGAAAAATGTGATTTATCCATATATTCAAAAGAAAAACACAGGGCTAACAGTAGATATTAACTATGGAAACAAAACACACTCTTTCCTAGAGTTGCTTAAATCATCATCAATCGATGAAATTGTAAAGGATGTAAATGTGAAAGAAGATTTAGCTTTGCTGCAATATACAGGAGGCACAACTGGAGTTGCAAAAGGAGTCATGCTAACGCATTTTAATTTAGTTGCCAATACGACGCAGTGTATTAAATGGATGCATAAAATTGATCATGGTAATGAAGTGATCTTGTGTGCGTTACCTTTTTTTCATGTCTATGGAATGACAGTTGGTATGAATTTTTCGGTAATGGATCGTTCAAAAATGGTGATATTACCTAAATTTGATACGAAACAAACACTACAAGCGATTGAAAAACAGAAAGTGACGATCTTTCCTGGTGCACCGACAATGTATATCGGATTAATTAATGATCCGAATGTAAAAAAATACAATCTATCGTCAATTGAAGTATGTATTAGTGGGTCTGCACCATTACCAGTAGAAGTGCAGCAACGTTTCGAGGAATTAACTGGAGGAAAGTTATCCGAAGGGTTTGGATTAACAGAAGCATCTCCTGTCACTCATTTTAATTTGATGTGGGGGAAACGTCCATCAGGCAGTATTGGTTTACCTTGGCCAGATACTGATGTAGCAATCTTATCTGCTGAAACAGGAGAACCGACAATCCCAGGGGAAGTTGGAGAATTAATGATTCGTGGACCGCAAGTCATGAAAGGTTACTGGAATCGTCCAGAAGAAACGGGTGCTATTTTCCATGACGGTTGGCTTCTTACTGGAGATATGGGGTACATGGACAAAGAAGGTTTCTTCTATATTGTTGACCGTAAAAAAGATATGATCATTGCAGGAGGATTTAATATTTATCCTAGAGAAATTGAAGAAATCTTATACGAGCATGACGCCATTCAAGAAGTTGTTGCATTAGGTGTACCAGATCCATATAGAGGCGAAACTGTAAAAGCGTTTATTGTATTAAAAGAAGCCAAAAATGTAACAGAGAAAGAACTGGATCAGTTCTGTCGAAAACACTTATCGTCCTATAAAGTACCACGTTTTTATGAGTTCCGTGAAGAGTTGCCAAAAACGATGGTAGGGAAAGTCCTAAGAAGAGCATTGTTAGATGAAGAAAGAGGGAAGCAAAAAGAGAAAATATCAAGTTAATAAAAACAAATCACAAGTATAACTATTAAGAACTTGACTGTATTCATTACAGTCAAGTTCTTTTTTGATCGGGTTAGGAAGTGTAGCGGTCGAAAGTAGTTGCTTAAGGTTTGATTTTGGAATAATATAGTAGAAGACTAATCAGCTTTTAAGGAAAGTGATGTTTGGCAATTGACATACGATGAATAATCAACTAGAATGAAATTATGAATGAATGGTCATTCATTAAAGCTTGTAGTTAGGAAATGATTGAGGACGTGATTGAATGGGAAAAAAAAGAGGGCAGAAGTACGAACAAATTATCGATGCAGCAGTGAAGGTTATTGCAGAAAATGGGTATCACAATTCCCAAGTGTCTAAGATTGCAAAAGAAGCAGGAGTAGCGGATGGAACAATCTATTTATACTTCAAAAATAAAGAGGATATTCTTATTTCTTTGTTTGAAGAAAAGATGGGCAATTTTGTAGAAATAATCAAAGATAAATTGACTGATGAACGATCAACTGAAAGAAAATTATTGATTTTAATTGAAATGCATTTCAAGCAATTAGAAATGGATCATGATCTAGCAATCGTCACTCAGCTTGAGCTCCGTCAATCAAATATATCTCTTCGTCACAAAGTGAATGAAGTATTAAAAGGATATTTAAGTTTAATTGATTCGGTTTTGAAGGAAGGTATTGAGACTGGAATATTTGCTGAAGACTTAGATCTTCGTATGGCTCGGCAAATCATTTTTGGAGCAATTGATGAAGTGGTCACTAATTGGGTTATGAAAGATCACCGTTACGAATTAGCGCCTCTTGCTGAATCGATACATCGTATGTTGTTCAAAGGACTCGCGGGAAGTAATCAAGTTTAGCTGAGTTTTCAGAAAAAGATATAAACCCGGGGACTATATAGTAACCGGGTATCATCATTAAAAAACTACGAAAATGTCGAATTATTTAAGTTTATGAAAGCGCTCTATAAGTTTTCGTATAATGAAATTATTATTAGGAGGGACATACATGAATATTTATGTGATCATGAAACGAACATTTGATACGGAAGAAAAGATTCAGATTGAAAATGGAGAGATTGTTAAAGATGGAGCCGAATTCATTATTAACCCATACGACGAGTATGCGATTGAAGAAGCGATTAAATTGCGCGATGAACATGGTGGCGAAGTAACACTCGTTTCTGTAGGAGATGAGGATGCCGAAAAGCAAATACGTACAGGGTTAGCAATGGGTGCTGACAAGGCAGTTCTTATTGAAGATGAAGAGGTAGAAAATAGTGATCCTTATTCGATAGAGGCACTTTTAGCTGCCTATTTCAAAGGCCAAGAAGTAGATATTATTCTAGGTGGAAACATTGCGGTTGATGGTGGTTCAGGTCAGGTTGGTCCAAGATTAGCTGAGCAACTAGGTATTAGTCATGTAACCTCAATCGTTAAGATTGAAATTGAAGATGGAAAAGCGAAGATTGAACGTGATGTTGAAGGGGATCAGGAACATATTGAAGTTTCCTTACCAGTATTGGTTACAGCTCAGCAAGGCTTAAACGAGCCAAGATACCCTTCATTACCAGGTATTATGAAAGCGAAAAAGAAGCCATTGGATACTTTGGATTTAGATGATCTTGATTTAGAGGAAGAAGACGTAGAGGGAAAAACGAAAACAGTTGAGCGCTATTTGCCGCCTGAAAAAGCAGCTGGAAAGATACTAGAAGGTGACCTCGATAGTCAAGTAACAGAATTGATTTCTTTATTGAAAAATGACGCGAAAGTGATATAACAGAAGGGGGATGATCAATATGTCTAAAAAAGTACTTGTCGTAAGCGAGATTAGAGATGGCGAATATAGAAACATATCTTTCGAAGCTATTGCAGCAGCAAAACAAATGGCTGATGGTGGAGAAATTGTTGGCGTATTACTTGGTAAATCTGTTAGTGAACATGCGAAGGAAATGGTGCATTTTGGAGCTGATCGTGTGATAACGGTTGAACATGATCATTTATCACACTATACACCTGAAGGATATACACAAGCCCTTCATTCCGTTGTTGAACAAGAAAAACCTGACGGATTGCTAATGGGTCATACATCGATTGGTCGTGATTTGGCACCTAAACTTGCGAGTCGATTGAAATCTGGATTAGTATCTGATGTTGTTTCTTTGGAGGTTGCTGGTGAAGAAGTAATTTTCACTAGACCTATATACTCCGGCAAGGCGTTTGAGAAAGTGGTTGTAAGTGATGGATTGCTTTTTGCGACATTACGACCGAATAATATTGCTGCTTTGGAAAAAGACGAATCACTTTCCAGCACAGTTGAAAGTCTAGATGTAGAAATAAAAGATTTACAAACAATTATTAAAGAAGTTGTTAAAAATACCGCTTCTGGTGTTGATTTATCTGAAGCTTCCGTGATAGTTGCAGGAGGAAGAGGGATGAAAGGGGAAGAAAATTTCAAAATTCTTGATGAACTTGCGGAAGTTCTAAACGGGGCCGTTGGGGCGTCTCGGGGAGCTTGTGATGCGGAATATTGTGATTATGCGCTGCAAATTGGTCAGACAGGTAAAGTTGTGACACCTGATTTGTATATTGCTGTCGGCTTAAGCGGAGCGATTCAACACGTAGCAGGAATGTCGAATTCAAAAGTAATCGTCGCAATTAACAAGGATCCTGAAGCTGAAATTTTTCAAATTGCCGATTATGGGATTGTAGGCGACCTGTTTGATGTGATTCCAAAATTGACAGCAGAATTTAAAAAAGTACTCGTTTAAATATTTAGATAGAGGTTTTGGGAGGAGTAGTATTTCTTCCATAACCTCGATTTTTGTGTTTTATGCTGAAAAATGTGCGTTGTTTGCACAAAAGTCGGAATTTTATGCTGAAATCACAGAAGTTTATGCACAATTTATCTCCTTCTATGCTGATATTAGAATTATTATCGACAAGCTATCAGGAAAATACTCGAAGTAATCGTTGCATAAGCATTTACTTTGCGTAGTTTTTATAATTTAGTTATGATGTGATTAGTGAAAGAGAATTTGGTTAGCCTATGAGGTATTAAGCATAAGATTTCCTTTTCTTTAAAAGAGCTAGTATAATACCTGATAGGGTAACTGAAGAAAAATTAAATGCGTTCAAAGATAATGAGGAGGAATTAATAATGGCAATTGTAAATGTAACTGACCAAAGCTTTTCAACTGAAACTACTGAAGGGGTCGTTCTTGCAGACTTTTGGGCACCATGGTGTGGACCTTGTAAAATGATTGCACCTGTTCTTGAAGAGTTAGATGGGGACATGGGAGATAAAATGAAAATTGTTAAACTTGATGTAGATGAAAATCAGGAAACTGCAAGCAAGTATGGAGTAATGAGTATTCCAACACTTCTAGTTTTCAAAGATGGCGAAGTTGTTGATCAAATCGTTGGATTCCAACCAAAAGAAGCACTAGCAGAAACTATTAATAAGCACCTTTAAGCATAAAGTAAGATAAAACTGACTACCTCATTGGTAGTCAGTTTTTTTCGATTTAGAAATTTTATGCTTCTCACTGGAAACGATGAAAAATACCATGCTATTATGGAAGTATCAGTTTTAAAGGAGCAGGAACTAATATGGAAGAACTTAAAGAAAAAATTCAACTCGTACCTGCACAACCAGGTTGTTATTTAATGAAAAACAAGCATGGTACAGTCATTTATACTGGCAAAGCAAAACTGCTTAGAAACAGAGTTAGGTCTTATTTTACTGGATCTCATGATAAAAAAACACAACGACTTGTTAGTGAGATAGTTGATTTCGAATATATTGTCACATCATCAAATTTGGAAGCTCTCTTACTAGAACAAAATCTAATCAAGAAATATGAACCTCGGTATAACGTTTTATTAAAGGACGATAAAACATATCCGTTTTTAAAAATAACAAAAGAAGAACACCCACGATTAATTTCAACAAGAAAAGTTAAAAAAGATGGAGCCAAGTATTTTGGGCCTTACCCAAATGCACAGGCAGCGAATGAAACAAAAAAATTGCTTGATCGGTTATATCCGTTACGCAAATGTCGTACGTTACCCGATCGAGTTTGTTTATATTATCATATCGGGCAATGTTTAGCACCGTGTGAATTTCCAGTCTCAAAAGAGACGAATGAAGAGTTGGTTTCTGAAATAGCAAAATTTTTAAACGGTGGTCATAAAGAAGTAAAGAAAAATCTTACCGAAAAAATGTTTAAAGCTTCAGATGATCTTAATTTTGAACGTGCAAAAGAATTGCGTGACCAAGTGGCTCATATTGAAGCAGTGATGGAAAAACAAAAGATGACGCTCACAGATCAAGTTAACCGTGATGTGTTCTCATACTTTGTTGATAAAGGCTGGATGTGTGTACAAGTATTTTTTGTGAGACAAGGAAAGGTTATTGAAAGAGACGTTTCGTTGTTTCCAACGTACAAAGATCCTGAGGATGACTTTTACACGTTCTTAGGTCAGTTTTATTTAGAAGAACAACATAAAAAACCGTCTGAAATTTTTCTACCAGAAGGAATTGATCCTGAGCTTGTTTCTCAGTTTCTAGAAGTGAAAGCTGTGCAACCTAAACGTGGACAAAAGAAAGAGTTGATTAAATTAGCAACCAAAAATGCAGAGTTAGCATTGAAAGAAAAATTTGATCTTATTGAAAGAAATGAGCAGAAAACGATCCATGCGATTGAAAGACTTGGCCAGGCGATGAATATTGATACACCTTATCGGATCGAAGCTTTTGATAACTCAAATATTCAAGGGGTTGACCCGGTCTCAGCGATGGTTTCGTTTGTAGATGGTAAACCCGACAAAAATAATTATCGAAAATATAAAATAAAAACGGTTTATGGTCCGGATGATTATGAATCAATGAGAGAAGTTGTTCGTCGCCGTTACCTTAGACTTTTAAAAGAGGAATTACCTTTACCTGATTTGATTGTCATTGATGGTGGAAAAGGGCAGATTTCAGCGACGCAAAGTGTATTAGAGGACGAATTAAATTTAACAATTCCGGTTTGTGGATTGGTTAAGGACGAGAAACATAAAACTTCTCAATTAATGAAAGGAGATCCAGCACAAGTAATCGGTCTTTCAAAAACTAGTCAGGAATTTTACTTATTACAAAGAATTCAAGATGAAGTGCATCGATTTGCGATCACTTTTCATCGTAATGTTCGTAAGAAGACGATGTTTACATCTATTTTAGACAAAGTAGATGGAATTGGAGAGAAACGCAAACGCTTGCTATTAAAGGAATTTGGATCACTTAAACGATTAAAAGAGGCGTCAGTAGAAGAAATTCAGCGTGTGGGAGTACCTCAGTCGGTTGCTGAAAGCTTAAGAAGTATCATCGACGAAGAAGAGAAGAAATGAGGCTAGATGCTTGTTGCGGTCAAGTTCATCCTTTGTTAACCTAATGGATGAGTTTTAAAAATCGATTCGATGATTCAGCTTATGAGGTTGGTGGAAGCCGCGATAAACATAAGTAAGAGGAAAGATAAACAAGAATGAAGTCTGTGTTTAGTGTTAGAAGATGATTTTGCTGCTAGGGCGAATTTATCGCAACAGTGGTGACTAGTTATCTATAAATAACTAGAAATCGTATTCTGCTGGAAAAATAGATCTTCTATTGTTTTTTTGTGCTGTGAAACTATTGTTATTTTTATGACGAAGGCAAAGATAAGCAAAGCAATTATCCCCGGATTGAAAAAATAAGTGAAGTGAGTTTGAAACTTAAGTAATGTTTCAGTTTATTATTAATTGTAATTTGGTTTAAATCTGTGAATGATTTTTCCATTGAAGACTTGAAGATAAGCTTTTTAGAATTTGAAGGTCTTCTCCCAGTAAATGAATTAAAGAAGATGTATTCGGAAAAAATTGATGTATAAAGAATGAGGAGGCGTTCATATTGACAACGGTTGTTCAGAAATTTGGTGGAACATCTGTAGGTGATGTGACAAAGATCAAGCTAGTTGCTGAAAAGATTAAGCGCAAAATGGATAATGGCCAAAAGGTTGTTACTGTTGTTTCAGCAATGGGAAAATCAACTGATAAATTGGTGGAACTAGCCAATGATATCACGGATAACCCAGATCCGAGAGAAATGGATATGTTATTAACTACAGGGGAGCAAGTTACCATTTCGCTTGTAGTAATGGCTCTGAAAGAATTAGGTGTTGATGCTGTCTCATTAACAGGATGGCAAGCGGGTATTGAGACGGAAGACGTTCACCAAGATGCGCGTATTACTGATATAAAAACAGAAACGTTACAAGAGCATTTAAATGATGGGAAGGCTGTCCTTGTTGCAGGTTTCCAAGGGGTAAGTGAAACGGGAGATATTACAACACTTGGACGTGGAGGATCGGATACAACGGCTGTTGCCTTAGCGGCAGCTTTAAAGGCTGACTCATGTTCGATTTATACGGATGTGACAGGAGTTTATACAGCTGATCCACGATATGTAAAGAAGGCTCGTCAATTAGAAAGTATTTCTTATGATGAAATGCTTGAACTAGCTAATTTAGGTGCTGGCGTTTTACACCCAAGAGCAGTAGAATTCGCTAAAAACTATCAAGTTTCCCTTATTGTTCGTTCGAGTACGCAGGATGTAGAAGGGACCATTGTTGAGGAGGAAGCATCTATGGAACAGAATTTAATCGTAAGAGGACTTGCATTCGAGGACGGGTTAACGAAAATTTCGATTGAACGTTTACCTAATCAGTATGATACAATGTCTACTCTTTTTTCATTATTAGCAGAAGCAGGAATTAATGTTGATATTATTATTCAACAAATGACATCAGACCACGCTTTAAATGTGTCATGTACAATTAATACCTCAGAGCTTGGTAAGGCTAGTGATATGTTACGTAAGAATAAGGCTAAATTATGTTATAGTACGATTCGTCACGAAAGTTCATTAGCTAAGGTGTCCATCGTTGGGTCTGGAATGGTGTCAAATCCAGGTGTAGCAGCGGACATGTTCAAAGTACTTGGTAACGAAGAAATTGAACTGAAAATGGTGAGTACATCTGAGATTGCGGTTTCGGCAGTTGTACCAGATGTAGATATGGTTAAAGCAGCAGAGTCTCTTCACTCTTACTTTGGTTTAGATGCTGCTGAAAAAGCTAAAATTGAAGCTGTGAAAGAAAAAGTTTAATAACTTTCTGTAAAGTAAAAGATGTATGGAGCATTGCTCTATACATCTTTTTTTGTTGCATAGTCAAATCTCGTTAGGCTGAACTAAAAGGTCCAAAAGTAGAGTTTATAGTTCATTCTTCTGTTTTAGTACTGCATGTATTTTGATCTGACAAAAGCACTTACATTTTCGTAAGTGCTTTTGTGGATCTAATTATTCTTCTACTAATCGACTGTTCGTTCGATCTTTATTATCCCATCTAACCGTAATAGAATACGTTAATGGTTTTTTCTTTTTTATAGCATACGATGCTTCCGAAACAACGCCTTTTTCTAATTCCACCATTTGAGCAATAAAGCCAGATTCTAATGAGACGGGTCGGTCTTTTATTTGATGGGGTGAAACTAATTCATAGATTCGCTCATGACGTTTTTCTTTTACAAGAGATAATGTCCCAAAGTTTGCTTTCATAAAGAAATCAGCAGTATTTATCGATTCTAGTTGTTTCATTTTTTTTCTTGCCAGAGTTTTACCAGCCCAATATAAAATCATCGTTTCATCTTCGCCTAAAAGCTCAGGTAATAATTCATGTCTTAATAAATCATAAGCATAATCAGTTACCTTGGAGTTGTCTAACTCTTCTTCTGAGTGAATGTTATTTGTCATAATCTCATCCTTCATCGTTGTCTTTACGTTTATATTGTTAATTTTTGAAATGCAAAATGTTATTCATAGTGTCTAGCTCGATGGTCACTATGAGATTAGCTATTAATTCGACGATAGTCTTTCATTAATTATATTTTATCACAAACGGGAAAAAGGATGGTTAAATAGAAAAAATATTTTATCCTATTATTGCGATTAAGTATAAATGATATATTTATACTTAATCAATCGAAGATTTTATTTAATTAACAAAATCTTTCATTTCTACATGGAAACCTTTAGGTGTCCATGGTATACTAAATTCCGAATTTGTTTGGAGGTAAATACATATGCAAATGAAGATGTCAAAACTATTAAGTCCTTTTAAAATTATTGTTATTTCCTATATTTTAGCTATGTTTGTTTTTAGTGTGTTTCTTTATTTGCCTATGTCGTCACAAGAGGGTGTAAATGTTTCTTACTCTGAAGCCCTTTTTACTTCTGTTAGTGCGGTTAGTGTCACAGGTTTAACAGTTGTAAATGTGTCAGATACGTATAGTTCAATAGGTGTGTTCTTTTTAGCAATGGCGATTCAACTTGGTGGAATTGGCGTGATGACTTTAGGGACATTTGTTTGGATGGTGCTAGGTAGAAAAATCCCACTCTCGCAAAGAATGCTTATAATGGTCGACCAAAATCAAATATCCTTTGCTGGTTTAGTTAAACTTATGAGAGGGATAATAATGGTAGCGCTTGGTATTGAAATTATTGGTGCATTTATACTAGGAACGTACTATTTAAACTATTTTGATACAACCCTTGAAGCTTTTTATCAAGGAGCATTTGGTGCTTTATCAGCCTTTACTAATGCAGGATTTGATGTTACAGGAGAATCATTAGTTCCATTTGCTGATGATTATTTTGTTCAACTAGTAAATATTCTGCTTATTTTTGCTGGAGCAATTGGATTTCCTGTGTTAATGGAACTTAAAGAATATTTTTCTTCAAGGAATCCAAATTTTCGGTTCAGTTTATTTACTAAAATTACGACATCCACGTATTTTATTGTCTTTTTTCTTGGGGTGATTGGACTTTGGCTTATTGAGTTAAATGCATATTATGATGGAATGTCTTGGCATCAACAATTGTTTTTTTCTATGTTTAATTCAGCTACTGCTAGAAGTGGTGGTCTTTCTACGATGGAAGTATCGAACTTAACTTTGGCTAGCCTACTACTCATTTCCGGATTAATGATTATTGGTGCAAGTCCGTCTAGTGTAGGTGGCGGAATTCGAACGACTACGTTGGCTGTCATGTTTTTGACAATCCGCAGTTTTGCATTAGGTAGAAGTGATGTCAAAGTGTTTGGCAGAGAGATTCATAAAGATGATCGTCAAAAGGCTTTTATTGTCTTATCCGTATTTGTTGTTGGATTATTTGCTTCAATTATCATGATAGCGGCTTTTGAACAGAGTAACGAGCTTGAATTGATGGCGATTATATTTGAAGCTAGTTCAGCTTTTGGAACGACTGGGTTGTCGATGGGGATTACCCCTGATTTGACAATTCCTAGTCAGATGACGTTGATGCTGCTTATGCTCATCGGGCGAGTTGGGCTTGTTGCATTTTTATTCTCAATTAGAGCCAAAGAGAAAAAGTCACATTACAAATTTCCGACAGAGAGGATCATCATTGGATAACGGTAAAAGTATTGTGAAAAAACACCATACCGTTATCTAGCTAGCTTATTACAGGAGAATAAAATTCTCTTTGAAAGGTCTTTTCTATACTATGAGTGTCTTTATAAGCTGTTTCAGAATTTTTTATCACTCAGTTCTACAGTGATTTAACTATTCTAAATACTTTGTTGTAATCATATTTGATGTTGTCGCTTTCTTGACGAAGGCAGTCGATAGGAGTAAAATGAAATTGTCATTTATTATTCAAATAATGGTCGTTTCACTTATTGACATTTTTATTTGATAAGTTATGAAAAGGAGGTTACTTTACTTTTAGTCTATGTTTACTAGTATCTCCAGAATACTATATTACAGGGGGAGAGAAAGATGTCTACGAATCGAGAATTTTTTTACAGAAAACTTCATTCTTTACTAGGTGTCATACCAGTAGGGGCTTTTTTGATTGTTCATTTAGGTGTGAACTATTTTGCTGTTAGGGGTCCTGAAGCTTATAATCAAGCGACGCACTTTATGGAAAATCTTCCATTTAGATATTTTATGGAAATAACGCTTATATTCTTGCCGTTAATTTTCCATGCGATTTATGGACTTTATATCGCTTTTCAAGCCAAACACAATACATCTACATATAGTCATTTTAGGAACTGGATGTTTAGGTTACAGCGCGTCACCGGAGTAATTGTTTTGATATTTGTTACTTGGCATGTGTGGGAAACGAGAATTGCCGCTGCTCTTGGAGCGGAAGTGAATTTTAACATGATGGCAGAAATAGTAGAAAATCCACTGGCGTTAATTCTTTACATTATTGGTATTACGGGAACAACTTTCCACTTTGCTAATGGGTTATGGTCGTTTGCTATTAGTTGGGGAATTACAGTTTCACCAAGGTCACAGCAAATTTCCACCTATGTTACGATGGCAATTTTTGTGGCATTGACCTATGTGGGGATTCATTCCATTTTAGCGTTTGTCTTATAGCCAAAAAGAAGGAGTGTTAATGATGAGCAAAGGAAAAACAATCGTTGTTGGCGGAGGTCTTGCTGGTCTTATGGCAACGATCAAAGCAGCGGAAGCGGGTATTTCAGTAGATTTATTTTCTGTCGTACCTGTTAAACGGTCACATTCCGTCTGTGCTCAAGGCGGAATTAATGGAGCTTTAAATACAAAAGGTGAAGGTGACTCCACTTGGGAGCATTTTGACGACTCAGTATATGGTGGAGATTTCTTAGCAAATCAACCACCAGTTAAGGCGATGTGTGATGCAGCACCTGGAATCATTCATTTATTAGATCGGATGGGTGTAATGTTTAATCGGACAGCTGAAGGTTTGTTAGCTCTTCGCCGTTTCGGAGGTACACAACATCACAGAACGGCTTATGCCGGAGCGACAACTGGTCAACAGTTGCTTTATGCTTTGGATGAGCAAGTACGTCGTCACGAAGTGAGTGGCCTTGTTACAAAATATGAAGGCTGGGAATTTTTACATGCTGTTATTGATGATGATGGTGTGTGTAGAGGGATGACAGCTCAAAACTTGAATTCATCTGAAATTCAATCTTTCCGTGGTGACGCAGTTATTCTTGCTACAGGTGGACCAGGAATTATTTTTGGAAAATCAACAAATTCAATGATTAACACTGGTTATGCAGCAGGTGCTGTCTATGAACAGGGAGCCTATTATGCGAATGGTGAATTTATTCAAATTCATCCAACGGCGATTCCAGGTGACGATAAACTTAGATTAATGAGTGAGTCTGCTCGTGGAGAAGGCGGACGTGTGTGGACGTATGATGAGGATGGAAAACCTTGGTACTTCCTAGAGGAAAAGTATCCCGCTTACGGAAATTTAGTCCCACGTGATATCGCTACTCGTGAAATCTTCCATGTCTGCGTAGATTTAAAGCGCGGTATTAATGGTGAAAACATGGTCTATTTAGACCTTTCTCATAAAGACCCAAAAGAATTGGATCTTAAATTGGGCGGGATTATGGAAATCTATGAAAAATTCATGGGAGACGACCCGCGTAAAGTACCAATGAAGATTTTCCCGGCTGTTCACTATTCAATGGGTGGTCTGTGGGTAGACTACGATCAAATGACAAATATTCCTGGATTATTTGCTGCAGGTGAAGTTGATTATTCTATTCATGGTGCGAATCGCTTAGGTGCAAATTCTCTACTTTCTTCTATTTATGGTGGAATGGTTGCGGGACCTAAAGCAGCTGAATATATTGATGGACTTGAAAAAACCGCAGAGGAAATGGACAGCAGTTTGTTTGAAAAACAAGTTAAAAAAGATCAAGCTGAACTAGAAGAAATTCTTAATATGACAGGCGACGAGAATGCGTTTAAACTTCATCAAGAGCTAGGTCAATTGATGACTGAAAACGTGACGGTCGTTCGAGAAAACGACAGACTAAAAGCAACTAATGAAAAAATTGGTGAGCTACTTGAAAGATATAAAAACATTAATATTGATGATACTTCCAAGTGGACAAATCAAAGTGCGGCGTTTATCCGACAACTTCGTGCGATGATGAACCTTGCTAGAGTGATTACATTGGGCGCACTTAATCGTGATGAGAGCCGTGGAGCACATTATAAGCCAGAATTTCCGGATCGTAACGATGAGAAGTTTTTGAAGACGACAAAAGCGAAGTACAATCCAGAAACGAATGCTCCAGATATAGAGTATGATGATGTTGATGTTTCATTAATTGAACCTCGTAAGCGAGACTATACTTCAAAGAAAAAGGCTGGTGGAAAAGCATGAGTGAAAAATTCATTGAACTTGTGATTAAGCGTCAAGCCGATCAGAATAGTGAGCCATATGAGGAAAAGTTTGAAATTCCTTACCGTACAAACATGAATGTCATTTCCGCACTCATGGAAATACGTCGAAATCCACAGAATGCAAATGGACAAGATACAACTGCAGTCGCTTGGGATGCAAGCTGTCTTGAGGAAGTTTGTGGAGCTTGCTCCATGATTATTAATGGGAAGCCAAGGCAATCCTGTACGGCACTTATTGATCAGTTAGAACAACCAATTAAACTGGAACCGATGAATACTTTCCCAGTATTACGAGATTTAACGGTTGATCGAAGTCGGATGTTTGATTCCTTGAAGCGAGTAAAAGCTTGGATACCGATTGATGGCACGTATGATTTAGGACCTGGACCAAGAATGCCAGAAGCAAAACGTCAATGGGCATATGAATTATCAAAATGTATGACTTGCGGTGTTTGTTTAGAAGCCTGTCCAAATGTGAACAGCAAATCTGAATTTATTGGACCTGCTGCTCTATCTCAAGTTCGCTTATTTAATTCTCATCCAACAGGAGAGATGCATAAAGCTGAGCGTCTTGAAACATTGATGGATGGAGAGGGTGGACTATCAAATTGTGGTAACTCACAGAACTGTGTCCAAGCTTGTCCGAAGGGAATTCCTCTTACAACGTCAATTGCAGCTTTAAATCGCGAAACATCATTGCAATCGTTTAAGAATTTCTTTGGAACGGATCATACAGCTTAAGTGATAAAAAAGGGCGTTCAGCCCTTTTTTTTAACAATAAAATGAATGATCATTCATTCTTTGGTAGGAGGAGTACTATGGCATTACCAAGTTATATTGAGGATATGAAAGAGTGGAAAAAATCCTTTCAATTCTTTTTTCCAGTGACGGTCCGTTTTTCTGAGACAGATGCTTTTGGACATTTAAATAATACGGTAGCTTTTGTCTATTTTGAGCACGCAAGAATTCAATTTTTGAAGGAATCGGGTCTAATGCAACAGTGGATGAATCAGAATGGTGCAAAAATTCCTGTCACAGCCGATTTACACTGTGACTACATGAACCAAGTATTCTTTGATGAAGTATTACAAATCGGCGTGAAAGTAAGTGATGTTGGTCGTTCATCTGTAGAACTACAATATATAGTCTTGAACCAATCTAACATCGTTTGTATGACAGGACGAGGACGAATGGTGCAAATATCGAAAAAAACAGGGAAAGCAATCCCGTGGGATGAAAAGGAACTAGGGATGTTGAGAAAACGGTCTTAAAATTGACTTCCCCTTTGTTGTCACGGGCTAGAAAGCTTTCACATAAGATATTGATGACTAAATAATCGCCAAATTTTTTAGAAAGATCAGCCCATGCAAGGAAGGGTGAATGTATGAAAGGCCATGATATGATGCCAAAGCCACTATTGACCAAGCGTGAACGAGAAGTGTTTGAGCTGCTTGTGCAAGATCAAACGACGAAAGAGATTGCTGCAAAACTTTTCATAAGTGAAAAGACAGTTCGTAATCATATTTCCAACACAATGCAAAAGCTAGGAGTAAAGGGGCGTTCCCAAGCTGTGATTGAGTTGATTAGATTAGGAGAACTGAAAATCTGATGCAGACCGGCTTCTTTGTGGGAGCCGGTTTGCTGCTTATTTTGGTTGATAATACTGATAAATATCTATATGATGTAGTTAAGAAGTTGACTAAATGAAGAAGGTGTCATAATGATTCGAGGAACCTTTAGTGTTCAGAAAGCTTTGAATAATAACGTTGTTATTGCAGAGTCTAATAATAAAAATGAAGTTATTTTTATTGGGAAAGGAATAGGATTCGGTAAAAAAAACGGAGATTTTTTTGAGGCAAAGGCATATGATAAAGTGTATTCTCTTGTAGACGAACAGGAGAAAGAAAAATACATAAGATTAGTAACAAAAGAGACCGAAGAAACGATGTTAATAATTCATGAAGCGATAGAAATAATTCATGAAGCAATCGGTTTTAAGTTAGAGGATCGAATCCATTTTGCACTTACGCAACACTTAGCTTTGGCACTTCAGCGAACTCGAGATCAAACTGGGATTCAGAATCCATTTTTAACAGAAACAAAATGGCTTTATTATGAAACGTATGAAATTGCTGATCGAGCAGTTGATTTTATTTTTAATAAAACAGGTTTGAGGTTGCCAGATGCAGAAGTTGGCTTTATTACGCTGCACATCCAAAGTGCGATTCGAGATAGTCATTCTTCTTTGAATAAAGAATCGGACTTGCTAACGCGTTGTATAAGCTATATTGAAGAGAAAAGCGGTGTGACATTTGAACGAGATGATCCATCTTTCAGACGATTGGTGCACTTTCTAAAGCTAATTTATCAAGATGAAGTTCATGAAAAAGACTCAGATTTGAATAAACAACTTATATTATTCTTGAAGGAAAATCATCCTGTATGCTATAATATGACATGGAACTTAGTTCGAATGATCGTAAAGGCAACAGGAGTTTCTGTAGCTCATTCAGAAGTAATTCATTTGTTGATTTATATTCGAAGCACTATAGAAGCACATAATAAAACATAACTCGTTTACGTGTTACTGATATGATCTTATCAGGCATGAGTAAAGAGGTGTGTGTATGATAAAGGATGTTGCGAAATTTCGTAGCTATTCTGCAGGGGTCTCCCTAATTTCATAGACAACCCTTACTCATGCTTTTTATTTTATCCTATACGCCATGACTTCCTCATAAAGATTCTATTAAAATCTAGATTTTTAGCGTGAGAAAGTTGAAATATGGGTATGAATAGTAAGTAAGCGTGTATATGTTTCCTATTGACTCGTTCGATCAACCGAACTGTTATCTAAACTAATTTTCTAAAAAAAGAAGGAGTGTCTTATCATGGCAGAAAAACAATTTAAAATTACCGCAGAAACAGGAATTCACGCACGACCAGCAACACAACTTGTAAACAAAGCAGGTCAGTATGAATCAGAAATTACTCTTGAGTACAAGGGCAAATCAGTAAACCTTAAATCAATTATGGGAGTTATGTCTCTAGGTGTTGGACAAGGATCTGAAGTAACAATCAAAGCTGAAGGATCAGATTCAGAAGAAGCGATTAAAGGCCTTGATGAAGTTATGAAGCAGGGGCTTGCTGAATAATGTCTATAAAGCTAACTGGCATAGGTGCATCAGCTGGAATTGCTATTTCCAAAGCATTTCGACTTGAAACACCTGATTTGACTGTTGAAAAAATGACAGTTGAAAATGTTGATAATGAGATTCAAGTGTTTGATGCAGCCCTTGATAAATCAAAAGCAGAGTTGGAAGTAATAAAACAAAAAACAAAAAACGATATTGGTGATGAGCATGCAGAAATTTTCTCTGCTCACCTCCTAGTTTTAAGTGATCCTGAGCTAGTAGATACAATTCGACAAAAAGTGAAAGATGAAAAAGTTAATGCTGCTTTTGCATTGAAGGAAGTGTCGGATCAATTTATAACAATGTTTGAGACGATGGATAATGAATATATGAAGGAACGAGCAGCAGATATTCGTGATGTGTCAACTCGTTTATTGTCCCACATATTAGGTAAACCAATTGTCTCATTAGCTGAGATGAATGAGGAAGTAATCTTAATTGCTGATGATTTGACACCATCAGATACTGCTCAGTTAAATAAGGCATTTGTTAAAGGATTTGTTACTGATATTGGTGGGAGAACTTCTCATTCAGCAATCATGGCGCGTTCAATGGAAATCCCTGCTGTTGTTGGAACGAAATCAATTACTGAACATGGAGAGCAAGGTGTACAAATCATTGTTGACGGCCTTGAAGGAAATGTAATTATTGACCCGTCAGAAGCAGAACTTTCTGAGTATCGTCAAAAACTTGCGGACCATGAAGAGAAAAAGAAAGAATGGGCGAAGCTTGTCCATGAACCTTCAAAGTCTAAAGATGGCGAGCAAGTCGAATTAGTTGCAAATATTGGAACTCCTAATGATTTAGAAGGAGTTATCAATAACGGAGCTGAAGGCGTTGGTCTCTACCGTACTGAATTTCTTTATATGGGTAGAAATGAACTTCCGACGGAAGAAGAGCAATTTGAAGCTTATAAAAAAGTAGTTGGAGATCTTGATGGGAAACCAGTTGTTATTCGCACATTGGATATCGGTGGTGACAAGGAACTCCCTTATCTTGACTTACCAAAAGAAATGAATCCATTTTTAGGGTTTCGTGCGATTCGTTTATGCTTAGAAAAAGATGATATTTTCCGAGTGCAACTTCGCGCATTACTAAGAGCGAGTGTATTTGGAAATTTAAAGATCATGTTCCCGATGATTGCAACGTTAGACGAGTTTAGGCAGGCGAAAGCCCTTCTTGAAGAAGAAAAGCAAAAGCTTGTAGATGCAGGGACAGAAGTAAGTGACAGCATCGAAGTCGGAATTATGGTAGAAATTCCATCTACTGCTGTTATGGCACCGCAATTTGCAAAAGAGGTTGATTTCTTTAGTATTGGTACAAATGATTTAATTCAATATACCTTTGCTGCTGATCGTATGAATGAGAGTGTTTCTTATTTGTATCAACCATACAACCCAGCAATTCTACGTTTAGTGAAAATGGTTATTGACGCTTCGCATGCCGAAGGGAAATGGACAGGTATGTGCGGTGAAATGGCTGGTGATGAGATAGCGATTCCTCTCTTGTTTGGACTTGGTTTAGATGAGTTCAGTATGAGTGCTACTTCTGTTCTTCCAGCGCGTAGTCAGCTTAGTCAGTTGACAAAATCGCAAGCAAAAGAAGTATCTGAGAAAGCTTTAGACTTAAATACTGCTGATGAAGTCAAAGAATTGGTTGAAAAGACGTTCCTATCACATTGATACTTAATATGAATACGCTGATTTATGGTATGTAATTTACTGTGAATTAGCGTTTTTTATTAGAGTATCCGTCTGTATGAATAGGCTTGTTTTAGAATAGTTTTATTAGATCAATTGCAGATTAACATGGATACCAAATAAAATATAATAATGGAAAATTCATTGTTTTGCTGATTCTTCTAAAAGTCTTGAAATTATCGTGAAAAACATGGAGAATAAAAGTAAAGTGAAAGTCTTTTTGTTTTTGATAGGGAAACTTGAAAGGAGAAGACAATGCCTGAACTACCAAAAGAGGATGTTGTAGATTTATCGCAAGTAGCAGATATTGAAAAATCATTACGAATGATTGCGGACATTGTTAAACAAAAAGGAAGAGAAATTTTAAATGAATTTCCAATTACTCCTCCACAGTTTGTAGCGCTTCAATGGTTGCATGAATATGGTGATATGACCATCGGAGAGTTGTCATCGAAAATGTATTTAGCATGTAGTACAACAACAGATCTTGTCGATCGTATGGAGAACAATGGGTTAGTTGAACGAATAAAAGATGAAAAAGATAGAAGAGTAGTAAGAATTCATTTACTTGACAAAGGTGCGAAAATTATTCGCGAAGTGATTAATCAAAGACAAGTATATTTACAAAATATTTTGGATACTTTTTCCAATGAAAATGTAAACTTCTTGGATAATAGTTTAACTTTTCTTCTTGATGAAATGAAACGAGATGCTAAAACCTGGAAGTCATTTTAACTATAGAAAGAGGCCGTTTGATGTTAAATAAATCTATTGGTGTTATTGATTCAGGGGTTGGTGGTTTGACTGTCGTTTCTGAAATGATGCGTCAATTACCTAAGGAAGAAATTATATATATTGGTGATACGGCTCGTTGTCCATATGGACCTAGATCTGAGGAAGAAGTAAGAAGGTTTACTTGGGAGATGATTCGTCATCTTGTGTCAAAAGATATAAAGCTTTTAGTAATTGCTTGTAATACAGCAACTGCGGTAGTGTTGGAAGAAGCGAAGGAGAGGCTGTCGATCCCGGTGATAGGAGTGATTCACCCTGGAGCCATAGCTGCACTAAAAACGACGAAGAATTACCAAGTTGGAGTGATAGGGACGGAAGGAACTATCTCTAGTGGAGCGTATTATCGAGAATTGACTTTAATAAACAATAAGGTAAAGGTTGTTAGCCTAGCTTGTCCTACGCTTGTTCCTCTTGTTGAAAGTGGGAACTTTACAGGAGACGCTGCGAAAGGAATTATTGAGGATGCTCTTTCTCCTATTTTAGATTATGAAATAGATAATCTTATATTAGGATGTACACATTATCCTTTAATCGCGCCACTTATACAGGAGGTGGCAGGGGACAAAGTTGAGGTCATCAGTTCTGGTGACGAAACAGCGCGGGAAGTGAGTTCATTGTTGTATCATGAAAATTTACTTTACACAGGTGAAAATGCTCCAAGGCATATCTTTTATACAACTGGGTCTAGCAAAACGTTTGAAATAGTTGCTCAAAATTGGTTAGGGCATGATGCGTTCGAAGTGAGAGAAATGGATTTAAACCCAATTATTATAAAACGGAAAAAAAGTTCTGCTATTAATAATTATAATTAATGCATACACAGTGTGGTTCTACTGCGCTGTGTTTTTTGGTGAAAAGAAATAGTTCAAGTAGTAATTAGGGGCTACTGAATAACTAAAAATACTTATTGTCAAGAGGTTTGCCGCCTATTTTATAGGAGTTACGTGCAAAGGAATAGTCGTAAAAAGAACCAAAAACTTTGCCCCTTTTCAAGTGCGTTCATCATTAAGATTGGGACATTGTCCTCGATTAAGAAAGAGTAAACATTAATGGGCATTCCACTCTGATAAAAACAGTATCGTCTTTGCAAAAACTTGAGTTATTCAGTAGTACCTAATTAAACGGGAAGCACATTTTCATTTAGTGAAGTTATTTCAAAAAGGATAAATCGATAGGTTTGTTATCAAAAATGCAGCATTTTATCTTAAGAGTAGATTATTGGTATAAATAAAGCTGATAGCTCGTATATATCATAGTACAAACAGTCAAGGAGGGAATGCGATGCAACGCGGTCGGAAACAAACACGATTAGCAATCATGCTTTTAGGAGCCGTAGTGATTGTCTTTACTGCATGTGGATCACCGAACAGTGACGATGTACTTGAAGAAATTGACCCACCACAATTGGATTATATTGATGATGAAGAAAAGTTGGACTTAGAAGTGATGGAAGAAGAAATTGAACAAGATCAGCTAAGTTCAATAACTGAAGAAGATATGGAGGAATCCATAGATGAGGAAGGTCCTGAAGAAAAAGGGGGACCTGAAACAATAGAAGTTGATTCACATGAATTATATTTACTTGACCAAAATGGTAAGGTTGCTCCACAAACTATGAATATTGAAGAAGAAGAAATTGAGAAAACTCTTGTTGAATACCTCGTTCAAGAAGGGCCGGTAACAGAAGACCTTCCTAATGGGTTTCAGGCTGTTTTACCAGCTGGTACAGAAATATTAGATGTTAGTGTAAATAATGCAGGGGTGGCTGTAGTCGATTTCAATGAAGCATTCACAGACTATCATCCTTCGCAGGAGCTCCAAGTTCTCCAGTCGCTCACTTGGACATTAACACAGTTAGAAAATGTTGATCGGGTGAAGTTAAGTATGAATGGGGAAGAGCTAACCGAAATGCCTCATAATAAAACGTCTGTTGGAAACGGGTATACAAGGGGGCATGGAATTAATTTAGAAATGAACGATCAGACTGACTTAGTTTCCACGACTCCAGTCATTGTGTACTTTCTTTCTCAAACAGATGATCAAACCTATTATGTACCGGTAACAAGAAGGGTCAATCAAGATGAAGAAACGTATCAGGCGGTCATAAATGAATTGTTAGAGGGTCCTTCTTACATGTCAAATTTATTAACAGATTTCCGCCAAGAAGTTGAATTAATTGAAGAACCTAGTTTCGAAAATGGCACCGTTACTGTTAACTTTAATGAAGCTTTGTTAAGTCAAATGGAAGGGACAGCGATTTCAGAAGATGTATTAAACATGCTCGTCTTATCATTAACAGAGCAAGAAGAAATCGAAAGTGTCTCATTACAAGTAGATTCTGAATCGACAATTATGGTTAATAACGGTGAATCATTGACAGACCCAGTAGTTCGACCGAATCAAGTGAATATTGGTCAATTTTAATATATTTGAATTTACGAAGTGAAACTATTATGATAAAAGAAGAAGCGATTCTTACTAGCTTCTTCTTTTTTGTACTTTAAGAATGTTACTAAGGCTTTAGCTATGAAGGACTTGGCGACAAGGCAAGTTTTTCTAAATTTATGAAAACTCTAGCTTCGCAATTTGATAAAGTGAATAGGATTACTTCGTCGAGAGTAAGAAGATGTGTAACAATACATAATAATTGAAGGTAATAGTAATACATTGAGGAGTGATATGTCATGCGCCACGACAACCGAACAGGTAATGAATTAAGACAAGTAGAGATTATTAAAGATTATATTAAACACCCTGAAGGATCAGTGTTAATCGCATTTGGTGATACAAAGGTAATATGTTCAGCAAGTGTAGAGGACCGTGTCCCGCCATTTATGAGAGGTAAAGGCAAAGGCTGGGTGACAGCAGAGTATTCGATGTTACCGAGAGCAACGGAACAGAGAAATATAAGAGAATCATCAAAAGGGAAAATAACAGGGAGAACGATGGAGATTCAACGGTTAATTGGTCGCTCATTGCGCTCAATTGTCGATCTAAACCTGATTGGTGAACGGACGGTTTGGATTGATTGTGATGTTATTCAAGCAGATGGTGGGACGAGAACGGCTTCTATAACTGGAGCATATGTTGCGATGGGGCTAGCATTTGATCAATTAATAAAAGATAAGAAATTGAAATCGAATCCGCTTAAAGGGTATTTAGCAGCTATCTCAGTCGGTGTGAATAATCAAGAGGAGTCTATTTTAGATTTAGATTATATTGAGGATTCTAAAGCAAATGTTGATATGAACGTGATAATGACAAGCGAAGGAAAACTAGTTGAAGTTCAAGGGACAGGTGAAGAAGCAACCTTTTCAAGGGCTCAATTAAATGAAATGCTAGATCTAGCTGAAAAAGGAATAAAAGAGATTTTTTATATGCAAAAAGAAGCGTTAGGAGAGTTTTCAGAAAAAATACCAGGATTTGATAAATAATAACATAAATTCCTTTGTTTGGTATAAGATGAGGTGGGGAAAGAGATATGGAGAAAGAAATATTTATTGCATCAAAAAATAAAGGTAAAATCAGTGAATTTGAATCATTTTTCAAATCAAAAGGGTTGTCAGTTAAATCTCTATTAGATTTACCTGAAGAGGTGGATGTGCTAGAAGATGGGAACACTTTCGAGGAAAATGCGATAAAGAAAGCAGAAACAATTGGCAAAAAAATAGGGAAACCTGTATTGGCGGATGATTCAGGTTTAGAGGTAGATGCGCTTAATGGTGAACCAGGGATTTTCTCAGCTCGTTATGCAGGCATTGAAAAAAGTGATGATGCTAATAATGAAAAGTTGCTAAATGAGCTCACTGGAATTGAAAGAGAGCGAAGAACTGCGAGATTTGTTTGCTCATTGGCGATCTATTTTCCAACTGGAGAAGTAAAGACAGTTCGTGGAACATGTGAAGGAATGATTGCTGAAACTCTTCAAGGAGAGCATGGTTTTGGTTACGATCCTTTATTTTATCTTCCAGATGTCGGTATGTCGATGGCGCAGTTGGAGCAGGAAGAGAAAAATAGACGTAGTCACCGTGCAAATGCTTTGATGAAATTGGCTGAGCATTGGCAAGAATGGACGACGGAATAAACAATTTGAAAAGGTGATTTTATAATGAAAGCATTAGTAATGAGCGATAGTCATGGATGGGATAATGAAGTGAAAAAGATTGTTGATAGACACCGTAATGACGTAGATGCGATTTTTCATTGTGGTGATTCAGAATTGTCGGGAGATGCATCAGCGTTAGATGGCGTTCGTACTGTTAAAGGAAACTGTGATTTCGGATCAGATTTCCCGGAAGAATATGTGGAAAGTGTTAAAGATACAACAGTATTTGTAGCTCATGGGCATTTATTAAATGTTAAAATGACAGAAATGAATTTAATTTACAAAGGTGAAGAAACAGAAGCACAAGTCGTTTGCTATGGTCATACGCATATTCCGGCGGCAGTGCAAGAACATAATATAGTCATTTTAAATCCAGGAAGCATGAGGCTCCCTAGGGATTATCCTGTTGGTACATATGTTATCGTAGAAACGACTGAAAAAGATATTTATGTAGATTTTTATAACCTTAAGGGCGAAAAAATGACAGATATCAGTAAAAAATTCCACAAAAACTATTGACTTATAAGGCGAAATTGTTTATATTAATTATTGTCGCTATTGTCGATTGATTAATTTAGATCGCATAGACGATTTCGTCTTTTTATAAAATGCGGGTGTAGTTTAGTGGTAAAACCTCAGCCACGAGCAGAAACATCACGAATAAGCTACGAGTTGTCTCGACGGATGCAGCTTCGAAGGTATTGCTAGAAGAGGAAGAGACATTGCAGTACATTGTAGCAAAGGAAGAACATTATAAAATGCGGGTGTAGTTTAGTGGTAAAACCTCAGCCTTCCAAGCTGATGATGTGGGTTCGATTCCCATCACCCGCTCCATATGTTGTCTCAGTAGCTCAGCTGGATAGAGCAACGCCCTTCTAAGGCGTCGGTCGCAGGTTCGAATCCTGCCTGGGACACCATACTATTAATTCAATTAACTTAATAAAGATATTGAAACCTTGAAATGCTGTAAATCAGTGTTTCAAGGTTTTTTGTATAGTCAATAATGTCCAAAAACTGAGGGACTCCTATAGAAAAGCAATTACTGAAGATCCAACCCAGTGACAATCGGTACTTCTGATTCTCATGAGGGGTGAGCACGAGCTGAAACAGCTGACCGTGGATGGTTTAGAGCAAGTCATTCACCTAGAACTATAAGTCAAATTTTACTAACGTATACAATGGGGTATACGGTCTAAAAATAGAAAGATGCAATGTTGGTAGGTTTAAATATTTTTAAAAATTTTGACAAATGTATTTAAATAGATTTGTCTTTACAAATTTTAATTGATAAACTAATAAAAGGAGCATCTAAAAGGGGGTTAGCAAACATGGGGAAACAAGTGAACGGGCAAGATGACAATGTCATCCTTTTTCCAGGGCTCGTGCCAAAGCTTGTAGAAAAAGGAATGTCATCATTAAAAGAAAAGAAGTACTACGATGCACTGACTTACTTCAAACAATCTACAGAATTAGAACCTAAACATTCACAAGCACGTTATGGATTGGTTATTACAAACATTGAGTTACATAAGTTAGAAGAAGCGAAAAAACACTGCGAATCAATGCTTCATGAGGGGATAGGTGATTATTACGATGTGCTGCAAGTTTACGTATCCTTGTTAGTACAATTAGGTGATTACGAAGAAGTAGTTGAAATTTTAGAAGTCGTAATTGCAGAAGATAAATTACCTCCAAAAATGGCAGAGTCTTTATTTCATTTGTTGGAATTTGCAAGGCATATGACAGACGGATTTGAAGAAGTCGACGAATTATTAGATATAGAAGATCGATCTCTAGAAATTGTTCCATCACGTGAAGAATTGATTCACATTTTAGAAAAAGGGAATCCAGATCAACAGTGGGGAGCAATACAGAAATTAAGTCACTTTGAATCGAATGATGTAAAAGAGGCGTACAGCGCATTTTTGAAAGGGGAAAATAATCAACCTGTTCTAAAAAGTTACTTACTGCAAACATTAAAAGAAATGAATATTGAAGGTGAATTCGAAGTACATAAATTTGGTGAAAGCTACCAGGTTAAGATTCAAGATTTAGAGAATGTTTTTCATGAAAAATTTGGTACTACTGTATTAAGAAGGTTAGAACAGGTACTCGGACAAGAGAACCCATCATTATTTGAGATGATGCAACAAGTGTGGTGGCACTTCTTATTTGCGATATATCCAAAAACGCCAAAACCTTTAGATGCTGAAGTTTGGGCGTGTGCAATTCATTATACAGGATTAAATATGTTGGAAGATGGGAATCATTTCGAAGATACGGTACATAAGTATGATACTAAGGGCGCGGAAGTCATGCAGTCTGTAAAAGATCTCAAAGAAATTGAGTCGATATTGTTCTCAATCGATGATAGTCTTACATAAACTAGAGTGGATACATAATGAAACAGTTGGACTGATTTTAATTAAGTGATAAAAGATTGAAATGCAAGTTACGTATGTTATAATATAAGGGTTGTAAATCAGACTTGATGAAAAAACGATTTTTTTAATGTTGGAGGGAACGTATATATGACTGCAAAATGGGAAAAAAAAGAAGGCAATTCGGGTGTTCTAACTGTTGAGGTAAACAGTGAACGCGTCGATGATGCATTAGATCAAGCGTTTAAAAAAGTAGTGAAGACTGTAAATATTCCAGGATTTCGAAAAGGGAAGGTGCCACGTCCGCTTTTTGAACAAAAATTTGGTGTAGAATCTCTTTATCAAGATGCTCTTGATATTCTTTTACCAGAAGCATATTCAGAAGCTGTTGAGGAAGCATCAATTGAACCAGTAGATCGTCCGGATATTGATGTGGATGAAATGGGTAAAGGTAAGACACTTGTTTTCACAGCTACTGTAACAGTGAAACCAGAAGTGAAGCTAGGAGAATACAAAGGCTTAGAAGTTGAAGTACTTCCTGTAGAAGTGACTGATGAAGATGTTGATAAAGAAATTTCTCAATTACAAGAAAAAAATGCAGACCTTATCGCTGTGGAAGATGGCGAAGTTGAAAATGGTGACACTGTCGTAATGGATTTTGATGGTTTTGTCGATGGAGAGCAGTTTGAAGGTGGAAAAGCTGAAAACTATTCTCTAGAAATAGGATCTGGCCAATTCATTCCTGGATTTGAAGAACAATTGGTTGGCGCTAAATCTGGAGCAGATGTTGAAGTGAATGTCGAATTTCCGGAAGACTATCAGGCTGAAGAACTAGCGGGTAAATCTGCTAAGTTCCAAGTGAAGGTCCATGATATTAAACGAAAAGACCTTCCAGAACTAGATGATGAGTTTGCAAAAGACGTAAACGAAGAGCATGAATCTTTCGAAGATTTGAAGAATGATGTTCGAGAAAAATTAGAAGCTGATAAAAAGCAAGAGTCTGAAACAACGTTAAAGAATACATTAGTTGAAAAAGCAACAGATAATGTAGAAGTCGAAATTCCTGAATCGATGGTTAATACTGAAGTTGACCGTATGTTGGAAGAGTTTGGACAACGATTGCAAGGACAAGGCATGACAATGGATATGTATTATCAATTTGCTCAAACAGATGAAGAAGGTATGAAAGCTCAGTTCAAAACGGATGCGGAAAAACGGGTTCGTATGAACTTAACGCTAGAAGCCATTTCTATTGAAGAAAATTTAGAAGCTTCTGACGAAGAAGTAGATCAAGAAATCGAAAAAATGGCTGAAATGTATCAACGTTCAGCTGAAGAGATTAAACAAATTCTTGCAATGCAAGGCGGTACAGACACTTTGAAAGCTGATTTAAAAGTACGCAAAGCGATTGATTTTCTTGTCGAAGAAAGCAATCAGTTATAATTTATCAATACACGAATGAAGGCAAGGCGCGATAAATTTCGTGCCTTGCTTTATACATAAAAGAACAAACGTAATACTTGACAATGGAAAATAACTTCCTTTATTCTTGATTCAACATATTGTTCAAAAATGGGTGTAAACATAAGTATGTGTTTCTTTATCATCTTCAATTGAATTGTGGTACAATTTGTGGAGTGGGATGATAGAGAATTGAGTTAAGAGAAATACTCTTCGTTTGAAATCATTCGCGACATCGTGATTAAAATCAGATATGCAGACGTACAATGTAAACATAGAATTTTTAAAGAATGACGCGTAACAAATTTAAAAATATTAAGTTTCAATTTTATCGTAAGGGGTGAAGAGGATGTTTAAATTTAACGAAGAAAAAGGACAGTTAAAATGTTCTTTTTGTGGTAAAACACAAGATCAAGTCAGAAAGTTAGTTGCCGGCCCAGGCGTGTATATATGCGATGAGTGTATTGAACTTTGTACAGAAATTGTTGAAGAAGAACTGGGAACTGATGAAGAAGTGGAAATGGAAGACATTCCAAAACCACAAGAAATACGTGAGATACTCAATGACTACGTCATCGGTCAGGACCAAGCAAAGAAGACCCTCTCCGTTGCTGTATACAATCATTATAAACGCGTAAATTCAAGTTCTAAGAATGATGAAGTTGAATTGGCTAAAAGTAATATTTGCCTCATTGGCCCTACAGGAAGCGGAAAAACACTTCTAGCTCAAACATTAGCTAGAATCTTAAATGTTCCGTTTGCGATCGCTGATGCGACATCTTTAACCGAAGCGGGTTATGTAGGTGAAGATGTAGAAAATATTTTATTGAAATTGATCCAGTCTGCAGATTATGATGTAGAAAAAGCGGAGCGAGGAATTATCTACATTGACGAAATTGATAAAGTGGCACGAAAATCAGAAAATCCATCAATAACAAGAGATGTCTCTGGTGAAGGTGTGCAACAAGCATTGCTTAAAATTCTTGAAGGCACAACAGCTAGTGTTCCGCCGCAGGGAGGACGGAAACATCCGCATCAAGAATTTATTCAAATTGATACAACAAACGTACTATTCATTGTTGGTGGTGCCTTTGACGGAATAGATCAAATTATTAAAAGACGTCTAGGAAAGAAAGTCATCGGATTTGGATCTGACATGAACCAAGACGAAATGAAAGAAGATCAATATTTGACTAAAATCTTACCTGAAGACTTATTGCGTTATGGTCTAATTCCAGAATTTATTGGTCGTTTACCAGTTATCGCAAGCCTAGAGCATTTAGATGAAAAGGCCTTGGTAGAAATCCTTACTGAACCTAAAAATGCTTTAATTAAACAGTACAAAAAGCTTCTTGAACTTGATGAAGTTGAACTTGAATTTACGGATGATGCTCTTCGTGAAGTTGCAAATCAGGCAATTGAACGAAAAACGGGAGCTCGTGGTTTAAGATCAATAATTGAGTCGATGATGCTAGATGTGATGTATGAACTACCTTCTCGTGATGATATCGCAAAGTGTATCATTACTGATGAGACAGTGAAGGATAAAAAATATCCGAAACTTCTCGCTGAGAATGGTGAGGAAATAAAAGGTCAACAAAAGCCAAGAGAAAGTGCATAAATAGAAGAGTCCCCCATTTCATTAAGATGGGGGGGCTTTTTTTATATTGGAGATTAATTAACTTATCAGTATTCAGTATCTTCCCGAGTTAGGATTTATTTTAACGATGCTAATTTCTACCTCCTCGAAAAAAAGAGATTAACTAAATGGTGTTCGGAAACACTATATGAACAAACGAGTACAGGAGGTTGTAAGATGACACTGACAGGCATCGCTTTTCTTATCCAACTATTTTTCGGAGTAGTGATCGGTCTATATTTTTGGAACTTATTAAAAAATCAACGTTCACAACGTGCATCTGTAAACAAGGAATCAAAAAAAGAGATGGAGCAACTAAATCGATTAAGGAAAATTAAACTAACTGAACCAATATCAGAAAAAATTCGCCCAAAAAAATTTGAAGATATCGTAGGGCAAGAATTCGGTATCCGCTCATTACAGGCAGCCATATGTGGGCCAAACCCTCAGCATGTGATCATTTATGGTCCGCCAGGTGTAGGGAAAACAGCAGCAGCTAGACTAGTTTTAGAAGAAGCGAAACAAAACGTTCACTCACCTTTTCGACCGAATGCGAAGTTTGTTGAGTTAGATGGGGCGACTGCCAGATTTGATGAACGAGGAATTGCTGATCCTTTGATTGGTTCTGTTCATGACCCTATTTATCAAGGGGCAGGTGCCATGGGGCATGCAGGGATTCCGCAACCGAAACAAGGCGCAGTGACAAAAGCTCATGGTGGAGTGTTGTTTATTGATGAAATTGGCGAACTTCATTCCATCCAAATCAATAAATTATTAAAAGTATTAGAAGAAAGAAAAGTACTTTTAGAAAGTGTATACTATCATGAAGAAAACGAACAGATACCGGAGCACGTTCATGATATTTTTCAACGTGGCCTCCCAGCAGATTTTCGCTTAATCGCTGCAACGACTAGAAGTCCAGAAGAAATTCCACCAGCAATACGGTCACGATGTGTAGAAGTATATTTCCGAGCTTTAACGCCTGACGAAGTAAAAAGTGTTGCTGTAAAATCAGTGGATCAACTAGGTATAGATACAGAAGAGGAAGTCTATGATTGGATCGGCAAATATGCAACTAACGGTAGAGAAGCTGTCAATATGGTTCAATTGGCTACAGGAATTGCGTTAAACGAGAGAAGAGACCTTCTACGTGCGGTAGATATAGAATGGGTTATTTATGCGAGTCAGCAATCTCCAAGAATGGAAAAGAAAATAATACCATTTGATAAAATCGGTGTCGTAAATGGATTAGCTGTTATGGGGCCAGGTTCCGGGGTAGTGTTGGATCTAGAAGTAACGGCTAGAAAAAGGGTAAATGAAGGTTCGTTAACGGTCACGGGTATTGCAGATGAAGAAAGTTCTGGTAACCAATCCAGGAGTATGAAAAGAAAAAGCATGGCGAAAAGCTCAGTAGAAAATGTTATTACGGTACTTAGCTATATTGGTATTGAAGCAAAAGATTATCAACTACATGTTAATTTTCCAGGGGGCATCCCGATAGATGGTCCATCTGCAGGTATTGCGATTGCAACTGCCATCTATTCTGCTATCCATCGGATTCCGATTCCTTATACCATTGCAATGACTGGGGAACTAGGGATTCACGGGGATGTCAAGCCAGTTGGTGGAGTTGTATCCAAAGTTGAAGCAGCAAAACAAGCTGGGATCAAAGAAGTGATTATTCCGAAAGATAACTGCCAAACTATCCTAACTGAAATGGAAGGAATCTCCGTATACCCAGTCGATCACATAAAACAAGTTTTCGACAAGACTTTAAAGGTAAAAGATATCCATAAGGAGAATAGGAAAGACCTTATTCTTTCATCTGCTGCATTGTTAGACAAAGAAGGCACAATAGGATAAAATTGAACAAGATTCAGGTTAGCCCATAAGACGTGATCCAATGGGATGACGTCCTATTCATCTAATTTGGGGTTTTTAACACCTGTTTACTAGTAAGAAGCGATTACTACAAAGGGCTTTCGTTAAATTTTTATTGGCGACAAGTCCTATACTCGATTTAGAGTACGAGATATATGGAGGTGTTTATACATATGAGTGAACCAAATTTAAAGAAAATTCCTCTGCTTCCATTAAGAGGATTACTCGTTTATCCAACGATGGTTCTTCATTTAGATGTAGGTAGAAAAAAATCTGTTCAAGCGCTTGAGAAAGCAATGGTAGAGGACAATGAAATTTTCTTAACTACTCAAAGGGAAATTTCTACAGATGAACCGGAAGAGAAAGATATATATACAATTGGCACATTGGCGAAAGTAAACCAAATGTTAAAACTGCCAAATGGAACGATTCGAGTTCTTGTAGAAGGATTACAAAGAGGATACATTGAGAATTATATTGATCATGATGACTTATCACAAGTTGAAGTGGAACTCATTGATGAGCGACAAGAAGCTACTGTAGAAGAGCAAGCATTAATGCGAAATCTTCTCGAACAATTTGAGCAATACATTCAACTTTCAAAGAAAATATCTCAAGAAACATTTGCTTCCGTTGCAGATATTATCGAACCAGGGAGATTGGCAGATATTATAGCTTCGCATTTACCTTTAAAAATGGTTCAAAAACAGGAAATATTAGAGACGATTTCTGTTGGGGATCGTCTGGGACAAATCATAGACGTATTAAATAATGAAAAAGAAGTTCTTGGCCTTGAGAAAAAAATTGGACAACGTGTCAAAAAGTCGATGGAAAAAACGCAAAAAGAATACTATTTACGTGAACAAATGAAAGCTATTCAAAAAGAACTTGGCGATCGAGAAGGCAAAGAAGGTGAATTGGAAGAGCTGACTGAAAAAATTGAGAACGCTGATATGCCTGAATCTGTGAAGGAAAAAGCATATAAAGAATTAAAACGATACGAAAAGATGCCATCTAGTTCTGCTGAAAGTTCAGTCATACGAAACTACATTGAATGGCTCGCAGTTATTCCATGGACGTATGAAACGGTTGATTTGTTGGATATCCACCGTTCAGAGGTCATTCTTGATGAAGATCATTATGGACTCGAAAAAGTGAAGGAACGAGTATTAGAATATTTAGCTGTTCAACAACTTACTGAACAGTTGAAAGGTCCAATTTTATGTTTAGCTGGCCCTCCAGGTGTCGGTAAAACATCTTTAGCACGATCTATTGCCAGATCCTTGGACCGTAAATTTGTCCGCATGTCACTGGGTGGTGTACGTGATGAAGCCGAAATTAGAGGGCACCGTAGGACGTATGTTGGTTCGATGCCAGGTCGAATCGTACAAGGGATGAAGAAAGCAGGAAGTATTAATCCAGTCTTTTTGTTAGATGAAATCGACAAAATGGCCAACGATTTTAGAGGAGACCCGTCTTCTGCATTGTTAGAAGTGCTTGATCCTGAACAAAATAATACGTTTAGTGATCATTTCATTGAAGAAGCGTATGACCTGTCAAAAGTGATGTTTGTTACGACTGCCAACAATATCGGTGCTATTCCTGCGCCTTTGAGGGATCGAATGGAAGTTATTCACATCCCAGGTTATACAGAAATTGAGAAGATGGAAATTGCTAAAGGATATCTGCTACCAAAACAAGTGAAAGAACATGGTCTAACAAAAGGTAAAATCCAAGTAAAAGACGAGGCAATATTAAGTGTGATTCGTTATTATACACGAGAAGCTGGTGTACGAAACTTAGAGAGACAAATGGCAAAGATATGTAGAAAAGCTGCCAAAATGATTGTTTCAAAAGAACGGAAACGCGTGGTAATAACAGATAAAACGATTGAAACCATCCTTGGAAAACCTCAATTTAGGTACGGTAGAGCAGAGTCTGAAAATCAAATTGGAGCAGCGACAGGATTAGCGTACACAACTGCAGGTGGGGACACGTTAACAATTGAAGTGTCGATAGCACCAGGGAAAGGAAAATTAACTTTAACTGGTAAATTGGGCGATGTCATGAAAGAGTCTGCACAGGCTGCATTTAGTTATATACGTTCAAAATCAAAAGAGTTATCGATTGATCCAGCTTTCAATGAAAAAAATGATATTCATATCCACGTTCCTGAAGGTGCAGTTCCAAAAGATGGACCATCAGCCGGAATTACGATGGCAACTGCGTTAATTTCAGCATTAACAGATCGCGCAGTTCGCCGTGAAGTAGGAATGACCGGAGAGATTACTCTTAGAGGTCGTGTTCTCCCTATAGGAGGACTAAAAGAAAAATCTATGAGTGCACATCGTGCAGGTTTGACACACATTATCATGCCAAAAGATAATGAAAAAGATTTGGAAGACATCCCGGACAGTGTGAAAAATGATCTGACTTTTATTCCCGTGTCTCATTTAGATGAAGTACTTAAACATGCATTGGTAGGAGAAAAATAATGAAAATAAAAACCGCAGAATTAATTATTAGCGCAGCAAAAGATCACCAATTTCCTGGAGGGCCATTTCCTGAAGTGGCTCTCTCAGGACGTTCGAATGTTGGAAAGTCTTCCTTTATAAATACTATTTTAACTCGAAAGGGACTAGCAAGAACTTCACAACGACCTGGAAAAACACGGACTCTAAATTTTTATTTTATTAATGATCGGTTTCATTTTGTTGATGTGCCTGGATACGGATATGCTAAAGTTTCAAAGAAAGAACGAGAAGCATGGGGAAGAGTCCTAGAGGGGTACTTTGAGAAGCGAGAGCAACTAAAAGGTGTTGTGCAATTGATCGATAGTCGTCATCTCCCTACAGAAGATGATAAGACAATGTATAGCTGGTTGAAGCATCATGACTTACCTGTTTTAATCGTTGCAACCAAAGCTGATAAAATCTCTAAAGGTAAATGGGATAAACATATTAAACAAATCAAAGAAGGTCTTCAAATGAAAAGCGAAGATACGATTATTATGTTCTCTGCAGAAACTGCTCAAGGAAAAGATCAAGCATGGAAGGAAATAACGCAACTGTTATTTTCAAAGGAAGTACGATATATTGAGAAAGATAACGATGAAGATGAATTGTAAGTGCTGGGATTAAATATTAGATTACTAACGTTTATAAATGAGTAAAAGGAATGTGGCCCACCTCTGTGAGCCACATTCCTTTTACATACAGTTATTTTACTTTAATAATGTTGAACTTCACTAGAGGATTAAAGTATAAGAAAAATTAAGGATTTCGCCATGAAGGACTTAGCTTAAGCCTCAGTTTTTCTAATGGTGAGCATTATCACATACAAACGATATAATATAAGTTATCCTATTAGTTAGGTACTACTGTATAATTCAAGTTATTGCAAAGATGATACTGTTTTTATCAGAGTGGAATGCCTCTTTTATGGCTTCGTTTTCCGCGGTGAAGTCGTCAAGCCTCTTCGGGAAAATGCCCCGCAGGGTTTTTGCCAGGACTTCCAATACCGCAGGAAAGAGCGGTACATCACGAATACGCTTCGAATTGCTTCGACACAGCAAACAACAGAGCGAAACTAGCAGAGAAAGAAGCAGTCTCGCCATGAAAGAGTCATCCTTAGTGTGTATATTTAGAAAGACTCTTAATGTTTAATGTCTCTTATTATTATTATTATTTTCAGTTTGAAGTAAATCACTTTTTACGGAAAACTAATAAATAAATCCCGATCAAAATTAAAATGATCGGCCAAAAGGAATCTAAACCTGAGTGGATAGAATTTATCCACCCTGTAATTGATGTGAAAAAGAGTGCTATGATTGAAATGACAAAAAGAACTAAACCTGGAGTCGCTCCGTCTCGTTTGTTCACGAAATATTTTAAGAAAAAAGCAAATGAAATAATTAATGTAAAATAAGGCCATTGATAAGTCCAGTATTGAAATGTATGTATTCCGTGAAATAATGCACCAAAACCTAGTAAAATCACACCAGAAAACATTTTATGTTCATCGCGGTTGGAGAAACCTTGCCAAGATAAGACAAGTCCGACTAAAAGCAAGATTGTTGGCCACTTTAATAGTATGTCTGAGTACGGAAGAGTAAAGTCAAATTGCTGTGATAGAAAGTAAATTCCAATAATGACTAATATGACCCCTGGAAGTGTTTGATTTGATTTCATGACTGTGTACCTCTCCTTTATGATTAAAAAATATCGCTTTGGGAAAAATGTTGTTATTCCGTTAATAATATTATATTGAGGAATACATTGTTAAAATTGTCACAAAAGATTCACATTTAATCAGAGCATATCAATTATTAAATTTAGATTAAAAATGTTATAATGTAAGAGAAGTTATCATTTAAGCTTAATTACTATATTAAATAGTTGTCATATTACGTTTTTTGCGGTAAAATTAATGTCGGTTTGAGTCAGGGGGACGATGGTTTGCACATTTTAGCTGTTAGTTTGAATTATAAAACAACACCAGTAGAAATACGAGAGAAATTTCAATTTCAAGACGATCTTGGACAGGCATTAACAACGCTACGAAAATCTAAAAGTGTTTTAGAATGTGTTGTTGTGTCAACCTGCAATCGTACAGAGATATATATTGTTGCAGATCAATTGCATACAGGTCGTTACTATACGAAAGTCTTTCTTTCAGAATGGTTCGGGGTACCGAAAGACGAGTTTAGTCATTATTTACAAATTAGAGAAGATGAACATGCAATTGAACATCTTTTCCGTGTAAGCTGTGGTCTTGATTCAATGATTTTAGGAGAAACTCAAATTCTCGGTCAAGTCCGAACAAGCTTTTTAGAAGCACAAAGTCAGAAAACAACAGGAACGATCTTTAATCATCTATTTAAGCAAGCAATTACACTTGCGAAACGGTCACATTCTGAAACAGCCATTGGTGAAAATGCTGTATCAGTTAGTTATGCAGCTGTTGAACTTGGTAAGAAGATTTTTGGGAACTTTAAAGATAAAAAAGTATTGATCATGGGTGCTGGAAAGATGAGTGAGTTGACAGCAAAACACTTGTCTTCTAATGGTGTCAATGATATTACTGTGATAAATCGTACGAAAGAAAAGGCAGAGGAATTAGCGACGAAATTTCTAGGGAAAGCGCAAGACATGAAAGATCTTGATGATTCCCTTGAGTCTACAGATATTTTAATTAGTTCAACAGGTTCCAAAGGTTATGTGATTAATAAAAATGAAGTATTACAATTAATCAAAAAACGAAAAGGAAAACCGTTGTTTTTAGTAGATATAGCGGTGCCGAGAGATTTAGATCCTGAATTGGCAGATCTTGATAATGTATACTTGTATGATATTGATGACTTACAAGGAATCGTTGCTGCAAATTTAGAAGAACGAAAGCAGGAAGCTGAGAAAATTGAAATTATGATTGAGCAGGAACTAGTTGATTTCAGTCATTGGCTTGATACGTTGGGGGTTGTCCCAGTGATTACCGCTCTTCGTCAAAAAGCTACAACGATTCAATCAGAGACAATGGAAAGTCTTGAAAGAAAGCTTTCTAGCTTATCTGATCGAGAAATAAAAGTAATTCGAAAACATATGAAGAGCGTGATTAATCAAATTCTTCGTGATCCAATTACTGCTCTTAAAGAAGTACCAGAAGAAGATAATTCTGATGAACTGCTTGCCTACATGACTCGCGTGTTTGCATTAGATGACGAGCTTAAGCAACAAGAAAATGTTTTGGCATGCAACATTCAAATTAACAAGATTGAGCGAGAGTGGAGTATTGAAAAACGTAAATCAAAACTAGCTGCGCAAAATGATATTGCCCGCTCTTTGTAGAGAGGGGAAATGAAGCATGATTGGTCTGAATCTGCTATACATCCTCATTATTATCTTTTATTGTCTGAGTGTACTTGGATATTTCATTGACTTTATTCAAAACAACCAGAAGGTGAATCGTCTTGCCTTCTGGTTGCTTTCTATTGTTTGGGTTTTACAACTTCTCTTTTTATCTTTGAGAGCGTTCGAATATAGTCGTTTACCGATAATGACGATTTTTGAAGGAATGTTCTTTTACGCGTGGGTTCTTGTTACTTTCTCACTTATCATAAATAAGTTGTACCGTATGGACTTCTTAGTATTTATCGTTAATTTAGTTGGATTTTCGATTTTGACGGTGAGCCTGTTTGCACAAGCTGGTGATGTGTCACCTGAGTTGTCTGATTTACTTATATCAGAACTTCTTATCATTCATATCGTAGTTTTATTGATATCTTATGCAATGTTTACGCTCTCTTTTTCTTTTTCGATGCTCTACTTTTTTCAGCATCAAATGTTGAAGCAAAAACGTTGGGGAGAAAAGATGCAGCGAACGGGGAACTTATCCAATTTAGAGAGGTTTTCCTTTTTATTCGCATTAATTGGTGTACCACTAATGATGATAGGATTGATATTAGGTGTTATTTGGGCATGGGTAAAATTTGAAACATTCCCATGGTATGATTTAAAAGTAATCAGCTCATTTATCTTGTTGATTGTATATGGTTGTTACCTTTTTCAATATCAGTTTAAGAAAAGACGAGGGTATAGTTTAGCTTTATTAAATATAGCTGCGTTTTTAGTGTTACTGATAAATTATTTTCTATCGAGTTCCTTTTCGGAATTTCATATATGGTAATAGAATAACAAATATAAAATTAATCTGAAATGGTTTATCAGCCCGGGTTATTAGGGCATGTTAGAAGATAATCCTTTTTAGTTTCTAGCACCCAAGAGTAATTGATTATGAAACTCATTTACAGATAGAAATCAACGTTACACGGAGGTAAGATTATGAGAAAAGTGGTTATTGGTTCAAGAAAAAGTAATTTAGCAATGACACAGACGAGATGGGTGATCGATCAGTTAAATCAATTGAACCTTCCCTTTGAGTTTGAAATAAAAGAGATCGTTACGAAAGGAGATAAAATCCTTGATGTAACATTATCGAAAGTAGGCGGAAAAGGCCTTTTTGTAAAAGAGATTGAAAAAGCGATGTATGATGGTGAAATTGATATGGCTGTTCATAGTATGAAGGATTTACCTTCAGAAATGGCAGAGGGTCTAGCGATTGGTGCTGTCCCAGACAGAGCTGATCCGAGAGATGCGTTTATTTCTAATAGTGGGAAAAAACTTATGGAATTGCCAGCAGGTGCAACTGTTGGAACTAGTAGTTTACGTCGCAGTGCGCAAGTATTAGCTCAACGTCCAGATTTAAAAATTCATTGGATTCGTGGCAACATTGACACACGATTAAGAAAATGCAGAGAAGAAGGGATTTTTGATGCGATCGTTTTAGCAGCAGCGGGGCTTGAGCGTGTTGGTTGGTCTGATGATATCGTCACAGAATTCTTAGATCCTAAGGTTTGTTTACCAGCAGTTGGCCAAGGCGCGCTCGGAATCGAGTGTCGTGAAGATGATAAAGAACTATTGGAATTGTTGGATAACATTAATGATGCTAAAACTGCGAGAACTGTAGCTGCAGAGCGTTCTTTTCTCCACACGGTTGAAGGTGGATGTCAAGTTCCAATTGCTGGATATGCTCAATTAGAAAGTGATGGACAAGTGACCTTAACGGCTTTGGTTGCATCACCAGACGGGAAGATAATTTTTAAAGAAACAATCACTGGAAATGACCCTGTAGCAATCGGAAAGCAAGTAGCTAATAAGATGTTGAATGAAGGGGCTAAAGAAGTTCTAGATAAAGTGAAAGCAGAGTTAGATCAATAATTGGGGAGATTAACGATGAACTCACTTCACGGAAGACGAATTTTAAATACAAGGGCGGGTCATCAGGCTAGCTCTTTATCATATGCGATTGAACAACGAGGGGGAATTTCTATTGAAATTCCCCTGATTTCCATGCAGTCTCCAAATAATAAATTGGAAAGAGTTGAAAAACTTGATGATCTCTTACATAGTGACTGGATTATTTTCACTAGTGTAAATAGTGTTTATTTTACATATGAAGTATTGGTTGAAGAAGGATTTTATCCAGAGAAAGTGATTGGAACAAAGAAACTTGCTGCTGTTGGAGAAAAAACGAAAGAACTTATTGAACAGAAAGGATTTATAGTTGACCTTTGTCCTGATAAGCATTTTGATGCAGAGCACTTAGCGAAGTTACTTATTGAGTCGACTACCATAGAAGATATCTTCTTTTATCCCAGAAGCAGCCAATCTAGAAAAGTAATTGTGGAAGCATTAACTAAGACTGGGCGAGTAATTCACGAAATGGTCGTTTATGAAACGGTGTATTGTGACAAGTATGCAGATAAACTTAATCAGCTACTTAAAAAAAAACAAGTTGATATAGTGATCTGTACAAGTCCGTCAACGGTGAACTCATTTTTCGAGCAATTGGAGAAAAATTTGTTGCCTTATGTAAGATCAGAGCTTATGTTTGCCGTGATTGGACGTGTGACAGCTGATGCACTTTCACGTTATGATGTAGAAAAGGTTTTAGTACCAGAAAAGTTTACGATTGATGAAGTGTTATTTATGCTTGAAGGACTTTGAAATCGTTGGAGGAGGAAATCGTATATGTCTAATTTGCAATTCCGTCGGCACCGCCGATTAAGAAGAACGGAGGGGATTCGTTCGCTTGTTAGAGAAAACTATGTTCGAAAGGAAGACTTGATTTTTCCGCTTTTTGTGTTGGAAGGCAAAAATATTGAAAATGAAGTGAAATCAATGCCAGGTGTATTTCAGAGATCTTTGGATCTTATTAATGACGAAGTAGATGAAATCGTAAAGTTGGGGATAAAATCACTCATTCTGTTTGGAATACCCGCTCATAAAGATGAGGTTGGTTCTTGTGCCTATGATCATAATGGCATCGTGCAAGCTGCTACTCGTCAAATTAAGCAGCGCCATCCTCAACTCACTGTGATTGCAGATACTTGTTTATGTCAGTTTACAGACCATGGTCACTGTGGTGTTGTCGAAGGTGGAGAAATTATTAACGACGAATCGTTAAATCTTTTAGCGAAGACGGCGGTATCTCAAGCTGAAGCAGGCGCTGATATTATTGCACCTTCGAATATGATGGATGGTTTTGTTGCAGCGATTAGACAAGGACTTGATGACGCTGGTTATTATGATATTCCTATTATGAGTTATGGCGTGAAATATGCCTCTGCCTTTTATGGACCTTTCCGTGATGCGGCACATAGTTCACCTCAATCAGGAGATCGAAAGACTTATCAGATGGATCCAGCAAATCGTCTTGAAGCGTTTCGGGAAGCGCAATCGGACGTGGATGAGGGGGCTGACTTTCTGATAATAAAGCCAGCTTTATCATACTTAGATATTATTCGTGATGTACGCGATCGTCATGATATACCGATTGTTGCATACAACGTAAGTGGTGAATACGCGATGGTCAAAGCAGCTGCTCAAAATGGATGGATTGATGAAAAAGCGATTGTTATGGAAAAAATGACAAGTATGAAACGAGCAGGTGCCGATTTAATTTTAACGTATCATGCCAAAGATGTAGCCAATTGGTTAACTTATAACGAATAGGAAGGTGAAGATGCACATGAATTGGGAAAAATCAACTCAAGCATTTAATAAAGCAAAGCCACTTATGCCAGGCGGTGTAAACAGCCCAGTCCGAGCATTTAAATCCGTCGATATGGATCCGGTTTATATGGATCACGGAAAAGGATCTCATATTTGGGATATTGACGGAAATGAATACATTGACTACGTCCTTTCATGGGGGCCATTGGTTCATGGCCATGCAGATAATCAAGTGGTTGAGGCATTAAAAACAACTGCAGAAAAAGGGACAAGCTTTGGTGCTCCTCACGAGATGGAAACAAAACTTGCTGAACTAGTTATCGAAAGGGTGCCATCGATTGAAGTTGTGCGAATGGTTAATTCAGGTACAGAAGCAACAATGAGTGCTTTGCGTCTTGCTCGCGGTCATACTGGTCGAGACAAAATTTTGAAATTTGAGGGATGCTACCATGGTCATGGAGATTCTCTGTTGATCAAAGCAGGTTCAGGTGTTGCAACACTAGGTTTACCTGATAGCCCTGGTGTTCCAGCTTCAGTAGCAAGTAATACATTAACTGTTCCATACAATGATCTTGAAAGCTTAAAAGTAGCATTTGAGAACTTCGGTGAGGAGATTGCTGCTGTAATACTAGAGCCGGTAGCAGGGAACATGGGAGTCGTTCGACCGGAACCGGGTTTTCTTGAAGGAGTAAGATCTATTACAGAAGAAAACGGGTCTCTGATGATCTTTGATGAAGTGATGACAGGTTTTAGAGTTGGATATCATTGTGCGCAAGGTGAATTAGGTGTGACGCCAGATTTAACTTGTCTTGGTAAAGTGATTGGTGGAGGTCTACCAGTTGGAGCTTTCGGAGGTAAGCGAGATATTATGGAGCGAATTGCTCCGGCAGGTGATATCTATCAAGCTGGGACATTGTCTGGTAATCCATTAGCGATGACAGCGGGATATGAAACAATTCGACAATTAAGTGCGGATAGTTATAAACATTTTGATCGCATTGGTGATCGATTAACAGCAGGCTTAGCGGCTGCAGCGAAGAAGTATGATATTCCACATTATCTTACACGGGCAGGTTCGATGGTTGGGTTTTTCTTGACTAATGAGAAGGTTGTTAACTTTGAATCGGCCTCGTCTTCAGATCTTGACATGTTCAAGCAGTATTTCCAGTTAATGCTTGAAAACGGGGTATCTCTTCCACCTTCTCAATTTGAAGGGATGTTCCTCTCAACAAAGCATACCGAAGAGGATATTGATCGAACGATTGCAGCAGCTGAAAAAGCTTTTGCAACGATAAAACGATAACGTAACACGAAGCCTTCATACAGCACCTCACGTGTGAAGGCTTTCGTTTAGTTTGCAGGAATTGATTCGAGAGTTTTTTTTGTAATTTTGTAAGGAAACGAAGCAAGGAAGGAGGATTCGATAAAATGTATCAAAATAGAACTCTTATGATTATATTTTTAATTTTTTGGATTTATGTACTTAGGCTTTTCTTTTTTGAAGAGGAGCGCTCAATCGTACATTTTTTGTTAGGGAGTGCCATAGCACTTGTAATGATATTCCGATATAAAATCCTTTTATCAGCTAAAAAAAAGGGTCAAGCTAATATCACTTTGTTTGTAATTCTTATAATTCTAGTTGCTATTTATTTATGGTATGTGCAGCCATTATTCTTTTGATATTCCTATAATTATTACGATTAGTCATAAACATTTTACAGTGACTTCAGATGCAGCTAAGAGGTATAGTTATTGTTAACGTTTACATAAATGATAACTAATAAGGAGTTTTTCTAATCATGATTAATATAACGACTTATAATAACCCAATTATACTTGGCTACCACCCGGATCCTAGTATTGTAAGAGTTGGAGAAGATGACTATTATATCATTACAAGTTCTTTTGAATATTTTCCAGCAGTACCAATTTTTCATAGTAATGATTTAGTAAACTGGAAACAAATTGGTCATGTATTAACTCGTGAAAGTCAAGTGAACTTAGCAAATCGAGAGAGCTCTAGAGGAATATTTGCTTCAACAATAAGATATCATGACGGTGTTTTTTATATGATTACTACTGATGTTATGGGGATTGGTAATTTTTATGTCACAGCTACCAAACCTGAAGGTCCTTGGTCAGATCCAATAAAAATTCCTTATGGAAACATTGACCCGTCTTTAATGTTCGATGATGACGGGACTGTCTACGTGACTGCTCAGAATGGTGAGGCAGAAAACTCACATATTATTCAATATGAAATTGATATCACAACTGGAAAAGCATTAACTGAACCAGTTGTTGTATTTCAAGGAGATGGTGGTTCTTGGACGGAGGGCCCGCACCTCTACAAAATTAGAGGAATGTATTTTATTTTAACTGCATCTGGCGGGACTGGGATTGAACACCGTTCGATTATTGCAAGAAGTCATCATCCTTATGGCCCTTACGAACTTTATGAGAACTCAATATTAACGCACAATCAAATGCCGGACCATCCAATTCAAAATCTAGGCCATGCGGATTTTGTCGAGGATAAAGTTGGGAATTTTTGGGCTGTATTTTTAGGTGTTAGACCAACGGATGGAAAATATAGTGTCTTAGGAAGAGAAACATTTTTAGCTCCTGTATCGTGGACGGAAGATGGATGGCCAACGATCGATAATAATGATGGAACTCTTGAATTAACAATGAAGACGGACCGTCTACCAGTAGGCACGGAACAAAAGCAAATAAGTAGCTTTAGAGATGATTTTAATTCGCCAAATTTAGAGGATTCATGGACATTTCTGCGAACAAACATTGGTAATAAGTATTCATTAACGGAAGCAAAGGAGAGGCTTAAATTACTTGGAAATTCGCTTACTTTAAGTGATGTTGGTCCTTCTGTTTTTATCAATAAATCACAGCAACATGTCCAGATGGAAATAAGCACATCTATGGAGTTTATCCCGGACTCTAACGGTGAAGAAGCAGGCCTCGCAGCTAGATATAATGAGGAAGCTCATTATGTAATAGGAGTGAGACAAATCGGTGGGGAGAAGTATGTGGTTGCTCACACTACTATTAAAGGTGAAAACAAGGAATTAGGTAAAGTTCTATTAGATTCAGATTTTGTACAATTAGCGATTCGGTCGGATAAAGAAAAGTATTTTTTCTTATATACCAATGCAAATATGGAATGGATGAGCTTAGGGGAAGCGCCTGCTTCGTCGGTTTCTCCCGAAATAAATGGTGGTTTTACAGGGGTATGTCTTGGTTTATATGCGACTGGGAACGGAAAGGATAGTAGGACACCTGCTTATTTTGATTGGGTCAATTATGAAGAAATAGTAGATAAAGACTAATATAGTGAAAGGAAGATGAATTAGTCGGGAAATTAAATATATTGTAGGGTATCTTAAAAGTAATTACTTTTAAGATACCCTTTCTTTTGATAAATCAGCAAGCGCATAGGGCAGAAGTTGTTATCACTTGTACCCTTTCGATTGAAAAGCCAAAAAGAAAAGGGAACAAGTTGCTTCCACTTGTACCCCTTCGAATTTACTTTTCTTTTGGAAACCATATTTTGAAATTACCGCTTAAGGCTAACAGGGCAAATAAATAGAGACAATTGTCATAATAGCGCCTCTCACCTGATCGCAACGGTGTGTTCCAGAAAAGCTCAACATTTTCTTTTGCATGAGGACCATCTGCGGCGAGCGAAGCCATAGCATTAGTTGCTAGTAATCCAGTCGGATGTAAAGATTTTTCTTCAAAAGGTTCACCAGCAATTGTATACCGACGATAATCCTCAGGTTCCTTGTCAGAAAAGAATGCTTGGATTTTATTAGCATTTTCAATTTCCCACTCACTACCTCTGAACCATTCATAATCAAGACCAATGTTAGCTGCAACTCGGTAGGAATCACTGAAGAAGTGACCAAACCCCCTAATATGGTTTGGTGTGCCATCATAATGAGCATATTCAGGTGCCAGACCAGTTTCAGGGTGACATGCAATTTTTAAATACTCACGACTAGCATGTGCCGCTTCTTTCCAAAATGCACTATCCTCTGGATAACACCACAGGCTAAAGAGTTCATAGAAGTGTGGCAAGTGGTAGGAAGGATCGGAAAACTCACAATTAGCAACAAATTTTATTAGTTTATTTTCAGGATTCCACATTGGATAACCATCATCTTTTTCCCCTTTATGGATGACAGTGTGTAATAAATCTTTTGCTTGTTTACTATAATTAAATGGTTCTTCTGTTCCATCACCCCAACGGTTTGATGCAAATAATAGTGCTAAAGCAAAATACTCTTCGCCATCTGGAGCTGGACCGTATGCATTTTTTGAACCATCCAAGCCACAAGACCAGGCGAAGTAACCGGCGTTTTCTCCTTCGGTCATGTACATATACTTCATCGTCCACTTCCAGAGACGATCAAATACCTCTTTTTTATCAAGTTGTACAGCCATCATCATTCCGTAGGACATTCCTTCGGTTCGAACGTCTATGTTTCCTGTGTCGACCATGTAGCCAAGGTCGCCCCCAACCTCGCTATAAATTCTCATCTCATCGTCACCATGGAACATTCGATTCCATGTATTTTCTATTTTTGCTGTTATATCATCTTCAGAATAGCCATTTTCTTTAAATAAATTTCGGTATATCCCTGTGTAAAAAGCACCTTTGTTTTCGGTAGTCAAAATTGTATCCTCCTCTATTGTTTGGGCAGTAATTAGCACCCTATGAATATATTGTGATATTAGGGTAAGGCTGATAAATAGTAAAGAACTTATCAGTTTCCAATGCAAAAAAATAAATTTTAAAGTGTGTGATTCTCTAGTGTTGTATATGTATGTCTCATAAAGAATCGATAGATAGCGCTTTCATTTATTATTTTAATAGACCCCTCCCTTATATTAGAAATGATATCAAATTACCTTGAAAGATGTAATGAACAAAAATAAAGTTTTCACTTCAATAATTAAAGGATTTAGCGGTATAGCAAATTGTCTCTATCATATCTTGGTTATAAGATCACCTAATAATATATATTAATTAGGGGTTTATCTATAGTTTTTCCGCTTTCGAAATCGTTCAGATTCGTGTAAAATTAGTACTATTACACGTTAGATTATAAAATTTAAGCGTTCTCATTTTATACTTTATATTGAGAATGATAAGAGGTTTTGATATATAATGAAAAAATGGATGTTGTTATTTATATTTATAGGATTGTTACTACTTACTTCTTGTTTTAGTGATAGTAATCATGATAGCAAAATGTTAAACGTTATGATATTGTCAGAGATTCCTTTGAGCTATCAATCTGATTTCGGACCATATATTGCGGATCTAATTAGTGAAGTGAACGAAGATAATTTAGAAATAAATGTAGAATTATCACAAGTATCTCATGATAAACTTACGATTGAGATTGTAGCAAGTGAAGTGGATGTGTTTGTTCTGGACGAATCTCTGAAACATGTTATGTTAGATCCATACGGTTTACATCCTTTGGATTCCTTAATTGATTCATTTCCAGAGAACGCGTCTTATGACGAGTATATTATGAGTGATGAAAACGAAGAAAATGAACACCTTTATGCAGTTCCGCTAGATAATGATTCAACATTAGTACAAGATTTGGGACTTTTGCTACCATCTAATCTATTAGCTGTGGTTGTTAAAACAAGTCCACACAAGGAGATCGGTGTAAAATTGTTAGAAGAGTTTTTGTAAAGAATTATAGAGTTCAACGTTTTAAATAACTCCCTTCACGAAAAGGGAAGATATCTAAAAAATGAAATTAAATTAATGCTAATTAAAAAAGCCAACTAAGAGATGACAGATTATAAAGAAGGGTGATTTAAATGCAAGTAAGTTGGATGTCTAGTGGGTTTTACAGAACATGTGAATGGATTTGGCGATTAGCTTATGTTAATTTACTTTGGTTATTATTCAGTTTATTAGGATTGGTTATTTTTGGAGTTGCACCCGCAACCTTCGCTATGTTTACCGTGATGCGTAAATGGTTTTTGGGAGAACCTGATATTCCAATTTACCGAACATTTATTGATTCAATAAAGAAAGATTTCTTGAAAGCAAATATAATAGTACTCATCTTTGCAGCACTAGGATATATCCTTTATTTTAACTATCAATATTTAGGAACAATAGAGGGATCTATGCTTACGATACAAACAATTGGCTGGTATATTACTATGGTTCTTTTTTTAATTACATTACTTTTCATTATTCCAGTTTATGTACATTTTGATATGAAGTTACTTCAATCAATAAAAACTGCCTTTATAATAGGGATCATTAATCCGTTAGCGCTAATAACATTAGTAATCAGCTTTGTTTTAGCATTCTACTTGTTTTACTACTTACCAGGTTTAATACCATTCTTTGGTGTAAGTCTTTTGGGTTGGATCGTTATGTGGTGTGCTCATATGTCATTTGGTCGAATTGAAAGAAAGCAGGAAAAGCTCAAGGCTTCAAGCGCAGTGTAATTTCAGTTTAGCAGTGAAATTGAAACGACGTTATATTTTGGATTGGGACATTATTGTAAAACAATATCAATAGATATTTAAGTTGATCGATAAGAAAGAGAATTATGGAACAATTATTGATTCATAAACACATTTATAAGTCTTTTATCTTCCTAATAATTAAAAAGTTTTCAACATAACCTAATCAAATCATGAAAACATTCTATCAACGAGACAATAGGGGTTATTGCCTACGAGATAAAGACGATTTAATAATAAAACTGTTCATATCTACGTACAAACGTGTTAATAAATAATTTAATAAATTTGTTATCGTAAAACGATTTTGGAAGCGTTTAATTTGTTGTATAATAGTAGAATAGTTATTTGAAAATATTATTAAAGCGAACATCTAAGACGAGGAGTGAGAATGTGTACAAAGTATTGTTAGTTGATGATGAAGTCTATGTTCGTAAAGGTCTCAAAAAATTTGTTGATTGGGCTGGATGTGGTTTTGAAGTTGTATCAGAAGTGGGCAATGGAGAAGATGCTTATAATATTATAGAAGATGTAGAACCAGATCTTGTAATTACTGATATAAAAATGCCAGTTGTCGATGGGTTGGAATTAATAGAAAATGTTAATGATAGGTTAGAGAAAAAAACGAACTTTATCATCATTAGTGGTTTTAATGATTTTACTTATGCTCAAAAAGCAGTAAGGTTTGGTGTTTTTGATTTTGTATTGAAACCGATTGATCAAGGTGAAATGGAAACGACACTTCACAAACTTTCAGAGAAGCTTGATGAAGAGGAAATTGAGAATACTAGTAAACAGAACTTCTTGCTTGAGCAAATGTTTGAAAAGTCAATTAACGGTAATGTTAAAGAATCGGATGCTCCTAAATGGTCGAAAGCATTAGGAATTGATCAGAGCGAATATCTCTATTATTTAATTTTAGAGTTGAATCATACAATGGATTCCGATAACAAAACTTTTGATGATGATAAGTCATTAGAAACTGTGGTCAAAAAGACAATTGCGAAGTTAGGGGGAGGAACAGAAAATATTGTCTTGTATAAACATCAAGGACAAGGGAAAGTCTTGGGAATAATGATTACATCTGACCATCTAAAATATTATAACGGGGATATTGAAGCATTTAGTTCTCAATTGGCTAAAGATGTTTCAAGAAAAGCGAGCAAAAAAATTACAGTATTTACAGGGTCAAAAGTATCTAACTTGATTTCACTTCATAAATCTTTTGAAACAGCTAATAGTATTCGAGGCTACAAGTATCTATTATGCGATGCAGATGCAATTAGCTATGATAAAGCAACTGACATTCCTATTCATTATAATAAACTGAATAACAAACTATATGTTTCTTTAATGGAACAAATAGAAGAGAATAATATATCTGGAATAGAGAAATCTATTGAGCTTACTTTTAAAGAATTCCAAGAAAAGAATTTTGCTCCCCGCGCTGTTGAGACAACGATTAATCATTGTGTGTACGGGATCATAGAACGAATTAATAATATGAATGGTGATGAAAGGAAAATAGAAAGTCTTGAACAAATGATAGAATGGGAGAACTATAATTTAACTCTAATTGAATTAAAAAAAATGTTTCAAACATTTATTATTGAAGGATCTTTTCTTATTCATGAATTACGGAAAGAAAATAGACAGGGAGATATTTATAAAATTAAGGCCTATGTAGAAAAAAATTACCATGAGAATATAAGCTTGAAAAGCATAGCAGGAAAATTTTTTATGAACCCGGTTTATATGGGGCAGCTATTTAAAAAGACTTTTGGGGTGTTTTTTAAAGATTATCTACTAGAACTAAGAATTGAAGAGGCAAAAAAATTACTTAGGCAAACAAATATGCGTGTCTATGAAATTGCAGATGAAATAGGATTCGGAAGTACGGATTATTTTGTTACGCGTTTTGAAAAAATTAATAAAATGACACCGACAGAATACAGGAATAATCTTCTAAAAAATAATTGAGAAGGATTTTGTCAATGAGACCTTCTATTAAAGGGTTTAATAATATTAAATTGAGAAACAAGCTAATTATTATGTATATTTTTTGTGTATTCGTGCCTATCATTTTAACAAATGTTATTTTTTACAATGTAACAATTGATAATATAAAAAATCAGAAAGAGCATGATATGGATTTAGTGTTAGAGCAAATAACAGGAGAATTTATTTCAGCTGTAGACCAAGCAATTGGAATTTCTGCAGCTTTTTATACAGATACGAGATTTTATGATTTCTTTGAAACAGACTATGATACTGTTATTGAGTATATTGAGAACTATGAAATTTATATGAGAGATTATAATAATTACACCCCATTATACTACTCTATACAAGGAATCACTTTTTATACGGATAATCCATCTGTTATTTACGCTGGAGGGATTAGTCCAATTACAGAAGACACGCGCGAGTATGAATGGTATAAGGAGTTAGCGGAAGTTAGTCACCCTATTCTCGTTAATGAGAATGAAGTCTTCAGTGTAATAAGAGAGTTAGATTATTATACAAATAGAGACGATATGGATATAATTGTTCAAATTAAGTTAAACCCAGTTCACCTTCGACAAATTTTTAATAATGTAACTTTTCAAGGGCATGTGTATTTATTGAATGATGATAAAGAGATAGAATACTCTAATAATGATACGGTCAATTGGCAAGAAGACCTAATTAAATTTGATGAAATAGAGAAGGGTACAGATACTATCTTTTTAGAAGAAAAACAACTCCCCCATAATTATCTAGAGAATTGGAAGGTTGTGGGAACTGTTTCAGAGGCGGAAATCTATGAAGAATTATATCATTCAAGAAGATTCATTATTACATTAGCTAGTATTAATTTCTTATTTCCTACATTAATAATAATATTTATTTCAAGATCTTTACACGTTCGCATAGCACGTATTCTAAGACACATGAAAAAGATGAAAAAACAAAATTTTGAAACTATCGATTATTATGGTGATAAGGACGAAATTGGCGAATTAACAAATGAATTTAATAAAATGGCTAATACAATCAAAACATTAATTAATGAAGTCTATGTTGCTAATATTCAAAAGAAGGATCTCGAATTAAAGGAGAAACAAGCCCAATTAAGTGCGCTATTAAGTCAAATTAATCCGCATTTTCTATTTAACGCTCTAGAGACTATTCGTGTGCGAAGTTTAATGAAAGATGAAACAGAAACTGCAAAGATTATTCAGAATATGGCTAAAATATTCAGGAATTCTCTTACATGGGACAAAGAATGGGTTACTGTCCGTGAAGAATTAAATTTAATTATATGTTTTCTTGAAATTCAAAAATATCGTTTTGGTGACAAATTAGAATATGAATTTGACATTGATGATGCAGCATATGATTGTTTAATTCCTAATATGGCGTTTTTACCTTTTGTAGAAAATGCAAGCGTACATGGGATAGAGTCAGTAAAAGAAAAGGGAAACATTCATATCAAAATACAGTGTACCGATGATGAAATTCTATTTACAATTCGTGATAATGGTGGAGGAATGTCAAAAGACAAGTTAGATGATATTATGGAAAGCTTGAAAAATGAAGAGAGTATGGGAGAAAATGTTGGGATAAAGAATGTCTATTATCGCCTCCAGCTTTACTATAAAACTGAGTTTGATTTTAACATCGAGAGTTCTCTTGGTAATGGAACTAAAGTAGAAATAAAACTTAAGTCTCAAAGAAAGTGATGAGTTGATGGAAATAGCCTTCTAGATAAAATTTGCTTGGCGTTATTATTCGCCAAGCAAATTTTTTGCTGATAAGTTTGTCTATAAATTTAGTTCACAAGGTGGTCACACACAGCGAAGCAAAATTATTTAAACTTAAGAAAGTGAAGTTTTCATTTACTGAGAAATTACGTCAAAAAACTTATCAATTCTATCTAAACTAACAATTTAAATAATTTTGTCTTAAAACAACTCATATAACTATATTTTCCGAAGTATGAACTATAGTTTAGAGGGTCAATAAAGTTGAATTTAAGAGTTACAATGAAAGGGCTTTCAATATATGAGAGCGTTTTAAAAAAGCAGATGAGAGGGGTTTGAAGAGAAATGAAAAAAAGCTATTTGTTACTTATGGGACTGGTATTGCTTATGATTTTCGCTGCATGTTCAAGCGATAATGACAATGCTAGCACAAACAACAATGATCAAAATGAATCGAATGAATCGAATGATTCAAATGATTCGAATGAGGAGGCTGGTGATTCAGGGTACACACTTGAACCAGAGATGACGTATCACTACTTCAATGCTGCGGCACCAGGTAGAGATATTAATACCAATGAGACAACGCTAGGTGCCTTGTTTGAAGAGCAAACTGGTGTTAACTTTAGACTTGAGCACATCGTAGGTGACATGGATCAAAAAGTTGGCGTAATGGTAGCCAGCGGAGATTATCCAGATGTTATCGTACCAGATGCTGCGGTTGACACATTGTTAGATGCTGAAGCGTTTATTGATTTAAGCGACCTTTTAGAAGAGCATGGACAGAATATTCTTGAACAGTATGATGAGTATGTCGATCGTTTTACAGATGACGACGGAAATATTTTTATCATTCCGTTTGGAGCTACAATTAATGAGCATATTCCTAATCCAAATGTTGACCAAGGTGCATTCTGGATGCAACGTGCCGTTTTGAAAGATGCTGGTTATCCAGAAGTCACTACATTAGATGAGTATTTTGATATTATTACTGCTTACGCGGAGGAAAACCCAGAAATTGATGGGATGACTACTATTCCATTTACTGGATTAACGTATGATTGGAGATTCTTTGCTTTCGCGAATGCACCCAACCACTTAGCTGGTTATCCAAATGATGGCGGTGTTCAGGTTGATATGGAAACACATGATGTTTCTGTTTATGCAAATTCAGATGATACAAAGAGGTATTTACAAAAGTTAAATGACCTTAATGCAGATGGTTATCTTGACCAAGAATTGTTTGTTATGAACTATGATGAATATTTAGCGAAGTTATCTTCTGGACGTGTTCTAGGGTTCTTCGATTATGGTTGGCAGTTTGGTGATGCAGAAGTCGCACTAGATGAAGCTGGAGATACTGATAAGGAATTCATCGCTTTACCAATCGTATTTGATGAAGATATTGAAGACCAATACCTAGATGCACCAGCATTTACACAAAACCGAGGTATCGGTATTACTACAGCAGCAGAAAATCCTGAAAGAATTATCCAATATTGGGATAACATGGTTAGAGAAGAAAATCAAAAATTAATTATGTGGGGCGAAGAAGGCGTACATTACGAAGTTGACGAAGATGGTTCATTCTATCGTACTGATGAACAGTTAGTATTGGCAAGTTCAACAGATGAAAGAGATGCAACAGGTATGAATATCTTTGATTGGGAATGGCCGCGTATTAATGGTACTTTCGATGACGGGAATGCCGTTGAACCAAGGCGTCAACCTGCAGTTGCACAAGCTGATTACAGTGAGGCTGATAGGGAAGTTTTAGATGCTTATGGTGTTGAAACATATGCAGAAATGTTCGCACAACCTCAGGATCGTCCGTGGTTCCCTGCTTGGAGTGCAAACATTGAACAAGGATCTGATGTACAAATCTTTGAACAACGCAGTGAAGAGTTGACGAAAAGACACTATCCTCGGATTGTGTTAGCTGATCCTGAAGATTTCGAAGATGAGTGGAATGATTTTCAAGAAGAATACTCACAACTTGACGTAGACACATATGAAGCCTTTTTTGAAGATGTAGTACAATCACGCTTACAAGGTGAATGGTAGGATAAATTACTGATTTATGGTAATGAAAGGGCTGTGGCATACCGATAACGTGGTTGCCACGCCTTTCTTTTTACCGTCCTAAAGTAATATACAACAGGAGGGAGATCTATGTCATTACAACAATCACCAACACCTATTTCACCTGATCAAATTGAAATTAGCAAACGAAAACGTGGAATGAGGTATTTTCTTAAAAAATGTAAAGAACAAAAAACATTAATTTATATGAGTATGCCATTTGTTATTTGGCTAATTATCTTTAGATATGTTCCGTTAGCTGGGTGGACAATGGCATTTCAAGATTTTAAACCTGCAAGACCACTTACAGATCAAGCGTGGGTAGGGTTTGATCAGTTTATATTTTTATTTTCAGATGCAAGATTTATGGAAGTGTTACGAAACACTATAGCGATGAGCCTTATAAATTTAGTGCTCGGTTTTGTTACGGCAATTTCTTTAGCTATTCTTTTAAACGAATTACAGAACTTAACTTTCAAACGAGTCGTTCAAACGATTAGTTATATGCCTCACTTCTTATCGTGGGTAGTTGCTGCCGGTCTTGTTTCAGCAGTATTATCGATGGAAAGTGGTATTGTAAATATTATCCTTACAAACCTTGGGATCATAAGAGAACCTATTATGTGGTTAGGTGTAGGAGAGTATTTCTGGGGAATCATCGGTGCCTCTGATGTGTGGAAAAACGTAGGGTGGAATACGATTATCTATTTAGCTGCAATCACAATGATTGATACAGAACAATATGAAGCAGCGGAAATCGATGGTGCTTCACGACTACAACGTATTCGATATATTACGATACCAGGTATGAAACCAGTTATTATCATACTATTAATCATGAACTTAGGTTATATTTTAGAATCTGGCTTTGAAGCACAATACTTATTAATGAATCCAATGAATATGGATTATGCAGAAAATCTTGATATCTTCGTGCTAAGATACGGTATTTCTATGGGGAATTTCTCATTAGCAACGGCAGCCGGAATATTTAAAACAGTGGTCAGTTTCATCTTCTTATTCTCTGCAAACTCCCTTGCTAAGAAAATGGGAGAAGCAAGGTTATTCTAAAGGAGGGGCATCATGAATTTTTTATCTAAATTAACAGGAAAACGGCGTGGAATTGATGATCTTATTTTTGATTCAGTGAATGTTGTTTTTATGATTTTACTTTGTATCGTGATGTTGTATCCAATGTTAAATACATTAGCAGTTTCATTTAACGATGCAACAGATACAGTAAGAGGTGGAATCTATCTTTGGCCAAGGGAAATATCTTTCTATAACTATCAACATGTATTTGGGGAAGCGCAAATAATGCAATCAGGTGTAATTTCTGTGTTAAGAACTGTCATAGGTACAGGACTTTCTGTATTTTTCACAGCTATGCTTGCTTATACAATTAGTCGTAGAGAGTTTGTATTACGTAAATTTGTTACGATTGCATTTGTACTAACTATGTACTTGAATGGGGGACTTATCCCAACGTACCTGTTAATGAGAGAGTTATCATTAATCGGTTCATTCTGGGTATATATATGGCCAACCTTAATAGGTGTATTTAACTTAATTGTTGTACGTTCATTTATTGAGGGATTGCCTGATACGATTTTTGAATCAGCAAAAATTGATGGTGCGGGCGATTTCACTCAGTTCATGAAAATTGCTTTACCATTATGTCTCCCAGTTATTGCAACTGTATCTCTGTTTGTTGCAGTTCAACAGTGGAATATGTGGTTCGATGTGTTTCTATATAACTCACACGTCCCAGGGTTAAGTACACTTCAATATGAATTAATGAAAGTATTGCAAAACTCGAATGCTTCTTTAGGTGGAGGATCAGCTTCAAGTGCTTTTACCGCTTCACAAGGTGGAGTTACTGAAACTGTTACACCACAAGCTGTCCGAGCAGCAATGACGATCATCGTAAGTGTACCAATTATTTGTGTATACCCATTCTTACAAAAATATTTTGTTAAGGGTCTAACTCTAGGAGGAGTAAAGGGCTAATTATTAAATATAGAAATAAGATTGATCGTAAAAGTTATATTCGATGTTGGAGGTAAATGAAATGAATGAAAAATCAGTAGAGATTCCTTCACTATGGTCTGTCTATCAAAATCACTTCCCAATTGGAGCGGCTGTGAATGATATTTCTATCCGTTCTGACAAGGAATTGTTAGTAAAGCATTTTAATAGTTTGACATCTGAAAATGATATGAAACCTGTAAGTTTACAACCAGTAGAAGGCGTGTTTACTTTTGAAAAGGCAGACAAAATGTTTGCCTTTGCAGACAAAAATAACATGAAAGTTCGTGGTCATACGCTTATTTGGCATAATCAAACACCAGATTGGTTTTTTGAAGATGAGAGAGGAGCACAAGTTAGTAAGGAAAAGCTTCTTTCTAGGATGGAGTCGCACATTTCAACAGTAGTGAAGCGTTACAAAGGGCGTATATATAGTTGGGATGTTGTCAATGAAGCGATTTCTGATGATGAAAATGAATTTCTGCGAAAGTCAAAATGGTTTGAGATTTTAGGGGAAGATTTTATTGCGAAAGCATTTGAATTTGCTCATAAAGCAGACCCAGAAGCTTCATTATTTTATAACGATTATAATGAATGCCATCCGGAGAAACTAGAAAAAATATATCGATTAGTTAAATCCTTAGTTGATAAAGGAGTTCCAATCCACGGCGTGGGTTTGCAAGCGCATTGGAACTTATTTAAACCAACTATTGAAGATATTCGTATTGCACTTGAACGATATGCGTCTTTAGGCCTGCAAATTCAAATAACAGAAATGGATGTGTCTGTATTTGATTGGGAAGATCGTCGCACAGACCTCAAAGAGCCAACGGAACAAATGCTTGAGATGCAGGAGCAACGTTATGAAGAGTTCTTTGATTTGCTAAAAGAATATCGTGATGTTATTACTAGTGTAACATTCTGGGGAGTAAGCGATAAATATACATGGTTAAGCGATTTTCCAGTGCCCGGAAGGAAAAATTGGCCATTTGTTTTTGATGATAACCATGAAGTGAAAAATTCTTTTTGGAAAATTGTTAATCAAAAGTGATTTAGAAATGCTAATTTAAGCAAAGATTTACGGTTCTTAAAAAGGTTAAATGTATTATCGTCATACGTATGACGATAATACATTTAACCTTGCAGATTGATTGATTTCTCTTCAATAATGCTCACCGATAAATGCAAATGAGGCTGTCACCAATAATAATACATTGGGACAGCCTCTTTCTTTGATTACGTTATTATCTATCGTCAATCAGTTTAACCTGTTCAAGAGGAAATGATTTATTGATCTCGATATTCTCTATATATCCGTCGATTCTAATTTCTTTAAGTGTTACTTTGTCATCATTGATGCTATCAAATCCAATCTTGTATTCTGTTGTGTAAAACAGTGGTTGATCTAGTGATTCCATTTGGCCGTTAAATGGGTAATAGGAATGTTCTTCTCCGTGTCGGTCAACAAAGATACCTTGGGAAGATTGAGAATAATTATGGTTCTCGTAATTATCAGTGACACCATTAATAAATAACGTCTCATGGCTTCTTCCTTGATAATATTCATCCTTAATAACTACGGAGGATTGACCTTCCCCCTGCTCAAATTCTTCGAGTGTAATATGACTGTCTAAAAACTCAACCTCATGAGGAAATGACATTGTTTCATCTAGTTCAATTACGATAGAGTCGTCGTTATTTTTTCGTATAGAATCAAAGCTGATCGATAATTTGTTGGTGTCTTCAAAAAGAATCGAATCGAAAACAACGAAGTAATCGCCAGTATTATCATACTGTGACATGTAGCTAAAGTTGTCAAAACGCTCCCCATCGATTAATAATGCGCTTGGACTAAACGTATCGAGATGCATCGATTGTTCGTGTCTGTCAAATTGAAAGTTATAATTTAACTGTGTACTGGTTGGTCCAGATATTAATTTTAGAAACGTAAACTCAACACCTTCCACTTTGACTGATTGGTCGTGGAGATCATATTCATTAACCGGCATCAATTGAATCGGTACTTCAAAGTGCCAAGGTCCTTGTATTTCTTTCATATCATAACTCATGGAGTTATTCATTTCTGTTAATTTCTCATACTCTTCTTCCGTCGGTAACGACGCTATCGAATTAATTGATAATTGCATGATCGTTTCCGACTCTTCTATAGGAGGGAACTCTAGTCTCCCACGCTCGACATTCTCCTGCTCGGAAGATAAAATTTTATGTGATCCCATATGGAACCAGCCTTGATGATCGTCACTCCAAATTTCTTGACTATTTTCAATGTTGAACTGACCGCCACCCTGAATAGAATAGATTTCGTCATCTTTTGTATTTTCCAGTTCATAATAAATATGAGTAGCTAGCTCGTCGGCGACAACTTCGGTAATTGTTATTAGAATTCCTTTATGTTCTTCTTGCATGTGGAATTCTTCTCCGTAACCTTCTGCAATGGTTCGATCTAAGTGATCATAATCAATGGAAGTAAAGTCCAACACCGAATAATAAAAGCTTGTGGAAGCAAATAATGCGATCATAAAAGTAGTTATCAAAAGTACGACAGGAATTCCTATTTTGTACTTGCGCATTTGCGTAGGTTTGGTCGAATGCTTCTCTGCAGGAAGTTGCGCTTTAACATTCTCGACAAAGGATGAAGGGATCTCAATAGTAGATGCATCTCTGTGAAAATCTTTGAGAGTTTTTGTTACTTCTTCGTATTCCTCTCTACAAGTAGAGCATTGATCTAAATGCATATGTACGCGATGTCTATCTTTGTCATGAAGTAGATAATCATAGTATTCAAGTAAATTATTTCTACACGTTTCACAATTCACAGATCTCACCTCGTTTAATAGCATGCTTGTATGTATTTTAATCCTTTATAGCTTTTTGATATAACTTGCGATTTAGGAACATCCAATAACTGCGCGATTTCTTCATAAGTGAAACTGCCGTAAACATTCAGGACAATCATTTCCCTCGTTTGCCTGTCTAAAACGGTTAGTAATTCTTTCATTCTCGGTGTCGAGTCTTGTCTTAAGTTAACAGTTCGGTGTTGTTCAGATTGTTCGAGGTATGTACTAATAACCCAGTCTTTAAATAAGTCAGCATTTGAAAGTGAGTGAACACTTTCGTACATTTGCTGCATCGTTTTTATTAGAACAGATTCAATGTCTGCTTGATCGTAAAAATAAGCATAGCCAATTTTATAAAAAGTAGATTCGCTCATTTTTACCCACTCAAGCAAGGGGAGGCTATTTCCTCCTTTTAAGGCACGAACAACAAAACTAGTGTTCTTTTGTTTTGTATTTAATGAAATCATTTAATGACCTCCTCGTAAAAACAAAGTATGTCTTAAAATTATACAGGAGTTTACTAGATTTTTACAGAGAAACGCCGTTTGTGAACTAGAAACAACACTCACTACAGATTACAATAGAAGGTATCGGTAATCGTAAACGAATGCTACTCATATGCTTAAGAAATGGAGAGTTGTAAATAATGGACTACTATCAAAAATTAAGAAAACACGTAGGAAATGAAACACTGATTCTTCCAGGTTCAGCTGTAATTATTCTTGAAGGGAATCTCGTGTTGTTACAAAAAAGAAACGACGGAGACTGGGGGTTGCCTGGTGGTTTAATGGAAGTAGGGGAAAGCTTTGTCGAAACAGCGGTAAGGGAAGTGAAAGAAGAGACGGGATTAATCCTGAAAGAAAAGAATTTACATCAGTTTGATATTTTTTCGGGGAAGAATTATTACGTTGTTGCCCCAAATGGGGACCCTTATTATGCAGTAACTGTTCTGTTTTATACGGATCAATTCGAAGGAGAATTATCAATCGATCAAGATGAAACGTTAGACTTAAAGTATTTCGATATGAATCGACTTCCTCAACAAATTCGTCCATCACATGCATATTTTATTCAATTATTTTCATCTTCCAAAAAGTGACCAAACAGGCGAACATCGTCCTTTATCTTTTTTTCCTCCTGCAAAAAAAACGTTAGATAGGCATAATCAAGCTATTTTACTCATAGAAGTGTATCGTAGGAGTCTCTGTAAGTTAAATTGTTTGGTTAACGAAATGTTTGCCCTGAAAAGGGTTGTGTTATTAGAACGTTGAGAAGAGGAGGAATCACATTGGCGAATGAAGGATCTTCACCATTATCTTTTTCTATGAAAGAATCAATTTTACTTGACCGAGGAAAAAGAGTGGATGAGCTAATGTCATTGTCATTAGAGCCAGATATTAGAGTTAATGAATTTGAAGGGGAGGTCACTGTCAAAGGAACACTTCAACTACATGGAGAATACCGCCCTGCCGAGCGCGAAGATAATTTTGAAAATGGCGATGATTCATTAGCAAGTCGTGCGCTATTTCGTTCGATTGAAGAAGTATCATTATCAGAGGACGGAATTGCTGAAATACGTCATCAATTTCCAATTGATGTTACGATTCCTAAAGAAAGAATTGATCGCTTAGAAGATGTAGATGTGCTTGTAACTGATTTCGATTATAGTTTCCCAGACAGTGGCTCTTTACAAATCGTAGCAGATCTAGCGATAGAGGGTGTTCGATCAGAGGAATTGATGACAAATGAAGACGAGAGTCAAACCGAACAATTAGAGGGACGAACATTTTCTTTTGAACAGATGAGAGTTGAAAAATCACTTGATGAAAATACAGATTTTTCTGAAGATGAAATTGAAAGGCAGCAGGAAGAAGAGCCTGAAGCTGACTACGGTGATGAGAATGTAGAATCAATGTTCCCAGAAATAACCAACGAAAATGTAGAAGAAATCGAACGAGAACCAAATATTGTTTTTAAAGCGAGTAAGCCAGAAGAGGCGCAAGCAAATACAGAAGCAGCGCAAGAAGATATTGATAACGAAAAGGTCTCGTCGTCCGATTCAAATGAACCTGAAGAGCGAATGATAGATGAAGATGTTGAAACGCAATACGATATGGACATTGAAAATAACCAAGAAGAACAAGATACAAATGAGATAGTTGAAAATACAGAGAGAACTGAGGAAGGCATTCAATATTCTGGTGAAGTAGTAGAAGAAGTAGAAGAGGAGATAGAAAAGCGGGACGATGAAGAATCTGAAAATGCATTGTACTTAACGAAAATGCTTTCAAATAAAGATGAAGAAGGATATTCAAAACTTCGAATGTGCATTGTGCAAGCAGGGGAATCGATAGATCAAATTGCAAATCGTTACAGTCTAGAAGTTAATCAAATTAAACGAATGAATAGATTGAAGGATGAGCAAGTCACAGAAGGACAGATTTTATACATTCCTGTGCGCCAATCACCAGCAACTAAATAAAAGGGAGGGGGGGAAGCAGTATGATCCAGCTTGATCATATAGAAAGAAGCTATCCATTTCGAAATGTGTCTTGGATTCAAAAAAATAAAATAATTAACACAGAAAAAGGCAAGAAAGCAATTGAGGTTTGGACGGATGAGGATTTACTAAACTGGCATATTCAATGGAGAGAGCGCCTAGCGGAAGAGACAGGAGTTTTGACAAACCGAGTCATTCAAACGAAGACAGGTGCTAAGGCCTTATCGACTGATATAGGCTGGATCACGATTCATGATGTAGTGGATTCGTTATTTCCAATTTCCGAGAATCCATATGAATTGGGGCGTTTTCTTGGTAAGTATGCTTCTATCGAAACAGAACAACTTCCCCCTCCTATCATTGATCAAGCAATTCAGCGAAAAATCGAATTTGAGGATGTTCACATGGCGCCTACTCCGTCAAGTTCATTGTTAGAAAAAACGAGAAGAGAGGCTGTCCGTCGAGTTAAAAAAGCAGAAGAGTTAATGGAAGGTTGCGACAAACGTGTTTCGAAGACTAAAGTAACTAAAGTAGAATCATTAGATCAAGCAAAGAGTGTTCAAGGACAATTATTTTGGGAAAATAAAGAGAAAGAAGTAGAGCATTGCATTGATATGCTCTGTTCTTGTTTTAGAGAATGGGTGACTAGCTACGGTATAGACGATATAGGAAGATTGCTGGATGGTGTGAATGAAACCTTTCAGTTGGAAGAAGACGCAGGTCAAATGTTGTTAGCTCGATTTGTCTATCCAAATGAATATGAATCTTTTGTTGAATGGTTTCATGATAAGAGAAACGAAAATGAAATAAATACGCAACTAAATCATCTAACACAACAGTGGGATGTGACCAAAACCATTGTTGAGCAACTCGTTCATTGGCTAGAGCAAAAAAAGGAGAAGGTTTCAGTATGAATAACATCACAAATCAACATGAGACTGGTGCAATATTGTTTCAATACGATCTCTATTCCAATCAAATCGAGTCGTTTGGAAAAGTATTAAAAGTAAAAACGAATCAAGGGACTTTTGCGCTAAAAAAGACTACGATGAATCGAAGCGAAACAGATTGGTTTATTTACGTAATTCGTAGACTAGAGCGAATTGGATTCCCTTTTTTTATTCCTGTTTTACTAACAAAGTACGGGGATTATGCAGTAACTGATGGTTATTTCACCTATTATTTAATGCCTTGGTACGAGGATCATCGTCAGTTTCGACACCCGGTTCAGCCGGAAGAAGTTCTAATCGAAGAGTTATCGAAATTGCATGGATTAACGGAAAAAACTCAAGATGGCAATGAAGAGTCGTTAGATGATTCTTTTCAGTCATTGAAAACAAGATGGGATACGAGGAGGTTAGCGGTAGAAAAATATGTAGATAGCATCGAGCAACACACGTATTATTCACCATTTGAATTGACGTTACTCACTCATTTTGAACGGATTACATCCATGTCTCAGCAAGCAGAAAAACATTTACAACTCTGGCTTGACAAAGCAAAGGAGAAAAAGAACTTTCGTAGTGTACTTTGTCATGGAAGACCAAATAGAAGTCACGTAAGCTTTGATGAATATGGAACAGCCCATTTTCTGAATTTCGAAAAAGCAGTGCTTGATACACCAGCAAGAGACTTAGCTTTGTTGTTCCGCCATTTTTTTCAAACTCGTCCTTGGGATGAAGTGGAAGGCCAACATTGGTTGAATATTTACGAAAAACACTTTGCATTTTTTGATGAAGAACGGCATTTGTTTATTAGCTATTTGGCGTTCCCTGAAAATATCTATCAAATGATTGATCATTACCAGCATCCAGATCGCACAAAATCTGAGCTTCACATGGTGATGCAGTTGGAGAGAAGAATATTAACAATGAATCGGATTTATAGATTCATGAACGCCGTGTTTAAAGAAGAAGATTGAACGCTAGAAAACGGTTCACAATTGTGATCCGTTTTTATATTTTTAGCCTTTCCAATATAGCAGGTAAAGGGAAACGAAAACAGTAAGTAAAATGACATCAAACGTGGTTGGAATAATTAATGTTCGAATAAGTTGAAAAATGATCAATGGAAGCAATAGTTGATAAAATATATCAACGATTCTTCGCATTCGCCAATGAACCTTAGCTTTTGGAAATCTTCTTCTCATGGAACGAGAGAATTTGTGGTGAGAAAATCTTCTCATTGATCAGCGCTCCTTTCCAGAAGGGTTACTCTAACCTATGCAATAAAATCAAGATAGTGTATAAGAATGCAAGAGAAATGTCTATCCTAAACAAAAGAGGAGGAGAGAAATTGATCCAGTGATAAAAAAAGTCGCTCCGAAGGAAAGATGAGTGACTACTATTGATTCTCTTGCACAAAAAAGGTAAACTATGAAGGAGCATAATGTATAATAAGAGTTACATAAGCTTGTTTTTCATAAGATTATCCTCACGAATGAGGAGAGAGACTTGAAGCTACAAGCCGTTCCGAGGATAGAGAAGTTGAAATTTCTCTGTATCTTTTTAGGATAACTTATAATTATTTGAAAGATGTTGAAAGGGAGGAGTACATCTCGAACCCATTAGAGAGGAGAACCAGTGCAGCGTAATTGCACTTGCTGGAAGGTTTTCTTGGAGGGAAAGGTGGAAAGTCGCCCTGGAGTTGTGATTATGAACGAGTATGAAAAAGGGTAGTGTTATTTCGTGCAGTAGTAATCACCGGATCAGCCCCGTTAGCGCTTTGAGTGTTCAGTTCAGGATGATTTATTTTTCGCGTGACTTAAACGAGCTGTAAACAAAGGTGGTACCGCGAGGATTCAGCTCCCTTCGTCCTTTGACGAGTGGGGGCTTTTTGTATGTCAAAAATAATGAAACAATTAAAAGGAGGAATTTGATATGTCTGAAGAAAAACAAGAAATATCAATGCCATCGAAATACGATCCACAAGCAACAGAGGCCAAATGGTATCCTTATTGGATAAACGGGAAATTTTTTGAAGCCACTGGTGATCCAAACAAGAAACCTTATACGATTGTGATTCCCCCGCCAAATGTAACAGGAAGGCTCCATTTAGGTCATGCTTGGGATACGACACTCCAAGACATTCTTGTTCGCGTGAAGCGAATGCAAGGGTATGATACACTGTGGCTTCCTGGGATGGATCATGCGGGTATCGCAACTCAAGCAAAAGTAGAAGGAAAGCTGAAGGAGCAAGGTGTATCACGTTACGACTTAGGAAGAGAGAAATTTGTTGAGAAGTCGTGGGAATGGAAAGAAGAATACGCAGATTTTATTCGTGAGCAATGGGCGAAAATGGGGCTCTCACTTGATTATTCCCGTGAGCGATTTACATTGGATCAAGGATTATCTGATGCAGTTCGTGAAGTGTTTGTTCGGCTGTATGAAGAAGGTTTAATTTATCGCGGAGAGTATATTATTAACTGGGATCCAGACACAAAGACGGCCCTTTCAGACATTGAAGTTATTTACAAAGATGTTCAAGGTGGCTTCTATCATATGAAGTATCCACTCGCAGACGGATCAGGTCACATTGAAGTTGCGACGACTCGACCTGAGACGATGCTCGGAGATACGGCAGTCGCTGTTCATCCGGAAGATGAGCGCTATAAACACTTGATTGGACAAAAGGTAAAACTACCGATCATAGGTCGAGAAATCTCCATTGTTTCCGATGATTACGTTGACATGGAATTTGGTTCTGGTGCCGTGAAAATAACTCCAGCACACGATCCAAATGACTTTGAAATTGGTAATCGTCATGATTTAGAGCGTGTTCTTGTGATGGATGAAGGCGGGAAAATGAATGAGAACGCTGGGAAATATCAGGGGATGGATCGTTTCGAATGTCGCAAGCAGATTGTCAAAGACTTACAGGACGAGGGCATTCTATTCAAAATCGAAGAACACCCTCATAGTGTTGGGCACTCAGAACGAAGCGGAGCAGTTGTTGAACCTTACTTATCAACGCAATGGTTTGTAAAAATGGGCCCTCTTGCAGAACAAGCGATTGAACTGCAAAAAGGCGATGGCAAAGTTAACTTTGTTCCAGACCGTTTTGAAAAGACTTACATGCATTGGATCGAAAATATTCGCGACTGGTGTATTTCAAGACAATTATGGTGGGGTCATCGTATACCAGCTTGGTTCCATAAACAGTCGGGGGAGATTTATGTAGGCCGAACAGCGCCTGATGATATCGAAAATTGGGAGCAAGATGAAGATGTATTGGATACGTGGTTCAGTTCAGCGCTTTGGCCTTTTTCGACGATGGGGTGGCCAAATGAAGAAGCGGATGATTTTAAGCGTTTTTACTCGACAGATGCGCTTGTCACCGGTTACGACATCATATATTTTTGGGTTGCGCGAATGATTTTTCAAGGACAGCACTTTACAGGTGAACGTCCATTTAAAGACGTATTAATTCATGGACTTGTGCGAGATGGTGAAGGACGAAAAATGAGTAAATCGCTTGGAAATGGTGTCGATCCGATGGATGTTATTGATAAGTATGGAGCAGATGCGCTGCGATTCTTCTTAAGCACAGGTAGTTCACCAGGAAATGATCTTCGTTTCTACTGGGAAAAAGTTGAAGCAAACTGGAACTTTGGTAATAAAATCTGGAATGCGTCTCGATTTGCTTTAATGAACATGGATGGGCTAAAGGTTGACGACATTGATTTATCAGGTAAGAAGTCGATTGCTGATCAGTGGATATTAACGAGACTGCAAGAAACAATTGACCACGTAACGAAAATGATTGATGTCTATGAATTTGGTGAAGTGGGTCGTTCACTTTACAACTTCATTTGGGACGATTTCTGCGACTGGTATATTGAAATGGCGAAACTTCCTTTAAACGGTGAAGATGAAGAAGCTAAACACACAACACGTTCAGTGCTAGCTTATGCGCTCGATGAAACGATGCGTCTATTGCACCCGTTCATGCCTTTTATAACAGAAGAAGTTTGGCAGCACTTACCTCACAAAGGAGATTCTATTACGGTCGCTTCTTGGCCTGAGAAAAAAGTAGAGTTAACGAATGGCCAAGCAGTGAAAGATATGCAGCTATTACAAGAAATTATTCGCTCTGTCAGAAACACACGATCAGAATTAAATGTACCAATGAGCAAACAAATCACCCTTTATGTAAAAGCAAATTCTAGCGAAGTACTTGCTCAATTAGAGCGTGGAAAAGCGTATATAGAAAAGTTTTGTAATCCGAGTGAATTAACAATTGCAACAGATGTAGAAGCGCCTGAAAAATCAATGAGTTCGATTTTGGCAGGAGTGGAATTATACATGCCTCTAGCTGGATTATTGGACTTAGATGCAGAAATAAAACGACTGCAAAGCGAATTAAAACGTTTAGATGGCGAAGTTACACGTGTGCAGAAAAAGCTTTCGAATGAAGGGTTTGTGAAAAAGGCTCCTGAGAAAGTGATTGATGAAGAGCGAGCGAAAGAGAAGAATTATCTTGAGCAACAAGAAAAAGTGCGCGTGCGGATTGAGGAGTTAAAACAGTAGATATTTAATCAGGGGAAGTTACTTCCCCTGATTAAATAATGACGTTAATGAGAGGTGAGATTCATGCCTGAAATTGCATATTATCAAGATTCATTTGTAGATTTACATGCGAAAGTTGTTCCGATTCAAGAACGAGCTCATCAGTTTGGAGATGGTATTTACGAAGTGATCCGTGTTTATCAAGGACGTTTATTCATGATGCAAGATCACTTACAACGACTGCAAAGAAGCGCTGATGCGATTGACCTTGAACTTCCATATTCATTGGAAGAAATCGAGTCCATTTGTAAGCAAGGGCTGGAACGATCCGAGCTGATGGATGCGGAAATTTATCTTCAAATTAGTCGCGGAATCTATACACGACAGCACTATTACCCCGATCCCCCATGTGCTGCATTTGCAATGACAATTAAGCAAGCTAGAGTAATACCAGACGAGAAACGAATCAAAGGTGTAAACGTGATGACAATGGAAGATGAACGATGGAAGAATTGTTATATAAAATCGCTAAACTTATTACCGAATGTGATGGCTAAACAAAAGGCATTGCAAAATGGATGTGAAGAAGCGATTTTTCAAGAAGCAGGAACGGTGAAGGAAGGGTCTTCTAGTAACTTATTTGCCGTGAAAGCTGGGATACTTTACACATACCCAGCCCTTAAAGGTATTCTCCACGGAATCACAAGAAAAGTTGTCCTAGAGTTAGCAAATGAATTAGACATACCAGTTGAAGAAACGGCATTTTCAATTGATTTTCTATATGATGCGGACGAGCTTTTTCTAACTAGTACAAATATGGAAATTATGCCTATTCGACAAGTAGATGAACATATCTTATCTGCCGAACGACCGTACAGTGATAAATTAATCGAGCAATTTCAAAAGCTCATCTAATTGTTTGTCCCCCTCTGAAGTGAAGAGGGGGCTTTTATGTTTGCGCCAATCTTTTAGTATAAAAGGAACTTACGCTAAATTACGCCTCTAGTCTTAGCAAAGATAACTCTAAGGATCGTTATGTAAAGACAATATTCCCGGTAAACTAAAGGTAAGAAAGATGAGAGGAGGAAATAATGATGAAAACATTTTTAATGTTTTTACTAGCAATGGTGGCACTATTTATCTTTTTAGCAAATTTAGGACCACTAATTTTACTTGGAATCAGCGTATTTTTACTTTATCTGATTTTCAAGCAGTTCGCTAAAGCAACTTCAACGGGTGCGAAAGTGATGTGGGTCATCTTAGGTTTGATTGTGTTGAGCATGACGATATCAAATGTTTTTGCGATAGTGGGGTTACTAGCTCTTTACTTGCTATATGTTGTATTTAAGAATGAAAAAGAAACGCCGCAATCACCTAGTACTGGATCATCATCTACAACACATACGAAAAGCGATCCTTTTACTAATTTTGAACGGCAGTGGGCGGAGTTAAACAAATAATTCAATTAAAGGAGAGAGTGACATGTCAAACGTATTTACAAGAATGGTTGACAGTATTGAAAGTGATATTCACGAATTTATGGATAAAAAAGAAGAACAGAATCCGATGCAAGCGTTGAATCAGTATTTACGACAAAGTGAGAAAGAAGCGGAAAAGGTTCGCAAACTTGTTGAACGGCAGCAACGCTTAAAAGATGAATTTACTCGAGAACGGCAGCTAGCAGATGACATGGCTGAGAAAAGGAAACACCAAGTGAAGATTGCGGAACAAGCAGGAGAAACAGAGCTTGCTGCATATGCTGAAAAAGAATACCAAGAATACATCCAACGAGCAGAAAGACTTACGTATAGTCAGGTTGAGGCGATGCGTCAGCATGAATCGCTGGAGAAAAAATATGAAGAAATGAATCACAAGCTTAAAGATATGCGCTTAAAAAGGATGGAACTAATGGGTAGAGAAAACGTTGCACGTGCACGTCATCAAATCAGTCAACTTTCAGACGAGTCAGCTGACAAACCCTATTCAAGATTCGGTGAAATGGAACGGTACATCGAGGAACTTGAATACAAAGTGAATGGTGATTATTATCATCACACGCTTGATAGTAAGATAGCACAGCTTGAAAAACAACTCAATGATACGGAAAAACCGGTCGGTGATAACGAAAAAATGATATGATAGAAAGGGTGCGAAAGATGCACCCTTATATTTGTAAAATCAACATCAAAAATTTTTATAATGAAAAGGAGGCTGCCGTATGTTTAAAAGAATTCCAACTAGAACATTTAATTCGATCCTATTGATTACGGTAGTTATTCTTTTATTTGAATTAATGTTTTTTGGTGGAGGATTTATTTTCACTGCTTTATTTCTTGGATTTTTAATGTATTTGGGTTGGAAAAACTTTGATTCATTAATAGGGAAAATATTATTTTGGGTCGGGATTGTTAGCCTTGTTTTAAATGTGTTGAATATGTTTGCCGTCAGATTTCTATTTATAGCACTTATTATCTTATTTTTTCTACAATATCGTCGCTCTAAAAATGAGCCTGAATACATTAAACCTAGGTTCATAGAAGATACCAAACAGCAAACAGAAACGTTGACGGAATTGAAACCGTTGTTCCAACATCGTTTTTTTGGAGATCAAAAAACGGATGATGTTCCATATCAATGGCGTGATGTGAATATTCATGGTGGTTTTGGTGATAGAGTGATTGACTTGAGTAACACTGTCATTCCTGAAGAGGCAGTAATTTCGATTCGGCATTTGGTTGGGAATATTATTATTTATGTGCCCTATGAAGTCGAGGTATCCGTGCATCACAGTTCCATGTTTGGGCAGTTATCGATTTTTAAAGGCCATGAAATGAAGTTATTTAATCAGTCAGTCGCATTCCAAACCGAGAATTTTCAGCAAGGAAAGCCAAGGGTGAAAGTTGTCACCTCTATTTTCTCCGGAGATATTGAGGTGAGAAGAATATGAGCTCGTTTATTAAACAAACTCTTTTGGCAATGCTAATCTTTTTTGTGTTTGCTTTCTTGCTTCTTTGGCTAACGTTTACTTCTTTTCCTCTCGAAAACTGGTCAGATTTATGGCAACGAAATATGTATGATGTGTCTTACCTCTATTTTGTGTTTGCGATGATTGGTTCGTTTGGATTGTTTTTTGGATTATTTTACAGCGGTTATTGGCGAAAAAAGTTGAAAATGATTAGTCAACACCTCGATGATTTAATGAAAGGACAAAAACGGTCAACCAATACAGAAGAATCGATGACGGAATTAGTTCACATTCAAGATCAACTGAAAGAAGTCAACGATAAAATGATCAAGCAAGCAGAACTATCGCAAAAGCTTGCAACGGAAAGGGCAACTGAAAGAGAAAAAAGTCTTCAAGAGGTCGTTGTTCAAGAGCGAAACCGCCTTGCTCGTGAATTACATGACTCTGTTAGTCAGCAATTATTTGCGGCATCGATGATGATGGCAACGATTAACGAGACGAATCCACCGAATGATCCGGTCATGAAAAAACAGTTATCTTTAGTCGAAAAAATGATTGATCAGTCACAATTAGAAATGAGGGCACTTCTTCTTCACCTTCGCCCGGTCGCATTAAAAGGAAAATCATTGGTAGAAGGAGTTACCGAATTACTTGCCGAATTAAAAGAAAAAGTTCCTTTAATGATTGTCGCTAAATTAGAGAATTTACAGCTTGATAAAGGTGTCGAAGATCATCTTTTTCGAATCTTACAAGAGTCGATTTCTAACACCTTACGACATGCGAAAGCAGATCAACTTGAAGTGATGCTTATTGAGCGAGATGATAATGTGATTATGCGCATTTGGGATGATGGGAAAGGATTTGATGTTCAAGAAGTGCAAAGTCACGGATCCTATGGAATAACTAATATGCAGGAGCGGGCCGCGGAAGTAGGGGGAACGTTAAAAGTGGTTAGTATTCAAGGTGAGGGTACGAGATTAGAAGTGAAAGTTCCAGCGATAAGGAAAGGGGAGGGAAGTCTTGATTAGTGTATTGTTTGCTGATGATCATGAAATGGTTCGGATTGGTGTCTCATCTTATTTGTCAGCACAGCCTGATATTCAAGTGATTGCAGAAGCGGATGATGGAACAGAGGCCGTTGAGTTGGCACTCAAATTGAGGCCCGATATTATCTTAATGGATTTAGTGATGAAAAAAATGGATGGGATTGAAGCAACAAAAAGGATCATTGAGAAATGGTCAGAGGCTAAGGTAATTATCGTAACAAGCTTTTTGGATGACGAAAAAGTATATCCAGCATTAGAAGCTGGAGCAACAAGTTATATGCTTAAGACATCGAAAGCGAGTGAAATTGCCAGAGCGATTCGTGCGACGCATCAAGGCCAATCGATATTAGAGCCAGAGGTAACAGGGAAAATTATGTCCAAGATGAGGGGCGGACATGCGGCAGTCTTGCATGAGCAACTAACGGAACGAGAAAAAGGCGTATTAAAACTCATGACAGAGGGGAAAAGCAATCAGGAAATTGCAAACGAATTATTCATTGCTTTGAAAACAGTGAAAGTTCACGTTAGTAATATTTTGAGTAAGCTAGATGTTCACGATCGGACACAAGCGGTTATTTATGCGTTGAATGAAAAAATATTTTCAGAGTAATTGGATAGAATCACTACTAAAGGAAGAAGCTCTCCATCATTGGATGGGGAGCCAAGAACTTTTTTTGTATAACTTAGTTAATATAAGATGGTTAGTGATCGTCATTGAGATATTTCCTGGTAAATATATTCAATGAAGATTTCTGCGATATTGATTGAACTGGTCATATATAAACTCCGGCAGCCAACAGCATCTTCCATTTCATTAAAGAGTAAACTTCCATCTTCAGCGATAAGAAAATCTAAACCAACGAAATCCATTTGCATCGCATCTGTGATTTTTTCGACGGTGGAAATCTCATGTTCGCGAAGCTGATAAAAACTAGAATTCCCTCCGATAGAAATGTTTGCTCGGAAATCTGTCGCTGATTCGCGAAGGACGGCACCGACAATCTTGTTTCCAACAATATAGATTCGTAAATCCTTGCCCTTTTTTCCCCCAACTGGTTGGTGAAGAAGGTCCTCAGGTAATGTCGTAGAAAGATTGCTAATTCCCCGTGATGGGTCGATTAATTCTACTCCGGTTCCACCTCTTCCAAGCGGATCCTTTAATATATAGGAGGAAGGAAAATGCGATTCAGTTGCCGTAAAAAAGTCGCGATGAACGGCAGTAGTATGTAACATAGGAATATCGATATTCGCTAAAACAGCATGAGCTAATCGTTTATCATTGGCTATTCTTGCTACATATGCCTGATTAAAACAACGAATGCCCTGTAACTCGACAACTTCATTTAGCCATGGCGATACCGAACGGTTGATAATGAAGTCAGGTTTATTAAGCATATTTTGATCAGTTAAAGGTAGGATAAGGTCGTGTTGTGAAACACTGAGGCTTAGCTGTTCATAAGGAATGACCTCTAATAATATTCCTCTCGATTTTGTTGCATCCTTGAGCATAGTAATGAATGCTCTGTTACGAAGAATATCCTTCTTCCGATAAATTAGCCAGCCATTGATTGTCGTCATCTCGACCTCCTGTCTGAGGTTGTCGGAACTTGTTGAATGATATGATGGATCATCGAAATAGCTACATCGATACCAGTACATTCATAAATACTGCGAATGTGTGGATTAGAGTTCACTTCACATACTAGAGGTCCGTTTTCCCCGATTAATAAATCAACTCCAGTAAAATCAGCTCCAACAGCTTTGGTCGCAGCTAATGCTAGCTCTATTTCTTGTTTTGAAGGTTGGTAAGATTTCGTTGTACCTCCAGCCGTAACGTTTGCCCGAAAATCATCCCATGACGTTCTCTTCATTGCAGCGACTACTTGATCTCCTACGACATTTAATCTAATATCAACTCCAATACTTGTAAATACCGGTTGTTGATAAAGGTGAGGAATACCAGCTAATTCTTTAGCCTTCTCAGCCAATTTTGATGTTGAATCAATCCAATAAACTTGCTGCCCAAAGGAGCCGTATGCTTCTTTCATGATAAGTGGAAGACCAATTTCACTCTCAATAGCGTCAAGATAGTGTAGATTAGTTAATTTGATCCCAGGATAAATCATAGGAGCAATAATTGTTTTTGGAGTTTGGATATGATGCTGCATAAGGTGCTCGTGCATTAGCGATTTATTATCGCATATGGCAATTGATTCAGCAGAATTAAATAATGGAACGCCAAGTCTATCGAGCTGACGAGCTAGATGGAGATCTTTATCGGCAAAATGAACGAAATCTGGAAGGGTAACATGTCTATTATCCTCAACATCAAATATGGGAGCTGAAGGGTCTGTTGAAACTAGTAGTTGATCATTCGATTTGATAAACATTTCAATATGAAATTGTTCAGCTGTTTTTTTAAACCACTGCACGTAGTCGATAAATTTTGTCGTCTTGAGATGGCCATTATAAATAATCCATCCGGTCCGTTTATTCAAGGTTGAATTCTTCCTTTCATTATAAAAATAGTTTATAGTGAAATCTCATTATCAAGCAGAGGTTGAAATGGTCTTTGATAGGATTCTTACTGAATCATGTCACGTTTCTTAGTCTAAATCAATATAAATTGTTAAAAGGAGACTCGTTATGATCACTAATATGAATCAAGCTCGTGAATTTATTCAGTCGAAGCGAGGGGCGGGGATAGTTTATACGCTGGATCGTATGAACGCTTTGATGATAGCACTTGATCACCCAGAGAAAAAAATTAGTGCTATCCACATAGCTGGTACAAATGGAAAAGGGTCGACTTGTGCGTTTGTTTCTTCGATTCTTCAAGAAGCTAATTTTGATGTTGGTGCATTTAACACACCTGTTTTTGGAGAAGACAAAGATCAGATTACAGTTAATCAAACGCCGATGTCGGAAGCGGATTTTGTGAACGTTTGTCAAAAAATAGCTCAAGTTGTATCCATTGTTGAAAGTCAAAGAAATGAAGAAGTGAGTGAATTCGAATGCATGGTTGCTATCACTTATTATTATTTTGCGTTTGTTCATCCAGTCGATGTCGTTTTGGTTGAAGCGGGAATGGGTGGGAGGTTGGATGCCACCAACATTCTTACTTCGCCACTTGCGACGGTGATTACAAATGTGGGAAAAGACCATCAACGTTTTCTTGGAAAACAGATCAAAGACATTGCCCAAGAAAAAGCAGGGATTATTAAACGAGGTGTACCGCACTTTACGGCTTCAGATTCAAGAGAAGCGCTTGAACAAATGGAGCAAATGGCAGTGGAAAATGCAACAGATGTTATGTCATTGAATGATCTTGTAACGTATAGAACAGATAAGATAAATGGTGAGCAACGTTTTACATATATCAAAGATGGTGAGATGCCGAAACAATATACAACCTTGCTAGTAGGAGAACATCAAACTACTAATGCAAGTCTCGCTTTATTCGTTCTGAATGGTTTAGCCGACCGTTTTCAGGTAAGTGAGAAACAGAAAGTAGATGGGTTAAAAAATGCGTTTGTTCCAGGAAGATGGGAATGTATAGAAAAGTATCCAGAGATCATTTTAGATTGTGCTCACAATGAAGAAGCAATTGATACCGTTTGTGCACTTATTGATAGAAATTATCGTGAGAGGGATCTAACTATATTATTTGCAGCGATGAAAGACAAACCAGTTAAAGCAATGTTCAAAAAGCTTGACTCACTAAACCGACCTATGGTTTTAACCAGTTTTTCTTCGAATCGAAGTATGACTTTCAAAGAATATCAACAACAATTACAGCTAAATAAACTGAAAAATTTGTGGGTTGAAGATTGTAACACTTGGATTAAACAGTGGCGTAAAAAAGCGAAAGCTGATGATGTGTTAATAATTACGGGGTCACATTCTTTTATTGGCGAGTGTCGTCGAGTATTTAGAACTAAATAAGAAATTTAAATCTAAAATTTTTGACATTAATATAGGAAAAAAGTTAAGTGATATGGGTAATTCGACTAAACAAAAGTGACAAACTATGGTAAAATGTTATGATAGATTTAAATATTTTGAGAATTGAAATAACAGTAAAGAGAATAATTTATAAGGGTGTGGCGCAGATGTCTCGAAGGCAACAACAATTTTTTTGGTTACTTTGGTTACTGACATTTCCGCCAGTTGTTTATTTTATTATCGATAATACATATGAAATTTGGCAAAATTCATGGCTGCCGATTATTTTCTTTTTGATTTTGATGATTAGTACCTCGCTTTTTCCAATTAAAATCAGACATGCTTCAATTATTCCATTACACGGGATATCTTTAGCTGTTTTTTTACAGTATGGCTTACTTATAGAAATTGTCCTTACACAGGTGGCTATTGTATCTACTTTAATAAGGTTAAAGGTTACTAGAAAAGAATTATATCGTTTTCCAATGAATTCTATCATTTTTTTATTAACATCTGTAATATCTGGCGGAATGTTCTTTGCCTTCGGAGGACAAGTAGGTGGTGTGAATCTCGGGAACTTAACGAGTTTACTAATTCCGGTCGTCATCTACTATATGACTTGTGTAATAGTGAATAATGGGTTGGTTCATCTTCTTAGGGTTATTATATTAAAGATGAAAGATATTAAGTTTTTTGATGAAGCACTATTATGGCAAATCCTTACAAGAATCGTGATTTTGCCATTAGGTTTAACACTAGCCATCTTATTTGAAGATATTGGCTCTATTGCTTTATTGCTGATTGGGGTTCCAATTGTATCTGTTTCTCTTATATTAAAGATCTATAATGATAATAAAAAAACGATAGGGCTATTAAAAAAAGCAAGTCGATTTGGGTATGAAGTGAATGACCGTTTAACAGTAAATGAAATTCTCCAGTTATTTATAAAAACGTGTTCAATGGTTTTCCCAGCTCATGGTATTTATTTGTATGAATGTTCAGCATTAAATGGGATTCGACCTATGTATATATCGGATTCCTCAGGAAGATCTGATTTGAAAGTATTTCAAGGAGATAAAATTAGTAAATCAGTTTGTAAAAGAAGGGAACCTGTTCTTTACTATTCTAAGAAACAATGGAAGCACTTTGGTCATACCCAATTAAAATCAAATGTTCAATCAATTTTGTCGGTTCCATCTATCCGGAACAATGAAGTCATCGGTGTTGTTACTCTGACGTCAGATAAAAAGAACGCATTTGATAGAAGTTCACCTGTGTTTTTGGAGATTATTGTAAACTATTTCACTGTGGCGCTGCAAAACGCAAGACATTTAGAGAAAACGAAAAATGAAAGTGAACGCTGTGCATTAACAAACCTATATAATTTTAAGTACTTTGAACGTTTATTAATGAAAAAATATGATGGTTCAACAGAGGATGACCAATATTCAATTGTTTTGCTAGATTTAGACCACTTTAAAATAGTAAATGATACATATGGCCATCAAAGTGGTAATGAAGTACTCATCCAAGTTTCTGACGTCTTAATTAATACAGTGGGAACGAAAGGTGTCGTTGCCCGTTATGGTGGCGAAGAATTTGTCGTTTTGTTAGAAAAAACGTCTCTGATAAAAGCTTATGAAATAGCTGAGAAATTGAGAGAAGTGATCGAGAGCTATCATTTTGCCGTAACAGAAGATCTAGGCGGTGGAGAAAGAAAAACAGTTTCTATCACGGCGAGTTTTGGTGTTGCTGTAAAAGAAGATGAAGAAGAGTCACCAATTTCTGTTTTAAGAAACGCCGATCGTGCGATGTACACAGGAGCAAAACAAAAAGGCAGAAATAAAGTTGCACAGTATTCGTAAGGAAGGAAGAGATCTGTGAAATAAATAGATTGATTCTCGGTTTGATTATTGCTTACTTGTTCTTTCAATGGTTTAATGAAAGTATAAGATCATTTATAGTTATGGAAAGGATGCGATTGAATGATACAATTAATCATTGCATTTATTGGAATTTTGATTTTAATTCCTATTCTACTAATATTGCCTTCTGTATTCACTAGACTTGCAACGCTTTTACATATAATCATTTCATCTCTTTACTTTTTACTTGGAATATTATTGATTGAGCATTTGCATTGGAGTATTGTAGGCGGAATGGTTGTCTTAATGCTTATATTAACTGCGTTCCTATTCGCTCAACGATTAGACTCACTCAAATTGAAAAAGAATGAATTGGAATATTGATTGAGATGTCTCTCTAATGAAAGAGGTAATTCTATGAATAAATGGAAATGGTTTATGTCTTCCTTGATTATTATGGTAGGAAGTGTTATTTTTTTATCAATATTTACATACTCAGGAAGTCTTGTCTATTCAATTTTGCTTGAAGAAGAGCGATTTGAATCGGAAACAAAGATTGCAAATATGGATATAAGTAATTTAAATCAAGAAGAGGCTACGTTAGAATTACAAAATGAAGTCGAAAATTGGAAAGAGAGCCATAAGGTAGAATTGCGATGGTTCGATAAAACACTAACGTACCCAATGGAGGGGTTAACTTTTTTAGTTGATGAATCGATAGAGGATTTGATGATCTCAGACGAGAGGAATGATATTTTTCTTGTCCAATCGTCGCAGCAACAACTAGTAGATATGTTGCAAGTGTTTGAGTTTTATTCGGATGTATCAAATGTAGTTTTCCTCGAGGGGATTTTAGATGATATAGAATCAGAAGTATCGACGCTTCCAAATAACGATGTCATGATTAATGTTCATGAATATTACTTTGAGGATCAATTAAATGAAGATACTCTCTCTTCAACAACTCGTTCATTTGAATCGACGCTTCTAGAAGCGTGGATTGATGATCTATCTTTGATAACGATTGCTGCTGACAGTCGCTTTTCGATGAGGGAATCTTTGGATGAGGCGCAGATTCATTCTTTGACTGAAAAGCCCCTCTCTATTTTGACTTCTGCTATTTATGAGACGTTACTTCATAGTAATTTTAGTTTGATAGAGAGAGTTCAAAATGATTTGATAAGTGATGATATACCTATTGGATTCGATGTGAAAATGTCTCCTGAGCATGGTGATTTAGTGTTTAAGAACCCTAACCCTATTGAATACCAACTTCAACTTGAGTATTCAAACAATGAGTTATCTGTTCAACTTGTTGGGGACCCGTTTCCTTACTTAATCAGCGTCGATGTTAAAAAAGAAGATAGTATTAATCCTAAAACGATTGTTCAGTATTCTGACGAACTTTTAAAAGGGGCGACAGAGGTTGTTGAGTATGGAGAAGAAGGATTAAACTACGAGTTGGTTCGTTCGATGACCAGTCCAGTATCTGATGAAACTGAGACTGAACTAATAGCGGAGGACTACTATACGCCGGTTCATCGTGTTGAAATCCATAGTCGGGATAATTTAGTTGAGAAATCAGATAATATCATGGATTCTGAAAACGATGAATTCATAAGTGGACCAGCCAAGGGAAATGATGAGGACCAAACGCCAACGGACGGTTCAGACCAGTCTTCGAATAGTTCTAGTGACCAAATTTTATCTGACTCAGAAGGTAATTTCTTGAATGATGAGATGAATCAAAATACAGCCACTAACGATGATTATAATGAAGCTGAAACTTCAGGTACACAAGGTGAAAATGGTGGTGACGATGGCGAACAGGAGTCGATTGATGGATCGATGAATAACGATCAAGCTCCACCAGTTTTTCCAAAATACGATGAAGACGGTCACCCGATTAAAGGATATTAAAAAGAAGGCATCCCTTATGGGGTGCCTTCTTTTGGAATCTATTTTTCAATCATACTATTTTTCGCGAATAGGATTTTTTGTAATGATAGTATCAGGACTAACAATCGTGTCTTCTTCATCATCTTCTAAATCAGGGAAAAAGGGGAGTGGCAATTCTAACTCTCCGTAAGTAACAGAAGTTCCTCCGTCAGCTTTGAACGTATCAGAAATAACAGCACCGGAAATTTCTCCGCCTCCTTCTAAAGAGAACTCTGCATTAGGTGCGAAAAACAAACTATTATTATATGACCCACCGGAAATAGTAACTGAACTTCCGCCAGTAAAAACATGCCCTTGAAAACCACCGCTAGCTGTCAAAGTGATATTTGTATCTTCACCATAGAAGGAACCAAATATTTTTTGATTTCCAGCGAGTATCAGGGTTTTAGGAATGCTGTCACTTCTCTTTAAATAGATATTTAAATCATTAATATTCCCATTATTATTTATTGTACTTCCACTGCCCATGGATATATTACCAGTGACATAAAAGGTTAGGGATCCATTTCCACGTAACTCAATGTGGCCATTTTGTACATTTAGATGATCTACTAAAATAACCCGGTCCTCGTTACCTGTATCAATAATTAGATTTCGATTTGAATTTATAATTATTTCAGGCATATAATAGCTATCTGTCATTTCGAATATATAGTTATGAGCTAAATAATGGTTGATTCGAAGATTCCCGTCTTGAAATACTTCGTGTATATTGTGTCCACCAGAATCGCTAATTTGTTTGTTAGGGTGTGGGGATAAATTGATTGGAAAAGTCGGAAAAGATGGTAATTTATAGGTTTTATCTAGATTTGCTTTTGTATTTCCATTAATGTTTGCACCACCACTAATTGAAATACTACTTAGAGGAGCATTTGTCCCTACATCTCCATTTATTGTTGCACCTCCACTAAGCTCAATTAATCCATTTGCAAAAATTGCAGAATCATAACTTATTGACTCACCACCGCTGTTTTTTTCGATCCATTGAACGTTAAATGAAGACTCGACGGTTCGTTTTCGATCTCCAATCACACCTACCGATTCAATAGGGTAGCTATGAACACCTTCAATATTATTCGTTTTATTTTCAACTTTGACATTGATAGTAGATTTAGGAGTATGCCCAAAGGATTCCTGAAATGTGTCATCATAAGTACGTGGAGTGTTTTGCTCTTGTTGAAAGAAGTTTTCAACTTTCGATAAAAACTCGCCTTCATTTGCACTATCTAAGTACAAATTAACTATTTGAGGCTCTATTTCGTTTAAAAATATTGTTATTCCCGAGTCTGCGATATAATAAGAAGATTGATAATCTCTTTCACCTGCATTGAGTTTTAAATTAGTTGCAGTTAGTGCAAATAGGCTTACAGCAGTGATAGACATAACAGTCAACAATATCAATACAACTATTAAGGATATTCCATTTTGATTTGTGAGTGAGCGTATTATTATATTATCTTTTGACAAAAGTATCACCTACTTTCTAGTATAGATCTCGGTGCTAAACTGAGTCTTTTTCCCATTCGTTAATTGTGTACTTTCAACGAAGATTTCTAACTTTCCATCATTGTGTTCTTTAACCCAAAAGTTCCCAATATCCTCAACGAAGTTTATCTCATTTTTTTTTATCGTGTTTGTTGATTCATAAAACTCGTATGAGACTTCGTTCATTTCAATTTTATGGAATTTATCATCATTTCCTTCTTCTAATAGTACAATTTCTTGGGCTTTCCTAATTTCTTTTGTAACTGTGTTCAATACTAAACGAACATTAGATTGATGTTCTATGTGTGTTGTTTGATGATTAGATTGGTTTATAGAAAAAAGATGGATAGAAGTTATTATGAATAAAACCATAGAGAGCAGTGTTATTGATACAAGTAATTCAATTAGTGTTAATCCGTTAGATGTTTTCAATAAATTTCTCATAATGTTAACTCTCCCATGTAACATAATTCTCCATTTTTGCTTCTAGTTTATTTTTACTATTATCTTCATAAATAGATATCACGATTTGGGTTAAATTAGAATCATTTACCTTTTGTATTTCAATTTCTCCGAAATATTTGTCAGTTTCAATTAAAATGTTATAACTTGTTTCGTTATTACTAATCAGAGAGTATTTCGAATCAGTATTTAAAAATGATATGGCTTCATCAAATGTATAAGTTTCACTTATATTATGAATGTCTTCCATATGAGTCTGAGCAAAATAGGTTGCATCAAGAATTGTATCTGAATGATTGATAGATTTAGTAGTTTGAATAAAAACAGACAAAAATGGAATGACAACAATCGAAATAATAACTATAGAAACTAGAATTTCTATTAATGTTCTACCTTCTTCGTTAGTATATAAATGATCCATTATTATTCTAATTTTAAACCACCACCTAATTTTTTATATCAAATAAATAAAATGGATAATAAATCTCTGTTTTTATTTGTTAAATTGCTTTATTTTATCCTATTATACATTATAATAGGTATATATAGTGGATTTTAAAAGAATCACTTGTGAATATTGACCTAATTAAATTCAAAATAGAGAACTATTATAATATATTTAGTAGGAAGAAATAAAAAACTAAAGGTGGTGGGCATGTGAAAAAATCACGAAAACGCTTAGGAGACCTCCTCGTGGATACTGGTTTAATCACTGCAGACCAACTTTCACAGGCACTTAAGCATAAAACAAACAAACAAAAATTAGGGGATTCTTTACTTCAACAAGGTTTTATTACGGAACAGCAGTTAATCGAAGTATTGGAATTTCAACTTGGTATTCCCCATGTGAGTTTGTATCGTTATCCGATCGATCCGAAAGTGACGAGTATGATCGCGAAAGAAGTAGCAATAAGAAATTTCATTATGCCCCTAAAACGTGAAGGGGACAAGCTCTTTATAGCAATGGCTGATCCAATGGATTACTTTACTATCGATGATATTCGATTATCGTCGGGGTTTCAAGTTGAAGTAGCGATTGCAACGAAAGATGACATTGTTCGTACAATTCATAAATACTATGATTTAGATGAGTCTCTCGAAGATATGATAGATGAAGATGATATGCAAGCAAAGTCTAATGAAATTAACGAATCTAGTGATGCAGATTCACCGATGGTTAAGTTAGTAAATCAATTGCTTTTAAGAGCAGTGCAAGAGAGAGCTAGTGACATACATGTTGACCCACAAGAAAGTAAAGTGATGATAAGGTATCGAATTGACGGTGTTTTAAGGTCAGAACGGACAATACCAAAACATATGCAAAATATGTTAACTGCTAGAGTGAAGATTATGGCGAACTTGGATATTACTGAAGCACGTGTGCCTCAGGATGGACGGATCAAAGTTAATATTGACTTTCATCCAGTAGATTTACGAATATCCACGTTACCAACAGTTTATGGTGAAAAAGTTGTCATGCGTATCCTTGATTTAAGCAACTCTTTAAATGACATGGAAAAGTTAGGTTTTAGTGAAACGAATTTAAATCATTTTAAAGGCCTTCTTGAAAATCCAAATGGAATAATTTTAATTACTGGGCCTACAGGTTCAGGTAAGTCCTCGACGTTATATGCGGGGCTTAATCGGCTAAATACGGAAGAAGTCAACATCATCACTGTAGAAGATCCGGTCGAATATCAACTTGAAGGTATTAATCAAATTCAAGTTAATACGAAAGTAGGCATGACATTTGCTAACGGTTTACGTGCTATTTTACGGCAAGATCCTGATGTGGTAATGGTTGGTGAAATTCGAGACTCAGAAACTGCCGAAATTGCTGTTCGGGCATCGTTAACTGGACATCTTGTTCTTAGCACGATTCACACGAATGATGCAATTAGTACGATTAATCGGCTCATAGATATGAAGATTGAACCATTTCTATTGGGGTCTTCTATCTCAGGCATTTTATCACAGCGTTTGGTTCGTCGGATTTGCCGAGATTGTAAGACATCTCGAGAAGTCACGGTCCGAGAACAAGATATTTTTTCACGTCGTAACTTTGATGCGACTCATGTTCACTATGGAGAAGGGTGCCCGACGTGCAACATGACAGGCTACCGTGGAAGGTTAGCTATTCATGAATTACTAGTCATTGATGATGAGATCAAATACATGATTATGAATGAAAAATCGAGTCAAGAGATTCGCGACTATGCTTTAGAAAAAGGGATGGCTTTTCTTGTAGACGATGGGTTACAAAAAGTAATTCATGGACTTACGACGACGGAAGAAGTACTTAGAGTAGTGACAGAAAAGTAGGTGACAGTCATGGAAGAAAAAATTAATCACTTATTAAAAAAAGCCGTTTCGATTCAAGCATCTGACCTTCACTTAACTATCGGAATGCCACCTGTGTTTCGCATCAATGGTGATTTAGTAAGGATGGATAGCGAAGTGATTTTGCCGGATATGATGAAAGGGATGACCGAAGCATTATTGCCAGCGGATTATAATGAGACACTAAAAGAAAAAGGCGAAGTAGACTTTTCTTACGGTATTCCAAAAGTGTCGCGTTTTCGTATTAATGCCTATCGCCAGCGGTCACATATTAGTTTGGCGATTAGAGTGATTTCAACTAGTATTCCGAATTTAGAAGATTTGCAAATGCCGCAAATTTTAACTAAAATAGCTGAGAAAAAACAGGGATTAGTGTTAGTAACAGGACCTACTGGAAGCGGGAAGTCTACAACGTTAGCAGCAATGTTAAAACATATAAATGAAACGCAAAAGAAGCACATTATTACGTTAGAAGATCCAATTGAATATTTGCACAAGCACGGAAATAGTATCATTGATCAACGGGAAGTAGGCAGTGACACCATGTCGTTTGCGAATGGTCTTAGAGCTTCGCTTCGACAGGATCCAGATGTAATCTTGGTCGGTGAGATGAGAGATTTAGAAACGATTGCTACAGCGATTACGGCTGCAGAGACCGGTCATTTAGTGTTTGCTACGCTGCATACGTCTAGTGCGCCTGCGACAATTGATCGAATCATTGATGTATTTCCACCAGGCCAACAAGCGCAAATACGAATTCAACTTGCTAGTGTTTTAACAGCAATTATCTCACAGCGCTTGTTTCCAACTGCAAATCGCCAAGGAAGAAGAGCAGCTACAGAAATCTTAATTAATAATCCGGCAATTTCAAACATGATTCGAAGTGAGAAGATTCACCAAATCCAGAATGTCATGCAGACGAGCCGAAAAGAAGGTATGAATACGTTGGAAATGTCGATTCAAGAATTGCTTAATCGAAAAGAAGTCAGTCATGAAGAAGTTTATCCGTACTTGCAGGAGAGGAATGGCTAATGCCTCAATTTAAATACAAAGGAAAACTAAAGAATGGCTTGAAAAAAGAAGGAACGATTTCAGGACAAACGAAAAAGCAGGTGATTGAAAAATTAAGGACGCAAGGATTGGCTTTAGCTTCGATTGAACAAATGGAATCGACGTTTTTAAATAAAGACATTTCAATAGGGAATCCAGTGAAATTAGAAGACTTCGTGATGTTTCTGCGACAATTTTCTACTCTATTAAACTCTGGTGTGTCATTAAGAGATGCAACAGCAATTCTCGCAAAACAAACCTCTAGTAAAGCACTAGGGAGAGCACTTGATCAAATTGAAGACGAACTAGTCACTGGCCGCGCTTTCTCAGATGCAGCGGCAGAGCACAAAAAAGTGTTTCCTGTGATCTTTATTCATATGGTGCGAGCGGGTGAAGCGAGTGGGGCCTTAGATGAGACATTAGATCAATTGGCGCTTCAATTCGAAAAGCAGCATGAAACAAGGCAAAAAGTCAAGGCGGCTTTGGCCTACCCTGCGATTGTAGGCGTTGTTGCGATAGCTGTTATCATTTTCTTGTTATCATCGGTGGTGCCAACATTTGCTTCGATGCTCAGTGATGTAGGAGGTGAGCTTCCTGGTATCACACTGTTTGTCCTAGGAGCAAGTGACGTAGTTGCACAATTATGGTGGTTAATTATTCTCTTGTTTGTTTTAGTAGGAATATCACTTTGGGCAGTGGTGCAAAAGCCAGAGACGAAATATTATGTCGATTATGCATTACTGAAACTCCCGGTATTTGGTCCGTTGTTGCAAAAAGCAGCACTTGCTCGAATGACGAGAACGCTGAGTTCATTATTTTCTAGCTCAGTACCAATTTTACAGTCTCTGCAAATGGTCGAGCGTGTCGTTGGAAATGAAGTAATATCGCGCTCGTTAAAACAGTCACGTGATGCTCTTGAAAGTGGACAACGATTAACAGAACCAATGAGGAAGCACTGGGTTTATCCACCGCTCGTTGTGCAGATGATCTCGATCGGTGAAGAAACCGGATCACTCGATCAAATGTTGACAAAAGTTGCGCAGTTTTATGAAAAAGAAGTGGAATATGCTACTGATAAGCTAAAGGCATTGATTGAACCAGTTATGATTGTCTTCCTTGCAGTAATTGTCGGAACGATTGTGATTTCCATTATCGTCCCAATGTTTCAAATTTACTCAGAAGTTTAATGAGATAACAATGGAGCAATGAATTTTGACCATTATTTGGGCACTTAGGTCAATTGGAGCGAGTAGTGCAACCGGCCAAAAAATATAGGCGTTGCAAATAATCTTGATGTTGACAGACATTGGAATTGTGTAAAGCCAAAAAATAAAACAGAAAAAAGGAGAGAAACAAACATGTTTAAAAGAATGTTGAAGAATCAGAAGGGTTTAACACTCATCGAGTTACTAGTTGTCGTCGTCATACTAGGAATCATCGCAGCAATTGCGATACCTAGTGTAGGAGGGTTGATTGATAATTCAAGGCAAGATGCTCATATTGCCAATGCACAACAGATGATTAGTTCAGCTAGACTTTATGATGCAAGTAATCCAGGTGAGGATAGTGTAAGTTTAGATGATTTGGTGGATGGAGGTTACCTTGAAGAAATAGAAGATCCATGGGGGGGAGGATCTTACAATGATGGTACGGTCTACATGGGAGATGATAGCAATGAGAATAGAGTTTATAGAGTTTATCTTGCAGATATAGAAGGGGATTATGTTATTGGAGAAAACAATTTTGGAGGAGCAATACTCGCGTCCAATTTAGACAGAAGTTTATTTGACTGATTGGATAATTAAATCTTAACAGGTTCAACAAATCCCTCCTACTGGGAGGGATTTACATATAAGAATTTGAAAAGTATTATTAATTACTACTACATTTTTCTTTTCTCAAGAAAGGACGTCTACTCATGGAATTATTTCTTCATTTCTATTTATTTCTTGTTGGACTCGTTTTAGGCTCTTTTTATAATGTTGTCGGTCTTCGCGTGGCGAAAGGGACTTCGATTGTCAAACCACGTTCCCATTGTCCAAACTGCGAAAAGACATTGACATGGATAGAGCTTATTCCCGTCGTTTCCTTTCTTTTTCAAAAAGGACGCTGTCGTAACTGCCAGTCGTCTGTTTCAGTTAAATACCCATTTTTCGAACTGACAACGGCATGTCTTTTCACGATTTCACCACTCATGGTGGGATGGTCAAAAGAATTGCTGGTAGTTTTAGTATTCATATCATTATTAGCAATCATTTCGATTTCAGATCTGGAAATGATGCTCATTCCCGATAAAATCCTCTTATTTTTTCTTGTTTTATTAGTGATTCTACGATTGATTGAACCACTTTCCCCTTGGTGGGATAGTTTAGCTGGTGCTGGATTTGGTTTTACTCTTTTTCTGCTTCTTGCTATTGTCTCAAAAGGCGGTATGGGTGGCGGAGATATTAAACTTATGGCAGTGATCGGTGTCGTCTTAGGTTTTCAAGGCGTTTTACTGACAGTTTTTCTTTCATCTCTGATCGGTGCGGTTTTTGGGATTGCAGCCGTTATAATGAAAAAAGCGCAGCGGAAAAGTTCTATTCCATTCGGGCCGTTTATAGCAATCGGTGCAATGGTCAGTTATTTTTATCATGAGGCTATTTTTCATTGGTACATCAATGTATTCATGTATGGAGGTTTTGTATGGGGGCTATCATAACAGTTGGAAAAAAGGAGCAAGTGAGTTTTCAAATAAAAGATCATGTCTTGCGCTGTGTCGTGACGAAACAGCCGGCGGTAGATACGGTCGTTAATTATTTTGAGAGAGTTATCCCTGAAGGTGTTTTAGAAAAAGGTAAAATTATAGATGAAGATAGTTTTGAGATGATACTATCTGAGTGTGTGACAGAGTGGAAGCTTAAACGTAAAGATATTAAGTTTTTAGTTCCAGACTCGTCTATTTTCTTTCGCCAAATAGACGTCCCTAAAGATCTATCAAAAGAAGAAATTCGAGGATACATAAACTTTGAGATTGGTTCAACGATTCATTTACCATTTGATGAAGCGTACTTTGATTTTTTCTTGTTGAATGATGAAGCGGAAAGAGAAATAAAACAAATTCTTTTGTTTGCTGTTCCGGAACAGTTAACCAACAAATATGTCTCTCATTTTGAAGAGTTGAAAATGAATCCTATCGTTGCTGATGTGGCACCATTGTCAATGTATCGATTGTATATGCAAGATCATAAGGATGAGATCGATGAGCAAGTGATGCAACTTGAATGGGACCTTAGTTCAATCAACATTAGTATATTTGATGAACATAAGCCTGTGTTCATGCGGAATATCACGCAAAGTTTTAGCAGAGAAGACTGGGAAGTGAGCCAAGAGAAAAATCTCATTGAGTGGGTTTGTAAAGAAGATGAAAAAGTGCAAGGAGAACTGCAAGATTCTTTCACTGAAGTGGAAAGAGTTATCGATTTCTATAAGTATACGGTGAACAAGGGTGAAAAAGAAGTGACGAAAATCTTCTTAACAGGTGATCATCCTAAAATATTACTTATTCAAAAACTGTTAGAAGATTCGATTGGAATTAATGTAGAGACGGAAAAATCTTTAGATATTTTGTCAAAGGTGAACATATATGTTCCATATCGTTTTATGCTTCCTCTCAGCCTTTGTCTAAAAGAGGTGTAAATAATGAATGTAGAAATAAATTTACTACCTAAAAAACCAGTAAGAAAACGTATTTTTATTTATCTGTTTTCAAGTTTACTAATAATATTTATCATTGTATTTATTTTTGCTTTTTTATACCAGCAAAATTTAGAACGGGAACAAGAGCACTTAGAGCAAGAAATTCACACAGTTCGTCTGCTACAAGAAGCAACGAGGAACCAAGAACAAGATTCTAGTTCAGAAGAAAAGCGATTAGATACAATTGTAGAACTGTTAGAATCTCAGCGGAAACCAACAACGCGTTTAGTGAGCACCTTAGCGGAGCAACTTCCAGAGCGAGGCTTCTTCACAAATTTCCATTACCAGCAGCCATCAACTGTTAATGTAGATGTGCAGTTTGAATCACAAAGAGAAGCTGCAAGTTATTTGCATGCACTTAATGCGCATTTTCTTTTTGAGGAAGTAATGATTAATGACGTAACTACCGAAGATCTGTTCGTTCCTGAAGACGAAGACAGTGCTGATGAATCAGTGATGCCGAGATACAATGCTTCATACACGATCACTATAAATATGTCTGTGTTTTCTAACGTGGACTTGTGGGATGAGCTAGTTGAGGAGCGAGAAAATGAGCAAGGGGAGGTACAACAATGAATGTAGATTTCCAAAAAGTTCAAACGACATTAATTGTTGTATTAGTTCTTTTATCGATTGGGCTACTCGCTTATTTCTTTTTCGTAATACAACCGTTGAAACAAGATGTATCAGAAAAAGAGCTCGAACTTTCTTCGGAAGAACAAGTGTTGACATCTATTCAAAACTCACAGGAAACGGTTGAGACATACGAGGAGCATGAAGTTCATACGTTACTCCGTACTTTACCTGTTCACCCATGGCTTGATCATTGGATGTTGGATTTGGAAAAAGCGGAGCTCATATCTGATACAGAAGTCCACAGCTATATGTTTTCCAGAGGGGTTCTGCAAGATGGCTATTTCAGTGAGCTAGAAGAAGCCGAGCCAGAAACAGAAGGAAATGATGAAAGCCTAGAAGATACGAATGAAGATGAGAATGTTAGTCCAGATTTAGAGGATAATTTGGATTTGACGTCAGGGGACGTCGCTGAGATGGAAGAAACTTCTGTTGTCGTAGTAGGTGAAGATGAAGAGGTTAACCAAGTGATGGCAACATTGTCTATTGATGCAGACTCTTATGACCAGTTGTTTCAATTTCTTTATGAAATTGAGCAATTAGATCGTTTTACAGAAATTGATGCCTTATCATTTGCATCGCCGTCAGAAGAAGCATTCTTAATGAATCAAACAGAAGAAACTAATTCGGAAATATTATCGTTTGACGTACATGTAAGTACCTATTACTTAGATGACCTAGTAGAAGCGTTTGGTGAGTATGAACCTGGAAGACCGTTCGTTGATCCTGCAATGAAAGATACACCTATTTATCGAAATCCATAAGCGATTATAGTATTAATCTACTTAATCTATCTTTCTCAAGTGCGTCTATTCTATGTCTAAATTCACAATATATTTTAACTTGAATTACCTTCTACTTTTCTTATATGAATCGGTTCTATCATTTTTGATTCGTTAATAGACTTATAGTAAAGCCTGTTCCGAAAAGAAAGGAGCGATTTATTATGAGGAAAGAAAAGGAAGTTCTCGTTCGTTTAGATGGTAAATATAAAAGGATTCAAGATCATCTCATAAAACCTGAACGTCAAGAAAAGATAGAAACGCAATTAGTAAAAGATGATGACTCACAGCAAAACGAGGAACAAAAAGTTATCGACTTTAATAAACGTCGCAAGCTTTATGAAGAGGAAAATGCTCCTTTTTGGGACGACGGGAGAAGTGAGCGTAGTCCTAAATTGCCTCCTTCTAAAAGAAAAAACAATAAACAAAGTTGGGATAAATTTTCTTTAGATTATTTTAAAAATAAAGTATTTCTGTCAGTCTCTGCTGCGATTCTAGTCGGTGGAGCATTTGGAATGATGTTATTATCATTATTTACAGGCAATGACACAACTGTTGGACAAGATCAAGCAGTCACATCAAATGAAATTGGGATTTCTGATTCTGCGGTGGGGGTAGCTAATGGACAATCTCCATCAAATCTTTCCTCTCTTGATGCACATGTCGTCCAAGCGGGTGCTTTCTCAACGATTGAAAAGGGAGAAGAAATGGCTACCTTGATTAAAGAAAAAGGTTTTCCTTCTTTATTATTTGAAAACGATGGCACTCATTTTTTATTTGTAGGAATGGGCCTCGCGCGGGAAGAGGCTGAAGTCTTAGCGAACCACATAGAAGATCAGGGGCAAGAAACGTATGTAAAACCTTTTGAGATTTTGAATGATCAAATAGAAGTTCCTGAAGATATTCACACCTTTGTAACGAAGGGAGTAAATTGGATGGCCCACGCTTCTAATATAGCTGTTCAAGATATTGTAGGGGAGGCACCTTCTGATGAGGCTGTTACGGAGCTTTTCGATGCAGGACAAGCTTGGCAGGATGCTTACGATGAGATGGATACAACAAATGAGGAGATTGCCGCGCTCTCTTCGCAGTGGATGGACGCAAGCCAATCAGTAATGGCTGTTTATTCATCAAACCTCTCAACTACTGAGTTTGCCTGGGAAATGCAAGAATCTCTATTGAATGGGTTAATTATTTATCAACAGCTAATCGTTACTCTCGAAAAAGCTTAATTTTCTATAACTCGGAACTCTTTTGTGCATCTTAAATAATGATAACAAAGAGAGAGATAACGTACGTTAGTGTCGGAAAGGGGTCGGATATGAATAGATCATCTTCAGATAAAACGAGAATAGAACGAGATCTAATGGGGGAGAAACAATTACCAGCCCATGCGTATTATGGGATTCAGACAATCAGGGCTCAAGAGAACTTTCCAATAACAGGATATCCGCCCCACAGTGAATTAATTAAAGCGTTTGGCTATGTGAAAAAGGCTGCAGCAAAGGCAAATGCAGAAGTAGGTATGTTAAACAAAGGCATTGCAGGAGCGATCATAGAAGCAGCTGATGATGTCATTGATGGCAAGCTAAATAGCGAATTTATCGTCGATAGCATTCAAGGTGGAGCAGGAACGTCGTTTAACATGAATGCAAATGAGGTCATTGCGAATCGGGCGATTGAAATATTAGGTGGTCAAAAGGGAGAATATATGAAAGTAAGTCCCACCACCCACGTTAATATGGCGCAATCAACAAACGATGCGTTTCCAACAGCGATTCATATTGCATGTCTTCATTTATCAACCGGATTGATTACTGCTTTAACTGATTTAGTAGCTACAATGGAGAAGAAAGAACTTGAATTTGATGAAGTTATTAAAATGGGAAGAACTCATTTGCAGGATGCTGTTCCAATTCGTTTAGGGCAAGAATTTGGCTCATACAGACGATTGCTTTCAAGAGATCTTACTCGCATAAAACAATCTGTTGACCATCTTTATGAAGTCAACTTGGGTGCTACCGCAGTTGGAACTGGATTGAATGCAATGCCAGAATATATTGATAAAGTTACAAAGAACCTCGCAGAAATGACCGGAATGCCAATTCATCGAGCGGAGAATTTAGTTGATGCTACGCAAAACACAGATGCCTACACCATGCTTTCAAGTACGATGAAAATACTGGCGATCAATCTATCTAAAATCGCCAATGATCTTCGTTTAATGAGTTCAGGACCACGAACTGGGTTGAATGAAATCAACTTGCCACCAAGACAGGCAGGGTCTTCTATCATGCCAGGAAAAGTCAATCCTGTCATGTGTGAAGTAATCAACCAAATATCTTTTCAAGTGATTGGGAACGATCACACGATTAGCCTCGCATCGGAAGCTGGGCAATTAGAACTTAACGTGATGGAACCTGTATTGGTATTAAATTTATTACAGTCATTTACAATTTTACAAAATGGAATAAACGTATTCGAAAAATTCGCGATTGATGGTATTGAAGCTAATATTGATCGTTGTAAAATGTTGGTAGAAAATAGTGTTGGAATTATTACGGCAATTAATCCTCATGTTGGCTATGAGACTGCCGCCCGCATTGCTAAAGAAGCGATTACATCAAATCGTCCTGTTAGGGAAATCTGTCTGGAACGAGGGATTTTATCAGAAGAAGAGTTGGATCGAATTCTTCATCCGAAAGAGATGACCAATCCAGGAATTGCAGCAAAAGAACTGATTTTTGGAGAAGAATAACTGGAAATTCCGATTAATTAACTTGATTGATAAGGAAGAGTCAAGTAGAATTAACTTAGTTTCTTCCTTATCTTTCTAGTATATAAATTTCTGTTATAAAGGAAGTGGACTCGCATGAAACCTTTCGTATTAGCCTCTCAATCCCCACGAAGAAAAGAACTCCTAGAACAAATTGGACTTTCATTTACGGTCATCCCAAGTGAAGTAGAAGAAAAAATAGTTGAAACAGACACGCCTGAAGAGGTAGTTGCTTCGTTAGCGTATCAGAAGGCAGAAGATGTGTTTAGCCGAAACGAAAATAAGCTTATTTTAGCAGCAGATACGATTGTCGTGATTGATAACATCATCCTAGGAAAACCGACTGACAAACATGATGCTAATAAAATGCTCCAATTACTCTCCGGTAGATCTCACCACGTATTAACAGGTGTCACTTTGCTTTCGCAAGACAATAAAATGACATTTGTTGAAAAGACACGGGTTTATTTCTATCCGCTCACATCGGAGGAGATAGTTGACTATATCGATAGCGGTGAACCATTTGATAAAGCTGGAGCATATGGGATTCAAGGTCTAGGAGCAACACTTGTGGAAAAAATTAACGGGGACTACTTTACAATTGTCGGGCTTCCAATCGCAAAGGTTGTGCGTGCTTTAAAACAATTTAATAACAATCGATGATCTCCTTTGACGCGGTGAATATCTTAATACACCAAAACAAGAGGTGATCAGAAAAAGGAGGATTTATTCTGTATGACGATGTCAATGATGATCAGAGACGTCCCTAAAAGTGAAAGACCAAGAGAACGATTGGTAAGAGATGGTCCCCAAGCTTTATCAAATCAAGAGCTAATTGCTTTACTACTAGGTTCAGGGACGAAATCAGAGTCGGTACTGCAACTTGCGGCAAGAGTGATTCAACATTTTGACGGATTGAAACTTTTGAAAGATGCTTCCATCAAAGAGTTAATGGATATTCGTGGAATTGGTGAAGCAAAAGCTGTTCAGCTCCGAGCAGCGCTTGAGTTAGGTAAACGAATTCAACAATTTCCCGCAGAGGATCGTTACGTGATCCGTTCCCCAGAAGATGTCTCTCATTATATGATGGACGAGATGCGTCACCTCAATCAAGAACACTTCATCGTTCTTTATTTAAATACGAAAAATCAAATTATCCACAAAAAAACTATTTTTATAGGAAGCCTCAATGCGTCGATTTGCCACCCGAGAGAAATTTACAAAGAAGCCTTTCGTTACTCAGCAGCCTCGATCGTCTGCCTACATAATCACCCCTCCGGCGATCCCGCACCAAGCCAAGAAGATATAGACGTAACAAAGCGATTAACTGAGTCCGGAAAAATGTTAGGAATTGAACTTCTCGATCATGTTATCATCGGTGATCAACGGTTTTGTTCTTTAAAAGAAAAAGGTTACGTCTAACTAAAAAGCATATTTCCCTACCTAAGTGATGTTCCTTTCGACTAAAATCTGTTACTATAATCTGAATATGTACATGAATTCAAGGTTGTGTTAGGATAAAATAAGGATTTTTGTGTGTATCTGTGAAAAAGCTACTCATAAGAGCAAAGATTGAGTATAATTATTCTTATGAGACTTTATCATGAAAATTAGGATTATTATCTAACTAATGAGACAGATGAAAGTTTTTACGAACGAAGGGAGATTACATAGATGTTTGCAGGTTTTTCAAAAGATTTAGGAATTGATTTAGGGACAGCTAATACACTAGTTTACGTAAAAGGAAAAGGGGTCATTCTCCGAGAACCTTCCGTAGTTGCGATACGCTCAGATTCAGGAAATATAGAAGCGGTAGGAAATGATGCGAAAAATATGATTGGTAGAACCCCAGGAAATATTGTTGCGATTCGTCCAATGAAGGATGGCGTAATCGCTGATTTTGATACAACAGCGACAATGATGAAACATTTTATACAACAGGCTCTGCGCAATCGCTCTATTTTCACAAGAAAGCCGAATGTGATGGTATGTGTCCCATCTGGAATTACTGCCGTTGAAAAACGAGCAGTAGAAGATGCGACAAAGCAAGCTGGAGCAAAGGAAGCATACACTATTGAGGAGCCATTTGCTGCAGCGATTGGTGCGAACTTACCGGTTTGGGAACCAACTGGAAGTATGATTGTCGACATCGGTGGGGGAACTACGGAAGTCGCAATTATTTCTTTAGGCGGCATTGTAACAAGTGAATCAGTTCGAGTTGCTGGTGATGAAATGGACGATGCAATTATTCAATATGTCAAAAAGACGTATAGCTTGATGATCGGTGAGCGTACGGCAGAAGCGATTAAATTTGAAATTGGTAGTGCTGGAAATCCAGATCCTAACGAGGAAATGGATATCCGTGGACGTGATTTAGTCTCTGGTTTGCCGAAGACAATTACGATTCATTCAGATGAAATTACAAGAGCACTAGCAGATACCGTGACACAAATTATTCAAGCAGTAAAAGATACGTTAGAACAGTCACCGCCAGAATTAGCAGCAGACATTATGGATCGGGGAATAGTGTTAACAGGTGGAGGAGCACTCCTACGAAACCTTGATAAAGTGTTGAGTGACGAAACGAATATGCCAGTGCTCGTGTCCGAAGATCCGTTGGATTGTGTAGCTATCGGAACAGGGCGCGCATTGGAAAATCTTCATTTATTTCGGTCAAAAGCAGGAATTACAGTTCGATCAAATAGAAAAGGGTAAGTAGGTGTCGCACATGTCTCCATTTTTTTCGAATAAGCGACTGATCGTCTTGTTAGTTTGTATGATTATCCTTGTCGCATTAATTGGCTATTCGATCAGTGACCGCAGAGCTTTATCTTGGCCAGAGCAAATTGTTACGGATACAGTCGGTTCGGTGCAGTCAGCTTTTTCAAGACCCGCTCATTTTGTAGCGGGTTTCTTTGAGAACGCGAATGATATGAGAAACTTATATGAAGAAAATCAAGTATTGAAATCTCATCTTGATGAGTACGCTTCGTTACAAGTTGAATTGAGCCAATTGCGAAGACGAAACGAGGAATTAGAAGGTGCGATAGGGTTATTGGATGATCCAGATTTAATGGATTATACTGTTCGATCAGCTCTCGTTATCCATCGCTCTCCAGACCGATGGAATGAACAAGTTGGTATTAACAAGGGAGCACAGGATGGTATTGAAGAAAATATGGCTGTGATAACTTCTGGAGGGCTTATTGGTAAAATTGCTCAAGTTTCTCAGTTCTCATCTTCTATTCAGTTACTCAGTGATCAGGATGTAACGAATCGGATTTCAGCTATGGTTCTCGCAGACGAAACGATTGATGGCTTCATCGAAGGTATCGATCACGAAAGCGGGTATTTACAGTTTACAATGATTGATATTAACGTGGAACTTGAAACAGGGCAAACCGTTGCAACTTCTGGTAAAGGCGGTGTATTTCCACAAAATCTTGTAATTGGGGAGATCGTTGACTATGAATATGATGAGTTCGGCTTGACGCAAACTGCGTATGTCGAGCCATCTGCAAATTTTTATCATCTTGATTATGTGATGGTAGTCGAACGCAGTGCACCGACGATTGAGGATGAAATTAATCCTGATGTTGAGGACGAAGACTGATGATTATTCGCTATTCTACATTCATTGTCCTGTTTATTCTGTTTATAATAGAAGGTACAGTCTATCAAGTTTTTGCACCTGATTTTTACGGGGTCGCATATCAACTGATTCCAAGATGGATGTTTATGCTCATCTTGGTAGCGGGGATATATCGCGGTAGAGGCTATGGTCTCTTGTACGGAATTATCTTTGGTATTTTCTATGATATTATTTATTCACAAGTTCTTGGTATTTACACGTTTGGTATGGGGTTACTTGCTTACCTTTTATGTAATCCCCTGCCTTATATTAAGAAAAATATTTTTGTTGTCATATTAATGGTAACTTTTGGAGTTGCCCTACTAGAATATTATGTCTATGGGATGATGTTGTTATTAGGAAATACAACGCTTCTTCACGAAACATTTCTCTCTGTACGGTTTATACCAACAATGATCATGAACTTCGTTATCATAGCTGCACTTGCTTTTCCATTGCGATTATGGTTTCAGTATTCAGAGCGGAAAATGCAAGATCTCAACTAGACAAATGAATGGTATATGTTAATGATTGTGAGGTGAGAAGGTGCTATGACGAGCAAACAAAAGAAAGCTCAGCATGTTATTATAAAAGGGACAAAGGATGGCTTGACGTTTTTATTAGATGATCAATGTTCTTTAGACGCCTTAATTTATGAATTGAAAGATAAACTCTCGGACCGTCCAGATACGAATTACAATGGTAGCCAGGGTCCGGTTAAAGTAAAAGTCCTTATTGGAAAAAGGTATTTAGATCAATATCAAATAGAGGAACTTGAAAGTCTTTTCTCGAAAGAAATGAATGTGATTATTGATGATGTAGAGTCTGAAGTTATCACAAAAGTAGAAGCAAATGAAGTGAAGCAAAACAACGATATCACTAGAATCGTCAAAATGATTCGATCTGGTCAAGTGTTAGAATTAAAGGGAGATTTATTGCTAGTTGGGGATGTAAACCCAGGTGCTACTGTTAAAGCAACAGGTAGTATCTACATATTAGGAAGACTACGAGGGGTTGCTCATGCTGGGTATACAGGCAATGATGAAGCGATCATCTGTGCCTCTTCCATGACACCATCACAACTAAGAATTGCTTCGATCATTCGCCGTCCTCCAGAAGATAATGAGGAAAAAGAAACAAAGCAAGACGAAATGGAATGCGCTTTTGTAAATGGGGAAAAAGAAATGATTATTGAGAAATTGCAAAAACTTTCTAACATTCGTCCAAATTTATCAATGGGTATAGGATAGGGTCATAAGTTTTAGAGGGATATGATATTTCTAAACGAATAATGTTAAAATGGAATGGAAGAAGGGGGAGAATGATGTGGGAGAAGCGATTGTTGTTACATCTGGAAAAGGTGGCGTTGGAAAAACAACGACGACTGCCAATCTTGGAACCGCACTTGCACTTTCTGGGAAGAAAGTTTGTTTAGTAGATACAGACATTGGATTACGGAACCTTGACGTTATTATGGGGTTAGAAAATCGTATCATCTATGACCTCGTTGATGTTGTTGAAGGAAACTGCCGACTTAAGCAGGCACTCATTAAAGATAAGAGATTTGATTGTCTTTATCTTCTACCAGCTGCCCAAACAAAGGACAAGTCTGCTGTTGAACCTGAACAGATAAAAGTACTTATTGATGAACTAAAGCAAGAATATGATTACATTTTAATAGATTGCCCCGCGGGGATTGAACAAGGGTACAAAAATGCGGTTGCAGGCGCAGATCAGGCGATCGTAGTGACAACACCGGAAATATCGTCTGTTAGGGATGCAGATCGTATTATTGGTTTATTAGAAAAAGAAGAGAATGTTGCCCCCCCTAAATTGGTAATTAATCGAATACGTAATCATATGATGAAAAATGGAGACTCAATGGATGTAGAAGAGATTGTTTCGATTTTGGCGATTGATTTATTAGGTATTGTTGTCGATGATGATGGTGTCATCAAATCAGCCAATAACGGAGAACCAGTTGCACTTGATCCAAAGTGTAAAGCATCTATTGCATACAGAAATATTAGCAGAAGAATCATAGGAGAGACGGTACCTCTTATGTCTTTGGAAGACCAAACAGGTGTATTTGTGAAAATGAAAAAATTTCTCGGTATGAGAGGTTAGGAAAAACAACGACAAATCGTCGTTGTTTTTTACTTGTAATAATAACAAAAACATTTTGCCTCACATATTTGTATGTTGCGAATACAATACCATAACCCCCTTATATTAATATATTTCCCCTCTTTTTTTTGAAGAGGGATTTTTTGCGTTCATATACAATATATGTTTAGCCATTTTAAGTTCTAGCAAGGGTGGACAAGACATAAATATGAACTATGACGAAACTATTGACGAGGATGAGTGACATATGGCAGACAGAATATCAAAATTAAAAAAACAAATTGAGGCGAAAAGACGTAGGCGAAATATACAAAAAACGCCAGAAAGACCTAGGGAAAGGCTTCGTAGTGACGGGTATCCTATGTGGGGAATAAAACATGATGAGGAACGCGAAGAAACAGTTTATTCGTTTGACTCATCAAAAGGTCTTCCAGCACCGAAGCGAAAGCCTGAACCATTTTTTCGAAAAGATATTTTTATGATGCAAACTCTTGCTAGCATTTGTTTATTTTTAATAATGGCAATTGTATTGCAATCAAGCACCGGTGTATTGGAACAACCAAGGAATTATATTCGCTCGGTTTTTGAAACGGAGTTTGAATTTGATCGTGTAGCTTTGTGGTATGAGGACCTTTTTGGGCGTCCACTAGCTTTAGTTCCAACGCAAATGGAATCGGTAGCACCAGGAGACATGGATGAAGATTTACTTGAACAATATGCGTTACCTGCATCAGGTATCGTTCGAGAAACATTTCATGAAAATGGACGAGGTATTTTTGTTGAGACAGATGTGAATGAATCTGTTGAAGCAGTTAAAAGCGGTGTCGTCCGATTTATAGGGGAAGATGAAGAAAATGAATGGGGAAAGGTGGTAGTTATTCGTCATTATGATGGTGGAGAATCTTGGTATGGAATGTTAGAAGATATCCACGTTAATTTGTATGATCATGTAGATACAGGAGAAGTATTAGCGCAAGTTTCACATGAGGAAGATTCAGCAGTAGGAGTGTACTATTTTGCATTGAAAGAGGGGGACTCTTTCATTGACCCAATTGAAGTGATCTCCGTTGATTAGTTTATTTAGGAAGATTAAAATTCACCCTCTCTTTTGGATGATTTTAGGTATCGGTGGTATTACAGGGCTATTTAAAGAAATTATAATGGTTTTTGTCATAGTGTTGATTCATGAATTGGGACACGCTTTCATGGCGCACAGATTAGGGTGGCGTATTCGCCAAATTTCGTTACTTCCATTTGGAGGAATGGCAGAAATGGATGAGTATGGGAATCGTCCAGTAAAAGAAGAAATTCTTGTGACAATCTCAGGGCCGCTTCAACACATTTGGTTGATGGGATTAAGTTACCTGCTAGTAACGATGCCAGTCTGGTCAGCAGGCGACCATCGCATGTTCCTGTTTCATAACATGACGATATTATTGTTCAACTGCTTGCCTATTATGCCATTAGATGGAGGCAAGCTTATTTTTTCGTTAAAAACGCTATTTTTACCGTTTCAGAAATCATATCAATTTAGCTTTACATTATCGTTTATGGTATTATTGGGACTAACTTATGGAAGTTTATTTCTCCTTCCCTTTCATTTGAACCTTATTTCAATTATTATTTTTTTATGGATTCATTTATATTTGGAGTGGAAACAACGCCATTATCATTTCCTTCGTTTTTTATTGGAAAGAAAAAGGATTCAAGTAAAAAGACCAATAAAATATATTCGCGTATTACCTTCGACTACGGTATCTGAAGCAATGAAAAGGGTATATCGAGAGAAAAGTGTCGTGTTTTTGTATACATTGGACTCATTAGAGGTAGGTGTGCAAGAGGAGAGATTATTACGAGCATTTTTTGAGACAAACAACAAACATCTTCCACTTCATAAGATTGCTTAATTCTTCGATTTTATCAAAGCTCAAAGCGAGCCTTTCTAGACTAATGAACGTTACTTAAAACAAAGAATGTTCTCCAACAAGGAGGAGTTAACAGTATGCGGAAAATTATACTTCACAGATGGATGAATGTTATCCGAGGCGCGATTGTAGAAGATGAAAAAGTAGTGGAGTGGTTATTTGACACAAAACTCGAAGGTCCACAACCAGGAACGGTTATAAGAGGTAAGGTGATCGATATCCTGCCAGGAATTGATGCAGCATTTGTCGATATTGGTTCTGATAAAAACGGATTTTTATATAAAAAAGAACTTGTTGCTTACCATCATTTTATGACGATAAATGATTCAGATACTCCAGTTAAAGAACCATCGATTACATCTCTTGTCACAAAAGGTCAGTGGATCAATGTACAGGTGAAAAAAGAGGAAACAGGATCAAAAGGAGCTAAATTAACGGAACTATTATCATTCCCAGGGAAATATCTTGTGTACTTACCAGAAGCAGATTATATTGCTGTATCTAAAAAGATGAAGACAGATGACATTCGTGACAATTGGAGAAAGAAAGCACGTGAATGGGTGGAGAATCATGAGGGTGTGATTATTCGTACATTGGCTGATGAAGCTAAAGAGGAATTGGTTCACGAAGAATTTATCCGATTAAAAGAGATGTACAGCAACATTTTTAACAGTGGAGGTAATTTGCCTAATAAAGTGGCTACTTTGTATAATGAATCCTCTATACTGGCTAGGATAACAAGAGATTTTATTATGGATGATGATACAACAATTGTCGTTGATAAATTAGAGGACTTTCAGTACATAAAAAGGCAACTTTCCAATTTGCACTCATCTAAAGTTGAGCTTTATCAAGGAAAAGAGAATATTTTTTCTTTTTATGAATTAGATAAATTTCTAGAGAAATCAGTGAAGCCATTTGTTTGGATGAAGAATGGTGGTTCTTTACATATTAATCATACTGAGGCGATGACGGTAATCGATGTGAACTCTGCTAAATATACCGGTAAGCAAGGGCTGAGAGAAACGGCTTTAGCTATTAATATACAAGCTGCAAAAACGATTGCTGAGCAACTTCGCCTTCGTGACGTTGGTGGCATGGTAGTGGTAGATTTTATTGATATGGATTCTGATAAAGACCGCGCTAAGGTTACACAAATGTTAAGAACCTCTTTACAAAAAGATCGAACGATGACAAACGTCTTAGGTTTTACGAAACTAGGTTTGCTCGAGATGACGAGGAAAAAAACGAGGAAACCTTTGCTCGAAACGACTCATACGACGTGCCGATCTTGTAATGGTACAGGGCAAGTAAGAAAAGCAGAAGAAATAGCGAGGGATTTAGAAGAAGAACTGTTTGCGATGAGATATCAAGAAGATGGTGCTTTTCTGATAGATATCGAAGAAAGAGTAAATGAATTGTTTGCAGATAATGGCCAGTCTCGTTTATTAAAACTAGAAGAGTTATTGTCTAAAAAAATTTTTCTCGTTCCAGTAAATGATCGAGAATATACGATTCGATTTATGGGTGGTTTAGAAGAAGCCCGTAAGCGTTGGAATGAACGAACACAAAGTGCTGTTCATAAACAAGGATGATCCCATTGACACGGCATTTTCATGTGTGATATGATGTCCTTTGTTAGTTGTTTGGTTGCGCCCAAAGAGCTACAACCGCACGGAGTAGGTTTTCAAGCTTAATGGTGACATTTTGCACCTATGATGGCGAGTCTTAGTATTGAAGGAGGTGCGCATATGTACGCAATAATTGAAACTGGTGGAAAGCAAGTGAAAGTTACTGAAGGACAAGAAATTACCATTGAAAAACTAGATGTAACAGAAGGTGACACAGTTACTTTTGATCGTGTTCTTTTGGTTGGTGGAGATGAAACAAAAGTAGGTTCTCCATTATTGGAAGGAGCAACTGTTACAGCGAATGTTGTGAAACAAGGCAAAGGTAAAAAGTTGACTGTTTTCACTTATAAAGCAAAAAAGAACTACCATCGCAAACAAGGTCATCGACAACCGTTTACAAAAGTAACGATTGGTAAAATCAACGCATAAAGATAAAGGTGTGCTGATGATGATTACTATCACGTTTGATCGGAATAACGACGGAACAATTCATTCTTTTACGATGTCTGGGCACGCCGAATCAGGTCCATATGGACATGATCTTGTCTGTGCTGGTGCCTCTGCTGTTTCATTTGGAACGGTGAATGCAATTGCTGAACTATGCCAAACAGAGTTACATGTAGAAATGAAGGATGATGGAGGGTTTCTCCGCTGCCGTGTTCCTGAACATTTAAATGATGGCATTTATGAGAATGTACAACTATTACTAAAAGGCATGCTCGTTTCCATGAAAACGATGGAAGAACAGTATCGTCAGTTTATACAAATTAAATCATAAAAGTGCAGGGGGTGAAGACCATGTTTTTAAAATTAAACCTTCAGTTTTTCGCCCAGAAAAAGGGTGTAGGTAGTACAAAAAACGGCCGTGACTCAGAATCAAAACGTCTAGGTACGAAGCGTGCTGATGGACAGGAAGTTACAGGTGGATCTATTCTAGTTCGCCAACGTGGAACGCGTATTTATCCAGGCGTGAACGTTGGAAAAGGTGGAGACGACACATTATTTGCTAAAGTAGACGGCGTTGTGAAATTCGAACGCGTTGGACGTAGCCGTAAACAAGTGAGTGTATATCCTGAAGTACAAGAGGCATAAAGTATATGAAAAGACTCTGATGATTAGAGATAATCGTTGGAGTCTTTTTGTTAAAAATTCTTTTCATATAGAATTACTGAAAGAATTTTACGAACGGAACTTTGTCATAATCAAATGAACAAATTGTAACAATACGAGTACGAGGGGGATACAAGATGAAATTAACCGTGATTGGATTTTGGGGTGCTTATCCAGAAAAAAATGAAGCAACTAGCTGTTTCTTGCTTGAGGAAGAAGATACGAAAATAATCTTAGATTGCGGAAGCGGTGCGGTTTCACAAATACAAAACATTCTTGATCTTCGAGATATTGATGCTGCAGTAATTAGCCATTTCCATCATGATCATATTGCTGATATCGGAGTACTTACATACAGCCGTGTGGTAGATATAAATTTAAAGCGAACAAAAAAGCCATTAAGCATTTATGCACATCGTGAAGAAGATGATTCCTATACTAATTTAGCTAAGCCACCGTATACAGATGTTCAGTCATATGATTCGTCGAATCCGATATACATTGGACCATTTACAATTTATTTTCAAAGGACAACGCATCCTGTTCCTTGTTATGCGATGAAAGTAATTTCGACTAAAACAAATAAGTCTTTAATCTATAGTGCTGATACTACGTATGACGAAAATCTTATTCCATTTTCGTTGGATACAGATTTATTGATTGCAGAATCAAGTTTTTATGCTAATCAGTCTGCAGCGAAATTTGGCCATATGAATAGTGTTGATGTTGCTAAGCTAGCAAATCAATCTCAAGCAAAATCTGTCCTCCTTACTCATTTGCCACATTTTGGCGTTCATCAACAATTAGTTGATGAAGTTACTGAACGATATACAGGAACTGTAGCAATTGCAAAAACAGGCTATAGTGTTACAATCTAAATTAAAAACTGGACTAGTCGATAATCGGCTTGTCCAGTTTTTTTGTCGTGAACTGATTAATAAATCTATCATTCTAAATTTTCTATATGATTCTTTGTAAATTCTACATTTGAATCAATTTCATAATTCACCTTTTTAAAAATTCAAAGACCTGCAGAATTTTAATAATGTCGTTTTTAAAAATTTCTTTAAGCAGCTTGTTGCTGATTTAACAGTAAATTGATACGATCACTTGCTAATTTTGATGCATTATAAATAAGCGTGACGATGTCAAAATGAACTTTTGCGCGTTTTCCCGTTCGATAACGTACATTGTCTAGTTGATAATATTCCTTTAGATAAGCATTGACGCGTTCTACTGCTGAGCGGCGTTTGGATAGATGTTTCCATGCTTTTGAACCACGTGCTGGTGCTGTATATTTTCGGAGGTCTGTCGTGATTTTTACTTTATAAACCTTTTGGCAAATGCCTTCGTTAGCTAAAGGACAGTCGCTACATTCTTTTGGACTTGTGTATTTCAACGTTTCATACTTGGCATCAAAACTATCATAACGATAGGAATGTTCCCTAAAACAGGTTGGGGCAAAGTGTTTATCAAACCCGATGGGTTCTGCTTCATTTTTCTTATTATAAGCAATCACAGATTGGTTTCCCATTCGATGAACTTGTTCATAAATAGGGGCGTAGTCATAGCCTGCGTCCATTGTCTGGTAGGCCAAAGAAGGCAAGGATAGGCATTCATCCACTCCCTTTAATAAAGGAATAGCTGCTTTTCCATCATTCAAACTGCCAGAAGAAAAAAGGGACTGTAAAATGTATTGACTGGATGTACCAACAGCTAAGTGACCTTTGTAGCCGTACCAAAAGACATTTTTTCCTTCGCTGTTCTTCTTTACACCCCATTTAGGGTCTTGAGGAACTTCCGAACGTAACTCATGTAAAGGAACATCCAACTGAGCTTCTATTTTCTTTTCGAAAAGTGGAAGATTTGCTTCCTTTTCTGCTTGTTCCATCAGCCATTGTTCTCGCTCGTCTTTACGTTTGCGCCCACGCTTGTTAGGTTCTGCTTTTGGCTTTTCTTCTTTTGGTGGTGCTTGATCACGTGCTTCAAAATGGGTGGCGTCAATAGCGACCGTGTCATCCATAATAAAGCCTTCCGCCATGGCTTGAAGAACAACTTTCTCTTGTGATTCCTCTAAAACAATAGAGTCATCCAGTTTCGTTATAAGTCGTGAATAGGCAGCTTCAGAGGGAGTATTGTCAGACACAAGAAAACCACAATTCAACTTAAATATAAAGTCATCATTCAAACGTTTTATTAAGTCCTTCATCGTTGGAATGCGCTCAACGATTCGTACAAACATAGAAATAACCATTGCCGCATAATTCAGCTCTACGGGTGCACCAAGTCGGGATTTTTTGGTTATTTCATCGTGGATCGCATCTAAATCTATCGCTGAAATAATCGATTCATAACGTTGGGTAGGTTCCATCTCATATAAGTCTTGAATGCTAAATAAGCTCGTTTGTCGTATAATGGCCATAGGGAGTATTTCCTCCAGTCTTTTTGGTTGTTTTGGTCAACCACCATTATACAGGACTTGGGGAGGTACTTCCTTTTTTGTGTCTCAAACTCCTTGGGACGCAAGGGCTCTAAATTATGAAATTCACTCATTTACAAACTATTAATAAATCATTTACGTAGCGTTTATTCTGCCTTAATAAATAAGAACTATACTAAGTTTGTGGCCAAGAGGTTACATACTAGAAAAAGATACAATATCTGAGGAGGAAGTTGAAATTGAAAAAAGCTAGCTTATCTATTATCATGGTGGGTCTTATGGCATTTACGGTTGCTTGTGGTGAAGGAGAAAACGAAGCTTCTGGAAATACTGGAGAAAGTAACAATAATGCTGACAATAATTCAGCTAATGAAGAATCAGATAATGAAAAGAATTCGAGTGACGAAGACACAGGAGAACTAGAAGGTGAAATCGCGATTGATGGATCTTCAACCGTATTTCCAATTATGGAAGCAGTTTCTGAAGAATTTAATTTAGTTCAACCAGGAATTAGAGCTTCAGTTGGTGTTTCAGGTACAGGCGGTGGATTTAAGCGATTCACGATTGGTGAAACAGATATAAGTAATGCTTCAAGACCAATTAAAGAAGAAGAAATAGCGATTGCTGAAGAAAATGGGATTGAATATATAGAATTAGAACTGGCATATGACGGACTTTCAGTAGTAATTAATCCCGAAAATGATTTTGTCGATTATTTAACGGTTGATGAACTGAAAATGATGTGGATTGAAGGAAATGGTGTTGAAACTTGGAAGGATATCCGCGATGAGTGGCCTGATGAAGAAATTGAATTTTATAGTCCTGGACATGACTCAGGTACTTATGACTACTGGAACGAAGTCATTTTAAATGAAGAGGAAATGCGCCGTGACGCCCAATTATCTGAAGATGACAACGTTTTAGTAAATGGTGTTGCAGGTGGAGAAAATGGACTAGGTTATTTCGGGTATGCGTATTATATTGAAAACAAAGACAAACTGAAAATTGTTCCTATTGATAACGGAGATGGAGCGGTGGAGCCGACTGATGACACAGTTAATGATGGATCATATGCGCCACTATCTCGTCCAATCTATACGTATGTGAACAAAGAATCGATTAAAGAAGACCATTTATATGAATATTTGAAATTTATGAATGAAAATGTAGGCGATCTTGCACTAGAAGTTGGTTATGTTAACGCGACAGATGAAAGTTATGAGAATAACTTAGAGAAAATTGAGGCTGAACGCTAAGAAAATTTAAAATTATTGAATTTCAAGGGAGTAGAGGGTCACCATTCTCTTCTTCCTTTTGTTGTATAAGGAGGATATTTTATGACTGGCAACTCAGATAAACCAAGTATTTCAGACTTGATTAAAAAAAATCATCAAAATAGAAGAGGTCTTAAATTAACTGAAAAAGCAATACCGACTTTCTTATTTATTTGCGCTTTTGTTTCAGTTTTAACAACAGTAGGTATTATTTTTACTCTATTAAGAGAGACATTTACATTTTTTGAAGAAGTTTCAGTTGTTGAGTTTTTTACTAGTTTAGAGTGGTATCCGATGGGAGGGAACCCTAGCTTTGGAATATGGCCACTCATTAATGGAACATTAATGGTTACATTGATTGCAGTTGTTGTTGCTATTCCTTTAGGTCTCGGTTCCGCCATTTTTTTGAGTGAGTATGCGTCAGAACGCGTGAGAAAAATAGTGAAACCAGTTTTAGAAGTATTGGCTGGAATCCCCACGATTGTATATGGATTTTTCGCATTAACATTTGTAACGCCATTACTACGTCATTTCTTTGATTTACAAATATTCAATGCGTTAAGCCCCGGAATTGTCGTTGGAATCATGATTATCCCAATGATTGCATCACTTTCAGAAGATGCCATGAATGCAGTTCCAAATTCTATACGAGAGGGAGCATTTGCCCTTGGTTCAACAAGATTCGAAGTAGCTGTTAAAGTTGTCATACCAAGCGCCTTATCAGGGATTATTTCGTCATTTGTTTTGGCTTTTTCAAGGGCAATTGGTGAGACGATGATCGTCACTGTTGCTGGTGGAGCAAGTCCTACAGCTGCTATCGATATTACTTCTTCAATTCAAACGATGACTGCTTACATCGTGCAAGTGAGTCTAGGTGATGCAACGTTTGGTTCGACGGTTTACTATAGTATTTATGCTGTAGGAATGACTTTGTTTGTATTTACATTGGCGATGAATGTGATAGCAGGTGTTATTTCTAGACGGTTTAGGGAGGAATATTAGAATGGAATTAGTCAATCATCAGAAAGTGTCGAAGTCTATTCCAACTAGACTATTAAAAAATAAATTTGCATTTCTTGTTTTCGGTCTTGCAATTTCCATAGCAATCCTATTTCTCGCGGTGTTGTTAATACGTATTTTCACTCAAGGAATTGGTTATTTAAATTGGAACTTTATATCAAGCTTCCCTTCAAGAAATGCTGATGAAGCGGGGATATTGGCCCCACTTTTCGGAACTATTTGGATGATGGTAATTACTGCACCCATTGCGTTTGTTTTAGGTGTTGGTACAGCGATTTACTTAGAAGAATATGCAGGTAAAAATCGTTTTACACGTTTCATTCAAATGAATATTGCAAATTTAGCGGGTGTTCCATCAATTGTATATGGATTATTAGGATTAACATTATTTGTTCGAAGTCTAGATCTTGGTAGAAGTTTGCTTGCAGGTGGTATGACAATGGCTCTTTTAATTTTGCCCATTATTATCGTAGCATCTCAAGAAGCGATACGGTCCGTTCCGAACGAAATGAAAGATGGGTCATTAGCTATGGGAGCTACAAAATGGCAAACAATTAAAAATATAGTCCTTCCAGCTTCCATACCAGGTATTTTAACAGGGAATATTCTTGCGCTCTCAAGAGCTATCGGAGAAACAGCACCGCTTATTATGATTGGAGCATTAACTTACATTGCATTTTTACCTGATGGAATGTTATCTGAATTCACAGTGATGCCTATTCAAATCTTTAACTGGACGAATCGTCCTCAAGAAGAATTCCATTTTATTGCTGCAGCAGGAATTATTGTATTACTTGGTATGCTTTTATTCATGAATTCAGTAGCGGTGTATATTAGAAACAAATTCAGTAAACGGTACTAAACAATTGTAAAGAAGGAGAGATATATGATGGCGGTAGCTAACGAAATAAAAACTGGTCACACTTCAGTATCAAAAAATTCAAATACAGATTCACAGTTATCTGACTCTAAAAATTACGTATATTCAGTAAATAAATTAAATTTATGGTATGGAAAAGAGCAGGCATTAAAAAACATTGATTTGCAGTTCGAAACTAAAAAGGTGACAGCGATCATCGGCCCTTCAGGTTGTGGAAAGTCCACCTTTATTAAAACATTGAATCGAATGGTTGAGATGGTTTCGACTGTTAAAATTGTTGGAGAAATTAATTACAAATCAAACAATATTTTTAATTCGAAATTTCCAGTAGAAAATCTAAGAACGCAAGTAGGCATGGTCTTTCAAAAACCCAATCCATTCCCTAAATCTATTTATGAAAATGTTGTTTATGGACCTAAAATTCACGGGATAAAGAATAAAAAGATCTTAAATGATATTGTTGAAAAAAGCTTAAAAGGAGCAGCTCTTTGGGAGGAAGTAAAAGATAGGTTGTCCGAAAATGCATACAGCCTATCGGGCGGACAACAACAGCGTCTTTGTATTGCTCGTTGTTTAGCTGTTGAACCTGAAGTGATTTTAATGGATGAACCTACGTCTGCATTAGACCCTAAATCAACTTTGAAAATTGAAGAGTTAATAAAAGAACTAAAGGAAAAATATTCGATTATTATTGTGACTCACAACATGCAACAAGCAGCAAGGATTTCAGACAAGACAGCTTTCTTTCTTAATGGAGAAGTGGTTGAATATGATCAAACAGATGTGATTTTTTCAAACCCAAGTGACAAACGGACGGAAGATTATATTACAGGAAGATTCGGCTAAGAGGAGAGGTTATAAGATGATGCGTGAAGGATTTTTAATTGAGTTAGCTGAATTAAAACAAGAGATAATGTTATTAGGCGAAATGGTCGGAAAAGCTTTTGAAGAAGTTCTTCATGGAATGGAACATGAGGACTACGCTAAGTTTGATAGTGTAATAGCACATGATAAAGCAGTAAATGATTTGGAACTAGAAATTAATGAAAAGGCTACCTTACTAATTGCTAAACAACAGCCTGTTGCTTCAGATTTACGGAAAATTATCGTAGCTTTGAAAATTTCAAGTGATTTAGAAAGAGTGGGAGATTTAGCCGTAGATATGTCTAAAGCAGCAAAACGATTGGAATCATCGGAACATCTACAAAATCATCAGCCGAATTTAATGGAGATGGCCACTAAAACAAAGATCATGTTGAAAGAGGTACTAAAAGCATATAATCAATCAAATGTTCTTGAAGCACAACACATTGCAAACACGGATGATGAAGTTGATGAAGCATACGGTAATTTTGTCAAATCTATTTTTAATGTCGTTGTGAAAGAGCAAGAAACCAGCGAGTGGGTAATACAAATGGCCTATATTTCCCGTTATATCGAGAGAATAGCTGATTATTGTACAAACATCGCCGAGTGGATTATCTATGAGGTAAATGGACAAAGATTTGATTTGAACTAAGAAAAAGTGCGGAAAGTTGTGATTTCATGATTGAGCAAAAATTTATGCCATCCGTATTAATTGCTGTCAATGATTTGGAATTACGCTTGTTAATGGAAAAGACATTTAAAACTAGTGGAATCGAGACGTGGACGGTAGATAATGGCCAAGAAGCGATGAAAATGGCCCTGTCATTAAAGCCAGATGCCATTGTTACTGAATTAGAGCTACCTAAGTTATCGGGTTTGGACCTTTGCAGAGAATTAAGGCAGTCCTACTCAAACTGGACCCCAGTTATTTTGATTTCCAATTACATTGATGAGTTAGATGCGGTATTAGGATTGGAATTAGGTGCAGATGATTACATGGTGAAACCTGTGAGGATGAAAGAATTAGTAGCTCGAATCAAATCGATCATTCGAAGAGGCAGTTTGTGTTGTAATGAACCAAATCAACTAGTCTTCGAGGATGATCAACCATCTCCTCAACTATTAAGTAATGGGGAACTTTCTCTGAATCCAGACCATTTTTCTGTATATATGAGAAATGAATTGGTTGACTTTACTCGTAAAGAGTTTGAACTAATTGCATACCTGCTTAAAAATAAAGGGAAAGCTTTCTCGAGAAATCATTTACTCGACGTGTTATCTAGTGATCATCCTTTGGACGAACGAATAATTGATGTGTTTATTAGCCGAATTAGACAGAAAATTGAGCCAAACAACCGGAATCCCCAATACATAAAAACAGTTCGTAATGTCGGATATATAATGAAAGATATACCTACGATTGCTGAAAAAATAAAATAAAAACTGATTGTTAAACGTCTAATTATTTAGACGTTTTTTTACATAGGAAAGTTTGCATAACCTTAATTATCCGATATACTAAAAGGCAATGAGATGTTTTAGGAGAGGATAATATGGGTCAATATGATATATATTTACATTCACATGCACTGTTCTGGTTTATTACGATGGTCTTATTCGTATTGACAGTAATTATTCTAAAGAGTGGGAAGGTAAGACTTGCTAGAATTGTTCAAATGTCCTTACGCGGCTTTTACATACTAGTACTTATTAGTGGCTTTGCTTTAGTTGTGAAAAATATCTGGTGGGGCTCAATTCTAAAAGGCTTATTTGCGATTTGGCTCATCTATGTCATGGAAATGATATCGACAAGGATGGCCAAAAAGGAACTTACAATGAAATCTTCCATATTTTTATGGATACAATTTATTATTTCACTTTTACTTGTCCTTTATTTCGGTTATCTCATCTAATTTTCCTGAGTATGAAATGCAAATATGACTAATTTAATTAATTTTTAGCGCTTGTTCTACTGGCACATACTCATATCCTAGATCACGTGCAACGGCGCTATAAGTAATGTGCCCGTTTGCGGTGTTAATTCCTTTAACTAAAGCAGGCTTATTTTTTAAAGCTTGATTTAAGCCTTGATTCGCGATTTGAAGTGCATAAGGAACTGTCACGTTCGTCAATCCAATTGTCGATGTCCTTGGCACTGCGCCAGGCATGTTAGCGACAGCATAATGAACAACTCCATGTCTCTTATAAATAGGATCATCATGTGTCGTTATATGGTCAATCGTCTCTACGATACCACCTTGATCAATAGCTACATCTACAATCACAGACCCTTGTTTCATGTCTTTGACCATTGCTTCCGTAACCAACTTAGGTGCCTTTGCACCTGGAATTAAGACTGCTCCGATTACAAGGTCTGATTCCTTCACAGCCAAAGCAATATTTAATGGATTACTCATCAATGTATTTATTTCTACTCCGAAAATATCATCTAACTGTCGTAGTCTTTCAGGACTTAAGTCGATAATTGTTACGTCAGCCCCTAATCCCATTGCAATTTTTGCAGCATTTGTACCAACAACACCGCCACCAATTACTGTCACTTTTCCACGTTTAACCCCAGGAATACCCGATAGCAAAACGCCACTTCCTCCATTCGGTTTTTCTAGGAATTGGGCGCCAATTTGTGAAGCCATTCGTCCAGCGACTTCACTCATAGGTGTGAGAAGTGGAAGGGTGTGGTTTACTTCTACTGTTTCGTAAGCTATTGCAATTACACCTTTTTGAGTTAAGGCCTTTGCAAGATCAGGAACAGCAGCTAAATGTAAGTATGTAAATAAAATGAGACCATTACTAAAGAAATTGTATTCAGACGGCAAGGGTTCTTTTACCTTCATGATCATGTCAACTTCAGACCAAAGTGAATGAGGATTTGTATAAATTTCAGCGCCTGCAGAAAGGTAATCTTCATCAGTGAAACCACTGCCAACTCCAGCAGTTGTTTCGATGATAATTTCGTGTCCCGATTGATTTAATGTGAGCACACCAGCGGGAGTGAGTGCTACACGATTCTCATTGTTTTTAATTTCTTTAGGTACTCCAATCTTCATACAGATCCCTCCTAAGATTAGTTTCACATTTCACTTTCTATTGTATCCAAATCTCCTGTGCTGCACCATCTTTATTATCGGAGGATTAAATGACAAATCACAGCAATTCAATACAATTCATAAAGGACAAAGCTTTACTAAAAGCCTTGTCCTCACAAAATTATTCATTAACTTTTCTAGTAGGAAATCTAGGGATTATTTTATCTTCAAAAAAACTCTTCATATGCTTACTAGACATCAAACCAACATAGTCCATCTGAGTGACTTCTGAATAGATAATATAGTCGCCATTAGCAAATCGGACGTGAAGTTGTCTTGCTGTTGCATCATATCCGATTGATTCAAAAAAACCATCATTTAATTCAGCAATTTCCATCATGTCCCCTCCAGTTTAGTTATTTTTCCATAATATACCCATATTGATTGTCAAACAAACTACTCACATGAAAAAATGGGTGATTTCCTCTTTTGACAGAACTTTTCCACTAGAAACGAGTTGATCATTTACATATAAGGCAGGGGTGAAGATAACTTTATCAGGAGGTATTGGAGATCGGTTTATAATGACTATATTTGCATCTATTCCTAGCTCTTTAACGACATCCGACACTCTTTTCTCAAACGTTTTGCCATTGATATTAGAGGTTATATATAATTTTATAATCATCTTTCTCACCTCATCCAAAAGAAAATTAAAGACAAATTCTAATAAAAAAGCACTTTCAAAGACACGAGTTATTCAGTAAACCCAATATTGGGACTTTTATTATATTATAATCTAATTAAGCGAGGATTCATTCTGTCACCTGTGGACATAGGATGGCGAATTTATTAATTATTTGCGACGTCCATTTATGACAAATCTATATAAAAACCTTGATGAAAATAGTTATTCGTCATAAGATGTAATGAACTGATATTATAGCTATTAAGGAAACGCTTGTTACAAGTTAGAGACAGTTCTTTATTTAAGTTTTAACTCTAGGAGGCACGAGATGAGTAAATCATCAAACAACAAGGAAGTTGTTAGAAAAACAATTAAGAATGAGAGGTTATCAACTCCTCTATGGTTAAAGGAAATTTGCGATTTAACATCGAAAGAAAATTCTTGCAAAGAAGATCCTTTGTTTATTGCATCTTTGATTGATGTTTTTAAAGGTGCGTTGGAAGAGGTTTCTTTAGTTGTTGTTATTGATCAAGAGGAGAAAATTGTCTATTCAAGTGAAGGTTATAACAAGATGGTTCAATACAAGCGGAATGAATTAATCGGGAAAAAATATGTTGAACTACTTGATTTGAACGGGATAAGCTCATGCGATCTTGATTCATTAACTACTGCTTTTAATACTAATATAGTAGCTGATCTAGAATTAAGTCACAGTAAAAAAGAGATAGGTAAATTAATCGTATTAAGAACGCGGGTGTTTCCGTTATTTCATTTAGATCAAAAGATTGCTAGTTTGATCCTTCATCAAGATGTGACTTCAATAATAAAAGCGCAAGAGACGATCAGAGAATTAGTATCTGCTGACGTATTAACTGGATTGAAGAATCGCAATCAGTTCGAGAGAGATATTGAAAAAATGACTAGCGCTTCTGGTTCGGAAAAAGAGAATACTGCGCTCTTATTTATCGACCTTGATCGTTTTAAATATTATAATGATACGTTAGGTCATTTTACAGGAGATAAATTAATTGAAGAGATTGCAAATGAATTAATTTTATTTGAAAACGAAAATTTGTTTGTTTACCGTTATGGGGGAGATGAATTTTCGATAATTATTAATAACTTTACTGAGTACGAGGAAATTGAGTTGATTACTGAACAAATATTAAATCGTTTTCAATCACCGTTTGTAGTGAAAGAAAATGAATTATTTATTACTGCTACGGTTGGAATAGCTTTATATCCTGAAACGGGGGTAGCAGCTGCTCTGTTAGTGCAACAGGCAGAAATTGCAATGCAGTTTGCAAAAGAAAGAGGAAAAGGAGGTTATAAACTTTACCATCCTTCCCTAAGAACAAACCATGATAAAAAACTCTTGATTGAACAAAGATTGAGGTTAGCAGCTGAAACGAAAACTTTTAAAATTTTTTATCAGCCTCAAATCGATTTGAAAGAAAATAAAGTAATCGGTCTAGAAGCATTGCTTCGATGGCATGATGAAAAATTAGGAGACGTTTCTCCTAGTGAATTTATCCCCATCGCAGAAGATTCAGGCTTAATTTACCAGATAGGTGATTGGGTATTAGAACAGGCGTGTTATCAAGCAAAAAAATGGCATGATAAAGGTTTTGCGATGAGAATGGGGATTAATATTTCACCTAAACAATTTCAGCGACCTGATTTTGTTGGTAAAGTTAAAAATATACTGAATAAATCAGGAGTAGATCCAACACTTTTGGACTTGGAAATTACAGAAAATGATTTGTTGTATAATAGAGAAGAGTGTTTTAAAACCCTAGAACGATTAAAAGAATTAGGGATGACTATTTCGATAGATGATTTTGGTACAGGGTATAGTTCGCTCAGTTATTTACGGCAGTTTCCGATTGATACATTAAAAATTGATCAATCATTCATTCGCGAAGTAATTGAAAATGCAAATGATCAAGCGATTGTCACTTCAATTATTCAATTAGCTCACAATATGAATATGCGCGTCATTGCAGAAGGCGTGGAAACGGCTGAAATGGTCATGTTTCTTAATGAACGAAGTTGTGATGAGATGCAAGGTTTTTTATACAGCAAAGCAATGCCGGCAGAGAATGTCATGAGCTTTGTGCAAGATAAAGAGCCGAATAATTTCCTACAATAATATTAGATCTTTGTATCGGTCGAACCAGATGTTGTCACACATCATAATGGTTCGGCTTTTATCATCTTAATCATTTATATTAGAAACACTAGGCTTGTCGCCAATTCCATCATGGCGAAAGCCTTAGTTTATCTTATACTTTAATCCTTTAGCGTAGTTAAATATTTATAAAGTATAAATTGATGAAATAATTCCTTTGCAAAATAACACATCTTTCGGTACATTAGTAGGGGATATTTAATATGGGAAATGAAAGCTAAAAGCAAGAAAAGTATTTGAGTTGCACTTTCAATCATCTATACATAGAGAAACGAGGGATAAGTTTGAAATCAAAAGAACAAAAGGTAGAATTCGCGATGCTTGTGGCATGGGTCATCGCTTTGGTAGCAACATTAGGGTCTTTATATTTTTCAGAAATTCGTTTATTTGTACCATGTGAACTTTGCTGGGTTCAACGAATTTTTATGTACCCTTTAGCGATCACCTTAGCAATAGCGTCTATAAAAAAGGATGCCCGACAAGCTTTTTATACATTGCCGATTGCCCTAATTGGTATGGGGTTTTCTCTGTACCACTATATGCTACAGAAAATTTCGTCTTTGTCATCGATAGGTGAATCATGTGGAATCATTCCATGCAATGTTGAATATGTTAATCATCTTGGGTTTATTACCATCCCATTTTTAGCTTTTATAGCATTTTTGAGTATATCATTATTAATGCTTTGGGTTATTAGAATATCTAAAGGGGACGATTGAAAATGAAAAAAGTTATTATCTTTGGCAGCATTGTTGTCATACTTTTTGCTACAATTGCGTTTATCACTAATTCTCAAAATAAGCAACAGGTGGAGGGAAATCCTTTTGGCAAAAATAGATTGCACAGTGAAACGATAGATCAGCTTGATGATCCACTGTATCAGAACATTATTTTGCCTGATGAGTTAGATGAAAAACTTGAAAACAAAGAAGACGTAACGGTTTATTTTTATAGTGGTAGGTGCGAGTTATGTGATCAGGCATCTCCTATCGTTGTCCCAAAAGCTGAAGAAATGGGAATCGACCTAAAAATGTATAATATTTTAGAATTTGAAAAAGGTTGGAATGACTTCGGTATTGAAGGGACTCCTACTATTATTCATTTTGCAGATGGTGAAGAAGATGCTCGGGTGGTTGGTCCACATGATGAAGAAACCTATGAGCAAGTTTTTGATCAAATCGTTTTAGGAAATTAGATTGTATGAAGTTTATCTAAAAAATAGATAATAGATAGAAAGGAGGTTGCTTATGCAACGATTATTGTTATGGATTGGTATTGGAATTTTCTTTGGTTGGAGTATAGCTATTTTAGTGAATTTCTCGATTTACCAACATTCAACTGAGCAATGGACATTCATTCATCCAATTGTAGATGGCATTATGTTCATGGCATTAATGTTGGTTTTTTATTTGTTTATTTGGAGGACATATAAACGTAATACGTCGACAGCAAGTAAACAGATAGCTGTATTAGGAGGGCTCTCATTCGTGTTAGCGATTGTATTTATAATTTGATATAAAGGGCGATCTTTCAAATGAGAGATCGTCCTTTAATTTAATCATAAAATTAAGTAAGTTGTGAAAATTTTATTTATTTTAATAAGGGCAGTTGTCCAACCAAAATAACATTTCCTAAATACACTAACTATGAATAGGTTTAGGAGGTGAGTTATTTGGATCAATGTCAACATTATTATCATATGTGTAGTCGTTATAAAGGAAAACAAGTAACAATAACAGACTTTTCAGGAGTTGAATATCGAGGACGAATTGTCAATGTTGATCAACAATATGTCTATTTAGAGCAAGAGGGAAGAGGTTTCGGTGGATTTGGTTATGGCTATTATGGTGGGTTCTATGGAGGGTATTATCGTCCAATTGTTCCGATTGCATTAGCAGGAATCGCAGGATTTGCATTAGGAGCACTTTTTTTCTGGTAGGGACGAATGGGGAAATTAAGAGTTCTGCGCTAGAAAACCAACTTCGTGTCGAATGAAGTTGGTTTTTCTAGTCTTAAATCCCTTTTCAATTGATGGAAGATAATGATAAACTATAGAAGTTATTAAAAGTGCTAGTCAATGAATTAACATATGGAAAAGTATACAAGTATGAATAAAAAGGGGAAAGCCCACATGAAAAAAACTCTTTTCTCAACTTTTATTGCCTTTTTTCTATTGATGGCTTGTTCAGATAATAATACTGTTGAACAAGTAGATAATGTTGAAGATACGGATGATGTTGAAACGTTAATATCAACAAACGAAAAGTTGGTAGAACAATTAGAAAAAGAATTGGAAGAAAAAGAAAAACTACTCGACCAAATTCAAGATTTAGGTGACGAAAACATGACTTTAAAAGATGATATTCTGACTTACAAGCAACAGGCGATTGAATTGGAAGACCGTCATGAATATGAATTAACACTTAGAGATGAGTTAGATGAGAAAGCAAGACATTTCTTTCAGGCCATGCATGAAGCAGATGAGGATAAGATGGGAGATATACTCTCAAGTAATATTGTCATCGATTCTGAGAACAATATACTAAATATAATGGATGCTGATGGACTTCAACGTAGCTTTCATTATTTACAGTTAGATTCTGTTATTTTTATAAGGCAGACTACGTTTTCGTTTGACCACGAGGAAGAAGAATTTTTATTACGATATGAGTTTTATTCAGATGATGATGGAAAAATGGATCTTGACGGAGGTATAGAAATTAAATTTGTTAATGAAGAGGCATGGAATGTATCTTCCATTCGATACGTTAATAATTAACACTAGGATTTTAGTGATGATAAACTGATTTTGATTGGAATCATTTGCTAAGCGAAATAGTAAAAAGGAGTTTATTTATGGGCGTTACGCATACATTTACTAAGAAAGAGGAAATTGTTAATGCAATTACCCATGGCATCGGTACATTACTTAGCATTGCTGCATTAGTACTTCTTATCGTCTTTTCAAGTGTACATGGTGGTATAATTCATATTGTTAGTTTCACTATTTATGGCGTGACATTAGTATTAATGTATACTTGTTCGACTTTGTTACACAGTTTTCCTAAAGGGAAAGTTAAAAATGTATTTGAGATATTAGATCACTCTGCCATCTATTTATTTATTGCTGGCACGTATACGCCTTTGATGCTTATTGTTGTAGAAGGGACAAGAGGCTGGATTTTACTGTCACTGGTCTGGTTATTAGCTATTGGAGGGATCGTATTCAAAGTATTTTTTGTCAAAAGATTCCTTGTTGTTTCTACTTTGTTATATGTTGCGATGGGATGGATGATTATCTTTGCATTACAACCAATTGCGTCAAAAGTCGAGACGACAGGACTTATTTTACTTGTCATAGGAGGTTTATTATATACAATTGGTACGGTGTTCTATATTTGGAGAACTTTTTATTACCACCATGCTGTTTGGCATTTATTCGTACTTGCTGCAAGTGCAACGCACTTTTTTACAATTATCATGTATGTGTTACCAGTATAATGAACCAAGACGGACTTTTTATGCTTCTTTAAGGTTTACCAATTTTAACTATTATTTTACAAAATCAGATATGTCACTAGTTTGTCAAAGAATTGCTAATAATATGTCAAGTATTGTATCGTTATTTAGCGCTTTCAGCCGTTATAATAAAGGTGATAAGCATATTAGTAGACATTTTTGTGAATTGTTGAGCATAAATGAGTGAAGTGGGTGGTGAGAGTGGTGATTGATATGAAGACAAATGCGTTGTCCACAGAAGATATAATTTTAGAAACAGCAATTGACCTCATGGAAAAAAAAGGTTTTAAAGCTGTTACGACAAAAGAAATTGCTTTGAAATCTGGTTTCAGTGAAATGACATTGTTCAGACATTTTGGCACAAAACACAACATATTAGAAAGAGCAGTAGAAACACATTCTTATTTAATTGATATGAAGACGATCTTATTTGATAAAGTGGAATATGATTTAAAAAATGATTTAACAAGAGTGAGTAAGACTTATCATCGGTATAACCAACACAATAACAAAATGGTTTTGTTGTCATTCCAAGAAAGGAATACACATCCATTTATAGGAGAGCGGTTATCAGAAAACCCTAAACGTCTAAAAATGTACTTGATAGAATATTTTAAAATAATGCAGAAAAAAGGAAAAATGATTCAAGTTGATCCTGAAGTTCATGCAATGAATTTTTTATGGATGAATCTAGGATATTTTATGTCGTTTCAGCTTGGTGGGAGGAAAGTAGTAGAATTACCACTAGACCAATTTATTGAAGAAAGCGTTGATTTGTTTGTGCGAGGTCTTATTTTAAAATAATTATAAGAAAAGACTTGAGGTATTTTCCTCAAGTCTTTTCTTATAATTAAATCGTACATTCTTCAAATGGACAGTGACTACAACGTAGGTGGTCCTTTAAATAATCAATATTATGAATGGTGATGTATTTAGTATGAACGGACAAAACGTTCTGTTTTACTAGTCTCTTCAATGTTCTGTTAATACTTTCTCTTGTAGCACCTACGTAATTAGCAAGTTCTTGATTAGTGATCTTTCGATTGATTAAAATCCCTTGATTAACATGTTTACCGTATTCATTAGAAAGTCTAATTAGAACAGAGAATACAGCACCTTGTTTACCACAGAAAACGAGGTCACGAAATTGAGCAAGCATTGTATGATTTTGTGAAGACAACCATTGCATGTAAGCAATGGAAATTTCACTGTAATGGAGCATTAATTTTTCAATATCGAGACGTTTAAATCTTAATAAAGAAGCATCTTGAGTGACTTCTGCATTAAAATGATATTTAAATTGATTATATAAACTTAGCTCTCCAATCAAATCGTTTGAATTCTTTTTTTGTAAGAAAAAAACTTTCCCTTCGGCGGACGTTTTAGACAAACGAACTTGCCCTTCATTAATTAAGTATAGATAATTAGGCTCGTCTCCTTCGAAAAATAAGACATTTCCTTGTTTAGCAATTATTTCAGTTCCATGAGATAGAAACAACGTTCTCATCTCATCAGATAGTAAATTGTAAAATGATTGTGGACGTACCATTTGAGTTATTTCAACCATCTATCTTCCCTCCTTGACGTAATCGATGGTGTATAAAAAAGGCGTTTATTACTGTGTGCAAAATCGTATCTTTATAGTAACGATACCATAGTAGACATTGATGAATCGTTTTAAATTAGAACATTTTATTACATTATCATTCTCCCTTTACAAATAAACCAAATCACCATCAAGTTTCAAATGTTGGAGATTTGGTTTATTTATTAATACTTTAAGAATGTTTAACTTCGCTAAAGGATTAAAGTATAAGATAAACTAAGGCTTTCGCCATGAAGGATTTGGTGACGTGCCAAGTTTTTCTAATGATTTTTAGCTAGGGATTGATCAACCAGCCTTATATCATCGTGCTTGTTTTTGTCGCTGTTGTCGGCATGATTGGTACTATTAAAATTCATATACTTATTTTTATTGAATGGGCAGACAGATTGAATTAGCAGAACAGACTTATTCAGTTTGTCTAACTTTTTTTCAATTCGATACAACAAGTAGAATGTAATCACAACAGGAAACCCATACTCACTGACGGCCGTTAACCAAATATGTTCCATGATCTTCTCCTCTCTCTAGAAATAAAACAAAACCGAAGGGAGGAGTTCCCCCTCCGGTTCCTTAGTTACTCTACTTCAATATCGATTGTTTCTACAGTTCGTTCCACGATACGTGCTCCTCGTTTTTCAACAATGTCTCCATTTGCAGAAGTTAAGGCATTATTTTCAATTATGACGTCCATTGCCGCTGAAACATTAGATGCCACCACCGGTTCGATAGGGTCATCAATTCCTACGGTTACACTACCACCTGCCTCATTGCGAAATAATAATTCTAAGCGTTTTGACATATTTGTCACCTCCTTTATTTGTTAGTATTAAATGAAAGGAATTACTCGAACAACTCATACGTGTTATTACGTTCGATTTTATCCAATTCATACTGTTGCAAAGATGATATGGCTTGCGCTGTTTCCAATAGTGCTTGATTACTTACATCTGGTTTGATATTTCGGAAATGTCTTGCTTGGAAAATTTCGTTGCCATCCCCATCAAATCCAGTTAAAAATGTTAATGATAAACGAGTAACGATTGCTTCGTTCATGATCAATCACCTCCCTTCACAAAATAAGTACATGCAGATAGATTAAAGAGGGGAGGCAATGATAATACTTGAAAAAAATTGTGAATCTGGTAAGAATAGAATTGATGATAATCGAAAGGAGAGTTGATATGCGTATTTTACTTAGTGGTTTTGAACCTTTCGGAGGACTGACTACAAATCCGACTTTAGAATTAATTGAGAGGGCAAAGTTATTTAACATAGAAGGAATTGAAATTGATACGATTCGCTTACCCGTCGTTTACCAACAGTGTGTACCTCCTCTGATAGCAAAAATTGCCGAGATAAACCCTGATATAGTCGTTTGCTTAGGCGTTGCAGTAGGCCGTGCTAGTGTTAATTTGGAAAGGATAGGGATTAATGTTCAAGATACGGTTGGGGAAGGAAAACATGGTGATAATCAAGGGGATCACCCTATTGACCGTCCAATTATAAATGATGGACCCGCTGGTTTATTTTCTACATTGCCAATTAGATTATTATTTGAAGAACTGCAAAAAATGGGGATTCCTACAACAATTTCAAATACTGCTGGTACGTATATTTGTAATACAACCTTGTATTCGCTTTTGCATCATATAGAGCAAAGTTCTCTAGAGGTTGAAGCGGGTTTCATTCATGTACCTGCTACACCAGAGATGGTCTTGGCCTCTCCACAAACAGCAAGTATGAGTATAGAAACACAAGCAAAAGCGATTCGGCTAATCATTGAGATTCTTGGTAAATATTACGCAGTAGGACAAAAAAGCAGACCTTGAAAAAGGTCTGCTTTCCTATGAAATGGGCAAATAATAGTATAAGAGCAGTTGTCATTAATTTTCAGTATCAACATTATGGTAAACTTGTTGAACATCTTCTAAATCCTCTAATGTATCAACTAATTTTTCGAACTGCTGGTGACTGTCTTCTGCGAGAGTCATCTCGTTTTGAGGCAACATCGTCAGTTCTGCAACAGTGAAATCTGTGATTCCTTCTTTCTTTAATGCATCTTGAACAGTATGAAATTGGTCAGGCTCAGCATATATGATGGCCGTGTCTTCCTCTTCAAAGATATCACGGGGATCGACTTCCGCATCCATTAAAATTTCTAGAATAGCTTCAGCACTTTTGCCTTTTACTCCAATAACTGCTGTTGATTCAAACATATAAGCAACTGAGCCACTAACTCCTAAATTACCTCCGTTTTTATTAAATGATGAACGTAATTCAGCAGCAGTTCTATTTACATTATTAGAAAGTGCGTCGACAATAATCATAGAGCCATTTGGGCCAAATCCTTCATAACGGAGTTCATCATAGCTTTCTTCTGAGCCGCCTTTCGCCTTTTCAATGGCGCGTTCAATAATGTGATTTGGGACATTATACGTTTTTGCCTTTTCCAAAACAAATCTCAAGGCTTGGTTTGATTCGGGATCTGGTTCTCCATCTTTCGCAACCATATAAATTTTACGACCAAATTTAGCATAAACACTAGCGGTATTAGCATCTTTTGCAGCTTTCTTTTCCTTAATATTACTCCATTTTCGTCCCATAGAATTTTCACTCACTTTCTTTTTTTCGCTGTTACGTCCTATTGTTGATATTCTAGCGATAATTGGTAGGGAAAATCTTGGTACTTCGTTCGCTGAAAAGGAAAATCAACATCGAACTCTAACATAGCCTTATTTTCAATCATGGGAACATCTCATTATACAATCTTATTCCATGATACTTGAGTAATCATCTATATTATACATCAATTTTAAAAGTTTGTTTAAGGATACTCATGCATAATTGGATTAGCGGAACAAGAATCAAATTTAAGTTTTGGGAAGTTGCAAAGATATTTACAAAATCTTAACCTTTTTCGTAGTAAAAGTACCAGAGCTGGTACCTACATATATTAATATATAATCATATTCTTATATGTATTACTAAGAAAAACACAGCAGCTATAAAACAGCTGCTGTATTTTTCTTAGTTAGTCAATATTTTTGGAACGTCCTGTCGTAAGCGTGAGCAGATTCAAAATCCTTTTGTGTTAATCCTCCTTCATCTAAGGTACTTAATTGTACGGTTACTTTTTTATGATCAATGGTAATATTGGGATGGTGTTGCCTTGCCTCTGCTAGATCGGCCATGTTGTTGACAAATTGAATCGCTTTAGGAAAAGTTGGCAAAATAAACTCCTTCTTGATCCACGAATCATTAACTTGTTCCCATCCTTCAGAGTCTTCTAAATTGGCATGTATTTCTTCATTCGATAGAATCATACGTTTATCCCCTCCAATAAGTGTGAATATTCATACTTCAACTTAGTCATTATTTTAACAAATCCACACTTCAAATTAAAGAAATAGTATACTTAAATGAATTATAAATATAATGTATCTGCGACCTAGGGTTTAGGTTGCTTATTGATTACAACTGTTGAAAAGGGTCGTATTTGTTTAAAAATAAGGGGTTGAATCTATTTTATTTGAGGAATAGTAATATAATCAAGCTAGTGGAATATGGAGGGACAGAGTATGATTGTGAAAATAAAGGAATGGTTATTTAAAAGAGTTGCTTTAAAGATGATAAAAAAACACGGATCGAAACAAGTAGAAACATTAGCCGCAATTGATAAGCCAATGGATAAATGGAAAGTTTCATTTATAACAACCGCAGGTGTTCATCTGAAAGAAGACGAACCATTTGATGTCGATAGTGGTGACTGGGGAGTGAGGTTTATTCCATCTCATAGTGATCCAAAAAATTTGGAAATCACACATACACATTATGATACATCATCAGCTGACAAAGATGTAAATTGTGTTTTTCCGATTAGCTCTTTAAATCATTTAGCAGAAAAAAAACGGATTGGTAAACTAGCGCCGACTTTTTATGGGATGATGGGCTATATTCCAAGAGTGGATAAACTATTAAATGTGAGTATTCCAATCATACTAGAAAACCTAAAAAAAGAGAAAGTAGATGTCGTTTTATTATCTCCAGGTTGATATATTTGCCATCAATCGGTCGGATTGATTCAAAAAGAAATTGAAAAAGCGGGTATTCCAACAATGTCATTAACTCATTTTCCTGATTTATCTGCTGAAGTTCATGTACCCCGTGCGCTTCATATCAAATTCCCGTTAGGAAGAACGTTTGGAGAAGCTGGACGCAGTGATTTACAGGAGAAAATTGTTGTTGATATGCTTCAGTCTAGTCAGGATAAGGAATGTATAAACCAGATCAAACAGTTAAAGTATCGTTGGAAAAGAGACTGAAATGGGTATAAGGATTCACTTTTAAATGAATTATTTTATTTTAACTATAAATATGTGATTAAATGGTCCTTTTTATTCATAAGTTTGTTATAATGAAAGGGACTATTGTATTTAGAAGTGTTTCTTCATAAAAATGACACAATTCTTCTAATATGATCAAAATTGTAAAAGCAGGTGAATAATATGAATTCTTGTCACTTTTGTCAGAAAAAAATTCCTTTGATGAATGAAGGAGTATTAAAGATATCTATAAATGATGATCGTGTAAGAGGTGAAATTAGTAGACGATTTGAAGAGATTGGGAGTCATCACATTTATTCTTCTTTTAATCACATACATATCACTTATGACACGTGGAAGCAGCTACAACGTTACACTTGTATCATACAATCTATTTTATCGGACGAACAATTAGATAAATGTAAGGGTATGCTAGTGGGGAAAAATCAAGATCCTATATATCAAATGGAGGAATACCCTTTCAGCCAATTATCGTTAATTATTAAAAATCCTATATTTGTTAAAATTATTCAAGAACAGTTATTTCAATCGTTTATGCAACCAATTATAGCTACAAAGGATCAACAAGTAATTGGGTATGAGTTTCTACTTAGACCAAATAGTAAAATATATACCTTTCACCCTGGAGAACTATTTTTATTTGCTCAACATACGGGATTGCAATCGATGTTAGACAGTCAAGCTCGTATAACATCTATCAAAACTGCATCTCACTTTTTACCAACAGGGATGAAGCAATTTATTAATTTTTTACCATCTTCTATTTATGATCCTCAGCATTGTTTAAATACAACGTTTGCTGCAGTGAAAGAATATGGTGTAGATCCTCAAGATTTAATTTTTGAAGTTGTAGAAACTGAAAAAATAAAAGAAGTGTCTCATCTAAAAAATATTTTTGATACTTATCAGAAGGCTGGCATGAAGATTGCGTTGGATGATATTGGATCGGGTTATGCAACAATTGAATTGTTGAAAGAGTTGAAACCTGACTATGCGAAGATAGATAGGGAATTAATTCAAAACTGTCATCAAAGTGCAGCTAAGTTAGAGAAAATTAAACAACTTAGTGAAATCACTAAGGCAATGGGGACAATTTTGTTAGCTGAAGGTATTGAAACGATCGAAGAATTTAACGCGATTAAACCACTAGTAGATTTGGCGCAAGGATATTATTTTGGAAAACCAATAAAAAATCCAGCGTAAAAGGAGAAAGTCGATTTGCGACCTTCTCCTTTAACATTTTGGTTTTGTGTCAAAAAAATTTGGGGACGATAGTTTTGTTGACACAAATCGATATTCCATTATTTGAAGAGACATGGTGATGACAAGATAAACAAAGTTGATTTATATTAATGTTAGTTTTTTTGAATCGATATTAGTAAGAAAGTATGGAAGTACTTCAATTGATGGCGAACTATTAATTGCGCTTCTGAAAGTTTATGATGTAGGCACAAGACAAGTACTTAGACGAACAGGGGGAGGAACGAAAGGTGAATAGTTACATTATTTTTATGCACCCTTCAAAAGACAGTTTTAATGGATCAATTTTAAATGAATTAGTGAAATCATTAAAAGAGTTGAACCATACCGTTAGAGTTAAAAATTTATATGCTGAAGCGTTTGATTCTCAGCTTTCATGGCAGGAATATAAGGAAAGTCAAGATGGCCTCTATCGCGATGACAATTTGGCTGAACAAGAAATGATTTCTTGGGCGGATCGACTGTTTTTTGTATTTCCAGTTTGGTGGGGAGGATTTCCTGCTATCGGTAAAGGTTATATTGACCGAGTGTTTTCTTTCGGGTTTGCCTATGAGTTGGAAGGCGAATCACCGATTCCATTGTTGAATAATAAAAAAGCCTCTTTAATTTTTACGACAGGAGCTCCAGAAGAGGAGTTTGTTGAATCACAAATGTATGAACATATGGTTACATTGATTGACAAAAGTACACTTCAATTTTGTGGTCTTAAGTTAGATGGTGTGGTTCATTTTGGTGATGTCATTCAGAAATCTGATGAGGAAAGACAGGAAATGTTGAAATCAATAGAAGGTTTTTGTTCTAGTTTGATATAGGTTATGGAGTTACAAAAGAAATGTATTAAAAGGAATAGGGAAATCGATCATAAATTAATCGGCTTCCCTAGTTGTTATTTTATACTTTAAAAATATTTAACTTCGCTAAAGGATTAAAGTATAAGAAAAACTTGTCTTTCGCCAAGGACTTGGCGACAAGCCAAGTTTTTCTAACCTAGAGTGACGTAATTGAGAGGAGAATTATGAATAATTCAGGTTTAATTCTTTCGCTAAATAATGTAACTGCGGTGTTCCTTTGTTTGGTTCAAAAATCGCAAATAGAAGACCTTCCTCGTAAATGATTGTCCCTTCAGATAAATATGTTTCTAAATTAAAGGTGATTGATTCGACAAGGACATGTTTGGACATCGTTTTTGCATCGTTAACAAAATGATCTATTGCAGGCATATTTTGTTTCGCATGGGAACGAATAGCGATTTTTTCTTCTTTGCTAAACCGATCAACCCACCAAATCTTTCTAGGCATTTGCCTGAAATGGATGATGTAATCTATTTTCATTAGTCCGTGAACAATGCCAGGTTGTGAAATTCCATGGTGATCGAGGAACTTAGTTAATCGAGTAAATAAATCTTCAAATTGATGACCAATTTTTCCCCAGCCATTTTTATGCCAGTAGTCCCCGAACTGTTGAAAGAAATCAAACGGAGTGTCAAACTCATGGTGAATGAGATAGTTAACTGTATGGTTAAGACGTTGATCATTCCAATATTTCTCCAAAATATCTTCTACTCTTTTAATCCGTACAACTTCATCAAAGCTCAATATTCGGTTAGATAGGATTTCATAAGGAGCATGATCCATATATTTATACCCGTACTCCTCCGCCATTGCTCGCATCCCGGTACCTCGTAACATTTTCAGGAAGCCAAGTTGAAGTTCTTCTGGTTGAAGAGCGATTACATCATTAAATGTATTTTTAAACGATCCATAATCTTCTTCGGGTAATCCAGCGATTAAATCAAGGTGTTGGTCAATTTTTCCACCTTCTTTAATAAGCCTAACTGTACGAGAGAGTTTTGAGAAATTTTGTCTTCGTTTGACTAGAATATTTGTGTTGTCATTCGTGGACTGGACACCTATTTCAAAACGGAAAACGCCTGCAGGTGCATTTTCATTTAAAAACTCGAGTACTTCTGGTCGCATGATATCTGCTGTAATTTCAAATTGAAATTCGCATCCTTGATGATTATCGATTAAAAATTGGAACATCTCCAACGCATAGTCACGTTTGATATTAAACGTCCGATCAACAAACTTAATCATTTTTGCACCATTAGCTATTAAATAAAGGATGTCTTGCTTTACCTTCTCAATATCAAAATAACGGACGCCAACTTCAATCGATGAAAGACAAAATGAACATTGAAAAGGACACCCTCGACTTGTTTCAAAATATACTATACGTTTGCTTAATTCTTCCACATCCTCTTTAAATCGGTAAGGGCTCGCTATCGTATTAATATTTAAATTTGCTTTCTCCGGCGTAAGGATGATCTGGTTGTTTTCTCGAAAAGCAAGACTTCCAACCTTATGTAACGATTGTTTATTATCAATTGCTGTTAAGGCTTGCTTAAATGTTTCTTCACCTTCGCCACGTATGATCATATCAATTTCTGGTACGCGCTCCATCCATTGTAACGTGTCGTATGAGACTTCCGGACCACCAAGTATGAGAGCCGTGTTGGGCATGACTTTTTTTAGCATTTTTACGATTTGGATCGTTTTTTCAATATTCCAAATGTAGCAACTGAATCCAATTACATCCGGATGTTTCATATATAAGTCAGATACGACATTCATTTCTGGATCTTTTATCGTGAATTCACACATTTCTATGCTATACTCAGGCTCAGCATAAGCTTTCAGCAGGCGAAGTGCTAAACTAGTATGAATATATTTGGCATTTAAAGTAGTAACTATTATGTTCATCTTCAATTCCTCCGTTCAAAAATCTAATGTTATCATACCATATCTTAAATTCTATCAAAATTTATAGATTCTTTAGAATATTTCTTGAGCGAGGCACGGCAAGTGAATCAGGGTATTGTCACATTTTTCTTTAATGCTCATAGGATGAAGTGAATCATGGCTTTCTGTGAAAAGTAGCATGAATTCATAAGGAACTAAGAGGGGAAGGGGTTTACTAAATGAATTGCAAATGCCAACAGAAAAAAGGAATACAAGGAGCTACTGGTCATACTTCGCAACCTTTTACACCATACAGCGGGTATCAACAACAGCCTATGCAGGTAATGGGAGCTCAGACAGGCTATCCATCAATGATGCAGCCATCACATGAAGGAATGGGCTACACACCATATCAACAGCAACCTCAAGGATATCCACAGCAACATCATCAAATGGTAGGAGGCGTTCAGCAACCGCATGGGCAACAGATGAATATGCAACCACATCCAGGTTACCCACAAGCTCCAATGGGGCAAGGACAGGTGAATATGCAACCAATGCAACAATATGGAACGCAAATGCCAGGATATGGTTACCCTCATCACCAAATGTCACCGGGACTACATGGTGTTGAGGGTGCACCTCTATTGCCAGATCAAAACAATGAATATAATAATCAACAATTTCAAGGTTATCCAGGAACGATGCCTCAACAGGGGTATTTACCGGAAGAACATGATGATGATTTTGATTAAGCAATAAAGCAGACATAAATAGGCACCTATTAGGTGCCTATTTATGTCTATCTAACGGTACTTCCTCAATATTAAATGGAATATTGAAAGAAAACCGCCACTCAGGTAAATCTACTGTTGTTCTTTCAATAGAAAATCGTGCAGGAATGGAAATATTTTGCACGAATTCTAATTCAACATTCAGATGGTTCTGTTCAGGATCAACTCTTGAAAACATCGGATATATTTCTTGATCGTCTTGAAACCTAGAAAATATATAAGCGAGATTATTTTTATTTTGATTTGGGTGTAAATCTCTGAGATCAAACGTAACGATGTTTTCATCAATTAAAACGTTTCGAAGCGCAAGATCACCAACTTCAATATAGTCGACTTCTGTGTCGTCTAAGAGGAATGGATATCCTTCTTCAAACAACCTTGGCACAATATACAACGGAACATGCACGAGTTTATCATGGGTTCCTTTGGGAGGAGGTGGACTAACCCTTAGTGTTACTGCGAGTTGATGATTTTCTAAAGGTTGATTGCTGATTTCACTGTGACTGTATTCTACACTCTCAACTTTATAAATTGTTTCATCCTCATCTGATACATATTTAGGCCACTGAAACTGATAGTCGTCGGAAGCTATCGATGTACCATTGCCGTGTTCTAAAATAAATAAAAAGTCAACATAATCTTCACTGTGGACTACAGATTCAACCGACATGGCCAAAGGCGATTTGTAAATAGTTGTATTTATAGGTGGTGAAGTTCTCTGAGATGAACCATTTTGAAATAACGAATCATTGTCACAACCTGTGAATAGGAATATAGCGGTTATCAATAATATAAATCGTCTCATCATTAACCTCCACTATTAGATGCTATGTCTATTGTACTAGAGTTAGTGCCGAGGGGAAATAATATATCGAATAATTGCGCCGATTGTTCATTTTTTGCTCAGGAAATGATAGATTTTTCAGTTGCAAGTATCATGCTTATAAAGGGAAGAGCGAACACACTGTGAATTTTGTCGAAACGTGTCATGTATCGGAATGGAGTCGCTATGTGTTGGAAGGATTGATTTATATTTACGAATTGGCGTTCTATATGTAGCAACCTAACATTTATCTGTAGGAGACAAAAAAACTATTTACAAAAACAGAGTCCCACCTAAACGACGAAAAAATAAAAGAGATGACCATCGAGAAAGTCATCTCTTTTACAGTTTCGTTTTAGTTTTGGATCAAGGTTATTACTATGTCACTGGCAGTTCTTTTTCTGCAATTTTGTCGTTTGCACCTTCAAAACCATCCCATTTTTTCTTTGGAGCTTCCCAATGTTCTTCATTTCCTGGAAGATCGTCGAACCAAGAAGCTTCTTCAGGACAATCAAGAATCATAAATTTGCCGTAATTGTTATCACGAGATTGGTGATATTTCAAATAAGCTTTTCCATTGTCAATAGCAAGTATTTCAATTTTACCAGAAGTATGACTCATCGATAGTCTTACTCGTTTGCCAAGACCTGAAGTGTTAGCTTTTGCCTCCTCAACGATTTCATACGCCTCTTTCAAAGAGAGTACAAAATCATTGTTTCCTGCGACAGGGCGATTAATAAAGAAGTAGTAAGGTGTCACACCGGCCCAAGATAGTTTATCTAATAATTCTGCTAGAACTTTCGGATCATCATTAATTCCTCTAAGCACAGGCGTTTGATTTACGACAATCGCTCCTGCATCATGTAATGCTTGAAAGCCTCTTTTTGCTTCTGGTGTGATCTCCACGGGGTGGTTTATGTGTGCCATCACGTAGATGCGTTGCTCAGGAGTTGAATATTCACTTATCAGTTTAAGTAATTCTTCGTCCTCATAAATGCGCATAGGGTTAAATACTGGCATTTTTGAACCGAGACGTATTATTTTCACGTGAGGAATTTCTCTTAATTGCTCAATAATGCCTCGTAATTTTTTTGTTGCAAGAATAAGAGAGTCACCGCCTGTTAATAGGACGTTTGTTATTTCTGGGTGTTCCTTAATATATTCGATTCCAGGTTGTACGTCTGACATTGCTTCTTTGATATCATTTCTAAATAAGCGCTTTCTAAAGCAGTAGCGACAGTATGCTCCACAGACCTCTGAAACAATAAGAAGAGCGGTTTGATCATACTTATGTTGACAACCAGGCACCACATAGTTTGTGTCTTCATCAGAGGAATCCCATCGACCGTATTCTTCTAATTCTCCCTCGTTAGGAATAACTAGTTTTCTAATTGGGTCTTGAGGATCTCCCCAATCGATTAATCCTAAATAATATTCATTCACTCGAAAGACGAATTTTTCGGTAATCTTTTTTAACTTTGCTTTTTCCTCATCAGAAAGGTGAGGGACCTTTTCAATATTCATAATGTACTTTGGTTGAGCCATGAAATCATCCTCCTCCTTGTAGTCTCTCTTCATTTAAACATAACCGTTAAAATCGGTCAAAAACGGAGGGAATCATCAATTGTGACAAGGGAATGAAATATATCCTCCATTTTCTCTATGAAGGTTTGTTTAATGATTAATATGAAAAAAAAGGGTAGAAAATTTCAAGATTTCTCTTCACAGACAAGTAAAAATAACATAAAATGAAATATATATTTCATAAAAATGAAATTAAGAAAGAAAGGTGGAACATAAGAAAAATGGCCATTCAAAAAATTGATCATCCTATGATTGATTTTGGATTACAGTCCAAAGAATCTGGAAAGCAAATAAATGAAGCTAACAAGTATTTACCAGGGGGAGTTACTGCGAATATTAAATATTTTGAACCCTATCCATTAGTGATGGATAAAGGTGAAGGTGCAAGGCTAAGAGATGTTGATGGAAATTGGTATGTGGATTATTTAATGGGGTTCGGATCTCTTGCCTTAGGACATGGTAATAAACAAGTCATTCAGGCAATAAATGATCAATTTTTGAAGAATGGAACGCTATTATTTGGAACGCCTCATCAATTAGAAATTGAATTTGCCAAGAAAATTCAGCAGATATACCCTTCTATGGAAAAGATGCGTTATACAAATTCAGGGACAGAGGCAACGCAACTTGCAATACGTTTAGCTCAAGTATTTACTGGAAAGAAAAGAATTGCTAAGTTTGAAGGGCACTATCATGGTGGGTATAAAGAAATGTTGTATAGTATCAATCCTCCATTAACCGAATCGGGAGACGAAGAAACACCTAATCCTGTCCCTGAATCAGCGGGAGTAGAAGTTGATGGTTCAGAACCGATTATCTTACCATTTAATCATTTAAATGGAGTAGAGAAATTATTGCAAAAACACTATAAAGAGTTGGCAGCTGTAGTTATCGAACCTATTCAAGCAGGTTTTATTGAGGCGGAGCAAGAATTTATGGATAAGTTAAGAGAGCTGACAGAAAGGTATCATGTCCTGTTAATTTATGATGAAGTAAAAACAGGATTTCGTTCTGCTTTAGGAGGGGCACAAAGTATTTATCAGGTAACACCAGACATTACAACACTTGGTAAAGTTATTGGAGCGGGTTTTCCGATCGGTCTTGTTGGAGGTAGGAGGGAAATTTTAGAAGTTAGTTCTCCTAAACGTGGAACGGATGTATTTGAAGCAGGTTCTCAAGGAAATGGGAGTGCAAAGGATGTTCTCTTTCACAGTGGAACATACAATGGGCACCCAACAATATTGGCGGCAGGTTTAGCTACCATTGTCGAATTGGAAAGGAGCTTCGAACAAATCCTACTCTACACAAATGAATTAAGGAGCGGTATTGAGAAAATTGGTAGAAAAGCAGGTTTACCTCTCAAGACATATGGTGTTGGTTCTATTTTTAATGTAGTATGTAACCAAGAGACAAATCTGCGACACTACCGGGACCTCCAAAAAACGAATACCAAATTGAGAAAACAACTAGACTTTGAATTGATGAAGCAGGGAATCTATACAAAGCCATTGAATCGGTATAGTATATCCTCTGCACATGGCAAAGCAGAGTTATTAATTACACTGAATGCCTATGAAAAAGCGTGTCATCATTTAAAAGGAGGAGCTGGCGTGTCCTAAAGGAGGATGCAGCTTGCTTGACAGTGATGTATATGAAAGAATGATTAAGGCGAGAGAAAAAATGAGCAAATCTCATAAAAAGATTGCTAATTATTTAATTGAGCATCATGAGACAGCAGCTTTCCTTACAGCCTCGAAGCTAGCTAAATATGTCAAAGTTGGCGAAGCGACAGTCATTCGATTTGCCTTTTTCCTAAATTATAAAGGTTATCCAGATCTACAAAGACATTTGCAAGAAGCGTTACAACGAAAAATGACGTCTGCTGAAGTATTGGCAAGAACAACGGACGAAGATAATTATACAGAAAATGTTATAACAGAGGTTTTGAAAGATGATATTCAAAATTTAAAGCAAACGCTAAATCAAGTTGATCCTGCTATTTTCGAGAAAGTAGTAAATGAAATGATAGAAGCAAAACGGATTTATATTATCGCTTACCGTAGTGCAACGAGTATTGCTGGATTTTTGGAGTTTTATTTAGATCTCGTTCTTCAAAATACTGAAATGATTCATCAAGCAGATGGCGTTTCAGAGCATCTTTTAGACATTTCAGAAGATGACCTTGTTATCGGTCTTGGATTTTCTCGCTACACGAGAAGAACAGTGGAAGTGTTGAAATATGTGAAGCAAAGAAATGCAAAAACAGTTGTCATTACAGACCATTTACTAAGTCCACTTGTGCCATATGCGGATTTTAAAATAGTTGCAAATACCGAAATAAATTCATTTATTGATTCTTTTTCTGCCCCAATGAGTATAGCAAGTGCATTGATAACAGCTTTGACTAGAGCGGAACATAAGAAAGTAGAAAAGAGGCTGAAAGAATTAGAAGGTCTTTGGGAAACATTTGACGTATTTTATGATTAACAGTTGCTAGCTAAAGGGAAATCGATCTTACAAATCAACAGGGAGTTTAACATATCCACTGAGAAAAGCGCGCAGAATCGTATACTGATTCTGAACGCTTTTTTAGGTTTTCTTTAGTTATTATCGACTGCGGTTTCTTTTTTCTTACGCTTATATTGAACGAAACCTATCAGAATAAACAAGGCTAATCCAGATAGTTCGATTACTAAGTTTTCTGGATAGATCAGCATTAAACCTGATACGAGAAGTAAAAGTCTTTCATACCACTTGAATGTATAAACAAAATATCCCATCATCGTTGCACTTACTGCTGCCATCCCTAGGAGAGCTGTGATGACTAATTGAATGACCGTTAATACATCGGCATCTTGTAGTAATAACGCTGGATTATATACAAATACATAAGGGATAATAAACCCAGCGATTGCTAACTTGAATGCGGTAACACCTGCTTTCATCGGGTTCGCCTTTGCTATTCCTGCACCGGCATAAGCGGCCAAACAAACTGGCGGAGTGATGTCAGCAACAATTCCAAAGTAAAATACGAAGAAATGAGCCGAGATATCAGGAACTCCAAATGAAATCAAAGCAGGAGCTGCCATCGAAGCCGTGACAACATAATTTGCAGTAGTCGGCAAGCCCATACCTAATAATATACAAGCAATCATCGTAAAGAATAATAGCAAGAAGAGGTTATTACCGGCAATGTCTAGTAATCCACCGGCTATTTTCCCACCTAAACCAGTGAAAACAACCACCCCTACGATGATACCAGCTGTAGCACAGGCTGCAATAACAGGTAGGGCAACCCTAGCACCTTGTTCAAGCGCATCTATCATACTCCGTGGGGTCATCCGAGTATCTTTCCGGAAGAAGCTAACCACGAAGGCTGTACCAATACCAGTTAAAGCTGCGTAAGTGGGAGTAAACCCATTAACAAGCATCGAAACAATGACTACTAAAGGTAATAGTAAATCTGCTCGTTTCGCTAAGCCTTTCATAGAAGGTAGTTCACTTTTTGGCAGACCTGTAATACCGTAACGTTTTGCTTCAAAGTGTGTCCCCATAAAAACACCAGTGAAATATAGAACTGCAGGTATGATACCAATAATAATGATGTCACTGTAAGAAACACTAGATACATATTCAGCCATAATAAAGGCAGCGGCACCCATGATTGGCGGCATAATTTGACCACCAGTTGAGGCTGATGCTTCAGCAGCAGCAGCAAATTCTGGTCTGAATTTTGCACGTTTCATCATTGGGATTGTAAATGAGCCGGAAGCAACCGTATTTGCAACAGAACTTCCAGTAACCATTCCTTGCATAGCAGAAGCTGCAACTGCAGCTTTCGCTGTTCCACCTGTGAATTGACCTGTCGCACCAAAAGCTAAATCATTAAAGTACTGTCCCACACCTGTTTTGGTTAGCATGACACCGAAAAACAAGAATAGATAAATGTACGTTGATGAAATTTGAATAGGAGTACCAAAAATAGCATCTGATGTGAAAAATAAACGTCTAGCTAATCCCGGCCAGTCAAACCCACCATGACCAAAATAGGGGATATTCGTACCATATAATCCATAAAGGATTGCTACAGAAGCAATGACGATAATCGGGATACCGACAGCTCGGCGTGTCGCTTCTAATAAAAGTACAATACCTATCGTAGCAACGATGATATCGAGATTGGAATTTCCAAGAATTCGAGAAGCACCAGTAAGCCATTCATATCTAAATAAAATATAATATGCAGAACCCATTGATAAAAATGCTAATATTACATCGTACCATGGTACACCAATTTTTTTAATGCCAGATCTTCGTAAAGGATATAGAAGAAAAATTAATCCCATTGCTGTTCCCAAATGTACAGATCCTTGCATCAAATAAACGAGTGGACCACCAGATTGTGGTAAAGCTCTCCATAAATGAAATACTGTCAAAGAGATCGCTAGAAAAGAAATGACCCATTTCCATTTTCCCGTGTTTTGCCGAAAAGAAGATTCTTTATCGTATTTAGCTAACATTTCCTGTTGTTCTTTTTCCGAAAGCATATCTTTTTCTGAGTCTTGCATACTTTCACCTCACCTTAGTAACATGTATTTTTATATTTATATAGTAAGTTAAATCGACGAAAAGGAAGGAGGGAAATCAATTCCTACGCTTTCGTCGATGTTCTGCCATAAGAAGGCAGAGCAACATTTATATGAATAATCTTTTTTTATCATAGTTTCATAATTTATACAATAGAAAATGATAAAACGTCTAAAAAAAGCCGGACACTTGAATGAAGTTGTCCGGCTTCGAGTACCTATTTATTTTTTAAATTATTAGTCTAGAAGACCTTCTTCTTCAAAGTATCTTTCTGCACCTGGGTGCAATGGAAGACCATCTGAACCGTTCATTGCATTCTCATGAGTTAAGTAATCTCCTTGAGGGTGAGCAATGTCTCCACTGTTTTCGTAAAGAGCTTTCATGATTTCATAGCCTAGATCTTCATCAATAGTATCTGTTGATCCAACAAGAACAGCATAAGCAGTAATCGCTTGAATGTCTTCTTCTAAGAAGTCATAAGAATCAGCAGGAATCGTCATCGCTGCATAGCCACTATTGTCTTCAACGTACTGAAGACCTTCATCGCTAATTGGAATTAAATTGATATCGCGGGATGCAGCGAGTTCATCAATTCCTCCTGCTGGGAGTCCAAGAAGACCGAAGGAAGCGTCCAAATTACCATCTTGAATACGTCCGGCAGCATCACCAAACCCTTCTTCATAGGGATTATAATCACCGTCTTCAATTCCATAAGCTGCTAGAATTAATTTCGCTGCAGATTGAGTACCACTTCCAGGAGGACCTATTGCAATATCAGCACCTGCTAAGTCTGCAATCGATTCAATTCCGGAATCAGCACCTGTAACAATTTGCATCACTTCAGGATAAATCTGTCCCATGAAACCGAAGTTATCATGTTCGATACCTTCAAAGTCACCATCACCAGTTAGTGCATCAAGTGCTGGTAAGTGAACTGACATACCAAGGTCCATTTCTCCAGACATTATACCAACGATATTTTCTACAGAAGCACCAGTTGAAATGGCACTTAAGTCAAATCCATCAACATCAATATTGTTGTTGATGACTGTAGCCATTTCTGTACCTAGGGGATAGTAAGTTCCACCGGTACTACCAGTTCCTAGTTGAAGATTACCAATGTTAACATCACCTGCGGCCTCATTATTACCTTCGTCTTCATTAGCATCTTCGTTATTGTTATTAACTTCGTTTTCTTCGGTGTTATTATCATTGTTTCCACCGGTGTTGTCCGCGTCATTTTCGTTGTCATTACCATCTCCACATGCAGCTAAAACTAAACTACCTGTTAAAAGCAACGCAAAAATTGAAGTAAATTTTCTTGTCAATTTAATTCCCCCTTATTTAAATCTATAAATATCAGCTCGTTCATATTTATATGCTGATATTCTATTTAATTTAACCAAAAAATTTAATGCTTGTCAAAACGTTCTGGTACAATTGTGAAAAATTCACATCTAATTTCATAGTTTACATGTTGGCCTATATAAGGTTTGGTATGTTGTGAATTTTTGTGTAAGTAAATCTTACAGTACCGATTTATTCAAAGATAAAATTAGTTTTGTAATTCTAACTATATTAAGAAAATGCATTATGAAATTGATCCAAGTAATATTTTTTAATGAGAAGAAATGCAAAAAGCCCTACAATACAACGACCTGTATGTAAGGCTATCTACTAATTTGTGTTTGCTTTGTTGCCAGTGTTTTTTTCTTTGTCATCTTCTTCAACAATAAACGACATTCTCATCCATTTCTTTGACTTCCATCTACGAAGCATAAGAATTCCTCTAATCCACTCATCAAGAATAAAAGCAATCCAAACGCCAATTAATCCAAGGCCAAGCCAAATTCCTGCCGTATATGACACGAATACAGCAACTCCCCACATCGATATAATTCCAACATATGCAGGGAATCTCACGTCACCAGAAGCACGTAACGAGTTAATAACAATCAGATTAAATGCTCGACCTGGTTCTAAAAAGACGGTTAAAATTAATAGAGCTCCGCCTAACTGAATGATTTCTTGGTTATCTGTGAATATGGAGAAAATTTCCTCGCGGAAAAATGCGAATGAAATAGCCATAAACGTTGAAACACTCATGCCAATCCAAAGACTTCGAAGACAACGTTGATACGCAGCTTCGTACTTTTTTTCACCTATTAAATGTCCGACAAGAATTTGTGTACCTTGACCAATCGCAATCGAAAATAGAAAAGCTAACATCATGATATTCCATGTATACACTCTCGTTGTTAAAGCTGCTGTTCCCATCGATGCGATAAAAAAAGTAATGACCATTTGCGAACCATTATAAGACAATTGTTCACCAGCAGCAGGAATACCAATTTTTAAAAGATCTTTAAGTTCGCGTTTAGGAAATTTTTTTGTTAAGAAACTCCATGGTAAATCGCCTTTAACTCTCCTATATAATAATATAAATAAAATGATCGTTCCTAGGATTCGGCTAAAGGCAGTACTCATAGCAACACCTGTTGGTCCGAGAATAGGCGCACCAAAAGCTCCAAAAATAAAGATATAGTTACCAATCACATTGACGATGTTCATCCCCAACGTGACATACATAGCGTCTTTTGTAAAACCATGACTTTTAATGATTGCAGATAATGTCATAATTAGTGCTTGTACAAATGAGATACCACCGACGATTTTCAAATAAATGAGTGATGTACTCATCAGTTCTTCTGGTAAATTCATCGCTAATAAGATCGGTTCACCAAAAAAGAACAAAACGATACTTAACACTAATCCAAAAACAATATTTGTAACAATTGAAACAACTGCAATTTGCGAGGCTCGTTTCGTTTGATTTGCCCCTAAATTTTGTGCGATGAGAATCGTTGTTCCGGCAGCGACAGAACCGAACATGACGATAATGATACTCATAATTTGGTTGGCAACTCCAACAGCGGCAACAGCGTTATCATCATATTGACTCAACATTAACGTATCTGCATTCCCCATAAGCATATGAAGAAGTATTTCAATAAAAATTGGCCATGTTATTGCGAAAAGAGTGAGCTTAGCAGTCTTTTTCTTTAGGTCTTCACTCATAAAAAACACCTTCTTTTTTCCTTGAACTAACTTACCTTCTAATCATAAAGCAGTGTATAGTAAGATTATAGTAAAAAAAACGAACAGTATTGGACAAAACCGACATTGGGGTGAAGAATATTGGAAACTATACTTACGATGGTACCACCGTTACCAATTTTTATTAAAGCATCAAGCGCTCTGTTTCCTAAAGGAGAAGTACATTTTCGACGTGAATTTGATATTTTTGTTTTGCTATTCGTAACAAAAGGGACGTTGTATATGGAAGAAAGCGGGACAGATATTCCTATAGGGGAAGGGGAGTACTTTATTCTTGCACCTTATATAGAGCATGCAGGATCGAAACCCTGTGAAGAAGACACAGAATTTATTTGGGTTCACTTTACTTTCTCTTCACCATACTCTTTAGTAGAAGAGAGAAAAATTGATTGGTCAAATATTATAAAAAGAAAAAGTACATTTATGGAGTCAGACTTATATAACTTGCGTTTACCTAGGTTCGGTTCATTTAGTAGAAAAGACCAACCAGTAAATTTATTAGAGAGACTATTAAAAATAAATGAATCAAATGAACCAGCAGAAAGAATGAAGCAACAAATCTATTTTTTTGATATTATTATTCAGTTACAAAAAAATGCACTTGAATTACCATCGAATGCACAAAATATCGCTACTCAATGTATTCAGTTTATTCATTTACATTACAGAGAAGATACTTTTCGTGTGACAAACATGGCACATGAATTACTTTATCATCCTGATTATATAACAAGAGCAATGAAAAAGACGATCGGAATGTCTCCTGTGCAGTATTTGAATCACTGTCGTTTGATGAAAGCGAAAGAACTTCTTCAACAAGATTATGTTGATTTAAAGACAATTTCCAATGAAGTTGGTTTCACAGATGTAAGTTATTTTTCTAGGGTCTTTAAAAAAAAGGAAGGAATTACTCCAGGAGAATATAGAAGAACAACTTTTGCAAATAATATGAAACAGCAGAAATAGGAATAGAATTAAAATTAAACCAATGATACAATGGAACTAAGTGCAAACGATTGCGCTTAGTTTTTATGCTTACAAGGGGGATACTTATGTTATGAGGTGGAAAAAGAAAAGGTCGAGGGAAAAGAAATTGATTCATAAGTTATACGGACTAACAGCGGTGATTCTACTTACATGTGTTGTATCAGGAGCTTTTATCTATGTTTACAGTCAAAATGTATCTGTTCAGAGTAAGTTATTAGAGGAATCTGCAATCTTTCAACAAGAGTATACCCAACTTGTAAATGGGTTAAATCAAATTAGTGTATTGAAATACCAACTTACAACTTCTGGATACAATGAAAATCAAATTGAGCAATTAGATGAACTACTTCAACAAACGAGTGTGCTCTATGAAGGTTTAAAAGAAGAAATTTCAGGTAATGACGAAGTTTCACATTATCTTGCTTTTTTGGATGATGTTATTCGTTCTTATGAAGGAAGTTTTGAAGAATATTTTACTAGTTTATATGTGGGAGAAGAGGTAGATAGAATAAGAAATCGAATTGTGCCAATTATCAATAGAAATGAAGAATCCATTAATACAGTAAATGAAAGAATACAACATTTTATTGAAGAACAACGTAATCACGCTTCCTCTTCGTTACAATCTTCAATCGCTATCACAGAATTAGTAATAATGGTTGCTTTGATAACTCTTATCATCGTTCCTCTCGTTTCTTTACTATTGTTTGCAAGAAATTTAAATAGTGGTGTGAGAATAGTGATGAATAGAATTAAAGCTTACCATGATGGAAATTTAAATTTTTCACAAGAATCAAATCGCAATGATGAGTTTGGGCAAATTGATTTAAGATTAAGAGGAATGGGTTCAAGATTAGATTCCATCTTAAAAAGCAACGAACAAATTAGTGATGATGTATTATCAGTCGTAAAAACAACCTCACAAAAAACTACTGAGCAAATGCATGGGATGAATGAGATTCAAGAAACGATGAATCAGTTTACTAATAAGATAGAACGACAAACAGATTTTACTGGAACTATTTCTGCTACGACAGAAGAAGTATCCGCTAGTTCTGAAGAAATTCAATCATCAATTGAATACATGAGTAAGCAAATGAAAAGTTTGGAACACGTTTCAAATGAAGGGCTTATTTTAATGAATGATTTAGAATCAACGATGAATGAATTGAACGATGAGACAGGAGTAACTGCAAATCGTGTCAAATGTATGCAAAGACAACTAAATCATATTTCTTCTTTTTTACAGGGAATTGATGATATTGCAGATCAAACGAATTTATTGGCTATAAATGCTTCGATAGAAGCTGCAAAGGCTGGGAAGGAAGGGCGGACTTTTGCTGTTGTTGCAGATGAAATTCGCAAACTTTCACAAGGGACGAATAAATTTTCAGAACAAACGAAAAATGTACTAGTAGATTTAAGTAACGAGGCAACGGCTGTTGAAGGAGCATTTGAAAACTTCCAAGAAAAAAGCGAAAATGCTCGAAATAAAACCGCGACATCTGCCAAGATCTTTCAAGATATTTCGACAGGTAATATAAAAATAGCACAGGAACACCATGATATTAATGAGTCAATTATGCAAATTAATCAAGCGATAGAAGATGTCGTTAATTCTGTCACAGAATTAGTAGATGGTGCAAACGGTTTGCAAGATAAAAGCGGAGACGTTAAAAAAATAGTAATAGAACAAACAAATTGTCAAAAAGAGTTAACAGATGATGTTATATCGTTAGAAATTCTGGCTGAAAAATTAAAAAATTAAAGTGTTAAAACATTGTTTTATAAAGGTTTTAATGTGATATTTCTCAAGTTATAAAAATTTATTTATAAAAAGGGTTGTTTTTTTATTGAATCCGATAGTATAATGAAAACATCAAATAGTGCAAACGATTTCACGATAAGTTCGTGATTTTTTTACACCATTTTGTGCAAACGGTTGTCTTCTGTCGGTATTCTTCCTCGTTTAATACTGTTGACATTAAAAAGTCTAACAAGATTACTTTCAGTAAAAAAATTAAAAAGTAAAAGGATGATGAAATAAGTTATCTACCTAGTTAATGTTTTTACAGATTAAGAGGAAGTGACATTTTTGAAAGCAAATAAGTTTGCGAAACACATGAATTAACATTACTAAGGGGGAAATCAGATGTTTAAAGGTAAATCATTATTATTATCAGTCATGCTTATGTTGATACTGTCAATCACTTTGGTTGCATGTGGAGGAAATAACAATGAAGAAGCAAATGTTCCAGCAAATGATTCAGACAATGGAAATGTCAATAATGAAGGAAATGTAGAAGAAGATAATAACGAAGCAAACGAAGAAGAAGCAGATGCAAGTGACACGGAAGTACCAGAAAAGCCAGAAGAGCTTGCAATGTGGGTAAATGATGAAGAATCTCAATTAGATGCCTACGAAGAACTTGCAGAAAGATTCTCTGCTGAGCACGGTATTGAAGTGAACGTAACTCCTTATTCTATGCTTGAACAAACGGAAGGTATGTCTTTAGATGGTCCAGCAGGTCAAGGTCCAGACCTATTCTTCCAACCGCATGATCGTATGGGTGATATACACATTCAAGGTCTCGCTGCTGAATTAGAATTAACAGATGATCAACTTGATAGGCTAACTGAGTATAACGAAGAAGCAGTTACATCATTTAGTTATGAAGGGATTCAGTACGGTATTCCAGCTGTTGTCGAAACATATGCTTTGTTCCGCAACACTGACTTAGTGCCAGATGCTCCAGATACAATGGATGAGTTGATGGATATCGCACGTGATTTAACAGAAGGAAGTAATTATGGATTTTTGATGGAAGCAACGAATTTTTACTTCACATATCCGTTCTTGGCAGGTCCTGGAGGGTATGTATTTGGTCAAGACGCTGATGGTGTTTATGATGCTGATGACATCGGCTTGAACAACGAAGGTGCTGTCGAGGGTGCTGAAATTATTGGCTCTTGGTTTGAAGAAGATCTTATGCCTGATGGTGTTGATGGTGACATTATGAATGGTCTCTTTACAGACGGGCAAGTCGGTATGGTAGTAACAGGTCCTTGGGCTATTCCAGAATATGAGGAAGCGTTAGGAGATAATTTAGCTATATCTACATTGCCTGAACAAAATGGTGAAGTATTAAGTACTTTTGCTGGAAATAAAGGTTGGTTAGTAAACTATTACACTGAGAATGAGTATTGGGCGACTGAATTAGCATTATTTTTGACTAATCCAGAGAGTTCTCAAACTTATTATGAAGTTGCTGGAGAGCTTCCTGCTCACACAGCTGTCGAAATTGAAGATGAGTTTATGGGTCCAATTTTTGAACAAACGCAACATGCTGAACCAATGCCTAACATCCCAGAGATGTCCCAGGTTTGGGAGCCAATTGGTGATGCACTAATGTTTGTCACTAATGGTGAGGATCCTCAAGAAGTATTAGACGAAGCAGTTGAACAGATTAAAGAGCAAATTTCCATTATGCGTAATTAGTAGTAGATGATAGGGGATTGAGGAGATAGCTCCTCAATCCCAAATCTTTCACAGGAGGAAGACTAATATGGCTACGAAAAACAGTCAAGATAAACAAGATACTAAAGCGAATTTAGTTAACCCGAGGCATAATCCGACTGTAGCTGCACTGCTTTCAATTATTCCAGGGATAGGTCAAGCTTACAATAGACGCTTTTTGAAAGGAGCAGTCTTGTTCATTCTCTTTGCAGCTTTTGTGATTGCAATGATTGATTTCATTAGCACTGGACTTCAAGGGTTAGTGACGCTAGGTGAAGTTCCGCGAGTAGACGATTCTAGGGTTTTCCTAAGTAATGGGATCCTCTCATTGATTTTTACCATTTTCTTTATAACTTTCTACACCTTGAACATTCAAGATGCTTATAAAGACGCAAAGAGAATACAATTAGGCTGGCAAGTACCAAACATTCGTGAGGGATTTAAAAATGCATGGGATACTAGTTTTCCCTATATATTAATTGGGCCAGGTTTATTTTTACTCATGTTTGTAGTTGTTTTTCCACTTCTCTTCATGGTGTTTCTTGCTTTTACAAACTACAATTTATATAATGCTCCACCTAGACATATCCTTGAATGGGTCGGTTTTGAAAACTTCACTAATTTATTTAGGATCAGTGAATGGAGAAACACTTTCATTAATGTTTTATCATGGACATTAATTTGGACGTTTGTAGCAACAACGTTGCAAATCGCTTTAGCGATGTTTTTAGCGATAATTACAAATGATCCAAGATTGAAATTTAAAAAATTGATCCGGACGGTGTTTATTTTGCCTTGGGCCGTACCAGGTTTTGTTACGATTATTATTTTCTCTGCACTTTTCAATGATTCATTTGGTGCTATTAACGCTCAAATCATCGTGCCGTTGTTTGGTGAAGCAATTCCATGGCTTCAAAATGCAAATTGGACGAGAATAGCATTGATTTTGATACAAGTTTGGCTCGGATTCCCATTTGTTTATGCTCTGTTTACTGGAGTTTTGCAAGGGATATCAAGCGACTGGTTTGAGGCAGCGGATATCGATGGCGCGAATCGATGGCAGAAGTTCAGGAACATTACGTTTCCTCATTTGATGTTTGCCACAGCTCCGTTATTAATTATGCAGTATTCATTTAACTTCAATAACTTCAATATTATATATCTCTTTAATCAGGGAGGTCCAGCTGTTCGTGGTCAGACAGCCGGTGGATCAGATATTTTGATTTCATGGATTTATGGTCTGACATTTGAGAACCAACAATTCAATATGGCAGCAGCTATCTCAATAATTTTAGGACTACTCGTAGCGACATTTGCATTTTTCCAATTCCGTCGTTCACGTTCCTTTAAAGAGGAGGGGACTTTCTAATGAGTAACAAAGTAAAAAAGCCAATGAGTAAGAAGAAAAAGAATTTTTTAGAAATGTTTGTTATTTACACAATCGTTGCGATTATGTTTGTGATTATTCTTTATCCACTGCTTTGGACATTAGGAGTATCATTTAACCCAGGCCGTGGACTTTACGGTGCAACGATGATCCCAGAGAATTGGTCATTTGTCCATTATGAGTGGCTGTTTTTTGACGCAAGAAGTAATTATGTTATTTGGTATAAAAATACTTTAATTGTTGCGATTACCGTTTCTCTTTGTGCAACATTTATTGTTGCACTAGTTGCTTATGCTTTCTCAAGGTATCGATTTAAAGGTAGAAAAAATGGGCTGTATGCATTCTTACTTTTGCAAATGTTCCCTGTATTAATGGCGATGGTCGCATTGTACATTCTATTAAATACAGTCGGGCTACTAGATAATCTCTTTGGGTTAATTATCATCTATATTGGGGGGGCAATTCCAATGAATGCTTTTCTAGTTAAAGGATATTTTGATACCTTACCTAGAGAGCTTGATGAATCAGCTAAAATAGATGGTGCAGGACATTTTAGAATCTTTTTTCAAATTCTCCTTCCATTAGCAAAGCCAATTTTAGCTGTTGTGGCGTTGTTTAACTTCATGGCACCATTCATGGATTTCATTCTTCCACGAATTGTGTTGAGAAGTCCAGAAAACTTCACGCTAGCATTAGGGTTATTCAATATGGTAAATGATGAGTTTGCTAATACATTTACACGCTTTGCTGCAGGTGCAATTCTAATTGCAGTTCCAATTGCAGCAGTATACTTGTTCTTACAACGGTACTTGATCTCTGGTTTAGCTTCTGGAGCAACCAAAGGGTAAGTATTTAGAAATCATGAAAGATCAGATACGGGGAAAGGAGGTAGTGCTCCTTTCCCCGTATCTTCTTATTTGAAAAATATAAAAAAATGAAACAAAACATAATGTTTTAAGTAGTGAGAATTCATATTGTTCTTTTAGGTTGTAGACGATAAAATATAGATAGAGAGTCCCCTATTTAATATGAAATATTGTTTCTTTTTTCCAAAAGAGAGTGAAAAATTTTTTATAAGAAAGATTAATTTCAACAGTAACATTTAGAAAGACCAAGAAAAAATAATTATGTTAAAATAAACAATAATATATGACTAATAAGAAACAATAGGGATAAGACTTGTATTTATCGAAGGGATGGAAGAACATGGCCGTGACAATTAAAGATGTAGCAAAAGTGGCAAATGTTGCCCCTTCAACCGTATCACGTGTGATTGCTAACAGCCAAAGAATTAGTGAGCCAACGAAGGTAAAAGTTAGGGAAGCAATGAAAGAATTGGGATACCACCCAAATTTTAATGCGCGAAGCCTTGCGAATAAAAGCACCAAAACGATTGGCTTGGTAATGCCAAACTCTGCAAATAAAACGTTCCAAAATCCATTTTTTCCAGAGGTTATTCGTGGTATCAGTTCTAAAGCACATCAGTTAGGATATGGATTGTATTTATCGACAGGACAGTCAGAAGAAGAAATCTATGAAGAAGTGCAAGATATGGTTCAAGGGAAAAGAGTTGACGGGATCTTGTTAATGTACTCAAAAGTTAATGATAAAGTGATGAATTACCTTTATAATGAGAAGTTCCCATTTACTGTAATAGGTAGACCTTATGATGATCAAATGAAGGATATCACCTATGTGAATAATGACAATTTAAAAGCTGCGAAAACAGTGACAGATTATCTTATTCTTTTAGGACACCAACAAATTGCGTTTATTGGTGGTAACTTAGGCACAGTTGTTACATTGGACCATATGAAAGGTTATGAAACAGCCTTATTAAATGCGGGAATAACCCCGAGGAAAGATTATGTTGTTTTCCACGAAGAGCTTCAAGAAGGTGGGCAGGAAGCAGTTATTGATTTGATGAGTCTTGCTGAACGACCAACAGCTCTTATTGTAGCTGACGATATTATGACGTTTGGTGTCATGAGAATGTTAAGTGAAATGGAAGTTAAAGTGCCAGAGGATATTTCAATCATTAGCTTTAATAATGTGATGATCTCGGAATTGTCGTCTCCACCTATGACTACTGTTGACATTAATATTTTTAGTCTTGGATATGAGGCAGCTAATTGTCTTATTGATAAAATTAATGATCCGGAATTAGATTCAAGGCAAGTAATTATTCCTCATAAATTGATTAAACGGCAATCTTGCCAACGAGTAGTTCAATAAGTTCGAAAAAAGTGCTTGTGTATGCTTCATCATATTAACTTTGAAAATTTCTATTTTTTGCAGCTTATGATGAGATTAATATGCTATAATTATGGATATAATTGGAATGGAATGAGTGGATAAATGTGTTTCAATCACGTTTTTTTAAGCTATTAGCAGCTATATTAATTATTTTGTTAATTATTTTAGTAGGTAGAGAGGTTTCGTTTATTTTCAGACCCCTCGTAGTCTTTTTTCAAACAATGTTTATCCCCTTTTTAATTGCAGGGGTTTTATTTTATTTATTGAGACCGATTGTGAATGTCTTACATAAGAAAAAAGTGCCAAAACCGATAGCGATATTAGCGATCTATTTAGGGGCAATTAGTATTTTCTCATTATTTATCCTATTAATTGGTCCTGTCTTACAAACGCAAGTGACAAGATTAATCGAAAGTGCTCCAATGTTATTTGAAGAATTTAGTAAACTGATTATTCAAATAGAAGATAGTGACTGGTATGCGAGTTTTCAAAATACTGGCGATTTTTCTATTGAAGAAATTATGAACAATTTAACAAATTATCTGACAGATGCTTTAAATTTTATTACTTCGAACATTGCTAGTTTCATTGGTGGAGTCATCAATTTTGTATTAATTTTCGTCGTTGTTCCATTCGTCCTCTTTTACTTACTAAAAGATGGAGATAAATTACCTGGTCAGTTATTGCGGTTTTTACCTGAAAAGCAGCAAGCTGAAGGTTTTCGTATTTTAGAGGATATGGATGATAAATTAAGTTCGTATATTCAAGGGCAGATAATCGTCAGTTTCTGTGTTGGGGTATTAATGTACATCGCATTTCTTATCATAGGGATTGAGTTTTCACTGATATTGGCGCTTATTGCGATGGTGACAAATGTCGTTCCATTTATTGGTCCTTGGATAGGAACAATACCAGCAGTAATTGTTGCTATTATTGATTCACCTTGGACGTTGTTATGGGTCGTTATCGCTATCATTGTCATTCAACAAATTGAAAGTAACTTTATTTCACCTCAAGTCATGGGGCGAAAATTATCTGTACACCCTTTAACAATTATTATCTTAATTTTAGTTGCCGGGGGATTCGCCGGATTCCTGGGATTAATCTTAGCTGTACCAACTTATGCGGTTACTAAAGTAGTTGTTTCTCATATGTATCATTTACTACAATTACGAAAAAGAATAGATGATGAATTCAATAAAGAATAATAATATAAATGATTGTGTCGTTATCTTTAGTTCAGAGTAATGAAAATAGGAGGGGTATAAGGGTGATTTTCTTCTTTCCTTCGTTTATTTCACTCTGAGCAAAAAGGATACTCAATTTTATTTCACTGTATGCCTTTACTTTATATACCTATAAACGTATTCTAGTAGGTGAGTACGATGAAAATGATTAAAATAGAGGTGATTGTATGAGTTTTGAAAATAACGGAATTAGCCAAGTAGATAAAAAAGAACTTGAAGAGATCTTATCTCTTTCAAATCCAAACCAAGTTGTGATCGATGTTCGGGAACCTGATGAATATCATAGTGCGCATATTCCTAACGTTCCTCTTGTTCCGATGCAAACGATCCCAAATTTACTTGAAGGATTTGATAAAAATAAAGAGTACATTTTTGTATGTCGAAGTGGAAATAGATCACAAAATGTATCTTTATTTATGAAGCAACAAGGATTTGACAAAGTTGTTAACTTCGATGGCGGCATGCTTGATTGGGATGGAGAAACAAAACAAGGTCCTGAGAAACATATTGAAACAATTGATGCATTAAAAAAATTATAATAATATTTGCTTAAAACCTTCTATGTTTTTAAAGAAGGTTTTATTTTTGTTGATTAAGGATATAACCTATACTAAGACATAAAATAAGTTTTGATAAATTGGAGGAAGTTTAAAATGATATGGACAATAGTAGGTATTGTAGTTCTCATGTGGATATTAGGTTTTAGTTTTCAAATAGGTGGAGGTCTCATCCACTTGTTATTAGTGGTTGCTCTTATCGTCGCAGTAATAAATTTAATTACTGGTAGACGAGTTTAACAGAGGCCAATATTTAAGTATAAATGGTAACTTTAAAATAAACAGGATGGTTTCTTCACGTTCCTAAATAACTGAAATTTAATTATAAACACAATCGCTTAAAAATAACTTACAAATAGAAAAGCGCGCTAATTTGATACAACACTTATAAAAAATAGTGAAAGGGGAATTTAGAATGGCAAAAAATATGCTAACATCAGCAGTATTTGCAACAGTAATAGCAGCGGGGAGTTATTATTTAGGGAAAGAAGAAAATAGGGAAAAGCTTCTTAATACTTTCAACAGTTTGAAGGAAAAAATACAACAACCGGATGGAGATAATTCTTATTTAAAAGAAGAAGTCGGTCATTCACACCCTGAAGATATTGAAGATAATTCAATGGTGGACGAAGGCGCTGTATTTTCAGTTAATTATTATAATGAAAATGTCAAAAAGTAATGTAATAAAAGCCGCTATTAAATGAATAGCGGCTTTTATTTGTGAGAAATTATAGGTATCCGGTTCGGTATAACTTAAGGAGAATGAGTCATGACGAGTAGACTGCAAATTATCGAAGATGTTAAAATCTTTATCATCGCTGCTTTAAGCGGTGTTTTATTGGCAATGAGCTTAAATATGTTTCTGATTCCAGCGAATGTTTTTGCAAGTGGTTTTACAGGTGTTGCGCAAATTATTTCGGAGTTGATCCCTCTGTCACCTGGTGTATTGCTCTTATTATTAAATATTCCAGTTGCAGTTATTGGGTGGCTAAAAGTAGGTAAGAAATTCACATTTTATAGCTTTGTTAATGTTGCTTTTACAACGTTTTTTTTAGAGATCATACCGGTGCAAGGTTTTTCTGAAGATATCATCTTGAATTCGGTATTTGGAGGAGTCCTAAGTGGTATTGGTGCAGGTGTCGTATTAAAATGGGGCGCTTCATCCGGTGGTATGGATATTTTAGTACTTTTAGCTGCGAAAAAAAGTGATCGTCCGGTTGGTGTATATTTTTTTATAATGAATGCGGTTATCGTCATGACTGCTGGACTGATGTTTGAATTGGAAAAAGCTCTTTATACATTACTTACGTTATATGTTACCTCACGGATTATTGATACGATTCACACGCGACATGTCAAGCTAACTGCGATGATTGTAACAAACAAAGCTGACGATCTTCAGGATGCCTTCTATCAAAAGGTCACGAGAGGAGTGACACGAATTCCTGCTAAGGGAGGATACACGAAAGAGGATAAAGAAGTACTGATGATTGTGATTACACGCTATGAACTCTATTTATTGCAACAGGTGGTTAATGATGTAGATCCTCTAGCCTTTACGAATATTCTTCAAACAACTGGAATTGTTGGGATGTTCCGAAAAGAAGATTAATATTTGTAACCTAATTTCTCCGTTTAGCGTCTAAATTTAGTATACTAGACAATGTTGATGATGAAAGGCGGAGTGAATAGATGATAAAAATAATCTTAAGTTTAACGATTTTTATACTTTTTTTAACTGCATGTGGGCAAGGAAATGCCGTTGATAGTAATAGTGATGGGTCCACAGACAATAATCTTTCTGATAATTTAGGGGACATAGAGGAAGGAGAGGAAGCTGTGGTAGAATACGATGGATTAGAATATACAATGACTATTGAACAAAGCGAGTCTTCATTCACAATTTATATGGTGTTAACCAATGTGAGTGATCAAACAAAACAAATAGAGTTTTCATCAGGGCATCAGTTTGACGTAGTAATTGAAGATGAAGAAGGAAATATGCTATATGACTTTGCTGAGGATAAAATGTTTACACAAGCAATCATATCAGAGGAATTATCTGCAGGAGATGAACTAACGTTTACAGATGAGTGGAATAGTGATGAGCCATTTACTTCGGGTAATATTGCTACCAAACTCTATATCTATTCCATTGACGGACAAAGCCTTTCTGATCATCCATTTCAATTAGATAAAACATGGTCTAAAGAAACCGAATAATTAGCGAAATAAGCCGTGATGGTGACATCACGGCTTATTCTTGGGATACTGAATAACATATTTGGATGCTGAATTACGATCCACCAACCAGCTATTTAAGTTGAAATAATTCCGTTAATTCCTCTTTTGAAAGAGACCATATAGGAAGTGCCCGTCCGTCAATTACTGCTTTTTGTAACTTCTTTTTCTCATGTAAAAGGTGAGCGATTCGGTCTTCAATTGTCCCTTTTGTTGTGATCGTATGGACACGAACAGGTTTGGTTTGACCAATCCGGTGAATACGATCGGTCGCTTGTGCTTCAACTGCTGGGTTCCACCAGCGGTCATAATGAATGACTTCACTTGCTTCCGTCATGTTTATACCAAACCCCCCAGCTCTTAGCGATATTACCATAATGGGAGCTGAACGATGTGTTTGAAAGTCATGTATCATTGTTTCTCTTTGATTTGAGTTTAGCCCACCGTGAAAGAATGGAATGGAAAGACCAAATTTTTGTTTTCCAAGTTCTTGAATAAGAGTTCCTACAAAGCGGTATTGCGTAAAAATTAATCCGCGTTTCCCAGAATTTAGCCATTCCTCGAGTAACTTCACAGTTAAGTCCCATTTTTCAGACCTCCCCGTATCAAGCAAGCTTGAGTTAACTTCTTTAAAAATCTGTGCAGGGTGATTACAAACTTGTTTTAGTTTTGTCATGGTTTTAAATAACATTGTCCGTTGAACTATTATAGGTTGCTCTTCATAAGATTGCATAAGTTCCTCAACTATAGCCTCATATAAAACCTTTTGTTCATCCGTCAATGAAACGATGTGGTTTATTGATGTTTTTTCAGGTAAGGATAGCTCTTCCATAAATGAATGTTTTGTTCTTCTTAATAAAAAAGGACGGATAATTGCGCGAAGGTTCGAGAGATTTTTATGTTTGTCCTTTTCTCCATGAGCCTGAAGGAATTGCTCAGAAAACCAAGTTTCATCTTTTAACAACCCTGGATTCAATAAATCCATCATTGTCCACATTTCAAATGGGTGATTTTCGATAGGGGTTCCTGTTAAGGCTACATGGTGATGAGCACTGATCATCTTCATCGCTTTACGTTGTTTGGTACGAATATTTTTCAGTTGTTGTGCTTCATCATAGATGCAGCCAGCCCAATCGATTGTCTTCAATAGATGTAGATCTCTCGTAGCGGTTGGGTAAGAGCAAATGACAACATGGGCGGTGTTTGAGATACCACTTCTCCACTGATTTTCTCTTACTGTTGGAATTCCTTGATGCAAATATACAGTAAGGTGTTTAGAGAATTTCTTCAATTCATTTGACCAGTTATGAATTAAACTAGATGGACAAAGGATAAGAAAAGGAGATGACGGCTTATTAGCTGTAACAACCTCATCTATATAAGCAATTGCTTGGATTGTCTTCCCTAACCCCATGTCATCTGCTAAACAACATCCTAATTGGGCTTTCCTCATATTTAATAACCACGTTACTCCTTGTTGTTGATATACCCGTAAAGAATTCTGCCAAATTAACGAAAGCTCTCTCGTTTTTATTGTTTGATTCTCTAATAAGCTCTTAGTATTTTCTGTCAATGACCATTCAATGGGATGAGCATGATTTGAAGTGTCCGCGATGTCATAGCTAAATCCGACATGAGTATCATCAAGTGCAGCTCTTAAACCGTCAAAAAAAGAGATTTGCTGATTAGCTTGAGCAAGATCGATTTGACTTAAAAGTTGTGAAGCCATTTCTAAATCCCAAACAACCCATTGATCGTGAATATGTATCATTTGTTGTTGTTGTTCAACTAATTCTCGAAAGGCCGTTTCATCGATTTCAACGTCATTTAATTGGAGTTTCCAAGAGACATGGCTTTTAATCCAAGAATTTGTAAAATCTATCTCATTATTATCGTGATAGAGCGATAAGTTAGCTTTGAGTTGTGGGTAAATTTTCTTCTTTAAACTTTCGGGTATGAATACTGACACGCCATTTTCTTCAAGTCTTTTCGTATCATTTAACAAGTAATTACTAAAGCTTTGTTCACTTAAATAGAAGATGTACGACGTATCATCTTGAAAGGACATTGGAATCCCAACAGTGGCCAATCGAGAGCTTTCCTTTTGTAACCATGGTATCGGATTCGTTCGAAACGGATGCGTTCCAGCTGCTATATTTGCCAATGAAACAAATGAACCTGATTGCCATTCTTTCAGAAACCACTCCAATGTCCAATTCTCTTGATTAAAAAGTGGTTCATAAATCACGAGTTGAAGTTGGAACGGTTCAGGTGGATGACCATTCCATTGCTGTAAACAGATCGGATAAAGGTGTTGAGAAAGTGTAAACCTGTCTTTATTATTTTCTAATGATTTTATCCAGTTAATTAATTGACCATCTTCTGATTTCATTCGAATCGATTCTTTAAATAATGACCAATCGTTACTTGAAGTAATAGGAGTTAACACATAGGATTGAAGCCATTCGTTGATAAATTTATCGACACTTTGTTTATTTTGGGTGTCTATCTGTAACTGGTCATTATTATTCATATTTATTGTAGCTACAGGGATTTGAGCGTTCATCACTTTTGACTTGAGTTCTGCATCCATTTCCCATGATCCATTTCGATTTGGGAAAACACGTTTTGCTTTGATGCTCTCATTTGCTTCGTTTAACAACTGGATAAAATTATGCGTTGTTTGATGAATAGGACCAATTATGTCAGTGGTGTCAATCTCAAGCAAAACATGAATATCTTCTAAAGGGATCCATATCGCTTGAGTCGACTGAGGATCTTCTCCATTATATGCCATATTAAATAGTTTCATCGCAAATTTTACACCATAAAAAGAAGGTGAATGGGAGTGAAACAGTTGATGTTTAACTGATAATAAATTGGATTTCGGAACAAATGATCCTAGCATTCCAGTTATATTTTTGCTATTCCTTTGAAATAAAATAACACCTTTAGAATCAGAATCAAAACGAATGGCTACCATCAATTGGTTGGTGTAAGTTTTTTTCTCAGATATAAGTCTTCAACTCCTCATAAAACGCTACATATCGTCTGTATTTTTTCTTCAGTAGCAGTAGAAAAGAGGTGAACTCTTCTTGACGTCCCGTTTGCTTCATCAATTTATTTAATTCTTTTATCAGAAAAATCGCTTTTTGGTAATGAGATGATGTTTTTTTCTCGATAAGCACCTCTATCCATTGCATGTAAAGCGGGATTGCTAAATCAGATCGTTCTTCAGCAATTGTCTTGATAACGTCTTGTTCCTCTCTTGATAAAGTGAGAGGATCTTGTGGGTAATACAACCAAGCGTTAATTGCGTGCTCAAATGATTTATGAAATGCAATGATTTGAAAAAAAGTTCTTCTTGTGGGTGGATGTGCTTGAAGTTGAAAAAGATTTTCGATTACTTGATTTTGTACTTTTTCTTTTTCCAATTCACTCGATAACTGATAATAATAGTTTTTATATTTAGAGAAATGGGGCCTGGTGAGCCATTGATTTAACCATGCATCATTACTCCTAGTATCTGGGAGATTTAAATCTATCTGCTTGAGCTGTTTCAGATGTGAAAAATCTTGTTCAGCCTTTGTGATTAGTTCATGAAAAGTATCATTTTCGTGAATCGACGTTAAAGTCCCTTGTGGACATTGTTTTAACATATCATATAATAAGTTTTCAATTTCCTTTTTACGAAAAGAGTAATGACCTTTAATAACTAGCTGGTTTCTTAATTTATTAAATAGTAATAGGATAATAATCAATTTCCATTGATGATAATTGGATGGATGATCGTTGACGAAATCCTCTACTCTGTTAAGGATTGATTTCACCCATTTACGATAATGGTGTTCAACTTTAGACTGGTACATCCATTCATCACTATAAGAACGAATTGTAGCTGTTAGTGAGTCAATTTCCATATAGACAAGTTGTAAATTATCTTGATCTTTGCTCATATAAAACCACCCCTACTTTTCAGTGGACATCCTTCTATTTTACAAGTTTAGCTTGGATTGCTCAAACTTATTTCACTATGGACAGGAAATGAGTTAAAAAGAGTGTCTTTTTTATTACACGGTTCATAAGATAATTAATAAGAGATGACTTTGGCAAATTCACTTGAAAGGAGAGAACAGATGGAGGAACCTGCCTTTCGGGCACAGTTTAAGGATATTTGGATTGAATTACATCGTCCAATTTTGAAATCTTTTGTCCATAAATTATTAGCTGCGAACTATCGATTAACTTGGCGACATGAACATAACGGCATCGAACTAGTCATTCATTGTGGTGAGGATCGTTTATCACTTCCAATGAAACTTGAAAATGAGCGAAAAACGATTGTTGATATAAAAGAAATAGAAGTAATCAAAGAGGAACTTGCATTTTGTCTCGAGGAATTAATCACCGATTGCAAGGGAAGTGCAATTGTCAGAACGGTTACAGACGGTGAAAATTTTGTTAGCTATTTTGACCATGGAAAAGTTGTTTCAGTCCTTAAAACTAGCGGGGGGAGGGATAACTTAATGGATCCTTACCAGCCTGTTCGAGTCAATGCTAAATTACCTTCGAAAGTTGACCGTTCCATCCGAAATTTTGTAATTTCTTCAGAAATTGATTACTATTTGATGGAATTGAAGGAAGCAATGGAAAAACAAGATGTCATGGCAAAAGTTCAGCTCAAGGAATGTTTAAGAAAGTTAGGAAATGAAAAAAATAAATTGAATGAGAAAGAGCATGGCCGTTTATACTAGCTGTCAATATGATAAGCTAGTTTTTTTTGCAAATGATTTCTTTTTAAACAAAAGAGATGGTGTTTCAGAAGGCAAAACTTTATCTTTTGAATGTAAACGTGTTAAACTAACACTACTTACATAAGGAGGGTATGCTATATGTCAATTGAAATAAAAGGGGAAGCGACCCCAAACCCAAATGCGATGAAATTTACTGCGAATCAAGTTTTATTTGAAGGTTCTGGCAGCGCTTCGTTTAAACAAGGAGACGAAGTCGAGCATCTATTAGCCAAGGAGTTGTTAGCTTTGGACGGTGTAGATAATATCTTTGGATATCAAGACTTTGTAACAGTTAATAAGGAAATGAATGCTGACTGGGATTCTTTGTTACCTGAGATTCAAGCAGCATTTGAAAAGATTTATGAATAATTTAGACTAAATGGAACGAAAACGAAGAGGAACTTTCTCTTCGTTTTTTTTGTTTCTCCTTTTAATAGTGATTTAAATCACTGCTTATTCCTCAAATTGAATTTATACTGAAGAGGATTTCAAGAAGCAAGAGGAGGATTAAAGATGGAGGAATTTCAAGGTTGTCCTAGTGAAGAACTGGAAAAACCGTTTTCATATTGTCAGGCTTTAACTGAACTATTGGAGGAGCACCCTTCATTAAGACAACAAATGGACCAGTTTAAACAAACTGCGATGCAAATTAAACAGAATGGAAAGGGAAATATGAATTTAGAGTCACTTTATCAACAAATGAGACGCTTTAAGGTAGATATTGACCTTCATTCCGCAAAAGAAGAAGACGGCCTTTTCGAAATGATGGTAAGTCATATTGGAAGAGAGGGTGGACCGATTGCCGTGATGGAAGAAGAACACCGTTTGGCTAAGGACCACCTAGGTTCTTTTTTTAAAAAATATAGTAGAAATGTTTCTGAAGGGCTTGCCATTGAATTAGCTCAACACGTGCTGATCGTTTACCAAACGTTGACCGATCATTTTATGAAAGAAGAGCAAATTTTATTTCCTATGGCTGAACAAATGCTATCAACGAAAGAAAAGGAGATGTTGATGCAACAATTTCAGTTATTATCAAAGTGAAAATGAACTAGTTAACATCTTGAGCGAGTATCACGGATTCCAATCTGTGATGCTTTTTTGATTTTATAACAACGTTCCACTTCGAACAAGGAGAGAAATCTAAAATGTTTTATTACCAGGTTAAGGGAAATATGAATCAACAACTTGAAGTCAGTTGACGAATTGGCGTTGTTACTCGGAGAAAGTAACCATTTGTAGCGCTTAAGCCCGTTCCTATAATATGATATGTAATTCTTGACAAAAGACATCTAATATACAGTAGAATAGATAGAGCGTTTGTCATTTTTTTAGTTGGATAAGGTGGGATGGTATGGAAGTCACAGAAAAATTAGTGGAATCAGAGAACGATTGGCTCAAAAAAGGGTTAGCATCTGGAATCCCAATTGCTTTAGGATATATGCCAGTTGCTCTAACATTTGGCTTAATAGCAGGGGCAACTGGTCTAACAGTAATTGAAGCTTTACTAATGAGCTTTATTGTTTTTGCCGGAGCTGCTCAGTATATGGCTCTGTCAATGATTGCATTAGGATCAGGAGCGTTAGAAATTATTATTGCTACGTTTATTGTAAACTTCAGGCATTTATTAATGAGTGCTTCGATTCATGAAGTGGCGGAGCCTAGCTCAACTCGTAAACGCTTTTTTTATAGTTTTTTTCTAACAGATGAAGTATTTGCTGTAGCATCAACGGGAAGTCGACCTATCCAGAGTAATTACATCATTGGAATAGGTGTGGTAGCATATGGAAGTTGGGTTGGTTTTACTGGAATTGGTTATTTTGCTGGAGAATTTCTTCCAGATTTACTCCAAGAAAGCATGGCGGTAGCCCTTTATGCTTTATTTATTGCCTTACTCATTCCTTCTGTAAAAACAAAAGGGAAAATAGTGATCAGGCTAGCTTTATTAGGAGCGGGATTTAATGCTATTTTTCAAATATGGCTGTCTACAGGCTGGTCGATCATGTCGGCAACGATTTTTGCGGTCATTTTTTATGAAGGAATCGAGCAATGGTTGAACAGGAGGGATAAGACGTGAATATGACTATGTTCTGGATGATAGTTGGTATGGGAGTTGTCACCTATATACCACGTTTACTTCCACTCGTAATGCTTCAAACCGAAAATTGGCCATCATGGTCTAAACGAATGTTATCACGAGTTCCATACGCTGTATTGGGAGCATTAATCTTCCCAGGAATTCTATATATTAACGATGCACTTTGGTTTGGTATTTTAGGAGGAACTATTGCTATCATTTTATCATCGATTGGTGCTCCGTTAATTTTAGTAGTAGGAGGATCAATTATCTTCCTATCTTTTGTTCAATTTCTTTTATAGAAAGAGAAGGAAGGGGCAAGACTGGCAAAAGCCCATCCCTAAGAAACGGAAAACTTTTAATGATTAGGCTACGATAGCGTCCGCCCATATCGTTTTGAAATAATGTCGTAAAACCCTAATGAATTATATAATTTTTTAGTTGCTGCATTATTTACGCCAGTTTCTAGTTCAATTCCTTTGAATTCATTGTGTTCCGCCCAGTATAGAATTTTCAGAAGCAATTTTCTAGCAATCCCTTGTCGTCGAAAGTTATCTCTCACATATAGATCATTTAACCAGATATAGGCACCGCCTTTATCTAACGCGATTCCTTTATTTAGAAAAGCGCATCCGACAACTTGGTCGTTCTTTATAGCAACGAAAAATTCAGCATTCGATTGTAAGCTTAGAACTTGTTCAATTGTGAGTAATAACGATTCTTCTGTTACACTCACACCCAAACTATTCATTTGTGTCATCATAAGGTCCTTAATTGCATCAGTCATTTCCGCATTACCAGGTTTATCTACTTTGAACACAGTTGTCATGTTGGCCTCCTTTGGCTTAATATGTATCTGCTTTAATTGAAAAGAAATTTTCTAAAAAAGTGGCAACACCATCTTCTTCATTTGTTGAAGTTTCTTCATTTGCGACGGTTTTCAGTTGTCCAATCGCATTACCCATTGCTACCCCACACCCAGCATATTCGAGCATTTCCAAGTCATTATCTTCATCACCAAAGGCAACGATTCTATCCTGCGGAATACTTAAGTGGTTAGAAATTTTTTCAAGTCCGATCGCTTTATTCAAGCCGGATTTTATAATTTCAATGACGTGCCAAGGAGCGCCCCAGGAACGTTGGTCAATTACCTCTGCGTGTGCGTGAGATAAGAGATCCTTCAATTCCATATGCTGGTTATCGTTTGGCTGAATTAAAAGAGATGTAGGACTTTTTTTTATGATCTGATCAATGTTCCAATGACTTGACGGTGGTTGATTCATAGTAAAAGATTCAGCAAATCCTTCATTTAAATAGCGAAGATAATAGTCATCCATTACTTCAACCATCATATTTTTTACGCGAAAAGTTTCGCACGTTTCAATAATTGTTTTCGCCGTTTTTTTATCAAGCGGAGTGTGAATCGTTTTAAATTCTTTCGGAGATAAAGGGTGATGAACAAACGCACCGTTAAAATTAACCATAGGTGTATTAAGTGCAAGTTGTTGATAATAAGTTGCGCTAGCCCGGTAAGGTCTTCCTGTAGCAATAACTACGTGATGTCCTAGTTGACGAAGTTTAAATAAAATCGATCTATTTTTGACAGAAATGGTTTTTTCGTCGGAAAGCAATGTTCCATCTAAGTCAACAGCGATTAAGTGCGGTTTCATATATCTTCCTCCTGAGTAAATTTGGCTATATTTAAAGTGCAGTTAGGATATCCTATTAATACCATGATCAAAACGATAGGATTTAGAGTGGAAACATGTTATAAATATACTATAACATGGTTCATACATGTAAAAAATAAGCTTACTAAAAAATACATTTCACTAAGATGTCTATAGAATAGGAGATAGCACAATGGAACAGTTCTTCTCTACGTTTACTGCCCGTACGATTTGGACACCAGAGCTAGTGGTTGTCCTTGCATTGGTCAGTTTCGTTTATTTTCTAATAATAAAAAAGTTTCGCCATCACTTTCCTGATTCCAAACAGGTTTCGAATCGTCGAATCGTGTACTTCCATTTAGGATTGTTGGCTATTTATATTGGGTTCGGAGGCCCACTTTATGTACTTGGTCATATTATGTTAAGTATGCATATGTTATCTATGGCGGTAGTTTATCTCATTGCTCCTCCATTATTATTAATAGGAATTCCGTCTTGGTTTTTTAAATTTTTTACCCGCTTCAAGTTTATTCGAGGTGTATTCAAGATTGTTGGTTTTCCTCTTATAGGTCTTGTGTTATTTAATGGAATATTTTCTGTTTACCATTTACCAATTACATTTGATTTTTTAATGACAAACGAATCGATGCACAATCTGTATCAAATTGGAATGCTGCTAGCAGCTATGTTAATGTGGTGGCATATCCTTCCAAGAATTAAGACGAAATATGACTTATCTGAGCTGAAACGGATGGGGTATATGTTTGTTAGTGGTGTTCTGTTTACACCTGCATGCGTACTGATAATTTTTGCTCCCCAAGCACTTTACGCGACGTACACAGATCCTTCAACATGGGCGGTTGCGATGGCTTATTGTTTACCTCCAGGAGCAGAAATTCCTTTTGAAGTGCTATCAGGTGAGGAGTCATTAACGCTACTAAATCCGCAACAAGATCAGCAATTTGGTGGTGCAATGATGAAAGTCATTCAAGAACTTGCATACGGTGTAGCAATTGGCTATACATTTAGAATATGGATGAAACGTGATAAAGACGAGACACCTAAGTTGAAATTTAAAGAATATGAAATGTATCAAACGAACGGATAAAAGAGAGGGATTTTATGATTAAATTTTTGTTAAATATGGTAAGTTTGATTGGTTTAATTTTTATTATTAGTGGGTGTAGTTTTTTATATCAGGATGCATCTGAGTCTTCAAAAGCAGAAATTATTGATGTGACTCAAGCGGAAGAGCCGTGGGAAATTATTGATTTTCACGCAGTAAACCAGTTTGAAGAAGAGGTGACAAACGAGACATTAGAAGGTGGATGGTGGATCACCAAAACAATTTTCACCCGCTGTCCGACTGTGTGTATGACGATGACACCGAATATGGTGGAACTGCAACAAGGGCTTGAGAAAGAAAATGTCGAGCTCACTATTGTCTCGTTTACTGTAGATCCGGAATTCGATACACCTGAGAGACTTGAAGATTATGGTGAAGGATATGGTGCTAGTTTTGATAATTGGCACTTTCTAAGTGGTTACACACCAGACGAAATATCAAACTTTTCATTGGAATCGTTGAAAGCACCTATGCAAGAAGTACCTGAAGACAATGATATTATTCATACTACAAGATTTTTTCTTGTTAATCCAGAAGGTGTCGTGGTAAGGATGTATAGTGGAGAGGGTAACTTTGATTTAGAAGCTACAGTGGCAGATATTAAAGAAGTTCAAATGGAGAGTGGAGAGCTGCCGAGTGATTTGTAGGCAGCTTTTTCTTCTTGAGAATGTGTATTTTACGTAAGGAAAAAAACATATGTTTTTAATATATTCCAATACAAATACATATTACAGTTGGTAAAATAAAGAATAATAGATTGAAAGGGTGTGGTTGACACAATGTACGAGAAACGTGAAGCCATTAAAGTAAATGAAGCAGTACAAAGAGTAATGAATCATGCATTTGTAGGAAATGTAGAATATATTGATCTAGAACATGCGGAAGGAAGATATTTAGCGGAGAATATTATTGCAGATCATCCGATACCACCTTTTGACAGGTCTCCACTAGATGGGTTTGCTGTTAGAAGTGAAGATACAAAAACAGCCTCGACAGAAAATCCTATTAAGTTACAAGTGATCGAAACAGTTGGCGCAGGTCACGTATCTAAGAAACACCTAAAATCAGGTCAAGCGATTAGGGTAATGACTGGGACAATTATGCCCTCAAGTTGTGATGCGATTGCGATGTTTGAATTGGTAACAGAAACAGAAGAAAATGGGGATTCATTTATTGAATTGAAGCGTTCATTCCAAAGCGATGACTTTGTCTCAAAAGAAGGAGAAGAAACAAAGAAAGGTGAAGTGGTCGTAAACAAAGGTACGAAAATTACCGCTGGTGTAATTGCTGTACTCGCTACATTTGGTTATGCACAAGTCCCTGTTAGCAAAAAACCGGTGGTGGGAGTTTATGCGACCGGCACAGAACTACTTGATGTAGACGAAGATCTCCAACCAGGAAAAATTCGAAATAGTAATGCTTTTATGATGATTTCTCAAATTCGTCAAGCGGGTGGCGAACCAATCTACTTTGGTAAATTAGATGATGATTTTGACCTTTGCTACGAAGCAATTAAGAACGCCTTAACAAAAGTGGATACATTGATTACAACGGGTGGTGTTTCTGTAGGAGATTTTGATTTCTTACCTGAAATTTATCGTAAATTAGGTGCAAACGTATTGTTCAATAAGATTGCCATGCGCCCTGGAAGTGTCACGACAGTTGCCGAAAAGGATGGCAAGCTTTTATATGGTCTATCAGGAAACCCTTCTGCTTGTTTTGTAGGTTTTGAACTTTATGCAAGGCCATGGATTCAGGCATTCCTTCAATCTCCTAAACCGCACTTAAAAATAGTTAGGGGAATGTTAACAGCAGATTTTCCAAAGCCTAATCCTTTTACTCGTTTTATTCGCAGTAAAGTAGTTTATGAAAATGGGAAAATACTTGCAAGCCCATTAGGTATGGATAAATCTCAAGTAGTCACATCGTTAGCTTACACAGATGCTCTAGTAGCCGTCCCTGGAGGTACAAGAGGGTATAAGGCAGGAGATGATGTCGACATTATTTTGTTATTCTCAGAAGGAAGCGAACGACCTCTCAAAGATTTCACAAAAATGAAGAAGAATGTAAGATGATCATCCATCAAATTGTCGGGTATTCCAATAGTGGAAAGACAACGATTATAACTAAGGTAATTGAATTACTGACAAATGAAAGTTTAAAAGTGGCAACTGTGAAACATCATGGTCATGATAGTCCCCTTGTAAAAGAAGCAGACAAAAAAGACTCAGTCAAACATAGGGATGCAGGTGCAACGAGTACGTTAGTTGCTAGTGATGATGAATTTAATTGGATCTTGCAACATGAACATCCATTTACATTAGATGACTACCTTCGAATGTTTGCAGTCGTATCATTAGATGTTATTCTCATAGAAGGTTATAAAAAAGAAGTTTATCCTAAAACTGTTGTCATTCGTTCAAACCAGGAAGTAAATATCTTAAACGTAGCAACCGAGATAAAAGCAGTGATATGTTGGGATTATTCGATGATAGAAAGTCTGAAAGGAAAATATTCTTTTCCACTTTTTCACATTGACGAGTTGACTAAATATTTGCTTTGGTTTAAGCGACAAATTCGAGAGGGGATTCTTTGATGTCTACTAAGAACTTTGAAATTATTGAAAAACCGATAGAGATTGATACAATAATAAGAAAAGTTGAGGATCGTAATGCCGGTGCAATTAATACCTTTATCGGCACTGTACGAGAGTTGACAAAAGGAAAGAAAACACTTTACTTAAAGTATGATGCCTATGTTCCAATGGCAGAAAAAAAACTTTCTCAAATTGGAGAGGAAATACAAGAGAAGTATCCAGATGCTAAAGTTGCGATTACTCACAGAATAGGTGAATTAGCAATCTCGGATATTGCTGTCGTCATCGCCGTTTCCACACCACATCGAGCTGATTCGTTTGAAGGTAGCCGATATGCAATAGAGAGGATCAAAGAAATTGTTCCTATTTGGAAGAAAGAACATTGGGATGATGGAGAAGAATGGATTGGAGATCAATTACAAAAAAAGCCGTATTCAAATGGAGCACCGGATAGGGAGGATATTGAAAAATGATACGTATTTTGCTATTTGCTGAGTTAGAAGAGGCGATAGGGCAAAGAGAGATAGAATTAACCAAAACGAATGAACAACTATCAGTCGGCGCAATTCGAAAAATATTAGCAGCTGACTATCCTAAATTAAAGGGAATATCTAGAGCGATGGTGGCGGTTAATGAAGAATTTGCTGAGGATAAGCAATTAGTTCATGAAGGAGACCTAGTAGCTTTTATTCCACCGGTAAGTGGAGGATAATTTCATAAAATGTTCATAGATTTTTAAGTATTCATAATCAACATGTGATTAAATTCACAGAATTTTTTTACCAGCAAAGTTATACTTTACTTATATTGTTGAAGAGTTGTTAACAGCTTTCAGCGATGCATAGTTTTACTTCCTTTAAATAAGGTAATTTCTAACGTTATATTGGTACTGGTCCCCCCCAAAAAACCAGTAAGTTTCCAAACCATAACGTAACTAACCGAAAACATGAGAATACACGAAATTCGTTCAGTATGCCCCCCAATCATATGGATGGAGAAGCGACTGTTATGAAAATAGCAGTCGCTTTCTTTGCGTCTAGACCCAAACTTAAACACTTGAATTATTAAGATTAATCAGCTATTGTGTTTCTAACAATCCTATTTAGGGAATAACAAAGTAGAAGTCGTTTAGCTTGGAGGGAAATCAATGAATATAAATGTATCAGATGAAGCGGTAAAATGGTTTGAAAAAGAGTTAGAGCTAGATTCAGGAGATCAGGTACAATTTTTTGTTAGATATGGGGGGTGTGGAGATTTCCAATCGGGTTTTTCATTAGGTGTGACGGTAAAAGCGCCTGATGAAGAAGCAGTATCAATCGAAAAAGATGGCATCTTATTTTATGTTGAGAAAAAAGATGAATGGTATTTTGATGGACACAGCTTAGTTGTAAATTATAATGAAGATATACAAGAAATTACCTATGATCATGAAAAATAATTGTTGTTTAAAAAATTATAAAGTCAGTGTGAGCATATCCCTCACGCTGGCTTTTTTTTGCTATTTTTTTGAAAAAATCTAAAACCTCCTCGGAAATGACATTTTTGTGAACGTAATTCCTATTGCACGAAGCTGCGAATCCCACTATAAAGCAATTTCTTAATCTCAAGTTTATAAAATCGACATATTTACCCCTTTGGTGTGACGAAAATCACACTATCGCTGTGACTGATTGCACAGTGACAAGAAAATGGAACTTCTACAATAGAGTTATCCCTGATAAGAAAAAAGTGTTCATTAAGATTGTAAATATCAAGGGTTAACAAATATGGATTTTCACAATAACAATATTAAAAATTATTAAAGGTTGATAGTTGTATTTCAGAAAGGGGAGCGCAGGCAATGAATCAATTAGAACGATCATTTTATTCAAAATCGAGTATGTATTCTTTTATTATCGTAACAGTTTTATTTTCCCTTATGTGGCTTGGTACAGGTCATTTTTCTCATATGGATTGGATGCTATTTGGTTATATGGTTTCATCTTTTATTTTTTTCATAGGGATTACAGTTAGATTGACTTCTTGGATGATGAGACCAGCGACACATGAGGTCATTAAACGGTCCTTTCAAAATATGAAGACGAAAAAAAGACAAAAGCGTAATTGGAAAGCGATAACGAAAACGTTGGTTGATAACATTATTCTGCAAAAATTTATTTTTAAAAGAGGAATTTATCGAGGAATCCAACATTGGTTAATTGCTTGGGGATGTATTGGATCTCTTGCGATTACGTTTACATTAACATTTGGTTGGATGCATTTTAAACTCATTGACGCAACGACATACCAGATGGTTATTTTTGGTCTTCCAGTGTTGAAGATGGCCCCAGATGGTTTTCTCGCAACGATGTTTTTCGAAGGGTTAAATATCACAGCTTCGATGTTATTCGTAGGTGTGTCTATGGCACTTATCAGAAGGATTAAAAACCATGATTTAAAAGTGACGCAAAGACCTGAATTTGATTTATTTCCATTATATTTACTTCTTGCTATGACAGTAACGGGATTGTTTTTAACCGTTTCCTATAAGCTTCTAGGGGGTTGGATGCATCCACAGTTAGCACTGATTCATCAAATAACTGTTGTAGTCTTTCTTATTTATTTTCCGTTTGGTAAGTTGTTTCATTTACCAGTTAGGCCAATGGCAGCTGCGGTTCCAATGAACTATCAGGAAACACCACAAATGGATACGAAAACATGTCTCGGCTGTGATGAATTATATTCTAACGATGAACAAATTGCCGACGTAAAAGCGATGTTAGAGGTTCAAGCATTTGATTTTCAAAATGATGAAGGTGATTGGTTAGCTGATTATTGCCCAGCTTGTAGAAGAAAATTACGAGTTATGAGTCAGTTGAATTTACCTAAACAGTCAATTAACAAACCAGCACCAATTGAAACGAACAATGGCATTCACATGCCCGGATTTGGAAGAGAGCGATCTAAAGAGTTTTACGAACCAGCAAAAGCTAAGGGGGAATTGTAAATGTCCGAATTTATTGTTAAACCGGGAGTGAAAAATTTACATCGTGAAGGTGAAAAGTTAATTACAACACATTGCTGTTATTGCGGTATGCAGTGTGGCATGCATATAAGAGTTAATGAAAAATCAGGTAAGGTTGTCGGAGTGGAACCACGCTATGAGTGGCCAGTGACAATGGGGAAAATGTGTCCGAAAGGGGTCACCGCTTACCAAACTGTGGACCACGAAGAAAGAATCAAAAAACCTTTGATCAAGAAGAATGGCGAATTCGTTGAAAGCTCTTGGCAAGAAGCACTCGATTTAATTGAAAAAAACTATAAAAGGATCCAAGCGGAAAGTGGTGCCGATGCTTTGTCAGTATTTGGTGGTGTTTCGATGACAAATGAAAAGTGTTACTTAGTCGGAAAATATGCTCGAGTAGGCTTAGGTACAAGATTTGTTGACTATAATGGACGGTTTTGTATGTCATCGGCTGCTGGTGGTTTTATGAAGACACTCGGAATCGATCGAGGTTCAACGTTGCCATGGCCAGAACTTGAGCATACAGACTGTTTCTTTATGGCAGGGTCAAATACTGCGGAATGTCATCCTACGACTATTCAGTGGTTATGGAAAGCAAGGGACAAGGGAGCGAAGATGATTGTTGCAGATCCAAGAGAGACGCCAACGGCAAGAATTGCGGATGTTCATTTGGATTTAAAATCAGGAACAGACTCAGCTTTAGCAAATGGCATGATGCATCTACTCGTCAAAGAAGGATATGTAGACGAAGTTTATGTCAATGACCGGTGCAATAACTATGAGAACTTAAAAAAATCAGTCGAGTTATTCACACCTGAATATACGTCAGAAATTACTGGTGTTTCTGTTGAGAAACTTGTGAAAGCCGCACGTATCTTTGGACAGTCTCCTCGTTCAGTAGTCATGTTTGCCCGTGGGGTAGAACAACAAATGAAAGGTGTAGACAATGTTAGTTTATATACGTCAATGGCATTACTAAGAGGCCAAATAGGTAAATTTGCCTCCGGTGTAGCGACGTTTACGGGGCAAGGCAACGGTCAAGGTGGAAGAGAGCACGGACAAAAAGCCGATGCGCTTCCTGGTTACAGGAAAATAGATAATCCTGAACATGTTAAATACATCTCAAGCGTGTGGGGCATTGAACCAGAAGAAATGCCAAAAGCCGGTGTTTCTGCGTATGAGATGTTCGATGAAATCCAACAAGGAAACATACGTGCTATGCATGTTATATGTAGTAATCCAGCTGTATCAGCACCTAATAACCACTATATATGGGATGGATTTAAAAAGCTTGATTTCATGGTCGTTTCCGATTTCTTTTTATCAGAGACAGCGGAATTTGCCGATGTAGTATTGCCAACAACAACGTGGGCAGAGGATGAAGGAACAACAACAAACCTTGAAGGCAGAGTAATTCGAATAAGAAAAGTAACCGAACCGATAGGTGAATCAAAAACAGATTGGGAAATTATGCAGTTGATTGCAGAGCGAATGGGGAAAAGAAAGTACTTCCCTTATAAAAATGTCCCACAAATTTATGAAGAATTTCGTCTTGCCTCAAAAGGCGGCAAGGCAGACTATTACGGAATTACTTATGACCGAATTGAAAAGGAAGATGGCGTATTTTGGCCTTGTCCAAGCGAAGATCATCCCGGTACACCAACAATGTTCCAAGATTCGTTTGTAACAGAGGATGGAAAGGCAAATTTAGCTGCAGTAGGATGGCAAGAGCCAGCTGAAGTTCCTTCTGCTGACTATCCACACACATTAACAACAGGTCGCGTTGTCTTTCATTACTTATCAGGTTCACAAACAAGAAGGACGCCATTTCTGATGGAACAGTGTCCAGAGCCTTATGCAGAGATGCATCCGGAATTGGCTTCTAGATATGCGTTAAAAGACGGTGATTACGTCTACTTGGAAACGAGACGAGGGGACATGGAAGTGAAAGCTAAAATAACCAAAGCGATCCGTAAAGATCATATTTTTGTCCCTTATCACTGGGGAAAGGAACTATCAGTCAATAAACTGACGAGTCCAGCACTTGATCCAACGTCAAGAATGCCTGAATTTAAAGTAGCGGCTGTCAATATAAAAAAAGTTAATTAACTAAACGATCACCAAAACAGCAGGAGGTTATGAAAATGAATAAAGTAATGTATTTAGAATTCGAACGCTGTATTGGCTGTCGTGCATGTCAGGCAGCCTGCCGCGAATGTGGCGGACATGATGCAAAAGAACGAAACTACGTAGAATATGTAAATTTCTTTGAGAATCGCCAAACATACCCGATGATGTGTATGCAATGTAAGGATCCAGCATGTGCCAAAGTTTGTCCGGCAAATGCGATTCAAATTACGGAAGAGGGCGTAGTTCTTTCAGCGATGGAAGATAAATGTATTGGATGTAGAAACTGTACATTCGGTTGTCCATTTGGAATTCCGAAGTTCGATTTTGAAGAAAACAAAATGTATAAATGCGATATGTGTTATGACCGAACGAAACATGATATCTCACCAATGTGCGCGTCTGTTTGTCCATCTGATGCGATTCGCTTTATCGACCATGATGAAGTGATGGATTTAAGAAGAAGAAGAACGCAAATGAACTTAATTGAAGGAAAGAAGCCTTCAGAGAATGATAAATGGGAATACGTACCTGAGTTTTTCGGAGTTTATTCAGATTAGTACTAAAACAAGAAAGGAGAATGAACAATGACGACTGAGTGTAAAAAAGGACGCAATTCTAAAAAATCAAAGTCGGATATGGTCAACTTAATTGGAAATGTCGATCAAAAAGATGACTTGAAATATAATCGTCGGATGTTTCTCAAAACGGCAGCAGGTGCTTCCATGGCTTTAGGACTTTCAACTGTTCCTTTCAGTGTTAAAGCTATGATGGGGATGGCAGAAGAAGATGATGAGCGAATAGAAATTACCAAACTTGATCAGTTACCTCAAGGGGAATCAATGACATTTAATTACCCAACTGACAACGATGCCGCTATTCTAGTTCATACAGTGAAAGGTGAATTAGTTGCTTATAATTCTGCATGTACTCATTTAATGTGCCCAGTATTCTATGAAAAGGAAAGTGATGTTCTTTTATGTCCGTGTCATAAAGGTTATTTTGACATAAATAATGGTCATCCAATTGAAGGACCTCCACAAAGAGAACTCCCGTTAATTGAATTAGAAGTGATAAAAGGAACGATTTTTGCGACCGGAAGGAAGTATCGTCATGGCTAATAAAAAGTATTGGGTGATTATCTTTTTAACAGTTGCCATAAATGTAGTTATGTTGCAATGGACTGTAGAATCTTATCTCGGCAGGGAATATGAGCAAGTTGTTCTATTTTCAGGAATTGCTATTATATCTGCGAGTATCGCCTTCATTGCTGCTGTGTATTGGAAAAAAGTAGAGTATGCGACAGACCATGATGAGTAAGATTTTTTGCATTCTGAAATATAAGGGATCGAATCCATAAAGAAATGAATGAAATGGGAGGAATAGATGATGGTCGCATTACAAAAGTGGGAGCCAGAAGATGAATTATTTTGGGAAGAAGAGGGGAAAAAACGTGCAAGTAGAAATTTATGGATTTCTATTTCCGCTTTATTTTTAGCTTTTGCAGTTTGGCAAATATGGTCAGTTATTGCCGCCAATTTAAATGATATAGGATTTGCTTATACTGAGAGTGAATTATTTCTATTAACTGCCTTGCCTGGATTAACTGGGGCAACATTAAGGATTTTATATACTTTTCTTGTGCCAATTTTCGGTGGGCGTAATTGGACAATTATTAGCACCGCTTCACTGTTACTTCCTGCGATCGGCATTGGGTTCGCTGTTCAAAATCCATCGACCCCATTTATTACTATGGCGATTTTAGCGGCTCTTTGTGGTTTTGGCGGTGGAAACTTTGCATCGAGTATGGCAAATATTAGCTTCTTCTATCCAAAGAAAGCAAAAGGAACAGCGCTAGGACTGAATGCAGGAATAGGAAACCTTGGCGTAAGTGCTGTTCAGCTTTTAGCCCCACTTGTAATCACAGTTGCTCTTTTTGGTACATTGACAGGAGCACCGCAAATATTAGGTGATGGCTCAGAAGTGTTTATGCAGAACGCTGCGTTCATCTGGGTGGTTCCGATCGTTTTAACAGTGGTTGCTGCTTTCTTCGGGATGGATAATTTACCAGGAATGAGAGCGTCCGTAAAAGAACAAGCAGTGATATTTAAGAATAAACATACGTGGATTATGACATGGTTATATACAATGTGTTTCGGATCTTTTATTGGATACGCAGCAGCATTTCCATTATTAACGCGAACAGAATTCCCAGAAATTAATGTCTTTCAAATTGCATTCATTGGTCCTTTGTTAGGAGCATTAGTTCGACCAGTTGGAGGATGGCTATCTGATAAACTTGGGGGGGCTTTTGTTACATTTTGGGATATCATTCTTCTTACAGTAGCAACTTTAGGCGTCATGTATTTCTACAATATTGGGAACTTTACAGGATTCTTAACAATGTTTATTATCGTATTTATTGCGACAGGAATAGCTAACGGGTCAACTTTCAGAATGATTCCATTTATTTTTGTACAAAAAGAAGCAGCTGTTGTGTTAGGTTTTACATCTGCAATTGCAGCATATGGAGCATTTTTAATTCCAATGTTGTTTGGTTGGTCGATTGATAAAACTGGTATGGCCAATCTAGCCTTAATTATCTTCATCGGTTATTATCTTGTTAGCTTGGCAATGCATTGGTATTTTTACTCAAGAAAAAATGCAGAAGTTAAATGCTAACTGAATCTAACTGAATAAAAAAAACACCCAATGCCTTCAAAGATCTGAATTTTCAGTAGACACTATTTAGCAGGAGGACTTCAAGTTTTTGGAGTCCTTATTGTTTTATTAGTTAATTATACCCGTATTATTCATAAAGTACTTAGAAGTACTATATAGGATAAAAAATAAATTTCTACACATTTATTTGAAACAGATGCCTCGTTTTTTGAACATGGATTCAGACTGATAGCGATTGGAATTTGGGAAAACTGTCAGAAAGAGAGAGGAATTCGGAGCGATAGACGATTGAAAATGGGAAAACGGTCTAAAAGAGAGAGGAATTCGGAGCGATAGACGATTGAAAATGGGAGAACGGTCTAAAAAAGAGAGGAATTCGGAGCGATAGACGATTGAAAATGGAAAAACGGTCTAAAAGAGAGAGGAATTCGGAGCGATAGACGATTGAAAATGGAAAAAAGGTCTAAAAGAGAGAGGAATTCGGAGCGATAGACGATTGAAAATGGAAAAACGGTCTAAAAGAAAGAGGAATTCGGAGCGATAGACGATTGAAAATGGAAAAACGGTCGCAATAAGAGAGTGAATCAACGTTCTTTCAACTCGGTAGGGATCGAATACAACAAGGTTTCATAATTGAGCTCCTTATTTGTGCCGTTACTTAATGCACTATCAAATATGCCCTCCTTTTTTTGATGGTGTATTACTTATAGGTGAAAACGTTAATAGGTCAATTTCAAACTGTTTTTATGAATAATCTTTATCCTACAGAAATTTCATTAAATAGTCATAACTTAGCAATTTCCACCTATTGTTATAGTGGTAATCTTAAATAAGAGAATCAGATGAACGAATGATCTTATTAGAGGGGGTATCTCTATGGAAAAACAAGATTTACAAATGAAACGGTTTTTCAATGAAATTTCACAAGAGAACCAGAATCTACTTTTGAAAAATGGCCTAGAGATACAGGTGAAGAGTGGTAGCTATTTATTTTATGAAGGGGATTTTCCTGAACACGTCTATTTAATCCGCTCAGGAAAAGTACGTTTAAGTAAAATGACATCCGAAGGAAAAGAGTTTTCTGTCCACTTAAAACAACGTGATGAGCTCGTTGGAGAAGTAGGTCTGTTTAATGAGATGTCGATTAGTGTCACAGCGGAAGTTACTGATGATGCGACGATGGTTCGATTCGACCGACATACATTAGAGGAGTTATTCCGTCAAAATGGTGAAATTGCCGTTGCTTTTATGAAGTGGTTTGCTCGCCACACACAATCAACGCAAGCCAAATTTCGTGACCTTATTTTATGTGGAAAAACAGGAGCTCTTTATTCAACATTAATTCGATTTAGCAATTCATATGGTATAAATAAAGACGAAGGAATCCTTATTAATGTCCATCTAACAAACCAAGATATTGCAAACTATATTGGTACTACGAGAGAAAGTGTCAATCGCATGTTGAATGACTTGAAGAAATCAAGTATTTTAACTATGGATCATGGATATATAACGATACAAGATATACAGTATTTAAAAAAATATTTGCACTGTGGTGATTGCCCAGTGGAAATTTGTACTATATAATGCTCAAATCATGAATAAACCACATTATTCATGATTTTTTTTGAGAAAATTTATTCGAAACGTGAGACTAGTTCTTCTTTAATCTGCAATAGGATTGATTTTCAATTGATCACCTAGAAACGTCTCTTCTCCTTCAGAAGTAATAATCGTACAGGAAGGGATCTTTGGTTTATCCAGGGCATCTTTTGTTGCAATATCAGATTTTAAGAAAAGCCCTCTGCCTAATAATACATTTCCATCAAAGCATTCAACTTTATGTCCCTCAAGAGATCGATGACCCGCCTGTTCAAGAAATTCGCACCAAGATTGGAAGCCATTTATGAGATATGCTGGAAGCCCTTGTGCATTGTAACCTAACATTGCTTCTTGATCGTCGATGTTTGCTGACAGTTTCTCTGCTACTTGTGTAATTGTATGATGTAACTCTTTGCATCCATCGAATGAAACTTCATCTTTGCAAGTAATCTCAATTGTTTTCGTGTCATTTGAATGAGTCACCTTAACAATAAATGAATCTGCATTTAGTTTTTTTATATAATGGTCTTCGTTTAATTTAAAACCATAGTTGGACAAAATGGGAAAAATGCCATCTTCTTTCTTATAATTCAATCTTACCTTAAGCATGAGAATTCCTCCTTGATCTCTTACGTTCAACTTCAATACATACATATACAGTTTTCCAGATAAAACGATAACTTATATGATTACTTTATCAGAACCTTAAGATTAATGCTGTGGAAAAAATCACACTTGAAATATACTTTAATGTGATAATGATCACATAGTTCTTGATTGGTGTTTAGTAAAATTAATGTATGAAGGATGTGATCTACATGAAATGGTACATCCCGAGAGAACATGGAGCATGGGCAATGTTAATCGTTCCGTATTGGATTGGGGCAGGAATCACAGGGCTAAATATTAGCCATGTTATCTTTTTTATTGGTTTATTTAGCTTATACTTTGCGCAAGCCCCATTACTTACATATATTAGGCAACCAAAGCATCGGGATGTATGGCCGTCATTTTGTGTTTATGTTGCATCCGGAGGTGTCGTTTTAGTTCCTTATTTTCTATCGGATTTCTCATTATTATATATTGCTTTACTCATTTTTCCTTTTTTCTGTGTAAATCTTGTATTTGCAAAAATAAAAAAAGAACGTTTGTTTATCAATGATTTGTCAGCAATTATTGCGTTATCAGGATTTTTATTGTTTGCTTACCAATTAGGAAATACATCGCTAGAGCACGAAGCTTTTTACTTTATGTTTATTGTTGTAGCATTTTATGTCGCAAGTGTTTTTCATGTGAAATCGTTACTTAGAGAAAAAGAAAACGGCGTTTTTCGCAGAGTATCGCTTGCTTATCACTTTGCTATCGTTGTTTTCATGTTTGTTTTTGTATCAAATGGAGCAGGGGTTGCATTTTTTTTGTCCTTAGCAAAAACATTAGCTGTTACAAAAAATAGTTTGAAAAAGCCTGTACAAATTGGTATTGTAGAGATTATAAATAGTATAGCATTTTTCATTCTAATCCTTTCTAGCTATTACTCTGGATAAACTCTAGCTTATTTGGTTACTTTACATAAGAAGTAAATGCCATAATAGAGGTGAGTGTATGGGACAAAGGAATCGCTTTAAATTTGGTGAAAAAGCACCAAACAATGGAATGTATATGGAGATAGGTGAGACAGGGAGCATGGTTAAGGATCCGCAACAAGTTCATCTAGACGCGGGGATGTCTTTCCCTGAAACGAAAAATGAAGACCGTGTTTGGACCTTTAAACCAAAACCTTAAAAATCGGAGGTAGTACCTCTGATTTTTTTGCGTTTAGGTGGAGAAATAAGTGGAGGTGCAAGGTACTGAAAAAAATCCTATCTAAATTGGACAACAACAATTTTTAGTGGCAAAGTTGACATGAATTTTATTAAAGGGTGATACTTGTGCCCTATTTTAGTCTTATAGATTTATCAGAAAGGGGGCACCATATGAGGCTCTTTATTGGAATCATTATCTTTTCAATTGTAACAATTACTGTTTTTCTATTATTATCGCAAAGTACAGATTGGCCAATGGAAGTCATTGTTATCTTCTCCCTCTTATTAGGTGGAGTGACAGAATGGCTATTTTATAAATTGAGACAGAGTGATCATTAAATTTGTAATCTATTTTTAACATTTTTGTAATAGGAAACGAACGAAAAGTGTCGAATAATATTAAGGGTCATAAAAAACATAGATAAAATGCTTCCTAATTACATTATTTCAAAAATTTAAATCGTAACGTTTTGATGCGATGACAACTTATTTAGTTTTTTACAAACATCGTCTGAGATGTACGAGAATACACTAATAGAAATGATTCATAGGGAGTGAGAGTCACAATGAAAAAAATGAGGTATTTAATTAGTTTTCCTTTTTTTCTCTTATTAATCAGTTGTACTCAAGGCGATGAACAGGAATTGGAAAAAATAGGATTGTTACTTCCTTATCCAATTGATGATCAAGCGTGGAACATGAAAGGATATCAAGGAATGTTAAAATTGCAATCTACTCTTGGAGTTGATGTTTTACTTAAAGAGGATATTCGATCTGAGCAACGAGTTGAAGATGCAATAGAAGAATTTAGTAAAGAAGATGTTTCACTAGTTTTTGGTCATAGTCATATATATGCTGATCTATTTATGCAATTCAAGGATGATTATCCAAATGTTCATTTTATTAGTTTTAATGGCGATGTCGAAGGAGATAATATCACTAGTCTTCATTTTGACGGATATGCGATGGGATACTTTGCAGGTATGCTTGCAGGAGAAATGTCTATGTCCAATTCTATTGGCGTGATAGCGGCTTTCCCATTTCAACCTGAAGTTCAAGGATTTAAGGATGGAGCAACGTTTCAATCCCCTGCTGTCACAGTGAATATTGAATTTGTTGAAAGCTGGATAGATGAAACTAAGGCGCTTGAAATTTTCGCTGATATGAAAAATGATAATGTCGATATTTTTTATCCAGCTGGTGATGGTTATCATATTGATGTGATTGAGGAAGTGAAAAAAGAAGGCTTATATGCAATTGGTTATGTAGGAGATCAACTAGATATGGGGGAATCTACTGTATTGACGAGTACAGTTCAAGAAGTTGAAAAACTATATGAATATGTAGGAACACAATACAAGCAAGGAAAACTTGAAAATGGGAATCTTCACTTCGATTTTCAAGATGGTGTCATCTCAATGGGAGAATTCGGTCAGGAAGTGCCAATAGATACGAAAGAGTGGTTAGAGGAACATATTATAACCTATACTGAAACAGGCCTTTTGCCAAGTGAAATTAATTAAAGACGGAGGGTGTTGAATCTCATGGTAGAACATACGTTAACCCCGGTTTCCTCAAGAGAGTCTAGTCATTTATTAGGTGGATTAATTTTAACTCGCGAACGGTTGCTCGGTTTATTAGATGAATTGGATGAGAGGGATATCCATCAATCTGTTCGAGGTCTACCTTCAATTGCAGGGTATGCGCTTCATTTAGCTCAAGTTGAATATTGGTGGAATAAAACGGTTTTGCGAGAAGAAGAACTTACTGTGGAAGAAAGAGAACACTATTTATTTGATGAAAAACAAGCTATTTTTGCACCAACAGAGTTGGAGAAAAGTTGGTTTTTATCTAGACTAGGTGAGGCACGTATGTTGACAAGAGAGCACTATATGAGCATATCAGATATTGAGTTTAGATCTGCAAACTTAACGGTGAAGGGGAAAGCTAAAGAAGATACCTATTCTCCAGAATGGATACTTCATCATTTAAATTTCCATGAAAGTTATCATTTAGGTCAAATGTATCTAGTGTTAAAATGGATGAATGGTTGTCTGGAAGAATGGGATCATTTTAGTGCACCATAACTGTATATTCCATTTAGATAAGAGATAATTGAAATGGATTATTAATTAAGTGAAGTTAGGAGTTTGATGTATGTCGGAAGAACAACCAAAAGCAATTAGAAAAATGGCGGATCGAATTGTAAAAGGGTATGAAGCAATTCACCAAAAAAACTATCAAGAAGCAAAAGAATTATTAGAACCACTAGTTCCATTGTTTCATCAAGAAGAGAAACCAAATGTCACACTTTTAAGTTATGTATCAATCGCTCAAATTGCGACAAAAGATATTGATTCTTTTTTATCCACTTACGAGGAATTGAAAAAATATAATCCAGTCACGGATAAAGAAATATCATTAGTCAAGCGAGTCGATGAGATGTTTCAAGAACTAATGGCTGCAATTGAGATTAATACATCGGATAATGATAAGTAGATATCTTGAACCTTGTCTTAAGCTGTGTTTCCCAAAAGAAGCACAGCTTTTTGCACGGAATTGTTGACCGTTCAAAAGGAAATGAATCTTATTTTAGATAGTTGCGATTTTCTTATGACTAGGTCATAATGTAGTTATTATTATGACTAGGTAATAATAATAACCATATAATTTTTTCAAGGGGGCAAGCGAGATGCGCGCAGGAATATGGGGAATGGGGAAATACATTCCAGAGCATGTCGTCACAAATAGAGATTTAGAAAAGAAAATTGATACGAATGACGAATGGATTCGCACAAGAACTGGTATAGAGGAGAGACGGATTGCATCAGATGAGATTGATACGTCACATATGAGTTATTATGCTGCACTTGATGCGATTGATAAAGCAGGTATTGAGCCTGAAGAGTTAGATATGATTATTGTTGCGACAGTGACACCAGATCAAGCGTTTCCGTCAGTATCATCTATGCTTCAAAACCAGCTTGGAGCAACAAAAGCTGCGGCAATGGATGTTAGTGCAGCATGTGCAGGATTTATTTATGGAATAGTAACAGGGAAACAATTTATTGAGTCGGAAACATATAAACACGTTTTAGTTGTAGGAACGGAAAAACTCTCAAAAATTACTGATTGGAATGATCGAAACACTGCTGTTTTATTCGGTGATGGTTCTGGTGCTGCAGTATTAGGTCCTGTAGACGACGATCACGGAATCCTTTCTTTTGAGTTAGGTTCTGATGGAAGTGGCGGCGATCACATTAAAATGGAAGACTATCTGCAGATGAATGGGCGTGAAGTGTTTAAATTTGCTGTTCGACAAATGGGAGAGTCTGCAATAAATGTTGTTCTTAAAGCAGGATTTACAAAAGAAGACGTAGATTTTCTCGTCCCACACCAAGCGAACATAAGGATTATGGAAGCAGCAAGACAAAGATTAGATCTCCCTATCGAAAAAATGTCTAAAACTGTTGATCGGTATGGGAACACTTCTTCGGCGTCTATACCACTTTCACTAGTTTATGATTTGGAAAATGGAAATATTAATGATGGAGATTTAGTTGTACTAGTAGGATTCGGAGCGGGACTCGTTTGGGGTGCTGTGGCTCTTAGATGGGGAAAATAAACATGATTTATAGATAACTAGAAAGGAGTCATTTTAATGAAGAAAAACAGGGTAGTTGTTACCGGTGTAGGAGCTGTTACACCATTAGGAAATGATGTTGAAACAACATGGGGAAAACTAATTAATGGAGAATCAGGCATAGAAGTTTTATCGAAATTTGAAGAAGGTGCATTCCCAGCAACTGTCGCTGCAGAAGCGACAGGGTTTGATCCAACAGACTTCATGGATATGAAAGATGCGCGTAAGATGGATCGTTTCACACAATTTGCAGTGGCTAGTGCGATGATGGCTGTCAAAAATGCAAATTTAACGATTGATGAAACGAATGCAAATCGGGTTGGTGTATGGATTGGTTCAGGTATTGGTGGAATGGAAACGTATGAAAAGCAATTCCGTCTATATGAAAAAAAAGGTTATCGACGCGTTTCTCCATTTTTCGTTCCGATGCTTATTCCTGACATGGCCGCGGGTCAAGTCTCTATAAAGCTGGGAGCTAAAGGAGTAAACTCATGTTCAGTTACTGCATGTGCCTCCGGAGCGAATTCGATTGGGGATGCATTTAAAGTAATCGAACGAGGAGATGCCGAAGCAATGATTACTGGAGGTGCTGAAGCACCAATAACAGAAATGTCATTTGCAGGATTTTGTTCATCCAGAGCTCTCTCAACGAATTCAGACCCGAAAACCGCGAGCCGTCCGTTTGATAAAAATCGAGATGGGTTTGTAATGGGAGAAGGAGCGGGAATTCTCATCCTTGAATCATTGGAATCGGCCGAAAAGCGAGGGGCAAACATTCTTGCTGAGATTGTTGGTTATGGTTCAACTGGAGATGCTTATCATGTTACTGCGCCAGCACCTGAAGGCGAAGGTGCCGTTAGAGCGATGCAAGAAGCTTTGAAAGATGCAGCGCTTAATCCATCTGAAGTAGCATACTTAAATGCACATGGGACAAGTACTGCATATAATGATAAATACGAAACAATGGCTGCAAAAACAGTCTTCGGTGAATATGCACGTAAACTTCCAATCAGTTCTACCAAATCGATGACAGGACACTTACTAGGAGCAGCAGGTGGTATTGAAGCGATCTTCGCTACACGTGTGATTCAGGAAGGGATTATTCCACCGACAATTAACTACCAAACGCCAGATGATGAGTGCGATTTGGATTATGTAGCTAATGAATCAAGACATGTTGATGTTCCAGTTGTTATGAGTAATTCCCTCGGGTTTGGCGGGCACAATGTGTCATTAATATTCAAACGCTTTGAAAACTAATTTATTTCTGATATAAAATGAAGATTTAAGAGGGTGTCGCAAATAGTTGTTGTCTAAAGGTATTTGATGTTTTAGGTCTCTTGTGAAATAAACGTTAAATGAAAAGGTAAAAAGGACCTCTACTTTGCTGTATTGAGGTCCTTTTTGGCTTTTTTTGATTTTCTCTTATTGTTCTTCTCGCATTTTATACAAGGCCTAGGCACTTGAACAGTAACTATTCAATTAAGTCTCAGGAACTGGACAAGTACCGCTCACTAGAGCAGTTTCATCTCAAATTCTGATCAGCTATCGCATAAGAGCATCCCTCTTGCTCATTCCCCTTCCAAAAAACTTCTCCGATCCCATTTTTGATAATATCAGACTTAAGGATGAGATAGAAACCGTCTTAAGGTCGTTCTCATGAGCTTATTTTAAAAGTAAACTGATTTTAGAGTTCCGTATCTTGTAATAAAAACTAATTGGCGAACCGTAAAGGAAACGATACAATATAGACAGGGAAAGACAGTCGATGACCTATTTTCCTAATTCAATTGAGGTGACAAATGATGAAAAATTTTATTGGGATTCTTATATTAAGTATTGGTATCGTATTATTGTTGACGAATACTGGACTGATTGATTCAGAAGTAACATCTTTATTTTCGACTTTTTGGCCAGCGATTCTCGTTTTATTTGGATTGAAAATTTTGTTCGAAGGTATTGTTTATTTCTTTCATGGCTTAAAAAGAGATCGGTGGCATATCGGTAAAGTCGTATGGGGACTAGTAGTGACAGCTATTGGCTTTGTCATACTTGGAAATAATGCAGAGTGGTTTCAATATGGGTTATCAGATTTGTGGAATTGGACATGGCCTCTGATTCTCGTTTATATAGGATTCAAAATACTATTCGATCGAGATGGGAATGTGGTAATTAACTATGGACCTGATGATGTAGAAAAAGTAAAAAAAAAATACACAGAAAAAACAACATTTGATACGTCGTCGTTTGATTTCAACCTTGGTGAATCAGAACCAGAGCAAAAATATAAGGGGGATAAAGAAAGAGAAAACCACCGCACGTTTATAGGCGATATTTCCCTCGGTAAACAACCATGGGAACCCGATGGCATGAATGTGAATATGGGTATTGGTAGCATCGAGCTTGACTTGACAAAGGCTATCTTGAAAAACGGTGACAATGTCATTGACGTTTCGTGTTGGATTGGATCGGTTGAAATCTTGGTTCCTAAGGAAATGGCAGTGCAAGCAAATGTTCATGTCAAAATGGGAGACGTAACATTATTTAATGATTATCATGCAGGAACAGGGAGGAGTGCTTCGTATACTAGTCCTGGATTCCATCATGCTGATAAGAAGTTGATTCTTGAAGTCGATTTGAGTATTGGTGATGTGGAGGTACTGACTGTTGACTAACCAAGAAACGAACCCCGATAAAAAAAAGCAATCAAGCTTACAAGGGATTGTTTGGGATCTCTTAAGGCTACAAATCAAGGTAAGTGTAACCGCAGGAATTGTATCTTTTGTGACCCTATATATCCTTCAAAATATTGTATCGATTCCAATCGATGCAAGTACTGAATCATTCTTTCATAGAATCCTTGTTTTAGTCTCAGATCCAGCAATCTATGCTGTTCTAACGCTATTTTTTACGATTGTTTTTTTAGTTACGGCTTGGATTTATGCTTATTCATATGGCATTTCACTGAAAAAAACAATTGCGCAGATTATTTATCAATTGAAGCAATTTCAACGAGGATCATTAAATCGCAAAATAACGATTCAAAGAAAAGATGAACTTAAAAAACTAGCAGACGAATTGAACTTACTTACCGATGATTTGGAGCAACAAATTGTTTCAATGCGGAGAGTGTTAAACGAAAATGCAACGTTGATTGATGAAGCGGAAAAAGGGGCGAGTTTGGAAGAACGTAGGAAACTAGCAAGAGACCTTCATGATGCTGTCAGTCAAGAGTTATTTGCTGTATCGATGGCTTTAGCGGCTATTCCTAAGGTTGTTCATAGTGATCCACAAAAAGCAGAGAAACTATTCAATCAAATAGAAAAAATGGTGCATCATGCCCAACAAGAATTAAGAGCTTTAATTATGCATTTACGTCCGGTTACCTTAGAAGGGAAATCATTAAAACAAGCGATGGTGAGTTTAATGGGAGAACTTAAGAATAAACATCCTAACCTTGAGTTCCAGTGTGATTTGAAGGCGATTCCGTTCATAGAAAAAGGAGTAGAAGAGCAATTATTTCGCGTGTTACAAGAGGGGTTGTCCAACGCTTTGCGTCACGCATCCCCGCAGTTAATTGGATTGCAGGCGCATTTGCGTGAAGAGCGTTTACTTGTCGTATTAGAAGATGATGGGATTGGCTTCGATTCAGCGAATATTGAGCAGAATAAAACAGGCAATTACGGTCTGACTTCTATGAAAGAACGAATGATGGAGTTAGGTGGTCATTTTACGATTATTTCTTATCCAGAAAAAGGCACACGCTTGGAATTTCGGATTCCATTAACGAACAATAACTTGAAAGCGGAGGGAGATATCAATGAGTAAGCGAATAAAAGTTTTGGTCGTTGATGATCATGATATGGTCCGGATGGGTTTAGTGACATTTTTAAGTGTTGAAGATGATATAGAGGTAGTTGGTGAAGCTTGTAATGGTGAAGAAGCAATTAGTAAAGCGGCGGAGGTGTTACCAGATGTCATCTTAATGGATTTGTTAATGGAAAAGATGAATGGTATTGAAGCTACGAAAGTGTTAGCTAAAACAAAAGCTAAAATCATTGTATTAACGAGTTACTTAGACAACGAAATGCTCTTTCCTGTTATGGATGCAGGCGCATTTAGTTACCTTCTAAAAACCTCAACTGCAGATGATATTGCACAAGCTATCCGTAAAGCTGTCAACGGTGAACCTACCTTTCAAGGACAGGTGACTCAAAAAATGTTTCGTCATATGAATGAAAAACCTAAGCACGAAGAATTAACAAAAAGAGAAAAAGAAGTCCTCTGTTTAATGGGGAAAGGAAAAACGAACAAGGAAATTTCTGAGGAACTCTATATAGGAATCAAAACAGTAAAAACACATGTGAGCCATATTTTAGCAAAATTAGAGTTAGAGGATCGTACACAAGTTGCGATTTATGCTAATAAAAACCATCTTGTATAATTAATATTTATGAAATTGTACATATTTCTAATGGGCACTTCTCACAATGTAGATGTTTTTTGAGTTGCTCAATCTGTTTAATAACAATATGCCCATCAACAAGATCGATGATTTTGTCTTTTTTTAAATCATTGAACATCCTGTTAACTGTTTCTCGACTCGTACCAATGAAGTAAGCAATTTCCTGATTGGTCAACTTTATATCAATCATAATTCCGTCTGGGTGAGCAATACCATAGGAATGAGCAAATCGAATCAGAATCGAATAAAAAGCCCCTGTTTTTCCATACAACAGTAAATCAGAAAACTTCGCCTGTGTTGATTGTGTGTTCCGAGCGAAAAGCTTGATAAATGCTGTTGCAATTTCCCCATTTTGTGAGAATAATCCCTCTAACAAATCACATTTAAATCGAATGAGTGTTGCTGAGTTCATGACTTCGGCAGTCATGCTTGCGCGCATATCGTTAAATAAACTAAATTCACCGACAATATCATTTTCTCTTTTAATGTGAAGAACAAATTTTTTTTTATCCATTGTCATTTTACTGAGACGGACTTGCCCTTGTTTAAGTAAATAAATATAATTTACACTTTCTCCTTCATAAAAAAGTATTTTTCCTATTGGAGCGGAGATTTCTTCGCCATGTAAAAGGAGCTGATTTTGATTTTCCTTTGATAATTGTTTAAAAAAAGAATTGTCATTTTTATAATTGAAAAGGCGCTTTGTCATAGTTTTCCCCACCTTTCGAGAATCGCAATATTGTCTTTTAGACATATCATAACATAAGTGATGACAATATGATTAATGAGACAATTATAAACACTTAAAGGTTGGGGTAAAGTGAATATTTATGATTCTTCGTCTTGGGTTATTCGATACTTTCACTATAAAATTCCTATTATTGAAGCATTCTCAACATTGTTTAGAGAAGATCGAACCAAATCAAAAGATGAGTGGTTGTATTTTTTAATCGACCAAGGAATGGTTCCAATTACTTCGGAAATGAAGCGCGAATGGATCAAGTGGCGACAGCAATTAGACATAGCTGAACTAACAGGTTTTATTAAAACAATAAAACATGAGTTTTCTGGACCGAATGCTAACTTATATTTATTTCCTTTAAATCGTTCACATAAAAAAATCATGGAAGATCTTGACGGTAAAAATGGGTGTACTTTTCCAAACTATGTTCTTTTGTTTTGGAAAGAACAATTAGTATTAAGTAAACAAAAAGCACTTTTGCTTCATGAATATCATCATGTTGCTAGACTCCATCATCGAAAAGAAACCGAACGAACAATATCATTATTAGAATCGATGGTAATGGAAGGGCTAGCAGAATGGGAAGTTAAAAATCGTCTAGGTGAGGATCACACGGCACCGTGGACAACTCTCTATTCAAAGCAAGAACTAATGAAGTGGTGGCATCGTTTATTTAAGGAGAATATTAACCTTAGTGGACGTACATTACATTATCCATTTTTGTTTGGTGGAATCGGTGGAAGTCCACCTTGGATTGGTTATCAATTAGGATATTATATCATTAATGAATTTATGAAATACAATCAAAAACTAGATTCAATATCACTATTGAAAATGCCAGCTAATCAATTTCTGATTGAGAATGAAATTTTTGATCTAGATTTGAAAACTAGATTTTAATGTCTTATAACCTTAATGAAATCATAGAATAGAGTGAGAATAGCTTGTTGTAAGTATATTGTACATTTCAGGAGGGGAGGAAGCGACAGTGCGTTTATTTCTACTATGTATTGGCTTTATCATGGCCGTAGCTGGAGGAATTAGTTTAGTAGCATATTTAAATTTGTTGACAGTCGGCTTTACCCTCCTGGAATATTCGATATTTTTACTACAACGCGTCGAAACTTACTTTTTTATTATTGGTGCAGCAATTGTAATTGCTATCGTTTATACACCTGTGAGTCGCAAGCGATTGACAAAGAGCGGAAAGAAATAAACATACGTGGAATAATATGGATGAGATTTGCGCATACTGATGGCAAAGAATGAGTCAGGAGGTATGTCCATGGTCCACATGAGAGATGTTTGGGTGAACTGGTTTGAGGGAGAAGAAAATAGCTACAATGTTTGTGAATTTTTTGAGTGGAAAAAAAGTGATCGAATTGAACTATTGGATCAAATTGCAGTAGTAAAAATTAACACCAATTTATTAGATTATATGGAAAATACGTTATTGGAGCTTCCCGAAGAACTATTAGCAGATATCTGTAGGCAAAGTTATATTCGTCAAAAAAATGAACGAATTGCATTGGAATATTGTTTTATCGCAACGAATGGACAAAGAGCTTTGGTCGTAGACACCCTTGGATATCATACACCTATTCGAAAAAGTAGGATGGTTCCTAGACAAGAAGAAAGACTACGTGAATTGGTAGAGAATGACCCCGTAAGCGATTATTATATGGATTATTTGGATTGTGAAAAACAATACCATATGCTTTCACCAAATCCAGAATTTATGAACGGCCTTGTGCGCCGGGAAAAACAATTAAAACAACTTCTATTTATGGCTTTGGATCAGTTATATGAGGATGCTGAGTTACCAGAATTAAGGTATTGGTATACTGAATGGGCACCTCACAAATATAGTTTCATCCAAGGAATGAGTTTTGATGATGTGTGGACCGGGTTATTTAATGATATTAAATATGGCTGGTCGAAATGTCACGAAGATTTTTGTTTTGAAATGATCAAAGGACAGCCCTTTTTCGAAAAAACATGGGAATTACAACATGAAGAGGAGATGAATAAGACAAACAAATAAACTGATCGCGTATTTGAAAAAGAAAAAATAGGACTACTTGAAGGAACACCTCCAAGTAGTCCTATTTATTATGAGCGTTTTCTACCTAATCCCATCGCTTTTTCTGCTTTTTTTAATGTTTTATAAGATGCCATATTTGCTTTTTCGGCACCTTTGTCAAGAATATCATTTAGTTCTTCAGAATCAATTAATTGATAATATCTGTCTTGGATTGGTTTCAATACGTTTACGACAGCTTCCGCTACATCTGTTTTAAATGGACCATAACCGCTCCCCTTATACTTTTCCTCTAATTCAGTTATTTTCAATCCTGAACACAAGGAATATATTGTTAATAAGTTTGAAACGCCTGGTTTGTTTTCCACGTCGAAACGAACTTCATTATCAGAGTCAGTGACGGCACTTTTTATCTTCTTTGTGATTTGTTTTTCATCATCCAACATCGAGACATAACTCTTAGGATTTGGATTTGATTTACTCATTTTTTTGGTAGGTTCACTTAGTGACATGATTCGTGCACCAACTTTTGCTATTTTTACTTCTGGAATTGTGAAAACATCATTGTATTTTCTATTAAAACGTTCGGCTAAATCTCGAGTTAGTTCCAAATGCTGTTTTTGATCTTCCCCAACAGGAACTATATCAGTTTTATAAAGTAATATATCTGCGGCCATTAATGGAGGATAAGTAAGCAAAGCAGATGAAACTGATTCTTTTCCATCTGATTTGTCCTTAAACTGCGTCATTCGCTCTAATTCACCGATGTAGCTGACGCATTGCATCATCCAGCCTAGCTGGGCATGAGCTGGAACTTCGGATTGAATAAAAAGAGTAGATTTATTTGGGTCGATTCCTGAGGCAATGTATAATGCAGAAAGACTTTTGATATTATTTCTTAACTCAAGACGATTCTGCGAAACGGTAATCGCATGCTGATCAACGACGCAAAAATAACACTCATGATCCTCCTGCACTTCGACAAAATTTTTCATAGCACCTAGATAGTTTCCAAGGGTTAACGTGCCACTTGGCTGAATACCGGAAAATATAGTTTTCATTTTTTTCATCCTTTCGGCGCGGTCGCCAAATTTTTAATTTTAAAAAAGTACAAAAAAGCCCATTCGTCTCCTATATACATAGGGACGAATGGACCGCGGTGCCACCCTGATTAGTTCCAAATAACAAATGGAAATCACTTTATTTCCTCGCATGATTACTTCTGCAAGGGGACTCGATGTAACGTTCGAGTACACGAATTTGCCTACTATGATTTCAGCATATTAGCTCAAAAGGCCATTCCTTTTCACCACATCTTCTGCTTACAGCAACCGCAGACTCTCTGAACATGCTTCCGGAAAAGTACTCTTCTTTATCATCGCCTGTAATCTTAATCTTTACGTCATTATACGATGAGTTAGATTAAAAAGCAATGAACAAGATAATTTAAAATTGCGACTTTTTGATTTCATCTTGCTATCTTTCGTGAAACAATGCAATATAAAGTGGACTTGTCTGTATATACAAATGTCCTTATATAAAGGACAGTCTTTGGAGGAGAGAAAGAATATGAAACTTATTTTGAAATTAATTTCAGGTATTGTAATTGGTGTAATTTTAGGGTTATTTGGATTTGAATGGATGATTAAATCTCTTCTTACGTTTAAAGATGTGTTTGGTGAATTTATTGGATTTATGATTCCCCTTATTATTCTATTTTTTATTGCATCAGGCGTTTCGAAATTAGGCAATGATTCCGGTAAATTAGTAGGAATGACAGTTGGTTCGGCTTATCTTTCAACGTTATTAGCAGGGATATTAGCTTTTTTCGTAGCGACAATTCTCATGCCATTTGTTGCTTCCGGGGGAGTTATCCCTGAAGAATCATCTGGATTAGCTGGATATTTTTCTTTTGAGATTGAACCGGTAATGGGTGTTATTACAGCTCTTGTTTTTGCATTTCTATTTGGAATTGGGATGGCGAAACTTCAGAGCGAGTATTTGATTCGTGTATTTGATGAAGGGAAAAATATTGTAGAATTAGTCATTAAAAAAATTATTATTCCTTTGTTACCTTTTTACATTGCAGGGATTTTTGCAGAACTGGCATCGGAAGGAACAGTTTTTGATACTTTACAAGTATTTGGGATTGTTTTAGTTGTTGCTATTGTGACTCATTGGATTTGGTTAACTATCCAGTATGTTGTTGCTGGGAGTCTTGTTGGAAGAAATCCAATTTCTTTGATAAAGACAATGTTACCCGCTTATTTCACCGCACTTGGAACTATGAGTAGTGCTGCAACCATTCCTGTTACGTTGAAACAAACAAAACAAAATGGTGTAAAAGAAGAAGTGGCGAATTTTAGTGTCCCGTTAAGTGCTACGATTCACTTATCTGGAAGTGTGATCACGATCGTAAGCTGCACAGTAGCAGTCATGACAGTGTTAGATGGTTATTCTGTACCGAACTTCTTCACGATGTTTCCAGTCATTGCGATGCTTGGAGTTATTATGATTGCAGCACCTGGTGTTCCTGGTGGAGCAATTATGGCGGCGATTGGTATTTTAACGTCAATGCTTGGGTTTAGTGAAGTTGCAGTAGGTCTTATGATTGCCTTGTACATGGCGCAAGATAGTTTTGGGACAGCTGCAAATGTGACTGGTGACGGTGCGATTGCTTTATTGGTTGATAAGTTTACATCTAAATTAAAAAGTTAATAAAGGTTGTACTTTGTCCCTTTTCTTTCACATAGATTGTGATTAGAGGAGGGATTTATTTAATGGTGGAGCGAGTGAAATGGGCTACATTGTTTTTGATCTTGTGTATTGGCGGAATATTTTATCTGTATTCATCAAATGATTGGGTGATTGTTGAAAAGACAATGTCTGAACAAGGCAATATGTCTTCTGAGTACTCCAAGGATGTTTCGCTTTTGACTTTAGAAGGTGATGAGATACATCTGAGCGAATTTAATGGCGAAAAAGTGTTTGTCTTCTTCTTTACTACTTGGTGTCACGTATGTGCAGAACAGTGGATTGAGATAAAGCTAGCATCAGGAGAGTTAGCAAACATGGATATAAATATTGTCGCAATAAACCTAACGAAAGAAGAGCGAAAGGACTCGGTGGTCGAAAGTTATATTGATAATATTAAGCCTGGAGATATCAAGATAACTTTAGATACAAAAGGTGAAGCACAGCGATATTTCCAAGTGATAGGGATACCGACTAGTTTTTTAATAAATGAACAAGGGGAAATTGAGAAACGAACAGATGGATTAATTCCTGCGGATAAGCTTATTGAGATTAGTCAAAGGGGGATGTAATCCTTTATTTAGGTATCTATAGAAAAATTGAAATAGACAAAAAACATAAGGAAATGTTTTTTGTCTAAGGTATGGATATGGATAAATGCTAACTTAATACAAAGATCATGTAGCTTAAAAGAAGATAAGTACTCACGACAATAGTCGATGGAATGGGATACATTTTGCCATTAAATCGATTCGATTGAGCTAAAATCATCCCACCAATGACCAAGATATTAAGCAAGATTACGGCTACAACAGATATTATGGTAATAGGGTGGACTGCTGATAGGATAGGGCCACTCCTATAGAATACATCTGCCAAAGCTAGAATTAGGATGTTAAATAAATTACTTCCAAGGATATTGCCAATTGCTAAATGGTAATTTGCCAATTGAATTGCAACAATAACAGTGACTGCTTCAGGTAACGATGTTGCACCTGCTATGAGAAAAGTGCCTACAAAGCTAGAACTTAATCCAGATGATGTGGCAATGGCATCACCTGAAATTGTTAAAAAAGAACCAGATATAAAAATAATAAAAGCAGATAAAGCAAAGCCGTATTTTGCTTTTTTCAAAGAGATCGCGCTAGTATCAAAAGTTGGTTCAACAGCAGAAGCAGCCTCTTGATGGATATCTCCGGTAGGTGCTGAAAATAACATTTTCATACCGACTAAATAAAAGGCGACAAGTACGTACATTTCAATACCAATATGCATAAAATGATATCCGGTGGGAAAACTTATAGCAATAAAGATAAATCCCGTTAATGCAAAGCTCATAAAACCTGTAGATAGATGACTTGTGCCAACTTGAGAGAAAAGTCTTTTTCTACGGTAATAAATGTCTAATACAGCAAGAATAAATAAATTGAATAAATTACTCCCTAAAACATTACTAACAGCGATATCTGGGTTATTAACAACGATGGCCGTTATGCTAGTCGTTACCTCAGGCAGTGACGTGGCACCAGCAAGAAGAAGGGTACCAACCATCATCCCGCCTAGAGAAGTTCTTTCTCCAATGATGTCAGCATAAGTGGAGAGTTTAACTGCAACAATAACTGTGATGATTGCTGCTAAGATAAAAATAAAATATGGCATTCAATATTCCCCTTTTTTGCACAAAAAAACAGACCTTTTTATGAAAAGGCCCCCCAAAGAAAACGGAGGTTTTTTCATAAAAAGGTCTTGCGTACTTTGGGTCTCCAAAGCTTCATGAACCGAGCCTTTGTTAGCACTGTATTGACGACTCATAAACCTATTTGGTCGCTACTCCCCTTTTTATTATTCAACTGTTTCATTGCTTAATTTAATTAAATTATAGCATGTGTCTAACAAAATAGCAATAAGAAAACCAGCACGTCTAATTAGGAGGCCGGCTGGTTTTCTTTAGCTTCCTTTTTTAATTGCGCGATTACCTTTTCATCCAGAATCTTGATCATATAGGCTGCCTTTTCATCTGATATGGTACGATAATGGTGTGCGCCGTCAGGTTCTTCATCTTTTTCATCTGCTAATGAAACTACTTGTTGAAGAGGTTCGAGTTGAATGCCCCTATCAGGTAAAAATGAGTCAGTATGAAATAAAATAGCTAGGGAAATTTCTTTTGCTGAAATAGGATTTTCATCTAACCGTATGAGAAGCTTATGGGCTCTTTCAGCCCCTTTTATTGCATGAATATCATTTTCCTTATATAGATTATAATCCCATTGTCCATTACGATACCAAGTATAATGACCGATGTCGTGTAAGAAAGCTGCTTTCACAGCAAGGTCAGGATTAACATTATAATCAATAGCAATTTGAAAAGCGTGATAGGCAGTGGAGATAGCATGTGCTAAACCTGCTCGTTTTACATACTTTTGAGCTATTGGGTGTTGATATATTTCTGTTAACGTTACACGCTTCATCTTGAACCGCCTCCTTTTCTAAATTATTTTTGAATTATATTTCATTGGATGAATTAAATATTCATTCAAAATCTAAATAAATTATACGCTTCTCTAAAAAAATATATTGATGAATATTATACCTTATTGAATTGATGATATCAAGAGAAAAAATATTATTAATTTTTGAAGTTATTACCTAGATCAATTATCACATTAAATTATAAATCGAATAGGTATAACTGCTCTTTTTTTATTATAGTTATTGTTAGAAGCTTCTAAAGTTAGATTAATTGCAGAATCCTCAAAATTATCCATTGGTAAAGTTGTAAATTCGATGTATAATTTAGCAAGGAAAGATATTAATTATCAAGTGATTTTAGATATAAAGAATTTAACGAAAGTGAAGAGACGGACTTAAAATACTTAATTTGTCAAAGGTGCGTCGTTAGTATGCAAAACAATCAAGATCTACATAATTTATAAAGGTAGGGAAGGTAAATGAAGAAACAACATTCTTTTTTAGGAAGATTTATGATTATTGCGACAGTGGTTTTGCTAACACCGTCTTTGGTTCATGCCGATGAAGACGAAGAAATGATTGTGACGATGCATGGGGAGAAACAAACTGCGTTAGAAGCAAGAGATTGGCCAGAGAGAGTTGCCCGTTATACCTTTGATTCTGGATACACTTTCAATTATCCTGATGCTGTGAGAGGAGTCTTTGTGACAGGTCATTCTGCTGGTGGAGAAAGGTTTAATAACTTATTAGAACTGATGGATACAACAGCTTTAAATGCAATGGTTATTGATATCAAAGATGATCATGGTAACTTAACATATAAACCCGACGAAGACGATCCTTTCTACGACATCTCACATAACATGATTAAAGATACAGAAGAGATGATGTCCACTCTGGAGGACAATGAAATCTATCCAATTGCACGTATTGTTGTTTTTAAGGATTCTTTATTAGCTGAAGAGCGACCAGATTTATCTTTTACAGAAAATGGACAAGTTTGGAAAAATCGCAGAGGTGAAGCTTTTGTTAACCCATTTTTAAAAGAAGTATGGGATTATAATATTGATATTGCGATCAAGGCAGCTGAAATGGGCTTTCAAGATATTCAGTTCGACTATGTTCGCTTTCCTGAAGGTTTTGAAACTAGAGATGACGTTTTAACTTATGACGGTGGTGATTATACAGATAGCCCTGAAGATAATGTTGGTAGACGGGTTACGGCAGTTACAGATTTCGTAGCATATGCTCGCGAAAAACTAGAACCCTATGATGTAGATGTTTCTGTCGATATTTTCGGATATGCTGCGACAATTTCTGAAGCACCAGGCATTGGGCAAAACTTCTCAAAGATTTCTGAAAATGTTGATGTTATTTCATCGATGATATATCCAAGTCATTGGACACCTTATTTTGGGATAGACAAACCAGATCTATATCCATATGAGCTTACAGATGAATACTCAAAAGTGGAAAATGAAGTACTTGGTGCGTTAGACGATCCTCCTACTTCAAGGCCATGGATTCAAGATTTTACTGCTTCATACTTAGGCGCCGGTAATTATTTAAATTATGGAAAAGAAGAAGTAGAAGCACAAATTCAAGCATTGTATGACAATGATATTCATGAATTTCTGTTATGGAATGCCGGTAATAGATATTCTGAAGGTGTCGATTATATGCTTGATTTAGAATTGGACTGAATAAAGATATAGTTACGAATAAATTAAAGAAATATAAAATTACCATTACTACAAACACCGCATCAGATTTATGATGCGGTGTTTGTTACATTTGGAAGTAAAAGCGAGAGATTGTAACCTTCTTCATGCATAATTCCATCCATACTACATAGTGAGGATAGAACTTCTTAAAAGGAATGACAAAAAGGTTTATGAAATAGCAAAAAAAGCATATAATAAGCTTAGGGTAACGAAAATAGAGAGGGAATTATTTTTCCAATATACAGTATAAAATGTAATGAACTTTAGGAATAATAATGGAGGTCAAGCAAATGAATTGGTATGAAAAACTAAGTCAATATTTCCCAATCGAAGAGATGAAATCTAAAAAGCATATAGACCTTCTCCTAAAAGAGAAGAAGGAAATTTACAAAAAAGATGAAAGTCCATTGCATGTGCTTATGTATGTAGAAATGGAGGACTTTACATTTATTGATTATTTGTTTGTTTCAAGAGATGCAAGAGGACAAGGATTAGGAAAAAAATTATTAGATAAATTAAAAGCGAAAGGTAAACCAATTATTCTCGAAGTAGAGCCAGTAGATTACAACGATACAGATACGGAGAAAAGGTTTCGTTTCTACGAGAGAGAAGGTTTTAAGCATGCTGAATCGATTGGATACCATAGGCGTTCTTTAAACACCGGTCAAGTCAATACGTTGGAGATTTTGTATTGGTCGCCGACGGATGAGTCAGAAGAGAGCATTTATCAGAAAATGTGTCAGACTTACGAGGTGATTCACACGTATAAAGACAAAGAAATTTATGGTGAATCATATGAAGCGGTTGATAAAGTGTTGAGCTATGATGAAGAAGTGAAGAAAGCTCCTACGCCTTAGGTTATCTAATTAATGAGGTGTGGAACTGATATATTTTCTGTGTCTTATCAAAGCACTATTAGGAAAGGAGTGTGTTTTGCATGAGTAACAGTATTAAAAAGAAAAACAAGAAAAAGGTTCTTTGGAGAGATTTGCTGAAAAAGAAATGGGATGAAGTGAATAAGATCCCTAAGAAACGACCATTATCACAGTTTAAATGGATTGCTTGACGAAATGTAGTCACCAGTTCTTGAGTGTTCAAGAACTGGTACTTTTACGTTATACCTCTACGTTCGTATGATCTGAACAAAATTAAAAAAGCTAATTGATAATATATATTTTTAATTGAAAATGTGATAAACTTAACATATTGACCACGAATCAAATTAATTACGTTTTCAATTTAATGATGTAATCTTATTTCACTAAGTTTATTGGAAAACGAATTTACAAATGTTATTTTAAACTTACTTTAAATAACGTCGATTAGTCCGTAATTAAATTGTATTTTATTTAGGTTTAGTTTATTCGAAAACGGGAATAACCATCTATGTAGATATTTTAGGTTGTACGAGTTGTTTAATAAATGCATAACTTATTAGTAATAGGGGCTATTCAATTTAAATTATTTATAGTATAATAATGATTGTAAACAAAATAAGAATTAGTCTTTAATGAAATGAAATATAAATTAAATATACACGTGATTTATTTTCGAAGGGAGAACTTTGAATGGTAACTTTATTTACATCTCCAAGTTGTACATCGTGTCGAAAAGCAAAAGCCTGGTTAGAGGAGCATAATATTGAATTTGTTGAAAGAAACCTTTTCTCAGATCCATTGTCAGTTGAAGAAGTTAAACAAGTAATTCGAATGACAGAAGATGGTACAGATGAAATTATTTCAACTCGCTCTAAAGTTTTTCAAGAATTGGACGTAGAAGTAGATGCAATGCCACTTCAACAACTGTTTCAATTAATCAGTGATCATCCTGGTTTATTGAGAAGACCAATTATACTTGATGAAAAGCGTATTCAAGTAGGTTATAACGAAGCTGAAATCAGACGTTTTCTTCCAAGGAAGGTTCGTACATTTCAACTTCAAGAAGCTACAAAACGACTTGTGAATGAATAAAACTAAACCTTCCGTTCTGTGATGACGGAAGGTTATTTATTTCTTCGTTGTTGTTTGGATGAAAAGCCAATGAAACCCTCTTATTTTACTATTTAACCAAAAAAATAGTAAGCAACTACCGATTAGTACTGGGATGAAAAAGTTAATAGAAATAATCCTATCATGGATAAATGTACTAATCACTTGTTCATGTAAGATCATTTTACCAGCAGTGTAAAGCAATACAGCTGCACCTAAATAAATAATCGCCGGGATTTTTTGCATCAAATAGAGTATTATCTTACTTCCCCAAATAATAATTGGTACAGATATGATTAATCCTAATACGACTAGCAGGTGGTTTCCGTCTGCTGCACCAGCAACTGCTATTACATTATCAAAACCCATGACAACATCGGCTATAACGATTGTCTTGATGACATCACTTACTTTTGTATGAGTATGAATGGAAGAGTGGTCGTCACTTGACTTTAATAATCGGAATGAAATCCAGATAAGAAATATTCCACCGATAGGCATTAAGAATGGTATACCAAGCAGTTGTACAGCAATAAGTGTTAAACTTGCTCTAGCTACTACAGCAAAGATGATGCCAAGAACCATCGCCTTATTCCGTAAGTGATCAGGTAAATTTCGGCATGCTAATGCGACGACTATAGCATTGTCTCCGCCTAAAATAATATCTATCCCAATAATTGTAAGGAACGTCCATACTAATTCTGAGCTCAATAGAATCCCTCCTTTTAGAGCTCTCTGATAAATGATATACTTAAGCACTTCATTTATGGACAAACAGTCTTTTACAATATATACACTTGCTTTCTTTTTAAGAACAAAATCAACCGGAATTATTTTCTGAAAGAAATTTGAGCATATATATTTCATTTGAGCGCTATTTCCCTTAGAATAAGATTAAGTTAAATTGATTGGTTTTTAAAAAAATTGGGAATACGTTTATTAAGGTATATGTGTCTGAATGAAAAATCAACAGATTTTATCTCTCGAAAGGGTGAGAGCACATGGAAATTGAAAGAGTAAATGATACAACGATTAAATTTTACATCACTTATCATGATATTGAGCGACGTGGATTTGAAAAAGAGGAAATTTGGTATAATCGCGAACGTGGTGAAGAGTTATTTTTTGAAATGATGAACGAAGTGAATGATGAAGAAACGTTTGAAATGAACGGTCCATTATGGGTTCAAGTTCATGCAATGGATAAAGGACTAGAAGTAATTGTTACACGTGGACAAATGAATGACGGCAGCGTTAAATTAGAAATTCCAGTAGGCGATGAAAAAGAAGAATCACCTGTTGATAAATCTATTGTTGATATGTTGGATCAACAGTTTATTCAAGATAAGGATAATAATCAGGTTGTGAAAGACCATTCCTTAAGTGTTGTCATAGGATTCAGTGATTTCGAAGAATTAATTTCACTTTCTCACAGCTTCCAAGAAGACATAAACAATAGTTTGCATTATTATGATAATAAGTACTTTATCTATGTAACATTAGACGAGTCATACACTGATGAGCAACAAGATAATTTATTGAGCCGTATGTTAGAGTTTGGTTATGAATCAGATATAACAATTCACAAAATGCTTGAATATGGTAAATCAATTATTGAAGTAGATGCCTTGAAAGTATTAAGAGAGAAATTTCACGCTTGAGAAACCGATCAATTGATCGGTTTTTCTTTTTTTATACTTTAAGAATGTTTAACTTCGCTAAAGGATTAAATTATGAGATAAACGGTATTTGTTATTTTATTGGATGTACGTCCGTTTTTCTGTATAATGATTAATGAAAGAGGTGGTTACTATGTATCGAGCCGACCGTTGTGACGGTCAAACGATTGTATTACGTAATAAGAAGTGGAGTCGACCGGTTTTAGAGAAGATGAGAGATGAATATTACTTTAAATGTCCTACCTGTTTAGAAAAAGTCGTATTAAAACTTGGTCACTATCAATCTTGGCATTTTGCTCATCGACCCGAATCAGATTGTCTGTCCGCCAGAACAAATGAATCAGCAGAGCATTTAAAAGCGAAGGGAGTAATTTACGATTGGTTACAAGCAAGTAATTTAAAACCAGAGTTAGAGTGTTATTTACCAGAATTGAGAAGAAGACCAGATATATGTGTGATGATTGGTCAAAAACATATAGTAATTGAATTGCAGCGTTCAAATATTCATCCTAACCAATTTTTCAAACGCCATTACGCATATGTTGATGCAGGGTATGACCCAGTATGGATTGGTCTCCAAACATTAGTACCGATTACTCCTCTTTCTTTTAAGACGTTTACTCAATTAGATTCTTTCTTAATAAGACCCCAACCAGTTCCTCACTCAATCTATTTTAACCTTTCTCATCATCAGTGGTTGATTTCTTCAGGGTTCTACTATTTGCAAGCACGAAAGACTTTGCAATGGACAACACATCTCCCATTGAATACTTCTCCAGAAAATATATTTATTCACCCCTCTAAATTCACAATTAACCAATCATCCGATTTGAAAAAACGAAATCAGTTCCTGCTTACTTATTGGAAAGCACAAACATTTGCAAAAAGAACGAAAGTATTTTTGTCATTAACCCCATCAGAAAAAAAGATGCTTGTTCAGTTTCAAACCCATCACCTAAATCTTAATTATTTCCCAGCGATTTGTAATTTGCCGGTAAATACGCAATATTTAATCGACACGCCTCCTCATTTATGGCAATCTTGGATTGTTCTCCAAATTATAAATAAATCCCCATTAAATAGCCAGATTCATCTATCGATGGTAAAAGATCGGTTTGACAATATCTTTAACTTTTACCACTTTACTATTCGTCCTTCGACGAAGCATCGTAACGAAATAATTAGACAATTAGTTGAAGATTATTTATCATTTTTATGTTATTTTGGCGTGTTAGATCACGTTTTCCCTGGTGTGTATGAAGTGATTCACCATGTCACTTTAAAGAAATCCCTGTCGACATTAATATGTGATGATGATTATATTTTAGGACAACTAAAAAAGTATTTAGTTAGTAAATAAAGGCAATATTATTAACAGATTTGAATCATTTCTGCTAGAATTGTATTTATTGGTCTAAATTGATTAAATCAATATTCTAAAGTGTTTCAACTGTTTTCCTTACTATCCAGAGAGGAAGATCGCAAAGATAAAATATATAATAGTATACTTAAAGAAATACGACTTTAACGGAGGTGCCTTTTATGGCAACGGAAACGAAATTACCCAAGCGCGATGAAATTCCTCAAGAAAAAACGTGGAATCTTGAAGACATTTTTAAAACGGATCAGGATTGGGAACAAGGTTTTAAAGAAATCAAACAGATGCTTCCAAAGCTTAGCGAGTTTCAAGGAACCTTAGCGAATTCGGGACAACAGTTATACGATGCTCTTCAGTATGAGGATGAAGTAGCGAAAAAACTAGGGAAAATTTATGCATACGCTCATATGCGTTATGATCAGGATACAACGAACTCTTTCTATCAAGGATTAAACGATCGAGCAGGTCAACTCTTATCGCAGGTAAGTCAAGCAGCATCATTTGTTACTCCTGAACTGTTGGCGATTCCAGAAAAAAAATTGGCTTCTTTCCAAAATGACACACCTAAGCTAAAACTTTATAAACATGCGATAGATAAGCTTAATCAGAAACGTCCCCATGTATTAAATGAAAAAGAGGAAGCCATTCTAGCTCAAGCAGGGGAAGTAATTGACGCGCCTTCGACAACGTTTGGGATGCTAAATAATGCGGACATGAAATTTCCATCGATTGAAGACGAAAATGGACATGAAGTAGAGGTGACACATGGGAGGTTGCTTAACTTTCTGCAAAGTGATGATCGTCGTGTAAGAGAAGATGCATTTAAGGCTGTTTATGCAACGTATAGAAAGTATAAAAACACGTTTGCAAGTACATTAAGTGGAAATGTGAAGAAAAATATCTTCCAAGCTAATGTTCGAAACTATGATTCGGCTAGGCAAGCTGCTTTAAGTAATAATCACATCCCAGAAGTAGTTTATGACCAACTTGTTACTACAGTCAACGATCATTTGCATTTGCTTCATCGTTACGTGGACATCCGTAAACGTGCGCTTCAAGTAGATGAGCTTCACATGTACGATTTGTATACTCCGATTGTTAAAGATGTCGATATGAAAGTCTCGTATGATGAGGCAAAAGGTTTAATGCTTGATGGGTTGGAATCGTTGGGGGATGAGTACAGAGCAATTGTACAAGAAGGTTTAACTGACCGTTGGGTCGATGTTGAAGAAAATGTGGGGAAACGAAGTGGTGCTTATTCGTCAGGGACATATGGAACAAAACCCTATGTGTTAATGAACTGGCAAAACGACGTCAATAATTTATTTACGTTAGCACATGAATTTGGTCATTCAGTTCATAGTTATTATACTAGAAAACATCAACCTTTCCCGTATGCCGACTACTCTATATTTGTGGCTGAAGTGGCATCAACAACGAACGAGGCATTGCTAAACCAAAATTTATTAAAGAAAGAAACGGATAAACAACGACGTTTATATTTACTTAATAATTTTCTTGAAGGTTTCCGTGGTACCGTCTTCCGTCAAACGATGTTTGCGGAGTTTGAGAAACTTATCCACGAAATGGCAGCAAATGGAGAGCCGCTCACGCCTGATACGTTAAGTGATACCTATTATAAATTAAATCAAAAATATTTTGGTGAAAATATTGTAATTGATGAAGAGATTGCACTTGAGTGGGCTCGTATCCCTCACTTTTACATGAATTTTTACGTATATCAATATGCAACTGGTTACAGTGCTGCTACTGCTTTATCTCAGCAGATTCTTCAAGAAGGAGAGCCTGCTGTTGAACGATTTATTAATTTCTTAAAAGCAGGGAACTCGGATTTACCAATTGAAGTTTTAAAGAAAGCTGGAGTAGATATGACATCAGCAGAACCAATTAAACAAGCTTTATTAGTGTTTGAAAGTAAATTGGATGAATTAGAAAAATTGCTGTTTGAGTAAGTGATATTCGCAACGTAAAAAGTCTCTCTTCCCTTTAATTTAGGATGGAGAGACGTTTTTTACTTAAAAACAGCACTTACTTACAATTCAGTACTTCTAAATTAGAACCCTTTAAATCGGTGTCGATTTGTGAAGCTTTGAACCGTTAAAACAATCGAAAAAAATAGAATAGGCATTGTTAGCCAGAGTGGATACAAATTCATAAAGCTCATCAAAGCAAAGAAAAAACTTAGCCCAATAAATAAGATACCAAACCAGACGTGTCCCACAAAACCCCTCCTTACCTCTAAATAGCATGAAATCATGACCAATTTGTGAAATAATTCACGTATTTATTGCTTTAAGTATTTGAGTTTGATATATTTTAGTTGTGAAAGGGGTCACATAACTCCCCCTTAGCTTATGTGACTTGTTAAAGCCCTTTTGAAATAATATATATCATCCGAAAAAATTGACAATGTTCCGAACGAAAAAAATTAGGTTACCCCACCTGATTTTTTTTGTTTGTTAATAACTTAAAATCTCAACAGGCTTTGTTTTTTTGTTAAATATATGCAGGACTTGGACAAAACTTTCAAATTATTTTCAAAGCATACATAACTACAACTGACCAGACTATAAAAGCACTGAAATCCAGGTTCTTCAGAAACGGACACAGCCCTGCAATTTTGGCTAACAAACCCTCCTATGATAGCTTTATGGAAGAAATTTTTTTAGAGGATGGTGCGGAGAAGCCCTGGATAGTCTGAAAGGAAGGCCACCTGTATGTCTGATAAAGCAAAGAATAAGAGAAACAAGCAATTTGTGAAAAGAAATAACGTGCGAACGGAAATAGGAGAGAGAAAACGATCTTCTCCGTCTAGAGGTAGAATACTTAAAAAAGTTGCGAGCTTTTCAGATGGACCGGAAGGCTATATCGTTTCTTAACATCCTTGATACCTACGACTTTTCGGGTGAACAGTGACTACCTCTAAAAAAGGAAAAATTCTTAAACAGAAAACACCTCTTCTACTAAATAAAGCAGAAGAGGATTTTTTGGTAACCACTATTACGACTTGACGGAGTAGCGGCTCTTAAAAGTTCATACTTATATTTTACCTAGAAGTCTAAATAGAGTAATTAATATCTTAATTAATAACAAAATAAACTGGTGAATGCACTGGTCTATTTTTTGTTGGATTTTTATTTATTATTATTTAATAAAATCAAATGTCACGGAAAGGTAACTGTATTGATAATTCGCCTATAGAGAACTTTTTTGGTTTATTAAAACAAGAAATGTATTATGGTCAGGCACGTTGTTCATTTGAAGACTTAAAAAAAAAGATTGAAGAGTATATCGACTATTATAATAATAAACGCATAAAGCAAAAATTGGCAGGCATGAGTTCGGTTTTTCAATACCGAAACCACACCAACCAATCAGCTGCTTAATATAAAACTCTAACATTGGGGGGGATCATGAATTCAGTGCTTTTTGATATACATCAAATAATTGTAATTAACTAAGATATATATTAGTAATAAATAAAAACTTAACCGATAAATCTCCATAAAGATCCTTGTTTCGTTTGTATTTCTTCTACGATCTGTTTAATCTGTAATTTTTTCATATCTCTGTGGACATCTTTCATGCTTTTATCAAATACAACAGAAATTTCTTTTTCTGCAACAAGAGAATAAAATCTAATAAACTGTTCAATGGACATAGGAGGACACTTTTCAGGTGCTTTTCCAATCATTTCTGTAATAATATCAACATAGACATCGTAACTATATAAGCCTTGAACTTTAAGACCTGGTTCGTTAACATCATCATTGAAAAAAACAAGAGTTGGGAGGCTCTCCACATCCATTTCTGATGTAGTTTTTGCGTCATCCTGCAATGATTTCGTTGCGACTTCTGAATGAAGATCTTTAGAAAACTCTTGAACATCCATTCCACTAACTTTCCTAGCACAAGACATAAGAACTTCTTCCTTAGCGATATTTAGTTTATGCAAGAATAGAGCTTCTCTCACCCTCCGTAAATATTTGGATCCAATGGCTTTCCCCTGAAGCTCAGCGGCTTTTATGGCAAGGATCGCTGAATATGGTGTAGTCATAATATTCTCAAGCCAAACATCCCCATCACAAGGCATTCCAGTTCGACATGCCGTTTCATTGTATGACTGCGCCATTTCTTGAACAAGTGATTTATGTTTTTTTCCACGAATTGAATTTAAGGTACGAATTTCATTGCCTATAAAAGTAGTAATTGTAAAATAGTTAGAATACTCCATTAATAATTTTTTAATTATTGGCTCTAAAGACCAACATTCGGGGCATAACGGATCGATAAAAACATAGATTTCTACAGGTTTTTTTTCTTGACTTGTAATATAAAAAGATTCTGGTTCTGCTGGACAACAGATTCCTAAATCGTCGTAGCAGACAAATGTGCCGTCTTTAGCCGTCATGAGTCATCCCCCTTTTGAGCATTGTTTGAGGATAAGTCTTTGTCCTCACTGTTAATCATGTGACGTGCTGTATAAGATAACCGCTCGAATAGGGCAGTTCTTAGCGGCTCTTCAATTCTAGTATCTACTAACGCTTGTGCCATACAAGATAACCAAGCTTCTCCCCGTTTAGGAGTGATCGAAAAAGGCATATGTCTAGCACGAAGCATCGGATGACCGTGTTCTTGTGTATATAACGAAGGTCCGCCAAAAAATTGAGTGAGAAATTGCTTTTGTTTACGAGCGGTTTCAGTTAAATCATCAGGGAAGATTTCTACTAAGTCGGGGTGCATAGGCACTAACTCATAAAATCTATCAACGAGCTCGTATAATTTTTCATCTCCTAGATTGTCGTAGGCGGTTAGTTTATTTTGCTCAGTCATGTCGATCTCCTTTGTTCTAGTTAATAAATAGTTTTATTTAAATCGTCTAGTTTTTATATTCGTCATATAAATAGTTAAATGTAGTAATAAAAAGAAGTGAATAATAGACTTTTATTATTTGTTTGTAACGTTATTGTAGCAAGGCACTGGTTATGTAGCAACAAATGTGTATTATCAATGTCTGGAAATACATTAGCTGGTAAAACTATAGTGATTTTGTAGGAATTGAAGCCGATCAGGGTAGAAAAAATTATTCCTTCTTTAGATATAATACGAAAAATCAGAAAAAAAGCGCATCTACTGTGCGGAATATTTCCGACAATAGAATGCGCTTAGTGTATTCGATTTCAGGCTAAGGTTTGTTTAGATACTTCATTATAAGTATTTAGAACTCGCGGGACGTAAGCCTGAGTTTCTTGAAAAGGAGGAATTCCACCATGTTTATCGACGTTTCCAGGACCGGCGTTATATGCAGCTAGAGCTAGAGAGACGTTCCCGTTATATTTATCGAGCATTGCTTTAATATAGCGAGTTCCTCCGTCAATATTTTCAGCAGGATCATAGCTGTTTTTAACCCCAAGACCTTTTGCAGTATTTGGCATAAGTTGCATGAGTCCTTGAGCACCAGCATGGCTTTTTGCATCGTGCTTAAAATTAGATTCGTGTTTTATAATGGAATAGATTAATTGTTCATCAACTCCATGCTTATTTGCCGCCTCTTTAATCATAGTTAAATATTGACTATCATTAGATGATTGACTAGTAAGAGTGTTAGGCTGAGACATTGACGATAAAGTCAAGCTAGGTTCAGAAGTTGGTCGATTTAAATTGAGTGTTGTCAGTCTTTGCTGAGCCATTCCCAATTGATCTTGTAATAGTTGGTTAAATTTCGTTTCCATCGGTCGCGCTGAGTTATCAAGTCGACTAGATTGACGATCTCCCCACGATTTTAAGATTTGCCATTGATAGTTGTCATTGATAAAGTTTGTATTCATATAATTTCTCCCTCGAAAAACGATTATTTAAGGTTGCTTAAATAAGATCTACCGGTTATCTGATTTTAATTTAGCATGATAAAAGCGCTGGATTTTATTCTCTGGCTCTTTCCAAGTGAGCCCCCAAGAGTCGATCAATTTGTTAAAAGCGCGCCTTCCACTTGAAGCTTCTTCACATTCAAATTCAATTTCGTAGTCAACTTGATCGAAATAAGAACTTTTATCCAGAACCAGTAATCCTTCATCTAATTGAATTTCTGTTCTAGTCGTTGTTAGATGTCCTAGATAAGCTAATTTAGGAACCGATTCACCTAATAATTCGCTTAATTGGGTGGAGATTTCACCATTAGGGATGGTACCGTGCTCTTTTAGTGTTGCAAATTCTACGTCATTGATTGGTTGATGGGTTTCTAATAAACCTTCAGGATGTGGCTGTTTTAAGGTTAATACATAGTAGTTACCTTTATATCGGACACGTAGGGCGGATCGTGAAGCTTTTATTAAAAATGATTCTGTGTCAAAATAATGGTTCACTTGTTCAAAAGTCGGTCCCTTCAATGAAGAATAAACGTTGAGAAGTGTCTGATATTGTTGATTATTTATTAAATTTTTAAATTCTATTTCGATTTCTTGGCTCACTATTTTCACCTACATATTGGAAGTTTATAGTTTATTTCAGTTGTGGACAAAAATTGATAATAAAGTTGACTTTATTATTCCATAACTCTAACCGTTTTACAATGAGCTATTTTTCTAGGATTAACTTGTAACTCTTCGTTTTTACTTACGCTTAAAAGATTGATTATGGTAAAATAAAACTAATGGTTCTAAGGAGGGTAATGCATGCACACATTTCATGTAAAGAGTATTGAGGAGAAAAGCAATCAGATCTGTTTTATTGTTGAAGATGACATTTCCATTAATGAGTGGGATACGCTTGAGCCGGTTGGGAGAATATTAGTCGACTCAGACGGAAAAGCGTTTGTTTATATGTTAGAGAATAGTAAGGGATACAACCATATTCGTATTTCACATGATAAATGGTCTGCGTTAGCAGCAGGCATGTCAACTAATAAAAAACCGCTTCTTTTATTAAACGGACAACCTAGTTCAGCAATAGAGTTGCTCCAACTGTGGGAAGAAATGACACTTCTTATAGAAAATATTAAGGGAAATCAAAATTATGGTACTTTGTTCGTTGAAGAGGTTGAGAAAATTTTTTGTTAAGGTCGTTAGCATTCAAAAGGATCAAAATAATACATATGGCAACGATTATAACATTGGTGGTGAGGCAGAATGATGGATTGGGATGTCATGCTTGCACCTTATAAGCAAGCAGTAGAAGAATTGAAAATCAAGCTTAAAGGAATTCGTGATCAATATCAACTTACATCCAAACACACGCCTATTGAATTTGTCACCGGTAGGGTGAAACCAGTTTCCAGTGTATTGGAGAAAGCCAAACGAAAAAGCATTCCACTAAATAAATTAGAGGATGAAATGCAGGATCTAGCAGGAGTTAGAGTGATGTGCCAATTTGTAGGTGATATAGATACTGTTGCTGAGATAATTCAAGCTCGAACAGACTTTGAAATAGAAGAAGAAAGAGATTATATTAAGCATAAGAAAAGAAGTGGCTATCGTTCTTACCATATGATTCTACGCTATCCTGTTCAAACGATAAATGGGGAAAAACCTATTTTAGTTGAACTTCAGATTCGTACTTTGGCGATGAATTTTTGGGCAACGATTGAACATTCACTTCAATATAAGTATTCTGGCCAAATCCCGCAAAAGATAGAGGAGAGATTGCAAAGAGCAGCAGAAGCCGCATTTCAATTAGATGAAGAAATGTCTCAAATTCGTGGAGAAGTTCAAGAAGCTCAGAAAATCATTTCGACGAAACGAGAGTCATTGAGGGAGAGAAATTGAAAGGAGGACGAAGACGATGAAATACAATATTCTATCACGCGGTGACGATAATTCAAATATGCTAGCTAATAAAATCAAATCATCTCTTCAAGAGTTTGATTTAATATTTGATGAAAGTGAACCTGAAATCGTTATATCAGTTGGTGGAGATGGGACATTGTTGGAAGCCTTTCATAAATATACTCATCGTCTGCAGGAAACGTCATTTGTTGGCGTGCATACTGGTCATCTAGGATTTTACGCTGATTGGAAACCAGATGAGGTAGAAAAATTAGTCATACATATCGCGAAAACCCCATTTAAAATAGTCGAATATCCTCTTCTAGAGGTAATGATTCGGCACCATGATGACCAAACAGAACGATATTTGGCATTAAATGAATGCTCAGTGAAGAGTATGGAAGGTTCCTTAGTAATGGATATTGAAATAAAAGGAGAACTATTTGAAACGTTTCGAGGTGATGGGTTATGCTTATCAACTCCTTCAGGCAGTACTGCTTATAATAAAGCGTTGGGTGGGGCAATTTTACATCCATCGTTATTATCGTTCCAATTGGCGGAGATGGCTTCTATTAATAACCGGGTGTACCGAACGGTCGGGTCACCTTTGGTGCTGCCTCAACACCATACGTGTATGTTAAAACCAAAAAGTGACGTTGATTTTCAAGTGACAGTTGATCATCTCAATTTAGTACAAAAACAGGTAAAATCGATCCAATGTCGCGTAGCTGAAGAGAAGATTCGATTTTCAAGATTTAGACCTTTCCCATTTTGGAAGCGAGTAAAGGAATCGTTCGTAGCTGAATGACTACCAGAAAAATAATATTGTCGTGGATTGTGACTCGTGCAAATGAAGGAATTTTGTTGAAACAATATTTAAGAAATATTCAAAGTATATCTCGTAAATCCTTAGCGGATGTAAAATTTAAAGGCGGGAACCTCCTTGTAAACGAAAAAGAACAGTCTGTTAGAACTGTCTTAAAACAAGGGGATAGAGTTAAAGTAATCTTTCCTAACGAAGCAGTTAGCCAAAAAATTAAACCGGTCTCGTTTCCATTAGATATTGTATACGAGGACGACCATCTATTAGTTTTAAATAAACCAGCTTCAATCGTGACGATCCCTACGAAGAATCATGAAGAAGTTTCGATTGCTGGAGCCGTTTTACATTATTACAGATCTATTGGATGGCCGGGAACTTTTCACGCCGTTAATCGATTAGATCGAGATACTTCTGGTCTCATGTTAGTTGCGAAACATAGATATATACATGATTTATGTGGGAAACTGCAGACAAACGGATTGCTCGAACGAACATATGAAGCATTAGTGATTGGACACGTTTCTTACAAATTTGGATCGATTCACGCTCCGATAGCTAGAAAGCCATCAAGCATTATTGAAAGACAAGTCAGTTGTGATGGTCAGAACGCAACTACTCATTTTGAGCGGGTCAATTATCAACGATTTTTTTCAGAAGTGCGCTTGGTACTGGAGACAGGAAGAACGCATCAAATAAGGGTTCATTTGGCTTCTATCGGACATCCACTTGTAGGGGATACGTTATACGGTGGAGAAATGTTACATATGACTAGGCAAGCACTTCACTCTTATCAGCTTGCTTTCCATCATCCGATAACTAAAGAAAAGATGAAACTAACCGCTAGTATTCCAAAAGAATTTCATAACCTCTCTACATAGAAGTTCCAGTCAATCAAATGACTGGAACTTTTCTTTGATATAGGGTTGTTTAGAGGGAACAGAGAATAAGGTTTTATCTGGCCAACGAAATGCTGTCAGTCGTCCTCCGAAGATGCATCCGGTATCAATATTTATCGTCTCACCGATTAGTCTAGGTTTCTTGACAGGGGTGTGCCCATAAGTAATAAAGGAATCGAAAGAATAATTTGAAGCCCAATCTTTACGAACTGGTCGTCCATCTTCATGCGTTTCTCCCGTGATATCTCCATAAAGAACAAAGGTCTTTACTTGCCTACTTACTTTACCGATCATATCTGGGCGAATTCCTGCATGCGTGACAACAAGGCGATCTTCGTCAAGTTGTAGATAAAGGGGAGCCTGTTCATACAGCTCAATAAATGAATCTGATACTCGCTTAAATTCATTAGAAGATAAGTGCTTCAATTCTTCCACAGTCGTTTCCAAACCATTCTTTATCATCACATTTCGCCCAATAAGATAGCGGTATAACTTATCACAATGATTTCCGGGGCAATACAAAGCATTATTTTGCTTGACCCATCGAGAGACATCACGAGCGACTTTAACTGAAAAAGGGCCACGATCTGTCAAGTCACCAAGAAAAACAGCGATCCTGTCATCAGGGTGAGAAAGTTGAGTACCGTCTTGTATATAACCTAACTCATTTAATAAATCATTCATTTCTTCGTAACAACCATGAATGTCACCGATTACATCATATTTTTCCATTTTAATCCTCCTGATAAATTATTGACAAACAGATGCTCATTTACTATCATAATTAAGGTTTGTCACTTTAGGTTTAAATTCTTTCCTTGTAATTAGTGATGGAAAAACAAGTATATGTAAAAGGGAAGGGGTTATAGAATGGAGGAACATGCGTCAGTTACCTCATTGGTCATCGTTGTCTCAATCGCATTTATTATACCTGTATTGTTACATAAATTAAGGTTGAATGTCATTCCAGTTGTTGTAGCAGAGATCATTGCTGGAATTATCATTGGTAGAAGTGGTTTTGATCTTGTGACACCTGATATTTGGTTGGAGACTTTATCATTATTAGGATTTATATTTTTGATGTTTTTAAGCGGATTAGAAATAGATTTTACTGCTTTTATGAATAAGAAGAAAAAAACAACTTTAAAAGAAGGAAATCCATTTCTGGTAGCATTGCTGGTTTTTGTCGGTATTTTCATTATTTCTTATGGCTTGTCGGTATTGCTTGTGTTCGCAGGGTTTATGGATAATGCTTTTTTAATGACGTTGATTATATCAACAATTTCTTTAGGTGTCGTTGTCCCGACATTAAAAGAAGCTAATATAATGAATAAGCCAATAGGACAGACAATATTACTTGTCGCGGTTATTGCAGATTTAGTGACGATGATTTTACTTGCCGTCTTCGTGTCAATTTATGGGGATAGTGGAGAAAATATGTGGTTACTACTTCTGTTGTTTGCAGCAGGAATCATTATTTATTGGGCGGCAAAGAAATATCGTCATCAATCATTTTTTGAAACGATGACAAAAGGGACTGTTCAAATAGATACAAGAGCGATTTTCGCACTAATTATTTTACTTGTTGGATTATCAGAAACTGTAGGAGCAGAAAATATTTTAGGTGCTTTTTTAGCTGGGGTTCTAGTATCATTGTTATCTCCGAACCTAGATATGATAAAAAAACTGGATTCGTTTGGATACGGCTTTGTTATCCCTATCTTCTTTGTTATGGTTGGAGTAGATTTAAACGTTTGGGGCTTATTCGAAAATACCGAAGTATTAATTTTAATTCCAATCTTACTAGTTGGATTATTTATTTCTAAATTCATTCCAGCACTATTATTATTGAAGTGGTACTCGTTTAATACAGTTATGGGATCAGCTTTTCTATTAACGTCTACATTGAGTTTAGTTATCGCTGCGGCATCGATAGGTGAAAGAATTGGTGTACTGGATGAATTATTGTCTTCAGCACTCATATTAGTTGCTGTTATCTCATGTATTATTACACCTATTGTTTTCAAAAAGGTATTCCCTAAACAAAAAACTGATAATGCTCAAAAAGTTATGTTTGTGGGAGCTAATCAATTAACAATGCCTTTGACTCTTAATCTTGATCTTTCAAGATTTGAAACGCACGTTTTTCATCGAAGACAAGATAAAGTAGAGGTGATAAGTGGAAACACAGAATTTGCTATCGAAGAAATGAATGACTTCACTTTAGAAACGTTGGAGAAACATCGCGTTTTCAAGGGAGAGATTGTTGTTGTTGCGACGGGAAATGAAGAGTTGAATTATCAAATAGCTAAATACGCGAAAGAACGAAATGTGCCAAAAGTTATTGCTAGAGTGGATATACCTGAATATAAAGAAGAATTATTCAGCTTGAATATTGACGTTTTCTCAGTGTTTTTCTCAACGCAACTCGTCTTGAAGATGATGATAGAATCGCCACACGTCGTTGATCTATTTAATAAAACAGATGGTGGCCTCCATGAAGTGGATCTTCAAAATCAAAGCATCGTTGGAATGAAATTAAGAGAAATGCCTTTCCTAGGCGATACAGTATTTGTTCGTATTTTTAGAGGGAATGAATCAATCGTGCCTCACGGAGATACCGTATTAAAAAAGGATGACCGAATTGTTGTGACCGGAAGTCAAAAGCACATCATTCAACTTCGGAATTTGTTTGATGTATAAGCAAGATTAGAGGGTTTAACCACCACTTAAGACCTTTGGATGATAAATCATCAAATACTTTCTACATGGCCATCTACATCAAGTTCAGATTTTGGGAAAATGACGAGGGAAGAAAACTGGCTTTCTTCCCTTACATATTGACGTTTTTAGATTGCTAGGGTAAACTTAGGACCAAGTACTAATTCCAAGTAGTATAAGTTATGAGGAGGAGTCTGTCATGGAAATTGATTTAAGCAAACGAACCTATGTGATTATGGGTGTTGCGAATAAAAGAAGTATTGCCTGGGGAATTGCTAGGTCTTTAGCGGATGCGGGAGCAAATCTAATTTTTACATATGCAGTTGATCGTTTAGAAAAAAGTGTTACTGATCTAGTGGAAACATTGGATTCTGATAAGCACATAGTCTTACCCTGTGATGTATCAAATGATGAGGAAATCGATAAAGCATTTAAGCAAATTAAAGAAAAAGTTGGAGTAATCCACGGTATTGCTCACTGTATTGCATTTGCAAATCGTGATGAGTTGGATGGCGAATACTTGAACACAACAAGAGAAGGGTTCCTTCTTGCACAAAACATTAGTGCATACTCTTTAACAGCTGTCGCTAAAGCTGCACGTCCACTTATGACAGATGGAGGAAGTATTGTTACATTAACGTATCTTGGCGGTGAGCGCATCGTTACGAATTATAACGTGATGGGAGTAGCGAAGGCAAGCCTTGATGCAAGTGTGAAGTATTTGGCGAATGATTTAGGAAAAGAAAGCATTCGTGTAAATTCAATTTCTGCCGGGCCAATTCGTACGTTGTCAGCAAAAGGAATTGGCAGCTTTAATGAAGTGCAAAAGAAGATGGAAGAACATGCACCATTAAAACGGGCTGTGACACAAGAAGAGGTAGGAGATACTGCACTGTTTTTGATGTGTGACTTATCCAAAGGAATCACAGGTGAAATGATTCATGTTGACGGCGGTTATCATGCGGTGGGGCTGAAGTAACAATCAATATAAAATAAACTAATTAAAAGGTATCTAGAGGGTCTGTTGACTACTTTAGGTACTTTTTTTTATTTTTTGGGACAGCAATTGAGTTAAGAAAATTTGTTGGTCATACATACTTCCATGTTGCACGCCATTTCATAGATTATATTAAGCCGAAGGAATAGAAAGGATCTGCCATATGGATGTATCAGTTATCACTTGTACGAATAGGGAACATTTTCAAAATAATATATTTGAAAACTTTTTAAGGCAAACGGTTGAGAGTAAAGAACTTATCATTGTTTTGAATAATGACAAGATGGACGTTGATATCTGGAAGAAAAAAGCAGATGAATATTCCAACATCTCTGTCATGAAACTGCCAGAATCAACATCACTTGGGGCTTGTCTAAATGAAGGTGTAAAAAGAACGCAATTTGATTATATTGCAAAATTTGATGACGATGATTTTTATGCTAAGTATTATTTAGAAGAGGCTTTGGGCGGATTTGAGAAGTCAAATGCTGATATTGTTGGAAAGCGGACAGTTTATACATTTTTTGAATCTAAGCAACTTTTAGGGGTGCATCGTCCTTTTTTCGAGAACCAAAGCGTAAACAATGTTAGGGGAGCGACGTTAATCTTTAGGAAAAAAATTATTCAATTAGTACCTTTCCCTTCTATAAATAAAGGGGAAGACGGCTCTTTTTTATGGAGGTGTGTGAGAAAGGGCTATAAGATATATTCCACTAGTAAAAGCAATTTTGTTTGTGTAAGGAGAGCAAATGTAGCAACTCACACAGAAAGAAATCAATTATTAATTAAAGGATGTCGAGACCTTATTCATACAGATGATTATAAAAATATAGCTACAGTACGAGCTAAGTGATCCACGAATGTAGATATTCCTTTGAAGTAAAAAAACGGATCTTCCTATCAAGGTCAATCCGTTCCATGCTTGTCGAGAGTTTATGTCAATTCATTATAGGAAACTCTTTTAATAAAATGAAATGTGATTTATAGCAGCTATTCCTTCCGTTAGTTCAGACGAAAAACAAACACCTTCTATTTTAACATTTTCGTCTAATTTACGTTTTTTTAGCCTAAGGTCAAAGTTTGTAAAAGACAAGGTTTCTCCTGGATTAAGCTTTTGACAATGCACAGGACTTAACCAATATTCTCCTTGTTTTCTTATTTTTTCTTTCCAGTTTGAATGCATATAGTGCCATTCTTCATTAGATGTGTGTAAGGCAGTGTCAGTATCGGGTGTTTCTTGTAACGATATTTTTCCGCTAATGGTCGCACGATTTGCTGGAGTAATTCTTAATCCAATAAAGGGTTCAGTTAGTTCGACATGACCAGTATTTATTATGTGAAAGTTCCCAACGATAAGTGTCTCTTGATCCGCTTCTTCCACTTCTGGAAGAAAGACAGAATAGTTAAAGTAAGCTGTTAAAGATGTAAGTGGTTCACTCTTAGTGGAATAATCAGTTTTTACAGTTTCTTTTTCTGAAGGATCGGTGTTTTCGTAGAACTCAATTTTTTTCTTATAAACTTCATTTAATCTTTTATATTTTGATAACTCAGATTTGTAATGAATTATCTTCTGTTGTAATTGGATGGAAAACTGTTTTTTTCTCACTTCTTCAACACTACGATCATTCATCATTTATTCCCTCCCTTTTTTATCACCTAATTAGATGTTTATTCTAAAATATTAAATGAATTCACTAAAAAAGAGAGATATATCTCTCTCTTTTGGAATAGTCGATATGAATGTTGTCTCGTTTAAACAGTTTTTATTCGGGTTTGTTTCGAAAAATTATCCCTTGACCGAACCATCGAGTAAATTCTTTTTATGTGGCCGCGGGAAAATTTCTGGGCACTGATCAGGGAATTCGAAATCCGGACATTCTCTACCTGGAATTGGGATGATGATTTCCGGTCTCGGTTTACATATTCTTCCTTCTACATCGAGTTTTACTTCTGTTTCGACTTGAATAGATTGACAAATCAGTAAGACAAGATCAATTGTCCATTCTGTTCCATCGCCATTGCAGATAAAGGATCCTTCGCAATCGAAGTCGTAAATATGACAAATGACTTCTGTGCCTTCTGGTGCACATAGCAAGAACTTTTCAATTTTAAAGAAATTAATTGGTTCTGAGAAAAGCGGTGGAATACCATTATTGAAATTATTATAGTTTTTAGCCTCTAACACAATTTGAAATTGGCCCTGCTTTTGAATCTTGACTAACTGTAAAACTGTATCGTACTCTTCGACATAGACATTTTTACGGTCGCCAACTTCTTGACATAACTCATCGTTGTTATCACCGTTCACCGGGGGTTCTGGTTCAAGTAGAATACAACTTACTTTAGCACCATTAGGTAAAAAGTAATCACAAACATCTTCGACTAAATTATCTGTCGTTTGGTCCTCGGGTTCTTCTTCTGTGAAAAAATCGATATCACCGACATTAAATTGAAATTCCTTCTCAGCTTGATGTGTAATCCAATCATAAACCTTTGGAACTTTTATACATAGTCGTTCTAATTTACTCATTATTTTCATCCTTTCGTGATATATGAAGTGTAATCGTAACTACTTCATCGTATGTAGGTACACATAATCTGTGTGGGGCGAATGACTAATTTAGATAGAAAAATTCTTTAATGTCTTAAAATAAATGTGTATTTATCTTCGTTTAAAGCTCAGAGAAAGATATACCTTTCATTTAAACTATGATTATTCTAATGCAATATTAATCCTTTCGTGAATATTATTTTATTAAGAAATATTTAGCTTTTTAATGGGAGGAAATTCATGATATTTACTTGGTTTGAGTTTATTTTAATTGGCCTAGCCGTTTTTCGCTTAACTCATTTATTTTTGTATGACAAAATTACAGAACCGCTAAGATTTTTATTTTTAAAAGAGGAAAAGATTATTAACGAAGAAGGATCAGACGAATGGATATATGTCGCTAAAGGACGAGGATTGCAGAAATTTATTGGTGAAATATTTAATTGTCATTGGTGTCTATCTGTTTGGATTTCAGGATTTATTTTAGTTGGTTTTCTTGTATTACCGCAGGTTACTATCTATGTTATTTATTTATTTGCAATTGCCGCAGTAGCGGTTGTGCTGGAAGAAATTGTATTGAAATTCTTGTGAGTTATGGCTTAGCTTAGGTAAAGTATACTTTCGTTTATTACCAGTTCTCATAAAATAAGCAAGATTCCTTTTTGCTTACATATAGATGTAAAAAGAACATCTATATGTAGGAGGTGTTGAGTAGAAATGGAGACCCAAAAACACGCGCAAAGGTTGACAGATGTCCAACTACAACAGAAAATGCTTCATTACAAAGCGGAAGCAAAGAAATACATGGGTCAAGTTAAAAGATTGGAAACGCAATATGATGTGAAAAAAATTAATGAAATTCTTGAAAAGTACGAAGAAATGAGGGGGAAAAAGAATAAGTTTGAGAAAAATTATAAAGAAATATATCAAAAACATGAAAAAATCAAGCTGGGATTTAATAAATTAGAAGAGAGGAATGAACATTTAGAAAGAACGTTGCGAGAAGTTGAGAAAATTAAAAATGAACTAGCTAATGAAAAAAAACAATGGGCTCAAGAAAAAAGGGATTTAATTGACGAAATAAACTTCCTTAAAGAAAAAAATATTCCAAAAGAAGATTCTCAAAATAGTGGAGATGAAGCAAACAGAGAAGAAGAACCTGAATTGAGTACTAAAATAAAATCAGACGTAATAAATGAAAAATTAGAATCTACGCAAACAGAAGAGTATGGGGATAAAAAAAATAGCTATGAGCAATTTTTTCAGACCTTTCAGACATCAAAAAAAAGTAATTCAAAAAAGAAAGATCAAAAATAATCATATCGCTGCACTTTTTTGTCCGTTGTTCATAATCTAATATGGATATGGAATGAAAAGAGGAGTGATCAATTATGAATAGATCTTCTAACCAGAATCAGAGAAGTGTTACAAACTATAGTAATAGAAAGAAAATGTACTCATCTAGACCAATCTTTAATCAAACACCAAGGAAAAGAGGAGGTTGTTCTTGTGGCAGAGCTCGCAGAATTACAAAAACATACTAAATATCTAAGCCTCAAGGTAAGGTGGTTTTGAATTCGGTATTAAGGGTATAGGTAAATTAAAGAGGTGATCAAAATGGGATACATTCCACCAGTGACAGATGCGCAAACGACGATTTATGGACAACGGCAAATTGAACGAAAGCCAATGATACCAGGGCCATCTCCGGCTGAGAGAATGGAGTTCTTTGATGCCTTGAAAGAACGAACGAAACAGGCTAATTATTTTGATAGAAATAAGTCAAAACAGAGTCTGCTATCAGCAGGAAAAACACAGGAGAAGGAACTTACTGGAAAAGGCGAAATGTTTGATCAATCTATTTAGATTATTCTTTTATATATCACTTAATGATAATAAAGACAGCCTAGATCATTCAGGCTGTCTTTATCTGGTCTTTTAAATTTATTTTTGCATTATTGAACATAACTGGTCTGAAGATCTATTCAGATGATAACCTTCTGATAGATGTTTTCTAAAAACTGAATAGGGGGAAATACGTAACAACGAGGTGGGATAATATGAAAAAAGAAATCCTTGGAATTGCTGGAAGTTTACGAGAGAAGTCATATAACAAAGGTGTGCTACAATCACTCACTGATATGAGCCATGAAAACCTAGAGGTGACTTCATATTCAATTAAAGATATTCCTCTTTTTAACGCAGATCAAGAAGTAGGGGGAGACCCTCAACCTGTTGCATTATTTAAACAAGCTATTAAAAATGCAGATGGGATTGTGATCGTATCCCCAGAATATTCACACGGAATTCCTGGTGTTTTGAAAAACGCTCTAGATTGGGCAGGTAGTATGACAAATGAAAATGTTCTTACTGAAAAGCCAGTTTTGCTAATAGGAGCCTCACCAAGCGTAATCGGAGGTGGATTTTCACAAATGCAATTGCGCCAGACCCTTGCTGCATGTAATGCATACGTACCTCCGCAACCAGAAATATTAATCGGTCAAGTACATGAAAAGCTAAATTCTGATGGAATACTTTATGACAAATCTACTATCACTTTTTTAAAGCAAAGTCTTGATGATTTCTCAAATTGGTTAGAAAAAATAACAAATCAACGAACAAAAAGCATGTGAAAGGTTCGCATGCTTTTTTATTCTTGTTCACATATTGGTCATCAATTTGCAACCAACTGTTCACAGGTCACCCACTCACGAATCCAAATTCCATATTATACTAAGGATATAGAAAGATAGTTAGTGACCACCCACATAATAACTTTAATTAGCACTCATCTCTTCGATATTTGTGGTTACGAAGCTTCCTTTATAATAAAACTTATCATTTCTGAGGAGGAATGGATCATGTTTATGGATTTCATAAGAAACAATAAGATTGCAGCTGGTATTTTAACGATTTTACGAGTGTACATTGGATGGCAGTGGCTTACTTCTGGGTGGGGGAAAGTTACAGGAGAAGGTTTCGATGCTAGCGGGTATTTAAATGGAGTGGTCAATAACGAAGCCGTAATTGAACAGTATCCAACATATCACGCATTTATTGAAAATTTTGCCTTACCAAACGCTGGTTTGTTTAGTATTATGGTCGCTTGGGGGGAAGTACTCGTTGGACTAGGTTTAATTGTAGGGATATTAACAACTGCCGCAGCATTCTTTGGACTTACAATGAACTTTGCTTTTATGTTTGCTGGAACGATATCTTCAAATCCTTGGATGATTTTATTAACAGTCTTTATTTTAGTAGCTGGTTACAACTCAGGTAAATTTGGTGGAGACAGATGGGTGATTCCATATATCCGGACTGTGATTTTCAAAGATAAATTTACCCCGTCGAATAAACAAATTGCATAAATTTTCCCGAATAAAAATAGAAACAGGCGCTCCCAACCTCCTAGTGGGAGCGTGTTTAATTTTGGCTACTTCTCATATATTTTGCTATTTCTAAGGTGCTATTCTTCAGATTTGTTATGTCGAATTGCTTTTGGAATATAGACGCAAAACGGTTCACTCGCCATATAATTACCGGTAACTGCATATGATCTCGATCTAGAACCGCCACAGACGTAGCGATACTCACATACGCCACATTTTCCTTTGTATAAGTCAGGATTTCTTAATTCTTTAAGAATTGGAGATTCTCGATAAATCATTTTGAGTGCTTTCTTTTTCACATTGCCAACGGTTATTGGCAAGAGACCACTAGGCATTACATCTCCAATGTGAGAAACAAAAATAAATCCGTTTCCATCATTTACTCCTTTTGGAGCCCGTTTTAAACCATCAAATTGGGAAGCTGTATCGGAAATCGCATCTTCATAGTTAATTATCCCTTTTTTCACCATCTTCTCTTTTGTTTTCTGTTGGATGACGACACGTCGATGGTGTTGAGCAGCGGTCGTTTTTATATCGAAAGGTGATGTTTTATTTAATTCATACAACCAGAGAAATACTTTTTCATGTTCTATTGGAGTTAAACAAGCATCCAATTGACCACGACCAGTTGGAACGAGAAAAAAGATGTACCACATGGCTACCTCTAATTCTTCGACTAATGCAGCCATTTGTTCTAACGCATCATAATTATATTTTGAAATAACCGTATTAATTTGTAGTGGCATAGCCAACTCGATTAAATACTTTATTTTATCCAATGTTAAATTAAAGGAACCAGGTGTACCTCTAAAATGGTCATGGATTTCTGGAGTTGGCCCGTCCAAACTAAATCCCCACCGTGATAAACCTACTTTCTTCGCCTCTAACATTCGCTCTTTCGTTACATTTTTTGTTGCGCTAGGAGTGATAGAGACTCGCATCCCTTTTTTTATCGCGTAATCTGCTAATTCAAACAAGTCATCTCGCATCATACAGTCTCCGCCTGTAAATACGAGCATAGGATTGTTCATTTCGAAAATATCATCAATCAGTTTTATACCTTCTTTGTTGGTTAGTTCGTGTGGGTGAGGTTCCATTTGAGCATCTGCTCGACAATGGACACAACGTAACTCACATGCTCTAGTCACTTCCCAAATTACAATAAAAGGATTCTTGTCATAATCTAAATGTCTCATTTGTAAATCATGAGGATGATGATTTGATGAGGGATATTTTTTTCTATTCACATAAATCTCCAATCTGTTTATATTTTGCTTAAAGGCTTATATACCTTTTATTGTAGGTGTTTAGCCATTCATTATAAGCTGAATTTGTTACAAAAAATAGACAATTTTAACTCTAAACTAAGTTACCCTAAATGATCTTTACTATGATTTAAGCAATGCATTCGTTATACTTATATCTGTAAAATGATTGAGAGGGGTATCTACATCATGGATTCAAAACAAGAGATGGAAGAACAAATGATTAAGAGCTATCAAAAAGATGAGCAAATGATGATTCTAATATTTGCACAGTGGTGTGTGAATCATGAATTAGATCCAGAAGAAATGTATTTGAAAGCATATCCAAATCAAGCTGGGAACCAATCGCTTAAACAAGCAATCGATTTAACCGTTTCTAAAGATGAAGCTGGGGATGTTCCAAATGATACACTTCTAGGTGTGTTATCCCTTTTTGGTAATGATGACCTTGCCTTTGTCGTAAGTGAAGAAATGGCTAAGCAAAATAATAAATGATGTTCATAACATATCTTTAAAAATACGAGGGGGAAATAAAAAGAAAAGCCTTCTTTTCAGCTAGGAACGTTAATTCTAGGTGGGGAGAATCCCCAAGTGCGACATAATTATTAAAAAATATTATACTTACGATAATATTAAGTTATAACGATAGTTTAAGTGAACTTATAATTAGTTTTTAATAGAAGGGTTGTTGGAAAAGTGAATAAAGGTAGTTTCTTAGTATCAGTACTTTTAATTAGTGGGTTACTGTTAAGTGCTTGTGGGGAAGAAAATGAATCAAATGGAAGCAGTGAAGATGACTTATTTGAAGTTGCCGTAATTCCGTCACAATCGATAGGTGAGATGGAAGAAGGGTTGTCTCGTCTCGAAAGTCATTTAAGTGAGTATATGGATATGCCTGTAGAAGTTACGCATTATCCAAATTACAATCCTGTTGTCGAAGCAATAAATTATGGTCACGTAGACTTAGCTTATTTTGGGCCAGTTACGTATTTGATGGCATATGAACAGAGTGGTGCAGAGGCAGTAGTTACGCAATTAATTGATGGGGAACCATATTATTACTCATATATCGTTACACAACCAGATGCACCTTGGGAGTCGTTGGATGAGTTGTTAGCTGATGTTGAAGAAATTGATTTTGCTTTTGGAAGTCAATCATCAACGTCAGGTTTTACAATCCCTGGATATGAATTAACTGAGCGGGGAGTATACGAAAATGAAGGTTCTTATGAGTTTGAAAGTGTTCGATTTACTGGTTCTCATGATATTACTGCCAATGTTGTAGCAAATGGAAACGTAGATGCTGGGGCGATTGACAGTGCAATCTTCCAGGCTTTAATAAACGATGAGACGATTGATGAGGATGATTTTAAAATTATTTGGGAGTCTCAACAATTGTATCAATACCCTTGGGCTGTCCCCCATGATACTGATCAAGCCAGAAAAGACCTAATACAAGAAGCTTTTTTAGCTATTGAAGATGAAGAGATTCTATCTATTTTTGGTGGAGCAGATGCTTTTGTAGAGGCGAGTCATGATGAATATGATGGTATTTTAGAAGCGGCTAGAGTGATGGGATTATTAGACCCTGAAGAAGATAATGAATAAGGTGGATACGTTGCATGATTTGGTTTCGTAAACGACTGATTGTTTATGGGTTACTTATTGCTGTGGGGATCTGGTTTAGTGCATGGCAAGCTGAATTTTCATTTGTTGGATTGTTTCAGTTAGAAAATACGTGGGATTTCATGCAACGCAATTTTTGGCCACTGCGATGGGAACTATTACCTTATCTACTTAAGCAATCACTTGTAACGTTAGGGGTTGCATTCTTAGGTACAATGGGAGCAATTGTTATTGCTTTACCAGTTAGTTTTTTTGCCGCTGAAAACACGTCAGCTTCTAAGTTTAGCTACTACATTATTCGATCTTTTCTTAGTCTTGTTCGCTCAATACCGGAAATTGTTTTTGGTCTTATTTTTGTCGTTTCATTAGGGTTAGGACCTTTTGCAGCGTTATTGGCTATCTTTTTGCATAATGTTGGAGTGCTGGGAAAATTAATTTCTGAACTTGTTGAGGCATCAGATTCGGGGCCTCATGAAGCGATGAAATCCGTCGGAGCATCGAGAAGAATCGGACAAATTTTTGCGATCATTCCGCAAATCTGGCCGAATATTTTATCTCACTACTTTTATCGTTTTGAAGTTGCCATTCGAACGTCGCTTGTCCTTGGGATGATCGGTGGCGGTGGTTTAGGTCAAAGCTTAATGAATTACTACAACAGTCTTGCCTATGAATCCATGGCGACTGCGATTATTCTTATTATGGGAATGGTCATTATCGTTGATTTAATGGGTGGATATGTTCGTAAACGAGTGATTTAAAGGAGAGGAGTGAGGGGGATGCTCTCGATTCAAAATGTATCAGTTACTTATCCAAATGAAACAGAGAAGGCTCTTTCTCAGCTTTCTTTTAATATCAAGCAAGGTGAGTTTGTCTGCATACTTGGACGAAGCGGTGCAGGAAAATCAACATTTATTAGAACATTAAACGGTTTGCAACCTGTTACGGAGGGATCGATTCACGTTAAAGGAGCAAATGTGCGACAGCTATCTGAAAAAGAGACAAGAAAATTACGTACAGGCGTAGGGATGATTTTTCAACATTTTAATTTAATACCACGATTATCAGTGAAGCAAAATGTTTTAACAGGTCGATTTGGACAAAAACCTGCGTATCAAAACTTTTTCGGATTATTTTCTAAACAAGAACTTTCATTAGCAGAATATTATTTAAAGGAAGTAGGGTTATTAAATTACGCGGAGAGAAGAGTAGAACATCTAAGTGGCGGGCAAAAACAGCGTGTTGGAATTGCTCGTGCGATGATGCAGGAACCATTTATTCTGTTAGGTGATGAACCAGTAGCAAGTCTAGATCCGAACACATCGAAAAATATTTTTAAATTGTTAACAACTCTCCATGAAGAGAGAGGCTTAACGACTGTAATTAACGTTCATGATGTGGATTTGGCAAAGAAATTTTCGAGTCGAATTCTTGGACTTAAAAAAGGGGAGCTTGTTTTTGATGGTCAACCTAACGAATTAACAGATGCAGTCTATAATGAAATTTACTAAGAAAACATCGAATTGTTCAAAATAGAATATCGGATCTCAAAAATAAAAAGTTAATGGGATATCCCCATTACTTTTTTTGTACTTTAAGAATGTTTAACTTTGCTAAAGGATTAAAACAACCAATCGTTAGTAAGCTTACTATGGATGAATATCTATAATCTACATCATTAAACTATGTATGAAAATTTCGGATGATGTATAATAATCCTTACGACAATTATTCCCCTTTTGGTCGAGATAAGTACTAACTATTAAATAATAGTGGGAATTAAGTTAGGAGTGTGTTGATTGGAAGATTTTAGAAAATTTCAAAAGCAATTATTATTAAATTACTTTATTGGATCACTGATTGCAGTGTTTGGTGTAGGTAGTGTGTTTATTTTTCATACATTGGATTTACCATTAACAGAAATTATTTATTTACTTCTGGTTATGTTAATTTCCATTTTGATTATGGTTCTGTTAGAAATAACATTGTTTAAAAAGCATATTAGACCTCTAAAATATTTCTTTGAAGCAAATAATCCAACTGATGATTATTTTAAAGAGGCATTAGGCACTGCGCATCGATTCCCTTTACTAACGGTTCAAAGAATTTTAGGGCCGCATTTATTCGGTTTATCGATTCCTGCTTCGCTGTTGACATTTATTTTAATTTTTCAAGGGCTCATTGATTTGGACTATTATTATATTGGGCTAGCTTGGGTTGGAGCAATTCTTATTGCAATCATGCATGCCTTAATTGAATTTTTTCTTACATACCAATCAAGTCTGAGAATTTCCCGCATCATTGTGCAACGGGCTAAGAAAGAGAAAAATATTTTTTTGACTTTAGAAGGTAATGAAGGGCTAAGTTTGAAAGTGAAACTATTAATTAGTTCGTTGTTTACTGCAATTTTCCCTGTAACCTTGTTTATTCTTGCTTCACAAATCCGATCGATTGAAAATCAGGGGGGTGAAAATTATTGGAGTTGGGCCTCACTAATTATTCTTGTTATCTTTGCTATGTCGATAACGACGGCTATTCTACTTTTTAAAAATATAGAAGAACCGATTCAGGCTCTAAAACATCGTTTTGATCGTGTTGCAGTTGGTGATTTTGAAATTATGGATAGTACATATTCAGATGAATTTGCTCATCTAGTTACTGGATTTAACTCGATGGTTAGGGGAATCCAAGACAGAGATCTTCGAAATGAGCAATTAATAATTAGCTTCTTTTCTGTTTTTGCAGCAACGCTAGATGCTCGTGATCCCTATACTGCGGGCCATTCTTCCCGAGTTGCGGATTATGTGGTGAAAATAGCAAAGAAAGCTCAATTTTCAGAGCGACAAGTTGATTTATTAAAAAAGTCTGCATTATTACATGATATAGGAAAAATTGGTATCCGAGATGATGTGTTGTTGAAGGAAAGTCGGCTAAATGATGATGAATTTGATCAAATAAAACAACATCCGGTTATCGGAGCTCATATTCTTAACCAAGTTGAATTACCCGATGAATTAAAACCTATTCTTCCAGGTGTGAAATATCATCATGAACGTTATGATGGTGGTGGTTATCCAGAAGGGTTAAAAGGAAATGAAATCCCACTATTCGGACGTATTTTAGGAGTAGCGGACGCTTTTGACGCGATGACATCTGATCGCCCTTATGTAAAGGGTATGTCATTTGATAAAGCTTTAAAGATTATCCGTGATGGGCGAGGTGCTCAGTTCGATCCTTACTATGCTAATCTTTTCTTGGAGTTAATGGAAGAGAGGTCGAATGATTAACGTGTTCATATAGGTTGAAATTAACCGTATAATCAGGTTAAGTCGTTTCCATATGATCTTGGTAGATGATTGTCCTTTTTAAACGCCATATTTTAATTAATCTGAGCTAATGAAACAATTATTTAAAAAAATTTAGATATATAGTTTTCTTTTTTTTGATTCTATGCTATACTAAGGTTAACTTATTGACGTTCGGATATGACTGAAAGAGAAAAGCTTATTGTAAGTGATTTTCATCTTGAACGAATAAATGAAGAGCTCAAATAGTAATATTATGTGGGTAACCCCCGCACAGGAGGAATTTTTAATGACTCAAGGTACAGTAAAATGGTTTAACGCAGAAAAAGGTTTTGGTTTCATCGAAGTAGAAGGGCAAGACGACGTTTTTGTTCACTTCTCCGCTATTCAAGGTGAAGGATTCAAAACACTTGAAGAAGGCCAAGCAGTAAACTTCGACATCGAAGAAGGACAACGCGGCCCACAAGCTGCTAACGTAACGAAGTAATAATAAAAAGATTCCCTTTTAGGGAATCTTTTTTTGTTTTTCTGAATATATTACACGAATCAGTTTATACTTATTAGAGAAATATTTAAATTTAGGAGGAACGATTAATGCCAGAAGGAACGGTTAAGTGGTTCAACGCAGAAAAAGGTTTCGGTTTCATTGAAGTAGAGGGTCAAGACGATGTATTCGTTCATTTTTCAGCCATTCAAGGAGAAGGTTTTAAATCCCTTGATGAAGGTCAAAGGGTTACATTTGACATTGAAGAGGGACAACGTGGTCCACAAGCAACTAATGTAGAAAAATAAGTGATTGTAAAGGCAAAGCTCCGATGATATCGGGGCTTTTTTTTCTTTGTCAGCAATAAATTATTTAGTTGTACCATGGAAACTGATTAAGCCCTTCTTCATATAGTTTAATATACTAGGAGAAAGAAGGTATGTATTTTGTTGAAAAAGGGCTTTATGAGCTTGTTAATTGGGCTGTTGTTTTGGGTATGGCTAATGCCTCATGTATCTGCATCAGGGAATCAACTTGTCATTATTAACAAATCGACCAATAACCTAATCTTTTATGAAAATGACAAAGCAATTGCACTTTTTAATGTAGCTACTGGGAGAAGTCAAAGTTTAACGCCAGAAGGGGAATTTCAGATTGTTAATAAGATTAAAAATCGTCCATATTACAAAGAAGAGATTCCTGGAGGGGATCCTAGCAATCCTCTAGGTGATCGATGGCTAGGTATCAATCCATACGGGACACAGGGAAATACCTATGCAATTCATGGCAACAGTAACCCTCATTCAATCGGAACTTATGCAAGTGCCGGATGTGTTCGTATGCATAATGAGCAAGTGCAATGGTTGTTTGAGAGAATTGAGGTTTCTGCACCTGTGTTAATTGTTTCTTCAGAAAGTTCATTTGATACGATAGCTGATGAGCATGGGTATACTGTGACAGGTGCAGACGAAGAAGCATTACCTATAGGTGGAAGTGGAAACCTTAGTTACGGCAATATAGGGGAGAAAGTTGAAGAAATCCAAGAACAGTTAGTCACATTAGGTTATCGTTCTGATGATACAAAAGGAAGTTTCAGATCAGGAACAGAAGAGTCTGTTAAAGAATTTCAGAAAGATAACCAATTAGCGATCGATGGAATTGTTGGTCCAGAGACACGATCAGCCATGGAAAGCAATGTTGAAGACAAATATACATTTTATATTCCTCCGCCTCCCCAGATTATGTCTTATTAAACCACGAAGTCTAAAAGTAGATAACTTATGAAAAAAACACAAGGTGAAAGACCCCCACGAACAACTAATGGGAGTCTTTCATTTTAATTTTAGAAATGATTAACGTCGCTAAAGGATTACAGTATAAGATAAACTAAGGCTTTCGCCATGAAGGACTTGGCGACAAACCAAGATTTTCTAATAATTTATATCGTTAATGTTGTTTTTATTTTCAATAAAAGAAAGGGAAATACCTTTTTTTGTCGAATGTATTCCTGTTACTTAATTTTTTTAAGGAGGAAATAGGTTGAAATATAAAAATATTGTGTCGAGGCTTCTTTTGGTTGTTGCTTTCATAATTTTTATCGTTACTGTTATAAGCGGATTTATTGTTCAAACAGATGATTTTGGCGAAGGTATATCTTTTGGTTGGGGGGTTATTATAGCATACTGGTTTTCTGGATTTGCAATAGGGATTTTTTTCTTAGCATTAGCTGAAATTATAGAACAATTGAATAGGCTGAACAAGAAAGCGAACTTTCAAATAGGTAGAAAGGAAAAAGCCTTCATAAGTGGGGAATCAGATGTTCAAGAGGAATCTAACTATGCTGACGATCATAAAGACAGCGATGCTACTACGTCGTCAGTTAAAGATCATGCTGTCTCATGGATTGTTTCTATAGGATTGTTGGTATTTGTATTTCTTCTTGTTATCATTGGTCAAATGTAAGATGGTAGAGACCCCTTAACTTCTTCTAGATAATGTGAACAAGAACGTTTTCTTGTTGATTTTGTGACCTTTATCACATCAGTGATGAGCTCTCATGAGTTAAGCTCATATTATGAGTAAGACAATACTGGGAGGGTTTAATATGTTTCCTCGAGATTATAAAGAAAATCCATTCATTGTTATTTGGGAATTAACGAGAGCTTGCGAATTAAAGTGCTTACACTGTCGAGCAGAAGCTCAATACCATCGACATCCATTAGAGCTTTCTTTTGATGAGGGTAAAAAATTGATTGATGAGATCCATTCGATGAATAATCCTATGCTTGTTTTCACAGGTGGAGATCCTTTGATGCGTGAAGATGTATTTGATATAGCTAAGTATGCCATTGATAAAGGTGTACGAGTTTCCATGACGCCTTCAGCAACACCGAATGTCACAAAAAAAGCAATGGAAAAGGCAAAGGAAGTTGGTTTATCGAGGTGGGCATTTAGTTTAGACGGGCACAATGCAGAAATTCATGATCACTTTAGAGGAACTAGAGGATCATTTGATTTAACGATGAATGCGATCAATTACTTACACGATTTGAATATGCCATTACAGATAAATACAGTTATATCTAAATATAATTACGATTATTTAGAGAAAATGGCTGAGATGATAGAAAAATTAGATTGTGTGTTATGGAGTGTGTTTTTTCTCGTTCCAACAGGCAGAGGGCAACAAGAAGATATGATTTCACCTGTAGAGCATGAAAAGGTATTTCAATGGCTTTATGATTTGTCAAAGCGCGTACCGTTTGATATCAAAACAACAGCAGCGCAACATCATCGTAGAGTTGTTATTCAAAACAAGATGCGTGAAAAAATCAGTGCCAGTGAAGGATCAGATATTCGGTACGAGGATGCGTTAAAAAGTGGTTCAACTGGCCAAATAGATGGCCTTGGCAGAGCTCCTAAAGGGGTGAATGACGGGAATGGTTTTGTGTTTATTTCTCACACAGGAGATGTCTTCCCAAGTGGACTGTTGCCGATTAAAGCTGGCAATGTGAGAGAGACGCCGCTAGCAAATATTTATCGGGAATCAGAAATCTTTAAATCTTTACGTAACCCAGACTTATACAAAGGGAAATGTGGTGTTTGTGAATTTAAACATGTCTGTGGCGGGTCGCGTTCTAGAGCGTATGCGATGACAGGTGACTATTTAGAAAGTGAGCCATACTGTGTATATATCCCAAAATCGATGAGAAAAAATGCGCAATAAATCAAAAAATCCCCCGTCTGCTATTACAGGAGGGGGATTTTTAAGTTATTCAAATTTATTCTATTTTTCGTGCTAAAAACTGATTTATATTCTCCAAATATTTAGCATCTGATTGCAAATTATTATGACCAACCCCATCGAGCCAGACTTCTTCTGTTTTCCCAGCCCATGATTGTATTGTCACTTCTGAATGATCAGGTGGAATAACACGATCTTCTGACGCAATAAAGGCTAATAAAGCAGAATCAATGTTAGGTGCTTTATCACTAAGCTCAAAAGGATGACGAATCAGCCAGTCAATAGGTAAGAAAGGATGACGATGTTTTGACAGCTCTGTTCGACTGTCATAAGGAGAAACAAGAATAGTACCTGACATGTCTCGTTTTTTAGATAAGTGTGTAGCAGGAGCCGTTCCCATACTTCGCCCCATTGCAACAACTGTATTTTCATCAATGCTTTCCTGATTTGTTATAACGTCATGTATTTTAGTGGCATCATGGAATAAATTTTCTTCACTTGGCGTTCCATCGCTTAAACCGTAACCTCGATAGTTCATTAATAAGACAGACCAATTATCAAGAGCTTCAAATTGAGTGATGATTCTTGAGAGCTCTTCACCATTCCCACCAAAGTAAATCAGTAGTGGCGAAGGAGAAATATTATCTTTTCTGTTATCAACGAGCCAGCCTCGTAAATTAACTTCATCTTCAACTTCTATCGTTATCTCTTGAACGTTATCATTTTCGACTGTTACTGCATGAGCACTTTCTTCTGTAAGTTGAGGCTGTAGGAACAGAGACTTTTCCTGATTGAAATAAAACAGTCCGAGATGTAACCCGTACAAAAGGGCAGTGCATAATCCCACGATTAAACTCCACTTTAGAATAAAATGAATGGACATATTATATCACCTTTTATTTTGCTTCCCTTTGAGAAAAAAATTAAAGCAGCTAATTATAGATTATCAAAATACAGTGAAATGATAATAGGATATTTAGCATAATTTAGTACTTCCCATCCTAGGTATAAAGATGTATAATAAGTTACAGAAAGTTTCAATTGGAAAATTTTACTGAGGGAGTTGTAACCTTTTGTATTTTCAAAATAATGAAATTATTAATTTGAATAATTTTGTCAAAGAAAGAATTCTAGACATAATGTCTTTATCGATAAGTATTCTAGGACTTATATTTTTAATAGCTAATCTGATAAATGAATTGGCAATGGACAGTATTACTCTGACCTATTACGCAATTCCTCTTTATTTGATTCTATTTTCTATGTATATATTTAGACGCTGGCTATCATACTCACTTCGTGCATACAGTATTTTATCGATGGTATTCTTAGCTGGAATGGGCAGTATGTATTTTTACGGAATGATTGGTCCTGGAATGTTGTTTTTCTTAACTGCAACTTATATGGGTACTATTTTACTAACAGAAAAACGAGCGCTCCTGTTCATGTTAGTGAATTTATTTACTTTTGTTTTCATAGGATTCCTATGGAATACTGAAAGTTTAACGTTTAATTTTCCATTAGAGGACTATGCTACTTCTAGTGAGACATTTTTTTTAAGAATTGCCGCGTATATTGCATTTCTCAGTTTAATTTTTTTAAGTCAATATGCTTTGAATAAATACCTCATTTCATCAATAGTTGGTTTAGAGGGAGCACAGCAAGAGATAATAGCGACAGAGGAAGAGTTAAAAAGTCAAAATGATGAAATTAAGAAAAAACGAGAAGCGATTCAGCTAAGTGATAAAAAATACCATGTATTAGTTGAGCATTCAAAAGATTTGATTTATAGCTTGGATGCACAAGGCAATCTTCTTTCGAGTAATTCAGCTTTTAATAAAATGTTTGGATTTGATGATTCACTAGTTGGAAAAGCGAATATCTTCGAGGGTCTTGGTGACCACGATGAGAATGTATTTTCAGAGTTTATTAGAATCTTTCAAAAGCACTTTAATGAAGTGTTAGGATTGGAGAAATCTGTTTATTTTGTCGGGCACCTTTGTGATCAAAATAACGATATGCGGACGCTTCATATTATTTTATCACCTGTTTATGATGATACTGGAAATCTTTATATGATCACAGGGCAAGGGCATGATGTAACAAATATTATAAAAAAAGAAGAGGAAATTAAACACCTTGCCTATTATGATCAATTAAGCGGATTACCTAATCGGATTCAATTCGAAGAAAAAGTGATTAAAGCGATAGAAATTTGCGAGAGGGATGGTAAGTCCATTGCAATGATGTTTTTTGACTTAGATAATTTCAAGAAAGTAAATGATACGTTAGGTCATCAATCCGGTGATTTGCTATTAAAAAAGATTAGTAAAAGAGTAAACAATGTATTGGAAGATGGGGAATTTCTTTCACGAATGGGCGGTGATGAGTTTGCAATTTTGGTTAAAAAGAATGATCAATACAATTGTTTCTACGATCAGTTACGGAATCTTTCAAGGCTGATTCTTCCTGTTCTTGAAAGGGCAGTAAGAATTCATGACGTAGATTTTTATTTAAGTGCAAGCATTGGAATAGTTGTTTATCCTGATCATGCATCTTCTTTTGAACAGCTTATGAAAAATGCAGACACAGCTATGTACGAAGCGAAATCTCTAGGGAAAAATCAATTTCAATTTTATCACTCAAGTATGAATCATAAAATTGATGAATATATTCGTTTAGAAGCGGCTTTACGGGAAGGTTTTGAAAGCGGAGAGATATTTATCCAATATCACCCACTTGTTAAGTCTCGTTCAAGAGAAGTCAGAGGGTTTGAGGCATTGATGAGGTGGAATTCGGTTACTTTTGGAGACGTTTCTCCAGCGAGATTCATCCCGATTTTGGAGCAGACAGGTATGATCATCGACTATGGTGAATGGATTATGCGAGAAGCTTGTGAACAAACAAAGAAATGGAATGAAGAGAACGGGAAAGATTTCATTATTTCAGTTAATGTGTCAGCTATTCAATTCAAGCATAATAAGTTTGCGGAAACGGTCAAGAATATACTGACGGATACTGGTTTACAACCAGAATTACTTGAAATCGAAATAACAGAAGGTATTTTAATTGATGACTTAAAGAGTGTTGTTGAAATTTTAATAGAGCTTAAAAAGATCGGTGTGCGGGTCGCATTGGACGATTTTGGAACGGGTTATTCATCTTTGAATTATTTGCGTCAACTGCCGATTGATACGTTGAAAATAGATAAATCATTTATAGATGATATTCGATTACAAAATCGTCCTAAAATGATTATTGGATCGATTATTTCACTCGCTCACGAGATGGGACTTGAAGTTGTTGCTGAGGGAATTGAATACAATGATCAAGCAGTTTATTTAGAAGAGAAAAATTGTGATTGGATGCAAGGATTTTATTTTTACTTCCCTCTCACTAAAAAAGGGATAGAGAAACAATTATTTGGAAATTGATGTAAAAGTATCAATTGTTTTAATTTGTATAAAAAGCCATTCTCATTTTAAAGAATGGCTTTTTATATAGGTTATTAATTATAATATTTTACTTAGAAATTCTTTCGTTCGAGGATGTTGAGGGTTGTCAAAGATATCTTCCGGAGGACCTTCTTCCATGATGACTCCTTCATCCATAAATAAGACTCGATCTCCCATTTCACGAGCAAATCCCATTTCGTGTGTGACTACAACCATTGTCATACCATCATTAGCAAGATCTTTCATCGCTCCTAGAACGTCGCCAACGAGTTCAGGGTCGAGAGCGGATGTGGGTTCATCAAACAAGATAACTTTTGGGCTCATTGCCAATGCCCTCGCGATTGCTACACGTTGTTTTTGACCACCAGATAACCTTCCTGGATAGACATTTGCTTTATCAGCTAATCCTACTTTCTCTAATAAATCGAGGGAAAGTTTGTCAGCTTCTTGTACTGAAAGGCCTCTAACTTTCAAAGGTCCGAGAGTAACATTTTTCAACACTGTCATATGAGGAAATAAATTAAAGTGTTGGAAAACCATACCAACTTGAGAGCGGAGCGCGTTAATGTCAATTTTAGGGTCCATTAGACTTTCACCATCAATCACGACATCACCAGCAGTGATTTCTTCCAGTAAGTTAATACAACGTAAAAATGTACTTTTACCTGAGCCTGATGGGCCAATTACGCAAAGGACTTCTTGTTCTTTCACTTCAGCATTAATACCTTTTAACACTAGCGTACTTCCGAAGGACTTGTGTAAGTCAGTAATTTTAATCATAAAACCTTCAATCTCCCTTCAATCCGACGTAAAAATATCATCGATGGTATAGTAATAATATGATAGGCAAGAGAGAGCATAACATAAAGGGACAAATGTTTCCGCCGTTGTACCTACATACTGTTTCATAAGTTACTTTTAGGTTTTTGTCACGATTAAACCTTTCTGAAGACATTTGGATATCCGCCACTCTAATCATATATGAACACCATCAGCATTATATTTCAATTTATACGGTAGAATGTTGTCATTAGCAACTAATGACTTTCGGTTAAGAAAATTTTTGATGGGGTAAGGCGACGCCATTTTAAGTTAAATAGCGAAAGTTGCAATTTTATCGTTCTCTCTTATAATATACTGTTACAATTACTTTTTTCAAAGAATAAAAGGATTTTTAAGAGTAGGTAGAAAATGATTATTTATTGAGAGAAAAGGGCTGTTTAAATGAATTCTTAAGAGAATATGTCTTCTAATGTAGATATCCAAAATGCTGAAGGGAACGTCATCATAAAAGGTTCATTCCCTTTTTTCTCAAGAAAGTGGAATGTCACGTAAACAACAAAATCATTAAATTAACTAAGCGAAAAAAGTTATTCTGAGTTTCGTGCTCGCGCGATTTCAGTCAACCCTGCTGGGAGAAGAAATAACATTGGAATCAGACCGAACGTACTAATAAACAGTGGTAAGCCAAGACCAGATAAAAACATAAGCCAACCACTCAATCTCGGTTTAGACTTAACAAGCGCGCCTCCAATTATTGCAGTTGAGCTTAAGATCATCGCAATCATACTTGTTCCCATGAAAAAAGATTCTCCAAACAGTGTCTCATCGATCGTTCCGTAAAATACTGCATAAAACGTATAAATAAACCCAATTATTCCACCAGTAAGCCCTAAAAAAAAACTTGTCGTTTGGTTCATAGTAACTAACTCCTCCTGAATGTTTACTTGTATGGTTTGCATTTAGGAAGAAGAGTATTCTACGAAAGAAAAGAAGAGTTTACATTAGTACCAGACGTTACTTGGGAGCAATTTGTCTCATGAATCTTGTCTTTGCAAAGGAATAGATAATTAAACCTCCCCATATACAACTAAAAGATATTGCATGTGCAGAAGTGAATGCTTCATCATAAAGAAGCACCCCTAACATGAGCATAATCGTTGGCGCAATGTATTGAAGAAATCCAATAAATGAGAAAGGAATTCTTTTTGCACCGATCCCAAACAATAACAATGGTATTGCAGTGATAATTCCCGAACCAATGAGTAGATAAGCGGTCCCAGGATCTTTCACATAAAAGACGGCACTTAAATCATCATGTACCCAAATCAAGAAACCTAAAGCAATAGGCATGAGTAAAAGCGTTTCAATCGTTAGTCCAGTCATGGCACCAATTTTTGTCTGCTTTTTGACTAAACCGTACATTCCGAAACTAAGGGCAAGAACAAGAGCGATATATGGAACTTGACCGAAAGAGAAAGTGAGTATACTAACGCCGATTAATGCGAGAAACACAGAAACCTTCTGCCAAAAAATTAATTTTTCTTTGAAAAATAAAACGCCAAGTAGAACATTAAACAAAGGGTTTATGTAATAACCGAGACTGACTTCGACAATACGTTCGTTTGCGACTGCCCAGATAAACAACACCCAATTTATGCTGATGAAAAAGGCAGATAAAGTAATGCCACCAATAATTTTTGGATGTGTTAATAGGTAGCGAATATCATATGTTAATTGATTAACCCTTCTCATCGCGATGAACATGATGATCATAAATAAAAGCGACCATACTATACGATGTGCAAGTACTTCCATAGCAGGAACACTATCAACAAGTTTCCAATAAATTGGAAGAACACCCCAAAGGAGATAAGCACCAGACCCAGCAGCGACTCCGACACTGATATCTTTCGTATCTATTTGATTCATGTATTTTTCCTCATTTCTAAACGGCAGTATGTTGATCGTAATGAACTATATTAACGCCTTTCATTCAAATAGCCGAGAAAATTCCAAATCTATGAAGTCTCATCACTTTCGAGCACCCCATAGTGCTAGTAATGGCGAGAGTTCAAAATAGTAACTTACCCTTTACATCTCTTGCTGTCAAGGAAAGTTTAGAATTAGTTTATCGAAAGCGTTATTAACTAACTTTATTTCATTTATAAAAGGGTTATTTCTTTATTTATTGTTTAATTCAGTTTAAAATTAAGACATACATGGAATAATTGTGTAACTTGCAAGATTTAAAAGAAAAGGAGGAATTCGCTTGTTTTATTCGACACATCCCCACATTTTTACATGGGTAGTAGCTGTCATACTATTTATTGTCGCTGTTGTATTATTTAAAAATGGAATGGCGAAACAAATGAAAATCGTACATATGGTATTACGACTTTTTTACATCTTGATTATCATTACAGGAGGTATTCTCTTTTTTGAATTCGCATCAATTGATCACATGATGTATGGATTGAAAACTGTTCTAGGCATTGTGCTTATTGGATTTTCTGAGATGGTATTAGTGAGAATGACAAAAGGAAAAAGTACCAAAGGGGTTCTCATTGGTTTAGTCGTCTCATTTATTGTGATACTCTACTTAGGCTTTAGTATGCCGATTGGTTTCGACTTTCTTTCGTAATCTTTAAGTTATCAAAAGAAGTGGTTTAGTTCTCAAAATAATGAGGGCTAAATCACTTTTTTGTGAAATTTATATGTATTTTGCTTCAAGTTAATTGGCGAAGATGGACAAATAGATAGTATTCGTGTTTGAGGCAATACGATTTGAAGAAACACATATTTCGGATATTTCATTTGTATAAATGTCTATTTATTTGGTATAATAATAAGCGGACTTTTTTAGAATTATATTTATAAAAGTTATATCAATTGATTTAGAGGTGATAAATGATGATTGCATCATTATATAAAGTGCTACTTTATTACAAATATGTTTATATTGAAAATCCGCAAGAATTAGCGGATACACATCTTGATTTTTGTCGTGAACTTGGTTTGAAAGGTCGTATTATTATTTCAGAAGAAGGTATTAATGGGACTGTTTCGGGCACGGTTCAACAAACGGATAGTTATATCGAAGAAATGAGAAAAGATTCTCGTTTCGAAGATTTAGTATTTAAAATAGATGAGGCAAATGAGCATGCCTTTAAAAAAATGCATGTCCGCCATCGCGAAGAGTTGGTCTCGTTTAACTTGCATGATGATGTTGATCCAAATCAATTAACAGGAAATTACCTTGAACCAAAGGAATTCTATCAGCAAATGAATGATCCAAATACGGTGATTTTAGATGCGAGAAATGATTATGAATTTGACGTAGGTCATTTCAAAGGAGCAATTAGACCTAACATCAGAAGTTTTCGAGAACTACCAGCGTGGATCAAGGAAAACAAACAGAAATTTGAAAATAAAAAAATATTGACGTATTGTACAGGCGGTGTCCGCTGTGAAAAATTCTCCGGTTGGCTTTTAAAAGAGGGATTTGACGATGTATCTCAGTTACATGGAGGCATAGTTACGTATGGTCAAGACCCTGAAGTGAAAGGAAAACTGTGGGACGGTCAATGTTATGTATTTGATGAAAGAATCACGGTCCCTATAAATCAAGTAGAACATCATGTCGTTGGTCGAGATCATTTTACAGACGAACCTTGTGAACGATATGTAAATTGTGCGAATCCCGAATGTAACAAACAAATATTAATCTCAGAAGAAAATGAGCACTTTTATATGAGAGGTTGTACCGATGAGTGTCGAATACATCCTCGTAATCGATATATTGCTGAGCATGATTTAACAGATAAAGAAGTCGAGCAAAAACTACGAGCGATTGAAAAATTTCGTGATGGTAGTTGGGAGTAAAATCTTTTAGATATTTTTTTGTGTAATATACCTATTTGAATAGAAAGATTTATAGCGTTTATATACTACAATTATAATAAAAACAGTGAGACGAATGTCATTACTGTTTTTATTTTTGGTGTAAAAAGGAGCAATATAGACATTATTTGCGAAATATAACCTTAGTATTATACAGAAAATTCTAATAATGGACACATTTTATTAAAAAAAGCACATTGAAATCTTTTTGTAATACTATTATTACATTCCTGTGATTTAGTAATGGTACTATTCTACTTAGTGAGTCATATTTAATAGTTTACTAGACAAGAATTGTAAATCAGTTTAAGAAAGAATACATAAGAAATCAACGAAAAATCTTAATTTTTGAAAATAAGGGTGGGAAAAGTATGAAAAGAAATTTTATGGGACTTATTGTTGTGGTGGGAATTAGTAGTTTATTAGTATTACCTTCAACAGTTGCACAGGCTACGAGTGAGTTAGAGGATATTCAATCTGAACGATCAGATGTTCAATCAAACCTATCTGAAGCCGAACAAGAACTTTCGGATATTTTAACAGAAATCGAAGAATTAAATGAACAAATTGATCGTATTGATCAGGGGATTGCTGATAATCAAGAAAAAATGGATGAAACTGAAGAAGACATCTCAATGAGAGAACAAGAGATTGAGATACTAGAGGAAGAAATAGTAGAATTAGAAGCAGATATTGAAAAGCGATTCAATTTATTAAAAGATCGTGCCAATGCTTATCAAAAACAAGGTGGTAACTCTCGATACTTAGAAGTTATTTTAGGATCTGAGGGATTTAGTGATTTTGTTACTCGTGTATTCACCATTTCAAAAATCGCTCAAGCGGATACAGACTTTATTGATACACTTGAAAAAAATCAATTAGAATTAGAAGAAAAGCAAGATGCAGTTCAAACTAAATTAGATGATCTTAATGACGTTTATACGGAAATGGAAGGAATGCTCCATCATTTGGAAGATCAAAAAGAACAAAATGATGAAGCGAAAGAAGAACTTCAAGCAAAAGAAAGTCAAACGGAAGACATGATGGCTGAATTGATAGAAGAAGATGAAAACTTGCAGTCTCAAGAAGCAGCTATTCAAGAGCGAATAGAAGCTGAGAGACAACGACAAGAAGAAGCGCGTCAAGCTGCTGAACAAACGAGTAACCAAGATAACAACAATACAGATGCGGTAGCAAGTAATAACAATAATAACAATAATAGTAATAGCAACTCAACCAACAGTACTTCCTCAGCCTCTTCGGCACCAGCACCGAGCAGTGGTGGCTCGTCAGTAACGACAGTGGGACGGAAGTATATTGGGAACTCAACGTATGTATTTGGTGGCGGACGAAGTGCGTACGATGTAGCAAATGGTAGATTTGATTGTTCTGGATTTGTAGGCTGGGCTTTCTCACAAGTTGGGAAAAGTGTACCTTACAGTACAGATGGATTAGTGAATATGGGTCAACGTATTTCATATAGTAACGCGCAAGCTGGAGATCTTGTATTCTTCAACACATACAAAACAAATGGCCATGTAGGTATCTATTTGGGCGGAGGACAATTTATTGGATCGCAAAGTTCAACAGGCGTAGCAGTAGCGAACATGAATAGCGGCTACTGGGCTGATAATTTCCATGGTGTAGTTGTGAGACCATAATATAAAAAATCCAGTGTACAGATTATTTGTACACTGGATTTTTTTAAGTGTGCCCGGCATGTCTAACAACTTGGTGGTGAAAGTCCACTACAGGCTTGGTAGTAGGAACTGTTAGCGGAAGGCAAGGGTGTCCATCGTGAGGTGGAATCTGAAGGAAGCCGGAAGCAAAATCCTGGGGTGACGAATAGAAATTGGATATAAGGCTGAATAGAGAAGGATAAGTTTGCTTAACAAAATGAAGTCCTATACTACCCGAATCTCTTACAGTAAATCCAGCACCTATATGGGAGGAAAGTGGTTAGACTTACCCGGGGAGGCCTTACAAGGGTTCCCGACAAGAGGGAAGGAATTTCCCACAGGAACAATTGTGTCAGTGATGGCATGATGAATTGTAAGGAGTCAGCCGAAGCCATAGTAGTCCGAAAAGAGGATGAAGGGCTGAACAATAGTAATCTTGGAAGCCGTGGAGGTGAGAAAAAATGCAAAAACCACAGACAACATCAAAAGATGGCTATCTACAAGAGAATAGGATGGAATCCGAAGGTACAGTAGAAGTGTATAGTATTTCTCATGGTGAAACGGAAAGAAGAGATGGTGTGAGTCGTCTGATCAATAATGTAGCCAGTCGCTCTAACTTGAGTCAAGCTTATAAAAAAAGTGAAGGCGAACAAGGGAGCTCCTGGGGTTGATGGAATGACTGTGAATGAATTGTTTGCTTATATTGTTCGAAACAAAGAAGAACTTATAGAACAGATAAAAACAGGTTCATATGAACCACAACCCGTTAGACGTGTGGAAATACCAAAACCGGATGGGTCAAAAAGAAAGCTTGGTGTACCAACGGTACGTGATCGACTTGTTCAACAAGCGATTCTTCAAGTTATCGAGAAGAAAATAGATCCGACGTTTTCGGATAGTAGTTTTGGTTTTAGACCTAACCGTAGTGCTCACGACGCAATGAATTGCGCGAGAGAATACTATAAACAAGGATATCGAACAGTAGTAGATATCGATATGAAACAATATTTTGATACGGTTAATCATGACAAACTCATGTTCCATTTGGAAGAGCACATTAAGGACAAAACAATCCTTACACTCATACGAAAATTCCTAAGCAGTGGTGTATCTATTAATGGAACAATTATCCCTACTGATATCGGTGTACCTCAGGGTGGAAACATTTCACCGATATTGAGCAATCTTTATCTTGATCAATTCGATAAAGAATTAGAGAAACGTGGACACAAATTCGTTCGGTATGCGGATGACTGTAATATCTACGTAAAAAGTAGAAAAGCAGGAGAGCGTGTCATGAAAAGCGCTACGACATTCCTTGAGGATAGACTAAAACTCACCGTTAATCGTGAAAAGAGTGAAATAGGAAGCCCCACGAAACGAAAGTTTCTAGGTTTTTGTCTACACACTACAAGACAAGGTGTAGGATTTCGCCCTCATCAAAAGTCTAAAAGAAACTTTGAGAAAAAGCTTAGGCAGCTCACCAAACGAAAGCGCCCAGGTAATATACGCCAGATTATCAAAGAAATTAATGAGGTAACAACTGGATGGATTAATTACTACGGGATTAGTTATATGAGAGGCTATATCAAGAGTATTGATCAATGGATCAGACGACGGATTAGACAAATCATATGGAAACGCTGGAAAAAAGTGAAGACGAAATATAAAAGTCTTATGAAACTCAAAGTACCAAAACAAAAGGCTTGGGAATGGGCAAACACACGAAAGGGTTACTGGAATATCTCGTGTAGCTTTATTCTACACCGAACCATTACAAACAAAATTCTCGAAGGAATTGGTTTAAAGAACTTAAACCATACCTTCGAGAAAACACACTCAAGCTATTGAACCGCCGTATACGGATCCGTACGTCAGTCTGTCTAACAATTGGTTATTTAAGCAATCTTTAAAGCGGGATTTATACAATTTTACTCGAATAAACCTTGTGCATAGAAATTTTCTGCGAGCTCGGTCTCTAAAGTGACGTATGAGCTTCTTCACTCCCTTTATTTTAATTATTCTCTTAAAATTATAGGCAAGACAAATTAAATTGGTCTCAGTGCTTACTGATTCCAACCCTCGTGTTAAAAAGTATGTATAGCCCCAGTGACGTTTCATCGTCCCAAAAGGATGCTCAACTATCGCACCTCTTTGCTTATAAATATCACTTTGACTACGCGTATTTTCCGTAATCTGTTCGATTACTTCCTCGTCTTTTAATCTAGTTATTGATCTTCCTCCTTTGGCAGAGGTGCAGGATTCTTTTTGTCCGCATGTATCGAAGTTTGTGCAAGTGTAACGCCTATACTCTTTCCCTTTCTGCTTGCCATTCCATTTAAAAGGTAACTCATAACCCAACGGACAAATATATCTATCGTTTATAGTATCATATGAAAAATTCGTTCTATCAAACCCGCTGGCTAGTTTGTTTTGTTTTCCCTTTTGCGACTTAATTAAGAGTTCGGTGCTCTCATCGACAACATCAATAATCTCAAGGTAGTTATAATAGCCTGTATCGGCCAGAACCGTAGTTTTTTGATCGTGAAAGATTTTCTTTGTTTCCTTCACCATATTGGACAATTGCCCTTGATCGTTGACATCATTGACAGTATCGCAGTCCACAATTAATTTATACTTGCTGTCCACGGTAGTTTGAACATTGAAACAAACTTCATGCTTCCCGTTATTTTTCATGGATTTGGCGTCTGGATCAGTAACACAAAGTTGTTTTTCACCTGTTTCCTTGAGTTCTTGTTTAAATACCTGCAGCTCGTGAATTCTTTCTTGATAGGACTCTAACCTTTCGGTGATTTCTTGCTTTTTTTGAAGATTGTCCTCTGTTAAAAAATCATGCAAATATGAATCGATTTTTTCATCGATATGCTCTAGCTTTTTACTGATAATATTCGCATTAAAGTGTTGTTTTTTAGAGCTGTTCGCCTTTAATTTTGTTCCGTCAATTGCGACCAGTTGACCATCGATTAACCCAAAACCTTTTAACATCAAGGTGAACTCTTTAAACAGATTTTTTATTGCAGTTTTGCTGTTCTTCATGAAAGCAGATAAAGTACCGTGGTCCGGCTGGAGCTTATTGATTAGCCACATTAGTTCAATGTTTCTTTTCGTTTCGGTTTCCATCTTGCGAGAGGAACGAATGCCATTCATATAACAGTAAAGATAGAGCTTGAGTAAGTCTTCTCGACGATAAGGCTTTTGCCCAGCTTTGATGCCCGAATATACTTGAAATCCCAATTCTTCTAAGTTCAAACTATCGATGTAAGCATCGATAACTCGGACAGGGTTTTCTTCATTTACAAAGTCGTCCAACGTATTTGGCAGTAAATAAATTTGATGTCTATCTTCACCTACGATATAAGGCATACTCACTCATCTCCTTTGATATAGAGGTTCGACAAAAGGCATCTATTTTCATGCAAAAAAACAAAATTTATTAATAATTGTTAGACAGACTGACGTACGGTGGTGTGAGAGGTCGGGGGTTAATACCTCCTCCTACTCGATTATACCAGTTAAACATTTCTGTGAATATTGAAAGGAATCACTTAAAATCCAGGCAATTGACTACCTGACTTTTATTAAGTGTTCCGTATAATGTTAAGTTAGAGTTAATCTAATAATGTTTGAACTGTAACAAATGTGTAACCTTGGTGTTGAAGTTCTTCGATGATTCTTGGTAAAGCTTCAACGGTCCCATTTAAATTATCTGGATTCCAATCAATATTATGTTGGAGAACAATTCCACCTGGTTCAATCTGATTAACGACAATCTGAAAGATTTTATCTCCAGAAAGTCCTGTCCAATCCAACGTATCAACGGACCACATAATCGTTTGAAATCCAACTTGATGAAGAAATTCTTCGTCTGCTCTCGTTAATGCTCCATAAGGTGGCCTAAATAAATCTGGTTTTCTGCCAATTGTTTTGGATAGCACTTCTTGAGTGTTAGAGATTTCATCACGAACTTCATTAGATTGAATTTTGGGGAATTCAGGGTGCGTAAAGCTATGATTGCCAATAGCATGACCCTCTTTGACAATCCGTTGCATTATTTCTGGGTGTTTTTTCACTTGTTCACCAATCGCAAAAAAAGTTGCTGGTACTCCTTTGTCTTTGAGAATGTCTAATATTTGTGGTGTATACAGTGGATCAGGCCCATCATCAAACGTTAAAGCAATATAATTTTTAGTTCCATCACCAGAACCAATCCTTCTTACATTTCGTACATTAGGATTTTTAACAAATGTTTTCTTTAGATATTCATTATAGGTCACCTCAAGGCCTAAATGTTTTGTGATGTCATTCAGCGGAACGAATGTTTGACCATCTACATGGATGGAAGGTGTTGATAATTCCTCGCGCTCCCATTTGTTGTTTGTATTAATATCTATCACACTAGAACCAGTAGGGTGTGCAAAAGAGATATTGTTTAGATGAAATTCAATCGAATCATACTCTTCATTCCAGTCAACGTAAGATCCCATCTCTTTAAAAAACAACGCTGGAACTAAAAAATATCCGTCTTTTAAGACATATTCTGTTGATATTGGGACATTATCTACGTATACATCTGCTTTTGATAATGAAGATTCTTGTGCATCAACTAATTCGGAGGAGATTATCAATAAGATGAAAATTAGTAGTAACCATATAAATTTTTTTGAAGCATACTTCTGAATTATTCCGGTAATATTGATTCTGTTCACGTTGGTTTTATCCTCCTTTAGTATTGAAAAAAAGATATTCAATAATTCTACTTCACTTAATTATTCTTACTTTGTCCAAAATTATTAAACTTACTATAATTTGAGATCTAAAACGTAAATCGTATTTTCTTGAAATAAAAACACTCATAATTGTGACATGACTGAATATCATCCTAGAAGATGAGGTCTTTCAGAAATAAGGGAGGGATTCTTTGCAAATTCATGTTGTGTCAGAAGGAGATTCATTGTGGACAATCGCACAAAATTATGCGATTCCTTATCAAGAAATTGCTGTTGCCAACCAATTAGCCGAAGATGATAATCTTGTGTTGGGTCAGTCTTTGGTAGTTCCTGTGTCAGGTCGATTTGATCAATTACAAAGAGGAGATAATATTAGGAAGGTTAGTGAGAGGAATGGAGTTTCTGTTGAATCATTGTTGAACATGAATTATTTAAATGGGGCACCTTATTTGCCATTAGGAAGTCGTTTGTTTATTCCAGATATGTTGAGGCAGAAACCATCGATTGATGTTGGTGCATATGTAGATTTACAAATAACTGGTGCAGAATCAGCAGATGAAGTTGATCGAGTAGGTGAATATTTAACATATTTACAAATATTCAGCTATGAATTAAACGAAGATGGGTCTCTTACTCCGTTAAATGATCAGGAAATTATTAATGTGGCATTTGAAAATCAAGTGGTACCATTGATGGTTATTACGAATATTAAAGACGGACAATTCAGTACAGAACTAGCAGAGACTGTTCTTCAGAGTGAAGAATTACAAAATAGATTATTAGATGAAGCTATAGCAATTATGGAGGGAAAGGGATACTTGGGATTAGACTTTGATTTAGAGTACCTAGGAGCGGGACTTCGAGACCGTTACAATGAACTGATGACAAAGGCTAGAATAATTTTGGATGAAAGAGGATATTTTTTGTCTAGTGCTTTAGCACCTCAAGTTGAACCTGGAATGCCAGGAATACTTTATGAAGGACATGATTACGCCTTTCATGGAGAAATAGCAGATTTTGTTTTTTTAATGACCTATGAGTGGGGGTGGACAGGAGGACCACCAAGAGCAGTAGCACCTGTTAACGAAGTAAGAAGAGTAATTGAATATGCACTGAGCGTGATGCCAAGCGATAAAGTGATGTTGGGAATTCCGTTATACGGGTATGATTGGACCCTTCCTTTTGTTGATGGGGAGACACGAGCGAGAGCAATTGATCACCAAGAAGCGATTGAGTTAGCAAGAAACTACAATGCAGCGATTGAATACGATGATGAAGCACAATCGCCTTTCTTCACCTATTTTGATGAAGAGGGATTAGAACACGAAGTTTGGTTCGAAGACGCACGAAGTGTTCAAGCTAAATTTGATCTTGTGAAAGAGTTAGACTTGAGAGGAGTGTATTATTGGGTGTTAGGTTGGGATTTCCCCCAAAATTGGCTGCTTCTTCAGGATAATTTTAATATTAATAAGAGAGTTTGATGAAAAATAGTAATAATTAACCACTTAATAAGTGGTTTTTTTATGTCGTTTTAACTATTATTGCATGTTAAATACTTCTGACTCCCAAGGGCTTTTTCGTTGTTAAGCTGTATTGACTAAGAAATAATCTTATATAGGAAGTGATTTTTGTCGAAATTTGTTATGTGTTGGAATAGCTTCTCTATACGTAGGAGTTAAGTTTTTATGTGTTGGAAGGCTTGATTTATATGTACGAATTGCCTGTCCATATGTAGCAATGTTCAGTTTATCTGTTGGAATCGAAAAATTACCAAAGAAACTATTTCAATGTTAACTCTGTTCCCGCCTAATCTTTAAAATTACACAATATTTGACGGCTATAATTGCAAATGGTCTGATATAATAAGGGTTCTTATATTATGAAGAAATTATACTAAAGATGATCTTAATTAGTGAGGAGTATCTTGAAATGATGAGATCGAAGTCATTCGTTATTAGTAAAAGTAAAATATTATTTGAATGGATAAAAATTAGAGCGACTAAGACATCTGAGCGTGATTTTAACGTAAAAATGGTGATTCTTTCGCTATGGTTAATGACTGTTGCTGCAGTAATTATTGTAGGTTTGGCAATGCCAACAGGGTTTGGTGTTTTTATAGATCTTCTTCTATTTATCATTGTAAATTCACTTTTGTTTATTATCTTCACATGGGTAATTGGGTTTCTACTATCTTTACTGTATATACCCTTACCACGCCTCTTGCTTGGGAGCATTGTTTACGCAACTTATCTTTCTCATTATATTTTATCAGAGGCAAATTTAGGTGAGGTATTTTCTTGGATTATGACGGGGATTTTTATATTGATCGGCTTATGTTTTGCGATTATATTGGTACTTATTCGCTCCAATCGAATGAGTTTGATGCGAAAAACGGTGTGGTCAAGTATTCCAGTTTTCTTCATTATATTTGTTTTTATGTGGTCTCCTAGCATTGATTACGATAAAGTCGAACCCTCTTTTAGTGGCAATGACTATATAACCCCTTTAGCGGTAAATAACCCTGCTGAAGAGGGAGATTATCAAATTGACACGTTTACTTATGGAAATGGTGCAGATAATCATCGTGATGAATTTAGGTATCACGTCGACTTACTATCTGATTCGATCGATGCTTCGGAGTACATCAATAATTGGGAGAGCTATCGTAAATTTTTCTGGGGATTTGATGAAACGGCATTACCATTAAACGGGCGTGTCTGGATGCCTGAAGGAGAAGGGCCATTTCCTTTGTTGATGATGGTTCATGGAAATCATCGAATGGAGAATTTCTCCGATGCTGGGTATGGATATTTAGGAGAGTTACTGGCAAGTAGAGGGTATATTGCCGTATCAATTGATCAGAACTTTTTGAACTATTCGAATTGGACAGGAATTCCTAATGACGATATGAAGCTGCGGGCATGGATGATGATTCACCATCTTTTACAGATAGCGGAATACAATGAAATCCCAGAAACGGCTTTTTATGAAAAGGTTGATATGCATCGTGTTGCGGTAATGGGGCACTCCCGTGGAGGGCAAGCTGCTGCAATGGTTGGTGATTACGAGCGATGGTTCGAAAATGACAATTCTATATCGGGGATGGAAGATATTCATGTTCAGTCTGTGATTGGGGTTGCACCTACGGATACACAAGTAGATGATATGAGAGCAGAGTTGAATAATGTGTCTTATTTAACGATTCATGGAGCGAGAGATGGTGATGTGCAAAACTATCACGGAGATCGGCAATATTCTAGAGTGTCTGTTGAAAATGATCCGGATCATTTTAAAGCAGGTGTTTATATTGCGGAGGCCAATCATAGCCAGTTTAATGAAGATTGGGGCAGAATGGATATGAGACTGCCAGGAGGTCTGTTTCTCAACAGGGACCAAATGATGAAGCCTGAAGAGCAACGGGAAACGGCTAAAGTGTACATATCTGCGTTTCTTGAAAGTACATTAGGTGGAAATGATCAATACACCCCGTTGTTTCGTGACGTTCGGTATGGCAGTGACTGGTTACCGAATACTCAGTATGTGACCCGGTTCGAAGATCATTCGCTTCACAAACTAGTTGATTTCAATAAGACGAATAACAAAACAGAATTTTCTGAAGGGATTAAAGCTGAGGGAGTTGGTTTTGATGTCTGGGAAATAGAATCCGCTAGAAATCGGTCAGGAAATACAAAACGAAAGCAAGGTATGGTATTTGAATGGGATGATGTGGCATCGTATTCGTTGCTTTTTCCTGGGAATTATGGAGAAGAAGAATTACCAAATATTTTTGAAAGTTTTTATGTGTCCATGGCAAATATGGATGGAGTATTAGATGATGAAAATGAAGTGGGACCTACAGATCCTAAACTAACAGTCGGATTGGAAACGAAACAGGGGGAATCCGTTGAAGTTCCTTTGGAACAGTTTCGAGATATTGTTCCATCGATTCATACGCAACATACGATAAATCGTTATTTTGAGGGAATAATGAGGGAAGGCAAGTATGAGGAGCCAACCGAAGCCGTATTTCAATCATACGAAATACCAATACTGGCTTTCAAAGAAAAGGACCCGGATTTAAACTTAGAAGATATCGAAAAAATCACGTTATATTTTACTAATGGCCCTGGAAAAATGATGGTTGATGATATTGGATTTATGAAAGCGGAAGAGAAAGAGTAATGTTCGAGTAGGTATTAAAACTAAAAAAAGACAACGAAACCCCCTTATCAAGTACGCTGAGGGGGTTTCGTTATACATTAAGAATCATAGCTTATATTTTTGTGAAACCTTCTTCATCAAGGAATTGGGCTGCTTCTTTATACGTTGTAAATGTTCCATCTAATTGGTCATCGGCATATACATTCCACATGTCTATCTCTTTAACCAACGTTAAAATCTGTGTGTTCTTGTTTATCCATGGTTCTTCCCTGATGTCTTCATCTTCGTCTTCGGTTAATGATAAAATCGCATTTTTTAAGACATTACGAAGGGCCTTCTCAGTGAAATTCCGGATGTTTACCATGCCTTTATCATCTGTTTCATAACCGGTTAATTCCCCAGCATAAACAAAGCCATTTCCATTAGGATGAAGGTGGTAAACGACATTTTTCTTATCAAGGGAGCTATTGTTGTAATGAAAGTTGATTCGTCCAAGCGAAACATCTTTTCGTTCAAGTTCAGAAAAAGATTCAATGATAGTTAGTTTTTCTTCAAATGTTAACATGGTGCCTCCAATAGTAAGTATATTAAATTTTATTGTATCATAAGAAAAATGAACATGGAAAGGATACAAAAAGTAGACATGCGTTATTTAATGAAGGATAAAGACATCACTAAGGAAAATAATAATCAAGACAAGCTGGATGAGTCCTTTTGCAAATGTACTCGTTAGAAAACCAAGTAACGTGCCGATAGCGATTTTGCAGGACCGTTTGAAAGGGTGCTGTTGGGAAAGTTCAGTCAATAACACGAGTATAAATGGGACGATAAATATTCCTATCGGTGGAATAACAAAGCTCCCAATTATCAGTCCAACTGTTGCGGCAGTCATTCCTTTTTTTGATGCACCATATTTCTTTATAAAATACATACTCGCCATGTAATCAGCAAGAAAGATTAGGATTGTCAAAACGAGTAGCGATCCCCATGTCCAGAAAGATAACGAATCGCCATCAATAAAGAAATAATAAAGTGCTATCGCCCCCCATAATAAAAGAACGGAAGGAATTATTGGATAAAGTAATCCGATAAAGCTGAATATAAATAGGGAAACGATGAGTATCCAAATAACTAAGTCCATTGTGCAGCACCTCAAGGTCATTTTACCTTACTATTTGTTGAAGTCAAAATTAAAAATAACAATGGGAGTCTAAAAAAAGTTGAAATTCAATCACGTTTTTTACATAGTTTTCGTCATATTAATGAGTGATTTAAGTTTTTTCTGATATAATCAAAATCTAAGAATTTTTTAGAGAAATTATTTTATTCGTAGCTATCTACAATAGCTATAATTAGAATTGTTTTTAAATTCATGGTACACTAGTCGACATATTTAATACTGTGGGTGTATTGGATTCTATTAATAGTTTATTGATTTTTAAACATTCACTATGACCGAGTTAAGGGAGGAACGTTGTTATGACTTATCCAAGAACGCCTTTACCACAAGGGTTATATGACCCAGAAAATGAACACGAAGCATGTGGGATTGGCATGATTGCACATATTGATGGGACAAAATCTCATGATATCGTTCAAAATGCGATCACGATATTGTGTAACTTAGAGCACCGCGGTGGCCAATCAGCTGATGTAAGCACTGGAGATGGTGCAGGGATATTGACACAAATACCACATCGATTTTTTGAGAAACAATTTCATAAAGAGGATTTAGAACTACCTGAAGAAGGCAAATACGGCCTTGGAATGGTTTTTTTTCCTCAGGATCAGCAAGAGAGAAAAGCTAGCAGAAAGATATTTGAAAAGATTATTGAAGAGGAAGGTCAGACTGTTCTTGGCTGGCGTACGGTGCCGGTAAACCCGTCATTTGTAGGTAATGATGCTAGGAAGACGAAACCGTTTATCAGGCAAGTTGTTATTCTTCCGTCTGAAAATATAAAAGATCAAGATGATTTTGAAAGAAGACTTTATATCATCCGGAAACGGACAGAAATTGAAATTGCAAAAACAACCGAAGCAGAAGATTTTTATATAAGCAGTTTATCAACTAGAACTGTTGTTTATAAAGGAATGCTAATTCCTGAACAACTGGATTCTTTTTATATTGATTTGAATCACCGAGATTTCAAATCGGCTATGGCTTTCGTCCATTCACGATTTAGTACAAATACATTTCCGAGTTGGAAGAGATCTCATCCAAACCGATACACGATTCACAATGGTGAATTCAATACGATACGGGGAAACGTAAATTGGATGAAGGCGCGTGAGCAACTGTGTCAGTCTGCTCAATTTAGTGATGAAGATTTGCAGAAGATTCTTCCGGTGATTGATAAAAATGGTAGTGATTCTTCGATGTTTGATAATGCCTTTGAATTTTTGCATTTATCAGGGCGATCATTAGCTCACACAGCGATGATGATGATCCCAGAACCTTGGGCGAATGATGATACGATTCATCCTGATAAACGTGATTTCTACGAATATCACAGTACGCTGATGGAACCATGGGATGGTCCAGCTGCTGTTGCATTTACTGATGGAAAACAAATTGGCGCCTGTTTAGATCGAAATGGTTTAAGGCCTGCTAGGTACTATGTGACGAAAGACGGCATGATTGTACTTGGTTCAGAGGTAGGGGCATTGGATATTTTTTCTGATGATATCCTTTATAAAGATCGATTGAAACCAGGTAAGATGCTTCTCGTTGATTTAGAACAAGGAAAAATTATTCCTGATGAAGAAATCAAATTAAAAATAGCCAATGAACATCCTTATGGTGAATGGTTAACTGAAAATTTAATAAAATTAGATGAATTACCAGCGAAAAGTCCAAATAAAGATAACATTATCAAAGAGAAAGAACTAGTCGATTACCAATTAGCTTTTGGTTACACATCAGAAGATTTGCAGAAAATCATTAAGCCATTGGTATTAGGTGGGAAAGACCCAGTAGGATCGATGGGATACGACTCACCACTGGCCGTATTATCCAAAAAGCCTCAGCTTTTATACAATTACTTTAAGCAACTGTTTGCGCAAGTAACGAATCCACCGATTGATGCAATTAGGGAAGCGATAATTACCCAAGTGGGTACGACAATAGGTGCGGAAGGAAGTCTTGTTAATCCTCGACCAGAGAGCTGTAAACACATTTGGCTCGATACACCTATATTGAAAAATGAACAACTTGAAACCCTTAGAAACCAAAAGATAGATGGATTTAAACCTGCTGAATTATCGATATTGTTTGATGCAAAAACCGCTGGTGGAATGGAAGAAGCGTTAGACAATATTTTCGAGGAAGCGAATAAAAAAATTGAATCTGGAGCGACGTTATTGATTCTTTCAGATCGAGGTATCAGTGAGAATCATGTAGCGATTCCATCACTTTTAGCTGTATCTGGTTTACACCAATACCTGATTCGTCAAGGGACGAGGACAAAAGTTAGTCTATTAATTGAGTCAGGTGAAACAAGGGAAGTTCATCATTTTGCTGCTTTGTTAGGTTATGGAGCAGAAGCGATTAATCCGTATTTAGCTTTTGATACGGTGCGTCATTTAATTGGTATCAATGAAATTGAAAGTGAATCTTTTGAAATGTCAGTAGATAAATATATTAAATCTGTCACGGAGGGTGTTGTTAAAATCCTTTCTAAAATGGGGATTTCAACCATTCAAAGTTATCGAGGAGCGCAAATTTTTGAGGCAGTAGGTATCCACCAAGACGTGATCGATAAATACTTTACGAGAACATCCTCTACGCTTGGCGGAATAAAGCTTGATATGATTGAAAAAGAGACGTTAATGCGTCATGAGGTAGCTTTCGGTGACGATCGAGGAGCTCAGAAAACGTTGGAGCCTGGTGATGAATTCCAATATCGGCAAAATGGAGAAGATCACCAGTATAACCCTGGAACGATTCACCTTCTTCAAGCGGCATGTCGATCAAAAGACTATGATAAATTCAAGCAATATTCTAAGCTTCTAACAGATGAGAAAAATAATTTGCAGTCACTTAGAGGATTACTCAAGTTCAAGAAAAGTAATGCAATACCGATTGAAGAAGTGGAGTCTGTTGAAGAAATTTGCAAAAGATTTAAAACGGGCGCTATGTCTTACGGATCGATCAGTCAAGAGGCCCATGAGGCCCTGGCTATTGCGATGAACAGAATTGGTGCGAAAAGTAACAGTGGTGAAGGCGGAGAGGATATCAAACGCTTTACACCAGATGAAAACGGCGACTCAAGAAGAAGCTCCATTAAACAAGTAGCATCAGGACGTTTTGGAGTGAACAGTAACTACCTTGTCAATGCTGATGAGATTCAAATTAAAATTGCCCAAGGGGCAAAGCCAGGTGAAGGTGGACATCTTCCAGGGAAGAAAGTGTACCCGTGGGTTGCTGAAGTTCGCGGTTCAACCCCAGGAGTGGAATTGATTTCACCACCGCCGCATCACGATATTTATTCGATTGAGGATCTGGCAGAGTTGATCCATAACTTGAAAAATGCTAATCCAAAGGCAAGAGTCAGTGTAAAGCTTGTTTCCGCTAGTGGAGTGGGTACGATTGCTGCTGGTGTAGCAAAAGGACGCGCCGATCACGTGTTAATTAGTGGCTATGATGGAGGAACAGGAGCGGCACCAAGGACGAGTTTAAAGCACACAGGACTCCCTTGGGAAATTGGTCTAGCCGAAACCCATCAAACACTACTTTTAAATAAATTAAGAGACCGTATTTCTGTTGAAACCGACGGAAAAATGATGACAGGACGGGATGTCGTAGTAGCTACTTTACTAGGTGCCGAAGAATATGGATTTTCAACTGCACCATTAGTCGTTTTGGGCTGTGTGATGATGCGAGTATGTCATTTAAATACGTGCCCTGTCGGAGTGGCTACACAAGATCCTGAATTAAGAAAGAAATTTCCAGGTCAAGCGGACCATGTAGAAAACTTCATGTTATTTATTGCGCAAGAAGTGAGAGAGCTCATGGCTGAACTTGGATTTAAATCGATAAATGACATGGTGGGACGAACGGATATTTTAGAAGTAAATGATGCGATTGATCATTGGAAAGCGAAAGATATTGATTTATCTGCATTGCTTTATCAACCTGAGTTGGATTCAAACTCTTCACTTGTTAAGACGACTGATCAGGATCATGGGTTAGAAAGTTCACTTGATGTTGAAGAACTAATTCCGTTTTGTGAAGATGCTTTAGAAGACCAAATTCCAGTGAAGGGAACGTTCTCCATCCGCAATATTAACCGTGTTGCAGGAACGATACTCGGTAGTGAAGTAACGAGAAGATATGGTTTGGAGGGACTTCCAGAAGATACAATTCGATTGACATTTAAAGGGTCTGCAGGACAAAGTTTTGGTGCTTTTATTCCTAATGGAATGTCACTGAAGCTTGTTGGTGACGCAAATGATTACGTTGGGAAAGGATTGTCCGGTGGAAAAATCATCGTTCGTCCGTCTCGAAAACGAACGTATAAGTCAGAAGAAAATATCGTTGTCGGAAATGTGTGTTTTTACGGAGCTTCTAGTGGTGAAGCCTATATTAATGGGATAGCTGGAGAACGTTTCTGTGTACGTAATAGCGGAGCGGATGTACTTGTTGAAGGAGTAGGAGACCACGCATGTGAGTACATGACAGGTGGTAAAGTAGTTATTCTAGGAGAAACTGGTCGAAACTTTGCTGCTGGTATGTCCGGTGGAGTTGCCTATGTTCTCCATGAGTCAGACGAGTCGTTTGATTTAAAATGTAACAAGGAGTTAGTCCATATAGAATCATTAGAGGATCAAGAAGAGATCGATGAGTTATACGAAAAGATTAAAGCTCATATTGAGCATACGTATAGTGATAATGGGAAACGTATCCTGAAAAATTGGGATGAATTGGTGCCGAAATTCATCAAAGTAATTCCAAAGGATTACCGTATGATTCAAAACCGAATCAAACAGTATCTGGATGAAGGGTTATCGAAGTATGATGCTGACATGAAAGCCTTTGAAGAAAGCAAAATAAGTGTAAAAGATATGAAAAAACAAGAATAGGAGGGGATCTAGCATGGGAAAAATGACTGGTTTTATGGAGTATGAACGTCAGTCACAACTTGAACGTGACCCTTCTGAAAGAACGAAGGATTGGGAAGATTATACAAAGCCAATGTCTGAAGAAGAATTACAAAAGCAAGGTGCTCGCTGTATGGACTGTGGTGTTCCTACCTGCCATACAGGAATGGAAATTGATGGTGTGACGACTGGTTGCCCAGTTTACCACTTGATACCGGAATGGAATGATATGGTCTATCGTGGACAATGGAAAGAAGCATTGAAGAAAGAGCACGAGATGAATAACTTTCCCGAATTCACGGGCATGGCCTGTCCAGCTCCTTGTGAAGGGGCTTGTGTTCTTGGAATCAATGAACCTCCTGTTGCGATCCGTACAGTAGAGAGATCAATTATTGAAAAAGGTTTTGAAGAAGGTTGGGTTGTTCCTGAACCACCTAAAATTCGTACAGGTAAAAAAGTTGCTGTCGTAGGCTCAGGTCCGGCGGGACTTGCCGCAGCTGCTCAATTAAATAAAGCTGGTCATTCTGTGACGGTTTATGAACGTCATGACCGTATTGGTGGACTATTAACATATGGAATTCCAGAAATGAAGCTGCCATACCATGTTGTAGAGAGACGCGTAAAAATTCTTGAAGCAGAAGGGATCGAGTTTGTTACTAATACGGAAGTAGGAAAAGATATATCCGCGATTGAATTAGATGAAAACTTTGATGCCACAATCCTTTGTGGCGGAGCGACAGTCCATCGAAACATTCCTGCTGATGGTCGAGCACTTAAAGGGATTCATTATGCAATGGATTTTCTCCATTCTAATACGAAAAGCTTATTAGATTCTGGTCATGACGATGGGGATTTCCTTTCGGCTAAAGATAAAAACGTCGTTGTCATTGGTGGAGGCGATACAGGTACCGATTGTTTATCAACATCATTGAGACATGGATGTAAAAGCTTAACTCAGTTTGATATTTATACGAAAAAAGGATCGGAGCGAGATGACCAAAACAATCCATGGCCACAATGGCCGATTATCCACCGTGTAGAATACGGTCAAAAAGAAGCGACGGCGGTGTTCGGACAAGATCCTCGTGCTTATGCTGTGATGACTACAAAATTTGTCGGTGATGATAATGGTCATGTTAAGGAAGTTCATACGATTGATGTAGAAACAACGCTTGCTGCCGATGGTCAGCGAATCCGTAAAGAAATACCTGGTTCAGAAAAAGTATGGCCAGCAGATCTCGTGTTATTAGCAATTGGTTTTGCGGGACCTGAACAAGGATTAATTGAAGATTTAGGTGTTGAAACAGAAGTAACATCAACTGTTAAAGCAGAGTTCGAGAAATATACGACAAATGTTGAAGGTGTATTTGCTGCAGGTGACATGAGACGTGGACAAAGCCTAATTGTCTGGGCCATAAATGAAGGTAGAGGCGCTGCACGAGAATGTGATCGGTTCTTGATGGGGGCAACGAAATTACCTTAAGATATATAGTTTTTGCAATGAAAAGCAGTCGCAAATGCGACTGCTTTTTTTGGATGAAGGGATGTGAATAAGTGAGAATGTATTAACAGTTAGCGGCGAATATCTAGAAAGAGGGTTGGGATCAGGACAGTCCAATAAGTAGTGACATACCTCCCAAAAAGGATAACAACAAAATAATCCAATTAAACTTTTGTTGTGGAATCAAAGGTAAAAATGTTATACCAATATATGTCCCTATTAAAATAGCAGGAATCATCCACGCGTTAAATGTGAGAGTATCAAGTGTGATCAAACCTAAACTTCCGTACATAGGGACTTTAAGTAAATTAACAGATATAAAGAACCAGGCACCTGTGCCAATGAAATGTTTTTTAGGTAACGCAATGGCGAGTAAGAATAATGCCATAATAGGACCTGCGGCATTTCCAACCATTGTTGTGAATCCTGCTAGTGTTCCCATAACGACAATAAACCACTTAGAATGAGGAATTGCTTTAATCCAAGCAGCCCCCCATCGTTCGCGAGAAAATTGTAGAGCAATCATAACGAGGATAATTGCACCCAAAATTATTTCAATAGGACGACTAGAAGTCATAAAAAATAGTAGTGAGAATCCTATTGCTAAACCGCCTAAAACCCATGGAATTAAAGAAATTAGAATCTTCCAATTTACATTCCTACGATAATAAGTAACGGCAATAAGATCTCCAATAATAAGCATAGGTAAAACAAGTCCAATAGATTCTCTAGCTGGAAAAATAGAAGCCATAATTGCGACAACAAAAATACCTAGAGTGGGTATTCCAGTCTTGGAAATTCCAATTAATAAAGCACATAAAATGACAACAGTGATCTGAGTTATTTCAAGATCTAACATAGGAACCCTCTCCAACAATTAAAATTCGTCGTACATATGTAGTTTATCTTACTAGAAATGAAAATGGAAACTTTAAAGAGAAAATAAAAACTGTTTATCATTAGACATTTACGTCTATGATAAACAGTTTAGTTTGACTAATTCAGCATTTTACGAATTGGAAACTTTCATCGCTTGATCTTTTAAACGAATTGGTTTGTCTACCCGATCATCAATCTTAATAGTTGTCACGACCCTTTTCGCTTTGTTTTCAAGTTCGTTCATGTGGATGACTTGAGCGACATCCATTAATTTGTCTATATCTCCTTCAATAATCGTTGATGTAGCTGTTACTTGATAATTCAAGCCGTTCTGCTCAATTAGAGATACAGCCTTTTCCACATCACCGCTAAAACTTTCTGAATCTGTTCCTACCGGTATAACACTAATTTCCATTAATGGCATAGATAAAGCCTCCTTTATATTATGAAAAACTTCTAATAGTATTTAGGATACGTACATACTATTACCGAATGGGATCTAAGGTAAACATTCCTTTTGGGATTTAGTCATTTTGCCCTAAAACTTGCAATTTTTTCATTAGAAACGGACTTCGCCTTAGGATAAAAAGGCTTGTCTTCGTCCTACTTTTATAAGTGTTATTTATCGAGACTAGTTGTTTATTAATTAATGTATGAATGCTAGGAGTGAGGTGATCGACGAGACAAATGTGGTCTTTATTTGATAGACGAATCAGTTTCCAAAGTACACGCTTTTCAAGTATGGGAAGGTTTTGGATCACATAATAAATCTCGCGTTCCTTTTCTGGCAAATCATCCACCGTTAGTTTCAATTGTCTCACCTCTGTCCTTTGGAAGTTAGCTATACATCAAGTATAATGGATAAAGAGGATAAAAATCATCTGAAAGAAACATCAATGATATCATTTAATTGGAGGTAAATATAGTGAAAGCATTTGTTCATAAAGGTAAAAAGGGAATGAGTGGAACCTCTTATCAGGAAATCGATGAGAAACAACCTAAGAATAGAGAAATTTTAGTTAAACTAAAAACTGCAGGTGTGAACCACCGCGACCTACTTGTATTAGAAAGACATAAAGAAACAGACCCAGAACTAATTATTGGATCAGATGGGGCAGGAGTAGTAGAAAGTGTCGGAGAAGGAGTAACAAAAGTGTCGGTTGGTGATGAGGTGGTTATTAATCCGAGCCTCGGTTGGTTAAATAAAACGGATGCACCGCCAGAAAACTTCGGAATTGTTGGTTTACCAGGTCATGGAACTTTTGCAGAAAAGATTGTAATTCCAGAAGACAATGTGGAAATGAAACCTCCGCATCTAACTTGGGAAGAAGCGGGAGTCTTCTCTTTAGTAGCATTAACCGCATATCGGGCTCTATTTACAAGAGCTAAAGTAAAGCGAGAAGATACGGTTTTACTTCCTGGAGTTGGTGGTGGTGCAGTTACGTTTCTTTTGCTGTACGCTAAGGCGATAGGGGCGAGAGTGATTGTTACGTCACGATCTGAAGAAAAACGTCAGATGGCATTGAATTTAGGAGCGGACAAAGCAATTGATAGTGAAGCAAATTGGGATGAGGAACTTGAAGGGGAGAAAGCCGATATCGTTATTGAATCGGTAGGTGCGGCTACATTCCAAAAATCTTTGGATCAACTTCGCAAAGGTGGAACGATGGTAACATTCGGTGCATCAGCAGGAGATGAAATTAACCTAGATCTCCGAAGCTTTTTTTATGGTCAGTACAATTTGTTGGGGAGTACAATGGGAAGTCAAGATGAATATCAAGAGATGCTCAAGTTTATCAGTACTCACAATATCAAACCTGTGATGGATATGAGTTATTCACTAGAAAATGCAAAACAAGCATTGGAAAGAATAAGCGAAGCAAAACAGTTTGGTAAAATTGCGGTGTTAATAGAAGACTAGTCTATAGTGAAAGGCTGCTCAGTATGTGTAAGTACTGAGCAGCCTTTTCCAAGTTAACTAGATAAAAAATGGGAACAACAGTGTGTTAATTCCATAAAATGGGTACCTTCTTCTTCTAAAACGTCGAAATCTTCTAGGAATTCTAGGGCGACCTATACCATAGCCAGGACCATAACCAGGTCCAAAACCTGGTGCAGGATAACCAGAACCACCATAACCATAGCCAAAATGACCCGGTTGATTATTCATTTGATACCCTTGTTGTTCATTGTATGGTTGCTGTGCATCATCATCTTCAGGCATTAATAAAGTGACACCTTCGTTATCACTATCTTCAATAATGCCATCGTGAATACTTCCGTCTATCATCTGTATTTGAATGAAATGCAAATGATACTGAGTACATGCGTCGTGCATGTCTTTCAAATGCTGCTCGTTATTGGGTTGACCTTCTACTGGCATGCCTTGATAAGGCTGTTGATACATATTTATCATTCCTCCCTTTACACGAGTCAATATATGCAAAGGCCTATGAGAATGTTCAAAAAGGATTTAAATAAATTAAAAAAATTTAAAGGGAATATTCAAAAATATTAACTAATTGATTTTTTACTTTCCTACAATGGAAGACTTTTTAACCAAGAGCTTAGCTTATTTCACTACTCTCTTTTTTTGCAACTTTCACCTCTTCAACGAGTACCTTTTCTTTCCATTTTTTACTGCGCCATCGGAGGAACATCAATGAACCTCGGAACCATTCATCAATAATAATTGCAATTGTAATACCGATTAACCCATAGCTGAGTGAGATCCCCAAAAAATACGCTAATGGCACACTAAGCCCCCACATCGAAAGAATTCCTATCGTAACTGGAAACTTTGCATCTCCTGCTGCTCGAAGAGAACTAATAATAACTAGATTGAAAGTTCTTCCTGGCTCTAAAATAACACCTAATAACAGGAGTGTAGAGCCTAATGCGATAATTTCTGCATCGTTGGTAAAGAATCCAAGTAGAAGATTCCCGGAAAAAGCAATAATCGTTCCAACGGTTAGGGCCACCAAGAGTGCTATTCTTAATCCTTTATACATCTGTTTATATGCTTCATCAAGTTTTCCTGCCCCAACGAGCTGTCCGATGTAAATTTGCATTCCCTTTGCAATGGACAGCGAAAATACTGTCATGAAATTCATTAAGTTTTGTGTGTAAATTCTAGTTGCTAATGCATTTGCACCTAACATAGTAATAAACACAGTAATCGTCAGTTGACTCAAATTATGAGATAAATGTTCTCCAGCTGCTGGAACACCTATTCCAAGAATTTTTTTCATATAGTATTTTTTTGGTTTGAAATAATCTTGTAACTGTATTTTTATTTCTGTGCGTTTATAAAGCAACACAAATAATACAATTACTGCTAAGCCACGACAAACAGCTGTTGCAATAGCTACACCTGTGACACCTAATTGGGGTACACCAAAAGCACCGAAAATAAACAAATAGTTACCTAAAATATTAAGGAGATTCATACCTAAAGCAACATACATTACATCTTTCGTTAACCCTTGTGCTTGAAGCGCGGAAAAGATCGTCAGAACCATCGCTTGAGTAAATAATGTCCCCCCGACAATTATCATATAAATGTTTGCGTAAGCGAGAAGTTCAGGTGATAAATTAAATAAATTTAAGAATTGATGGCGAAACAGCACAACGATACCACTAATAAAAATACCGAATAATAGGTTAATTGAAATTGAGTTAGCGACTGTTATACTAACTTCTTTAGACTTATTGGCACCGACGAACTGTGCGATAACAACTCCTGCGCCCATCGCTGTAAAATTAAATAAAATAAAAGTAAACATCATAATTTGGTTTACTACTCCGATAGCGGCCACTGCTTCATCGGATATAAAACTTAGCATAAATATATCAGAGATATGTAAAAACGTTTGCAAAAACACCTCAATAAAAATTGGCCATGTTATCGCAAGCAAAGTCACTTTTTTAAAATTGGAATTTTTCTTATTACTATTTACCATTATGTAACCACATTAATATCATTGATTGAGTAAATAATTTTCTATTTTTCATATTGACTCTCCTCTTTTACGAGAAAACTAAATAAAGCAAAAAGAAAATTTGGCAAATATAATAGCCACTCACTTGTATAGATACAATATTTCTACCTTATTTTAGACTCTCGACTCTTTAATTACATATTTTAGAGATACCTGATAAAATTGGCTCAAGTATTTGAACTACCTGGCAATTAGTACCCTTAATTTAAGAGTTTATATATTTTAATTACACCAAGATCAGCAAGTCTTCATTATTCAAAAAAAGGAGTTACCGTATAATTTAAAGGCTTTATTCTTTTTACGATGAGGCCTCCTTTCAACGTGTATTCTACCATACAATTTAATTATACCTTATAATGAAGAGAAATGAGTAGGTAATATGTCTGGTAAAGAACTAGACGAATTACGGATACCGAAGTCTATTATGAAAAAAAGCAGACAAGTTCAAACGACTAAATTTTAAATAAAATGTATAATTCCCTTCATTTCCCAAATAATAAGTGTAAATGGAGGTGTATATATGGGCCTGTTTCAAGCTGTTTCTGATTGGAATACTGCCAGGCAAGAAAAAAGATTAGATTTAATGAAAGAAAAAGACCTTTGTCCAGAGTGTCATGGGAGAGGCTTCAATATTCCAATAAGTGAATTCTATCTTTCATCTGATTATTATGAATGCCCTGGTTGTAGCGGAAGTGGGAGATATTTTGACCGGACTGGAAAATAACACATAAAAAAGGATGTGATTTCAAAATCACAGTCCTTTTTTTCGTGTTGAATTTATTTTTAATTTTAAGAAGCGAGTTGTTTAAGAATTTTTTTCCAAAACATTACTAGCAAAAAAATTAAACAATCGAACATAGTAGAATCATAAGTAAATGGAACTTATACTTATGTGAGTCGTCAATACTAGTGAAGGGGGGGCGAGTATGAAAAAAGAAGATGAAAATCAAAACTTTACTGAAGACGAGAAGGACCTTTTAGAGGATCTTCTTGATGAGTATGGTACTGAGTTAAAACATATCGCTTTTTTTTATCTTAAAGATCGAGAACTTGCAGAAGATATCATTCAGGAAGTATTTATATCATGCTTCAAAAATCTACATACCTTTCGTTATGAGAGTAGCTATAAAACATGGCTAATCAAAATAACAGTTAATAAGTGTAAAGATTCTTTGAAGAAATGGAGTTTCAAGAATATTTTTTATAGAGAAAAAATAAAAGATCCAATCGAAAATTGCACGCCTGAAAAGAAGGTAATCGAAAAAACAGTTAACGAAAATCTGGCAACGGAAGTTTTACAGTTGCCTTTGAAATTTCGTGAAGTTATTATTTTATTTTATTATGAAGAATTGAGTTTGATAGAAATAAGCCTAGTTTTAAAAATAAATGTTAATACGATTAAATCACGATTATCAAGAGCGAAAGAAAATTTAAGAAAATCTATTGAAAGGAGTGATTTTGATGGATGAATTTGATAAAAAGATGGAAGAAAGTTTGCAGCAATCCGTTAGCGACATACATTTTACGAATCGTGAAAAGAACAAAATTTTACTTAGTATAGAAACTGCTAAGAATAGTAACAGTTATTTAAAATATTACGCTTCTTTGATAACTGTGGCATTACTAATTATCATAATATTTGTTCCAACCATTCTTGAACAATTTGATTTTAAATTTTCGGATCATCCTTTAGAATTAATCGATGATAGATTTGATTATCATTCATTCGACCTCCCAAGTGACTGGGATACTGTCTGGATTTTAGAAAAATTAAAAATAAAAGAATCAGATGTATTGAATCCCGAGAACAATGTATATGAAGATATTCCACTATCCTATATTATTGAATTTGCGAATAAAACGGAAGTAAATAAACATGAACAAGAGGAGTACAAAGAAATGTTGGAGGAACAAAATGAATCAACTGCTCATATGGGGGAGAGTGTTTTGTACAGTCATTCTTTTACTGGAGAAAGCAATGCATCATATGGAATGAGTCGTGAAGAATTTACAAGACCTGTGATAACTGATGAAAGCGAAAAATTGTTAACAGAAGAGTTTATTATTAATCACGTTGACGTTGACTATTATTTTGATGGTGTGAACCATGTTTTTCAATGGGAACGCGATGATTTATTTTATGATTTATATATAGTTGATAATGATCATGAATTTGACCTAGATGATCTTCTTGAAATTGTTGAAGGATTTATTATAATTTGAAAATAATATTTTATTCTTACAAAAAGTGATCGACAATTATCTTTATGTACAAATTTACCACATGAATGTTTGCAAATTCAGAAATTTGTGTTACCTTGTGTATATTGACAACTTTATGAACTACCACTAGGGGCGCTTGATTTGCTGAGAGAGACGTTTGTCTTAACCCTAACACCTGAACTAGATAATACTAGCGGAGGGAAGTGGTGTGAGCAATCAATTGCTATTAGGCGATTTTATTTTTCAATTTGAGCAATTGTCATTGTTTTACATACACGTCCACTCTTTGCCAGAGTGGATTTTTTTGGTGAGAAGTGAGATCTAGAATGAGAAGATTTATTCCAATGATTCAATTAACAAACAAACGCTAAAATCTTCCGAGAAAAAATATCAAAGGGGGAATTAAGATGAATAAACTGCAAAACGAACTGTTAAATGACATCGATGACAGACAAGAAGAGTTGATCGAATTAGTGAAGAAATTAGTTCGATTTCAAACACCTAGTCCTCCAGCTCGTAACACGAAAGAAGCGCAAGATTTTATGGCAGAGCAATTAATGAACTTAGGAGCTGACGTTGATCAATGGGAAGTTTATCCTGGAGATCCCAATGTGGTGGGCACATTTAAGGGAACAAATCCAAACAAACATAAGAGTTTGATTGTAAATGGTCATATCGATGTTGCAGAAGTCGATGAGGAGGAGCAAGGTTGGAATACAGATCCGTTCACGCCAAGTGTTAAGAATGATAGGTTATATGGACGAGGGACTGCCGACATGAAAGCAGGTCTTGCAGGAGCTTTGTTTGTAATTAAACTATTGAAGGAAAAAGGGATTGAATTACCTGGGGACTTGATTTTTCAGTCAGTTGTTGGTGAAGAAGTTGGCGAAGCTGGAACGTTGGAATGCTGTGAAAGAGGGTATACGGCTGACGGTGCGGTTGTCGTAGATACGAGTGATCTACATATTCAGGGTCAAGGTGGCGTCATTACTGGATGGGTAACGGTTAAAAGTCCGAAAACCTATCATGATGCAGTCCGGCGAGACATGGTTCATGCAGGTGGTGGTCTGCACGCAGCGAGTGCAATCGAAAAAATGGTTAAAATGATCGAAGGCCTTAAGGAATTGGAACAATATTGGGCAGTGACGAAATCTTTTCCTGGGTTTCCTGCTGGCATGAACACGATTAATCCAGCAGTAATTGAAGGTGGAAGACATGCTGCGTTTGTTGCAGATGAGTGCAAGCTATGGATTACGGTTCACTTTTATCCTGATGAAAATCATGATGATATTGCCAAGGAAGTCGAAGACCATTTATTAAAAGTAGCGGACGGTGATCCGTGGTTGAGAGATCATCCTCCGATTTTTACATGGGGTGGTAAGTCGATGATTGAAGACAAAGGAGAAATATTTCCGTCCCTGGCACTCGATGAAGAGGGACAGATCGTTCAAACATTAAAGTCTGCTCATACGAACGTATTAAAAACAGGTCCTCAAGTAAGTATGTCACCGACGGTAACGGATGGTGGGTGGCTTGGAAATGCAGGTATTCCAACGATAATATATGGTCCAGGAGATTTACATAATGCTCACGGAATCAATGAATCAGTGTCGATTCCACAGCTTATTGACTTTACAAAAGTGATGATGACCTTCATTTATGAGTGGTGTCATGAAAAAAGAAAGGATGATAAAGATGAAATTTAGTGAACGTTTATATGAAAATGTTAAACCGATTTGGAGAAAAAATCATGACCATCCGTTTGTGCAAGGTATTGGAGACGGAACATTAGCGGAGGATAAATTCCGATTTTTTATGATTCAAGATTATTTATACTTAATCGAATATGCGAAACTATTTGCAATGGGAGCAGTGAAGGCGAAAGATGTAAAGACGATGGGGGAGTTTGCTAAGCTTCTCGATTCAACTTTGAATACAGAAATGCAACTTCATCGTAACTTCGCCAAGCAATTCGATATTTCTGAAGAAGAACTTGAGACGGCGAATCCTGCACCGACGACATTGGCGTATAGTCATTACATGCTCAGTGTCGGCAATAATGGCGGTTTAGCAGAACTAGTGGCAAGTTTGCTTCCATGTATGTGGAGTTATGCTGAAATTGGTAAAGCGCTTGATGAAGTACCTGGTGCACGTGAAGGAAAATATGGGGAATGGGTTGCCATGTATGCGGATGAAGAGTTTCAAGCGTTGGCTGATTGGACGATCAAACTATTGGATGAGTTGGCAGAGGGAAAGCCTGAGCATGAATTAGAAAATCTAGAAGAAATTTTCTTGAATACGACACGATTTGAATACATGTTTTGGGATATGTCCTACAACAAAGCAATGTGGCCGATGGACTGATGGGAGATAAAGCGACAATTCAAGTTCAATCTCATTTGCAGTTTGAAAACGTCTCGTTTACGTATTCACATGCTAATAAACCAACTTCTGTTTTTGAAAAAACGAATCTATCGATCTACGAAAAAGAATTCGTCACTATTCTAGGGCCAAGCGGAGCTGGAAAATCAACTTTTTTTCGGCTTGCTGCCGGTCTTGAACAACCAAAATCAGGTCGTATTATGATTCAAGGTAAGGAAGAAGCTAATCGGCTTGGGAAAATAGGTTACATGCCTCAGCAAGATTTACTGCTTCCATGGAGAACCGTATTAGAAAATGGGCTTCTTCCGTTGGAGATTAAAGGTATGGACAAAAAAGAAGCAAGTGATTTAGTAAAACAACACATGAAGAAATTTGGGTTAGAAGGAACAGAGAATAACTATGCCCATCAACTTTCAGGAGGAATGAGACAGCGTGTTTCCTTTTTACGAGCGATACTTGGAGGAAACGATATCTTACTTCTGGATGAACCATTCAGTGCGTTGGATTCAATGACTCGATTTATGATGCAAGAATGGCTATTAGAACAATGGCATGAGTGGGAAAAGACAATTATTTTTATCACTCATGATGTAGAGGAAGCGATATTTCTTTCTGATCGAATATTCATGTTAACTCATCCACCGATAGAAGGAAACATCGATGAAGTGAATGTTCCATTGAGCAGGCCTAGAAATGAGGAGCACCGTAGTGAAGCGGACTTTATGGAGCTTAAACAAAATCTCTTTAAAAAGATGAGAGCGAAGGAACAGTTCTTATGAAAAAATTGATAAATTTTAGTTTTTATTATGGTAGCTCAGTCATAGTTGTACTTTTCCTTCTGTTTGCCTGGGAAATCGGAGCACGACTTTATAATAAAGCTTTTATTTTGCCATCACCCACGGGGATTACAGTCAAGCTATGGGAATTACGAGAAGTCTTATTAATTGTTCATTTACCTGCGACATTTCAAATAGTAGTTGTTGGTCTCATGGTATCAATGATTGTTGGAGGAGCTTTAGCGATATTCATGAACCGTTATGCATTTGCTGAACGAACTTTTTTTCCTTTAGTAATTGCCTCTCAGACGATTCCGATTATTGCCTTAGCACCGATCTTTGTGCTTTGGTTTGGTTATTCGATTTGGAGCAAGGTTGCTGTCACGGTTCTGATTACATTTTTTCCGATTACGGTTAGTACGTTCGATGGGTTACGTTCGACAAGTAAAGAATTAATCGATTTAATGCGGACGATGGGAGCAAGTAAGACCCAGATTTTTTTCAAATTACAAGTCCCTTCGGCCTTACCTTACTTTTATTCTGGTTTGAAAGTAGCGGTAACGTTGAGCGTGATTGGGGCGGCTATTGGTGAATGGCTAGGAGCAAGTAAAGGTTTAGGCTATTTTAGTAGAAGGATGATGACACAAATGGATGGGGCGGGCGTATTTGCACCAATTGTATTGCTATCAATCATGGGTATTTTGTTATTTTTACTTGTGAAAATGTGTGAAAAGATATCAACAAAATGGAGGGAACAATAATGAAATTTGCATTAATTCTTATGCTTGTGATGTTGGCAGGGTGTGGTAATAATGATGGTGATGTAGCTCAAGGGGAGAATGTAGAATTAGAGAAAGTCGAAATTATGCTCGATTGGTACCCAAATGCGGTTCATAGTTATTTATATGTCGCCGATGAAATGGGCTACTTTGAAGAAGAAGGACTTGACGTTGAGATTGTATTTCCAACAAATCCGACAGATCCAATTAATTTGGCAGCAACAGGTGAAGTGACATTAGGAATTACATATCAACCAGATGTGATTACTGCTCGAAATGAAGATATTCCAGTTGTCTCAGTTGCGGCGATTGTTCGCTCACCTTTAAATCATATCGTTTATTTAGATGAAGAAATTCAGTCGCCGAAAGATTTAGAGGGGAAAACAGTAGGGTATCCTGGAATTCCTGTCAATGAACCGTTGTTAGAAACGATGGTCACTGCAGACGGTGGTGATTTCGGTCAAGTGGAGATGATTGATGTAGGATTTGAGCTTGGCTCATCGATTGTCACTGGAAATGTGGATGCTGTGATTGGTGCATATATCAATCACGAAGTACCCGTACTTGAACACCAAGGACATGATGTTCATTTCTTTAATCCAATTGATTATGGTGTACCTAGTTTCTATGAGTTAGTAATGGTTACGAATGAAGATCAGTTAGAAGAAAACCAACCTACGATTCAGTCTTTCTGGAATGCGGCTGAAAAGGGATATGAATACATGAAAGACAATCCAGATGATAGCATGGATATACTTTTCAGTCATGAGGATCAAGAAAACTTCCCGCTTATTCGTGAAGTGGAAGAGGAAAGCCTAGATATTTTATTGACGAAAATGGAAACAGAAGACGAGGCGTTTGGTAGTCAATATGAAGCTTCTTGGCAAGAGACGATCGACTGGTTATATGATAGTGGCTATATTGAAGAAAAACCAGAACAAGAAGATATCTTTATAAATTTAGTTGATTAAGGCTAAGAAAGGGAATAAGTAAGACCAATAGTTGTTTAAAAGTTTCATTTTGCTGGAAGGCTCCTTTTTAATACAAATGGAGCCTTTTTTACGGTAGGGTGAGGTGAGATTGGATTTAAAGTGTAGAAGAGAAGCATCTTGAACAGTAGTGAGGATGAGATTGGATTTAAAGTGCAGAAGAGAAAGCATCATGAGCAGTATGCAAGGCGGTTTAGAAAAAATACAACAATGAACAATTTCAAGAAAAATCCAAACAGGATCTCACTACAGCAAAATGAGGTCCTATTTAGCTTTTCCAAAAAGAGAAAAATAAAGGCTACAAACAAGATTTTGGAGTCCTTTTAATCTCAGCGACATTTCTAGGAAATTCATGGTGCACAAAATTTCACTCAACTAATCCTAGTTTCTTCAATCCATTAAAGACACCTGAATTTAAAACCTCTGTTGTTTGGTGTTTTGCGTATTTGATGAGTTCTGGCTGCGCGTTGCCCATTGCAAATCCTTCACCGACAGTCGTCAACATTTCTTTATCGTTCATCCCATCACCAAAAGCAATCGCATTTTCATTTTTCAATCCGAGTACTTTCAACACTTGTTGAATTGCGAAGCCTTTATTTACTTTTGTACGAATCACATCATAAGCGTGCTCCTTTAAACCCTCAACATTTATTGGTGATAAGTGGATGTTTCCTGCACTTTCATATAGAGGGACATCTTTTTTACTGATGTTCATGAGTGATACGCCCAGTATATCTTTGCTATGTTTAGGATGGTAAGGTTCAGTTTGTTTTAGGTGGAAATAATCTCTAAATTGATTTATTGAAGCGGCATTCTCTGATGTTACTAAATTCAATCCGTTCGTATAGAGAACCGCTTCGTGATCGTTGTCTTTGATGATAGTTATAAAGCCCTCAATTGTTTCTTTATCCATCGGTTCCCTTAATACATCGGTTCCTTTATGTACGGCATAGGCACCATTATAGCCAATGAAAGAATCAATTTGTAATTCTTCACCGATATCTAGAATTTCATGGAGAGGACGACCGGTTGCTAGAAAAACGATGATCCCTTTTTGTTGTACTTGTTTAATGGCATTCTTTGTAGAGTCTTGAATTTCGTTATCTGGAGTTAAAATTGTTCCGTCAATATCAAGAAATAAAATTTTGTAATTAGACATTTCATTCTCCTTTGGTATTAAAAATTTATACAATATTATAACACGAATTTTATCTTTTATTTTTGGTATAAGGACAAACAGTTAAATACTAGATTGTTGTGACAAGTTGAAACCTGATTAAGTAGTAATCCGTATAATAGTATAGAAAGCATTGTTTGGAAAATTGTACCGTAGCGTTTAATTTATTTTTTGGGGTGTGAAAAACGATGTTACAAGGAGAAACGCATGATTTAATGGAGAAAAAAGGGGATATTCGATTTTATTATGCTGGCAGTATTTTTTTCGCAGTGGCTGGAGTGATTTTATTCATTGTGACATTTACAATGGACGAAGTGCTTGCTTTGATAGCGATGGGGAGTTTATCTTGTGTCATTTTATTTCTTTCTTATACAATCTACAAAAATATCCAAAAACTTGACAAATATATTGTATATGGAATTGATGATAATCGTGAAGTTCTTTGGCAAGCATTAATGCAAAAAGATAATGATCGTCCTCTAGAAACATTTGAAATTCCTTTTTCATCGATAACAACAGTTCTATTGGCCCCTTTTCAAAGTGATTATATGCCACAAGTAGGACCTGAACCAAGAACTAGAGTGTATTTTGATATACCTCATGTTGTAATTGTATTTAAGGCAGGGTCAGAGAAGAAGTGGTATTTGGTCCATTTCAAAGAGGATGATGGTGCGAACAGTTGGATTGACCGTGCAATTAATGTCGGATTGCGTGTTGAAGTGACAGACGAAGCCATAAACAAGGTTTTAAGAGATCCTCAAGGACCTGAATTGATCGAGGATGGCATATATAAGCAGAAACTTGATTTTAATGGGGATGTTTCTAGCTATATAAATCGAAAGAATAAAAGAGATCATTCTGGACCTGTTTATTCAAAAGAGAAAACAAAGAAAACAGATGAATTTTATGATAGTATTCGTACGTTTCCCCTGAAAATCTGGCATATTTTCGCCTTGCAATGTCTGATGTTATTTATGTTTTTGTCTCTCGACATGTGGTGGAATGTAACGAACGTTTCGATGGCAACAACGGAAATGTCTATTTTAGGTGTAGTTGCAATTAGTATTGTTCTCATTGTTGGCCAATTGTTATTTGGGTACGCCGTCAAGAATGAAAGGGTGGAAAAATATTTTTTGTATGGGTTTCTCAGTGGTATGTCTTGGTTACTCATACTCGCTCTTTCAGGTGAATTATTCAATCTAAATTATTTTGAACGTATCTTCACTGAACTGATTGTTTACGCTATTGCATTTTTACCAGTGATGCTTATGATGCATCAAATTCGAAAATGGTTGCCAGCAGATCATCAAGATAGTACGGAGATGAAAAAGAAACGGATGAGGTACCGACAAGATTCGATGTAGGTAACTTTAAGTATGTAATTTCAATTAAGACGAAGTGCCAACGTTTACGTAGGTATCTTCGTTTTTTTTATATGGTAATATTTAGATTGAATAAATGTATTAAATTTATTTCAAATAACTGTAGTCAATACATAGATTAGCTTCGTCTAATTTAGTGATAGGTTGAGAGGAGGGGAGAGAGATTCGTGATTCTGCGTTAGTAAATCAAATATTACAAGGCAATGAGCACGCTTTTCGGGTTCTGATTGAAAAGTATCGAAGTGTCATTTTTCAAACGACGTATGGTGTGCTACGAAATGAAAAAGATGCCGAAGATGCTGCGCAAGAAGTATTTATCAAGATTTACTCCTCTCTCCCAAAGTATGAAGGAAAAGGATTAAAAACCTGGATGGTACGGATTGCAGTCAATCATGCAATCGATGTGAAGAGAAAGCAACAGAGGCGGCGGGAAGATGTAAAGGAGGATGTTGGGTTACAACTTGTTAAACCATCTTCAGACTCGGTTGAAGGGAAGTACATACAGAAAGAATTGCAACATCATGTACGCCGTAGGATTGATGAACTTCCTAAAAACTATCGGCGTGTCGTATATGGCTATTATATAGAAGAAAAAAGTTTTAAATTATTAGCGAATGAACAAGGAATTAATGAAAAATCGATACGTGTTAAATTACACCGAGCAAGAAATTGGATGAGAGAGCACTGGAAGGAGGATGATTTTTCATGAACCATCAAACAAAGGAAGACTGGCTCGATTATGTAAACGATGAATTGCCATGGGAAACAAGAGCGGTCTATGAGGAACACTTATATACTTGCGAAAAATGTATGGAGACTTATTTGCATGTGATCGAAGAATCTAGTCACCTACTGCCAGATGTAGAAAATGAAGAATCATTTGTTGAAGGTGTCTTGAGTCAGATTGAAGTACCGATCTATTTTAAAACAACAAAGCCAGGAAAAACGAAACGAGTATTCTATAAACAAACGGCATTTCATTATGTATTAGCAGCTTCGTTAACAGTTCTATTCATGTCATCTGGCGTATTTCAGTCGATAACAACGTATGTAGACGAAGTTCAAAAGACGACAATTTCCGAAGAATCACCATCGATAACGCAACAAATAATGAATCGTGCGGTTATACGATCAAATGAGGATGACTAAGGAGGAAAAGACAATGAATACAAATCAAAAACATCCGTTGGTAGGATTTTTGCTATCGTTTTTTCCTGGCGGCGGCCAGTTTTATTACAATAATATCTTTAGAGGGATGTTTTATTTCTTTATGACTGTCCTTCCCTTGGTAGGGGGATTAGGTTTAGCATTTATTAGTGCTATCTCGATGTTTTTATTGGTGGGTGGATTCGTAGGCGTATTTTTCTATCTAGTCAGTTTCATCGATACGATCATCGTGATGAGTCGAGCATCTGGGCGAAGAGACTCTCAAAACAAGGTAGGAGAGTTAACTTCGGAAGAGGTCCAGCGTCCTGAATCTGAGCGTTTCTTTACTATCGTATTATCATTTATTCCAGGTGTCGGTCATTTTCAGTTAGGGTTAATGAACCGAGGATTTACATTTCTCACTGCGTTTATTGGAGCTGCGATTATGATTGTGTTTATCTCGTTTGCGATGCGCCAAGATGCATTTTTACTTTTCATGGCCTTTCTTCCTGTCGTTTGGGTGTATAGTTTTTTTGATGCTGTTCATCACTTAAATAAAAAACAGCGCGGGGAAATACTCGAGGATCGGTCAATATTAGATGATATTGAAAGTCGGCGTGCTGATGGTCAAAAAAGCAAAGTGATTGCAACATTGTTAGCGATTTTCCCTGGTGCAGGTCACCTTTATCTAGGCTATCAGAGAAGAGGGATCCAACTGATGGCGGCGTTCTTGTTATCTATTTATGTATTAGATTTGCTTCGACTTGGCGTGTTCATCTTCCTTATTCCAATCATATGGTTTTATAGTTTTTTTGATGGCTTACAAAAGGCAAGTCGGCAAGAAGAAGCGATTGATGATCAGCCTGTCTTCCCATATTTAGTCAATCATCAGCGATGGATTGGTATTGGGTTTATCTTACTCGGGGCTTATTTTATATTGGATCGTGTGTTTATCCCCGCTGTAGCTCCACAAATCGCGGAGTTCATGCAAATAGAAGTTAGCATGTGGTATTATGAGTATTTTCAAATTTTCGTAGTAAGTATTATCCTTATTGCTGGCGGAATTAAACTGATATCTGGAAGTAAGAAGAAAAGGAGTGAGATAGAATGAAGACCTTTCGTGTAGGTACAGTTTCTATGGGGAGTGCTCTTTTATTACTGGGGGTATTTCTACTTATTTCAACATTCACGGGGATGGACTTGTATCCAGTTTTAATGTCATGGTGGCCAATCATCTTAATCATTCTTGGCATAGAAATTCTTCTATTTCTTTTCTTTCGGGGAAAACAAGAGTTAAGCCTTAAATATGATGTTTTCAGCATTGTTTTTATTGGCTTTCTCGGAACAGTCGCAGTCGTTTTTGCTATTATTAGCTCCATGGGAATCACGGAAAAGGTTTCAGCGTCCTTGTTCAGTGAAGAAGTGTCTACTGATTTTCCGGCTTTTGATCAAGTCGTCGATAGTGAAATTGAAAGAATTGTGTTTGAGACAACTCAAGGTGACGTCTCTATTGAAGGAATGAACAATCAAGAGTTAACTATTTTTGGTACTTTTAATGAACGTATTTTGCCTGAGGCCTCTTCACGTGTTAGTGAAACAGATGATTATATGAGCGTTAATCAACGAGGAGACACACTATTTGTTACGTTTAAAGATTTACCTATACAAGATCATTGGAACAATTATTATTCTATGAAATCTTTTCAAATTCTAGTACCAAATGATGTTGCTGTTGAAGTTCGTTCTAGAGGAACCAATCTTTCCTTAAGACCTCGTGAGGTTTTGTCAAATTGGACGGTGGATGGTGGGGATTCTGTAAGTCTTTATGCTCCGAAGAATAGTGATCTTCTAATCGAGGCAATCGGAGTTAACCAACTCAGTTCTGATAACAATTCAGAGTGGGACCTTACCACGGACGAAGAAGAATCATCAGATGAACGCCAATCAGGTAAGATGATATTAGGTGATGAGACGAATCACTTTAGGCTGACGGATGCTTATAATGTAGCCGTCTATATCGAATGAGATGCGCCTAAAAAACAATGACTACATGTTTATATTGTAGATTCCTTCTTTTGTTGCTATTCTAGTATCAGGAGGTGGAAGACGATGGGATTCATGCAATCAGTTAAAAAAGTATTCAGTACAGGAACGGAAACAAGAGATGATCATCATGATGAAAGATTTAAGACACACTATTATAAATCTATGAAAGACAAAGCAATGAAAGACGTCGAAGAAATGTTTAGAAGGAAAAACAATTATACAGTTGCCTCCGTCTCAGAAGAACACGGAGAAATTATTATTCATGTGAAAGATAAGAAAAAAGTGTTTTTAGTAGCAACCGTAATTATGGTTCGTCCGATGAGGACGGCTGTTGATTTCTCCGCTTCAACAGAGACGATTCTTTTTACTGACTTCGGTCACAGTCGTAGACTAATAGTTGAGCTTTACAAAGAGTTAGATAAAAGGTTACCCTTTGCTGGTATTGGTTTGGGTGACAATCTTTCAAAAAAAATATTTTAGACAATCATTTTAAGCCACGCAAAACTATAGGGAAGATTGAACGTGTATGACGTTAGGAGCCATCAGATTCTGATTTCTTACGTTTTGACTGATTTTTTTCTAGACACTCTGGAAAAAATAAGAAGCGTTCATCTTCTTCTTCATTCAACTCCTCTTTGTCGGAATTCTCATGCGAACTTTCAATAATTTTTTTTTCTTCATGATTGGTATTTTCAGCTTTTTCTTCCCCCGAAGCTAGTTCTGCTACGACGTCATCACTAATTGTTCCACCTTCAGGTTGTGGATCATTCAATTCTGAGATTGGATGAAGGATTGGATTTTTTGGTCGATAGAGTTTTTTGCCTAATTGTGACTGAAAAATTAAAAACAGGCCACCCACGGTCCAGTAAAGAGGAAGGGCTGCTGCTACTGCAAAAGAGAAAACTCCCATCATAATAGGTAAAAGGTAGCCAATTACTTTCATTTGTTTTTGCATGTCAATGCCTTGTCCAGCTATCGCTGATTGCTGCATAGTCCGTTGTGACAGTTGAAATTGGAGGGAATATACCCCCGCTGCGATGAGAGGTAAAATGACATCACGTTCTCCAAGGTTAAACCAAAGGAAGCTACTGTTAGCTATTTCTGGTGTCCGCATGATTGCATAGTAAAAACCAATTAAAAAAGGAAATTGAATTAATACAGGCAAGCAACCAATCGAGTTAATTGGGTTATATTGGTGCTTTTGATATAGTGCAAGAATTTCTTTTTGCATCGATTGTTGATCTTCTTTCGATTTTTTATCTTTATATTGATTTTTAAGTGATTCCATTTCAGGCTGAATAACACTCATCTTCTCTCGCATAAACATCTGGTTTTTAGTCTGTTTTAGCATTAATGGCATCAGTACAGTTCGTAATAAAATTGTCATAATTATTATCGAAACTCCGAAGCTGTCATTAAATATGCTAGCGAAATATTTTATAAGAAATGAAAAAGGATAGACAATATAGTGATTGAAAAACCCAGGAGTATTTACATCAATAGGTTCCGTATTAATACCGCAACCAGCTAATAAAAAGGTAATAAGGATTAAAAGAAACGGAAGCCGTAACCTTATAAAAAGTAACCGCGTATTTGTGGGTGAATTTGTCATATTATATGCTCCTATTATTAAAATTTCCGGAAAAGAAAACGTTGTTATTTTTTAGTTATACGTTTATTATGAAAGAGAAATATCAAATCTACAAGTATTATTTTGAAATTTCTGGCTATAAAAATAGTTGAACGTCCAGTTCTGCTTTCAATAAATGAAACTTAAAGATTATGATTTTGTTAACTGTCGCAAGTTGTTGGAAAAATAGATTAATGATATAATCAAACAATAATGAACAAAAACGAACTAGACTTAAAATACGGAAGAGGATGTGTACAATGCATAGTCATGTTGAACAATTACAAAAAGAAAAATTAGTTGCGATTATTCGTGGAATTGCTTATGAAGATGGCGAGAAGACAGCTAAAGCTCTCTTAGATGGCGGAATTTCATTTTTAGAAATTACGTTAAATACAGAAGGTGCTTTGAAAATGATTGAAAAGATTAAAGAAAAACATGGGGAAGAGATGGTCATTGGAGCCGGAACAGTTTTAAATTTACAAATGGCCAAAGATGCTGTGGCAGCAGGTTCGCAATATTTGGTTTCACCAAATTTAGATGAAAAAGTTATCGATTTTGGCGTTAGTAAAGGAATTGATGTGTGGCCTGGAACATTAACTCCGACAGAGATTGTTCGAGCATATGAAACTGGCGCAACTGCAGTGAAAGTATTTCCAATAGGTTCGTTTGGGGTGCAATATTTAAAAGATATTCGAGGTCCTTTAAATCACATTCCAATGATGGTTACTGGGGGGATTAACCTGGATAATGTCAATGATTTTCTAAATCAAGGGGCTTTTTCAGTTGGGCTTGGAGGAAATCTAGTAAATAATAAACTGATTGCAGAGGGGAATTTCTCTGAAATTACTAATAAGGCTAAAGCTTATATATGTAAAGTAAAGGGGGAATAATCATGTCCAAACATAAAGATGTCGATGTGGTGACAATCGGTGAAAGCATGATTCTTTTTCAACCATCCCCAGAAGGAACGATTTCATACGCTCCTTTTTTTACAAGTTCCGTGGGTGGAGCTGAATCAAATCTAGTTACGGCTCTGTCGAGATTAGGGTTAAAAACAAGATGGATCAGTCACCTCGGGCAAGACCCTTTTGCTAAATTGGTTATATCAGCTCTTTCAGGTGAAGGTGTGGATGTATCTGAAGTGAAACAAGTGGGAAATGCTCCTACAGCTGTATTCTTTAAAGAATCGAAAGGCTACGGGGATCCAAACGTTTATTATTACCGAAAACATTCTGCAGCAAGTCAAATGACAAAGGATGATATTAAAGATAGCTGGTTTAATGGGGCGCGGCACCTCCATGTTACAGGGATAACACCAGCGATAGGCGAGGGTACAACAGAAATGATCCGTTCAGCTATGATTCAAGCTCGAGAACAAGGGCTTACTATTTCTTTCGATCCAAACTTAAGGAGAAAATTGTGGGACGAGGAAACAGCTCGTAAAACATTGCTTTCCTTAATTCCTTTATGTGATATTTTCCTGCCTGGTATTGATGAAGCGGAGTTTTTAGTTGGGGATGGAATGAAGACGGAAGAATACACACAATTCTTTCGTGAAATGGGACCAACGGTCGTTGTTTTAAAACTTGGAACAGAAGGGTCTTACACACAATATCTTAATGACTTTATAGAGGAGCCAGTTTATAAAATTGATCAAGTCATTGACACAGTGGGGGCAGGAGATGCATTTGCGGCAGGACTGTTATCCGTGCTATTAAGCGAATCGAATCCACTTGAAGAAGCATCTTTAAAATCGACTGTACCTACTGCAGTTAAACGTGCAAATTTATTAGGGGCACTTGCAACTCAATTTAAAGGCGATTGGGAAGGGAACCCTACACTTGATGAAGTGAATCATATAATCGAAGGCAAACAATCGACAACAAGATAGTGCATCAGTATAAGCGAAATGGAGCATTAAATATTTGCAGTAAGGATGGTCTTTCTAAATTTTTTTAAAAGGTCCATCCTTTCTTATAAATCACAAATAACAACGTTATTATTAGGAGGGGAAATATGAATAAATCATTTATTCATGAAGATTTTATGTTACAAAGTAAGGCAGCGAAAAAACTATATCACGAGTATGCATCTGACATGCCGATTTTTGATTTCCACTGTCATTTAAGTCCTAAAGAGATTAGTGAGGATAAACAGTTTACTAATTTATCTGAAATCTGGCTGCATGGCGATCATTATAAATGGAGAGCGATGCGGACGTTAGGGATCGAAGAATCAATCGTGACTGGTGATGCATCAGATTATCAGAAGTTCTCCGCTTGGTCTAAAACTGTCCCACATACAATAGGTAACCCGCTTTATCATTGGACGCATTTAGAATTGAAACGCTATTTCGATACAGATCGGCTATTGAATGAAGATACCTGTGACAAGATTTGGAATGAAGCGAATGAAAAACTTCAAGGTGGTAGTCTCTCGACACAAAATATTATTAAAAAATCGAATGTGAGAGGCATATGTACGACAGACGATCCGATTGATTCATTGGAATATCATCGTTCTATCGCAAAAAATAGCAAAATTGCTGCAAAGGTTCTACCTACCTTTAGACCAGATAAAGCGATTGAAATCCAGAAGGAAGGTTTTCAAGATTACATTGGTCAGCTAGGGGAAGCTGCAAATATATTTATTCGAAACTATGACGATGTTTTACTTGCTCTAGAAAATAGAATCGACTTTTTTGCTCAAAATGGATGTGTTGTATCAGATCATGGCATTCAGACGTTACCATTCGAGCAGGCGACAAAAGAAGAAGTTGTTGGGATATTTGATAAGAGAATGAATGGTGAGAAGTTGACTGAAAAGGAAGTCGAGCAATACCGCACTTATACAATGGTATCTTTGGGGCAGCAATACCATGAAAAAGGATGGGTGATGCAACTTCATCTTGGGGCTATTCGAAATAACAATCAGCGTCTGTTCAAAAAGCTTGGGCCAGATACAGGATTTGATTCGATGTACGACTTTAATATGGCGTACTCGTTAAATGGCTTTTTTAATGAGCTCGATCAAACAGATCAGTTGCCTAAAACGATTGTTTATAATTTAAACCCGATTCATAACGAAGTCATTGCAACGGCGATTGGTAATTTTCAATCCGGTGGTGTAAAGGGAAAATTACAGTTCGGTTCTGGTTGGTGGTTTAATGATCAAAAAACAGGCATGGAAAAACAAATGACTGATTTAGCAAATCACGGATTGTTAAGTACATTTGTAGGTATGTTGACAGATTCAAGAAGTTTTCTATCATACACACGTCATGAATATTTCCGAAGAATATTATGCAATGTGATTGGCCAGTGGGTTGAGCAGGGAGAAGTTCCAGAAGATTATCAACTGTTAGGTAAAATGGTTCAAGATATTTCTTACAATAATGCCAATGAATTTTTTGCGGTAGGGTTATCGAAATAGCAGCACTTAGAAATTGCTGATGTAGTAATCAATGAAACTAATAATAAATAGAAGTTAGAAATGAGGTTATCAATGGCAGCTTCAATTTTTATGATAGGAGATTCGACAATGTGTGATTACGAAAAGGACAGAACTCCAAGAATGGGATGGGGCCAAGCATTAAAAGAGCATGTACCTCTATCCACCCCTGTATATAATCATGCATTGTCAGGGCGTAGTTCAAAAAGTTTTATAGAAGAAGGCCATCTCGGATTAATTGAAAAGAACCTTAAAGTGGGAGATTATTTGCTGATTCAGTTCGGACATAATGATCAAAAAGAGGATTCTGAGCGCTTCACATCTCCTTTTTCGAGCTTTCAAGCTTATTTAAACCAGTACATTGATTTAGCTTCACAACAGAAAGCAATACCTATCATGCTGACGTCAATCGAGCGAAGATCATTTAATGATGCTGGAGAACTCTTAAAAACTCATGGGGATTATCCGAAAGCAATGATTGAACTTGGTAGAAAGAGGAATGTTCCGGTCATTGATCTAACATCGTTAACCCGCCTGTGGTTAGAGAAATTTGAAGTAGAGGAATCAAAGGAAATGTATATGTGGGTAAAGCCAGGGGAATTTCCTGGATATCCAGACGGGGAAAAGGATAATACACATCTCTCCGAAAAAGGAGCCAATAACATCGCAGAAATGGTCATTAACGAATTGTTAGTAAGAAAATTAATGCCAGCTGAAATGTTTGTTTTATCACACAATCGATAGTTCTGAAAGGGTGACATGAATGTGAGTTCAATCACAGGAAAACTTAAACATGATGAGTTTAGTGTTGATTTGCCTAGCATCCCTTCGTTACAGGTATTTGTTTCTGATTTTGGTGGCAGAGGAGATGGTGAATTTGATAATTCCGAGGTTTTCCAGGCAGCGATAAACGAATGTTCCATAAATGGTGGAGGAACGATCATTGTCACGTCAGGAATTTGGAGAACGGATGCGATAATATTTAAGAGCCATATAAATCTTCACCTTGAAAGAGGAGCGACGATTAAGTTCAGTGATGATTATAGTGATTACCCGTTGATTACCTCTTCATTTGAAGGAGTAGAAGCGATACGTTGTCAGTCACCGTTAGACGCAGAAGGTTTGACAGATATTTCAATTTCTGGTGAAGGAGTGATTGATGGATCTGGAGACGCATGGAGATACGTGAAAAAATTTAAGCTGACGGATATCGAATGGAAGAATTTAATAGCTTCCGGTGGAGTAGTTGATCCATCTGGAGAGATGTGGTGGCCAACCGAACGAGGAATGAACGGAGAAGCGATCGTATCTGAGCTAAAGAAACAAGGCATAACAGACCCTAGTCAGTATGAAGAGGCTAGAGACTACCTTCGCCCAAATTTACTGAGTTTCAGAAATTGTAAACGAGTGAAGTTGGAAGGGGTCACCTTTCAAAATTCACCTGCTTGGAACATTCACCTTCTAAATTGTGAAGACGTTCATATTCAAGGGGTAACGATTCGAAACCCATGGTATTCTCAGAATGGAGATGGACTTGACTTAGAGTCATGTCACCGTGTCATCGTGACAGAATCAGTGTTCGATGTAGGAGATGATGCCGTTTGTTTGAAGTCAGGAAAAGGAAAACAGGCTCGGATCTCTAGCTTACCAACGCGTTTTGTTGAGATTAGTCATTGCCATGTATACAGTGGACACGGGGCATTTGTTATTGGAAGTGAGATGTCAGGGGGAGTTAGTGATGTCTATCTTCATGATTGCAGTTTTTATGGTACAGATACAGGACTAAGATTTAAAAGTACGAGAGGGCGCGGTGGCGTTATTGAAAAGATTGATATTGATAGGATAAACATGATGAAAGTGAAAAAGGAAGCAATTATTTTTGATATGTTTTATGAGAAGACAGACGGTAAGACTCTTGAAAAAGCTTCGGTTAGTGAAGAGACACCTATTTTTCGGTCGATTAAGATAACTAATGTGACGAGCATAGATTCAGAGAGGGCAATCGTTTTATATGGATTGCCGGAAATGCCGTTAGAAGATCTAACCTTTGAAAATATCAAAATAAAAAGTAAAAAAGGGCTCATTGCTAATTCATGTAAAAAACTAATCTTTAAAAACTGTCAAATAAATTCAAGAGAAACAAAAGAAGCAGATTTTATCGATTGCTTCGATCTAGTCATTGATTCCTCGGTGATTGAATAGCATAAATTCGAGCAATGATGTTGACTCAACCACTGAAAACGCTTATAATAAAAATAACAACGTTGTTATTTTAGAGGAGGAATGTATTTATGCCAGCTACAGCAGATTTTCTAACTGTCCATTCGGCTGATAATGTACTAATTACGTTAAAGGAATATCAAAAGGGTGACAAAGTTACTGTTGAGAATGCCGAGGTAACAATCGGTGAAGAAGTTGCTACAGGGCACAAAATCGCTTTACAACCGATAGAAAAAGGTGAGAACATCATTAAGTATGGCTATCCGATTGGGCAAGCGACACAAGATATCGCTCCAGGGGATTGGGTGCACACGCATAATGTTAAAACAAATTTAAAAGGAACATTGGATTATACGTACACTCCGAAACCGCCACAAGCCACAGAAAAAGTAGAACCCCGAACATTTCAAGGATATGTAAGGGAAAATGGAGACGTCGGGATTCGAAACGAAATATGGGTCATTAATACTGTTGGCTGTATTAATAAAACGTGTGAAATAGTAGCGAAAACAGCCAATGATATGTACAAAGGTAAGGATATTGATGGTGTTTTTCATTATCCCCATTTATTCGGTTGTTCCCAATTAGGAGATGACTTGCATAACACGCAGAAGATTCTTAGTAACCTTATCCATCACCCTAATGCTGCAGCAGTTCTCGTATTAGGATTAGGATGTGAAAATAATTATATTGATGTTTTTAAAGAGGTTATTGGAGAATATGATGAAAAGCGAGTGAAATTTATTGAAGTTCAGGAAGTTGACGATGAATTTGATGTAGCGCACACAGCTATGGAAGAGCTAGTAGATTATGCAAAATCTTTTAAAAGAGAAGCGGTACCTCTTTCAAAGCTTAAAGTCGGCTTGAAATGTGGCGGTTCTGATGGATTTTCTGGAATTACAGGAAACCCATTATTAGGGTCATTCTCCGATAAACTGATTGCTCATGGTGGGTCCACTGTTCTCACAGAAACTCCAGAATTATTTGGAGCAGAGCAAATTCTAATGGAGCGTGCAAAAAATAAAGAAGTCTTTGGGAAAGTCGTTGACTTGGTCAATGATTTTAAACAATATTTTATTAAACATGAGCAAAACGTTTATGAAAATCCATCCCCAGGTAATAAAAAGGGAGGAATTACGACCTTAGAAGAAAAATCACTAGGAAATGTTCAGAAAGGTGGATTTTCACCTGTCGTAGATGTGTTAGATTATGGTGGAAGAATGAAAGAAGACGGTCTAACGTTATTGCAAGGACCTGGAAACGATTTAGTTTCGGTTACTGCCCTTGCTGCTTCTGGAGCCCACATTGTCTTATTTACAACAGGTCGAGGGACGCCTTTTGGTGGACCAGTACCTACGGTGAAAATATCGACGAATACGGCGCTTAACCTTAAAAAGAAAAACTGGATTGACTTTAATGCAGGAGAACTAGTCGAAGGAAAAGACAAAGAGGAATTAACGGAAGAGTTTTTTGAGTATATTTTACAATTAGCATCTGGAGAAGTTCAGGCTCGCAACGAAAAATTTGGTTTCAAAGAGATTTCCATTTTTAAAGATGGTGTAATTCTATAAATCTATTTAACTAGCTATAAAATTAACTAAGGAGCGTAAAACTATGAAAACATTATCTCCACAATTAATCAAAGAAAAAGGAATAGGTGGAACAGAATATCACGAGTTAGGGGATCTCCCTGAGAGAGTTTTGCAATTTGGTGAAGGGAATTTTCTACGAGCTTTTGTTGATTGGCAAATTCACCAGTTAAATAAACAAGGTTTATTCAATGGTAAGGTAGTTATTTATCAGCCCGCTCCGTTTGGACATTTAACTGATCTCCTTAATGACCAATCTAATTTATATACAGTTGTCCTTCGAGGAATGCAAAACGGAGATAAAGTTGATAAAAGTGAGATTGTCTCTTCTGTTTCAAGGTCGCTTGCTTACGGTGAGTGGAAGAAAGTATTGGAATTGGCTTCTTCTCAAGACTTAGAGTTTATTTTTTCTAACACAACGGAGGCAGGAATTACGTATGTGAAAGAAGATCGGCCAGGGGAAAATGACATACCAGAATCTTTCCCAGCAAAAATAACAACGTTTTTATTGGAGAGGTTCGATAAACTCGGTGCTGACAGTGATGGTTTGACAATAATAACTTGTGAGTTAATCGAGGATAATGGAACAAAGCTAAAAGAGTACGTATTAAAGAAGGCAGAAGACTGGGAGCTATCAGCTGAATTTATTGCTTGGGTTCATGAGAAGAACAATTTCTGTAGTACTCTTGTTGATCGGATTGTCACAGGGTATCCTCGAGATTCTATTGAGGAATATCGGGAACAACTCGGTTATATTGATAACGGCTTAACGGTAGGTGAACCATACCATATGTTTGCAATTGATGGGGATCAAAGTGTCCAAGAAAAATTACCATTTGTGCAAGGAGGCTTAAATGTAAAGTGGGGCGATATTACGCCACATCGGGAAATTAAAGTTCGCCTTTTAAATGGACCGCACACGATGATGTTTTCGGTTGGACACCTTTATGGTGTTGATACCGTTCAAGAGGTAATGGAAACAGTTAGTACCAGAAAATTTATTGAAAGAGCGTTTGCAGAGATTAAACCTACAGTCCATAGTGAAGAACACGAGAAAGAGGCTTTTGTAAACAGCGTTATCGAGCGGTTTCTTAATCCGTATAATAAGCATTACTTGTTGGATATTGGATTGAATGCGGTCTATAAATTTAAATCACGACTTTTGCCGTCGATTCAACGGTATACTTCAAGTGAGGGAGAGACACCTCAAGCGATTGCATTTTCATTAGCCTCGTTATTCCTATTTTATAAACCTGTCCGCCAAGAAGGCGATCATCTAGTCGGTATTCGAGATGGTAAAGAATATCAGATGAAAGAGAATGAAGAAGTTCTCCAGCTTATGACAGAAGTTTGGGGAAATTACGAAAGTGGTTCTTCCATCTCTGATACAACTTCAACGTTTTTAGCAGCAGAAAGTGTCTGGGGGGAGGACTTGAATAAACTTTCAGGTCTTCATGTGACGGTGACTAGCTATATGACAAGTATTTTGGAAAATGGAATGGTAAAAGCGCTTGATAAGTTTGTTTCTGAACTAAAATAGCATACTAAAAAACTGTGGTTGAAGCCCACAGTTTTTTTAATACTTTAAGAATGTTTAACTTCGCTAAAGTATAAGATTGTGAGTATGGTGTAGATGACCTAATAAACATAGCCATTAATGCGAAGTTTGTTCCTGATGATTGACTAGTTTTTCGTCTTGTTTCATTTCTAACTTTTTTTGTTTCCATTCTATGTGCTTCAGTGAGAGTTGTACCATCGCCATCATAAAGAAAGCGGGGACACTTATAGAAAAAAACGGTAATAGTCCAGGAACCGACATGAAAAGAAAGTATAATCCAACTAAACCTACAATCATAACGATGAAAATATGAAGGTTTAATAATGCAAGGATGATTGTTCTTTTAAAATACTGGCTGAATTTTAAATCGAAATGGACATATACTGGAAAGAAATAAACAGAAAACATGATAAATAGAATCGAAGTTACCGTGAAAGCAAAAAACATAATACTGTGATATACCCCGGATAATATGGACAAGTATTGCAAATTGATATAAAGAATATAAACGAAGATACCTATTATGAAACCAAATCCATTCGCTTTCAAAAACTCTTGTCTGTACGTTTGCCAAAACGTCTTGATAACTGGGAATTCATATTCTTTTCTAAACCATTTACGAATCAGTGTGAACATTGCGATGGTTGCAGGCATAACACCAAAAATACCCAACCCTGCAAGAGTGAAAAAAATCCACAACAGATTCACCGAAACGATTCTCAAAACCCATTCTGATATGCGATAAAATCCTTCTGCCCAACCATTCATTTGCATTAATAAACACACCCTTTTGTTATCAATTACATCTATAGAAGCTACTTTAAGTGTATCATGGAAAGCGTTATCAAACTGTTAGCCTTTTACAAATGCGGTAATGTTATGAGCAAATGATTATTGTGATGAGGAATATGTGATGAATATTTGAAATAGAACAAGTGTGAAATTTTTACATATTTTTTGCGTATAAGGTGTTTCTTCCATGGAATATTTAATATAATGGAAATAACAACGTTTTAATATAGTGGAAAACTTACAAATAATAGAGTACTAATAGTTTATGCTGTTATTCGAAATAAAACACTCCATTTGAGAATAATTTTCGAAAGTAGCGTTTAAAGAGAAAAGGAGTGATCAAATTGAAAAAAATAAGTTACTTTAAAAAACTATTAATATTCGGAACAGTAATATCTATTATTCCAATGGTTTTCGTCGGAAGTTTTGCATATATGCAATCAACACAACTTGTCCAAGAAAGAGTAAGTAAGGAAAAGATGATCTCAGTAAATCAAGTTCGTACGAATGTGGAACAGCAGTTATCTACGATTGACCAACTCGTAAATGTCTTGGTGGAGTCAGCGACAATGAACAATACAATCAATTCGTCATTGGCAGCAGAAGATTTTATTCTTCACAGAGAACTACGAAAAGAAATTGCGAATGTACAATCAATTCAAACAAATATTGAGGATTTTGTGATTGTTGACTTTGATAATAACTGGCTATTGAATAACCGCGGAATGGATCGCATCGTTGATGAACATCCAGACTATGATATATTTACCGAATTATTGGCCTCTCCTAAACACACGTCATGGCAGCTTTTAAGTGTAGCAGACTTCGAACAGCCATTAACGACAACAAATTGTGAATATACGATTAGTTTGGTTAAGAAACTCCCAACCATGCGTTCTCATAAAAGGACACTAATTTTAGTGACAATTCCTGCCTGTGATCTCATTAAACCATCATCGGAAGAGGAGCCATACGAAGATTTTATGATTCTTGATACAAATGAAAAAATCATTTTCCATTCTGATATTGGAAAAATAGGCCAATCTGCAGTTGAAACAGGAGTAATTGATTCCGTTACAGAATTAGAAAATTCTTCAGGTCAATTTGATATTAATTACAATCAAGAAGATCATACAGTTTCATTTACGCAATCGGATATGAACCAGTGGTCGTTTTTAATGCTTCATTCGATCGAGGAACTGAGGGAAGAGTCAAGGTCAATAGGTTTCGTGACGATTGTTCTTACGATTTCATTAATTATTTTATCGTTACTTATTATATTAATTGCCAGTAAACGATTTTATTCACCTATTCAACGACTTTTGAAATATATTGAAGGACAAACAAAAGGTGAGAAAAAGAGTGAGATTATCCGCGGTGATTTTCAAGTGATAGAAGATCAAGTTAAATCGTTATTTTCATCAAGAAAAAATATAGAAAATGAATTAAATGAACATACGAAACAAGTTCGTACACTTTTTTTAAACCGAATGTTTTTAGGAAATATAAAAATTAGCGAATATGAAGAGCAATTTAATTACTTTAAATTACAAACGAATCACTGGAAAACACATATGGTGATTACACTTGAAATAGACTCACTTGAATCTTCTAATTACGACCAAATGGATTGGGAATTAGTAACTTTTTCGGCAAAGAATATAGTGGAAGAAACTTTCGCAGAAGATGCTCACTTACCGGCAATTTGGATTGAGAACACACTAGTTTGTTTAGTCGGTTTCACAAGCGAAGATCATAGACAAGTTGAAAGAGAAATCAATGAACTTGCTGTGTATTTGAAAAATAATATCGATAAATGGTTAAAAATTAAAGTGAGTATTGGAATGAGTTTGCCCTATAGTGATATTAGAAAGTCTGACCGAGCTTATATAGAAGGAATGAAAGCATTAAAAAACAGGATTCGCCTTGGTCAGGGAGTTATCGTATCCTATAGTGATATTAATTTTGGGAAGCATTCGATTATGTACGATTACCCATGCAAGGTAGAAGAGGATTTATTGATGGCTATAAAAATAGTTGATGAAGAAAAAGTGATAAAATCATTTGATCTGTGGATGGAAAAAGTGTTTAAAACAAATCACTCTATTCGTGAGCATCAAATTTCAATGATGAGGTTACTGAATAATCTATTAATGATTAACCAAGAAAATAATATTCAACTTGAAAATACCCAGCACAGTCAGCATTCCTACTACGAGGAAATCTTAGCTCTATCAACAAAAGAAAATATTTATCGTTGGTTTGTAGATAAATTAATCCAGCCTTTATTGAAAGAATTTGCTAAAAGAAGAGAATCTCAATTTAAAAACCTTTCAGAGAAAATGATAGACCTTATCCATCGAAATTATGATCAGGATCTTACATTAGATGAATGTGCGCTAACGCTTCATTATAACGCAAATTATTTAAGTAGTGTTTTTAAACAGGAGACGAATCATACTTTTAGCGAATATTTAACGATGTACCGTTTTAAAAAAGCGAAGCAGTGGTTAACAGATTCTGATATGACCGTCAAGGAAATCGCCGATAAGCTTCAATATAATAATTCGCAAAATTTTATTCGATCATTTAAAAAATATGAGGATATCACACCTGGACAATTTAGAAAAGATAATCGTAACTAATCGTGTTACAACTTTATAATAGAAATGGAAATCGTAAATGATTTCCATTTCTATTGAAAATAATCATTATCTCATGTTGTGTACGAAGGAGATTTTGGAAGCGCTTACTAATTGCTTGTATGGAAAAATGATTATATACGGAATGAACAATAAAGCGATACACTGAATTTGTAAAACAACGTTGTTATTAAAATTTATATGAGGGGGATTGTCTAGATTATTTCTTTATTTTTCATCAGACTGTTTCCACCTAAGAAGCTTTATACGCACCTAAGATTCTTGTAATTTAAGTTATGATTTGAAACCGTTATCATGATATTTTTGTATTACATTTTGTTTTGGTACATGAGTTTTATTTCAAATTAAATGAATTGAGAGGGGTTAATTGATTATGATAAGAAGATCAAAAGTATTATCCGTTCTAAGTATTGTTGGGATATCTACTATGTTATTAGCTGCTTGTGGAAATAACGACAATGAAGAGACAACGGCAGACACATCTAACAACAATAACAATAACAATGAAAATGTGGAAGTAAATGATGACAATAATAATGATGGGAATGCAGAAGAGGCTGGAGAACCAGTAGTTATCGAAATGATGGCCAATCTGCACACACCGGAAACTCCTGATGATTTCTTAAAAGAAAAAATGGAAGAAACTTTTAATGTTGAATTAGACATTCAATGGGTACCTGATGGTAACTATGAAGAGCGGTTAAATACTGCTTTCGCTACTGGGACACTTCCAATGGTTGTGCCAATGGGCTTTGATATGTATAACCAGTTTAAAGACCCAATTCGTGCAGGAGAGTTTTGGGAGATCGAACCTTATTTAGATGAATTTGAAAATCTATCGAAATTAAAACCAGAAATTTTAGATAATACTCGTGTTGATGGAAAATTATATGCGCTTTATCAAGGTCGTCCACTTTCACGTCAAGGTGTCATTTACCGTAAAGACTGGGCTGATAATTTGGGAATTGATACACCAACGAACACAGAAGAAGTGATGGAAATGGCGAGAGCGTTTTCAGAAGATGATCCGAATGAGTCTGGATCTGATGATACGATAGGGTTGTCAGATCGAAGTGATCTCGTCTATGGAGCATTTAAAACAATCTCTTCTTGGTTTGGTACGCCGAACTGGTGGGGAGAACAAGATGGAGAACTCTTACCAGAATTTATGTTTGATGAATACATTGAATCAATGGATTTCATGAAAGAGTTACATTCTAATGGATACATGAATCAAGATTTTCCAGTTACAAGTAAAGATGATCAACAGGCAGCATTTAAAAATGGTAGTTCTGGAATGTACATTGGTTCAATGGCTGATGTTTTAGGTTTACACAGTGACGCCGTCCAATTAAATCCAGACCTTGAGTACGATGTCTTCAATTATGTTGAGGGACCACATGGAGAATATAATGTTTGGAGTATCCCTGGCTATGGAAGTGTAGTTTTATTTCCTAAAGCTGCGTACGAAGATGAAGATGAATTGCGTCAAGTTCTTGGATTCTATGATCAACTAATGACACCAGAAGGAGCCAACTTACTGGTCTGGGGTGAAGAAGGTACTCACTATGAAATCGAAGGTGATGGCGTAAACTGGATCGAAGATAATATGAATCTCGTTGATACTCAGATCCGTCCATTTCTTTCACTTGAAATAGGCGAACCAGAAACAAATAATCGTTATGAAATGTCTTCAACTTATGAAACAAAAGTTAAAGCAGATGAACTGGTAATTGATAACAATGATTATCTTGTCCACGACCCTACGATTACGTTAGATTCAGAGACATTTATTCTACACGGTGATCGATTACAGCAAATGATTAATGATGCTACACATCAATATATTCTTGGCCAAATTGACTTGGATGAATTCAATGAAATAGTTGAAAATTGGAAGAGTGAAGGCGGAGAGGCTATTATTGAAGAGTATAACGCTCAGTAATTTATAATAGTAAGTAAGATAGGTAAGTTGGCTGGGATGATTCTGATTTTAGAATCATCCCATTTTAATGTTACCGCATTTCCCGTGGAAGAAAAGGGGCTATGCCTGAATTCTCTAGGATAGCGAAATAGAAATAAAGCGATAGTAGGTGTGATAAACATGAATCAAGTAAAAATATTGAAAGTAACTAAAAATAATATTAATGATAAAAATACGTATTCTACCATTCAAGAAGCGATTAATGCAGTTCGTGTTCATGATACACAGCATACTGAAATATGTATAGCGGCTGACATTTATAAAGAAAAAGTTATTGTTCCTGCAAATTTAAATAATTTAACGCTAATTGGTGAAAGTGCAACTAGTACCAAAATTGTATTTGATGATGGTGCTAAAACGATAGGTAGTAGTGGGAAGCCATTAGGAACATTTGGAACTGCATCTGTTGAGATTAGTGGAGATTTTATTAAAATAAAACACCTTACGATTGAAAATAGTGCAGGCAAGGGAGAAAATGCAGGGCAAGCAATCGCTTTAGCCCTTCATGGTGATCATATTGAACTTGAAGACGTTACTTTATTAGGATATCAAGACACGTTTTATTCAAGTAAGGGACATCAATATTTGAAAAAATGCAGAATCGAAGGAGACATAGATTATATTTTTGGTGCGGGAACGGTACTATTTGATAATTGTGAAGTTTATTCTAGGCGCCGAGGCTATATCACTGCAGCAGCAACGCCAAAAAAGAAAAAATTAGGGTTTGTTTTTAGAGAATGCACACTAATTGCAGGTGAAAATGTGAAAGATGTTTATCTTGGTCGTCCATGGCGGCCGTATGCACATACATTGTTTTATCGTACAAAAATGGGGAGTCATATTAACAAACAAGGCTGGCACAATTGGCGCAATCAAAATAATGAAAAAACTGCGAGATATGAAGAATTAAATTCTTCTGGACTTGGAGCTTCGCATGAAAGAGTTGAGTGGGCTTCAGTCTCAAATGACGAGCGAATCAATGAGGTGTTTTCAAGGTTATCATCAAATTTTGGAGAAAGTGAATGACATGATTTATCGACTCGATATAGCTTGTCTTTTACTAGTAAACTTTGAATCGATTACCTTGTAACCGTTTTCAATAAAGATAATCTTTACATTGGATCTACTAGACTATCTCCTTTCTATGTAAGGTTTTTTTAATCTATGTTTCATGATGATTATAGATGTTATTTGTCTTCTATTTTATTGTTTAACTATGGACTTATCCATTTTATCTCAAGTTCAGTTAGCAAATCATCATAAAAATCATTTTCATTATGAAAAGAGAAAGGGTGACACAGTTATGGCAAATAACCAACCGCAACAATCTACGGGCGATTCGCTCGTTGTCGATTTAACGAAACAACAAATTCGACAAGCAAGAAAAAAAGAGATATTGAAAAGTATTGTGAAAAACAAATTGCTGTATTTAATGATTTTACCAGGTGTGATTTATTTTATTATTTATAAATACATTCCAATGTATGGCCTGATCATTGCTTTTAAGGATTACAAGCCATATTTAGGAATTATGGGATCTGAATGGGTAGGGTTTGAACACTTTGTCAGATTGTTTACTAGTAGTGAATTTTACGGGATCTTTCGTAATACGCTTATCTTATTTGGATTACAGATCATTGTGTTTTTTCCGATTCCGATTATCTTATCTCTTATGTTAAACGAAGTTCGAACGAACTGGTATAAAAGAGGAATTCAGACGTTAATTTATATTCCTCACTTTATGTCATGGGTAGTTATCGTTTCGATTAGTTACGTTGTTCTAACCTTAGACGGTGGAATTATTAATGGTATGTTGGAAATGATGGGATTTAGTAAGATTAATTTCTTAATGAGTGCAGAGTGGTTTAGACCGATGTATATTATTCAAGTCATCTGGCGCGAAGCTGGATGGGGTACAATCATCTTCCTAGCAGCGATTTCAGCCGTAGATATTCAACTCTATGAGGCAGCAAGAATGGATGGCGCCGGAAGAATAAGACAAATGTGGCATATCACTTTACCATCTATTAGAAGTGTCATTATTGTTCTATTAATCTTGAAAATCGGTGATGTGTTGGAGCTTGGATTTGAACACGTTTACTTATTGTTAAATGCTTCAAACCGAGGTGTAGGTGAAATCTTTGATACGTATGTTTACACAGCTGGATTAAGACAAGGACAGTTCAGTTATGCCACCGCTGTTGGATTTTTTAAAGGGATAGTTGGTCTTATTTTAGTAATGTTTGCTAATAGATTGGCGAAAAAATTCGGTGAAGAAGGCGTCTATTAAATTTACGAAAGGAGGAAAAAGTGATGATTGAAAATAGATCAATAAGCGGAAAAATATTTAATGTTACAAATATTATTTTATTGGGGCTCATTGGATTATTAACGATATTACCATTTTTACATGTTATTGCAGCTTCATTTACGACAAGTGCTGAATTGGCGAATAGCAGATTTGTATTAGTCCCTAGAATATGGAGTTTAGATGCGTATCGGTATATCTTTTCAACAGATACGATTATAAAATCGATGGGTGTCTCGATATTCGTTACTGTAGTTGGGACACTTTGGAGTATGACGATTTCAGTTTTAATGGCTTATGGACTGTCGAGAAGGGATTTATGGGGACGTAATTATATTCAATTTTTTGTTATATTCACGATGCTCTTTAATGGAGGGATGATTCCAACTTTCCTTATTGTCCAACAAACAGGATTAATGAATAGTCTGGCAGCCCTCATTATTCCTGTTACGATTAATGCGTTTAATATGATTATCTTAAGAAGCTTCTTTCAAAATGTTCCAATAAGTTTGGAGGAATCTGCAAAGATAGATGGTTGTAATGATTTTGGAATTTTATTTCGAATTGTGCTACCAATTTCTAAACCAGCGTTAGCAACGATATCCTTATTTTATGCGGTAACCTACTGGAACACGTATATGCATGCGATTCTCTATATAAGTGATTCTGCTAAATGGCCTGTTCAAGTACTTTTAAGACAAATTGTTGTTTTAGCAAGTGGATTAAATTATGACGGTGCCGAATATACAGATATTCCACCTCCAGAACAAACGGTAAAAATGGCAACGATTGTCGTTGCAACGATTCCTATTTTGATCGTTTATCCTTTCTTACAAAAATATTTTGCTAAAGGTGCTCTATTAGGGTCTGTGAAAGGATAAAATCAAATGAAGTTGAAGGCTGTCCTTATAAAAGGGGAGTCTTCTATTACCATTTTGGGAAAGGGGTGGAATATATGACAGCTGTTATTGGAAAATTCGATAATATATTGGATCAAATGGATGATCTTTTTGAAGGTTTTTATCCGTGGGTTGCGGGTCAGTATGATGGAAAGAGCGGAGGGTTTTATTATGCGCATAGTTCAAAAGAAGATGCGCGTATTCTTCCCGATATTGAATCTACGTCTCAAGCTTTGAATATAGTAATGAGAAATGATTTACTACCATTTATACCAAATCTCATGAAAAAAAAGCTGATTTCTTTTTACCAACGTAAGCAAGACAAGAGAACTGGCTACTTCTACGACGATAATTCATTAATGAGAGAAGATGAGGTGATGGTGCACCGAGCTCTTGGCTATGCCAATCGTGCTTTGGAAAATTTGGGGGACCGTCCACTCCATCCTTTACCAATTCAAGCGCAATCTGCACCAGGCTATATTACATCTACTGAAAGTTACTTGAAAAAATGGCGAAGCATTGATCTTTCTAATAGTTGGCGGGGATGCGACTTAATTGCAACCTCTTGTGTATATATTGGGTTAATGGAACGTGTCGATCAACAAAAATTTCTGCAGGAGGCAACAAGTTTCTTAGCGTCGATTCAGGACAAAGACACTGGACTATGGGGCGAGGGAAGTCTGTATGAGAGAATCTCAGGAACTTTCAAACTCCATACATTTTACTCGAGGCATTGTTTAAAAATGCCAAATAAAGAAAAAATTTATGCGTCGATCTTACATACTTTACGTAGTGAGAAAGCCGCAGATATGTGCTATATTCGCAATCCTATTGATTTGATAACTTTTCTAAATGTTGATATGAGCGATGCGGAGAAATTGGAAATCATAGAAACCACTGTCTCGAATATGAAAGCAATGAAACAAGCAGATGGGGGATTCTCTAGAGAAATAGGACATTCTCCACCAGCACCAAATGTCGCACAAGTTAAACACGGTAATTACTATCCAAACATGCCTAAACCTGTAGTCATTGGCAAAGGAAAAGTCGAAGGGGATATGAATGCAAGTACACAGGCGACCCTCATCAGGTTAAAGTGTTATGAAATGGCCCAAAAACCTCCAGTATCATTGCCAAATAAGGATTTGTTTATTTCGAATCTACCTTATTAAACGGAGAGAAGTGTGCTTATGACGAATTTTTTTAAACTACCAAATGAAAAGCGCTTATCTCAACTTGCAATAACTACTTTAACGAACCATACAATCTTCCATTTTGGGAACTCTTTATCACTCATTTTTTTAAATCTATATTTATGGCGATTAACAAATAGCCTATGTATTAATGGACTCTTTAATTTAATTGCTATTTTGTCTCAAGCATTGGTTACTTTATCGGTAGGGAAAATCGCCAAACAGCGAGATCGTATCACCATTTACAGATATGGTATTTTATTAACTGCACTATTTTATTTTTGTATTTTGGTGACGCAAGAGTCGATTGTCGAGTATTTTTATTTATTTGCATTGTTAAGAGGGGTGGCGCAATCCCTTTATTGGCTTGGCTATTTCACGTTAATGTTTGAAGTTTCAAATGATAAGAACCGTCATCGATATTTGGGATGGAATCAGATTTCGATGGGAAGTGCCAATCTGATTGGACCTGCAGCATCAGGAGCAATCATTAGTATGTTCGAAGGACTCAATGGATATATAGTTGTGTTTACTATTGCTTTTGTGATGTTTACGATTGCCACTTTTGGAAGCTTTAAAATGGGGAAAATGGAAACACATCATCGACAATATTATATGAAATATTTACCTCAGATTATCAAGAGAGTCCCGAGTTTTAAAAACGTTTTACTTGGTTGGTTTATTATTGGTTTCCCTCAAGGTGTTTTAATGTACATCCCACCTATATTGCTTTATACCATTCTGCTAGAGGAAAGCACTGTAGGGTACTTAAATGTTATTTTTCTATTGATTTCAATTATATCAAGCTATGTCATTTCTCGATTGGCGAATGTAGATAAGACAAGGGAATATCTTGTTATTGCAGCAATTGGTTTTTTGTTATCTACAAGTGTTCTTTTTTTAGGAATCACGATTTGGACGTTTGTGTTTTTTATGGCAATAAGCGCTGTCTTTAGACCATTACAGGCAAATGCTTATGCTGCCCATTATTTTAAATGGATAGGTGTCATCCCTCTGAAGGAACATTTTCGGGTAGAAAGTGTTGTACTTAGAGAGTCGATTACAAATGCTGGAAGAGGATTTGGGATTATCATATTTATGTTGTTTTCTCGTGAAATTGATGAAACGACAATCCCATGGGTTTTATTAGTTGTGTTGGGGATGCAATGGGTTGTACCACTTTTAGTAAAAGATCAAATAAAGACTGAGGAGGAGACAAATGGGTATAAATTGGGAACAAGTTGATGAGAAGGTTTCTCGTAAAATTCACAAACCAGGTGATCAATTGATGGCCATGGAAGTTCGTTTTGAAAAAGGGGGAATAGGTGCAGAACATTCCCATCCACATGAACAGATCAGTTACTGTTTAGAAGGAGAAGTTGAATTTACACTTGCAGGCGAAAAGCACGTGTTACGTCAAGGTGAAACACTTGTGATTCCAAGTAATACAGTGCATGGAGCTATTGCCCTTGAAAAAAGTCGACTTTTGGATGTCTTCACTCCTATTCGTGAAGATTTATTGACCTAAAGGAGGATGCAGAAGATGGAAGAGCAAACAGTTGGTAATAACGAAAAATTAATTGTTCGAGGAAATTATGCTGATCCATCGATTATTCGGGTGGAAGAAGATTATTATATGGTTCATAGCTCCTATCAGTATATTCCGGGGCTAATTATTTGGCATTCGCAAAATTTAGTTGATTGGAAACCGATAGGAGCTGCTTTAACTTCCTATTTCGGGAATGTCTGGGCACCTGAATTTGTATATTACAAAGGAGAATTCTCGATTTATTTTCCTTCTAATCGGATGAACTGGGTGACAAAAGCGAAGAACCCACGTGGACCATGGTCTAAACCAGTTCCGCTTCATTTACCTCACATAGATCCAGGCCATATTGTAGATGAGGTAGGTCGACGATATTTACATCTATCTGGAGGTCATGTTGTTCCGATTGATGAAGAGGGGATTCATATCCAAGGAGAAGTTAAAAAGGTATATGATCATTGGAAATATCCAAAGGATTGGGTCGTAGAAGGGGAAAGCCCCGAAGGACCGAAATTAATAAGAAAAGGAAAATATTATTACTATACACTCGCTATAGGAGGTACATCAGGTCCACCGACAAGTCATATGGTTGTTAGTTCACGCTCAACAACACCAATTGGACCTTGGGAGCATTCTCCATATAATCCGATTATAAAAACGATGTTAAAAGACGAGAAATGGTGGTCGAAAGGGCACGGTACGTTAATCGATACAGTAAAAGGGGATTGGTACATTGTTTACCACGCCTATGCGAACCACCTTCATACAATAGGTCGACAAACGTTACTTTCTGAGGTGGAGTGGATGGAAGATGATTGGTTTCGAGTGAAGAGTGAAATGAAGATTCCAGATACTCTTAACATTTTAAAGCAAGATAGCATAGAAGAAGACAATTGTGATGTGTTTACGGATGAAAAACGCTTTTTATCATGGCAATGGCTAAGATCGATAAGTGACTATCGCTATATTTATCATAAAGGAGCTCCACTAACGATTTTGGGAGCTACAGACAAAGCTGATTACTCACCGATGCTTTATATGGCGAAGCACCGTAACTATAAAGTGACGGTGGAAGTGGAAGTCATAGGGGAAGCGGAGTTGGAGTTTCTGCTCTATTATGATAGCGATCATTATGTTGGAGTAGGGTGCAGTGCTAATGGTGTAAGGGTCCTACGTCCATATAAAAGAGTAGGAAAGACCCCATTTAATCGCTCAAGAATTGTTTTAAAAATAGATAATCACGATAACATTGTTAGTTTTTATTATCGTGGTGTTGAGGATAAAAAATGGACTAAATACGATAAAGTTCTTGATACGTCCGGAATGAACCATAATACCTTAGGTGGATTCTTGAGCCTTCGTCCTGGTTTGGAAGTAGTAGGTAAAGGTAAGGTACACGTTTATCAATTCAAATATAAAGCAATAAACAGTTGAGTTATAAAGAGACCGATGGAGGTTAAATAATGAAAATTTCAATAACTGATTTTGGTGCGATAGGAGATGGCATAACGTTAAATACGGAAGCTATAAAGAAGGCAATTACAGCCTGTGAACTTGGAAATGGTGGTACTGTCGTCGTACCAAGCGGACGTTACGTAACAGGACCGATTCAACTTGTGAGTAATATGACTTTTGAGGTTCAAGCAGGAGCAGTTATCTTATTTACGGATGATTTTCAAGCATATCCACCTGTGAAGACTCGGTGGTCAGGGTATGAGTGCTTCGCCTTTACTCCGCTTCTATTTGGAAACAATTTGGAGAATGTAACGATTTGTGGTCAAGGAACATTTGATGGTCAAGGACAAGCTTGGTGGAAGATTGCTAATAAATTAAAAGAAGGAAAGAGCTTTGCAAATGATCGTACGATGGAGATTCGAAAAGCAAATGAAGAGATGTTACCTGGTATAGAAACGAATATTTTAGAATGGGAGACACAATTTCTACGGCCTCCCCTATGTCAACTGATTGATTGCCAACAGGTCACGATTGAAGGAGTTACTTTACAGAATTCACCTTTCTGGAATACGCACCTTGTTTATTGTGATCATGTGAGTGTTCGAGGAGTGACGATAAATAATCCTGCTGATTCTCCTAATGGTGATGGATTAGATATTGATTCTAGCCGAAATGTTAGAATCATCGATTGTCACTTTGATGTTGGGGACGATTGTTTGTGTTTAAAATCAGGAATAAATGAAGATGGTCGAAGAGTTGCAATTCCTACAGAAAATATTGTTGTGACGAATTGTACGATGGCCAGGGGGCATGGTGGGATAGTGTTTGGAAGTGAAAGTTCTGGCGGAATTAAAAATGTTACGGTATCGAATTGTGTATTTATTGGCACTGACCGAGGCATCCGTTTCAAAACGAATCGAGCTCGTGGATCTTATATAAAAAGCATTATGATTTCCAATATATATATGGAAAACGTTTTCTGTCCGATTGCGATTAACTCTTTTTATCGGTATGGAGTAGATGAAAATGACCCATCTATGAACGTTCTGGAGGCAATCGATGTTACTGAAAAGACACCGATTATCAAGGACATTCATATAAGCCACATTATTGCAAAAAATGTAAGGGCTGCGGCAGCATTTATATACGGGTTACCAGAAATGCCAATTCAAAGATTGAATTTGTCGCACTTGTCCATTGAAATGACAAAGGACCCCAATGAACAAGGGGGAGAGCCTGATATGGTAAAAGAGACAATTCTACGCGCTGGAGACGGAATGTTTATCAGATTTGTAGATGACCTTATCATGACAGATGTCACCGTTGAAACACGCCAAGGACCAGCTTTAACTATAAAAAATGGCAAAGAATTGGAATTACATCAAGTTAGAATGAAAGAACGCCACGCTAATACACCAGTTGTTGAATTAGAAAATAGTCAAGGCGTGTTTTTAGAAGGAGCGCAATTTTTCAGAGAGAAGGAAACGTTTGTGAAGATGGATGAAAAAATGATGTCTCAATTAATCACCCCATACTTATGAAACCAGATAGAAAGGAGACGATGATGAAGACATTTACAAATCCAATTATTTCAGGATTTTATCCAGATCCTTCCGTCTGTCGTGTGGAAGATAAATACTATCTTGTAACATCGAGTTTTGAGTATTTCCCAGGAATTCCGATTTTTGAAAGTGAAGACCTTGTAAACTGGAAACAAATTGGTCATGTTCTTGATCGTCCCTCACAGCTTAATTTAGATTCGACGCCTTGCTCTAAAGGGATATATGCAGCAACGATTCGATACGATAAGGGGTTATTTTATGTTGTAACGACATTTGTTGAAAGTAAAACAGGGGAAAGACGAAATTTCTACGTGACAGCAGAAGATCCAGCTGGTGCGTGGTCAGAACCTAATTGGCTCGTTGGCGCACCAGGTATTGATCCTTCACTTTTCTTTGATGATGATGGGAAAGTGTATTACACAGGAAACAGGGTGCCACCGAATGGTCCGCTTTACCATAAACATGTTGAAATCTGGATGCAAGAATTAGATTTAGAAAGAAAAGAATTGGTCGGTGAAAGGGTATCGCTATGGGATGGTGCACTAAAACAGATTCATGCGCAAGAAGGTCCTCATCAGTTTAAAAGAAATGGATATTACTATCTTGTAATAGCTGAAGGGGGAACAGGTTTTACACACTCTGTTACGATTGCGCGCAGTCCATCTCTATCGGGACCTTATGAAGTGTGTAAAATGAATCCAATTCTAACTCATCGACACCTAGGAAAAAAGTATCCGATTACAAATGTAGGCCATGGTGATTTTGTCGAAACGCAGCATGGAGATTGGTGGATGGTTTGTCTCGCTTCTCGACCATATGGGGGACCTTATCGCAATATGGGGCGAGAAAGCTTTTTAGTACCTGTTATTTGGGAAGACGATTGGCCAGTAGTTAGCCCTGGAATTGGAAGAGTCGAACTTGAAATGGAAAGACCAAAATTAACAGAAAAAAAGTGGTCCTCTTTACCAGCCTGTGATTCTTTTGATAGCCCTATTTTAGATCAAACTTGGATCTCGATTCGTACGCCACGTGATGATTTCTGGTCTTTAAAAGATCGCCCTGGATTTTTACGTTTAAAGGCGAAACAAGAAACGATAACAGAACAGGTCAATCCAAGTTTTATAGGAAGAAGACAGCAACATATGAGTTTTGATATACGTACAAAAATGACTTTTTATCCTCAAGAGCAAGAGGAAGCAGGAATTGTTTTACTGCAAAACAGCGACTTTCACTACCGATTTGTGAAAACAATGAATAAAGGGAATTCTGTCATCCAATTGATTAAAAGGGAAAATGGGATAGATACCATTGTAACTGAATTAAAAATCAATGCAGGTGACATTTATTTAAAGGTTGAGGCGGATCAGCAAAATTATTCATTTTATGTAGCAATAGAAAGTGAAAATTGGTCTCTCGTATCTGAAAACATTGATGGTCGAATTTTAAGCTCAGATGTTGCAGGTGGTTTTACTGGAATGGTGATGGGAATGTATTGTACAAGTAACGGAAAGAAGTCAGAAACTGTTGCTGATTTTGATTGGTTTGAATACAATCCAGTTAGTTATTGAAGGGTGGTTAATATGGATAAATCATTACCATGGAGCGCTGATTTAGGTAATGGGAAGTACAAAAATCCGATTCTTTACGCAGATTACTCGGATCCAGACGTAGTTCGAGTGAAAGATGATTATTTTTTAGTCGCTTCTAGTTTTAATATGTCCCCTGGATTACCGATCCTTCATTCAAAGGATTTAGTCAATTGGCGAATTATTAATCATGTTACAGACACGTTTCCAGATGTGAGTTATGATCGTGTGCGACATGGGGATGGGCTTTGGGCTCCGAGTATTCGATATCATGATGGGTGGTTCTGGGTGTTTGTTGGTTGTCCAGATGAAGGGATTTTCATGAGTAAAACGAGAGATCCATTTAGCGATTGGTCAACTTTACACCTTGTCAAGAAAGCTTCAGGATGGATTGACCCTTGTCCATTTTGGGACGACGATGGCAAGGCATATCTTGTCCATGCTTTTGCTCGTAGTCGCATCGGTTTTAAACATCTATTACAGCTTTGTGAAATGTCCCGTGACGGACAACATCTCCTTTCTGATGGTGTGATTATTTTTAACGGAGAACAAGATCATCCGACAATAGAAGGTCCAAAAGTATACAAACGAAACGGATACTACTATATTTTTGCTCCTGCTGGAGGAGTGGAACATGGTTGGCAAACAATTCTTCGCTCAAAAAATATTAAAGGTCCTTTTGAAGATAAAAAAGTACTTCACCAAGGTTTAACCAAAACAAATGGTCCTCATCAAGGCGGCTGGGTAGATACCGAAAGTGGTCAAGATTGGTTCATCCACTTCCAAGATAAAGCTGCTTATGGTCGGATTACTCATTTGCAACCAATGAAATGGGGAGATGATGAATGGCCAAAAATTGGCGAGCAGATTGATGAAAGTGGAATTGGAATCCCCGTTGATGAATGGGAGAAACCGAATACAGGAAAGTATTATCAAATTGAAGCTCCACAAATGTCAGATCAGTTTACCGGAAATAAATTAGGTCTGCAGTGGCAGTGGAGAGCAAATCAGAAAAAAGAGTGGTACCAGTTAAATGAAGGATACTTAACCCTTTTTGCCAAAGAGCAACCGTTAGGAATCCATACTCTTTATGATACACCGCAAATTCTTACACAAAAAGTTCCGGCACCTTCTTGCACCGTATCGCTGAAGGTAGACTTTCAGCCAGAAAAAATAGGAGATACTTTTGCATTTGTATTGTTGGGCTATACGTACCATAGTCTCATCGTAGTTAAGGAAGAATATAGTACTTCTCTTTATTATGTTAGAGGCGATTCTAAAGAAAAGGTTAAGAAGGAAAACCGTGAAAAGATTGCGGAAGTAGACGATACAAGTGAGTTACATTTCAAGCTACTGATTCAGAACGAAGCAACATGCCAGTTCTATTTCTCAGAGGGAAATCACAATGGTTTCAAACCTATTGGAGATGTTTTTGTTGCTGAAGAAGGTCATTGGATAGGATCGCAAATAGGGATTAGCTGTTTTCATGAAAAAGAAGTCCAAGGAGAAGGTGGGCGAGCGAATATATCACAATTTTCAATCGAATCACTTGAATAATACTAAATTTACTGGAGGGTTAGCGATGTCTAAAGAAATATTATTTGAAGGGAACACAGCGCTACAATGGGCTGAAAAAGCATGTCAGTCTTTAATGCAACAACATGAGGAGCCAATGTCATTACCACCAGCAAACCGTTGGCATTATCATCAAGGAGTTTTCTTATGTGGCATGCACGATGTATGGAAAGAAACAGAGAAAGAAGAGTACTACACGTATTATAAAAAATATGTTGATGATCTGATTGATGAAGAAGGGAATTTCTATTTTAGAAGAGATGAGTTAGATGCGATTCAACCAGGTTTACTGCTTTATCCTCTTTATGAACGAGAGGGAAACAAGAAATATAAAGTAGCCCTTGATAAGCTGCGGAATTTATTGAATACAATTAATCGGACGAAGTCAAACGGATTTTGGCATAAGGACAAATATCCTTATCAAATGTGGTTAGACGGTCTTTATATGGCTGGTCCGTTTACGATGAAATATGCACTGACATTTAACGAACCGGAGTTGATCGACGTCGTTCTTCATCAGGAAAAATTGATGAGAACTCACACGAAAAGTGAAGAAACAGGTCTTTATTATCATGGCTGGGATGAAAGTGCTTCAACAGAGTGGGCTGTCGCAGAAAAGGGGCACGCACCTGAAGTGTGGGGGCGTGCGCTTGGTTGGTATGGGATGGCCTTAACGATGTTGATTGAACTATTACCAGAGAAGCACGAAAAACGCCAAGAATTGATAGATGTACTAAAGGAGTTGGTTCAGAGTCTTGTAAAATATCAAGACGAAGAAACAGGCTTATGGTACCAAGTCGTCGACAAAGCGAACGAAAAAGATAATTGGTTAGAAACTTCGTGTACCAGTCTTTTTATCCTGACAATTATTCGAGCAGTCAATCAGGGGTATGTTGATTCTTCTTATTATCAATACGCCAAAAAAGGTTATGAAGGAATTCTAAAGCATAAAATGACGATAGAAAACGACCGATTCATCTTATCTGGAGTTTGTATTGGTACTTCCATTGGTGTATACGATTACTATATGGAAAGAGAAACGGTAAATAATGATTTACATGGAGCAGGAGCTTTTGTATTAGCTAGTGTGCAGATGCATCACTATCTACATGGTAAAATATAAGTTATAACGAGTAAGAGTCAACGAAAAGTGGTGAGAAATAGTGCGACATATACTAACAGTTCTTCTAGGGTTCATGAGCTTATCTCTACTAATTGGTTGTAGTAACAAAGATGATAGTTTTGATTTTCTTTTTTTTGTAGACTCTTTTATTCATGACCAACCAGAGCAACAAATGCGGGAATTAGTAGATGAGAACTTAATAGAAAACTCAGTTGAACAAATTTCAACAACCTTTTTCGTGCCAATGGAAGAGCGCTTGATTATTGAAATAGCCAGTCATAACGGTGATATTCTTTTTTTGAATCGGGAAATGACAGAAAGGGCGATGGATCCGGAAGGGCTTCATGCTTTTGATGATCATCTGTCTTTAGAGACATTAGCAAACATTCCTGATCAGGAAAGGAAGAGGCATCCTGACACAAATGAATGGAAGGTCTATGCATTCCCAGTAAGCCAAACAAAGATATTTAAAGACAACGTTAGTTTACAAGGGGGTGAAGAAGTATTTGCAATCATTCCTGTTTATGTAGAGGATCCAGTTGCTTCTTTCAACTTAATTAAGGAGTTAATTGGGGAAGAGGTGGAAGGTAAATAGACATATTAGCAGATTGAAAAAGAAGAACAGTATTTTCTGTTCTTCTTTTGTACTTTAAGATTGTTTGACTTCGCTAAAGGGTTAAAGTATAAGATAGACTATTGATGAGAAAATAATTCAGGTTCAAGGATAGTTGAACCAGGTTGATCATTTTCTTCAATCATGTCGATTAATTGATCAACAATCGTTTGAACAATCTTATCTAGTGGGACTCCGACATTCGTGATAGGATTATCAAAGCTATGCATCTGTGGAATATTATCATAACTAATTAACTCGATTTCTTGACTTTGTTGACTAGTATCTTCATTAATCGCACGAATCGCCCCTCGTGTTAAATCATAGCTACCAATCACCATAGCACTTGGAAGATTACCTGTCTCAAGCATTGATTTTACCGCTAAGTACCCATCATACATATCAAGACCATTCGTATCTAGAAAATAAGAATCGTTGATTGATGCAAATTGTTCCTTCATTGCTTGTTTGAAACCAAAAAGTTTATCTTCCTGTAATGGATCATTGCCAGAACAAACTCCAACAAAAGAAATATTTTTGTGTCCTTTTTCGACTAATTTTTCGACAGCCATTCGAATCGCATGTTGACGATTAGCGTCGATCGTCGGATAATCAGAGCCTTCGGAAACACCATATGTAAGAACTGGAATCGAAGATGGGTGCATTTTCTCCAATTTTTTTTGATCATTAAAGATTAGAATAGCGTCTACATCAAATCGTTGAAACGTATTAACAGCCTGCTCTATTTTATTGATAGATAATAACGTAGTATAGTCACGTTTTTCTAGTTCCTGATTAATACGAGTTATAAGAGCGGCTTGAGCAGTTCTTTCTACTGTAGGCCACACTACTCCAATTGTCTGAGATTTCTTGGATACAAGACTTCGTGCAGCGGCATTTGGTTGGTAGCCTAATTCTGCGGCAATATCACGTATTTTTTGTTTGGTACCTGGTTTTACTAGCGAACTATCACGAAGTGCTTTTGAAACTGTTGAGTAACTAACACCGGCAGATCTTGCTACGTCTTTTATCGTAACTCCCATAGAAGGACCTCCTAAAAAATTAAATTTGATTGTGAAACATATGATTGGAGATAGTTAGGTTAACAACGTTGTTTTTCATACTAATACTAAACTATTCGACGGATTAGCACAAGTAAACACATCAGTGTTGGAAAGGAAATTTACCAATCTTCACCTTATGTTATACTACGGAGAATTTACAAAACTTAGATTGGTTGAATTATATAAACGCGGATAACGTAATTTGGGTAACCCCTATGTGGAAACGAGTCTGTGATGGGTGTCATTTGAATCGAGATAGTCTCTATGCGATATAGAAGGGGGGGTACGGTTCTTCATGTTAAAGAACACAGTAAAGGACTTTTTTTGGTGATAAAGGCTAAAAATTTCAAGTTAATTTTTTAAGCTACATCAATTTAAATTTCATCATCGTGTGTCGTATTTAAGCCGGGATGATGGGGAAACTGAGAAATAAGCTACGCAAATAATAGATGAAATTATACCAGCGAATTCATAAATAGCACAGTAAAGGATGATCCATTGTGAAGGTTCGATTAGAATTAACATACAAAACGAAAAAAGGAATAGAAGCAACATTCACTTCGGATGAGATGAATGCAGAAAAAGCAATATTCACTGCGGAAGATTTAGAAAAAACGGGTCGATTGAAAAATTTAATATTTATAGATAATTACGATAGTACATTAAATTTGAAGGAATTAAAAAAATATATCGAGGAAATTGATACGGAACCTCATAATATTACTGTGTATTTTGATGGTGGTTTTGATCTGACAACAAAAATGTCAGGATTAGGCTGTGCAATATATTATGAGAAGAACGGAAAAACATTTCGTATTAGAAAAAATGCATTAGTAAGAGAACTTCACACAAATAATGAAGCAGAGTATGCAGCACTTTACCTAGGTTTAAAGGAAGTCGAAAATTTAGACGCTCATCATTTACCAGTTAATTTTGTTGGAGATTCCCAAGTTGTTATTAATCAACTACGTGGAGAATGGGCGTGTATGGAGAAAGTATTGAATCAGTGGGCTGATCGGATTGATAGTAAACTGAATGAGTTAGGAATCAGCGCTGAATACGAACTTATTTCGAGAAAAAAGAATCGGGAAGCAGATCAATTAGCTTCCCAAGCATTAAAAGAGATCGAAATTACAAGTGAGGTTGAGTTGCATGTTTAAAGTGTTAATATCAAATACTAGCACTTCGGTTTGATAGTCATTCTATTTTTATACCTCTTCTTCGTAAGTAACCTCGGCATTAAAATCGTTAAATTGTATATCAATTGATGTTAGGTTATCCTTACTTTCTAACCATTCGCTAATCTGTTCTTCAATTGGTTTAACGCTTTGATTGTTAGAGAGATTTTCGAAAATTTTCTTTTGCACCGATAAAGACCTCCAATAAATTTTCTTGTAAGATAATATTTCTTTTATATTATATTAGAGGACTGTTGAGAAATATGTTACTTATTGTATTCTGTGATATATTATTTTTGTCTGATTTTGCTTAGAAATAATATTAACTTTAATACAAGGAAAAAGTCATTGATGTTAGATGGATAGAACGAAAATAAAGAGCTGGTCTCAATTATTTCGTCGAGACTAGCTCTTCCATTATGGTGACGATTTAAGCTTATGTTACAGTAATTACTGCAGTCATCTCTTCGTGTCCTTCTCCACATGGGATAGTACAAATAATTGTATATTCGCCTGGTTCGAGAGTAACTGTATCAGATCCTTCACCATCAATAGTTAAGTCAGTTCCCTCAATGGAAATGCCATGATGTCCTTCATCATTTACTAAAGTGAAAGTCACCTCACCTGCTTCTACAGTAGTTACGTCTGTTTCAATATCCCAATTCGTAGCTGTAATTTCTACAGTTTCTCCAGCACCGCTATTACTCGATGCTTCCTCAGATTCATTATCTCCACCACAAGCTGATAAGACAAGGATGGAAGCAAAAATCAACGATGAAAAAATTTTTTTCTTCATGAAATAATCCCTCCTAAATTTTCTATTACACCTTATAGAAAGTTGGCGTGTATTGTATTGCCCTTCATCCAATTGGTGATAGGTTCATTTTATATGAGTTAACTACATGACGAGGTGAGATATATCACACAGTATTAAAGAAAATTTAATTTTTTGCTGGTGTTAAAGACCCGTATTGATTGTTGATGTTACATTTGCTTGAGATGAGAATAGTAAGTCTATCAATTCAAGCAAGATGTATTTCATGGTAAAATTAAATACGATATTGTTTTTACAAAAGTGGAGAGTGGTTACATCATGAAGGAAATAATAAAACTGAAAGAGGCCGATTTATACAAACCAATTCAGAAACATTTTTTGCATGAAGGTTTTGAGGTCTATGGAGAAGTGAAAGACTGTGATATAGCAGTAGTGAAAGATGAAGAGTTAATTATAATTGAATTAAAACTTAACTTAACTGTAGACCTTCTCATCCAAGCTACAAAGAGGAAGAAATTATCGGAACTTGTCTATATTGCTATACCAAAGCCAAAGTACAAACCGAGGTCAAAGCGTTGGACCGATATATGTCAGTTAGTTAAAAGACTGGAATTAGGTCTGATACTTGTTTCTGTTTCAGGAAAACGAAAACAAGTAGAAATTGTCTTTCCACCCACACCAATTTCGTCTCGGAAAAAAATGACTCAGAACAAGCGGAAGAGGCAAGAAGTGTTAAAAGAAATAAACGGAAGAAGTGCTGATTTTAATATTGGTGGATCAAACAGGACGCAAATTTTTACAGCTTATAGAGAGAATTGCATTCAAATTGCTTGTTACCTTGAACAAGCTGGTGAGCTGTCTCCCAAAAAGTTAATTGAAATGGGAACGGGAATAAAAACGTCATCAATCTTAACGAAAAACTATTATGGATGGTTTGAGAGGATTAAAAGGGGCGTTTATGTTATTAGTGAAAAAGGCAAACTTGATTTGAAGGGATATCCTGACCTTATGAAGTATTATCTAGGTAAATTGAATGATGAGAGCTAGATCAAAGACAGTCAAATGAAACATGAAAATTAAGTTATCATGTGCATTTGACTGTAAAATCATGAAATTACCATGCCTGTTATATAAACACGTTCAATATCAATATCAGAGAACGATTGATTTAAATCGTTCATAATTTCATTTTCAAACCATTCGAGGCCTTTGTTTCCTTGAAAGTCAGTACGATCAGCACCAGAAATTGATTTTGTAATAGAATGTCTTAGAAAAGCCTGTCCTCGTGATAGTTTATCAATATTAGAACTGTCTTCTAATAGAAAAGAAATGGAAATCCTTACGTATTCACCGTTATCCAACATATACCCATTTTCTTCAAGGTGATAAACCCTATTCAGTTCATCTTCACTCGTCAGTTCATCATAGGCTGATAAAATCGTCTCATTAGGTAATACGATGACGATGATTGTTATTACTAATAGTAAAACAGAGAGTCCCCCGAGAAAAATTATTATCGGTTTTCGTTTTTTGTTTTTAAGTTTATTTTTCTGAATATCATTGTTTCTTTCTGCCATCAAAACATCAATCCTTCGCTAGAATATTATATATAGACTTTGAATTAGTATATTATAATCCTTTAGTCCTGTATACAAAGTATGCAAAAGCGGATGATAAAGTCCTATAATGGTTGTGTCAACAGTGAAACCTATATTCAGTAGGTTGTGAAAATTTTATAGGACTGTTAATATTAAGTATAGAGTATATAATAAAAGGATAATAGAAGGAGAAAAAAATTTTGAGTGCAGAAAAAAGAAGCGTCAGTTTAAAAGTATTGAAAGATACTGAGAATCTTTATGACAGATTTGAGAGTGCATTTCGTTCTATTGCAAAGACATATATTGAATGTACGCCTATAAAAATATCAGGTATATACTTTCAGAAATCGAATAACCAAATCCTTGTATTATACGATTATCATAATTTAGAATTGAATTATATTCTTGAATTAGAAGAAGGTACGATGGGGGAACATGCTAAACTACCGAATGGTGAAATTGTCGATTCATTTATGGAGTTCTGGATAAAATGGGTGGTTGAAGGATTTTTCTCTAAAGAACTAGAAGTTGAAGCGAAACATATTGATATTACTTTTAATGATGGTGTCATAACTAAAACGATTTAAATAATAAGAGAAGCCTAGCATTTAATGCTAGGTTTTTTGGTTTACTATGAATGGGCTTTGATGATGTCAATAATGTCGAAAAAAGCTTTGCACGACAGACTCGCAAAATCCAAACAGGGAACACGTTCATTGACGAATTAAATGTCAGTGATGTTAGAGGTATTGTGCTGCTCGATCTAAAACAGCTCTCTAATAGTTTTGTTATTGAGTAAAGAGGAGAAGGAGTTTGTTTATGGACGAAATACAGTTCTCGTGGTTTTGTCTATGTGAAAAAATAGCGTAATTTAACAACAAAAAAACTACCTCACGTTTTCTGTGAAATAGTTATTAACTAAGGAAAAGGATATAAGTAAATTTATATTCTTAATATTAGTTTATAAACGGCTGTACCGATAATATGTAATATATGGTGACCCGTACTGGATTCGAACCAGTGACCCCTTGCCTGTCAAGGCAATAGCAAACTCTCAAGTCGAGGAATCCAGTCATATCAAAGCAAAAGTTCTCTGTGAACTCAACACAGTATTTTATTTGTGTGAACACTGTGTTGTGTCCACATTTATAAGTATAAAGGACAAGTCATTCACTTGCAAAAGTTTTGTTCTATTAATACGAAAATTGATTTACGAAGAACAGGTTAGGAAATTAAAATTGATTACCTTCTCTTTTTATGTTTTTTATTTAGATACATTGCGATCATAAATCTTTTAGATACTGGTAATACACACTATGAATGGTGTTCAAAACAAAGTTATTTACAATGTACTTGATGTTAAACAATCAAATTATAATCTATATCATAACCAGATCCTCTTAACTCTTTAGCTATCTCAAGTTTCCAACCAGCAATCATATCAATATAAACTACTCCAGCTATATCATTGGGTACTTCTACTATGTCTTTTTTTAAAGCAGCTACTTTTTCTCTCCCTATTTTCCCTATTAAAAAGCCATGTTCAAACACAACGTTTTGTCTTGCTCGTGATTGTAGTTCATTACCTTTTTTAGCTCCGATATCGCAAGGTGTATATAATACGATTCCAAACCCTACATTTGAATATTTCTCAATTTTTTCAATAATTGTTTTCCCTCCGCTTGCTTGCTCGTGAAGAATGATAGGTGACAGTCCTAGCTTTTCTATAAACCTTGCTAACTCTGTTTTCGCCAAATCATCATGACCGTGAACAATAAACACTTTAGTTTTATCAATTTCAGTTTTTTCAATATCAATAGTTTCGCTATAATCAAATTTAGGAAAGCTCGACTCAACTTGCCCATTTGTATCTCCTATGTTTTCGACTCTACCCTTAACAAAGGAGTAACCGTCACGCTCAAGTAATTTAATGAGTTGTTTCCACTTAATATCAGTTTTAGAAATTGGATTTTCTTCAGATTCAATTTTAAATAATTCAATTACGTTGAATAGTTTTCGTGACTCTTTAGATTTTGTCAAATCCAATGAAGATACATAGCAGTCAGCAAGAGACCTTCTATCACCAGTTAAATATGGTTGATAAAGCTCATTTTGAAATATATCTTCAGATTCAAATAAAATCTTTATTTTTGAAATTGTGCTATAAGTAGACAGTAAGTCATAAAAAGTATACTTTGTTCTATTACTAATCACTAAATTACCCCCTAATATTACTTATTTTTCTTTTGCGGTTACTATTATTTAATTTTAACATAATTAGCCAATTACCGAATAAAGTTCATAGAAGATTCCTTGATCATATTAACAGTAAATTATCAAAGCAACTAACCTCGTTTACTATCACCATGCATAATAATAATTAAGAAATATTTTGTATTTTTTTGTAAAAATGTATACACTTTCTGATTGTTTTAGATTATAATATTTTTTAAGAAATACCCTCGCTTTACTCACACTAACCACGAAAGGAGCCACGCTCATGCATGATAATGATATAGATTACATGACCTCGGCATATCGAATGCTCTATGAAGTAGAAACGTTATTAAAGTACAATGTTCATTCAGCTCTTTTTAGGAAACGCGGTTGGAAATGGGAAGAACACGCTACCTTTAAAAAACCTCTTGATGAAATGTACTTCCCAGAAGTCCTCAGTCTTTACGAAAAACACCCACTTTTTATGTATTACTTTGACTACAAAGAACTTTCATTCCTTCTAAGCTTAAAACCAATTCGCAATGATATTGCTCACATGAAAGTAATAACTTCAGAAGAATATAATCTACTGGTAAAGTCTTTTCAAACAGTCAAAGAAAAATTCAACGCTCAAAAGCATACTCATAAAGTTCCTTCCTAAAAGCTACGTTTTTTGTTTTCTTTTTATCCCACCCCAGAGAAGGACGCAAATGATATTTTACAGGAGTTCGTTGACGCTATAATTTACACGAAAACTGGAGACGAAATGACACTGGACGTGAAACTCAAGGACGTTGTATAAGGGAGTTGAACTATATGGACAAACCAAAGGGAATTAGAATAAAAGGTAATGAACCAGATATGAAAGTATTTGCTCAAGCACTCAATGACTTATATAAGCAAGGTGTCAAAATAACTCCAAGCAATAGGGGAGTTATTCTTTTGTCTAAAAAGTAAGTATTATTACGCTATTTTATTTGTTCTACAAATTCCAAAATGCAGAAAAAGAATTAATAAACTCTGTATTTCGTGCACCTTTACTTTTATTACAACCTTCACAAGTTAGTTGTATATTAGTTGGGTCGTTTGAACCGTGTAGTTCTAATGGTATGATATGGTCGTAATTTTCAGCATTATCATTTTGGAAAATCCGTGTTAAGTCAGTTCCGCATATTTGACAACGACCCCTATCCCTAAATTTTATACCTTTTTTAAGCCATTCTGGAAAATACGTACGATTAATAACTCCGTCTTTCTTCAACTGGGTAGGGTAATTAGTAACTTTAAATTCACGAATAACTTCAGCTAATTGTGAATTGAATTCAAACAAGAATGTTTTATTCATATATAATATCGTAAAGGTTTCATGAACAATTACTGAAGATAATTTAGGAATAAAAAAATCAAACAAATCTTTAGCATAATCCTCGACTTGTTCAAATTCTTCACCAGTTAAATCATTGTCATCAGAACCTAAGAATTCACATTCTCCTACTGATGAAAAATCTATTCTGTAAAACTCTAAAATATTGGTTAACGAATTAATGACACTCATTGGAAAATGCTTATCCAATAGATACTCGTATCCAAAAATATAAATTTCTGTTATGTACTCGTTTAGTAAAGTAAACTTTTTTGGTTTAGCACAAAAATCCATAACATCAATATCATTATAAAAAATCCAATTTTCTATATTTAACTCATTAATATTATCTAACTCTAATATTACTTGAGAGGCTAATTGTATTGCTTCGTTACCTTCCCAAGTGTTTTTATTAGTAGCCATAATTACACCACCTCTAAATAAGTCTACATGAATAGAAAATTATTTTATTAAGCTAATAACGCCAACAATTACTCCTAAAACTCCAGTAACCATTCCAGTTAGTATACCTATCCTAACTAACGTCCAATTATGTGGTTTATCTGTTAACTGTATATCTGTATATGATAACAATTTTCCTTTATAGTTGAGGTGAGTAGTTATGAAAATTCCAATTAAAATTAAAAAGAAACTTACAATATTTAATAGTGTAATGTTACCAAAATACATAGTATAGAAGAGAAACAAAATCAAAGGGAAAACCAAACTGATTAAGTTTTGAACTACTCTAATTGCAAATGAATACCAAGGCTTCTTTGATTTAATATAGTTTTTAACTCGATAAAAAAACCCTAACGTCCATGTTTCGTCTTTTCCACTCACCTCTCGATTCACTTAAATCTTGTTGTGGAGTGTTGTTAAACCCGCTAATACGAATCTTTAAGTTGTTTAGTCTATCTGGTAATTCTTTGTGTTGCAAAAACGTATCAATGTTTGTTTCATCAATGCGTATATTGTTAAAATAACAAGATATATCCATTCTATATTCCTCTGGAAATTCGTTAATAATAATACTTACTAGATATTTCAAGCCTTCTTTATCTAACTTGCAGGAGGTTAACTTACCTCCCTCTTTATACATGGACATTTTCTCACCTCGCAACCAAATCTATTATTACCATATTTTTAATAGTAAAATAAAACAAAGGAGTTTCCGATGAAAACCCTTGTGTTTTAGTCTATCCGTATAAGACCACTCCACATTATCTAAACACTAATGTATTTATTTTTGATTTAGATCCTTAGCTTTTTCTAATCGTTCTTTGAACTTTATTAGTTTTCGGTTTTGATCTAGACGTTCAATATTTACATTGTTTTCAAAGACATAAACAGCCTTTTCTAATACTTGAATTTCCTTCTTAAAGTCTTTTGTTTTTGTCAACATAATATTGAGCCACAGCGATCACTTTAAAAGTGAGCCACTTGTCATCTTTGTCCACCCATTAATGGGTAGGATTGGAAGTTGGGAGGGGCAACCCTCTCCCAACTTTCGCATGTTCTTTAGCCTCCTTCATTCTGTTTCATACTTTGCCTAAAACGATATGATTCGCCATTTAATAAATGTATATGTGATCGATGAGTGAGTCGATCTAAAAGAGCTGCTGTCATCTTGTCATCGCCAAATAAACTCGTCCATTCACTGAATTCTAAGTTGGTTGTAATGATGACACTCGCACGTTCATATCGACTGGAGAAAAATTGAAATAATAGCTCTGATCCTACCTTTGAAAAGGGCACATATCCGAGTTCATCTATAATGATCACATCTAATTTGAGCCACTTCTTTTCGAGAGCATTTAGTTTATGTTCTTCCTTTGCCATCAATAGTTCTTCTACCAATTCTGATGCTGTTATAAACTTGACTTTGTATCCATTTTGAATCATTTCAATACCTATTCCTGTTGCTAAATGAGATTTCCCTGTCCCACTGTTACCAAGGAAAATGATATTCTCTTTTTTTTCTACGAAATCACCTTGGCCTAACGTTAAAAATCGGTTTCGGTTTAAGCTGGGCATTAAACTAAAGTCATAGGTATCTAACGTTTTATGAACGGGAAAAGTAGCTTGTTTAAGTCGTCGTTGTTTTAAATTTTCTTCTCGTGTTTTCACTTCCAAATCTAATAAAGCTAACAAGTACTCTTCATAACTAAGGTTCCGCTCTTCAGCCTCTCTTGCGAGAGATTCGTAGTTTTGAGCGATCGTAGGCGTTCTTAATTGTTTCGTCATATGCTCCAGGAGTAACGTTGTTGTGGCCATCATTTCTTCCCTCCTGTCAGTAAACCGTATTGTTCTACGTTCGACTTTTGAACTTTATAGTCTAGTAAACTCGTAGGCGTTTTTTCTCTTGAAAGGTCATGAATGATCACGCCCTCATTTGTAAGTTGTTGAATCATATCGTGAACCACCTCATAGCGAAATACGTGAGTCTTCTCAGCTTCGATTAAAGCTTGAGTTAACTTGGGCAAGCCAATCTCACGATGTAAGAGGAGAAGACGGATGAACTTTTGATCTCCAATCGCTCCTTCTTGTTCTCTCATCTTACGATGATACCGTTTGAATACGTCTGGGATCTCAGAAGAGTGAAAGGCGTGTGCATCTCTTATTGCCCGCGGCTTATTAAGTAGAGCGTCAAGATAATGATCAAGATTCGTAAACATTTGATTTCGTTCATAAGATCGAGAATGTTCTGCGATCACTTGATTTTGAGCCACTATGATCACCTGATCGACAAAAATTTTTGCCCAAACAGCTTTTCCGACAAATTGACATGGAACAGAGTATTGATTGGTCTCAATTGTAACTAAAGACGTTTTATTCACCTGACATGATACCAACTTACACGCTTCAAAAACCTGATCAGGAAGGGCCTGTAGATAACCTTTTTCTTTCTCCCACATTTGAGCCACAGTCTCTTTGGAATTTGGAACCATGGTCCTTTCTGATTCCTTTAAACACCATTCTTTCAAGGAATCATTTAACTCTTCCATTGATTGAACTGCCGGAAGTGGAACGAAGGCATTTCTTCGAATATAACCAACCGTCCCTTCGATTCGTCCTTTTTCATTTCCAGAACGAACATTACAAAACTCTGATTTAAATAAATAATGGGCTTGTAGAGCGAGAAATGTCTCTTGCTCTATGCGATCTCTTCCTTTTAAAGTTTTTTGTACTGCCGTTTTCAGATTGTCATAGAGTCCTTCTGTTGGTATTCCTCCAAAGAATTCAAAGGCATGAACAAAACCATCGAGAAAGGCTTCTTGTTTCTCGTGAAGATAGGCCCTAACAAATCGCATGCGACTAGCGGATAACTGAATACAGAAGAGATAAACCCGTAGGATTCGGCCTTGAAGAATAATATCAGCTTCACCCCAGTCAAATTGAAATTGATGTCCCAGTTGAAATTCCAAAGGAATAAATACTTTTTGAAGTTTCTTTCTACGCTTAGCAACCACTTTTCGAATATTAGATGCCGAGCCTTTAAATGCATACTCATCAACGAGTCTCTTATAGATTCTAGCTGCCGTATGTTTTTGTTTCGCCCAATGCTTCAAATCATCTTCTAGCCACTGATCGATGATTGGCAATACTCGTTTCGTTTCATCTGAATATTGTTTGGATCCATAGATTCTTTGTCTATTAATCGCCGTGGGGAGTTCTGATTGATTAAGATATTTACTTACGGTATTCCTTGAAATACCAAGCTTTTTTGCGATGCTTCTTTCCGATAAACCTTCAACCTCTTTTAAATATTTGATATTATAATATTGAGCCATATCAATCATCCTTTTCTTCCTCTCAGTATGAAGTAGTTTGGTCACTATCTATCATAAGAGAGATTATTGAAATTGGAAATTGTGTGGCTCATTTTTCATGTGATCGAAACACCTAAAAGTGGCTCAAAATTAACTTATCAAAAACAGTCTTTCTGTTTTCGATAAATAACAGCAAGTCTATTATAAGGGTGACTTCCTTCAAAGTTTTCATTTACATTTTCCCAGTATAGAGACATAGCTTCATCTATTTTCCCTTCTTTTTCTAATTCTTTTCCTTTTAGGTTTCTATCCACTGGACTCATTGATTTTGGTTCAGTTTTAAATATCTTCTTAAAGCTTTTAAACATAGAAATTCCTCCTTCTTATATTGGTAATATTGGACAAGAAAAGGCAAAACTCCTTTATTTTTGTTAACTTTTTATAGTCCGTTGACACCTATGAAAGTGAAAATCTCCAAAGAGCAAGAGCATATGAAACGGAGTTTTTAAGAACAGAACAAACGTTCTTAATGTCAAATGGATATTGTTTCCTTTTCTATATAGTGTAAAATAGGGACAAGTCTGGGGAATTACTTCTACAAGGAGAAACAATGTAACTAAATACAGTATGAGGGGGAATAGCCTTGAAGTTGTTCAAAAATAAATATGTAAATACAGTCTTGATTTCTGTTTTAACTTCAATTGGAGTGCTTATAATTTATATTTATCTTGATGGTTCGTTGTTAGTGAATTGGACTGCAAGTATAGATAGTAGTTTAATAGGAGCATTCTTGGGAGCTTTAATGACTGGTGGAATAGCAATAATAATAATGAATAGAAATTTTGACTATGATAAAAAAGTACGAAGAAAAGAAAAGTTAGATAACTTTATAAAATCTGCTAGCATTATAGATATTTACGCAACTAACATAGCTGAATCTTTGAAGGTGACTTTTGATTTCCCTGTTATTGAATCTGATGCACACCACGTAACTTACCTATCGGCTCTTAAGTATAATTACAGGTTCATTGATGAGTTAAATGATGACTATATCTTTGAAAACGTTTTTGAAGATTATCATAGAATTAAAGTAGCAACTAATTATGCTGTATCATCAATAGAAAACACTATAAACAAGATTGATGACGAAAGATACAATGGGCTAGAAGAATATATCTCACAGATTGAAGAACACACACAGAAAATAGTTAAAAAGAAAAACGAATGTGAAGAAGAATCAAGCGAATTATCCAAGAGTTTGTAATTCCACTTGACTCCCTCCTCAAAAAAACGATAAAATTATCCAATAACGTAATTACGCATTTATGAAAAGGTAATGAAACAGTGAGGTTTAGTAATGTCGATTAGTAGGGGAGGAATCATAAAATGAATACTGTCCAACCAATAAGAAATAAAGATCAAATACAATTAATGAAAGATAGCTTTAAGAATGATCGAGACAGATTCCTTTTTATTACTGGAATAAATTCAGCTCTTAGAATATCAGACATATTAAAATTGAAAGTGAGGGACTTACAAGGAACTCACATCATATTGAAGGAGCAGAAAACAGGCAAGGCAAAGAGGCAAATAATTTCAACAGGCTTCAGAAAAGAAATTGACAAGTACATCAAGGGAATGAATGAGAATGATTATTTGTTCCCCAGTCGCAAAGGAACAGTAGCTATAACAAGAGTTCAAGCTCACAAGATTCTCTCAGAGTGTGCTGACAGAGTGGGAGTGAAAGAATTTTCCGCGCACAGTACCCGCAAAAGTTTTGGATATTTCTTTTATAAACAAACAAAAGACATTGCAATGCTCCAGAAATTATTCAGTCACTCAAGCCCAATGATTACAATGAGATATATCGGACTAGAACAGCAACAGCAACAGCAAGACGACGCATTGAAAGACTTTTCACTTTAATTAGTGAGAGTCTTTTTTTATGTCTCCAGTCACAATCAATTATTTTTCCCTTGAATCTCAATGACTTAATACTAAGGGAAAGCAAATAAGTCTTAACTTATTATGTACCTTTAAACCTAATTCCAATTACTCCGTTTTAAAATGACAAATCTAAATCTACTATTAGTTAAATTTAAATCTATGTCCACAAATCGTACAAAAAGGACCGTAACTCTCAAAATCAACTCCATCCGAAGATATGCATTCTGGACAAATTATGCCTCTAATTTTGCCATACCTTGTGTAAATGTCTTGAGAGGTTTCCCATAAATTATCAAATTCACATTGAAATTCTTTTGCTAAATCTCTGTCTTCACATATATGTATTAACTCAAAATTCTTTTCTAATGCAGCATACGTCCAATTTAATGAACCAAATATCACTTGTCTTTCTGAAACTACAAATTTATGATGCATATTTTGATAATTAATTCTAGTATTTAATCCTAATGATTTAATCTGCAATAAGTGGTTTTCTTGTGAAATATTTATAAGATCAATTAAGTCCTTAGAAACAAATAGTGCCGATTCTCTCGGATTATTAGGTCTTAACAAATCGGAAGTGTTTAATATTAACCTAGTTTCTTTTTGTAATTCTGTTCTTTCAATTAATTCTTTAATCAATGTTTTATGATTAAAGTACGCAACAGCTATTCTTAATAGTCCATCTGTATGTTTTATAATTTTAATAATTTCAGATAAAGTAGCTTCTGTATTGCACTCCCCTGGTCTAAGAAAAATAGTCTTCAATTCTAATTTCCCCCTATCATTTACTAATAAGTATTTTCCTTTTTTTTTTATACTAACATAAGATTATTGTTAAAATATCATTTACACCTTTATTTTACATATATAGGTGATTTTTTTACTTTTAATAACCTTTGTTAATCAATCTTGCCCGTTTGCAGAAGACTGATTAATTGAAAAAATTATCGTATTTTTTACATTATTGATCCTCAAAAATGTTAGGGGTACTAGAAAAACCTCATGAGAACCTTATATGAACCTTCCTTGTGAACGCTCTGGGGAGGCATTTGAGTGTCATTTGTATGCAATTGTAGGCATGTCATGACATGTAAATTTATAAGCTACTATTATTACTAGGTACTAATTTATATAGGATTGACAAGGGTTAGAGGTACGTATCACTTGAAATGTACTTTGTGAGCAGTTGCGTATTTTATCAGCTGGAGACTTATTCCAGAGAGACCTTTCAAAACTTTTCTTTCTTTGACAGACGTTAATTTTAGACCATAGACCTCCACACAAGAAGAAATAACAGTAAATAGATGTATAATTAATGAACTCACTCCAGAACTCATACAAGGCATTAGAGAGCTTATTCCAGTATTGCTCTTTAAATGTTCCCTCCAGTTGATTCAATTGACGGGAGTTATACATTACAGGGAGCTATTTAACAGGCTTGAAGCTCCTCATGTATGCAGTTGCTCCCTACTATCCACACAACAGCCATACCAACAGCACACAAGGGAGACAGGTCTTGTGTATCATATCATTCATTGAGTAGATAGGTGAACGCAGTTGGTTTATCTCATTTTATTCTCATTAATTGCTATAATTTATTAGTCGAATGAAACACAATCGTTATTATGATAGATTGATAAACATACTCAAAGCATTGATACAAAAGGATTCATCAAAGGAAACATAACAACAAAGCTAATTGAGAACGGATAAAAGAGCTTATTCATTCATTTTAGTGACTCTAAACGATAATGATTACAATTAATAAAGTGTAATACAACAGCGATAAAAATATTATATGTAAAGGTAAACGACTTGACAAAAAATAATTGAAAGGAGGGGAGCATGGGGGAGTACGGGGGTATTTCCCCACAGCAGAGCTATAAACCGAACGCATAGAATTTTAGAACCTTCAAAGACAATATATGTAAACTACAATTACACATGCAACTGCGAACAACTGCGATCCTATAAAACAACTGCAAACACAAAGCCTCTCATATCCATTCTATGCCTATACAGGTAACACTTGCAAACAACAGGCATTTATACAAGGAAACTCACAAGAGCCTCCAGAGTCCTCTCAAATGCTCCTCAACAGGGGAACAACCATTCTTAAACCCCGTAATAACGCTCTGAATAGGGTGAATTGAAACGTTAATATATCAAGGGTTATTTGTATCAAACAAGTAAGACAATTGCACACAAGCGATCCTCACACTTCAATAATCAAAACACCGGGGTATTTTTTGAACCAAAAGGTAAATAAATTTATACACAAAATTTTTAAAAACTTCAAAACGTCACAAAAACAATTTGAATACGTTGTACAGGGTACGGAGTACCGAGAGAGCAGAGCGAACGAGGAGAACAAGAGCAGTTCAAAACAATTTTCTATAAATCTAGTTCCCTAAACAAATGATTAAACATGTAAAACAATTGTAGACAAATGATTAAACAACTGCAGTCACAACAGTCCTTTCCCTCCGTTGTACTAAGTAGGAAAACAAACAAGGAGGGAATATTCATGAAGGAAATCATTACACTTTTTAAGTCGGAAATGCAAAGACGACATAAGAAAAGTATTGAGATTGTTTGGGGGAGAGATACGACTCTTTCAAGAAGTATTTGAAAACCGTTGATGACTTAGAAGAACCATGATAAAAAGCTCCTTGTTAAAATCATCATAGAAAATTATTACAAGTGGACTAAAAAAGCGATATTGTACCCGTTGAATATATCAACGTTTTCAGTTGAATGGATTCAAAGGAAAACAAGGAGAATACTTGAAGAACAAAAGCTCCTTCAAATGGAATTGCTTGAAGAGGAACAGGAACGAATTGACCAACAGGAAAGAATTGAAAGACTCTATGAACGACTAGTCCAATAGTCATTTTACTAGGAGTATTTGTTCATTTTTCATCATATCAGTTGTGAATAGGGTTGTTCAGCCCATCTATATAGTGAGGGAGTCAAAGCCACTCATTGAGTGAGTTGAAAACGAACGAAATGATAAACAATACAAATAACAATTGAATAACATGTAAAGCAATTGAATACAAATGCTCCTGTTTCTCCGAAACGTAAGACCAACAATATTAATAATCATAGTGTTATTGATTGATTGAAAAGCAACTGCTAGACAATTGTAGGCAACTGCTAAAACAACTACGAAACCTAAACAATGAAAGTTTAGGTTGCTTTTTTATGAACCTCTCCTATTGATAAAGGTAGTCTTTGAAAATGAGACTTTCCTTTTTTTGATTAAGGATCATGAAAAATTTAAGAAAAGCACGAGAAAGCAAGATTTCCGAACTACATGTACTCCATCTAGTTCTTAGAGGCACATCGAAACCTCTTCAAGACGGTTCAACGGTTTCCGTTGGACTTGCGATATTGGAGAAAAGCCTTTCGAGGTTTTTTTATTTGGTTGAGTATCACTTTTATTTTAAAAATTATATGAAAAATGGAGGCAAGGTTATGAAAAGACAGCTTAAAGGAAACGAGGTCAAAATCATACGCACGTACTTTCTTGAAGTGGATCAAAACAGATTAGCGGAAATGCTTGAATATGATTCTTCTTATCTTTCACAGAATGAGAGCCGTAAAAATGAGTTAGCAAGTGAAAAGCTTTCATATAGGTTATTGAACCTACTGGAGAGAGAAAATTTTGACGTTGAATTGATTCTAATATTTTTGCAAGAGAAAGACAGGTTTCTAAAAAACACAAAGGGGAGAAAATAAAATGACAAAATTACAAGAACTGCAAAACCAATTGAAGGAATTTGAAGCACAAGCAAAGGAACTGGAGAACCGACAGAATCAAAACCGTGAGGACATGATAAAGCTTGGAATTGAATTAAAAGAGCTTTACAAGAAAGAATTTGGTAAAACAGACAATACGAGCAAAGCGGTAGATAAACGCAAGAAAATTGATTCTCTCAAAGTACGAAACGAGGACATACAGGGACAACTTGAAGCCGTGGAAGAGGTCAAAGAAGAAAGACTCCAAGAGATCAAAAATGAAACGATTGAAGAACGCTCAAAGGCTCTCATTGAATCAAATAAACAAGTGGAGGCTCTTGAACTAGAAATATTTGAGAGCAAATTGAAGTTCTTGAAAGAGCTTGAGAACGCAATTGAAAAGAGGAACAAACTTCAAGAAATCGAGAATGAATATCATAAAACTTTGAAAGCATTTGACAGCAAAGACAAGGTTCAAAAGGTCAAAGAATTTACTATGTACAATCCAGATTATTTAATCATTGGGGAAAGCTCAACTCCTCCAGTTGCTCCGACAGATAAAGAGATTCATAAAATTGTAAACGGGGGAAATTCAGCAATTAGATTACCATTCTCCTATCTCCTGTTCAAGAAACACGGAATAGTAGAGAGGAACGAGAAAGAGGCACAAAGTAAACTGCATGAGAAAGACAGAGGAGGAAAATAATTTATGAATGAAAACATAAAAAAGCATATGAGGAAAGCAAAGTTTCTAAAGAGAAAGAGAAAAAACAGGAACGACTCAGAGAAAGACGTGAGGAAATTGAACGAAATGAACAGACAGACAAGGAAAATAATGATTCAGCTCACGTTCTTATAAGAAAAGGACTTGAAAAGCTACTGGAGAAAGAGAAAACGGACTCAATAGACGACTAAAAAATAAATGGAGTAGGGAGGAGCTGCTTTCCTCCCTATGCTTCAAATAGGGGAGAAATATCATGAAAAATGAGTACAAAATATTAGACAATGGAACAACTGAAATCTACTGCAAAAAAATAGACGGCAGAATTATAACCGTCAAAATTGATACGGCAGATTTGAAGCTAGTCTCAACGTATGATACATGGTTCGCAATTCCAGACAAAGTGTCTAACAAATATTATATACGAACTGGGAGAACGAGAAATCATAAAACAGAAACGATCCTCCTCCATAGGCTTATTATGGATTTCCCAGAGGGGTTAGTAGTGAATCATATTAATTCTAATTCGACAGATAACACAAGAAAAAATCTTGAAGTTGTCACTAATCAGAAAAATGTTTTACACGGCAAACAAGCCATTGAGGTTATTGTGAGACAAGTTCCTTCATAATACGGGACTTGATAAACACTTTGCCGTTATATGGCTAATTGACAAGCACACAGAGGACGAAATTCAGTTGACAGCCTCCAGATTTCCAATAAAAAGTGACGCCAAAATATATGGATACTTGCTTGAAATACGACAAAATCCTGAAATGTTGGACTATATTGACTGGGATAGAAAGTTCGATAATTTGGGTTATGATTGGGCATAGGTTAGGTTTGAAAAGAACCTTAAAAAACCAGAGATATTAACGAATCTCGAAGTCATAAAACTACGAAAAAAGGAGCTAAACCTCTATGAAAATGGAAACTATTGAGCAATCATTCATTATAGGTGCTGGAAAAAAGAGTGTTTTAGTCTTTAAAGTTGATAAACCTTTCCTAGCCTACTCACTGGAGATTGAAAAGGAAAGTATTATTGTATATACGTTATTTATTGACGGGAGACAACAGAAACGAGTTGATATAAAACGAGGTTTGATTCTATTTGATGAAGAATTGCACGGCAACCAACACATAAAAAAAGAGTTTACCTTGCTAACGGAAAATAAGGACGCTTTACCTAAACGGGTTATTGTGAGAATAAGAGGGGAATACAAATGAGAAAAGTAAAAAAGTTACCTATTGTCGGAGATATGAAAATATTACCTTTGAGTAACGAATTAATGCTCTTGGAAAGCTCAAAGATCATTGATTGTGAAATACGGTTCATACTAGAGGAAAACGGATTCATTGAAATTACGGGAACGATCCGTATAAAACGAAATAAGAAATCATTTAAGCAAGTGTTTGACATAAAGCTAGTTGAATCAATTACGACAAGAGAACTGCATAATCTCATAGCAAGAGAAGAAAGCCTTTCCTAATCGGAGAGGCTCATATTTTTGTCACAAATCAAATAACAAGCAATTGATAGAACCGCAAAGAAAAAAATTTTATGGTTGAAAACCTTGATATGACTAAGTTTTATTTGCAAATGAAATAATTTATCGAAATCTTAAACAAAATGTTGTTGTATTATACGAAGTCGCTTACAAGGTAGGAATTGTGAAGGTAAAAACTTCAGATTAAACATCAAGAGATATCTAACAAGGATACTGGGATTTTATGTTAAAACGATAATTAGAGAATGTGAACAATGCTACTAAAGATAACAGGGCGCTTAGTTTAAGAATTATATTTCGATGATTAGTACAATAAAAAACTGTACAGTCGTTTGTAAAATTCCCAATTACTTATAATTAAAATATAAATTGAAAAAAGAAAGTTAAAAATTTAAATGAAAAAAAACCATTTTTATCCTATTATAATTTATACTATTACAGTATAAGCAAATAATATTTGTTAAAAGGTGGGGAGAAATGTCTAATTTACAATACTTTATAAAGGAATTAAACCTTAACGGTGACAATTCTGAAATTAGAAAAGGATTAATGAAAAAAATAAGGGATATCCATCCAGATAATAATAGGGGAGAATTTAAAAACGATGAGGAGAAATTATTATTTTATAACTTAAATGAAGCTGTTGAAGAGATTGATGATCTATCTAAAAATCAATTATCTACTATCAAAACTTCAGATATTGTGACTTTGGTAAGTCGCCTATCTACTACGAACCAAAAGGTAAGCATGAGTGATAATTTAGATAAAAAAATTGAAAAGTTCCATTCAGACTATAAGTCAAGTCATAATGTACCTAAGTTTTCCCTTACAGGAGTTACCTCTGTATTAGGTATCGTTTGGGTATTTCCTAGTCAAATGAGTGAACACCCGATCTTGGGAAACCTTATTAATCACAATAGTGTAACTTTTACTGGAATATGGTTGTACTCTATATTATTAACAGTAGGATTTTGGATTATCATAAATCGAAAGGAACAAAAACAAAAAGCGTTTTTATCAGAGATAAATACTGAATCATATCAAAATGATTTATTTAGCGAATATATTTCGGTAATATCACATCATCATATAGAAAAAGGTTCCTTCATATCTAAGCATCAATTTACTCATTTTTTGACTAAAGATAGATTCTATTATAGCCGTAGTAGACTGCTTTCCTTTTTTGGGACTAGTCATGAAATAGATAGCGATATTGCCCAAAGTATTGCAGACATTATATTTGAGCGTGCTGAAGAAAAAGGGTTAATCAATAAAACAGATACGAAGAGTCTTGTGGATCAATATGAAATAGATCCAGATTTCTTAACGACTTTTAATCCTGAACTTGCTACTCAATAACAATTTGTACAGGAAAAAGTTAGACATTAGACAGGTGCAATGTCCGGCTTTTTTCATGTCCTTTACTCTGTTAAAAATAAAGATAGTGAAGATTTGCACTTAAACTATGGGGAGCGTTAGTTGAATAATAAAAAGTAAATATGAGTAAAACGCACAGAAGTTGTGTTTAATATAGAAGTCTAATGCCGATAAGAGGAACAAGAGATTCCTTGTATTTATATAAAGCATGAACGGAGGGAGTAACAAAAAGAAAATTATGGAATTAATGGAGGAAAGAAATAAATGAATAACTGGAAAGTAAGACTAAAATTAAAAGAACTACTCGTTGAGAGAGAAATAAGTCAAAAGGAACTAGCGTTAAGAACAGGAATTAGAGAGGCAACCTTGAGTGTTATTGTAAGGAACACAACCGATAAGATTAATTATAAACATATTGGAACAATAATGAATGAACTTAATATCGAAGACTTTAATACAATTTTTGAATTATATGAAGAGTACGATTCAAGAGAAGGAAACTTTCAAGGTTCTCACGTCGCAGAAAAAAACGAATAAATAAACGGAGAACCTCACAGGGGTTCTTTTTTTATGTCACAAAAAAGACTCCCTCCTGTTGGAGAAAATAAGAGGGAATAAGACAAATATACCCTTGAATATTCTTATACTGGGAGGGTGTCACAATGGAGAAACCTCAAACAATTGTTACGCATGAGAGCAAGGTTGAAGGAGTGGGAACGGTCAAGGTTTATGGAACGATTGACGCAGAGAAGCTTTTCAAAAGGCTCTTGAAAAGTAAACATATTGTTTGACTAGGGGACTCCTGTAAGTTCCTTTTTTCTTTGTCGTTTATATATCGCAATATAGAACTTGATTATAATCGAATGAAAAAGGTGTCCAAGTAATTCGCAAAGATTCTGCAATAGCTGACGTTACTGAATTACTAGGACTATAACTGCAAAGGCAATGAAAACGCTCGATATGTTCCTGCTACTGAAGTTCAAGAGATAATTGTCCTTTCTACTAAAACCAGAAAAAGGACGGATTCCTAGAAAGCTATTCGACAAGGAATATTTTGGATATAATGTATGAAAGGAGAGTGGTAGTATGGGATTTAAGGAATTCAAGGAAGAATACAGAGAAGGAGTTAAGAAACTGGAAGAGGAGCGTAAGCAGAAGGAAGCTGAGAGGGAGGCTAACAAGGTAGTGAAGGAAACGCCTAGTGAAACGGAAAAACTAGCCAAGACAGGAAACTTTGTTGTGAGATGGACAGCGATATGGTTCCTCTTGCCGATATTGGCAATAATGTTTATTGTTGGACTCATGGTGGTTGTATGGGTATGGGACATGATATTCTAAGGAGTTGAAATATCTTCCTAGTTATATTTTCATTAATCCTTCTTTCGTTGTTTCTTAACGATTTAATTTTTTCCTATATTCATAAAAAACTAACCATTAACGAAGTGGTGATAAATTGTTATGGGCGGGGAGAAAGTCCCCTTTGCTCTTTTCCTTTTTCCTAAATTGAGTATAATATGTTTAGAAGTAATTTGAATTCTCAGAGGAGAGTGAGAAATGGGAGTAAGCAGGAATTAATTGACATGGAAGGTTTCATTGGACTGTTAGTAATTCTAATAATTGTATTCATGGGAGGAAGCAGTAGAAATAGGGGTAACTGGTAAGGAGTGTGTAATTCTCTTCTTTTTTTATGTGCAAATCAAAGATCAGCTCGTTGAACTAACCAAGAAAATCATTCTAAAGAGCCTATTCACGTGGATAGGCTCATGTAGTGCTGCTATATTAAATCATTAAGCGGATTGTGTTCGTCCAGTCCTTCTTTCAACTCATGAGCATGATAACCAACATAGAGCTGAGTTGTTTGAATCTTTGAGTGTCTCGCAAGTAATTGTGATTGTCTTAGATTTGACCCACTCCGCAGAACCTCTTTAATGAAGTAAGCTCTAAGACCATGTGGACAGAATCTTGATTGAAGACCTAGTTGTTTCTTTAATCTTTTGAATATGTTCTGGATTGCAGTTCTGGAAAGCAAGTGTCCTTCTTTTGTAATGAACAAGGATTGAGGGAGCTTGGCAAACTTCCTTTCTAAGAACAATCTGTACTCCAACAATTCCCTCGCAAGTGTATCACTCAATGGAACACTTTGACTTGTCCTTGACTTGCTCAACTGTATTCTTATGACTGATTCAGTGAAATTAATATCACTCCAATGAAGCCTTTCAATCTCGCTTAATCTCATTCCAGTTCCAATGAAGGTCAACATAATTACATAATTCCTTCTTGATGTGAAAGAGTCCTCACGTCTCTTTGAACGTCTTAAATGAGAAAGAACGGCTCTTACGTCTTCAGTTGTAACAATTTTTGGTTGAACGTCTTCCTTCATTGTTTTAATTCCCTCGGTCAACAATGAATCTGTCAGTTTCTCAACATATAACCAACGGCAAAAGACCCTCATTATTCTTAGTTTAGTGTTCACGGAAACAGGTTTGTTGTTTAGTTCTTCATAACAATACATGAGGAATTGCTTCAAATTTCGCTTGGTTAAATCCTCAAGGTGTTCGACCTCTTGTTCATATAAATACTTGGTGAAGCCTTTAAAGAAATTGTCGTAACCTTCCAACGTTGAATCTCTCAATCCTTCAAACTTCTTGTCCAAAACAAACTCTTTCACAATACTTTCTAACAACATAAAAATTCCCTCCAGAGTCCGTGTTGAACTCACAAGAGGGAACTTTTGCAACTTATATTTGAGCTTTAGCCTAATTGATTGAACAATATAGCTAAAACCGTTGATATGTAAGGATTGGTGACCCGTACTGGATTTGAACCAGTGACCCCTTGCCTGTCAAGCAAGTGCTCTCCCACTGAGCTAACGGGTCGTATTTAGTACGACAAGTACTAATATATAAGAAAAACGAAATGAAGTCAACAGTTTTATGGAAAATAGAAATAAAGTTGAAGATTATCTTTATGAAGTGGTTTATTCGTCATATGTATATCGTACGACGTAGCGATTATCCTTTAGTTTACGGATTTCCACGAGTGGCCCAACTTCATATCCATTCATCCAATTATCTTCTATTTTAGCTTTTAGGCAACTAGCTTGGAATTTGGATGTGAAAATTTGTTTCCAATAAATCCACCTTGGTTTTTTTCCCATCACATGCTCACCTCATAAATGTTTGATCGCTGTTTGAAAGAATACCATTGACAAAAACAAGAATCAAGTTGGAAGCTCAAGAGAAAGGTTACCAAGAGGTTAACGCGCATAGTTAACCTCAATCTTCTTTTAACCTATTCGTTCCTCTTCATCTCGATGATCTATTTCCTCATCTTTTAATTTTTCTTGCCGGTCTCGAATACGGTGGGCAAGACGGCTTGATGCATTTGCTGCCACACTACAGACAAGATCATCAAGAAACGTATGGACTTTATCACCAGGTTTAGTATCAAGTTCTTTGATGATACCTACTTTTTCTTTATCTAAGTAACCGAAAGTTGTTACTGCTATGCTTCCATACCCAAATACAGAGCCAATGGCAATCGTTTCGTCGACACCAAAAAGGCCTTCATCCATTTCTATGATGGATTGTAGTGGTTCTGATAATTTTTTTTGTTCAGCTAATTTGTCGAGTTCAACACCGACTAAAATAGCATGCTGAATTTCTCGCTTTTCTAATACTGCATTGACGCTTACTACACAATCTTCCATTGAGAGAGTATCGTTATATTGGATTTGCATATCGTAAACAATTTGAGCAATCGCAGCGATTTCGACTCCACGCTCTGTAAGCAGGTCACGGGCTGCTTTTTCAACAATATGGCTTTTTATTGGCTCTTTATTGGACATTGACATGTACGTCACTCCTTTGAGAATAATTAAATCAGCTCCCCTATTAGTTTAGCATATTTGTGAGGGGAAGTGCTTTTCAAGGATTTACTTATGTTATTCTCTAATCTGTAAATCATTGTTAGAGGTGCCAGAGCTTCTCTGAAAATAGAAGGATTTTTGAAATGTATAGAGAATTATATTATGATAAACAAATACTTAACGTGTTTTATAAAGTAGCGAACGAAGCTTTTCACCTCTTGTTTCACGGTGGAATTGCTAAATCTCGTATGCGGAAAGGGAACAGAACCAGGTTAACTGAATGAATAGAAAAATGATAATACCAACATTATATAATACCAGAGCGGAAAATTAGAAAATTTATTGTTGCGAGGAGGAGTTGTCATGAAATACGGTGTTGCTGTGTTCCCATCTAAACAATTACAAGATATTGCCAATTCTTATCGGAAGAGATATGACACAAAATATGCAAAAGTTCCACCGCATTTGACTTTGAAAGAGCCTTTTGAAATGGATGAGGCAAAAGTGAAAGATCTAGTTAAGTATCTTCGAGAGGTTTCTGCAAGTGCAAATCCGTTCACGTTAAATGTTTACAAGTATAGTTCGTTCTATCCAGTGACAAATACGATTTATATGAAGGCTCATGAGAATGAAGAGATGATTTCATTGCATGATAACCTGAACACTGGTTTAATGGAAAATGATTCAGAACACACTTTTGTACCTCATATTACGATAGGACAAGAAATGAATTATGATGAATTATCGGATGTGTTCGGTCGGTTAAAGTTAGAGTCGATTAGTCATGAAGAAACAATCGATCGATTTTCTTTGCTGTGTAAACTTGATAATGGTATATGGACAGTTTACGAAACGTTCATGTTAGGGGAGAAGGGAAATGACGCTAGTTAAAGTTGCAAAGACAAAAGAAGAGCTAAAACATGTATATGACGTTAGGCGAAAAGTATTTGTAGTTGAACAAGGCGTTCCGGAAGAAGTAGAGGTCGATGAGAAAGAACAGCAATCCATTCACTTTATCGCTTATAAGGAAGAGTGCCCTGTAGGTGCTGGAAGACTGCGTATTCATGGATCTGTAGCGAAGGCAGAAAGAGTGTGCGTCTTATCTGATGAGAGAGGCAAAGGTGTGGGGGCTGATATTATGAGAAAGATGGAAGTGTATTCAAAAGAGAACAATTTGCAATCGTTGAAGTTGAATGCGCAAATTCATGCAGAGCCCTTTTACAAAAGCTTAAACTATTCGACTATTTCAGATAGTTTTTACGAGGCAAACATTCCTCATGTGACAATGGAGAAGAATCTATAAGAATGTATTGTAAGCGTCTTGCACTTTTTCAGAAGGAGATCAAGATATTCAAGCTAATCGCAGTGGTTATTCATTTGAGTACTTCTCAGTTATAATAATTGTATTTACATAATAAATAAGCTACGGACTTCCGTAGCTTATTTATTTATTTTTTTTTGTGAATAAATTGAAATTTGTTACTTCAAGAGAAATTAAGCGAAAATTTCTGTCCATTCTCCTTTTTTGTCAAGCATTCCTTGGGCGATTTCTTTTGCACCTTCCAAGGAGTGAGATGCAGCCCATCCACATTGTACTTCATTACAAGCAGGGACGTCTGTTGCTTTAAGGACATCATGTAACGTTTTCTCTAGTAGCTCTAGGACGTTATCATAGCTGTCATCATTAATTATTGAAAGGTAGAAGCCTGTTTGGCATCCCATCGGACTAACGTCAACAATTTGTGTGTGGTGATCGCGGCTGAACTCGGCCATCATGTGTTCTAATGAGTGAAGGCCTGGCATATTCATATGATCTTGATTTGGTTGGCAAAAGCGTAAATCGTATTTGTAGATTGTGTCTCCGTTAGCCCCTTCAGTCGTACCAGCTAATCGAATGTAAGGAGCTTTTACTTTTGTATGGTCTAAATTAAAGCTTTCGACGTTCATCTTTTTAGTCATAAGCGATCCCCCTAAATAGTTTAAGTAAAATCTACTGTCTAAAATAGTATAACAGTGAAGCTACCATTAATTCTATGATTTTAGAAAACCTTTTCCTTGGACAAAATCTTTTATCTGAGTCCGACGAGGTGTGCTGAGCATACGAGTCATTTGCTCTGTCCAGCTATCTTTTCGTTCGCCATTTGTACGATCGGAGTAATAAGCGGAAATTGTTTGATTGTATGTAACAAGATCCTTCATTATCGCTTGTCGATCCGTTGGATAGGACTCTTTGTAATAGATGCTCTCTACCGGAAACCTAGGTTTTTGATCGGTTTCTGCATCAGGGACCCCAACAGCCATCCCAAACAGTGGAATGACATAATTAGGAAGTTGTAGTAGCTCTGAAACTTTTTCGATTTCATTTCGTAATCCACCTATGTAGCACATACCAAGCCCTATAGACTCAGAAGCAATTGCTGCATTCTGCGCAGCGAGGCTTGCATCGATGACAGCAACCATAAATTTCTCGGTTGTTTCAATAGCAGGCTTAATGTCTGTCTTTTCCATGTCAGCAGCAATGGTATGACGATAGAGATCGGCGCAGAAAACAAAAAAATGACCATTCTTTTCGACATATGGTTGATTTCCAGAAAGTTCAGCGAGCTTGGCTTTCGTTTCTTTATTTTCAATACCAATAATGGAATAGGCTTGTATATAACTTGACGTAGAAGCCATTTGTGCCGCTTCGACTATTTGGATTACTTGTTCTTCTGTTAATGCTTGATCTTTAAAATTACGGATAGATCGATGGTTCAAAATTGTCTCGATTGTTTGATTCATTACGACCAACTCCTTTGTATTCTATTTTTATTCTATCATACACAAGGTTTAAATTAATTATATCTGTTTATAAGGATGACGAGAAAAAAATGGAAGAGCGGTACTCTCCCATTTACGGCTTTTTAATAAAGAATCCTCCGACTTGTTTAACGAGCGGACTGACATGCGAGGCGGTTTTCACCACTTGATCCATCGTTGTCATCGTTTTTTGAAAATCGAACTTTCCGTCTGCAGATTGGAACGCGTTCATAAATTTGGACGGCGGTTTTTGTTGCGGTACTTGCTGTCCAAATTGCGAATAAGGACCAGGATGTTGCGGTGGTGCGTATCCATGATATGGCGGTTGTTGATAATAAGGTCCTGGACCAGGTTGTGGACCTGACCAATATTGTGGTGGAGGCTCTGGTGGATAATAAGATTGTTGATGATAGGCATTCGGAAACGGATGGTGGTTGTTTGGCTGTTGAAAAAACATCACTTATACCTCCTTAGAGTCGATTGGTATACGTTTTCGTTTATTCGGAATACGAATCGTTAGTAGACCTTGTGAGTGACTAGCTTTAATCTCGGACTGATTCACTGCAAAGGGAAGAGTGACTACTCGATCAGCTCGCTGAAATCGATAGTATTGTTCAGTTGTTTGATTTTGACCATCTTTTTTTTCTGTTAAGCTTTCGTTTTTGATACCGATTTTAATGTAGTTCTGAAAAATATCCAAATTAATTTGATCTTTTTTAATTCCGGGTAATTCGGCTTCAATAATATACTCATTCTTTGTTTCGTATTGGTAGACAGGAATGGATGGTGGACTATGCAAATGTTTCATCGCTTGATTAAAAAAACCGTCCATCGATTGTAAAATGTCGCCAAATGGTTGTTCTGTTATTGGTTTTATTTCTCGCTTATTTCTTTCACTCATTTTTTTCACCTCTTTTGACCATTCATCTTGTATTACAATATGTTTGCAAGAGAGAACGTGAGTGGGCGATTGACTCGATTTATAAAAAATGGAGGTTGTCACGATGCAAGCATATATAGGTTTATTGGTTCTTTTATTAATTTTTTTCTTTTCTGGTGTTGTTGATTGGTTTCAGATCAAGTTGGAAAATGGTGTTTACTACAAAGATAACTGGATTAAGACTGTTTTAGCAGTAGTCGGTTTTATTTTCATTATGTATTTTCAAGGGGATTTGATGGGGGATTGGATCTTTTGGGTTGCGGGTGCTTTGTTCGTCTTTTCAGTCGTCATTCTTCCAATAAAAGGAAATAAAAATAATTTGATCATTTATAGTACATCGAAAAATAACGTGGAGCACTTGTTGGAATATCACTTGTGGAAGTATGAGGTTCCATTTGTCGCAGAGAGGATAGAAGGTGAGGAAAGAATTTACTTTGAGATAGAGGGTTCAAATGAAAAAATCAAAATGGAGTGGGAAGAATCGCAATTTAAAGAAGAGAATGAACATACGGTCAAATTACATATTAAGAGAAGTAGGCATTCGAGTAACTTAATTGAAGTGTTAGCAGATACAAAGATGGAATTACAAAAACAACAAAATCCAGGAGTTTTAAAGAAAAGATTGATGTGGCTTGGTGGACTTCTTATTTTTGGCACAGGATTTGGTGTTTTCTTCTTTATAGCTTTATTGTTAGGATACTAAAAGAACAAGTGAATAGCATGTTTCATACTCGTTATGGTAAGTTATTATTAAGGAAATAGGACAATACGTATAAAGGTGAGTGAATCAAATGGAAAAAGTTCAAAAAGCAGCGATTCTTATTTTACTTGTCGGTGCTGGCGGCGTTGTGCTGACATACACCGTCTTAACGATATTGGCAATTATTTATAGTGGTTCAAATGGATCTTAACGGAACTATGTTTTCTTATTATTTGAAGAAGTGACATATCAAAATAAAAAGCCCACAACCTTGATGTGGGCGAATGCAGGCGTTAATGAACGTGCTCTTGTTTATTCTTTTCCACCAACTGGTAGTTTTCAACAGTAAAATGTCGGTCTGCTCGACTGTGAATGGAATCATCGTTTGTAACGATGATGACAGTTGATTGCTGTTTCTTAGTAAAGTTCAATAATTTGTCTAGCACAACCTTACCGTCATCGCCACTTAATTCTTTTGTCGGTTCATCTGCTAATATGATTTTTGGATTTGTCATTAGAATTCTTGCAATCGTTGCTAATATTTGATGTTTATCATCTAGTCCCTCAATCGAATCGTTTAGCTTTTCGTTCGAAAATCCTAGATCAACAAGGATATTTGTTGCTTTCTTTTCTACTTCGTCAAACCGAGGATCTTCCGTGTCCAGACCGAGCATTAAATTTTGTTTTGCAGTTAAATAAGGCATTAAGCAACCTTCTTCATTGATGTAACCGATATTCTCCAAACGCCATTCTGTACGCTTTCTAATACTAATTAAATCCTGACCGAATACTTCAACAGTTCCTTTATTTGCAGGAGTCATAGCGGCAATCATTCGTAATAAAGTAGATTTTCCAGTCTTTTCATTTCCTGATATGACAATGAGTTCCCCTTTACGTACAGAAAAATTCATATTTTCAAATATTAGTGTCATTTCAGAGCCGTTTGAAAAGCGTTTTAAAACATTGCTTAATTCAATCGCATTCATGTGATCTCCCCCCATCGTATGGTTTAAATCAAATTGAAATAGTTTGAATCCCTATACTATATTAAACCATGGAAAAACAATAAATGAAACCGCGATCATTGAAAAAGTTTGACAATTTTGTAAATTTAAAAAATTATCACTGTTGTTATAGTAGAAAAGTGACAAGCTAAATTGAGCTTTGGTAATTTGAATACAAGATCACCTGGGTTTAGAGGGCTGCTTCTTGAAAACGCATTAAATCCTGTTTATTTCCAATGACTATAAAAATGTCACCTTGATTAAGCTTTTCACTTGGATCTGGTGTTACATTCACTTTTCCATTTTGTTTAATTGCTAAAATAGTACAACCGAAGCGAGCTCTCACATTTAGGTCAATAAGAGACTTGCCATTTACTTTTTTGCTAGCTAGGACTTCAACAATACTGTAATCAGCTGATAAATCAATGTAATCAATAACTTTTTCAGAAGTAAGGAATGATGCAATTCGGTTACCCATGTCTTTTTCAGGATGGAAGATTCGATCAGCACCAATTTTTTCTAATACTTTATGGTGATAATCATTTTGTGCTTTTACCCATACTCTAGGTATATTAAAATCTTTTAAGTGTAGCGTGCACAATATACTCGCTTGAATATCATCACCGATCGCAACAATGACGTGTTCAAAATTACGAATTCCGATTTTACTTAGTTCTGTTTCATCGGTCGCGTCACATAATAACGTCTGTGTTGCAAATGCACCAGCCATTTCTATCTTTTTCTCGGTTTTATCGATAGCAAGGACTTCATGCCCCATGTGGAATAATTCCTTACAAATACTTGTGCCGAAACGTCCTAAACCGATAATTGCGAATTGTTTTTTCATAATTGGGTACCTTCTTTTATGTAATATGATGCCAAATTATATCATTTACACTTACTGATTTTCAAGTTAATATGAAAAGAAAGCTAGTCTGGAATTTTTACTTTAAGGAATTTTGAAAAATTAGTAAGGATTTGCGAGCAAAAATAAATAGTATGATGATTCTCATAAAGAAAGTAGGGAGTAAAAAAATGATTATTGTACCTGTTGACGGATCGAGTCAATCTTTAAATGCATTAGATTTTGCTATAATGATGGCAGTAAATTATCAGGATAAGTTATTGTTATTGAATGTTCAGCCGAAAAGAGAAGCAAATTTTTCCGTGGAAGTTACGGATGATGAACAATGGGGGCAACAAGTAAAGGATAATGCCAAACGTCAATTAGAAGAAGCGATTGCATTTGTAGAAGGAAAAGTTCCGTATTCGACTAAGATGAGAATAGGTATTCCATCTATCGAGATTACTACAGAAGCAAAGGAAACCCATGCGACTAGTATTGTGATGGGTTCAAGAGGAAACGGACCTGTTGTTAGTGCAATCTTAGGAAGTGTGAGCTATGGTGTATTGCATTTATCACCTTGTCCTGTCACAGTAGTGCCAGGTCAAGAAAAAGGATGAAGAGTTGGAACTCTCTAGTAATCATTTAGAGGGTTCCTTTTTAAAAAGTGTAATCGAATAAGTATCTAAAGGAGAAAACTATGTTTGACTGGTTAACATTACTCACATGGCGTGATGCAACAATTTCGGTAGGTATTTTATTGCTATTTTTACTTTTTAGGAAGATTTTCACAACGTATATATTTAAGCTGATATTATATTTATCAAGAAAAGCACCAACTGAGTGGGTCACTAACATTTTATTGGCTTTTGAAAAACCTCTTCGATCCTTTTTTGTGGTGATTGGTTTTTATCTTGCCTTTTTATATTTATTACCGGATAGATTTGATGAAACGATTCATCATCTTTTTCGAACGTTAGTGATCATTCATATTGGCTGGGGATTATATTATTTATCTGCATCTAGTTCAATTATTTTTTCAAAAGTAGGCGAAAGATTAGATATTCAATTTGATCAAATTGTCGTGCCGTTCCTTTCTAAAATCATTCGATTTGCCTTGGTTGCGATGATACTAAGTATTGTTGCTAGTGAATGGGGGTATGATGTCAGCGGTTTTATTGCAGGTCTTGGTTTAGGCGGATTAGCGTTTGCGCTTGCAGCGCAAGATTCTATAGGAAATTTTTTCGGTGGTGTCGTAATTATTACGGAAAAACCGTTTACCTTAGGGGATTGGGTGAGTACTCCTTCGGTAGAAGGATTTGTCGAAGATATTACATTTCGCAGCACTAAAATACGTACATTTTCTGATTCGTTAGTGGTGGTGCCAAACTCGACGCTTGCCAATGAGCCGATAGAGAATTGGACTAAAATGGGGAAAAGGCAAATTACGTTTAACTTAGGTGTGTTGTATTCAACTCCTAGGGACAAAATTCAAACTTGTGTCGATCGAATTGATAAACTTCTTCGTGAGCGAGAAGATATTAACCAAGATATCATTATAGTTCGTTTTAGCGAGTTTAATGATAGTAGCCTAGATATTTTTCTTTATTTCTTCACGAACTCCACAATGTGGGTAGAGTATATGGAAATAAAACAAGATGTGAATTTACAAATTATGAATATACTTGAAGAGGAAGGTGTGTCAATTGCCTTTCCAACGAGAAGTATTTATATGGAAGAAAAAATAAAAGGTGTGGAAAAAGAGCAAGGTGATCAATGATTAAGGTCTTTCTTTATAAAAGCAAACTTTAATATATAGGTTATTTATAGTAAAATAAATAAGATATATTCTTTTAGTAGGATTATAGTCCTATTGATTTAAAAAGTTAACATCATTTTTTTCCGTTTGTTATTCAGTACAATAAAGAGAGATGAAATTGTTACGTTCATTGTGGGGAGATCATTTATTTATACAAGAAAAAGACTAGGTGTTGAAATAAATACTGAAATGTCTGCTGACAATAGTTTTGAAAACAAGGTGGGGGATTCAAATGACGAACAATGTAGTAGTTTTTACTAGTGAGGGCTGTTCTTATTGTGAGAAAGTTCTTGATTTTTTCAAGGGGCATGGGATTGAACCCCATCAACGAAACGTGTCTCATAATGAGGTGGATTTTAAAGAATGGAAGTCAATTAACCCAATTGGAACGCCACTCACTTGTTACGGGGAAAAACAAGTGGTCGGGTTCAATGAAAAAAAACTTCTTGCAATAGCGGAGCAATATAATTCGAAATGATTTCAAAGAAAGTTTGAGGGATAGTCATGAGGTACGTATCTATTGATAAAGTTGAACAAGGTGAAAAATTAGGAAAACATATTTTTGGTAGTGATGGACGTATCCTTCTAAATGACGGAGTTACATTAACAATTGGACTTATTTCAAAATTGCGCCAAATGGGTGTGACTTCTATTTTTGTTAAAGATGATCGTTTTGAGGAAGTCGAAATTGAAGAAGTAGTTTCTGAGACAACCAGACGAAAAGCGGTTGCAACATTGGCCAATTCGATTCAATTTATCCAACAAGATAAGCAAATTGACGGAAAATCAATTAGCAATGTTGTTGATCAAATGATTGAAGAGGTGATGGCTAATCCGGATGTTTTATTTCATTTGACAGATATTCGCACGAAAGATAATCATCTTTTCGTACATCTAGTGAATGTCTGTATTGTGTCAGTTATGGTAGCTGTTCAAATAGGTCTATCAAAACCACGGATTCAAGAATTAGCTGTTGGCTCACTATTACATGATGTAGGGAAATTAGTTGCAGAAGTAAAAAAAAGTGATGTCCCAGTAGGCTATCAGCAAAGTGATGAGTTAATGCAACATCATTCTTGGAAAGGTTTCAATTTACTAAGGAAGGCGCCGGACGTGAGCACACTATCTGCTCATATCGCGCTAGCTCATCATGAAAATGTCGATGGTTCAGGAAAGCCTCGGGGAATGTCAGGAAACGATATTCATTTCTTAGCAAAAATTGTTGCAGTAGCAAACGACTACGATCATTTAACTTCTGAAAATGAGTCGGATCCTGGATTGTTTCCGCACGAAGCTTGTGAGAGGATCATGGGACTTACTAATGTCCGTTATGATCATAACGTAGTGTGGAAGTTCTTGCGATGTATCGCCTTTTATCCATCTGGGGCACAAGTGAAACTGAGTAACGGATCGATAGGTGTAGTCACAGGTCAGCATAAAGGCTTGCCTCAACGGCCTATTGTCAGAACTTTTCGTCCAGATGGGGATGATTTTATCTTTAATGAAGTGGATTTAGCGAAAGAAACAACGGTATTTATTACAAAGGTCTTAACATAATCACAACTGCAAAGATGCCCTTTAGGGGGTGTCTTTTATTTACTAATTTTTGTTGAATTGATATGCTCAATACCAAATTTAAATAGTAAAACAGAGTAAATGAAATAAAAGAAACACAACGATTGCATTTTTTTGTTGTAATGACTATGATAAATAGGAGTTGTGATCTAATTTAAGGAGGAATTTTTCATGAAACAAATGGATGCAAATGAAATTATTAGTTTTATCTCGAATGCAGAAAAGTCAACACCGGTAAAAGTACATATTAAAGGTGACGTGGATGGCATTGATTTCGGTGCTAATACGAAATCATTTATTCAAGGAAATACAGGTGTGCTTTTTGGTGAGTGGAAAGATATTCAAGAAGCAATCAAAGTGAATGAAGCAAAAATTGAAGACTTCGTTGTTGAAAACGATCGTCGAAATTCCGCGATTCCTTTGCTAGACATGAAAAATATCCATGCTCGTATTGAGCCAGGAGCGTTTATTCGTGAACAAGTTGTTATTGGTGATTCTGCTGTCATTATGATGGGTGCATCGATAAATATTGGTTCTGTAGTCGGAGAAGGTACAATGATTGATATGAATGCTGTTCTTGGTGGAAGAGCTACTGTAGGAAAGAATTGTCATATCGGTGCCGGAGCTGTATTAGCTGGAGTCATTGAACCACCGTCTGCTAAACCAGTGATCGTGGAAGACGGTGTTGTAGTTGGTGCGAACGCTGTTGTCCTTGAAGGTGTAACAGTCGGTAAAGGTTCGGTTGTTGCAGCAGGAGCAATTGTAACGGAGGATGTACCGCCAAATACGGTTGTTGCAGGTACCCCAGCCAAAGTTATTAAAGAAATAGACGATCAGACAAGAGGTAAAACAGAAATTAAGCAAGAACTTAGAAAGCTTAATAACTAATGAATACGAATCATTTACAGGAGCGCTTGGTGGAACGACGCCGAGCGCTTCATCAAATTCCGGAGGCTGGTTTCAAAGAGACGAAGACACAGCGTTTTATTCTTGACGTAATTAATAAATGTTCACAGGGTTTTCTGGAATACACGACTTGGGAAACGGGTGTACTTGTCAAGATTACTGGAAGTGAGCCAACTAAAACGATCGGGTATCGTGCGGATATAGATGGTCTCCCAATTGTTGAAAAAACGAATCTACCTTTTTCATCAAAACATGAAGGTATGATGCACGCATGTGGTCATGACTTCCATATGACGATTGGTCTAGCCTTGGTTGAAGAATTTGCAGTTAACCAACCGAAACAAAATGTCGTCTTTGTTTTTCAACCGGCAGAAGAAGGCCCTGGTGGAGCAAAACCTCTTCTTGCTTCGAATCAATTTCAGTCTTGGAAACCGGATGAAATCTATGCGCTTCATATTGCTCCAGAACACCCAGTTGGAACTATTGCTACAAAACCGGGGATTCTGTTTGCTAATACGAGCGAATTGTTTATCGATTTTCTTGGGAAAGGCGGTCATGCTGCGTATCCAGATATGACTGAAGATATGGTAGTAGCGGCTAGTCATTTTGTGACGCAACTGCAGTCGATAGTTGCAAGAAATATTTCCCCTTTGGATTCAGCAGTGGTGACTGTTGGAAAAATTGAAGCAGGTACGAAGCAGAACATTATTGCTGAACGTGCACGAATTGAAGGGACGATTCGTACGTTATCGATTGAGTCAATGAACAAAATTAAATCAAGAATTGAAGGAATGGCTCGAGGGGTTGAGGAAAGTTTTTTCTGTGACTGTAAAATTGATTATGGTGCAAACTACTGTCAAGTCTATAATGAAGAGAAGTTGACAAATTCCTTTATTCAGTTTGCACAGGCATCTTCCCATGTTGATTTTAAAGTTTGTGATAAGGCGATGACAGGAGAAGATTTCGGGTATTTCCTTGAAGAAATTCCAGGGGTGATGTTTTGGCTAGGTGTCGACAGTGAGCACGGTCTTCATTCAAATAAACTAAATGCTGATGAAAGAGCATTGTCAGTAGCGGTTAACTACTTAACTGAGTTTATTACTAGTAGGTAGATACTTATCGTTGTTTTTTTGCTATAAAACAAGATTCGCCTTCATTTTTTGTATATCGTCTGGTCTAGTGGTGATACTACTAGCGTAAATAAAAGGAGGCGATTTTAATGGCAAGAGTAGGTGTTGAATCTTCATTAACAGACATCGAACAAGCATTGCAGGCACAGGGACATGAAGTTGTTTCTTTACAAAATGAACAAGATGCATCAGGCTGTGACTGCTGTGTTGTTTCAGGTCAGCAAGAAAATGTGATGGGAATGGCCGATACGACGACAAATGCGGCGGTAGTCTCAGCACAGGGATTAACGGCTGATCAAGTGTGTCAGCGGGTCGATCAATCAATACAGGCTCAATCATAATAAAAGACCTGATAGCTATTTTTAGCTGTCAGGTCTTAAGTATGTCTGTGAAGGTTATGCGCTTTAAGCTTCCTTATTAATAAAAACTTGATGTGGAAACGGAATTTCAATATTGTTCGCATCAAGAGCTTCTTTCATGGCCTGACGTAATTTTCTTTCCACGCCCCATTGCTCCATATTCGCTGTCTGAGCAATGACGCGAATGACTACTTCGCTATCTCCTAAGTTCTGCACACCGACAACGTGAGGGCCCTCTTTAATCAACTCGTCTTCTTGTGCAATTTGGTCACAAGCTTGTTGAAGGACTCTCATGGCTTCGTCAATGTTGTCGCCATAACTAATACTCATATCAACTAATGCTCTCATATTGGAGCGCGAGTGATTGCTGAGGGTGCCGATTTCCCGATTCGGAATGTAATGGACGGTACCGTCAAAACCTCTTATTTTTGTTGTACGTAAACCTACTTCTTCAACAATACCATCTAAACCAGAGACAGTGACATATTCATCTACCTCAAGTTGCTTTTCTAATAAAATAAAAAAACCAGTGACAACATCGCTTACAAGGCCTTGGGCACCAAATCCGACAGCGAGCCCTATAATACCAGCGCCGGCAATCAGTCCAGTTATGTTATATTCAAAGATTCCGACAATAAATGTGATCAAAATAAATATTAATACGTAAGAAAAAAGGTTATTCACTAATTTTTCCAATGTTTTTGAGCGACTCGCAGAGAAGTTTTTCTGGTTGCTCATTCTTGCAAAAGTATTAGAAATAAATTTTCTCCCAATAGATCGGATGATAAAAAATACAATGACAATTGCAATTAATTGGAGACCGACTGTTAATGCTTTTGTACCTATTTCTGTCCAATTAATCGCTTCAATCCATGCTTGCATATGTAATACTCCTTCCAAGATGTTTTTTAAGTCCATATTAGAGTTTACCACAATCGATAGGGTCTTTAAACGTATAGGGTTTCTAAAAAAAACGGGCTATTTTCAAGATCCATCGGAGTTTCAGAAAAGAATGAGATGGACATGATAAGAGAAGGCACTTATTATGTCCGTCGTAGTTTACGGAAGATAATCAGTGTCATAAAATAATAATACTCCTGGAGGGATTGTTGACATGACAGAAAAGCGAATGGTAGCTAAACAAGCACCGAGATTTGAGATGGACGCTGTAATGCCGAATAAAGAATTCGGAAAAGTGAGTTTAGAGGAAAATATGAAGCAGGATAAATGGACAGTTCTTTTCTTTTATCCGATGGATTTCACATTTGTATGCCCAACGGAAATCACTTCTATTAGTGATAGATATGATGAGTTTGAGGATTTAGATACAGAAGTTATCGGTGTATCTACTGATACAGTACACACACACCTTGCGTGGATAAATACAGATCGTGACGATAATGGACTAGGAGATTTAGATTACCCATTAGCAGCAGATACCAACCACCAAATTTCTCGTGACTACGGAGTGCTAATTGAAGATGAAGGGGTAGCTCTTCGAGGATTGTATATTATTAGTCCCGAAGGTGAATTAATGTATTCTGTTGTAAACCACAATAACATAGGGCGAGATGTAGAAGAAACGCTTCGCGTACTTCAAGCGCTTCAAACAGGTGGGCTTTGTCCAGCTGATTGGAAACCTGGGCAAGCTACACTGTAAGGCAAGTTGAAATCCCCCCCCACGCCACTTACCACTTATACATGGTTTCAAACCAAGTGAAGGATTTTTTGCCACTTTTTTTCAATATAACGATATACTCTAATTGAAACTAAATGTTTTTCTCTGTATGATAGAAGAAAAGTGAAGTGAGAAAATCGGGGGATCAGAATGAAAAAACAATTTGCCGTCATAGGTTTAGGTCGTTTTGGGGGGAGTATTTGTAGTGCTTTAAGTGAGCAAGGAGTGGAAGTCCTTGCTATTGATACGGATGAAGACAAGATCAATAAATACGCTTCGATTGCGACTCATGCTGCTGTAGCGGATACGACAGATGAGAATACTTTGAAAAGTTTAGGAATCCGTAACTTTGATCATGTAATAGTTGCGATAGGGGACAATATTCAATCAAGTATTTTAACTACATTAATGCTAGTTGAGCAAGGAGTTAACCATATAACGGTTAAAGCACAGAATGATTATCATGAGAAAGTGTTAAATAAAATCGGGGCACATAAAGTGGTTCATCCTGAGCGTGATATGGGGATTCGTATTGCCCATAATATTGTTTCAAAAAACGTTCTGGATTACTTAGAACTGTCTGATGAATATAGTATTGTTGAGTTAATTGCAGGAAAGACAGTGGATGGACGCACTTTAATCGACTTGGATATCCGCGCGAAATACGGGTGCAACATCATGGCAATTAAACGAGAAGATGATATTAATGTATCACCAGCGGCTACGGAAGAGCTTAAAAAAAATGATATTGTGATTGTGATCGGTGCAGATAAAGATATTAACCAAATGGAAGACGATTTATTTGATGATGAAGATTGATGATAGTAGAAAAACTTGGGTTGTCGCCAAGTACTTCATGGCGAAAGTCTTAGTTTATCTTATACTTTAATCCTTTAGTGAAGTTAAACATTCTTAAAGTATTAAAAAAAGTGGCCTCGTACTTTTGAGGCCATCTTTTTTTACATTATAATTCATCAGTTTCCTGGTTATTTTTTCGTCGTTTATAAAAGATAAAAACACTAATTCCAATAACAGCAAGTGGAATTACTACTGGTGATAATCCTACAAACAATACAAATGCTCGAGAAAAAACTGAAATGATAACGTTTATTGTGTCCATGAATAAGCTCTGTGCATGCTGTAACGTATTTAATGATTCTTGGTCTTGTAAACTCGATACATTTATTGATCTTTCCTGTATATGAATGGTAACTGTCGATAATTCTACATGATTTTGTAAATACAACTTTCTACCTTTAATCCGTTCGATGTCTTCTTGAACGTCTGATAGATCATTTGAGATGGAAAGGAGATCTTCCGTATTGTTTGCTTCTGCTAGAAATGCAAGCAAACGCTCTTCAACGGTTTCTTTCGAGCGGAGTTGTGATTCTAAATCGACAAATTCTTCGGTTACATCATTTCCACTTGTAGCCTTTTCTAATACTTTTGAGCTAGTTGTTTCTAAATCATTGAGGAACGAATGGAAATATTCTTGAGGTATTCTCACAATTAGCATCCCATTTTGTCTGTCATTTTCACTTCCTTGTTGATAGACGGAAGATTCAACAACAAATCCGCCTAGTTGATCTACTTCATCTTGAATATGGATTCTGGCATCATTAAAATCATTGACTTCAATCGAGATATCACCATTGTAAATCACCATTCGCTCACTTGATTGTAAATCTTCAGATTGTTCGCCTTCCTCAACATTTGCTACCTCTCCCGAACTTGCTTGTTCATCTTCAGCTTCAACGAATCCATTCTCTGAATCGTTTGTTGCCACATCATAGGAAGCATCGCTATCACTTTCATTGTTACTACTACATGCAGAAAGAAACCCGATGAAAAATAGAATAAGTAGTGAAGGAAATATAAATCTATTGCGTTTTATTCTAGTCATAACTACGTTCCCCCTTCTTTTTCTGCCTCTTCGCATTGTTAGACGGGGAATGATCATATAAAGTTACAAAACGATCAAGAAAGTAAAGAAATAAAAAACGAGCAGGAATGTGTTATTCCTACTCGTTAGAATTTAATTATACTTCCATTATAATTGGTAAAATCATTGGTTTACGTTTTGTTTTTTCGTATAAAAATGGTCCTAAGGTATCGGTAATCTGATTTTTAATTTCTGACCATTGTGTTGTTTTATTTCCCATCAAACTTTTCAGATGAACGTCAAGTTTCTTTTGTGCTTCATGAATTAAATCTCCTGACTCTCTCATGTAAACAAACCCTCTTGAAATGATGTCAGGACCGGATGCAATTTTAAACTCTTTCATGTTGAGACTAACGACGACAACTACTAGTCCTTCTTCTGATAGAATACGTCTATCACGTAGAACGATATTTCCAATATCTCCAATTCCACTTCCATCAACATAGATAGAGCCGGAAGGAACTTTTCCTGCTAGACCAGCTTCGTTTTTGTCTAGTGCTAGAACTTCACCAATGTCCATAATGAAACAATTTTCTTCTGGTACACCGCAATCTTGCGCAAGCTTTGTGTGCATTTTTAGCATGCGATACTCTCCGTGAATAGGTAAGAAGTACTTAGGCTTCATAAGTCGAAGCATCAGCTTTTGTTCTTCTTGTCCACCGTGACCTGAAGTGTGAATATCACTTAATGATCCGTGAATGACTTCGGCGCCTGCGCGGAAAAGCTGATTGATGATTTTACTAACACTTAAATTATTCCCAGGTATCGGTGAAGATGAGAAAACAACCGTATCTCCAGGGTAAATTTGGATTTGACGGTGAGTACCATGTGCAATTCGAGATAGCGCGGCCATCGGTTCACCTTGACTGCCTGTACAAAGAATTAATAATTGATCGGCAGGAACTTTGTTTAACTGTGATGATTCTATAAATGTACTTTCAGGTGCTTTAATATAACCAAGCTCTCTACCAATTCTGATGGCTGATTCCATACTTCGTCCAAATACAGCAACTTTCCTTTCGTATTTGACTGCTGATTCTACAGCTTGCTGTAACCTATACATATTTGATGCAAAAGTCGCAAAAATAATTCGACCATCTACTTTTCTGAAAATGGCGTCGATACTTTCACCGACTTTTCGTTCAGACATAGTGAATCCCGGGACTTCACTGTTTGTACTGTCAGATAACAAACATAGGACACCATCTTCACCAATCTTCGCCATTTTTGATAAATTTGCCGGTTCCCCAACTGGAGTAAAATCAAATTTGAAATCTCCTGTTTGGACAATACTTCCAGATGGTGTTTTAACGACAACTCCAAACGAATCAGGAATACTGTGTGTTGTCCTGAAAAAAGAAACGGAAGTTTTCTGGAATTTGATAATGTCATCTTCATTAATTTCATGAAGTTCTGCAGTTCTTAGTAAGCCATGCTCTTCTAACTTATTTCGGATTAAAGCTAGAGCAAGTTTCCCTCCGTATATAGGTACGTTTAGCTCTTTTAATAAATATGGAATCCCGCCGATGTGATCTTCGTGACCATGGGTGATAAAAAGACCTTTAATTTTATCAGCATTTTTCACTAAATACGTATAATCAGGTATCACATAGTCAATGCCAAGTAATTCATCTTCAGGAAATTTAATTCCAGAATCGATAATAATAATTTCATCTTGGAATTGAACTCCATACATGTTTTTTCCGATTTCGCCCAGACCGCCGAGAGCAAATATTGCTACTTGATGATTTTTAGCCTTCATAATCTATGCATTCTCCAATCGGAAATCAAGATTATTTTCTTGTTCGTAAGCAAGGGCCTCATCAGATAATGGCGTAACGAATTCAATGTTGTACTTACGATCCGTAAGTTTTTTTCGAACTTCCTCTTCAGTTGATGCGTCGATGTAAAGAGTATTTGTTCGTTCTCTTACTGGGATTTCGGTTAATGTTTTTTGATAAAATACTTTAAAAATCATGTCATTCTCTCCTTTTTGTATTAAGAATTTTATTAAATAGGATTCTTTTGGTATCTGACAGTTAAACCTCAAGACAATTGATCCTATGTAAAAGCGTTGGAATTCGGTTACTCATTTAATTTAAAGTAAAACGCCACAAAGTAATTCTTCTTTTTACCATATTACAGAAAGAAGAATGAGTGAAGTATACATATAAATTTTATAGAAGTAAAATCCGGGAACTATTCTTATAAACGTTCTCTCCACCTTTTCAATATTTTAAACCCTCTAACCTTTTAATTCAAGGTTCTTGTTTAATAGAAAACGGGAAAGATCGATTTTATTAACGAGAAGCGACGGAAAAAGTCAATACATAAGCATGAAAACTACAGTATAAAAGAATTCTTAGTTATTGATGTTGTTTATGGAAGAGATTATGGCTTTTATAAAATTTTACTCTTGTTGCCAAATGCATAACTTTATAAAGAAAAAAATAACTCCTAACAAAAAACCTCTCCGTACTTAGGAGAGGGGAGAATCTTGCTCATTTCGTTTAATAATTTCGTTTGGAGGTAAGGGAACTTTGTAAGGATCATCACCTTCAATGCGATCATAGAACATGATACCGTTCAAATGATCTAATTCATGTTGGAAAACAATTGCTAAAAAGCCGCGGAGACGTTTGACGACTTTTTCTCCATTCAAATCGTAACCCTCAATTTTAACTCTTGCATACCGTGGGACGATGCCAGGCACTTCACGGTCAACTGATAAACAACCTTCGCCGGATTCCAAATGAGTTGTTTCAATAGAATGGCTAATGATTTTAGGGTTAAATAACGCATATTCAAGTAATTCTTCATTTTGATCTGTTGTTCTGACAACAATCATCCGTTTATTTACGTTAAGTTGTGGAGCTGCTAACCCAACACCTGGACGTAAATCATATTTTTCAGCTATCTCTGGGTCTTGACTATGTACAAGAAATTCCATCATTTTATTTAATAGTTGTTTATCTTCTTCAGAAGGAGGAATTTCTACTTCATTAGCAATTTTTCGCAAAGATGAATGTCCTTCACGAACGACATCTTTCATTGTAAGCATGGGATATCTCCTTTCAGTTTTCGGTATGTTTAGTTGATGAAATACTCGTCTTTCTTTATAAGCATAAACAGTCTTAAATGAGAAGCGCAAGTGCCTTGAAGATCGACGGAATAATTACATTCAGATATCATTATAATAATATTACACTTTTTTATCATTTAAAGAAAGAAAAAGAAAGTGAACTGAAATTGTTCACTTCCTTTTCGTGGGAATGGATTAACAGTGGTGTTGTTTAGATGCTCCTACAATAATTAATAGGATGAAAAGTACCACAATCAGGGCAAATCCTTTCCCAGCTCCTGTAGCAGCACCTGCTACTTGTGATGGGTATCCATAACCGTAACTTGGAGCTGCCTGCCCATAACCGCAAGGGTCACAGCACTGACCGCCATCGTATCCGTACATAAGAATGCCTCCTTTTTTCTTTCGACCGCTTAGTTAGCGGCGTAATAACATGCTATGCACCTTTTGTTTAATGGAGTGGATGAATACCTAGAAAATTGTTATTTGCCTGAAATAAATTTAAGTGTAGTAAAAAAAGAGCTTGTAAAAACCTTGGAAATAAGGTAATTTGATAAATGAATGCTATTACTGTTGAGTGAGTTATTTTAGGAGGGGCTTTGTTTGAAAAAGATCTATCTGTTTGTTCTATTTGCAGCTATGATGGTCGTCTATACAGCATGTTTTGGAGAACAACCAGCTGAATTAATGTACGATCACTTAGAAGAATCTGTACAAATAGAAAACGAAATTGAAGGAAAGCAAGACCCGTTAACGAATGCGGAACAAGAAGAAGTTAATTTGTATGAAGAAATGCTCACTCTGTCTTCTGTAGAAGAAATTGAACCACTGGCGGATCAAGCAATAGAATCTGCAGACACTAGAAGAGAGCTTATGGAAGAAGAGAAAGAATTAATTGAAGAATCATATTTGATTTTTCAAGAAGCTGAACAGTATGTTGACGATATCGATGACGAAGATGTCTTACAGGCTGCTAACAGTGTTGTCGAAACGATGAATGAACGTTATGACGTTTACATGCAGTTACATGAAGCTTATACGCATTCAATAGACCTAGATATTCTTTTATATGAAATGGCAAAGGATGAAGAAGTTGAAGTGGATGAATTACAGGAGCAACACGATACTGTAAATGAAGCTTACAGCGAAATCTCTCAATTGAATGACCAATTCAATCAGTTAACCAATGACTATAACGATGCGAAAGTGAACTTCTATGAAACAGCTGAATTAAATGTGACCTTTGAGTAAATGGAAATAAAATGAAAAAGAAAGGAAGGCATTCTTCCTTTCTTTTTTTGTGCTCTTAGAAATTCCGACAAATGTTTTATTAGTATTTTTTATTTCGATTATATTTATTAAAGGCGCTATGTGGGATAGTGTAGTTAAAATGGTATAACAGTTTCTAAATATCCATGTAACAGTTATATTTTTTTGTGAATGAGTAAACAACATAAATATGATAATAAACTATTAAAACGTGTGCAAAAGCGTTGACGAAAGATAAGAAAGTCGTGTAAACTGAGATTAGCAAAAAAGTAAGTTGTATCACTTGTTTTAAAAACAAACTATTACAGTGTTGATTTTAAAATGAATGATTATTTTTTTAAGAAGAGGGAATAAAATCACTGAGTTATACAATGAACGTGTCGAATCACATGGATAAAGTTGAACTTGGGTACTTTAATTAAGAGTGATTCAGGCAATAATAGTGATTAATTGATTTAGACGATAAGAAAGGATGAGGTGAACAGATTCATGGAAAAGACAAAAGAATTAAAACAAATTGAAGATCAGTTCAAAACGTTTCAAATTCTCGACGAAGAAGGAAAAGTAGTTAACGAAAAAGCGATGCCTAAATTATCCGATGAAGAGTTAAAAGAATTAATGACGCGGATGGTGTATACACGTATATGGGATCAAAGAGCTATCTCATTAAACCGCCAAGGCCGTTTAGGCTTCTATGCTCCTGTAGCCGGACAAGAAGCTTCAATGATCGGTTCTCAATTTGCACTTGAAAAACAAGACTGGATTTTACCAGGTTACCGTGATATTCCACAAATTCATTATCATGGTGTGCCACTAGATCAAGCTTTCCTTTGGTCACGAGGACATTTCATGGGAGGGCAAATGCCAGAAGGTGTGCGAGTAATGATGCCACAAATTATCATTGGAGCACAAATTACACAAACTGCTGGTGTCGCAATGGGACTTAAGAAAAATAAGGAAGATGCTGTTGCGATTACTTATACTGGTGACGGTGGTGCTTCCCAAGGTGATTTCTACGAAGGCATGAACTTTGCAGGAGCATTTAATTCTCCAGCGATCTTTGTTGTCCAGAATAATCGCTTTGCGATTTCAGTTCCAGTAGAAAAACAATCTGCTGCTGGTACGATTGCACAAAAAGCTGTTGCCGCAGGAATTCATGGCGTTCAAGTTGATGGAATGGATATTCTAGCTGTTTATGCAGCAACCAAAGAAGCTCGTCAAAGAGGTCTTGATGAAAATGGACCAACATTGATTGAAACACTTACTTACCGCTATGGACCGCATACAATGGCCGGTGATGATCCTACAAGATACCGAACATCTGATGAAGACGATGCTTGGGAAAAGAAAGATCCACTCGTTCGATTCCGTAAGTTCTTAGAAGGTAAGAAACTATGGACAGAAAAAGAGGAAGAGAAGATCGTAGAACAAGCGAAAGAAGATATTAAAGCAGCTATTAAAAAAGCAGATGGAGCTCCTAAACAAAAAGTGTCAGATTTAATCTCGAATATGGCGGAAGAACTTCCCGCTAATTTGAAGGAGCAATTGGAATATTATAAAGAAAAGGAGTCGAAGTAAGTTATGGCGCAAATGACGATGATTCAAGCAATAACGGATGGAATGCGAAATGAACTAAAGAATGACGAAAAAGTTCTCGTTTTCGGAGAAGATGTTGGCCAAAATGGCGGTGTCTTCCGAGCGACTGAAGGTTTGCAAAAAGAGTTTGGCGAAGACCGTGTATTTGATACACCATTAGCTGAATCTGGAATTGGCGGATTAGCTACAGGGTTAAGTGTTACAGGTTTCCGAGCAGTGATGGAAATCCAGTTTTTTGGTTTTGTTTTTGAAACGTTCGATGCAGTTGCCGCTCAAATGGCTCGTATGCGGTATCGTTCAGGTGGAACATACAATGCACCAGTGACGATTCGTGCTCCTTTTGGTGGTGGTGTGAAGACGCCTGAACTACATGCTGATAGTCTGGAAGGGCTAATGGCTCAATCACCAGGATTGAAAGTAGTTATCCCATCTTCACCGTATGATGCGAAGGGCTTATTAATATCTGCTATTCGTGATAACGATCCTGTAGTTTTTCTAGAGCACATGAAATTATATCGTTCTTTCCGTGAAGAAGTTCCGGAAGAAGAGTATACATTACCATTAGGCGAAGCGGCAGTTAAACGTGAAGGTTCTGATATTTCAATCATCACGTATGGGGCAATGGTTCATGCTTCATTAAAAGCAGCAGAATCATTGGAAAAAGATGGCATTTCAGCTGAAGTCATTGATTTGCGCACAGTGAGTCCAATTGATATTGATACAATTATTCAATCTGTTGAAAAAACAAATCGTGCAATTGTTGTTCAAGAAGCGCAAAAACAAGCTGGAATTGCTGCTAGTGTTGTCGCAGAAATTAATGAGCGAGCAATTTTAAGTCTTGAAGCACCTGTACTAAGAGTAACAGCACCTGATTCTGTATTCCCATTTGCATCTGCTGAAGATGTTTGGCTTCCAAATCACAAAGATATTATTGATAAAGCAAAGCAAGTCATTGAATTTTAATTAATACTACTAAATAGATCAAGGAGAAGTGAACTTTATCATCACTCCTTGGTTCTCTTTTAAATTAATACGATATATAGAAATGGAGGCATTACTATGGCATATGAGTTTAAACTTCCTGATATAGGTGAAGGGATTCACGAAGGTGAAATTGTAAAGTGGGAAGTAAAAGAAGGTGACGAAGTAAAAGAAGACGATGTCTTGTGTGAAGTTCAAAATGATAAAGCAGTTGTAGAAATACCATCTCCGGTCGATGGGAAAGTTCTTAAATTACATGTCGAAGAGGGCGTTGTAACAGAAGTTGGAACTGTCGTCATCTCGTTTGAAACGGATGCGGAACAACCAGCTGAAGCGCATGGCAGTGATGAAGAGGAAGAAGAAAAAGAGCAAGAGCAAGAGCAAGAACAAGAATCTGCTGAGGCTTCAAAAGAAGAAGAAAAGCCTGTAGAAGAAGTTGATGAGAACAGTCGTATAATCGCAATGCCATCTGTTCGGAAATATTCAAGAGAGAAAGAAGTAAATATTCGTAAAGTGAAAGGCACAGGCAAAAATGGTCGTGTATTGAAAGATGATGTTGATGCTTATCTTTCAGGAGATAGTAAGCCAGCTGAATCAACACAAACTGATTCTACTGAAACTTCAGCAAAAGAAGAAAAGAAATCAGTAGCTGCTTATACTCCAGCAAATGAAGAGCTTGAAACGCGTGAAAAGATGTCAGGTATCCGTAAAGCGATTTCTAAAGCAATGGTTAATTCTAAGCATACGGCACCGCACGTGACATTAATGGATGAGATTGAAGTAACTGATCTTGTTGCCCATCGTAAGCAATTCAAACCAGTAGCAGAAGAAAAAGGTGTTAAATTAACTTATCTACCTTATGTAGTGAAAGCTTTAACGTCTGCTATTCGTGAATACCCAATATTAAATACTTCTCTTGATGACTCAACAGAAGAGATTGTCCATAAACATTATTACAATATTGGAATTGCTGCCGATACGGAAAAAGGATTAATGGTACCTGTAGTAAAAGATACAGATCGTAAATCGATATTTAGTATCTCGGATGAAATTAATCAACTTGCTACAAAAGCACGTGAAGGATCCTTATCATCCGCAGAAATGAAAGGCGCTTCGACGACGATTACAAATATCGGGTCTGCTGGTGGACAATGGTTTACGCCGGTTATTAATCATCCAGAAGTGGCAATTCTAGGACTAGGTCGTATTGCTGAAAAAGCGGTTGTTCGTGATGGAGAAGTTGTTGTAGCTCCAGTTTTAGCCTTGTCATTAAGCTTCGATCACCGTATCATTGATGGTGCAACAGCTCAACATGCGTTGAACCACATTAAACGTTTATTAAATGATCCACAATTACTAGTAATGGAGGGATAAGTATATGGTAGTAGGAGATTTTCCGGAAGAAGTAGACACGTTAGTCATTGGTTCGGGCCCTGGTGGATATGTTGCAGCGATTCGTGCAGCACAACTAGGCCAAAAAGTAACAATTGTAGAAAAAGATAACATGGGGGGCGTTTGTTTAAATGTCGGATGCATCCCATCAAAGGCGTTGATTGAAGCGGGTCACCGATATCATAATGCTGGTAATTCTGATGATATGGGTATCTCTGTTGGTGAAGTGAAACTTGACTTCTCGAAAGTGCAAAAATGGAAGCAGACTGTCGTTGATAAGTTGACAGGTGGCGTCGAGGGACTTTTGAAAGGTAACAATGTTAACATCGTTAAAGGTGAAGCGTATTTCGTTGATGATTCATCAGTTAAAATTATGGACGAAAAAAGTTCACAAACGTATAAATTTAAACATTGTATCGTAGCAACTGGATCGACCCCAATTGAATTACCGAATTTCAAATTCAGTGATAAAGTTATTTCTTCTACTGGCGCACTCAGCCTTAAAGAAGTACCTAAGAAAATGATTGTTATTGGTGGAGGTTACATCGGAATTGAACTTGGATCAGCATATGCTAACCTTGGTTCTGAAGTAACAATCCTTGAAGGGACGAAGTCAATCTTACCTGGATTTGAAAAGCAAATGAGTCAACTTGTTGCGCGGCGATTGAAAAAAGCGGGAGTTACGATTAAAACGGAAGCTTTCGCGCAAGAAATGGAAGAAACAAAAACAGGCGTAAAAGTGAAAGCGGAAGTGAAAGGCGAAGTAGAAGAATTTGAAGGAAATGTTCTTTTAGTAACTGTCGGACGTAAAGCTAACACTGAAGAACTAGGATTGGAACAAGCTGGTGTGGAACTGGACGATAAAGGTATTGTTAAAATTGATAAACAATGTCGTACGTCTGCTGAGAATATTTTTGCAATTGGTGACATCGTGGCAGGCCCAGCATTAGCTCACAAAGCATCCTATGAAGCGAAAGTAGCTGCTGAAGCTATCTCTGGAGAACCTTCTGAAATAGACTATACAGCGATTCCTGAAGTTGTATTTTCTGGACCGGAACTTGCAAGCGTTGGTCTTAATGAACAAAAGGCTAAAGATGAAGGCATAGATTATGTTGCATCTAAATTTCCATTCCAAGCAAATGGACGTGCATTGTCGCTTAATGAGTCTGAAGGCTTTATGAAGATGATCACTCGCAAAGAAGACGGTCTTGTGTTAGGTGTACAAATTGCAGGACATAACGCTTCTGATATGATTTCTGAAGCGTGTGTAGCGATTGAAGCTGGCATGACTGCAGAAGATCTAGCGTTAACGATCCATGCTCACCCATCTTTAGGCGAAATTACAATGGAAACAGCGGAAGTTGCTTTAGGCACGCCGATCCATATTGTAAAATAATATAAAAAAACTTGCACAGCTAATTGCTGTTGCAAGTTTTTTGTTTAGAGCTCATTTAAATTAGATCTTGTTTATTTAAGACGCTTCATCACTGTTCTGTTGTAGGCTAGCTTCTAATTTTTTATAGATAGATGAAAAGTCCTGTGCACCCTCTATTCGTAAAGTGACTTCGAGATCATTAACTAACAACAAAGTAGGATAAGTATCAATCTCATAGTAGTTGACTATTTCTTCGTCTGACTCGTAGACAACATTGACGTTAGAAAGCTTATTTGGATACTTATATTGGACGTCGATCAAGGCGTCATAATAGTTATTTTCTTTACGTTTGTCACTCTCATCAGTAAATAAAACGGTCACAGTTGAATCCTGGTCATCATTACTTTCAAGAAATGGGTAACTAGTCATAATCTCTTGTGAAGAGCAGCTTGTTAAGTATAGGCATGAAGATAGAAAAATACATAATAAAATGCGACTCATTCATGCTCACTTCCTTCCATTAACCGTATCTTGTCATTTCGTTAATTCAATATTACCATCTATCAACAGTGTAAAGGGTCTCGTAATCAAACTGTTATCTAAACGCAAACAATAGGGAATGATCGAAGGTAATATGTAATATTGTTGATTTTTGAAACTAAAGAAACGATTGTAATAAACGTTCTATACTAATATAGACGGATGAAAGCGATGAAAAGTTTCACAAAATGAGCAAATAAACTGAAATATTAATCGGAAATTAACTTATTTACATTGGCTAGAAAAAGTGAAGCCAATAAGTGGTATAGAAGAATGATTCTATTTTTCGAGTAAATATGATAGAGTTTGGATGGGATGATAGTGATTAAATTGAAAACTGAAAGAGGGATGGACATGAGACGAGCAAAATACATCAGCGTAGCTTTAACATTAGCAATTTTTTTAAATGCATGTGGAAACGACGAGGAGACAGAATCTCCTGAGAATGATAATGAATCAGAGATAATACAAGAGGAAGAAGACGAGAACAACGAAGGTAATGAATCAGCTAATGATAATGAAAATCAGGCAATAGATGATCTTAACGAAAACAATGATTTAGTGGGAAATAACAATGATGTAAATGACGAAGTAAACGAAGAGAGGGAAGAAAATGAGGAGATTGCCGTGGAAGATTTAGACCCTGCGTATGAGATCGGTGAGATTAATGGTGTTAATTATCCTATTAGACCGATAGACGATGCAAATGAGGAAGTTGTTTTGTTAACAATTGATGATGCCCCAGATAACCACGGACCAGAAATGGCGCACATCTTAAAAGATTTAGATGCAGGAGCGATCTTTTTTGTGAATGGTCACTTTATTAATACAGATGAGGGAAAAGAAGACTTAAAAGAAATTCATGACTTAGGTTTTGAAATTGGTAATCATACGATGAGCCATCCAAATTTAAATGACATTTCTGAGGAAGAACAATATGAAGAAATCGTTCATCTTAATGATCTTATTGAAGAAATTATTGGGGAACGACCAAGATTTTTCCGCGCGCCGTTTGGAGCAAATACGGACTATTCTAAAAAACTTTTGGAAGAAGAAGGTATGCAGTGGATGAATTGGAGTTATGGGTATGATTGGGAAGCAGATTATATGGAAAAAGAGGCGTTAGAAGAAATTATGGTTGAAACGGAGCTTCTAGGAAATGGCGCGAACTTGTTGATGCATGATCGAGAATTTACTAAAGACGCATTGCCGGGAATTGTCGAAGGACTTCGTGAAAAAGGGTACGAAATTGTCGACCCTGCTTTGATCAAATAACGTAAAGGATAGGGTAATTATGTGGAAAGTACTAATACTGATGTTTGCTATGCTGTCCATTACGGCTTGTGAATTAGAAGCAACTCAGGAAGAGCTTACTAATTCAGATAATTCGTCTGAAGAGACTGAGGTAGAAAATCTAAATAATAATGATCAAGGTTTGAATGAGAATGACCATTTAGAAGAAAAGAATGAAGAAATCGAGACTCATGATGAAGAAGTAGAGGTCTATTCCTTTGATGACACTGAAGAACACTTTATTGCTGTAGAAGAGTTAACAGAAATAATCGGTGGCAGGTATGACTATGATGAAATAGATAAATCCTTAACAATCTCGATCTCAGGACGAGAGTTTTATCTTGTATACGGAGTACCTGTATTGGAAATTGACGGTGTTTATAAAGATTCTGATCGTGTTTTAGTGAAGGAAGATGAAGAAGGAAAAGCTTATGTGACGAAGTCTTTTGTCGAAGAAGGATTGGAAATGGATTATGAATTTGATGATGAGGAGTCTGTGGTAACTTTTTCATGGACAGACGAAGTAGTACAAGCATGGGCTTCTTTTGGACAAGAAGAGGTTGATATCCATTCTTTTTCTACGGATGATATGATAGATTACTTGTCTTTTTTAGACAAACCAATTGAAGGAGCATCAGTCAGTACGGTGGAAAGCCACTTACCTGGTGCACCGAGAGATTATCGAAATGGAACACATGAAGGAATAGATTGGTACGATTACGCTTCAGGGATAGAAATATCGACAGATACGCCAATCTATGCAATGGCAGAGGGTGTTGTTGTCCGCGTCGACGATGATTTCGAGGATTATTCTTCACATGAAGTGCGTGACTATGATTTGAATTTAGCAAGTGAAGTAGGGTTTACCCCTGAATATATATTTGACAAGTTAAGAGGAATGCAAGTTTGGGTGCAATATGATAATGGTGTAATGAATCGTTTTGCACATTTGGACTCGATTCCGGAAGACTTAGAACTTGGTCAGACAGTGACAGAAGAAACGGTGATCGGTTATGTAGGTAATTCTGGGACGAGTGGTGCTTTAAATCAAGATAATAGTGGACTTCACTTACATCAAGATTTACTTATCTATGGTGAATTGTTTTGGGAGCCATTTACATTAGATGAAACGGCGAGTATTCTTCAAGAATTGTGGCCTTAGTCTAATCTTTCTCATATAAAAAAACGTAGAGGATTTTATATCTTCTCTACGTTTTTTCTGTTTTTAGATGTAATTGTTTAGTTAATATTGGTAGGTAGGGGAGAGAGCGTTAAGCGACGTTCACGTAGAGGTGTCAGTTGAAAAAGTTTGACTAAATTGTAACAGAGTGATGAACTTTTTATGAATGATACAGAAGTTAACATTATAAGAATGGGTATTGTGATAAAATGATTCAAAGACATAGACATTTAGAATTTGTTCATTCCATTGAGATGAGCAACCTACTATTTAGGTAAATTAAATTAAAGTTGTTAAATATTCAGAATTTTTGTATAATTGATTATAGACCGAGAGGGGGTTGTTCTAATGGAGCTCTATCAACGCCTTTATGATGAGGCTGAAAGAGTCAACGTACAGTTTGTTGGAATAACGACAGAAAATTCAAGGTTTGATTTTGGTATTGTGTATACAAATTTATTTTTCGGAAAACCACTTATTACGTGCATGCAATCCGGAAAATCACTGCTATTAAGTCAAGAAGATTTAAATGATGTAGATTATTTAAAAAAATTGTTTCAAGTAAAATTTGATCAAGATGCCGAAGCCCTTTCAGAATTTTTTAAATCTGCTTTACCTGCTACTACACTAGAAAATCAATACTGAATCAAAAAAAAAGCGATCAGCTAGCTGACCGCTTTTTTCGATGTTGGGTAAGTGAATACAGTGTCGTTTTATTTATTGATGGTATCAAAAAAGTGACATTTCTGTTAGAAATTAAATAATTGCTTTTCTTTCGCGAATGACTCGGATATGAGTTAACGTCGGATCCTCAGGTCCTTGAACGGGTAAACCTGCTTCCATGTTTGTATAAATATAATCCAAGTTATCTTGTTCAATAATTTCTCCTGGAATAAAAATAGGGATTCCTGGTGGATAGATCATAATGAATTCAGCACTGATTCTGCCTGCCGATTTACTAAGTTTAATTAATTCAGTTTCTGCATAAAATGCATCCCGAGGAGATAGAGATAAAATTGGAATGTTAGGTACTTGTACTTTAATGGGAGAAAGTTTATCCTGCCCTTCTTGATAAAACTCGTTAGATAACTCTCTTAGAGCATGAAGTAATTGATTCATCGTTTTCTGTGAGTCGCCCATTGTAACAATACAGAGAATATTATATAAATCTGATAGTTCTACTTCAATGTTTGCTTTTTTTCGTAGCCACTTTTCAACTTCGTATCCAGAAATATTTAAATCTTTAATTGAGATAATTAGTTTAGTTGGATCCATATCATAAATAGCTCTTTCGTTTAATATTTCTTTTCCAGGGCAAGAGATGCCAGGAATGGTATTTATATTCTCTCTCACTACTTCAGATAGTTGAATAACCTTATCGAGTTCATTGTGGCCATCCATAGCTAAATAACGACGTGCTGTGTCAAGTGAAGCCAATAAAATATATGATGTTGATGTTGTAGTTAGCATACTAATCGTACTTTGCACCCTTAAATAAGAGACTCGATCACCTTGTAAATTTAATACAGAACTTTGTGTTAGTGATCCCCCTAACTTGTGAACACTCGTTGCAGCCATATCAGCGCCAGCTTGCATCGCTGAGACAGGTAGATTCTCATTAAAGTGAATATGTACGCCATGAGCTTCATCTACAAGCACAGGTATGTAAAATGAGTGAGAAAGACGGACAATTTCTTCTAAATTAGCTGAAATTCCAAAGTAGGTGGGGTTTATAACCAGGAGGCCTTTTGCATCCGAGTGAGCCTGTAGAGCTCTTTTTACAGACTCGATAGTGATACCATGAGAGATCCCTAATTCTTCATCTAACTCAGGATGAAGAAAAATTGGCGTTGCTCCTGAAAAAATAATCGCAGCCATAATTGATTTGTGTACGTTTCGAGGGATGAGAATTTTTTCACCGGGTCCACAAACAGACATAATCATTGTCATGATCGCACCGCTAGTTCCTTGAACTGAAAAGAAGGTGTGATCAGCTCCGAAAGCTTCAGCTGCTAAATCTTGGGCTTCTTTAATAATACCATGTGGGTGATGTAAGTCATCTAGTGGTGTAATATTAATTAAGTCAATGGACAAAGCATTCGGTCCAATAAATTTTTTGAATTCTGGGTCCATTCCTTCTCCATGTTTGTGTCCAGGTATATGAAACTGGACAGGTGATGATTGAGTATGTTCTAAGAGACCACTAAACAGTGGCGTTTTTATTTGACGGTCTTTAAATGACAAAGTTTTCACCTCAATTAATAAATTGTAACTTTTCGTTATTTCTTGTTATTTCACATAATAAACAAAATGTAGTATAACAGAAAGGGACGATCAAGGAAAGAATATTTTGTTAGGAGGATATCGTGCCATGAAAAATGAAGTGAATATACCCTTATCAATGGATTGGGAAAAAGACGAAATTGTAGATGTTGTTCATTTTTATGAAGCAATTGACGAATGCTATAGTAAGGGGCTTAAACGAGAAAAAATAATGGGGCTTTATCAAAGATTTAAAAAGGTGGTCCCGTCAAAATCAGAGGAGAAGCAACATTTTAAAGAGTATCAGAAACAAACAGAACAGTCTCCATATCATGTGGTCAAGAAAGCGAAAGACTCCTCTGAAGGAACGGTAATAAAGATCTAAAGTGAGCGGATTAACTACTACTTATAAAAGGAGAGCTACTCCTTTTTGGAATCATAAAGAATACGGTCAAAAGTCGATCCAAACGAGTGAAGATATTGATGTGGATTTACTGAATAATTTTGATATTTACGCTAATTTATAAAGCAAAAAACGATTAAATCACAATGGATTTAGTCGTTTTTTGCACTTTAAGAAGTTTAACTTTGCTAAAGGATTAAAATATAAGATAAACTAAGGCTTTCGCCATGAAGGATTTGGCGACAAGCCAAGTTTTTCTAATAAAATGTATGATGGAAATTGAAGATGATATATTCATCATCGCATTGAAAGTTTATATAAAGGTGTCAATGTTTTGAATGTGTCGTGGACAAGGTTAATAAACTTGTCACCATCTTTCAGGATGGGGTCGGTTGCTTCGATTTGACGTCCAATTAAAAATTCCCCTTTCTTAATATCGCGAAAGCGTGTCAGCGCATGATCAAGGTCAATTGTTTCCAGAGGTTCTGCGAATTTTTTCATATGGTCGAGCGAAATGACAAAATCATTTGGAATCGTTTCTATGATGGTATCTTTTTCTTCCATGAAACGTTGTGCAATTTCTGTTTTATGTGGCAATTCATAAATAAATGCCAACCATATGAAAACGTGATCGTCGAATAATCCGACTTGAAAATGAGGGTGTTGTTTATACCCTCGTTTGTTGTGACAATAAGCAGACCAAGTATCCGAAGGTGGATTCACTTTGCGTCTAGCATGTCTTGCAATATGTAAAAACATATCTTGTCCAAGGATCAAAGAAAGTTCGTCCTTTACGTCGTCAGAGATTGCTTGAAACTTTGGTTGAATTCGTTCTTGGATAGCCTCCATTCTATCTTGTAATTCTTCTAGTTTGAAAGTGTCAAAATCATTTTTATTAAAGCCGTTGAAGTTCATATAATCCCCCCGTTTGTATTGGTAGTTCGCAATAAAAATCTGTGATTCATCTGTGTGATATTATTTTCGTCGAATTGTTATCTTTAAGGATAACATTTCTTTTTAGTGAATCCTGAAAAATTAATACTCAATGCACTCTTCTTGTCTTCTCCTTTACTATTTTATCAAATCGAACCGTATTTAAAAAGGAATTAGAATTAGTTTTCTCAATTAGGTTTTAATTCGTGAGAATAGTGGAATAGTAAATTAACGAGAATAAATAGTTGCAAAATTCCGATAAATATCATAATGTAGTGTTAACTATTAAATTTGTTTCTAAAAAGTTTATTGGTCTGTTTTATAAAACAGATACTCGTAAGAAGAGGGGTGCGATTTATGGAGAAGGTCATTCAAACATTAAAAAGAAGAGATGGAGAGAAACGTATCCCAGTCTTGAAACTGGAGATTGACTATGAACTTCAAACGCTATTCGATGCGATTCAAGCCAATGAACAAGATCAGATTATTAATTGCAAAACGAGACTAGATACATTACGAAGTGAATGGCTTCGTTTAGAAGCCTTATTATGAAGTGAACCTTTTTATAAAGGTTCATTTTTTTGGCTATTTTCTGGATAGAGATAATTTAACGTAAAATCGTAAAAAAGTAGCTTAGACATAGAGAATAACAAAGCAAAAGTATCCAACTTTTTGCTTCTCCCAATCCTCTTACCAGTCTAGAACGGTATCTTATTGTTTCAGAGTAACCAAATGAAAGAAAATATTTGCAGGTGTGATATGATTATGATATACCTATAGCAATATTACTTGCTTGATGAGGAGATGGAACAATGATAAATGAACGTGAAAATAGAAGTTTTGAAGATGTGAAAAAACAAGCAGAGTTGTGGATTCGCGAAGCTAGTCAATACATAAAAGAGAAAATGAAAGGTACATTGTCTATTACAACGAAAGCTCATCAACACGATTTAGTTACAGACGTAGACCAAAATGTTGAGAAATTTTTTCTTGATAAAATTACGGATAAATTCCCCGATCATCGATTAATGGGAGAGGAAGGGTCATTTGAACAAATTAAGGACTTAGAAGGAACCGTGTGGATATTAGATCCGATAGATGGAACGGTTAATTTTGTTCACCAAAAAAGTAATTTTGCTATCTCCATCGGAATTTTTCATGATGGTGAACCTATCATTGGGTTGGTCTATGATGTGATGGGTGATGAGTTGTTTTCGTCACTAAAAGGTCAAGGGGCGATGCTTAATGGCGAAAAGTTGCCTGCATTAACGAAAAATTCTTTAAATGAAGCGTTGCTGAGTTTCAATGCAGGTTGGCTCCTTAAGGAAAGAGGATTAGAGGAATTAGTTGAATCATCACGAGGAATTCGCTCATACGCAGTTGCTGCATTGGAGATGGCATATGTTGCTTGTGGTCGCTTAGATGCCTACATAAGCTTTAATTTGGCTCCATGGGATATTGCAGGAGGCTATGCGTTGCTTCAAGAAGTTGGTGGAAAAGCGACTAATTATACAGGGGAGGAATTAACGTTTCTAGAAAAAGATACGTTGCTTGCTGCTAATCCATGGATCTATGATGAAATTTTGGAAATTGCTCGCAAGAAATAGAAGTTTTTAATCCAGAAAAATGTCCAACATCTTTTCACTTGAAGAATTTGCAACGGTTTTGGTTCTTTTTTCAGGTTGTAACTTCTGTAAAAGAAATGGAAGTCTCTTAGCAATAAATAATTTTATTTATTCAGTAACTCCTAGCTTTGACTAATATTAAGTATGTATCTTGTGAATGTCTATCAAATTGTACGTTAATTTGTTAGACATTTTTTAGTGTTTTAGAAACAATTTAAGTTAATTTGAGATGTAACCTGTATAATAAATTGATAAAAAATAGCTATTGTATATTTATATTTTTCGGGAACGAGGTGGGGGAAGCGATGAGTTGTGAGAGTGTCCGCATGTAGCGGGTTCGAGTCCTCCTATTCTAAATAAAACAACAATCTAGAATTAATGTCTTTCCTGATTTTTCGTAAAGCACTAAGTGAGAAGGAGTTGGACCGTTAGAAGGTTGAAATTGAGAAAACGGTCCGAATATGCCAAAACTGATAGATCATTTTAAAACTATTTTTATGAATAATCTAAGGTCTTTATAAATTACAAAAAGCACCGCATTTACGGTGCAATTAGTTAAACATTTTTGTGCCTATTTTCTGTCGCAAAGGAAGGTTTTGCGATAGGAAACGGAATGTGTTTAGTTTTGGCGAACTTTTTTTAATTTGTAGCTTGTTTATACTTTTTTCGTTTAAATCCAGCAGCGACAGAGCCAAGACTTAATATAAGAAACCCTAAAAACATTAAAAGGCTTGTTTGTGCAAATGAAATTCCGATACCGATCATTCCAATCGTACCTAACATTGCAAAGATAAAAAGTGTTAAATCAAATGATTTCATTGTTAATCATCCTTTCTATATAATTAGTGTAACGGAAATGAAACAGAAAATGAACCTAATTATTCTTTCAATTTTAACATATACCTCATCATGTGCTATAATCTAAACGTTATGCCTAGCTTTATTGAGCTAAGAAAAATGTGGTTCGTATCAGAAAGAGAAAGGTTCGCATGATGAGTTTATCTCACTAATTGAGGTAACTCTGTACTTATTGATAGTATGAAAATGTAACCAATTTTATCTCGCAAATATTTAGGAGTGAAGAATATGATGATTGCAGCCAATACTGGAACACCATCACCTAATCTGGCCCCGATTGCAGAATGGCTTGGAGCAGCAGATCCTAGCAATTTTGTGATGGTTTTCTGGATAATGTATATTATTATTAATGCATTAAGTATCGTAGTATTTAATCTTGGTTTTGCTAGAAAATTACCTCTATTAAAGAATGTAGTGATTTATGCGGTGATGTTCTTTGGTAATATGTTTATCACGTTATTTGCATTAACGCTACCCGTTATTGAGTCATTAGGAATTGCTGCTCTGGTTTTGGGGATGTATAAATTCCAACTAAGACGCCATAAGCAAGAAGAAGCGAGTGAAAAGAGTAACTAAGAGTTTAATGCACCTACATGATTATTTGCATGTAGGTGCATTATTTTTATACATTAAGAATGTTTAACTTCGCTAAAGGATTAAAGTATAAGACAAGCCAAATTTCTAATAATAGCTCTCATTTTAATCATGCGACCTCTTTATATCCCCAAATGATAAATTAAATATAGTCGTCAGTTTCTTCCTTAGGAGTATGCTCTGCAAAGTTTCCAGTCTTTTTCCTTTCAATGGTTCTTTCTTCAATTCTGTCATGGCATGTTTGACACATATACGTATGGATTGGGCGATTACGAAGTTTTTTCGCTAGTGGTATATGGTTATTAATTGATTCTACAACGTCACAAATGACACATTTTACTCTCATGGCACACCTCTTCAATATTATAGGTTCATATTTCATATTTATACTTTTAATTGTTTTTGTAGAGAAGCAGTTACCTTATACTTTTCTTAGTATAACATGAGTAAACCGACAATTTTAAGGAGAAGTTTACATATAACGACTTAGGTATTCTACTTTCGTTTGTTTTTTACTAAAATAAGACGATACAGGATCTTTTCAATGATTTTTGTTAGAATGGTTTTAAGATTCAGGAAATATAGGTATAGTATAGTAGTAAGAAAGAATAAGGAGGCGTATGTAATTATGGCTAATCAAGTTGAAACAGTATTAACAGAAGAACTCCTACCACTACTTAGAGAAGAACGCTATGTATCAATCGCAACAGTGGATCATGAAACAGGTGGAACGAATGTAAATGCAATTTCTTGGGTATTTGCAACAGATAATGCACACGTAAGGTTTTCTGTAGATAATCGCTCGCGTATTGTTGAGAATTTAAAAAAACAACCACTAGTCACTTTAACTGTAATTGGCGCTGGATCGACGTATGCAATCGTCGGAGAAGCAAAAGTGCTCGAAGAAAAACTCGAGAATGTCCCGCTTAAGTTAGCATTGATTGAAATATCAGTGAAAGAAGTTCGCGATGTGATGTTTTATGGGGCTAGAATTACACAGGAACCTAAATATGAAAAGACGTACGATAAAGAAGCCGCTGAGAAATTAGATAACCAAGTTATGACTGCAATGAAAAAATAACAGTACAATGCCGCATGATTATTTCATGTCGGCATTGTTTTTTTATTGAACTGTTGGGAAGCGAAGGAAAGCAAAATTTTTTAATATTATACAGAGGATCTAGTCAAGTTGATGAATGTAAATGAACAAATAGTCTTTGCAAAGGTGATCAGGAATATACTTATTTGAATAGAATGTAATCATGCTCATGTTGTAGTTGGAATATATTCATTATTGGGAGGGAATCACTTGGCTAAAACCTACATTCTCGATACAAATGTTTTGCTACAAGACCCATTGGCTCTTTTTTCTTTTGATGATAATGATGTGATTATCCCAGCAGTTGTGTTAGAAGAAGTTGATTCAAAAAAACGATATATGGACGAGATTGGCAGAAATGCAAGGGAAGTAGCCCGTTTACTTGATGATTTAAGAGGACAAGGGAAATTAAACGAAGGAGTGAAGTTAGAAAGCGGGGGGAATTTAATTGTAGAACTAAATCATCGTTCGTTTGAACAGATGAAGAAGCATTATTTTGAATCTACAAATGATAATCGTATCCTAGCGGTGGCTTTGAATATAAGTTTAGAACGTTCTGAAGATGTCGTGTTAGTAAGTAAAGATGCTCTTCTGCGTGTGAAGGCTGACGCTTTAGGATTACATTCAGAAGATTTTTTATCTGATCGAATAGTACAGTTTGATAGAATGTACCAAGGATATGAAGAAAGTTGGCTCGACCCAACCAAAATGGATGAGCTTTTTGAGAAGAAACAACTTCCAATTAATGAGATTCACACTAATCATAAATATCCGAATCACTTTTATATTTTCAAAGATAGTGCGAATGGAACGCGTTCAGCTTTAGCTATCATGAATGTTAAAGGAACACACTTTCAATTATTTTTAAAAAACCACGACTCAACTTGGGGGATCAAGCCACGAAATGTTCAACAAAAGATGGCATTGGAATTGTTGACGCGAGAAGATATTCCCCTCGTTACTCTAGTTGGAAAAGCTGGAACGGGTAAGACGTTGTTGTCTCTGGCAGCGGGACTATATCAAACAGAAGATTTAAATCGCTATAAAAAACTATTAGTCGCTCGACCTGTTGTACCAATGGGGAAGGATATTGGTTATCTTCCAGGAGAAAAGGACGAGAAACTTCGACCTTGGATGCAACCGATCTATGATAACCTCGAGTATTTATTTAATACGAACAAAAGTGGAGAATTGGAGCAAATCTTAGCAGGTATGTCGTCAATCCAAGTTGAAGCACTTACGTATATCCGAGGGCGTAGTATTCCAGATCAGTTTATTATCATCGATGAAGCACAAAATCTAACGAAACATGAAGTGAAGACGATTTTAACAAGAGTGGGTGAAGGTAGTAAAATCGTTTTAATGGGAGATCCAAAACAAATTGATCATCCATATTTGGATGAATATACGAATGGACTCACTTATGTAGCGGAGAGATTCAAGCACTTATCAGAATCTGGTCATATAAAACTAGAAAAAGGGGAACGGTCAGGTTTAGCTCAATTAGCAGCAGATTTATTGTGATGTTACACCAAATAAGAAAGCCCTACGCTATTGCGTAGGGCTTATTCTAAACTTTTTATTTTTTACGCTAGTATTTAGGGGAATTTCACTTTTCTAAATGACAATAAGTGATTGGATGTTTTTCACTGGATTTTGTTGATTTGAGCCGTCACCATAATAAAAATGGAGTGGGCCAGTTTCTTTTAATGCTTTGCCTTTGTCTGAAAAACCAACAATCGCTTTCTCGGCTTCAGCTAACGAACAAACGAAATCTTCTTCTCCATTATTTCGAACGAAGCGAACAGATGTTGCACTAGATAAAGGTGAAGCGTTTGTCAAGAAAGGTTCGATAGCAATACCGAGTGATTTTTCAGTTAAATCAGTTTTATTATTCATAATTTTGTTATCATTCGTTTGGACTTTTGCAGTGACTTGCCTTTGTTCGTCCCATGCCTTGCCCATATTTTCAATAACGGGATCATAATCCTCTGTTTTTTCTTCTTGAAAATATGTATTTAAATCGACGATTCTTTCATCAAAAAGCCAAACACCAGGATCTATTGTAATCGAGTGTTTAACCATCCCTTTTATGGAAACAATCATAGAAGACATTGTTGATTCACTCTCCTTTCTCTTAACAGTATAGAGGGGAAAAGAATGTTTGTCATCTTTGAATGGATCATTTCTACGAGGAGGGAAAATTATGGAGATATGTAGAGATACGGAAGCGCTAAATATAATGATTAAGGAAGCATACCAACAAGCAAAGTTTGGAAAAGTAGCTGATTATATACCAGCTTTAAGTTGGGCAAATCCAGAAACACTGTCGCTTGCCATATACGAAGGTAAATCGATGATTGCAACAGCAGGAGATACATCTGAGACATTTACACTGCAAAGTATTTCAAAAGTGTTAACTTTAGCTATGGCACTGATGGACATAGGAGAAGACGGTGTTTTTTCTCGTGTCGGAATGGAGCCAACTGGAGATCCTTTTAATTCGATTATAAAACTAGAAACACATACGCCTTCCAAACCATTAAATCCAATGATAAATGCAGGTGCATTAGCTGTTACAGATATGATTAAAGGTAATACTGTTGAAGAAAAATTGGGGAGGTTGTTAGCATTTATTCATGAACTAACAGGAAATTCAGCTATCACATATAATAATGAGGTTGCAACGTCAGAATTTGAGACAGCTGATTTGAATCGATCTTTGGCATACTTTTTAAAACAACATAGAGTAGTCAGTAGTGACATAGAATGTTTATTAGAGCTATATACAAAACAATGTGCCGTAGAAGTAAGTTGTGAAGATTTGGCGAAGATCGCCTTTGTAATTGGTAATGAGGGACGGAGTGTTGAAACAGACCGAACGATTATTCCACTTCATATCTCTCGGATTATGAAAACGTTTATGACGACGTGCGGAATGTACAATGCATCAGGGGAATTCGCTATTAAAGTGGGGATCCCATCTAAAAGTGGCGTATCTGGAGGGATTATGGCGGCAGTTCCTCATGGGCCAGGGATTGGTATTTTTGGTCCTGCTTTAGATGAAAAAGGAAATAGTATTGCAGGGATGAAATTACTCGAATCACTAGCTCACCGATATGATTTAAGCATCTTTTAAGAGGAATATGAGAACGATCTGTTGCATTTTTATTTCAGAACAGATAATATAATAAGAAGAAATGATAGTTAAATTAGCACTGACTCAAATGAAAGAGTATATTCATTGCGTGAATTATAGATGAACAGGAGGGATTCGCATGTCCGTAGAAACCCTATCCGAACAAAGTGAAAAAGCTTATGCCCTTCTTAAAGAAGATGCAGAAAAGATTGTAAAGCTTATCGAAGTTCAGATGACAAACTTAACAATGCCTCAATGTCCGCTTTACGAAGAGGTTTTAGATACACAAATGTTCGGTTTATCACGAGAAATTGACTTTGCTATTCGGTTAAATCTAGTAAACGAAGACGATGGCAAGCAGCTATTAGGTCAATTGGAAAAACAAGTGTCATCTCTCCATGAGGCTTCTTTAGACAGCAAATAATTACTAATAACGATAAAAACAAGTGCACAGAATATTTCTGTGCACTTGTTTTTTATTGTTATACAATCGAGTGAATTTCATAATTTAGAGCCCTTGCGTCCCAAGGAGTTTGAGACACAAAAAAGGAAGTACCTCCCCAAGTCCTGTATAATGGTGGTTGACCAAAACAACCAAAAAGACTGGAGGAAATACTCCCTATGGCCATTATACGACAAACGAGCTTATTTAGCATTCAAGACTTATATGAGATGGAACCTACCCAACGTTATGAATCGATTATTTCAGCGATAGATTTAGATGCGATCCACGATGAAATAACCAAAAAATCCCGACTTGGTGCACCCGTAGAGCTGAATTATGCGGCAATGGTTATTTCTATGTTTGTACGAATCGTTGAGCGCATTCCAACGATGAAGGACTTAATAAAACGTTTGAATGATGACTTTATATTTAAGTTGAATTGTGGTTTTCTTGTGTCTGACAATACTCCCTCTGAAGCTGCCTATTCACGACTTATAACGAAACTGGATGACTCTATTGTTTTAGAGGAATCACAAGAGAAAGTTGTTCTTCAAGCCATGGCGGAAGGCTTTATTATGGATGACACGGTCGCTATTGACGCCACCCATTTTGAAGCACGTGATCAAGCACCACCAAAAGAAGAAAAGCCAAAAGCAGAACCTAACAAGCGTGGGCGCAAACGTAAAGACGAGCGAGAACAATGGCTGATGGAACAAGCAGAAAAGGAAGCAAATCTTCCACTTTTCGAAAAGAAAATAGAAGCTCAGTTGGATGTTCCTTTACATGAGTTACGTTCGGAAGTTCCTCAAGACCCTAAATGGGGTGTAAAGAAGAACAGCGAAGGAAAAAATGTCTTTTGGTACGGCTACAAAGGTCACTTAGCTGTTGGTACATCCAGTCAATACATTTTACAGTCCCTTTTTTCTTCTGGCAGTTTGAATGATGGAAAAGCAGCTATTCCTTTATTAAAGGGAGTGGATGAATGCCTATCCTTGCCTTCTTTGGCCTACCAGACAATGGACGCAGGCTATGACTACGCCCCTATTTATGAACAAGTTCATCGAATGGGAAACCAATCTGTGATTGCTTATAATAAGAAAAATGAAGCAGAACCCATCGGGTTTGATAAACACTTTGCCCCAACCTGTTTTAGGGAACATTCCTATCGTTATGATAGTTTTGATGCCAAGTATGAAACGTTGAAATACACAAGTCCAAAAGAATGTAGCGACTGTCCTTTAGCTAACGAAGGCATTTGCCAAAAGGTTTATAAAGTAAAAATCACGACAGACCTCCGAAAATATACAGCACCAGCACGTGGTTCAAAAGCATGGAAACATCTATCCAAACGCCGCTCAGCAGTAGAACGCGTCAATGCTTATCTAAAGGAATATTATCAACTAGACAATGTACGTTATCGAACGGGAAAACGCGCAAAAGTTCATTTTGACATCGTCACGCTTATTTATAATGCATCAAAATTAGCAAGTGATCGTATCAATTTACTGTTAAATCAGCAACAAGCTGCTTAAAGAAATTTTTAAAAACGACATTATTAAAATTCTGCAGGTCTTTGAATTTTTAAAAAGGTGAATTATGAAATTGATTCAATCAATTTCAATAATCTATTGCGTAAAAAAGGTGTTTAGAATAGTTTCTGAATCTAAACAACTCTATTAAGAAGTTACTCTATTTTTATGAATGGGTCCTATTCTCATATAGGATAAATTTAATAAAATCTAAATATGATTTCTTGCCCATAAAAGGTGAAAAGAGAATACGGAAGTGATAAGATAATAATTAAGTTTTGGAAACAATCAGAAAATGATGAAGCTAAAAAAATGAGTAGAGCCGAAAGAACAGAATAAGCTATTTTTAAATCATAAGGAATTAACATGCGTATCATGTCGCTCTAAAAAGGAAAAAATTGAGGTTATTAAAGACTATATTTTACATAAAGATGTGATTTGTACTTAAGCTTAAAAGAAAAAATGAAGGAGGAAAAATATGAAACGTCTAGACCATTTAAACAAAGTATTAGTAGCTAATCGAGGAGAAATAGCGATCCGGATTTTTCGAGCTTGTACAGAGTTAGGCATACGAACTGTAGCAATTTATTCCAAAGAAGACACAGGTGCTTTCCATCGTTACAAAGCGGACGAAGCTTACTTGGTAGGTGAGGGGAAAAAACCAATTGATGCTTATTTAGATATTGAAAGTATTATTGAAGTAGCAAAAAGAAATGATATTGATGCGATTCATCCAGGTTATGGTTTTTTATCGGAAAATATAAATTTTGCTAAGCGGTGCAAAGAAGAAGGAATTATTTTTATTGGTCCATCTATAGAACACCTGGATATGTTTGGTGATAAAATTAAGGCTAGAAAAACAGCGATTGAAGCAGAAATTCCTGTCATTCCGGGAACCGATGGTCCTGTTAATAGTGTAGACGATGTTATTGCATTTGCGGATGAACATGGCCTCCCGCTTATCATCAAAGCATCTTTAGGTGGCGGTGGTCGTGGAATGCGAATTGTTCGGTCAAAAGACGAATTAAAGGAAGCGTTTGATCGTGCTCGTTCTGAAGCGAAATCAGCTTTCGGAAATGATGAAGTGTATGTCGAGAGGTTCGTAGAAAACCCAAAACACATCGAAGTGCAAATTTTGGGTGATAACTATGGAAATATTGTTCATTTATATGATCGTGATTGTTCCGTGCAAAGAAGACATCAAAAAGTAGTTGAGGTTGCACCTAGTGTTTCTTTGACAGAAACAGCACGTGAAAACATCTGTAAATCGGCATTAGACTTAATGAAAAAAATCGGATACATAAATGCAGGAACGGTTGAATTCCTCGTAACGGATAAAGAAGAGTTCTTTTTTATTGAAGTGAATCCAAGGATTCAAGTAGAGCATACGATTACGGAAATGATTACTGGCTTTGACATCGTCCATACACAACTTATGATTGCTGATGGGAAAAAACTTCATGGCCGTGAGATTGCGATTCCACAACAAGAAGATATTTTCACACATGGATTTGCAATCCAGTCAAGAGTGACAACTGAGGATCCACAAAATAATTTTTTCCCGGACACAGGCAGAATTATGGCTTATCGAACAGGTGGAGGATTTGGCGTTCGCTTAGACGCTGGGAACGGATTTCAAGGGGCTGTCATTTCACCTCACTATGACTCTTTATTAGTGAAATTATCTACTTGGGCTCTGTCATTCGAGAACGCAGCAAATAAGATGGTACGTAACCTAAAAGAGTTTCGAATTAGAGGGATCAAGACAAACATTGCTTTTTTAGAAAATGTTGTCCAACATGAAAGATTTCTAAATGGATCTTACAATACGTCGTTTATAGATGAATCACCAGAATTATTTGTATTTCCTAAACGAAAAGATCGAGGAACGAAAATGCTCTCTTTTATTGGGCGTACAACAGTTAATGGATACCCAGGTATTGGCATAAAGAAAAAGCCAGTGTTTGAAAATCGTAGAACACCGAATGTAGCACTACAGCAACCTCTTCCAGAAGGAACAAAACAACTACTAGATCGCCTTGGGCCTGAAGGCTTGACGGAGTGGGTTAAAGCACGGAAGGAAGTCCTGTTAACAGATACAACGTTCCGTGATGCTCACCAATCCCTTCTTGCTACAAGAATGAGAACAACTGATTTAAAAAACATCGCTGAGCCAACTGCACAATTACTTCCTAGTTTGTTTTCACTAGAAATGTGGGGAGGAGCAACTTTCGATGTATCGATGAGATTTCTCCATGAAGATCCATGGGAAAGATTGCTTATCCTTCGTAAAAAAGCACCGAATGTTTTGTTTCAAATGTTACTAAGAGCATCGAATGCGGTAGGTTACAAAAATTATCCAGATAATCTCATTGAAGACTTTGTCGAAAAATCAGCGGACGCAGGTATCGATATTTTCCGTATTTTTGATAGTTTAAATTGGGTGGAAGGTATGCGTCCAGCCATTGAAGCTGTAAGAAAATCAGGCAAAATTGCTGAAGCAAGTATGTGTTACACAGGTGATATCCTTGACCAGTCTAGGACCAAATATGACCTATCTTATTACGTAAGACTTGCGAAAGAACTTGAAAATTCAGGAGCTCATATATTAGGTATAAAAGATATGGCAGGGCTACTAAAGCCTCAGGCCGCTTTTGAATTAATTACTGCGTTGAAGTCAGAAGTAAATATTCCGATCCATTTACACACTCATGATACGAGTGGCAACGGTCTTTTCACTTATGCAAGAGCGATTGATGCAGGGGTTGACATCGTTGACACGGCGATCGGTTCGATGTCAGGGCTTACGAGTCAGCCTAGTATGAACTCGTTGTTTCATGCTCTAAGTGGTCACGAAAGACAACCGAATATCAATATTAGTAAAGCAGAAGAATTAAACCATTTTTGGGAAGATACAAGAAAGTATTACGGTGACTTTGAAAGTGGTATGATGGCTCCTCATTCTGAAATATATCATCACGAAATGCCTGGAGGACAGTATAGCAACCTTCAACAGCAAGCTAAAGGTGTCGGTTTAGGAGATCGGTGGGACGACGTGAAAACGATGTATCGAACTGTAAATGACATGTTTGGTGACATTGTTAAAGTGACTCCTTCATCCAAAGTGGTTGGCGATATGGCTTTATTCATGGTACAAAATGATCTTACGCCAGAACTCGTTTATGAAAAGGGAGAACATATTGACTTTCCTGATTCTGTCATTGAAATGTTCCAAGGGTTACTCGGACAACCGTACCAAGGCTTTCCTGAGAAATTACAAAAAATCATTTTGAAAGGGAAAAAATCCATTGTTCATCGCCCAGGAGAAAAGATGCCCCCTATAGATTTAGAAGCAATTAAAACAGAGTTATATCATAAATTAGGACGGCAAGTTACGAGTCATGATGTGATTTCATATGCTCTATATCCACAAGTGTTCTTGGATTATCAATCGTTTATTGACCAATTCGGAGACGTTTCTGTCCTCGATACGGCGACTTTCTTCTATGGTTTGCGGTTGGGAGAAGAAGTTGACATTGAAATTGAACAAGGTAAAACACTTATTATTAAGTTGGTGTCGATTGGAGAACCTCAAAAAGATGCAACTCGAGTTATTTATTTTGAGTTGAATGGACAACCTAGGGAAATTATCGTTCACGATGAGAATGTTGAATCACTTGTGAAAATGAAACAAAAAGTTGACAAGACGAACGAAAAACATATTGGTGCTTCTATGCCTGGAACTGTTGTGAAAGTGTTAGTCAGTAAGGGGGATAAGGTCAAAAGAGGGGATCATTTAACGATTACCGAAGCCATGAAAATGGAGACAACGGTTCAAGCACCTTTCGATGGAGTGATTAAACATGTGTATGTGTCCAATGGTGAAGCGATCCAAGCGGGTGACTTATTACTAGAAATTGAATAAACAATGATATAAGAAGAGGGCTTTTGTGACATTTAGTATTTTTAGTTTAAAAACAATCCCTAATAGATGAAAATGTAAAGAGATATTCCAAGTAATTTGGACGTCTTGTGACAATACTACTAGCCACTTGGCTTAGAGGTATATATTGGGTATAATGATGAAGGGAAAGAGAAGGGGAACCTCTTTCTTGAGTTATAAATACCGTCATTGAAATTATTAGGGAGTTGATCAAATTGGCACACGAAAAAACAGCAGAAATTCTCAACCGTCAAGTTGCAAACTGGAATGTGATGTTTGTGAAGTTACACAATTTTCATTGGTATGTGAAAGGCCCAAATTTTTTCACATTGCATGAAAAATTTGAAGAGCTTTACGATGAGGCAGCAGGTCATATTGATGAGCTCGCAGAACGTCTTCTCACTTTAAAAGGAAAGCCAGTAGCATCGATGAAAGAATTTTTGACATTGACAACACTTGAAGAAGCTAAAGGGGAATTAGCTTCCGAGGAAATGGTTAAAGCATTGATTGAGGATTTTACTAGAATTTTAACAGAAATAAAAGAAGATGTAAGTACATTAGAAGAGGATGTAGATGATCAAGGCACAGCTGATATGCTGCTTGAAATTTCTCATTCGCTTGAAAAGCATAACTGGATGTTCCGGACTTTTTTAGGAGAATAACATGAAAAAAAGCTGACCGTATTGGTCAGCTTTTTTGTTTGGCACGATAGGCTAGAAGTGTTGAATAACTAATCGCTCCGAATAGAAGACTTACCATAAAGGCATGAAAGAGCGTTGCATTTAGTGTAAATCCGCTGAAAACGACAACGGCACCACTAATTACTTGTATCGTTACGAAAATAAAGCTGATAGATACAGAGTAAAAGAAGATTCTTTCATGACGATAGTGTTTTAATACAAGAATAAATGCAATGAGAATAACAATAAACAACAAACCAGCAGCCAGTCTATGACCGAATTGAATCGCGATACTTCCTTCGAGATTTGGAATGAGTTGACCATTACAAAGTGGCCACCCACTGCAAGCTGCACCAGAAGACGTATGTTTTACATAAGCACCTGTGTAAACAACGATATACACATAAGCTAGTATAAAATACATAAGATTTCGAATATTAGCAGCAATTTTAGTTTGTTTCATCGTGGAATCTTTCCCACTTTCGAATGCAAGGATCGTTAACAAAAGAACACTTGTAAATGAAATTAGAGAGAAACCAAAATGCAAAGCCATAACAGCACTTGATTGTCCCCAAACAACAGCCCCTGCTCCTAATAAGCTTTGCAAAATTATAAATAAGACAGCTAAAATTGCAAATAATTTTGTTTCTTTCATGTGACGTAAGGAGTTCCAACTCCAAATCGCATGAGTAATCACCATTAATCCTAAGATGCCTGAAACAAGCCGATGTGTATATTCTATCATTGTTTTTAGCGTAGGTTCCGCTGGAAACAATTGACCGTAACAAAGAGGCCACTCTGCCCCACAACCGTCTCCTGAACCTGTTTGTGTAACAAGAGCCCCTTGAATGATGACAACAAGCATGCCAAATGTTGTCATCACGCCAAATATTTTCAAAAACCGATGCATCATTCCACCGTCTTTCTATCGTTTAGATACTTTTTTTGTACTTTAAGAATGTTTAACTTCGCTAAAGGATTAAAATATAAGATAAACTTAGGCTTTCGCCATGAAGGACTTGGCGACAAGCTAAGTGTTTCTAATGAAAAAGTATTTAAATTATTTTAAAAAATTATCTTTGACGCATTTTCTATAATACAACTAACTCGTACTTATTTTATGAACTCTGCGATAAAAAGTCAACGAAAGGGCATTTACTTTAATATATTGAACTTTTAAAATAGTTCTTTCAATCATTTCACTAAGTATTATATAATATAAACATAGTGCCGATGTGTATTATTGTATAAAAAAAGTAATAACTGTAGAGGTAAGAACAACTTCCAAAAAAAATGTGATGAAAATCACTGAAACTTCCTATATAATGTGTATGGATGAGTAATATCTATACCATTTCAAGTTATGATTTAATTATCGAAGTTTTCAGAGAATAGTAATTTGGTCAAGATTATCCTATATTAAAATTGAGATTATAGAGCAAATTATTAGACTTGAATAAGGAAACATGGTTTGATTATGGGGAGAAGAATGTAAAGAGGGGGGGGGAATAAATTGAATAAAATCACGATTTCTTCAACAGCAGAATCAATCAATCATGTCGATAATACAGATCAATCTAACCAAGCTGGATGGCGTGAGTATTTGGCCATCTCGAAAACAGGGATTGTGATGTCTAACTTGATAACAACATTTGCTGGTCTATTCTTAGCTGCCTATTATACGGGAACCACTTTGGGAGCTGACCCATTAAACGTATTATTAGCATTGTTAGGGTCTGCTATGGTCATGGCTGGCGGATGTGCACTGAATAATTACATTGATCGAGATATCGATCATTTGATGGAACGAACGAAAGAGCGCCCTACTGTGACAGGTCAATTAACGGGCAAACAAACATTAACATATGGCCTTGTTTTATCCGTTGGAGGAATTGCCTTTCTCGCGATTACCACCTTGGTTGCAGCGGTGATAGGAGTGGCGGGTTTAATCATCTATGTTGTTCTATATTCGATGTGGACGAAAAGAACAACCACTTTCAACACAATTGTTGGTAGTTTTTCGGGGGCTGTGCCACCGTTAATAGGTTGGGCAGCAGTTGACCCAGGTCTACATCCATACGCATGGACCTTGTTCCTTATTATGTTTCTATGGCAACCACCGCACTTTTTAGCTTTAGCGATGAAACGAGCGGATGAATACAAAGCCGCGGGTATTCCAATGTTGCCAGTTGTGGCAGGATTTGCTGTGACGAAACGACTAATTATTTGGTATATTGCGGCCTTAATTCCAGTTTCATTGTTTGTGGCTGATTTTGGCATTGTTTATACAGTCGCTGCAGTTTTATTGGGGGGAGGCTGGCTTGTGTTAGGAATTGCTGGCTTCAAAATAAAGGATGACATAAAATGGGCGAATCAGATGTTTATCTATTCCCTTAACTATTTGACGATAATGTTTGTCTTAATGGTTGTTGTTCACATGTTTTAAAATATTTTCACTACAGAAAGAGGGGTTTGTGACGAAATGAAGTTTGTATGGCGACTACTTCCAATATCTTTCATCATGCTATTGTCTGGTTGTGGTGTAGAGAATTTATCTGCTCTTGACCCACAAGGTCCTGTTGCAGAAATGCAATATTCCTTAATCCAGCTTAGCTTGTATATTATGATATTTGTAATGTTTATTGTGTTTTCAATTTATATTTTTGTAATCTTTCGCTTCCGTGAAAAACCTGGGGATACACATATTCCGAAGCAAGTTCACGGGAACAGAACGTTAGAAATCATCTGGACGACTATTCCAATTATTCTACTCTTGATGCTTGCGGTTCCGAACGTGATGGATACGTTCACACTGGCAGATACGAGTGTTGAAGTAGAAGATGGCGCTGAAGGAGAGGAAATCGATCATGTAACAGTTGAAGTAACTGCGCATCAATTCTGGTGGGAATTTGCTTATCCAGATCATGATATTGTTGCAGGTCAAGAGATGTATATTCCGACAGATACACGAATTAATATTGAATTGCAGGCTTCTGATGTTATTCACTCATTTTGGGTACCTGCTTTAGCTGGTAAACAAGATAACGTTCCTGGTATAACAAACGATATGTGGTTTGAAGCGCCTGAAGAAGGTGTGTATATGGGTAAGTGTACTGAATTATGTGGACCTTCCCACTGGCAAATGGACTTCAAAGTGATTGCTGTAGACCCAGATACATTCGAAACATGGGCTACAAATATGGCTGAACCACCAGAAGAGATAACAGATCCCGAAGGGCAAGTTGCTGTTGATGGTCGTGGTGTATTTGAAGAAAGCTGTATTAGTTGTCATGCGATCGGTGATGAAGGTTCACCAACAGGACCGAACTTGACAAACTATGCCGAAAGAGAAGCGCTTGCTGGGTATTTGGACCCTGACGATGAAAATCTTGAAGCTTGGTTGAGAGACCCTCAAGAATTCAAGCCAGGAAACAACATGCCTACTATTAACCATGATCAAGTAAGTGATGAAGAAATGACTGCACTTATTGCATATCTAAATGAATTAAAAATACTTGAATAATTAAAGGTAGTAAAGGGGGTATCTAAACGTGTCTTATGAAAAGGCTCAGTCTAAAAATGTAATTTGGGACTGGCTGACCACGGTTGACCATAAAAAAGTAGGTATATTGTACTTAGCCGGGGGCGCATTTTTCTTTGCCTTAGGTGGCTTGGAAGCTATTTTAATGCGTATTCAGCTTATGTTTCCTGAATTTTCGTTTATTCAGGCACAAACATTTAATGAATTATTAACTATGCATGGAACGACAATGATTTTCTTGGCTGCTATGCCACTATTATTTGGTTTTATGAACTTTATCATTCCACTGCAAATTGGTGCGCGGGATGTGGCTTTTCCATTTTTAAACGCTTTAGGTTTTTGGTTGTTTTTGTTCGGTGGTTTGTTATTAAATATCAGCTGGTTTGCAGGTGGAGCACCTGACGCTGGTTGGACCGCTTATGTTCCATTATCAAGTCAATCACCTGGAGAGGGTCTTGATTACTATTTACTTGGTTTACAGGTAAGTGGTTTGGGTACTCTTATGGGTGGGATTAACTTCCTTGTCACAATTATCAATATGCGTGCACCTGGGATGAGCATGATGAGAATGCCATTATTTACTTGGAGCTCGTTTGTGGCTTCCATGCTAATTTTATTTGCATTTCCAGCATTAACAATTGGGTTGTTACTCTTGATGTTAGAACGGTTGTTCGGAGGGACATTTTTTGCAGTTGACTTCGGAGGGAATGTAATAATTTGGCAACATTTATTCTGGATATTTGGCCACCCAGAAGTTTATATTCTTATATTGCCTGCGTTTGGTATCTTCTCAGAAATCCTCCCTACATTTGCTAAAAAGCGATTGTTCGGATATTCTGCGATGGTATTTGCTACATTAATCATAGGTTTCCTAGGGTTCATGGTTTGGGCTCACCACATGTTTACTGTAGGAATGGGACCTGTTGCTAATGCAATCTTTGCTGTTGCGACAATGGCGATTGCCGTTCCAACAGGGATCAAGATATTTAACTGGCTATTAACCCTTTGGGGAGGGCGTATTCAGTTCACAACGGCAAACTTGTTTGCCTTAGGTTTTATTCCATCATTTGTAATGGGTGGGGTAACGGGTGTAATGCTAGCAACAAGTGCAGCTAACTATCAGTTTCACGATACGTACTTTGTTGTTGCTCACTTCCATTATGTAATTATTGGTGGGGTAGTCTTAGGGTTGTTCGGTGGAGCATTCTACTGGTGGCCGAAGATTTTCGGATATCGTTTAAATGAAGCATTAGGAAAGTGGTTTTTCTGGCTATTCCTAATTGGTTTCCACTTAACGTTCTTTGTTCAACATTTCTTAGGATTGATGGGAATGCAGCGACGTGTTGCTTCTTACCTTCCGGATCAAGGATTTGAAAGTATGAACTTGATTAGTACTATGGGTGCTTTCCTTATGAGCATTGCATTTATCTTATTTTTGATAAATATTTTCGTTTCAACAAAAAATACAGAAAATGCTGGAGATCCATGGGATGGTCGTACACTTGAATGGACAACACCTTCACCAGTGCCTGAGTATAACTTTGCACAAACGCCACTTGTTCGTGATTTAGATGCGTATTGGTATGAAAAATATGAAGGTGATGGCAAAATGAAAGCAGCTGAACCGTTAGAAGACATTCATATGCCAAATGGAACGATTCTTCCATTAGTAATGTCAATTGGTTTATTTGTCGCAAGTTTTGGGTTTATTTACATGGTGATCCCAGTTATCGTAGTTGGTTTGGGTATCACATTCGGAGCGATGTTCACACGGTCCATTAAAGAAGACCACGGGTATCATATCCCAGTTGAAGAAATTACACGTGATAAGGAGGAGGGTTAAACATGGCTGATAATCAAGCGGTTGAACAACAAACCCTTCCTCCGAATCCGGAGAAGGCGACGTTAGAAGGGCGAAATAAATATTTAGGTTTTTGGTTTTTCCTTGGTGGAGAAACGGTTTTATTCGGAAGTTTATTTGGAACGTATTTAGGACTTCGAAATGGCGTTCTTGATGGACCGGGTCCAAGCGATTTATTTCACTTAAACCTTGTGTTTATCATGACAATGATTTTATTAACTAGTAGTTTGACGAGTGTTTTTGCTGTTATCAACATGAAACGAGGGAATTACAAAGGATTACTGACGTGGATGTGGGTAACGGTTGCTTTAGGGGTAGCGTTTCTTGGGTTTGAGATCTATGAATTCTATGACTATGTAGACAAAGGCTTAGGTTTTTCAACGAGTGCTTTTGGCTCTGCATTCTATACGTTAGTAGGAACACACGGAGCTCACGTAGCTTTCGGTGTTACTTGGATCACTATCTTGTTAATTCGTTATCGTAAATCTGGTTTGACATTAACAAATGCGCCTAAGTTTTACACGGCAGTATTGTATTGGCACTTTATTGATGTTGTTTGGGTGTTTATCTTCACTATTGTCTATCTACTAGGAATAGGAGGTTGATCATATGAGTTCACATGTAGATCCTAGTGCTCCTCTTCAAGGTGAACCGTCTGTTCGAACGAAACGTAAGCTAAAAAAAGAGATGCGTACGCAACTTGTTTCGTTTGTTCTGATGATATTCATTACTTCAATGGCATTTTTAGCTATTGCTAGTGATGCAGTTCCAAGTGGTTTTGCGATTCCATTTATATTGATTTTAGCTAGTATTCAAGTCATCTTTCAATTGTATTTTTTCATGCACATGAATGAAAAAGGTACGGGATGGGTCAATGCAATGATTTGGTCAGGATTGTTTGTAGCAGCTTTAACTGTTGCTTCCTTGATGCTTCTCATTGGTGTTGTTAAATACTAATGAATTAGTTTGAGTTAAGCACTTCCATAATTTTATGGAGGTGCTTTTTCTGAAATAAAAGCTGTTTCTTAGATAGAGTTGTTTAAGAAAAGTGAATGGTGGAATTGGTTCTTTTAATAATAAATATGGTAAAATATTATTAAATGATTGTGGGACTAATTCGGGGCATTTATCATCGCTAAAACAAATCATATAAATAATATAACGATGAATGAATAGAGAGTGAGGGGGAAATATGGCTACACTGTTGCCATTGTTAAGCACTATTTTTATTGCTTTAAGTGCATTATTCGTAGCGGTAGGGTGGTATTTTGTTAGTAAGAGAAAGATTGAAGCTCATAAAAAAGCTATGTTTTGGGCGGCGGTATTTGCTAGTGTATTTTTTGCAACATACTTGTCGAAAACATTTTTTATTGGAAGTACAGCTTTTGGTGGACCTGAATCCGTAGAAACATATTATAGGATCTTTTTGATATTTCACATTACGATGGCGACAATTGCTGCTATTTTAGGGATTATTCAACTAACATCCGGTTATAAGAATAATTTAAAACTTCATCGAAAATTAGGTCCAATCACGTCAATCATATGGTTTATTGCTTCTACTACGGGTATTGTTGTTTATTTTTTATTGTATGTCATTTATTCACCGGGGGAGACGACAAATATATTCCGAGCTATTATGGGTGTTGTTTAAAATGATGTATAAAATGTAGGGCTACTGAATAACTTATTGCGAGTACGATACTGAGGCTATCAGAGTGGGGATGGCTCTTTCATTTAGCTGATATAAAGGGAATCCCTTTTTGGTTAACTCAAACCCTAGAATGAATAAAGAGAGTCTAAGCAAACGCTTCTAGCTTGCTTAGACTCTCTTTAATGATTTGTGATGAAAACCACCTATATTTTTATATTCATTTTTATGATTCCAGCTTCTCGAGCACTTGTAAACAGTATAACTACAAGCGGACCAATGATAAAACCTACGGCACCTAACAACATTAAACCGATATACAAAGAGACGAGGGTCGCTAATGGTGATAAACCAATGTGGTGTCCCATTACTTTTGGCTCGACTGTTCTACGAATTGTTAACAGTACTGCGGCTAATACAAACATTTGTATTCCAGTTGCTGTGCTGCCAGCGATTAAGTAATACCCAGCCCATGGTGCTAGAACGGCAATTGATCCGATGATCGGAATAAAATCAATCAGCCATATGACAATGGACATAATTAATGCAACTTCTGGAGCTATAAATAAGAGTCCGATAAAAGTAACGATGAAAATAATGATACTTACTAAGAACTGAGCTTTGAAAAATCCAAAGATAACGTAAGATAATCTTTTTGTCATAAAACTGAATTTCTTTGCAGTTTCTTCTGACATGTAAGAAAATAATTTTGTTTTTAGTCTAGGTAAGTCAAATAAAAATAAGTACAAAGCAATAAGATAAACTAGAAACGAGACAATATATGAAGGGATCTTAATCAAAAGGTTAGTAGCCATCCCAACGATATCTATTCCAGCTAATTGATCTCTAATATTTAGGAGTTGGTTAGTAACAGCACTGTCAATTTCAGTGACAATGTCAGAAGAATATTGATCCAATTGAAAACGTAAGTTATCCAATAGAGACATCCATGCAATGTTAATTTCATTTATAATCATCGGGAGGTTTTCGACAAATTGATTTAACTGTGTAAATGCTCTAGTGAAAGTGAAATACCCGAAGATAGCAATGACTAGTAAAAAGGTGATAAACACAATAAATACAGCGATACTTCGTGAAAGTTTCGTTTTTTCTACCAACACCTTGACGATGGGTGCTAAAATTAGGGCCGTAATTAATGCTAAAATTAGTGGTAAAGATACAGGGAAAACGAAATACAGGAATAGGGCTGTAATTAAAATCCCAATAGCTGTGTAGATATACTTTTTTTTCGTCTGAGGTGTCAACGGAATGCCCCCTTCTCGTTTCGTTATAAGTAAGTAGAAATAACTTTCGAAGAAGATGTTAGGTATAAAGGGTCCCAACATCTTTATCGAAAGAGGTATAGATTGTATCGTTATTTAAACAATCTATTTACTTAAGATGAAAATACACTGGATCATCTGTTTAAATGAGATGTCGTTACTAAAGGCAAGACACACCAAAGCAGAATCGATCATTTAGAGAGAAACAAATAATGTTAGGATTTTACTTCGAGATAAGATGTTATGTATCAAATGTTCTTTTAAAAATGTTAAATTGCTTCGTTTCTAATTTTTTCTAATACGGATTCAATTTTTTTCTTGCATTTGTCTACAATTTGTTTAGGGAATTCTTCGTCATACTCTACTCCATGTGGATAATAGTGTTTACCCAAGTATGGAACCATCATTCTTACTGTACTATGTGGAGAAGGTATTTCTCCTTCTACTACATGAGCAGGTACACGGAAATAATAGACATGATCGAAAACTTGATCAATAATTTTGTAATCAAATGTTATCCGTTCATAATCATATTGATCAGCAAATCCTGCTGCTTGCATGATTTCTTCTAAAGCTTGATATTCAATTACGATACCTTCGAGTCCAGTTTCTTCAAATTTCATTTTACTTCCTCCTTGAAAATCGATCTTTATTCACTCTTCTTTATAGTATTACGAATTCTGCTCCGTTGCAATGAAACAGCGTTAAAACATGGAAAAATAATTTTGCTTAAAGCGGAGAGGATAAAACTTGAAACTATAAAAGAGGAGGAAATAAAAATGACAACGTTGAAAGATATTATGACTGGAAGTGTTGATGTTTGTTCGCCGATGGATAATATATATGAGGCAGCGTTAAAAATGAAGAATGACCATGTTGGTGCGATTCCAATTTGTGAAGGAACGAAATTATTAGGAATGGTTACTGATCGGGATATTGTTGTGAGGGGAGTTGCCGATAAACGCCCAAATTCTTCGCCTTTACAAGAAGTGATGAGTGATCATCTGTTTACAGCGCCACAAGACATGGATGTAAATGAAGCAGCTAAATTGATGGCAGAGAAACAAATTAGACGATTACCTGTAGTGAATGGTGATGAGTTAATTGGCATTGTAGCATTGGGTGACTTAGCCATTCACACATCTACAGAACATGAGGCAGCCATTGCATTATCTGAAATATCTGAGCAACCACAGTATCATCATTAATAAGGATAATTCATTTTTTGTTATACTTTAAGAATGTTTAATTTTGCTGAAGGATTAAAGTATAAGATAAACTAAGGCTTTCGCCATGAAGGACTAGGCGACAAGCTAAGTTTTTCTAAAAGTAACAAATAAAAAGAAAGTAATTCAAGAAAAATTCTTGAGTGCTTTCTTTTTTTTACTTTAAGAATGTTTAACTTCGCTGAAGGGTTAAAGTATAAGATAAATTAAGGCTTTCGCCATGAAGGACTAGGCGACAAGCTAAGTTTTATAATTTAGAATTGGATTAATTTAACGGAAGGCTTCTAAGTCGTTTATGCCTTTAAGATATGGTAGGATTAAATTGGAATTGCGCTGAATAAAGTAAAGTTAGGTCTTATAAAGAGGTGATAGATTGAAATCATTCATTGTGTTTATTATCGGTTTGATGGTGATTGTCGGTATGGCAGTAATAGGTTCAAAACTCTTAGATGATTTAAATATAATGGAACAAATAGAGGGATTTAGTTTCGATGTTGACATACAAAATGATGAGATTGTTGAGACAGAAAATGAAAATTCTCAACAAATTCATGAAGAGATAGGAGAAGATGAAGATCGCAAACTTCACCAATGGATTTATCGACATTTAGATGAACTCTTTATTAGTTATGGAGAACCTGACCGGATAGATATTACACCATATGGATACAGCTGGTATATTTATCAGTCTAACGAAAATTATATCCAGTTTGCAGTTAAAGATGATCGAATAGAAGGGGCTTTCACAAATAGTGTTAGTGTACCTTTAGAAGATATTCAAATAGGCGATGGATATGATTCAATAGCATTGATTTACGCTTTTAATAACGAACAAACAATATCAAAATCAATTTCATCGTATACATTTGAATTAAAAGAAGACGATTTAAAAGAAAGACCGCTTGTACATGTTCAAGATAACATTTGGGCTCAGTTGTATTTTGATACAGTTACCGATGAATTATCATCTGTTCGCTATGTTGATGAAGATATTTTACTTATCCATAGACCTTATTCGCTTACTTATAATGGGAACCTTCCTGAAAAAGAATCGTTAACGGCAGAAGAGCAAGTTAATTGGCAAGAGGGGCAAGCGGCACAGATATTTGATTTGAGTAATAAAATTAGAAAAAAACACGATTTAAATCAACTCGAATGGGCTGATCAAGTAGCTGAGGTGGCTTTTTTACACAGCAAAGAAATGTATGAATTTGAATATTTCTCTCACACTTCTGAGAGGAAAGGGGAGTTATCCGATCGTCTAAATGTGGGGCAAGTCAAATACATGCGAGCAGCAGAAAATATTGCTGCCCAATATGTAGATGGGATTGCGGCAGTAGAGGGATGGCTTAACAGTGAAGGACATCGTGTGAACCTTTTAAGTGATGAGTTTACACATTTAGGAGTTGGCGTGTACGAGGATTACTACACGCAAAACTTTATTTATCCTCGGTAAATTAGGCTCACGTCTGCTTATTTTTTTCATAATGATATAGTATATGAATTGAATGAGAGAGGTGGAAAAAGTGGGCGAATCCTTACATCCAGATGTGAGAAAATTTAAGAAGTTTGTTAAGGAAAATCCTCATATATTGCGAGACGTCAATTCTAAAGAAAAGACCCTTCAAGATTTGTTCGAAGAATGGATGTTATTTGGAGAAGATGATGACATATGGGATTCCTATTTGACTGAAGATGATGAAGAAATGGAAATCGACGATGAGGACGATAAGAACGATTCTGAGACTGGTTCAAAAACAGAAGTAGAATTACTTAATATGTTGAAGAAAATGAATTTAAATGATGTGCAGCATCACCTTGCTCAATTTAGTACAGTAGTCGGGTCCATTCAAGAGTTATTTGGTCAATTTAAACAGGAACAAACACCAGAAACCCCACCAAGCCAAGAACAAACACAATCCTCGCCCTTCTCTTTCCGGGAAGATTAATGAAGAACTTGATCGCAAGGAGGAGGGACAGCGATGAGAAGGGAAGTCTATGAGTCGGTTCGAGCGAATCGAGAGCTTCACCAATACTTGAGAATGCACCCATTATGGTATCGGAAGTTGGGAAGAGACCCAGAAAAGGTAGCTGAAATGGTTCGGGAGTCAAAGTTCTATTTCGGTAGAACGCTGTCTCAGAGAGTTGATCAAATTCATAGGAATATGAATACTGCAATGATGATGGTAGAAATGATGCGACAGGTGAATGAGAATTGAACTCACACCTGTTTTTGTCCTGGGTCGATCTAAGATGTTACGGTAGTTTCGCTGAAACGAATATTCATGTTATAATATAAATGGAGGTGTTAAAAAAATGGTGACAACAATGACAGATGTCAATATACTCCAAGAATCTCATGATTTTAGTGAAATCATTTTATCTTCGGATGTTTTTAATAATTATATAGCAATAAAAAAGCAAGTGCAGCGTAATGCTGAGGCACAAAAAATGCTCAAGCATTTTGACGGCTTAAAGGAAAAATATGAAGAGGTTCAGAGGTTTGGTAAATATCATCCTGATTTTAAGCAAATAACTTCTGAGGTTCGTGAGTACAAGCGTAAGTTGGATACTTATCCATTAATAGCAGAGTACAAAGAAAGTGAAAAAGAGCTTGAAAATATGTTAAATGAAGTGAGCCAGATTATTGCACACGCGGTTTCTACGCAAATTAAAGTCCCTACTGGGAACGCATTCTTCGATCAATCATCTAGCTGTGGTGGAGGTTGTGGATCTGGTGGAAGTTGTGGTTGTGGTTAATTTAAATGTGAACAAGCTCATTGAAAAGGAGACAGTTCTATGGTCACAAGCAATCGTGTCAGTTTAGCTATATGGGTACAATCTCTGAAGCAGGTGAAACAATTAAAACGATTTGGAAACATACATTATGTTTCGAAAAAAATGAAGTACGTTATTTTATATTGTGACGAAGATCGTGTAGATGAAACTATAAATAAATTACAGTCTTTCCATTTTATTAAGAAAGTCTCGATGTCTATGAGACCGTGGATTAAGACGGAATATCAAAATTCTGTTCCGCCAAAAGTCAAAAAAGAAGATTATAAGATGGGGATTTAACTTTCAGACTTAATTCTGAAGGTTTTTTTCTTCGTTATATACTTGAGGAAGAATGCCAATCGTTTTTCAGTCTGAATGCGGCACTGATTCGGAACATTTTTCCAATGCCCATCGTCTAACAGTCCGAATTTCAATGAATATTTCTGAAACCGAAAAATATGCTCTTATCGCAACCAGAACACCGGTATATAGTGTGGGAGGCTAGTTATTTGCAAAGTATTTTATAAGGCAACAAAAATCTGTATGAAAAAATTTACCTAAATAAAAGAAAACCTGTAGTTTTCACTACAGGTTGCTCTAATGCAGAGTGACTTTAGTATTCGTTTTCGACTCTCTGCTAAAGCAATGGGAGAGGAGAAACCGGAGGAAGAACTTATGGGGAAACGTAAGCCTTCTCCGCGGTTGTCCGCAACATGTTCATTCATGCTGCTACTGTTATTATGAACAAAATTTAGGTAAATATACTTTTGGGTAAATATTTTGAAGGAGTTTAAACAACTAGTTTTTCTTTTATTAAGAAAGAGCATATTATAAATAGAATACTCTACGATTTCATTCTAGTGCTTATTGGATTATGATAGGATGTATGGATAAATAGAAAAAGTAAAAAAGGTGAAAAATGATGAGAATAATTAGTGGTGAAAAAAAGGGGTTTCCCTTAAAAAGTGTTCCAGGTAAGACAACCCGTCCAACGTCAGATAAAGTAAAGGAATCCATTTTCAACATGATTGGTCCTTATTTCCATGGGGGGAGCATGTTGGATTTATATGCTGGAAGCGGGGCGATGGGTATCGAGGCAATTAGTCGTGGTATGACGAAGGCAACCTTTGTTGATCGCGAAAAAAAAGCTGTGGAGACGATTTATGCAAACTTGCATAAAGCAAACCTTGGGGCAAATGCGGAGGTATTTAGAACGGATGCTCAGCGTGCGTTAAAAGTCATCAAGAAAAAGGGACAAACATTTGATTTTGTGTTTTTGGATCCTCCCTATGCAAAGCAACAAATAAATCTTGAATTAATGTTTATTTCTGAAAATAACATCATAAATAAAGGTGGCTATATTGTTGCTGAGCACTCGTCTAAAGTAATTTTAAAAGCAGATTTAAATTTTGAAATCATCCGACAAGAAACTTATGGAGATACGACAGTAACGATATTTTCAAAAAATGATGAGGAGGAATTATAATGACGAGCATAGCTGTAATACCGGGAAGCTTTGATCCTGTAACACTTGGGCATATTGATATCATAACTCGTGGTGCGAACATTTTTGACCATGTTATCGTATCGGTTCTTAATAACCAAAAAAAACAGCCGTTATTTTCAGTTGAAGAACGGATAGCATTAATTGCTGAAGCAACAAATACTTTAGGGAATGTTGAAGTGGATAGTTTTAATGGGCTATTAATTGATTATGTTAAGGAAAAAAAAGCTAATACAATTATTAAAGGTTTACGAGCTGTATCAGATTTTGAGTACGAACTCCAAATGGCTGCCATAAATCGAAAGCTAGATGATAGTATCGAAACGTTTTTTATGATGACGAACCATAACTATTCATACTTAAGTTCAAGCATCGTAAAGGAAGTCGCTAAATATGGCGCTCCAATAGATGATTTAGTGCCTGATATTGTGGAGAAAGCGCTAATAAGTAAGTTTGCAAAGTAGCTTGCCGTGAGTCTAGTTGTTTTTTATGAAAGCATTCTAGATACTCTTAGCTTCTTTTTATAGATAAATACATCCAAGTTGTGAGACCAATAACAGTTATGAAACTTCCGTACACGGTGAACCAGTCATACATAGACAAAAAAAGTGTTTGTATCGTTGGATCTGTTATAGGTGGGTTACTGGTAGGTAACGTCTGATCGTCAATCCGGTCCAAATATAATGGTTTGAAAAGTAGAAATGTGAGTATTGCAGAAATGATGCCGTGAAGACACCTTGCAATAAAAAATGGTAAGAACCTTATCTCTGTTTTCGCAAGAATACTTGCTACTTGCGCCTGCACACTGAAACCATTAAATGCTAATATGAAACTTGTGATAATCGCTTGCTGTAGCAAAGAAGCTTGATTTACTTCGCTAATTCGTTGGCTACCAATCGTGATTTCAAATAATCCAGCAAAAATTCCAGAGCTGAATTCTTTGGGCATATCCATCCAATTGAGTATAATAGAAATAATAAAACGAAAGAGCATTGAGAAATTGATAACTTCTAAAATTTGACTTAGTACTGCGAAAAAAATCATAAAACCGCCTATCATAAGCAGAGTTTGAATAGAAGAATGAACAGCGTCCCCCATTATTTTTCCAAACGGTTCATGTTGATTCATTCTTTCTTGATGCATTTTTTTAATCGCTTTACTCATCGACAGAGCTTTCATTTTTTTTGAGGAGGTTTTTTCTTGTTTTGAGCCATGGAAACGCATGATAAGACCAACAAATAAGTTCCCACAATAATGGGAAGCAGCCAGTACGATTCCAAGCGCTGCATTTTGAAAGAAACCGACGGAAATGGCACCAAAAATAAATAATGGATTTGACGCATTACTGAATGAGACGAGTCGTTCTCCTTCGATTGTAGTTAAGTGTCCTTCCTCCCAGAGGCGGCTAGTAAACTTAGCACCTGATGGAAATCCTGAGGCAAGGCCCATTGCCCAAACGAACCCACCCGAACCAGGAACACGAAACAAAGGTCTCATAAATGGTTCAAATAATGTGCCGATAAATGAAACAACGCCGAAGCGGATCAGGAAATCTGATAAAATAAAAAATGGCAACAAAGATGGGAAAACAACTTCCCACCAAACTGTCATGCCACGAACAGAAGCATCATAAGCTTCTTTAGGAAAGATCATGAAACATAAAGCTAACAAGGTGGCTATAAGAGCATATACGATCGTTTTAAATAGGTCAATACGAGACATATGACGGCTCCTTTTAAATAATTTAGCGCATCGCTAGACCCATTTGTCGGACTGATCTGACAATAGACTTTCTTAGTTACATCTGGAACATGTCGCTATGATTTGAGGCTAAATTTTCAATACTTGTCCATAAATAACTATACGAAAACTGTAAATTTTAGACCTGTTTATTCAATAATTTAATTTAAAAGTCACAATTGTGATGGTGGCACTATTATTTGAAGATTGGAAGGTGTCGGAATATGAGGGAAACACCAAATGCTTCAACGAAATCAATATGGAAATGGGTCATTTTATTTTCTGTTTTGATTGCGATTAACTTTATAGAGTTACCATACTATTTCACTGTACCTGGAGATGCCAAAGTACTTAGTGACGTGATTGAAGTGGAAGATAGGTATGACTACGAAGGGTCATTGATGCTAACGACGATTAGGATGGGAAAAGCGAATACGGTTAATTATCTATGGTCGATGCTTAGTGATCAAAGAGAGTTGATTGCCGAAGATCAAATACGCCCTGAGGGGGAAACGGACGAACAGTACAATCATCGTCAAATGATGATGATGACAAGTTCTCAAGAGCTTGCTGTAATCGTAGCGTACGACTATGCAGGTAAAGAAGCTTATTTCGAAAATTATGGGGTATTAGTTACATCAATTATTCCTGATATGGATGCAGAAGGGAAATTAGAGATAGGTGACAGAATTGTTGAAATAGACGGAACAGAAGTTTTAGAAGTGGATCCTCTTTTAACCATACTAGGAGAGTATGACATCAACGATAAGGTGGAAATTACTTATGAAAGAGACGGAGAAAGAGAACAAGCGACGATTATGATCATGCCGTTCCCTGAAGAAATAGATCCTGAAGGTGACCGTGGTGGAGTTGGGATTGCTAATCCAGTGGCAGATAGGGAATTGATATTCGAACCAGACGTTCAAATTAATACAGCAGAAATAGGTGGGCCTTCGGCGGGGTTGATGTTCTCGTTAGAAATTTATAATCAACTCACAGAAGAAGATATTACGAAAGGGTACAACATTGCAGGGACAGGTTCGATAGATCAAGATGGAAACGTAGGACGCATAGGTGGTGTGAATCAAAAAATATATGCTTCTGAAGAAGCAGGAGCAGAGATCTTTTTTGCACCTAATGAAGAGGGAGTAGAAGGTTCCAATTATCAAGATGCACTTTCTACAGCTGAATCACTCGGAACAGACATGGAAATAGTCCCTATCGATACGTTTGTAGATGCAATAAATTATTTAGATTCACTAGAACCATGAATAATTGAAACTATCGCATAGGAATAAATGAGTCCTTATTGGCATATAGCGAATAAGGACTCTTAGTTTGCTTAGAATCGCTTTTAAAGAAACTCTTTGGTGTTTTTATCGTATTGGATGGGGATGGCTCGGTATTCATCCATAAACGAGCTTCCTGAAGCATGATGGATGATACTGTGTAGACGACTTGCAACGATATCTTTTTCTAGTACAGGATGATCTGATTCGCTTGCCCTTGTAATAATTGGCACGGATCGATCATCTTTTATTGTAGAAAGGTGCTTCTGACCTTTTTGGGACATGCCTAGAACTCGAATATAAGGAGGCGTAATTTCTTTAAGGGCATTGTTCATAAAGGACTTGGTCGTATTTAAGTAAAGGTGAACGAGTAATCGTTGCAACCTAGTTCGGGTATAACGTTTCGTTTTCAATTTTTGGATAAACTCTTCAAACGAGCTTGCCTGAATAATTTCTCTCTTAATGCGGTATTCAAGTCCCTCTTCACATTCATAGAGCTGCTTCATTTCCTCGCTACTTTCGGAAATAATTTTATGTTGTAAATAAAAGAAGTAATCTTCCCAACTGTGGAAGGAGCCTTTAGTTGAATAATAGTGAGACAGTTCAGCATGAGTGAATTCCGGGACATAAGATTGAATGTCTGACTTTTGGCCTTCTTTCGTATTCAAGTGCTTTCTTATCGCAGTTGCACTGGCTATTTTTTTACCTGTCATTTCTTGATCGTGGAAATGGGCACCAGTTCTTTTTATCGTATGAACGTGAATGGATGAATTTCTCTCCATGACTGATTGAACATAGTGAAAACCTAAAATGTTGTTTGGTTGAGTCAAATCCAAGACATCATTGGTTGCTCGAAGCGAACGGTAAACATCTGAAAAAGCTCTTGGATAACTTTTACCTTTGGCTAATTCTTTTTTTAGATTGATATTTATTAATTTTTGATTTTTATTCAACCAATGAACTGTTTCTATAAATGGCTCTATTTGTCCCTCTTCACTTCCAAAACAAATATCAGTCACGGAGAGGGAATCTAACAAAGCGATAGCTCCTTCCGCAAAGATTTCTGCTTTTTGTGTAGAATAAATATAAGGTAGTTCGACAACTAAGTCTACCCCACCTTGAAGTGCCATTCGAGTTCTCGACCATTTATCTACGAGCGCGGGTTCTCCTCTTTGTAAAAAAGATCCGCTCATTACAGCAATCACAACATCAGCTTGGGATTTTTTTACCGATTGTTGTAAATGATATAAGTGGCCATGATGAAAAGGATTATACTCGACAATTAACCCAAGGACTTTCATCTTAAACACCTACTTTCTATTTAGAACCATATTAGCAAAAATACCATAATTCTCACTAATTTTCATCTTTCGCTTCCCTTATTAATTTGTGTTAGTGTAAACTAAGAAAGGACGTTTTAAATCAACTTGATTTAGTATAGAGAAAGCCTTATGTGGAAAAGGTATGTTCTTTGTTTGAAATGTAAAGAGATTATCTTGACAAACGTTTTTTTGAAAGATATAATAACATTTGTTGTCTTGAGGTGAAAAGATATGAAATGGTCGGTACAACAGTTGCTTTCCTTCAAAAAAAAGGGCTTGCAGATTGACGAATCGGTCGATATGAGTAAAGTGAAAGAAGTAGACCGTGAAATTCGTGAAATTACTCCAGTACATGTGAAAGGTGACGCTCATTTCGATAAAGATGCTGTTACTTTTCAAGTTGAAATAAGTGGTTCCATGACGTTGCCTTGTGCTAGAACGTTAAATGATGTGGAGTTTCCTTTTTCTATTCATTGCACTGAGATTTTTCAACTAGATGAATGGGCCACCTTCAATAAACATGAAGACGTTCATGAATTAGTGGATAACACGGTTGATCTAATGCCTTATTTACAAGAACGCATATTGCTTGAAAAGCCAATGCGAGTGTTCAGTGATTTGAAAGAGGGACCAGCACCTAAGTCTGGTGATGGTTGGGAATTATCCGAGATGGATGAGAACCAGGAACGAAAAGTTGATCCTCGATTGAAAGAGCTGGAAAAGTTTTTTGACAAAAAATAGGATTCTATAATGTAGAATCTGAATGTTTGAATGATATCAAGGAGGTGCGATTCATGGCAGTACCAAAGAGAAAAACGAGTAAAACAAAAAAGAATCAACGTCGTGCACACATTAAATTGCGTGTACCAGGTATGGTTGAATGTCCAGAATGTAGTGAAATGAAGCTTTCACACCGAGTGTGTAAAGCGTGTGGATCTTATAAAGGACGCGACGTAGTAGCAAGTAATTAATAATGAAGCAGGGGGGATTACCTTCCTGCTTTTTTTGTATTTTAAGAATGTTTAACTTCGCTAAAGGGTTAAAGTATAAGATAAACTAAGGCGTTTGCCATGAAGGACTTGGCGACAAGACAAGTTTTTCTAATCTGCAATAATGCATGTCGAGTCGCTGTTATACCCTTCTGTTTTTCCCGCATAAATCTTGTTGATCTACTCTTTTCTACGTCTATCTCCTCTATTAGTTGCATACATATACAAGGAGAAATTGAAAGAGACGATCGTGGAAAGTCGGAGAGGGGGAAGTCATTGCATTGATCAGGCAGGATGCATGGAATCAGGACGAAGATTTATTGTTGGCTGAAACAGTGTTAAGGCATATTCGTGAAGGTGGTACGCAATTAGCTGCCTTTGATGAAGTTGCCGAAAGGTTATCGCGCACTTCAGCGGCGTGTGGGTTTAGGTGGAACTCATCTGTTCGAAAAAAATATCAATCTGCGATTCAAATGGCAAAAAAAACGCGTAAAGAAGCAAAGAAACAATTAGTTAGTCAAAATCATGATCAAGTTGTGATAAATTCTAGTGGTGAAAACATTGGGCAACAAGATGAATCTGATTATACAACGGAAGAAGAAATTATGTGGTTCGACCAAATGATTTCGTTTTTACAAAGAAAAAAAGAAAAAGTAATTGACGTTGATGAAAGTTTAGTTCATTCTTTGGTTGAAATTCAAGATGAGAACAAACGCCTAAAAGAGGAACTATCACAAGTGAGCGAAGCATATGAAGACGTAAGAGAAGAGTATCACGTAATGATTAAAGCTCTACAACGTGCAACGAATAAAGAAAAACTGAGGTAGTGATCTTCTTATACGTGAATCACTTAAAAAAAATGAAGTCAATTTAAAACCCGCCACTTCTAGTAAGTAATCGAAGAAGTGACGGGTTTTAGTCTTTTGCTATTTTGTTTTAAGAAGTGCTTGTTTATCGAACTAATCCTTTTGTTCAGAGACCCCTTTAGGGAACCATACATAAGGATTTTCACTTTTGTCTCTTTCTTCTAAATAGGTTAATGGTTCAAAGCGTTGTTTGAGCCAAAAATCGTCCGATCGTTGCCTAGCATTTGTTTTAACAGGAAGTCCAAGTGTCTTTGCAAAGTCGACGAGTTCTTTGCCAATCCCTTTTCCTTGATATCCAGGGAGTACCTCTAATTTCCAAAGTTCATAATAATCTTGTGGAGGATCGAAGTAACGGTCGAATTTCTTGTCAATTCTGTACAAACTCATTCTAGCAGCGAGTTTTTTTCCAAAATAAACACCGTAAAATGGTGATTCACTGTCGTTTTCAACAATGTTTTCTTCCAAATCTTCTTTCATAGATAGCTCTTGTTGACCGTATTCTCTAAAGTTCTCAAATTCCTCTAGTGTTTTGAAGTTAACTTTTAGTCTTACTACTTCATGGTTATTCATTTTATCATCGCCTCCTGAGCCGAAAAGTGAATTTATATAAATTTAACATAATAGAGATATAGCAAAGAAACTAATGCTCTATTCATAGTATAATAGAAAAAAACCAAAAATGAAAACGTCTTCTTACTATTTTTGTTAGAATACAATTAAGATATGTAAAATGATAGACAGTAAACGGTCTTCTGAATCAGCGACCTCGGCTTTTGAGAAGACAATTACCTACTTATTCGGAGCAATAAAATAGCTCCATTCACTAAGGATTTTGGGTACTGAGAAAGAGGGGGAACAAATGAATATAGTAATTGTAGGTGGTGGAGCAATTGGATTATTGACCGCCAATTATTTACTCAAAAGTGATCATAATGTTCAACTAATTACTAGAACGAGCGAGCAAGCGGAATTCATTTCAACTAATGGAATTTTGTGCGAAAACGAAGATGGGATAATTTCTAACAACGTTGTTGCTACTTGCTATGATTCATTTGAATGTAACAAGGAAGATTTGATTATTGTTACGGTAAAACAGACACAGCTTTCTGTTTTTCTTAGTTGGGCTAAACAAACGATTAATCGTGAAGTTCCACTTTTATTTCTTCAAAATGGGATGGGGCACATTGACAGAGCAAGAGCGATTTTTGATAACTGTTTGTTCTCTGGAGTGACCACACACGGAGCAATTCGAATTTCCTTGAATGAAGTGAAGCATACAGGAGTAGGAAAGATTCTTATTGGTGGAGATGGTGAGCAACGATTTGTTTTATCAACTTTGATGTCAAGAGATGGAAATTTTCCAATTCATTGGTCAGAAAATATAGACATGGTGATGAGAAAAAAATTATTAGTTAATGTGGTGGTGAACCCGCTAACTGCAATACACGAAGTGAAAAATGGTATGTTGTTAACGGATCGAAAATTGAAAGTAGAAGCTTATGACATTTTTGATGAAGCGCGAAATACTTTAGGTTTTCCAAAGGAAACGTGGGAGGAAGTGGTAGATGTCATTCGACTAACTGCTGATAACCACTCTTCCATGCTTGTCGATCGTATGGCAAACAGAAAAACAGAAGTTGATGCAATTACAGGTTATATGCTTGAACTAGCGAGTAACATTGGACGCTCCTGTAAAAAAATTCAAGAAATACATAAAGAATTAAAAAAATTAGAAAGGAAAGATGAGAATGAGTGAATTCGCAGCTATCGTTATCGCAACGTTCGTAACTGTGCCGTTAATAGCTCTATATACAATTTACATTCTTTTAGTCAAAACAACAAAAAAGAAACAATACTCTTTTAAGATAGCCGTTGATAGTACGACGATATTTTTTATCGTGTCGGTATATTTTCTTTTCTCAGAAATTTGGGGTTTACAGGTAGGGTGGCACTCCATTTTTTTTGTTTTATTAACAGCTACTTTTTTTACAGTTTTTCATTGGAAGAAATATGAAGATATTGATATAAAGAAAGTGTTCCGAGGAGTCTGGAGATTACAGTTTGTTGTGTTTTTCTTGCTTTATATCGTTTTAGTTCTATACGGATTGTTCTACCGGATTTATTAATAATAAAAATGAAAGTCAACTTTATTGGTGGATAAAAAAGATTCTGTTATAATAAAACAGAAATTATTTGTTTTTACTTTAAGAATGTTTAACTTTGCTAAAGAATTAAAGTATAAGATAAACTAAGGCTTTCGCCATGAACAACTTGGCGACAAGCCAAGTTGTTCTAATAAACTGTACTAAAAACTCTGTTATTTATTATGATGGAACTTCTACAAGTACGTAGGAGGGAATGGCTATCGTTTGTTTCTAGAGTTGATATAAAAGGAAGGTTGACATGCTATGCAGGTGAAGGTTGAAAATACGGTTGAGACCGGTTCATTTATTGATAAATATATTCATCAAGATTCACATATTCATTCTTTTTTCGATTATAATTTATCCGGAATTGACAGCAAATCTCGTTATAATGAGCTGATGTCGCAAACTTACGAGCGTGAAAAATTAGTAATAGCACTGAGAAAGTACAATCAAACATATCATCCTTCTGAGCGAGCGATGAAACAAATCGAAAGACTCAAAGATCTTGAAAGTGTCGTAGTTGTTGGTGGCCAACAGGCTGGATTGCTTACCGGACCTCTATATACTGTCAATAAAATTATATCGATTCTTCTAGAAGCTAAAAATTTAGAAGAGCAACTGTCAGTTCCAGTTATCCCTATCTTTTGGATTGCGGGCGAAGATCACGATATCGATGAAGTGAATCATACATATTTTTATGATGGCGAAAATTCGAAAAAGATACGAATTCCAGAAAAAAATGACATAAAAAGCTCCATGTCTGAGCGGTTTATTAATGCGGAAGCAAAAAGAGAAATAGAAGAAGCTTTTAGATTTTTACACGAGACCTCTCATACGCGAAAGCTCTACGATGATTTAATAAATGACTTATCTGAAGAGATGACTTACACGGAATGGTGTGGAAAAATTTTACACCGATTATTTTGCAACACGGATCTTGTTTTGATGGATGCGGCGGATCCAAATATTCGACAGATTGAACGGAACTATTTTAAACAAATGGTTGAAAAGAATGACACATTGCGAACATCGTTTATTGATCAAGGTAATCTGATTAAAGACGGCGGTTTAGGTGAGCCGATTGCCTTGGATAAAAATAATGCGCATCTTTTTTTCCATGAAGGGAATCAGCGATTTTTACTAGAGAAAACGGAAATTGGTTTTAGAGAAAAACAAGGTGAACGTAATTGGACAGAAGCTGAATTATTGAATCAACTAGAGAATGGTACCTTAAGATTAAGTAATAATGTTGTGACACGACCAATTATGCAAGACTTTCTTTTACCAGTTCACACATTTATTGCGGGGCCAGGAGAATTGAAATATTGGGCTGCCTTGAAAAAAGCGTTCCACACGTTTGGCAAATTTATGCCGGTAATTCGTCCACGACTTCATCTCACATATGTATCTAGGAAAACAGAACAAAATTTATTTAGATATCATTTAAAACCGGAAGCTATTACTTTATCTGGTGTAAAAGAGGTTCAAGAAAGATTGATAGAAGAAGGGAAAGAACTTGATGAAAAAAAGATCTTACAAGAGGCAGAGAGTGATTTGAAAAATGTAGTGGAAAAATTCACAGAAAAATTAACTCCACTCGGTAAAGGGATCATACCTATAAATGATAAGTACAAATCCCAATTTGATGATCGATTTAAATTGTATCAAAAGTCTGTTCAAAATTTTCTTCTCTTGAAGAATGAAACACATCTTCGCAGGTTAGATAAAATTGAAATAGAAATAAAACCACACGGTCATTGGCAAGAAAGGTATTTAAATATTTATCCATTTCTTAATCAGTACGGTGATGACTTAGTCGAAAGAACTTTAAAGGCATTAACTGAGGCACCTATAAAAAGCGTAGCTGGTAGCCATGTTTATATTTTTTTATAACCACTGCATTTTGCAGTGGTTTTTTTGTATTTTAAGAATGTTTAACCTCGCTAAAGGATTAAATTATTAGATAAACTAAGGCTTTCGCCATGAAGGACTTGGCGACAAGCCAAATTTTTCTTATGCACATGTGTATAAAATAAAACGAAATTAGAATTAATTAATTCGTAAAGTAAATACAAGAATTCTGGTAATTAAATGATTGTGGAAAAGAATTTTTTTGTTTTTTTAATTCTAAGTGGTTAAAAGTGGGGAGATGTGGTAAGTTAGTGTTATAAAGTGGAGAGGAGTTGGAATCTATGTTCATGGGAGAACACCATCACAATATTGATGACAAAGGACGAATGATCGTCCCAGTCAAATTCCGTGAAGAATTAGGTTCCAGCTTCGTAGTAACACGTGGAATGGATAAATGTTTATTTGTATATCCTGAAAACGAATGGAAACAACTTGAAGACAAATTAAAAACTCTACCCTTCACTAAAAAAGATGCTCGAGCTTTTACAAGATTTTTCTTTTCAGGAGCAGCAGAATGTGAATTGGATAAACAGGGTAGAGTAAATATTGCTTCCACTCTTCGCTCATATGCAAATTTAGAGAAAGAATGTGTCATTATTGGTGTTTCCAATCGTGTTGAAATATGGAGTAAAGCGATTTGGGAAGAGTATTTTGCTGAGTCGGAAGAGTCATTTGCAGAAATTGCTGAAGGAATTGTTGATTTTGATCTTTAAATGGAACATACGACTAGTAATTGTAGATTTGACCAAAATATAATGAAACAGTTAACAATGTAGTTTCACTCAAAATATTTAATATAAGTAGAAACGCTTTAATAGGGAGGAGGATAATGATTTGTTTGAACATGAGACGGTTTTAAAAGAAGAAACTGTTCAGGGACTTAATATAAAGCCTGATGGAACATACGTTGACTGTACCCTTGGGGGTGGCGGCCACAGTGAACGCATCTTACAAGAACTATCAGCAAATGGAACGTTAATTGCTTTTGACCAAGATGAAAAAGCATTATCGTTTGCAAAGAAAAGGCTTGAACCTTATCCGAGTAACATTCAATTTGTACATAACAATTTTCTTCATTTAAAGGAAGAGTTAGAAGCTAGAGAAATTAAAGCTGTTGATGGCTTTGTTTTTGACTTAGGCGTTTCTTCTCCTCAGTTTGATGAACCAGAAAGAGGATTTAGTTATCGGTATGATGCTCCTCTAGATATGAGGATGGATCAAACCCAAGAACTCACTGCTTTTGAAGTGTTGAACCATTGGAGTTTCCATGAATTGATGGGAATTATATCGAAATATGGGGAAGAGAAATTTGCGAAGCATATCGCACGAAAAATTGAAAAATATCGAGAAACAACAGTAATTGAAACGACATTCCAACTCGTAGATATTATAAAAGACGCTATTCCAGCTCCAGCTAGGAGGAAGGGTGGACATCCGGCAAAGCGTACATTTCAAGCAATTCGTATTGCGGTAAACGATGAACTGAATGTTTTCGAGAATGCGATCGCAGATGCGATTGATTTTACGAAACCTGGAGGGCGAATTGCAGTTATTACGTTTCACTCGTTGGAAGATCGGATTTGTAAGCAAGTTTTTAAAAAGAAAAGCAGTTATCCAGAGTTACCTAAGGGTTTACCCGTTGTACCAAAGGAATTTATGCCAGAATTAATGTTGGTTTCACGCAAACCAATCCTTGCTAATGAAGAGGAACTGGCTTTCAATAACCGTGCGCACTCGGCAAAGCTAAGAATCGCAGAAAAAAATGATAAGGAGGAATGAAAATGAGCCCGCTTGTGGAGAAGAGGATCCAACAAAATACTGTACCTCAGCCTGAACGTGAAACGAAATCTGTGAAAGAGCGAGTTTTTAAAGGTGGGGTTACAAAAGGTGAAAAAATGATTTATTCCATGGCGATCATTGCTATGGTATTTGTGTTCTATTTGATTCTCTCTAACTACGCAACAATGTATACTTTAAATCATGAAATCCAACAGACGGAGACAAACATTTCCGAACAACAAGAAATCAATGGTGGGTTAACATTACAAGTGAAAGAATTATCCGACCCGGACAGAATTTTGGATATTGCCCAAAATGATCTAGGAATGGAATTAAATGATAAGAGTGTCAAAGTGATTCACGGAAATGAATAAGCCCTCCTTTTTGAATGGGTCTGAAGGGAGTTACAGTTCATGGCGGAAGTAAAAAATAAACTTATAACAAGAAGAGCACTTTTCTTTTTGTTTATTTTAACAATTGTTATTGTCGTACTTTTTTCGAGATTCGTTTACATACAAGCGGCGAAAGAGGTTCAAGGAACAGATTTAGAAGAATTATTGGAGAAACGGTGGTCAGAATCGAGAACGATAGATGGACGACGAGGGACGATTTATGACCGCAACGGAGATGTGTTAGCGGAAGAAATTCCATCGTACACAATCATCGCTATTTTAGATGATCGTTTTGAAGAGTATGTATCAGATGTTCAGGAAACAGCAGAAAAATTAAGCGATGTATTAGAAGTTGATGCAGACATACTCGAAAATCAATTGTCGAGAGATGCTGTTCAAGTGGAATTAGGTCCACAAGCGAAAAATATGAGTTTTGAAAAAAGGCAACAAGTAGCTGATCTTGAGCTTGATGGGATCTTGTTCCGAGAGGATCCAAAGCGCTATTATCCGAAACAAACTTTTGCTTCTCATATTATTGGATACACAGAGCGGGATATGTCTACAGCAAGGATGGGTCTTGAAAGTAGTTTAGATGAGTATTTGCAGCAAACAAACGGAGAAATTACGTATAAAAAGGATGGTCGAAGCCGTCGATTAGTCAATGCAGAGGAATTCATTGAAGAACCAGAAAATGGGAATGATGTATTCTTGACTATTGATTCTCGTATTCAAATGGCGATCGAACAAACGATGAGCCAAGTTGACGAAGAATATAACCCTGAACGAATGATGGCGATTGTTGCTAATGCAAAAACGGGTGAAATTCTTGGGATGAGTAATCGACCGAGTTTTAACCCAAATCAATATGAATCTATTGAAAATTATACTAATTATAGTATTTCTTCTAGATTTGAACCGGGTTCAACAATGAAAATATTTACGCTTGCAGCAGCAATTGAAGAAGGTGTTTATCAAGGCGAGAATACGTATCAATCTGGGACATACGAAGTTCTTGATAAAACGGTAGGTGACCATAACAATCGTAGAGGATGGGGAGAGATAACTTTTGATGAAGGGTTTCAAAGATCATCAAACGTTGCTTTTTCAAAAATTGCGATTGAGGATCTTGGATCTGAAAAAGTATTTAATTATATTAATGCTTTTGGTTTTCGTGATCCTACCGGCATTGATCTCCCTAATGAAGCAACCGGACTTATCGCTGATAACTACAGAATTGACGCAGCGACAACGTCATTTGGGCAAGGTTCTGCTATTACTCCGATTCAACAAGTACAGGCAGCGACCGCGATAGCGAATAATGGAGAAATGGTCGAACCTTTTATTATTGATCGAATTGTTGATTTTGATACTGGAAACGTCGAATACCAAGGTGAACGGACAATAAAAGGTGAACCAATATCGGAAGTTACAGCAGTGCAAGTACGTGAACTGATGGAGACTGTGATAACTTCGGAAGTGGGAACTGGTCGTTCATTTGCAATTGAAGGTTTTGATGTAGCTGGAAAAACAGGAACAGCACAAATTCCTGATGGATCAGGTAGCTATTTAAGAGGTGAAAATATTTACTCTTTTATTGGGATGGCACCTACAAAGGAACCTGAAGTGATAGTTTATGTCGCGGTAGATAGACCGGAATTAGAACCACACCAGGTTGGCTCTGAGCCAGTTTCCATGATTTTTCGGCAAGTAATGGAACAAAGTCTTCAGTATTTGAACATAGCACCTTCTGATGAGGATGAAGTTTCTTCTGTCCAAGAAAGTATTGAATTGGAAGATTATCAGGGGAAGAAAACAGAACAGGTTGTCGAAGATCTAACAAACTACGATTTATCTGTGATTGTTATCGGTGATGGAGAAAAGGTTGTTCGACAATCGCACCCTGAAGGAGACCAACTAATGAGTGGGGAGAAGTTTATCTTATTGACAGATGATGAGCAACCACTTGTGCCAAATATTACTAATTGGTCTTCAAGGGATATTTATTTGTTAGGTGAAGTGACAGGAATTCCTATCGATGTAAATGGTGTAGGTTTTGTAAGTGAACAAAAACCTAGTGCTGGAACTGATATGAATAATCTGGATCGAATCATCATTGAACTGACTATGGATGAAGAGACGAACGTTGATGGCGATGATCCAGTTGACTCTGCTGATAATTCGGAGATAGATGGTGAAGAGTAATTGATATTATTGATTAGATCTAATAAATGGGTGGGTTCTAACCTGTCCATTTTTTTCATATAGTTGAACCAAGCCAAATTGTCTTGCTTGGGGAGGTTCCTAATGAAAAGAGTGTCTTATGTAACTGTAAGAAAGAGATTGGTATTCACGTTATTAGCAGGGGTATGTTTATTTATTATCATGATTGGCCGTTTATGGTATGTACAGGTTGTCGTGGGGGACGATATCTCTAAGAAGGCGGAAGATTCTTGGGGAAGGAATATTCCATTTGAAGCCGAGCGTGGTGAAATATTGGACCGAAACGGGGAAGTATTGGCAATGAATGTCACTGCCCCATCGATACTAGTTGCACCAAGGCAAATTAAAGATCCTTCAGCTGATGCAGAAAAATTGGCTGAAGTTTTATCTATTTCTACAGAAAAAGCTTATGAAAAACTGACAAAAAATGAATCTATTGTTCGAATAAATCCAGAGGGTAGAAAGATTTCTAATGAATTAGCTAACGAGGTTCGCTCGTTGGGCATAGAAGGAATATATATTGCAGAAGATTATCGAAGGCACTATCCATTTGGGAATTATTTATCTCATGTGTTAGGTTTTGCTGGAATCGATAATCAAGGGTTAACGGGTTTAGAGCTCTTTTATGATGATTTACTTAAAGGGGAACCAGGCCATGTATCGTTCTATTCTGATGCAAAAGGGAGAAGAATGCCTAATTTAGCTGACCGTTATACCCCTCCAAATGATGGGAAAGATCTAAAACTTACTGTGGATGCATCTGTGCAGACGATTATTGAGAGAGAATTAGACGAAGCGGAAGCAATCTATAATCCAGATGGTGCTCTTGCGATAGCGATGGACCCAAATAACGGGGAGATTCTTGCGATGTCCTCTAGGCCGGGATACGATCCTGAAAATTTTCAAGAAGTACCACCTGAAATATATAACCAAAACAAACCGATTTGGAGTCAATATGAACCAGGATCGACTTTTAAGATTATTACGTTAGCGGCAGCTCTTGAAGAGCAACTTGTTGACCTTCAAGAGGATGAGTTTTATGATCCAGGTTACATTAAAGTTTCTGGACAAAGGCTGCGTTGTTGGAAAAAAGGCGGACATGGATCGCAAACATTTTTAGAAGTTGTGCAAAATTCATGTAACCCTGGATTTGTCGTATTAGGAGAACGTTTAGGCAAAGAAAAGCTGTTCCAATATATTGATGACTTTGGTTTTGGACAAGAAACAGGGATTGATTTGCAAGGGGAAGCGAAGGGGATTCTGTTTGACAAAGAAGCTGTAGGACCATTGGAATTGGCTACAACGGCATTTGGTCAGGGAGTTTCAGTGACACCAATTCAGCAAGTTGCAGCCGTTGCAGCCTCTATTAACGGCGGAAAGCTTTACCAACCTTTTTTAGCAAAAGAATGGTTGGATCCATTAACAAATGAAACAGTCCTTGCCAATGGTCCTGTATTGAAGCGGAATGTTATTTCTGAGGAGACGTCAGCAGAGGTTCGATCAGCTCTGGAACACGTTGTAGCGAAGGGGACAGGTCGTGGAGCATTTGTTGATGGTTATCGCGTCGGTGGAAAAACAGGGACAGCTCAAAAAGCAAAAGATGGAAGATATCTTGAAAACAATCATATCGTCTCATTTATTGGGTTTGCTCCTGCTGACGACCCTCAAATAGTAGTCTACCTAGCGATAGATAACCCTAAAGATACTGTGCAATTTGGTGGCGTTGTTGCCGCGCCAATTGTTGGAAATATTATTGAAGATTCTTTGAGTGCGATGGGGATTCCAAAGAGAATAGACCAGATTAAAAAAGAAACAACATGGACAGATATACCAATTGTTGAAGTGCCAGATCTTGTGGGACGGACGATTAGAGATATTCATGAATCCTATTATGAACTGAAATTAGAAATAGATGGAGATGGGGAAGCTGTCGTCCTTCAATCACCGGAACCAGGGGTCCGTATTCAAGAAGGATCTACGATTCGCGTTTATATGGGTGACAAACCAAGCGAGTAACAGTAAAATGAAAATGAGAAATCATGAGATTTATGATTTTTAAAACAGGCTATTGAGAATGAAAGAGGGATTTATAAATGATACCGTTAAAAAAACTTGTCGATCTCTTACCTGCGTATAATTATATTGGGGAAGAAGATCCTTTAATTGAAAGTTTGGAAATGGACTCGCGTGAAATTAAAAAAGGGAGCTTATTCTTTTGTGTTCCAGGATACACAGTTGATGGCCACGATTTTGCAGAGCAAGCAGTGCAAATGGGGGCCGTGGCATTAGTCGTAGAAAAAGAGTTACCTGTAAATGTACCGATGATTAAAGTGAGAGATGTGAAGCGAACAATGGCGATTTTGTCTGCTCATTTTTATCAACTACCAAGTTCTAAAATGCATATGATTGGTGTGACAGGTACAAATGGGAAAACAACAACGACCCATCTTATTCATAAAATATTATCAGATTATCAAGTGGAGACAGCGATTATTGGAACGATGTATATGAAATATAAAGGAAAAGAAGTTAAAGTAAAAAATACAACTCCAGAGTCTCTCGTTCTTCAGAAAGAATTTTCTGCTATGTATAATGAAGGTGTAAAGGCAGTGGCAATGGAGGTTTCTTCTCATGCGCTTGAATTGGGGAGAGTGCATGGAACGGGCTTCAATATTGGCGTATTTACAAATCTTTCGCAAGATCACTTAGACTATCATGTAACGATGGAGAGGTATGGGCAAGCAAAAGGCTTGCTATTCTCACAGTTAGGTAGTAGTTATGATAAGTCAGAGCAAAACGTTGCTATTCTAAATATGGATGATTCGTTTTTCAATAAATTAGAAATAATGACTGCTGTTCCAATTCTCACATATGGGATAGACAGCCAAGCTGATTTTCGTGCAACGGAAGTAAATATTCATGAAAATGGCGCTAATTTCACACTTGATTTTGCTGGTGTAAACTATGACATTGATTTACAACTTACTGGAAGGTTCTCTGTTTATAATGCGTTAGCAGCAATAGCTACCGCTTATGCTTCGGGTGTTCCACTAGCTTCCATCCAAGCAAGTCTAGCGCAAATCCCAGGAGTTTCGGGGAGGTTTGAAAAAGTTGATATTGATGCCCCTTTTCATGTTATTGTAGATTATGCACACACGCCTGACAGTCTAAAAAATGTGTTGGAAACAATTAGGGAGTTTGCTAAAGGGAAAGTATCTGTCATTATTGGATGCGGTGGAGATCGTGATCGTTCTAAACGACCGAAAATGGCTTCAATCGCTGAGGAATTAGCAGATTTTGTCTATTTAACTTCCGATAATCCGCGCTCTGAAGATCCGCTATCGATCATTCGTGAAATGGAAACTGGGATGACAAAAGAAAACTATCAAGTCATTGAAAACAGAAAGTCCGCTATTTTCGCTGCAATACAACATGCGGAAGAAAATGAAGTGATTTTAATTGCGGGAAAGGGACATGAGACGTATCAAATCATTGGCAACGACACGTATGAATTTGATGATAGAACGGTAGCAATGGAAGCAGCAAAGGAGTTGAACTGACATGAATGGACATATCGATAGTCAACTCATAAAATCTGTATGTAATCAGATCGACGGAGCATTCACAATTACATTTTCTGCTAAAGGTGTTTGTTTGGATACGAATAGATTAAAACCTGGAGAGATATTTGTACCAATAAAAGGCCAACACTATGACGGTCACCACTTTATTGAGACGGCGATTGAAAATGGTGCGATTGCAACTTTTTGGCAGAAAGAAGAAACGCTCCCGAAGACTGTTCCTAAAGATTTTCCTGTTTTTTATGTTGATGATTCGTTGGATGCCGTTATACAAATGGCTGACCAATATCTATTTGAAATCGATCCGGTAACAATTGCTATTACTGGGGATTATTCAAGGTTTGTTACTAAAACGTTATTGGAAAAAGTTTTAGCCTCTTCGTATAATATTCACGAATCCAAACGGCATTCTGGAGATCGAACAGAAATTATTGAAACGATATTATCGATGCCACCGGAGACAGATGCTTTAATATGTGATTTATCCTCTAATTCAAAGGATTCTTTAATAAGTTCAAGTAAACTATTACAACCTAGTTTTGCAATCATCTCCGAGTCGGATGACTTTTCTAAGTATGGTGCTATTTCAAGTGCAATTGAACAAGGGATGAAACGGAGCGGAACTATATTTATTAATGGCGACCTCTCGATTTATGATGGGGATTGGAAAGCGGACGTAATGAAATACGGAATAAATGAAGAAAATCTTTTTCAAGTGCATAAGATTGAAAAAAGCGATGAAATCGTCACATTTCAGATCCCTGGAGTTTTATTCATGGATTTTGAACTTCCAGTTTTGTTTAGTAACCATCTCAAATCAGTTGCAGCAGTGATTGGAATGGCGATACATTTAGGGATAGATGCAGAAAAAATATATTCGGCATTAAAAAAGACTAGCCTAGAAGAACTTTCATTAGATCAAATTGGAATGGCGAATGAATCGGTCGTTTTATTTGATCATGATTATGTAGAAGAAAGTGATGTGGAATATTCTTTAGGAATGTTGAAACATTTGCATGATTTCAAACGACGCGTATTAATCGTCGATGAAGGCTTTCAGGCAAACCCGTTAGATAAGACGTTACATGAAACCTTCGCTATTCACATTAATGCTCCGATTACAGATGTGATAACAATAGGGGAGAAGGCTTTTTGGGTGACCGAGGCATTAAATAGATCTGCTGATGATAAACTTAATAGCAAGCACTTCAAAAATCATGCGCAAGCAATGGAGATATTTAAAGAGTTACTTCAATCATCAAGTTTGATATTATACAGGGGTGCGAATCGAAAGTTGTTAGAACAAATGATTCACGAATTGAACAGGCGGTAGAAAGGAGTTCCTTTCATGTTGGAACAAGGATTATTATTTACTCTATTATTATCATTTTTATTATCGGTGTTTTTATTACCGATCTTCATTCCGTTTTTAAGAAGGTTGAAATTCGGTCAAAGTATTCGCGAGGAAGGGCCGAAATCTCACCAGAAAAAAACAGGGACACCAACTATGGGAGGAATCGTGATTATTATCTCGATCGTCCTTTCCGCGACAGTTATGGCTGCTCAATTTCAAACAATTGGGGTCGAAGTAGCTTTACTACTATTAGTCATGGTTGGGTTTGGGTTGTTAGGTTTTTTAGACGATTATATCAAAGTAGTGAAAAAAAGAAACTTAGGTTTAACATCGAAACAGAAATTTTTAGGCCAAGTGGCGATTTCTGCGCTAGTCTATTTTATTCTTGTGCAAACAGGCGTGTCCACAGAGGTTCATGTTCCCGGTACGACGCTTTCAATTGAATTCGGGTGGTTTTACCTGCCATTAATCATTGTGATGCTTGTAGGGGCTAGTAACGCTGTGAACTTAACGGATGGACTAGATGGTCTTCTAGCAGGAACTGCGGCTGTCGCTTTTGGTGCTTTTGCAATTATTGCTTATTCCGTTGATTTGTTGACCGTCTCATTGTTTTCGATAGCTGTCGTAGGTGCAGTATTAGGTTTTCTTGTATTTAATGCCCATCCGGCAAAAGTATTTATGGGTGACACAGGTTCGTTAGCTTTAGGTGGAGGATTGGCAATGATTGCGATCCTAACAAAAATGGAATTATTATTAGTTGTCATCGGTGGCGTCTTTGTGATTGAAACTTTATCAGTAATTATTCAAGTGGCTTCGTTTAAAACGCGTGGGAAAAGAATTTTCAAGATGAGCCCACTTCACCACCATTATGAATTATCAGGATGGAGTGAATGGCGAGTTGTTGTGACATTTTGGCTTGTTGGAATTATATTTGCAATAACAGGTGTCTATTTAGAGGTGTGGATGTCATGAAGATGATTGATAAGTTCTATAAAAAAAATATATTAGTTTTAGGCTTGGCAAAAAGCGGGACAGAGGCAGCAAAATTGTTGCACTTACTTGGCGCTCAAGTGACAGTAAATGATCAAAAGCCTTATGAAGAAAACAGCCAAGCTCGGGAATTGGAAAAGCAAGGCATGACGGTTGTCTGTGGGTCCCATCCTAATGATCTCGTAAATGATTCTTTGGATTATCTAGTAAAAAATCCAGGAATAAGATATGATCATCCACTGATATTAGAAGCGTCTAAACGTGATATTCCGATTATTACAGAAGTTGAGTTGGCCTTTTTGATTTCTGAAGCGGATATGATCGGTATTACTGGTTCAAATGGAAAAACAACGACAACGACGTATATTGGCGACATGTTAAAAGGCGGCGAGAAAGAGCCTTTACTAGCGGGAAACATCGGTGAAGTAGCATGTGGTGTTGCTCAGAACGCTACGAACAAACACGAAATGGTAGTGGAATTATCCAGTTTTCAGTTAATGGGAATTGATACATTTTCTCCTAAAATTGCTGTTTTATTAAATTTTGTCGAGGCCCATCTAGATTATCATGGTTCAATGAAAGCTTATATTGAAGCGAAAATGAATGTTTTTAAGAATCAGACGGAGGAAGATTTTCTTATTTACAACATGGATGATCAGAAGGTGTCAGAGGTAGTAGAAAAAGGACGAGCTCGATTGATTCCATTTTCAACAAAACAAGTTGTGGCGAATGGTGCTTGTATTGTCGATGACTGGTTAACTGTTTTTGATGAAAAGTTGATTCATGTAAGTGAAATGTCCTTACCAGGAGAGCATAATATTGCAAATGGATTGGCAGCAGCAGCGGCTGCGTTATTAGCTGGTGCAAAAAAAGATCAAGTGTGTAACGTTTTACGGAACTTTGCTGGTGTTGCCCATCGCCTTCAATTTATTGGCGAATTAAACGGACGGAGATTTTTTAATAATTCCAAAGCTACGAACGTACCAGCGACGATTACAGCTTTAAAAGCATTTGAAGATCAGGTTGTACTCATTGCTGGTGGTTTGGACCGCGGACTTTCTTTTGATGAATTAATCCCCTTGTTATCTGAGCAAGTTTCAACAATGATTACATATGGTGAAACGAAGTTGAAATTGTCTGAAGCTGCGGAACAGGCGGGCGTGCCTCAGATTTTTTCTGTTGAGTCACTGGAAGAAGCGACGCATATGGCATATAAGAAGTCCGAAGCAAAAGATGTAATACTGTTATCACCTGCATGTGCGTCTTGGGATCAGTTTAAGACTTTCGAAGAACGAGGCGATATGTTTACGGAAACTTTCTATAAATTAAGTCAGTGAAAATAGTAGGCATGTTTGTCCTACTTTAACATAGGAATAGGTAATAGAAACCCTCTCTAGGGTGATGAAGAATCGAGGTGGATTCTATTGCCTAAAGTACGAACAACTCCTGACTTCTTGCTCGCTCTAGTCACTTTAATTCTTGTGATTATAGGATGTGTCATGGTTTATAGTGCAAGTGCCGTAATAGCAGAATATCGTTTCGAAGACGCTTATTTCTTTTTGAAAAGACAGCTTTTCTTTGTATTCGTTGGATTCATTGCTATGTTTTTGATGATGCAAGTAGATTATTGGCGATTGAAACGATTTGCCAATATCGTTTTGCTAATCTGTTTTGTTCTGCTCATCATTGTGCTGATTCCTGGTATTGGATTAGTTAGAGGTGGAGCGCAGAGTTGGCTTGGTGTTGGAGCTTTTTCTATACAACCATCGGAATTTATGAAGTTAGCCATGATTCTTTTTTTGGCTAAATACGTATCTGAAAAGCAAAAATACATCACGACATGGAGGCGTGGATTGATTCCAATCTTTTCATTAATCTTAGTCGCCTTTGGTTTAATAATGCTCCAACCAGATTTAGGGACCGGCGCTGTGATGGTATTTACTTGTGTCTTGTTAATTTTTGTTTCTGGAGCACAATTGTCCCATTTTTATTTTTTGGCATCATTAGGACTTGCTGGGTTAGCAGGCTTGATTATTTCTGCTCCTTATCGGCTCGAGAGAATTACTTCATTTTTGAATCCTTGGGAAGATCCACTAGGAAGTGGGTTTCAAATTATCCAGTCATTGTTTGCTATTGGACCTGGTGGGATTTTAGGATTAGGATTGGGGAATAGTCGTCAAAAATATTTCTATTTACCAGAACCTCAAACAGACTTTATTTTTGCGATTCTAGCTGAAGAATTAGGCTTTCTCGGTGGGGCCTTTGTACTTGCATGTTTTGCTATCTTGTTATGGCGAGGATTGAGAATAGCGATTCACGCACCAGATTTATATGGAACATTGTTTGCTACAGGTATCATTAGTATGATTGCGATCCAAGTAATGATTAATATTGGCGTTGTGATTGGTTTAATGCCAGTCACAGGAATAACTCTACCACTGCTAAGTTACGGAGGTTCATCATTAACACTTATGCTAACTACCATTGGAATATTGTTGAATATTAGTCGCCATATTCGATAGAAATAAAAGCATCAGCTCATTTCTTTAGGCACCTACTTAAAAGTAGGTGCTATTTTCAAGAAAAAGTCCAGTGTGAAATTCACTAAAATGAACGAGATATAATGGAAATTTAAAAAACTAAAGAATTCACTTAAAATTCCTTTTAAATTCGGTTAAACTAAGGTTATCACATTTTTACTCTAGTTTTATTTATTTACCCGTGTTTAATTGGACCATCAAGGAGGAAGAGTATGAGAATACTTGTATCTGGTGGAGGAACGGGAGGACATATTTATCCAGCCCTCGCATTAATTCGCCACTTAAAAAGTCAAGATAAATCAATTGAGTGCTTATATATTGGAACTGAAAATGGCCTTGAATCAAAAATAGTACCTAAAGAAGGTATTGCATTTGAGACGGTCAAAATTTCAGGTTTTAAACGAAAGGTATCAATAGATAATGTAAGAACAATTTTTCGTTTTTTAAATGCAGTGAGAAAATCAAAAAAATATATAAAGGAGTTTCAACCGGATGTTGTGATTGGAACTGGAGGATATGTATGTGGGCCCGTTGTCTATGCCGCGGCAAAAAGTAAAATACCTACTCTTATTCACGAACAAAATAGCGTTCCAGGTCTGACAAATAAGTTTTTAGCAAAATATGTCACAAAAGTAGCGGTTTCATTTCCTGATTCAGCTGAATTTTTTCCGAAAGAAAAGGTGGTTATGACGGGGAATCCGCGCGCTAGTGAAGTGGTGAAAAAAGAGTATAAAAATAGCGTGTCTCGCCTAAAAGAATTAGGGTTAGACCCTAGTAAAAAGACAGTACTTGTTGTTGGTGGAAGTCGCGGAGCAAAACCTATTAATGACGCGATTATGAACACACTTCATCATTGGAGCGAAAAAGAATATCAATGCTTATATGTCACGGGTGAGGCACATTATTCGAAGGTAAGAGAGCAGTTAGATCAAGAAGAAGTAGAGATTCGCAATATCGTATTCGTTCCTTACATTCACGATATGCCAGCTGTGTTAAACGAAGTCGATTTAATCGTTGCTCGCGCCGGTGCAACGACATTAGCGGAGATAACAGCCTTAGGACTGCCGTCTATTCTTATTCCGAGTCCTTATGTAACAAACAACCATCAAGAAAAAAATGCACGATCGCTTGAGAAAGCATTCGCTGCGAAAGTCATTCTTGAAAAAGAGTCTACTCCTGAAAAGTTAATGAATGAAATGGACAGTATTTTAAATAGTGAAAAAACATGGTTGGCGATGAAAGAAGGTGCCCTTCACTTAGGAAAACCCGATGCATCTGCAACAATTGAAAAGCTCATTAAAGAGGTGATACAACATGACTGAAACGGAAATCAATGAGCTAATAGCACAATTCAAAAAAAATGGAATTGATAATGTTATTCAGAATGAACCATTAAAAAATCATACAACTTGGAAAATTGGCGGTCCAGCTAAACTTTTTTTTGAACCGAGTTCTGTCAAAGAATTGCAAGAAGGACTAGCGGAAATAAAAAAGCGATCAATTCCTTGGTTTGCTCTAGGAAGAGGGTCGAATGTCCTTGTAGCTGATGAAGGTCTAGATGGTGTAGTTATCAAACTGGGAGATGGGCTTGCACAACTTGATCAACAAGATGAATTATTCACTGTTGGATCAGGCTATTCATTGATAAAATTAGCTACAATTGTCAGCAAGAAAGGGTATTCTGGGTTGGAGTTTGCCGGTGGTATTCCTGGTTCAGTTGGTGGGGCAGTATTTATGAATGCAGGGGCTCATAATGCAGATATATCTACGATCTTAACAAAAGCTCTTATTCTGATGCCTGATGGCGAGTTATATTGGATCAACCGTGATGATTTAGGATTTAATTACAGAACTTCCAATCTTCATCAAAATGGTGGTATTTGTATAGCAGCACAATTTTGTTTGGAAAAAGGAAATACGGTTGAAATTCGTAAAAGGTTACAAAAAAATAAAGCGTATCGTAAAAATACGCAACCATGGAATGATCCTTGTTGTGGTAGTGTTTTTCGCAATCCATTACCTTTGTACGCTGGGGAAATTATTGAAAACCTTGGTTTGAAAGGGGAAGCTGTTGGCGGAGCTCAGGTATCTGAGAAACATGCAAATTTTATTATTAATGCTGGAGGAGCAACAGCTAATGATGTCCTCACACTAATTAAGAAAATTCAAGACCTTGCACTGAATCGATATGGCGTCGAAATGAAAACAGAAGTAGAATACGTTGGCGAAAAGTGAAACGTAGGACAAATAGGGGACGTTTGATGTGAAAATGAAGGTAAATTATTCCTTTTCAACTTTTAGTTGAAATAGTTGTATGTTCGTTTGATCCCTTGTTATACAATGGAGGAAAGACTCATGAAAGAAAAAAAAGTTGTTGAAATAGAAGATAGGATTCCTAAGCTTAAAGAACGAAGAAAACAGAGAACAAATCGACGCTTGATCTTTTATGTTTCCATCTTTTTTACTTTAATGCTAATGATCATATATTTTCAAAGTTCATTTAGTAAAGTACAGCAAGTGAATGTCGAAGGAAATGGATTTGCATCCGATGATTGGGTTATAGAGCGGTCTGAGCTACTTGAAGAGGTGAGTATGTGGAATATAAACGAAAATGAAATGGTCGAAAGAATCTCTGAACATGAAGCCATTGACTTTATTGAAATTTCGAGAGAGTGGTTGAACACTGTGAATATAGCAGTTAACGAGTATGCACGTGTTGCCTATATCCATGATAGTGGGACATATTATCCCGTACTAGAAACAGGGGATATTTATCAGACTGATAACCATGAGACGTTCAACCCTCATGATGCGCCAGTCCTTCATGACTTTGAGAATGATGACATTAGAAGAACGATGGTTCATCAACTTGTCGGCACACAAACGGGGATTCGACACAGAATTTCGGATATTTTTCTAGACCCTGTTGAAAACGATCAACAACGATTGACGATACTAATGAACGACGGATTTGTTGTTAGTTCAACAGTAAATAATTTTGCTGATAGAATATCATCTTATCCTTCCGTAGTAGAACAGTTAGATCCAGAAGTAGCTGGCATCGTCCACATGCGTATGAACCCTTATTTTGAACGGTTTGATATGGATGAGGAGGAAGATGAAATTGAAAGTGAAGGGTAGTTACGTTATATTTTCTTTTGCATTGTTAGTGACGGGATTTTTAGCATCACTCAGTTATCAAAACGTAAAAGAGACTGACACGAAAAGCCTACTGACTGATTCGCAGTGGGAAGAGGAAGAAGAATTGAGAAATGAATTTCTCTTGGAGCAACAAGTGAATCGAGAACTTGCAGAGGATTTACGAGATGTACAAGCCCAAATTAAAATGATTGAAGAAGAGGTTTCAAACCAAGAGCGGACTTATTTTAATATGGTTGAAGACATTGATCGTCTGAGAATGGTTACCGGAGAAGTTGCCGTGAAAGGGGAAGGGATACATGTCACTCTGGCTGATGCCGAATATGAGCATGGTGATGAGGACCCGAATAATTATATTGTCCATGAACAACATATTCAGCAGGTTGTTGATGAATTATTAGTGGCGGGTGCAGAAGCAGTAGCTATTAACGGAGAGCGTATCAATCAGCAGACGTATATACAATGTATTGGACCAGTAATTGACATTGATGGAAATATCTCTTTTGCCCCATTTGAAATTTCGGCTATTGGGAATCAAGAAACACTAGATGAATCTTTGAATCTCATAGGTGGTGTAAAGGATCAATTGGTCAATGAAAACGTTCAGGTACGCATTCAAAAGAAGAATGAAATTATTTTAGATCCACGATTTAATGAAAGTGGAGAAGAATCATGAAGGGTAGCATGATAATATTTGCATGTCTCACTACTATCATTGCATTCATCATCGCGGTTCAGTTTCAATCTTTAAGTGATCCTAATTCTCGAGATACAAGAAACATGGGAGAACTTCGCCAAGCATTAATTTCGGAAAAAGAAACGAGACAGCAACTCCACGAAGAGCTAGATCGACAAATAGAAATTTTGAATCAGTTGGACGAAACAGAGGAAGTTGAGGAAGTCATGGGAGAAGTCATGGAGAAGTTGCAAGAACAAGCTGGCTTAACAGAAGTGAGTGGACCTGGAATTATCATTGAAGTGAATGTTGTATTTGATCAACACTACACAGGTGGTGGGATTAATTCAGTACCAGCTTATCTTCTTCGTTTGCTAGTTAATGAATTGAATATTCAGGGAGCCGAGCACATTGCGATTGGAAATCAACGGATTGTTGCAACTACAGCGATTCGAGAAGCCAACGGTCGAACTCTGGTGAACGGAAATTGGCTAAGTTATTTCCCACTTGAGATTAAGGTCATTGCAGATGATCCAGAATCGATACATCATGCGATGATGTCTTCCCAGTCAAGCGAGCTTTTTAGCTATGAATATTTAGGGTTTTCTTCTACACCTATGGACAATGTGACGATACCAGCAATAGATAAGAACTATCGTGTTCGATTCATGGAACCTGTACTGGAGGGGTCTTAGAATGTGGTTACCCCTTATAGGACTTTTGCTTGGACTTTTATTAGGTTTTTTTACTGATTTTCGTATCCCTGAAGAGTATTCTATTTATTTATCTATTATGGTTTTAGCGGGACTGGATTCATTGTTTGGAGGCGTTCGAGCTCACTTGCAAAGATCATTTGATGATAAGGTATTTATATCAGGTTTTTTCACAAATTTATTTTTGGCAATTAGTTTAGCTTTTCTCGGTGTTCATCTTGGTGTAGACTTGTATTTAGCGGCAATATTCGCATTTGGAGTTAGACTTTTTCACAATATCGGTATTATTCGACGTTTCCTATTAAGGAAATGGTCAAAAAAACAAGAATTATAGTATTTTCAATTGTAATTACTGTAATGATTTCTTGATTATTAAATAATTAAAAAGAGGGAATGAACAAAATTTGTTGAATACATTCCATAATGAACAAGAGCATTTTATTTTTAGAAATTTACTGTATGTTTTAAAGGAGGTGCCAGCCAATGAATAATCATGATACATATGTAACTCTAGATATCGGTACATCATCTGTTCGAGTCATAATAGGCGAAATGACAAATGGGTCATTAAATATTCTCGGAGTAGGAGAATCAAGTTCTGAAGGAATAAAAAAAGGATCGATTGTTGATATTGATGAAACGGTTCAATCTATCCGCAAAGCAGTGGAAAAAGCGGAAAGAATGATCGGAATGAGTATAGAGCATGTTATTGTAGGTGTGACTGGAAATCACATTAAGTTGCAACCGTGTCATGGAGTGGTTGCAGTATCAAGTGATGATAGAGAAATTGGAGACGAAGATATTACGAGAGTGATAGATGCGGCTCAAGTCATATCCGTTCCACCAGAAAGAGAAATAATCGATGTTATTCCTAAACAATTTATTGTCGATGGATTAGATGAAATCAACGATCCACGTGGAATGATTGGTGTTCGACTAGAAATGGAAGGTACGATTATTACAGGGTCGAAAACAATGTTACATAATTCACTTCGTTGTGTTGAAAAAGCAGGACTTCATGTATCAGATATCGTATTACAACCATTAGCAGCTGGTACAGTTGCTTTGTCAAAAGATGAGAGAAGCCTAGGTGTTGCCCTTGTAGATATGGGGGGAGGATCTACCACTGTATCTATATTTGAAGGTGGAATGTTGCAAGGTACGAGTCAAATTTCTGTAGGTGGAGATCATATTTCAAATGATATTTCGGTCGGATTTCGTACATCAACAGAAGAAGCTGAAGAAGTTAAGACATCTTTTGGACATGCATTTATTAACGATGCCTCCGATGAAGAAACTTTCCAAGTTTCGGAGATTGGCAGTGATCAAACGCAAGAATTCTCACAATGGCAGCTTGCGAACATTATTGAACCACGTTTAGAAGAAATGTTTGAAATTGTCTTAAAAGAAATTTACAAATTAGGATATCAAGATTTATCTGGAGGTTTTGTTCTTACAGGAGGAACAGCTAAAATGCCTGGTGTCCTTGAATTAGCAAGAGATGTTCTTAAGAAAAATGTTCGAGTAGCTTTTCCTGATTATATTGGTGTGCGGGAACCGCAATATACAAATGGTGTTGGACTTATTACGTTTGCACATCGAAATGTTCGAATTCAAGGGAAAGATATTAAAATCGGTTTAGAACCTAGTCGTGAAGGGAATTCAGAACCGCGGCATAGAGAAAAATCCAGACAGCAGAAAGAAGTCAAAAACAGTCTCGGAGTAAAAAAGAAAGTTACGAATATGTTTAAAACGTTTTTTGAATAACAAAAAACAACTTGTGAATTGGAACGAACTTGGATTGGGGGATCGAAAATGTTGGAATTTGAAATGGATATGGAACAATTAGCAACAATAAAAGTAATCGGTGTAGGGGGTGGCGGTAGCAACGCAGTCAACCGTATGATCGAAAACGGGTTACAGGGTGTTGATTTTATAGCAGTTAATACAGACGCTCAAGCGCTTCATCTTTCAAAAGCAGATCACAAGCTTCAATTAGGTGGAAAATTAACTCGTGGATTAGGTGCGGGTGCGAATCCTGATATAGGTAAAAAAGCTGCTGAGGAAAGTCGTGATCAATTAGAAGAACTTTTATCTGGTGCTGATATGGTCTTCATTACAGCTGGAATGGGTGGAGGTACTGGTACAGGTGCTGCTCCTGTTATCGCTGAAATTGCAAAGGAAGCTGGCGCGTTAACTGTAGGTGTTGTTACTCGTCCGTTCACTTTTGAAGGGCGTAAGCGTATGTTGCAAGCGACGAATGGTATTGATGCACTAAAAGAAAAAGTGGACACTCTCATTGTCATTCCAAATGATAGACTGTTGGAAATAGTTGATAAAAACACGCCAATGCTTGAAGCGTTTAGAGAAGCGGATAATGTTTTACGACAAGGGGTTCAAGGTATATCTGATTTAATCGCTGTTCCTGGATTAATAAACCTAGACTTTGCTGATGTGAAAACGATAATGAGTGAAAAAGGTTCTGCTCTCATGGGTATTGGTGTAGCTACAGGTGAAAGTAGAGCTGCTGAAGCAGCGAAAAAAGCGATTTCGTCACCTCTACTTGAAACAAGTGTAGACGGTGCACAGGGTGTTCTTATGAACATTACTGGTGGAACAAATTTGAGTTTATTTGAAGTTCATGAGGCTGCTGAAATTGTCTCATCAGCATCAGATAGCGAAGTGAATATGATTTTCGGTTCTGTCATCAATGAAAATTTAAAAGATGAAATTGTTGTCACGGTGATCGCTACCGGCTTTGATGAGCAACAAAATGAGAAGCCAGTGAGTCCGCGAGCTTCGTCTGGGAAACAGCGACCAAGTCAACCTGCTACTTCTCATTCAAGAAATGAAACTGCGGCATCTCAGGAGTCTCAGAAACCACCAGCAAGCCAACCTTCTTCTGAAGAAGAAATGGATACGTTGGATATCCCTACATTTCTAAGAAATCGAAGAAATCGATAAATTGTTTATCGCAAATATAAGGTATCAGGGCAAACCTACTTAGGTTAGCTCTGGTACCTTTTTTGTCGTGATGGCAAAATTTATTGCGAATAGGAAATTACCTGTGTGCTATGAAGGCGTGACGCGCATTTTAGGGGAATGAAAGTAGGAATTAGACAATTAAGGAAGTGCTTTAGATTTTGACACAGGTCGGATAAAGCTACTTTTTATTTTCGTTCTGCCCTCTTAATTGCGAGGGATGTGGAAAGAAGGATTACAAGCGAAAGCATCTTGTGACTTATGTGAGTTCATTTTGGAAAAGAAGGTCACAAGAGCAGAAGGGGCACAACTGCAACAAAAGAAAATAAACTGCAGAAGATGCTTGTAGCTCCAAATTACGTATCTTCAAATAAGTGATGAACGTCCGAATCCCCATCTAACAGTATTCAAAGGAGTTCATGACAAAATCATCTAAAAAAAACTAAAATAAGTATGTTTAGTGTGTCAAATAGTGACAGACTTAGTTGTTTTAGTGAGATATACTTATCCTTAAATTCGAGGGTGGACGGTGGCAGTAATGACGATTTATCTGGACATTATTTGGTTACTAAATTTTTGTGTAGATTTGTTATTGCTTATGCTTACCTCTTTTGTTTTAAAGAAAAGAACGACCAAACTAAGATTTTTTTTAGGGGCATTGTTTGCTTCAATGTATATTGTATTTTTATTTTATCCGCAAGTAGCATTTATGACTCACCCGATAATGAAGGGAATCTATTCTGTTTTTATTCTCTTAATTACATTTCGTTTTCAACAATTTCGCTCATTTGTCCAAGCCTTACTTATGTTTTATTTTGTTAATTTTGCAGTTGGAGGGGGGCTTATAGGACTTCACTTTTTCCTACAAGTTGATCATTCATTTATTCAAGGTACTTTCGCAACAAGGGGAAACCAATTTGGTAGTCCAATAAGTTGGTTGTTTGTGATTGTAGGATTCCCTTTCATGTTCTTCTATGCAAAAAAGAGATTTGATTCCGTTGAGGCAGTGACAATCCGCTATGAAGAAACAATGGACGTTAGTATTCAAATAGATGATCAGGTTTATGATCTTAAAGGTTTTGTTGATAGTGGAAATCAGTTGACGGACCCATTCTCCAAAAAACCAGTCATGATTATAGATATGACAAAAGTATCAAACGAATTTCCTAAGGAATTATTTCTACTTTCTATGGCGAAACCGAATGACTTTCAGCAAATACCAGAAAAATTCGCAGGGAAAATCTCTCTTGTCCCCTATCGAACGATTGGAAGTAACCAACAATTTATATGGACTGTTAGACCCGATAAAGTCACTGTTTATGAAGGTGAGAATGCCTTTGACTGCTCCAAGACGTTAGTTGGATTAAGTAATAAATCTCTTGGAGAGAACGGTGAGTATGATTGTTTGCTTCATCCCACTATGATGCAAAAAAGAAAACAGGCCTGATCATTCAAAATGATTCCAAGACTATCAAACCACTCAAGGAGGAGATTTAATGAAAAAGAATATGATCCGTATCAAATTATTGTGGTATCGATTACTTGCGAAATTTGGATTGAAGTCCAATGAAGTTTATTACATAGGTGGAAGTGAAGCACTACCGCCCCCATTATCAAAAGATGAGGAAGCTTATTTACTAGGAAAACTTCCCGACGGTGATGAATCTGTTCGAGCTATATTAATTGAACGAAACTTGCGTCTTGTTGTTTATATTGCACGTAAATTTGAGAACACAGGAATTAATATTGAAGATTTAATAAGTATTGGAACAATCGGCCTAATCAAAGCTGTAAATACGTTTAACCCTGAAAAAAAGATAAAACTTGCCACATACGCGTCAAGATGCATTGAAAATGAAATTTTAATGTATTTAAGAAGAAATAATAAATTAAGATCAGAAGTGTCTTTTGATGAACCGCTTAATATTGATTGGGATGGAAATGAACTTTTATTATCTGATGTTTTAGGTACAGAGGAAGATATTATTACAAAAGGAATGGAAGAAAAAGTAGATAGAAAATTACTGGTTAAAGCTCTACTTTCTTTAAATGACCGTGAAAAACAGATTATGGAACTTCGATTCGGACTCGCTGGAGAGGAAGAAAAAACACAAAAGGATGTAGCAGACATGCTTGGGATTTCACAATCTTATATATCAAGGTTAGAAAAGAGGATCATCAAACGTCTGCAAAAAGAATTTAATAAAATGATATAGCGTGAACGATTCTCCCGCTTAGGTTTAAGCAGTAATCTTTATTTTTCGAATAAGCTAGTCTGCATAAATTTCCCTCCTGAGGAGATACTGATTCTGTAACTATCTCCTGATGGGAGGGAATCCATTGTCACGAAATAAAGTGGAAATTTGCGGTGTAGATACGTCCAAACTACCTGTGTTAAAAAACAAAGAAATGCGTATTCTCTTTAAAAAAATGCAAGAAGAAGATGATCCTGATGCGAGAGAAGAACTCGTTAACGGAAATCTACGTTTAGTGTTGAGTGTTATCCAACGTTTTAATAATAGGGGAGAATATGTTGACGACCTTTTTCAAGTTGGGTGTATTGGGTTGATGAAATCAATTGATAATTTTGATCTTGGACAGAATGTAAAATTTTCTACCTATGCGGTGCCTATGATTATTGGGGAAATTAGGCGGTATTTACGAGACAACAACCCTATTCGAGTTTCGAGATCGTTGCGTGATATTGCTTATAAGGCACTTCAAGTTCGAGACAACCTCATGAGTGAAAAGAAAAGGGAAGGAGAGCCAACTGTTCAAGAAATTGCGAAAGTGCTAGGAGTTCCCAAAGAAGAAGTAGTTTTTGCTTTGGATGCGATACAAGATCCAGTCTCATTATTTGAACCGATTTATAACGATGGTGGGGACCCGATCTATGTGATGGATCAAATAAGTGATGACAAACTGAAAGATTCTAATTGGATTGAAGAAATTGCTTTGAAAGAAGCGATGATTCGTTTAAATGAAAGGGAAAAAACAATTTTAGATATGCGTTTCTTCCAAGGAAAAACACAAATGGAAGTTGCCGATGAAATTGGAATATCTCAAGCACAAGTTTCTCGTTTAGAGAAAGCAGCAATTAATCAAATGAATAAGCACGCTGGCGAATAACCTGGGAAATACCAGGTTATTTTTTTAGTACTTTAAGAATGTCTACTTTCGTTAAAGGATTAAAATATTAGATAAAATAAGCCTTTCGCCATGAAGAACTTGGCGACAAGCCAAGTTTTTCTAATGTGTTGACCAGATTAGGTATACTTATGTCTCTCTTTTCAAGACACTCAACGTGTATCTTCCTCCCGGAGTGTCCATAACTCATGCATAAATAGAAATTGTAATAAGGCAATCATCGTCTAACTTTAGATTATATCTAATCCGTATGAAGCATAAGATTAATGAAGGACAGGGATAAGAAAGGGGATTAGAAAATGTTAAATATGTCAGAGCTTCAGTCGAAAGATATCGTAAATTTAGCTGACGGCACATTGCTAGGTCATCTTACTGATATTGATATCAATTTGGAAAAAGGTCGCGTAGAAGCAATTATTATTGGTGGAGGAAGAATGAAAAGTTTGTTTCAGAGGGATGAAGAGACGATTGTTCCTTGGAAAAACATTGTAAAAATAGGGTCGGATGTTATTCTTGTGCGTTTAGAAAGAAGAGGGGCTTCAGAACATTTAGGTAAAGAATAATGCCCCAAAATATAAAGTCCATGAACAACAACAAAATGACAAAAACTATCTTTTTCCAAACAATTTCGAGATCCTTAATGGAAACCATTGCTTGATTGAACAAATTTCTTTATACTTTAAGAGAGTTTATTATATGATAATCATAAAATAATTCGAATGATAGGTTATTTATCACATTAGAAGAACTAGAACACAGTGACAAAAAGAGTAAATCATTTATGGGGTGTTGTTTAGCCCCATGTGACTTTCCGCTTGGAGGATTTCACTCGACTAACTTCAGCTTCAAAGTCCCTTATCAAAGCGCATGTGCTTTTTATATCCGTCACGAAAGGAGTTTGTCGATTGTCAGTTAAACAGAATGTTAAAAATGTACAAGCATCTATTAGTGAAGCTTGTCAACGATCAAATAGGAATCCAGAAGATATAAAAATTATTGCTGTGACGAAATATGTGTCGATTGAAACGGCGAATGAAGCAGTAATCGCTGGTATTAAACATCTTGGTGAAAACCGTATTGAAGAAGGTTTAGATAAATGGAATGCGATAGGTGATAACGTAGGGTGGCATTTTATCGGAAACTTGCAATCAAAGAAAGTAAAAAAGATGATCCATGCATTTGATTATATTCATTCACTCGATCGTCTTTCTTTAGCGAAAGAAATTGATCATCGCATGCGTGAAGGTCGTAAAATGAAATGTTTTGTTCAAGTGAATGTGACTGGAGAAGAATCCAAATCAGGAATTGCTCCTAATGAAGTTACCTCCTTTATTGAGGAATTAAAAAAATTCGATTCGATTGAAGTCGTTGGATTGATGACGATGGCACCTTATGTAGAAGATACGGAAAGTCTCCGTCCAGCTTTTAAAAAACTACGTCAGTTGAAAGAAGAAGTAAAAGAAAAGAAGTGGCTACACGCTCCTTGTCAAGAATTGTCCATGGGAATGTCTAATGATTATGAAATAGCAATTGAAGAAGGGGCCACATTTATTCGGGTCGGATCATCACTTGTAGGAAAAGAAAACTAAAAGGTGAGGTGAAATCATGACCTTAAAAAGAAAATTTCAACGTTTTTTTGAACTTGATGATGAATATAATGAGAATGAGGAAGAAGTGGACGAAGAGTTTAAAGAAACAGACTTCCATACTCCAGAAAGTAAACAAAGAAAAGACAAAGGAAATATAGTTAGTTTAAGTAGTGTCCAGAGCCAGGCTAAGGTGATTCTTCTTGAACCACACAGTTATGACGAAGTACAAGAAATAGCAGACCAATTGAAAAATCGTAAGGCTGTCGTAATTAATTTACAGCGAATTTCAAGAGATCAAGCAAAAAGAATTGTGGATTTTCTAAGCGGAACAGTATACGCTATTGGTGGGGATATTCAAAAGCTTGGTAATTGCATTTTTCTCTGTACACCTGATAATGTAGATGTAACAGGATCGATTTCAGAAATGTTTCAAGAATCATAGAAGTAAGGGAAGGTGATAAAAGTGGCAGTTGTTGCAGAGATTATTTTAACAGGCATGCGCCTTTATTGGTTTGTTTGTATTATATATATTTTTATGTCGTGGATCCCAAATTCTAGAGAGTCAGCCTTTGGTCAAACGATAAGTAAAATAGTTGAACCATTTTTTGCTCCTTTCAGACAAATTATTCCACCATTAGGAATGATTGATCTTTCACCACTTGTTGCAATATTTTCGCTTCGTTTTGCGATGGATGGAGTAAGATACTTATTCTCTCTTATTATTTAAAGTAGGAAGTGTTTTTAATGTCTATTTACGAGCATTATCGTAAAGATGAGCATGCTTTTGTTGATCAAGTTGTCGATTGGAAATCTTTAGTTGAACTAGAATATCGATCGAAGATAACAGATTTTTTAGATCCAAGGCAACAAAAAATGCTACTATCATTAATTGGAAACTCTGATGAAGTTAATGTAAGTTTTTGGGGTGGCCATGAGAGTGCTGAAAGAAAGAGAGCACTTCTTTATCCTGATTATTTAACCCCTAAAAAAGATGACTTTCAAGTTTGTGCATTTGAATTACATTATCCTAGCAAATTTGTTACGATCGAACATCCGCAAATTCTTGGTTCCTTGATGAGCATAGGAATGAAGCGTGATAAGTTTGGTGACATTCTTTCCAAGGAAGGAAGGTTCCAAATTATTATGTCACAAGAAGTAGCTGATTATATACTCGTCAACTTTCAATCAGTAGGAAAGGCTAAAATCGAATTAGAACCGATACCTGATGATCAAGTGATCGAGCAAGTTAAGATGTTAGAAGAATCATTTGTTACAGTGTCTTCGATGCGATTGGATACAGTTATTTCAGAGGCGTTTCGTATTTCAAGATCTAAAGTGAAACCGCAAATAGTAAGTGAAAGTGTAAAAGTCAATTGGAAAGTTGTTGTTGATCCCTCGTATCAATTAGAAGAGGGAGATGTCCTTTCAATGAAAGGACAAGGTAGATGTGAATTAATGGAAAAAAATGGTGAAACGAAAAAAGGGAAACAAAGACTTGTTCTAGGATTTCCTAAATAAGTTTGTTTTTAAAAGGGTTCTTGCTTGGTTATGTCGAAATATGATACATACTAACTAACATTCGGAGGTGTTTTTCATATGCCATTAACTCCCTTAGATATTCATAACAAGGAGTTTACAAGAGGATTTCGAGGCTATGATGAGGACGAAGTCAATGAATTTTTAGATCAAATTATTAAAGATTACGAAATGGTTATGCGTGAAAAGAAGGAACTATATGATCGTGTTCAAGAATTGGAAGACAAATTGACTCATTTTTCTAACATTGAAATGACGTTGAACAAATCAATCCTCGTTGCTCAAGAAACAGCCGAGGGTGTTACGAGAAATGCCGATAAAGAGGCGAAATTGATTATTAAAGAGTCAGAAAAAAATTCCGATCGAATTATCAATGAAGCTCTTGGTAAGTCAAGAAAAGTCGCACTTGAGATAGAAGAATTGAAGAAAGAGGCATCTGTTTATCGGACACGCTTTAGAATGTTATTAGAAGCGCAATTAGAAATGTTAAACACAGATGATTGGGATGATTTAAGTCAGACTGCTACTGAAAAAGATGAAGAAGAGTCATATGAAAACATATAAACATTCTTGACGAAGAAAATGAATGTATCTTATACTGTAAATGATATGATTAAGGTTAGAAATTCTTTGCTAAGATTTTAATAAATAGCGTTGAAAGGGCTAGTAAAAATAGAATGGTGACTAAAGCGAATCGGTGACGGTGTGAGACCGATGTCTATCTATTTTGAATATCCCCCTGGAGCTGCATACTGAACAAAAAGAGTAGTCTTTTTTAGTAAATTATGCCGGTTCATGACCGATATGTCATGCTGAGTGAGTTATTGTTTTTATTATGAAGACAATACTTATAAGGGTGGTAACGCGGGTTTTCCTTCTCGTCCCTATGTGGATGAGGAGGTTTTTTTGTTTAGCTAATTGGTGATTTTTTAAGAATCAGCAAAGGTGCTTAACAGAGTCTAGGTTTATAAGTGTTATGTCATGGTAAGCTTTCATGAATAGTACCGCATAAATGAAGTATAGAAATCAGGAGGAATAACGATGGAATATAAAGAGACATTATTGATGCCAAAAACAGAATTTCCGATGAGGGGAAACCTTCCGAATCGGGAGCCAGAAATGCAGATGAATTGGAATGAAATGGGAATTTATGAAAAAGTACAAGAACGAACAAAAGGCAGACCGTTATTTGTATTACACGACGGTCCTCCATATGCAAATGGTGATATTCACATGGGTCATGCGTTAAATAAGGTTTTAAAGGACTTTATTGTTCGCTATAAATCAATGAGCGGTTTCCATGCACCTTACGTACCAGGTTGGGATACACATGGTCTTCCAATCGAAACAGCTTTGACGAAAAAAGGGAAAGTAGACCGTAAAAAATTATCGATTGCAGAATTCCGTAAAAAGTGTGAGGAATATGCTTTGGTACAGATCGATAGCCAACGTGAACAATTTAAACGACTAGGAGTACGAGGAGATTGGGAAAATCCATATGTGACTTTGACCCATGAATATGAAGCGCAACAGATTAAAGTTTTTGGGGATATGGCAAAGAAGGGGTACATTTATAAAGGAAAAAAACCTGTTTATTGGTCCCCATCTTCCGAGTCTGCTTTGGCTGAAGCGGAGATTGAATATCATGATACACGCTCTCCATCGATTTATGTTGCATTCGATGTGATGGACGGAAAAGGTGTCTTATCAGGAGATGAGAAGTTTGTCATCTGGACGACAACACCATGGACGATTCCAGCAAACCTTGCGATCGCTTTGCATCCAGAATTAACTTATGCAGTTGTAAAGGTGAATGGTAGTAAATTAGTCGTAGCAAAAGATCTGATTGAGACGTTAGAAAAAGAACTGGAATGGGAAACGAATGAGATTGTTGATACGTTCAAAGGGGCAGAGTTAGAAAATATTAAAGCGAAGCACCCTTTATATGAGAGAGAATCTCTCGTTATCCTTGGAGATCATGTCACAACAGAGGCTGGTACAGGTTGTGTGCACACAGCACCTGGACACGGGGAAGATGACTATATTGTTGGACAACATTACGGGTTAGATGTTTTATGTCCAGTCAATGATAAAGGTGTTTTTACAGACGAAGCGCCGATGTTTGAAGGTTTATTTTACGATGCTGCTAATAAGCCAATTTCTGAAAAATTGGAAGAAGTAGGAGCATTATTGAAATTGAATTTCTTCACACATTCATATCCACATGATTGGCGTACGAAGAAACCTGTCATTTTTCGTGCTACAGCTCAATGGTTTGCATCAATTAAAGATTTCAGAGAACAGTTACTAGAAGAAGTTCAAGCAGTGGAGTGGTTACCTAAGTGGGGCGAAACGAGGCTGTTTAATATGGTTCGAGACCGTGGAGACTGGTGTATTTCTCGCCAACGTGCATGGGGCGTTCCGATCCCAGTTTTTTATGGGGAAGATGAACAGCCGATTATCAATGATGAGACGATCACACATGTTTCTGACTTGTTCCGGCAACATGGTTCAAATATTTGGTTTGAGTGGGATACGAAAGACTTACTCCCAGAAGGGTTTACTTCTGAGCAGAGTCCGAACGGAACATTCACAAAAGAAACAGATATCATGGATGTATGGTTTGATTCAGGCTCTTCTCACCAAGCAGTTTTAGAAGAGAGAGACGATCTCGTTCGACCGGCAGATGTTTATCTTGAAGGTTCTGACCAATATCGTGGTTGGTTTAATTCATCTTTATCTACTGCAGTCGCAGTGACGGGAAAAGCGCCTTTTAAATCGGTTATTAGTCATGGATTTGCGTTAGATGGTAAAGGGAAGAAGATGAGCAAATCGATCGGAAACGTAGTTGTTCCGAATAAAGTCATGAAACAACTAGGAGCTGATATCTTACGCTTGTGGGTTGCTTCTGCAGACTATCAAGCTGACGTAAGAGTCTCAGACGATATTTTGAAACAAGTTGCAGAAGTGTACCGTAAGATTCGCAACACATTTCGTTTTCTTCTTGGGAATTTACACGACTTTGATCCAAAGGTAAATGCTGTTCCGTTTGAAAACCTTTCACAAGTCGATAAATATATGATGGTGAAGTTAAATGATTTAGTTCGCGATGTCAAAAAAGGATACGAAGAGTATCAATTTGCTGCAGTTTATAACAAAGTTCACAACTTTTGTACGATCGAGCTAAGTTCATTTTATATGGATATTGCCAAGGATACTCTCTATATTAAGCATGCGGACGATCTTGGTCGTCGTCGTATTCAAACCGTTATGTATGAAACAATTTCTGTTCTTGTAAAGCTTCTTTCACCAATTCTTTCTCATACTGCAGATGAAGTGTGGAAACACATTCCAGCGGTTAAGGAAAATAGCGTTCAATTAACGGATATGCCTGAAGTGCAATCGTACGAAGGTGTATCAGAGCTTTGTGATAAGTGGGACCGTTTCATGGTGTTACGAGATGACGTATTAAAGGCGTTAGAAGATGCGAGAAATGAGCAGGGGATCAAGAAAACTCTTCATGCTCACGTTAACGTTTATGCGAATGGAAAAGATCGAGAGCTTTTAGAATCAATTGATGATTTGAATAAACTTTTCATTACTTCTGGAGCGACAATCGTTGGCAATCGTGCTGATGCTTCGACGGAAGCGAAAGCCTACGATAACTTATCCGTTGCAATTATGCGTGCTGAGGGTGAGACGTGTGAACGTTGTTGGATCGTTTCGACTGAACTAGGAACAAATGCTGACCATCCTGGGTTGTGCCTAGATTGTACTGATACGATCGTGAATCATTACGAATAGTAATAAAGGAAGAGTGCCTTCTAAAAAATAGGAGGCACCCTTTTTTAATTGATTTTTAGTTTTTGGTATCATCGTCATAAGGAGAGCCAGTGAACACATTGCGAATTATGTCGAAATATGTTATGTGTCGGAAGCATTGATTTTTATGTACGAATTGGCAGTCTATATGTAGCAATTTAACGTTTATCTGTAAGGGTTCGGACCGTTAGAAGGATGAGAATGGGAAAACGATCCGAATAAGAGAAGGATTCGGACCGTTAGAACGATGAGAATGAGAAAACGGTCCGAATAAGAGAAGGATTCGGACCGTTAGAAGGTAGAGATTGAGAAAACGATCCGAATAAGAGAAGGATTCGAACCGTTAGAAGGATGAGAATGGGAAAACGGTCCGAATAAGAGAAGGATTCGGACCGTTAGAAGGTAGAGATTGAGAAAACGATCCGAATAAGAGAAGGGTTCGAACCGCTAGAAGGTAGAGAATGAGAAAACGGTCCGAATAAGAGAAGGATTCGGACCGTTAGAAGGATGAGAATGAGAAAACGATCCGAATAAGAGAAGGATTCGGACCGTTAGAAGGTAGAGAATGAGAAAACGGTCCGAATAAGAGAAGGATTCGGACCGTTAGAAGGATGAGAATGAGAAAACGGTCCGAATAAGAGAAGGATTCGGACCGTTAGAAGGATGAGAATGAGAAAACGGTCCGAATAAGAGAAGGATTCGGACCGTTAGAAGGATGAGAATGAGAAAACGGTCCGAATAAGAGAAGGATTCGGACCGTTAGAAGGATGAGAATGGGAAAACGATCCGAATAAGAGAAGGATTCGGACCGTTAGAAGGTAGAGATTGAGAAAACGATCCGAATAAGAGAAGGATTCGGACCGCTAGAAGGATGAGAATGAGAAAACGGTCCGAATAAGAGAAGGATTCGGACCGTTAGAAGGATGAGAATGGGAAAACGGTCCGAATAAGAGAAGGATTCGAACCGTTAGAAGGATGAGATTGAGAAAACGATCCGAATAAGAGAAGGGTTCGAACCGCTAGAAGGTAGAGAATGAGAAAACGGTCCGAATAAGAGAAGGATTCGGACCGTTAGAGGAATAGAACCGAAAAAAAACTAGCTACGAAAACAATTTTATAAAGACTTATCATGAACACTAAACAACATTTATTATAAAATAAAATACATCTAAAGTACTTTGTACTACATATTTCAATTGTCTGATGACTGTGGCTGTGCTAAAATGCATAGGGTACATATAAACAGTTTGAATGGAGGAGATTGTCTTTGGTATACTATCTCATTGCTCTAGGAGTAATTATTTTAGACCAACTTACAAAATGGCTGGTCGTTCAATATATGGAAATCCGCGAAAGCATTCCACTAATAGAAAATGTCCTTTACTTAACGTCACATCGTAACGCTGGCGCTGCTTTTGGAATATTGCAAGGTCAGTTATGGTTGTTTTTTATTGCTACCGTAGGTGTCGTAGTTGGTGTGTCATATTATATTCAGAAACACACAAAAGGGGAACGATGGTTCGGTATTTCATTAGGTCTTGTTTTAGGTGGAGCAATTGGTAACTTTATTGACCGTGTTTTAGAAGGTGCCGTAGTGGACTTTATTGATGTATATATCTTTTCTTACAATTTCCCGATTTTTAATGTAGCTGATTCGGCACTCGTTGTTGGGGTTATAATGTTAATGATTCACGTGTTTAAAGAAGAAAAAAAGCAAAAGCAGAGGAAGTCATAAAATGAACACACATACATTTATATCAGAAGAAGAAGCGATTCGTATTGATAAATGGATCGCTGAGCAAAATCCTAATTGGTCGAGAAGTCATGTGCAATACTGGATTCAGGATGGACATGTCAAAGTAAATGGAAAACGAATCAAAAGTAATTATAAAGTTAAAGTTGATGATGAAGTTGTCATTGAAGAACCTGATGTTGAAGAGTTGGAAGTGGAAGCGGAAGACTTGGACTTGGATATAATATTTGAGGATTCTGATGTCATTGTTGTTAACAAACGGAGAGGTATGGTTGTTCACCCTGCACCTGGGCATCCGTCAGGAACCCTCGTTAATGGATTAATGGCTCATTGCGATGATTTATCAGGGATTAATGGGATTGTACGTCCGGGAATCGTACACCGTATAGACAAAGATACGTCAGGGCTGCTTATGGTCGCAAAAAATGACCTGGCTCATGTATCACTTGTTGACCAATTGAAAAATAAAACTACAAAACGACGTTATGAAGCATTAGTAATAGGTGTGATTCCGCACGATAAAGGAACAATTGATGCTCCAATCGGACGTGATCCGGAAGATCGGCAAAAGATGACGGTCACAGAACATCATTCTAGAGACGCTGTGACACATTTTCAGGTAGTCGAACGGTTTGACAATCACACACATGTTGCTTGTGAATTAGAAACAGGAAGAACGCATCAAATTAGAGCACATATGAAGTATATTGGTTTTCCAATTGTTGGAGACCCAAAATATGGTCCAAGGAAAAAAAATAAGTTTCCGATCGTAGGTCAAGTGTTACATGCCGAGCTTTTAGGGTTCTTTCATCCACGAACAAACGAAGAAATGATATTTCGAGCCCCGGTACCAGAAGATTTCAAAGCTTGTTTAAAAGAAGTGAAAAAGATATAGCTATTGACAGAAACAAGGTAGCATGAAATAATACTAATAGATGAATAAGCACCTTTTAAACGCAGTCCCGTGAGGCTGAGAAGGGTATCGGTATTCTAGGAGCATTCGTGTATGCTCTTGAGAATAATGATAGTATAATTCCCCTCTCGCTGATCGGCGTGAGGGTTTTTTATGTCAACTATGATGTTATTTCCCTTTCATTCCAAGGGTTTATGATGAAAGAAACGAGGTGAGCGAGATGTCAAAAACGATATTAGATGAACAAGCGATTCGCCGAGCGCTTACTCGAATTGCTCACGAAATTATTGAACGGAATAAAGGCATCTCAGATTGCATCCTTGTCGGAATAAAAACGAGAGGCGTATACATTGCTCGACGTTTAGCTGAGAGGATTGAAGAAATTGAAGGTGAGAAAGTTAGCACTGGAGAAGTTGACATTACTCTCTATAGAGATGATTTAACTCATAAGACGAAAGACAAGCAGCCAGAACTAAAAGGGACGAACATAAGTAATCTGGTTACCGATAAAAAAGTGATCCTTATAGATGATGTCCTTTACACGGGAAGGACTGTCCGTGCCGCCTTGGACGCGATCATGGATCTGGGGAGACCTTCACAAATACAGCTAGCTGTATTAATTGATCGTGGGCATCGTGAACTACCGATTCGTCCAGATTTTATTGGTAAAAATGTTCCTACATCGAAAAATGAAGTAGTCGAAGCTAAATTGATAGAAGTAGATGGAGAAGAAGAAGTAATCATCACACAAAAAACCTCCCTTTAACCCAGTCCGGAGAGGCTGAAAAGGGGTATATTCTTCCTCTGTAACTAGAGGCGCTTTAGTGCCTGTTTGTTAGAGAGACGAATAACCTCTTTCGCCTAGAAAGAGGTTTTTTGTATAACTAGTTAGATACAGCAGGGGGAATAATATAATGAAACAAACAACAGTTGGAATTCAGGAAATACCAAGATTAGATAAGTGGATTGTGTTAAGTATTCAGCATTTATTTGCGATGTTTGGGGCAACGATTTTAGTCCCGATGCTTACCGAATTAAGTCCAGCAGTTGCGCTCGTTTCTAGTGGGCTAGGGACGCTTGCTTACATCATTGTTACAAAGGGAAAGATTCCAGCTTACTTAGGTTCTTCCTTTGCGTTTATTATGCCTATCATTGCTGCGATTACAATCGGTGGTCCTGAAGGTGCAATGATAGGAAGTTTCTTTGCCGGCCTACTTTACGGTGTAGTTGCAGTATTTATTAAATTAACGGGAGTTCAATGGCTAATGAAGTTGTTACCACCGATCGTTGTCGGACCAGTAATCATGGTAATTGGACTCGGGTTAGCTGGTGTAGCGATTGAGATGGCTATGATTGATCCAGCAACGGAGGTTTACAGTGGACTCCATCTATCTGTAGCTATGTTTACCCTTGTGTTAACGATTATTGCTTCGATATTTTTTAGAGGGTTCTTTGGTCTTATTCCAATCTTAATAGGGATAGTCGGAGGGTATAGTTTTGCTGCTGTTCGCGGACTTGTTGATTTTGCACCGGTTGCAGAAGCTAAGTGGCTGCAATCACCAGAGTTTCTTGTCCCATATGTGACGTATACACCAAATTTTTCCTGGGAAATATTCTTTATTCTCGTTCCAATAGCTTTCGTGACACTATCAGAACACATTGGCGATCAAATGGTTTTAAGTAAAGTAGCGGAGAAAAACTTCATAAAAAAACCAGGATTGCATCGTTCATTGTTTGGTGACGGTTTGGCGACTGTTATAAGCTCGCTTATAGGTGGCCCACCAAATACAACATACGGAGAAAATATTGGTGTCGTTGCACTTACTAGAGTCTTTAGTGTGTTTGTTATCGGTGGAGCAGCAACATTAGCAATCATGTTTGGTTTTATTGGTAAGGTTTCTGCGTTAATTTTGACGATTCCTAGTGCCGTTATGGGTGGGGTATCGATCCTCTTATTTGGGATTATTGCATCAAATGGATTAAGAATGTTAATTGATAACCAAGTAGATATTGGTAAAAAGCGTAATCTTATTATCTCTTCCGTTATCCTTGTAATTGGGATAGGTGGGGCATTTATACAAGTGACAGATGAGGTTCAAATTGCCGGAATGGCACTGGCTACTATGATTGGAATCGGATTAAATTTGATTTTACCTGACCGAGATAGGGTGAAAACGAGCGAAGAAATGTTTTATGATATGAGTTCTAAGAAGGAAGATGAACAACTAACATAGCAACATCCTTTAAGGAAGTCCTGAGAGACTTCAAAGGGTGGTTTCTGATTGGAGAGAAGCGTTCTCTTCTCCTTTCGAGCACCCTAGACTTTTCAAGGGTGCTCTTTTTTGTAAAAAATAATTTTACAAAAACCACCCTCATCCACTTTTTGAAGGAGAGGATTAAATGAGACAGCTCAGAACGTTAAATGATTTAAGTTTGACAGAGATTCAAGCATTGTTATCAGAAGCGGACAAAGACACGAAAATCCCAGCTAAGAAGATGGCAGGGGAACCGATAGTTGCAAACCTGTTCTTTGAGCCGAGTACGCGAACGAAATGTAGTTTTGAAATGGCTGAAAAACAGTTAGGGATAGAAACGATCTCATTTGATGTCACTCATTCTAGTGTACTAAAAGGGGAATCGCTTTATGATACAGCGAAGACTCTCGAGGCGATTGGATGTCAGGCACTGATTATTCGTCATCCTGAAACGAAATATTATCAACAATTAAGCGGATTAACGATTCCAATTATTAATGCTGGAGATGGGAATGGTGATCACCCTACACAATCATTGCTTGATTTATTAACAATAAAACAAGAATTTAAACATTTTGATTCGTTGCATGTTGTCATATGCGGGGATATTCTTCATAGTCGAGTGGCGCATACAAATGCTAAAATATTAGAAAAACTAGGAGCTAAGGTGTCTTATTCCGGTCCTTTGGAATGGATGGATCCTGACCTTCAAGAAGATCAATATGTGACGATGGATGAAGCAGTTGACCAAGCAGATGTGCTAATGTTATTAAGAATCCAAACAGAACGGCATGACGGTGACGGTGGGTATACGAAAGAAACATACCATCATCAATATGGATTAACAGTTGAGCGTGAAAAAAGAATGAAAGCGAATAGTATAATTATGCATCCAGCACCTGTTAATCGAGATGTTGAGTTAGCGGACCCATTAGTTGAATGCGATCGTTCACGAATTTTTAAACAAATGAAAAATGGGGTACATGTAAGAAAAGCTGTTTTGACTCACATCTTAAATCTTAAGGGGGAAAAGAAATATGATCACGTTATTTAAAAACGCTAGCATATACCAAGAACAAAATCAATTACAGGTGACAGATCTTCTCGTAGATGAAGAAAAAGGAACGATCTTAGAAATATCACCTGTATCTTTAAATGAAGCGAAAGCAGATAAAGTCATCGATTTGAACGAGCAACTTGTTATTCCTGGTATGGTTGATTTACATATACACCTTCGAGAACCAGGTGGAGAGAAAAAAGAAACGATTGAAACGGGGACATTAGCAGCGGCTAGAGGCGGATTCACGACTGTTGCGGCGATGCCGAATACAAGACCTGTTCCTGATTCAGTCGAGACCTTCACTGCTATTAATCAACAAATGATCGAGAAAGGACATATTCGCGTGCTTCCGTATGCCGCAATTACAGAACGTCAATTAGGTAAAACAATCACAAATATGGCTGACTTAGTTGAGCATGGTGCATTTGCTTTCACAGATGATGGCGTTGGTGTTCAAGAAGCAGGAAAAATGTATGAAGCAATGAAACAAGCAGTTTTAGTTGGTAAACCAGTTGTTGCACATTGTGAAGATAACTCGCTTTTATATGGCGGTGCAGTTCACGAAGGTGAATTTTCAGAGCGAATGAAAATTCCAGGAATTCTATCCGTAACCGAATCTGTTCATATTGCGAGGGACGTTTTGTTAGCTGAAGCTACTGGTGCCCATTATCATGTTTGCCATGTAAGCACGAAAGAGTCAGTTAGGGTGATCCGGGATGCGAAGAGGGCTGGTATTCATGTAACTGCAGAAGTGACTCCGCATCATTTAATATTATCGGAAAAGGCCATTCCTGCTGATGATGCGAATTATAAAATGAATCCACCGCTTCGAAGTGAAGAAGATCGTCAAGCACTCATTGAAGGGCTTTTAGATGGCACATTGGATTTCATCGCAACAGATCATGCTCCTCATACAGTTGAGGAGAAAAAACTTCCGATGGTTGAAGCACCATTTGGAATAGTAGGCTTAGAAATTGCCTACCCGTTACTTTATACAAAGCTAGTTAAAGAAGGTGTCATCACAGAAAAAGATTTAATAGATTGGTTGACAGTAAAACCAGCTCAAGCATTTAATCTACCATATGGAGAATTAAAAACAGGGGGATCAGCTGATTTTGCGATAATTGATCGTTCAAAATTGGCAGAAGTAGATCCAACGACTTTTTACTCAAAAGGAAAAAACACGCCATTTGCTGGAGTGCAGTTACAGGCTTGGCCAACGATGACAATATATCAAGGAACAGTAGTATGGCAAGAAACAAAAGAGGAGGCAACGAAATGAAACGACAACTTATTCTAGAAAATGGTGAAAGATTAATTGGTGAAGCAATTGGTAGTAATGAGGAACGAGCGGGCGAGGTTGTTTTTAATACAGGTATGACTGGTTATCAGGAAATTCTCTCGGATCCTTCCTACTGCGGACAGATTGTCACGATGACATACCCGCTTATCGGAAACTACGGAATCAATCGGGATGATTTTGAAAGTGTTGATCCTAGTATTCACGGGTTAATTGTTAGAGAAGCTAGTGAATATCCAAGCCACTTTCGCTCGCAACTTACTATAAATGACTGGTTAAAAAAAGAAAACATACCAGGTATTCAAGGTATTGATACTAGGAAATTAACAAGATTGATCCGAGAAACTGGTACATTAAAGGGACGTATATGCGCAATCGATGCTGATGTAGATACAGTTGTAAATGAGTTAAGAGCTACACCAACTCCAACAGATCAAGTTTCTAGGGTATCGACGAAAAATCGGTATATGAATCCAGGGATGAAAGAAAGAATCGTGTTAATAGACTATGGAGCGAAAAAGGGAATTGTGAAAGACCTTGTTGCAGAGGGATATGAAGTGGTCGTTGTCCCTTATTCGCTAACAGCTGATGAAATCATGGCCTTGCAGCCTGATGGTGTCGTTTTAAGTAATGGTCCCGGGAATCCAACAAGTATTCCAGAGTCAGTAGAAACGGTAAAAGGCTTACTAGGTAAAACACCGATATTTGGCATTTGCTTAGGTCATCAATTACTTGCGTTGGCCTGTGGAGCAAAAACTACAAAGATGAAGTTTGGACATCGTGGCAGTAATCACCCAGTGAAAGATTTGCAAACTGGATATATTTCGATTACATCACAAAACCACGGGTACACAGTTGATGAAGCGTCTCTTGAGGCAACGCCGCTTGAAATTACACATATCAATGTGAACGATCAATCAGTTGAAGGTGTGAAACATATTGAATATCCTGCATTCAGTGTGCAGTATCATCCAGAGGCATCACCAGGACCAGAGGATGCTAAAGGATTATTCCGAGAATTTAAAGCGATCGTACAGAATCAACTAGAATTAACAGGAGGGAAAACACATGCCTAAACGTAATGATATCAAAAGAATTCTTGTTATAGGTTCAGGTCCGATTATCATTGGACAAGCTGCAGAATTTGATTATGCAGGCACGCAAGCATGTCAAACGTTAAGAGAAGAAGGATATGAAGTTGTTTTAGTAAATTCAAATCCTGCGACGATCATGACTGATGAAACGACAGCTGATCGTGTTTATATTGAGCCACTGACGTTAGAATTTGTTAGCCGGATAATTCGTCAAGAGTGTCCCGATGGGGTTCTAGCAACATTAGGTGGACAGACGGGTTTAAATTTAGCAGTAGAACTTTCCGAGAGTGGAATTCTCGATGAATATAATGTTGAGCTTTTAGGAACAACCTTAGATGCAATTCAAAACGCTGAAGACCGGGAGAAATTTCGAAACTTAATGAATCAACTAAACGAACCGGTTCCTGAGAGTGATATTATTCATTCAATGGAAGAAGCGGAAGCATTTGTCGCTCGAATTGGCTATCCGATTATTGTTAGACCAGCTTATACACTTGGAGGCACGGGTGGCGGAATCGTTGATAATGATAAAGAACTGAAAGAGATCGTCGCTGGCGGCCTAGATGCAAGTCCGGTTCACCAATGTCTGATTGAGAAAAGTATCGCTGGATTTAAAGAGGTTGAGTATGAAGTCATGCGTGATGCTAATGATCAGGCAATTGTCGTTTGTAACATGGAGAATGTCGATCCAGTTGGTATTCATACAGGAGATTCTATTGTTGTCGCTCCAAGCCAAACGTTATCAGATCGTGAGTATCAAATTTTAAGAAACTCTTCATTGAAAATTATTCGTGCGTTAGGAATTGAAGGAGGGTGCAACGTTCAATGTGCACTTGATCCTCACAGCGAGCAATACTTTATCATTGAAGTTAACCCTCGAGTGAGTCGTTCATCAGCACTTGCTTCAAAGGCGACTGGTTATCCGATTGCGAAATTATCTGCAAAGATCGCCGTTGGGTATCATCTAGATGAATGTATTAACCCGATAACGAAAACGACGTATGCAAGCTTTGAACCGGCGTTGGATTATATCGTTACAAAGATTCCACGATGGCCGTTTGATAAGTTTGATGCTGCTAATCGTACTTTAGGGACGCAAATGAAAGCAACTGGTGAAGTGATGGCTATCGGAAGAAGTTTTCCTGAATCTTTATTAAAAGCGATTCGCTCTACGGAAGTAGATTTAACACACCTTCAGCATTCGAAAAAAACAGGGTTCCAAAGAGAAGATTTAGAAGAGAGGATTTCGCATGCTGATGATGAACGTATTCTTTATGTAGCAGAAGCTTTTCGTATTGGGATGTCACTAGAAGAGATTCATGAGCTAACAAAAATTGACCGATATTTCTTGTACCATATTGAGAAAGTTATTCTATTTGAAAAGGAAATAAGTCAGAGAGGTTTAGAGCACGATACCATTTACCGTGCGAAACAACTTGGTTTTTCAAATGGTACGTTAGCCGATCTTTGTAAGGTTTCGGTAGAAAAAGTAGAGGAATACTTACAACGAGAACAGATTACCCCTGTCTTTAAAATGGTCGACACTTGTGCAGCCGAGTTTGCGTCAGAAACACCATATTATTATGGAACTTATGAAGAAGAGCAAGAGTCTATCGTCACAACAAAACCATCGATTCTTGTTTTAGGCTCAGGACCGATCCGAATTGGGCAAGGAATTGAATTCGACTATGCGACTGTTCATACTGTAAAGGCGATTCAAGAGTCAGGTTATGAAGCAATTATCATCAATAATAATCCTGAAACAGTTTCTACCGATTATGAAATCTCGGATAAATTATATTTTGAGCCTTTAACAATTGAAGATGTCATGCACGTCGTCAATCATGAAAAACCTGAAGGTGTTATTGTTCAATTTGGCGGACAGACAGCCTTGAATTTAGCAGAAGAGTTAGTTGATCGTGGTGTCAAGTTACTAGGTACGAGCCTCGAAGAAATGGATGCTGCTGAAAATCGTGATAAGTTTGAGCAAAAGCTATTAGAACTTGATATTCGCCAACCATTAGGTAAAACTGCTACATCAGTAGACGAGGCGTTAGTTATTGCTGAAAGAATTGGATATCCTGTCCTTGTTCGTCCTTCATATGTATTAGGTGGACGCGCAATGGAAATTACGTACAATAAGAGTGACTTGCTTCGATATATGGAGCGAGCAGTGAAAGTAAATGAAAAGCATCCTGTGTTAATAGACCGTTATTTAACAGGAAAAGAAATAGAAGTAGATGCGATTTCGGATGGAGAAACAGTTGTTATCCCTGGTGTGATGGAGCACATTGAACGAGCAGGTGTTCACTCAGGTGACTCGATTGCTGTTTATCCAACACAAAACATTTCTGAAGATTTGAAAAAACAAATCATTGATTATACGATCCGTTTGGCGAAAGGTTTTCATATCAAAGGCCTAATGAATATTCAATTCGTCATTCATAAAGAAGAGGTATATGTATTAGAAGTAAATCCTAGATCAAGTAGAACCGTACCATTTTTAAGTAAAATCACGCATGTTAATATGGCTAACCTTGCCACGAAAGCGATCTTGGGTGAGTCTTTAGAGAAGCTAGGGTATCAAACAGGATGTTTACCTGAACCAGATCTCGTATCTGTGAAAGTACCCGTATTTTCTTTTGCGAAACTAAGAAGTGTGGATATCACATTAGGACCAGAAATGAAATCAACTGGAGAGGTGATGGGAAAAGACTACTCGTTGGAAAAGGCTCTCTATAAAGGCTTGATTGCATCTGGAATGAAAATTCCTACTCATGGATCTGTATTGTTCACCCTCGCTGATAAAGACAAAGAAGAAGCGATGGTGCTTGCACGACGCTTCCATCAAATTGGTTATCATTTAATGGCGACGGAAGGAACTGCTCAACGAATTAGTGAAGAAGGCATTCCGTGCACAGTTATTTCTAAAATCGGTGGAGAATCACCCGACATGCTCGATGTGATCAAAGAAGGAAAGGCACAGTTTATTGTCAATACATTAACGAAGGGGAAGCGACCAGCTCGTGACGGATTCCGCATCCGTAGAGAAGCAGTAGAGCACGGGATTGTTTGTCTTACTTCAATGGATACGGCATCGGCATTATTAAAAGTGTTGGAACTATTCACATTTTCAGCTGAACCGATGGGACACGTAAGAAAAGAAAAGAAGGAAGTGTTGGTATGATCGTTGAGGAACTCAAGATCACGGACCATAGACAGCTTAGCAAAGGAATTTATCAGATGAAGCTGTCTGGTGAATCGGTGACGGAAATGACGATTCCAGGCCAATTTGTTCATTTGAAAGTGGCTACTGGAATCGAACCGCTTTTACGTCGGCCGATTAGTATTTGCGATGTTGATTTACCAGCTAAAGAGTTGACGATTATTTACCGTGTTGAAGGAAAAGGCACGAAAGTATTATCTGAACGAAACGTGAATGAAACGATTAATGTGTTAGGACCATTAGGACATGGCTTTCCAATGGAGGAACTTGTTGAAGGGGATACTGCTCTGCTAGTTGGTGGCGGAGTAGGTGTTCCTCCTCTATATTATTTAGCAAAACAGTTAGTTAAAAAAGGAATCCTTTTAAAAGTAATTCTTGGTTTTCGATCGGCGGAGGATATTTTTTTGGAGGAAGAGTTCAAAAAAATAGCTGATGTAATGATTTCAACCGAAGATGGATCTAAGGGGACTGAAGGATTTGTAACAGACGCAATGACACAATTGCAAGCACCATATAAAAGATATTTCACATGTGGACCAACACCGATGCTTCGTGCTGTTCAGAATGCAGCTAATTCAGAAGGGTTCGTTTCATTGGAAGAACGAATGGGGTGTGGGATTGGTGCATGCCTCGCTTGTGTCTGTGATGTTGCTGAGGGTTATAAGGGTGAAGACTCGAGAAATTATCGAAAAGCATGTAGTGATGGACCGGTCTTTCGAGCAGGGGAGGTAATGATATGATGAACTTACGAGTTGAATTGCCTGGATTATCGATGAAAAATCCTGTGATGCCTGCTTCAGGTTGTTTCGGATTCGGTCAAGAGTTTGCGAGATTTTATGATTTAAACCAATTAGGTGCAATTACAGTGAAAGCTGTGACAACAGAGCAACGTGCTGGCAATGCCACTCCGAGAGTGGCAGAAGTCGAGGGTGGAATGCTGAACGCGATTGGATTACAGAACCCTGGTCTGGATCACGTTACGAAGCATGAACTTCCTTGGCTTGAAAAATATGATATCCCTATCGTTGTCAACGTCGCTGGAAACGTCATTGAAGATTACGTTCATGTTTCAAAGAACCTATCAAAAATCAACAATGTGTCTGCAATTGAATTGAATGTTTCTTGTCCAAATGTGAAGATTGGAGGTATTCAATTCGGTAGTGACCCTGATGTTGCGGCAGAGTTAACAAGAAAAGTCAAAGAAGTTGCAACAGTTCCTGTCTATGTGAAACTATCGCCAAATGTCTCTAACATAGCTGATATGGCAAAGGCAGTAGAGAAAGCAGGCGCAGATGGCTTGAGCATGATCAATACATTGGTAGGTATGAAAATTGATATAAAGACCGGAAAACCGGTGATTGCAAATAAAACAGGAGGGTTATCAGGTCCAGCGATAAAACCTGTAGCGATCCGTATGATTCATGAAGTCAGCCAAGTGGTTGACATTCCAATTATTGGGATGGGTGGGATTCATACGGCCGATGATATATTAGAATTCTTAATGGCGGGAGCAAGTGCAGTAGCTATTGGAACAGCAAACTTTGTTGACCCATTTGCTTGTCCAAATTTAGTTCGTGATTTGGAAGCAAGGATGAACGAGTTAGAGATCGAAGACGTGAATGACATAATTGGAAGGAGTTGGGGAAAATGCAAGGAAGGCCTCTCATCGTCGCGTTAGATTTTGAAACAAAGCAAGAAGTCACCTCCTTTTTGACCCGGTTTCCTAACGAAAATCTTTTTTTAAAAGTCGGAATGGAACTATTCTACCGAGAAGGCCCAAGACTTATCTATGAGCTTAAAGAGCAAGGACATCAACTGTTCTTAGATTTAAAACTCCATGATATCCCTACGACGGTGAAACGAGCGATGAGTCAGTTAGCGAAGCTTGAAGTTGATTTAGTCAACGTTCATGCATTAGGTGGAGTGAATATGATGATAGCTGCAAAAGAGGGGCTTGAAGCAGGCACTAACATGGGGAAAGTAGCTCCTCCTTGTATAGCGGTGACGCAATTAACGAGTACGACCCCTGAGATGCTGCTTCATGAGTTGGATGTGCAAACAAAACTAGATAAACACGTGATTCATTTATGCGATCAGGTTAGCAAAGCTGAACTTGCAGGGGTTGTATGTTCTGCATTGGAAGTGCCAGTAATTCAAGAAAAATTTTCATCGTCTTTTTTAACGATAACGCCTGGAATTCGTCGCCAAGAGGATTCGACAGATGATCAGGCGCGTGTTGTTACCCCGACAAAAGCGAAACTACTAGGTAGCACAGGCATTGTCGTAGGAAGAGGTATTACTAGAGCAAAAGATCCTGTAACAGCTTATTATCATTATTTACAAGAATGGGGGAAATGAACATGCGAGAAAAACAAGTCGCGGACCTATTATTATCTATTAAGGCGGTGACATTGAGACCTGATAATCCATTTACATGGAGTTCGGGGATAAAATCACCAATCTACTGTGATAACCGTTTAATTATGTCATTTCCAGAACAACGGAGACGAGTTATTGATTATTTTGTATCTTACATACAAGAGCATTTTCCTGATGTTGAGGTGTTAGCAGGAACAGCAACAGCAGGGATTCCTCATGCAGCATGGATTGCTGATCGAATGGATTTACCAATGATCTATGTCAGGTCATCGTCAAAAGGTCATGGCAAGCAAAACAAAATTGAAGGCATGTTAGAAACAGGCAAAAAAGTATTGGTAATTGAAGATCTCATTTCAACTGGAGGTTCTTCAATCGAAGCGGCAAAAGCGGTTGAAGCCTCAGGAGGAAAGGTTATCGGGGTTTGTTCTATCTTTACCTACGAATTACCTTCAGCAAAAGAAGCGGAACATTCCGTAGGGTATCCATTAAAGTCATTAACGACTTATTCTATCCTCTTAAATATGGCAGCTGACCAAGGTATTATTAACGAAAGTGATGTGGAGATTTTGCAAGACTGGTCAAAGGATCCGGAAGGATGGCTTGGCTAAACGAAAATAAAAAGAGACCATTTGAGACCATTCAATCATAATCGCGTAGGAAAAAGTTAAGGAAGAGTCACTCCCTTACTTTTTTCTTTTTTTATATGTAGAGTCAATTTCATAATGCATTTTCTGAATAAAGTCAGAAGCGCAGAATATCAAAAGTACTCTTTTAAAAAATCGTCACTTTAAAAGCTAGTGTTGATAGTTGAAAACTTGCTCGCTTGCCGCAGGCAATGCTTCAGCTAATCGGGGGGAACCGCCCCGATGGATCTTCAGCTATTGCTTTTCCTGCAGGCGTCTCACAGATTTTCAACATCAACGATCAAAAATTTTGTATACCTTTAAGCAGCTTTCTGTTCTTGGCTTCTCTTTGTTTTCAGTCGTAATCCTGCGAGTTTCATGGCATTGTAAACAAGTGTAGTAAAGTCAAAATGAACTTTCGCTCTTTCTCCTGTTCGGTATCGTATATTGTTTAGTTGAAATTGTTCTTTTAGATACGCAATCACTCGTTCAGAGGAACTTCGTTCTTTATAGATCGTCTTCCATGATTCAGTACCTCTTGCTGGAGCACTATATTTCCGCAAGTCTGTATCCATTTTTATCTTAAAGACCTTTTGACATAGCGAGTCATGAGCGAGTGGACACTCTCCACATTCTTTTGGTTGGGTAAATTTTAATGTTTGGTACTTCTTATCAAAGCTGTCATATCGGTAAGAATGTTCTCTCACACAGGTTGGGGCAAAGTGTTTATCAAAGCCAAGTGGCTCCGGTTCATTCCGCTTATTATAAGCTATAATCGAATAGCCTTTCATCCGATGAACCTGTTCATAGATAGCTGGATAATCATAGCCAGCATCCATCGTCACGTGTTTCATCTGAAAATGAGGAAAATGCGTTTGAATGCCCTTTAATAACGGAATCGCAGCTTTACCATCATTTAAGTTACCGCTAGACATGAGAGATTCGAGAATAAATTGACTCTTTGTTTCAACGGCGATATGACCCTTGAAGCCATACCAAAAAACATTTTTACCGTCACTGTTCTTTTTGATGCCCCATTCTGGACCGAGAGGGATCTCATCTTCAAGGTTGTCAAAAGGTATGTCCAATTGATCTTCGATTTTCTTTTTATAAACCGGAAGAGAAGCTTCAAATTCTTCTTTTTCTTTGAGCCATGCCGATTGTTCTTCCTTGTTTTTACGGCCGCGTTTTTTCGGCTCGGGTTTCGGTGTATCATCTTTCTTTTCTTTGGAAGGGGCTTTATCTTTCGCTTCGATATGTGTCGCATCAATGGCCACATTGAAGTCCGAAATATACCCATCATCTATAGCTTCATGGACGAGTTGATGGTTGATATCTTTCAGTACAGAAGAAGCTTTAATCTCACTTACCATGCGGGAGTAAGAAGCTTCCGAAGGAATTGCGTCTGCCACACCAAATCCGCAATCTCTTTTAAACTGAATGTCATCTTTCAGGCGTTTAACTAAGAGTTTTACTTCACTAATTCTTTCCACATAACGAATGATCAACGATTGGATCATCGCTGGATAATTCAGCTTTACAGGGCGACCCAAACGTGATTTTTTGAGCACCATGAGTACAATAGGACCGGTGGTCAGTGTTGAAAATAACTCATCGTAACGTTGGGTAGGTTCTAAATCGTATAAAACATCTATACTTAGTAGGCTCTCTTGTCGTAAAATGGACATAGGAGTCTTCCCTCCAGTCAAATTAGTTTGTTCGCTACTTACTAAATTCGACAGTTGGGGAGGTACTCCTTTTTTTGTTTCTTAAATCTCTTGGGCCACAAGGGCTCTGAATTATGAAATTGACTCATGTAGTGAAAGATTTGACAAATAAAGAGAATTTAATGTACAATTATCTTTAATTCGAGATAATTTCATTTGAGATATTAATTTTAATTACATGTAGAAAGGAAGATCATATTGGAGGTACAACATCAATTGGATGAAGAACTATCTTTGAAGTTATTTGTTGTTTTGTCCCGCGCTTTACAATCCGTGAAGAAACGAGTAGAAGAAGATATAAAAAGCCATCAACTTAATCCAACGGAGTTTGCAGTGTTGGAGTTGATTTATAACAAAGGGGAGCAACCAATACAAAAAATCGGTGAAAAGGTATTGATAGCAAGTAGTAGCATTACGTATGTAGTCGATAAGTTAGAAAAAAAACTTTTGTTAGAAAGAAGACCATGTCCAAAGGATCGACGGATTACTCATGCTGTCATTACAGCAAAAGGATATGAATTAATGACAGAAATTTTTCCGAAACATAAAGAAGCAATTAACGAGATATTTGCCGGTTTGGACGCAAGTGAGAAAGAGTTTATGATTCATCAGTTAAAAAAATTAGGTTATTATGCTCAAGATATGTAAATATTTTTGAGTATTATCTCGATTTAATAATATATTAAATCGTTTTAAATACTTTATAGAATAAGAATAAGATTCAATTTAATAAATAAAACGGGGCAAATGATGCTCTTATTGGAGGAAGTTATCATGAATGAATTAAAAGGTTTGCACCATGTAACAGCAATTACAAGTAGTGCCGAGAAGAACTATGAATTTTTTACTTATGTGTTAGGGATGAGGTTAGTTAAAAAAACAGTCAATCAAGATGATATCCAAACGTATCATTTATTTTTTGCGGATGACAAAGGTAATGCTGGAACAGACATGACTTTTTTTGATTTTCCGGGAATTCCAAAAGGTGTCCATGGAACGAATGAAATATCAAAAACATCCTTCCGTCTACCATCGGATGCTGCATTAGACTATTGGGTTAAGAGATTTGATCGATTAGAAGTTAAGCATTTAGGGATAAAGGAAAGTTTTGGGAAAAAGACACTTTCTTTTGTGGATTTCGATGATCAGCAGTACCAATTGATTTCAGATGAAAAGAATAAAGGCGTCAAGTCAGGAACTCCTTGGCAAGATGGTCCGGTTCCATTAGAATATGCAATTACCGGATTAGGACCAATATTCATTAGAATAGCAGAATTTAATAATCTCAAACAAGTATTAGAAGATGTGTTATTATTTAGAGAGATATCTCAAGAGGGATCTTTTCACTTATTTGAATTAGGTGAAGGTGGAAATGGTGCACAAGTTATCGTAGAGCATAATGTCGTTCTACCACCAGCGCAGCAAGGTTTCGGTACAGTTCATCACACAGCATTTCGAATAAATGATCGTGCTGAATTAGATGCTTGGGATAATCGTTTGCGAGGATTTGGAATGAACACTTCCGGCTTTGTTGATCGTTTCTTCTTTAAATCTCTTTACGCAAGAGTCGCTCCGCAAATTTTATTTGAATTTGCTACTGATGGGCCTGGATTTATGGGAGACGAACCATATGAAACACTTGGAGAAAAGTTATCCTTGCCTCCTTTTTTAGAAGGCCAGCGAGAGCAAATTGAAAAAATGGTACGTCCGATTGATACGGTCAGAAGTACGATAGAATTCAAGAAAGAATAAGCAGGTGTAGAAGAACTAATCACTTTGAAGGGAAATTTAACTCTTCGCAAGTTTACATGAAAAGCTTAAAACGAAGCGCTTGGATTCAAAGCAAGAATCTAAGCGTTTTATTACTTTTTATACTTTAAAAATGTTTGCGACAAGCATAAGCCGAGTTTTTCTAATGGAATTAGCTTCGTAAAAGTAAAGAGGCAATAAACCACGCTTTTTTTTCGTAAATGAAAAACTTCTCTTTTCGTCTCAGTCCATCATTAACATAATAGAAAATTCAAAAAAAGAATATGCAAAAGTCATGGTTTTAAAAGAAAAGAATGTATATCTGTTTGTGGACGTTACTATATCTTCAAATAAGGTTATTTTTAATAATGGTATATCTTCTCGAGAGTCGGCTATGTATAAATTCTTCAGTCAATCAGTGGTTGAAATAAAGGGATGCTATTTTCAACGTTATTATTTTATTATTATTTCGCACAATTATAATAATTACAGGAAAGAGGCGTAATTCGTTGTAATTGTAAAATACTATCGACTATATTCCGTATAACAAAGTAAATTTAGCTAATATGCTACTTTTTGACAACGATTTCAGATAGAAATTTACTTCGTAAACCGATATATTATATTTGTTGCTTAAAATCCATGAGTAACATACGTCTCCATGCATCCGGAACCTGTCAGACACTTGTGGAAAAATCGAAGAATTCACTGAAGAAAATATTTATTTACTCGCGACTCAGTCAATAAACTAAGAACTTCAGCAGAAGATATCAAAAGTAACAAAGATATAAAAGGAGGTGGAAAAATGGACACTTTCAAACGTTTAAAAGATTTTTATTGGCCTTATAAACGCTTTTTCTTTTTGTCCATTATATTTTTATTAGCTGTTACAGCATTTACAGTAGCTTATCCAGTCATTTTACAAGTGACAATTGACCATGTTGTGTTAGGTGAGAACTTTCAGCTAGTACCATATGTGGCTATAGGATTTTTAATAATCACTCTACTGAAATCCGTTGCTGTATATTATCATCAATACTTAGGTGATTTATTTGGGATTCAGGCTGTTTACGAACTTCGTAACGCCCTGTACAAAAAACTACAATTCTTACCATTCCGCTATTACGATAATGCGCGAACTGGTGATTTGATGTCACGCTTAACAGCGGATGTAGAAGGATTTCGTTTCTTTTTATCCTTTGGTTTTGCTCAATTAATTAACTTAGTAATGCTGGTCGGGTTAAGTATGGGAATTATGTTTTACTACAGTCCATCTTTGGCCATCGTTACATTGGCAGCAATGCCATTTCTTGTAGTTACTGTGTACAAATTTGATAAGGAAGTTCATCCAGCATTTACACGTATTCGTAAATCATTAGCTAGTATGACGACGAAAGCACAAGAAAACATTAGTGGGATGAACACGGTAAAATCGTTATCAAAAGAAGGTTATGAGATAGGTAGATTTGATGCTACAAATAATGATTATAAAGACAAATTTATTCACACTTCTAATATATGGGCTCGCTACTTTCCTTTAATGGAATTAATTGGACATATTTGTGTTGTTGTCTTGTTGGGTTACGGTGGTTGGCTAGTAATTAATGGTACAATTCAGCCTGGTGTTCTCGTTGCGTTTTTTAGCTTAATTTGGTTCATTATCAATCCATTGATGAATCTAGGGTTTATCGTCAATACTTTCTCTCAAGCAAAAGCTTCAGGAGAAAGGCTTATCCAAGTTCTTGATGAACGCGAAGACATTTTCGATGGAGAAGATGCGATTGAAAAGAGTCAACTTGATGGGCATGTTGTGTTTGAGAATGTAAGCCACAGTTATGACGAGGACGAGGATCTCGCACTAAATAATATTTCTTTTGAAGCCAAACCTGGTAAAACAGTTGGTCTCATTGGAGCTACAGGATCGGGAAAAACATCGATTACTCAACTTATTACGCGTTTTTATGAGCCTGAAAGAGGTAAAATTACGATTGATGGAAGAACAATTTCTGACTATTCATTAAAAACGATTCGAAAAAATACAGGTGTTGTGCTACAAGAATCTTTTCTTTTCTCATCTTCAGTAAAAGATAATATTTCCTATGGTGCTCCTGAGAAGACATTGGATCAAATTATAGATGCGGCCAAACGAGCCGATGCCCATGAGTTTATTATGGATTTACCGAAAGGCTACGATACAGTATTAGGTGAACGTGGTGGTGGATTATCTGGTGGACAGAAACAAAGAATTGCGATTGCAAGAGCGATTTGTATAAATCCAAGTATTCTTATACTTGATGATGCAACAAGTGCCGTTGATATGGAAACAGAAGCTAAAATTCAAGCGGCATTTCGTGAAGTGATGCAAGGAAGGACGACATTCATTATTGCTCATAGAATTTCATCTCTAATGCATGCTGACGAAATTCTTGTTCTTGAAGAAGGGAAAATTGTTGAACAAGGAACTCACAAAGAGCTTCTACAAAACAGTGATGGACAATACCGTCGGATCTATGATATTCAATTCCAAGACCGAAATCAATTTTTAGAAGAAGCAAAATGAGGGGGTGAACAATATGACGAAAGAGGAAAAACGTGCAAAGAACCAATACGAAAATGAGACGGAATCTCGCACATTAAAAAGATTCCATTACTCGATGGATCAAGCAATAGAAAAGCCGTTTAATTGGATGCAGATGACCCGTTTATTTGCTTATATGAAACCTTACGCAACAAATATTTTGCCGATTGCGATCCTTGGAATGATCTTGTCGACTGCAGTTCGACTTTTGGCTCCTATTTTGATTGGTAGTTACATTTTAGATAGAATTATGGAAACTGGTGACATGAATTTTTTAATGCTTATGGTTTTAGTCATCACCTTACTTTATGTGATTTCATGGATAGGAAATACGTTACGAATAAAATACATGAATAAATTGGGTCAACTTGTCATATTTGATTTAAGAAAAGGATTGTTTAATCATATTCAACGGCTTTCGCACCGATTTTTTGACCAGCGATCTGCAGGTTCGATACTCGTTCGTATTACAAACGACGTAAATAGCTTACAAGATTTATTTACAAATGGTGTCATCAATTTATTAATGGATATGATTATGCTGATTGGGATTATTGTTATGTTGTTTATTATTAGTCCTGAATTAACGTTAGCGATTATGATCGTTCTACCGTTGATGTTCTTTTTATCGACAAAACTTAGAAGAAAAATCCGCCGTTCTTGGCAGGATGTTCGGATTAAGCAATCAATGATTAACTCTCACTTAAATGAAAGCATTCAAGGTATTCGTGTGACACAATCTTATACGCAGGAAAAAGAGAACATTGGTTTTTTTAATCAAATGAATGAAGGAAACTTTCAAGCCTGGAGAAATGCAACAAAGAAGAGCGCAATGTTCCGACCAATGGTAGAAATGAGTGGTGCCATTGGTACGGCTATCCTCCTTTGGTATGGTGTTTATTTAATTCAAGTTGAGTCACTATCGATTGGAGCTTTCTTTGCCTTTTCTCTATATGTTGGAATGTTCTGGGAACCAATTTCTCGCTTAGGACAAATGTATAATCAACTGCTTGTCGGTATGGCTTCATCTGAACGAATTTTCGAATTCCTTGATGAACAACCGTCTGTTCCAGAAAAAACGAAAGCTAAAACGTTAAATGAAGTTCATGGCCATATTCAATTTGAAAATGTTGAATTCGCTTATGATTCAGATCGAATAGCGCTAAATCAGATTGATTTAGAAATGAAACCGGGTCAGACGGTCGCTTTAGTCGGTCATACAGGAAGCGGAAAATCGACGATTGTTAGTTTAATTAGTCGGTTCTATGATCCAACGAAAGGTCGAGTACTTCTCGATGGGAATGACCTAAGAGATATTCGTCTTGATAGTCTGCGTGAAAAGGTAAGTATCGTGCTTCAAGATACGTTTATCTTTTCAGGGACGATTCTCGATAATATCCGATTTGGTCGGCCAGATGCAAGTAAGGAAGAGATTATTGAGGCTGCCCAAACGGTAGGCGCAGATAAGTTCATTACTCAGTTAAACAACGGTTATGAAACGGAAGTGGAAGAACGTGGAAATATTCTTTCAGTTGGAGAAAGGCAGCTTATTTCTTTCGCTAGAGCGTTGTTAGCTGATCCTAAAATTTTGATTTTAGATGAAGCAACGGCGTCAATTGATACAGAAACAGAACAATTGATCCAACGTGCGTTGAAAAAGTTGCTTCATGGTCGAACAGCGATTATGATTGCTCATCGATTGTCGACGATTCGTGAAGCCGATAATATCATTGTTTTGGAAAATGGCAATATTTTAGAACAAGGTAATCATCAAGAATTAATTGATCAACGTGGAGAGTACTACGGCCTTGTGAAATCTCAATTTAAAGTATTAGATGCAGGGTGAGAAGAATGAAGCTAGGTTTGTAGAGTTCTTTCAATCACTTTTAGTTAGTTTAGAAGCTGTCCTCAAAATGATCATTTGGGGGATAGCTTCTTTTGGTTGATGAGATGTAATTCTGGAGCTGGAAGCGGAAGAGGAGCCTTGTGCAGTATAGAAGAATCATTTCAACAATAAATTAGTGAACTTAAAAAAGGATCGAATTTGAGCATCGCTCTCATTCGATCCTTTTATCTATTTCTTTGCGTTTAGTTCAAGTTGCCGGATAATGTTAGGATCGGGATTTACAAACACTGTCGTTTGATTGTCATAAGTAACAAACCCAGGTTTTGCTCCATTAGGTTTCTTGACGTACCGCACGAGTGTGTAATCAACTGGCACTTGACCAGACATGCGACTTTTACTGAAATAAGCGGATAAATTAGCAGCTTCAAGTAACGTCTGTTCAGAAAAATCTTGATCTCGAATAATGACATGAGAACCAGGAATATCCTTAGTGTGAAGCCATGTATCGTCTTGTCGAGCAAGACGATTCGTCAAGTATTCATTTTGCTTGTTGTTTTTACCAACATAAAGGTCAACGCCTTCAGATGAAACATATCTCTCAACAGTAGGCTTACTTGGCTTTTTCTTTTTTTTCTTATTTTTATCGGCTTTCTTTTTTAAATAACCACCGTTTTCTAACTCTTCACGTATATCTGCTAGATCCCTCGTTGTTGCGATTTCAACCTGCTGAATCAACGTATCGAAATAATCCATTTCTCTCTCAGCATCAGCAATTTGTTTTTTTACAAAGGCCACAGAATTTTTAAGTTTATGGTATTTTTTGAAAAATTGCTGTGCATTTTCTGAGATAGATTTTTGCTGATTGAGTGGGATTGTTATTTCATTTTGATCTGGATCGTAATAATCTACGACAGTTAATTCTTTTTGACCTGGAGAAGCTAGATGCATGTGAGCTGTTAGTAGCTCTCCATATTTTTGCTGTTTCTTAGCTTTGTCTGCATCTTTCAAGGTATTTTCTAACTTGCCTATTTTCTTTTTGTTTTTTGAATACTCATTTCTCAAAAAACGTTCTAAATCATGGGCTCTTTGTTTGACGCGATCTCGTTCAGCTTTGTCAACATAGTAACGGTCTAACATTTCATGAACAGAGTCAAAGTGCTGGCGTTCTCCTTCAAGATGATTCAAAGGAATCACGGAGAAAGCATCTTTTGCCGAACCTGTAATCATAAAAGGATAGTAATCTCCACTTTGCACTGGTTCAAGCACCTTTAAAAATGAAGGTGGTAATGTCTCTCGATTGCTAAACTTTGCTTGAAATAGAATTTCCTTAATTACTTGAGGAGAAAGCCCGCTAAAGGTATCTCTCATTTGTTGGTCCATTTTCCCTTTATTAAAATCTAAGTTTTTTAATAATAAATCCTCGTCCATTTTCAAAGGATTTAATTTATCCATGTGAGGAGGTTCTTTATAAAATTGACCAGGTAAGACAGTTCGGTGCTGAGATTGAGCAGGTGAGATATGTTTGATACTATCTAATATGAGATCATTCTCTTTGTCGACAAAGAGAATGTTACTATGTCTTCCCATCAGCTCAAGAATTAATTTTTTGTAAGAAACATCCCCTAATTCATTTCGGCCTTTAAAAGAAAAAGTGACAATTCTTTCTAACCCATCTTGTTCAATGCTCTCTAAAATACTTCCTTCAAGATGTTTTCTTAATACCATGCAAAACATCGGGGGCTCTTGAGGGTTATCAAACTTAATATTTGTTAAATGAAAACGTGCAAATGACGGGTTAACAGAGAAAAATAATGAATGATTTTTTCCATTCGCTCTAACTGTCAACATCAGGTCTGTTGGAAAGGGCTGGTGAATTTTAGCTATTCTACCACTTACAATAGTTTGTTTTAAATCATCGGTGACCGCTCGTGTAACAATGCCATCAAAAGACATCGGGACACCTCCTTTTTATATTCTTGAAGAATCATTTTATGTTCCCTGTACATTATAGCAAACACAGAGGTTCTGACAAATAAAAAGCTGTATTGTACTTTAAAATATGTGATAATCTGGTCATAATTCAGCTAAATATGCTAGCCCCCCTTGTTGTATTCGTCAAAATTGTTTAGAATATAGATTGTGGATGTGATAGAAATGATAATGAGTATGACAGGATATGGACGATCTTCAAAGGAAAATCACAATTGTCAGCTTACAGTGGAAATGAAGGCAGTAAATCATCGTTTTTGCGAAATTAATATACGGATGCCAAGACAATTATTTTTTTTAGAAGATCGGATAAAAAAGATAATTACATATTATGTGAAACGTGGTAAAGTCGACGTGTTTTTAAACGTACATGACGAAGGTGTCGTAAAAAGGGCATTGTCCGTTGATTGGGATCTCTTTGATCAGTATCACAAAATATATAATCAAATGTCAGAAAAAGTGAGTAATCCAGTTGCAATGCCAATTGATCAGTTACTTCTTCATGAGGAGATTGTAACTGTTAACGAGGCAGATGAGGTTTCAGAAGAACTTGAAAATATGGTGGAAGCGGCAGTGGAAGCGGCTACCTTACAATTAGTCGAGATGAGAAATGCTGAAGGTAAGGCGCTTCGGAAAGATATGATTCAGCGACTCAACTACTTAAATGGAGCTTTAGAAGGTCTGCGTAAGTTTGCCCCTCAAGTGCAACAAGAACATCGAGACCGGCTTCTGAAAAAGGTAGAGGAATTTATTGATGGAACGGTGGAAGTGGACTCTTCGCGAATATTAACGGAAGTTGCTGTATTTGCGGATAAATCAGATATTGAAGAGGAATTAACAAGAATTGATAGTCATGTAAGGCAATTCTTAGAAATCTTAAATGATGCAACTGTCGTAGGACGAAAACTAGATTTTCTTGTCCAAGAATTAAACAGGGAAACAAATACGATTGGTTCTAAGGCTAGTCATATTGAAATCAGCCAAATTGTCGTGAATGTAAAAGCAGAGTTAGAGAAAATTCGCGAGCAAGTTCAAAACATAGAATAGTTCATTTATTAGAGCTAAATAAAGATTGAGAAATTGGCTAACATCATTTTTGGCGTGAGCCAGTAACTTATAAATTGTATTTTAAAATTGTAATTATAGATAGGAGAATGAAATTGGATATTAAGTTAATTAACATAGGTTTTGGAAATATCGTATCTGCGAATCGAGTGATTTCGATTGTGAGCCCTGAATCGGCTCCTATTAAACGGATTATTTCTGATGCAAGAGAGAGAAATATGTTGGTAGATGCTACATATGGTCGGCGAACGAGGGCCGTTATTATTGCTGATAGCGATCATGTTATTTTATCGGCAGTACAACCTGAAACGGTTGCACAACGGGTCATCACGAGCAAAGAGGATGCAACGGAAGAATAAAATGATGTCAGATCCTTTATCGTTTAATGAAGTTAACCTTTCCTAAAATGTAAATAACATGATAAACTAAATTGATAAATGATTGTTGGAGGTTTGTATGAAAAGAGAAAAAGGTCTGTTAATTGTTCTGTCGGGCCCTTCAGGGGTTGGGAAGGGAACGGTTTGTGGTGCACTAAGAAAACACGATACTCATATTCAATATTCTGTTTCCGCTACGACGCGACTACCTCGTAAAGGTGAACAAGATGGGCTAAGTTATTTCTTTAAGTCAAAAGAAGAATTTGAAAGAATGATTCGTGAGAACGAATTATTAGAATATGCTCAATATGTTGATAATTTTTACGGAACACCTAGAAACTATGTTGAAGATACATTGGCTATTGGACACGATGTCATATTGGAAATTGAAGTCCAGGGTGCTCTACAAGTAAAAAAAACCTTTCCTGAGGCAGTATTTATTTTTCTCATGCCACCAAGCATCAAAGAGTTGAGAAATCGTATTGAAGGACGAGGAACTGAATCAAAAGATCTGATTGATAGCAGAATGACAATTGCCAAAGATGAGATTGATCTTATGGATAAATATGATTATGTTGTAGAAAATGACGAAGTCGAATTAGCAGTAGAACGAATAAAATCTATCGTAACTGCCGAGAATTGCAAAAAGGAACGTTTAATACATCTTTATAAACAACTTGTTGAGGAGTAGTGATATCATGCTAGACCCATCTATTGATTCGTTAATGACAAAAATTAATTCAAAATACACATTAGTAACGGTGTCTGCACATAGAGCAAGACAACTTAGAGAGAACCCGAGTTTATTTCATAAAATAAGTACGTCAAAATCGGTAAACTATGTTGGTAAAGCGCTTGAAGAGATTGATTCGGAAAGATTAACATATAAAATCCACGAAGAAGAAGAAACAACCTGATTAATAGGTTGTTTTTCTTTTGTCTTTTTGCTCAATTTTCGGTATCGTATAATTAGAAATATATAAAGGTACGCAATCATTTTTATATCCTGTGGAAATCAGCAATGAACGATAACGGTATTAGACGAAAAATGAAAACGCCTGTTCAAAATCATTATTGATGAACAGAGAAATAAATTACGTTTATTGTAATCGGAGGCGAAAGTGATGGAGAGAGAAAAGCGAATTTTATTATGTGTTACAGGAGGGATTGCTGTTTTCAAAGCAGCAGCTTTAACGAGCAAACTTGTTCAGCAAGGATATAAAGTAAAGGTAATTATGACTGAATCAGCTAAAGAATTTGTTACTCCGCTTACCTTCCAGGCTCTTTCGAGAGATCATGTTTATATGGATACTTTTACAGAGCCCAATCCTGAAAAAATAGCTCATATTGATATTGCCGATTGGGCCGATCTTGTTGTGATTGCTCCAGCGACGGCAAATATTATTGGGAAACTAGCGAATGGAATTGCTGATGATATGATGACAACAACATTATTAGCGGCGACTGCTCCGATTATGATAGCTCCTGCGATGAATGTTCACATGTATGATCACCCTGCTGTTAGAAAGAATATGGAGACGTTACGCCAATTTGGGTATACCTATATTGAACCAAACGAAGGTTATTTAGCTTGTGGTTATACTGGAAAAGGACGCATGGCTGAACCAGAAGATTTATTATCGATGGTTGATCATCATTTTATTCGGCAAGAAAATCCCCTTTGGTACGGAAAAAAAGTTCTTGTAACTGCTGGACCGACACAAGAAGAGATTGATCCTGTCAGGTTCTTCTCCAACCGGTCATCCGGAAAAATGGGCTATGCGATTGCGGAAATAGCAGCTGCAAGAGGGGCAACGGTTACTCTAGTGAGTGGACCTAGTGCATTAACTGAACCACACGGGGTAGAGTTAATTTCGGTTAGAACTGCTGAAGAAATGTACAAAGCCGTTGATTCACGATTCGCTGGAACGGATGTAGTCATTAAAGCCGCAGCCGTTGCTGATTACCGGCCGAAACATTCACATACAAATAAGATGAAAAAAACAGATGTTGATATTTCTATAGAAATGGAACGAACAACGGATATCCTCAAATCTTTAGGAGAAAAAAAAGAAAAGCAAATATTGGTTGGTTTTGCGGCAGAGTCTGAAAATATAGCAGAAAATGCTAGGAAAAAAATTCGCACGAAAAACTTGGATTTAATCGCAGCAAATTCGATAACTAGCGATGGGGTAGGTTTTCAAGTTGATACGAATGAATTAATGCTCTATGATGCAAATGGACAAGAGTACCTCATTCCACTTACGACAAAAAAGCAGGCTGCTGAGTATTTGTTAGATGCGATTAACCCCCTTATGGAGGAAAAGTAATGATAGCAAAAGTTATCGTCGATGTGGCAGTTAATCAAACGGATCGACTATTTGATTACCTTGTTCCACCAGAATATGAGGAAACGATCGTTCCTGGTGTTCGCGTAAATGTGTCATTTGGACCACGAAAAGTGCAAGGATTTGTTGTGGAGACAGGGAACGATACCGATTACGACGCAACAAAACTGAAGCCTTTAGCAGAATTAATTGATTTATATCCTCCTTTAACTAAGGAACTGATTGATTTATCTATATGGATGAAAGACGACACATTATCGTTTCACATATCTGTGTTGAAGTCGATGTTACCAGCGGCGATGAGGGCTAAATATCAAAAGAAACTATCCGTAAAATCTATCGATGAATTTGATTTACTTCCGATGCGACTGCAACACCTATTTAAAGAGAAGAAGCAAATAGAAAACTGGGATGAATGGCGAAAGACTGCCACTGAAGAAGATAAGAAACAAGTGATGAAAGCGGTAAGAGACAATTTGATACTTGTTACGCCTGTTGTAACAACCAAAGATAAGAAAAAGACGCAGGTTATGATTTCGACTCCGTTAACAGACAATGAATTAGGGGAAGCATCACATCAACTTACACGTGCTGAAAAACAAAAACAGGTAATTGAGTTTTTCCGCACTAGTCTGCAACGCCATGAAAAGATCGCTCTCGTGCAACTTTTAGAAAAAGCTAATGTGTCGAGACAATCTATACAAGAATTGGTGAAAAAGCAATTGTTGATTAAAGAAGAAGTCGTGGTAGGCCGCGATCCATTTCAAGGACGTACATTCGAGTCAACAGAACCATTACCTTTAATGGATGAGCAACAACAAGCACTTGATCCGATTGTCTCTTCCATAGAGGAAAAAATGCACGAGACTTTTTTATTGCGTGGTGTGACTGGCAGTGGGAAAACAGAAGTCTACATGCAGGCGATCGATGTTGCGTTACAAAAAGGAAAAGAAGCGATTGTTCTTGTACCGGAAATATCGTTGACTCCGCAAATGGTTACTCGCTTTAAGGGGCGATTTGGATCACGTGTAGCGGTTCTTCATAGTGCTTTATCTAAAGGAGAGAAATATGATGAATGGCTGAAAATTCGTGAAGGTAAAGTAGATGTAGCAGTTGGAGCAAGATCTGCTATTTTTGCTCCGTTTGAAAACTTGGGAATTATCATTATTGATGAAGAACATGAAACGAGTTATAAACAGGAAGAATTACCTAGGTATCATGCGAGACAAGTTGCGATTAAACGAGGTAAATATTATGATTGTCCAGTGATTTTAGGGAGTGCAACTCCGTCATTGGAAAGCTATGCACGCGCCAAGAAAGGTGTTTACCATCTGTTGACTATGGAGCGCCGTGTAAATAACGTTAAGATGCCTGAAGTGTCTTTGATCGATATGAGAGAGGAATTGAGAAAAGGAAACAGATCGATGTTTTCCAATGATTTACTCGAGGCGATTCAGGATCGAAAAGATAAAAATGAGCAAACGGTGTTGTTTCTAAATAGGAGAGGGTATTCAACGTTCATTATGTGTCGAGACTGTGGCTATGTTGCAGAGTGTCCTCATTGTGATATATCTTTAACGTATCATCGGTCGAACCAATCATTGCAATGTCATTATTGCGGACATACGGAAACGATCCCGAGCATATGTCCTGAATGTAGTAGTGATTCGATTCGCTTTTTTGGCACAGGTACTCAAAAAGTAGAAGAAGAACTATTAAAAGTATTTCCTGACATCCGTGTGATTAGGATGGATGTCGATACGACCCGACGAAAAGGATCACATGAGAAATTACTCAACCAGTTTGGAGAAGGAAAAGGAGACATTCTTTTAGGGACACAAATGATTGCGAAAGGGCTTGATTTTCCTAATATTACCCTTGTTGGTGTGTTAGCGGCAGATTCGATGCTCCATTTACCTGATTTCCGTTCTTCTGAGCGAACGTTCCAATTATTGACGCAAGTCAGCGGAAGGGCAGGCAGACATGAAAAGACAGGAGAAGTAATGGTACAAACGTATACCCCAGATCATTATAGTATCTTAGATGTGAAATCTCATGATTTTCTGTCATTTTTTGAAAAAGAGATGGCGATTCGAAAACAAGGGGGCTATCCTCCGTACTATTATTTAGTACTCATTCATGTTAGTTACGAAGAACTAGACCGCGTCGTTTCTGTAACTGAAAAAATTACGGCTTTTCTGAAGAGGGAGCTATCAAAAGAAACAATGGTATATGGTCCTGTTGCATCTTCTATCCCGCGTATAAAGGATAGATATCGGTATCAATGCATGATAAAATATAAAGTTGAGCCTAGTCTGACAAAGTCACTGCAAGAACTTATCCGTACCTACCAAGGGGAGATGGCACGAACAGGTTTAGCAATAAATATTGATACAAATCCATATATGATGCTTTGATAAAAGGGGGTTTATAGAATATGAAAATAGTATTTATGGGAACACCGGATTTTGCAGTTCCAGTATTACATACGTTAGTGAAGGATGGATACGACGTTTCTCTCGTCGTTACTCAACCTGATAGACCTAAAGGAAGAAAGCAAGTCTTGACGCCTCCACCTGTAAAGGTTGCGGCTGAGGCATTAGAGATTCCTGTGTTTCAACCAGAGAAAATAAAGAACGCAACAGAATGGATGAAAGTGAAAGAGATTGATCCTGATTTAATTGTGACAGCTGCTTTTGGTCAGATTTTACCGAAAGAACTTCTTAATATTCCGTCAAAAGGATGTGTCAATGTTCATGCCTCTCTTCTACCAAAATACAGGGGCGGAGCGCCAATTCACCAATCGGTTATTGATGGAGAAAAAGAGACAGGAATTACGATAATGTATATGGTTGAAAAGCTAGATGCTGGAGATATTATCGCTCAAAAAGCGATCCCTATCTTACAAGAAGATACAGCAGGGACGATGCATGATAAATTAAGTGAATTAGGGGCTCAACTTCTTCAGGAGACGATTCCATTGATTGAGGCTGGAGATATCCAAGCGATTGCACAGGATCCACAGCTAGTGACATTTGCACCTAACATAAAAAAAGAACAAGAACTGATCGATTGGAATAAAAGTGCGACAGAAATTTCCAATCAAGTTCGTGGTTTAAATCCTTGGCCAGTTGCTTTTACACTTGTCGAGGAAAAACGCTTTAAAATATGGGGAACGTACGTTTATTCTATATCGACGAATCATGAACCAGGAACGGTGATTGAATTGCTAGATGACGCGATCTTAGTCGCTTGTGGTAAAGGGACTGTGCTTGCATTAACAAATGTGCAACCATCTGGAAAAAAACCGATGGATGTATCAATATTTTTAAGAGGTGCAGGAAGTACATGGAGTAGTGGAATGAGGTTAGGAAAGCATGATGATGAGTAAACAGAAGCAGCAAGGTAATGTACGAGAAGCGGCATTAGATGTTTTATTGAAAATAGAAAAAAATCAAGCCTATAGTAACTTGCTCCTTAATGACACAATTAAGAAAATGACTGTATCAGCAATAGATGTTCCTCTATTAACCGAGGTAGTTTATGGAACGATTCAACAGCAAAAAAAAATAGATTTTTATCTTGAAGCTTTTTCTAAAAAGCCATTAAATAAACTTGAAACATGGGTTCATATACTGCTTCGTTTATCTGTATACCAACTTGTCTTTTTAGAACGAATTCCAGATCATGCAGCGATTAATGAAGCTGTCGAAATTGCTAAAAAACGTGGCCACAAAGGCATCTCAGGAATGGTGAACGGTATTCTTAGGTCGATGTTACGAAGTGATCTTCCGAGTACTGAAACAATTGAAGATGCAAGGGAGAGGCTTGCAGTGGAAACAAGTCATCCTGAATGGCTCATAAATAGATGGGCCGATCAATTTGGATTGGATAAGGCAAAGGAAATTGCGATAGCGAATTTAACGCCTCCGATCCACTCTGTTCGTGTAAATACTACACTGGTGTCAAAACAAAAAGTAATTGACTCTCTTATAGAAGAGGGCTTTGAAGTGGAAGAAAGTGCAAATGTTGAAGAAAGCTTACACGTGAAACGAGGTTCGATCGTTAAAACGAAGGCATTTCAGCAAGGCTGGTTGTCGATTCAAGATGAAGGGTCTATGCTTGTTTCCCACGTTCTAGCTCCTGAACCAGGGGAAAAAATCCTTGATGCTTGCGGGGCACCAGGAGGAAAATCGACTCATATTGCGGAACGTATGAATAATAAAGGAGAACTCAAGAGCGTCGATATTCACGGTCATAAGGTGAAATTGATCATGGATCAGCAAGAGAGGTTAAAATTATCTATCATTGAGGGTGACGTCTCGGATGCTCGGAAATTATCTGAAAAATACAGTGCTGAGACTTTTGATCGAATTTTAGTTGATGCTCCTTGTTCAGGTCTTGGTGTTATCCAACGAAAGCCTGATTTAAAATGGTCCAAGCGTGAGAGTGATATTCAGAGGTTGTCAGTGATTCAAAAAGAGATTATTCAATCTATTTGGCCACTTCTAAAAAAAGGTGGACGGCTCGTTTACAGTACATGTACGATCGATTCTGTTGAAAATGAAGGTGTTATTACGACATTTGTAGAAAATCATGATGACGCATCTTTTGATGAAGGATTTAAAGAGAGGTTGCCGAAAGTTATGAGAGAATCTCCTAATAATGCTATTGGAAGGATTCAATTATTTCCTGGAGAGTTTGACACAGATGGATTTTTCATATCGTCTGTGATGAAACATAAATGATCACTTGGATGAAGATACCATAAAACGGTTTGAAAAAGAATGCAAGAAGAAATGAGGGGATAGACAGATGGAAGGGATTTTTCTTACAGATATCGGGAAATTAAGAGCTCATAACGAAGATAATGGTGGTGTAGTTAAAGACACAACTGGTCAGTTATTAGCCTTCGTTGCAGATGGAATGGGTGGTCATCAGGCAGGCGATGTAGCAAGCGCAATGGCCAAAGAGAAGTTGTTGAACTTTTGGAATGAGAATAATGAAGAGTTTAACCCTAAAGGAGCAGAAAAGTGGTTGTTAGATAGAGTTAAAACTATAAATGACGAATTATTTGATTATGCACAAAACAACCCAAATTGTGAAGGGATGGGGACAACACTTGTTGCTGCGGTTTGTTCAGAAGAATTTGTAACCTATTCGAACGTCGGTGACTCAAGAGTTTATTTGTTTGAGGAAGAAACGTTAAAACAAATGACAGATGATCACTCCTTAGTTCGAGAACTCGTACGTTCAGGCCAGTTAACTGAAGAAGAAGCAGAACACCACCCGCGAAAAAATGTCTTATTAAGAGCGTTGGGAACAGAAAAAACAATTGAAGTCGATGTAGAAACAATCAGTTGGAAAAGCGGTTCTGCGTTACTACTTTGCTCAGACGGACTCACAAATAAATTATCTGACCTTGAAATTCAAGACCATTTGAAAACAGAGGATTCTATAGCTAAGATTTCTGATGATTTGGTGAAACAGGCTAATGATTACGGCGGTGAAGATAATATTACGATTGCACTCGTTCGGCATGAGACGAAGGAAGTGAGTCAGTCATGAGTCAGAAAAGAATAAACGATCGTTATGAAATAGAGCGTCCTATTGGTGGAGGTGGGATGGCTGATGTTTACTTAGCAAGGGATCTGATTTTAGATCGATCTGTTGCTGTTAAAATGCTTAAGTCTCAATTTTCAAAAGATGATGAATTCATTCGTCGCTTTAGAAGAGAAGCGCAATCGGCAACAAGTTTATCACACCCGAACGTTGTTAACATTTATGATGTCGGTGAAGAAGAAGATCTTTATTATATCGTTATGGAGTATGTAGAAGGCCAAACATTAAAAGACTATATTCAAGAGCAAGGCAATTTATCCGTTCGTGAGACAATTAGGATTTTGAAACAAATGACGTCTGCTGTTAGTCATGCACACGAAAATCATATTGTACACCGAGATTTAAAACCTCACAACATTTTAATGAGCCTAGATGGAACACCAAAAGTGACTGATTTTGGTATTGCTAGAGCAATTAGTGAAGCAACGATTACCCATACCAATTCGGTTTTAGGATCTGTTCACTATCTCTCGCCAGAACAAGCAAGAGGGGGCCAGGTCACCTATAAATCGGATCTCTATTCACTAGGGGTAGTCATGTATGAAATGCTTACAGGTGAGGTTCCATTTAGTGGAGACACACCGGTTTCAGTAGCGATCAAACACTTGCAAGAACCGTTACCTTTATTAAGAGAAAAGATGCCTGAAATACCTCAAAGCGTAGAGAATTTTGTAATGAAAGCAACAGCTAAAGATCCGACGTTAAGGTTTGCAACTGCTGATGCTATGATTAGTGATTTATCTTTAGTACTTCATCCTGATCGATTAGATGAAGAACCTAATTATTTGCCGATACCTGATGAGGAAATGACAAAAGCTGTCCCGATAGTTGGCAATCAACCAAAGGAAAATTATCATGAAACGATAGTTCATCCTAATCCTAAGTCTAAAAAAAGAGATAATACCCCAGATGAAAACCAGGAAGCAGTGGCACCTAAAAAACAGAAAAAAGGTATTAAATTTTGGATTAAAACATCCATCCTTGCACTTATGTTTTTAATTGGTTTAATTTTTGTTGCATTTTACCTTATTCCAAGTTGGCTTCATGTTGATGATGTAGAAATTCCTGAAGGGTTAATAGGGATGCATTATGAAGAAGCGTCAGAGATTCTTATGGAATTAAATTTGGAAGTAGAACAAGACAAACGCCATGATGATGAGATAGAAGAAGACCATGTTATTTCTCATCATCCAGAAGAGGGACAATTTGTGAAAGAAGGGACTACCATTTCTTTAATTGTTAGTGAAGGTGCGGAACCTGTTGAGATGGAAGGTGTCGTTGGCGAAACGAGATCGCTTGCAGAACAGATGTTGGAAGAATTCCAAGGAATTGAAATTGAGTTACAAGAAACATCAGATCATGATGACGACATAGTGCTTGGGCAGAGCCCTGAACCTGGGGAATTAATTTATCCTAGAGAAACAGTTGTCACGTTAACAGTAAGTGAAAGACCGACTCATATTATGAATAATTATTATGGGATGACTCGAGTTGATGTATTGAATTCAGTATCGGGTAACCCCCTCCTTGATTTGGAATTCGAAGAAGACTATGATCCTTTTATAGAAGAAGGGAAAGTTATTTCACAATCTCCAACTCATGGAACGGAAATTCGTGAACTTACAAAGGTCACCGTCATTTTATCAAGGGGACCTGAACCTGAAGAAGAGGTTGAAGAAGTGGAAGAAGAACAAGAAGAGGCGGAACCTATTAACGTGAATGTTCCGTTTATCATGAACGTGCCTGAAAATGGTGGCGAGGAGAACTCGTCTTACCGAATTCAAATTTCTGTCACTGATAGTAACAATCCAACACCAAATCGAGTAATTGATGAAGAAATTAGTGAGGGGAAGACATATGAAATCCCAATGACGGTTGCTCCAGGGGAATCTGGATTTTTAATCCTTATAGTTGATGGGGAGGAATTTGATAATTCTCCATATGAATACACTTATGAGGAATTAAGAAGAGAATTTGGTGATGAGTAATAAATTTGAAGGAGGTCCGAATGCCAAAAGGACAAATTGTTAAAGCGTTGAGTGGTTTTTACTATGTAGAAAATGAGGATGGAATTTTTCAGTGTCGAGCGAGGGGAATTTTTCGAAAGCGAAAGGTTTCCCCACTCGTTGGGGATTGGGTCGAGTTCGATGCAGAAAACCGAACTGATGGATACATTATGGTGCTAAATAAACGAAAAAACGAGCTCGTTCGGCCACCAATTGCTAATGTTGACCAAGCGATTCTCATTTTTTCTGTTGAAAAGCCTTCTTTCAACCCTGTTTTACTCGATCGGTTTCTTGTTCATGTAGAAGCGAATAATGTTGAACCAATCATTTGCTTATCGAAGGTTGATTTAGAAAGAGATGAAGAGAAAGATGCTATGATAAGCTATGTAGAAGACTATAAAAAACTAGGTTACGAAGTATTAAAAACATCGATATACATTGAAGAGACACTCAAAAGTCTTGAGCCATTTATCAATGGGAAAGTATCTGTCTTTGCTGGCCAATCAGGCGTAGGGAAATCATCGCTTCTTAACGCATTGAAGCCGGGTATTAATATCGAAACCAATGAAATATCGAAAAGTTTAGGGCGAGGGAAGCATACGACACGGCACGTAGAATTAATCTCGTTAAATGGTGGAGGATATGTGGCTGATACGCCTGGATTTAGTTCGTTGGACTTTATCGATTTTAAAGCAGAAGATTTATCACTGTATTTCCCTGAAATGCGTCAACGAATAAACGATTGTAAATTTCGCCAATGCACACATGTAAACGAACCTGGATGTGCGGTGAAAGACGCTTTTAATAAAGGTGAAATTGCGCCTCATCGATATACTCACTATGTTGAATTTTTAGATGAAATAAAAAAGCAAAAGCGGAGGTACTGAAAATGATAAAAATAGCGCCATCGATTTTGGCAGCAAACTTTTCAAAGCTAGGAGAAGATATTAAAGAAGTAGAAGAAGGGGGAGCGGATTATATCCACGTTGACGTAATGGATGGTCATTTCGTTCCAAATATAACGATAGGTCCTCTTGTAGTAGAAGCGATTAGACCATTGACGAAACTCCCTTTAGATGTCCATTTAATGATTGAAAATCCCGATAAATTTATCCCCTCGTTTGTAAAAGCAGGAGCGGATATTATTAGTGTGCATGTAGAAGCTTGTCCTCACCTGCACCGTACAATACATATGGTGAAAGACCTAGGTGTGAAAGTTGGCGTCGTGTTAAATCCAGCTTCCTCAGTCGATACGATCAAACACGTTATTGACGATGTAGATTTAGTACTTCTTATGACTGTTAATCCTGGTTTTGGTGGACAGTCATTCATAGAACCGGTAATGACAAAAGTAAAAGAAGTCAAAGAATTAGTTGATATTTCGGGGAGAGATATCGATATTGAAATTGATGGTGGTGTAAACGTAGAAACGGCGAAGCTTTGTATAGATGCAGGCGCGAACGTGTTAGTTGCTGGTTCTGCTGTTTATGGTAAAGAAGATCGCAAAAAGGCAATTGAATCGATTCGTCAAGCAAGATAACATAATGGGATTTAAATAAATATGAACCACGAGGGGAGTCCGATGAAGACTGAGGGGCGACCCTTTAAACCTTGGAATCTGTAAGTTCATGCTTGCGTAGGGATTGTGGAGCCCATATTATTAACGGCTGTTGCATGAAGCAATAGTCGTTTCTTTTGCGTACACTTTTCTCAAACTTGTGGTTAAACAAGCAAGATTTAAAAATTGCTGAATCATAATAAAGGAGCGAAATTTTTTGACTTATATATTGATGGCAGGCGGACCAATTCAACAAGTACCTTTAGTCGATAAAATTATAAAGGAATACCCTGATGCACATTGGATTGGGGTAGATCGTGGCGTTTTTATCTTATTAAAACATGGGATAGAACCTGAGCATGCTTTTGGTGACTTTGATTCATTAACTAAGGAAGAACGTGACTGGATTGACAAAACTGGAATAAAACTAAATGTATTTCCTTGTGAAAAAGATGAAACAGACATGGAAATTGCATTAAAATGGACATTGAAACAACATCCATCTCAAGTGATTCTCTTTGGAGGCACAGGAGGTAGGCTTGATCATTTATTTATGAATGCACAATTAATATTGCAAGGTTTACAGCAAAAAATTCCTGTTTATATTCAAGATCGTTGGAATAAATTGACGATTTGGAATCCTGGTACATACACAATTGAAACAAGTAATTATCCCTATGTGTCTCTCATTCCACATTCTAGCGAGGTGAAAGGTTTAATGTTAGAAGGGTTTCGATATCCATTAGTGAATGCTTCTATTAAACAAGGATCTAGTCAGTGTGTGAGTAATGAAATTATTGCTAATCAAGGAACAATCACATTTTCAGAAGGTCGTTTATATGTCTTTCAAACAATGGACGAAATAACTGATAAGTAATCGTAGAAAAAGAGGTACTATTTTTCCCTTTCTGAATATAATGTGTAATAACGAGATGCTGAATAGTGATTTCTCAATCATAAGAATCATTCACTTCGAATGTTCTTTCGGGGAGGGGAAAGCATGAAGTTTTATACAATTAAATTACCTAAATTTATTGGAGGATTTGTTCGTGCGGTACTTGGGACCTTTCGTAAAGGTTAACAAAGGATTTAGTGAGAGGCGATTTTTTTAACTCTATAAAGATGGCTATTTTATTTATTTAAGTTGTCTCTAATATTGGAATACTGTGATTTCATCGAAGTAGAATGCGCATGAGGATATCATCAGGTCTAAAAGAATAAAAAAACGGCGCAACATGCGCCGTTTTTTATCCCTGTAATTTACACACGTTCCACTTTACCTGATTTCAGTGCGCGAGCAGAAACATAAACCTTTTTCGGCTTGCCATTAACTAAAATACGTACTTTTTGTACGTTTGCACCCCAACGGCGCTTTGTAGTGTTCAACGCATGAGAACGTTTATTTCCAGTTCTAGGGCCACGACCCGTTATAACACATTTACGTGCCATAAATATCCCTCCTTCTCTTTCACAATAAAAAAACCATTTGTATACTTATTAAATTCAAATCAGACACTTGGTTATATTAGCATAGGAAGTTAAAGAATTCAAGTTATTTGTATATTTATATCAAGGAGAGAAGCTTGACAGCTAATAATAAACCAAGTATGGTTAAATTGCTTTTGGATTGACAGAAGTTTTCTTTTAAAAGTTGTTATTATATAGTAAAATAACGGTAGCCATAAAGGTAAAATACCTTATAAGGAGGCATATTTCCTATGACCATAGAGATGAGAACAAAGTTTGGCAGTATTGACGTATCAAAAGAAGTAGTTGCTGTTATAGCAGGTGGCGCAGCGGTCGATTGTTATGGCATTGTTGGCATGGCTTCACAGAAGCAATTAAAAGACGGTATTACAGATTTACTAAGGAAAGAAAATTTGGGGCGCGGTGTGGTCATCCGTGAACTAGAAAATGAAGAAGTTCACATCGATATGTACATTATTGTAAGTTACGGAACGAAAATATCTGAAGTAGCTCACAATGTTCAATCCAAAGTGAAGTATCAGCTAGATCAGATGCTTGGTTTGAAAGTCGATTCAGTAAACATTTTCGTTCAAGGCGTTCGCGTTACAAACCTATAGAAGTTTATAGTTAGGAGGAACATTCGTGACTACGAAGATTATCGAAGGAGAGAAATTTGCACAAATGCTTGTAGAGGGTGCAAACAACCTTTCCAGTAATTCAAAAATTATTGATTCATTAAATGTGTTTCCCGTTCCAGATGGAGATACGGGAACGAATATGAACCTGACCATCACTTCAGGAGTCAAAGAAGTGAGGGCGAAATCAGATAATCATGTTGGAGCTATTGCTTCTCGATTTGCCAAAGGGCTCCTAATGGGAGCAAGAGGGAATTCAGGAGTAATCCTTTCGCAACTTTTTCGAGGATTCTCTAAATCCGTAGAAGGAAAAGAAACGATTACAGCAAAGGATTTAAGTAAAGCCTTTGAATATGGAGTTGAAATGGCTTATAAAGCAGTTATGAAACCTGTTGAAGGAACGATATTAACAGTTGCGAAAGATTCAGCTAACTTAGCGCATGAATACAGTAAAAATAACGATGATGTTATTGACTTGATGGCTGCTGTTCTAAAAGAGTCAAAAGCATCTTTAGAACGTACACCTGATTTATTGCCTGTTCTGAAGGAAGTTGGAGTGGTTGATTCTGGTGGTCAAGGCTTAGTAACAATTTATGAAGGTTTCCTTGCCGTTTTAAAAGGAGAAAAAATTTCAGATGCGACTCATCAAGATGAGCCACATATGGACGAGCTTGTAAAATTGGAACATCACCAATCTGCGCAAAGTCATATGTCAACAGAAGATATTGAATTTGGATATTGCACAGAAGTAATGGTGCAGTTTGAAGATGAAAAAATCGCTGAGAATCCATTTAGTGAAGATGGGTTTCGTCAACATTTAGATCAATATGGGGATTCTTTGTTGGTAGTTGCTGATGACGATTTATTGAAAATTCATATTCATGTTGAGTATCCTGGAAACGTCATTTCAGCTGCGCAGAAGTTCGGTTCTCTTGTAAACGTTAAAATAGAAAATATGCGCGAACAGCATACGACTATTTTGAACGAAAAGGGGACAGAACCGACGCAACCAACAAAAAAAGCAACGAGCAAGCCAATCCAAAAAACGGAATATGCTGTTATCACTGTTGGAATGGGAACAGGAATTGCTGATCTATTCAGAGGATTGGGTGTGAAGAAAGTCATTGAAGGTGGGCAAACAATGAACCCATCAACAGAAGACTTCGTCAAGGCGATAGAAGAGTGTCAAGCGGAAAAAATAATTCTATTACCTAACAACAGTAATATTATAATGGCGGCAAATCAAGCCGCAGAAGTATCGGATCTAGAGGTAACTGTTGTTCCTTCAAAGTCTGTTCCACAAGGTCTAGCTGCTATGCTGGCATTTAATCCAGTGCAAGGTTTAGAAGAGAATGCTGAGGGTATGAAAGAAGCGATGCAGGAAGTGAAAACTGGTGAAGTAACTTACGCTGTTCGAGATACAAGTTTAAATGGCGTGGCAATTAAAAAAGGTGACTTCATGGGAATTTATGAAAAAACAATTATATCTACAGGGCCTTCTGTTCAGTCAGTCGCGAAAGAGCTTATTGCTAAAATTGTTGATGATGAGAGTGAAATTCTTACAATTATAAGAGGTGAAGATAGAACAGAAGCGGAAGCGAAGGAACTCGTTCAATACATCGAAGAACAACATGAAGAAATAGAAGTAGAAGTTCATACTGGGAATCAGCCACTCTATTCTTATATATTATCCATAGAATAGAATAATCTGGTCAAAGGTCGGGACCATCTATTTGTTTATCAATGCATTTGGTAGTTGGCTATCTTATATGGGTTTCGATCTTTAATTAGTCCGGATCTTTGGACATCCTCTTTATGGAACGTCATTTACTACTATTATACAGGGGGTTGTTTTGATGAGTATTGTAAAAATTGTCACGGATTCAACAGCTGATATACCGGTAGCAATTCAACAAGAGTTAAACATTTCTGTTATCCCATTGAAAGTTCATTTTGAAGAAGAGACGTTTGAAGATGGTGTTAATTTAACAGCGAGTGAATTTTACCGAAAGTTGGCCAAAGAAAATTTTATTCCAACAACATCTCAACCAACGCCACATCAATTTGAAACAGAATATCGTCAGTTGTTTGAGGAGTATGATCATCCCGATATCATTTCTATTCATTTATCTTCAAAATTAAGCGGAACGTTTCAATCTGCCTATATCGCTTCTCAAACATTGGGTGACGAGATTCCGGTTACGGTAGTCGATTCCAAGCGAGCATCCTATGCTATTGGTGTCATAGTTGTTGAAATCGCTACAATGGCGAAGGCAGGCGCATCAAAAGAAAAATGTTTAAATAGAATAGACGAACTATTGGTAGATACCTCAGTCTTTTTCATGGTAGATACATTAAAATACCTTGAAAAAAATGGGCGGATTGGTAAAGCTTCAGCAATTTTAGGATCGATGTTGAAAATCAAACCTATCTTATCCCTGACAGAAGAAGGGGAAGTATATCCGTTTGAAAAAGTTCGGGGTCAAAAGAAAGCAGTTCAGCGAATTATTCAAGAATTCGAAAATCGCTATGGCAAAGACGACGTTCATGTGGGGATTTCACATGCTGAAGCTGAAACAGAGGCTAAAGCATTGATGAGCAAATTGCACGATCATTTCTCGATTAAAAAAGAAGTGATAACGAACATTGGTCCAGTTATTGGAACGCATGTTGGCCCAGGAACGATTTCTATTGCTGTAACTAAAATGGCGAAACAATAAACAATTGAGAAACTGTCCTATTTGATATGGGGCAGTTTTTTAGTGATGAATGTTTGCGAAAGGTTACAAAACAGAAACGAAAGTAGTTTGTGATCATTGGCAATTGATGGTTGATTGGGAATGAATTTAATAAGATAATAAGGTGTAATTAAATTTTGGTGTAGAATCGATTCCAACCAAATCAAGTAAGGTGTGATGGAATGTTTCAATCAGTATCAACATTAACAGGTGTAGGTCCTAAAGCAATGGAACAACTTAATCAAATGGGAATAGACACCATCCAAGATTTATTTGAGTATTTTCCTTTTCGATATGAAGATCACGCGATCCGTCCGATAACTGAAGTCCAACATGATGAGCGGGTGACACTTCAAGGAAAGGTACATAGTGAACCTGACTTGCGCTTTTTTGGAAAAAAGAAGTCGAGACTGTCCGTGCGAGTTCTTGTGGACGGTCTCCTAGTGCAAGCGATCTTCTTTAATCAACCGTATTTAAAAAAGCAAATTAACCTAGGTGATTTATTGGTTTTTTCTGGGAAACTAGACCGTAATCGTTTAGCAATCACAGGTGGGACGGTAAAGCCGAAGACAGTGGAAAGAGAAAACGGGTTAGAACCTGTTTATTCCGTGAAAGCTGATATCAAGGTTCAGATGCTGAAGAAATTGATTGACCAAGCATTTAAGCAATATGGTCAGACGATCAGTGAGATTTTACCAGAGCAGCTTTTAGCGACCTACCGATTAATGGAGCGAAAGGCAGCGCTCTATCATTTGCATTTCCCAGCAGATATTAATACATTTCAGCAGGCAAAACGCAGAATGATTTATGAAGAGCTCTTGTTATTCCAAATGAAAATGCAATTATTTCGTAAGAAACGAAGAGAAGAAGAAAAAGGACAAGAAAAATCTTTTTCTGAGAAGAAAATTTCTATGTTTATCGAAAAACTCCCGTTCCCACTTACTGGAGCACAGAATCGCGTTTTAAAAGAAATTCTTGCTGATCTCCATTCTTCTTATCGAATGAATAGACTACTACAAGGGGATGTTGGATCAGGAAAGACAATTATAGCCGCCATTTCACTCTATGCAAATGTTTTATCTGGGTACCAAGGTGCATTGATGGTACCAACTGAAATTCTTGCTGAACAACACGTAGAGTCCCTTCAAGAATTGTTTGTGGGAATGGATATCCGTATTGCACAGTTATCAGGGTCGGCAAAAGCGAAAGAACGAAGAAAAACTTTACAGAATTTGAGTGACGGAACTATAAACATCATTGTCGGTACTCACGCGCTTATTCAAGAGGGAGTTGACTTTGCTAACCTAGGATTCGTTATCACCGATGAGCAACACCGATTTGGAGTAGAACAGCGGCGTGTCCTAAAGACGAAAGGGTTGCAACCGGATGTGATGTTCATGACAGCAACACCTATTCCAAGAACGCTAGCAATTAGTGCTTTTGGTGATATGGATGTTTCAACAATCGATGAAATGCCAAAAGGACGGAAACCAGTAAAAACACATTGGGCTAACCATGATAAGTTACCAAGAGTAATAGACTTTATGAAAAAAGAATTAGTAAAAGGTCACCAAATCTATGTCATTTGCCCTTTAATAGAAGAATCAGAGAAGTTAGATGTTCAAAATGCGATCGATTTACACCACCAGCTTTCGCAAGTTTTAGCTGACACATCTGTCGGGTTAATGCACGGACGACTTCATCATGATGAGAAAGATGCGACAATGAGTGCATTTGCTAACAATGAGAAGCAAATTCTTGTATCGACTACTGTAGTAGAAGTAGGTGTGAACGTTCCAAATGCTACGATGATGGTGATTTATGATGCAGATCGATTTGGTTTATCCCAACTTCATCAACTTCGGGGGAGAGTTGGCCGAGGGTCAGAACAAGCCCATTGTATCTTACTAGCCAATCCTAAAACGGATGTAGGCAAAGAAAGAATGACGATTATGACAGAGACAAATGATGGATTTGAGCTTTCGCAGCGAGATTTAGAATTAAGAGGACCTGGAGATTTTTTTGGCGTGAAACAAAGTGGATTACCCCAATTTAAGATAGCTGATATCGTCGAAGATTACCGAGTGTTAGAGATTGCTCGGCAAGATGCAGCAAAGTTAGTTAATTCAAGTGCGTTTTGGTCCAGTGAAGATTATCGAATGTTGAGGGAAACGTTGGAGAAGCAAGGTGCCTTTAGAGAATCAAAGTTCGACTAATAAATTTCTGGTTGAAAACTTTATCTGCGAGATATATACTACTGTTAGTACCTAGTCATATGAGTGTGGATGTGATCTGATGAAATTATCTAAAAGACAGCGTCAGCCTAGGCTGAAAGAAAAAATAGAAGAGAATCCTTTTGTTACTGATGATGCTTTAGCAGTGGAGTTTAATGTGAGTGTCCAAACTGTTCGACTTGATCGTTTGGAGTTGAATATTCCTGAAGTTAGAGCGAGGATCAAGCACGTAGCAAAACAGCAATATGACACCGTTAAAGCTCTACCGATAGAAGAGGTTATTGGTGAGGTGATTGATTTGGAATTAGATCATCATGCCATTTCGATTTTAGATATAAAGGCTGAACATGTGTTTTCGAGAACTGGGATTGCTCGTGGACATCATTTATTTGCCCAAGCTAATTCATTGGCTGTTGCAATTATTGATGATGAATTCGCGCTAACTGCTCAAGCAGATGTATCCTTTAAGAGTCAGGTTAATGTAGACGAAAGAGTTGTAGCTAAAGCGAAAGTGAAAGAAATTCATGAAAATAGAACGCTCGTTGAAGTACTGAGTTATGTCGAGCAAGAACTGGTGTTCAAAGGGAATTTCTCTATGTTTCGTGAGGAGCTTAGTGAAAAGGGGGAAACGACCGAATGAAATTAGCCGTAGACGCTATGGGAGGCGACAAGGCACCTGAAAGTATAATCCTAGGCTGTGAAAAAGGTTTGCATGCGTATAAAGATTTACATATTATTTTAGTTGGTGATGAGAAGAAAATTCGTCCATTACTGAAAACAACGGAGAGAATTGAGATCGTTCATACAGAGGTTATTATTGATAATGATGATTCACCTGTTAGAGCTGTGAGAAGAAAGAAAGATTCCTCTATGGTTTTGACCATTGAGCAAGTGAAACAGGGCAAAGCGGATGCGGCCGTATCCGCTGGGAACACAGGGGCTTTGATGACAGCTGGTTTGCTCATTGTTGGACGGACGAAAGGGATTGAGCGTCCTGCTTTGTCACCGATGTTACCGACACTAGACGGAAATGGTTTTTTACTACTAGATGTTGGGGCAAATATGGATGCAAAACCTTCACACCTTATTCAATATGCTCTAATGGGTGACGTTTATATGAGGAAAGTACAGGGTATTACACAGCCGCGGATTGGATTATTAAATGTAGGTTCAGAAGCTGGTAAAGGAACAGATTTAACAAAACATGTATTTACACAACTACAAGATAGTTCGATGAACTTCGTTGGAAATGTGGAAGCACGAGATTTATTAAATGGTGTAGCTGATGTTGTTGTATGTGATGGTTTTACGGGAAACATTGTATTAAAGTCGATAGAAGGAGCAGCTATGTCGTTGTTTTCATTATTAAAAGAAGAGTTTACTTCATCTTTGAAAAACAAGTTAGCTGCAGGAGTATTGCGACCTTCACTAAAACGAGTGAAACAAAAAATGGATTACTCAGAATATGGAGGGGCTGGATTATTTGGTTTGCAAGCACCAGTGATAAAAGCACACGGTTCATCTGATGACCATGCATTTTTCAGTGCTATTCGACAAGCTAAAAAAATCCACGATGAAGAAGTTATAAATACGATTCAACGGGAAATAGCAAAGCTTCCTTCCCAGAAAGGAGGGCATGAATGACTAAAATTGCCTTATTATTTCCTGGACAAGGATCCCAACAAATAGGGATGGGAAAAGAACTTGCGGAAACGTATCCAACTTGTTCTGCTATTTTTAATGAAGCAGATCAAGTACTTGGTGAGAATTTCAGTGATCTTATTTTCAATGGTGATTCAGAAGAACTTAAAAAAACGGAAAATACGCAACCTGCATTATTAACAACGAGTATCGCTATTTGGCAAATTTTAAAAGAGAAAAAAATCCATCCTGAATATGTAGCGGGACATAGTTTAGGTGAGTACTCAGCGTTAGTAGCAAGTGAAGCAATTAGTTTTCAAGAAGCGGTCAAAGCTGTTCGGTTGCGTGGTCAGCTAATGGAAGCAGCTGTTCCAAAAGGGAAAGGAACTATGGCTGCGATTCTTGGCATGGACCGTGAAAGTGTGATTGCTGTGACGAAGCAAGCTTCGGAACAAGCTGGAGCAGTTCAGCCAGCAAATTATAATTGTCCTGGACAAATTGTTATTTCTGGAACAACAGCAGGTGTAGAGCGAGCGATAGAAATTGCTAAGGAAAAGGGTGCAAAACGTGCTCTGATGCTTTCTGTCAGTGGACCATTTCATTCTAGCTTAATGAAGCCAGCCTCGGAACAGATGGAAAAAGAATTAGCAAAGATGTCGTTTCAAACTCCTAAATTAGAAGTCATAGCTAACGTTACAGCTCAACCTATCGAGAGTGCAGCTGAAATACAACCTCTTCTTATTGAGCAAATCTACTCTCCAGTTTTATGGGAAGATACGATCAACAGGTTAGTAGCAGATGGGGTTGATCTGTTTATTGAAGTAGGCCCTGGGAAAGTACTTAGTGGACTTGTGAAAAAAGTGTCTAGAAGAGCAACGGTGCTTCCGGTGTTTGATGTAGAAAGTTTAGATAAAGCACTAGCAACTATAGAAAGTAAAGGAGAGTGATTCCATGCAAGGACAACATGCCCTCGTTACAGGAGGATCACGCGGAATTGGTAAAGCGATCTGCCTTGAACTTGCGAAACAAGGTGTACATATAGCTGTTAACTATTCTGGTAACAAACAGAAAGCGGAAGAAGTAGTGGAAGAGTGCAAGAGTTATGGGGTAGAATCAATAGCGATCCAAGCAAACGTTGCAGACTCAACGAGTGTACAAACAATGGTGAAATCGGTTATTGAGGCATTTGGTTCGATTGAGATTCTAGTTAATAATGCTGGGATCACTAGGGACACGTTAATCATGCGTATGAAAGAAGAAGATTTCGATGCAGTGATTGATACAAACTTAAAGGGTGTATTTAATTGTGCTAAAGCTGTAACTCGTCCGATGATGAAACAACGCTATGGTCGAATAATAACTATTTCGTCGGTGGTAGGTGTTTTAGGAAACGCTGGACAGGCAAATTATGTAGCTAGTAAAGCGGGAGTCATCGGATTGACAAAATCGCTAGCGAGAGAGTTAGCTAATCGGAATATTCGTGCAAACGCAATTGCTCCTGGGTTTATTGAAACGGAAATGACAGAGAAATTACCAGAATCAACGAAAGATGAATTGTTGAAACAAATTCCACTTGGTGAGTTAGGGAAGCCAGAAGACGTCGCGAGAGTTGTCACATTTTTAGCGAGTGAATCAGCTTCGTACATGACTGGACAAACGATTCATGTAGACGGTGGAATGGTAATGCCATAAAATAATGTAGTATTTTGATGTCGTTTATCCTATAATGACTGAGAGGAGGTGAAGTGAAAATGGCAACGATTAACGAAAGAATAATTAAAATCGTATCCGAGCGCCTCGGTGTTGATGAATCAGAGGTTAAAGCAACTGCAACTTTCAAAGAGGATTTAGGAGCTGATTCTTTAGATGTTGTTGAATTGGTAATGGAACTTGAAGACGAATTCGACTTAGAAATTTCCGATGAGGATGCTGAGAAAATCGCTACGGTCGGTGACGTGATAGAATACATAGAACGTCATCAATAAAATAATATGTAACCAAGTCCTCTCTAATTGGGAGGGCTTGGATTTTAAACATGGGTCTTGTGTCATGTGATTGTTCGTATGATTTCCACTAGTTTTAGAAGATAACTGAGAGGATGTCTACTGGCGTCGTTAGCGCATGAAAATCAAATGGGACAAGTGATGGAGGTTCTCATGCAACAGTCAAGAAAGATCTTTAGAAGGGGAATAAAGCGTCAAGCTAAGAAAATGCAAATGACCGATGCTCAAAAAACAAAATATCGTAATTTTTTAAAAACGATGCATGTCGAATATGAAAATGAAGATTTATTTATTCAAGCATTTACTCACTCTTCTTATGTAAATGAACATCGTATCCGTCCACATGATGACAATGAACGGCTTGAGTTTCTCGGCGATGCAGTTTTGGAATTGGCCATCTCGCAGTACCTTTTTAAGCTCTTCGATCATATGAGCGAAGGAGAGATGACCAAACTCAGAGCTGCAATCGTATGTGAGCCATCATTGGCAAAAAATGCGGATGAATTGCATTTTGGTGACTACGTATTACTAGGTAAGGGAGAAGAGATGACAGGTGGTCGAAGACGTCCGGCTCTTTTAGCAGATGTATTCGAAGCCTTTATAGGTGCTTTGTATTTAGATCGCGGCATGGATGCTGTTTATCAATTTTTAAAAGATTACGTTTACCCTAAAATTCATAATGGTGCTTTTTCACATATGATGGATTTTAAAAGCCAACTCCAAGAATTGATTCAGCGCGAAAATCAAGGACAAATACAATATAAAATCATACAAGAAAAAGGACCAGCTCACGCACGAGAATTTGTTTCTGAAGTTTCGCTAGATAAAGATCAATTAGGGGTAGGTACTGGAAAATCTAAAAAAGAAGCAGAGCAAATGGCTGCGCAAAAAGCTCTTGAAAAATTGAATTCAAAATAAGCAAAATGTATGTTAACTGTCATAGCCCGCTTTTACTTTTTTCTTAATGTAATTCTACATTATAGGGAAAGGTGAGTGCGGGTGATTTTTATTTTGGTTTAGATGACTTCATAGGGTAACTTTATCGCCTTCTTAAGCTAAACTCTTTTGGATTTGATTATTGTTTTGGAGTTAATGCACGAAATCATTGCATATTTATAATTATCGGAATATGATAGGAATTAAAATATTGTGTGTTGCTTCTATGAACTGAATTTTGAACTTAAAGACCACGATATATGTTGTCGGAGAGCGTTCTTGTAGGAATTCTAAGGAATCTTTATTTACAATGGAAACAAACTAGTGATAAAGGAGTGAGATGACCATGGCAGTAGTGAAAGAATTACGAAGTCAAGCGGAAATCGAATCTGCTTATCCAACGATGCGCCAACTGCGAAATCATCTGGACGAAAAAACATATGTAGAACTAGTTTTAGAAGCCCAAATAAAAGAGCAATACCGTTTATTTGCTCTTATTGAAAAAGAAGAAATCGTTGCTGTTATCGGATTTATGCCTATGATTACGTTGTATTACGGAAGGTTTATTTGGATTTGTGATCTTGTTACGGATGAAAAACAAAGGTCTATAGGGTATGGTGAACAGCTATTAAATTACGTTCATGAATGGGCGATGGAACATAAATATAATTCTGTTGCATTGTCTTCAGGAGTTGATCGAAAAGAAACGCATCATTTTTATGAAGAGAAAATGAAATACGAAAAAGCAAGTTATGTTTTTACCAAAACACTTCCTCAAAATAAAAAATACTGACTTTATGGGCGGGATTAGTAAGATAGAGTATTGCTGTAAATCATTTACTTTAAAGAAGGTGGTTGCTGATGTATAAAACGATAAAAGAAACTTCGGAATTATTAGCGATACCGGAAACAACTCTTCTTCATCTCGTTCACAACAATCGTATTCGTGCTGTGCATGATGGACATGAATTCTTAGTTAATGAAGATCAATTTAACAACCATCTTGATCAATTAGAAAAGGCGAAGCAGTTAATTGAAGAGTGGAAAAATGAACCGATTCCAGAAGATATTGATGTGAAGGATGAAGACTAAAAGTACCGAGGCACAAGGCTTTTAATATCAAAACAAGAAAAAACTTGGTGAATAATCGCCAAGTTTTTTCTATTCCTATTATTTTTAAAAAGGAGCATCGTTCATCATTTAAAGTATTCTTTTTCTAATGAGGCAAGTGTTTTAAGCGATTCTTTAGACCAATCATTTTCATCTTCTTGTAAAGAATATTTTTGTTCGCGAAGTGCCTCTTTCAATGACTCGTGATAGTCTGGTATTTCCTTGTCAAACGACTTCAAGTGAGAGAGGGGGATATTTGTTTTTTCAAATTGACTTAATGCTTTTCTTTCATGGAACAAGGCAACATCTACACTATTCGGATTGTGAAGGTCACCTTGAACTGGGTGTTTTAATACGGCATGAACTTTCAACACGCCCAAACCTTTATCTCGATTAATATCAACAATTTCTCCAACATATTTGCCTGTTTTATATATACCTGTAGCGATTTGTCCAATTTCTAGGTCGTGCATAATTTATGATCATCCTTTCCTTTTTTATAAGTTTAACATCATATACCAATTTTGTTTTATAATCAATTGAAACTAAATAGACTTTAGTAATTCTAAAGATTTATGACAATTTTAAAATATAAAATGTAAACGCACCAAATTCCTATTTTTTCTGATAAAATAGTCTATAACAACTACCTTTATTTTCATAAATGGTATTAAATTAAGTATAAAGGTGGGGAACGTGGTAGGGAGGGTTAAAAGATGAGATTAGTAGCTACACATTCTATAAAAACAGGGGAAAAGATAGGCAAGCCACTTACAAACAATAATGGCCAAATTTTAGTTCAAGAAGGAGTCACGATTACAAAACGAATGATCGAGCGGTTAAAAAAATTGAATATAACTTTCATCTACATAGATGATGAGGAGTCTGAAGGTATTGAACCTACAAGTGTCATAACGGATCAAACGAAGGCAGAAGCGATACATGATATTAGACATGCCTTTGGATCATTGGCAGAGGAAACAACGTTGTCGAAATCCTTTATTTTAGATAGATTAGGAAAAAACTTCAAAAAAACAGTTAAAAATATTCTAGTTGATGTAAGAGAAAGTGGTGAAGCAATTTCTTTGCTTTCTGACACGATTGGTCATGATCGATATACGTTTTTTCATTCGCTAAACGTCGCTGTTTATTCAATTGCAATGGCTAAGGAACTAAAGTTCACCGAAGACGAGCAACTAACGATCGGTATAGGGGCGTTACTTCATGATATTGGAAAAACAGAGATTTCTTCTAGTATTTTAAAAAAGCCTGATAAACTTTCAAGCGAGGAAATGGTGGAAATTAAAAAGCATCCCGATATTGGTTTTAATATTCTTAGAAAATGTTTTGAACTATCGACAGTGAGTGCACACTGTGCGTATCAACATCATGAGCGAGTCGATGGGACAGGATATCCTAGAGGAATCAAAGGCAATGATATCCATCGCTATGCTAAAGTCATAGCGATTGCAGATGTGTTTGGAGCAGTTACTTCGAATCGTGTCTATTCAAAAGCAATTTTACCTCATGAAGGAATGGAATTAGTGTTTGCAGGTGCCGGTTCACAATTTGACTTAAAAACGATTCAAGCATTTCGAAAAACAGTAGCAATCTATCCTGTTGGTTTAACGGTTATCCTTAGTGATGGTAGAAAAGCTATCGTTGTGCAACAACATAGACACAATAGTGAAAGACCGGTGATTCGAATCATTGAAGAAAATGATCGAAAAGTATTGCGACCTTATTATGTAGATTTAAATAAAGAATTAACAATTACGATTGTCGAAACAGAAACGACTCTTTCAGCTAATGAAAATAAATTAATTAGCCGATTTTATTTCTAGTAGTTGATGTGAAAAAGTTATCACCCTTGTTCTTAAATAAAAAGGAGTTCCTTCGAAAAGTGAAGGAGCTCCTTTTATTAATCTTTAGATTATTTTTGTTCGCGCATGGTGCGTAATTCCGAAACGATTGCGTCTAGTTCGCTCACACTAAAATTACTCTTTTTCATAACCATTGTATGAAGTTCTTCGATTTCATCGTATTTTTCAAATGAAAAGTCTTCTGGTTTAATGGCAGCACCGTTGACGATGTGTAATTTCATTTTGATATCTTCAATCATAGTAGACAATGCTTCTCTATTTTTTTCGTTGATTGACATTAGTAACACCCTTCCAAATATTATTCGCTACGTTACTATTTTAACATGCAAGTCGAAAAAGACCATAGCTCGATAGAAAAGACATTTATTAATAGCATGAATTTATGATAAAATATATAAGTTAAGGTCTACAAGTATGGTCAATCAAAGATTTAATTAAAATTGAGGTGAATGACATTGTTGCTAAAACGACTTGAACTCGTCGGATTCAAATCTTTTGCAGAACGTTTATCAATTGATTTCGTTCCAGGTGTGACTGCAGTTGTCGGACCGAACGGCAGCGGGAAAAGTAATATTTCTGATGCGATTCGTTGGGTTTTAGGGGAGCAATCTGCTAAAAATCTGCGTGGTGGAAAAATGGAGGACGTCATTTTTTCTGGGAGTGACAGTCGATCAAGGTTGAACATGGCAGAAATTTCTCTTGTATTAGATAACGAAGACCAGCATTTAGCGATTGATTATAGTGAAGTTGCCGTAACGAGGCGAGTATACAGGTCAGGTGACAGTGAGTATTTAATAAATAAGCAACCTTGTCGACTAAAAGATATTGTTGATTTATTCATGGATTCGGGCTTGGGGAAAGAAGCTTTCTCAATCATTGGTCAAGGACGAGTAGAAGAGATTCTTAGTAGTAAATCGGAAGACAGGCGGATGATTTTTGAAGAAGCTGCTGGTGTATTAAAATATAAACATCGGAAATTAAAATCAGAAAGAAAACTTAATGATACGCAAGATAACTTGAACCGGGTAAAGGATATTTTACACGAATTAGAAGTGCAGGTGGAGCCTTTAAAAGAGCAATCCTCCGTAGCTACAGAGTACCTTGAAAAAAAGGATGAACTGAAAAACGTTGAAGTAGGCGTACTTGTAAAAGAGATTGAGGACTTACATCAGGATTGGACCGATGGGAAAAAAGAATGGGAACAATTACAAGACAAGGAAGTCCATTTACAATCAGAAGTGCAAGGTCAAGAAGCGAAAATCCAACGTGACAGAACGGATATGCAAACGATGGATGAATCTATCGAAGACTTGCAAAGTATCCTTCTTTCAACAAGTGAAGATTTGGAAAAGCATGAAGGACAGAAAGAAGTTTGGAAAGAGCGACGTAAAAACTTTTCGCAAAACAAAGAGCAGTTCAGAGAAGAACTTGTACAACTTAAAAAGAAAAAACAGGAATTAAGTTTATCTCTAAACGATCAAATGGATATGCTTGAAAAAACAAAAAAAGTCACAGCTGAAACAGAGCAAATTAAAAATGAACTTGAGGATCAATTGTCCAAGTTAGAAGAAGGCTCAGAAGAACGGGTAGAGCGGCTCAAGTCAGATTACATAGAATGGCTTAATGAAAAAGCCTCACAGACAAATGAACAGAACTATTTGGTTGAACAAGTGTCAAAAAGTGAAGAGAAAAGAGCAAGGTTAGAGAAGGATAATCAAGAATTGCTCCAACGAAGACAAACGGTCGTAAAAGGCCGGGAAGAAGCTCAAACGGCTTGGGAATATGCAAAGCAATTGCTTGAAGAAATATCTACTGAGTATAAAAAAGTGAAGATAGAAGAAGAGCAAAAAGTAAAAGAATATGAAAAGAAAGAAAAGCTTCTTTATGAAGCATTAAATCATGTACAGCAGTTAAAATCTCGTAAACAAGTTTTGGAAGAGATGCAACAAGACTATTCAGGTTTTTTTCATGGTGTAAAAGAAATCTTAAAAGAGCGAGACCAAAGATTCCCAGGTATATTTGGTGCTGTAGCGGAAGTGATAGATGTAGGTCGTGAGATTCAAACAGCGATGGAGATTGCTTTAGGGGCAGCACAACAACATGTGATTGTGCAAGATGAATCGACGGGGAGACAGGCTATCCAGTTTCTTAAACAAAAACGACTTGGACGAGCAACGTTCTTGCCTTTAGATGTTGTAAAGCCGAGATCGATTCCATCTCAAGATGTTGGGCGGATTCAGTCGATTGCTGGTTTCGTTGGTGTTGCGAGTGAATTAATTAAGTATGACTCAGCCTATACTTCTGTGATTCGGCACATACTAGGAAATGTTGTCATTGCAAAAGATATGAAAGCTGCTCAGGAAATAGCGAGGTCATTAAATTACCGCTTTCGCATTGTTACCCTTGATGGGGATGTTGTTAATCCCGGTGGTGCGATGACTGGCGGTAGTGTGAAACAAAAGCAAAGTCAGATTATCGGGCGCCAACAAGAATTAGAAAGAGTTGTTGCGAAGTTTAATCAGCTAGAGGAACAGACGAATGACCTTCAGCATCAAGTAGCAACGTTAAAGCAAGAAAAGTACCAGCTTCAAGAGGACGTTCAGAAGCTTACTAAAGACGGGGAACTCCAGCGTGCTGATGAGCAGGACAAAAAATCATTACTAACAGAAGTTCAGTTATCGGAAGACAATGTTAATGAGCGATTGAAAGTATATGACCTAGAATATGATGAATATAAGCAGGATTTAGATTATAAGCGAAATAGAATTGAACAGCTAAATGGAGCTATTAAACATTCCGAAGCAAAAGTGAACGAAATAAATAATGAAATTGATCGACAATCTAAACAGAAGCAACAAGATCAATCAATAAGAGAGAGTATCTCTACTAAGTTAATGGATATTAAAATTCGTTATGCTAAAGAAGAAGAACAGCGTTCCTATGCTCAGAAATCTTATGACCGTCTTTCAGAAGAAGTAAAAACAATAAGTGAAAGCATATCAGAAAAAGACGAGATTTTTTCCAAATTAGAAAAAGACTTGTCTGATACAGCTATCGATGCTTCCGCTATTGATGAACAGATAGAAAAAAGACGTGATGAAAAGGAACGAGCGATTGGTCTCATCTCCAAACGCCGTGCAGAACGTTTAAATATCCAGCAAAATCATGATGATAGAGAAGAAGAATTGAAGGAGCAGAAACGTCAACTGAAATTTGTTTCTCAAACCCTTCATGAAAAAGAAGTGTTAATCAACAGATTGGATGTGGAATTGGACACACGACTAAATAAATTGCAGGAAGAGTATGAAGTGAGTTTTGAAGGTGCTAAAGGTTCTTACAAGTTACAGATAGATTTAGACGATGCAAGAAATCAAGTCAAATTAATCAAAATGGCGATTGAAGAACTTGGGACAGTGAATATTGGTGCGATTGAAGAATACGAAAGGGTTAAAGAACGATTTGATTTTATAACAGAGCAGAAAGAAGATTTAGAAGAAGCGAAATTCACTTTACACCAAGTAATCGCTGAAATGGATGAAGAAATGACTCGTCGATTTAAAGAGACGTTCGATGAAATTCAGAGCCATTTTCACGAAGTATTCAGAGAGTTGTTTGGTGGTGGAAAGGCTTCTTTGGAATTAACGGATCCTGATGATCTTCTTCTAACTGGTGTTGATATTGTCGCACAACCTCCAGGAAAAAATTTGCAAAATTTAAGTTTATTATCAGGTGGTGAAAGAGCATTAACTGCGATTGCTCTGTTATTTTCTATCTTAAAAGTTCGTCCTGTTCCGTTTTGTGTTCTTGATGAGGTAGAAGCAGCATTAGATGAGGCAAATGTAGCTAGATTTGCACAGTATTTAAAAGGCTTCAGCCAAGAAACACAATTTATTGTCGTTACTCACCGAAAAGGAACGATGGAAGAGGCAGATGTGCTCTACGGAGTAACGATGCAAGAATCAGGAGTATCTAATTTAGTTTCCGTAAGGTTAGAAGAAACAAAAGAATTAATTGGTACCCAAGGTTAAATACAAGGCTGTGGAGGAGTTCATATGAGTTTTTTTAAAAAATTAAAAGAAAAAGTTTCAGGGCAAACGGATTCTGTTACAAATAAATTTCGCGATGGTCTTTCTAAAACACGCGATTCATTTGTAGGTGCGATGAATGATTTAGTCAAAGATTATCGAACGGTCGATGAAGAGTTTTTTGAAGAGTTAGAAGAAATTCTGATTTCTGCCGACGTCGGTGTTCATACTGTTATGCAGCTTATTGATGATTTAAAAGATGAAGCGCGGACGAGAAATATAAGTGATGCAAAAGATATTCAACCTGTTATATCAGAAAAACTGGCAGAATTATTACAAAAGTCGGATCAGGAAACAAAATTAAATATGAAAGAGAATGATCTAACAGTAATTCTCTTTGTCGGTGTTAATGGGGTAGGCAAAACAACAACGATTGGAAAGCTAGCCCATAAGTTCAAACAAGAAGGGAAGCATGTTGTCATGGCAGCTGGAGATACTTTTCGTGCTGGTGCCATTGAACAACTAGAAGTGTGGGGAGAGCGTGTTGGAGTGGATGTAATTAAGCAACAAGCTGGTTCTGACCCAGCTGCTGTAATGTATGACGCAATTCGGTCTGCTCAATCAAAGAAAGCAGATGTACTGCTTTGCGATACAGCGGGGCGTTTGCAAAATAAAGTGAATTTAATGAATGAATTAGAGAAAGTTAAACGTGTTTTAACGAGAGAAGTGCCGGATGCCCCTCACGAAGTCTTGCTCGTTTTGGATGCTACGACTGGTCAGAATGCGATGAGTCAAGCAAAAACATTTGGAAAAGCAACAGATGTTTCTGGAATTGTGTTAACAAAGCTTGATGGTACAGCAAAAGGTGGGATTGTCCTTGCTATTCGGCATGAGTTGGACATTCCTGTGAAACTTGTAGGATTGGGTGAAGGGATGGATGACCTTCAAGAATTCAAAGCAGAACAATACGTTCATGGTCTTTTCGCGGAAGTGTTGGAGCAAGTAGAAGAAGTGGCTGAAGACTAAGAAGAAAGAGAAATGAGAACGTCACTGTAGAAGGCGACTGCGCTTTTCTAATTGACAAGATAAAAACTTGACAGGTCTTTGTTGCTCTTGTATCATTAGCAATCGTAAAGTTAAATCCCTTAACAAGGCGGTGGGCTTCGTGATTGAAAAGACAATCCGCATGAATTACTTATACGACTTTTACCAATCATTACTTACAAATAAACAAAACCATTACATGAGTATGTATTATTTGGATGATTGGTCTCTTGGAGAAATTGCCGAGCATTTTGTAGTAAGTCGTCAAGCTATTTATGATAATATCAAACGGACAGAAGCCTTATTAGAGGAATATGAAGAAAAGTTACAACTTTTTTCACGATACCAAAAGCGCCTGGAATTACTAAGGGAATTGAAGATGATTACTAAAGAGAATGAAAGTCCCGATAGATTGATCCAGATTGTTGAATCTCTCGAAAAACTGGAATAGGGGGGCAAATTAAATGGCATTTGAAGGATTAGCAGAACGCCTGCAAGGAACACTTAAGAAAATTCGCGGCAAAGGGAAAGTAAATGAACAAGACGTAAAAGAAATGATGCGTGAAGTTCGACTAGCGTTGCTAGAAGCAGATGTTAACTTTAAAGTAGTGAAGAAATTTATTTCAGACGTGAAAGAACGAGCAGTTGGGCAAGAAGTACTTAATAGCTTAACACCAGGTCAACAAGTGATTAAAGTAGTTAATGAAGAATTGACGAAATTAATGGGTGGAGAGCAAAGTAAAATTGCCGTCTCACAAAAGCCACCAACAGTTGTAATGATGGTTGGACTTCAAGGGGCTGGTAAAACTACAACAAGTGGTAAACTAGCTAATCATTTAAGAAAAAGTCATAATCGTAACCCTTTGTTAGTAGCGGCAGATATCTATCGCCCGGCAGCAATAAAACAGCTTGAAACACTTGGGAAACAATTGGATATACCAGTATTTTCTTTAGGAGATCAAGTTAGCCCGGTTGAAATTGCTAAGCAAGCAATGGAAAAAGCGAAAGAAGATCATCATGATTATGTTTTGATTGATACGGCAGGTCGCTTACATGTTGATAATGAGTTGATGAATGAACTTGTTGAAATCAAAGAAGCAACGTCTCCTGATGAGATATTGTTAGTTATTGACGCCATGACTGGGCAAGACGCAGTTAATGTGGCGCAGAACTTTAATGAACAAATCAACATAACAGGGGCTATTTTAACAAAGTTAGATGGTGATACCCGTGGTGGTGCGGCTATCTCAGTTAAGGCTGTCACAGGAATGCCAATTAAGTTTGCGGGGATTGGTGAAAAAACCGATGCACTTGAACCGTTTCATCCTGAAAGAATGGCATCGAGAATATTGGGGATGGGAGATGTTCTCACCCTTATTGAAAAAGCACAAACAAATGTCGATGAAGATAAAGCAAAAGAATTAGAACGAAAAATGCGTACGAATGAATTAACTTTTGATGACTTCCTAGAACAACTCTCCCAAGTCCGAGATATGGGACCTTTAGATGAACTCTTGGATATGATGCCTGGTGCAGGTAAAATGAAAGGGTTAAAAAATGTTCAAATGGATGAAAAACAAATAGGTCACATTGAGGCGATCGTTAAATCAATGACGAAGCGAGAGAGAGAAGAACCTTCCGTATTAAATGCGAGTCGCAGAAAGCGAATTGCAAAAGGAAGCGGGACATCGATTCAAGAAGTTAACCGATTGATTAAGCAGTTTGATGAAATGAAAAAAATGATGAAGCAAATGTCAGGAATGCAAAAAGGAAAAGGAAAGAAAAAAGGTGGTTTAGGTGGAATGAATTTCCCATTTATGTAAATTCCCTTGTATTATAAAGCTTATTTAACAGCTTTTTAATAAAAAATAAGAGGTGTAAAGTTTTTTTACTTTACTAGGGTTGATCCTTGGTACCTTTTATGATAATATAATTAATTGTGTGAAAGATTTATGGAGGTGAAACACATGGCAGTTAAAATTCGTTTGAAACGTATAGGAGCAAAGAAATCCCCGGTCTATCGTGTAGTAGTAGCGGATTCCCGTTCCCCACGTGATGGTCGTTTAATTGAAGAATTAGGAATTTACAATCCATTGAGAACACCAGTTGAATTCAGAGTGAATGAAGAGCAAGCTTTGAAATGGATGTTAGATGGTGCGAAACCTTCTGATACGGTTCGTAACTTGTTCTCAAAAGTTGGCTTAATGGAAAAGCTTCACAATGCGAAGAACGCTAAATAGTCCTTCGTGTGGAAATAATCCTAGAAGGTGAGTGACATGAAAGAACTTGTTGAATCGATTGCAAAAGCGCTCGTAGATCACCCTGATGATGTCTTAGTAACTGAAGTGGAAAACGGACGTTCACTCACACTGAAGCTGGAAGTACACTCAGATGACATGGGGAAAGTGATCGGAAAACAAGGGCGAATTGCTAAGTCTATTCGTTCGGTTGTTAGTGCAGCTGGCGCAAATCAAAACAAACGTATTCAGTTGGAAATCGGTTAAAAGGGTGAGGGGAGACCTCTCCCTTTTTCCGTTTTTTAATAAATGATTTATGATAAAATATCTTTAGTACACATTTGGAGGTGCTTTGATGGAAATCATTAAAAAAGTAGTCGTAAAACAAATTTTGACTGAAAAGAGTAGAACAAAACTGAAAGAGCAATTTCTTTCTAATCAGTACCAAATCTCAAAAGAATTAAAGCAATTGGAGTTTGTATTACATAAAAAAATGAAAGAAAATAAAAGTGCTAATTATCAAAGTTCTTTGAAAGAAAGCTTTAATAAAGAAGTGGCAAAACGAAAAGAACGTTTACGCCAATCTGAACTGAAGCTTGGACAAATGGATGAACTTGAATTAGGTGCTGAACTTCGTGAGGGCACAATACAAATGATAGAGCAAGTAGAAGAAGGAGACAACTGGGAAGAAATCATGAAAGGGACGGAAATTGTGATTAAAGACGGTTTGGTTTATGAGCTTCGTCAAGGAGGCATGGAGGATGACTGAGTGGTTAAAGGTTGGGAAGATTGTCAACACTCACGGTATCCTTGGAGAAGTTCGTGTCGTATCAAGCACGGATTTCTCTGAAGCAAGATATGCTGTAGGGAACGAACTGACAATTGTTGATGATCAGAACCGAACAACCTCTGTGATCATTCGTTCTTGGCGTAAACACAAAAAGTTTGATTTATTAACCTTTGAAGGATATTTTAACGTAAATGATGTAGAGAAATTTAAAGGATCTATGCTCAAGATAAATGTCGAGAAACTTAATGATGAAATGGTAGAGGGAGAATTTTATTATCATGAAATCATCGGGTTATCTGTCTTTACAGAAGATGGAGAATGCATTGGAAAAGTGAAAGAGATCCTCTCCCCTGGAGCAAATGATGTCTGGGTCGTACAACCTAAAAACAAAGGCAGAGACATCTTGATTCCGTACATTGATTCAGTTGTTAAAGAAGTAAATATTCCTGAAGAAACGGTCGTGATCACTCCGATGGAAGGATTGTTGGACTTATGAAAATCTCTATCTTAACATTGTTTCCTGAAATGTTTCACGGAGTATTTTCTCACTCTATCTTAAAACAGGCGCAAGAGAAAGAGATTGTTGAGTTTAACGTCATTAATTTTAGAGATTACACGGAAGATCGTCATGGTCGTGTTGACGATTACCCATACGGTGGAGGAGGTGGGATGGTCCTAACTCCTCAGCCTGTTTTTGATGCAGTAGATGATTTGAAAACAAGTGGGACCGATGACTATAAAAAACAAAGAGTCGTTTTACTCTGTCCGCAAGGGGAACCTTATTCACAAAAAAAAGCAGAAGAATTGGCTAAAGAAGAACACCTTGTTTTAATTTGTGGTCATTACGAAGGGTATGACGAGAGGATCCGTGAACATGTTATTACGGATGAAATCTCTATTGGAGATTACGTGCTTACAGGTGGCGAAATTGGCGCAATGGTAATTTCTGACAGTATCACACGACTGCTCCCTGGAGCGCTTGGCAATGCAAAATCGGCTGTGACAGATTCACATAGTACAGGCCTACTAGAGTACCCGCACTACACTCGTCCAGCAGTTTTTAGAGGTCTTCAAGTACCCGATATTTTATTGTCAGGTCACCATGAGCGAATAGAGATGTGGCGTCATCAACAGGCGTTAAAACGTACGTTTGAAAGGCGACCGGATATGCTAGAAAGACTGCCACTTTCAAAAGAAGACAATCATTATTTACAAGAATTGAAATCAAAAGAAATAAATGATTGAGATCTTTTGTCATTTATGATATGATTTCTCTTGTGGCTTTGGCCAGATCAAGGTGTTCCGCTGTTCTATTGTTGAGACAAGAAGACCTGTAGGGAAGGAGGCGAACAGATAATGGAACAAATTATTCGTGATATTACTAAAGAGCAACTGAAAACGGATCTTCCAACTTTCCGTCCTGGAGATACTCTTAAAGTACATGCAAAGGTCGTAGAGGGTACTCGAGAACGTATTCAGGTATTCGAAGGTGTTGTCATTAAACGCCGAGGTACTGGGATCAGCGAAACATTCACTGTTCGTAAGATATCTTACGGAGTTGGTGTTGAGCGTACATTCCCTTTACACTCTCCACGTGTTGACAAGATTGAAGTAGCTAGATTCGGTAAAGTCCGACGTGCGAAGCTTTATTACTTGCGTGCACTTCGCGGTAAAGCAGCTCGTATTAAAGAAAAAGCGTGGCGTTAAGCTACGTTCATAATGGAAATGATTTAAAAGGAGCTTGGTTACAAGCTCCTTTTGTCGTACATTTTAACTTGAGGACGTAAAGAATGGTCCGTACTATAAATAGTCTATTTCATTCATGAAATGGAAGAACACACCATCACAAAAATGTGGTAAAATTATATCCGATTGAAAGTTCAAACTTTTTTTTATTGGTTACAAGAAATTTATAACAATCTTCGCGCTTTTCGTTAAAGAGATATGTTAAAAGGATGGATGATCATGGCTAAATCAGAATCTTGGGAATGGATAAAAGCTGTTGTTGTCGCACTTGTATTGGCTATTGTTATACGTTCCTTCTTCTTCGCACCTATTGTAGTGGACGGACAATCAATGATGCCAACGCTTGAGCATAATGACAGAATGATTGTAAATAAAATTGGCTACAATATTTCAGAGCCAGATCGGTTTGATATTATCGTTTTCCATGCACCACAAAACAAGGATTATATCAAACGTGTAATTGGTCTTCCAGGAGACTCTGTCCGTTATGAGGACGATGTTTTATACATCAATGATGAAGCTTATGAGGAAGATTATTTAGATGATTTTAAAGCTTTAGCAGATAATCAACCGTTTACCGGTGATTTCGAGTTAGAAGACTTTACAGGCTATGAAACGATTCCTGAAGGACATGTGTTTGTTCTGGGGGATAATCGTCAACATAGCAAAGATAGTCGCCACATTGGGGTGATTCCTTACGACGAAGTGGTTGGCAAAGCAAACTTTGTTTTCTGGCCAGTTCAGGAAGTAAGGATTGCAGATTAGGAGATGATGTTGTATGACAATTCAATGGTACCCTGGCCATATGGCGAAAGCAAAAAGGCAAGTTCTCGAGAAACTTAAACTCATTGACGTTGTAATTGAAATCGTTGATGCAAGAATTCCACTTTCTTCAAGAAATCCTATGGTTGATGAATTAACTTCACATAAACCTAGGCTTGTCCTATTAAATAAATCAGATCTAGCAGATCCTGTTGCTACTGAAAAATGGACTACTTATTTTGAGACGAAAGGATGGGCCAGTCTTGTCATTGATGCGCAACGAGGGAAAGGGATGAGTGATATTCCTTTGAAAGTGAAGGAACTGTCAAAGACCCTCTTAGATAAATTTGCAGCAAAAGGAATAAACCCTCGTGCATTAAGGGCGTTGATTTTAGGGATTCCGAATGTTGGAAAATCTACGGTTATTAATCGTATAGCAAATAAAAGAATTACTAAAATTGGCGATCGACCAGGAATAACGAAACAACAGCAGTGGATTAAGGTTGGAAAAGAAATTGAATTATTAGATACACCAGGAATTTTATGGCCTAAATTTGAAGATCAAGATGTGGGATTTCGGTTAGCCCTTACAGGTGCGATCAAAGAAGAAATCTTTGATTTTCAAGAGACAGTTGTATTTTTACTTGATTATTTGAAAGAGGTATATCCGAACTTACTAAAAAATCGTTATAACTTAACGGAGTTACCAGAAGACGTTGGAGAGTTATTCGATGCAATTGGTAAACGTCGTGGTTGTCTTGTTTCTGGCGGACTCGTGGATTATGACCGAGTAGCTGAAATTGTTTTCAGGGACTTCCGACAAGGCAAGTTAGGCAAAATAAGTTTAGAACACCCTGAGCAAGGATAAAAGATGCGCAATCTTGCGTATCTTTTTTATTTTGAAAACGGTGCGAAAGAGAGAGGGATTCAGACTGATAGTGGATTGGAATTGGGGGAGGGGTCCCTTTTGTCGTGTTCCAGCAGTGTCCTGACTCAAACATTTTCAGGACACTTAGCTAGCTTTTTTTCGAGAGAGATTCAAACTAGATCGGTTATTTTAAGGTAGGGTTGCCACCTTCGAAAGTTACTTTTAAACTATTAAAAAGAGAGCTCCTTTTTATAATTTTTTCATTTATAGGGTGGAACTGTTAAAAGCCGGTAAAATCATCTGATATAACTAATCAGTCAATTTTAAACTGTTTTTATGAATAATCTATGATGGCAATTGTTTTGTAAAGTCAATAAAAATAACGATGAACCGGAACCTAGATGAAACAAAAAATTAAATAAATCTATATTTTTTCCGATATATAAACAATAGTGGAAATACCTTAAGCACCGATGGAGAAGGGATAACATTCTATGAAAAAATTAACAATGAAAGAAATAACGGAAGCTTTGGTCAATATAAAAGATGAAAATGATCCCTTTCTAGCAACATTATATAAAGACGAAAGAAAAGGAGTCCAAGAACTCATTGGTCGTTGGCATAAGAAAAAAATAAAAAACAACCTATTAGAAAAACAATTTTCAGATATGATGTTTTATGAAAACGAAGCGCGTCAACGCGGATACACTGCGATTGCTGGTTTAGATGAAGTAGGCAGAGGACCACTAGCAGGACCGGTGGTGGCTGCTTGTGTCATCCTCCCTGACAATTTTAAACTACTCGGATTAACCGATTCAAAGAAATTGTCTAAAATAAAACGCAATTTATTTTATGATGACATTATTGAAAATGCACTTGCCGTCGGAATTGGTGAAGTGACAGCTAGAGAAATAGATGAAATTAATATTTATCAAGCTTCTAAAAAAGCAATGATGAGAGCCATGAATAAATTAAGTGCTGCAGTTCCTGATTACTTATTAGTTGATGCAATGAAACTACCGGTAAATATTCCTCAAGAGAGTATTATTAAAGGGGATGCCAAATCGGTATCGATTGCTGCAAGTTCCGTTATTGCAAAAGTAACAAGAGATCGTTACATGGAGAAACTACATACTAAATATCCGGACTACCAATTCGACAAGCATATGGGGTATGGAACTGCAATCCACTTAAATGCATTAGAGAAGTACGGTGTCCTAGATGAGCATCGAAAAAGCTTTGCCCCTGTTAAAGCTCATATATAACCAATTGGAAATCCAGTGAAAGGGGTGCGGAAAATGTTTGAGTCAACGATGCTAAATAACATGGTTCGTGGATTGGATCCTATACATTCTAAAACGATCAATCTAAGGCCTGGCCAAGTATTTCAAGGAACAATTGCACAACTTTACCCAGGGCAATTAGCTCAATTAAAGTTAGGAAATATGAATTTAACAGCTAAATTAGAGGCTCAATTGGAAAAAGGCCAGCAATATTGGTTTCGTGTCATGTCGGGTGATGGTATTCCAAAGTTGAAAGTAATGGAGAATGTACCTGCTCCTCAATCATCAGCAAATAAAGAGATGACGAATGCGCAAACTATTTTACAGAGAATGGGTATTCACCAAGGTGGAGCGCCAGAGCGATTATTTCAACATTTAAATCAACTGAGCCTTCCTTTTACGAAAGCAAATATTGCCGATGGTGCTCGATTGTTACAAGAATCTTCGATGCCACGTCAAACGACGCTTGATTTAATATCTAGTATGATCCAGAAAGGTATGCCTCTGACGAAAGACACGTTCCAATCATTAGCGGCGCTTCAATCCAATCAAAGTTTAGCAGAAACGATGCACCAGCTTCAGTCTCAATTAAAAACAATGACTAATTCAAATACAGCTATACCTTCGACTGGAACTTTACCTACAAATGAAAATACAAATACGTCTAGTCAAGTCCTTCAGCAAACACTCTCGCAAATGTTAGCTCAATCTGATCCATTAAGGCAAGGTGACGCATTTCAAGTCCTTTTAAGACAGATAAACTCAAGTGATACGTCAACCCAACAGCAAGCAGTGCAAATGGCTAGACAAATAGGCATCATTCCACAAAATATGAGTGAGGGGCAATTTTTTAACGAATTTAAAGCAGCCATTTTACGCCCCGAAAATCAAGATGCGGTTCGTCAATTATGGCCACAGTTATTTCAAGGAAATCAGGGTTCACCTCTACAAGAAATGCCACCGAGAGCTTTATTTACCTTTTTGATGGGTGCGGTTCGATTAGATCAACCGCAAGCGATGCAGCAACTATTGCAATTAATGAACCCACAAGCTTCACCAAGCCAAGTCTCGGCTTCGCTTGACCAATGGATGTCAAACCAGCCAACGGACGCCTCAAGACCCCTTTGGACGATGGTCAACGAGACGAGAGCGGACTCCTTTCTGTTAACTAGTGGTGGAAGAGAGGATTCACCGTTAAGGATGTTCCTACAACAGTTAGGGTTACATTATGAAAATGATTTACGGATCGGCGGACCAAATCAAGAAGCGTCTCAAAAAGCACAAACTCTAAAGGCTGCTTTGTTACAATTCCTTCAACAGTCGCAGGCTACTGCTCATCCTGCTGTTAGAGACCAAGCAGAGTTTTTATTACAACGATTAACTGGATACCAATTGATGTCATCTGAGCAAAATGGCCCCATTCAACACACACTTTTTGAAGTTCCTTTGAAAATGACAAATAAATATCAAGATATGACAATTCAATGGGAGGGGCGCCAGACAGAAAGTGGCTCAATTGATGAATCACATTGTCGAATTTTGTTTTATTTGACACTAGAAGCAATTGCAGAAACGGTTGTTGACGTACAAATTCAAAATCGGGTAATGACGCTTACTATTTTTAATGAGTATGATAAACCAGATTCTGTTCAAGATATATGGTTCCCTTTGCTTAAAGAAAAATTACAAAAGCTTGACTACCAATTATCAACTATTAAGTGGAAGCAGCCTTCGGAGGAGAAAGAATTAGTCGATTCAATCCAGCAGATGGGGAGTAATGTTTATCAAAAAGATGACTACGGCTACAGAGGGGTTGATGTTCGCATATGACAAACAATAAAGATAATAATTCTTATTTGAGAGAGCCAAACCGCAAACGCGCAGTTGCACTAGGATACGATGGGAAAATAGATTCAGCACCAACGATAAAAGCAAAAGGAAAAGGTTATGTTGCTGATGAAATTATTCGTCGAGCAAAAGAGAATCAAATCCCTATTCAAGAGGACTCTTCGTTAGTAGAAATTCTATCCCAGCTTGAAATGAGTGAACGTATCCCTGAAAACTTATATGAAGTAGTAGCTGAAGTTTTTGCATTTATCTATAAGGTTGATCGTGAACAAGTGAAAAAAAATAATTTATAATTGGTTCGTATTAAGGCAACCTTAACTTCAAGGGGTTGGATAATGAAAAAAACATCACCACTAATCGTTCCAGAATTAAATGAATATTTAGACAAGTATAAAGAAGAAATTGCTCATGAATTTGGTATTTTTCTTTCCGCAGATCAATCTTCTGAACGAGGAAATATTCACTATGTGATTAACAAAATACTCAAACATAAAAAAACAAAAAGAGCGAAACTTCACGAAAAAGAAAATATAGAGTCGGATAAAGAACAGTGATTTATTTCAGACCATTAACGATGACGGAAACAGGGGGCATGACAAGTTTTAGTTCATCTAATTAGATTATTTCATGACTATGTTTAAGTGCTAAAAGATAAAAATTTAATTTTTTGAGCGTATTATTCACAAAATTGTCGGAATGTATAGTAAAATGTAAGTTGTGTGAAAAGATAAGAGCGCTTATCTCTGATTTCTTTCCACGTCTTTTCTTTGAATTTTATATTCAAGAAAAGATTTTATGAAAGGCGTCGCGAAGTAAAACGCGCCGCGAGAGATATATTATTTTGACTTAGTTAGGAGGATGGCTATGAATATCCATGAGTATCAAGGTAAAGAGTTGTTAAGAAAGTATGGCGTAGCTGTTCCTGATGGGAAAGTTGCATATTCAGCTACTGAAGCTGTGGATGCTGCTAAATCTCTAGGGACGGAAGTTACCGTTGTTAAGGCCCAAATCCATGCAGGTGGACGTGGGAAAGCAGGCGGAGTGAAAATTGCCAAGAATCTTGATGAGGTTCGTACATATGCAAGCGAGATTTTAGGAAGTACTCTCGTCACTCATCAAACTGGTCCAGAAGGTAAGAAAGTTAATCGATTGTTAATTGAACAAGGCTGCGATATTCAAAATGAATATTATGTTGGTCTCGTTGTAGATCGTGCAACATCTCGCATCGTTATGATGGCCTCTGAAGAAGGTGGAACAGAGATTGAAGAAGTAGCAGAAAAAACTCCTGAGAAAATCTTTAAAGAAGTAGTTGATCCTGTAACAGGATTAATGCCTTACCAAGCAAGAAGATTAGCTTTTAATATCAACATTCCTAAAGAAATGTTGAAAGAAGCTGTTAAATTTATGATGGGATTATACAAAGTTTTTGAGGCGAAAGATTGCTCAATAGCTGAGATTAACCCACTAGTTACAACCGGAGATGGGAAAGTCATGGCATTAGATGCAAAGTTTAATTTTGATTCCAATGCGCTTTTCCGTCAAAAAGATATCGTTGAATATCGTGATTTAGACGAAGAAGACGAAAAAGAAATTGAAGCATCTAAGTATGACTTGAGCTATATCTCACTTGATGGAAACATCGGTTGTATGGTTAATGGCGCTGGGTTAGCGATGTCTACAATGGACATTATCAAGCACTTTTCCGGTGATCCAGCTAATTTCCTTGACGTTGGAGGCGGTGCTACGAAAGAAAAAGTAACAGAAGCTTTCAAAATTATTCTTTCTGATAAAAACGTACAAGGAATTTATGTAAACATTTTCGGTGGAATTATGAAGTGTGACATCATTGCTGATGGTGTAATAGCTGCAACAAAAGAAGTTGGATTACAAATTCCGCTCGTTGTTCGTCTTGAAGGGACGAATGTTGAATTAGGTAAGAAATTACTTAAAGAATCAGGATTAGATATTACTACAGCAGATTCTATGGCTGATGGTGCAGAAAAAATCGTATCGCTAGTTAAAGCGTAAGAAAGGCGGGATATAAATGAGCATCTTGATCAATAAAGATACAAAAGTCATTGTTCAGGGAATTACCGGAGCTACTGGTTTATTCCATACAAAACAAGCCGTTGAATATGGCACAAATATTGTCGGTGGTGTCACGCCAGGAAAAGGAGGGACTGAAGTTGAAGGCATCCCTGTTTTCGATACAGTATCAGACGCAGTAGCGAAGACTGGTGCGAATGCCTCAGTTGTCTACGTTCCACCTCCGTTCGCTGCAGATGCGATTATGGAAGCGACAGATGCAGGTTTAGACTTAGTAATCACGATTACTGAAGGAATTCCTGTTGTTGACATGATTAAAGTGAAGCGTTATATGGAAGGTAAGAAAACACGTTTAATTGGGCCAAACTGTCCAGGTGTTATTACACCTGATGAATGTAAGATTGGTATTATGCCAGGTTATATTCATAATAAAGGCCATGTAGGCGTTGTATCAAGATCTGGGACGCTAACATATGAAGCGGTTCATCAATTATCTACAAATGGCATAGGTCAATCTACTGCTGTTGGGATTGGTGGAGACCCGGTTAATGGAACAGATTTCATTGATGTGTTAAATCTTTTTAATGAAGATCCTGATACGTATGCTGTCATTATGATTGGTGAAATTGGTGGAACTGCTGAAGAAGAAGCAGCCGATTGGATTAAAACCAATATGACGAAACCAGTTATCGGATTCATCGGTGGACAAACGGCTCCTGAGGGAAAACGTATGGGCCATGCTGGTGCAATTATCTCTGGTGGTAAAGGGACTGCAGACGACAAGATTAAAGCATTGAATGCAGCAGACGTAAAAGTAGCTGAGACACCAGCTGTTATGGGTGAAACTCTAATTTCTGTTTTAAAAGAAAAAGATTTACTCAACAAGTGCCTCACTCATAAAGTATAAAAAAATTCAGGGCCCGCTTTTAAAAGCGGGCCCTGAAAATAATATGTATTTTGAGAAAGGAACATGCTCCGTGTTTATCCCTCGAACGTTTGATGATCGACTTCTACACCTTCACTATTCTTCATTTGGTAATTATTCATTTATAAAAAAATGTTTGCAATACGATCAAAGCTTAACATCAATTTATGAATTAAGTAGTGATAATTTTCGACAGTTTTTTCCACGATCACACAAAAAAGCAGCAACTATCTTCGAATCTATCCAAACCGTTCATATTGACTATTTAAAAGCTGAATTTATAAATGAAGAAATATTTTATTTTAATGTTTTTGAAGAAGGATATCCCTCGCTCTTAAAAGAAATTTATGATCCCCCTTGGATTTTATATTACAAAGGCAATAGGAGCATTTTAAATAACCCTCATCGTTTAGCAGTAGTAGGGACAAGGCATCCCTCTGAATTTCTTAAAGTGGAAATGGATCCCCTTCTGATCCCAATTGTTAACACACCGATTACGGTAGTTAGCGGAATGGCAATGGGGGTTGATACGATGGCTCATGAATTGTCAATGAACCAAAGTGGCGAAACAATCGCGGTGCTAGCTTATGGGTTAAATCAGCTTTATCCTCTTCATTTGAAAGAATTAAAAGACAGGTTACAACAAAGACAATTAGTTATCACCGAATATCCTCCATATGTTCGTCCACAAAGGTGGCACTTTCCCGAACGAAATCGTATTATTAGCGGATTATCTCAAGCAACTTTGATTTTAGAAGCAAAACAGAAAAGTGGATCATTAATAACAGGTGACTGTGCTTTACAACAAAATAGAGATGTATTCGCATTACCAGGAAGAATTTCTAACCCTCAGTCAGAAGGTACAAACCGTTTAATTCAACAAGGAGCTAAATTAATTCTTAGTGCAAATGACATTATAGAGGAATACCTTTAGATGTCACCGATGTATTCTTCCCCTGCATATGTTATCCTTTAGAAAGTCTTTCATTTCTAATAAATGAAAAAATTTATAATATTTTAACTAAACGGTATTAACTATTAATGTCGATTTTTCTGTTAGTGATGTATAAGTAGGAGTGCTAGTACTATGCGAGAGTCTTGGTACGCCCAACGTGACAAGGAATTGGTACCCTTCATTGAATGTGTCGAATTAAAGAGTTTAACACTACCGATAAATGGTCTTTATCCTTCTTTTACGTGCTTATATAAATCATTCTTATAAACAGAAGTTTGACAAATGGTAAAAGAGTGTTTAATAATAGGGAAGATTTAATCTACCTCTGAAGGGGAGGAAATAGTGTATGTCCGATTACTTAGTAATCGTGGAATCTCCCGCAAAAGCGAAAACAATAGGGAAATATTTAGGGAAAAAATATACTGTGAAAGCATCGATGGGTCATGTCATTGATCTACCAAAAAGTCAAATGGGTGTCGATGTAGAACAGGATTATACACCTAAATATATTACCATCCGCGGGAAAGGCCCGATTTTAAAAGAATTGAAACAAGCGGCAAAAAAGGCAAAACGAATTTATCTAGCTGCCGACCCTGATAGAGAAGGGGAAGCAATCGCATGGCACTTAGCTGATAGTTTGAATATTGATAAAGATTCTGAATGTCGAGTAGTGTTTAATGAAATTACTAAGCAGGCAATAAAAGACTCGTTTAAACACCCAAGAACGATTAATACTAATTTGGTCGATGCTCAACAAGCGAGACGCGTACTTGATCGATTAGTGGGGTATAACATTAGTCCGTTATTATGGAAAAAAGTTAAAAAAGGACTAAGTGCTGGTCGAGTCCAATCTGTTGCCGTAAAAATGATTATTGATCGTGAGAATGAAATTAAAGCGTTTCAACCAGAAGAATATTGGTCTATAGAGGCTTCGATGACAAAAGATGGCCAAGAGTTTGAAGCTAAATTTATGAATTTAGATGGGAAAAAGAAGGACTTGAAGTCAAAAGAAGATGTCGACCAAGTACTTGGAAAACTCCAAGGTGATATCTTCCAAATTGGTCAAGTGAAGAAACGAGAAAGAAAAAGAAATCCAGTTGTTCCTTTTATTACTTCATCACTTCAACAAGAAGCAGCAAGGAAGTTGAATTTCCGTGCAAAGAAAACAATGATGCTTGCGCAACAATTATATGAAGGGATCGATTTAGGGAAATCTGGGACTGTTGGTTTGATTACGTATATGAGAACTGACTCAACACGTCTCTCTGATACGGTAAAGGCTGAGGCAAAAGAATATATTGAAAAACAATATGGAAAAGAATTTCATAATGAAACACAAGTAAAGGTCAAACAGGGTCAGAAAACGCAGGACGCTCACGAAGCAGTTCGGCCAACGTCGGTCATGATGGATCCAAAATCAATGAAAGCCTTCTTGAGCCGGGATCAATATCGTTTGTACAAATTGATATGGGAACGGATGGTTGCGAGTCAAATGGCGCCAGCTGTGATGGATACCATGTCAGTAGATTTAACAAACAACGGTGTTATGTTTCGTGCAACAGGATCTAAAATGAAATTTGCTGGATTTATGAAAGTTTATATTGAAGGAAATGACGATGGGAAAGAAGAAAAAGATCGTCTGCTTCCAGATTTGATTGAAGGAGAAGAAGTATCTTCCATAAAGATTGATCCAAATCAACACTTTACCCAACCGCCGCCAAGATATACAGAGGCTAGGCTTGTAAGGACGTTGGAAGAGCTAGGAATTGGTCGTCCATCAACGTTTGCTCCGACTTTGGATACAGTTCAACGGAGAGGGTATGTAGCTTTAGAAGAGAAGCGATTTGTTCCTACAGAACTTGGAGGGATTGTTCTTGAGTTAATCGAAGAATTCTTCCCAGAAATTTTAAATGTTGAATTTACCGCTGAGATGGAATCAAACTTGGACTCAATTGAAGAAGGAGAGAAAAAGTGGGTTCATATTATTGACGATTTCTATCAAGGTTTTGAAAAGAGGTTAAGAACTGCTGAGGAAGAAATGAAGGAAGTAGAAATAAAAGACGAGCCAGCCGGTGAAGATTGCGAGAAATGCGGTCATGAAATGGTCTATAAAATGGGACGATACGGAAAATTTATGGCTTGTTCAAATTTTCCTAACTGCAGAAATACAAAAGCAATTATTAAAGAAATTGGCGTGAAATGTCCTAAGTGTTCGGAAGGGAATGTCGTAGAAAGAAAGAGTAAAAAGAAACGAATTTTTTATGGGTGTGATCGTTATCCAGAGTGTGATTTCATCTCTTGGGATAAGCCGATTTCTAGACCATGTCCTAAATGTGAAAGCTTATTGGTTGAAAAGAAATCGAAGAAAGGTGTTAACGTTAACTGTACAGAATGTGATTACAAAGAAGAAGTAAATTAGGAAGTTTTAATCCAATATTGTAGCTATTAATGTTGGATTAAAACTCTGACAATAAAAAGTCAAAATTATGTGTAAGTATTGAGAACAATTCAGAATTTTGTGAAATAAAAGTGAATTTCATTGAAAGAGCTACTAAACTGTGATAAGATTTAGTAGCTCTAAATGTTTATGAGTAAAGATAACAAAAACGTTGAAATATCATTCTTTATAAAAAGGTGACGTCCATGTCGAACGATTGGATTAAGAAATTTATTGATTATTTACAAATAGAAAAAAGCGCGTCCGCTCACACGATAAATAGTTATAAATGTGATATTGATGAATTTTGCGGATTTGCAGAGCAGCATTTGAGTAAATCAATCGCTGCTGTTTCGTATGTAGATATTCGTATTTTTTTATCTGAGTTACATACAGAGAGTTATGCTAGAAGAACGGTTGCTAGAAAGATTTCTGTTTTACGTTCTTTTTGGTCGTTTCTTGTTCGAGAAGAGCTTGTATTAACGAATCCGTTCAAAATAGTCACCACTCCAAAATTGCAAAAAAGATTCCCTTCTTTTTTTTACGAGAATGAAATGAAAGCTATTTTTGAGTCGATCGATGTAGGCTCTCATCTTGGTTTACGTAATCTTGCGTTAATAGAAGTTCTGTATGGAACTGGAATTCGTGTAAACGAATGTGCAAGTTTGAACTTAGAAGATTTTGACAAAGAGTTAGGTACACTATTCATTCATGGGCAAGGGCGAAAAGAGAGATATGTACCAATTGGAAGTTACGCAATCGATGCGTTGGATGTTTACTTTAGAGATAGCAGACCGAAACTAATTAGAAAAGCTAATAAAGCGACAAATTCAATGTTTTTAAGTTATCGTGATTGGAAGCTAGAAGATCGGAGTATTAGGAAAGTTCTAAATAACATCGTACAAGATGCTGCTTTTTCATCTAGGATGAGTCCTCATGCTTTACGTCATACATTTGCGACTCATTTATTGAATGAAGGGGCAGACTTGCGAACGGTACAAGAACTATTGGGACTTAGTGACTTAGCTTCGACACAAGTTTACACTCATGTGACAAAAGATCGGTTAAGGGAAGTTTACCTCTCGTCACATCCAAGAGCGTAGCTAAAGGGAAAGGGTGATAAAGAATGGAACCTATTAAGGGAACGACAATATTTGCTATTCAACACAAAGGCCAGGCGGCGATAGCGGGTGACGGCCAAGTGACGTTCGGGAACGCCATAGTCATGAAACATTCAGCGAAGAAAGTTCGTAGGTTATACAGGGGAAAAGTCATTGCAGGTTTTGCAGGTTCTGTCGCAGATGCTTTTACCTTATACGAAAAATTTGAAAGTAAACTAGAAGAATTTGGTGGAAACTTACAGCGAGCTGCTGTAGAATTGGCGAAAGAATGGCGCAGTGATCGTGTGTTAAGAAAATTAGAAGCTATGCTTGTAGTGATGGACAAAACTAATTTATATCTGATTGCTGGAACTGGAGAAGTGATTGAGCCTGATGATGGGATTCTTGCTATTGGTTCAGGTGGAAGTTATGCACTATCAGCTGGAAGAGCATTGAAGAAACATACTGATCATCTATCTGCAAAAGAAATTGCAGAGGCAAGTTTAACAATTGCAGCCGATATTTGTGTTTATACGAATCATCAAATTATTGTCGAAGAACTATCAAAGGACTAGCTCGTTCATAAGCAAATGATTAATTACCCAAATTGTAAAGTGAGGGATGAAAAGTATGAGTAGTTCGTTAACCCCTAAACAAATTGTAGAAAAATTAGATCAATCTATCGTTGGTCAAAATCAAGCAAAGAAATCCGTCGCCATTGCATTAAGAAATAGGTATCGTCGAGGATTATTAGACGATATGCTAAAAGAAGAAATCACTCCGAAAAATATATTAATGATTGGCCCAACTGGAGTGGGGAAAACGGAAATTGCCCGGAGGTTAGCTAAGTTAGTTGGTGCACCTTTCGTTAAAGTCGAGGCGACCAAATTTACTGAAGTTGGATATGTTGGTCGTGACGTTGAATCAATGGTGCGAGATTTAGTAGAAACATCGATACGAATCGTTCAAGAAGAAAAAATGAAGAGTGTCACCGTTAGAGCTGAACAAAATGCAAACCATCGACTCGTAGATTATCTAGTTCCATCTGAAAAAAAAGAGTCGAATTATCGAAATCCGTTTGAAATGTTGTTTCAAGGGAACGAGGATACTGAGCAAGATCAATCGGAAAATAACCAAGAAGAAGAAACGTCAAGAAGAGATCGAAGACGGCAAGTTGCTAAGAAACTTGCAGCGGGTGAATTGGAAAATGAAGAAGTTAGTGTGGAAGTAGAGGAGAATCAATCAAACTTCATGGATATGTTCCAAGGATCAGGCATGGAACAAATGGGTAATAATATGCAAGACATGCTTGGGAGTATGATGCCTAAGAAGAAGAAAAAACGAAAACTGAAGGTTAAAGAAGCTAGAAAAATATTAACAGAAGATGAAGCAAAAAAGCTGATTGATATGGAAGAAGTAACTCAAGAAGCTGTAACTAAAGCAGAGCAGCTAGGGATGATTTTTATTGATGAAATTGATAAAGTAGCTGGGAAAAGTCAACAACAGTCAGCCGATATATCAAGAGAAGGTGTTCAACGAGACATTCTTCCTATTGTTGAAGGCTCGACGGTCATTACAAAGTACGGACCTGTTAAAACGGACCATATGCTTTTTATTGCAGCTGGAGCTTTCCATTTCTCAAAACCATCTGACTTAATTCCTGAACTACAAGGACGTTTTCCAATTCGAGTTGAGTTAAATAGTCTGACGGTAGATGATTTTGTGCGAATTTTAGTAGAGCCAAAACACGCATTAGCGAAGCAGTATCAAGCATTATTAGGAGTAGAAGGAATAAAATTGAAATTTTCAGACGATGCTATTCGTAGAATTGCCGAAATAGCAACTGAAGTGAATGAAGAAACAGAAAATATTGGAGCACGAAGACTTCATACAATTTTAGAAAAATTACTAGAAGATCTTTCTTACGAAGCATCAGAAATCACAATGGAAGAGATCGTGATCACTCCTGCTTATGTCGAAGAAAAACTACAAAGTGTCGTGAAAAATCGCGATTTGAGCCAATATATATTATAAAACAGGAGGAAATACAATGGATTTATTATCAAAAACAAGGAAAATAAATGACTTACTTCAAAAAAGTGGTGGGCAAGCAGTGAACTTTAAGGATATGGCGGTAACATTACGCGATGTAATTGAATCAAATATCTTTATTGTTAGTAGAAGAGGTAAGCTTTTAGGATATTCGATTAAGCAAGAAATTGAAAATACCCGTATGAAACAAATGCTCGAAGACAGAAGATTTCCAGATGAGTATACGAATGGTTTATTCAAAATAGAAGATACGTCTTCTAACTTAGATATTAATAGTGACTATACTGCATTCCCTGTAGAGAACAAAGATTTATTCGCAAATGGTCTAACGACAATTGTTCCTATTCAAGGTGGTGGACAACGTTTAGGTACACTCATATTAGCTCGTCTTGACAATACCTTTGATGATGATGATCTATTATTAGCGGAATATGGATCAACTGTTGTAGGCATGGAAATCCTTCATGAAAAAACAGAGGAGATTGAACAAGAAGCCCGAAGTAAAGCTGTCGTTCAGATGGCGATTAGTTCGCTATCTTATAGTGAACTTGAGGCTGTTGATCATATTTTTGAAGAGTTAGATGGTAATGAAGGATTGTTAGTTGCTAGTAAAATTGCGGATAGAGTTGGGATTACTCGGTCTGTTATTGTTAATGCTCTAAGAAAACTTGAGAGTGCTGGTGTAATTGAGTCAAGATCATTAGGGATGAAAGGAACATATATTAAAGTATTAAATAATAAGTTTCTAATGGAATTAGAAAAACATAAAGACTAAACCCACGTTCGCAGATCTTATTTAATGCACAGTGAAAAGGCTAATTTTAATTAGCCTTTTTTGTGTACTTTAAAAATATTTAACTTCGCTAAGGATTAAAGTATAAGATAAACTAAGACTTTCGTCATGATGGACTTGGCGACAAGCCAAGTTTTTCTAATGTGAAAATAAAACTACTTGCTATTAAACTTATGTTCAACTCAAATCATCTACTTTTTTTAGAATTAATTCCCCTTAATCTTCCACTTAATTATAGCGAAAATACTTTAAATGGTTGTAATCCCATATTAGACAAGAGACTTAACAACTTGAATGTTTTTAATAATAGACGAGAATAATTATTTTTTTGAAAAAATGTCACAGAAAGATGTGAAAATATGATAAAGTTCAACTATAGATAAATGATGTATTTTGTCGTGATGTGTCGAATGCGAAAAAAAGGCCTACCATAATAAGACTATTTTCGTGTTAATCATAGGTCTTTTCCATTAATGTATATCTAATTTATGAGACCGTTAGACAAAAGCAGGAATATTATATAAAATACACCTAGGTACTGGTTTAATAGGCAAGTAAAACTTGGTTTATATTTAAGTGAATGGGGTATGAAAATGAATTTGATTAATAATTCGACAACTCAATTACTAGAGACGGCAATGTCTGCTGCTTCGACAAGACAAAACACAATATCTCAAAATATTGCAAATGTAGATACGCCAAATTATAAGGCGCAAAAAACCGTCTTTTCACATGAATTGAATCGTGCACGAGAAGGTCAACGTTTAAATGCTGCTCGAACTGATGACCGCCATGTTACTTTTGGCGGAGGACCAAGAGATGAATCAGCAATTGTTACTAAAAAAACAAATACGACGTATAATCACAACGGAAACAATGTTGATATGGACCATGAAATGAGTCAGTTAGCGGAAAATCAAATTTATTACAATACATTGGTAGATCGTTTGAGTGGTAGGTTTAACAGTATCCGAACTGTATTAGGTCAAGGGAGGTAGATGAAAATGTCAATGTTTCATGGTATGAATATATCCGCCTCTGCATTAACCTCTCAGCGGTTAAGAATGGATGTCGTGTCAAGTAATATGGCAAATGCAGATTCCACAAGAGGGCGTCTTGTAGATGGAGAGTGGGAACCTTATCGTAGGAAGATGGTCACGATGGAGCCAAATCAAGCAGGAGGCTTTAAAAACTATCTGCACAAGGCGATGGGTGCTAGTGAAGATATTGGCAAAGGTGTGAAAGTCGGTAATATCATTGAAGATCAATCGCCATTTAGACAAGCTTATCAACCAGATCACCCTGATGCGAATGAAGATGGTTATGTCGAGTTACCGAATGTCGATCCACTCAAGGAAATGATTGATTTAATGAGTACTACTCGTTCTTATGAAGCAAATGTAACAACGCTAGATGCACAAAAAAATATGTTACTTAAAGCTTTGGAGATTGGTAGATAAGCGAATAAGGAGGCAAGACTATGGAAACTAATCCGATACAACAAATGAACTCTGTGATGAGTCCACAGCAAGTTCGTTTAAATCAAGCAACTCCACATGAAGCACAACAATCTTTTAAAACATGGATGAGTGATGCGATTGCTGATGTAAATAATGCACAAGTAGACTCTACTAATATGACAGAAAAAATGGCTAGAGGCGAGAAAGTAGACTTACACGATGTAATGATTACTGCAGAAAAGGCCAGTGTGACGTTACAAACAACATTAGAAGTTAGAAACAAAGCAATAGAAGCATATCAAGAAATCATGAGGATGCAAGTGTAAATATTTCAAGCCTAAAAATGAATACATAACTACATTCGCCCTTGAATTTTTATATATGGGGGCTAATGATGATATTATCGGGTAAATTATTTTAAATTTTAATAGCTAAATTAAGAAAAATGAAAATCTCTTAAGTGGAAAGCTCATTTTTTCTAATGGAGTAGCGGTATTGGAGGAAAAATGAACGATAACCTGGTTGAATATAAAAATAAGACAATTAAATTTTGGCAATCAAGAACTACGAAACAAAAAGGGTTGCTAGTAGGATCAATCACACTTATCTTAGTTCTACTCCTGTTATTTTCTTTAGTTGGGTCTCGAACAAACTTTGTTCCGCTATACTCAAATTTAACAATTCAAGAAACTGGTGAAATAAAAGCAACGTTAGATAGCCGAAATGTAGCTAACGAAGTAAGTAGTGATGGCACTTCGATACTTGTTCCAGAAGCACTTGTTGATGATTTAAAAGTTAGTTTAGCAGCAGAGGGTATTCCCCAAACTGGTAGAATCGATTATGGAACATTTAGAGATAATATGGGATTTGGTACTACTGATAGTGAGTTTGAACTACTTGAAAGGGCCGCAATTCAAACTTCTTTGGAAGATCTAATTAGAAGTGTTGATGGTGTCCAAGGCTCACAAGTAATGATTACATTACCAGAAGAAAGTATATGGCTTGGAGATGAACCGGATCAATCTACAGCATCTGTCCTGTTAAATATGCAAGCAGGATACTCATTAGATGAGAATCAAATACGAGCTCTCTATCATCTAGTTGCACAAAGTGTCCCAGGATTAACAGTGGAAAATATTGTGATGATGGATCAAATGTCTCGATACCTAGAACTTAATGAGCAACCATCCACAGCTAATTCCGCACTTTCAGTATACGAACAACATCGAAATATTCAGAGAGATATTGAAAGAGATTTGCAAAGAGATGTGCAACAAATGCTCGGAACGATGGTAGGACAAGATAAAGTCCTCGTTTCAATTTCTACGGATTTAGATTTCACTCAGGAGAACAGACAAGAAGAACTAGTAGAACCTGTGGATGAGGAAAACATGGAAGGACTTGCTGTCAGCGTTGAACGGATTACAGAAACATACGAAGGAGAAGATCTTGAAGAGGGTGGGGTTGTTGGTGCTGGAGAAGATGATATCCCGAATTTTCCTGGGGCATTTGGCGCTGGTCAAGGTGATTATGAACGAATAGAAGAACGAATTAATAATGATGTTAATCGGATTTCACGTGACATAGTTGAGAGTCCTTATAAAATTCGTGATGTTGCCATTCAAGTAATGGTAGAACCACCAGATCCAGAAGATCCATTATCTCTTCCCCAAGAGAGATTGAATGATATTCAGCAAATTCTTGGTCAGATAGTGCGTACGTCTATTGATGCAGAATTGACTGCTGAGTGGGGTCAAGAAGAGTTGGAAGAAAGAGTCCTTGTCTCTTCTCAAGAATTCTTTGGGAAAGTTGAATTTGAAGAACCAGCAGGTGGCATACCATTTTGGTATTATATTGTTGGTGCTCTTGGCCTAGTTGTTCTGCTTCTCATTTTTATGTTAATGAAAAAACGAAATAAAGATGAAGAGTTAGAAGAAATAGAAGTTGATGATCGTTCTCAGTACGATTTACCTCCTATGGATGAAGGACCAGAATCAGAGGAGAAGGCCCGTCGAAAGCAGTTAGAGAAATTAGCTAAAGATAAACCAGAGGAATTCTCTAAACTTGTTCGAACATGGTTATCAGATGACTAAGAGGAGGGGAAATAGTGGCGAAGAAAAAAAACTTAACAGGTAAACAAAAGGCCGCCATTTTACTAATCTCTTTAGGTCCAGATGTATCGGCACAAGTATATAAACACTTATCTGAGGAAGAGATTGAAAAATTAACTTTGGAAATTGCTGGTGTAAGAAGAGTTGAACAAGATACAAAAGAAGAAGTTATCGATCAATTTCACCAATTAGCGATCGCACAAGATTACATTACTCAAGGTGGAATAGGTTATGCAAAAGACGTTCTTGAAAAAGCATTAGGGTCAGAAGAAGCGATGGAGATGATTAACAGACTTACATCGACTTTACAAGTGAGACCATTTGATTTTGCTCGAAAAACAGAAGCGTCTCAAATTTTCAACTTCATTCAAAATGAACATCCACAAACGATTGCTCTCATCTTGTCCTATTTAGAGAGTGAGCAATCGGGTCAAATACTTTCTGCGCTTCCGCAGGAAGTTCAAGCGGATGTGGCAAAAAGAATTGCAATTATGGATAGTACTTCTCCTGAAATTGTAAATGAAGTTGAGAGTATTCTAGAACGTAAATTATCTGCTACTGTAACGCAAGATTACACACAAGCTGGTGGAATTGAGTCGGTAGTAGAAGTTCTGAATAGTGTAGATAGAAGTACGGAAAGAACAATTCTTGATGCGTTAGAAATTCAAGACCCTGAGTTGGCAGAAGAAATCAAGAAGAGAATGTTCGTCTTTGAAGATATTGTTACTCTTGATAATCGATCAATTCAAAGAGTTATACGTGATGTGGAGAATGAAGATTTACAACTTTCATTGAAAGTAGCTAGTGATGAAGTGAAAGAAATCGTCTTTAGTAACATGTCACAAAGGATGTCAGAAACCTTTAAAGAGGAAATGGAATTTATGGGTCCGGTTAGATTGCGTGATGTAGAAGAAGCGCAAACAAGAATCGTAGCCGTGATTCGCAGATTAGAGGAAGCGGGAGAAATCGTTATCGCACGTGGTGGAGGAGATGATATTATTGTCTAGGCTTATTAAGTCACCGTATACCAATCAACCTGAATTTGGTAATAGGACAATAAAACTCCGAACCATTGAGAAGCCAGCTAGAAATGAAACTGCCGCTACGCATGAAGATGGTCTCGGTGAAATTGATGAAGAAACACGCAATGCTATTCAATATAAAGAACACGAGCGAATGATTGAAAGTGAGAAAGAAAACATTGAGTACTTAAAGCAAGAATTTCAAACTGAAGTAGAAGAATGGCAGGCTCAACTGGAAGAACAGAAGAAACAGATCGAAATGGAAGCTGAAGTGAGATTTAATCAAGCAGCAGAAGAAGGTTATAACCAAGGGTATCAGGATGGGGTTACGCAAGTAAACCAAGAATACTCTAACTACATTAATCAGGCTAAAGAGACAGTTGAAAACTCTAAATTTGATTATCATAGTAAATTGAGTGAATCTGCTCCTGTTATGTTAGAACTAGCAATGACAGTTGCCGAAAAAATAATTGGGGACACTTTGCTAGAACAAGATTCAGCTTGGTTAAACCTTGTGAAAGATGCTGTAACTGAAGTTCGTGAACACGAAGAAGTTAAAATATACATTCACCCTGCTTGGTATGAAACTACTTTGCAACAAAAGAAAGAATTACAGGCAATTGCTCTTCATACGAGAGAATTATTGATTTTTCCAGATGAATCAATGAATGAGAATGATTGTATTATTGAAACTCCTTTTGGACAAATCGATGCCTCTGTAGACAGCCAGTTACGTGAATTGAAGCGAGTATTAGTTGAAAAATTAGCAGAAGGAGTAACCGATGAGCATTGATACATTAATCCCACAAATCAAAGAGGTTTCTTCTTATAAGCATTACGGGAAAGTCTCACAAGTCGTAGGACTTATGATTGAATCAAAGGGGCCACAGGCTTCTGTGGGAGATTTGTGTTTCATCATTGTTGGAAAGAAACAACGTCGCAAAATTCTCGTGGAAGTCGTGGGGTTTCGTAATCAACATGTATTATTGATGCCCTTTGAGAGGGTGGATGAAATTGCTCCTGGCAGTTTAGTAGAAACAAATAACCAACCTTTACAGATTAAAGTCGGTTCAGGTTTGATAGGAAACGCCCTAGATAGTTTAGGCAGACCATTTGATGGTAGTGACGTACCAGGAGGAGCTCAACCCGTTTCGACAGATAATCCTCCCCCTAACCCATTGAGTCGCCCTAGAATTTCCACTCCTTTGACGATGGGAGTTAAAGCAATTGATGGCCTATTTTCAGTAGGGAAAGGTCAAAGGATGGGAATATTTGCAGGTAGTGGTGTAGGGAAAAGTACACTAATGGCGATGATTGCAAAAAATTCAGATGCAGACGTAAACGTTATTGCGTTGATAGGTGAACGAGGTCGAGAGGTTCGTGATTTTATTGAGCGTGATTTAGGACCTAAAGGAATGGAAAATACGATTGTTATTGTAGCGACTTCAGATCAACCAGCGTTAATGAGAATTAAAGGTGCCATGACGGCAACAGCTATTTGTGAATATTTTCGGGATCAGGGACTAAACGTTACACTTATGATGGATTCAGTCACACGAGTGGCGATGGCACAAAGAGAGATTGGCCTTGCTATAGGCGAACCGCCAACGACAAAAGGATATACTCCATCTGTCTTTGCACTTCTACCACGCCTTCTCGAGAGAAGTGGAACAAATGAAGCGGGGTCGATTACCGCTTTTTATACAGTATTAGTTGATGGGGACGATATGAATGAACCGATCGCTGATAGTGTTCGCGGAATTTTAGATGGTCACCTTGTATTGGATAGAAAACTGGCAAATAAAGGTCATTTTCCAGCAATTGATGTCTTAACAAGCATTAGCCGTGTGATGAACGATATCGTTAGTGAAGAACATCGTCAAACAGCCGATTATATTCGTAATATGTTAGCAACGTATCATGATTCTGAAGACTTAATTAATATTGGTGCCTATAAAAAAGGTTCAAATAAGGAAGTCGATGAAGCTATTAAAAAGTATCCAGAGATCATGGCGTTTTTAAAGCAAAGCCTCGACGAATCTGATGGTTTTTCAAAAACAGTCAAGTTAATGCAGGGGCTGTTTGGTAAAGGAGGGAAAGGATGAGCTTTAAATTTTCGTTAGCAAAAGTTCTTGAAGTGAAAGACTATGAAAAAACGGAAGCTGAGCTCGCGTATACGGAGTCAGTAAAACAATTTGAAGACGTTGCTACAAAATTGTTTGATCTTCTGAAGCGAAAAGAAGAATTAAATTCTGCAGCAGAAGAAAAATTAGGAAAAGGCTTAACAATCTCAATGATTCAAATGAATGAAAAAACAATTGCTTATTTGCAAAAAGAAATTGATAAATTACAATTCAATACACAAAAAGCAAGAAAAGTAATGAATGAAAAAGAACGGTACTTAACGTACAAATCTATTGATGTAAAAAAGTATGAAAAGATGAAAGAGATTAAACATCAGCAATATATACATGACGAAAAACGAAGTGAGCAGAGGTATTTAGACGAAGTTTCTGTTCAACAATTTGTCAGGCGATGAAATCAGGTGAAACAATGAGTAAAAACAAACAAAAAGAAAAGTCGCAAAGTAAATTTCAAGTCATTTTTATGGTGATAGTAATCCCTGCTTTTTTTGCAGTAATTCTAGCGGTCGTGCTACTTTATTATTTAGGATTTGACGTTGGTGGGACCGTTAAACAAGCTGCAAGTGCTTTGCCATTTATATCGGAGGATGAAGAATTAGAAGATGGAGAAGAGCGACTTACAGATGAAGAATCAATTGCTCAGTTGGAGCATGAAAATCAATCTTATCTTCAACAGATTCAGCAATTAGAAAATCAACTGGAAACGTCAGAAGCAGAATTAGAGACATTACAAGAAGAACTCTTAACTTTACAAAGTGATGAGGTTGATTTAGATGAAGAAGCGTTGGGTGAGGTCACAGCTGATGTTAATGATATTGTGAAAACGCTAGAAGAAATGACCTCATCCAAAGCGGCAGATATTATTAGTGAACTTCCTGAAGGCGAGGCTGTTACTTACTTAAGGATGATGAACGTTCGTAATCGATCTGACATATTGGGTAGAGTGGAAGCTGAGACAGCTGCTGAATTGCTAAGTCAAATGTCTAACTGATGAAATAAGGACTTGAAGGGGGGTGAAAAAATGAATGGAATGATGGCTATGATGCCGTTGGTTAGTATGAATAAGGGCGCCAAGGTTGATTCAACAGCGATGGTTGCTTTAGAAGGAGAAAGTAAATCTTCTTTTATCAAGGCGTTAACATCAATTATGGATGGGGATAAAAAGGTCCTAAAAGATGGAGCGAACGAAGGACAATCTTTATTATCTCACAACTCATTAAAAGAGCTTGTCGACAATTTAGATGAACCTTTAACAGAGCTATTAGGCCTGATTGAGCAAGTTGCTTTAGAGGATAGTTTTATGTCGGCTGAGACGCTCCAATCAGATGAAATCATTCAATTAATGAGTGTGCTACCAGAAGACTGGCAGGAAGAGTTACTATCATTATTTGAAAATCACAGTTCACTCGAAGGTATTATTGAGGAGTTTAAAAGTACTGGAGACCCGGTGACTTTGATAACCATAGTTTTCTCCTTTTCGCAAATGGAATCGGAAATCACTGTAAATGAAGATTCAGAGAATGCTCATCAAAAAGTACAGGAATTACTATCAACATATTTTCCAGAATTGATACAAAATGACGAGAATCAAAGTATCCAAGAAACGTTGATTCATTTAAGCAATTTTCTAGCTAATGGTGATCAATTTCAACAAGATAGTTTACTTTCGCAAGAGATGCTTGAGGATGAAGAGTTAGAGAAACTTATCAGTGTATTGCCTGATGAGGTTCTACAAGAATTGATCGCATTGTTTGAAAATCAGACGTCTCTTAATGAAGTTCTTGAAGAATTCACTAATACGGGCGAGATTGCTCCTTTATTAGCACTGGTGGCTTCATTTTCTGCAAGCGGAAATGGCATAAAACCTGAAGGCGAAAATAGAGCGCAACATGCTATTCAGCAATTAATATCAACGTATTTCCCTGAACTGTCACTAAACGATAAGAATCAGAGTACACGTCAAACTCTCGTTCAATTAACCGAGTTTTTAGCTAGTGGAGACCGTTCGTCTAGTAGTAGTCAGCTTCGTTCGGATGTACCATTAAATACAACTAGATTTGCTGAATTAGCTTACATGAACCAATTAGCTTCTGAAAATGCACAAACTAAATCTTCAAATCATTCACAGCCAACTTCTATGTTGTTAGATACGACAAATAGTCAGATGGCAAGGTTTCAAGCGATGGTGCTTCCATCAGGAGAGGCAACTCCTGAACGACCATCTCAAGAACAATTTATTCGCCAGTTTCAACATCTTTTATCGAGAAGTACGTTTCAGCAATTTGCAAATGGTACACAACAGCTGAGCATGAAACTTCACCCTGCTTCACTAGGTCGGATGGATATCACGATTCAACAAGTGAACGGAGTGATGATGGCAACATTAATGACAACGACAAAAGTCGCTAGGGATTTAATGGACGGTCAGTTGGCGCAATTGAGAAATGCCTTTCAATCACAAAACATCCAAGTGGATAAGATTGAAGTGACGCAACAACAGCAGAATCTACTTCATAAAGATTCTAATCAAGATGAAACGAAACAACAACCAGAAAATGACACAAGAGACAACGAACTAGCGGATGATGACGATGAAGATGCAGAGCAATTTGCTGACTTACTGGAAAATACGATTAACATTGAAGCTTAAAGGTGGGATGAAGAATGCCAATAAACAATCAAGTGACACAAAGCTTGTATCATGCTGAATACATGCAACAACAGCAGCAAAAAAGCGGCGCTGCTGCAGATTTAGACAAAGATGCGTTTCTTAAAATTTTGTTAACGCAATTACAAAATCAAGATCCAATGAATCCGATGGAAGACCAAGAATTTATCGCACAAATGGCGCAATTCACTAGCTTAGAGCAGATGACAAACATGAATGAAAATTTACAGAAGTTTATAGATATGCAGGTACAGAATGATTTTGTATCACATAGTGACCTTATTGGAAAGAAAGTAGAATGGGAGAAAGTTATTACTGAAGGAGAAAACGAAGAGACGGAATTGATGGAAGGAATAGTCACATCTGTCGTTTTCAAAGATGGCCAATCACAGCTTGTCATTGATGGAGATGCTAGAGTAACTGCTAAAGATCTCTTGTCTGTGACAAACCCAGAATAAAATACGGTGAGGTGAGTAACATGAGTGCTAAAATCATGCCCCATCACCTGCAACAGCCACTACCGAAACCGGCGGTTAAAAGACCTGTCTCGGAAAGTAAAACTGAAAATAGTTTTCAAAACATGTTGGCAAATAAAATTGATGAACAACAAGAACTAAAAATAAGCAAGCATGCCGAGCAGCGAATATCAGACCGAGGAATCAATATAAACGGTGATGTATGGAATGAAATTCAGATTAAGATAAAAGAAGCGAAACAAAAAGGTGTGCAAGATTCACTCGTATTAACAAATGATGCGGCTTTCGTTGTAAGTGCAAAAAACGAAACGGTTATTACCGCAATGGATCGTGAAGAAGCATCGTCACAAGTTTTTACTAACATCAGTGGAGCAATCATCATTAATAAGTAGTGATTAACTGGCTGGACCTAATTGATAGGAAGCCACATGCTGTGGACCGATGGAAGCAGCAAACAAAAATAGAGGGTGTCGAAGGGAGAACGAACATATGATTCGATCGTTATATTCAGGTATAGGTGGAATGAACAACTTCCAAACAAAGTTAGATGTTATTGGTAATAATATTGCCAACGTGAATACATTCGGTTTCAAAAAAGGTCGTGCAACATTTAATGATATGGTTAGTCAACAAATGCAAGGTGCAGGTGCTGCGATTGATGGAGCACGCGGTGGTACAAATCCAATGCAGATTGGTTTAGGTGGAAGTACTTCTTCGATCGATACGATTACAACTCAAGGACCACCACAGTCAACAGGGAGAGATTTGGACCTTGCGATTTCAGGTGATGGATATTTCGTTGTGAATGACGGAGATCAAAATTTTTACACTCGTGCCGGTAACTTTTATTTAGATGAAAATGGCACACTTGTAAATGCTGATGGGTTGAATTTACAAGGGTATTCAGCTGCGGTACTTGATGAGGATGATGTTGTTCTTGATGATGCAAATTTATCAAATCTGTTTATTCCAGCAGGGCAAAGTATAGAGCAAATGAGAGATAATCCTATTTTTGGAGGTACATTTGCTGAAGATGTTGATGATGCTGCTGATATCTTCTTACAAAGCTTCAACATCTCTGACTCTGGTATCATTACAGGGGTCTTCTCAGATAGTGAGAATCGTGTCCTTGGTCAACTTTCTATGGCTACCTTTGCCAATCCAGATGGTTTAAATAAAGCAGGTAGTAATACATTTACACCAACAAATAACTCTGGGGCACCGCAAATTGGGATCTCAGGTGAAGAAGGCCGTGGCGGAATTATCCCTTCTGCACTAGAAATGTCTAACGTTGACCTTTCTGAGGAGTTTGCAGAAATGATTGTCGCTCAGCGTGGGTTCCAAGCAAATACGAGAATGATTACAACATCAGATGAAATTCTACAAGAGCTTGTCAACTTAAAACGATAGACTAGTGGCTTGGCTTAGCGTTGAGGTAACGCTAAGCCAATCCAATTTTACATACGGAGGAGGAAGAGCCTCGCTTATAAAAGTGGTGCTTGAACAAAATGGTGACATTGACTCGCTTAAATGACCAAATATTTACTTTAAATGCAATATATATAGAGCAAATTCAATCGTTTCCAGATACGACGATAACATTAACGAATGGAAAGATGATTGTCGTTAAGGAAACTGAACAAGAATTAATCACTCAGATTGAGCATTTTTACAAGCGTATTGGGTTAATTCCTCTAATTACAAATCAATTTGAAGAAGAGAGTAAGGAGGAATAATCATGTTCCAAAATCGCTTAATCAATATTATGCTGATTATTCTTGTTGCATTAACGCTGGTTGGCGTTCTTGCATTGGTTTTATACACGCAAGTGTTTCAAGACTCAGACCCAGAAGGGGAGCCGACGATTGATCAGGTATTAGAGAGATCTGTAGAAACCGATGAAATTACGACGAATTTATTATCAAATCATATTATTAGGTCCCAATTTGTTATTCAATTAGAAAATGACAATGCCAAAGATGAATTTGAAAAACGTAGTTTTCAAATCGAGAATATCATTATTCAGGAATTGTCTGACATGAGTGCGTCAGATTTTCAAGGATCTGAAGGGATTCAACAACTTGAAGATCGTATTAGAAATGAAATCAATCAACTTATGGAAGATGGGGACGTGATTCAAGTTTATATGAATCAACGTGTGATTCAGTAATGCAGTTAGTGATGATAGAAAGTGAGGTGAGGTTAGATGGCAGATGTTCTGTCACAAGGTGAGATTGATGCGTTATTGTCTGCGATATCAACTGGCGAGATGGATGCTGATGAGTTAAAAAAAGAAGACACCGAGAGAAAGGTTCGTTCGTACGACTTTAAACGTGCGCTTCGGTTTTCTAAGGATCAGGTTAGAAGTTTAACAAGGATCCATGAGAATTTCGCTCGCCTATTAACGACGCAACTTTCAGCGCAATTGCGTACGTTTGTTCAAATTAGCGTCGCGTCAGTTGATCAACTCCCTTATGATGAATTCATTCGGTCTGTGCCGAAAATGACCATCTTAAATGTATTCGAACCTTTCCCATTAGACGGTAGGTTTGTGATGGAAGTGAATCCTAATATCGCATATGCGATACTTGATCGTTTGCTTGGAGGGCAAGGAGAAGCATATAACAAAGTTGATAGTTTAACAGAAATTGAATCAAAAATATTGACTCAGTTGTTTCAACGAACGTTAGAGACATTTCGAGAGGCATGGTTATCTGTTGAAGAGCTAGACCCGGTCATGGATGATTTAGAAGTGAATCCTCAGTTTCTTCAACTTGTTTCTCCAAATGAAACGGTGGTTGTCATTTCTTTCTCTACAACAATCGGCGAATCATCGGGAATGATCAATATTTGTTTACCTCACGTGGTAATTGAATCGATTTTGCCGAAACTGTCTGTACATTTATGGATGCAAGCAAAAAAGAAGGAACGATTACCTGGAGAACTAGACTCATTGAAAGGTAATATTAAAAAGGCTCCGCTCGAATTGACAGTTGAGCTCGGAAAATCAGAGATAACAATAAAAGAATTTTTGCACTTAGGTAACGATGATATTATCGAATTAGATCAATTAATTGAAGATTCTTTAGTGTTCCGTATCGGAAATGAACCGAAATACAAAGTACAACCAGGAAAAATGAACAATCATGTTGCTGTTCAAATAACAGATATTATAGAAGAGGAGGGGAGATAGATGAACGACGATATGCTCTCACAAGATGAAATTAATGCTTTATTAAATGGAATGGATGAAGGTGATGATTCCAACCAAGAAGAAAAAGAAAATAGTGGAAGTGAATTGATAATCGAAAACTATCTTTCTGGTATTGAACAAGATGCATTGGGTGAAATAGGGAATATTTCATTTGGTAGTTCAGCTACAGCACTTTCTACACTGTTAAATCAAAAAGTCGAGATAACAACCCCTACAGTTTCTATCATTGGAAAAGATGAATTAGAACGAGAGTTTCCAAAACCTCACGTTGCTATTTCGGTTGAGTATACAACAGGTTTTGAAGGATTAAATTTATTAGTTATTAAAACATCCGACGCTGCTATAATTGCAGACTTGATGATGGGAAATGATGGTACAAGTGCTTCGGAAGAAATGGGAGACATGGAGATAAGTGCAGTCCAAGAAGCAATGAATCAAATGATGGGGTCTGCCTCCACTTCGATGTCGACTATTTTTAATAAAAAAGTGGATATTTCCCCACCAGAAATTGATTTACTCGATCTACCTGAAAATCCAAACAAAGTGATACTTCCAGGGGAAGATGTATTAGTGAAGATATCATTCAATTTAAAGATTGGTGATTTAATTGATTCAGATATTATGCAACTTGTAACGGTCTCATTTGCAAAGGAAATGGTTGAACAACTCATGAATCCGGAACCAGAGACAACAAGTCCGGAGACAACTTCTTCAAATGAACAACCGATAGAGCAACAAAAGCCAATGCCACCACCAAGTAATGAACCAAAACCAGTGCAAAACCAAGAGGCACCTGCTGCTCAGCAGCAACAACAAAGGCCAGGACCTCAACACTTATCGTCTGGATCGAGTCAACCGCAAAGAACAGCTAATGTACAACCAGCGGCCTTTTCCAACTTCGAAGCACCATCGCTAAGTGAAAACGAAGCAAAGAATTTGGACATGTTAATGGATATTCCATTGGAGGTAACCGTCGAATTAGGCCGAACAAAACGATCAATAAAAGAAATTTTAGAATTGGCACAAGGTTCCATTGTAGAGCTAGACAAGTTAGCGGGAGAACCTGTTGATATTTTAGTTAATCAGCGTCTCATTGCCAAGGGTGAAGTGGTAGTTATTGATGAAAACTTTGGAGTCCGAGTAACGGATATAGTTAGTCAAAAAGAACGACTCAACAATTTACGCTAGATAATCATAAATGAACATAAGGGGGATATATAATGGCGACTAAAGTACTTATAGTAGATGATGCAGCTTTTATGAGAATGATGATTAAGGATATTTTAACAAAGAACGATTTTGATGTGGTTGGTGAAGCTGGTGATGGTGCTCAAGCACTTGAACTCTACAAAGAACTATTACCAGATCTCGTAACAATGGATATTACGATGCCTGAAATGGATGGGATTACTTCTTTGAAAGAGATCAAAAAACACGATCCTAATGCAAAGGTAATTATGTGTTCAGCTATGGGACAACAAGCAATGGTTATCGATGCGATTCAAGCAGGAGCTAAGGACTTTATCGTAAAACCTTTTCAAGCAGATAGAGTGCTAGAAGCAATCAATAAGACATTAGGATAATCGCTCCAGAGGACGTGACGAGATTGAAGAAAATACAACGATTAGTCATGATTTTTATTTTATTGTCGTTTTTTACAATGAATAATGTTTATGCGGATGATTTTGGAGAAGGTGACCGCAATGTCAATCAAATTCTCGACTCATTCCAAGATGATTTAGATGATGAACGGCAAGATTTGAATTCTCCAGATGAAGATGAAGATGATCAACGAAGTGAAGAAGTGGAAGAAGATGAACTACAATTAGGAGCAGCAACAGATCAGAATCTCTTCTTTCTTATTCTGCAAATGTTTTTAGGTTTAGGTGCTGTTTTGTTTGTCATTTATTTTTTACTTAAATTTGTTAACAAAAGGGCGCAAAGTTTTAATAGTCACTCAACAGTACAAAATATAGGTGGTACAGGAGTAGGTTCAAAAAGTTCTGTTCAGATTGTCCGTGTCGGAAAGAGAGTTTTGGTTGTTGGTGTCGGTGAGACGGTTCAATTGTTGAAAGAAATTGATAACCCTCAAGAAATTGATGATTTGATGGAATCCTTCCAAGGTTCACAAGACTTTTTTGAACAGCCTATTTCTCGATTTACTAATTGGTTGCAAAAAAAGAAGACGAAGCAGCCAAATGAAAATGAAGATGCCTTTCGTCGTTTATTAAATGATGAGATGAAAGGTGTCAAGAGATCTCAATCGAAGGTCCATTCTGCAATAGAGGAGAAAGATTAATGATTGCAATGATTGAAATTCCATCATTAGATATCTTTAGTGAAGATCCTGAGAATTTAACAGCAACCATTCAATTACTAATCTTGTTGACGGTTCTTTCGCTAGCACCAGCTATTTTAATACTCATGACGAGTTTTACGAGAATTGTGATTGTCTTGTCATTTGTGAGATCTGGTTTGGCTACACAACAAATGCCACCAAATCAAGTTATTATTGGTTTAGCACTTTTCTTAACTTTTTTTATCATGGCACCAGTATTTTCAGAAGTAAACGAAAACGCCCTTCAACCACTATTTGAAGGTGAAATTACTCAAGAAGAAGCATTTGATTCTGCTGCATCGCCAATGAAAGAATTTATGGCACAGCACACAAGAGAGAAGGATTTAGCCCTTTTTATGGGATATGCAGGCCAAGAAAGACCTGAAACGTTAGATGACATTCCATTAACATCACTTGTTCCAGCATTTGCAATTAGTGAATTGAAAACCGCATTCCAAATTGGCTTTATGATTTTTGTACCATTTTTGGTAATTGATATGGTTGTAGCAAGTGTATTAATGTCAATGGGAATGATGATGTTACCTCCCGTGATGATTGCACTACCGTTTAAAGTATTACTATTTGTTATGGTAGATGGATGGCATTTAGTCGTTCGTTCATTATTATTTAGCTTTTAGAGGAGGATCATTATGAGTCCTGAAATGGTTATATCATGGGCAGAACAAGGGGTATTTACAGTGTTATTAGTTTCAGGCCCTTTACTGATCGTAGCTTTAGGTATTGGTCTAGCGGTTAGTATTTTTCAGGCAACGACGCAAATTCAGGAACAGACGTTAGCGTTCATACCAAAAATCGCAGGAGTGTTAATTGCTCTAGTCATTTTTGGTCCTTGGATGTTAGCGCAAGTGATGACGCTTGCTGAAGAAATATTTAGTAATTTACATCAATTTATAGGATGATACTATGTTAGAAATTTTTGAATGGTTCCCTGCATTTCTGCTCATTCTTGTTAGAATCTCGTCCTTCTTACTAACGCTACCTTTTTTTTCCTATCAAAATATTCCCGGTCAAATGAAAATTGGACTTGCTGTTTTTATGTCTTGGATTATTTTTTTTACAGAAGATTGGCCTGTTTTTGAAATTAACTATGAATTTTTCTTATTGATAATAAAAGAAGCACTTGTTGGATTAACTGTTGGCTTAATTGCTACAATTTTACTCTATGCAATTCAAGTTGCTGGAGGTCTTATTGACTTGAAGTTAGGATTTATGATTGCAAATGTGATAGATCCACAAACGGGAGCTCAATCACCATTGATCGGTAGTTACTTATATACGTTCTCATTATTATTTATTTTAGCAACAGATGCGCACCATTTACTGATTGATGGTATGTTTTACAGTTATCAGTTTGTGCCAATAGATCAGGTATTTCTTCCGTTTGGAAATATATTAGTCATCGAACATGTTATCACAGCATTTAATACGATGTTTATTATTGCTTTTCAAATGTCCATGCCCATTGTAGGATCTATTTTTTTAGTTGATGTTGCTTTAGGGATGGTAGCTAGGACAGTTCCCCAAGTTAATGTCTTTGTCGTTGGATTACCGCTTAAAATATTTTTGGGTTTTATCGTATTATTTCTTACAATGGCGCCATTTTTTCTTCTAGTTGATAATTTAGTGGAAACGATGACGTTAACGATGCGTAGATTGATGGAGTTATATGGAGGGGTGTAAAAATGTATTTATCCCTTGATTTACAATATTTTGCTCAAGAAAAGACAGAAAAAGCAACTCCGAAGAAAAAGAAAGAATCTAGGGACAAGGGGCAAGTTGCTAAGAGTAGTGATGTAAATACTGCGATTATCCTATTGTTTTCGTTTCTGTTTTTTATGTTTATTGGATCCTATATGGTTGAACAACTCTTCATCATGGCTCAATTTACGTTTACAGAGTATCTATTAACCGATTTATCTGAAGAAAATGTCGGAGCGATGTTAACAGAGTTTCTTGTACAAATGGCTATTACGATGGCACCTATCATGCTTGTCATTATTTTGGCAGCGATATTTAGTAACTATTTACAAGTGGGTTTTCTTTTTGCGCCTGAAGCGATAAAAATGAAATTGGAGAAAATTGATCCGATCAAAGGTTTTAAACGAATATTTTCAATCAGAGCACTCGTAGAATTTTTAAAATCGATGTTGAAAATAACACTTGTAGGGATAGTTACAGGTGGCGTGTTATGGTTCTTCTTGGAGGATTTGTTGCGGTTAGGCTTGTACTCAATTGAAGAGGGAATGAGTTTAATTGGAAACCTCATTGCTATTATGGGTTTAGGAGTAGCACTCTTGCTAATATTTTTATCGATTTTAGATTATATGTACCAAAAGTATGATCACGAAAAAAATATAAAAATGTCCAAACAAGATGTAAAAGATGAATACAAAAAATCAGAAGGTGACCCGCTTATAAAATCAAAAATCAAAGAAAAGCAAAGACAAATGGCGATGAGTAGGATGATGCAGGAAGTTCCGAAAGCGGATGTCGTGATCACGAACCCTACACACTACGCGATTGCATTGAAATATGATGACTCGAATATGGATGCTCCATTAATCGTCGCAAAAGGAGTAGACTTTATTGCACTGAAGGTCATTAATGTCGCAAAAAATAATGATATCATGACGGTAGAAAATCGTCCTTTGGCTAGAGCCTTATATGATCAAGCCGAAATAGGTGATCAAGTACCAGAAGATTTATTTAAGGCTGTAGCGGAAGTGTTAGCGTACGTATATCGGATTCAACGAAAAATTTAGACCTTAGTAAGTTTTAAAAGGAGAGAAGCGCAATGCCATTGAAGGATTTCAGCATATTATTAACAGTTATCTTAATCGTCATTATGTTGATAATTCCGTTACCGACAGGAATGATTGACTTTTTGATCATTATCAATATATCCATTGCGCTTTTAATCATTTTAGTCTCAATGAATACGAAGGAGCCTTTGCAATTCTCTATTTTTCCAACTTTGTTATTGCTAGTCACTCTGTTTCGTTTAGGATTAAACGTTTCTACTACTCGTGCGATCCTTGGTAATCAAGGTGATGCAGGTAATGTTATTGAGACGTTCGGTGAATTTGTTGTTGGCGGAAATGCCCTCGTAGGTTTTGTTGTGTTTATTATTCTAGTTGTCATTCAATTTGTTGTTATTACCAAAGGTGCTGAAAGAGTATCAGAGGTCGGTGCTCGTTTTACGTTAGATGCGATGCCAGGTAAACAAATGAGTATTGATGCTGATTTGAATGCAGGAATGATTTCTGATATTGAAGCGAGGGAGAGGCGTAAGAAAATCGAACAAGAAGCAGATTTTTATGGTGCGATGGATGGTGCCAGTAAATTTGTTAAAGGGGACGCAATTGCCGGGATTGTTATAGTAATTATTAATATTATTTTTGGACTAGTTATCGGTATGCTGCAAGAAGGACTCCCTTTAGCTGAAGCAGCTAGCAAGTATACCCTTTTAACCGTAGGGGATGGGCTTGTCAGTCAAATTCCAGCATTACTTATCGCTACTGCAACTGGTATCGTTGTTACCAGAGCTTCTTCAGATGGGAATTTAGGGCATGACATTACAAGTCAATTGCTTGCTTATCCTGCGATGCTATATGTTGCAGGGGCAACGATTTTAGCTTTAGGTATATTTACACCAATTAATCCCGTTGTAACATCGACCATTGCTGCGGTGTTTGCTTTAGGTGGTTTTATTATTGCAAGGGATCAAAAGAAATTAGTCGATTCAAGTGAGGAACATGAGGAACAAGCGGCGAGTGGCGAAGAAGAAGATATCAAGTCGCCTGAGAGTGTGATTAACCTTTTACAAGTTGATCCAATCGAATTTGAATTTGGTTACGGGTTAATCCCATTAGCTGATGCTAACCAAGGCGGAGATCTTCTTGATAGAGTCGTGATGATCCGACGTCAGCTAGCTATTGAGATGGGAATGATTGTTCCTGTCATTCGCATCCGTGACAATATTCAATTACAACCAAATGAGTATTCAATTAAAATTAAAGGGAACGAAGTGGCAAAAGGAGAGTTGTTACTCGATCACTTTATGGCTATGAGTCCAGGAGTTGAAGATGAAAGTATTACTGGAATCGAGACAGTAGAACCTGCATTTGGTTTACCGGCACTGTGGATATCTGAAGATTTAAAAGAACAAGCTGAACTATCTGGTTATACGGTTGTTGATCCACCATCTGTTGTGTCAACTCACTTAACTGAGGTAGTTAAAAAACATGCTCATGAACTAATTGGTCGACAAGAGACGAAGCAGTTGATTGATCACTTAAATGAAACGTACCCTACATTAGTCGAAGATGTTACACCAAATCCATTATCAACAGGGGATATTCAAAAAGTACTGAGCAATTTGTTGAATGAGAAAGTATCGATTCGGAATTTACCGGTTATTTTTGAAACTTTGGCTGATTATGGTCAGATGACAAAAGATACTGATCTGATTACAGAATATGTTCGTCAGTCACTTTCTAGACAAATATCAAAGCATTATGCTGTTGAAGGGGAGCCTCTCTTTGTTATCACTGTAAGTGGCTCTGTTGAGAAAATAGTTGCAGATGGAATACAACAAACAGATCATGGCGCGTTCTTAAATTTGGACCCTAATACAACACAAACGATTATTGAATCGATGATGGGAGAAGTAGAGAAAATGCAACAGACTGGACAAATGCCAATTTTTCTATGCTCACCAGCTGTAAGAATGTATATTCGACATCTTATTGCCAGGTATATTCCTCAAGTTCCAGTTTTATCTTATAACGAGCTAGAACCGCACATTGAAGTGCAAAGCGTTGGGGTGGTGAACAGTCAATGAAAGTGAAGAAATATTTAGCGAAAGACATGTCTGAAGCGATGACGAAGATTCGTACAGAGTTAGGTCAAGACGCGGTAATTTTAAATTCAAAACGTGTTGAAACAGGTGGTTTTCTAGGATTTTTCACGAAAAAAAATATTGAAGTGATCGCGGCAATTGACCCAGAGGTTAATGCGGTTCGTCCGGAAAAGAAACCTTTGCCTACTTCATCAAAAACAGGAAAGCGACAAGTAGTGAATCAAGATCGAGATACTTCTAAATTATCAAATGACATTAAAGAACTAAAATTATTAGTTAAAGGCATGCAACAGGCGACATCTTCAGGCGCGGCAGAAGATTACCCACAACTTTTAGAGGAGTACAATACTCTCTTGAAAGATCAAGAGCTAAGTAATTCATTTCGAATGGAAGTAATGAAAGGCTTATTGAAAAGATGGTACCGAGAAGAAGGTGAAAAACGATCTGTTGACGAAGTTGAACAGTGGGTAAATGACGAAATTCGTCAATTAATAGCAAACCATGACTTCGGCTGCTTTAATTACAGTAAAAAATATTTAAATGTCGTGGGACCAACTGGTGTCGGAAAAACGACAACAATTGCTAAAATTGCAGCAAAAGCTGTTTTACATGATGGTAAAAAAGTTGCTTTTATCACGACGGATACTTTTCGTATTGCAGCAATTGAGCAGTTGAAAACGTACGCTAAGATTCTTGATGTACCAGTGGAAGTTGCCTACTCCATGCAAGATTTCAAAGAAGCATTAGACCGTCTTGATGATTATGATTTTATTTTAGTCGATTCAGCAGGGAGGAACTTTCGCAACCCTCTTTATGTTGAGCAATTAAATGACATCATTGATTTTAATGAGCAAATGGAGACGCATTTAGTTTTAGCAATGACTTCGAAATATCGAGACATGAAAAAAATTATCGAACAATTTCAGTTAATAAAAATTAACAAGTTTATATTTACGAAATTAGACGAAACCGATTCAATTGGTGCGATGGTAAATGTCATGTTGGATTTCAATATTGGTGGAAGCTATTTAGCTACTGGTCAAAATGTACCTGATGACCTAGAAGAAGCATCCGCAGCAAAAGTAATTGAACGGTTATTAAGGAGGTGAGGGTCCTTTGAATGATCAAGCTGATGCTTTGCGAAACAAAATGACTCGAGCCAACACAACTTCTGAAAAAAATCGCGAAATTAATACAAAGGTCATTGCGGTTGTTAGTGGTAAAGGTGGCGTTGGAAAATCAAACTTTGTCGTTAACTTTTCATTAGGTTTACAAAATAGTAAAAAACGTGTACTTATCATAGATTTAGATATTGGTATGGCCAATATTGATATTTTATTAGGACAAACGTCAACGTATTCTATTGTAGATATGATTCAGAAGGAAATGTCGATCTGGTCAGTTATCGAGAATGGACCTTCAGGATTATCTTATATAGCTGGTGGAAGCGGGCTTGCGGATATATTTGAAATGGATAGCGGAAAGGCAGATTTTTTTTATCGGCAAATTGAATCATTAACAAAAGAATTCGATTATATTTTTTTCGATATGGGGGCAGGTGTAACGAGTAGTAGTTTTCATTTTTTATTATCTTCTCATGAAGTCATCCTTGTTACGACACCTGAACCGACTTCTATCACTGATGCATATGGCATGGTTAAATATATAAATTTAAAAGAGCCAGAGTTACCAATTTCGATGATCGTCAACCGTGCTCGTTCAACAAAGGATGGGAAACATACGTCTCAAAACGTATTGAATGTAACGAAAAGATTTCTAAACAAAGATATTCGCTTTTTAGCTACGTTGCCAGATGATGAAGTGGTTTGGAAAGCAGTTAGAGCACAACAACCTTTTTATCTGTATGCTCCAAGATCAAAAGCATCACAAGCTATTCAAAAAGCTGTAGATAGGTATCTTCTAGATGGGGTGAAAGGAAATGAATCAAAGTCGATTCAGTCTTTTTTAAGCAAATTAAAAGGATTCATTGTGCAGTAATTAGTGCTAAGACAGAAAAATTTTCCAGATGCTTTTAATTAATACTACTACATCTAGGATGTGAGGAAATGATTAATGTACTCGTAGTAGATGATTCTGCCTTTATGAGGAAAATGCTTTCGGACATGTTAACCAAGCATGAAGATATACATGTAATAGATAAAGCAAGGAACGGTAAAGACGCAATAGAGAAAGTGCTTAAATATGAGCCTGATGTGATTACAATGGATGTAGAAATGCCTGTTATGTCAGGAATTAATGCGTTAAAAGAAATTATGCTTAAACATCCGACACCTGTAATTATGGTATCAAGCACAACGAAAGCAGGCACGGATACGACGATAAAAGCAATGGAGTATGGAGCGTTTGATTTTATTTCGAAACCATCTGGTTCTATCTCTTTAGATATTCATAAAGTAGAAAGTGATTTAATTGGCAAAGTACTTCTCGCATCAAAGGTCTCCTTAAATACTTTGAACCTTAAACCTATCGTGCCAAAAAAAACGTTAAAGCTAAATGAGCAAGATAATCATTTTTCTAAGAAAGAAGCGGGAAATCAATCAGTGAAAGGTTTGACAAAAGTTGTTTTGATAGGAACGTCAACAGGTGGGCCAAAAGCCCTTCAAAATGTACTACCACACCTTCCTAAGGACTTCCCTCATCCTATATTGATTGTGCAACATATGCCGAAAGGATTCACTAAATCTTTGAGTGAAAGATTGAATACTTTATCAGAAATTACTGTCAAAGAAGCAGAAAATGGAGATATTTTAAAAAAAGGTGTTGCCTATATTGCTCCGGGAGGATACCATTTAAAAGTAAGGGGTGTCGGGACTTCAGTAGCGGTCAATTTAGATCAATCAGATCTAGTTAATGGTCATCGTCCATCCGTAGATGTGCTATTTTCTTGTTTTGATTCGATAGATATCACTGATTTCATAGCAGTTACCTTAACGGGAATGGGATCGGATGGTAAAAAAGGGCTGGTAAATTTGAAGGAGACTAAACGTGTGATTGCCATTGCGGAATCAGAAACTAGTTCAGTAGTATTCGGCATGCCTAAAGCAGCAATTGAAACAAATCTAGTAGATGAAGTCGTTACCTTGAATGACGTAGCATCAACAATTATTAAATATTGTTAAATTAGGAGGGATTGTATTGGAAAAAGATGAGTATTTAGAAATGTTTATTGATGAAAGCAACGAACACCTTCAGGCTTTGAACGATAATTTGCTTAAGTTGGAAGAAAAACCGGATGACTTACCTATTATTAATGAAATATTCCGATCTGCACACACATTAAAAGGAATGTCAGCAACGATGGGGTATGAAGACTTGGCAAGTCTTACACATCAAATGGAAAATGTCCTTGACGCAATAAAGACTAACAAGTTAGAAGCGACTAGTGTGTTACTAGACGTAGTTTTTGAAGCTGTTGATCACCTTGAAGCGATGGTTCAAGATATAGCTAATGGTGGTTCAGGTAAACGAGATGTAAAAGAAGTTGTCATAAAACTTGAAAAAATTGAAAAAGGTGAACTTGTAGATGAAGTCGCTGCTACGAAAATCCCAGAAAAAACAATTGGAAATGAGATTCATTCTTACGATGATTTTGAATTAACTGTTTTGAGTCAGTCAGCAGAACAGGGATTTAATGCTTATAGGCTAGAGGTCTCATTAAGAGAAGACGTGATCTTAAAAGCTGCACGAGTGTTCATGGTATTTGAAGTACTAGAACAAGTAGGCGAAGTCATAAAATCTACCCCTACTGTTGATCAATTAGAAGAAGAGAATTTTGATTTAAGTTTTTCTGTAACGATTGTTACAAAAGAAACGGAAACGGATGTCCGAGCTCGAGTGATGAAAGTCTCAGAAATCGAAGAAATCAAGGTGACAAAGATCGATACTGAAGAAATCGATCAAGCGCAGGGAAATTCATCTAATGTAGATGAAGAGAAAACAGACGAGTTAGTTGAGGGTAAAGTTCAGGGTGAAAGTGAAAACAAACCTGAAACGGAGCAAAAGACTGCTCAAGCAGCTAATAAGACGATCCGTGTCAATATTGAAAGGCTCGATAGCCTGATGAATTTATTTGAAGAATTAGTGATTGATCGTGGACGTTTAGAACAAATTTCAAGTGATTTAAAGAGTAATGAGCTTACTGAAACAGTAGAGCATATGTCACGAATATCAGGGGATCTGCAAAGTATCATCTTAAACATGAGAATGGTTCCAGTTGAGCAAGTATTTAATCGGTTTCCACGAATGGTTAGAGGTTTGGCGAAAGATTTGAACAAGAAGGTAAACCTTGAAATAATCGGAGCAGATACTGAATTAGATCGAACTGTTATTGATGAAATTGGTGATCCTCTAGTTCACTTGTTGAGAAATTCGATGGACCATGGCGTAGAGACTCCAGAAATTAGAAGAAATTCAGGTAAGCCTGAAGAAAGTAAGATCACGCTTAAGGCTTATCATAGTGGAAATCATGTCTTTATTGAAGTTATAGACGATGGGGCAGGAATAAATCGAGATAAAGTTTTAGCAAAAGCGATAAGTAGTGGGGTTGTGTCGGCAGAAAATGGACCAAACCTTTCTGATAAACAAGTATATGAGTTGTTATTTTCAAGTGGTTTAAGTACTGCTGACGTGATATCTGATGTTTCAGGTCGTGGCGTCGGACTCGATGTTGTAAAAAACAAAATAGAGTCTTTGGGAGGAAATGTTACGGTCAATTCTACTCCGGGTGAAGGGACGATGTTTTCGATCCAGTTACCTCTCACGTTATCAATTATTTCGGTTATGCTCGTTGAGGTTCAAGCTGAGATTTACGCAGTACCACTTTCTTCAATTATCGAGACAGCGATTATTAAAAAAGAAGATATTATGGCTGCACATAATCAAAAAGTGATTGATTTCAGAGGAAGTGTTGTTCCACTTATGAATTTAACTAATTTCTTTGAAGTTCCGGTAACAAAAGAGGAAGACGAATATTATTCCATCGTTATTGTCCGAAAAGGGGAAAAAATGGCGGCTTTAGTCGTTAATTCGTTTATAGGACAAAAAGAAATTGTACTAAAATCACTAGGAGATTATTTAACTAGCGTATTTGCGATTTCTGGTGCAACGATTCTTGGTAATGGACAAGTTGCTTTAATTATTGATTGCAATGCTTTAATAAAGTAGGATTGACGATTTTAGTCAAAATAAGAATCATACAATTTAAAGGAGGGCTTTAAATGAACGAAGCGGTCATGGCTGATATTAAAGTAATTGTATTTCAATTAAAAGATGAAGAGTACGGGGTAGAAGTTGAGCAAGTTCGATCTATTGAAAGAGTGGAGCACATTACTCGTGTTCCAAGTACACCTGATTTTGTTGAAGGAGTCATTAATCTTCGCGGAGTTGTCACACCAATAATTGACCTCCGTAAACGTTTTGGAATTGACGGCATTGATCATTCAGAAACAACGAGAGTGATCATTGTAACTGTAGGAGCTATGGATGTTGGATTGGTGGTTGATGCCGCTAACGACGTCATAGACATTCAAAGGGAAGCCATTGAGCCCCCGCCTGTTGTTGTTGGTGGATTAGAAGCTGAGTATATTCGCGGAGTCGCAAAACTAGAAAAACGATTATTAATTTTATTGAACTTGGATAAAGTATTAAATCCGAATGAAATCGAAGAAATGCAAGAGATAGAAGGAAAAATTTAATGCAAGATTTAAGTGAGATCCAATCACAACATTTAGATATTCTAAAAGAAGTCGGCAATATAGGAGCTGGGAACGCCGCTACGGCTTTGTCTCAAATGCTTAACAAAACGATTGATATGAAAGTTCCGGCAGTAAAGGTCGTGCCTTTCAATGAAATAAGTGATTCAGTTGGTGGAGAAGAGGCTGTCGTAGCGGCAGTTTTCCTTCGGATAGAGGGAGATGCTCCGGGAAACATGTTTTTTATGTTGCCAGTAGATGAAGCAAACGAATTAATTAGTCAACTGATTGGTAACCCCTCTCTTAATTTGAAAGATGATCCAATCGACGAGATGGGTGCATCGGCATTAAGTGAAGTAGGGAATATTTTGGCAGGGTCGTATTTATCTGCGTTGTCAGATTTCACTAAAATGAACTTACAACCGACACCGCCTGCCATAGCGGTTGATATGACAATGGCATTACTATCTGTTGGACTAGTGGAACTCTCAGAAGCCGGTGACTATGCTATTGTTATTGATACAGAAATTAATGAAAAGGACAAGGATAATTCGATCCAATCGAAAGGTCATTTCTTCCTTCTTCCAGATCCTGATTCATTAGACAAAATCTTTCTATCATTAGGAGTTCATTTGGATGAATAATTTAGTCAAAGTAGGAATGGCCGACCTAAACATGGCAACGCCACCGCAGACAATTCGAACATCAGGTCTTGGTTCTTGTGTAGGTGTAATTATCTATGATGAAACTACTAAAATTTGTGGGATGGCACATGTCATGTTACCAGATTCCTCTTTTGCTCGAACTGGTGTACTAAACCGAGCAAAGTATGCTGACACTGCTATTAGCGACCTGGTTGATCTAATTTCTGATGCTGGGGTATCTAAATTCCGCCTGCGAGCTAAAATAGCAGGAGGTGCTCAAATGTTTAAATTTACTTCCAATTCTCAGGCAATGAGAATTGGTCCTCGAAACGTTGAGGCTGTTAAACAAATTTTAATTGACTTAAAAATTCCAATTATATATGAGGATGTTGGTGGAAGTAGTGGTAGGACAATTGAATTTGACCCTTCGACAGCGGTTTTGGAGATTCGAACTGTAAATAAAGGTGTAGTTCAAGTGTAATGACACATAGGGAAAGGAGTGAAGGCAAGTTTGTTGCCATTTAACGGCAACTGTCACTCCGTAAGTTTAAAAGTGTACTTGCCTGTATTGCGATGAATAATAGCAGACAGACGTTTATGGTGACTTTTCCACTTGTGGGTTTTGCGATTGTGTTTATTGCTTCCATGTCAAATAATGAATGGGAAACATCATTATTTCGGGCGATTATCGCATTGCCACTTGGTTTGTTTTTTGGATTTTTGTTTAGTCAAGTGTGGAATTGGATTAGATTGGATTTAAAGAAAGTCAATTTATCTCCTGAACATCAGCATGATGAACAAACAACAGTTGTGGAAGAAGAGGAAACGAATGATTAAGTGAAAAAGAAATTTAAAAGGCAATTAACTGAGACTTAAGAACGAATAGGAGGATTCCTATGCCGAGAATGGACGAAACAAAATCACTCCAAGAAGATTGGGAAAGATGGTTAACGAAAAGAGATCCATCTTCTGGGGACCGATTAGTAGAGGCATATATACCATTGGTAGATTATCATGTTCAGCGAGTTAGTGTGAATTTACCACGGAGTGTCCAAAAAGATGATTTAAGAAGTCATGGAATGGTAGGGCTCTATGATGCCCTTGAAAAATTTGATCACTCAAGAGATTTGAAGTTTGATACATATGCATCTTTTCGAATTCGAGGAGCGATTATTGACGGATTAAGGCAAGAGGATTGGCTTCCTAGATCTATTCGTGATAAGTCAAAGAAAATTGAACGAATGATTGAATCAATGGAACAAAAACTCGGACGATTTGTAACCTCTAGTGAAATCGCTAATGAGTTAGGTTTAAAAGAGGAAGATGTTATTTATACAATGAATGAAAGTTTCTTGTCTAACCTGTTATCTATTGATGAACCAACCAAAGATTCGCAGAAAAATGACACTTACTCGTCATCGATTGTTGACCACCATACATTAACACCTGATCAAAGTATTGATAAAAAGTCTCAATACGAAGAATTAGCAGAAGTAATAAAAACGTTGAATGAAAATGAACAGTTAGTCATAACCCTATTTTATTTTGAAGAATTCACGTTGACCGAAATTGGTGAAGCATTGAATTTATCAACTTCTAGAATTTCTCAGATCCATTCGAAAACCTTATATAAACTTCAGCAGAAGTTAAAGAATGTTGATAGTGAGTTCTTTCATGGTTAAAAGTGATGTTTTCTATAAGAATAAGATGTTATCAACAAGTTAATTGAAGAGCGTTCTTTCTCCAATAGGAAGCCAACCATTTTAATTTGTCCGTATATTTTATATTGTCATGATTTTCGAAATGTTTCAGCTAAGAAAGGGGGAGCATGCCAATGGAAGATTTACATGATATTTTTGACCTGAGTGTTTCAAGTGATCATTTGCAAGTAACTTTAATGCAGCACCGACCATTGCCTGATGATCTAACAGTTGAGGACTTAACTAACTTTATCAAGGAATGCGGAATTACATATGGAGTCAATGAGAGTGCCTTAGCAGAAATAGTTTCTAAAGAGAGAGAATTACCAGCTATAATTGCGAAGGGACAATCACCAGTCAATGGAAAAGATGCGTATATTTTGTCTATTTTGGATCGAATAACGAAAGAATCAGAATCTGATTCTGATAAGTTGGATATCGATGATGTTGCCGAAATTAATTTAAGGAAAGTTATTGAGATTCCATCTGTAGCAACGGGCACTGTTGTTGGTGAAAAAATAAGTCTAGTTGAGGGGGAACCTGGAACGTCGGTCTATAGTGAAGCGATTCCTGCAAAACCGGGAAGAGACGTCAAATTAAGACCTGGAAAAAATACCCGAATTAGTAGTGATGGTTTAGAAGTTATTGCAACTGTTGATGGACAAGTCTCTGTTGAACCGAAAGTGATTCATGTTTTTCCAGTATTTGAAGTAAATGGAGACTTAGATTTAAAAGTAGGTAATATAGACTTTATTGGAAACGTAAACATTCGTGGAAACGTTCCATCAGGTTTCGAAATTAAAGCTAAGGGAGATATCCGTGTCCATGGTTCAGTAGAATCTGCAAACCTATATTCAGAAGGTTCTATTTTTATTCAACAAGGGGTAGTTGCACAAAATAGCGGCTTAATACACGCTGAGGAAGAAGTGAAAGTGGCTTTTCTGAACCAAGCTAACGTTGTTGCAGGAGCAGATGTTAATGTTTCAAAATCTATTCTTCAGAGTAACGTTGAAGCAAAAGGGTACGTATTCTGTAAACAAGGGAGAGGAAATATCGTTGGTGGCATGGTCTCCTCTGGTAAAGGGATTGAAGTAAATGAAGTAGGAAACCATATGAGCACACCAACTACTCTTTTTTTAGGAATAAGTCAACAAGTAGTTAATACTGAAAAAAAATACAAACAAGAGTTGAATGAAGCAGAAGTCGAAGTAAAGAAGTTGTTTGTCTTATTAAAGAGTTTAAGTGAAAAAGAAGCGAATCAGTCTTTAACACCAAAAGAAAAAGTCATGAAGTTGAGAGTACGTCAATCTTTATTGGAAACGAATGAAAAATTAAACAAAGCGAAAGACCAGTTAACCGACCTTCAAGAAATTTTTGAGAATCAAAAAGAGTCGCAAATCCGAATTTATAATACGGTTTATCCTAATGTAACTTTAAACTTCGGAAAGTATAAACGAAAAATCGTCACGAAACATGAGCGAGTTCTTTTTCGAGTTGAACGAAGTGAAATTAAATTTGAACCGTTATAAAGGTTGGAGAATCATGTTATGATAAGGTTATAGTTTAACGTATTTTACAATTCGAAATTGATAAAATTAAAACGGCAAAATAGTAAAACTTCGTTTAAAAGGAGAAATTTTACGTCTCATGATAAAAGGGGTCTCTCATGGTATATTTAGTCATAATTAGCTTGACATTACATTTAGTTAGCTTTTTTGTGATGGTTATTCTTTATCAGAAAATTGAACAGCAGAAACCAGTTGACCAAGGGAAAACGATGAGAGAAATGGAAGATCTCCTCATATCTTACACATCAGAAATGAAGGAAAACAATGAACGGTTAGTTCGTCGGATGACAAAGTTGTCGCCTTCAAGCATTCCTGATACTCAAAGCGACGAAAAAAATCACGATTCTGGTGAACTTGATCAGAAAAACAATACACCTTCATCACTAGAGTCAATAGATGGTAAAGGAATGGACGATGAGGGACTAGTTTATCCGCACTATTCTCCCCCAATTTCATCCGGTGATAAGGATGAAGTTTCTTTGAATTCTTCTAGTACGGCTAACGTGCTCTCATTGAGTAAACAAGGGTACTCAGTAAGTGAGATAGCAAAAAGGTTACAAATGGGGGCTGGCGAAGTTGAGCTTCTTTTGAAGTTTTACAAGTAAATTTCGCTAGAATGCTTGTTATCAACGACATATTATGATATATTATTTCTCGGTGTTACTACACACGCTAATGGATTTTAATAAGGGTGCTTAATCATTTATAAGTCTTATTAGAAGTTGATATTGGCGGAGGAACAAAAAACCAGAGGAGGTGAGTGAAATGGCAGTGATTTCCATGAAACAACTATTAGAAGCAGGGGTACACTTCGGACATCAAACACGTCGTTGGAACCCTAAAATGGATCGCTACATTTTCACAGAAAGAAACGGTATTTACATCATTGACCTACAGAAGACGGTCAAGAAGGTTGACGAGGCATTTAATTTTGTTCGAGATTTAGCAGGACAAGGTGGGACAATGTTATTTGTCGGTACGAAAAAGCAAGCTCAAGATTCTGTTAAAGAAGAGGCTGAGCGCTGCGGAATGTACTTCATTAACCAACGTTGGTTAGGTGGAACTTTAACGAATTTTGATACGATTCGTAAGCGTATTGCTCGTTTAGTTCAACTTGAAACGATGGAAGAGGATGGGACATTTGATGTTCTTCCTAAAAAAGAAGTAGGTATTCTTAACAAAGAAAAGGACCGTCTTGAAAAATTCCTAGGCGGAATTAAAGAAATGAAACGATTACCAGATGCTTTGTTTATCATAGATCCTCGTAAAGAGCGTATCGCTGTAGCAGAAGCACATAAATTAAATATCCCAATCGTAGGGATTGTGGACACGAACTGTGATCCTGATGAGATTGACTATGTCATCCCAGGTAACGATGACGCAATTCGTGCGGTTCGTTTATTAACAGCAAAAATGGCAGATGCCATCATTGAAGCTAATCAGGGTGAAGAAGAAACAGCTTAATTTCTTCGTCCAAAAGGGTGATAGAGGGTTTGACCCTTTATCACCTTTTTTCACAAAAGAAAGAATAGGTTTTATTGAAATCGATCTTTTGATTGATAAGTAGCTTTGCGCTTTTTGATAAAATCAAGAATGATAAATTGATTACAATTAAGGAGGATTTTTAATGGCAATTTCAGCTAAAATGGTTAAAGAATTACGTGAGAAAACTGGCGCAGGTATGATGGACTGCAAAAAAGCACTAACGGCAACAGATGGTGATATGGATAAAGCAGTTGATTTTCTTCGTGAAAATGGTATTGCTAAAGCAGCTAAGAAAGCAGATCGTGTAGCAGCAGAAGGCTTGGCTCATATTGTGACAGAGGGAAATCAAGCTGTCATCGTTGAAATCAACTCAGAAACTGACTTTGTTTCTAAAAATGAAAATTTCATCAACATGGTTGATCAAATTGCACGTCATATTTTGAAGACAAATCCTTCTTCAGTCGAAGAGGCGCTTACTCAACAAGTTGAAGGTACTGACGGTTCACTGCAAGACTTTATTACAAATCAAGTTGCGAAAATTGGTGAGAAAATTTCACTACGTCGATTTGCTATTGTGACAAGTGGAGAAAATGAAACTTTTGGTGCTTACATTCATATGGGTGGACGTATTGGTGTTCTATCTCTTCTTTCAGGAACGGAAGATTCACAAGTTGCGAAAGATGTAGCAATGCACGCAGCAGCGCTTAATCCTAAATACGTTCGTCGTGAAGAAGTAGCAGAAGACGAAGTAAGTCGCGAGCGTGAAGTTCTTAAGCAACAAGCAATGAATGAAGGAAAACCAGAAAAAATTGTTGATAAAATGGTTGAAGGTCGTCTTGGTAAATTCTTTGAAGAAGTTTGTCTAAATGAACAATCTTTCGTTAAGGATAGTGACCAAAAAGTAGGCAAGTATGTTGCTTCTAAGGGTGCTGAAATCAAAACTTTCTATCGTTATGAAGTTGGAGAAGGCATGGAAAAGAGAGAAGACAACTTTGCAGAAGAAGTTATGTCTCAAGTAAATAAATAAGAATTAGTTTTTGGGAGGGGCACTTAGTGTCCCTTTTTCCGAAAAAAATAGTTTATTTGTAAGGTGCCTGCTTAAATACATTCATCTTGAAAAACGCTATGAAAATGGAGGGTATTATGGAGGAGACGAAATACAACCGTATTGTACTGAAATTAAGTGGAGAAGCGCTAGCTGGAGATCAAGGATTTGGTATTGATTCAGCGATGCTTCAGACGATTGCCGATCAAATCAAAGACATCATTGCACTTGATGTGGAAGTTGCTATTATTGTAGGTGGCGGAAATATTTGGCGAGGAATTGCTGGAAGTGCTAAAGGGATGGATCGTGCAACAGCAGATTATATGGGAATGCTCGCGACCGTGATGAATTCACTCGCCCTTCAAGATAGCCTTGAGAACACTGGTGTACAAACAAGGGTTCAAACTTCTATTGAAATGAGACAAGTTGCAGAACCATACATACGAAGAAGAGCGATTCGCCATTTAGAAAAGAAACGTGTAGTTATTTTTGCAGCAGGTACGGGAAACCCATATTTCTCTACAGATACAACAGCAGCCCTTAGAGCGGCAGAAATTGAAGCTGATGTAATTTTAATGGCTAAAAATAAAGTCGACGGTGTGTATAATGCGGACCCATCTGTTGATAAAGATGCGAAGAAATATGATCGTTTAACTTATTTGGATTTACTAAAAGATGGCTTACAAGTCATGGACTCCACTGCTTCGTCTCTCTGTATGGATAATGATATTCCGCTCATCGTATTCTCGATTTCTGAAAAAGGTAATATTAAAAAAGCAGTTATTGGTGAGGATATTGGAACAATTATAAGGGGGAAATAATAATGTCTAGTGACGTTTTAAAACAGGCAAAAGAAAAAATGGAGAAATCAATTGAAGCTTATAGAAGAGAGCTTGGTACGTTAAGAGCAGGTCGCGCAAACCCGTCGATCTTAGATAAAGTTCAAGTAGAGTATTATGGAATGATGACACCATTGAACCAGCTATCCTCCATAACTGTACCTGAAGGAAGAATGCTCCTTATTCAGCCATTTGACAAATCTTCTATTTCTGATATTGAAAAAGCTATTCAAAAAGCTGACCTTGGGCTTACCCCAACTAGCGATGGAAATATTATTCGAATTTCGATCCCGGCTTTGACTGAAGAGCGAAGAAATGATTTAGCTAAGTTGGTAGGGCGTTACACGGAAGAAGGCAAAGTAGCTGTTAGAAATGTACGTCGTGATGCAAATGATGAGTTAAAGAAAATGCAAAAGGATGCAGACATTACAGAAGACGAACAGCGTCGTGCACAAGACGATGTTCAAAAACTGACGGATACGATGATTAAATCAATTGAAGATATTGCCAAAAAGAAAGAAGATGAAATTCGCGAAGTGTAATTTAATTGCGACATGTTGGTTAAAAAGTAACACATAAAAGGCCTTCTCAACATGGGGGGCCTTTTATACTTTATTATTCGAAAAACCTAACGGGCTTGCTCAATCTATAGTTAAAAGAACTCGATGGATCGAGGTGAGCATTTACCAATGATTTAGTTGAGGAAGATAATGGGAACTAGGCGAAGAAGGATAGTTAATCATTAGATAGATGGAGCTATATTGTGGGAAAAATTAATTTCAAAGATTTCTTTCTTATATCAAGGTTTCGTTCGTGATAGAATAAGGAGTAAACCTTCAAGTTTTATGAAGAATACATAGTATATCTTTAATTTCAAATAGCAATATGACTAAGTAATCATTCATTAGAATCATGCTGGGGGAAAAATCATGCTCAACAAACTAATAGGAAGAAAAAAAAGTGAACAGATTAAAGTGGATCCTGTTCTTCAAGAGTTTTCAAAAGAAAATATCCCAGAGCACATTGCGATAATTATGGATGGAAATGGTCGATGGGCTAAAAAAAGAGGATTACCAAGAGTCGCAGGGCACCGAGAAGGAATGAATGTGATTCGAGAAATCGTTCGTTCATCAAATGAATTAGGTGTAAAGGTCTTAACACTTTATGCATTCTCAACGGAAAACTGGAAAAGACCTAAAACGGAAGTTGACTTTTTAATGCGGCTACCAGAGCGATTTTTAGGTGCGGAGTTACCTAGCCTGATTGAAGAGAATGTTGTTGTTCGAATGACTGGAGAAAGAGAAAAACTTCCTGAATATACAAAAAGAGCTGTCGATAAAGCTGTAGATGGAACAAAACAAAATAATGGTCTGATATTGAATTTTGCACTGAACTATGGAAGTCGATCAGAAATAATAGATGGGATTAAATCTATCTACCATGAGATTGATAAAGGGAAAATAAATATTAAAGATGTATCGGAAGCGATTTTGTCTGAACATTTAATGACATCTGATCTGGATGACCCTGATTTATTGATTCGAACGAGTGGAGAAATACGATTAAGTAATTTTATGCTTTGGCAACTTGCTTATTCTGAGTTTTGGTTTACAGATGTGTTATGGCCTGATTTTTCTGAAGAGCACCTTAAAGAAGCGATTTCTGCTTATCAGAATAGACAAAGAAGGTATGGCGGTGTTTAGAGAGGGGGAGGAACTGTGAAGCAAAGAATAATCACTGGCGTCATTGGAGGAGCTGCTTTTCTAACACTTATTGTAGTAGGTGATTTTCCATTTACTCTCCTGATGATCGTTTTGGCAACAATAGCTATGTGGGAATTATTAAGAATGAAACAAATTCGATCTCTTTCCTTTGGTGGCATAGTTGGCATGATTTTCATGTGGATTCTTTTGATCCCAGAATTTATTGTCAGTTTAGATTGGATTCATTTACAACGTTTAGAACTATTTCTGCTATTAATTGTTGTCCTTTTAGCCTTAACAGTCATAACAAAAAATGCGTTCACTTTTGATGAAGCGGGGTTTGTTATATTAGCTTCTGTATATGTTGGTTTAGGTTTTCATTATTTTATGTATGCTCGTTTTTTAGACAATGGTTTAGCAATGATTTTCTTTATTATCGTTTTAGTTTGGTCGACAGACTCCGGTGCATATTTTGCAGGGAGAGCCTTTGGGAAACGGAAACTTTGGCCTGAAATTAGTCCTAAAAAGACGATTGAAGGATCTATTGGTGGGACAGGCTTAGCAATTCTTATAGGCTCTGTTTATGTGATGTTTATACCAATTTTTACTTCTTGGCTAACTACAGCATTGTTTATGGTCGTCGTTTCGTTAACAGGACAACTAGGTGACTTAGTCGAGTCTGCATTAAAACGTCATTATGCTGTGAAAGATTCAGGGCACGTATTACCTGGGCACGGTGGGATTTTGGATCGGTTTGATAGTCTTATATTTGTGATGCCAATTATTTATTTATTAGGTTTCTTTTAGAAGTAGTACTTGGGGTACAGCTTGAAAACTTAACTTTGTGAGTGAGATAACGATTTAGTTTAATAAGATAATTTGGGAGTTACGTGAGGGGTTATTTTTATGAAATATATTAATCTTATTGGTTCGACAGGGTCGATCGGTGTACAAACATTAGATGTTATCCGCTCTCATCCTGATCAATTTCAGATAGAAGCATTAAGTTTTGGTCATAATGTTGAAGTAGGAATGAAACAAGTAGAAGAATTCCGACCGACAATAATTAGCTGCTCGACAAAAGAAGCAGCGGAGAAGATCACTCAACAACTTACATATCCAGCTGTTGTATTAGACGGACAGCAAGGGTTAATTGAGGTTGCTACATATGGAGATTCTGATCTATTAGTTAACGCAGTAATGGGCCGCATTGGACTTGAGCCGACCTTAAAGGCAATTGAAGCTGGGAAAGATATCGCTATTGCGAACAAAGAAACACTCGTTACCGCAGGTCATATTGTTACGGAAGTGAGCAGAAAAAAAGGGACAAAAATCATTCCGGTTGATAGTGAGCACTCTGCAATTTATCAATGTTTGCATGGAAATAGTGAAAAAGAAGTTTCAAAGCTAATTCTTACTGCATCTGGAGGAAGTTTTCGTGACTTAACGAGAGAAGAATTAAAAAGTGTGACAGTTAATGATGCATTGAAACATCCTAACTGGCAAATGGGAGCTAAAATCACGATTGATTCGGCGACGATGATGAATAAAGGTCTCGAAGTCATTGAAGCTAAATGGTTATTTAACATGCCGTATGAAAAAATTGACGTTCTTCTTCATAAAGAAAGTATGATTCACTCGATGGTCGAATACATTGACGGTAGTATACTTGCTCATTTGGGTACCCCTGATATGAGAGTTCCAATTCAGTATGCTCTTTCTCAACCAGACAGGCTTGATTTAAAGGGTGGAGACAGGTTAAAATTATGGGAAGTAGGTTCTCTTCACTTTGAGAAGATGGACTATAAACGATTCAAATGTCTTGAAATGGCCTTTCAAGCTGGAATACAGGGAGGAATAACTCCAACGGTATTAAATGCAGCAAATGAAGTTGCCGTTTCGCTTTTCTTAGCAGGGAAAATATCATTTTTGGGGATTGAAGATATCGTTGATAGGGCTCTACAAACACACACTCCTATGAAAAATCCGTCTTTAGAAGACATCGTCTTTATCGATGAAGAGACACGACAAGCAGTGTTATCTAATATAAATTAGGCGTTTAATTGTAGGGTAGACATTTTGAGTTATTTCAAGTGATTTGCTTGAAAAGATTAACACTATCTTTCATTAAAAGCCATTAATTAAAGGGTGTGGGAAAAGAATGAATACACTAATAGCAGTTGTCGTTATTTTTGGTTTACTTGTTTTTATTCATGAGTGGGGTCATTTAGTATTTGCCAAGCGCGCAGGCATTCTATGCCGCGAATTTGCTATTGGATTTGGTCCTAAAATATTCTCATTCAAAAGAAATGAGACGTTGTATACGATTCGTTTACTTCCGTTAGGTGGGTTTGTTCGAATGGCTGGAGAAGACCCTGAAATGGTGCAAATCAAACCAGGGTATGAAATTGGTCTGCTCTTCAATGAGGCTGGGAAAGTCAATCGAATGATTATCAATAATAAATCGAAGCACTCTAATATTAAAATTATTCAAGTTGAAAAAATTGATCTTGAACATGATTTATTTGTTAAGGGATATATTGATGATGGTGAGGAGCTCGTTCAGTACGAAATCGATGAGAAAGCTGAATATGTATACGACGAACTTGCGACACAAATTGCTCCATATGACCGACAATTTGCATCTAAAACAGTTGGACAAAGAGCACTAGCAATAGTTGCAGGTCCTTTTATGAACTTTGTTTTAGCAGTGGTTGTATTGATGACCTACGCGATGATTGCTGGAATGCCATTAGATGAGGCGGTTGTTGGTGATGTGACTGATGATGGTGTAGCGATTGAAGCTGGACTTGAAAGCGGAGATAGAGTAGTCGCTATTGATGGTGAACAAGTAGATACGTGGGGCGAAATGACCACGATCATTCAGGATCATCCTAGTGAACCGCTTGAATTTGAAATAGATCGCGACGGAGAACGATTTGCCGTTACTATGACAACTCAAGAAAGATTAGGTCCAGAAGAAGAACAGCAAGGTGTTATTGGTGTGATGGCACCAATGGAGAAAGACTTTGCTGGAGCAGTTGCGTTTGGTTTTACGCAAACCTACGAATACACCAAACTTATTTTTGAAGCACTTGGAATGTTGATTACTGGTGAATTTAGTTTGGATCACCTTGCTGGACCGGTTGGGATTTACAACTATACAGGAGAAGTTGCTGCGATGGGAATTCTACTTCTTTTACAATGGGCAGCAATTTTAAGTGTCAACTTAGGGATTATTAATTTGCTTCCACTGCCAGCATTGGATGGAGGCCGACTAGTATTCATTATACTAGAAGGAATCCGCGGCAAACCTATCGATCCACAAAAAGAAGGAATTGTCCATTTTATTGGTTTTGCTTTACTGATGTTGTTAATGTTAGCTGTTACATGGAATGATATTAATCAATTTTTCCTATAAACGATGCTAATAACGCTTAACATCGCCCGATTAAACAGGGTTTGGTTTTGATAATAAATGAAGGCAGAGGTGGCTTTAGATTGAGACAAAATACGTATTTAGCACCAACCTTACGAGATGTTCCAAATGATGCAGAAGTAATAAGTCATCAATTAATGTTAAGGGCAGGACTGATTCGACAAAGTGCTTCAGGGGTGTATTCTTTTCTACCACTTGGGTTAAAAGTATTACAAAAAGTAGAAAATATCGTTCGCGATGAGATGAATCGAGCAGGAGCGCAAGAAATGTTTATGCCTTCTATTCAGCCGGCAGAATTGTGGCAGGAATCTGGAAGATGGGATGCCTATGGACCTGAGTTAATGAGGTTTAAAGATCGTCATGATCGTGAATTCGCTCTTGGTCCAACTCATGAAGAAGTGATCACGACAATTGTTAGAGATGACGTCAGTTCGTATAAAAAGCTACCAATGACGCTTTACCAAATCCAAACGAAATTTCGAGATGAACGTAGACCTAGATTTGGGATTTTACGTGGAAGAGAATTCTTGATGAAAGACGCATATTCGTTCGATCGCGATTTCGAAGGTCTTGATGAGAGCTATCAGAAGATGTACGATGCGTATACGAAAATTTTTACCCGCTTTGACCTCAACTTTAGAGCTGTCGTAGCAGATTCTGGAGCAATGGGTGGAAAAGATACTCATGAATTTATGGTCCTTTCTAATATTGGGGAAGATACAATTGCTTATTCGGACTCATCTGATTTTGCAGCAAACATTGAAATTGCTCCTGTTAATGTTACATATGAGCAGTCTAATGAACCGAAATTAGAACGTGAAACTGTTGAAACTCCTGGGAAGAAGTCCATCGAAGACGTTAGTAAATTCTTAAATGTCAATCATAAAACGTGTATTAAATCAATGTTATTTATTGTTGATGAAAAGCCTGTTCTTGTATTAGTTCGTGGTGATCATGAAGTAAATGATATAAAAATTAAGCATTATTTTGAGGCGGAAATGGTTGAGTTAGCGACAGAAGATGAAACGACAAAATGGCTAAATAGTGAAACAGGATTTTTAGGGCCGGTTGGATTAGATCAACAAGTCACTTTAATTGCAGATTATGCAGTGGAAATGATCGTAAATGGTGTTTGTGGCGCAAACGAAATAGATAAGCACCTAAAGAATGTGAATCCAGGACGTGACTTTGACGTTTCTGCGTATACAGATTTGAGAAATATTCAAGAAGGTGATCCTTCACCAGATGGAAAAGGAATAATCAAATTTAAAGAAGGCATTGAAGTGGGACACGTGTTCAAATTAGGGACAAAGTATAGTGAAGCACTTGGTGCTACGTTTTTAAATGACCAAGGGAAGGCTAAACCAATGGTGATGGGTTCTTATGGTATTGGTGTGTCGAGAACTGTGGCTGCAATTATTGAAGAGCATCATGATGAAAATGGGATTGTTTGGCCATTAAGCGTTGCCCCTTTTCAATTGCACCTCATTCCTGTCAACATTAAACAAGATGATCAACGAGAGTTAGCTGAGAAATTGTATAAGCAATTAACGGACAAGCGATATGATGTTTTGCTCGATGATCGCGCCGAAAGACCAGGTGTTAAATTTAAGGATGCCGATCTCTTTGGTATACCATTGCGAATTACAATTGGTAAAAAAGCAAATGAAGGAATTGTGGAAGTGAAAGTGAGAAAAACAGGCGAAATGATTGAAGTCAAGATAGATGAACTTCAACATATCATTGAGAACTATGTAGGTTAATTTAGGTGGAATCCCTTGTCGGTACATGCGGCGATTAAGGGGTTCCATCTCCTGTTTTTTTTACTCCTAAGATGACTCTGAGGAGGGAAGTTATGAGTGAGGACAAGCAAATCAGGCAGGAACGTTTTCAATTATTAATGGAACAGGTGGTGATGCCTGGTGATTTAATATCGAATCATTTGCAAGGGTCATACATAGAAAAGCTAGAGGTTTATACGAAACAAAAGAAGTGGCACTTTCAATTTGTTATACCAGCAGTTCTTTCTTTCCAAGCATATGAATTATTTCATAGTCGTATTGTTGGTGGCTTAAAGCATATTGCTGATGTAGATATTACGATTCGATATGAAGAAAGTGTGCAATTGGATCAACACATACAAGCGTATTGGCCATACTTTGTTGAAAAGTTGAGAAGTGCAACGAATGGACTAATCCATCGTTTGCAGGAGCAAATTCCAGCTGTGACCGGAAACAAAATGATTATTGCTGTTTTGAATGATACAGAAGCTGAAATGATTCAACGAAGAGTATATGAACCTCTGCAAAAGATTTTTTCAGAAGTTGGTTTTGGTAAATTACAACTTGAAACGACGGTCAAAGAATCGAAAGAGGCAATGGAAAAATTTACTGAACAGAAAAAAGAAGAGGATCAAAATATCATTGTCGAAGCGATGATCGAAAAACAAAAACAGCAGGAGCAAGCGAAGGATATGTATCAAGGTCGCCCAGTGGCTATAGGTGGAGCGATAAAAGATAAAGTTCAGCCGATTGACGCGATTATTGAAGAGGAACGAAGTATCACGATACAAGGGTATGTTTTCCACTCAGAAATAAGAGAACTTAAAAGTGGAAGATCACTACTTATCTTTAAAATCACCGATTATACCGATTCCATTTTGATTAAGAAATTCTCTAGCGATAATAAAGAAGACGCTGCGATGTTAGAAGCTGTCAAAGAAGGCATGTGGCTAAAAGTTCGTGGAAGTGTCCAACACGATACGTTTATTCGCGACCTCACTATGATGGCGAAGGATATCCAACAAATCACGCCTTACGAGAAGCAAGATCAAGCACCAGATGATGAAAAACGTGTAGAACTTCACCTTCATTCACCGATGAGTCAAATGGATGCTGTATCATCAATGAGCTCATACGTGGAGCAGGCAAAAAAGTGGGGCCATAAAGCAATAGGGATTACTGACCACGCAGTTTTACAATCTTTTCCCGAAGCATATAGTGCTGGCGCAAAACACGATGTGAAAATTCTGTATGGCGTTGAAGCGAACCTCGTCGATGATGGCGTGCCGATTGCTTACAATGCTGCAGATCGAGAATTGAAGGATGAAACATATGTTGTTTTTGACGTTGAGACAACGGGACTTTCCGCTGTTTATAATACAATTATCGAACTAGCGGCTGTGAAAATTAAAGATGGCGAAGTGATCGATAGGTTTGAAGATTTTGCCAATCCGCACGAGAAATTGAGTCCATTGATTATTGAATTAACAGGTATTACTGATGATATGGTGGAAACAGCCCCTGAAATAGAAGACGTGTTGCGAAGGTTTCACGAATGGATCGCTGATGATATCTTAGTTGCCCATAATGCTAGTTTCGATATGGCCTTTTTAAATGCCGGGTATCAGCGAATTGGTTATGACAAGGTGTCAAATCCTGTTATAGATACGTTGGAGTTAGCTCGATTACTTTATCCGATTTTCAAAAATCACCGCTTAAATACGTTATGTAAAAAGTTTAATATTGAGTTAGTTGCCCATCATAGGGCGATTTATGATGCTGAAGCGACAGCTCATCTTCTTTGGAAATTAGTGAAAGATGCGATTGGAAAAGAAATACACACTCATAAAGCATTAAACGAGCAAACGACGTCAGATGATTATAAAAAGCAACGACCGAATCATTGCATTATCTATGCGAAAACAAAAGTTGGACTGAGAAACTTGTACAAACTTGTTTCCGTGTCTCATATTAATTACTTTTATAGAGTACCAAGAATTCCTCGCTCAGTGTTAGTGAAAAATAGAGAAGGTCTTCTCATCGGTTCAGCATGTGACAAAGGGGAAGTATTCGATGCCTTAATGCAGAAAACCCCTGAAGAAGTCGAAGAAATTGCATCATTTTATGACTATTTAGAAGTTCAACCTCCATCTAACTATCATCATTTAATTGAAAAAGAGATTGTGAGAGATGAATTAGCTATAAAAGATATGCTTAAAAACATTATTCAAATTGGCGACAACCTCGGGAAAAAAGTCGTTGCAACAGGCAATGTTCATTACTTAAATAAAGATGACCATATATACCGAAAGATTCTCATCGCATCTCAAGGAGGAGCGAATCCACTCAATAGACAAACGCTCCCGCAAGTTCATTTCAGAACGACAGACGAGATGCTTGATTGTTTTAAGTTTCTTCCAAAGGACAAAGCAAAAGAAATTGTCGTAACAAATTCTCAAGCGATTTCAGAGGATATCGATGAAATTAAACCGATTCCTGATGAATTGTTCACTCCACACATTGAAGGTGCAGATGAGGAAATGCGGGAGATGTGTTACAAGAGAGCAAAAAGTATTTATGGAGACGACTTACCTAAGTTAGTTGTTGATCGATTGGAAAAAGAACTAAGTAGTATCATTAGTAATGGTTTCTCGGTAATATATTTAATTTCGCAAAAACTTGTGAAAAAGTCGTTGGAAGATGGCTATTTAGTTGGTTCACGAGGATCTGTTGGTTCGAGTTTTGTTGCGACGATGACAGAAATAACCGAAGTAAATCCATTGCCGCCGCATTACGTCTGTCCATCTTGCCATTATTCTTATTTCTTTAACGATGGATCGGTAGGGTCAGGATTTGATTTGCCAGATAAGAAATGTGAGAAATGTGGCACAGATTATGCGAAAGATGGTCATGATATTCCCTTTGAAACATTTCTTGGCTTTAAGGGCGACAAGGTACCTGATATTGATTTGAACTTTTCTGGAGACTATCAATCGATCGCCCATAACTATACAAAGGAACTGTTCGGTGAAGATTATGTATATAAAGCTGGAACGATTGGAACCGTTGCTGAAAAAACGGCATATGGATTTGTGAAGGGCCATGAAGGAGACGAAGAACTCCAATTAAGAGGAGTTGAAATAGATAGACTTGTTTCTGGATGCACAGGAGTTAAAAGGACTACTGGACAGCATCCTGGTGGAATTATCGTCGTTCCGGACCATTTAGATATTTATGATTTTACCCCTATTCAGTTTCCAGCTGACGATCGGGAATCACAATGGAAAACAACGCACTTTGATTTCCATTCGATTCACGATAATTTGTTAAAACTAGATATTCTTGGGCATGATGATCCAACCGTGATTCGTATGTTACAAGATTTGAGCGGGATGGACCCGAAAGACATCCCAGTTGATGATCCAGATGTATTTAAAATTTTTGGTGGAACAGAAGTATTAGGTGTAACTGAAGATCAAATCATGTGTAAGACAGGAACGTATGGCATTCCTGAATTTGGGACACGATTTGTTCGGCAAATGCTCGAAGAAACGAAACCGAACACATTCAGTGAACTTGTTCAAATCTCTGGTCTTTCTCATGGATCGGATGTTTGGCTAAATAATGCAGCAGACCTAATTGCAAATGGAACTTGTGTCTTAAAAGATGTTATTGGTTGTCGTGATGATATCATGGTCTATCTTATCTACAAAGGCCTTGAGCATTCGTTAGCCTTTAAAATCATGGAGTTCGTTCGTAAAGGGAAAGGTCTTCAGGATGAATGGGTAGAAGAAATGAAGAAACATGGCGTTCCCGATTGGTATATTGGGTCATGTTTAAAAATCAAATATATGTTCCCAAAAGCTCACGCAGCTGCCTATGTACTTATGGCAATTCGGATTGCATATTTCAAGGTTCACCACCCAATTATGTTCTATGCTGCTTATTTTACAGTCCGAGCGGATGATTTCGAATTAGAAACGATGACTAGAGGTTCCGCTTCGATTCGCAAACGTGTTGAAGAAATCTATAGTAAAGGTCTTGATGCTACACCGAAAGAAAAAAGTTTAGTTACTGTTCTTGAATTGGCTCTTGAAATGAGTGAGAGGGGATTCTCTATTCAGAAAGTTGACTTATACCGTTCAAAGGCTAAGGAATTTCAAGTTGATGGCGATTCGTTGATTCCACCATTTAATGCTTTAACAGGCGTAGGGACAAACGCAGCTATCAACATTGAAAACGCACAAGCAGCTGGTGAATTCCTTTCTAAACAAGACCTGAGGGAACGGAGTAAAATTTCTAAAACGGTACTTGAGACTTTAGATGATCATGGTTGTCTTGATGGAATGTCTGATTCTAACCAAATGTCTTTGTTCTAATAAGGCGTTGAACAATCAAAAGCCAAGGCGTTGAACATTCAAAGCTGTTTGCATGGGACCTATGAATGTGGTATATTAATGAAGGACACAGATTATATTGACAGGAAAAAGAGTGGGGAAACCCACTCTTTTCTTTGCACTTAATGATTTTCCAATACTAGGAAATGTGATAATGAGGCTAAAATAAGTGAATGATATTTCTTAATGAAAAGGAGGTTCAGATATGTCTGACAATGTTCAAGCAAAAATAGAACGCCTTGCGATTCCGATAGTTGAAGATTTATCGATGGAATTAGTGGATGTTGAGTTTCAAAAAGAAGGAAAGAATTGGTTTTTACGAGTGTACATAGATCGCGATCAAGGGGTCGATCTTGATGATTGTTCAAAGGTAAGTGAAAAATTAAGTGAAGCGCTCGATAACAATGATCCGATTGAACAGGCATATTATTTGGAAGTATCTTCACCTGGTGCGGAACGGCCGTTAAAAAAAGGAAAAGATTTAGAAGCTGCGGTCGGAAAACACGTCCATGTGACAACATATGCCCCAATTGATGGTGAGAAAACCTTTGAAGGGAAACTTACCAACTTTGATGGTACGACATTGACGATTGAAATCAAGGTGAAGACAAGAACTGTCACAATGTCGATTCCTTATGACAAAGTGGCAAAAGCAAGGTTAGCGATTGTTTTTTAAATACGAGAGGGGGAACTGAACTCCATGAATAATGAATTTATGGATGCATTAGCAACCATTGAGAAAGATAAAGGAATTGATAAAGAAATTATCTTGGAAGCGATTGAGCAAGCATTAATTACAGGCTATAAGCGGAATTTTAATTCTGCTCAGAATGTCCGAGTTGACGTAGATCGTAAATCAGGAATGATTCGGGTATTTGCTCAGAAAGAAGTCGTTGAAGAGGTGTTTGATACACGTCTAGAAATTTCTTTAGAGGAAGCAAAATCGATAAATCCTCTGTATGAGGTAGATGATATTGTCGAAATCGAAGTAACGCCAAGAGACTTTGGACGAATCGCTGCACAGACTGCCAAACAGGTTGTCACACAGAGAGTAAGAGAAGCCGAACGAGGAATCATTTATTCAGATTTTATCGATCGTGAAGAAGATATTATGACAGGGATTGTTCAGCGTCAAGATCACCGCTTTATTTATGTTGATCTTGGAAGAGTAGAAGCTCTTATGCCTATTGGGGAACAAATGCCCAATGAAAGTTATAAACATAATGACCGTATAAAAGCGTTTATAACAAAAGTTGAAAAAACAACAAAAGGTCCACAAATTATGATTTCACGTTCTCATCCAGGCTTGCTAAAAAGACTATTTGAACTTGAAGTACCTGAAATTTACGACGGTACAGTGGAAGTGAAATCTGTATCACGTGAAGCGGGAGAACGATCTAAGATTTCCGTTCATGCTGAAGATTCGGAAGTAGACCCAGTTGGATCATGTGTTGGTCAAAGAGGGCAACGTGTTCAGACGATTGTAAATGAATTAAAAGGTGAAAAAATCGATATTGTTCGATGGTCAGAAGATCCTAAAGTTTATGTTGCAAATGCACTCAGCCCTTCGAAGGTTTTGCAAGTGAAGGTCAATGAAGAAGATAAGATGACACAAGTAGTTGTTCCCGATTATCAACTTTCCTTGGCTATTGGAAAACGTGGCCAAAATGCCCGATTAGCTGCTAAATTAACTGGATGGAAAATTGATATTAAAAGCCAAACAGATGCTGAAGAGCTCGGAATTTATCCTGATGAAGATGCGGAAATCGAAGAAGATGAAAATATTGACCTTAATTTAACAGCAGATGATGGAACAGAGGATGCAGAAGAATACGATGAGAAATAAGGAGGGGGATGATGGCTGTGAAAAAGAAAATACCCCTACGAAAATGTGTAATCACTCAAGAGATGAGACCGAAAAAAGAGATGATTCGAATCGTACGTTCGCCTGAAGGAGAAGTATTTATTGATCCCACTTCTAAAAAATCAGGTAGAGGCGCCTATATTTCAAACGATGCATCTGTCATTTCTGATGCCCAAAAAAAGGACAGTTTATCTAGGCATTTGAAAACAAAAGTGCCAGATACAATATACGAAGAACTACTTCATTTAAATAGTAAAGGGACTTTGTTATGATGAAACAGGGATGTAGTTCTCTTCTAGGTCTCATGCAACGAGCGAGACAGCTGATAACCGGGGAAGAACTGGTTGTAAAAGCGATACAAAGTAAAAAAGCTCATTTAGTTATTATTGCTTCAGATGCTTCAGAAAATACAATGAAAAAGATGACAGATAAATGTTCGTATTACAACATTCCTTATGTTGTTTTAGAAGATCGGTTTGTGATCGGCCAGGCGATTGGAAAAGCTGAAAGAGTAACTGTTGCAATTCTAGATAAAGGCTTTGCAAATAAATTCAACTCACTTATTGAGTAGAATTCAAACAAATAAATTATGGAAATGCAGATGTTCATTGGATGAATATAGGAGGTATGAATATGAGTAAAATGCGTATTTATGAATATGCCAAAGAAAATAATACAACTAGTAAAGAAGTGATTAGTCAATTGAAAAAGCTGGGAATAGAAGTAACAAACCACATGAGTGTGATTACAAACGATACAGTACAAAAACTAGAAAAAGAAAATGGGGGAAAAACCCAAACTGAACAAAGCGGAGGAAAATCATTGGTAAAATCTGATTCAAAAACACCTACTGCATCGAAGACTAAGACACAGAACAAACCGGTGAAAGAGGATGCATCAAAAAAACGGGCAAATGATGATAAGAACAAAGTCAAAAACAAAAATAAAGATCAGCAAAAAAACAAAAAACAAAACAATACTAGTAGTAAAAAAGCAGAAGTGAAAAAAGAAGTTTCTTCTAAACGCACATATACATTGCCGATTACTGTTGGAGAATTTGCAGAAACACTTAACAAAGAGCCATCTGAATTAATTAAAAAATTAATATCTCTTGGTGTTATGGCTACAATTAACCAAGAAATCGATAAAGATACGATTGCAATTCTTGCTGAAGAGTTTGACGTGGAAGTGGAAGAAGAGGTTATTGTAGATGAGACAGAATTTGAATCGATTATCGAAGATGATGATCCGGACCTTCTAGTAGAGCGGTCTCCAGTTGTTACGATCATGGGTCACGTTGACCACGGAAAAACAACTTTGTTAGATGGAATTCGTCATACAAAAGTTACTGCTGGTGAAGCAGGTGGAATTACGCAACATATTGGAGCTTACCAAGTAGAGGAAAATGGGAAGAAAATCACATTTCTAGATACTCCTGGTCACGCCGCGTTTACAACAATGCGAGCACGTGGAGCGCAAGTGACAGACATTACGATCCTTGTTGTTGCTGCGGACGATGGAGTTATGCCGCAAACGGTTGAAGCGATCAATCACGCGAAGGCAGCTGGCGTTCCAATTATTGTCGCCGTGAATAAAATAGATAAAGAAGGCGCTAATCCCGATCGTGTTATGCAAGAACTAACGGAACATGAATTAGTCGCAGAAGCATGGGGTGGAGAAACGATTTTTGTTAATGTATCTGCACTTAATGGTACTGGAATTGATGAACTACTTGAAATGATCTTACTTGTTTCAGAAGTAGGCGAATTAAAAGCTAATCCTGATAAAACAGCGATGGGAACAGTTGTGGAAGCCGAATTGAACCGAGGTAAAGGACCTGTAGCTACGTTGTTAGTGCAAGCAGGTACTCTCCATGTAGGAGATCCAATTGTTGTAGGGAATACCTTTGGTAAAGTTAGAGCGATGGTGAATGACCTAGGTCGTAAAGTCAAGACTGCTGAGCCATCTATGCCTGTAGAGATTACTGGATTGAATGCCGTTCCACAAGCAGGAGACCAATTTCGAGTTTTTAAAGATGAGAAGAAAGCTCGACAAATGGGTGAGGCGCGTGCAAGTAAACAACGTGTAGCAGATCGAAAAGAGACGTCTAGAGTTAGTCTTGACGATTTATTTGATCAAATTCAACAAGGTGAAATAAAAGAAATTAATGTCATTGTTAAAGCCGATGTTCAAGGTTCAGCGGAAGCAATGAAAGGTTCGCTTGAGAAAATTGAAGTGGAAGGTGTGAAAGTTAACATTTTACACACAGGTGTCGGTGCGATTGCAGAATCCGATGTCATTCTTGCTTCTGCCTCAAACGCAATTATCATTGGTTTCAATGTACGACCTGATGTTAACGCAAAACGAACAGCAGATGCTGAGAAAGTAGAAATTCGATTGCACCGAGTAATTTATGATGCGATCGAAGAGGTAGAAGCTGCAATGACGGGTATGCTGGATCCTATTTATGAGGAGAAAGTTATTGGTCAGGCGGAAGTTCGTCAAGTCTTTAAAGTATCTAAAATCGGTGCAATTGCAGGTTCATATGTAACAGATGGGAAAATCACTCGTGGTTCGTCTGTTCGTTTGATTCGTGATAGTGTTGTTGTTTTCGAAGGCGCCGTCCGTGATTTGAAGAGATTTAAAGACGATGTGAAAGAAGTAGCTAAGAACTATGAATGCGGAATTACCCTTGAAAATTACAACGATGTAAAAGTAGGGGATGTTATAGAAGCGTATATCATGGAAGAAATCAAGCGTTGATTTTAGCTTCCATCAGTGTTGAGGCACTTATTTACAATTCTCAATCTTTAAAAGACAAGCGGTCAATTACGAAAAGTGCCTCAACGAGAATAAAACAACGGTTGAATGTCTCTATAGCGGAAATAAATCACCAAGATGTTTGGCAACGTGTAGAGTGGGCTATCGTAACTGTAGGTACAGAAACAAAACAAGTAGAAAAAGAATTACACCGAGCGATTTCAATTCTTGAAACATACCAAGACCTTGAAATCACAAGGATTACTTGGGAGTGATCCTTTTAGTTAAAAGCAGAAGTTCCTTGGTGTAAATAGGAAGTAGTAGTTCCTGTTAATATTTATATTATCGATGGAGATATTATAAAAAAGGAGCTACGGTTTTTCCGGGATTATCAAATCATATGGTTTGTATTCACGTAAGAGAGTGAAAGCTTTTTCCGGCACTCCTGGAAAATGGAATTGGGCTAGGTTTATCGGCTGATTCCTCCGCGGATAGGCAAAGGAGCTCTCTTCACTGCTTTAAAGATAGGCTTTTTATTAGAAGTCTCGGCGTATAACGAGTACATTGCGCTTTATGATAGGAGTGACATGAAATGAGTAAAGTTCGTGCGAATCGTGTGGGAGAACAAATTAAGAAAGAATTAACAGACATCATCCAACGTGATTTAAAAGATCCTCGTATCGGGTTTGTTACCGTAACAGCAGTCGATGTAACGGGGGATTTACAACAAGCGACAGCATTTATCACCGTATATGGTGATGATGAGGAACGAAAGAAAACACTACAAGCATTAGAAACAGCGAATGGATTTATTCGTTCAGAAATTGGCAAAAGAATTCATCTGCGGAAAACTCCTGAAATGTCCTTTACTTTCGATGAAAGTTTTGAACATGGTAGTCGAATTGATGAATTGCTCCGAAAACTTAATCAAGAAGATAAATAGTTGACAAGGGGATAGAGGGATATCTATCTCCTTTTCTCTATTTTTTAATGGAGGGGTACATAATAATGAAGCAGGATTTAATGGGAGTTTTCCCATTGTGGAAACCAAAGGGAATGACATCATTTTCAGCTGTCAGAGAAGTAGGAAAACGGTTCGGAACGAAGAAAGCTGGCCATACAGGAACACTTGATCCTGATGTTGAAGGGGTGTTACCCATTTGCTTAGGTAGAGCAACAAAGATCGTCGAATACTTAACAGCAGATAACAAAACTTATGTTGGAGAAGTAACTCTCGGATTTACTACGACAACAGAAGACGCCTCTGGAGAAAAAGTGAATGAGACCATCGTCGACCGCTCAATTTCAGAAGAGGATGCGAAGCATGTCTTATCAAATCTCGTTGGACCATTGGAACAAACGCCACCAATGTACTCAGCTGTAAAAGTAAAGGGTAAGAAATTATATGAATATGCTAGAGAAGGTATTGAAGTTGAACGACCAAGTCGAATGATTACAATTTATCAACTAGAACTTCTAACTGCTCCTAACATAAATGCGGATGGAACAGTTAGCTTCTACTTTCGGGCCGTTTGTAGCAAAGGAACGTACATTCGAACACTTTCTGTTACGATTGGTGAAAAGCTAGGATTTCCAGCTCATATGTCTCACTTAGTCAGAGAATCTTCAGGTTCTTTTCATAGAAAAGATTGTATAACCTTAGATCAATTGGATAAAGCCGTCGAAAATGAGAGTGCCACTGAACTACTTATCCCAGTGGAAACCGCATTATCGATGTTTCCGATTATCAAAGTAGATGAAGTTATCGAAGGAAAAGTTTTGCAAGGTGGAATTATTTCGATACCAGAAGAAGTTGTAAATCTAGACGAATCGGTTTGGGCTTTGTATAATCAATATGGGGATTGCCTTGCTTTATATAAAAGAGATGTAAAAAGAGCAGGGAAAATGAAACCCGAAAAAATGATAAGAACATTAGATCAAATGTAAAAGATATCAGCAATGAAATTAATGAGGTGGCACCTTTGGAAATTATACGTTTAAAACATCCTCATCCTCCGTTAAAACTGCCTTCTACAGCAGTAGCTTTAGGTTTTTTTGATGGTGTTCATCGAGGACATCAAAAAGTAATTGAAGTGGCAAAGGAAGAAGCAATGAAAAGAAATCATCAATCTGCTGTGATGACTTTTTTTCCGCACCCGAAAGAGGTGTTAAGAAAAGAAGAAGCGAATAACATTGAATACTTATCTCCCCTCCCCGAAAAAATACAACTTATTGAAAGTTTAGGTGTAGACTATTTATTTATTGTTTCTTTCGACCGACATTTTGCTGACCTTTCACCGCAACAATTTGTAGATCAATATTTGATTGATCTAAATGTGAAACATGTAGTTGCTGGGTTCGACTATTCTTATGGCCGGTTAGGCAAAGGAACAATGGAGACATTGCCTTTTCATTCAAGAGATGAGATTATGCAGACGACAGTAGGGAAAGTTTCTCAGGATAATGAAAAGATAAGTTCAACTGAGATTCGAAGCGCGCTAGCTTTAGGAAATATGGACAAGGTGAATCAATTTTTAGGTAGAAACTTTATCGTTGAAGGCCAGGTAGAGCACGGGGAAAAGCGAGGACGAACGATTGGATTCCCAACAGCGAATATAAAGCCTGTTGAACGAACCGTTGTTCCAGCAGTAGGAGTTTATTTCGTTTATTTAAATGTTAATGGTAAAAAGCTTCCTGGCGTCTGTAATGTTGGTTATAAACCAACATTTCATGATGATGTCCCGGACAGACCAACAATTGAAGTTCATGTACTTGATTTTCACGGCGATCTTTATGATGAAAATGTGTTTGTTTCCTTTGTCAGTAGAATACGAGGAGAAAGAAAGTTCGATTCTATTGAGGCATTGAAACAGCAGATAAACGAAGATATTAAAAGAGCCTGTGAATTTTTAGAAAAGAAGTGCTAAATAGAGGATGTAATTAATGCATTTATTCTGCGTATGAAGCTGAAAATAAAAAAACTTGAACTTTGCTAATAAACCTAGTATGATAAGAACTGTTAAGAACCAATGCTTGGCATCACGATTCACCAACGTTTGCTCAGCAATTGGGGATAAAGAAGAAGGAGGTGGAACAGGATGGCATTAACTCAAGAAAGAAAGAATGAAATTATTGCACAGTATAGAACTCATGAGAATGATACTGGTTCTCCTGAAGTTCAAGTAGCTGTCCTTACAGAGCAAATCACTACGTTAAATGAACATTTGCGTACACACAAAAAGGATCACCATTCACGTCGTGGCCTTTTAAAAATGGTCGGTCAACGCCGTAACTTGCTTACGTATTTACGTAATAAAGATGTTACTCGTTACCGTCAAGTTGTCGATAAGCTTGGTCTTCGTCGATAAATACGAAAGCGGGAGTTTCTCCCGCTTTTTTCTTATGTTTAATTTTATCACTTTTTAATTAGATGAATGAAGTGAAACGTGACGAAAGGAAGCATAACTATATATCTGACTATTTCGTTTCCTGTTTTTTTCTGATATGATATAAAAGTCGAGGTTTTGGTTATGATTACCATTGATTAAATAAGGTTATAATTGAGAATGCTAGAAAAAAACGATTTATTTATACGTTTTCCTGAAGTTGTCGTATTACATAAAATAAGCTATCAATAATCATTATAATGATGAATTATTTATATATTGAGAGGAGTATTTAAAATTATGAACGAAGAAAAACAAATTTTTTCCATGGAATGGGCTGGACGTACGCTATCAGTCGAGATCGGTAAGTATGCGAAACAAGCAAATGGCGCTGCAATGATACGTTATGGTGATACGTCAGTATTATCAACAGCAACTGGTTCTAAGGAACCGAAGGATTTACCTTTCTTCCCACTTACTGTGAATTACGAGGAGCGAAAGTATGCAGCAGGCAAAATCCCTGGTGGCTTTATTAAACGCGAGGGTCGTCCTAGTGACCATGCTGTTCTTACGAGTAGACTAATTGATCGACCGGTTCGTCCGCTTTTCCCAGACGGATTTCGTAATGATGTACAAGCGATAAGTATGGTTATGAGTAATGATCAAAATTGTTCTCCAGAAATGACTGCGATGCTTGGAACATCAATGGCTTTGTCTATTTCGGATATACCATTTGATGGCCCGATTGCAGGTGTAACTGTTGGTAGAATCGATGGCGAATTCATTATTAACCCAAGTACAGATCAAATGGAAAAAAGTGAGCTTGATCTGATTGTAGCGGGTACAAAAGATGCAATCAATATGGTTGAAGCTGGAGCAGATGAGATTTCTGAGGGAATCATTCTTGACGCAATCATGTTTGGTCACGAAGAGATAAAAAAATTAGTTGCCTTCCAGGAAGATATTATTGAAAAAGTCGGTAAACCTAAAATGGAAGTAAAACTTCTTTCAATTGATGCTGAGCTCGAAGCTGAAATCCGTGGGCTAGCTGAAGCTGACATCGTTAAAGCTGCAACAGTTGTTGAGAAAAGTGCTCGTGATGTAGCGATTAAAGAAGTTTTTGATCGTGTGTTAGAGAAGTACGAAGACGAAGAAAACGACCGCACAAAAGATGCAAAAGAAGTTTTAAATAAGTTGCTTAAAGAGAGTGTTCGTAAGCTAATCACTCAAGAGAATATTCGTCCAGATGGTCGTAAAAAGGATGAAATTCGTCCTCTAGCATCTGAAATTGATCTTTTGCAACGGACACATGGATCGGGTATGTTTACTCGTGGACAAACGCAGGCTTTAAGTATTTGTACATTAGGAGCGTTAGGTGATGTTCAAATATTAGATGGTCTAGGCATTGAAGAATCAAAACGCTTCATGCATCATTATAATTTCCCTTTATTCAGTGTTGGTGAAACAGGTCCTATTCGTGGACCAGGACGCCGAGAAATTGGACACGGCGCATTAGGAGAAAGAGCTCTTGAAAAAGTATTACCAGCTGAAAAGGATTTTCCATATACGATTCGTCTTGTATCTGAAGTTCTCGAATCAAACGGATCTACCTCACAGGCAAGCATCTGTGCTAGTACGCTAGCGATGATGGCTGCAGGGGTTCCATTGACTGCTCCAGTAGCAGGAATTGCAATGGGATTAGTAAAATTCGAAGATAATTTAACTGTTCTTACTGATATCCAAGGAATGGAAGATGCACTTGGAGACATGGATTTTAAAGTAGCGGGTACTTCCAAAGGTGTTACGGCAATACAAATGGATATCAAAATTGATGGTATCAATAAAGAGGTTTTGGTAGAAGCACTTGAGCAAGCAAAACAAGGGCGATTGGCTATTTTAGAAAATATGCTTTCATGTATTCCAGAACCACGTAAAGAACTTAATGCATATGCACCAAAAATCTTGACACTGAATATTCATCCAGACAAGATTCGTGGAGTTATTGGGCCAAGTGGGAAAGTAATTAATCAAATCATTGAAGATACAGGTGTGAAGATTGATATCGAGCAAGACGGTACGGTATATATATCGTCGCTAGATCAAGAGATGAATAACTTGGCTAAAAAGACTATTGAAGATATCGTACGAGAAGTAGAAGTAGGCGCAACTTACTTAGGTAAAGTGAAACGAATTGAAAAATTCGGAGCCTTTGTTGAAATCTTCAAAGGGAAAGATGGTCTCGTTCACATTTCTCAACTTGCCAAAGAACGTGTGGCAAAAGTAGAAGATGTTGTATCTATCGGTGACGAGTTACTTGTTAAAGTAACAGAAGTCGATAACCAAGGACGAGTAAATTTATCTCGTAAAGTTCTTCTCGAAGATGAAAAAAAATAAACGATTCATGTAAAAGGGACGTATGAGTATTCATATGGCTCTTTTTTTTGTATTTTTGAGGAGATTATGTAACCTTAATTATTTACACAAGTACTATATCCAATGAATCAGATACTCTTTTTATTAACGACAGTCCGTTTTTAAATGTACGTGACTTTATAAATGGAATAAAATAACATTCCTCTTTCTCGAAAAAGACACACATCTTCCTAGGAACCCTCTAGCATTTTTTACAGAGTGGCACTCGATTGACTATAGGCGGACGATTTCCGCGGGCATTGATTCAGCTAATTGGGATGATGGATCTTCAGGTGTTGCTTTTCTCGATGGAGTCGCAGGTTTACCGGTCTGAAAAAGAGAGTGATTCGGAACGTTAGACGAATGAAAACGGGGAAACGGTCTGAAAAAGAGAGTGATTCGGAACGTTAGAAGATTAGAATTGTGAAAACGTTCCGAATAAGCGTCGGATTCGGAGCGTTAGACGAATGAAAACGGGGAAACGTTCTGAAAGAGAGCGTAATTCGGAGCGTTAGACGAATGAAAACGGGGAAACGTTCTGAAAGAGAGCGTAATTCGGAGCGTTAGACGAATGAAAACGGGAGAACGGTCAGAAAAAGAGAGTGATTCGGAGCGTTAGACGAATAGAATTGCGAAAACGTTCTGAAAGAGAGAGTGATTCGGAGCGTTAGACGAATAGAATTGCGAAAACGCTCTGAAAGAGAGAGTGATTCGGAGCGTTAGACGAATGAAAACGGGGAAACGGTCTGAAAAAGAGAGTGATTCGGAACGTTAGACGATTGTAAACGGGGAAACGGTCTGAAAAAGAGAGTGATTCGGAGCGTTAGACGATTGTAAACGGAAAAACGTTCTGAAAAAGCGAGGAATTCGGAACGTTAGACGATTGTAAACGGAGAAACGGTCCGAAAGAGAAAGGGATTCATAATTTTTCCGTTAATTATTGGTAGTTAAGAGCATGTTTTACCGACTTTGCAATGATATGAGTTATTCAGTAGTCCTTACTCTACTTTTATAAACCATTACGGCCATCGATCGCTAATCGATGTTCTACCTTGTCCTTTATCAGCATATTTCTTGTACTGAGGAGGTATGAAACATGTTGAAAAAAGCCATAGTGCAAATAGGCACTCTCTTTATCATGTTATTGATGACATTATCGATTGGATTGAATCCGATAACAAACAGTTTTATGGTTGAATTTAGAGGACAGGCAGAACAAGTAATGAAAGAAGAGAGCCCTTTATATATGGAAATCCTTCGTCAAAAGCAAAAATTCGATGAAGATCCGATAGACGCAAAGATAGACCCTGTTTGGAAGGCAATTCCTGGTTATAATGGGGTTCAGGTCGATGTACAGAAATCTTACGAAAAAATGAAAGAGGATGGGGAATATCAAGAACGGAAATTGATACTCGGGGAAGTTCCTCCTGAAGTAACATTAGATCACTTACCACCTAATCCAATATACAAAGGTAACGCTAATAAGCCGATGGCTGGATTTATGGTTAATGTTGCTTGGGGAAATGACTACTTACCTAAGATTTTGAAAATTTTTGATAAGCACCAAATTAAAGCAACTTTTTTTCTCGATGGCTCTTGGGTGAAAAATAACGGAAATCTTGCTAAGATGATAGAAGATGAAGGACATGAAATAGGAAATCATGCTTATTCTCATCCTGATATGCAAACTTTATCGAGAGAACGAATTCGTGATGAAATAGTGCGAACAAATCAAGTCATTGATGTTACGCTTAATACGACTCCGGAATTGTTTGCGCCTCCAAGTGGAAGTTATCATAATGAAGTAGTGAAGATTGCTAGGGAATTTGATATGTATACTGTATTATGGACGGTAGATACATTAGATTGGAAAAAACCTGATCCCTCGCAAATGGCTGATCGAGTTGTATCGAAAGTCGAGCCAGGATCTTTGATTCTAATGCACCCTACTGCTTCTTCTGCAGACGGATTGGAGCAAATGATAAACGGGATAAAGCAAAAAGATCTACAAATTGGGAAAGTTTCTGATGTGTTGAGTGAACGAAGAAAAACAAAATAATAACGCAATATTGTAGGAGGATTATAGTGGTCAAACGTTTTGTTAGTAACAATGGATTACGTGTCGTGTTTGAACCAAACAATACAGTGAGATCGGTATCTGTAGGAATTTGGATAGGAACAGGGTCACGTTTCGAGAAAAAGAAAGAGAATGGATTGTCTCATTTTATTGAACATATGTTTTTCAAAGGGACAAAAGACCGAACAGCTCAAGAAATTGCTGAATCATTTGATTCGATCGGTGGTCATGTAAATGCATTAACATCGAAAGAGTACACATGCTATTATGCAAAAGTACTTGACACGCACGCTAAATATGCAGCGGATGTTTTAGCAGACATGTATTTTAATTCAACATTTGAGAAAAAAGAGCTCGAAAAAGAAAAGGGAGTTGTCCTTGAGGAAATTAAAATGTACGAGGATACGCCAGATGATTTAGTTCATGATTTGTTAAGCAAAGCAAGTTATGGAGAACATCCGCTTGCTTACCCTATTTTAGGTACGGAACAAACATTGTCAACCTTCTCACCGGAAGACTTGTTTTCATTTATGGAAGAATACTATCACGCAGAAAATGTCGTCATTTCAATTTGCGGAAACGTTGATGAAACGTATGTAGAATATGTACAAGATTTGTTTTCTTCACTTGAGAGAAGTAAATCCGTAAGTGATAAGTTGGAAAAACCAGTTTTTATACCAGAAAAAATGGTGCGTAAAAAAGACGTAGAACAAGCCCATTTGTGTTTAGGTTATGATGGTTTTTCCGTAGATGATGACCGGATATACTCGTTAATTCTATTAAATAATGCTTTAGGAGGATCAATGAGTAGTCGATTATTTCAAGAGATAAGAGAAAACCGTGGATTAGCTTACTCCGTTTTTTCTTATCATTCTTCATTCAAAGACTCGGGAATGGTCACCATTTACTCAGGATCTGCCGAGGAGCAACTCGATGAAGTTTACAATGTCATTTCTAATACGATTTCTGAAGTTCGTGACAACGGTTTAACAGACAAAGAACTTAGAAATGGCAAAGAACAATTGAAAGGTGGACTCATGCTAGCGCTTGAGAGCACGAATAGCCGTATGAGTCGTAATGGCAAAAATGAACTTCTACTTGGGGAACATCGTACTCTCGATGAAATAACCAAATCGATTGATGCGGTATCGATGGAGGAGATAAAACAGACTAGTAAAGTTATTTTCGATAAAGATTTTTCTCTAACGTTAATTAGTTCGGATGGTCAATTGCCTAAATCTTTACAATAAATAGTGAATATCACAGAACCACTCAAGCATAGTCTTGTAATAAAGTGGAGGGTGATGTAAACGATGAGATTAAGCGATATCAGTCAAAAAGAAATTATTGATTATCAAAAAGGTGAGCGACTTGGTGTTCTGGGGCAGACAGATTTGTTAATTGATGAAAAAAGTGGACAAATTGAAGCGTTTGTTATTCCGACATTGAAGTGGTTTGGTTTAGGAAAAAGAGAAAAAGAAGTGACTGTCTATTGGACTCAAATTAAAAAAATCGGAGCGGATATGATTATTATTGACGTATCATAGCTCTAACGGTTACTAAACCTTGAACTTTTTTGTTCAAGGTTTCTTCTTCGTGAATGCCACTCTCTTAGGAAATCAAAGCACACTCAAAACAGATGAGGTTACCATTAGTTAATTCACCAATTAGCCTTCCTTACATAAGATATGATGAGTGCAGCGCAGGACTCTAGAATTCCCTTTCAAACGATTATGGAGAGGGGAGTAATACATTGTTAACTGGAATGGAAATTGCCGTTATTGGTGGAGATTTACGCCATATTGAAGTTATTCGCCAACTTGCTAAGATGGATGCAACCATTTACCTACTTGGATATAACCAATTAGATGATGGGTTTTTAGGAGTGGAGAAGACTACGTTTGAAGCTATTCAAGCGGAAAAGTTAGACGCAATTATTTTACCTATCAATGGGATGAAAACTAACTATGAAATCGACAGTGTTTTCTCAGATTCTAAGCTTTATTTAACGGAGCAATGGCTATCTAGAACACAAAAAGCAACAAAAATTTATACGGGAATATCAAATGACGCATTAAACAAAATCGTTTTAAACACAAATAAAGAATTAATTGAACTGATGGACCGAGATGATTTAGCTATCTACAATTCGGTTCCCACTGCTGAAGGAGCTGTTCTGCTAACGATTCAACATACGAATGTAACGATTCACCGCTCAAACGTAGTAGTTGTTGGTTTCGGAAGAGTTGGCAAAACGATAGCAAGAACCTTCCATGTTTTGGGTGCAAACGTGAAAGTTGTAGCAAATGAAGAAGAGTTGAGAGCAAGAGCATTTGAATTGAATTTGGAACCTTATGAATTGTTGGATTTAAAAAAAGTTGTAGAAGATGCAGATACGATCATTAATACGATTCCTGCACAAGTGCTGACTGCTGACATTATTTCTAAAATGCCTAGTCATGTATTAATTATTGATATCGCTTCGAATCCAGGCGGAACAAACTTTGAGTTTGCAGAAAAGCGGGCAATTCAAGCTATTTTAGCCCCAGGCCTACCTGGATTAGTCGCCCCAAAAACAGCTGGAATTCAGCTTGGAAACGTCTTATCAACTTTATTGCAAAAGCAATTGGAAGAAAGAGAAGGAGGCAACGTGTAAATGTCATTAATGGGAAAACATATAGGATTTGGAATGACCGGCTCACATTGTACGTATGATGAAGTGTTGCCTGAAATGGAAAAACTAGTATCTTTAGGGGCGAAAGTTACCCCTTTTGTCTCGTATACTCTGCAGACAACGGACTCAAAGTTTGGTGAAGCTGCTTATTGGTTAAAGAAAATTAAGGAAGTGACGGATGAGCCGATTGTTGATACGATCGTTAAAGCAGAACCATTTGGACCGAAAACGCCTTTAGATTGCATGCTAATTGCTCCTATGACAGGGAATTCAACGAGTAAATTCGCTAATGCATTAACGGATTCACCTGTGTTAATGGGTGCTAAAGCTACGATGAGAACTGGTAAACCTGTAGTTGTTGCCATCTCAACTAATGATGCACTTGGACTAAATGGTGTAAATATCATGAAGTTGATGACGGCAAAAAATATTTATTTTGTTCCATTAGGGCAAGATCATCCATTCAAAAAACCTAACTCCCTAGTAGCTGATATGACAAGGATTCCGGCAACTATAGAACATGCTTTAAAGGGGCAACAATTGCAACCTGTTTTAATAGAAAGATACAAAGAATAATGCAATTATCATTAATAATTGCTAAAATGAAGATAGGAAGATTAATATCGTCGTTAAGGTGCCCCTTAACGACGACGACTATGTTGTATATAATGAAATTATGATGATTGAAAACAATCCACTTAAAATTTGAAAGGAGTTCTAAATAATGACACAACAACGTTTTAACGTAGCAATTCTAGGAGCAACTGGCGCAGTAGGGGAACAGATGTTAGCCACATTAGAAAAGTACGATTTTCCAATAGCATCACTAACTTTGTTATCTTCAAAAAGATCAGCAGGTAAAAAAATTACGTTTAAAGGTGAAGAACTAACAGTACAGGAAGCAACTCCTGAATCTTTTGAAGGTATTCAATTGGCTTTATTCAGTGCAGGAGGTTCTGTATCGAAAGCATTGGCACCTGAAGCAGTTAAACGAGGTGCGATTGTAGTCGATAATACAAGTGCATTCCGTATGGACGAAGATGTACCATTGATCGTTCCTGAGGTGAATGAAGAAGATTTGAAAAAGCACCAAGGAATTATCGCTAATCCGAATTGTTCAACGATTCAAATGGTTGCAGCACTTGAGCCTATTCGGGAATCACATGGTCTAAAACGAGTCGTTGTATCTACATATCAAGCTGTTTCCGGAGCAGGTGTCAAAGCGATTGATGAAATGTATCAACAATCTCGTCAAATTTTGGATGGAGAAGAGATAAATCCTCAAGTTTTACCCGTTTCGGGCGAGAAAAATCATTATCAAATTGCCTTTAATGCAGTCCCTCAAATTGATGTATTCCAAGAAAATGGGTATACATTTGAGGAAATGAAAATGATTAATGAAACGAAAAAGATTTTTAATAATGATTCAATGCAAGTAGCTGCAACGTGCGTCAGACTTCCAGTGGAAACAGGACACTCTGAGTCAGTTTATATTGAAGTAGAAAAAGACGGATTAGATGTATCTCAGGTCCATCAGTTACTAAAAGATGCACCAGGAATTACATTGCAAGACGATCCAGCTAACCAAGTATATCCTTTGGCTTCTAAATCGAAAGGCAAAGACGATGTTTTTGTAGGAAGAGTTCGTCGAGATCTTGATAATTCTAAAGGATTTCATATGTGGATAGTTGCTGATAACTTACTAAAAGGAGCGGCACTTAACTCTGTGCAAATTGCCTTTTCATTAGTGAAATTAGGTTTGTTGAAATAATACAAGCTGAAGCGAAAGTAGATGGTTAAAACCATGAAAATTGTTATTCAAAAATTTGGTGGAACCTCATTAAAAACAGAAGCAGTTCGTCTCGAGTCATCACAGCACGTTGTGAAAGCAGTGAAAGACGGTTACAAAGTCGTCGTCGTTGTTTCAGCCATGGGTAGGAGAGGAGATGCGTATGCTACTGACACATTATTAGACTTGGTCGGTGGTATTTCCTCCTCTCTATCAAAACGTGAGCAAGATTTGCTCGCAGCATGCGGAGAGACGATATCATCTGTCGTTTTCTCCTCCCTTTTACAAACAAAAGGATTGAATGCTCTTGCGATGACAGGAGCGCAAGCAGGCTTTCGAACGACAGAAGAGTATACGAATGCTAAGATCACTGATATGAGAGTGGAAGGAATCCTTTCCGCTCTCAATGATTACGATGTCATCGTCGTAACAGGATTTCAAGGTGAAACGCCAAGAAGAACTACGGCAACACTCGGTCGTGGCGGATCGGATACTTCTGCTACTGCATTAGGTGCTGCCTTACATGCGGAAGTAGTCGATATTTTTACAGACGTAGCAGGTGTGATGACGGCTGACCCACGAGTTGTGAAAGAAGCGAAACCATTGAAGGTCGTCACATACAATGAAATTTGTAATATGGCTTATCAAGGTGCGAAAGTCATTCATCCTCGTGCGGTTGAAGTAGCCATGCAGGCAAAAATACCGATAAGAATTCGTTCCATTTCGGAGAATAGTACTGGCACACTAATCACGACGAGTACATCTTCAATCGTAGGTAGAGATATTGAAGAACGGCCAATTACAGGAATTGCTCACTTGCAAAATGTGTCTCAGATTAAAGTAACGGCTAAAAAGGGAGAATATGATCTTCAATCCAGAGTGTTTAAAGCAATGGCAAATGCAAGTATTTCAGTAGACTTCATAAATATTCATCCATTTGGAGTAGCTTACACGGTTCCTGATCATTTGACGGATAAGGCGATTCAAGTGTTGGGTGAGATGAAATTGAAACCTGAAGTATTACGAAGCTGTGCGAAAGTTTCAGCTGTGGGTGCCGGAATGACTGGTGTTCCTGGGATTACATCAAAAATAGTCGAAGCATTAACTGATCGCAACATCCAAATATTACAATCGGCTGATTCACATACGACAATTTGGGTATTAGTTAAAGAGAAAGATATGATCGAAGCAGTCAATGCTCTCCATGAGATGTTTTTAATAGAATCGTGACATTTAAGATTGAATTAGCGAGGGTAGCTCTACTAGAAACGTAGAAAAGTAAGGAGTGGAATATGATGGCATTAGGAAATGTCTTAACAGCGATGGTCACCCCATTTGATTCAAAGGGGAATATTGATTTTCAAAGAATCCCGAAATTAATAAATTATTTAATCAATAATGGAACAGATGGTATCATTGTTGGTGGAACGACTGGCGAATCAGCTACATTGAGTATTGAAGAGAAAGCTACGTTATATGAGCAATCTGCAAAAGCTTCAGCAGGAAGGATTCCCGTATATGCTGGAACTGGTATGAACGATACGTATGCAACTGCAGAACTAACGGTAAGAGCAGAAAAACTAGGGGTAGACGGAATCATGCTCGTTGCTCCGTATTATAATAAACCATCTCAAAGAGGGATGTATGAACATTTTAAAACCATTGCTGAGAAGACAACTCTTCCTGTTATGTTGTACAATGTTCCAGGACGGACAGTCGTTAACCTTTTACCTGAAACCGTTATTGCTCTTTCAAAAATTCCTAACATTACTTCTGTTAAAGAGGCAAGTGGCAACTTAGATCAAGTGACAACAATTATTGCTAATACGCCTGATGACTTTGCCGTATATAGTGGAGATGATAGCTTAACACTACCAGCGCTAGCTGTAGGAGCTGATGGAGTTGTGTCTGTCTCCAGTCATATTATTGGAAACGAGATGCAAGAAATGGTCAAATCGTTTAAAGAGGGTGACATCAATAAAGCGGCGATGATTCATCAACGGTTGTTACCGACGATGAGAACGATGTTTATCGCACCAAGTCCTGCACCTGTAAAAACTGCCTTGCAATTAAAAGGGATGGACGTAGGTGGTGTTCGATTACCGCTTATCCCGCTGACGTCAGAAGAGCGCCAAATGATCTCAGACATATTGTAAGTAATGAGGTTTCGGGCTGTATGCAGCGGGCATACAGCCTTTTAATTTTGCCTTTTACATTAGAGTTTTTTTATAAACCGTCTTAGTAAACTCCGAAATGGTTGGAGGACTTTATGACGATATCCTACTTCTGACTTGTAGAGTAAAACATGAATAGGTTATACTTACTCTCAGAGGGTGAACAGAACGTGAAAGATTATAAAATAGGAGGATTACCATTGTCGAACCAACAAACTGAAAAAATACGCATATTTTCCCTAGGAGGACTAGGTGAAGTAGGAAAAAATATGTATGTGATGGAATTAGATGAAGAAATGATTATCGTCGATGCCGGCTGTATGCATCCCGCCGATGACATGCTAGGTGTTGATATTGTTATACCAGATATTACTTATCTATTAGAGAATAAAGACAAAGTTAAAGGAATCATTCTTAGTCACGGACACGAAGATCATATTGCTGCCGTGCCTTATATACTGAGAGATTTAAATGTTCCTGTATATGGAGCGAAATTCACTCTTGCACTTGTAAAAGATCAATGTAATGAAGTGAAAGTAGGTAGGAAACCAGAATTTGTAGAAATTACTTCAGATTCGAAAATAAGAGTTGGTAAAACACCAGTAAGCTTTTTTGGGACAAACCATAGTATTCCGGACTCTTTAGGTATCGTTATTCATACATCACAGGGACCTATCGTCTATACAGGTGATTTCAAATTTGATCAAAATCCTGTTGGCGGGCTTAAAACGGAAATGGGGAAACTGACTGAAATTGGTGATAAAGGTGTACTCTGCCTTTTGTCTGACAGCCATAACGCGGAGGTTCCTGGTAGTACACAGTCAGAATCATTTGTAGCTGAAGGATTGAAAGATGCTTTTCATGAAGCACCTGGATGCATTATCGTGGCAATTTATAGTTCAAACATCCACCGAATTCAGCAAGTAATACATGCAGCTGAGAAAAAAGGTAGGAAAGTTGCCATCGTAGGTAAGGTGATCGAACGGACTACTTCTATCGCAAAAGATTTAGGATACTTATTAGACGAAAAAAATACGATTATTCCGAAAAAAGACATGAAAAACTATAACCGGGATCAGTATGTTGTGTTAACTACAGGAAGTCAAGGTGAGCCAATGAGTTCACTTGCCAAAATGGCGCAAGGTTCTCATCCTCAAGTGAAAATTGAGAAACTCGATCGTATTGTCATTTCGTCGATGCCAGATCCAGGAAATGAAAAACTTGTTTCCCAAATGGTCGATCTTCTTTCTAGAACAGGTGCAGATGTGATATATGGAAGAGATAAAAAGGTTCATGTTTCAGGTCATGCAGGTCAAGAAGAACTGAAGTTAATGCTCAATTTAATTAAGCCACAATACTTCATTCCTATTAGTGGCGAGTACCGCATGCAATATGCGCATCGTCAGGTAGCGAAATCAGTTGGTACAGAGGAGAACCAAATCTTTTTACTAGAAAAAGGCGATGTTGTTGAATTTACAAAACGAAAAGCAAATCGTGTGAATAAAGTCCATTCTGGGCATGTTTTAATTGATGGTTTAGGTGTTGGTGACGTAGGTAATATTGTATTAAGAGATCGACGCCTGTTATCAAAAGACGGTATTCTTGTTGTCGTAGTTACCTTAAATAAATCACATAGCAAGATAATCTCAGGTCCTGACATCATTTCAAGAGGTTTTGTCTACGTTAGAGAGTCAGAAGAACTCATTAAACATGCGGAAAAATTAGTGACAGAAACATTGCAACAATCGATTGAACAGAATCAAACAGAATGGGCACAAATGAAAGGTCAAATACGTGATCATTTAAGTCGATTCTTGTATGAGAAAACAAAGCGTCGTCCAATGATTATGCCGATTATTATGGAAACATGAAAGAGTAGCAACTCTAAATTTTAAGTTTATAAATGAAGCATTCTTACAATAGCCAGATTAGACAGTGGTGACGCTGATCTTTTCTGGCTATTGTTATTTTCTCTACCTCATTAATTCTACTAGTATGAAAAAGCTATTCTCTTTCCATACTAACGGAAAAGAAAGGGGTTCTTTTATGAGACATAACGATTCGTATTATCAACAAAATTCAGAAAAACCACAAACAGATAAGCAAGAAAAAGGTGATGGGATAGTAGATAAAATTCAACAATTGGGACAGACAAATATTCCACAAATGGAAGCGAGCAATATCCATGTTTTAACGATAATTGGACAAATTGAAGGTCATATGCAGTTACCACCACAAAATAAAACAACGAAATATGAGCACGTCATCCCTCAATTAGTAGCAGCAGAACAAAACCCTAAAATTGAAGGGTTGCTGTTAATTTTAAATACGGTAGGAGGCGATGTAGAAGCAGGGTTAGCTTTAGCAGAAATGGTTGCTTCTATGTCAAAACCTACTGTAACCCTCGTTTTAGGAGGCGGGCATTCTATTGGCGTACCCATAGCTGTTGCTGGGACATACTCGTATATTGCTGAGAGTGCAACGATGACGATTCATCCAGTCCGTTTAACAGGGCTTGTGATTGGTGTTCCGCAAAGTTTTGAGTATTTAGATAAAATGCAAGACCGAGTGATTAACTTTGTGACGCAGCATTCTAACATTTCTGAAGAAGGTTTCAAAGAGCTAATGCTTTCAAAAGGTAATTTAACGCGTGATATTGGAACAAATGTGATTGGTATCGATGCTGTTCATGAAGGGATTATTAACGAAGTAGGCGGATTGGGACAGGCGATCAAGAAGCTAAATGACCTAATTGAAGAAGGAAAGAGTCATCAAAAGGATGTGATCCAATGATTTTGTATACGTATCAAAATCTTCACACAGTTTTTCCGACAGCGGAGTCTGAGTATGATGCACAACAAGTCGTTGACGTCCCTGGAGGACAACTAATGATAGAACCCGAAGGAAAAGAATTTCGGATTGTTCGGCTATTGTCGACAGACCCAAATTTATTTTTAGACCCTAAATACACTCCTGGTCAACCCTACCCCCCTGAAAAATAAGCTGAATTAATTTTTTCCATCTAGTCATATATCAGTTCTCTATGCTATAATTAATGAAACAAGCGTTCGTGAATCATGGAAATAGCAGCCGTTAGATCGGCTGCTTCTTCCATTTGTATAGAGAAATTTTTCTTGAGGTGATTTAGATGGCAAAGAAAAGAAGAAAAACACAAAAATGGAGAACGCAGTTAACATTTGAGTTAACCGGTTTATTTTTATTTATTATATCAATTGTTACCTTCGCTTCTTTAGGAATTATTGGTGAAGGATTGGTTCAACTATTTCGTTTCGTTCTCGGTAGCTGGCATATTTTATTAACAATATCACTTTTTATATTCTCCTTGTACTTAATGTTTAAACAGAAAGTCCCTAGTCTTTGGAATAGAAGGTTTATAGGTATTTATTTATTTGTTTTTTCATTGGCATTGGTAAGTCATGTACAACTTTTCGCGGAGATGTCTACTCGTGGTGAGTTTATCGATCGTTCTGTGATTAGAAATACGTGGGATCTATATTGGCAACAACTGCAAGGGACAGCGGTCATCGATCTAGGTGGCGGTGGTATGATTGGTGCTCTTGGTTATTCCGTTAGTCACGTATTATTTTCATCAGGTGGAACGCTTTTCTTTGCTTTTGGTTTAATGATTGCTTCTATCGTCCTCATCACTGGCAAATCATTTATTGATCTTATTAAGAAAAGTAGTGGCGGTCCTCTGCATGTTGTGGGGGCAATCAATGATAAAGTAAGCCAAAGCGCTAAGGAACTTGTTCATAAAGCTAAGGAACGCTTCCAAACAAAGAAACAGACGAGAAAAGAGAAAAAAGTCGCACCTGAAATGATAGATGATGGTGATCCGGACGAGGAACCAATTATTTATGATTTCACAAAAACAGCATATGAAGAAGAATCAAAATCCTCGCAGGAGGATTCTATTCCTGAGATGATTGATGTCATACCCGTAAAACAAGATACTGTCCAAATGGACACTCAGGAAACGGAAAACACACAAAATACGCAGAACGCTGATCCAAACGAATCTGTTTCTAGTAATGAACCGAAAACAACATCTCTTGTTGTCAGAGAAGCGGAAAATCGAGAGTATATCTTACCGAAGATAGATTTACTTGAAAACCCAGCAAAATCAAGTCAAGCCAAGGAGCATTCGATGTTATCAAAGAATGCTAGAAAGTTAGAAAGAACTCTTGAAAGCTTTGGTGTCAGTGCAAAAGTAACAAAAGTGCATTTAGGCCCAACAGTTACAAAATATGAAGTTTACCCAAGCACAGGAGTGAAGGTCAGTAAAATTGTTAACCTAACAGATGACTTAGCACTTGCTTTAGCGGCGAAAGATATTCGAATGGAAGCTCCGATACCAGGTAAATCTGCGATTGGGATAGAAGTTCCTAATCAAGAAGTATCACTGGTAACCCTACGTGAAGTGCTTGAATCAACTGCGATGAAAGAAAAAAAGACTCCGCTAGCTATTTCACTTGGAAGAGATATTTCGGGTGAGGCGGTGATTGCTGAATTAAATAAAATGCCCCATTTACTCGTCGCAGGGGCTACAGGAAGCGGGAAAAGTGTGTGTATAAACGGTATTATCATTAGCATTCTCATGAGATGTAAACCGCATGAGGTGAAGCTGATAATGATTGACCCTAAAATGGTCGAACTCAATGTTTATAATGGAATACCGCATCTGTTATCCCCAGTTGTGACAGAGCCGAAGAAAGCGGCCCAAGCGTTGAAAAAGGTTGTAAACGAAATGGAACGTCGCTATGAACTTTTTGCAGCTTCAGGGACCCGAAATATTGAGGGATATAATGCGCATTTAAAAAAAGAAAGTAAAAAGCACTATGATCAAGAATCATACTCCCCATTACCTTTTATTGTCGTAATTGTTGATGAGTTAGCTGATTTAATGATGATTGCTTCATCAGATGTGGAAGATGCGATTACGAGAATTGCACAAATGGCACGGGCAGCAGGGATTCATCTTATTATTGCTACTCAACGACCATCGGTTGATGTAATAACAGGAGTCATTAAAGCCAATATTCCTTCACGAATCGCTTTTGGCGTTTCAAGTTCTACGGACTCGAGAACGATATTAGATGGCAACGGTGCTGAAAAGCTTTTAGGCAAAGGGGACATGCTGTTTTTACCTGTAGGTGCCTCGAAAGCTACTAGAATTCAAGGAGCATTCTTATCTGATGAAGAAGTAGAGCGAATTGTCGATCACTGCATCGAACAACAAAAAGCTCAATATGCAGAAGAAATGATGCCAAAAGATAGTGATCAACAATTGGGTAAAGAAAAAGCGGAAGATGAGCTTTATTATGATGCGGTAAAATTAATTACCGACATGCAAACGGCTTCTGTATCGATGTTGCAACGACGGTTCAGAGTTGGCTATGCTCGTGCTGCAAGATTAATTGATGAAATGGAAGTAAGAGGTGTGGTGGGACCTTATGAAGGAAGTAAACCTAGAGAAGTGTTGGTTGAAAAAAAACAAGAAAAAATGTCTAATGAATCTTCCTAAATAAATTGGCATAAGATTCAATTAATTGATAGGTTTTGTTAATAAAGATAGTCCAAATTTGAATTTTATGTTACATTTATAATTATGAGTGTTGAGTAACTTGTTTTGCAGGAGGAGTTTAGATGATTAAATCCGACCAACGACCACTTTATTTGCAAGTGATCGATAAAATCAAGCAGGATATTGATAAAGGTATTTATGAAACAGGAGAAAGATTACCTTCAGAATTTCAACTGTCAAAACAGTTGGGTGTGAGTAGGGCCACTTTAAGAGAAGCTTTGCGGATGCTTGAAGATGAAAGTGTTATTGTCCGTAGACATGGGGTTGGAACATTTATAAATACGAAGCCACTTTTCTCGTCAGGCATAGAAGAGTTATTCAGTGTAACTGACATGATTAAGCGTGGTAAAAAAATTCCCGGGGCAAACTTTCTTTCCTCTACTATTGAGCAACCTTCAGAAGATGATTGTAGAAGGTTTCAAGATGAAGATCTAACTGAAATGATTGTCATCGAGAGAGTGAGGACAGCAGATGATGAACCGGTAGTTTACTGTTTAGATAAAATTCCAAAGAAACATTTACCTGATTACGTATCACATCAGCAACAATCTATTTTCGAGCAGCTTGAAAAATCGGGTACATCGATTTCTTATGCGATGACACAAATTGAGCCAATTGGTTATCATGAACGAGTGTCGGAAATTTTAGAATGTGAACCAGAGACGGCCCTCTTAGTTCTTAAGCAAATGCACTATGATGATAAAGAACGGCCAGTCCTATACTCAATAAACTATTTTAGAGCAGATAAATTTAAATTTCACGTCTTGCGAAAACGAGTATATTAATATAAAGCAGTCTAACCCCTTTTACATCAGGGTGTGGGGCTGTTTTTTGTTTTTTTCTATAGCAAGAAAGAAAGAGGGAGTAAACTTATAGCTGAGGATGATGGAGTGGATCGCCAGAGAGAAAGGCACTCGTGCATTATCGAAGCAGGAAAAGGAAAGATAATGAAGAAAGGAGGACACTTGTGTGCAGTCAGGGGCTAGCTTTGAGAAGATACTGGAGAAAAGGCAACCAACAATGCCTCAATTTTACAAACAAATAGAAAAAATGACCCTTCTTTTCCAGAAAAAGCTCGCAAGGGGCACAAGACGCACGCACTTGTGACCCTTCTTTTCCAGCAAAAGCTCGTATGGGGCACAAGAAGCTTCCTCTTGTGACCCTTCTTTTCCAGCAAAAGCTCGTATGGGGCACAAGAAGCTTCCTCTTGTGACCCTTCTTTTCCAGCAAAAGCTCGCAAGGGGCACAAGACGCACGCACTTGTGACCTTTCTTTTCCAGAAAAAGCTCGTATGGGGCACAAGAAGCTTCCTCTTGTGACCCTTCTTTTCCAGCAAAAGCTCGTATGGGGCACAAGACGCTCCTTCTTGTGACCCTTCTTTTCCAGCAAAAGCTCGCAAGGGGCACAAGACGCACGCACTTGTGACCTTTCTTTTCCAGAAAAAGTTCGTATGGGGCACAAGACGCTTCCTCTTGTGCCCCTTCCTTGCCAATCCCCACCATGAATAACTGGTTAATAGTGTTCATTCTTATTTATCAATAACTGTCCACTTTAGTTTAGCATTCACAAAAAGAAGGATAGCAATTGCAGTTCACACGCAATTTAGCCAAAGTTACCTATATTTGCTATATCAAAGAACCTTTCGTAAAATCAAGATAGTGAGAAAAAAACATAATCGTACGCAAACTAGGTATATTATGAATAATAGAAGGAGGGAAAGGTATGGAACAAGATCAAGTAAAACAATTTCAAGCAGGTGCGATCAGTGTTCATGTGATCCCATCTACTACGTTCAAAACAAATACAATTGTCATTCAGATGAATGGCGCCTTAGAAAAAGATACCGTAACAAAACGAGCTTTACTGCCTAATATTCTTGAAAATGGGACAAAAGAATATCCATCAAGACAACATATTCGCAGTGCTTTGGAAGAATTGTATGGTGCTTCCCTCGTTGCAGATGTAGCAAAAAAGGGGGAGAGGCAGGTTTTATCGTTTCGGATGGATATAGCGAACGAAAAGTTTTTAAAGGACAAAAACCCTTTGTTGGAAAAAGGTCTTAAGCTGTTATCCTCCGTATTATTAGATCCTAAAATAGAAAATGATCAGTTTGATGCAAAGATTATTGAAGAACAAAAACGAACCCATCATCAAAAAATTGCCTCTCTTTTTGATGATAAAATGCGCTTTGCTAATAAACGATTAACAGAAGAAATGTGTCAAAAAGAACCATTTGGATTGCATGTATTAGGGTATGAAAAAGATTTGGATGCGATTGACGGAACGAATTTATATGACTACTACAAGCAGTCACTAAATAATGATCAAATCGATCTATATGTTATGGGTGATGTAGATGTCGAAGAAATAAAAGGATTGATTGGAAGATATTTTTCAATAGATCAACCGAATGATTCAGAAAATAACACTCCAGCAAAAGAAACTGTTCCGTATTCTGAGAAAAAAGCGAATGAAGTCGTTGATGAGCAATCAGTTCAACAAGGGAAACTTCACATCGGCTATCGAACAAATGTGACATATGGCGATGAAGACTACTTTGCTCTTCAATTATTTAATGGCGTATTTGGCGGTTTTTCTCACTCGAAGCTATTTGTAAATGTAAGAGAAAAGGCTAGTCTTGCTTATTACGCAGCATCAAGAGTGGAAAGTCATAAAGGGTTGCTTATTGTGATGTCTGGTATTGAATCGAATAAGTATGATGAGGCAACAGAAATTATATTCAAACAGATGGAAGACATGAAACAAGGGAATTTTACCGAAGAAGATATCGAGCAGACAAAAGCTGTCTATAAAAATCAAGTGTTAGAGACGATGGACGTCCCACGTGGTCGGATAGAGTTGGAATATCATAATCAAATAACTAGCAAACCGACCCCTGTAAATGAATGGTTACAACGTATTGATAACGTTACGTATGACGACATTTTAAATGTTGCTAAAAAAATTCAACTCGATACGATTTACTTTCTAAAAGGAAAGGGGGCTGACACGAATGAATAAAGTTTCATTTGATCAATTGCAAGAAACTCTTTATGTCGATGAATTACCGAATGGATTACACGTGTATGTTCTTCCGAAGAAAGGTTTTAATAAAACGTTCGCTACTTTTACGACAAAATATGGCTCTATCGATAATCATTTTACCCCTTTAGATGAACAAGAATCACTGAGGGTACCAGATGGAATAGCACACTTTTTGGAGCATAAATTGTTTGACGATGAAGAAGGAGATGTATTCCAAAATTTCAGTAAACTAGGTGCTTCAGCAAATGCTTTTACAAGTTTCACGAGAACAGCTTATTTATTTTCAAGTACGATGAATGTTGAAAAGAACTTGGAAACTTTAATGAACTTTGTGCAAAAGCCATATTTCACAGAAGAGTCAGTGGAAAAAGAAAAGGGGATTATTGAACAAGAAATAAAAATGTACGAAGATAATCCAGATTGGCAAAACTTTTTTGGCCTATTAAAAGGAATGTATAAAAGTCATCCAGTAGCAATTGATATTGCAGGAACGGTTGAGTCAATTAATAAGACGACAAAAGATCTGCTTTACACTTGCTACCAAACGTTTTATCACCCTAGCAATATGGTTCTTTTTGTCGTAGGAAATGTGGATCCAGAGTCTATCTTAAAACAAATACGCGATAACCAGGCGGATAAAACCTTTGCGGAACCAGAGGAAATTGAACGTTATTTTGATAAAGAGTCAAGTGAAGTACATGAAAAAAAGGTCGTTATTCCGATGCCAGTAAATACTGGTAAATGTTTGGTAGGTATCAAAGACAGTAATCCAAATAAACAGGGTCAAGAACTATTAAAGCACGAATTGTCGATGCAATTACTTTTAGAAATGATGTTTGGGCAAAGCTCAGAAAATTATCAGTCTTTATATGAAGATGGATTAATTGATGACAGCTTCAGTTTTGATTATACCGCCGAAAATGGCTTTGGATTTTCAGTAGTCGGTGGGGATTCTAATCATCCCGAAAAATTAGCTGACCGGATTGAACAAATGGTTTCCGATTTTAAAGGGAAATCACTTGACGAAGTGGCGATTGAACGGATTCGTAAAAAGAAAATCGGATATTTCTTAAAAGCGATGAATTCACCTGAATTTATTGCAAATCAATTTACGCGATATCAATTTAACGGGATGGATTTATTTGAAGTTATTCCGACACTTGAATCGTTGAAAAAAGAGGAATTGGCACAAACTCTGAATGAATACTTTGATTTAAGCACGCAACTGACGAAATGTTTGATCACAAAAAAGGAAGATGATCGTGAGTAAATCATCCCCTCTAGCATTTATCACGGGAGCGAGTGGAGGGATTGGTCGGGAAGTTAGCCTCCGACTCGCTTCTCATGGTTATAATTTAATCTTACACTATAATCGCAATAGAAAATCTGTTGAAGAGCTTAAAGCTGTTATAGAAGCTGAATACGGTCAATCGTGTCTCATCTTTCAAGCAGATTTCAGTTTCGTTTCTAAAACACTTAACAAACTAACAGATCTAGATTTTCAACCTGATGTTCTCATTCATAATTCAGGCATGGCTAGCTCAAAGATTTTTCAAGATGTTAGTGAATCAGATTTGACATCTCAACTTACCATTGGTATTACTACACCATCTTTAATTACAAAGATGTTTCTACCGGGGATGATATCAGCGAAGTCAGGGAAGATCATTATGATTACCTCGATCTGGGGGCTTACAGGCGCTTCTTGTGAGGTCCCTTATTCGATGATTAAAGGTGGGCAAAATGCTTTTGTTAAAGCATTAGCTAAAGAAGTAGCTCGCAGTGGAATTCAAGTAAACGCGATAGCGCCTGGAGCTATTGAAACAGAAATGCTAGCTGGGTATTCATCAGACGATATATTGGAACTTAAAGAAGAAATTCCAGCTGGAAGATTAGGCAAGCCGTCAGAGATAGCAGGGTTAGTAGCGTTTTTACTTTCAAAAGATGCGGATTATATTAACGGTCAGATTCTCTCTGTTAACGGCGCATGGTATTGTTAAATTTTTGCGAGTGCGCATATTATTTCTTTCTTGTGAAATGCTAAATAAGAATGTCATTTACAAGGAGGAAAAGATCATGTCTGTTTTAGACAATTGGCAACAGTGGAAAGACTTTTTAGAGGAAAGGCTCCATCAAGGAGAGGCAGAAGGGATGGATTCAAAAACGGTATCTGATGTTGCTTATCAAGTTGGAGAATACTTATCGAATGAAGTGGAACCCAAAAATGATCAAGAAAAAGTTTTGTCTGACTTATGGCATGTAGCTTCAGAAGAAGAACAACATGCGATTGCTAATATGATGGTGAAACTTGTCGAAAAGGATTAAGGTTCATACGGTGAAAAGTATCGCCATTTGGGCGGTGCTTTTTATTCGTTTTAAGCAATAGGATTTTGTAAACCTCAATAATTTCCACAATTTTTCATTTTTCTGTGTGAGTGAAACTTCGTGGTACAATCATAGTAGATGAAATCGCTGTGATGCCAAGTTTTTAGCGTTACAGATCCAACTAGCATTTGTAAATTAAATAAGAAATAAAATGTAAATGGTAGCTTTTTCGCTATTATTGTCAAAAATCTCTTTTAATGAATAAAAAAATCAATTATGATATTATAAAGGGAAAACATTCACATATATTGATGATAGATAATGTTGAAAGGGGTTGTCCGATGGAACCAAAAGAATGGTATATGGAATATCAGATCCATGAAAATCGCCCTGGTTTATTAGGAGAGATCGCATCTTTATTAGGAATGCTTCGGATAAATATTGTTACAATTAACGGTGTGGAACACATGCGTCGGGGAATGTTAATAAAAAGTGTAAGTGATGAGGCGATCATGCGCCTCCGTTATATTATGAATACAATGGATGTTATCACACTTCGGAAAATCCGCCAGCCAAAATTGAGAGATCGATTAGCTATTCGACATGGTCGTTATATTGAACGTGATGAAGATGAGAAAAAAACCTTCCGATTTGTTCGAGATGAACTAGGTGTATTAGTAGATTTCATGGCAGAACTGTTTATGAAGGATGGTCACCGATTGGTTGGAATCCGAGGTATGCCTCGGGTTGGTAAAACAGAATCAGTCGTGGCGGCGAGTGTTTGCGCGAATAAAAGATGGTCATTTTTATCTTCAACCCTGTTAAGACAAACGATTCGTAGCCAATTGGCTGATGATGAAATGTCGGAGAACCACATTTATATTATTGATGGAATTGTTTCTACTATGAGAGCCTCTGAAAGACACCAAATGCTCGTATCGGAAATAATGCGCCTTCCTGCAACAAAAGTAGTCGAGCACCCTGATATTTTTGTTAGGGAAACCGAATATACTTTAAATGATTTTGATTATATTATTGAGCTTCGGATAGATGAGAGTGAAGAAATTACATATGAGGCTGTGGAGTCTGGATTCTCATCATTTGATATCAGTTAGTTGGTAGGTGTTTAGATTGTCAGAATTAGGATTGAGATTAAAATCAGCAAGGGAAGAAAAGGGCTATTCGCATGAAGAATTACAAAGCCTTACTAAAATACAGAAACGTTATTTAATTGCTATTGAAAACGGCGATTTTTCTAAAATGCCGGGTGACTTTTATGCCCGTGCTTTTGTTAAGAGCTATTGTGAAGCTGTTGGATTAGAATCGGATATGGTATTTGAAGAACATAAAGATGAGTTACCACAACCAAAAAGAGAGCCATCTGATTTGCCTCCGCGTATTAATCGATCACCGAATACAAAAAAGAAGTCGAAAATTGCTGCGTTAGTCCCAACGGTAATTGCTGTTTTATTTATCACAGTGATTGTAGCGCTTATTTGGTTTTCTAGACTTGATAACGACGAAGGTACTCCTGGTATTACTAGGCAAGACCAATTTAATGGACCGAATGTTGACATATCAAATGTTGAAGGTAATGAAAATAACGAAACGAATGCGAACAATCAAGATAATAACAACGAAGAAAATAACAATGAAGAAGCTAATGATGAAAACAATGAAAATGAAGAAGACGAATCAGAATCTGAACCGGTCTTTACTCTTGAAGAGAGTGATGGAGATACATCGGTATTTAGTCTTAGTGAGACGGATACCTTTGATGTGACGATGGAGTTTTCAGGTCAAAGCTGGATTAGTATTTTCAATAGTTCTGGTGATGATGTGTATGGACAAATGCACGCTTCAGAAGATGAAGCTACTTTTGACTTTTCTGATGAAGAACAGATCAGGATACGAGTTGGTAGTACACCAACTACTGATATTTTTATTAATGATGAGTTAGTAGAATATCCTCTTGAACTGACGACGCAAAATATTATTATTCAATATAGCGAGTAGATATATTTGCTGAAGAGACAGCCCTTTTTAGGGGCTGTTTTTTGTGATAAAAGATTCTTTTAGGTTAGCGAAAATCCCAATTGAATAAAGTATAAATGAAGAAAATTGACACATTATGAGTAGAAGAAGATAATATTTCACTCTAGTATTCGCAATATGCTAACCTTTTTGATAAAATTGAATAGGTCTCATACATAATATAAATCGAAATATGATTACGTCAGGAGGGGCAAAGTGAATATTCCTAATCAGATTACCGTTTCACGAATTTTATTAATCCCTGTATTTATGATTTTTCTGCTTGTTCCGTTTCAATGGGGAGAGCTGACATTGCTCGGGGCAGAGATTCCCGTTCATCATTTTATTGCAGCGATAATTTTTATCGTAGCCGCTTCAACAGATTGGTTGGATGGTTACTATGCTAGAAAGTATAAGCTTGTCACGAACATGGGAAAATTTTTGGATCCGTTAGCAGATAAATTGTTAATAAGCGCTGCTTTTGTTGGACTGGTTGGCTTAGATATGTTTCCTGCATGGGCGGCAATTATCATATTAAGTCGCGAATTTGCAGTTACAGGACTCAGACTTGTTGCGTCAGGTGAAGGAGAGGTCATTGCTGCAAGTATTTGGGGAAAGTGGAAAACAATTAGCCAAATATTTGCAGCAGCAGCAGTTATGTTATATAACATCGTATTTGAATTGGTTTCGATACCCTTTGACACCATTTTGGTCTATGTTGCAGTGATTTTAACTGTTTTTTCAGGTGTGGATTATTTTGTGAAAAATAAGCACGTTCTTAATAAATCATTGTAATATCTAGAAAGGGGAAATGAGAGTGAATGCTGAAATTATTGCAGTAGGTTCGGAATTACTTCTCGGACAAATCCAAAATTCAAATGCTACATACATATCTGGTCAACTATCGTCTATTGGAATTGATGTATATCATCATGTTGTAGTGGGGGATAACCCAAATCGATTATCTGAAGTCGTTGAATCAGGATTAAATCGATCAGATTTATTGATTTTTACCGGGGGATTAGGACCAACGAAAGATGATTTAACGAAAGAAACAGTTGCTAAGGTAACAGGGAAAGAGCTTGTCTATGATAGAGAAACAGAGGAGCGAATTGAATCACATTTCGCCCAAAGACGTCGAGAAATGACTGCGAACAATCGAAAACAAGCGATGGTACTGAAAGACGCAAAAATACTAGCGAATGACCAAGGGTTAGCATGTGGAATGGTTGTCGAGCATAACAACAAATATATCGTTATGTTACCAGGTCCCCCTAGTGAACTTATCCCGATGGTTAACAATTACTTAATGCCTTTTTTGAAAAAAAAGCTAGTTCTAAACGAAGAAATTCAATCAATGGTTTTGCGTTTTTTTGATATCGGTGAATCACAATTGGTAGAAAAAGTCGATGATTTAATAGAACAACAAACTAATCCGACAATTGCACCTCTTGCTTCTGGAGGTGAGGTGACGCTCCGATTAACTGTCAAGGGGTCGGATAAACAAGAGAACGATTTCCAATTACAACAATTGAAATCGAAAATTCTAGAACGCCTTGGTTATTATTATTACGGTGAAGATGAAAGTCAATTAGCAAATATTTTATTTCGAGAATTGAAAGCAACTGGTCAATCGATTGCAGCAGCTGAGAGTTTAACGGGAGGCTTATTTTCGACAATGATGACAAGTGAGCCAGGATCTTCATCTGTTTTTACAGGGGGGATAATATGTTATAGTAATTCAGTGAAGCATACTGAATTGGCTATCTCACAGAAATTGTTGCAAACTGAAGGCGCGATTAGTTCATCGTGCGCTAAAGAAATGGCGATAAATATTAAACAGAAATATCATAGTGATATTGGAATTAGTTTTACCGGCGTCGCAGGACCAAATTCTTCAGAAGGGCACGAACCTGGCATCGTATATATTGGTATTGCAACAAAGCACCACGAGGAAACATATTTGCTTCGTTTAGCAGGAAGTAGAGAAAATATTAGAGAACGATCTGTAAAGTATGGCATGTATTATTTAATTCAATGTTTGAGTAAGGAAAAGGAAAAGGAAAAGATAAAGGTGGATGAATAGAAATGATGAAATTTGAACAATTTGACGTATCAGATGAAATAAAAAAAGCAATTAAAGAAATGGGCTTCGAAGCACCATCACCAATCCAAGAAAAAATTATTCCTGAAATTTTGAACAAACGTGATGTAATTGGACAAGCTCAGACAGGTACAGGGAAAACAGCTGCATTTGGAATCCCTTTGTTGGAGCATATTACGAAAGAAAAGCATATACAGTCGTTGATTTTAACTCCGACAAGAGAATTAGCCATTCAGGTTGCTGGAGAACTTCAAAAGCTATCAAAATTTCAAAAGGTGCAAACACTTCCTGTTTATGGTGGACAATCGATTGGACAGCAAATTAAATCATTAAATCGAGGGGTAGAAATTGTTGTAGGGACTCCCGGAAGAGTTTTGGATCACTTAAATCGTGGAACATTGAAATTACAAAATATCCACACCTTAATTTTGGATGAAGCGGATGAAATGCTTGATATGGGATTCGTGGAAGATATTGAGAAGATCCTCAAACAAGTTAATAGTAATCGACAAACAATGCTTTTTTCAGCAACGATGCCTCCTCCGATTCGTAAACTTTCAAGTAAATATATGACTAATCCAAAACATGTGACAATTGATAAGGGTGACGTTACGGCTCCGTCAATTAATCAAGTATATTATAAAGTTCTCGAAAAAAATAAGCTTGATTCCTTATGTCGTGTTATTGATAGTGAAACGATTCACTTAGGGATTGTTTTTTGTCGAACGAAAAAAGGTGTCGCAGAATTAGCTGAAGCTCTTCAAGCGAGAGGGTATATGGCAGATGGCCTCCATGGAGATTTATCACAACCGCAAAGAGACCTAGTCATGAAGAAATTTCGTGAATCGTCTGTAGAATTTTTAATTGCGACAGATGTAGCAGCGAGAGGAATTGATGTGCAAAATGTTAGTCACGTGATTAATTATGACATTCCACAAGATCCTGAAAGTTATGTTCACCGTATTGGAAGAACGGGACGTGCTGGTAAAGACGGTATTGCTCTTACGCTTGTTACACCGCGTGAAATGAAACATTTACGTTCCATTGAAGCGCAAATAAAAATGAAAGTCCCTTCTCGAAATATCCCTTCAGTAGAAGAAGTGGTTGAGAAACAGCAACACGTGTGGAAAGGGCAAATTATTGACCTTATTGAAAACGATGATCAAGGAATGACTCTATATGACACCTTAGTTTCAGACCTGCTAGAACAGTATCCACCGGAGAAGGTCGTCACATCACTTATGAAACTAGCTTTTTATAGCAGAGATGATATGAATGATGATAGCTATGATTTTGGTGAAACGGGTGCACAAAAAGGGATGACCAGATTCTTTATTAATGTAGGACGTAATGTAGACTTAACACCGAAAAAATTAGTCGATGAGGTCTCGCGCTTAGTTGGAATAAGTGCACAATCAGTTGGAAGAGTTGATATATTCGAAAACTTCACCTTCTTGGAAGTTCCTGAAGAGGTTGCCCCTTTTGTTTATGAAGGATTGAAATATTCCCGTGTTAGCGGAGCGAGAATTAACCTTGAGCCAGCAAAACCTCGTCCTAAAAGAAAATAATTTTTAATTAATAATAAACGTTCACTGTTGATGAGATACCGTCTGATTTTGTATACGACAAGTAAAATATAATTTTTAAATAAATCCGCCTTAACCTTTGACAAGGTGGATTTTTCCGTCTATAATTATAAGCGAACGGATGTTTGTAAATAAGGAGCAATAGATTTTATATTTATAGTAAGAAATGAGTTTGCATTAGAAATAATGAATTGATATATAAAGGAGCGAATGTAACAATGTCAGATCGAAAACAAGCATTAGACATGGCGTTAAAGCAAATTGAAAAGCAATATGGAAAAGGTTCTATCATGAAATTAGGAGAACAAGCAGGACAAAGAGTATCCACTATATCTAGTGGAACATTAGCATTGGATATTGCGTTAGGCGTTGGTGGTTATCCTCGTGGACGAGTAATTGAGGTTTATGGACCAGAATCATCAGGTAAAACAACGGTTGCTCTTCATGCGATTGCTGAAGTTCAACGAAATGGTGGACAAGCGGCATTTATTGATGCAGAGCACGCGCTCGATCCTGTTTATGCTCAAAATTTAGGTGTTAATATTGATGAATTACTATTATCACAGCCTGATACAGGTGAGCAAGGTTTGGAAATCGCAGAAGCGCTTGTACGAAGTGGAGCTATTGACATTGTCATCGTCGACTCTGTTGCAGCACTTGTTCCAAAAGCAGAAATCGAAGGTGAAATGGGTGACAGTCATGTAGGGCTTCAAGCTCGACTTATGTCTCAAGCTTTACGTAAGCTTTCTGGAGCAGTTAGCAAATCGAAAACGATCGTTATGTTTATTAACCAAATCCGTGAAAAAGTTGGCATTATGTTTGGAAACCCAGAAACAACTCCTGGTGGGCGCGCCCTTAAGTTCTACGCTTCTGTTCGTTTAGAAGTGCGAAGAGCGGAACAACTGAAACAAGGAAACGATATTATGGGAAATAAAACAAAGTTAAAAGTAGTAAAAAACAAAGTAGCACCTCCGTTTAGAACTGCTGAAGTAGACATTATGTATGGTCTTGGGATTTCTAGAGAAGGTTCAATACTTGATATTGGTTCGGAATTAGATATTGTTGTTAAAAGCGGTGCGTGGTACTCCTATAATGAAGAAAGAATGGGACAAGGTCGTGAAAACGCAAAACAATTTTTGAAAGAAAACTCAAAAATTGCTGGTGAGATTGACATGAAGATTCGTGAATATCATGGATTGGTAGAGCCGAAAGAAGAGGCAGTTTCTAAAGACGTAGGTAAGGATTCGTCTAAAGAATCATCTAAAGATCAAGTGACAGCAAAATTAGAACAAAAATAAAAACTCACCTATCATTTTTACTAGCATATGTTTATTAAACTAAAACAACCTTAAGCTAATTATAGTAGCCTAAGGTTGTTTTAGTTAGGAGTAAATGTTATTTAAACGCTACTTTTTAACAAGTATTAATATGGGTGAAAGATAGAATTTAATCTGTAAAGAAGAGTTGTTCTTTTTAATTTACATTCAAAAGAGTATGACACTTTCTTAAGTGATAATAACTCTTTTGGTTAGTTTTATAGAGATATTAGTTATTAACAATCAGGAATTCTAGTTTGATTCAGTTTGGAGCCGCTACCAGTGCTTGACATTATCGATAATGAGACATACAATTAGTGAGAATACTGCATTAAACGACTGTTTATTTAAAGTTGTACAGGATGTATTTAGATGCTTTATTTATGAAAATGATTAACTTGAAAAAGAAATGAATGATTTTTTAGCTAAGAAATAGCATGAGGAGGTGAATCAGTCTTGGATCTGATCATACAAATCCTCATTTTGCTATTCACTGCAGCAATTTCTATCTTGATTGGATACTTCGTTCGCAAATCTATCGCAGAAGCTAAAATCTCGAGTGCAGAAGCTCTGGCTCGAAAAACGATTGAAGATGCTACGCGAGAAGCGGACTCCAGTAAAAAGGAAGCAATCTTAGAAGCTAAAGATGAAGCTCATAAGCTTCGTATGGAAGCTGAAAAAGAAGTCCGTGATCGCAGAAACGATGTTCATAAGCAAGAGAATCGGTTGGTGCAAAAAGAAGAAGTTTTGGATCGAAAAAGTGAAACGTTGGACAAAAAGGAAGAGACTCTTGAAAAACGAGAAGAGCGCTTGTCAAAACGTCAGCATGAAATCGACGAGATGAATAGCAAAGTCGAGGAGATAGTGAAACAACAACAACAAGAATTAGAAAGAATTTCTGCTTTCTCAAGAGATGAAGCAAAAGAAATTATTATGAAGACTGTAGAAAATGAATTAACACATGAGAAAGCCATTTTCGTAAAGGAATCCGTTACGAGAGCTAAAGAAGAAGCGGATAAAAAAGCGAAAGAGATTCTTTCTTTATCTATTCAGAGATGTGCAGCAGACCATGTAGCAGAAACAACAGTTTCTGTTGTTAATTTGCCAAATGATGAGATGAAAGGCCGAATCATTGGAAGAGAAGGTCGAAATATTCGTGCTTTAGAGACGTTGACGGGAATTGATCTAATCATTGACGACACACCAGAAGCGGTGATATTGTCTGGTTTTGACCCTATACGTAGAGAAATTGCCAAAACAACATTAGAAAAGCTAGTCCAAGATGGTCGTATTCACCCAGCTCGAATTGAAGAAACCGTTGACAAAGCAAGAAGAGAAGTTGATGAGTTAATTCGTGAGTATGGAGAACAAACTACCTTTGAAATGGGTATTCATAACTTGCACCCAGACTTAATTAAAATCTTAGGTCGTCTAAAATTTCGTACAAGTTATGGCCAAAATGTCTTAAAACACTCAGTGGAAGTTGCTCACTTAAGTGGTATTATGGCAGCTGAATTGGGTGAAGATGTTCAATTAGCTCGTCGCGCTGGTCTTTTACATGACCTTGGAAAAGCGATTGATCACGAGGTTGAGGGAAGTCATGTTGAAATTGGTGTTGAATTAGGAACGAAATACAAAGAACATCCAGTTGTAATAAACAGTATTGCTTCTCACCACGGAGATACAGAATCAACATCTGTTATTTCTACGTTAGTAGCTGCAGCAGATGCCTTGTCAGCTGCTAGACCAGGTGCTAGACGGGAAACGTTAGAAACATATATTAAACGACTAGAGAAACTAGAAGAAATTTCCGAGTCCTTTGAAGGCGTTGAAAAAACTTACGCAATTCAAGCTGGACGAGAAGTTCGTATTATGGTTAAGCCAGATTTCATTAGCGATGAAGATTCTTACAGTCTTGCTAGAGATATTACGAAGAAAATTGAAGATGAACTTGATTACCCTGGTCACATAAAAGTGACAGTTATTCGTGAAACACGGGCAGTTGAGTATGCGAAATAAAGTGGTGCTTTTGCCACTTTATTTTTCTTTTATATAGTCACAAATTGTCGTTAGCTTTAGGTTGGTCCTCACTAAATAATAGAGTAAACTGAAGTGGAGTGAAGTAAGATTTGTTGACATTCACGAAAATCCTTTAGAGGGTTGTTTTTGTACTTTAAGAATGTTTAACTTTGCTAAAGAATTAAAGTATAAGAAAAACTAAAGCTTTTGCCATGAAGGACTTGGCGACAAGCTAAGTTTTTCGAATTATTAAGTTTATAGTTTTTTCTTTAAAGCTGATAAAATAGAAATAGTTTTTGATTTCAAAAGGCACATCAATATTTGTTAAAAGGAGTATGTTATGAAAATTTTGTTTATAGGAGATATCGTTGGCTCTCCAGGAAGAAATGCGTTGAAGGAGTATTTACCAAAATTAAAATCAAAGTACCGTCCTGATGTTACGATTGTAAATAGCGAAAATGCGGCGGGAGGAAAAGGGTTAACGAAAAAAATATACCAAGAAATTCATGAAATTGGTGCAGATATCATGACAATGGGAAACCATACATGGGATAAAAAAGACATCTTTGAATTTATAGATGATGTCCCCAATTTAATCCGTCCAGCTAATTTCCCTGAAGGTAATCCAGGGAAAGGTTATGTCATTAAAAAGGTAGGGAATAAAAAGATCGCCGTGATCAATGCTCAGGGCAGAGTTTTTATGCCACCTAGTGACTGCCCATTTAAAAAACTTGATGAGATTGTAAAAATAGTAAAAGAAGAGACCCCATTTATATTTGTCGATTTTCATGCAGAAGCTACGAGTGAAAAGCAAGCTGTTGGATGGTTTTTAGACGGTGAAGTATCTGCTGTTGTTGGAACACATACACATACACAAACGGCTGATGAACGGATTTTGCCAAATGGTACGGCATATATTTCGGATGTTGGGATGACAGGTCCGTATGACGGTATTTTAGGGATGGATCGAGATGTTATTATTCAACGATTTTTAACGAATTTACCTGCTAGGTTTGAAGTAACTGCAGGGAGGGAACAATGTAACGGAGTGGTTATTCAGCTGGATAACCATACTGGAAAAGCAACAAAAATTGAGCGTATCTCTATTAATGAGGAACGGCCATTTTTTGATTAACATAGCTTGATTTAAGAGAGATCTTTTATGTTGATGTGGAGAACGACAACTACTGAGTTGTCTTTAAGGAGTTAGGTTAAGGAATATGGTTAGAAGTTGGATGATCGCGAAATAAATTCTCTAAATTTTGCAAAATGCTAATCAAAGATGCCGTTTTCATTGTAAATTATGAGTGTAGTGTTAGAAATGGTACAAAAAAAGTATATATTTTTTGGTTTTGAATATATACAAAAAGAGGTATTGTTCATGTAATCAGTATTTATAGAAGATGGACATTCTTATGATAACTTCATAATCTTAATTATCACGGTGTTTGATCAATCTACTAACAATCATCACTAATCCTTAAGGAGGTACTGAAATGGAAGTATTAAAAGTTTCAGCAAAATCCAATCCTAATTCTGTAGCTGGTGCGCTAGCAGGAGTTATTCGTGAAAGAGGACACGCAGAAATGCAAGCAATTGGTGCAGGCGCCTTAAACCAATCGGTAAAAGCAGTTGCTATAGCTCGAGGGTTTGTTGCTCCTAGTGGAATTGACCTCATTTGTATTCCTGCATTTACTGACATAGAAATTGATGGAGAAGAACGAACAGCAATTAAATTAATTGTTGAACCAAGATAAAATATCAACTCGACAGTTATTCTGTCGAGTTTTTTTGTACTTTAAGAGTGTTTTACTTAGCTAAAGGGTTAAAGTGTAAGAGAAACGAAGGTTTTCGCCATGCATGACTTGACGATAAGCCAAGTTTTTCTAACGAATAATGAATTTTTTATTTTTTCAGTTGATTTATATGAAGCTAAATATTGAAAGTGAAAGCCTGTATTATTAGGTTTTTTTAACAGTTACTAGTCGTAGGAAGCAGATTTAATTCCTTTTGTTAAAAAATTTGAATTTTCTTGCTTCATGTAAATGTGAAAGTTATGTTACAATATAAAGGTAGGTTTGAAATCGACATGAGAACACCTGTTGTTTTATAATTGTTAATTGAACTTTTTCTCAAAGAGAGTATTATTTCATTTTATTATTAAATTAAGTAAATGATATCTCGGAAGTTAAGATATTTTAATCCCACTGTTCAAACAATTATACTTCACACCACTAAGGTACATAGTTGAGGTGCATAATATGAATGTAATCACATTCGCATTGTGTCAACTTTGTGAGGATTTTCATTGTCATATTATAAAAGGGGTGTAGTAAATGATTAATCAACTTTCATGGAAAGTTGGCGGTCAGCAAGGCGAAGGAATTGAAAGTACGGGTGAAATTTTTTCAATGGCGTTGAACCGCCAAGGATATTATTTATATGGGTACCGTCATTTTTCTTCTCGTATTAAGGGTGGTCACACGAATAATAAGATTCGAGTTAGTACATTCGCAACGAATTCGATCTCGGATGACTTAGATATACTAGTTGCTTTTGACCAAGAAACGATTGACGTAAATTTACATGAACTTAGTAATGGTGGAGTCGTTATTGGAGATAGTAAGTTTGCTCCTAAACTACCAGAAGGTTCACATGCAAAATTATTTTCAATACCATTTACAGAAATGGCTACTGAATTAGGTACATCTTTAATGAAAAACATGGTCGCAGTTGGAGCATCAGCTTCATTAATTGGTGTTGATACAGATATATTCAAGTCTGTCGTTGAGCAAATCTTTTTGAAAAAAGGTGAATCCGTCGTTTCGAAAAATATGGATGCGATTCGTGCTGGAGCTGAATATTTTGAGAAAGAATCAGCTGGTAAATTGGGTGATTTTAAACTAGATGCAGCAGATGGACAAAATAGACTATTTATGATTGGAAATGATGCGATTGCATTAGGGGCTCTCACAGGGGGAGCAAGGTTTATGCCTGCATATCCAATCACGCCCGCATCAGAAATTATGGAATACTTGATCAAAAAATTACCTGAATATGGTGGGACAGTTATCCAAACAGAAGACGAAATTGCAGCAGCTACAATGGCCATTGGTGCTAATTATGCTGGAGTTCGCTCATTAACGGCTTCTGCAGGACCTGGATTATCTCTTATGATGGAAGCGATTGGACTTAGTGGAATTACGGAAACTCCATTAGTCATTATTGATACACAACGAGGTGGGCCAAGTACTGGTTTACCAACAAAACAAGAGCAATCAGATATATTTGCGATGATTTATGGAACGCATGGTGAAATTCCAAAGGTAGTTATGGCACCTTCCACTGTTGAAGAAGCTTTTTATGATACAATTGAAGCATTTAATATTGCGGAAGAGTATCAAGTTCCAGTGATTATCATGACTGATCTCGCATTATCGTTAGGAAAACAGACTGTTAATCCACTAGACTTTGAGAAAGTAGAAATTCGTCGTGGAAAACTTGACAGGAAAGAAGAATTGCCTGAACAAGAAAAAGGTGTATACTTCAAGCGGTATGAAGTTACGGAAGATGGCGTTTCAAAACGAGTAATTCCAGGTATGAAACACGGATTACACCATGTAACTGGTGTCGAACACAACGAGCAAGGGAAACCATCTGAGAGTCCTGAAAACAGAATTGCTCAAATGGATAAAAGAATGAGAAAACTTAATCCTTTGGTTACTAAATTCCCTGACCCTATCTTTAAGGATGAAAAACATGATGATGCAGATTTACTAGTCATTGGTGTCAATTCTACTAGAGGGACAATTCAAGAAATGCTCCCTCGTATGGAAGAGGACGGCTTGAAAGTGAATCATGGTCAAATTAGATTATTGCATCCTTTCCCAACGGATGAGTTACAAGGAATGATTGATAAAGCTAAAAAAGTTGTCGTTGTTGAAAATAATGCGACGGGTCAAGTAGCACAATTAATCAAAATGAATGCAAAGATTGATAAAGTAGAATCGATTCTTAAATATGATGGAAACCCATTTTTACCATCAGAAATTCATAACAAGTGTAAGGAGCTGTTCGCATATGGCAACGTTTAAGGATTTTAGAAATAACGTAAAACCAAACTGGTGTCCAGGCTGTGGTGACTTTTCTATTCAAGCTGCGATTCAGCGTGCAGCAGCAAATACAAATGTCATTCCTGAGGAGCTAGCGGTTGTTTCTGGAATAGGTTGTTCAGGACGAATTTCAGGTTATATTAATTCATATGGTCTTCATGGTATTCATGGACGATCTTTACCAATTGCGCAAGGAGTTAAAATGGCAAACCGTGAACTAACAGTAATCGCTTCAGGTGGTGACGGTGATGGTTTTGCGATTGGTATGGGTCATACCATTCATGCGATTCGTAGAAACATTGATGTTACTTATATTGTTATGGATAATCAAATTTACGGTTTAACAAAAGGACAAACATCTCCGCGAAGTGAGATGGGATTCAAAACGAAAAGTACACCAGGTGGATCGATTGAAACATCATTAAGCGTCATGGAAATGGCACTTACCGCAGGTGGAAGTTTTGTTGCGCAAAGTTTCTCTAGTGATCTAAAAGAATTGACGTCGTTAATTGAGCAAGGGATCCAACACAAAGGTTTCTCATTTATTAATGTATTCAGTCCTTGTGTTACGTTTAATAAAGTAAACACGTATGACTGGTTCAAAGAGAATTTAACATCTCTTTCTACAATTGAAGGCTATGATGCTAGCAACCGAACGCAAGCTATGACGACTCTTATGGAGCATGATGGTTTAGTGACAGGTCTTATTTATCAAAATAAAGAAAAACCTGCCTATGAATCATTGGTGAAAGGGTTTAAAGATGAAGCCTTATCTTCTCAAGATTTAGATCTTGATAAAGAGCAATTTAAAGAATTAATTGGCGAGTTTATGTAATAAGAAAAGAGTGAACGCCTTTAACTGCGTTTAGCTAATTTCTATTTTAAAAAGGTGCCCTTTGGGGTGCCTTTTTTTGTTTGGAATGGAGTATTGATAGAGAGGTGGCTCGCTTGTTGTAACCGTATGGAAGCGGAAAATCGAAGGTAAATGGTAGAAGAGGAAGCAACTTGTGCCGTATGGAAGGTGAAAATCAGAGGGAAAGGGTAGAAGAGGGAGCAACTTGTGGCGTATGAAAGAGGAAAATCGAAGGGAAAGGGTAGAAGAGGAAGCAACTTGTGCCGTATGGAAGAGCAAAATCGGAGGGAAAGGGTAGAAGCAACTTGTGCCGTATGGAAGCGGAAATCAGGAAAGCAATGGTCGAAGAGGTTAAAACAAGTGCTTCAAAAAGAACCAACGAGTTCGTTACCGTAATTGAGGACACCACAGGATAACTGCTACTCGTCAGCTAAGTCGTTCATTCATCATGGTTGTGAAAAGATGTAATACCCTTTATAATAAAAGGTTGATAGTAATGTTTTAAAAGGAGAATGATGGTATGAATGAAGAACAGCGTCTAAAGCAAACAAAAGCGATGGAGGATCTTTCTTCTGCGGACAAAAAATCCGGCCAGAAAAAAGACTACTCGCAATATTTTCAAACGACATTCACTCCCCCTGATTTAAAGCAAGCGAAAAAGCGGGGGAAAGAAGATATTTCCGTACATTATGACTTTGACATTCCAGAAGATATGAAAGGAATCGGAAAAGGGAAGAAGTTTCTGATTCGCACATACGGATGTCAAATGAATGAACATGATTCTGAGAATATGGCTGGAATTCTATTGAGTATGGGCTTTGAATCTACCTCTTTGTCAGAAGAAGCAGATGTGATTTTATTAAATACGTGTGCCATTCGAGAGAATGCGGAGAATAAAGTGTTTGGTGAAATTGGACACTTAAAACCATTGAAACTCGAAAAACCAGGATTGATTGTCGGAGTTTGCGGATGTATGTCTCAAGAAGAATCCGTTGTGAATCGAATTTTACAAAAACATCAACACGTCGATCTTATTTTCGGAACGCACAACATCCACCGTCTACCGGACTTACTTAAAGACGCGATTTTTAACAAAGAAATGGTGATTGAAGTATGGTCAAATGAAGGGGATATTATTGAAAATATGCCGAGGGCTCGTCGAGGACAAATCCAAGGCTGGGTGAATATCATGTATGGTTGTGATAAATTCTGTACGTACTGTATCGTGCCATACACGCGTGGGAAAGAGCGTAGCCGTCTTCCAGAAGATATTATCGAGGAAGTTCGCCATTTGGCAAGAAACGGATACAAAGAGATCACCTTACTCGGACAAAATGTCAATGCTTATGGAAAAGATTTGGTAGATTGGAATTACGGACTTGGCGAGCTAATGGACGAAATTCGAAAGATTGATATTCCACGTGTCCGCTTTACAACAAGTCATCCTCGTGACTTTGATGACCATTTGATTGAAGTACTTGCGAAAGGTGGAAATATGGTTGAGCATATTCATCTACCTGTTCAAAGTGGCAATAATGAGGTTCTGAAATTAATGGCTCGTAAGTACACGCGTGAACACTATATTGAGTTGGCCAATAAAATCAAAACCGCATTGCCACATGCGTCGTTTACGACAGATATTATTGTTGGTTTTCCAAATGAAACAGAAGCACAGTTTGAAGATACATTATCGTTAATGAGAGAGATGGAATACGATAGTGCTTACACGTATATTTATTCTCCACGAGATGGTACTCCAGCGGCAAAAATGGAAGACAATGTCCCGATGGATGTGAAAAAAGATCGATTGCAACGGTTGAATGCGATAGTTAATGAGCTTTCAGCAAAGAAAAATGAAGCTTATACTGGTAAAATTGTTGAAGTATTAGTTGAAGGAGAAAGTAAAAAGAATTCAGATGTTTTAATGGGTAGGACGAGAACAAATAAATCAGTCAACTTCAAAGCACCAAGATCGGCCATCGGTCAGTTAGTTAATGTAAAAATTACTGAAGCAAAAACATGGTCCCTTAATGGAGAAGTTGTCGAAACTGCAGGGGTGAAAGCATAATGGAACAGAAGTATACCAAACCAGAAATCGTAGAAAAAGCAAAATCATTAGCTGCAATGGTTGTTGAAACGGAAGAAGTAGATTTCTTTATTCGTGCAGAGGGGCAAATTAATGAGAATTTGCGTGTGCAAGAAATCATTGGCCAAATAAAGTCATTGCAAAAAGAAGCGGTAAACTTAAAGCATTATGAAAAATCAGAGGCATTAAAAGTAACAGATGGAAAAATAAATGCTCTCCAAGATGAGCTAGATGAGATTCCTCTCGTACGAGAATTTAAGCAATCGCAAACAGAAGTGAACCATCTGCTGCAAATGGTCAGCAATACGATTTCAAACACAGTAACGACTAAAATCATTGAATCAACTGGTGGGGATCTTCTTAAAGGAACAACGACAAAGGACCCATTTAATACTGGCGGTTGCTAAATGACAACACCTAAAAAACTACTTCCATTCGGGAGTAGTTTTTTTATGTGTAGTATTTATATAAATATAGAATACAATTTTTATTGAGAATACTGTTTCATAGTCGTACTTAATTTACCGGATTTAAATTTGATTTTTGTATTTCATCATGTTTTTGACAAGATGGTCATATACATAATTGAGCTCGGATCATACGAGTATTTAGTCTATTTTTAAAATATCGCACACTAGTCATTTATCTTGCATACGATGAAATGTAAATCTTGTAAACCTGTGGAGAGAGTAAGTAGCTTATTTACAATCCCACGCTACAGAAGCAAACCTACGGCCTATAGGCTTGAGGGAGATAATAAGCATAGGTGGGAGATTGACTTTCGGTAATAACCTATTTTGGTGTTACAAACCAATGATTGGGATGAACAAAATCCGATGGATGGAAGTTCCACTTTATGTTGTGAGGAGGAAAAAAGCGATGTCAGCATCAGACAAAGAAGCACATTACAGGGAAATTATTACGAAGGCCGTTTGTGGAAAAGGTCGAAAGTTTTCCGAGACAAAGCACTGTATTACTCCAGGGGATAAGCCCACGAGTATACTAGGTTGCTGGATTATCAATCACAAATATGTCTCGAAAAAGAAAGGAGACGCGGTTGAGGTAAAAGGGAATTACGACATTAACATATGGTATTCATACTCAGGGAATACGAAAACGAGTGTAGCAACCGAAACGGTGAATTACACAGATGTCGTGTCTTTAGTAATGCAAGATAGCGATATTTTATCTGAAGATTTAGAAGTAATTGCTAGAACGATTCAACAGCCAAATACATTAGAGGCTGTGATAGGGTCTAATGGAAATGACGTAGATGTTCAAGTGGAAAGAGAATTCTTGGTTGAAGTAATAGGTGAGACTAAAATATCCGTCCAAGTCAATCCGGAAGGCACATCTGATCAATGGGATGAAAATTTATGGGAAGAACCCATTGAAGATGAAGAATTTGAAGATTTAGACCCTAATTTCTTAATGGGAGATCTCGAAGAATAGATTAAATATGATGAGGAAGAAAGTCACCTTTCTTCCTCTTTTTTGTTGGTAATTTTTAAAAAGAAGTGAAATGAAAGCATTGTCCCTGAGAGAATGCAACATGCAGTAAATTCGTTCGGGCAAAAATGATAATAGCACGATAACATCAAAATTGTCTTTTTGTAGTTAATGAAAGGTAGGGGTGTTATGATATAATATAGATCGGTATTTTATGAATGACAGTTAAAGGTTGGATGATAGATATGGCAACAGTAACCCCAATGATGGTACAGTATTTACGAATTAAAGCAGAGTATCAAGACGCATTTTTATTTTTTCGATTAGGCGATTTTTATGAATTATTTTACGATGATGCAAAGAAAGCGGCGAAAGAGCTTGAAATAACCTTGACGGCAAGAGGAAAAGGCGATGACCGCATTCCAATGTGCGGCGTACCTCATCATGCTTCCGAATTATACATATCTCAACTGATAGAAAAAGGCTATAAAGTAGCTGTATGTGAACAAACGGAAGATCCGTCGCAAGCGAAAGGGGTCGTCCGAAGAGAAGTCGTCCAAGTGATTACTCCAGGAACGGTGATGGAGGGAAAGGCGGTTGGTGCGAAGGAAAACAACTACCTTCTATCCGTTACTCCTTTTGAAGGCAATGAGTTTGGACTCGCAGCAGCAGACATGACGACTGGAGAATTACTCGTAACGACGGTGACGGATTTCACAGATTTAGTCAACGAAATGAGCGGTTTTCGTCCAAGAGAAGTGATCATTTCATCCACTTTTTCAGAAGAGAAAAGGGAAGAACTAAAACGGAATCTCCGTGTGACACTTTCGTTTGAAGATCATACGGAACCGGTGGAAGAAGGAATGGCACTCGTAGAAGGACTTTCTGATGGGAAAGTAAAAGAGACATGCTTTCAATTAATTAGCTATTTGAAACGAACAACGATGCGTTCGCTTGATCATTTGCAACAAGCACGATTTTATTTACCGCAAGAATTTATGTCGATGGATGTTCACTCGAAACGAAACCTTGAATTAGTGGAGACGTTGCGTGAAAAGAAGAAGCAAGGATCTTTGCTTTGGGTACTTGATCGAACAGAAACAGCGATGGGCGGTAGGATGCTCAAACAATGGATCGAGCGTCCTTTATTAAATCGGCAAACGATTGAGCAAAGACATGAATTAGTTGGAAAACTATTTGATGACTTTTTCGCAAGAGAAACTTTGAAAGAACAATTGCAAGGAGTTTATGACTTAGAACGTCTATCGGGACGAGTTGCGTTTGGTAATGTAAACGGTCGTGATTTGATTCAACTGAAGAAGTCGTTGGAAAAAACACCAGCAATCTTTGAGACGACTAGCTCTTTAAACAGTGACTATGGACAATCATTAATTGATGGCGTAGAGGTTTGTGAGGAACTGAGACAATTACTAGAAGATAGTATCGAAGAGAATTGTCCGATCAGTATAACCGACGGTGGATTGATCAAAGAAGGCTATTCAAGCCAATTGGATGAATACCGCGATGCGATGAAAAACGGAAAGGCGTGGATTGCCTCTCTCGAAAAGCAAGAAAAAGAAGTCACGGGAATTCGCTCCTTAAAAGTAGGCTTCAACAAAGTGTTTGGTTATTATATTGAAGTAACGAGACCGAATTTACCACAACTTCCAGAAGGACGTTACGAGCGTAAACAAACGTTGTCTAATGCGGAGCGATTTATTACCGAAGAATTAAAAGAGAAAGAAACGCTCATCCTCGAAGCAGAAGAGAAAAGTGAAAAACTAGAATATGAGTTGTTTATGAAAATTCGTGAACAAGTGAAACCATTTATTCGACCCTTACAGCAGCTTGCGAATGTAATTAGCACGTTTGATGTATTACAAAGCTTTGCGGAAGTGGCGGAACGAAATCACTATGTTAAACCGGAGCTACAAACTGCTGGAGATGTCGTTATTCGTGAAGCTCGCCATCCTGTCGTTGAAAAGATGATCGATGAAGGTGTCTATATCGCAAATGATATTATCCTAAATGAGGACCGTGAATTGCTCTTAATTACAGGACCGAACATGGCTGGTAAAAGTACGTATATGCGTCAACTTGCGCTGATTTCAATCATGGCTCAAGTAGGTTGCTACATTCCTGCTAATGAAGCAAAGTTGCTCGTGTTTGACCAGATTTTTACGAGGATTGGCGCCGCCGATGATTTGGCTCAAGGACAAAGTACATTTATGGTCGAAATGCTTGAAACGAAACATGCCGTATCGAAAGCGACGCGAAATAGTTTGATTCTTTTAGATGAAATTGGCAGAGGAACCTCCACGTATGATGGGATGTCATTAGCACAAGCAATTATTGAATACATTCATGACGACATTGGTGCAAAAACGTTGTTTTCGACGCACTACCATGAATTGACAACATTAGAAGCTGCGCTGCCTAGATTAAAAAATGTTCATGTTTCCGCAAAGGAAGAAAACGGAGCGGTCGTTTTCCTTCATAAAGTGATTGATGGTGCGGCAGATCGAAGTTACGGGATTTATGTAGCGGAACTTGCTGATTTACCTGCTAAATTAATTTCAAGAGCAAAAGTAATTTTAGCAAAATTTGAACAAGATCAATCTGAAATGAAAGATTATCAGAGTAGAATGGCAGAAACGAACTTAGCTAACGAAAAACAAGCACAGGAGGAAACTGAAGCCTTTTTCGAAACAAAGGCACACGATGAACCACAGCAGCTTACATTATTTCAAGAAGAAGCTGCTTCCGTAGAAAAAAAGCAAACTGAAAAGATGAAGAACTATCAAGAAAAAGTATTAGCTGAATTGTCTTCGGCAAACCTCTTACACATGAGTCCAATTGAGGCGATTCAAATGCTGGACAAGCTCCAGCGAAAGTTAAAACGATGATGTAATGGAGGTGTAGTATGGCGAATATCCGTCAACTGGACGAATTTCTCTCAAACAAAATAGCAGCCGGAGAAGTGGTTGAGCGACCAGCATCTGTTGTGAAAGAATTAGTAGAAAATGCGATTGATGCGAACAGCACGAATATCCGGGTTGATATCGAGGAAGGCGGTCTTTCTTCGATTCGGATTCTTGATGATGGTGATGGCATCGAAGAAGATGACCTCGAGAGGGCATTTTTTCGGCATGCGACGAGTAAAATTAAAGACGACCATGATTTATTTCGAATAAAAACGCTCGGATTTCGTGGAGAAGCGCTACCTAGTATCGCATCGGTCTCCAAGTTAACATTGAAAACGAGCACAGGTGGCCAAGAGGGGCATGAGCTTTATTTGGAGGGAGGGCATATCAAACATCGGAAAACAGTCTCCCCTCGAAAAGGCACGGAAATGGTCGTGACGGATTTGTTTTACAATACGCCTGCTCGTTTGAAATATTTACGAACAATTCACACGGAGTTAGGGCAAATATCAGATGTCGTCAATCGAATGGCTCTCTCTCATCCAACTATTGCATTCGTATTGACACATAACCGTAAACCGATGTTGCAAACAACGGGAAATGGCGATATCCCTAGGGTGATTGCCTCAATTTATGGCACATCTGTCGCAAAAAAAATTGTCAAGCTGGAAACGGAAACGATGGACTTTCGTATAGAAGGATATTTGGCTAAACCAGAAGTGACTAGGTCAAATCGTTCGTATGTTTCGACAATTTTAAATGGACGTTATGTCAAGAACTATCCAATCTTAAAAGCGATTCAAGAGGGATATCATACACTGTTGCCGATTGGGAAATTTCCACTAGTGGTGCTCCACATTACGATGAATCCGCTTTTGATGGACGTTAATGTTCACCCAGCAAAATTAGAAGTACGGATTAGTAAGGAACAGGCTTTAAAGGAATTGATTACATCATCTATTCGTGATGTCTTTAAACGACTGGAGTTGATTCCTGAAGGACCTACGAAAACGAACCGGAAGAGAGACCAATCGGAACAAATTCGTTTTTCTTTTGAGCATGAGCAACCCTTATCGTCGCCTTCAGGGCAAGAGGGCAATAAAAATCAGGGAGCGCCGGAAAGTGCAGAGAGGAAAACAAATCAGCCTAGTCACCCCCATCAAGCTGTACGTGAAACAGAGGAAAGTGCTTTTATTGCTAAAATGGATGATTCGGAAGCGGAATGGAGCGATGATTCTTGGCAAAGTCAAGAACAAGGTCATGAAACGGAACATGATCCATCACGAGGATCAGATATTTCACAACAAGACATTAGCGAATCTCCCTTGGAGAAAGAAGTTAATTCTGAAGTTTCAGATATAGAAAATGCAGAGGTGCCTATTTTTTATCCGATTGGGCAGTTACATGGTACGTATATATTGGCGCAAAATGATCATGGATTGTATATGGTCGATCAACATGCAGCGCAAGAGAGAATTAAATACGAGTATTACAGAGACAAATTAGCGACGACAGATAATCAACTTCAAGATTTACTTGTCCCTTTAACGTTTGAATTTACGCTGGAAGAGGAAGAATTGATAAAGGAACATCAGCAATTGCTAGAAAATGTTGGTCTGTTCTTAGAAGCCTTTGGTTCAAGAACGTTTATCGTTCGATCTTGTCCTACATGGTTTCCGAAAGGATTAGAAGAAGAGACGATTTCAGATATGCTCGAACAGTTGAAAGCGGAAAGAACGATTCATATTGGGAAACTTCGTGAAGAAGCTGCGATTTTAATGTCTTGTAAAGCTTCGATTAAAGCTAATCGTCACTTAACGAAGGATGAAATGTTCCAGTTGCTCGAAACATTACGTACGTGTCAGGATCCTTACACATGCCCACACGGACGCCCTGTGATTATTCATTACTCTACGTATGAAATCGAGCGGATGTTTAAACGAGTGATGTCTTGATGAAAGAGAGATCACTAGGGAATGAAGGTAACTTTATGATACTAGAAGGAATCATAACAACTCCTGGAAGACCGACGATTCAAGTGAAAACCAAAGCGAAGCAGCTTGCTAAGCAATGGAAGTTGCGTTTTGAAGAACGAAATAAACGATCAGTTCAGTCGATGATGGAGCAATACAAAACAACAATCTTTGTTGTTCGTTCCTTACGAGTAGAAGCTCATAGAATTGGAGAGCCTCATCCATTCTTTTTTCATCCGAACGCAGCGATGTTTCGAGCAAAGCGTTGGTATTATCATGAAGATGATCCCTTTGTGTCTACTTGCCAGATTGAAAGAGGAGATATTTATGTTGATGCGACGTTAGGGTTGGCTTCAGACGCACAATTAGCCAGTATGGCTGTAGGCGAAGAAGGTAAAGTGATCGGTTTAGAAGCTTCGCCGATCATCGCTACTCTCGTCCATGAAGGCTTAGCTTCTTACGAAAGTAACTTCCAACCGTTAAATGAGGCGATGAGGCAAATAGACGTTGTAAATATTGAGCACACCGACTGGATGAGAGCAGAAGCAGATGATAGCGTTGATATTGTCTATTTTGATCCGATGTTTGAAGCAGAAGTGAAAAAGTCAGATGGATTTCAAGCACTTCGAGAGTACTCAAGTCGTCCAACATTGACGGATGAAGTGATCAATGAGGCCAAACGAATAGCTAAAAAAAGAATCGTGTTGAAAGATCACTTTCGAAGCACTCGCTTTGAGTCTTTAGGATTTAAAGTTCTCAATCGACCATCAGCAACGTATCATTTTGGAGTAATTGAGTTAGAAAAGAGTGAAAATAATGGAAAATAACCAGCCCCTCATTGTGATTGTCGGACCGACAGCAGTAGGAAAAACAGCTACGAGTATTGACTTAGCAAAACAGTACGATGGTGAAGTAATTAGTGGAGACTCTATGCAAGTGTATCGTGGCATGGATGTTGGTACTGCTAAAATTACGAATCAAGAAATGGATGGCGTTCCACATCATCTGATCGACATCAAAAATCCAGATGAAGCCTTTTCTGTTGCTGATTTTCAATCGTTGGCGAAAAAGGCGATTACAGAGATTAGCGACAAAGAAAAACTACCATTTATCGTTGGTGGAACTGGCCTATACGTGAATTCAATTATTTATGATTATGATTTTTCAGATGTGAAGGAAGATAGGGCATTTAGAGATCGCCTCGATAAATTTGCTGAGGAACATGGAAATGATGCACTGCATGAACAATTAAAATTGATAGACCCTAAAAGCTTTCAGCAACTTCATCCAAATAACCGAAGACGTGTGATTCGTGCATTGGAAGTTTACCATTTGACAGGGAAGTCAGTTACTGAAGAGAGTCACCAAGCTCAGCGTAGCATATATGATGCAAAAGTGATTGGGCTAACGATGGATCGAGATGTTCTTTATGATAGAATTAATTTGAGAGTCGATCTAATGATTAACGAAGGGTTGGTCGAAGAGGTTAAACATCTCTATGAGCAAGGGTATGAACATTGTCAATCGATGCAAGCGATTGGCTACAAGGAGATTCTCGAATATATCAAAGGAAATGTAACGAAAGAAGAAGCGGTATCGCAATTGAAACAAAACTCAAGACGGTTTGCAAAACGTCAATTGACGTGGTTTCGCAATAAAATGGACATCGAATGGTTTGATATGACAAGTGATGAGGAAAAAAGTTTAAAAGAAATTCATCACTTTTTGAAGGAAAGTTTTAATAAATATCGAATATAGTTAATAATGCGATTATAGGAGGCCTGTAAAACGATGAAACAACAATCTGTTAATATCCAAGATCAATTTCTTAACACACTTAGGAAAGAAAACATCCCTGTAACAGTATTTTTACTTAACGGCTTTCAATTGCGTGGGCATGTGAAAAGTTTTGATAACTTCACGGTCATTTTAGACACAGATGGCAAGCAGCAACTCGTTTATAAACACGCGATCTCTACTTTTTCACCACAACGTAATGTGCAATTAAATCACGATAATAAGTAAGTAAAAACCCAGCATTTTTTGCTGGGTTTTTAGACGTTGAAAATGATTTTTTTAAACTATTTATCGCTGGTCAGAAGATTTCGCTATTCTCTATATGGGCTTTTGTCACGTCTTTTCTGTTTTTGCGTATAGTAGTTGTGACAGAAACCTTTCCACTTTAAAATAGAGGACGGTGACTTCAGTGGAACAGTCAGCTAAAATGAAAAAAAGAGGACAAATCAATGTCGTTATTAAATCATCGAATAAAGGTCGTGGAGAAGAGGAGGGCTATTCCCTTCCAAATTCTGCGAATTCTCCGTTTCTAGAACACAAAGTTTACATGAAAATAATGAAAGAATTTGATCGTTACGTTGGATTAGACTCGATGAAAGGTTTTGTACATGAACTTTATGCGTGGTTGTATTTAAATAAACAAAGAGAAGAGAAGGGATTAAAGGTAGGGAAACAATCACTTCATATGGTGTTTAAAGGGAATCCTGGAACAGGGAAAACGACGGTTGCTAGGTTGATTGCGATGATGTTAAAAGAGATGGAAGTACTAGAGAAGGGCCATTTCCTAGAAGTAGATCGCGCGGATCTTGTTGGAGAATACATTGGGCACACGGCGCAAAAAACGAGAGATTTAGTTGAAAAAGCAATGGGGGGTGTACTCTTTATTGATGAAGCATATTCTTTGGCAAGAGGTGGAGAGAAAGACTTTGGTAAAGAAGCGATTGATACGTTAGTGAAACTGATGGAGGATCAACAGCATCAATTTGTTTTGATATTGGCAGGATATCCTATCGAAATGAATCACTTTCTTCGGCTAAATCCAGGGCTACCTTCAAGATTTCCGATGATTGTATCCTTTCCGAATTACTCCGTTAGTGAACTATTACAAATCTTAAAAGAGATGGCGTGGGAGCGAGATTATGACATTAAGCCGGATTCACTAACCTATGTGAATGAAATTCTCGAAGTAGCAAAAGAGTATCAAAAAGATCGATTTAGTAATGGGAGGTTTATTCGTAACTTGTTAGAAAAAGCGATCCGAATGCAAGCAGTTCGATTGCTGAAAGAAGGATCCTTTCATAAAGAAGCATTGCTTACACTAGTGAAGGATGATTTTTCAAAAGCCTTTAATAATGTATTGTTAGATTAATGCAGTTTTTTAGCGAATGTCGATAAAACCAACAAAATTTACGGAAACAGCCTAGATTAATGACAAATGACATACAAGGACGGTGAGCGGCATCGATAATCAGCCGAAAGTAAATCAAGAATCTGTTATTTTAGTTGGCGTGAGAAAAAAATCAGGAAAAGAAGAAAATTTCATCTATAGCATGGAAGAATTAGCCTCCTTGACAAGAACAGCAGGAGGCTTGGCAGTCGGTGAATTAATACAGAGTCTCGAACGCCCTCATTCATCGACGTACATTGGTAAAGGTAAAGTAGAAGAATTAAAAATGTTGATTGAAGAGAAAGATGCAGACTTGGTCATTTTTAATGATGAACTGTCATCAACGCAATTACGTAATTTAACAAATGAAATGGATACACCTATCATTGATAGAACACAACTCATTCTTGATATCTTTGCTAGAAGGGCGCAATCGAAGGAAGGAAAGCTGCAAGTAGAATTAGCACAGAACAGCTATATCCTTCCTCGTCTTCGAGGACAGGGCCATGTATTATCACGATTAGGTGGTGGAATTGGTACGAGGGGCCCAGGTGAAACACAATTAGAGATTGACCAACGTCACATTCGAAATCGAATGGATGAAATTAGACGTCAACTATCACAAATCGTCTCCCATCGAGAGCGATATCGGGATAGAAGGAAAAAGAATCAAGCGTTCCAGATGTCTCTCGTTGGTTATACGAATGCTGGTAAATCGACACTTCTTCACCAATTAGCTGACGCAGAGGTATATATTGAAGATAAGTTATTTGCCACGTTGGATCCAACAACGAAAAAATTACGACTTCCTTCAGGTATTGAAGTATTAATTACTGATACTGTTGGTTTCATTCAACAATTACCGACGACCTTAATTGCCGCATTCAGGTCAACGCTAGAAGAAGTAAAGCAAGCGGACCTAATTATCCATGTCGTCGACGCATCAAATTCAGATTTCGTTAATCATGAAGCAACCGTGACAAAACTGTTGGAAGATTTAGAGTCACATCACATTCCAATCTTGACAGTATATAATAAACGTGACCAAATAGAAGGAGACTTTTTTGCACATAGTCAGGGGCCCTCGACTCTTGTTAGTGCACATGATGAAGCAGATTTGGACAAGCTTAAATACAAAATTGAATCAGTCATGGAAGAGCAATTTTCTCCCTATATCGTCTTTTTATCATCGGACGAAGGCAAGTGGCTGCATCGATTAAAAGAAGAGACGATTCAAGTGGAGCAAACATTTGATGAAGCGACAGAGAGATACATCGTGAGAGGATTTGCGCCTTCGGAGTCAGCGATATACCACGAATTGAAAAAAAGACATGACAAGTAAAAGGAGATAATATTTTGCAACAGATGATGAACAAACAAGAACTACTGCAAGTATCAGACGACACTGTAAAAGAATTACAGAATGCTTTTTTTGAACGAGGAAATCTCTCTGAACAAAATCAACGAAAAGTTCTTAAAGCTTTTAAAGATCATGAAGTGTCTGCCTTTCATTTTCAGCCGTCAACAGGTTATGGCTACGATGACACAGGCCGTGAAACATTGGAAAAAGTATATGCGCAAGTGTTTGGTACAGAAGCGGCGATCGTTCGTCCACAAATTGTCTCAGGCACCCATGCCATTTCAACAGCGTTATTCGGTGTGCTACGCCCTGGTGACGAGCTTATGTATATAACCGGAAAGCCATATGATACTCTTGAGGAAGTAATTGGGGTCAGAGGAGAACAAGATGCAGGGTCCTTGTTAGATTTTGGTATGACTTATCAAGAGATACCGTTAAAAGATGATGCCGTCGACTTGGAAGAGATCCGGCAACGAATGACGGGCAAGACAAAGGTGATTGGGATTCAACGCTCTAAAGGTTATGCTGATAGACCTTCCTTCAGCATTTCACAAATCAAAGCGATGATAGACGCAGTGAAAGAAATTAATGCAGATGTGATTGTCTTTGTTGATAATTGTTATGGTGAATTCGTTGAAGCAGAAGAACCATCCAATGTAGGAGCGGATTTGGTTGCTGGATCTCTCATAAAAAATCCAGGTGGTGGAATAGCTAAAACAGGTGGATACATCGTTGGCTCAAAAAAATTAATAGATTTGTGCGGAAATCGAATGACAGCTCCAGGAATTGGCCTTGAAGGTGGAGCAAGCTTAAATACACTACTAGATATGTTCCAAGGATTTTTCTTGGCACCTCATGTCGTTAATGAAGCATTGAAAGGTGCGATGTTTACGTCAAAGTTTCTGAGTGATTTAGGAATGAAAACGGCGCCTAAATGGGATGATAAAAGAACAGATTTGATTCAGTCCGTTTCTTTCTCAGATGAGCATGCCATGATAGCTTTTTGTCAATCGATTCAATTTGCTTCTCCAGTAGACGCTCATGTAACACCATATCCAAGCTCTATGCCAGGATATGAAGACGATGTGATCATGGCCGCAGGAACATTTGTGCAAGGATCTAGCATTGAACTGACAGCTGACGGTCCTATCCGCCCTCCATATACTGCCTATGTTCAAGGAGGACTAACATTTGAACATATAAAGATAGCTGTTACGGATGCAATGGTGAGGATTTATGAAGAAAATGATAAAAAGAGTAAAAAATAGATTAGCCCTGTTAGAAAGAGGGTACGATTTATATAGTCCGATCTAATTTCCTTTGTTAGAAAATTTCCCTGTTAGATTATCTGACAACATCGAACAAAAATTAGTGAATCTTCGTTATCATAGATTTATCGTATTAAACGAAGAATTTGATTGTTCGGTTCTATCAGAATAACAGATTTTTCACAAAGGAGTTAGTCAGGTGATACAAACCTGTTACTCCAAACTAATTAAAGTAACAGATATTTTGAAGGAGGAGACATAAGCATGAGTAAGTATTCAAGAGAGAACATTTTAAGCATGGCAGACGAGGAGAACGTGAGGTTTATTCGATTACAGTTCACCGATTTACTAGGGATTATTAAAAACGTAGAAATTCCGGTGGGGCAGTTAACAAAAGCATTGGATAACTTGATGATGTTCGACGGATCTTCCATTGAAGGTTTCGTTCGTATTGAAGAGTCAGACATGTACTTATATCCAGACTTAGACACTTGGGTAATTTTCCCTTGGACTCCTGAAAAAGGTAAAGTAGCAAGATTAATTTGTGATATTTATAGTCCAGATGGTACGCCGTTTGACGGAGATCCACGAGGAGTTTTGAAAAAAGTACTTAAGGAAGCAAAAGATTTAGGTTACTCTGATTTCAATATTGGACCTGAACCAGAATTCTTCCTATTCAAAAATGATGAAAATGGCGAGCCAACTCTTGACTTAAATGATAAGGGTGGATACTTTGACCTAGCTCCTACAGATTTAGGTGAAAATTGTCGTCGTGATATCGTACTTGAACTTGAGGATATGGGCTTTGAAATTGAAGCTTCGCACCATGAAGTGGCTCCTGGTCAACACGAGATCGATTTCAAATATGCTGATGCGGTTACAACGTGTGACAACATCCAAACATTTAAACTCGTTGTTAAGACAATTGCTCGTAAGCACGGCTTGCACGCAACGTTCATGCCTAAACCTTTGTTTGGCGTAAACGGAAGTGGAATGCACGCAAACATGTCTTTATTCAAAGAAGGAAAGAACAATGCGTTCTTTGATGAGAATACAGAGAATCAACTAAGTGAAGTAGCGATGCAATTCCTTGGTGGCGTTATAAAACATGCTAGTGCTTTCACTGCATTGACTAACCCAACGGTTAACTCATATAAGCGTCTTGTTCCTGGATATGAAGCGCCATGTTATATTGCTTGGTCGATGCGTAACCGTTCGCCACTTGTACGTATCCCATCATCACGTGGATTAAGTACTCGTATTGAGGTTCGTAGTCCAGACCCAGCAGCTAATCCTTACTTAGCAATGGCAGCAATGCTTGCGGCTGGTCTTGATGGAATTCGTCATAAAATGACGCCTCCAGCAGAAACAGATCGTAACATTTATGCGATGGATGAAGAAGAGCGTTTAGCTGAAGGTATCGAAGCGTTACCTGGTACACTAAAAGAAGCTATTGATGCTCTGAAGAAGGACGAAGTATTAACAAAATCAATTGGTGGTCACGCTTTAGAGCACTTTATTGAATTAAAAGAAATTGAGTGGGAAATGTTCACAACTCAAGTACACCCTTGGGAGAGAGACCAATACCTACAAACATTCTAATAAGACAAACCCCCGGAGCCATCAAGGTTTCGGGGGTTATTTTTGTGGAAGCGCAGGGACGGTTCTCTTGCTTCCTTATTTGTGCTGTAAAGAGGATAAGAGAGAATCGTAAAATATAGGGCGTATCTTGTGCATGAAGAGAGGGAATCGGAAAGATAAAGCACAAGAGGTATCTAGTTTTGTGAATCCTGTTAATATAACCAAATAACCGTCTGGTTGCAGCATATGCCGTCGACCTGCATTCACAGACCTCTTTTAATTCCCTTCAACATCATCAACTTCAATCATTTCAATTCCGAACATTTTTCCAAGTATTGGGTTTATACCAAACAAATTTTTCTCTATTCTGCCTAACGACAAGTTTCTCCCATCCTTCAAAGCGTATATTAAAATTACCAGTCATCGTTTTCCTGTCATCACACTTAGGACAAATTGCTTCCGTTATACTAGAAAGATGCTGACATTTTGTACATTTGTATTTCGTTTCCCAATCGGACATCTTTCAACCTCCTTAAAATATTTTAAAGATTTCAAAACGTCATTTAGACATTAGTTGTTCCGCTATTGATGAGATATCTATTCATTTTATTCTAACCTTGTGGAACACCTAAAATACTGTAGTGAAAAGAAAAGTACTCATTCCGGAACACATTTACAAGACTTTGTTTTAATCCTTTCCTTCTCCATAAGATAACTGAACGGCTAGGTATTAATTCTTCAGGAACATTATTTACGTAAAATTTAAACTTCAATTAACCATGGGATTTTCGTCGTCATTAATGCCATGAAGATAAATTGAAAAGGAGAGCCTCCTAAGTAAAACGATGTAACCTATTATATGTTATAAAAATAATATCGCTAGAGCACATAAAACATTTCGCTCCTCCTTTATTTTCCGATTAATCAATGCACATCAACTCGAACACGATTTATTACCGGGATTAGATAAATACTACTTTTAGAAGCATATATCCAGCTAATTGTTTGGTAATCTAAAAGTTCCTGTTTTTGTCAACATAATATTGAGCCACAGCGATCACTTTAAAAGTGAGCCACTTATCATCTTTGACCACCCATTAATGGGTAGGATTGGAAGTTGGGAGAGGGTTGCCCCGGGGAGGGGCAACCCTCTCCCAACTTCCGCATGTTCTTTAGCCTCCTTCATTCTGTTTCATACTTTGTCTAAAACGATATGATTCGCCATTTAGTAAATGGATATGTGATCGATGAGTGAGTCGATCTAAAAGAGCTGCGGTCATCTTGTCATCGCCAAATAAACTCGTCCATTCACTGAACTCTAAGTTGGTTGTAATGATGACACTCCCACGTTCATATCGACTGGAGAAAAATTGAAATAATAGCTCTGATCCAACCTTTGAAAAGGGCACATATCCGAGTTCATCTATAATGATCACATCTAATTTGAGCCACTTCTTTTCGAGAGCATTTAGTTTATGTTCTTCCTTTGCCATCAATAGTTCTTCTACCAATTCTGATGCTGTTATAAACTTGACTTTGTATCCATTTTGGATCATTTCAATACCTATTCCTGTTGCTAAATGAGATTTCCCTGTCCCGCTGTTACCAAGGAAAATAATATTCTCCTTTTTTTCTACGAAATCCCCTTGTCCTAACGTTAAAAATCGGTTTCGGTTTAAGCTGGGCATTAAACTAAAATCATAGGCATCTAACGTTTTATGAACGGGAAAAGTAGCTTGTTTAAGTCGACGTTGTTTTAAATTTTCTTCTCGTGTTTTCACTTCCAAATCTAATAAAGCTAACAAGTACTCTTCATAACTAAGGTTCCGCTCTTCAGCCTCTCTTGCGAGAGATTCGTAGTTTTGAGCGATCGTAGGCGTTCTTAATTGTTTCGTCATATGCTCCAGGAGTAACGTTGTTGTGGCCATCATTTCTTCCCTCCTGTCAGTAAACCGTATTGTTCTACGTTCGATTTTTGAACTTTATAGTCTAGTAAACTCGTAGGCGTTTTTTCTCTTGAAAGGTCATGAATGGTCACACCCTCATTTGTAAGTTGTTGAATGATATCGTGAACCACCTCATAGCGAAATACGTGAGTCTTCTCAGCTTCGATTAAAGCTTGAGTTAACATGGGTAAGCCAATCTCACGATGTAAGAGGAGAAGACGGATGAACTTTTGATCTCCAATTGCTCCTTCTTGTTCTCTCATCTTACGATGATACCGTTTGAATACGTCTGGAATCTCAGAAGATTGAAAGGCGTGTGCATCTCTGATTGCCCGTGGCTTCTTTAGTAGAGCATCAAGATAATGATCAAGATTCGTAAACATTTGATGTCGTTCATAAGATCGAGAATGTTCTGCGATCACTTGATTTTGAGCCACTATGATCACCTGATCGACAAAAATTTTTGCCCAAACAGCTTTCCCGACAAATTGACATGGAACAGAGTATTGATTGGTCTCAATGGTAACTAAAGACGTTTTATTCACCTGACATGATACCAACTTACACGCTTCAAAAACCTGATCAGGAAGGGCGTGTAGATAACCTTTTTCTTTCTCCCACATTTGAGCCACAGTCTCTTTGGAATTTGGAACCATGGTCCTTTCTGATTCCTTTAAACACCATTCTTTCAAGGAATCATTTAACTCTTCCATTGATTGAACTGCCGGAAGTGGAACGAAGGCATTTCTTCGAATATAACCAACCGTCCCTTCGACTCGTCCTTTTTCATTTCCAGAACGAACATTACAAAACTCTGATTTAAATAAATAATGGGCTTGTAGAGCGAGAAATGTCTCTTGCTCTATGCGATCTCTTCCTTTTAAAGTTTTTTGTACTGCCGTTTTCAGATTGTCATAGAGTCCTTCTGTTGGTACTCCTCCAAAGAATTCAAAGGCATGAACAAAACCATCGAGAAAGGCTTCTTGTTTCTCGTGAAGATAGGCCCTAACAAATCGCATGCGACTAGCGGATAACTGAATACAGAAGAGATAAACCCGTAGGGTTCGGCCTTGAAGAATAATATCAGCTTCACCCCAGTCAAATTGAAATTGATGTCCCAGTTGAAATTCCAAAGGAATAAATACTTTTTGAAGTTTCTTTCTTCGCTTAGCAACCACTTTTCGAATATTAGATGCCGAGCCTTTAAATGCATACTCATCAACGAGTCTCTTATAGATTCTAGCTGCCGTATGTTTTTGTTTCACCCAATGCTTCAAATCATCTTCTAGCCACTGATCGATGATTGGCAATACTCGTTTCGTTTCACCTGAATATTGTTTGGATCCATAGATTCTTTGTCTATTAATCGCCGTGGGGAGTTCTGATTGATTAAGATATTTACTTACAGTATTCCTTGAAATACCAAGCTTTTTTGCGATCCTTCTTTCTGATAAACCTTCAACCTCTTTTAAAAATTTGATATTATAATGTTGAGCCATATCAATCATCCTTTTCTTCCTCTCAGTATATAGTAGTTTAGTCACTATCTATCATAAGAGAGGTTATTGAAATTGGGAATTGTGTGGCTCATTTTTCATGTGATCGAAACAGCTAAAAGTGGCTCAAAACTATCTTATCAAATACAGTTCCCAATTAACTTATTATTGGAATGTATATATTGAATTATATGATAAAGGTAAAAAATCATAAAAAGTACACCGCATTTGCGGTGTATTGGCTAGAAATTTTTAACATGAGTAATAAATAAAAGGCGAAGAGATAATTGAAGTTATTAAAATATCTTACCTATTCCACTTTTAAAACGTCTGATATGTCGTGCCACCCCGATACAACCCCATCAGAATTAATGAAAATTGTTGAAAATTCATATCGTAAACGGAAATCCGTTTCTCGGGAAGGCTTTCCCATAATATCCTTTACCTCTTCTTTTGAAGAGCCAATTGTAAAATACTCTTTAGTAATGTCATCTCTACTAGAGTTTTCTGACCTTTCATCGTCATCAGAATCATTGTCAGTTTGTAGAGAAATGGCTGCAACTAAGTCTTCATTCTCTATTTCTAGATTCTTAATATATGTATTAGCTTCAAAAAGTTCTTCCTCATAGATTAATTTTTCATTATTAATTTCAACGATATCAGACTCTAAAATCTCTATATCTTGTTGGGATCTTACAAACGAAGCTTGTTTATCGATTAATTGATAAACAATGACAGCTACTATGATAGTGTAAACAACATTTAAAGCGATAGAAAAGAAACCAACTCGTTTCCAATCTATTCTTTTTGAATGTTTTTTTGTGTTGTTTTCATCTGAGGACTTTTTTCGGGCTTGCGACTTTTCCTTTTGTTTTTTTTCATCGCCTGATGGTTTCTTGGCTTGTCTTCCTTTTTGAGACTGGTGAAATTGTTGATAAGCAATATTATACTTTGATCTAGAATTTTCATTTGACAGAATGTCATATGCCCGACGCAACCTAATGAATTGACTTGCACTCCCGCCGTTATCGGGATGAACTTTTTTAGATTGCTTGCGGTAAGCCATTTTTATTTCACCTTGAGACGCTTCGAAGGGGACGCCAAGGATAGAGTAGCAATCCATAAATTTTTTCATGACATCTCCTTTCTTAACCATTGAACAGCCCATTATTATACTAAATAATACCATATTATTACTACTTACTGCTAGGTTTAATAGAAGAAGTCACAGACTTTCATTGCTGCAATTATTTATGAGAAAATTCACAGGTTCATAAGAGGTGTTAGTGAACCTGAACGAACCTTAATTAAAGTTTTATTCATAATTTTCTGGGGTATATTATAGATAGATTAGTGTATTTACAACTAGAATGGGGGTTGCTAAATTGAATTATAAAAAGTTAATTAATAGACACGCAGATAACATAGTTGACTATAAAGAAATTGGTCCATATGAGACTTTAAATACACTACATGTGAGAAGTAAACTACATAAAGAATATCAAAAACTAACAAGAGAAGAAAAGCGACTTTTAGCGACCGTCGATTTGAAAACGCTTCAAAAAATAGAGTGTATACATGAATTTCTAAGCGGAATATATGATTTTTCCAAATCAAAAGAACCGAAAGAGCAGTGGTGGTGGCATATTGATAAAGTAATATCAGGTGAAATCAAACTTTCATCGTACCCTCAGAATGTTTTGACAAAGTACTAACGGTATGATTGTTTAATGAGGTGAGCACAGATCATAGAAAAAATATTAATATTAATTCGGAAGTATCATTATCTAAACGTGGGCCGTATGTGCTTTATTGCGCTTACGGTTTTTTTTATGTCTTTTTATTATCTATTTTAGGAAATATGTTGACCGTTCCCTTATGGACTAGTTATCAGGATAAACGAAAGAAACAAGCAAGAGCAGGTGGAATTGTTTTGATGGAAATTGAACCATTGGAACGATTCTTTCAATTTATCGCATATTGCTTCACCTATCTTTTGTCTACACGAATGTGTGTAGAAGGAATTTATTTTGCCCAAATATATATAGTGGGGGGAAGAGAATTTCTTAATTATTGGAAATATCCTCATGGGGTTATTCATGTCCTTGTTAGGCATATGTGTGCTAGTCTTAAGTTTCATGGACTCGAACAAAAATATAGGAGAATTTATTAGTCAATAGAATTTTGTAATCCATCACTAAATTCTATTAATGATTGTTTCGTTAGCTTTGACTAGTAAAAATATGTTTTATTTAAGGACACTTATGTTCAAACTTAATTAAGAGATTAAAACATAGACAACAATGTTAAACTAAACATGTACTTCCAAAGCGACTCCGAAAATTAATGACACAATGAACACGATGATAGGCAGAGGCGACTGCGACTGCCAAACTAATTTTGAGGTATTGCTCCAATCGCAGTGAATAAATATTTTTAAGTCAATAAATTAGTACCTTGTCATAGCAATAAGTGATAAAATTATTATAAGAAGCAAAATAAGCTAAAACAAGGTGGGTGTTTATGATTATTTCCAAAGCTCGGATTACCGCGATAGGTTCATACGTACCAGAAAAAAAATTAACAAATGATGATCTAGAAAAAATAGTTGAAACAAATGATGAATGGATTGTTCAACGTACTGGTATTAAAGAACGAAGGATCGCCCATGAAGAAGAGTTTACCAGCGATATCAGTTATAAAGCAGTTAAAAACTTAATGGAAAAATATAATAAATCTGTGGATGATGTAGATATGGTAATTGTTTGTACCATGACTCCTGATTTCAAAACTCCAAGCGTTGCTTCCTTAGTGCAAGCGAAGCTGGGCATAAAAAATACAGGTGCGATTGATTTAAACGCTGCCTGTGCGGGTTTTACCTATGGGCTGCATATGGCGAATGGATTAGTTACGTCTGGATTAAATAAGAAAGTTTTAGTAATTGGAGCAGAAACTTTATCTAAAATTTCAGATTATCAAGATAGAACGACCTGTATTTTATTCGGAGATGGTGGAGGAGCAGTTCTTATTGAATATGATGAAGAACTACCAAGTTTTCTGTCTTCGCATTTGGGATCAGACGGAGATCGAGGGAAAAACCTATATTGTTCGGACATTTCGTCACGTATGTTTGAGCAAGAGTTAATTAGTAGTAATAAAATTGTACAAAATGGACGTGAAGTATACAAATGGGCTGTTACAACTGTTCCTAAAGGAATGAAAAAAGTATTGGAAAATGCATCGACTCCTTTAAATGAAGTGGACTGGTTTGTCCCTCATAGTGCGAATTTAAGGATGATTGAGTCTATTTGTAAAAGAAGTGAATTCCCATTAGAACGTACATTATATAGTTTGGTGAACTATGGTAACACATCTGCAGCAACGATCCCTTTGTCATTAGCTAATGCAGTTACTGAAAAGAAACTTCGTCATGGAGATAACATGTTATTATATGGCTTCGGAGGTGGACTATCGCACGCAGGTTTACTCATAAAATGGACGATTTAAACGTTTATTACTCTGCTTTGGAAGTATGGTGATGAAGAATTTCCAATGCTGTTTCCTTTAGTAAAGTTATTTTTTGAACGAGTAGGAGGTATTTTCTTTGTCTAATATTTATTGTCCTATATGTGGAGAGCAAAACAATTGTATGGCAAGAAAGGTAGAATATGGTGCCTGTTGGTGTAATGAAGAAGATGCATTTCCAAAGGGAATTTTTAAGTTAGTTCCTCCAGAGAGTAAAGGGAAGCATTGTATTTGTAGAAGTTGCTTAATTAAATATAGAGAAGAAGTAAATTCGTAATTATATCATTTGCGAGTAAACAAGCAACATGATAGAAGTCTTCAGAGAGATGGAAGCAAGAGAACCGTCCCTGCGCTTCCGAGGAAAAGGAGGAATACTAGTGCGTAAATATATTTGGATTTTTGTTTTTTTGGTTGTGGGTCCCTTTAGCGGAAGTTTGGTTGCACAGGCCGACAGCGATTTTTTTGCGGACGATGAGTTTGATTTTGAGTTTGAACTAAATCAACCACAGAATCATGATAGTGATTATAATTTGAATGATAATAGCTTTAGAACAAATAGTACAAATCGGACGAATGGTGCAAATCATTATAACTTTAACAGTCAACCTGATACTGGCGGACAAGCTAGTTTATTAGACACCGGAAGGGATACGACAACTTCCAGCCAAGAGAGTCCTTTGGAAGATCCAGTCGGATGGGTTTCGCAAATTCTTGAAGGTGGACAATCTGGTGAAGATGATCTAAGTCAGTTGTTACCACAAGATGTTAATGAAGGGGGGGATGCTGGTCTCGGAATTGATGAGTTGGAACCATCGGCGCAAGATTTTGTTCTTGAAGAGTCTGATTTTGAAGTAGACGTGAATGACACGAGTCACCAATATTATAGAGCTGATCAAATTGATGCTCTATTAGAGTCCAATTCTGTAAACATACTAATGCCAGAACCTTATACTTTGCCGGTCTCACTTGAAGAAATGATGCTCTCATTTATGGATGAGTTGGACCTTTCTGAGCAAATGGAAGACTCGGAAGATGAATATGAGGATCAATATTTCGAGGGAGCTTTAGGGAATGAATTTGCAACGATGCCAAATCAGTTATCAGTCGATTATAATGGAATTCTTATTTCTAGCTTGGATATTCTTGAAGCGGGTCCTGGCGTAGATCCTTGGGCTGGAAACATTAACGAAGAGGGGTTAATAAACTTTTGGACGTTTTTCGAGTTGTCGGAAAATTTACAAGCTTATGAAGAGACCACTGAGATAATTACAACTTTAACAACCCATTATAGCGAATATCAAACTAGTGTAGAAGAATTAGTAGCCGAGATTGAAGATGAAATGACCAATGAAGATAGTAGTGATCAATAATTATCGATATACTCTATTATTTAAATATTAAATTCACTATTATAGTTACAAGTGTCACGAATCATAGAAAAAGCCACGGAACCTTGACTAAGATGTCTTGGTTTATAGTGGCTTTTTTTGTGTTTGGAAGCAGGAGAACCGTCCCTGCGCTTCTTTTTTTTATTCTGCATAATAACGGAAGATTTAGAAGAAAATATGTCTAAGTAATATGATAATGATGTAGGTGAAAACTTTGAAGAAAGAATTTAAAAAAGCAAAACCGTTATCTTCTCTTCTGAAAAAAAATAGACAACTGGAAAATTCACGATTCGATAATAATCTAGGTGGTGAAGAAAATGAAAATGATTTCAGTAGAAACTTAGAAGATAACATGGCGAAAATGAAAGAGATAATGGGAGAAACAAGTGACCTTCTTGAACGTGAATTTACACTCAACCGTTCCCCATTTATAAAAGGTGTACTTTATTATGTCAATGGTCTTGTAGATGAAAAGCTAGTAAGTGAATTTATGTTACAAACGTTACTTAATAATAACTTGAATATAGAAGAAGATTTAAATGAATTACCAATGGAATCTTTAGTGGAAATCATTCAAAAACAAATTTTAACTGTGACAGAAGTTGAATTAGAAACAGATTGGGATAAAATTATCCATGCGATACTATCGGGAAAGTCAATTTTATTTGTAGAGGGGGCAAATAAAGCTTTTGTGGGTGCCACGATGGGTGGAGAATGGCGCTCTGTTGAAGAACCAACTGCTGAAATAACCGTTCGCGGTCCAAAAGATTCGTTTATTGAATCAGTTTATACTAATATGGCTTTAATTAGAAGACGTATTAAAAGTCCTAAGATGCAATTTGAAGTATTTCAATTAGGCAAAGTTAGTCAAACTGATGTTGCTATTGTATATATGGATGGAATTGTAAATATAAAATTAGTTAAAGAAGTGAGAAAAAGGTTAAATAAAATTGATGTGGATGAAATATTAAGTTCGTCTAGTGTGGAAGAATTAATTCAAGATAGTTCTTTCACGGTTTTTCCTACTGTTTTCACCTCTGAACGGCCTGATACCGTGACCAACTCTATTGCGGAAGGAAGAATAGGCATAATAGTTGATGGAACGCCGTTTGTTCTCGTTGTACCAATCACATTTTCGCAGTTTTTTAAAGCAGCAGAAGATTATTATCAGCGATTTGACATTTCTACATTAATTCGAATATTAAGGTATATCGCTTTCACATTAGCTCTACTTGGTCCATCGCTATTTATTGCATTACTTACGTTTCATCAAGATCTCATTCCAACAACATTAGTGATTACATTAGCAGCTCAAAGGTCAGGGATTCCATTTCCCGCAGTTATTGAAGCTTTTATTATGGAAGTGACCTTTGAAATATTAAGAGAAGCAGGGATTCGAATGCCTCGTTCAATCGGTCAAGCTGTGTCAATTGTTGGAGCATTGGTTATTGGACAAGCTGCAGTTGAAGCAGGGATTGTATCTGCAGCGATGATCATTGTTGTTGCTGGTACCGCTATAGCAAGTTTTACAACACCGGCTTATAATATGGCAGTTGCTGCGAGAATATTAAGATTTGGTATGATGATTTTGGCTGCTACGATGGGACTATATGGTATTACATTAGGTTTAATCATACTTGTAGCTCATTTAGCCAGTTTAAGATCGTTTGGAACGCCCTATCTAGCACCGTTTGCTCCACTTATTCCAGAGGATCAGAAAGATGGATTATTCCGATTCCCATTGTGGACTAGAAACAGCAATAATCTAAAACCAAAAGGAAATAACCCGCTTAAAACAGAACGAGGATTAAAGGCATCTTCATCAACTGTAGAGGAGGGGCCAGAAAATGGATAAACGCTTGTGTTTTTTCATTTTCTTAGCAGTTCTATTAATTTTATCTGGCTGTTGGAACGCTAGAGAATTAAAAGACATGGCAATTGTATCAGCGATCGGAATTGATAAGTCAGAAGAGGGGGAAATTAGTGTATCATTTCAAGTTATCAATCCTGATCAAGTAGCAGGTGGGCTAACCGTTTCAGGGGATGCTTCGCCAATAATCTTATATACATCGACAGGAGATACCGTATTTGAAGCACATAGAAAAGTGTCCCTGAAATTACCTAGAGAAGCGTTTTTTCCACATATGAACTTACTTGTCATAAATGAAAAATTAGCAAGAGAGGATGGACTAGATCAAGTTATTGATTTTTTTGAACGGGATCATGAACCTCGAACTAATGCTACAGTAGTCGTATCTAGAGGAGAAAGCGCTGAAAATATATTGATGGTTCAAGCGCCACTAGAAAAGGTTCCTTCCCAATTAATAGTGGGACAAATCGAAAATATAGAACGAGTGTTGGGTGAGACACTCGCAGTAGACATAGATGATGTTATAAGTGACTTAGTGAGTAAAGGAAAAGATTTAGTTGTAAGCGGCATTGTAATTAAGGGCGATGAAGCTAGTGGAACGGAGATTGACGGGATCAAACGAGCGAAACTTAAAGGCAGCTTGGAAATAGATGGATCTGCTGTGTTTAAAGATCAAAAACTAATAGGATGGATAGCAGAAGAAGAAGAAAAAGGAGTTGCCTGGGTGGTAGGGAAGATAAAAAGTACTGTTAATAATGTTGCTTGTAATGAGAAAGAAAACGCGATTGCGATAGAAACGATTAGAGCGAATGCGAAAGTTAAATCAAAGATTGAAAATGGAGAGCCACAAATCCATATAACTGTTCAGCAAGAAGGTAATATAGCTGAAGTAAATTGCTCTAAAGATATGACAACGCTTAAGACGATGGTTGAAGTTGAAGACTTGCTTGAAGAGAACATCAAAAAAGAAATCGAGGGGGCAATAAATATTGCTAAAGAGAAAGAGGTAGATATTTTTGGTTTCGGTAATGCCATTCAACGGCAACATCCTCAATTATGGAAGGAATACGAAGAAAAATGGTCTGAAATGTTTACGAACTTGGAAGTAGATGTCCAAGTAGATGCAAATATTCGTAGAAACGGCATGCGTATGAATTCATTTCAAGAGGATAATGAATAAAGGAAACAATATTTTACTATTAGGAGCTGTCAATGTGGGGAAAGTAAAATTAACTCCTTTTCAAATATTTTCATTAATCATCCTGTTTGAATTAGGTAGCGCCATTGTTTTTTCTATTGGGGTAGAAGCGAAGCAAGACGCTTGGATTGCTATTCTACTTGGTATGGTTGGTAGTATACTTTTGTTTTTTGTGTATTATTATTTATTCAAACAATTTCCTGATTTAACCTTAATTGAATATATTAAAAAGATATTAGGAAAACATTTAGGGTGGGTCGTAGGTTTTCTATACACCGTATACTTTCTTTACATAGCTGTAAGAGTTTTAAGGGATTTTGAGGATCTTATAGTAACAGCAATCCTGCCTGAAACTCCTGCTTTTATAGTTGGATTACTCATGACTTTGACAATTATTTATGTTGTTTACCATGGAATAGAAGTATTGGCGAGAACTGGTGAGTTTTATTTTCTTATATTCTTACTCATAGGTTTGGTTGTGAACTTCCTTTATCTTGTTTCTGGAGTTATTGATATAGAAAATATTTTACCATTTCTAGGAGAAGGTTGGAAACCTATTTTAGATGCAAGCTTCCCTCAAATCTTAACTTTTCCATTTGGAGAGATTATCGTTTTCACGATGTTATTTCCATTACTAAATAATAAAAAGTCAGCTTTAAAGGTAGCTATCTTTGGATTAGTTATTAGTGGTTTATTAATTGCCTTTTCACAAATGATGAATATTGCTGTTTTAGGTGTAGATATCGTCGAGCGCTCTAGTTTTCCACTCCTTAGTTCGATAAGTAAAATTCAAATTGGCGATTTCTTGGAAAGGTTAGATGCCTTAGCAGTGATATCATTGATCGTAGGGTTATTTTTTAAGATTTCTATCTTTACGTATGCAGGGGTTGTAGGTGCTAGTATTTTGTTTAAAGTAAAAAGATACCAAACATTACTTTTTCCAATAAGCATGATTGTTTTGGGTGGCTCCATGTCTATTTCTGAGAGTTTGGCTGAACACCTAGATAAAGGATTTGCGGTTGTACCAGATTATTTACATTTACCTTTTCAAATTTATATCCCGCTAGTATTATTGGTTATTACAATTATTAGAAAAAAATACTTCAAAACCCTATAGCCTATTTTTATTTAGATGTTACTTGTTGTTTTTGAGCTTTTTAAAGATTTTACTGAAATAGTATTTTATTGGGAAGAGCATAGAAAACACCAATAAGGAAGTGAGTATAAATAATTCACCTGGATCAGTGGTTTCAAAAGGTTTAAGGGTATTGTTTAAGCTTTTGTTCAGATGAATATTAAATTTCAAATCAATAAATGTCAACAACATATACATACTAATGAAATATAGAATGAAAATCAAAAGCGTCTTAGTCATAAGCAAGGACCTCCTTTCTAAACTTAGTTTTACATATACTCTTATATTGCCACCCAACCAAGATAAATATCAGGAAGCGCAGGGACGGTTCTCATGCTTCCATTTCAACAATTTTTCGACAATTCTAATAATAATTGGTTGTATATGTTAAAATTGACTCAAATACATAGATTTCCAATTTGTAATAGGATGTGATGGTTTGAAATATAAGCTATTAGCTTTAGATTTAGATGGGACTTGTTAAATAGTCAAGGAAAGATCCCACCAAGGCATATAGAAGCAGTTAAAAAGGCTGAAGAGACAGGGGTAATAATTGTTATAGCTACTGGAAGATATGTCATGCAAAGGAAATGGATTACTGATGAGTTAGATTTGAAGGTGTTCTCGTTTCGAATGATGGTGCAATGACGATTAAAACAGATACAAAGGAGATTATCCATGAATTTTCATATCCAATAAGTAAACTTGAACCTTTCTCTGTATGCTGAGCATTTGATTACATTGTCAAGTTAATGGATAAAAAACAACTTGAAAATCATAAAAAATATGAAATAACTCACACATTTCACGACGACGTATTGGCACTGAAAGACCAAGTCATGAAGTTTACAATTGATGACAAAGGGTGAAAAGGAGGATGGCAAGAGATAGATTTACCAATAAACATAAAGAAAAAAGTCGATGTGGAATTCTTTAAAGAATTTGTTCACTCTGAATCTAGTAAAACAAATGGTTTAAAGAAAGAACTCGATCTTTTTGAAATAGATTCATCTGAAATGATTGCTATTGGAGATTTTTTAATGATGTAGATATGATTGAATTCGCAGGATTAGGTATGGCGATGGGAAATGCACCAGATGAAGTGAAGCAAATAACCAATGAAGTTACGCTATCGAATGATGAAGACGGCGTCCACTACGCAATAGAAAAGCATATTTTTGGATTGTAAATAGTAGATGAAGAGTTTTTATGGGGGAAGTGGATGAAAATGATTAAGGCAGTCCTATTTGACTTTGATGGAACTTTACTAGACCGTGATGCATCAGTAAAGGTGTTTATCAACAAGCAATACGAACGGTTACATAAATGGCTAAGTCATATTCCAAAAGAAACCTATATATCAAGGTTCATAGAACTTGATAGTCGAGGGTATGTTTGGAAGGATAAAGTGTACCACCAGCTAATAAACGAATTTAGAATTACTGGTATTACTATGGAGGACCTTCTCAATGATTATATAATTGAATTTAAACATAGCTGCGTTCCTTTCGAAGGTCTTACAAACATGTTAGAAAATTTGAAGAAGAATCATTTCATGCTTGGGATGATTACAAATGGAAAAGGTCAGTTTCAAATGGATAATATAATCGTTTTAGGAATAGAACATTATTTCCAAACCATCCTTATATCTGAATGGGAAAACATGAAAAAGCCGAATTCTTTAATATTCAAAAAAGCTTTAGAAAATCTCAACGTCTTACCTTCTGAAAGTATATTTGTTGGCGACCATCCAGTAAATGATGTGAAAGCAGCTCAACAAATAGGTATGAAAAGTATTTGGAAGAAAGACGATCAATGGGAAGATGTCGAAGCAGATTACATTATCGATGAGTTATCACAGATACCCACAATTATATTGAAATAAAGAAGCTCATTACTTTGATTTTCAATATTCAACGAATAAGAGGAGTTTCTCATATGAAAGTGTTTATTAAGGATATTGCGAGGACGTTTGAAATACTTGCTTTTTGGGCGATTGGATTAGTCATAACATTACATATAGCGGGTAATATTTATGGAAGGTTTGGTATTGAATTCACTGGTAACGTATGGGTAAATTGGTTTGGTATATCGTACTTTCTGTTAGTAATTTATACTGTTGTCATGGGGACGGTTATAATCAAAGATAGCGATTATTACAAACAGTTTCTTACTAGCAAACTTTGTTGGATTATATTTGTCGGCTCCATCTATATTATTGTAATCCCTTTTATAAAAGGCGAAAATCCATTTTAATTCATGTTGCTAAATCGGTAAAAAATCAGGAGGGATAGTTTTTGACAAATAAAGTATGGAAACATAAAGAATATGTCATTACTCTAGATAAAAAAGACTTAGACTTAGACATTATTTATAATTTTTTGAGCAAAGAGTCTTATTGGTCAAAAGAGCTCTCAAAAGAAGAAGTTGCTAAATCAATTAAAAACTCAGCACTTTGTTTTGGATTGTACTACAACAATCCGAATACAAAGAAGCAGGAGCAAATAGGGTTTGCAAGAGTGATTTCTGATTTAGTCACTTTCGCTTATCTATCAGACGTTTTCATCTTGCAAAAATTTAGACAACAAGGGTTAGGACAATGGTTAATTCAAACGATCATTAATTATGACGAATTAAAAATTCGCAGAATCATGTTATGCACAGAGGACGGTCATTCTTTATACGGAAAATTTGGCTTTGAAGCATTAGATAAGCCAAACATGTTTATGCAAATAAAAGGTAAGGGTGCTCTCTGAATATGAAACGAATACCTGATACGAAAAATCCAATCAATACTAGGTTAAACAATAGTCACACCCACCCATCAATAAAAAATTGAATCGAGATTTCTTCATTCAACCTAATTAGAATTCGAGAAGAAAGGGCTATTACTCCGATGAAAATAATATTTGCAGAAGTATCAGATGCTCCAATCATTCATCAATTAATGGTTCAGGCATTTAATGAATATAAAAACAAGGTCCCACCAACAAGCGCATTAAATGAAACCGTCGAATCAATAACAGAAGCCTTAATAGATGGAGAACATGCATTAATCAGCTATATGGATGATGAACCCGTAGGTATGGTTCGATTTCGAGTAACAAACGAAGGGGTCTATTTCTTCAGACTATCAATCACCCCAGAAAAACAAGGACAAGGGATTGCTAAACAGCTATTAAAATCATTAGAGAATCATGCCATACAAAGGAATCACCCAGCATTATTATGCAAAGTTCGCATGGATGTTCCAAAAAATATTCAACTGTACCAGTCGATAGGATTCACTATCTATGATGAATATGCTATTCATAAGCCAAATGGGATAACAATAAATGTTGTTGCGATGAAAAAGGTGCTTTAAAGAAAAACGACGATTCTAGCGTGATTAGAAAACATCAGAATACCGATAGAAATGATAGTATCCTGGTAATAAAGTCTTACTACGATAATTATAGAAATAACTTGTAGATGCTTTTGAAGTGTTAGATAATAGACCTATAGCAGTTATTCTTGCTTAGTGGAGGAATGATTTAAATGAATAACTTAAATTATTTACATATCGAGGTAATTGGTAATGAGTAAATTAAAATATGGGTCTATTTATTTTATTATATTCTTAGTTATAGCATTTAGTGGAATATTGTTCTTCTTAAGTGAGGACCATAGTGAGCAAGAATACCTTGTCGAGCAAGGTAAATTAAATCTATCAGATTGGGATTACTCGGAATCTGAAGATTTGCTTAAATTAACTGGTGACTGGGAGTTTTATTGGGGAAGACACATCCTAACACCAGAACACGAAAAAGAATATATTTATTTACCAAGTAAGTGGAATGACGAACAAGGGTACTCCCCAAATGGATATGCAACATATCGTATGGTGATTGACAACATTACCGAAAACGAATATTACGGGTTGAAAATCAATTCTATTACAACTGCCTACAATCTTTATATTGATGGAGAGCTACTAGATTCTAATGGTACTCCAGGAACGAGTGAGGAAACAACAGCACCATTTTCCAATCCGAAAACGGTATTTTTCCCAGCAGCAAATGATAGTTTAGAAGTGATTATTCACGTTTCTAATTACGATTACCGATACGGCGGAATTGATAGCGATATCTTGTTTGGAACAGTGGGAAACCTTAAAGAAGAATCAAGGTTAGGACTAGGACTGCAAATGATCTTGTTTGGTTGTCTCATTCTTTCTGGATTCTACCACTTAGTAGTATATAGATATCGAAAACAGAACCGCTCTGCAATGTATTTTAGTGTTGTTTGTTTTCTAATGGGGTTACGTATTCTAGTTACAGAACAGTATTTCATCTTAGAAATATTCCCAGAAATTCCATGGGAAGTAATGGTGAAGATTGAGTATATTACATTTTATTTAGCGCCATCAATTTTTTTCTGGGTTCTATGCGGTTTATATCCAAAACATTTGAAAACAATATATGGATTGATCTTTACGGCCATTTCAAGTTTATTTTCACTTTTTGTGCTTTTTACACCGGTAGGAATTGCTAGTTTCACAGTAAATCCATACCAAATAATAGTTCTCTTTTTTATTTTTCATATGTTGATCTCTTTAATGAAAGCATTAAAAGATAAACAAGAGGGCTCTTTTATAATCACAGTTTCTGCCACATTTGTTGGTTTTACAGCAATTAATGACATTTTACTAGCAAATAAATTTATCGAGTCGATTCCGTTGTCTGCCTTTGGATTCGTAATATTTATTTTGTCGCAATCGTATATCATTGCATTGCACTCAGGTAAAGCTTTTACTAATATGGAGAAGGCGACAGCGGATCTTGCTGAACTAAATCAAACGTTAGAGGAAAAAGTCAGTGCAAGAACAGACTCACTTGAGAAATCAAGAGACCACCTAAATAAATTAAACGACAAATTAAAATTATTATCCTATAACGATCAGTTAACAAAGATACCAAACAGACGATATTTAGAGGAACATATGCAAGAGGAATGGACACTCGCGGCCAAGAAAAAATTTAGAATATCCGCTCTCTATATTGATATTGATCATTTTAAGGAGTATAACGACACATACGGACACGAAGCGGGGGACCGTTGCTTAATGGAAGTTGCCGATGCTTTAAAACAAGTAGTCAGTCCATTTAACGGCTATGTAGCGAGAATGGGAGGCGAAGAGTTTGTCGCTATACTTTCAAATGCTAACCATCGCCAGGTTAAGCAGATTTCAGAGCAATGCTTACATGCCATTAGCAACTTAAAGATTCCGCACAAAACATCGATGGTTTCAGATGTTGTAACGGTAAGTATTGGAGCGGCAATGACTCAACCAAATCCAACTCATCAACCAAAGCAACTGATAATGGAAGCAGACGAACACCTTTACAAAGCGAAAGAAAACGGAAGAAACCAAATTTCTATCAAGGAAGCATGAAGGGTGAATTTAACCATTTCCTAATAATTCAAGTAAGACTTCCTGTTCAGAAAAGTGGGCCTACAGAATAGTAGGTTTCCAGCTGATCAGTGCTCCATAAAAGGCATGCTTATATGTCCACTTTCCGTTTTCTTTTTGCAGATAAGGGAGTAAACTTTCCCTAAGTGTTTCTTCACTTAATTGAGGAGATAGCACTTTTTTTCTGCAACTTTGAACCGCTTCTTCTAAAGAAGAATAAGTATATTTACGTTTAAGAGGGACCATCTTACAATCAGCGTAGATTCCCATTTCATATAATACATTTAATAGGTGAACATAATCTCTTCGTGGGTATTTAAGAACACACCTTTGCGTTCTTTCGAGGTCTAGGTAGTGTGGCTGAAGTGGACCTGTTGTCATACCAATTATACAGTGCTTTGTGGCGTGATTATTCATATTTGCCAATGCTTGCTTGATTTCAAACATTCGGTAAAAACAGTTCACACCCAGAACGACTGAGAAAAGCTGATTGGATTGGTATGTCTCCCATTTACTATGAATCGGTTGAAAAGTTATTGCTTTGTGGTTTATACGTTCATTTAAATAGTGCAGAACAGACTTAGAAGGATCAACCACTGTTAAAGACCGAACTTTTTCAGCAATAGAAAACGTATAGTTCCCCGCACCAGGTCCGATTTCAAGTACGTTATCTTCAGAAGTGAAATAAGTAGATAATTCTCGGTAAAATGGTAAGGAATATGAATCAATTGGTTGTGTGGTTGATTTTTCATTTAAGAAATTACGCCAAAAAGATTCTTCACATTGATCATCTGTCATCCTTTTTGGCATGTTACCATTCCAATCCTTTATTCCTTCTCGCCAGACTTCCTCATAATCGACATCATGTATCAGCTTTTTCTTCATCTTTTATCCTCCATTGGTTTTGAGTAATCAAAAAACGTCACTTATGTTAAAAACTGCGGCTTATTTGTTATTTCAATATAATAAATAACTACTATGAATAAAAATATATGTAGGGTACTAAATTTTTTCAAAATGAATTTGTGTTATAATTCGTAATGGTTACGTTTATTAGTGTAATACATATAGTAACTAAAGTGAAGAATATCATTTTATTTAAAAATTTTCCTTGCTAATTATACTTAAAAGTAGTTTAATAATAAATATGTATAAATATGGGTTGTGATTTCTAACTTATCAAATAAAACTAACTATTTTCAACTTAGTTTAGGTGAGTTGTAAATAATCAACTCATAATAAAATTCTTATTTTAAAAAAATGAATCAAAACAAAGGTGTATAACCGCTGGTTATGCTTAAAAGGGAAGTACGGTGTAAATCCGTCGCGGTCCCGCCACTGTAATGGGTAGTTTCATTGTATAAAGTCACTGAGTTAAATCGGGAAGACACAATGAAATGACGATCCTAAGTCAGGAGACCTGCCTTTGTTTTAAGTTGCTTCAATACCTACGGGTCATAGGTAGAGGAGTGTAGAATAGATGCTACTTTAATTTAAGTATGCCTTTTTGCACCTCTATCCATGCCATGGATAGAGGTGCATTTTTATGTTTTAAGCGCATTAAGAAAGAGTAAGTTATCAAATTAAATAAATGTAAGGTGTTGTTTATATGGAGAGCGCATTAAAAGACGGGGTTGATAATCGGTCAATAAAGCAAAAAGTAACAAAAAAGAGAAAGATAGCTTATAGAGTACTTTTTGTTGCTCTTCTATTCATCCTAGTTGTCACAATGACCAGTTCTATCATGCTTGGACCAGTTTCAATCTCTCCGTTGACCGTTTGGAAAATAGCATTTTCTAAAGTTTCTTTTTTGGACCATTTTATTGCATCGGATTGGTCAAAAGCCCAAGAGCAAATCATTTGGGAAATTCGGTTTCCAAGAGTGATATTAGGAGCCATTGTTGGAGCTGGTTTAGCAGTAGTTGGTGTAGCTATTCAAGCGTTAGTTCGAAATTCTTTAGCAGATCCATTTATTTTAGGGGTATCTTCTGGTGCTTCTGTTGGGGCTACACTCGTTATTATTTTTGGTGCGTTCCAGATTTTTGGTCAATATTCGCTTTCTATCGCCGCGTTTCTAGGTGCTCTCTTCTCTGTTGTGCTCGTTTTTATCGTAGCGCAAGTAAATGGGAGAATCTCCACAGTAAGACTATTATTGTCAGGAATTGCCATATCTATGATGCTATCGGCAATTACAAACTATATTGTCATATCGGCGCCTCGGGAAGAGGGGATACGCGATGCATTATTTTGGATGATGGGAAGTTTGGCAGGAGCTAAGTGGGAGCAATTAACGATTCCATTTATTTGTCTCTCGCTTGGCATAGCGACACTGCTCTTCTTAGCAAGACCTCTGAATCTTTTATTAATGGGGGAGAATACAGCTTCTACTCTCGGATTAAATATCGATCTTTTTAAGAAAATATTGATTCTCATCACGGCATTACTAACCGGAGTATTAGTCGCAGTGAGTGGGGCAATCGGCTTTATCGGATTAATGGTTCCTCATATTGTTCGCTTAATCATTGGCTCCGATCACCGACACGTCTTACCATTAAGTGCTCTTGTTGGAGCTATTTTCCTCATTTGGGCAGATGTAGTCGCACGTACAATTGTTTCTCCTCAAGAATTACCGATTGGCATTGTTACTGCATTATGTGGTGGGCCATTTTTTATTTGGCTTCTTAGACGTAGTTCTTATTCTTTTGGGGGAGGTGAAGGAAAGTGAAATTAACTGTTGAACAAGTCACAACGGCGGTGGAGCAGAAAAATATTATTAATGATATAACGATGCAAGTAAACGATGGACAATTTGTTGGCATTATCGGTCCTAATGGGAGTGGAAAATCGACATTGTTAAAGACAATCTACCGGGTATTGCGGCCGTATAAGGGATCGGTTTCTTTAAATGATCATGAAGTTACTAACCTTTCTCATAAGGAATTTGCTAGAAATATGGCTGTTGTTGCGCAAGAATCATCTGTTCCTTTTGATTTTACAGTGAAAGAAATTGTGTTAATGGGGAGAAATCCACATAAGCGGTTCTTTGAAGGGGACAGTGTGGAAGATGTAAAGATCGTTCGTGATGCTTTAGTGAGAGTGGGGTTAGAAAACCATGCAGAAAGAAGTTTCTCTACGTTATCTGGTGGAGAAAAGCAAAGGGTTCAAATTGCTAGAGCTCTTGTTCAGGAGACATCTTTTCTTATTCTAGATGAACCGACGAACAATTTAGATATTCATCATCAGCTTCAGATCCTTGATATTGTTCGAAACTTAAAAGTGAGTGTATTAACTGCGCTTCATGATTTAAATTTAGCGGCAGCTTATTGTGATGCGATATATGTAGTTAAGGGTGGCAAAATAGTCAAACATGGTACACCGGAAGAAGTCATTACTAAGGCAATGTTAAAAGAGGTTTTTCATGTAGACTGCACCGTTACGACACATCCTCAAACAGGGAAGTTGCAAATTCTATACGTATCCGATGGAATGTATCGATCGAGAGAATCAAATAAAATGTATGCTCCATAATATAGAAAAATAGAAATGGGTAAGAACATCATGGTTAAGTAGATTTGCACAATTTAGTAGATCATCCAAACGAGATTCGTCATAACAATAAATGAAAAAGGGGTATGAAAGATGACTAGAAAAATTCAAATGGTCTTTATAATCAGTACGTTTATTGCATTATTAATGGGTTGTGGTGCAACGGGAGAAGCTAATTCAAGTAATAGTCAAGAAAATGGAAACGATCTAGAAGCAGTTGAAAAGAATGAAGAAGAATATGGTGTTGTAGAAATTGAAAATGAAGATCGTACGCTTGTTTTTACAGAAGTTCCTCAACGTGCTGTCACTTTAAATCAACACGTAACAGAAGTCTTTCTAGCTCTTGGTTTAGAAGAATACTTGGTTGGTACGGCTTATCTTGACGATGAAGTTTTACCTGAATTTAAAGATACATATGAAAAAATTCCAGTATTGTCTGATCAATATCCATCACAAGAGGTGTTTTTGGAAGAAGAGCCTGACTTTGCTTATGCAGGGTGGACTAGTGCTTTCAACGAAGACAATATAGGTACTGTTGAGCAACTTGAGAAATTTGGCGTCAATGCTTACTTACATGAATCATCGAGTATTATTGGACCAGGCATTGAGGATATTTATCAAGATATTCGTAATATCTCCGAAATTTTTAACGTTGTTGAACGAGGAGAAAAGCTTATTAATGAGATGAAAACAGAGTTAGTGAACATTGAAGAAACAATTCCAAAAGATGAAGAGACTGTGCGTGTATTTGTCTTTGATAGTGGGGATACGGCGCCATTTACCTCAGGACAAAATTTCTTGAATTCAATCATTATGATGGCTGGAGCGACAAATATTTTTAATGATATTGATAGTAATTGGGGAGAAGTGAGTTGGGAAGAAGTGGTGGAACGAGATCCAGAAGTGATTGTGATTGTTGATTATGGGGAGACGACAGCAGAAGATAAAAGAAAGCAATTATTGAATCACCCTGCTTTAACGGATGTGACGGCAATAAAAGAAGAGCACTTTATTATTATGCCATTATCTGTTGCAGCTGAAGGGGTGAGAGTTCCATCGGCGCTAGATATTTTAGTAGATGGGTTATATGAATAAAACCTTATCTAATCATAAATAGAGTATTTACATTTCTATCATTAGCAAAGTTGCATTCTTATGAACTTGATTATTATAAGTATATTCATAACTAATAAAGGAGTTTTTTTTATGACTACTTGGAATTTAACGGGAACAAAAAAACATGTTTTGATCTGTAATGGATCTAGTTGTATGAGGAAAGAAGGGGAAGAAATTACTCTTGCCATCCGAGAAGAAATAAACAATCTTGAATTAGATGAACAAATTCACACGTCTAGGACTAAATGTAATGGACGTTGTAAGGATGCTTGTGTAGTCATTGTTTATCCTGAGGGGAATTGGTATTCTGCTACATCTCCAGAGGTTGGTAAATCTATTATTAAAAGTCATCAAGATTCTTCCATCGATTTACAACGATCATTAATTTACGACTTTGAAAATGGAGAAATGCTAGCTGAAAATACTACTGATAGAATTAAAGGCATTTCAAAAGTAACCAAAAGAGAGGATTAGTTTTTTCGAATTTCCAGTTAATAAAAGGAGGAATGTGCGATGGTTGGAAAACTACTCATTATCGGTTTTGGGCCTGGGAGTTTTGACCACATCACGAAAAGAGCACAAGAAGCGATTCAAGAGAGTGATTATATTATTGGATATAAAACGTATGTTGAGTTAATTGAAAATCTATTAACAGATCAAGAGATTATCAGTACAGGAATGTCTGAAGAGGTAAGTCGAGCTCAAGCAGCGGTTCGTGTTGCTGAAGAAGGAAAAACTGTCGCTGTTATTTCAAGCGGTGATGCAGGAGTTTACGGAATGGCTGGTCTTGTTTATGAAGTTTTGATTGAAAAAGGTTGGAAAGAAGAATCGGGGGTAAGTGTTGAGGTCGTTCCTGGCATATCCGCAATTAATTCTTGTGCTTCATTACTTGGAGCACCGATCATGCATGATGCATGTACAATTAGTTTAAGTGATCACTTAACTCCATGGGAATTAATTGAAAAAAGAATTGATGCTGCTGGACAAGCTGATTTTGTGATAAGTCTCTATAACCCCAAAAGTGGTCGGAGAACGCGGCAAATCCAAGAAGCTCAAAGAATTCTACTAAAGTACCGTGAACCTAATACACCGGTTGGACTTGTGAAAAGTGCATATCGTGAACGAGAAGAAATCGTCATAACTGATCTAGAGAACATGCTGAATTATGATATCGGGATGTTAACAACGGTTATTATTGGGAATTCTTCTACTTTCCTCTACGACAACAAAATCATCACACCAAGAGGATATCAGCGTAAGTATACGTTAAATACAAAGGACCAACGATTAAAACCGCATGAACGATTACGCAAAGAAAATGAACCATGGGCACTGCACAAAGGAAAAAATGATATGACTAATGTCGAAACCGAAGCGAGTGAGGCTGAAAAAGTAGGGGATGTTCCACATACCACCTCTCTAGAACTTGCTGAAGAGGCACTTTCCCTATTGGATGGTGTGTCGGCAGAAAGACAAGGAGTAAAGACAGTGAGTAATCCGATGGTGTCTATTTTTGAGTTTGCGATTAGTCCAGGGATTGTTAATAAGCAATTCAGCCCTAAACAAATGATCGCTCTTGCTGAAGTGGTTGGAGAAGAAGGATCGATAGAGTATACAACACATCATCAAATGCACCTTCGTATTCCAACAGCCAATCCAGAGGTTATTACGGAGAAAATAAAAAACGCAGGATTTATCATTGAGCCTCTTGGTGATGTATTTCAATTAAAAGCATGTGATTTCTGTGATGGAGAGAAAAAAGACTCGATTCCATATGCAGAAGAATTACATCAAAATTTAAGTGGTCTTGAATTACCAAAGGGTCTGAAAGTTGGTTTCAATGGTTGCGGAATGGCTTGTTATGGAGCTGTAAATGACGACATTGGCATTGTTTTTCGAAAAGGCAAGTTTGATTTGTTCTTAGGGGCAAAAACAGTAGGACGGACTGCGCATGCAGGTCAACCTGTTGCTGAAGGTATTGAACCGAATAAAATCGTTGAAGTAATTGAAAAAATTATCTACGAGTACAAAGAAAAAGGTCATCCGAACGAACGATTCTTTAAGTATTTCAAACGAGTCGAGAAAATTCAAGGATTTGTGCACCAGGATATGACACCAAAAATAGAGATTGAACCAGCTCCATGCGGAGACTAATAGAAGGCTAGGGGAGAATAAAATGAGAGCAGTATTACTTGTCGGACATGGAAGTAGAGATCCAGAAGGGAACGAGGAAGTAAGACAAATCATCACACAACTCAAATCACAATTAGATCAAAGTCTTCTTATTGAAACCTGTTTTTTGGAGTTCGAGAAACCAAACATAAACCAAGGTATCGAAGCATGTGTGAAAAAGGGTGCAACAAGCATTTATGTCATTCCACTTATGTTGCTTGCAGCTGGACACTCGAAAATTCATATTCCAGCATCAATTGATGAAGCAAAAGAAAAGTATCCTAACGTTCGATTTACGTATGGAAGACCTTTTGGGATTCATGAAGAAACGATTGAAATTTGTAAGAGCCGTATTGAAGAGGTTGGTGAGAACATCAACGAAGAAGATTCTCGTGCAGCTGTGCTTTTGTTAGGGCGCGGGGGGAGTGACCCGGATGCAAATAGTGATTTTTATAAAATTTCTCGATTATTGTGGGAAAAACTAGATTACAAGTTAGTGGAACCAGCTTTTATGGGGGTAACAGCCCCGCTCATAAAGGAGGGTGTTGAACGGTGTATTAAATTAGAAGCGAAAAAAATTGTCATTCTTCCGTATTTCTTATTTACGGGTATTCTAATGAAACGTCTTGAAGCAATGATAGTCGATTTTGAACGAGATTATCCAGGAATTGAATTCAAGCTTGCTGGATATTTTGGATTCCATTCAAGGTTAAAGACGGTTATTAAAGACAGAATTGATGAAGCATTGTACGGAAGTGTGAGAATGAATTGTGATACTTGCCAATATCGAATTGCAGCAATGGAACACATTGATCATCATCATCACGACCACGACCATGATCACAGCCATGACCACGCGCAGGTTCAAAAACTATGATCCTCTTTGTAGCTGGAACAAGTGATGCTAGAGAGCTGGCTATTGTTGTAAATGAAGCTGGGCACAATTTGCTAACAACTGTTGTTACTGACAATGCAGCGATAGAAATGAGAAAGGCTGACTTAGATGTCTATGTTGGACGCTTAACAAGTGAAGGATTTGCGATGATGATAAAAGAAAAAAGTGTTCAAGCGGTTGTTGATGCTAGTCATCCATTTGCAGAAGAAGCTAGTAAAAATGCTCTTTTAGGTGCAAAAGAAGCAGGCATCCCATACATTCGGTACGAACGAGAGTCGCAAACCCATGAAGATAAAGGAATAACAATGGTTGATACCTATGAAGAAGCAGCCGATAAAGCATTTATGAAAAAAGGCGTTATTATGTTGACTACGGGAAGCAAAACCTTACAAACGTTTACTAATAAACTACTGAATCAGCCTAATATACGTGTTGTTGCACGTATGCTTCCAAGAAAGGATAATATGGAAAAATGTGATCAGTTAGGGTTGCCGCAAAAAGATATTATAGCTATACAAGGACCATTTACAAAAGAGTTTAATCGGGCACTTTACAAGCAATATGATGTTACGACGATGATTACAAAGGAAAGTGGGAAAGCCGGATCTGTTGATGAAAAATTAGAAGCAGCAATCGAACTTGGTATTGAGGCGATCATGATTAAGAGACCTAAGATTAATTATGGAAATGTATATTCTAATTTTGCAGATGTTCTCACACACATAAATGACGTTATAAAAAACTAATAATGGAGGACGATATAATGGATTTTCGTACAGAATTTAAGCCTTTAACGATACAACCACAGGAAATTGAGGGAAAGAGTTTCACCATGATTGATGAAGAGTTTGGTGAACATCAATTTACTGAACAACAATATAAAGTAGTTCAACGAATTGTGCATGCTTCCGCTGATTTTGAATTAGGCCATAGTGTCCTTTTTCATGATGATGCCATTCAAAAAGGGATCAACGCGGTTCGAAAAGGGGAACGAATCTATGCTGATGTTCAAATGGTTTCTAGCGGTATAAGTAAAGGAAGAATTGAGAAATATGGGGGAAGCGTAAATGTTTTTATCTCAGATCTTGATGTAATGGAAGAAGCAAAAAGGTTAAATACGACGAGAGCAATTGTTTCAGTGAGAAAAGCAGTCGAACAATTTGACGGTGGAATATTTGCAATTGGTAATGCACCTACCGCTTTACTTGAGTTAATAAGATTGATTAAAGAAGGATATGCAAAACCTAGTTTGGTCGTTGGACTCCCAGTTGGATTTGTATCTGCGCCTGAATCAAAGGAAGAGTTAGCAAAGTTAGATGTTCCGTTTATTACCAACGTTGGTAGAAAAGGCGGGAGTACTGTAACAGTTGCAGCATTAAATGCAATATCACTTTTAGCTGATAAGGAATAGAAGATGGAATCGAAAGCAAAAAAAAGAGAGAACAAGGAGATGCGAACGGGTTTTACAACAGGTGCATGTGCTACTGCAACAACGAAAGCAGCACTAGTAGCATTGATTACAAAGGAAGAGCAATTGGATTCGACAATCTATTTACCAGTTGGGAAATTTGCCACGTTTGTAATGGATGATTGTATCATTCAGCCTTCTTTTGCAGAAGCCGCAACGATAAAAGATGCTGGTGATGATCCAGATGCCACTCATCACGCTTTAATAAAAGCGAAGGTTAGTTGGTCCGATAAATCTGGAATTTATCTTGATGGTGGTGTCGGTGTTGGACGTGTGACAAAACCAGGGCTTCCTGTATCTGTAGGAGAAGCAGCAATAAATCCAGTCCCGCATAAAATGATTTGTGAGACAGCTGCTGAAGTGCTGCAATCATATGGTATTGAAAAAGGAATTAACATCATCATTTCTGTCCCAGAAGGTGAAAAAATCGCAGAAAAAACACTGAATAAGCGACTTGGTATCATTGGTGGGATCTCAATTCTTGGCACAAGAGGAACGGTGATTCCCTTTTCTAGTTCGGCATATATGGCTAGTATTGTTCAAGCGATAAGTGTTGCAAGAGCAAGTAATTGCGACCAAGTCGTCATTACAACAGGCGGACGAAGTGAAAAATACGGAATGCAACAATACCCTGATTTGTCAGAAGAAGCATTTATTGAGATGGGTGATTTTGTTGGGTTTACTTTAAAGCAGTGTAAGAAACAAGGAATAGAGAAAGTTTCTTTAGTTGGAATGATGGGGAAATTCTCCAAAGTTGCACAAGGAGTAATGATGGTTCATTCAAAGAGCGCATCGGTTGATTTTAACTTCTTGGCAGATGTTGCGCGTGATGCTGGGGTAACGAATCAAGAACTGCTTGATCAAATCATCGGTGCGAACACCGCATCACAAGTAGGGGATCTGATGGTGGAACATGGGTATGATGAATTCTTCACTATTCTTTGTAACTATTGTTGCACAGCTAGTCTAAAAGAGATAAAAGGTGGAATCTCGATTGAAACAAGTCTCTACACATTAAAGGGTGCGCTTTTAGGAAAGGCAGGTAAAGATGACTGAGAAAATAAAGGTAATAGGAATAGGTGATGAAGGCAAACAAAGCCTTCTTTCAATTTATCAACAATGGATAGACGAAAGTGAAATATTAGTAGGGGGAGAAAGACAATTAGCTTTCTTCCCAGATTACACTGGTGAGAAAAAGGTCTTAAAAGGAGGACTGGCAGAGCTTGTTACCCTTTTAAGCAAAGAAACGAGAAAAATCGTTGTATTAGCATCTGGTGATCCTTTGTATTATGGAATCGGAAGTTATTTAGCCAAAAAACTAGATGTAGATGTGTATCCATATTTAAGCTCGATCCAACTTGCTTTTGCTCGAATGAATGAACGTTGGGATGATGCTTACGTGACGAGTGTGCATGGCAGAAGCATAAATGGCTTAGCGCAACGAATAAATGGGCGTGAAAAAATAGCCCTCTTAACGGATGAGGAGAATAACCCATCTGCAATTGCAAAGTATTTACGATCTTTTGGAATGACTGAGTACCGCGGATTTGTTGCAGAAAACCTAGGTGGCGAAAAAGAACACTGCGCGTTTTATAGTCTCGACGAAATGGAAACAAAAGAATTTTCTACACTAAATGTTGTCATTCTGCAAAAGACAGAAGATGTGAAAGCGTGGCCAATGGGAATAGATGATGAAGAATTTCACCAAAGAAAACCAGAAAAAGGATTACTGACGAAAAAAGAAATTAGGACGCTAAGCATCATGGCTTTAAATCTTCATGAAAGTAGTACAGTTTGGGATATTGGCACATGTACAGGTTCTGTTGCAATTGAAGCCAGTTTGATTGCGAAATATGGCCGAGTGTATGCGATTGAAAAAAATGAATACGATTTAGAAAATTGCCGATTAAACCAAGTGAAATTCCGAACAGATTTTACTGTAATTCAAGGTAAAGCACCGGATCACCTAGGGACATTTCCAGACCCAGATGCGATTTTTATAGGTGGAACTGCTGGGAGTATGGAAGACATTCTAAACACTTGTTGCTCTCGGTTAAAAAAAGAAGGGAGAATCGTTTTAAATGCCGTGACAATTGAGAACTTAATGAAAGCGGTTGATGGATTTAAGAGCAGAGGTTTTGAAACAACGATTACACTTGCTCAAATTTCAAGAAGTAAACCGATTTTAAACTTGACACGCTTTGATGCGTTAAATCCAATTTATATTATTACAGCCCAACATAAGAAAGGGGAATTATGATGACTGGAACATTATACGGTTTAGGAGTTGGACCCGGTGATCCAGAATTAATCACCATTAAAGCTTTTCGGAAACTGAAAGAAGCAGATGTTATCGCCTACCCCAAAAAAAGAAAAGGAAGCAAAAGCTACGCTCATCGTATTATCGATGTCTACATAACCCCTGGTGAAAAAGAAATGTTGGGACTTATTTTTCCAATGACAAAAGATCCAATTATATTAGAGCGAGAGTGGTCTAATACAGTGGAGGAAATTTGGCAACATCTTAAAATAGGGAAAGACGTTGCATTCGTCACAGAAGGTGATCCGCTTTTATACAGTACGTTTATCCATATGATGAATCTTGTAAAACAGCGGTATCCAGAAGTGACAATCAAAACGGTACCTGGGATTTCATCGATTAACGGAGCTGCTTCTAGACTCGGTATTGCCTTAGCAGAAGGTGATGATCACGTTGCGATTATTCCTGCAAGAGATGACTATGAAGCTATGAAAAAGGCAATCGTCGAAAACGATTGTGTCATCTTTATTAAAGTTGCAAAAGTAATGGATGTCATGCTTGAAATTTTACGTGAACTAGATTTATTAGAGAAAGCTTCCGTTGTAACGAAGGTGACCTCTGATGAGGAAGTGATTTGGGATATTCATGAGTTGGATAGAGCGGAATTAGAATACTTAACATTAATGGTGGTGAGAAAGTAATGAAAATAACAATTATAGGTGCAGGTCCTGGAGATCCAGGTTTGATTACAGTTAAAGGTTTGAAATTGCTTCAAGAAGCAGAGGTGGTCCTTTATGCAGATTCCTTAGTAAGTGATGAATTAATTGATCAAGCCAACCCTGAAGCAGAAATAATTAAGACCGCTGGGATGCATCTTGAAGAAATGGTTCAACTGATGGTTGAACGTGTGTATGAAGGGAAAGACGTCGTACGTGTACATACTGGAGATCCAGCCGTATATGGCGCGATTATGGAACAAATAGCTTTACTCAATAAGAAAGACGTTCAAGTTGAAATTATTCCAGGTGTCAGCTCTGTTTTTGCGTCAGCTGCAGCACTAGGTGCTGAACTTACGATTCCTGAATTGACACAAACGGTGATCTTAACTCGCGCGGAAGGACGAACACCTGTACCAGAAGCTGAGAAGTTAAGAGACTTGGCAAAACACCATTGTACAGTTGCGTTATTTTTAAGTGCTACGTTAACGAAAAAAATAGTTAAAGAGTTTTTGGCTGCAGGGTGGAGCAAGGATACTCCAGTTGGAGTAGTCTATAAAGCAACATGGCCAGATCAAAAAATAGTAAGGTCGACACTAGAAAATCTAGATGAGGATATGCGTATAAACGGAATAAGAAAACAAGCGATGATCCTAGCAGGATGGGCTTTAGATAAAAATATTCAAGATAAAGATTTTAAGTCGAAACTATATGATAAAGAGTTTACTCATGGTTATCGGAAAGGAGTGAAGGAATGACACTCATTCTAGCAGAAGGAAAACAAGTAAAGATTGAACCTAAAGGAACTTATGTCATCGTTGCTATCACAAAGCATGGCGTAGAACTTGCCCGGAACTTCCATGCGAAATTTCCCCAGGCTGATTTGTTTTACATGAGTAAATTTGAAAGAGGGGATGAAGATGGACGTGACATTTCCTTATTTGAAGGAAATGTACGACTTCTTTTGCCATCACTTTTTAAGTCTTATAAAGGCATTATCATGATCGTTTCATTAGGCGCAGTTGTGAGAATGGTTGCTCCGCTTCTAAAAGACAAAAAGACCGATCCAGGTATCGTCGTCATTGATGATAAAGGGGAGAACGTCATTAGTGTCCTTTCCGGACATCTAGGTGGTGCAAATGAATTAACGAGAGAAATTGCTGAACTACTCGGTGCAAGATCAGTTATTACGACAGCATCTGATGTGCAAAAAACAATTCCAGTTGATCTTTTTGGCAGTAGGTTTGGTTGGGTCTGGGAATCGGCGGAGAAATTAACACCTGTCAGTGCTGCAGTTGTCAATGAAGAACAAGTTGCGATTATTCAAGAATCAGGTGAAAAAGAATGGTGGACTTATGATCGCCCTCTTCCGGATACAATCAAAGTGTATCCAACGATTGATGATGCATTAGAAGCAAAGCCAAATGCAGCACTTGTCGTGACACATAGGAACTTGCAAGAGTCGGAGCAAGCAATCCTCCAGAATGGCGTCATGTATCGTCCGAAAGTAATTGTGCTAGGAATCGGTTGCAATCGAGGAACGTCAATGGAAGAGATTGATCAAGTCATTCAAGAAACATTAAGTGAATTACAATATTCCGTTAAAAGCGTCAAGGCAATTTGCTCGATTGACTTAAAGAAAGACGAAGAAGGGTTAATTGCCATTTCACAAAAAAATAATTGGGAATTCATCTGTTATTCTGCTGATGAATTAAATCGTGTCTCGATAGACGCTCCATCAGATACGGTATTTAAATATACCGGGGCATACGGGGTTAGTGAACCAGCGGCTCGTTTATACAGTGGTGCAGATTCTCTTTCACTAACGAAGAAAAAATCAGGCAATGTAACGATTTCGGTCGCCGTAATCATTCATTAGTAAGGAGGGAACGGAGATGACAGAAAGAAGACTCGTCATCGCTGGAACTGGTAGTGGTGTTGGAAAAACAACATTAACTATTGGATTAATGTCAGCATTAATTAAAAGAGGGTTAACGATACAAGGTTTTAAATGTGGACCAGATTATATTGACCCTACGTACCATACCGCTGTAACGAACCGTGTTTCTCGTAATTTAGATAGCTGGATGCTTAAAAAAGATACGGTGTTAGATATTTTCAAACACGGCAGCCAAGGAGCTGATATTTCTATTATAGAAGGCGTCATGGGATTTTTTGACGGTAAAAATCCAAAAACTAATGAAGGTAGTACAGCTGACATTAGTATGATCATAGAAAGTCCAGTAGTACTTGTCGTCAATTGTGCAAGCATGGCTAGGAGTGCTGCGGCAATTGTTAAAGGATTCCAAGCGCTTGGTGAAGATACAAATATTGTAGCAGTTATCGCCAATCGGGTTGGAAGTGAAGGGCATTACAAAATAGTTAAGACAGCTATTGAACAAGAATGCCACGTTCCCGTTGTCGGGTATTTAAAACGAGAACTTGATATAGAGATACCTGAAAGGCATCTTGGTTTAATTCCATCGATAGAAAGAGGAGATCTAGACTCTTTTTTTGATACATTAGGTGAGAAGGTACTTGAGACTATTGACGTTGATCAGCTATTTGAGTTATCGACTGCAAAACCAATCATCACAAACATGATTCCTTCCCTGTTTGATAAGAAAAAAGAATCATCTGTTACCATTGCTGTCGCAAAGGATGCGGCGTTCAATTTTTATTATCCTGAAAATCTAGAAATCTTACAAACCTACGGAGCGGCCATCATCTACTTTTCCCCATTAGCAAATGAACCATTACCTGAGAATGTAGATGGATTGTATCTTGGTGGTGGATTTCCAGAGGAATTTGCAAAAGAGCTTTCTCATAATGGTGTGGCGAAAGAAACAATCAGGAATGCGATCGATAAAGGGTTACCAACGATAGCGGAATGTGGTGGATTTATGTATTTGACTGAATCGATTGAAACGACTCAGAATACAATACATCAAATGGTAGGAGTTATACCAGGAAAAGTGAAAATGCAGTTGAAAAGAGCAGCATTAGGTTATAGAGAAATAACTGGCCAACCTACTAATTTCTTTATTAATGAAAACGAGGTTGCGAGAGGGCATGAATTTCATTATTCTACTTTTGAAGCAGATTTGGAAATTCCTCATGCATATGAAACAAAAGGGATGAGGGGAATGAAAAAGGACGGCTATTTGAAAGGGAACTTAGTAGCAGGATATACTCATTTCCACTTTGGTTCATGTCCCGAAATAGTTGAAAATTGGATTCTAAACTGTCAAAGGGGTACAAGCAATGGAAGGAACTAATCCAAAAAGCCGCAATGGAAAAGTATATCTAGTAGGTGCTGGACCAGGAGATCCGAAACTAATTACCGTTTACGGGTTTGAGTGCATTAAGAAAGCGGATGTTATTTTGTATGATCGGTTAATTAACAAAAAATTATTGGAACATGCAAAAGAGGATGTCGAGTTCATTTATTGTGGGAAAGTACCTGGAAATCATACCGTTATACAGGATGAAATTAACCGATTGCTTGTTGAAAAAGCGCTTGAAGGAAAAATGGTTACGAGATTAAAGGGTGGTGACCCTTGTGTATTTGGAAGAGGCGGGGAAGAAGCTAAAGTACTTGCGGATGTAAACATTCCATTTGAAATTGTCCCAGGAATTACTTCTGGGATTGCAGCCCCAGCCTATGCAGGGATTCCGGTGACACATCGCGATTATGCCACTTCTTTTACGATGATCACCGGGACTGAACGAGCAGATAATGGGAAGAGTTTGGTTGACTGGGAAGCACTTGTAAGAGGTAGTGACACATTAGCGATCTACATGGGTACCCGCAATTTGTCCTATATTTGCAGTCAGTTAATCTCACACGGAAAAATGTCAACCACATTGGTTGCCGTCATTCAAGAAGGGACCACGGCACATCAGAAAACAGTGACAGGAACGTTAGCGACAATTGAAGAGATTGTAATGGAAGCTAAAATAAGTCACCCTGCGATGATTATTGTTGGCGACGTTGTCAAATTAAGAGATAAACTAGACTGGTTTGAGGTAAAATAGAGGGAGAGATGACGAATGACTGTATTAGAGTTATTGGAATCAAGAAGAGCGATTCGTAACTATGAGCAACGAGAGGTTGAACCCGAAAAAATCGAGCAACTTTTAATTGCGGCAACACTTGCTCCAAATGATAAAATGCGTGAACCTTGGAACTTCTTTGTCATACAAGGAGAAGCGAAAAAAAGATATGAACAAGTAGCGTATGAATATTTAGAGGAACGTTTCCCATCTAAACCGAAATTAATTGAAAGTTCCATAGAAGTCGTCAAAAAGACGCCGACTGTTATTATGGTAGCTTGTGACATTGCTTCAAATGAAGCTGATACAATAGATAATGAATACGCCGTTTGCTGTGCGATTCATTCGATGTGGTTAGCTGCAGAAGAATTAGGGCTTGGGTTTGTATGGAGAACTAGAGGTGTTGGTCTTGTCCATGATAATCGATCCTATCAATTTGTTGGATCACCTGAAGGAAAGAAAATGATAGGGACGATTTTTTTAGGTTACCCGGATTCAAAGGAATTAGAAACGATGAAAGAGAAAAAACGGACTTCTTTTAAAGAAAAAACAGTATGGCTATAATACGTTTTTAAAGGAGGGATTTTTTGTTTACAGAAGAAGAAAAGGAAGCATTCTACAAGATCCTTTACAAAAGAAGAGATATTAGAACTTTTTTACCTAACCCTATTCCAGATGAATCGCTGCAAAACATTCTTACTGCGGCCCATCATGCACCATCTGTCGGTTTTATGCAACCTTGGAATTTTACATTGGTTTATTCTGATGAGGTAAAAGAACGTCTTGCTTGGGCTGCAAATAAGGAAAGACGAGCTCTCGCAATTCACTATGAAGAGGAAGAAGAGAAAGAATCTGATTTTTTAGCATTGAAAATAGAAGGAATAAAAGAATCTCCTCTCACGATCTGTGTGACATCTGATCCGACAAGAGGTGGATCACACGTCTTAGGGAGAAATTCAATTCCTGAAACGGACAGTCTTTCCACGGCTTGTGCAATCCAAAATATGTGGCTGGCAGCCTGTGCTGAAGGGATCGCTTTAGGGTGGGTTAGCTTTTATAAAAAGCAAGATATTCGTAATATATTGGAGATTCCACCTCATATTGATCCAATTGCTTTACTTTCCATTGGCTATACAGATGATTATCCAAATATGCCGATTTTACAAACAGCAAATTGGGAGAAAAGAAGAGAGTTGGAAGAATTATTGTATGTAGATACGTGGGGAAATAATCGTACAAATATGGACTGAAGTGAGTCAGAAGAAAATAAGCGATATTATAATGCCCTGTCATCCGAGAAAGGAATACTCGAATGGCGGGGTTTTATTTTCCTATTTTATGGTATAATTAGATGGATATTACTCCCTCAACGGAACAGGTTATGTTAAAAGTAAATGTTTTCTTTCTATTCTATGGAAATAAGGAGGAGAAAAAGTGAGAATAGTTTTAGAATCACTACGATTTATTTTTATATTTTTTATACTTTCGACAATTTTAGGTGTAGTTACTCACTTGATTCTTTTGAGTATCGGTGTCAATGCTGATAAATATAGTTGGACTGCAGTATTTGGTGTATTTCTCTTAATGTTTGCTCTATATAGAAATAGAGGATGGGGAAAGGGATATAATAAGTCAATTATCTGGTTTTCCGTTAGCTTAATTGTTCTCTTATCATTGTTAATTCCAGATTTAACTCCTGTAAATTTACACACAAATAAATATAGTTATTCCTATGGTTTTCCATTTGAATTTTTAACTGTCAATAGTGAAACTGGAACAACGTTTCTCCTTCCGAAACTTTTAAATGGAGCGAGTATTTCTTTTGATATTTGGAATATATTAGTGAATTTTTTAATTTTCTATTTTGCTACACATTTTATCTTGAAAGGTTCTAACAAAAAACCGAAGCCTTTCTTCAAACAAGCAATCGTTGATTGAAATGTCGCCTGGTTGACTGCATATGCACTGAATTTTGTTATAATGAAAGAAAAATGGAGGTTATTAGACTGTGATCAAAAATTTCGAGCTAATCATAGTAAATGAACTAATAGAACATTTGTCTCCATTTTTAATTTATTTGTTTGGTTCCACAATCAATGGCAATACTCACGCAAAGAGTGATATAGACATTGCTTTTTATAGTAATCAATCATCATTAGACAGTTACGAATTATTCATGATTGCTCAGAAGGTTGCTAGTAAGCTCAATTGAAAAAAGCGAGTACGGTTTTTCAAGCACAAATCGTTTCTACTGGTGAAGTGATTTACTGTAAAAATGACGAGGAAAAAGCCCACTATAAATTAAAAGTATTAAAAATGTATGCAAAATTAAATGAAGAACGAGCTCATATAGTGAATAAGATAGAGGGAAGTGGGACTATCTATGGGGAATAATTACATAAACGAAGAAAACCTGTTAAGTGACCAAAGCCAAAAAGGACCTCAATTTAAACATAGAGGTCCTTTTAAATTTTTCAATAACTCAAGATGTAGTCGATTACTTATAGAAATAAACTAACAAAAAGATGCTGTTTTCTCAAAAATCTGATTGCTACTTGTGTTAACAATTGTCACGATTGTTATTTCGATCGTTTAAATCTTGCGCATCATTTTCTTCCGCAAAATCTTCATTTACATCATTAATATCTAATTCATTGTCGTTTTTATCATTTGTTTGGTTATTATTCCTATTGTTGTTGCGAGTATCATTTCTATTCATAGTAACACCTCCTCAGGTAATGTTATTATCCCTTTTATGAAAAACAATATTCTCTTTATTAAATTCTAAAATCTGGTAGTTCGATCTTCTAAAAAATGTAGAAGGTCGCTTCGCACAGTCACTGCAATTTCTTGATTATCATTTCACACTTTCTTTTATTTGGTTATAATAGGGATATCTTAACGAACTATGTGAACGGAAGAAACAATTATCTTTATTGGAAATCATGATGATATCGTGTGAAAAATCAATTTTTGCACGATACTTTCATGATAAAAAGGAGCAAGCATAACATATGGGGAACCAACAGATTGTACAGAAGCTATGGAATTTATGTAACGTGTTACGAGATGATGGGATTACTTATCATCAGTACGTCACGGAATTAACGTATTTATTATTTTTGAAAATGATGAAGGAAACTGATAAGGAAGAACTTATTCCAGAAGAGTATCGCTGGAATTCATTGACGAACCTTCACGGGCTTGATTTGAAAACACATTACCATAAACTCCTGATTGCCTTAGCAAACGAAGGAAACGAGATTCTACAACAAATCTTTACGAATGCGAAAACAAACATCGATGAACCGAAAAACTTAGAGAAAATTATTCGTTCGATTGAACAACTTGATTGGTACAGCGCAAAAGAAGAAGGTTTAGGCGATTTATATGAAGGATTACTTGAAAAGAACGCAAGCGAAACGAAATCTGGAGCGGGACAGTACTTCACACCGCGTGCATTGATAGACGAAATTGTTAAACTCATTAATCCGCAAGCCGGCGAGCGCTGTAATGACCCAGCTGCAGGAACATTTGGGTTCATGGTCGCAGCCGATCGCCATATTCGTAAAAACACAGACGATTACTTCGATTTAGGTGAACAAGAAGCCGAATTTCAACGAAAGAAAGCATTTACTGGTGTGGAACTCGTCAAAGATACGCATCGTTTGGCATTAATGAATGCCATGCTGCACGATATCCAGGGTGAAATTGCCTTAGGTGACACATTGTCTGAAATAGGCAAAAGCTTGAAGAACTATGACGTGATTTTAACGAACCCACCATTTGGTACAAAACAAGGTGGCGAACGACCAACCCGTGATGATTTAACGTTTACCACAACGAACAAACAGTTGAACTTCTTGCAGCATATTTATCGTGCATTAAAGCCAGACGGAAATGCTCGTGCAGCTGTCGTCTTACCAGATAACGTCTTATTTGAAGGTGGTATCGGAACGAAAATCCGAGCAGACCTAATGGACAAGTGTAACTTACATACGATTTTGCGTTTACCAACAGGGATTTTCTACGCGCAGGGCGTGAAAACAAACGTACTTTTCTTCACACGTGAAAAAACAGAAAAAGACAATACAAAAGAAGTCTGGGTCTATGACTTACGAACAAACATGGAAAACTTCGGAAAACGGAATCCATTAACAGCCAAGCACTTTGAGCCGTTTATCCAAGCATATGAAACAGAAGACAGAACAAAATTGAAAGACGAGCGCTTCACTGTCTTTAGCCGTGAAGACATCCGCAAGAAAGACGACAGCTTAGATATTGGTTTAATTGCCGATGATTCCTTCGCAGCTTACGAAAACTTACCTGACCCAATTGATTATGCTGAAGAAGCAATCGGCAAATTGCAACAAGCAGTAAGGTTACTGAATGAAGTCGTCACAGAGCTAAGAGCAGTAGACAATTGCCCTAAGGACACAGATAAAACTGCTGAAAAAGTTGTCGAGGCATCTGAAGAGAAGTAATTCCTAATGCTCATTACTAGATTTTTGTAATAAAAATGAGCCAGCCGTTTATCCTCATATGTCTTTTCATTTCAATTAATCTCAATTGTTTAATTTAGGTATATCTCAACTGAGCAAACAAGAATGTAGTGGAATCAGGCAGTTGAATTGTTCATTTAAGGTTGTTTAATTAATTAAAAATCAGTGAAAACAATAAAATTTAAATTTGGGAAAGAGCAACAATGTAAAGCATACGAATTGTTAGTCTTTTTTTGAAAAATTCCATTGTATATTTATGTAACAAAGCAATGAAAACAATAGAAAATTTAAACTTCGTATACAATCTACCCATCTAATATGGTTATTTATGTTATAATTATTGAATAAGAAAGTAAGTAAATGACTTTTATAGAGAATATTAATTAAGAATGACTCCATAAGATCAAATTCATATAAGAAAGGCTAAAAATCGATTATAGAAGAATATGAGAAGTTCTTATGTATACTGTAGTTGGTAGTATTCGATAAGATTGAAAGAATTGGACAATCAAGTTAATCATACGGCACCGCTGTTTAGATAACCGTAGTTATTTCATGGTGGTCGCAAATGACGAGAACTATAAAACATACTGCAACTGTTTTTTACTTTAACTTGTGAAGGGATAATTTCAATTTCACGAAGGATATTTTGGAGGGTATTTCATACTAAAGTTATTATAATAAAATAATGGAAACTAAGTATTCCGCTATAAACATGAAAAGGAGAGGATTGTATGGTTTTGGGATGTTAATTGGCACTAAGCTATTAGAGCATAATTTAAAAGAATTGAATGATATTGCTATAAACGGTATGATTGAGAAATGGAAACAATTTGAATCAAATTATAATAAAAATTTCGGGAATTATTTTGAAAAATCCATAACTAATCTTAATAAGGTTAGAACAATTTTGAATGATAGAACGCAAAACTTGACTGAGATATTTCAACCAACTTCTTTGCATGAAAACTTCAGAGAAGCAGAAGTATTTCAGACAAAGTAATCGAACCTAATAATTTTCTACCTTTTATTAACAACAAGAAATATGTTTGGATCACTGGACATGGCGGTATTGGAAAATCTACATTGTTAAAGCACACCATGCTATCAATTCTTATGGATGAGAAGAAAAGTAAAAATAAAATTCCTATATATATCGAACTTAGAAAATATAATCATGAGGAGGTTAAGAGAAGAAGTATTATTAATTTTATTTATAATGAAATGAATGTAAGCGGATTTGAATTACATAAAGAAATATTTGAATATATGTTGAACAAAGGGAGATTTTTGTTTCTTTTTGATGCATACGACGAGATTTCATCTGATAAATCCCAAATCTTTTTGCAGGAATTTGAAGACTTTTTAACAAAGTATGACAAAAATAATGTGGTAAATTCAAGTAGATTTATGCCCGCTGGATATCTAGATAATTTTATTAAACTATATGAGTTGAGAACAGATGGCCTTACTAAGCAAGAATCTATAGAGATGATAGGCAAAACTAAATATGATGAAGAAATTAAGCAAGAATTTATTAAAAGCCTATCAGAGGGTCTGTATGATGATTACAAAAGTATAGCTTCAAATCCAACATTATTGCTGTTGATGCTGTCATTATTTAGAGAAAACTCTAACTTTCCAAAGGAGAAAAGTGCTTTTTTAATAAAAGCATTTGAAGAATTGTTTGAAAGGCATGACGGTAGAAAAATCGCTTATACTAGAGATTTTCGTAGCAAAGATTTATCTAAGTATCAAAAGATGAAAGTTTTTTCAGCTTTCATCTTTTTAACTTATTTTGATACAAATGCTTCTCAAGATGACTTTAGTGAAGAGTATATCAAAGAAAAACTCGATATAATCATTAAGAAATATCCATGGCTTAAAAGATTAAATATAAGTAGTGAGGACCTAATTAATGACTTTAGAGTGTGCCTATGCATTTTGTATAAAGAAGGTGAAAAATACTATTTTGTTCATAATATTTTCCAAGAATTTTTCTCAGCATATCATGTATATAAGAGTGATGAAAAGACTCAGAAAAAGTTTTTGGAAAAGTATGCTTTCATTGATGAGAGAAACAAATCACATAAAAAAACAATATACAATTATAGAATGATTCAAACAACTTTTGACTACATCTGTGAACTTGATAATTCTGAAGATCAAAGTGTAATTAAATACAATTTATTGTTGCCTTTTTTGGAAATGATTGAATCCGAACCTAATTTTATCGATTATCACCATTTAAATACCAAGATTCGTTATAGATTTACATTTAAAGAGGATCAAATTGAAGTTCATTTTTTACCCGTAGGAATACTTAATTCAAAAAATAGTGCTTTACTACAGTTGTATAATATTTACATTTATAGAACTAAAGCATCTAAGGGTCGTGGTCTAGCAATACCAACCGAATTGATTACAATAGAAGAATATGAGAATTTAATTGCTTTACCAATGCTTGAAAGTAAGCTTCAAATAGAACGACGTGGAAGGGTAATGAACGAAAGTAAAGAGATAGAAAGACCAATGTTAGAAGTGGGGATGCAAAATGTACTTGCTAATGATATATTAAATAGTCTTTATATGAAGAGCCTCAGATATAAGAGAAATGAAAAATTAAAGGGATTGTCTGATGTTTAAGAGAAGATAGACGTAAACGTGATAATGAAGAGGAAAGTTTATTATAGTGATTCGAAGCTTAATCTACCATTTTTTTTGGGGGGGTTCTATGAGTCTGGAAGAGATAAGTATTCAAGATTTAAATTTAGAAGTTGAGCATGAAAAATTACATATAAAATTTGAGGAAAATGATACATTTACTTTAGAAAAAGTTAGAATTTTCAAATCGACTTTTAGTAATTTGGGTCTTAAAAAAGCAAATTTTACGAGCTGTAGTGTAAATAACTCTTTATTTGAGAAATGTTATCTAAGGTACGCGACTTTTAATAATATTGACTTTACTGGAAGTTCATTTGAGAGTTGTGACCTTCAAAATACTAAGTTTAATTCTTGTAATTTAAGGTATGTAAAGATAAGGAATTGTCATATTAATTTAAAAGAGGTACTAGGGTGCTTGCCCCAAGAAACAAACCTAAAAATAAACTTATTAAAAGAACTTAGGATGAATCAGCTTAGTGTTGGAGAAAATAAATCAGCTGATGAATTACTTATTAAGATACTTGATGCTGAAAAAGACTTGCTAATGGAAAGAGTTAAATGTGCAACAAGTTATCATAAGGAGAGAGAAGATTTATTATCAAGAGTTCTTGCGTATTTAAACTACATTTCGCTAGTATCTAATGATTTAGTATGGGGATATGGATTAAGGCTATCAAGACTTTTTCGTGCTGGTCTAATATTAGTCTTCTTTTTTGCTTTATTGATTTATTATTTTACAGGGAGTGAGTATATTACCAGTTCTGTTAATGGCGCTATATTAGTTAAATTAGATTTTTGGGATTCTTTTTATGCTAGTTATACTAATTTTACTACTATAGGATATGGGAATTATATTCCAATAACCTGGAAGACACAATTAATATTCGCGATTGAGAATTTATTAGGATTAATTTTCTTGGGTTTTTTAATATCCGGAGTTTATAGGAGAATTGCTAAATGAATAAAATAGATGGTTTTAAAAAAATAGATGGTTTAGAAGCAGTCATTTTGTTTGGTTCAAAAGCAAGAAATGATGCCGATAACAACTCAGACGTAGATATTTTTATTCTAATTGATGATAATTACTCTGAAGTTAATAAAAATAATTTAATTAAAAAGGTTAGTAGGATAATTGATGATAAAAAGACAAATGTATCACTATATTCAAAAGAAGTTTTTAATAAAATGCTTGATGATGGTTCAATGTTTCTTTGGCATTTGAAACTAGAAGGAAAATATATATTTAATAGATATAATATGGATATCTTCAAAGGTCTAAACGATTTTCAGAATTATAGGAAAAATTTAAATTTATATAAAGATTTATTTGCTGAAGCAAAGGAGAGTATAACTACTAATATGGTAAATAGTTACGATTTATCAATGTTATTCTTTCTATGTAGAAATCTTAGTTTATTAACTTGTTTTAAAATTGGACGTCCTAATTTTGGTAAATATTCAGCATATAATGAATTAATTTATTATTTAGGTTTTGAACCAATAAGGTGGGAAAATTATATTATACTTTCAAAATGGCGCATGAACTTCACAAGGGGAATAGGCGATAACTTAATGTACCCTTCAGTTTTAGAAACAAATAAGATAATAAGTGAGATAGAAGTTCTGTTTAGCTTCTGTGAAGAAATCCTTTCTAAGGAGGTAAACCAATGAGGAACTTAGATAATATTAGAATATTTCATGAGGAGTTAGAGAAAGATAAGTCTTTAATTTTTGATTATGCAAGAGTTAGCAGATTCGAAAGAGAATTATTTTTGTCAATTGCGGAATATATTAATGACAAATATGAATATGAACTAAAAGGGCTCACTAAGAAGCATTATCGAAAATTAGTAAATGAAATAGATTCTGAACATGGAAATTTAGAGCTAATTAAAGAAGCATTTAAGTTGAATTCTATGATTACGAAAAGAACCATATCAATGGGATATGGAGGGTATGCTGAAAAAAAAATTGTGAAAAACTATAAATTAAATTTATTTTTAAAGACGCTAAAGCACTATATTCATTTATATGAAAACCTCACATAGGCCATTCTGTTCCCAAGTAAATGAAATGAGTATTTCCGACTATGTAGATAGCCTATCATGAAAATAAGTAATGGGATTATCTTTTACATGAAGGAAAGTATAAGATTTCCTAGCTACATAAATGATTCTGTTAATCTTTTTTATCAATTATTTCATGTGAGGCGTCACATTCCATTATTACTATTAAATGAAAGTGGTACTGTATCCTCTCAATACTTAAATACTCATATTAATTGATAGACGTTAATGACACTTGTGTCGAAAAAAAGCAAGAATAGCCTGATTATGATTTAATTAATAAAGGCAGAAGTTAGAATTTATTAATATAGCAATAAAATAATAATAGAAACGGAAGTGGTAAAAGGGATGAATTTACTTTTAATGAATTTAAATGCATGGATGAACGAAAGTGATGCAAATTCCATAAAAGAATCGTTAATTATTGAAGCATCAGCTAGAAGTGATTTCTTCTGCAATTAAAAATGGTGCTGTTTCAGAAACTGGCGTATCGGCATATAATTTGATGAATGCTCGTTTCTATATATAGAAGTAAGTGGAGATTTTGTTATGAGCGTTCAAGTTACTCATGATTTTAAATATATGTATGATGCAGAAGCTATTAATGGTTATGCAAGATAATAATATTTAGACAAAAGCATGCTTTGAAAAATGGATTTTGATACAAACGCTGTAGTAAGTGTCGTAACAAATCAAACTTCAGATGACACAAATGGGTGTAACATTGAAGGTGATATGGTATGGCTTCAAGTAGCAAGAGTTAATAATGCTTTCTCTTTAATTGCCGATGATTCCTTCGCAGCTTTCGAAAACCTACCAGACCCAATTTATTCAGCTGAAGAAGCAATCGGCAAATTACAACAAGCAATCGGTTTATTAAACGAAGTCGTCACACAGAGCTAAGAGCAGTAGACAATGGTCCTAAGGACACAGATAAAACAGCGGAAAAGGTTGTCGAGGGATCTGAAGCGAAGTAATTCCTTTATAAACTATTTAATCCATTTATCGAGAGTAGAAAAGGTAGTATTAAAAAAGGACCAAGTCCAAATATCACATTTTGCTTGGAACAATCATATTTAGATTTGTTTAAACTGTTGTATTTATCATTATTTTTTAGAATTTCTTTTTTCGAGTTTAAATAAATAGAGCGCTATGGATAAATAGGTCAAAAATAGTAGCGACAAAAAGACTGGAGTGGACAGAACATTTTGGACAAATATCAAAAATATCACCTCTGGAATGATTTAATAAATAGAGTGGAACTGGAAAAATGAAATAGAAAAGTACTGCTGCTAGTAAAGCAAGAATAAGTGCCAAAGCAGGTTTTCTATAATGGATGAGCAAAAACATAAACAATGTTGTGTTTAACAATATTCTTCCAGTTATTCCACCCACCTCCGTATATAAATAATCCTTTATGAGCAAATAATGCCTCATTAATAGTGTAAAAAATCACCCAAACTGCTATATAGATCATCTTTGTATTTCAAGCTATAGGCATTCGCTGGAAAAAAATAATCAGAGTCACCGGACATATATAAAACGTGAAAAATAAATTAATCATCGTATGGTTTAACCATTCTGCAGTGATTCCCTGAAAAGCCCAAAGTAATTGATCGATAAATAGTGTTATACGTCATGTTTATGGCAAGGAAATACAAAATCGTAGAATATTGGTCTTTTACACGTAAGCATGATAAGACCACCAGTTACGGCACTGAAGAGAAGTGCTCCCTGTAAGTAAATGGGAAGAACGAGCATTAGTGCAATAACCCGAGAGTAAACATCGGATACCGAAAAACTCGAATATCTAGCAAAGGTGTCTTCATTTTCAGCTGTCGCCAGCCAAATAGTATAAGAGAAATAAACCCGAGAATCAGCATAGTTAAAACGAGGGGGTCTACTTCCTTGAAGTGTTGGATTTAGGGACTTTTTTTCTCGTATGGAAATTTGCATTTTCTTGCGGTGCTAATATCTGTGGATAGCAAATTACTTATTATATATTCCATAAATGTTTTTTATAGGCGTGTTAGGCAGTTATTTGTTATTATATTGATAATGATTATCATTATCGACATAATAACAAATAGAGTTAGAAATTTAAAGAAGGAATGTACGAATGTTTATCCAATTTAAAAGCCTTTCAGTAACGGAAGGAAATGGAGAACGTATGGTTCAGCGCTTTGCATCAGAAGAGATTATTGAACAGCAAACAGGCTTTATAGATCTTAGCGTTCTACAAAAAAATAGAGAAAAGGTGCTGAAGAGGTCATCATCATGATTCGCTGGGAATCAGAGTATGCATGGAAAGCATGGGAAACGAGTGATATTCACTTAACAGGCCATCGTGCGAATCGTGGAAAGCCACCCCCTTCGTTTATTATCAATAGCAAGCAAGAGGTCTATTATGTAAAAGGTCAAAAAGAATATGTCACACCTAAATAATCATGAAAAGAATACGTGAACAAAGAGACGAACCATATAATTGTCATATTCCTTTTTAGACATCAGTCATCTATTAGCTATTCATCCCAACGTTTTTTCTTGTTAAAAGCATATAAATTAAATATGGTGCTCCAATTACGGAGATGACAATTCCAACAGGAACATCAGCAGGTGATAAGAGATTTTTACCAATCATATCGGCGAGCAGTAAAAGAAATGCTCCAATGAAAGCTGAAACAGGCAAAAGGCTAAAATAATTTGGCCCGTTCAATCTTCTGGCAAGGTGTGGTGCTAGTAGTCCTACAAAAGCAATTCCCCCTCCGACAGCGACACAAGATCCTGCTAGTGCTGCTGAAAGGCATAAAAGAAGGCGGCGTTCAGACTCTACTTTTAAACCAAGGCCATGGGGGATCGTCTCACTAAATTGGAGAAGGTTCATTGTCCTTGCTTTTAAAAAAGCAATTGGTGTTAAGATGACAATCCATGGAAGTAAAGCCCATACATATGGCCATTGTGCCCCCCAGATACTTCCTGTAAGCCAGATCGTCGCCTGTTGGAAATCCTTTGGGTCCATTTTTAACTGTAGAATAATTAATAACGCACCACATAGTGCGTTAAATCCTAAACCCATTAAAAGAAGCCTTCCTGGTTCAATGCCATTTTTCCAAGAAAAAAAGTAGATTAAAAAGGCAATTGTCAGAGCACCAATCAATGCAAAAACAGGTAGGAAAAATGGAGAAGCTAATAAACTGCTATTGGACTGTCTGAACAAAAACATACAAAAGACTACGGCAAGCCCTGCACCAGCATTGATTCCTAGAATTCCTGGATCAGCTAGAGAATTTCTCGATAATCCTTGAAGAATAGCACCAGAAAGGGCAATTCCAGCTCCAATTAAGAGTGCTATAACCATTCTTGGTAATCTAAGCTGGTAAAGAACGAGTTCCTGTTGAGGCGTGCCATTTCCCTTAAATGTCGTAACGATTTCTTTTATCGAAATGGGTATAATCCCAGTTGAAAGGCTTAGGAAAAAGACTGCGATGATTAAAAGCATAAAGCTAAGTAACCAAAATTTTGATTGATGAAAAGCTTGTTTCCATTCCATTAGATATACCCTCTTTTCTGTCGAGATAAATAAAGGAAAACCGGTACACCAATAATTGCAGTTACGGCACTTACAGGAGTTTCGAAGGGAGGATTAATCATGCGAGCACCAACATCTGCAAGAATGAGAAGCAAAGCTCCAGCAATAGCACTCAGCGGAATGACCGCTCGATAGTCAGAACCTACGAGCAGGCGAACAATGTGTGGAATAACAAGACCAATAAATCCAATGGCTCCACCAATTGAAACTGCGGCCCCACATAAAAGGATAACTGTAACGATACCTATCAATCTCACTCTTTGATGAGACTGCCCCAGTCCAGTAGCGATCTCTTCTCCCATAACAAGAATGGTTAGAGAACGACTAATACAAAGAGCTAGAAATACGCCGAATACGACTGTCGGAAGAAGAACAAAAACATGCAACCATTTTGTACCGGAAAGTCCACCCGCAAACCAAAAACTAAGATCTTGAGCTACTTGATAATAGAGGGCAATTCCTGTTGATAGAGCACTAAAAAGAGTACTTAATGCAGCTCCTGCTAATGTTAATGTCACTGGTGAGATGCGATCCTTTGAGAACATCGAAAAAGCTAATACACAGGTGGCACCCAATGCAGCCCCGGAGAAAGACCAAATGAGGAGCGTCCAATAGGAGCCCGATCCGATAAATGCAAGAGAAATGGCGATGGCTAAACCAGACCCATGTGTGATTCCAATAATCGAAGGATCGGCAAGTGGATTTCTAGTCAGACCCTGCATAATCGTTCCGGCTACTGCAAGAGCAGCACCAATTAAAGCAGACGCTAATGCTCTCGGAAACCTCACTTCAAAGATAAGTTGGTGTTCAATATTATCTTTATCAAATGAAAAAAAAGAATCAATGATCACAGAGGGTTCAATCCAAACAGCTCCAAGGCCTATAGACAGGAGGAAGCTGATGAAGAGAAGGGAAATCCCAATTATTCCCCATTTAATGGTTTTATTCCAAGTTCTTTCAAACGGAATGATAGGTTTATTATTTATTAGAAGTTTTGATGATGTATCCACATTGAATCAACTCTCTTATTAATTTTTAATTGAAAATGATAATCATTTTCAATTATTTTGTGATTACTTATTAATCTACTATTACTAGGTAATCTTTGTCAATTGTTTTTCAATAAATTTGGAAGGTGTTAATTATATGTCCTATATTCATCTAGAACAGGTTGATCCTTTTCACATATCTTTATTAAAAATGCGAGAAGGAATAAGTGAAACAATTAACCAACTACATAAATATAATTGCCTGATTTATATTTCATCAGGTATAGGCTTTTTACGTAGTGGAGAAGAGGAGATCAAAGTCGTTACAGGGAAATGCTATATTTTTACAGAAGAAAGTGAACTTTTCTCTTCATCTTCTCAGCTTTTCAATGTTTACATCATATCCTGGCCCAAAAATGAAACGGAATTATCTTTTTTATTCTCTGCTCGTTTAGCTAAACAATTACCAGCAAAAGTAAGTCCATTATGGCAGGAGGCTTTATCGCTTCAAGGGAGGAAATCATACTCAGAATCTTGTCGTTTTAAGAGTACGGTATGGTATTTATTATCACTGCTAACGGAACCATCAGAAGTAGATGAGATGGACGAGATTATCGATATCATGAGAATTCACCTATCAAATCCGTATACGATTTGTAAATTAGCCGAAAAAGCCAATATGAATCCAACTTCATTTACAAGAGCTTTTAAGAAGAAATTTGGATTATCTCCAAAGGAATTTCTGATTAGAGAAAGAATACGAGCTGCAAAAGAATTAATGGTTCAAAATAAAGGGATCACAACAAAGGAAGTAGCATTAAAAGTAGGGATGCAGGATGAGTTTTATTTTAGTAGACTGTTTAAGGAAAAAGTAGGATTACCTCCTTCGGTGTATATGAAAAGGTCTGAGGAGAGGATTGCTATTGTAAGTCAAATGTTTTTACAAGATCATTTACTGGCTTTAGGGATACAGCCGGTGGCAGCACCTGCCTATCCATCGGTTTATCCAACGAGTGGAGGCGTACCGAGGTATTTAGAAAAGGGTCTCGAAGGAACACAATTATTAAATGCCGAAAAAGTCTTTCAACCTGAAGAAATCTTACAAGCGCAGCCTGACCGAATTCTAAAAACATTTCTGCATAATGGAGAGAACCAATCGATTTTATTACCACATGATCATAAGGTTGAGCATATTCCCTTTCAAGCAAATTGGTATGAGTATTTAAGGGAGATTGCTCGTTTATTTGGAAAAGAAAGCAAAGTCGATCACATAGAGCGAGAGGTTGAAATATTGGAAAATACCGTGAGAGATGAGCTATGTCCATTAACTAAAAGGGGGAAATGGGCTGTCATTTGGGTTCGTAAAAAAGAAATTCGTCTGTATGGCTACAAGGATCATGCACTTCTTGATCTTCTTTATCAAAAGTTAGGATTTGAGCCACATCATCAGTTACCAAAAAGCGGCTACCAAATTGTTTCGGTAGAACAATTAGCTCAGTTACAATGTGACAAACTCCTTATTCTTTGGAGCCATGAACGCAATGTTTGGAAGCTTGCGCAGACAAAGGAATGGAAAATGATGAAGGCCGTTCAGGCCAATGAAGTGTACTTTCCAAATAGTGAAGAGTGGGATCCATGGGGACCACTCGGAAGAAAAAAAATGCTCGCAGAATTTGTGAATACATTTCAAAGATCGAAGGTAAAGTCATCGTAAATGATTGTTTTCTCCATTCAATATGTTAAAAATGTCCATGTTCAGTCTCGCATATAGCCACTATAATTGAGAATGAGTTTCATTATTAATTAGGAGGAAGAAGAATGAGAAAATACTTATCACCTTTTTTTTTGTTGCTAATGCTGCTATTGCTGGTATTATCAGGTTGTGCTAGTGAAGAGAGTAATGCGGATGAACTAAAAGAAAATCAAGAACCAGAAATAGAGGAAGAAATAGAGGAAGTAGAAGAAGAAACGGAAGTAGAAGAAGAAGCGGAGACAAGAAAAGTTGAGCATTTATATGGAGAAACAGAAGTACCAATGAACCCTGAGAAAATTGTCCTTTTATCACATGTATCTTGGGAAGGTTCATTAGTATCAGTTGGAGTGAAGCCATTTGCAGTCATGGCCTATGACAATGAGTTTCCCCCACATTTAACGGATGAGTTAGCAGGAGTAACAGCCTTGCCTTATGCGGATGAAATTAATCCAGAGGAAATTGTTGATTTAAATCCGGATTTATTAATTATTAGTGATCGTTATAAGCCTTTATATGATCAGTTATCTAGTACGATCCCAACAGTAGTTGTAGAAGTTGGCGGAGATTGGAAAGAAGATCATTTGAAAGTGGCTGAAGCAGCAGGAAAGTTAGAGGAAGGTAAAAAGATCATTGAAGATATGGAGAAACAAGCGGAAGAGATCGGAGACCGTATACGAGAAAAAGTCGGTGACGATACATTTATGGCCGTTGCGATAAATAAAGAAGATATTCGAGTGTTTGGTACGACCAATCATGCAACTAATTCGCTTTTATTTGATGATTTAAAATTAATACCTGCTGAAAATCTACCAGAAGATTTCGGTGAAAATATTTCAATAGAAGGATTGGTAAAGTATAATCCTGACCATATTTTTGATGTTACCTTCTTTAATAGTGGAGAGTATTATAATTCGGTCACGGATGGAGAGGTTTGGAATAATTTAGAGGCTGTTAAAAACGAGAATGTCCATACCCTTTCTACAACATGGGGATTCTGGGATCCGATTGAACGTCAAAAAGGATTAGAAGAAATAGAGGAATTGTTTTTAACAAATTAATTACTTTGCTTTTATTCAATAGTCTTTCTAATATGGAAAGACTATTTTTTCTCATCTCATCACATGTGAGGTAAATGCACAGATTCTCTCAGATATGGCCATCTTCTACATAAAAATATCTAGCAAGGTGCAGGCCTTTTTATGTAGAATGTGTCGAATCTACTGCTTCGTACAGAGTGTGGAGTTTCAGTTCGCTTTCCTTTTAAAATGAAGGGGAACATCAAGTAAGTTCTTTAACATCTATAAATTTGTTTTAGTTTTAGGTCGGTTTGAATAATTTCTCCTGCCATAGTTGATACAGATAGATGATAAGTGCAAAACCGATCATCATAGCAACAATAGCTAGTGTAGATACAGTCGATTCACTCGAAACAAGCCCCATCCGTTGCAAAACCGGGTAACCGATGTACATAAATAACCCGTCCAAAAGTATATTGACAGTCAAATAAATCCAAAATTTCCCGAAAGTAAAGTGGAATATCCAGATAACTATAACTAAATATGGACCATAGACCCAAGGAACTGGGGCGACTTTATCCCATCCGAAAAGACTGGAATCTACCTCTTTCCACCACCCGTAATGGTAAGCTGCTTGATATGACAAGGTATGAATAACGGTCATAAATAGAGCTACCGGCATGTACCTGCGCACAGTATCCATTTTCAAAAAAAACAAGGACGCCCATGGCAATAGCAAGAGTGACCAGAGAATAATCAATTTCATATCATTAATCCCCTCCAATTAGTTCTTTGTGTAGTGTTACTCTCGGTTCATAAATTTATTCATTAGAAGTAACTGAAACAGCGACTTAGTAAACAAAATAACATTCCAATGGGGGGGGTGTACGGTTGTCAATAAACTTGGTGCTTTCTATTTAAAAACTGAAATATTCTTTATGGTCAAATAGAAATGGATAATTCCGTTTCATTTAAATGATGCGGAATATCCCACTATATCAGTCAGTTTGGTGGGCTAACATGCCTGATAAAATAAATGGCATCATAAAACTTATATGGCTTTAAAACAAAAGGGTACATACCTAATTCCTGCTTTTAAAATAATTCATCCAAGTCAAAGAAAGAATTTTCAATCTGTTCTATCTGACTACCTATTTTTTCTCCAAGATTGTCTTTAACCCAAGAAATTACCTCCTCCAATAGAACGTAAATCCTATTTAAAAGAAATTATTCAATATTATGGTAACCTTATATTTACGTAGTGTTAAATTTCTTTAGAGTTGATATTTTGTCGTTTAAGGAAAAAATGACGGAATTTACATTATGTAAATAAACTATTAAAATTTGATAAATTTTACATTAAAAGCATTGATTGTGAATTAAAATAGTTCTATTATAAGTATAGACTGACGGTCGGTTTACAAAAAGGTGGTTTAATTTAATGAGAGTCATAAAAGATCCAGAAGAACGACGTAATGAAATAATGGATGTAGCGGAAAGGTTGTTTCTAACAAAAGGTTATACCGGAACAGCCATTAATGACATATTAAAAGAGATTGGAATTGCAAAAGGGACGTTTTATTATTACTTTCAATCGAAGGAAGAAGTAATGGATGCGATTGTTATGCGTTTTATAAAAAAAGGGGTTGAAGCTGCCACCTGTGTGGCAAATGATACGAACTTAACAGCTCCTGAGAAGCTCTTTCATATTTTAATGTCACAAAATCAAGGTGATGATGAGAAGATGCAAATGGTTGATCAATTGCATCATGTAAATAATGCAGAGATGCACCAAAAGAGTTTAGTTGAATCGATTGTTCAATTAACTCCTGTTTTAACACAGGTCATTGAACAAGGAATGGAAGAAGGTGTTTTTGAAACTGATTATCCGCAAGAATCGGTTGAATTTCTACTTGTTGCATCTCAATTTTTATTTGATGAAGGAATCTTTCAATGGAAACCTGAACAACTGATAAAAAAAGCAGTGGCATTTACTAACATCATGGAGAAGTCTTTAGGAGCTAAGCAAGGAACATTTTCTTATATTGTGCAACTTATAAGTGATTCAACACAAAGAGGAGATGATTCATCTGAATAAAGAGGAATTAGTACAACAAGTTACAAGATTTTAGCTTTAACTACGATTGAAGCGTTAAAAGGAATTTAGTGACTAATACTTCAGTGCATACTCATTTTGCATTTACTGCTCAATCCCATTCCGATTACTTATTTATGTGGCGTCTATATACCTCTTAATTTATTTCCTCACGAGTTACAAATGTTAACAATATTTAATCCAACGACCTATGCAGTAACTTTCTTTCAAACTCTCAGCTTAGGGTATTTTTTTAATTTATCAACCTTTGCATTTTCGAAAGTGGATTTTTCTACTATAAGTTGAGAAAACGTTTAAAAAGATTTTTTAACAATCGTAAGCCAATGTTGTTAGGAAAAGTGGAGGGAGTTAGGATATCGAATGTTACTAAAGATGGTACGAAACGATTTTAAAAGACAAAAAAGCATAAGTGTAACTTTAATGATTTTTATTATGTTAGCCGCATTATTAGTGGCTAGTGGCTCAGGCATGATCATGAAATTAATTGATTCGATTGATCAACTCTTTATCGAAGCGGATGCTCCTCACTTTGTGCAGATGCATGCTGGATCGATCGATCAATCTGAAATCGATCAATTCGCACAATCAATTGATTATGTCGAAGGACAGCAAACAGTTACCATGTTGAATGTCGATGGTGCAAATGTGCAAATCGGTGAAAACGAAGAGAGAGAAATCAATAGTGTGATGGATACTAGCTTTGTCACACAAAATGAGGCGTTTGATTATTTACTTGGTTTAGAAAATGAAAGAATTCACGTTAATCCTGGAGAAATTGGTGTTCCTATTTATTATAAGCAACGTGATGATCTGAATATAGGTGAATCAGTAACCATGTCAGATGGAACAACGGAAATGGATTTTACAATCACACATTTTGTTCGCGATGCGTTAATGAATCCGTCCGTTGTTCATTCTAAACGATTTTTAGTTCATGAAGAGGATTATAATATCGTAAGTCAGTTTGCGGAAGTCGAATATTTAATTGAATTTCAGTTGTCAGATTTAAGTTATTTACCAGACTTCTCACAAAGTTACCAAGCTGCACAGTTGCCAAATAGTGGTCCGACAATTGATTACCAATCGTTTCAATTACTAAATGGGCTAACAGATGGGATTGTTGCTGTCGTTGTTATTCTTGTGAGTTTATTGCTAATTGTCATTGCGAGTCTTTGTCTCCGTCTAACGATACAGGCAACAATTGAAGAGGATTATCATGAGATCGGCGTTATGAAAGCAATCGGATTAAGGCATTCATATATGCTGAAACTTTTTTTAACGAAATACATTGTGATGACAGTGATTGCTTGTTTGGTTGGTTACGGACTTTCCTTTTTATTAAGTCCGTTATTCACAGAAAATATTCAAGTTTATGCTGGGACCTCAAATATGGGGCTGTTGGAATCACTTATTCCAATTGTTTCTGTGGGTGTCATTGGTTTATTGGTTATTCTATTTTGTCGGTTTACTTTACGAAGGCTAAATCGTATTTCGGCCGTTCAAGCCTTACGAGCTAGCAGCGAAGGAGACGGATTTAAAAGGGGCAAAAAATTGTTGTCTCTTTCAAAAAGTGGCTATACTCCCGTCAATCTTTTTTTAGGATTTCGTGATCTTGTCATTAGATTTAAAGTATATCTTTTATTGTTTATCATTTTTATTATCAGTTCATTCATTATAATCGTACCAGTTAACTTCTACAATACGATTCATTCACATCAGTTTATTTCTTATATGGGAATTGGTCAAAGTGATATTCGGATCGATTTACAGCGTTCAGATGATACGATGGAGCGGCTAAACGATGTTGTCACTTATTTAGAAAATGATGAAGAGGTTGATAAATATGCAGTTTATATGACATCGCAATTTCAAGTATTAAACGAAGAGGAAGGTACATTTGATAATCTTACCATTGAAACAGGTGATCTTTCACAGTTTCCGCTCGATTATTTGGATGGTAGAGAGCCTTCAACTGAAGATGAATTAGCTCTTTCGTATTTGAATAGTCAAGATTTAGAAAAAGAAGTAGGAGATTCATTGATTGTAAGAACAGAAAATGGCGTTGAATATGGATTGAACGTTAGTGGGATCTATCAAGACATAACAAATGGTGGTAGGACGGCCAAAGGACGATTATCGGCTAATGAAGATCGAGTGTTATGGTATGTCATTAGTGTAGACCTAGAGGAACATGTTGTCATTCAAGACAAGGTAAGTGAATATACGCAGTCTTTTCATCCAACTAAAGTGACGCATTTGCAGGATTATTTACAGCAAACGTTAGGTGATACGATGGAGCAATTACGAATGTTGACAATCGTGGCTATCTTTATTGGGCTATTTATTTCCATATTGATTACAACCCTTTTTATTAAAATGTTATTAGCAAAAGATGTTAGGCAAAACGCCATTATGCGTAGCATTGGATTTTCAATTAAGGATATTCGGCAACAATATATATCGCGCATCGTCACAGTTATGGTTATTGGAATTACGGTCGGTACGCTCATTTCCAATAAAATTGGTCAAAGCCTTGTTAGCTCAATTTGGTCATTTATGGGCGCTTCAAAAATTGAATTTGTGATAGATCCAATTCAAGCGTACATCATTTTTCCAATTATGCTTTTATCGTGTGTCATTGTGACAACGGTTATTGCCACTTCATCAACCGATCAGAAACATTCCGTTTTTAGAGATTAAGAGGAGGGTTCTGCCATGCAAACGATTCTTGAAACTAAAGGAATCAAAAAACAATTCGGAAAGAATAAGAAAATGACAGTTTTAAATAATATAACGTTAACGGTAAAAGAAGGAGAATTTGTTTCCATTATGGGTCCTTCTGGATCTGGTAAATCAACGCTTCTTTATACACTTAGTGGTATGGATCAAATTTCTGATGGAAGTGTTGTGTTAGATGGGCAAGAGTTAGCAACCCTAACGGAAAAGCAATTAGCGGAGTTGCGATTAACTAAAATGGGATTTATTTTTCAAAATCATCACCTATTAAAAAATCTTACGCTATTTGATAATATTATTCTTTCTGCTTATTTATCAAAAAAAGACAGCCGCAAAAAAGTAAATAGAAAAGCATCAGAATTGATGAAGAAGACGGGTATTTCCCAATTGAAGAGTCATGATCTCACTCAGGCTTCAGGAGGTCAGCTACAGCGTGTGGCCATTTGCCGATCACTTATTAACGAGCCACGAATTCTGTTCGGAGACGAGCCAACAGGTTCATTAAACTCACAGTCTGCAACTGATATTATGAGTTTACTTAAAACAATTAATGAAAGTGGTACGACGATTTTGTTAGTGACTCATGATCAAAAGGTCGCTGCTAAAACTGAGCGAGTGCTTTATATGATCGATGGTGAGATTGTCGGAGAAAAATTGCTTCAAAAATTTGACGGAAAAAGTGAATCATTGCAGAAGAGAGAAGAATCACTTGCGACATGGTTAAGGAAAATGGGATTTTAATGAGTGAAATATCGAAAGTCTTTGCGATATCCACTGCTGAGCCAGTTTCGACGCTGGAAATAAACTCCCGACGGTAACGGTGGACCTCGAACGTTTAGAAACTTTTCATTAGTGAAGAAATCGGTGAAGAATATTCAAGCTGGCGTATAAATTTTAGGAATATACAGTACTAGACCATTAGTGTGAATACTTTAATAACTGGAGGATGACATGGAAGTTTATGCGAAATATTTAGCAGGGATCGATAATCCTGATAACCGCGACCGAACAGAGGAAATTCTGACTTGGATTAATCATAAATATCCTAATTTGCAACCATTAATCAAGTGGAATACGCCAATGTTTTCTGATCACGGTACATATATCATCGGTTTTTCCACAGCAAAGCATCATTTGAGTGTTTCACCCGAGGAAGCAGGCATTACTCACTTTTCCGATAACATTAAACAAACTGGCTATAGCGCTACAAAAGGCTTGTTTCGAATTAAGTGGAGTGAGCCAGTAAATTATGAATTGCTCGAAAAAATGATTGAATTTAATATCGAGGATAAAGCAGAATACACAAAATTTTGGCGGGAATAATACATCATAACTTATGCAAAAACGTATGGAAAAAATGGTGGTTACCCCTAAAAGTTAAAGTTTATATTATGCTGCTAATTGGCTGGATTGCGTTCTGAATACGACTGGACTTAATCCAGCCAATTTTTCTTTTGATCGTTCATGGTTGTACCAGTAGATATATTCTTCAATCCGTTCTTTTAATTTTTCATAGCTTACTAATTTTTCTCCATAATACATTTCTTGCTTTAAAATGCCAAAGAAATTTTCCATTGAAGCGTTGTCTGCACAGGTTGCTTTACGTGACATACTTTGGAATATTTTATTTCCTTTTAAAGTCCTCACCCATTGGTTGTGCTGGTAATGCCACCCTTGATCGGAATGGATGGTCGTGCGATAGGTTGCACGATTCTTTATGATCTCTATCGTTTCTTTTAAAGGTTCCGTGACAAGATCTAACGTTGGTCGTTTCTTGATACCAAAAGAAATAACTTCTCTATTATAAAGGTCAAGAATTGGATTTAAATATAACTTCTCTTCACCTAGACACTTAAATTCTGTAATGTCGGTAACTAACTTTTGAAGAGGGATAGATGTGTTAAAACGGCGGGATAATCGGTTTTTCTCTACTTTTCCAACGTTCCCCTTATAAGAATTGTATTTACGAGATTTCCTCATAAATTTCACACATTTCAACCCAAGTTCTCGCATGATTCGATACACTTTTTTATGATTGATAAGATGTCCTGATTTCTTTAGTTCTTTCGTAATGCGTTTATAACCATACCGTTCATGAAACTTCTTAAATAAATGTTTAATGAGTTCTTTTAGTTCTGTGTCCAAATCTTCTTTTTCAAAGTTTTTAACATGATAGTGATAGGTTGCTTCAGGAATGCCTATTACAACGAAAATATCTTTTAATCGGAATCCCTCTTCTTTGAGTTCGAATGCCATTTTTGCTTGTGCTTTTCGTGGAATGCACTCGGATTTTCCCGAAAAGCTTTCAACTTTTTTAGATACGCATTTTCTAACCTTAGTCGTTCATTCTCCCGTTCTAATTCTGCTTCTCGTGTTACCTTTTTTTCTTCCTTTTTCATCTTATTATTAGATTTCTTAGACATAGAAGGCCACCCCTTTGATTTTAGTTCCAGGCCTTCTACCCCTTGTTCACGAAATGTCTTCATCCAGCGTTTGATTAGGGAAGGGTTGTTCAATTTAAATTGAACAGCAGTTTCTAAATAGGAAGCACCTGTGTCTAATATAAATTGTATCGTATCTAGTTTAAATTGAACAGAATACTCCTTCTTCGACTTTCTTCGTTTTAATCCTTCCACCCCTTGAGATTTAAAAATATTCACCCACTCAATAATTGACGTGCGACTACCCATATTATATTTTTTTGCCAATGATCCATAGCCAATGTTTCCGTCTAAATACTCGACGACAAGTTTCATTTTAAATTCTTCACTATATTTTGCCATAAAAACACCCCCGAAAGTTAGTTTTTAACTCTAACTTTCGGGGGTCGGCACCAATCCATGCGTTTTTATGCATTAAATTTATATTGTTTTAGTTATAGATTTGCTGGGAATAGAAGTGCTGTACACTTATTTTTTAAAAAATAGAGATTATTAACATATACAAAAAGGAGATGTTTCTATGCGAAATCAGCTTAAACATTATATTAATGGAGAATGGATTGAGTCAACTGGCCCAGAAACAATAGAGGTCATCAATCCGGCAACTGAGCAAGTTTTAGGTGAAATCAGCTCAGGTACTGAAGAAGATTTAGAAAAAGCGGTAAAGGCTGCAAGGGCAGCATTCCCAGCTTATTCTCGTTCGACGAAAGAAGAACGAATCCAGTGGCTAAAGAATATTGTGAAAGGCTATGAGGCTAGGAAAGATGAGCTTATCGATGTCATGACAGATGAACTTGGCGCTCCGCTGTCTGTTTCAGATGAGGTCCATTATCACATGGGGCTTGGTCACTTCAAGCAGGCGGTTGAATCTCTCTCTGACTTTTCATTCTCAGAGGACAGGGGTGGACATACGCTATTAAAAGAATCAATAGGTGTGAGCGGACTAATTACTCCGTGGAACTTTCCAACGAATCAAGCGTCTACAAAAATTGCTAGCGCCATTGCGGCAGGAAGCCCCGTTATCCTCAAGCCTGCTTCAAAGACACCATTTGCAGCAATGATTTTGGCAGAGATTATTGACGAAGCGGGTGTGCCAAAGGGGGCATTTAACCTAGTGAACGGATCTGGATCTGTCATAGGAAATGGGATCAGTTCCCACCATGATATTGATTTCGTATCCTTTACTGGTTCCGGTACGGTCGGAAAAAAAATTATGAAAAACGCCGCAGAAACGATAAAGAAAGTAGCATTGGAGCTTGGAGGAAAGTCTCCGATTGTCGTTCTTGAAGATGCAGACGTTGAGAAGGCAGCTAAAACAGCGATATCCAATATCATGACAAACACAGGGCAAGTATGCTCTGCGGGAACTAGAGTGTTCATACCTCAATCTATGAAAAAATCATTCGAGAAAACTATTGTGGATTTACTTCCAACCTTTCCTTACGGGGATCCCCGTAAAGAAGGAATTGTCACGGGACCACTTGTGTCAAAGGATCAGTGGGACACGGTTCAGTCTTATATTAAAAAAGGTGAAAAAGAAGCGACGCTCCTCGTTGGAGGTACTGGGAAGCCGGAAGGACTGGAAACAGGATACTACGCTAAGCCAACTATTTTCACGGATGTTTCTAACGATTCGGTTATCGCTCAAGAGGAAATATTCGGACCGGTAACGACTATTATTACGTACGAAGATCTGGAAGACGCAATTGAGATGGCAAATGATTCTGTTTACGGACTTGCAGGCTTTGTTGTAGGGAAAGATCCTGAAACATTGAGGCATGTAGCATCGAGTATTAGATCGGGACGCATTAAAGTTAATGACGCTAATACAGATTTCAACGGCCCGTTCGGAGGATACAAACAATCCGGTATCGGTCGTGAATGGGGTGACTTTGGAATCGAAGAATACCTTGAAATCAAATCGGTACATGGTATGCCGTCAGCATGATTATGTCCGTACTAGCATGACTATGCTAGTACGGTTTTTTGTCTATTAGGCGACCTATCCTACCTTCTGTATAATTATTGAGGACAGGGATAGAATCCCTTGGAAGGATACATAATCCCTCATATTCTCCCATACTATTTTATCCTCTTCTGAAGACACAATATTACATAATGAAAATAATATAGAAAGTAAAGATATGGAAAAGTAACGATTTGATATTTTTGACAAGTAAGAGATAAGGAAGTAATATGAAGTATAAATCGTAATCATTACTATTTAAATACTCAATTAAGAGGATGTGGCGATATGAAAAAGAAAATTCCAGTTACTGTTTTAAGCGGCTATTTAGGAGCGGGAAAAACAACAATCTTAAATCATTTATTGAAAAATCGTGAATCTCTTAAAGTAGCAGTGATTGTAAATGACATGAGTGAAATAAATATTGATTCAGAGCTAGTGAAACAAGGTGGAGAACTGTCAAGGACAGAAGAAAAGCTAGTAGAAATGACGAACGGTTGCATCTGTTGTACTCTAAGAGAAGATTTATTAATTGAGGTAGAGAAACTAGCGAAGGCTGGAAACGTTGATTATATCGTCATTGAATCAACAGGTATAAGTGAACCAACTCCAGTCGCTCAAACCTTTTCTTACATTGATGAAGAACTCGGGATTGATTTAACGAAGTTTTGCCAGCTAGACACGATGGTAACAGTCGTTGATGCAAACCGTTTTTGGAAGGACTTTAGATCAGGGGAAAGTTTGCTTGATCGAAAGGAAGCGCTTGGAGAAGACGATACGAGGGAAATCGCGGATTTACTTATTGATCAAATTGAGTTTTGTGATGTTCTTCTGTTAAATAAATGCGATCTAGTATCAGAAATAGAACTGGAAAAGCTGGAAAAGGTCCTCAAAACGTTACAACCAAAGTCAAAAATTATTCGTACAGTAAACGGAATGATTTCCCCAAAAGAAGTACTCAATACGAAATTATTTAATTTTGATGAGGCCAGTTCATCTGCCGGCTGGATTCGTGAACTTTCTCAAGGACACGAGCAGCATACTCCTGAAACAGAGGAATATGGCATTTCATCTTTTGTATATCAGCGACGGCTCCCGTTTCATTCAGAGCGCTTTAATAATTGGATACATTCTATGCCAGAGGAAGTGGTAAGAGCGAAGGGGATTGTTTGGTGTGCTACAAGGAATGAATTAGCTCTTTTAATGTCACAAGCAGGGCCATCCGTTTCGATTGAACCGATAACTTATTGGGTTGCATCCTTGTCGAAGTCGGAGCAGGAACAAACGATAAAAGAAAGTCCTCATTTATTAGACGACTGGGATGTCGTATTTGGTGATCGACATTCCAAGCTTGTATTTATAGGTGTTGATTTAGACCCTGGTGAAATTACAAGGGAGTTGGATAACTGTTTATTAACTTCATCAGAGTACGATACAGATTGGGAAATATTAGATGATCCATTTTCATGGAACTTGAAAAAAGCATAGGGGGGAAAAGAAGATATGTGCTAATGGCGGCTCATTTTAGAAAGGGACTAGATTATTAATCTAGTCCCTTTATTTTAACTCGTAGATAGTTATTGAGCCACCGAGTACTTTAGTTTTCCTTGGTACCTAAATAGGTTAATATAAAATTAACAGGATTTACTAAATAAAAGAATAGAAGATATTTTGAGTTTAGGGGAGTAGGTAGATATGGGGTTCGAAAAGTCAGTCATTAAAACGATGGGGAAGCGGCAATCGATCAGAAACTACGATACGAAAGAAATAACAGAAACGGATTATAAGCTCATAAGTGATTTCATAAGTAATGAAGAAAATTTATTCCCCCCATTTGGGAAGACTGGGGGAATTCAAGTTGTTCAAGTCACCAATAATGTGACAGATAAAGGCATAAAGCTAGGAACCTATGGGTTTATAAAAAATCCAAGAGCGTATCTAGTTGGTAGTACGGAAAATAATAAATACTCCCTTGTGGAGTTTGGATATGCCTTTCATAAAGTAGTCTTGTATTTAACGGAGTTAGAAATTGGCACTTGTTGGATGGGAGGTACGTTTAATCGAAAATCTTTTGAAAAGGAAATAACCCTTCATGAAGGACACTTTATTCCTTGTGCGACACCACTTGGTTACGCGAAAGACAAACAGCGACTTTTTGACAAAACACTTCGAAAAGTTGTGAAAGCAGATAATAAAAAATCGTGGGATAAATTGTTTTATGATGGAAGCTTTGAAATGACGTTAACTAAAGAAAAAGCTGATTATTTAGAAGTACCTATTGAAATGGTGAGAATCGGACCATCTGCATCAAATAAACAACCATGGAGACTAGTGTTATCAGAAGATCGAGTAACTTGTCATTTTTATATAGAGCATACACCAAACTACAATAAATTAGGTTATAATATGCAGTTGTTAGACATGGGAATTGCCATGTGTCAGTTTGATTTAGCTTGTAAGGAATTAGATGTTGAAGGTAAATGGGCGATAGATGATCCTAATTTAGAACTTCTTAATGAACATACGGAGTATATTTATAGCTGGAGTGTTAAATAAAATTAGAAAAAGCGTTCAGACATAATAATGTCACAACGCTTTTTTTGATGTCACGTTTTCAAGACGAGGCTTATTCGTCTTTATCCGGATTTGGATGCTGCTCTTCAGCAAATTCAAAAGCGAAACTTTGGTTGAAGCCGCGTTGTTTTTCGAGAGATAGCGGCTTTACATTCTTAACAATATAAGAATGAACAAACAATTCTGATCCTACAAAAAGTGTTGCCGATATAATGCTTCCCCAACCAATCATTAAATAGCTGTGAAAAAGCACCCCTCCAAACACCCAGACAATGAAATATACTAAGAAAAAATCTAGAACAACCGCGCTCTTTTTTCCAATTCGCGGAAGCATGATTTGATCACCAAAAAAATAAGAAATAATGGTCACTATTAAACTAAATGAAATGATTTCCAAAAAGGTTGCATTAAATAGCAAACCTAAGCTAATCAAAAAGATAAAGCTGCTAGAAACAAACTTAATAAATAAGATATTTAGGTGCTTCACAGTATCAATACTCCTTTTTTCTTAGTTATGTCCAAAGCTTTGAACTTCTATACATCTCTAGACTTTAGTTTTAAAAAAAATGCTAGATTTAAATCAATTCTGGGTGTAAAATTAAGGAAATCCTTATTTGAATTGCGAAGTGAAATGATGGAATCTTTGTGGCATTATAAAATTTCGCAGAGGGATTTCACATGTTAAAAGACTAATATTATTTTTCGGAAAATTCGAATTTTAAAGGAGTTGGTGAAAGGTGATAATCGATGTTACGGATGTAACGCAAAAGGAACCAACTATTTTTAATCATACCGGAAATAAAATTATAACGCCCGATCGTGAAATTCCTATCATTGCTAGATTAGAAGAACCGTTGATTGCCGTTTTAGGAAATGTGTTAAGCGATAAAGAATGTGATCAACTGATAAGTTTGTCAAAAGACAGGATACAACGTTCTAAAATTGGGAATGTACGGGAAGTAAATGAACTAAGAACTAGTAGTAGTACATTTTTGCAAGAAGGGGAAAATGACGTTGTCTCCAGAATTGAAAAAAGAATATCGCAGATCATGACCATACCTGTAGAGCATGGAGAAAGTCTTCAAATTCTTAAATATGAAATAGGGCAAGAATATAAGGCACATTTGGATTATTTTTCATCGTCAATCCATGCTGTAAATAATCCAAGAATTAGCACACTAATCATATATTTGAATGATGTGGAGAAACGTATTTTCCTAAACTGAATTTTTCTGTATCTCCTCAAAAGGGGAGGGCGGTTTATTTCGAGTATTTCTATAATGATAGCGCTCTAAATGAATTAACAGTTCACGGCGGTGCGCCAATTGTTGCAGGAGAAAAGTGGGCTCTAACACAATGGATGAGAAGAAAAAGAGTCGACTAATAAAAAGTATTGTGGGTTTTCACTATAATAAAAGGACTCGTAATTATACGGAAGTCCTTTTCAGTGTTTTAATAGCTTCTTAATATAAATCCTTGTTTATTGGCATACTCATTAACTGTTTTAAATAATTTGCTTCTACAAATGCTATATGAATTGTGAATTTCTCTTTTTCCATTAATCATATATTCTTCGAAAACAATAAAGTTTAAATGGTCCATTTTTTAACTACAAATTGATTACATTCATATTCTCCACATCTAATATTACCAGAATAGATAAAATCAATGATGCCTTCATAATATTCTTGCTCGGAAACCTCAAATTCTAAAAATGACTCTAGTAACTCTTGCACCTAATCACTTCCTTAGCAAATTATTTACCTTTTTGAATGTTTTTTGGTTTTCTAGTTTGCTAAAACACTGAGTTAATTCCCTAGTAAAATCGATGTTCCCTTATTGCCAAGAAATATCTTTATCTGGATAAAGTTCCTTCACTCTTCTTCTTAGTGATACAACAGTTAAAACAATCGATACAATAATTAGTACGATACCAAATGCCTGCCATAGTGTCAGTAGTTCATTTAAGATATAAACACTAATGATTACAGAAATAATTAACTCGACGGAAGATAAAATGACGGCTTTACTCGATTCTACATAGTAGAGGCCGAGAGTGAATAAAATATATGCGAATATTGTCGAAACGATCGAAATTCCTAACAGTGGGAACCAGATACTTCCGGTTAATAATACATCCCGATGCTCCCATATGCCGCTTGTTGGAATTGTAAATAGACTACCGAAGACGAGAGCGTAGAACGTCATTGTAAACGGATGGTAAATACCACTAATAAATTTTCCGATTAGGCTGTACGATGAACAAAATAACCCTGCAAGAAGACCTAATAGAATCGTACCTACGGTGACAGAAACATTGCCTGCTGGTATAAACCCGATCGCAAGCGAGCAGCCTAGAATCGTTAACACGATGGCAATACTTTTCTGCGGAGTAACTTTCTCTTTATATAAAAATCTAGCAATGATTGCTGCGAAAATTGGTGACGTATAAATAAATACGACGGCAATGGCTACAGTAGAACGTTCCATGACCGCAAAATAAAACCAGTTAAATAAAGCAATACTGACGACTCCTAACACAAAAAAGTAAGGGAGGTCTTTCAATTTTACTTGTAAAGATTCTCTCGAAAATAAAAACAGAATGAAAAACAAAATAATGGATGAGATGGACAAACGTGCAGTGACTACTTGCCAAGGAGTAAATCCGTATTCATAGAGGTTCTGAACAAACATACCCGTCAGACCCCAACATGCAGCTCCACTGATAACTAGTGCATAAGCAACTGCTTTATTAATGGTTGTTTTCATCATTTCCCCTCCCTTATATATAATGCGTCGTACGTTTAAGCTAACCCATAAAGGAAGGCATTACAATGAAAAATCGTGAGTTTAGAGGATACTTTTTCAGTATAATATTATGAGATACTTTTAAGAAGTGTAGAGAAAGAGTGGTAATATCCATAATGCAGTACTAGATAGGTTATTTACATAATTGACAGGTCCATAGATTTTATAAAGAGGAAAGGACAAAATAAGTGAACTATACTGTATTCGGGAGGGAATTGGACACATGAAGAAAGATGAACAGTTAAATGAGAAAGCACCATTAAACAACAATTTAAATTCTTCGACCCTACAAATGAATCAAGAGATTGAAAAGGAACATAAAAAACCAAAGGTTGGTAAACGATGGAGACAGAAATAAGAAAAAATGAACCTAACAGGGCGGATGCTCTGTTAGGTTCGTCGCGTATATCAAGCTCTTCGTTCCATTAAATTGATACCGATACCCATTGAGATAACACCGAACAGGATCAAGACCGACAACGATCCTGCTATTTCAAAGATGCCATGATCTAGAAGCGCTACAGCTTTTAATGCCTCTACGCCGTAGTAGAGCGGCATCGCTTTAGATAGCATAAGGATGATATCATTGGAGACAATTTCTATAGGCCAAAAGGCGCCACCGATCATTGCCATCGCTGTTGCAACAATTGGAATCACTGCTTGAAGCTGTTGAGGAGTCCTTACTAGTCCAATTATCAGCATGCCTACGGAAACGATAGCGAATGCAAAGCAAGCAATAATTAGCATGATAACTCCGAAATTAGCGCCGATGTTAAAGTTCAATACATATTCAAAGAATAGAAAGATCATCAAGATTTGTAAAAAACCAATAACAAAGCAGTACAATAAGTGTCCGAGATAAACTTCCCATTTACGTAATGGTGAGACAATTAAACGATCCCATGTACCATTTCGTTTTTCTTGAGCAACGTTCATGAGACTAAACATCATTGTATACACTGAAAAGAAGAGGGTCATCCCGAAAAGAGTATGAAGCTTTTCATCGTAAACAAATCCTTCGCCTTCACCAGTGATTGTCTGACTAGTGACAGTCAGAACTGGATCCTCAAGTTCTTGACTAATACTGTCACGAATACCATCCGACTCGAGTGACGATTCAACTTCAGCTAACCTCAGTTCTTTTTGAAAAACTTGACTTACATAGCTGTCAACGATCTGATAATCCTGATCTTCGACAGTAACGAGCATACGGTAATTGTCATCCATCAGTTGCAATGCGAGGCTTGCCTCGCTATTAATAACAGAATTACGAGCATCTTCTTCATCAGTAAGTTCGAATCGGAACGTGTCTGATTCATTTAAGAGTGTAAGCCATTCGTCGGCCGACGTTTCGCTGACGTTTTCTGAAAGATATGTTTGCACCGTAATCTTGTCACCCGACCCATTTCCAGCTAAGAAAAACACAAAGAAAAGAGTGAGGACAAAAAACGATACACCGAGGAACGGTTCTCGTCGAAACCTTTGCAATTGTAATAAAAATATCGAAGTCATGACGTCACCGACCTCCTTTTCGGAAAAATAATAACACTAGTAATGAGTAGCACCAATGTAATCAATACAACTCGTAGCAATGGCGAAACAACATCCATCCATTCAAACCCTTGAATCCAGTGGAGGTAGGCCGTCATTGCTGCACCATTTGGTGTCCAGTTCCCAAACTCAACAATAAAACCAGGCATACCTGCGAGTGGGAAGAAACTACCGCCAGCGAAAGCGAATATCGTCACGATCCCTCCGGTGAAAATACCGTCAATTCCTTCCGCTTCAAATCGAATCGAGAGAGATGTTAAGAGGCTTGCCAAACTTCCAACGCAAAGTGCTAGAATTCCCGATATAGCAACGATGCCTATCCAAAAATCAACTGATCCTAATGAAAAAGTTTGGAAAATAAAAGTCGATGATAAAAATAAGATAACGAGTTGTAAAAATGCTACAACCATAGCTGAAATAACTTTCCCAGCAAGGTAAGCGCTAGGGTGAACTCCAGATAGGATAATCCGGTTAAAAACTTGTTGCTGCTTTTCGACTCTTGCCTTAGCAGAAATCGTTCCTGCAACATAGAGAACAAACATCACTGCCATTCCAATTGTATAGTACTGCATCGAATTAACAGGGTCATTTTTTGTTACCGTCACAATTCCACCAATGTCTGAAGACGTTATCTGTGACTCATCAAGTTGAGAAGAAGAATCACCAGCAGCTGTCATAATCGCAGTTTCCAAATTGAAATTTGTTGTAAAACCATTTATTATTTCAGAAAAAATATTGGCATAAATAGAACCTTGGTCACTTAACGTAAGAGAAATTTCACTGGCTGAACCGTCAGAATACACCATTTTCCTTAAACTCTCATAAGTGAAGTTTTCTGGAAGTGTTAGGATGGCATCAATGTTTCCTGCTTCAAGTGCCTGATTCGCTTCCTCCGCGTTCTTTTCTTCTGTATCAATCATCTCACTTAACTCTGGACCATGTAACATATCATCAAGGAGAGCAGCTGGTTGAAGCGATTCCGCAATACCTCTTAGCTGATTGAATTCAGCATCTGGCAGTCCAAGAGTCTCAACTTCTTCTAGGAATTCGGTAATTCCGGCTTCCCGATCATCTTCATTTACAATGGCTACATCGATATCAATAGCTGATGTATCACCACCAAGGATTCCACTGAGTGCAAACCCTAATATTCCGATTAAAATGATTGGCATCAATAGTAAAGTGATCATTTCCGAACGATCACGCACGATTATTTTGATGTCTTTCCATAAGAAATGTCGCATCATCATCACCTCCTAATCTCTTAACTTTCGGCCAGTTAAGTGGAGAAAGACATCTTCTAACGTTGGAGTCTGAATAGTGACATTGAGAACTTGGGCTTGATGGCGATCGGCTATTTGAAATAGTTCACCTAATAGGCGCCTCCCTTTAGGAACGATCAATTTCAACCCATTTTCGGTCTCTAATGTTTGTAAAATTGCTTCGTGTTGCTTTAGTTCTTTAAAGAGGTTGGGGTATGGGCGATCGAGATCAATTAGAATCGTTTCCTCACCTGAAAGAATGCTCTTCAATTCATTTTTTGTCCCTGATGAAATGATTCGTCCATGATCCATAATATAAACACGGTCACAAAGGCGCTCAACTTCCTCCATATAATGACTTGTATACAAAACGGTCATCTTCTTTTTCAAATTAAGTTCCCGAACCATTTCGAGAATATGGCTACGCGATTGTGGGTCAATCCCGACTGTCGGTTCATCCATAATTAGAATTTCAGGGTTATGGAGAAGCGCCGCAGCAATGTTTACTCTTCTCTTCATTCCACCTGAATAGGTTTTGACGATGTCTTTTTGCCGATCAGTTAAGCCGACTAGTTCAAATACATCTTTGATATTTTCCTCAAGTACCTTTCCTTTCAGTCCGTAAATGCGCCCGAAAAATTTCAGGTTTTCATAAGCAGTGAGTTCCTCGTAAATAGCAATATCTTGTGGTACGACCCCAAGAACACGGCGGATTTTACTCGGATCTTTAATGACATTCTTTCCATCAAGTAAGACATCACCTGATGTTGGCTTGATTAACGACGAAATCATTGAAATTGTTGTTGATTTCCCAGCTCCGTTAGGTCCTAAAAGACCAACTGATTCACCGCGCTCAAGATGGAGATTCACTCCTTCTACAGCAACTTTGCCTTTAAATTTTTTTGATAATTCTTCTGTTTCTAACATCGTGGAACCTCCTCGATTTTACTGTTCGACTAACTAAAGTATAAACGTAAAGAGACAGTGTTCCCACTGCCTCCAGTCACCAATTTTCTTCAATTTTATGACTTAAGTCATGTTGCTTGGAATGACTAATTACACAAGGTGATGGCGAATCGCATAAATCGCAATTTGTGTTCGGTCGCGAAGGTTCAATTTATCTAGGATAGTGCTAATATGATTCTTTACTGTTCCTACCGATAAATGCAACGTCTCAGAAATTTCTTTATTATTGAGACCTTCGCCGATACAGCGAATTAGTTCGGTTTCCCTGTTGGTGAGGCTAGGATCGATGTCGATCGCCTTCACTTCTTGACGTTCCATCAAGCTCGGAACCACCTTTGCTGCAACTTGTCCTTCAAGTAAAAGACCACCATCAAGGCAAGTTCGGATCGCGCGAATTAATTCATGTGGTTCCGCATCTTTCAGCATATATCCACGTGCGCCACTTTTTAATGCCTCAATGGCATACTGATCATCGTTAAACGTTGTCAGCATTAAAATCTTCATTTTGGGCCAACGTTCATGAATCTTTCTTGCTGCTTCAAGCCCATCCATTACTGGCATTCGGATATCAAGAATTACCATTTCAAACATCCGGCCCGATTCACAGAGGGTAATCGCTTCTTTACCGTTCCCTGCTTCTCCCGTTACTTTCATCTCAGCATCCGTCTCTATCATCATTTTTAATCCTTGGCGGACGATACCTTGGTCTTCAGCCAACAATATCTGAATCATGTTCGAACCTCCTTGGTTTCTGTTAATGGCAGCGTCCCACGCACGATAAACATGCTTGAATAAGTCTTGATTTCTAGCGTGCCTCCTGCTAATTCAATACGCTCCCGCATCGACTTTAGACCAAATCCTTCTCGTAAGGAAACATCATCTTTTGTTTGATTTGACACCTCAAAGCGGAACACGCTCCCAGCAGGTGCCTCGAAACGTATATTAACCTCTCTTGAGCGACTATGTTTCATTATATTTGTCAACGCTTCCTGAACAGCGCGATAAATGGCAATCGCTTGATCATTTCTTAATGGTGCTGTTAATGCTCCATGACGCATAGTGAAATGGATACGAATGAGACTTTCTGCTTCTAATTTTCGGATCAACTGAATTACTGCAGGAAGTCCACCTCTACCATCTTGTTTCAACGTTTTGACTGCATTTCTCGTTTCCTCAAGGCTATCCTTGGCGAGCTGTTTTAGTTCTTGTATTTCTTCCTTTGTCTCTGGAGCTGATTTCAATCGAAGCACCTCGATGTGCATGAGAAGGGCAGTTAGTTTATGGCCAACGGAGTCATGGATTTCACGGGCGATTTGTGTCCGTTCTTCTTGCCGGACTGCTTTCTCACCTGAAACGAGCTGTCTCTTCATCTTTCTATATTCAGAAAATAACGCCTCATTTCGGCTAATTGTATCTCGTGCCGTTCCGACAGTTTGTTTGTAAATGAAAAGTGCAGCGGTAACGAGAAGAGCATACAGGATGACAAAGATGTACTCCGATTGCTCACCTCTACTCGAGATAAGGAGTGTCCCGGCAATTCCATGGATACCAATTGCTAATGCCTGAATCCCACTTAAACGAAATACTGCTTTGCCGACAAGGACTGTGTAAATTAAAAGGACATATAATGTCGTATGATTATGGGGGTCAGGCCAAAGTGTTATAGTCGTGATAGCAATAGTCATTAGGAGAAGTGCAGTAAGTATTTTAGGAGTTTGCCTGAATAATGGCGCCAAAAAGAAAAGTACAAAAAATACGGAGGCACCAACAACTCGTATAGGCATTTCCAATATTGGATAGGGGAATGACATGAGTGCCATCACCCAGGCTGCAGCGAGAATAATGAACCAAAACCAAAATTGATGTCGTTCGATGGCTCCCATCACGATTCCTCCTTTGATTCGAAGATAACTCTGTCGTAGACAGAGTTATCTTCGTTTTTCCACATGTTGCATCTCTGTATATCATACACCAAGATGAAGGTCACGGAAATTGGTTATTAAAACTCACAACATTTTGTAATGATTGTTTGAGATAGGTTAAGAACGTAAACAGACATTTACTCATTTCTGATGACTAGATTGATAGTTGGAACTTTCTTCTATTTATAAATAAGCTTTTTCAGATGCGTATTGCAAGAGTAAGATGGTATAATAGCCAAGTTACTTAAAAGCCATGTTTATTTAAGTAAGGTTAACATAGATAAGTAAATGGATAGAAGGGAAATGTGGTTTGCGAAAATGGACTTTATACTAAACTTAAGAACAAAGATGAAAAAAATAGTCGAACATAAAAACTTTCAAGCTATTGTAATAGCTATCATTATGTTAAATGGATTAGTTATTGTAGCCGAAACCTATTTTAGAGGGAATAGCTTACTTTTAATTTTCGATCAAATTATTGTCTGGATCTTTGTGTTTGAAGTGTTTATTAAAATAGCTGGTCTGGGTTCAAAAAAATATTTTTCAGATAAATGGAATATTTTTGACTTTTCGATTGTTATAGCAAGCTTAATATTTTATGCTACTCCTTTCGTAAGCGTCTTGAGATTGATAAGAGTATTACGTTTGATTCGGATGATTCCCGCCATTCCTGCTTTACGTAAAATCATCGACGCTTTAATGAAATCTGTGCCGGCTTTAACAGGGATTTTAGGATTAACCCTCTTAATTTTTTCTATCTATGCGATTATCGGTACAACATTCTTTAGTGAGGTACTAGATTACGAGTTTTTCGGAAGTTTCCATACATCTCTCTTCACATTGATGCAAGTTGTCACGTTTGAATCGTGGGCAAGTCAAGTTGCAAGACCAATTATTCATGAAATTCCATGGGCTTGGTTTTATTTTGTCACATTCATTGTTATTGGTGCACTAGTTATTTTAAACCTCGTTGTAGCTGTCATCTTGAGTTACTTGGGTCAAGAGGATGATGCAATTCGGGCGGAACAGATGGAGAGAATTTACGAAGAAAATAGAGAATTGAAAAGAGATGTTCAGGAAATTAAAAAAATCCTGCTTGATAAGAAAGAGGTTTAGATTTAGAGCTAGAGCTAGTTTAGAAAAAGGAACCCCATCCCAAGTGTCAATCGCTCTGAATCACTCGCTGATTCGGAGCGTTTTCCGAATTCCAAGCATCAATCGTTCTGAATCACTAGCAGATTCGGAGCGATTTACGAATTCCAAGCGTTAATCGCTCTGAATCACTCGCTGATTCGTTGCGATTTACGAATTCCAAGCGTCAATCGCTCTGAATCACTCGCTGATTCGGAGCGTTTTACGAATTCCAAGCGTCAATCGTTCTGAATCACTCGCTGATTCGGAGCGTTTTCCGAATTCCAAGTATCAATCGTTCTGAATCACTCGCTGATTCGGAGCGATTTACGAATTCCAAGCACCTATCGTTCTGAATCACTCGTTGATTCGGAGCGATTTACGAATTCCAAGCATCAATCGTTCTGAATCACTCGCTGATTCGGAGCGATTTCCGAATACTGAGTGTCAATCGTTCTGAATCACTCGCTGATTCGGAGCGATTCTCGAATTATAAATGTCTATCGCTCTGAATCACTCGCTGATTCGGAGCGTTTCTCGAATTCCAAACTTCTATGAGTCTGAATTTCGCTCTCTTTCAGACCGATAAAGTGGTGACTCCAGTCGGAAAAGCAATACTATTGAAAAAGCAATAACCCTTTTTCAGTTTCATAAAACCCCATTCTGCAACAACTGTTTTTAATTGTGAAACTCACTCAAATAAGTACATTTTTTTAAATGATACATATATCTAATGAAAAGGCTACAAAATACTAATGTAGTCTTTTTTTTGTAATTTAATATTATGATAATAGACAAAATAACCGAATACAAATCCTTTCTCATTGGTCAAATAACGTTATTCTTTAATGGAAAGCAGAGGGTATAATATTATGGGAAATTTCACAAAATGGAACTACTCATTTGAAAATTCGCAAGAAAAAAACATGACTTTTGCACAAGTGTTTGAGAGAATTGTTAAATTTATGAATCGATATCCAAACGGTAACTTTCGGTTAATGGTAGGAACGGATTCTCAAGTTCATCCTATGTATACTCGTTTTATCACTGGGGTTGTGATCCAACAAAAAGGAAAAGGTGTTTGGGCTTGCATTAGAAGAAACGTTGTTTCTAGAAAAATGACTAATTTACATGAGAGGATTTCTTTTGAAACTTCACTAACGGAAGAAGTGGCTTCATTATTTACTGATGAGCGAAAAGAGGAGCTTATAAATATTGTATTACCACACGTTTATAAAGGGTCTTCGTTTACGATAGAAGGACACATTGACATTGGTTGTGGGGAGAGAAATAAAACAAGAATATTCGTTCGAGAAATGGTATCTAGAATTGAATCAATGGGGATAGATCCGAAAATCAAGCCAGATTCATTTGTAGCTAGTGGCTATGCGAATCGATATACGAAGTAGCCTTTAAGAAAGGCTATTTCGTGTTTGGTTCTTATTTAACTATAGTGATGAGGAGGGTTAAGAGCGTATAAGTATTGCTAAAACTAATTAAATTAGTTATAATAATACTTGTATTAGTTTTTAAAATGTTTCAATTGAAGGGGTCTGATAATAATGCGTGTGACAAAGGTTGGAACTGTCTACCAGTTGTCTTTTATGCCACGATTCTTTCCTGTCAATTGTTATTTAGTAGATGAGGAAGATGAATTGACACTTATTGACGCTGCTCTTCCATATAGTACGAAGAGTATTATTACTGCGGTTAAACGCATAGGAAAGCCATTAACTAACATTATTCTTACTCATGCACACAGTGACCATGTTGGGGCACTTGATGAGCTCAAACGTATATTACCAAGTGTAAACGTTCATATTTCTTCTAGAGAGGCGCGTCTATTAACTGGAGACCGTACGATGCTACTAGACGAGCAGGATTCAGTCATTCGTGGAGGAATACCTAAAAACATTAAAACGAAACCAGATAATTTACTTCAAGAGGGTGATCGCGTTGGATCATTGGAAGTTATTTCTGCCCCAGGTCATACTCCAGGTCAGATAGCGCTTTTAGACATACGAAATCGTAGCTTAATCGCAGGAGATACTTTCCAAACGAGAGCTGGAATAGCCGTGTCAGGCACTATGAGGCTTACGTTTCCTTTTCCGGCTTTAGCCACTTGGAACAAAAAAATAGCTCTTGAAAGTGCGAGGAAACTAAGAGAATATGAACCTAGGTTATTAGCAGTTGGACATGGGAAGATGCTTCAAAATCCAATACATGATATGAACCAGGCAATCGCGGAATCTGAGAAGAAACTTCAATGATTTAAAGGAGACAATAGAATGGCACGTAAAGGACTAGACATACCAATTATTTTAAGAAAAGCTACGCAATTAATTGATGAAAATGGACTCGATCAGATTTCGATTGGGTCGCTGGCTAAGGAATTAGAAGTACGTCCACCGTCATTATATAATCATCTGAAAGGTTTAGATGAATTAAAACAGAGATTAGCAGTGTACGGGGTTGAAAAGCTTTATGATTATATGGTAGAAGCGGCGGTAGGTCGTTCTAAAGATGATGCGGTTCGAGCGTTGAGTAAAGCATATGTGAGATTTGGACACGAGCATCCGGGTCTCTATGAAGCAACTTTTCGAGCGCCAAATCGCAGTGACAGTGAATTGCAGCAGGCACAGGAAGCCGTTGTGCAGTTAATTGTGAGAGTTTTTGAATCTTACGGTTTGAAAGGTGAGATGGCCCTTCATACAGTTCGCGGGTTACGAAGCTTGTTGCATGGTTTTATTTCAATCGAACAAATGGATGGTTTTGGACTGCCGCTTGACTTAGATGAGAGTTTTTCAATTATTATTGATACCTATCTAGAAGGAATTGATTCAATTGCAAAAAGAGAAGGGAGGTGAAAGGGTGAGTTGTTTTTACTCTATGGTTAATAAATTATGATAGAAAATATATATTTTTTTCTTGATTCGAAACTAATCAAATTAGTTTTGGTGAAAGCTTCAGTAAAAATGGAGGGGTAATAAATGTCTAATGAATATTCAATACGTTTTATTGGTGGAATATTATCTGTGGCATCAGGCGTACTTCTCTTTTTCACCCATTTGTTTGGATTAATCGGATCCACCGAGCTTATTACAATCTTTTCAAAAAGTATCGTTTTATTTGCACATCTTATGATGGTTTTTGTTTTTATTGCTATTTACGAATCGGAGCTGGTTAGAAAAGGGCTTGTGACAATGGTGGGGATGATTTTCAGCGTTTTTGGCACAATGCTTGTATCAGCGATTGTCTATGTCGAGATTGCAGGTGCATCTGGAGTTGAGATGGAACATGTGTTTAAAGCTCCTGTTGCAAGTACAATTTTTTTAAATGGACCACTAATGTTCGTTTTCGGAATGATTCTATTTGGAATACAGTTAATACGATCAGATTCTTCTTCGCGCTTGGCTGGATTGCTTCTTGTGTTGGGGACGATTGTTTTTGCAACAGGAAGTATAGTCATTGATGCAGAAATCATTTTTTCTGTTATAGGATCAGCACTCACAGGGAGCGGCTTTGTACAGTTAGGACTAATGTTAAAAAGGTAGGTTGAAAACTTGTATAATTGCACATGTTCAATTAAGAAAATAATAATAGGATAATACAAATGCTTTATCAAGTCATATAATGTCATAAATTATTCGAGTTTATTGATATATATCAGGAGTGGGACGGAATAAAATATTTTTGATATCCTTGCCGCTCAGTGTTGTTAAGATTTAACACACTGAGGGGAAGCTACGAAGTGGGCGGCGAAACATCAAATAGATAACATTCAGTTAGAATGTTATCTATTTGATGTGATTTAAGTGCAATTTTACAGCGCTTGGGGCCTAGGAAGCTTATCAGGATTTATAATAATGTAGATTTCATTGATTTTGTCTTGAATGATATAGAAGCTAATGACACTATGAATGTTGTTATTCGCATGTGTAACGAGTGCGGGTTGGCCGTTGACTGTTTTTACCTCAAACGAAAAATCTACCGGAACGTTTTTAACAATATTTGATAAAAAAGTCACGACATTCGAGTAAGTTTTTATTGGACGTGTAGCAGCTTTTACTTTTCCGCCACCATCAGAGTATAGGGTAATATTTTCCGTAATAAGTTCTAACAAACTAGTGAGATCTTGTACTTGAAACGCTTGGATAAATTGATTAACTAATGCTTTGTTATTTTCATAATGTAAGCTTTCATTTTCGATTGCATGAAGCTTTTGCTTCGATCGGCTAAATATTTTTCTACAGTTGGATTCAGTTTTTTCAAGGATATGAGTGATTTCTGGGTAAGAGAAACCAAATACCTCTCTGAGTAATAGTACTGCTCGTTCATGTGGTGTTAGATGCTCCATCATTCTTAAATAAGCAATGCTTAAGCCCTCTTTTTGCAGAAATGATTCGGATGGATTCGCTTCTTGTGAATGTTCTAACATTAATGGTTCGGGGTTCCAGGGTCCAATATATTGCTCACGTTGATATCTAGCGGATTTTAATACATCTAAACAAATATTGGTCATCGTTTTACAAAGATAGGCTTTCTTGTTTTCTACTCCGTGATTTTCCATGCGGTAGACTCTTAAAAATGTTTCGTGCATCATATCTTCAGCGTCAACGACGGAGCCTAGCATACGGTACCCTAATGAAAAAAGCAATGGCTTATATAGCATGTATTCTTCGCTTGTGATCTGCACTTTTACTCCTCTTTTCCTTATCAATGATTGTATGTGCTGCTCGTTTTGCGCTGCTTATTGCGCCTTCAGACAGAATAGAATCTGGAGATACCCAGTCTCCTGATACATAGATCCCTGAATCATTCAATTTAAGTCTCTGGAGTCTTTGTTCATCGCCGACTAGCGGTAATCTCTGATTAACAATGATGTTAGGGAGGAAACGACTTGAAATCTCATACTCTCTCCATCTTGGTTGCATTTGCTCCAAAAAGTGTTCGAGTTCATTCTTTATCTCTATGGGATCAAGGCTATCATTAGGGTGATGGTATTTAAATACATGTAGGACGTGACTTAAACCAGTTTTTGAAAGCTGGGCATAAGTAGAATGAACAGAATAATAGATCTTATTCGTTAATCCCATCGCGAATAACCGTTTAGGACAAGGTAACTCGTTTAGTGCAATATCAAGTGTTGCCCCTTTTAAAGGAGTTACTTCACTTAGAAAGTGATCCGTATCATAGGTGTTGTTTTTTGGTATCATTTTCGATAACTCGTGAGGACCTGTTGTAGAAATAACATGCTTTGCATAAAATACTTCGTCATTAGAAGTACGTATTTTTACCTGGTCATTTTCCAATGGGATGATTTGTTGGGCAGATGTCTTTTCTTGAATTTTAACACCTGAAACGATGGCTTTATTATGCAATTGGTCAATCATCATTTGCCATCCATTATTTAGATAAATAACGCCGCTCATACCTGTTTGGATTTGTGAGATAATTACTTTAGCACTAACCATCTCGGGAGCGTGACAGTATGCGGAAAGTCTAGCAAGCGTGTAAAGTAAAGCCCGATTCTTTTCTGATTTGGCAAATTGATTCACGAATTGTTGAAACGTTTGGTTTGCATATTCATCAGGTTTTAATCCGCGAATCTTCATTAAGATAGAAAGCCACTCTATCTTTTCCTTCCAATTCAGATATTTTGTTGAAAACAATTCCACGGGAGCAAAGGGTGCGGCATATTCTTTGTTGTTTTCAACTAAAATACCATGTAATTTAGGCGACTTGCCATCGAGAGTAAGACCTAACTCAGTAAGAATTTTTTTTGCCTCACCATTTTTATATAATGCGTGAGGACCTAGGTTAAAATACTGATCTGATAAAATATCTGTTCTTGCTCTTCCACCGACCTTTTTGCCTTTTTCCAACAATAAAACGGACAAGTTTGCTTTTGCTACAAAGGTAGCAGCTACATAGCCAGCTAACCCTCCTCCGATAATAATAACATCCCAACTTTTACTCATTGATAAAACCTCCTTAAATTCTTATATAACGTATAACGAGTAAGGAAGTTATTTGTGACAATGAAATTAGTTTTTTTCTTTCTAATGTATTTTTATTCTAAGCATGCTATTTGAAATATTAGCTAAGCTAAGGTTTTCTCTTTTATAATTAGCATTAGACTGATGGTTTGTAACTTAATTATCAAATGAAAATTTGAACGAACAAATCGTTCATTCAACTAGGGGAAGGAGTGTAAATAAATGATAAAAGGGATATCCAAAGCCGGTATCGGTAATGTTGGAGACATAAAACAATATATCCAACTTGCTGCAAACTATGATTTTAAAGCGATTGATATTGACGGACAATCGTTATGAAACAGAAATGAATATATTAACCGCATGTATGTCAAAAATGCGTGCGGTTTAAAGTTTATATCTAGGGATTGGTCGTAAAAAGTGTGCATAGCGTTTTTTAACAATAATTGATGAGATCGTTCTTTACATCCACCTACCAATCTTTTCTGTCGACATGCTCCCATCCTTACGAATCCTATGAATTCTTGATATCCCTAATTTCACCTAAGAATAAATATAATTTTAAAATAATCAGAAAAAACAGAAAATTAAGCGTAGGTCATGTATAATTAAATTATCCTTAATAATTTTCTTATGAGATATTTAAGGAATAACTCTACTCTTTGCAATAGACAATTCCGTATTTATCAGAGTGGAAGGGGTCATTCATGTTTTTTGCGTTATTCGGAAAATTCGTCAAGTGGCATCGAGAAAATGCTTTGCAGTATCTGGGCAGGATTTTCTTTTCCATCGGCAAGAGCGAAACTAGCAAAGAAAGAAGGTGTTTCGACATGAAAGAGCCATCCCTAGTTTATATAGTAGGAAAGACTCTTTGGTGTTGCCTTTTTCAAAACGAGAACATACTCCAGACATTGATGATGAGGGCACTTGACTAGTGCAAATTTTTGGTAATGAATCCCTTGCGAGTAACTCCGATAAAAGAAGCGGAACCCCTTTAATAATCATTATTTTTTGTTATTCAGCTTTCTTTATTTATAAATATTAAATCAGAATTTCCTAATTATGAGACTATTTTAGTGGTGAAAGTAGTAACTATAAATTATGAAAATGGAGGGGTATAATTGTATAAAAAATTGAGTTGTATGTTGTTAGCTGTTTTATGTTGTATAAGTTTGCTTTATGCTGTTACTTCTGCGGAAGGGCCTTTAGATCCCGCACCGGAATTATTTCCTACAGGTTCACCAAATGGAAAGTCAGTACTGTTCGATAATACACATGGTCAAACGGCAGGGGCAGCAGATTGGGTAATTGATGGTGCTTTCTCAGATTTTGCTGAAGCTGTTGCAGATGAAGGTTACTACGTTAAAGAATTAAGAATGGAGGGGCGATTTACGTTAGGTGATTTAACTAATTATGATGTGTTTGTTATTCCTGAAGCTAACATTCCATTTTCGATTCATGAACAACAGGCAATGGAAGATTATGTTGGACAAGGCGGAAGTATATTTTTTGTTGCCGATCATTATAATGCAGATAGAAACAAAAATAGATGGGACTCATCCGAAGCTTTTAATGGCTACAGGCGGGGTGCATGGAACGACCCTACACTAGGTATGAGTCAAGGCGAAGCCGATTCATTTTATATGCAGGATGTAGAAAGTTCTAATTGGTTATCGGATAATTTTGGTATTCAGATTCGTTACAATGCATTAGGTAATGTTCTTGCCGATTCTATAGTTAATCCATCTCAGGCATTTAATATTACAAATAATGTTAGTACGATGACTATGCATGCTGGCTCTACATTGGCTATTACCGACCCAAATAAAGCAAAAGGTATTGTTTATCTAGAAGAAACGACAGAGGCATGGCCATTCGCAGTTGATCAAGGTGTTTACAATGGCGGAGGTATTGAGGAAGGACCTTATGTTGCAATATCTAAACCAAATATAGGAAAAGTTGCGGTTATTGGAGATTCTTCTCCGGTCGAAGACATTGAGCCTAAGTATAAACGTGAAGAAACTGGACAAACAAAAACAACATATGATGGTTTTTATGATGAGGATAATCATATATTATTAATAAATCTGATTAATTGGTTAGCAGAACAAGAAAATTACACATCGTTAGCTCAAGTGAATGGACTAGATTTAGATCAGAAAACTGTCTTATTGGAAATAGAAGATCCAGAAACATCAACTGAGCCAGAGTATGAACCGTGGGCAGAACCGGCAGATGGATACAAATGGTGGGATCGAAGTACTTTTAAAGAAGGTTCGTATGGATATGTAGAACCAGGAAATTCTGAGGGTTTACTAGAGAAATTTGAACTTGGAAATAAAGGGTCATATGACTCGGGAGATGTGACACTTGAATCTGGCACTTGGGAGTTTAATAATGCGCTTTTAGGTTCACTATCATCGGACAAGAAAAATGATACTAAGTCTAGCCGTATTCGTTCAGCGGGATCAATCGCAATGAACTTTGATGTCAGTACTGCTCATAGTGTAACATTACAACATGCTAACTTCGGCAATGATACTGCTGCTACTTGGAAATTACAGAAATCAACAAACGAAGGTTCAACTTGGATGGATATAGGTGGCCCATTTAGTAGCGGGTCTGTATTAGAAGAGAAAACCATTGTTGTGAATGAATCACAACCGGTTCGATTTAAGGTCTTAGTGGAAGGAGCAGTCGGAGATCGTATCAATATTGATGATTTCACTATCACTGAACTTGAGCCAGCAATTATTGAAAGTTTTGAGAGTGGAAGTAAGGGGTCATATTCATTAGGAGATGTGACACTCGAAACGGGTACTTGGGAGTTTAATAACGCGCTGTTGGGTACATTGTCTTCGGACAAGAAAAATGATACTAAGTCTAGCCGTATTCGTGCAGCAGGATCAATTTCAATGAACTTTGATGTCAATAGTGCTCAAAGTATAAAATTACAACATGCCAACTTTGGCAATGATACTGGTACTACCTGGACACTTAAAAAATCAACAAATGAAGGTTCAACTTGGACGATTATTGGGGGACCATATAGTAGTGGTTCAACATTAGAAGAGAAAATCATATCTGTGAATGAAATGGAATCGGTTAGATTCAAAATCGTCGTCAGTGGAACAACCGGAAATCGTATCAATATTGATGATTTTTCTATTATTCAGTGAAATTTATATTTGACGTGTCTATATTAGATTTCAAGATAGAACCTTGCACGCTTCCTAATAAGGGAAATGAAAAGTTTGCCTTCCTTTTCAAGTAGTTCATCAAATCAAGTGAAATTCAATGTTAATTCATTTTTTATGTGTATTTGTAAGAGAGTGTCTTTTTGAAGGGAGATTAATGATGATAAAAGTTGGACTTTTAAGTTCGACCTTGGTCGATCGTGAAAATACTAACTGGAAAAATCGATTTAAAAAATATAGTAAAAATTTCTCTATTATTGAATTAGACAGCACATTTTATGCTATCAAAACGAAGGAAAATTATATTCGTTCAGTCGATGAAACACCAGATAACTTTAACTTCATTGTTAGAGCTTATCAAGGTATGACCGGTGACCGTCGATATAACTCTCAATTCAGCGGTCAAACTGATATGTACGATGCTTTTAAAGAGTCGGTAAAGTATGTGGCAAGTAAGAATAAGTTAAAAGCAGTTCTATTTCAATATCCATCATGGTTTGATTGTAATAATAGAAATGTTAATTTACTGAGAGAAACTAAAGAAAGAATGAATAATATTCCAAGTGCTTTGGAATTAAACCATCATAGTTGGTTTTCTCCAAATATCTGCGACAGGACAATGAGCTTTATTAAACGTGAAGGATGGATTCATAGTATAAGTGATAAATTTAATGAGCAGGAAATTAATGAACTTTTCTCAATAATACAATTGACAAATGTTCAACATCTCATTGTTCATAGCCATGGTTATGACTGTATAAATGATTTACTTAAGTTGAGAGACAAGCTTGAAATATTAAAAAAAAAGACAAGTGAAATAAATGTTATTTTTAGTACTGATTTTAGTATAGGTGCAAAAGAGTTAATAGAATTGACTAAATAGCAAGATAATATTTTATCAGATTCACAAATCTATTTATTAGGCTCCTTCCACTCACAAAATAATGGGAGAGCATTTAATATGTATTCTATAACTATTATCATTCTATATAGGAGTTTTAGCGAGGGTGTCGTGTCTTATTGAGGAGTTTATATGTAGAGACTAGATTTAGATCAGACCTATTTTATAGTCTGACCTTTTTTTTAAAACTTAAATATTCATTATATTCTGAACAATATCTAGACGGAAGTTTAGAATTGGTGTATAGTAATAATCAAATCTCTCACAAGGGAAAAATTTCCTTTTAATGAAGGTCAGACGTTTTACTTTTATAAGACTTAATATTGTATTGTACTTACAAAATTATAGATAGTACAACATTCAACTGGAGCTCTTTGTAAAATTAACTTAGTTTCAATATTTTAAAATATAAAGGGGACAGTGAGATGAAACAGAAACTATTATTTTTATTTGCAATTTTAGTGTTATTTGTAGGGTGTTCTTCGAATGAAGAAAGTTCCACTAATAATGAGGAAGGAATCACTTCTATTGAGGAGCTTTCGATAGGTTTTGTTCCATCGAGAGATCCAGATGAAATTATTACAGCAACAGAACCTTTAAAAGAATTATTAAAAGAAGAGTTATTAGCATTGGATTATGATGTAGGAGAAGTTGATATTACAGTTGGAACAAATTTTGAAGCGGTAGGAGAAGCTCTTTCGGCAGGCACTACAGATATTGGTTTAATACCAGGTGGAACGTTTGTGTTATACGATGACGGTGCTGAAGTTATTTTAACCGCCACAAGAGCTGGCTTAAGCATCGATTCTGATGATGCGAAAGATTGGAATGATAACAAACCAACAGAACCAACTGATGAACAAACAAACTATTATCGCGCACTGATTATTGGAGGTCCTTCAGAAAAAGGGCAAGAATTAGCTGAAAAGGTGGATAACGGCGATGGTTTAACATGGGAAGATATTGATAGTGCCACTTGGGCCGTTATGTCATCATCATCTCCTGCTGGTTATATCTATCCGGCATTGTGGCTTCGTGAACATTATGATCACACTATCACGGATTTAGATAACGTCGTTCAAACGGATTCGTATGGTAATGCTTTTGCTCGTTTAGCTTCTGGTCAAATTGACTTATTGGTTACTTATGCGGATGCAAGAAGAGATAACGAGGAGAATTGGACAGAAGACTTCGAACGTAGTGAATCTATATGGGAGGAAACAAATGTCATAGGTGTTACGCCTGGTATTTACAACGATACCATCAGCGTAAGTAGAAATTCAGATATTATGGACGATAATTTAAAAGCAGCATTACAACAAGCTTTTATTAATATTGCAGAAACGGAAGATGGAAAAGAAGTCATAGAAATATATAACCACGAAGGTTATATAGAAGCGGAATCTTCTGACTATGATAACGAAAGAGAAGCGCAAAAACTTGTACAAAGTTTAGAGTAAAAAGGTTTCGGTAAATTAATTTAGTCAACTCAGATGAGAATATCAGATCGGTGGTGTTCTCATCTGTTTTACTATTTGAAATTGCTTTTGCTATAAGTTTGTTGTTATCAATGGCAGGTAAAAAAGATTGGAGAATTATACTATGATTGAATTTATAGATGTTGAGAAAATCTACGGCAAAGACGTTAAAGCGTTACAGAAGATAAATTTAAAAATAGAGCAAGGAGAATTTGTGGCTATTATTGGTCTTTCAGGTGCAGGCAAATCAACCTTGATTCGTTGTATTAATCGAATGCATGATATTACATCTGGAAAATTATTGATTGATGATGTCGAAGTAGGAGATTTAAAAGGGAAAGAAGTTCGCCATCTTCGTAGAAGAATTGGGATGATATTTCAGTCTTTTAATTTAGTGACACGCACTACGGTGATCAAAAATGTGCTTGTTTCTTTTGTTCCGGAAATTCCAGTATGGCGAAAAATAACAGGTATTTTTTCAAAAGAAAATAAAATCAAAGCGTTAGAGTCACTCGATAAAGTTGGTATTTTAGATAAGGCTTACGTTCGTGTCGATCAGCTTTCTGGGGGGCAACAACAACGAGTTGCTTTAGCACGTACATTAGCACAAGATCCAGCTATTATTTTAGCAGATGAACCAATAGCTTCATTAGATCCAGTTACTTCTAAAATAGTCATGAATGATTTCAAAAAAATTAATCAAGAATTGCAGATTTCTGTCATTATGAACATTCACCATGTGGAAGTCGCGTTGGAATATGCGAACCGCATTATCGGTATTAACGATGGGAAAATCGTTTATGATGGAAAAGCGAGTGAAGTAACGCAGGTTATTCTTGACGAAATCTATGGTGGCAAAATGGAAGAAGCCGACCCTAAAGTAGAGGAGAAGCTAGTAGATGTATGATAAAATTTTCCGACCGAAAATTGTTACTCTCTCAAATGGAAAAACGGTACTAGAAAAACGATCACGTGTACCTTTTATTCTAATTTTATTAACCTTAGCAATTATTATTTCTGTAGAATTTACTAATTTTAATTTAATTGTACTTTTAAATAGATGGCAAGAGTTTTTTGTTATTGTGGGAGAGATGTTCCCTCCAAAATGGGAAATATTACCTGGGTTATGGCAACCTTTAATGGATACGATTAAAATGTCTTTACTTGGTTCGATTGGAGGTTCAATTGTTGCAATGCCCTCTGCCGTACTTGCTTCTTCAAATATAGTCAAAAACAAAGTAATTGTAACTCTAAGTAAAATTATTCTTAGTGTGTTGCGTACACTCCCAACTCTTGTGTCAGCGCTTATTGCAACATTTATTTTTGGTTTAGGAACAATGGCAGGTACGGTAGCGATCTTTTTATTTACTGTTGCATACGTAGGGAAACTACTATATGAACAAATTGAAAACGCAGATATGGGTCCATTTGAAGCGATGGAATCTTTAGGAATGACAAGAATTCAATCTTTTCGTTACGCAATTATTCCGCAAGTGCTGCCTAATTACATATCGACTTCGCTTTTTTGTTTTGAAGGAAACATTCGCTATGCTGCTATCCTTGGATATGTTGGGGCAGGCGGAATTGGTCTTCTATTAAATGAACGCTTAGGCTGGCGAGATTATTCAAGTGTTGGTGTGATTCTGCTATCGTTAATCATTACGGTATATATTATCGAAAATATTAGCGAACATTTCAGGAAAAAGTTAACATAAAGGAGCATTTCTTTCATGACCACAGTAGAAAAGAAACTTTACGCTGACCAAGGAAATAAACACTATATATTCGGAGTGGTATTAATCGTTTTCATCCTATTTGTATGGTCTGTTTCGGCAATTGATTTGAAAAATATGGAGGAAAGTGGACTCTTAATCGCTACAAACATCATCAAAGGTATTATTAATCCGGACCTTCATTTGTTATTTAACCTGACTTCAAGAGGTGTTATTTTTCTCCTGCTTGAAACAATTGCAATAGCATTTTTGGGAACAATCATGGGTTCGATTTTAGCTGTCCCTCTTGCATTCTTATCTGCGTCAAATGTAGTTCCTAAACCGGTTGCTTATTCTACCAGACTGATTCTCATTGTTATACGAACAGTCCCATTCATTGTTTACGGTTTAATGTTTATTCGTGTATCAGGACCTGGACCATTTGCTGGAGTACTTACGATTTCCTTAGTGTCTATCGGGATGTTATCTAAGCTATATGTAGATGCAATTGAAGATCTAGATACAAAAGTCTTAGAATCGATGACATCGATCGGGTGTTCTACCTTTGAAAAAATCAGATTTGGTATTTTACCGCAATTGTTCGCAATGTTTTTGTCAATCATGATTTATCGTTTTGATATGAATTTACGAGATGCTGCCATCCTCGGATTAGTTGGAGCTGGTGGGATCGGGGCACCGCTTATTTTTGCGATGAACGCTTATCGATGGAATGAGGTCGGTTCGATCTTAATTGGATTAGTTGTTCTAATTCTATTAGTTGAACTAGCATCAAATAAATTAAGGGGAAAGTTAGTGAACGGATAAGACTAGTCAATCTAGTATCTTATTTACCGAAGTTACAAATTTAGAAAACTATTGATGAAATGGTGATATGAATGGCTGTAGTGAATATTCATAAATTATTGTATCGAAAAGTAGTTGAGGAAATAAAAGAAAAATTATAATTGGAGAATTTCAAGCTGAAGTTAAGTTAGGAAGAGTTCACGGTATGGGCTGCACGGTATGGGAACATTTGTGGAAAAAATGTTCATCGAGAGTGGAATTGAAGAGCTAACTAGCATGACTGATGTGATCACACAAAGTGGCCGAACTCCTGGAACTAGTATGTTTTTACAAAAAATTGTTAAAATAGATCAGGAGACGAAGGTATTATTAAACTTGGCTGAAACAGATAAAATTATTGTTGTTGAACTGATTAGGACAGCAGATCAAGAACCTGTCATGTACAGCTTAGATAAACTACCGTTTAGTTTATTTCCAAGTGAATATCATTTTTCTGAAGAGTTACTTCTCAAAGACTTGAAAAATGATGCTAATATTGAAATTGATTATGCGGTTTTTCGTTTAGAATCCGTTAATTTCCATTCTGAAATATCACCAAAACTTAATTGTGATGAAAATACCTGTTTATTAGTATTGGAACAGGTTCACTATTATAAAGGGAATCGTTCAATATTATATTCTAACAACTATTTCAGGTCAGATAAGATTAAATTTCACCTTATCCGTAGAAGAAAGAGATAGCCCTTAGCTCCGGAGGATCAATTTTCTTGAAGCAGTTTAATTTAATATAGAGTCAGGATTTAAGTGCAGGAGCCAAAAGTGGAGTTGTGACTATAAACAAAACGTTTACCGATTAAATTAAAGATATTCAATAACTCAGATATTGGAAGAGCGAGTGATACACTGAAAAGTGGGTGAAGATCTTAAAAGATCGGCTAGTGAAGATAGACATTGTTGATGAAGAAAAGAAATTGGCATAAATCACTTTCAAAATCTATGTATTATATGGGCTAGTGTAAAGAAGCAATAGAAATGAAACCACCTAATCATGAAGTTACTTCATGATTAGGTGGTTATTTGTATTCATAACCTTCGTGGAGGGGTTTTCCACTACTCTTAGCTTGTAAATTTTTTATAATTATCATATAATTGAAGATGTTTAAATCTACTAATAATTTTAATAGACTATGATATGGTTATAATTGATACAGAAAAGGTGTGTGACTTGGTCGCGATTTAGCTTGATTTAACGCTATCGCCTACATCTTTTTTGTACTTTAAGAATGTTTAACTTCACTAAAGGATTAAAGTTTAAGATAAACTAAGGCTTTCACCATGAAGGACTTGGCGACAAGCCAAGTTTTTCTAACAAATTTAGGGGAAAAGGTTGGTAATAATGAGTAGCAGAGAAACTAAAACAGACGTGATTTTAATCGGCGCCGGAATCATGAGTGCGACTTTAGGGACGCTCTTAAAAGAATTAGTACCAGAAATTAAAATAACAGTGTATGAGAACCTTCCGAGCGCTGGAGAAGAAAGCTCTAACGAATGGAATAATGCAGGAACAGGGCATGCGGCATTGTGCGAGCTTAATTACACGAATGAGAAACCGGATGGCTCAATAGATATTAGTAAAGCTATTAAAATAAACGAACAATTTCAAGTTTCAATGCAGTTTTGGTCTTATCTTGTAAACAACAATTTAATAAAAAATCCAGAGGACTTTATCACGACGTTACCTCATATGAGTATGGTCCAAGGGGAAGACAATGTAACGTTTTTAAAGAAACGATTTAAAGCGTTGTCGAAAAACCCTCTATTCAAAGGGATGGATTTTTCTGATGACCCTGAAAAATTGCTAGAATGGCTTCCTCTAATTATGCAAGAACGTTCATCGGATAAACCGATAGCTGCAACGAAAGCTGACGCTGGAACGGACGTTAACTTTGGAGCTTTAACGCGCATGTTGTTTGATCACTTAAAAACAAAAAACGTTGATATAAAATACAAACATAGCGTTGATAATATAAAACGTACTAGTGATGGTGCGTGGGATTTGAAAGTGAAGAATCATGAAAGCGGTAGCGTCGAACAGCATTCGGCCAATTTCGTCTTCATCGGAGCTGGGGGAGGCAGTCTTCATTTATTGCAAAAATCTGGTATTCCTGAAGGCAAACAAATTGGTGGATTCCCTGTAAGTGGATACTTTATGGTGTGTAATAATCCAGATGTTGTCGCGCAGCATCATGCTAAAGTCTATGGCAAAGCTAAGGTTGGTGCTCCACCAATGTCTGTACCTCACCTTGATACAAGGTATATTGACAATGAAAAATCATTGCTGTTTGGACCATTTGCTGGTTTTTCACCAAAGTTTTTAAAATCCGGTTCAATGTTCGATTTACTAAATTCTATTAAACCGAATAATGTCTTAACAATGATGGCGGCAGGTGCCAAAGAGATGTCATTGACAAAATACTTGATTCAGCAAGTGATGTTATCGAAAGAACAGCGCATGGAAGAGTTACGAGAATTTATCCCGAATGCGAAAACTGACGATTGGGATTTAGTCGTAGCAGGTCAACGTGTACAAGTTATTAAAGATACTGAAGCGGGTGGAAAAGGAACGCTCCAATTTGGTACAGAAGTGGTTAGTGCCGCTGATGGTTCAATAGCTGCATTACTTGGTGCTTCACCCGGTGCTTCTAGCGCCGTTCATGTCATGCTCGAAGTAATAACAAGGTGCTTTCCTGAACAGTTGGAAGAGTGGGAACCGAAAATTAAAGAAATGATTCCATCTTATGGAGTTTCACTGATGGAGAACCCAAAACTTCTGGAAGAAATTCATACTACAACAGCGCAGGCGCTCGGTTTAACGAAAAAAGAGTTGGTATCTGGTCTTTAGTTAACTTCTTTGATTTAGATACAATGATTGATTAATATTGATAACAAACCTGAGGGAGGAGATTCGCCCCCCAGTTTTGTTATTTTTTATTTCATGCCCTTCTGCAGTTGTATCTTTGTACAGAACTTCGATCAAAGATGTGGAAATTGCAACAATCGATGTCTTTAGTTTTTCACTATTACTTAATTAAGAACATTTTATGAAATAATATAAAAAATATATATTCTTTATTATATTGATGATACTATTATGTTTGTTAAATAAAAATCGTCTCACTTTGATAATATAGATTTAAATGTATGTATCGGATTCAGTATATAATCTTTTGGCATATAGAAAATGAAAAGGAGGTATTTCCGATATGAACAGGAAAATAATAGCGCTTATTGGGGTGGCTTCCATTGTCTTGGTATATTTGTTTGTACTAAACAGTGAAAGTAATTCTCCAACAGAAAATGAAGCACAAAATATAAATGAATTGGTGCATGACTACAGTGTAGGCAACATAGATAATCAGTCTGCTTCTATCACATCACATCAACTCATAGTGACCGACAGCAACGAAGGTGAGTTAATCTATGACTTATCTGAAGAAGAATTTTTTGTTTCAATTGCACCATATGTTGATGAAACCCATCCTTGAAGCATCCATAACCTGACAGGTTGTCAGGGAGAGTTGGTAGAAGAAGATTTTAACGTTTACATTGAGGATATGGAAGGCAACGTGGTCATGGATGACATGGTGACATCCCATGCTAACGGATTTATCGATTTATGGCTACCACGTGATAAAACATATATCACGACCATAACACACGATGAAAAAGTGGTGGAGTCAGAGATCTCTACGTATGAAGGAGACAACACGTGCATTACAACGATGCAGTTCTGATACAGAAAAAACACCTGAGTATCAATTGGTAATAATTCATAGGATAGTTAGTCCATTATTGGGGCTGATTGTCCTTTTTTAATTCGATTCGAGTCGTGGCCTCTACAATTAATTGACAAAAACCTGCATTGTCTGCTTTTAAATGATATGAGTTGTTCAGTAGAGGCTACATAACTAGAACTTAATTTGTCTACACTAAGGAAAAACGTGGAAACAGGTGATGCCAGATGACATTGTTTCGGCTAGGATACGTAGCCATGAGTGTAGAATTAAAAAATGCTTCCCCTTCTCAAACAATGAGTTACAAAAGGTTTCAAGAAATTGGTGATCCAGAAGTTGCTATAAGAAGACTTGAGAGAATTACGAAATCGAATATTCATAATTGTTTGAGATTATTAAAACACAATAAAGCTCACGATATAGAATTTTTTAGGTTAAGTTCTCGGCTAATTCCGCTTGCAACGCATGAAGATTTAATAGAGTGGGATTATCTTTCAGGAATAAATGAAGATCTGATTAAACTAGGATCGTTTGCCGAAGCAAATGAGATGAGGTTGGATTTCCATCCAGATCATTTTGTCGTTCTGAATTCTCCGACGAAAGAAATTTTCAATTCATCGATAAAGGTATTAAAATATCACTACCTTTTGCTTAAACAGATGGGGATCAATCCGACCCATCGCTGCGTGCTTCATTTAGGTGGTCGCTACAAAGATAAAGAAAAATCATTAGAACGCTTTATTGACAACTGGTCTCTTATCCCATCAGAGATTCAGAAATTAGTGATGATTGAAAATGATGATACGTCTTATACTTTAGAGAATTGCTTATATGTATGTGAGAAATTAAATATTCCTTTAGTTTTTGATATCCATCATCATTTGGCGAACCATGATGAAACCGAGTGGGAGATTCAATGGGAAAGAGTTGTCAACACTTGGATTGATTCCGACTTACCTGTAAAAATGCATATTTCCAGCCCTAAAAGTGAATCAGCTTTCAAGAGTCATGCTGATTTTATAGATGTAGATATGTTCTTGGATTTTGTAAATAAGGCAAACGGATCGACAGAACAAATTGATTGTATGATTGAAGCAAAACAAAAAGACGGAGCACTGTTCCAATTAGTTGATGAGCTAAAAGGTCACCCAAATGTTGTGATGGAGACTGCTAGCTCATTTAGATGGAAAAAATGAAAAATTGGTCTACCTACCTGAACGGCAACGCGTATGAATCAATGAACAATTAGGAGATTTTAAAGAAATAATCCAGTTACGAAAAAGTATCCTGCTCGTAACTGGTTTTTTGATGTATTTTAAAGATTTCTTTTTATTAAAGAAGTTTTGTGAGATGTCAGTATTGAATAATACTTTACGAGGATGAGTTGTTATGCTGTGACTTCAGACCGATGATATTAAGTCAATTTATGGCCGCAGTTGGAACAGAAGTTACTATCACCCGTTTTTGTACCACAGTTCGGGCAGAAATTAGATTTTGTTTCAGGCGCTGCTTGTTGATTCTGGTTAGGTTGGTTTTGACTGGGTTGGATTGGTTGGTTGTTATTCGTTTGGTTTGGATTCATTTGTTTCATCATTTCATTTCCCATGTTCATTCCCATCATCATGCCTGCCATGTCAGCGGCGGCACCTCCACCTTTTACTTTACCAGAAGCAATGCCATCGACCATTTCAACTTGCTGGTATTTACCCGTGTCTCCAATCATACTGTGAGAAGCAGTCTTCGTAATTCTATTTTGTATTTCTTTAGGATAATTAAAGCTCATCACATTAAATCTTGTAATCGTAAGTCCATCATCAAAGATACTCATATCTAAATCTTGCTTTATCCCTTCAGAAATATCATACGCATTGGCTTGAAGGTTAAACATGTCTTTCCCTTCTTTACTAATCCATTTCATTAATAACTGATCTAAATTAGACGTGATTCTTAGTTTAACGTCTTCTACTAAATAACTTTTTTTAACTCCAGCAATATTATCTATAAGTGCAATATAATCATTTACTTTAAAATTAAACGTTCCATTAGCTCGAATCGGAATACCTCCTGGAAGCTGTGGATGAGGGATATTCACGGCATTTTTCGTACCCCACTTCACAACAAACTCTTTCGTATTGACAAACAAGACTTCTGCACGCATCCCACTATTGAATCCGAATCTAAATCCTTTAAGCGTCGAAAGAAATGGAACAATTTGCGATTCCATATCGTAATCTCCAGCATCTTTGAAAATACCTTCCACTCTGCCAGAATTTAAAAATATTGCGTCTTGTCCTGGTTGAATGATTAACTTACTTCCTTTTTTTATCTCTCTATTACTCCATTTCCAGAAAATCATATCTTCTCTAAATTCTTCCCATTCTACAACGTTAGCAAATTGTTTTTTAAAAAACATTGTTGGTCATCTCTCCCTATAATTTTAAAATTTCCCTCTGCTTCCACTATGGGAATGTCCGCCTTTTGTAATTCCACCACCACCACGACTATTATTTTGACTGGTAGGCTTTTTAACTTTCGTAACAACTTTCCTTACATAGGTGTCTCTTCTATTGGTAACTGCGGAGTTACTTGTATCCATGTAAGTTCCTCCACTAGTAGTCATTCTTCCGCTAGATCTGTAAAGCATCATAGCCACAATGATTGCAGCAATAATAACAGAAAGAATAAGTTGAAAGCCTAGATTTAGAAAGATATTGTCTGGGTTTACCCCCGGTTCTATATCCAAATATTCATGTGATAATTCTACATAAGAATGAAAAGCATCATAATAATATCCTTCTGATAAATCTGATGTTATTTTTTGTCGAATCAGATCAGCCCTGCTATCATCTACATATTCCTCACCTTTATAGAATCCACTAATATATACATCGCGACTCTCCATATCAATCGTTAAAATAACAGCATTTGCTTGACTCTGGTCATACATCTCATCATAAAAATCACCTGTAAACTCAACAATATCCAAACCCTGGGAGTCATTTGTGGTTAATATAGTTATATCGGTCTGCCTTTCTTCACTATACTGGTCTGATAACTGTTCAAGTTCTTCCTGTTCTTCGACGGTTAACAGTTCTGCATAATCATAAATTTTCTGATTGTTTTCAGCTGAAACAGGGAAGGCAGTTGCAGTAATTAATAGGAAAAGCATAATAATCGAAAACTTACGGATGAAGCTTTTGCTTTTCACTATATGCCGCCCCCGATCATCCATGCTACTATTTGCAAGGTAATCATTGAAACACTTGCAATACCTGTAAACCAAGCAGCAACTTTACCTTTGCTTATTGGTGGTTTACCGACAATTTTTCCTGTTTGACCATTCATGGCAAAAATATGATCCGTTTGATTGTAATTGTAACAAACCATCCATACAGGAAAGAGGGTGTAGTGAGTCTCTTTTTGTTTTGTTTTAATTCTCTTACTCTTATAATCAGTGGAACTATACTGACTCGTAGTAGAATCAATGTAGGAATCGACATACCTATCAACTCGAGATTTTACTCTTGGAAATAATTCTTTGTCATCGTAATTGTATTTTTCAGCAATATAGCCAGCTAAATAGGGCGTATTAAAGTCTTTTAGATCGCTATAATCATAAGGTTCTAACTTATCCATTAATTTATCGTCCATTTTTTCAGAAGCATCTACGGGTATTTTTAAATAATTCAGATCAATACTTCGTTGCACGTCATAATAGCTTGTCTCTGTATAGATGAAATCGCCTCTAGTATAGGTCCTGACTTTCGTACAAACAGCATCGACCTTTCCTTTGCTATTAATATCATACAACCAAAAAGGAACGTACATTCCAGTGATGCTTTTAACCCTATCGGCAGTCATAAATCCTTTTGGTGTCAATCGACCATTTTTGCACCATTTTTTGAATGCTTCCTTTGCTTTATCTTTGCTAATTGTAAACGGAATGACTTTTGAAGGAGCCATTTTTCCTGATAATCTATCTGCTAGCACAACTCCAGCACTACAAAAACTACAAGTTGTTGCTGTTGTATCTGCATCGGTTATAATTACTGCGCCACAATTTTTACATTGATACTCAACTGCTTCATCTTCCGAAAATTCGCGTGAAATAAACTCTTTTGGAAACGTATTAACATCGTCATGTCTCCCGCAACTATCACACGATATTTTTCCTGAATCACTATTAAACAACATATCAGCACCACAATCAGCGCACTTATAGTGGATTACCATTAGTTCAATTTCCTCCATTTATAAAGTTGGGATAAGCTACTGCTTATCCCAACTAGTTACTTATTTTTTAGACTAGCTTTTAATGCTTCAAGTTCACTATTTATCGTGGAGTTATTACTAGGATTATTATCGTACTTAGCTGTTAAATCTTCTATATCAGATTTAGGAGGAGAATTGAGTTCTGACATGGCGTTTGCCGTATCGATCGCGGTATTTGCCTTTTCTTCCATTCTATCAAATGCTGTCATGGAGTTATTGGCACTTCCTACGGAAGAAGTCATACTGTTAATTCTTTCTTGGGTTTTAGCAACGGATAGTTTACCCTTAATCGAATCCTTGCGAGATTCTAGTTTTCTTACATCTGAAACAAGCTTGTCATGCATTTCTCTCATTTTCATTGAATTAGAAACGGCGAATTCATATCCTTCAAGTAATCCCGCTTCTTTAGTAGCTAACGTGGCTTTTTTCTCCAAGAACTTTCTAGCATCGTCCTCATTATTAGACTCTAACGCTTTTATCGCATAACTTTGCATCTTATTCATTTCAGCAGTACAATCACCAAGTGCTCTCTTAGCCCTTTGTTCCTCGGCCATGATTGTTGCCGTCTCAGATTTTACTTTGCCTAAATCACGATTAAGATTTCTTAAACATTGGTCAATCATCTTTTCAGGATCTTCTGCTTTATCTAATAATGCATTGATATTGCTTTCCATAATATCTCTAAATCTTACTAGAATGCCCATCTTTAATAACCTCCTATTTATTTCCTCATACTATTATTTATATCATAAAAAATTCCATTTTACAATTTTTTCTACAAACAAAAAAAGAAGCGCAGGGACGGTTCTTTTGCTTCTTTTTTACGTTTTTATACGATGAATTTGGATTAAGTTTAAATTAAAGTTCGAATATTCTAAAAACTAATTGAATAAAAAAGGAATATCCTCCCATAGTATAGAATGTAATAACATAGGTGGGAGGTGATACAGATGAAGTTGGGAGATGTAGAGGAGGATTTACTAAAAGTTTTGTATGAATTTGAATTTAACAATGGGGAAGTTCCGCGTGTGATGGATTTCGATTTTAAAGAAATCGATCTAACAGCAAAAAAATCTGAAGCTATTCATATTATAGAAAAAATGGAGGCGGACGGTTATTTATATTTAGAAAGAAAACCTTTTGTTGAAGAAGGGATCGAACCTAAATATAAAAGAAATTTTTCCATTTTAAATTGGGGGAATGTTCATATTACAAGTAAAGGGAAAAATTATTTAAAATCAGCTTTAGTAATTTAACGACTTTTGGCAAGAAGTCCCCTTTAAAATCTAAGATTTAGGTGGGGAGGTTCACTTGATTAAAACCTATGTCACTCATATGAGTGGCTATTTTTTTCGTTGAAAAGTGTTTAGCCTTCGGGAAATGTTCTTTAATTTTAGTAAGAATTATGGTTTTCTAATGACTTTATCAATGGCTTATTAATTTTGTTTCATGCCCGGTATTACAGGTTAAATATATTAATAACCTGGATATTTATGTTATAATTTGAAATGATATACTCCATTTATATGATTATAGAGAGGGATATGTGTATGAATAAAAATCAATGGTTTCTGATAATTGTTTGCTTAATTACTTTAAGTATTCCTGGATGTTCTAACGAAAACTTAACTAATGAGAATGAAGAAGTGGCTGCTTTAGAAGAAACGAAGATAGAAGAAACTGAGACAGAAGAAAATGAGATAAATGTAAATGAAGTGCAAGAGAATGAAGATGATATTGAGCCGAGCGAGGGTCGTATTCCCATTGCAGCGTTGCATAACGTAGAAGAAATTGTGAAAGAAAAAGGGAAGTATGATATCGATTTACTAAAAGATGATGAGGAGTATGAAAAAGAGCTTCTTGACGAAATTATTGATGCACCTGATCAGCTTACTGGAGAGGAAGCTTATTCTCTCATTGTTTCTCTAGTTGCAGCTGATATAGAAGAAGAAGCCAAAAAGTTTGAAGATGTCGATCCAATCATTATGATTGACTCCTCTAATCCAGAGGATGCCATTGATATTCCAGAACAGGAAATCGTTAACGTTGCAATATTACTGGATGCTAGCGGAAGTATGGCTGGAGAAGTCGATGGTGGACAAAAGATGACACTAGTTAAATGTGAGGTGAGTTGGCGCTTCTCGACATGTAGTCTATTATAGGCTTTTCCTGTTGAGGATATGATTAGAATAAATAAACCCACACGGCATGTAAATTCTTGTCGTGTGGGTTTATTTTATTCATAGAATTTCACCTAAAAGTAATTAAAGATATTAAGGACTATCTCTTTAACGTACTCCACGTCTTCCCATCAACGTGGTTTTTCACACTTTCTTCTTCTACACGTGTGAGCGGACCATTGTTTCCATATAATTGACTACCTCCTGAGTATTGATCAAGGTCATTTCGGACAACATCATCAAAAATAGCAGGATTGTTAGTTTCTGATTGAATATTTTTAAGTTGTTGGTCGAATGGATTATATTGTCTCTTCATCTCTTTCACCTCCATAAAACCGAGTACCTTTCGTTACCTCTAGCATTCCAAAATAAAGTATTTTTATAATAAATTAGGGCCTTATTCTAAAAATTATTATGAGAAACTTTATTGACACTTAAACAACCTTAGTGTACTATTTGATTAGTACACTAAGGTTGTGTGATGAAGTGGAGGGGAATCAAATGGAACCAGCTATTCAGTTAGACCATGTATGGAAAAAAATTAATGGAAAAGTGATTATCAAAGATGTCACTTTATCAATGTATCCCGGAGAAGTTTTTGGTTTGCTCGGTCCTAATGGAGCAGGGAAAACAACAACGATTAGAATGATGGTAGGGCTTATGAAAGCAACAGAAGGAACAGTGAAAATAAGTGGAGTAAATCTTCAAAGCGATTTTGAAGAGGCAATTAAAAATATCGGTGCAGTCGTAGAAAATCCAGAGATGTATGGCTACTTGACGGGTTATCAAAATTTAAAGCATTACCAAAGAATGTCGATCGATGTAACAAACGAACGACTGGAAGAAGTAATTAAACTAGTTGGTCTTGAAGCACGGATTCATGAGAAAGTTTCCACATACTCTCTTGGTATGAGACAAAGGTTAGGTTTAGCGCAAGCATTATTGCACAAACCGAATGTGCTGATACTTGATGAACCTACAAATGGATTAGATCCAGCAGGAATTCGTGAAATTCGCGATTACTTGCGACGCATCACCGTTGAAGAACAGATATGTATTGTTGTGTCTAGTCATCTTCTTGCTGAAATGGAAAAAATGTGTGATCGAATTGCGATTATTCAAAAGGGTGAAATCATTCAAGTAGATAAAATTAAAGATTTTATGCAAGCGACGACGAATGAGTGGTTTATAGAAATTAAACCAATAGAAAAAGCGATAAAAGTCATTAATGCTGATGACCAAACGACTACAGTTAAAACTTTTGAAGAAGGTCTCATTATTAAACTTGAAAAGAAAAACGTTCCGAAGTTAATTGAAGACTTAGTAAGTAATGGAGTATCTATTTTTGAAGTGAAAGCAGCAAAACAAAAAACATTAGAGGATCAATTCCTCACCTTAACAGGAGGTGAAGATAGTGAAACAATTCAGTAAATTAGTTCAAAACGAAAACATGAAAATATTTCGAAGAGTCGGTACGAAAGTAATGTTCCTTTTACTACTTGTTGTAGTAGTTGTCATTGGATTATTTAGTCGGTTTCTATTCGCAGATGAAATGCACGGACAACAATCATCAAATGTGGGCATTTCTGTTGAAGTACAAGGTGAGAACGAAGAACTTCCTGAAGAAATTAGAATACAAATGGAAGACGAAATTGCATTACAAGATTATTATGAGAAGGAAGGCATTGAAGCCCTGACATCAAAGCATGCTTGGAATTTCATCATTACAAATGCGCAAACAATTGCTTTTGTGACGATGTTTACTGTTATTGTTGGAGCAGGCATTGTCGCAAGTGAACATTCAAACGGCACGATTAAGCTACTCCTGATTCGTCCGGTAAAACGCTGGAAAATATTGCTGTCGAAATGGACTGCTACAATGATTTTTTCGATTGTTATGTTGATTGCACTCATTTTATTTTCTTTTATCGTCGGGGCGGTGCTATTCCAATTTGATTTTGGACCAAATAGGTGGGTGTCAGTAGTGCAAGGCGAAATACGCGATTGGCACATTTTACAATACGCTTTTACTGTTTATGGGTTATATTTTATCGAATTAATCATCATGACAACATTTGCATTTATGATTGGAACAGTTTTTAAAAATCAATCATTAGCTGTTGGCCTTTCGTTAGTCGCACTTTTTATGGGCGGGCAAATTGTCTACCTATTAAGTCAATATGAGTGGATAAAATACATCCTGTTCTCGAATACGTACTTGATGCAATATGTAGAACAAAATCCAATTATCGAAGGAATGACATTATCTTTTTCAATTGTGATGTTACTAGGTTATTTTCTCTTATTTATGGCGATTGCTATGATCACTTTTTCGAAAAGAGATGTTGCGGAATAAAAGGTTTGATAAAATGAAAGTTATGGATTGGTTCTGTACCTCTCTAGAAAAGGAGGGTTCACTCACATGGCATTAAATTTCGATCATAATCGTCCAATATATATTCAATTAATGGAGTATTTTTACGGGAAAATATGCAGGTCAGAATTAAAATTAGGAGATAAACTCCCCTCTGTCAGAGAAACAGCTGTGAACGTAGGGGTAAACCCAAATACCGTCTCACGCACATATATGGAAATGGAAAGAGAATTAGTCGTTGTTTCTAAAAGGGGACAAGGGACTTTCGTAACGGAGGACAAAGCTATTATCAGTCATTTGAAGGAATCTACAGCTGAAAAACAAGTGGATGCCTTTTTGCAAACGATGAAACAAAATGGCTTTTCTGAATCGGAAACATTACAAATCATTAAGAAAAAAGTCGAGCTGATTGAAATGGAGGGAGACAATAATGAGTAAATCGACGATAACATTACAAAATGTATCGAAAAAATATGGTAAGGAAACCGCTTTGGCTCATGTCGATCTTTCAATCGATCATAAAGGAATCATTGGCGTTATTGGACTGAATGGAAGTGGCAAATCGACGTTGTTAAAAATGATAGCAGGTTTAGTTCAACCATCATCTGGTGAAGTATTATTTGAAAATCAAAAAATCACGAGAAGAATTGGCTCACACATTGCGTTTTTATCTGAACTCGATGCGCTTTATTCTTTTCAAACAGTGGCTCAAGCTGTCAAGCTATGGGATGGTGCCATCGATGATTTTTCAAGTGATAAGGCTCATAAAATCCTTCAATCATTAAACGTAGACACGAATAAAAAAATTAAAACGATGTCTAAAGGTTATCGAGCAAGAGTGAAACTTGCTGTTACATTAGCACGGAATGTACCTGTCTTAATTATGGATGAACCTTTGTCAGGGTTAGATCCGATTGTTAGGGAAGATATATTAAAAATAATTGTCTCTAATGTTGACTTAGAAAAACAAATGCTCATATTATCAACGCATGAAGTCTCAGAAGTGGAGCCATTTTTGGACTATGTTATCTTCTTGAAAAATGGAGAGATAGTCTTGAATGAAGCTGTAGAAACTTTACGGGAAGATCGGGGATTGAGTGTCATTGAAGCAATGCGGGAGGTGCTAATATGAAGTGGAGGTCATTGTTTACAAAAGAATGGCAAGCTACTCAGTTTTCCTATCTACTAAATTTAGCAGGTATTACGGCGATCTATGTATTTATGTATTCTTTTATGGAAAGGTTTCCGCCACTTGTATTCTTATTTGGCATGGCGATGATCGTTGCTCATGTGATATATATGTTAGTAGAAGTGCCTTCTTCATTAAATAAAGAATGGAAACAGAACACGGTGCACGTGTGGCTCAATTTTCCGATCGCTGGTTGGAAACTACTTTCAGCTAAGTTCATTGTAACGTTTATCCAATTTGGATTTTCACTCGTTTATTTAATGATTGTCGTGTATTTCTTTATTGTGAAAGCACGAACGATATTGGAACAATCAGGACAAAGCGAAATGCTTACTGAAATAACGCTTATGAAAGAATTATATGTCCAATTTAGTCCACTTATCTTTGTTTTCGTATCCTACGGGGCAATCCTGTTAGGTCTTGTAGGTTTATTTCTTTTTTTAATCGCAAAAATGATTCGCTTTGGTTGGATACTCGGAATTGGAATAGTCGTTGTATTTAATTACGGATTAAACTGGTTAAGAGAGACTGCTATTTATACTACGGTGACAGAGTGGGGACTGCTTGTAAACATAAAAGATTTACCAGCAGGCTTTTCATTCGAAGGGGATTCAGAGTCTATTATGGTAGAGTTAGGTAATGAATTATTAGTGCAAATCTATACTGGGCAAATATTAGTTGAGATGCTACTAATTGTTGGAATTTTCTTATTCCTCAGTTGGATATTTGATCATAAACTTCAAGTTTAGTCTTTTGATTTTAGAGGTTGTGTTTTGTTACAACCTCTAAAAATCAATAAATTTTTTAGGTAATAGGCTTTACTAATGAAGGGTTTGAGTTTGCTTAAGCATTATTCTGAAAAATGTAGCTCAATGTATTGTTGCTCTGCTTCATCGCTCAACAATCCAGTTGCGATGCCAACTGTCCCACCTTGTAATTCCCAAATGGCGTTATGATCCTCAACTGCACGTGTGAAATCTCCTTGATTCCACCTTTCAAGAATATCTAAATAAACGTCTTTGTTATCAAGATGGCCCTCTTGTTTGTTTTCCACTACTTCAATCAACCGCTCAATTCTTTCATCGGTAATTCGCATTTTTCCCCACTTTTGACTTGCTTCCACCTTTTGATGAGACATATGGTGTATCGCGTCCTGAATTTCAGATTCCATCATATTATCTGGGAATTCAATTGCTACTTCTTCAGTGGAAGGGACATTTCCAATCATAGGTTCCTCATCTTCTGTGTCATTTACTTCTTCTATTTTTGTTGCTTCATTATCCTCAATAGTATCAAATCCATCTTGCATCTCATTATCTTCGGTTGCTTCTGGAGAGTCCAGCAAATTGTATGTATATAGACCAACAGCAAATATAACGATTAGTATTGCAGTGACTTTTAAGATTTTCAAAATAATCCTCCTTTAGTGTATCGATGGAACAACACTCTCATCCTCTAGTTAATAATCTAAATTCCAATTTCCTACCTTCTATTTTGGATGATAGTTTCATCATCTGTCAATATTACTAGAAATTAACTATATATTAGTAGACACAAAGTTTCGTACAATTATAGGGTTGAATAAGCACTATTCTGGGAAGGGAATATACATCATGGAAATAGATTACGAGTGATTCAAGAGATAGATGCACTTTATCACAACTGATCGTAGAAAGGGTTTGCTACTATTGTCTAAACAGATTGACTCGATTCTTCGTGGGGGATGGACGTTACTGCGTTCAATCGCGGTTCTTTCATCTAGTGTTGCAACAATTATATCAACGATGCTTCCTTTATTTTTATACACTTCTCTTTCAACGGGTTATTTGATTTTTTTATTTGTTATTCTAACTATCTCAGCATTTACAATCCACGGTGTATTAACTCATGCTTTTAATGATTATAGTGATTATCAATCTGGTACGGATGATTTCAGTCCAGCTATATTGTCAGGTGGAAGTCGTGTTATTCAAAAAGGAATGATTTCTTTAAATACGCTTTGGTCATTAGGGAAATGGCTTGCGATTGTTCTTATATTAATTGCCTTGCTGTTTGCTATGTTTGCCCAATACAAGTTGACTGTTTTGATTTTAATTGGAGTTTGGGCTGCAGCGTCTTATTCTTTGCCACCTTTACGTTTAAGCTACCGGCCCTTTTTAGGTGAATGGCTTAGCTTATTTCCTTCGATTCTTTTTCTTGGGTTTGCCGGAGCTTGGATATCTTTAGGGTACATCCCGTTGTGGGCGATGCAAAATGCAGTAATTAATGCGTTGATATGTCTGTCTTGGGTAATGGTTCATCATATACCAGACCTAGAAGCAGATAAACAGGCTGTTCCTATGAAGCAGACTAGTGTTGTCTGGTTTGCCACTAAATTTGGTCTTTATTATTCGCGGATCCCTGCTTTACTATATCTTTTTATAGCGGGATTGTCCGCGATATGGTTGGGACTTGATCGGATATGGGCAGCCGGTGGGATAGTTATTATCATTACTTTCGCTATGTTTCTAGTATTAAAAATGAATGTGGAAGATACCCAGCAAGTTACGTTTTATGAAAAAATATTGCTTCTTTTAGCAATGATTACAGCAATAGGCTTAGGTGTATATATTTAATGGAAGGGAAGTTCGCTGCTCGAGTATTATAGGGATGGAAAAAACTTTATAGTTCGGAGAGGGCGTCAAATTTTTTCAAAAATGATAAGATGTTATGAAAGAATAAATTAAAAATCGGTCGAAACAAATTAAAGTTAAAAGGAGCAAACACAGATGATTAATTTGAACTTACAGGCAAATAAGGTACAAACAGCAACTTTTGGCATGGGGTGATTTTGGGGACCAGATGCTCAGTTCGGGCATTTACGAGGTGTTATTAGAACACGTGTCGGTTATTCTGGTGGATCAACATCTGATCCTACGTATAGAAAGATGGGGGATCATACGGAGAGTATTGAAATTGATTTCGATCCAGATCTTATTTCTTATGAAGAACTTTTGTATATTTTTTGGGGGAATCATAACTCTCTTAGAGATTCTTTTTATAAAGACAGACAGTACATGTCGTTATTACTTTATCATAATGAAGAACAAAGGGAACAGGTTCAAATAATAAAGCGGAAATTAGAGCAATCTTTAAACGGAGAAATCCAGACTGAAATAGCTCCTTATGCAAGGTTTTACCGCGCGGAAGATTACCATCAGAAGTACTATTTGAAAAGATATCCGAATGCGGTTAAGGAAGTAGCAAATATCTTTTCAGATCATGGCGACTTTGTTAACGCCACGATTGCAGGAAGGTTAAATGGTTTTGTAGCAGGTCACGGGAATTTAGTTGATCTTAAAGAAGAAATAAAAGGATGGGGATTAAATTCGGATGAGTCGAACATCCTCGCTGAATTATTAACTAAAATTAAATGGTAATAGCTTGCAGTGCCTACTCTCCAATTCGTTTAATCTGTTGGGGAATAGACACTTTTTTGATGCGTACTTGATTAATGCGACCTCAATTCAAAAAAAGTTTCAGCCATTTCTTTTCCATTAATTACAATAGATAAACGATGTTCACCTTCATAGTGTTTTCTCGTTGATAGATCTTTAAATGAATGGTTTCTAAGAAAAGTTACTTCACCACTTTTATATGTATTCTCCGTCATTTTAAATAGTTTTCGAGAAACTTTTCCATTCGCCTTCACAAAATCAATTCCATATTCGACTCTTAATTTGTAAGGCTGAAGGGAATGATTGATTAAATGAAACTGAAACGTAAAGCTGTCTCCTATAGCTAATTGGTCAGGTGATAGAGAAAGGTCAGTGATTTGCACGTTTGCGTCGGTATCAAACCCAAATATACTCAGTACCTCAGGATCAGCTTTTCTTAATAAGGTTCTTGCACCATGTTTTATAATCCAATCCGTATGGGAGTGTTGCCCTCTCCATTCTAAGAATAACTTTTTTACTAAACCGGGATGATCCTTTGAAATGTCATTTAAATTATTCGCAACGCTTTTACGAACGTATTCACTTTCATCTTTTTTTAAGAGAGATAGGATAGGAAGGATGGAAGTTGGATCTTCTTTAAACATCTTTAAAGGTCTAGCCCATGGGAGCCTTGGTCGACAACCCTCGCTTGCTAATCTACGCACATGGTGATCTTCATCTTTAGCCCATTGCTCTAAAATTGTCATCATCTTTATTGGATCTTGTTCAATAAATGGGCGGACGGCAAATTCTGAACTTGATGACGGTGTAAATTGTTTTAGAGCTTTAATGGATACGTCCCAATCTTTGAGACCGTACGTTTCTATATAATCAGGAAAAAATAAGTATTCAAATCCTTTACACTCAGAAGATATTTTTGTTAATACTTTTATGGCTTCTGGATAAGAAGGTGGTAAAGTTGTTGATAATGTATGTGTAATATGACGAATTCTTTGTTTTAACTCTTTGTTTTCCCAGTTATCATCAAAAATCAAATTTAAAAATAGATCCGAATCAAATTCATGATACTCCTGTTTTACAATTTTGCAAAATTGTGTGAGAAAAGTTTCGTTATACATGTTTTTCAGTGCTTCAGCCATAACAGGGTCAGCTCCTTTAAGTATTCTGTATAAAGTATAGCTGTATAAAGTATAGCGCAACTTAATACAGTTGGACTACTTAATATTTTTTTGGGGAAGTAAATCATTCTTTCATTAAAGTGTCACAGAACAATGATATAATCAACCCCGAATTATTCATAAAACACAGTCCTAGTCATACGAGATGAAAAAATCAATTTCTCACATAACTTTTGCAGGGGACACTTGACCCACTATAGGTGACCCTTTCCGTGCCCAATGCTTCAGTCTACCTCGAACGATCCGAAACAGCGAGGAATTCGGAGCGTTCGAGGAATAGAGATAGGAAAACGATACGAATTAGGGAGGGATTCGGAGCGTTCGAGGAATCGAGACAGGAAAACGGTCCGAATTAGGGAGGGATTCGGAGCGTTCGAGGAATCGAGACAGGAAAACGGTCCGAATTAGGGAGGGATTCGGAGTGTTTGAGGAATCGAGACAGGAAAACGGTCCGAATTAGGGAGGGATTCGGAGCGTTCGAGGAATCGAGACAGGAAAACGGTCCGAATTAGGGAGGGATTCGGACCGTTCGAGGAATAAAGATAGGAAAACGATCCGAAACAGCGAGGGATTCGGATCGTTCGAGGAATAGAGATAGGAAAACGATCCGAAACAGCGAGGAATTCGGAGCGTTCGAGGAATGGAGAATGAAAAACGATCCGAAACAGCGAGGGATTCGGAGCGTTCGAGGAATAAAGATAGGAAAACGATCCGAATTAGCGAGGAATTCGGAGCGTTCGAGGAATAAAGAATGGAAAACGATCCGAAACAGCGAGGGATTCGGATCGTTCGAGGAATAGAGAATGGAAAACGATCCGAAACAGCGAGGAATTCGGAGCATTCGAGGAATAGAGAAAGGAAAACGGTCCGAATTAGGGAGGGATTCGGAGCGTTCGAGGAATAGAGAATGGAAAACGATCCGAAACAGCGAGGGATTCAGAGCGTTCGAGGAATAGAGATAGGAAAACGATCCGAATTAGGGAGGGATTCGGAGCGTTCGAGGAATGGAGAATGAAAAACGATCCGAAACAGCAAGGAATTCGGAGCGTTCGAGGAATAAAGATAGGAAAACGATCCGAAACAGCAAGGGATTCGGATCGTTCGAGGAATAGAGATAGGAAAACGATCCGAAACAGCGAGGAATTCGGAGCGTTCGAGGAATCGAAATTGAGAAACGGTCCACACTGCGAAAGTGGCTTTAATACTTTTATTTAATTTCATTTTTTTCTGCTGCACTTTTCATGATGATGGAGATACTTTTTCTATGATTTTCACTTATAGGCTGAAAACGTTAAAAGCCAGTACGACCATATGACACAACAGACAGAGCAATTTTAAATTGTTATATGAATAATCTAGGTCAACTTGTTTGAATAGTTAATAGGATTGGGTATATTTATTAATATGAGATAACGAGGGAGTATCAACTAGAGCACTAATTATTACATAACAATGAGAGGAATGTTTATATGAAAAAAATAGGAGTATTAACATCTGGCGGTGACTCTCAGGGCATGAATAGTGCGATCCGTTCTATAGTTAGAACAGGTATTGCTAGTGGTTTTGAGATGATTGGAATTAAAAGAGGATATAAAGGATTAATGGAGAAAGATTTTATTCCATTAGGTTCAAAAGATGTAGGGGACATCCTTTATCGGGGCGGTACATTTCTTCAATCCGCTCGTTCGGAGGAATTTAAAACGGATGAAGGACAAATGAGAGGTGTCAATAATTTAAAAGAAGCTGGAATCGATTACCTTGTTGTGATTGGTGGCGATGGAAGTTATCGTGGAGCAGCTAAGCTTAATGAAAAGGGAATTAAAACATACGGTCTACCTGGGACGATTGATAATGATATCCCTCTAACCGATTATACGATTGGATTTGATACGACTTTAAATGTCGTTACGGAAGCCATTGGAAACCTAAGAGATACAATGAGTAGCCATGAACGAGTAAGTGTCATTGAGGTCATGGGCAGGAACTGTGGTGATATCGCTCTTCACGCAGGAATCGCTAGTGGTGTGGATGCGATTTTAGTCCCAGATTTACCATGGGATATTACAGATATTTCTGAAAAACTTAAAGCTGGTTTTGAACGAGGAAAGACACATAACATCGTTATCGTTGCTGAAGGTGTGGGAAAAGCTGAACACATTTCTTCATTGATCAAGGAATATAGTGGGTTGGATACAAGACCTACTGTATTAGGGCACATACAACGTGGTGGAACACCATCGGCTTTTGACCGAGTCTTTACAAGTCGAATGGGGCATAAAGTGATTGAACTAGTTGAAAAAGATATTTATGGCGTTGCGTTAGGGATGGAAAAAAATGAAATTACTTACCATAGCTTTGAAGAGATTTTTGAAGCGAAGGATGTTTTAAATAAGCATCTCTACAAAATTTTTGAAGACCTTATTTAAATGAAACAAAAAGGAGTAACTCTGCAATGCAGTAGATACTCCTTTTCAATGGTTACCAACCAAAATACTGGTCACGATGGTACTAAGACAAAGTTAGAAGAACATACCCTTTAAGACATGAATAGTCTTGAAGGAGGGGTCCATATACTTAAAAGTATCGATTGGCAAATGGTTTCATTTGTCGGGATATCAATGTTAAAAGAATATTGGATGTATTACGGATTTCCCTGTATTTATTATTATTGTGACTCTAAACAGAAGAGTACAGTGAAAGATCAAGCATGTAATGGATTGAAGTGAATTAAGACTTTAAACGTTCTTTAAACTCATGAAATCTTTTTTCAGCCTGTTCTGCCGACATAAGGTTTCCAGTTAAGATACTAAGCATGAAATCTTTCTTCGCCTCTTGTCGTAAATAATAAAAAACGGTTGGTTTCTTCTTTTTTAACAAGGAAATTAATTCGATTACAGGAAGCGAGAGTGTTGGGTGTTTTGTTCTCAAAAGAAGTCTAAAAAAACTCCGGAATTCTGGAAATGCTGCGGCATTATCTTCAAGATCCGCCAACATCTTTTCATATTTTATCATTTGGTTTAATAGGTCTTCATCAACTTTTTTCATTATATACTCCTTTTATTAATGTTATTAAAAGTATACCAATGATAAATACTAGTTCTTTATCATTAGTTAAGTTTAATAATAAAGTCTTATATTAACTATCTGAAGAGATTAGTGAATCGGAAAATTTAACCTGATAATTCCAACATTTATTAAATAATTTCACTAATGAACATGAATCATTAGCACTTGTAACTTTAAGTGGTATTGACCAATTTCGGTTCTGCCAATTTGGTGTAGCCAGCGATCGTAAGGACAATCATTCCGATTAGAAAAGCGATAAAATATGGAGATACTGTATCACGTATAAACCCTGTAACGGAAGAGCTAGCGATGATTCCTAGCGAATAGACAGCGGACATATAGCCGAACGCCCTTCCGTGTAGATCTATTGCTGCATTCTCTGTAATGGAAGTGGCCATTGCTGGCATGACAAGACCAAAGAATATTCCGATTAAAAATAAGAGAAAGGGTAACGGTAGTAATTCGCTAAACAGACCAAAGTGGCCGATGGACATGCCAAATAGTCCAAGCATTAAACGCTTAAATGGGTCAAAACGATTGATGAAAAATAACGAGAGAGTGATAAATGTCCCAATACCCATATAGCTAAATAACTGACCAGTTCTAAAGGTAGAAAGGCCTTGTTCGACGGTCAAATAGGGTATTTCAAAAATAAGCACACCGTGGACGTACAACACCGCAAAACCAATGAAATAAACGATAAGTAGATTAGGTGCTGCGTTTAGGACACCTCTTCCGGAACGTTGTGTTCGATTCCTAATTGTTACGACTTGGCGGTCTTTTAAGAAATATACGGAATAGATCGCAGTGATAATCATCGCTGTACCAATGAAGAAATACGTATGGACATAACCAATCGCTTCTACCAATTTACCTCCTATTAACGGAGCGATAATACTTGCGATCGTAGCTAGCATTCCATTAATAGCAATGTTTTTTCCTTGTTGTCGGCTATTTTTTGCATAGCCTGAGAGTAACGCGTATGCCGCAGGAATCATGAACGCTAAGGCAAAACCGTTTAAGGCATGTAGTATTAACAAGTCGGCAGTGTTTGATGCTAGACCATGAGCGATAAATAGTCCTCCAGAAGCAAATAACGGAAAAGTGATGAAGGTTTTCTTGCCGAATCGATCGACTAATGGTCCAGCTATTAAATTTCCAGTTAAATTGGTAAACGATGTAACACTTAGTATGATACCTATGATAATACTAGATGCACCAAACGCTGTAGCATATGGAGTGAAAACAGGTATTTGAATTCTCATAATTAGACTAATTAAAAACATGACAATAAAGATATTCCATTTATCTAAAGATGCTTCCTTCATTTTTTTCACCTCGGGATAATGTATGTACGAAATCTAAAAAATAGACGAGCAGTATGATAATTGAGTTAGCGGAAAATTTTGCTTATAATGAATGCGTATACAAGTAATCTATTATTAATTCTAGGGGGAAGAGGATATGCTAACTAAAGAAGAGATTCGAATTCGGGATCCATTTATTTTGGTGGATCGCGATACTGAAACATATTATATGTATGGGACAACAGATGAAAATACTTGGGAAGGAAAAGGTTCAGGTTTTAATGCGTATAAAAGTAAGGATTTATTGGAATGGGACGGGCCATTTTCTGTTTTTAAACCAAACGAACTCTTCTGGGCAGACCGTCATTTTTGGGCGCCAGAAGTTTATTATTATCGAAATAACTATTATATGTTTGCTTCTTTTAAATCAGAAGATAAACGTCGGGGCACGCAAGTACTTACAGCAAATGATCCATTAGGACCATTTGAACCGTTGACAGAGAAACCAGTCACTCCACGCGAATGGGAATGTTTAGATGGTACGTTGTATGTTGATCACAATAATGACCCTTGGATGGTTTTTTGTCATGAGTGGATTCAAGTAAAAGATGGGGAAATTTGTGCGATAAAATTGTCGGAAGATTTGACGACTTCTATTGGTGAGCCGAAGATTCTTTTTCGTGCTTCAGAAGCTAAATGGCCCGCTAGAAATACGCAATACGTAACCGATGGACCGTTTCTTTTTCGGAATAAAAAAGATGAATTATTAATGATCTGGTCAAGTATGGGAGCGAAGGGATATGCTATGGGAATTTCTAAATCATTAACAGGCAATGTCTTAGGTCCGTGGGAACATGAAGAGGACGCGTTTTTTGACGAAAATGGAGGGCATGGTATGCTATTTGAAACACTTGATAGAGAGTTACGGTTAGCTATTCATGCACCGAATAATATGCCGAATGAAAGACCAGTTTTTCTTAACATCAAAGAGGAAAATGGGAGTTTAAAGTTAATTTGAAGAACCATTCCACTCTGATAAAACAGGTGACTTGAGTTATTAAGTAGTTCCTACTTAAACAAGTCAAATCAGTATTTTCAGTTATTCAGTAATCCTTAAGTAAAGTCTTTCAACAACAATGGAATGGGAAGCTACATATAATAAAAGAAAATCAGAAATGGCCAAAAATGACCTTACTCGAGAAAAGTAGAGGTCTTTTTTGGTTTTTTACTTAACGTTTATTTTTTTAGGGACACGAAGAAGAGAGTATCGTCATATATTAAAGCCTTACGTATACTTCCGCCTTATAAGTAAAATACTATGCCGAATAAATTCTTTGTGGCGTAGGAGGGAAATTTGTGAATAATACTGCGAAAATTGATTGGGCGGTAATGGTAATTAGTGGCGGCTTGCTTGTACTGTTTGTGATTGCTTCCCTTATAAGTGCAGAATTCGTAGGAGATATGGTCGATGTATCTTTTGGCTATGCTGCTGATTATTTTGGAGCGTTTTGGCAATTATTAATGCTTGCAACTTTTATTGTCGCGATGGGATTAGCTTTTTCTAAGTATGGTCATATTCGGCTCGGCAAGATGAAAGATCCAGAATTAAGTACATTTAAATGGATTGCGATCATCATGAGTACGTTATTAGCGGGAGGTGGTGTTTTTTGGGCAGCAGCAGAACCGATGTACCATTTCTTAGAAACGCCGCCGATGTACCCTGGTATTGAACCTATGACAGAAGAAACTATCATACCGGCATTGGCGCAATCTTTTATGGATTGGGGTTTTCTCGCTTGGGCTATTTTAGGGACTTTAGGATCGATTGTTGTCATGTATGGCCATTATGACAAAGGATTACCTTTAAAGCCACGAACATTGTTATATCCACTATTTGGTGAAAAGATAATCTATAATAGTACACTTGGAACGTTGATTGATGCTTTTTCAATTCTTGCCGTTGCTGCAGGTACGATAGGTCCGATTGGATTTCTTGGCCTTCAAGTAGCTTATGGATTTGAGTCGCTTTTTAATATTCCAAATATATTCTTCACACAACTCCTTATTGTAGTCGGACTAATCACGATTGCTACGATATCAGCAGTGACAGGGATTTATAAGGGGATTCAAATATTAAGTCGGTTTAATGTTATTTTTACACTTGTTTTAATAGTAGCGGTGTTGATACTTGGACCCGGTTGGTTCATTGTTGATCAATTTATTGGCACATATGGTGTCTATGTGAGAGACTTTTTACCGATAAGCTTGTATCGTGGTGACCATGGTTGGCTAGCATTTTGGACGATATTCTTCTGGGGGTGGTTCATTGGCTATGGGCCAATGATGGCGATTTTCATTGGGCGTATTTCTAGGGGAAGAACGTTACGTCAGTTAGTTATTGCTGTTGCAATTATTGCACCAATTGTCACTAACTTTTGGTTTACCGTTGTGGGAGGTACTGGAATCTTTTTTGAGTTAGAAAACTCTGGTTCTGTTTCTGAAGCGTTATACGATGGTGGGATGCCTGCTGCAACGATTTCTATTGTTGAACAATTACCGTTTGGAACACTAATGGCTGCCGCGTTTCTTCTCGTAACAATTGTTTTTGTTGCGACTACAAGTGATTCGATGTCATACACAATTTCAATGGCTATTACTGGGAGTAGCATTCCACCTAGGAGTCTTCGTATATTTTGGGCGGTGATTATGGGGACGGTCGCTGTAATCCTTTTATACATAGGCGAAGGCAGTGTGAGTGCACTTCAATCATTTATTGTCGTTACTGCTGTTCCTGTTTCTTTTATCCTTTTACCACTTATATGGCTAGCGCCAAAGGTTGCTCGCATCTTGGCGATTGAACAAGGTATTATTAGTGAGAACAAAAGACCAAATCCTTAATCCTTACTTCACAACTATTCCTTTCGCATAGAAATAATTGTAATGAGCATGATAAATATAAAGGATTTCAGAAAAAATGAGTGGAGGTCTTTATTTCATGACAGATCAAAATATCCAATTTCAACTACCAGAAGTTGCTCAGTCGGTTGAACAAGCTCAACAAGCTGTTGAACAAGTACAAACTAGCTTAACTCAAGAGGATATCCAACAAGCACAACAAACAATAGAACAAGCAAATCAACATTTACAAAGTATTGAAACTACGGATCTTCAGGAACAACAACAGTTGGCACAAGCACAACAAGATGTTCTTCAGGCTGCTGAACAACTACAACTAGAAAATCAACAATTGTTGCAAGCTCAGCAACAGGTAGAAACGGAAACCCAGCAGTTACACCAAGCGCAACAGCAAGTAAAACAAGAACAACAGGATGTTCAACAAGCGCAGCTTAAAGCGCAACAGGCAAAAGCAAAGGCGATGGAGCTAAAAAACAGACCATAATAAAAAACATTTTTCCGAGAAAAAGGGCGAACATTTAAATTGTTAAATGTTCGCCCTTTTTGATTTGAAGAGGAATCAGGAAAAAATAGATTTATTAGTTGTGGATAAGTATTGAGTATCATATATCATAAAGGGAGGGAGTGGACACGTTGCGTTGCGAATTTTATTGAATTTTGTTTTGTGTTGGAAGGATTGATTTATATGTCGGAATTTGCTGCCTATATGTAGCAATGTAACGTTTATCTGTAGGAATCAAAAAAAGTGATATGCGCGATTGTTAGTCTGTTATTATATAAGGAGATGCACGTCGTTATCTACATAGTTTCTATATTAATCATCGCAAAAATGATCTAAAAGAGGTTATGTTTATGAACGCTTCATTTCTACTACGCTTAAAAGCTTTTTTGATCGATTATCTCCTTATTCTGGTATACTTATTTGTGATTTTTGTCGGGAACATATTCTTGTTTCCTTCGTTGCAAGATTTTTTCACTGGATCGTTAATTGTAGCTCAACTTACTGGTTTTTTGATGGTTACATTACCAATATCACTTTATTTTATTGTCAGTGATTCGAAGATTGGTAGACAGTCTTATGGGAAAAAGAAAACCGGTATCCAAGTTGTCGACAATGCCGGAGCGCCTCTTTCAATGAAACGAATAACTTTGCGAACGGTTATTAAATTTGCCCCATGGGAGTTGTCGCACTTTCTTGTTTATCGACTCGTATATATTGCAGATGGAGAAGTACCAATCCTATACTACATTATCGGTGGTCTTATTTATTCGCTCATATTTGCATATATTTTATTCGCTATTTTCACAAAAAAGAAACAATCTATTTATGATCTAATTGCTAAGACGCAAGTGGTCAAATTGGAAGATAGATAAAGCAATATTGCTTTATCTATCTTTTTTAGTCTATAAAAATAATTTTTATTTTTATGCAACGTTTATACCTCACTCAATTTATATATTTTCCCAAAATTATACATAAGAACATACATTCGTGTTATAGTTATATTTAGGTTTAAAAGAGGGAGGATTCATATGGAGTTGAAAAATATTAATGAGCGAATGAAAAATTATCATGTATTGGGGTTAAGTACTGCCTTGATTAATCGCGGTCAAATTAGTGAAACAAAATGCTTTGGAGTTCTTGAAGCTGGTACAGATAGAAAGGTAGATTGCGATTCGATTTTTTCGGCTTGTTCAGTTAGTAAATTTGTAACATCGATGTTAATTATGAAATTAGTAGAACAAAGCATCCTTGATTTAGATGAAGATGTGAATAACCGTCTCACTACTTGGAAAGTTGCTAATAATGAATGTACTAAACGTAAAAAAGTAACATTGCGTAATCTACTAAGTCACCAATCAGGTATTATTGATCCAAAAGCGAGTTTCTGTGAATTAGATGTCAGCAAAACCTTGCCGGAAATGGTTGAGATACTAGCAGGAAGAAGCTTGTATTGTAAAGAAAGTATTAAAGTTACGTACGAGCCTGAGAGTGACTTTCAATATTCTGATGCCGGATTTTGTGTCATACAGCAACTAATCGAAGATATTTTTGCGAAGCCTTTTGAATTGGTTATAAAAGAACAGATATTTGAACCGTTAAATATGAAAAACAGTACAGTAGAGCAAACGATAACCATAAGCGACAATTTTTCATGTGGGCATAATAAAAACGGTCATATTGTGAAAGGGAAATATCCGATATATCCCTATCCAGCAGCTTGCGGATTATGGACAACGCCTTCGGACTTGGCTATTTTAGTAATGGAATTAATCAACTCTTTAAAAGACGATAGTATATTGGGTCTTTCAACAAGTCAGGCAAAAGACATGATGACTTCACAAGGTGGTAAAGCATGGACTGGATTGGGCGTTTTTCTTGATGGGTCAGAACATGAATTGGAAATTTCTTCATTGGGTTGGGGTGTCGGTTTTCAATGTATGATGGTGGCTTCACCTTTTTTAGAAACGGGTGCTGTGATCATGACAAATGCAGAATTGGGCGTTCATCAAATGGATGGGATTATCGGAGAAATATATAAATCGCTTAAATCTTAATCGTCAAAAGCTATCTTATTGGCGTACTCAAGAAAAGTATCTTGGTTTTATGGACGTATCGTGACAGGTGTACCGATAGGAACAATCATAGCTAATTCTTCTACGTCTCTGTTGTACATGCGAATGCAACCTCTTGAAACAGCTTGGCCAATGGAGGCGGGGTCATTTGTTCCATGGATACCGTAGTGTTGTTTCGATAAACTCATCCACATTGTGCCGAAAGGTCCTCCTGGATTAGGCGCTTTATTGATGATAATAAAATTTCCTACAGGTGTTTGGTGTAGGATTCTTCCTACTGCAATCGGATATTGTTTTTGCATGATGCCATTTAAGTATAATGTTAGCTGACGCTGGTTGATGGAAACATCAATCTGATAAGGGATAGTATCAGTTGATGGAAAACCAGGTATAACAATCAATTGACCAGGATAAATCAGATTCGGATCAATACTTGGATTTGCCTGGATGATCTCTCCTAGTGGGGTGCGATAGTCGATAGAGATTTGAGTCAGTGTTTCGCCAGGTTGAATTGTATGAATCATAGAAATCTCCTTTCTGGATGTTAGCCGTATAATTCATTCTATGTAGGAAGGTGATTTTTTTTCATTAAGATTTATTCTAGGGGGATTTGAAAATAATTAGAAGATGCCCGTTCAAAACTATTGTGGGGCTTTATTTCTCTAGATTTTACTCGTCATATTATCCTTTTGACTTAATATTAACTTTCCTCATATGATCCTCGGCCAAGCATTTAAGTTTGTTTCCACTGTTTTAATTGATACTATTAGGTGGAAACTTAATCAAGAAAGGACAAATTTAAATGACAACGATAAATATACCTGTTTCAGTTTTAAATCTCGTACCGATTCGCAAAGGTCGCCAAGGAAAAGAAGCGATTGAGGAAATGGTTGATTTAGCACAAGCAACGGAAAAAATGGGCTATACGCGATATTGGATTGCTGAGCATCATAATACACCAACGCTTGTAAGTTCAGCTACGGCCATGTTAATTAAACATACGTTAGAACATACAGAACAGATCCGCGTTGGTTCTGGTGGCATTATGCTACCTAATCATGCGCCTTTAGTTGTAGCAGAACAATTTGGAACGATGGCAACCATTTATCCTGATAGATTAGACTTAGGTTTAGGTCGTGCACCTGGGACAGACATGGGAACGGCAAGTGCTTTAAGACGATCTCAGCATGATGGAGTGCATACCTTCCCAACTGATGTGAATGATTTACTGACGTATTTTGGGCCTGAAAAGATTCAAGGTCAAACAAAAGCGTATCCAGGTGTCGATACGAATATTCCGATTTATATTCTCGGGTCATCGACAGATTCAGCGGTATTAGCTGCAAAACTAGGCTTGCCGTATGTGTTCGCTTCACATTTTGCACCTAGGTATATGGAAGAAGCGATGTCGATTTATCGGCAACAATTTAAGCCATCCGAATACTTGGACTCTCCATACATGATTGTATGTCTCAATGTGATCGCAGCCGAAAGTGATGAAGAAGCTGACTTTGAATTAACAACAATGCAACAATTTTTCTTGAATGTTGTTAGAGGTGCTGGAGCGCCTTTAAGTCCTCCAGTTAAGAACATGGATACCATTTGGAGTCCTCAAGAAAAAGAAATGGCCTCTTCTATGACTAGTGGAACGATTTTAGGTAGTAAAGATTCGATAAGAGAACAATTGACTAGTTTTCAAGAGAAGTATCATGTCGACGAAATCATGGCAGTATCTTATATCTATGATCCAGAAAAGCAAAAACGTTCTTATGAAATTCTTAAAGCAGTTGTTGATGGGAAATAAAGAATGATTATATTTAAGAATTAGCAGAAAAAATCGTACGGTTCCGTACGATTTTTTTCTGATACAATGACTTCGAGTAAGTGAACTCAATTGTTAATTTTTATAATTGTGAAGTAGGGGGATCTCAATGAATGCACTAAAACTAGATAAGTTGTTTTATCAATTGAAGAAGACGGATGATATATCGGGCTTGAATATTCAGATTGAAACTAAAATTCCTGAAGCGATGCCTGACTTCGGTAAATTGCCTATATTTGAAGAAATAGATAAACAATATGTGCGGAGACTTGAAGCATGTCTGAAAAGTGCTTATCAAAGTGCGGGGATGTTTGGGTTTGTATCATGGAAATGGGTAAATCCTTTTGTTGATTGGATCGATGATAAACGATGTCTTGAAATTATGGCAGGACGAGGGTGGTTGACCTATGCTCTGAAACAGAAGGGAGTAAATGTGGTTGGGACTGATAATTATTCGTGGTTTGGTTCGGATTTATGGAACGTACCTTTGACGGACATTCTAGCCCTGGATGCAGTTGATGCAGTTCGTACATATGGGAAAGATATTGATTTATTAATTTGTTCTTGGCCTTGGTTAGATCAGACGATGTATCAAGTAGCTAAGCTATTGTCCGAAATTAATCCTAGTGCACGGATTGTTTATATTGGTGAAGGATGGGGTGGGTTGACTGCAGATGATCACTTTCATCAACATTTTAAAGAAATCAAAGATGATGTTTTTGAAATGCGGGTCAAGTCTAAGTATGAACAATGGGACATGCATCAGGACCATATGATGTTGGGGAGATTTATTTAAATTGCTGGTGTTGAGAAAATAGGGGGTTAGAGTAATAGCGGGTATGGATTTTGGAGTCCGAATTGCAAATACCAATCTAATTAAGAAGGTGGGGAAGTTAAATGTTTACAGTGAAAGAAAAATATGTTCCAAGACCAATAAGATTTATAGAGTTGTGGGAGATTGAAGGTTGGAAAATTAAAGTTTATGGAATTTCTACTAAAAAAGAATACCCTGACAAAAATAATATCGTTCTTGGTAAAAAAATTGCTGTCGAACAATTAAACAACATTGAAATTCAAACCGAGATTTATCAATTGGGATTCATCATCATTCATGAAACTCAGGAAGGTGTGTTCATCTTAATTGATTATTGGACAGGAGAAAACATGTTGTGCAACCATGCTTTTTATAAGGATTATAATAGCACCACTATATCCTATCTCACTCCTACTGGTTTGACTGCATGCGTTTGGGAATTAAGAATCATTAATTTTGAGAGAAATGCTTGGGTAGAGCATATTCTATTAAACGACCAGGATGTAAACATTAATAATTATTTAAAGGATGCATTAAACGAAGATATTTAATAACCCTAGCTTTTTTTAGCTAAAGTGATATCAAACTCTTAATTTTCACTAGAAAAGCAGATGTACCAATATGTTAAGACTGTTCTTCTGTAGTTCATCTACTGGGGATCATTAATTATGAAGAAACACTCAAATTATCGTTATGGGGTAGATAGTATTTTTTCATAGTTTACCTTAACAGTGTGGAGAATTCTATAATGTATCTTTAATAAGTTTGATAGGGGCATTTAAGTGAAATAGATGGTGTAGAAAGATTGCTATATTAAGTTGTAGTGAATCTTCATTTTCAAAACCTCAGGAGGTATTTATCATGAAAAAGAAAACAGTCTTAACAGCAGTATCTGCAGTTCTATCATTAGGAATTCTTGCGGCGTGTGGAGATGACGAAAACAATGTCAATGACACGAATGACTTTAATGGTGGTAATGACATCGAAAGTAATGGTGAAAACAATTTCGATATTAACGATGATGGTGGCATGAACAATGATTTTAACGAAAACGATGGTGGTAACATGAACAATGATTTCGAAGATTTGGACGAAAATAATGATGAGAGTCTAGATGGTGACTTTAATGATGACTTGAACGATACTGGTGACAACAACTTGTAATCGGTTATCCAGCTTAAGTTTTTAAGCTTTCAAATAGATCAGTAACTATTTAAGTTTCATCTTGTGTGACCCCCCTTAATTTTAATTAAATAGATAGACCGTCAGTGCTTATAGCACTGACGGTCTTTTTAAGTGTGCCCGGCATGTCTAACAACTTGGTGGTGAAAGTCCACTACAGGCTTGGTAGTAGGAACTGTTAGCGGAAGGCAAGGGTGTCCATCGTGAGGTGGAATCTGAAGGAAGCCGGAAGCAAAATCCAGGGGTGACGAATAGAAATTGGATATAAGGCTGAATAGAGAAGGATAAGTTTGCTTAACAAAATGAAGTCCTATACTACCCGAATCTCTTACAGTAAATCCAGCACCTATATGGGAGGAAAGTGGTTAGACTTACCCGGGGAGGCCTTACAAGGGTTCCCGACAAGAGGGAAGGAATTTCCCACAGGAACAATTGTGTCAGTGATGGTATGATGAATTGTAAGGAGTCAGCCGAAGCCATAGTAGTCCGAAAAGAGGATGAAGGGCTGAACAATAGTAATCTTGGAAGCCGTGGAGGTGAGGGAAATGCAAAAACCACAGACAACATCAAAAGATGGCTATCTACAAGAGAATAGGATGGAATCCGAAGGTACAGTAGAATTGTGTAGTATTTCTCATGGTGAAACGGAAAGAAGAGATGGTGTGAGTCGTCTGATCAATAATGTAGCCAGTCGCTCTAACTTGAGTCAAGCTTATAAAAAAGTGAAGGCGAACAAGGGAGCTCCTGGGGTTGATGGAATGACTGTGAATGAATTGTTTGCTTATATCGTTCGAAACAAAGAAGAACTTATAGAACAGATAAAAACAGGTTCATATGAACCACAACCCGTTAGACGTGTGGAAATACCAAAACTGGATGGGTCAAAAAGAAAGCTTGGTGTACCAACGGTACGTGATCGACTTGTTCAACAAGCGATTCTTCAAGTTATCGAGAAGAAAATAGATCCGACGTTTTCGGATAGTAGTTTTGGTTTTAGACCTAACCGTAGTGCTCACGACGCAATGAATTGCGCGAGAGAATACTATAAACAAGGATATCGAACAGTAGTAGATATCGATATGAAACAATATTTTGATACGGTTAATCATGACAAACTCATGTTTCATTTGGAAGAGCACATTAAGGACAAAACAATCCTTACACTCATACGAAAATTCCTAAGCAGTGGTGTATCTATTAATGGAACAATTATCCCTACTGATATCGGTGTACCTCAGGGTGGAAACATTTCACCGATATTGAGCAATCTTTATCTTGATCAATTCGATAAAGAATTAGAGAAACGTGGACACAAATTCGTTCGGTATGCGGATGACTGTAATATCTACGTAAAAAGTAGAAAAGCAGGAGAGCGTGTCATGAAAAGCGCTACGACATTCCTTGAGGATAGACTAAAACTCACCGTTAATCGTGAAAAGAGTGAAATAGGAAGCCCCACGAAACGAAAGTTTCTAGGTTTTTGTCTACACACTACAAGACAAGGTGTAGGATTTCGCCCTCATCAAAAGTCTAAAAGAAACTTTGAGAAAAAGCTTAGGCAGCTCACCAAACGAAAGCGCCCAGGTAATATACGCCAGATTATCAAAGAAATTAATGAGGTAACAACTGGATGGATTAATTACTACGGGATTAGTTATATGAGAGGCTATATCAAGAGTATTGATCAATGGATCAGACGACGGATTAGACAAATCATATGGAAACGCTGGAAAAAAGTGAAGACGAAATATAAAAGTCTTATGAAACTCAAAGTACCAAAACAAAAGGCTTGGGAATGGGCAAACACACGAAAGGGTTACTGGAATATCTCGTGTAGCTTTATTCTACACCGAACCATTACAAACAAAATTCTCGAAGGAATTGGTTTAAAGAACTTAAACCATACCTTCGAGAAAACACACTCAAGCGCCGTATACGGATCCGTACGTCAGTCTGTCTAACAATTATTAATAAATTTTGTTTTTTTGCATGAAAATAGATGCCTTTTGTCGAACCTCTATATCAAAGGAGATGAGTGAGTATGCCTTATATCGTAGGTGAAGATAGACATCAAATTTATTTACTGCCAAATACGTTGGACGACTTTGTAAATGAAGAAAACCCTGTCCGAGTTATCGATGCTTACATCGATAGTTTGAACTTAGAAGAATTGGGATTTCAAGTATATTCGGGCATCAAAGCTGGGCAAAAGCCTTATCGTCGAGAAGACTTACTCAAGCTCTATCTTTACTGTTATATGAATGGCATTCGTTCCTCTCGCAAGATGGAAACCGAAACGAAAAGAAACATTGAACTAATGTGGCTAATCAATAAGCTCCAGCCGGACCACGGTACTTTATCTGCTTTCATGAAGAACAGCAAAACTGCAATAAAAAATCTGTTTAAAGAGTTCACCTTGATGTTAAAAGGTTTTGGGTTAATCGATGGTCAACTGGTCGCAATTGACGGAACAAAATTAAAGGCGAACAGCTCTAAAAAACAACACTTTAATGCGAATATTATCAGTAAAAAGCTAGAGCATATCGATGAAAAAATCGATTCATATTTGCATGATTTTTTAACAGAGGACAATCTTCAAAAAAAGCAAGAAATCACCGAAAGGTTAGAGTCCTATCAAGAAAGAATTCACGAGCTGCAGGTATTTAAACAAGAACTCAAGGAAACAGGTGAAAAACAACTTTGTGTTACTGATCCAGACGCCAAATCCATGAAAAATAACGGGAAGCATGAAGTTTGTTTCAATGTTCAAACTACCGTGGACAGCAAGTATAAATTAATTGTGGACTGCGATACTGTCAATGATGTCAACGATCAAGGGCAATTGTCCAATATGGTGAAGGAAACAAAGAAAATCTTTCACGATCAAAAAACTACGGTTCTGGCCGATACAGGCTATTATAACTACCTTGAGATTATTGATGTTGTCGATGAGAGCACCGAACTCTTAATTAAGTCGCAAAAGGGAAAACAAAACAAACTAGCCAGCGGGTTTGATAGAACGAATTTTTCATATGATACTATAAACGATAGATATATTTGTCCGTTGGGTTATGAGTTACCTTTTAAATGGAATGGCAAGCAGAAAGGGAAAGAGTATAGGCGTTACACTTGCACAAACTTCGATACATGCGGACAAAAAGAATCCTGCACCTCTGCCAAAGGAGGAAGATCAATAACTAGATTAAAAGACGAGGAAGTAATCGAACAGATTACGGAAAATACGCGTAGTCAAAGTGATATTTATAAGCAAAGAGGTGCGATAGTTGAGCATCCTTTTGGGACGATGAAACGTCACTGGGGCTATACATACTTTTTAACACGAGGGTTGGAATCAGTAAGCACTGAGACCAATTTAATTTGTCTTGCCTATAATTTTAAGAGAATAATTAAAATAAAGGGAGTGAAGAAGCTCATACGTCACTTTAGAGACCGAGCTCGCAGAAAATTTCTATGCACAAGGTTTATTCGAGTAAAATTGTATAAATCCCGCTTTAAAGATTGCTTAAATAACCAATTGTTAGACAGACTGACGTACGGTGGTGTGAGAGGTCGGGGGTTAATACCTCCTCCTACTCGATTTTATTTAGAGAACTACAGCAAGTGCGATTATTGGAATTAAACTTAATATGGATCCGACGGGTGACCTTCTTCTTCAGATTGTTTTATCGCTGACTCGGATTCTGTGGATCCGATTGGATTGCGGTGACTTGAGTCTTCCTCATCACGGGTCATTTTTAACTTATCTTCGACTCTTTGTCCATAATCAGCGTCGGCTTGTTTAAAGTTGTTGATCATTTGTGTTTGGATTTCTTCTCTACAAGGCTTTAATGCAGAAACTAAGTTGGAGATGAGTTCTTCTTTCTCAAAGTCGCTAAAACGTCTGTACGTTTCACCAGCCTGACCAAAGTTATTTTCTCTATCGATCGATGCTCTTTTCATTTCTCCTTCGACATAAGGTGTATGGTCTTTTCCGTCTTGTTCGGCTTCTTTTAATCCACCAATGATGGAAGGTTCGTAGTTGACGTGTGGATTTTGTTTCATACCTTTGTCTACTTTGTATTCCATTTGTCCACCGCGTTGATTTGTCGCGACATGTTTTTTAGGTGAATTGATCGGTAATTGTAAGTAGTTTGAGCCAACACGATATCTCTGCGTATCTGAATACGAAAAGGTGCGACCTTGAAGTAATTTGTCATCGGAAAAATCCAAGCCATCTACAAGCACACCAGTACCAAATGAGACTTGTTCTACTTCAGCGAAATAATCTTCAGGGTTTTTATTTAATACCATTTTTCCGACAGGTTGCCATGGAACATCCTCTTTATACCAGATTTTTGTCGGATCAAGCGGGTCAAAATCGAGCTCAGGATGATCATCATCACTTAGTATTTGCACAGAGAGCTCCCATTCTGGGTAATCCTCACGTTCAATCGCTTCATATAAATCTTGTGTAGCATGATTGAAGTTTTTCGCTTGAATCGCTTCTGCTTCTTCTTGAGTTAAATTTTTTATTGGATGTTTTGGTTCCCAATGATATTTAATTAATACTCCTTTACCTTCTTTGTTGACCCATTTATACGTGTTAACCCCTGACCCTTGCATGGAGCGGTAGTTAGCTGGAATCCCCCATGGTGAGAAAAGAAACGTAATCATATGTGTCGCTTCAGGAGACTGCGAAATAAAATCAAAAATTCGCTCTCCATCCTGAACATTTGTGACTGGATCAGGCTTGAAGGCGTGAATAAGATCCGGAAATTTGAGTGCATCTCTGATAAAAAAGATTTTTAAATTGTTTCCGACTAAGTCCCAGTTACCCTCATCTGTATAGAATTTCACTGCAAATCCTCTAGGATCTCTCAATGTTTCGGGTGAAGCAGTGCCATGTGTAACAGTTGAAAAGCGAACAAAAACAGGTGTTCGCTTTCCTTTTTCTTGAAAAAGATTGGCTCTTGTATACTTGGAAATAGGTTCGTCCCCAACTGTTCCGTAAGCCTCGAAGTATCCGTGGGCACCGGCTCCTCTAGCATGGACGACTCTTTCTGGAATTCGTTCACGGTCAAAGTGACTAATTTTTTCAAGCAAATCGTAATTTTCCAAGGTTGTTGGACCCCGATTACCGATCGATCGTAAATTCTGGTTGTCCGTGACAGGGTGGCCCTGTCGATTTGTCATCGTTTCTTCGGTTTCATTTTTTGAGTGTCCAGCTTCTTCATTCATTGAATTTCCTCCCACTATGTTTTTATATTTTTACATATAGTGGTAGTTTTTCGAAAAAAGCAGAATTTATACTTTATTGCAATCATGATAACTTTTCGATTTTTTTCAGTTCTCTTACATGAATCCACTGACCGTTTATTTTTAATCGTTTCAAGTGGTGATCCATGTGGTCAATCACGCCGGTTATCTCTTGATCAAACCCGTCTCTCCAGTAGACGACGGTCACATGTAGCATATGGTTAAGCGAATCGGTGGCAATCAAACTAAACTCTGTCAAATCATCTTCCTCAAGTGAAGGTCGAGGATCTTGTTTTTTGCTTTTTTTTCGGTTACGCAACGCTTGGATGTGTTCGGGCAGCATCATCCTACTTCCTTCCCACATGAGATTTCCCCGTTTTAAATAATCGCTCATTTGTAATGGCCTCCAATTTTCGCAGAGCGTTCTAATACCTGACTAGCAGGTAATAAGGATGTTGCGCGCATTACCGCGGTTTTCCCATACTTGTTCGTAATTTCATCGGTTGTATAGCCTAAGTTGATTGATTGAGAACGATCTTGTTGAAACAAATTTAATTGGATTGATTGATCACTCGTTAAATTAGTAAGTGAGACATGCAAACGACGAATAGGTTGTTGATCCCAAAAGGTTTCAAGTAATTCACAAGCATGGCGGAAGACTTCCATCGTCATATTTGTTGGTTCTGGCATTTTTTGTTGGCGATGAAATCCAGTAGGGAGGTCGTAATTTGCCCCGGATAAACTTAACGAGACTGTTTCGGCCATCACTCCAGCCATACGTGTTCTTCGACAAACCTCTTCACATAGTTCTAATAATACGACTTTGATTTCTTTTTTTTCACTGTAATCGCGCGGCAGTGTCATGCCGTTACCAATTCCTTTTTGACTATTTGTCGATGAGAGAGAAATAGGAGAGTAATCGACACCATGGGCATTCATCCAAAGTACTTGGCCATGAATGCCCCATAGCTTTTTGATTTTATTGACATCGGTTTGAGCCAATTCACCAATTGTTCGAATCGCTCTTCTTCGCAAATGTTGCGACATTTTTCCGCCAGCTCGAAACAATTTTTCAATAGGCAGAGGCCAGAGCGTTTCTTGGATGTTTTCTTTTTTTAACCAAAAAATACCGTTCTGATTTTTTTTGGAGAAGTTATCGCATGCCATTTTAGCGAGCACTTTGTTTTCACCAATTCCGACTCGAGCAACGACTTTCAATTTGGAATAAATTTCATGTTGAACATGTTCGGCAATCTCATAAGGAGTGCCGAAGAGTTTTTGGGAGTGCGTGATATCCATGAACTGCTCGTCGATGCTATAAGGTTCGACCAAATCAGTGAAACTCTCCAAAATATCAGTAATTGTGATAGAGTTATCGATATATTCTTGCATATGAGGTGGAACGGTAACTAAGTCCGGACACTTTTGTTCCGCTTCCCATAGTCGTTCTCCATTTTTTATACCATATGTCTTTGCGAGTGGACAGGCAGCTAAGATAACACCGGAGCGCCGCGTGGGGTCACCTGATACAACTAAAGGACGATTCAAATCTTGGTAGTGTTTTGCCTTTTCAACGGATGCAAAAAACGATTGCATATCAACTAAGAAAATGACTTTTTTCATTGGTGTATTCCTCCTTCTCTTTAGAATACCGAAAAAAGAAAAGAAACACAAGAACGTTTGTTCTTATTTAGAACAAAAAAGAAAAACGGGCATAAGCCCGCTTTTAAATAACTAGTGAATTGAACGGAAAACACCGATCACTCTTCCTAAAATATGTACGTTCGTCAAGATGATCGGGTCTAGTGTAGAGTTTTCAGGTTGGAGTCTAATGTGATCTTCCTCTTTGAAGAAACGCTTCACTGTAGCTTCATCTTCGTCTGTCATTGCAACGACAATATCCCCATTGTTTGCAGAATTTTGCTGCTTAACGACGACATAATCGCCATCAAAAATTCCAGCCTCAATCATAGAATCTCCTGAAATTTCAAGAATAAAAGATTGCTCGTCTTGAACAAAACTTGCAGGTAAAGGCAAGTATTCTTCGACATTTTCAATTGCTGTAATTGGTTGCCCCGCGGTAACTTTACCGATGACGGGTATGTGTAAATACGGCGTTTCAGATATTGTATCTGATTTGTTTTCTAATCCAATAACCTCGATAGCACGCGGCTTTGTAGGGTCACGGCGAATGTAACCTTTTTTTTCTAACCTTGAAAGGTGACCATGTACAGTTGAACTTGAAGCAAGTCCAACGGCTACACCAATTTCTCGGACAGAAGGTGGATATCCCTTAGCTTTCACTTCTGATTTAATAAATTCCAAGATTGATTGCTGACGGGATGATATTTTTGACATATGAAACACCTCTTTAAAAGATTTTTATACTTTATCGTTGTTCTATTAAACGCTTGTCCAACATAGGCATGACTAAGATCATATATAGAGTACAGGAACATTATACCATGAGAACACGAGTTGCGCAAACGAACGTTCTTATCATTTCTCTTGACACGAACACTCGTTCTAAGTATAGTGGTAAGGGAACAAACATTCTTATTTGAGGTGATGATGAAATGAATCGTATTTTACGTAAAAAATTAGACGGGTCTATTCTTATTTTGCTATTATCAGTTGTATTATTTTCGTGGACTCACTTCTCTGACAGAGAACAAGAGTCAGATTATTATATGTCGTCCCAATGGACGGTCTCACAGGGTGAATCATTATGGACGATTGCAAGCAGTGCTACGAACGAGATGGGATTGACGATTGAAGAAGCAATTCTTTGGATAAAAGATGAAAATAAATTAGATGATGAAGCAATTTACCCAGGGCAGACGTTAAAGGTTCCGGTGGAGATGAAAGGTGTTGCAAAAGATTGAAGGGGATTATTTATGTAAGAGTAAGTACGGAAAAAGAATCACAGGAGTCATCGATTGTTCGACAGAAAGAGGAGCTTACTTCTGCAGCTGAAAAATGGGATATCCAAGTGATTGATGTCATTGAAGAACGGGCAAGTGGTTATGAAGTAGACCGTGATGGAATGCTGTCTGTATTGGATCGTTTAAAAGAAGAAGAGGCAAGTATGCTACTTGTACAAGATGAAACAAGACTAGGAAGAGGTAACGCCAAAATTGCTCTGATTCATCAGTTAAATAAGCTGAATGTTTCGATTTATTCTTTGAAAGATGATGGAGAACTCATTCTTTCTGAAACGGATACAATGATCTTAGATATTGTCGCGATCGTCGAAGAACACCAAAGAAAACTTCATAATGCGAAAATAAAAAGAGGCATGAAAAGGGCTGTAGAGGCAGGGTTCTATCCCCATAAAAATTTAGCACAGTCAGACAATGCTGGGGGGAGAAAGCGATTAGAAGTTCCAATTGATGAAATTGTTAAACTTAGAGGTAACGGGCTGACGTTTCATGAAATAGCGGCCATGTTAAGAGGTTTCGGTTATTCAATATCGAAAGCTACCGCTCATCGGAGATATCAAGAGCATAAGTATAAAGAAGAAATGGACATTTCGGAAAATAGAGAATAATATTTGCCTTCGTCTCAAAGGATATTTGAGTGGAGGATGATATTGATTTTATCAGGTACCATCGGAACACGGTGAAGTGATTTGTGAAGAACGTACGAAGGTGACGCTGCAAGTAATTCTAAATTTCTCTCTGATACCCGTTATAGATAGACGGTTTTACTTGAAATGGTCTTGATAGTTTATTAAGATGAAACGAGCATTTCAGTAAATGGAGGAATTCGTGTGCTTAATAAAGATAAGCTTCAACGTATTAATGAACTAGCAAAAAAATCAAAATCTGATGGTCTTTCATTGAAAGAACAGCAGGAACAAAAAAAACTTCGAGAAGAATATTTGAAAAATGTTCGTAAGTCATTCAAAAATCAATTATCTTCCGTTAAAGTTGTCGATGAGCAAGGAACAGATGTGACACCAAAGAAGTTAAAAGAAGAACAAAAGAAGAATGAAAATAATGGACCACTCCATTAGTAAAGGCGTTCTCAAGCGTCTTAGTAATTAAAGAATAGTCTGCCTTCGGAGAACAAAATAAGCTTTAATAACTAACTAAAGTGATTTATCCGCTTTAGTGATTTTGTTTGTTTGAAATGAAATTCACTTTATTTTTTGTCGAAAGCAGTTAAATTGTTCATAAACTTATCTGATTTTATCGTTAATTAACGGTTGTCTAACCTCTCCAAAAAGTATATGATTAAATTATATTTGATACATAAAAAAAGAAAAGAGGCTGATATTGTATGTCAACTAACGTTGATAACTTGTCTATTAGTACGATACGTACATTGTCGATTGATGCGATTGAAAAGGCGAATTCTGGTCATCCAGGTATGCCAATGGGAGCTGCCCCGATGGCTTATACGTTGTGGTCGAAGTATATGAACCATAACCCATCAAATCCAGATTGGTTTAACCGAGATCGGTTTATTTTATCTGCCGGTCATGGCTCTATGCTATTATATAGCTTGCTACACCTTCATGGCTACGATGTAAGCATGGATGATTTAAAAGGATTTAGACAGTGGGGAAGTAAAACTCCTGGACACCCTGAATTTGGTCACACAGAAGGAGTTGAAGCAACGACAGGTCCTTTAGGACAAGGTTTTGCTATGTCTGTTGGTTTTGCTATGGCTGAACAACACCTAGCTGCTACATACAATCGTGATGATTATAATGTCGTCGATCACTATACATTTTCTATTTGTGGAGACGGTGATTTAATGGAAGGTGTTTCTGCTGAAGCATCCTCATTAGCAGCGCACTTGAAACTTGGAAAATTAATTGTTATGTATGATTCAAATGATATTTCTTTAGATGGTGATTTACATCATTCTTTTTCCGAGAGTGTTGAAGATCGTTACAAGGCTTATGGATGGCAAGTGATCCGTGTTGAAGACGGAAATGACTTGCAAGAAATTGCAAAAGCAATTGAATCAGCAAAATCGGATGATCGCCCAACATTGATTGAAGTGAAAACGGTCATTGGTTATGGCTCACCAAATAAAAGCGGAAAGTCAGCTTCACACGGTGCTCCACTAGGCGAAGACGAAGTGAAAATGACGAAAGAAGCTTACAAGTGGACATTTGAAGAAGAATTCCATGTTCCGGATGAAGTTCGTGAACATTATAAAGCTCTTGCAGCAGAAGGCGAGAAAAAAGAAGCAGCATGGAATCAAAAGTTTGCGGAGTATAAGAAAGCGCATCCTGAACTTGCAGCTCAATTGGAAACAGCTATGAAAGGTGAACTTCCTGAAGGATGGGATAAAGATGTTCCTATTTACGAAGTAGGAGATAGCTCAGCAACACGCGCATCTAGTGGAGAGGTATTAAATTCCCTTGCGAAAAACGTTCCAAGCATGTTCGGTGGATCTGCGGACTTAGCTGGTTCTAATAAAACAACGATTAATGGCGAAGAGAATTTTTCTCGTGATAATTATTTAGGAAGAAATATATGGTTTGGTGTTCGTGAATTTGCGATGGCAGCAGCTTTAAATGGTATGACTCTTCATGGAGGATTGAAGCCATATGCGGCTACATTCTTTGTGTTCTCAGACTATCTGCGTCCAGCACTCAGACTTTCTTCTCTCATGAAAATACCAGCAACTTACGTATTTACACATGATAGCATTGCTGTTGGTGAAGATGGCCCTACACATGAGCCAGTTGAACAACTAGCTGCGTTAAGAGCGATTCCAGGTGTGTCAGTTCTTCGACCAGCAGATGGAAACGAAGTTGCTGCTTCATGGAAATTAGCGCTTGAAAGCAAGGACCAACCAACTGCGCTAATACTAACTCGTCAAGGGTTGCCAACGCTTCCTGCAACGAAAGAGAAGGCTTATGAAGGAGTCAAAAAAGGTGCTTATGTTGTTTCAGAAGCAAACGGGGATCTTGATGGGATTCTTCTTGCTACTGGATCAGAAGTATCGTTAGCTGTAGATGCGCAACATGCGTTGGAAAAAGAAGGCGTTCACGTATCTGTTGTGAGCATGCCAAGTTGGGATCGCTTTGAAAAGCAATCAGCAGAGTATAAAGAATCTGTTCTTCCTTCAGCTATTAAACGTCGATTAGGTATCGAAATGGCTGTTACACAAGGTTGGGATCGTTACACAGGTGACGAAGGTTCCGTTTTAGGTATTGATACGTTTGGTGCATCTGCTCCTGGAGACGTTATATTGAAAGAATATGGATTTACACCTGAAAATGTTGTAACAAGATTTAAACAATTATTAGAAAAGTAAATATGAAGAATAGAGGCTGTCCCAAAAAAGTAATTTTGGTGGCAGCTTTTTTGTATTTATTGATATGATTTTTACAAGCTAGTAAGAAAATAATCGGTGGTGAACAATATTTAGTGGTCGATAGACAAAACTAGTCATTCTCTCCTGACACATTTTGACAAAAGCTTGACCTTATGTCTTTTATAATAAGGTTATGCAAATTAGGCAAATCAATGAGATCGTTGTGTAAAAATCGGAGAGGATGAAAAGATGAGAAAATATGAAATCGTATTGATGGATGAAGAGGTAGCGTACATGTACAGCGGTATGGAGAAGAAATTATACCAGTTATTTCATGAACATCGTCACTCAAAAGGACTACTCAAAACGATTACAGGTCATCAAATCCGTTACATTACGAAAGACTACGGTCAAACTAACCTAGATAAGTATATCTATGAGTCATTTTTTCATTGTAAAGACTACTCTTATTCTGAAAATACTCATATTTTGACGGGAATGAGAGATCGAAGTTTTGCTCAATTATCGCTAGCCCCTGGGAAAATGACGTTAATATCCCAAGGGAAGATTGATGCCGAGACAAGCTTTTTTGAAGTATTAAGAAACTATCAATCCTTTTTCTTGGCGATCAATTACGAGAAAGAGAAATATGGATGGTTAAAACCTATTCCAGTTATGCATATTATGCAAGAAGGTTAAAAATAGCCCGGAAAATATTCATTGACCCTTTTAAAGTCGGATTTATTCATGTATAATAAATAGGGTTCACAAGAAAATAACTTACTATCCGACAAAGTAGTAGATAGAAGAAGGAGGGTCAACGCCGATGTGGCTATATATTTTAATCGGTGTCATCGCTCTGTTAGCAGGAATCGCGATTGGGTTCTTTATTGCTAGACAGTACATGATGAATTACATGAAGAAAAATCCACCAATTAATGAGAAAATGCTTCGAGTAATGATGATGCAAATGGGTCAGAATCCATCACAGAAGAAGATTAACCAGATGATGAAAGCAATGAATAATCAAAAATAAGAGTCACTACTCCGGGTTTGAAAGGGTACGTGATTCTGTCATTATGTTTGGGCGGTCCTATTTTGAATTACCCTTCTAGGGCATATTCTTTAATGCGTACCCTTTAATTTTGACGAGTTTAAAACCACTTTTTCTGTTGGGAGTTTTCCAATGAAAGGTGGTTTTTTGTGTTTGAAATTTGATAGTAGACAGTATACATATAAGATGGGGGAGTCATATGGCAGAAGCTGAAGTGGGAAACAAACCGCAACGGATAGGACTATTGCTAACCATATCTATCATTTCAATATCTTTTGCAGCAATATTTGTGAAATGGTCCGATGCTCCAGCGACAATCATAAGTATGTACCGGATGTACTTAGCATGTTTATTACTCTTACCAATTGTTATTCTCAAAAGAAAAGATATGTTGCTTTTAACGAAAAAAGATTGGTTTACTTTATCTTTTGCAGGGATTTTCTTAGCTTTACATTTCGCTTTGTGGTTTGGTTCTTTAAAATTAACGACGGTAGCTAGTTCGACGGTTATTCTAGCCTTACAACCAATCGTTGCTTTATTTGGAGGATACATAGTTTACAAAGAAAGGGCTAACCTCTCATCGGTATTAACCATCGCTGTCGCTTTTATTGGAGTAGTGATGATCGGTTTGGGAGATTTAGGCTTAAGTAGATCTGCCCTTATTGGTGACTTACTCTCCTTTTTAAGTGTGATAGCTATTGTCGCTTATTTGTTAATTGGCCAAAAAACAGTCAGAAAAATTTCGCATTGGATCTATAGTTTTTATGTGTTTTTTTTCGCAGCACTTGCTTTGACTATCTATAATATTATTACTCAAGTTCCTCTAGGAGGTTACGCATCAGATGAATGGAAGATATTTATTTTATTAGCGATTCTTCCGACAATCGCTCATGTGATCTACAATCATTTGTTGAAATATGTCAATACCTCAACGATATCTATGAGCATATTAGGGGAACCAGTGGGGGCAACGATTTTAGCAGTCATTATATTAGGTGAGAGTATCACAATTACACAATTAACAGGAGGATTTTTTATTCTAATTGGAGTATTTCTATTTTTAAGAAGATAAATATTATCATGTATGTATCTATGTCACTAAAATTATGGAACCTATTGTAGGAGTTGGTGCTGCAATAGGTTTTTATTATTCATGTGTCTCTGTAAAATCTTTTGCGCCAGCTCGTACGATAAAAACTGAAGCATTCTATGTTTGCGAAAATTAGTTGACTATCCTTTAAGTGTCTGATTTAATGAATTTATGAATAAGAATATAATTTGTTCATATGTTTTTAATGTTGGGAGGATGGTTAATGGCACCTAGAGGATTTAATAAAGACGAAGCTCAACGTATTGAGGAGCAGCTCGTTAAGGTGGGAAAAGATAAGTTTGAAACGATCGGCCTAAAAAAAACAAGCATTAGGGACTTAACAGAAGAAGTCGGTATTTCCCTTGGTTCTTTTTATAAATTTTTTGATTCCAAGGAACTGTTATATTTTCGTATACTTGAGCAAGAGGAAGAAGCAATTCAAGCTGAACTTATTAGAGAATTTGAATCTATCGCACAAATGAATGCAGCGCACTTCGCTTCTGTTCTTTTAAAAGCGTTTAAACTTATTGAACAGAGGCCGATTCTCTATCGCATAATAGTGACTGATGATTATGAAGTATTAGTCAGAAAGCTTCCTTCAGAAGTCATTCATGCTCATGCAGAGCAAGATACACTTAACTTTTCTCCGTTATTTCAGTATTGGCAAGAACAGGGTATCATGGATCGATCGTTGTCTCACGAGGTCATTAGCGGTTCGTTAAGAGCTATATTCCTTCTATTGACTCACCAAAAAGAAATTGGTGAAGATGTATTCAACGACAGCTTTCAGTTCATGATTCATGCAATTGCAGAGAAAATATTCAAGGAGTGAGCTCATGATCGAATTAAAAAATTTATACTATTCATATCCGTCAGCCCATCTGCAAGCGATAAATGGGATAAATGTCTCTATAAAAAAAGGCGAAATATTCGGTTTTCTCGGTCCATCAGGTGCAGGAAAAAGCACATTACAAAAAATTCTCATAGGTGTTTTAAAAGGTTATGAAGGAACAGTAACAGTCATGAATCAAGAAATATCCAATCATACAGCCGACTTTTATGAAAAACTCGGTATAGCTTTTGAAACACCTGACTTTTATCAGAAATTTACGGCACGTGAGAACTTAGAATTCTTTCTCTCTTTTTATAAAAAAAGAGAGATTGACCTTGAGGAGTTAATGGAGAAAGTAGGTCTCGATGGAAAAGAGGACATTCGTGTTTCTGATTATTCTAAAGGGATGCATATGCGGTTAAATATTTGCCGAGCTCTGTTACATGATCCAGAATTGATTTTTCTTGATGAACCGACGGCTGGTTTAGACCCGGTCAATGTCCAAAAGGTAAAGGAATTGATTCGCGAAAAGCAGAACCAAGGGAAGACAATTATTCTTAATACGCATAATATGCATGTGGCTGACAGCTTGTGTGATAGAGTCGCCTTCATCGTTGATGGTGAAATAAATGAAGTTGATGCACCTGCCAAATTGAAAGCCTCTCATCAGGAGAACAAACTATCTATTGTTCATGGGAATTCCTCGAACTTCAAAACGGACCACTTCCCCTTAACTGGGTTAGCTGAAAACACACGGTTTCAAGAAATACTCCGTTCAAACTCGATTCAAAAAATAGAAACACCTGAGAAAACTTTAGAAGAAGTGTTTATCGAAGTAACGGGGAGGTCGCTCCAATGATCGGTCGTTTACTGTTACAAGATATCCGTTTTCAGTACCGCCACGGTTTTTATTACGTGTATGCATTCGTTACAGTTGTCTATATCGCGTTACTGCTATGGGTTCCACTTGACGCGAGACCTTTTTGGAGTGTCCTAATTATATTTACCGATCCTGGTACGTTCGGCTTCTTTTTTGTAGGTACAATTATTATGCTCGAACGAAATCAGCAATTGCTCACGTATCTCTTCGTAACACCTGCAAAACTGTGGCACTATTTGGTCGCAAAAATAGTCTCATTAACACTGATCGCCTTGCTTACCGGTTTACTTATTGCATTCGTCTCTTTAGGAACGTCGGTCTCTTTCCTATGGCTAACTCTATCGCTAATTTTATGTAGTCTGTTTTTTACGTCGGTGGGTTTAATTATCTCACCAGACGCCGGTTCGCTAAACCACTTCATGTTCCGTGCTATCGTATTGATGGTTGTTTTGTTCACTCCTGTTCTTTACTATGTTGATTGGTTATCCTGGAATTTTCTTCAGTTAACACCGACCTACTCAGCTCTTTTCCTGCTGAGGGTCGCTGTAAACGGAGGCGTAACAGAAGATGGGATGTCGTGGTTGCCAATCATTAATCATATAGTACTTCTCTTAGGTTGGTCTATTATTGCATTTTTTCTAGCTTATAAGCGCTTTTATACGTTTATTATTGCCAGGACAGGTGACGGAAAGAAGGTGTCTATATGAGGAGTATTAATCGAAAGTTCTCATTGGAAACATTTCAAACGTTTATCCGTGGCGATGCCATGAACATTCTTCGTGATCCCTTAATGCAATTGATAATGTTTGTACCAGTTTTAATGGTCCTGTTAGTACTGTTTGGAATTCCTTACTTAGATGAGATTATTACTGATTATACAGCCTTCCGCGTAACAGCTCACTCAGAAGTAATTTCCGCTTTAGTCATTCTTATGACGCCAATGATGGTATCGATGGTGACGGGATTTTTGCTATTGGATGAAAAAGATGAGGGGATTATATCGTATATGGGAATCACCCCTCTTGGCAAGAATGGGTATCTTCAATATCGAATGTCTATGCCCGGATTATTGGCCTGTTTGATATCCCTTATAATTGCGGTTGTTTTACTTTTCGGGAACAGCATTAATTGGTTTTACCTCTTCTTTTCCATTGCGATGGCATCGTTAATTAGCCCTTTGTTAACGATGTATTTAGCTACGCTAGCAAAAAATAAAGTAGAGGGCATGGCCTATGCTAAATTAATCTCATTGTTGATGGTTGCTCCGTTAATAAGTTACTTAAGTGATTCACCTTGGACAATTATCACCTATTTAATCCCGATTACCTGGGGAGCTGAGGCTATTTACGCTGGAATTACCAATTCAACATTTGGTGCGATAACAAACTGGTGGCTGCTGATTATAGGTGGACTGGTTATCCATTCATTCTTTATCGCATACTTTCATTCTCATTTTAAGAAATCAATTTAGGGAAGATGGCTACTCGTAAAACGCGCTCCTTGAGCCTCATAGGATAGGGGACCCAATATCGAATAGGAAAAGTCATTACGTTTTTTCTTAAACATTGTACAAGTATGAGAAGGTTATCCTGACATCCGGGATAACCTTTTTGCTTTTTAATAATAATCATTCAAACGAACACTTGAATATAAAATAGAAAAGAGTATACTTATATTCAAATAGATATTTGAATGAATGGAGTGAAGGTCAAATGAGTACAAAAGATACTTGTGATATTTATTGTTATGACGAGGAAAAAGTTAATCGAATCCAAGGAGAATTGGAAAAGGAAGATCTCTCTAGCGTTTCTCAGTTATTTAAAGCACTTGCAGATGAAAATAGAGCAAAGATTTCTTATGCGCTTTGCCAAGATGGAGAGCTGTGCGTATGTGATATTGCTAATATTATTGGGTCTTCTATTGCGACAGCTTCCCACCACTTACGAACGCTCCGAAAACAGGGGATAGTAAAGTATCGGAAAGAAGGAAAATTAGCGTTTTATTCCCTAGATGATGAGCATATAAAACAGCTAATTGTTATTGCGTTGGTGCACAAAAAAGAGGTAAAAGAGCATGTCTGAGAAAATAAATAAAAAAACAGAACAAGAAGTGAAGACGTATCGTGTTCAAGGATTCACCTGAACAGGCTGTGCGAAAACGTTCGAGGAGAACGTGGAACACCTGGATGGTGTTTCTAGTGCAAAAGTGAATTTTGCCGCTTCTAAAATAACGGTTACTGGTCAGACAACCATTGAAGCACTTGAAACGGCAGGTGCTTTTGAAAACTTGAAATTGCGTGATGAAAAGGAAAGATTAGTGAAACGAACACCGTTTTGGAAACAAAAAGAAACGATCAAAGTATACATTTCAGCAATCATCCTTATAATTAGTTGGTTCTTAGGAGAGCAGTATGGAGAGAGTATCCTTCCGACGATTGGTTTTGCAGCAGCGATTTTAATTGGAGGATATTCACTGTTTATTAAAGGATTTAAAAATCTAATCAAACTTAAATTTGATATGAATACACTTATGACTGTTGCTATTTTGGGCGCGGCGATCATTGGTGAATGGGGAGAAGGAGCAACTGTTGTTATTCTCTTTGCTATAAGTGAAGCATTAGAACGATATTCCATGAATAAGTCCCGTCAATCTATTGAAGCGTTAATGGATATTGCTCCAAAAGAAGCACTAATAAAGCGTGACAATAAAGAAATGATGGTTCACGTTGACGATATTCAAATTAATGACGTGATGATTGTGAAACCTGGTCAAAAACTAGCGATGGACGGCGAAGTTATCAGAGGTACTTCAACATTAAATCAGGCAGCTATTACAGGAGAAAGTGTTCCAGTAACAAAGACAGTTACGGACGAAGTATTTGCAGGTACATTGAATGAAGAAGGACTATTAGAAGTCATAGTAACAAAACAAGTGGAAGATACAACGTTAGCCAAAATCATTCATTTAGTAGAAGAAGCTCAAGCAGAAAAAGCGCCTTCTCAAGCATTTGTTGATAGATTCGCGAAATATTATACACCAGCAATCATCGTTTTAGCTTTATTAATCGCTATCGTTCCGCCAATACTGGGGGCTGATTGGAGTTTATGGATTTATCAAGGATTAGCTGTGTTAGTAGTTGGTTGTCCTTGTGCTCTAGTTGTCTCCACGCCAGTTGCTGTTGTTACTGCAATTGGTAATGCAGCGAGAAACGGTATATTAATTAAGGGTGGTATTCATTTAGAAGAAGCAGGTCATTTAAAGGTTATTGCATTTGATAAAACAGGTACACTTACAAAAGGTGTTCCAGAAGTAACAGATGTTGTGATGGTACAGGGAAAAGAAGATGAATGGTTGACAATTACAGCAGCTATTGAAAAAGGGTCACAACATCCACTTGCTTCAGCTATTACGCGAAAAGCAGAAGAAAATGGTTTGAATATTAATAGTGTCGCTGTTGAAGAATTTCAATCGATGACAGGTAAGGGAGTAAAAGCGAAAGTAAATAATAAAATTTATTATGTAGGCAGTCCAACCCTTTTTGAAGAATTACATCTATCAATCGAAAGCTCTACGAGAGAAAAAATCAATCATCTGCAAATACAAGGGAAAACGGTGATGATATTAGGAAATGAAAATGAAATCCTTTTATTAATTGCTGTAGCAGATGAAGTGAGAGAATCAGCAACAGCTGCTATTCGTAAACTACATCAACTTGGAATTGAAAAAACAGTGATGCTTACTGGCGATAACCGAAGGACGGCAGCGGCGATTGGGAAAGAAGTTGGCATAACAGATATGAAAGCCGATTTACTTCCGGAAGATAAGTTAAACGTTGTTAGAGCCCTTCGTGAAAAGCATCGAAGTGTTGCAATGGTTGGAGATGGAGTAAACGATGCACCTGCACTTGCGGCTTCTTCCGTTGGTGTGGCGATGGGTGGTGCTGGAACGGACACGGCATTAGAAACGGCTGATATCGCATTAATGTCTGATGATTTAAATAAATTATCGTATACAATCAAATTAAGTAAAAAAGCGTTAAGGATCATCAAACAAAACATTGGCTTCTCTTTAGGAATTAAATTAGTAGCTTTACTGTTAGTAATACCTGGTTGGTTAACTCTATGGATTGCGATATTTGCTGATATGGGAGCGACATTGCTTGTAACATTAAACAGCTTAAGGTTATTGAAGGTTAAAAAATAAATTTTGATTAATATGGCTAGGAGTTAGACTAGATATATATTTCTAGGTTATTAGACATTTATCGAGTATTATGGTATATTTCACTTAGCGGAAGAGTCGTATATAAACTGATGAAACGTTGATATATCAACGTTTTGAACCATAAGAGTGATGAATAATAAAAAATTGAATTGACACTCCGTTAAGGGGTGTTTTTTATATTTATGGTAGTCGGGAAATTGTTATAAATACAAATATAGTAACTAATTATAATGAAACAGGTGAATACATACATGCAAAATTTTACATTTCCTTCACTCGCTTACGAGGAACTAGACTCTCAGAAACATTATGTCTTGGACGTGCGATCACCGTCGGAATACAGTGAATTTCATTTGCCAAATAGTGTTAATGTACCGTTGTTTTCTGATGAAGAAAGAAAGCAAATCGGCACCTTATATAAACAAGAAAGTCCAGAAAAAGCAAAAGAAGTCGGGATTGAAATTTACTCAGGTAAGCTTCCAAAGTTTTATAAAAAGTGGATTGAATTACAAGATGAACACCCAGAGAAAACACCTGTCATCATGTGTGCAAGAGGTGGAATGAGGAGCGGGTCATTTGTATCAATGATGCTTGCAATGAACTTATCTGTTCTTCAGTTAGAAGGCGGCATTCGATCTGCTCGCAAATATGTGCAAAGAAAACTTGAAGAGTTTGCAGAGCTCAACTGGACAACAATCGTATTAGGTGGACATACAGGGACCGGAAAAACAAAGTGGTTAATTGAACTAAAAGAGCGCGGTTATCCAGTAATTGATTTAGAAGGATTAGCAAACCATCGAGGGTCTGTGTTTGGACACATTGGTAAAGCGCATAGAAGTCAAAAACAATTCGAGTTTCAATTGGTCACCGAATTAACTAAAATCGTTCATAAGCAAACGATGATTATTGAAGCTGAAAGTCAGAGGATAGGACGCATTGTTCTACCTGAATTCATTTTAGAAGAAAAAGAACGAGGAATTGTGATTCATATAGAGGATCGCATCGAACGAAGAGTGAATCATATTATGGAAGACTACCTTCCATTCGAATATGCTGATGAGATTGCACAAGGTGTGAATAAAATCAAAAAGAGAATGCCAACAGATATAAAGGCTCGAGTAGAGGAAACACTCGAAAAACAGCAATACGAATTACTATTTGAAATCTTGCTACTCCATTATTATGACCCTAAGTATGACCATAAAAATCAAGATTATGAAAGAAGTGAAGAGCAGAACATTATCAAATTGAACGATTTTGATGAAACAGAGATTACGTCCGTTATTCAAGAGAAGGTAGACGTCTACTTGTAGAATTTGCAATTAAACATATTGAAAAGGTGGTGATCGGATTATGAGTGATTTTATTCAAAAAGAAGTAATTGATTGTCAGCTTGCTGACGTTTTCGAGACGGTAGCTGACCCAAAAAATGCTGCTAAAATATTTTTGAATGTAGAAGAGGTTGAAGCACAAAATGAAAAGGAGAGGCAGGTTGGTGCATCTTATCGCGAGTATCGCCAGCTAACAAACCGACGCGTAGGTACTGACATTGAAATTACTTGTTATGATCGAAATCAAGCCTATTGTTTCAAGAGTTTATCAAAAGGGTTGCATGTAGAGTATTGTTATACGTTCTCCGAGGCCGAAGATGGGAAGACGAATGTGAGGTTTGAAGGGACCGTTTATCCAGAGAAGTGGATATTGAAGTTAGCTAAACCGTTGCTAGTGAAAATGTTAAAGAAAGAAGACCAAAACCACTTAACATATGTGAAAAGGTACATGGAAGGTACAGAATAAGCTGATCTCTTGCCAGTTTTGGAGGGGTTGGTTTCTTTTTTTATGTTCTTAAATCGGGATGTGTGGGGTTTATGCTGAAATGTGGCCACTTTGTGCACAAAAATGGTGTGACTATGCTGAAGGAATGCGGTTCTATGCACAAAAATCATCGCTCTATGCTGAAATTAGAATGACTATCAATTCATTAAAGCTCAGCTGGCGACAATTAAGTGAAGTTTATTGACAAATATACTTACCGGGGGTATGGTATATGTATAAACAAAATGATGAGGTGACTACGATGGACGAAAAATTCACCATTCCTCTTACACCAGAAAAGGTGCCAGTCAAGATGAGGACAGAAGAGGAAAAAAAACAATTAGTTTCACGTTTAAAGCGTGTTGAGGGACAAGTGAGAGGCATTCAAAAAATGATAGATGAAGAACGATACTGCGTTGATATTCTCGTTCAAGTGTCAGCAATTAATGCCGCTTTGAAAAAAGTTGGCTATCAGTTATTAGAGGACCATACTCGTGGTTGTGTCACAAATGCTGTTCAATCAGGGGATGGGGAAGAAACAATCGACGAATTGATGAAAGTGATTCAACAATTCTCGAAGTCGTAAAAGAGGTGAAGACGACATGTACATCTTGTTCATCACCAATTGAAAAGCGTTGAACAAACAAGATGGTGCAAAGCTTTGGTAAACTTGACGATGGAGAAAATATTATATTTAAAGGAGAGATAAAAGAATGAAAAAAGAAACAATTCAAGTAGATGGTATGACATGTGGACACTGTAAGGCGTCAGTAGAGGGTGCATTAAATAACGTGAAGGGTGTATCAAAAGCAGAAGTGAATTTAGACGCAAAAAACGTAGCTGTCGAATTTAACGATGGTGAAGTAACGATTGCTAAGTTGAAGGAAGAAATTGAAGAACAGGGCTATGACGTTCAATAAGTAAATTTAAAAGATCAACAAGTTGTAAAATTTGTTGATCTTTTTTTACTTTAAGAATGTTTAACTTCGATAATTGATTAAAGTATAAGATAAACGAAGGCTTTCGCCATGAAGGACTTGGCGACAAGCCAAGTTTTTCTAACGGTTCGTCTATTTCATGAAATAAAACCTGTTAAAATATAAATATGTATCTATAAAAAATAAAGCAGGTGTTGAAAATCGAAAATAGAATGCGTATTGACAAAATGTTAAAAGAAGACTGGGAGCAAGTTCGTCAAGTTTACCTTGAAGGAATTGCGACTGGAAATGCTACTTTCCAAAGAGAAGCGCCTTCTTGGGAAGTATGGGACAATGATCATTTAGATGAATGTAGAATCGTTGTACGTTCTGGAGCGGAAGTGTTAGGTTGGGCTGCGTTAACTCCAACCTCAAATAGATGTGTTTATGCCGGTGTTGCAGAAGTTAGCATTTATGTTGGACAGAAAAGTGCAGGAAAAGGGATTGGAAGTGCACTTCTAAAATCATTAATTGAAAAAAGTGAACAAAGCGGATTTTGGACGCTACAGTCCGGTGTTTTTCCTGAAAATATCCCAAGCATGAAGTTACATAAAAAATATGGTTTTAAGGAAGTTGGCCGGCGAGAGCGCATTGGCAAAATGGATGATGTGTGGCGTGATGTAATCTTGTTAGAAAGAAGAAGCGATGATGGTAGATTTGAATAATAGCTGAGAGTCCTCTAATTCTTTATTTTCATGATATACTATATACCTGTATGCGTATTATGAAAAGTAGGTGAGCAGGAAATGGTTCAAATTAGAAGAGTGATATTTATCGTGATGATTGTCTCAGTTGGAGGCTTTTTATGGCTTGCTCAAGAACAACAAAATTTTGAAAGAGGAGCGATCGGATCTGTCGCCCATGCGCAACCAGGTCATCAAGCACCAAGTTTTAAAGCAAAAACATTTTTGGGCGAAGATTTTCAGTTGGATCAAGCGAGAAAAAGCGGAATAGTGCTTTATTTTTGGACATCATGGTGTCCGTATTGCCAAGCGTCCAGTGAAGCAATAGAAGAAGCGTATCAAACTTACGGAAATGAGATAAATATGATTGGAGTAAACGCAGGACAGCACGATCGAAGGTCTGACGCGGAACAATTTATTGAACGAAATGACCTTCATTTCATCAATGTTGTTGATGAGAATGGTGCAATTTCAAGCAATTATTTTGTGCCACCTGTTCCAACAACCGTGTTTATTGATCAAAATGGGATCATTGTACATCGAAAGACGGGAGCGATTTCTTCAACGGAACTAGAAGCGGAAATAGAGTCATTGTTAAAGGGGGAATCATAACGTGTTTCATCCACTAACAACATGGTCGCTAGGTCCGTTAACGGTGTCCGTTGAACTTCTGTTTCTCGTGATTGCAGGAATCGTAGGTTTAGCGACTGTTTCCATGTACTTGAAACGAAAATCTGTTGAAGACCATGAGGCGATGTTAGATAAAGTTTCATTGGTATTTATTATTTGGGTGCTTGTATTTAAACTTTGGCCATTTGTTTTGGAACCGGGATTATTGACAGATATGAGAAATGTGATCTATTTTTCTGGGGGGCCTTGGTCCATTGAAACAGCTACTGGACTGGCGTTCGGACTGCTCTTGTATTTTTATATACGTAAAAAGTGGTCATTCGATATGTGGGAAGCTATGATCGTAGGTCTGTTTGTAGCAATGATTTTCTTCAATGTGTTTGTACGTGAGATGGGGACTTTATCACCTTGGCCTTTTGGTTATAAAATCGGAGGCGAATTCGTTCATCCTGTCAATTTATATCTTGTATGGTTGTACATTTTGGCGTTACTTGGTGCTACCGTATTTTTTAAAGCAAAAACGGGATATGGTCGATGTATCTATTTAATCATCTCACTCGGTTTCATTTACATACTTATTTCTCCCTTTAACGCTTAATAAGGCTGATGGTGTCTGAATGTGGTATACTTTAAATTGTTTAACTTCGCAAAAAGATTAAAGTATAAGATAAACGAAGGCTTTCGGCATAAAGGGCTTGGCGACAAGCCAAGTTTTCGAATAATATTTGAAATGCATTACTAGTAGGTGGGATGAACATGTCAATATACGCAATTGTATTTATGGTTTTAGCCTTTTTCATGGCGATATTTGCCTTGTTTGTGCGCATGAAGGCGATGGAAAAACCAGCGAACACGAAAAAAATTCTTATACCACCGTTGGCTATGTCCACCGGATTTCTTATGTTTGTTTATCCACCTGTACGTGAAATTACTTCGCTTGAAGTGATTGAAGCTTTCGCTGTAGGTATGTTATTTTCCATTATTCTAATTAAGACGTCCTCATTTGAAATTCGAGGGAAAGATATTTATATGAAGCGTTCGAAGGCTTTTTTGTTTATTTTACTAGGGCTTTTAACTTTACGAATTGTAGTCAAATTAGCATTAGATACTTATTTCGATTTTGAAGTTCTTGCTGGTATGTTTTTCATTCTAGCTTTTGGAATGATTTTGCCATGGAGAATAGCAATGTACGTGAAATTCAAAGAAGTAGAAAAACAGCTTAATTTTTACAAGGCAGAAATGCAATCAAACCATGTCTTGAAAACAAAAAAAACCAACTCTTTAGATGGTCACACATCGTAAGGGTTGGTTTTTTTTGCTAAGATGATTGACGAAAGTATTCCTCATAAGGCTTGGCGTCGATCTTCTTTTCTTTTAGTTTTTTTCTTAAAAACTTATGATCACGCTTTGGAGTTGCTATGATGTAACCTCTAATGATTAAGGCCTCATGCATCTCACTCGCATTTTCCTCCATGGCAAGTTCACCAATTTTACCAGCAATTTTTAGCTTGGCGATTTCACGGAAGAGCTCAGGAACTGGATCAACCAATTCATTCAAAAACTTTTTCTGATCGTCTGTCCATAAGTGGAGTGTTTCGTTTATATAGTAATCTTGCCAATCCAAGATCGATTTCCCATCTTCTTTTGGCATTTTCTTAAGAAACTTTCGGAACATGAAATAACCACCGATAGAGACAAGAATAAAGATCATCAGTGACCATAACGCTATAAACCACATAAAAATATCTCCTGCCACAGATAAACACCTCTTTCCATCCCATCTATCATTTTACGATACTTCTGCTCTTCTGAAAAGAAAAACTGCGTGTTTTTAACAAAATAATCAATACAACAGTGTGAGATACTCATGTAAGCTTATATTATAACGATTAACTTACATAACTAAAAGGTGAATACTATGTCTAAATGAAATGAGTATTTATATTTGGATTCGCTCTTTTTTTACTGATCATTGCACTAATTTTTAATAACATTTTTCCATAAAAAGGGGAATTACCAGTGGTCAGTACTTGGATAAGTCTTTTTCTGGTTTTGCCATTCCTTATTTTGAAACGTGGATAGAAATGGGAGAGTGAGGTAAAATCATATATCAAAATAAAACAGTATTGACGTAGGTTTGGAATATATCTTTAAACAGCTCTTCGAATATATTTTCACTTTTCACACATAATAATTCCAATGTGTATCGAGGGGGCGTCAAAATTGGAAGGAAATTCACCTACGGAAGATCAACATACTATGAATCAAATCAAAGAACATCAGCATAATAAAATGCTCAATGCCGCCGAATTAGGAGATTTATTTGCTAATTACTTGGGAGACTCTTTGTTTTGTTGTATTTTTGAACATCATCTACAAGTAGTAAAAGATGATGAAATTAAGGATTATTTAGAATTTGCATTTGATAATGCTATGAAGCATTTACGTATGATTAAAGAAATTTACACAAAAGAAAATATCCCTCTACCTATAGGGTTTGGAGAGCAAGATGTGCGAAAAGAAGCACCTGGGTTATTTAGCGATGTTTTTATGCTTTTTTATACGACACAAATGGCTAGGGCAGGTCTATTAACTTATGGAGATGCACTTTCAACAGCAACTAGACAAGATATTATTGAACATTTTAAGGTCGGTTTGAACGATTCGATTGATATATATGAAAAGGGAACGCATTTATTACTTACTAAAGGGATAAACATTGCCACTCCAACAACTCCATATCCTCAAAAAGTTGATTTTGTCGAAAAAGAATCATTTATTTCAGTCATAGCAGGGAAATCAAGACCATTAACTACAATAGAGATTAAACAGTTACAGGTGAATATCAACACAAATATTTTAGGGAAAGCGCTAATGTTAGGATTTAGCCAAGTGGCGTCATCGGAAAAATTACGAAATTACTTTCAAGAAGGCGTTAAAGTAGCAGATCGACAAATCAAGCAATTAGGCAAGTTTCTTTTAAATGAATATTTGCCAACACCTAATTTGATGGATGCCCATATTTCTGATTCAACTATTCCGCCGTTTTCCGATAAATTAATGCTTTACCATGCTTCCCTGGCAAATACGATTGGAATATCTAACTATGGCTTAGCTATTTCTAAAACTATGAGGCATGATTTACATGGAGAATTGGCGATTCTCACAGCAGATATTGGTAAATACGCTAATGAAGGGATAAATCTAACGATTGGAAATGGATGGCTAGAGGAACCACCAACTGCAGCTGATCGAATAAAACTGTCAAAAGAATCGCCTAGCAATAAACCAGTGGAGTAGCTTCAAATTATCCCCCATGAAAAAAACTATAGAGAAATATCTCTATAGTTTTTTGCGTTGATGTCATGTTTTGGTTGTTATATTTGTCTAAAAATAGAGGGAGTTGAGAACGATTTACAGTTCCTTGTCCGCCGCGAGATCTTTTCGTGTCAGTTTAAACTCTTGTTCAAAACGGAAAAGTTAGTTAGGTTATCCCATCCAAATGCGGATTCTTCTAATTCTTTTCCGGCTATGGTTGTATTCTTTTCGTATATTTCTTCCCCGCCAAGGTGTTTGTAAAAGGAAGCAGACTCGTGATGTTTAAACGTCCATAAACCCATAGAGGAGTGGTGAAGAGAAGCAATGTGTTGTGCGACACTTTCAAATAACTTTTTGCCAAGTCCTTGTCCTTGCTTATCTGGATGCACGTATATGCCGTAACACTCTCCTGTATATTTGATTCTTAAGCGTGCATCTCTCATCGTTCCTCCAAGAGCAAACCCAACAATTTCATCGTTTTTATCCTCGACAACATAGGTCATTGTTCCTCCGCTAGTAGACTTCGACAGGTCTTTCTCCCAACGCTTCTCTCTATCGGTGTACGTGAATTTATCCAATACACTTGACGGTAGAGTCCCTTGATATGCTGAGTGTAAACAATCAACATGAACACGGGCAATTCCTTTCCAGTCGTCTAGTTTTGCTTTTCGAATAATCATAATTTCTCCTCTCTATTGCTTCATTTAATTGTTCGATATTGATTCATTTGATATCTTTAAAATATCGATGATAAAATATTTTGCGTGAGCTACATTAATTTCGTGCAATGTAGCCTAAGATAGGCGTAAAATAGAAGGCGTAATCTTGACGCTACCTTTTATATTATATGGTAGTATGAATAGGACAATATCATCATACAACATATTAATTTAGCTTGCATTAGTGAAGGAAAAAACTAGCGTGTTACATATATATATACAAGATCTATATTACTATATGAAGAAAATTGTTTTGATAGAAAGGGTTCGTTTACCATGAACAAAAAATTCAATCCCTTCCAATTGGATCATACATATAACGAAACAGTGTTTAAACATGATTTGATTGCAGGGTTAACACTCTTTGTTATGCTTATTCCGCAAAGTATGGCTTATGCCATGTTAGCTGGTCTTCCGCCAGTGATGGGGTTATATGCATCAACTATTCCATTAATCATTTATGCGTTCTTCGCTTCATCTAAGCACTTATCTGTAGGCCCTGTCGCTATTACATCTTTACTCGTTTTTTCAGGCGTATCTATCTATGCAGAACCTGGATCAGGGGAGTACATTACGATTGCTTTAACGCTCGCAATGATGGTGGGGGTAATCCAATTATTATTGGGGGTTCTTAATGGAGGGTTTGTCGTTAAATTTATCCCTCAATCTGTGATGAGTGGCTATACAACAGCAGCTGCGATTATAATTGGTCTTAGTCAATTGAAACATCTTTTAGGGATTGATGTAGGGAATTACTTACAGATTCATCTTTTGTTTCTTGATATAGTAGATAATATGAATGGGATACATCTAACGACGTTGGCTGTAGGACTTGTAAGTGTAATTGGTCTTCTTGTGTTAGGTAAGCTGTATCCACGCCTACCTAGTGCTTTAATCATTGTGGTAGGAGCTATAGGTGCGGTGATGCTATTTCGTTTAGACGAACTAGGTTTACAGACAATTGGTCATATTCCACAAGGTTTTCCTGGCTTAACTATTCCTAATTTCTCTATTCAAACAATTCAAATGTTGTTCCCAATGGCACTTACCATTGCACTTCTTGGTTTTATGGAGTCCCTAGCAATTTCACAGACGATTGCCCAAAAAGAAAATTATAAAATTTACCCAAATAAAGAGTTACGAGCATTAGGTCTTGCAAATATTATCGGATCGTTTTTTCACTCGTTTCCGGTAAATGGTAGTTATTCTCGAACAGCTGTTAACCACGAAGCGGGCGGGAGGACACAGGTTACTTCTATTATCACTGCGGCTAGTGTCATCATTACTGTTTTGTTTTTTACGTCTTTATTTTACTATTTACCAAATGCCGTCTTAGCTTCGATAATTATTGTCGCGATATATAAACTAATTGATTTTAAAACGATGGTCTATCTTTTTAATATAAAGCCTCTAGAGGGGTGGATCTGGCTCATAACATTGTTAGTTACTCTATTTGTTGGTATTCAATGGGGAATTATCATTGGAGCTATTTTCACACTCGTTTTAATCATTATTAAAAGTGCAAAACCAAATATTGTTCAGCTAGGATATGTCAAAGACGAAAAGACTTTTCGTGACATTAAATGGTATCCTAATGCAGTAACTTCACAGGAAGTATTAATCGTGCGAATTGATTCCTCTCTACACTTTGCTAATATTGCTTTTTTTGAGGAGAAGATAAAAATAAACACTCAAAAAAATAAAAATATACAATGGATCATTGCAGATATGAGTGGAGTAAATGATATTGATACGGTCTCTATTAAAAAACTAGAAGAAATGATTATTTCATATCAAAAGAAACGAGATATCACAGTCATATTTGCAAATATGAAAGGGGATATACGAGATTTAGTTAACACAGCAGGTTGGGATGTGAAGTTTAAAGAGCAAGAAAATCATTTGACCCTTGAACAATTAATAAAAGCGAAAGGTCTCGTTTCGTATTTCTATCAACCTGAACAAAAGTCAGCTGAAGATTACTCAATTTAAGTTCTGAGGAAGCACGGGGACGGTTCTTTTGCTTCCAAAGTATTCATTTTATAATAAGGGGGAATCGGAATGGGGAACAAGAAACTAATTAAATCATCTAGAGATAAGGCATTATTTGGAGTCTGTGGTGGTATAGCAGAGTTTTTTGGAATTTCTACTTTCACAGTAAGGTTAATATTTATTGTAACTCCGGGATTTTTGGTTATGTACCTTATACTCGCTGCATCATTAGACGAGGGACCTTCGTCTTTATATTGAATTTCGAATAGCGATTACACAGATATTCCGCCTATTCTCTCGATTAAATTTATCTATCATGGTAACATCCAATAACAAAGGTTGAGAGGAAGATTGCCGTGACAACAATACTAGTGATAGAAGATGAAGAATCAATTAATCATGTGTTACGCGTATTTTTGCAAAGAGAGGGTTGGATGGTGATTCAAGCATTCACAGGAAGTGAAGGAGTCGATGCCTATTATGATCATAAACCCGACTTAATTCTACTAGACGTCATGCTGCCAGACCGAGATGGTTGGAGTATTCTTAATGAAATACGGAAAGAAAGCGATTGTCCCGTTCTTATGCTGACAGCTTTGGGGGATGTGCAACATCGATTGACTGGATTGAATAGTGGGGCGGATGATTATATAACGAAACCTTTCGTTGCAGATGAAGTAGTCGCACGAGTTCATGCTGTGCTGCGTCGCGTAACGAAAAGCTCAAATGAGGAGAGTTCCTCATTTATTTTTGGTGAATTGATGATAAATGAAGCAACAAGAGATGTTCGTGTGGACGGAAACATTGTATCCCTGTTGCCTAGAGACTTTAGCTTGCTTGTTTATTTTGCCAGACATCCAAATCAAACATTAACGCGTGAACAATTATTAGAAAGTGTTTGGGGCATTGATTATCAAGGCACAGATCGGGCGGTTGACCTATCAGTAAAGCGAATTCGAAAAGCCTTACGAAATTGGTCAACCGAAGAAGGCGAATTAACGACAGTGAGAGGAATGGGGTATCAGTTCCGTGTCTATACAAAAAAATAAACGGATACCGCTCCTTCAACACTGGACTAAACGTTATTTAATGACGCTCGTTGTTGGCTTAATAGTGATTGGCATCATTTCGGCACTTTGGATTCGCCATACAACAATTGAAAATCGGATAGATTTAACACGGTTTATGGCTGAACAGACAGCTTCACAAGTACTTAATTTAAGTGAAAGCAGAACAGATCTTGAAGGATCACCGGAAATAAATCCACAGATTCGTGAAGAAACTCATGTTTTTGTCGTCGATCCAACTGGTCGAACAATTTCACCTTTTAATCGTCCGGAAGGTCTCTACATTCGAAGCTTCCCAACGTCTATATTGGAGTATGAAGAAGATGTTCAAGTTGTCGATTTAACTAATGAGGGAGACAATTACTATGTCGTGAAAGCTCCGATAGAGGAACAAGGGATCATTTTTGGTTGGGTGCTTGTGTTACAAAAAGAAGAGTTTGTCACATCTGTCGAGCAAGAGTATAGTCAATTGATTATGATGCTTTTAAGTATGGCTGTTCTTGGATGGGGAGCGATTTACTTTCAATCTCGCCGTCTAGTTGCCCCAATTAAATATGTATCCAATGGCGTTCGAAAAATTAAAGAAGGTACTTATCAAAAAATGGAACTTTCCTCGGATTCAATTAAAGAAGAAGAAGTTTATGAATTAGTAGAATCCTTTAATGAGATGTCTAGTAGACTTGAGCAATTAGAAGAAACTCGTACAACCTTACTAGCAGGTGTGACTCACGAATTAAAAACACCGGTAACCTCGATTAGTGGTTTATTGCAGGCTCTTGACCAAGGTGTCGTAGAAGGGGAAGAAGCGAAATCGTTTATAAAATTTTCATTAAAGGAAACGGAAAAATTACAGACGATGGTGGAAGATTTATTAGTTTTTAACTCCTTAGCTGTTGATGCCATTCCTATGAATAAGGAGAGATTGCTGGTCGTAAACGAACTGAAAGAAGCTGTCACACAGTGGCGTGCAAGTCATACAAGCTGCGAAGTAAAGCACGACATTTCTGCAGAGGTGGAGGATCTTGAAGTGAATTTAGATATCGTTCGCTTTCAGCAAATAATCACGAATTTATTAAACAATGGTTTACAAGCAATGGCGGGGCGTGATTCGAGTGTTATCGTCGTGCGAGTTCGTGCGCAAGGTAAGAACGTACGCGTGGATGTTTGTGATGAAGGGATCGGAATTCCTGCTACTGAGCAAGAATTTATCTTTGAGCGCTTTTTTCGTGGAGAAGGAAAAAAGTACCAGACGAGAGGGCTAGGTTTAGGGTTGGCACTTAGTCGAATGCTTGCTGAAGGTCTTGGTGGTAGTCTAGCATTAACGTCGAGTGATGATGTAGGATCGGTGTTTACGCTTATCCTGCCGATTGCACCGGATAAGGACGATAATTGAAGCAGATAAAAAAAGTCTAGTTTTGCACGGTGTTGTGCTGCTAGACTTTTTTCGCACTTTAAAAATGTTTAACTTCGCTAAAGAGAATTAAAGTATAAGATAAACTAAGGCTTTCGCCATGAAGGACTTGGCGACAAGCCAAGTTTTTCTAATGATCTCGAATGAATAGAGCGAAATAGAGTTGGATGCTGGGCACTTACAAGGCTCTAGCATGAATGAGTGTCCAACATTTATAAAAAATCAAGTGTTTTTGGCTTATCTTATTTTTCCTTTCACAATTTTTGAGATTTCTGACATCAAGCCGACGTAATAGAGGCTTAAGATATGATTAGATCAAAATTTGTCATGAAGAAAGGAGAAATTAATGATGAATGAATTCAACGAAGACAAAGTGGAAGAAATGGAAAGCCCTGATGAAGTAAAAGGAGATTCACCGATAGAATCACCATCACCAGTAACAACAAAACAAAAGCAAACCCAAAATTCATCTGGGTGGTTCCGTACCTACTTTTTGCCTGTTGGTGGAGGATTTGTAGGAGCGACTCTAGGCGTACTCCTTTTATTTCAAACCGATATGATAAGCCCCTACAACTTTGCCGAAGCTTTAGAAGGCGAAAATAATGTAGCGACGGAAGAAGGAGAGGAAGTAGAAGTAACGAAAGTTGTCGACTCTACTGGGGATGGAATCGTTATAGAAGATGTTATTGAAAACGCATCGAAATCAATTGTAGGGATTGTCAATATTCAACAGGAATCATGGCTGATGCCGAGTGGTAATACTGTCCTATCAGAAGAAGGAGTAGAAGCTGGGACAGGAACAGGTGTCATTATTGATACAGATGAGGAGTACACCTATATTGTGACAAACAATCATGTCGTAGAAGAGGCAACCGAAATTGAAGTATCACTTGATAATGGTGAGACACGTATTGGTGAAGTGATTGGCTCTGATGCGTTGACAGATTTAAGTGTTGTCCGAGTTGAATCTGAGGAAAATGACGTCGCACTGACGTACGGTGATTCAACAAATGTACGAGTTGGTGAAGAAGTATTGGCAATTGGAAATCCTCTTGGACTAGAACTTTCGAAAACAGTAACACAAGGAATAATTAGTGCGATTGACCGTTCACTTGAGGTAGAAACGTCAGCTGGCGCTTGGGATTTATCGGTCCTACAAACGGACGCAGCGATTAATCCAGGGAACAGTGGTGGAGCGCTCATAAATCGTGACGGGGAATTAATTGGAATAAATAGCTTAAAAATCGCTAATAGAGGGATAGAGGGGTTAGGTTTTGCAATTCCAAGTGACGAAGTGATGCCAATTGTTGAAGAATTGATAGATAATGGGACAGTTGCTCGCCCATATTTAGGGATTGTCTTAACTGATGTAATAGAACTCCCATCTTTTTATAAACAAGAGCGTGGTCTTGAAGAGGATGAAGGAATCATGATAACCGGTGTGGAAGAAGGATCAGCAGCGTATATTGCTGGACTTGAAGTGGAGGATATCATCCTATCGATTGATGGAGAAACGATTGCAGATTCAACAGATCTACGAAAAACTCTGTACAGTGGCTTTTCAATAGGGGATGAAATTAACATAACAATTCTGCGTGATCAAGTAGAACAAACGGTTCAGCTAACATTAACGAGTAATCAATTAGAAAACGAACCGGAACCGGAAGCTTAATCTGGATTTCAGCATAAGGCTCGAGTTTTGTGCAAAGGGAGGCAGGATTTCAGCATAAGACTCGAGTTTTGTGCAAAGAGAGGCAGGATTTCAGCATAACGCTCGAGTTTTGTGCAAAGGGAGGCAGGATTTCAGCATACCACACGAGTTTTGTGCAAAGAGGGTCATATTTTCAGCATAACGCAAAAATACAAATTAATTAAAAACTGCCAATATAAAAAAGGGGTTAAAACATGTCATCAACAAATAAAACAGTACTCACTTTAGTATCGGTATTAGCAGTCATTGCCATCGGATCTCTTCTTTTCTTAGCCAATCAGCAAACGACGATAGCTTCAGTGGATGGAGAAAAAATCACGGAAGAGGAACTTAAAGAATTTTTAATTGATTCTTACGGTACCCAAGCTACCGAGGCTCTCGTAATGAATCGCGTGATTGAATTGGAAGCGGATGAGAAAGATATCGTTGTGACCGAAGAAGAGATAGAAACAGAGTTAGCGAAATATATCGATCAATCTGGTGGGGAAGAGGCTTTCTTGAACGCGATTGAATCTAATGGATTAACGATGGAGTCATTAGAGAAAGAGATCAACATGTATTTGAAAAGTGAGAAATTAATGGCTGATTGGCTCGACTTCTCCGATGAAGATCTAGAAAGTTATTTTGAAGAAAATCGATCATTATTTGATGTCGAAGAACAAGTGGAGGCAAGCCACATCCTCGTTGAAAGTTTAGAAACAGCGGAAGAAGTGATAGAAAAAATTAACGATGGCGAAGAATTCAGTGAGTTAGCTCTAGAATATTCAACGGACGTAAGTAATTCTGCAACTGGTGGAGAACTCGGTTATTTTGCAAGAAACGCCATGGTTCCAGAATTTGAAGAAGTTGCTTTTCAAATGGAAGTGGAAGAGATTAGCGATCCCGTCGAAACGGAATATGGTTTTCATATTATTAAAGTAACAGACCATATAGAGCAAGAAACTGCAGAATACAACAATGTGAAAGATGAGGTTTATGATACTCTATTGGAGGAGCAAGTTAACGCACAACATAGTGTATGGGTTGAGGAGTTATTGAACAAATACGAAATTGAATATTTAATTTAAATGAATGAGGAGCTTATGCTAGCAAGATTTTAGCATAAGCTCTCTTTTTATTTCCATCAAAGGTTCCTATTATAGTGGAATCGACCTTTTATCAAGCCATAATTCAAGAACATCAGGTAATTTCCCTTTTAAAGCAAGTGAAATATGTCCACCTTTTATCCGTTCATAAGTTTTATCTGGACTGGATACCTTTTTCATGACAGGCAGTGTTTGTTCTTCTGGGACAATTTCATCATCGGTTGTTGAAAGGACGAGGAGATTTGCTTTGATATTCGAAAGATGAACCGTCTGACCAGCAATCTTTAATTGGTTTTGAACTAATTTATTATCACAGATGATCTCGCTTATGAGCTGTTTTAACGTCGCACCAGAAAAAGGAATGTGACTCGTTAACCATTGTTTTACAAGTTGGTGTTTGAGTTCTGTTCTCTCATTATGTGAAGGTTTAAGAGAAGCTAACTTAGACCCGAATGTAAGTGGAGAAGTAGCCATTCGCAATCCCGCTTCAATAAATGTTGACGGAATTAAACCGTAATCATCAATGAATTGGTCTAGAGTGGAGGAATCTATTTTTAATGCTTTCACCCAATTGGAAAAGGTATGAGTCCTGCTAAAATCTATCGGAGGAGCAAAAAGAATGAGATTTTTAATCACATCGTTTGCGAGCGCTGTGTATATGAGAGTCAATGTTCCTCCAAGACAATAGCCGATCATACTCAATTCCGTCGTATTCGCGTGGCGTAGCGTGCGTTCGACGCCATGTTGGATGTAGTTGGTAATATAATCATCAAGTGATACGTCTTTATCTTCGTACCCTGGCTTGCCAAAATCTAGTAAATAGACATCATATCCTTGTTTGGTGAAGGTTTCGATCATGCTCATCCCAGGAGATAGGTCAAGAATATAGGGTTCATTAATTAAAGAATAAATAAGTAATAGCGGAGTTTGATAGTTTTTCTTGGCGGCAGGATAATACCATAAGACGACTTTGTTTCTTTTCCAGACAGCCTCGCGTGACGTTCCTTTTCTTCCTTTACTCATTCGCTGTTTATCTTTCTTTCCGTTAGTCATCTAAGGGCTATTCCTTTCTTACGGACTTTAATATGATTGGTTATTGGATTGAAGCGTACTTTGTTCGATCGACTTTATCTTGACTAGCTTTTTCCACGTTTTCGTTTAATTGATGAAGTTGCTCTTCTATTTTATCTAATTTTTCTTCTAGTTGTTTCGTAAGGTTTGCTACTCTCGCAACATCATCTTTTGTAGGTAAATTCAGTTGAAGTGCTAATGTCTCACTATGCTTTCTTAGTTTTTCTAATATAGATAAATGCTTTTTCATTAGCAATTGATTCACGTTTATTGTTTTAGGATCATCTATGAATCTTTTGAAATGGTCATTTAATTGAGCTTCTGAATGAGATGCAAGTGCGGCAAGTAATTCATTCTTTTTTTCTTTATTCATGCGAATTCTTCCTTTCGTTGATTAGTTAAGGAAATTCTCTTATCTTTATACTATATACATTTAAACAAGCATTGGTTCTGAATTTGGTTGATTGTCCAAAGCTAGATTGATGACCTAGCCTTGCATCTCCCTAGCTTTTTTAAAAAAATCACGCTGCACGCATTCACTGTTTTATAGTGATATCCACATTTAGACCTGTCTTCTTCTTTAAATTGACATAGAATGATACAGTCAAATTGATTTAAGGAGAAGTGTGTACATTGAATACTAGATTTTCACCTCGTCCTCCAGGGCCTAAAGGAAAAATATTCAAAGGAAGTTTAGACGATTTTCAAGCAGATCCGCTTGATTTTATGACTGGATTAGCAAAGGAGTATGGAAAGATCAGCACCTTTCGTTTAGGACCATTCCAAAGCGTATACCTCGTAAACGATCCAGATTTAATAAAGGAAATTCTTGTAACAAAACAACAATCATTCATTAAATCTCGTGATATTCAAACACTCAAAGCTGTTGTTGGCGAAGGACTTCTGACAAGTGAAAAGAAACATCATATGAATCAGCGAAGAATGATTCAACCCTCATTCAAAAAAACGCACATTGATAGCTACGCGCAAGACATGATTGATACAACTCAGTCTTATATTTCTAAATGGAGAAGTGGAGAAGAGAAAATCATTACGAACGACATGATGGATATAGCCTTAGGTATTATTACGAAAACAATGTTTAGTATGGATTTCGATGAAGGGTCAGAAATTATAGGTCAACCTATGGAAGATGTGATGAGGATTGGAATTAAACGGATGAGGTCGATCATTCAAATACCACTTTGGTTACCTACTAAAAAGAATCGTAAGTTAAAAAGAGCGGTTAAGATACTTGATCAAACGATCTATCACATTATTGAGAAACGTCGTAATGATAGTAACACTCACAGTGACCTTTTAGGAGTTTTAATGGAAGCTAAGGATGAAAATAATGGGGAAGGGATGACCGACAAACAACTTCGAGATGAATTAATGACAATTTTTCTTGCCGGACACGAAACGACTGCGAATATGCTTTCGTGGACGCTATATTTATTATCGCAAAACCCCAATTACGAAAAACAACTTTATAAGGAAGTAAGCGATGTGGTTGGGAATGATTCGATTGCCCCTAGTCACTTTAAGAATCTACCCTATACGCAAAACGTTATATGGGAATCGATGCGATTATTTCCTCCTGCATATGTCATTGGACGTCAAGTAGATAAGAATGTGACTATCGGCGGTTATCAAATGAAAAAGGGTGAAATGATATTAATTAGTCAATATGTGATGCATCGTAACCCAGAATTTTTTGAGAATCCTGATACGTTTATCCCCGAACGATTTGAGAATAACTTTATCAAGTCGCTTCCAACTTTTGCTTACTTTCCATTTGGTGGTGGTCCGCGCGTTTGTGTCGGTAATCATTTTTCAGTCATGGAAGGAGTTCTTTCAATCGCGTGTATTATAAAAGAGTTTCACCTGAAATTGGCACCAGATCACGATGAGGTTAAAGCTTCACCGCTGATTACTCTTAGACCAAGACGAGGTCTGCGAATGATCTTAGAAAAACGATAGAATAAAAAAACCTAATGAATGAATAAAAACGTATGTATGTCGTCTTTCATACGTTTTTTTTACATATGTTTTTCACGAGAAATTTCTGATAAACAATCAATGCCATGGGTAAGATAAGGGTGAATGATATAGGAGCAGTGATGAGTAAAAGTTGATAGTATTCTGTGGGGGATTCTAATACTAGGAAGAACATGTCGGTATCAGAAAGTAAAATCTAGCGCACACTTTTCATTATGAGGGGAGTTGTTTGTCATTAGAGTATTAAAAGGACTGTTTGCAACTGGATTAGTGGTTACACCTATTGTTATATTTAGAAAAAAACCATTTAAGGAATGGATAATGATATTTTTATTGACTGCTTTTGTAACCGCTATCACGGATAAGGCTATTGTTGGCAAGGGATATCTTAAATATCCAACAAGATTATTTTCGCGCCATTTTAGGATAAGTGTTCTTTTTGATTTTATTTTGTGTCCTCTTTTATCGGTAGTATTTAATCAAATATCTTATCAAAATAAATGGTCCATTGCCCTAAAAAAAATGCTATACATAACAGTGCCTCATACCATACTTGAAATATTTTTTGAAAGAAAAACAAATTTTATAAAGTTTAGCAATCGTTGGACATGGCTTCATAGCTTTTTCAGTATAAACATTAAATTTATTATAATTAGGGTGGTCGTGAGAGGTTTAGAAAAAATCATGAAAATTAGTTAGTGAAAATAGAAAAAACAAACATATATGGAGCATCTTCACTGACAAACCGGACGAAAATTGTCCGGTTTATTGTGTTCATAAAGAAATATAAGGAAATCAATGATAAACTAAAGAAAGGATGAATCTGTGACATAGGTGTTTTAAAGTTTATCAAATAAGTCTAGCATTGCAGAGTTTTTTTGCACTTTATTTTCAGGTGTATATGCTCACTTGGATTTAGAGATATGCTAGCATAATAGTTATTGATTTTATAAGAAATTTAATGATGAATACTTTAGGAGTGGTAATGTGAAAAAAGTTTTTGAAGTGACATATAAGGGACATCATATTTTGGTAGAGAACAGATGGTTTAGTGGAGAAAAACTGTATGTAAATGGGAGGTTGCAAGATGAGAATCTGGGACTATCCTTTAGAGGTACGTTAACAGGTGTAATAAATCCTGATAATGGAAAAAGTATGCACATAAAAGTTACTATGGGAGGGAACGTAAGAATAAATTGCAGAATATTCGTAGATAACGAATTAATTTATCCTGAAAAATACTAAAGCAGGTAAAATTACACCAACTACTTGAAATGGGATATTTATATTCGAGTTGGAATTTAATATCTTTTGCAAAAGGAAATGATACGTTCAGGAGTGTTTAATACATGACAGTGAAAAAACCTGCACTTTTAGTGAATCCGATAGACGGTTATGTTGATGATGAAATAACGATTCGTGTGATCGATTGTCCGCCAAATGAGAAGGTTAAGATACGTGCAAAGGTCATTGATGATGAAGGGAAGCATTTTAGCTCCTATGCTGTCTTTGAGGTAGGAAATGACGGTTCTGTTGATTTATCTTGCGCTAAGCCGATCGAAGGTTCTTACGAAGAGGTCGATGCTTCTGGATTATTTTGGTCGATGGAGAAGTTAAAGTCAAAGCATGGAGATTTCTTTGTTAAAACCGAAGCGGGACCTGTGTTAATAGATTTGAATTTAGAAGTTGAAGGATCGACTGCTGATACAGTAAGTTTACATCGTCATTTTTATAAAGAAGATGTTCGTAGAGTTGTCATAAAAGAACCCGAACTGGATGTGACTGGCGTCTTGTATCATCCGGTTGATGAAGGCGTTTACCCAGGGGTGCTTCTACTAGGGGGTTCAGATGGTGGAGTGCAGGAACATGCTGCGGCATTATTGGCTTCTAAAAGTTACTCGGTAATGGCCTTGGCTTATTTTGGAGTGGAAGGAGTTCCGAAAGATTTAGAAAATATTCAGCTAGAGTATTTTAAAAAAGCGACAGAATGGTTAAAAGGCCACACAGCTGTTAATGGACATGTTTCTGTGATTGGTTTCTCAAGAGGTGGAGAGTTAGCGCTTCTTCTAGCGTCAACTTATGATGACTATCAGGCTGTGATCGCAGGTGCTCCTAGTGCATATGTGACAGCAGGTATGAAAAATGGTATTTTCGCTCCTGTTCCTTCGTGGCTATTACATAACGAACCGCTGACATATATGCCATTTTCTTATCGTCTTTCGATGGTTGCTTCGATGCTTAAAAATTGGGTGCTAAGACGTCCTATTTCGTATCTATCTATTTGGGAGAATACCTTACTAGATCTACATAAGATTAGAGAATCGCGCATTCCTGTTGAAAAAATCTCCGTTCCAGTAATGACGATAGCTGGGAACGATGATCAAATCTGGCCGTCGGCTTATTACGCTGAAATGGTAGAAAAGAAACTTTCTGAAACGAATCAGTCTGATCAAAACGTTTATTTATATTATAAAGAGGCAGGACATTTCTTAGCTTTTCCTTATGGTCTCCCAGGCCTTCCAGCCAATGTGAATATGGAAATTGCCGGAGCAAAGATGACGATGACATTTGGTGGATCGAAAGTAGCTAATACGAAAGCTGCAAATGATTCATGGGTCAAGATCCTCGATTTTTTAGAGAAGGCGACAAAGCAATAAGGAATGGTTTGCTAAAACGAGGGGGCAACTATGAAACAAAATATTTATGATAATCCAGTATTTTTCAAAGGATATAAGTCTTTAAGGGATAGTGGGATAACTTATAATGATTTCGTAGAACAGCCTGCAATACAATTACTTATCGAGGATATGGATGGGAAATTCGTGTTGGAGTTGGGGTGTGGGTCTGGTGCATTTTCCAAGCAATGTGCAGAAGCTGGAGCATCGTTTGTGACAGGTGCAGATATTTCTAAGAAAATGATTGCAGAAGCTAAGAGAAACAACAACGATAAGAAAATAGAGTACAAGTGCATGCCAATGGAGGATCTGATGTTACCGGACGATACGTTTGATTTCATTATTAGTTCATTGGCGATTCATTACATTCAAGATTATGCTAGCCTCGTCAAAAAAATTAGTGAGCTACTAAAACCGAATGGCATTTTCATTTTTTCGATCGAACATCCTATCTGTACCGCTCGAAAAGAAATGGATAATTGGATGAAGGATGAAAATGGTGATAAGCTCTACTATGCGCTAGACAATTATCAAGAAGAGGGACGAAGGGAGCAACATTGGTTTATTGATGGCGTCGTGAAATATCATCGAACGGTTTCGACGATTATCAATACATTGATTGATAATAGATTAATTGTGGAGCGGATGATCGAACCAGTAGCAACTCCAGAAGGATTAGAAAAAATGCCTGGAGCGGGTGGGGAACAACGAAAGCCGTCTTTTATGATTGTAAAAGTAAGAAAGTCTTTTTAAATTGGCTCATCCTGTGCTTCGGACAAAAAGGTTGCGAAGACGTTATATCACGATTATAATTGATGATGTTCTGAAATTAAGGGGCCGGATGTGTAGCTGGTGCTTGCCGAGGTCTTCAAAACCTTCAGGGAGGCTCGTGTAGTCTTCGGTGGGTTCGATTCCCACACGGTCCCGCCAATATCAAGTTTTTAAATGATTAACGATATAAAAGGTGCATAGGTTTCAAGGCTGTTTTCGAGGGTGACCTCGGCAGACCTATTGTCTAGACCTGTCTGGTAAAACTCGTCTTTAGCTTTCTACAAAAAATGTAGGAGGTTATTTTTTATGGAGAAAAAAGGTTTACGCTAAAAGGGATACAGTTTATAGGTACCTTGTCCATGTTTGTTTATCTGTAATTAGAGACAAGTACCGGGAATGCTGCATTAACTACTCTTGAAAAAGCTGGAGGAGGCAGTCATACACCAACTTTCCTGAATAACTGGAGTTTCGAAAGGTGTTAGTGATCTTATTAAGTGATGGTAATGTCAAAGGAAAGACAGCTTGGTTCTATAATGATTGAGGGACAAGGGACCTGTCCGGGACTGCTGATAAAGTCCAACTTTTTAAAAGCGAAAAACACATAGAGAAAAATGAGTCCTCAGATTCGATTTTAAGCAACGTTTAGTATGTGGGGAGACATATTTGTACCCCAAAAAAAGAGTGTTATTCGAAAGTAACTACTTTATCACTGGTCTCGACCTGTCCCTCTGTCCCATTTACTCCTTAGAGATGTGTTCCTTACCTTCTCTGTACTGTTTTGGCGTAACACCAGCTGATTTTTTGAATACTTGGGTGAAGTGGCTCTGGTCGTTATAGCCGATATTATGCGCAATGTCGGTCAATTTCTCTCGTGTATTTTTAAGCAGTTGTTTTGCAATTTGCATTCTTTCCGATGTGATAAAGGAAAGTATCGTCATACCTGTTTCGGATTTGAATCTGCCTGCGAAATAACGGGGATTGAAACCGGTGTGTAATGCGATCTGTTCAAGGGTCAGCTGGTCTGATATATGTGCCCGTATGTAAGTTATCGCCCGCTTAACAGATGTGGAATAAAATTCCTTTTTTTGTGATTCAATTATGTCGAGTAAATCGATAAAAATCGATTGAAATAGTGACGTCAGTTCAGTTAAATTAGATGTTTGTTCTACTTTGTTAATGCACTGATCTGAAAAGCGCTGAAGCAGCATAAAATCAGGGACGACATCCGTAACTTCCCGGATCGAAACAGCCACGGCAGAAATGATCACATTCTTATAGGATCGGACCGGATCACCGTTACCCAGATTTGGAATAGGAAACTTGTCGAATTGAATGAGCTGTTCTAACGCCGATCTTTCCCCTTTTTTCAGTGCCTGAAGAAATTCTAGTTCCATCGTAAACGGATGATGAGGCGAAGTTTCTTCATCTCCTAATATTCTCGGTGATGAAAAAACAGATGCTGATTCCGTTAATACAGGTAGCTCAGAGACATCATACGTAAAAGTATTAAGGTTTTGTAGTAGCAATTTCATATATTTAAATTGAGTCATGTTCAATCTTGGAGATTCGGCAAAATGCTGGCGCAATGCCGTGTGTTCTTCCAAGGTGTGTTCCTGCGTTGTGAGGATATGATTCATTTTTTCAAAGGTTACGTCAGTTATCTGCACCGGCCCGACAAGCACTATGCCATCAATTGATTTAACTACCATAAAATGCTGTAAATAAATATCTTCAAAAGATACACATGTCCAATCTGCGATGTCGCGAACAGCATTAAGACTCTGTGCCTCAATCGATGATCCCTTTTTGAAAGCACCTCTCAAATATGTTTGGTCAGGCAGACGGTGAATGGTGTCTCCGTCGCGTGTCAAAAAGGACAAAGGAATACCCGTTGTATGGTAAAAAATGTTCAGTTTATAAAGTCTGTCTGACTTTGATTCTGACTGATATGTCATAAGACCTCATCCTTTCAGCATATTCGTTAATTATAGTGTACGATTTATTTCAGTTTGTTGCTAGTAAGATGTTTTCTTATAAAATGCTGATACTTGACTAAATTGTCAATATAAAATTAGCGGAGTGGCATTCGGATTGAAATTTATTATAGAGATTAAGCTCTATCTGCTCTTGGCACTAGGTTTTACATACTTGTTAGGGAACGTATATGCAATTTATGAAACTCTTACGTTTTACATAAAATCGTTCTCACCATTCCCTTGTGAATATTTCTATTGTTAGAATTATTTGGAATTAATTGTTGTCGAGAGGCCTTTGAGTAGCGGTTTTTTTGAAAGATAATGACTAATAACATAAAATTATGATTTATTTTATATAAAGCGATGACCGTTTCCATTATAGTGACCGTAAATATAGAGAAAAGTCGGCTGGTTCGAATGGTACAAAAGGCTTTATTTTTTTCATTATATTATGCCTTTGCACAATTTGGAGCGAGCCTAGTAAATTTTTTATAATACATGAGTGGTATGAGAAAAGTAGGGAATGTTTTGTTTTATGTCATTTCCATTATGGTACTATGCTTGTTTCCGTAAATGAACCAGATTATAGATATTCAGAAAGAGATCAATTTGGAGAAAATGATGGAACGAAAGCAATTGCTACGTTTAAATGACTGAATAGAGCCATGATTCCAATGAAGTAGTCGGTGGTGAACGATGAAGAATTTTAATACAAGCTTTACGAATCTACTAGAAAGAATGAGTTTTCAACATAGGGCTTGGCAGTATTCTTAATTAATTTGGCAGTGGTGGTCGGTCAGTTTATAGTGGTAATTCGACAAGGAGGAGAATAGTATGGGGATGGTAAAAAAGAAGGGGTTATGGGGTTTTGTATTTATTATTGTTGTTTCATTTTTATTTTCTATGGACACTATTCCAAGTGGAGCTAATAGTCATTCTGTAACAGTAGATTTGCCTGTAGAAATGGACACAGTAAAAATTGATACGCAATACTATCCTGATGGAGAGAATGGATATCACTATGCTGGCTATCAGGATGGCTATGGAATTCTTGAGACTGCCATTAAATTTGATACTAGTGAGGTCTCTTCAAACATTCAATCAGCTGAATTATCTGTTTATGTTTTCGAAGCTGAAACAGAATCGTATCTACAATTTTGGGGATCTGGGGATAATGATTGGAGTGAAGTTGAAATTGGTCATGGATTTCCTACAAATAAAGATGAAACTGGTCCAATCTTTACATTAGATCAAAACAAAGGATTTGGGACAGGAAGACATAGTATTGAAGTTACTGATTATTTTAGGAATAATCAAGCGGGAAGTGATAAGGCTACATTTGTAATAACTGGTAATGATACTGCGATGTCAGGAAATACATTAGTTTATTTACATTCAAGAAATACTCCCAGAATAGATAAGGAGACTTTTCTGAGGGTTACCTATACACCGCAATCAAGTAATGCAGATCTAAGCGACTTAACAATGAGTGCAGGAACATTAGACCCCACTTTTGATGCCAATACATTAAGCTATACGTCTAGCGTCGGGAATGAAGTAAGTAGTATCAGTGTGACCCCAGAGGTTGCTGATGAAATGGCCGCAGTAACCGTGGGTGGAGATGGAGTAGTAAGTGGTGGTGTCTCAAGTGCTATTCCTCTGAGTATAGGAGCAAATTGGATTCCAGTAGAAGTGACAGCCCAAGACGGAACGGCAAAAACATATACAATTAATGTGACAAGAGCTCAATCAAGTAATGCAGATCTAAGCGACTTAACAATGAGTGTAGGAACATTAGATCCCACCTTTGATGCCAATACATTAAGCTATACGTCTAGCGTCGGGAATGAAGTAAGTAGTATCAGTGTGACCCCAGAGGTTGCTGATGAAATGGCCGCAGTAACCGTGGATGCAGTCGGAGTAGTAAGTGGCGATGCATCCAGTGCAATTACGCTGAGTGTAGGAGCGAATTCAATTCCAGTAGAAGTGTCAGCACAAGATGGAAAAACAAAAACATACACCATAAATGTCACTCGATTATCAAATAATGCAGACCTAAGTGACCTAAAAATGAGTGAAGGAATATTAGATCCGACCTTTGATGCCAATACATTAAGCTATACATCTAGCGTCGGGAATGAAGTAAGTAGTATCACTGTGACACCAACGGTAGCAGATGGAACGGCCGCAGTAACCGTGGCTGGAGGTGAAGTAGTAAGTGGCGATGCGTCAAGTACTATTCCTCTGAATATAGGAGCAAATGCAATTCCTGTAGAAGTGACAGCCCAAGATGGAACAATAAAAACATATACAATTACGTTCACACGAATAAAGTCACCTCCAACTGGAATGGTAGAAATTAATGGTGGAGCGTCCTATACAAACGAATTGGACGTGGTATTAAGTGTGACTTATGATGATCCAGTTGAAATGAGTTTTTCTAATGATGAAACTGACTGGAGTGATTGGGAAGCTGCGGATTCTGTGAAACCATGGACATTAGCAAGTGGAGATGGAATTAAAACGGTTTATATGCAATTGAGAGATGATCAAGGAAATTTATCAGATGTGTATAGTGATAATATTATTTTGAATACTGTCATTCCACTCATTTCACTAACTCTGAATACAGAGGACCCGACCAATGAAGATGTGGAGATCATAGCCGACATTGATGGAACGGGAAGCGGCATCACGGAGAGAAAGTGGGCAGCAGGGGAGGAAGAAAAAGCCTACTTTACCGATGAAGGAGAAGCATTCACAGACAGCTTTAACGTCAGTGAAAACGGCACGTATACCGTGTATGCCCGAGATGATGCAGGAAATGAAGCAGTGGAAACAATCACAATAACGAACATTGATAAATCGGATCCAACGATCAGCTTAACACCAAATACAGAAGATCCGACCAATGAGGACGTGGAGATCACAGCTGACATCGACGGAACGGGAAGTGGTATAGCGGAGAGAAAGTGGACAGCAGGGGAGGAAGAAAAAGCCTACTTTACCGATGAAGGAGAAGCGTTCACAGGCAGCTTTGATGTCAGTGAAAACGGCACGTATACCGTGTATGCCGGAGATGAAGCAGGAAATGAAGCTGTAGAATCGATCACAGTAACAAACATCGATAAGAAGGATCCAACGATCAACTTAACACGAAATACAGAAGACCCGACCAATGAGGACGTGGAGATCACAGCCGACATCGACGGAACGGGAAGTGGTATAGCGGAGAGAAAGTGGGCAGCAGGGGAGGAAGAAAAAGCCTACTTTACCGATGAAGGAGAAGCATTCACAGGCAGTTTTGACGTCAGTGAAAACGGTACGTATACCGTGTATGCCGGAGATGAAGCAGGAAATGAAGCAGTGGAAACGATCACGGTAAAGAACATCGATCGAACACTGCCAATCATTGATTTTACTTTGAATTCTGATGGTCCTACAAAGGAAAACGTTGAAGTTAACGTCACAGCAGACGGTATCGACAGTGACATTGACGCCTTAAAGTGGGCTGTGGGAGATATTGATGCAGCCCAAATAGAAGCGGAAGGTTCACTTTTCACAGATTCATTCACACTCACTGAGAATGGGTCCTACACCCTTTATGCGCGCGATGTTGCTGGAAACATCACCACGGCAACTCTTGAAGTTGAAAACATCGTCTCCGATTCTCCGACGCTGTCCTGGTCGATTACTCCGGATACCGTGACCAATCAACTGGTCGAAATCGCTGTTACATCGGAGGTATCAGGTGAAGGTGTCGGAAACAGCATTGAAGTAACGAAGTGGGCTTCCGGACAGCACGGTACCACCTATTTTGAAGCTGAAGGTGAACCATTTGTGGACGATTTCCATGTAGAAGATAACGGAACGTATACCGTCTTTGCTAGAGATACAGTCGGGTATGAAGTCGTGGAGTCGATTTCTGTGGACAACATCATTACCGAAAGACCTACCATCACCCTTGAGTCAGATTCATCCGAACCGACCGGTGATCCGGTTACCATCAAGGTAACCGAAAGCGTATCAGGTTCAGCGGATGTTAATGATACAGATATGATTCAGTGGTCATACGGGGAAAAAGAGATGGAGGATTTTGAAACAACAGGACACGACATCTCACAGGAACGGGAGTTTACGGTTTCGGAAAACGGCACCTATACGGTTTTCGTCCAGGACCTGCTTGGAAACAGACAAATTGCAACCATTACCGTTGATAACATCTTTGACAACAACGCTGATTTGGGATCTCTAAAGCTTCTAGCCAATGGGAATGCTGTCACCCTTGATCCAAGTTTTACATCAGAAGAAACAACTTATCACGTTCAGGTCTCACATCCCGTCAACACCCTGATTGTTGAAGGCATTTCCTCTTCTGAAGAGGGAACCGTCACCGTCAACGGAGAGGTGCTGACTGATGATAACCAAAGCGAAGTGAACCTGACAACAGGCAGCAATGTCATTGAAGTCAAGGTAACTGCAGAACTTGATACCATCGAAAAAGTGTATACGCTAAACGTGGATCGTGCATCCCTACCAACGCCTCCACCATCAACTGAACCGGAGGATAACGACGGCAGGTCTGTATCCTTAAACGGAAATAGCATCACCGTCGACATGGAGTTTGACATAATGCCGGATGGCACGACAGTGGAACAATTGAACTTTGCGCTGTCCCATCTGGAAAGCGCCTTGTCACAATCCAGTGAAAGGGAAGCGATTCATTTGCGACTGAATAATGATGGAGCAACTGCCGATAAATTACGTCTCTCCTTCACTCAGGAATTGGCTGAGCGCATACAGGCAGAGAATCGCATGCTTATCATCGAGACATCGGACGCTACGATTAATCTGCCTCCACTGGCTGAAGGAGAAATCAGTGAGGCCTTGAATTTCAGCTTTGCCCGTGTAAATGAAGAAGATGATCGTGCAAAGGTGGAAGCGGACATTTGGGATATCCACAATTCCCAAGATATCCAGACGTTGAGGAGAGCAAGTCGCATTTCCCTCCTCGGACCACCCGTAATCATAGAAGCAGATCACGCGCCAAGGAAAACGGAACTCGTCTTCCCATTTGATACGGACAGGTCGGGGACGGATTTAACGACCTACCTCAACTCAGTGGGCGTGTATATTCAACACAGTAACGGCGACACACGCATCGTGGACCCTACCCGTGTACTTGATGAGGACGGCGTCATCCACGGCCTCGCCATCGAAGTGGACCGCTTCAGTACGTTCGCTCTGTTTGAATCGGATCCTACCACTGATACAGGAGAAGATAACAGTATAGTGGAAGATGAAGGTACGGGAGAAGATGACAGTATAGTGGAAGATGAAGGTACAGGAGAGGATAACAGTATAGGAAAAGATGAATCTGTAGGAGAGGATGACAGTTTAGAAAAAGATGAAGATACAGAAGAAAATGAAGGCGCAGGAGACGTTGAAAAAGAGGAGGAATCATCAGAAGATAAACTACCAGTAACAGCAACGAACTTTTATAATTACCTTTTCTTAGGGCTTGCTTTCCTTTCAGTTGGTCTAATCGTTTTCTTCAGTAGAAGAAAAAAGATTGATATGGTATAAGTTATTCGCTACTGTGCCTAGTGATCCCCAGTGCTGTAAAGTTATACGGCACTGGGGGTCACTTTTTTTGGGGACACCGGGACAGGTACCTTGTCCCTGTTTGTTTATCTGTAATTAGAGTCGGAACAGAAATGCACTTGTTCTGAATTGAATGGATTGATCTAGTTAATTACGAATTTCTTGAAAAGATAATAGAATTTAATATTCAGAATAAAGCAAACCTGTTACTTTCATGCTTATTCCTGTTAAGTGGATGCACGATGTCTTTTTTGGGGTATTTTTGATCAATGTCTGATAAAATAAGATTAAGATATTACTGTTGCATTAAGGGGGAGTAGGAATGTTATGGGAAGACGTTAGAAAAGCCTATCCTGATAAATGGGTTGTATTTGAAGCCATTGAAGCACACTCTGATAGTAATTTTCGAATTGTAGATGACATTGCTGTAATTGACTCGTTTGATGATTCTATGAAAGCATTTCACCGTCATACTGAATTACACAAGCAAAAGCCTAATCGTGAACTTTACTTTTTTCATACTTCCAGAGAAGATCTCGATATACGTGAGAAAAAATGGGCAGGACTTAGAAAAATATGATTAAGATACAAGAAGTGTCGGGATTACCATTTATAAAGGCAACAGTAACTTTTCGTGGACAAAGGATGAAATTAGAAAAGGTTTTAATTGATACTGGTTCTGCTGGAACTATCTTTAATGTCAATAGGTTAGAAGAAATAGGGGTAAAACCAGAAGCTAATGATGTAACTCAAACAATTCAAGGAGTCGGAGGACTAGAGTTTATATACACGAAAAAAATTGGTGAAATTGCTATCGCAGATGGTATAAGGATTTCCAATTTTCTTATAGAACTTGGGTCCATGGAATATGGTTTAGAAATTGATGGTATCATTGGTTATGATTTTATGAAAGAAGTTGGCTTGGTTATTGACCTAAAGCAGTTTAATTTATCCGTTTAAAGTTTTCGATTAAACCTTAACACGTGCAAAAGGTGCCATTAGATTACACTCTATCGGCACCTTATGTCATTTATAATTAGGGGACACAGGTACCTTGTCCCTGTTTGTTTATCTGTAATTAGAGACAGAAGAAGAGAAATGTTGCTTTAACTACTCTTAAAAAAGCTGAAGCAGGCAGTCATCCACCAACGTTCCAGAATAATCGGGGTTTCGAAAAATTTTAGTGATCGTAATAAGTGATGGAAACGTCAAAATAAGGAAAGTTCTTTAGATTTTATGTCCCTCTTTCTCCCCCTGTACTGACGAAACATGAATATGAGTTTTCTACTTTTTCGAAAACATCGCCTCCTGCGCCATATTGACGTTTCGAAACCTTCCATCATTCTTTTCGACTTTCCACATGCTAACTCTCAAAAACCCACGATAAAGCTGCAATACCAGAGATTACTTACAGAGATTACTTCAGAAAATACATACAGAGATCTCCTGCTCCTAACAACGAGTTGCCATCCTCTTTAAATCCTCTCCCAAAAACTTATTTTATATTTCATCCATCTGAAAAATGTAGTTTTAGGAAGCAGGAGAACCGTCCCTGCGCTTCCAACTTTTCCTCCTCCTTTTTTGATTGTCGTCTGTATTTAGTTAGTGAAAGTCGATAATAAAAAGCGGAGGGTGATTTACATGAGAGGATTTAAACGATCTGTGATTAAAGAAGAGTTATTGGAGTTAACCGGAGATTATAAATTGGCAATTGTGCTCAACCAAATGATTTACTGGTCCCAGTGTGTCAGAGACTTTGACCGATTTATTGCCGAAGAGAAAAAACGAAATGAGCAATCTGAAATGGAGCTGACTCATGGATGGTTTTATAAAACCGCGAGCGAACTCGCCGAAGATACGTTGACGAACATGGCCCCGTCATCGATTCGTCGTTATCTAGCCAAACTTATCGAAGCAGGTTGGCTAGATGAACGCTCGAACCAAAAAATGAAGTGGGATCGAACAAAGCAATTCAGAGTCAACCTGATTAAGATCCAGAAAGACCTCAACCACATTGGCTTGTATTTAGAAGGTTATAAAATGCCGATCCCTTCTACTCCTGAACCAGTAGCTGTAGCTGGAGACGACCGTGAGCTCCTAGCGACATCCTCCGAAAAACTTCCGTTTTCAGTCGAGTTAGTCACGGAGGAAGCTGAAGAAATCGCACCTACAAAGGAACCACTAGTAGAAATACCCGAAGAAAGTCCTTCAGAGACTACCGACATCCCTTACAGTGAGATTATTACCTATTTGAATGAGCGGACAGACAAAAACTTCAAAGCTACGGTGCGAAAAACACAAGAATTGATCAGAGCGAGATGGAAAGAGAACCATCATTTCCCTGATTTTAAAAAGGTCATCGATACGAAAACAATGCAGTGGATCAACAATCCTGACATGAATAAGTATTTACGCCCAGAAACGCTGTTTGGAACGAAGTTTGAAGCATATTTAAATGAAGGCGGACCCTCACAAGAATCGGCGTTTGAACAATTTGTAAAGGAGTTGGAATGACCAATGACCTTGAAAGAGACCGCCCGGTTATTGCAAGAAATCGATCGCTTATTTCCAGGGGAAATCACGTTGCAACCAGAGACCGCCATCGCATGGCATCGCCTTATGCAAACACAGTCATACGAAGAGGTGATCGAGCGTCTTGATCGTTACGTCGCAACAAGTAAATTTCCACCTCTCGTGTACGATCTATACGAAACACCTCGACAAGAGCGGAACAAGCAAGTACTTCGCATCATTGACAAGTGGGAGGTGAACGCCAGTGGCGGACCAATACAATCTTGAAGTAGAAAAAATGTTTCTCGGATGTCTCTTGCTTGAGCCTTCCCTTGTTCGCGAGATCGTCGTCAAGCCAAAGCAACTTTCCACCAGCTACGAAAAGTTGCTCCAAGCGATGATCACCCTTAGTCATCATGACGAGGACATCAATCGTGCGACGCTATTCGAACGTCTTGGCTCAACCTTCATGCACCGCGTGAACATCGGCGAGATGATGCGAGCCGTTCCGTCTGTTTACGCTTATAAAAACTATGAGCAAATCATTATCCGCACATGGCAAAAAACAAGGCTACGTCAAGCAGCTCATGACTTTCTAAATCACATCGACGACGTCACAGACGAGGCGACAGTGAATCGATTTCTCACAGGAGTCAAAAACATTGAAGCTGTCGGAGCTCGGGATGACGATTTCAAATTAAAAGACGTCCTCACCAACATTTATGAACAAGCCTTGAATGGAACAGTCAAACGCGGCCTGCCAACGTCATTTACGACATATGACCGATTGACGAATGGCCACAGCGAAGGACAGTTCATCATCGTCGCCGCTAGACCGTCGGTTGGCAAAACCGCGTTCGCCTTAAACGTGGCGATGGGTCATATGAAAGAGAACGCCTTCGGACATTTGTATTCGCTAGAAATGAACAAAGAGCAGTTTCTCAATCGAATGATTTCGGCCAAAAGCCGGATCGACTCCCAGAAGCTGCGTGATCCACAGAAACGGTTCGACGCCGCTGATTGGAACGCTTACTCCGAGGCCATCAGTCAGTTAACGAAGGAAAACTTGTACATTTGTGACCGCTCATTCGTGATGATCCCAGACATTTATGCGACAACAATGAAGCTGATGCGACAGTACCCGGACATGCAGCACTTCATAATTATTGACTACCTGCAGCTACTAAAGTCAGCGGCGAACAAGCAGAACCGTCAAGAAGAAGTAAGCGAGATTTCGCGCTCGTTGAAAGCGATGGCTCGTGAACTAGGCGTCCCTGTCATTGCCCTATCCCAGTTATCACGAGGAGTCGAATCACGTTCCGATAAACGTCCGAATCTCTCAGACTTACGCGAATCAGGCAGTCTAGAACAAGACGCCGATGTCGTCGCATTTCTTTACCGTGACGACTATTACAACCGAAACGATGTCTCAGACAACACGATCGAAATCATCATCGCCAAACAACGCGAAGGCCCTGTCGGCACCGTTGACCTAACCTATCAGAAAGAATATAACCTGTTTGTGAATCGAGACGAAATGACAGCATTGGAGGAAAACACATTGGCGATCCGAACGATCAAAGACGTCTATTAAGAAGCCGTCATCGAAGACTTTCAAAGCCTAATTTATTTCATCGAATGGCTCGTCTACGAGCAGAAAGCCGCGACGATGGACCGCGACGCCCGCAACATCGATGCTATTTTAACTAAATACGGGCCTACCCTCAACCCCCATATCGCAGCCTATAAAGCCAAAGTAGAAGGGCAGGTCGTTCCGGGAAAAACGCAGGTAGAAAGGAGGCAACCTTGAACGAGTGGGGGACAAAGGAACATTGTCGCTGTGAGACAGAACATAAATGCTAATTTAACTCCTCTTAAACAAGCTGAAGCAGGCAGTTATCCATGAACTTTCCAGAATAACCGAGGTTTCGAAAAGTGTTAGTGATCGTATTATGTGATGTGATTGTTAAAGAAAGACACCTTGGTTTTATAATGATTGAGGGATAAACTTATATCCACACATTGTTTATTATCTACTTCGATAAATTTATTGTTCATTGCCATATAAACTCCACCAGTTCCAGTTAAAAATTCTATTTTCAAGATAGCAACACTGGGGAATTTAAAATATCTGATAACCACGTACACAAAAAAGCAGCACCACATTAGGTACTGCCCTGTAAAATATAAATTAACTAAACAATTTTTTACTCATCCACTCGGTTGCAGCTACTTGTGTCATCTCTTCCCACGAATTAAACTTTGTAACTGATTTGATAAATCGATCCAACTCACCATCCTCTATTGCATCAAAGTCATCTTCGGTTTCAATTTCAAAAGGAGAACTTGCGAACATATCATCAATTGCTTTAAATCTAGTATTATTTTTCATAAAATCAGCATGAAACAATTCAACTAAAGTAAGGCTATTGGTCCCATATTCCTTTAACTTATTTTGAAATTCTTTTAGGCCTGAATCATCTATTTTTATCACTAAAATTCTCCTCTCGTTTCCCACTATTTTTTTATAGAAACTAACGTTCCCTCTTTCTTTATCCTTGCATAAAAGTTAATATAGAGTTAATCAATTTTCTAGGAGTTTTTATTGTGTTGCAGCACATTAAAAACTCTTTTTTATTTCTCTTTCAAATTTCCCTATCTCTCTATTTACATCACGTTCTAATCTCCTAACATCTCTTTTTGCCTGATTGCTTGCACTTCGAATTTTACTATTAATACTCGCTTTACTAATACGCTTAGCCATATATAATTACCTCCTCTCCTTTTAATTTATTGATTGGTAAATACCTCCTTTCTAATTCCTTATTATATCAGTACTATATCTATCAATCAATATGTAGTACACATTATAAATGCATAAATACTATATATAGATTTATTTGGTAGTCTTTTCTTGTTTGTCAAATTTCAAAATAAAAGAAATTGATAGATATAAAGAGATAATGAGAGGTGACGCAACATATTTTGTGAAAATAATCATTTTTCGATATTGAGGTTGAGGAATTACCGAATAATAATAAAAAACCATCCAAAAAATTACTACTAATAAAGCTAGATGTTGCATTGAAAAGTCCATTTAAACCTTTGTATTGGTTGAGCAAAGACCTTGATACAAAATCAAGAGAAATGAAAGATATCAGACAGCTAAGGAAGGAATACATGACCACGATTAATAATCTGCAAGAAAATGAAATTTTCATGCCGCTGAATGTATCAGTTTATTTTGATGAATGGAAGGACTAGGGATACTATGTTTGTATTTGGAACAAGAAGTGTATGGTTAGAATTAGAAATTCCAATGCGAATTGTAAGAAGTAAGTTTGAAGAAGCATTTGGAACTGAAAATAAATTATAGAAGATCGTGAAGAGGCTTCTGAATTACTTAATGACAATATACAAAAATATCAGGCGAAATTGGCTTCAAGAATAACAAATAGAGATTCACATGACCGGAGGGACGGTTCTCCTAGTTAACCAGAAGAACCGTCCCTCCGGTTGCCCGTTTTTCCCTTGAATATGGTTCAATAATGTATATGCCATCGTTTTGTATCCTTTAGTGAGTCTTGTATTTAGAAGTTCTGTGGTAGGTCCTTCTATTTTACAATGAAACGGTGGTCTTTTTAATTACCTTGATCTATTTTCTATTCTAGCACTTTTTTCACTTTTTGCTTAATCTACATAGGTTCCATGTAGTATTTTTGGTTTAATTGTTCATGTCTGTTCGATTGCTCAATCTTCTAAACCTTTCAGCTCAAATGTCCGTATAACATTTAAATAACTGTCAAGAAATTCATCATACTCAGGAGCTTCAAAGGCTATATCAAAAGAGACTTCATATACATGTCCGTCACTTTCCTTTAAAAACCAGTATTCTTCGTATCCGTCAAATTCGACGCGTACAGCTGTTGTGAACACCCCTGTATCAAACTCTTCATCTTCGTGAAGGTAATTTATTATTCGAGCTTGATCATGCTGAAATGCTCTAAATTCACCCAAAGCCCTATGTCGTATTTCCTCTTCTCGATTTGGCGCATGCTCTTTTTTTTCTACTCTTATGACTAAATCTGAGCTATTTAATGAAAAGTGCTCTTTTTCTATGGTTTTCTCGTAGATTGTTGCAAACGTATAACGATACGTATGGAAGACTGGAAAAGAATGTCTGAATGTAGCTGTTTCAGGTATGTCAAAAGAATATCCTACTCTTGGATAACCCCCTTTTAGATTTTCTGAGTGTTCATAAGCTAAGCTTGTTGGGTTGTCTACCACAGGATTATCCACAAAATCATTTTTGTTATATGTTATTGTTTGAAGTGAAGCGAGCATGTTCTCAAACAACTCATCATTCTTATCTCTCGGAATTGTTAGTGTAGCTCTTAGATAATCATCTTCGACTTCCCCGATGAATTTGTAACGTATGACACCTTGCTCTGTTTCGCTTTGAACCATGTATTTAAAAGGCTCTAAATCATAGTCTTCCGTAGTATAGACTATCGCATCCGACCCTTCAATCTCCACGAATCTTTCTTTTATTTCTTCGACTTGTTCCTCTGAATCTTCTTCAATCGTCTTTTCAATACCTGCCATAATCTCTTCGACTTCCTCATCTGTAAAATCTTCTGTAAAATAACTGGCTTCACCCGCATGTGTTAAAGTGTAAACAAATTTATTGATTGGTTTAATTTCTATGGTTGGTACATGTTCTTCTACATCTTCTGTCACTGTATCAAGTTCAAATGAATAATCTTTAGCCGAAGGTTCGTGCCAAAAGTACATTTGCTCTGGAGTTCTTCCTCTTTGATATTTTGAAATCATTTCAAATGTCTCATCCAAAGTTACTTGATAAGAATTTGGTAGCAACCATTCATTTTCTTCATCCTCTTCTTCTTCAAAAAAATAAGTTGTACCACGTGTCTCATCAGTCGAACAAGCAGATAGAAAAAATAATCCAATAACAATAACCCAAATTCTCTTCATGTTTTCCCCCTAGTTAATAGATTGTGTTATCATACATAGTAATATTTTCAATTTATTTCATGTAATTAGAAGAATTGACCATAGGTCCCTCATGTTCACAAACTCCTATATCTCTATTCTTATTTTAACATAAATTCCCTTTGTTTCTTTTAAAAAATCGTCCTAAAGAACATTGGGGGAAGGAACTTTTTCCCTTTTTCTACAACAAATTACTTCTTACAAGAGCAATGATATTACTTAGATAACGAACTATTTATGCTACAATAAAACTATTTATTAACGGGAGCGGGGAGGACGAGTAGATGACATTACAACAATTAAAATATGTAATCGAAGTGGCCAGGAACCGATCGATTAGTAAAGCAGCACAGCAATTGTTTATTAGTCAACCGAGTCTATCCAATGCAATAAAAGAATTGGAGAATGAATTGGGGATTACGATTTTTTCACGTACGAATAAGGGAATTGTTATTACTCCAGAGGGCTCGGAATTTTTAGGTTATGCAAGGCAGGTGATTGAGCAGACAGACTTGCTTGAAAATCGCTTTACCAATGCGACGCAATCACCACAGCAGCATTTTTCTGTATCAGCACAACATTATGCCTTTGCAGTCAGTGCATTTGTAAAACTGTTAAGAGACTATAATCATGATGAATATGAATTTACGTTACGAGAAACAAGGACGTATGAAATAATTGATGATGTAAAAAAACTTCGAAGTGAAATTGGCATTTTATACTTGAATGATTTCAATCGACAGGTGATTTGTAAGTTTTTAAGCGAGGGAAATTTAATATTTCATGACCTATTTGATGCAAAGCCACACGTGTTTATAAGTTCTACCAATCCACTTGCGGTTCAGGATTCTGTGTCGTTAGATGATTTAAATCCTTATCCGTATCTATCTTTTGAACAAGGGGATTATAACTCATTTTATTTTTCTGAGGAGATACTGAGTACGGCTTCGAGGCCAAAAAACATTCGTGTGAGTGACCGAGCTACTTTATTTAACTTACTGATAGGGTTGAACGGATATACGATTTCAACAGGCGTAATTAGTTATGATATCAACGATGACGATATTGTGGCTATTCCATTAAGGGTGGATGAACGAATCGAGGTTGGCTATATTACACACAAAAATGTCACAAACAGCCCGCTAGCAACGATTTATATTAACTATTTAAAAGAAACGATTGCCGACGAATTAACTCTGTTATAGTTTAAAACTATGGCAAACGATAGACATTAGGTGTTACGCTATATGACTATATCAATGCTACACTAACCGTAGATTAAAGAAAAGGGAGTGGGTTAGATGGTAGTGGAGAAGAAAAGAAGTTTAGAACAAAGGTTAAAAGAGGGCACTGTCATTGTAGGCGAAGGGTATTTGTTTGAAATGGAACGCAGAGGATATTTACAAGCAGGATCTTTCGTACCGGAAGTAGCTTTGGAACACCCAGATGTTTTAAAACAAATATATCGAGATTACATGAATGCTGGTTCAGATGTTATTTTAGCTTTCACATATAATGCCCACCGTGAAAAAATGAGAATTATAGGTAAAGAAGATTTACTTGAGCCATTGAATCGAAGTGCAATCCGTTTGGCGAAGGAAGTAGCAAAAGAACATCCTATAGAAGAAGCATTAGTGGCAGGTAACATTTCAAATACGAACATTTTTGATCCTCAAGATCCTGATTCTATTGCAAAAGTAAGAAGTATGTTTGCGGAGATGGTTAAGTGGTGTAAAGAAGAAGGCGTAGATTTTATACATGCAGAAACCTTTTATTACCACGAAGAGGCTCTTATTGCGTTAGAAGAAATTCAAAAACAAGACTTGCCAGCAGTTGTTACATTTGGGTTGATGGGCGAGAATATATTGAGAGAGGGTTATACGGTAGAAGAATCCTGTAAAATTCTCTCAGAAAAAGGTGCGTTAGTTGTAGGAATGAACTGTTTCCGTGGTCCAGATACGATGCAGCCATACCTAAAGAGAATTAGAGAAGTGGTAGAAGGTTTTATCGGTGGATTACCAATTCCATATCGAACTACGGAAGAACACCCAACATTCTTTAATTTACCTGATGGAGGATGCAGTTGTTCCCTGCCGACTGAAACAACTTTCCCAACTTCGTTAGATCCTCTTTACCATAACCGATATGAATTAGCGGATTGGGCAAAAGAAGCACAAAATATTGGTGTTAATTATATTGGCCTTTGTTGTGGAGCATCACCAGCCATGCTGAGGGCAGTAGCAGAAGCAGCAGGAATCAAAACCATTAATTCTAAATATTCACCAGATATGGAGAAGCACTTTTTATTCGGAAAAGATAAAACGTTAAAGAATCATAATCTAAACTACCGGACAAGAGCATAAGCATGGGGGCCAGATAGATACTGTTTATGGACAAACAGTGCCCTGATGGACCATACTGAATGGACGGATTAAACAAGTAATAACCGCATGTAGAATATGGGACACAGTACCACGTCCAGAGAGTCAGGGAACAGTGAACCATTTGCCCCTCTATAAAGCCATAGTAGAAGGCCAGGTAGTTCTAGATCCTTTGGAGAAAATCGAGACGGAAGAGCACTACGTTGAACGAGCATAGGAGAAGCCTTTGAATCTTGCTGGCAGTGAGATTCAGAGGTTTTTTAGTTTTGCAGCAAGTTGGGAGTTTTAAATTGAACGAAATTTTGCGGATCTTTGATACAAGATTTATGATGGAGAATGTTTTATTATCGTAACGGGGACAAGAGACCTCTGTCCCCGAATCGAAGGAACCGTCCCCTCGGTTATCGATTCTCAAGGCTCGTTTTTCTCTAAGTGTTTTTCGCTTTTAAAAAGTTCTACTTTATCAGCAGTCCCGAACCGTCCCCCTGGTTGCGAATTATGAGAATTCAGCGTAAAGCTAGATAGAAATATATTGAGACAAAGGTGGTGTGGAAATGGCTATTCGTAAGGAAGATTTATATAAGATGGTGGAATCTTTAAGTGCTGAAGATAAGAAAGCAGCCTTTGACTTTATGGAATTTTTGGTTGAGCGTTCTAAGAACAAAAAGCCTGAATCGTGGCAAAAGATTGATGAATTAGAAAGTGACAATGATCCATTAACAGAAGAAGAACTCAAGCAGTTAGAAAGTAAAGATGGATACTTTTCAGGAGAGGATGCGAAGCGTGAATTCGGACTACAAGTTGATTTACCATAAGTCCGCAGTTAAATTCATAGCTAAATTAGATAAAAACACCCAAGAGAGAATTATAACTGCATTAAAAGGACTTTTATCCATTCCTCCTGAAGGGGATATTAAGAGTCTCAAAGGGCATAGGTGTTTGTATAGAGTAAGAATCGGGAGTTACCGTGTGATCTATTGATCATCAAGAGCAAATAGTCTAAATCGAAGCATTAGGAAATCGTGGAGATATTTATAAATAGTTCTAACGTGTAGCTCTCTAGATTATTCTAGAGAGTTTTTACTTTTTACGACTTAGTATTAAGTTATTTTCTTATCGAGATTTCCACTGAAGAATGGCCACAGTGAAGGACAATTAACCATCGGCGCCGCTAGACCATCGATTGGCAAAAACGCATTTGTCTTAAACATCGCGATGGGTCATATGAAAGAGAACGTTGCCTTCTGTGTTTCATAGGCAGTGGCTACCAGGTTCGTAAATTCGCTAGTTTAAAGGCATAACGCAGGTATTGGTTTTTAATATAAATCGTTATTTGCATGGAACCGCATTGTAATTTAACTGAATATATACTAGGACTTTTTGCTATAAAAATGAAAAAAATGTCTTTTTATGTCGAAACTATCGAAAAATCACACAAATTATACTAGTCTTAAGTCATAGTACTAAAGAATTGATCGTAAAAGGGGGACATTATGACGTATATTGGTGATTTTTCCAAGAGGTTACGAAAAAGAAGTAACGTAGGTGTGACAATTTACCTTGTTCTGAACACAATGGTCGTGATTTTTTTGTTTGGCGGGTTTATGAGTATTGAAGGGTTTGTGTTCGGGACACTGGTGTATTTATTCTCATTATCGGTGGCATTGTCACCTGCAGGCGAATGGATTCTGCGTCTTCAACAGGGCTGTAAACAGATTGTTCGCCAAGAGCACAAAGACAGGCTCATGCCTCTTTTTGAAGAGGTGTATGATAAGGCGAAGGAATTGGATCCGAATCTTCCTGATGATATTCAGTTATTTATGAGTAAGGATAAAACACCGAATGCTTTTGCCACAGGACGAAAGACAATTTGTGTAACGAAAGGTTTTTTAGATTACTCGGATGAACAGATTAAAGCCACACTTGCTCATGAGTTTGGTCATTTATCAAATAAGGATACAGATCTTGTCCTGATTATAGCAGTGGGGAATATGATTGTGACAGGTATTTTTATCTTATACCGTATATTTTTCGTTGTGGCAGGCATTATGGCAAGCATCATGTCAAGGAGTATCAGTACGGCAATCATTACATTTTTCGTTGATGTCCTGTTGGTAGCTATGATGTGGATCTGGACGAAAATCGGCATTGCCCTTGTGATGCATTCCTCCAGACAAAATGAATATTTAGCCGATGAGTTTGCATATAATTGCGGCTATGGGAATGATTTAACCTATGTCCTGGACAGTTTTAATGATTTTGAGACGGGTGAAACAAAAGGGCTCTGGGCTAATTTAGTTTCCAGTCATCCTGATCCGGACGACCGCATTGCTAATCTTCAGAAGCTGTCCCAAGGTACTTCAGCATAAAGTGGTTATTGGCCTAAAGCAGTTTAATATATCGGTTTAAATTCTATCTCTTTTTTTAAGACATCTCGAACTATTTAATAATTAGTCCAAGAAGCGAATGTGCTAAAACCTTTCATTCTTTTAGTTACGATTTTTCAGCATCAAGGCGCGATTATTCAATAGAATTTCATAATTCATTAAAGTTAATGATTAAAATTATAACAAGTGCAAAAGGTGCCATTAGATTACACACTATTGGCACCTTATATCATCTATCATTTTATTGAGTTTGTAGATTCCGATTTACTTGAACCAAAAGGAACATCCCTTTGAAGAGCCGATTGAGAAAATTTCAATCGTTAGGGTGTTATTCGTTTTGTATTTATAACATAAGAACTTCCATTCCCTGACACTAGCTGTCAGGATTTTTGTTATAATTAAATTTAAGTGGGACATCTTCCCTTCATTCTTCCTAAAGTATGGAACTAAATCCCTGTTAAGGTTTATAATGGTATATCAACACTAAATCAAACAAATTTTTAAAGGTTCACGAACTTGTATTCAGTAGGTGTTAAGTAATCTAATGACCCATGAATTCGAATGTTGTTAAACCAATGAACGTAATCAAAAAGTTCCAGGTCAAGTTCGTGTTGGTTAGCGAAAACCGCCCCGCGAACAAACTCCGTTTTGATTGTCTTAAATGTGGCTTCAGCGACGGCATTGTCATGTGGTGTTCCTTTCTCACTCAATGAACGTTTGATATCAAAGGTTTTTAGTGCCTGATCAATGAGTTTGTTCTTAAACTCACTACCTCGGTCTGTATGAAACAGTTCGAGGCGATGAAGATTGTATTTCACCGAGGCGAAGGCACGCTGAACTAACTCAGCACTTTTATGAGAACCTGCGCTATAGCCGATAATTTCACGATTATATAAATCTACCAACACACAAATATAATGCCATTTCTGCTGCACTCGAACGTATGTTAAATCACTCACAATCACTTTGAGTTCCTGATCCTGTTCAAACTCACGGTTTAATACATTACCGGTTTTTGACTCATTACACGTCGTTTTTCTAGGCTTATATTGGGCAACAGTATACTTTGAAACAAGACCTTGCTCTGTCATGATACGGCCAATTCTGCGTCGGGAAACCGTCCAGCCAAGTTTTCCAAGTTCTTTCTTGATCTTTCTCTGACCGTAGATATTTCGGTTGGTTTGAAAGATATCAACGATCAATGTTGTCAAATCTTCGTCTTGGTTATCACGTATTTTCGCTTCATAATAATACGTACTTCGGGCAAGTTGTAGGACGGCGCACATTGCTGATACCGAGTATTTGTGACGGTTGTTTCGAATCACATCTACTTTCGTCCCATGATCAGCGCGGCTTGCTTTAAAATATCATTCTCCATTTCAAGCTTTTGATTTCTTTTCCTTAGTTCGATCAACTCTTCCTGCTCAGGCGTGCGGTTATCTTGTTCTTTGAACGAGCCACTGTCCTGGTGTTGCCGAACCCATTTGTCAAAGGCAGATGGCGTCAACTCATATTCTTTGATAATTTCAGCTCGAGGCTTTCCAGATGCATGCAACTGAACAATTTGTTCTTTGAACTCCTTAGAAAAGCTTCTTCTTACTCGTTTGGTCATATTTCATTCTCCTCGGTTATTTATTTGAACCAAGTCTAACTGACCTTAACTGATTTGTCTAATCAAGTGTAACCTATCCACATAGTATCAGAATGCTTTAATAAGGATACACAACTATATGGTAGTTTACTTTAATTTACAATTTTAATTTTGGGGGAGGGAGTTCATTGCAGGTAAAAGAAGCAAGACTATTTTCAGAACCACTTTATCCATATATTAAACCTAATAAGTTGGAGATAAAATTAGTTCAAAGTAAATCCCTTAGAAGGCTGAAACATTTAGCTCATTTCGGTGCTGGTTCATTAGTTTCACCAGTGGTGCATAGTAGATTTGAACATACATTAGGTGTATGGAAACTAACCGCATTTTATTTTCCAGAAGATATTGAGTTACGGGTAGCAGCATTGCTACATGATATTGGACATTTACCATTCTCACATTCAGTAGAACATACCTTAAAGTTTAACCATCATCAATTAACTGAGCAATATATTATAGAAGACGAAATATCATCTATATTGCAACAATATTATATTAGTCCTTATAAAATTATAGAAATCTTAAATGAGTCTTCAGTTATCACAGGTAAGGAAAATATATTAGGAATTGACCATCTTGATAGTTTTTTTAGAGATACATATATGGCGGGTATGATCGAAACTCTTCCTAAAGATTTATTACATAAAATTAGATGTAATTCTAAAGGAATAGATACTGATATTGAAACAGGACATTATCTATTACAACTAATCTTGTCAGACCATAAGCTATTCTTATCGCCACAAATGATTGCCGTAGATAGACTATTAGCAGAGGCAATAAAACTTCATTGGAGTGCAGATACAATTAACAAAGATGAATTTGTTCGATTAACGGACTCAGATGTTATATCAATATTAAAAGCATCCTCATCAGGTGAAGCCAAGAAGATAATAAATACTTTACTCTTTTCGCCAGATAAAATTAGAATTAATAATGCCAAAACAGGAAATGGTTATCAGATTGGTATTAGGAAGGTATATAGTAAAGTACCTATGTATGAGGGAAGAGCACTAACAGAACGTAGTATTGAAGCAAGGAATACTTTGCAGGATTTGCATGATTTATCATTTGATTCAGAAGTTCTTATAACTTCTGAATAATTAAGGCTTTTGAATCATTGTACTCAAAGAAATGGGATAGCGTTTCTTTAATAAAATTTTAACCTTTAGGGGAGCTTATATGTTTGATAATATAAACTACTTACAATCAGGAAGTGAAAAGCAAAATCAGGCTTTTAAAGCAATTAGAAATTTAGGAATAATGGATAGTTTATGCGAGTATAATCCTATTCTTTGTGGAACGTTCCCCATCGGAATTGATATAACGGATTCAGATTTAGATATTATTATGGAGGTTTATGATTTCCAGCGGTTTGAGGAAAAGATAAATAATTTGTATGGTGATAAAGAGGGTTTCAAAATAAAAAGGCTTTTAATAAGAGAATCCTCAGTGGTTAAAGCTAATTTTATTTTCGAAGGATTTGAATTTGAGTTATTTGGTGAAGCTCAGCCAGTAAAAACTCAAAATGCTTATCTTCATATGATAATTGAAAACTCTTTAATAAATCTGCTTCCTAACATTAGAGCAGAAGTAATTAAACTAAAAAAACAAGGACTTAAAACAGAACCTGCCTTTTGTAAATTTTTACAATTAGAAGGTGATGACCCATATGAGAATCTTTTAGAATATGGCAAAAATATGGGTATTATTTAATTGCCAACTTCAACAAACGGGGTAGCGTTAGTGGAAGAAGCAGTGGCGCCTGTTATGGCGCTAACGGGGAGTTTCGCTTAATAAGGACATACCATTTTTATAGAACTAACGAGCAGTTTAGTGCAACAAAAGCTTAAGTTAAATAAAGTAGGTGTTCAGATGTTACCAACAGATAGTATTATGAAGGCTTGGGAGAAGTTCAACAATTTTCCAATGGAAACATTAACCAAAGTATGGTTTTATAACAAAGGAACCACTGAAAAGCAACGAAGTGTAGCACTTATGAAAGAACATAGAGAACAATACGGCTTATCGGGTAATTGTTTCGACTTAGCACTTTGGTTATTGGATGAATTTAATAATATTGGAATAGAGGCTTATCCAGTGGGTCACAACCTAAACACAGAGGATGCTCACGTTGCTGTAATTGCATTAAATGAAAATGGAAACCGTTATTTCTGTGATTTAGGAGACCAATGGTTAACCCCAATTTTAATAGATACAGATTGTGAGGATTATACCAATGAAAAATTAAGTGGTTTTTTCCCAGCAGCTAAGATACAAATCGGAAATTATGAAAAAGGAACAGAAATTCTCTATCATCGTTTAAACGGTAAAGTATCTAAACAAATATTCAATACACAACCAATTGAAATGGATTATTTCCTAAAAGCTGCTGAGTTTTCGCAGAATTTAATTAAGCCAAATCCGTTATTAGAATGTAGAGTTCCTTATAAATCTGAGATAGCACATTGGGAATTTTATAATTGGGAAAGCTTTTTGAGTACAAGTGACGGTTTATTTAAGGAACTAAAATTAGATAAGATAGAAGACTGGGTAGACCAGATAAGTCAAAAAACGAATTACAACAAGGAAATATTATCGAATATTTTAAATAAGTATAAAATAATTCAGAACAAAAATTTTTAAAATAGTCCAAGTTTCTTGTTCAACTAACGGGTGAGCGTTCGTATTATAAGGTTAACCAGATTTTACTGGTTGACCTTTTTTATATAGGACCTATTATATCAGTAGCCAGGGTAGGACGAACGGGTGCGTGGGACTATTGATCCCGTCAACTAAACTGTCCGCCCCCTACTCATAGAAACATGTTTGAGGCTGGTTGAGACAATGATCTCGAATAACAAGCGAAGCTATGATACTAGGAGATGGAAATAGGGGTACTGGTAAGTAAACAGGAGAGGAAGAGATAGAATGAATCCAGTTATTGGTCTGGATGTTTCAAAAGGAGAGAGTGAGGTACAAGCATTTTTAGATAAGAGAAAACCTTATAAAAAAAGTTTCAGTGTATTACACAATAATAAAGGTTTAGAGAATTTACTTGGTTTTTTGATAGAAGTAGAGGGTGAAACAGGGGTTAAACCAACAGTGATATTTGAATCAACGGGACATTATCACACATCAATTGTTCAGTTCTTGGAGGAGAATGACTACCTTTACATTATGGTTAATCCGTTACTTTCCTATCAAGCAAAAAAATCAAGTTTACGTAAGGTGAAGACCGATGCGATAGATGCTTATAACTTATGCGAGCTTTACTATAAAGAAGAATTGGAGCCGTATAAACAAAGAGGTATTCAACTTCTGAACCTACGGAATCTCTCAAGGCAGCACGAAACAGTGACAGGTATTTATGTACAAACAAAACTACAATTCCATGCGATATTAGATCAGGTATTTCCTGAGTATAGAGGGGTTTTTGGAGATTTATTTTCAAAAGTTTCACTGAACACGTTATTGGAGTTTAGTACGTCGGAAGCTGTTTTGAAGGCTGGGGAAAATCGACTATCAGATAAAATTGCAAGTGAATGTGTAACTAGATCAGAGCGTTGGGCGAAGGAAAGAGCGAAAAAGTTGGTTGAAGCAGCTCATCGCAATCCATTTAAAAACACACTGTACCAGAGCCATTTGATTAGTCTTCAAATGTATATTCAAATGCTTCTCCAGTACCAAGAGCATCTTTCAAAGTTAGATAACCAAATAGATGCCCTGGCAGAAGAAATTGAAGAATATAAGATTATCCAATCGATCCCTGGAATATGAGGAAAAATCGCGGCAACGATTATTTCCGAAATCGGAGAGATCGAACGGTTTAATCATCCTAAAAAACTAGTGGCCTTCTCTGGTATTGATCCGAGCGTTCATTCATCTGGTAAGTTCACAGCAACGATTAATCGGATAAGTAAGAGAGGATCAAGTCGATTGCGTCATGCCTTGTATATGGCAGCGCTCTGTGGGATTCGTAATTCTCGTAATAAACGGCTTAGAGAGTTTTATGATCGCAAACGGGGGGAAGGAAAACCCTTCAAAGTAGCTGTGATTGCTTGTGCTAATAAGCTTGTTCATTGGATTTTCATTCTTTTGAAACGAAAAGAGACTTTCCTAGATTTAGCTTAAGAGATATAATTAAGTAATTAAACCAAAACCTTCCAATAGGATAAAGGAAGGTTATTTGGCGTGTTCATTTTTAGTATATCATTTTTTTAGGAGATTTTTATAGAAAAATATTGACTTCTATTAGCTGATTTAGTGAAATAAGCCATAGCAACTGTTATGACGCTAACGGGGAGTGTTAGCAAAAAAGAGTCATAGTTAAAAGGAGTATTAAATGTTCAAGGAAATAGGGAAAAGTTTTACCTTAGTTTGTAATTTATTAGATTAAATATGAGGATAGGTAGGTGTCGGTAATGGAAGTTTTAATGTTTATATCCATAGCTATTATTGCTTTGGTTTTTATTAATTTCTCTGTTTTTAAAATTGCTGGTATTAACAAAAAGAAAAGAATTATAGGTGGAATAATTATCCTAATATTAGTACCAGTAGCCTTTTTCACCACTATGAATAGTTTAGCACCCCTTGACCCTGGGGGATTTGGAGCAGCTGGAATCAGTATCATTAATTCAACTTTGTTTTTAATTAACGGAATTATTGTTATTATAATCGGTTTTTTCACATAATCGGTTTGCTATTTTATTGATTCTATAACAATGACAGACTTCTTTATTTTCTTGTATCATTTTTGCGATGAAATATCACTAACGGGGTGCGTTAGTGAAACAAGCCAGTTGTCTTTTAGTAACTAATTCCTATCGATTCTTTCTTCAACAAACAGTTACTAATGTTGAAAAAAAGATGAAAAGAACTACCCATTTGCTGCGCAGTACAACGATACTATTCATTAGAAAATAATATTCAACTATCTGTCGATTGTTAATGAACATTAGTAAACAGGAAAATACACTTTAATGTTATAACTAATAAAATGAATATTGCGGCTGAATAGAGCCACTTGTGCTGAATTTTGAGCCAGTGATTGCGGAAGATAGAGGGACGGGAGAGCCAATAATATATCATGATCAAATTGCAATAATGTCAAAGTTACACTCTTCTTTTGTAATTCCTTAAGCACTTTTTCCCGATCAACTGGGAGTGATTATTGTGTAAATCTTGTTTACTGATTACAGCCACAAGAATGTACCAACTCTGCCATGTTTTTAACCAGCAGTTGCCACGAAATTTACCACTTGCTGTCAACTCGTTTGCCAATAGAAAAATATCAGAATTTTGAAGTGGAAAAGCCTAATCCTCCTTATTTTTACCGAGGAATTAGGCTTAAGATCTTACGCAATCGCTAGCTTGTGGAGTATCATTTTCTATTTAATAGTATCCTCGTATTGTACTACTACGCCTTAAAGATTGACGACCTTCTTATTCCACATTACTCTCCTAGTCTTCGTCAATTCACTTCTATCTAAGTTACCTGTATTCTTCTACTTACTTGTTGGGCGTATCAAACCGCTGATTGACTGTAGCATTACTTTTTTTGGAACAATGCGATTTATTTGAGAAGCCAGATAGTTTATACGCCCTACAACCACATAAGATCGACGAGTCCCAAGTGAATGAAGTGCAACATCTACGACATGCTTGGGACTAGCTTTCTTTCCGACTACTGCATCATTAGTACCTACACTATCAAAGAAGGCTGTTTCTGTTGACCCTGGACATAAAGTAAGGAATTGAACACCCCGATTGCGATTTTCCTCCCATAACGCCTGTGTAAACGAGAGTACAAAAGCCTTGGTTGCTCCATAGACAGCCATATAAGGGGCTGGTTGGAATGCTGCTGTGGAAGCCACATTAATAACTGCACCGTTACGACTCTTCAGCATGTCAGGTAAGAATAAATAAGTAAGCTCTACGAGAGACATAACGTTCAGCATAATTTGATCATGATTTCTTTCTAAAGACTGGTTCTCGAATAGTCCGTGTGTAGCGAAGCCAGCATTATTTACTAATATATCAACATTGCGGCCTCGATCCATAATTTCTTGGTAAAGTTCTGTAGGAGCACCTGCTTGGGACAGATCAGATACAATTACCTCCGTCTGTATTGCATATTTTTCCATTAGTTTCCGAGCAAGATCATTAAGTTTAGATTCCGATCGAGCTGTTAAGATCAAGTGACTCCCTTTAGCTGCCAATTCATGGGCAAATACTTCACCAATACCTGATGAAGCACCTGTAATCAGAGCCCATTTGTCAATTACTTGTTTCATTCCATCAACCCTTTCAGTTGTTTATCAAAATTAAGAAACGCTGTTTCTCATAAGTATCATCGTATCCTAAATGGAATCTAATGTCTACACATTTGACTAGCTAAGATTGGATGCAGTATAGTACAGATGTAGAAACGCTGTTTCTTTTTAATACAAATGATTTGAGGGTGACATACATGAACTTCAAAACCTATCAAGAAACAAAACTTCAGCATACTGAAAATCTAAAACAGACGATTGTGGAGGCTGCAGCAATGCTTTTACAGGAACAAGGGCCCGAGGCAGTAACTATTCGTAGAGTCGCAGAGAAAATGGAATGTTCGACAAAAATTATATATAATTTATTCAACAAAAAAGATGGTTTAATTAAATTTCTATATCTAGAAGGCTGTAAACTATTATCAAAATCCTTCCAATCAGTAATAAGACAGGAAAATATGGAAGACTATCTTCGTGCTCTTTGTGAAGCCTATTGGGATTTCAGCTATAACTATGCGAGCTATTATCAATTAATGTTCGGTGGAGCTTTTAGTAAGTTTAAACCAGAGGAAGAAAGTATATATGCTACAACTACAGCATTGCAGCAGTTCACTCAGGCTATTACAGAGGCGATTGAAGCAGGCCTAATTGCGGAGAAAGACCCCCAAGAAGTTGTCGGCGTTATATGGGCATCGTTACACGGCGTGATTCACCTATATCTCGGAGGGCACATCAAAAACTTAGAAACAGCAAAAGCCTTATACGATAAATCGGTAACAAAATTAATTCGAACCTACATGCAGAGTTCTACGTGATAATCATATACGCAAAAAACAGCCAATCCTTATGAATCAGCTATTTTTGTGTTAAGCGCCTAGGGGGATCGTGTACTTACTTAAACAATATACGCACCCTTTAGCTTCACAAAGTCGTTAAAAAGTGAAGACTCTCGCTGCACAGTATGTGTCTACTGGATAGGTTACACTTGATTAGACAAATCAGTTAAGGTCAGTTAGACTTGGTTCAAATAAATAACCGAGGAGAATGAAATATGACCAAACGAGTAAGAAGAAGCTTTTCTAAGGAGTTCAAAGAACAAATTGTTCAGTTGCATGCATCTGGAAAGCCTCGAGCTGAAATTATCAAAGAATATGAGTTGACGCCATCTGCCTTTGACAAATGGGTTCGGCAACACCAGGACAGTGGCTCGTTCAAAGAACAAGATAACCGCACGCCTGAGCAGGAAGAGTTGATCGAACTAAGGAAAAGAAATCAAAAGCTTGAAATGGAGAATGATATTTTAAAGCAAGCCGCGCTGATCATGGGACGAAAGTAGATGTGATTCGAAACAACCGTCACAAATACTCGGTATCAGCAATGTGCGCCGTCCTACAACTTGCCCGAAGTACGTATTATTATGAAGCGAAAATACGTGATAACCAAGACGAAGATTTGACAACATTGATCGTTGATATCTTTCAAACCAACCGAAATATCTACGGTCAGAGAAAGATCAAGAAAGAACTTGGAAAACTTGGCTGGACGGTTTCCCGACGCAGAATTGGCCGTATCATGATAGAGCAAGGTCTTGTTTCAAAGTATACTGTTGCCCAATATAAGCCTAGAAAAACGACGTGTAATGAGTCAAAAACCGGTAATGTATTAAACCGTGAGTTTGAACAGGATCAGGAACTCAAAGTGATTGTGAGTGATTTAACATACGTTCGAGTGCAGCAGAAATGGCATTATATTTGTGTGTTGGTAGATTTATATAATCGTGAAATTATCGGCTATAGCGCAGGTCCTCATAAAAGTGCTGAGTTAGTTCAGCGTGCCTTCGCCTCGGTGAAATACAATCTTCATCGCCTCGAATTGTTTCATACAGACCGAGGTAGTGAGTTTAAGAACAAACTCATTGATCAGGCACTAAAAACCTTTGATATCAAACGTTCATTGAGTGAGAAAGGAACACCACATGACAATGCCGTCGCTGAAGCCACATTTAAGACAATCAAAACGGAGTTTGTTCGCGGGGCGGTTTTCGCTAACCAACACGAACTTGACCTGGAACTTTTTGATTACGTTCATTGGTTTAACAACATTCGAATTCATGGGTCATTAGATTACTTAACACCTACTGAATACAAGTTCGTGAACCTTTAAAAATTTGTTTGATTTAGTGTTGACATACCATCCAACGATGGGGTGAGTGGTGTAGAGTAAGACTCTCTCCTATGAAATACACTATACCGAACAAAGGCGTTATCAAGCTCACAGGCTTAGAGGAAGCATCTACGTCTAGAATAAATAGCTACGTTGTAAGGTACTTGGAAAGCAAGGAACACTGTAATAAGAGCTGTCACTCAAAGTGGTTGCTATAAGGCATAAGTCGAAGGGCATTTATTCTTGTGAGGGTAGGGGCAAGACTTATGAATCTCCTGTAATGGGAGTGGAGAAATAGCCCCGAGTCTAATGGAATGAAACGATTATTTTCCAAGCGTTCATCGCACCGATCGGGTAGGAATGCGAGGATTTTCGCAGTGCGAGCTCTAAATAAGCTGACGTTAGTAGTCTTGTTTAAGGGTAACGAGGAACTTATAGTCTAGTACATAACGTTAGATGGAGCGCGGAATGACGGGAAACTGTCACGTTCCGTGTGGCACAGGGGAAAAGCTGGAGATTACATCAAATGCTTACCTATTGTGACCGATAGTAAAACTACGAGTTGCAATGTTGCAGCTCTTTTTTTATACCAATAATTTGGAAAATCATGTTAAACTAAAGGGGAGTTTAGTGAAATAACAAGAGAACTTGTATCTGAAGAAAGGGTGAATTAAGGAATGAATAAAACTTTAAAGAAAGACTCTTTTAAAGATCTCACTACATATACTGAAAAAGTACGAAGAGATATGAAAGCATCAGGTTCTGCGGTGGTTATTATGAAAAATAATAAATTAGTATACGAATGGTATTCGGGGGAGTGTCATTTTGAGCAAGGGGCAAAAAAGATTAATTATGATTCAAGATTCAATGTTTATTCAGTTAGAGTTACTTATGTTGGACTCGCAATTGCAATAGCTGTCAATGAAGGTTTATTAAACTTGGATGATAGATTAAGTTACTATTTAAATGAATTCAATAAAGAAACTCTTGGAGAAACAACGATTAGACATTTATTAACAAGGTGTACTGGTCTGAAATTTGAAAATAGTAAAGTTTATCGTTCCTTTGATTTAGGAACTGATATTGAGGGAAAGAAACCAGAAATATTGGCAAAAATCTTATACAAAGCTACTGGCAAAACGGTAAACGAAATCCTCTTAAAGAAAGTGTTTACGCCTTTGCATTGGACAAACACTGGGTGGGTTACTGAAGGAAACAACAATTTAGTTTGTGATATAGATTCCTCTAAGGGTTATCCTACATTGAGAATAGGTTCAAATTTAGGTGATGAAAGAAATCTATATGTAAGTGCCAGAGAATTAGCATATTGGGGGAATTTACATTTAAACAAAGGGGAATTTGAAGGTAGAACAATACTTTCACAAGAGATATTTGAACTAACTACTTCTGTTCGAAGCCCTAATTCCTTACCACATCAACTTCCAAAGTTCGGGTTTTTATGGTGGGTTAAGGATGGAGATGTGTCTGTTAGTTACAATGAATTAGGTTCAGAATTACCAGATGGTTCTTATCAAATACTTGGAGCATCTGGATGTTCCTGCACTGTTATTCCTGAATATAATGCAGTGGCTGTCAGAATGTCAAATAGTTTAAATGCACACGAGAACTTAGGTTTTGATTATATTAAAGATATTCAAATGTTTGGGAACCTAATAATTTCAAGTTTGAAAAATTCATAGTGTAGGATTTTTACGTTAAATAAGAACCCATTAATTGGCACATTCCATATTGCCCTAACGGGTGGCGTTAGCACAATAAGAATAATTTCTAAATTTATATAATAAAATGGGGGATTTATAGTGAGAATCTTTGATGCGCATTTCCATATAATTGATTTTGACTTTCCAATTATAGAAAACCAATGATATACACCTCCGAGCTACGTGGTATCAGATTATCAAAATGAAACGACTAATTTAACGTATAACTACTGTTTTAGTAAGAGAGGTAAAACTTGGAGAAACATTTCAAGAGGACAAATGATTAAATCCATTTCTAGCTCGGCTATTGAAGCTAAAAAACATATCAACCAGGTAAGATTTAATAAAAATTCTATAACGAAATAATCACACAAAGAATTTCGTCCTAGTACGATAGGGTTTTTCTTTTTATTTGTGAACTATTGTACTTAAACAAACGGGTGCAATTCTTAAATAAGGGTTTTTTGGATTTTTATAGAATGGTGCTACAAATCTCAAAAATTAAATAAGAGGGTGAAGTAGTGAATATTAGGTTAGAAAAGGCAATTAATAATGATGCACAATCTATTTTAGATATTCAAGTCAAGGCATTTTTTCCATTGTTGGAGAAGTATAAAGATTATGAAACCAATCCAGCAAAAGAAACTATCGAAAGAGTAATAACAAGAATAAATAAGCCTAATGGTGGTTTTTATAAGATATTAGCTGACGACAAACTTGTAGGTGCCATCTGCGTTTTCTGGAAAGAAGATGTACAGTTTTGGATAAGTCCAATGTTTATTCTACCTACTTATCAAGGTGAAGGGATAGCACAAAAAACTATTAATATAATTGAAGAAATGTTTCCTCAAGCAACAACTTGGGAATTAGCAACAATTTTAGAGGAAGAACGGAATTGTTATCTATACGAAAAAATGGGTTATAACAAAACAGGAGTAAGTAAGAGATTGAACGATAACACTACCCTTACTTTTTATAAAAAGTTTGTTGAAAAATAAATACCCTATTGAAGTAACGGGGGGCGGTAGTAAAATTACGAGTTGCAAAGTTGCAGCTCTTTTTTTTGCAGCTATAAACTGGAAAATGATGTTAAACTAAAGGGAGTTTAGTTTAAGTGAAAAATATTTTAAATCCTTCGATAAACGTTGAATTGTTAAATCTTATGTATGGTTAGACCTCAAAAAGCCCGTTTCTTAAAAAATGAATGTCAGAAAACACAATATACAGTATATTCACCTTTATTCAAAACTGTATATTGTATGTGGAGGTAACCGAAAACCTTTTTAGGTGTGAATCATATATTGAAATGATTAAATGGATATCCAAAGATGAAGAGAGCAATTATTTAAGTTTGCTAAGCGATTCAGGGGTGGTGTGAGCCTGATGAAACTTACTTAATGAAACGCGCTTTTGAGGAAAATACTAGAACCCTTAGTAGAGTATGTCGGGGAACATGGTCCCTCGTTAACAACATTAAGAGAACCTTATTAGGAATTAGAGTGGTACCGTGGGTAAAAACAATCTCGTCTCTTTATAGAGATTGTTTTTATTATTATAATTATCCCTTTTGCTCAAAATGAGAATTTTAAGTTGTTCTGCTAAAAAAAAATGGAAGATTCCGCGAGACTCCGTAAGCACGGCAGGAAGCCACTGAAAAAGTGCGATATTTACAGATCGCAACTATATTTATAAGGTAACCCGTTTAAATGGATTGATGAACCCTGCGCAAATTTGCTTTCCGTGGAAATGTTTCATTCAATTTTTGCGAGTATTTATCGCTATTTAACACTATATTTAATCAATCTGACTAATGACATAATCATTTTAATCTTTAAATTGTTTTCATGACATACCTGTTACTAAAAGTTATATTAGTGTGTTGTGATTCAACTTCCAATTCGTCTGCAAAAAAGCCTTCCACTACCCATTTTATCCAGAACTCCATGTAAGAATCTACGATTTCACCGTTAGGAAGCGAAGCTTTTAGTTGTACAGAGCCTTCTTCACATTCAAAAGCATATTCTAATTCCAAACTATTATAATCGTACAATACGATAATATGACTTTTTGTCTTTTTGAAGTTTATATTAGATACATCAACAGGAGTACATTCTATATATGTTTTGGCAGTCGTAAGAAATGCATTTTCAAATCTTTCAAAAAGATTGTCATTATGGGTCAATATTTCTAAACGGACAGTATTGTTTCTGTTCAAAATTATCATCTCCTTTTAATTTCCTACCATTTAACCATAACATTAATATCAAAAATATGTTTAATTTGGTTATTTTGATAAAAATATTTATGGCACTGAACAATTTTTAGGGGAAGTAGAGTATTGGAATAAAGGAATTGGAACTTACTTGTTACATCTGTGGTTAAATTCTTAATGGAGCATAAAAAAGCAGACCGAGTAGTTATGGACCCATCCAATAGTTGATGAACTAGAAACTATAGACGATCCACTTATATTGGAGTGTGCAATAATAATGAAGGCAGTAATTTAGAGTTTATAAATGCAACCAAAGTTATAGGTGAAGTATTGGTATGTCAACACTTATTGTCTGATAGTTGGCTTAAATATAGAGTACGTTCACTTATTCATTCTAATCAATTGACTTATGAAGGTAATCTTCAATCAACGCGTATGAATAAAATAAAAACTCGGAGATTAAGTAATAATGAAAATCTCTTATTCTAACGGGAACGGTACAATAAGCTATCGCTGATCTTGTTTCAGTAAAGGTGTTTTGTTCAATAAGAAACCACAAAAGGAAAAGCATTTACTATAAAATAAGATTAGACGTATTAACATCTAATAAAAAAATGATGCAAAAAATTGAGATGAAGCACATTAGTATTATTACAGACAAAGTTTATGGAGGTCTAGTTATGTGGGTAGTATTAGGCGTTATTGCAATAGTAGCAACTTTTATAAATCTTTATATGTACAAAGCAGGAAAGGATTATAAGCTTGCTATGGCGATGGGATTATCATTTACAGCATTAACACTTTGTGCAGAATACAGTCTTGTATCGGTGTGGGTAGAAGTGGAAGATTGGGCAGCTTTAATGGATGTAGTACCTGGTATGGAAAGGGCATTATGGTTTTTGACAATTGTTTCTATCTTACTAAATATAGCACCTATACTTTTAGAACTAAAAGGTAAGAAATAATTACTTATTGTCACATTATTTATATAATATGCAGTTAGATGATAACGGGAAGATTTGCGGAAGAACGAATTTTAATTAAAATATGGAGTGGTTATTATCAAAAGAAGATATGTTGTTATTATAACGTCAAGAAAGTTAGTAAGTGATTTTTCACTTGTTTTTGTCAACATAATATTGAGCCACAGCGATCACTTTAAAAGTGAGCCACTTATCATCTTTGACCACCCATTAATGGGTAGGATTGGAAGTTGGGAGAGGGTTGCCCCGGGGAGGGGCAACCCTCTCCCAACTTCCGCATGTTCTTTAGCCTCCTTCATTCTGTTTCATACTTTGTCTAAAACGATATGATTCGCCATTTAGTAAATGGATATGTGATCGATGAGTGAGTCGATCTAAAAGAGCTGCGGTCATCTTGTCATCGCCAAATAAACTCGTCCATTCACTGAACTCTAAGTTGGTTGTAATGATGACACTCGCACGTTCATATCGACTGGAGAAAAATTGAAATAATAGCTCTGATCCTACCTTTGAAAAGGGCACATATCCGAGTTCATCTATAATGATCACATCTAATTTGAGCCACTTCTTTTCGAGAGCATTTAGTTTATGTTCTTCCTTTGCCATCAATAGTTCTTCTACCAATTCTGATGCTGTTATAAACTTGACTTTGTATCCATTTTGAATCATTTCAATACCTATTCCTGTTGCTAAATGAGATTTCCCTGTCCCACTGTTACCAAGGAAAATGATATTCTCTTTTTTTTCTACGAAATCACCTTGGCCTAACGTTAAAAATCGGTTTCGGTTTAAGCTGGGCATTAAACTAAAGTCATAGGTATCTAACGTTTTATGAACGGGAAAAGTAGCTTGTTTAAGTCGTCGTTGTTTTAAATTTTCTTCTCGTGTTTTCACTTCCAAATCTAATAAAGCTAACAAGTACTCTTCATAACTAAGGTTCCGCTCTTCAGCCTCTCTTGCGAGAGATTCGTAGTTTTGAGCGATCGTAGGCGTTCTTAATTGTTTCGTCATATGCTCCAGGAGTAACGTTGTTGTGGCCATCATTTCTTCCCTCCTGTCAGTAAACCGTATTGTTCTACGTTCGACTTTTGAACTTTATAGTCTAGTAAACTCGTAGGCGTTTTTTCTCTTGAAAGGTCATGAATGATCACGCCCTCATTTGTAAGTTGTTGAATCATATCGTGAACCACCTCATAGCGAAATACGTGAGTCTTCTCAGCTTCGATTAAAGCTTGAGTTAACTTGGGCAAGCCAATCTCACGATGTAAGAGGAGAAGACGGATGAACTTTTGATCTCCAATCGCTCCTTCTTGTTCTCTCATCTTACGATGATACCGTTTGAATACGTCTGGGATCTCAGAAGAGTGAAAGGCGTGTGCATCTCTTATTGCCCGCGGCTTATTAAGTAGAGCGTCAAGATAATGATTAAGATTCGTAAACATTTGATTTCGTTCATAAGATCGAGAATGTTCTGCGATCACTTGATTTTGAGCCACTATGATCACCTGATCGACAAAAATTTTTGCCCAAACAGCTTTTCCGACAAATTGACATGGAACAGAGTATTGATTGGTCTCAATTGTAACTAAAGACGTTTTATTCACCTGACATGATACCAACTTACACGCTTCAAAAACCTGATCAGGAAGGGCCTGTAGATAACCTTTTTCTTTCTCCCACATTTGAGCCACAGTCTCTTTGGAATTTGGAACCATGGTCCTTTCTGATTCCTTTAAACACCATTCTTTCAAGGAATCATTTAACTCTTCCATTGATTGAACTGCCGGAAGTGGAACGAAGGCATTTCTTCGAATATAACCAACCGTCCCTTCGATTCGTCCTTTTTCATTTCCAGAACGAACATTACAAAACTCTGATTTAAATAAATAATGGGCTTGTAGAGCGAGAAATGTCTCTTGCTCTATGCGATCTCTTCCTTTTAAAGTTTTTTGTACTGCCGTTTTCAGATTGTCATAGAGTCCTTCTGTTGGTATTCCTCCAAAGAATTCAAAGGCATGAACAAAACCATCGAGAAAGGCTTCTTGTTTCTCGTGAAGATAGGCCCTAACAAATCGCATGCGACTAGCGGATAACTGAATACAGAAGAGATAAACCCGTAGGGTTCGGCCTTGAAGAATAATATCAGCTTCACCCCAGTCAAATTGAAATTGATGTCCCAGTTGAAATTCCAAAGGAATAAATACTTTTTGAAGTTTCTTTCTACGCTTAGCAACCACTTTTCGAATATTAGATGCCGAGCCTTTAAATGCATACTCATCAACGAGTCTCTTATAGATTCTAGCTGCCGTATGTTTTTGTTTCGCCCAATGCTTCAAATCATCTTCTAGCCACTGATCGATGACTGGCAATACTCGTTTCGTTTCACCTGAATATTGTTTGGATCCATAGATTCTTTGTCTATTAATCGCCGTGGGGAGTTCTGATTGATTAAGATATTTACTTACAGTATTCCTTGAAATACCAAGCTTTTTTGCGATCCTTCTTTCTGATAAACCTTCAACCTCTTTTAAAAATTTGATATTATAATGTTGAGCCATATCAATCATCCTTTTCTTCCTCTTAGTATGTAGTAGTTTAGTCACTATCTATCATAAGAGAGGTTATTGAAATTGGGAATTGTGTGGCTCATTTTTCATGTGATCGAAACAGCTAAAAGTGGCTCAAAACTATCTTATCAAATACATCACTAACGGAGAAGCGATGGTTGAGTTAGTAAACCTAAGTTTTTGGAGGAGAATATGCAAAGTTTAAAAGAGCACATTTATTTGTAGCGGTATTTTCCACTTATATTTAGCTAGAGTAGTTATTTTGAATGAGGGACCAATTGAAGCGAGAATTTCCTTTGACTATCTTTTCGCTTTAATTGGTATATTAATGATATATAAACCTTATACTCGTTTTTATAAATAGAAGAACCTAAGATAGTTGATATGCTATTCGACTGTAATTTTTTACTATTAGTAATTTATGGATTAACATTTTCATTTGTGTATACATCCATCGTTATACTAGTACTCGGATTGTCTAAATTAACGGTAGAGTTAGTGTACAAGCAAGCTGCCTTTTAATACCTAGTTCCTATATATTAGCTTCAGGAATCAGGCGATAATGTTGAAAAAGAAAGATATAAAAACTATCTAACATAAAGCCATAGTAGTTTTTTAGAATGGTCCATATATGGAGGACCATTTTGTTTTAAATTATTTTGTAACTTTTAGTCATTTAATCCGTCTAAGATAATAAAAAGAATGGCGGGATTTATTATGAAGAAGATGTGGATTTTATTTACTTTTGCTATAGTTCTACTTGCTCTAGTTGGATGTGGCACTAATGAAGAAGAGGAAATTAATGGAGAAGAAGATCTCTCATCGTCTGATGATAGCCAGTTTGTCGAATATGGTGTTGCAGGTGATATTGTTGAGATAACCCCAAGTGACAATGAAGATACTGTGGGATCTATTCAAGTGAAAGGTCCTGATGAAAATGGTGCTATCCACACTGAAGCTGTCGTTACCATCACGCCTGACACTAAAATTTATCTTAATGATCTTACTGATTTTGCTAGTCTAGAAGTTGGTATGTACGTGAATGTCTTTTTTGAAGGGGATGTAAGAGAGTCATTCCCAGTCCAAGCAACCGCAAAGCAAGTAAACATTATTCCTGATGATGCCAAGTAACAAATAAGTTTATGTGGCGTGAATATACATTAATATATACTGGAAGTGGAAAATCTTGTTGAGCTAACGAAATATGGAATTAGAAAGTCTCCACTCTTTAATGAATAGTAGACGTACTGTGCAATAAATAATAAAAGAGTCACTCTTCATTTCGAGCAACTCTTTATCTCTAATTTAGTTTAACTCTCAGTATAAACTTGAAAGGTAATGCCGAATTTATCGGTTACATCACCAAAGGCAGGGCTGAAAGAAGTTTCTTCAAAGGGCATATTAACTTGACCGCCTTGCTGCAACGCTTCAAAAATTTGTTTTGATTTTTCTGCATCGTTCGTTGTAATACAAAGTGTAATCTGCTTGCCCTTTTGAATAGGCGAACCACTTGGATTATCGGAAAACATAAGATCTGTGTCTCCAATTTGTAACTTTGCATGTGCAACAAGGTTCTTCAGCTCAGACGTAAAAGTATTAGGCATTTCCGGCATTTCTCCGTATGAAATAATTTCGAGAACTTTAGCACCGATCGCTTGTTCATAAAACTGAATAGCTTCCTTTGCATTTCCGTCCATCAATAAATAGGGTGTAAGTCTCATAGCCATTATTATTCCTCCTTAAGTTTTGGTTAAGCACTAATTCACTATATCAAATTAAATGTTTTTTGATTTCTTTTCGATTGCTATTTTTGAGAAATTGTTTAAAAACATTGTTGGTCAATTATGCACATTACTATGCAAAAAAAGATGATAACCTATAACTAAATGTGAAAAAACATAAGCCTAATCCCTCTGTAAAAATAGAAGGAATAGGCTTTTTAAATTTAATCTCTAAGGTTTTTCAATTGGTTAATACTTTGACAGCAAGTCGTAATTTCAACGGTAACTGGTGGCAACAAAACATGGCAAAGATGGTACATCCACATGGCTATCATCACCGTCAAATCTTACATAAGTATACAATTGGTGTATAGCCAATAAATCTTATACATGTTGTGGCAAAATCATGTTCTTGAAAAATATATTTATCGCGTCCACTTCTATGTTCAGTTGACAGAATAGTCTAACGTATGTAATATATGAGTATACTCATATATGAGTAAACTCACTTAAAGGAGGGTTTTGAGATTTCAGGTCTTAGAGAAAAAAAGAAAATGTTAACTAGAAAAAAAATTCTCGAAGTGTCCAAGGTATTATTTGAAAAGAAGGGTTTTAAGAGCGTTAGAACATCGGAAATTGCCGAACTTGCTGAAATAGGTGAAGGTACTTTATTCAATTATTTCAAGTCGAAAAGTGAACTGTTTATTGCTGCTTTATTTGACGATTTGTCATTTGTAGAATATGAAATTGATGCAGACGGACTAGAATCAGAAGAACAAATCGTCAATGAAATTGTTAGAATAATTGAGTATTATGTGAAAAATGCAAAACAAATGGATAAAAAACTTTTAAAAGAATATTTTTCTATTATGTATGATGCGATAGACACTGAATCCCAAACAATTAGACAAAGCCAAATTGAAGCAGATCAAATTATCTCTAACAAACTGGAAGATTTATTTTTTTCTCTAGTTAAAACGAAAAAGGTAGGTACTCACTTTGATATTCAAACAGCTGTGAAGTGTATATACGGCTGCTCAATTACAATTTTTAATGAATTCGTATATAGTAACTTACTATCATACGAATCGATGATGGAGGAGATCAGGAAACAAGTTGAATTTATTTTAGATGGGAAAATAAAATGAGAAATAACGGTCGATCTAAAATATCATTGCATAGAATATAATTTTTTGGTCAAGGAGGAGTAAATTTGAAGGATTATTAGTCAGTGAAGGGAGGAAATTTAATGTCACTAATTAACCTTATATATAGTTTCTTAATTTTCTTAAATGTATTCTTGCTAGCTATTTTGGTTCCAGGGGGTCCAATAGAGAATAGAGACTTTTCAAAAATGAGAGGAGTTTCGTTTTGGGGATTTAATGTTTTTCTAATTTCTTTAGGAGTATCATCATTTATTGCTAGTTACTTGTTATTAGTGGGCAGTGCAATCGGAGTTTATCTTGGTGTTATATTGGGTGTTCTTTACTTAGTTGTATATGTTATTGATTTAGCTGGATTTTATCCAAAGTCGCCTACAAAAATGTCAAATCAACTGATGTTTTTCGAAATACTAAATGCATGCTTAGCTATTTACACAGTTATAGTGTTTGTATCTATTCTTTAGTTGCAGGAAGATTTAAAAGCCTTATGGAAAAGTTATTGTCATCAATAGGTAAAGAGTACATTAAGAATTCCAGTTGTAGGTACAGCTAATATTGTTTGGGAATATCATATTTATTAATAGCAATTTAGAAGAGATTTTTTCCCTCCTTATATCTTTCACAATCTAAGGGTAATGTTAGGGCATTTACATGGAAGACTATTTAATTTTATTGACAAAATACAGAATATTATAATAATAGCTGAGATATTTGGAGGTATTATCATGAGGAATAAAAGAAAAGGAGTCCATTTTTGTTATGATTGGTAAACATGTTGGCATTGTGTCGTAAATTTAGTGGCGTACACTGGTAAAAAACATGGCAAGGGTGGTAAAACCATGTGGATGTATTAAAAAGAAGCCTCCCTACTGATATATCTAAAGGAAAGCTTCTTTTTAATCGATAGTAAAGATCAAAAATCCAATTCATTTAAGCTTCGTTTTGCATTTTCACGAGACAGGTTATAAGACTGCCAAGCTGCCTTTTCGTTATTTATTTCCTCTTTTTTATTAATTAACATATCCTCAAGGCCATCTATATCAGGGTGTTTCTTATAAAGCTCAACCACTTCTGGAATTGCCGAATACGATAGTTGATCAAGATATTGGACATCGATTTTTTCTGTTGCTTCAAACCGTTCAATATTATTTTTCACAATGATGGAGTCGATTCCGATGATATTGAAACCTAGATAAAATAATAAGCTGAAAATAATATAAAAACGTGCGACAGGTAGACGGGTGATCCATACTTTCACTAATGTGAAGGCATAAATGACCATTAAATAAATCATAAAAGTATGTGCAAATATCCTTAAATATGTGAAACCGAATGCCTGTTCATACATCATCAATCTCATAAATGATGAAACAAGCATAACGCTGCTAAAAAGAATTAACAATGTTAGTTGGATCTTTATCATCTTAGAAGAACCTTTATCTGTTTTTCGAACAGTTAATAATATCATCAAATAATTAATTACGGTGACACTGAGCAATTCCGCAAAGCCGCGCCTTGCATATTCCGCATACGAAACATCGTTCACTAATGTCCCGCTGAAAAAATACTGGAACTGGACGATAGTAAATAAGAGATATAACAGATTTAATGATACTAAAACAGTAGTTAAGATCACTGCATCCCAGTTTTTATCGTCATTGATATCTTTTACGACGGGTTTAACGACTGTTTTTTTAGAGATTATCTTAAAAAAACAGAAGAAAAAGAGCATAAGGATGCCAATTTTAATCATTGTCCAAAAAATACCATAGTCGATATTTATCAGTAATTTAGGAAGGTTTAACATTAACTCTTGAAACTGTGCATCTGCCGATAACAAGAGATTTAATACCAAAAAGACTAATGGAGAGGCAATAAGAATGCCTACACCTATTTTCTTACCCGTATGATAAGTGGTTTCATTGACATTAGACTTGAACTTCCTGTTACTAGATTGCGTTAAACGAGTACCGTATTTAAAAAGCTGGTTCATTTTTTTTCGAAGTAAGGATATAAAAGCTATGTTACTCCATGAAATGCCCTCTGAACTAGTCACCAAAACGATGTGCACGAATATTAAAGGGGGAATGATGATAAAATTGAGAACATAAAAGATCTGATTGGAATAAATGAAATAACTGAAACTCAACACACAAATAACAAAAAATAGTAGACCACTAATTTGTTTATGGGTAAACGTGAATTTCCTAAATTGATAAAAAAAGAAGCTGTAAAATACAATAATAAATAGACTGTATGAAATTCCTATTTGCTCCTCCAACAAGGTGATATTTGCAAGCACCGCTAATATTAAACATATAAACGTGTAGATAATATGACGTGTAGACATGTATGAAACTCCTCTCATTAATTACATAGAATTTCTTTGTAGATAGATAAAAAAATACAAAGTTGTAGTCGCTTAAAGAACTATCTCATAGCTAATACCACGCTCCTTTGGTAAGTGATCCATCTACAGAGATTAACTATGTAGATAAGTAAAAAATTATACAGACTTCTTAACTCCCCAACGAAAGCCCGTATAGCTAATTGGATATAATAGCAGGGTGGCTAGAATACATGTGATAATAAAATTTCGCGTCAACAACGGATCAAACCAACTATGAGGAATGAAGTTAAAAATGACTAAGCCCATTAAGATCAAATTAGGTAGTAGTGAAAAGTAAAATGTTTTTATTAATAGTTTCGTCCCACTTAATCCAAATTCTTTGCCGATTTCATAACCTAACAATCCCCAGAAAACCATGTATAGCACCATAATAAGTGAGGTTACACTCGTTAGAAAATACCAGACATTATTGACAGCTGGAAATGATAGCAAGTGGTAAAAAGCCGTGAGCGCAATTCCGACGACGAAAAATAACAGATTAATCATCATAAACGTCCATTGTGTTTTCACTGGAGTGACACGAAGTTCTTGCTGATACATCGCACCCAATTCTTCAGGAGGACCAACGCGATCAATCAAATAGGGCATCGCATCTCTTTCGCAAATGTTCTCACGGTAATAAATATCATCGAGTACTTCTGATAAATGAAGATCAATTTCCTTGAGAATTTCCTGTGAATTAGATGTGCCAATCTCTTGTTTTAACTTGTTTAAATACTCACGTTTAGACTGAATCATAGCCTTTTCTCCCAATAACTTTATCGATGACATTTACAAAGCTTTTCCACTCGTTTGTTTTTTGCAGCAAGATTTCCTTGCCTGTTTCTGTTATTTTATAGTATTTTCGAGAAGGCCCTCTTTCTGGTTCGCGCCAGTAGGATGAAATGTACTCCTGTTTTTCTAATTTGTGCAAAGCTGGGTAAAGTGTTCCTTCTTTGACTTCTAATGCATTTTCGCTTCGCTTTTCCATTTCCTTTACAATTTCATAGCCGTACATGTCTTTTTCTATGAGTAATTGCAGTAAGATGAGCGATGTACTTCCTTTGATAAGCTCTCGATCAAACATATTTCCACCTACCTAGAATAATGAGGTACTTGTTAATTAATATTATACTTATTTTAACAAATATTGCAACCTATAATGCAAAATTGATAGGTGAATCTAATTGTAAGCTTATAATGTAAGGGTTACTTAATAACTAAAAATACCACTAGGGATGACTCTTTCATGGCGAGACTCCTGCGGTATTGGAAGTCCGGTCAAGACCCTGCAGGGCATTTGCCCGAAGCGGCTTGACGACTTCACCGCGGAAAGCGAAGACATGAAAGAGGCATTCCACTATGATAAATACGATATCACTTTTTACAAAGACTGGAGTTATTCAGTAGTACCAAGTATAGTGTCGGCGTAGTTTTTATAGATGCAAGGTGTCTTCGGAAGAAATTCCGTTGGAGCATATGGTAAAATAGACGGAGGATTTGTTACGTTCATAGTATGACCACTGGAGGGGAAAAGATGTCGAAGCGATTTTATACGATTGGCATGGCAGGCCATATTGATCATGGCAAAACGACGTTAACGAAAGCATTAACTAATATAGATACAGACCGATTAAAAGCAGAAAAGGAGCGCTCTATTTCGATTGAATTGGGATATGCACCATTAAAATTAGATGACGACTCACAAGTGTCGGTCATTGATGTTCCTGGTCACGAGAAATTTATTCGGCAAATGATTGCGGGTGTTGCTGGAATTGACCTCGTCTTACTCGTCGTTGCCGCGGATGAAGGGGTAATGCCGCAAACGGTTGAGCACCTCGATATCTTAAATTTGTTAGGAATCCATCAAGGGTTGATTGTTGTTACGAAAATGGATCAAGTCGAAGAAGATATGATTGAATTAATCGAAGCTGATATATCCGACCAAGTCGAGGGGACGTTTTTTGAAGGATCTGAATTAGTATTCGTTGATAGTCTCTCACATAAAGGAATACCAGAGCTACGTGAAGAAATTAAACGCCGTTTGGCTACAATCCCGGTGAAAAACTCGAAGGGGGCATTTCGGCTACCAATAGATCAAGTGTTCTCTGTGCACGGGCAAGGGACTGTTGTTAGAGGGACTATTTATGAAGGCGAAGTGCATGAAGGGGATACGTTAGAGATTCTCCCACAGCGGAAAAAAGTTCGTGCAAGGCAACTGCAAGTTCATCATGAGTCGCAAAAAACAGGCCGGGCCGGACAACGGGTAGCTGTTAATTTGGGCGGGATATCGAAAAATGAACTCAGTCGGGGAGACGTACTCGTTGCAACGCAACATTACAGCACGACGAACACGATTGACATTGCTTTGGATACAATCGATCATCTGAAATACCCGATGAAGCAAAGAGGGTATATCAAATTACATATTGGAACAGCAGAAGTGTACGGGAAAATTGTCTTTTTTGATAGAAATGAATTAACGGAAGATAAAGATGTCCTTTGCCAACTTCGTCTCGATGACCCAGTCGTTACGAAACGAGGAGATCGGTTCATTTTGCGAAGGCCTACACCGATGGAGACGATTGGTGGGGGAGTTGTGATTGATCCCCAAGGGGAGAGGTATAAATTTGGCGAAGCGACGATTGAAAACCTGCAACGTAAGAAAGAAGGTTCGCCAAAAGAACGACTGACTGATCTGTTAAAATTGAAAAAATCGTTATCTAAAAAAGAAGCGTGTGCAGAATTGTCTTTATCAAATGATGAACTCGATGAGTTTGTCGAGCCGCTCCTCGATGATGAAACGTTACTTCAGCTAGGTAGTCGTTACCTTCTAATGATGACATTTGAAGAAATGCTTGAGGTTATTGAAGAAGAATTGCTGACGTACCATAGTGAATATCCATTAAGAGCTGGTATGGAGTTGGCTCAATTAAAGCAAGACATGTCGCCTTCTTATGGCAAAGACGTTGCTACTTCGGTTATTGATAAGGGGATAAAGGAGGGGCAGTTGAAAAAAAGTGGCTCATCCGTTGCTTCGATAACGTTTGAACCAGGCTTTCCGAAACAGTGGGAAAAGCGAATGAAGCAAGTAGAGGATACCTTGGTGAAACAAGGGCTAGAGGTGGAACCAGTTAATACCGTAATTGAACGATCTGGGCTTCCAGAACAATGGTCACAAGAGTTAAAACATTTCCTTGTTCGACAGGAGATAATGATGGAACTAGACGATAAACACTTGTTATCCGTTCGGGCCTTTAAGCAAGCTTTGAACGACTTATACGAACAGACAGATGATCGTTTTACGCTTCAAGATGCAAAGCAAGTGCTTGGATTGACGCGGAAATATTTGGTGCCAATGATGGAAAAGATCGACCAATCTGGTTTTACGAAGCGGGAAGATAATGAACGGATCTGGCTAAAAAAGCCAGAGTTATAAAGGGGTCATAGGAGATTTAGGACACTCGTGTGGTGAAAATCAGTCGAGTGTCCCGAAAGAGTAAGATGCGAGACGCTGGTGGAAGCGGAAAGCTTGGTGAGTGTCCAGAAGGAGTAAGATGCGAGACACTCGAAGTGTGAAAAGCTGCGGAGTGTCCAGAAAGATGGAGATACTACCCACTGGCGAGGAAAAAAGCTGTGCTGTGTCCAGAGTGCTTACGCCCACGTGATTTCACCACTCTTACCATGATATCTTACTACTTAAAAGCACCATATTTATAAATATCTCCCACCACTACTGCACAGTATCGTTATACTGTGCAGTAAATTAATTGACAAAATAATTAAACTATTTGCCAGCAATAATCTAGGTTTGGCAAACCAATAGTAATATTATTTGAAAACGCTTTCATAATCTAAATATTTAATTTAGATTTGGATTGAATACGTTTCAGGCGGATGCGTTCCGCGGGCAACACTCTCCAGATATAGTGCCGCCAATGCTATATACATATCTATAAATCGTTCCAGTTAATCTTTACTCGCACTTGTCTACCGATAAACCGATCCGTTCCCATAGTCTAATAGCTTTAATTTATAAATATTTTGAAATTTCCTATTGAACAACACGTAACGTGTTGATTTATACTTTAAGAAGAAATGAAAGGAGGAAAAAACTGTAATGTATACCATTGGTCAGTTATCAAAGAAAACAGGAGTAACCGTTAGAACATTAGATTATTATGGGGAAGTTAATTTAATCATTCCCTCATCAAAAACTGAAGGAGGACATCGACTTTATTCGGAGAACGATGTGATGAGGCTACAGCAAGTACTCGCTTTAAAATACATGGGTTTTTCCTTAGAAAAAATTAAAGGAATTCTTAAAGAAAATACAAGTACGTGGCAACAATCCGTCGATCAACAGTTAGAAATGATAAAACAAAAGATAATACAACTAGAGGCGTTAGAGCAGGCTTTAAACGGAGTGAAATATTCTATTGAATTTGAAGGAGATGTAAACTGGAATATTATTTTTAAAATAATAAGGCTCTTTCAAGAAAACCCAGCTAAACCCTTTGAAATGTTAGAGGAAAGCTTTAGTAAAGAAGAGCTTAATAGAATAATTGGAATTAAAGGAGAGCAAATGGAAGAGGTAAATCACCAATGGATAAAGTTAATACATGAAATAAGAGAAAATATTGATCAAGAACCTGCTTCACCAGTAGCGCAACAGTTAGCACGACAGTGGATGAACTTGGTACACACCATGTTCGGAGAAGATGAGGCGTTCTTAGATAAGATGTGGTCTGTCATTAAAGAGAAGCAGGACGGAATTCTTTTTTATCCAATGGATCGCGAAGTGGTGAATTTTATGGATAAAACAATAACAATTATGTATGAAAGAGAGGCACAGAAATGACAAATCCATTTGCCATAGAAATAATGGACTTAAAAAAGTCTTTTAATAAAACAACTGCGTTGACAGGCCTAACTTTTCGTGTAAAACAAGGTTCTATTTTCGGACTATTGGGACCGAATGGTGCTGGGAAGTCTACTGCTGTCCGTATCATGACATCCCTCTCTCAACCAGACTCAGGTATAGTAAAGTTACTAGGACAAGACGCATCGAGAGACAAATTTAAAATAAGAAAAATGATTGGATATGTGGCTCAGCAGTCCTCCGTAGATGGAGAATTTACTGCAAAAGAGAATTTACAACTCCAAGGCAGGCTTTACGGACTTCGTAGAAATGAACTAAAGGAAAGGGTTGCGAATATGTTAGAACAGTTTGACTTAACAGACGTTGCTGACAAGCTAAGCAAGACTTATTCTGGTGGAATGAAACGAAAGCTAGACATAGCGATGGGGATAATTCATAGACCTAATATTTTGTTTCTCGATGAACCTACGACTGGCTTGGATCCAGAGGCGCGTTCTTCCTTGTGGGAAACAATAAAATCTTTGGCAAATAATGAGAACTTAACTGTTCTACTAACAACTCATTATTTAGAGGAAGCAGATCAACTTTCCGATTATTTAGCGATAATAGATAAAGGAAAGGTTGTAGTAGAAGGTACATCAGAGTCGCTAAAAAAAGTATTAAATGGAGATATGCTACAACTAGAAGTTAAGGATGATGAGTTACACCTTGCTCAGAAATTACTCCCACTTTTAGCAGGCATAGAAGATATTTTTACAGATGGTCCTAATCTTTTTTTGCGAACATCCAATGGTGCGGAAAGACTTCCAGCAGTAATGAGCTTTTTGGAGAAAGAGGGTATCACTGTTCAATCTGCAACCGTTTCTCGCCCTTCATTGGATGATGTTTATTTACATTATACAGGTCGATCCTTCCAAGAAGCGCAGAAAGAGCAGGTGATTCTTAGATGAAATTATTAGCAGATTCCTGGTATATGACAGAGCGGAATTTACGTGGAGTATCTCGTTCTCCTTTTCTGATAGGAATAAATTTATTCCAACCTATATTATGGTTACTCTTATTTAGCTCATTATTTAGTAGTATTGTAGATATTCCTGGTTTCACTTCGTCCTCTTACTTAGAGTTTTTTAGCCCTGGGATTGTAGTAATGAGTACTCTTTTATCTGGTGGTTTTGTAGGGATGAGCATAATCGTTGATTTAAACCAAGGGGTATTAAATCGTTTTCTTGTTTCTCCTGTGAGGCGGTCCTCTTTAATTATTGGTCCTTTAATGCAAAACACCGTAACAATGGGGATTCAAGGGTTAATAATTATAGTATTGGCGTTGCTGATGGGAGCTAGATTTCCAGGAGGAATAACTGGTATCTTTATTTTATTAATAGTAAGTGTTCTACTAGGGATGGGGTTTGGTGCCCTCTCCATCGCACTTAGTCTCGTTATTCAAAAGGAAGAGGGGCTTATTTCCACTGCAAACTTGATGACCATGCCTCTAATCTTTGTATCTAGTTTATTTATGCCAATTGACCTTGTGCCAAATTGGATAAAAAATATTGCTCTTTTCAATCCAGTTAACTGGGCTATTGAAGCTGGCCGAGAAGCATTAGGAGCTAGTGCTAATTGGAATTTAATCATTACAAATGTCATTTATTTAAATGTGTTTCTCCTATTAGCAATGTTATTAGCGTTGCAAGTGTTTAAGAGATATCAAAAAATGATTTGATTTTTAAGGGTATAGTTCTGTTAAGTACTTTAACGTTCTTGACTGGACTAAACCACTGGTTTCATTGATGACATGAACTTCCAAATCATACTGACCCTCCACAAATATCAATATGTTGATTTTAGGATATTTTAGCACTCTATCTGTCTTTATATTAATTCCGTAACTCCATGAAATTAGGTATTATAGCGGTGTAGTTATCACAAAATCGCCACTCGCGTGAAGAAAATCTGCAGTGTCAGTAAAACTGGGACGGAGAGGTAGCAAAATTATTCTCCGTCCCAATCTACGTCAAAGCTACTTTTAACTGCTTGAATCACAGGATCTTGCTCATTATTCCGATGGTAAATAAGTGAGAATGTTCTCGTAGCTTCAAATGTGTGGACAACTTGAATTCGTTCATCTTTTATTGCGCGTAATCCGGATAGTTGGGAAATGATCGAGATGCCTAGACCGTTTTCTACAAATGCAATGACCGCTTCAGTGTCTTGAACCGTTGCAATACTGTTGATTTCTTTCATCGAAATGCCTTCTTTTTGCAGAAGTTTTTCTACTTCGCGTTGTGTACCGCTCGTTTTTTCACGAGATATGAAAGAACTTGCCATGACGCTTTTCAAGTCAGACGGAAGCTCCCATTCAACTGGGGCGATCAAAACAAGACGGTCAGTATAGACAGGTTGGCATATTAAGGAGGAGTCTACGTGGTCTGTTCCGACAATAGCAAGGTCGCATTTCCCTTCTAACACTCTCTGAACCATTTGCATTGTATCGGCGACTTGAATGTGAAACCGAAGCGAAGAATATTTCTCTCTCACGGATGCTAACAAGCTAGGGATTAAATGAGTACTGGCTACGGTGCTAGCGCCCATTTTTAATAAACCACCGACGTGATGATCAGCGAGTTTTACTTCTGCTCTCATATCTTTAACTGATTGAATGATTTTATAGCCTTTTTTAAGGACAATTTCTCCCGTTCGAGTTAATGAGAAGCGTTCGCGATCGAGTAAAGCTGTACCCATTTCTTTTTCGAGTAGTTTCAGTTGTTGACTAATTGCTGGTTGCGTCATGTTTAATTTATCTGCTGTTTTCGAAAAACTTTTCGTTTCCATGAGCGTAATGAAAGTTTCGACACGTTTAAGGTTCATTCAGTTTCTCCCCTTGTTTATACTTCAAGAATGTTTAACTTTGCTAAAGATTAAAGTATAAGAAAAACTAAGGCTTTCGCCATGAAGACTTGGCGAAAAGTCAAGTTTTTCTAAAATTAACGAAACAACGAAAGAAAAAGATCGCACATTGACGATCTTTTTCCTACTATTTTGTTACGTAAATTGCTTTCTCTCTCTTTTCAGTAACTTGTCCAATCAGTTTAGCGGCAAAAGGTGCCTTATCGTTCATCTCAGCGATATAAGCATCGGCTTCTTCTTCTGGGAGACTGATTAACAGTCCACCGCTTGTGATCGAATCACAAAGAATAAGTTGATCGTACTTTTGTAACGCCGAATCATAGCTGACGTTATTTTGTAACCACTTATGATTTTCCTTTGCTCCACCTGGGACAACACCATTTTTAGCATGAGTGAGTGTGCCGTCGATAACTGGCACGCTTTTGTAATTGATTTCAAAACTAACATCGCTTCCGCTAGCCATTTCAAACCCATGACCAAGTAATCCAAATCCGGTCACATCAGTTACTGCACGTGGATGATACCCTTTAAGGACTTCTGCTGCAACTTTATTTAATGTAGCCATCGTATGTGTAGACGTTTCTGCTTCTTCTGCAGAAGCTTTGCCAAATTTAATCGCAGTCGTAAGAATTCCGACTCCTAAAGGTTTTGTTAAGATTAATTTATCACCAGGTTTGGCACCGACATTTTTAAAAATACGTTCTGGGTGAACAATTCCGGTGCAACTCAAGCCAAATTTAGGTTCTTGGTCATCGATTGAATGACCACCAGCGATAACAGCCCCAGACTCTTTTACTTTGTCGGCTGCTCCTTTTAGAATCGTTGCTAGCACGTCGTGGGGCAGTTTTTTAATTGGAAAGCCAACGATATTTAGAACGGTTTTCGGTTCTCCTCCCATTGCGTATACATCACTTAATGCATTAGCAGCAGCAATTTGACCAAACATATAAGGGTCGTCGACAATTGGTGTGAAATAGTCGACGGTTTGCACTAAAGCAATATCATCTGTTAGTTGATATACGCCAGCATCATCTGATGTATCCAAGCCAACGAGAAGATTCTCATCTTGATCTTTCTTAGGTAAGTGACGCAATACTTGCGCCAGGTCTTCAGGACCAATTTTGCATCCTCAACCAGCTTTTTTGGTCATTTGTGTTAAGCGTTTGTCTGAAGAAAAAATATTTTTAACCATCGTGCGAGCACCTCCTTATCTATTCTTCATTATAAACCTTATCATTGACCTTCGACAAATGATCTTTTAAAATAGGTTCAACTAGTTAAGTTCACAAAACTTTACAAAGGAGTTTTTAAAAATGAAATTGAAGGTAAAAATTGAATTTTGTATGCAGTGAAACTACGCTCCCAAAGCTGCGAGTTTCGCAGAGGACGCGTTTGAAGATTTAAGAACAGACATAGAATCGATGGAATTGATCCCAAGTTCTGGTGGTGCTTTTGAGATTTTTGTTAATGGTAAAAAGATCTACTCGAAATGGGAGACAGATCAATTCCCAGACCATAAGGAAGTCATCAATCAAATGGAATCGATCAGAAATTATCAATAGTGATGAAAATCCGCTAAAATGTCGGAAATCCAGAATGATGTATGCCGCGATCTGGTAATGACCCACTTAATATATTTTAATGAAAGATGTCCGAAGAAACTCTAAACTGTTGCGGACATCTTTTTTAATTGGTTTCTAAATCAAGTCAAATTTTGTATAATGGTAAGAGGTTGTCATTAGAAAATACATCGGAAGGGGAGAGGGAGATGTTAAAGAAATTTGTTAAAGGCTTGGGGATTGGATTAGGTATTGGGTTGGCCATTTATGCTACAGGATATGTGAAGGATTTAAAAGATCAGCAAGAAATTGCTCGTGAAAGGGAAACATTCGGTAAAGGGGACCAATAAATTTACATATGAAAAAGGTGGTCTTTTAAGACCACCTTTTTCTAGAGTGAATGAGCATTTCTTCTAGGGTAAAGTCGATGTTTATCTTTTGTTAACACCTCATTACTTCCGTTTTCATTACTTTCCTTGCTGATGTTGTTGCTTATAAATGAGCCAAGCGAACCACCCCTCAAGGTCATAACAACGAATTCCAGTCAAAAACCATTCACTCTTGTGAAGAAAGTCGTTGACGACTCCCTTCACTCATTAGACTAACCAAGGAATAGATAATTTATAAATGGTAATTACTAGAAAAAAGGAGGGTGATCATGGAGAATGCATTTAAGAAGCTTCCTCCCGTACATGAAGTGATAGAGGCACCACAAATTACTGTTTTACGCGAAACGCACAAAATTCCGAATGCCTTACTTAAAGAATGGATGAACGAAGAACTTGATAACCTTCGCAATCGGCTAAAAACAGACCCTGTAACGTTTCAATCAAATACTCGAAATGATTTGACAATGTTTCTTTGTGACCAGTTAACTCTTAGGGCAGAAACATATGAGGCATATAACTTAAGAAGAGTGATTAATGGCACTGGTACGGTCTTACATACGAATTTAGGTAGAGCAAGATTGAGCGAAAATGCGATGGATCGTGTGTTGCAATCATCGAAATATTATTCGAATTTAGAATTTGATATTCAATCTGGAAACCGCGGATCGCGTCACAGTATTATCGAAGATCTTTTAGTAAAGGCAACTGGTGCAGAGGCGGCAATGGCTGTCAATAATAATGCTGCGGCGGTTTATCTGATTTTACGAGCGTTAACGAAAGACACAGAAGTCATTGTTTCGAGAGGGGAACTCGTTGAGATTGGTGGTTCTTTCCGAGTTTCAACGATCATGGAAGAAAGTGACGCAACCCTTGTTGAAGTGGGGACAACGAATAAAACGCATCGTGCCGATTACGAACAGGCTGTGACAGAAAATACAAAAATGTTTATGAAAGTTCATACAAGTAATTTCAAGACGGTCGGCTTTACAGCGGACGTATCAGTCAAAGAGTTAACAGAAATTGCTAAGCAAAACCAAGAGTCGTCGATCATTGTTTATGAAGATTTGGGAAGCGGCTCATTGTTTCCATTTGTAAATGAAGGGATTGGTGAAGAACCGATCGTGAAAAAATCGATTAGTGATGGAGCAGATCTAGTCTCATTTAGTGGAGACAAATTGTTAGGTGGACCACAAGCTGGGATTATTGCTGGGAAAAGAGAGATCATTTCGCAACTGAAGAAACATCCATTAGCTCGTGTTCTTCGCGTTGATAAGATGACATTAGCAGCTCTCGAAGCAACGCTTTATGATTATGTGTATGATCCTGAATCGATGAAGCAGATCCCAACCATTCGTGATATTTTGAAAACGAAAGAAGAACTTTCAGGTCAAGTAGACGATTTCATTGCAAAGACGGCTGACCAATTTGGTACGTTATCCCTTCAAAAAGAAGCTGATGTTTCCAAAGTTGGTGGAGGAACGATGCCGGTCGAAGAAATTGCCACGTTTGGGTTAACGATTGAAAAAAAAGGCATGTCAGTAAATCAATGTGAATCGTTTTTAAGAAACCTGACGATTCCACTCATTTGCAGAATTACGAATGAGCGTCTTTTCATTGATTTTCGTACCCTTTCAAGCGTTGATTTAGGCGTAATAGAGGAACTACTGATGAAATTAGACAAAACAGATGGAGAAGGGTAGATTACCCCTCTCCATCTGTTTGTCCTTTTCTGTTTTGTTTTCTTGTTTTTTGCGTCCCTTTCATTGGTTCAGGTTGACCGGAATGACCATGCCCGTCTTTTGGATTGGGACTCCGTTGGCTTTTAAATGTGTTTTTTTCGATGATTGACACCTCCTTATGTTTGTTTTATTCATTATGTAGCATACTCTTGAAACGATAAACCATACTATTACCGTAGTGGTATTTTTTACTTTAAGAACGTTTAACTTCGCTACAGGATTAAAGTATAAGAAATACTAAGGCTTTCGCCATGAAGGACTTGGCGACAAGCCAATTTTTTCTAAAAGAAAGGGGATGTTATTTGTGCCTTACAACAAAAATAAGCGACAAGCATTTGAAGCGGCGCAACAAGCGTATAGTCAATTGGGAGATGCGTTTGACCAGTTAGATCCAGACGCTCCAGAATTTGGTCATCAAGTAAAATTAGCTGAAGAGGAGATTAATGAAGCAACGCAGATTATTAACAAAGCATATACAGTTGCATCGGAACATCAAAAACGCCAATTAGATTTATTCTCACAAGAATTAGAACTCCGAAAACATGACATAATGAACTAACACCTTACTCTCAAAGACGCAACCTATTTTTTTATGATAGGCTGCGTCCTTTTTATTATTTCACTTCTAAAAAAGGCCTTTCTAAAAAAAGTTTAATCGCAGAAAAATCTAGGTGCCGTCTTGATATATAGGGGTGTTGTGAACGGATTTGTTAAGCAGAATACGTGCGTATTCGTCAAAAAAGTGTTATTCTAGTAGAGTTGAAAATGTGACAAATTTTCGAAAAAAGGATTTAGACAATTAAGAAAATCTGTTATATGATATTAAATGAAGGAGGGAATACATATGTCAAATGAAAACAAAGCACTTTATAACTCAAAGAAATCCTTTGACGTAAATGGTGAAACGTATCACTATTACGATTTAAAGGCGATTGAAGAGGCCGGCGTTGGAACAGTCACCAACCTTCCTTATTCTATCCGGGTACTTCTCGAATCTTTGTTACGACAGTATGACGGAAAAGTAATTAAAGAAGAACATGTGGAAAACTTAGCGAAATTTGGAACGGATCAGGTGCAAAATATTGATGTTCCTTTCAAACCTTCTCGTGTTATTCTACAAGATTTCACGGGGGTTCCTGCAGTTGTTGATTTAGCATCTCTTCGTAAAGCAATGGCAGATTTCGGGGGAGACCCAACAGAAATTAATCCAGCAATTCCTGTAGATCTCGTTGTCGATCACTCAGTCCAAGTGGATGAATTTGGAGGAGCTAATTCCCTTTCACGCAACATGGAATTGGAATTCGAAAGAAACTTAGAGAGATACAAATTTTTAAATTGGGCACAAAAATCGTTGGATAATTACCGAGCAGTTCCACCAGCTACAGGGATTGTTCACCAAGTAAACTTAGAGTACTTGGCGAATGTTGTTCAAGAAAATAAGAACGAGCAAGGAGAAAATATTGCTTTCCCAGACTCGCTCGTAGGTACTGACTCTCATACGACGATGATCAACGGCTTAGGTGTTCTAGGTTGGGGTGTAGGTGGAATTGAAGCGGAAGCAGGCATGCTAAAACAGCCTTCTTATTTCCCAGTTCCTGAAGTTGTTGGGGTGAACTTGAAAGGCGCTATGCCTGAAGGTGCTACTGCAACGGACTTAGCATTAAAAGTAACCGAAGTTTTGCGTAAGCAGAATGTCGTCGGTAAATTTGTTGAATTTTTCGGTACAGGCCTTGCGGATATGACGTTAGCAGACCGTGCTACAATTTCCAACATGGCACCGGAATACGGAGCAACAGTTGGTTTCTTCCCAGTTGACTCTGAGACGTTAAACTATTTACGTTTCACGGGACGAAGTGAAGAGCTAGTTAAATTGGTTGAAACGTATACGAAAGCCAATGGTATGTTTTACACTCCAGGTGAAGGTAGCGATCCAGATTTCACGCAAGTTGTTGAAATCGATCTTTCAGCTATTGAACCAAATCTATCTGGACCGAAACGTCCACAAGATTTGATTCCACTTTCTGAAATGAAAAAAGAATGGCAAAAGGCGATCTCTGCACCAGTTGGAAGTTCAGGATTTGGATTATCATCTGATGAGATTGCGAAAGAAGCGAAAGTAACTCATCCAGATGGGGAAACTTCTACATTGAAAACAGGATCTGTTGCGATTGCTGCGATCACAAGTTGTACAAACACTTCCAATCCTCACGTAATGCTTGGGGCAGGTCTCTTAGCTAAGAAGGCCGTGGAAAAAGGTTTGACGGTTCCTGCTTATGTAAAAACAAGTTTAGCACCAGGTTCAAAAGTTGTTACGGGTTATTTAGAGAATGCCGGTTTAATGACTTCTCTTGATAAGCTTGGTTTCAACCTTGTTGGATACGGTTGTACAACATGTATCGGTAACAGTGGTCCACTCCGTGAAGAAATTGAAAAAGGTATTGCAGATGCCGATTTAACTGTTTCATCTGTATTAAGTGGTAACCGTAACTTTGAAGGACGTATTCATCCGTTAGTGAAAGCGAACTACTTGGCATCTCCACCACTCGTTGTGGCTTATGCTTTAGCTGGAACGGTCGATATTGATCTTTACAATGATCCAATTGGACAAGATCCAGACGGAAAAGATGTCTTTTTCAAAGATATTTGGCCTTCAAATGAAGAAATAGATGCCGTGATGAAGCATGCGGTTGATCCGAAGTTATTCAAGAAAGAATATGAGCGTGTGTTCGACGATAATGAAGAGTGGAATGCGTTAGAAACTTCCGACGGAGATCTTTATGCATTCGATTCAGAATCAACGTACATTCAAAATCCACCGTTCTTTGAGAACCTTTCACCAGAACCAAAAGATGTGGAAGAACTTAATGAATTGCGTGCAGTTGGGAAGTTTGGCGATTCAGTTACAACTGACCACATTTCTCCTGCTGGTGCCATTGCGAAAAATAGCCCTGCTGGTAAGTACTTGATGGAGAAAGGTCTTTCTCCAGCACAATTTAACTCATATGGTTCTCGTCGAGGAAATCATGAAGTGATGATGCGCGGAACATTTGCGAACATCCGTATCAAAAACCAACTTGCTCCAGGTACAGAAGGCGGTTATTCAACTTACTGGCCAACTGGTGAAGTAATGGCATTTTATGACGCCTGTATGAAGTACAAAGAAACAAATACAGGATTAGTTGTTCTTGCTGGTGATGATTATGGAATGGGAAGTTCACGTGACTGGGCAGCAAAAGGTACGACATTGTTAGGAATCAAAACAGTTATTGCTGCAAGTTTCGAACGTATTCACCGAAGTAACCTAGTGCTTATGGGTGTTCTCCCATTGCAATTCAAAAAAGGTGAAAATGCGGATACACTTGGACTTACTGGTAAAGAACATTTTGATGTAAAAATCACGAATGATATTCAACCTCGTGACCATGTGAAGGTGATTGCGAAAGACCCTGAATCTGGGAAAGTTACTGAGTTTGAAGTATTAGCACGCTTTGACAGTGAAGTTGAAGTTGACTATTACCGACACGGTGGTATCTTACCAATGGTTCTTCGTAACACGCTCGCTAAAAAATAAGTTTGACTGTTGCAGCACCTACGATTTTCGTAGGTGCTGCTTTTGTGTTTCTAGTATAGATCTATCGTTGTTAGCCATACTATTTTGTAGATATTCGAATGAAGTAGGTGGTTAAACGTGTTTGATTTTTGGGGAGGTGCGGAGGATTTACCGATTTATGGATTTCTTATTCGCGCTGCTATTGTTTACGTTTATGTATTCATTCTGATAAAAGTATTAGGGCAAAGATCGATGACAGCTGTAAATCCAATCGACTTCTTATTTGGCGTGATTATCGGTGATGTTGTTGGAGAACCACTAGCAGATGGGGAAGCGCCTCTTGCAGGTCCTTTAGCAGCTGCTTCATTGATCGGCGGGGTACATTTAGGGTTATCTTACGTCGCCTTGAAACTTCCCCGTTTTAGAAGAATCATTGAAGATGAACCGCTTGTGTTAATGGAAAAGGGAAAAATTCTTCATAATGAAATGGCGAAAGCAAAAGTAACCGTTGAGGCGCTTTTAATGGATCTTAGATTAAATAGTGCGATTGACTTAAGTGAAGTAGACTATGCTGTGTTGGAGGCAAACGGACAAATCAGTGTAATAAAAAAATCTCAGTATGATTCATTAACACCAAATGATGTCAATCAACCAACAGCGAATAAAGGATATCCAACTGTATTAATTCAAGATGGGCGGTATATTGACGCAAATATACAGAAAGTAGCGTCAAGAAAATGGGTCGATAATCAAATCATTCAAAATGGAATGAAAGATGTGAAAGAAGTTTTTCTAATGACATTGGACGGTACTGGTAGCATTTACTTTAGTGAAAAATAAGATCAAGTATAAATCCCTCTTTCCTTGGCTGATAATGTAGGAAGGAACACCTGACGAAGTCAATAGAAAGGAGAATGGATATTGTGAGGAAAAAAATGAAGCAGAGGTATGAAGATTTGTATAAACAAAACGTTTCTTCGTTATTGAAAGATAAAAAAGAGATGGATAAAATTGAAGAAAGAATAGATAAGCGACATATGGACCGATTAGGTGGTTAATTAAAAACCTAAAGGGGGTGGTTAATAATGACGAGGAGCAGAAATTACAACAAACAGTTTCGGCCTGAGTTTCCAGGCACGCAACCTGTTGAAAGTGATGCAAATAAAGGGAAGAAAATGAATACAAAAGGAAGTGCCCAACCAGATTATGTTCCTAGTAAAGGGAAAAAATAATCTACTTTCGACTTGATGAAAAGGAACAGATATTTCTGTTCCTTTTTTTAGCGGAATTCGAAGCATCCTATTAATTGATGTATATGTATGATTTAACCTTGTCAAATACAAACAAGCATAAGATAATGAAAGGATGGAAAGATAGATCGTTAGGAGTGCAGCTATTGAAGAATAATCAAAGCAAAAAAAAGGTGTTTAAACTTCCAACATTGTTGGTTATTTTTATGTTTGTTGTTTACATGATCTTGTTATTTTATATTACCTTTTTTGCTTGGAACTACGGTTCATCATTTGGCCCAACTGGTCCAGGTGGGAGAAACTATAATTTAGATCCGTTTTTAAGCATTTACAATATAGCTAACTATAGCAATGATTGGGTAAATCCATTACGGATATTGGGCGGCAATGTCCTATTATTTGTCCCGTTTGGTCTGTTGTTTTCATTAGTAGTTGAAAGAGTTAGCCGTTCAGATGTGCCTACAAATATATCGCTTGTCTTACTTGTGTCTATGCTTCTTTCTATTTTTATAGAAGTAAATCAATTTCTCTATACTTTTCGAGTAGCGAATATTGACGATGTTATCTTGAATACCACTGGTGGCTTGATCGGAGTAATTCTTTATCGAATGCTAAGGTTCTTTAAGCTGATTTAAAGGTTAACTGTATATAAAGAGGATACCTCTACCAAGGAGAAAACTTCTAGGTAGAGGTATGTCGGTCTTATTCATCAAGAAGTCTACCTACTTACAAACTATTATATTATTCACGATGCTCAATTTTTTTGAGCCAAAATTTATAACCACTGTAAACAATAGATAGGAACACGGCATAGATAATCACCATATAAATTAATTCTATCGGATCTGTCACGAGCGTATGTCCAATGAAAGCAAACAATGTCATCGAGGGTATTTTACCTAAACCTGAACTAATAGCGTAAATGATGAAACGAACGCGGCTTAGTGCTGCATAGGCATTGATGATAATTGATGGGATAACTGGAATCATCCGCATGATCGTAATCGACATAAATGCGTTTCGTTCAAATAAGAGCGTAATTTTTTTGGTTGCAGCATATTTTAATAAGATTTTTGTTCCTAGTTTATGAAATCCTCCATACCGAATTAGTGAGAAAAAAGTTATCGATGCCAGCGTGGAACCTGTCCAGATGATTACTGCTCCAAGAGTTGGCCCATAAGCGGCGCCAATGACGCTCCCAACTAACGGATAGGGAATGACAGGGAATAGTGACATGATCGTTGCAATGACTGTTACAAGTAACCAACGGTCTTGTTCGTTGTTTTGTATCCAGGAAAGTAGGGATTCGTGGTAAAAAACAAGGGATATAATGACAATTAAACTACCTATGAGTAGAAATATTTTACGGTACATAAGATTAATCTCCTTTGGTAACATGACAATAGGACAAGTATACATTTGAATAGAACAATTGTCAGCCCTCGTGTTTTCTTCAACCGTATCAGTAGAAATTGGCGAACATTTGCGGTATATTTCGAGTAGCGAATAAAAGGAGATTTTATAGATGAAAGATTTATTATTAACGAGACCATGGCTCGTTTATGTGATGCTTGCCTTAGCAACTGGTAGTTGGGGAAGTGCATTTATTGCCGGTAGTTTTGCTACGCAAGACTTGAGTCCACTTGCGGTGGCGTTTTTTCGATTCTTTTTTGCTGCTATCTTACTAATTCCTATTATGCTGACGATGGATAAAGGAGGTAGAAGGCCTAGGGGAAAAGAATGGGGACTTGTTGCGGTGCTTGGCTTAACCGGAATTGCGCTTTATAACATCGCTTTTTTTGTTGCGACGAGGGATGCTCCAATTGTAAAAAGTTCTTTATTCATTGCATCTAATCCAGTCTTGATTATCGTCTTATCGGGTGTCTTTCTGAAGGAAGTCATTACAAAACGAAATGTTGTTGGCTTGCTATTAGCGTTGACAGGTGCGACGATTATCATTACAGAAGGTCATTTTCAGCAACTTATTGAAACTGGATTTGCTCCGATTGACCTTGTGCTTCTTTTCGCAGTCGTCTGTTGGGCACTATATAGTGTTGTAGGAAAAGTAGCATTAAAAAAATTTAGTTCGATCACAACAACAACCTATGCCGTTGTGATTGGGACGTTAATGTTGATGCCATTTGTATTTTTCGAAACAAGTGTAACGGAGCTAAAACAAGCGAGTATTTTAACATGGGGATCGATTATTCATATGAGTGTGATTGTCTCTGTGCTTAGTTTTATTATGTATTATCAAGGAATTAAAATGATTGGGGCAGCAAAGGCGTCGATCTTTATAAATTTCATGCCTTTATCAGCTGTGATTTTAGCAACAATCTTACTAGGAGAGCAATTACTCTTTGTTCATATTATCGGAGCAATTTTTGTGCTAACAGGTGTGACATATGGCACGTGGAAACCACGAAAAATTAAGGTGAAACAAGACGTAGCAGAAGTCAAAGTGAAGGCTTAGTGTGAGTTGAAACGAGGTGGATAAATTGGAAGAAGCGCGATTGAGTAACGATGAACGAAAGAGGTTAATAAAATCATGGGAAAGAGCGCCTTATCATCAACTTAAAGAAGGCGAAATTGTTCGAACAATAGAATCGATCGCACCCGATCAAGACAATGATGACGCTACTTATCAGCTTTCAATCCTTCGAGCAATGGCTGCAATCGCTCGGTTTAACAGGAAAAAGCAATGGGATCGTCGTGTAGAAGATTGGTTGACTGAAGCGTCTAAGCATATCTCATCTGATTATGTTGCTGATGTCGTGATTCATATATCTCTTGAAACGATGAATGAGTCTTGGTTTCGAGAAGCACTGCCAAAAATACGTGAAACAGATCATAGCCAAGGGAAAAGAAAAACAATTGATGATTTGTTGTCCATGTTGCAAAATGCTAAAGCGTGGCAAACTGAAATACTTTCTAAAAAAAGCTTAATGGATGATTCCATCGATAAGCGAAACAACGTTGAAGATGCAAAATCATTGAAAGACGGCATTGTGCTACTTAGCGAGATTGGTCAAAATATCGACGAAGTGATAGGGAAAGCCAAGCAATACCGCGATACGATTACAGGCATTTACTCATCGAAAGAAAAAAAGCAAGCAATGGATGAGAAACTGAATTCACTTCACGAGCAGTTAGATCATTGGGAATCTTGGCGAGAGGCAATTGGGAAAGAAACAGAAAGTGATGCATTGGATGAATTAAATACGATGGTGGGCATCGATGAAGTGAAAAACAAAGTAGAAACATATTATTATTATTTGCAATATCAACGAGAGAGACAACAACAAGGCTATCATTTTGAAAATGAACGTAATTTAAATATGATTTTGAGTGGGAATCCAGGTACCGGAAAAACGACAATTGTTCGTTTATTAGCGAGGATTTATCACCAATTGGGTGCGCTCCCAAGAGAAAACGTTGTAGAAGTGGATCGATCTCATCTTGTAGGTGCATATGTAGGGCAGACTGAGGAGAAAACGATGAACGTCATTCAAGAAGCTGTTGGTGGTGTCTTGTTCATTGATGAAGCGTATAGTTTGAAACGCGAAGGTGCCAGTGGAACCGATTATGGACAGACAGCAATTGATACGTTGGTTTCGGCGATGACAAGTGAGGAATATGGAGGTAAATTTTCCGTTGTATTGGCTGGATATACAGATGAAATGAGAACTTTCCTCTGGAGTAATCCAGGCTTGCGTAGTAGGTTTCCAGAGACAAACCATATTCATTTACCCGATTTTTCGATGAATGAATTAATTGAAATTGCGGAGCATGTAGCCTTAGATAACGATTATTCATTGACGGAAGCTGCGATGAAACAATTACGAAAGAAAATTGACAAGGAAATGGTCGATGAAAACTTCGGTAATGCCCGTACGGTAAAGAATCTCATTTTAGAAGCAATCTTTCAAAAAGGCGCGAAAACAGCGCATGAGAAAGACTTTTCTAAAGAAAATTTAACTGTACTTGATGAAGAGGCGTTTCTCATTAATGATCAGCAAGACTCGGTCAATGTTCAATCAGGCGAGGAGAAACTAGATAAATTAATTGGATTAAGCAATGTAAAACAAGAGGTTAGAAAACTTTCGTCGTTCGTAAAAATTCAAAAAGAGCGTGAGAAAAATGATCTTCCATCTATCCCGGTGCAATTGCATTCTGTTTTTTCTGGTCCACCGGGAACAGGAAAGACAACTGTTGCCCATATTTATAGTCAAATTCTTCATGAACTCGATTTATTAAAACGAGGCCATGTTGTGATAGCGGGTAGAAGTGACCTTGTCGCTGGCTATGTCGGACAAACTGCGATGAAAACGAAGAAAAAAATCCGAGAAGCGCTTGGTGGCGTACTGTTTATTGATGAAGCATATTCGTTGTTAAGTAAAGGTGAGCAGGGTTTTGGGCGAGAAGCAATTGATACGTTAGTCGAAGAAATGACAAAACATGAAGAAAACTTAGTTGTCATTTTAGCTGGGTATTCAGATTTAATGGAATCTCTGCTTCAAAGTAACCCTGGTTTATCTTCTCGCTTTAAAAAATTGATCGCATTTCCTGACTATTCAGGTGATGATCTCATGAAAATTGTTGAACATTATGTTGAGCAATTTGGCTATGAGTTGGAAGCTGAAGCTCGCGCGGGTTTACAAAAGAAATTAAAGAATGATCCTCCATTAGGCAATGCACGAGCAATGAAAGATATATTAGAAGAGGCAATCCAGCGACAAGCATATCGATTAGTTTATGAAGAAGATACACAAGCGAGTCTAACGTTATTAACAAAAGAAGATTTTTCAATAATTGAGGATGAGGAGTGAGGATATATGTTGGTTGCAACAACAGATGTAGCGGTTCGATATGCTGAAACAGATCAAATGGGCGTTGTTTATCATGCGAACTATCTTGTCTGGTGTGAAATTGGTCGGACGAAATTGATTGATGAACTCGGATTTAGCTATGCAGATATGGAAAAAACGGGTGCCTTATCGCCTGTAACAAGTGTGCAGTTAAATTATCATTTTCCTGCTAAATATGGAGAAACAGTTACGATTAATACGTGGATTGAATTGTACACTGGATTACGGATTACATATGGTTATGAAATATTTAATGCTGATGGGAAGCTATGTGTATCGGGAACAAGTGGTCACGTTTGTGTCGATGCAAAGACGTTTCGCCCGCTAAAAATAAAAAAGCATTTTCCTGATTGGCATGAAGCGTACCAAAAACATGCAAAACATCTTGCCCCCGTTAAGTAATCACGAATGATTTTTTGCTTGTCGAACAGACTATCAGTGTAAGACAGAAAAAGGAGGATGGTTTGTGATGGCAAACAAAGATGATCGTTCTAATAACGTAGAAAGATTGCAATCGATGGTAAGGAATACAGAGAATAATATTGAAGCAGCGGAAGAAACGCTAAATAATGGTGATTTATCTAAAGATGAAAAACACGCGATTAGACAAAAGAATGATCGGCGTGAAGAAAGCATTGAGTCGTTTAGAAACGAGATAAAAGACGAACACGAGGATCGAGAACACGGGAGAATCGACGAATAAGTAAAAAACTAGAAAGCCCAAATGTGGAAATTAGATACATTTGGGCTTTCAGTTTTTATAGATTAAATTCTGTACAACATCTTTAAAGGGAAGGATTATGAAGATGATGCAACGACACATGTGTAGAATCTTCACAATAGGGAAAGTGTGTTATATTATTTGACAACACAAAGGGTTTCCCTTGAATCTACTTGCATTCTATTATTAAATAGAATTGTGGAAGGAGATCTGAAATGGCATTTGGAGTGAAAAAAACGGAATTATCCCGCTGGAAAGAAAAAGCAAAACAGGGACATATATCTTTTCTAACCCACTTTTGGCACGATTCTCGTTTCCCTCAATATAAGACTGTTACGAAGGCAGCCTGTTCAAATCGTAATACATTAGTGACTTGGGGAAAAAAATATGGATTAAAAGAAAAATGGATTCACGAACGGGATGAATTCCCACATTTTGATCTTCTTGGAGAAACAGAAGAGCAAATTTTATTGAATGAAGGCTGCGCAGAAAAACTGCTTTATTTGCAAAGTAAGTTGCAGGCCAATGAACAACTGAAGTAATCTTTATACTAATGATGAAAGGGATGATAAGTACTATGCTACATTTGCAACAAGATATTATTGCGAGTTTGAAAGTGAAATCTAGTATTGATACAAACGAAGAGATTAAATCTAGAATAGATTTCTTAAAAGCCTATTTGAAAAAAACTGGGTTGAGAGGATATGTCCTCGGAATTTCTGGTGGACAAGACTCTTCTCTAGCAGGAAGGTTAATTCAATTAGCAATGGAAGAACTAAATGCAGAAGAAAACACAGATAAATATACATTCTTCGCTGTTCGTTTGCCTCATGGCGTGCAAGCAGATGAGGATGATGCGCAAATAGCATTGGATTTTATCCAACCATATCAACGGGTAACGTTTAATATAAAACCTGCAGTTGATGCTTCATTTGATCAGTTTCATAAAGCGACAGGGGAAAAGATGAGCGATTTCGTTAAAGGTAATACGAAAGCGAGAGAACGAATGAAAGCTCAGTATGACCTTGCTGCACAGTCACAATGTTTAGTGGTTGGTACCGATCATGCTGCGGAGGCTGTTACTGGATTTTTCACGAAGTTTGGTGATGGAGCGTGTGATATTGCCCCTTTATTTGGATTGAATAAACGTCAAGGGAAAGCGATCTTGAAAGAATTGAAAGCACCAAAGAGGCTGTACGAAAAAGCACCAACAGCGGATCTTGAAGATGATCAACCATTATTGGCTGATGAAGAGGCATTAGGGATGACATATGATCAGATTGATGATTATTTGGAAGGAAAAGAAGTTCCTAGTAATGTGAAAGAAAGACTGGAGAAACGTTACAAAATGACCGAACACAAACGTCAACTTCCCGTAACGCGCTACGATCACTGGTGGCAATCATGAACGGTGGAAACAAAGAGAGAGATCTAAAAGCAGATATTCACATGCACTCCACTTCTTCTGATGGTGGTTATTCTCCTGAAGTGTTAATGGAAAAATGTGCAAAAGCAGGTTTAAATATCGTCTCCCTTACTGATCATGATACAACAGTTGGTATTGATGCCGCACGAAAAGTAGCGGAACAATATCAGATGACATTTATTAATGGGATAGAGTTATCGACTCGTGTTGATGGAGTTAGTGTTGATATTTTAGGCTACGGAATTAATATTGACAGTCAAACGTTGCAAGATAAGTTGGCTTTTCACCGTAAAATGCGAAAAGAACGAATGGATTTAATGATCAAGAAGTGTCAAGACCACGGGTTAAATATCACGCTAGAAAATGTGAAAGCACAAGTTACAGGTGAGACATTTTCTAGGCCTCACTTGGCAAAAGCTTTGATAGAAAGTGGTGACGTTCAATCTGTCCAAGAAGCTTTTGAAAAATATTTAGGCTATGGAAAACCTTGTTATGTATTGAAAGAAGATGAGATGAACCCTCAAGAAGCAATCTCTTTGATTCATCAAGCGGGAGGAGTAGCGATTGTTGCTCATCCTGTTTATTACGATCTTGATGATCAAATTTCCGAGTGGTTTCATGATTATCGATTAGATGGAATTGAAGTGTACCACCGAGATCACGATCCTTCCCATGTCGAAAGGTTTCAACGTTTGGCGGAAAAAATTGAAGCGAAATTAAACATAAAAATTTATAAAACGGGCGGATCTGATTTTCATCACGAGTCATTTGGAAGGGTAGGAGAAGAGATTGGTGTTACAAAACTACCTTACAGTGAAGCACTAAGGTTATTGAATGATCTACAAAAAACCTGAATATTGTTAGTCATGGTATAATATTGTTAAACAATGATAGATTTAGTCAAAAAAGGGGGATCTCTTTGTGGACCCATTAGATGTAATAGAAAATGTATCTCTCGTCTTTCCGAAGTTTCAACCAATTATGAATTCTGAGGAATATCGAATTATTGGTTACGAAGTAGTCGGTAGGATTGATTTAAACGGGGAGGCTCAATCATTAGCTCCGTTTTTTTTAGATCCAGCTGTACCTGTTGAATATAAATGGGAAGTTGATAAGGAAATACATCGCAAAGCAGTGAAGTACGCGGCTAGTTTTCCTGATCATCCACGGTTATTTTTTAATATTGATCCTGCCACACTTGTTCAACTGCATTGCCTTGAGGAGTTAATGGAAAACTTTGAGAGATATCAAAAACAAGGGTTACAACATGATCGCGTTGTTTTTGAATTTAGGATGAACGATTATTTAGGTGATATCAATGATTTAAGCCATATGCTTTTGTATATGAAAGCAAGCGGATATCAAGTGTCTTTAGATGATATCCGTACCAACGATGCGAATTTAGATCACTTTTCTAAACTAGAGCCCAACTTAATTAAAGTTGATTTATCGGATCTAAAGGAAGGGACAAATTACTCTACATATCGGGATGTGTTAAACGCACTGTCAACGTTTGCACGGAAAATTGGTGCGTCTCTTCATTTTAAAGGGATACAAAATTCTCATCACCTTCATACGGCCTGGAAACATGGTGGTAGGTACTTACAGGGTGTTTATATGCAAAAATCTGTCGATAATTTTATTGATCCGTACGCATCAAAAGCTAAGTTAGAAAAAGATATCCATACATTTATAGATATGGCCCACCGTAAGCTGCAGCAACAAGCAGACTTTCTTCAATGGATGGATGAAAAAATTGTCGAAACGTTAAGAGGGAAAGAGCTAATCAGTGATCCTTTGGCGGAATATATTTCGAAGGCGACGGAAAATGTTTCATTCCGTGTCTACATTTGCGATATATACGGGTACCAAAAAAGTGCAAACTGGTTAAAAGTAGATGATCATGACTGGGAATTTGATGATGATGCTATAGGGAAAAACTGGAGCTGGCGAACGTATTTTTTAGCTCAAATTATGCAAATGAAACATCAAAAAACAGGGATGCTTTCGGATAAATATCGAGATATTGAAACAAATGAATTGATTCGAACGTATTCATACCCGATTGATTCTGAGCAGTATGTATTTATAGATTTAGATCCAACGTTTCTTTTTGAAAATGATTGGTTACTTTAAATAATACCTTTACGTGCAATAATTTTTTCGTGAAAGAGATATATTATGATAAATCGGGATGGAGAATGATATTTCGTGAGTTATTCTCTTCCCTCGAGGATTAGCTTATCAAATACGAGTGCTCTATGTTCTAGCACTTTTCTTAATTAAGAAAGGATATTTTATGAAATCAGTTTGGAAACTAAAAGGAATGTTGTTCTTTTTTCACGCCTCCATGACAATTATGGTTAGTTATTTACCGGTTTATTTTCAATATTTAGGTCTAAATGGATCTGAAATTGGTTTATTACTTGCCGTAGGACCAGCGGCAGCGATCATTGCGCAACCTTTTTGGGGATTTATGAGTGATCGTTGGAAAACAGTGAAACGAATTTTGTTACTTTGCTTATCGAGTGCATTGGCGATCGGGTTTCTCGTTTTTCAAGTGACTGAATTCATCTTTTTACTTTTTCTACTATATTTTTTCTTTTCATTTATGTCTCCTGCAGGTGGATTAGGTGACAGCCTTGCCCAAAAAGTATCTATTCAAAGAAAAGTACCATTTGGAAGCATACGAATGTGGGGTTCGTTAGGTTTCGGCACAGCGTCTTTAGTCAGCGGATTTATTTTAACTGCCATTGGGATTGCTAATATTTATTATGTTTTTGCGACATTCCTTGTTATTGCCCTCATATTTGCATATCTTGCTCCTGATAGTGAACCTTCTAAGAAACCAGTACAGTTGATAGGTGCTTTTAAGTTGTTAAAAAACAAGCAGTTGCTGTTTTTCTTCTTGTTGATTTTCTCGATCAGTCTGACGCACAGGATGAATGATTCCTTTATTGGGCTCTACATCGTTGAATTAGGTGGAAATGAGTCGCTGATCGGAGTTGCTTGGTTTATCGGTGTCATAACAGAGGCGGCTGTATTCGCATTTAGTGTCTATTTATTTAGTAGATATCATATTTTAACTTATATTGCGATTGCTGCTGGTATCTATGTATTAAGATGGTTTTTAATGTCATTTGTACCTGATCCAACGTATGTATTGTTTATTCAAGTTCTTCATGGCATGGCATTTGCTACCTTTTATTTAATGGCTTTCCAATTTGTAACAAAGCTCGTTCCGGAAGAATTGGAATCTACTGGTCATCTATTATTTATTTCCGTATTTTTCGGGGTGGCTGGAGTGATTGGCTCTGTTCTTGGTGGAGCGATCATCGATGCTTTTGATTTGCGAACGTTATATATGGTCATGTTTGGCTTGGCGTCTGTTGGATTAATCACTTCACTCGTTTATCGTTATGTTTATTTGAAACGTGAAAGAAGACAGGCACTTGCTTCAGACTAATACACTTGTAAAAAAAGACGTTTTTTTGATCCGTTCTATAAAAAGTGCTCTAAAAGTAGAAACAGGCTATAATGCCTGTTTCTTTTACTTTTCCTATAGGAGTTCGCTATAATGAGGTGTAAGCTATTTTCTTATACTTTTAGGTGTGATGAAATTGAAAAGAATAATAGTCATTTTCGCTGTTGTAGCAAGCATTCTTTTAGTCGTGTTTAATTGGGAATGGGTTATACAACTTAGAGAGGATAATTTAAGTTATTTTACAGATGAGTTATTTGCAGAGTTGGGCTATGGCATTTTATTCATTACAATTCCGTTAATGATGATTCAAAATGTCGTGACGCTTTTTCCAATTCTTATTTTAATCATGATTCATTTTATTTCTTTTGGAATGTTAGGTGGTTTCGTATTTAGTTTGATTGGAACCTGCTTAGGAGCAATGGTTTGCTTTTGGCTAACAAAATCAGCCAGTGAAAAGTTTGTACAAAAATATTGGAATAAAAATGAAGAAAAGCTTTCTTATATTTTTAACCTGATTTCCTCATATGGTGTATTCATGATCGTTTTTTTACGAAGTATCCCGGTGATGCCGAGTAATTTAATTTCTATTGCTGCCGGATTGAGCCCAATTAACCAGCGAACTTATTTATGGTCTACTGTACTGGGGAATATTTCGATGGTGTGGTTATTGAGTCTTTTGTCGGCTCCACTTTGGATGAGGGACAATCAGTATATCCCTTATTTAGTAGGTTATTTGCTTTTTGCTACCGCCGTTGCAATCTTTTACTTTAGCCGATTTTATCGTAAGAAAGTGAAATGACTTTTTCTTGGAGGTGGAAGGAATGAATGCGTTCCAATCGTTTAATCTGATGTTGATTGCGACATTCGAGACTGGCTTTTTACTACTTTTTATCTTTCTTGTAGTAGTTGTGTTTGCCGTAATGGCTCTGGAACGATTGAAAAGGAGATCGATGGTTGGTGAAAAGAAACGGTTAACTGAGTCAGACTTTCAAACTTTTTCACCTCCGTTGATTGCACAATTTCTTTACGGACGTGGAGTATATACTCGACACATTACTGCGGGATTGTTAAATTTAGTGCGAAAGCGAATCATTACTTTAAACGAAGATAAGCGGGGACCGACGTATTATTTTTCTATTGAAGGAGCAGAGTTTCAGGCAACGTCCCGTGACGATCAATATTTGCTAGATTGGCTTTTATACGATGTTGGTCAGGACGGCGTGTTTTATGTCGATGACCTTTTAATATATACGAAGGACAAAGCTCAACGTGAACGGTTTATTCATCGTCTTGATGAATGGGAGCAAACGATGAAAGAAGAGCTCAAGCAGAAGGGGCTGCTAGCTACATTTCCTATCTATAAGCGGGTATTGTTAGTAGTCTCTATTTTAATGATTCTAATTGGTAGTGCCTGGATTGTTGCATCTGCGTTATTAAGCATTCTTTATCTTGTAGGAGGCGTAACGACGTTTGTCTTGATGCTTTCTGGTTCATCGATGACGCACGCAGGTCGAGTGGAACAGGAGAGGTGGAAGCCATTTATTGACGGTTTAACGAGACTACCCGAGAAAAATATTGAAGAAGGCAAAAAGTTAACAGCTAATCTTGTCTATGCGATTGCTTTCGGTGTGAAGGATGATTATATAAAGCAGTTTCCGATTCGTGAAGCATCACAAGTGTCGTTGCGTGATCAACAGTTTCCACTTTATTTTGCGATGACACCGGGGGTAACGGCGATCTCCTTTGAAGGGAAACATATGATCGATGATTTGGAAGCTTCTTTGGAACAAGTGGTGTCTCCAGTTGGGCATAGTGATGACGCTATACAAGAAGAGTTTAGTGATTTTTCCGAATAGATTATCTCGTTAATCAGTCTTGTTCATGTGCTGCTTGCTAAATTGGTTCATCACAAATGGGTGAATTAACCCTTGGGTTAATTTGTAGATGGGCCAAGGTAAAGCTGGACGAAAGTGAGTCAGTGCGCTGAAAACTATCGGTGGTTGATGCTGTTCAGACACAATAAACCAAAGTCTCCCTTCGGAGGCTTTTTTCTTTTTGGAAACTTTGTTTAATAGTCCACCTTTCATGTTCCATTCGCTCATCAGTGGTGATAATTGTGGTGTTACTTTTTGCAAAATAAGTAGTGGAACAGGAAAACCGGTGATTTTAAAATGAACGCCATTTCGAACTTGTTCGATTCTGATGATCTTTTTTGTGAACGGCTGAAGCCAAGAGTAGTACTGATAGGCGACTTCATCGGCTTGATGAATGACGTTTGTCTGCCATTTTTGCACAGAAGTTACGGTATGTCTGGACGCTAGATAGGTTTTTCTTGAGAGTGAGACGAACGTTGAATCATTCTGTTCCAATAATAAGAGTGGAGATATACCGCTTATTTGCGTGAAGTCATCATTTGTTTGGATGTGAAGATTCGTGTTTGTTTCTTTTGCGACAATTAAAAAGAGACTTGTGATGAATTGATTGAGACTTGTACGTTCTCCTTGTATAAACTGGTCTTGAGTATCAACTGGTAGTTGAAGTATGATGTGATCATATATATTTAAAAGCTGTGTTATCGCTTCTGACGTTATCGGTATGGAAGTGTCATCCTCTTCCGTTCGAAAAGTGATACGATCGATTTGAGAAATGGTATCAGGTCGTGGGAAATCGTGATCTCCAATAATCATGATTTTCTGCATTTATTGACTCCTTAGGCTTTTTGCCTAATATATCACAGTCCTTGGTTGAAGAGAATCAATTATGATGATATTTATCATTTGATATTTTTGAATTGCTACGCCCGTACGATAAATTAGAGGGATGCGATATTTCTTGGATTCGCTTTATGCGGGCTTTTTAATCACAGTCACAAGTGAAACGCTTTAGTCTCCTTAGAAATCCTAGTAGCATTTTTTCGAAAAAATACAGATTATTGATGTTTCATCGTAGAAGAAGTAGTACTATAAAGGTATGTAAAAAGATGTGGAAGGAGATTTAGATGAAGACGTTTAAATTATGTTCGGTAATGATTCTATTGGATGAGGAAATGGAAGACTTTAAAGAAATAAAAAGGAAACAAATCCCATTAGTAGACGGATTAATTATTAATAAAGAAGAGGCAGACAAAAGCTGGTTGTTGGAAGCCGTCCTTGACAATGAATGGGAAGCTTACTTTCAAAACTATCTCGATACGAAACAGTCATTTATGACAGAAGTGACAATTACGAAAAGGACGAATGACCCTGCGACGTTTGTGTGCAAAGTAGACTCTGTTAACCGTTTAGAAGAGCATATTGTTGTTCATCTGGAGGGGTTGATTGTAGTAAAGAAAGATGATTTATCTGATATGCTTATAAGAAACCTCATTGATGAAGGTTTTTCAGGAGACGAATTGTACGAAGAGTATCGTCGGCGAAAGAAAAATCGAGGTCGTTCGGTTCAAGGAATTTTAACGAATGATTACGAGCAGGTAAAAGAAAAAGGATATTACGATGTTGATAAAGCGGATGATAAAATAAAATAATTGATTATTCGTGCGCCTTCTTAATTAGTGAGAAGGCGTTTTAAATGATTGTTATTAGGAAAAAAATGATGTTTTCGTTGTTAGTGGATTTCTTTTTTTCCATAAGTAAATAAGTCTTCAATTTGTTTACTGACTTGATTTCTTAAGTGTGTATTTAAATATTTAGCGGTCAGTATATACCCACGAAAGAAGATCGTATATTCAGAAAATGTTTTATCATATGCATTCAATTGAATTTTAAGCCCTAACTGCTTCATCGTGAACTTCGTGACATAGAGTTTCCTACTTAGGCGATGTAATGTCATTTCTAACAGGTGAATGTAAGGTTCTTTTAATTTCAGTGGAGCTTGGTTTATGTGCGCTAAGTCTCTTTCTAGTACTTTGCGGGCCATCTCAAGTAAGATGTAGGATTCTACTAACTGTTCTTCTTCTACTGTGAGTTTGGCCATAATTATGATTCCTCCTTGTCTATGTGTATTCTTAATTATACGAACATTAGTTCTTATTATCATTTTACTTGATTCTTGTTATTAGTCAAGAGATACTCAGCTGGGAAATGTTAGCTGTGAATTATAACGTTTTAGTTGGAGAAACAAAAAAGGGAAAGTAAGAGCTGATTTCAAACATTGTAAGTGAAAATAAGTATCATTTGCGAATATCTCACTATTTCTGTAAAATAAGATTGTCATTACTACGTATGAGAGAGGTACGAATAGGTGATAGAGTAAATACTAAAAAACATACATAGGGAGATTGAGAAAATGAAAAAAACAAACAAGTTTCTTACAAGCATTGGCTTAGTCGCAATATTAGCGCTTTCTGCTTGCGGCAATGACAATACGAACAGCGACGCGAATAGCTCCAACGACGCGAGCGGCGTTGAAAATGAAGCGATCATTCACACGAACATGGGTGCAATTCATTTGGAATTGTTTCCTGAAGTGGCGCCTTTAGCGGTTGAGAATTTTGTTACTTTAGGAAAAGAAGGCTATTATGAAGATGTGATTTTTCACAGAGTCATTGAAAACTTCATGATTCAAGGAGGAGATCCTACGGGAACTGGTATGGGAGGAGAAAGTGCGTTTGGCGAACCGTTTGAAGACGAGTTTGACGAATCCGTCTCTCACCAAAAAGGTGCGCTATCGATGGCAAATAGTGGAGCTAATACAAATGGGAGCCAGTTCTTTATTGTTCATGCAGAAGAAGGTACGCCTCATCTTGATGGTGGGCATACGGTATTTGGACAAGTGACTGAAGGAATGGATGTTGTTGATGAAATTGCTACGACAGAAGTAGAACCTGGAGACCGTCCAGTAGAAGACGTTGTGATTGAATCGGTCGAAATACTAAATTAATGATTTGCAAAAAAAGCTACCTCCATTTTATTTTTATGGTGGTAGCTTTTTGAGTATCGTTTTAATTATAGTTAAAATGACTTTTATCTAAACTGAAGTAATCGGTTTAAGTTAAGTGGAATTTGCGTTAGATGAAACAATAGCTGTTCTAGATGTTGGGTGGTGGGATCTAATGATTAGATAATTCATTCTAATGGTACTATGGATGCTCTTACAAGGATAAGGGGCTGATGTTCGTAATATTCTTTCGCTTTTCTCTAGCTTTTTCTAAAAAGAAAAAGAAGAGAACTTGTCCCCTTCTTTTTCTAAATATAGCAATTCCATTAATCTCTAAAAGAGTAATACATCATCAAGATCAGTGTTGCGAAAGCTAAAATGATGAATGGTCCCTCTAATAAAGATGCTCCATTTTCTCCATTTTCCTCTGCAAACACCTGAGTAACAGGTATAAGTAGAAAGAACAATGCTAAAAACCCCCAAGAAAAATATCGCTTTAACATTTTTATAACCCCCAATCCAACAAAACAGTCTCATATCTATTATAGAAGGATTCAAGGAATGAAGCAATTGAAATATCTTTTTTATATTAGAAATGTATTAAGGACTTTAGTCTTATCAATTCATTATAAAAAACAAAAAAACGATGGAATATTTTAATTAATAGTGGTAATCTATCCTTAGGATCAACATTTACTTGAATCTAGTAATAATAATAGGATAAAGGGCTTGAGGAGGCACAACAATGAGTGAGGAACATAAAGGGATTTTACTGGAAAGTGGAACGAATGAACTAGAAGTGATTGTGTTTGAGGTAGGAGTAGGGACTTTTGGAATAAACGTGATGAAAGTTAGGGAAATTATTCAACCTATGGATGTAACAATTATGCCGCATGCACATCCAAATGTCGAAGGAGTTATTCGGCTAAGAGATGAAATTATCCCTGTCATCAACTTGGCCAAAGCGCTTGGTTTTAAAGATTCAAAAAATCCTGGTCAGGACAAATTGATTGTTACGGAATTAAATCAAGTAAAGGCTGCTTTTCATGTTCACTCTGTATCTCGTATTCATCGAATTTCATGGGAGCAAATTGAAAAGCCAAATAAACTAAGTCAAGGATTACAAGATTTAACAATCGGTGTGATTAAAATGGACGAGAATATGATATTATTACTTGATTATGAAAAAGTTGTCTATGATATCATGCCAGAAGCTGGTCTTTCTTCTAAAAAATTAGAGGGAATTGAGCAAAGAGATCGTTCAAAGAAAAAGTTGCTTATAGCAGAGGATTCACCAATTCTAAGACAGTTATTAAAAGATATTTTAAATGAGGCAGGCTATGTGCAAATTGTATTCACGGATGATGGAAAAGAAGCGTGGACTTATTTGAAAGAAGAATCTCGTGCGGAAATTGATTTGCTTATTACTGATATCGAAATGCCTTTAATGGACGGTCATCACTTAACAAGGAAAGTTAAAGAAGATCCGCAACTAAAGGAACTTCCTATTATTATTTTCTCTTCTCTAATTACAGGAGATTTGTTTCACAAGGGAGAAAGAGTAGGAGCAGATGCGCAAATTAGTAAACCGGAGATAGGTAAGCTCGTGGAAGAATTAGATAAATTATTACAGGTTGAATAAGAATTTTAAAGTTTTAGGAAAGTTAATTCATAAAATAGGCAAAACCTTAGAGAATTTTCTCTAGGGTTTTTCCTGTTTTTGATATAGAAGAAAGGAGAATGATAAAGTCAGTAGGTTCCTTTTAGTTGCTATGTAACTGGTGAAGGGAATGCAAATAAAAGTAGTGTTCCCCTTCAGGATAATTCGTCACGATGAAGGAAACATGTGCAATTCAAAAACCTTTCTGTTATATAATATGATTAATTGTAAAACACATTCAGTAAATATTTAGCATAATTTATAAAATGTACTGTAATAAATAAAATGAATACGTATACACTACTAGTGAACACGATAAAAATATTATTATGTATTAAAACAATTAATTGATTTTATATTATTGTTATAGTACAATGAACTCAAATAAATGAATGGAGGGATATTATCATGTTAATGTCTAGTACAGAATTTTTTAATAATTTGCCGCCAAAGGAATGTGCGAAATGTGGCGAAATTGTCGATGAAATGCATGAGTGTTATTCAAATGAGTGTCTTGAATGTGAATCCGAAGTCCAATAGATAGCTTCACTCTCGCTTTCAACTGAAGGCGAGTTTTTTTGTTTACGTAAATTCCGTAGACTAGAGTCTTTTCTAGACCGGTGTTACCAACTTCGCAAAAGTGTCACATCAGGCCCTTCTGAGCGAAGAGTTTACTTATTTAACCCTTTTTCACTGGCGCCACCTTTTGTAAGTTTATTTGCAAACATTTTAAGGTAAGGTAAGTTAAAGGGGCGATAACCAATGATAATTAGAGAAGAAAGTGACATCATCTTTATTGAACAACACGAACACGCCCTCATATCAGGGCAATTTATTAATAAATGGCGTGAAAATCTCTTCACAGGCCTAGAATGGAAACCCTCGGTAGAGTATGCTGTATCGAATCACGACAGAAGCTGGATTCCACTTGATCGGAAATTCATGTACTTACCAGAGAAGGATTCATTGGCTTCTTTTATTGATTTCCCGCTGAAAAAGAAAATCGAAGCATATGAGGCTGGGATTGAACAATTACTAAAAGAAGATCCTTATGCTGGGTATTTAATTAGTTGTCATTATGCCAGTTTTTTTAAAGATAAAGAAGATCCATTAAGTGCTAAATTTATCAATCATGAGCGAATTAGACAGGATAAAATATTGAAACGGATCTTCAAACAAGAGAAAAAATTCACGCGGGAGATACGTGATTTCCATTTTGATTTACTGCAATTTTGTGATAACCTATCTCTTTATTTATGCATGAATCGTTGGGGAGCGAAAAAAAATGAAGAAGTAACATGGTTTAAGGATGGATTTACTCAACAATTAGCAACTTTAGATAAAAAGCGAGTTTACGCAAATTGGGAATCGGAAACGACAATTTCATTGAATCCGTTCCCATTTGAGAAAGAGAGAGTGCACGTTTCGATTCCTTACAAGCGACTAACGAAACAAGAAACTCGAAGTGATAATATTAGACAAATTTATCGAGATGCTCCCTATGAAAGTCATCCTGTGGTTATAGTGAATGCAAAACAAATGGCTTAGAGAAAAACTCTCTAAGCCTTTATAATAGTAAGATATTTATATATACGGTGTTTCGTGCTTCGTTTTTAGAGTTACCCAACGACGTTCGACTTCTTTTTCAAAATCAGCAAGAATCGCTTTGTTTTCTTCTTTCAATAGGTGTTTTGATTTACCCATGTACTGAAGCCAATCAGATAATTCAATTCGCTTCTTTTTTGCTTCAGGATTGACTGTGATGTTCGTTTCTCCGCGTTCGACTTCATAAAGCGGGAAGAAGCATGAATCAACCGCGGCTTTAATGACCTTTTCGCCATCACGATCATCTGACTTCCAGTTAAGCGGACAGGCGATTAAGAGTTTACCGTAAACCATGCCTTCATTTTGCGCATACCATTGTGCTTTTGCTGCTTTTTTTATAAGATCTTGTGGGTACGCTTCTGTTCCTGTAAAAACATAAGGAATATTTGTCGATGCCATAATTTGAGGCGTATCCTTATGGTGGAACGTTTTTCCTTGGATTTCTTTCCCCACAGATGTCGTACTCGTCATGTGACCGAGCGGAGTAGAGTAGGACATTTGTGAACCAGTATTCATATAACCTTCGTTATCATACTCCAAAATGATCATTTTATGATTTCTTAAAGCTGTACCAATCGCAGAACCCATCCCGATGTCCATACCACCGTCACCGGTAATCATCACGAATGTAAAGTCTTCATCAATGTCAACCTCACCACGATTTTTCATTTCAAAGAACGCTTCGACCGTTCCGGACAACGTAGCCGGTCCATTTTGGAACAGGTTATGAATAAATGGTTGTTTATGAGAACTGTAAGGATAAGCGGACGTTACAACATAACCGCATCCTGTATGAAGGAGGATGACTGCGTCTCCTTCGATCCCTTTGAAGAATAATTCTAATCCTGGGAAAATACCACAGCCTGGACAAGCTCCATGACCTGATGCAAAACGCTTTGGTTTTCCTGTCAGTTGTCGAAGAGGAGGGATCCTCACCTTTAGCTTGTTCGTTTCTTCATCTTCAGTAACTTTGATGAGACCAGTTTTAAAAGTATCTCCGGTCATCGGTTCAATCACTTGTTCTAATTTTTTCTCTGGGTCACCGGGGTGAATGCCGTAATAGTCAAACGACTTCTTGATGATACCGGAGTCTGCAGCTTCAATCGCCATGTCAAAAAATGCTTCAGCATCATCAGCATAGAAGTCCTTACCACCCATACCGAATACACGGCTTAAAACAAGTGTGCTATTTTCTGGATCTTCTTGGAGAGCAGACTTTAATTCATGTGTTAAGTTCGCACCATTTGCTCCGAATGAATCGGCACGTTCACCGACTAAGACAGCTTTCACGTTTTTAAACGCTTGGCGAAGGTCTTCGGCAGGAAATGGACGGATGATGTTAGGACTAACAACTCCTGCCTTAATTCCTTTGGCTCGAAGTCTATCAACGACGTCTTTAGAGGATTCAGCAGCAGAATTCAGTAGAAAAACAGCAACTTCAGCATCTTCCATTCCATATTGGTCTAAAATATCGTATTTGCGACCAGAAAGCTCTTCATATTCTGTAGCGATTTCTTTGTATACGTCATAAGCCTTGTAGAGTGCTTCTGATTGTTGGAAATGATTATTCATTAAGTCGTCGCCGTTCATATGGGCGCCAATTGTTACTGGTTTTTCTTTATCTATCGATGTTGCGTATCCTTTTGGTGTTTCACCAACAAAGCCTTGTACCGTTTCCCGATCTTTAAATAGTTGTACTTTACGTTTTTGATGAGATGTATAGAAACCGTCATAAGCGACGATAACCGGTAAGCGAACGTCTTTATGTTCAGAAAGTTTTAATGCCATGATGTTCATATCGTAAACAGCTTGAGGTGTGCGAGCAGTTAAAATAATCCAACCGGTGTTCAATCCGTAATACAAATCAGAATGATCCCCGCGAATATCTAACGGTCCACTTACTGCTCTTGTGACTAAGTTCATCACCATTGGAAAACGCAAACCAGACTGGACAGGAAGTTGTTCGATCATATAGAGAAATCCATTGGCGCTTGTCGCGTTAAAAACACGTGCACCCGTGGTAGCTGCACCAAAGCAAATACCCGCAGACCCGTGTTCGCCATCTGCTGCAACTAATTCAATGTCGTGCAAGCCTTTAGATTTCATCATATCTAAATATTGGGCGACTTCTGTAGATGGTGTGATAGGGAAATATCCCATTAAATGATAATTAATTTGCGCTGCTGCCATAGCAGCCATTTCATTTCCTGATTCAAATGTTTCTATTTGTACGGCCTTTGTCTGTTTTTGGACGTTTACCTCTGTCATTGCCATTATTTAACCCCTCCTGCTACAAGTGGAAATTTGTGACTGACGCGATTAGCTTCAGCATAGCCTTTCACTTCGGCCATATCTGCTAAAGCATCTGTTGGACAGGAATCAACGCACTTTAAACATCCTTTACAATATTGGTAGTCAATCCCTTTTAGAAACATTTGAGGTCGTCCTTTTTTATCTTCTTCTCGTTCCCATACGAAGCAATAATCCGGACAAACAGTGTCGCAGGCAGCACAATGAATACAGCTGTCAGCTTTATATTCAGGTAAGAAACCGATGCGAGACCCGCTTAAATCCTTTTGAATACTATTTGCTTGAGCTGAAATGATTCCGCCTATTTCTTGCGTTTCGTATCCTAAACGTGGCTGAACTCTTGTAAACTCTTTTCTCTTAGCATTTGCAGACACGTCATATGTTTTAAATTGAACTTCTTCGTAGCCACGATTAAATGTGCGTATATTTGGTTCGACAAAGTGTGGGTATTTTTTTTCGAACGTTTTGCGAATAACATCTCTCATATGATCCGCATCTAGGAAATCAAGAATACGATAGAGAGCGCCTAGCATCGCTGTGTTTACTTTCGTTTTTTCTTCATTTGCAATCTTTAAAGCATCGACTGAAGCTAATGTGCCAGAATCTAAACTTAGATCGGCCTTGATCACATCGAAGTCACTTTTCGTATTAACTAAAACAACCCCATCTGAATCTAATCCGCTTACAACGTCAACCATTTTATAAAGTGCTTCATGAAAAACACCGATCACATGTGGTTGTTCGATCGGTGAATGATCGCGAATATCAACATCAGCTTCGCAAAATCGAACAAATGATTTGACTGGGGACCCCTTTTTTTCAGATCCATAAGATGAAAAGTTGGATCCGTTTAATCCTAAGCCAAGAACGCCGGCTTCTGCTAACATTTTCCCCGCAAGGTTAGCACCAAGACCTCCGATAGACTCGAGGCGAATTTCAAAGAAACCAAGCTCGTTCTTTTTTGGTAAAATAGACATGACATATTCCCCTTTCAAAGAAATTGACTAACTCCCTAGGGAACAGTATAGAAAATTATCGTATAAAAAGATATGATATAAGTCACACGTTCACAAAACGTTTGAATTTGTAAAATAGCACACATTTTTTTGCAACCGTAAAAGCCTTACTTGTTATATGATTCACAAAGTATTATTAAATACTACAGGGGAATTATTTGATTAGTACAGAATGGAACAGTTTTGTATATGTGTGTAAATATTCAATAAAAATTATTTAAATACATAAATAGAAGGGGTGTTATCGATGGATGACGTACTAATGAATGCTGAAATTTGGGTGAAAAGTTTATTTGCTGATGATGCTACTGGTCATGATTGGCATCATACAGATCGGGTGAGAAGAAATGCATTGGAAATTGCGAGGCAAGAAGGTGCGGATGGATTTATTTGTGAATTAGCTGCACTTCTTCATGATGCTGGAGATGAAAAATTTCATGAATCGGAAGAAGTAGGGAAGGACTTTGTTATAAAATGGCTTGAACAACAACAGCTACCAAGAGAAACAATGCTCCATGTGATTGAGGTAATTGATACGGTGTCGTTTAAAGGAGGATTTAACCGTCCCCCTGAACAGATCGAAGGGAAAGTTGTTCAAGATGCTGACCGACTTGATGCATTGGGTGCAATAGGAATTGCTAGGTGCTTTATGTTTGCGGGGAACAAAGGGGATGCCATGCATATCCCTAATCAGAAGCCGAGAGAAGAGATGACGAAGGAAGATTACAGACATGGCAAGTCAACAGCAATTAACCACTTTTATGAAAAACTTTTGACATTAACAACTCAAATGAAAACAGAAACTGGTTTGAAAATGGCGAAAGATCGGCATGATTTTTTGAAACTATATTTGGTAGAATTTCACGATGAATGGAATGGGAAAAAGTGAAGCAAAAAAGAGATGCAAACAAGCACCTCTTCATAGAGATCCATTAATTAGACACGCTACGAGCCCCTAAATATCGTTGGCTCCAATAAGAGTTATCCATACTAGTAATTGCGACCCCACTGGATGAACCAGCTTGAATGAATTGGCCGCCACCGAGATAAATTCCTGCATGAGATGGTCCTGGTTTGTATGTTTCATAAAAGACGATATCACCAACCGATGGGGAAGAAACAGGGGTAGTTGCATTCCACATATCGGCAACAGTTCTAGGCAAGTTTACTCCCCTTTGGTTAAAAACATATTGGAGAAATCCACTACAGTCAAAGCCGGAAGGTGTTGTCCCCCCCCATACATAAGGGGTGCCGATCATTCCTTTCGCTACATCGATCAAATTTGATGAAGAAACGGTCTCCATTTTTGTTTCTGTTTCTTTCTTTGGTTCTGCTTCCTTTTCAGTAGACTCAGAAGACTTATGTGTAGTAGATTCATTCGATGGTGCAGCTGTATCTGGTGATGATGAATCACTTGTTACTTTCGTTTTTTCTTGATTACTCTCTGTTGTTGAGGATTCTTTAACGATCAACTGCTCTCTTTCTCTAGCGAGTTTTGATAAATCATTGTTTTGTAAAAATGACTGGACTTCCTTTCCTACTAACCCGTCTATTTGTAATGAATGGTGTTTTTGAAGCGTTCGAACAGCTTGTTGTGTATAGGTTCCGTAGACACCATCATTAGATCCCTGGTAGTACCCTGCTTTACTAAGTTTCTTTTGTAATGCTTCAACTTCTTCACCTTCATCTCCATACTGGAGGTAATCTACCGTTTGCACTTGAGCATCGGATAGGTCGTTAATGAACGGTTGGTTGAGATTATTTGATAAATGTATGGCTGAATAATAAACAGGCGGTGACGTTTTTTGTGAAGATATAAGTTTATTTAATTCGTTCTTAACGGTTATTTTTGTGCCAATTAAGGCAGTTATCGTTTCTTCACCAACAGTTCCGTTAATATTTAAGCCATGTTTCTCTTGATAGTGACTGACGGCATCCTCTGTCTTCACACCAAAAATACCATCAATTTTTGCTAAATAATAACCAGACTCGTGTAAGTATTCTTGAACTGTTTTAACCTTAGAGCCGCGATCTCCTTTAGAAAGTTTTGTATCCTTGGACCATGCGGGAGTCATTTCTTTAATCGCATTTTCTAGTTCCGTTGTTTCTATTTCTGCTGATTTTATGAGTTTTAAGTGACTGGATAAAACTTTTTCTTTCGATAGTTTTAACTCAGATTTGCTAAAGTTTACGGAGGACATTTGCATTGATTGTTTATCTGACTGACTATCTGTATTCAATTGGCTGTCGGCTTCTGTGCTAGAAGATAGGACCAGTGCTGTTGTAGCAACGGCAGAGCTGACCATAAAGTTTTTTTGCAGTTTCGTCAAACTGTTCATCTTTATAAAACCTCCCCGTCAAATGTTTCCTTGGAAACCTGAATCTAGTATATGGCAGAGGGAATCATCTTAGAACGTTTGCAAAAAATCACTTATTAAAAAATAAGAGATTGAATCAAAAGAATTTAGGGTACAGTAGCAAGGAAAAGCATATAGAAAGAAGGGATAGTAGATGAAGCTAAAAAATAAAAAAGTATTGACTGTTGTGGAACATGACTTTGAAGACTCAGAGTTATTGTATCCTCATTATCGTTTGCAAGAAGAAGGGGCGATTTGTCATATTGCAGGTAAAGAGGCAGACGCTATCTATAAAGGGAAATATGGCGTTCCCGTAACTACTGATTATTCATTTGAGCAAATTAATATTGAAGAATATGATGCAATTCTCGTACCAGGTGGATGGGCTCCTGATAAACTGAGACGTTACCAAGAGGTTCTTGATATGGTTAGGTTTATGCACGAAGAAAAACGTGTCATTGGACAGATTTGCCATGCTGGTTGGGTGTTAATTTCGGCTGATATATTAAAGGGGAAAAATGTTACGAGTACACCAGGAATTAAGGATGACATGACGAATGCAGGTGCCGAGTGGCACAATGAAGAAGTTGTCGTTGATGGACCACTTGTTTCGAGCCGTAGACCACCAGATTTACCGGCCTATGGAAAAGCACTAGTTGACGCAATAGCAAAGTAAATATCGGAAAGATAAGAAACAGCGGGTAGCGCTGTTTCTTTTTCGATTGAAAATATTTAATTTACTTGTTTGGTTAGGTTAAAATAAGAGTCAGATGGTGGATGGAGGTTAAAATAGATGGAAAACAATTTAAATTGGTTGAGCAAAATGCATGATGCAACGTTCCAATTGAATATAGTAAACCCACATGAGAGTGATCCATATTTACAAGAATATTTATCGTTTTATAAATTTGATACAACTTCCTTCGATGAGTACAGGTGTGGGACGATTAAGTCACACGGTCGGAACATTTTTATGCAAGCTTTTTTAAAAAGGAAAGAAAAGCGGGTCGGGAGGATTTTGTTTGTCCACGGATATTTAGATCATACGGGTGGCATGAGCCAAACTGTAAATGAGTTATTAACTAGTGGTTATGAAGTTGTTACAATCGATTTACCAGGTCATGGGTTTTCACAAGGAGAGAAAGGGACAATTGCTACCTTTGATCAATACGTTGAAGCAATTCAAAAAGCTTATCAATTTATTAATCAAGCGTTAACACCGTCTAAATTGATTGGGTTAGGCCATAGTACGGGAGGATCTATCTTATTTCATGCCGCTTCTGAAAAAAAAGTTGAACTTGATAGTTTAATTTTAGTTGCGCCACTTTATTACCCGTATCGGTGGAATTTAGTGAGAGGTGCGTCTAGAATCGTGGGAAAAGTAATTCCTAAGCAAAAGAGACGCTTCAGAAAAAATTCTCAAGACAAACTATATCGGCAGTTTATAAAAAAAGATCCATTGCAAGTGAAGTGGTTAAAAGCGGACTGGATTACAGCGATGGAAGACTGGCAAAAGCATATTGTATATTGTTCGATCTTGCGAATACCAGTCTATTTTATTCAAGGTGGGAAGGACACAACGGTTGATTATCAAAAAAATGTTACGTTCTTTAAACAGAAATGCAGTGATCTGCAAGTGGCTTTTTTTCCATCGGGCCGACATCAATTATTAAATGAGCAGGAAGATACGAGAGCGCTAGTTTATGAGCGGATCACGTCTTTTTTGAGCAAAGTCTGATGTTTTTGTGCTGTGAAAAATAACACAATTGCTAAAGTAATCATGATGGCTGCACTCAAGAGGAAGGGAAGCCCAAATATTTCTGCAACAGTACCTGAGATAAATGATCCTGATACTACTCCTAAAGAAAACGACGCATAAAAAATTCCATATGCTTTACCGCGATCAACTTGCGAAGATACATCAGAGACCATTCGATTCATTGATGGAAATACGAAAGAAAACCCAAGTCCGTATACAATCATTGCCGTTGAAATAATTAAAATTGAATTAAAAAAGCTAAGTAATAGAAGTGATATTCCAATAAGCGAAATACCAGTTAAAATTAAAAATAGCGGTTGGAACCGGTCGTATATTTTGTTGATTGGTGTTAAAAAGACGATCAGCGCGACAATTCCAAACGTACTAAGTAATATGCCTGTCACGGATGAACTCAAGCCAAGAAATTCAACTTTTAATGGAAGCGCAAAGGCAAGTGTTCCGTTACTGACCATTAAAGCAAACGCAGCTAAACTTGCTTGAATAAGTAATGGTTCTTTAAGTAAAGGGATAAAGTGCGACATTGATACTTGTCCGCGGTCTGGCTTTACGTAAGATTCTTTTACATAATTAATTATTAACACAGAAGTTATCATAAATAAGATTGCAACGAGAATAAAGACATAATCGATAGATGACCTGGCTGCGATTACACCACCGATTGCGGGACCAACGATTGCCGCTGTACCAATGCACGCACCAGTATAAGCCATCGTCTTTCCTCTGTTTTTCTTACCGGTATGATCGCCAATATAAGCGAAAGCAGCAGGGATCAAGGCTCCACCAGCTAGTCCATGAAGAAGTCGAACAAAAAACAACTGTAATCCAGTTTGAGTAAGTGGATAAAACAGCAAGATTATTGAAACGGCGAGCATACCAATTAATAATATTTTCTTGCGGCCAAACTGATCAATCCAATGACCGGCAAACACATTCCCGATCATGTTTGATAAAGAATAGATAGCAATAATACTACCTGTTAGCATATGCGAGGCACCTAATTCTTGAGCATAGGGAGTAATAATTGGTAATTGAATGAATGTATCTAGAAAAGCTACAATGATAATAAGGTATAATAGTTTTGTCATGTTGCCGAGCCTCGCTTTCTATCTCTTACTATACAATGGAGTGTGATCAACCGTAAAGTAGACCGATATCGCCTCTTTAAAAATATTTAACAGGAAAGAAGCTCGGGTAATGATAAATATATTTGGATCGTTACGTACATATTGAAATTAATATAAAAATCCTCACTTATATTCATTAGAATCAATAAAAAACACTGAAAATAAAGGAAAAATGAATAATATTTTTAAAACCGATTGAATTTATAGGAATAATCAAGATATAATAGAATTAATCGCTTTTTGTCGGAAAAATAAAGGTGATTTCATTAACGTGAGTATTCTTGTAGTATGATAAGATAATTGAAAGTTTAGTTTATATTCTTTGTGAGGTGAATGTAGTTTGCAATTTCAAGTAACGAACAGTCCGTTTAATCAAGAACAGGCAGAATCTTTGAATCGTCTTCTGCCTACGTTAACAGAATCACAAAAGATATGGCTTAGCGGCTATTTATCCGCTTCTCAGACTGCCATCTCCTCTTCTCACGTAGAAGAGCAATTACAATCAACTCCGGTAGAAAGTTCCATTGAGCCAGTTTCTAGTGAGCCTATTTCAAAAGATATCACGATCCTTTATGGATCACAAACAGGTAATGCTCAGAAATTGTCTGAAGATGCCGGTAAAACATTAAAAGAGCGTGGCTTTGAAGTCACTGTTTCGTCGATGAGTGATTTTAAACCTAATCGTTTGAAGAAGGTATCTAATCTTCTTATTGTCGTTAGTACGCATGGAGAAGGAGATCCACCGGATAATGCGATAACATTCCATGAATTCCTGCATGGGAAACGCGCTCCGAAATTAAGTGACGTTCGCTTTTCTGTCCTTGCGTTAGGCGATACTTCCTATGAATTTTTCTGTAAAACAGGGTTGGATTTTGATCAGCGCTTAGAAGAGCTCGGAGGCACTCGCGTATATCCACGAGTAGACTGCGATCTCGACTTCGAAGAACCTGCTGACGTTTGGTTGAAAGGTGTCATCGATGGCCTGAGTGAAGTTCAAGAAGGAAGTAGTGCTCCTGCTCCAGAAGCTTTTCCAGAGACAAGTGAAGCCGTCTATTCAAGAACGAATCCTTTCCAGGCAGAAGTGTTAGAAAACATTAATTTGAATGGTCGAGGGTCGAATAAAGAAACGAGGCATCTTGAGCTTTCATTAGAAGGATCTGGATTAGTATATGAACCAGGAGATAGTCTTGGTATTTATCCTGAAAACGATCCGGTGCTTGTGGACATGCTCCTATCAGAAATGAAATGGAATCCAGAGGAACAAGTAGAAGTGAACAAAACAGGAGAGACGCTCCCTTTAAGAGATGCACTTATTTCTCATTTTGAAATAACGATTCTGTCTAAGCCTCTCCTTAAAAAGGTAGCTGAACTAACCGAGAATAAAGATTTAAAAGAGCTTTTATCAGCTGAAAAAGAAAAAATAAAAGAATATATTTTCGGCCGTGATTTATTAGATTTGGTGCAAGATTTTGGACCATGGGACGTTACGGTACATCAGTTCCTTTCGATATTAAGAAAAATGCCTGCGCGGCTTTATTCGATATCAAGTAGTTTATCTGCAAATCCAGATGAAGTGCACTTGACTATTGGCGCGGTGCGGTTTGAAACTAACGGACGAAAACGAAACGGCGTCTGTTCCATTCTTTGTTCAGAACGTTTAGAACCAGGAGATACGCTTCCGGTTTATATTCAACACAATAAAAACTTCAAATTACCTGAGAATTCCGAGACACCGGTCATCATGGTTGGACCAGGGACAGGTATTGCTCCGTTCCGCTCGTTTATGCAAGAACGTGAAGAAACTGGTGCTGAAGGAAAATCATGGTTATTTTTTGGCGAACAATATTTCATGACCGATTTTCTTTACCAGATAGAGTGGCAAAAATGGTTAAAAGATGGTGTACTATCAAAAATGGATGTCGCCTTCTCACGTGATACAGACAAAAAAGTTTATGTTCAACATCGAATTACAGAACACAGCAAGGAACTATTTGAGTGGTTAGAACAAGGAGCATTCCTCTATGTGTGTGGCGACAAGAATAACATGGCTCACGACGTACAGAACGCCTTGATTGAGATCATTGAAAAAGAGGGTAACAAAAACCGCGAAGAAGCAGAAGCATATCTAGCTGACATGCAAAAACAAAAACGGTATCAGCGAGATGTATATTGATCAGGGATTGAAAGGAGTTCATTTTAAATGGCAAATCAGAAGTTAAAAGCACCAGAAGGTACTCCGAGTGACGTGGAGCGTATAAAAGAAGAAAGTAATTTATTACGTGGTACATTAAAAGAGTCTATGTTAGAACCAATTAGTGCAGGAATTTCTGACGACGATAACCGTTTAATGAAGCACCACGGTAGCTATTTACAGGACGATCGTGATCTCAGAATTGAACGACAAAAACAAAAGCTTGAGCCAGCATATCAATTCATGCTTCGCGTGAGAATGCCGGGTGGTGTTTGTACACCTCAGCAATGGCTCGTCATGGATGAGTTGGCACACAAGAATGGTAATGGAACATTGAAATTGACTACACGTCAGACTTTTCAAATGCATGGAATTCTGAAGTGGAACATGAAAAATACAATTGAAGAGATCAATCATGCTCTTTTGGATACGATCGCAGCCTGTGGAGACGTTAATCGTAACGTAATGTGTAACCCGAATCCTTATCAATCGGATGTTCATGGGGAAGTATATGAATGGTCGAAGAAGCTAAGTGATGATTTATTGCCTAATACTAGGGCTTATTACGAGATCTGGTTAGACGAAGAAAAAGTAGCTGGATCCCCAGAAGTAGAAGAAAGTGAACCGATGTATGGTCCGGTTTACTTACCGCGTAAATTTAAAATTGGTATTGCTGTTCCTCCTTCGAACGATATTGACATCTTTTCTCAAGACCTTGGGTTTATTGCGGTTGTAGAAGAGGGGCAACTAATCGGATTTAATGTCACTATTGGTGGCGGCTTAGGTATGACACACGGTGACGAAAAGACGTATCCTCAAGTCGGGAAAGTAATTGGCTTTTGCAAACCAGAGCAAATCGTTGACTTAGCAGAGAAAATTATTACAATTCAACGTGATTACGGTAACCGTTCTGTTCGTAAATATGCACGATTCAAATATACAGTTGACCGGCTTGGTATTGAGAATGTCGTCGAAGAAATTGAGAATCGACTTGGTTGGAGTTTAGAAAAAGCAAAACCGTTTCATTTTGACGATAATGGTGATCGTTATGGATGGGAAAAGGGCGTCAAAGGTAGATGGCACTATACCCTCTTTGTAGAAACTGGTCGTATTGCTGATAGAGAAGACTACAAACTAATGACGGGACTGCGAGAAATTGCTCGCATTCATAAAGGTGATTTTCGCTTAACTGCCAATCAGAATATCATCATTGCAAATGTTTCTAGCCAAAAGAAGAAAAAGATTAATGAGCTCATTGAACAGTATGGACTAACAGATGGACAGCACTATTCAGCGCTCCGTCGCAGTTCAATGGCTTGTGTAGCATTACCGACCTGTGGTCTAGCGATGGCTGAAGCAGAGCGGTATTTGCCAGAGTTAATTGGCAAAATCGATGATATTATCGATGAAAATGGATTAAGAAATGAAGAAATTACGATTCGTATGACTGGCTGTCCAAACAGCTGTGCGCGGCCATCACTTGGTGAAATTGCCTTCATTGGTAAATCCCCAGGGAAATATAACATGTACCTTGGTGCTGCATTTGATGGGAGTCGACTGAATAAAATGTATAAGGAAACGATTGGTGAAGAAGAAATCCTTAGTGAACTTAAGGTTCTTTTATCGCGATATGCAAAGGAAAGAGAAGAAAAAGAACATTTCGGTGACTTTGTGATCAGAGCTGGTGTCATCGAGGCAACAACTGATGGAACAAATTTTCATAATTAATATTCTTAAAAAGAGACAGGGGATTCCTTGTCTCTTTTATTATAATTAGGATCAGATTGAGAAAAGGCCAACAAACTGGAAAGGTGAGTATAAGTGTTTTAGAATATATATCGCTAGAGCACAAAGTATTTACTATCCCTCGCACATTGTTCATACAGTACCATTTATTATGAGCACGTACTAGTATAAATTATAGTATTTAGAAAAAATCTAATTCAATCAAAACGGAAAGCTAAGTAAAACTATCATCGTGGTTTTCCTATTCTTGATATAATAAAATGAAATACTATTTATCTGGGAAGGGGCGGTGTCCATGAAAGCTTTATCACAAGGTGATATTTATACAATTGTCATTCTGAAAGTATTAAATAAAAGAAATACAGATTACCCAGCGGCTATCTTAAATAAAGCGAATGATTTACTGACACACCGGTCGATCAACCGACGGTATTTTTATTCAACTGTGGCAAAAGCACAGGGCGATGAACTTATTAAGATATCGGACAGAACGGATAAATTAATCTACTATCGAATAACAGAGAAAGGAATGGATGTTTTTAAAACGTATCATAAGACTTTTTATCCATCTATGGAAGCAATCAAGACAGTCGTTGATCGGTTGGAATCTGTATTAAAAAACCAACAACTTCATCCAGAAAAGGCTTCACTTCTTCATGCTGATTATCGGTCTTTCTTCAGTCGGTTATTTTCGGCGAAGGATGTGATACGTTACTATACAATAAAGCAATTACAAGTTCAACCAAGCCTTTTTATGGCAGAGGTGTCTGAAATTCTTAACGAGCAACTTGGTTGGTCCCCTTCAATTGGATACCTGTATGAAATTGCACATGAAATGGAAGAAGGCGAACTTCTTGTTGGAAAATGGAACAATGACATTCGTCGAAACAAACGCTATTATCGGTTAACGGATGAAGGTGCACACCATTTCAAGCAAATTGAAGAGTCTACTTATGTACAAACGAAACAAAATAAAAAATACCTTGCTGAATGCCTACAATTGCTCGTTTAATTAAGTTATTATCTGAATAATGTATAGCTTAATACAAGATTAGAAAAATTGTCTTGTCTCAAGCCCTTCATGAAAAAGACTTATTTTATCTTATAGCGAAGTTAAACATTCTTAAAGTATAAAAAAGACGTTGAGAAAAAATCTCAGCGTCTTATTTTATCCATCTGAATCATTTGTTACTAAGACTCCTCTGAAAAAATCAATGACAGAAAAGCAACACTTCTAACTAATACCGGATCTATTGCTTCCTACAAAGGTTTTAATTGTTCAGTAGACCTAAATTAACAACATTTTGGAGAAGTATAAGATGCACCTATAATCACTAAGAGGATAAATAACACAACAATTAACGCAAATCCAGAGGTTCCATACATGTGATTTGCCTCCTTTCTAACATATATTGTGGATTCCTCCACTTATTAATAGATGTATTCAAATACAGGAAGATGAGATTGGGCTTATTGTTACATTTTATGAACGACCTTGCATATCAACTTTGTTCTGAAGAGCTTATATACTTGTGCTACTTTTACTTTATTCCAACTTATTACATAATGTTTAAGTCTATTGTGAATTATAAAACTGACATATTCACAAGGGGTGAAAGTTTTGAAAAAAGTATTGGAAAAAGACCAAGTTGAATTATATGAAGAAATACATACTTTAAAACAACAATTATCTCAATTAGAAATAGATTATTGGCACTTATATTCTAATTATGAAACATGGGAATTTTGGTTGATATTATTATTCTTTTTTATAGCACCATTAGTTTTTTTGTACTTTGTAATTGATAGAAGAAACATGTTGTTATTAGGTTTTTATGGTTTTAATATTCATGTTTGGTTTGGATATTTTGACACTTGGGGTGCTGGCCAAGGTTATTGGGGATACCCTTTTGAGCTTGTTCCTTTTTTTTCTGGAAATATTCCATTAGAAACCGCGTTAATTCCTGTATTATTTATGTTGGTTTATCAATGGACATTGAATAATAACAAAAATTATTATGTGTATACATTTGGTTTGACGTTCATTTTATCGTTTATATTTAAACCGATTTTAACAATGCATCATTTTTTTGAATTTCATCAAGGTACAAATTACTTCCATTTGTTTCTCACTTACTTGGTCATATTCCCTTTTTCAAAACTGATTACAAATATATTTTTTAAAATGCAGGAGAAATAATTGATATGTTTATAATTATGATGAGGATAACCTCCATTGACTACTTAAAAATCAAACAATAATATAGTCGATAGATCTTATTCTGAAATTGAAAATTTTCTTTTTCAATGTATATTTCATCCATCTTTCTAAAAACTAGGTTATAAACAAGTATTAGGAGATGGTGTAATGAAACGTATCATATTTCTGATAATATCCAGTGTCGCAGTTATGTTGGGGAGTATGAATATTATAGCGATAAATGAGGTACACGCAAATAATTGGAGTGTTGATGACGTACAGGATGGGTGGTGGAACAAGGATAAACCTGAGGAGAAAGGGGAAGAGGAAGATCCACCGGAGTTAACTGGTGGCCCTGAGCGATCCCATCGCATTCTCGAGCCAGTACCTATGACGACGTTGCAGCAACTTTATCCAGACACAATTTTTTTACGAGGTCCTACTACAGCAAATAAAATAGCATTAACATTTGATGATGGCCCTGATCCACGGTTTACACCAGAAGTCTTAGACGTGTTAAGAGAATATGAAGTACCAGCAACTTTCTTTTTGCTAGGTTCAAGGGCAGAAGCGTATCCAGATTTGACGACGCGAATAGTCAATGATGGTCATGTTGTAGGAAATCATACCTTTTGGCATCCTGATCTTGCTGCTGAAGGTGAAGTAGATATTCTTGTAAATGAAGTCTCCCGTACCGAAGAGGTGCTTGAACCTCTAATTAATTACAAAACGACGTTATTTCGTCCACCTTATGGTTTTTTATATGAAGAATTGGTTGATGAGTTAGCTATCTTGGATTATTCAGTCATTGGTTGGTCTGTAGATTCGCAAGATTGGCAAGAATTATCACCTGAACAAATAACGGAAAACGTAGTAGGTGAGATTCATCCAGGTGCGATTATTTTAATGCATGATGGAACAGATGCGGAGGGAGATCAGTCGGAAACAATTGAATCGCTTCGACAGATTATCCCAAATTTACAAGACCAGGGGTATGAATTTGTTACCGTTCCAGAATTATTAAATATTCCTTATCAACGATAACGAAACTTTAAAATAACACCCGCTTTAAAAAGCTAGGTGTTATTTTACTGTTCACAATAGATGTTTCCTTCTATTACGCTAGATTATCGAACGTATATTCGTTATAATGGAGAGAAGTAGGAGGGAAGACTATGTTTGGAAATAAATCATTAGTTGAACTGATCGCGGAATTACGGAAAGATCATCAGGTGACATATTGGAAGGAAATTCCTGAACAAGCAGCCAAAACGGTTGAAATACCTTCTGACATTGATAACAATATCAAACAAGCCTTGAAAAAACGCTCAATGAACCAATTATATACACATCAAAAGAGTTCATACGACGCTGTGATGCGTGGAGAGAATGTCGTAGCAGTTACGCCGACTGCATCAGGAAAGACGTTGTGTTATAACTTACCTGTATTGCAAAGACATATGAATAAACCATCAGGTAGAGCTCTTTATATTTTTCCTACCAAAGCTTTGGCTCAAGATCAGAAAGCAGAACTAAATGAATTTATTAATGAGATGGAAGTGAATATTAATAGTTACACGTATGACGGGGATACACCAGCAAACATAAGACAGGTCGTTAGAAAAGCGGGTCATGTCGTGATTACAAATCCTGATATGCTACACGCTGCTATCTTACCTCATCATACAAAATGGATTTCATTATTTGAGAATTTGGAGACCGTCGTCATAGATGAATTACACACGTACCGCGGTGTATTTGGCTCTCATGTGGCGAATGTAATTCGTCGTTTGAAACGAATTTGCGCCTATTATGGAAGTAAGCCAACATTTATATGTACATCAGCAACGATTGCGAATCCGAAAGAACTTTCTTCTGAATTGATCGGGGAACCGGTTAGGCTAATAAATAACAATGGAGCGCCTAAAGGCAAAAAGCATTTTGTGTTTTATAATCCACCTATTGTCCATAAACAATTGAACATTCGTAAAAATGGAACAAAAGTTGTTAACGAAATAGCAACTCGATTTTTAAAGGAAAAAATTCAAACGATTGTATTTGCTCGAAGTCGCGTTCGTGTTGAAATAATTCTTAGTCATTTACAAGAGTTCGTTAAGGATGATATGAATCGGCAGTCGATTCGTGGTTATCGAGGTGGATACTTACCTAAACAGCGTAGAGAAATTGAACGGAGCCTAAGAAGTGGCGAAACGATTGGAGTCGTTAGTACAAATGCACTCGAATTAGGAGTTGATATTGGACAACTTCAAGTTTGTGTGATGAATGGTTATCCAGGCTCAATTGCTTCAAGCTGGCAGCAAGCAGGCCGTGCTGGACGAAGACAAGATGAATCTATTGTAATTATGGTTGCCAATTCTAGCCCGTTGGATCAATACTTATTTCAAAATCCAGAGTTTTTCTTTGAAGGCTCTCCTGAAACAGCAAGGATTAACAAAGATAATTTGATTATTCTTGTTGATCACTTGAAATGTGCTGCTTATGAACTTCCATTTAATCGAGGTGATCTGTTCGATGGGGTGGAGGTGGAAGAAATTCTTGAATATTTAACAGAGGAACGTGTGCTTCACGAGAATAATAATCAATGGTTTTGGATGAACGATGCCTTTCCTGCTCACAATATTAGTCTTCGATCAGCCGCGCAGGAGAATGTCGTAATTATTGATCAATCGACAAGACAAAAACATCGCGTAATTGGTGAAATGGATACATTTAGTGCGATGACATTGCTGCACGATGAGGCAATTTACCTTCATCAGGGAACCCAGTACCAAGTCGAGTATTTGGATTGGGATGAAAAGAAAGCCTTTGTTCGTGAAGTTGATGTAGAATATTTTACCGACGCAAACGTTGCTGTAAAGCTAAAAGTCCTTGATATTGATAAACAGAAGCCGATTGGTGAACATTCGGTGGAGTATGGTGACGTGATGGTAACGGCTATGGCAACGATTTTTAAAAAAATCAAGCTTGAAACGTTTGAGAATATCGGGTCAGGGAAGATCCATCTTCCTGAGCAAGAACTTCATTCAAATGGTCTTGCGTGGATGTTTTCTGAGAAAACATTTGAGAGCGAGGGAGAAGATGTGGTTGAACAAGTGCTAATGGGGATGGCTCACGTACTCCAACATGTTTCTTGCGTTCATGTCATGTGCGACCGACATGATCTTCATGCCGTTCCTGAAGTAAAAGCGATTCATTCACAGCAACCGACTGTATTTTTATATGATCGTTACCCAGGTGGAATTGGACTTAGTGAGAGTGTATATAGTCAAATCGATGCGATTATTCGTGAGTGTCTTGACTTTGTTTGGAACTGTTCTTGTGAAGGTGGGTGTCCTTCCTGTGTCGGCATTGCTGGGACAAGTTCTGATTCACAGGTGAAGAAATGGGTCCTAAAGTTATTGAGTCAAGCTGCCACTTATGAATAACAAACAAGAAACTTAGAAAACGGCAAGTGTATGATAAAATAGATAGACCATGAGTTAATTGTAGGTTGGTGATCAGAATGGGTATAAAATCGAAGCTTCTTCGTATGAAAAAACACTTGCAAGTTGACGAAAATCCTAACATTCCTTTGAAAGAAAATCAAAATGAAGAAAAAGCAACAAAGCAAAAACAATCGCCCGAAAGTATTCTATCAGATATGGGATTTGTCCCGTTTTATTTTGACGGAGAGCGTTCTTATCGAAAGAGAATTTTATATACATATGATCAAGAGCGAGATCAGAAATTGCTCATATCGATGAATAAGTTAAAAGCGTTCTTTGGTGACAATGTAAGAACGCATCCGTTGTCTTTCCATGGTAAGAAATTAGATCGGCTCCTGTTTTTTGACACAGAGACGACTGGACTTTCAACTGGCGCCGGCAATGTTATTTTCTTGATAGGATATGCACGTTTGAAAGATGAGGGGATTGAAGTCACGCAACATTTATTAGAAAGTCCATCAAATGAGGCTGCCTTTCTATCAGGTTTTTTAGAGGACTTTGCTGAAGATGACTACTTAGTTACGTATAATGGAAAATCTTTCGACTGGCCGCAGGTCAAGTCGCGACATGCTTTCATTCGTAAGGAGTTACCGAAACTACCTGAATTCGGTCATATTGATTTGCTTCATAGTGCACGTCGATTATGGAAGCATGAATTGCCTTCTTGTCGATTGTCAGTCGTTGAGGAACATAAGCTGAATATAGCAAGAACAAACGATACACCAGGTAGTTTAGCTCCTCTTTTGTACTTTGATTATTTGCATGATAACGATCCAAACCATTTGATAGGAGTGATAGAACATAACGATCAAGATGTTCGGTCTTTGGCGTATTTATATCAAGAGATCACCATGAAACTGTTTTTCTCGAATGAAGTTACGACGACGGCCATGGAGCATTACTATATTGCTGATTGGTTTGAAAAGTTAACGATGTATGAAATGGCTGAGTATCACTTTCAATATGCGATAGAAAGATCAACAAAACCATTTTCTCAAGGCTACTATCGACTCGGGCTATTAAATAAAAAGTTGCGGAAAAATCACGAAGCCATTCGTTTATTAGAAATATCTCTTAACCAAGGGACATTTCCACCATTAGACGCATGGATTGAATTATCGAAATTAGCCGAACACGTTGAAAAAAATATTGATAAAGCTATCTACTATGCACAAGAAGGGTATCATCAATTAAAGAAAACAAACAGAATAATTCAAGGTAAATCCGCAAAACAATTAACCGATTTAAACAATCGTTTAAATCGGTTGAATAAAAAGAGACAAAAACGATTGGAGAAGGGAGAAAAACATGGCTGAAAACGCATCGTATCAATCGGTGATCAGAAAGTCTTTCCCTTTCGAACTTTTAAGTGATAAACAGTTTCAAACAATGATTCAAGATTCGAACCGCGAAACATTTGAACAAAATGAATTTGTTTTTCATGAAGATGATGAAGAAGTAGAAGTATTTTTTCTTTTAAAAGGGCTTGCAAAAAATGTACTTCATCTTGAGAATGGCCAACAATTTTCCGTTCGTTTTTATTATCCTGGTGATTTGATTGGATTAATGATCTTGCTCGCAGGTGGACAAATGAATTTTTCTGTTCAGGCTTTGGAACATTGTGAAACGGTCAAATTTCGTAAAAATACGCTTCTTAAAATCATAACAGAAAACGAAGCTTTTTCAGAAGTGATTTTATCCAGCATTGGCGAAAGGATGAAGTCACTATATGATGAAATTAAAAAAGAACGACATGTGACTGATCGCGAGAATATTGGCTTATTTAGAACGCGTGTTCATACGATCATGGAGCGTGCAAGATTGATTCATGATCATCAAACGGTAAAAGAGGCAGCAAGGCTCGTTACTGAATGGAACACAGCAGGCTTAGTTGTAACAAATCCGGATAAAGAACTTCGAGGAGTCATAACACACCACCAAATTATTCGCGCATTGCTTCAAGGTGGAGAGAAGGAGCCAGTCCATATATGGATGGACACGGAGCCGCAGACGATTCAAGAGAATGCGTTTAGTTATGATGTACTGACTTTTTTTAAAGGTGATTATATTGATTTGGTCCCAGTGATGAACGGTGAAAAAGTCGTAGGGACATTAATGGCTGAATCTTTTTTGCAATTACAAGATTCAAAATATTTAACTCTCTCTCATCAGTTACAACACGCGAAGAAAGTATCGCAGATTAGCGATATATCTCCGCGGAACAACTCGGACTTTCTCTTGTTTACAGAAGCTTTATTACAGGAAAGGACTCATCCATCGGAAGTGTGTGAGTTTATTTCCAATTATAACGATCAAATTCATCGTAAAGTAATTAAACTTTCATTGAAAGAGATGGAGAACGAAGGGTATGGGAAACCTCCCGTCAATTATTGTTTTGTGGTGATGGGTAGTCAAGGAAGGCGAGAGCAAGCGTTTAGTACGGATCAAGATAATGGTTTGATTTTAGATAATTATCAACATCTTCCTAATAAAACAGCTGTGGAAGATTTTTTTCATCGCTTTGCTGCTAAAGTTAATGGAGCGCTAGTCGAATGTGGTTTTCCTGAATGTACAGGTGGAATTATGGCAAGAGAACGTAAATGGTGCCGAGAGATTGATGAATGGAAAGAGGAGATCCAGAGATGGATTAAGAAAGCCGATAGTCAGGAGACGCGTAATTTCACGATATTTATTGATTATCGTCCAGTTTATGGTGACTTTACCTTAGCAGAAAAACTGCGAGATTCAGTAACAAAACCTATTCAACGAGGGAAAACCCTACATGCGATGTTAATGAAAGATACGATCCGGTTTCGCGTCCCTATTAATCCGTTAGGAAGAATTTCTTTGAAAGGGAAACATAAACTCATAGATGTTAAAAAGGCAGCATTGATGCAGGTAGTGAATGGTGTGAGAATTTATGCAATTCGTTACGGAATCGAAGAAGTAAGTACGTTTGCTCGATTAGATCAGCTAGAGAAATTGGAATTATTTCATCCGAGGGATGTAAAAAATGCAAAACTTGCGATGGATTTTTTACACTATTTTAGAATTCAAGCAAATATCTCACAAATACGCAGTGGTGAACCTCTCTCAAATACAATTGCCCCTCTTACACTAAGTAAAGATGAAAGAAAGCAACTTAAAGAATCACTTTTTATCGCTAAGCGACTTCAACAAATGAGTGAAATGAGTTTCGCCAAGAATCGAGGACTTTAATGATGAAAGTTTCTGTCATGCAAATTATTATCTACTTTTTCTATCATCTGCCACGATTCCTAGCACATAAAAAAACTTGGCTGAAGCAAAATCACGGTCAATATGAATTGATAACTAAAGAGTTATCTAAAGAAATAATTAGAGAACCAACTATTGATATCTTCAATTTGCCGATGACTGAAGTTAACTTTACTGTGTTTGATCTTGAAACGACAGGTTTGTTTCCTAAAATCGGTGATGAAGTGCTCTCAATCGGAGCGATGAAAATCAACATCCACCACATTCAATTTCCTGAGAGCTTCTATGAAATTATTTGTCCTGTTAAACAACCATCTTTTGAAGTAAGAGACCTTACAGGATTAACACTTGCAACAATTAATTCAGGAAAGTCGTTTCCAACTGGCTTTTTACAATTTTATGAATTTGCAAAAGGGACAGTAATAGCTGCTCATCCTGCAAGTTTTGATGTGACGTTTCTTAAAAAAATGGCGCTAAGGTGGGAGCTACCTAGTTTTGAGCCTGTCGTAATTGATACGTACGAAATGGCACAATTAATATTTCCAAACAGCAAAAATAGTCTTGATGAATTAGTCAACCGCTTTGATATTGAGGAGAAAGAAAGGCACCATGCATTAAATGATGCATTCATGACTTCTGAAGTGCTTAAATATCTTATTGATGAGTTGATAAAACGAAATATTTTTACATTGAATCAATTTTTCCAGGTGAAAAATGCAAAAGACTTAGCGGAATATTCTAGATAATTTATGTGCCTATTTCCCGGGGAAGCGCATAATATCAGCTTTTTCGCTGATATTTTCATTTTTACCGAATAGCAGTTCGTGATTCTATGTAGTTTTTGTAAAAACATGTCGTATAGTGAAAAAATGATTGATCTTTTCCTCTACATTCATTATATTTATTTCTGTAAGATTATTTTAATTGATTAATTTGTGTGAGGGAGAGAAGACATGGTAAAAGTATTTCTTTGTTTATTTTTTATCGTTATTGGCAGTACATTTGTTCTTTTTCAGTGAAATTAGGTCATTACACTAGTACATGTTTCTTGGTGATAACATACGTTGATATTGAACCTATCTAAAAAAGGAGGATATCATATGTTTAATTGTCACCGCCCTCGCCCTTGTAATAAACCACAAGTTTTACAAACTCAAGTCTGCCCGACTCAGCAAGCTGTTCGGGAAACTGATTGTAATTACGTTGTTCCCGTTGTTCATCCAAGACACACGACAAATGTGGTGAATCATCGCTATGATTTTTATCATAGTTTCCCACAAACGGAATCAACTGTAAATCGTATAACTAATCGACAGTTTCAAGCTGGACCAGGAGGAGCACCAGGCCAAGTAGCAGGCGCTTTCCAACCTGGACCAGGAGGAGCGCCAGGCCAAGTAGCAGGCGCTTTCCAACCTGGACCAGGAGGAGCGCCAGGTCAAGTAGCAGGCGCTTTTCAACCTGGACCAGGAGGAGCATATCCGAATCAAGTAGCAGGGGCTTTTCAGCCAAATCAAAAGCCTTGTTCTAGTAGACGTGGATTCTTTGGATGATTCCAATGAAGTAGCGAATCAGTTCTATGCTGGTTCGCTCTTTTTTGTAAATATATGTCGATAGCAAAGTTTGTTTAGCCTTTCCGGCATTTTTGTTCTACAATGAAATGTAAGTATGCAAGAGAGGAGTCCGTTATCTCATGTATGATGTACTCGCAATAACTGGCTATAAACCACATGAAATAGGAATCTTTAATGAAAAACATGAGCAATTACCTTATTTGAAAAAAGCTCTATCCAAAAAAATTGCTCAATTAAAAGAAGAATATGACATTAAGTGGATTATAACAAGTGGTCAACCAGGAGTGGAATTATGGGCGGCAGAAGCTGCGATCAATTTAAAAGATCAGTACCCTGATTTAAAAGTGGCAACTTTAGCACCATTTTTTGAACAAGAAGAGAAATTTCAAGAAGCTGTTAAAAAGTTGTATTTCAGTGTTTGGAACCAAAGTGATTACAAAGATTTTATTACGAAACGTAAGTATGAAAGCCCTGCACAACTAAGATTAAAGAATCAATTCGTTGTGGAGAAAAGTGAAGCTTCTCTCGTATTATATGATGAAGAGACAGAAGGGACACCTAAATTTTTTCTAGAATCTGCTCTAAAAAAACAAAGCCAAAAGACCTACCCAATCTTCTATTTAACTCCTGATGACATTGAAGATATGATACGAGAACTACTGGAAGACGAAAGCTGGAATTGACAAGAGCACAGTTGTCTGAAAAAATAAGACTAAATGAAATGTACATATGAGGTGAACAATAATGGATAAAAAACAAGTCTCTAAACTTTCTAAAAATGAGATTTATGAAAAAGATTTTAAAACGAGCATGCGTGGGTACAACCAAGATGAAGTAGATCAATTTCTTGATGATATTATTAAAGATTATGAAGCATTCGAAAATAGGATCGATTGGTTGGAAAAAGAGACAGAACGATTAAAGAAAGAAACAACAACTTTAAATGAACAAACACGCAAACAACCAGCTCAACCGTCAACAGGTAACACGAATTATGATATTCTTCGTAGATTATCTAATTTAGAAAAACACGTTTTTGGTAGTAAACTTTACGATTGATGGAACAAACGTGAGGAAGGAGACCACCATTTGATTGAAGTTTATATTGATGGTGCAAGTGCTGGTGATCCTGGTCCATCAGGTGCTGGAGTATTTATTAAAGGGAACGGAAACCTTATACGACATGCGTTTCCTTTAAGTGAGATGTCCAATCATCAAGCAGAATTTCATGCGTGTATTAGAGGGCTAGATATTTGTCGCGATCACCAATTCTCAATTATTTCAATCCGCTCGGATTCAAAAGTAGTTGTAGATGCTATCGAAAAAGAATATGTAAAAAACCCGACATTTCGTCCTTTGCTTTTGACGATTTTAACGAATATAAACAATCACTTTGAGCATGTATTTATCAAATGGATTCCAAAAAAATCTAATAAAGAGGCAGATTTGTTGGCCAAACGTGCAATTCAACTTTCATTGGATAAATTATCCGATTGATTTTTTCGATATAAATGTGGTATGATATATAGTGTTGTTTAGACGACATCTATTTGTGTTTGGGTAATCGCTGCATCATTTTGATGTTGAGGAAAGTCCATGCTCACACAATCTGAGATTGATTGTAGTGTTCGTGCCTGATGAAGTCATAAGTCAGGGGAGTCTGTTTAACAGGCTAACGGCAGGAGACTTACCTACGTTCTCTTGAATATGGTAAAAGATCCTTGAAAGTGCCACAGTGACGGAGTCTGTTGGGAAACGAACAGAGTGGAACGAGGTAAACCCCACGAGTGAGAAACCCAAAATAAGGTAGGGGAACCCTTGAGAAGGAATTCAACGGACCAAGGGACAGATAATTCTGTAGACAGATGATTACCACCTCCGTACGAGGGATGACTCCCGTTTGCAGTACCAGAGGGACAGAACATGGCTTACAAAACACAAATGGCGTCTTTTTTATTAAAGTTTCGGCTCCACGATGGTTACCATCGTGGAGCTTTTACTTTTTGTTAATACATAATGTATACTATAAATGGGTTTAGAAAGGACTGATTATGATGAATAAAATAACATTAATTGCCACGGCAGCAATGGGTTTAGAAGCAATTGTAGCGAATGAGGTGCGTCAGTTAGGCTATAAGGATGTGACGGTTGAAAACGGAAAAGTCATATTTGAAGCTGATTTTAAAGCAATTGCGCGTGCTAATTTATGGCTACGAACAGCGGATAGAGTTAAAATTCTAGTTGGGGAATTTAATGCAGTAAGTTTTGAAGAATTATTTGAACAAACAAAAGCTTTACCATGGGCAGACTTTATTTCTGAGGATTCAGAATTCCCCGTTATTGGCCGGTCTGTTAAATCACGGTTGTACAGTGTTCCTGACTGTCAAGCTATTGTGAAAAAAGCAGTTGTTGAAAGTTTAAAGAAAAGTTACCATATAGAATGGTTTGAAGAAATAGGTGCGTTTCAACGAATTGAAGTAGCTATTCATAAAGACATTGCCAGCTTAACAATTGATACGAGTGGAACAGGTCTACATAAACGAGGATACCGTTATTTGCATAATGAGGCCCCCCTGAAAGAAACGTTAGCAGCAGCATTGATCCAACTGACAAATTGGAACGCGGACAAACCGCTGTATGATCCTTTTTGTGGTTCAGGGACGATCCCAATTGAGGCAGCGATGATTGGTCAAAATATCGCGCCTGGTATTAATCGCACTTTCGCTTTCGAGAATTGGAATTGGTTTGAACAGAAATGGATTGATGAAGTACAGGAAGAAGCAGAGGATGTAGCAAAGTACGACCAACCATTGCAAATCATTGGTGGAGACGTTGACCATACAATGATTGAATTGGCGCAAAATAATGCTAAAGAAGCAGGTTTTCCAGATGCACTTCGTTTCAAGCAAATTCAGATAAGTGACTTCTCTACGGAAGATGAATCTGGTGTTGTTATCGGAAACCCACCTTATGGGGACCGGATGAAAGATAAATCATATGCAGAGAATTTGTATCGAGAATTAGGTCGAGTACTTCGACCGATGGATACTTGGTCTGTTTATATTATCACGTCCCACCCGCATTTTGAGAAACTGTATGGCGCAAAAGCGACAAAGAAACGGAAACTTTATAATGGCAACATAAAGACCGATTTTTATCAATTTTGGGGTAAACGACCTCGAAAAAAATAAATTTAAGATAATAGATAGAGGCTGTCCCAAAAGTATTTTTGGTGATAGTCTCTTTTGTATTTATTGGGGAGTGGAGAAGAGCTGTCTTGAAAAGAAGGGGGCAAAAGAAGGAGAGTCTTGTGCCCAATGCGAGCTGAAATATGAAAAGAAGGGTAACAAGAAGAAGCGTCTTGTGCCCAATGCTAGCAGGAAAATGGAAAGAAGGGTAACAAGAAGAAGCGTCTTGTGCCCAATGCTAGCAGGAAAATGGAAAGAAGGGTAACAAGAGAGAGGGTCTTGTGCCCAATGCGAGCAGAAATATGAAAAGAAGGGTAACAAGAGAAAGCGTCTTGTGCCCAATGCGAGCAGGAAAATGGAGAGAAGGGTAACAAGAGAAAGCGTCTTGTGCCCAATGCGAGCAGGAAAATGGAGAGAAGGGTAACAAGAGAAAGCGTCTTGTGCCCAATGCGAGCAAGAAAATGGAAAGAAGGGTAACAAGAGAGAGCGTCTTGTGCCCAATGCGAGCAGAAATATGAAAAGAAGGGTAACAAGAGAAAGCGTCTTGTGCCCAATGCTAGCAGGAAAATGGAAAGAAGGGTAACAAGAGAGAGCGTCTTGTGCCCAATGCGAGCAGAAATATGAAAAGAAGGGTAACAAGAGAAAGCGTCTTGTGTCCAATGCGAGCAGAAATATGAAAAGAAGGGTAACAAGAGAAAGCGTCTTGTGCCCAATGCGAGCAGGAAAATGGAGAGAAGGGTAACAAGAGGAGCCAACTTATACAGTACGAAAGAAGAATTAGAATAAATACAGCAGAAGGTGAACGGTCTCGTGCTGAAGGTACTCCACAAACTTTTTACTTAACAATTGAATGTCTACTCTCTAAAGGTTTTTCTTTTAGAATATTTAGCCATTTACCATCATATACTACATATGTCTTTCAATTATGGAGAAAGGGTGGTAGACATGACAGAAGATTACCAAAATATTGAACAAATAGAATTAGCCATTAGAGCTGCAGAAAGAACCGTTGGGCAGGCTACAAGAACAATGGATGAGGAACAATTAGATAATGCCGTTAAAGCATTGACTGCTGCAAACGAACAATTAGAACGTGCGAAGATGTCTAATATGGATCATGAGTCTTGGCAACATTCAACGACAATGATTAATCGATTGTCACACCAAATCGACGAGGCGAGAGAATAATTTTATATGGAAACAAGATAATCACAACGTAAAGTTATTGTAAAATTAAGAAACATGGCCAGAACCCCTTGTACTTCAAATTTGTAACAACGTATAATGAGGAGTATAGGGGGTTGTTTGTATGGACCATTCCATGATAGATAAATTAGGGAGACCGTTAAGAGATTTGCGAATTTCCGTAACTGACCGTTGTAATTTCCGATGTCGTTATTGCATGCCGGCAGAAATTTTTGATAAAGATTTTAAATTTTTACCGAAAAAAGAGATCTTATCGTTTGAAGAGATAACGAGGCTTTCAACCATATTAGCTAAAAGAGCAGGAATACAGAAATTAAGAATCACTGGTGGAGAGCCATTAATGAGGCACGAAGTTTCTCGATTAATAGCGATGCTTAATCAAATTGAGGAAATAGATGATATTGCTATGACAACGAATGGCTCTCTTTTACCCTTACACGCAAAAAAACTAAAAGAGGCTGGGTTAAAAAGAGTAACAATTAGTCTTGATTCATTAGATGATGAGAAATTCCGTTATATTAATGGACGTGATGTAGGCGTAAATAAAGTATTAGAAGGTATAGAAGCTGCTGAAGATGCAGGTTTAGGTGTGAAGATGAATATGGTCGTTAAGCGTGGTATGAACGAAGACGATATTCTTCCAATGGCTCGTTATTTCAAAGGCACGAATGTCATTCTTCGTTACATTGAATATATGGATGTTGGCAATGCGAATGGTTGGAAACTAAACCACGTAGTCAGTAAAAAAGAAATCTTCTCGATGATAAATGAAGAAATGCCTATTGAACCTGTTAATCCAAATTATACAGGAGAAGTCGCTAATCGTTTTAAGTTCAAGGAGAATGGCCATGAGATCGGAATTATTTCATCAGTAACAGATGCATTTTGTTCGACCTGTTCAAGAGCTCGGTTGTCCGCTGATGGTAAACTAGTTACTTGTCTCTTTGCATCTGATGGACATGATCTCCGTGATGTTTTACGTTCAGGAGCAAGTGACGATGAAGTAGCGAAGCATATTCAATATATTTGGGAAAACAGAGATGATCAATATTCAGCAGAACGTTTGAAACATACCGATAAAAAACAAATTAAAAAAATTGAGATGTCACATATTGGAGGGTAGTACTTTACATCAATATTAAAAAAGCTGGAAGTACGTTCTTCCAGCTTTTAGTTTGGATTTATTACATCTGTCAATCTTTTATTTTCAAAAGTAACTTCACCATAATCTTCTTGGTAATCAATGACCATTCCGTCGAAATACCACTGATCATCTTCTGCAACACAAAAGAAAATACCATGCTGTTCTTTACTACGATAATCTGTATCAGGTAATCCGAAGCTAATGCCGACAGAAAAACCTCCGGAACCAACTCCGCCCACTCGTACAAAAAACGAGAGCGAATCCCCTTCTGATAGATTTAGTTCTTGTTTATAAAAAGTTGATGCATTATCTGTAATCGTTAGGTTCAATTTCAATTCTCCTTTCATGATTTTTCATGATGAAGCATGTCATAGAGGGCACTTTAACTAAAGTATAACAAACGAATAGAAATTCCGCTTCAAGATCACCTTAATGAATTTCATATTAAAAAAAGGTATGATAAAGGTACGGATCTTCAATTAAAGGATTCCGTAAAATTTACGTAATATATCGAATCGGAAGGAGCATAATTAATGACAAGCGAAATAACAACAAATGAGCAAGACTTTCTAGATTATGTGAAGAAAATTAGCCATTATACTGAGGCGGCAGGCTTAATAGCATGGGATTTACGAACAGGAGCCCCGAGAAAAGGTGCAGCACAGCGATCAGAAGTATTAGGGTCTATTTCTTCTGAAGTATTTAGAATGTCCACATCAAGCGAAATGAAGTCTTATCTAACGAGTTTACGTCAAGAATCAGAGTGGACTCAGCTAACAGATATTTCAAAAGCAACGGTAGTAGAATGTGAAAACCAATTAATAAAATATGAAAATATCCCACCAGAAGAATTTAAAGATTATGTCGTTCTTACTTCCAATGCTGAAGTTGCTTGGGAGTCTGCAAAGAATGATGGCGACTTCAAGTCATTTCAGCCGTATTTAGAAAAAATTGTTGCCTATAATCGGAAATATGTCGATTGGAAAGGATACGAGGGTAATAAATATAACGCGCTATTAGACGATTATGAACCAGGACTTACGGTTGATATTATCGATGACGTTTTCGGTAAATTAAAAGAAGCTCTCGTTCCTCTAGTGAAACAAGTGACAGAAGCAAAAGATCAGCCTGAAACTGATTTCTTGTTTAAACATTTCCCAGCCGACAAACAAGAAGCACTTAGTCGTGAAATTCTTGAAAATATGCAATATGATTTTGCTGCTGGTAGATTGGATAGAACGGTTCATCCATTTGCAATCGGTCTAAATCCTGGAGATGTTCGTGTGACAACCAAGTATGATGAAAGTGATTTCCGTACGGCAGTATTTGGAACAATTCATGAAGGTGGTCATGCCCTTTATGAACAGAACATTGATGAGAAATACATCGGTACACCGCTTTGTACTGGAACATCCATGGGGATACACGAGTCACAATCTCTATTTTGGGAAAATTTCGTTGGACGTAACTTCGCTTTTTGGGAAAAATACTATGATCTGTTGAAAAAGTATTCTGAAAATCAATTTGATGACGTTGACTTAGAGACTTTCTATCGAGGTATAAACGTTGCTGGCCCTTCACTTATTCGAATTGAAGCTGATGAAATGACTTACTCTCTTCATATCATTGTACGATATGAGTTGGAGAAAGCGTTAATAAACGGAGAATTAGAAGTTGCAGATCTCCCTCAGGCTTGGAACGATAAAATGGAAGAAATGTTAGGCGTGCGCCCATCGAATGATAGCGAAGGCGTTCTACAGGATGTTCATTGGCCTAGTGGAGCTTTTGGATACTTCCCTTCTTATGCTCTTGGATACGTCTACGCTGCACAATTAAAGAAAGCGATGCTTCATGATATCGCGGATTATGATAATAAGTTAAGACAAGGTGACTTAGCACCAATTAAAGAATGGTTTACAAAACACGTACACCAATATGGTAAAAGTAAAAAGCCATTAGAAATTTTAAAAGATGCAACAGGTGAAGGGATTAATCCTGAGCACCTTATTAATTATTTACAAGAAAAGTATCGAGAAGTATACAAGATCGACCTTTAATTTTATTTTTGAAGTCACAAATCATCGAATTTGTGGCTTCTTTTTTTAATTAAAGTTATTTGAACTAAATAATATAAACTATTATTAAGGTGAGTCTACGCTTTAATTAAGCTTTTCTAGGTTTAGTTTTTTTGTATTAAGTGAATTTAAGTTAATACAATTAACAATATTATGAAGCTTATATCACGATAAATGACGAGGAGTTGGTCTATACATGATTGAATTTATCAATGTTTCGAAGGAGTTTCCAGGCGGTACAAGGGCCGTTCAAAACGTCAGTTTTAAAGTGAATGAAGGAGAAATGTTCGTTATTATAGGTCCGAGCGGATGTGGAAAAACGACGACGATGAAAATGATTAACCGGCTTATTGACTCGTCTGAAGGAGAAATTTTAATTCAGGATAAAAACATTTTACAAACAAATATCAAAAAATTACGCTGGAACATTGGTTATGTCCTCCAGCAAATTGCTTTGTTTCCTCATATGACGATAGAGGAGAACATAGCGATTGTACCTGAATTAAAAAAATGGTCCAAACAGGCTATTCGCGAACGTGTGAGTGAACTACTTAACATGGTAGGATTAGATCCTGATACATATCGTAACCGAAAACCGAGTGAGTTATCTGGAGGTCAGCAGCAAAGAGTAGGTGTAGTGCGTGCGTTAGCTGGAGATCCTGATATCGTCTTAATGGATGAACCTTTTAGTGCTCTAGATCCTATCAGTCGCGAGCAATTGCAACAAGATATTGTCAAATTACAACAAGAGATCAAAAAAACGATTGTATTTGTTACTCATGATATCGACGAAGCACTCGCTATAGGTAATCGTATCTGCGTGATGAAAGAAGGAGGTATTGTTCAGATTGATAAACCATCTACCATACTGCAGACGCCAAAAAATGAATTTGTTCGTGAATTCTTGGGTGGACGAAAAGATCTGTGGGCTGCAAAAGTATCTGAAATGTTCCCATTAATTCAAGCGGATTCGTCTTCATCGATAAATGAATCTACGTATATACACTCAGATAATACAGTGAAGGAAGCTCTTCAAATATTAAAACAGTTAGAGAGCGATTCTGTTGCTGTTTTCGATAATATGGATTACAAAGGACAACTTAACTACAAGGATATTGCACTGTATCTTGAGAGTGGTGAGTTGAATACAAAAGGAGGAGCATTGTCATGAATATAGCTTCAATACAGGGCTTTTTTCAACTGATGAACGATCGACAAGATCTTCTTATCTCGGCTCTTTGGGAACATATTCAAATGTCTTTAATATCGCTGTTAATCGCAGTATTTATTGCGGTGCCGTTGGGAATCCTGTTGAGTCATTATCGCAAAGGTGCTGAGCCGATTATTGGGGCAACCGCAGTACTTCAAACGATTCCTAGTTTAGCTTTGTTAGGTTTTTTAATCCCATTTTTAGGTATTGGTACGACACCTGCGATCGTTGCACTAACTGCTTATGCGCTGATGCCAATTTTACGTAATACATATACAGGGTTAAACCAAGTTGACCCTGCTTTGATGGAGGCATCTCGTGGAATGGGAATGGGGACTTTACAGCAATTACAGAAAGTACAACTTCCACTGGCTATGCCAATGATCATGGCAGGTATTCGAACAGGGATGGTACTCATAGTTGGAACAGCAACATTAGCTGCATTAATCGGAGCTGGTGGACTTGGTGATCTTATCATGCTTGGCATTAATCGAAGCAATAATTATTATATTTTATTGGGAGCGATTCCTGCTGCGATCCTTGCATTATTTATCGATACTATTCTAAGAATAACAGAGAAGAAATCACAAGGATCTTCTCTCACACCGATAATCGTTGTCGTAGGAGCTGCCTTATTATTGGTTGTAACCCCACCAATTGTAAACGTAGTTAGTTCGTTTGGAGAAGATGAAAGGATAGAAATAGTTATTGCTGGTAAACTGGGTGCTGAACCTGAAATTATAATTAATATGTATAAACTTTTAATCGAACAAGACACCACTTATGACGTAATTTTAGAACCCGGAATTGGCACAACTGATGTTGCTTTTCAAGCATTGTTATCCGGAGATGTAGATGGGTACTTTGAATTCACAGGAACAGCGATTGCTGATTTACTTGGGGAGGAAGCAGTAAGTAACGATGAACGAGAAGCTTATGTGCAAGCAAGAGATGGCATGTATGAAGAGCATCAATTAGTTTTTTTAGAGCCATTAGGGTATCAAAATACGTATGCTCTCGCTGTAACAGAAGAAATGGCAGTAGATTTGAATTTACAAACAATTGGAGATTTAAAGGCTCATGAAGATAACTTAACCGCTGCATTCACCGTAGAATTTTCAGATCGTCAAGATGGATATCCTGGTGTTCAAGAAGTCTACGAGATTGATTTCTCAAATGTACAAACGATGGATCCAGGGTTAAGGTTAGGAGCGTTGGTATCAGGAGATGCAGAAGTAATTGATGCTTATTCAACAGATTCTTATATGCGTGAATATAATTTAGTAGCATTAGAAGACGATGAAAATCTATTCCCACCTTTCAATGGAGCTCCGTTATTTCGTGAGGAAGTGTTAATCGCGCATCCGGAAATTGAAGAGATACTTAATCAACTAGAAGGTATGATTACCGAAGAAGAAATGCAAGAGATGAATTATCAGGTCGATGAAAATGATGCGGATGCTAGTGATATTGCTCGAGAATACTTGATTGAAAAAGCGCTATTCCAGAAATAAAAGTGTCCTATTAAATGTTAATTACTTAACTTCACAGAATTGATGTAAAAACCATAAGAATCCCCTGTTCCTTTTTTCTGTTTATCCGCTATAATAGAAATATGTGGAAACACTATAGGGAGAGGGGATGGTACAATGTTTAAAAAAATATTGCTAGCAGCTGATGGTTCACCTCATTCAAAAAGAGCAGCAGAGAGAGCTGTTTATTTAGCTAAATGGACAGAGGGAGCAACAATTACGCTAATCCATGTACTAAATGATGTTCCTTCACGATCTGATGTCATGGACGAGGGAGTTAATTCTCGTGAAATACCAAACCATAAAAAGGAAAGGGTATTTCCTATTCAAGAAATGATTGAAAAAGAAAATATCCCTATGACTATTCTACATACTTTCGGAGAACCTGGCCCAACGATTGTACGAGAAGCTAATAGTAAGGAATATGACATGGTTATTCTAGGCAGTCGTGGTTTGAATCAGTTGCAACAAATGGTGTTAGGCAGTGTAAGCCACAAAGTTGCCAAAAGAGTTCAATGTCCAGTCATGATCGTCAAATAAGAAAATGGAGTGATTGATGGTGGAAAACCCAACTAGAGAAGAAATTAAAAAAATATTAGAAGAATCAAAACGAATAGCGATTGTTGGTTTATCCAAAAATCCAGAACGGACGTCTTATCAGATTGCTGAAGCTTTAATTCATGCGGGCTATCAGATTATACCGGTGAATCCGTCTATCGATGAGGTGTTTGGGATTAAAGCAGTTAGCAGCTTAACAGAAATTGAGGGATCAATTGATATCGTTAATGTTTTTCGCAGAAAAGAATTTTTAGTTGATATTGCTAAAAGTACAGCAAAAACGAATGCTAAAGTCTTTTGGACTCAGCTAGGCTTAGCTGACGAAGAAGCTTATAAAATTGCACAAGAAGCAGGGAAAACAGTGATTATGGACCGATGCATTAAGGTTGAACACGCGATCTTAATCAAATAGTCAGAAATTCCAATTTGCTTAAATTTTATGTGAGCTTGTCACATTTCTCTACTAAAGGAAAGCCGATACTTGTTAATCCTGCAAATGTATGCGCTTTATTTGATGAAAAAGCACCCTTCTATAGGGTGTTTTTTTTTGTTAAAATAGGGTCAATCTAGATGAGTAAGGTAGAAAAAAAGTTGACAAATACTATACTTTCCCTTTATTTTTAGTATGATTGATAAAATCATTTCCGCGTTTATTCATGGATAGTTATCGAAACAACGGTTTAGTTGTGTTATGTTAGATACTAGGCAAAGAACGGAATGAAATAGAGAGGGGTTTAAAGCATTGTCCACAAAAAAAGAATTTGAGTATAATGACGATGCCATTCAAGTACTTGAAGGATTAGAAGCGGTCAGAAAAAGGCCAGGCATGTATATAGGTAGTACAGACCATCGCGGACTTCATCATCTTGTATTTGAAATTGTTGATAACTCAGTTGATGAAATTTTAGCTGGTCACGGTAAAACTATAACCGTCAAAATACATAAAGATAACAGTATTAGTGTGATGGATGAGGGACGAGGCTTTCCTACAGGAATGCACTCAACCGGAAAGCCTACGTCTGAAGTAATTTTAACGGTACTTCACGCCGGGGGGAAATTCGGTCAAGGTGGATACAAAACGAGTGGTGGTCTACATGGAGTTGGCGCTTCTGTAGTGAATGCTCTGTCAGAGTGGCTAGAAGTGACAATTCATCGGGATGGCTCCGTATATCGACAAAGATTTGAGAATGGTGGAAAACCAGCAACAACTCTAGAGACGATAGGGAAAACTCGAAAAACGGGAACGACGATTCACTTTAAACCGGACCCATCTATCTTTAATACGATTGTTTACCACTATGATACATTAGCTGAGCGACTGCGCGAGGCAGCTTTCTTACTAAAGGGCATCAAAATAGAATTAAGTGATGAACGATCTAATCAGTATAACGAAAAAGAAATATTTCAGTTTGAGACAGGTTTAGAAGCATTTGTTGGTTATTTAAATGAAGAGAAAGAAACCCTTCATCCAATAGTATCATTTGAGGGAGAGCATGAAGAAATCGAAGTTGATTTTGCTTTTCAATATAACGATGGTTATACCGAAAACATGTTGTCTTTTGTTAATAATGTTCGTACAAAAGATGGTGGAACACATGAATTAGGTGCAAAAGCAGCAGTGACAAGAGCTGTGAATGAACATGCACGAAAACTACAGCTCTTAAAAGACAGAGATAAAAACCTTGATGGTAATGATATTCGTGAAGGCTTCACGGCAATAATCTCCGTTCGAATTCCAGAAGAAAAGCTACAATTCGAAGGGCAAACAAAAGGGAAACTAGGTTCACCAGCGGCCCGTTCAGCTGTGGACAATGTTATATCTGATAAATTAGCTTTCTATTTAGAAGAAAAGCCAGACATTAGTAATAACCTTATTCGAAAAGCAATAAAAGCTTCACAAGCTAGGTTAGCAGCAAGAAAAGCGAGAGAAGATGCGAGAAGCGGTAAAAAAAATAGACGGAAAGATGCGTTATTAAGTGGCAAACTCACGCCAGCTCAGTCTAAAAATGCGTCTAAAAATGAATTGTATTTAGTCGAGGGTGATTCAGCAGGTGGTTCAGCTAAACAAGGTCGTGATCGAAAATTCCAAGCAGTACTTCCACTCCGTGGAAAAGTAATTAACACGGAAAAAGCGAAATTAGCCGACATTATGAAAAATGAAGAAATACGCACAATCATCTATGCCATTGGTGGAGATGTAGGTCCGGACTTTGATGTGACAAATATTAACTACGATAAAATTGTCATCATGACAGATGCGGATACTGATGGAGCCCACATTCAAGTACTGATACTTACTTTTTTCTACAGATACATGCTTCCTCTTATTGAGAAGGGTCACATTTATATTGCCCTACCTCCGCTTTATAAAGTAAGTAAAGGTGTTGGAAAAAAGGAAAAAGTTGAATATGCATGGGATGAAAATGGATTGCAAGGTGCTATTGATCTTGTTGGAAAAGGATATACTTTACAACGTTACAAAGGTCTTGGTGAAATGGATGCTACTCAATTGTGGGAAACAACTATGGACCCTGAAACTAGAACGTTGGTTCGAGTAACGATTGATGATGTTGCACGCGCTGAGCGACATATCTCTACGTTAATGGGTGATAAAGTGGAACCTCGTAGGAAATGGATTGAACGAAATGTTAAATTCGGATTAGATGAAGATACAAATATTTTAGATAATGACCATTTATTAGTCACAGAGGAGGAGTAATCGTTGGAAGAGAAAGAGCGATATTTAGACCTTCCTCTTGAAGATGTTCTAGGGGATAGGTTTGGACGATACAGTAAATATATTATACAAGACAGGGCTCTACCGGATGCTAGAGATGGTCTGAAACCAGTACAGCGAAGAATTCTTTATGCGATGCACGTTGATCGAAATACGTCTGATAAACCATTTCGTAAAGCAGCTAAAACCGTTGGTAACGTTATTGGTAACTATCATCCTCATGGTGATTCATCCGTATATGAAGCGATGATTAGACAAAGTCAAGACTGGAAGATGAGGCATCAACTCGTGCAAATGCATGGTAACAATGGTTCGGTCGATGGTGATCCGCCAGCAGCGATGCGTTACACAGAGGCACGCCTTTCCAAGATTGCTTCTGAAATGCTTCGTGATATTGAAAAAAATACAGTTGATTTCATGCCAAACTTTGATGATTCTCAAGAAGAACCAGTTGTATTACCTGCAAGTTATCCGAATCTACTTGTAAACGGTTCAACAGGGATTTCAAGTGGGTATGCAACAGATATACCGCCCCATCATTTAGGCGAAGTAATCAAAGCAGCGATTCATCAAATGGAGAATCCTGATTGTACTATTGATGATTTAATGAAGTACATTAAGGGACCAGATTTCCCAACCGGGGGAACGATTCAAGGTGTTGAAGGATTAAAGAAAGCATATGAAACAGGTAAAGGGAGAATTATTTTGCGAGGCAAAGCTGAAATTGAAGCGCTTCGTGGTGGTAGAGAGCAAATTGTCATTACAGAAATTCCTTATGAAGTAAATAAAGCAAATTTAGTCAAAAAAATGGATGAGCTTCGACTTGATAAGAAAGTAGATGGCATAGCAGAAGTTCGCGATGATACCGATCGTACTGGGTTACGAATTATTATTGAGTTAAAGAAAGAAGCAGATGGTAAAGGAATCCTTCATTTTTTATATAAAAATACGGATTTACAAGTTTTCTACAACTTTAATATGGTTGCTATTTTCAAGAAAACACCGTTGCAACTTGGAATAAAGGAAATGCTTGATGCTTATATTACGCATCAAAAAGAAGTTCTAACAAGACAAACCAATTTTGACTTAACGAAGGCAAAAGAACGGGCACATATCGTGGTTGGGCTAATAAAGGCGATTTCTGTTTTAGATGAAGTGATTAGTACAATTCGCTCATCGACTGACAAAAGAAATGCAAAAGATCGCCTGCAAGAGCAGTTCCAGTTCTCAGAACCTCAATCAGAAGCGATTGTAAATTTACAGTTATACCGTTTAACCAACACGGATATTACAACATTACAAGAAGAGGCAGACGAGCTAAAAAAATTAATCGAAAAGTTAGAGGCAGTCTTGGCTAGTGATAAAAATCTCATACATGAAATTAAGAAAGACTTAAATAGAATAAAAAAATTGTATGATGATGATCGTAAAACAGTGATTGAAGCAGAAATAGAAGATTTACAAATTAATCTAGAAGTGATCGTTCCATCTGAGGATGTTAGAGTAACAGTGACAAAAGACGGCTACGTGAAAAGGTCTAGCATTCGCTCTTATTCGGCTTCTAATGGTGAACTACCTAGTATGAAAGATTCTGATAGGCTAGTCCATTCGATGGAAATCAATACGACTGATACGTTGCTACTATTTACCAAAAAAGGCTCATATCTATTCTTACCTGTGCACCTGTTACCCGAGAATCGTTGGAAAGATAGCGGTCAACATGTTGCTAACTTAGTTTCGATGGATCAGAATGATGATATCATCCATGCAATTCCGATTCGAGAGTTTGAAGACGATCGGTATTTATTGTTTGCAACAAAGAATGGGATGATTAAGAGATCAGTATTAAAAGATTACAAAGCACAAAGACATTCAAAAGCACTAATGGCAGTAAAATTAAAACCAGATGATGAACTTGTTCATGTGTCGTTGACTGATGGACAGAAAGACATTTTTCTGGCAAGTAAATTTGGTTATGGATTATGGTATGGCGAAGAAGAGGTTGGAACGACTGGCCAACGAACCGCAGGTGTAAAAGCGATTAATTTAAAAGAAAATGATGAAGTTATGAGTTGTCAAATTTTCAATGCAAATGACAAACCATGGATTTTCTTATTGACGCAGCGGTCTTCTTTCAAAAAAATGAGTTTAAGTTCTTTTGAAAAAACGACTAGGGCAAAGCGTGGAATGGTAATGATAAAAGAATTAAAACGTAATCCTCATCGAGTAGCTTTTGTTCATGTACTAGGTTCTTTTGATACAGTTCACGTTCAAATGGAAGATAATACTGAAGGATCGGTAGAGGTAAGAACTATTAGATCAAATGATCGTTATACAAATGGGTCATTCTTATTTGATACGAACTCAACTGGAGAAGTCAAGGATTCTTGGGTTGAAAAAGGGGAACGTCCTGAAAAATCAAGTCTAGAGGAAGAACCACCAGAAGATGGTAAACTATTTTAAAATATTTTAACCGTTAAAAGAGTAATTCTTTTGACGGTTTTTCTTTGTTGTGCAATAAGTTAACTGTAATTATATTATGTTAACTAGTGAAAATATAGTATAAAAGAAGGTGCATATTTTTTCCTTTTATCTACAAACTATAATTGTAGTAGAAGGAGGGAGCGTCTTGTCATTAAAAAATATTAAACAAACAGTAAGTGACGAATCATTCGAAACATACTTAGCAAATTTTATAAATAACAAAGAACCCCTTCCAACATATGCAGAAGAAGTTACCGAAAAGCTCGATAAAATATTCAATGAATCTTATGACTTTTCACATATAACGATAGAAACGAAGCAAGGTCCTGTTCAGATTTATTATTTTCAAGGAATGATCAACGAAATTCTTTTTCACCATAATGTACTTCAGCCATTGCAGGAAAACGATTATTATCAAATGACTGACTTGAAACAACATCTCCATGTTTCAGGTATAGAAAAAGCAACGGAGTGGACTCAATTGATAAAAGAGCTTCATTCTGGGAATGTGTTACTTCACGTTGATAACTCAATTCCACTTATTCTTCAGATGGAAGATGTTACAAGGAGAAGTTTAACTGATCCTAGTACAGAACAACAAGTCTATGGAACAAAAATTGGTTTAATTGAAAATATTGAAACGAATGTATCATTGGTTAGGAAAATGATAAAAGATCCTCGGTTGAAAACCAAAGAGTTTTGTCTAGGTACTCAAACGCAAACGAAAGTTGCCTTTCTCTACATGGAACAATACATGGAGGAAGGTGAGATAGAATTTATGTCTGAAAAGTTGAAAACGTACAATAAGAAGCACCTTTTTTCATTAGGTGATTTATCCAATCATTTGAGTCAGTACCCGTTTGCTCTTTTTCCTCAACACTCAAGAACTGAACGATTAGATAATGTTTGTTACGAGTTATTCAACGGTAAAATGGCTATCCTTGTAGATAATTCAACTTTCTGTCTTATCACACCAACGTATTTCATGGACTCGATTACTTCTTATGAAGATGAAACATTCTTTGTGAAATGGAGCTTTTTGTTCACGAGGCTGCTACGTTTTTTTTCAGTGTTATTTGGGGCAATTTTACCAGCTATTTATGTATCGCTCGTTGCTTTTCACCCTGAGTTACTTCCAACAACCCTCGCGTTAACGATAGCCGAATCACGATCTGACATTCCATTACCAGCGCAAGCTGAAGCTTTGTTTATGATGATGGCTTTAGACATCCTTGTGGAAGCAAGTATTCGTTTACCCAGTTTTGTTGGTCAAACAATTGGTATCGTTGGAGGCCTTGTAATTGGTACAGCCGCCGTTGAAGCTGGAATTGTTAGCAATACAATGGTAATTATCATTGCTTTTACAGCAATTTCGACATTCACATTGCCTTCGTGGGAGACAGTTACAGCGTGGAGGACAATGCGGTATCTCTTCTTACTGTCAGCTTCGGTTTTAGGTCTGTATGGATATTCGCTAATATTTGGCTTACTCCTGTTTCATAGTTGTAAAATAGATCAGTTTGGGCGATCGTATATGTATCCAATATCCCCATTTGATTTATCAAAACTAATTAGTATTTTCTTTAAGAAGGATGCAGCATCAAAATAGAGTTAATTAGTTGGGATTGATACTATGTTACCGTTAAGAGAAAACCAAAAGTTTGATGCTATAGATCTTTTTATTTTTACTTATTGTTCAACTGTTACATTTGGTATTATTTTTCTACCTTACGTTGCATCAGAGGAAATTAGAAGCGCTTGGCTTAAAGTAATTGTTTCAGTTGGTCCATTTCTATTATTTTTGTATATGCTAATAAAGGTGTTCAAAATGTATAATAATCAAGACATATTTGAAAGTTTTAAGCAAGTTAGTTTTCGATGGGTATATGTAGTTATTGTTTCATACCTATTTATTAGTTCGTTATACCATAATGTAGTAGGGTTAAAAAGTCTATTAATCATCGTGCAAACATTTTTGTTACCTCATACAAATGAATGGTTTATAATTACTGCAATGTTAACCGTCATTTTCTTATCGATTATATACGGTATTTACAGCATTACACGATTTCTTGTCATGTTGATCATTCTCGAAATATTTCTAGTAATGCTGATTACAGGATTTGTTTTTATGGATGAATTTCAGTTTATTTATATTCCTCCTGTATTTAGTGTAGATTTTTTCACATTTTTAAAAAGTATGTTGTCAGATATGAGTCGGTATGCTGGAATCGTTGCATTATTAGGGTTTCTACCTTATGTAAACAAAAGTGTTCCTTTATTTAAGAGTTCAGCTTTTGGGTTGTTATTTGTTATGTTTACTTACTTTATCATTAGTTTTGTTGCATTAGGAGTATTTGGCTTTGAACAAACAATGACTTTACTTTCACCAATTACATCGTTAATTCAATCAGTTGCTCCTAGAGGTGGATTATTCGAAAGGATTGATGTCGTGTTTTTATCAATATGGATATTATCTTTTTATAAAATTTTACTTATCCATATGTGGTTTTCATCATATTTGTTAAATAAATTAATTCCGCCATTTAAATTAGATGGAATGATCAATCCTACATTGATTATTATCATTGTATTTGTTAGCGCGCTTATTGCACCAAGTTTTGTCCAGATTAATATGCAGGTGTATAATATCAATTTGCTAATTTGGTCGCTTATTGTCCCGATATGCCTTTTTCTATTTTTAATGTTTCGTAATAAAAAATGGAAGGGGAGTCAGAATCGTGAGAAAAAGCAAGGCGCTCTTTAGTTTACTTCTTGTCATATTAACTGGGTGTTTAGCCGATTCAAAAGAAATTGATCACCGAACAATGGTTGTTGGAATGGGGATTGATATAGTAGACGATAACACTTACTCTGTGTCGGTCCAGGCTCCTGTTATTATTGCAGGTGGAGCAGAAGGTGAGGCAGGATTTGAAAAAGAATTTGAAACGCTTCAAGCTACAGGGCCATCTCCATGGGAAGCTGTTGCTAATATTGAAGCGAATACACCTACAGTTTTATTTTTTGGACATTTAAAGATGGTTGCAATTGGACAAGCTTTAGCCGAGCGGGGGATTGATAAAATTTCCGATTTATTTGACCGAGGTCCAGCGATGGATAATAAAGTTTTATTACTAATCGTAGACAATGATATTAATGTCTACGATTTTATATCAAGGGATTCCAGACTTATATCATTGCCTTCCTTATATGTAGATCGTTTCTTTATGGCTGATCAAAAATTAGCACGAACGAAAGAGGTAAAGCTTTTTGAATATAGAAAGGACCGAAATATGATTTCAAATGCAGCGACGGTTCCAGTCGGATACCTTGACAACGAACTGCTTATTGAAAATTTAGCTGTTTTACAAAATGGTAAAATGGTCGGGAAATTGGAAGGTAAAGAAGCAGGGATTAGTCAGTTATTAAAAAATAAAGAACTTAATAATATGAACTATAGTCTGATAAGTACCAATGAGAATGATATCATAATATCATTGAGAGTAGATTTATCGATGGACTTTAGCTACGAAAAGACAAATCCAGTTGAAATTCACTTGAACGTTGAAGGAAGTGGGGAGATTGTTCATATTCCTGAACGGAAATTGGAGTCAAACCTAGAAAATATAACTAAAATTGAAAAAGAGTTGGAACGGCGAGTAAAAGAAGACATTGAGCATACAATCAGCAAAATGAAATTAATTAATACGGAACCATGGTTGATGGGGCATCGTATTTGGGCACGAGATCATCGATATTTTGATCAGTTGAACTGGGAAGAAGACGGATGGATTGAATCTAAAATATATGCTACTGTAAATATAGAGGTCGATCAAACAGGACAAAAAGGTGTTATGGAAAAAATAAAAGTAGGTAGATGATTAATGGGTAAATTTTATTTTGTCTCAAAACATAAAGTTTACTTAGTTTTAGAGACAAAATAAGAAAAATTTATAATTGGTACCTATAATATATATTATGTAAACTAGAATATTATTTAAAAAGAGCTGAATTACGAACAGGTGAAGTGTCAAAACCAATAAAACGATCATAAAATTATTTATGATCGTCGGTTTCATCAATAGGATCTTTTGTACGGTCCATGTTGTTTACTGCTTCTTGCATCTCATTATTGGTAAGATGTGTATAAATCATCGTTGTTTGAACCGATGAATGACCGAGTTGTCTTCTTAATTTGGGGATATCATTATTTTCTAGTTGGTATCTCGTTGCAAAGGAATGTCTGAGTTTGTGCACAGATAGAGCTGGCTTCCCAAAAGCTGTAGCATACTTTTCAACGAGCTTTTCAATAGAACGGGATGTTAGGCGTCTAGTAGTTCCTTTAGGGCCCATAGATGCTGCAATAAAGAGAATCTTATTAGATTTTTCTAATGAATAACGAGACACTCGAATGGAAAGATATTCTTTTAAATCTAACATCGCTTGCTCACTAAAATAGACATATTGTTCTTTGTTACCTTTACGAATGACTCGGACGGTGTATTTTCTAAAATCAATATCATCAACATTTAGACCGACTACTTCCGACAAACGTATACCTGATCCAAGAATAAGTGAAACAATCGCTGTGTCACGTTCGCGATTTTTTTGGTGGAAATTAAGCAGTTTCTTGTTATCTTTATTTATTAAACCATAGTCATGGGCGACAAATTGCCTAAACGTTTCGTATTCTTCGCCGCGTAGAATTTTACCTTCCATTCGGTTCGCAAGTGTCTCCTGATCTTCTTTAATTGCGTTCAACTCGACTTTGGCCATGACATTTCTAGAAATATAGGGTTCTAAGTCTGTCGTTTCAGCTATATTTTGCAAGTAATGAAACAGAGATTTTAAGGATGACAATTTTCGATTAACGGTCAACTCTGAATTATTGAGTTGAAATTGCAGAAACGAAAGAAAATCCTCAGCTTGCTGTCTCGTCAAACGTTGTAATACTTCAAGCGGGATGTCTGTTCTTTTTCCTTCGAAGATACCTTCGGCTAGTATCCAGCTAAAGAAAATGAGATAATCATGACAATAATTCAATAAGGAAGCTGGAGATAACTTTCGTTTTCGTTTATCTATGTATTCACCAACATACCACGGAAGATCTTTTGCTTTTTCCTCAATACGTTGATAGTATCGATTTGTAGTTTCTTGTCCCATTGAGAACGCCTCCTTTATATAAAAAGTATATAACAACTACTTTACTTCGTCAAATTTATATTTTACGTAATAAAGTGCAGTCGAACAAACATGACCAATGAAGTTCTTCTGTTCGTCATCGTCCTCTTCTGCATTAAAAGAACTGGGACTTCCCTTTTATAACTACTTACAATAACGACGCAATCTTTGACAAAAAACTGCGTCGTTATTGTAAGGTAATAAATGAAGTATTACCATTAGATCTTTAAATTTTAATATTTGTATTTAAGTAATGATATACCCCGTCTTCATCGCAAGTAAATTCTGTTACATCGTCGACGATTTCTTTGATGTTGTCTGGTGCATTTTTCATTGCGACTTTATGTGAAGCGAATTCGAACATCGGCAAATCGTTGTTGCTATCACCAATAGCTAGAATGTCGTCTTCAGTCAGATCAAACTGTTTTAACATCTGTTTCATACCTGTTGCTTTGTTGACGTTAGCAACCATCACTTCTACATTGTGGATAGAAGACGTTGAAGTAGTGAAATCTATTTCTTTCTTTAGCTCATCAAGTTGATTTTTCCATCTATTGATATGTTCTGTTGATCTAGCAAAAAAATAAAATTTTGAAAAAGTCGTTCCTTCTATATTCTCTTTCCACGCAATTTCATCTTTAATCGCTTGTTTCCGTGAAAGCCACTCATTTATTCCAACGCTATCTGGTTTCGGATCTCTAATTTCATTTTCAACATAATCTTTATCTTGTTTCAATGTGACTCGATCTGTTCCGTATGGAAAGAGCTCATAGTAAACTTTAAGTTCTCTCGCTTTATAAATAATCGTTTGTACCAAATTTAACGATAGAGAATGTTCAAACACTGCCTCATCCCCCACATATCCAGCCATACCATTTGAAGTAATTAACCCATCGACTTTGAAGCCTTTAGGTACAAATGGTTCTATTTCATCCACTGATCTACCTGTAGCTATAAAAACGAATATTCCCTTGTTTCGTAACTCATCTATGATTTCTTTTGTATGAATACTTACTTTATTATGGTGATTTAATATTGTACCATCCATGTCTAAAAAAATTGCCTTCGGTGTCAATGCCACTAGTATTCCCCCTGTTTGTCTGAAACTAATCTATTATTTCATTAATATACCTTTGTTATTTTCAAACACAATTATATACCTCCTATTTTAAATTGCAAGGTTTTAAGGTTTATCCATATCAGATAATCATAGTTGACTAAAATAGGACATACTCTATAGAAACAAAATAGTCAGGACGTGTTGTAAATGCTCATAATTATTGTCTTTTTCTCAATATCTATTTTGATTCTTTATCGATTACTTTCCTACTTTAAATTAAATACTGGGATAATGGAAGGCATGGTAATCACCATGGCAATAAGCATGGCTATCGGTCTATTGATTGGGAATATTGTCGGTATTTATCTATCGGGGCAACTACTCATCTCCACACTCGTTAGTGTTGGAATCTCTTCTCTCATTGGCTTTGCTATTGGTATATTGTTCAGTTTTCATGCTAGTTTCGAAGGATTATTTAGTGGGTTAATGTCTGCGATGATGGCAGCAATGATTGTAGAAATGATCCCGAATAATCAACAGTTTATTTTCCTTTACATTAGTAGTATGTTTTTAATTGTTACGGCTGTTTGTTGCTTTATTTTACTGTTATCAAACCAACACCTTCATGGAAAGATGAGTAAAGTTTATTTGATTGGTATCATATGGGTTATCGCTACTTTTATTGTTCTTGTAAGCAATACCACCACCTCTTTTCAGCATATTAATTTTGATCAAAATCACACATTTTATAGACATTTAATTGTTTTACTGTGAAAACTCAATTCAGGTCCCACTTCAGCAAGATGTAGTGGGATGTCGTTTGTTCCAATAAAATATAACTTCCCGTCCTCAATATTGATAATCTCTCCCCTATTGGCCTTCATCGTAATCGATTTAAATGCCTTTGTATTTTCATAATTGCTTTATTTTATATCTAGTTATATTTACAAATTAATCCATTTCCAGTATGGTTATATTATAATTTATATTGATCAATGGAGCTTAAAACGAGGAGGTTAAAGAATGGAAAATTGGATTGATGCAGGATCTTTAAGTAAGTTGAAAGAATCAGAAACTAAAGTGATTAAAGGTGGAATTGTTGTATTTTTACACGAAAATGAAATATATGCATTGGATAATCGGTGTCCTCATATGGGATTCCCTCTTCACATGGGGAGTCTATGTGACGGCATTCTAACTTGCCATTGGCATCATGCAAGATTTGATGTATGTAGTGGTGGAACGTTGGATCCCTGGGCAGATGATGTCCCCTCTTATGAAGTTAAAGTAGAAGATGGAAACGTATGGGTCAATCATGTGCCAGGAGTTCAAAATCAGGTTGAACAATATAAACTGCAATTAAGAAAAGGGCTTGAACAAAATATTGGACTTGTAATTGCTAAATCTGTCGTTGCCTTGTTGAAAGCAAACGTTGAAGAAAAACAAATTATAGAGATAGGGATCGAATTTGGTACGAAGCATCGCGAATCGGGTTGGGGGCCTGGACTGACGATCTTGACTTGCATGGCAAATATATTGCCAAAACTTGAATCACAAGGTCGAATCCAAGCTTTATTTCAAGGTCTCTCGCACGTCGCTCGGGATTGTGCTGGTCAAGCTCCCAACCATTTAATTGGTCCATTAGCAGGCTATGATGGCGATCTCGAACGTTTAAAAGGTTGGTATCGGAATTGCATTGAAGTTAGAGATACACAAGGATCAGAGAGAATTGTTTTAACAGCACTCGAAAAACAAATGGACGTTTCTGACATTTCTGCGATGATGGTAACAGCGGCTTCAGATCATTTTTATATGGATGTAGGTCATACACTTGATTTTCACAATAAAGCATTTGAATCATTAGAGCATACAAAGGATAATATATCTAAGCAAATCCTATCTTCGTTACCTCCTTTGTTTTCGAATGCAAGTAGGAGTGAAGAACAGCATCGGTGGCAATCTCCAATTAATTTAGTTACACCACTCAACGAAGCATTTGATCAATTAAAGACGATTCGGTTAGATTTTAGTGATAAAGCAAAGTCATTTAACGAAAATCAGTTGCTGGTCAACCTTTTAGCAGATGATCCGTTAGCAATGATTGATGAAATCACCCTCCTACTAAAAAAAGGTGTAAATCCAATAAAAATTGCACAAGTTACCACAGTTGCTGCTGCCGAAAGAATACTTGCATTCCATACTCAAAATGACTTTAGTGATTGGAATACTGTTTTACACACGTTCACACATAATCATGCCGTCCATGAAACGTTAAGGAGATCTAATGAAGGATTAATTGTTCGTGCAATTTATCATGGTGCAGTCAGCATCTATTTAGATCGTTTTTTAAACATACCGGCAACGAAACGTCCAACTCCAACTGAGGAGAAACGATCACTCGATTGTGATGAGCTTCTTGAGTTATTAAATAAGCAGCAACAAGTAAACCAATCTGCCAAATGGGTCGTTGAGTATTTACATCATGGTGGGGATAAACAAAAATTATTTAATACGTTAGGTCTTGCCCTGTTGAGAGAGGATGCAAAATTTCATTCTTATCAAATGTTTGAAGCAGCTTGTGTTGAATATGATAGATGGGATAAGGAATCGGGTGTTTTTGCAGAGCGTGCGAAAGAAACGCTGATTATTGCGATGACTCGTTATCTCGCTGCACATGCTCCGACATCCAGGGAACTTCCTCATATCGGTACGATTGCATGGCGGCTTAATCGTGGAGAAAAGCTATTCGAAGAAACGTAATCATTATTTACTGACGATTCATAAAGAGTGATTTTAACTTAATTAACAATAAAAAACTCATATTGACATAAATTACCAATATGAGTTTTTTATTGTTTTAGGCTTTGCTGAATAATTAACTAGTTTTCTAAGGTCATAGTTGTTCAATAGACTCTATTTCAAACGATCAATTTCACTACCTAACTGTTCTTGAATTTTCTTTTCAATTGAATCTAAGATTTCTTCAATTTCCTGGTCTTCTTCTAATCCGGTATAAATCATTTCATACCATATTTGATTTGCTTTTTCATCTAATGGAGTTAATTTAGGCTCTTCTATTTTGTCGTAAATTTGTTCATACTTACGTTGATCTTGTTGTCCTCCTAGAAATTCATTTTCGTGATTAATTGTCTTGGGATCATTTCTGTGTGGTAAATAGCCTGAAATTGGCCCTATAGATCCTTCTTTTTCTCGCTCAAAAACAAAATACTCTAAGAAATCAGCCGCTGCTTCTTTTTTCTCACTTGCAGAGGGTATCGAGATAATTGACGTATGACCAAGTCCGTATTGATTAAATGGCAGGCGAGTAACTCTCCACTTACCTGCTTGTTCGGGTACCATATCATATAGAAGACCGCTCCCCCAACTACCGAGTTGTAACATCACAATTTCATCATTTTTTAATGCCTGAAGACCTTGTTCATCCCATATGTTCATTTTTGAGTCCAAGCCTCTTTCATGAACAGCTTGCAAAATCCTTATTGCTTCTTGAGATAGTTGATCTTTTCTATTAAATTCTAAATCTTGATTAAATATACCTCTCGTTGTATCAAAAATATTCAAAATCTCAACATCCCAACCGACAATCCATTTATGATCTTCTTTCAATTTTCCAGCCATGTTTAGCCAATTATCTGCATCTTCCATAAATGTACCCAATTCATCAGGATCAGATGGGAAGCCATACTCCTCCATTATATCTGCTCGATAATAAGTAACATAAGGGTAACTATCATAAGCTAGCCCTATCAGTTCCTCATTGTCAATAGACAAACCCATATCCCATAAAGTTCGTGAGAAATCATTGTAATATTCGTTTAATGTGTAAGGTTCCCCAGCTAAATTTTCTAACCCATCTACTGCTGTAAATGTAGCAAATTGATTATTTTCAAAGATCATTACATCAGGCACGTCGTTATCTACTAAAGCTTTCAAGTATTCATTAACGTAGGTGTCATGTGTAAAAGTAGTAACATTTAATGTAATATCGGGATTTAGAGATTGATACTCTTCTATAGGATACTCCCACCCTTCCTCATAATAAGCCCATACGTCTAACTGAATTTTAGTTCGTTCATCAAGTTCATCAAGCACAGCATCTTCAAGTTTTTGACTGTCATTCCTTTCATTTTGTTCACCGGATTCACTGTCATTGTTACTACACCCAACGACAACTAGTAGAACTGTGATAACAGCTAATCTCTTTATCATAAATAGTGACTCCTTCATATTTTTTCCTTCCAGCTCAGTTATTTAGTAAGTTAGCTGCTTGTAATAGTTTTTGGAAATCCTTTTTATTCACTGCTTTACTAAAATAAAATCCTTGTAGTTCATCGCAATCTATTTGTTTTAAATGGGTATATTCCTCGAATGTTTCAACCCCTTCTGCAACCACATTAAATTCAAGTTCGTGTGCGATCATTACAATATGACTAACGATTATAGCTTTATTTGCTTCTTTATCAATATTTCTAATAAATTGCTTGTCTAATTTCACCTCATTAATTGGCAAGCTAATTAAGTGGCTTAACATGGAAAACCCTTTTCCAAAATCATCTATTGAAACTGAGACGCCTAACTCCCTTATTTCTTCAATAATAGAAATGACATTGTCGATATTGTCAATGAAAACACTTTCTGTTATTTCTATTTGTAAATACTTCGCATTTAATTGTGACTCGAATAATGCTTTTTTTATCATGTTGACTAGCTGAGATTGATAAAAGTGTTTAGCTGAAATATTAACCGACACTTTAATGTTAGAATACCCTTGATCCTGCCAAATTTTGTTTTGTTTACAAGCCTCATTAATGACCCATTCATCAATATTTTTAATTAGTCCAACATCTTCTGCCAGAGGAATGAAGACTGACGGACTTACATCTCCAAATATATCATTTTGCCATCTAATCAAGGCTTCGCTACTAGTGATGTAGCCATTATTATCGACTTTCGGTTGATAAAAGAGTTGAAACTGTGAGTTATCTACTGCAGTTCTTAGTTCATTTGTGAGATTTACTTTTTCTGTGAAAGTCGATTTCATCGTATGATCAAAAAACTCTATCGAAGTCCCTGCTTTCTCTTTGCTAGTGTACATAGCAATATCTGCATTTTGTATGAGTGTCGTCTCGTCAGATCCATCGTCAGGAAATAGACTAATGCCGATACTTCCTGATATATGAAGTAAATGATCATTTACTTTTACAGGTTCTTGAAAAATTCCTTGGATATTAATTGCTGTTTCTTCAGCTTCTTGTTCACTAATTAAGTTGTTGATCACAATAACAAATTCATCACCACTTAATCGAAATACTTCGTTTTTTTCATTTTTCAAGTTTTTCAAATTATTTGCAATGATTTTTAATAACTCATCGCCAGCTAAGTGTCCTAAAGTATCATTGATTTGTTTAAATTGATTTAAATCCATAAATATTATCGCAAATCTTAGTCCTTTTTGTTTAGCATCTTCTAGTAAACTCGATAAATATCGTTGGAAATATTGACGGTTTGGTAAATCTGTCAAAACATCATGATACGCAAGATGATGCAGCTTATCCTCTGATTTTTTTAACATTTCTGATTGCTTAGTAAGTTTTTCATTCATATTATTACTCTCGATAAACATTTTTTCCACATTGACAGACATATCTTGAAAATTACTAATCAATGCATTAATTTCTAATATACTACTATTGGGCCACTTTACAGACTCTAAATTTTTGATTTTCCTAGGGAGACCTGTCGTAGTGATAGCGAGATTGTTAAGTGTTCTCGACAGGATTCGATGTAAGAAAATAGTGAGAATAAGTGCAAAAAACAAAAACAAAAATAAATAGATAAACTGACCAAGAAAATCTCCAAGAATCTCTATTTGGTAAGGGTGCAATGGAATTTGCGCATAAACAGTTAGCGGGAGACCATCCATTTCTGTTTCATAAATGTAATAGCCACTTTCCCAATTTTGGATACTCAATACATTTTCATTTGAGAGTACTTGATAGAAATTAGATGTAAGCTCAGTAATTTGATGATTTGTTTGCCAATCATATTTATCCTTATTATTGATATTTGAACTATTAGATGAGATTATTTGCCCTGATTCATTAGCAACAATGTGTTCAAATGCGCGAGTATCTGTTATTTGATCTAGTAGATCATTAAGCTGTCCTTGTTGCACAATACCAAATAACTGTAATTGTAATAAGTCTGCTTCGTGCCATGAATTAATTTCCGCCTCTACTTGACTTGTAGTTCTTTGTGCTGATTTATATAATTCCACTTCCAACGAGCCCATGTAATTTGCAGTATTTACAATAATATATAGAATGAAAGGTACGATCATAGCAACGAAAGATAAGTGAAACATTATTTTTTTAAGTTGAATCGTTTGTTGTTTTTTATTCGTAGTTAGATATCGGTGAAAAGGAATATAAGATATTATGATATCAAATACTAGAATATTTAACACGCCGTTAATCGCAACTTTTATAGTTTCAAAAATAAATAATGTATCGTTGTTCAAACCGAAAATACTACTATGTATCCACGCAGATAATGGAGCACCTATAATAAGCCAAAAGAGAGCTCCCCAAAAAACAATATTTGATTTAGGGCGGTACTTAAATACTATCGCAATAAATATAAGCTCTAATAATGGTATTAAATTCCATGGTGATAAGTTGAAAAATATAAAAGAAATAACATGAACAATGACAAACGTGTATGCAGCTGCTTTTAAACTGAATAGCCGTAAAATTACCAATAAAAAAATACTTGTAAGTGTAATTGTGATGCCGGGAGGTACTTCTATTGGATTGATTCTAGCCACTAAAGTCAGAATAGAAAATAATAGTAAAATATATATACTTTTATACAGTCCAAAAGAACTATATTTTTTATTAAATAAAATCAATTTATCCCCCCTATATTGAAAATAGATCAATAAACCCTTAAAAATAAGTGGTTTGACTGCTATTTAACACTTTTCAGTATCAAAAGATTAAATTCGTTATAAAATCTAACGAGTACACTGTTATGAATCTTTTGTACTAATTATAGTACAACTTTAAGTTAAAATGTGATAAATCATTAAAAATGCTTAAATAAGTTTCACAAATAAGCTTATGGATGTAAGAAATTACAAAAAAGGACCGCCCTAACTGTCATGATACTCTTTATACTTAGTAATGATATTTTTAAATATTATTTTGACGTAGCTCACAGTACTTGAAATTATGTGAAGTGTTTTATCATTAATAAGATCTAATGTAAACAGGGATTGAATATTTATTGGTAGAATTCTATCTTAGCCCTTCCTACTAAACAGTTTGTCCACATTACAATTTCATTTCAACTGCCTTTGACCGTACTATTACTTGTAATTTAACTATATGGATATTGATGTGGCAAACAAACGAGGAGGAATAATAGTGAATTTAATTTTACGAACAGCGTTTATAGGAATTGTAATGATACTGATCCCATTCGTAACATTACCATTTGGGGGAGCTAGTGTGAGTTATGCAAGTGGTGGGTCATTTGGAGATAATATATTGAGTAGTGGTTACGAGCATTCTCATGTTGAAGAATTACAAGATCTTTTAAAACAAAGGAATTATTTAGATGAGAGTCTCATTGAGAGTAAAGGAACATATGATCAATTTACTCATGAGGCGGTATTAGCTTTCCAAAAAGAAGCGAATATTCATATAGATGGAGTTGCAGGTTTGCAAACGATTGGAGCCTTGTTAATTTTACGAGAAGGCGATAATGGTAAACTCGTAGAAAATTTACAGCAAGACTTGAATCACCTTGGTTATTATAAGGGGTCTTTAGATGGGAAATTCGATCAGACAACTCATGATGCAGTGAAAAAATTTCAATCATCAAGTGATATTTTGGTTGATGGTTTAGCTGGTCCACAAACTTACGGTTCATTACATGAGGCAATTCATAAGCAAGGCATAGTATCCTCTTCTGAAGGTAGTGGTCAAATAGATACTTCAACCGACTCCACCTCAGAAAATTCAGAGACACCAGAAAATAATACGATAGAGAATGATAAATCAGACGAGTCAAAAGAAGATAAGGAACCGGACGAAACAAGTAATTCCAATGAATCTAAGCCGCAAGTAACGGAACAAGAAGAATCTAGTCCACCATCATCAGGTACTTCCATGACAGTAGAGGCGACCGCTTATACTGCTTATTGCGATGGGTGTTCAGGAATTACTTATACTGGATTGGATCTTCGCAATAATCCAAATAAAAAAGTAATTGCGGTTGATCCGAATGTGATTCCATTAGGTTCGAAAGTGTATGTTGAAGGTTATGGAAATGCAGTTGCTGGAGATATTGGCGGAGCAATCAAAGGTCATAAAGTGGATTTATTTATGCCAGACCGTGAAGATGCATTAGCATTTGGACGAAGAAATATTGAAATAACAATAATAGAGTGATCTTACTTTTAGCAAGATCACTCTACTTCTCGAGTTGATTATTTAGATTGTTGGAACTTCCACATTTGATAACGATAGCGGATAGTACAGCCAATACAATATCCCATTAATGCAATAGCTGATGCTAACAAAACCATTGTGCTAAAACTATAAGCTAAAACGTACAGTTGTAGTTGAAAGAATAACAGAGAAAGTCCCAAACAAATGGTTGCAATCCATTGATTGAATAGTTGCTGATCTCGGTCTTCCATTGGATATTCTTTCAGTGGTTTTCTGAGAAGCATTTTGCCAACCTGAATAATCGGATTCCTCTTTGTTAGTAACGTAACAACACCAACTACAAATGGAATGACTAATATCCATGGAGTAAAAACCATAGAGAATACTACTGAAATCACAATGAATAATTGATTTAATTGAACGAGTGGCTTTGGAATTTTCATTCATTCCCCCACCTTTCTTTGGTAATATACTTATTATACACTTTACCTTATAGGAAAACTAGGAATTAACTTCAGTAACAAACCTGCAACGGAAATGTTGCAGGCTTGTTATTCTTCCATGTCAGTATCGAGCGGTTTACGTCCTGTAAAACCTTCATCTTCACTATGGTAGTGAGTAATTTCTTCCTCTCCTTCTTTCCAACATAGTAAAATGTCTTCATCACCTTTTACTGAAGGGAAATCAATGAGTCCTGGTTCAATTCCTTTCAAAAAACCACCGGAATTATGAATATTGTTAACATGTAACTGGGCTTGTATTTCTAGAAACTCCAATTCGCTTTCCATTTTAAAAATATCTTCTGTTTGTGTTTGAACTTCTTCTGTATTCAAACTCTTAATCTCATTTAATTGCTTTAATTGGTTATCAAATGATACTTGTAAATTTTTTAGCTCTATAAGTTCTTGCATTAGTGATGGAATTAGTTGATTTGCTTCTTCGATAGTAAAATATTTTTTTGTCATCTTCTCACCTCCACTTATCTAAAGTATAGTAAAAATCTCCGGTAAATTAAAGTTAAAAGCATTAGTTTCCATTATTTAATCGTCTCTTTATTTTTTCCTTTAATTGATTCATACTAAACTAACAGCTATTTATTCGAAAGGAGAGTTATTGATTGGGAAAATGTAACCTAGATCATTCATTAGAAGACGTGAAAAATAAGTTTAACAGTCAAAAACCCTATCTTCAACAAAGATTAGTAGAAGAGTGGATAACATTCCTTAACAGAGATTTGTCGCAAGTTATCTTAAATGAAGCGTTCCACCTGTTGAAGAAATATGATTTAGCAACATCAATTGAAAAGGAAAAAAGAGATAAACAAATGAAAGATATGTTTCGAAAAGTAATCTGAAAGCGAGATGACACCGTTCATTCGCTTTCTCCTCATTTTTTATAACCATGTTAGAAAAATAGTTACTAAATCAAATCCAAGCCAAACAAATATTCCTATTATGAAAAAAACAACTCCTTGAAGAAAAAAGATTCCTCCCCAGAGTACTGCAGGTATCTTCGTTGTACTAGCAAGTAATGTAGCATCCCCAGCTTGATGTTTGTTTTTTATTGACATTGCAATAATCACCCATGTACTTAGAAATGCTTGGATTAAAAGAGATAATCCAATAACTGTTAAAGATATTTCAAATGCATCCCAAAAGTGATTAGTATAGAGAAAATATAGTACAACAAGGACAGAAAGAATCCAAACCCAACCTATTATATTCCTTACCCAAAAAATCAAGTTATAAATCAGAATAACAGCTAGCGTCATCGCAATATAATTGAACAAACCTTCTGACAAAGCGTAAACATAGAGAACGCTAAAAAGCGATGCAGTCGGATACCCTGCAAGAATTGTAATTACTCTACCGATTACACCCTGGTGGCTTGTAATCGCTAATCCTCCTGTATTACTGAATAAGGAAATCGATTTGACTCGGCCACCAGTGAGGATAGCTGCGATAGCATGTCCTGTTTCATGAACCATTGTGTTAAATAATTTAAAATACGGACCGATCAGTGGAACATATGAAAGGACTGCGATGAGAGTGAGTACGATGATTAATACGAGAATATTATCCATGTGGTCCCTCCCATCGACCTTACAACAAGGAAGCTATTTTTTGAAAACAAATCGGTCAATCGCATGAGCAACTCCGTCCTCGTTGTTTGTAGAGGTAACCCAATTTGCAGCCTTTTTTACAGTAGGTTGAGCATTCCCCATCGCTACTCCAAAACCTGCTTCTCTGATCATTGCTATATCATTTAAACTATCTCCAATCGTTAGAACATTTCCCATTTCACAATTTAAATTTTTGCATATTGTATTTAGCGCAACTGCTTTATTGACACCAGCAGCATTTATTTCAATGTTTGTTAAACTTGAATTGCTGACTTCTAACTCCTGATTTTGTGATAATAAATCAAAAAGCATTTCTCTTACCTTATCGTCCTTTGTCTCAAAACCAAATTTCAACCATTCATAAGTAAGGAGCTCTTTAGGCATTTCATTTCGCCAAACTTTATCTACAGAGGCAGCCCAATGGTTGGTTTGATGTTTTTCTTTTAAGTTCCACATCATATCAACTAATTCACTCTTTAATATGTTTCGTTCAATTAGCTCTCCTGACGTATGCCAAATTTCACTCCCATTTCCGGTAATAATATAAGAAGTTAATTTTAATTGTTTGGCGTAGTCAACACATGCAATCAATGACCGACCTGTGCATAATACAACATCTACACCGATCTCTTGAGCTTTAGTAATTGCTTCGAGGTTCGTTTTTGTTACTTCCAATTTGTCATTTAATAAAGTGCCGTCCATATCCAAAGCAATTAATTTTACTTGCTTTGAAGTTGTTGTTGAAGTAACCATTTAAGTTCACATCGCTTTCATTCTATTAATTAAACTACTTACCAATAAATGAAGTAAACAATCGTTAAGATTACTGCAGGTACGAATGTCAGCAAGTAAATGACCGACATGGTGGTGAAGTGTTTTTTTGTTTTCTTTTCATAATTATCGTCATTCGGATTTATTCCGATCATAATCGTTCCAATAAGACCGGCTATACATATAATTCCCGCAACAACTAAGTAAGGAATTAAATTCATTAAAACACCACCTTTAAACCAAATATCGATTTTATTAGATTATTACACCTTACTTCAAGTAGAACAGAGTTGATAAGACCTCAACCATTTCATAAAAAATTACGCATAATTAAGGACGTCTTATATTTTTCCCATAATAAATTTCATTCATTTCATGGTTAAGTTTGTCGCTAATTTCTTGTTGCTCTTCTTTGTTTAAATCATTACTCCTATAACCAAACAAATAATTATCTAGGTCAAATCCCTTGAGTTTGCATTTCGTATGAAAAATATTCTCTTGGTAGATATTCACATCAATCATATCAAACAATTCTTTTACTTCGTTTGGTATATAATTTTGAATTGAATTAATATCATGGTCGATAAAGAGCTTATCCCCATTAATATCTCTTGTAAATCCACGTACACGATAATCCATTGTCATAATGTCTGTATCAAATGAATGTATCATATAATTCAAAGCCTTGAGTGGAGATATCTCCCCGCAGGTGGATACATCTATATCAGCCCGAAACGTACTAATCCCATCGACGGGATTGTATTCAGGGTAAGTATGGACAGTAATATGACTCTTATCGAGATGAAGTACTGCAGATTCGGGCAAAGGTCCTGGTGACTCTTCAAAAGCCGAATTTGGGGCTTCTTCTACAGGACCTTCTGAAATGAGCATCGTAACACTTGCTCCTTGTGGTTCATAATCTTGTTTGGCAATGTTCAATACGTGAGCTCCAATAACGCTAGCTACGTCTGTTAATATGTTTGTCAGACGATCGGCATTGTATTGTTCATCAATGTATTGGATATAAGCTTCTCTTTCCTTTTTTGTTTTTGTATAACAAACATCATACATATTGAAGCTTAATGATTTTGTTAAATTATTAAATTCATGCAGTTGAATACGTTGTTTAGCTGTTAATTTCAAGGACTCATTCCCCACTTTAAATAAATTATATTTTAGGTCTATTTCTGACAAATTGTCGAACATTACAGATTTACAACTAATGATAAAATGAATTCCACTAGTAAATACTGATAATCAGTATTATAACAGAAATGGATTATGCGGTAAAAATTATCCTTTTTAATATCAAGAGTTCAAGTTTTTTCACTGTAACTCTAACGAAGAACAAATGGGAAACCATCATACGGTTCGGTCTTGAATTTATTGAGATAGTTGAACTATTTCTAATTATTTACTAAGGTGTTCTTCCATACATCGCAAAGAATTGAAATTTAGTAAACAACTTTGTGGAAAGGAGGACTAGAAGTACGATAGAAGTGTCCATTTGATTTAAAAGGTTTTAGCAACTATATGGGAGCTACTGAAGGAAAGTAAGAAATCAATCAGTAAGAAATCAATCAGTAAGAACGACGAATAAAGGCTAATTTTTTCCTAAATTCTATTAGGAAAAAATTAGCCTCAGATTAGTTAGAAATGTTTGATGATAGACAAATAAATACTTCTTCTATCAAGTATTTATCATTAAAGTCAATGGCCCTTAAATTGCTGACTAGCCTCCGTACTGTCTCCTTTAAATAATTGACTAAGGTGACTTATCGCCTCATTGGCATCATCACCTTGAGCTTGGACAGTAATTACCGCGTCTTTTTTCATATCTTTCATTGCATTGACAAGACCTAAAACGCATTTCGAGTTATAAGCTATATTGTTTTTTAAAAAATAAACATCGCTTTTGTATAAACTGCTGACGTGAACGAAAGCCATAACATTTGACATGTTAATACGTTCCTTTAGTTGAAAATCTTGTTTTAACATCAGCAAAAAAACCTCCTCATCACTCGAATGGCGTTATAATTAAGAGTGTAAACCTTTTGTAGATTTTTATCTGTAATGATGTTAAAGAATATATCAGTGTTTTTACTACTTGCAGTAGAATTTACAACCAAGAGAATGAATTTGTTGGTTTGGATTCATCATCTGGTCGTACTTCTTTGTCTTGATCAACTTCTTGTGTCATTTTTGCTTCGCTTTGCGAGCCAAATAGCAGATCCGCCCAAGGGTCACGAGGAGAGACAGGTTCTTTTCTCTCTTCTTTTTTAGAATCTTCCATTGGTTTAACTGTTTCTTCCGACTTTTTTTCCACTTTAAATCCTCCTTTATTTTTTCGTTCTTGTTATTCTATTCTCGTTCGTTCAGACTGCGTGGGCCTATCACTCCACAAAAAAAGACTGATCATTTGAGTAATTTCCTCAAATGATCAGTCTAACAATTCTAGTGATCTACTATTATTCAGCTATTAACCTATCTAAGATGGACGTATCGACGAAACCATCTAAATTCGGATCCTGCTCCATAAATTCTAATTCATGTGATGCGTTAGCCCATTCCTGTAAAGCATCAGCATGAGTTTCAGTCGTGATTGTCATTCGCTGCCACGCTTTTTCTAACACTTCTTCTGGCAGGCGTGTTTGCGTTAAGTCATAAATCAAATCATTAACCGTATTTAGTGTATCTTCTTCATTTTCTTGTGCATATTCAACCGAACGCTTATGAGCGATTAATGCTTGCTCAACCTGTTCAGGATTTGCTTCCAGAAATTCATTAGTCGTGACTAAAACAACGCTTGCTAGTTCTTCGCCTAGGAATACATCATCCCACTCTGTGACAACATTCGCATTATGTTCTTCGACTAGTAATGTACCCCATGGCTCAGGTGCGGCTGCGCCATCTATAGAACCTTGCTCAAACATTGCAACCATGCTTGCTGGATTAACTCTTGATTGGTGTTCCACTTCTCCATTACGGCGATCGGTCGTCATTCCTTTCTCTAGCAACATCTGCTCTAACTGAACATTATGCGTGCATCCGTTACCTGGTGTAGCAAAAGAATGTCCTGAGAAGTCTTCGACCGTATGAATTCCAGAGTCTTCTCTAGAAACAATTAATGTCGCGCCATTTGCTGCTGCACCGATGACAACGACGTCAGAACCAGATAGATAAAAATTGATTGCAGGACCAGGTCCTACATATCCTAAGTCAATTACACCTGTATCAAGTGATTCCATAAATTCATTTCCATTAGGAAAGTTTTGAAACTCTATTCCATCTCCCATTTCTTCAGCGAAATAACCTTTTTCTTTACCAACTATCGCAGCGGCATGATCTAAGTTAGGAAAATACCCTATATTTACTTCGCTATCTCCAGATGATGAATTTCCAGATGCCTCATTTTCATTATTTGGTGCTTCGTTATCGTTAGTACCACATGCACTGACAACCAATACAGTTGTCGCTATTGCTGCTCCACTTATAAATTTTTTCATTTTATTTCCTCCTAATGTTATGTTGTTGAATTGTTAAGTCCCCATCGAGACAAAACTTTTTTCTCGATTTTTCCAAAAATAAAGTACTCTACTATAAGTCCAATACAAGAAATAATAATCATAATCGCTACAACGAGATCCATATTAAAGAAATCACGCGCGTCCATTAATGTTCTACCTAATCCCCCACGACCAATCAATTCTGCGGCCATCAATGCACGCCAACCAAATGCCCATGCAAGCCGTGCGCCAGTTAAAGCAGATGGGATAGAGGCAGGAAGCATGACTTTCCAAATTAATTCTGTATTTTTATAGCCCATCGTTTTTGCTGCTCGGATTAAGATTGGTTGAACATTTTTTATTCCCATCCGGATATTTAACGTCATCGCCCATGTTCCACCGAGAATAACAACGAAATAAATAGCCCCTGGACCACCTTGAAATAAAACGAGTGCAATTGGTAACCAGACGATACTAGGAACAGACTGCAAAGCGATAACAAGTGATCCTATCGTTTCATCTGCCAATTTTGAAACCCCAATTAATACACCAAGAAATCCACCAATGATAAGCGCTAATGTAAAACCAACAGTGATTCGCTGTAAACTTTCTGTTAAGGCAGTTGCTAATATCCCAGTGTCAAATAATCCAATATATAATTGCTGTACAGACCCTAATGGAGAGGGGAAATAATTGGTTTGCTGAGAATAAATTCTAAATATGATCTCCCATATTACGATCAGTCCCGTAAAGAAGACTAGCTTTCTTAGAATTGAAGTCATCCCCCATCTCCTCCTTCATTACTTTTTCGATTTCTCCGCCTAAAATAGACATGATGTCTTGTTCGATTTGGATAAATTCAGGAGAAGAAGGGTCGCGTGGTCTCGGAAGATCAACAGAATAAATCTTTCTAATTCCTCCAGGACGCGTTCCCATTAAAACGATTCGATCAGAGAGTAAAATTGATTCTCGGATATTGTGTGTGACAAATAGAATCGTCTTTTTCGTTTCCTCCCAAATAAATTGAACTTCACGATGAAGCATCATTCTAGTCTGTTCATCGAGAGCACCAAATGGTTCATCCATTAGTAATACTTTAGGATCCATCGATAACGCTCTCGCAATTGCAACTCGTTGCTTCATTCCACCGGAAAGTTCATGGGGATAAGAATCAAAAAATTTACTTAAATGAACAAGTTTTAAGTATTTTTTAGCATGTGTTTTTGCGTCTTCTTTGCCCATTTTTTTCTTTGTTGCAAAGATGACATTTTCTAGTACAGTAAGCCAAGGCATTAATGCCGCTTCTTGAAAGACAACACCTCGGTCAGACCCAGGTGAGAGAATTTTATTGGATCCTACCGTCACTTCACCGGTAGTTGCTTGATCTAATCCGGCAACGATATTTAGTAACGTTGATTTTCCACATCCGGAAGGACCTAATAAGGAAACAAACTCTCCAGAATCAATCGTTAAAGAAATATCTTTGAAGACCGTAAATGATTGGTCTTTTTTTTCTTTACCAGGGAAGGTTTTCTCTACATTTTTTATCACAACTGGTTCCATATTTTCTCCCCCTTAATATAACTATTTTTATTTATCCTATAATGTTACTCGGGATTAATATTATAAGTATATGATGCAAGTAATTCTTGTGTCAATGTATTTAACAAAACTAATTTTCATTCATTTTAAATTTAGAATCGTTCCAAGACAATGTTTCCGCTTTCAATTCTCATATGATAAGAATTATACAATTATTTCTATTCGGATAATAAAATGGACCTAAATCTGCTGTTAGATAAAAGTCCAATAGGAATATATCATTAATTTTTACAACGGAACAACAGAAATCCTACTTCCTCTTTATAGTAGTCAGCTAATCTAAGATGCTCATCTAAGATATCTAAGCAATTTCCATCTATATTTTTGTCCAATGACATGTCGACTAGATTTTTATTGTTAATAAGCTGCTTTTCAACATCCAATACTGAAACCTCTGAAAATCCTGCTTTTTTTAGCAATTCTGTCCACTCTTCTCTTGAATATAAACATGGGACATCATAAAATCGTTGCATTATTTTTTTGTCTTCTTCTTTTAATGGATGAATAAGTGCCATTTCATTCATAATTAATGAGCCGGTATCCATTAAGACGCGCTTAAGTTCTGCTAATCCTATTTGTTTGTTATGAAGAAAAGCCATCACCGATTCAGCAAGTATAATATCAAATAAATCAGATCCATAAGGTAACTTTTCAATCGATCCTTTTTTTACAAACACTTTTTCTAAATTAGTAAGCCTTGACCTAGCTTTAGTAACCATATCAGAATGCTGATCAATCGCATCAATACGACATCCATATGTCTCAGCCAAATATTCCGTCGTTTTTCCTGTTCCACAACCTGCATCTAATATGCGTGAATCGACAGTGATATCTTCCTTGGATAAAAGTAGTTTTGTTAATTCTAGCCCTCCAGGATGAGCACTTTTCACATCTAAAGTTGCTAATACGTCTACATAGGAATACATTTTCAAAAGCCTCTCCCCCCTCTTTGGTACTTTATTCAACAATCGGTAGAGAGGTCACGAAAAATTGTTCATATTAAATTGCGGGGCTATAAATTTTGATTGGAAAGCTAAATGCCTACTTTTAAATGACCAAAAAGAGTGAATGCTATCCACTTCCTCCTAAATAAGGAAGCGGATAAGATTCTACTCTCTCTGCTTGTTTTCCTGTAGCTTTTATTTAGTGTTTTTCTTTTTTGCTCTTTCAGCTTCTACGCTTACTACTTCCCCAGCATTATCATTATCTGGTGGTTGTCCTAATGGATTGACACTGCCTGTTCTAGCTGTTCCAGATTGCTTATTTCGATGGCCTTTTTGTTTACCCATATGTTGTCACCTCCATTGTTATCATTAAGGTGACCCATTTGACCGATAGTTATAGCTATTTTATTGAATTTCAGATAAGGAAGTAAGTTCCTTACGCACTGCTTTTTGTTCTTCTACATCAAGGATTGCATCAAATCGAACACTTTCTTCGTGAATTGCCGCTCTCAAACGTTTCTTAAGAATTTCTTCTATATCTGACAAGCGATCTAAGGTAATTTCACGAAGCTTCTCTTCGTAGTTAAAAATAACAGTACTTGCTTCAGTTGTTCCGTCAGACACTAACTTTTCTTTCAACTGTTTTATTTTTTGATTTTCAAAAAAGTCTTTTTTTGAATTCAGCAACGGTAAATATGTTTTTGCATCAATCGGGAAAGTAATCTCGCCTATGCTGACATCCATGGATACGCGACTTAATTCCTCATTTACTTGCAGATAAGGTAACCTTTTGTTGATCGAATCTTTCTCACTAATGACCCATTTTTCACTAGCTTTTTTTATCGCATTTTCCAAACGAATTGTTACAGATTCAAGTTCCTGCTTTAAGAAACGTTCACCGAGTCCTCGCCATTCTTGAATAGCTGCAGTTAGTTGTGCGTGTAACTCCTTCTTTGTTGAACCTGTTAATACAGAAACATTAATCGCCGAAGGGAAGTAATCATTTAAAACAAAGTGCATTCTTTGTCGAAGAAATAACGAAAATTGGTCTAATTCATGGAGAACTTCTTGTACTGTATGAGAAAAAGAAGACTCTTCAACGTATTTCAATCCATTTTCAGCTGCTTCTTTTATCGCTTTTTGTTTCTGAATTTGTGCTTGTTTATCTTCATTCATAAACGTAGCAGTGTCATTCAATTTATGAGTGTATTGCTCCAAATTATTTTTAAGAATCGAAAAGCTTAATGATTTTAACTCTAATATTGTTTGATGGTAAAACACGTCTTCAAACTGTGAAAAACTGGTCTCACTATCAACTGCTTCCGCTCGCTTTTCAGCTAGCCCATCTCTACTAGAAAGTGTGTAAAGTCTCGGCTCATCTATTCCATTTCGTGTTAACTGTTCTTTAACATGATGTTTCACACCATTTAATTCACGACGACTGTTAGCTAAATCAGCTGCGTTAATGACGAAATACAATTTGTCATAACCAAAGCTTTCGTTTACTTTTCCTAATTGTTGCAGAAAGTAGTGATCTGCTTTTGAAAAAGCATGGTTATAATACGTTAAATAAAAAATAGCATCAGATTGGCGTAACTGTTTAAAAGCAACATTTGTATGGCGGGCATGAATCGAATTGACTCCAGGCGTATCGACTAAAATGATACCTTTTTTGGTTAGTTTACAATCATAGTAAAGCGTAACTTTTTCCACTAAACAAGCAGTTTTTTCTTCGGCTACATATGCATGCAGTTCATCGTGAGATATCGTCATTGTCTCTCCAAGAGATAACGTTGTTTCCTGAACGCTTTGTTTGATCACAGATAAATATTTTGCACTTGTTTTTTGCCAATTTGACACAAATTTTTGACTAGCAGGCTCCCATTTATTGAGTAATTTAGGAAGATCCAATTCGAGATCCAATGAATGACCAATCGATTTCACTTCTTCGGTCAAAGCTTGTTTTGATTTTATCGTAATCAATGCAGTACCATGTGCATAGCTCTCATCTGATTGTTGAACAGTTAACACAGTCGCAGTTGTTGGGTGAGGTGAAACTGGCATCACATCATCACCTAAGAGAGCATTAGCAAAACTTGATTTACCAGCGCTGAATGCGCCAAACAGCGAAATGACATACGACTGATCTTCATTACGGTGTATTCGATCAAGTAATTGTTGACGTTCATTTTGCAATAACGATGACTGTGACCTTTCTAAAAGTGCACGTTTAACTTGTGACATCCAAAGGTTAACCTCTTCTTCAGAAAAATCTGATTGAACAAAAGAACGTGAATCAACTTCCTCATCGCGCTCTATGACAGAATCATCAGGCATGACAATATCTTCAAAAATATCGCTGTTATTACTAGGATAACTAAGCTGCTTTGTTTCATTTATCTTTGTTACAAACGAATCATCATTTGAGAGTTGTTGAATTTGTTCATTGATAAGGCTGAACTGGTCGTCGAACGTACGGTTTATCTCAATTAATTTATTTTTATAAGGTGTTAATTTGTCCAACGTAGCTAACTTCTCTTTGACCTTTTCTTCGTTAGCTATAACTGTTTTCTGAAAACCTTCAATTTGAGTAGATAAAATAGTTGCAGCTTGGTCTTGAATAATCTTAACAATTTTTTTCGTAACTTCATTTGTGAAGATGTAGAGATAGTCTCGACTCATCGGGCCTGAATTCACTTGTTGAAGTAACCAATCAGATGAGACTTGGAAACGTAACGACTGCAAATGGGTGTCGAATAGTTCTTGATTCGATAACTCTTTCCGATCAACTTTTTGAAAATACTCTCGAACATGAAACAGGAGTTGGGAATTGATTTTATCTTGAAGTTCGGTTACAAGAGCATTTGCTCGTCGATTCTGTTCTTCTTCTGTTTTCTTCTTAGAAAAGATAAGCCCCATTTTGAAACCTGGTTGCACTGATTCTAACCAACTTCTTGCGAGTTCCGTTGTCGTGTAAGGAAACAACGTTACATTATCGTAAAGCCGTGTCGTTTCTTTTTTATAATTTTCACGGATCACTGTTTCGTAGTTTTTCAGTTCGTTTAGCTCATTTTCCAGTATTTCATGTTGATCGAAGTCGGTAACATCATATCCCTTTTCCTGAATAGTGTCGTACACATGTTTGATTTCTTGTTGCAATTCTTCCTTCATTCGAACATTGACAGACTGGTAGAATCCTTTTTCAATAAGTTTTTGCGATTTGTCTAAAAGTTGATCTCCATGATATAGTAGCGCTTTTAATTGGCTTTCAAAAGCTGAATATTGATTTGCTTCATGGTCTTCTTTTTTCATCGAAGTGAAAAATAATTCGATAAAGTTAATATCCCATTGTGTCATTAGATCTTCAACAGACTGCTTGAAATCTTTCAGCGAAATTTCAGCATCATTATGTTTATCGATTTGATTGATAATGAGAAAAATAGGCTTTTGCAAAGTAGATAACTGCTTCAAGAAATAAATGTTTGTTTCTGACTGAACATGATTATAGTCCATCACATAAACAATCACGTCCGTCGTATACAGTTGTTCGACGGTAACAGTTTCATGATTTTTGTCCGTAGAATCGACACCTGGCGTATCAACTATAGACCCGTGTGATCCTAGAAATGGAAGAGGTGCACGAATCGTCATGCCTGAAGACTCGTTTCCATTCATACCCCACCTGCGAACTTTATCCCAAGGAATGTCACCGTGAAAAACAATGTCATCTTGCTGATAATTATGTACGGTAAGAGATAATTCGCCTTGGCGAATGTGTATCAGATTGGCACTCGTTGGAATTGGGCTTGTAGGAAGGACTTCAGCTTGTAATAGCTTATTTAGAATTGTTGATTTGCCAGCAGAAAAATGCCCGCAAAAAGCGATTTCAAACACATCCGTAAGCTTTTTTTCCTTCACTCGTTTGTAACGAAATTGTTCCTCCGTTGAAAAACTAATATCATTATTTTTACTTTCCATTACTTCGGGTTCGTTTTTAGTTGTCATTTTCACTATTCACACCATCCTAACATCTATTACTATAGCGGAATTCTCGGACGATGAAAAGAGAATGAAACATCCAACCACAAAAATTAGTGGTTGGATGTGAGTATTATCAAGTTATTTTTTTGAAAACTAATGTTGCATTATGCCCACCAAACCCTAGCGAATTTGATAAAACAATATCAACATTTTTCTCTCTTGAAACGTTTGGAACATAATCTAGATCTAATTCTTCATCGGGTGTTTTATAATTAGCGGTAGGTGGAATCATTGAATCTTTGATTGCTAATAATGAAAAAATCGCTTCAAGTGCTCCGGATGCACCTAATAAATGACCTGTCATCGATTTAGTCGAACTAACAGCTAATTGATAAGCATGTTTGCCAAATACATCTTTAATTGCTCTTGTTTCATATAAATCATTGTAATGTGTAGACGTACCATGCGCGTTTATATAATTTACATCGTCAGGTGAAATACTGCCATCATTAAGTGCAGCAATCATCGCTCTCCGTCCACCTTCTCCGTTTGGAGCGGGGGTCGTGATATGATGGGCATCACCAGTAGCGCCATATCCAACGATTTCTCCGTAAATTTTTGCACCTCTTGCTTTTGCATGTTCCAATTCTTCTAAGATAAGAATCCCTGATCCTTCAGCAATGACAAACCCATCACGATCTTTATCAAATGGTCGACTTGCTGTAGCAGGATCAGGGTTCGTTGATAAAGCTGTCATATTCGCAAACCCAGCTAAAGTCATCTCCGTAATCGCCGCTTCTGCCCCGCCAGTAATCATCATATCCGCATCGCCTTTTTGTACTACCCGGAACGCATCGCCGATCGAATTTGCACCTGATGCACATGCCGTAACAGAACAGTTATTCATGGCTTTTGCACCGAGTTCGATGGAGACACGACCAGAGGCCATATCTGGAATGAACATCGGGATAATGAAAGGACTCACCCGTTTTGGCCCTTTGTTGAGAAATTTTTTGTGTTGTTCCTCGAACTCGTCCAATCCACCAATTCCAGAACCAATCCATACACCAACTCTCTCAGCCTCAACATCTTTACCGACTTCTACAGAGGCATCTTCCATCGCCATTTTACTCGCTGCAACAGCAAACTGAGTAAATCTTGCCATCCTTCTCGCCTCTTTAAAGTCCATGTAATCCTTTGCTGCAAATCCTTTTGCTTCTGCAGCAACTTTTACATTATATTCTGTCATATCAATTTTCGTAATAGGAGCAACTCCTGATTCACCATTCTTAATTTTCTCCCATGTTTCATATGCAGTATTAGCAAGTGGGGTGATTGCCCCTACCCCTGTAACAACGACTCTCTTTGACATATTATTCTCCCCTTTTAGATTAATCTCCGTGCTGAGTATGTTCCATTAAAACACGTTTATCTATTCTTGAGTTTACTTGGTACTTGGTCATAAGAGTTACTAATTGTATTTTACCTTAAATGGGGATGGATATGAAGTAGTTTCATAACCTAAATTGTATTTTTCTTAAATAACGACATTACACTAAGTTAAAGTCTGGCAATTAGCACATTCTACACAAAATTAATAAAACACGCTAAGTTATAGGCCTTTATGGATACGTTGATTTACTTTAAGAATACGCTAGTCATAGTTATATAAACTATTATTTCTTTGGAAGGAGAGAGACATGCAAGAAAATCAAATTATCCCATGGGAAATTGACGATACTATGGACGAATTTTATGTTCCTGCTTACATTGAGGACATGGCACTTGAAGTAGTTAAAGAATATGACATGAGTGTCCATCACATGGAAGTTATTACGACTAAAGAGGATAAAGGCGGATTGATTTGGAAGATTGACACCGATAAAGGACCACGAAGTTTAAAAATTTTGCACCGTCGTCCATCTAGAAGTTTATTTAGTATTGGGGCGCAAGAATATTTGGTTCATGAAAAAAAAGCTAGAATACCAGTAATCATAAAAACAAACCAAGGCGAAACTACTGTGTTAAAAGGAGGGAAAATATGGTTTGTTGCAGAATGGATAGAGCCACTAGAGCAAGTTTCTGAAGATTTAGAAGGGGCGAAACACCTCTGTCGGGCTCTAGGTGAATTTCATTTTCTATCTAAAGGTTACAAGCCACCAAAAGGTGCGGAAGTAGCATCAAGGCTTCACCGATGGCCAAAGACGTATCAGAAAGTTATCAATAAGATGGAATGGTTTGAAAATATTGCACAATCTTATCAAGAAATGCCTGCCAGTTCAGTCGTTCTTCAACACGTAGATTTATTTAAGCAGCAAGCAGTAAATGCGAAGAAAAGATTAGATACATCTTCATATAAGGAGCTTACTGCTCGTGGAAATCAATTCTGGGGATTAGTTCATCAAGATTATGGTTGGTCGAATGGACAAATGGGTGCGGAAGGAATGTGGATTATAGATTTAGACGGTGTTGCATATGACCTACCGATCCGAGATTTGCGAAAATTAATTACCGGCACAATGGATGATATGGGAACTTGGGATGTCAATTGGATTATTGAGATGACAGAAGCTTACAACGAAACCAATCCGATTGAAGAAGATTTATACGATATGCTGCTTATTGATATGTCATTGCCTAATGAATTTTATAAAAATGTAAAAGAAATGGTCTATCAACCCGAGCTATTTTTAGATCAAGAATTAGCAGCATTGATAGAAACCATTGTTGTGACAGATCAGTCTAAATGGCCAGCAATACAAGAACTAAGTCGTATTTGGAAAAGGGGAGAGTTTATATGAACTATTTAATGATCTGTACAGAAAAACTACCTGTTCCCCCCATCAGAGGAGGAGCGATACAAACGTATATTGATGGAACAACAAAAATACTATCAAAAGAACGTAATATCACTATTCTTAGTGTAGCAGACCCTGATTTAGCTACGGAGGAGATTGTTGACAACATTCATTATGTAAGGATACCTGGAGGGATGTTTGAAAAATATCGAGAAGGTGTTGAGAAATTTCTTCAAGCAAACTCTTTTGAACTGATTCATATTTTCAACAGACCCCGTCTAGTTCTATCAGTTAGGGACGCCGCTCCCACATCGCGTCTAATTCTAAGTATGCATAATGATATGTTTACTCCGCAAAAGATCGATCAAACACAAGCCTCTAAAGTGATTGAAGAACTGGATCAAATTATCACTGTCAGCGACTATGTTGGTACAACGATAAAAAATTCATTTCCGCAAGCAGCTTCTAAATTAAATACCATCTATTCAGGTGTTGATTTAGATCGGTTTATGCCATCCACAAAAGGTAGCTTAAAGCAAGTTCGTGATCAGCTTAGACATGAACATGACTTGCAAGATAAACAAGTCATTTTATTTGCTGGGAGACTCTCTTCTAATAAAGGAGTAGATGTGCTGATTCAAGCATTGGAGACAGTATATAAAAAGCACTCGGACATTGCGCTTGTTATCGTTGGGAGTAAGTGGTTTAGCCAAGATGGAATCACGGATTACATTGCTTACGTTAGGGCTCTTGCCTCTCGGTTACCTTTTCCTGTCGTTAATACTGGTTTTGTTTCACCTGATAAAATACAAAACTGGTTTGCGGCGGCAGATATGTTTGTCTGCCCTTCTCAATGGGAAGAACCGTTAGCGCGCGTGCACTATGAAGCAATGGCTGCCGGACTCCCCATTGTTACAACGGCGAGAGGTGGAAATCCAGAAGTTATTCAACCTGGTGTGAACGGCTTTGTTGTAGAAAGTCCAGAAAACCCTCAGTCATTTGTCAAACCGATCTCGGAATTACTTTCCGAACCATCAAACGCAATAAAGATGGGGAACAATGGTCGGAGATTAGCAGAAGAAAATTACCATTGGAATCGGGTTGCAAATGAAATCAAGACGATTTGGGACAATGTTTATAAAGAAAGAGACCTCCAAGTTAATGAAGATCTAGTTCATGCTGCCGAAGATACTTTTACAGAGCCATTAGTTACAACTAAAACAAATAATAGAATTGAAAATAGTTCGCATAGAAGACGACAAAATAATAAGAGTAAATCTAATCAAGACATGTTACGAGAAATATTATTGTCTCAATTTAATAATGATTATATCAATAATTTAATAACGATCCTTAAATCTGACGTTCAAAACAGAAAAGTTACAGATATCAATGAGTTTGTGAGTCAATTTCGTCAGAACACAGAGAAAATGATGAAAGATCAGCTATTAAATCAAGAACAGGTAACGAATCGGTTGATGGAAGCATTAAATGATCTTACCACAGTGAAGATATTCAATAATGATAACGAACGCCCTATTAAAGTTGGGAGGAGAAATAAAAATAAAGCAGTAGGACGATAATTTTACCAACCTTGATAATATTTTAAAAGCCAGTTTGTATGATTATTATACAAACTGGCTTTTATAGGTTAATTCTAATACAGATACTTAATATAATCCACTTCCTGTTTGATACCATCTTTTAAGGGAACTTGTGGGGAATAATTTAACAGTAGCTGTGCTTTTGAAATATCAGCCCACGTATGCTTTGGTTCCCCTTTTGATTCAGCGTGGTGGGTAATGATAATCTGCTTGTTGAATATTTCTTCGAGGATATTAATAATTTCTAATACAGATGCACGCTCTTTACCGCCAATATTTATCGTTTCTCCAATAACGTTATTGGCAAATACTACGGAAGCAGTAGCTTTAGTACAATCATCTATATACGTAAAATCTCGCGTTTGTTTACCATCGCCGTATATAACTATTGGTTTATCTTCTAGTATACTTTTAATAAATTTATGAAAAGCCATATCTGTCCGTTGTTTAGGTCCGTATACAGTAAAATAACGCAAGATAACAGTCGGAATTTGAAAATTTTTATTGTAAATATGACATAAATGTTCACAAGCTAGTTTAGTCATCCCATATGGAGATAATGGTTTTGTCTGAACACGTTCTGATACCATTCCTTTTTGTTCCCCATATACTGATGAAGTAGAAGCAAAAATAAATTTTCTCACTGGATAGATTCGGCATGCTTCCAATAAACGTTGAGTCATGATGATATTATGGTCGGCATATTTCTTGAAATCTTCTCCCCAACTTGACCTGACACCAGGGATTCCGGCTAAATGATAGACATAATCAATATTCTTTAACAGTTTGAAGTCGTCTAATTGCAGCAGATTTTTTTCAATAAATTGAAATCTTGGATGTTTTAGAAGGTCAATTATATTTCTTTTTGCAATTGATTTCTTAGTATGTCCTAGAAAAAAATCTATACCAGTTACGTCTACGTCAGGGTTTTTTAACAATTCTTCACAAAGGCTAGAACCAATGAATCCACCGGCTCCTGTTACGAGGATCCTCATGATCTCCCCACCCCAAAATAATTCAATCCAGCACTTGAAACTATTTGTTTCAATAAGAAGTTTCCACAAACTATTATCATAAATTTCTCCTCTCTGAACCACTCGTATCTTTGGCTGTTTATAGCTTATGTTTCTGGGAGCGATTTCGTATGAGTATATGTCCAAGATTAGAAAAACTCACTTATACCTATGACATTTAGTGGAGATTACCGCCAATTAGTTATTGGACAACTTCCTTGATGATTCTAGTTGAATAAAATAATAGAAGATATCATGACAAGGAGGTTATTATGTGAGTATTCGTAAAGCAATTATACCTGCAGCTGGCTATGGAACGAGAAATTTGCCTGTTACTAAATCGCTACCTAAAGAAATGTTTCCGATTAACAACCGCCCAGCGATTCAATTCATAGTTGAGGAAGCGGTAGCTTGTGGCATTGAAGAAATATTAATCGTGTTCTCTCGCTCGAAAAATATACTTGTAGACTATTTTGACCGTTCTATTGAATTAGAGGAATTTCTAAAGAAAAATAAGAAACTTCAAGAATTGAAAAAACTAGATCTTCCAAACGTTACGATTCAATTTATTAGACAGCCTTATGCATTAGGACTCGGAGATGCCATCAAACAAGGGGAATCATTTATTGGTGGTGAACCTTTTGCAGTTCTACTTCCAGACGATTTGTTTGTTGATAGCAGGCAGATTGGATTATCTCGTCTGATCAAGAAATACGAGGTGTATCAAACGAACATGATTGGTGTCTTGCAAGTCGCAAATGACAAACTAAATAAATATGGTGTTATAAAAGGGAAGTACGATTCTGAAAATATGTATGAAATTCTTGATATCATTGAAAAACCAAAAACCCCCCCTTCTAATCTAGCTGTGATAGGGAGGTATGTCTTTCATCCAGATATTTTTTCATATTTGAAACAACTTACTCCTTCTTTAGCAAATGAAATTCAATTAACAGATGCCATTAAGAATATGTTATTACAGCAAAATGCTTACGCAATTAAATTTAATGAGAAAAGGTATGATATTAGTGATTCAGCAGATTATATAGCAATTAATAACTATTTTTTGCAAAAAAATAAGGATTGAATGATTAAATAGCTTATTATTTAAAATTTTTATATAGCTTTTTTAATGAAATTTCTTTTGTTGAAGAAACGTGCCAATCCGCCGTTCTTACAGCTGGATCATTCCCAACCCCGACCGAGAACATCGAAGTTGATTTGATGGCCTGCATCCCTGCTTCGCTGTCTTCAATTGCTACGCAATCTTTATAATCAACGTGTAACTGATCAGCAGCTTTCAAAAATATCTCCGGATTTGGTTTCATGTGTGTAACCGAAGCGGAAGGAACAATTATTTGAAACAAGTGAATAATCTCTAAATGCTCTAACACAGCTCTAGCATTTGAACTTGAAGAGGCAATCGCCATTGGAATCTTTTCATTGTTTATTTCCATGAGTAAGTCAGCCATACCAGGCAGTATATTTGCAGGTGTTATTTTTTGAATATAATGCTTGTACCACTGATTCTTCAAGTTTCCTAATTGTTCCACGTCTTCATCGGTATATGTTTCATTGCTCTGATTAAGTAAACTTTTAATGAGATGCTTACGATTCATCCCTTGAAACTTCTGATTCATTTCTCGTGTAAATGGCACGTTTAGTTTTTCTGCAACCTGTTTCGTCGAGAGATAGTGAAATTCGACTGTATCAGCTAATACGCCATCTAAATCAAATATAATTGCTTTCATAACTCAACAGTCCCTTTTAAAAATTTTTCTAATTACTCTGAATTCTAACTTTTACAAGAGCATAAATGCAACAAGTGTTCCAACTGCACCGTACATGAGTGCAAAGGGCATGTTTTTTAATGTGATTCGATAAGGGTTTTGCTGTGTATTCATTGATGTCAATGTTACCGTTACTCCGTATGTTCCAACGGTTGCTGTAGCTAACGCACCTGTTATAAGGACAATTGCGATACTTAATGGATTAATATCTTGGTACAAAGGAGCGACTACTTCCATTAGAACGCCAATCGTTGCAATCGGATGGATTCCAAACATGCTTAAGATGAGATAGGTCATCTGAATAAAAAATAAGATCAAAAGGGGCTGCTCTGCTGCTGCCATGAATGGGTGTTGAATAACTCCTAGCGCTGGCGTTGCATTTAAACTGTTTGAGAAAAAGCTGAGTGATATGAATAATACAACAAAATTCTGCATACCATTCGTTCGCATTTTCCACGTTTTCCACCCAACAGCAATAAAACTTCGAGCTCTTTTCATGATAAAAGACCAAATCAGTGAAAATGGAAAAATCACAAGTGTTACTGTTAATATAAAGTTTAAATTTAGTAGATTACTAGTAACAACGATTAAGACTAAAAACATGACTAGTGCAAAAAACAATTGGAGAATCTGTAAGGCAATAGCTCTTACCGAAAAACTTCTTGTTACTACATTTGCAGGAGCTTGGTAAGGAACTTTTGCGTAGTAATATCGTCCCCAAACGTTATCAATCACCATTGTAATTACCGCAATCAGCACTAGCCAAGGCAACATCGTAATATAACTAACTCCCGTTGCATCAACACTGATAGCTACAATAATTTCCATTGGACTCCACACTAAAGCCATTGAAAAAGCCCGAAGTGTTGTCTGACTAATAAATGTATTGCTTATTTTTTTAGGGAGACTGGCTAAATTGTCTTTTAATACAGCTTGAGAAAGGTTCACAGCCGATAAATTTATAAATGAAATCAATATGTAAGAGGTAAGAGAACTTCTGACATAAAGTTTACCTAAGTGTGGAACATTCGCTTTCATCAATTGATTGATTCTGCGATCGAATCGTCCTGCTCGAACAGCACTATTAATCCAAGGAAGCATTGCTAATAAAGCTAGTAATCGTAAGTTGTCTGTAAAAAAAACAAATGCCTCGCTAATAGGTAGCCCACTTTGATTAAATAAAATTGTTCCTACAATTAAAAATAATGAACCTAATAGTTTAAATAATGCTGATGCTCCAATAAACGAGACAATTAACATAGGAATCGTGATTACTCCAATTGCAATCGTAACTATCTCGTATTCGAGAAATACGTTTATTAGATAAATTGCGAGTACAATTGAATAGATGATGTAAATATGGTGATCTAGCCATTTTCGCATAATAAGTCTCTCTTTTCTACGTAGTAATTCAAAACGAGTGTCTAGACTTTATTGAAGATTCGATAAAGGATAGTCTCTAGAATAGACCAGGGTAGTAAAGATTTCAAGAATATACTAGATTTGATCCCCTTTCCGATCGAATAGCGGAAGTTAGGTCTGCTACTTTCACAAATTCTTGTTACAAGATCAACAACTTTTTGCGGATTTTCTGAGGATTTCGTTTTGACTTTCGCGTACCGATTCATAAACGTCATCAAAGATTGGTAATCTAATTTATCTGATTGTACTGCCGACTCTAAGCCTTTATCCCAAATATTTGTCTGAAAAGAACCTGCTTCTATCATCGAAGTATACACATTAAATGGCTTTAATTCCAACCTCAAAGACTCACTTAATCCTGCTAAAGCAAATTTAGAAGAGGCATAAGGCCCGAGTCCAGGAAGTCCTATCCGACCACTGATGCTACCCATCTGAATAATTTTCCCGCTTCTCGCTTCCCTCATCATCGGTATAAATGCTTTCGTGACAGAAACTACTCCGAAAAAGTTCGTCTGAAATTGTTGGTACCATTTTTCCATGTTGACTTCTTCAATAACTCCACCTTGTGAAAATCCAGCGTTATTAATGAGGATATCAAGTCGACCATATTTTTTATGTATCGTTTTCTTTAACTCTGTTATTTCATCAATATTCGTAACGTCTAATCGATAGATTGCGAGGTTTTTCTCAGAAATGGAAGATGTGGATGCAGCTTTCCTTAATCGAGGAGCATTAGTTAAATTTCTCATGGTAGCTATAACGATGAAGTTTTTCTTCGCTAAGGCAAGAGAGATTAAAAAACCAAAACCACTACTAGCGCCTGTAATCAAGACTATTTTTTTATCCATGTGATTTCCCTGGTAATCCAGATTTTATTATTTCCACCTTTTTAATCCACGCTCTTTCAAAATCCTGATTCGAGATGATTTGTTTACCGAGGTCAGCCACAGTTGTTATTTTTTCTTGTTTACATAAGCCCACACAAGTTTGATAAACGGCTAGGTTCTCAACTTCGGATATGTACTCGACAGTAATTTTACCTATCCCTTGTTGATCGGCTAAAAAAGCTTTAGTATGACCGTCAATTAAAACCAACTCTCCATCAAATTTAATAACGGGAAATGGATTTCCGTCTGTTTCTTCTGCGTTAAAGCCATCCATAATTAAGCTTCTTAATTTGCTTCTGTTTATAAACATTTGGCTAGGTTGTAAGTCTTTTAACTCTACTTCTAGTTTCATCCCGGCATCCCTCCCGTACATTTCATATTATCGATAAACCAAGTATAATATAAGCTGTGTAGTCTGAAAACATTCCATTTCCTCATTGATGCAAGGAAAGCGCGAATAATCCTATGAATCATCTAGCTACTAAGTCAGGGGGGATTCCTACGTTAAATACTATTATCATAAGAGGTTTAGGAATTATTTGTTATATTACTGCTTCGCTCTATTTAATTAATCATTTTTTTACATACTCGTGGATCGTGACACTATACAGTACTTTAGGAGCGCTATTACTTTTCTTTGCAATTTTCAGTATTTCATTCATGAATCGCGGTGTTGTACTAGTTCTTGTTGTAATTGGAACAATCATCTTTGCATTTGAAAATGTGCCTCTTGAAGCTGCAATACACGGCTTTGGAGAAAATATAAGTTTATTGTCATTGTTTATTCTTATCCCGCTAATAGGAACTTTTATGTCTACAGCTGGATATTTAACGACATTAAAAGAAAAAGTAAAGCTACGTGAAAAAAGTGGTGGTAAACACCCATACCGACTCAGCTACATTCTTGTGGCCACGATTGGGCCACTATTAAACTTCGGGTCATTAGCGATTGTAAAGAAAATCGCTGATGAAAGCTTTTCAAGTTTTCAAGAAAGAAAAATGACCTTACATATGATGAGGGCATTTGCTTTCTGTATGTTATGGTCGCCATATTTTGTAAATGTCGGGCTTGTCCTCGTGCTTTTTGAAGTTTCTTGGTTTGACATTGGTGGGTTTGGGTTTATATTTGCGCTTATCTTTATGGGGATTAGCATGGTTATGCTCCCTAGTATTTCATTTCCTGAAGATCCAATTGTCAAGAATAACATTGGAGAAACAAATTCGCGATTGGAAAAAGCATCATTAAAACCGATGGTATTCTTTGCTGCAGTTCTCGTCGTGTTGTCACTTGTTCTGGATTATGTTCTCGATGTTAATATGTTAATCGTCGTATCGATGCTTGCTGTAGTCCTTCCTGTTATTTGGGCTTTGTTTTCAAGGCTATTTACTGTCTTCATCTTTGAAGTTTATGAACAAGTGATTGGAGCCTTTTCAAGGTTTAAGAATGAACTAGCAATTTTTATTAGCGCAGGATACTTTGGTTTGGCATTGTCATATACTGATTTAGGCGATAGCCTATCTACTTTGTTGTTCAACCTTTCATTTGGTTTCGTTTATTTATTCACACTTTTTGTTGTGGTTATCACAATTGCCCTTGCATTAATTGGTGTCCACCCAATCATTATCGTGATTGGAGTTGGGAGTGCCCTTTCGCCTGAAATGTTCGGTGTAAGTTCCGAGTATCTCGCATTAACGCTTCTCTTATCGTGGACACTCGCAACTCAAGTGTCTCCTTTTTCAGGACAAGTTTTGATGTCATCGAAATTAATGAAAACTTCTACGATGATAATCGCTAGAGAGAATGCTGTATTTGTCTTCGTATGTTTTTTAATACTCCCTATCATATTGTTTTGTTTTCATTTCTTCGGGTGGATCTAACCTTCTAATAGTTGTAGTAGTAGGAACGTCGTGCTCATTAAAAACTGGTTCTAAGAATGTTTTTAGCACTCTTAGAACCAGTTTTGATGTAATTATTATTCGGTGATAAGTTCGTACTCCGTATGTTTTAAAACTGTCCTTGGCTTTGAACCATCTTCTAACTTAATATCAAATTCAACTGAAATGGAATTAATGTAGGAAGAAATAACTTCTGCCTTTTTTCCTTTGTATTCTCCAGCTATCACTTTAACGGTATCCCCTGTATTTACTAACGGTTCTTCTTGTTCAGCCATTATGACTCCTCCTTAAAAATATCATGCATATGTTCTTTTGTGAGATAAATAACTACTTCTAAATTATGTCCTTGAACTAGAAATGGATAGTGAATCTAAATTGATTTTTGCACCTACTTTCATAAGAAAATCAATTCCAATTAAACCGTCTTCTTCTATATCTTTTACAACTAAATCAAAATCGCTTACTTTTAATGGACCAACACTGATTTCATCCATAAGGTGTACTCTCTCTTCCGATTTTGGATCAATTCCTAATATCTCAGCTACATGATGTGAAATAACAGTTTCAGAAGAGCTAGTATCAATCATCATGTCCTCAGTTGTATGTATCTTCCCTTGAAACTTTAATCGCATCTCTGTATAAATCTTACCATTTGTATGATGAATCCCTTTCATAGACGCCACCCTTTCTATATTTAATCCTAATTGAATCTTAACATAAATACACATTTTCTTAATCATTGTTCAACCCAATTAACTAAATCTCCTTTATGTATCTCACCGTTGTTTAATACGACACCATAGGCACCACCATGCCAATGTGGGGACATGGCATTTTTTAATCCGGGTAAAGCATGATTCATTTTTTCGCAAGGTTTTGTTTCACCATAAATTTTAATGAAACAATCTCCAATTTTCAAGACTTTTCCAAGAGACTTTTCTAAATTTATACCTTTTATCATCAAGTTAGCACGCCGAGTTTCCGGTCCTAATTTTGTCCCTAAGGAAGTCATTAAAGATTCCCATTTTTCTTCTTCAATAATCGTAACTTGTCTTTTTCCACCTTGATCTGCATTATTATGAAGGCCGCAATTCTCTATTAGCTTCGCTCGTTGAGTAGCGTCCATTGGACCTCTTTTCAATCGCTTTATCCAGATTCCACACAACTCGCCCATATGATTCCTCCTATTTCAATAAAAAGATAGCATTTGAAAATAGCATAGTTAATCAATGCTCGTTTGGTCATAACAGGGTGATCCTTTGTCTCTGTAAAACACTTAATTATTCAAGTTTAAATGCTATCGCTTTTCTTTTCTCTATTAATCATAATAAAATAGTATTAGTCCGTAAACAACTTTTCTGTAATTAAACTTTATTCTCCAGTTACTCAACAAGGAAAGGAAATAATCGACAATAAATGAAAGTGCTATGAGGTGGCTATCTGTATGAACATAAAATTGCTTGCGAGTTTTGGATTGTTTATTATTATTTATTCAAGTTTAAATTATTATATCGGTTGGAATCTTCACGTTTGGCTGCAAACGACTTTTCAATTTGATAATCCAGTTGTTATTGGAATTTTCATCGCATTTTTAGCTTATGCTTTTTTATTCGGGCAAATTTTCAAGGCATTGTTACCTTTAAAAATGGTTGGATCGTTCTGGTTAGCGTGTTTTCAGTTTGGAGTTATCGTTTTACCGGTTGCAAATGTCATAATATATCTCCTGCATTTGTTAGGCTTCCCCTTGGTTTCGCTAATCATTAGTGTAGGGTTTATTATATGGGTGCTATTTTTCAGTTACATTGGTTTCGGATTATACAATGCATATCAGCCTGTGGTTAGAACTTACTCTCTTGAAGTTCCACGAGGAAAAGCGAAACGGAAATCACTAAGAATCGCGGTCGCTTCTGACATGCATTTTGGAGGTCTATCAGGGAAAAATCACGCTAAACGACTAGTTCGAACCATAAATAAATTAAACGCGGAACTTGTATTGTTTCCCGGCGATTTAGTTGACGATGATCCGAGTATTTTTAAAGAAAAACGAATGGATCGAACGTTAAAAAATATAAAAGCTGATTCTGGAGTGTATGCGGTTCTAGGCAATCATGAATACTATGGAGGCAAAATCAAACAACTGACGAAAATAATGAAAAACATTGGTGTGACTATTTTACAAGATGAAACAGTTGTCATCGATAACAGCATTCAGATTGTTGGTAGAAAAGACAAGACAGATCACAAGCGCAACACCATAGATGAATTGATGGAGTCATCTAGAAAGTCTACCATACCAACACTAGTTCTAGACCACCAACCTAATGATCTCGATGCGATCATGGATCAAGGAGCGGATATAGTAATTAGTGGCCATACGCACCGAGGTCAAATTGCACCAAATCATTGGATAACTAAAAAAATCTTTGAACTTGATTGGGGCTATAAAAAGAAAAATCAACTCCATGTCATCGTTTCGTCTGGATTTGGATTTTGGGGCCCTCCTATTCGTATCGGAAGCCGTTCTGAAGTAGTACAATTGGATATAACTTTTATTGATTCGCTGACGAATTCTTCGGAAAAGAAAAGGTAACTCGATTTTGCTGTGAATCCCAAAGAAGCGAAGCGTCAAATGTTTTCTCATTTTTCTCGAATCCTTTAATAATTTCAGTCTGTCCCTTATGAAGCAATAATTTCACTTGCTTTAAAGGGATAGTCTGATTGAGAATACGTTTAGAAAGAGTATATTTACATTGAGCTGTCCTATATTTAGAACATCCGTAAAAATTTCCCTTGTCAATAATATTTCCTCCACATTGTGGGCAAGTTCCTAGTGACTGATTTGAAAATGATTTTCTTTTGTTCCCCTTCCCTTTCCAGGCAGGTTTAGCCGCATTAATTTTATCGAGTTTTTCTTGGTCAAATGACCATTCTGATGAGCGACTTCGAGCGTCATTAATGATCGATGTGGACAAATTTTTTGCTTGTTCGACAAAAGATCCCATCTCTGCTTTGCCATCACCTATTTCCGCTAATCTTTGCTCCCATTTTGCCGTCATTTCTGGAGACGCGAGAATCGATTTTCCAACCGCTGTGATAAGTATCCTCCCTTTATCGGTTGGGAAAACTTGATTATTTGTTACTTCAATGTAAGCTCTGTCTTTTAAAATGCCTATAATCCCTGCCCTTGTCGCTTCTGTCCCCAGTCCTTCTGTTTCATTCATGACTTTTAATAAACTTTCGTCATCAATGTGTTTGCCCGCGGACTTCATTAGAGTAATAAGATCTCCTTCTGTAAGTCTTTTTGGAGGGTGAGTTTTACCTTCCTTCGTCTGAACTTTATCAACTACTCCTTCGCTTCCTTTATCTAACAAAGGTAAAAGTGTATCTTGTTGTGAAGAACTTTTTGCTTCTTGTGTAAATGGGATTACCTTTCTCCATCCCTCTTTCACAAGTTGTTTTCCTTTAGAACGGAAAGTCGCGCGGCCATCAACGAGTGTTTCCATTGACGTATAATTCATCTTACAAGGATCATAATGCGCAGCAATCAGCCGTTCAACAACCATTCGATATATTTTATTTTCGTCCTGATTTAAATTTTCAGGATCGATGACTTGTTCAGTTGGAATAATTGCATAGTGATCTTTGACTTTTTTTTCATTAACGTATCGTTTTGAAGATAAAATAGACTCTATTGGTATGGGAAAGAAAGATTGGAATGAAGCAAGTGCACTTATTTTTGAAAGAATTTCAGGAAACATCAATGCTTCTTCTTTCGTAACAAAATTAGAATCAGTTCTTGGATAAGATATGTAGCCTTTGACGTAAAGCTTTTGTGCGATATCGAGTGTTTTTTTAGGTGAATATTTAAATCGTTTGTTTGCAAGTGACTGTAAAGAAGATAGATTAAAAAAGTATGGAGGTAGAATATCTTTTTTAGTACGCTTGACGTCTACGATCTTTGCCGGTTTTCCATCGCAAAAAGCTGCGATTTTATTTGCGACTTCTACTTTATCAAGGCGTGATTCTCCCTCTTTATGCCAAGTCCCCTCATACCGTTCCTCGTCAATTAGAAACGTTGCTTTCACTTCCCAAAAGGCTTCTGATTTAAATTTCTCAATTTCTTCTTCGCGTTTTACAATCAACGCAAGCGTCGGTGTTTGCACTCTTCCGGTAGAAAAGACATCTCCTGCACCGTGCTGTTGGAGAAGTAGTGAATATACTCGAGAAGCATTCATGCCAATAAGCCAGTCAGCATAAGCCCTACTAATTGCTTCGTTAAATAACGCTCTCGTTTCTTGTTCATTTAGTAATTTTTTGAATCCATTTTGAACAGCGTTAGCAGTTAAAGATGAAATCCATAGACGTTTCATCGGTTTATTATTTTTGCATTGCTGAAGGACTAAACGAACGATTGCTTCCCCCTCCCTTTCAGCATCTCCTGCAATGATAACTTCATCAACTTCTTGATGATGAACAAAATCTTTAATAACTTTAAATGCTTTCCATTTTGTTTTGATTACGCGATACTTAAAGTGATTTGGTACAATTGGTAGTGCATCGATTCGCCATTTTTTCCAGTCGGGATTGTATTCTTCAGGAGGAAGCAACTCACATAAATGACCTACTGCCCACGTAACAATCGCTCCTTGTGGAAATTGGTCACATTTGCTAATGCTGATATGGTCTTTCTTCTTTTGGGATGGATACGGGGCAGCTAGTTTTGCTCCTTGGTCGGGTTTTTCAGCGATGATTAATTTCAATGTGGACTCACCTATATTCTATCGTTTTTTTTGGTAGAAACACTTTCAAAGGGGAAGACTGGATTCAATATTTGAGATGGATGGGGATGCATTTATGGTTGTTATCTCACGAGGGAACGTACGTTTTATTTTACCATATGTTACTTAAATTATCTATCAATTAATTGATAGATTTTCTGGAATCCTCAACATATGGGCATAGTAAATCATCGGTTCTAAGACAAAATAAAAGAGGAAATTTAGAAAATTTCCTCTCGTACTCAATAATTACTCTTTTTTGTCTACATCAATAATGTGCGTAGCTCCATTAGATTGGACAACTTTATTTTCTTTTAGAAGTTTCCCCATTGCTCGCTTAAATGCTGCTTTACTTAGGTGAAACCTTTCTCTTACCTCATCTGGTGTTGACTGATCTGTAAACGGGATTTTTCCGCCATTTTTTTCGATTTCATCTAGTAATTGCTGGGCATCTTGATCACGGCTTTCCAGGATCAATGGTTTTAGCGACATGTTTAGCGTACCATCGTCTTTTACAGCAATGACGCGCCCTTTTACTAACTGCCCTAATCTCGGTTCTTGTTTTCGTTCGCTCTCATGAATGAAACCACGATAGCCTTCTTCAGTAATTAAGAATGATCCAATTTTTGATGCTCGATATATATGACCGCTTTTCGTTTCATTTAGCATATCTTTAGGGGCTTGATCACGTTCTTGATCTATAATTTCTTCTGTAACCGGCTTTGCTATCAATTTGCCACGACGATCGTGATCTAATGTAACAAACAGGTGATCTCCACGCTTTGGCCAAACTTCTGGAAGAAGAGGGAGATCATCCGCTGAGACAAGGATATCTTTTGGCAAACCTATATGTACGAATACACCTAGTTTTTCAACAACATCGACGACTTGAACCCAATCATAAGTTTCCAAAGTTACTTCCGGTAGTTTCATCGAAGCGACGATTTTACCTTTTTTGTCTTCATACAAAAAAGCATCCACTTCTTGGCCGTTTATTAATTCCTCTGTTGCTTCATTTTTATGAAGAAGCACTTCGTGTTTGTCTAGTTTAAGAACGTATCCTGTATCAATGACTCTTTCCACGATAAAATTTTCAATCATACCTGGTGTTAATTTTTCCATAATTACATGCCTACTTTCTTTTCAATAGTATATTCATCATTATATCTGATTGTCCCGTTCGATAAAATCTTTACATTAGAAAAAGTTGACTTGTCGCCAAGTTCTTCATGTCGAAGCCTTAGTTTATCTTATATTTTAATCTTTTAGCGAAGTTAAACATTCTTTAAGTACTAAAAAAACTGAGGAAATATAACTTCCCTCAGCTTATATAATCAAATTAATAGATTAAATAGATCTTGGTCTTTATTGATTTCAACATACGTAAAACCGTTATTTTCCATCCTTTTGATAAGAGGATAATAATCTTCTTTTTGTTTTAGCTCAATCCCTACTAATACAGGTCCTTTATCTCGGTTGTTCTTTTTTGTATATTCGAAACGTGTTATATCGTCTGTTTCGCCAAGTACTTCAGACATAAATTCTCTTAATGCACCTGCTCGTTGCGGAAAATTAACAATAAAATAATGCTTAATTCCATCGTAAATAAGTGATCTCTCTTTGATTTCTTGCATACGTTCAATATCGTTATTGCCACCACTTATAATACATACGACATTCTTTCCTTTAATTTCATCACGGTAACTATCTAAGGCTGACACTGAAAGCGCTCCTGCTGGCTCGGCAACAATCGCATTTTCATTGTATAGATTTAACATAGTTGAACAAACTTTCCCTTCAGGAATGACAGCAATGTCGTCAATGACTTCTTTAGCTATGTTATATGTTAATTGGCCAACAGTTTTAACTGCTGCTCCATCAACGAATTTATCAATCTTATCTAATGTAACTACTTTGCCTTTTTTTAATGATTCTTTCATTCCAGGTGCTCCAGCAGGCTCGACTCCAATCACTTTCGTGTGTGGACTAATATTTTTGAAGTAAGTACCGACTCCCGAAATAAGCCCCCCACCGCCAATGCTCATAAAAATATGTGAAACAGATTGGTCCATCGATTCTAATATTTCCATTCCAACAGTTCCTTGCCCTGCAATTGTCCGATGGTCGTCGAAAGGGTGAATAAACGTCATCGAATTATCTTCGCAATATCCCTTTGCTTCATTGAAGGAATCGTCAAAGGTGTCCCCCGTTAATACGACTTCAACAAAAGGTTCCCCGAAAAACTCTACACGGGAAACTTTTTGACGAGGGGTTGTGCTAGGCATAAAAACCCTTCCTCGAACTCCCAACGCTTTACATGAATAGGCGAATCCTTGAGCATGGTTTCCTGCACTTGCACAGACGACACCATTTTGAAGTTCTTCCTCTGACAATCCTTGCATTAAATGATATGCTCCACGAAGTTTAAACGAACGAACAACTTGAAGGTCTTCTCTCTTTAAATATACATTTGCTCCGTACTTTTCAGAAAGGATTGCATCCTTTTGCAAAGGTGTGTTTACAACTATGTCTTTCAACACTTGATGAGCAATTAAAATATCTCTAACCTGAACGGTTTTTGTTTCCGTGTTTTCCATCTGTATAATCCTTCCTTACTTCAGAATAATAGAACTAATCTTAACACAAATCGATTAAAGAAAAAACAATCGGTTATTGAAAAAGTTTAGCGACTTTAAGAATTGTATAACATTTTTTCGCTCTATAAGTAGGAGTATTACTAGGATTCCCCTTGCTTTTTTTGATATTATGGAAATTGTGGAACGCACGTTTGGAGGTGCAATATTCATTTAGAACTATAGAAGAATCAAAGTTTGTGTAAAAAAGATATAAATGTCCCTTATTTTCGTGAAATGTGCGAAAATGCTAAGAGGAGAACATCCATAACAAACCGTACTTCTATAAGACGTCTGTGAGATTATAGCATATTGAAATTGTATCATATTAAAAGGTGGTGGCATATGGCTAATCAAGGTATGAGTGTTCAAATTCCTGATATTTTAGAAATTGACAACGGTGCATTAGATCGCTTAGAGAACATATTAATAAAACATAACTTTCAAAAAGTAGTGATGTTATTTGACTCCTTTTCTTCAGAGCATTATCAAAATCAAATCGTATTAAACCTGACACGGCCAACGGTGGATTGTTTGACGTTAGATGGATCGACTGATATTAATCAGCTCATTGATATTACATTTCAAATGGACCGCTACGATGCTGTAATAGCCATGGGAGGAGGATCAATTATTGACTTTGGTAAATACATTGCTTTCTCTAGAAGAAGCCCTTTTATAAGCATCCCTACTTCCCCATCCAACGATGGATTTGCTAGTAGTAATTGTTCTCTTTACGTAAATGGTAAGAAAACGACTGTTCCAGCTAAAATTCCATTTGGTATTATTGCAGATTTATCAATTATTCAAACTGCTCCACCTAAGTTTATTTTCGCTGGAATTGGTGACCTTATGTCGAATATCACTGCTCTTCATGACTGGTCATTTGAGGAGAACCACCAGCGTAGCCAAGTCAATGCCTTTGCAGCGATGCTAAGTAAAAAAGCGGTGAATAGCTTTATTCGAACACCAATGGATGATTTACGTGATCCGATATTTTTAAAGGAATTAATGAGTTCATTGACAATGGGTGGAATATCGACAGCGATAAGTGGTAACAGTGCTCCTATTAGTGGATCGGAACATATGATCTCTCATGCGCTTGATAAAACGGCTATAAACCCACAGATGCACGGCGTTCAAGTTGGCGTATGTACGTATTTGATGTCTCTTGTACATGAACATCGAGTTGATAGAATGGTTAAAGTCTTTACTAGAACAGGGTTTATTGAATTGGTAAAGAAAACTCCTTTTAATAAAAATGAATTTATTCATGCTATTGAAATCGCTCCTTCAATCAAACCTGATCGATATACTTATCTGCATGAAAAAGTGTATCGTGATAAGGCTTTTTCACTCCTTGAAACAGACAAGATTCTAAAAGAAATGATAAAAAACCCGTGACCTAATAATGAGGGCACGGATTTTATCTTAAGCTAGCTAAGTGAGCATAAACATCTTTTAAACAAGTGAAACCTAGCTCTTCAATTTTATCGACACATTGACACCACATTTCAGCCGTCATTGTTGCATCATGTAGGGCATGATGCCGATTAGTTGTATCAATTTCATAGTAATCACAACACTCTTCAAGAGTAATCAAGTGACTCATAGGTTCAATCAACTTCGTTAAAAAAGAAGTATCTAATATCCGGTAATCAAACCTCGTTTTGAATACGGACCAAGATGCGTGTTGCATGAATTGTTTCTCATGACTCGCGTGATGTGCTACAAGTGTATGCTGATTGATATATTTGAAAAAATCCATGAGCACTTCCTCGACAGGAGGAGCATCTATTAATTCTTTAGAAGTGATTCCTGTAATATCACGAACAGTTTCAGAAAGAGGTTCTGTCGTATTTATAAGTGAGTAGAACGGCTCCTCTTCAGAAATTTTATTACCATTCACTTTTGTGGCACCGATGGAAAGAATACGATCACCTTTTTGCGGATAAAAGCCAGTCGTTTCAATATCAAAAACCACAACAGTTAAATCGGAAAATGGAATGTGAAGATGATCTTGTTGCTTCATAGATTTTTGCAGTCTACGAAGATAAGCAATCTTAGCGGGATCCCTCTCACTCATTTGACCTGCGTAGTTATTTGAACTGACCATTCCTGATAGTTGTTTAAACCATTGACCCATCGGATTCATGTGATATCCTCTTTCCTATCTGATTGTCTAATGTTTTGCGTCACTTTTTTCATCAGTGAATCCCCTTCTTTTATCCAACTTTTCATTTCTTGCTTTTCAGTTTTTGTAAGGTTGGTTAATTGAATGAAATGAATAGATTCATAAGATTTAGAGATATCTGTCTTTAAAAGGCGGAATTCTAGTGCTTTATGAAAGGTAGTTTGATATTTTTTATAATCTTGATCTAAAGGTACGATATATTTAAATCTATCTACTGTAGGTGAAGCTGACATGTTTTTTTGATACGCTAATAGCCTCATCGCATTGGCAAACGGAAACAATACGGTCTCTTTAAAATCTAACATCCCTTTATGCTTACCTTTTTGAATTGGTAATAACTGACCGAACCATCCGATTCCTTTTTTAGAATTTTGCACGTTATCAACCATTCTATTTAAAAGGTGAGGTTTATTAGAGATAGTATCGAATATCATTTGTTTTTGACTTTCCATTAGTGACTGGGTTCCAATAAGAACACGAGAATCAAAAAATATTGAGGTATTTCGTAAACTTTCCCAAGTCTCTTCTTCTAACCACTCTGTTAGCTGTTGTTGCCATGAATCACTTGAGAGGCACCATAATGGATTGTTTGCCATAACTTTGCCTTCACATTCCTCATAACCACATACGCTTAACCCTTTTACGATTTCTGCCCCAAGTGATAAAAAATAATCATCGTGCGTTGCGTTTCCTTCATAAATAATGCCGTGATCTTGGTCGCTCCAGATAGATTGTTCAAATCGGCCTGCGCTTCCCATAACGATAAAAGCGAAACGAGCAGGAACAATTCCCTGCTCAGTTTCTAGCTTTTTAATTGATAACATAACGACTTTTGACATTAATTCGTCATGAAATGTATTAAGCAATTGATGATTTTTTATCGCTTCATTTATTTTTTCTTCTCTCCACGTTCTTAATTGTTCATAGGACGTTATATCTCTATCAATCTGAATGTGAGAGCCTACAAAAGATTCCATTAAGCACCTGTTTGTTTACTTTTGTCGTCTGCTTTAATGTTTTCAGGATATCCGTAACTTCCGTGTTCACTTAAATCAAGACCAACAATTTCTTCTTCTTCTGTTACGCGGATACCACCAGGTATAACTTTATCCATAATCTTCAAGATGATGAAGGCCATAACAAAGGCGAATATACCAGAAGCAGTTACACCAAGTGCTTGAACTCCTAACTGTCCAAGCCCGCCGCCGTAGAAAAGTCCTGGCGAACCACCGTTCATTTCTGCTAATTCTACTGTAGCGAAGAAACCAGTTGATAATGTACCCCAAACACCAGCAACACCATGAACAGATAATGCAAAGATTGGATCATCAATTTTCGCTTTATCAAAGAAAATCATACTGAAGTGAACAATGAGTCCTGCAATGATACCAATAATTACTGCGGCCCATGGAGCAACAAATGCAGTTGAGGCTGTAATTGCAACTAAACCAGCTAATGCCCCATTTAACATAGTAGGGATATCTGCTTTTCCAGTCATTAAAGATACAATAAACATTGCTGCGACAGCACCTGCAGCTGCAGCGAGGTGTGTAGTAATTGCAACATAACCAAAGAAAGCACCTTCAGCTCCTAATGTACTACCACCATTGAAACCGAACCAACCAACCCATAAGATTAAAACACCTAAAGCTGTGTAAACTTGGTTGTGACCAGCTAAATCATTTGAAGAACCATCTTTATTATACTTACCAATTCGAGGCTTCAAAATAATCGTAGCAGCTAATGCAGCCATAGCCCCAGTTAAGTGAACAACGGTTGAACCTGCAAAGTCTTGTTTACCAAGCTCTGACAACCAACCTCCACCCCAAATCCAGTGAGCAACAATTGGATATATAAGTGCTGAAAACAGAACTGCGAAGATAATGTAAGCTGAAAGTTTTGCTCTTTCTGCAAATCCGCCAAAAGCAATTGTTAATGCAATAGCAGCAAATGCTAATTGGAAAATAAAATCAACAGATCCAGCCAAGCCGTCAACCTGAGATTCGAAATCTCCGTAAAAGAAATCTGACAATCCAATGAAGGCATTTCCTTCTCCGTAAATAAATCCGTACCCTACTGCCCAAAATACTATGGAAGCAATACCAACAGTGAAAATAGTTTTTCCGGCAACGTGACCGGCATTTTTCATTCTCGTTGAACCTGCTTCAAGGAGAATGAAGCCACCTTGCATTAATAATACCAATGTAAAACAAATAATAATCCAAACGTTGTTAAGTAAAAAGATCTCATCCATTACTAATCACTCTCCTCAATAATTTGTGTCAGTTTATTTGCCAACTGATCATAAACCTCAGTATACAGACTGAAAATTTAGAAACAACGAATTTGTAAGAAAATCTAACACAATAAATGATGTAACCGTTTTCTAGTTTCTCAGTCGATAAATGCTATAACATATTGATGCCATTGGTTAAGTATTGTACTAGTAAAATAGATTGGAACAATTTTAATATTGAAATAAAAGATAATTAGCATGACATTTTTGTTTAACAGTACCAAAAATAACTTAATTGTTAATAAACACGATACTTTCTTTTGATTTTGCTATGTAAGTCCAATGGTTCACTACATATGCAATACTTAACAACAGCCAACCTACTTTAAATGGAAAACCTTACAATAGAGTTAACTTCTTAATCCATTTGCAAACTATCAATATGATTTTTAAATAATACGTGCTTTAAATCTAATGTTGCTATTGAAAAACTTTCTCGCTTGCCTTAGGAGTAACTTTTCATCATAGTCTAGTTTTCTCCCTTATCTAAACTAGAGTAAAGTCATTTACATACTTTTACAAAGTTTATTGACCTTTAATACGTCGATGAATACCATTTGTCGTGATAAAATGTATGATTGAGTTCATTTACGGAATTTTAAGTGAAATAATGGTATGAGTTTGCTAATCAAAAACTCTTGTGTTTATTTGTTTATATAGCAAGGGTCAAACTCACTCCTTCTACGTTAAATCAGTGAATATAGGACAAGCGAAAATCTAAGTGACTGATGCTTCGATTTATACATATTAAGAACTGGTGGGGTTAAATGATGAAAAACCAAGGTATGATTAAAGAAATATTTGTTTTGAGGAGTATAGGTTGTTTAAGTATTGTACTTCTTCATAGCATATTTATTGCACTAAGCACATTACCGATCCGTGAGATGGGTGAGCTTGCAGCAATTATTTTTGATTCTGTACAAATGATTTTGTATTATGGTACACCGATGTTTATTTTTATATCTGAGTTTCTTATAGCTTACTCTTATCGTGGTCGGAAACTTCCAGAGAACTTTCTAACTAAAAGAATCCGATTTATATTAATCCCCTATTTTGTAATGGCTTTATTTTACTCGATACCATTTATCACAGATGGCATTGATACATGGTCGATTAAACTTCTTTTGAATGTATTTGTTGGAGATTATCATGGCTATTTTATTTTAATCATTTTTCAATTTTACTTATTTCATTATTATTTTCATCGTTACTTAAAGTTACTTTCGCCAAAGTTAGTACTGACAAGTGCATTGGTTATCAACGCTTCTTATCTAATCTTTTTTAACTTTACTTCCCCTCCTGATGTAATTCCTTATTCTACGTATATTTGGGAAAGATTTTATTGGATTCCTTTATTCGGGTGGATATTCTACTTTGCATTAGGCTATTATGCGGGGTTATACTATGAATCTTTTATTCGTTCGTTAGAAAAATTTCGATATCTAATTATTATAGGTCCATTATTAACAAGTATCCTATTACTATATTTGTATCACTCTGGTATATTACAAGTTCATAGTTCCAAAAGAACGGATATCCTTCTTCATACAACAATGTTTAGTTTATTTTTATTTTATGTAACAACGAAAATAAGTAGCCCACCAAGGTTGCTTGTGTTTATTAGTCAATATTCATTTGGTATTTATTTGTTACACTACTTTTATATTTTCTTGGCTGATTTTATTTTCCGTTTGTACCCAATTGATATTGGTGTTACCTACATCATGCTTCTATTTGTTTTCAGTACACTTAGTTCTATTTTAACAATTTTTTTGTTGAACAAATGGAAATACGGTTATTTAGTTATTGGTAAAATAGGTGCTCCGTACAAATTATAAAGAGGTTGTCCCAAAGTGTTAGCTTTGGGACAACCTCTTTTGACGTGTAATTATTATACTGCTATCACTCAGAGCGCTTTGCATCTAGTATTAACTGCAAAAGTTGCAATCTCTGTAATTGGTTCACACTGCTTCTAGTGATACCGAATGTCATCCTGTTTGAGTCTACTCGATTGACGAAGACAAGATCTAACTCTGGAATAATGTCGATTGATTGCCCGTAACGACCGACTGAAGAATACATGCGCAAATCACTAAATGGAGCTTCTGTTGTAACCCACCATAAATAACCATAATCAAATAAGTTATTAGAAGGAACTTCTACGTGATCCGTTGTACTATCTTTTATCCATTGTTTTGGAACAATTTGTTCTCCTTCCCATTCTCCTTCTTGTAAATAAAGTTGTCCAAATCGAGCAAAATCCCGAGCAGACATACGAAATAAATAAGATGGATGTTGAGAGCGGCGGTTTTCAAATTTATAATGTGTATGACTAAGCTGAAATTGTTCCATCCCTAAAGGCTCTGCAATTTTTGATTGGAAATCCTCAAACAAATCACGTTCTGTTTGATTATTGTAAATACTCCCCAAAACGTTAAAATCCCAATTATTATAATAATAAAAATCTCCAGGTAAATGAGCCCCCCGGTTAGGCCTTGCTCTCCTCATCCCCCATGACTCTTCGCCGGCAGCCAAGTATACACCAGATGTAGATGTAAGCAGATGGAAAAGTTGAGCTTGCCTTTCCAAGGCATTTAAAGGCGGATGATCATCTATCTCAAAATCTTCTAATGTATTATCTAGACTAAATGTTCCATTTTCTATCTCGATGCCGATAAGTGCACTCAAAAAACTTTTTCTAATCGAATGAGCATTTGTACTTTTCGTTACGTCTCCCCATTCAAACAAAATTTTCCCTTCATATATAACCAAAGCTGCTGTTGAATTAATTGAGTTATAATATCTTCTAGCTTGTTCAAGAGCTTCAGGATTCCATCCCGCTTCATCTGCACTTTCATGAAATTCCCACGTTGTCGATATATCTGAATCCATTGAATAATACACGTAAATAAACAACCCCACTAATATAATGATAATCAGCATTAAAAACCGGATAATTATATTAAACAAAACGACCATCCTTTGACTATACCTTCATGTAGAAACATAATACCATGTTATAATCTGGACATCCATTATAATATCTGTTTTTCATATTGTGACTTATTTCACGAAACGATTGACTGAAATCACAAAAACTGATAGTATCACCCTATTCACAATCTCAGGCAAAAGGACAGAAGGTGACAACATTTCTATAGATGTTGTTATTTCATTGACCCATAGAGATTGGAGACGCTCCGATCTTTTTTTATACTTTAAAAATGTTTAACTTCGCTAAATGATCAAAGTACAATATAATCTAAGGCTTTCTCCATGAAGGTCTTAGAGACAAGCCAAGTTTTTCTAATGATTTATAGCGCAATATTCTGCTCCACTTAAGTTTCACGTTTCTACAAATTATCAAAAAGAAGAAACATATTAGGAAGATGAAAAACTATTTTATACACGGGGTGACGGAAATGAAACAAAAAAGAGCTGTAGTTAGTGTCGTAGGGAAAGATCAAGTCGGTATTATTGCTAAAGTGACAACTGTCCTATCAGAAAATCATATGAATGTGTTGGATATTAGTCAAACGATCCTCCAAGACTTTTTTACGATGATGATGCTAATAGATGTTTCTGAAGCAAAAGATCTTGACAAATTACATCAAGACTTTGATGACGTAAGCAAAGAACTCGGGTTAAAAATTGACATTCAACTTGAAGATATCTTTCAAACGATGCATCGAATTTAAAGGAGAGAAATAATAATGAACATTGCTTTTACTGAAATACAAGAAACAATTCGAATGGTTCAAATGGAAAGTCTAGATATTAGAACTGTAACAATGGGGATTAGTTTGAAAGATTGCGTCGATCCTGATTTCAAGAAAATGAATGAACGGGTCTATTCAAAAATTACTGATTATGCTGGGGAACTTCGAAAGGTTTCGGAACAAGTGGAGAAAGAATATGGGATACCAATCATAAACAAAAGAATCTCAATTACTCCTGCAGCTGAACTTTTAGGCCATGCAACGAAAGAAGAAGCGATTGAACTTGCGAAAACACTAGACCGTGCAGCGAAATATTTAGGTGTTGATTTTATCGGTGGATTTTCTGCACTCGTACATAAAGGAATTACAAAAGGTGACCAAATATTGTTAGATGCTCTCCCTGAAGCATTAAGTGGCACGGAAAGAGTCTGTGCTTCGGTTTCTGTTGCTACAACGAGAACTGGAATCAACATGGATGCTGTGAAACTTATGGGAGAGATTGTGAAAGAAGCGTCTGAGAGAACAAAGGATTCTAATGGGATCGCCTGTGCGAAGCTTGTCGTATTCTGTAATCCAGTTGAAGATAATCCGTTTATGGCTGGTGCGTTTCACGGAACTGGTGAAGGTGAAGCGGTTATAAACGTAGGTGTTAGCGGGCCTGGAGTAGTATTAAATGCGTTGAAACGACATCAACATGCAGATCTCGGTGAAATATCAGAAGTAATTAAACGAACGGTTTTTAAAATAACTCGCGCAGGTGAAATGATTGGTCGCGTTGTTGCGGAGCGGCTTAATATACCTTTTGGAATTATGGATCTTTCGTTAGCACCAACAAATGCACTAAATGACAGTGTAGCTGAAATTTTAGAGGAAATCGGTCTTGAACGTGTAGGGACTCATGGAACAATTGCAGCTTTGGCGCTTATGAATGATGCTGTAAAAAAAGGAGGGGCTATGGCAAGTTCATATGTCGGTGGATTGAGTGGGGCATTTATCCCTGTTAGTGAAGATAACGGGATGATCCGAGGAATTGAGGATAACTCCTTGAGTTTGTCAAAACTTGAAGCGATGACCTGTGTGTGCTCTGTTGGATTAGATATGATTGCTCTTACTGGCGAAGTCTCCCCTGCCACATTATCAGGTTTAATTGCAGATGAAATGGCAATTGGGATGATTAACAAGAAAACAACTGCGGTTCGAGTCATTCCAGTGCCAGGTAAGCAAGAAGGCGAGATGGTTGAATTTGGCGGATTACTTGGGAGAGCGCCAGTTATGGGCGTCAATCCATTTAGTTCAGAAAAACTCATTCAGCGTGGTGGTAGAATTCCTGCCCCATTACAATCTTTAATAAATTAAATGCTCAATTATTTCAGGAACGTCGCCGCCATAGTAAGATAATTGGTTAAGTTTTTCTTGACATAAGATTTGTAGTGTCAGATAATTATTAAAAGTTAACTCATTTTTTCTTTGTATATATTATCTGCTTCCATTTGAGAATAGTAAGTAATCCTGTGCCAGTAGAGATTGGAATTCATCGGCTGAAAAATTCCATTGGTAACAATTATTGAACCTGCTCATTGATATTAGAAGCACGTATCTCTCGTTAAGAGAATTAAGTGGGCACATTTACCTGTGTCAACAAAGGTGGTACCGCGGAGCCAATGCTTTCGTCCTTTCATTAATGAAGGATGGGGGCTTTTTTTATACTTTAAGAATGTTATCACGCCATGAAGGACATGGCGACAAGCAAAGTTTTTCTAATGTTAATAAATGCTGTTAAGTAAGGAGAGGGAAAATGTGTCAAAAAAAAGAGTCGTTGTTAAAATTGGCAGCAGTTCATTAACGGAAAAGGACGGTCAATTGTCTGTTGCGAAATTAAGAAAATTTGTAGAAGCAATTGCTTCCTTCAAAACCAATGGCCATGAAGTAATTCTTATTTCCTCTGGAGCAGTAGCAGCCGGATTCAGATCAATAGGTTATCCCACTCGCCCAGTGACGGTCTCTGGAAAACAAGCTGCAGCTGCTGTCGGGCAAAGTTTACTGATGCAAGGTTATGCAGAAGCATTTCACGAAAAAGGGCTAATTACTGCACAACTATTGTTAACTAGACAAGATTTTCTGCAAGAAGTTCAGTATGAGAATGCTTCGAATACATTAAAGGAACTTCTTAAACGTCATGTCATTCCGATCATTAATGAAAATGATTCAACTGTCATTGAAGAATTAACTTTCGGAGACAACGATATGCTTTCTGCTTTAGTCAGCGGGTTTTTACATGCGGACCACTTATTCATCCTAACAGATATTGATGGAATTTATGACAGCAACCCAGTAACAAACCCGCAAGCTCGTAAGTTTCCTTTTTTGTCAGAAATTACGGATGACCTTTTCGAAAAAGCGCAAGGTTCCTCTTCTAAAGTTGGAACAGGAGGCATGTTATCAAAACTCCATGCCGCAAAAACAGCACTTTCTATGGGCGTTGATGTTTTTATTGGTAAAGGCGATGATTCGAACATGTTATTTGACATCTTGGATGGTCATGGGAATGGCACGTATCTCTCCCCCTCCGAACATAGAATCATGAAAAATAAAAAACAGTGGATTGCTTACCATTCTTCTTCAAAAGGACAAATGACTTTAGATAAAGGAGCAGAAACCGCTGTATTGAAACAAGGAAAAAGCATCTTACCTGTTGGCATAACTTCTTTAAATGGAGATTTTATGAAAAATGATGTTGTAGAAGTGTTAAATGAAAGAGGTCAAATAATTGGTAAAGGTAAAGTGAATTATCATGCGAGTCAATTAGAGATGATGCTTCACAACGCTGATAAATTAGCTAAAAGTAAACCTGCTGAAGCAATTCATCGTGACTATTGGATATCAATGCAATAAAAGATGCGAATGGAGGAGATCGAGATGAGTAACGAAGTCATTGAGAAAGCTACGATTGCAAAAGAACAGACGACAACCATGGCACAGCTAACGTCAGATCAAAAGAATCAGGCATTACTAAGTATTGCTGACATGCTTTCTGAAAAAGCAGAAGAACTAGTAACTGAAAACAAGAAAGATTTACAAATGGCTGAGAAAAAAGGTACTTCAAAGGCATTAATGGATCGACTAACGCTCACACATGATCGAATTGAAGATATGGTGGGCGCTATTCGATTGCTAGCCAAATTAGACGATCCAATCGGGAAAATTCAATGGCAAACTACCCGTCCAAATGAATTAGAGATCAAGAAAATCACTGTTCCACTCGGCGTAATTGGAATTATTTATGAAGCAAGGCCAAATGTGACTGTAGATGCTGTTAGTCTCTCACTAAAAACTGGGAATGCAATTTTATTACGTGGAAGCACCTCTACTATTCACTCAAACAAAGCAATTGTTTCCGTTATTAAATCGGCATTAGACACTACGGCAATACCTAGTGAAACAGTCCAATTAATAGAAGAACCAGATCGTGAGAAGGTAAAGGATTTGTATCACCGCAAGGATTTGATTGATGTTTTAATTCCTAGAGGCGGTAAGAAGTTAATTGATACTGTTGTGGAGAACTCTCGTGTCCCTGTACTGGAAACAGGTGCTGGAAATTGTCATATTTATGTGGATGAGTCAGCTAAAAAGCAGATGGCATTGTCGATTATTGTAAATGCAAAAACGCAACGTCCGTCTGTGTGTAATGCTTGTGAGACGATTCTTGTTCATGAAAAATGGGCGGACAATCATTTAGCAGAACTAACAGATGAATTAGAGAAATATCAGGTTACTCTTAAAGGAGATGCAAATTCCGTGAATCGTGATAAACGGATTGAAGCGGCAGTTGATTCCGATTGGCATGCGGAATTTCTAGACCTGACACTTGCAGTGAAGATAGTTTCGTCTGTAGAAGAAGCAATTGAACACATAAAATTATATGGAACAAATCACTCTGAATCAATCTTGTCTGAAAACCCTGCAAATACTGAACTTTTCTTAAATAGTATCGATTCGTCAACGGTATATCACAATGCATCTACTCGATTCACAGATGGATTTGAATTTGGCTTTGGTGCGGAGATTGGAATCAGTACACAGAAATTACACGCACGAGGACCAATGGGACTCGAGGCGCTAACAACAACAAAATACCTTGTCCATGGCAATGGGCAAATTAAATAGTTTTTGATAAATACAATTAAAAAGTCATGGTGGATTCTCCCCCGCCATGACTTTTTAATTGTAATATGATAATGGTCAAAATTCATCTCATTCCAATGTTTTCATTGAAGAATAATTGAGTTTCATTGGATATACTTTTTCGACTTCATTAAATAGTTCTTCGACAAAATATGTCATTCCCTTATCATTCCCAACTAACCGTAATAAAGGTGTAAATGGACGCACAGAAGAAACTTCAACAACTTCACATTCACTCCCATCCTTCATTAATAGATTCGCTTCGACGGGAAATGGTACAAAATATGATTGCCAATAAACAGAGATATCATTTGTATGTTCATCAATCCAATCTAAACACCAATGATAAAATGAAAGTGGCTCAAAATGTTGACTCCAGAATACCTCATTAAGCCAAAAAGCAATTTTTTCACAAGATGATACAAGATTGCTTTTCAGAGAATCATCTTGATTTTCTAATTCCTCTGTTGCTAGTTCGATAAATTTGTAATTGATTTTTTTAATGTAGTCATATGAAGCCTGAATTTCCCAGTCCGACTCTAATAAAGATTTAGGTAAATAATAATTCTTCTTCATATCAGTTAAATCGACGCCACATTCTTCTACAAATGTAATCTTACGTAGAAATCCATTGATATTCAAAAGTAGAGGAGATATGTCAACTTGATTATTATTATTCTCTAAATTGTACTTCAAAAATGCTTGTTTACTTAAAGTTAAGTCTTTTAAATGCTCGTTTGTTAGAACTGTTCCTCTATTATACAGTAGATTGTTGAATTGGTCGTACAAATCATTTTCCAACTGCATCCCTGGATACAATTTATTAATAGATATAACCGATTCATTCATTATATTTCCCCATTTCTTTTGATATTACCTGTGAACTGTTCTTACAGTATAAAAGATTTTCTTCTGACGTACACTATATGCGCGTAAATTAAAAATATAAACAGAAAAATTAGGAAATTTGATTGTATTTATGTTATAATACTAAAGTTGAACTACTTTACACAAGAACAGGAGCGTTTTATTAATGAGTAAACGAACAGATATACGCAACATTGCAATTATTGCCCACGTAGACCATGGGAAAACAACTCTCGTGGATGAACTATTGAAACAATCTGGAACATACCGTGAAAATGAACAAGTAAGTGAACGTGCGATGGATAACAATGACATTGAGAAAGAGCGCGGAATTACAATTCTGGCTAAAAACACAGCTGTTAATTATGAAGGAACACGCATTAATATCATGGATACGCCTGGTCACGCTGACTTTGGTGGCGAAGTAGAACGAATTTTAAAGATGGTAGATGGTGTTCTTTTAGTTGTTGATGCTTTTGAAGGATGTATGCCGCAAACAAGATTTGTTCTTAAGAAAGCTTTAGAACAAAAACTAACGCCTGTCGTTGTTGTTAATAAAATTGACCGTCCGATGGCTCGTCCAGAGGAAGTTATTGATGAAGTTCTCGATTTATTTATTGAACTTGGCGCAGAGGAAGATCAATTGAACTTCCCTGTCATTTATACATCTGCTATTAATGGAACTGCAAGTCTAGAACCTGAACCTGAAAAACAAAAACATAACATGAATATTGTTTTTGATACGGTGATGGAAACTGTTGCAGCACCAATCGACAATTCAGATGAACCATTTCAGTTCCAAGTAACGATGCTTGACTACAATGAATATTTAGGTCGAATAGGCGTAGGGCGTGTATTTAGAGGAACGCTCAAAGTTGGGGATCAAGCTGCACTTATCCAGCGTGATGGAACGGTAAAAAAATTCCGTGTATCAAAGCTATTTGGTTATCTTGGTCTCAAACGTTTGGAAATAGAAGAAGCAAAAGCTGGAGACTTGATTGCTATTGCAGGTGTTGATGACATCATGGTTGGTGAAACGATCTGCCCTGTTGACCATCAAGATCCGATGGAACTTGTTCGTATTGATGAACCTACATTGCAAATGACATTTGTTGTGAACAACAGCCCCTTTGCCGGTCGTGAAGGTGATCATGTTACAAGTAGAAAAATTCAAGCACGCTTAATGACTCAAGTAGAAACTGACGTTAGTTTACGTGTTGAAAATACAAATTCACCGGATGTTTGGACCGTTTCTGGTCGTGGTGAATTACACCTTTCCATTCTAATTGAAAATTTACGTCGTGAAGGATTTGAAATCCAAGTTTCCAAACCAGTAGTTATTATTCGTGAAATTGATGGACAAAGCTGCGAACCATTTGAGAGTTGCCAAGTCGATGTTCCTGAAGAATATACAGGAGCTGTCATGGAATCTTTAGGTGAGAGAAAAGGTGAAATGAAGAACATGATCAATAAAGGCGATGGTCAGGTTCGAATGGATTTCTTAGTACCTTCTCGTGGTCTAATTGGTTATACAACAGAATTCATGGCGCAAACGAAAGGCTATGGTATTTTGAACCACACATTTGATAGCTATCAGCCTGTTGCAAAAGGGTATGTAGGCGGTAGAAGACAAGGTGTACTCGTATCCATGGAAAGTGGTAAAACAACTCCTTACGGTATGTTGCAAGTTGAAGACCGTGGGACACTTTTCGTAGAAGCTGGTACTGATATTTACGAAGGTATGATTGTTGGTGAGCATACGCGTGATAACGACATCACTGTCAACATCACAAAAATGAAAGCTCAAACAAATATTCGTTCTGCTAATAAAGATTTCACTGTTACAATGAAAAAACCAAGATTATTAACGTTAGAAGAAGCTCTTGAGTTCTTAAATGACGATGAATATTGTGAAGTTACGCCGACTTCGATTCGTTTACGCAAAAAGATTCTTGATAAAAGTACACGTGAACGAGATGAAAAACGAAGTAAATTGTCAGCAAAATCCAATTAATTGGTTTAATTACCGCTATAAAAAGGATCTCAATCGTGAGATCCTTTTTTATTTTTTCCTTTCATAGCAATGCTTTAGCCGATTTCAATTCTCAAATATCGTGTAATACATACTATAGTAGAGAAATAAGTAACTTCAATGCTCTAAGCACTACTTATCTATACACATCCACATATATCCGTATTCATCAAGATTAACCATGTTTGATTATTTCACAATAAGCCCCTATGATTAATAATGTTCATCCTTACGAACAACTTAAGATAAAAGCGAAGATTGTTCAACAATTTGATTAATAAAACAACTAAAGGTGGGAATAACACTATGAGTAAAAACACAACGGCAATATTGGATACATTTTCGTTAGAGCAACCAACCAAAGAAGACGGACAAGGAATGTGGGCGCTCGCCAAAAAATCATCTCTTGATCTTAATTCAGCGTATAAGTACATTATGATGTCTGAATATTTTTCTGAAACTTGTGTTGTTGCAAAAGAACGAGGTGAAGTCGTTGGTTTTGTCACAGGATTTATTCAACCAGAACATCCAGATGTCATCTTTGTATGGCAGGTTGGCGTAGATTCTTCTCAACGAGGAAAAGGTATTGCATCTAAAATGTTAAATGAAATTATTTCAAGAGACGTATGTAAAAATGTGCGCTACTTGGAGGCTACAATTACAAAAGATAATGAAGCGTCTCAGTCATTGTTCAAAAGATTAGCTCGTGAACATAATACTTCTTGTGAAGTTGATGACTGCTTCCCTGCTGAAGTTTTCCCAGAAGAAGGAACAAAAGCAGAATATACGTATCGTGTTGGACCTTTATCAAAGTAAGCATATTTTAAAATTTGAAATTGAAAATAATTAACACAAAAGACGGAGGGAACATTAAATAATGACTAAAAATGGATTAGAAATAATTGAAGAACTTGAATCGTGTGTAAGAAGCTATGTAAGAACTTTTCCTACTGTCTTTACAAAAGCAAGAGGATACAAAATGTGGGATGAGCAAGGAAAAGAGTATGTTGACTTCTTCTCAGGTGCAGGTGCTCTTAACTATGGACATAACGAGCCAAATATGAAGAAAAAACTTATTGAGTATATTTTAGATGATGGGATTACTCATTCATTAGATATGGCATCTAAAGCTAAAGTAGATTTCTTAGAAAAGTTCAACAATGTGATCTTAAAACCAAGAGATCTTGATTACCGAATTATGTTCCCAGGACCAACAGGAACAAATACTGTAGAGAGTGCACTTAAATTGGCTAGAAAAGTAACAGGTAGAACCGATATTATTAGTTTTACAAATGGATTTCATGGTATGACGATTGGTGCTCTATCTGTAACAGGTAATTCCATGAAGCGAAAGGGTGCTGGAATTCCTCTTCAAAACACGGTTACGATGCCTTATGACAACTTTGTTAGTGAAGATCTCGACACTTTGGAGTATCTCGAAAGATTCTTAGATGATAATGGTAGTGGTGTTTCAATTCCAGCTGCAATTATTCTTGAGACAGTCCAAGGTGAAGGTGGTATAAACGCTGCGAGATTTGAATGGATTAAAAAAGTTGATGATATATGTAAGCGTTGGGGCATTTTATTAATTATTGATGATGTTCAAGCTGGCGTAGGTCGTACAGGTACATTCTTCTCTTTCGAACCTGCTGGCATTAAGCCTGATATTATCTGCCTTTCCAAGTCTATTGGTGGATATGGTTTACCATTAGCGATAACGTTGATTAAACCTGAATTTGATCAATTCAAACCAGGTGAGCATAACGGTACGTTCCGAGGAAATAATCATGCTTTTGTCACAGCAACTGAAGCTCTTAATTATTGGGAAGACCCTGCTTTTGAGAAAAGCATTCTAGCGAAGTCAGATCTCATCACGAATTTTCTAGAAAAAATGATAAATGATTACCCAGAAATGAAAGGTCATTTAAAAGGTAGAGGTTTCATGCAAGGAATCTCTTCTGACGTTGAAGGTTTCAGTGAGAAAGTTGCCGCAGAATCATTTCAACGTGGTTTAATTATGGAAACTGCCGGTGGTCATGATGAAGTATTTAAACTCTTCCCTGCAATTAACATTGAAGAAGAAGGTTTAGAGCGAGGGTTTTCAATAATTGAAGCAAGTATTAAAGAAACCATCAAAAAAATGAATCTAAAAAAAGAGACAGTAGCAAACTAACTAGGGATTACATCTAAGGAGGCAGATTATACATGAAAGTAGTTAAACTAGAAGATATTATTGGTTCAGATCAAGAAGTGAAAGGTGAAAACTGGACTAGTCGCCGTTTGATCTTAAAAAAAGACAATATGGGCTACTCTGTTCATGATACGATTATCAAAGCAGGTACGGAAACTCACATTTGGTATAAGAACCATTTAGAAGCTGTTTATTGTATCGAAGGTGCAGGCGAAGTAGAAACACTTTCTGATAATAAAATTCATAAAATTTCTGCTAACGAGCTCTATGCATTAGATGAAAATGATGAGCATCTTCTTCGCGCTTATGATAAAGACATGAGGATGGTTTGTGTGTTTAACCCTCCTATTACAGGAAATGAAACACATAATGAAGAAGGCGTTTATGAGTTAGTTGATGACGAATAAATGAATAATATTAAGCTGGTTGCTTTGATGCAACCAGCTTTTTGTGTACTTTAAGAATATTCAATTTCGCTAAAGGATTAAAAAAGTATAAGATAAACTAAGGCTTTCTTCATGAAGGCCTTGGCGACAAGCAAAGTTTTTCTAATGTGTTATATTGACTATTGTAATTAGGTTTTTGAAACGTTGCGGATTATTAGATTATTAATTGACCCTTGTGGTTTTAAGGTTATTCTAATAATTATTCAGCAATCCCCCCCTCCCCTTTATAACTAACCGTAAAAAGATCATTAGCCGGAGAAAAACTGTAATATGTTAAAATAGTAACAGACTAATTTGGAGATGAAGCAAATGAAAGAATATAAACCATATATAGACACAATCTTCTTAGCAGTTTTTGGTGGCATCCTCTTTAATCAATTTAATCTCCCCCTCCCTTGGATGCTCGGACCACTAACGGCAGTTATGCTTTGGAGTGGATTCACAGATAGAGTACTTGTTTGGCCAAACTACTTAAAAAACGCAGGCCTAATTATTTTAGGTATGTCATTCGGATTAAATTTCACGCTCGAAACGATTCAAATAATCGGTCCTTATATTATTCCTTATGTGTTGCTAACTTTTTTATTAATTATTGTGAGCATTATAAATAGCTTAATCGCATCAAAATTTATTAATGTGGATCAAGTAACAAGTGTGTTTGGTTCGATTCCTGGTGGTTTAACTGAAATGGTGATTGCAAGTGAGTCATTAAAAGCAAATGCGGCTTATGTGATGGTTTTTCAAACACTCCGCCTCATTGTTGTTTTGTTTACCGTCCCTTTCATTATTCTTTATGCGTTTTCGACTGGATCAGTTCCTAGTCCGACAATAGATGTTGAACCTGATGCAATTTTTATGTCTTTAAATGTTTTTTGGTTAATCATTCCTATCGTTCTTGCTGTTCGATTTCAACATCTCTTACCAGCTGGAATTATGATTATCCCATTAGTTGTTATTGCGACAATGAATGTTAGTCCAATTGCTATTCCATCGATTCCTAATGGTTTATTTCTTGCTGCTCAGCTTTGTGTAGGGACTTCTCTTGGTAAAAGTATCTCGCTTAAAGATGTGAAGTTAGCTGGAAAGTACAGTGTTGTATATGCAGGATTGGCATTGTTGTTGATCTTTATTTCATTTGGATTCGGCTATCTTCTCTATACATATACATCGATGGATCTCTCTACTGCACTTTTAAGCACTGCACCTGGAGGATTGGTGGAAATGGTCTTAACAGCTTCAATGGTTGATGCAGATCCAGCAATTGTTACGTCACTTCAATTGACGAGAATTATCATTATTGTTGTCTTTGTTCCAGCTGGATTGAAATGGTATTTCACTAGAAATAAAAAGAAACAAGCAGCTTGACTAATTTATACAATATCAAAAAAAATAGCTTTAGAGATGTGTTCTAACTGGTTTAGTTTTCGCTGACAATCTTCAAAGAAACAATGAAATTAACTCCTAAATTGACATATAAAATAGCGATCATTTTAACAATGTAAAAAGCACCTAATTCAGGTGCTTTTTTCAAATTAAATTTTTCTTCTTAATAACGCTACCCCGTTAATAAAAAACTCTAATTTTATATTTACTTTACTTATTTTGTCGTTTTTTAAAGCGTACTAAAATAATAATGACAATTCCTATTAGAATAAAAATTGGTAGGATTTTTGTGAATATATCCATCCAATGAAAAGGTGCCTGATGGACATATACAGCTTTTTGCCATTCGTTGTCTCCTACTTCAACAGATATTGCATTTTCAGTTGATATATTATTTATTTCAAAATACTTCGTACCTTTAGGGTAAGCATTTGAAGCATTTCCGTAGTAATCTCCAGTCATATCATTGGGTTTTGTTTTTACTTCTCCTATTTCCTTTCCAATTTCACTTTCTAATACTTTTTCTTCTTTAACTTCATAAACATTCCCATTCCAAACAACAAAAGAATAAGCCCAACTTAGTGCTTGAACAGGTGTGGTAACTGTAAATATGAATAACATAAAAAACAATATAATTCTTTTCAGATGTTCCTCCCCCTTTGAACTTTTTATAGTAATTAATATTTCTTGTTAAACTAAACTGCTTCCGTTTGTTTAAGTATTCCCTTTCACAAACTTTCATTTTTTAAGGATTACATATGCCAATCCTGAGTCCACTGTTTAGGTAATTCAAAGCCTGCCTGTTTAAGTGCAACATAGTATTGTCCTTGATGAATACCCTCGTGTTGTATTACTGTACCTAATAATTCCATTATAGATAGGTACTCCGTTTCCATTTTTATAGAATCAAATTTTGTTTGTTTAAATTCAAAAACTAATTCTTCCATACTTCGTTCTAATTCATCAATCAAACTATGTTCATCTGATGCCAATACACCAGGAAATTGAATATTTCCACAGTTCTTCATATTCGTCAGCACTTTCAGCTATTTCAACAACCTTATCTCCTAAATTATGATCATCTGAGGTGGTTTGTTCGTCGTGTATTACCTTTCCACCTTCAAAATCAATTTGACTATTACACCCAATTAATAGAACTATGATTAACAACATCGTTTATCACATAACCACTCCTTTATTAATTAGACGTAAATCAATTCGGTTCGTTACAAAATTCACTCTTTAACTCTTAGCTTCGTTAGTTAAAATGGCATCTCCTTATAGAAGAATTCTCTCTTTTAGTTTAAGTGAAAATAATCACAAAATCAGTATTCTTTATATTATAATTTTAACATATAATGACAAAAACCTGTTTTTTTCTTTATTCTACAAGTAAAAAAAACCAACACAAATAGAATCCATTCTGACGTGATTATTAGCGGTGTTATCAGAGTTATGACAATATTTATTGTATGCAGTGATTTCGTATGTTAATTAAGCCGAAAATTGACTGTTAAATAACGTTATTTATTGATTTAATAACAAAAAAAAGACGACTAAAAGCCTTGCGATTTAGTCGTCTAATTAGATTACTATTTTCAATTTTGTCTCCGGAACCCGACAGTTAACTGTGTTTCTCTAACTTTTTATTTTGATGACTCTAGCTGGTTTTGCCTCTTCCTCCACTCTTCAACCAACATTCCATAAACAACGTGGTCAACGTAATGATCGTATAACCATTCTGCTTGTCTAATCTCTCCTTCTTGTACAAACCCCAGTCTTTCAGGGACGCTTCTACTTTTTTTGTTTTCTACTGCAGCTCTTATCTCAACTTTATTTAAGTTAAGTTCCTTAAATGCATAGATAGTCAAGGCATTTGCAACTCTTGTTACAATTCCCTTCCCTTGCGATTCTTCTCTTAGCCAGTAGCCTATATATGCAGTTTTATTAGACCAGTTAATGTCATTGAAGCCTGCTACCCCAACAATTTCTCCTTCGTGTAAAATTACTGTGTTTAAACTATTATTATCAGCAAAACCTTGTAAACATTCTTTTATAAAATCATTTGTATCCCCTAGTTTCGAGATGCCATCCAGCCATGGAAGCCATCTTCTTAAATATTCTCTTGATTTGTTTGTTAAGTTGAATATCTTCTCTCCATCTTTCAACTCTATTAATTTTAATGATAACGTTTCATCAATTCTGTGGACAAACATTATAACTCCTCCTCGAAAAAGATTATTAATATCTTATGATATCTGTTAAATCAATAATTTAGCTAAGCTGACAGTGTAAATATTCTTTTAGCTCTCCCACACTTCAAGCAACAGAAAAGAGTGCACTGGCTAGTTCACAAGCTGAAGTCATCAATCGCGTCATCAATTTCTTCTTGGGAGATACCGATATATTTTAACGTAACGCTTTGTGACGAATGATTAAATATTTTTTGCAGCATCGACGCATCATTGTATTTTTTGTAAAAATGATACCCGAATGTTTTTCGCATTGTGTGCGTCCCTACATACTCCGCCCCCGCTTCTTCAGCAGCATCCTTTAGAATTTTATACGCTCTATCCCGTTGTATCGGCTGTTTTGTCATGCGAGATGCAAACAAGTATTCCTCTTCACTCATGCCAATCGTGTAGTCAGATATGTACTCACGAATTTCACGATTAAGCGGAAATCGTTTCGGTTTATTTGTTTTCTCTTCAATTATATTTATGTATCTTTTACTACGTACATCCCCTACCTTCAAAGGAAGGATATCGCCTACACGAAGTCCTGTATTTAACCCAAGCAGAAACATGAAATAATCCCTGTATGAGCGCGCACGCAAAATTTGTTTAATTTGTTCAATCGTTCTTTTTTCTCGAATCGGTTCAACTGTTCTAGGAGTCATTGCGATTAACGCTTGGAAATCAGATTTCATATTTAACGGTCGCTTCCCTTTTAATTTCATTTCATTAAGTCGTTTCATTCGATGTTTCGTTTGATGTAGTCCAAATCTATCTGTCATTTTTTTAAATTCTCTTTCTGTCAGACGAATATATTCAGCGTAATTTTTCTTTTCTCGTTCACTAGCTATGTTCATGATATGCTTCCTTCCTATAATAAGTCTATCATTAAGTTTAACATACAAATACCCTCATTTAGTATTTTTATATTTGATTATCCAAATCAATAATTCTTCCAAAGAAACAGTACTCAACACGTTGGTATATCTATGTTTTTGGCCATTAAATTTGCTTTAATTTTAATTATAAGAATACAAAATGAGTATTTTGTATTCTTAGGTATTGTAGTCTTATTTAGAACAAGTGTTCCCGAACTCGGGAAAGGGCACTTTTCTTATGAAATATCCGATTACATTTACATTTTTCACAGAAAATTATCTGAAAGAGGACCAATTAAATTGGCCCTCTCTGAAAATCGTTTTATGTAGTTAATTTGATGAATTGAATCAATGATGAACTATGAGTCAAGAATAGAATTTAAATCGATTAGAAAGCGAATAATGAACCTTGTTTTATGGTGATAAAGAATGAAACGATTAATTGTTGAGATTCTTAGTATAATTTGAAATTTCCCTTTTATTTGTCAATCGATATACTGTTCGGTTTTTACTAGATTGTTCGAATTCTGTTAATCTAATGCTCATCGTTTTTTTTCGTTCGTAATATGTTTTTATTATAAAACTCAAAAATACCCAGTCCATTTTTTCAGGACACCCCTCCCCCATGTCATCTCGATTGTTCCCAATGTTACTCAACCATCTTTTTAACACACGATACAAACAAACACTGAGAGGAAGTTCGAGATAAATAATGGTATCTGCTTTATCCGCTCTTATTTCAAAGGTAGATCCGTAATTCCCTTCAATTATCCAATTGTCTTGCTTAACAAGAGATAATTGAATGTTGGCAAATATCTCTGGAGGAGCTTCTATCCATCCTGGTTCCCAAAAATATCGATCTAGATGATATACCGGTATAGATAAATTTTCACTTAGCTTTTTCGCAAACGTCGACTTTCCAACTCCGGCGGAAACTCCAACAACCATTATTTTATTCATAGGATTCCTCCTCATACTTGTCTATCAACAAATTCTACCATTTTTCCTTTTAGATGAAATCTATCATTATTTGCTGTAAGATTAGGTTTTAACCAGATATTTCACTAACTGATAGGAGATTATATTTTATTATGACTTTAGCTGCATTTTTAACTGGCCTTGTCTTCATTACGATACATCTATTAGCTAATACTATATTGCCAACAGGTACTCTACAAAAAATTCGTTGGTTCTCATTTTCGGGTGGGTTAGCCGTATCTTATGTATTTGTATACGTTCTTCCTTCTCTCCATTTAGAGCAGCAAAATATCGAATTTTTTCGAGATTTGCCTATGGAGTCAGAGGTTTATTTCATTGGATTACTGGGTGTAATTATGTTTTATGGTAGTCAGCTTTTTGCTCGTCAAAATTCAAAGGATACATCCGGTTCCTTTTGGCTTCAAATATCATTCTATGGAGTATATAATATGCTTGTGGCATATATCGTTATCTCTTCAGATGTATCAGGCGTTCAAGCTGTATTCTATAGTTTAGCTATTGGCCTTCACTTTATTGCAGTTGCTCATGATATGTGGCGAGAATTTGCCGACAAATACAACAAAGTTGGAAGGTTTGTTTTAGCATTAGGGATTGTTTTTGGCTGGATAATAGGGATGACAGTGGAATTTTCTGCGCTCGTTCAAACGATTATTTTCGCATTTATTTCAGGAGCGATGATTTTAAATGTCTTTAAATATGAACTCCCCCAAGACGGGGAAGCACATTTCCCAACTTTTACTGTTGGGGTCGTCTCTTATACAGCACTAACGCTATCATTAAAGTTCTTCTTTGAATGGTAAGCGAAGTGGATGTACTTAGCATGTTTAAGCAATTGAGGAAATATCGATGAACAGTTATGCTAATAATTGATTGAAAACAAGAAGGGAATGACGTCTATGAGCGATATTATACTTTTTGATGGTGTATGTAATATGTGCACAGGAAGCGTACAATTTATCATAAAACGAGATGCGAAACAAACGTTCTTATTCTCTTCGTTACAGAGCGAAGTTGGTCAGGAGTTATTAAGAAAGCATAACGTCCCTAAGCAGATCGATAGCCTCGTTTTAATCAAAGCGAACGGCCGTGTTTTTTATAAATCATCAGCCGCCCTTCGTATAGCAGGACAACTAAAAGGCGGCTGGAAATTATTCGCTATATTCTTAGTTGTTCCACCATTTGTCAGAAATCCTTTTTACCAAATTATTGCCGGAAATCGATATAAATGGTTTGGTAAAAAGGCTGAGTGCATGTTGCCAACTACGGAGCAAAAGGAACGTTTTTTAGACTAATTAAGTGGTTCAAGTAACTTTGGTATCATAGTCTTCCGCTGACATTGACATGGGATCGAATCCTTCTGAATATGTCGGATAAATAGTTGGATGTAGAATCGATGCGATCTTCATTAGCCCTATTAGTAATCTAGGTGAAGGCCTGCAATAATGTGGTTCATCTAGGATATATAAGTCATTATTCTTTAAAGCAGACATCTCCTGCCAATTTGGGCGTTTTTCAATAACTTTTCGCTTTACCTTATCTTTATGAACACCAACCCAAACAACACCGATTACATCAGGATCACGCGAGTATACATCTTCCCAATCGGTTTTTACACTTGCTTGATCTTGATCCGCAAAGACGTTCACACCACCAGCAAGTTCGGTTAGTTCTGTCAACCAGTTTTGTTTTCCTGGAGTAAATACAGGTTTTGCCCACCATTCCCAGTAAACTGATTTACGCGTTTGTACTTGCTCACTCAGTTTTTTATACTTTTCAAGCCAACTGTAAAATCGATCGTGTGCTTCTAAGCCTATTTCACGTTTCTCCGCTTGTTCGCCAAGCCATAATAATTGCTTTCCGATCCCTGATAAAGTTTTAGCTTTTGGAACAATCACATAAGGAAGGTCATATTCTTTTAAGGCTTCGATATTCTTTTCCATGCCTGGCACCGTTAGGGAAGCTAATACTAGATCTGGTTTTAACGCAGCAACTTTATCCATGTCAATCGACAGATCCGAACCCAATCTTGGCAATTCATTTAATGTTTCTTCCGGCCAGTCAGAATAGTTATCGACACCGACGAGAAACTCTCCTAATCCAGCATAAACTGCTAGTTCCGTGTTACTCGGACATATGGACACTAAACGCATCGAATTCCTCCTACTGTTTTTTTCTTAACACTTTTCTTTCTGCTTGTGGAACACATTGAAAGCAGACCTTTATTTCTTCTCCTTGTTCGTTCAAATATGTTGTAGGACTTCGTAATTTCCCTCTACAAAAATGACACTCTCTCTTTTTTGTAAGCCAAGAAAACATTACACCCATCCTTTCAGAAAAGTTATTTTCTTTTGCAATTTTTGAGATTGATAGTTTATTTTAATTTCACACGAATGCCTTGCTCATTCATTTCTTGTAATACAACATCTTCTTCCCAAGTAATTTTCAATAATTCTGTATCTGTCTTATTAACCTCATCAATATCGGTAATAATTTCAGACAATTCTCTGCTTATCCAAGTGGACTCTTCTCCTTCACGGAGTTTTTTCTTATATCGATTAAAAGCAGGGTCTAACTCATCAATATTTTTAAACACTTGTTTAAGATTTCCGTATTGCCTGATTAAAGGTAATGCAGATTTCTCGCCAACTCCCGGACATCCAGGGATATTATCACTCGAATCTCCTAATAATGCTTTGACATCAACCCATTGAGAAGGAAGAACCTCAAATTCCTCTTGAAAACTCGCTGAAGAATAAACAATTTCTTGTCGCTTTTTCGATAATATTTGCGAAGTCGTTGAATTTAACAGCTGAAATAAATCCCGATCATTACTGCAAATGTACGTTTGACCTAACTCGTTATTGTGCCACAAAGTTGAAAATGCTCCTATTATATCATCGGCTTCAAAACCAGGAACGGCAATTTGATGAACCTCAAGTTTATCAAGAAGCTGCATCGTTAAATGATATTGTTCAATTAACGGCTCAGGCAAATCGTTTCGCTGAGCTTTATAAAAAGCATATTTTTGGTTGCGAGAAGTGTCCTCTCTTTTGCCATCCCAAGCAACTGATATATGAGTTACATCGTAATTTCGAGTCAACTGAAATAATTTTTGAAAAAAAACGCGAGTCGCATTGATATACTCGCCTTTGTCATTTTTAGATAGTTGCTCATCACTTTTTCCATAAGCCGTCGCAAAATAGCCACGGCTTAATAAATTAAATCCATCTATAAGTAATAACGTGTGGTTGCTCAAGGTTGTTTCTCTCCTGTCATGGTTAAATATTCTTTGATTACATGCCATGATTCTACTTTTTCAGCAAATGATTTTACATTTTTCCCTGGAACAGGGCTAGTGGATGGTAGTTTTGTATAAGCTATATTAGGTATTGGTTGCTTTTTTAAGTATGTTTGAAAAGATTGAAATGCTTTCGTACCATTTAAGCCGATGCCTTGAATCGTTGGAAAGAGTTTGATGAGGTTAGTTAAATCATTCATCTTTTCTCTACGAATTGCTGAATCGAGACTACCTTCTCGTTCACAAGTAGCAATCACATCCCACAAAGCTATCTTTTTTTCTTTCAAAAAAGCACATTTCTCTTCGTAACTCACCTCTGTTAAGTCAGAATCCAACAATTCACTCAAAATTGCCCAAAAGTGGTTACGGGGATTCCCATAATACTGTTGCGTTTCAAGAGACTGTTTTCCAGGCATTGATCCTAAAATCAACACTTTTGCCCCTGGTGCTATAATCGGTTCCATTGAAGCAATGTTTGTCATTGCTTCAGTCTCTCCATCTTACTACGGTTGTCATGCAATGGACTATTGCGTTCTACTGCACGCTTTAACTCTCGTTGCATAAAACCGATGCCGTCACAATCCAAAAGCGGAAAGTTTAATTCAACATTTGCCGGGAGCGTTTGATCAAGAATAGGAAAATATTTACTCCCTGTTAAAACAACAAACCTTTCATATTTATCTAATCCCTTGGTTTTCAGTTGTGCTTTTAACTCTTCCACGCTAATGACTTCTTTAGATTTCATCGAAAAACTTAAATCATATAGTTCATCAACGACATCATCAGGGCGTAAAAATCCGTGTTTCGCAGATAAAATTAAGTATTCATCGAAAAACTTTGTTGCATAAGCTTTCGATAAGCGGTGGAAAGTTCCAATATATGCTTCTCCAGCGCGGACCTCTCCTAAGTTTGGTTCCTTATCCCATATTTTCTTATTACCACATGGTATGATACATATTTCCTTCATTTAAATTCTCTCCTCAACACTAAACTTATCGTTCTATCGTATCATAAGAGGACATATTAGAAAACGTTGATGATCTAAATATCTTGTTGTTAGAATATTCAACATTTCTATTTAGGGAAAAAATCAGTTCACACTACCTGTATATAATTATGTAGTAATCTTCTGTCAATCGAAAAGACGTTTTTCATTTAAATTTAACCAAGTTACGTGTAAAGTATGAAGAAAGTAAATTACGAGGAGAATGTATGATGAAAGTAACGGAAGAAGCTTTATCTTTTTTAGACAAATTATTGACTAAGCAAGGAAAAAACACAGTTATCATTGGTTACAAAAAAAACAAACGATGAGGATCTTCAGACTTTCGGTTAACTCTGGACGAGTTGCCTCATTCACAAATCAGCGAAACACATGGTGATATGTCATTCTATATTGACGATTCTGCGAAGTCACATAGTCACCGTTTATCAATATCTATGATTGATGGACGCCTAATTTTAAAAGACATTAATTAATAATGAACACTCCATGTTTTCGTACTCTATTTCATTGGAGGTCCACATGGAATTAAAACCAAGTCCCTACCCTATTCGTTTTGGGTTATCAGTCGCGTTCAGTTCCGCTGCGCCTCCATCATTGTTTTAAGTATGTTCATAACAGGTACCATTCATTGGTTTGCGACCATTGGTGTCTTTATTGTCTCTTTAATTGTCATTCAGATGATTAATCAGCTAATAAAAAAGAATGTAGACAAAGAGTGATCCTTCATGTGTCATTCTTTTCATAAATGCTAATCTTTTAATACAAAAGAGGCTATCACCAAAAATTTTTTGGGACAGCCTCTTAATTAATATTCTACTTTTTCAGTCCATCCAAACGGATCTGGAAGCTTCCCTGTTTGGATACCTGTAATTGTTGTATAAAGAGACTTCGTTAATTCTCCAGTTTGCCTACCATTGATAATCATCGTTTCATCTTCTAAGCTAAGTTCTCCAATTGGTGATACGACTGCAGCTGTTCCTGCCCCAAATGCTTCTTCTAACAAGCCGTCATGATACGCTTGGCGCAATTCATCCAAAGAAATTTTTCGTTCCACTACGTCGACTTTCCAATCTTTTAATAGCTGAATAATTGATTTTCTTGTTACCCCTTCTAATATGCTATCATTTAGTTCGGGGGTAACAACTTGACCGTTGATTTTGAAAAATATATTCATACTTCCCACTTCTTCTATATACTTCTTTTCAACTCCATCAAGCCACATTACTTGAGCATGCCCTTGATCGGCAGCTTTCTTCTGAGCGTTGTACCCTCCAGAGTAGTTTCCACCTGTTTTAGCTGTTCCTGTTCCCCCACGGACAGCTCTTGTGAAATGGTGTTCCACCTGAATGCTTACTGGATGAATTCCTTCAGGATAATAAGAACCAACAGGGGATAGGATAATCATCAACTTATAATTTTTTGAAGGAGCTACCGATAAACTTGATTCTGTCGCTATGATCAACGGACGTATATATAGTGATGTCCCTTCAGCGGTAGGAATCCAATCTTTTTCTAATATGAGTAGTCGTTTTAAATAACTTAAAATTAGTTCTTCACTAATCGGAGGAATACTTAAACGATTATTTGAACGGTTTAATCGTTTCAAATTTTCTTCCGGACGAAATAATTGAATATTACCATCCGTGTTAATATAAGCTTTCAACCCTTCGAAAACGGATTGACCATAATGGAAGACCATCGCAGCTGGTTCTAGCGAAATTGGCGCATATGGGATAATCTGCGGTTGGAACCATCCTTTTTCACTCGAAAAGTCCATTGTAAACATGTGGTCTGTAAAAACTTTACCAAACTGAAGACTGTCAGGATTCGGTTTCGGTTTCTTCTCTACGTTTTCTATTACTTCTAGTTGCACTTCAATCATATATCAACCACTCCTCTAGATAATTCTAATACAAAAACGCTAGAAATATCGCCTTTCCAGCGCTTAAGTAATTGTTCTTCTTGCTCATTGTTCAGAGCAAATGTCATTATAAAAATAGTTATGGAGTTTCGTGTAGACTCATCACTTTACCGCGTTAATGTAATCATTATATCATAGTCATGTTTAAAAATGTCACAACATTTTCTCAGCTAGCTTAAGCTGTTCTCTCACTTGTTGTTGGGAAGTTCCCCCATAACTATGACGGTTAGCAACGACTTGCTCTGGAGCTAATACGCTATAAATGTCCTCTTCAAAATGATCACTAAATTTTTTATACTCCTCCATCGTTAAATCAAGCAAAAATTTCCCATTATCAATGCCATAAAGGACTATTTTGCCGATTATTTCGTGAGATTGACGGAAAGGGACTCCTTTTGTAACGAGGTAATCTGCAATGTCAGTTGCATTTGAATAGTCTTCTGATACAGCTTTTTTCATATTATCTTTTTTTACAGTCATCGTTTCAATCATAGGCGCAAGCATCATTAAAGATGCTTCCAGTGTTTCAACAGTATCAAACATTCCTTCTTTATCTTCTTGCATATCTTTATTATAAGCGAGTGGTAAGCCTTTAAGTACCGTTAACAATCCCATTAAGTTTCCGTAAACACGTCCTGTTTTCGCACGAAGTAATTCAGGGACATCAGGATTCTTCTTCTGCGGCATAATACTTGAACCGGTACAAAACGAATCATCTAATTCAATAAATTGAAATTCTTGGCTACTCCAAATCACTAATTCTTCTGCTAATCTGGAAATGTGCATCATCATGATCGATGATGCTGACATAAATTCAAGAATAAAATCACGGTCACTAACTGCATCCATGCTGTTAGGATAAACATAGTCAAAACCAAGTTCCTTTGCTACTTGGTGTCTGTCAATTGGAAACGTCGTTCCAGCTAATGCTCCTGCACCAAGTGGTGAACCACTGACCCGCTTTAAGCTGTCAAAAAGACGCTCTTTATCTCGCTGTAACATCCAAAAGTAAGTCAATAAGTGATGAGCAAAAGAGATTGGTTGAGCACGTTGCAAGTGAGTGTACCCAGGTAAGATCGTATCAACGTGTTCTGATGATAAGTTCAACACAGCTTGTTGCGTAGCTTCTACAAGCTCAATAATATCTTCTGTATGTTTTTTCAAGTATAAATGCATGTCTGTAGCTACTTGATCATTTCGACTCCGACCTGTATGAAGTTTACCACCTAAAGGACCAATTTCGTCTATTAGAAATTTTTCAATATTCATATGTATATCTTCATGTTCGATAGAGAAAGCCAATTTTCCCTCTTCAAGTTTTTGTTGAACTATTTTAAGACCTTTACTAATTTCTCCCGCTTCCTCTTTAGTTAACGTTCCAGTAGTTGCGAGCATATTAACATGAGCAAGACTGCCTTTAATGTCCTCATTAGCTAGTTTTTGATCAAATGAAATAGAAGCCGTTTCTTTTTCGACTAATTTATTCGTGTCCTTTGTAAATCTTCCGCCCCAAAGCTTTGACATCCACGTTACCCCCTAAGTTTTTGGCGTTATGATATAACAATGTTGATAGTTTCAGAGCCTTCCGCGAGACAAGTGGGCTTTCGATTCCAACATCACGGTAATTCCATAAACATACCAGCAAACATATTGAATAACGCCTTGTTTTGCAAACAGTTATCACCGTCAAGGCCAATCTAGTCCTCGACGGTGATCATTGATCTTTCATTTTTGTTTCAGTATCATATGCTTTCTTATCATGATACTATACTAATTGTTTTTATTCACCAATTCCGGCTTTTTTTTATTTATTTGAGAATACGTTTTTGTTGAGAGTCCCCAAAGTTTAATAAATCCAACTGCTGCATTGTGATCAAACGCATCTCCTTTAGAATAAGTTGCTAATTCTTCATTGTACAAGCTATTATCTGAGTGTCTAGCTACAACCATTTGCGTACCTTTCCATAACTTCACTTTCACTTTACCATTAACATTTTTTTGTGTTTCATCAACAAAACCTTCTAACGCATTCTTTAATGGTGAATACCATAAACCATCATAAACGAGTTGAGTCATCTTTTGATCGATAGTTGTTTTGAATTGAGATACTTCTTTTGGAAGTGTTAAGAATTCTAATTCTTTATGTGCATTTATTAAGATAAGTGCGCCTGGATTTTCATACACTTCTCTCGCTTTGATTCCAACTAATCTATTTTCAATATGGTCGATTCGGCCAAACCCGTGTTTTCCACCAATTTGATTAAGTTCTTGAATAATTTTGACCATTGACTTAGATTCACCATTCAATGAAACTGGCTTTCCTTCTTTGAATTCAATTTCAACATACTCAGGGTCATCTGGCGTATCAGCAATCGAGGCAGTCCAGTCAAAAGCTTCTTCTGGTGCTTCTTTCCAAGTATCCTCTAGCACTCCTGCTTCACATGCTCTTCCCCAAATATTTGCGTCAATCGAATAAGGCTTTTCTAAGTTCACTGGTACTGGAATATTTTTTTGCTTTGCATATTCAATCTCTTCATCTCGGTTCATTCCCCACTCACGAACGGGAGCTATAACTTCCAAATCAGGATTTAACGCTTGAATCGACACTTCAAAACGAACTTGGTCATTCCCTTTTCCTGTGCATCCGTGTGCAACAGCGACTGCCCCTTCTTGTTCTGCTACTTCTACTAATAACTTTGAAATAAGCGGTCTAGATAGCGCAGAGGAAAGTGGGTATTTTCCTTCATACATACAGTTAGCTTTCAATGCAGGAAGAAGGTACTCTTCTGCTAAGAGTTCTTTAGCATCAATAATGACCGCTTTGTCAGCCCCAACTTCTAACGCTTTTTGTTTGATTGCTTCCAAGTCTTTTCCTTCTCCGATCTCTAGACCAAGTGCAATCACATCGTAACCTAAATCTTGTAACCATTTAATAGAAACGGAAGTATCTAAACCTCCTGAATAAGCTAAAACAACTTTTCCTTTACTCATTTATAATCTCTCCTTAGAAGTAGTATTTTTATCTATCCTAACGTATTTTTATGCATATGTCTATAAAAAATTTTATTTTCCCATGATTTTTTTTAACAGAGCTTTTTGTGCGTGAAGTCTATTTTCTGCTTCATCAAATACAATAGAGTGAGGACCATCAATGATTTCAGCGGTAACTTCTTCTTCTCGGTGAACTGGTAGGCAATGTAAGAAGATAAAATCTTCGTTTGCATATTCTGTTAGTTGTTTATTTACTTGATAGGGAGCTAAAACCTTCTTTCTTTGTTCTTGTTCATCTTCTTGCCCCATACTCGCCCAAACGTCAGTGACAATTACATCTGCATTCATTACTGCAGAAACAGGATCAGAATGTAATGATAGTTCAGCGCCATTGGCGTTTGCAATTTTACTCGCCTCGTCGAAAATTTCCTGATTCGGCTCATATCCGCTTGGACTAGCTACAGCCATATCCATTCCTACTAAGGCGGCACCTTCTAATAAGGAATGAGTCATGTTATTATCCCCGTCACCTAAATAAGCTAATTTGAGGCCTTTTAGCGTTCCTTTAGTTTCATAAATCGTCATTAGATCTGCTAATACTTGCGTCGGATGATGTGGATCTGTTAACCCATTTATAATAGGAACGGAAGACGTTTCGGCAAATTCTTCGATCGTCGCATGATCAAAAGTTCGAATCATCAAGCAATCTAAGTAGCGCGATAACACTTTGGCAGTATCCGAAACTGTTTCTCCTCTGCCTAACTGGATATCTTTCGAACTTAAGAATAACGCATGACCACCTAACTGCATCATTCCAACTTCGAAAGAAACGCGCGTTCTTGTAGACGACTTTTCAAATATCATTCCTAATGTTTTTCCTTGCAAATGTGGATGAGGAATTCCTGCCTTTAGTTCTTTTTTCAAAACTATCGCATCTTTAATTAAGTTGATGATTTCTTCCCTAGTCAAATCGGAAATTGTCAACAGGTGGTCTGTTTTTAATCTCCACTCGTTACTGTTCAACGTTTTTACATCTCCCATCCTGCGTACACCTCTTTATTCGTTTCAATTTTTTTTACATATTCGTTAAGAGCTCGTGGTGTCTCGTCCATTCTATCACCACGTACCCAACCAAGCACAGCAGTTATCGTTTCAAGACTAGTAAAGTATGGAACTTGATACTTTACAGACAGTTCACGAATATAAAAACCAATTTTTTCTTTCTCTCTTCCTTGATTAGGAATATTGAGAACCATATTAGGTGGAGTTTCTTTCCAATACAACGTTAAATCTTGTTTATTTTTAACCATTGTTTTTGCCTGAATTCCCTGTGTTTTCAAAAATTCCGCTGTTCCTGTTGTCGCGGTTATTTCAGCTCCTGATTCACAAAATTGTTTAATAATAGAGACACTTTCTTGCTTCATTCGATCAGATACTGAAACAAATAGCTGTAAGGGTTGATCCGATACGTTTTTTGTATAACCAGCGAAAGAAGATATTTTTTTCAAAGCTTCATTTTTTGTTAGACCCATACCGATTATTTCACCGGTAGATTTCATTTCTGGACCGAGTACATGGTCTACGCCTTTTAATTTTGAAGCGGAAAAGATCGGTGCCTTCACTGTGTAATATGTCGGATCATTCATCAAACCTTTATGAGATGTTAAATCTCCAAGAGGCATTCCATTTTGCACCATGACAGCCCATTCAATCATTGGAACTCCAGTTACTTTACTTATAATTGGTACCGTTCGCGACGATCTTGGGTTCACTTCAAGAACATGAACAATATCATTGTGTACGACGAATTGAATATTCATAATGCCAATTACAGGAACCGCTTTGGCTATTAAATTCGTTTGTCTCATCATTTCTTGTTTTATCTTCTCGCTTAACGAAATTGGTGGGAAAACGGTCATACTATCGCCTGAATGAACACCAGCTTTTTCTAAGTGTTCAAAAATACCAGGGACAAGAATGTCTTTCCCGTCACTTATCACGTCAACTTCGCATTCAAGACCAGGAACATATTGATCTATCAATAAAGGCCAACAGCGATCATTTGTATCTTCTTGCACTCTAAGTGCATATTGATGCAATTCTTTTTCGTTGTAACAGATAAACATCGATTGCCCACCGATAACGTAAGATGGTCTTATTAGAACAGGATACCCAATTGAAGAAGCTAACTGATCTAATTCTTCTGGTGTATGTGCCATATCCCCCGCAATATGAGGTATGTTCAGCTCGTTTAATAGTTGATAAAACAGCTCTCTGTCTTCAATTTGATCGATATGATCGGGTGTCGTCCCTAAAATACGAATGCCTTCTTCTTGCAAAGTTTTAGCTAAATTAATTGCCGTTTGTCCTCCAAATTGAATGAGAACGGATTCTACTTGCTCTTTTTCTATCACAGCTAATACATCTTCAGCAGCTAACGGTTCAAAGTAAAGACGATCCGCAACGGAATAATCGGTACTAACCGTTTCAGGGTTATTATTAATTACGACAGCTTCGTATCCCATTTTTTTCACGGCTAATGCTGCATGAACGGAACAATAGTCGAATTCTACCCCTTGACCAATTCGTATTGGTCCTGAACCGAGTACTAGGATTTTTTTACGATCTGCATGAATTTCCACTTCGTCTTTTCCATGCCATGTTGAGTAGTAATATGGAGTGATTGCATCGAATTCTCCTGCACATGTATCAACTAATTTATAAGCAGGATGAATATCCATCCGTTTATATTCATTTCGTAATTCTTTTGATGAAATATGAAATAATTCCGCAATTCGTGCATCGCTTAAATTTAATTTTTTTGCTTTTAATAAATCACTTTTTGAAATATCTGACCATGCAATATTTGCCAACTCTTCTTCACAGTGAATAATACGCTCTATTTTTCGTAGAAACCAATAATCAATCTCTGTTTTTTCCATTAGTTCTTCCATTGGAATATCACGTACGAAAGCTTCAGCTAAAGCAAAAAGTCTTAAATCATTGGGGATTTCTAATAGCTTTGATAATTCTTCAGAAGACTTTTTCTTCATAGCAGGCCAATGAAGGCTATCAACATTGAGTTCAAGAGATCTTACCGCTTTGTTTAATGCACCTTCAAATGTTCGGTCAATCGCCATCACTTCTCCAGTCGCTTTCATTTGTGTTCCTAAAGTTCTGTCTGCTTCAGGAAATTTATCAAATGGAAACCGTGGAAGTTTCACGACAACATAATCTAATGCAGGCTCAAATGAAGCATACGTATTCCCTGTAATAGGATTGATAATTTCATCTAAAGGATATCCTATCGCACATTTTGCCGCAATTCTTGCAATCGGATATCCGGTTGCTTTAGATGCAAGTGCAGAAGAGCGACTCACTCGTGGATTGACTTCAATAATTGCGTACTCATTTGAAATTGGATTTAATGCGAACTGAATATTACAGCCTCCAACAACATCAAGCGCTCGAATTACTTTAAGTGATGCTGTACGAAGCATTTGGTATTGATGATCGTTTAACGTTTGTGAGGGAGCGACAACAATAGAATCACCTGTGTGAACGCCAACAGCGTCCATATTCTCCATGTTGCAAACGATCATACACGTATCATTGGCGTCTCTCATTACTTCGTATTCTACTTCTTTCCAGCCTTTAATGCTTTTCTCAACAAGGACTTGGTGAATTGGACTCAAAGTCAAACCTTGTTTCAAAATGGACAGAAACTCTTCGTGATCGTAAGCAAAGCCACCACCAGCGCCACCAAGTGTGTAGGCAGGACGAATGATGACTGGAAAACCTATTTCTTTAATGAAAGAGATTCCTTCGTCCATCGTTTCAATAATAGATGATTCAGGAATTGGTTCGTTTAATTCCATCATCAATTGACGGAATTGATCTCGGTCTTCTCCCTTTTGAATGGATGGAACAGATGTACCAAGTAGTTCAACATCATATTTTTCTAGTATTCCATGCTCAAACAGTTCGACAGTTAAGTTTAATCCAGTTTGGCCGCCAAGGCTACCGATCATCCCATCAGGTTTTTCTAATTTAATAATTTTCTCAAGTGTTTCGATGTTTAACGGTTCCATATATACACGGTCAGCAATCATCTCATCTGTCATGATTGTTGCAGGGTTGTTGTTAACTAAAACAACTTCAATGTCTTCTTCTTTTAATGCTAAACAAGCTTGAGTCCCTGCATAATCAAACTCTGCCGCTTGACCAATCACAATCGGTCCTGACCCGATTACAAGAACTTTTTTTAGATTATGACGCTTCCACATGTCTTTTTCCCTCCTGCTGCCAGCTGCTGAATAAATTGTTTAAAGATGTATTCTGTATCACTAGGACCTGGATGTCCTTCTGGATGAAATTGAACGGATTGAATTGGAAGATAGCGGTGTGACATTCCTTCAAGCGATCCATCATTAACATTCCGAAATTGAACTTGAAATGCCCCTTCATTTATCGATTCTTCTACAACGACATAGCCATGATTTTGTGATGTGATAGTAACTTTGCCAGTTATAATGTCTTTTACGGGGTGATTTCCACCACGATGACCGAAAGGCATCTTTTTCGTTTTTGCCCCATGGGCTAATGCGATCAATTGATGTCCTAAACAAATACCGAGAGTCGGATACTGTTCTGTTAATATTTTAATTGTGGAGAAATAAGCTCTCATTGACATTGGATCACCAGGGCCGTTGCTAAGTAGAATACCGTCTGGTTCCATATCTTGAATATCTTTAATAGCAGTGTCGTACGGTACAACAGTTACACGACATTGTTCGTTTAACAATGCATCAAGTATCGATTTTTTGTAACCAAAATCCATTAATACGACATGGAATCCTTCGTTTTCAAAAGTCTCTTGTTTTTTTACTGAAACGGAATCAACGAAATTTTCATCTTTGCTATCTTTCTTATCATCAAAATGGACTGCACCTTTTATATCATTTACAATTTTACCTCTTACGGTATGGTATTTTCGAATCGCAGAAACTAATTCGCGAGTATCGATATTTTTCAAACCAGGTATACCCTCATCCTTTAATTGATTAGCAAAGGATCTTGATGATTGATAATGGCTTGGTTCTTCACACAAATCGTTGACAATCACAGCGGAAACCGCGATTTTTTTCGATTCATGGTCTTGGTCATTCAATCCATAGTTACCAATAAGCGGATAACAAAAAGTTAGAATTTGTCCTGCATAGGAGGGATCGGTCATCATTTCTTGATAACCAGTCATACTCGTATTAAATACGACTTCCCCAGTGACTTCCTGAGAATCTCCAATCCATTCACCATTAAATATTTCTCCTGTTTCAAGTACAAGATAGCCCGTCGTCATTAGGACCCCTCCTCTAGTTGTGCCTTTAAGATGTCGTGTAAGATCGTTAAAAATTGGTCTATTTCTTTTTTTGATGTTGTCAACGGAGGTAGAATCCTCAGTACATCTGGCCCAGCCACAAGAGCTAGAACATGATGTTCACGGAGTGACGTAATAATCCCAGTCACTTCCCCATCAAATTGAATCCCTATAAGATATCCCTGACCTCGAACATCGATCATATTAGGAAGATCTTTCTTCCAAGATGATAATTCGCTGAAAATACGAGTGCTATTATTTTTCACATTTTTAAACAAATCACAGTTATTATCTAGCATTGTTTCTAACGTTGCTAACGCTGCAGTCATCGCAAGCGGATTGCCACCAAAGGTGCTTCCGTGCGTACCTGGTTGAAATGACTTTGCTGCGTGTTCTTTTGCTAGCATAGACCCTACTGGGAAACCAGAACCTAATCCTTTTGCTAACGTGATAATATCCGGTTCTATACCATACTGTTCATAGGCGAATAGCGTGCCTGTTCTGCCCATTCCTGTTTGCACTTCATCAATGATCAATAACATATCGTTTTCACGGCATTCATTTGCTATTGCTTTAACCCAATCCAATTTAGCAGGTCGAACGCCACCTTCACCTTGAATAAGTTCTAGAACTACAGCTGTAGTCTTGCCGTTATTTATTTTAGGAACGGATGTCAAATCGTTGTATGGTAAATAGCGAAATCCAGGGGTGATTGGTGAAAATCCTTGATGGATTTTTTCTTGTGCTGTTGCTGCCATCGTCGTTCCTGTTCGGCCATGGAATGAACCGCTGAAACTAACAATCTCAACCCTTTCAGAGTTCCCTTGATCTTTTGCGTATTTTTTAGCTAACTTAATAGCTGCTTCATTAGCTTCTGCTCCACTATTACAAAAGAACGCTTGATCAAAGCAACTCACTTCTTTTAATTTTTCAGCTAATGCTTGTTGTGCTGGAATTTCAAATAAATTTGAACAATGCCATAGTTGACTCAATTGTTCAGTTACTTTAGCATGAACTTGATCTGGAATATGACCGAGATTTAGTGTAGCAATACCAGATGTATAATCTAAATACTTCTGACCTTGGTCATCCCATACAAAGCTCGCTTTCCCCTTCGTCAATGTAAGAGGAAACCGTTTATACGTATCCATAACAGCCGAAGACGTATCCGTTTGTGTTAAATTAGTCATGATAACCCTCCTCATGAATCACTTTTGTTCCTGCTTGTTTTCCTTGAATGTAATTCAAAAGATCTTTCGGTTCACATCCATTTAAAATGACCGCTTCATCGACACCTGCTTCCAATACACTTAAAGCGGATTGTATCTTAGGGATCATTCCTCCTGTTATAACCTCTCTTTGAATCAAAGATTCTATCTGTGGTTTCGTCAATTGTGGATGAACAAAGGAATTCCCCTCTTTTTCTTCAATTACACCAGGTATATCGCTAATAAAAGCTAGTTTTGCATTTAGAGCAATCGCGATTGCTGCGGCTGCCATATCTGCATTAATGTTATATTTTTGTCCTTGTTGATCGATACCGATTGGAGAAATAATAGGAATAGATCCGTGATGGAACAGCGTCTGTAATAAATCTGTATTAACAGATTCAACTTTACCAACATAACCTAGTTTTGCATCGACAGGTGATGCATTCAAAAGCGATCCATCTACTCCACTTAATCCAATAGCAGTTCCGCCAGATCGCTGCACATGAGCGACAATGCGTTTATTTAATGAACCACTTAAGACCATTTCAACTACTTCCAAAACTTCGTTTGTTGTCATGCGCAGTCCATCCACAAAAGTTGACTCAACAGTCCATTTATTCAGCGCTTTCGTGATCTCTGGCCCACCACCATGAACAACAATTGGTTGACATACTTTATCTTGTTTTAGTTGAACTAGTGTTTTGTAAAATGAATCGGGTAATTTTTCAAGTACGCTTCCACCGAGTTTTAAAACGATAATATCCATGATAAGTTACTCCTTACGTCCGATAGGATGCATTGATCTTTACGTAATCATATGTGAGGTCACAACCCCAAGCCGTAGCTTCTGAATCTCCATCTTGCAAATCTATATGAATATTTACATGTTCATTTGATAAATAGTTTGTTCCCTCTTCTTCATCGAAGTCTACAGGTAGACCATTTTTCACAACAGAAATCGTTCCAAGTGAAACACTAACTTTATCTGGATCAACCGGTTGGTCACTGTATCCAACGGCGCATATAATTCGACCCCAGTTTGGATCAGCTCCATATACAGCCGCTTTCACTAAATTAGATGAAATCACTGCTTTCCCTACCTGACGTGCCGCTTGACTAGATGGTGCTCCAGATACAGTCACTTCAATTAATTTCGTAGCACCTTCACCATCTCGAGCAATTTGCTTAGACAATTCTTCACTTACCTTTTGCAATGCTTCAACAAACAATGACCATTGTGGATGATTTTCTGATAATTCGTTATTGTTTTGTTGCCCATTAGCTAACAGAAGAACTGTATCATTTGTGCTCGTATCACCATCTACTGTAATCATATTAAACGTTTGATTTGTGATCGTACGTAAAGCATTCTGGAGACTGTTTGGCTCCACATTTGCGTCAGTAGTTAAGTATGCAAGCATTGTAGCCATGTTGGGTTGAATCATTCCTGATCCTTTTGCTGCCCCGCCAATTGTAATTGACTTTCCATCGATATCGACTTTCACGGCCGTATGTTTCGTCTTAGTATCCGTCGTTAAAATCGCGTTTTCAAACCGCTCAACTGATTGATTATCAGCAATATCCATCGTCGTTATCGCTGATCCTATCTTATCCATTGGCAGAGTGACTCCAATGACACCTGTAGAAGCAACGGATACGAGATGTTCTTTAATTCCCATTTGTTTGGCGACAAGTTCTTGCGTTTTTAATGCATCAGTCATGCCTTGATCTCCAGTACAAGAATTAGCAATACCAGAGTTCACAACGATCGTTTGTAACTTCTGGTCAACCGCTATACTCTTCTTAGTGAGCTTTAATGGAGCTGCTTGAAAAGTATTTGTTGTATAAACACCAGCAGCATGTGCAGGTACGTTCGAGTGCAACCAACCAAAATCAAGTTTCGATTTTCTTATTCCACAGTGAACCCCTCCAGCAGTAAATCCGATTGGGCTCGTTACATGCCCTGTTTTAATCAATTGAATATTCGTTTTAGAACTGGTGAACATGATTAAAGCTCCTTTCTCTATTTGTTGTTAATTTATTATTAATCATTAATTATGGATATACTGGGACATGTTTTAATCCGTGCTCAATCGGCCATCCGTTCATCAGATTAGCATTCTGAATTGCTTGCCCTGCAGCCCCTTTAACAAGATTATCAATTGCAGCTATTACGACTAACTGGTTTGTTCTTTCATCAACATGAATACCAATATCACAGAAATTACTAGCGTAAACTTCTTTTGTTGCTGGAAATTTACCTAATGGTCTAACCCGAACAAATGGATGAGATTGATAAAACTTCGTATAAATGTCATGAACATCTTTTGCGCTAAAATCGCCAGTTAATTTTCCATACATCGTGCATAGAAGACCTCTAGTCATTGGAATTAAATGTGTTGTCATATTAATTTGTACTGGTCCTTTTGCTTCTTTTGTTAAATATTGTTCAATTTCTGGTATATGTTGATGTTGACCAATTTTGTATGGTTTAACATTTTCATTCGTCTCAGAGAAGTGAGTCATCAATGATTGTTTTCTACCAGCTCCTGATACTCCTGTTTTTCCATCGACAATAATTGAATCAGTTTCGATTAATTTTTCTTTAACTGCAGGAATTAGACCTAATAAACTTGCGGTGGCATAACATCCTGGGTTTGAGCAAATTGTCGTATTTTGAATGTCATCAGAATAAATTTCTGAAAGACCATATACAGCTTCATCTAATATATGCTGCGGTGCGGCTTCTCCACCGTACCAACTTAAATATTGTTGCCGGTCTGACAACCTTAAGTCACCAGACAGGTCTATACATTGAATTTCCGTATCAACAAACTGAGGAATGAGATCCTTTGCCACTCCAGCAGGCGTAGCGAAAAATACAACATCTATGTTTTGTTTGAGTTTAGAAAAATCAAAAGCTGTCAATGGCTCTTCTATAAAACTAGTAAGATGGGGGTAAAGTTCTTCTAAATCTTCTCCACTCTGTGATTGCGAGATGATCTGTGTTAATTGAAGGTGACTGTGTCTATCTAAGAACCTTATTAACTCTAAAGCTCCGTAACCAGTACCTCCAACAATTGCTACTTTTTTCAAGAAAATCATCGCCTTTCGTAATGTATGAATTATTCATTATTATACTCATAGATACATATATATGCAACATTTTTGTGAAAATAAGCGTAATTTTTTATACAGTAAATTGGAATCCTTACAAAATGAAGAGTAGTTAATTTGTTTTTTTGAACAAAAAAACAACAAGTATCATATATTTATTGATACTTGTTGCGAATATACGTTAACCACAATACTGAATACTATTAATAATAAATTAAAAGTGTTCAAATATAAAACTATTATACATAATGCTAATTAACTTTTTTATAAATAATTAGTAAATCTTGTTATAAAATTGGAGACAGTAAACGTGAAATAGACTCTTTAAATCGAATCCATTTAGAGCGCTTATTGTAAATTTCTTCTGTTAACCTCGTCGAATCAAGCATGTCTTTTTCAAACATTTGAGCGAGAACTTCAGACGTTTCCTGATCATAGATAAACGCGTTAACTTCAAAATTGAGCTTAAAACTTCGCATATCAATGTTTGCTGTTCCGACTGAATTCATATTACGATCAACGACGATTGATTTTGCATGTATAAATCCTTTTTCATAAATGTACACTTTTGCACCTGAACTTAATAATCCTCCAATATGGGACAACGTAGCCCAATAAATAAATGGATGGTCAGGTTTATTTGGAATCATTATGCGAACGTCTTTACCTGACAATGAGGCAATACGCAATGCATCTAATAAACTTTGATCTGGAATAAAATATGGTGTTTGAATATAGATGGATTCTTTTGCTGTCATTATCATCTGAATATATCCGTTCTTAATTTGTTCCCATTCGGTATCTGGTCCACTAGATACCAATTGAACCGTTGCATTTCCCAACTTCTTTTTCATCGGGAAGTACCTTGGATTATAATCTATGTATTGAAGTTTCGACGCTTGGTTCCAATCTAACATAAACCGCGTTTGCATAGGGTCAAGGACGTTGCCTTCAATACGGAGGTGTGTATCACGCCAATACCCAAATTTTTTGCTACTACCTATATACTCATCACCCACATTGAAACCACCGACATACCCTACTTGCCCATCAATAATACATAGTTTCCGATGGTTGCGGTAATTAAGACGAATATTGATTAACGGGAATTTTGACGGGAAAAATACTCCGACTTCTCCCCCTGCTTCTGTTAATGAAGTGAAGTGTTTGCGACGAAGCTTTCTAGATCCTAGTTCATCATATAATATACGAACTTCAAGACCTTCTTTAGCTTTTATCGTTAGCACTTCAATCAATTTTTTCCCTAAGTTATCGTGCCGAAAGATGTAATACTGAATGTGGATATGATCTTCTGCTTGTTGAATATCAGTTATTAATTGATCGAATTTCTGTTTCCCATCATTAAATACCTTTATCCGATTGTCCTTAGTTAGAATTGCATCATTATTTATTAAATGCATATAAATGAGATCACGGTATGGATCGACATTTTCGTCATGAAAAGAAAAGTCTGGTTGCCGTATTTGGTCAATCTGTTTCGAAATGATATCGTCGATACCAACCTTTTTAATTCCTTCCCAGTCAAATAAGCGTCTCCTAGTTAAGTTTTGTCCCAAGAATAAATAGATGATAAACCCTAAAAATGGAATGAATGACAAGATCATTAACCATGCCCACGTAGCAGACGCATCTTTTCTCTCAATAAAAATAATAATTCCCGCGAAGAGAAAGTTCACAATAAATAAGACCACTAGTAAAATAGAAAGAATGTCCATACGTCCTCCTTTGTCGAAAGAAGTTCCACTTTTTGTATTTTACCCTATTTCACTGTGGTCTGTATATCCTTTTAGTAAATTATATTAAGTGGCTTTAATTTTGCCTCGATTTCTTTTCGTTGATCTTCAAAATACGGTGGAAGAGATAAGTTTTCTCCTAAAGATTCAAAAGGTTCGTCAGCTTCGAAACCAGGGCCATCTGTAGCTAACTCATATAAGATACCGTTTGGTTCCCTAAAATATAATGACTGGAAATAATATCTTTCAACAAGACCAGAGTTCATCATACCTAATGATTGGATGTGCTCAACCCAATTGCGAAGTTCGTCTACATTTTCAACTCGAAAGGCTACATGATGAACACTTCCACGGCCAGGACGCTCATTCGGCAAATTATCACTTGCTTTTACATGTACCTCAGCGCCTGTACCTCCCTCACCAATTGAAAAAACAACAACTTCAGATTCATCAATGACATACCTTGTTGTTTCAGAAAATCCTAACACTTCTGTTAACACACGATGTGTTTTTTCTGGTCTTGGGACAGTTAATTGAATAGGGCCTAGTCCAACGATTCCTTTTTCTTGAGGCACTGGGCTTTTATCCCACGGAACACCTCCAACAACACCGACATTATTTTCATCAGAAATCAGCTGAAGCCTTTGACCTTCAAAATCAACAAAATTAATTGTTTTTCTACCATTTAATTCTTGGATACCTTTGTAACTGACGTTAAATTCATCAAAGCGACGAATCCAATAGTGTAATGAATCATCGTTTGGAACTCTTAACGAAGTCTGACTTATACTTTGTGTTCCCTCGTGCGTTCTTGCTGCATGAGGTATTTCAAAAAATGTTAGGTCAGTTCCAGGATTACCGCGTTCATCCGCATAAAAAAGATGGTAAACACTAGTATCATCTTGATTGACGGTCTTCTTAACCAATCTCATTCCAAGAATGCTCGTATAAAAATGAAGATTATCTTGTGCATTAGCAGTTAAAGCTGATACATGGTGAATTCCTTTGATAGGTTTCATGTTCTATTCCTCCTATATTTCTATATCGTTAATCACTTACTTTTTTATAGTTTATATCTTTTAATCATTTGGTTCAAGGTTCAAGTGTTTTTTAACAATATACGTTATAGAATGTAACGAAAAAACCATTGATAAGGCAACAGACTATCTTTATCTGATAAATCAGCCGTGAAGGTGACGGCTAATTGTTGCTCAGGCTGAATAAAAATAAACTTACCTCCCCTTCCCGCTGCATAAAAGAATCTAGAATGATTCGTTGAGTTAGGTGCACTTATCCACCAATGATAGGCATATGATTGATTCGGTTTTTCGGTTGACACATGTGACTTTGTCGCTTCTTCAATCCATGATTTAGATATAAGTTTCTGCCCCTCCCATGTACCGTTTTGCAAAATTAGGACAGCGTATTTCATTATGTCTAATGGCGATAGAAACAAACCGTATCCACCAACAGGGAGATTATTTGGCGCTGTTTCCCATTTGAAGTTTCTAATATTCAAAGGTTTAAATAAATACTCATTTGCAAAGTCTTTAGGATTCATTTTTGTTGCTTTATGTAAAATAGCACTTAGTAAATGAGAGTCAGAATTGCTATAAATCATTTTATTCCCTGGATTCGTTTGTAATTGGTCTGACAAAATTGCTGTAGCCCAATCTTTAGTATTAATCACTTGCTTCCATTTTCTTGCATCGATCCCTGATGTCATCGTTAACAAATGACGAATCGTTATCTCATCAACTCCATTTTTCCAACCATTTTTGATTTCAAAAAAATCAGTAACCGGTTGATCGATAGAAGAAATACCCCCTTTGTCTATAGCAATGCCGATGAGTGAAGATAAAATTGATTTAGTTACCGAATTCACCTTATGTAAATCATTCATTTGATTGGTGTTTTTTTCAAATGTGTATATCAAGCAATCCTTCTTATATATCATGCAAGTTTCTACATCATAATCATGATAGTGAGCTTCAAGTTTATCAATGTTCTTTTGAGATAACCCTCCTTCTTCACTAGGCAATAGCTGAAAAGGATTTAATTCATTTCTGACCATAACAATTATCTCCTTTCAAAAAAATTCTTAAGTTTCTCAGGCTTTTTAAAAGCATAGTGCGAATTAAATTCGTTTAAATGAAACAAACATAATTACTTCTGAGTTTCCCCATTCGAGATATTACTAATCCTATCAGAAAAAGATTAGAAAAACTAAGGTTGTCGCCAAGACCTTCATGGCGACAACCTTAGTTTATTTTATACTTTAACCCTTTAGTTAAGTAAAACATTCATAAAGTACAAAAAAGCTTCTTCAGCTACAATGAAGAAACCTTAGAGTATCTTGAACCTTTTCAGGACCAATGCGTTTGAATAAAACGATCTCGTCCTGAGTCTTCTCTTTCTCGTTGATACTTTTGCGGATTTTTTTTATAAAACGCTTGGTGCTCATCTTCCGCTTCATAAAATGTTGATGTTGGAAGAATTTTTGTGACAATGGGGTCGTTAAATGGACCATCTTCCTCCAGCTTTGCCAATGATTTTTCTGCTAAATTTTTTTGTTCTTCATCTGCATAGAAAATTGCGGTACGATATTGACTTCCTCGGTCGATAAACTGCCCTTGATCATCCGTTGGATCAATTTGTGGCAAGTAAAGATCAAGCAATGTTTCATAGGGAAATATTGTAGGATCATAAGTGATTTGAACAGCCTCGTAATGTCCGGTCTCCCCAGTTTTCACTTGTTCATAAGAGGGATTTTTCAAATATCCACCTGTGTATCCTGAAACAACATTTATGATCCCTGGAAGCTCATCAAATGGCTTAACCATACACCAAAAGCATCCGCCTGCAAATGTTGCTTTTTTCATGTTTGTCTTAGGCATCAATACACCCTCCTTGATAGGTTATGAATCACTGGACATCTATTTAGCTTTTTCTAATAATTGATTAGATACAGAAGCTAAATTTTTAGTCGAATTAGCCAACTCTTTTACCGATTTTACAATCAAGTCAACTTCATTTTTGTTTGATTGAAACATATCCGTGTAGTTTTCCATCTCTATTTTAACACCTGAGAAGCTAGATTTTACATCTGTAATTTTTTTATTGGATTCAGTAGTAGCTTGATTCATTGTTTCTAACGTGTTAACTAATTCGCTCGTATTATGATTACTTTCAGATGAAAGATCGATAATAGATTTAGTAATTTGCTTCGAGTTTTCGGCAAGCTTTCTGACTTCATCGGCAACTACGGCAAAGCCTTTCCCCGCTTCTCCAGCACGGGCAGCTTCTATCGATGCATTCAAAGCGAGCAAATTGGTTTGATCAGCAATTTGTTCAATTTGCCCCGTCATATTAGAAATACTCTCTGAAAGTACTTTCATCTCTTCTACTTTTTTCGTTCCTACTGACATCTGTTCACGTAGGACTTTAAAGGAATTTGTCATTTCCTCAATATCATGTTCACTCGTATTTGCTAGTTTTAACACGTTTTGGTTACTTCTCATCGTCATTTCAGTATCGTGACTAACTTTTTCTGCACGAGTGGATGCTTCTTCAAGCCCAGCCTCATTTTCTTCGACCATTGCAGCCAATTGTTGACTTAATGCATTTAGCTCTTGTTGAAGTTGTTTTTGTTCGTCATATAACAATGTAGTTTCTTTCACTTTACTATCAAGATATGTTTCAACAATTAATTGCATATCAAAATTCATCACATCTGTCATTGCAACTAAAGTGTCTGATAATTTTTTAGGGTCATCAATGTATAGTTTAACAATTTGCGGAATTAATAAACTATTAAAAGTTTGATATGTAGCTATGAACCAACCAACTGGTAGTTCACCACGTTTGTGAGTTTCACCAATCCTTTTACGAACTTGTATATACTTTTCATCGATAGTTCCCTCTAATAATGTATCCAAGTACATCGAAAATACACTTATTAATCTTTCTCTTGATGAATGTGCTTCAGCAATCGCAACTAACTCATCAAATTTGTATACATGATCAAGAACCTCATTTAAGAATTGATCTTTCATTTCTAAAATATGTGGCTTTAATTCCTGTAAAGCTAAGAGATTCTCTGTCGTTATGTTCATATATTTCAATCTGTTTTCAAGTATATTGTCTTGAAGTTTGATTGGCGTACCAACTAAGTAATTTAGTTCGGGCTTAAAGTCTTGATTTATTTTACTTTTACCTCGTTTTGTAAAAATACTCACCGATAAATTCCTCCTTGTATAACTTTTGTTTAGCACCTATATACCTATTGTAATCCATTACATAAAAATAGCAACAAAAATAATTTTCATTTGAATAGGAGATTGTCTTATGTGATTTATCTATTAAGAAAAACTCTCGAAAATATCTAAAAAAGGACGAAACAGTCTGAAATGACTGTGTCCGTCCCTTTTACCTTTATTGTCATTTAATCCTCAAACAAGTAAAGAAACTCTTCATAACCTGCTGATTCCATATCATCTTTTGCGATAAAATTTAAAGCAGCAGAATTCATGCAATACCTAAGTCCTGTTGGTTCGGGGCCATCATTGAAGACATGCCCTAGATGAGAATCTCCATAAGCGCTACGAATTTCTGTTCTACGCCCTAATAATCCCCAATCATCTTCCTCTACAATTGTTTCTTCTACAATTGGTTGTGTAAAACTTGGCCATCCTGTATCTGAATCATACTGATGTGTAGAGCTAAATAATGGCTCTCCGGACAAAATATCAACATAAATTCCATCTTCATAATGATCCCAATATTGATTTCTGTAAGCAGGTTCCGTATCATCTTCTTGGGTGACTTCATATTGAATTTTTGATAATTGGTTTCTTAATGTTTCTTCATCTTCTTTTTCATATGTTCTCCAAAAAGCAATATCATCATCATCCGGTTCACTTACTGTATATTCTCGTTCGTCTTCTTCCCAGTATTCATCTAAAAATTCATCTCTCCCAGAATTAGATCGATAAAAATTATATCGAACTGGATTTTCTTTGTAATAGTTTTGATGATAATCTTCGGCTCGATAGAACGTTTCTGCTTCAATAACTCGTGTAACGATAGGGGCATCAAATCGACCAGATTGATCAAGTTCTCTTTTGGATTCTTCTGCTAGTTGTTTTTGTTCATCATCATAATAAAAAATGCCTGAACTATATTGTGCTCCTCGATCAACAAATTGTCCTTCATCGTCTGTTGGATCGATCTGTCGCCAAAATACTTCTAGTAAATCCTCATAAGTAACCATACTTGGATCGTAGATGACTTGAACAGCCTCAACGTGACCCGTCTCTCCACTTGCAACGTCTTCATAAGCAGGATTTACTTCTTCCCCGCCAATATAACCTGAGACAACATCATGGACTCCTTCAATATATTCAAATGGCGCTTCCATGCACCAAAAGCAGCCTCCGGCAAACGTCGCTTTTCCCCTTGTGTCTTCTTCTGATAATTCCACCGGTTCACTGCCATACGATCTTGCCGTAAAATAATCATAAACAATCGGAACAAATATAATAGAACCTATCGCAAAAATAGCTAAAAACAAAAAGATAATTACTTTCTTCACGGAATACACCTTCTTTCTAGATGCAAAAAATATGTCTGTTAACGCTCATTATACTTCCTTTAACCTTAAATAACATGAAATAAGACTTAATGTCATTAAAGTGTAATCATTAGAAAAACTTGGCTTCTCGCCAAGTCCTTCATGGCGATAGCCTTAGTTTATCTTATTATTTAATCCTTTAGCGTAGTTAAACATTCTTAAAGTATAAAAAAGGCTTGAGAGGATTTCTCTCAAGCCGACAATAGTCTTATTTTGCTTTCACAACGAGTTCAACATCAATGTTGCCTCTTGTAGCTTTAGAATATGGACAGAATTCATGAGCTTTTTTAGCAAGTGCTTCTGCATCGTCTTGGCTAACTCCAGAAACTTCTACGTTTAGAATTACGCCAATAACAAAGCCGCCATCTGAAGAATCTTTATTTAGACTAACTTCGCCAGTCACAGTAGAATCAATTTTTTTCTTATCTTTTGATGCCATTAAATTTAATGCACCGTCATAACATGCTGCATACCCAGCAGCAAATAATTGCTCGGGATTTGAAGCATCCTTAGGAAGTTCTCCACCTTTAGGCATTGATAAATCTACATCAATGACACCATTATCTGACTTAACATGACCTTCACGGCCACCTTGTACTGTCGCTGTTGTTGAAAATACTTTTTCAGCCATTACTCAACACTCCTTCATCAATTTGGTAAAGTTTCCTACATCCTAATATATTTACGTTTAAGCTAGTTTCTAAACCTCGAATTTCAGAAAATCTTCTCTTTGTCTGATAAAAACAGTTAAGTATGTTGCGTTTAATAAGAGAAATCACTACTATACCGCTAGTTAGCTCCATTATTGGCGGTGCTATAATAATATTTTACAAATCATCAAAATCATTTTCATCTGATACTTTTGTGTACTGACGAGATTTTTGTTCGAAAAAGTCTGTTTTTCCTAGATTGACATCTTCGTATACTTTGATCCATTTCATCGGATTCGACCGATGTCCCTCAAATGGACGTTCTACGCCTAATTCATTGACACGTTTATTAGCCATAAATTTAATGTAGTTTTCCAAGTCTCCAATTGGTATTTCTGGTATATTCTCTCCAATAATATGGTTAGCCCATTTAATTTCTAGTTCTGCTGCTTCGACAAACGTCTCTTGAACAAACTGATCGATTTCTTTCGTCTGCAATTCAGGAAATTCATTTCGTAGTTCTTTAAAGATGTTAGCGAATAGATACACATGTAATTGTTCATCTCGGTTAATGTAATTGATCATCGTTGATGTAGAGACCATTTTTTGATTTCTTGCCAAATGATAAAAGAAACTAAAACCTGAATAAAAATTTAATCCTTCTAAAACAACATCGTAAACAATCGATTCTAAGAGCGTTCTTGGTGTTGGATTATTAATAAAAGCTTCATATCCTTTAGCAATGAAATCATTTCGCTCTCTCAGAATCGGGTCATGTTTCCAATACTCAAATATCTCATCCTGTTCATCCTTATTCACTAAGCTTGATAGCACATAAGAATAACTTTGATTATGGACAACTTCTTGGAAAGCCAACACTGTCATCAATGCATTCAAACTAGAGTCTGTTAAGTATTTCGATACGTGCATCGCATAATCTGTTTGAATACTATCTAAAAAAGCTAATAGTCCAATTATTTTTTTGAAAGCATCTTCTTCTGTCTCTGTTAAATTAGCAAACTGTTTCACATCTGAACTCATATTAATTTCAAATGGTGTCCAAAAGTTACCCAACATGTTTTTGTATAAAGGGTATGCCCATGAAAACCGCACATCGTCCCAGTTCAGCACATTTGAACTCTCACCAAGTATTATTCCCGTCGATGCGTTTGGTGCATCGACATCGTATAGTTTTCTTTCCGATAATTTCGTCATTCATTTCCCTCCTGATTAACTTGAGCAACTCTCGCAATCTTCTAACTCACTAGATGTTGAACGTACATAATAGGTAGTTTTCAACCCATGTTTCCAAGCATCCATATGAAGGCTTAAAAGCTCTTTTGCTTTGATTGTATTTTTAACATATAAATTAAACGAGACAGATTGATCAATATGTTTTTGTCTTGCACCGTTTTGTTTTATACTCCAATGCTGATCGATCGTATGAGCAGGTTTGTAATACCACGTTGTCTCCTGATTCAAGTTTGGAGCAGTGACTGGTATTTTAAAGTTTTTCTTTTCCTCGGCATATTCTTTTTTGAAGATTGGATCAATCGATGCGGATGATCCTGCGATAAGAGATGTACTAGAATTTGGTGCAACAGCCATTAAATAGCCATTTCTTAACCCATAAGTTTGAACATCTGCTTGTAATTGCTTCCACTCTGAGTTCTGATAATGTCTGTCTTCAAAGTATTCTCCGGTAGAATACGTAGAAGTCTCAAAAACTGGATAAGCTCCTTTTTCTTTTGATAACTCCATACTTGCTTTTACAGTGTAATAATGAATGGTTTCATAAAGTTCGTCAGCGTATTGAACTGCTCTGTCAGATTCCCAAGAAATTTTCTTTTCAGCTAGTAAGTGATGCCATCCAAACGTTCCAAGTCCTATTGCACGGTACTTTTGGTTGGTTATTTGCGCTTGTGGAACGTCAATCGTATTCATATCAATCACGTTATCTAACATACGAACTTGAATTGTGATCAAACGCTCTAGAACATCATCTTTAACAGCTGTTGCTAATGAAATCGAACTCAAGTTACAAACGACATAATCCCCTGCTTTTTTCTTTGTAATGATTTCACCATCACTTGTCGTTTGTTCTTCTACGATCGTCGCACTCATATTTTGCATAATTTCCGTACATAAATTCGATGAATAGATCATCCCTTCATGTCGATTAGGATTCATCCTATTTACAGTGTCACGATAAAACATATATGGCGTACCCGTTTCCAATTGAGAGACCATCACCCGTTTCATAATGTCTATGGCAGGAACTTTTACTGAAGTTATCTCATCATTCTCTATACACGCTTTGTACAGTTCTCGGAAAGTGCCTTGTCCTTCTTTCTCATCATATACATCCTCTAAGGAAACGCCCATGACTTGACGGACTTCATGTGGATCAAACAAGTGCCAATCCTCTCTAGCTTCAACTTTTTCCATAAATAAATCAGGAATACAAACACCAGTGAACAAATCATGCGTACGTTGTCGTTCATCACCATTATTTAGCTTCGCATCTAAAAAGGAGAAGATATCTTTATGCCACACATCTAAATAAACTGCAATGGCTCCTTGTCTTTGCCCCAATTGATCAACACTTACTGCAGTGTTATTTAATTGTTTCATCCAAGGTATAACTCCTGAAGATGTACCTTTAAACCCTTTAATCGAAGAACCTTTTGCACGAATTTTCCCTAAATAAATACCAAGTCCCCCACCATTTTTACTAACGGTAGCAGCATCCGTATTGCTGTCAAAAATCCCTTGCAAACTATCATCCACCGTGTCTATAAAACAACTTGATAATTGACCATGTGTTTTTCCTGCATTTGCTAATGTAGGTGTTGCTACGGTCATATAAAGATTAGAAAGGGCCCAATAGGATTCTTTCACGAGTGTTAAACGTTGTTCTTTTGGTTCATCTAACATTAAACTCATCGCGATAATCATAAACCGTTCTTGGGGCAACTCAATTAATTTGCCATTGTGTGTCCTCGCTAAGTATCGATCGGCTAATGTTTTTAATCCGATGTATGTAAATGATTTATCTTTAGACTTGTCCAACCATTTCTCAATTTTGTTTAAATCATTTGTCGAGTATTTTTCAAGTAATTCTTTTTTGTAGAAGCCTTGTTTCACTAGAATTGTAACAAGATCATCAAATTGCTTATAAGCTGGAATTTGTCTATTTACATTAACTTCCTCACTTAGATTTAATGAATAAAGCGTTGCTGCAACATATGTCCAATCTGATTCCTGCGCAGATAACTGGTCTAGAGCTGTCATTACAGGTAATGAAACCGCGGTTTGTTGGTGTTGATTATTCATAGCACTGATTCTTTCGGAAAATGGATCCCACGATAATTGAGGGAAACGACGTTTTAATTCATCAATCGTAACTTCAAATTTGCTTTTCGTTAATGTACTCTTGCTCATAGTATCCTTCCTTTCTCAAATTCGTTACATTAGAAAAACTTGGCTTGTCGCCAAGTCCTTCATGGCGAAAGCCTTCGTTTATCTTACTTTAATCCTTTAGCTAAGTTAAAAATTCTTAAAGTACAAAAATAGCCTTCCCTTAATCAAGGGAAGGCTAAAAAACGGTAGGTTGATAGATACTGGTCATAAATCTGCACATACACTGATGAGCGATTCTGCTACCGTTTCTCATTCTCAACCCCCGAAGATCAGAAACAAAAGAAAAACTGGCAGGTCTCCTGACTTATGCTTCAACCTACTTTGAGCCTTCCCATATAAGCACCATGACAATTCATGACATTCTCATACAGTGGTCGCTTCATTTCGTCCACATTTACAGTTGCGGGGACAGTTCCGGTTTTCCACCGGATTCCCTATTAAGCCTCATACTAAGGCACCTGTTTCTCTTCTTATATTCAGTTGACATACTATATATTGATGACTAAGTTATACAATATCAATATATGAACTAGATATAGAATACCGTAGTTTTCTAATAAATGCAATGATTACTTCTTTAAAAGAAATTTAGTAAATACCTTGAAATTTTTGAACTAGTCTAGTAAAATTTCAAACTTGTGAGCATTATCTCAGATCCTATATCGAAAGGAGTTTTCATCATGTTACCCCCTGCCACTTATGATTATAAGCAGGATAAAAATAAACAATCACTGATACAAGAATATGAAAATTTAGAGTTTCAAATGTTTCGTATGAGTGAAAACATCAAACAAATTGCAAAGAAATGGACAGTTCTAGGTATAGATCAAACGAAAGAAGAAAAGTGGGTAATCATCTACTCATCCGATAACGGAGATATATGCAAAATAATGGCCCATGATTGTGAAGAACCTTTCCGTGGAAAATGGGCTTTTTCCATTCATACTCAATATAAGGAGGACCATCGAATTCACATCGATGATATTCGTGGAGAATCCAACCGTGGTTTTGGTTCAGTTTGCATGAAATTTTTGAAAGAATATACAAAAGACCTAAATGTTCATACAATATCAGGAAACCTTTCACATAGAGATTGGGACCATATTGATCGCCTTCTCCACTTTTATAAAAAACATGAATTTACTGTTGATATTGTTGAATCTGAAAAGAAGGGCGAGATTTTTTGGCACCCATGAAAATACTATTCTTTCTAGGATTTAGTTAATAATCTAAAACATTACAGAAAAAACGTTCTTAATAAATACTAAGAACGTTTTAAAAATTACTTTTCGAATCAAATGCATCACGAAGGCCATCACCGATAAAGTTAATCGCTAACACCGTCAATAAAATAGCTAAACCAGGAGGAACCCATGCTTCTGAATGTTGAGTCAACACGCGTAAATTTCTTGCTTCCGTCACCATATTCCCCCACGTTGGTGTCGGTTGAGGAATCCCAAATCCAATAAAACTAAGTCCTGATTCAATAATAATTAACGTTGCCATCATGACCGTCGCATTGACAATAATTGGACCAACGGCGTTTGGCAAGAAATGCTTCGTAATAACTCGGAAGTCTGAACAACCAATCGAACGCGCACCAATAATGTATTCTTTCTCTCTCAAGGATAAGAAGGTACCTCTTAAGATCCTTGTGATATTTGGCCAAGTCGTTAAAGCGATGATCGTAATAAATAATCCGATGGTCACACGGTCTGCAATCGCCATGACTGTTAACACTAACAATAAGAAAGGAAAAATTAACATTAAATCTGCCGCTCTCATGATGAAACTATCTGTCTTTCCACCGTAGAATCCGGCAATCGATCCAAGTACCACACCTATAGCTAACGTGAATAACATCGCAAAGAAACCAATCATCAACGATACTTGCGAACCGTAGACAAGGCGGGCAAAATTATCTCTGCCTGAACTGTCAGTCCCTAACCAATGGTCACTACTAGGCTTATTCATTACTTTCAATAAATCCGACTTTGTTGGATCATGTGCTGTCAGAAAAGGAGCGAACACGGCCACGGAAATAATCATGATAATAATTACAATTCCTACCACTGCCAACTTATTACGAAGAAAGCGACGCATGGCAAGCTGAAACGGACTTTTACTTTTTTCTGGTTTTACTTGTACTGATTTATTTTCATTTCCCATTGCGTTCACCTCAATCGTAACGTATTCTCGGATCAACTATTGCATAAAAGATATCTGCCAATAGATTCCCGATTAAAATAGTAACAGCTAATATCAAATTAATCGCCATGATGACAGGATAGTCACGGTTTTGAATTGAATTTAAGAACAACGTTCCTAGTCCAGGGTAATTAAATACAGCTTCCGTAATAACGGCGCCACTTAATAATGTCCCGAATTCAAATCCAAGCAGCGTAATGATTGGTATGAGGGCGTTTCTTAGCGTATGTTTATACAAGACAGAGCCTGGACCTAATCCTTTTGCCCTTGCCGTACGAATAAAGTCACTCCCCATTACTTCGAGCATCTCTGTACGTAAATAGCGCATATATATGGCTGTACTAGCTAAACCAAGGGTAAAGCCTGGCAAAACTAAATGGCGAATTTTATCAATAAAATACTCAAATCCTGATAAGCCAACGGAAGAAACAGTCCCCTGCGAAGGGAACCATCCCAACTGAAAAGAGAAGAAATAAATCGCTATTAAAGCAGCGAAAAAGTTTGGTGTTGCAAGACCGAGAAAAGCAAACGTCGTTGCACCATAGTCAAGCAACGAATACGGTTTTTTAGAAGAGTAAATACCAATGGGTATCGCGACAATGATCGTAATCGCTAATGCGAATAAAGATAAATACAAGGTATTCATTATTCGTGAGGCGACCAACTCAGATACCGATCTACCTGTGTAATGCATCGATTGACCGAAGTCACCGACAGCTACTGAACTCACCCAGTTCCAATATTGAACGGGTACCGGATCATTTAAACCTAGTGCTTCTCTTCGCTCTTCCAATACTTCAGGTGGAATATCAGGATCCAAAATCTCCCCACTCAACGGATCGCCAGGTGCAGCTTGGGCTAATCCATAGACGACCACTGTGACTAAGAAGAGCATTGGGATAAATTGTAAAACTCTTCTAGTAATGTATTTATACATGACGGTTCCTCCTACTCAATAAAAGGAGCGCATGGCTGGTTTACACCACACGCTCACTACAATAGAATTATATTATTGTTCTAACCACCATAAATGAGAATCATTTAAAATCTGATGTGTTTTAAATGTGATACCATGTAAATTTGCATTGTGTGCATAAATAACATTCTGTGAGTATAAAGGAAGGATTGGTAGTTCTTGTGAGAAATACTCGCTCCACTCGTTATACTTATCTTCTCTAAATTCTTGATCAAAAGCATCCGGAGCAGTAATTGCTTCTAGCAATAAACCATCAAATGTTTCATCGTCATAACGTGGATAATTGTATGCATGTGTAGACAAGAAGTAGCCAGATGGATCTGGGTCTCCCGATGCTAAACTCCAACCTGCCAAGAACATATCCATGTCAGTATCGTTTTCTTCGACTCTTTCAAAGTGAGCACTTGCTTCACGAGGACTATTCAAATTAACTTGAATTCCAACGGCTTCAAGGTTTTCTTGAATGATCGGAGCCGTACTTTCACGAATCGAGTTACCTGTTGGATAGTCAAGATTCAATGTAAACTCTTCTCCATCCGGATTGGTTCTGAAATCGCCATCCCACTCATATCCAGCTTCGTCCAAAATGTCGTTTGCTTTCTCTTCGCTGTAGTCATATTTAATTGGTGCATCATCGTTATAAGCCCAAGAAGCTTCTGGGAATGTTGCATGCATCACCTGTCCAGCACCATACATTAATCCATCGACAAATCCTTGACGGTTAATCGCATGGGCAATCGCTTGGCGAAGGGCTACATCTTGCACTTTTTCGTTTGGCTCCCACGTATCTTTATCTGTGAGACTGTCATTAGGTCCGTGGTGATGTTTAAAGGCCAAATACTGATAACCTAAATCTTGTAATTCTAGGACTTCAACATTTTCCATTGCCTCAACGTCATCACGATCAGCAGCAGGAACGCCGCCTGGACGATTTAACAAATGTAACTCCTCGTTTTGAAGCATACCTGTCATAATTGCTTCATCTACTACTTGCCAAACAACGCTATCTAAGTAAGGCGTTCCTTGCCAATAATCATCGTAACGACTAAGAATATATTGTTCGCCTTCTTGATAATCTGTTAGATTGAAAGGACCTGTACCAATGATTTCATCAGCGTTAATTGCTGTAGAATGTTCAGGCATCTCTCCAACTGAAACTCCATCAAAAACATGCTCTGCAACAATAAAGAAACTTGTGTCTGCTAAAGCTTTAATATTCGGTTCAGCAAAAGTAAACTTTACGGTGTGCTCATCAATGGCTTCGACACCTTCTAATGTGTCTGCATTTCCTTCGACATAATCTTCATAACCTAGCAGTGTACTAGCATAGTTTGTACGAACACCACCTGCAGATACGTAGTCAGGATCTGCGATAGAAGTGTAAGTAAACACCACATCATCGGCAGTGAATGGCTCGCCATCATGCCACGTAACACCTTCATTTAAGTAAAACGTTAATTCAGTAAACTCATCATTAAACTCCCAGTCATGAGCTAAACTTGGAATAAATTCTAAGTTTTCATCTTGACTAACTAAACTTTCAAAAGTAAGATCTAAAATGTTTGCGTCATAAGCGGTCGCGTAGAAGAGTGGGTTGAACATATGATCAGGTGCTGAATACATTCCAGCAGTAATTGTTCCGCCAGATTGAGGTTCACCGTCTGCAACTTCATTTTCCTCTTCTTCATTATTATTGTTATTATTGTTGTTGTTTTGCTCTTCATTTGCTTCTTGTCCATTTTCATCATTATCATTTGTTACTTCTTCATTGTTACCACCACAAGCTGCAAGGACCATACTGAAAGTCAAAAGGATAGCTATCATACACAATATGCTTTTCTTCATAATACAAATCCCCCTATTATTTAAGTGTTGTAAAAATCAATACTCCCTCAATTTATGTTTCAAATATTTGTATCAACCCCCTTAAATTAATTTAATAGCTATATCATTAAGATCTAACTTGAGTATAAATGACAAGCGACATAATGCTCGTGTCCCATATGAACAAGCTCAGGACGTTCGATCTTACAGCGATCGTGTACTTTCGGACATCGTGTATGGAAAGCACAGCCAGTGGGTGGGTTTGACGGACTAGGTAAGTCTCCTTTCAAAGGTATTCTTTCTCGTACATTCAAAACATCTGTTGAAGGTACCGCGGCTATTAGCGCTTGCGTATAAGGGTGTAGCGGCTTATCATATAAAGATGTTTTTGGTGCAATTTCAGCTAACCTTCCTAAATACATCACGCCAACGCGATCGCTAATATGTTTTACCACACTCAAATCATGTGCAATAAATAAATACGTGAGGTCAAATTCTGCTTGTAAATCTTCCATCAAATTTAATACTTGAGACTGTACTGACACGTCCAGAGCAGAGACTGGCTCATCCCCTATAATGAACTTTGGTCTTGTCGACAATGACCTGGCAATGCCAATTCTTTGACGTTGGCCACCTGAAAATTCATGGGGATATTTCATCAAAGATTGAGGTCCTAGTCCTACTTTATCAAGAAGATCAAGCACCATTTTTTTACGTTCAGGTTTTGATAGCGTATTTTGAACAATCATCGGTTCTTCAATTAATTCCCCAACACTCATACGTGGGTTTAAAGAGGCATAAGGGTCTTGAAAAACCATTTGCATGTCTTTTCTTAAAGGGCGTAATTTCCCTTGTCTTAAACTAGCAATATCGTCATTATTATAAATAATTTCTCCATCGGTTGGATCAAGGAGGCGTAATATCGTTCTGCCTAATGTCGACTTTCCTGAACCAGACTCCCCGACAATTCCTAACGTTTCTCCTTTATAAATATCAAAGCTTATATCATCTACTGCTTTGACATGACCAATCGTTCGTTGTAGAACGCCACCCTTTACAGGAAAGTATTTTTTTAAATTTTTTATTTCAAATAGTTTTTCTTTTTGATTAGGTTTATTAGACATGGGAAACTCCTTTTCCACTACCATTGAATAACACGCAGCGAACTTCGTGGTTTTTTCCATCCTCGACTAATTCGGGTAGTGCTTCTGTACATTTATCCATTGCGTGTTTACATCTTGGAGCAAACCGGCATCCTTGTGGAAAGCTATGTGCTGGTGGAACCATTCCAGGTATAGATTCTAACCTCTCTACGTCTTCCTCGATTTTCGGCATACTATTTAGAAGCCCCACAGTATAGGGGTGTTTTGGATTAACAAATAACTCTTTCACACTTGCCATTTCGACAACTTGTCCAGCATACATAACAACAACTCGATCAGCCGTTTCAGCTACGACGCCTAAATCATGTGTAATCATCAAGATGGATGAGCCTGTCTTCTTCTTCATATCTAACATAAGATCAAGAATTTGAGCTTGAATCGTTACGTCAAGTGCCGTTGTTGGTTCATCCGCAATAATAAGCTTTGGCGCACAAGTTAAGGCCATCGCAATCATTGCTCGTTGTCGCATCCCATCAGAAAGTTGATGCGGGTACTCATGATAAATTTGTTCTGCACGAGGAAAGCCAACGAGTTTTAACATTTCAATCGTTTGCCTTTTGGCTTCTACCTTCCCCAATTTCTTATGCTTTATTAACGGTTCAGAAACTTGCGTCCCTATTGTAAATACAGGATTTAATGAAGTCATCGGCTCCTGAAAAATCATAGCAACATCATTTCCACGAGTTGCGACCATTTGTTTCTCCGTATACTTCAGTAAATCTTTCCCATCTAATTCGATGGACCCTTCTACAATTTTTCCAGGTGGACTAGGAATCAGTTGCATGATAGATAGTGCTGTAATACTCTTCCCACTACCTGACTCTCCAACGATAGCGACCGTCTCACCTTTTTGGATATAAAAATCGATCCCGTCAACTGCTTTAGCAATTTTATTTTTACCTACTTGGAATTGTGTTTTTAATCCCTTCACATCTAAAATTGTTTCATCATTCATTGGAGCACCTCAAATCTGAATAATTGATGTGTAATGAAATAAAAGTTACGATAAAATTCGGCTTCTTCAATATTTGAAAATTCAGAAATATAATAACGCGCTATTTTCATGGAACATAAGAAAAAGAATCTTTATATTGTTTAAGTTCAACATTCACTTCTTCACTTTCGATCCCATCAATATTCGCTAACTTTTTATTAACAAAATTCATTAGTTCTTCATTATTTTTGAAATATGCTTGAATAATAATGTCATGAGTGCCAGAGAATGCTCCTACAAATCGAACTTCTGAGTAAGTTTTTAATTCAGTAGCAATTTCTTCATGCTTCCCCAACTTTGTCGAGATTCCAATAATCGCCTGCACATCTAATCCAATTTTATTAGGATTCGTGTGAATGACAAACTCAAAAACACCTTCTTTTAACATTCGATTAATTCTTGTACGAACAGTTCCTTCACTAACATTTAAGAGTCTAGCAATTTCAGAATAAGAAACTTTACTGTTTTTTTGTAAGTGACTTAAAATTATTAAATCTTTCTTATCTAATTTAGCCATATCATCACATCACTTTGTTAATTCGAATAAAATCAGACCATAAATTACGAATGTTATCACTTTATTATAAAATATCTGATTTTTCCGAAATATTTTTTATAAAAATATTATAATTCAGTAACTATTTATTTACAATAAGAAAAAAGTCATTTGTCAAGTAATCTTCCGCATTTTTTATAATTTAACATATTTCTGCAATAATTTTGCGAAGATAAACTTTTTAAGGCCAGGGTGAAGACCCTGGCCTTAAAATATCTTATTTACTTTATATTCGCTAATTTACTTCATCTAGTTTATCCCTTAACTTTTGAATGTAACCATCTGAGAGTCTTCCTCTAGCTCCTCTTAAAATTTCTGTTGCGTAGTGTTTAGGAGGCGCGGAACATGGGTATTTATTTATTACAGTAAAAGTTAAAACATTTTCATGCTTCTCACCATCTATTTCTAAAGTGACAAAGGTAGGGCGATAATATTGTAAATAAACGCCCTCTCTTTCAAATAAATAGTCAATCGCATTTTTTGTGAGGGAATAAACAATACCTTCAACATATTCCTCCTGATTAGATTCAATAATATCTGCTCTAGCTCCATCTGGTCGTGGAAAAGAATAGGCAAATCGATATCCAACTAACTTACCTACCTTAACTTCATTTGAAAAGTAATCCATCATTCCTGCTTTTTTTATCCTTTCAGTATCCATACAGGACCCGTAAGCAAAGTAATTTACGTGTTCGAATGATGTATACCATTGATATACATTCCAATCTTGAAAAGGAATCTTCTCATTAAGGCTTGCTTCTTGAGAGGAGTCTAAAACATATACCCATGAGTTATAAAAACTTGTATCAGTTTTGATATTTTCACGAATGCGATAATATAGGTTCGAATGGCATCCTTCTGAATAGTCTTCAAGGATATCCAACTGACTCAATATTTTTTCGTCAATTTGATAAATTTCTCCGTAAACCTGTGATTGACCATTAAGTAAAAAAGCAGGATAACCCTTCCCGGTATTATACATTTCTCCTTTTAAACTTGCTTGCCTAGTAATAAGCTTAGCATCCTTTAGAAAATGATGATTTATTTGTCCATTTCTTAATGTTCCATAGACAAAAACATAAGACGAACTGCTGCTCATAATGACGCTCCTTATCTTTTTTCTACTCGCGTTGATGTAACTACCCGTTTGAAATTACTTCTTCGACAAAACTTATATGTTCAAAGCTGTTACATCCCCATTAGTGAAACCCTCGTACTTAACAATCTAGTTTACATAATATTATTATAGTTAATTCAATCTATGCTTTTTCAATTATCTTAATTCGATCTTCAGAAATACTTTCCAATTTATATATTAGTTCCTGTTGTTCATTGCGAAGTTCATCTAATGTTTTTCTTACTAATAATTGAGTTTCAGCGATTTGATTGGCTGCATTAGAAATTTTATCATGAACCATCCAGTCAACAATAATCCCATCGAAAAAGTAGTCTGCAAAAGTGAGTATTTGACTAATATCTAAATCAACTTTAAGATGGTTTTTAATATCTAACAATTCATCTTGAAATTGGCGAAGGTTTTTTTCTGCAATATGAACAGTATCTTTAGCCGTGTCAAGATGACTGTGTTTAATAGCTGTGGTAATCATACCACCGCCAAACATATCGAAAGTGGACCATCCTTTTGCTTTATCAAAAGAGGATGCTGCTTCCTTCAAAGCTTGTTGTGCAATTAAACCAGCTTCAATTGCTTCTTGAAACTCTTCTGTAGCTCCCATTAATTCAGCTTCTAATTCCGTGATTTCATACAACTCGTGGCTCCATAAACTGTTTTGATCATGAATTAGTTGCTCCTTTCGCTTCAACAGATTACGATGTTCCTCTTCGACATTTCTGACTTTAATTAGGTTTGCTTCATAATCTTTACGCTCTGAATGCAAGTCTAACAATACTTGATGAGCCTCTTGGTATTTTAGTTTTGCTTCCACGACTTCTTTTTTTCGTTCATCAAGTTTTTCTTGTTTATTCCCCGCAATCGTTGAAAAAACATTAGCTAAGGAAAAACTATGAAGCTTTTCTACATCTTCTTTCTCTTCTTCAAGTTTCCTTTTTAAGCCATTTACTTGGGTTTGTTTTTCCTCCATTTGATTATTTAATCTTGAAACATGTTCTTGCCATTTTAATTTTTTTCGAGTTTTTTCTTTCACTTCCATAATTTCTTCATTTAGACTCTTCATTATTTAATCACTCCTTCTTAACTAATACGATTGCAACTCATTTACGTTTCACTTCGATTTAAATGTTAATTTATTAGCAATAAATTTTAACTGAGTAAAGTAATAACCTAGAATCTTCTAAATACCTGCCTTGTTACTCGAAAAAGAAAAAGCTGTCCATTAGTCAAAATATGACTAATACCACAGCTTTTTTCTGGTAATTTTATAACTTATCAAATATTACTTTTCGAATCAAATGCGTCACGAAGCCCATCACCAATAAAGTTAATCGCTAACACCGTCAATAAAATAGCTAAACCAGGGGGAACCCATGCTTCTGGATGTTGAGTCAACACGCGTAAACTTCTCGCTTCCGTCACCATATTCCCCCACGTTGGTGTCGGTTGAGGAATCCCAAATCCAATAAAACTAAGCCCTGATTCAATAATAATTAACGTTGCCATCATGACTGTCGCATTGACAATAATCGGACCAACGGCGTTTGGCAAGAAATGCTTCGTAATAATGCGAAAGTCTGAACATCCAATCGAACGTGCACCGATAATGTATTCTTTCTCTCTTAAGGATAAGAAGGTTCCTCTTAAGATCCTCGTAATATTTGGCCATGTCGTTAAAGCGATGATCGATATAAATAAACCAATCGTGACACGATCTGCAATCGCCATGACTGTTAAGACTAACAACAAGAAAGGAAAAATTAACATTAAATCTGCCGCTCTCATGATGAAACTATCTGTCTTTCCACCGTAAAATCCGGCAATTGATCCTAGAACCACACCAATAGCTAACGTGAATAACATCGCAAAGAAACCAATCATCAACGATACTTGCGAACCGTAGACAAGGCGGGCAAAATTATCTCTGCCTGAACTGTCAGTCCCTAACCAATGTTCCCCACTAGGCTTATTCATTACTTTCAATAAATCCGACCTTGTTGGATCATGTTCTGTCAGAAAAGGTGCGAATACGGCCACACATACCATCAAGACAATTATGACTATTCCTACCACTGCCAGCTTATTACGAAGGAAGCGACGCATGGCTAGCTGAAATGGACTTTTACTTTTTTCTGGTTTTACTTGTACTGATTTATTTTCATTTTCCATTGCGTTCACCTCAATCGTAACGTATTCTCGGATCAACTATTGCATAAAAGATATCTGCCAATAGATTCCCGATTAAAATAGTAACAGCTAATATCAAATTAATCGCCATGATGACAGGATAGTCACGGTTTTGAATTGAATTTAAGAACAACGTTCCTAGTCCAGGGTAATTAAATACAGCCTCGGTAATAACGGCGCCACTTAGTAATGTTCCGAATTCAAACCCAAGCAGCGTAATGATGGGGATTAAGGCGTTTCTCAGCGTGTGTTTATACAAGACAGAGCCTGGACCTAAGCCTTTTGCTCTTGCCGTACGAATAAAGTCACTCCCCATTACTTCGAGCATCTCTGTACGTAAATAGCGCATGTAGATGGCAGTACTAGCTAAACCAAGGGTAAAGCCTGGTAACACTAAATGGCGAATTTTATCAATAAAATACTCAAATCCAGATAAGCCAACGGAAGAAACAGTCCCCTGTGAAGGAAACCATCCCAACTGAAAAGAGAAAAAATAAATCGCTATTAAAGCAGCGAAAAAGTTTGGTGTTGCAAGACCGAGAAAAGCAAACGTCGTTGCACCATAGTCAAGCAACGAATACGGTTTTTTAGAAGAGTAAATACCAATGGGTATCGCGACAATGATCGTAATCGCTAATGCGAATAAAGATAAATACAAGGTATTCATTATTCGTGAGGCGACCAACTCAGATACCGATCTTCCAGTGTAATGCATCGATTGACCGAAGTCACCGACAGCTACTGAACTCACCCAGTTCCAATATTGAACGGGTACCGGATCATTTAAACCTAGTGCTTCTCTTCGCTCTTCCAATACTTCAGGTGGAATATCAGGATCCAAAATCTCCCCACTCAACGGATCGCCAGGTGCAGCTTGGGCTAATCCATAGACGACCACTGTGACTAAGAAGAGCATTGGGATGAATTGTAAAACCCTTCTAGTAATGTATTTATACATACTGGTTCCTCCTACTCAATAAAAGGGGCGCATGGCTGGTTTAGACCATACGCCCAAGATATCAATTATCGTTAAATAGTATTATTGTTCTAACCACCATAAATGAGAGTCATTTAGGATTTGGTGTGTTTTAAAAGTGATTCCATGTAAATTTGCATTGTGTGCATAAATAACATTCTGTGAGTATAAAGGAAGAATTGGAAGCTCTTGAGAGAAATATTCGCTCCACTCGTTATACTTATCTTCTCTGTACTCTTGATCAAATGCATCCGGAGCTGTAATTGCTTCTAGCAATAACTCATCAAATGTTTCATCGTCATAACGAGGATAGTTATAAGCATGTGAGGACAAGAAGTAACCAGATGGATCTGGATCTCCCGATGCTAAACTCCACCCTGCCAAGAACATATCCATGTCAGTATCGTTTTCTTCGACTCTGTCAAAGTGAGCACTCGCTTCACGAGGACTATTCAAATTAACTTGTATACCAACGGCTTCTAAGTTTTCTTGAATGATCGGAGCAGCACTTTCACGAATTGAGTTACCTGTTGGATAGTCTAAGTTTAATGTGAATTCTTCCCCATCTGGATTGGTTCTGAAATCGCCATCCCACTCATATCCAGCTTCGTCCAAAATGTCGTTTGCTTTCTCTTCGCTGTAGTCATATTTAACTGGTGCATCATCGTTATAAGCCCAAGAAGCTTCTGGGAACGTTGCATGCATCACCTGTCCAGCACCATACATTAAACCATCGACAAATCCTTGACGGTTAATCGCATGGGCAATCGCTTGACGAAGGGCAACATCTTGCACTTTTTCGTTTGGCTCCCACGTATCTTTATCTGTGAGACTGTCATTAGGTCCGTGGTGATGTTTAAAAGCTAAATACTGATAACCTAAATCTTGTAATTCTAAAATTTCAACATTTTCCATTGCCTCAACGTCATCACGATCAGCAGCAGGAACGCCACCTGGACGGTTTAGTAAATGTAATTCTTCGTTTTGAAGCATACCAGGCATAATTGCTTCATCAACAACTTGCCAAACAACAGTATCTAAGTAAGGCGTACCTTGCCAATAGTCTTCATAGCTTTCAAGAATATATTGTTCACCTTCTTGATAATCTGTTAGATTAAACGCTCCTGTTCCAATAACTTCTTCTGCATTGTAAGTAGATGAATGTTCTGGCATTTCGCTAACTGGAATATCACCTAAAATATGTTCAGCTACAATAAAGAAACTAGTATCAGCTAAAGCTTTGATATTCGGCTCAGTAAAAGTAAACTTTACTGTGTGCTCATCAATGGCTTCGACACCTTCTAATGTGTCTGCATTTCCTTCGACATAATCTTCATAACCTAGCAGTGTACTAGCATAGTTTGTACGAACACCACCTGCAGATACGTAGTCAGGATCTGCGATAGCTGTGTAAGTGAATACCACATCATCGGCAGTAAACGGCTCGCCATCATGCCACGTAACACCTTCATTTAAGTAAAACGTTAATTCAGTGTTTTCATCGTTAAATTCCCAATCATGAGCTAGACCTGGGATGAATTCTAAGTTTTCATCTTGCATAACAAGACTCTCAAACGTCATATCCAAAATATTTGCATCATAGGCTGAGGCATAAAACAATGGATTAAATATATGATCCGGTGCAGAATACATACCAGCTGTAATTTGTCCACCTGATTGAGGTTCACCGGCTTCTTCTTCTGTATCATCATTATTATTTTCGTTGTTATTTCCTTCTTGCTCTTCTGTTTCATTGTTATTATTATCATTTGTGTCTTCTTCGTTGTTATTTCCACCGCATGCTGCTAGCACAACAGTAAAAGATAACAGCAAAACGATCATGAGCCATAAACTTTTCTTCATAATGCAAAATCCCCCTATTTTTTAATTGATTTAATAACCATCAATAAACAATTTGTAGTGTTTATTGATCACTTTTCAAGATTTAATCGACTGAAGTGTACCACCTCCTCAAATTAATATATTTTTAAAGTGGTAAAAATTGTTTCTAGTTGTTATTCTGACTCTGAATTTGTATAGAGATGACACGCAACGTAATGCTCATCTCCCATATGAACAAGCTCAGGACGTTCGATCTTACAGCGATCGTGTACTTTCGGACATCGTGTATGGAAAGCACAGCCAGTGGGTGGGTTTGACGGACTAGGTAAGTCTCCTTTCAAAGGTATTCTTTCTCGTACATTCAAAACATCTGTTGAAGGTACCGCGGCTATTAGCGCTTGCGTATAAGGGTGTAGCGGCTTATCATATAAAGATGTTTTTGGTGCAATTTCAGCTAATCTTCCTAAATACATCACGCCAACGCGATCGCTAATATGTTTTACCACACTCAAATCATGTGCAATAAACAAATACGTGAGGTCAAATTCTGCTTGTAAATCTTCCATCAAATTTAATACTTGAGACTGTACTGACACGTCCAGAGCAGAGACTGGCTCATCCCCTATAATGAACTTTGGTCTTGTCGACAATGACCTGGCAATGCCAATTCTTTGACGTTGGCCACCTGAAAATTCATGGGGATATTTCATCAAAGATTGAGGTCCTAGTCCTACTTTATCAAGAAGATCAAGCACCATTTTTTTACGTTCAAGTTTTGATAGCGTATTTTGAACGATCATCGGTTCTTCAATTAATTCCCCAACACTCATACGTGGGTTTAAAGAGGCATAAGGGTCTTGAAAAACCATTTGCATGTCTTTTCTTAAAGGGCGTAATTTCCCTTGTCTTAAACTAGCAATATCGTCATTATTATAAATAATTTCTCCATCGGTTGGATCAAGGAGGCGTAATATCGTTCTGCCTAATGTCGACTTTCCTGAACCAGACTCCCCGACAATTCCTAACGTTTCTCCTTTATAAATATCAAAGCTTATATCATCTACTGCTTTGACATGACCAATCGTTCGTTGTAGAACGCCACCCTTTACAGGAAAGTATTTTTTTAAATTTTTTATTTCAAATAGTTTTTCTTTTTGATTAGGTTTATTAGACATGGGAAACTCCTTTTCCACTACCATCGAATAACACGCAGCGAACTTCGTGGTTTTTTCCATCCTCGACTAATTCGGGTAGTGCTTCTGTACATTTATCCATTGCGTGTTTACATCTTGGAGCAAACCGGCATCCTTGTGGAAAGCTATGTGCTGGTGGAACCATTCCAGGTATAGATTCTAACCTCTCTACGTCTTCCTCGATTTTCGGCATACTATTTAGAAGCCCCACAGTATAGGGGTGTTTTGGATTTACAAATAACTCTTTCACACTTGCCATTTCGACAACTTGTCCAGCATACATAACAACAACTCGATCAGCCGTTTCAGCTACGACGCCTAAATCATGTGTAATCATCAAGATGGATGAGCCTGTCTTCTTCTTCATATCTAACATAAGATCAAGAATTTGAGCTTGAATCGTTACGTCAAGTGCCGTTGTTGGTTCATCCGCAATAATAAGCTTTGGCGCACAAGTTAAGGCCATCGCAATCATTGCTCGTTGTCGCATCCCACCAGAAAGTTGATGCGGGTACTCATGATAAATTTGTTCTGCACGAGGAAAGCCAACGAGTTTTAACATTTCAATCGTTTGCTTTTTGGCTTCTACCTTCCCCAATTTCTTATGCTTTATTAACGGTTCAGAAACTTGCGTCCCTATTGTAAATACAGGATTTAATGAAGTCATCGGCTCCTGAAAAATCATAGCAACATCATTTCCACGAGTTGCGACCATTTGTTTCTCCGTATACTTCAGTAAATCTTTCCCATCTAATTCGATGGATCCTTCTACAATTTTTCCAGGTGGACTAGGAATCAGTTGCATGATAGATAGTGCTGTAATACTTTTCCCACTTCCTGACTCTCCAACGATAGCGACCGTCTCACCTTTATTGATGTGAAAATCGATCCCGTCAACTGCTTTAGCAATTTTATTTTTACCTACTTGGAATTGTGTTTTTAATCCTTTCACATCTAAAATTGTTTCGTTTTTCATTGGTGCACCTCAAATCAAGATAATTTAATAGAAGATGGATGATTACTTCAAGAGATTTTTTGCCATTCAATATAATTCAAATATTCTGATAAAAAAAACAACAATATTTTTAATTAAGGAACATATGAGAAAGAATCTTTATATTGTTTGAGTTCAACATTAACTTCCTCACTTTCGATTCCATCAATATTCGCTAACTTTCTATTAACAAAATTCATTAATTCTTCATTATTTTTGAAATATGCTTGAATGATAATGTCATGTGTACCCGAGAAAGCCCCTACAAATCGAACTTCTGAGTAAGTTCTTAATTCAGAAGCAATTTCTTCATGCTTCCCTAATTTTGTTGATATCCCAATAATAGCTTGCACATCTAATCCAATTTTATTTGGATTCGTATGAATGACAAACTCAAAAACATTTTCTTTTAACATTCGATTGATTCGAGTACGAACAGTTCCTTCACTGACTTTTAACAATTTAGCAATTTCAGTATAAGAATATTTACCATTTTCCTGTAAATAACTTAGTATTGATAAATCTTTTTCATCTAATTTTGTCATATCATCACATCACTTTGTCATTTCGAATAATATTTACGTATTAATTACGAATATATCTAATTTAAATAAATTATTTTGCGTTTTCCGAAAAATAATTAATAAAATAATTATAATTCAGTAAATATATAATTACAATAATTATTTAAATATTGTCATATAATCATACATATTATTTACATTTTGTTGAAATTTCATATATTTCTATAAATTCTGTTAATTCACACTTATTAAAATTATTATATTAAAAAAGCAAGCTCGAATAGACAAGCTTACTTTTGGATTTGCTCCTCTTCTTTTTTGCGAAAACGGAATGAAATATATGTATAGAAGGGAGATCCCTCCTATACATGTTGGTTTAAACAGTAATCATTATACTCCCTTATACGCCAAACGATAAATTTCAACGAGTTCCGTTACAAGAGGTAATTTAGGGTTTGCTGTTGTACACTGGTCTTCAAATGCACGGTCAGCAAGGTATTCTACTTTGCCTTCAAAATCTTTTTTATCTACTCCACAAGCTTCAATACTCATCGGAATGTTCATATCTTTTGCGAGTTTGATGATTGCTTGTGCAAGACTTTCTACTCCTTCTTGTGTATCTTTTGCTGGTAGACCTAGTACTTTTGCAATCTCTGCATAACGCTCATCAGCTACGAAATGTTTATACTTAGGGAACGCTGTGAATTTTCTTGGTTTCGTAGCATTATAACGAATAACATGAGGCAATAAGATTGTATTAGCACGACCATGTGCAATATGGAATTCTGGTCCTAATTTATGGGCTAAACTATGGTTGATTCCTAGAAATGCATTCGCAAATGCCATACCAGCAATGGTTGAAGCGTTATGCATTTTTTCACGAGCTACTTCATCGTTTCCATTTTTATAAGCTTTCGGCAAGTATTCAAATACTAACTGAATTGCTTTAATTGCTAACCCATCCGTATAATCATTTGCCATAACGGAGACGTAAGATTCGATCGCATGTGTCAGGACGTCCATCCCAGTGTCTGCTGTTACGGATGGTGGAACAGATTTTACATAGACAGGGTCAATAATTGCTACATCTGGAGTTAATTCATAATCAGCTAATGGATATTTTATATTATTTTTTTTATCAGTAATTACAGCGAAAGACGTTACTTCTGAACCTGTTCCTGATGTGGTAGGGATTGCAACAAATTGAGTTTTTCTACCTAGTTTTGGATATTTAAATACTCTTTTACGAATATCCAAGAATTTTTGCTTAAGGCCATGGAATTCTAATTCAGGATGCTCATAGAAAACCCACATACCTTTAGCAGCATCCATAGCAGATCCTCCACCTAATGTGATAATGACATCAGGTTCAAATTTCATCATCGCTTCAGCACCTGCCATGACCGTTTCAATGGATGGATCAGGCTCGACGTCAGAAAAAACTTCATATTGCACTTTATCTTCTCGTTTATTTAAATAGTAAAGTACTTTATCGACATAACCCATTTTCACCATCATTTCATCAGTAACAATCATTGCGCGAGAAATGTTAGGCATTTTTTCTAAATATTGCGTTGCATTCTTTTCAAAGTATACTTTTGGTGGAACTTTAAACCATTGCATATTATTTTTTCTCATCCCTATTTTTTTGATATTTACGAGATTCACTGTCCCGACATTTTGTGAAACGGAGTTACGTCCATAAGAACCACAACCAAGTGTTAATGAAGGGAGATAGCCATTATAAATATCTCCAATTGCTCCTTGTGAAGATGGTGCGTTTGCTATAACTCTTCCTGCCCTCATTTTTAACCCATATTGGCGGATGACATCATCATTTGTTGAATGGATAACCGCAGAGTGACCAAGCCCTCCAAATTCAAGCATTTCATCTGCTTTTTTAAATCCTTCTTCCTGATTCTTCACCTTGAAACAAGCTAGAACCGGGCTTAATTTCTCTCTTGATAAGGGAGATTCAGGACCAACTGTTTTTAATTCAGCAATGAGAATTTTTGTTTCATTGTTCACTTGAATTCCTGCCATTTTTGCAATTTCTGCTGCTGGCATCCCTACAATCTTAGGGTTAACTGCGCACGTTTCTTCATTAATTACTAGTTTTTCTACCTTTTTCCTCTCATCATCTGTTAAAAAATGACAGTTGTTTGCTTTCAATTCATTTTTCGTTTCTTCATAAATATCTTTATCTATAATGACTGCTTGTTCTGAAGCACAAATCATTCCGTTATCAAACGTCTTAGATAAAATTAGGTCATTAACCGCTTGTTTAATTAATGCACTTTTCTCAATATAACAAGGGACGTTACCTGGTCCTACACCGAGTGCTGGTTTACCTGTACTATAAGCTGACTTTACCATTGCTGCGCCACCAGTAGCTAAGACAACTGCTACTCCTGGGTGATTCATTAACTGTTGCGTTCCTTCAAGTGACGGTTTTTCAATCCATTGAATGCAATCTTTTGGTGCGCCAGCTTTTATAGCAGCTTTATATAAAACTTCCGCTGCTGTAGAGCTACATTTTTGCGCTGATGGGTGGAAAGCAAATATGATTGGGTTTCTCGTTTTAATCGAAATAAGTGCTTTGAACATTGTTGTTGATGTTGGGTTTGTTACAGGAGTAACACCAGCAACAACACCAACTGGTTCAGCAATTTCAACCATCTCTTCGTGCTCATTTTCATGAATGATTCCAACTGTTTTGTTAGCTTTTATCGCATTATAAATATATTCTGTTGCAAATATATTCTTGATGATTTTGTCTTCATAAACACCTCGTTTGGTTTCCTCAACAGCCATCTTAGCTAACGGCATATGCTGATCCAATCCTGCTAGTGCCATTTCCTGCACAATACGATCAATTTGCTCTTGATCGTAAGAAAGAAATTCCTCGTGTGCTTTTTTTCCTTTCTGAACCAATTCGTTCACTGCCTTGACAGTTTCGTCAACTTTGTTAAGTTTCTTTTCATTTACAACCATTTTGCATTCCTCCTAATATTATTGTGAACATATTCACATAATCACTTAAAAAAATAAAATCCTTCTTTGCTTCGTTGTTTACATTTGTAGTATATCGTGAATTATTATAAAAATAAATAGGTTTATTGTGAAATATTTCACATTCACAATGACACCGTATTCTTTTTGACTTTTTAACGACAAATCATATATTCTCTTGATTTTTCCCCCTATTCCATTTATGAAACTTGTTATAATGTTTTATTTACTTAAGTTAAAGAAGCTTTATCTAACTCTCCCATCTTCAAACAGTATAAGCTTTTAACATCGCTGTTAACTGCCAATACTATTACATAGGTAATGATTGTTGAAAGTCATAATAGAAATAGAGATACGCTTAATAATATCATGTGTGAGAGTTCTTTCAGTAGACTACAGTATTAATGATGACTTAATGTACAAATTGACCTTATGAGTTCCGTGGTTGTCTATCTAGTTAAATTTAGAAAGTCGGTACTTGAGAAACCCCCACTTCAATTTTCAATAAAATTAATTGCGCGAGTATTCATTTCTTAACAATATTGTTACATATTTATCTAATATCCTATTTACCTTCATAAAGTAATAAGCTAATATAAAATCTGAGTTAGTAACTTAAAGAAGGGGTTGTATAATGGACATTGTTGAACAAATTACAAATTTGCAGTTATTAAACCAATTTTGGATTCTTTTATTCTTTTTAATACCTATGGTGATTATTTCAAGAACAGTTGTAGCGGGAACTCGATATTCCCCGATTTTAATTATCGTTATTTTTGGTTTATCATTAGGTTATATTCTCGTATTAAGTGATGTATCTACACCTGGTTTAAATGAATTTCCTTTCATTAACTTGATGGCAAGTACTACGATCATCGCATTAATCGTTACATTTTTTGTCGGTGGACAAGAATTACGAAAGATTCTTGGGAATAAAAAGGATTTACCAGATGATATGGTTGTTCCATCAGAAGAAGAAACAGTATTAGGAACAACTCGCACACAATTTGTATTTATTTTAAGATCATTCTTCTTGCTATTAGGTATTGAAGGGTTAATAAGGCTCATCCTTGGGACTGGACAGGATGTCATGTTAAGTACCTATTATCCGCTGATTGCCTACATTGGCTTGGTTCTCGCGATCATTTTAATTGATAACAAAGCTCGTATTTTGAATAAACGTTTATACATTAAAAAAGGATTAATTGAGATTTCTGGAATAGTATTTGTACTTTTTCTATCCTACCACGCCGCACAGTTGATAGAATCGATAATTGCGTTACCGCAAATTTTCTTTGCGATGATGATTGCTGCAGCCATTGGTGCTATTCTATATCGCTGGTCTTTCGGTCCTACGATTAGAGCATTGTTGTTCGGCGGAATACCGGTCGTATTGGCAGCTAATTTTATGGTAGGTGGTTCACGAATCGGTGAGGCATTTACCATTGATGGCGTGAATGCTGTACTGGCTTATGGGTTTTTCGGACAACTATTGTGGATGTTTGGTGGAATTTCTTTGATTATGTATTTTGCCAAAACTGCTAATGCTCGAAACCTCGCACCAGGTATGGCTGGAGCATTATCTCACTCAGGGCTAACGGGGGCTTGTACAGCTGGTGATTTCGGAAGTACAGCAGCTAAAAGAGCACCAATTATGATTAACATCCCTTTCTTTGGACATATTTTTGTCTTTTCAATTTTGGCAATTAGTGCTGATAGAGGGAGTTTGTGGCTTCCGCCTTCCATCATTTTAGTATCAATTGGTATACTATTAACCATTTATGCTCTTCGTAATTTAAAAAAGGCGAAAGGAAATGATAAAAAAGAAATTAATGCATTAATGCAATTCTCTTTCGGTTGGCAGATTTGTGCCGTATTTGGTGGATTAACTCTTCTTAGTTTAAGTGCGATGCAGATGGACTATGGGGTCATGGCACAAACTAGTGCGATCTCTCACTTTGGACTCTTTGCAGCCATTCAGGAAGGGATGTTCGGGTCTGATGCCGCACTACTCATTCCTTTTATCTTTTCAATGCCATTTCTCGTTCATCCATTAGTCTTTTATATGTTTGGTAAGGCAATGGAAAATGGAGGAGAAATGCCCGTTAAACCTGTTTATTTTATGGCTCTAATTGGAATACTTGGGGTTGCTGTTTCTTTATTATTCTTGTAAAAATATATACTAAACTCATCATTAAAAAGTATAGAGAGTTACAGCTCCCCACCAATTTCTTGGAGGGATAGAGCTGTAACTCTCTTTCGTCTGTCCATATGATTTATACCTATTTCCTTATACATAATGCATTTTTTTCTTATCTACACCATTCATCAACATGCTAAGACTAATTAATTTTCGAATCAAATAATCTAAATCAGTTAATTTGAAGTCACTGATTTTGAAAGAATCATTTGTATCGAGATTCCACTTTTGTAAAATAACATTTATTTTTTCTAAATCATACGGGCCTACCTCTTGCTCAAAAAGAGAAACATCTGTGTATAAAATTCCCGTATTCACATCAAAACACGTATCTAAATCCAAGGTTAAAAGAAATGGTGATGATTGGTGTGAATCACCATCATTCACTCTATTCAAATAGATACGTAAATAACGGGGTATTTTCAAATCGTCCCCATAACTTTCGTAGGAAATTACAAGCTCTCCATCATATCTAAGTTGTTGAGAAACATAAATTTGAAACGGTCTTTTTTTACATTTATAAGGTATCCCATCTTCCACACTTAATTCCTTATCACTAACTAAAAGGGAAAAATCTGCCCAACTAGTATTTAAATCTTCACTTAAGATACTTTCAGCAAAAAGAATCATATTATTTCGATATGATTCATCTTTATTTTCATTAAGTGAAGGAGAGGATTCCTTTCGTGTACCTTTTAAATATTCAAGGTTGTTTTCGTTCAATTCAAACCAGTTTATCTGAAAATGATCAAACAGTTTTTTGTATTTCTCATTAATTTTTCGGCTAGCTATCATGTATGTTTTGCCGGTATTATTGAAAATATTTTGTGCCAAGTCATCAAAAAATTTTCCTAAATGAACTTCAGAAACCGGTTCGTGAAAAAAATAAACAATTGAATGCTGTTTTGAATCATTTTCATAAATTAATTGAGTCATTTTTTTAGTATATGAAGTAAATGAGTGTAAAAACGAAAAATTAAAATCAAATACTTCTGGGTGTTTTTTCATTAATAAAATTAAGTCATGCTCAGTTTGCATGTGAACATCCTTCCTTATATCCTACCATATTCACTACCTATATTACCGATATTAGATTTTTTTAAACAAGGATATTTCCACATCATATTAGAACGTAGTCTATGTAAATAAACTTACCAAGCAAAATATCCTTTTTCAACGTATCACAATTATAGAAAAAATAACTAACTAGATATTGACATGATCAATTAACAGTCAAAAAAGATAAAAACCAAATAGCGTGATTTTGTTCATCTGCGGAAGCTCTCTTGAATTGTTCTCTAAACAGTGGTGTTGGGGCGCGCTCGCTTAATTCATTATATATTGATACATTTTTCTGCTCAGATAAATAGGAAGAAAAGAATACCTCAGGATCATCTTCAAGCCATTCTCTACTAATATTTGGAACTGGTTCTCTTCCAGTTAACGCGAGGTACATAGTTGCGAATTGTTGATAATGTCTCACCTCATCGTTAAGTATATTTCGAAGTATTACTACTTGTTGACGGGTGTTGAATTCTGCATTTACAAGTTTCTGATAACCATATTTAGTTGAATATTTATGGTTTATAACCATTTGTAGTTTATCAAGAAATCCTTCGTAATCGTTATCTGTAACCCATTGCGAATATCTATCCATTAAATCCCTCCGATTTTTTCAATTGTTTAATTTATGTTTCAAGATAATTTTTTAGTACTAATAATTTAATCAACTCGTAATTTACTCCAATAGATGTTATAATTTTCAACGTAATTTAACGTAGAGGATGAGGTATATAATGATTAATGTAACAGATGTTAGCTTGCAATTTGGAGACCAAAAACTTTTTGAAGATGTCAATATAAAATTTTTACCAGGTAACTGCTACGGGCTTATTGGAGCCAACGGTGCTGGAAAATCTACATTTTTGAAAATACTGTCAGGAGAAATTGACTCACAATCGGGAAATGTCCACTTACCTGCTGGTCATAGGATGGCTGTTTTAAAACAAGATCATTTCGGCTATGAAAATGAGGTTGTTCTGGAAGTAGTCATGTCCGGGCATCAGCGATTATTCGACGTAATGAAAGAAAAAGATGCGATTTATATGAAGCCTGATTTTTCTGATGAAGATGGGATGAGAGCAGCTGAATTAGAAGGTGAATTTGCTGAAATGAACGGCTATGAGGCTGAATCTGACGCTGCAGTCCTTCTTAAAGGGCTTGGGATTAGTGATAATCTTCATAGCAAAAAGATGTCTGAGTTAACTGGTGGAGAGAAAGTTAAAGTATTACTTGCACAAGCTTTATTCGGTAATCCAGATGTGTTATTACTAGATGAGCCTACAAACGGTTTGGATATTGAAGCAATTCAATGGCTAGAAGACTTCTTGATTAACTTTAATAATACTGTCATTGTAGTTTCCCATGACAGACACTTCTTAAATCATGTATGTACACACATAGCTGATGTCGACTTTGGTAAAATACAGGTTTACGTTGGTAACTATGACTTTTGGTATGAATCAAGCCAACTCGCTCTAAAAATGGCTCAAGAACAGAACAAGAAGAAGGAAGAAAAAATAAAAGAACTTGAAGCTTTCGTAGCTCGTTTCAGTGCGAATGCGTCGAAATCAAAGCAGGCAACTTCTCGAAAAAAATCTTTGGATAAAATAGAATTAGATGATATCAAGCCATCCTCTAGAAAATATCCTTACGTTGCTTTCAAACCAGAACGTGAAATTGGAAATGACCTTTTAACTGTAGAAAGTTTGACGAAAACGATCGACGGGGAAAAGGTTCTTGATAATGTTAGTTTCACGTTAAAAAAGGATGATAAAGTAGCTTTGGTAGGACCGAATGAAAATGCTAAAACTGCGTTAATGCAAATTCTTATGGGTGAAATGGAAGCAGATAGTGGATCCTTCAAATGGGGAGTTACGACGTCTCAATCATATTTCCCTAAAGACAATGCCTCTTATTTTGACGGAAGTTCTGCTGATCTTGTCGACTGGCTTCGTCAATATTCACCAGAAGATCAAACAGAATCATTTTTGCGTGGATTTTTGGGACGCATGCTATTCTCTGGTGAAGAAGCTAAGAAAAAGCCGAGCGTATTGTCGGGTGGAGAAAAAGTTCGCTGTATGTTATCTAAGATGATGTTAAGTGGTGCAAATGTATTGCTTCTTGATGAGCCTACAAATCATCTTGACTTAGAGTCTATTACTGCTTTGAATAATGGCTTAGTAAACTTCAAGGGATCGTTAATCTTTGCGACACATGACCACCAATTTAACCAATCTATTGCCAATCGTATTATTGAAATTCGTGATCAGGGTGTATTAGATAAGGAAATCACTTACGATGAGTATATTAAAATGAAAGTGAAAGCAAAATAACTTTTAAAGTATTGATTAATATTAAAGCCAAACCGAAGATATAGCGGTTTGGCTTTTTCGTTAAGATTCAAATATTTTCACAGTCCGATTATTTGAGATTCGAAATACTTTATTCAAACTTTTTTTGAATGGAATGAAGGAGTTCTTTATCCATCTTTCCTGACTCAAGTGACTGCATATCAAAATCTATCCCTAATTTTGTTTGGTAATCATCACGGTGTTCTTCAAAAAGAATTCCTGTTACAAGACCTTTGTTTTCTCTCAAGCTTTTCACAGCTTCATCACGTGATTCAAAAGGCTCCTCGACGAATATAAGATTTTCTTTGTAGTAATCATACGTGTTGATTTTATTGAAGGTAACACATGGACTGAAAATATTGACGTGGGAGAATCCTCGATGCTCAATCGCTCTTTTTAATATTCCACTAAGTTGTTTGATATTTCCCGAGTATCCTTGAGCGACAAAAGTTGCACCGTTGATAATAGAAGTAGATACGGGATCGACTGGGTATTCTTTGTTATCTGTTGATGCAGATTTTGTGGCGAAACCATGTTCACTTCGTGGAGACGTTTGCCCCTTCGTTAAACCATATATGCTATTATCCATGACAATGTAAGACATATCTATATTTCGTCTTGATGCATGAACAAAGTGACCTAAACCAATGCCATAACCGTCACCATCTCCTCCTGATGCAATTACCTTAAGATCAGGATTCCCCATTTTCACACCCTGGGCAACAGGCACTGAACGTCCATGAATGGAGTGGAAACCATTACTTCGAATGTATTCTGACACTTTTCCTGAACAACCAATCCCAGAAATAATCGCGAATTCATGTGGTTCATATCCTAACTCAATGATAGCTTTTTGAATTCCTGCCATGATGCTGAAATGGCCGCACCCAGGACACCAAGTGGAAACATCTCCTCGTAAATCTTTCATTGTAGCCATAATTACACCACCTCTTTCATTTTTTTAAGTAATGTTTGAATCATAAATGGATTGCCATCAAATTGTAGAATAGAGTCTGATTGGTCATGTATCGGTAAATATTGCTTTAATAATAACAATAACTGTCCGTTGTAATTGTTCTCTACCGTTATGATCCGTTTATTTTCAAATAAGGCCTTTAATCGATCGATAGGTAATGGATAAAGTTGTTGAATGTGTAAGTGAGCATATGTTTCATTGCCTTCTTCGTTGAGTTTCGTCATCGCTTCTTCGATGGCACCGTAAGTAGATCCCATTCCTACAAGTAAAACCTCTGCTTCTTCAGGATTGATATCACCTGAGCTTTGAAGTTTGATTGGCTCTTGAATCATAGCACCTCTTGTTTTTTCTAACCGTTTCCGCATCATTTTCACGCGTATTTCAGGGTCTTCAGAGATATAACCATCTTCCCCATGTTCATTGGAACTTGTTAAATGTAATCCATTTTTCATGCCTGGTTTAGGTCTAGGTGAAATACCATCATCTGTTAGTCGATATCGATTAAAAAAGGCTTCATCGTATTCTCCGGCTTCTTCGTTCGTAATCAGTTTGCCGCGGTCAATACCAACTCGGTTTACATCAAATGAAGGTATCGTCATTTTATTCATCGATAAGCCTAAATCTAACGCAACAATAACGGGACATTGGTAAATTTCTGCTAAGTTAAAGCTTTCTGCAGCAACATAGAAAGCGTCTTCAATTGTGGAAGGATACAATACTATTCTAGGTATCTCTCCATGTGTTCCATAAATCATCTGTTGTAAATCGCTTTGTTCATGTTTTGTAGGAAGTCCAGTAGATGGGCCCCCACGCTGAGAATTCACGATAACGATTGGTACTTCTGTCATCCCTGCCATCCCTAATGCCTCTGTTTTCAAACTAATACCGGGACCTGAAGTACTTGTCATTGCGCGAACACCACTATAATTTGCACCGATAGCAAAACAAATGCCTGCAATCTCATCTTCGACTTGCATTACCGTCCCACCCAAAGGAGGAAGTTCTTTTGCTAACCATTCCATCACTTCACTTGCAGGAGTAATCGGGTAAGCGCTTAAAAAACGACACCCAGCCATTAAACTTCCAAACGCAGTCGCTTCGTTTCCTGACATGAAAAGTTGATCCTTTTGTTCTGATTTCTCAAGTGGAGAAATTCTATGAGATAAATGGTCATTCGTTAATTCATACCCTTTTTCCACCGCAAGAATATTTGACTGAATGACACCTTCTCCTTTTTTCTGAAAAATTTCAGCTATAAAATGGTTTAACAGTTCCTTAGGAAGATCTACTAGTGCGGAACTAATTCCAATAGCTATCATATTTTTAGCTAGTGGATTACCAAGTTCTGTTGCAATTTTCTTTAAAGGAACACTGAAAATGTCATAAGTATAATTTCCTTCGCTCTTCGTAACACTTGTCTCTTTTCCTTCTTGAATGACTACGGCATCTTTAGTCAAGTATTCTTCTTGTTTCTGCAACGATTCTTTGTCAAAACAAAGAAGAATATCGATCTGATCACCAGCGTAATAATTGCGTTCTTTTGTCGCCTTAAGTTTGAAGTTTGAGTGACCACCTTTGATTCTGGACATAAATTGTTTATAGGTAGATACAGAATAGCCGTATTTCACTAGTGTTCTAGCAAACAATTCCCCTGTTGAATCAATACCTTCTCCTTGTTGCCCTCCAACCATCCATTCAATAGACTGTCTCATAAACATCCTCCTCATAGTATAACAACTTAATTATCTGAATTTTAACACATTTCAGAGAATCGTGGTAATTTTGATTATTTTAATAATCAAATTATGAAATCATACGAGATTTTATAGAAATTATACGGGTAATTTAAATTGAGTTTCTGAGTTAGCTATTTTGTCTTATTATCATTTGTCAAACATGGAACTTGTCCCAAATTTCTGAGTTAAATCTGCACTACTCGCAAACAATTTTACGAGTTTCTTTTTTAAAATTAATAAATTTTAAACACCGATATCATGGTTTTTAATATAACTTCTTTTATGATTCGTATTAATAAATCAATCTCCATTAAATTTTCGCATTCATTCCCCCATTTCATTTGTAAAAAAATTTATTGATAGATTCATCATAATTGAATTTTCGAAATAATTCAAAATATTACTTAATTCAGAGTAATTTTATAGTATTAAATTTTATTTTTGAATTTTTCTTAAAAGGTTAAATTCTGTTAAGAGGGAGCAATTAAAATAAAAACACTACTCGATTTAAACTGAGTAGTGCTTTTATTTAGTATTTATGATGGAATACAACATGGTGACCTATGGAATTCATCGATACCAGTTATTGCATCAATATTTATATAGCCATAAACGTGTGGTTTCATCGAGCCAGTTTCATAGACATCTTCATATATAATTACACTCTCAAGCTTTTGTGTATCTATTGTTAATATCAATAAGGGTTCTTCGTCAAGTAATAACTCACTAATTAGATACTCTGTTTGCCCTGGATTGGCACAAGGGATATACCCTCGATCATCAAAGTCAGAAGGCCAGTACTCTTCTTCTTCTTTTGCAATTTTCCATTCATCCTCAGTTAAAACATAGTAAATCATCTAAATCCCCCCTTACAAATCATTTCTTCACTATTTCTCAATATTTATTATAACCAATTTCTTAAGATCATAGGTGTCAAAGTAATGACATTTTACAATGTTTTTATAAAACAAACCTACATTAGAATGATAAATTTAAAGGAACTGCCTTCGACTTATCGTCTTTCATAATAGCTTCTTACATTCTGATCAAGAAATTCCCGTCAAACATGTAGAGATAACATTCAGCGACAGGCTCTGACCAACTGTCAGAAAGCGCTCTTCGATATAAATCAATTTGATAGCGGTACTGTTGCCGGAAATGATTTTTAATTTCATCTAAGGATTGATCGTCAAATCGACCCGATATTGCATCGGTTTTATAGTCTACTAAAACAAGATTTCCGTCTTCATTTCGAAACACAGCATCTATCACCCCTTGCACAAAGACAGATTCGTCCTCTTTTTGCTGCCAAGTTGTGTAAGCTTCCGAAGCTGGTACTTGATAACTAAACGGAATTTCTCGTTCCACCTCTGTCGCGCTTAGCATTTCCTTGCCGATATCCGACTGCAGAAATTGAACTACATCGGGGACATTTATTTGTTCGGCTTCCTCCGTTGTCAGGATCTCTTTCGTTACAAGCTTGTCTTTTTCCGCCTGAACAGAAACATTGTCGGGAACAATTGAAAGTGAAACGCGCTGCATCATCGCATGCATAAGTGTACCAATTTCAGCAGAATGAAACGACGTTTCCTGCAAGAATTTAGGGCGATCTGCGTACTTTGACTGAAATCCTCCAGCTAAAAGCTGGTAACTGTATTCATCTTGCATCTCTCGTTTCAAATCACTCACCGACTGTTTTGCTTGATGATTCGTTGCATCCTTGTAAGGGTAAGACCATTCTAACTGTGAAATGATTTGTTCTTTAACTGATGATGTAATTGAAACAGGTTGCAATGAATGTAACTTATCATTAATTTCCTCATCGGGTTTATCAACAATCGCTTCCCCCTCATGAAGATCACTTTTATCAACAACATCAACGCTCCATGACGAAGAGTCTTTAGCAATAATCTCATCCATTTGCGAAGTATCCAAATCCAAGTTTTCTAACAAAGGAGATACAGCTTGATGTCGAAAAACAGCAGGGACAATCCAATCGAGAAAACTTGATGCCTTTTTTCTATTTATATTTGGCAATAACCAACCGTTTTGCGTAACGGACTCGCCCCATTTTTCAAAAGACTTTTCAACATCTTTAACTGTACCAGTAAGAAATAATTTTTCTTTTGCTCGGGTTAACCCCACATAAAGCACGCGCATTTCTTCTGCCAATGATTCATATTTGATCCTCTCTTTAATCACTTGCTGAGGAATTGTTGGGTACGATAATCTGATTTTAGGATCAATTCGCTTAGAACCCAGCCCTAACTCTTTATGAAGAAAGTAATCTCCTCGGATATCTTGTCGATTGAACATTTTATTCAAACCTGCGATAAAGACGACAGGAAATTCAAGTCCTTTACTTTTATGGATCGTCATCATCCGCACAACGTCTTCTTGTTCTCCCAATGCTCTTGCCGTTCCTAAATCATCCCCTCTGTCTTCCATACGTTCGACAAAGCGAAGAAATCGAAACAAACCTCTGAATGACGTCGATTCATACGAGCGAGATCGGTCATAAAGCGCTGTTAAGTTTGCTTGTCTTTGCTTCCCACCTGGCATCCCACCTACATAATCATAAAACCCTGTGTCTTGATAAAGCTGCCATATCAATTCAGATAGTGAACCTGTTTTTGATCGCTTTCGCCAAATAGACAATTGTTGTATGAAATCATGGCAACGATTCCTCAATGATTCATCTTCGTTTTCATCACTTGCAGCGATAATTAAAGCCTCATAATAAGGTGCGCCTTTAGCGAATAAGCGAATTTCAGCTAACTCGATTTCTGTTAGATTCATTATCGGCGAACGCAAGACAGAAGCTAGCGGTATATCTTGGTATGGATTATCGATAATTTTTAATACGGACATCATCACTCTTACTTCGATCGCATGAAAATAACCTGTTGATAAATCAGCATAGACTGGTATTGACGCTTTTTTACATTCTTCCATAATCGTTTCAGCCCAAGGCATTGACCTCATTAAGATGACAATATCTCGATACATTATCGGGCGTGATTGATTTAAGTCTTTATCAAAAACCGGGTACTTTGATTGAATTAGTCGTTTCATTTCTGCGATCATCGCTCTCGCCTCAAGCTGAGAAGTTTCTAGTTCTTCTTCGAAAGATTCTCTTGGAGTTTCGTTCTCACCTTCGTCTTTGCGAGAAGATTGAAGCGAATCCCCTTTATTAACTAATACAATTTTCGTTTCTAAATCATCCTGAATTGGGTACCCCTCATTGCCTAACTTTAGTTCAGCCGCTTCATTGTAATCAATTTCTCCGACTTCCTCATCCATGATTTGACGAAATATAAAATTTGTCGCATTTAAAATTTCTGCACGACTACGAAAGTTTTTTGCTAAATCAATTCTCATTCCACTACCGGCGCCATCCAATTGAAATTGCTTATATTTCTTCATAAAAAGTGTCGGTTCAGCTAGCCGAAAGCGATATATTGATTGCTTCACATCTCCAACCATAAATAAATTCTTCCCATTTGATAACTGGCTAATAATTGTTTCCTGAACGAGGTTTGTATCTTGATACTCATCAACGAGAATTTCTGAAAAATAGTTTGCGTATTCCTCCGCTGCTTTTGAAGCTTTTAAGTCACCAGAAGGGGCTGTTTCAGTATCAGTCAGAATTTCTAAACATAAATGCTCTAAATCACTGAAATCAAGTACACTTTTTTCTTTTTTCTCATCCATATATCGTTTCGAAAATTGCTTAACGAGTGTCGTTAGTTTAACGATTGTCGAACCCATCGCTTGTAAATCTGCTAGGATGTCTGAAGGATGGAGTTGGAAAAAAGCCATCTTACATCCATGAACCATATCTTTCGCTTGATCACGAAGCGTTTTCGCTTTATCCTTCAAACGGGGGGCAACCATGTCCTTTTTGGTGATAGAAGGGATTCGACCAAAACCAACTTGTTGGAATTGATCAAACATACCTTGCCATGTTTTTGCTGATAATAATGCCCGTACTTGAAGGATTTCTTGATCAAAAGTGTCCGCGTATTTAGATGGCCCTTCAGGTTCTTTCGTTAACATCATCCCTCGTTCAAGTAAATCTATTGCTTGCGATAACTGTGTTTGTACATGGCTTATTGCTTCATTAGCCCAATCTAGTTCTTCAATTTTTTCAATGTGTCCTAAATGATAGTCCATAACAATTTTATCTAACCATTTAAATGGCTGTGGGTTGGAACGGGAAAAATTGTATAAATGTAGTACTAGACTTCGAAGTTTATCATCACTACGATCTCCGCTATACTGATCAACTAACTCAAAGAAGGTTTGATTTCCCTCTTGTCCGTACTCTTCTTCAAAAAGTTCTTCGATCACTTCTTCCCTGATTAATTGACCTTCTGTATCATCTAAAATACGGAAATTAGGATCGATGTCAACTTGATAATAGTATTTACGTATGACATTCATACAAAAAGAATGCAGCGTCGATATATTTGCCCGATGTAAAAGAGAAAGTTGCTTTCGCAAATGTATGGAACTTGGATTAGAATCTAATTTCTTTTCAATCGCTCCACCAATCCGATGACGCATTTCTGCAGCAGCTGCATTAGTAAATGTGACAACCAGTAATCGATCGATATCAATAGGTTTATCAGTATCTGCCACCTTTCGGATCATCCGCTCGACTAATACAGCTGTTTTACCACTTCCAGCCGCAGCGGCGACGAGAATATTATTACCTTCTGCTACAATCGCCTTCCATTGGTCTTCTGTCCAAGTAACATTAGTTGGTTTCGGTGTTATGTTCATGCGCTTCTCCTTCCTGTTCGCGAATCAGTTCTAATATATCTTCGTTGGAATGTCCAGAAAGGTACCGGAAATCATTTGACTCGATACTAGGGTCAAATTGACAAAACGATTTATAAGAGCAAAAAGTACATGGAATGTTTTGTTTCTTTTTATATGGTGTAAGGTTAATATTACCTTGCATAATAGACGTTCCAACTTTTTTCACATGATTTCTTAAATAGGAACGAAGCGTTTTATAATCCGGCTCGGTAATTACTTTCGAATTTGCATAAGGTTCCCCATCTTTTTTCAATCCTACCGGGAGCATTTCGGACCTACGTCCTGTTTCTAACTCTAAATCCATCTGTTTAATCACATTTAATGAAGAAGATAAAAGACCTTTCATTTTAAAATCTTCTAATATTTTCTCTTCAATTTGCTCTAAGGACAATTTCTGATCAGCTTGAATCATCGGATTATGGACGTGGAAGTAAAGTACTCCTGCTGGGGTCACTTCTGTACCTAACCAGTCCGCTGCAGAAGTCACAATCACATCCAGATATATTAACATTTGTAACGCTAACCCTTCGTAAACATCATCGAGTTTAATGTCCTTACTACTGGATTTGTAGTCAAGAATCCTTACATACACACCATCTTCATCTTCTGCTTTGTCCACGCGATCAATCCTTCCAATGAGTTCAATAACGTGGCCATTGTCTAATTCGAAGGTTAACGGCGGTAATTGTTCATCAGGTCCGAATCCAACTTCTAACCCTGCAGGAGAAAATCCTGTTCGTTTGGCTTGTTCTGCCAAGACCGTAGACGCCCTTGAAACAACTTCTTCTAATTTTTGTTGAATATAAGTGAAGCGATTTGAACTAAGCAAAATTTCCCTTTGAATTTTAGGTGCGAGATTGCCGACAATCGTTTTTGACATCGACGCCGCCTTTTGTTTCGTTAAATTAGAGAAATCTCTCCCTTCTGCTCGTAACGTTTCAGCCATTTCTTTGAGGGCTGCATGAAATAACGTCCCGATATCTGGTGCTTCGAGTTTAAACGTTTCACGTTCTTTTAATTTCAATCCATAATTTGCAAACTGTGAAAATGGACAAGCATTAAACTGCTCCATCCTCGACACACTTGTTTTCAATACTGGTCCATAGAGTGCCTCTGTCAATCGTTTAGGTAAATTCTCTGGTTGGTTTTTATAGTTTAAACTTTGTAATACAACTGAAACTTTCCCTTTCCATGCTGAATTAGTTACAAACCAGTTGTACACTTCCCACCAAATGCTAGAAACATGATAACCACGCTTCCAGCCTTGAAGTTGTTGCGTTAACTGAGAGAGTGTTTGCTGTGGATTCGTAATAAACGTTTGTTCTTCTTGTTCTTCACTCACTTCTAGTGGAGAGCCAGATGCAACTTCGATAGACATCTTTGGAAACAAATCTTGAATATGATGTAACATCATGGATGGCTGTTGGCTTCGGCCTTCCTCATCTGCTAGAGGGTAAGTAAAATAGAGTTTCTCTTGTGGAATCGATTGAGCCATATACATCAAAAAGGATTCATTCAAAAGCTGTCTTTCCGCACCTGGAGCTAAATGTAACCCTTGCTTTTCAAGATGTGCTCGCTCTTCTTCCGAAACGAGACTTCCTTCATCTGGCTTAGCTGGAATCACGCCGTCATTGACACCCATGATAAATGCACAACGGACTTGGGATACACGAGACGTTTCCATATCAGCAATCACCACTTGATCAAATGCTGGAGGAATAATTGAAAAGGACAAGCTTTCCAATCCTGTTTCAATCATTTTCATAAATAACTCAAAACTAATCTTTTCGTCTCCACTAATTTCAACGATTTGATCGATCAAATGAATAATTTGAGACCATAGTTGATCATGCTCTCGCGCTTCTCGTAAATCATCGAGCTTAACCGCTTCATCTCGCAAAACTTCGAGTTTATCAGCTGCTTGTACGTCTTCCAATAGTTGGTATAGGGTTCGACAATAGTCACGTACCGTTTTTGACTTCTTCACGCTTGCTTGAAAATTAATTAGTGGCTGCATTAATAAATCTCGCAACTCATTTATTTGCTTTTCATATGACTGTTCAGCATTAGTTTGATCGATATTACTATCAGCTGTGGTCGCCATCCGCCTATAAGTCCAAGGTTTCTCAGAATACCATCTTTTCCCTCTTATTCCGTATGAAAGGACATAATTTTCTAGTTGATCGACTTTCTCACGAGTATTTTCTCCATTCATAGGAAAGAGAAGTTCTGTTTTTAACGTTCGAAATACAGCTTCATATTGCCAGTGGCGCTGAATAACTTCCAAGGAAGAACGAATAAATTCAACTAGAGGATGATTAAGTGCAGACCTTTTTTGATCAGTGAAAAAAGGAATTTTTTCAGTTTGAAAAATTGTTTCGAAATAGTCGCTATATTCTCCAACATTCCTTAACAAAATTGCAATTTCTCCATAACGGTATCCTTGGTCCCTCACTAATGAAATAATTTCGCGCGCAACCCTTTCGACTTCGCCTCGCCTATGCACGGAACTGATGACACGGACTCCCTCATGATTATTTGAAGGTTTCGCAGGTCTTTGATTTTGATTTTTCTCTAAATACATCAACCCACTCGACTTAAATCGTTTCGATTCGTCAAGTATCGTCGTTGATATTTCTGGCAAATCAAACTCTTCACATAAGTCGTACAGCTGTTTATATGTGTTCCCCGTCTCATAAAACAAATCAAGTGGATGAAGGTCTTCAACTGTTGCAACAGGCTGATCCAATGTCAGAGCAATGTTCACATCTTTCACCGTAATAAATAAGGAACGAAGGACATTTAACTCAATTGGAGTAAAACTATGAAATCCATCTACATACACAATCGCCTGTTTTAATTTGGTTGATTCATAAATTTTATCGGCCAATAGTTGCAGGTAATCTTCAGACGCAATATATTTATCAGCAATTTCTATTTCCACTTGCGACAAAATTAAATACATATCATGGAGCTTATCTTTTATCGTCCGTTGTTCAGCAGAGTCGTCTTGATTCGATTCCTGTAGTCTCTCAATCTCTGTCTTTAAAACATCAGAATCTATATCGTAACGCTTGAACTCTGTTATCATTTGCTCTAATTGTTCAACAAAACCTTGACTTGTGGCAACTTTTTGAAATAATTGAAACTGTTGTTTTTTTCGTTCAACTATTTTTCTTAACAACATATGAATTCCTGTTTTTTCGATATGGTTACGGGTAGTTCCACCTACTTCTTGAAGAATTCTTAAAGCAAGTCTTGAAAAACTTAATACTTGCGTCCGAGTAATCCCCTTGCCCATCCTTTTGACGAGATTTTTCTCAGCTTGAAAGGTCATTTGTTCTGGTACTAGGTAAATAATTGGATCCCCAGTCGGATTTTCGTTCATTTTATCAATCATTTCTGTCTGCATTTTTGTCGTTTTACCAGAGCCAGAACGTCCTAAATAGAAACTAATCGCCATACCAATCACCCCTCCTATCATTATTCAGTACACAATCATACGTTCGCTCTATTATTGTATCAAAAATCTAGTTTTCACAATAGTGTTCCAATAAATAATTCAGATTATATATTAATTGATCATGTTATAATCAATAGGACTATCATACAAAAGACAAAGTTACATAATTAAAGTAGCTACACTTAACGTTTAAACGGAGTGAGTTCAAAATGAATTTGAAAACTAAGTTACGCAAAAACACCTTAATTGGAAGTCGCATTTTAAAAACAGGAATTGCTGTTTTTATAACATCAATGATCTGCTTAGCATTCGACCTCCCTGCCATATTCGCTGTCATTACGGCAATCGTCACGATTGAACCGACGACCCATGACTCGATCAGAAAGGGACTTGTGCGTTTTCCTGCATCAGCAATAGGAGCTGCACTTGCAGCTGGATCGGTTTATTTCTTAGGTGAAAGTCCGCTGACCTATACAATTGCAGCCACTTGTACCATTATACTTTGTCAAAAGTTTAAATTATACGAAGGTACGCTAGTGGCTACATTAACATCCGTTGCTATGATTCCTGATTTACAAAATTATTTATTACTTTCTTTTCTGATCCGATTAGGAACAACTTCGATCGGTATTACCGTTTCTACGTTAGTAAATGTCCTTATTTTACCTGCAGACTACTTGGACAATATCGAGCTAAGGAACCAACAACACATCGAACAAATTAAAAAAACACTGAACGAATCTTTTCAGCGTCTTACATCTATCCGTGACCATCATTATAAGAACATGGGAACTTATGAGAATTTGAAACGGAACATCGCTACGACAGATCAACTTCTCCAATTTCAACGAAAAGAACTTCGGTATCACCGCTTTAAGATAAAAAAATATCGGCGTTTTTCAATAGAAAAACAAACGACTCAATTTCTTCATAGAGCCGTCTTACATTTTGGTAACCTTCAATATTTACCGAAAAACCTCTCATTTACTGAATATGAACAAATCTTATTGAAAAGGGCTGAAAGCGAATTTGGATTATTGCTTACTCATCTAGACTTACCTATTCGAGATAGTTATTTTCAGTTTATTGATGAATTAAACAACCATCTGCGCTATGAATTTTCTCGTTCAAGGCCCTCCGCGGTCCACAACCAAGTTGAGTACGATCATCAATTAAGTGGAAAGGTTATTTTATTCTATGAATTATTAGCAATCCACGATTTGTTAGAAGATCTCCATCATCATGTCATAGCTAAGTCAGTTCATAATTGACATATTACTTCATGTAAGAATAAAGGAATGGTCATTTTTCTCAACCATTCCTTCTACTTTATTGAAAATTAATCATCATCTTCGTTTTCTTCTTAAATATCTCCTCAACATTGACCATACCTTTATCATAAGAAGTACTTTGGGGATTCTAAATCGCATTGCACATCACTCCAAGCATGCATATATTATAGTTACAACTCCGCTGATAATGCCATTTCATTTAATAGTCTCATCTAAATTCATTAAACTTATAACAGAACAATTTTAAGTTTCTTTATCTGAAAGGAAATCTAAATCAATATTTTTCTTCTTTTTTAATATCTTTTTTATTATCAATGGAACTAAAAAAGCAACGACAAACATCGTACCGGTAATAATAAACATTAGTGGACTTAATTCTACAAAAGATGCCCCCAAAAAGTTAAAGGCTAAAGTTCCAGGAATTATACCGATCATCGTAGCAAAAATATATTTCTTAAAACTAATTCTCGAGAGCGCTGATAAGTAGCTAACTAAATCAAAATTAATCACCGGAATTACTCGCAAGGCGAAAACATAGAAAAATCCCTTCTCTTCGATTTTTTTTTGAATGGTTTCGCCTCTTCCCGTCCATTTTTTTCGTCTAATATTTCTCCCTAAATAACGCACGGCAAGAAAAGATATAATAGCGCCAGATACTGAACCAACATACGTTACAATTGGGCCAATTATTGGTCCAAAAGATAAGCCTCCAACAACCCCTAAAATCGAGGCAGGAAAGAGTACAAAAGGTCTTAGACTAAATATTGCAATAAATATTAGTGGTGCCCATATTCCAAAAGATAATATAGTTAATTGAATCCGTTCAGGATGAAGATCAATATGTACGTAATTTATATAGAGCATTAAACTCACAACAAACAAAAAAGCAATAATTTTAACGATCATTTTTTTAGGCATCTCTTCGGTGAACTCCTTTATAACATCTATAACCGTTCTGAAAAACAATTCCTTAATCTAGCTAACTAGAAACAATTGGATTATTATGACCCACCATTTAATAAAGAAGTCTCACAATAACTTAATTCTTAGTTTTCATATTACAGTAAAAATCACCCGCACTCAACGAAGGTGTTCTATTTTGAAACTTATATTTACGATATAACAGTTCCTTTACAAATCATGTTTATATTTTATGTTGCATATAAAGAAAAAGTTTGTTATGGTTAGTTCAAAGTTCATATCATTTACTTCAATATATTTGAAGTGAGTAGAGGTGCAGAAATCATTAGTACATGACTTGAGGAGTATGAGCTCTGTTGATAGCCATGAAAAGGGATTTTTGCCGAAACAACGAATGGCTCAAACATTTGTTGTTGGGTCTGTTATTGAATAAATGCAGGACTGTCGTATAGTCAATAGACTGTATGGAGGGCTATCTCACGCTGGATTACCGTTTAATTACACTATTCTAGCAGCAACGAGACCCTCGTTGCTGCTTTTTATATTTTGTAATAACGGTTGTACAAGCGATTTAGCTCTATTCAAGAACTTCATCCGTTTAAGGCGGAAATAATTTGAATAGAGGTGCTTCACATGAATTTCGGACATATTTTAACTGCCATGGTCACCCCTTTTGATCAAGATGGCAATATCGATTTTCCAGCAACGAAAGAATTAATCCAACATTTATTAGCTAATGGTTCTGATGGAATTGTCGTAGCAGGAACAACAGGTGAATCTCCTACTTTAAGTATTCAAGAGAAAGTATCTCTTTACGAATTCACTGTTGAAGTAGTTGACGGAAGAGGTCCAGTCATTGCAGGAACAGGAACAAATAGTACGAGAGCAGCTATTGAGTTAACTGAGTTGGCTACAAGAGCCGGTGTCGATGGTGTCATGCTCGCAACACCTTATTATAATAAACCAAGCCAAGAAGGTATGTATGCGCATTTCAAAGCTATTGCCGCAGCGACTCCGCTTCCAGTTATGTTGTATAACGTACCTGGCAGAAGTTCAGTCACTTTGCTCCCTGCTACAGTTATCCGACTATCAGAAATTAAAAATATCGTATCTATTAAAGAAGCAAGCGGTGATTTAGACGCTATGTCAGAAATTATTGATAAAACGTCTGATGATTTCACTCTTTACAGTGGGGATGATAGCTTGACATTGCCTATTTTATCTATCGGTGGGAATGGCGCTGTTTCCGTGTCATCTCATATTATCGGTAACGAGATGAAGGACATGATTACAGCACATGAAAATGGTCATGTAAAGTATGCAGCACAACTTCATCGTCAACTTTTACCAGTAATGGACGTCATGTTTAGTGCTCCTAGCCCGTCACCAGTAAAAGCAGCTTTAGAAATGTGTTCAATTAAAGTTGGATCTGTTCGATTACCTCTAGTTTCTTTAACACCAGAAGAATCGCAGAAAGTCCATCATATAATCCGGCATAAGATATTTTCTTCTGCTGTGTAACAGAAAGCAGGCCTTCATTTTTTTGAAGGCCATTTATTTTTTATTTATTTTGAGATCAATTTTAGAGTGTATTCTGTCTAAAACTCGAGTGTTATAAAGAGAAGATTGCGAATCCCTTGCTGATTCGGAACGTTTTTCAATTTATATTCCTCGAACGTTCCGAGTGCCCCGTTATGCCCCGTTGATTCGGAGCGTTTTTCAATTTAGATTCTTCGATCGTTCCGAATCCCTCGTTGATTCGGAACGTTTTTCAATTTCGAATCAACGAACTGTCTGAATACCTCATTGATTCGGAGCGTTTTTCAATTTCGACTCCGCGAACGGTCCGAATCCCTCGTTGATTCGGAGCGTTTTCCAATTTAGATTCCTCGATCGTTCCGAATCCCTCATTGATTCGGAGCGTTTTTCAATTTCGACTCCGCCAACGTTCCGAATGCCTCGTTGATTCGGAACGATAACGAAAGACTGAAAGCGTTGGGCACGGAAAGAGTTCGCTTTTAGTCGATCGAGTGTTTTCTGTAAAAATTGTGTGAGTAATTGTTTTTTTGATCCCTTTTATATTCACATCTTAGTGCTTTATGAATAATTCAAGAATTATTAGTTCTCCCATTTGTTCCTAAAAAGAACTTTCAATTTATTAGATGCAGACAAACAAATTTGTTTCGTCTCCTCTTCTGTCATCATAAAATGTTCTGCAGTTATCATTATAGGAGTTCTCTGATGGACTGTTAACCTTCCATACTGACGAAGATTCGATTCCTCAACTTCACGAAAATAACGAAAGACTGATTTTTCAGGTTCAGGAAGCCGCTTGATTAGTTGATCACGCTGCTCAAAATAGCTATCTTTATTAAAGTGATCCATAAACCTCTCCCCTTTTGATCGTATTAATTCAATTTTCTTTACATAGAATATACGATTGAACAATGATAAAGATTCAGCTTTATATACTTATTTAGAGGTAGATTTTAGCTAGTATAAGCTCATTTAAAATCAGCCATTATCTATCTGTTACACTTTAGTGTAGCAAAATTTGAAAAATCACTTATGTAAAATAATCTAACTTAACCTTATTAAACTGGGAAACTAACTAATAACCTCTTAAAAAATTATAACTGTTACATAAATATTTGATCTCTGTTCTAGTTTTCATGAAAGTGTCACATTTAGCTATTGTTGTAAGCCATTTTTACTTTTATACTTAAGGTACATTAAAAATGTGATTTAATTCACTAATATATCAGTCTGACATGGCACGTTTTACAACTAAAACTATATGGAGGCGTTAATTATGAGTAAGACAATTGAGAATGTAAGTCACCCGGCATGGTTTAACTTCAACAGTGGACTTTGGAATAATGAAATCAACGTTCGTGATTTCATTCAAACCAACTACTCTCTTTATAATGGTGACGAGAGTTTTCTCGAGAACGCAACAGAAGCTACAAATGATCTTTGGAAGCAAGTAATGGACCTTACTACACAAGAACGTGAAAGAGGTGGAGTATATGATTTAGATACAAAAATCGTATCTACTATTACTTCTCATAATGCTGGATACCTTGATCAGTCAAAAGAAAAAATTGTTGGTGTTCAAACAGATGTACCTTTCAAGAGATCCATGCAACCTTTTGGTGGGATCCGCATGGCGAAAGCGGCTTTGGAGTCTTACGGTTACGAACTAGACGCAGACGTTGAGAAAATTTTCAGTGATTTTGCCAAGACTCATAATCAAGGCGTATATGACGCTTATACTCCTGAAATGAAATTAGCTAGAAAAGTTGGTATTATTACAGGTCTTCCAGATGCTTATGGTCGTGGACGAATCATTGGTGACTATCGACGTATTGCACTTTATGGTGTTGATTTTCTCATTAAAGGAAAGCAAGACGAATTAAACAGCTTCTCTGGGGCAATGACAGAAGAAGTGATTCGTTCTAGAGAAGAGACTTCCGAGCAAATTCGAGCGCTTAAAGACTTAAAACAATTAGGTACTATATATGGATTTGATATTTCTGAACCAGCTATGAATGCAACAGAAGCATTCCAATGGTTGTATCTTGGATATTTGGCTGCAGTAAAAGAACAAAACGGTGCAGCTATGAGTTTAGGGCGAGTTTCTACGTTCCTTGACATCTATATTGAAAGAGATTTAGCAAATGGTACTTTAACTGAAGTTGAAGCTCAAGAAATAGTTGATCATTTTGTAATGAAACTTCGCTTAGTTAAATTTGCCAGAACGCCTGAATACAATGATTTATTCAGTGGAGACCCAACATGGGTAACAGAATCTATCGGTGGCGTTGGCCAGGACGGTCGTGCACTAGTAACTAAAAACTCATTCCGTTTCCTTCATACTTTAAAAAATCTAGGACCCGCTCCTGAGCCAAACTTAACTGTACTATGGTCTCCTTCATTACCAGTAACATTCAAGCATTATTGCTCGAAAATGTCGATTGAAACTAGTGCAATACAATATGAGAATGACGAAATCATGAGACCAGAATATGGTGATGATTATGGAATTGCTTGTTGTGTGTCGGCAATGGCAATCGGAAAACAAATGCAATTTTTCGGAGCAAGAGCAAACGTTGCAAAAGCTTTACTTTATGCAATAAACGGTGGTGTTGATGAAAAAGCGAAGGTCAATGTCGTTCCTGGTATTACTCCAATCACATCAGATTATCTTGATTACGATGAAGTAATGAGCAACTACGATGCTGTGTTAGAATGGCTTGCAGGACTCTACATCAATACACTTAATATCATTCACTTCATGCATGACAAATATAGTTATGAAAAAATTGAAATGGCCCTGCACGATAAAGAAATACGTCGTACGATGGCTACAGGTATCGCTGGTCTCTCCGTGGCAGCTGACTCATTAAGTGCCATTAAACACTCTAAAGTAAAAGTTATTCGCGATGCAGACGGGCTTGCTGTAGACTATGAAGTAGAAGGAGAATATCCACAGTACGGCAATGATGACGATCGCGTTGATGAGCTCGCTAAAGATTTAGTTATTAAATTTTCTAATATGCTCAAACAACACGGTACTCACCGAAATGCAGAGACAACGATGTCGATTCTAACGATTACTTCCAACGTCGTTTACGGAAAGAAAACTGGAAATACTCCTGATGGACGTAAAGATGGCGAACCATTTGCACCTGGTGCTAACCCACTTCACGGAAGAGATAAAAAAGGAGCACTTGCTTCATTAAATTCCGTTGCAAAAATGCCATATGGGAATTCACTAGATGGCATTTCCAATACATTCTCGATCGTACCTAAAGCACTAGGAAAAGAAGAGGATGTACAAAAAGCTAATCTATCTGCAATCCTCGACGGGTACTCTGAAAAAGAAGGTCATCATTTAAATATCAATGTATTTAATCGTGAAACATTATTAAACGCAATGGAGCATCCTGAAGAATATCCACAATTGACGATTCGCGTTTCGGGATATGCTGTAAACTTTATAAAATTAACTCGTGAACAACAAATCGATGTTATTAATCGAACGTTCCACGAATCAATGTAAAACGTATCATTCAGATAGAAAGATATAAATTTCTCAGGAAAGCATCAGCAGTTATCCTGCCGATGCTTTCTAGTTCTTAGGGGGTCATCTTATGGAAGGAAGAATTCATTCTGTAGAAACATCAGGTATGGTAGACGGACCGGGAATCCGTTATGTCATCTTCACGCAAGGGTGTCTTTTACGATGCCAATACTGTCATAATCCCGATTCATGGGATCGTGATGCTGGTGAATTGAGAAGTGTTAAATCTTTAATTGAAGATATTCAGAAATATACACCTTACATGAAACATTCCAACGGTGGTGTAACTGTAAGTGGTGGCGAACCACTTCTTCAACTAGATTTTCTTATTGAATTATTTAAAGAATGTAAAAAACTCGGTATTCACACGACGATAGACAGTTCAGGTGGATGTTATTCGTCAAGTCCGTCTTTTGTAACAAAACTTGATGAACTTATTTCTTACACTGATTTATTTTTAGTTGATTTAAAACACATAGACGACGAAAAACATCGTAAATTAACTGGCGTTTCAAATAAGCATATTCTCGATTTTGCAAAAAAACTATCTGATGATAAGGTTCCTGTTTGGATACGCCATGTACTTGTCCCAGGTGTTTCTGATGATGAGAAAGATTTAACAGATTTGTCGTCTTTTATTTCAACTTTAGAAAACGTTGAAAAAATTGAAATTCTTCCTTATCATAAAATGGGAGTCTACAAGTGGAAAGAACTTGGGATCGCTTACCCACTCGAAGGGGTCGAATCTCCCACTTCAGAACAAGTTGATCGCGCAAAAGCATTACTTCAAATACAATAACAAAAGGCCGGGAAGTTCAAATTTGAACTTCCCGGCCTTTTTTCGATTCTGCTATCTCAACTGTGGATACCGCAACCGCAATAATCTATATATATTTTGTACAATTACTTTCGATACCGCATAAAATGGAATCGCGAGAATTAACCCAACTAAACCAGCAAGATTCCCAGCAAGAAGCAAAATTAAAATAATAGTTAACGGATGAATATTTAATTTTTGACCCATGACGTTTGGTGATATTAAGTTACTTTCAATCTGCTGAATCACAACAATTGCAATGATTACCCACAGTGCTAATATCGGATCAGTAAAAAATGCAACGAACACAGCGGGAATCGTCCCGATAAAAGGACCAACAAAAGGTATTAAATTAGTGAACATTGCGATTAAAGCTAATATAAGCGCATATTCCACACCGATTATCAAATAGGCAACTAGGGATAGTATCCCTACACACACACTGACGATCGCCTGTCCTTGGATGTAAGCACTTAACGTTCCGTCTAAATCATTCATAATATTTTTACCCTCGTCCACCTGATCTTCAGGAAGAAAACGAAGAATACTATCTGGAAGTTTATTGGCATCTTTTAATAGAAAAAATAAAACAAACGGTAGAACAACGATCAGCAAGACAACATTTACTAACATACCGAAAAACTGTAGAAGGTTTCCACCCATGTTCGAAAGAATCTCAGAGAAATTTTCGGTTATCACAGCAGGATCAAAATTTTGAACTGCATCTTCCTCCATCATTCTACTTACCCATTGATTTTCCAAGAAACTGTTCAACCAAACTTCCATATCCTCAATGTATCTAGGAATATTTTCAACAAATCCGCTAAGTTGAGCATAAAGAATCGGCCCCACAAATGTAACAAAACCAGCTACGATCCCTGCAAATGTCATGAATATAATAACAATAGACAGTGCATTCGGAACTTTCTTACCAATGAGTCGAACCAAAGGCCTTAATATGTAATAGAGAATTCCTCCAATAATTAAAATTGGAGCTAGCGTGCTGAAAGCGACTTTAATCGGATGAAATATAAACGGAACTTGTGTCGCCAAATTGATTGCAATTAATATTAATACAACACTGTACAAAAATAAAAACCACTTCGTTTTAGGCATAGATACCTCCTTTCTCTTTTTTAATCATTTCCAAAAAGATAATCATATAAAACATTTATACTATATAGAGTAAAACATACAACAAAATCGTCCGCGTATCAATAGCTTAGCATCAATACACGGAGAAACTTATGCAAATTAGTGAGATTTATTCAGGATTCTTTTCAAGAGTTAATAAATTTATCTCTGGTGTGTTAAATAAGCGAAAGTTCAAAAAACCAACAGCTTTGCTACTCCCCAACCCAGTACTTACATATTGCTTTAGTCCATCATATTCCCATAAGCCATCCACTCTGTCTCGAGGTGGGAACAGTCCATAGTTATCATAATAGGCTTCAGGGACAATCACCGCACCATAAAAAGGGATCCTTATTTGTCCTCCGTGATAATGGCCTGCAATGTGTAGGTCATAGTCTCGAAATATGATCGATTCATCATTTTTATGGATGTCTATCCTTACATCAGGTAATGGATAATGATACAGTGAAATTAGTAATTCCTGATCAGTTAACTTATCAATTACACTTATCTCTTTATAAAGAGTTTGTAAATATTGATCGTCTTCATTGAGCTCTGAGGAATTTTCTTGTAATTTTTTTAATTCCATTTCTTTATCTATAAGGGATAAAGCAAATTCAACAAAATGTATTTTTGCATCACCTCTAGTTATCGTATAAACTGAATCTAGTTTTTTAACTCCCCTCTCACCCATGCCCTTTATAAATTCATGTTTTTCTCTAGAGTACGTTGGTCCCATGTACGTATTTTCTGGATCTGTGTTACCGGGAACAAATAATGCATTATCCAAATTCTCTATTCCCTCCAACAGATCATAAGTAGGTTTATAGTTTTTACTATTTTCATCATCTAACATATCTCCAGTAAATACAATCGAATCATATTCTTGTTTATTTACTTTATTAATCAATCTTCTTTGATTCTTGCCGAACTTTTTTTCATGTAGATCTGAGATTTGTAAAATAGTATACCCTTGCAAATCTTTAGGTAAATCGTCAATATATATAGTTTCTTCTGCTACAGTGATTCGTAGGTTATCCCATAAAGTGTAGAAAATAATGAGTGAAATTATTAAGGTAATTCCTAAAAGTAACCGTGAAATTATTTTCATCATATGCACTCCGATATAAGTTAGATTATTTACAACGACAATCATTCATGTAAAATAGTTTATGCTCTAATTTTTACATTACGGTATATCTTTCTACGAATTTGCTTATAAAAATATCTAGGTAGTAATCCAATAATAATTGGACGTAGTACGTATATATAAGAACGTAATGGTAGTTTTAACCGTTTATACCCAGAAAAACGAGTATATGCTTCATTGATTCTTAATGTGAATTTTCTTCTTTTAATCGCTTGACGATCATCTCTTACTTCATATAAAACTTCTTGAATATTAAACCCTCGCGATCCGTTAGCATACAATCTAAACATTAAGTCATAATCTTCCACTCTCAAAAGCTTTCTGGAATCTTGATATCCTTTCACATCTAATAAAGCTTTCTTACGAATCATACAAGGGGCATGGCAAAAAGGTGTTTGTTGAATTAGATCATTTGGTTGAGGCATCTCTTTAGAAATGACTTTGCCCCAATACCCATTTTCATCAAAAAATGCCATGCTCGTACTAACAATATCGTACTTGCTCCAACTATCGAGCAACTTCACTTCTTTTTCTAATCTAGTCGGTGTAGATCTATCATCTCCATCTTGTCGAGCGATGTATTTTCCTTTTGCTACTTTTATACATCTATTGAGAGTAAAAGCTAGCCCATAATTTTTATTGTTTTTCAATACCTTGATATTATTAAATTTATTTTCATAACTTTTTGCAATCGAATAAGTCTTGTCAGTTGAACCATCATCACACATAATTAATTCCCAATTTGTGTACGTTTGAACTATTAGTGATTCAATACTCTCTTTTAGAGTAGAAGAACAATTATAAATGCCCATGATGATTGATACTTTAGGATGAGTATTTGACATAAGGTTTCTCCTTCTTAGTAGAGATGAACCTTCTATAAAGTTCATTTCTATCCTCTAAAATATATTTCCAAAGCACATCTTGATCGAATTTATTGTCCGCAAATAAAATAGCGTTTTTACTCATCTCAGATAACATTGTCGGACTTTTAAAGCACGTTTCTATAGCTTTGACAATGTGATCAGAAGAACCTTTAGGGATGACAAGACCAGTTATTCCTTTTTGCATTGCATCAGTTGGTCCAGGAATATCACTTACAATTACTGGAACTCCCATTGCTTCCGCTTCGATTACACCAGATCCAAAACCTTCCCGATAACTTGGTAGAATAAATAAATCCAAAGCTGCGAGATAATACTCAACATTTTTTGTATATCCACAATAGATAACTGCGTCAGAACTAAATGACCATGAAAATAAATCCTCATTTATACCTTCATCAAGATCCTTGGAACCTATAATGAATAACTTTATATTGGTGTACTTTGCTGATATGACTTTAAAGGCTGATAAAAGTTCGTTAATTCCTTTATCTTTATCTATTCTTCCGACAAAACCTACCACAAAATCAACAGCTGATACATAATATTTTTTTCGAATGATTCCCCTCCATTTTTGCTTACTTGATACATCAAATTTATTTAAATCCACTCCATTTGCACTCCCATTCCAAACTACTTTACTCTTATTTTCTTTATAAAGACCCTCTTGATGACTGAATAATAAATTCCCCTTACTATCAGGTTCGATGTAAGTGGATAGATTGCAAACAAATTTTTCTAAGCGCTTAAATATTTTTCTTTTCAGACCTTGAAAACCAACGTAACGAATGCCCCACTGACAGTAAAGTCGAATAGGTGTCTGTGCTAGAAAAGAAGCAATTGATGCATACATTGAGGCGTTAGGTGTTGAGTATTGAACGATATCAAATTTATCTATTTTGAATAAATAATACAACTTATATATACTAACCAAAGAGCCAATACCATCGATACCACGTTTCATTTTTACAGGGAAGTAGGTAACTTCACTTGGAATCATGCTCTTCAATATGGGGTCATCGTTGCAAACGATCGTAACGTCATATCCATTTTGAGATAAAAATCCTGCTTGGCTTAATAAAAAGCAGTTAATCGTTTCAGAAGTCGTAGTCACAATACATATTTTCTTTGTTTTCACGTCCACCCCAACTTTCCATTTTCTTTCTGTTAGAGAGAAAAAAGAGATATTAAAAAAGCAACGCCATGTAATAGAGCTGCTTTACTAAAATGTTTATCAATTGACATCACCTTTAAACGGGTCGCTTACTAAAATGTTCGTTTACTTGACCTCCCTCTTTTAAGAGAATTATTTTCCCTGTTAATTATATATTTTACAAATAAATCTAGATCGACTGAAACATAATAAAGTCTATGTTGGAACCTTTCTTTACTTGCTAACCTCGATATTCTTCGATTGCTCATAGCCATTAGGATTCATGGATTGCCATCGCCATGAGTCTTCACACATAGATAAAACATCACGGGAAGCTTTCCAGTTTAATAATTGATTCGCTTTCGAAGGATCAGCGTAACTTACAGCGATATCTCCAGAACGACGATCTTTGATTTTATAGGGAATATCTCGACCGATGACTTGTATAAAAGTGTTCAACATTTCTAATACACTTGATCCATTTCCAGTACCAAGATTATAAGCTTCAATACCATTCTGTTGAGAATTTCTTTCTAGTGCCTTTATATGACCCAACGCCAAATCAACAACGTGAATATAATCCCTTATACCAGTCCCATCAAGTGTTGAATAATCCGCACCGAAAATTTTAAGATAGTCCAACTTACCAACAGCTACTTGAGTAATATAAGGGACAAGATTGTTCGGTGTACCATTTGGATTTTCTCCAATTAGACCACTTTCGTGAGCACCGATCGGGTTGAAATACCTTAACAAAGCTATGCTCATCTCGGGATTGGAAATATGAACGTCCCCTAACATCTCTTCGATCATAAGCTTTGAACGGCCGTAAGGGTTCGTTGCTTGAAGTGGTAACTTTTCTTTTAAAGGAACAGTTTGTTGATCACCGTAAACAGTTGCTGAAGAACTAAAAACAAAGTTAGTTACATTAAAATCCTTCATTAACTTTAATAAAACAATCGTACTCATTAAATTATTGTGATAATAACTAATTGGATTCTCTACTGACTCACCAACAGCTTTTAACCCAGCAAAATGAATAACAGCGTCAACTTGTTCGTTTAAAAAGATGAATCGCATTTCCTTTTCATTGAGTATATCTGAATGATAGAATTTAAACGGTTTTCCTGTTATTGTCTCGATCCTGTTTAATACTTTCGGGTGACTGTTTGAAAAATTATCGACAATGATAACGTCATAACCCGAATTAAGAAGTTCCACGCACGTATGACTGCCAATATAACCCGCGCCACCAGTAACTAAGATTTTCATAATACCCTCCCATATTAATTGTTTCACTACATATTAAAATAGAATGTTTATAATTTAATGAATAGTTGAGAAGTATCCTAGCTATTAATAATTTGATTATTATACATTTATATCCACCTTTACTTTCTATTAACTTTCTATTAATGTCGTAATTAAAATAACTAAAAAACAACTCAATTATGATATTGAGTTGTTTTTCGATAATGAATATTTATTAACATCGATTAGTTCTCTATTTGAAGTTTGTTTTTAACGAATCATATTTCGTATTCCCTTTAAACGGCTCCTTACTAAAATGCCCTTTGTCCTGGATTCCTTCTTTTATAAAGACGGTCTTGATTGTCATAAAAATAATTTTTAAATCAAATAGAAATGACTGATTGTCTACATAATAGAGATCATAATTAAATTTTTCTTCCCATGTAATTCCATTTCTCCCATTAACCTGAGCCCAGCCGGTTATACCGGGTCTGACTTCGTGTCGTCTAGATTGTTCTTTGGAATATAAAGGTAAGTATTCCATTAATAATGGCCGCGGTCCTATAAGACTTATATCGCCTTTGATAACATTGAGCAGTTGCGGTAATTCATCCATACTTAAAGACCTTATCAGATTGCCAACCTTCGTTGCCCTGCCATTATCGTCCAGTAATTGTCCATCTTGATCTTTTTCCATTGTCATTGTCCTAAATTTCATGAGAGTAAAAGGTTTACCTACGTACCCTGGTCTTTCCTGTTTAAAAAAAACAGGAGATCCTATTTTAATCTTAATAATCAAAGCAACGAATAACATCAATGGCGAGAATATTACGAGCATAATCAAGGATAGAAAGATATCCATCATTCTTTTTAACATCTATACACCTCCTTCGTGTTAATTTCTGATTAATTTTAAATTAAAAAACTCTTAATGAAAATCTAATTTCATTAAAAGTATTCTCAGTCGAGATGAGATGTAGCTAGCTTTCCATATTTCATTAAAACACCACCTATGCCAATATTAGAAACTTCAATGCCACAATTGCAATATATAATAATGTTTCATCTTCTTACATTTATATGTGATATTATTAACATTGAATAATTTCGAACTGCCAAATTGTCAGGTATCCTCTCGGTTGTTCACAAAACAATTCCACTTATTTAAACTTATTTTCTAATCCCGTTCCATATATAATTTCAAATTCTAATTTCCCTTCCAGTAAACAAATACATACCAATTTTTGTATTTCTAATTAAGAGGAAATCTTTGCAATATATAGTAAAAGTTGATGACATAAATACCATTAAAAACCCTAGCAAACGAAATAATTAATACATAATAAATGAACCATAAATAAGATAGTGAGAAACTTTGATTTCAAGGCAACAAAACACTAATAAATCCTTGCAGTATATGTGTTCCATCAAATAACACCTTTGAAAAATATATTTCTAGTACATAAATAGTCAAAAATGTTGATAGTAAAGGAATACCTAACCTTGTGAATCTGTTAAATGTAAAGTCCTAAAAATTATATTTTTCAATTGCATAGGCTAAGAAATACCCTGTAATAAAAAGAAAAAGAAGCATTCAAAATAAATTTATATATTCATTGTAAATAAGAAGTGTTGGATTAAATTGGTTTCCATTTGCAATTTATAATCCACGGCCTACTTAATACAAGTGACACATGAAATATTATCCCCATATAACCTTACCATTATCATAAAAGTGTTTTCTCATATCTCCCACCCCTCAAACGCATTTGTAATTAGCCCTAAGCTTATTACCTTCGTAGAGAACCATTGACTTGTTTCCTCTGGAATAAAAGGAGTTAACTTTCAGACAAGCCAAGAACAAGCATCAGAGACTCTTTATGGTAAAACATTCATTTGAGATGAGAAGTGAGATTAAAATAACGAGCGAGTATATCGACATTATTAGAATGATTTTATTTATTCGAAAAATTATCAGCAATACTTTCGACGCTCACGAATAGCTGAGTCGTTACTTTTTAGTCAGCACTTAGAATCATTTAAATTTGTTGAAAAAGGAATATTTAATTAATTGCATAAAAAATAGACTTGTCTTCTAACAAGTTTGAATCTATCTAAATTTAATAATACTCAAATTTATACATAATTTATTTTATATTGTTTCATTTTCACTCTTTTCTAATAAGCAAAGAAACGATAAACAGCTCTCAAAGAATTATAAAAAGGTTTAGGCAGTTTATCGAGTATTTTTATTATATATAATGATCTTTTTGAATGTTTAGGAGGTAGTTCTTTATTATGATTAACCTTTGACTTCATCATTTCATTAGAAAACATTTCATTTGTGTCAACACAATAGACTGGTTTTTTTGTTAGTTCATAAATCTTTTTTGCTTCTGTACGACTACTTTCAAAAAATAAATGCTGCTCTGACTTTACATAAGCTTCTGCCTTATGATTTGCATTTATCCCTAATTTTTGTCTTTCTTCTTTCGAACCAAGATCTAGCATTATTAAATCACCATATTGAATTTTGTTTTTTTTCAACCACAATTCTGTCTCTGATCGATATTTTTTAAGTCGACTTGTAACTAAATAATTTACTTTACCTGATGGTTTAAACAAAGATGGCGCATTAAGAAGAAATTTTTTATATTTCTCACCATCATCGTCTTGTTCCAAAGTAGGATCAATGCATAAAACTCCATCAATATCAAAACAGGAGCTTTCAGTATATTGTTGATTAAATATATTCCATTCAAAGGAAATTTTTCCAGAAACACATTCAAAAATTATATCAACTTCATTTATAGCTTTTTCAGAAGCATAAATTGCAAGTGTTGTTACATTAGATTCTTCCAGATTAGAAAACTCCTTTATAGAGTTAGATAGAAAATTGGAACTATCTATATAGTCTTCTAAAAAAAGAATGTTTGTAGCTTCTTTTGGATACTTCAAGTCGCCTTTAGCTTTCCGAGTAATACCTGTTTTTAAAGCTCTATTATTCATAAATGAATCAAGATCGCAACAATTTTTATTCAAATATAAAGCAACCATATAAGCAGGGATCATACCATTTCGTGAAGCCCCCACAATTAAATCAAAGTCTTTTGATTGAATTATTGATATATATATATTTATTAATTCTCTTAAATCGGAATATTTCCTGTAGTTCATAGATTTACCTCCATTTATTTAGTAAACAAAATAATATATAAGTAGCTAGCTAATCATCCGGTAAACACTTCTTAAAGAATAATAGATTGGTTTTGGAAGCTTTGTAATCTTATCTCTAAAGTTCTCAAGCAAATATATTTTTGCAGCTTTTGATCCGTATAGAGCTGAGATATACTTATTTTTAGAGAACATTTCATTGGTTTCAACACAATAAACAGGCATTTTTGTTCGTATATGAATTTCTATAGATTGTTCTCGATTGCTTTCAAAAAATAGTTCATTTCCTGATTTTTTATAAGTGGCAACTTTATGATTAACTAGTATTTCTTTGTGTCCAAATTTATTGGAGGGTTGTTCTAACATTATTAAGGAATCATACTCTACATTGTATTTTTTTAACCACGCCTCTGTTTGCCTTCGGTATTTTTCCAATCTACTAGTTACAAGTATGTTTACCTTTCCAGAGGGTATAAATATCGGAGGAGCATTCAAAATAAAATCTAAATATTTATCATTATCATTAGCATCCTTTTCAGTTGGATTAGAACATAAGACTCCATCAATAGTAATACAAGATACTTCAACAATTTTTTGATGGTATATATTCCATTCAAAAATGCCTATTCCAGGCAAAGGTTCCAAAACTAGATCAACATCTTCCCTTTCCGTCTTTGTAGAATAAATACACAATGTCGTTAAATTATAATCTCGGCTCTTCGATAACTGTTGTAGTGATTTTGATAATGATTTCCCACTGGCTATACAATCGTCTACAATAAGGACATTTTTTGCATCATAAGAAAATTCACTGTAATTACTAGAATTTAAGATGTGTTCTGATTCTAGATTGTAATTATTATGAAAAGTTGTTATATCACAACAATCTTTATTTAAGTGATGTGCAATCATATTTGCTGGTATCATTCCACTTCTTGGGATACCAACAATTAAATCAAAATTTTTCGATTGAAGAAATGATATATTTTTCCTAATTAATTTGCTCATATCACTATATCCTCTGTAGTTCATATAAGTCCCTCCCCTTTTATTTTGTTCTGCAGCTTCGTTATCTATTTAACGACTTTTTACTAGGCTTATTAATATTATTTATTATTCGGTAAACAGCTCTCATAGTAGAATAAAATATAGGTATTTTTTGTAATTTTTCTTTCGAAAAATCTGTTATAAGATTTTTTGAGTATCTTGAACCATAGATGGCTGAAATTAGAATTCCTTTAGAAAACATTTCATTTGTTCCAACACAAAAAACAGGTTTTTTTGTCCTCCTATGGATCATTACTGCCTGATTTCTGTCTTCTTCATATAAAAGCTCTTGTTTTGATTTTTTATAAACTCTAGCTTTATAATTTACTTCTTCTATAAAATTTGGACACCCTTTATCAAATCTCTTTTTAAACATAATAAGGGAATCATATTGAACACCATTATTTTTTAACCATGTTTCTGTTTCATTACGATATTTCTCGGGACGGCTGGTTATAATATAGTTGATTTTTTCTGAAGGTATAAATAATGGAGAAGTATTTAGCAAAAATTCCAAGTATTTTTCATCATCATTTTTTTGCTTTGTGGTTGGGCTCATACACAAAACACCATCAATATTAAAACATGATTTTTTCGTTATGACACAATGATAGATATGCCATTCAAAGATCCTTGGTGATGGAAGATACTCAAAAAATAAATCCACATCGTTTCTCACTTTCTCAGAAGAATATATACAAAGAGTAGTGATCTTTACATTATCAAACTCCCTGAGGCTATTTAGAGAATTAGAAAGAGAGTTCCCGCTAGCTATACAATCATCAACAATTAAAATATTTTTGGCATCACTAGGATAATTTGAATTACCTTTAGGATATCGTGTGGTCTCAAATGTTGAATTACTTGTTAGCACTCCTATATCACAACAATCTTTATTTAGATAATTAGCAATCATGTAAGCTGCTATCATGCCACTCCTAGGAATTCCTACTATCAAGTCATAGTCACTCGATTGGAGTAAGGAAACATTATTTTTTATCAATTCTTCTAAGTCGTGATAACTTTTATAATTCATTTCCAACTCACTCCTTATCAAATTACTGTTTTTTTAGTTTTATTGTCAATCGCAACTAATTTAGCTTTATTTATCTTAAATACAATATCACAGTTTTCTATTGTACTTAATCTATGTGCAATAATAATTAATGTCTTTTCACCTTTTAGTCCGTCAATAGCTTTCATAATTTCTTTTTCCGTTTCATTATCTAATGCGGAAGTTGCTTCGTCCATGAAAAGAATTTCTGGATTATGGTAAAGCGCACGGGCAATTCCTATTCTTTGTCGTTGTCCTCCGGATAATCTAACTCCTCGCTCGCCTACTGTTGTTTCTAACTGACCAGGTAAAGATTTTATGAACTCTTTTAGTTGCGCCTGTTCTAACGCTCTCCAAACTTCATCTTCCTCGATTTTCGAATCTTCAATTCCAAATGCTACATTACCACGTATCGTATCATCTGATAGGAAAATAGATTGTGGAATATACCCAATTTTTTGCTGCCATACAGCTTGTTGATCGATTAAGGGTTTTCCATCAACTGAAACACTCCCTTTTTCCGGGTTTAATAACCCTAGAATAATATCAACTATGGTTGTTTTTCCTGCTCCAGACTCTCCCACAAAAGCAACAGATTGCCCTATAGGGATTGTTATTGTGACGTTTTTGATAGCTTCTTCTTCTTGATTTGGATAACGAAAAGAGACTTTTTCTAGCTTTATAGTACTATTGAATGTTAGCTTTCCTTTATTAATAATAGTAGTATTCTTTTGGGATAATTTTTCATTAGATGCATTCTTGATTAAGTCATCATAAATGACAGATAAGGCAGGACGATTGTATCGAATAGTAGTTACCATCGCTACTACACGAGTAATAGAAGGCATTAAACGAAAAGCTGCCATAGCAAAAAGTGCCATAGTAGCAACGATTTGTGCCGTTGTTTGTCCTTGAAGCATAATAATAAGCATCGTCAAAAGAACAATGGAAACCAATAACGTCTCTATAAACAAGCGCGGAACTTGCTCTAACATCTTCATATAACGACTGTTATTGGCTTTAATTTGACTCTGTTTTGTGTACGCATTTACAAAAAAACTTTCTTTTCCTGAAACTTTCACTTCCTTACTTGCTCCGAGTCCTTGATTGACCCACTTTATCATTGTTCCGCTAACTTTTTGTTGTTCTTCACCTAGAGTACTGATTTTTTTGCGGAAAACTTTAAAAAATAAAAAAACACTACCGCCTAATAAGACCGAAGCTGTTAACGTTGCAATTGGTTGAGTAACGAATAATAATATTGAAATGCACGCTATTACCAAAACTTCTGTAAATAACTGAAAACTGGACATAATCATGCCTTGAAATACCTTTGATACTTCTTCATTCACATTACGTAATAAATCAGCAGTATTTCTCTGAAGATGAAACGTATATGGTTTTATTAAGTATTCTCTCAGAAGATTTTTTGATAGTTTAACTTGTTGATTTAAAATAACTCGATATTGTGCGTAGTGAAATAAAAGTAAATAAAGATTCTTTATAACAAATACTAATAATAACATGATGACTGCAAATATTAGAAATGCAGTTGTCGATTTAAAATTAAATGTATTATATAAATAGTATAAAATAGCTTGTTCCTGAATTACTTCAGGGCTTGTAATAATATTTACAAAAGGAACAATTAATCCAATTCCAACAGTCTCAAAAATAGCAGCAATAATCATCATAAAAAATAACAATAGTAATTTCTTTTTTTCTCGTTTGTTAAATAGTGTTAATATTTTCTTTATATCTTCCATTTTTTCACACCTTTAAATTATATGCCTTATTGTTCTAAATGAATATAGAAAGATTATATTAATTTGTTCTAATTAATCTTCTCTTAAAAAGAAATTGAAAATTTATTTTTAAACGAACTAAGTTGTAAAATAAATATTCATTCTTCAATAAACAAACTAATTTCAATAATTTATAATAGTTAGTTTCAGCTTTATAAGGACGGATACTTCTAGTGAAATCTTTATCTTTGAGAACCCTAGTTATCAAGTTAACTTTCTTTTTTTTATCAATGTTTGTACCTATAATTTCATTCAAATAAGTTAGAGTAACCGTAGTAAAATGGTGTCTAATATTTTTTTCGTACTGCTGATAATTATATTTATTACAAATCTTAAATAAAGTCGATTTATTATCTAAAATAGACTCATACAGATTCTCATTAAAAATTTGTGTTAATGAGTCTCTTTCATGTTTAAAGTAGTTATAAAGTGGTTTTTTAATAAACACCAAACTATCAATAACTGTTACTAAAGAAAAATTAAACTTCGCATCTTCCCCATGTGTTTTATTCTCATCAAAAGTTATTTCATGACGATCAAGAATCGATTTTTTGTATAGTTTGTTTACACAAGATACTAAACTAAATGTTTTCCCTTCTAAAATGGATGGTATAAGTTGTTTTTCAATTTCACTTTTTCCAATTAGACAATTCACTTCTTTCCAAACCGTTGAAATTGAACTTTTGTTAGTAGGGACATTTATTGTTTTTATTGGACATACCACAATGTCAGCTTTATAAGTTAAAGAAGTTTCTAAGAGAGTAGTATACATATCAGGTTCGATTGTGTCATCGGGATCAATAAATGATATATAATCACCTCTTGCACTTTTTATCCCGACGTTCCGAGCTGAAGATACACCACCATTATTTTTATTTAAAACTTTTATTCTTTTATATTTATTAACATATTCATTACATATTTCACCACTACTATCCGTTGATCCGTCATTCACCAGTATGATTTCAATATTTTTATAACTTTGTTTTAATATGGAATCTATACAGTTACTTAAGTAATTTTCAACATTATATATAGGAACAATCACACTAATCATTGACATTACAACACCCTCCCCCTCCTTTTAATATCATTAACATAAAATCTAATATTAATTATATTTCAAATGATTTTTTTAGTTCTAATTTAGAATCATTATCTTCCTTTTTTAAGTTTGTTGTAAAACTCCTAGCTAACTCCTGATCTTCAAATAGAGTTTTGATAGCTTTGTAGATCTCGTTTTCATCAATATCAACAATTAGTCCTGTCTTTCCAGTTATAATTTGTTCTTTGGCAGGAGTAAAATTAGTAGTTATGATAGGTTTATTTAGATATCTTGCTTCAGTAAGGGTAATACAATAACCTTCATGCCTAGATGGTTGAACATATATATCACATTGGTCCATATATGTATATGGGTTAGTTTCTGAACCAAGTAAAATGAATTTTTCTTGAAGATCATATTCTTCAATTAATTTTTCAAGGTAAATGCGCTGATTTCCCTCACCTACACAATACCACTTAACGTTATAGCCATCTTTTATTAAATTTTTAAAGGCTTTAATAGCTAAATCAAGACCTTTTTCTGTCGTTAACCTTCCAACTGTTAGAATTCTCTTTCCATCAAAATCATCATTAAACCCCTTACCTTCTTTGCATAACTGGTTTATCACTATTGGGGATACAACATTTAATAAGACAGTAGTTTTTTCTTCTATTGAAGGAACTAAAGATATTAATTTCCGCTTCGCTTCTTCAGAAACGATAAATACTTTATCAAATTTATTGTAATTTTTTATTGCAAATGGTTTACTAAATCCTATTTCTGTTACATCAAAGTGAATCCACTGAATTTTCTTATTAGCTTTTATCTTGTTTAATACAAAATAGCTTATGAAGTCCATGGGACCAGCATAAGCTATGGCTATATCATAATGATCTTTTGAAAAATAATGTTTTTTTGTTAAATAATTAAAAAATATATCTTTATTATTTAACAACTTAGCCATTAGATAGTATCCAGAAAAGCTAATAGCCTTTGTAAATTTTCTTTTCTTAAATAGACTTATACTAGTAACTCTCGGTGGGTTATTTATACTAGGTTTGATTTCATCGTAACCTGTTAAATATTCCACTTTCACTCTAGAAGGAATTTGATCAAGAAATCCTCCGTATTCTTCAAGCATTAAAAACGTAATTTCAAACTGTTCCTCTGGCAGCTCAGCAATCATATTGAGTAACGACTTTTCTGTACCACCTATATTCATATTGATGAGCATGAATAAAATTTTCTTTTTCATCATTTTAATCTCACTTTCAACACTAGTTTACTAATTTATAAAATCTATCTAGCTCTTCAACATTTCCTTTTTTCTCTTGTTGTAAGTAAGTAATAATCTCTTGTTTTAACTGCATATTATTAATAAGTTCCAAAATCCCATTACACACAGATTCACCATTCATATCAACTACAAGACCATTCTTTTTTTGTTTCATCTGATTATAGACGGCATCAAATTCAGTAGTAACAACAGGTATATTGAGCATACGTGCTTCTGCAATTGCAAGACCAAATCCTTCAAATTTTGATGTTTGAACATAAATATCCGAGTTTTTTATAAAGGGATATGGATTTGCTTCGACCCCTAGAAGAATAAAATGTTCTGATAGCTCATTTTTTCTGATCTCATTTTCAATTTCTTGTTTAAGAGGTCCTTTCCCCAACACGTACCACCTGAAATTAATCCCTTGTTTTTTCAAATTTTCGCATGCTTCAAGTGCTATGTCATACCCTTTTTGGTGATCTAATCTACCTATTGTTAATAGCCTTATTCCACTGAAATTATCTTGATAACTTTTGCCGATTTCAGCCATATTGGAAATTGATTTTGGATTATTTATATCATATATAACTTCAATATCAGTAGAATATTCTGGAAAAGTTTTTAATAGTATTTCCTTTGTTGAGTCAGACACCGCAACTATTTTATTGTATTTGTCGTAAAATGGTTTCTGAAAGCTTTTTTCCATATCATCTAATTTATAACTAACATTTACCCATGTAAATTTTTTAACTGCATCAACTTTATCAGCAACATAGAAAGTAGGAATTCCTTGTGAATAACTAATTGCTATATCGTATTTTTGGAGCGGTCTGTCAATTACGTCACATGAATTTTGCCAATATATTCTTGATTTCTGTCTATTAGTAAATTGTTTCCCTCGTACTTTAATAGAAAATTTCAATCTGGAGGAAAGCATTTTATATTTAAAGTTCCGCACTGAATATAATATAGCTTTGTTTAATTTTAAATTAGTGAATGTTGTGTACTTTATAGGCTTTAAAACATTCACTTCTTTTGGTACTAATTTCTCTAGCATGTGTCCATGTTGAAAAAGTTGTAGATCAACGGAATATTCATTAAAATCTAATAATGACAGTAATGATATTAAACTTTTTTCTGATCCTGCAACATCTAGTGAATCGATTACAAATAGAATCTGTTTTTTCATTACTATAGCTCTCCTTACCTTGTTTCTAGTTCCACATGATTGTTAAAAAGCTTTTCTAACCTTTCGAAGAATGATATTAAATCTCTTATTAAATTTTTTCGAAAAGGTTTTAATTTTAAATTTTGGACTACCTTTTAATAAATGCAAGTATGTCAACATAAGCTCATAGATTTCACTTATGTTTTTTAGTTTTATGTTATTTTCTAGAGTCAAAGAGGAAAATTTGATTCCATTATAATAAAAATGGTTTTCTGGATTAAATATGATATCATCAACACTTTTATTGTGGTACTTTAGTATCGATTCACTGTTCACTTGAGTAATTCTCTTATTATTAATAATAAGTTCTTCTTTACCACTATAGATAAAATTCAAGTCCTCAATTTCAAATATCCCATATGCTCCCAATACTGCACTATTAACTATGCAAAAATTATTAGTATTAATGCCCAGTTTGTTTAATTCACTCTTGAAAGTTTTAATAAGGTTATGAACTTCTAGATACCTATATGGGTTTGCATTATTCAGGAAATGAAGGCTGTTCTCATTTAATAATAACTGAGCTAATTCGAGTTCAGTTTCTTTTGATATACTTATATAAATTTGATGATTCTCAATATTAAGCGCTTGAATTTCCTTTTTAACTTCCATGATTCTCTTGATACTGTCTGTCTCAAATAGAATTAATTTTATTGAAGCATCACCTTTAATAAATAAACGTTGTAGCTTTTTATTAACACCACTAAACCCATTCTCTAATTTTCCTATCCATTTTTTATCACTGAAAAGTTGGATGATTAAATTTTTTGTCCCTTGATTTCCTACTAAGATATCTTTTTCATAAAAAATATTTCCATATTTACTAACTATATTACGGATATTTTTTTTTCTTTTCATGATAGAAGGAAACAAAATAATCATTTGAGTATTACTTTTCAACCTACAATACTCACATGCCATAGCGTCTGCCCACTTTGTATCTAGTGAATCAAGGCCTCTATTCATAAAAAATTGATAATCGTACTTTGCGCCATATTCATCTAATTTAATTGATTTAATTTTATGCTTGTAAAGGATTGCTGCAGTAAGACGATGTGCTCCATCTAAAAGTTCATTATTTGCACCAATTGGAATTAATGTTTTGTTACTATCAAATCCATTTTCTTTTATAGAGACTAATGTTGACTCGAATGATTTTTCAAAAGAGTCTATTCCTACTTTTCCAGAACCGTCACCTTCTTCATCATAGTTATTTAACACACGAATATGCTCGTAATAAAGTCTTGCTCCCCAACTACTCTGAATTCCATTTTCTTTAAACCATCCATATATATGTTTGGCAGGTATATCAAACCTTCTATAGTTTAGATAATGTAATGGATTTTCTTCTGAAATGTGATATTTTTTGTCGAAATCAAAGTATTTAAATTTTTTTATATTTATTTTTGCCTCTAACTCCTCTTTAGTATGAGTAGTTTCTTTTAACGTTACCAATATTGCCACCGCTCTTCTAGGCCTTATTTATATATTTCAGTATTACTGAGATCTCCTTAGTTTTCTTAAACATTTACGAATCGCTATATACCCAAGCTGAAACATTGGATGAATTTTAAATAATACTAGTTGACGGTATAGCACCTTATCTTTTCTAACCGCCTTTTTGTAATGTGCATAATCATTCTTAATGCTAGTTATGATATCTTTTCTATGCTTTTTATTTTTACAATGGTCTTTGCTCATAACAAGAATTTGATGATGTTGCAGTTGTGTTCTTAATAGTAATTTGTAAGACTCATCAACTAGATGTTTGTAGTTATCTTCTAGAAATACGTGTCTTTCTTTTAACCCCTTGATAATATCAAGATTCTTAATAGAATAATTGTTTACAATGCTGTCATTTCTTTGGCGATAGTGGTACATTGGTTCATGACAAATAACATATCGATTAACCTGCTTCATGACATGGTGGGCCCAGAAAACATCTTCAAACAAAACCCCTTTTTTAAACGGTAGATCTTTAATTAAGTCTCTTTTGTATAACTTTCCCCATGCAAAGTTTTTCACTTTTTCATTTATAACTAATTCATTCATTAATGACTTATTGTTTAATGAAATAATATTATCTTCTGGTGAGTAGTACCGGTTATCGTAAAGTGAATACTCTTCGTACGCATAATAAAAAGCAGCTTGAATTACATCCGCTTCATGTTTATTCATATGAAATATTAACGTTTCAACCATTTTTTCGGATAACCAATCATCACTATCGACAAACATAATATAATCTCCAGTTGCAAAAGTCATCCCATAATTTCTTGCGTCGGATAATCCACCATTTTGCTTATGGTATAAATAAAAATCTACATATTTTTCGTCATACTCTTTAGCAATTTCACACGAATTATCAGGCGAACCATCATTAACAAGAATAACTTCGATGTTTTCATAGGTTTGATTTACGAGACTATCTAAACATTGTTTAAGGTAGTTTTCCACGTTATATATAGGTACGATCATACTAATTTTTGGCTTCATTAACCTCCCCTCCATTGATAAAATTATACAACTTCTCTAATTCACTTGTATTCGAAAAATCTTGCTGAAAACAATTCCTTGAAAGTTTCTTTCTCAGCGTTTCATTTTCAACTAATACACTTATTCCTTCTGCAATACCAATCCCACTAAGTTTGCATATATAGCCATTTATACCATGAATGACTTGACTTTTTGCGGTAGGATAATTTGTGATCAACACCGGTTTACTGAGAATTTGTGCTTCTCCAACAGTTACTGCTTTTCCTTCGTACCTAGAAGGTTGAACATAGATATCAGCTGCTTTCATATAAGGATAAGGATTTATTTTTTTCCCCAGCAGGATAATATTTTTTTCAAGATGATGTTTCTTAATTAACGCTTTGATTTGAGGCTCATCACCGCCGTATCCTACAATATACCAAGCGATATCCATGTGGTAGTCTTCTATTAACACTTTCATTGCTTCACATGCTAAATCAATCCCTTTAGCATGTGATAATCGGGCGACAGTGATAATTTTAAATCGTGAATCGTTTGCCATGCTCAAATCGGATGTCTCTTTTGCTTGAGATCTTATAAAAGATGGCGACTGAATGTTTTCCATCACTGTCACTTTTCCTAGTAAGGATGGATACTTTTTTGTAAATGCATTTTTACATTCCTCTGAAACAGCAATGATATGGTTAAATTTATTCCACATATATAAATCCAACCTTTCATCCGTCTCAACCGATGAAAAATCAGTATGGATCCAAGCTACTTTTACATTAGCCTTAACTTTTTCTGCCACAAAATAATGGGGCCATAAGTAACTAATTGCTACATCATAGACTTTGTGCATTCTCGGTAAATACGGGAGTGAATATTTCCACATCAATTGCATCTGTAAATAACCTGGTTCAGAAATTTTTCCTAACTTCCCCTTAATTTCAGCATTTATTTTGGATTTAATTCTTGTTCTGCTGATTCGAAAGTATCTCTCTTTAATAATTTCATTAATAGACTTTCTAAATGTTGTATATTCAGGAACTTCTGGCAATAAACAAACTTGCTTAGGAATATATGATAAAAAATCACCTGAATGTTTATATAAAAATAGATCTAAGTCATTTTGATAATAGTTAAAGTTTTCTAATAAGTTTACTAAACTTCTTTCAACCCCACCTACTTCCATATCAAAAGAAGAGATTAAAATATTTTTCATGCGTCCTCCTTAGTGCTCTGATATACTTCTTGTAACTTTGTAATTGTTGCTTTAGTGGAAAATCCATTTGATTCAAATGCATCAGTTATTTTTTTATTGTCAAGCTCTTTGACTTTAGCAACATTTTTTATTTGTTCTGTCCATTTATTCGTATTTGATAATGATAAAGTTGTAACCAATCCTAGTCCAAGATCAGCTTCAGGTTGAATCGCATCTGATACGATGCATGGTAAACCGCTTGCCTGCGCTTCAAGTAAAACAAGACCAAGCCCTTCATATAATGATGGAAACACAAATACATCCATAGAATGAAGCGCTACATTCACATCTTGTTGTAGGCCAGCAAACCTGACGTGATTTGATAGGTCCATTTCCTTGACTTTATTCATCAGCTCTTCTTTTAAATTCCCATCTCCAATTAACAAAAGGCATACGGAGATGTTCTCATCAACGAGCTTCTTTAATATATAAAATAGAAACATATGATTTTTCGCTTCGATAAATCTGCCGATATGACCGATAACTATTTCTGATTTTTCAAGCTGGTAGTTTTTCTTAAAACACTTAACGTCTTTATCCGAAACAGTTAGATATTTTTTGTATGGAATCAAATTTGGAAAATATGAATACGGTTGATTCAACATAGTTTTTTCTCCAAAAAGATACTGACCTGCCGCCTGGCTACAAGCAAGTAGATGTGTGGAAAAGTATTTGATTAATACTCTCATTGCTTTCATATAAACTATTTTTAATAGTGTATTCGCCTCATCGGAAGTCGTATGTGCATGAGCGACTCTGACATTAACGCCAGCCAAAAAAGCTGAGAAATTTGAAATTCCACAGTGAAAAAGGGTATGAGAATGAACCGCATCATACGGCCCAAATTTTTTCATCACTTGATAAAACTCAAAAATGGATGAATTCTTTTTCAGTTTAATCACTCTACCATTCATTTCTCTAATTTCGTAATCATAATCTGCGTCTTCATCACTGTATGAAATAAAATCAAATTGAATTCTCTCTTGATCAACGTTACGATATATGTTCATCAGCATCGTTTCCGTACCTGCTCGATTCATCGCCCCAGTAACTTGCAATATCTTCAATTTTCTTTTCATGTTATCGCCCCTATTTTATTACCAGAACAGATTTTCACTAGATTTACTACAAGTCTTAAAAGCTAAGATTTTAAATATCTCACATCAGAAAAACTTAATATTTGACCGGTCTTCACTGACAATTCAACAACCCAATTTTTTAGTTCACCGAAATGATACTACCCGATACCTAAAACGTCGGATTTTACTTTTTAACGTTATCGTCCTCCATTTCTATCTAACTCTGAAAGCTTATTTTTCCATTCAATAAATTCAAACACTTTCTCATATTCTTCCATATCTTTTTTTGTTACCCCTTGTTCTTTTAAACGTTGCACAAGTTCAGACCATTCATTTTCTATTCGATGATCCGAAGATTCAACCATTTTAATACCAAGAACTGTCATGAGTTCAACATCCAGCACTGATGCAAGTTTTTCCAACACTTTTATAGATGGATTCTCATTGATATTACGCTCTATATTACTTAAGTTTGATTTAGCAATATTGGCTCTGTCAGCTAATTCAGTTAAAGTTAATCCCTTTTTCTTTCTTATGCGAATAATATTTTCACCAATCATTGTTTTACCTCTTCTTTGAAATTTTATATTACAGCCTCTTGACCAAATGAATGATTTACACACTGTCTAAAGTGCTCTATAACGGTCTTTTGATCATTCAAAGATAAGTTAGATCCAGAAGGTAAACAAATACCTTGCTTAAACAAATCCTCTGCAACATGCTTTCCTGGTAAATGAGAATAATACTGCGTTCCTTTAAACAATGGTTGAAGGTGTAATGGTTTCCAGACTGCACGAGCTTCAATGGCGTGATTATTAAAAGATTCTACCATTTCTGCTGCTGATCTCTCGCAAATTTCTTTATCAATTAACAAAACAGTAAGCCACCTTGTCGACTCTGAACCCGTGTATTCAGGCATAAATGATACTCCGTTAATGGTTTCGAGTGCTTTTTTATATAGTCTAAAAACATTTCTTCTAAGAAAGATCCTTTCCTCCAAAACCTTTAGTTGCGCTCTTCCAACTCCAGCCAAAATATTACTCATACGATAGTTATAGCCCATTTGACTATGTTGGTAATATGATGCAACATCTTTTGCTTGACTAGCTAGAAATTTTGCTTTTTCCAGAAATTTTTTCTGATTTGATACAAGCATTCCACCTCCCGATGTAGTAATGATTTTGTTTCCGTTAAACGAAAAGATTCCTAATTCACCCATAGAACCGCTTTTAATACCTTTATATAAAGATCCAAGTGACTCCGCTGAATCTTCAATAACTGGGATTTCGTATTGCCTACATAAACACATGATTTCATCCATTTTAGCGTTTTGACCATATAAATGAACAACGATCACTGCCTTTGGTAAATCATTCCTATTATTTGCATCAATTAATGCCCTCTCAAGAGCAATCGGTGACATATTCCACGACTCATAATCAGAATCAATAAAAATAGGTTCACCACCTAAATATAAAATTGGATTCGCGCTTGCAACAAAAGTAAGTGTTGAACAAAAGACTTTATCTCCTCTTCCAATTTCCAATAAAGAAAGAGCCAAATGAATTGCTGCAGTTCCTGAACTAACTGCAACAGCTCCTTTGACTCCTAGATAACTTGCAAATTCACTTTCAAAAGCATCTATATGTGGACCTACTGGAGCGATCCAGTTTGATAAGAAAGCTTCTTCAACATACTTCTTTTCATCTCCATTCATATGAGGTGGAGAAAGATAAATTCTATTAGACTTTGTATTTAACAATCCTGTCACCTTCTTTCAGTTTCGCTTTAGCTGGAGACCCGACGGCTGTCATAAATGGAGGTATCGACGCAGTAACAGTTGATCCGGCTCCAATGATGGCCCATTCTCCAACACTTTTATCTGGTATGACCGTAGCGTTTGCACCAATATGCGCTCCCTCTTTTATCACAACAGAGCCTGTTAGTGTTGTGTTAGGAGATAAATGAACATAATCTCCGATGATATTATCATGTTCTACGATGGACCCAGTATTGACAATCACATGATTCCCTATTTTTGCCCCTGAATTTATAACAACATTTGGCATGATAACCGAACCATATCCGATTTCTACACTCGGACTAATTATTGCTGATGGATGAATAACAGTTGTATATTTTTCTCTTGGAAAAGAAATTGAACTAACTATTGCCTTTCGAATATAATTACTTCCCAAAGCAACAATCCACATCGCATTTGAATATTTATGACTAACCATTCGAACATGTTGGAGAGGTGCAAATATAATATTGTCTTTAATAATCATTTCAGAAAACTTATCGTCAAAGAATCCAATCACATTATTCTGATTATCCATGTTTATTATATCTGTTAAAACTTTACTATGTCCCCCTTGTCCAATCATCATAATTTTCATGATTTAAATTCTCCTCAATTAAAAAGATTTATATAGTTACTTTTGTATTGAATATTTAAAGTAATAATGTATTCATAAATAAAATACATCAAATAAAGAGTAACAATCACGTAATAGACAAACGTCTGATCTTTTGGTTGGAATACTTTAACAACCCATGAAATTAAAATTAAATTGAACAGATCGAAATAAATTGCAAATCTAGCAAATATCCAACTTTGAGTAGATAATAGCATAAATAAGATACAAAGCATTGACATGTTTACGATATAATCACTCTTCGGAAATATCTCTCTAAGTCTTTCACGACCAAAATAAGCTAATACTAAGGGAGCTGCTGAAACTGCTACTCTTATAACATTTGCTCCCCCTTCGTTAAAGTCTGAATAGGCACCGTAGTCTGTATCTGATATCACATTAAAAAAAATCTCAGACAATTGGTTATAAGCTCCAACGCCAATCACTCCGATAAATATTATGAATAAAGTATTTTTGTTCCAAGCTTCGCGGCGCACGATGAAATATACTGGTAATAATACGATTGCACTTTGGTGTATCGTAGAAGCGATTAAAACAAGTGCTGAATACTTTAAGAACTTCCCTTCAATTAAATACTTTGTACCAGCAAATATGATAGCAGCAGAAAGATATTGTCGCATTCCGTTCATCGAAACTAAGTACATACCTGATGCAATAAAAACGAAGAGACTAAGCTCAAATAGTCTGGAATATTGATACAATACAATTACAATTAGCGAAAGTGTCAATAAAGAAACTGTAAATAAAAGCACTTGTGAATCATCAGTAAATCTTTGGATTAGTATTTGCAACAAGCCAAATCCTATTTCACCTTCTTCAAGTATCATTTCCCAAGTAAAAGTATTTGTTTCAAAAATATTACGATAAACATACGTATCGCCAATGTTACTTCTTAACCCTGAAACAAGAGCCAATGTTAAAAACGCAACAAAGGCAAAAAATTTATTTGGTTTAACTGGTGTTGCTAAATCCCCTATTTCTATTCGAGTATTTGAAAAATACCTTGCGCTAAGAGATAAACTAAACACCGTTGCGAGATTCAACCATAAAACACCCATACGCTAAATCCTTTCATGTTTCCGTGTTATTTCGCGTTGATATAAATATATAATAAGGCTCCAAATGGCAAAGCTGCAAATGTTAATAATTTATTTGGAGTCTCTTTTAATAGCTTTTTATTTCTATCCATTAATGAACTAGAAACAAGATGAATTGCTTGTCTAAACTTGAAACTTAAATTCGCAAAAGGAAGCATCATTAACTCTTTGCGATAAAAAGCAAATCCTTTGGGATTCTTTTTATACTGATTTAACATGTTATTTGAAGAACCGTCCGGAAGATAGTCGACTATACATAAAACTTGATTTAATAATAATAATTTAAAGTTCTCATCTAGTTTAAAATACTTATATGCTAAGCCCACATATTTCTCTCCCTCAAAAACTGGATAAGGATATTGTTTAGTCAACTCTGTTCTGTAAACTAATTTTTTGTCACCTGTAACATCTAATTTATAATACAAATCATACAATGTGGATTTTGTTATATGGTCTGGAAGAACAGTACCAATTACTTGATTTTCCAGATCTTCATTTAAAGCAACTATGCCACTTACACTATTTGATCCATATTTCCCCCAAAAATTTAAGATTCTTTCTACAGCTTTTTCATGAAAGATATCATCAGAATCAAGACACACATTTAACTCGGTAACAATTCGAGAGTATGCTGCATTATGAGCAGCATGCATACCCTGGTTCTGTTGATATTGATAATGAATCTCAATTTTTTCTTCCTCCATCCATCCTTCAACAAGTTCTTTCGTACCATCTATAGAACCGTCATCAATAATTAGCCAAACAAAACCTTGATTCGTCTGTGAGACTAAACTTTTATAACATTTCTTTAGACAGTAGCCTCGATTATAGGTGGGAGTAAAAATTGTTATCTTTTTCATTAATAAGTTCACTCCCAACCTTATTTAAATAAAATTGTTGTATCCATGTAGCAGTATTCATAATGTCGAAACCCTTTCCTTCTATTAAATAACTAGAAATATATCTAGTCGCTATTTTTCTGCTTATGACCGATAACCCTCTTGTCCATCGCTGTTTATCATTCAAATCAAGGAAATGTACAAGCCCGAGTTCTAAATCCACATCTGTGGTAATTGCATCCGATGCAAGACAATGAAGACCTGAGGCTTGAGCTTCGATGAGTGCGACCGGCATCCCTTCATGAAATGACGGAAATAACAACACATCGAAAGCAGATAATAGGTCAGAAATGTCGTCTCTTACACCAGTGAAAGTAACAAGATCATTTAACCCGTATCTTTCGACCAAATTTTCTGTGTTTTTTCTTAATAATCCATCACCAACCAATACTAATTTTGCATTTTGTTGATCTTTTATAAATTTAGAAAATAATTCTATAGTAAAGCTGTGATTTTTCTGACGATTAAATCTCCCTATTTGACCGATCAAAAATTGTTTCTTAGTAACTCCAAATTCCTTTCTTGTCTGTTCTCGAATATTCTCATTGTATTGATAGTCTTTTATGTCAATACCATTATTTATTAATTGATAAGACAACCCTTCACTTTCAAATAACCAAGATCCAGCTTGCTCTGAACAAGCAAAACAATCAGTGGCTGATTGTTTAATCTTTTTTCCGTTGTACCATTTAAATAATTGAATAACTTTATTACCCTCACTTGATGTATTATGACTATGAGCAATCCTAATTGGAATATCATATTTCTTAGCACAAGATAAAATAAGCCCACTCATTTTATCCATATGAGAGTGTACAATTTTATAGTTTGAATGTTTCATAAAAAAAGCTTCCAATAACTTCTGATATTTTTGCGGACCAACTTCAGTAACGTATGGTATTCGGTGAACCACTCCTCCTAACTTTCTTATTTCATCGTCATAAACACCTTCTTTAAAAGTTAGAAAATCAAATTGTACTTTTGTTCGATCAATGTTGCGATAAAGATTCATTATGAAAGCTTCCGCTCCACCTCGATTCATGTTCACCACAACATGCAAAATTTTTATTGGGTTGCCCAACTAACAACACCTTCTTCCCCCATGTATTTTGAATATATTTGAGTTTGTTGACGAAGTACGTGATTAAGACTGTATTTTTTTTCAATGATCTCTCTCCCTGCAAGACCTAGTTTTTCTTTTAAGTTTTTATTGTGCGAAAGATAAATAATTTTTTCAGCAAAATACTCTATATCTTGCTGCTTAACGATCCAACCGTTATAATCATTTACAATTAATTCTGTGTGCCCCCTATTTTCAGTTGCAATTATTGGTAATTGACAGGACATAGCTTCCATTATGTTTACAGGTAAACCTTCCCTGAAACTTGATCCAACAGCAACATCACAAAGTGGTAATATTGTATCGATGTCGTTACGTAAACCTAAAAAGTTAATACAATCATCTACATCAATTTCTTTAGCTAATTTTGCACACCTTTCATATGAACCAGGTCCAGCAAGTAATAATTTAACGTTTAGATTTTTCTTTTTGACATATTTCATCACTTTAATAAGTAATTTTTGATTTTTATTTTTATTAAATTCTGCGCCATAAAACAATAAAAAATCGTCTGGGTTATACCCCAACGATTTTCTTCCTTCTATTTTCTTTTTTTCATCCACAGCTTTATATTTTGCAATGTCTATCCCTACACCATGAATATGTTTGATTTCTTTAGCTGGTAACCGACTATTTGCAAAATTAAAATCCTCTTCATTTATTGTTATAAGTAAATCAGTGTGAAAAGTTAATAGAAATTCCACTGGATAATAAAGTAGCCAATTAGATATAGGTGAATCTTTAGAAAAATGAAAACCGTGAGCAGTATACATTACTTTTGCTCCATTTTCACCTCTACTTTTCCTAGCTGCAAGACGAGAAATAACACCTCCTAAAGGAGTATGACAATGAATGATCGAATAATTGTTAGAAGCAATAATTTCTTTCAATTCCTTATATGCGTTTATGTTAGTAAATCTAAATGGAGAGCGATCGATAGATAATTTATATTTCTTATCGGTATAATTTAATTCCATTTCTCCAGAGGAAGCAACGTGAACCTCCCAGCCTTGTTCTTTGAACCATTGCATTTGAGGTAAGTGAAATGCCTGAAAATGATAATCTACAGTTGCACAAAATAATATTTTTTTCGACATAAATTACGCCTCCTTCCTTTATTTGATTACTTTCTTCTACACTAGACCGACAATATTCATTCTTAAACTAAATAAGTATATCTGCTTCTCGGTATACTTTTGGCCTCTACTGAAATAATTTTTTTTTATTAATATCTGAAGTTCATTTACTTATTTCTAGCAATTTATTTCTTAATATTTCTTTATCAAGAAGCCAATAACTAAGAATAAGTTCATTAATTTTATCTATATTAATCGTAGAAGCTTTACCCAAATATATTTTAGGGAAGATTTGTTTATCCTCTATTTCTTCTTCATTCAATAGTTATTCAAAGAGTTTTTCTCCAGGTCTTATTCCTGTAAATCTAATTGAGATATCTTCAATTGAATTTCCAGAAAGTTCAATCAAATTTCTAGCTAAATCAATAATTTTAAAAGGTCTACCTATATCAAGTACAAATGTTTTTACCTTTTCCTCATCTGCAGCTTTTGCTACATTCATTGTTCCAATAGTATTATTTTTCAAGGCTTCTTCAGGGCTTCTTTCCATTAGTGGGACATGTTTATGCGCCGCAGCATGATAAACAACATCCGGAAGGTGTAACGAAAAATACATTCATGATTCTTTTAATATCTTGAACATCGGCAATTTCAGTTATGATTTGAGTTCCCTTTTGTTTAAGACTTTCAATAAGTTCCATTTCAATAGAATAAATACTATGCTCGCCGTGCCCCAACAGGATTAATTTTTTGGGTGAATATTCTGAGATTTGTCGGCACAACTCAGAACCAATTGAACCACCTGCCCCGGTTACCAATACAACTTTTCTATTTTTTTTACTTGAAATTCTTTTGTTATCTAGTTCAACGGGTTTTCTACCAAGTAACTCTTCTACTTTTACTTCTTTAAATTGACTAACAAAAGTTCTACCGGTGATAAGATCTTCAATCATTGGTAGTATTTGCGTTTTCACTCTTACTTTCAAGCATTCTCTGTAAATCTTATTTAACTGTTGCTTTTTCAAAGAAGGAATAGCGATCACTAAGTTTTCAATATTATATTTACTTACTAATATTGATATATCTTCTATTTTTCCTACTACCTGTATACCGCAAATATCAAATTTTTGTTTATTTAGATCATCATCTACAAATATAACTGGCAATAGATCACATGTATTATTATTTAATAATTGTCGCACAATCATTGTTCCAGCTGCCCCTGCACCAACAATCATCGTTCTTTTTTTGACGTTTTGATTATTTGGATGGGATAACTTCTCTTTTCTCATTCGCCACCAAAACCTTGCTCCACCAATTAGTACAATTTGCAATAGCCAAGTTACAAAAAGAATTCTATATTGAATATGAAAGAATAACAGTTGTTGAATCACTGCATTTAATAAGATTGAAAAGCTGAGCGTCTTTAAAATTATTTGAAGTTCTCCTACGCTAGCATATTCCCAAACTTTCTTGTTACGTCTAAATAAATATGAAACTAAATGATAACTAAATAGAATAATCGTACTAGAAAACCAAAAATTTGTATTAAAATAAATGGATGGCTCATTTATAATCGTGAAACTTGAAATGAATGCAAATAAGATTAGGATAGAATCCAAAATGAGAAAAAATGAAACTCTTCTTTTATTACTCATGATATCCCCCTTTTATTATAAGTAATGTTATTTATCCAATTCATTTTTAAAAAAATATTTTATTTTTACTCCATGTAATCTTTGCATAAGGTTACATGGAGTAAAAATAAAACAAATCGGGCATTTAACCCTTCCTCACACCATACTATTGACGACTAGCGTCTAAGGTTTTTTCAAACCCACAGTAAAATCGAGTACCTCCGATTTATAAAGGTAAGGAGATATCACCTAAAACTATTCTCAATAACGAACGAAAAAGTGTAAAAAAATTAACTGAATACCCTTTTCATCATAGGTAGCTTTTTTCCAATAAATATAACTCCTAAAATATTTACCTCGTATGCTTCAAGTGCAATTTTTGCCTCTATCATTTCATCTATATCCGTTCTTTTGTCCTTTATAACTAAAACAGTCCCATCACTTTTTGAAGATATGAGCTTACCTGTATTACCAACGAGGGCAGATGAATTATCTATAAAAATATAATCATGAGAAGTCTTCGCTTCATCTAAAAGTGATTCCATTGCTGATGTCTGAAACATCGTTTTAGAATATTTAGAATCAGGCCCTGATGGTAATACATTTAGTCCTGAGAAACGTGTTTTAAGTATTGCGTCTGAAAGTTTCAATTGACCAACAAGTACATTACTCAACCCTTGCCCATTATCTACCTCAAATAAATGATGAAGCATTGGTTTTGCTAGGTTGCCATCAATTAGCAGAACTTTGTGTCCCTCGCTCGCAAAAATCATAGCTAAATGACAACTAGCCATTGTTTTACCTTCTCCTGACTGCGGAGATATGATTGAAAATGATTGATACCCTTTTCTAAATGAAGTGAATTCAATATTTGATTTAATTTGCTGATAATCATCCCATAGTCTTGGTTCCGACTTGTTGTTAAATAATAGTAATTTTTCCCACATGTTTTTTTTAAACAATAGTTTCACCTCTCAAGGATGACTTTTTTTTGAATATGTTATTTACGTAAGGTATTCTTTTGGTATTAGATACTGAGCCAAGAACTGGTACTTTTAATAGCGTTTCAATTTCCCTTTCCGTCCTGATTTTATTATCTATACTATTAAGTAATAATGAGACACCTATTCCTATAATCATTCCTAATGCAAAACTCGCATAACTTAGACTGTTATTAGGAGGGTTAATGGGGCTCATTGAATTATGAACAAGAGATTCTGATAACAATCCAACTTCAGAATAACCCAACCTCTCATTTAAAACCTCTGGAAAGACATCACCTATTGTATTCGCTATTAGAGACGCTTTTACTGGAGAATCAAATATCACACTAACTTGAATTATTTGTGAATCTTCTAAGTCAATTGCTTCAACTTGATTACTTAATTGAGAAGCTGAGATATTTAAAGACAGTTTTTTCACTACTTCTTCCATTACAATAGGTTCTGTAATAAAGACTTTCATCGTATTCATATTGACATTTTCTTCAACAATAATAGTTGAAGTCGCTGAATAGAGCGGATCAGGCTGAGTGCTATTACTATAATAAGTACCTGCCCCACCAAAGAATATCGTCAATAAAACAACAATCCACAACCTTTTTACTATAACTTCTAAAATAGGTTTTATTTCTATCTCTTTTTTCTCTAAATCATTCATACAATTCTCCTCTCTTTATGTATAGCAGTTAAAAAATGAAATAAACCTTAATATTTATAAGACAAAATCTTATAATCTCCATATTAATTCTTAATAACGAACAAGTCAACCTTTAAATTAGCATAATTACCTATATAAAGAATTATTTTATAAAATAACTTTTATTTACGCGTATTTATGATAGAATATTCTTAATCTTTAAGGCTCCATAATCTACTTACAAAGGAGAGGGACAAGTGGAAACAGTTGAAAATATTATTGGTGAAATAAGTGGCGTCGTTTGGGGTTTACCATTAATCTTTTTACTTGTAGGAACTGGACTTTATTTAACTATTCGTTTAACATTTTTTTCATTTCGACAACTGCCATATGCATTATCATTAGTTTTTAAGAAAGGAGACACAAAATCTAAGGGAGATATTTCTCATTTCCAAGCATTAATGACAGCATTAGCTGCAACAGTAGGAACAGGAAATATTGCAGGGGTTGCCTCTGCTGTAGCTGTTGGTGGGCCAGGTGCGGTTTTTTGGATGTGGATTACCGCTTTTGTAGGGATGGCGACGAAATACGCTGAAGCTATTCTCGGAGTTAAGTACCGGGTCGAAAATGAAAATGGCGAAATGTCAGGTGGCCCTATGTACTATATTGAAAAAGGACTTAACTTGAAATGGCTCGCCGTCATTTTCGCTGCTTTTGCTGCGTTCGCTGCTTTTGGGATAGGAAATATGGTTCAGTCTCATGAAGCAGCTGGTGTTGCAAGTCAGAATTTCAATATTCCGGTATGGGCAACAGGGATATTCTTAGCTGTTCTAGTAGCTTTAGTTATTATTGGCGGAATTAAAAGTATCGGAAAAGTTGTTGGTGTTATCGTACCAGTTATGATTATTTTTTATATTGGCGCAGGCTTGCTTATTGTACTTAGTAACTTCGCTGATGTCCCAAGTGCTTTTGCACTAATATTCACTGATGCATTTACAGGTCAGGCTGTAGCGGGTGGTGCTGTTGGGGCTGTAATCCAACAAGGGGTTGCTCGAGGTATCTTCTCCAACGAAGCAGGTCTTGGTACAGGAGGAATCGCCGCAGCTGCTGCGAAAACTGATTTACCTGCGAGGCAAGCTCTCGTTTCAATGACACAAGTATTTATTGATACAATCATTGTTTGTACAATTACTGGTTTGGCACTTGTAATGAGTGGGGTGTTTGAAAGAGCAGATGATTTTGATTCTGCTGCTCAGTTAACTTCCGCGGCTTTCGAGCAATACTTACCAGGTTTTGGTGGTATTATCGTTGCAATTGCATTGTTATTTTTCGTATTTTCAACAATAATAGGCTGGTCATACTTCGGTGAAAAATGTTTCACCTATTTATTTGGTATTAAAGCTGCGATGCCTTACCGAATTGCATTTGTTATTGCACTATTCATTGGTGCTGTTGTCTCCCTAGATGTTGTTTGGGGATTCGCAGATGTCATGAACGGTCTTATGGCCTTTCCTAACTTAGTTGCCCTACTACTACTCTCAGGTGTGGTTGTAAATGAAACGAAGAAGTTTAGAAAGAAACGTCAAGAAGAAAAAGCAGAAGAGAATAAAGCTAGTTAACATTTAAAAAACCTGTGCCTTTGAAAATTTAGGCGCAGGTTTTTTAAAAAAGAGACAATCATTATAATATAATTGTCTCCCTTAATATAATCTTGTAAACATTAATCCTATTTCTTAATCAAATAATGAGCTAACTGATTCGTTATTATGAACTCGTAAGATACCTTCGGCTAATAACTCACCTATAGAAAGAGAGGTAATTCGTTCATCCCTTTTTTCTTCCGTTTGGTAGATAGAGTTTGTAATTACAACTTCTTTTAGCTGCGAATGACGAATTCGTGCAACAGCTGGTTCGGACAGAACACCATGAGTACAACACGCATAAACTTCATTCGCACCATTTTGCATCAAAGCAAGTGCTCCAGATGTTACTGTTCTTGCTGTATCAATCATATCATCAATGATAATTGCTGTCTTACCTTCAATATCTCCAATAACATTAATACCAAGAACTGCGTCCGGAGCATCACTTCTTTGCTTATCCAAAAACGCAATTGGGCAATCAAGTTTATTTGCTAGCGCTCTTGCTCTTGACGTTCCAGCATTTTCAGGTGCAACAACAACTATGTCCTGTAGTTTTTTCTCAAGAAAATAATTCGCAATAATTGAATTAACATTTAACTGATCGACGGGAATATTGAAAAACCCTTGAACTTGAGGAGCATGTAAATCAACCGAAATAACCCTAGTCGCACCAGCGGCTTCCAGCAAATTAGCAATTAATTTTGCTGTGATAGGCTCTCTTGATCGAGCTTTTCTATCTTGCCTTGAATAACCATAGTAAGGGATTACAATATTAATAGTCTGCGCTGATGCTCTCTTTAAAGCATCAATCATAATAAGTAATTCCATTAAGTATTCATTACCTGGTTCTGCTGTTGATTGGATTAGATATGTATCAAAACCTCTTATCGTCTCTTCAATATTCATCTGAACTTCTCCATCTGCAAAACGTTTAATTGAACATTTACCTAACTCAACTTGCATATGCTCTGCAATTTCCTCAGCGAGAGGTGGATTGGAATTCAGTGTAAATAATTTCATCTTTGATAAATCTCTATTATTGCTCATGTTTCCCCTCCATAATTCATCATCTTTGAACTATTCTATCACAATATTTATCATCTGTTGATGTAAATCGTATAAAAGCCTTTTATTATTTATTGTCCTCTTAACACTATTTTATTCGATGGCTAAGTTTTAGTCAGCAAAAATCGATAAATTCCTAATATAACAATAGTGCAAGTTTAATGTTGAGGCAAAATTAAAGCTTTAGATCTTCCTATTATCTATACTAGATAATTGTATAAATAGTGGTAAAAAGGTATAATTTAATGGATGTGTTTATATTCTATAAAATACTTTTTAAAATATTCAGTTTATGATATTAAAGGATTCGATTGGACGTGATCATTTGTTAAGAAGAAACATACCTAATGGCATAACGATGTCAAATTTAATTTTCGGTTTTTTATCTATTGGATCAGCATTCATGAGTGATTTCCAAAACGCAGCGATTTTCATCTTAATCGGAATGATGTTAGATAGTATGGATGGTTGGATGGCAAGAAAACTTGATGTAGAAACCGCTTTTGGTAAAGAATTAGACTCTTTAGCGGATATTGTTACTTTCGGAATAGCTCCTGCTATTTTAATGTTTGGTACTACCTTTTCCAATATGGGAATGATAGGTCTTATGATTGCGGGTATGTTCCCTTTTTTCGGTGCGATTAGGCTTGCAAGATTCAATATAGATGAAGAAACAACATCTTCAAAAGGTTTTTTTACAGGAGTGCCAATAACTGCAGCAGGTGGTATTATTGCACTATTAACAATCTTTAATTTTATCGTTCCCCAAGCAGCTATTTCTGTCATTTATACATTGTTATGTGTTTTGATGGTCAGTAAATTGAAAATCCCTAGTTTAAAAGAAGTGCCAATTCCAAAGTATGGAACTATTATAACTGCATTGCTAGCTTCAATGCTTATAGTAACAGGTTTCAACGCTTCTATTGAATATTCAAATTGGATTATTTTTGCTATATTACTTTATTTAGCATTTATGCTCATTCATTTTATATTGAAGAAAAAAAGATTGAATTCAAAGTAATACTAAAAAGACCACTGATTACTATTAATCAGTGGTCTTTTTTATATGAAAGTTGATTATCTTTAAAAGTCCTGTATTATTGATAAAAATTTGTTTATTTTATTGACTAAGGGGTATTAAAAGTAACATAACGTATAGGAAATTCCCTCTCTTTTACAATAAAATAAGAATTCTGTTGAAATTTGTAGATAATTGTTGTAAAATTTAATAGTAGTAGTTCTTAGGTATCGTATTTGCACTAAATTGACAATTGAAACGTAAGTGGCAAAACTGTGGAAACACAGTGACGCAAAACTATAGGGGCTAAAGCAATGCTACGCCAGCCAGTTGCCGTTTCAGGAGAACATCCTGTTACAGGGGTGTTTTTTTTCGCTCCTTTATTGAGGCAGTTTGCTGACTTTGTATAGTTCACTATAGTGAAAAAACTATACACAAGGAGGTTCACTCATGTTACAAATGAATGTAAAGGTCCTAGAAGAAGATCGAAATTCTCTTGTATTTAACGATCCAATGAACTTAATTTCAGATTCGGTTAAGAAAGAAATGAGCGACCTTATTGAAATCTACGAGTCCAAAACTAAAGTTCCCGCTAAAAATGATTTAAGAAATTTGACTTTTTATAGTATACAAGGTTATGACGATCAAACAAAACAATTTCTTGCAGAACAGACCAAATGTGGCGATGAACAGTCTATAAATCTTCTCATCGTTGATGGCCCACTCCACACAGACTTATTGAAATTTTTACTTTTACCCGTTAATGGAATTGTAACGATACCTTTTCTAACAGATAATTTTGACTTTGTTATGGACGGATTAGCACAACATGATGTAATCTTAGAACATGGGTTGCACAAAAAATTAAGTAAAGATTTGATACACAAAAAGTCATTCTCTACACCTATTAAACAATTTATATTAAATAAAAATAAAATTTCAATTGATTTATCCGATCGAGATCATCAAGTTCTACAGCTGCTTTTAGATGGGCATAGTAATTCAGAAATAGCTGAAAAAATGCATTTTGCCAGATCTACCGTTTCAACAATCATTAGTGCTCTACTTAAGAAAATGAAAGCATCTGATCGAACGGATGCTACAGTTAAAACTATTCGATATGGATGGGTAGACTGTTATAGGTGAATTTTGTTACTAAAAAACTACTAAAGCATGATGATAAAAATCATGCTTTATTTTTTGTTACTTCGCATATGTAAGAATTGCCCCTGGACTTATGGATTTACCAATTTGTGTCTCAACTTGAAGGGCAATGGCCTGTGTAATTTTTTAGTCATTAAATCGAAAGTATCTCAGTTAAACGAAACAAATCATTGTCGAATTCTTTGTTCACTTCTAAAGATTCTGTAATATTCATATAAAATAAATGATTATCTTTTATTCCTATCACTTTATTCGTTTCTCCTTCAATGAGCAGTTCAACTGATTTCACCCCCATTTTACTACCCAAAATTCTATCGAATGATGATGGATCGCCACCTCGCTGAATAAAACCTAACGTTGTTTTCCTTGCATCTACCCCTGCTTCGTTTGCTAATTGGTTCTTTAAATTTGAAGCACTGCCTGATCCTTCTGCGAGTAAAATAATGTGATGAAGTTTCCCGCGTTTTTTTCCATCGTTCAATTTTTTAATTATTTCATCCATGTCAACTGGTCTTTCAGGAGTTATAATTATTTCCGCTCCACCAGCTATTCCAGCATGAAGAGCGAGATCCCCGCAATTTCTCCCCATCACTTCAATAATTGTTGCCTTTTCGTGAGAGGTTGATGTATCGCGAATTTTAGAGATCGCTTCCAAAACTGTATTAACAGCAGTATCAAATCCAATTGTATAATCTGTATAAGCTAAATCGTTATCAATCGTACCAGGGATCCCAATCGTCTTAATCCCCATATTGCTTAGTTCCCTCGCACCTTGAAATGAGCCATCTCCACCAATAACTACAAGTCCATCAATGTTATTTTCCTGTAATTTCTTCATCGCTATTTTTCTACCTTCTAAAGTTTTGAACTCTTCACAACGAGACGATTTCAACATCGTTCCACCTTTATGAATAATATCTCCAACAGAAGACGCTTCCATCTGAGTCATGTCACCATCAATTAAACCTTGAAACCCTCGATTGACTCCCATCACTTCAATATTATGATAAATAGCGGAACGCACAACAGCACGTATTGCGGCATTCATACCTGGAGAATCTCCTCCACTTGTTAATACGCCAATTTTTTTCATTTTAAAGTCCCCCAAATATATTTGATGTCTGACATCCAACATATATTCTATGTTACACAGTATTTTAAAAAAAATCTAGCTTTTTTATAGAACGCTTTCAGCTTTTTATCTATTCATCGAAGAAAATCATTAAAATTATTAAATAAAACAAAAAAAAGCAGTCACATGATTAACTACTTTTTTTCGTTTAAATTGTGATCCAAGTTACTTCATATATGAAATCCCGACGATGATTAACAAAACAAACATGACAACAATAAGAATAAAAGACATTGAATCACCCGCCTTTATCATAATAACTTACAGTATATGTTATGTTAGTTCACCGAGTTTCGATTGGATTTCTTGTATTTTGCTAGTCTGTATAGTCCATGAATTCAACTAAATCTTCGAGAGGAATAGCAAGTCCTACTTTTGTCCTTGAACCCTCATGTTCCACTCTTGTTGTAGCATAAACGACTCCAACGACATATCCTTGATCATTAATAACGGGACTTCCACTACTACCTTGATAGATAGGTGCATCGAGCATAATAACAGGCTGGGCTCTGCTTTGGAATGTAGTTGTGCCAATTAGATTACCTTCGTTTGCAATATAATTAAAGAAAAGTGGATTACCAATAACATAAACTGGTGAACCTACTTCCCAATTTTCTTCAAACTCTAATACTGGTGGAGAATAATCGCCGGGGTCAATCTTAAGAATTGCAATATCCGACTCTTCATTTTTTTCTACGACATTCGTAAGAAAACTTTCACCATCTTCAAATGTCACTACAGGTTGTGGGTCATTACTTACAACATGTTCATTCGTCATAATATGTCCATCTTCTGAAATGTAAAAGCCAGTTCCTTTGCTATTACCTGCTCTCACAACCACAATGGATTCTTTGTAGAGTTGAACGTCTTCATTATTAGACAATTCCTGCGATGTAGCAATGAAGTCTATAGCAGGGAGGTTAAAGAGCTTTGGCCATATCGCAAATACGTTGCTTAGTAACGCAACAATCAGTAACGAAGCTATGAAAATTTTCATTCCTTTTCTTTTTATCTTTGGTTGTGATACTCTCTCTTCGGATTCTCCCTCTGGATTAAAAAATTCTTCTTTTGTGTAATATCTTTCACCATCAAAAAATAAATCTTCTTCTTTTTCTACTAAAGTTTTCTTTTCGGGTTTATCATTTCTATTATTATATTCATGCTGATCATCTGTAATCGTTTTCCCCTCCCATTCAACACACCGGCCGCCATTCTTCTCAAATATCTTATCATATAATGAGCGAGATGACAGTGTCGTGAAATAATATAAAATATTAAATCTTTCAGCTTCTATTTTAATAACAATTGTTACCTAATAAGTTTCCATGTAAAATAGAACGATATAATATAAAGAAATGAGGAGTTTTAATGGAAAATCAAAACCAAGATAACTTTCAGGAAAAGAATGCCTCTCAATACAACTACAATGTTAAAGCAATTATTTCCGGTGTTACTGGAGCTCTTTCAGTAATATTCTTTTTTTTAATACTACCAGTAGGTATGTTTCTCGGTTTTTTTAGCGTTTTATTTGGTATTATCGCATTATTTGAAATAAAAACAACAAAACAACACGGGAAACTAATCGCTGTACTGGGCTTTATTGGAGGCGCAATCACAGTAGCTCTGCCATTTCTCGTAATCTTTTTTGCAATTATTACAGGTTATTAAGTATTAGAAATAAGACCTCGCAAGAACTGCGAGGTCTTAAGTGAACGGATTTAAACGTTAGATTTCGCTTTTGCTTTATCCTTTTGCATTTGTTTACTCCTTAACTGACCACAGGCAGCATCGATGTCAGACCCTTGTTCATGACGCACGCCACATTGAACACCATTTTTCATGAGAATATCAAAAAATGTCAGAATGGATCCTTTTTTACTTTGCTTGTACTGAATATACTCATCCACAGGGTTATATGGGATAAGATTAATATAAGTCAGCTTCTTTTTGTCCTTGACTAATTCTACCAGCTCTCTAGCATGCTCTGGATTATCATTAACACCATCAAGCAGAATATATTCAAAAGTGATTCTTCGGTTTGTGTTTTCTAGGTAATAATCAACAGCTTCCATTAATTTTTCGATGGGCTGTGCTTTATTTACCTTCATTATGCGGGTACGGAGTTCATTGTTTGGAGCGTGAAGTGAAACGGCCAAGTTAACTTGAAGCTTCTCATCAGCAAATTGATATATTTTCTTAATAATACCACTCGTTGAAACGGTAATATGTCTCGCTCCTATCGCTAATCCTCTATCACTGTTAATAACTCGGAAGAAGTTCATCATGTGTGTATAATTATCAAACGGCTCTCCAATACCCATGACAACAATATGACTAACTCGTTCGTCTTTGTCCGTTTCATCCATGCTATGCTGTACATTCATTACCTGCTGGACAATTTCTCCACTCGTTAAATCACGATCCTTAGAAAGTAATCCACTTGCACAAAAACTACAGCCAATATTACAACCTACTTGTGTCGTTACACAAACGGAATTTCCATAGGCAAATCTCATTAATACCGTTTCAATTAAATTTCCATCACTTAACTTAAATAGAAACTTTTCCGTTCCATCACTTGATACTTGTTTAGAGTGTAATTCCAATGTTTTCATTTCAAAATGATCTTCTAACAGTTTAATACAGTCTTTTTTTAAATTTGTCATTTCAGCGAAAGTTTTCACCCTTTTAACATATAGCCAGTCCCATACTTGAGTCGCTCGGAAAGGTTTATGCCCACGCTCTTCAAACCATGTTTTTAATTGGTCAAACGTTAACCCGTAAATTGATTCTGTCTTCATTCTTGTACCCTCATTTCAAATCTTGATCAATAAAATGTATTATTAGTGTCATTTACATCGATATCTTCATGCCATCAGACATTATCTCAAGTTTTGCTGAAAAACTCAAGTTTACTGATTTTTTCCCTTATTTTTGTTATTTGATTAAAAAATATCAACTGCTTCTTTACTCCTAATTAAGCTTTACTTACTTGAAAAATTAACAACATCAAATCTTATGTTTTTATTTTTCTGATGCAAAAAAGGCAATTCACTATTAACAGTGAGATCGCCTCTTTTGTAAAAGAATCAAGAAAAAGAATATCTTTCTTTACTAATGCCCCTCTTATCCAATTCTGCTTCTAATATTTTAATGAAGTCTAAATCGAGCTCAAGTTCCTTAGCACTGTGATAAATTTCTATCAGCTGATTATCCTGCAAAGTATTAATCGTAGAAGACATCATACAACCCCCCTGCTAAGGTCGGTTGCACTACCTGCTCCAAACTATTCAAGTGCCCAAGTACAAATAGTTTTTCATAGCTCCCTTATTTATTTTGTGTTAGATTGAAACCTATTGAACATAAATTCGCTATTTAATAGAACATTATCTTTAATTATCATTATAACATATTTATACCTAATTAACAGAATGCATGTTCTCTTTTGGTGAAAACAGTGCGAAAGTTTGGTTATTAAGAACCTCACTAAATAAATTTACGATGATTATTATTAATTCCATTACTTAAATCCCATAAACAGTTATGATTAATTAAAATTTCTTTCCAGAATGATTTAAGTAAGCTATTATCTTCATTAATAAATTATTATTATTGCCTTTGCAGACCCCAGAGTTTTTCCAGTAATTAAAACTTTCTTAATTCACTAATCCCCCCTCCATGAACCTCCTTTAACACTTATTCGCCACAAAAATTTTAATTCCTTTACAATTATACAAATAAATTACAAAATACCTATATTTTTTTATCAAAATTCAAAAGTGTTATTTAAAATGTAAAATAAAACTGGCCAATAACCTTAAATATCATTAATAAAAATAAATGGAAAGGGAATTTACCCATTCCATTCATCGAAAACAAAACACAAAACATTTAATCAAAAAACAAATGATTACAGATTATTTATACAAGATTTATGGCAATTTATTCCCTGCAGCCAAATATAGTTCGTACCACTCTTGTCTAGTTAATTTGACGTCTACAGCTTTAGATATATCTTGAATGCGGGTTGGATTCATTGAACCTATTACCGGTTGAATAGTAGCAGGATGTCGCAAAATCCATGCAATTGCAATAGCTGAATCAGTCACACCTTTTTCAGCAGCAATTTCCTGAAGTTTTTTATTTACTTCAGGAAAATCTTTATTCCCGACAAAGGCACCTTCAATCATACCGTGCTGAAATGGTGACCAAGCTTGGATCGTCATGTCATTTAACCTACTATATTCAAGAATATTACTGTCATGAACGATAGATGAATCGTTTTTCATATTAACATTGAATCCGGCATCGATCATCGGTGTATGTAGAAGGCTGAATTGAAGCTGATTAATGATCAAATCTTCTTTTATGTATTTTTTTAACAGTTCAACTTGCATTGGATTTTGGTTACTAACACCAAAGTGGCGAACTTTTCCTGATTGTTTCAATTTCGTAAATGCTTCAGCAATTTCTTCAGGCTCCATGAGTGAGTCTGGACGATGCAATAATAAAATGTCAATGTAATCTGTGTTTAATCGATTCAAACTACCTTCAACAGAAGTCAAAATGTGTTCTTTTGAGAAATCGAACGAACCTTTTCTTATTCCACATTTTGACTGGATAACCATTTTATCTCGAACTCCTGACTTCAAATCAACCGCGCCAGCAAAAACTCTTTCCGATTCTCCTCCTCCATAAATATCAGCGTGATCAAATAAATCAATTCCAGCTTCCATCGAAGAATGAATCACTTTAGCAGCTTCATTTTTAGAAAGTTTGTCCATTCGCATACAACCTAATGAAATTTTTCCAGTTTGTAAATTACTCGTACCTAATTTGATTTTTGTCAAAAAGACACCTCATTTCGTATATTGATTATATTTTAACACGACATCTCAAGAAACATAATCAAACTAGCTTAAAACAACATTTATTAGTTTGTAGTACCCAAGACCGTTTAAGTTTAAAATCCTTCTAATTGCATGCTTTTTTTAATCCTTAATCCTCTACCAATCTCATTATACTATCTTAATTGTATAACTCCCTCTTCCCTTCTCTTACAACTCCTGTTAATCTAGTAGAATCACAGAATAGAAAGTATCAGGAGGAAATCCATCCATGAATTTTGTATCGCTTGATTTTGAAACTGCTTCGCGCGAACGAGGAAGTGCTTGTGCGATTGGTCTCGTTCATGTAGTTAATGACGAGATTGTTGAAGAAAAATACGCCCTCATACGACCAAGAGATCCATATTTTGACCCTTTTTGTCAACATGTGCATGGCATAAGTTGGGACGATGTAAAAAATGAACCAACATTTGCAGAGTTGTGGCCTGATTGGGTCGGGTATTTTCAAGGTCAACTTGTCGTAGCCCATAATGCTAGTTTCGATATAAGTGTTCTACGCCATGCCTTGGATCAATATGCTATTCCATACCCAACCATGGAATATAATTGTACCGTTAGTATTGCAAAGAAAACATGGCCTGAATTTTATAATTATAAACTAAATACGATTGCACATTACTTAGATTTAACGTTTGATCATCACCATGCTTTGGAGGATGCTAGAGTTGCAGCAAATATCATTCTGAAAGCTTCTGAGATACATAATGCCTTTGAAGAAGAAGAATTTTTGCAAAAAATAAATCTCACAAACGGTGTTTTATCACCTGGAGGGTATCTCACTCCTGGAATGAACAAAAAAAGAATGAAATCATTAAATAAAAAAGCAAAGTGACGATTCTACCGTCACTCTGCAAAAACTATTTGATTGTATTAATTGGATTTTCTTTATAAGAAATCCAGTCGCTCCAGCTTCCTGCATATAACTTCGGTTCGGCGCCAAGCTCACTTAAAGCTAATATATTCACGCAAGCTGTTACACCTGACCCACAATAAATAATCACTTCTTTATCAGCGTTTACATAAATATCTAAGTCTCTTTTTAAATTATCTAGATCTTTCCAGTTTCCATCAGCATCGGTTCGGTCTTGCCAATCTTCTTGGAAGGCTCCTGGAATATGTCCGCCAATAGCATCAATAGGTTCCACCCCATCGAATCTTTCTTTGGAGCGAGAATCTATTAACAGCACTTTGTTGTCGTCTAATTTACTTTTTACTTCACTCATTGAGACGAGTAAATCATTATTCACTCGACATTCATAGTCGGATTTTCTTGGTTCAGGTATTTGACTGCTTGTAGGATATCTTTGCTTCAACCAATTACTGTATCCACCATTCAAAACAAATACCTGATCATGTCCTACATACTTCAACATCCACCAAACCCTCGATGCCATCGCCCCTGCCTGATCATCGTAAACAACAAAAATACTATTGTTTGACACTCCCGACTCTCGAAGCTTCTGAGTGAAATTTTCTAAGTCAGGAAGTGGATGTCTTCCTCCGTGAGTTTCCACGTTACTGGATAGGTCTTTCTCTAAATCAAAATAAATCGCACCTGAAATGTGATTCTGACGGTATTCAGACAAGCCTTTTTCAGGGTTTCCCAAATGAAAACGACAGTCTATAATAACTAACTCATTTAAACGATCATTTACCCAATTTGCCTGTACAAGGTTTTTGCTCAATGAATTCATCCCCTTCTAGTGAAAATTTATTAAATATCTGTTTCACCCTATTTACTTCCGTTTAGCTTGTGTCGTCATAATGACACCAGCAATAACGATGACTGCCCCTGTAATTTGCATAGAAGTAATCTGCTCACCTAACCATAAATATGCTCCTATTATTGTAAATACAGGGAGAAAATTTAAGAAAATAGAAGACTTTGATGCACCAAGAACACTAACAGCTCTGTTAAAAAACATCAATGCGATAAACGACGGAAATACGCCCAAATACAAGAGGCCCACCATTAAATTTGGTTCAAACAACGTCGGAACGCCAACAAGCAACCATTCGACAGCAACAATGGGTAACAAGACTATAATAGATATGCCAGTCATAACTAGGAGCGCAGCAAAGGAAGGGAATAAGTGCATATATTTCTTCACCATTATCGAATAAATAGACCAAGATATTATTGCCCCAATCATGATAAAGTCACCCGGATTCCAGATCATTGAGGCTAGATTAAATATCTTCCCATCCATGACAACCCATAAAGCTCCAATCAATGAGAGGCAGACTCCAAACCATTGAATCTTTATTAATCGTTCTTTTAACAATATAGCACTTAAAACAACGGTTAATGCAGGTATAACAGTTTCCAAAACGGCTACATTTGACGACGTTGTAAATTGTAGCGATCCATATATAAATGTATTGAAAAAGGTGACACCTGACAAAGTCATGAATATAAAAGGTTTTTTGTATTGGAGAAACAGTGCTCTATCTTGCCAAGCTTTTTTCCAGGCAATTGGTAATATGATAAGAAATGCAATGAATAACCTGAAAAAAGCGATCGTAAACGGTGGTAACTCATTTATCGCTTTACCGATAAGGATGTTTCCAGCATAAAATATCACGACAAAAATCATTAATATGTAAGAATATAAAATTATTCTCCCTCCTTCTTCGTTGGTATAAGTTCAATTACTTATGTAAAAATAATGTTTGTTTCTTGATTTTACTACTATTAGCTCTTTAATAGTGAAACCAAGAACTCAATCTTAGCATATATTTAAAATAATTTTGTTAAACTATCCAAATTTCTAAGCATATACTTTGCACATAGCTATTACTTTACATAAACTAAAGTTATCATAAAGGAGGAATTGGAATGTCAACAGTTTACGAGTTTTCTGTTCAAAAACCGAACGATGAAGAAATTTCATTAGATACATATCAAGGCAATATTATTCTCATTGTCAACACAGCAACAAAATGTGGTTTAGCTCCACAGTTTAAAGAACTAGAAACTCTTTATCAAAAGTATAAGGATCGAGGAGTAGAAGTCCTTGGTTTTCCAAGTAACCAGTTTATGAATCAAGAGCCTGTCGATGATAAAGATATGACAGAAACATGCGAATTAAACTTCGGTGTTACGTTTCCATTATTTAAAAAAATTAACGTTAACGGCAAGGAAGCACATCCGCTATACAACCATTTAAAACAAGAGGGAAAAGGTATCCTTGGATCTGAAATCAAATGGAATTTCACGAAGTTTCTAATTGATCAGAATGGCAAAGTAGTCAAACGCTATTCGCCACAAACTTCACCCAGTAAAATAGAAAAAGATATAGAAAAACTTATTAAATAACGGTTTTATTATCGAAGTATTAGAAGGTTTTTATTTCCCCTTCCACGCTCTATGTCGAACGTCTATAGTAACCACAAAAAGCCATCACTTGATTATAATTCAAAGTGATGGCTTCTATTTTGCATCTTTACTTTTCAATCAATCTATCAGGATCATCCTTTTAAATTTTAACGCTACTTTTTACTTTTTCTCTCATCAAATGTGTTGCCTCAACCATATTTTTTAAAGCAGAAACTGTTTCATCTTCAGTTCTAGTCTTCAACCCACAATCAGGATTAACCCAAAATAAGAATGGAGGCAAGACGCCTAAGGATTCCTCAATTACTTTCGACATTTCTTCCACTTTTGGTATTCTAGGACTATGAATATCATAAACTCCTAAGCCAATACCTTTGTCATAGACATTTGTTTCAAATACTCGAATTAATTTCCCATGACTTTTAGACGTTTCAATTGATATGACATCGGCGTCCATGTCTTTGATAGAATCGATCATTTCATGAAATTCACTGTAACACATATGAGTATGAATTTGAGTCGTATCCTTCACTTTATAGGTTGCAGAACGGAAAGATTCAACAGCCCATTTTAAGTACTCTGCTTGGTTTTCTACCTTTAAAGGCAAGCCTTCTCGTAATGCAGGTTCGTCAACTTGAATCATTTCCACACCTGATTGCTCTAGATGATATATTTCTGATGTGAGTGCTTCAGCGATTTGATCAGCTACTGCTTTAGCTGGAATATCGTTACGTTCAAAAGACCAGTTTAATATCGTTACTGGGCCAGTTAGCATCCCTTTTACAGGTTTATCTGTAAGCGATTGAGCATATGCGCTCTCTCTAACAGTCATCGGTTTATCAAATGTCACATCTGCATAAATAACAGGAGGTTTTACACAACGAGAACCGTAGGACTGAACCCAACCATTTGTTGTTACTGCAAATCCATTCAACTTCTCACCGAAATACTCAACCATATCATTACGCTCAAACTCTCCATGGACAAAGACATCTAATCCTAGTGATTCCTGAATGGTAATCCAGCGTTGAATTTTTTCCTCAACCATACCCTGATACGTTTCTTCTGTTAACTCACCCCTTCGATAAGATGTTCGCGCTTTACGCATATCAAGAGTTTGTGGAAAACTACCAATTGTTGTTGTTGGAAGTATTGGTAATTGCCATTTCTTTTGCTGAATAGTATGCCTTTCTGAAAAAGGTAAGGATCGGTACGATTGAGCAATTTTCCCCTCTCTTTTATCATTCGACCGTTGGTACTTATCTTTAAACAGATCGACCTTCTGTTGATGCTCCTCCCAATCTCGAAGCACTTTATCTTTATCCGTTAATGCTCCTTTAAGTAATCTTAATTCTTCTAGTTTTTCATCAGCAAAAGCTAATCCATTTACCAAGTTATCATTAAGGGCTTTTTCTTTTCCTAACGAAACGGGTGAGTGAAGAAGGCTACAACTAGACTGAAGATGAAGTTGATGATTCGGTAAATATTCTCGAATACCTTTTACAATCGAAAAACTATTATTTAAATCAGTCTTCCAAATATTCTTCCCGTCAATGCATCCTAATGATAATATTTTATCGTTTGGAAACCCAAAATCTTTAATATATTGAACGTGTTTTTCTTTATCGTAAACCATATCCAATCCAATTCCAGCAACAGGTAAATGGACTATTTGTTCATAATGAGAAACAGAATCAAAATATGTTTGAAGTAGTATTTTTGAATTCGGAACAAGATCTGCCAGTTTTTCATAAATATCTTTTACTATTTCAATGTCGTCATCTGTTAAAGAAGTTACAAGATGCGGTTCATCGATTTGAATTAAATCCGCTCCCGCCTCCGTCAATTGACCAATAACTTTAGCATATAACGTTAGCAATATATCTAAGTAATACGAAAATTTTTCTTTTGGATATCCTTTAGAAAGCGATAAAAAGGAATACGGTCCAATGATGACAGGTTTCCCATTTATATTGAGTTCCTCTTTTGCTTCTAGAAAAGCGTTTAGAGGTTTATTCTCTGTTAGCTTTGGTACCCAATCGTTTTCAAATTCCGGAACAATATAGTGATAATTTGTGTTATACCATTTCGTCATCTCGCACGCTTCTGCATTTTTGCTTCCTCTCGCCATCGCAAAGTAAAGGTCTAGCGAATTACTTTCTGCTTGGTGTTTAAATCGATTGGGAATTAGTCCAAACATCGTGGCAGTATCTAACATGTGATCATAATAACTAAAATCACCTACTGGTATAATATCAAGATCCGATTGCTTTAATTTTTTTAAGCGATCTAAACGGATATCTTTCATTTTTACTTGAAAAGTGGATTGATCAAACTCCTTCTTCCAATAAGACTCTAGCGTCCTCTTCCATTCTCTCTCTTCACCGATTCTTGGATATCCTTGTACACTCGTTTTTAATTCCATTAATTACCCTCCTCGTAATTTAAAACATAAAAAAAGATATTCCCACCTTAAGATTAAAGGCGAAAATATCCAAGTAATATGTATGATCGATAAGTATTTAAAAAATACTTCTGAAGACACAGTTAATTACAAATGTCACCAAACGATGCTCTATCTCAGATAGATACACATGATATTTAACACCTCCCTATTTCCCGTAGGTCGACAGTGCTGTCAAAATAGGCAGGTCTCCTGACTTGATCGTAATCATATTCATCACCTTCCCAGATCTCAAAGCAAATCCAGTGGTTAAACGATGAATACTACAATCTTACAGTGGCGGGACCGTTCTGGCTTTTACCAGATTCCCTTTTAATAGATAAATAAGACTCTTGATCTTGATTTATCCAACCTATTTTCTACAGTATGAAATTGTTTGAATCTTAACTAATTTTTAAATGTTTGTCAACCCCAAAATATATTAGGCGTATCAAATCAAAAAACAGGCCATTGATTTTTCTCAGCAATCTCTCTCATCTCTTCACCCGGGTTAACAACGATTGGATGATTTACAAACTCAAGCAACGGTAAATCACTCTCGCTATCCGCATATGCCCAAATACTATCAGCCTTATCTAGGTTAATTGAACTAGAGTTTTGACTCAACCAATCTACAATTAATCTTACTTTCTCTTGCCCATTGACAATTGTTCCAATTTCTCCAGTACATAGACCCTCTTCGTCAAAAATAAGTTCTGTACTTATCACATGGGCATCTAAATTTAATTCTTTTTTAAAAGCAAACAAAAAAGGATGGAGCGCTCCAGATAATAAGACAATTTCATCTCCATCTGCTTGGTGCTGCCGGACTTTATCTACCAATTTATGATGAACTTCGGCAATTCCCTCTTGGACAAGTCTTTCGAAAAAAACTTTTAGTTCCTCGTCTGTTTTTCCTTTAAATGACTTAGCAAATGATTTGAAAAAGGAATGTCTAAATGCTTCTTTTCCCTTAATCATCCGAAGTACGACAGACTTCAGTAAACCTTGTCCAACAATAAGCCACTCTTTTATAGTGAACTCCTTTTTAGCGACTAGAAACATGCTTTTGAATGAGTTTCCTTGATACAGTGTTCCATCAAAATCGACTGTTACAACTGCCATCGATATCACCTCGATACCATTTTAATCTAATCACCTTTAAAAGTATATAATTACATAGTCTTCATATTTTATGTGAAATGAGGTAAATTCGTGAAAATATAGTCATATTATGTCGATATATTTTTATGGAGTCAAATATTAGCTTCTTTCATAATCTCATAAAAGGATTTTTGTGCACGTCGATCCATAAATCTGATTGTTCAAATAAAGTTGCAACTTGAAAAAGTAAATCTTCCTTCCCTCGAGCAGCCATGATTTGAACACCTATTGGTAATCCTTCATTTGTTTCATGAATTGGTAAACTCATGCCTGGTTGCCCTGTTAAATTTGCTAATTGCGTGAAAGGTGTACGTCCAAGACTTTGTTCAATCAATTGATCTAACATTCCTGATTTTAATAAACTTTTCCCAGCACGGAGTTTTGAAACAAGTTGAATTAACATTATTTCTTTCTTTTTCAAATCTAGTTCACCAATTTGTGCCTGTAGCATTGCCGTTGTTGGCGTAATATATAAGTCATACGTCTCATGGAATCTCTCCATTGCAATTGCTGCTTTGTCCCATTCTCGTAATCTCAAGACAAATTCTTCTGCTGATGTCCCTTTTCCTAAGAGTCCTAATAGCCACGTAGTAGGTTCCACATCAGCCATGGTTACATTTCTACCAAGATGCCTACCTATATCAGAAAGATTTGCTGCCACTTCTCCAAAATACAACGTTAAGTAACTCTTAGCAATTTGTTGACCATCTATTGGTGCATCTACTTCTTCTATCTGATGACCTTGTTTTTCTAGGCATTTTACCGCTCGATATACCCCTTCTTGACATTGTCTATCCACGGGAGTTCCTATCGGAGAATTCACAGAAAAAGCAACTCGTAAAGATCGATTAATTGGTTTATTCATAACATCTAAGTAGCTTCCATCAAAATTAGGAGCGCGAAAAGCATTTGTCTTTTCTTCTACAAAGAGTGCGTCCAAACAAGCAGCGCTATCTCTAACTGATTTTGTTATGACAAGTTCTGAAGAAGCTCCTTGCCAAACTCGGCCAGAATTTGGCCCGACAGGTGTCCTACCTCTCGTAGGCTTTAGACCAAATAATCCACAGTATGCTGCTGGTATTCGTATCGATCCACCCCCATCATTTGCTCCTGCTACTGGAACCATTCCTGAAGCAACAGCAGCTGCCGAACCTCCACTCGAACCTCCAGGCGTCACGTTAATATCCCAAGGATTCCTTGTAGCGCCATACAAAGAAGGCTCAGTTACACCCATTAGAGCAAATTCAGGAACATTCGTGTGCCCAATCATCACCATTCCTGCTTCTTTCAATCGTTTTGTATATGTTGCATCAGAAGTTGAGCGATAGTTTCTCAAACCACGAGAACCTGAAGTGATCTTTTGCCCTGCCGCTTCTTGTGTAATATCTTTTAGTAACATTGGTACCCCAAAGAATGGAGCTCCAGTTTCGGTTTCATTAACACTCTTCATTGCTTTAGCATAAAACTTTTGAACTACCGCATTTAATGTCGGATTTATTCCTTCAATTCTTGTAATCGCCTGTTCGATCATTTCATTATTCGATACTTCTTTATTACGTATTAATTCGGCTAAACCTAATCCATCATATCTTTCATACTGAAAACCTTTCACACATATTCCCCCTCTACATTAAAAGTATTACTTATTATAATGAATTCGTGAAATCTTAATTTATCCCCTCTTATTTTTAAGAAAAAGTTACTTAACGTGATATAAGTTAGCAGGAATGCTATCATTATGAACCGAATAGTATTTTCAAACGAGCAACATTGAGTAAAACTAGCTTTGTATATGGTGCACTAACTGCATTTGGAATTGTTAGTTTTATTTATAACTTCACAAAAAAATGACAATAAGGTAACTTGGAAATCCAAGTTACCTTATTGTCATTGAGAATTTTTTTGAAGACGAGTATGCAGAAATTATATTAAAAACCGCCGGAACCGCCACCACCACCGCCAACTCCAGTGCCGCCGCCAATAGTCCCACTTGAACCAGATGAGCTGCTAGCTGTAACAGTAGAGGTTTGAAATCCATCACTAAAGACGAGTCCTACTAATATAAATGTAGAAACATCGAACGATTGGTTAGATTGTGTCTTCGAATTACCTACTGATAATTGTTTAGATAAATCCTCACCCATATTTTTAATATTTTTTATATTCGAACCTAGTCCGAAGATGAATGCTTTCATTTGGTCCTCTTGATCAAATTTTTTCCAATCTTGTATCGTTACATTTGATAATTTTTGTTTGAATCCTCGCCAGTCTGTAGTGATTTTCCAACCTTTTTCCGTTCTAGGCTGATAAATCAAAGCAAATAACATTACAAATAGTATCATGGAAATCATAACTGTAACCGGAGCATATAAGTCATACATAAAGAGTGGAATTGTTGCTGGAATGAGTAGAAATGCAGTAATACCTAGTCCCCATCGGAACCTCGATTTATCAACATATAACTTTTCAGCTTTCAACTCGTCTTTTACAGCTTTCGCCCATTCACTCTGCTTGATTTGGAATTTTTCATGGTTTTCTTCCTTTTCCAAAAACGTCTTCATATCAGCAAAACAGAAAACTTCATCATTACCAATTTCATCAAAAAGCCAAAATATTAACATTCTTTCATGCTCTAACAAATCTTCCCTATTAATGATACGAAACGCATCATCTGAAACTTTTTCTATCTTTTTTTTACGAATGAGATCTAGTAATGATGCAGCTAACAGATCTGCTGTAGCCATTTGCTGCATATTCATTATCGTAGCAGGCATGCTAATCATAAGTTCAGGGACTCCTTCGACTTCACTGTTTTGGTAAATAGAAGAAGACTTTCTCTGACGATTTCTTTGCCATTCTCGACCTATTAATAACAAAAAGATGAGAGCTATCACTGGTATAGCATATCGAAATATATTGGCGAACATTTCCCTTCTTTCTGTATAAATTACTGCTTGCTCAGCTCTATCTTGTTGCTCACTTACGATCTCATCTCCAATAGTTCCCTCTACAAAATTGGATGATTCTTGAAATAAATTTGCATCAAATGCCGTGCGAACATCGCCATCTGTACCACCCTCTACATAGCCCATGGAAAATATCACAGTTCCGTCATCCGAGATCGTTTCAGAACCATCCGCACTGAAATAACCAATTGCTTGGACTTCATCAGTAGACTGTGGTGGATGAACAGTCACCGTCATCGATTCATAATCGGTTTCATTGCTACTATCAAAAAATGGCCAGTAAAACTCCCCAAAATCATTGTAAACATCAACACCATTTTCAATCGTATAATGTAAATCAATTGTGATCGTTTCATCAGATCCAGCTCGATGAATACGATGACTAATTTCTTCTTCTGTTTCTATCTGTAACGACTCTTCATTTTCATATGCTTCTAGATTAACAATAGAAGATTCTTCTCGATAGTTTAAATTACGTATAACCCCATTAAACTCTCCATCGAACTCATACGTGAATGACTCTTCTACTTCCACGTTTCCATCAGGTTGCAAATATGCGTCAATATTTGCGTTTGTAATTGTTAATTCAAAAGCACTTGCTGAACCAGGAAATGTAAGAAACACCATGGTCGTTAGTACCAAGAAGCCAAAACAGTTCCGCATGATCATCATCCTTTCATCATATTTATACGTGTTAGCATGACAAAGGTTTCACAATTTGTTCACTTTGTGTCCCCCCGCCCATCCTAAACCTTTATCGTAATTTCAAGATGAATTTTCAAATGTCACTGACAAATCTCCAATTTCTTCAAATTGCTTTAAAGTTTATTACCATTCAATTATAATAGAACGTGACAAAATTCGATACGTACATCCCTAGATGTTTTTAATAGCTAGCTGACTCTTATTCCATAGTAGATTGATTAACCGATTTTTAAGATGATTTCGTCACTCTATTGATAAATTTGACTGAAAGGAGAAAAATTTATGAGTGATCGAGAAATCCTTGAACTTTTGCATAAAAAAATAAATGGGATGTCCAGTAACATTGATGGACTAAATACTGAAGAGCCAATCCACATTTTGGACTGACTCTTCTTTATTATCATCCAATCGGTTCTACGACAATCACCGACCATCCTTTGCCCTTATAAGCATTGTATCCATTCGTTAAACAATAAGCATTAATATGGTTATTTTCAATAGAATAACCACGAGTTTCTTTTCCAGAGAGGACATTATTGACAGCTGTTAAATGTGTCAGTTTATCCTTTAATATCCCAGATCGGTCTCTTGATGCAATCACGTATCCCTCTGAATTTATCACATAAAGATCACTTTCATCAGCGAGTTGAACACGCTCAATAATATCGTAAATAAAATCCCAGTTGAACCGTGTGCTTAAGACTCCAATAATTTCTCCGTTTTCATTATGTACAGGACTAGAATAACCCATCGTAAAGCCACCAACAATAGTAGAGTAATACATGTCAGTTACGTGAACGTCATTCGTTCGAACTGTTTCTTTAAACCATTCTCGATCAGACATATCTTCCCCAACTTGATTTTCATTCTGAGAAGCAACAATAATTTCTCCTGTAATATCTACAACGAATAAGTCATAGTATACTTCATAAATACTATAAATGTTTCTCAAAAATGCATTAGCAATTTTTTTACTAATTGAGCTTGGCTCTGATAGACTATTTTTCACAGCATCGAAAGTAGCCCATGCTTGGACATCACAATTCCTTTCAAATAGATTCCGGTCGATCTTATCAATCGTGTCAAAAGCTATATCTACAGTTCTTACAGCAATTATTTCATTTGCTTTCGCTTGAATATCTTTTATAATTGCTTCACTTTCATTACTAGCATGGAAGCTTTGTTCAGCAAATTTTTTAATTTCAGTAGCTACAACTGCAAAACCACGCCCTGCTTCTCCAGCTCTAGCAGCCTCAATACCAGAATTCAATGCAAGAATATCTGATTTTCTAGATATATCTTTTATTTTCTTCATGACACCTTGCATTTTATCATTATCTTGCTTTAATTCGTTAATTAGTAACGATACATTCAGACTTTTCTCCATAGTACTGACCACCACACCCATCCCATATTATTTACAACTGTGAATATTAGAGTCTAACATCTCTATATTTATAGTATTATATCATAGTTTATTTACATATAATTCTATTTATTTTTATTTTTTTATGAAAACGATTCAAAAACACTATAATAGAACTATTACCTTTCACCAAAAAACCACAGATAGCTTTTTAATAAGCTACCTGCGGCTAATACAACAATAAAATACTATTAAATATTAGTTTTCCTTTTTCGATAATTTAAAGGCTTGCTTGAGGCCATTCTTAAACGAAAACTTCCCATACATAAGAACCCCACCTTTGTATATTCTCGCTGCCAGAACATTTATTAACACCGCACTCGTTACAAGAATTCCCATGATCAATACAATTTCCCATACTGGTACAGTGCTCATTCCTATACGTAGGAATAAAAGCTGTGGTGTGAAAAATGGGATATAGGATAATACTTGAATAATCATCAAATCTGGTGCATTTAAACCAAATATAGAGATGAAGAATGCAATCATCGCAATAAAAATTAGTGGTTGAATTGCTTGATTTACTTCTTCAGCACGACTAACAAGTGCACCGAGCATAGCCGCGATTCCACCATAAACAAAGTAACCTAATATGATCAACACTAACGCATAAATGATTAATGAGTAATCGATATATTCCGTGAAGATCGTATGAAGAAAATCTTCGCCACTCATATACGAACCAATTAAAACAGCAACGACTAATATTCCTAAGTTAACTAAACCTGCCAAACCAATGCCTAATATTTTTCCAAGCATTTGTGTCACCGGATTGACACTCGAAACTATCAATTCCATCACTCTAGAAGATTTTTCTGTCGCCACTTCTGTTGCAATCATAGTACCAAACATAATCACTACTAGATAAATGATAAAGACCATGCCATATACCATCCAATATGCTTGCATATGTGACTCTTGCGTTTGTACTTCGCCATTTTCACTCAACGGACTTTCACTGAAAGAAACCGGTGTGAAAATCATCGCTAATTCCTCTTCGTTCAAATCTAACTCTGTAGTAACGACTGTTTCTTTCACTCTCTGAACATCTTGATTCACTTCTTGAGCTACAGTGAAGTCTGTTCCTTCACTATAAAATTCTGCGTTTAAATTTGCACCATCGCCATGAATAGCAAGAACATATTCGTAGTCATTATCTTCGATTTCTGCAACCGCATCACCTTCGCTTCCTTCGGTATAATGCATGTAACGGAAAGATCCATCTTCAAATGAAGACAACATGTCTGCGAATGCACCTTGCATATTTGACTCATCAACAACGGCAATACTAGTGATGTCTTCCTCCTCATCATCACTAGAAAAATTCTCTAATATATGATTTAAGTTAAATAGCCCAATAATCAAGATTGACATAATCGCCATCGTTATCACAAAAGATTTTGATTTCAACTTTCTGCCTGTTGTATGTGATAGTGTCACCCAAAAATTATTCATCTGTATCACCTGCTTTGTCTATAAAAATTTCGTGTAACGAAGGTTCTTCGACTTCGAATTTTCGCACAAATCCTTTAGCTGATACTTGCTTGAAAATTTCTCCCGCAACTTCTTCACTTTGTACGGCAATCTGAGCTCCGTCATTACTTTTATCTAATTTAACGACTCCTTTGATACTGCTTATAAAATCAAGATCATAATCAGCTTTAACACTGACACTTTTTATGCCGTATGAACGCTTTATGTCTCGCAGATTTCCTTGAAGAACTGCTTTTCCTTGTTTTAGCATAATAAGATCTTCACAGAGTTCTTCGACATTTCTCATTTGGTGACTAGAAAAAACGATTGTGGTACCAGCTTTCTGAAGATCTAGCACGGCATCTTTTAGCATATCTGTATTCACTGGATCTAATCCACTGAATGGTTCATCGAGTATAAGCAATTCTGGTTTGTGAATTACCGCAGCCATAAATTGAATTTTTTGTTGGTTACCTTTGGATAACTCTTCAATTTTTTTATTCTCATTTTGTGGAACCTGGAAACGTTCAAGCCAGTGTCTAAGTTCTCGAATAATATCTGGTTTTTTCATTCCTTTTAAACGCATAAGATAAATAAGCTGTTCCTTTACCGTGAGTTTAGGAAATAATCCTCTCTCCTCAGGTAAATATCCAACTAAATGAGTCCGCTTGTATGTAAGCCGCTCTCCTCCCCAAGTAACTGATCCTTCCGTAGGATCAATTAGCCCAAGCGTCATTCTGAAAGATGTAGTTTTACCGGCACCATTGGCACCTAGCATCCCAAACATCTCTCCTTTTTCAACTGTTAATGATATACCATCAACCGCCTGATGCTTATCAAATTTCTTTTTAAGATTATTTATTACTAATGTCATTTTTACTTTCTCCTCCCTGCTGTTGCAAAAGTAAACGCAGAATTTCGGCAAACTCAAGACGATGTTGCATCACAATCTCGTAGTTTTCCCTTTTTATCGCTTCTTCTGTCCCTTTCATATCTTGACTAATAATTTCACAAGTATTTCCATTGTACTTTACGTCTATCACCCCCATAAGGTTTCGTATTTCTCCTGGATCTTTTAGCCATATACGACCATAGTTTTGTTGCAAATGATCTTTTTCATAACTTCCAGTAACATCTCCAGATTTCATACAAACGATATAATCAGCAAATTCCTTCACTTCTTCAGGAACATGTGTCGCAAAAAGAATCGATCTTTCAGGGTCATTCTCTAAGTATGCGACCCACTCTTCTCTCATTTTTTCTTGGCTCTCGATATCTACACCTGAAAGTGGTTCATCCATAACGAGTAGTTTTGTTTTGCGAGAAAGTGCTAATATGATAAGTGCTTGTTTTTGCATTCCTACAGATAGTGAGTCAAATGTCTTTGATAAAGGTAAGGTAAATCTAGTGATTAACCTTGAAAACGTTTCTTCTTCCCAACCTTCAAAGCCAATGTCATGAAGTTCAGCCAACTGTTTTAACGTAAATCTTTCATAACCTATACTCGTTTGTGGTACATATCCTATTTCTTCTCTCCACTTTCCGTTTACGTGTAAGTTATCAAAGCGGTTTATTTCACCGCTGTCAAGGTGAACCATCCCTGTAAGCAGTCGAATCAACGTACTTTTGCCAGCACCATTGTTTCCGATTAAAGCCGTAACTGTACCTGGTTTAATCATAAAATTTAGTGGGCCAAGCTGAAACTGTTTATCTATCTTTTTCTCCACTTTTATGAAATTAATCGTCACTGTTTTCCCTCCCTCAATATTCTTTCGAACCAATTTAAAAGGGCATCATCAGAATAGTGATAATCCTTACCTACTCGAGCTGCTTCTATTAACGCTTTCTTGACTGTCTCCTGCTTTTCAGAATCTTGGTCCCTTGTGTTGATTTCAGCAACAAATGTTCCTTTTCCTTGCTGAGTTTTGATATACCCTTTTTGCTCTAAGTTTTGATAAGAACGTCTCGTTGTAATTACGCTACAAGATAGTGATATGGCAAGTTTACGAATCGATGGAAGAGCTGTCCCAGCAGATAACTCACCACTGACAATGAGTGTTTTTATCTGCGATTCAACTTGATCATAGATTGGAGTCCGACTGTTCTCGTTGATTTTTATCGGTAGCAAACTAGACATGATAATCCACTCTTTTCGTACTAGCGGGCATTTTCCACAACCTGAACTGAAAACTTCTAATATTGAATAAAGTAAGTAGGAAATAACTCAAAAGAGGTGTATGTTTTATTTCAAATGAGTTGACCTTTTTGATCTCCATACAATTCCCCTCCTTCCTAGATGTGATAATCAGTTTTGTCTAGATACTTTTTCATGTAATTTACCCACAGTAGATTACATAGACCAGCGACTGGAATGATCATAACTGGTAGCAGGATCGGCATCTCCCGGGCTCCGATAACTACCCATTCAAATACAAAATTACCTGTCGTGAATCTAACAATCAGTAAGGTTCCGATTCCAACAATTAGCAAGACTATCCACCATATGCTCATATAAAGATTCGTCATATGGTCTCCAGGTTCGCTTGCTGCAACTAGACCAGCATTTCCAACCACGAGTAGAATCCAAATCAATGAGAATGAGAAATAATTTGGAAACAATAATTCAATTTCATTAGCAGACATAAAGAAGTAAAAAGATGAAAGGAATATCATGCTTGAAAATAACCCTAAAATGCAGCTGCTAATAAACCTCGAAACGATATTGGTCAATTGTGATATCGGCATTTGTCTGATAAGAATCTGTATTGGCGCGACGTAAAATTGACTCTTTATTTTTCGAATGAAAAAAGAATAGGGACGAAGCAAATAGATATTAACACTTAAGCCAATAATAAATAAAAAATCAACGATCATGGCCGTTTTCTCTTCTACTAGAAAATCAGGTAAGACATTTGAAAGTAGCCACCCGACTATAATAGCGATAACCATATTCATCAAATAGTAATATACAGGAGTATGCCTCATTTCAAATAAAATCAACTTTTTACAATGACTCCAATTCATTTTCTTACCTCCCTCTATTTATCATCTTGATGTTGTTATTATCCAACTGTTTATATCTATATATACAGTAACACACTGGTCATATTTTGCGCAACAAATTATCAAAAATTCCCGACCCGAATTCTCTTGAGCTGGTCCATTCCAACAAAAACGCTAGAGTGAAAGCTATTTTCATCTTTACTTGATCAAATAAATTTCAGCGTTTTCAAGCTTGCCATTAAATTGAGCACAAACAAAGCGACAAGGAATAATTCTTGTCGCTAATAGTCACTCTTATTAAAATTTTCACACTTTCGATACATACACACAAAGTCACATAAATTATTTAGACTAAATCACAAGCTTCAGCAGGCATCCAGTGTTCGTCTTTTCCATCCCACTTTACATTACATCCAATCGGATTTGTCACCGGTCTTGTAACTGTTTTTCCTGATAAATGTTCTTTTAAAGCGCTTTCTAAATCGTTCACAGTCATTTTACTAGTATCTCTAGGTTGATCAACACCTCTACCTGTATAAACTAGCTTTCGATTTTGATCAAAGACAAAAAAGTGTGGCGTTCTTAATCCACCATATGCTTTGGCTACTTCTTGAGTTTCATCATGTAAATACTTCCAAGGAAACTTTTGCTCGTCTATACGTTGAACCATGTGATCAAAGGAATCATCAGGCTTTGTGTTAACACTATTTGAATTAATCGCTACAAACTCAACTCCTTGTTCCTTAAATTTGTCTGCAGTTTCTCTTGTAACTTCATCTGAACCAACAACGAAAGGACAGTGATTACAAGTAAAGAACACTACTAATGCTTTGGCATCAGCAAAATCATCTAGATTATACGTTTTTCCATCCGTAGCACCTAATGAAAATTGAGGTGCTTGATCTCCTAGTTGCAAAGTAAATGTCATATTAAAAACTCCTCCAAAATTTATTTGGCGCGCTTTCAAATTAGCGTAAGCCTATGAGATTTTTACACTTATTGATGGCGTAGATATCTCATACTATATATATTCTATTAGAAATGGACAATACCTTCTTATATCTTCAACATTTATTAATAATTATCCAATACTAGTAATTTGGCGTTCTATGCACTAATTCGGTGTGTTTATGCTGATACTCGGATGCGCTTTGCACAAATTTGGTGCGTTTATGCTGATATTCCATGGCTCTTTGCACAAAAATACGAGTTCTATGCTGATACTAGAATTATTCCAATCTGTGTTAAAGAACGATAAACAAATTTCCGTTAAAAAGCCACACAGACTCCAAAATGGATATCTGTGTGACAGTCAATACGCTATTTAATTAGCAATCGGACTGATCCTCACAGCACTCACCTTAAACCCCGGCATCCTACAAGTTGGGTCAAGTTTTTTAGATACTAATTGATTAACATTTTGTGTATCAGCCCAGTGAAACGGAACAAAAACTGTGTCCTTTCGAATCGTGTCAGACCATTTACTTCGTACAACGATACGCCCTCTTTCTGATTCTATTTCTACCATTGTATTATCTTTAATATGATATTTCTCTGCCGTCGCTGGATGAATTTCCATATAAGACTCGAATTCTCGTGCAGCTAGTGTGGAGCTTTTCCTTGTTTGCACTCCTGTTAAATAATGAGACATCACTCTTCCGGTAGTTAAGTAGAGAGGAAAATTTTCTGTTGGATTGTCTTTAGCAACTTCAGGTGTGTTAGAAACGACAACCATCTCTGCTTTTTTATCTGCATGAGCAAATCCATCTTCAAATAATCGTTTTGTTCCTGGATGGTCTTCATCAGGACAAGGCCATAAAATCCCTTTCTCTGCTCTTAAACGATCGTACGTAATACCCGAGTAGTCAGCAATTCCACCTTTAGTTGCCATAGCGAGCTCAGTAAATATTTCTTCTGGCGATGAAAATGAAAAGTGTTCCCCTTTACTAAGAGCTTGAGCAACTTCACATATAATTTGCCAATCATGCTTTGCTTCTCCACGAATTGGAAAGCTCGCTTCTCGTAAGGTTACACGCCCCTCAACGTTTGTCATTGTACCAGGCGTTTCTAAATAAGATGTAGCCGGTAAAATTAAATCTGCTAATTCAGCGGTTTCGGAAATAAATAGATCACAAGCAACGAAAAAATCTAGTTTCTTTATCGCTTCTTTTACAAATGTTGCACTAGGGTTCGAGACAACAGGGTTCGAACACATTAAGAACATTCCTTTGATTTCTCCTTCATCGATTTTTTCAATCATTTCAAAGGCTGAAACCCCTTTTCGAGGAAGATCTTTTTCATTAATTCCCCAAAAATCAGAAATCTCCTTTCGATGCTGTTCATTTTCAATCGACCGATAACCAGGTAACTGATCTGTTTTTTGACCGTGTTCCCTAGCTCCTTGCCCATTCCCTTGTCCTGTTACAGCACCAAAACCTGAGTTTTCCTTACCTATTTTTCCAGTAGCTAAAAGAATATTCAAAAAATTACGTACCGCAATGGAACCATCAGTTTGTTGTTCTACTCCTCTAGCGGTAAAAATCATACCCGACTCTTCTTTACCAAAAACAGTCGCCGCCTTTATAATATTATTTATTGGCACTCCTGAAAGCTCAGCTATTTCAGATAAATCCAAACTTGCAACATGATCTCTTACTTCATCAAAACCATTTACTCGCTTTTTTATAAATTTCTCATCTATTAAGTTTTCATCAATAATGACTTTTAACAATCCATTGGCTAGTACTGCATCTTTCCCTGGTTTTACTTTTAAGTGTAAATCAGCCATTTGGGTAGTTGGTGTTTCACGAGGATCAATCGCAACAATAAATGCCCCATTTTCCTTAGCTCGTTCAAAGTATGGCATGATTGTCGGTTGACATTCTGCAATATTCGTCCCTGCCAAAATAATACACCTTGAGTGTGGAATTTCTTGGATTGTATTTGTAAAACCTCGGTCCATTCCAAATGACTTTGCAGCCGCTGATGCTGATGCTGACATACACAAACGTCCGTTATAATCTACATATCTCGTTTCTAAAGCAACTCTAGCAAACTTTCCTAATAAATAAGCTTCTTCGTTCGTGATCGATGCACTTCCATAAACGGATAAGGCATTTTTGCCGTGATCTGTTTGAATACTAGTGAATCTTTCTTTAATTACTGCCATTGCATCATCCCAAGAAATTTTCTTAAATTCACCGTTTACTTTTAACAACGGGTGTTTAAGCCGATCAGAGTGAACAGCATGTTGATGGGCGTTTAATCCTTTAATACATAACCGGCCCTCAGATGTAGGGTTATCTTTCCCAACTGTTTGATATTTTTTCCTTGTAACAGTTGTTTGTTCAATGAGCTGCATATTACATTGCATACTACAAAATGGACATTGCGTATCATACACTTTTTCCGTTTCCACTTCTTTTTGCCTTTTACGAAAATACTTTAGTAACATTTCAGTCAAGGTGCCTCATCCTTTGCTAGCTTGTTTTTCTTTCTGAATCTATCGTATTTAGTAAGCGGCTTTCTCTACCACTTTTTTATTATGATTAGAATCACTATCTAAACTGGTGATTAACTCTTGTCTCAAATCTACATCGAATAGTACTTCTCGTATATGCAAGATACTGACTCTATCAATCCAATCCCAAGAACGTTCACCATATTTTGCTGTTTGACGATAATATTCAATAAAGCCAATGATAAGATCGATGACTTCTTGCTCAGTTTCTGCTACACAAAGTAACTGTCCTGCAAGTGGATTACGACCACTACTTCCACCAACATAAATTTCCCAACCACGATCAATTTGAATAACTCCGATGTCTTTGGTCGTTGATCCCGCTCCGTTATGCAAACAAGCAGAGATACCCATTTTAATTCGGTAAGGTGTTACAAGGTAATCTGTTCTTCTTTCTAACTTAGCGGCCAGTTGCAGAGCGGTCTCTTTCTCACATTTACAAACCGTCTCACCAATACAGGTTTTGATATTTTGCACAGTATTTCCAAACGTGCTACTCAGTTGCATATCTAAGTCTTTCCAGATATTTCTTAAATCATTTTCTTTCACGCCTGTTAAATGAATTCTTTGTTCACTTGTTATTGCTACATTTTTAATCGAATACTTTGCAGCAACATCTGCAATTTTACGAAGTTCTTCTGCATTCGTCACACCACCATACATTTGTGGGGTAAGTGAGTACGTGCCATCACTTTGACGAGTCGCATTCATACGTTCGTTGAAATACAGCGACTCTTGCTTCGTTTCATATTCAGGATAAATCATTCCGAAATAATAGTGCAAAGCAGGAACACAAGTTGAACACCCCTTCTCTTTATCCCAATGTAGCTCAGTTATCACTTCATGAACAGATTTGAGGTTTCTCATTTGAATCTCTGCTACAACTTCCTCGTCAGTCAATGCTGTACAGGAACACATTGGCACCTTTTCTATCACTTCATCAAAATCATCACTTTGGATATAGGATAGTAAGTCGCTTACTAGTGGTTTACATCCACCACAGGAACTAGAAGCTTTTGTGCATTTTTTCACTTCTTCAACCGTTGTTAGACCTTCCGTTTGGCACGATTCAATAATCGTCCCTTTTGTAACTGCATTACAATTACAGATCAATTCCGTTTGCTCCATTGAACCAACTGCAAACTCCTGATCAGACGATTGTAAAAAAATCATTTTTTCTTCATCAGTAATGACTTTTTGTTTGCTAATGATATCTATCAGTTTGTTTCCAGCTTTCGTGTCCCCGAATAAGACAGCTCCTATCACTTTATCTTCTTTTAAAATAATTTTCTTGTAGACTCCAGCTAATTCATCATACTGTGAGATCATTTTAGTTGTTTCATCTTCATGAAATTGACCGACTGAAAAGACATCGACTCCTGATATTTTCAATTGTGTTGATAACGTAGACCCTTGGTATCCCTTGGACTCTTTCCCACAAATTTCTTCAGCTAGTATTCTTCCTTGTTCATATAGAGGTTTAACTAGACCATAGACCATTCCTCTATGCTCCACACATTCACCAACAGCATAAATATTAGGAACACTTGTTTCCAAGTGATCATCCACAACAATTGCTCGGTTCGTTTCAATTCCGCTTTCCTTGGCTAGTTGTATATTAGGCTTTACTCCAACAGACATGATAACAGCATCTGCTTCAACGGTAGATCCGTCTTTAAAACGTAGACCCTCGACTCGTTTATCACCAATAATTTCTTCCGTAGCTTTTTCTAATAGAAATTTCATTCCCTGATTTTCCAATTCTAGTTGTAGCATTTTCGCAGCTGTTGTATCTAGTTGTCTTTCCATTAAATTACCAGCAATATGGACAACATCCACTTCCATTCCTAAATTCAGCAACCCTCTTGCCGCCTCTAGCCCTAATAACCCACCACCAATAACTACAGCTTTTTTGTGGTTCTTTGCAACGTTAATAATCTTCTCGCAATCCTCTATCGTGCGAAAGGTAATAACACCCTCTTTATCAGCTCCTGGGAGTGGCAAAACAAATGGCTTCGAACCAGTTGCGAAAATTAGCTTATCGAATTGCACTTCACGATCTTGATCAGTCTTTACAATTTTATTCTCCGTATCGACATGCAAAACCGTTTCACCTTTATATAATGTAATATCATTTTTCTCGTACCATGCACTACTATTAATCGTAATATCATCTACTTTTGTGTCCCCTTGCAGAACCGTAGATAATAAAATTCGATTATAGTTATCATGCGGCTCACTTCCAAATACAGTAATATTGTACTGGTTAGGATTATTTTTTAAGATTTCTTCAACACAATTGACACCAGCCATACCATTTCCTATTAAAACTAGATTTTGTTTTACCATCTAAGAAACCTCCAGATTATCGCTAATCTTTTTGTCTTTCAAGCTCTTTATCTTTATCCTTCGAAAATAATAATTATAGACAATTCTCAATGTTTTCAATATAAACATTGTATCTGTAGTCTTTAATAAAATCTCTTAGTGTGTCAGAAGAACTGACATAGAAATCTTCTTAGATAAAACAAAAGCAAACGATATAAACGCTTACACATGCATCAATATAAGCTTTGGCTTTTTTTAGTTATTATTAATAAATCGCTACCTTTTTTCATGCATATACTTCATCCATTTCTTTTGTTTGTAGTGACTAAAGAGATATCCAATAATTGAAATTGCAGAAACACCAACAGAAATTTGCCATATAAGTTGATGTGATGTGTACATACCAACACCTATCCCCAAGGAACCAAATAACAACAATTGGAATAAATTTCTTTTGGTGTTTTCATAAATTGTAAATTGAAAATACCTTCGTTGTTCGATTTCCTTTATCTCTGCTAATTTCTCCGGTGCCTTCAGAAATTCTGTCACGGAGTGAACCACTTTAAATAATGGTTGTGACTGCAACCATTGCCATACAAACGACCATTTATTATTTCCTTGATGCTGTATCCAGTTCAAGAAAACCGGTTTACCAACGTCTATCAATTCTTCTTTAGGTGCGATGATATGAAGGACGCCTTCAATGGTAATAAAAGAACGACCTAAAAAAACAAAGCGAGTAGGTACTTGAATCGGGAGCGCCTGAATCATGTCATTCATTTCTAATTTGAAAGCAATCAAGTCCATTTCTTTTAATTGCGATGGATGAAAAGAAAGGAGCTCTTCTAATAATCCTTCAATCGTTCTTGATTCAGCACCGGGTAATAAAAAACCTAATTGAGTCAAAGATTCTACTGCTTTAGGGTAATTTTTCGAGAGGATACTTTCAATCAGCTTTTGAAAATGAGCTGCATCCTTTTTCGTGATTTCTCCTACCATACCAAAATCAAGCAGTACTATTTTTCCTTCTTTTGAAACAAGCACATTCCCTGTATGCGGATCGGCATGAAATGTACCCGCCTCTAGCCATTGGGGAAGGAACAATGTGATTAGACGTTGCGCAAGTTCTTTACGACTAACATCTAGTTGATCTAACGCTTCAGAATCAGTTAGCCTTATCCCATCTACCCATTCCATCACAAGAACTTTAGATGTACTTAACTCTGAGAAAACAGACGGTATTTGAACAACATCTGACTCTTTGAATCGATCTTTAAATGATAGAAGTGCCTCCTGTTCCTTTGAAAAATTTAGTTCTCTTTCAATCACCTGTTTTAACTCTTTAAACAAGACGTTAAAATTAATAAATCCTTTTGGAAGAGGAACAAAGTGATCTGCAAACCAAATAATAATTCCAAGCGTACGGAAGTCGATTTGAACAATTGATTGAATGTGAGGCCTTTGAACTTTAATGGCAACCTTTGTCCCATCCTTTAATTTACCTTGATATACTTCTCCAATAGACGCTGAGGCAATTGCTTTTTTTTCAATTGAATGTAATTTCTGCTCAAGAGAACCGCCCCACTCCGTTTCAAGAATATCCTGAATATCTTTCCAATCAGAAGGTGGAACATGGTCAGTTAGGTCTTGTAATTGATCAATAAATGCCTTTGGCAGTAAATCACCACGTATACTTAATAACTGTCCTATTTTGATTAATAAACCTTCCAATTCAAATAACGTTCTGCGGAACCGTTTTCCGATTTCGTCCCACAACTTTTGCCATTCTAATTCTGGCTTTTTACGAATTTTGTACCAATAAATTTTAACGAAGATGATAAACGCCATTGATAGTACTTTTGCCATCCGAATCAGTTTATTTTTCGTTTTCATAACGACCTCTTTTCTATGATTATATCAACAATTTAAAATAGCTGAAGTAAAGGGATATTGAGTATTATACATACATTATATCAAATAAATGGAGAATCACTTCCAAATATAAGTAAAATAAATCTAAAAAAACGCCCCTTCTCCTAGTCAAAGTTGACTACGAATAAGGACGCTTCAAAATCATTTTTAGTAATGGTGAGTAGGATTATTTTCTAAGTGAGCACTGATTTCTTTAGATCGTTTCATTGCGGATGCGATTGCTGCCTTGATCGCTTTTCCTCCACCGTTAGCAGCTAATGCTTCTAATCCTGATTGTGTCGTTCCATTTTTAGAAGTGATGTTGGTTCTTAATTGCTCCGGAGATTCATCACGTTCAATCATCATTTTTGCTGCACCCAAAATTGTCTGTGCGCCAATCCTTCTTGCTAGTGAGGAGTCCATACCATTTTCAACAGCAATTTCTTCTATATGCTCCATCAAATAATAGTAGTAAGCTGGCCCACTACCCGCAAGTCCAGTAAACAAGTCCATTTGCTCCTCTTCGATAAGATAAACTTCCCCTATAGCACCAAGGATTTTTTTAGCTAAGTTGACATTTTTCATAGTCACACTTTCGCCTGGAGATATTGCTGTAGCCGATTCTTGAATCATACTTGAGGTGTTTGGCATAACACGAATAACTTGTTGATCTGCTTTTAAGTGGTCTTGTAAGTAAGATGTTGAAATCCCGGCTAATACACTCATCACTACTTGATCTGGTACAAGCTTATCTTTTATCGAAGCAAGACACGTCTCTGCGTCTTTCGGCTTCATCGCTAAAATAATTACATCAGCAGATTCAATAGGAAAACTATCAAAAACTATTCCCTGAACGCCGTACCGGTTATGTAATTCTAATAAACGTTCTTGATTACTTTGGTTTGTTACTAATAGTTGCTGTGGCTCCAATGTACCGGTTTTTACAATTCCGGATATCATCGCTTCAGCCATGTTGCCCGCACCAATAAAAGCGACTCGTATGTTTGTTGACATCTATTTCCAACTCCTTGTATCGTTACCCATGAAATGGTATCTCTTTTTTTTTACAATCTGCCTTTAATAATACCACGATGTTGATTGTCTGCAAGAGATACCTACGAGTTAAAGAGTATTAGAGAGAAATAATGCGTAATGCGTATATACCTTGTTATCCATTAGCTAAGATCTCTAAATCGCCAAAATTCATATATTACTAGTCGAGAAAGCTAAAAAAGTAATTTATCCTGTGAATTACCATTCCCTATGTTAATAAACTTCAATATGATATTGCTAATATTGTCCCAACAGGCCTTTCTTCATCGCAAATTTCTCACAACGATGGAAGACAACCAAACCAATGACCAAGTATACGAGCGAATTTAATAATAAAATACCATAATCAGAAGTTGGTATATCAGTTAAAGTTACATTTTCCATCATTACCGTTCGTACCATATTTACACCTTTTACAAATGGTGCCAGCGCTAGAAAAGGGGCTACTGAAAGTGGTACAAATACAAGCGCCATCAAAACAAACTGAAAAATCTGTAGAAATGCTTCGATTTGTTTCACAATTATTGCTAAACCAGCAATCATAAAACTGATACCGATCATACTAACCATCGTAACGATTATTATCGGAACCGAAGTCATTGGATTAAGATTCATCCATTGTCCAGAGGTTAACATAGCCGCAAAGAGTAAGATAATCATAACAATGAATTGCAATACAAATTGACCTATAATACGAGTAAGCATAATTTTCCACACACCCATAGGAGACATATATAATTGTTCTAACGTCCCACGCATTGCTTCAGAAACGATAGTAAATCCTATGAAGTTCATCGTCATCATCGTCAAACTCCAAAAACCAACACTCACGATGGAATATTGTACATTTGCATCAAAACTAGCAGGGTCACCAATAAACATAATTCCAAAGAAAGTGGCCAAGAAAATGATGTAAAATGTAAGCAATAAAGCAGCTGTATTCGGAAAATAACGAATCATTTCTATATATTCTTTTCGAATATTTGCCTTAAATAAATTAAACCAACTCATAGCCGGTTTCCCCCTTCACTATTCTCATAAATACTTGTTCGAAATCAATCGTAGTGCGGTCAATGCTTTCGACAATAGTTCTTTCCTCTTTAAAAATATCAAAAAGATCATAAATATCTTCGCTCTGTTGCAAATTTACAGCAACGATTGTTTCATGTGATTTATCATGATACGTACTCATAGGAAATTTACTACGTAACGTATCCTTCTGAAAATCTGTTAACCTCTCACCTAACGTAATAGAATAAGCCCGTGTTTCAAAAAACTTAAGTAAATTCTCTATTTTTTCATCTACGATAACCGTACCTTTATTTATAATTACTGTTCTGTCACACAATTCTTGAACGACAGGCATATCATGTGAACTAATTATTATCGTACGATGTTCATCTTTCACTATTTTTTTCAGAATTTCTCTTAGTTCATAGCTGATTTCAACATCTAACCCTAAAGTTGGCTCGTCTAGTAATATCACTTCTGTATCAGCTAACAAGGCGACAGCAATCGCTAGTTTTTGCTGCATCCCACGTGATAAAGCATTTACAAGTTCATTTTCTTTTTCTTTTAGTCCAAACTGTCCGATCAGTTTATCCACGTCAGCTTTTACTTCCTTTCGTGATTTCCCGCGATTTCCGGCGAAGTATTCAAGATTTTCCTTCACAGTCAAGCGCCAATATAAGTTGCGATTCCCCTCTAATACAGCACTAATATGCTTCAACGCTTTTAATCTATTGTTTTCTATATCTAGGCCATTAATCTGAATTGACCCAGTATCTGGTTGCAATAACCCGCATATCATCTTTATAGTCGAAGTTTTACCAGCTCCATTCGGCCCTAATAAACCAAGTACTTCTCCTCGGTTCACTTCAAAAGAAATATCGTTAACCGCTGTGACGACCTCTCTTGTCTTTCTTTTTACAAAAGCTTTATTAATGGATCGTACTTCAATCATCTTGTTCACGGATCATACACCCTCTCAGATTAAATCTTATTTGTATCATCAGTTTAAAATATATTTCCATATATTCACACTTGCTGTAGACCGAACTTCCCTCATTCTTGCGATGGATATTTATTTCAGTCTGATAACTGATAAGAAGTTGCCGGCATTTGTCCATGTAAGTCGACACGTTTTCAGCAGGCTGTTAAGTTGAATGTTATTATCTAATGCGTTTAGTTCCTTCCCGTATTGATTTATGGTACGATTTATCAGAGGTAGTCTGCCTTTCGCTTTTTTACTATTTGGATTAACTGATGAAATTTACTGCAATAACCTAAATAGGTCATCTCTATTCGATTCTCTAAAATAAAATTCTTCCACTTAAGGGTGTGATTCATATTCGTATTAACAAATATATAAGCGAGTCAGGAAAAACATCGAGGCGCGGGGCAGATAAATTAATTCTTGAAAGACAAGTTACCGTTAATGGGAAAATTCCCAAACCTGGTTACCAAGTTAAACCAGGGGATAAAGTTCTCGTAAGCGGCGATCCAATTCAAATGGCGAATAACTATGTATACATTGCTTTGAATAAACCTATTGGTATCACAAGTACGACCGAGAAAAATGTGAAAGGAAATATCGTTGATTTAGTCAATCACCCTCTTAGGATCTATAATATTGGACGTTTAGATAAAGAGTCAGATGGGCTAATACTTCTAACAAATGACGGGGATATTGTTAACGAAATATTACGAGTTGAAAACGAGCATGAAAAGGAATATATCGTATCCGTGGATAAGCCAATTTCTGAAGAATTTTTGAAAAATATGGCGGAAGGTGTCCATATATTAGGAACAAAAACGCTACCTTGTAAAGTTTATCAATTATCTAACTTTGAATTTCAGATCACGTTGACACAAGGATTAAATCGGCAAATCCGTCGAATGTGCGCGGAGTTAGGATATGACGTTTTCCGACTTCAACGAACACGTGTGATGAATATTCAATTAGGTAACCTTCCCGTTGGACAATGGAGAGATTTATCAAAGAAAGAAAAGAAGCAATTATTCAGAGATCTAAATTACCAACCGAAAGAGTGGTAAAACAATCTAAAAAATGCATATTATAAAAAACGTTCACCAGACCGACCTAGGTGAACGTTTTTTTCGTACTTATTTAATTTTGATCATACTAGGCTGTTTTTAATTACAATACTTTATTCTTAAGCTCCATTTACGTCAAATGATATAAGACGATTTGTATTAGGATTAAAGACAACTTGGCCCTTAACAGTTATCTCTTCCTCCGTAGATTGTAGCGTAAATTCATAGATCTCTCTTACCCGATCAGCTGTAACCTCTATTTGTTCCACCAATTGTTCGTTCGTAATGGTGTATTCCGAATAAGCGGTTTGCACAATTCCTTGAAGAAACGATCCCCATGTATCTTCGTCTTCTTCTACTTCATTAGCAATAATAATTTCAACATCAATGATGCCTTCATCTAAATTTGCTCCCAAAGCTTCAAATGCTACTCGGTGAAGATTGATTTTATCTTGCTGATATCCTGGAACCTGGTCGACTACTGTCACTGCTACTGGACTTTGTCCAGGTATTCGTAAATTTCTAACATATAACGTTTCTCCACACCTATACGGCGATTCTACACCAACCCCTACAGTCATATATTGATTTTGTGACCAAGGTATGTCACACCGCGTTACTGTGCCACCCTCTGTCCATGAAGCTTGGCCTCTAATCGCTTGTTGCCGGTCTAATTGTCCCATTGCATCATTCGGATAGACTGGATAACTTCTATTAGCGTTTGAGTATGGATGCTCAGAATAAAAATTCGCAGGATAAAAATAACGGTGTTTCAGATAGTAAGGATCATTTGCATACATTTTAATTCCTCCTGTCATAGACGTATACACTACTTGGTAGCCTATGTTTCATAGTGGTTGACCTGTGACAGGAATTAGATAATCATTTTGTAAAATTAATTGTATTTCACTTGCTACCAAATATATCTTTATGAAGCTCTTCAAAAATTGTTATTCCCCCGTAAAATGGTTTACAATATGATCCATCATCATCAACGCTCCAACAAGTTGCTAATACAGTGTGACAATAGCCCCAAAGAAGTAGCCTTTCTTTATTAAGCTTAAGCTCATTTGTGAATATGTTTACTCTTTTTTCAATCACACTATAAGCACCTTTTTCTGGTAACTTATTTAACATGTACTGTATCAGATCGTACTCTAGCTCACCAATTACGCCTTTAGGATCAATCGCTTTGTAATTCTCGTTTGCAGATGAGAGTATATTATAATGATGGAAATCCCCATGTAAGAGAAATACTTGACTAGTTGTCTGAGTTAAATATGTAAAAATATTTAGAGCTTTACTCATCATTTCCTTTGAAATAGGCCCTATGCCCTCTGGATTATTAATAACAAGTCGTCTCAGTTTTTCTTCTCTATTGTTAACAGGTGATATTTTCGTATGATTCGGTGCTGGGATTACTAATTTCTTAAGCAATTTAGCTGCTACCCGACATGCCTTTTCGTCATTATTTTCTTCCGCTAAAGTATATCCAGGTGTAATCTTCTCCAATATCAAAATACCTTTCTCGGTATCTGAATCGATTAACTTCACTGTTCCTCGCCCGTTGTAAAGTTTTAATGTTTCAAGTTCATCAGTAAATTCCTTACCAGGCAAACAAATCTTCACTACAACTTCCGTATTATCCTCCATGGTAGCGGGTGCCACATAATTAATAGAAAGATGATATGGATCTTTCAATTTTAATTTCCAATTCCTCTCACAATAAGCAATGAGAGACGGGAGCTCTTGTAACCACTTCTCCCCATCATCTTTGAAATACAAACGGACAGATTGCACAAACTGTTCCTGAAGATGCATAAATATTCTCCTCTCGATTTCATTATAATTCATCGTTTCACAATCATCAAAGTTGATCCAACGTACCGTTTAATTGTAGAATTTATATAAGCTGCTCTCATTGTTGACTATGGAATGTAGGTGAAATATGACAAACAAATTTAAAGTTTGTGATAAATGCAAAGCAACAAATATAGACTCGCTAGTTTCTCGACTGAAAAAAATAGATTCAAATGCAAAAATCAACATCGGTTGTCACTCTTACTGTAAAAAAGGTAAAAAGAAACCATTTGTTTTTGTTAATGGCGAAGTAGTTTCTGCAAAAAAAGAAGATAAACTCATTGAGAAAGTGAAGAAGCGGATGAATTAATTTTGACTTTTGAGTTTTAACTAAAAACATTTTAGCGCACTATTTATTCAATCTGTTTTTCAAAAAAAAAGGTGCTTCTTTACTAAGAAGTACCTTTTTTGTTTAACGTTATTCAATTACATTACTTTAATTTCTACCAATTGATAAGCTAGCCCATGTCTCTTCTAGCCACTGATCAAAGTTATCTCCTTTGTCCCCTTCATACGTATCGTACAAATCAAGCCTCATCTTTTTGACTTTTTCTTTGAACTGTTCATAGGAATGGTCCTTAGGAAGACTCTTTTTTATACGAATAAGGATTTTTTTCGTACCCTTGATAGGATCTTCATTCTTATACTCAGGCTTGGAAACTTGCTCACCCAGTCCCTTTAATTTTTCATATGCAGCAATTTGAACTCTATAGACAGGGTCTCCGGTCATACTATGATGCAATAATTCCTTCGTCTCCCTAGTTTTCCACTGACCTAACTCTTCAACTGCATCAAGACGCTCGCGCCAATTAGATTTTCTGTTAATCGATTTCTTTAATTCTGCAAAATTAGCTGGTGATTCTTTTCTTGTTTCTTCATTACTCAAACTCTTCAATCCCTTTCATCTCTACGTAAAACTCTCGGTAAGAATTTCCTATTATCTATTGTACCATGATCCATGCATTCAAATACGTTAAATCATAAACGAAAAGCGTATCTAAATTAATTTATCTTTCTTTGTCCTCTATTAATTGCAAATTACCTAACTCAAAAATGAAAAATCCGTCTCTTTTGTCAGCGATAAAATAAATGCTTTCAAAAGATCTTTCGTAGCTCTGAGATCATCCATATCAATTACTTCAACTGGCGAATGTGCATAGCGAGAAGAAATCGATAATACACCAGTTGGAATTCCACGATTGGCTAAGCTTATGGCACCGCCATCGGTACCAATACCAGGAAAGATTTCAAGTTGGTATCGAATTTCGTGATTAGTTGCTAATTCTATCAAATAGTCTTTAACTGCAGGATGAGAAATCAAACTAGCATCAAGAACTTTGATTCCCGTTCCTCCTCCTATCGCTAACGTATCATCCATCGTCTCTTCTAGAGTATCGCTTACCGCGGTTGTATCGATAGCAATCGCAACGTCTGCTTCTGTTTGACTTGCAGCGACTTGTGCACCACGTAATCCCACTTCTTCTTGAACAGTGAAAATTGCCGTAACCTTTCCAGAGAATGATGTCTTCTCCAGCTCTTGTAACGTTTTTATCAGTACTGCACATCCTGCTCGATCATCGAACCCTTTTCCAACGAAACGACCGGTCGATTCATTGCCGAGGTAATCCATATTGGGCATCCACGTTATTGGAGAACCAATTTCGACACCTAAATCTATTGCGCCTTGTTTACTTTTAGCGCCTACATCAATGTATAATTCACGGTGATTTCGAACACGACTAGCATCATCAAACTTCGCAAAATGAGCAGAAATACTACCAATTATTCCAGTTATCAATCCAGTTTTTGTGCGAATTTGTACTTTTTGCGTCAACAAGATACGATCATCATGGCCTCCTAATTTTTCAAAACGGATTAAGCCATTAGATTCTATCTTCTTCACGATGAATCCAATCTCATCCATATGCGCTGTCATGATCATTGATGGACCTGGCCTGCTGCCGTTTTTAATTGCGATTACATTTCCGAGAGCGTCGACATCGATGTCATCCACAATCGGGCGAAGCGTGTCGCGAACCCATCGACTAACTGGTTGTTCGTAACCACATGGTCCGTGAAGTGACGTTAACGTTTTAAGTAATTTCTCCACCTTCAACCCCTCCTTTTTTTATTAGTGAGGATTCTCACTTGTAGATTTTAATTTCTCGATCAGCTTTAACCATTTCACTTTTACAAAGTGGGCAAGCCTTTTGCTCTTCGTCTATTTTACTTTGATTGCTGACTCGTTTCCATCCGTTACATATGAAGCTAGTACATTCCCACACAATTTCGTGAACTATTTCTGATTTTCGTTCTGACGATTCGTTGCCTTTTTTGACTCTCCCAATTTTCATTTCGGAGATATTCTTCTTCGATTCCCATGCACCATATGCTTCCAATAAAAATCGAGAAACACTTATTTGTTTTCCGCGGTACATGGATGGTGAACTAATACAAAGCTCTTCTTGCGCTCTTGTAATGGCTACATAGGCGAGTCTGCGTTCTTCTTCAATCGCACAAGCAATTTTTTGCTTTCCTTCTCCAGGGATAAGCGAATCTTTTCGTTGATCCGCTTCGAGTGCGGAACTATGTGGCAAAATGGTTTCTGAAGCTCCAATCAGGTAAATGACAGGGTATTCCAACCCTTTTGAGCGATGAATCGTCATTAGTGAAATCACATCGCCATTATCCTCCGGTCGCCGTCCAGCCATTTCTTTGTTTTTAGTAATAATTTCATCAATAAATCCGATATACTCCCGAACTGTTTTAAATGATTTTGCCGACGATTCTAACTCTGCTAACGTTTCTTTAATCATTTCTTTATCCATCGTCTTCGTTTTCCGCTCATCAGCTTCCAAATATTTATCGTAAAAAGTACGTATCTCTTTAATCGCACCTATAGCCGTTTTTTGCTGAAGGAGTTTAATTGTATTAAGACGTTGATTGATTTGTTTTTTTTGAAAGTCCTTAAGGTTCGGTAAATTCTGGACATGATCTAGTAGTTTCTTTCCAGGGTTAAACATTGCTTCTGTTTCGATATACTGGATCGTTTTTTCTCGATTTAAGTACAAACTAGGCAAAATATTACGAAGTGCTGCTATGTTTTGTGGATCCAAAGAAAGTCTTAAATAATCAAGAATCATTTGAACAATACTGTTTTCATAGAAAGTTTCTCCTCTTGTAAATGTAATAAAAGGTACTTCCATGATAACCATTTGATCAAAGATGGCTCGACTACTTGTAGCTGTGCGGTGGAGAATTGCAAAATCCTTAAACCTTCTCCCTTCAAACTTTACCGCATCAATTATTTTTTTAATAATTAATTTCGCCTCATCATCTGTTGATTCGGGTTTTAAAAATACTGGCTTTTGATCGGCTATTTTGCTTGCTTTCAATGTTTTCTTATGTCTCATTTTATTATGTTTAATAACCTGATTGCCAAGAGAGACAATATCCGCTGCAGACCGATAATTGATATCAAGTGTGATTGATTTTGTTGCAGGGAAATCTGTAGTAAAATTCAAAATTATCGAACTGTCTGCCCCATTAAAACTAAATATCGTTTGATCATCATCGCCAACAACAAATAAATGGTCAAGGGGGTTCGCCACCATCTTTATTAATTCATATTGAATCGGGTTCGTATCTTGCCACTCGTCACATAAAATGTATTGGAATCGTCGCTGCATCGCTTTTAAAAGTTGAGGGTCTCTTATTAAAAGCAAGTATGTTTCTAATAACATATCATCGAAGTCTAAATAATTTCTTTCTTGCTTCCATCCTTCATATTCTGTTAAAACATCTTTCACTTCTTTTTCAACAGGAAGTTTCGAAGGCATATCATGTACCGTTTTCATGTTGTTCTTATAAGAAGACAAAATCGCTAATAACGTTTCAGATTCGTATGAATCTTGCAGTTCGTGACGTTTAAGAATCATTTTAATTGCAATTTGTTTTTGCTTCTCACTGCTTATTACTTGTTGGTCAAACCCTCTACTTTTCAACAATCGATAAAAAATTGAGTGAAACGTTCCTGCAGTAATTTCATTGACCGTTCTTTTAGGCAATCCCGGGAGAGATGCAATTCGTTGTTTCATCTCTTCCGATGCTTTCTTTGTAAATGTAACGAGTAAAATATTTTTAGGATCAACTTTTTGAACAGAGAGTAAATACCCCGTTCTTGATACAAGGACTCTCGTTTTACCGCTCCCTGCTCCAGCTAAAACTAGTGCTGGTCCTTGACCATGTCTTACGGCCTCCAATTGTGGTTTATTCAGAAATACTCCCATCTTCTCAAGCGATCTGAAATAAAAAGCGTCTCTCTCTTCATCAGAAACTAGATCAGCACTCGTTTCAGTTGATGCAAAAATTGCTCCATGAAGTTGTTTATTTTTTGCTCCGAACGGATACGTCATAAATCGTTCTGCTTTTTCCATCATTAATCACCGACTTCAAATAAATTCATCATATCTTTCATTATGAACGATCGTTTGCTTGCTCTGGCTGTTCTTTCGGTAGAAAGCTCGCTACGAGAACTAATAGCACTCCACTAATTGCTAAAAGAATGAAAACCGAGTGAAGACCAGCGGCAAGGATATCAGGTGCCACGTCGACTCCATTTGTCGCATGTCCACCAATCGTCTGATTGAGAAACATCCCTAACACCGTTATCCCCAACGTTTGTCCTAATGTTCGAAGGAAAGCATTTGACGATGCAGCAGTACCTCGATGACTCCAATCAACGGAAGATTGAACAATCACAGTATAGACGGTCATCGATAAACCAAACCCTAACCCGATAAAAAACATAATGATGACAAGGATGACATTTGAGGTTGTTGAAGTGATCCAGGTCAGTGAAAACGTCCCTGAAGCAATCAGAATAACCCCAACAAGTGAAAGTGGTTTCGATCCAATCCGCACAAGCAGCTGACCACTTATAAATGATCCTAATGGCCATCCAATCGACATTGGAATTAATGTTAACCCAGATGACGTAGCCGCTAACAATAAGACTCCTTGAACCCAAAGTGGTAAGTATGCCGTTAAACCGATAAGAATCGATCCCATTAATAACCCACACACATTAGCAATTAATAAATGACGATTTTTGAACAAATAAAATGGCATCATTGGTTCTGAAACATTTAACTGAATGATCACAAAAGCTAATAAGAAACTGAATCCAATCGCGAACAAGATATACATTGTCGGATCGGTCCAAGCGATGTCATTCCCCCCTGAAAGTAAGGCATATAACAATGTAGCCATTCCGATCATAAAGGTGATTGCACCTCCGTAATCAATCAATCGTTTCCGTTTCTCTATTTTCTCCTCTAAGTATTTACCAATTAAATACATCGAGACGAGACCAAATGGAATATTAATAAAGAAGATCCAATGCCATGTGAAATAATCGACAAAAAAACCGCCAACTAGCGGACCACAGACTCCTGCAATCCCCCATATTGATCCAATAATCGCTTGAACTTTCCCTCGTTGTTCGTATGAAAACACATCACCTACGATCGTGAAAGTCATTGGCAATAGTGCTCCTGCCCCAATTCCTTGCACTGCCCGGAAAAAAATTAATTGTTCCATTGTTTGTGAAAGTCCGCATAATGCCGAACCTATTAGAAAAATCGTTGCTCCAGTAATAAATATCTTTTTTCTACCAAATAAATCTGCTAGTTTCCCGAAAATTGGTGTCATCACCGCATACGTTAAAAGATATATTGCAAATACCCAACTAATCAGATCTATCCCACCAAGATCCCTTGTAATGACAGGCATGGCCGTACTGATCACAGTCACTTCGATCGCTGCTAGGAAGGTTGCAATAAGCAGCGCAATAATTATGTTACGTTGATAACGATTCATTTCCGTTCTTCCCTTCCACGTTAAAACAGTCTAAAGCCTAGTTTACTATTTTAGTAACAAGATTGCTATTGAATTATTCATTTGAAATATACGAAGCTTTAGCTTAATTCTTCATAATAACAATTTAAAATTCTCTCTTTCGTACCGTTTTCCCAATTCTAATCTTCTATTTGTGTAAATCACTCTATTACATCCTGCTTCTCCGCTACTTTCGGCTCCAATCTCAGCGGTTCACTCCCTATTCCTTACTTTTCCGCTCCGTTCGGCTCCAACCTCAGCGGTTCACTCCCTATTCCTTACTTTTCCGCTCCGTTCGGCTCCAATCTCAGCGGTTCGCTCCCTATTTCTTACTTTTTCGCTCCGTTCGGCTCCAATCTCGGGGGTTCGCTCCCTACTACTTACTTTTTCGCTCCGTTCGGCTCCAATCTCGGGGGTTCACTCCCTACTACTTACTTTTTTGCTCCGTTCGGTTCCAATCTCGGGGGTTCACTCCCTATTCCTTACTTTTTCGCTCCGTTCGGCTCTAATCTCAGCGGTTCACTTCCCTATAGCGATGGGACGAGTGCCCCCGGCAAAAATTGCTGAAGGAGTCTATTAGAGTGGCGTGCAACTTTTTCGAAAGAGGTATACTTTTATCACATTACTAAAATCTTATTCTATTAAAGACGAACATTCGTAAATAAACGATCAAAAAACTTGAATCTCCTTCAAAGTTAGAAGATTCAAGTTTTTATTGTTCATAAATAAATTAACTAGCGAAATAATAGAACAATTAATTCGATAAAGCCAATTAAGGCTACAAGTAAAAGGAAGATAGATACTAAAATATTGAATGCGAAACTCTTAGTATTACCTTTCTCTTTTTGTTCCATTCCCAAGATTAATATGACAACACTTAATAGGAGCATAGTTATTGGAGTTAACTGGTAATTGCTTGTGATCATACTAAACGTGGAAATAATCACAACAGTAAGTGCTAGAATTATTTTAGTTATGTTTAAGATAAGTAGTGCTCCTCCCTATAACTGTTTCTAAAACATAGATTTAAAAACAGTCTTATTTCACTACATATTATCATAATTGATATTAATTCTTATTGCTTTTTTTCATAACTTTTTTCTAGCTCGTCTACTAAGTATCCTACATAAGCAACAGCCTTTTCAATCGGCTCTGATGTAGACATATCAACACCGGCCACTTTCATTAATTCTAATGGCTTTAATGTGCCGCCTGCTTTTAATGCCGTTAACCATCGGTCTACAGCAGGTTGTCCTTCTTCTTGGATCATTTGCGCAGCAGCAGTTGATGCTGTTAACCCTGCGGAGTACGTATATGGATAGAGTCCCATATAATAATGAGGTTGACGCATCCATGTTAAACCGGCCCCTTCATCAATGTCGACGGAACTTCCCCAGAACTTAGTAAGTAAATCTATTTTTTGCTCAGAAAGGATGTTTGCTGTGATCGGCGTTCCTTGATCAGCTAAATCATAAATACGGCGCTGCAACTCTCCCTCCAATATGTGGGTCACAAAGTTGTGGTAGTACGTTCCTAATGATTGAAGAATTACCCATCTACGCATACGATCATCATTAGATTGGGCGATAATATGTTGGCTTAATAACATTTCGTTCATTGTAGAAGGTGCTTCAATAAAGTATCTTGAAGGACGAGTGTTTGAAATTTTTTGATACCTTCCTGCTAAACTAAAATGACCTGCATGTCCTAATTCATGAGCAAGTGTGAAAGCATTTCTCATTGAATCATCCCATGTCAATAAAATGTAGGGGTGAACCCCGTAAGGGCTTGAACAAAAAGCACCAGATCTTTTTCCAATATTGTCAGTGAGATCTATCCAGCGATTAGTTACCGCTTCCTCCATTATTTCCATGTATTCAGGTCCCATCACCTTTAATGATTCTAAAATGAGATCGGTCGATTCTTTATATGTCGTTTTAGGATCATATTCCGGATCGAGCGGTGCTTTTAGGTCACTATATTGCATACTTTCAAGGCCGAGCATCCGTTGTTTTAACTTAGCATAACGTCTCATATGAGGGGCTAGTTCTTTTTGGATCGTATCTAATTGATTATGATACATTTCTTTTGTCACTTGCTGATCGTTTAAGAGCATATCCGTTGCTGAACCATAATTTCGTATTCGTGCTTCTACAACTTGCTTATTTATTTCTGTAGCATATGTTGCTGCATAGGTATGTTTGTATTGCTTCAGAGTGTCATTAAAACACTCGTAAGATTTCCTTCGTAATTCTGTGTTTGCGGAACCTTCGTAGGTAGGAAATGTATTAAAAGTGAGTGGATATTCTTTCCCGTCTTCGGTTTTAAAAGATGGAAATACCATATCTGATGTTTTGCTTCGTTCATAGATCATGAAAGGTGCATCATGAATTTGACCGAATGCTGCTAACACTTCTTCCGCATCAGACGTTAGCTTGTGAGGCTTCGTTTCCAATAAATCAAACAGCGTTTTACGATAGGATTCCAATTTTCCTTCTTGTTGGATGTAGGTTTCTACCCTCTCTTCAGTTAATTCAAGAATTTCAGACTCAATAAAAGAAGTATTTGCACTAAAGCTAGATAACATAGAACCGACACGTGCTGCGTTTGCTTGATTAACAGGATTAGTCCCATCTTCAGAAAGACGGAGCGATGAAAACGTCGACACTCTCATTACTCTTTCGTTTAAAGCATCTTTAGCATCGAGGCAATCTAGCAACATTTTTGCACTTTCAGAAATACCTCCTTTATATTGTGTCACTCTATCGATGTCTTTCTGTACTGCTATTAATTCGTGCTCCCATGCCTCTTCTGTTTTAAATAAATCATTTAAATTCCACGTATTATCAACTAAAACTTCAGAACGGCTTAAAGTTTCTTTGTAAGCATCTGTCATACATATTCCCCTCTCACACTAGTTTGATATAAATGACGTTAAATTTCACACATATTGTTTCGTATATCGAAATATATAGTAATATTATATCTGAAAAAATTGATAATTGAAATGTTGATGCAATATTAAAGAAAATTTGATCATGATTTTTCTGAATAAAGTCATGATAACATTAGAGAAACTAGGCTTGTTGCCAAGTCCTTCATGGAGAAAGTCTTCGTTTATCTTAAACTTTAATTCTTAGTGAAGTTAAACATTCTTAAAGTACAAAAAACCAATCCTCTGTAAGATTGGTTTTTTTCAATAAATCTTATTTAGTTGTCATAGATTTCTTCTTCAGTAAGATGTCCTTCTGCAATAATCGTTTCAGCAATATTATCTGCTGTGACAGCTATTGGTTCTAAAAGTATCGATGGAACTTCTCCTTCTCCGTTGTCAATTGTTGTATCGGTAGAAACCGGATTTCCATTAGCCACATCAATAGCCAATTCAGCAGCACTGTTAGCAATTGATTCAATTGATTTATATACCGTCATCGTTTGTGTCCCATCGAGTATACGTTTAATACCTTCTAGTTCCGCATCCTGCCCAGAAACTTCAGTACCTCCCGCTCGAATTCCTAAAGCTTCTATGACTCCACCTGCCGTACCGTCATTTGCTGCAACAACAGCATCAAGTTCAATTGAGCTAGATTCCAGAAAAGATCGTAATTCGTCTCTTGCAATAACAGGATCCCAACCAGATGTATAACTATCATAAGCAAGCTCTATTGACCCTGATTCAATATAAGGCTCAAGTATATTCATTGCTCCTTCACGAAAAAGAAGAGCATTATTATCTGACTCCGCTCCACCTACATAGGCAAAAATACCTTCATCTACGCGATTCACCAGTTCCTGAGCCTGAAGTTCTCCAACTTTCACATTATCAAAAGATAAGTAATAATCAAGATCTGCGCCTCTAATAAGTCTATCATAGGAGATCACTTCAATCCCTGCTTCATGGGCAAGAGTGACAATCTCACTCGAACCATCTGAATCCGTAGGAACTACTACAAGAACATCGATCCCTTCATTTATTAAAAGCTGGACTTGTTGTATTTGCACGTCTTGATTACCATTTGCGGCTAACGTTTTCACTTCTCCACCAAGTTCATTAACAGCTCCCTCAAATGCTTCTTTGTCACGGTACCAACGTTCTTCTCTCAAAGTATCAATTGCGAAACCGACATAGATTGCCTCTGGATTAGAACGTAATTTTTCACCAGATATTTCTGCAACATTATTTGATGACTCTTGCTGGCTACACGCTCCCAAAACTACCAAAAGCATTATAGATAATGTCGTTGTTAGTACATTTGTTTTAGTAGATAACCTCTTCATTACATGTCCTCCTTTCTTTTTCTCTTTAGTGATTTTTCTAAATCATGTTTATCTGACGTTTCATCATCAATCTGAAAATGTTGAATTAACGCATTCATTCTTTCAACCATTTGAGTGAGTTCACTCGCACCACTGGATACTTGATTAATAGAAAATTGTTGATCGTTTACTGATGCTGAAATTTCTTCAGATCCTGCTGCTGATTGTTCTGAAATAGCAGCAATCTGCTCGACAGAATAATTTATTTCTTCACTTGTTTTTTCAAAAGAAGATAGTGAAGTAGAAACATCGTTCACTCGTTCAACCATCATAGAGACTTTTTCTTTGATTTCCGAGAAAAATTCTCCTGAAGTTTCAATCTTTTCTGTCCCCTTAGTTACTTCTTCCGATCCATTTGTTAGAGTAGTCACCATTTCCTCTGTTTCCACTTTAATTGAATCAACAATCTCAGTAATACTTTCAACAGATGTCGTTACATCTTCTGCAAGCTTCCTTACTTCGTCCGCGACTACTGCAAAACCTTTACCCGACTCACCAGCGCGAGCAGCCTCAATTGACGCATTAAGTGCAAGTAAATTTGTTTGTTCCGCTATAGAACGAATTACCGTTACAAATTTTGATATTGAATTCGTTTGTTGCTCTAGGTGATTAATTTTCTTAACCGATTGATCCACCATCATATTAATTTTTGTCATCTGTTCCACGGATTCTTTCATTTGTGAATCCCCATCAATAGAAACCACCAGAACATCTTTAGAGAATATAGCTAATTTCTCCCCATTTTCATTTAAGCTGATTATTTTAGAATTTAGATCTTGGGTACGTTCAGAAATGCTCGTTGCTTCATTTGCTTGATTTGTTGCACCTGTTGCAAGTTCTTCGATCGTAAGTGATACTTGCTCACTTCCTTCTTTCACTTCATCAGAAGTAGAAGAAATAGTTTGAACTTGTTGATCAACAGAATTCGCTAACGCGGATACTTCAACTATGATATTCTTCAAACTCGCTCGCATATCATTGACCGATTTCGACAAGAGGCCAATTTCATCTTTACTATCATCGTCAAGTTTAGCCACATTCAAGTTCCCTTTTGCAATTTGATCACTTGTCTCTACAACCTTTGCTAGATTAACTCTAATGTTTCTACTTATGAAGAATAAAAGTGATGTTGAGATAATGATAGAGACAATCACAGACAGAATCAGAATAAGGATTGTTAAAGTAATTTTATTTTGAGCCTCTTCAATCGAAGTCGTATTGGAAGTTACAGCACTCTCCATCAAAGAATCCCCTAATTCCATCGTGTCATTTTTCAGTTCATTTGCATTTGCTTGTAGCTCAGTGAAAGTATCTGTATTAATTTGTTGCACATTAGGAACAATTTCACTAAAATAATATTCATCTAGTGCATGGTTATTGTCGATAATCTGTTGAAACACTAATAATTGATCATCTGTTTCTATATTCCCACGTAACTTCCTTGCAGTTTCAACAAATCTTTCACTTAGCGAAAGATAATCTACCAATCGATCATCGCTTTCAATGATAATATACTCAGGAATATTTAAATATTTTTCTTGGTACAGTGACATCAACTCTGATACTTCAATTACCATATCATTTTTACTTTTTGTTTCTTGAATAGACTCACTCGTATTTGAAAGCAGCCAATATGTAATAGCCAGTGACACAACAAACGTTAACATCACAACTGAAAAAACAACTGCATATTTCCCACCAATAGAACGGTCACGCCAAAACTTTTTCACCATTTCTGCAAACCCCCGACTTCTAATCAATTTTCTTTAATAAAGGAAACATTATGATTTTTACTACCAACAAACAGTAACATTACTTTAGTTGTATTAAAGAATCAATAACATTCTAACAATCACATATAAGTTAATCGCTTTCTTTTCAAGTATGTAAAAACTCATGAAATATTGGGAATATATGCAATATAATTGTTACATTAGTTATATGCACACAGTGACAATACAGCAAACATATTTACGGTTCATTTTCTAAATTCAATCAATGTTTCTCTAATTTCACTTAAGTATTAGATGGCTAGAGTGAAGACTTGTAACAAGACTCTTCTTTCTAATTTACGTTATACTTTGTATAGCACCTTAAAATAGAGGATCAATGAAAAAGGAGAGAATTTTATGGTAATAAATGCAACTAACCCATTACGACAATTAGGTAACTCGAATTTGAGAATCTCAGCTTTAGGCTTAGGTTGTTGGCAATTTAGCAAGGGAGAAGGTATGGTTGGAGGATTTTGGCCTGAAATGAAACAGGATGATATTGATAAAATCGTTAAGTTAAGTCTTGAAGGAGGCATTAATTGGTTTGATACAGCTGAGGTTTACGGCAAAGGGCAATCAGAAATGGCTTTGGCTGAGGCCCTAAACAACCTTGATGTTGAAGAAAAAGATGCATTGATAGCTACGAAATGGTGGCCACTTCTACGGGGGAGTCGCTCGATTACAAATACTATTGATAAACGACAGCATGCATTAAATGGTAGAACGATTGATTTGTATCAAATCCACCAGCCGTTCTCATTATCAAGTGTAAAAGCTGAGATGAAAGCAATGATTGAATTAATCGAGTCGGATAAAATAAAAAATGTTGGTGTCAGCAATTTCAACGAATCTAAAATGAGAGAAGCTCATCAAGTTCTGACATCAGCAGGATATTCCCTTGCATCAAATCAAGTAAAATACAGCCTATTAGATCGAAGAATAGAAAATAACGGGGTATTAGCAGCAGCAAAAGAATTAGGAATAACAATTATAGCGTATTCTCCATTAGAACAAGGTATATTATCTGGTAAATTCCATAAAAATCCAGAATTAATAAAAAATATTAGTGGACCAAGAAAGTACAGTTCCCTATTCAAGGCCTCAGGACTAGAAAGAACAAAACCCTTAAACGATTTATTAGAAAAAGTCTCTAATAAGTATCAAGTAAGTCAAACACAAGTCGCATTAAATTGGTTAATTCACTACCATGGCGAAACTGTTGTCGCTATTCCAGGCGCTTCGAAACTTCATCATGCAGAACAGAACATTGGAACACTGAAATTTAAATTATCAGAACAAGACATGGCGGAAATCGATCAAGTTTCCAGAAGTGTTGGTAGATTTTAATAGTATTAATCCAATTTTTATCTATAAACATAAATACAGCTCCCACTCCAAAATTCATTCGGACCGGGAGCTGTTTTATTCTTATTAGATAATTTAAAAATTCCGTTAAGCTATCTTAACATTTTTGCATGAAACCTAACATTTATCTAACACTCTCTTAATATTTGTCAATTATGATTGAACGAAAGATACATGAAAATGGAGGAGATAAATGTGAACAGAATGGGAGACATCCTCATGAAATACGATATGAGTATTTTTCTATATGTAAATCGACAGTTTCGCTGCAATATTTTAGATTTAACCTTACCTAAATTAACTCATTTAGGAGGTGCAACCTTTACATTGAGCTTACTTGCTTTCATTATTTTTTTTACGAACCTCTCGAACAGATTTAGCGCAATTACCGCCCTCATTTCATTAACTTTAAGCCACTTAATAGTTCACTTTATTAAAATTAAATTTTGCCGCAAAAGACCATATGATTCGACACCAAATGCTCAATTACTTAGTGCTCCTCTTCATGACTTTTCTTTTCCATCTGGCCACACTACCGCTGCTTTTTCAGTAGCAGTGATATTTTCTCTGCACGTACCTATCTTGTCTTTTATATTATTACCACTGGCATCAATAGTCGCCGTTTCTAGGGTGTACCTTGGTCTTCATTTTCCATCAGATTGTATCGTAGGTGCTTTCATAGGAACAATTACTTCACTCTCCCTCTATCAATTGTTAGTATCATTTATTTAAATCAAATTTAATACCTCACATAAAATGAACAAAGTAAGGTCAGTGTATTTTCTTATAATAACCGGTGATTTTATACATTTTCACTATCTTTAGCAGCTCTTTCTTCGGCAGGGGTTGTTTTTTTAATAAAAAACGACATGATTAGTCCAATTAGTATTAAAATTGTCGCAACCCAAAAAGCAATGTTCACTCCATGAATTAAATCGCTAGCCCCTGCATTATCTCCTGTATTAAGCGCCGTTGTGGTCATGACCGTAACAAGAATTGCCGTTCCGATGGATGCAGCAACTTGCCGCATTGTATTATTCATTGCAGTACCATGCGGGATTAATCGAAGCGGTAATTGATTTAGTCCGGCAGTTGTCACGGGCATCATAACCATCGACATTCCAACCATTCGAATTGCAAACACAATTGTTAAATACGTAAAAGTCGTGGTTTCGGTTAGATTCGTAAACATAAAAGTCGTAATCGTCATTAACGTCAATCCTGTAATAGCTAATTTTCTCGCTCCTATTTTATCAAATATACGACCAGTAATCGGTGACATTAACCCCATTAACAGAGCTCCTGGTAAAATCATCAATCCTGATTCTAAAGCAGTAAATCCAGCCATATTTTGCATATAAATCGGCAGTATCGTTTGCGCTCCAACTAAGCCAATGAATACAAAAACACCTATAATCGTTGTCAAAGTGAATGTCCTATCTTTAAAAACTCTAAATTCAAGGATCGGTTCCTTCAGTTTGAATTGTCTAAGGATAAAGAAAGTAAGGGAGATCGCCCCTATAATTATTGAACCTAATACTAATACACTTTGCCATCCATAGTTTCCTGCACTACTAAAGCCATATAATAATCCACCGAAACCAATCGTGGAAAGAGCAATCGATAAAAAATCAACCTTTGGAAACGTTCTTTTAGTTACATTCTTCAGCATAAAATAAGAAAGAATTATATCGATAATAATAATAGGAAGAATCACAAAAAACATACTTCTCCACGGATGATTTTCGACGATATATCCAGATATAGTCGGGCCAATTGCAGGAGCAAATGAAATAACTAAACCAACTAAACCCATAGCTGCACCGCGTTTTTCAACTGGAAAAATAGTTAAAAATAACGTCATCATCAATGGAAGTACAATTCCTGCTCCACTGGCTTGAACGACCCGTCCAACAATAAGTACCGCAAACGTAGGAGATATGCCACAAATGACTGTTCCTACTGCAAACAATGACATGGCCGTTATAAATAATTTTCTCGTTGTAAAAGTCTCAATTAAAAAGGCCGTAATAGGGATCATAACTCCATTTACTAGTAAAAAAATTGTAGTAATCCACTGTGCTGTATTTTCAGTAATGTTAAAATCCTGCATTACATGGGGTACAGCAATCGCCATTAATGTCTGATTTAAAATTGCTACAAACCCACCGGCTAATAATACGATTACGATAAATTTCCGATTTCTATCTGTTACCTCTTCAACCTCTTTCGTTTCCACTTTTACCCCTTCTATCTTCACTTATTTACAATTCCTTTTTTTAGGTTTCCTCAGTAATTGATTATATCGTAGCATTTTTCATTAATCTGTGTCACACAGCGCGTATTTTCAACTTTATTATTTAAATTAATCTGCTAGTTAATTAAAATTCTTCTTCAAGGGGTATAACCTCGATAAACGTAAAATAAAGTGGCTATATTCACCATCCTTATATGTTTATACTTACATTTAACTAATCTATTATCATTTGAAAATGACTTAATTCAGTCTAAATTTTTTTCAATACGCTTCACGAGTTCACGACAATTGTTAAGTAATTGAAATTGTTTATCTGATAAAACAATCATATGGGCGACATCATTTCTAACAGGTCTTAATAAATATAACTGTTTTATTTCCTGGTCCGTGAAAATTCCTTTACACAAAGGGCTTTGATAATAAAAAGACACTGTATCAAAGAAGAACATTTGATCTAATGGCGTTTTCAACTCTGGTGCTCTATCCCAGTTTACACTGTATTTTTTATATAATGTCGATTGGATATTCGCTTTTAATATCGTTTCTATTTCATATAAAATTCGGTATGCTGAGGTCATATATTCTACATCATTTTCAATCATAAATATTGCACTCCTAAACAATCATTTAAAACTTATCATACCATAAAATATTTACGTTAGTTTCAGACAAGAAAACACCAATTATAAATGATGAAGCCATAAAGCAATAAATACTCCAATCGATGTAACAAAACCAACAGTTGGACCTCCTTCTTTATAAGCCTCTGGCATCATGGTTGAAGCAATCATGGCAATAATCGCACCAGCAGCAAAGCAACTAACAATCGCTTTAATGCTATCAGAAGCTTTTTCTAACAGCGTCGCTCCAGCTAAAGAACTCAATGCAGAGAAGAAGACAACGAATCCCCACATGACAATAATTTTCTTTTTTGAAAACCCGCTTTCTCTTAGCCCAACTGTACTAGAGAGCCCTTCTGGAATATTACTGATAAACACTGATACAACGAGGGCCAAACTTACGGATCCTCCTCCAACGAGACTCAACCCGATCATCGCTGACTCGGGCAAAGTGTCCATCACCGTTCCAATAAAAATTCCCATACCTGAAGTTTTACCGACATTCTCTGAAGAAGATTGAGTATGGTCAGAAACTGTATGATTATCAGCTCGGTCTGAACCTTTTCTTTCATGTCCGCCTCCTTTATGTGAGATCAAATAATCTAATATCGTGAATAGTAACGCGCCACCTAAAAATCCAATCGCCACTTCTTTGAATCCGCTAATTTCCAAAGAGTCTTCTAGTAATTCATATGTAGTTGCGCCGATTAATGCTCCTGTCCCTAATGCCATAATATAGCCAATGACTCTTTTTGGCATTGAAATTTTTAGTGCCAATATGGATCCTAACATCGTAGCAGATGCAGCTAGCGTCCCCCAGAAAATCGCATTCCACATACGGAAACATCTCCTATCCCTAAGCGAAGTAATGACAATCGTTTTTTTATATGCATTCCTTAAAGTAATGCTTTTAGTTAATCTCCGCCAATTTTTTAATAATATACGTAAAGGATCCCTACCTTGGCGACCATCGTTTTGACATCTCCTACTTTTTTCAGAGTCTTCTGTATTTTTTGTATAAAATAGGAGGAAATAAAATGCTTCTAAAAAACAAATACAAAATCGTGCAACACCTCATCTGTAACACGAAAAACCGATCCCGTAGGAAACTTCAAAGTCGCCAGTTTGGTGTTGCGCATGAGACCGCCAATAATACGGCCGATGCCATGGCACATGTGAACTATTTCCAGTTTCAAAGTGTTCAAGCTTCTTATCATCAACTCGTAGATAGTCAGAAAATTGTTCAACTGATTCCTAACGATGAAATAGCACTCCATGTTCGTCGAGACCTCGATCGTCAAACACTAGGTCTTGGAAACGCAAATGACAATTCCATTGCAATAAGTCTATGCCGTACAGGGTCTTTTGCCCAAGCTTATGATCGTTATGTTTGGGCTTGGGCAAAAGTGTGTGTAGAAAATAAGTGGAATCCAAAACAACGAATCACCGCTCACCGTTTTGAAGATCCAAATCGACGAAGAGATCCCCAAAGTTGGCTAGAACCAAATGGTATTTCTTGGCCCACATTTTTAAATGATGTCTCTGTCTATGTGACTTCATGGGAAATGGATACTGCAATTAAAAAATCCTCAACCTCAACTAAACATACAGCTATCCTTCGTAAAGGGGACAAAGGAGATAACGTAAAAGAATTGCAGGAAAGGTTGATATGTGCAGGGTTTGACCTACCAAAATACGGTACGGATGGACATTTTGGGGAGGAATCGGAAATGGCACTTCGCCTTTTTCAAAATAAAGCTAATATTGGTGTTGACGGTATATTCGGTGTACAATCAGCGAAAGCACTTGATAAAACTTTAGCTTCTCGGATAAATAGTCTTCCTGCTACTATTTATCAAGCAACTCCCCCGTATCCATCTGGAACTGGAGTGAAAGTTGTCCAAGAAGCGCTTGCTAGTCTTGGGTTCCACCCAAATCTATCTATAAAAAACAAAGGGATTGACGGAATCTATGGACCAAAAACCGCTGCTGCCATTAGACGATTTCAACAAATTTATCTCCCACATGAAGTCGATGGCATATACGGACCTAATACTCGTCGAAAACTTTTAGAGTTATATAAGACTTGATTAATAAGGAGACCCAGATTTATGATCTGGGTCTCCTTTTCTTACAAATTATCTTACTCAAGAGAGTTGAATCTAAAGTCCTCATACCATTCCTTCCCGAGGTTCATATCTTTAATTTTAACTTGATTTCTTTTGACTTCCTCGTCTCCAATGATAATAACGAACGTTATATTTTTCTTGTTTGCTCTGTCTAAAACTTTTCTTAACTTTTTCCCACTCATCTCTATCTCAACAGTATATCCTAAGCTTCTATAAAACCTTGCTACGGCCAATGACTCTTTTTCTGTATTCATCGGAACCACATAATAATCAATGTCTGGTTCTAACTTCAATTTATTATTGTCACTATTTTTCGGTAACGCAGTATAGATAACGTCAAGCCCAAATGAAATACCAACAGTAGAGAAATTTTCATTCGTACCAATCATTCCTCCAATCGCATTATCATATCTACCGCCACTTCCTATACTAGACTTTATCGATTGATCAGTTAAAAAAATCTCATATATCGACCCTGTGTATATCTCTAAACCTCGCGCTAAGAAAGGGTTAAAAAGGCACTTTACTTCAACACCTAAATACTCCAAATACATTGTTAACTCATTCAATTCATTCAGCCCCTCAGCAACAAGTTTGTTTTGCTCGGCAAACTGTTCAAAGTATTTTAAATTTGTATTATCTTTTTCAGTTGAGTCAATTTCATAATTCAGAGCCCTTGTGACCCAAGAGATTTAAGAGACAAAAAAAGGAGTACCTCCCCAACTGTCGAATTTAGTAAGTAGCGAACAAACTAATTTGACTGGAGGGAAGACTCCTATGTCCATTTTACGACAAGAGAGCCTACTAAGTATAGATGTTTTATACGATTTAGAACCTACCCAACGTTACGATGAGTTATTTTCAACACTGACCACCGGTCCTATTGTACTCATGGTGCTCAAAAAATCACGTTTGGGTCGCCCTGTAAAGCTGAATTATCCAGCGATGATCCAATCGTTGATCATTCGTTATGTGGAAAGAATTAGTGAAGTAAAACTCTTAGTTAAACGCCTGAAAGATGACATTCAGTTTAAAAGAGATTGCGGATTTGGTGTGGCAGACGCAATTCCTTCGGAAGCTTCTTACTCCCGCATGGTAAGTGAGATTAAAGCTTCTTCTGTACTGAAAGATATCAACCATCAACTCGTCCATGAAGCTATAGATGATGGGTATATTTCGGACTTCAATGTGGCCATTGATGCGACACATATCGAAGCGAAAGATAAAGCCCCTTCCAAAGAAAAGAAAGATGATACACCGAAACCCGAGCCGAAAAAACGCGGCCGTAAAAACAAGGAAGAACAATCGGCATGGCTCAAAGAAAAAGAAGAATTTGAATCTTCTCTTCCGGTTTATAAAAAGAAAATCGAAGATCAATTGGACATACCTTTTGACAACCTTGAAGATGAGATCCCTCTCGGTCCAGAATGGGGCATCAAAAAGAACAGTGACGGTAAAAATGTTTTTTGGTATGGCTTCAAGGGTCATATCGCCGTTGAAACAAAGAGTCAATTTATTCTCGAATCTCTCATGTCTAGCGGTAACTTAAATGATGGTAAAGCTGCGATTCCGTTATTAAAGGGCATTCAAACGCATTTTCCTCATTTTCAGATGAAACACGTGACGATGGATGCTGGCTATGATTATCCAGCTATCTATGAACAGGTTCATCGGATGAAAGGCTATTCGATTATAGCTTATAATAAGCGGAATGAACCGGAGCCACTTGGCTTTGATAAACACTTTGCCCCAACCTGTGTGAGAGAACATTCTTACCGATATGACAGCTTTGATAAGAAGTACCAAACATTAAAATTTACCCAACCAAAAGAATGTGGAGAGTGTCCACTCGCTCATGACTCGCTATGTCAAAAGGTCTTTAAGATAAAAATGGATACAGACTTGCGGAAATATAGTGCTCCAGCAAGAGGTACTGAATCATGGAAGACGATCTATAAAGAACGAAGTTCCTCTGAACGAGTGATTGCGTATCTAAAAGAACAATTTCAACTAAACAATATACGATACCGAACAGGAGAAAGAGCGAAAGTTCATTTTGACTTTACTACACTTGTTTACAATGCCATGAAACTCGCAGGATTACGACTGAAAACAAAGAGAAGCCAAGGACAGAAAGCTGCTTAAAGGTATACAAAATTTTTGATCGTTGATGTTGAAAATCTGTGAGACGCCTGCAGGAAAAGCAATAGCTGAAGATCCATCGGGGCGGTTTCCCCCGATTAGCTGAAGCATTGCCTGCGGCAAGCGAGTAAGTTTTCAACTATCAACACTAGCTTTTAAAGTGACGATTTTTTAAAAGAGTACTTTTGATATTCTGCGCTTCTGACTTTATTCAGAAAATGCATTATGAAATTGACTCAGTTAAAAAGGAATTTATTGATTCGATTGTTTCTCTAGGTAATCCTTTTTCCGCAAGTTCCGACATGACACCTTTTAGACCAATTTTATTTAATTTATCTAGAACTAAAACAACATCACTTGTTTTAGTTACAGGGGTTTTAAAGAGTTCCAACATACCTAATAACAATTTTCGATTATTAAATTGAATCGTCACATCCATATCCAGTTTTTCAAATGCATCGAGCGCCATTATCATTAATTCCGCTTCAGCCATTTGTGATTCTACACCAACAATGTCTACGTCACATTGGGTAAACTCTCGAAGTCTTCCTGTATTAATTGGGCCATCGCGAAATACTTTTCCAATTTCATACCTTTTGAATGGCATTTTCAATCCTGGATTCATTGCGACAACTTTTGCAAATGGAATCGTTAAATCATACCGCAATGCGAGCTCTCTTTCTCCCCTATCTGATAATGAGTACATTTCCTCAAGTATTTCAGCTCCTCCACCATATTTCGAAGATAGTAACGACTTATAATTCAAAATCGGTGACTCTAGTGGTTCACATCCATACTGAATGAAAACATCTTCCAGCGTTCGTTTTACTTTTCTTCGAATCACTTCTGATTCCGGCAAAAAATCTTGTGTCCCTTTGACATTTTGATAGTCCATTTTTTTCATTTTATTCACCCTCCATAATTTTAAAAACTAAGGCAACACTAAAATAGAAACAAAAAAAACCGCACGTGATCTAAGTCGTTAAACTTAATCAAATGCGGTTCAAGATAAATAGCTTTCCTACATACGATTTTAAAATCGAATAGCAAAGCTAATAACTATGATGATGTAGTTGTGATAAACAGGAAATTTGTAAAGTTATAAACATAATAGCCACCTCTTATATTTGTTTACTTTACCAAACGACAGCTTAATTTACAATATCTTGAGGCAGGTTTCCTTCCGCGGACATATTAATTCAATTAGAATGATACTTCCGAAAATATCTAAATCATGGTAACATAGGATGTAATTATTTCCATTAATTCACTTAAACGGTTATTTTTTTAATGCCAAGAATAGGAGGAAATATGATGGATCAAGCACAAGAAGAAGAGAACTTAGCTGAGCCGGTGGCTAAAGGAAGAAGAGCAGGGCCATACATCAGGCTGCTCGCATTATTTTATGATCTTGTAGCCATAGCTATCGTACTGTTTGTGGTAGGACAAGTGACAACATTGTGGATGATGGTTTCCACGGAAAGTCCATTTATTGGCGACCCTCAAAGAACTCGAGCATACATATTCGAGAATGAATTTCACTTATTATTAATCAATTGGGTAATTTTGGGTGTCACTTTTATATTTATTCAATATATCTACCCTTTGTTTAAACGGCAGACATTCGGCATGCTTTTTACTAACTTGACCGTAGCAGATGAATACGAGCAAGATGTAACGAAAGCAATGTACATAAAAAGAGAGTTATTTAAAATTATTTTGTTTCCGACTTATATCATGTCATTTAGTAAAAATAGAAGACCTTTGTATGAAAAATTCAGTAATACTTACTTGTTAAAATAACTATATTCAGTTTGAGAATACGAACGATACAATTATATCTCCGCATGACTTCAAGTGCGCTTCATAATACTTAAAGTCATGCTTTTTTAATTAGTGAATTTTCCTTTTCTTAATATTAATTTTTTGTAAATGTTGAAATTAATAAAGGATAACAGGCTATTAGAACCGTATATGAAGTGTAGGTAATTAATCTATCTATGAAGAGGAGAACAAAATGGCTTCCAACACACTAATTTTTGCCCATAGAGGGTCTGCTGGGACACATCCTGAAAACACGATCGTGTCATTTGAAGAAGCTTTAAACACGGGGGTTGAAGGGATCGAATGTGATGTACAATTAACGAAAGACGGAATCCCAGTTGTTATTCACGATGAAACAGTAAATCGGACAACGAACGGGGACGGCTGGGTTAAGGACTATTCATATGAAGAGTTGAAACTTCTTGATGCTGGAAGTTGGTTTAATTCTTCATTCAATGAGACTACGATCCCTTCATTAGAAGAATTATTCCAATGGGCATTTAACAACACGTTATTTTTAAATATTGAGCTAAAAAGCGGACTTATTCGCTATCCAGGAATAGAAGCCATCGTATTAGAACTCATCACAAAATACAATTTAAAAGACCGTATTATCATTTCGTCGTTTAATCATTACAGTCTTGTAGAATTCCACCGATTAGATCCTACGATAGAAACGGCGATATTATTTATGGAAGGATTATTTGAACCGTGGAATTATGCGAAGAGCATTGGCGCAAGTGCCTTGCATTGTTATCTACCAGTTGCTGTTCCTGAACTCCTTCAAGGAGCTAGTCAAGCAGGCATGCCTGTTCGTCCTTTTACAGTCAATGAAGATGCCCATATTCACGAGCTAATTAAAATGAGGTTTGACGCTATCATAACCGATTGGCCAGAAAAAGCGATTCGCATTCGGGGTACGGTCAAAAACGAATAGTGTACCCTCTTTAAAACATAGGATTACATTTTTCTTAAATATGAACTATTCATTAGCCCCAAATATGAGGAGGAATACAAATGATGGAAGACAAGCCCTTTTCTTACGGTAAAATCTTTGCGATTGGTACCGGGTTCTTTGCGCTAACACTTGTGTGGACATTTTATAATGCCTACATGCCTTTGATTCTCGGAGATTATATTGAAAGTAGAGCAATCCGTGGTGCGATCATGGGACTAGACAATCTGCTCGCCGTCATTCTCATTCCAATCATTGGGGCTTGGTCTGACAAAGTAGATACACGAATTGGAAATAGACTTCCGTTCATTGTCGTGGGTATGCCTGTTGCCGCTTTATTTTTTATTCTTATCCCATATGGAGCAACCATCACTTTATGGGTATTACTTATTGTCGATATTGTGTTCTTGTTAGCAATGACGATTTATCGTGCCCCTGTAATCGCCTTGATGCCTGACCACACGCCTTCAGAAAAACGGTCGACCGCTAACGGGATCATCAATCTTATGGGCGGAATTGGGGCTCTAATCGCGTTATTTGGATTATCCAATCTGTTCGGTATCGACCGTGGCTATCCGTTTATCGTCGCAGGATTACTCTTGTTTCTATCTTTCATTTTTCTCTATTTTGCTGTTGATCGAAAGCCCCCGTATGTCGGTAGTTCAACGGATGAATTAGAAGAAACGCAAGCTTCGAGATCTTTTTTACACGGATTTGCACAACTGAAAAAACCTGATTTCAGAGGCCATCTATTAATCCTCATCGCTATTTTCTTATATTTTATCGGGTATGCTGGATTGGAAGCACAATTTACCGTTTATGCTGTTGAATATTTGCATATGGACGCAAGTACAGCAGGATTTACACTCGGATTTTTCAGCTTAGCATTTGTTATCTTTGCTTTACCTGCAGGTCTTCTTGGCAGCAAACTCGGTAAAGTACCAATCATGCTCATTGGATTGGTTCTATTACCACTTATATTTATATCAATACCTTCACTTCCATTGCTTAGCTCCATCATTCCTGGGATCAACGAAGTTACCTTATTACAACTGGCTCTTTTTGTTGGAGGTATTTCCTGGGCACTCATTAATGTGCAAGCATACCCTTTAGTCGCCGACCTCGGAGGAAAAAATCGCATTGGATTTTTCACAGGTTTGTATTACTTGTTTTCAATGGCATCATCGATTATTGCACCAGGATTATTAGGTTTATTAATGGATGTATTTTCACATCCCGCTTTATTTTATGGAGCAGCTGCAACTTTTTTAATTGCTTTCTTCTTTTTGAAAAAAGGAAGTCAAATTATCCGCAAAAAGACTTTATCAAATCAAGAACCCTTCACTACAATTAGCTAAATATAATTACCTTCCCTTTATCGCGGGAAAAGTAGGTTACGGAGTTTCCACTTACTTTTTAGGAGTATCAAGTGCTTGATAGGCTAACTGATACTTTCCACCCTCTGTAACCTCGGCATGATACAGTGCTTTCATTGCATAGGTTTTCTCTAAATCATGCTCCTTCATTAGTTCTTGTAATCTCTTTTGTAACTCTTCATTTTCTTTTATTAATTGTTTCATTTGAGATTTTATATATCTCATTCCGAATAAATCCCCTTTCGATTGACTATCTATCATTAGGATAACATGATATTACAGGTAAGATACCAGATAATACTTCTCCATTCAATTACTATCTGCCTACAAACACAACAAATCCGAATCGTATCGTCGATTCGGCTCAAGTTTTGCTTATTTATAATTTTATTCATCCTTTGCAATTTATTAGTTAAACTGCATAAGTACGTATCAAGTTCCGTTCAATAAATTCGGCAACTCCATCCTCATGATGATGATTAGTAATAAAATCAGCTGCAGATTTAATCATTGGTGCAGCATTTCCCATCGCAACTCCAGTCCCGGCATTCCGAAGCATTTCAATATCATTCGGACCATCTCCAATTGTCACCACTTCTTCCTTAGGAATCCCATAAGCACGAAGTACCGCTTTAATTGCCGACCATTTATTTACGCCATGAGAAACCATTTCAAATCCATCATCCCAATCTATCACATCGATTTCTTCTGTAAACAACATCGAGAAATCTGAGCTCGGCGAATCTGTACGAATACTATACTTTAATACGTTTTGATAATTTGCTTGCCTTAAATCCCCAATATAATATGGTGGAATTCGACCTTCCCTCGTCCATTCATCTATTTCTTTACTCGTCCTTTTACAATAGACACCTGATGTAGTATGAACAATTACATTACAAGGATTTCCAGCAGTTACAAGGTGTAAATGTTCATCATTAAGTTTTATTGGCTTTGTCTGAATTGCTTTGCCCGTTTGACCATTGTGAATTGACGCGCCATTTAAACAAATCATTGGTGTTTGTAAACCAAGTGCTGCATGATAAGGCGCAGTAATCTCATATTGACGACCTGTAGCAAGAAAAACCTTGACGCCTTGATTAATTAACATATTAATCGCTTCAGTATTTCGTTTTGAAATTTCATTATTTGCAGTTAAGAGCGTTCCATCCATATCGATAAACATTGCGCGTACATTCATTATCATTTTTACCTCCTCATGTCTCTTACTGATTTGATCGTAACACTTAGATGTTAAGAAACTTTTACTTCATTGTATGGATTAAATGAAGAAGGTTAAGCTCACGTAAAGGCACGCTAGACTTTTGTGGAAATTAAATATAACAATTAAAAACGAAGGAAAGTAAACTTTCCTTCGCGCTTCGATCCAATTAGTTTTTTAGTTTTGTCATTCTAACACCATAAACACCGCCAGCGATCTTGCCTTCGGAGGATTGAAATTTCACCTCAACTTTTTGTTTTCCTTCTACCAATTCAGAAGGAATGTCGTACTGTACCTCAAAAGTACTAACTGGGGAACTATTTCCGTTTAATGTTTGATTTGCAATTTTGTTTCCATCGACTACTATATCAAATTCACGAACATATTCTTTACCATTTTCAATAATCTTTCGGTCATCACCGAAATAAGTGACCTCTAACGTCATTTGCTTATCTGGTTCAACGGCCATTTCATAACTGAAGAATCCTCCATCTCTCGCATCACGCCATCCACTTTGAACTAGACTAAGATAGTCAGATGTTGAATTTTCTTTTTTCACGTTATGCTCGACTTCAGGTTGCTGCTCATTCGGCTGAACTTCGTCTACTGTCAGCACTTTTTGTGCTTCAATCTCTTCTTGTTCTTTGTCAACAAACACCTTAAATGCCTCGGCATCCATGACATTCCAATATAAAGAATATCGTTGGTGATGAAGATTGAAGAACGGAATAAGAGTAATTTTCTGATTTCCCGGTTGACCTACTGCCTCTGTTTCAAAAGTTAATTGCGAACCCTCAACAGGTTTAATCCATTCATTGACATTTCCCTTATCTGCTACAAGTGTAGGAACTTGAATTAGCGGATGATTATTTAGCTTCAGATGATCAGCAAGAATATCACTTTCAGGAAAATCTTCTGTTCCTAGTGCACCTGCTAATACAATGGGTCCATACATGATCCCTAATTTATTCGGATCGTCCTTTGCGACATACGTATGGAGATTCATAGGTAGGTGAATCTCCACCGTACCTCCAGCTTTCCAGTTATTTTTAATCGTTAAATAACCATTTTCTGAACGAGAGTAAGTCTCTTTTCCGTTTACCACCACCGTAACTTCTCCTGAAATCCAATACGGGATACGAATATGAAGGTTTACGAAATCATTGTCAGCCTCTTCAAAAACTAATGTCGTCTTGTCTGTATTTGGAAAATCAGTTTTTTGGACAACTTTCACTTGTTTATTTTCCAATTTAATTTCAGAGGCAATAAATAAATTCACATACAGATCGTCATTATTTACATGGTAGATACCTCGCGAATAACGAGCTGGATTTTCCATTCCTGTTCCTGTACAACACCAGAAAGAATTATCAGGAGAACAATAAATTTTAAAATGACCTGGCTGTGAAGAAACAAAATATGTTTTCATTCCCGAATCAGGATCTTGTGATGCTAAAACATGATTATATAATGCTTTTTCATAAAAATCGATTTGCTCGACATCTTTAAACCATTTAAACATGTGTTCAGTTAACTTTAACATATTATAAGTATTACACGTTTCTGTCGTTTGTACGCCTAGCTTTTCTTCGTTAACTGGACCAAAATGTTCATTTATGCTATTCCCACCGATGATGTAAGAACGTGATCTCGTTACTTGATTCCAAAAATAAACGACCATCTTCTTGTATGTCTCATCACCAGTAATATCATACAACTTTGCTGCACCTATGACCTTTGGTATTTGTGTGTTGGCATGTTTTCCTTCTAGATCATCCTCTCCTCTTGACAATGGATCAAGCACTGCCCGGTGGCAAAAACGTATCGCAAGATCTAAATAATTATTATTCCCAGTAATTGTATATAGATCAGCCATTGCTTCGTTCATTCCACCGTGCTCGCATGTCAGCATTTTTTGGAATTGCTCATCCGTCATATTTGCTGAGCCTTTATTCGCCCATTCAGCAAGCTTGATGACAACCTCTAACGCTTTTTCATTGCCTAACAGTTTATAAGTATCAATTAGTCCTGCATAAATCTTGTGTAAACTGTACCAAGGTACCCACTGTCCAGCTAAACTAAAATGTTCAACTTCAAAGTCTCCCGAAAAAGCTTTATCATAACACGTTCTTGGAAAACCGCTAACATAACCATCCTTATCAAAACTTTGGATGTGAGCAAGTTCTCCAATTGCATAATCTAATTTTTCTAATAGATTTTTATCCATAGTAATCGTATACATTTGCGCCGTCGCTGATAGCCAATGTCCGATAGAGTGTCCACTTATCCCTGTTGATTCCCACCCACCGTAACGTTCTTTTTTCGGTTTTTGAAACGCCGCTTCATAGCAAGGTGCAATTAATCGATCTACATCAAGATATATCAAATACTCTTTGCCTTTTTCTTGTGAATCATTAAATAACCCCTCGCGAAGTTTAACTGTATCCATAAAGTCATCCCCTTATATTGAAATGATGTCTAAATCTATCTACCATAGATTAAGAGATAAATGAATCATATAATATAAATACATATTATCATAAAATGAATAGCTTAATTTTTGTTTTACACAATCAAATTAAAAAGGAGAACTACCTTGGTTTAGTAGCCCTCCTTTCATTTACTTATTTATTTAATAATTGAAATACTTGTTCAACATCCTTATCGCCTCTTCCAGATAAATTAACAATAATAATATCATCTGGAGTCAGTTCTTTCGCAAGTTTAACAGCATAGAAAATAGCGTGAGCACTTTCTAATGCAGGGAGAATCCCTTCTAATTTCGATAGAAGTTGAAAAGCCTCTAAAGCTTCATCTCCAGTAACTGTGACATATTCCGCACGGCCCGATACTTTTAAATAACTATGCTCAGGACCAATGCCCGGGTAATCTAAACCAGCTGAAATCGAATAGGTTGGTTTCGGGTTTCCATCTTCATCAACCAACGTTAGGCATTTAAACCCATGAATCACAGCTGGTACACCCTCTGATAATGTTGGTGCTTCAGCGGGTTCTACACCAATCAATCGAACATCATGCTCATCAATATAATGTGCAAAAGATCCAATTGCATTGCTTCCCCCGCCAGCACACGCAACAACAGCCGTAGGGAGCTTACCTTCTTTTTCTATAATTTGACGCTTTGATTCTTCACTTATAATTGATTGAAAGTGTTTAACCATAGTTGGAAATGGATGCGGGCCTACCGCAGACCCTAACAAATAAAATGTGTTCTGATAATTCTCTACTAAATCATGTAGCGCTGCATCTACAGCATCCTTTAGTCTACCTTGCCCTGCATCAACAGAAACAACTTTTGCCCCCAATAATTCCATACGGAAAACGTTTAGAGATTGTCGTTCTGTGTCTAGCTTCCCCATATAAATGATACATTCCATCTTGAACATCGCGCACACCGTTGCCGTTGCAACACCATGCTGACCAGCACCTGTTTCAGCAATAATTCTTTTAGCTCCCATTCGTTTAGCTAGAAGAATTTGTCCCAAAACGTTATTAATCTTATGCGCACCTGTATGATTTAAATCTTCACGTTTAAGATAAATCTTTGCACCACCAGCTTCTTCAGTGATGTTTTCCGCAAAAGTTAATGGATTTTCTCTACCTACATATTCTTTTAAATAATAGTTGTATTCTTCAAGAAATTCAGGATCATTCTTGTATAGCTCAAAATTTTCTTCAAGGATATTCATTACTTTTTGAAGATCTTCAGGAATGAAACTACCGCCAAATTCACCAAAATATCCTTTTTGCTCAGTTATGTTTCTACTCATCTCAACTACACTCCTCTATTCTCAGCTATTTTTAAAATATGACATTAATTATAAAGGTTTCTCTTGATTGTTTCAATATAAATCTAGACCCGTTAATAGGACTAGACAATTAAAAGTTAGCGATTTCTGAAACTATTTAACTTGTATACGGTTTGCATCATTTTCAAGTTCTGACACTTCATATTTCGCAAGTAATTGACGAACTTCCTCGACATCAGCATCATTACGAATGTAGATAGATCGATGGTGTTTCAACGTTTTGTCAAAAAATAGTTTAATATCTTTATGGTTTGCAGCATGATCAAACATCCCATAAGCATGGTGTCCGATTCCGATTCTAGAAACACTGAACCCCTTGATATACTTCCAATCATAATAATGCTCATCGACATAGATACCTTTAGATAAAATTAGAAAACTCGGTACGACAAATAAGTTTATTGTCATTAATGGAAGGTAAATAAAAATAAGAGACGAAGACCATGTCATCGTTTCATTAAAAATGATCGTTAAACTTAAAAATATGATCATAAATAAACTTGTGCCAATTGTCATCCACCGTTTTGTTTTCCAACTTTTCAAATGGAAACTAAGTTTTTCTACCTTTCCTTTATCAGTAACAATTTCAGTTTCTTGCGTTGGATAGATAGCTTCATCTGATATACGGATCATCTGTTGTGTACTTCTATATTTAACCAAAACCCAAATAAGTAAAAGGATAACAAGAACAAAAATAATTACTATTTGACTAGTCAATTAAACCGCCCCTTTCCTACTAAAATTTTGGCCTTATCAGTATTAGAAATTTGATACTCCAATTATTTTAATTTAATCTCATTTCGACGTTCGACGTACCATGAATAAAATCTTCCCGCAAGCTCTGCTGGTATGTCGTCAATACTTGCGTGGTGGACTGGTTGCGCTCGGTTAATTGTTCCAATCGAAGAAAGGCCAAGTATCTTCTGTGTAAAGGTGCGCGTTACCGTTACTTCAACAATTTTTCTTCTTTTCGAAACGAATAAATTAGTGGATAGACTACCATTTTTTAATTGAATAAAATGATCATTCAAGATGTATCTAGTATTTAAGAAATCAAGCACTCTTAATAAACAAATAAATAGTAAGAAACATCCCGATAGAATCCACCATGCTTGTTCTAAATTAAAAACTGATGGCTGGAAATAATATAATATCATCGTTAAAATTATCCACAACCAACTAGGTTTTAACATGCGAATCGCCAGCGATTTTTTCGGAAGACGGCTCATTTTTTCTGTCACTTCATAAGAAGGTAACATCTCAGAAATCAGTTCATACGCTTTTTTAACTGGTAAAAACGGATAAAGGCTGTTAATTTCAAGTTGCTCATCATCAGTATTTAGATTACCCGCACTCGTCAACTTTACAGCTGCAAGTCCGAGTATCCGCTTCATAGGCGATTGCGTAATTTCGATTGCTTGTACCTTTTCTTTTGCTATTGAAAATCTTGTTTCATCGATGACACCTTTTCTGATATAGATCCGTTCATCGTCTGAAGAAATTTCATATTTTCCATATTTCAAATATGTGCGAACAATTCCAAACGTAATTGAAACTAAAACGAGTACTACGATAATCAGTGTAACAATCCACCAAGAACTCATCATAGTTGAAATAATCCCTTCTGTTCTCTCACCAATATTGAAAATTTGATTTGTTTCCGAATAGATAGAACCAACTACAGGAATCAAAAGTAGAAAACTAAATGATGTAAACGATGCCTTATAAATGTCTTTTTTTGTTGGATTAAAGTGAATCGTTCGGGTACTGGTCAATTCATCTTTGCTATCTATATCTGAGGTTTCCGTAATAATCATCACGTCTGAGATTGAACTCGCCACCTCATCTTTTGCAGTGGAATTCCCTACCAACTCTTCTAATCTATCTGCTTCCTTTAAAGATATAACATTAAAAATTACGGCATCATCACTTCCAGCCATACTCGTTTCAAAACGTATAGACGTCTTCTTAAATATACGATGAAATAATGATGTTCTGCGGTTTACATTTTGAATTTTAGAAAAAGGAATAATGATTTTCGTTTTTATGAAGCGACCTTTATATAAATGAAAGGATTGATCTTCAATCTTGTATTTATGTGTTACCCACTTCAATATAATCGATACAAACGAGATTCCGCCGAATAAATAAAAAGCAATCCGTCCATATGTAGTGAAAGCTGATTCCGAACCAAATCTAATGATAAATAAATAAATCACCATGAAAAATGAGGTTTTTGCAAGCCCCCATAGATTAAATAAAATACTGAGTGAGTGGTATCGTTTGGCATTTTTCATTATTCCAATTCCTCAATTTTTGCATAATGAGCAATTTGATCTCTCACATCAAAAGCGATATCTTCCGGTAAGTTTGGAATGGCGTGGGAGGACCCCATTGTTTGAATTGATAGCGAATACAGACCATACTTCCTAAGAATAGGACCTTGATTCGTTGAAACGGATTGTATTTTTGTCATCGGAACGAGGTGATGCTCTTCGATAAATGCACCTGATTTCAGTTGCAAAAACTCTTCTCCTACATCGTAACGCCAGTTTTTATAAAGAAGTGAAGGTTTGATAAAAATACCCCAAATAGCAGATAGGACAGAATACACGGTTATTGCAATGAGCAACCACCCGATCCACACTTTCCATGAGTACAAATAATCAAGATAAAATAAAACTCCTAGAACTACGAATCCAACAACGTTAATGAAAAATTCATTAATCATCCATATTTTGACTGAGTTTTTAGATAACCTTTTCTGAGGCGCATCAATTTGCGAATACATAAAATCACTCCCATACTTCTATCTACTTATTTACGTCAAAAAACTAAAAAGGTTCCATAAAAAAGCACCTGCTATACAGGTACCAAATTGTTGCTTACAATCTATTTATACCCCTCTTTTATTCCCCCAAAGTAACGTGTGTAATTGTGGAAGAACTCGTGCATCATTTAACGCTTGCTCACCGAGAGTTTTATTAATCAGCCACTGATACTTTTCTAATAAACGCTCAGTCAATTCCTGATTATCAATCGCTCCTACATCACTATTTCCTAATTGTAAGTAAAATGGAATCTGAGGATACCGAGTCGTGATCTTCTTCGCATAATTGAAATCTTCGTCATTAAATACAACAACTTTTAAACTTGTATTTGCTTGTCTATCTCCCTCAACCAATTTCAAAATAATCGAATCTAATACGGAATAATCTGTTTTCATTTTTGAACTCGGAGGTTTTGGAGAAATCGTTAAGTCATCGACAAGAAGAAACCAGTCTTGCCAGACACTTCCTTGCGTTTCAATAGCCACATCAATTTGAGACTCTTTTAATCTATCAATCAGCTGAACGAGGTGTTTTAATAAGGCTGGATTACCGCCTGAGATCGTGACGTGAGAAAAGTTGTCCTTTGCTAATTCGTTTAATCGCAGCCAAATCTCATCCGCTGTCATTGGAACAATGTCATCTTTTGCACTGCCGTCCCATGTAAAAGCAGAATCACACCAATCACAGGAATAATCACACCCAGCCGTTCGAACAAACATCGTTTTCTTACCAATGACCATTCCTTCACCTTGAATCGTGGGACCAAATATCTCTAATACAGGAATGTTATTACTCAATCTCCATCCACTCCCGTCTTGCTTCAGCATAACTAGTAGGGGTTTCAAATAATCTCACAAACTCAACGCGCGCCCCTTGTTCTTCACTTAGAGACTTCTTGCTTACCAACGCATCAGCCATTTGTTCATAAATCCATACAACCATATTTTCTGCTGTCGTATTCATCGCTGGAAGTGTTTCATTAATATAACGGTGATCAAGATGAATTTCGATCTCATTCTTCCAAATTTCTTTGATGTCCCCAAAGTCGATCATCAGACCTGTCGAATCGACAAATCCACTAATCGCAAAAATAACTTTATACGTGTGACCATGCAGATTCTTACACTTCCCTTCATAACAATGTAGGTGGTGTGCGGCATCGAATGTAAATTCTTTACTGACCATCACACGTTTTGAATGGTATTTCAGTTGATCTTTTTGTATATCTTTATCTATTTTTTCGAGCTTGTCGACAATTTTAAATCCATACATGTAATTCACTCTTTTCATTTAGGCTTTGTTATCGTTATATTTTTATGATGTTTGCTTCTTCCCGCCAAAGAAGTAGACCTTAAACAGCCTTTTCTTTTAGATACGTATTCAACCCTTTTTTTCGTAATACACACGCCGGGCAGTCTCCGCAACCATCAGCAACAATTCCGTTGTAACACGTTAATGTTTTGTTGCGGACAAACTCAAATGCGCCTAGTTCATCTGCCAGTTTCCAAGTCTCAGCTTTATCCAACCACATCAGCGGTGTATCAATCACAAAAGGATGATCCATTGACAGGTTCAACGTGACATTCATCGACTTCACAAAGATATCTCGACAGTCAGGATAGCCACTAAAATCTGTTTCACATACTCCTGTAACGATATGATTTGCACCCACCTGTTTACCTAATATGGAAGCAAACGATAAAAACAACATATTTCTTCCTTCAACAAATGTTGATGGTAGCTCTCCATCTTTTTCTTCAATGTCAATATCTTCTCTTGTCAATGCACTTGGTGACAATTGATTTAACAATGACATATCTAACACTGTATTTTTCACACCTAATTCCTCGGCAATATTTTGAGCGACTTCAATTTCCAATTGATGTCTCTGATTATAATTAAACGTTACAGTTTCGACCTCTTTAAAATGTTTCATGGCCCAAAACAAACATGTCGTACTATCTTGGCCCCCGCTAAAGACGACCAGTGCTTTTTCATTTTTCAACTTTCTCCACTCTCCTCTAAGTAATTTGAAAAGGTCTGAACACGAAAAACACCATACCCCTAAGGATATGGTGAAAGAAACAGTCCCTTAGTTTTTTATAGAGGGTATTAGCTAGAACCTCTCCCGATCGATCGGATTTTCATGAAATTATATATTAACTTTAAATGATTACACGGTGTTAATCAAGTATACGTTGTTTATATTCGCTACCTTAAAGGAGCAAAATCTTCTACCTTCTTTAAAACTCGTTCTATTTCCTCTAAGACATCTGGAGATAGGTCAACTTCGACAGCCTCTACATTCTCCACAATTTGATCCGGTTTGCTTGCACCTATAATCGCTGAACTTACATTTGGTTGACGAAGAACCCAAGCTAAAGATAATTGCGACAAGGAGATCCCAGACTCTTCTGCAATTCCTTGAAGTTCTTGCACTGCCAAAAGAACATTCTCTTGTAAATAGCTTTTTATAACTCCATTCACATTATCATTTGCCGCTCTACTATCTTTCGGAAGTTCCATACCTGGTTTGTATTTCCCTGTTAAAATTCCTTGTGCAAGTGGTGAAAAGACGATTTGACCAAGTCCATTTTTCTCACTAACTTGTAGCACTTCTTTTTCGATATAGCGTTCGAACATATTATATATAGGTTGATTGGAAATAAGCGGCCGTAAATGTAGACGATTACTAATTTCACTAGCATAAGTAATTTGAACCCCAGTCCATTCACTCACTGCCGAATAGAGTATTTTCCCTTGTGAAGTTAAATCATCCAACGCCCGCAATGTCTCTTCTAAAGGTGTTTCCTCGTCAAAACGATGACAAAAATAGATATCAAGATAATCTACACCTAATCGTTTTAAACTGGCATCACATTGTTCGATAATATGTTTTCTCGATAATCCTCTGTCATTTGGTCCATCTCCCATTGGGAAGAACACCTTTGATGAGAGCACATAACTTGATCGAGTATACCCTTTCAATGCGGCACCAATCGCTTCTTCTCCAGCCCCACGATTGTAGGCGTTTGCAGTATCAAAAAAATTGATACCATTCTCAAAAGCCGTTTTTACGCACGCATCTGCGGCCTTCTGTTCTGCTGCCGTTCCATATGTAAGCCAACTACCTAAACCAATTTCACTTATTTTCACACCACTATTACCAATACGTCTATATTTCATTTACACATCGTCCCCTTTTATAGAATACATACAAGTGCATTTTTAGTAACCACTGTAATTATACGTTATTACCATTGTTAAATTAAACTGTTAGAACTTCATTTTATTATAATACTCAAGATTGAATTCGTTCTCATAGTAGGGAAAATATTCTGCAAAAAAATTTTCCATTTACTTATCTGATGTAAATCAGAATAACAACTCTGATCCCTCGAATAATAAACAGGACGATTTATTTAGAGGATGATGGTTATGAATGCTTTAAAAGAGACTTGGTTATTCAATTCAAAAGGCGATATTTTAGCTGGAATCGTCGTTGCCCTTGCTTTAATTCCTGAAGCGATTGCTTTCTCGATTATCGCTGGTGTTGATCCAATGGTTGGGTTATATGCCTCGTTTATTATTTCTGTCGTTATCGCTTTCGTTGGCGGAAGGGCAGGAATGATTTCTGGTGCTACTGGTGCTATGGCATTACTGATGGTTGATCTCGTCGCACAATATGGTCTTGAGTATTTACTAGCAGCTACGATAATGACTGGCATTTTACAAATTATATTTGGCGTTTTCAAACTCGCAAGGTACATGAAATTTATTCCGCGATCCGTCATGGTCGGATTTGTAAATTCTTTAGCGATTCTAATTTTCATGTCGCAAATCCCTCATTTATTTGGTGATAATTGGATAGTAACAGCTGTAGCTATATCAACTCTTGCTATCATCTATCTATTCCCTTATATAACAAAGGCAGTCCCATCAACACTGGTAGCAATTGTTGCTGTTACGGCATTTGCAATGTTTTCTGGGTTGAATGTCTTCACTGTCGGTGACATGGGCACATTAACGCGAACATTACCTATATTTCTTTTGCCGCAAGTAGCTTTTTCATATGAAACATTATCAATTATTTTTCCATACGCGCTAGCACTAACGGTCGTAGGTATCTTGGAATCTCTTCTAACAGCAGCAATTGTTGATGATATGACAGATACTCCTAGTAATAAAAATAAGGAGAGTAGAGGTCAAGGCATCTCCAATATCTTGACTGGATGCTTTGGAGGAATGGCTGGTTGTGCGATGATCGGACAATCCGTTATTAATGTTAAATCAGGTGGAAAAGGAAGACTTTCTTCTTTAGTCGCTGGTATTGTCCTTATCTTATTAATTATTCTATTAGGCAACATCGTCGTACAAATTCCAATGGCAGCACTAGCAGGTGTGATGGTGATGGTGTCAATTAGTACGTTTGATTGGAATTCCTTGAAAACATTACGGATTGTTCCAGTCACAGATGCAATTGTCATGGTTGTAACTGTCGTGGTTGTTGTTCTTACACACGACCTTTCGATAGGTGTTTTTGCAGGTATCTTATTAAGTGCGATTTTCTTCGTATCTAAAATTTCAAAGATAACAATTGAAAGCAAGTACGATGAGAAAAAAGCAAAGCGAACGTACGTCATTCAAGGCCAGTTGTTCTTTGCCTCTGTCACTGATCCTATAGATGAATTTGATTTCAAAGAAGATTTAAAGACGGTGGAACTTAACTTGACATATGCTCATATTTGGGATGATTCTGCCGTCGCTGCATTGGAAAAGATAGTAGCGAAGTTTGAGGAAAACGGAACAGGTGTAGAAATTACCGGTCTAAATGAAGCTAGTTCAATGTTAGTGGAAAAATTGAGGCATAAACTAAATAGTCACTAAAAGGAGGGCGTATTTTGTTCAAAAATATTTTACTTGCCACCGACGGGTCAGAACATGCACTACGTGCCGCTGAAAAAGCAATTGAGGTTGCAAACTGCAACTCAGAATCAATTATTCACATTGTTTATGCAATCGAGAATTCTAAATCAGATGTATTAAGCAATTGGAATACAGCAGGTGCTAAAGAAAAGCGCGAAGAAAAAGTCAAACCAACCGAAGAAAAAATGATAGCTGCTGGTATTCAGTACAAGGTCGAATTTTTACAAGGCGAACCAGGTCCATCAATTGTTGCTTTTGCAGATAAACACAATTTTGATGTTGTCATCATTGGAAGTAGAGGGCTTAGTGGTATTCAAGGACTAGTGCTTGGCAGTGTTAGCCATAAAGTAGCTAAAAGAGCTCATTGTGCCGTTCTGATAATCAAATAAAAAAGCAATAAGCGTGGTATCATCGATCCGCTTATTGCTTTTTTATATTATTTTTGTTTATAGAATACTTTGTCAACATTGTATTTTGCTTGAAGTGTATTCACGATATATGTTTCATAAATTTCTCGTTCCATTGGGTCATCAACGATACAAACGTCAATTTTAGTTATTTCATTTCGATGATTTTTCATCACAGAGACCGAATCTTCAAAATGTTTTTTAATACGCTGTCTTATCTTTCTTGCTTTCCCTACAAATAATAGTTCATTATCGGCATTATAAAACATAAAAATGCCACCTTTTTCTCTCGTTATTTGGTGGAAATCTGTAAACCCATAAGTATTACTTTCCTCTGGTGAATCTTTTTTAATAATCGTAAGATCCGGTTTTGGTATCGTTACTTTTATCATATACATCACTTCCTTTTCATTCTGTACATAGTATCATATACCTCTAATAATATTGTAACCGATAAATACACGTTTGATAACAAATGTGAACGATGGAACAATCAAAACCGAGTAAACTCTATCATTCACTTAGAAAGATATTTACAATCAGCACACCTATCACTTTTATTATAACTGATTCCTTGCTGTTACGTAGTTAAAACGAAAAATTTAGATTCGTAATAATTCGAAACGTTATTTAAAATTATGTCACATTCATTCAACAAGTACCTAAAACCTTTGACATACTAGAAATAATGATGTAAATTATCTTATGGACGAACAATATAAAAAGATTCGAATTAAACATTCGTTTTTTAGGAGTGATACTTATGGATAACGCGTTTGATTATGAAGACATTCAACTAATTCCTGCAAAATGTATCGTAAAGAGCCGATCTGAGTGTGATACAAGTGTAACCTTAGGTAAACATACCTTTAAATTACCGGTAGTACCAGCAAACATGCAAACAATTGTTGACGAAAAAATCGCTATTTTTTTAGCCGAAAATAATTACTTCTATATAATGCATCGGTTTGAACCTCAAATAAGACAATCATTTATCGAGGATATGCACCATCGCGGACTTTACTCCTCTATTAGTGTTGGAGTAAAGGAAGATGAATATAAATTTGTTCAACAACTAGCAGACGAGAATCTTTCTCCGGATTATATTACGATTGATATTGCACATGGGCATTCCAATGAAGTGATCGATATGATTGGCTATATCAAGAAACTCTTACCAAATAGTTTTCTTATTGCAGGAAATGTTGGAACTCCTGAAGCAGTAAGAGAATTAGAACATGCTGGTGCAGATGCAACAAAGGTAGGTATCGGCCCAGGAAAAGTCTGTATTACAAAGCTTAAAACAGGATTTGGTACGGGGGGTTGGCAATTAGCTGCACTACGTTGGTGTGCAAAAGCTGCAAGTAAACCTATTATTGCTGACGGAGGTATTCGAACGAATGGAGATGTCGCTAAATCCGTTAGATTTGGCGCCTCAATGGTAATGATTGGTTCGTTATTTGCAGGACACGAAGAATCTCCTGGAGAAACGTTTGAAAAAGAAGGTAAACGTTTCAAAGAATACTTTGGTTCTGCTTCTGAATTTCAAAAAGGTGAAAAGAAAAATGTTGAAGGTAAAAAAATGTTTGTCGAACATAAAGGTTCCTTAGTTGACACACTGGAAGAAATGGAGCAAGATCTTCAATCTGCCATCTCTTATGCAGGCGGGAACAAGCTAGAACATATCCGACAAGTCGATTATGTAATTGTTAAGAACTCGATTTTTAACGGTGATAAGGTTTATTAATCAACTACATCAAACGAAGTACATCTAGTTATGATAAAAAATAAGACGCTAAGACGACCAATCAAGGTCGTCTTAGCGTCTATTAATGCTGCCTAATTCTCCAACTAGACTAATCTAGTTATCAGTTACATTTTTTCTTTTTCTGAAATAAACGACGCTGCCAATACTACCACCTACTATTAGAAGTAACATCCCTAACAGTAAGAAGTTAAATGAATTTGTCGCAGTATCAGGTAAAGTCTCGCCACCTTTTGTTATTGGTTTCGTTTCTGACGGTTCGGTTTTAGTTTCGGTAACTTTTTCTACCACTTCGACTTTTGTCTCTTTAGTAGAATCGTCATCACTTTCTGAATCTTCCACTGAAGGGTCACCGTTGTTGTTATCACCATTATCAGATCCATCATCTGAATCAGTAATAGTATCTTTCAAACTTTGAACTTCTGCTAACAGCATGTTTAATAACCCTTCTAACTCAGAATTTGTTATTAATAAATCTTGATACTTAGTTTGAAGTTCGGTAATTTCTAATTCAAGATCTTCGACTTTCTTTTCAAGATCATCCACATTTGAGTTATTTTCTAATTCTTTGATTCTTTCATTTAAATTATCTATTTGATCTTTTAAATCTTTTAGTTCTGGTGATGTCTCTGGTTCAGGCTCTGGGACAACTTCACCAGGTTCTTCTTCAATTGTTTCTAATACTGCGAAACTACTAAAGTGGCTTGTTGAACCTTCAACAAAACCTTCTGCATTGTAAGAACCACCAATGACCTTCCATTCACCATCTTTCAAATTATAAATCTTCAGTTCACTTGTATCTACTCCCTCAGGTAGATCGTTAATTGGTATTTCAAGTTTAACAAGTTTCTCACCAAAATTATCGCTATCAATACCCTCTCCTGTAATCGAAAAAGTGTAATGATCACTTAAAACTTTATCACCTTTTTCCGTAGTATTCGGATCAGATATCGATAAACTAAATCTAACTTCCCCAGAAGCACCTTCAAAAAGTCCGGCTGGGAAGATAACCTTCACAGTTTTACCAAGGTCATTTGTAGATACAATTAACAATGATGCTTGTTTTGATTTAATAATATCTGCATCAAGTGTTATTTCTGAGTCATAGTTGGTCACATCAACTTGAATCTCTTCTCCTTCACTTAAATCTTCTTCGTTAATTTCTACTTTTCCATCTACGTTCGGTACGTATATTTTAGGTTCGTCATCAACTGGATCTTCTTCAACAATTTCAAGTTGTTCGATTGCCTGTTGAAGTTTAAATATATGAAGTTGAAGCTTTGCCTCTGTATCAATACTTTCATCATCTAATGCTGCTTCAACTAAAGTAACTTTCTCTTGGAGAATCATGCGAGATGTCTCTGTATATATTTCATCCTCTAGTAAATTTATCGCTTCATCAAGCAATTCTTCTAATTCATCAAGAATTATTTCTACTTCAGGATCAGTCATTTCCAAAGCTGTGATCGCTTCATTTAAGGCATTTGTCCATTCTAGAACATCTTCTTCTGACAGAATTTCTTCATCAGCTAAAGCGGCCTCCGTTGCCTCAATAACGTCAAGAAGATTCTCGTAAGAAGGTTCTGTATAGACACTTTCTTCATTATTGATCTCTTTTGCATGACTGAGTAATGCTTGTAATTCAGTGAGATCTACTTCAGGTTCTGGTTCAACTTTCTCAACCAAAGCTTCAATTGCCGCTTGTAAATTCGCAATCGCTGCATTTAGTTCTTCTTCTGAATCAATGGTTTCATAGTCTGCTTCGACAGTATTTATTGCAGCCAATAAAACATCTAAAGATTCTTCTGTATATAAATCCACTTCGTTAGATAATCCATCTGCTTCCTCAAGAAGTTTATCTAATGTAGTAAAGTCCAATTCAGGCTCGACAGGATCTACTTCAAGTGGTCGTTGATAATAAATTTCTAACGCATTGAGACGTTGGCTCACGCCAATTTCAAGCTGACCATTTACGACATGAACTTCCGCTATTGCAACATCGAATGACCCTCCAGGTGAATTGGTCCTCGCAATCTCTTCTCCTTCTACCGTAAAGATTGATGAATTGCTAGCGTTATTTAGAAAATCTCCTGTTACAAAATGAAGTTCATACACGCCATCACGTAAATCGACAATAAATTGGTAGCCCCCACCGATGACAAAATCACCACGGATCGGATCAGGTTCAACTCGATCACGAGCATCAACAGTACCAGCTAATCCATACCCGATTTCTGCATCGTATACTAGATTACTAGCCACTTGCTTATAGCCATAACCAACTGGACTATTAGGTTCTCCAAAGTCAAACTTAACTTGAAAATCATTGACATTAACAATTTCAACGGCATTAACACGAGCCCATGACCCAAAAAATGCTATATTTAGTTGGCCATCCTCAACTTGGACCGTTTCATTGTATTCAATAAATTGACCTGGTTCCGTTCGGACTCCCCCGTAAGACTCTCCACCTTCAAGTGTGAAAGATGCGTCATCACTATCCGTTTGTGCACCAGCTATTATACGAACGTCATAAGCTCCATCTGGAACATCTACAACAAATTCTGCTCCATTTGCAAGAACAAAATCACGTCGTAAATCGTCTGGTTCTCCTTGATCACGAAACCCATCCGCTTCATTGATAAAGCCAAAACCACTTTCTTCTGAGTAAATAGTGCTTGGTGATATTCCTTCATACCCGTTAGCTGTTGGGGTATTTCCCCCTCCAAAATCAAAACGCCAACCTGGACCTAAATCGACAATTTCTTCTAATTGATCTATCGCTGTTTGTAGTGCATTAATCGCTGCATAAAGCTGAGGCTGAAATTGTATCGTTTCTCTCGATTCCTCTGCCGCTTTAATTCCGTCTTGCAAATGACTGTAGGAAGCATCCGTATAATATCCTCCCTCATTATCTATCGCTTTTGCATCAGAAATAAGATCATCTAATACACTAAAATCTAATTCCGGTCCTTCTTCTTCTATAAACTCCAGCTCTCCGCCACTATTTGGCACTGTAACGTGTTTCCAATCAATATCTGATGCGAAATAGAAACTCGGATAAGATGGTTGATTGTAACTGATATTTTGCCAAGCAATACCTGTGCGATATTGACTATCGTGCATTAAAGTGAAAAGTTTCCGATCTGTTTCTTCTGTATTTAAGTATATACGAATCGCATTACTATCTGTTGTTCGCACAAGAAGTTCTTCTCGCCAATCACCGAAAACATCAGCAACAAGTGACGGATTCCCTTTCGTTCCGTTATTTGTTCTTGTCCCATCTGCTGTTAGCATACGTCCATTCTCCCAATCATCGATCGCAGGTGTTTGATCACCTGACCCATGGATTGTTTGTGTAGCCATATCGGCTGTCCATTTAATGGTCATATTTGTGCCAGGTTGGCTTCCATTTAAACTTTCGCCATTCGCACTTAATAATCCTCGTGCCCAAACTTCTAAACCTCGTTGGCCACGAACAACGTCACCAACCATTCCACGTCCTTCATCTCTCCCAGTGAATTCCCCGAAGAGGACCTCACTATTTTCTGCTTTACGTAGAGCATAGCCATATGGCGCCCAAGGACCACCCTCAAATACAGAAAATATTTCTAATCCTGGTCTGTCCGGATTAATATCTGCCACGTGAAGAGCATCTCCGTGCCCTAATTTCGCTTCCTGACCCGGCGCAGCACTTCCGTCTGGTAGTATTCCCATCCCACCGTATAGAAGCGTACCATCATGATCAATGGTTGCTCCACCATAAATAATTTCATGATTTCCATCACCATCTACATCAGCGACACTAAGTTGGTGATTCCCTTGGCCAGCAAGAGCCTCAAATCCTTCTACAGTACCAATTCCTCCGTGAGGCCCATCATTAAATGGGTTACTCATTGGAACATGTCCACTATCTGCTACCCATCCTTCTTTGAGTTGTTCGCCGTTCCAGTCATATGCTACTAAAGCTGTCCGCGTATAATATCCTCTTGCAAATATCGCGGAAGGTGACTCACCATTTAAATAAGCGACCCCACCTAGAAAACGATCAACTCTGTTTCCTGGTTCAATTCGAGACATCGCATAATCGCCCCATAGAAGACCGTCATCTTCACGTCCAGGGTTGTAATCTATCGTCTCGAGTTCTTTACCTGACTCCCCCTCAAAAACTGTTAAATATTCTGGTCCTGAAATGATAAATCCTTCAAAGTGACGAAGGTCATTTCTTTCACTGCGAGAAGGCGCATACACATCAATAAAATAATCCGCTAACGCTTTAGCATCCTCTTCAGATAAAGGATAATCATATTGTTTGTCATTACCGAAGCTCTCTTCCAATGTTTCAGGCCAATTACCTGCGACGACTTCATCATGTTCATGCCAAGTAAGGAACATGTCTACAACATGATCATAGTATTCATCCGCACTCTTACGGTAATCATCCCCGTGACTAATTCCGTTTGCCTCATCTTCTCCAGAAATAGTAATATACTCCTCAGAAGAGACATCTCCATTTTCATCATAATGAATAATTTTCGTTCCAGGTGCTGTCTTAAACATCAATTCTGACTTACCATTTCCATCAAAATCATATACTAAAAACTGTGTATAATGAGCACCTGATCGAATATTAACTCCTAAGTCAATTCGATATAACAATTCCCCATCAAAGGTGTAGGTGTCAATATATGTGTTACCTGTGTAGCCAACCTGTGACACATCTTTTGAATTAGAAGGGTCCCATTTTACGATATATTCATATTGACCATCACCTGTGACATCACCAACACTCATATCATTAGCACTATAAGTATATTCCTCACCAGCAGGAGTAACCCCATCAGCAGGTTTTTTTAATGGAAGATCATAATAAGAACCCTCCCAAGCTGTTACTGTTTCACTAATTTCTCCAATTTCATTGCCATCAACGATAGCGCTTACATAATATTCAGACTCAAGCGTTCCATCTACATCCAAGAAGTTTGTGCTTGTCACAACCGTATCTATTAATTCCCCATCACGATAAACGTTAAAATCAGTACCTCGCATGCCAAAATCAGAATAACCCGTAATTTCATCAGATAGTACTCGCCAGCTTAAAAACACTCCTTCAGAGGTTTTAGCTGCTACAAGACCACGATCAAGATCTTCCAATTGCACATCTAAGGTCCGTCCTTGACTTGATCGAACGGGTTCTGACACAATCGGATCTTCTCCATCAACGACAGCTGCAACTTTGAAATAGTAAGGAACATGTGTCGAACGATCATATGTGAAAGATTCCTCGCTTACTGTCCCTATTAGCTGGTACTCCATCGTCTCTGTATCTTTTGTAGCCCAATACACATGATAATTTTCCGCATCTTCAACAGTGCTCCATTCAAGTGAGACGCTTTGACCAGTAACCTCTGTCACATTCACTGATAATGCACTTCCCTCTGCTTTAACTGTAGCCCCTAAACTAGATGGTACAAGCGAAAACATCATCAGTAACACCATACAAATCATCGAAATTCTTTTAAACATTATTTACCTCCTTGAAAGATTAACGAACTTGTCCACACAATTAGTACGTGCACCTCCCTTTTATGATTAATTTGCCCTACTCAATCTATTTTGTTTTACATTGGGCTCCTATGACTCTAAATCGGTCACAATAAATAAGATAACGCTTTCATTTTATTGATTTAAGAAATCAAAAACTCTTTAATAAGCTAATAATAGTTTTAGGTGGCGAATCTCTGGGTGAGTAACAATGAAGAATGTAAGATGAAATATCATTGGAAGGTCGACAACAATTCTGTCTTCTGTTTACAATTATAAGCATGACAACAATCGAATGAAAACCCGAAAAAATGTTAAAAAAGCTATAATAAATAACAAAATCACTTGTTTTTATGCTAAATTATGGAATTTATGGCTCTTAAACTAATAAAATAAATTAGATTTCCTGTCACTAAAGAAAAAATTATAAAGAAATTAACTTAAAGTGACACAAAATTTTTTACTCAATTTATCATAATAATGGATTAAAAACCTAATAGACGCTGGTGGAATAAGAAGACACAGATGTGTTTATACGTGGATCCTAAAGTGGTTTCCTTAGCAAGGGAGTAGGTGAATCGTTTCTTAACACAATTTACCGGAATCATAAAATAAGCTAATCTACCATTCTTGATGGTTGTTGATTAGCTTATTAATGATTAACCTCAATAACTTACTTGAAAGGGTTCCCAGTAATTCCTTCGATAATTTCACAAAATCTATATCCAAGCCTTTGGCAAAATAACCATGATCAGGTGCTTATATTCTTTTAATTCACAATAGTCGATTTTCGTATAATAAATACTTAAATTCATAATCTGCATTGAAAGCAGGTAGCAACAAATGCTATTAGTTATCTTAGTTTAATTGTAACAAAGCACCTTTCGCTCAAACTTCCACTTGCTTCTATTCGATTATTCTGACTATAATAATTATATACTTAGGGAGGTGGAAGCATGGCTATTACATTTCAATTAAGGAACAAAGATGAAGTTCTAAAATTGAACAAAATTGCTACACAATATTCTTTCGATATATGGGTTCATAGTGAAAATCAAATGTTTGATGCGAAAACATTACTTGCGTTATACACTCTCCCATATAATGAAACGCTTAAATTGGTTATTGAGGAAGGTGTCCATTCAAAAGCTCTGCTAAAAGATATGGATTATTTCAAAAAATAGAGAGTACTTTTTATTTTATAGAATTAATTTCACAATGAACCTCTATATAAAGTTAAATGAGGACTAGCCTCTAACTCAGATGCTAGTCCTATTCTAATTGAAAAATTAAAAATTAGATTACATCAGGTGGAGATCTCCTTCCCTCCGCAGAGTTGAATGAAACTAGGAACAGGAATCAATAAACATGAATCAAACAATTGGAACTGCTTGATTCATCGAGTTACTTCTCAACATGAAAAGGGCATTTTCCCTTTATTGGTTCTGCATCGTCACCGATAAAAAATTGTTTCCACTCGTTATGAGTAGAGTCGCCATAATGACTGATGTCCGGGTGCTTAGGTAAATTATCCCAGACTTCCACACGCTCTCTAACCTTTTCTCTCGACATCGCCCCACCAGGTTCCGTGCCCTCCAAGCCTTTAAAAATACGCCTTGGTTGGAAACCAAGAACAAGGCTGTTTCCTAAATCACGTGTTTTCCTCTGTTTATATGCAGGCGCATTGCCAAAAACAAAGATAGGTTCCTCTTGAAAGTGAAAATCCCATAAATAGTGGTCTGGATCTTTCGGTTGATCACTCGGCCAAGAAGTTCGATCTTGTTGATGGATATATTGTAAAATATCCCAAAAATAATCTCGATAGTAATCAATGCTTTTCTCTTCTTTTTCAGGCTCTACAAACACAAACAGACCGTGCCGAGTTAGTTTAGGTGCATTAAATAGACTTAAAAAAGAACTTAAAGTCCCAGGTAATGTCGACCAATCTTTGTGACTAATATACGAATAACGAAGCTCACCTCTATTCTCAGCTTTTTGCCCAAAGTAACATGGAAAATCCTTCCTCGTCACAATATTTTTAAATGTCTCGTATTCTCTATTAAACCAATCTGGATGAAACTCAGGATTTATAATATCGCTTTGCGTTAAAAGTCTGGATTGTTGCGATGACATTTTAAACCTCCTACTTTTATATGGAAATAGTTCTTTACCATTTTATTATCTATTCCCACTGTGCATCTTGACAAAACAATCTGATAGTACATTTTGATGAATCGCGTAAGTCTTATTGAGCTACTTCTATTATTAATCTTACTATATTTGACAAGAATTTTCTTCCCATTTGCTAATCCTTCCCTATTATAAATGGATTGTAAATTAAAGAACGGTTTATGCTATATCACCCACGGTATTTATCTAAATTTCGGCTCAACTACTCGGATTCATACTGCATTTGGTTGCTCCTCTTCACCACTTACAGCATTTACGAGGCAATCTGTATCCATAGCATATGTAAACACATACCCATGCGGAACAATCATGATCTTTTTTTCTTCGGAAGTTAAGTGCCGTTACATCCAACAAATCTAATACCATGTGATCTCCTCATATATAAATGTTATGATTTTCTGTTATTTTAACCACATATTTTGTTAAATGACAATTTATCTTCAATTTTTACACATGAAATTTCACGTAGTTATTAAGTTTGGTAAACTAAGAAGAAATATGAAATGAGGACGATAAGATATGAAAAAAAGAAAACTTATTATTACACAGAACCTCGATGATCATTTAATTGAAAAAATTCACAATGTGGTTCCGGACTGGGAAGTTATAATCGGGCAAGACCAAAACATTTGGGAAGAACATCTTCACAGCGCTGAAGTAATTGCTGGTTGGAAAAAGCAAATAAAAGAAGCTTGTAAGTCAAATGATACTTCTATTCGTTGGGTACAGGCTTGGAGTGCGGGTGTAAATTCTTTGCCTTTGGGTCTCCTAAAAGACAGAAACATCTCTGTCACTAGTGCTAATGGAGTTCATGCTTACCCCATTTCGAAAACGATCTTTGCTTTAATACTTGGATTAACCCGTAATATACACACATACGTGAAAAATCAACAAGCAAAGACATGGCATCATGCTAATTTAAAATTAGAAATCCATCAAAAAACAATTGGCATAATCGGTGTTGGAGCAATTGGAAAAGAAACTGCTAAAATTGCTAAAGCATTTGGGATGGAAGTACTAGGAGTCCGTAATTCTGGAATACCTTCAGAATATGTAGATAATATGTATTCATCCGATCAATTAAATGAAATCCTTCCATTGTGCGATTTTGTTGTCGTTACTTTACCGTTAACGAAAGATACTACATACTTATTTGGCAGAGATCAGTTTAAACAAATGAAGAACACCGGTGTTTTCATCAATATTGGCCGAGGTCAAATTGTTGTCGAAAATGAACTTATTGACGCACTCCAAATAGGAGAAATTGCCGGAGCAGGACTGGATGTATTCGAAACAGAGCCTTTGCAACCAGATACCCCATTATGGAATATGGATAATGTCATTGTCACACCTCACACAGCTGGTGCTACAGAACATTATGATAAACGAGTTATTGAAGATATTTTTATCCCAAATTTTAAAAAGTATGTCCAAGATAAGCCAATGCCAGTAAATTTATTAGACTTTAATAAAGGATATTAATGATTCAATCTATTATCCTTCGCAAAAAAATAATGACCCTAAACTGCTAATTTAAGCAGTTTAGGGTCATTTAAATGTCTTTAATGTTATTAGTCTTGTTTTTCTCTGTTTACCCTAATCATACGTTTATTTCTTACTCCGTTAATTTCTTTCTTTTTTTGTAATAAACGACTCCGCCGATTATACCGCCTAATAATAGTAATAATATCCCAAATAGCATATAATTAAATGTATTTGTCGCAGTATCTGGTAACGTCTCACCATCTTTTTTCTGTTGTTCAGATTCTGATATCTGTGTGTCCTTTTCTTCGCCTCCAGCTTCAATCGCTATGGTGTCATCATTCGATCCACCACCTGTAGAGTCGTTGTTACCATTATCCTCTTCACTTGAACCAGAAGAGTCGGAATCAGACAAAAGCCCTTTTAAAGTTTCGAGTTCTGCTTGCAAAACACTCAACATATTTTCTTGATTCGTTGTAATACTCTCTAATTCTTTAAATGCTGCTTCGATATCATTGATTTCTTGTTCAAGACTTTGTACTTTCTCATCCAGATTCTCAACCTCCAAATTGTTTTCTAATTCTTCAATTCTCTTTATTAACTCGTTTATTTGATTCTCTAAATCTAATTCTACAGTAGTTTCTAATATAGCAAATGTACTAAAGTGGTTCGTTTTACCTTCTACAAATCCTTCTTCATCATACGAACCACCAATAAATATCCATTCACCATTTTTATGATTATAAATATCTAGTTTATCCAGATTAACATTTTCAGGTAAATCGTTGACTGGTATTCCAAGGGTAACTTTCTCTGTAAAGTTACTACTGTCAATACCATCAGCATTAATTGAAAAAGAGTAATGATCACTTAAAGAATCATCTTCAACACTTTCATGAGAGAAATCAAATGATACCTCTCCTGAGGCTCTTTCAAAAATTGCAGATGGGAATTTCACCTGCGCAATTTTATCCGCATCTGTAGTATATTTAAAGTTAAGTGATGCCTTTTTATTTCTAATTAAATCCCCATCAATTGTCACAGTTCCATTTGAACCGCTTACATGAATTTCAAGCTCCGCACCTTCCTCTACCTCTTCTTCATCTAGTACAATTTCACCTTTTTCATCAGGCTCGTAAATTACCTGATCGTCACCTTCAGGGTCACTCACTTCTTCAAGCAGTGGAATATCTCCGTTGAAAAGACTTCCAACTTCATCTCTAGTTAAAGCTTTGTCATCATAAATTACTAATTCATCGATCCAACCTTGAAACGGTGTATCCCAATAATTAACAGCTAAAGCAAACATTCCATTAAGAGTCGTAAATACTTCATTAAATTCTGAATGAGTATTTGATTCTTCTCCATTGATGTAAATAACTAACTCGCCATTATCATTCGCAATTGTCACATGTGACCACTCATCTAATTGTAAATTGTCGTCGCTTCCTACATTACCATCATAGAATTGACCATTTACGTTTGACCAAAGCATAGTCGAACCACCCGGGCCCTCAGGAACAAGGCTTATCCAGCTATCATCATTTCTCGCTCCAAAAAAAGTTGTCGTAAACCCTGTTATTACTTCAGGTTTCACCCAAAATCCAATTGAATACTGATCACTTGAAATTAATCCATTCGGCAACCTAACACCTGATTCCCCATCAAAATAAGCTGCATCACCTTCTTTTCCTTCCTCAAAAGTGATAGTTCCACCATCATTATCAATTCTATCCCCAGTGATCGTCCCACTTGGTTCTTGTCCAGTTTGGTCTTGAAGATCTCCCTCGAAATCATAATAAGCTACTAAACGAGGTTCCCTTTTCGAAAGAACTATCAAATTAAATTCTTGTTCTTCTGAAACGTCACCTTTAGTTACAGTTGCAGTCAAAGTAACTTCTTCATCTAATTCACCTGCCTCAGGTCTAGTTACCTGACCTGATGATGATATCACTTCTTCGTTTGATGAACTCCAACTAATTGTTGCACCACCAGCGCCATTCACCGGTAAGGATATACTAGAAACAACTGATTCTAAGTCACCTAAGTCTATTGAGTCATGCGTACTTTGAACCGCATCTTCATCAGACATAGACTGAGTTTCACTTCCCCAAACCACAATTCCTTCATTAGACATCGCACTGAAGGTCATTACCCATTCTTCCGTTGTTGGGTCCCATTGGCGCAAGAATACACCGTCAAAACTACCGTCATCATCAAGAGTTAACGCTACACGATAGTCATCATATTTTTCCCAAGTACCAGTGACGTCACCTGTGACTGTTTGATCTTCTTTCAACTCAATCCATGAAGATTCAGTTAATTCCCCAGTAATTTCTGTTCCATGATTAATATATTTATATTCTCCAATTACTTCCTCATCATTAACGGTTTCAAGTGTTTCACCAGCATAACGATAAGGTGTAGGAACTGGCCATTCATCAGTATTTTTTACCATTTGATGTACACGAATTTCATGCATCTCACCTTGTCCAGGAAAACGAGTATGGAAAACTAGAAATTCTTCACCAGTTTCAGAATCTGTATAATACGAGTTGTGCCCAGGAGCCATATAACCAGTCCCGCTACCGCTTCCCGGTTCTCCAAGTTCTCGTGTAAACAAGAAGTTCCCCATCATTTTATTTCCCAGAATATTGTGATCATGAGTACCTGGTCGATTACGTGATTCACCATCATCTACTTCATCTGGTAATAACGCAGAATCTCCCGCTGCATCTACATATGGTCCATCTGGATTTTCTGATCTAAATTGTCGCATTTGGTAGCCTCCCTCTGCAGCTAAACCTCCGTATGTGACATATAAGTAATAGTAACCTGTGTCTTCATCATATACTACGTAAGGTCCTTCACCTGATCTTCCATATCCTCCGGAAATTTTCGTTCCGAAATAACGATCTATCATTCTACCATCCTCAGTTTCACCATCTTCACCAGGGTATTTGGGTTGTCCTGTTGTTGGATCAACTTCAAGAATAAACATACCACCAGCCCAAGAACCGTATGTCATCCACATCTTTCCATCTTCATCGAAAAACAAGTTTGCATCGATAGAATTCGTATAGATATTATAGTTATATCTCCCACTATCTTGAAACCAATCTGAATTCGGTTCATCAAATACACCGTCAACGATTAAGTCAGGTATATTTGTATTACTCCAATGCTTGTCTACATCACTATTTTCATCGGTGACTCCTTCTTCTTCATGAAAATCAGAATACATGATCGTATCTACATACTCAAATGGTCCCTCAACATCTTGAGACACTGCATAACCTATTGCAGAACGAATATACGTTGAAGACGCACTATAGTACATCATGTAAGCACCGTTAGAACCATCACCGTTTACGTAATGGTCATTCCAAATAATTTCTGGTGCCCAGACCGCAAATCCACCCGAGCTATCTCCATCATCTTCACCAGCCCATTCAAATGATCCTGCTAAATTCTCAGATAAATCTCCATATAATGTGTTTCCAGGAGTTGTATAACCGTTTGTAAAGTTATCCCAATTTATCAAGTCTTCTGACTTCGCTCCGTCAATATGAGACCCAATCGCATAAAACATATCATCAGCTTTTATGATTGACGGGTCGTGGACACTAGCATTTCTAAATTCTGGTTCACTCTCATCACTACTTGAACTGTCTCCTAAAACAGTAAGTGGTGATATAGTTAATAACATTATTAACATTATAAAGGTGCACTTTTTTATACTACTCATTAATATTTCTCCCCTCACATTTAAAACTCCACTTATTTAAATCGATGACGACGCTTACAAAACTTTCACCTCTATTAATTATGTATCATTTTCTTTGTTGGATTAAGAGGTTTTATAACAACGCAACTTATATTATCGCCTAAAAACTTTGCCCTCCTTACATTGATATTTTAATGAAAACATAAACGCTAAAAATTTCTAAAAACATTATCGTTAACATTTTCATTAATAGATTAATAATAGCACGGTAGTTTTAAAGCTTCAATAGTTTTCTAAATATTTTATATAGTGAAAATTTGTATTTCTATTCAATTTAGTTTTAATCATTTCCTCTTTCGTTTGTATTACAAAAAGAGACTGTCGCCAAAATTACTTTTGGTGACAGTCTCTTAAATTAAACCAATTTTCTTCACTTGGATCTAATTTACTTGTTTTTAGCGTGTTCTTTCACAGGGAACCAACCAGGTGAGTTAACGATCGCGTTCCATAGTGACTCCGGCACTACAAGCTTCTCTCTGTCATCTACCGATAGTTCCGTTCGGATCTCTTTCTCACGGCCTTCTTCCACTTTTTCCATCCATTGCGGTTCCACAATCAATTCACGGCCGAGTGCAATAAACGGCACGTTCCCTTCCATTGCGCGCTCAACGTCGTTCGGTGTATGAAGAGAACCAACTCCAATAACTGGTATTTCATTTCCGATCGTATCTTGAATTAACTGAACTCTTGAGCGTTTGTCGGATTTATCACGCATAGAGCCCGCAAAGAAATCCTGAACAGAAATATGAAGATAGTCTAGTTCTTGCTTTGCCAATTCCTTTACAAAAACAAGTGTGTCATCCATCGTAATCCCTGGATTCTCCATTTCTTCAGGAGAAATACGGTAGCCGACGATAAACGAATCATCCGCTTCTTCTGCCGCCTTTACTACTTCTTCTATAATTGCGAGTGGGAAATTCATTCGTTTTTCTAATGAACCACCCCAATAATCGTCACGACGATTCGAATGTGGGGAGAAAAACTGCTGAATCAAATATGTGTTTGCACCGTGAATTTCAACGCCGTCATAACCAGCACGAATCGCACGACGTGTCGCATCACCAAATGCTTTAATGATAGATTGTATTTCTTCTTCTGTTAATGCGCGCGGCGTAACTGCGCCTTCTCGCAATGGTGCAACCGCCGATGCACTAACTGGTTGATTATCTGGAAGTAAATCTGGCGGTGCCATTCTTCCGGCGTGAAACATTTGAAGAATAGCTTTTGCGCCTTCACCTTTTATTGTATCAGCAAGTTTCCCTATGCTTTCAACTAAATCATCGCGATCTACTCCAATCTCGCCTGGGAATCCTTTTCCCCCAGCTGTAACATTTGCAACAGCAGTAATTACTGCACCAACACCTCGTGAGCGCTCTCTGTAATAATTTAGCTCCGTGTCTGTTACTTCACCATTATCTGCCGACGCAAAGTTCGTCATAGGTGCTAACAAAATCCTGTTCTTCCATGTTGCTCCATTTTTAAACGTATATGGTTTAAGAAATGTATACATATGTATCTCCTCCTGATTGGCTGAACTCACTTACTTAAACTAGTTTACAAAAAGTAAGTGAACAAAACCAATAATCTGCTCATACTTAAAATAATTTATACACCGGGACATTTTGGTAACGATCTTCTAATCTTAGATTTTATTCGGTCAAGCAATGGAGATTATTCAAACAACCTCAATTGTTCGGTCATTACTCCACTTATTGCTTCTGTACTGTATCCTAATGAATGATAGCCCTTAAGTCGATTCTGGTACATATTCTTCAGAGTTTCATTTTTTTCATCGACATAATCATAGACACGGACTTCTCGTTTACCATCGTGGTCACGATGAAGGCGCCCTACATAATGTTGTAATGTCCCTTTCCATGAAATCGGCATTGTTAAAAACAGCATATCAAGACGAGCATAGTCAAATTCTTCACCAATAAATTTCCCTGTAGAAATAAGCAATAATTCTTAGTATTCTTATTACTCTTTTAGGACTTCCGATATTCATTACTTGAAACGATAGTATTTTTACTTTTACTTATTTTGAAATTTAACTATTTAACGTCGTAAAATATCGATTTATTTTTTGTAACTTTTGGCGTTGCCGTCCCGATGGTTTTTCCATATTTCCAAATTCAAAAAATTTCACTTTCTTAATACCAACAAAATTAAAAAGTGCTTTGCGCATTAAAATTTGATGGGCATTATATAGCCACCATAATAAATAGTAATTTGGCCCCTTCATTGTTGAAACACAAACAACTGATTTGCCTTTCAGTAAACCCTCTGGTAAAAGCCCGCCTTTATCTCTATAAGCAAATTGCGAAGCAAACATCTTATCTATATATCCCATAAGCATTGCAGGAGGTCTCCCCCACCAAATTGGATATACGAAAACAATTTTATCTGCCCACAGAATCTGATCTCTGTATTTAGCAAGTTCAGGATCTGCATGCATCTCTCTTCTCTGCTTGCTTTGGTTAAAAATTAAAACAGGATTAAAATCTTCTTTATATAAGTCCAACACATCAATTTCATCAATATTTGAATTCTCTTTACTTCCGCGGATCACTTCTTGCAAGAATGCGTGGCTTAAACTCTGATCATTCGGGTGCGTGTAAATAACTAACATTTTCATCGAAACACCTCACCATTTTAGTTTTAGAAGTATAACCTAAGGAAATTTATAAATTATAGTAAACTAGATCATAGATCCAACTGTATAAATTTACTAATAAAATTAAAATATCATAACGGACAATTAGTTGTCAATTGATAATTGTATTTTGATATTTAATTTGTTAATTTAAAGTTAAGAGGTGATCTAATGAAAAATAAGACATTGTTTGAGAATTTTGTGGCATTCACTTCCGCTGTTCACCAAGTAACGAATGATATGACAAAAGAGGTAAAGTCAGACACAATCACGCCTGTGCAATATAAGATACTTGAATTTATTACAATAAGTTCACACGTGACACTTAGTGGAATTAGTAACTGCTTGAACATTTCTATGCCAAATGCAAGTCGAGAATTAAAAAAATTATATGATGCTGAATTGTGTGAAAAAGCCCCTAATTCGAATGATCGACGTAAACAATTCATTCACTTAACTTCAAAAGGAGAACAAATGATGAATGAGTCTTTCAAGATAATTGAAACTCGTTTTAACAAACGTATGGAGAATGTAACCCAGGAAGAAAAAGAGGAAATAAACCAAGCGATTGAAATACTTCAAAAAAAAATTTTTTATAATTAAGGGGGTTATCATAAATTCGTAAAATTACCTAAGGAAGGTTTTCTAAGATACCAGAGCTTCTTAATTTTGTCTGACAGTTTTCTATAATGCTGAAGTTCACCGATATTTCTAACTTTATTCTCGGAAACAACATTGATATTTCGAAATAATTTTCAGTTTTAATGACGTCAAATATTTACAATATATACAAGAATTGCGGCAAGTATCACTAGTAACTAAGTACATGTGTTTTTTACAATAAAATAATCGCTTAATAATTCAGTCAAACAATTTATTGGAGTCGTCTCTACTTGCCCATAATTCTTGTCTGTGTATAAATGAGTCGCATTTGGCAATTCTCTTTTTAACTGCTTCCTTAACTTTTCCCCTGCTTCATCAGCATCAACTAGGACATATACATCCATTTCTTCAATTGGAAAAATTATTGTTTCAAGTTTCTCCTCACTCAAAGTTCCATGCGTGCAAATCACATCTACTGGCTCATCTAGTATCTTTTTAACTAGTTTACGATCATTTTTTCCTTCTACAATTAATGCTTTCTCTACTATTTCCATCTTCATCAACTCTCTTTGAATATAGCTACATTTATAAATCTGTAACCTAATAATTTTTTTAAAGTCGTTTGAAGCTTAAGTCTACATTCCCCCAATAAACTTAGCTATTAAACGTACTGCTTCTCAGATGTATTTATTTTATGGTGAAAGTCTTCTCTCTTATTTTAATATCTGCCTTCCAAATTTAAATCAGTACTTTCATTACATTATATAATTTCTACTATATATATTAATATATGCAGTGAAAACAAAACCAGATTAATAATCCCTTTAAAAATTACTACTATAAAAATAATTCAATTTAATATGACATTATTCCTTTCAAATCGAGACATCATAAGAAATAATTAACAATTAATCGTGCCTTTTTATTCACTATCACTCCGAATTATTGTTATATAATCATACAATCTTATTGACAATAAGTATCCTATGTTTAATAATTTGTTTAGCGTAATAGTGATCAAAATCACTTTTATGTTCTAAAATCTACATAAAAATATAGGGGGTATTATTTTGAAACGTTTATTATTTACATTTGTATTAGGTTCAGCTATGACAGCACTAGTTGCTTGTGGAACTGACGCTAACGAAGAGAACAATGGTAATGTTAACAGTGGCAACAATGCTAATAACGTTAACGAAGAAAACAACGGTAATAATGACAATGAAGAAGCATCTGGTGATGAAGAAGAAATTGACACTCTCGTCATGGGTTTCATCCCATCACAAGATGCTGGTGAAATTGCCACCACAGCTGAACCGCTTGAAGAGTTCCTTTCAGATGAGCTAGGCATTGAAGTTCAAGCAGAAGTAATGGTCGACTTCAGTGGTTTAATTGAAGCAATGAGAACACAACAAGTTGATATTGGATTTTTAAATCCATTCGGATTTGTACAAGCAGAGGATCGTGCAGATGTCGAAGTTATTTTAAAGTCGATCCGCCATGGTGATGATTTTTATGTCGCACAATATACCGTTCCGGCTGATTCTCACATTGAAAGCATTGAAGATTTAGCAGAAGAAGAAGGATTAGTTTGGGCATACCCAGATGTATTATCAACATCCGGATACCTCTTCCCTGCGAAGCAATTAATGGATATGGGTGTTGAAAATTTAGATAATCATTTCGAAGGTTTAAGTGTTGGTGGTCATGACAATGCCATTATGCAATTGATTGATGGGCAGGCTGATTTTGCCACGACGTTTGATGACGCGCGGGACGCACTAGCAGATGAATTCCCTGACGTTTACGATGAACTACGTGTTATTGGATATACAGATGCTATTCCTAATGATACGATTTCTGTTAGAAGTGAATTACCAGACTCCTTAAAACAGGAAATTACAGATGCTTTTATGAGCTTGAATGACAATGAAGAAATGCTTAAAATCATGAATGAAATTTATACGTGGGACGGCATTGCTGAAGCAGAATCTTCTGACTATGATATTGTCCGAGAAGTATTTGCTGAATTTGAAGACGACCTAGCAAACTAATTTTTATTTTATAAAGCAATTTAAATGATGAATTGTTATAATATAGAAGTTATCTGTCGCCACCGTAAGTTCGTCTTGCTGTGGCTCACAGATACTTCTTTTCTTTTTACATATAAAAGTTAACAGTTGGGATGGTGAAGAAGATTGTTAGAATTTAAAAATGTATCGTTAGTGTACCCTAATGGGCATCACGCCTTAAAGAATATTAATCTTAAAATTAATGAGGGCGAATTTGTCGTCATTGTTGGAATGTCCGGCGCCGGTAAATCAAGCTTAATTCGAAGCATTAATCGGATGGTTACTCCAACCGAAGGGGAACTCTTATTAGATGAACAAAATATTCTCTCTTTTAAGGAAAAGAAACTACGAGAATTACGCACAAAAGTAGGAATGGTTTTCCAAAGTTATAACCTTGTGAAACGAATGTCTGTGTTACGGAATGTCCTGGCCGGACGCCTCGGTTATACCGGTACAATTCGAAGTATCCTCGGGTTGTTTCCTCAAGAGGATTTGCAAATGGCGATGAACAACTTACAACGTGTTGGGATCGAAGAGAAAGCTTACGTTCGTGCAGATGAATTGAGTGGTGGTCAACAACAACGTGTGAGTATTGCCCGTGTTCTCACACAACAGCCAAAAGTTATTTTAGCGGATGAGCCTGTCGCGAGTCTCGATCCTCCTACCTCACATAAAGTCATGAAAGACTTGAAACGAGTCAGTCGAGAAGATAAGTTAACGACCATTGTCAACTTACATTTCATCGATATGGCGCAAGAGTATGCCGATCGGATTATTGGTTTACGTGATGGCGAAGTGGTGTTTGACGGGCCAATTGAAGACGTGACAGAAGAGACTTTTGAACAAATCTATGGTCGTCCGATCAAAGAAGATGATCTTCTCGGAGGAGATGATGACTAATGGCCAAGCAGGATAACAATCATACGACTGCATCTAAGCCTAAACGTCTCCCCGTTACGCCTAAAAAGATGAAATACACCTTAGGAGCATCTTTACTTATTGTGATCATCTTATATGTTTTATCTGTTTTTCAAACAACAGCTTATCCTAATCGAGTAATTGAAGGATTTCCAATTATTTATAAATTTGTCATTGAAGACTTATGGCCACCAAATTGGAGTTACTTCCCTCGCGTCGCGATGAGTTTATTAGAAACATGGAATATGGCGTTATTTAGTACGACTTTTGCGGCTATCATCGCCTTACCAATGAGTTTTCTCGCGGCGAGTAACCTCAATAGAAACGCCTATTTCTATCAATTTATTCGTAACTTCCTGAATTTGTTACGGACGATTCCGGAGATTATCCTTGCTGTATTGTTTGTGGCTCTCGTTGGAATTGGTGCGGTTTCTGGTATTCTAGCGTTATCCGTTTTTTCGGTAGGTATTTTAGCTAAACTGATCAGTGAAACGGTCGAAGCGATTGATCCAGGTCCGGTGGAGGCGATTAAAGCATCTGGAGGTAATATTTTTCAGGTGATTAGCTTTGCGGTAATGCCGCAAATTCTGCCGCAATATGCTTCGTATGCCTTGTATGTGTTAGAGATCAATGTGAAAGCATCGGTTGTGCTTGGATTTGTTGGTGCTGGTGGGATTGGGTTGATTCTCAACCAACAATTAAGTTTATTTAACTATGATAATGTCTCGACAATCATTATCGTATTATTTCTGACGATTACAATCATTGATTTAATTAGTAATCGCTTAAGGGGGCGATTAGAATAATGGCGGATAAACCAAAAATCTCATTACGTAAAGCAAAAACAAAGACATACAAATTTTATTTCTACACGATCATGCTTACGCTCAGTGCCTTGTATATTATCGGTCTATTTACAACGTCCTTTTCGGTATCAGGATCAGCCGCATCACCGCTCCACACGTTAAGACGTATTTTCATCGTCCCTTTAACAGACATGGAGTATATCGTGCAATTTCCCGTCTACATCGGTTTTATGATCGAAACGATCGCGATTGCCTATGCTGGAGTGACGGTCGCAACGATCTTGGCTGTGCCAGTCGCTTTTCTTGCTGCACGGAATGTGACAAAGCGATTCTCCTACATAGGAAAATCCTTGTTAAATGCGATTCGAGCGATTCCTGAACTGATTTTTGCGATCATTTTTGTTGCAGCAGTTGGTATTGGCCCCTATGCTGGGGTGCTTGCGATTAGTATCAATTCGATTGGCATGCTCGGTAAATTGTATGCAGAAGTGATTGAGTCAATTGATACGAGTAATGTCGATGCAATCAAAGCCAGTGGTGGAAACCGTATCCAAGCAATGTGGTACGGCGTACTTCCGCAAGTAATTCCTGAATTTTCTTCGTACTCTATCTACCGTTTTGAGATTGATGTACGCGCCTCGACAGTGTTAGGTATTGTCGGAGCTGGTGGAATTGGTGCTCCGCTTATTTTAGCGACTTATCAACGAAACTGGGAAGATGTTGGGATGATCTTGATTGTAGTCGTTGTATTTGTTAGTTTGATCGATTTAATTAGTGGAAAAATTCGTAAAAAATTAGTTTAATTAGTAAGATGAGGACCCTTTTGGGACTCCTCATCTCTATTTTTATGCAATAGGAAGGGGTATTCTTAATGGATTATCAAGTAATTTACCGTTTAACAAAGGAATGGGTTTATGAAGCTGGTGCTGTATTGAAACAAGCAGTAACACAAGATATCGCAGTAGAATATAAAACATCAGCCGCTGACCTAGTTACTGAAAAAGATAAGGAAATTGAATCTTTTTTTGCAAATAAAATTAAACAAACATTTCCTACTCACTATCTCTTAGGTGAAGAAGGAGTAGTATCCGAACAAGGTAACTATAATCCTCGCAAAGAAGTGGTTTGGCTAGTCGATCCAATCGACGGAACTACAAACTTCGTCCATAATAAACGTAATTTTTGTGTATCTGTTGGAATTTATGATTGCGGAAAGCCTATTATCGGCGTTATATATGACCCGTTAGCAGATGAAATGTTTCACGTACTTTCTGGTAATGGTGTTTATTTAAATGATAGACGCATGGACCCTTGCGAGCAATCCCCTACTTATGAACAAGCTTTATTTAGCATGAATCACTTGTGGTTAGCACAAAATGATTATCTTCAAGAACAACCATTACAACAAATGGCAACAGACATTCGAGGCTTTCGTTGTCTTGGTTCTGCTGCATTAGAACTTGCTTATGTCGCAACAAATCGGTTGGATGGTGCCCTGTTTATCGGTCTTGGCCCTTGGGATTTTGGCGCGGCGTATGTGTTACTTCTTGAACAAGGGATGACTGTAACAACGGCAAAAGGTGAAGAGATTGATGTATTCAACCACTCCTCTCTTTTCACAGCTTTTAAAGGGCTACATCAAACTATTCAATCAAAATATATCCGTACTAAATAAAATTAAACATTCTTTAAAAAACGACCTTGGAAGTCGCTTATCCTACTCTGGCTTCTAAGGATTCATTATTTTTCAAGAAAGGAATGATATGATTAATGAAAAAATTATACATATTTGATTTAGATGGAACGCTTTATGAAGGGAAGGATCACTTTGATTATTATGCAGAGCTCCTTATGAAAGAATTACCACAGTCAGAACGCCATGTATTCTGGGAAGACTACGAAAAGATGAAAGATGGAAACCATGTCGTAACAATTGGAAAAGCTTACGATGTAAAAAGGGACTTAGCCGTGACCATAGATCCAATCACATTAAAAGCTGTTGAAGCTCATGAATGGAACGGACGAAAAGTAGACAATGTTGAAAGCCTTTATGGATCTGATCCTGTTGCGTTTGATTTTAATAATTTTGTAGCAATTGGAGACGGTTGGTGGCTTCCATTCGCCTGTGCAAAACATCACGGTGACTTAAATTGTTATCCGTTTTATTTAAAGACAAAGGAATATATGGTAAGTGATCAATTTAACCTCGAAGCTATCCCACACCTCAGGGAATTTTTATTGTCGTTAAAAAAGACTGAACATATCGTTCTTATGACAAACAGTGATAAAGAAGATGTACTTCGCTTAATAAAAGAATTAAATTTAACAAATGTATTTGATCAAATAATTTCTTCTGCAAAAAAACCTTCCCGCACGAAGGAATTCTTTGGAGAATTACAAAAAATGTACGGACTACCATTTTCTCAACTTGTTTCCGTGGGAGACAATTTTTTAAATGAGGTTGCTCCTGCATTACTTCTAGGAATGAAAGCAGTTTATATATCTGAACATCCTCACAAAACCGAGCACGTAAATCTCCAACAGGTTGACAGTATCAGTGATTGGATGAACGAAATAGAAAAATAGGTGCTTATCTTACCTCCTATCTTCCCTAAAAATCATACCCTCCTCATTGGAAGGTATGATTTTTTGGGTTTTGCATTCCTATACACCACTCCCCTATTAATTCAAAAGAAGAAACTTCCAATCTATGAAAATGTTAATAATGTTTAGTTAGTGTTAACTTTTGGTAAATGTTATTGACTGTCCCTCCTAAATAATCAATAATCTAACTTGAAAGGACATAATCTGGACAAAAATTTATGACTTTTCAAATGAAGGTAGATAAAAAACAGGAGGGTTTTATTTTGATTAAAAAGTTAGTTTTTTCACTAGTTCTAGTAATTGCAATGATGGCTTTAGTTGCTTGTGGGACCAATGGTAATGGGAATAACAATGAGAATGAGAACAACGTTAGCAGCGGTAATAATGATGTTACCGAAAATAATAACAACAATGAAAACAATAACGAAGAAATGAACGACAATAACGAAGAAGCGGCAAATGAAGAAGAAATTGACAAACTTGTGATGGGCTTTATCCCATCACAAGATGCTGGTGAAATTGCCACGACAGCTGAACCACTTGAAGAGTTCCTTTCAGCTGAGTTAGGCATTGAAGTTCAAGCAGAAGTTATGGTTGACTACAGTGGTTTAATTGAAGCGATGAGAACACAACAAGTTGATGTAGGTTTCTTAAATCCATTTGGCTTTGTACAAGCAGAAGATCGTGCTGGTGTGGAAGTTCTCTTAAAATCGATTCGTCATGGGGATGACTTTTATGTCGCTCAATATACCGTGCCTGCTGACTCACACATTGAAAGCATTGAAGATCTAGTAGCAGAAGAAGGATTAGTTTGGGCATATCCAGATGTATTATCAACATCCGGCTACCTCTTCCCTGCAAAGCAATTGATGGATATGGGTATTGAAAACTTAGATAATCATTTCGAAGGTTTAAGCGTTGGTGGCCATGACAATGCCATTATGCAATTGATTGATGGGCAGGCTGATTTTGCAACAACATTTGATGATGCCCGGGACACACTTGCTGAAGAGTTTCCTGATATTTACGATGATTTAAGAGTTATTGGACACACAGACCCCATTCCTAATGATACGATTTCAGTTAGAAGTGAACTTCCTGAAAGTGTAAAACAAGGAATTATTGATGTATTTATGAGCTTGAATGATAATGAAGAAATGCTTGAAATTATGAATGAAATTTATACGTGGGATGGCATTGCAGAAGCTCAATCTTCTGACTATGATATCGTCCGTGAGGTTTTTGCTGAATTTGAAGACGATCTAGCTAACTAATTATTATCTTATTACTATAATCATGATTAGATTGTAATAAAAGGAAGTTGTCTTCGCTACGGGGAACCCGTTTTTCAGTGGCGTGTAGGCACTTCTTTTCTTTTTTGATGTTAATTAAAGTACAAGGTTGTTTTTTTACAGAATATATTAACCTTATATTGTAGTATAACAAATACTTCGTTTCTTTTTACATATAAAAGTTAACAGTTGGGATGGTGAAGAAGATTGTTAGAATTTAAAAATGTATCGTTAGTGTACCCTAATGGGCATCACGCCTTAAAGAATATTAATCTTAAAATTAATGAGGGCGAATTTGTCGTCATTGTTGGAATGTCCGGCGCCGGTAAATCAAGCTTAATTCGAAGCATTAATCGGATGGTTACTCCAACCGAAGGTGAACTCTTATTAGATGAACAAAATATTCTCTCTTTTAAGGAAAAGAAACTACGAGAATTACGCACAAAAGTAGGAATGGTTTTCCAAAGTTATAACCTTGTGAAACGAATGTCTGTGTTACGGAATGTCCTGGCCGGACGCCTCGGTTATACCGGTACAATTCGAAGTATCCTCGGGTTGTTTCCTCAAGAGGATTTGCAAATGGCGATGAACAACTTACAACGTGTTGGGATCGAAGAGAAAGCTTACGTTCGTGCAGATGAATTGAGTGGTGGTCAACAACAACGTGTGAGTATTGCCCGTGTTCTCACACAACAGCCAAAAGTTATTTTAGCGGATGAGCCCGTCGCGAGTCTCGATCCTCCTACCTCACATAAAGTCATGAAAGACTTGAAACGAGTCAGTCGAGAAGATAAGTTAACGACCATTGTCAACTTACATTTTATCGATATGGCGCAAGAGTATGCCGATCGGATTATTGGTTTACGTGATGGCGAAGTGGTGTTTGACGGGCCAATTGAAGACGTGACAGAAGAGACTTTTGAACAAATCTATGGTCGTCCGATCAAAGAAGATGATCTTCTCGGAGGAGATGATGACTAATGGCCAAGCAGGATAACAATCATACGACTGCACCTAAGCCTAAACGTCTCCTCGTTACGCCTAAAAAGATGAAATACACCTTAGGAGCATCTTTACTTATTGTGATCATCTTATATGTTTTATCTGTTTTTCAAACAACAGCTTATCCTAATCGAGTAATTGAAGGATTTCCGATTATTTATAACTTTGTCATTGAAGACTTATGGCCACCAAATTGGAGTTACTTTCCTCGCGTCGCGATGAGTTTATTAGAAACATGGAATATGGCGTTATTTAGTACGACTTTTGCGGCTATCATCGCCTTACCGATGAGCTTTCTCGCGGCGAGTAACCTCAATCGCAATGTCTATTTCTATCAATTTATTCGTAACTTCCTGAATTTGTTACGGACGATTCCGGAAATTATCCTTGCTGTATTGTTTGTGGCTCTCGTTGGAATTGGTGCGGTTTCTGGTATTCTAGCGTTATCCGTTTTTTCGGTAGGTATTTTAGCTAAACTGATCAGTGAAACGGTCGAAGCGATTGATCCAGGTCCGGTGGAGGCGATTAAAGCATCTGGAGGTAATATTTTTCAGGTGATTAGCTTTGCGGTAATGCCGCAAATTCTGCCACAATATGCTTCGTATGCACTATATGTCTTAGAGATCAATGTGAAAGCATCAGTTGTGCTTGGATTTGTTGGTGCTGGTGGGATTGGATTGATTCTCAACCAACAATTAAGTTTATTCAACTATGATAATGTCTCGACAATCATTATCGTATTATTTCTGACGATTACAATCATTGATTTAATTAGTAATCGCTTAAGGGGGCGATTAGAATAATGGCGGATAAACCAAAAGTCTCATTACGTAAAGCAAAAACAAAGACATACAAATTTTATTTCTACACGATCATGCTTACGCTCAGTGCCTTGTATATTATCGGTCTATTTACAACGTCCTTTTCGGTCTCAGGATCAGCCGCATCACCGCTCCAAACGTTAAGACGTATTTTCATCGTCCCTTTAACAGACATGGAGTATATCGTGCAATTTCCCGTCTACATCGGTTTTATGATCGAAACGATCGCGATTGCCTATGCTGGAGTGACGGTCGCAACGATCTTGGCTGTGCCAGTCGCTTTTCTTGCTGCACGGAATGTGACAAAGCGATTCTCCTACATAGGAAAATCCTTGTTAAATGCGATTCGAGCGATTCCTGAACTGATTTTTGCGATCATTTTTGTTGCAGCAGTTGGTATTGGCCCCTATGCTGGGGTGCTTGCGATTAGTATCAATTCGATTGGGATGCTCGGTAAGTTGTACGCCGAAGTGATTGAGTCGATTGATACGAGCAATGTCGATGCGATTAAAGCCAGTGGTGGAAACCGTATCCAAGCAATGTGGTACGGCGTACTTCCGCAAGTAATTCCTGAATTTTCTTCGTACTCTATCTACCGTTTTGAGATTGATGTACGCGCCTCGACAGTGTTAGGTATTGTCGGAGCTGGTGGAATTGGTGCTCCGCTTATTTTAGCTACTTATCAACGAAACTGGGAAGATGTTGGGATGATCTTGATTGTAGTCGTTGTATTTGTTAGTTTGATCGATTTAATTAGTGGAAAAATTCGTAAAAAATTAGTTTAAGTAATTGATAGAAATAATTCGAACGCTTTTGAATGATGATCCATATAAGTCCACTAAACTACCTTACAATATTTGGAGTATTTACACTCTGTTTTTGATACTTTAAGATTAATAGTAGTTAGAAAATCTATTATTAAAGTGAGGTTTCAAATACTATGAAAAAGTTTATAAAAGGTCTTGTTGGAATAACAGTGGCATTGGGACTATTCGTAGGGACAGCGAATGTTACAGAAGCAAGAGACTACGATCACTTTGATGAACCACCTTTTGAAGCATACAAAGTGTATCAAGGAGACAGTTTCTTTTATATTGGGGAACGTTACGGGGTAGATTATCGAGAGCTAATGCGTATTAATCCAAATGTTGACCCCCACAATATGCGCATAGGTTCCACTATAAAACTAGTTGACAATAGCAACAATAATAATAGCGAAAACCAATTTAATAGTTCTGCTAATGCTACAGAACTCGCAGTGTTTGAATTGGTTAACCAAGAAAGAGCGAAACATGGTTTGTCAGCTTTGAAAATCGATGATGAAGTAGGCAAAGTAGCAAGAGCAAAATCACAAGACATGAGCGATAATAACTATTTTAGTCACACTTCTCCGACGTATGGTTCACCATTCGATATGTTAAAACATTATGGTGTGAGTTACAGAAGTGCTGGTGAGAACATTGCAGCTGGACAACGCTCAGCAGAAAATGTAATGGATTCTTGGATGAATAGTCCTGGTCATAGACAAAATATACTGAGTGATTCCTTCACACATATCGGTATTGGATATGTTGAAGGCGGATCACGATACGGAAACTACTGGACTCAAATGTTTATTTCTAAGTAAAAATTAGGAAGCGCAGCAATTTGCGCTTCCTTTTTTATTAAACGAATCAATTTTATATAAGCTCTCAATAATAAGAAGAAATAATAGTGTGAAGATTCTTTATTCTCTACTTTTATAGAGAATTCATAGAATAGCTTTAAATCATCTATCAAAGCTTTCTCTCAGTGGAAAACAATGTGAAATATAAACTTTCCCATATCGCTTCTCGCATTTATTCTCAAAAAGGAAGCAAAAGAACCGTCCCCTCGCTTCCTTTTTGTGTTATTATATCACTTAATAGAAGGGGGATAAATTATGAAATTATTTATTGGAAAGACGCTCACATTTGTTGGAATTGGATTAATTATGGTTGGATGTTTTAATAATGAATTAGATGCAAGTGAATACGTTGTAAATGATACAGAACTCGGTGATTCACAAGATGAGGTAGAGGAACGCCTCGGGACTGCAAATGACATAGATACATCGGTTATTAATGACAAGGAGTATACAACCTTAAGTTATGAAAATGTAGCTTTTATCTTTGTGGATAATAACGTTGTTGGTATTAGTTCAATAGATGAGGATCACGAAACAGATCAAGGGATTGGCATTGGAAGCGAAAGATCGCAAGCCGAAGATGTTTATGAGGAAGAAGAATATATTCAAGATTCCTATGGAATGATGGTAAAAAATGATGAGATTCTTTTACATATGCTTTTTAATCAAGACGAGGTAATTTCTATCCGTCTGTCAGATTTGAGTGAGATGACAGAATATCTAGAATACGACCTAGGATTCGATGTCTATGCCGTTTTTCAAGATCAACCAGGTGATATAAAACTTGCCCCACAAAATCCAGCTAAATTAATTTACGATCAAATAGAAGAAGCTGCTCACATTGAAACAGAAATTACCGACTACCAAGAATCCCTGCATGAGGCTGAATCAAATGAGATGACATGGTACGATGAAATGCTCTCCCTCCCTACAGTAGAAGAAATCGAACCAATCGCTGATCAAGCAATCGAATCTGCGAATACTAGAGGAGATCTTATTGAAGAAGAGAAAAAAATGATGGAAGAGTCTTTTCATTCGTTCCAAGATGGCGAAAAACACATCGAAAGAATAGATGAAGAAGAGACAAGTCTTATCGCAAGTGAATTAGCTGAAACGATGACTGAACGATATGAGAAATACTTAGAATTGAACGAAGAATACCTCTTGTCAATTAATGAAGATATTATTCTATATGAAATGATCAAAAATGATGAAGTTGAGCTTGATGAACTCCGAGAACAACATGACTCTGTCAATGAGTTATACAATCAAATTATTGAATTTAATGATCAATTTAATCAATTAACAAATGATTATAACGAAGTAAAACGTGCATTTTATGAATCCTCTGAATTAAATGTTGCTTATGAGTAAATTTCTGTACTATACGGATCGCAGGATTTAGTAAAGAAGCTAACCACGCCCTTATTATGGCAGGTTAGCTTCTTTGTTCGAACATATCTATTTTCTGCTTCATATGAATTTTTACTGTTTCTTACTTTTTTAGTCACCTTTGCTTCTTTTATTATGTGCGCAACTCTGTTAATTCAGATAAAGTTAATTTAGCAACGATGTCATAACCGTTTCCTTGTCCATGAGGTCTCACGATGACTGTTCCCATGTTTGGAATTCTCCCTAAACCAACACGTGATGGAAAACTATGACTAATAATGACCTTATTACTTCCTGCAGGAGGGTATGTTTCTAATACTGATTGAAGGTAGTTTAGTACTCTTTGCTGACGGCCAGTATTAATAAGTTCAGATATATGATATATATTTACCCAAAACGGCTCAACAAGAACATTATCTTCTCCAAAAGCCAATCTGGCTGTTTCTATCGTTCTGCAAAAGGGACTTGCTTCAACTGGATAGTTAACAGGTATCTCTATACTACGGAGTCCTTCCCCGTAAGTTACGGCTTGTCTTCTTCCATACTCGGAAAGATTTCTTTGTGTCGCGCAATCTTGTAGATCATAATTTTGTTGATCTGCTCCCACGGTTGCTTCCGCATGCCTAGCATACAAAATATACCCACCATTGCGAAGGGCATCCAATAATGAGCGACTCTTCGATTCAGCTTGTTGTGATTGATTTTGTTTTGGCCCAATCTCACTTGTTTTTCTATGCGACACTCCCCCACCAGCTGCCATCGCCTTATAGTGATTTGCAAGTGCTTTGTGATAATATTGCTGTTGGGCATATTGATAAAATAATACTGGATTGTGTATTGAGGCCAATTTCAACAACCTAAAATTCTCTGATTGTGAAAAATACCGATGTGCTAGTTGACCGGGATAATGAGACTTCCCGACATTTAGTTGGTTAATCAAGGTATTTTCTCCTTCCTGTTCTTATGTTCTAGACAATGATAATGTATGTCACCCGCCTAAAAATGTTAACGATCAGATTAAAACACATAAGAATAAGAATGATGGATAATACAGATCTGTGGAGCCGACACTTTGTTGCGTTAGCTCTTAAACATGGGCTAAAAATACCTGATTTCACATTAGAGTAATAGCAATAACAAAGAGGAAGCAAAAGAACCGTTGGTCCGTTCTTTTGCTTCCTCTTTACGTTATCCTAATTTCTTTTTATCTTCCCTTGCAGCACGCTTCCTAGCTTTTTTGCTTTGATTAGCGTCTCCACTAAGTCCAATGTCATCAGTCACACGATTTTTATTTTTCTTGTTGGACATGGTTTCCTCCTTCCTAAAAGTAGTAGAAATTTCCTTATTTCCTACATTTAATATCATGCAAAACAATTGTGGAAATTATGCATGAATTGATAATTTTTATTAAACGTTAGTTCTGCAATCTAAATACTTAGCCCCTAGTATATTAAAACACTAGGGGCAAGTTAAGTTATTTTAGTTTATTTTTGTTGGGAAATAATAAGCTTTTCTTTTTATAAGTAGGCTGAACGTGACAAAAGCAACGAGAGATAATGCTACAGGAATGACAACAGCATGAACGCCTAAAATATCACCATAAGTACTATTGTATTGATAAATTGCTATATAAGATGCCACACCAGTAATCATCGAAGCCAATGCACCATACTTATTTCCGTACTTCCAATAAAGTCCGAGAACTACTGGCCATATAAATGCCGCTTCCAAGCCGCCAAATGCAAACAGGTTCAACATAATTAATAACTCAGGTGGATTAATGGCTAAGAGAAAGACTCCAACTCCTAGAAAACCTGTCACACCCATGCTCACTTTCATGATGTGATTATTCGATGCTTCCGGCTTTATATAATTCATATAGACATCTTTTACAACAGAAGAACTAACAAGTAAGAGTAATGAGTCAACCGTCGACATCATCGCTGCTAATGGAGCAGCTAATACGAGACCTGCAAGCCATCCCGGCAAAACCTCCAGCGCAATTAATGGGATCACTTGGTCAGCAACCTCGATGCCAGGTAAAACAGGGCGAGCAAACACGCCAATCAAATGCATGTTTAACATGATAAACCCAACGACAATTGTCCCGATGATTAACGCACGATGCATCGATTTGGAATCACGATAGGACATCGCACGAACGGCAACTTGTGGTAGACCAACAACACCAACACCAACTAGAATCCAAAAAGATGAAACGTATAAAGCGGTGAGCTGTCCATCCTGACCAAAAGGGGTAATCAGGTTTGGATTCTCATTCATTAAATCAGCGAAAATATTGTCTAATCCCCCACCAGCTATGACAACGCCAATCAACAGCAACAATGTCCCTACAAACATCACGATACCTTGTAACGTATCCGTCAAGGCTACCGCCCGAAATCCACCAATAATCACGTAAATCAATACAGCAATTGCAAAAACAAACAACGCTGACGTATAAGTTAATCCTGTTAACGACTGAATTAAATATGCTCCTCCGACCCATTGCGCAGCCATAGCAGCAAATAAAAATATGATAATACTTAACGCAGATAATAATACGACAGACTTGCTTTGATAGCGTTCTTTTAAAAAATCGATTAATGTCACTGCTTTATAACGACGGGCAACAATTGCGAATTTTTTCCCTAGTATTAAGAGTACAAAGTAGCCTGTTGCCACCTGTGTCATCGCAAGCAAAACCCATCCTAACCCAATGGTATAAGCAGCACCGGGTCCACCAAGAAAACTTGACGCACTTCCATATGTAGCAACCATTGTCATTGCTAGAACTAATCCACCTAATTCTCTACTTCCAAGAAAGTAGTCGCTAAGGAAGGATGTTGATTTAACCATTTTCCGATTCGACCAAATTCCTATGAAAAAGATGACAACTAAAAACAGGATTAATGGCATTAAAACATCCCAATTCATGATGAGTGCCCCCCATCATTCGTGTTATCTTCTTCATCTTCTAATGACATATCTACTAAAACAAATTTAACAACGATCATAACGAGCATCACCATAACAGCAAACCCTGCAATACAACTCCAGAAAAACCAAGCTGGAAAACCGAATATGTACGTGTATTCCTCTGGTGGTTTCGAACCAAGTGTGTAGGCAAAACCATACCACCATAGGATATTTATCACAGCGAGAGAAACACCTATCCAAGCCTCACGATGTGCGATTTTAAACCGTCGTTCTAAAGGTTGGTTTGAAACATTCCTCATCTAAAAACCCCTTTCATCTATGAAGTTTTTACAATTAGCATATTAATCCACATTTTATATTCTAATTGTAACGGATTGATATTTTAATTCAATCCTGAATGTAATGGAATATATTATTTTTATAGTAATAAAAAGGATTTATCAATAACCATCCAGAAGTAACTATACAAAGAAAGCATATATGTCCAATTATTGAGAGGAAAAGTGATCATGAACCAAGAAAATAAAATCATAGAATTAACAAAGAGTCAGCTATTACTAGATTATAATTGTAAGATAACAGATTTTGATAAATCAAAAATCATTATAACTAAAAACGACTTAGTTAAGGGAAGTCGTAAATTTAATGATAATCCCTGCTTTCTCAAAATTCTTTGCTTTTCTGGCCGCGCAATAGTATCAGGTGATGAACATCTTCTCCCCTGGGTAGAAGAAAATTTAAGTAAAGAAGATCCAAATTGGCTTTTTGAATACCCAAAACTTAGATTCATTGATAAAGAAATGAATCAATTTGGCCATGAATTGGCTGATATCCACCATTACTATATTCCTAAAGCAAATGCTCGTATAGTAAAACCACTTTTCGATGTTAATTGGTTTGATCAGAAAGAGATTCTTCAGTTTAAAAATGATGAAAGATTTGGTGAAGCTTTAGGATTTAAAGAAAATCACCCCGATGTTATAGCTGTTGCTGCGGTTGACGGAAGTCGAATAATGGGCATGGCTGGTGCGAGTGCTGATAGTGAAACGCTGTGGCAGATAGGCATTGATGTGCTTCCAGAATTCCGTGGAAAAGGCGTAGGTACAAACCTAACTGCATTATTAAAACAAGCTATTTTAGAAAAAGACAGAATACCATTTTATGGAACTGTTGAATCTCATAATATTTCAAAAAGCATTGCAATTAGTGCGGGATTCATTCCAGCGTGGGCAGAAACCTATACAACACCTAAGAGAGGACACAGGTAACGTGATATTTAGACAAAAGAGGCGGGTCAACTTTTTTAGAGGTTGACCTGCTTCTTTTATATCCCTTACAACAATCTCACTAGCTTAATCGAATAAACTAAGCTAATGCTTGAACTTTCTTGGTCAAGACTCTCTCATACCCCATAACAAGCTCCGACAGTATTTCATCCCACGATTGGGTCAAAGCAAACTGCCTTGCTTGATACCCCATTTGCTTTCTCAAATCGTCATTCACTAACAATTTTTCTGTCTGTTCAACAAACGATCCCTTGTCTTTCGGAGCACAAAGGTACCCGGTTACATTCTGTTTCACTAAATGTTGAATTCCCCCTGCATCAGCGCCTATCACTGGTAATCCAGAAGACGCTGCTTCAAGAACGACATTACCGAATGTTTCCGTAGAAGAAGGAAACAGAAATACATCGCTTGAAGCATAAACTTCTGCAAGGTCCGAACCTTTTAAAAATCCAGCAAACGTAATTTTCTCATTATTACTTTTTTTCATATGTGCTAATAATGGTCCATCACCAACAATCATTAGATGTGTTTGATCATAAATTTCTGGAGAAAGAGAATGAAATGCATCCAAAGCCACATCTACATCTTTCTCCGCAGAAACTCTTCCAACATAAAGCAAAATATATTTCTCCTTAATTTTATATTTCTCTCTTACCTTTACGGTTCGCTTGCTTGGGGAAAAGAATTGATGGTTTACACCTCTCCCCCAAATATCAATGTTGGGATGTATATTTAGTTCTGTTAATTTATCTTTTGTACTTTCGGATGGAACATAAACTTTTTCAAATGGACGATGAAACCACTCCATATAACGCCAAAGCCAATTAATTAATAAAGATAAATTGTAATATTCTAAATAACGGTCAAAATGAGTATGATAGGAAGCAACCATAGGGATATTGTACTTTCTGCCGTAATACTGTCCGTAAAGACCAACATTGAAGGGAGTAGCGATATGGATTAGATCTGGAGAAAAGTCGTGCAAAGATTTTTTTAAATGTGCTGTGTTTGGAAACGCCAATCGGCATTGAGGATAAAGTAAAAAAGGAATACTTGCTAATCGTTCAACATCTGAGATATCCGGGACACTCGATCGATTTTCGGGAACAAACAATTTATACTCGATATTGTGTTGATCGAAATAATCTGTTAATCTTTTTAATGTTTTAGCCACACCGTTAATTTCAGGTACATAGGTATCCGAAAAAATTGCAACCCTCATTTTTTTAAAACCCCCTCATATTGTTTCTATCCAAACTTTAACAAAAGAATATGGATAGAATGTTGAGGAAAATTAAAGGTTTTATATTTATAATAAATAAAATCCTAACCTTATCTTAACAAAGCTCTAGAATCAAATTACGACTGCTTTTTCTTATGATCAGTGACAATGATCTATGATCGCATCACAAACTTCATTTGGACGTTCTTCTGTTAACAAATGTCCGGTTTGATCAAATATAACAAGCTTTGCTTGTTGGAGATCTTTCGCTAGTCTATTACCGATATGTACCGGAACAACTCGATCCTCTTTCCCCCATAATAATAAAACAGGTAGGGAAATTTTATTCAACTGTTCCGAAGTTAGATCACCTTCCCGATAGCGTAACAGTCTGGCTAATACTTTATAAAAATTCTTTTCTGCCAGTGGTTTTCCAAACTCCTCTATATGTTTATCAGTCACTAACGATGAATTGTATAAAACATTTTTCATTCCGTTTACAACACCTACCCTTTGAATATACAGAGAAATAAATCTATCAAAAAACGGAAGGTACGAACTGTAAATCCAAACTTTCTTAGATTTTTTCAAATACCCTGAACTGCCTAATAATACTATTCCATTTATTCGTTCAGGCATAATCTCAACCATATGTAAGGCAATCTGCCCTCCCATAGAATGCCCTGCAACATACAACTCGTCCAAGTTGAAATAATCAGCACACTTTTCGATAAAACATGCATAGTTTCGATAGGAATAAATAAATGATTGAGACTTTTCACTCCGACCAAACCCAGGCAAATCAATAGCGATAACAGAGAAGTTCTGTTGAAGAATTGGTATAATAAGATTAAACGTATATGTTGAAGATAAAAATCCATGTAACAATAAAATAGGTGGTTTACCGTTTAAGTCATATTCACAATAAACCTCCAACCCATCTATCGTATGTAATCCTTTTTTGATATCATTTTTAAACATGGATCCTCACCTCCTTATTATGACGAGTCACTGTTTATCACTATTCCCTCTCTTTGCAATTTCATTCAATAATTTAATTGCTAATTTCTTATGATAAAATAAATCAAAAAAATCATTACCCCAAAATAATTTCATTGATTACTCTTACTTTGTAGAAGAAGCAAGCGAAACATCGCTATAAATCCAAGAACTGGTCCTGGAACAAGAATTAGAAAGGCATACTGCCAACCTACAATTGCTTCAATCATCGGAACGAGTAAAATCACAATCACAGTCAGAAGAAATCCAATCGCTAGTTGTAAAGTTAAAGCTGTTCCAACATATCGAGGATGAGTATGCTCTGTGATTAGCGCTGAAAATTGTGCAGAGTCAGCAATAATACTGATTCCCCAAATTACCCCTAAAGATACGATCAGCCAAACTGGGCTACCAAAGAAGAAACCAATAACTAATGAGATGGAACCTGATACTGCAAGCGACCATAACGTTAAACGTTCACGTCCTATCCGATCTGCATAAATACCACCAAACCATGCTCCAAAAAATCCTGAGGCAATGATAATAAATGTAAGTATTGATGCAGTTCCCGAAGAATCCATTCCTCTAGATTCTAGGCTATGGGCTAGAAATAGTCCGAACCACGCCCACATTGCGTATAATTCCCACATATGTCCGAAATACCCGTAATTAGCAAGACGAACAGGCTTGTGACTTAAAATACGTGGAATAGCTCTTGGGTTAAACTTACTTGACGAAGGCAATAGATATGGGCCAACATCAACTGCGACTATCACTAATATTCCAGCTAGTACAGAACACAGACCGGTCGAAATCAAAACTACTTCCCAAGAAGGTGCCCCTAACCCGGTAACTAGATGTGGTGTTGCTGATCCCAATGTCAGTGCCCCAACTACAAAACCTAACGCCATCCCTCTTCGTATTCTAAACCACGTTGTGATCAATTTAAGACCTGGTCCATAAACTCCTGATAAAGCAACACCCGTCAGAAATCGCATCATTAATGCACTCGTTAAATCATCAGCAAACCAAACAGTGAAAATAGTCAACAGACCTGCCAAAGATGCCGACACAAAAAATAACATCGGAGGTTTAATCCGATCAGGTAAATTTAAAAAAGCTAAAATCAAAGAACCTATCACAAATCCCAATTGAACCATAATTGTTATCAAACTTGCTTCAGTACTAGTCAGTTCCCACAATTCAATCAACTCTGGTAATACAGCAGTCATTGAAAACCAAGTCGTCATCGTTCCAACCATTGCTAATGATAATATTACTAATTTGATAATATGCACTCGACTAAATTCCATAAAAATGACCCTCATTTTCATCATATTCCCCGGAAGCAGAGGGACGGTTCTTTTGCTTCCTTTTCGTTTCGACTAAAAACAGTTGGTTGGTTTCTTTGTCAGTCTTCTTTATTTAATTGACTTTAAATGATTAAAATAGATTAAATAAACTGCCAAAAACCAGTCTCTTTATCTTAAATCAACTTGTTAATAATACCACGTCTATTTATTTAGCTCCACATTCACTTTCATGTATTGCTCAAAACTATAGCGAAACAAATTATCACCGTAGATATTATTCCTTTCACGCTTTTCATAGCAACTCTTTATCAAGACCAGAATAATGCCCTTAATGATAAAGCAATACAATAATAATTAACACCTTTCACAACCCATAAGCATATTCATTTACATCTTACACGATATAATGTAATATACATCGTGCAAGATATAATTTATTGGAGGGATTTAACATGAAAGCATTATACGAAACAACAATTATTAATAACGGTGGAAGACAAGGTTCAGTATATTCAGAAGATAAGACCTTTAACATGAAAGTTTCAAAACCAAAATCACTTGGGGGAGATGAAACAACAGCTACAAATCCTGAGCAATTATTTGCTGCTGGTTATAGCGCATGCTTCAACAGTGCATTGGAATTGGTGTTAGAACGTGATAATGTTAAGGTGGATAAGAGTGAAGTCAAAGCAACTATTACTCTCATTGGCGATAAAGACCACGGTGGCGTAAAACTAGCAGCTAAGCTAGAAGTCCATATCATTGGCATCAATGAAGAACAAAAAAATATATATGTAGAAAAAGCCCATCATTACTGTCCTTATTCCAAAGCAGTGAAAGATTCCATCGATGTGGAAATAGTCGTTATATAATCTAAAACATAGGTGTGATGTAAATGAATGACTCGTTTAAGTTAGATCAGCAATTATGCTTCGAAGTTTACAAAGCTTCAAGTAATTTCGCAAAAATGTATGCTAGAATACTCGAACCTTTCAACCTGACATTCTCACAATATCTTGTACTTGTCGTATTATGGGAAGAAGACCATTTGTTTATGAAAGATATCGGTGAACGCCTCGGCCTTGGGACTGGAACACTCAATCCGATTATTAATCGGATGATTGAAAACAATTATCTAACTAAACAACAGTCGACAACCGACAAGCGAGCATTTGTTATTTCTTTAACAGAATTAGCTAAAATCAACCATACACCGATTGAGCGAGGGATTGTTGATAAACTGACGAGTTTTAACTTTGCCGATGTTAATCCAATAATAATAATGAATAATTTGAAAAAATTGAATGCATTTTTCGGAGAAATGGACCTGTAGTAGAACCAAGATTACTTAAGAGAAGGGTGGCAGATCAAATGAGTATTTATGACATAAGTGTTAGAAAATCTAATGGCGATACCTATTCTCTAGACAAATATAAAGGAAAAACGATGTTAATTGTAAATACGGCAACAAAGTGTGGTCTCAAAGGTCAGTTTGATAGCTTAGAAAGTTTGTATAATACTTACAAAGACAAAGACTTTGTCGTCCTCGGGTTTCCGTCGGATCAATTTGGACAAGAAGTAGATAACGCAGTTGAGGCAGAACAATCGTGTCGTATGAGTTACGGCGTAACCTTCCCAATGCATGATTTGATTAAAGTTAATGGAAAAGATGCGGATCCTTTATTTAAATATTTAACAAAAAATAGTAAAGGTATGTTTGGTAAGAAAATAAAGTGGAATTTCACGAAGTTTCTTATCAATAAAGAAGGTAATATTGTCCAAAGGTTTGGCCCAAAAGACAAACCAGAATCTTTTGAAAATGACATTATTAAAGAGTTAACTTAATTTACTTAGAATGAAAGCCTCAAAGCAAAAGCTAAGAGGCTTTTATTTATATATTTATAGATATTTGTATTACATTTTTAGCAAGTCCGTTTGTTTCCTCAATTTTTTCTTTTTGTCCCCTAGAAAGCGTCCCTATCTGGAATATAAAGGAACAAGCTGTTTCATCTTTTACCTTTAGCGAATCATTTTGCAATGGTCACAAAATAAAACGTTTTGTGTCCTCTAGCGAGCGAATTTGTAAAAGAAGGTCACTTTACTTATCACTCACTTGTTTCCTCCTCACGCCCCCTCTCCATTTCACGTGTCCTGCCACCTCTTCCATCGCCATCATTTAAAACACAAAAAAAGACATCCTCAAATATGAGAATGTCTATCTTCTTTGCCCAGCGACGTCCTACTTTCACAGGGGGAGATCCCCCAACTATCATCGGCGCTGGAGAGCTTAACTTCCGTGTTCGGCATGGGAACGGGTGTGACCTCTCCGCGATCGTCACTAGACATATGAAATTGATCGGTCATATTGACCTCTCAAAACTGGATAACGATGGTATATGAATGAATCGTCTTCGAAATAAAAACATTGGTTAAGCCCTCGATCGATTAGTATCTCTCAGCTGCGCATGTCGCCATGCTTCCACACGAGACCTATCAACCTCATCTTCTCTGAGGGATCTTACTCACTTGCGTGATGGGAAATCTCATCTCGAGGGGGGCTTCATGCTTAGATGCTTTCAGCATTTATCCCTTCCACACGTAGCTACCCAGCGATGCTCCTGGCGGAACAACTGGTACACCAGCGGTGTGTCCATCCCGGTCCTCTCGTACTAAGGACAGCTCCTCTCAAATTTCCTGCGCCCGCGACGGATAGGGACCGAACTGTCTCACGACGTTCTGAACCCAGCTCGCGTGCCGCTTTAATGGGCGAACAGCCCAACCCTTGGGACCTACTTCAGCCCCAGGATGCGACGAGCCGACATCGAGGTGCCAAACCTCCCCGTCGATGTGGACTCTTGGGAGAGATTAGCCTGTTATCCCCAGGGTAGCTTTTATCCGTTGAGCGACGGCCCTTCCATACGGTGCCGCCGGATCACTAAGCCCGACTTTCGTCCCTGCTCGACCTGTATGTCTCGCAGTCAAGCTCCCTTATGCCTTTGCACTCTACGAATGATTTCCAACCATTCTGAGGGAACCTTTGGGCGCCTCCGTTACTCTTTAGGAGGCGACCGCCCCAGTCAAACTGCCCACCAGACACTGTCCCTGAACCGGATCACGGTTCGAGGTTAGAATTCCAGTACAGCCAGGGTAGTATCCCACCAATGCCTCCACCGAAGCTAGCGCTCCGGTTTCCAAGGCTCCTACCTATCCTGTACAAGCTGTACCGAAATCCAATATCAAGCTACAGTAAAGCTCCATGGGGTCTTTCCGTCCTGTCGCGGGTAACCAGCATCTTCACTGGTAATATAATTTCACCGGGTCTCTCGTTGAGACAGTGCCCAAATCGTTGCACCTTTCGTGCGGGTCGGAACTTACCCGACAAGGAATTTCGCTACCTTAGGACCGTTATAGTTACGGCCGCCGTTTACTGGGGCTTCAATTGAGAGCTTCTCCCGAAGGATAACCCCTCCTCTTAACCTTCCAGCACCGGGCAGGTGTCAGCCCCTATACTTCGCCTTGCGGCTTCGCAGAGACCTGTGTTTTTGATAAACAGTCGTTTGGGCCTATTCACTGCGGCTCTCTCGGGCTTGCACCCTAATAGAGCACTCCTTCTCCCGAAGTTACGGAGTCATTTTGCCGAGTTCCTTAACGAGAGTTCTCCCGCGCGTCTTAGAATTCTCTTCCCGCCTACCTGTGTCGGTTTGCGGTACGGGCACCAGTTTCCTCGCTAGAGGCTTTTCTTGGCAGTGTAGGATCAGGAACTTCGGTACTAAAATTTCCCTCGCGATCACAGCTCAACCTTAAGACAAGCGGATTTTCCTACTTGTCAGCCTCACTGCTTCGACGCACATATCCATCAGTGCGCTTACCCTACCTTCCTGCGTCCCCCCTTCACTCAAACGGAAACGTGGTGGTACAGGAATTTCAACCTGTTTGCCATCGCCTACGCCTTTCGGCCTCGGCTTAGGTCCCGACTTACCCTGAGCGGACGAGCCTTCCTCAGGAACCCTTAGGCTTTCGACGGAGGGGATTCTCACCCCTCTTTTCGCTACTCATACCGGCATTCTCACTTCCAAGCGCTCCACATGTCCTTCCGGTCATGCTTCAGCGCCCTTGGAACGCTCCCCTACCACAGACACCCGAAGGTGTCTATCCATAGCTTCGGTGATACGTTTTAGCCCCGGTACATTTTCGGCGCAGAGTCACTCGACCAGTGAGCTATTACGCACTCTTTCAATGATGGCTGCTTCTAAGCCAACATCCTGGTTGTCTAAGCAACTCCACATCCTTTTCCACTTAACGTATACTTTGGGACCTTAGCTGATGGTCTGGGCTGTTTCCCTCTTGACTACGGATCTTAGCACTCGCAGTCTGACTCCCGAGGAGTAAGTCATTGGCATTCGGAGTTTGACTGAATTCGGTAATCCTGTAGGGACCCCTAGTCCAATCAGTGCTCTACCTCCAAGACTCTACCCTCGAGGCTAGCCCTAAAGCTATTTCGGGGAGAACCAGCTATTTCCGAGTTCGATTGGCATTTCACCCCTACCCACACCTCATCCCCGCACTTTTCAACGTGCGTGGGTTCGGGCCTCCATCCAGTGTTACCTGGACTTCACCCTGGACATGGGTAGATCACCCGGTTTCGGGTCTACAACCACGTACTCATTCGCCCTATTCAGACTCGCTTTCGCTGCGGCTCCGTCTCTTCAACTTAACCTTGCACGTAATCGTAACTCGCCGGTTCATTCTACAAAAGGCACGCTGTCACCCGTTACTTTCCCGAAAGAAAATCATAGGGCTCCAACTACTTGTAGGCACACGGTTTCAAGATCTCTTTCACTCCCCTTCCGGGGTACTTTTCACCTTTCCCTCACGGTACTGGTTCACTATCGGTCACTAGGGAGTATTTAGCCTTGGGAGATGGTCCTCCCAGATTCCGACGGGGTTTCACGTGTCCCGCCGTACTCAGGATACACTCCGGAGGAGTGAACGTTTCGACTACAGGGCTTTTACCTTGTCTCGCGGACCTTTCCAGATCGCTTCGCCTACGCTCACTCTTTGTAACTCCGTATGGAATGTCCTACAACCCCAAGAGGCAAGCCTCTTGGTTTGGGCTGTTTCCGTTTCGCTCGCCGCTACTCAGGAAATCGCATTTGCTTTCTCTTCCTCTGGGTACTAAGATGTTTCAGTTCCCCAGGTCTGCCTTCTCACACCCTATTGATTCAGATGTGGATCTTATCCCATTACGGATAAGGGGTTCCCCCATTCGGATATCTCCGGATCAAAGCTTACTTACAGCTCCCCGAAGCATTTCGGTGTTCGTCCCGTCCTTCATCGGCTCCTAGTGCCAAGGTATTCACCGTGCGCCCTTTCTAGCTTAACCATTTTAAATCAATGGATGTGTTGCTCGGTCTTTCTTGGCTTTACATTCTAAGACACTCGGTTCACTCTTCCATGAATCCGAAGATTCATTTCTATGTCAAACCGGTGATTCATTCATTTATCGTTATCCAGTTTTCAAAGGTCAAAGCACGGCAATCATGTGCTAGTCATTCTCTTCTTTCTTCCATTAGAAGAAAAGAAGTCTTGAGAGTATAACCTCTCAAAACTAAACAAAAAGGCCAAAGCGAAGTTCGATTCAATAAGTTGAGCTTAGAGCTCCTTAGAAAGGAGGTGATCCATCCGCACCTTCCGGTACGGATACCTTGTTACGACTTCACCCCAATCATCTGTCCCACCTTCGGCGGCTGGCTCCAAAAGGTTACCTCACCGACTTCGGGTGTTACAAACTCTCGTGGTGTGACGGGCGGTGTGTACAAGGCCCGGGAACGTATTCACCGCGGCATGCTGATCCGCGATTACTAGCAATTCCGGCTTCATGCAGGCGAGTTGCAGCCTGCAATCCGAACTGAGAATGGCTTTATGGGATTGGCTTGACCTCGCGGTCTTGCAACCCTTTGTACCATCCATTGTAGCACGTGTGTAGCCCAGGTCATAAGGGGCATGATGATTTGACGTCATCCCCACCTTCCTCCGGTTTATCACCGGCAGTCACCTTAGAGTGCCCAACTGAATGCTGGCAACTAAGATCAAGGGTTGCGCTCGTTGCGGGACTTAACCCAACATCTCACGACACGAGCTGACGACAACCATGCACCACCTGTCACTCTGTCCCCCGAAGGGGAAAGGCTAGTCTCCTAGCTGTTCAGAGGATGTCAAGACCTGGTAAGGTTCTTCGCGTTGCGTCGAATTAAACCACATGCTCCACTGCTTGTGCGGGCCCCCGTCAATTCCTTTGAGTTTCAGCCTTGCGGCCGTACTCCCCAGGCGGAGTGCTTAATGTGTTAACTTCGGCACTAAGGGCATCGAAACCCCTAACACCTAGCACTCATCGTTTACAGCGTGGACTACCAGGGTATCTAATCCTGTTTGCTCCCCACGCTTTCGCGCCTCAGCGTCAGTTGTAGGCCAGAAAGTCGCCTTCGCCACTGGTGTTCCTCCACATATCTACGCATTTCACCGCTACACGTGGAATTCCACTTTCCTCTCCTACACTCAAGTCTCCCAGTTTCCAATGACCCTCCACGGTTGAGCCGTGGGCTTTCACATCAGACTTAAGAGACCGCCTGCGCGCGCTTTACGCCCAATAATTCCGGACAACGCTTGCCCCCTACGTATTACCGCGGCTGCTGGCACGTAGTTAGCCGGGGCTTTCTCGTGAGGTACCGTCAAGGTGCCGCCCTATTCGAACGGCACTTGTTCTTCCCTCATAACAGAACTTTACGATCCGAAAACCTTCATCGTTCACGCGGCGTTGCACCGTCAGGCTTTCGCCCATTGCGGATGATTCCCTACTGCTGCCTCCCGTAGGAGTCTGGACCGTGTCTCAGTTCCAGTGTGGCCGATCACCCTCTCAGGTCGGCTACGCATCGTTGCCTTGGTAAGCCATTACCTTACCAACTAGCTAATGCGCCGCGGGCCCATCTCGTAGTATGAGGATTGCTCCCCACTTTTACATTCGAATCATGCGATTCAAATGGTCATCCGGTATTAGCTCCGGTTTCCCGGAGTTATCCCAGTCTACAAGGCAGGTTGCCCACGTGTTACTCACCCGTCCGCCGCTCATTCCACAAGCATCACCCCGAAGGGATCTGCTTGCTTCCTGCGCTCGACTTGCATGTATTAGGCACGCCGCCAGCGTTCGTCCTGAGCCAGGATCAAACTCTCCGATAAAGTATGATGACTTTTCATCAAGTTTGATGTCCATGACATCAAAACCAAACTTTCGTCTGGCGTTTCTTGCTTGGTGTTACTTTGACGGGATATTTTAAAGAAAACTTGGCTTTTCGCCCAAAATGGCGAAAGCCTTAGTTGAACTTATAGTTTCATCCATAATAATATAGTTAAAACTAAAAATATCCCACTTCGCTTGGCTTTTTGTTTAGTTTTCAAAGGTCAGAATGTTACTAGTTGTTTTAACGTAACTATAATATTATAACAATATATTAAAGGTTATGTCAACAACTATTTATCCCATTTCATTAACACGCCTCCACTTAATTAAGACAACAATATAACTATATCACAATAATTAATCTTGTACAAGATAATTTAAATAAGTAGATAGTCTATAAAACAGCTTAAAAAATATCTTTATTGGCGAACCGCTATCATAGCATGCAGCTATATAATAAGCAACTATTTTTTCTATCTTTAAATATCCCTAATGTTTCTTCTATATAATATAATAAATAAAGTACTACTTTCTTCTATATAGAATCTAATTATTAGAAGCTAGTGGTGTCTGTGGTTAGTTAATAGATATTGTGAGTGGTATTAGCTGATGAATTTAATCTATCTCCTTAGATACCAGTTTAAACAATAACAGAACAAAAATTCTCAATCATAAATGAAAGAGTCCCAAAGACCAACCAAATAAAATAAAAGCATCCAGATAGTAAATCGATATCCCACATTTACTATCTGGATGAATGATGCATCATAATTTTACAAATATCAATTCCTTACTTATTTGATATTTTCAATTCTTCATTTAACAGGAGAAGCTTCCACACTTACTAAATTGTTCACTGCACTAAACAAAGCCTTAATAGAAGAAGTCATAATATCGACGTCTATTCCACATCCCCAGAACACTGCGCCATCCTTTGAGGTAATTCCTACATATGTTACCGCTTGTGAACCTGAGCCAATTTCTAATGCATGTTCCTTATAAATTAAGTTTGAATAATCTACATCTAGTTTGTCATGAATGATATTACTTATTGCATCTAGCCGACCATTTCCGGTCGCTTCGAATTCTTCTTCGGTCTCATTAACGCGAATCTTCACTGTCGTTAGATAATCATCATGAGACTTAAATTGATAATTAATAAATTCAAACGGCGTTTCAACATTCACGTATTCTTTTACGAAGATATCATAAATGTCTTTTGGTATAAGTTCTTTATGCAAACGGTCGGATACATTTTTTACACTATATCCGAAACTCTCCCGCATTTCTGGTGGTAAATCTAATCCATATTTTTGCCCTAAAACATAAGCAATTCCGCCTTTACCAGACTGGCTGTTAATTCTGATAATATCCCCTTCGTACTCCCTGCCAATATCTTTAGGGTCAATTAACAAATAAGGAACTGTCCAATATTTCTCTTCATTCCCCTCACGCCACTTAATCCCTTTTGAAATCGCATCTTGGTGCGAACCTGAAAATGCAGTAAACACGAGTTCCCCTCCGTAAGGGTGTCTTTCACTCACTTTCATTTTTGTCATTCGTTGATAGACCTCAATAATTTCGGGGATATTTTCAAGGTTTAGCTGTGGGTCAACGCCATGCGAAAACATATTAAGCCCTAGAGTTACAATGTCAACGTTCCCTGTTCTTTCTCCATTTCCAAATAGAGTCCCTTCTACTCGGTCTGCGCCTGCAAGCATGCCTAGCTCCGCATCCGCAACACCAGTTCCTCTATCGTTATGTGGGTGGACTGACACAATAACATTATTACGGTACTTCAGATTATCACTCATATATTCAATTTGACTTGCGTATACGTGAGGCATTGACATCGAAACGGTAGCTGGAAGGTTGATAATCACTTTCTGACTAGCCGTTGGTTGCCATTCATCAAGCACGTGGTTACAGATTTCAAGCGCAAAATCAATCTCAGTACCAGTGAAACTTTCTGGAGAATATTGAAACGTAAAATCCCCCTCAGTTTCCTGCGCATATTTATTTAATTGTTTTGCTCCTGTAATCGCAATGTCAATAATCTCTCGTTTTGATTTTCGAAAGACTTGCGTTCGCTGAGCGACGGATGTCGAGTTGTATAGATGTACAATCGCTTTGGAGACGCCTTGAAGAGATGCAAAGGTTTTACGAATAATATGTTCTCTAGCTTGTGTAAGAACTTGAATGGTTACATCTTCTGGAATTAAATCATTTTCAATTAACGTTCTTAAAAAAGTATATTCTGTATCTGATGCTGCCGGAAAACCAACTTCAATTTCCTTGAATCCTATATCGCAAAGCAATTGAAAATACTCTAACTTCTCTTCTAGGTTCATAGGAACAACTAACGCTTGGTTGCCATCCCGTAGATCAACACTACACCACGCAGGCGCTTCTGTTATATATTCTTTTTCACTCCACTTCATACTCTTTACTGGAGGCATAAAGTAATTTCTAGTATATTTTTCAACTTTCTTCATACGTCAATCACCCTTTCATTTATTTTATTATCAATACAAAAAGTCTTTCATCTCTATAAAAAACTATAGAGACGAAAGACTGTTATTATCTCACGTGGTACCACTCAGATTCATACCAAAAAGGTATGCACTCAACAGATACGAGGTTTAATACCCCTATATCTTCCTAATATAACGGTTAGGTCCCGTCTCCACCTACTTTGATTTCAGCGAGCTACTACAAGGTGAGTTCCAATTTTGATTGCGACTGTTTTCCACCAACCAACAGCTCTCTAGACGCTTCATAAATTGTACTAGTCCTCTTCAATGTATTTGAATATTGAGGTAAATATACTACATATCCACTAAAATTTCAAGTTTTTCATGGAACTCTCTAAGCAAAAATCACACATAAAATCATCCTTCATAGTAAAGATCATATTTTCCTCTCGCTCTTTGCATCCAATGACACGAATCGCAAATAGGATATTTAAAACTTGAGGGAAGATTTCTCCTGCATCGTTTACATTTTTTCATGATTTTTCTAACATCTGTTTTTAGTTGTTCGTGCACATCATCACTTAACTCTAACCTTAACCGTTCCCAATAAAGAGCATCTGTCTTCTTACCCAATCGATACAAAAATAATAAATGAAGTCCTAACGCTTTATATGATAGTTCTAATTTTTCAAGATTATTTTTGTTTATTTTCGGATCAGGTATTTCTTTTCCTTTCACAATTGCATCCAATGTTTCCTTCCACTGTTTCGTAAGCTCTGGTTCTTTCTTTGAAAACGGGAGGTGTAAAAAACCAAAGAGGTCCATTAACGAAAAGCGTGCTTCGATCTCTGTGTTCTGTATCAATTTATACAGATCGCTTTCCTCTGATAAACTTGATTTTTTCGTGCCTGTTGGACAATCAAACCTTTCCCACAGATACAAGAAATAACCAAAGTCTCGTGAATATCTTTGAAACCGCTCAAAGATCGAATTTGTAGGAGCGATCGTGAACGTATGGACAAGTTCATCTTCTTGTTTTAATAACCTTGTCATCTTTTTTATATCACTTGTAAATGCGACTCTTCCCTTATTATATATACCTTTCCGTCCTGCTCTTCCTGCGATTTGTTTTACCTCTTGGGATGTTAACCGCCTTCTCCTCGTACCATCAAATTTATCATTCTCCAGAAAGACAATACGTCTGATCGGCAAATTTAACCCCATACCTATCGCGTCGGTGGAAACAATTACTGTTGTTTCTCCATTTGAAAAACGTTTCATTTGTTTTTGTCTCGTTTCAGGTGGCATACTTCCATAGATCATACTTACTGAAGACCCGGCATTCTCCAGAATTGATGCCGTTTCTAACACGCGCTTTCTCGAAAAGCAGACGAGAGCGTCGCCTTTTGAAGCATCTTTCATTCGAAAGATCTTAGGTTCTACTTCGAGAGGTACATCGCGATTGTATTCTCGAATGTCAATTGTCGCATTTCCTAATAGTTCAAGAACCATTCTTTTTGAATTACGACTTCCAATAATATGAACTTCTTTTGCATTCGCTTTTGTAATTGCTTTGTACCAGGAAAACCCTCGATTTTTGTCTGCAACCATTTGAGCCTCATCAATAATCACGACATCATAATAATCTTTCTCATGAAACATCTCGACCGTACATGAAAGATGCGTGGCACCCAAAACACCCTTCTCTTCCTCACCAGTCTTTAAGCCGCAGGTAACACCCTCAAAATTCAGTTTATCGTATACTTCCAAAGCTAACAACCTAAGAGGAGCAAGGTAGATACCACTAGGAAATTGTTTCATTCTTTCTAATGCTTGATGTGTTTTTCCAGTATTAGTTTCCCCAATATGAAGTACATAATGAATATTTCTCCCAACAGATGAGCTATATTCTCTCCCAAAAATATCTTCGAGCATCCTTTCTTCCGCTTCTTCTTGTTGTTGTAGTGCAAGTAATTCTTGCTCTTCCCTCTGTTCACGCTCGACGATATCTTGATAATACATTTCCTGATGAGTTGCTTCATCAAAGGGTATTCCTGCAACAGTAGTAAGGTCGGAAAGGTATTCTTCTGAAATTTTCTCTAGAAACTCTCCCTGCAACTCATACATATATTCCACGCTTAAGTGATACAACGTTTCACTGGAAAACTTTTCACTGAATATATGTTCATACTCTTTTTTATCCGAATAGGTTAATTGATCAAAAATAAGTCTAGATATCTTGTTCGCCAAAACCTTTGTAATAACCTCTTCGTATTTATCATGGTAGGATTCATATTCCCAATAGATTGTTTTTTGCACAGAACCTGTCAATTCATAAAGAAATTCTTTCAGTTTCACATAATCACTTTCATTCAAATGTCCTTCTGGAATTAGTTTATCCTTTATTTTAAAAGTATCAACAGCTTTAAACTTTTCATTTTTCAAATCTTTCACTAATTGAGTGGAGACGTAATAACGTATGTAAAGATAATAAAGAAATTTATTCTTGTCAATAATTGCTTTTATTTTATCAATTAAAGTTGAACTTACAACGCTCTTTTTCTCAATTATTTGCTTTTCTTTTTCTCTCTGCAAAAAGTTTTTTCTCGCAGTAATATATCGATCTTCCCACACACTCTCCCTGGCCATGAATAATTCATTTAGCCAACGTAACACTTGAAAAGGTTCGTGATCTTTCAATTCCGCTCGAAAAGCTCTGTTGATGGTCTTCCGATCAACAGAGTCAATCTCAAAACCTCTTTCCTTTAAGAAATGATTCTTTTGTTTTTTAGAGATGCCATTTGTCGCCATGTTTAACCAGACATCGATCCAAATACGCTCTAGATAATCGCTCCGATCGGAAAAATATTGTTGATAAGATTTTAATTCCTGGTTTCTGCCCAAATAGTCATCAATATCTGCTAAAACTTTCATTTTTGTTCGTGAAACAGCTTGGCGATGAATATCCATCATGCGTTTCATTTATATTCCTCCAAAAAAGAAACATTCTTATTAAAGTCCCGTTTATAAAATAAGCGTCCTCTTTAATTTAATTCAAAACACTTCTTCCTTGATTATAATACTCTAATTGTAATAAAGCATGTGTTTTATCTATTTATATAAGTTCGCCTCTAGATAGTCGCTCGACTTGTCATTGACGTTATGTTCTAATGCAATGCCAAAACGCTCACCTGTATTTTTTCCAGGTGAGCTGGCTGATTCGCTCTTGCTGACATGTCTATTTTTAAAACAGCTTCATCTTTCCAACTCAATATCAATCATTAGATTTATACTTTTCTTTCATTCTGGTAAAGTATGAAAAACCTAGCTTTGCTAATCTACTTTTCAATAAAATAGGTGCTGGCATCTGTTCTTCTTTTCGACTATTATCGTAAGCCTGTTGACCCAAAAGCTGTTGACTGTTTATTTTCTCCTCATTATTTTTCTTCTTAACATAATGATATTTCCCTCTGGAGTCTTGTTCCCTTGCTTTCCTATTATCTTGTAACATGAGAAGTAAATTTTGATGAATTCGGCTTTTTAGTTCATTTTTCAAAAGTGGAAATAGAATTTCAATCCGATTCTCCATGTTTCTAGTCATTAGATCTGCTGATGATAAAAATACTTTCGCTTTTCCTCTATTATGAAAATAAAAAATTCTTGTATGTTCTAAGAAATTCCCCACGATGCTTCGAACAGTTATATTTTCACTAATACCTTGAATACCAGGACGTAAGCAACAAATCCCTCTTACAATTAAGTCAATTTTCACACCTGCCATCGAAGCTTCGTAGAATTTTGTTATAATTTTTTTGTCAGACAAAGAATTCATCTTAGCAATTATTCGTCCATCTCCACGTTGTTTATGAGCAAGGATTTCGTCATTAATTAACTCTAGAAAAGCCTCTCTAATAGCAAAAGGAGCAACGATCAAATGGTTATACTTCGGTTTCTCCATATAACCACTCAAATAATTAAAGAAATTAATCGCGTCTAATCCTATTTGATGATTTGAAGTGAATAAGCCTAAATCTGTATAAACTCTTGCGGTCGCATCATTGTAGTTTCCTGTGCCTAAATGGACATATCTTTTAATCTTCCCTTTTTCCTCACGAACAACCAATGTTATTTTACTGTGTGTTTTCACGTGTGTCATACCATAAATAACTTGGCAACCTGCTTTTTCTAACTCCTTCGCCCACTGGACGTTATTTTTCTCATCAAAACGCGCTTTTAGCTCGACAAGAACAGTTACTTGCTTTCCGTTCTCGGCAGCACGTTTTAAACTCTTTATGATTGGAGAATCACCACTAACCCGATACAGCGTTTGCTTAATCGCTAAGACATCTTCATCATCTGCTGCCCTAGACATAAATGAAACAACAGGCTCAAATGATTCGTAAGGATGATGAAGTAAGATATCTTTGGCTCTAATTTTATCAAAGATATTTTCATCTCCTAATAAATCTTGGGGAGTTTGCGGGATATAAGATTGTGTTGCTAAATGCTCGTGTGTCGTTTCGATTGTCTTACAGAAAGAAAAAAGAAAATTTAGATCTAATGGAGCCTGATTAAAATAAACATCCTTACTGTGAATTTCTAATTCCTCTTTTAAGTACTCAACGACCAACTGATCACTAGATTGTTCTTGCACTTCTAACCTTACAGCAGCGCCCCATTTACGTTTTTTTAATTCTTCTTCGATTTCTTGTAATAGATCGACAGCTTCATCTTCGTGGATAGTTAAGTCCGCATTTCTTGTAATTCTAAAAGAAGTTATCGATTTTATTTGATAACCCGTAAGTAATTTATGTATGAATGTAGATATAACTTCTTCTAAGAAGACAAATTCTCTAACACCTTTCTCTTTAGGCAGCTCTATTAAGCGATTGATAACTGAAGGAACTTGGACAATCACAAACTTACCACCCACAGGTAATTGTTTGTTTTTCCCGATTGATTCATCCTCAAGCACAATAGCAAGGTTTAATGACTTGCTTAATATCATTGGAAATGGTCGATAGGCATCGATTGCCATAGGGGTTAAAACTGGGAATATCTGCTCGTCAAAAATTTTTTCAAGGACAGGCAGCTCTTTAGTAGCTACCTCTTCCATTGATAAAATCTTTACCTTTTCTTTAGATAAGAGCGAGGATAAATGAAAGTATACATTGTCTTGTTTTTCCAAAAGATCATGCGTCATTTCAGAAATAGCATTAAGTTGCTCTTTAGGCGTTAGCCCTGCTTTATTCTCAGGTTTATTAAAACCTACTTTTACTTGGTCAAGTAAACCAGCAACCCTTACCATAAAAAATTCATCTAAATTAGTACTGAAAATAGCTAAAAATTTATATCTTTCTAATAAAGCGTTACTTTCATCTAACGTCTCTTCTAGTACTCTATGATTGAAATCAAGCCAGCTTAACTCTCGATTGTTATAATAAGTGGGGTTGTCTATGTTAGTAGCATCGACAACTTCCTCTTTCATTTCCAATGGTCTTCAACTCCTTTACTCATTATTCGACAATATATTAAAAATATCACAGCAATGTAAACTGACAGTAAATATAATATGAATTTTTTGTAAATAAGGACAAAAGAGTTCTTTACGGCGGATACCTTTTTCTATTATTATACACGCTCCAGTTGTCTATATTCCAAGAAACAGGAAAATTTACCTTTGCCTGCTTCTTAAGATCGTATTCTCAATTACTTTAGTGAGAACCTTTACTGCATCTGGAATGATTTTTTGATTAAATGTCATCCAAGGATGATGAAGACCCGGTTTAAGATCACAACCTATCGCAAGCATTGATGCCTTTAATTCAGGTCGCTTTATCGTATAAAAATGAAAATCGTCACCCCCAGTAGTTATAACTACTGGACGCAGAGATTGTGCTCCTTGCGTTTCATAAATTGCTCCTTCCATCAAACCCCGAGCATGTTCATTAATAATTGCCGCTTGCATAAAGGCATCTACTTCGATTTTTATAGAAATCTGATGATAGTCACTTAAGGATTTCACTGTTCGTTCCAATCGTTCCATCATTTCTTCAATTAGTTCATTTTGTTGAGCTCGTAAATCTAGTGAGAACGTTGCTTTTTCAGGAATTATATTCGTACTCTTTCCACCAGCATGAAAAGAGGTCATTTTCATTGAATGGGCGATGCTAGGATCGAAGTGCATGTTATTCATTGCTTGTACCAACTCCGCCCCAACTTGTATCGCATTAGTATTCAAATGAGGCCTCGCACCATGAGCATCAACCCCTTCTATGATTCCCGAAACAAAACGGGCCGCTCCATGGGATATTGCAGAAGAAAACTCACCGTCAGCCAACTCTTGAACAGGACGCAAATGCATCCCGTATAAGTAGTCAACATCATCAACAATTCCTTTCTCAACAAATTTCAGCGCCCCTGTCCCTTTTTCCTCTGCTGGTTGAAAAATAAATCGAACCGTTCCTTTTAATTGTTCTTTATCTTCTATTAATTTAAGAAATACACCTAAAGCAATCGTCATATGGGCATCATGACCACACGAATGATTCGCCCGAAATTTGCCATCTAAATCCTGCCACAAAGCATCAATATCTGCTCTTAATGCTATTATAGGTTTACCTTGTCCAATATCTGCGGTTAACCCTGTACAATCATCAAATGTGTTCACCTCACACCCGTATGAATTAAAAAATCCTTTTATATATTCAGTTGTGTTAACTTCCTCCCAACTCGTCTCTGGATGAGTATGGAAGTACTGAAATAATTCTTCTAATAATCGATTGTCTTGTTCACCTTTTCTCATATTTAAGAACTCCTTTCGGCATTCAAAAAGATAATATTTCAGTGAATCATCAGGAATCAGGAATCAAGAGAAATTTGACTTTCCTGTTATTGCAAAATTTGCTTAACAGTTATCAGCTAATAGTGTACGATTATTTTATATAAGAAAAGAGGTTGCGTCATGCAAAATGCGAAGAATCAGACATCACCTGAAGAAACTCACGAACAGCAAACAATGTATAAAATACTTGTTATTATCGGAATTGTTCATTTACTGAATGACTCGATACAAGCAGTTATACCGGCAATGTTCCCTATCTTAGAACAATCTATGGGCCTATCATTTACGCAATTAGGTTTGATTGCATTTGCACTCAATTTAACAGCGTCAATTATTCAACCAGTCGTAGGCTTATATACCGATAAAAAACCTTCGCCTTATGCCTTACCAATCGGGCTTTGTTTTACATTTTTAGGTGTCATCGGTCTAGCTATAGCACCATCTTTTTGGGTCATCATTCTTTCGGTAATGTTTATCGGATTAGGCTCAGCAACGTTCCACCCAGAAGGTTCTCGCGTTGCCTATATGGCCGCCGGACCAGAAGGGAAACGAGGTCTAGCTCAATCAATTTTTCAAGTTGGTGGAAATACTGGCCAAGCGTTAGCACCACTGATTACTGCATTGATTTTAGTTCCGTTAGGTCAATTCGGAGCGATTTGGTTTGCTCTTGTTGCTGCATTAGCAGTCGGCTTACTTATGTATATCGCTCGTTGGTATTCCGAGCAAATTAAGATCCGACGACTAATTGATCAAACAAAAAATAAATCAGTTGGCTCTGCAAAAAAAACGTTCACAGGGAAGAAAAACAACATTGTTCTTTTTGCTATATCATTACTTATTTTCTTAGTTTTTGCTAGATCTTGGTTTCATGCTGGAATTACCAACTTTTATGCATTTTATCTTATCGATGAATTTAGCATATCTATTCCTCAAGCACAAGTCTATATCTTTACCTTTCTAGGGGCAGGTGCAATCGGCACATTTGCTGGAGGTCCACTTGCTGACCGCTTCGGAAAAAGAAATATGATCTTCTTCTCCATGCTCGGATCTGCTCCGCTGGCATTAGTGTTACCACATGTTGGAGCAGGACTTACCTATGTACTGCTCGTCATAATAGGTTTTACTATCTTATCCAGTTTTTCGGTGACCGTCGTATATGCGCAAGAGTTAGTCCCAGGAAAAATAGGAACAGTTTCGGGCTTAGTTATAGGGTTAGCGTTCGGGATGGGAGCTCTGGGATCTGTCGCTCTTGGTTGGTTTGCAGATTTAGTCGGAATTACAAATACGATGCTTTTCATTGTAACCCTTCCTTTAATGGGAATTCTGACAATCTTCCTCCCATCGGATAAACGTTTAAAAGCAATAAATCGATAAAGAGGGCCTACTTATCAGCATAGGCCCTCTTTCTATAAATTTCTATCCTCAAAAATAAGATTCTAATTGACTCTAAAACGACGAATCGTATTTTTTAAATTATTTGCATGTCCCAATAACATTTCTGATGATGCAGCAATTTCTTCCATAACCGCTGTTTGTTCTTGTGTGGAAGAAGTTACATCCGCGGTAGCAGAAGATGTTTGTTCTGCAATAGCCGCAACGTCTTGTGAACCTTCATTCGTTTCATTAATGACCGACATTTGTTTATCAACTAGTTGCAAAATCTCTTTAATTGCAACGGCTACTTCGTTGACGGAGTCTGACATTGCTGTGATCGATTCATTTGTTTTTGTTCCTTTTTCCGCTTCCGTATTCGCAGCGTTCACTTGACCTGTAATCTGTGTAACGACTTGGGCAACCTCAGTTTGCATATTTTTAACCAATTCAGAAATGCCTTGCACTGCTTGCCCACTTTCGTCAGCGAGTTTGCGAACTTCGTCAGCAACTACCGCAAAACCCTTACCATGCTCACCCGCTCGAGCCGCTTCAATCGAAGCATTTAGTGCCAATAAATTCGTTTGTTCTGCAATCTCACCTACGAGAGAAATAATTTCGCCTACTTTACCAGCATTCGTTTCCAATCGATTAACTGCAGTTAAAGACGATTGATTATCCTCTGCCAAATGCTGAATACCATTTACCAGAGATTGGACGATTTGTTTACTTTCTTTTAAGTCCGTCACCATTTCTTTCGATAGATTGTCGGAACTTCGTGCGTGATTTTGCACTTGCAAAGCCATTTCAGAGACTTCTTCCATTTTGCCAGACGTATTGTTAATCGCAACGGCAGACCTTTCGGCGCCAGAAGAAATTTCTTCAATCGCTTGGCTAATATTTTCTGACTGCTCTGCCGCTACAACAGACGCTTCTTTCATCTCAATCACTTTTTCATTCGTAGTAGAAAAGTTAGTATCCACCTCTTGAATCATGTTTCGTAAACTACCTACCATATCGTTGTATGCAATTGCTAGAGCTTTAAGTTCATCATCTGATTTTGGTATCTTAACGTCTTCGCGAATGTCTCCGTCCGCTACTTTTCTTGCGCTCTCTTCCAATTGCTTTAAAGGTCTAATAATCATTCCAGCTCCAAAATAACCTAATACACCACACCATAAAACGCCAAGCGCAAAGGTTACAATAATAAACGCATCTCCATTCAATCCAAAGTTTTCAGCAACCAAGTCGCTTATGAAAAAAATAAATATAGCACTAGTAATATAAGTTATTGCTGCAACCGAACAAATCCCAACGACCATCTTTTTTCTAATACCAAACTTGTATTTCTTATTCTTCATCTTTGTTATCGCTCCTTATTCATCCACAAATTTTAATGTTGATTATGTAATAGTAATTTAAGACGAAAGCGCAAATACCCCAAATACATTACTTTTATACTGAGTATTATATCATATATAACGGTTGAAATTACTTTTTATTGCAATTTATTAGTATATAAATATGATAAAATTGAGTAGTTATCTACATTTATAAAAAAAGCTCATCTGGACTGTTGCTCCCCAAATGAACCTAAGTGCAAGTAATTTACAAATAAATACTTAATACCCTATTCTAACCTTTCTAATACAAAATCAGGGGTTTCATCCTTATCAAAGCCGATATATTGATGATAGTCATTTCCCCCATCAAATACAACCACATAATCTCCGTCATAATAATTTATTCCGACATTTAATAATTCTTCAATTTCATTTTTGTCAGTCGTTTCAAAAGAATCTGGAAACTTTTCGGATGCAGTAGTTGACGTATAGAGAAGCTCATCAAGCTCCATATAAATATCTTCTCCATGTGTTTGAATAACAGTTACTGAATCTATATTTTCAGATATTAACAGCGGATGTGATAAATCATTTTCAATCAGCCAAGCCATCGTCTTTTCATAATTATTACTAATCATTATATATTCATCATGTCGATTTGATTTTGTACTAAAGTATAGTTCTCCGACGTAAGGTTGTTGATCTCCTATAAGTATTTGCGACTGATTATTAGCAAGATCATCTTCGAGAAGAGCGATTAATGTATTCAATTCATTGGGATCAGAAATTCGTGTGTCATCATCTCCATAGTAATTACCATAAACCGATGCATACGTAATATCTAAATCTCGCAATTGATAAATAGGATCATAGGCTTGTTTGAATTCATCGTTATTTCTCAAGTCTTTTGTTACTTCTTTTTCAATTGATTCAGGTATTGTGTATTCTCTTCGTAACGTTTTACCATCATTAAGAGCGTAATCAATCGTTATTGTATTCCATTGATATGGATCAACTTCTTCAACGTCTTTCAAAGTTTGATGAAGTTCTATTACTTGGTCAATTGATCGCTCATCAGTCATCCGAGGCGGTACTTTATCTTCGTACTCATATGAATACGAACTATAAATTGCAACAGATGCGACATTTTCAAATAATGGAATTTTATTTTCATAAAAAGCACCACCAATGTTAACAGGGATCAACAATAAAATGATTACCACGAAGTAGCCAATGAATCCTTTCCAAGGCCATGATAGCCGAATCGCCTTTTGTAATATCATTTGTAATACTGTATAAGCAAAAAATGCACCGAGTACATAACCAAACATTGTCCACATAAAACTTCCTGCTAAAAATTCAGTAAAATATAGACCGCCAAGTAACATTGCAAAAAAAGTAAGTCCATAGAGAAAGATAGATTGCACAATCGGAAAAACAATCGACTGATCTGATGCTTCAGATGGTCGTTTCGAAAATGCCACGTAGGAGAGTATAACTAAAAACACGGCAATTAGAGTATAAATCACATACTCTAAAATCGTAAAAGATTCTGAATATAATTCCGCTAAGCGAACAAAAAATATCCCTTTTGTAAAAAGTGTGTCCGTATAAGACGTAAGTGCTAAACCCGAAATATAGTACTGAAGATTAACAAGTGTCAGCACAATCAATAGTGCTGGAACAATAATAACCGTATACGTTAGACCTCCGTGAAGAAAGCCATTTCCAACAAAGATTCCAATCGTGACCGTTACGATAAATAGAAACAAAAGAATCAATGTAGAAAGTCCCATCCATTTGAACAAATCACCGAATGAGTAGAATGGTGTCTCAATAACAAACCTTAATACACCTAACACAATTCCTGTCAGCGCTATTGGTGATAACAGCGCAACAACTCCAGCTAAGTACGTATTCGTTAAGATCGTTTGGCGAGTAAACGGCAGACTGTGCATAAAATAGGTTGCCTCTTTTTTTGTCGTAAAATTAAGTAATACTATCCCAAGAAGTACTGGAAAAATTGCAAAAACTATCAATTGAAATGGGAAAGAGAATTCACTTAATGTATTAAGAGCACTGTAAAAATATCTTCCTTCCTCCCCTGGATAACGAATTTCTCCAACAAGAATGCTAATTGGAAGCATGACAAACAGTAACAATGTCAAAAGGATACTGAACCAAGTGACCGTTCGTAATTGAAGGGTAAATAATGCTTTATTCCACAATAAGATTGTCGATTTCATAGCCAACACCTCCTAATTCATAAATAAAGATTTCTTCTAGTGTCAAAGGTAACATATCAACAACTGCCGGATTTAATTGATTAACCTTAAAGAGAATCTCGTCTTTTTGTCCCTTCACAATCAAACACACAATACTCCCTTTTAACTCATAATGTAATAAATCCAAACCTTTAGTAAGTTTTTCTTTATTAGGGATCTTTTTAAAAGCAATTTGTAATTTATGAATATCCGTGCGTAATTCATCTAAATCACGTTCAAACAATAAAGATCCTTCATGAAGAACTCCGACAAAATCACAGAAATCTTCCATTTCACGTAAGTTATGCGATGAAACGATCAAAGTTAACTCACGGTCAGCAACGTCCTGCATGATCAGGTTTTTCATTTGTTGACGAATGACTGGATCAAGTCCATCAAATGGTTCATCAAGAATCATGACATCTGGCATCGTTGACAATGTCAAAATAAAAGCAGCTTGACGTTGCATTCCCTTTGACATACGATTCAATCGTTTCTTCGGGTCCATCCTAAAATGTTTCGTTAATTGTTCATACCTTTTCCTGTTCCATCGTTCATAGACTCCTGCATAGAAACTTGCCATGTCATGAAGCGTTGCTAGATTTAAAAAATATGGATGATCAGATATAAAAAGAACTGTTTGTTTCGTGCTCGTTTGTTCATAAATAGGTTGATCATTCACTGTCACATTGCCATTATCTGGCTTGTAAACACCTGCAATAATCTTTAGGAAAGTTGATTTACCAGCCCCGTTTGAGCCAAGCAATCCATAAATAGATCCTCTGCGTACATGAATAGATAAATCTCTAACTGCTTGAAGGTCATCAAACCTCTTATTTACTTCTTCTGCTTTAATCATTTTCTCTTTTCCTCTCTTTCTCGTTTAGACGATTTACCCAATCAATTAGTTCTTGTTTCGATCCACCTAAAAATAAGAATTCATCGACACTTTTTTCAATATCTTTTCTAAGTGAGTTAAGCTTTTCCTTATTGGCATTCAATTCAAGAGGAGCAACAAAACTTCCTTTGCCTGGAATCGTATAAATGAAACCTTCATTTTCTAATTCACGATAAGACTTTTGAATTGTGTTCGGATTTATCGTTAATTCTTGAGCAAGGCTCCTAACAGAAGGTAATTGTTCGTCTTTTTGAAGTATTTCATGAATCATCATCGTCTTTAATTGTTCCATAAGCTGTTCATAAATAGCGACTCTACTTCGTGTGTCTAGCTTAAACATTTCCAAACCTCCTTCACCTATAATGCACTTCGACTGTATTATATATGATAATACGGATAATACGAAAAATCAACCTTTATTTTCCATATTTAAATCCACATTCTCTAAATGAGAATGTGGTTACAATGGGGAAGCGTAGGGACGGTTCTTTTGCTTCCACTCTTAGTCAAAATTGTCGTTATCCATTACCTAAAACTAATCGAATTCCAAATCAACTTCTATGGTTTTAACCCACCCTGCATCCAACCCCAAATTCACACCAAATATTTCAAAGCCCCGGTAGACATAACTTAAATAGACTGGATCTTCAGAATTTAATCCTTCAGCGACATCCATATATACTTCCATTCTATATTCATCAGCTTTTATAGGAATAAAGATGCCAGTAAAATTGTATGACTCACCATCACTATCATCAAGCAAGCCTTTTTCTTGGAATTCTATTTCAAGCAACCTCTCTTCTTCGCCATGAACCCCTAAATTGTCGGGCTTATAGAAACCTTCTTCCTGCGACGGATCGAACTCAATAGTAGCCATTTTACCTTGAATAAAAGGAAATAGCGAACCAGATTCATACATTTCTTTATCTATGAAAATTTCCATCACATATTCTCTATTGATTTTTTCATTTTCATTATATTTTAAAGTAGCTTCTAAAAACAAGTCGTCACTTGTTGGTCTATTTTGCCTTTCGCTAATATACAAAAATGCTAAAACCATCAGAAGAACAGAGACGACTCCTACCCCCAACACCCGAATATTCATTGATTCCCCACCTTTTCTTATAATCACACTAAATCATAAACTAAATAACTTAAAACAGGTGGAGATAATGGTTATAAGTTAGAACAATTTCCCAGTATTTTTTCCGAGTGATTTTGCCTCACTCACGATGTCTATGTCAATGCCTTTATCTATTTTTCGAGCACTTGTCTTTATAAAGATATAAGCGACTCCAAATGATACGATAAGCATAACAATCATTCCGATTACTACTGCAAAAATTAGATTAGATTCTTTCCACGATAGAATTGTGAAAACAACGGTTGCTATTAACCCTATAAAACCTTCAGCTTGTTCGCTTATTTCTTGCACGAACTCATTAGCTGCAACTGGTATAACTAATAGCACATAAGGAATTAATGAAAAAATCAGATAAAGATAAGAAGCAATAAATAAAATCAAACTTGTACTAAATTTAAGTCGATTTTGTGGGTTCGTCGGATTATATTTAGCTCCTATTGTTCCTAAGTATATTCCTATCCCACTAATACCAACCGTAATTACAGCTTTCATCGCTATCCCGCTAATAATTTGCAGTATCGTCCAACTTAGGAAAACACCGATGATAATTTCAATAGTAGTTAACATCACAAAGGGAATCAACCAACTAATCCACAGTTTCCCAAGCGATATAGTCGTTCCAGAAAGTGGGAGTATTCGTAATATCCATACTGAAGTTGCTTCTCTGGCAATGCTTGAACTTGCAATTTGCCCATTAAACATTGCATACATAAATAGTAATATCACTTGTGCCACTGGCCAAGAAACTTCATTCGATCCCTGTAAATCAGATAATTCCCCACCACTTGTTAGAAAACCAATGAATCCAAAAATAACAAAAAACCCTATTGGCATAAACATTAACCATTCTCGTAAATCTCGTTTAATGGCGTACCATTCTTTTTTTCCGATTGCAATAATTGGATGATGAAGATTTGCACCTGTTTTCTTCGTATTAACAGAGGCTTTTTTCTTTTTCCTACTCCCTTCACTTAAACGAATCCAACCAGTTCGAAAGCCCTTTTCGACGAGAGTTGAGGCAAGTAGAACACTAGTTATTGCTAAAAGAACAATCAATATAAATGGAATAATAAAATCTATTGAACCCATCATTGCAAATGTAGTCGCATTACTCGCCCATGTTACAGGTAGCCAAGTTGGAAACAAAGGTAGCCCTTCGAAAATTAATTCTGTTAAAGGACGATCATTTGCAAACGATGGGATCATAAACATTAGATATACAAATAAGCCTGAAAATATACTCATAACCGTCATAAATTCATTTGCCTTACTCGCTGGGACAATTTGGATCAAGATAAGATTAAATAAATACGCAAGCGATAACCCTATTACAATAATCGACAAAAGCACAGCGATGACAACCGGATAGAATAGTAGACTTGCCTCCATTAAAACACCATATATAAATAGCGGAACCAGAGAGAAAATCATGATCATGATTGGGGTGCCAACGAAACTTTGAATATATTTCATCCAAAAAATATGACTGGTACGAATGGGCATCGTAAACAACAAGTTTAAATCAGTAGCGGCATATAGTTGTTTGAATACTTGAGGCAACCCTATTAGAATAATGATTCCAATCACTGCCAAGAAACTATAGGACAATAACCCTGATAAAATAGGTCCAGTTACGATTTCTCCATATGCTATGACTCCTCTAGAGATAAAGTATAAAATTACAGCTAATACAACAATCATAATTCCATAGCTAACGTAGTTTTTCTTAGGCTGCGTTTTTATCGTATTAACAAAAATTTTCCACTGGTTTTTTAGTAAGACGTTGATCATTTCGGATCACCATCAGCAGAAATCTCATTGATTAATTCCTGTTCATCCTCGCCACCAGTTAACTGTAGGAAAATATCCTCTAAACTTTGAGCAGTATTTCCGTTACCACTTCGTAATTCATCCATCGTACCTAAAGCTATAATATCGCCATCTAGAATGATTCCAACCCTATCGCACATCTCCTCAGCTATTTCAAGAATGTGCGTCGAGAAAAATGCTGTCATTCCATTATCGCAGAGTTTCCGAAGCAAATTTTTCAAATTTCTAGCGCTTTTCGGATCTAACCCTACGGTTGGTTCGTCAAGAAATAGTACATCAGGTTCATGAACCAGAGCACCGCAAATCGCTATTTTCTGTTTCATTCCATGGGAATAACTTTCAATTAAATTATTTGCTTGTTCTGTCAGACTAAACGTATGTAATAACTCTTTTGCTTTAACTTCAAATCTATCTTCTGGAATTTTAAATACAGAAGCGACAAATTCTAAATAATTCCACCCTGTTAGCTTAGGATACAGATTTGGCTGGTCAGGGACATAAGCAATTTTCTGTTTCCCTTCCAAAGGGCTTTTCCAAATATCAATTCCATATATTTCTGCGGATCCCTTCGTCGGTTCCAATAACCCTGTAAGCATTTTGATCGTTGTTGTTTTCCCAGCACCATTAGGCCCAAGAAATCCGAACATTTCCCCTTTATACACATCAAGATTAATTGATTTTACTGCATAGTGTTTTCCATATGACTTCGCTAAATTCGTGAGCTTTATCGCTGTGTTTATCATTGGTCCCCTCCTAAATTATTTTGAAATGATAATACATGTTACGATAAATCTCCTAATAAGTTTCATAATAAAGTCAACGCAACACCCAGTTTAGGCCCTGCGTTTTTTTGTAAAGATTGCGATCTATGTCTGGCTTTTTGGAAATAAGAGAATTCCGCTTCCACTTCCGCCAGATTAAGTCAACTTATAATATCGATCATCAAGATTTAGTGAACCTATATGCGTGGCTTGACCTCTGCTTACGAGTAAGTCCAAATAAAAACAGACAGACACATAAATTTTAGGTCTCTCGGAATACGTATATCTTCCTTTTGGTGCACTGTTGTTTTTAATCAGTAATTCACAAATTACTCTGGCACTTGTAACGCCATCTTCCAAGTAGCCAATAACAGCATCCCTGTATTTAGGTGCAAGGACGTACATCTGCAAATCTTTCTCATTTTTTGGCGCTGGCATCTCTTCTTCACTAAATAAATTTATCGGATCAGGCTCCTGCGCTTCATAAAAAGATTGCGAAGCAGGGATCGTTTCTTCTTTTATTTCTTCCGTCACCTCTCTTCGTGGAATCTCTTCACCTACATGTCTCAACCTATGTATTTGTCGGTCCAACAACGGAACATTCACATCAAGATGTTTTTGAATATCTTTAGGAAAAGTATAATCTTCTGGGATGTTAGGTAATGATTCATTAAGACTCCAGCCTTGATGAAGTTTCACTAACAGATCGTCCATTTCATAATCGATCTTCTGGAATCCGCTTTTAATATCTTTCACAATTTCAGCAGGTAGACCTGTATGTTCTTCAAAGTGAGTGATGCCAAACGTTCGTTGCTCTTTCGTGCGATTGTGTTTGACTACATATTGATAACGCAGAGGTCGTCCACATTCACAAGGCGTTTCCGCATTCACATAGCCGTTATCAATGTAATCCTCCAGCACCCATTCTTCTAACAGATGCTCAATTTCTTCGCTATCAGTGTCCTCTGGAAGAACGATTCCTTTATCTTTCGCCATAAAGTTTGCAAACGTCGTTTTCTTTCCCCGTCTTACATGGTTTTGAATAAAATCTTTTTGCTCTGCGTCCAAACCTTTCATATAATCATCTCGTTCTTCTTTTGTTAAGATTTGCTTCATCGCTGATCATCCTTATTAATAATTTCTGATTCAAATAGAATTCTAATAAATTATAACATTTTATCGGTTTATAAAATCATATCTGTTATAATAACATACGTCTAAAAATTTATTTAGGAGTGATATACATGGCAGATTCGAAAGCTAAGAAATTACGAAACAAATTAGTCCGCGAAGGACGAAGAAATCCAGTTCGAGACCGTAGTCCATTTTCACACGTCGATATGGGAACAAAAGTAACAAAAACGAAAAAGGATTACATCTACCAAACAAAATATAAAAAAGCCTCATTCCACGACAGCAATGGAAATGAGGCTTTTTTATATTATCCGATTATCAACATCCGTAATTCATTAAATCCCCTTACTTTCTTCCAAACTACCGATGTTTTTCACTAGTTTTTTGACGAGGTCTTCCTCCATTATTGCTTGGCCTTTTAGTGGAAATAGCTCAATAACTTCTAGAGCTTCATTCGCAAGTCGTCGAGCCTCCCCAGTATTATTATTCATGTAAAATTCGTAATAAGCTTTCACTCTTAGACCGTTACAATCCTGATCTTTCTGAAGTGTCTTTCCTGATTTTTCATAATACAGTTTTGCTTTTTCATCATCCCCTGTTAAACATCCAACAAAGCAAAGATCGTAATAGATCGCCGGTTGCATGAGTGGAGGGAAAATTTCAACATTTTGTTCCATAATATCAGCATTGGTTATAATTTTCTCCATGTTTGGTTCATCTATCGCCTTTATAAACTCATAGTAAAATAGAGTCACACTATAAAGATCTAAGTTCTCTACGTTACCATCCAAAGAAATAGGAAGCTCTTTCGGACGAACACCAACCGAAAGCAAGGAAGCAATTTTATTCACTTCAATAAGTCGTTCAGCAAACGGTCTCCCGAGAATAATCCCCCAAATTAATTTTCCATCTGTTGATAATTGCTGGCTCATAAAAGGAACTAAGTTAACTACGGCAAGCAGTAACGCCGATCCTCCTAGAAAATATAGAAACAACAGGAATATAATTGGTCCATTAACTAGAGAAGCAATCAAGAATGAAACGATACCAGTAAGAACATTCAAAACAATGCCGCCTGAATAATAGGCAAGGTCCTTCCATTTCCCTTGGTTATTCACAGGAGGTATCATCATGCATAGTCCAGAGTAACCTTCATTTTTTTTGAATGCGAACTTCATTTTCCCGTTCTCATAATCCCAAGAGAATAACCCCACTCTAAAAGATAGTAAACGATATCCTGACAATTTACCGAACAAAAAATGACCAAATTCATGGAGATTAATATTCAGAAACCAACCTACAATAACTAAACTGACTAATAAGATCCATTCGACTAACGAAAAATCGAAAGAAGGCAGATTTTCTACTATGTAACTCATACCAAATACGCCAAAAGCAACACCGATAATAAATTGAATAAGGATTGGAAAAAATGACGATATTTTCTTTTTCAGACGTTTCGATTCACTTGTTGGCATAATTATTCCTCATTTCTTTCTAAATTAATTTCATTATTCGTTTCATAGCCTTCAACACAATTTTATCAGACATTTGCTTACAAAATTTATGTATCAACCATATTGCTCTTACTCATTTATAAAAAAATATATATCATGTGAAAGAAAATCATTTACGATCATTTTATCCTACTTTACAATATGATTCTATAAAATGTTAAATATTTCTATATATATACGTAAAATGCATTTGCAACATAATCAGACAACATTTGGTTATGAGGGTTAATTATTCATGCTAATATAGTTATAAGAGATTTATTCAGTTTTTTAAAAGTGACCGGAAATCATCCAAGGAGTGTTAATAACATGCGCTATTCTTTTTGTCCTAAATGCGGTGGAAAATTAGAAGAAAAGATCGTAAATCATCCTGTTTGCTCAAACTGTAGCTTTATTTTTCACCAAAATCCGATCGTAGGTGTTGCAGCGATTGTGTTGAAGAATAAACAGGTTTTGCTCGGCATGAGAAATATAAGTTATCGAGATAAATGGTGTATCCCATGCGGCTATGTCGAATACGACGAAGACATAAGAACTGCGGCAAGACGCGAGTTCCTTGAAGAAACAGGACTCCACATTCAAGTAAAGAAAATTTATGATGTTCATTCTAATTTTCATAATCCTGCACAGCACACTGTTGGCACTTGGTTTCTTGGAGAAATTGAGGGGGGCGAACTTTCAGCAAACGATGATTTAAGCGAGGTTAATTATTTCACTTACGACAATCTACCTAAGCTCGCGTTCGAAACAGATCAGTTTGTGTTAGATAGACTAAGAAGAGAAGGGTTCTTGTAAAAAAGCACCTCCACCATTGCAATACCAATGATATGAGGTGCTAAAAATATTATTCTAAAAATTCATGACTATCAATTTGTGTAACTACTTTCTTTTCTTCTAACCAACGTGACGTTGCAATCGTTGGATTCCAGAAGAATAACGCTCCCTCTACAAAATCCGTTCCTTCCAAAGCTTCTTGTACAGCTTCCTTGGTTTCTGCATCAGGATTGTTGTTAATAGTTCCGCTTGCAATTGGTTCAAATTGTCTTTCTTCCATGATTACTTCATTCACACTATTTGGAAAGTCATTACTGTCTACACGATTAAACACAACTTCTGCCACAGCTACCTTGCCTTTATATTCTTGGCCACGAGCTTCTGCGTGCACTAGTCGTTCTATAAGATCTCGGTCATTGGCATTTAATGCCGTTCTTTGAGAATCTGTCAAATTGTTGTTACTGGTATAACCACCTACTAGGTTAATAGTCGAACCAGTTATCACCAAATTCTCTTCTAAATCAGGATTATAACTATAAAGATCCTCCAATTCAACACCAAAACGCTTCCCAATATAGCTTAACGCATCGCCTTCACTGACTTTATAAGTTTCGAAAGGAGGTTCGTCATAATATTCATAAGCATTTACAGTACCGGCATATATTCCTAGCATTATCATCGAGGATAAAAATGTCACCATATATTTCTTCAAAATACATCTTCCTTTCCTTAGTGATTTCACAATTAATGTCCACGTTAAAGCAAAAAGCACTCAATTGTAACCGGGAAATTATTCCTTCTGAAACTAATATTAATTTGGGTGGAATTATCCCTTCTGAACAAAAAATGGTTGATCGGACAAAGTATGCCCAATCAACCATTATCAAATAATTATAGTTTCGTCAGATATCTTTCTCTCTGAACAAAATACGCCCATTCCTTATAACCAATTTCTTTTAACTTTTTTCTTACTAGCTCAAAATCATCCGCTATTCTCTGCGGAGTATGAGCGTCTGATCCAAATGTTACGTGAACCTTGTGAAAAAGCGCTCTTTCTAATATTTCTTGAGAGGGATACCAACCTCCACAATCCTTTGTTTTTCCTGACGTATTAATTTCTACCGCAATGTCTTTTTCACCAATAATTTTCAAAGTATGATCGATCACATCCGTCTTAATATCAGAGAACTCTGGGTAAAATCCTTTCATTGCATCTATATGACCAAGTATTTGAAACATATTGCTTTTGGCTGATTTTTCAATTAATGAATAGTAATTTTCTTTTACTTTGATTTGCTGCGCAGTTGTTAACCCTTCCCAGCGCCCTTTATTAAATATATTAATATCATCAACATAATGAACTGATCCAATAATATAATCAAAAGGATATGCCGAAAATTGGTCGCGATACAGTTCTTGATAATTCGGGAAATAATCGCTCTCGATTCCTAATAACACATGAATTTTATCTTGATATTTTTGCTTCAAATCAAGTACTTCAAGAATGTAGTCAGGAAATTCATTTTTACTCATCGCAATGCCAGGGTATAATTGATCTTCTTCACTATAAAAATAAGGTGAATGATCCGATATACCAATATATTGTAAACCATACTTTATAGCTTGCTTCACATAATCCTCTATTGAACCGGTTGCATGACCACATCGATAATGGTGTGTATGTAAATCAAATTTAACTAAATCAGACAATGTCATTCAATCCTCCTTGTCGAAAAAGTATTTTCATAGCTTCATTGTAATATAAGGTTAAGAAACTTGCTAATAGTTTCTATGCTTTTCAAATGTAGATATTGATAAATGAACAAACTTTAATATTGAGTTAATGTTCTAAACAACACAACATATTTCAACATAAAGTAACGATGTCTCATATTCAATATAAACCCCTGACAGCTCAGTCAAGGGTTTATCAATTATATCTTCGAATAAAGTTTTATTAGCTTTGCTCTTGGCTCCCTTAGAGAGAGGAAGCAAAAGAACCGTCCCTCTGCTTCCAGTTTATGTTGACTGGGAGGACTTGTTGGATTTCTTTTTCGTAGAGATTTTTTTGAGCGGGATTTAGCCAAATGTTAATTGTACCACTGTCTTTACTCGTTCGAATCAGACGACCAATTCCTTGTCTGAGACGAAGGATCATGTAAGGATTATCTACTTCTTCTATCGGATTTTCCGTATGTTTTCGTTTTGCTTGAAATACCGGATCATGTGGTGGGAATGGTAAAGACGCGATAATAACTTGGGATAATGATTCTCCGGGAACGTCTAATCCTTCCCATAAGTTATAGGAACAAAATACGGAAGAGACATCGTCTTGAAATTGTTTCACCAATTCGCTTATTTCACGTTTCCCTTCATAAATAATAGAAAAATCCCACGTCTGCTGATCTGCCCAATTACGAAACTGTATCATTTCTTCCTTTGAAGAAAATAGGATTAATGATTTTCCGTTTGTCTCTATTACATTGTTTTTAATCCCTTGCCATTTTTCATTATCATTTTCTTGCAGATGACCAGTGATCGTTATCTGCTTCTCATAATCAAATGGTGATTGAACTTCAAATGAATCATATTGCTCAATTCCTAAGCTATCTGCAATATACTTGAAATCACCCGCTTGAGACAAGGTTGCTGATGAAAAGATAAACGGAATCGATTGAGAAAAAACATCCTTTTTCAAGACATCTTCAACGAGACGTGGCATGATCACAAACGAGTGTTGCGATTCATTCTCTTCCAACCAAAAAACTCCTTGATTGCCTTGTAATAAAACTGTTAATCCATAAGTGAAAAATTCCAAATATTCTTCAATTATTTTCACATGATATTCATCAATTTTAAATAAGTCCGTATCAAAAACAAGTTGTTCTAATAGTAATTGTACTTTTTCATTTATCTTCGTTGCTAAGTCCATCATCGTTTTTGACCTAGGTACTTCTTTACGATTTGACCCTTCAACTAATGTAGCTGTATCAATTAATAAATCAAACCACTCATCGTGGAGAGCTAAAATATCTTCGATCAGAAATAATGATTCCTCACGCACTTCCTGACTCATATATTCAGTCAGCACTGCAGTTAATGTTTCGGAATGAAAGCGATAGGTCAATGCTTTCTGTGCAGAAAACTCTAGTAAATGTCCTTCATCAAACACGACACAACTTGCATCAGGTAATAACGGCAACTGTCCTTCCCGTTTACGAGAATCTTTCGTCCAAACATGCTCCATATAAAAATCATGGGAGCAAATGATTAAATCAGAAGATTGTTTATAATAGTCACGATTTAACGTTTGTCCACAGCGATGTCGCCAGTCACACGTGTTGCACTGTTGCAATGGATCCCAAGAGACCTTTTCCCACGTTTCATTCGGTACCCACGGATACTCTTTTCGATCACCGTAACGCTCAAATGTTTGCATCGAAGTTCCTTGATCATAAACAAAATCAGGGATTTCATCATGGACACGGAGAATATCTTCATCTTCTGTTTTGTTTGATAGTGGATCTAATTTTTTCATACAAACATATTGTTCACGTGCTTTTGCCAAGCGTACATCAAGCTTGATACCAAGTGCTTTTTCTAGTTTTTCAATATCTCCGCCATCTTTTACTAATTGCTCGATTAACGTTTCGTCCGCACAGGAAATAATAGCTGGCTTTCGTTTATATCTAGCATAACAAATCGCATAGATAAGATAAACGAATGTTTTCCCAGTACCAACGCCCGCTTCTGCAAAAATCGTTGATTTATTTTTGAAGGCTTGTTCCACTTGAAACGCCATATAAATCTGTTCATCTCGAAGTTCATAGCCTTGTTCCGGTAATATGTCGTAAAAAACATCTCCGACATATTCTCCTAGACGGTCAAAGAAATTTTCTGTTTTTGATATCGTAAATGGAAGTGATTTCGCCATTAAGAAGTAACCCCTTTTATTTCGCTTTTATCAGCTCTAATTTAATAATGCTCTTAAATTCTAATTATTTATTTTCAAAAACTTACGAAGGTCGCCTCGTATCAGGAATAAAACATACCCCCGAAAGAATCCATCATAAACTAAATGCCATCCCAAAGTAAAGGGATAGCATCATTTTATAAAAATTATGTTTACATTTAATCAAGAAAAGTAGAAAAATTTATTTAAGAGCGAGAGATCTCCACATCACGTACCGCAAAAGGTTTGGTAATTTTCATCTAAATCCGCAGGCGGTTCCGCAAAATCAGCCTGAGCAGAAGTATGCGCGTAAGGCTTAGAAAGAATATCCAGTAATTGCCCCATTACGCTATAGTCTCCTCGTTCGACTACAGCTTCAAGTGCATCTTCTACCCGGTGATTCCGAGGTATCACCGCAGGATTACTATTACGCATTAACTCATGCGCTGCGGCATTCGATAACTGTTGCTTGTTTAGTCTCGTCTGCCAGCGCTCGTTCCACTTAGCAAACTCATCACTCTCAAACAGCTCCGTCCCCTTTGCCTTATCAAACGTTAAAGCGATGAATGTATTCGTATAATCAGCACGATACTTTTGCATAATCGTAAGAAGATCTTCAATAAGCGATTTATCGTCCTCTTGTTCATTAAATATTCCTAATTTTCCTCTCATCCCTACGAGCCAGTGGTTGAGGTACAATTTCGAAAAGCCAGAAATTTCTTCCTGAGCAAGCTTGACCGCTTCTTCTTGATTATCATGTAGCAGCGGCAATAGCGTTTCCGCAAATCTCGCCAGATTCCACCCGGCAATATACGGCTGATTACCGTAAGCATAACGGCCTTGAACGTCAATAGAACTAAACACCGTTGATGGATCATACGTATTCATGAATGCACAAGGACCGAAATCAATCGACTCTCCACTAATTGCCATATTGTCCGTATTCATTACCCCGTGAATAAAGCCAACGAGATTCCATTTAGCAACAAGTTCTGCCTGGCGTTTGATTACTTCCTGTAGTAAGAAATGATAGCGATTCTCGGCACCATCAAAATCTGGATAGTGTCGTTGCAATGTATAATCAGCTAACACCTGTAAATCCTCAACCGTCCCTAACTGAGATGCATATTCAAAGGTCCCAACACGAATATGACTTGAAGCAACGCGAGTCAGGACCGCACCAGGTTGATTGGTTTCACGAATAACCGGTTCACCGGTTGTCACAACAGCTAAGCTGCGGTTAGTTGGAATATCGAGTGCATACATCGCTTCGCTGATAATATATTCACGTAACATCGGTCCAAGAGCAGCTCGACCATCACCACCGCGAGAGTATGGTGTTCTACCTGAACCTTTGAGTTGAAGATCAAACCGCTTACCATCTGGAGTGACCTGTTCCCCAATTAGAAGAGCTCGGCCATCCCCTAACATCGTAAAATTTCCGAATTGGTGTCCCGCATATGCTTGAGCAATAGGTACAGAACCTTCTGGAACCTGGTTCCCTGCAAGAACATCCACACCATCTTCGCTCTCTAATTCCTCAACATTCAATCCGAGAGATGTAGCTAACGAACGATTAAGAAAAATTAACTTTGCTTCGGATACTGGATTTAACTCAAGTTTCGTAAAAAAAGGTGTTGACAAACCTGCATAACTGTTTTCTAAGTTCCATCCTGCGTTTGTAGTTCCGTTTCTCTGTGACATCATATCCCCTTTTCGTTTTTTGTCTACTTTAATTATGTATTATTCCATTCTAGCTATTTTATTCTATTATACCTAACCAGATAAGAGCCTATGCAATCATATGCGTCACAATGTCCGGAGAGACCTAACGATTAGATTCTACTTTCGTATCTCGATCAGGCAATTTCTTAGCGAAATGCGAAGGATAATGTGGTGACATCGTTTTGAAAAGCCGATCCCAAATAACCGTATAAAAACCGAAGTTATAATTTTCTTGATGATGATGCTGTGTGTGGTAAGTACTTGTTGATATCCATTTTGATAGAGGGTGTTTCACCCACCAACTTGGAAATGGTTCTACTCCTAAATGAGCGATAAGGCCGTAAACGACATTTAGAAATAAGTAACCGGCAATCCCAATCCACGAAGCTGGATAAATGCACAACACTACAATCCATAACAATCCAAAACCAAGGTTTTCTAACGGATTTAATGCAAATAATGTAATTGGCCTTGGATCTTCAAAACTATGATGAGTTTGATGAATAAACGGATATAGCTTTTTCATATGAGCAAACCTATGAAATACGTACATTAAAAAGTCCATAATCAACAGTAATACAACAATGTCGAGCCAATCGAGTAAACCAAAACTTGTACTTAAAACAATAACATCATTTTTCCATAAGTAAAAGCCTAGCAAAGTCACACTTGTATTAAGAATGACGGATAAAACTGCTAATCCAACCTCACTCGGACGAGTCGTAATGATCGATGCCACTGGCCGCTTATAGAACCAGATCACAAGCTTATTCCCAATAAGAATACAACTTACTAGAATCATTATATTTAACAGAAATAACAGAATGGTAGCATTCAGCCATGATGCCCCTTCTAACCAATTTAAAAAGGAATCAAACATCAAATAAACCTTCTTTCATACAAGAAATCAAGTAAAAAAAATGTCTTATCTTCTCTGTACCACAAGGAAATACTGTGAAAGATTACGCTAAAACTATTAGCAACAGCCACATTTCCGAACGTCTTTTTGATCATGTGGCTTTTGATTATCCATCTTTTGACTTCCTTTCGTTTATTTTACCACAAAAATCCCATAAACAAACGATACGTACACCGTTTGTATGCACCTACTAAAGTCAAAAATACTATAATACAAAAGGTGCCTGCCCCTATGGACAGACACCTAAATCATTAAAAAACAATCGTTTTATTTTTATGAACAATAATACGGTCTTCTATATGCCACTTCACCGTTCGAGCTAATACGCTACGTTCGATGGAAGTACCTATTTTCTTTAACCTCGCAACATTATCACGATGATCGACACGAGCGATATCCTGATCGATAATCGGTCCCTCATCAAGATCATTCGTCACATAATGAGATGTTGCTCCAATTAACTTTACTCCACGGTCATACGCACGCTCATATGGTTTTGCACCAATAAAGGCAGGTAAGAAAGAATGATGAATATTAATAATTTTATTTGGATGTGCTTCAACAAATTCTGGTGTTAAGATTTGCATATAACGTGCCAAGACAATGAAATCAATCTCATAATCTTTCAAAAGTTGTTGTTGTTTTTCCTCAACTTGTTTGCGAATATCTTTATTCGCTGGAATATAATAAAATGGGATATTGAGTCCTTCTACAACTTCTCTCGCCGCTTCATGATTACTTATAACAAGAGCAATGTCAGTCGTTAAGTCCCCACTTTGCCATTCCCATAGAAGTTCTTGCAAACAGTGTAGCTCTTTTGATACAAAAATAGCAGCTTTTTTTACGTTATAGATATGATTTAAAGTCCATACCATCGAGAACTTCTCAGCAATGATAGCAAGTTGCGCCTCCATGTCATTTGTTTTATCTTTCAAAGATGGACATTCAAATTCAATTCGAATAAAAAAGGTTCCATCACCAGAATTTGTTGAATATTGACTTGATTCAACAATATTCGCGTTAAACGAAAAAAATAAATTAGAAATTGCCGAAACAATTCCTGGTTGGTCTGGACAACTAACTAACAGACGTCCACGATTCTTATTACTTTCTTGAAAAACTTTAATTTTATCTTCTATATATAAGTTCATTGCAAAAACCTCTCTATGATTGATAGAAATCATTATACATGAAATCACCTTAATTGGTGAATGATTTTTTAAAAAGAATTAAATTAATTTTCACTTTATCGTCTGTTTATTATTTTTCTTCCTGTTCCAATTTCTTAATGACGTCTTGCGCAAAATGGCCTAAGTTCCCTTTTGAATATGCTCTAATAACTTCTGGCAAAATGGAACGTAATGCCTGTTCTTTAAACAGATCCGACAAACCTTGTTCACCCAATTCTTGCTCGAGTTCTCTAGCAACCTTAATCGCATGATAGGTTGATAATTTATTTATTTTTTCAACGATAGATTCTTTATCCACTACCACCTGACCAAGTTTTGAAAAACATTGATACACTTCCTGGTATTCCTCTTTTTCTACTACCTCTTCCGCTGTTATAAAAAGTCCGTTCCCATAACGTTTTAAACTTTCCGAATGACCGACAAACTTCATCCCGGTCCATGTTAAGTCCGGAAATGCTTTTCTTAATTTTTCCGTTGGCATGCTCGTCGCCATATTGATCAACGTCGTATGTTGCAAAGTGAGCCCCTTAGATTGGTGGTAATCGTTAATAAAAGGTATCACGTTATTTGCCGGAAGTGCTAAAATTAAAAAATCTAATGAGGCTAAGTCTGCTTTTTGTAATATTCTAGTCCGAGGATAACTTTTCGTAGTCTCAGTTACTTTATCTATATTCGGATGGTAAATACCTATAGGCATGTTGCAGTGATTAAATTGGGTAAGAATCGCTTCACCTAACTTCCCAATACCAACAATACCCCAATTGTCATTCATAAATGGTTCCTCCTTTAAATGAAAGCTCAATAAAGTGACATTACCAACTATATAAAACAAGCTCTTTTGTCATAAAATGGTTGTTTAGCAGAGTAAACAAAATTTAGAGCCGTAAATAAACTAAGTAAAATGCATTTCTGTTCTTGTATTCATTATTTATCTAGATATTGTACAAATGGTCAAGTAAAAAAGGAACGGCGATAGATTTCTCCGTTCCTTTTTAATTAAGTTTTCAATTGGTTTAATGCTTGTTTCACATTGGGCATCGTTTTAAGAGAGTTGATATCGATCTGAAGTTCTACCGCTTTTTTAGCAAGTTCTGGCCTTATACCCGTGTACAAGACAGAAATTCCTAGAAGCTCAATAATTGGATTTATTTTATAGATAAATTCTGCAACAACATCATCAAAATTATAAATCCCGGAAACATCTATAATTAAATGGTCTAAATGATACTTTCCAATTTTTTGCGGAATCGTATCTAGCATTTGTATGGTTCGAGCTTCGTTTAAATCCCCTACAAGAGGAAGAACAGCAATTCCTTCGGATACAGGTACAATCGGAGTCGCTATTTCATTCATTACTTTTTTTAGATTATTCTCCGCTTCTTTTCGTGGAGTTATATCCCGCATAATAGATTGAATCGCTTCTGTTTGACCAAACATTACTGGATGACAGTATAGTTCAACCTCAGCAATAGTACCATCAGCTCTAATTACTGTTGTTTCTATTAATTCGCCGGAACTTCTCTCTTCTGTTCCCTTTCGAATTCTTTCAATAATTAAATCTTTATAATCATCCGTAAAAACGTCAATAATATTAGCACCCATAAAATCTGCTTTCGTTGCTCTTAAAAATTCTGCACCTGATGCATTTATGTATAATACCTCATGGTTCGAGTGAATTACCGTAGTCTCAAATGAGTATTCAACAATTTGTCGATACATTTCCTCTTTTTCACTAATAGTTAAGTCATTATTTTTTGCGAATTCGTCCAAATCTTCAACCCCTTAAAATGAAAGTTTCCATTCCATATTATCCAGAAACAAAAAATAATCTCTTTAATAAAAATAAATCATGAAAATTCTATTATATCTTACCATAACTATACATCAACTTGTTAAACCTTTCATCATAAATTACTATAGATTTAATCTATCATTTAAAAAGATTTCCTTCTCAAAATGATAGAGTAGAATCTATAAATGAGTATGCTAGTTATGCTAGAACCGTTCAAGATAATTGCTGAATTCCAGCCAGTGTAAGGTTTAGAATATTATCTGGATTCAATTGGACAAGTGGTTGAGCAATGGAAACTAATCGACTACAATAAATTTAGTAGATTGATTCTACTAGGAAATCAATACTTTCCTCCATATAATTTTTTGATAGAAGACATATCGATGAGAATAAATGATTGCCCTGTTGAGGTAGGTAAAAACGATTCGCTGTTGTGATCAATTTTTAGGTTTAACTTTTATACTGGCAAAATTAGAGTCGCTATTTAATTCAACAGTCCCCCTCCAACTGGATGGGGACCTTAAATTATGTATTTTGTTGACACTCCAGACAATACCCATAAACCTCAAACTTATGACCAGTAATAACAAACCCTTCTGATTCAACAGAAATTGTACTCATTGGACAGAAATCAATTCGGTGAATCTTTCCACAATGAATACAAATTAAGTGGTGCTGATGTTTGGCTTGATGAGAAGCTAAACAGTAAATCGTTTCTCCTCTCCATTCTGTTGACTCTATAATGCCAAGCGATTCGTATAAAGTGAGATTACGGTATATCGTATCCAAACTTATGGTTGGAAAAAAAAATTTCATTAAACGATACACACTTTTGGCAGACTTATATCGACTCTCTTGGCCAAAACAAGTGAGGATTCGTTTCCGTTTATCAGTCATTTTATATCCTGCTTCGCACAATCGCTCAATGATCCAATCCATTGGCACGATCTCCTCCCAAATACACTTATATCAAGTTTTCATCCTGTTAATTCTCGTTTTAAACAATCACAATGATAAAAATATCCTTACAGATAGTAGAATAATTGAAGCAGAAAGAACCGCAGTACTAACTTGTTTTAATACAAGTCTTATCATGTATGACTTTCCCATTTCTTTTTTTATTGCCCATAATGTTACTGCACATGCCGACAATGTTGAAGCCAAATAAACAAGCACAAACAATTCACCTGATGTAATACTTTGTAATAACGCCCCTTCCCCTTGATTCAATAACAAAATTCCATCTTTTCGAATAATTGAAAAAAGCATAATCACTCCAGATTCGGCTGGGAAATGTAAAAATTCAAATACAGGACCTACTTGTATTCCTAACCACCGCACTAAACCTAAGACTTCTAATATCGATGCTAGGGCACATATTAGTAGAAATATTGGAATTGCTTGCAATAAAAATTGGTTTAGTGAGTTTTTTAATTTGTTCATTATTTTTTTCCAATTTAGAGCTTTCCGTAATTTCGGTTTTAGAAAAAAAGATAGATTTCTCTCTTGTTTTCCATACCAAAACCTAGTATGCATTGCCCCTACAACAAATAAAATGAGCAAGTAAGGAATAAATAGCCATGGCTGACCGATGACATGAAAAATGGATAATGTTGCTCCAATTTGATAACTACAAGCAGAACCAAAGGAAATCTGTGAAACACAAGCACCTCTTGTACAGGCTTTACATGCTTGCGTTTGATAGATTGCCACTACATTACATCCATAACCTGAAAGAATCGGCACTAGATCTTGCCCGTTTAAACCTATTTTTCGTAACCAAGGATCGAGATGTGTCGTAACGACTTCCTTTAGCCTTAATTCATCTGATATTGCAATACTGAAACTAATAAATAGAACGACTGGGAATGCCCATACAAAACTGAAAATACCCAATGTTAGGATGCCATAATTACCTATTAACAGTTGCTCTATAAATGTAGGGAAAACGATAACCAGAGATTTTATAGGTGCTAATATGTTAATTTCCACTAAAGGCTCTATCCAACCAGATAGGTTATAAGCAAGAATCACTGGAAGTCCATAAATCAACAATATCCCCAGTAAACACCCAAGTCTTTTCAACGTTAACAGAGGATCTCGTCTTTGCGATCCCTCTTTTACATCTAACAGATACATGAATCGTCACAACAAGATAAGTCATCCAAGTACATTCCAGCATCTTCGTATTCTGCCATGACTTCTTCATTTACTGGATGACCTAGTCGAATGCAAATTTCTTCTGCTACAATCGCAAACCTTTGTCTAAATTTATAGATAAAACAGAAGATGACATCTCTATGCTCAACCTGAGGACCAACGAGAAATAATCCTTCTGTAACAGTCGATTCATCCCTTTCAGTTAGTTGTAATTTATTTTCACTATCCCAAACAAACTTGTCAGGTAAGAGAGAAAGGCTAGTCCGGTACCCTGTTGCTAATAAGGGCGGTGTTTTTGTGTGTACTTGTTTCCCATTTGACAGTTCTATACTGAAACCATCATCTTCACCAATAACCCTTAGCGTTTTTGAATTGTCGATTAATCTAATTAATGATGGCGCTCTTTTTAACCGATCTAAAGTAAATGGGGAAAGCGATTTGCTAGGATCAGGATCATCATTTTGCCAAGTTGGTGTTTTTGTAAGAATCGTTGATGGAATACCTTGTGAACTCAATTGAATTGCAGCATCAACTCCACTTTCAGACCCTCCGATAATAAAATAGTGATCTTCTTTACAATTTTCCCAACTAGAAATCTGACTTGTATGAAGACAATGCTGAGCTCCTGAAAAAGGTTGACTGTTTGGATAGTGAAACTCTCCTGCTGCCCAAATAATAAAGAGAGATTTATATGTACCTTCATTTGTTTGCACAAAAAAAGTATCTTTTTTCTTATCGACACTTTTCACTTCCACTTTTTCTTCAATCGGTAGTTCAAAGTGCTCCGCAACTTTACTAATATATGTGGCATAATCCTCTCCACTTAAGTGTTCTGATTTAAAGCTGTATCCTGGTGATGTATTAGGTACAATCGCGTTCAAGTCTAACAAACCAAAACCGTGTCCTGGAAACGATGGTGTTAGTAACCTCATTTCTTTTGTCCATTTTTTAAAGGTACTTGCTACTTGGTCCTTATCCAAAATTAAAAAATCAGATAATCCGAGTTGTTTTAATACAGCACCTACCCCAACACCCGCAGCTCCACCACCAACGATTATAACATCATAGCAATGAGAATCTTTGTGTTCATTTATCATTTATAGACCTTCTTTCTTCACTTCTAAATTGAATTTTTTTCTGGTAATCCTTAAATACTCCTCAACTAAAATATTCACGGAATTATTATAGTGAAAAATCACAAAACGTAATGATTCCTATTTATAAATATTAATCAATTTATTGGTTGAAGTCAAGGTTAATTCTACCAACTTACTTTTTGACACTTACTTTCAAGTTTTACAGCATCACTAAAAAATAACAGCGCCTGGGCGTTGTTCTTTTTCATATTTTAAGAAGGTTTAACTTCGCTAAAGGATTAAAGCATAAAATAAAATAAGGCTTTCGCCATGAAGGACTTGGCGACAAGCCTAGTTTTTTCTAATCAATATGTTGTAAATCTTAACGTCTTTTGTATCAAGTAGAGGATGTAGCGTGCTGTACTAAGCTTGTCGGCATGTGTATCGTAATCTAATGTGTAGTTAGCGTCATCGTTTTGCCACAGTCGAGTAAAGTAATCATCGACTTCTTCGATGAACTCACTATCATTTGATGCGAGAAAATTTAAGTTATTTTCTAAATTATAGTTATCCAAGTTGCGAGAGGTAAAGTTGGTCGAACCACCTATCACTTGGCTTTCTTCCTCACCTCGAATATAGATGATTTTCGAATGATACTGTTCCTCATTCACGTTATACCAGCGAATCTGAATGTTATTGTCATCTCTTTCCAAAAGCTCACTTGCAATTGGAATATTGGGTAACCCGATTTTTTCCTGACCGAAGGCATTCTCATTTGGATCAAGTATTAGTCTAACGTTTACACCGCGATCGGCAGCTTGATTAATTGCTTCGATGATGTGTCTATCTGACAAATAAAACATTCCAATCCAAACCCAATTCCCTTGGGTAGCCTGGTCTAGAGCATCAATAATCGCGTACTCAATTTCCTTCTCTGTGACTACTTGCCCCTGAATTGTTCCGCCATCACTACTATCATCAGATGCGATAATATCTGTCGGAAAGTATGAAGTATCGCCTCCTGAAAATGCTGCTACTGCTTTCTCGACTTCGATCATATCCTCTAAAATCGTTCCCTGAACACGAAAAGCGATGTTTGAATGATACGCACTTGCATCATGTGGATTAGCTGATAAATACATACCACTTTTTTCACTGATCACGGCCTTTCGATGGTTGGCTTTAATATTCAACAAATTCAAGTAAGAACGTAAGGTGACATCCGGCGATGATCTTCCTTGTGCATTTGGTATCCAGCCAGTTCCAGATTGTCCAAACCATTGAAAGAACATTCGCCAAAGCCCAGAATATAAGAGGTTTGGATCGCGGAGTTTTGTCAGATCGGTATAAATTACCTCTGCGCCTAACTCAGCTAGCGAATCAATATGTTCCGCTTCATGAGAGCCGTAAGTCGTGTTGATCTCATCAGTAATTATAATGACGTTCAATTCTTGATTGTCAGCCATTTGCTGCTCGATTTTTGCCGAGAAATCAGCACTGAGAGATGGAAAGTCTCGTGACTCATTAGAAAATTCATTAATCATGAACATGTCAATGATTAGAAATTCCTCTGCTTCCTCAATCAGTGTGTACACTTCGTCAAAAATATGTTGCTCGTATACCTCTTCACCATCCTGTTGATAGGTTAAATCATAGAGGAAAGTCACGTCATCTTCAGAAAGCGTGTGCATGTCTCCACTGTAAGATACACCGGCGGGTAGAGATTTTACTTGGTGATAGATTAAAACAATAATATAAATCAATAAGACAAATATAAGGAGCAAATAACGTTTTTTCATTGTAGGTTCTCCGATCATCTAGATGAATGATTTTGCATTTCTATCTATACCCGGTATAGGTAGATGAGAATCCTGTTTTTTTAAATTGGTTACCTTTAGTAGTTATGTATATCTTCACAAATAATGCGCTCCTTTATCCAACACAAAAAAACATGAAAGCATTAGTTAAAATAATGCTTTTCATGGCTTTTTATGTTTTTGAATTATCAACTAAAAATATTACCACTTAAATATTTATGTGTCCTTCTAAATAAGCTACTGCTTCCCCAGATATTTTGACGGTTTCACCTGAATCAACACAATACAGCTTTCCACCTCTTTCAGATAATTGCAATGCCTCAAGATCAGTTTTGTTTAATACTTTTTTCCAATATGGAATTAACGTACAATGTGCTGAACCAGTTACTGGATCTTCATTTATCCCTGCCTTTGGTACAAAAAACCTTGATACAAAATCTACTTTATTTCCTTTTGCTGTTACTATGACACCAAGGCCATCTAGTTTTTTCAATTCATCCATGTTTAAATCTAAACTTAGAATATCTTGTTCTGTTTCATAAACCGCCATATAGTCACGTGACAGATAGACTTCCTTTGGTGCCTTGCCTAAGCCTTTAACTAGTGCCTCTGGAGGATCGCATTTTTCTCCTTCCCTTGAAGGAAATACTAATGTAAATAGTGAACCATTCTTAAATACTTCTAAAATCCCACTTTGTGTATGAAACGTGATATCGCTTATATTTTCATCTAAATACGTACATATCACATATGCAGCGGCCAATGTCGCATGTCCGCATAAATCAACTTCATCTTCAGGAGTGAACCATCTCAACTCATATCCGTTATCTTTTTTAACAAAAAAAGCTGTTTCCGATAAATTATTTTCAGCGGCAATTTTTTGCATTAAATCATCTTTTATCCACGCTTTTAATGGACATACTGCTGCTGGATTGCCTCTAAATTGGTCACTTGTAAAAGCATCTATTTGGTATATTGGTATTTTCATTTGGAAGCCCCCTCGCATATTTATAAATTCACTATAAATATTATTCTTTGTGAATTCTGAAATCCCTTTATATTTTTGTGAACTTGTAAGTAATCTTTACAACTTGCTTTAATTTAAAACATCAGTCAACAAGCACTAATATTTAGAGACTCGAAGGCAGTAGGAGAACCGTGCCTTCGGTTTCATAATTCTTGTTATGTAATCTGACAGGTTTGAAGACGATTATTAGAATCATTGCTAATATAATACCTACATACGAATAAAAGCCTTTCTAGGGTTCCGTTTTACTGTTGGTAAAGCCTGGTCCGAAGAGAGAACATTTGATCCTAAATGTGCACATGGGAGGAAAAGTCCAGTGAAGAATAATTATTATTCTTCCTGGACTTTTTATTATATAAAGAGCTCTATCTATATTTCATAAAACAAGGGAGGATTTAAAATGGCACAAGATCATGAATATGCTTTACAACCTGTACCACTGGAAAGTCGTAAAAGTTTCTTGAAGATGCTGATGGTAATGATGGGCTTCACCTTTTTCTCAGCAAGTATGATTTCCGGTGGTACACTTGGAAGTGGGTTAACCTTTACACAATTTATTTTGATTGTATTAGCGGGAAATCTCATATTAGGAGTTTATACTAGTGCGCTAGCATACATCGCAGCTAAGACTGGTTTATCTACACACTTATTAACCCAATATGCATTTGGTAGAAAAGGATCTTACTTAGCTTCTTTCCTGCTTAGCGCCACACAAATTGGGTGGTTTGGTGTGGGGGTTGCGATGTTTGCTTTTCCTGTCCACCAAGTAACAGGGATCAACACGTATGTCTTGATTTTTGTGGCTGGAATATTAATGACCGCTACTGCTTATTTCGGTATGAAAGCCCTAACTATTTTAAGTTTTATAGCCGTACCTTCGATTATCGTTCTGGGAAGTATGTCAGTTGGGATTGCTACTGATTCATTAGGTGGCATACAAGGCTTAATCGATCAACAGCCAGCAGAGACGCTTGGTCTAGCTGCAGCATTGACTATTTGTATTGGTTCATTTATTAGTGGCGGTACGCTAACTCCAGACTTTGCTCGATTTGCTAAAACAAAAAAATCAGCCGTAACTTCGACGTTAATTGCCTTTTTTATCGGAAATTCACTCATGTTTACTTTCGGGGCAGTCGGTGTTATTGCAACAGGTGTTTCTGACATATCCGAGGTTATGTTTATTCAAGGGCTAATTATCCCTGCGATTTTAGTACTCGGTCTAAATATTTGGACAACGAACGATAATTCCCTTTATGCTTCAGGACTAGGATTTTCTCATATAACCAAAATCGACAAGAGCAAAGTCGTCATTTTTAATGGATTAATCGGAACGATCTTAGCCATTTGGTTATACAACAATTTTGTCAGTTGGTTAACGTTTTTAGGATCGACTTTACCACCCATTGGTGCTATTCTTTTAATCGACTACTTCATTTTACGCCGGGCAAAATATTCATCATTTGCACAAACAAATTTTAAAACAGTTAATTGGGCGGCCATTATTGCTTGGGTGATTGGTGTACTAAGTGCGCAGTTCATTCCTGGGATAGCACCAATTAATGCCCTGATTGGATCGGCAGCTTCATTCCTTGTATTATCCTTATTACAAAATAAATATATTGAAACAAATACAACAGTAGAAAGGGTGAGTTAATTCATGATTATAGTTAATGCCAACCTTCGAAATAAAGAAGGTCTTTGGAACATTTTCGTTAAAGATGGGAAAATTAAGAAGATTTCACAACAAAAGATATCCGAAGAAAATGAAGAAGTAATAGATGTTGATTCAGCTCTTGTCTTACCTCCATTTATCGAACCTCATATTCATTTGGATACGACATTAACGGCCGGACAACCAAAATGGAATCAAAGTGGAACCTTATTTGAAGGGATTAAAAATTGGTCAGAAAGAAAAGAATCATTAACAATAGAAGATGTTAAAAAACGAGCAAAAACAGCATTGAAATGGCAAATCGCTCAAGGAATTCAATATGTTCGCACACATGTTGATGTGACAGATCCTACCCTGACAGCATTGAAGGCACTATTGGAAGTAAAGGAAGAAATGGCCTCACTTATCAACCTGCAAATAGTTGCCTTTCCACAGGAAGGGATTTTATCCTTTCCTAATGGGAAGGAGTTAGTGGAAGAATCTCTGTTAATGGGGGCAGACGTCGTGGGAGGGATTCCACACTTTGAATTCACTAGAGAATATGGTGTGGAATCTGTTAAAATCGCTTTTGAATTAGCCGAAAAGTATAATAAATTAGTTGATTTTCATTGCGATGAAATTGACGATGAACAATCGCGTTTCTTAGAAGTAGTTGCAGCCGAAGCATATCGATTAGGGATGGGAGAAAAAGTTACCGCAAGTCACACTACAGCAATGCATTCCTATAATGGCGCTTATACAGCGAAGTTGTTCCGTTTATTGCAGTTAGCCAACCTCAACTTCGTAGCTAATCCATTAGTGAACATTCATTTACAAGGTCGCTTTGATACGTACCCAAAACGACGCGGTATAACTAGAGTGAAAGAATTGTTAGAGGCAGACGTAAATGTATGCTTTGGCCACGATGATATTTTCGATCAATGGTATCCCTTAGGTACAGGAAATATGTTACAAGTTTTACATATGGGGCTTCATGTATGTCAGTTAACGGGGTATGAACAAATTGTCAATTCAATTGATTTAATTACTACGAACAGTGCTAAAACACTGAATATTCAAGAACAATACGGCATCGAAGAAGGCAAACCAGCTAATTTAATTGTTATGGCGTCCGAGAATGAGTATGATGCTGTTCGAAGGCAAACACCTGTCCTATACTCTATCCGAAACGGGTCTATTATTGCTGAAACTAAACCTAGTAAAACCAAAATTATCGTTAATGATTCAGAGGAAGTCATTACTTTTAAAAGCGAGTAGACATCTACTCGCTTTTAATAAAATAATATTGCATCCAGCAAATAACAAACCACATACTTCAAAATAAAAGGAGGTTTGTTCAACCATATTAACAATTCTAATTTCAATCATCTCAATACTCTTCGTTCGAACTATTCGGTTATTCCGGGTAGTTCATTTTCGTATGGAGTCGTGATTTAGACAATTATTTAGAGACTCGAAGGAAGCAGTAGAACCGTCCCTGCGCTTCTGTGATTATTCGGTTTCGATTGCGATGGCTTTTGTTTCATGAACGGTACCAAATGGATGTTCTGGTGGTGCATAGATGGAGTAAAGCTTAATTGTTTCATTACCTGTATTAGTTAGATTATGCCACTTTCCAGCGGGGACAAAGATCGCATAATCTGTAAAGACATTATCTTCAAAGTCTAAATTAAATTCACTGTCCCCCATTTGAACCAGACCTTCCCCTTGTTCCAAGCGAAGGAATTGATCAAGATGTGGATGTACTTCTAGACCGATGTCCTCACCAACACCAATACTCATTAAAGTCAATTGCAAATGCTTTCCTGTCCACAACGCCGTGCGGAACGTATCATTTTGCTTCGTAACTTTCTCCATATTAACGACAAAAGGTGCTGATCCGTAGTCTTTTATAGCATCATCATTTAAAGACCTTAATTGTGTCATATTCGCTCTTTCGCCAGAAGAAGCACGTAAAAATGCATGTTGGATCTCTCGATATTTAGTAATCAATGCGCTCTTTCTAAATTCTTCAGAACTCTCTACTCCCTTATCTTGAGCTATCTGTAATCCTTCTAGATAACTATCAAAACTCATGTTATTAACGTGATACGCAGGCTGCCTTCCAGTAAGTGAGGAATAAAGGTTCGTAAATTGATATAAATGTTCCTTTTTGTTTTTTAAAGCATGAAGAATGTCATTTTTATGCTTTTCGGTTGGTGCCACTTTTGCTAATCGCTGATATAGCTCAATTGACGAAGCGACTCTTTTTATCCCAGTAAGAATAACTTCACTTTCTTGTTGCTCATAATCTTGTTGACTTCGTGACATATATTCTGAGTTATTTACTTGTGCGTTCGCGTTCGTGTAATAAGGATGCAGATACGGATTTGGCACATAATTATACACTTTGTTCATCCCCTTTAATGATTTATACAGTAATCATATGCCTACCTCTTTAAAACGTACGTTTATTTTAATGCCTGATAAAATATGAACGATTTCCAACATTAATAAAAAAAGTGCTCGACCATATGATTGTCGCACACGGTCAAGCACGGAAAGAAATAAATGTACCATGTATTTTAAAATTCAGGAAACATTCTTATTTGTCAGCATTTGCCCCTTTTTTTTCAGAAGCATTACCTTAATCGCTATCGCTAGAAAAACTATCGCTACAAAAATCATGCTCCCTGACAGAAACATATACATAAACCGAATCGACTCATTGCCAAATAAAACACCTATCCCATCGAGAACAATTGGCGAAGAAAATTGTCCAAAAAACAGCATACTTGTAACAATCGCCATCGCTTGAACGGTTTGTGATTTCGGTACTTGACGTGATACTTGGTCAAATACAGTAGGTAAAATCGAGCCAAATCCAAACCCCATAAAACCAACACCTAGACCAATGAAGAATAAATGATTTGAAATAGCAACGATGAAAAAACCGGTACCCATTAGTAATAATTGGAATGCGATAAAATAAGTTTGAAATAATCGTTTAACTCTACCTAATAGTAATCCAGCAAAAAATCCTGCTGCTGTTGCTATCGATATAACAGCTCCTGAACTTTGTGAGTTGCCAATTCCTTCTTCTTGGATATATAAAGCCATGTTCGTAGGAACCGAATAAAATGCTAGAACGATAAAGAACATCGCAGCTCCATAAGCGTATAGTTTTTTGGGTAATGGTGCGACCGTCATACCTGGCACTTTCTTCTCAGGCCTCGTAGTCGGTAAATATAATAACACAACAATTGCTGCAACAATAACTAGACTATAAACGCTGAATGCCATCCTCCAACTCACCGCAGCTAAAAAACCTGACATTAGAAACAGTACAACGCCACCTAGATTATTAGCAGCACTTACTTGCCCCATAGTTGCAGTTCTCTCTTCTCCATCAAAAAAATCAGCGACAAGTGCCGTCGATATTGGCATCAGCAATCCAACACCTACTCCTAATAATGCGCGACAGAGTAGCAGAAGTTCTATACTTGATACCAAGCCCCCTCCTAATCCACCAATTAAGTAAAATAACATTCCGACAAAGAGAATATGTTTCTTTGAAAAGCGTCTTGTTAAATGACTAGAAACAAATATGAAAGGAATTATCATCACAGAAGGTATCGTTAATATTAATTTTATTGATGTTTCACTTACATCCGGAAAAGCAAGGGCAATGTCACCAAGTGCAGGAGATATTGCGGCTCCCGCCATTACAGTTAATAGCGAAACAGAAAGAATCGCCATTTTTAATAGAATTTTATTCATCTAACCCCAACTTTCTACCTGTTTCTTCATAAATCCAACTCGTTGTTACATTTTTGGATGCAATTTTTTTAAGAACACGCTTTGTTGTAGCAACATCTTCTTCCGCAATTCCTTCTGTCGCCTTAATTAATGTTATAGTAACAAGCTCCATTAGTTTCTCTTGTTGTTCTTTTCCTATCTCCGTTAAGTAAATTCTTTTACAACGCGCATCAACAGGATCTTTCCTTCTATAAATAAGTTCTCGATTTAACATATTTTGAATAAGTCGGGACACACTCGCTTGATCTTTGCCTGTTCGTTCTGCAAGTTCAAGTTGGCTAAGCCCATCTTGATTCCATAACTGAACTAATATCGTCCAATGTTCGGTAGTTACATTGAACCCATGTTCGGAAAATACTCGTTGCACACTAGTTGATAGAGATCGACCAGCATTAGCAACAAGAAAACCTAGCGAATCTTCTAACCTATATTCAGACACTGGACCATCTCCTTAATCACTTTTACTATCGTACAGGCAAAATACTTGTTTATGCAAGTATTTTGCTTTTATGTTAAGTCGGTATTCATTTATCATGCATAATACGGCGCTTCTTCTGTTGTATCTTTTTCGCTCTTTCTTTCATACAGCACAAGATGCCTAATCTTCTACATTATCTTTGCAAATCAAGTTTGCTTTCCGGAAAAGTTTCCTAGTAACCCGAAAATAAAAAAGACTATCTCCAATGATAATTTTGAGAAAGTCTCATTTCATATATATACTTGATAAGAATTTTTACCAGCAAGATAGCATCGTTAGACCTTTCGTCTAAATAAAATGCCTGATCCCCAATCCGCTAAATATTAACAGACTGGTGGACCAGACATTAGAATACTATATCTCTCCATCAATTTCAAAATAAATATCACCTAGAGAGTGTTTCATTATAATGAAAAATATCAACTTAATTATTTTAAATTTTCAGTCATTTATAACGCTTACAACAATAATAAAACAAAACTAGCTATACCGCCTTTTTTGATAAGAATTCCCGAATTTTCTCTATAGGAATTCCCATATCATATGCCTTTTGGATCAGTTCAACCCACTCATTATCTAGTTTTTCAACTGAATCATTAATAGAGCTTAGCATCATTTATCCCCCTGTTATTGAGGCAACCACAGCAATCATAGTCATTCAACCTTAGACCTGTGGCTTTGCGTCCTAAACTTTCGATTAGTTTGCCTTTATCTTTATTTTTGGTTCTATTATCATTGAAATAAGCATCTCTTTGGCTCATAATAAACAACAACTTATCGAATCAAAAAACAAAGGTTCACAGTTAATTGACCCTTTTAGACCGACATATTCTTATTATTTTGAGCTAATGACATAATTATTTCATTAAATACTATTCAGCTACAGATCAACAATGCTGAGCTTATTGTTTAAAAGCAGCAACTACTATCAACCTTATCAACTTCTAAAATACTAAGTCTAAAATGAAACAGTCAATACGTTCATAAAAAATGATTTACGCAGAAAAAGGATACAAGAAAGTGACAATGAAAAAATCACAGAAAAAGTAGGAATTAAACCTCCTTCAGTATATGCATTTTTTTAAAAATAAAGAAGATGTTTTCTCACATTTATATTTAATCACATTTTCACCTTCAACTAACTAATATTCATTAGGTAGAGCCAAATAGCTAGCCTCTTCGCTAATTCCCTTAAATTATATCACACAATATTTAATTTAACATAAAATTCAAAAAATAAGAACTTGATAAAAAATCTTAGATATTTCTTAACTAGTAAAATTGAAATAGAATTCACAGACAGACTAACTGAGACATTCATGCGAAGATTCTTCTCACAATGAAGTACAAAATTGCCGCTTTTCATAGTGACACTCGATCCTTGTTCTACAGGTGAATATCTCTACCGAAGAAGTAATCTTCCGAGTGCTACGAAAACATTTTTACTGATAAAGGATGTTTTTTTATTGTGAAACGATAAATTTAATGTATAATTTAAATTAAATAAATAAGTGAGGTGATTTTAATGAAACCTGGATCTACATTGTTTTTGAAAATTGCAGTTATTTTAATTGGAATCACGATACTTTCCTTGTGTATATTTTGGTTGCCTTGGATCGCAAGTGTTTCGACTGAAGCAGCACCAGAGTTTGCTTATTTGCAATATCCCGTCTTAATTGGTTTATATGTAACCTCCATCCCGTTTTTCTTTGCTTTGTATCAGGCTTTAAAACTTTTGGACTGCATAAAAAATAACGCTACATTTTCGGAATTGTCTGTAAAGGGCTTAATGAATATAAAATACTGCGCGATTGTAATTAGTATCTTATATGTCTTAGGTAGTTTATTTCTTCTTTTACAAAATGCTCTCCACCCTGGAATAGCAATTATAGGAATGACAATTACTTTTGCTTCTGTTGTGATTGCAGTCTTTACGGCGGTTCTCCAGCGATTGTTAGAGAATGCGATAACTATTAAATCAGAAAATGATTTAACAGTATGAGGTGAAAAATAATGGCTATTATCATCAATATTGATGTCATGTTAGCGAAAAGAAAAATGAGTGTAACGAAACTATCTGAAAGTGTTGGCATAACAATGGCAAACCTTTCTATTTTGAAAAATGGAAAGGCAAAAGCGATTCGACTATCAACGTTAGAAGCTATTTGTAAGTCTCTGGATTGTCAACCTGGAGACATCCTAGAATTCAGAAGCGACGAAGATGAGGGTCTTAAAAACTAGGTAGAAATGAGAGAATCTTCCCTTTAGTTATTTACTCATTTTTCTGGATGCGATACAATTAACCTAAATCTGGAAATTGAAGGGAATGAATCATGCGCAGATATCAATATTTTATCCCAATATAAAACTATAATGGAGGGAGAATTATTGATTACAAGTTTATTTACAGAAAGATTGTATTTAAGAAAAATGGTACCCGCTGATTCTGCTAGTTTATTCAAAATATGGTCTGATCCTGATATTACGAAGTTCATGAACATATCTAATTTTAGTAATGAAGGTCAGGCAACTGAAATGATTCATTACATTAATGCACTCTCTAAAGAAAATAAAGCGATACGTTTTTCAATCATTGAATTAACATCTAATGAAATTATCGGATCTTGTGGCTTTAATTATTTCGATTTTGAAAATGCTAAAGCAGAAATTGGATACGATATTGCCAAACAATCATGGGGGAAAGGCTATGCACCAGAAGCTATCTCTAGTCTCCTTAACTATGGATTTGAAACAATAGAGATGAATAGAATCGAAGCGAAAATAGAGCCTGGGAATATAAATTCAATAAAGGTCCTAAGAAAACTAAATTTCACATTTGAAGGGACACTAAGACAGGCTGAAAAAATCCATGGGAAATTTATTGATCTTAACATGTATTCCAAACTAAACACTGATTAATTGAACTGCCTCTATTTCACTGAAATAGAGGCATCCCTACTTTTTGAAGCTATATACAATAAAACGAAACTTCGATCACTTTCACCTTTCGCTGTCGAGTATAGAGAGATCTACCAATAGGAAGAAATGACAAAGTGGAGTCATTGAAGTTTTATTTACCTCAACACAAACTTCGTCTCACTGTGCCCTTCTTTCGACTTCCTCACTTCTAGCGTCGCTGGGATCACCTGCTTCATTTCCTGCACGTGCGAAATTACCCCGATCATTCGACCAGACTGCTGAAGATCAACGAGTGTATCGATCGCTTTTTGCAGCGACTCTTCATCAAGCGAACCAAAGCCCTCATCAATAAACATCGTTTCGATCGAAATGCCTCCCTCATACGCTTGAATCACATCCGCCATCCCGAGCGCCAAACATAATGAAGCATTAAATTTCTCTCCACCCGATAACGTTTTAACATCACGCATTTGTCCAGTATAGTTATCAAGCACATCCAGTCCAAGCCCACTCTGCCTACCTCGTTTCTCGAGACGATCACTGCGAACGAGATAGTATTGCCCGTTAGACAAGCTCTTCAGACGTTCATTCGCAGCATGAATAATCTGCTCGAGAAATTCAATCTGCAAATACCGCTCAAAGCTAACCTTTTTCGTATTTTCTCCGCGCACGACATCATATAGATCCTTCACAAGCTGGAACTCTGTTTCATAGTCAGCCAGTTGTTTGTCAGCAGCAACAATTTTCTCCTTGCCATCTCCCGCTGTTTCCAAGCTGCTTTTTGCTAGTTGGTAGGCCGCCCTTGTCTCTTCCACTTCTTGCTTCAGTTTATTTAACGTTTCTTGTAAACTCTCTAAATTCGTTCGTTCCTTGTCCTTTAATTCTTCTTGTAAATCCGCAATTTGCACCGTCACCGTTTTAACTGCTGCATGATACTCATCAATTTCGACTTTCAAAGCATCACGGCTCTCTGCTGGTAGCTTCGCCTGCTTATACGTCTCTTCTGTCTCAAATCCGGCTTTCTCCAGTGCCTCAAGATAGTCTTTTTGCACTTTCTTTCGCTTAATCTCGACCTCTTTCACTTGCTTTTCAGCATGCTCCAAGTTCGATTTCGCCGTCAATAATTGCTCATTTGCTTGTTGAAAAACCTTTTGTACATGCTTCCACAGGTCATCAAGCTTGCGTTTCTTCGCTTCCGTTTCCTGAATCCGTATTTTCAACTGCTCAAGCGAGCGCAACTCTTCCGGGATATTAGCAATACTCTGGTCATAGAGTGACTTCTCCGTTTTGTAATCAGATCGCATTTCCGTTAGCTGTTTGCCAAAGTCCGATTGCTCCTTCGTTTTCACTTCTAATCTCTCTTCGACCTTACTATATGCTTTCTTTAACTCATCAACCGTTCGCTGATCCTGTTTCAGTTGTTTAATCACCTCGCCCAAAGCAATCCCTTTCTCTGAAATTACCTCGAACTCTTCCTCAGCCTGATCAGGATCATAGCGATAATCGATCACTTCTCGTTTCTTCGCCTCCACCTGTTCTTGCGACGCATTTGCCTTTGCTTGCGCCGCCGAAAACGCAGACTCTACCTGTTTTTTCTCATGCCGCTTCGCATCCAACTCTTCCTTCGTAGGAATATCGTCCGTCAAGACCGCTTTTGCCGGATGGTCTTCGCTACCACATACAGGACAAGCCTCGCCATGATGCAAATGTTCCGCTGCAAGAATACTTGCCTGCCCCCCAAGCCAACGCGCTTCTAGACTTTCAAACTCTTGCTCTATTTTTTCATAAACAGCTTTATGCTTACTAGCTTCTTCCTGCGCCTTTTTCATTGCAGCTAAATGCTTTAAGTAGTCTTGCAAAACAACCGCTTCCGTCCGGAGTTCCGCTTGTTTCTCCGTTTGATCTGGCAGAGAACGAACACTTTCCTCCAACGGTTTCAACCGCTCCGAAAGCCGAGTTTTTTCATCTTTCGCCTCTATGACTTCTTTATCAAGCGTAGCAACCTTTTTATTTAACGTCTCTCCCTCAATCGCCAACGATTGAATCTTCTTTTTCCTACCCTCAAGCTCCGTAACCGTTGGCAAGAACGCTTCAATACGGTCCAATTCTTTCGTAGTAATTTCCCGAACATCCGCCTTCTTCTCTTCATCATCATGCCTCGTTTGCGCCGCCTGTTGCGCTTGCACCGCATCACCATAACTCGTTTTAGCCCTCGTCACACGATTCCTTTTCTCATCAAATTCAGCACGAATATCAATCGCTAAATTCTCATACACCTCAAGCTGACTCGCCTTTTCAGCAAGCCCTAACTGACGCTCCTTCGCACCAACCTGCTCCTTCTGCTCATCAAACATCGCTCTCTCACGATTCTTCTCATCCAATAACTCGATACGCTTATTAATCCCTTGCGCTCGCAGAAACCGCTCCGAATACTCCTTCCAACTCTCCTCTTTCTTTTGAAAAATCTCACCCTTTTCCTTCATACTTTGTTCGTAAAAAGATATTTCTTTATCAAGAGCAACGATCACTTGGTGGGTATTAAAGTGTTCCTTCTCCAGCAAGTCAAATAACTCGGATTCTTCTCTGTAAGGTAGTGCAGCTTTTATATTCTCCATATGGATATTTCTCGTCTGCACTTGGCCTTCGTAACGCTTTTGTGCTTCTCTTCGCTTTTCGTTTAAATGGTCTACAACACTTTTATAAAAGCCCGTCTTGAAGATTCGCCGTAAAATTTCTTCTTTGTTTTCCGTCTCAGAAGTTAGCAATTTACGAAACTCCCCTTGCGGAAGCATGACAATTTGGCTAAACTGTTCCTTCGTTAACCCGATAATTGCTTGAATTTTATCATTTACCTGCGAAACGATGAAACGATCGGTTAGCGGAATTTCTTTTCCATCGGTCGTTTCATAAAATTCATATTTTTCCCCCGTGCCACTTTTGTTGCCCTGTTTAACATGAGATAACTGGCGAAAAACCCGGTAAACGCGAGATTTCAACTCAAATTCAAACGCTACCGATGTATGCAAATCGTCGTCAGCAAAATCACTACGTAGCGTCCGAATATCATTACGATCTTCCCCACTTGCATCACCGTATAATGCAAAACAAATCGCGTCGAAAATCGCCGTCTTACCAGCACCAGTTTTTCCGGAAATGACAAATAGTTTATGATCATTTAATTCGCTAAAATCGATCACTTCTTCATTTTTATATGGACCGAATGCGGTTATTTTGATTTTTAATGGCTTCATTTCCGCTCACCTTCTTTGTTAGACAATAGTTGTAGCGCATCTTTAAATAAATGTTCGGTCTCTTCCGTTACTTCCGTCCCCTTCACTTCCTCATAGAACGATTGAAACAACGAGAAATCATCCATTTTCGTACGATCTTTTTCGACTCTCGGGGAATCTGTTAACAAGAGCGAACTCATTTCTCGTTCGACATGCATTGCATTTGGATATACAGAACGAATTCGCTCCATCGCAGATAAGACGACCGTTTCGTCAAGCAATTTTACAAAAACATAGTCTTCACACACGTCGTGCTTTTCGATGTCTGCGATATAGCCTTCGACCGTATACATGTCACGCCGAGGCGTTAACTTACGCTTCTCAACAGTCACCTGACCTTCTTTATCAAGCTCAACAACAAGAAATCCTTTCTGATGCTTTTCCTCCGACACTGAATATTTCAATGGCGAACCAGAATATTGAACGGATTGATTCCCAACATGATGTGCTTGGTGTAAATGCCCAAGTGCGACATAGTCAAAGCCTTGCAAATGTTTCGCACTCGCATGATCCGCACCACCGATCGATAGTTGTCGCTCCGATGTACTCGTATTCTCTTTTTCCTCGCCATGAGAAGTAAGAAAGGCATGTCCAACAAAAACGTGACGAGCATGGTTGTCTTTCGTTTCTTCAATCTTTGCCGCAATCGCCTTCAACGCCTCATCATGCGTTTTAACCGTTTCGTCCTCAAGTGCAACCCGAACTTGGCTTGGATCAGTGTAAGGAACTAAATGAAAATGTACCTCTCCAAATTCGTCATCTAAGACGACTGGTTGAAATGGAAGCGCCAATTCCCCCGTAATATGGAAGCCTGATTGCTTCATCATTTGCCGGCCGAAATGCAACCGACTTGGGCTATCATGATTTCCCGAAATCGCCAAGAGCGGTGTGTTTAAATCAATAGCTATTTTCTCTAGCACACGATTAAGTAGTGACACCGCATCTGTTGGTGGAACTGCACGATCGTATAAATCCCCAGCAATCACAATCGCATCCGGTTTCTCTGTCTCAATCGCTTCAATAAATTGCTGCAAGATATGGTCTTGATCCTCTGTCATGTACACCCCTTGCACGAGCTTACCCAAGTGCCAGTCCGCTGTATGAAAAAATTTCATTCAAATGTCCCCCTCTTTTATATGTATCTATTTATCTTGTTAATTCATGAAATATAAGGTTACGTTTCTCTTAACTACATCCCCTCATTGTAAAAACTTTGCTAGCGTATGTACATGAGAATATCTTCCGTACTACGACTCAATAAAAGCAAAAAACACATACTGTCGTTTACCTATTAATTATATTTTAACAGGTAAACTTGCAGTATGTGACAGGGAACAAGAGTTTGTTTAATTATTTTTATACATGATGAGTCAATTTCATAATGCATTTTCTGAATAAAGTCAGAAGCGCAGAATATCAAAAGTACTCTTTTAAAAAATCGTCACTTTAAAAGCTAGTGTTGATAGTTGAAAACTTGCTCGCTTGCCGCAGGCAATGCTTCAGCTAATCGGGGGAAACCGCCCCGATGGATCTTCAGCTATTGCTTTTCCTGCAGGCGTCTCACAGATTTTCAACATCAACGATCAAAAATTTTGTATACCTTTAAGCAGCTTTCTGTCCTTGGCTTCACTTTGTTTTCAGTCGTAATCCTGCGAGTTTCATGGCATTGTAAACAAGTGTAGTAAAGTCAAAATGAACTTTCGCTCTTTCTCCTGTTCGGTATCGTATATTGTTTAGTTGAAATTGTTCTTTTAGATACGCAATCACTCGTTCAGAGGAACTTCGTTCTTTATAGATCGTCTTCCATGATTCAGTACCTCTTGCTGGAGCACTATATTTCCGCAAGTCTGTATCCATTTTTATCTTAAAGACCTTTTGACATAGCGAGTCATGAGCGAGTGGACACTCTCCACATTCTTTTGGTTGGGTAAATTTTAATGTTTGGTACTTCTTATCAAAGCTGTCATATCGGTAAGAATGTTCTCTCACACAGGTTGGGGCAAAGTGTTTATCAAAGCCAAGTGGCTCCGGTTCATTCCGCTTATTATAAGCTATAATCGAATAGCCTTTCATCCGATGAACCTGTTCATAGATAGCTGGATAATCATAGCCAGCATCCATCGTCACGTGTTTCATCTGAAAATGAGGAAAATGCGTTTGAATGCCCTTTAATAACGGAATCGCAGCTTTACCATCATTTAAGTTACCGCTAGACATGAGAGATTCGAGAATAAATTGACTCTTTGTTTCAACGGCGATATGACCCTTGAAGCCATACCAAAAAACATTTTTACCGTCACTGTTCTTTTTGATGCCCCATTCTGGACCGAGAGGGATCTCATCTTCAAGGTTGTCAAAAGGTATGTCCAATTGATCTTCGATTTTCTTTTTATAAACCGGAAGAGAAGCTTCAAATTCTTCTTTTTCTTTGAGCCATGCCGATTGTTCTTCCTTGTTTTTACGGCCGCGTTTTTTCGGCTCGGGTTTCGGTGTATCATCTTTCTTTTCTTTGGAAGGGGCTTTATCTTTCGCTTCGATATGTGTCGCATCAATGGCCACATTGAAGTCCGAAATATACCCATCATCTATAGCTTCATGGACGAGTTGATGGTTGATATCTTTCAGTACAGAAGAAGCTTTAATCTCACTTACCATGCGGGAGTAAGAAGCTTCCGAAGGAATTGCGTCTGCCACACCAAATCCGCAATCTCTTTTAAACTGAATGTCATCTTTCAGGCGTTTAACTAAGAGTTTTACTTCACTAATTCTTTCCACATAACGAATGATCAACGATTGGATCATCGCTGGATAATTCAGCTTTACAGGGCGACCCAAACGTGATTTTTTGAGCACCATGAGTACAATAGGACCGGTGGTCAGTGTTGAAAATAACTCATCGTAACGTTGGGTAGGTTCTAAATCGTATAAAACATCTATACTTAGTAGGCTCTCTTGTCGTAAAATGGACATAGGAGTCTTCCCTCCAGTCAAATTAGTTTGTTCGCTACTTACTAAATTCGACAGTTGGGGAGGTACTCCTTTTTTTGTTTCTTAAATCTCTTGGGCCACAAGGGCTCTGAATTATGAAATTGACTCATGATGATAACTATTTCTCCATTAGTTTTCCTGCAATTAAACCTAATAAAACATTCGTGATTAATAAAGTTAGGTTTTCAGAAACTATAATGGTTAGAATACCTGCTATTATTGCATAGGATAACGCATTCGCATTATTCTTCATTAAAGATTCTCCTTCCCAGATGTCGTAGATGTGCACATCTAAGGTACTATATACCCTTTTGTTATCCAAAAATCCTTAGCTTATAATATTAACTCTCACCAATTACTTGAAGGATTTAAAAAGAGTTTGTTTAATAATTTCAGAAAACACGATAACTATTTCTCCATAAGTTTACCAGCAATTAAACCTAATAAGACATTCGTTATCAATAAAGCTAAATTTCCAGTAACAATAATGGTGATGACGTACAATAGTTTGTGTAAGAAAGATGTTTAAGACGAAAAAGAGGTAGGGTATCCTCATTGTTAACGACGAAATCAACTGAGAGGAGATGCCCTACCTATGAATACTAGTATAGGACAAGAAACACTAGAAAATCAACTAGATAATATGGTGCGTGACTTCGTCAAAGAAAAACTAGAAGTCATCATGAAAGAAGAAATGACAAACTTCTTTGATCACGAACATGCGGAGTTAAAAAATGCAAAGAATGGTTATTACAAGCGCCAGTTGGACACGAAGTATGGTCGAATCGATCCTTTACATGTCCCACGTGATCGTGATAATGCTTTCCAAACGGAGATGTTCCAGCCTTATGAACGCCATCAAGCATGGTTGGGAGAAACGATCATTCAAATGTATCAAAAAGGCATGAGCACGCGAGAAATCAGCCACTTCCTTGATCGTATCTTAGGTCATACCTATTCGCCAGCGACGATCAGTAACATCACTGACGTCGTGGCAGAAGATATCGAATCATGGCAACAACGGGAGCTTCAAAAGCGTTATTCCGTCGTCTATTTAGACGGAACGTATCTCAAGCTACGACGAGAGGATGTCGCCAACGAAGTCGTTTATGTCGTTGTTGGTGTGACCGAAGAAGGCTACCGAGAAATCCTTGGATTCTATGTCGGTGGGAAAGAAAGCGCGCTTGGTTGGAAGGAAATCCTCCTAGATCTCTATGAAAGAGGCGCAAAAGAGATTCTCCTCGGGATCTTTGACGGATTACCTGGTTTAGAAGATGCCATGAAAGCTGTTTATCCAAAAGCGGATGTCCAACGCTGCGTCGTGCATAAAGTTCGAAATGCCCTTCATGTCGCACGTAAAAAGGATCAATCGGCCATGGCGGAAGACCTTAAACCAATCTACCAGGCAAACACGAGAGGGGAAGCTGACAAGTGTTTTCAAGCCTTCAAAGAAAACTGGGCAAAGAAATACCCGAAAGTCGTTCAATCATGGGAACGTGACCTTGATATTCTTCTGACTTTTCTTCAGTATCCCTCATCGATTCAGCCGATGATTTATACCACGAACATCATCGAACGAACGATGAAAGAGATTAAGAAGCGAACCAAGACAATGAACAGTTTGCCGACAGAGAAAGCTGCAGAAAAGATCGTTTACCTTCAATCCGTTGAATACAACGAGAGATGGGCCCAGCGGAAATTAAGAGGTTTCAGCACGGCTCAGCCGGTTTTACAAGAGCTATTCAAAAAACGTTATGGAACAGAAGACTAAGAGGGGCTACCTGAACCTCCCGCTCCTAGTGCTGAGCGATACCCTAAATAAATTACACAAACTTATTGACACTACCATAATGGTTAGAATACCTGCTATTATTGCATATAATGCAGCATTCATTGAGAATTCTCCTTTCAACAGTTACATGAATGATTTAAAAGTATTTAAAACCTAAATACAAGAATAAGAATATCGATCCCCAAGCAATTATCACTCTAATTCTTCTTGGAATTAACAGAACCCTTTTTAGCATTGCCGTTACATGCCACATTTTTTGTATGATTACTCTACTTAGAATTAGAAAACTGTTTATGTATATATAAACGATATTATTTCGAATCTAGCCAATTTGTTCCCTTATCTACGCTTGTTAAATTATTTATCATTAGATGAGAAATTATTAACGTTAAAAGATAAACGATAACAGGTTCATTCGTTGGAAAAGTGAAAATCAATAAAACGAAAAATACTGTTGAAATACCAAATAGAATAAAAAGATAAAGAATACTACTAATAAGTAGACTCATAGTCGAACCCACCCCCTTTTTATGAAGACGAAAAGTACTTTCTCTATTTTAATCTTAACACTCATTTCCTTTTAATTGGATAAAAAAGAGAATCTCTTCTTAAATAAATGATAACTATTAAAGTGGAATACTTCTCAAAATTTTCAACAACACTAACTTAAATAGACTCTATGGTTAAAATAAAAAATTTATCTGAATAATTATTCTAGGAATTTTGTAATGAAAAAAGCAACGCTTGGAATGATAATAATACATGTAAAAAAGGAGGTGTAAGTATTGACTAAGCGTAATAATCAAGGAAGTAAAAATCAAAGTTCACCAGAAAGAGGTGGGAAGTTAGGCACAGAATTTGGTGAAGAGGTAGCTACTGGCAATAACAATAAAGGAAATGAATACAACTCCAAACGTGGAAGTAAATCGCAATTAAAGAATCCAAGTAATCATTAATTAAAATGGAACCATCTTTGGTTTCTCACATAGAACTTCATATTATGAGTTCTATTTTTTGGTATGGAAATTATAAATTTAGTCCATTCAATTGAAGTTTTACCTTACTATAAAGCATTTCCAAAACATATTATTAAAAAATTCTATTTCCATTCTTCTTTCAAAATCGAGTAATAATACTCATCCCACCAATCATCGCCATTGGGAATACACTTCTTAAAGAATCCTTCTCTTCTCATTCCAGCTTTCTCCATTACTCGATATGACGGTGTATTTTCAGGTTGACACGTAGCGATAATCCTATGTAAGTCCAGTTTATTAAAACCATAATCCAAGACTCCCTTGGCTGCTTCGGTAGCATAACCTCTCGCTTGATATGATGGATTAAATACCCACCCAATTTCATATGTATGATTCCCAAAATATTTATGGAAGACCATATGCCCTATTAAAGTATTACTCTCTGCTTCTATAACAGGAAAATTTTCAGCATGCCCATCTCTATTTTTGTTTACAAATTTTTTCGCTTCCTCTCTTGTATGAACGCCGTCGGGGATATACTTCATAACGTCTTGATTTGACGTGTATTCAAATACAGCCTCCCAATCATCAACTTGAAACTCACGTACCAATAATCTATTTGTTCTAATATTCATTAAAATCCTCCTTTATAAAAAAACAATGAAATGAATGGTGGCTTCATTTCATTGCTATTGTATGGTTTTTAATACTTGAAACTTGACATGGGTACCAAATCATTCTACATTAAGTGGATTTCTATTGGCAAAAATATAATCACATCCTGAAGAAAGCATGAAGAGTATTTTCTTCATGCCTTTCACGACTTCTTTCCCTAGTGCTAAACTCCAAACTGTTTTAAATGATGGTCAAGATGCTTGTAGATTCCTTTGCCCCATTGTTCGGGAATTAGTTTTCCGAAAAAAGGATGTGGATGACGTGTACAATTCTCTGGTCCATTCTTTTGAAAAGTTATAATTTTTTGTTTTAGTTTTTCTCTTTCTATGTCAAAATCTCTTTTATCTGTAATTAAAATAGTTGAAATAGTGGACATATTATGTGCTAAAGGCTTGTCATTATAAAAAATAGGTTTGGCAAATCTACCTACTAATAACCCTAACCAACCTCTTTGGGGAAGAGAATAACCCATAGCGATATCTTGGAAAGATGAGCAATGAGCTAACATTTGGGAGACATCCATTTTTCCCCATTTCGCTTGTGAATTTACGCTTAAGTTTCCGATACGTTTTAATATTTGATCTGTATACAAACCCTCAAAAATATTATTCATTAGATTGACCCCTTAGTTTTTGATTTAAACCAACAAAGACACTTGTTTATTAAATATATAATTCTACATTACATTATTTTATCCTTTTTTAACGAACGATGAGTTTGTTCAATATGACAAAACGGTAAATATTAAATCGATAACATTGTTTTTTTCCTATAAGTTTAATGACATATAAATGGGATTTAATTACTATTTTATGGTATCATTAAATGGCGATTTCTTCTACTCGCCAGTGTGATTGTGTTGGACTGTTGGAAAATTATTTACTGATCGCTATTGAATAAGAATTTTTAAAAATATATAGGGATTAATAGGAAGTGTTTGAGAAATGTATAGTAATTTAAAATCGGACTGTACAAATTGCTTTGGATTATGTTGTATAGCGTTACCTTTTGGAAAATCAGTTGATTTCCCTTTTAACAAAGACAGTGGGGTTCCTTGCCGAAATTTATGTTCAAATAACTTATGTGGTATACACGATCAGTTGAGGGAGAATGGCTTTCGTGGTTGTCTTTCTTATGAGTGTTTCGGTGCTGGTCAGCATGTTTCACAATCAATTTATAATAGCAAAGACTGGCATGAAGATGCTGAACAAGCAAAAGAAATGTTTAATGTATTTCCTGTTGTTCAACAATTACACGAAATGCTCTGGTACCTCCAGCAAACTCTTACATTAAAGGAAACAAAATCGTTACAAAATAGTCTGCAAAAAGTTTACGACGAAACGGTTGAACTAACGATAAAAAAGCCAGAAGAGATTTTAAAAATTGATATTGTGGCACACAGAAGCAAGGTCAACGCTTTATTAATAGAGTCTAGTAAGATTTATAGAGCCAACAACGATAAAAAAGATCAAAAAAACCGGTTAAAGAAAAAATCAGACTATATAGGAGCAAATTTAAAGGGATTAAATCTGCAAAACGAAGATTTCCGTGGGAAACTAATGATAGCATCAAATTTAAGCCAAAGTGATTTGAGGAGAGCTGATTTTATTGGGGCTGACCTTAGAGACGCAAATTTAAGTGGTGCTGACTTAACTGACGTTCTCTTTCTAACTCAGTCACAAATCAATTCAGCAGTTGGAGATGTTTATACTAAAATACCAAGTTATTTAGAAAGACCAGGCCATTGGATGAACAAGACATTTCTTAATATTCTTCCACTAAAGAAGCTTTAGTGGAAGAACGACAAAGCCGATTCCTTTCGTTAAGCTTTCGGAAGTTTCTCCAATTTACCTTTAATCTCATCGATAGTGGCATGGTCGTCTGGAGACTTGTCTACATGCTTCCATACAATCTTGCTATTTTCATCAAACAACCATGTTCCTCCTTGAATATATACATCCTGTGTTTTCATCGATTTTTTTACGAATGATTTTTCACTCGCTTCTTTTGGAAGGAAATCCTTCACTTTCCCTGTTAGAATTCCTAAAGAAGCCATCGCTAATAATTTCAACTTCGGCATTGTTTCGTGCCCCATACCTCGATATGCCTGACGCTTTGGATCACCATATATCGGAAATGGAAACGGTCCAAAAGCATCCAGGAACTGGTTGATAAACGATCCTTTTGAAGGCGCAATCACAATAATTTGCACACCTTTATTTACAATTTCATCTTCGCGCTCACGCAACTGCGTAAGAAAATCTCGGCAAATTGGTCAACCAAGGTGGCGCACAAAAACGACGAGTGATTGTTCATTTTCCACAAGTTTTTCAAGTGTGACGTCTTCTCCATGCGGGGATTCTAACTGATAAGATAAGTTCATTTGTTTCACTCCTCTTAGTATGTATACTAGGTTATACCCTTTTGCAAACCATTGTAAAACAGAAAGAAGCCCCCACTTCCAATGCATCATACACTGGGTGGAGACTAGCTATTCAATATTAGATTACACCTTCTTCTCAATCACTGAGACAAGCTCGACATGCACGGTATGTGGGAATAAGTCTACCGGTTGAACAACCTTTAAACTATAGCCAAAGTCTTCTAATTCTTTAATATCCTCCGCAAATGTTGTTGGATTACAGGATACATAGACGATCCGGTTTGGTTGGGCTCTTCCTATTCTTCTCATCACTTTTCCACCAGCACCTGAACGAGGCGGATCCAGCATGAGAAGATCTGGTTTGCCAAAGCTCTCTAAGATTTGATCAATACCATTTCTTGCATCTTTTGCTAAAAACGTTGTGTTCGTAATGTCATTATCTTCTGCATTTCGCTTTGCTGATTCTATTGAACTCTCGACAATTTCTATACCAGCAAGCTTTTTCACACTGTTGGCAAACGGAAGTGAAAACGTCCCTACTCCACAGAATAAATCAATCATATTTTCTGAGTAACTTGGTTGCGCTAACTTCAAAGCCAGTTCCACTAATTTTTCAGCTTGAGCTGGGTTCGTTTGAAAAAATGTATCAAACCAAAGGCGAAAACGGTAACCTGCCATTTCATCATAGATAAAATCTCGACCCGCTAAGAGATGAATTTTCTCTGCCTGAGCCCGATCAGCCCAATCCGTGTTTTCAAGCCAAAGTAAGCTCTTTACGTTAAAGAATTTCTCCATTCGTGCAATTAAATCATCGGCTGCTTTTTGCAGAGATTGCTCTGGTCCTTCTGTTGCATATAGGGCAAGCATGATCTCACCTGTCGCAAAGGATTGCCGAACCATCAAGTGTCTTAGTAATCCTTCATGTAAATCTTTGTTGTAACCTGATAGTTGATGGTCTTTGACCCACTCTGATACCGCCAACGAAACTTCTACCATTGCTTCACTAGCAATCAGGCAAGTCTCTAATGGAATAATGCTACGGAAATTACCTTGCTCATGTAGACCAAGCGATCCGTCTGACGAAAACGTAAATTCCATCTTATTTCGATAACGCCATGGTTCCTCCATACCAATCGTGTCGTGTACGAGAGTTGGATCAAAACCTTGCTCCTCTATCATATGTCGAACATGATCTGTCTTATATTTTAACTGCCCCTCATACGACCAATGTTGCCAGACACATCCGCCACATTTTTCAAAGTGAATGCATGGGGCTTCCACTCTTTCTGGGCTAGCTTTTATAATTTCATCTGCTAGCGCTTTTCTTCTTTTACGTTCCGGTTCATCCACCGTCACCTTTACTTTTTCTCCAGGCAACGTTTGTGGAATATTAAGTTTTAACTTCTTTTCATTTCCTAATTCATTTTCACGCCACGTTTCCGCCCATCCGGAACCTTTATAGTCTAAACGATTGATGTCAACAATCATTGTTTCATTTCTTGCAGTCAATGAATCTTCCTCCCTTTATCTCTACACGAATAATTTCAATAAATTGGCTATTATGAAGGTGATTATAGCCTACTTTTCTTCTCTAGTATAATGGACGAATAGCGAATTTGGAATCTATAATTTGATGCAGATATTAACAATAGGTAAAACAATAGGTATCCATCATCAGTCTATCTGTATGAATACCTCTCGAAAAAAGCTAGTCGAGTCGCTTGAACGAGTAAGAATCTGGACACTGTAGGAGCCAGATAATAACTCATCAATACAAAAAGCACCACAAAAAGCGGTGCAATGAGCCTTACATATTTTTTTCAAATACATTTTAAAATCGTTTCATTCCTACTGTTCCATTAATTCATTCACAGCGACACTTTGTTTAGTATCTGGGTCATCCATGGAATGGACCGTAGCTTTGTTAGCGGTTCGATCAACATGCTCTATATAAACTTTGTCACCTTGATACATAACCGACACCATTTCAGCGGCATCCATAATTTCTTGCGCTCGTTCTACATCCATTCAATCAACCTCCATTTTACGTTTAGTTTTTGAACAATTTTAGCTTCATATTTAACCAACTACGTATATAGTGCCACTAGGATCATGATTCTATGCAAAAATATACGTACTTGTTCTAATTATGCCACGGCCAACACATTAGATGACAGGTCACAAAGAATAATTTAGGAATCGATTTAACTCATCTATCGAAATCAGTTTTTTTAAGCTTGAACGATCCTCAAATAAAATACTCTGAAGATATGAAAGTTGCTCTTTTAAAAGTATTAAATGCTCCTCTTCTTCTGTTAAACTACCACCTTTTGCATAAGTGCCGAAATGCTGTCTAGAAAAATAACTCACACGCTCAATGTCTTCTGACAAAAAGTGGTGTGCTGAATAAAACAGCACTTCTAATCGATTAAAGCTCGTTTCAGTATGATAAAGATATACATGTACGCTATCAGATTCTGGTGAACTTGTATGATGTTCATGAAGTGTTTGATCAATTCGAGTTATCACATTATTTAATTCTGTATCGAGTTGAATAATGAAATCTTCATACCTTTTTTTGTTCTCTATCTTTTCATAAAAATTGACTGATACAATAATAAAAAAGGACAGAAGAAAAAATATAATGACCTTCTTTATAAATGAATCATACTCACTCACTTTATCACCTTCGATGTTATTCGTTTCAAATAGTATAATATTTTTCATGCAATAAAAATGCGCTATTAAGGCGTGTTTGACTATTCTAAACCACCTATTTTTTTCCACTTAAATCCTTGCATTCAAGTATATGAGACTAATATAACCTGTCAATAGTAATCTGAATATTTTAACATTTATCTTGCAAGTCAAAAATGAACAATCAGAATACTGCTCTTGTTTTGCGCCATTTATTTGATAAGATTCATGATCGGAAAATTGTTTCCTTTATGTAATTCCGTAGTTACTAAATCAATAGGTTGGATTTATCTTGTGGTTAGACTAAAATACAAATGAGTAGAGCCATTAAGCTTCCTACTCTTTCTCTGTTTATACTCACAAGTAATGTAGTAGATGAGTTATATTGAACTTATTTATAAACGAAAAAAATACATAGGAGTGATATCAATGATTAGGGCCTCATTAGCAAACAATGTCATTCAAGAAGTTAGAAAACTTCTTGACGAAGATTTGATCGTTGTCGATAATAACGGCATCATTATAGCTAGTACTGACAATAGACGTATCAATACTTTTCATGAAGGTGCACTAATCTCCCATAAAAAAGGTAGTAAAATTATCATAACGGAAGAAGATCAAGAGACGTTAAAAGGTGTTCGGGCGGGAATAAATCTCCCTATTTTTTTTCAAGAACAAATCGTTGCGATCTTGGGAATTACTGGAGACCCTGAAAAGATTTCATCATACGGAGAACTAGTAAGAAAAATGACCGAATTACTAATTAAGGAGAGCTACTATTCTGAGCAATTGGAAGTACAATCGCGTGCGCTCGAAGCATTTGTGTTTGATTGGGTTCAACAAAAGGAGTGGTCACCAAGTTTTATTAATCAGGCCGAATTATTAGCGGTTGATTTATCTGTTCGTCGGCAAGTTATTATTGGACGATTTGTCCGTAATAGCGATACTTTTTTTCAAAGAGATGCTTGGAGTGATGTAATTAAAACTATTCTACATGATAGTAAAGACATCTTTGTAAGATGGGGTAATGAACGATTTGTACTTTTAAGGGCATATAAAGAAAAAGAAACTAAGCAAAGTCTTCTATTATTTATCCAACAGTTACAGAACTACTTACAAGACAAATACAATCAACGTTTTTCCTTTGGCATCGGACAAGCTGTTTCCCCCCATCATCTAAACCAGTCTTTCGAAAATGCTGAGCGTGCTCTAGCTGTAGCAATGCGAAATCAATCGATCGTTTTTGATGAAGATCTGCGATTAGAAATGTGTCTACAAGATATATCATTAAAAACAAGGAAAGATTTTGTTCACCGGACAATTGCTTCAATACTTGATGATAGTGATTTAATGAAAACAATTAAGTCATTTATTGCCCATGATCAGTCATTTAAGGAAACCGCAAAAGCACTTCCCATTCATATCAATACACTACACTATCGATTAAAAAAAATAGAAAAATTAACCGAGTTAAACCCGCGCAGTTTTCATGACATGACAACGCTCTATCTCGCCTTATTATTTTTAGATGATTAACTAAAAAAATGAAATGATAACCCTTTATTTCTGTCTGTTTAACCATAGTATATTTAATTAAACTTTCTTATAATTAATGTTAGGAATGTTGAAGGGGGATGTAAGCCTTGTTAACAAATGAGATTAAACAAAAATTGATCGATATCATTGGTCTTGAAAATTTTGATGACTCCAACGTAGGAAAACTTGTCTATTCCTATGATGCCACACCTCAGTTCCAAGCGATGCCAGATGCAGTTATTGCTCCGAGAAACAAACAAGAAGTTTCTGAGGTTGTAAAACTCTGTAATCAACATGGCATTCCAATCGTACCGCGAGGATCGGGAACGAATCTATGTGCAGGAACATGTCCTACTGAAGGAGGCATTGTCCTGTTATTTAAACATATGAACGGTATTTTAGAAATAGATGAAGAAAATTTAACCGTCACGGTTCAACCTGGTGTTATTACGTTGGATATGATTCATGCGGTTGAGGCAAAAGGTCTATTTTATCCGCCTGATCCAAGCTCTATGAAAATATCAACAATTGGTGGAAATATCAGCGAAAACTCAGGAGGCTTAAGAGGACTCAAGTATGGCGTAACTCGTGACTATGTTCTAGCTTTAGAAGTCGTCTTAGCGAATGGAGACATTATTCATACAGGTGGTAAATTGGCAAAGGATGTTGCTGGCTATGATTTAACTAGTTTATTTGTTGGCTCCGAGGGGACAATCGGGATAGTTACGGAAGCTACGTTTAAGCTCATTTCTATTCCAGAATCTAAAATGACGATGGTTGCTCATTTCCACGATTTAGAAGCTGCTGCAAAAACTGTCTCAAGCATCATTGCGAACAAAATTATTCCTACTACGCTAGAATTTTTAGATCAACCTACACTGAAGGTCGTCGAATCCTATGCGAAAATAGGCTTACCAACAGACGTAGAGGCACTACTTCTTATTGAGCAAGATGGTCCAATCGAAGTTGTAAAACGAGATATGGATAAAATGCGTAAGATTTGCAAGGAGGAACAAGGGTTTTCTGTCAGAATCGCAGACACAGAAGAAGAAGCAGATAATTTAAAAACAGCAAGAAGGTCCGCCCTTTCAGCATTGGCGCAAATAAAGCCAACAACGATACTTGAAGATGCCACCGTACCCAGATCAGAAATTGCAAAAATGGTGAAATCAATTAATGAGATTGCCCAGAAATATGATGTAGACATTTGCACTTTCGGGCATGCAGGAGATGGTAACCTTCATCCCACCTGTTTAACAGATGTTCGAAATCATGATGAAATTGAACGAGTAGAAAAAGCCTTTGAAGAAATTTTTGTAAGAGCAGTTGAATTAGGTGGAACTATCACAGGAGAGCACGGTGTCGGGGTTATGAAGGCGCCTTACCTTGAATTAAAGCTTGGATCAGCTGGTGTAGCCGCCATGCAAGCGATTAAGAATTCGCTTGATCCACATAACATTATGAATCCTGGAAAGATATTTGCTAAAGAGTCTAGAAAGCGGGTGGTGGTGACGAAATGACAACAGCACAAGAACGACAAGTCATTCAAGATCAATTCAAAGAACGTTTAGACGAAGACGATCTATTAAATTGTATGCGATGTGGTTTTTGCTTACCTAAATGTCCAACTTATATTGAATCAGGTTATCAAGAATCTCATTCCCCTAGAGGAAGAATTGCTGTGATGAAGGCTGTCGCTGATGGATTAATTGAACCTGACGAAGATGTTGAACGGTCCCTTAATATGTGTTTAGGATGCAGAGCCTGTGAACCTGTTTGTCCACCTGGTGTAAACTATGGTCACTTACTTGAAGAAACACGAGATATTATCAATCAAAATAAAAAGCACACCTTACCAATACGAGCTATTCGTAAAACCGTATTCCAGGGCCTTTTCCCGCATCAAAATCGTATGCAATCTTTAACGGGCATGCTTAACATTTACCAGCGTTCTGGGCTACAAAAAATTGTACAAAAAAGCGGCATGCTTGGATTATTACCAAACAGTTTAACCGTAATGGAAAAAGTAATTCCAAATGTTCCAAGTAAGAAGGAAATGAAAGATCGTCCTGAGTTTCTTTCGGCTAAATCCCCTCTTAAAAAGCGAGTAGCTTTCTTCTCAGGTTGTCTGATGGATACAGTATTTATGGAAACGAACAATGCAACGATGGAGCTTCTACAAATAGCTGGATGCGAGATTGTTATACCTACTACTCAAGCTTGCTGTGGTGCTCTTCATGGTCACAGTGGTGAAAAAGAGGGAGCTAAAGAGCTTGCTAAGAGAAACATCTTAGCATTTGAAGAGCTTAACGTCGATTATATTATTACAAATGCTGGAGGGTGTGGCGCTTTCCTCATTGATTATGACCATCTACTAAGAGACGAACCTGAATGGAATGAGCGTGCTAAAGCTTTTTCAACTAAATTAAAAGATGTATCAAGTATTCTCGTAGAATTAAATTTTCATAAAGAAAATCATCTGGAGTTACCAGAACAAGTTATCACTTATCAAGATTCGTGTCATTTACGAAATGTCATGAAAACATCCTCTGAACCACGACTATTGATAAAGGCTATTAATAACACAAACTATCATGAAATGAAGGATGCCGACAGTTGCTGTGGATCAGCTGGAATTTATAATATAGTAGAATCAGAAATGTCAATGAAGATACTTGACTCAAAAATGAAAGCTACTAAAGCTACAGAAGCTACAACTATTGTTACTACGAATCCCGGTTGCTTACTCCAAATGAAATTAGGCATAGAGAAAGAAGGATTAACTGACAAAGTTCGTGCCGTTCATCTTGTAGATTTACTCCTTGAAGCATATAAGGTCGCTTCTGATAAAATGAAAGTAGTAAATTACTAAGATAATGCTGACAAGTCCCTCACATGGGACTTGTCAGCAAACAATTCACGCTAATTCATGAGTTCATTAAACTTTCTTTAACATAACCAACCACATAAATGTGAGTGATTGTTTCAAATCTTTTGCTAAGTGGGAAGCCATGCCTTCGGTGACACCTTTTTTGTAGACAGCTTCCCCATCAATAATCTCCCACCCATTTTCTTCTGCTAATTGTTCAAATTCCCACGGCATCATCGTATTGCAGATGACGGATTCTCCGTAAAGTCGGTTATAACTGTTCGCTCTTGGCGCTGCTGTTGGCCCGAGTATTCCTAAGCACAAGAAGTGATCTTTTTTTAATATTCGGCGCATCTCATCTAATGCTTTTAGCGGATGTTCTGTCCATTCGATCGAATTAATCGCCATTAAACCGGAGAAGGTTTCATTTTCACACGGGAGGTCTGTTAAATCAGCTTGTAAAAACTCTATCTGCTTATTTCTCGCTTCTGCTTTTGCCGTTTCAATCATTTGTTTAGATAAGTCTATCCCCGTCACATGATACCCCGCCTGATTTAACTTATAGGACCCATATCCATCACCACAACCTAAATCTGCGATAAACCTGCCTTTAGGGATGTGCTTTTGTATAAATGGAACAATGGACTTGCGACTACCAGTTTCCCACATTCCTTTACTACTTTGATTCCAAAAGTCAGTCTTTTCATCCCAAAGATTCTTAGCTTGTTTATGCCAATCAAATGAACTCATTTTCTCACACTCCTTCGAAAATGAAGAATAATACTTCCAGTTAGCTTATTTCACATTTTAAATTTTAGTTTTGGATGTGATAACTGTTTGCTGTCTTGAATCACTTTTTCTGTTAAATCTTCATCACTTCTCAACATTTCATCAACTGTCACACCAAATAAATCACTGAGTTTAATTATTATTTCAATGCTTGGATAACTTTGACCATTTTCCCATTTGGAAACAGCTTGACGACTTACAAATAGTTCTTTTGCTAATTTCTCCTGTGACCATTCTAATTTTTATCTTTCACTTTTTAACTTCTCAGCAAATATCATTTATAATGAACACCTCATATTTTTTCTCTTACAGTAATAATTATTGAACAATTTTATACTAAAAGTAAAGCTCCTTGTAGTTGCACTGCACCGCAACCTCCAGTTGACATCTAATTTATAGCAATCTTTATAATTAAAATACTGCCCCCAGTGTAAAGAAAAAACACCTTCTCATGCAGCATACTCTCTGCTCATACAATTGTATGGACTTAGAGATAAAGAGCACAATAAGGTGTTTAGCTGTTTTTCTATTAAATTAGTAATCTTTTATGAATAATTTTTCGTTTAATGAGCAATCATTTCATGCACAATATCATCAGCATCCATGCTTGAAGGATAATACGTCGGCCAGTTTGTAACTTCTTCTAGCAGTTCATCACGGTCATCTCCCCAATAAAGGTGGAAATGGTGTGCTTTTGTAGGATATATAGAATGATCACTGAATTGAATATACTTTGGCATATCTTCGGATTCATCCGTACGTTCAAAGATAAATCTTACCCCTCTGTTTCCTTTTTCATATTCAAGAATTTCATATCCGTCATATGTATATTCGCTAGTAGATTCGTCACCATCTTCATAGAAAGTAAAAGTATCGTCCTCAATCACTATTCTCTCGACGTTTGTTTCATACCCCACTTTGTAATACTCTTCGTATTCCTCAGCAGTCATTTCTTCACTCTCTGCAGCTTTGTCGACAAATACTTCCTCTAAGTCACCACTTAACAAGTAAGGATATACCGATTGCCAATCGCCTTCCCAATCAGATAATGGACGGTCTTCAATCTGATCATCTTCAAAGTATCCGTCATAAATTTGTGACGTCTCATCATCATGGTCATGTGAATGATCGTGGTTATGATCATGGTTGTTGTCGTTGTTGTTATGCTCGTTATCATGATCGTGGTTATGATCATTGTTATCATGATCATGATTATCTTCATTTGACTCATTTAGTGACTGATTTTCTTCCTCATCAGTATTTTCAACTGCTTCGTTTGAGGTGGAATTATTATTCTCTACCTCCGCTTCTTCTTCATTATTCGTTCCGCATCCCACCGTAACAAAAATAGCAAGAGCTAACACACTCAATTTTTTAACCTGTGAAACTACCATACTAAATACACTCCTTTTTAAATCGTAATTATTACGTTTTGAATTATACCCATTTAACATCAGTGCGTCAAGCTATTTCACAAAAGTATTTTAGAAAGAAGAAATTTTTGGTGTGAAAGATTAAAGAGAAGGCGCTTACACAACTTCCGAGTTTCTTCTCTTCCTACTTTTAATACTTGATCAATAGATTCTTGAGTAAGAAGGGTTACAAAAGGCATTCTGTTGTTGTAATAGTATCTTCGTTCAGGTCAGTTTATCTGTAATCAAATGTTAGTTGTTAATTTACAACCGCTCTAAAGGAAAGATGAATCGTTTTTTCACAATAATCAAAGTACATCAAAACATCCAGGAAATTCTTCAAACAAATACACAAATAAAACGACAATGAGTGGAAGGCTGCCCATTGCGCCTTTAATCATTGTCGTTTTATTCATCTCATTGGTCACGAATACTCCAGTAACTATATGTCTACCTCAAAAAATTAATTCAGTCTTTTAAAACGTGAAACAAGAATATTCGAGAAGTGACTGGCATACTAATTAATCCACTTTAAAAATCGCTCAATTTTTCGTCGACTTAATTTCCCTCCAGAAAAACGTTCAATCTGTCTAAATGGCATATTTAATACGATAAAAACATTATTTGCTGCTAAAGGTTTATTCAACTTTTCTAATATTTTTTTGCTCAGCATTACTAGATTATAAACTAACTTACCTACCCAATTCTTATACTTTGCTTGAGCAATCGTATCATTCATTCCTAAGTCCTTCTGTTTATCCCAAAAAGGAGAAGGTGGTTCATAGCCTAATAAGTTGTGGAACTCTTGATCAGAAACGTCATGAACTTTCCCGTTGAAATAATTTGGGTATTTTTCCTTTGTGTAAACTAAAGGTTGCTCTTCCGACGTCATTTTCACTAGCGATTGTAAGTGAATATTTTCAATGGAACTCCCCACCTGAATCTCATATTCTCCAGGTTCAACTTCCCACGCTTTATTAGCAGTATGATAATATGCAAAGTCTTTTTCTTCTAAATTAATCGTCACTTTTTTCGTTTCATTAGGTCCTAAGTATATTTTTTCAAATCCTTTAAGTTCTCGCTTAGCTCTAAAAATTTGTGAATTTTTTTTCTTAATGTAAAGTTGGGCAACTTCTTCACCAGCAACTTCGCCTATATTTTTAAGAGTAAAACTAACTTCCAGGTCATCTATCTCTATATCTGAATAAGCAAACTTTGTGTACGACAAACCATAGCCGAAGGGATATAAAACAGGAACATTAGCAGTATCAAAATAGCGATAGCCAACAAAAATTCCTTCCCGATGCTCTGAAGTAGCTTCTTTACCAGGAAAGTACGGTGCAGATGAAACATCCTCATACTTTAATGGGAAGGTTTCACTTAACTTTCCACTAGGATTATAGTCACCTAGTAATATGCTCTTGATTGCTTCTGCACTCCCTTGACCCGATAGATATGAATGGAGAATTCCCTTCACTTGTTGCTCAAAAGGTATTTCTATTGCTCCACCACCCGATAATATCACTACTATATTAGGATTCACTTTCTGTATTTTTTTCAGTAGTGTCAATTGATTTTCAGGAAGCTTCAAATCTTTTCTGTCGATACCTTCCGCTTCACTACTCTCGTCTAAACCTAAGAATAAAAGAATCTTATCCGCCTTATGAGCTAGAGAAACGGCCTCATTAAGCAGTTTATTGCTTCTTCCTCCTTTTCTTATGAATCCTTTCGCGTAGCCTACTAAATTCAACGATGTCTTGTTCAATACATCTACAGCATTCGTTAATTTCGCAGGGTTAATTAGCGAACTCCCAGCTCCTTGATAGCGAGGGATTTCCGCAAAATCTCCAATAATAGCTATTTTACGAGATAAATCAATTGGCAAAATCTTATCCTCGTTTTTTAGCATAACAATGGAACGTTGCGCTGCGTCTATCGCAAATTCATGTTGTTCATCAAAATCTACATTTGTAGTTTCTCCTTCTTGTTTTGTTGAAAAAATCAAGTCGAGTACTCGGTTAACAGCATCATCTAAAACATCTTCTGGTAAATGGTTCGTTTTAATCGCTTCGACTATTTCTCCATCTGTGATCCCATTTGTAGAAGGCATTTCAAGTTGATTTCCCGCTTTAAGCCCTGCTACCCGCTCATTATTTCCTCCCCAGTCAGTAACGGCTACTCCATCAAATTTCCATTCGTCATATAAGATATCGTTCATTATATGTTGATTTTCGTTTGCGTAAGTACCGTTCACTTTGTTATAAGAAGTCATGATTGTTTTAGGCTCACTACTTTCCACGACTTTTCGAAAGGCCTCTAAATAAATTTCCCTTAAAGAGCGTTCATCGACAATTTCATCAATCGTCATCCGCATATGTTCTTGACTATTTACAGCAAAGTGTTTTGGACATGCAGAAATTCCTTGAGATTGAATTCCCTTCACCATTTCAGATGCTAGTTCTCCAGTTAAATAAGGATCTTCTGAAAAGTATTCAAAATTACGCCCACACAAAGGATTTCGCTTTATGTTTAAGCCAGGACCTAAAAGAACACTGACGTTTTCACTAGCCGCCTCTTTTCCAATATGACTGCCTACATCATAAATTAATTTCTTATCCCAACTATTAGCTAAAGTTGCCGCTGTCGGAAAACAAGTGGCAGGTAAACTTTTATTTAAACCAATATGATCAGCTTTCCCACCTTGCTTTCTCAAACCATGCGGACCATCCGTTAACATAATCGATGGAATGTCTAACCGCTCAATCGATTTCGTATTCCAAAAATTCCCTCCTGACATTAGTGAAGCTTTCTCCTCTAATGTCATTTTTTCTATTAGCTGCTTGTATTTCATCGTGATTCACCTTTTCATTATTTCATCCCACTGCGATGAATTATTTTTTTACCTTCAAATGAAAACTGAATGGAACATGCGAATGAGGAAGAACGATCTGGAATTTGGTCGCTGTTGTAAATACAATATCATGCGGTAACTTTTCTATTCTAGATTATTCCATATGTATATGACTATATCATTCTCCCTATAAATTTTCCTATGAATTATGTGAAAAAGATAATTAAAATTGCTAGAGTCCGTAAAATTCATAAATATAAAAAGCCCCACTGATTATAGAAAAGCTTAAGATCAGAAGGGATTTTAAATAATGAAAGTACCAATAATCGTGAAACAAGATTATTCAGGAAGTGACACCAGGCATCATCAACGCATGTAAAGATCTACTTATTGGTAACTTCGCTCTTTTGTGATATGTGATTGTGTACTTATATATTCTACAGGTTCCATCGATCCTCCCTCATATTTTAAAGCATTTTTCTCTGCCTGTTCATCTCTATAACTGACCCATTCTCGTTGTTCTTCTCTTAATTTATCCATTTCTTCCTCACCTAATTGATTTTCCAGAACCGCGTATATTTCATTTAGGATATTATCCCACCTCGCTAAGATTTCTCCTTGGGCCACTTTTAGGTCTAATAAGTTCCCATTTTCAGTTACTTCTTCTAATTCAGTGAAACTCTCTTTCATATCTGTTTCTATCTCCACTTTTTCAGCTATTTTTTCTGCTTTGCTATTTTGTTCTGAAATATAAGTTGTTCCTTGATTACAACCAACTAAACACAAAGCTATTAGGAAGGTTACTACTAATTTACTCATCGTTCCCCTCCAATATTAGTATCTTAATCAGCCTAAACGACAACATTTGCATACTCGACTTGCTCAATGGAAGCCTGCTGAAAATTATATTTGCGCTCTATAAATACTTGATGCCAAATCATAAATATTAAGATTGTCCAGATCCTGCGACTATTATCTTTCACCCCACGTTGATGGTCAGAAAGAAGAGATATAACATAGTTTTTCTCAAACAAATGATCCGTATGGCTTTCAATGATCAATTGGTATGCCCAATCAAATAGCTCGTTTTTTAACCAATGTCTAATAGGAACAGGAAATCCTAGCTTTCTCCTGTTAAAAACAGACTGAGGAACAATTCCTTCCATCGCTTTTCTTAAAATATATTTCGTTTGACTACTCGTAACCGTTAGAGACGGGTTAAGTTGAGAAGCTACTCTGTACACTTCTTTATCCAAAAATGGGACACGCAACTCTAAAGATTGAGCCATTGTCATCCTATCTGCCTTTACAAGAATGTCTCCACGCAGCCAAGTATGTAGATCAATGAACTGCATCTTTTGAACATTTTGTAAGTGATCAATACTTTGATAATAATCTTTCGTCACATTTTGATACTCCCACTCAGAGTGATAGTTTCTTAAAAGCTGCTTTTTCTCTGCTTCAGTAAATATTTTGGCATTTCCAATATAACGATTTTCAAGATTGGTAGTTCCTCTTTCTATATAGCTTTTACCTTTGGTCCCTTCTGGTAACCAACTCGCAATCATATTCCATTGTTTTTTTAGATTATTCGGAAAATATTTAAAATGCCTTAATGAATGTGGTTCGTGATAGATGTTATATCCACCAAACAGTTCGTCTGCACCTTCACCTGATAGGACGACTTTTACATGCTTTCTAGCTTCTCGTGCTATAAAGTACAAGGGTATTAAAGAAGGATCTGCTAAAGGCTCATCCAAATGCCAGACAATTTTAGGAAGCTCATTTATAAATTCTTCTGGATTCACTACATAATTCGTATTCTCTACACCTAGTTCATACGCTGTTTCTTGAGCCAATTGAATTTCACTAAATCCTTCTCTTTCAAAACCAACTGTAAATGTCTTGATAGCTGGCTTTACTTCTTTTGCTAATGCCACGATACTTGTAGAGTCGATCCCGCCAGATAAGAATGCTCCAACAGGAACATCACTACGTAGATGCATATTGACGGAATCTCTTAAAACATCTTGAATTTTCTTCACTTCTTGGTCAAATGGTTTATTAATCGGACAGAAAGTTGGCTTAAAATAGGATTGTATCTTCATTGGGAATCCTCGTTTTTTTGTGAAAAAACTTCCGGGAGGTAACCTTTTAATTTCTTTCGTTAGTGTACTTGGTTCAGGAACATATTGATACGTCAGATAATGATGTAAAGGTTCTAAATCAACTGCATTCTCTCCTTTTAATGCCAAGAGAATACTTTTCTTTTCAGAGCTGCAATAAAGATCTTCCTTTGTCTCATAGTAGAAAAATGGTTTAATCCCAAAATGATCTCTAGCACCAAATAGTTCTTTGTTTTGTATATCCCAGATGATAAAGCTGAACATGCCTCGTAATTTATTGACAACAGCTTCACCTATTTGACTATACAAAGCCACAATAACCTCCGTGTCTGAATCTGTACGGAATGAGTAGCCACGCTTCTCCAAATCATCTTTTAATTCCAAATAATTATAAATTTCACCATTAAATGTGATCCAGTATCTATTATCATAAGATAATGGCTGTTGACCACTTTCCACATCGATAATACTCAACCTTCTAAATCCTAAGTGAATATCCTCATCATAATAATAACCGACATCGTCTGGCCCTCGATGCGTGATCATTGTAGTCATGTCTATTAATTTTTCTTTATTTTCTTGAGAGTGCAATTTAAGACTCGTACTCATGTAACCAATAAAACCGCACATAATTTCGCCTTCTTCCCTAGTTTTATCTATTATTAAATGGATAACTGATCATTCAACTACTAATGATTTTTGTTCACGGTCAGTAAGTCTTTCCGCTACCTTTAGAAATTCCTTCTGTTAAAAACGTTGAATAGATTTCCAGAAATTATATTTCTTCAAAACTAGTGTAGTACCAACCTTTAGGGATTAATACTGCTCCGACTTCGGATATACCATCTTCGTTTTATCTTTGTTAAACAGAGGATAATTTCCCCACAATTATTGATCATATTCATTGCTCCTATCAACTAATCTATTGTTTAAGAAAAACACGCAGAGTCTATTTTTAATACAGCGAAAGCTATGACTCCTGCGAAAAGCGCCCAGCTAGACGGATTTGAGTCCTACTATTCTATAAGACCACTCTATCTTTGTGGTATAACATCATTATATAAGCCTTTAGTAAATAAGTAGTTACAAATCAGTTGCATTGTTCGTTATAACGAAACTAGTATTGAGTTAATTATAATTGAAGATTCTTCCTAGTCAATATATTTTTTGAAATTTATTTACGACATAATAAAATCCTTCATATTGAATAGGCTCAGGTGGTTTCCCTGTCCAAATCCAACATAAAGGACTCACATATTTCTATGAATATACTACTTTCATCATTTGAAAAATTGCTTTATCTATAACTCTAAGTGAAACAAGTTGTTTCGAGAAGTGACTGTAGCACCAGAACATCCGCCAACCAAACACGGCATTGGTAAAGGAAAATTAACTTTAAAGGAGTCTGCATTCCTATAATTATTCCTCTATTTTCCCTACCTTAATTAATCGAGCTTTGATTGAAGTGTTTGTTCTTTTGTGTAGCGACGCCAGTTCTTTAATGGTTTTGCCGTTATCAAAGGCATTAATAAGTAATTCTTCCTCTTGTTCATTCCATCCTTTTCCTGCATTTTCAGGAAGTTTTTTTGCCGTTTATCCCTTATATCTATTAATTTTAATCCTTCCACCGCTAAAAATAACGATCTTACAGTATCTGGATTTTGGTATGTGCTTTCTTGAGGAAATACTTCTCCTGTCTGCGGGTCAATACCATCTGCTAAAAGAGAGATAATTTCTATTGCTTTTTTAATTTCCATATATAATTTTCCTTCCTTTCGATAAGTCTAGAGAATGGCCCCTTTATATTTTAATAATATCTAATGGGTTAAATAATAAGATTTGTTTGAGAAACGGTGGTTACCTATGAGGTTGAATAGTTGATGTAGATGCGGTGAGTGCAGTTTTACCAGGAGCATTGATACAATAAATAGTGGGTTTCAAAATTGAAGTTATCCAAGAGGTTTTCTAATAGTGATTTCGTATCTTCAATCTGCCAATAATAGAAGTCATCATACCCGTAGCGACCAAAGTAACTTCCAGGCCTTGTTGGTAATGAGTCTTGGGGATTATTTCTGTTTGTAAAAACCTTCAGACACAAGTTATAAAGATCTTGCAAGTGGTTTTTTGTAACAATTTCAGTAAAACAAGGGTCATCTTCTCCATTACGAATGTTTTCAACAAACCAATGGTGAATCTGATTTGCTTTTCGCCAGTAGGCTATTTCTTCCATCAGACTGTCCCATGACATACCGAATTCTTCAAAGTGTTTAATGTGTGGTTTCACTTTTTCGTAGGTTTCATTTTGTGCTTCTTCTAGTTGTCTTAAACGTGCGTTAGCTGATTGAATTTCATCATATTCCATCCCTTCGATTTTGGGCAAGGAAAATAAATACATATCTAATCCCATTCGCAACTCTCCTCTTTTAATTTTTTGCATTCAATTATCATGCAAAATAATTCTATCATAATTGATCCCACTCTCATCATCTGATATGTTACAAAAATAGTAATTTTTTGACAAAATGATATTAGTATAAAATTACAGATGAAACAAATCGCACTCTGTCACGATAAATCAATTTTAATCATTTTATATAGCTATTTATCCGTTTCTAGTATTTAATATATTTAGAAGGCAAAATTTCAGTTGTTCCCGTCTTTGTTTGTACATACATTAATAGTGAACGGAGGCAGTTTATTCAATGGATTATACTCTTTTACTTATCCCACTAATTATTGTCATTGGCTTAATCTTGTACTTTTTAATTAAACTACTAAAAAAGCTTTAAACTCTTTATATAACTTTGCGAAAACGCTTGAATCACTTTTGATCCCTCAGCTATTATAGTATCCATTCATTAAATTGGACATGAAAATCCTTTATGATGAATAGACAGATGGTTTTCTGTCCAAATCCAAAATAAAGGACCTCATTATCGAATACTATATATTTCTTAAAAAAATACTCTTTTACATTTCCTGCATTCCAGAAAAATTTCGAGAGGCGTGAAATATTCTGTGAAACATCATTATTCGTGAAGTGACAGGCTGGCTTTTTTCTTCTTTAACAGTTCCTGAAATTCTTCTTCCAGCTTTGCCGACGGTTCAATGCTGAGTCGGCCAAGCACTTCTGCAATTTTTGTTTCGAGAATCAAAAGGTCATCTTTTTCAGAATCAATTTCGACAGCCTGATCCTCTGCTTTTTTATACGCTTCATACGTTCCATCGAAAAGTTCGATTTCTTCGTCTTTGATCGTTAATATACGTGTCGCAACATGCTCGATAAAGCGTCGGTCATGGGAAACAAAGATGACGCTTCCCTCATATTCCTTCAGTAAGGATTCGAGTGCTTCTAAAGCATTTAGATCAAGAAAGTTTGTCGGTTCATCTAAGATTAGCGTATTGATGTCACTTAAGAACAGCTTTGACAGAGCAACCTTCACACGCTCCCCACCGCTTAAAACGCTCACCTGCTTATGAACATCCTCTCTGAAAAAATGCATACGCGCAAGAACGGTACGGATGAATGTTTCATTTTGTTTCGACGACTCCTGAACATTTTCCAATATTGTCTTCTCAGAATCGATGATTAATAAGTTTTGACTAAAATAACCTATTTTCACGGAAGGAGATAGCTTGAATCCATGCTCTTCTGCAATAATTTTTTTCACAAGTGTTGTTTTTCCGCTCCCATTTGCACCTGTGATCGCAAGCTTCTCTCCACCTCGGATATTGAAACTTGTTTCTCTCCACAGAAGACGGTCAGCTATTTCTGCTTTTGATTCCTCCACTCTAATAATGACACGGTTCTTGAATGTTTCTGCATTCGGAAGATTCATCTTCAATGGTGGCTGTTCCTTCACTTTTTCTACCTTTTCAAGTTTTTCAAGTCTCGTCTCAATCGCCATCGCTGTTTTCTGAAGTTTCTTTTGTTTTTTGGCAAAATAGGGCTTTGCCCCTGTAATGCTTGCCTCTGATCTGCTAAGATTAGCCGGTTTTTTCGTTGCTCGATCTGCCTTTTTCTCCTTTGCTTTCAAGGCTGCCTCCAGTTGCTTTTTCTTCCTCTCATATTTCTCATATTCGGATTGCTGTTGCTGGTTCTCAGCTTTCTTTTGCGATGCATAAGCACTGTAATTCCCGCTATATAACGTGACTTTCCCCTCTTCAATCTCCCAAATATCTGTGCAAAGCGTATCGAGAAAAGCACGATCATGTGAAACGAGAATGAAGGCTCCCTGCCAAGCACGGAGCTTCTTCTCGAGCCATTCGACATGTTCGGTGTCAAGATTGGTCGTTGGTTCGTCGGCAAGCAGGAGTGCTGGGTCTTTTAAGAGTATCTGTAAAATGTATTCCTGTGTGATTTCCCCACCGCTTTTAGTCGTGTCAGTTCTTTTCAGCTGTGGTAAGAGCTCACATTGAGCATGCTCGGTAATGGTTCCTTCGTCAGATGCAATCTTTTTTGCAAGTATTTGTAGAAGCGTTGTTTTGCCGCTTCCGTTTCGCCCAACGAGTCCAATCCGATGGTTTTTATGAATCTGCAGCTGTTCGATGTCAAGTAGCAAACGGTCTTGCACGGAGTGTTTGAGGTTGTGTGCTTCTAGTAATATCATCGTATCATCTCCTATATTTAAGTGGTGGAGACGCAAAAAAGCCTCCCGGATTCTAATTTAGAATAGGAGGCATAAATCGATTGGCATGTCCTGAAAGAAGCACAGGTACCTTTGTTGAGCCCTTAGCAAAGAGTTTTGTAGACTCAATGAAGATCTCGGCACTGAAACTTTAATGAGATTACTTCTTCAGATCCAACTATAAAAGCCAATCCTATTCTGAAAAATACCAATCGAAGGCAGGCAAAAGAAAGCATCACTTTCCTGCTGTTTTTAAAACCTTCCATTGTTTATTTTCGAAAAATAGGATTAGTTCTTCATTAAGTTGGGTCACCCTTTCGCTATGTAATTAATTAATGCTACTATAATTCATCGTATAGAAAAAGTCAATTGATATTTTGGAATTTTTTCCATACGATTCGTTAGAACACAGGTTCTATCCTTATTCCTGTGTGGATTCGGCTTAAGAAACATTCACCATTTCCATAATTACGTGCAAATATGTAGTCCTTATTGTTAATTCATTCAAACTTCCTTCCGATAAAATTAGCTGATACGGGTTTGAGGTCTAATTCTCTAGACCAGACGGAGAGTTGGCCAATATGATGAATCTCATGAGCAATAATATGATGTAAAATTTCGTCAACAGTATAACTATATTCATGCCAATCGACATTCACAACATTTCCTTTAAGTTCATCTAAATTATTTTTTAGAAATTCGACTATTTCCTTTCTACATGAATCAGAAAGAGATTTAATCTTCGCAGGCGAATCGTAATCAGCAAATTCAATTAATAAGTCTTCTTTGCCTTGAATACCGCGAAGCCAACTGTATTCAACATCAATGATGTGGAAAAGGGTATATAAAATACTTCCCGTTCCTCCAGTTCGCTCCTTTATCAACTCTTCCATTGAAAGTTGATTACACCATTCAAACCATTCGTCTCTAACTTGCCAATTATATTCAAAAAAATGAATCATTGAAAACACTTCCTCTTCTACTGAAAAATAGCCTACAATAATTCTTGATCAGCTTCTTCCTATTATTGAAGAACTTTCTTTAAGTTATAAGGATGTTTTAAATACATAACTTACTTTGTCATAATCCATCTTCTCTTCATAAAAACGGTGTCCATCTATTCTTTGCAAACCTGAAGATAAAGCAACACTTTCATAGTTATTCTCTCTTGCCCATTCGTGAACGAAGGTGAGTAGTTGTTTACCATATCCATTTGATCGTTTATTTTCATCAGTTACTAAGTCACAGACCCACACAAATCTTCCATAATAGAGTGTTATCATTGGTTTAAAACCAGTAACTGCAACTATTTCATTATTTTCAAATATAGCAAACATTCTGTACATATCTTTTTCTTGTGCTTCTAAAACCAAGTCAAGATACGTAGTTTCATCAAGGTGCTTTCGCAACTGTTTCATAACTGGAAATGCCAATAATATGTCATTTTCTGAGTGAAGTTGTTTAATCGTGGTCGTCATCAAATTTTCCCCTTTAAAATTTCTGAAGTTTAGTTTAAGTGAATTACAAAGTATACTTGCTATTATATTAATTATTTCAACAAGATTTACCAAAATTCCTTTAAATTTGCTACCTATTTTATATTTATTTGATCTAGAAATTTAAGACGACTAAAACCATTACGATTTAGGCGCATTATTTAGGAATCTACTTCTGTAAAAGATCTATTCGCTAAGTACAGAAATTGATTTATCCTTCAACAATTGCAAGATATTTCAAAACCTCACCTTCGTTTTCAACGATATTAAAGGAATGTAATTATGACACCTTCATTCTAAATTTTTCTGCTAAATACGTCTGGATAATTAACTACTAGACCATTTTCGTCTACACATATCGTTGTCTCATAGTCATAACAACGGTAGTTAAAATATCTCCATTCACCTTCACCGTTAACATACTCATAAGACTGAGTAACTTTTTTCATTTCTAAAGAAGGCACTGCAATGTAGACCATCTCAAAATACTCTCGCTGATTGTTTTTCCAATCCATTCGATTTATAGGTAAAGAGTTAGAAAAGGGTGTACATGATATATCTATATCAATGGCACCTTTCAGTCTGTGAATCAGCTCTCCATCTGTATTAAACCAGTTTCCTTTACCATCAGCTATTAATTCTAAATTGGACAAATTATCGACCTTTATACTCAATTTCTTTGTAATCCAATTTGCATCTAATTCAATGGTATAATCTACATTATGAGCAATAGGCTGATTTGCTTCTATATAAATAACTCTTCCTTGAGCAGTCATGGTATTTCCATCTTTGGTTTCTAATGCAAGATACTCACAGCCAAACTGCTCTTCATTTTTCCAAACCGCTTTTAAATTCACATTATGCCCCCACTTCAGTCTTCTTGAAGTTAAAACTATTAATTCCCGTAATTTTAAGTTGCGTTCCCTTCGCAGAGTATTCTTGAACCGAAAAGAACTTTTTTAGATAAAGCTACTATATTTCAAAATGCATTACTCTTCTGATCTAGCGGGATAATCATTTGTTACAATAAATAGTTCTCTATTTTTTTAACTTCAACTTTCCCACTTTCAATTAGAAATTGACTAACCAAATGAACGTGTGCCCCGCCAATCACAAGCAAAATTCGTTCATTGCTATTTTCGATTATCTTTATAATATTATTGTAAATAATTAGATTTCTCTGGTACCACCATCTAACCCAATCAATCCCTACATAATCGATACCTTCACCAATTTGAGCTATATGTAAATACAGCTCATGTTCGATTTGAATTCTCTCTTTTTGGTTGGTAATCCTTCTCAGCGTTTCTAATATCGATAAACCTTCTGTTTCGGGAGATAATTTAGGAATGTAATACTTCGTAATTAAGTCATACAGTTCAGTTTGATTCGTTTCTGCCCATTCGAGAACTTCTCCGATACTTCTATTACCGATATCTCCCATCCAATCGACTGCATATATCTTCTGATGGTTTCGCGATTTACATATTCTAAACCCAAGTTGGTGGACCTCAGATGATGATAATTCAAAAGAATTATTGAGGTACTCTTCATACCTTTGGTTAAGAGCATCTTCTTTATCCTTTTCTATTTCTACTGCTACTTTTGAAGGTTCGAAATGATTTAATTTCTCAACAACTTCTAAAATTTCTTTCTGTCTACTTTCTGCTAACATATCACCTGCATCAGCTTGAATCATATCTGGTGAATATCCAAAGTGAAAGGTTCCAACGACTAATACTTTAGGTTTCATTTTAATCCCCTTTGATATTTAAATATATTAAAGATCTCTTCCCGGAAAAATCAAGAGTTTCTATTTTTTACTTATACATTCCAACTGCAATTCCCATTTCTACTAAAGAGGAATAGTTTCAAAATGTTCAACTGTAGGAAACGGGTCATAGAAATGATGTAGTTGTCTTTTCCATTCTAGGTGCTCGTCCGATTTTCTAAATCCAACTGTATGGTCTTCTAATCTTTCCCACTTCACTAACAATAAATATTTCCCGTTAATTTCCATACATCGTTGTAATTCGTGAGATATGTAGCCTCTCATTGATGATATTATTTTTGATGCTTCTCGAAACGCTTTCTCATATTCCTATTCCATACCTTGCTTAACATGCAGCATAACAACTTCTAGAATCATTTCATCTGCCCATTTTAAAAGTGATCATTTTAGTTGTAAGAAATTATTTCAGCCGAAAAATTAGAATTTACTATTCACGAAACACTTTCAACATTATTTACCAGAACACCTTTAAATTACTTACCAGTACAACTAATAAAGGTGAACCCCGTAGGCCAATGATATACTGCATTGAACTCATGAACAAATTAAAAACAATGCAATAATACAGTTTGTCCACTATTACTAATCATTACATTTAGTACGCACTTTCACAGACCTCATACATCACTGTTCTAAAATTTCCAACTTTTCCAATTCTTCTTTACTACCCCAGGAAACAGATACTTCTATCCCCTTTTCCAAATCTCCCAATTGAATGACTTCCTCTTCTTGATTGACCATTTCACTATTTTCGGAAACTCGTAATTTTACTTTCTCAGTTTCACCTTCTACAGTAATTTCCTTCACAGTATTATTTACTTCCGTAATAACGCCCCTTAACAAAAAATGCTGAAGCGTATCAGAAGTATCTTCCATTGTAGAACGGGCACATCCCCCTAATAGCAGAGAGGCTCCTATAATTAAAAGAAAAAGTAGTTTAAATTTCACTTTTATCACTCCTTTCAATTAAGCTATTTCCTTCAATATACTCATTATACCAACCTTTTTATTTTCTATTATTACAACTAAACCACTATTTCGTAATACCTAAATTTTAATAAAGAATTGTGATTCAATATTTCAATAAAAGTAAAAGCTGTTTTTATTCCATTCGTGTGATGGTAACGTTTGAATATTCGGAATATTATATGATTTACTTTTACATTACTGACCTGCGGCATTCAAAAGAAAATCGTATTCTTTTTAAAGGTGTCCAGCATTGCGCGGATCATAATTCATTATGGTTTTTAGACGTAAGAGAATAATATCGGAATGAAGAAAAAGAAAAAACAGTACAATGCAGAAAATGCAGTTACGTAGACTCCAATTAATTTCATTAACTTTATTTTTTTCAGTAACTGTAATATTCCACCGATAATTAATAAGGATAAAGGGAAGAATATACCAAACTGATACCTAGTTTCTTCTGTTTCTGCAATGTTTGAAACTGCAAAGCCTACGACAACAAATAAGATTACGATAATAGTAGAAATGACGTTGATCATAATTCTATATTTCAGCACCTTACCACCCCTTCTTAAATTTACATTATTACCAAATAATAACACAAAAAATACCGTTCGTAACCTTTGATTTTTGTTTAAAAGGAAATAATTCACTTTTTAAAATACTAAAAAATGTTTGTTTCCCCTCTGCTTCATACTTTTACCAGCCAAGATATATAAACCACAAACTGTATCACTATGATAATATTATAATTGGATAACAGTGATTTTTAATCGTTAGGTGTGATTGTGACATGCGTGTAATCGAGAAATTATATTCGTTTATCATTATTATTGCAGTATTTATTGGCATAGGTATTGGACAGGTTGAATTAATAAAAACTCATGCGGAAAGCTTTATTGTACCGCTGTTAGTGACGATGCTTTATATCACATTCTTACAAGTCCCTATCGAACAATATAAAAAAGCCTTCAGAAATGTAACGTTTACGTATACATCAGTAATTATCAATTTTATCTGGACACCTATTTTTGCGTGGCTTTTAGCCTTACTGTTTTTGGCTGACAACCCTGCGTTATATATCGGATTTATTATGCTAATGGTTACGCCTTGCACAGATTGGTATTTAATCTTCACAAAGATAGCAAAAGGCAATGTTGCATTATCAACTGCTATCTTACCTTTGAATCTAATATTACAGGTTATCTTGCTACCGATTTATCTACTCATTTTTGTTGGGTCGACAGGAGTTATGAACCTTGCAACCCTAATTCAAAGTATCTTCATTGTTTTAATTATTCCTCTAATCGCAGCATTCTTAACGACATATCTGTTGAAAAATAAGCAACAGTTTACAGAAAATCTATTATCCAGAATTAATGTCTTACCTATGATTATTTTAAGTTTTGCAGTCGTTGCTATGTTTGCTTCACAAGGTCAAGTGTTACTCGAAAACTTAGATCTAATGTGGAAAATTACGATTCCTATTTTAATATTTTTTGCAGTAAATTTCATCGTCAGTCAAAAGATTGGCCAGTTCATGAAGTTTCCGTCACCAGACAAAGTTTCTTTAAGTCTAACTACTTTAGCTAGAAATTCCCCCATCGCACTAGCTATCGCAATGACAGCCTTCATAGACCAACCATTAATTGCATTAACACTAGTTATAGGTCCATTGTTAGAATTGCCTATCCTAGCTATAATCACGCAAATTTTATTGTTTAAGAATAAAGGTAAAAATGGTTGAAATAATATTTCGATAAATCTTACGGCCAAAACTAAATTACTCCTTATTCCCAACAAATATAGTATACTATTTTTACCAACTACAGCGAGGTGATATTATGTGGAATATAACGAAAAAAGCAAAAGATAGATTTACAACAAATAACCTCCTCCCCATTCATGAGTCAGACGATGATTGGGAGATCGCTTTAAAAGAAGCAAAAGAAGAAGGAGAAGATCTCATAGCTTCTTTAAGAGAGGAACTTGATGAGGTAAAAGCAGAATTGTTACAAGTCCTTCCAAGTCGTTTCGTCCCATTTCTAGAAGATGGTTCTTTAAATCAACCAACACTACCTAAAGCAGTACGAGAAGATTATCTAAAATCTATGCAGGAAGCGGACGAGGAATTCGAACACATCTTAGAGGCTGCAGCTAAACAAACAAATCAAGCTTTACCTTTCTTACCAACGGCCGTCCAAGATGTCTTTGCGGAAAGTATCCATGATGCAACGATTGAGAGAATAGAAAGGCACCAGGATGCACTCCACCTTTACATCAATACAGATGGTGGGTTCAACACAAAATCACTTATTCATTTCAGCTTCATTGGCGTTACTTCTGAAGAATCGGATGAACCACTCGAGGTCGGACAATGGTTTATTTATGATGAGTTACAAAAGACTGATGATGGATTTGCATTTCGTGTCTTATTTGATTGTCCAGAAAGCCAGTGGACGATTGCGATGAAGACGCTTGACGCTCAGTATTTTTATCGTCCCGCCGAATATTCGAGATTAAGAGATGAAGAAAAGCTTGAAGACACATCATTGACTGAATACTTGACAAAGTTACATCCGGAAGATCGCTATTGGTTTATCACACCAGATGTCGAGTGTTCCGTTCAAACACTATCAAATAACTTAATTCTAGAAAATGGATCAATTGAATTTGGAGAAGAAGAAATGACTGTTACTCTTGGGAATGATCATTTCTCATATGATTTAAGCGAGTACAATCCGATTGCATTTATTTACACGGACGTATACGAAGATCCCTATGCGCATCTAAACGAACCTGTGCCAATAGATGACCTCGAAACAGCAACCTTGAGTGATGATCTTGAATGGCAAGTACGAGCATGGAACACAATGTATGCATACCCAAATCCTCACGAAATCTCGGATATTATTAATCAAGTATTATCAAAAATTGAAATGACGGAAGAAAACGAAATGATGATAAGTATGTATGCTGAACATTTTTACAAAGAAAATATTTTGACCAACGACGTAGTAGAGAAGTATCGAACAATCATTGATATCGAAGAGTAAGTATTACTAAAAGGTGCCTGCCCTCTAGGAAGCAGGCACCACAAATCCGGTTATTTAAAAGCTAAAATTGACTTTTTTATTCGAATTTGTTTTTAATGTTAAAACAACACTAGCTGTACTTACTAATGTTCCTAAAACTGCAACTATACTTACCCAAAAATTATCAAGAAAAAGAAATCCTATTGGTATGATTCCTAAAAATGCAATTACTATAAACAATCGATACACTGTAGATATAATTCTCATAACACGGGTGTGCGCTCTATTACGCTCGATTAATAAAAGTAGATTTTTTTCAAACTTATCATCTCCGTCATTGTACGTGATATTTTTCTTAACCTCAGTAAAAAAGTTATCACTAATTTTTAACACAATTTTATTTTTCCACATGTGTTTTAAAATAATTTCCCCAATGAGGTTGTCTTCCGTCTATATCTTTAAATCCATAAATGTCTGAAAGCTCCCAAGTGCTTAATGTTTTTCCATTAAACCTACTTACGTCCGAATCCAATGCCAGATGTTTAAGGGCTTCGCCGATATAAAATGGGGTTTCAGATGCAATAAAATGTTTATCGACTTTGACTCCTTCCTTCCAATTTTCTTCTCTTACACCGAAGTGCTCAAGCATCGCTTCTGAACGGAGGAAACCAGGAGTTAAAGCTAGTGAAGTAATATTGTACTCCTTTAGATCTTCTGCCATTGCTTTCGCCATATGAATGTTGGATACTTTCGCGAGGCTATAATAAAAATTTCCGCGATAGGTATAGTCAGTTCCGTCGGTAATTTCTACAATTAAACCTGTGTTGTTTTTTTTCATTAAAGGTACAGCATAATGAGAAGTGATGATATGGGCGTGAACGGCCTGTTGCAGTATTTGCATACCTTTTTTAAGGTCATGCTGAGCCACATCTTTTCCCCATTCGGTCAGTGGATCACCACCCCAGATATCGTTGACAAGGATATCAAGCTTCCCATTCTGTTCTTCTTTGATTCTTTGAAAAAGGCTCTTAACCTCGGATTCATTTGTGTGATCGACTTTTACAGGGATGCCGATTCCTCCAGCTTTTGTAACAAGCTTCGCACTTTCTTCAATCGTTTCCTTTCTTTGCATAGGCGATAGATTTTCTCTTGTTGTACGTCCCGTAACATAGACGGTGGCCCCGGCTTCACCAAGTTTGATTGCCATTGCTCGACCTGCTCCCCTTGTTGCTCCTGCGACAAGGGCTGTTTGATGTGTTAAATTCATCATTGATCATTCCTTTATTTTTCTAGTTTATTTTAATTATAACGAACGAACGTTCTAAAGTGCAGTTATATATTAATATGTAAGATGAACGTGGGCGGTTCTCTTATGTAAAACAAATATGCCCACTCTTTTCCTTTTAAATCATATCCATTATTTCCTTTATATTACTATAGTTGGATTGAATTGTGTAGTTAGTCTCTTTAAAATGATAGCTGTGTGACAAATTTATGACAAAATGAGGTGGTAAAGATTATGACATGGCGTGGTGTATTATACATAGGTACAATGATATTGTTAATATCTGGTTGCTCTGAAGATGAAAATAACGTTGAGGTTACGGGCACTACTGGTAATCAGAATCAGCAAACAAATGATAATAATCTGGATCCCGAGAATGAAATCAACGAACCTAATGAAACAAGTGTTTCAGAAAAGTTTAATAAAGTTAAGATGGATGTTAACGCGATTTTTACGAGAGAGCCTGGAAGGATCACTCAGCAACTCCAGGAAGATGAAGAAATAAGTTTCGAAATGGATCTATTTAAAGAAGCTCTTGAAGAGGAGGATTTCAATGAATGGAGTGCTGACGAGGCTTTTGCATTTGTCATTGATGAAGTTGGCGCCGACTTAAACGAAGCAATTCATATTATAAAAGACTACGAAGTCATTTATGATGACCTTGTCTTGCCTGACGGACGTCTTCTTCAGGAAGTAGAAGAGGATGAAATCAACGAGGAGATGGAGTCAGACGTAAATGTAGCGATTCTGATCGATGCTAGTGGAAGTATGGAAGCCGACGTTGATGGAGAAAGAAAAATGGATCTCGCCAAAGATTCTATCAACGACTTTACAGCGAATCTTCCATCTGAAGTCAACGTCTTGCTCCAGGTCTATGGTCATAAAGGAACAAACCAAACAGATGGCAAAGAAGAATCCTGTGCTGGAATAGAAAATGTGTATGGATTATACCCTTTTGATAGGAATGCTTTTTCAGATGCATTAGATTCATTTGACGCTAACGGATACACACCATTAGCTGCCTCTATTGCTAAAGCTAAAGAAGATTTACTCGAAAAATCTAGTGAGAACGACACTAATTATGTTTATGTAATTAGTGACGGGATTGAAACATGCGGTGGCGATCCTGTCGCAGAAGCCGAAGCAATGAAAGACGCTGGCATTGATATTGAATTTTATATCGTTGGTTTTGATGTGGAAGATGATGAGCATGAGCAGCTTGAAGAAATTGCTGACGTGATGGATGGAACGTATACATCTGTTTATACGAAACAAGAATTAAACGATGAAGTAACTGAGCAATGGTCGGATCAAATTAGCACAACCTCATGGAGATTCTGGAGCGGGCTTAAAGGGGCAAATATCAATTTTGGCTCTGCTTTCAAAGGTCTCGATGTCGATAAATTAGTTCAAAAAACTAGAAAAATTCGTAACCAAGAGGAATCTCGAATCTATCAATCCATTCGTGCTTTTCGTTTGCAAGACGAAGTTGATGACTCTTTTGTAGAGGAACTTGAATCCCTTCATGAAGAAAGAAAAGAGCTTGTTTACGATCATATTGAAGAAGTTTATGAAAACAAACGTACCGAGGTCTCTAACGAAGCGGATCGAATGCGAGATTTAATTAATGAAATCAGCAGCCAACATATAGATTAAATGGGTCACTTCAAGTGAGACGCTTTAAAACTATTTTGCATCCTGGTTTTTATTAAGTGGAGATACACAGGGACGGTTTCAGGCTAAATCAAGCGAAACCGTCTCCACTCTGCTTCCCCAATTATGCTGCTGTCTTTATCCCTCTAAGAAGGTTTGCATCCACAAGTCGTTTTCTAACTTTGATTCCAATCCAACTAGCCAAGAACGCTTTGATGAGTCCAACCGCCAGAAATGGTACAGCACCAGCTAAGATAGCTTCTGACCAATCAAGAGCTAATAGGTATTTTAATTGGACTGTCCCGAATAATAGCGTGATAAACATACCAACAGTATTCGCAATCATCGCCATCTTTAGATTAAATGACGTTTTTTCTAAAATTAGTCCTGTGACATAGACAGTTAAAATAAAACCGATAATATATCCTCCTGTAGGTCCAAACAATACTTGGATACCACCTTTTGCCTGTGCAAACACTGGCATTCCAAATGCACCAATAAGTACATAACAAGAAATTGCCATTGTACCTAACTTACTGCCAATAATCGTTGCTGTAAGACCAACAGCTAACGTTTGTCCAGTTATAGGTACAACCGGTATAGGGATAACCATTTGCGATAAAACAGCTGTAATTGCTGCAAACATTCCACATATAATAATTGCCCTCAATCTTTCTCCATTTTCTACCACTGTATATCCTCTCCTCTGTCTAATTGTTAACTTATTTTTGTCAAGGTTAACAATATCACAGATTTATAATTTTGAACAGTGTCATTTAAAACATGGATTGCAATCTGAAGCAACATAGAGAAGTCCTTGTGTTTCAATTGCAAACAATACTTAACTAAGCCAAAAGGTGCTGCCCCTTAGTGTGGTAAAGAGTTATCACACTATGGAGCAGCACAATTTAACAGATCCAATATATTTTTTTGGGGAATTATTTAATCCTATCCTAAGCCACTCATAATCCCAAAATAGAGGCTAAGGACACCTATGAAAGCCATTAGTAATGAGATTGCAGGTGATCGCATTTGACGAAAACTATAAATAATCAAACCTAAAAAAAATACTCCAAGCGTCAAAAATAAGACACTAATCCCCGTTACTTGATAGGTTAGCTCAGCACTCGCTGGAACAGAAGCAAAGGTTTGAAATAAAATAGATGCCTCTCCTCTGGCTAATGTATGTTCCACATTTTGAGGTGTTTCCTGTTCAGTCAGTACAGCGGTCACTGTAAAAATAACCAGAAGGATAATACTTTCTGCACGCCACCAATTCCTAGGAGAATACAAATTATCCTGCTTCATTTTTTGCTTTATTAGTAGACCATTAATCAAAGCAAAAATGAGAACCGGTAAAAACAACAAGTATTTCCACAACAAGCCTTGACCATACGGAAGGGCCAAAGAGTGGATGATGTTATCAGTTATAAAATAGCTCATAAGAAATCCAGACATCGCCAACGTAGCAACACATCCTATTGCAAGAGGCGTGAACCAGCGAAGAAATCCTCTCCAATTCTCCTGATTCGTTGATAACCAACTTACAAGAAGCAATACGCCCACCCACGAAGAAATTGCTGCATAATGGAACACGTGAGATGTTGCCCCTGCTACGATTCCCATATTCGACGCATGCCCAACAACTGCTTGGGTCAAAATCATTGCGAATGTTAGAACAATACCAATCACATATATAAATCGATTATAAGTCCTCTTCTTAAAAACGCTCAATAAAATAACAAAGACGATTGCTAAAAATGTAAGTGCAAGCCACGATGTTCCAACGGATAGATTGGTAATAATATATCCTACACTTGAAAGATACGATTCTTCGCGGTAGTGATTTAACACCATTGCAAGATCTATTACTGGCACTAAGGCAAGAAGCGGAATCAAAATTACCGCAAATCCAATCATCACATTCGTAAGAGTTATCGCTGGCTTTTTATTTTCTGGAACGATAGAAAGGATGCATCCTCCCATTACAACGGCGAAACAAATATATAACAAACCGTTGCTTAAAGAGACAATCATACGCCCTTTTTCCTCATTGTAACTATCGCCACGATAGCAATTACTATTAGAAAAGCTGCAATAACAATCATCACTGCTGTACTACTCCCAGAGTCGTCATCCGACACCGCTGCTATTTCGCTCTCATTTTCTTCAGAAATCATATCGGAGTTATTGTTTTCTGGTGAATCTATCACTTCTTCGTTTTCTTCTATTTCATTTTCTTCTGTGCTCTCCTCTTCTTCTATCGTTTCATCTTCAGTGACTTCATAGGAATAGCTGAGCTCTTCTTCCATTACGTGCCCGTCTTCTCCAATAATACTATAGAACAATGTATAATCGCCGTCCTCCATGTTATCAGGAAGTGAAATGATTACTGTATCAGCTGGTTCATGAGTAATCTCGGCAGGTGAAAGTTCCTCCCCATCTTCATGAGTCAAAATAATCGCTGTTGGTTCTTGAACCAAGGAATCAAACGTTAACGTAATATCTAACGTTTCATCATTCAGCACGGAACCTTCCTCAGGTTCTGAAGTATCTAAATGGGTATGAGCTCCCGCTACAGCCGGAAACACCAATAGTAAAATGACAGTAATAAATATGATTCGTTTAAACATAATTCTTACCCTCCATCGATAGTATTAAATTTTATTCTAAATACTTACGCAACCTTAATCTTTCATAACGGTCATTAAATAGTAGTCAGAAAACCTAGATAAAGCCAATATGTATGGTTAGCACAACAAATAATGATATCTAATATTCTATCACGTTACAACTATTGTATCTATTGTTGTAGACATCACGCCTGTCTTAAACGTCAACATTGCGGATAAATAAGAGGATGCAAAATCTCCTTAATAATTACATGTATATTCGAAAAATATGTTAAATTGTTGTATAATTTTCATAAGAAATTTCTTAGGATTAAACAGATTGGGGGAAGTTGATGGATAATAAAAATTATTACCCAGTAACGAGTGATCGCCTGAGAGGTAAACTCCGAAAATACCACATTCAAATTACTATCATATTTTATTTAACAATCGTTGCGATTGTTGGCCTTACCATATACGGATTCTTAAATCCTGGTACCGTATTCCATTTTGGATTTTATTATCAGTTGTTTTTAATGGGGTTATTTCTCTATTTCATTTATTTACCACCGTTACCTCACAATTATAAACATGATACGTCAAAAGAAATGTCCTATCATTTTGAAGACGATGCACTAGTGATACGTTTCAATAATTCAGAGAAACTCCGTGTGCCATATACTACGATAAACGGATTCAAGCCATTAACCTCACGCTTAAAAAGAATCAAATCCATTAACGCAGTTGGGAGACACTTTTGGATTAGTCCTAAAAATATGGTCGGTTTTTCCGATGAATATCCTGCACTAATCGTTTATTCTACATCGATTTCAGGCGGCCTATTATTGAATAGAAAGTTTGAAAAAATATTAATATCCCCTGAAAAACAAGATGATTTTATAAAAGAACTACAATCCAACCTTGAGAATTTAACAGTAGCGAGGTCATAAATGAATATAAAATGAGTGCCAATTAACAATATAATTGGTACTCACAAAAATTTGAAAAGTATTTAGGAATCTATATTTTTAAAAATAATTCACGAAATTACCGCCTCACCCTTTCTTTCTTGTTCCTTCAAGTACCATGCAACCGTTTCATCAATGGCTTCCTCATAGGGCGTTACATGAAACTCATATTTGTTGGTGAACTTACTAGAATCTACGGTAAAGTCATTGACTTGTTGATACATTAACTCCTTAAATTCCTTCATATCTGAGTTAAATAACCCTCCGATTGTAATGATAAATTTGTTAGCTATACGATATTTCAGCTTTTTGTTTAGTTTGTGTGATACTTGTTCCACTAAGTCTCTTGTGGATGTAGGTTTAGCGTGAGGGATATGCCATATTTCACCGTTGGCACTCTTTTGATCATCGAGAATGACCAAACCTCTAGCAAAATCTTTAATATAAATATGAGAGTGGATCGTATCGGGGTTACCAATCAATTCAACCGGTTTTTCATCGAGAAGGTGAGTGAAAACTCGTTCGCCTAATATCGCATTTTTAACTCTTGGCCCAAAAAAATCAGAACCTCGACCAATTGTAGCTTGAACTTTTCCATTCTTTGCCGCTTCCATAAGCGTTGTTGCAACTTCAGCCCTAACTTTTGTCTTCTTACCAACGGGCTTGTAAGCCATTTCTTCGTGCAAAGGCACTTTTTGTGGACCATAGCCGTAAAGATTGTCTCCATATACAATTTTAGCCCCATTTTCCGAAGCAACTTGAATAATATTGTCCATTATTTCAGGAAACTGAGTTTGCCAATCCTGATATGGGAGTCCTATACAGTGGTAGATAATTGATGCATTATGTAGAGAGTTTCGTAGTTGATCAAGATCCTTTACATCACATTTCATACACTCAACCCCATTTGGTACGGAAGCCTTCCCACTTTTACTGATCACCTTCACTGATTTCCCCTGCTTCAGCAATTCTTCCATCACGGCTAGACCAAGCGGACCTGCACCTAAAACCACACGTTTTTTTTGCAAATTGGTTCTCCTCCTCGATTTTATTACCACTCTAAGTAACTAGTATGTTCATTATAACCTAGTAACAGCAATAATTGGGTTATATTTGCATAATTGGTTTACTTTAATTAATTTGTTCTTTATTAAATTTAAAATCGAGTAGGAGGAGGTATTAACCCCCGACCTCTCACACCACCGTACGTCAGTCTGTCTAACAATTATTAATAAATTTTGTTTTTTTGCATGAAAATAGATGCCTTTTGTCGAACCTCTATATCAAAGGAGATGAGTGAGTATGCCTTATATCGTAGGTGAAGATAGACATCAAATTTATTTACTGCCAAATACGTTGGACGACTTTGTAAATGAAGAAAACCCTGTCCGAGTTATCGATGCTTACATCGATAGTTTGAACTTAGAAGAATTGGGATTTCAAGTATATTCGGGCATCAAAGCTGGGCAAAAGCCTTATCGTCGAGAAGACTTACTCAAGCTCTATCTTTACTGTTATATGAATGGCATTCGTTCCTCTCGCAAGATGGAAACCGAAACGAAAAGAAACATTGAACTAATGTGGCTAATCAATAAGCTCCAGCCGGACCACGGTACTTTATCTGCTTTCATGAAGAACAGCAAAACTGCAATAAAAAATCTGTTTAAAGAGTTCACCTTGATGTTAAAAGGTTTTGGGTTAATCGATGGTCAACTGGTCGCAATTGACGGAACAAAATTAAAGGCGAACAGCTCTAAAAAACAACACTTTAATGCGAATATTATCAGTAAAAAGCTAGAGCATATCGATGAAAAAATCGATTCATATTTGCATGATTTTTTAACAGAGGACAATCTTCAAAAAAAGCAAGAAATCACCGAAAGGTTAGAGTCCTATCAAGAAAGAATTCACGAGCTGCAGGTATTTAAACAAGAACTCAAGGAAACAGGTGAAAAACAACTTTGTGTTACTGATCCAGACGCCAAATCCATGAAAAATAACGGGAAGCATGAAGTTTGTTTCAATGTTCAAACTACCGTGGACAGCAAGTATAAATTAATTGTGGACTGCGATACTGTCAATGATGTCAACGATCAAGGGCAATTGTCCAATATGGTGAAGGAAACAAAGAAAATCTTTCACGATCAAAAAACTACGGTTCTGGCCGATACAGGCTATTATAACTACCTTGAGATTATTGATGTTGTCGATGAGAGCACCGAACTCTTAATTAAGTCGCAAAAGGGAAAACAAAACAAACTAGCCAGCGGGTTTGATAGAACGAATTTTTCATATGATACTATAAACGATAGATATATTTGTCCGTTGGGTTATGAGTTACCTTTTAAATGGAATGGCAAGCAGAAAGGGAAAGAGTATAGGCGTTACACTTGCACAAACTTCGATACATGCGGACAAAAAGAATCCTGCACCTCTGCCAAAGGAGGAAGATCAATAACTAGATTAAAAGACGAGGAAGTAATCGAACAGATTACGGAAAATACGCGTAGTCAAAGTGATATTTATAAGCAAAGAGGTGCGATAGTTGAGCATCCTTTTGGGACGATGAAACGTCACTGGGGCTATACATACTTTTTAACACGAGGGTTGGAATCAGTAAGCACTGAGACCAATTTAATTTGTCTTGCCTATAATTTTAAGAGAATAATTAAAATAAAGGGAGTGAAGAAGCTCATACGTCACTTTAGAGACCGAGCTCGCAGAAAATTTCTATGCACAAGGTTTATTCGAGTAAAATTGTATAAATCCCGCTTTAAAGATTGCTTAAATAACCAATTGTTAGACAGACTGACGTACGGATCCGTATACGGCGGTTCAATAGCTTGAGTGTGTTTTCTCGAAGGTATGGTTTAAGTTCTTTAAACCAATTCCTTCGAGAATTTTGTTTGTAATGGTTCGGTGTAGAATAAAGCTACACGAGATATTCCAGTAACCCTTTCGTGTGTTTGCCCATTCCCAAGCCTTTTGTTTTGGTACTTTGAGTTTCATAAGACTTTTATATTTCGTCTTCACTTTTTTCCAGCGTTTCCATATGATTTGTCTAATCCGTCGTCTGATCCATTGATCAATACTCTTGATATAGCCTCTCATATAACTAATCCCGTAGTAATTAATCCATCCAGTTGTTACCTCATTAATTTCTTTGATAATCTGGCGTATATTACCTGGGCGCTTTCGTTTGGTGAGCTGCCTAAGCTTTTTCTCAAAGTTTCTTTTAGACTTTTGATGAGGGCGAAATCCTACACCTTGTCTTGTAGTGTGTAGACAAAAACCTAGAAACTTTCGTTTCGTGGGGCTTCCTATTTCACTCTTTTCACGATTAACGGTGAGTTTTAGTCTATCCTCAAGGAATGTCGTAGCGCTTTTCATGACACGCTCTCCTGCTTTTCTACTTTTTACGTAGATATTACAGTCATCCGCATACCGAACGAATTTGTGTCCACGTTTCCCTAATTCTTTATCGAATTGATCAAGATAAAGATTGCTCAATATCGGTGAAATGTTTCCACCCTGAGGTACACCGATATTAGTAGGGATAATTGTTCCATTAATAGATACACCACTGCTTAGGAATTTTCGTATGAGTGTAAGGATTGTTTTGTCCTTAATGTGCTCTTCCAAATGAAACATGAGTTTGTCATGATTAACCGTATCAAAATATTGTTTCATATCGATATCTACTACTGTTCGATATCCTTGTTTATAGTATTCTCTCGCGCAATTCATTGCGTCGTGAGCACTACGATTAGGTCTAAAACCAAAACTACTATCCGAAAACGTCGGATCTATTTTCTTCTCGATAACTTGAAGAATCGCTTGTTGAACAAGTCGATCACGTACCGTTGGTACACCAAGCTTTCTTTTTGACCCATCCGGTTTTGGTATTTCCACACGTCTAACGGGTTGTGGTTCATATGAACCTGTTTTTATCTGTTCTATAAGTTCTTCTTTGTTTCGAACGATATAAGCAAACAATTCATTCACAGTCATTCCATCAACCCCAGGAGCTCCCTTGTTCGCCTTCACTTTTTTATAAGCTTGACTCAAGTTAGAGCGACTGGCTACATTATTGATCAGACGACTCACACCATCTCTTCTTTCCGTTTCACCATGAGAAATACTACACACTTCTACTGTACCTTCGGATTCCATCCTATTCTCTTGTAGATAGCCATCTTTTGATGTTGTCTGTGGTTTTTGCATTTCCCTCACCTCCACGGCTTCCAAGATTACTATTGTTCAGCCCTTCATCCTCTTTTCGGACTACTATGGCTTCGGCTGACTCCTTACAATTCATCATGCCATCACTGACACAATTGTTCCTGTGGGAAATTCCTTCCCTCTTGTCGGGAACCCTTGTAAGGCCTCCCCGGGTAAGTCTAACCACTTTCCTCCCATATAGGTGCTGGATTTACTGTAAGAGATTCGGGTAGTATAGGACTTCATTTTGTTAAGCAAACTTATCCTTCTCTATTCAGCCTTATATCCAATTTCTATTCGTCACCCCAGGATTTTGCTTCCGGCTTCCTTCAGATTCCACCTCACGATGGACACCCTTGCCTTCCGCTAACAGTTCCTACTACCAAGCCTGTAGTGGACTTTCACCACCAAGTTGTTAGACATGCCGGGCACACTTAAACAAAGCCTTAATGGACAGGGTCCACCAAGGCTCCAAGTAAGCTACTAGATACTCTTTCTTTATAAAAATAGCGAGAGCCCACTATGAACGATAATTACGCAAATCACATTGAGAATCTCTCACTTTTTAAATGATCACTCGCTCGATAACATTTCTTCGACGATAAAATCTAATTGATTATCTAAAGCGATAGGATCTTGAAAATACATTGTTTGTACTTCATACTCATAAATATTACCTGCCTCTACTGCTGGGAGCTCTTCCCACAAACTGAGCGAAGTGATATCATCTTTTCTATCCTCTCCACCTTCTACTCCTACTTCTGAATCTCTTACTCCTAAAAATATATGATCTGCTTCACCAAGAAAATCTGGCAAAGTTTCTAGTGAAATTGATGCCCATCCATCTTCAGACACGGCTTCCTCTACTTTCGATGGTGCACTAAAATCAAGTTCGTTGTACAGAATTTCTCCACCACGCCCATAGGAAATACCCATTAAATAGATCTCCTTTTGTGCAAGCTCCACTATTGCTACTTTATCATCCTTATCAACATGCTGAAATAATTCTTCTTTCTTTTTTTCCAGTTTCTGATCGAGATTGGCTAACCATTCTTCCGCTTCCTTTTCTTTACCTAAGATCTTTCCAAACTCTTTTAAGCGCTCTCGATAATCAAATTCACCGTATGGAATAAAAACAGTGGGAGCAATTTTTGAGAGATCTTCATACTGTTCTTCTGAATATGTAAAAATGATATCTGGTTTGAGTCCCGTTATTTTTTCGACCGACACCATCGTCTCCCCAACACTTTCAACATCTTTTAACTGTTGTTCGTAATATGGTGTGTCAAACACCCATCCTGCAGCTCCAACAGGTGTAACGCCTAATGCCAGCACATCACCAACATAATCTTGGACAGCAACAACCACTCTTTCCGGATTTGTGGGTAATTCTATATCTCCTTTCACACTTTCATAGACTCTGGTCTCTGAAACTTCCACACTATCTGAATTCTCTAATTCCTCCGCTGCTCCATTACTTTCAGATCCGCAAGCACCCAATAAAGTTACTAGAACTACTGTCAAAATAAAGATCGGTATTCTTTTAATAGTCATTTAATTTTCCTCCAGATTATAGATAGTATCTTACGTTTATTTCTATTTATTTTGTCATTATTTGCTTAATAATCTCAAGATTACGCTTTTTAAAATATCGTTATGTGACGACATCATTTCACCTGTTATTGAATCAAGTTCAATATATTACTTGGACTCGTTTACTGCATTTGCAGCATCTTGAAATACCCCTGCTATTATAAGCATTTTCTCTTAATGATTCCCTTCCGCATAAATACCTTCTACAAGACCTCCCTCTATTATCGTTACATCAGAAAGTTTCACTTTCTCCATCACTATTTACTCCTCCATCCATAAATGATATTGATTATCATTATCATTTAAGTATAGGTTATTCCCTTACATTTTACAAATAAATTTTTCACTGGAGAAAATTATGTCCCAAAGTTCCTTCGCGTCAATTTCTTTGGTTAATCACTTAAAACGTATGACTCAAGTATGTAAACTCCTTTTCTTAGCCACTCAAAAAAATGACTTAACATAATGCATCCTGTCAGATTACTTTATGACAGAGTCTATGAAATTAAATGATTATTTTATGATAGGTTAGTATATGTATTTATATTGTCAACAATTGGTAAATTTCTCATTTATAATACTATTAAGTTTCATTTCTTGCATATCACAAAAATAACTGAACTTTTTCAAGTCCAGTTTCTCTTCCTCGCTACTTTTTTTGACATAACTCTATTATTTCATCCGCACTGATTGGTTTGCTATAATAATAACCTTGCATGACAAAACAACCAAGTTTTTTTAACAACTCTTCCTCTTTTTTTGTTTCTATTCCTTCTGCTATCACTTTCAGCTCTAGCTTTTCAGCTATAAAAAGAATACCTTCAATAATAATTTGTTTTTTAGTATTTTCGATATGCTGTATAAATGATTTATCTAACTTAAGTGTATCAATAGGTAATAAATCCAATAGTGATATGGAAGAATAACCAGTCCCAAAATCGTCCATAGATAATTTAACACCTAGCATTTTTATGTCATTTAATTGATCAATAGTAGCTTCAAGGTTCGTATAAATAATTGATTCTGTCACCTCAAGTTCTAAGTATTCAGGTGCTAATCGGTATTCATCTAAAATAATAGCGATCATATTTTTTACATTTGACCTTTTAAATAATTTCACTGATAAATTAACAGCGACTGGTAGATTTATTCCTTGATTTTTCCAATGCTTGCATTGAAGACACGCTTCCTTTAGGGTCCACTCAGTGAGCTCAAAGATAAATTCACTTTCTTCAGCAATCGGTATAAATTCACCTGGAGATATTACTCCAAACTTAGGATGCTTCCAACGAATTAATGCCTCCACACCGATTATTCCATTGATATTTACGTCCACTTTTGGTTGGTACACTAAAAACAATTGATCCTTCTTTATAGATTGAGAAAGGTCTTGCTCTAGTTCCATTTTTCTTTTTTCCACTATACCCATTTCATTTGAGTAAACAACAAATTGATTTTTTCCTAATTCCTTAGCATTATACATTGCTATAGCGGCTTCTTCTAATAATTTCGTGCTTTTTGCTTGCTTTATTGAACCAAAACTAATGCCAATACTCGTTGTAAAATGTATTTCATTACCTTCTATAAAAAATGGTTGGTTAAGCTCATTGATGATGGCTTTCGCTAATTCGATCGTCTTTATTCCGTCACAACGCTTAATCACAAAGACAAATTCGTCGCCATCAATTCGATATGCTTGCTGATCTTCAGTAGACATTTCATCAAGTTTAGACCCAACATTCCTTAACAATAAATCTCCAATATGATGTCCCATCGTATCATTAATCGATTTAAATTGAGCTAGATCAAGGAATAAAACACCGATATATTCATTTTTTTGATACGTATCAAAAAAAAGTCTCATGGCGTTGCGATTAGGTAGTGGCGTAATTGTATCCTGATATGCAAGCTTCTTTAATACATGTCTATCAAATTGCATTGTTCCCCAAGAAATAAGCAAAATGACGAATACTGTCAATGTTACTCCAATGAATAAAAAACGATTATCAGATGTAGTAGCACTATGTTCCATCGCATGATTCATCTCAAAGTTAGCTGCTAACATACCAGTATAATGCATGCCAGCAATAGCAAATCCCATCACGATCCCAGATAACCCTTGCGACCATTTGGAAGAAGATTGATTACGAAAACGCAAAAATAGAAAAAGAGCTGCATAAGATGCTATAAATGCAATAAGAACAGACAATGCGACTAACTTCATATCGTAAGTTAATGTTGCATCCATTTGCATTGCTTCCATACCTAAATAGTGCATCTTCACAATGCCACTTCCCATTATCAGACCACCAATTACAATGCGATACCATTTTATAACTTTTGGCATCGTGATATAAAATGCAATAAAAGATGATATGACACTCGCAAACATAGATAAAATTGTAATCAATACATTATAGGAAACGGAATCATGTGTTTGAAACGCCATCATGCCTATAAAATGCATGGACCAAACTCCTGATCCCATCACGATAGATCCAGAAATTAGCCAAAAGATTTTACTTTTCCGTTCTGAATAAGATAACTTTGCCGTAATACTAAGTGCTAATACAGAAGTAACGATAGCAATTAGCACGGAAAGACCCACGATGAAATAATTGTATTGTTCTAACATTCTTGTCGATCAACTCCGTTCAAGTAGATTCTTAGGTGCATTCATACTCCATGAAAAATTATAATAATATAACAAAAAATAACAAAAAGTGCCTGCACCAAGTGCGGTAAAGTCATACTGCACCGGGAGTCAGGCACCTTAATTCCAGTGTCTTCCTTCGCGTGATTTTCTTAGGTTTATTGTACCATGAATATCAAGTAAACTAGCAAGTTTTATAATGTCAGATTAGTAATTCTCCATCGATTTTGATCAATGCAATGATTTAAATAGACTTTTTCACTGGTGCCAAAACGTCCCTACGCTTCTCCCTAGTTACCTAGTTGTGTCAAGCAAGTGTATGAATTTCTCCCGATGTACTATTCTATAGGTCCTTTTATCCAAGACGCAATGAAACTCCAATCCTTCACAGAGCCGTCTTTATGGAGGATATTTAGGAATACACCGTCACCTTTTCCAACTTGCCATATTGCTTGCGCAGAATTAGCTTTATCGGTAATACCATTTGTCATTACATAGTCTATGAATGTTTCTTTTCCCGCTCCGTAATTTTCTGCTACAAATGCCACTAAATAGATGTCTATACAGCTCGCTCCAAAATCTGCTGGGTCTCCATTTAAAATGTGATTCCTAATTAGCTTTATTTGATCGGATTGACTTGCTTCCATGACTTGACTCTTAATATCATCTATTTGATACGCTCGAAAACTTCTTTTTTCCCACGATTTAAGTTGTGATAAGTCTCCATTCACTTCTGTAAGTTTCTTTATCATGTTCTTTATGTTGCCAACTGTTGGTATGACGTTCTCATGGATGCTTCTACCTCTTAATGTATTCGGTAATAGAATTTTATTTTCATCAATATGGCTGACCTCAACTTCCTTTACTTCATTAATCCAACCAAAGTATACGTTCACTCCGTTTAGTGAAATTGGACCGACAACCTTGTCCTCTTTTGGCGTTAAATCAAACAGTTTTACAAAATCAGCATAATCTTCGTACCCTTTTCCTGTTTCACTAAAAGAATGTACGAGAATTAGTGCATGATTAGCTTGCACGCGATGAGCTTCGATAAGCGCGGAAGCAGCCCGATGCAGTAATTGATAGCGTATTTCCAACACTGAATCTTCTTTTAAATTCAACGTATCGAGTAAATAAAACAGCCTTTCTATTTTTCCGCTGGTCGGATTTTTTTCTTTCCAAGTTTCGATAGTTGCCCCAAAAGATTCGGTAACTTTTCCTTCTACCATGATCGTCAGAAGCTCCTTACCTGCTTTCGCTAAAACATAAAGATCGTTCTGAGAAGTTGCTGATCCACCTAGCAAAGAAACCTTGTATTCTGGAAATCCAAATAAAAATTCTACATCTTTTAATAAAGTTATTTGACTTTCTTCGAAGGTTGTTACAACAGAAGTCGGAAACCCTTCCGCTTCCTCCCAACACTTCGCCAACTCTTTTGCTGAGTAACCGGATTTCCACTGTTTCTTCGGATTAGTCAATAAACTTTTCCAACTTTTTTTCCCACTTGAAGGTAAAAAATACTTTCCCACAACTTTTCCTCCTCTAAGTTTTTAGATTAATAATTATCGACAAATATGACTGACTGCTAAAATAATCTACACACACTTCTTATAATTCCCGATCCGTTTCCCATTAAACAACACAATAAAAGGTGACTGCCCCCCCAATGAGGTAAAGTTATACTGCATTAAAGAACTAGGCACCAAAATTTTTGGTATTATTAGATGTACAGATAATCTATCAAAAAAATGGTAATATAGCACTTTATATTAGGAGTTGATTTTAAAATGACTAATTTATATTTTGTTAGGCACGCACATTCTACATATACACCAGATGAATTAGGCAGACCTTTATCAGATAGAGGTATTTCTGATGCAATGAAAGTCACTAAATTATTAAAGCACGAGAAAATTGACATTGTTATTTCTAGCCCGTATAAGCGTGCTATCCAAACAGTGAAAGGCGTTGCTAAACACATAGATAAAGAGGTTGAAATATTAGATGGGTTTAAAGAAAGGATTTTAACTTCAATTCCCGCGGATGATTTTATTCTTGCTATAACAAAAGTATGGGAGGATTCCAGTTTTTCTTGGGAAGGTGGCGAGTCTAATGATACTGCTCAAAAAAGAGGCGTAGAAACCACTTATACTGTATTAGATACTTACAATCGTAAAAACATTGTTATCGGCATACATGGAAATATAATGGCTTTAATTATGAACTATTTCGATAGTCAGTATGATTTCACTTTTTGGGAAAATCTTGATATGCCGGATATTTATAAATTGACTTTTGATGGTAGGGAGCTAAGAAATGTAATTAAATTATGGGAAAGACTTTAATCTCATTTCTAAATCAGCTTATACAGTAATACCAATTTGTACAAGAAAAGTATTAACAATACTCGATTTAGAAGATCTTGATTTCCTTTTTAAATGAATTATTGATTATAGTTTTTGATGAAATGGAATTAACATCTCTAAGTTGTCTGATTGGATGACAACAAGATTTAAAAATACCGACATATAAACCCTCCCTTAGATAAATTGAATTTTTTTCTATCTACGAAAGTTAAGTCACCTATTTTATTCATTGTTTATGGTCCCAAAAATTAAGTGAAAACAAGAAAAAATCTTTTCCCCTCACGCTCTCACAATATGATATAATTTTCCTACATATGAATACTTTTTTCACTATTAAATGGAATAACACAACTAAAGTTATATAACTTTAGTCACCATGAAAGAGGTGAACAATATGAAACAATACTTAATAATATTATTATTGTTTGTGACTATCATTTTACCAGCATGTTCCGCTCCACATAAAAATGTTGATACCAGTTTCACTGCAATTGGTGGCGAGCTTGATCTTTCTGAATGGGACAGCGAAGAATCTTTAGTGAACTTAAATGGACAGTGGGACCTTCATTGGAACCAACTACTTGACCCCACTGATTTCAAAAGCGAATCTAAGATGAAACAAACTGATGTTATCGATATACCTAGTGTCTGGCATACACAATCACTAGATGGTGAACCTCTTCCAAAGGAGGGCTTTGCAACTTACAGGCTAAAAGTCTCCATGAACGAAATAAATGAAGTGATGGGACTCAAAATTCCTTACATGCAATCTAATTTCAATTTATGGATTGATGACAAACTCCTAGCTACAAACGGTCAGGTTAGTACGAATGAAGCAACTAGTATTCCTGAGAAACAACCTCAGGTGGTGTATTTTTCACAAAAAAACAAAACATTCTCTGTTACCCTACAAATATCTAATTACAATTATAATACCGGCGGATTATTGGAACCGATCATATTAGGTAAATCAGAGAATATTCATCATAACCACCTCTATGAAACTATTTTACGATCGATATTGTTTGGCATTTTATTACTATCTAGCATTTACCATATTGGACTTGGTTTTTTCAGAATGACAGAAACTTATTTCTTTTATTTCGGAGCATATTGTTTAGTCGCTGCTTTCCGCTATTCAATGGTTGGAAATGTTCTCTTCACAAAAATATTTCCAAACATCGATTGGAATATCGCAATGAAATTGGATTTCATAAGTCTCTATAGCCATATCCCACTATTAGCAATGGTCTTGTTTCGCCTGTATCCTAAGCAAAGTAGTAAATGGTTTACATTAAGTACTATTATTGTTACATTTTTTTACGCCCTACTTACTATTTTTACAACAGCTCAAACTTATCTTTCATTTATAGTCTATTTTCAGTTTTTTATGATTATATGTGTTTGTTATGGTATTACTGTTGTAATTAAATCATTGAAGGCAAAGCAGGATGGAAGTTATTACTTAATTACGGGGATTAGCTTTTTAATGACCACCATTCTTTTGGATATTTTTACTTCTTTATTTAACTCTAACAGACCTGAATCGACTTATTATCCAATTGGTATCAGCATTTTCATCATATGCTTTTCTTTAGTACTATCAAAAAGACTCTCCTCTTCCCTGGATCTTTCAGTGGAGTTAACCAAAGATCTATCGCAATTAAATAGCGAACTTGAAATCAAGGTAGAACAACGCACGCAACAAACTCAACAGTCCAATAAAAAGTTAAAGGAACTTAACGAAAAACTACAAAGAATGGCACTCATTGATGGACTGACAAACATACCAAACAGAAGACAATTTGATGAATACTATAAGCAGCAATATGAAATTTCCGCACAAGAAAAAACACCCTTATCGATTCTTTTCTTAGATATTGATTACTTTAAAAATTACAATGATTATTATGGACATCAACAGGGCGACGAGTGTTTAAAGCTCGTTGCACAATCATTAAATGAAGAAAGAATTAATAAATCAACAGATGGATTAGTGGCAAGATATGGTGGTGAGGAATTCGTTTATGTGATTCCTCAGCTCAGTAAAGAGGAAGCGGAACAATTCGCCCAAAAAATAAAGCAGAAAATTGAACAATTAAAAATAGCCCATGAAAAATCACTCATTTCCAACTATGTAACTGTAAGTATTGGGCTAATCACCGTAATTCCAAATACTACAGAAGATATGAATAGCATATTAAAGAAAGCAGATCAGGCGTTATACCAAGCAAAGATTGCAGGAAGAAATCAAGTTTATTCTTTACCTATTACAGAAGAGCTTTGAAAGCATTTATAAGAAAACACAGGGACAGATTACCGTCCCTGTGTTCCCTTAATATGAACTGATGATATTCTAACCACCTGCCCCAATTATATTAATGTTTTAAAGCAATTGTGCCAGTACTAGAAATTCTCATTATTTTTCTCTACTGGAACTTGAAGTACTGTGAGCCAATCATTTGAAGATTCTTTGTTCCAAATCCCATCAATAAAGCTCTCTCTTGGATTTCCCGTTGCCGCGTAATCATTTTCCTTCATCCACTTGAAAACATAAGCATAGGTATTTCCATTTATATCGTATAGTCCTTTATGAAGAACGGAAACAGCCTGAACACTATCTATTTTCTTAAAAGTAATTCCTATGGCTCTACACCGAACTGTTCCACCACCTCACAAATCTTTCTCTTTATACTCACCATCAAGGTAAATGATGAAGGAATATACTCAGGTTTAGACAGTTTCAAGGATGGATTGGCAGCTGTTACTTCTTCTCCAATCTCTGGAACCAACTTAAAATAAGCATCATAGTTAGGAACTCTCAGTGTTTTCGAATAAACGATACATACTGGCAACTCTTTCATTACTGCTTGATAATTCATTAGAATCACCCTTTTATGTGCTTTTCGATAAGTTTTTATCCGAGAGAGCTTGTCAGATGCAACTTTCCATTCCATTTTTATTTCTGCTTCTTTCTTTTGAATCATGTCCGATACGTTGTATCCTTCTTTCACTTGCGAAATATTAACTATCAAAAAACCGGTTTGCTTAAAACTGGTCTGTCGTATAATATCTGTAGCCGTTGTTTTTCTCAATGTGAGCTGGTTGCAGAAGACCGAGAGTCAATGTTATATATTACTTAAAAAGTGCCTGATCCCCAGAACAGTAAAATTATACTGCACTGGGGATCAGGCACCACAATAAAAATCCTGCTCCTTAAATATCTAAAAAATTCTTCACATCATCTAATTGTTCCTTGTTCTTTAACTTGTTTACAGCAATCTTATCTAAAATTTTTTCTAATTCATTAACTTCTACTCTCCTATTAAAATTGTCATTAATATATTCGCACAAAAAACCATCTTTTAGTAGAAAATATTTATTTGACTCTAAATCTCTATATTCAAAGGCATTTAATTCAAAAGTAACTTTCTCTCCATCCTTCAACTGCTTTTTTAAAACTTTAATAAGTTCTTCTTTTTTATTGTCCATCTATTTCCCCTCCTGAAAAACCCTTGTTATTATATAAATGATCTATCCACCTTAATTATAAAGGTTTTAATATTATTTCTGAAGTGAAAAATTCTAAAACTCCATAAGAACACCTCTATGCTTCCGTTACCATTTCGACTATTATTTCTAACTATATTGTTTGATTAACGAAAATAATACACTTGATTAAACTAACCAGAAAAGGTGCCGATCCCTAGTGCGGTAAAGTTATACTGCACTGGGGAAATTAGAGGCAAACGAAAACCTTACACATTCGTGTATAATTGTAGTCAACATTGAGCTTACAAGGAGGATATGTTGATGAAGAAATTTGTGAAAAATGAGGAGTTTCAATTAGGTGTTTGTTATTATCCGGAGCAATGGCCTGAGGAGCTTTGGGCCGACGATTACCGACGCATGAAGGAGATGAACTTCTCCACAGTAAGGGTTGCGGAGTTTGCTTGGGCCATTTTTGAGCCTTCCGAAGGAGAGTTTTCCTTTGAGCTTTTTGATCGTGCCATTGACTTGGCACATGAGTATGGATTAAAAGTAGTACTAGGAACACCTACAGCTACTCCACCAGCGTGGCTGACACATAAATATCCAGAAGTATTAAATGTGACGCAAGAAGGTGTTCAACTTCAACATGGATTAAGAAGACATTACAATTATAATGCAGAAATCTACCATAAGCTTTCTGCTAGAATTGTTCGGAAAATGGTAGATCATTATAAAGATCACCCTGCAGTAATTGGTTGGCAGCTTGATAATGAGTTTAACTGTGAAATAAATGTTTTTTATTCAGACGCAGACCACAAAGCTTTTCGAAACTGGGTAAAGAAAAAATATGAGACGTTAGATAATGTAAATAAAGCATGGGGAACTGTTTTTTGGAGCCAGACGTATTCGAGCTGGGACCAAATACATTTATCAAGACCTAATCCATCCCAATCACCGAACCCTCATCTTGCGTTGGATGAAAAGCGATTTATTTCTGATAGTACGATTGCCTATGCGAAACTTCAGGCAGATATTATTCAAGAGGTTGCACCGCATCATTGGATCACAACAAATGGATTGTTTGGACATTTGAATAATCACGAAATGACAGATGATCTACTCGATTTTTTCGCATATGATTCGTATCCAAACTTCAGCACGATTTTTCCAGACAAAGAGGATAAGCCGCTATTAGATCGTAAATGGAGCTGGAATCTGAGTAATGTTAGAAGTATCTCGTCAACCTTTGCCGTGTTTGAACAGCAATCAGGTCCAGGTGGCTGGGTGAATCGAATGCAACAACCTTCACCCAAACGCGGGCAAATGAGGTTGTGGACTTACCAATCTATTGCTCATGGAGCGGATATGGTCCTTTATTTCCGCTGGAGAACGGCAACGATGGGCACAGAGATTTATTGGCATGGCATTAATGATTATCATAACCAGCCTAATCGCCGAGTAGAAGAAGCTACGATAATTGGAAACGAGCTAATCAAAGTAGGTAACGATATTAAGGGAACTGAGTATCAAGCGGAGGTTGCCATCGTTCGAGATTATGACAATGAATGGGACGGAGAATTAGATTTGTGGCATGGTCCTCTCTCTAACAAAAGTAATATTTCGTGGTTTAAAGTGTTGCAATATCGTCATATTCCATCAAATGTGACCTATATTCACGATAATACAACAGTTGAAGATCTACAGAACTATTCTACGTTAATCTACCCTCACCCAGCGATTATGACGGAAAAAACATCACACCTTTTGGAGAATTTCGTGAAAGCTGGTGGAAATGTGATATTCGGCTGCCGAACGGGCTATAAGGATAATACAGGGAAATGTTACATGAAGCCATTCCCTGGAGTAGTAAGTGAGCTTAGTGGAGTGACGGTGGAGGAGTTTTCTATTCACAATGAAGATCATCTGGCACCTTCCGTTACAACAAAAACTGGCACGTTTCAGTCAGACGGATTCAGTGAGGTGCTACAAGTTCAATCTGAGAATGCAGAAGTAGTAGGAAGCTACGATGACCCGTTTTATGAAAACAAGCCTGCATTGGTAAAACATTCCGTAGGAAAAGGGACGGTTTATTATTACGGCGGTGTTTTCACAGAGAAATCAGCGAGTTTTCTACTAGAAGAATTGCAGATTACTTCACCTGTAAAAGAGTGGCTAGCTATCCCACAAAAAGTGGAGTTAGCTATTAGGAAAGCGAAGAGCGGAAAAGAGTATGTTTTCCTATTGAACTATTCGAAAGACGCACAAACAATCCAGGTAAAAAGTAAGCGGACCAATATTCTTACAGATAAAGCATTGGAAGGTGATGTTGTTATGGAACCGTTTGGGGTTGTGATACTTTCATCACAATTACCCCAATCATTATAAATCACTACCGCGCCGCCATGACCAGGGGGACGGTTCCTTCGGTTAATCCCGGTTAGATCTTTTCCTATAACTAATGATTAGATTAGCTACGAGAAGCACTCTCTTTCTAAAGAAAGAGAGTGCTTCTCTGCTTAGCTGACACAGTAAATGCTTATGAAGTGGGTATTACGTATCTCCATCGGAGTTCTTTTAGTCAAATGAATTATATGCATTTCTAACTAGATGAATGATCTTTTCTCAACCACTAGAACCGTCCCCGCGGTCACCTCAGCAGGAAATTACTTTTTATAATATTTATTCTTTTCAAACGGATAATTCATTAAATCTAAGCACATATATTTCTTAATTTAAACAAAACCTTAAAATATCGACTTACCTTGGGCAAGGAGGAATTTTATTGTTTAATAAAATCATTAATAAAAACTCGCTACCTTTTTTTATATTAACTCTCATCCATCTTTATTTGATTTTTAAGTTATTTAAACGAAAAAAACATAAAAGTGTTTGGCTTTTATTACTATCTAATATAGGATTTGCATACGTTTTTGAATACCCAGTCTTAAATTTATTTTATGGTTACAATTATAACCCTTCAATATTTAAAAACCGTTATGTAGATGGAATTTTTGGAGCTATTCTGTCTCAAGCCATATTTGTACCAATTTCAGCTACATTTCTTACATTAAACAATATGAAATGGAGCTGGAAATGTAGCTTTAGTTTATTCTATTTCCTCATAGAAAATTTGTTTATACGCTTAGAAGTGTATAGAGTTTATTGGTGGAAGCCAATTTACACTTTTATTTTACTTAATCTCTATTTTTATATTAGTGATTTCTTTCACAAAGCACTTACAAATAAAAAAAAGTGGGCATTGTCAATCGCATATTATTTATCGATCAATGTGATATCAGTTACCTTAATGTATGTATCTGCTTTACTAAGGCAAATTAAGTTTGGTGAAACATGGAGAGAACACTTTGTAATAGCACCTATTTACAGTTCTGTTTTCTCATATATTTCTATGAAGAACGCTTCAAAACCAGGAATACTTAATCGTTCTTCAATGTTAATTTTTGCTTTGATCATCGATATATCCTTAGCTTGTCTTGGAGTTTTAAAGATCAACTTCAAACGAATGTTGGGATCTATCCCCTTTCACATCTTTAATATATTTATTTCTCGTTATCTCTATTTGGTAATTTATCAAGAACAGTAAGCAAGCCAATAAAAAGAAGAAGCGATAGCTGTTGTGTACAATATTGTTTGTTGTATGAAAACTACGTTCGTTAAGAAATTACTTTTGTTAAGGTTCCAATTTCATACCCCTAACACATATACGGAGACAGCAAATAGACAGAATGTAGTAATAAAGTTCAGTATAAAATATTTCTTTTTCTTGGTAACGATCATTTCAACAAGTTCAACAGCATTATTTAACCCTAAAGAGAAAAGCATCCCAAAAAGTAATACATTTGGAAAATCAGTTGAAGTATCCGAACTTATTAAGCCGGAAATAGATATGAATAACACCTGAACAGCAAAGTAAATTGCGCTAGCGCTAAACAGAACTCTTAAACCTAAAAGTAACTTATTACTCTCTCTGTATTTTTCCTGAATCCTGCTTACTAATTTCATCTTTACCTCACCCCTATCCCTATTCAACCAAATTCCATTTTAATGAAAAAGCGACTCGCTTGAGGAAGAATCCTCTCCCTTAAAGCCTTAAAAAAGCCAACTGAACTTCCCTCTTTAGTTTAAGTGAAAACTTCACAAACTTATTTTTTACTTTTCTACCCAAATTCGTTTATTTGTAATTTGATTATTTTCAAATTTAAATTTGAAAACATCGGGATTAGTAAGGTTTAGCCATTCTTCAAATCCAAAATTCTCATTATAATATTTTAATAATAAAGACAGTAAGTTTCCGTGTGTAACGATAATAGTATTTTGAGTTTCAGCATCAATAACATCCTCAATAACTTCAACAATACGATTCATTGCCTCTCTACTTGACTCTCCACCTTCATACTGTATGTCTAAGTCTTCATATGTATATTTTAGTTTTTCAAACCAATTAGGCATATTTTCATCACTAAGTATCCGTTCTGATAATAAATTATTAACTTCAATATTAATTTTTAGTTTATCAGCCAATGGCTTTATCGTATGAAGTGCTCTGATAAATGGACTAGAAATTATTCGGTCAACCTTTACCCCGTAAAAGAAGTCAGCTAATTCTATTGCCTGTTTAAAGCCATTTTTAGTTAGTTGTGACTCTCGTGATTGTCCATCAGCTTCACAATGTCTTATAACATAGACCTTATTCAATACAATCACTCCAAAATAGTAATAAATTATTAATACTAGAATCAATGTATGTTTTAGCATGTTTAATACTTTCTATTAATTCACAATCTCTCGAGATTATAAATTCTTCTTTGCCTTATCTGTTTGGATATACTTTTGCGTTAATAAACCTGCATTGTAAACAGAAAAGACCATAATAAAATAAAAGAGGATATCTATAAATCCACTCAATTCAATGACGTTAACAAAAATATGAAAAACAAATAGAACCGCTGTAATAAGTGTAATAATAAATTGTCCTTTGACTGACTTAATCACAGTAACCCTCCCCTCTTAATTTTTCGCCATAACAGCACCATCTAGCTAAGTTGGCTTACCTAACACCTCATTTCTTTCTTCGTTCCAAGCGTAAATAATTTTTTGTTTTTTGGAGCATTATATCGTGTTTCTTGGCAAACTCGAGAAGATGGTCATTAGCTTCCGTTGGTTCCAGTATAGCTAGTCTAATATTCAACCCTTTGTGTAATTTAATAACCGCAGCTTTTTTAAACCACCCTACATCGAAAAACTTAAGTTGTTTTATTTGGTTGGGATAAATATCTTTTTTGAAAATAGATATCTTGAATAGAATAATTAATTGATAAACCAGACGGTCTTCGTGAATGTTAAATTTAAATCGATAAGAACCAAAAAATATGGCAAGCGGTAAAACAAATAAAAAAGTAGTGAAAAAACTTCCGTGAAAACTACTTAGAACATTCCAAAATGTTACGAGACAAATAATACAAATAACTGGTAAGATTTGTGGTCTTACATCGTACATAAAATACTCATTCCTCCTATTGTATTTTTAATTAACCAGGGGACGGTTCAACCGTAAGTGGGAATGAAGTGGGTGTTACGTATCTCCATCATTTCTAACTACATGAATGATCTTTTCTAATTCTTTTACTCTCATATCTAATGATTCTACTTTGTCTGCTAAAGTATTATTTTTATGACTGAGAATATAAACTAAATATGCCGGTATGCCAATTACTACAATCAAAGTGACAAAAATAATGAGCCATTTTACAAACATATCTAATATGGTATCCAACAAAAGCACCTCCCTTGTTATCCATATTACCTAGCTTTTGTCCAACTACTCATTTACAAATTCACTAATTCTATATACTTATTTTAACATAAATTTCCTTTATTTCTTGAAAGAATCACTTTACCGCACTGGGTCAGGAACCAAAAAAACAGAGAAAAGGAACCTGAGTCCCCCTCTAATTAACACCACCGCAGATATAACGATAAGAATATTTCTTTTTTTGTTAATAACCACTCCAACCTTTTAATTAACATACGTTCTTCCAAAAATCTCCGTTCACACTGCGTAGAATCAACAGCTTTTATTCTGTCAATCTTCTACAAAAAGATATCTAACGAAGGGTATGTGAGGACCAAAATGTATAGGTAATTCCTGCAAATAAGGAAGGGTCAATAAGATTAGTAATTGCTTCTGTGTCAGTAATGTACTTTGTATTTATTAAAAATCCAGTAGCTTTTGTCGCACCAATTTCTTTGTCATTTATTGATATAATCCCACTGCCTTTCCATGTGGATTGAATTAAGATATGTGGGAAATTTTCGCTATGTAATTCAATTATATGCTTCTCTTTCATTCCTTTCGAACCAGTCATTTGTCCAACTTCAACCCCGTTTTGTTCTAACTTCCAATGATGCCCTTTACCTAAAGTAAAGGATTGCTGTGAAATTTCATAAGTATCGATGCGAGTTGCAACCTTTATATTCACATCATATATTGGGCTTGTCGCAGGTCTTTCGTGAGGCGGGTGGAACCACCGGTCCATTTTACCAATTTTTTCACCATCTTTTTCCAAATTCAGTGTTTTTGTTGAAGCACCAAAAAGTGGACGATCAAATATAATTTTCATACTTGTCTCCTTCCGTAAAAGGTATTTTTCTCCCCAATCATTGAAGGTAGGTATAGACTTATATGGCATATTTACCCTTCCATTTTAACTACGAAAAACTCTTAAAGAAGTTTCGATCTTAAACAATACCCTGTAAATTTAGTAAACTAATTTTTAATATTTAAATTCATTGGCAGGTGTTTTTGATAAGTTAATTTTGAGCCACTTTTAGGTGTTTCGATCACATGAAAAATGAGCCACACAATTTCCAATTTCAATAATCTCTCTTATGATAGATAGTGACCAAACTACTTCATACTGAGAGGAAGAAAAGGATGATTGATATGGCTCAATATTATAATATCAAATATTTAAAAGAGGTTGAAGGTTTATCGGAAAGAAGCATCGCAAAAAAGCTTGGTATTTCAAGGAATACCGTAAGTAAATATCTTAATCAATCAGAACTCCCCACGGCGATTAATAGACAAAGAATCTATGGATCCAAACAATATTCAGATGAAACGAAACGAGTATTGCCAATCATCGATCAGTGGCTAGAAGATGATTTGAAGCATTGGGCGAAACAAAAACATACGGCAGCTAGAATCTATAAGAGACTCGTTGATGAGTATGCATTTAAAGGCTCGGCATCTAATATTCGAAAAGTGGTTGCTAAGCGTAGAAAGAAACTTCAAAAAGTATTTATTCCTTTGGAATTTCAACTGGGACATCAATTTCAATTTGACTGGGGTGAAGCTGATATTATTCTTCAAGGCCGAATCCTACGGGTTTATCTCTTCTGTATTCAGTTATCCGCTAGTCGCATGCGATTTGTTAGGGCCTATCTTCACGAGAAACAAGAAGCCTTTCTCGATGGTTTTGTTCATGCCTTTGAATTCTTTGGAGGAATACCAACAGAAGGACTCTATGACAATCTGAAAACGGCAGTACAAAAAACTTTAAAAGGAAGAGATCGCATAGAGCAAGAGACATTTCTCGCTCTACAAGCCCATTATTTATTTAAATCAGAGTTTTGTAATGTTCGTTCTGGAAATGAAAAAGGACGAATCGAAGGGACGGTTGGTTATATTCGAAGAAATGCCTTCGTTCCACTTCCGGCAGTTCAATCAATGGAAGAGTTAAATGATTCCTTGAAAGAATGGTGTTTAAAGGAATCAGAAAGGACCATGGTTCCAAATTCCAAAGAGACTGTGGCTCAAATGTGGGAGAAAGAAAAAGGTTATCTACAGGCCCTTCCTGATCAGGTTTTTGAAGCGTGTAAGTTGGTATCATGTCAGGTGAATAAAACGTCTTTAGTTACAATTGAGACCAATCAATACTCTGTTCCATGTCAATTTGTCGGAAAAGCTGTTTGGGCAAAAATTTTTGTCGATCAGGTGATCATAGTGGCTCAAAATCAAGTGATCGCAGAACATTCTCGATCTTATGAACGAAATCAAATGTTTACGAATCTTGATCATTATCTTGACGCTCTACTTAATAAGCCGCGGGCAATAAGAGATGCACACGCCTTTCACTCTTCTGAGATCCCAGACGTATTCAAACGGTATCATCGTAAGATGAGAGAACAAGAAGGAGCGATTGGAGATCAAAAGTTCATCCGTCTTCTCCTCTTACATCGTGAGATTGGCTTGCCCAAGTTAACTCAAGCTTTAATCGAAGCTGAGAAGACTCACGTATTTCGCTATGAGGTGGTTCACGATATGATTCAACAACTTACAAATGAGGGCGTGATCATTCATGACCTTTCAAGAGAAAAAACGCCTACGAATTTACTAGACTATAAAGTTCAAAAGTCGAACGTAGAACAATACGGTTTACTGACAGGAGGGAAGAAATGATGGCCACAACAACGTTACTCCTGGAGCATATGACGAAACAATTAAGAACGCCTACGATCGCTCAAAACTACGAATCTCTCGCAAGAGAGGCTGAAGAGCGGAACCTTAGTTATGAAGAGTACTTGTTAGCTTTATTAGATTTGGAAGTGAAAACACGAGAAGAAAATTTAAAACAACGACGACTTAAACAAGCTACTTTTCCCGTTCATAAAACGTTAGATACCTATGACTTTAGTTTAATGCCCAGCTTAAACCGAAACCGATTTTTAACGTTAGGCCAAGGTGATTTCGTAGAAAAAAAAGAGAATATCATTTTCCTTGGTAACAGTGGGACAGGGAAATCTCATTTAGCAACAGGAATAGGTATTGAAATGATTCAAAATGGATACAAAGTCAAGTTTATAACAGCATCAGAATTGGTAGAAGAACTATTGATGGCAAAGGAAGAACATAAACTAAATGCTCTCGAAAAGAAGTGGCTCAAATTAGATGTGATCATTATAGATGAACTCGGATATGTGCCCTTTTCAAAGGTAGGATCAGAGCTATTATTTCAATTTTTCTCCAGTCGATATGAACGTGCGAGTGTCATCATTACAACCAACTTAGAATTCAGTGAATGGACGAGTTTATTTGGCGATGACAAGATGACAGCAGCTCTTTTAGATCGACTCACTCATCGATCACATATACATTTATTAAATGGCGAATCATATCGTTTTAGGCAAAGTATGAAACAGAATGAAGGAGGCTAAAGAACATGCGAAAGTTGGGAGAGGGTTGCCCCTCCCAACTTCCAATCCTACCCATTAATGGGTGGACAAAGATGACAAGTGGCTCACTTTTAAAGTGATCGCTGTGGCTCAATATTATGTTGACAAAAACAGCAGGAATAGAATAAATCTGAATATCTAGTATTCACCTTTAAGTGACTGCCTTATTTCACCAAAAGAGTTATTCATTTTTATTATATAAATTTAAGCCTAATCTAAATAATAATATAAAGAAAGTTGCAATCAATAGAAAACTTATTGTATTCCAATCTATTCTTCCATTACGAAGGAGGTGAGTCAAATGAAGATGTTTAAGATGTTTTTTAATATCGAAAAAGAAGAGCAATGGCTGAACGAGCAATTACAAAAAGGCTATCACTGTACAAATATAAGCGGATTAGGTATATACACTTTCAAAAAAACTGACAAAAGATATGTTATGCGACTTGATTATCAAGATTTTTACCAAAGAACAAGTTCGAGGAATACAAAGGGATATATGAAGATTTTGGTTGGGGATCTATATAAAGGGGTACTGGCTGGGAGGAATAAGGCATTGGCAAAAAGAAGATGGTGATCAAAATGAAATCTTCTCGGACCGCAAATCAAAGGGTAATTATTATAAAAGATTAATGAGTTATTCATTTGCGTTGGGGATGCTGTGTTTGATATTTTCTTATATGCTTTACAAGGATTCTGGATTTTCGGGATTATATTTTGAAGGTCTTTGGAGCATGGAAGGTGCATTATTTTGGAAAGTATTTTTATTTGAAACTCCATTTATCTTATTGAAGTTGTTTCCCGCAATTCTGGTTGTTTTGTTTGGTAGCAGCTTCTATAAAGCTTATCGAAAGTATCCAATGTTAAAATAAAAAATATGGTGAAACATATTAGACATGATTAATATGTTTCACGGTTATATTGAACTTTATCTCTAATCTTATTTTTCAGTTCAGATAATTTAAATACTCCAGCAAGAGTTATGAAAACAATAATCATTTAATTACTTTTTGAATATACGTTTTTAAATCGTTCACACACCACTAACATATCTGATGAAAATTCCAAATCGTACGCTTTTAATAATTCAGTAAAGAACTTTTCGTGAGCTTCCCACCAAAACCGATAGTCTCCTTCACCTTCTGCTAAAGCAAATTCCTCTGTTACCTCATTCATTGGAACAACCTCTACAGATTGAACTTGAATGACTGCGACTGGCTCTTCCTGAACATCTAAAACGATATTATATTCTCCAACTTTAGGAATAGCTTCATTTTCTAACTCATAAAACAATAACCCTGAAGTTGTCGCTGTCTTCTTTCCCGTAACAACTAAACTGGCTAGCCAATCTGCAGAAACTCCGAATTGAAAAGCCTCTTTGTATTCAATATTTTTCTTATTATTTGTTTCACAAAATTCACTCCAAAATTGTTGTACTCTATTATTCATATATAATCATCCTTTAATAGAAAAACATCCCTTTGTTTTTGCATACCTTCATGAGAATTTACACGATACACGCCACACTTGTTGTCCCTCCTGATTTCTAGACAGTTAAGTGGCTCCAGTATAGCTAGTCTAATTTCAACCCTTTGTGTAATTTAATAACCGCAGCTTTTTTAAACCACCCTACATCGAAGAACTTCAGTTGTTTTATTTGGTTGGGATAAATATCTTTCTTGAAAATAGATATCTTGAATAGAATAATTACTTGACTGTTTAAATTAAGGCAGATATCCGAATTTTTTAAAAAGTATTTGCGAATATATACTTTTTTGTTGGCAGCGAGTAGCTCTCTAACATTTAGTCCAAGTAATAGTGTACCAGCTTTGCTTTAATGATTTTTCACTATTCATTGATAAATGTAGAAATTGCAGACTAATATATGCCCCCAAAAAAAGTTCCAGACCCTCAGCAATTTAAATTTATGCCGTACTAGGGGTCATGAACCATAAAACACACGTAGTTGAGTATTTCAATGCCAATTTATTGTTCACGTTCTTGTTTTACTTGTTTTTTATAATATATACTTAAAATTATAGCAATTAAAAATCCTGCAGAGTAAACGATGTCTTTTATAAGACTATCGAAAGAAAATACGATTGATAGGATAGAAAACACAAATAATGTTCCAACGAGAATTAAAAATACAGTGCTTCTTTTTTCGCTTGATTTCAATTTTCAACCTCCATTTGCTCGACCCTTTGTTGTATTACCTGCAATTTTGTTGAATGAGGCTAACCACAGCTTAACGCGCTATCACACTTGCTAGTTCAAGAAATATTTTTCTAAGAAAATTTCTATATTTTCTTCATATTTTTTCCAAAGTATACTAATGAAGTCGTTACTAAGATAAAAGTAATTAAAATATATTTCAATCTTCTCCTTCTTCAAATAGTCAATTATTGTCTGATTAATATGTAATCTAATAAGTTTTATTGAACTTTATCTCTAATGCTGTTCTTCAGTTTAGAAAATTTAAATACTCCAGCTAGAGTTAAGAAAACAATAATAGATAAGGAGCCTAAAGCTTTATATTCAAAATTAATCACTTCGAACCAAAATATACTTAATGGGAACATAATTAAAACAGTTAACAAATAAGGAAAAACTAAAACGATGTAGTACCCTATTCCTTTTCTATAACTAAAAAAAGACTGCCATTTAGTTTCGTTCATTTTAAAGGATTTTTTGATAATCAAAATAAACAACAGTGTTATACCAACAAAAGATAGAGAAAATATAACTGTGATTAAAATGTATGATATGACAAAGACAAGAAAATCCAAGTCGACGACCCCTTTATTAATAGATTGCTTCAATACTTCAATCAAACCAGCCGAAGAATATTATCTTTGGAATGTACAATATGTTTAATTCCTGTTTAACAATATATTAGCTGTACAACTTCATAAGAAAACCTTTTTGTGTCAACCAATTGTAAATAAAACCTCTTGTTAATCTAAAATAACATTTCTTGTTCTTATGTTATCAGACATAATTTCTACTTCCTTCTTCGTTAGAAAGAGAAGGTCCCTGATCCCCGGCACTTTAAAATTATACCGTAATAGGGTGTCAAAAACTTTAATTTTAACAATCATAACCACCAGTAGGTTCAGGGAGTGATTGGTATTTTTCTTTTGGATAAATAATTTCTATATTTATATTATTCATCGTGTCTTCCGATTTATTTAATGCTCTTGATTCTCAAGAGGTAAATTATTAACACGTTATTACCAAATTTATCCTCCTAAATTCCCCTCAAAAGATTCCTGCCAAATAACTTCACCCTCTTCATTCAAAGCTTCAATCTTCATTTTATCTGGTTCCTCTGATAATGACTTCCTTTCAAACTCAATTATGCTATACCAAACTCGCAAATTTTCATTAATTGTAATGATTTCTGCATCATAAACCGTTTCATTCTGTATAACACGGACTGATTGAATTTGGCTATCTGCAATAAAACCATTATAAGTTGAATCTCCGCCAAACCAATTAAAATCTTCAGTTGGATCAAGTTGATAAAAATTAAAGTGTTCTGTTGACCTCTCTTCTAATGAAGACACAATAAGGTTATAACCTGTCTCATCTCTGTAAAAAAATTCATAATATGTATCTTCAACTTCTTTAAACAATATTTCAGATGATTCAGGATAAGGAAGAACTTCGTTAATTAACTCGGAATTCATAATTATTTTTGCTAATTCAAAATTACTAACAAAGAATTCATCTTCAAGTATTTCGATTTGTTTCTTTAACTCTCTATTTTCACCCTGCAAATTAATGTACTCGATAGGGTCAATTTCGTTACCTCCATCCCTAACATTAACCAATTCAGTTTCACTCTCATTTTCTTTTTCTGTATCTTCAATTATATTATTTTCACTTACTGGGTCTCTTAAAAAAATAATAACAAATGCTACTACAACTATTATTGCCAAAAAACTTAAATACTGTTTCTTTTCCATTCTTTGTTCCTCCTAATGGAATATTCTTCTTTTAAGCACTAACCCTATTTTTAAGTTTATATATATAAATTGTAAGTAGAATAGAAGCAAGAACAGAAAAGATAAAGAAAGGATTGCTCCACCATGTAATATTATAATTCGTACCGAAAGTGACTTCATTAGACACTGCGCTTGCTTGTTCATAGGCATCAACAATATCCGGAACATTTGTGACGGATAATATGTAACCAGAAATCCATTGAGAAACTAAAAATATAGCATTTAATGAAAATAAAGAAATAATAAAAATAGATAAAATTTTTATTGGTTTGTTCCTCATATACACACGTCCTTTCTATAATAACTATATTTACGAGGTAGTGTATAAAAGGTTACATCTTAACTAACGTTAATCCGTTAGTTAAGATGTAATCTCTTTATATTATCCAATGGGATTCCTGCTTCAATATAACTTCTTATTAGTTTCCAACCATCATAAGTATCTTTTTTAAAGGTTTGAAAAAATAAGTGTGCAGTATTTAAGGTCTTGCCATGTAAGATCATAGTTGCTGATATAATAACCAATGTTTCATTCACTCTCAATGGGATAGTTGAAATTTCTTTGAGTTCCCACTCTGCATTATTTTCTTTTGCAAAATTGAATCCTTGTTCCCACCCTTGTATTGATTCTTCAAACCCAAAATCTATTATATCTCCATCTGCAATCTCTCTGGCTTTGTAATCCTTCGATATTAAATCTCTTAATTGAGGCAAAGAGGAAGAACGCCAAGCATCTAAATAAGTATCAAGAAATTTTCCAAATAGATTATCCATAAAAGCCCCCTAAATTCAATTTTAAATACAATTCTATATAGAGGATTAATACTCCTTTATTGGAGTATTCTACTCGTTAGTCATTCATGTAGCGCAAGATTAGCGCTACACCATAGAGAATAAGTTTTTCATGGTAGTGCCATAACAAAAGCGATGGCTACCTAACTAAAGCTTTCCTTTTCTTTAATAATTGTTTTTATATTCTATTCGTAAAAGACCATATACATCAACATCTTCATAATTATCTTGTAGTAATCTATTTTGCTTTAATGTTCCCTCTTTTTGTAAACCAGCTTTCTCCAAAACTATTGTTGAGGCTTTATTTATGGATATAGCTGATGCACAAATTTTGTTTAAATTTAATTGGTTAAATCCAAATTCTAATACCCTTTTTATTGCTTCAGTTGCAAACCCGTTCCCTCAATAATCTTTCCCTATCCAATAACCAAGTTCACCTTTATTATTACTTTTATCGATCCTTATAGTAATGGTACCTATTACTTCTTTAAGTTCTTTTAATACTATTGCTAAAGGGTATTCACCCCCCTCTTTAATCTGTTCTGGTTGAATTGCAATCCAATCTTCAGCATATTTCAATTCGTATGGATGTGGAAGCTCGAGGATACTCGCTAATTCCTTGTCGTTTGCCAAATCGCTAATTCGTCTTGCATCTTCTTTTTTAAAAGGCTGTATAATTAATCGCCTAGTTTCTAATTTTAAATACATAATTTATTACCTACTTTTCTGCGATTTTCCTCTCAAAGATTACAAATTATTTAGACATTCATGGATGTGATGGTTGACTTATTTAGGGTTGTCCATATTTGTTGCATGGTGTGCATCATCTTTAACGATGAGTTGGGAGCCACTGATTTTTTATTCATATAATCTTCTTGTCTTTTGGCCATAGTATCATTATCTCCATGTAAAATTAGCGTCGGACAACTGATTTTTTCTAAATGATAAAGATAAAAGTGTTAGTGGCTAGATTGAATTAGAATTCTTAGAAAAGTACCATTACTCCCACAATATTAGTAAAGCCCCTATAACTTCACTCACCTTTCCTTTTTATCAGATTTAACCATGAACACTTCACAAAACTCCCTATTCCATAATCACAAACTAAATAAATCTTCATTCACATTTTAACATAAATTTCCTTTAATTCATTTAAAATTCCAAAAAAAATCACCTGCGAATGTCGATGTGAATTCGCAAATGATTTGTCCTATGATTATCATTCTATTTTTGCTTTCTCCTCTGTTCTATTGACTCGAAAACATAATAGCATATCCAAAAAATAATTGGTATTAAAAATACAAACGGTCTTTGGCTTGTTGGCAGATAAAATATCAATAATAAGCCGATGATGAACATAGGTGGCATTATATAAAGATAATATTTTTTCTTACTCATTTTTTACCTTCTCCCTTACTCACCAAAAATATAAGTGTTTAGAAATGCGTTACGAAATTTCCCTTTTGAATCGTAGTGCTGAAGTAGTTGTTTAAAATCTGGTAGCTTCTCATAGAGTGATATCACCTGCTCCGGTGGAAGTGTAAATAGCTTCCCCCAATGTGGCCGAGCATGGAACGGCGCGAGTTTCTCTTCTATCTTCGGCAACACCTTTTTAACCCCATCCCAATCATCTTTCCAAGTAAAGTGGATCGCAACTGAATCCTGCCTGTAACAAGAGCTCATCCAAAGAGTATCCTTCGCGATTGTTCGAATCTCAGAGATTTGAAGAAGTGGAGCTATGTCCTCACCCAGCTCACTAATTGCAGATAAAGCTTCATAGATATGTCGCCGAGGAATAATATACTCACTTTGTAGTTCCTTTCCACTACTTGGAGTGAAATCCATCTTGAAATGAGGTAACCGTTCATGCCATAGCCCAGTGATGCCCATTTGTTCGGTACAATTCTCTATTTCTTGACCTGGTACTGGGTGTTTGTTTTCCGTTGCAAGTGGCGCACCGAATAACGATGGTTTTAAGTCAAAAGATTCTTGGTCAGTGAGACGGTGCTTTAACCAGACTTGATTGAATGAATCCGTCCTCCAGTCCGTGAATAGACTAACGCTATAGGCACTTGAGACAATGTCGTCGAAATTCTTTAGGAGGTTCGAAAATGGTAAATTTTCGTAGACGTCTTGTCTCATTTGAAACTCTGGAACCACATCGAGAGTCATCTTCGTAACCACCCCCAACCCTCCAAGATTAACGACCACACCATCCATGATTTCTTTAGTGCTATCACGGGAGAAATGAACCACATCTCCACTAGCGGTAACAACCTCCATCGCACAAACTGCTGAAGCAAGACTCCTGTTCTGATCACCTGATCCATGCGTTCCTGTTGCGCAAGCACCCGCAACTGAAATGTGTGGCAAAGAGGCAAGATTTTGCAATCCATAACCTGCTGATTGTAAATAGCTACAGAGATCACTATACTTGATTCCCGCTTCCACAGTAACCGTTTGGTGCTTACGGTCTAATGATACTACTCGGTTGAGATGTTCTGTCGAGATAAGATCCTCAGTCGAGTCTGCAATACTATTAAACGAATGTCGTGTGCCAAGTACTTTAAGATTTTCACATCGAGATACTGCTAGCTGTACTTCTTCCAAACTTTCAGGAACATGAATCCTACTAGTACTATATTTGTAATTTCCTGCCCAGTTTCTCTGGTTCTCCATTTATATACACTCCCATTGTTAAAAAAATATTGTTTGTAGATGGTTGAAGCGTTTCTAGTTTCCAGATATGAAACTAAAATAATACCAATTACCTTGTTAATAAGTATCATTTTCTACTATAGCTTAATTCCTAAGCAATATAATATTATTGCTTGTTGAACATATAGTAGATTCTTCTTAAATCCATATCCAACAAAATAATTTGAAGAGATAGCATCACTACTTACTTCTTCGTTTCTAAAAAATGGTGGGCAAGGATTTAACATTGTTCCTTTATTAGCTAATTCCATCCTTTTTAAAGTAATTTGATACTGGCTTATGTACTTTTCTGTTCTTAAATCTTTTGGCAAAGAATCAGTTAAAACTATATCACTGAATGACAACACAGGGGCTATAATTCCTTTACCTTAGAAAAGTCAGATTGTCTAATAATCACTCCATCTGCCCAATTAGAGATGTATTGTATAACATCCTCTAATTCTTCTTTTTTATCTAAACTCTCAGGAGGAAATAGTATTGAATTTCCACCCAAATCTTTTATTCCTTTTTCAAAAGTTATTCTAGTCCTTAAACTTGATTCTGGGAAGAATAATACGAAGTGTTTTCCATTTAAAACATTACTATAGCCTTGATGCTTTACTTTTGAAGCTAAATAGAATATTTCATTTACTTTCCGTTTAGACAAATCATCTATACTTAGTAAATTCAATAAGGCAACTCCTTTTGTCTTTTAATTTTATTAAATGTTCCTGCTAGTGAGTTTAAGTATATTTACAAACTCAATAAATCTCTATACCTATTTTATCATAAATTTCCTTTCGCTTTTAAAAATTGCCCTACTAATCAGACGATTTGGGACAGAGGTGCCTTGTCCCTCTACAACCAAGTCGCTTAATAAGGTCAATAACACTTTTCGAAATTCAAAGTATTCAGGAAAGCTGAAGGATGAACAGCTCTTCAGATTTTTAAGAGTAGTTAAAGAAGCTTTTCTGTTCTCCCTGTCCAACTACTGAGGCACAAAAGAAAAATAACCCTCCCAAATTATTTCTTACAATTACAGACAAACAAACATGGGAAAAGATACCTGTCCATGTAACCACTTAAAATTAAGTGAAAACAAGCAAAAATTCTCATCTAAGAAGGAAGAAAAGAAAATTCCAACCGCTTCCACAATATGATATAATTTTCCTATATAAAACATTTTTTCTTTCTATTAAATGGAGTATATACAACTAAAGTCATATAACTTTAGGCACCATAGAAAGAGGTGAACATCATGAAGCATTACTTATTACTATTATGCTTGTTTATCACTATCATTTTACAAGCATGTTCCATTCCAAATGAAAATGTTGACACCAGTTTCATTGCAATTGATGGCGAACTTGACCTTTCTGAATGGGACAACGAAAAGTCTTTAATCAACTTAAATGGACAGTGGGATCTGTACTGGAACCAACTACTTGACCCCACTGATTTCAAAAGCGAATCTAAGATCAAACAAACTGATGTTATCGATATACCTAGTGTCTGGCATACACAATCACTAGATGGTGAACCTCTTCCAAAGGAGGGCTTTGCAACTTACAGGCTAGAAGTCTCCATGAACGAAATAAATGAAGTGATGGGACTCAAAATTCCTTACATGCAATCTAATTTCAATTTATGGATTGATGACAAACTCCTAGCTACAAACGGCCAGGTTGGTACGAATGGAGCCACAAGTGTTCCTGAGAAAAAGCCTCAGGTGGTTTATTTTTCACCAAAAAACAAAACATTCTTTGTTACCCTGCAAATATCTAATTATGATTATGATACCGGAGGATTGTTGGAACCGATCATATTAGGAAAATCAGAGAATATTCATCATAGCTACTTCTATGAAACTATTTTACAATCGATATTGCTTGGCGTCTTAATATTCTCGGGTATTTACCATATTAGTCTTGGATTTTTCAGAAGAATCGAGTCTTATTTCTTTTATTTCGGAGCATATTGTTTAGTGGCCGCTTTTCGCTATTCAATGATTGGAAATGTTTACTTCACAAAAATATTCTCCAACATTGATTGGGATCTCGCTATGAAATTGGAGTTCATTAGTCTCTATAGCCATATCCCACTATTAGGCATGGTCTTGTATTTAATGTACCGTAAGCATAGAAGTAATTGGTTCACTTTAAGTAGTAAATGGTTTACTTTAAGTAGTATTATCGTTACGATTTTTTTCGGGCTACTTACTATTTTTACGACAGCACAAACCTACCTATCATTCATTGTCTATTTTCATTTTTATATGATTATAGCGGTTTTTTATGTTCTCACTGTAGCAATTAATTCATTGAAGGAAAAACAAGAGGGAAGTTATTACCTCATTACGGGGTTAGCTTTTTTAATGACCACCGTTCTTTTAGATATTTTCACTTCTTTAAATAACTCTAACACCCCTGAATCGAATTTTTATCCAATTGGTATCATTGTTTTCATCATATGCTTTTCTTTAGTACTATCAAAAAGGCTCTCCTCTTCCCTGAACCTTTCAGTGGAGTTGACCGAAGATTTATCGCAATTAAATAGCGAACTTGAAACCAAGGTAGAACAACGCACACAACAAATCCAACAGTCCAATAAAAAGCTAGCGGAACTTAACGAACAACTAGAAAAAATGGCGCTCATTGATGGACTAACAAATATACCGAACAGAAGACAATTTGATAAACACTATAAGCAGCAATATGAAATTTGCGCACAAGAAAAAACCCCCTTATCCATTCTTTTCATAGATATTGATTACTTTAAAAATTACAATGATTATTATGGACATCAACAGGGCGACGAGTGTTTAAAGCTCGTTGCACAATCATTAAAAGAAGAAAGAGTTAATAAATCAACAGAAGGATTAGTGGCAAGATATGGTGGTGAGGAATTCGTTTATGTGATTCCTCAGCTCAGTAAAGAGGAAGCAGAACAATTTGCCGAAATATTAAACCAGAAAATAGAAAAGTTAGAAATAGTCCATGAAAAATCACTCGTTTCCAACTATGTAACTGTAAGTATTGGGCTAATCACCGTAATTCCAAATACTACTGAAGATATGAATAGCATATTAAAGAAAGCAGATCATGCTTTATATCAAGCAAAGATTGTGGGAAGAAATCAAGTTTGTTCTGCACCTATTATAGAATAACTTTGTAACCAGGGGTGTAACCAAGGGGACGGTTCGGGACCAGTGATAAAGTCTACCAAAATTGATGAAAAAGATGACCAATCACTTTTTACGGTGTTTGGTCATCTTTTTTGTCTTGTCATCATCGATCTACGTTTTATTACTAGGTTCTTAATTAGTTTTAATTTCTAAGAGATTCTCATAAATAAACGGTAAAAACCTTGATATAATAAGATTCTTCATAGAGAAAAGCACCCTAAAATGGGCCTGGTGATGATAAAATTTGGTACCAATAAACTCAATACTCTCATACAATCATCTCTTTTCATAATACCTCTTTAAGCACCACAGCACTTTTTATATTTTTTATTGCTTCCGCAAGGACACGGATCGTTTCTGCCAATCTTCTGAGGCTTTTGTTCCGGTTTTTTCGCTGGCTTTACAAACGATTTTATACTTGGAGATGGCTGAACGAAGGAAGGACGCTGCTTCTCATTCTCTTCTTTCAATTTCTCTTCCGCCTCAGCCATTTCGTCTGGCATGTTGCACTCTTGATAAATATCAATAAGCCTCTCATAGAAAACGTCTCTTTCATCCACGTTATCGATTTTTAATCCTTCTTTAAGAATTCGGATCGCTTTATCCTTGTCCTTATTCTTGTCTACGGCAGAGATCCAGTACATATCCGACCAGTTAATCCACCCAAAACCTGATGTGGGATACAGCTTCGTATGCTCCTTAAAGAGTCTCTCGCCTTCTTCAAGATCACCTAAATGAAAGTATGATTCTGCAAGCGCTCTTTTCATTACTAAAGCGTTATCGCTATGTTTCTTTTTCATAAGTACAATGAATTCAGACAAAAAATCAAGCCGCTTCTGATAAAAACGCTTGTCTTTAAGCGCAGCGTTCGAGATATTCATTTCAACATCCTGCACCCAATTCAATATAAATTGATTTCCTTGGAAACACTCTTCTAATTCCTCTATGTATTGAATGCTATGTTCCTTCATAGCCTCTTTTATGTCTTCCCATAAAGCTAGCCAAACGTCCACAGCCTCTTGATTTTTCCCGTCAGCAGAAAGCTTATAGCCCTGCTGCATTTAAGCATCAATATGATCGTTCACATATTTTGATAAAGTCAGCATTTCTAACTCTCCTTTTAAAAATATAATTATCCTTATTTTAAAGCTAAATTAGCGTTCCATCAATGATTTGTAACACATAATATGCACTGGAAGTCATCACAACACCGAGGGGTACAGATTACAGGTCCCTTGCAAACTCAGAAAACAAACAGGGAAAATATACCTATCCCAGTGTCCCTCTTACCAGTACATTTTCACTCAAATCATAACACCTGAACAAATGAAAAAACACGTGTGACGTTCTTGTACTCTTTCTTTCAGCGATACTAAAGAAGCAAGAAACCGTCACTGTACTTTTAAATTTATAAATTAGTTGGTAGTGACTTCCTGCCTATACATTACCTCCTCCGTTCCATAGAAGCAACTAACTTATTTGGTGAAACTTGTATATAAGCCTAGTATTAACCATTAATTTATGAAATTTATATATTTTATAGATGACTATTGGATGATTCTATTAATAAAAATATTCAGTTAATATGATTTGTAAGCGTTAAGAAAGCGCTTGCATTAAACTGAAGCCGAGAAGGAGGAATGAAGACAGTCTACTAAAGGCTTGTAAAGCATCTAGTGAGACTAAATCTGAATACATTAAAAAGGAGCGTTTGAATTGAAATCAAAAAATAAAAAAGTAATTTATGCCTTTTTGTTTTGTTTTGCATTATTTGTTTCACCAATTATCGTTTCTGCGATTACTTCCAATGAAATTGGTACACATGATGGTTATGATTATGAATTTTGGAAGGATCAAGGTGGATCTGGGAGCATGACTCTTGGAAGTGGTGGCACATTTAGTGGTGAGTGGAGTAATGTAAATAATATACTATTCCGCAAAGGCCAAAAATTTGATGAGACACAAACACATCAGCAACTTGGAAATATATCCATTAACTATGGTGCAAACTACCAACCAGACGGCAGCTCCTATCTTGGAGTATATGGATGGACAACTGATCCACTAATAGAATATTATATTATCGATAGCTGGGGAACTTGGCGTCCACCTGGTGGCACCTCCAAGGGTACCATTACAGTTGATGGTGGAACATATGAGATTTACGAAACCACTCGTACCAATCAACCTTCTATCATCGGAGATACTACTTTTCAGCAGTATTGGAGTGTTCGTACGTCAAAACGTACAAGTGGAACAATCTCTGTTAGTGAGCACTTTAACGCATGGGAAAGTTTAGGCATGCCAATGGGAAATATGTATGAAGTAGCTACAGTGGTAGAGGGTTGGCAAAGTAGTGGAAGCGCCGACGTCTATAGTAATACACTTACGATTGATAGTAGCTCAGGTGGTGGTACTCCACCAGTCAATGGTGGTGGAGGTAGTTCCACTGTCGTACAAGCAGAAGATATGAGCATCAATGGACCTTGGGCACATCAAATTAGCTCACCATTTGATGGCGTTGTCTTATATGGAAATGATGATAGAGTAAGTTACAGCCAATATTTCGCAAACGACACACATAGTTTTTCACTGCGTGGTGCTTCCAATAACAACAACTTGGCCAGAGTCGATTTAAGAATTGGTGGCCAGACGGTTGGTACTTTCTACTTTGGTGATAACTACCCTGCCGTCTATACCATTGATAATGTCCAGCATGGAACTGGAAATCAGGAAATCGAGCTCATTTTGACAGCCAATGATGGCAACTGGGATGCTTACGTGGACTACTTAGAGATTCATTAGGATTAACCACCGGGACGGTTCAGGACTGCTGATAAAGTCCAACTTTTTAAAAGCGAAAAACACATAGAGAGAAATGAGTCCTCAGATTCGATTCTAAGCAACGTTTAGTATGTGGGGAGACATATTTATTTGTACCCCAAAAAAAAGAGTGTTTTTCGAAAGTTACTACTTTATCGCTGGTATCGAACCGTCCTCTTGGTTGCTTTCTTCTCTTGATGTAAAATAAATTGCGATAAATATAAGAAAAAATCCCATTAAATGGTAATAATAAATTAGTTCCCTTAAAAAGAAAAATGATAGAATTGCTGTACTTAGTGGTAAAACGCTGGTTAATACACCTACCGTAGTAGCAGGTAATATTGCAATTCCTTGATACATGAATAAAAAAGCCAAAACAGTAACAACAATTCCAAAGTAAAAAATAAGAAGCCAATCATGAGCGGAACCAAAAGAATAATTAGCATTAAGAATATCATAAATAGCCATCGGCAAAAATAGCAATACGCCAATAATAGATACTCCTGCTGTTATAGCTAAGGGACTTATTCTTTTAGATATAGACTTACCTAAAATAATAAACAATGCTTCTCCCATCACCGCTCCTAAAATAAGTAAATTACCTAGCATCTTCAAATTATCACCCTCCATCTCATTAATACCCGAAACGTTAAGAACTATGACTCCTAAAATAGCAGTTAGGATACCTACTATTTTATTTCTCGTAAGCTTCTCCTTAAGGATAAAATAAGCTAGAAGAGCTACCATTGCTGGTAAAGTGCTAGTAACTATTCCTGCCTCCATTGCAGTAGTGAATTTTAAGCCATATAACATAAAGATGCTAAATAAAAACACTCCAGCCAACGATTGAAAAAAGAGAACTACAATATCCTTTTTATTTAATGAAGGAATCCCCTCCTTGAAAATTAGTAATGGAACTAAGATTAAAGATGCTACTAAAAACCTTAACTCAGAAGCTAGAAATATAGGCATAGTTTGAATTAATATTTTTCCTACTACTACGGAACTTCCTACAATGACCATTGCTGCAATAACTTTAAGGTAAGCTAATACCTTCTCATTCAATGTAACCAACTCCATTTCAAGTAATTATTCCATTTAAACTGGTATTACTGTAAAGTTAACATTGTAAATTGGTTTATTATAGAGCCAATTTAGATCTATTTTTTTAACCAATATTAAAAACAAGGAGATAAATATGATTTGGATTGAATTAAATAAAACATCAGATAAGACAATATATCAACAAATATACGTGGGAGTTAAAGAACAAATCTTATTAGGAGAACTTCATGAGGGTGAGCGGCTTCCATCTAGTCGTGATTTAGCTACCATATTAAATGTGTCTCGAAGTGTCATTCTCGAAGTGTATGACCAATTAATCGCTGAAGGATTTATTAAATCCAAGCAAGGGGCTGGAACCTTTGTGGAATCAGGAATATCCCTAGAGGGTTTTCCGGTTGGTGAAGTGCTACCTTTATCCGTAAAAACTTCAATGAACAATCCTAAGACTAAAAAAATCAATTTAATTGACTTTCGTTCAGGCGTTCCTTGTTTAGACAAATTCCCACGAAAAAAATGGGGTAGTATAGGAAAAGACGTTTATGAAAATATTGAAGCTTCTTTATTCGGTTATAGTTCACCTGAGGGAAGTGAACAGTTACGCAACGTTCTTTCAACTTACCTTTATAGAACTAGAGGAATTAGATGTCATTCTAGTCAGATTATTATTACCTCTGGAGCTACTCAAGCGTTCACACTTTTAGCAAAGCTATTAATAAAGCCAAATTCCAAATTATTAATTGAAGACCCAGTTACTAAAGAAATCCCTGAAATTTTTATTGAAAGAGGGGCTAGAATTATCCCTATTCCAGTTGATGGATTTGGGATGCAAACAGAACGCCTTTCAACAAAAAGAAAAGAAAACATTATTTTCGTTACCCCATCTCATCAGTTCCCTTTAGGTGGAATATTACCAATCCAAAGAAGAATTCAACTTATTAATTTTGCTAAGGATACAAATAGTTATATCCTAGAGGATGATTATGATAGTGAATTTCGGTACTCTGGACACCCAGTAAGTTCAGTACAAGGGTTATCTCCTGAACTGGTCATATATATAGGTACTTTTAGTAAAATCCTATCACCTAGCCTACGAATTGGTTATTTAATTTTGCCAATTTCATTGGTCGAAGAAGTTAAAATCCTTAAAAGATACACAGACTATCACTCTCCAACTATTGAGCAAATAATTTTAGCACGTTTTATAAAAGATGGACACTTAGAGAAACATGTGGTCAAAATGCGTAAATTGTATAAAAGAAAGAGAGACTTCTTAATAAAGTGTCTAAAAAATGAATTTGGAGACCAAATAAAAATATTAGGTGCTTCAACTGGTATTCACTTAGTTGCACAATTTAATCTTAATTTTTCAATAAAGATATTAGATGAAATAAAGAGGAATGGGGTTAGCATTTTGCCAGTAGAGAACCATGCTTTAGTTAAAGGACAACACAATAATAAACTTATTTTTGGATATGGTAATCTAACCGAAGAGGATTTAGAAGAAGGAGTAAGACGATTGAGAACTGTGGTAGAAGCAGAGATAGAGCAGAAAAATTAAACAGTTCTGCTTCTTCAAGTAAAGGTGTATTATACTACACACATTTAGTTTCTTTAATTATCGCTTATCCATTAGTGTTATAAACAAATCTATTAAATAATGACTATTCCACAAGTTATAAATGAAACACCCACCAATAAAATAAAGCCTTTAATAACACCTACCGGAAATCTATTTAAGATCCTTAAATAAGAATTCTAATTCAATGTAACCAATAACACCAATAACACCTTTATCTTTATAGTCATCCTTTTTCATTCTAAGTAAAGAAGAGTAAAGTACCATTACTCCCCAAAATATCAGTAAAGCTCCTATAACTATGTTCACTTCATTCACCTTCCCTTTTTACTGGATTTAACCATGAAAATCTGATTATTTATTAGCCAATATTGTAAATTCCCAAGAAATATTTTCATCATTCCATCCACGATGTTAGTCGAAAAGCTTTCCCCCCGTTTCAATTTAATTATTTTACTGACTGGGAACCTTTTAATATACTTTCTTATTAGTACTAAACTCGCTATAGTACCCCAACAGCAGCATACTGGTTAAGAAAGATAGTTCGTCTAGTGAGAAATGTAAAATATTATTTCACTGATAAGAACTCCGATAGAGACACTAACACACACCTCCTAATAATTTCCGGTTTCATCTAAGCAAAGAGAGTCTCTCTATCTGCAGAAAGCTAGGTGTTTATCGTAGCCAATCTAATCATTGATCATAGTAAATGATGCAACTGGGCAACCAAAAGAACCGTCCCCTTGGTTGGGCCTTAAGCATTTAAATCTGTGATGGCTGGTACATCAATCTCCTTTACGCAAGCAACCTTTGACAGATTTACGATACATTTGACGATGGAAACAATATCTTGTACGGGAATTCGAGTGCCATTATATTCAGAAATTGCTCTTTCAACACCTTCTTCATAAGGGATTTCTGCTGCCAATTCGCCTGGGTTGATGCAAGTTACAGCGATCTTATCTTTTCGAAGATGCTCACGTAGTGCCTGTGTGATACCTCGCAATCCAAATTTCGACGCGACAAAGGTTACTTGTGAGTTATTGGTATGCTCTAATCCAGCGGTTGAGCCAATTAAGATGACTTTTGCATTTTCAGACTGTCGTAGATTTGGCAACAGCGCTTGAATACAGACTATCGTAGAAGTTAAATTGACATGAATCATATTGGTAATGTCAGCTGGATCGTCATGTTCGAAATCATAGTGATTCTCAAAACCTTCTTTTTCCCAAATACCCACGTTATAAATAAGAACATCTACCCGCTCATTTTGCAGAGATTCCGTAATCTTTATTGAATTTTGTTGCGACAAATCAGCTTCCAGCCATATTCGTTTAATCCCGTCCGTTAAGTCTAAGCTTTTCGGTTTAGTTCTTGAGACAATCCATACTTGGTCACCTTCGGTAGGTAATCCTTTGACAAATGCATCCCCCAAACCTTTGCTTGCTCCAAATATCAAGTATTTTTTCATGAATACGATTCACTCCTCATGCATTTTTAACCAAGGGAACGGTTCTTCGGTTGCCCCCCCCTTCCCTAACCAATGATTAGATTAGCTACGATAAACACTTCCTTCAGAAGAAAGATTCTTTCTTTGCTATATTTCTTTTTCAACCAGTAGAACCGTCCCTGCAGTTGCTAGGTTTAGGAATTACAACCGCATTGCAAGCTTTTTCATAAAATTCAAGTGGTCCTGCTTCTCCAATAACAGCATATTCATATCCTTTTTCTTTCATCTCCCTTAAACACATATGAAGCAAGCCGTATCCTATACCTTGTACTTTTTTTGAATGAGCAGTTCCCATTGGACCAAATAACCCCTTTTTATTTCGAACAACATCAAAGCAAGCAAATCCTACAATTTCTTTATCATCTAAGGCAATATAAATAGAAATCTTGTCTTTTAAGAACCCATTTTCAATGGAGTCTATCCATCCATTTCCAAATTCTTTTATAATAAAGTTAATTAAAGAAATAACATCATTTTGCTCTGCTCTTCTATAAGTTATATCGGTTATTCGAATAGCTGGAAACGAATAACTTCTCAATGAAACAATCATATCTCTTGGAAAAGCGACGATTTCAAGGATACGAGAAACATACAATCCATCAATTATTATTTTTGTTGAATAGTCATTACTACTAAAAATTGCATCAATTATATGTCCTTCATTTAAATAAATCTACTTGTACCGTTTCATTAGATTATTTGCATTCTCCATCACATCTTTAGTGGAACGGGCAATTTTTATTTTAAAAGGTTCATAACTTACCCTTTGTTCGTCGGCAAAATTTATATCCTTTGCTCTTCTATTTAATTTATCCCAAAGATTGGGGTAGTTATTATTAAGCTCAGCACACACACTTGTCCTTTCCAACAATATACCTAAAAGTAAATGAACTGGATGTACAACTTTAGTTGTCTTATCAGCTTCTTTTTCTGCGTATTTAATTATTCTTAAAGTACGTAAAGTTAATTTCAAAAGCTTCCCCCTCCCCGTTTCAATTAGATTATTTTAACTGACTGGGAATCATTTAAAAATACGTTCTTTTTAGTATCCCTAAGTCCACTAAATCCGCTAGTAACATAACTATAAAAAGTAATTTTCAATGATTAATTTTGCTCTTACGTCCATTTTTGAAGGGAGCTTACTTACTGAGTAATATCTCAATTCCAAACTTTCGCCATCGTTTATGGCCAACTCTCCACTAATTCCTTCTGCAAGATAAACGGTTATTACGTTATAAACCTCGTCACCATTAGGATATTTAAAATAAAAGTCTTTTCCTGACAAAATATCAATAAACCTTAATGACCTTGCCTTTAAACCAGTTTCTTCATAAAGTTCACGCTCGGCTGTTTGCTCCAGACTTTCACCTATTTCCATTGCTCCACCTGGCAATCCCCATTCTTCTGTATCAGAGCGGTGTTGAAATAAAATCTCTTTATTATCATTCATGACTACAATAGTTGAACCTACTAAAATAAAAGGTCTTGTGCCTATTAGTTTTCTTATTTCCTTAGTATAATTAGCCATAATTTCCCCTATCATAAAATTTGTTTTCAACGAAATTCCCCGTTAGCGCCATAACTGTTGGTATCTCTCTGGAGCAACAGCACGTTCAATTAATGTACTCCTGGCAGTGCAAAGTTGATTTTTTACAATACCGCTACCTTTAAAACGAATTTTTAAAAAACTGACAAGATATAAAACTCCAATAACATCATATATTGAAAAAATATATGGCATACCGATCATAAATAGACTCATAGGTAATGACCATATAAAGATCAGAAGAATGCTAAACACGCTGGAAGAAGCAACAAGAAAAATGGATAAGGCAATGGTCCTGCTATTTTACGTTGTTAAACTCTTCTGCTCCGTTCACTTCAACAACATTAGAAACTTTCATTGCAATAGCTGCTGAACTTATGCACACGTTTGTGGAATATAAAATTCTTATTCAGATGTCTTACTTTCTTTTTTATCATTAAAAACGATCTATATAGACAGACCAGTTAAAATCCAAAAACTTATTATAGAAAACAAATTTTCAGCGTTAAAACTCAGCATTACAGTAACAAAAATAATAATTACACTTAGAATAACTTTGATCATTTAATTCCTCCCCCCCTTGAAAAATACTAAATCCTTTAGAAACGCACAACAGCTTGTTCAACTCCATAGTTCAAGATGGGAAATATTGCATAGGTTCTTTACAATGGTTATATCCATTTTTCTTATAATAATTAATGGACTCATCACTTGGCCAAACGATAACAAATTCATAATGGTTTTCTTTCATCCAATTGTTTATTGTTTTGAGTATCTTACTACCAACACCCATATTTCGAAATTCTGGAACTGTATATACATTAGTCATATAAGCAAATGGATATGTTTTTTTACCAGGGCGTGGTACTTTATGAACTAATTCTGTGTATATATGTGAGACAACTTTTTCATTTTCTTCACAAACCCAAATAAACCATTGATCACTATTAAGTGCATTCTCTAAAAAATACTGGCATTCCTTTTCAAAATCTTCATATGCTGTTTTCTTTTTACTTCCATCATATTCAATAGTAAAATCCCATCTCATTCTGATTAACTGCTTAATATCTTTTGGTTCAGCAAGTCTTATATTCACGTATATTGCTCCTTAATCAATTATATTTATTCAACTAATCTGTCACGTTAGTACTATTAGAATTACAACTCCTTATTAAAGGATTTCCCCGTTAGATGAAGAACATTTTCTACTTAACCACCGGACTAACCACCGGGACGGTTCTACTGGTTGAAAAAGAAAGTTAGTCTAGTGAAAAATGTAAAATATCATTTCAATGATAAGAACTCCGATAGAGATACTAACACACATCTCATAATAATTTTCGGTTTCATCTAAGCAAAGAGAGTCTCTTTATCTGCAGAAAGCTACGTGTTTATCGTAGCTAATCTAATCATTGATCATAGTGAATGATGCAACTGGGCAACCAAAAGAACCGTACGGGACTGCTGATATAGTCCAACTTTTTAACAGGGAATAACACTTAGCAGAAAACGATTCCTTCAGTTCTAAGAAACATTTCGTATATGAAGGGACTTATGTACCCCAAAAAAAGAGTGGTTTTCGAAAGTCACTACTTTATCACTGGTCTCGAACCGTCCCCTTGGTTGCCTAAAGAGAATCCTACTTCAATTCTTCTCCCCAATAAATTAATACACCTATTCACTAAATCTCTAAAGTTATTTTAACATAAATTTCCTTTCTAACTTAAAAAATCACAAGCGAATGTCGTTGTGAGTTCGCAAGTGATTTGGTCTGTGATTATCATTTAATATCCCAAAATAGCTACATACTGATTTTGCAAATCAAACCTATTATCATGCCAGCCTAGTGTGTTTAAAATATACCCTAAAGAATCTGCATTATATCTTCCAGCAATTTTTTGGTAAGCTAATAGCTCAAATACGTTATTAGAATCAAAATCTACAGGATATAAGCCGCTTAGAGGATTCACAAAGCCAGTGATAGGACTCTTCAGTTTCCCGTTTTCATCATATATTTCATTTAAATAATCAGAACCTCTAGTAGAAATGTCTACAATATACGTTTTATTATTCATGTTGCTGATAACCTTAACTTTGTAATTATCTTCATAAATAACTTCATATTGATATTGCTCATTATATATATTGAAATCAAACAGTAGCTGTGGTGTATCATACACGAAGGAATAAATATAATGATACATGATGCCTCCGCTACCACCAGTAGCGATACTTATTAAAATATCATCTACGCCATTTCCGGTAAAATCCCCCAAGAATATAGTAGGATTGTAACCAGCATTTTCAAGCAGTGGAACACTTTTTACCAATCCAGTTCTTCCATCTTCTACGAGAAGGGTAATATTTTGAATAAATGGACTATCTGGTGTAACGATTCCGGTTAAGTAGACATTATCTGGTATTCTATCACCAGTTACATCTCCACGAGCACGTGAAACAGTATTCGGTTGAATCCAATTTGTCATAGAATAAAAATTATTCATAAGATACTCCTTTCATGATGACGACCATCAACATTTTCTAACTAACACTATGAATAAAAATTATAAAGCATTAATCTCCCAAGATGCGGCAGCTTGTGTTTGTTCCCGTGGCGAATCACCGAAATTTTACCGCCCCTACAAACTATGACGTGTTCGCTCGAAAAGAGTCTGTACGAATAATTTCTTATAACCACCTAACCACTGGGACGGTTCTACTGGTTGAAAAGATAGTTCATCTATTGAAAAATGTAAAATATTATTTCAATGATAAGAACTCCGATCGAGATACTAACACACACCTCATAATAATTTCCTGTTTCATCTAAGCGAAGAGAATCTCTTTATCTGCAGAAAGCTAGGTGTTTATCGCAGCTAATCTAATCATTGATCATAGAATGGTGCAACTGGGCCTTACCAAAGGAACCGTCCCCTTGGTAAAGAGAAGTACCCCCAGTGCGGTAAAGCTATACAGCACTGAGGGCATCACAAATCAAATCCATTTAATCAGAATTTCTTTTTATATAATCCGTCTTTACCATATGCATATAGAAACGTCCCTCTCATAAACACAGGACCAATGATAGGTTTACCTTTTTCACCTGTTAATTGTATTTTCTCCTTTGGACTGATTGTCCTATTTTTTATTCTAAATCGCATGATTGTATTCCAATCTACTTGACCAATTAAGCCAGTTTCGTCGAACATAAATTGTTCCAGTGTGTCATCACCTTTTATACGATAACGAATAGTTTCTTTCATTTCATTAAGTTGAACAAGAAAAAACTCATCATAGTAATAGAAATTTACTTCTTTTGAACTTACAACATTCAATGCGTAACAATCAACAATCGCATAATTACAAGCACCCCACAACTTCTGACCATTTATCTTATAAGCAATTAAACCGTCGCTACCCATAGGCTGTTCCCATCCATAATTACCAAATACACCTTCATCAAAATAACTGACCCAAATTGTATCTGTCTCATCAATTTGTACTTGTTCAATACCATCTCCAAGTGTGAAGGCTTCAATTAATTGCCCGTTTCGGTTGTATCTTCTGGCATTCTGTTCAATATATGTACCATCTTTCAAACAACGACCTTGTAAGATAAGTAAAGAACCATCTGAAAATAAATCTACATGAGTCGGTATAAGAGGAACATTCTCTAATTCAACTGTTTCTACACTATTTCCTTTAATCATTTGGATGGTCCAGTTGTTTTTAGTAACAGGACGTTGAAAAAAGTCTAATTCATGTAAATTACTCTCAATTAGTAGTAACGTGCCATCTTTGGTTATTTGACCATCTATAAAATTTAAATTTGAAGAATAATCCATACACTTTTGTAATACTAATTTTTCTATTTTAATCACCTTATTCCAATTATTATAATATCTATATCTTCATTCCTTTGCTTCGGAGAATGTATACCGTGAATTGTAAAAAGTAATATGCAAATTTAAGTACATCTAACCCAATGTTATCCTGTTATTATTATCCAGACCTCCGTGATTGCTTAAAGAGTGAATATGACGACTGTTGTTTAAAAGTTGTTATTACGCTCTTTCGATTCCGTACTTTTTTCTTTCAAAAAACGATCAATTTGTTGCTTATGATGATTGTCATGCCAAATAAATGCCGCTATATAATTAAAGATGGAATGCGGATAGCCTGAATATTGATCTACTTCTTCTCCATTCAATGAAAATGTAACCAAAAAATCTTCCTTATTTTTTTCCTTAACTCGGATACAAGTTGCGTTCTTTCTTCCAGTTGTTCTTCAAGTAAATGTTGCTGAGATACTCCAGATAATGCGTATTTTTCTGCTTGTTTGTTAAGTGTGTCAAAATCAATACTTTCGATGACAGCATTCATTTTCATTTTTGGCAATGTTTCCTCACGTATGTACTTATCCCAAAACGATATGTGACTGATAATCTCAGCTGTAGACCATTTCCCTTCAGCAATTGGTTCAGAGAAAAGGTTTTCCTCCATTGTTCTTAACGAATTCACATAGAGTTTAAAATTATCAAAGTCATTAATTAGATCTTGTATTGTGTACATTAATACTCCCCCATCCGTTAATTAATTACGCCAGTTTTTTCATATATTTTGTCTTATATCATTATTCATCATAGACCTATAGTTAAAAATGTTTTCACCTCACTTTAATTATGAACTTAGCTTTAAAGAAAAGATTATTTCATCGACATTTCCTTTTATTGTTTTCCCTGTATTTATAAAACCGAAATTCTCGTAAAGGTTCTTTGCTCTTATGTTACATGGCTCAAAACAAATAAAAATTTCTGTGCATTCATATTCTTTCTGCATCTCCAAAACAATAAGTTCTAAAGCTTCTTTACCAAATCCTTTACCTTGAAAATGGTAATCAATCATTAACCTACAAATTTCATATGCTTTTAGTTCACTTGAGTATCCGTACATAGTAAATCCTATTAAAGTATCTTCATTATATATAGCTTTTATCGTCCAATTATCCTCCATACTTGCTTGAGCAATTGATAGACAATTTGAACCAATCATTTCTTCAAATATTTTATTTTTTTGGTCTTCACCACTGCATAATAATATGACATCTATCCAATTTTCTTTATTTATATCATCTACATTTAGCACACAAAAACCTCCAAATCCCCTTTAAATCAACTTCCTTTGTCACTTCAAAAATCCGCCATAATAATCGAGCACTTATATTTGAAGTAAAAACTTACAACTCACACACACCCACGAAACCCAACAATAATTATATTTATATTCGTGATTATTTTGCTAATCCCTTCCATTTTGATGAATAAGTTCTTCTAGAAGCTGAATTAACGTAAAAAATCACTTGCGAAATGTTCTTGTGAGTTCGCAAGTGATTTGGTCTGTGATTGTCATGTTTGCCCCTTACAATAAAACTAGTTGCATGTTGCATGATATAGAAAATAAATCAGACAACTAAATGTAGTTCCGTTTCTAAAAACAGTACCCAGAAATGGAAAAAGGTCCTGTCCCCATCACTTTAAAGTTATACCGCACTGCGGGTCAGAACCACAAATTTCGGTATATACTAGGAGGGATAATCGAAATTATATTTATCTGATGACCTTGGCTTCTTCCATATCGGTATGAAAAATGTAATGTTTTTGATAATTAAAATGACAGTACCAAAAACTCCTGTGACGAGTGCATTTATATTTCTTTCAAAAGGCAATATCCCATATAAAAAGTAAGAGAAGACAAATAACATATCAAGCCATATGATTTTTTTCGATCCGGATTTCCTATTAAAATAATCCCTTGCTCCTACGAATGTTAAGACTGCTCCGATTAAAAATAGGACACCATACCACATTTGTGAAAACCAAAGAGGCATTGAACCCATATCTGATTGATTGGAAGGAGCACCCATGTAACCTAAAAAACTGACTAGCATAATAATTCGACCAAAGACAGATGCCATTTGCATTTTTATATCTTTTTTACTTCCATCCATCTGAGTTTCTACGTCTTGTTGTTCTTCTACATACTGCTCAGGAGAAACTAATTCTTTCATATCACTATCAAATAACTCAGCCAATTTTAATAGATTATTTGTTGACGGTTCTGATTGATTTGTTTCCCATTTTGATACTGCCTGCCGACTAACACCAAGATGTTCAGCTACATATTCTTGTGATAACTTTAAAATTTTTCTTTTATTTTTAATATTAGAACCTAATGACATAATGCAACGCTCCTTTTTCAATATCGTTACTGTAATCGTATTGGTTCTATAAGTTGCACACCACCAACCACACAGCAACTATTGGTTGCAAAAGATTGATTTAACACATTTATTCAATAAAATGGCCCATTTGTGAAGGACTGATCTTATTGAAAGTCAATCAAATTTGTATAATAACTATAACATTTCCGAACCAAAAAACGATGCTTTTATATCTTTGACTATTTGAACGATATGGAAATTATTAAGTATAAATAAATCGTGGCATAAGCTTACTAGACGATATGTAGGAAGCTTGTGATGCATTTAATGTTCGTTCAAACGATCTCTGTTTCACATACATTAGATGCAGTTTTTGCACTATATATATTAAACTGTAAAGAAGGAGAAGATTTTGCTAAAATGGAATCATCGTATGATTGGACATTTGACTATTAAAAGGGATGGTAGCCTTTCGAAGAGGGGGAACAAAATGTGTATTCATTATCATTTTTCATTGTAGTTATTATCGTATTACTTGTAGTGGGGTCATTTCAATATTCTGTTTATATCAAGAATGTAAAAGATCAAAATAAAAAAACTCAAAATAGATCTGCTTATTTATTACCTGTTTCCGCAGTTATCTTTTATATCATCTTTATCTTGCTATATGTTTTCTATCAATACCACAATATTAATGAAGAGATCTTTTTAGTTTTTGTAGGCGTATATGGGATCTTTACTTATTTGTTTAGTTTGAAAAAGGGGTATAGCCCACTTTTTCACATTTTTATTTTTACTGTTGCGGCTATTAGTATATTGCTATTAAGTATGTATATATTATTAGTTCTGTTCGCAATGTCCATGTGATAATCACATCCGAACCTTCCAAAGGTTCATGTTAAAAGACATTCAAATCTCTCCCTCTATATTTAAAAGATCACTCTACAAGCTCGTCCTCTCACTTATTGAAGAGGAACGAGCGAACTACGACTATAAAGATTACATTTCTAAAACCCATACTTTATATCTATTATATGATGATTTTGTGATAACTCGGAAATTTTCTACCTCAGAAAGTCTAAAGGCTAATGAATAAGCTATTTTATAATCCGGGGTATCATAACCATCATAAAGTCGTGCATAAATTTCATTTCCTATAGAATCGGCCCATACATCTGCTTCACGTATGCTATCAAATATTATATCTTCTTTCTTCCACTTAAGAGTCATTTTCTAATCCCCCAAAGATCATCTTTTCAATACTTTTTTGGCGCTCTCCCCAGACTCTACCTTTCCACCTGGAAACTCCCACATCAACGGCAATATTTTATCTTCCGCTCCTTGTTTTGCGCAAAGAGTTTTCCCACTTCATTAATCATTGCACCTACTACATTCAACAGATTAATCCAACCTAGAATTTTATACTATTCTTTAAAAAACTTCGACAGAAATTCACTTATTTCCTGCGAGACTGATATAAAATGATACTTAAAATAGTGAACGGAACAATCATATTCCTAAAGCTCCGGAAGTGCCTAGTATACAAACGCACGTTCTTATTATATAATAGATACAGGTATTCTGTAAGACTGCCTTCCTTTTACTTACTCTGATTAAGTACTGCTGGCTTTCAATAGCCCTCCCCATGAGTAGTACTATACGCGCTTATTATACTTCAATTGGTACAAGTCATCCCAGGAAATACTCTCAAATGCCAAATTCAATCATTAAGGTGGTGAACTGTGCCGAAATATAGTTCAAGTTTCACTTTTTAACAAAAAATATTTAAGGTAAGATAGTTATAAGATAAAAAAGCTACGGATAAAAGAACTCTTTCGAGGGGGAAACGGATGAGCGAAAAATTGCTTTATCAAATAATTAATACGTTAGAAGATATGCAAGGGGATATTTCTAGTCTCAAAGAATCTCAGGCTCTTATGAAAGATGACATCTCCAGTCTCAAAGAATCTCAGGCTCTTATGAAAGATGACATCTCTAGTCTCAAAGAGTCTCAAGCTCTCATGAAAGATGACATCTCCAGTCTCAAAGAATCTCAGGCTCTTATGAAAGATGACATCTCAGCCATGAAAAGCGACATATCTGGAATGAAAGTCGAAATGACAGGAATGAAAGATGACATCTCTAGTCTCAAAGAGTCTCAAGATCTTATGAAAGGTGACATCTCCAGTCTCAAAGAAACGACTGCGAGAATGGAAAAGAAGTTGGATGCAACGAATGAGCAGACCGGTAAACTGACAGAGCAGAATTATACAATATTGGCCCGACTTGATAACATGCCAACAAAAGAGAACCTGGAGTTTTTCGATCTGAAGATAGGGAAACATGATCGTGATATTTATGACTTAAAAAAGCAGGCTTAATTATAGAAAAGCACATGATTTGATACAAGTTAAATCATGTGCTTTTATTTGCGAATTTATTTATGATGGTTCGCCCTCTTTTTCCGCACTGGGGGTCATTCGGTATAATCTGCTTGATCGCTTCTTTCCGATTGATCCCGTCTGCTGCTTAATGTAGTTCAACCACTTTACCACCCTTTTCTTTAAAAATCGAGTTAGAAAAACCGCTTGTATAATAAAGGAACAAAATGCCAACGTTCGTGATTGTTTATGGTCCTTCCATGCCTAGTAAATGTTTAGTGCCATGTCTTCTCTTACCTGTTTATCAAGAAGTTCTTCCTGTAAATGAATATGTTTTGAACATTGTTCATAATATATTATAAAAGGAGTGAACTAAGTGAGTAATAATGAAGTATTAAAGCATTTAATAAAGAAATATTCTTCAAATAAATCAACTAAACCTTCTAGACCATTACAAGGTATAAATATTCAAACTGGAGAAATTTTTGTCATTCCTTTTAATAATCCGATTGATAGATCCCATTCAAATTATAAAAAAAACCGCAAGTAAGGTTACTAGCGGTTTGCTTCTTTTATTCTTTTATCTAAATTTCTAAAAAAATCTGTTGATGTACTTTTTTTATCATTGTTACCCTTTTGTATTTTTCCGTACTTATTTAAAATGGCCCTTTGATCCTTTGTGTAAACTTTTTTTTCCTTGTCTCTTGAAGGTGCACTCATTAAAACCGCCTCCTTTATTTAATATTTTATCATATAATATGGTATTTTCATATCATCAACCCTTCTCACTTCCACTATCTTCCTTACTTTCATCTGTGTCTTCCGGCAAAAAAGTTATCATATTTATCATCTCATAGAGAATTATAGAGTATTCTATGACACTAGCTAATGATTCGTTATCATAATGATCAAAGGGATAGTCATAATTACTTCTTGTAATAATGACAACATTATCTAAGTCTTTAGAAACTTCAACTAATCCTACCATTAAATTATTCCCGCTCAAAATACGATTAACGTATGCATTACTGATATAAGATGACCTTTTAATTTCCTCTAATAATTTTTGTTCTTGTTTTGCAACCACATCTTCTTCCTTACACACATCAATTTCAAGACAGACTCCACTGTTATATTCATTAACAAACCTTTTATAATTTAACGATAACTTTTCAACTACATCGTTTAACTCAGTTGAGCTATCACTTATCAATTCCTCTATAGTATAAGGATTATTTTGCAACATTGTTGAGATAAATGTAAATTGATTTGCTATCATTAATTCTTTTTCATATTTATCATCAAATTCTAATTCCATTTTAAAAAGCTTTAACTTTTTAAAAGGTGCCATCATTACAAAGGATGTGAAAAACACCCCAAAAAATAACACTAACGCTATTGTAAATAAGCTAATAAATAAGGGAATAGCTAAATGCTCAACTATGTTACTTGGACTTTCAAACATAGGATTTTTGCTATATTTATAGTATACTTCCCCACCCATCAGAGCTGCAAAAACTATAAAAAATATCATTGAAAGAAAATGAAGTTCTTTCTTTCTTTTATCAGCCCAATCTAACAATCGAGAAATCACTTGAAAGAACCTTGATTTAACCATCGCTTTTCTCCTCTTTTTTCTAAAGTAAAGTTTAGAAAACTAGACTAATATGTAGCACCACTAATCCATCTTTTATCTACATAAGTTCCTTTTGTTGCACTTGTAACTCGTCATAATAAACTTGTCCAAAGTTTCTCATCTATACGTTAACTTGTTCCAGAACCTCAAAATAAGTAGATAATAATTCTTTAAATAAACGATCATGGTCAATAGCCATTGGCAACCTCTCTTATAATCGAACGTACATTCCTATAACTCTAATTATATACGGAAGTCCCAACATCTACAATACTCATTTTACTTTTTCTACTCTCATTCGTAGAAAATCTCAAAATAGGTATTCCGTATTTTTGTAATATAGCATCACCTTCCTTGAAGGCTCGTTTCTCCTTCTTCCGACAACTTCTCAGCCCAATAACGAAATCCAACATAAGAATTAAACTCTTGCCGAACTGCCATCGAATTCTCATAGCCGTGACGATGGAACTCTAAATAAGACGGACGATAGCCGAATTCTTCTTTGATTCGCAAATAGTCGCTCAAGATTTGCTGTTTCCGAGGTTGCTGCTTTTTCTTGATTTCTTCTAATAAGTTAATCGCTCGAATCTCGATATCGATGAAACAAGAAGCCGGTACTTCAGGAATAACCTTGTTACCCTTTTCTCGCTTTTCCTCCGGACGGGTATCAAGCAAACTCAGCTTTAAATCGGCATTTCGATAGTTTCCGATCAAATCAATCACAACACAATGCTCTTTCCCATCATGCAACCTTAATCCCCGCCCTATTTGCTGGGTGAAGATCGTTAGCGATTCCGTCGGTCGAACGAACAGTAATGTATCTAAAGCAGGAATATCCGTGCCTTCGTTAAACAAATCGACCGAGAAGATAATGTCAATCTTCGCCTCTGAAATCTGCCTAACCGCTTCCTTCCGATCCATTCCGTCTGCTGCCGAATGAAGTTCAACTGCTTTCACACCCTCTTTTTTGAAAAATCGAGTTAGAAAAGCCGCATGTTTAATAGAGGAACAGAACGCCAACGTTCGTGATTGTTTATGGTCCTTCCATGCTTGGTAAATGTTTAGTGCCATGTCATCTCTAACCTGCATTTCAAGAAGTTCTTCTTGACTATAGCGGGTTCCGAGCCACATTTTAGAATAAAAAGTTCCTGACCCCAAGTGCAGTAAAGTTATACCATGTGGATCATCAGGAACCACAGTGCTAGTCCTTCAAGGATTAATTAGATGGTAAAGTATTTCTGAAAACTATAGAGTTCATAAACCATCTTTTAATATTTTCCCTTACTTATATTTACTTAATATTTCTTCTGGAATATGACAATAATCATTTGGACATCTTGCTAACCTATCTTGATGTTCTTCTGCACTTCTTATATAGTTTGAAAGAGGTAAGACTTCTACAACTACAAAGTCATAATCATTTCTTTCACTTAGAAACAACCTAGCCTCTTTTAAGTGTTCAGGCTTTTCACTATATACTCCTGTTCTGTATTTCTCACCAACATCCTGTCCTTGTTTATTCAAACTATATGGATCAATGATTTCAAATAAATACCCCATTAATTCCCTGACCGTTACAACCGTCGGATCAAATCCTGTTTTTACGCATTCAGCGTATCCATCATAATCACCCTCAAGCGTAACCCTTGTTCCATTAGCTCTACCAGCTTCTGTACACTTAACTCCAGGTAAAGTTTTTATAAAAGCTTGTACTCCCCATAAACATCCACCTGCAAAATAAACTACCTCCATATTGACACTCCTCTTTGTTAAAAACACCATCATCAACCATGGGGACGGTTCCTTCGGTTGAGCAAGTAACATCATTCCCTATAACCTATGTTTAGATTAGCTACGATAAACACCCATCTTTTCAAAAAAAAGAGTCTCTCTTTGCTTTACCACAAGAACCGTCACTGTGGTTACCAACTGCGTCCAAGTGACTTAATTAAAATGCAGTATTCATAATGTCATAACCACCAAATCATAGCAATTGACAAATTAAAACTATCAATATATCTATCTGGTTGCCCCATTACTATACCTATAATCAAACCAGCGATCATTTCTAAACAAGCTATGACTAAAAGAATTTGTGATACGGTATTACACTTCAACAAAAATTTCTTTAGTAAATAATCACAATGTATTAAAATTGGATTTTATAAGATGATTACGGTTCTTATTATAAAATTCTTATTATTTTCCGGTTATAAATTCTACCTCTCTATATCAATGTTAAATAACGGCAAAAGTTTCCCTATAGCGTAATCTTCAAGATAGAACCTGTTCACGACATCCTCTTGTCCATGTAAACTTATAAAGCTATATCCTAAATGCTTTACAATTAGATCCGCTGTATTTGAATGCTCACAAAACAAACGTTCAATTCCTCTCCTAAGTTGGTCAGATGTCGACTTCCCGCGATATTTATCACGGTTTATTTTTAAATGTAAATCCATTCTTTTAAAAATACTGTCTGCGCTTTTCCCAACATATAATGGAATATGTCCGTTATAGCTTTCAAGCCAACTGTCAGTGATATTGATATCTATTTGGTGGAATGCTTCACTACTTGTTTTTCCCGTTATTTTCTTCCCTTGGAGAGTATATACTCGAGAGCACGTAGAACCATATAAAGGATCAAGACCATTCTCCTTAGGATCTTTTAACCACCAAAACACATAAATACCACCTTGATTAATTCCTTTTGGTAACGATGGATCTAATGAGGCTTTTAATTTCCATCCAGATGGATATTTCTTATGTGGCGTCCCATCTTTATTACTTTTCGTCTCTAAAATATCCGTGATTGGTCGTGGTTTATGCAATTCAAGTTCAGAAAATAATTGGTCTGCATTTCTTGTAAGTGATACCAAAAGCTTTACCCTCCAAGATTCGTCTTCTTACATAGTTATTTCTCGATATTTATGCGACTGTTCTATTATTTGCTAATATGTAATCAGAAATATTCATGAGGAAATCATCCAACATGTAACGATCTCTTCTATGTAATTTCATGACTTTCACTATATAGTTTACGAGTTTATATAACTTTCTAATAAGATCATGTCAACCAAAGAGCAACCAATGCGACGGTTCGCTTCGGTTGCCCAATTACATTATTCCCTAAAATCTATGCTTCAAAAAAAGCCTCTCTTTGCCTTATCACAAGAATTCACCTCACAGTACCGTTATAAGAATGTCTATCATTGCATTCATTTGCTTCCTTGTTATTGTCTTTTCTGGGTTCAGTAGCAAACAAATGCTGATCTTTTTGAGCGTAACTCTCTATTGTATGTGCACCAGCTAAAAGGTTATCTAGGTATGGAAGACGTTCATTAATTGAATTAATTGTTCTATGTTGTAATTCAGGGGTTTGTTTATGGAGTGTTTCTGAAAATTCTGCTGTTATTCGTTTAGCTTCCTTCAAGTCCTTACCAGCTACCTTATTACGATAGGCTTCAATGCTATTTAATAAGTATTTCTGATCTTGTTTCCATTGCATTGACATAATCATCATCCTCCGTCTAATCATTTATTTTTGTTATATTTTTTCTTTCTTCAACATTTCTTCAAGGCAGCGGTCAGACTTGCTTCTATTTCTGTCATACCACTCTTGACAAAGTATGATCTTTTCTCCTTTTATCTTTAATTGATCTTTACTCAACGATACCTACTAACAATCTCAATAATCGCCGGGCCGTATTTCTCCCCTTTTACTTTCCCAAAGCCTTTTACATTCAGGAGGTCATCTACATTTGTCGGCATTTTATCAATGATTTCATCTAATGCTGAATTATAGAAGATCAAATAAGGTTTCATTTCTTCTTCCATTGCTTGCTTTAACCGATATTCTTTAAGCTCTGTGTAAAGCGCATCTTTACTAGTTTCTTTCTTTGTCTCTGGAACAGTATTTAAACTTATCTTAGGCTCTAGTTTTACTTCTGGCTTAGGTACTGTTTTCGTCTTTGGTTTAGGGATTGGTTCCACTTTTGATTTTACTGCTGGTTTACGTTTCGGTGCAGCTAGTTTATATTTATCGATATCTATGTCGACTGTTTTATTATTGGGTAATATTGGCGCATCATTTTTTAGTTCAATGGCCATTTGCATTAGTTCATCTCTCTCAATCAACCTCACTTTATTTGCCCGCGCTAACTCAATGGCTGCACCAGTAAATTCGTTGTTAGTCACTACCCAAGCTTCAGTCGCCTTGTAGTATTGCACGGCAGAAACAGCTTCTTGAACCGCTTTTATGCCCACCCTACTGTTATATCGCTTGGCTTGTATAATGATCTTTTTATCACCTTTCTTCAATATTAAATCCGCACCAAAATCTCCCGTCGTTTTAGTATTTTGAGCTTTATACCCTTTCTGTTCAAAAATCAATTTTAAGTATTTTTCAAATTGTATACCTGACATTTTATCTACATCTGAAATTTTAGAACTCTTTAATTTATTTATGTAGACAACTTTACGATAAATTAAAAATGCGATAGAAAGAAATAATCCGGCCAACCCTAAAGTTAATGAAGACTGAAAAGAACTTGTAATTAAATAAGTAATAATGAATATCCCAAAACTAGACAACTGAACAACCGTTTCTATAAATTCCCCTTCTCTTTTAGCAACACTTTTTCTCCTGGCCACTGCATCACTTCCTAACTTTGATATTTCATCTGTATAGAACAACATAATTTTAGTTCTTTGGCCACAGCATCCCCTTTTAATCATGTATGTATATGCGAACTATACCATTGTTCCTATAAATATACCGTCGGAATATGTCGAAAAAGATAACTCTTCTTTAAAATTACTAGTAAAATCGCGGATTTTATATTCTAACCTAAAAAATCCCCATGGAGATGAGGACGTTCATCTCCATGGGGATTTTGAACATAATTTTAACCTTTTTAGTTTTTATTTATACAACTGAATTTCTCAGTCTTTCAATTAAATCAGTTACAAAGAATTATTTAATCTTGGACAAGACCTATGAAACTTCAGGTTGCACTAGGAACCTGAAGTTATAAATATTCCAATAAGATTAAAGCCTATGCTTCCAGATGTATTTTAGCAATACCTAAGTACGCATGAAAGGCATCATTAATGTAATACCTTTGAGGTTCTTTTCTTTTTAAACTAATTTTTTCAGCTAGTCTATAATAAACCTGTTTGGGCCTATCCTCATTGATGTACTCAAAGTGATTTAATCTAGTCTCCAGTCCAATAAATGTTAATTCACAGATGAGGTCTATAGTCTCCTCCGTATTATAAACATTTGCTCGTTTTAATATTTCTTCCAGCTCAATTTTGTTTATAATACAAGGTTCTCCAACAAATTCATATAATAGGCTCTCTAAACTCTCAATACTATTACCCTGTTCTGCTAATACTGAGTTAAAAGCATAGTGAGAATATTTTTCTTCTGCGCTAATAAAGTCTTTTTCTTCTACTTTTGTATGTCCTCGGTTCACAGCTTCTTCAATTGCAGCGTTAAATAAGTATATTATATCTCTTGGTCTTGGTATTATAAGACCCATTACGTAGTCTTTCAAAGATTTCTCATTGACTGAATCACAAAAATAATCATTCCACAGTTCATCGGGACTTGTAATTGTGTCTAAACTAAACTCTATTCTGTCCTCTATTATTCTAAACAAAAGATCTCTATCTTTCCAGACCAATTTAGAATGAGGTATTTTATCTCTTTCTCCTACAAAGGGAAGAAGTTGTCTGAAAATATCACTTCTCAAAAAAGCAATTAATGATAAATTTACTGAACTATATCTGAAATCAGATTTTTTAAATTCATCCGTGATTTTTCTAGTTATGTTTATTAAACCGAATAAGAATTCACTAAGATCGCCAATACTTTTATCGTTTTTCCATGCTGCATCTAGATTATCAATTAAAATTGAGACCTTATTTTTGTCCTTTAGAACTTCCCCTAATTTCTTTCTTAATTGAGAAATCATTTTTTCATGCAAAATTTCACTAACTTTAACTCGTTGTGCATCTATCGACTCATGTTTATCAAGAGCACACAATGAATTTACTGCATTCTCAAGTCTGAGTGTGAAGTCTGCATTTATCATTTTTTCATGGGTTTTAACAAAATCAATTAATTCAACTTCTTCAGGAGAAAAGCCAATATGTTTAGGTTGATTATCAATATATTCATAAAAGGATTTAGCTAATTCAGTATAAATAAGGTATTTCCAAATGCTTTCTACTAAATATCCTTTCTCAGACTTAGGGATACTTTGTCTTAGCATATTAATAACACCTTCTATCTCGTGACCTACTGGTTGTATTATACATACAAAGTTACGTTTATCTTCTGATAAAACATTAGCAATTTTATAAAGGTTAGCTGTTTTTCCGGTTCCTTTTCTACCAACAAATAAAGTTTGCTGTGAATTAAGTGCTTCTCTATATTCTCTAGTTTCAACAAAGTAATCAACTAATTCACTACTTTCATTTTCTGCAACTGCTTGTCCGATAAAAAGATTTTTAAGTTTATTCATAGCTTTCTCTTTTTGCAGGTGCTCACCATAATCACTTTTTCTTTCTAAATATCTATCTTCTACATTTAACAACCATTCTTTTATAAAATCAGTACATTCTTGTGCAGTTGAATGTACTTTTAAGATATCAATATAATCTATTGGTGGTTTAAAAAATGGATTATGTGCCAGCATTATTACGTTAACTCCTAATCCTTTAGCTAAACCTCCTAGAAATGAATTCTTGGCGTTCATAATTTCATTGTCTTGGTGGCTGTTACTTAATAATTGTATAACTGTCCCCACAGATCCTAGTACACTTTCTATATACCATTTTAAGTTTTGAGGAGTTCCCTCTTTAGGGTCATCTACAATACTTGCTAACTCACTGTGCTTTATCTCTATTGATAGCTTTGCTGACGCTTCTGTATCGATTGGACTTTTTACATAAAATAACTTGTCAGATTTAGGGGTGACATTGGTCATTATGCTTTTAATCAGAGTTTTATCCTTATCTTCCCACGGTTTTTCTTTTAGAAATGCTTCGAAAATATCACTACTATTTGAATAAGTTGAAAACCCTACATTGGTTAACAAATTTAACTTTTGGTATTCCCTCACTGCATTTTTAATATTATCATTGATAGATACAAATATTTTTTTATTTCTTCCAATAGCGTAACCTAATTCAAAAAGTACATTAAAATTTAAATAGGTTAAATCACAAAAGAATAAATCACTTTCATCTATTTCATTAATAATTTCCTCTATAATAACATTCCCTTGAACCCTTAGTGATTTCCAACTTTTCAATTGAAAACCTGCACTATTAATTTTCTCTATACAATTTTCAATTGTTTCATTTAAATCTTTTGGTTCTGATGGGTATGCATAAAAACCTTTTATACTCAAACTCACCACACCTCTCTATTATTTAAATGTAAATCAATAAGAAACCCCGACTAGAAGGCATAATACGATTCTTAACCAGTTTTACTAGTAGATAACATGTTTGCTTTGGAAAGGTTACAAAGTAACCAATAAACGAAATATACTCTTTTTTAAAATTAAAAAGGTATTTGACTTAACTACCTCTAAGACTTTTATCAGAATTTTAAATTTTTCTGGATTTTCTGTTTATTTTTAAACTTGTAAAAAACTCTTAATAAATATTGGGATTTAAACCAGTGATAAAAATTATCCTAATAAATAACTATATTATGCTGAACTTCACATAAATAAACCTCTCCTTTCTTTAATAACATAGTCTCTTTAATTTCTCTTTCCTTTCTTGATCTTCTCTGATTTTAGAATAAATTCTCCTTTTCTTATACAAAAGATCAATTTAGTCCTAAAAAAGTGAACCTAAAGATATTAAATTAGTTTTCCACATTACAATACTCGACATATCTATAATTAACTTCTATAAAACTCCTAAAAATCCCTTTATTCCTTCAATTTTCTATATATAATGCAATAAAACACCAAATTCGGTTTTACAATTCTAAGATAAATATATGTTATGTTTAACAGATAGTGAATTCTGATAAATGTACTTATTCTTAATTCACAATGAATGCCAGTTTCCTTTCAAAAAAAGTCATACGTCAAACTCGAGTCATCCAATTTATAAATTCGTTTCATGAATTTGAGTATAGAGGACAGAATGAGCCAGCTGTGCGTGCTGAGTTTTTAATTCACTATGTATTTTTGTAAGACATAACAAATAACTGCCATTCGTAAAAAGATACCTATTCACCAGTTCTTTAAAGTGCTAAAAAGATACCACAAATCATTCATTGTTAAATCCAATGGCATTCTGTGGTACATTCCTTGGCGAACAGTGGTAAAATGTAGGAAGTAATGATATGATTTTAAGTTTAGATAGTTTCGATCGAGAGTAGAAGTGTAGGATATTATAAAACTAGTTAAAAGGAGAATTCACTATGGAAAAAAATACAAGTGTTATTAATACAACAGATCGTAAAGGTAATGATCTGAAAATTACAGTTGATGGTTTTGATGATCGAGAATTAGCTCATTTTGGCGGGTTAGATTTACATGTGAAAGCTACAAAGAATATGATTAGTAATACAAATGGCATGAGTTTCCCTGAAAAAGATGGAGATTTTTTAATTACTGATAAAGTGGCTGTACTTTACATAAATGAGATTGGAGAAATGCTCAGAAATAATTCGTTAGATCCTGAGTATTTAGAGGACTATTCAAACATTGAATTAATAAAGGAGTTCTTAAATAATGTTGATGAAAATAAGGAAGTTCTAAATGTTCTAGAAAAGGATAATAGGCTAATCATAAACGAGGACTATAAATGAACAAAAAAAGAAGATGAAATTTGGAACAACATTATGTCTGACTTAGACAAGCCAAAAATACAATAGAACAAATAAGTTAACCATTTATCACGAAGGGATACTGATAAATTAACAAGCAATCATGAAAGGATTGGAATATGAGATTCTATTTAATTTTAATTAGTTTTTTGTTTCTTCTGTCTGCATGTGATTCAGACGTAGTCAGTGAAGAAGCTATTGAACCTAACGAACCTAATGTAGAGGAAAGTGAATTAAAAGAAGAAGAAGCTTATTTATTGGAATTAACTGAGGAGTATGAAAGCGAAGATTTTCCTCATCTTCTATATGAAAGGATCCAAAATGATATAGAAGAAATTGAAAATATTGAAGATGAAGATACCAGACAAGCTATTATTCAACTAGCTAATGATGCTGTTCTCAAAATTATTAAAAATAGACAAGATGGTTCTCCCATACTTAATAATTTATACTTAGACACACTGTTTACTAGCCACTTTGTTTTTGACCGAGATGATGTAAGATTTAAAGAATATTTATACGAGTCTACGATAGAAGAAGCTTTACTTTCATTGGGAATTGATCCTATTAATAACACTAACTCTTTTATAAAAAATAATGAGTTGGAAATAGTTATCATTGAGAAATTATTATATTTAGATATTGAACCAAGTAATGAAACTTTTCAAAGGCAAAGGATACTTGAAGAAGCCAATGAAGAAGGAAGATCATATGAATTTATTTACGCGAATAACTCTGGATTCTTGGTATTAGATAATAGTAATGCTGTTATTGATTTTGGTGAAGGAACTTTTCTATCGACAAGTGTAGAACGAATATTCACTATAGAAAATAAAGAAGGTGAAGTTCTTGATCCACACGTAGCTTTAGAAGAAGATGCTAAAAGAAGAGCTGAAGTAAGTAGTGAGAGACAAGCAGCTAGAAGTGAAGAACGTGAAAGGAAAGAAAAGGAACAAAGTTCAATTAGTCTAGGAATGACTTCAGGTGAAGTTGAAGAAAGATGGGGGAAACCTGATAATATAAATAGAACTGTTACTACAAATACTGTTCGTGAACAATGGATATACGGCTCATCTATAGCTAATAGAAGATATTTATATTTTACGGATGATATTTTAACTTCTTGGCAAGATTAACCTTAGAATCAAAACCCTCAGTGGAAAAGTTCCTGTCCCCCAGTACTTTAAAGTTATACCGCACTGGGGGGCGGGAACCACAAATTCCCTGTTTAGTGTCAAAATACCAAATTTTCTAGATATATATTAAGTTCTTCTAAAATCTTCTCTTTAGTATATATCTTCATTTTGCTTTCGTAATCTTCATATGTACAGGCATTATCTCTATAAAAAGTGTTCGTTGTATCTTCATATTTTAAATAATAGCTGCTAATAACTATTTCTTTCCTCGGACTCTTACTATGTAATAGCTTAGCCCGTTTTATCAACCTATCCCTGTCATCCTTTAGGTATTGGTCTCGCTCTAGTTCTCTTTTGCTACTTTCTTCTTTCATTCTCTTTTTTTCTTCATAATAATCCAATATAGTATTGAAATAACTTTCTGCTAATGTTTTTTGCATCTCTTTTAATATATCAAACGCTTCTTGAGAATCTAAAAAAGATTGATTGTAGCATCTTTTCATCCATTCTGAGTTAGGTATTATCTTATCAAGATACCATACTTCAATCATTGGTTTTAAAAATGCACCGTATCCTGGATAGCCAAACTCAAAAGAAGTTTCTTTTGTAATCAAAACGTGTAATATACTGTGCTCTACCAAATCACAATAAACTAATCTATCTTTTCTTTGGTATTCAAATGGAATTTTATTTCTTTTTATAAACAATTGGTCTGATATTTTTAACTCTTTTTTCTCATCTATATGATGACAATATAAACCTTCGCTAGTTCTTGAAAATTTTCCTTTTGTGATATTTTTTATTTCTCCATTCGAATCAATTTCATAATTCACCTTTTTAAAAATTCAAAGACCTGCAGAATTTTAATAATGTCGTTTTTAAAAATTTCTTTAAGCAGCTTGTTGCTGATTTAACAGTAAATTGATACGATCACTTGCTAATTTTGATGCATTATAAATAAGCGTGACGATGTCAAAATGAACTTTTGCGCGTTTTCCCGTTCGATAACGTACATTGTCTAGTTGATAATATTCCTTTAGATAAGCATTGACGCGTTCTACTGCTGAGCGGCGTTTGGATAGATGTTTCCATGCTTTTGAACCACGTGCTGGTGCTGTATATTTTCGGAGGTCTGTCGTGATTTTTACTTTATAAACCTTTTGGCAAATGCCTTCGTTAGCTAAAGGACAGTCGCTACATTCTTTTGGACTTGTGTATTTCAACGTTTCATACTTGGCATCAAAACTATCATAACGATAGGAATGTTCCCTAAAACAGGTTGGGGCAAAGTGTTTATCAAACCCGATGGGTTCTGCTTCATTTTTCTTATTATAAGCAATCACAGATTGGTTTCCCATTCGATGAACTTGTTCATAAATAGGGGCGTAGTCATAGCCTGCGTCCATTGTCTGGTAGGCCAAAGAAGGCAAGGATAGGCATTCATCCACTCCCTTTAATAAAGGAATAGCTGCTTTTCCATCATTCAAACTGCCAGAAGAAAAAAGGGACTGTAAAATGTATTGACTGGATGTACCAACAGCTAAGTGACCTTTGTAGCCGTACCAAAAGACATTTTTTCCTTCGCTGTTCTTCTTTACACCCCATTTAGGGTCTTGAGGAACTTCCGAACGTAACTCATGTAAAGGAACATCCAACTGAGCTTCTATTTTCTTTTCGAAAAGTGGAAGATTTGCTTCCTTTTCTGCTTGTTCCATCAGCCATTGTTCTCGCTCGTCTTTACGTTTGCGCCCACGCTTGTTAGGTTCTGCTTTTGGCTTTTCTTCTTTTGGTGGTGCTTGATCACGTGCTTCAAAATGGGTGGCGTCAATAGCGACCGTGTCATCCATAATAAAGCCTTCCGCCATGGCTTGAAGAACAACTTTCTCTTGTGATTCCTCTAAAACAATAGAGTCATCCAGTTTCGTTATAAGTCGTGAATAGGCAGCTTCAGAGGGAGTATTGTCAGACACAAGAAAACCACAATTCAACTTAAATATAAAGTCATCATTCAAACGTTTTATTAAGTCCTTCATCGTTGGAATGCGCTCAACGATTCGTACAAACATAGAAATAACCATTGCCGCATAATTCAGCTCTACGGGTGCACCAAGTCGGGATTTTTTGGTTATTTCATCGTGGATCGCATCTAAATCTATCGCTGAAATAATCGATTCATAACGTTGGGTAGGTTCCATCTCATATAAGTCTTGAATGCTAAATAAGCTCGTTTGTCGTATAATGGCCATAGGGAGTATTTCCTCCAGTCTTTTTGGTTGTTTTGGTCAACCACCATTATACAGGACTTGGGGAGGTACTTCCTTTTTTGTGTCTCAAACTCCTTGGGACGCAAGGGCTCTAAATTATGAAATTCACTCATTCATAAACTTTTGATATGATTTTTCTCTAAAATAATCATCTTGTGCAGAACCATATTTCTGAAGTAAAAACTCAACTACCTCGTCATAAGTTTTCGATAGTAATCCCTTATACTCTTTATAGCTACTCATTTGTAATTACCTCTAATCCTAATTATTATTTTCCAAAAGTCATTATTTTTTAAGCGAAAAAATAAGTGTAAGATTTCTCCCACGCCAAAAAAAGATTGATTTACTCATACTAGATGAATGGTTATTAACTGATCTTTCAAAAGAAATCCACTTCATGTATTGGTGATTATTGAAGCAAGGGTAAAAAGATTATCTAATTTTGTCACTGACATTGGGTAAAGCAAAATATCCTTCTTTCCACCTTCGATCTGTTGGATAAGTACTTAGTGAATTAGGAACTCTGCCACTTAATACCTTTTGTATTCAATTACCATTTAGTGAAATCTTCTTTACTATCCATTACCATTGACTCCTCCTAAGACGAAGTTCTCTAACTTTCTTTATATAACTGTTTCTAATTACTTTTAAACCTTGTTCTCTTCAAAACTCTAATCGGTTCCGTAATGACGTTTTCATTTATCGATACACCGCCCAAACAAAGAACTCCTTCCACTTGAACAGGACTTCCAAATAAATACTCATCTTTATTATTTTTTACAAAGTGAATGTAATCAAGAAGTTCTTTTAAACCAGTAATAGCGTACTCAATTCTAGATGTATTTTTAACTTCCCCAATAACAACTTTAATGAGTTCGTCTGATTTTTTATCTTTCACTTCTATTAGGAAATCTGGTCTTCCGCGCCAAAGATTTTCCGATGGCATTTTTCCGAACACCTTTTGTTGAATTTCGTTCTGGATTTGAAATGCATGATATTTTTGCTTTAAAAATAGGTTATTACTATTTGCAATTTCAGTGGATTTCAAATGAAATTTGGTCTTTCCTGATCCCGTAGAATCGTGATAGATAGTATAGTGAAAATTGTCTTTCTCCCAAGAAGCTACTTTGTTTTGAGATCCATCCATTAAATAGAGCTCACTTTGATTTGTTTGCTGATTAATTAACTTTACAATCCAATATAACTCGAATAATACATCCATATTATCTGGTGCAATAAAGGTTTCTCTTAGGATTGATGTTATATCTTCTTCGTCATAAGATCCATTAGTAAGCTTTCGATAATTTTTTAATAAACTAGCTGCGTCTCTGTACAGTTTCTTTCGATGTCCCATTGTTTTTTGGATAAGACGATCAGACACATGAGCTTCGTCAACTCGCTGAAGGTAGATGTTTTTCTTGTAAACATGTGAGACGATTTCTCTTAGGTCAACCCACTCATTAAACCAAGAAGCCTTGTTAAAACCTTCTATATAAGCATCCCGATAAAGCGTTTTGTATAAAATGCTCATTAATTCCTTCAAAACTAAGTTCTCTGGTGTGGTATAAGATCGAACACTTTCACTCGTTGAGTAGATGGTTTTGTCACGATAATTTCTAGCCATTCGTTCTTTCGTCGTTTCTCCCCAGTCAATCTGTCCACGAACTTCACCATAATATGTGTCTTTTTGCAAGACAGTTGATGTGTTGAACTTTTTTAATAGAGTTGGAAGAGACCTTACAAATTCAATCGTTTCATTTTGTAATAAAAAGCGAATGGTTAAGAGTTGTTTTAAATTTTTGATATTCACATTAGTCTTAGAGTAAAATGGCAAAAAGTTTACCTTTCCTGCTTTTAAATATCCATGCAAATAACCTGAAATTTCTTCAAGTAATTCCTCTTCAACTACACTCATTACCACGCACCTGCATCAAAGAAATCATCAATAAAGTCATCTAACAAGTTTCGATCAATAATATCTTTTGATTCGTCAACCAACAGTTTAACAAATTCTTTAATACGTGGAACCGAAAGACCTTCAAATTGTGGCAATACATAAAGTATAATGGCAGAGGTAAAATCATCCCCGTCATTAGTATGCTTTGCAATATCTTCAATGATCGATGGTCCTATTTTTCGATACTTATTAATCAATGACCAAATAGTTGCTAATGTATCGGCGTGAGAATACATGCTCATTCCCCATACATTTAAATACTCGTTAATAAGTTCAGTCGTAATTCCTTTTGGTACACCAATCGGAATAAAGGCAAACCGTCGCATAAAAGCATAGCTCATTTCATAAAGAGAAGCTTTATCAATCGTGTTCATTGTCGCAATAATGCGCCAAGCATCAGGTATAATGTATGTATGATCGTTAATTTCAACGTTTTGTTGTTTATTTTGCGGTTTCAGTTCAATAGATTTCCCATTTTTTGTTTCGAAAGGTAACGTCACATTATCACCCGTCATTACAGAAAATAAAGATCCGAACGCCTTATCTATATCAGCTCGATTAATTTCATCGATGATTAACCACTTATTCTTAACTTGATTTGTATCATTTCCTTTCACACATTGCAAAAATACTCCTTTGTTAAAATATAAATGCCCCTCTCTATCTGGACGATAACCACCAATTGTTTCAAACGTTGACCAGTTGGATGAAGCAGTCACTACCATCGATTCTACTTTATACAAGTCACAAATCTTGCTTGCTAGTTTTGACTTCCCTGTACCTGGTGGTCCTGTTAAAATGATGTTTTTACCATTTTTAATAGCTGTTGTAATTTGAGCGAGAATAACTTCAGTGTTTTCAAAAACAAGACCCTCTAGTAAAGGTTCCACATCAAAATCTACTATTGGCACATTTGTTTTAGGTTTTTCTTTAACTATTTCAGGTGCATTCGTTTTATTCGAAGGCTCTTTCTTCTCACGTTTCCACTGCTTTAAGACATCTTTATTGTAAAAATCAAATTTCTCATTTGGATAAGTTTCTTCCGATTTTTTTCGAATAGCATAAATTTGTTCATCTGTATCTTCAGTTGTGACATCAGTAAGTAGATGAGGGAAACCTTTGACAATTTGATATTTATGTCCCCAGCTCGATATTCTTTCAAAGTAATCAGGGAGAAGAAGGTGAAGAATAACGTGCAACATTTGAACTCTTTTCCCGACTTGTTCGCTACGAACTTGCTCAGCAACTTTTTTAAGTTCCCAAGGTTCATCTAATATTCTCATTCTCTGTTCCGGTTCCATTGTCTTTAATTGCTTGATTAATTTAAATAGAAATGAAATTTCAAAGTATTTACTTGTGTTATAAAAGGTGCCCGTTGCTCCCAACCCATGCCGAAGACCTTCGAAAATTGGTTGAGAAAAATCTAAATCGATATTCCCCCAACTTGCAACGGCACTCAATTTTTTCTTTTTTGTTGCGAAGCTTGCACTCCCTTTATGAGGGAACAAATAATAGATAAATAATATTTCGATTACAAACTTGTGGACACCCTGAGACTCGTTTTCCAATTGGATTTGTAACTTCTGGTCAAATGAGTTTCCAGACTCATCTGGATTATCAACAAATATAGCCTGAAAACGTTGAAGATTACTATCTGTCCAAACGGATTCCTCTTCCCAAATAAGAGACTTATCACTTAAGATACACTCTTGTTTCCATTTCTTTGCAGCATCATAAATCGAATCTCTGTCACCTTTCTCCATCTCATATGAACGTGCCATTATATCAACCTGCCTTTCAAATTTTTACCTTTTAAGTATTCTATCACTAAGTTCTTTAACTGAATCTATTAAAAGTTGAAGATAACCGAAATTAATTAAATCCACATAAATTATTAACTATTTTGATCAGATTTTATTACCTCTTCCCAACCTTCTTCTCAAAATAACTCTCTAATCGATACTCACAAACTTCCGTGGTCCACGCGAAAATATACTCATTCACTGAATCTTCAAACAACAAATCAAGCTTGAAAAACTCGCCATCAAAATTGGAACTCCCTCCGAACTTCGTCATTGGCATTCGTGCGATCAATTTGGCGACTTTGTCCATGTCATTTTCCGTCCAGTTTACCTTGTCTTTGTCGTTGAAATCGATCTTTCGTCGGTACTCCTTCTTTGTTAAATAATCAAAGAAATACGGAGCTACTTCCTCCTGTGTTACAGGCTTTAACCACTCGCTTGCTCCACGGTTTAACATGTATTGCAAGACGACCATCTTATAGCTCTTCGACATACCTGTTTTTTCTACTTCAGCAAGCCACGCTTCACCATCTTTGAAAGCTTTTATCTCTACCTCCGACAATTCCTCCGCCCAATAGAGAAATCCAACATACGACTTAAACTCCTGCCGAACTGCCATCGAATTCTCATAGCCGTGACGATGGAACTCTAAATAGGACGGACGATAGCCGTACTCTTCTTTAATTCGCATGTAATCGCTCAAGATTTTCTGTTTCCGCGGTTGCTGCTTTTTCTTAATTTCTTCCAATAAATTAATCGCTCGAATGTCGATATCGATGAAACAAGAAGCTGGTACTTCAGGAATAACCTTGTTACCCTTTTCTCGCTTTTCCTCAGGACGAGTATCAAGCAAACTTAGCTTTAAATCGGCATTTCGATAATTCCCAATCAAATCGATCACAACACAATGCTCTTTCCCATCATGCAACCTTAATCCACGGCCGATTTGCTGGGTGAAAACGGTTAAGGATTCCGTTGGCCGAACAAACAGTAACGTATCTAGCGCTGGAATATCCGTTCCTTCGTTAAACAAATCGACTGTAAAGATAATATCGATCTGCCCAGCCGTAATCTGCTTGATCGCTTCTTTCCGATTGAGTCCGTCTGCTGCCGAATGAAGTTCCACCGCTTTGACGCCCTTTTTCTTGAAAAATCGAGTTAGAAAAGCCGCTTGTTTAATAGAGGAACAGAACGCCAACGTTCGTGATTGTTTATGGTCCTTCCATGCTTGATAAATGTTTAGTGCCATGTCATCACTTAACTGTGTTTCAAGAAGTTCTTCTTGACTATATCTTGTTCCTAGCCACGTGATTTTTGAATAATCGGTATCGTCATAGATGCCATAATACTGAAAAGGTGCGAGCCATCCAATTTGGATTGCTTCAAGAAAGTGCATCTGAAAAGCAACATTCCCTTCACAAATTGCAAATACGTCTTTCCCATCCATCCTGTCAGGAGTCGCCGTTAAACCTAACAAAAACGATGGCTTGAAATAATCAAGTGCTCTTGCATAGGAATTCGCCGCAGCGTGATGGAACTCATCTACGATAACCAAGTCAAACTCCCCCGGATCAAATGCTCGTAATTGGGCGTCACTAGAAAGCGTAAATATCGAAGCAAAAACATGGTCAGCGTCCGTTTCTTTATGCGTTCCGTTTAGAATCCCACTCTTTTTATCTGACATCACATGCTTAAACGATTGCTGAGCTTGAAACAATATCTCCTCACGGTGTGCAATGAACAACACCTTTCTAAAACGTCTTGCAAAAAAAGCAGCCAAGTACGTTTTACCGAGACCTGTTGCCATGACAATCATTGCTTTGTCATAGCCTTCTTCAATCGTGTTCGTCAACGATTCAAGTGCCTCAATTTGCGGTCCTCGTGGATCAATCGATGTTGTGTATATTCCAGGCGGATCGGCTACAACAGGTTCTTGTTTGCGATCATCAGCGAGCATCAAACTCTTTTCATCCTCTTCGGTCCACCAACGAACAAAATCGGGCAGTTGTTGTCGCTTTTCTTCATATACTTTGCGATACAGCTCCAACGTTTCTTTATTCAATGAAACGGTCTGTTCATCATAAAACAATCGTAAGAAATTTTCTCTAGCTTGATCAATGGTTTCAGATGCGACACAATTTGAGACGGCTAAGTTCCATTCGACACCGTTCGAAAGAGCAGAATAAGAGAGATTCGAAGACCCAACGTATAAATGTACTTCTTCGTCTCCTTCTATTAAATAAGCCTTTGGATGAAAGGACTTACCTTCACTTCTCCAAAGGCGAATTTCAATGCGCTCATCAATATGTAACAACAACTCAAGCGCTTCTGGCTGCGTGACATACAAATAATCACCGGTACAAATCTTAATATCAGTTCCGCGTTCAGCTGCTCGTTTTAAAGCAGGCGTAAGCAAATGAACACCTGTTTTCATCGAAAACGAAACGAGGATATAGACAGTTGATGCTTTGTCAATTTTTGCGGTAATCTCTTGAATGAGTTGGCTTGTAATAAGTTTGACTTCACTCATGTCTGTCCTCCTCCACTAATACTTCTGTTTTTCTGGGATTACTCCACGGACACCACCAGCCGGGTCATACATGTCTCCAGTATATCTAGGGATCACATGCATGTGAACGTGAAAAATCGTTTGACCAGCTGCTTCTCCGCAGTTAATCCCAATATTAAATCCATCAGGTGATAGCTCTTGTTTCTGAACGCCTCGAATCTCTTCAGCAAGGTCTTGCATCGCTCTTTTTTCTTCTTCCGACGTCTCAAAATAATCCGCCACATGCCGCTTCGGAATCACAAGGGCATGTCCTTTCGTCACTGGGTATTTATCGTAAATGACAAAGGCAAGGTCATTTTCTAAAATGTATGTATTTAGTTCGCAGAATTCACAGTTTGTATTCATTCGATTAGTTCTCCATTCAACCAAATATTGTTAAAGTATATTTTACTAGGTATAGAGCGTGATTGCCATGTATGTATAAGAAAAAGTGACTGTATATAACAGCAACAATTCAACGTATTAAGGATGGATACTCATGTTATTTATTAAATCTATGATTTGAAAGCCGCAATTGCGCCCTATTTGTTGGAAAGTATTTTTCTGTTGAGTAGTATCTAATGTGCAGACAAAAATTATAAACGGATAGCTCCTTTTCAAGTAAAGTACCGTTATTCACTCATTAAGTAAACTTCACCAAAGAAAAATGTAATACTCTTCCCAAGTTATCAGTACCTTTCTATCATAAAATATCCCTTTCAAAATATTGCTTATCATTTATACTTATCCCTCAAACTTTCATAAAAAACCTCAGTACTTTCCTTGTGATTAGTAAGGCCATCTCTATAAATTTCCATGATGTAACTTTAAGTAGACAGACAAAATGTACTCACACAATTTATCGATATTCACTCTAATGCGAATCATCTAATCATACTTGTAGTCTATTTCGCGGGATCTGTAATGATAAAAATGCTATATACTTCCATTATTCGTTGGTCAGTTAATAAACAACAAGTAATAAAAATTTTTTATTATTGGAATAGGTTTTTTAGCTCACTGGTAAGCTTTATCTAATATTGATTTTATATTACGCAAGAGTTGATCATTTTCTAAATTGAGTTTTTGTATGGAATAAGAAATTATTATCGTAAGGTTTAGCAGAACCTAGATTTTTGCCAACAACAGCCCCTATAGAAATATCTTTATCGAATGGTTTTGATGTAGGATTCATGTATATTCTAGTGTCAAATCTATATAAAATATTATTTTTCAGTTCAAATTTCGCCCAATATAGACTCAAAGTAACCTCCTCTTCACCTTTTGTGTTTTGTAAACCTTTCGATAAATTATTCAATATCAAAATAACATGCATTTTTAGATAGTCCATTATTCTATCATAATAAAAAAGATAGATAGAACGAATTCGACCATTTATTTAAGTTTCTCTAAGAGAATCAAACATATCATCTATAATGTCATCTGCATCTTTAATATCTGGTTCACTATATTCCATGTGTCTTTCATAGATTTCATCGTCAAAGTCTGGTTCACCTTGCAGATAAGATGGGTCCAATTCATTTATATAGTAGGTCGTATCGAGTCCTAAATTTCCATCAACCTCAATTAATTTTTCCATAAAAGGCACTAAATCATAATTTATATTGTCGACATTGTCCATCTCTTTTTCAATCGCATTAAGGACAATATCATCAATATTAATTTTTGATGATATATCGTCAAAAATGTCAGATAACTTAATTTCAATGACATCAAATATTTCGACATTATATATGTCGTCAAAATTATCACATAACTTAAATAATAATTCTTCGATATTAATTATTTCATTAATTTCTTCATATCTGAGTGAATTTCATAATTTAGAGCCCTTGCGTCCCAAGGAGTTTGAGACACAAAAAAGGAAGTACCTCCCCAAGTCCTGTATAATGGTGGTTGACCAAAACAACCAAAAAGACTGGAGGAAATACTCCCTATGGCCATTATACGACAAACGAGCTTATTTAGCATTCAAGACTTATATGAGATGGAACCTACCCAACGTTATGAATCGATTATTTCAGCGATAGATTTAGATGCGATCCACGATGAAATAACCAAAAAATCCCGACTTGGTGCACCCGTAGAGCTGAATTATGCGGCAATGGTTATTTCTATGTTTGTACGAATCGTTGAGCGCATTCCAACGATGAAGGACTTAATAAAACGTTTGAATGATGACTTTATATTTAAGTTGAATTGTGGTTTTCTTGTGTCTGACAATACTCCCTCTGAAGCTGCCTATTCACGACTTATAACGAAACTGGATGACTCTATTGTTTTAGAGGAATCACAAGAGAAAGTTGTTCTTCAAGCCATGGCGGAAGGCTTTATTATGGATGACACGGTCGCTATTGACGCCACCCATTTTGAAGCACGTGATCAAGCACCACCAAAAGAAGAAAAGCCAAAAGCAGAACCTAACAAGCGTGGGCGCAAACGTAAAGACGAGCGAGAACAATGGCTGATGGAACAAGCAGAAAAGGAAGCAAATCTTCCACTTTTCGAAAAGAAAATAGAAGCTCAGTTGGATGTTCCTTTACATGAGTTACGTTCGGAAGTTCCTCAAGACCCTAAATGGGGTGTAAAGAAGAACAGCGAAGGAAAAAATGTCTTTTGGTACGGCTACAAAGGTCACTTAGCTGTTGGTACATCCAGTCAATACATTTTACAGTCCCTTTTTTCTTCTGGCAGTTTGAATGATGGAAAAGCAGCTATTCCTTTATTAAAGGGAGTGGATGAATGCCTATCCTTGCCTTCTTTGGCCTACCAGACAATGGACGCAGGCTATGACTACGCCCCTATTTATGAACAAGTTCATCGAATGGGAAACCAATCTGTGATTGCTTATAATAAGAAAAATGAAGCAGAACCCATCGGGTTTGATAAACACTTTGCCCCAACCTGTTTTAGGGAACATTCCTATCGTTATGATAGTTTTGATGCCAAGTATGAAACGTTGAAATACACAAGTCCAAAAGAATGTAGCGACTGTCCTTTAGCTAACGAAGGCATTTGCCAAAAGGTTTATAAAGTAAAAATCACGACAGACCTCCGAAAATATACAGCACCAGCACGTGGTTCAAAAGCATGGAAACATCTATCCAAACGCCGCTCAGCAGTAGAACGCGTCAATGCTTATCTAAAGGAATATTATCAACTAGACAATGTACGTTATCGAACGGGAAAACGCGCAAAAGTTCATTTTGACATCGTCACGCTTATTTATAATGCATCAAAATTAGCAAGTGATCGTATCAATTTACTGTTAAATCAGCAACAAGCTGCTTAAAGAAATTTTTAAAAACGACATTATTAAAATTCTGCAGGTCTTTGAATTTTTAAAAAGGTGAATTATGAAATTGATTCATCTCTCTGCATATAAATTAATCAATGATTTTTGATATTTTAAAGGTAATATATATAAATTATCAAAAGACATAATTTCATCTAGGAAGAATTCTTTAACATTTTTGTGAACACTCATATCAAATAATAAGGAAATATCTCTTAGTTCATCAATTATGTTTAAACCAAATAAATTTCCATTTTTCTTCTTTACTTTATATTTTTCAATTGCAAGAATAGCAATATCAATCTGATTCACGAAATTTATAAATATTTTATCTTCATCAGTATTCGTTGATAAATTTTTAAGAATATTTAAATCAAAGGTACTTCTTACTAATGGCATAATAATGTCTTGTCTATCTATAAGATTTGAAATTAAATAATCTCTTATCGATGGGTTTTGAAAAGTTATACTAAATTTTGAATCATTGTCAGATCTACGAATTTCAATAAATGTATTTTCCAATTCTTTAAGACTTTTATTAAAAATCGAATAATTAAAAGGTTCATTTAATTCATTAGAAAGGTTTTGATGGTATTTTCTCAACTTTTCTTTATCAATATGTCCTTGAATAATAGTAAGAATATAAAGTATCAACTGAGAAGATCCAGAAATTTTTGAATTAAAAGCATGTTCCCAAATATTAACAGGATTATTTAAATTTTCTATAAAGTTTTCTACATAATTATCTGGGTCTATAGTGCTACTTAGTTTAAATGTCATAGTTTCAATCACACGAGGATTATAATTTTTATGCTTTATAATTTTCAAATAATTTTTATTTGAAATTAAAGCGTTTATATACTCACTATTTAACTCAGAAAAGAATAGATGGTTATATAATATTTTAGCTTTAACTAGTTCGGTATAAGATTTAACATCGACTATATGTTTTGATAAATCAATCATATTACTATTGAAAATTTCATACTTTATTCTTGCTTGATTTAATATATATTCTCTTGTTGTCATTATAAACTTTTTTTCTTTATTATCATCTCTACTAATTTTATTTATAAATGCAATCAATCTTTTGTCTTCATTTTTATCTAGTCTATCCTCTAGAAAATTACTTCCTAAGAAGTCATCATAATAAAAGACTTGTTTTATACCTTTTTCAAATACCGATTCTGCTTCCTCAATATCTTTAGAAATAGTGATTACCTGATAATCATTAACCATAAGTTCAAGTAGTAACATTTTAGCAAGAGTTGTTTTCCCTACTCCTGGATTTCCTGATAAAATAACAAATTTATTTGAATCTAAAAGTGTTTGTGCTTCACTTAAACTTTGATTTTGTACATACAACTTTGCATTATTTTTTATTTCAATATCAGTGAATTCGGAACGACTATGAATACCGTTATGTAATATTTTTTGTAATACATTAATACTAGTTAACCATAACTTAAATTGCTTTTTTTCTATGTCTGGATTGTCCTTTAATAAATCTTCTAACTCCTCTTTTCCGATAATATCGTTTGGTGTTAAAATGAATGGTTCGAAAAGTTTCATAATCTTTGTTTTATTGTCAACAGAAAGTGGAACGCTTGTAACAACAATGTATCTGCTAGGATTCAATTTTTTTACTTTATCAACTTCCTTCTTCTCCAAATTTCTGAATAATTGACTGTACTCTGAATATCTTTTACATTGGACAATTATGCTTTTATCACTATTAACATAATGCCTTAAATCTATTCCACCATCCTTTCCTGGTTTAAATCTTTCAAATTCAATTCCATATTTCCTTTCTAATAAATCGTGTGAAAATATTTCAAATTCATCTGGACTAAAAACTAGAAAATCATAAGACATTTTATTAACCATCCTTTTAGATAATTTAACTCTTCGAAATTTCCATTAAAAATAAAATAACTCGTATAAACAATCTATAAAACGAGATTAGACGATTAACTCAATAATTAATCCCTAGTATTCTTTTTCATCCTTCGATTCAACTCCACTAAATGATCCGCTAATCTCTCTGACCCTCGTTTAGATAGGAATGGTTTTTTATTGCTTTCTTTTAGATTCACATACGTGACAAATTCACTTTCACTATTAAAAATATAACAATCATCTCTAAACTTGCCTTTCCATTCAGAACCAGAATGCGTTAAAACCACTACGGGTTGAACAGGTATACCTTCGATATATTTTTTGAGATAATTAGATAAATGTTTCGCGTGAAAAATCGACTGACTTGCAGGACTTTTCATATACGTTTTCTTTTTTACATTTCCTCGACTTTGAGTTGGATACCATAACCACTGTGAATCACTAAAAGGATAGAACTTTCCAGTAATATGTTTTGTCTCAATACAATATATTCTTGATCGACCAATGAGGATGTGATCAACTTGAGTACTCCCTGCTTTATTTGTGGGGAGAGTTATATCATTGATTAAAAAGTAATCGAAACCAAATCCTTTTTCTATTGCTCTACTAACCTTACTTTCTCCTATTTTCCCTTTACTTACTTTATTAATATTTGGATATTCCTGCTGCAATTCTATAAAGCGACGTTTATGCGGATTCGTTACCTTTGTCCAACCAATCCAATATCCTATGCCTCCGCCAACAATTGCACCAAGTGGAAAAATTGGAAATAATATCACCGTACCAATTAGAGCACCTACCCAAGCAAAAGTCCAGACTTCTTTGCTTTTCTCATTCAACACCTTCCTTCTCTCAAAAAATATACGGCTCTGTTTGATCTCATAAGCATTGACTTCATCTTCCAAATCAAAATCTCTCTTCACTACTTTCGCCATTTAAAACAACTCACTTAAACAATTATTTACTGGATCTATGTCTAGTAGTTCTAAGTATCTAATTTAACTTCTCATACATTACGTTTTACCTTAGTTCTGTTTAAAGTTATAAATCAAACTTAACGATATCTACTCACGATCTCAATAATCGCCGGACCGTATTTCTCCCCTTTTACTTTCCCAAAGCCTTTAACATTCAGAAGGTCATCTACACTTATTGGCATTTTATCAACGATTTCATCTAATGTAGAATTATAGAAAATCAAGTAAGGCTTCATTTCCTCAAGCTTTGCTTGCTTTAACCGATATTCTTTAAGCTCTGTGTAAAGCGCATCTTTACTAGTTTCTTTCTTAGTCGATGCAATAGGCTTTGCGCTTTTCACAGGCTCTGGTTTTACTTCTCGCACAGGTTCTGTTTTCGTTATTGGTTTTGGATCTTGCTCAACTTTTAATTTTGCTATTGGTTTACGTTTTGGTGTATCTAGTTTATATTTCTCGATATCTATGTCTACTGTTTTATTATTGGCGAATATGTAATCACTAATATTCGTGATGAAATCGTCGAGCATGTAACGATCTTTTCTATGTAGTTTCATGTCTTCTGATAAATAGTTCACGAGTTGATCAGACTTTATAATAAGATCCTGCACAGCCTTTGGGGCACGCTTTTTATCGATAATTGATTTAGGATTAGCTAGAACAACAATCGGTTTAACAGGCGTTTTCTTTATAAAGCCTTGATCGATTAACATTTTCTTTAGGATCCGACAATGCCTCTCACTTTGCGTAACAGGGCTATACATTCCCTCTCTTTTTACTACCTTGCCATACTTATTATTTATTTTCCGAATAAAGGAGCCAGAATCATTGACCTCAATGTCTCCATATAATTTCTTCGTTTCAATCACATAGATAACACTGTGAGTAACAACAATGAAATCAAACTGAGCCGTATAGTCTTCCACCTGTAAACGCACATCGTGAAAACAAATCATTGGCAGCATCGAGTTTTTTAATTCGTAGTTCACATTTGATTCGCCAATTAATCCAATTTTGAATAGCTTCAGATCGTTTTCAACTCGTTTTTTATCAATGGTCCATGATGTATCCTCGAGTAATGATTGTAATTGCGTAATATTCTGTGGATTTTCTGAGAATTCTTTCTTAAAAATTGCTGTTTTTATATCCCTCTTATCAGACAAGGCTTTGAAAATATTCTTCAACACCATTCGCAGCACACCCTTTTTATTATGTATATATATTCGAACTATACCATTATCCCTATAAAGATGCCGTCGAAATTTGTCGTTACAGGTAAGTGCACCTAAAAATATCTATAAAAATCCCGAATAATTGATTTCAAACTAAAAAAATCGCCCATGAAGATGAGAATGATCATCTTTATGGGCGATTTTAAGCTTAATTTTTACTTATTTTAGTATTTATTCATAACCGAGAGTTCTCAGTACCATAAAGTTACTGAATAAGTTATATGACATTTTTCTCAACCCTATCACAAAACTTAACATGCTTTGGGTCCTGGCAAGCACACATAAATTAGGCAGCATCAAAAATTTAGATATTGATAATGGTACGTCGTTCATTTGAAAATATCTATTTCAGCTGACATTCGGAGGTTAACTTAATTGTAGACCAACCATGCTGCTGCCCCTTACTAAACTTTACTCGAAGATTAATTTTTCAGCATCCTCGTTCTATGTTAATGTATTTTGAAACGGTGTAGGCTCCTTTAAGTAAACATTAATTCGACTTTCTATTTTTGAATATTCTCTGCAATAGCTAATATTCTCCCCATAAAAAGTAACTGCCATCATTGCTTTCCCTAAAAGATTTTCCATACCTTGTTTGCTGTGTAGCGTATTTTAATTGGATCCCTAGCTCAGATTCAAGAACTTCCAAATTCTCTGTACGGGTTAATTCCCCAGTTTCATACTTATATTTCACATCTTTAACCCAAAAGTGAATATTTCCCATATTAAAATATGTTGAACTAAATATTGTTCCAATACCTGGATTTTTTTTAGTTATTTCACTACACTTCCGTGCAAGTGCCTTTAAAGAAATTTTCTATAACATAGTTATTATCGACCTTTAATATTAACTGAATATCACCTGTCTCCAGTTTGTCACTAACGTAAATATCTGGAACTAATTCTATGCTTTCTACCGAAAAATCAAGAAATTTCTCGTACAATCTTTCTTTTAATAGAGGGCGCCAAAAGTTTAAAAGATACTATTGGTGATTTAGAAAATAATCTTGGAGAATGTTTGAAAGTGGTTTCTCACCTATGTATTTATCTCGATCGCAAAAAGAAGTGGGATGAACAAAGTTTAATTATTCAAGCGTCTGGTCAACAAGCACCTCTCCCCCCCAAGTCGACCTCCCATGATAAAATTAGAAAAAGTTAAATGGGATTTGCCAGATGGTCCATCTTCACACCAACTCTTATCTGTAAAAGAAATAGCACGTATTCAAACTTTTCCTGCTTGGTTTGAGTTTTCAGATAGGGTTACCATGAGTGTGAAAATAATAATAGACTAAACAAGCAGTACAAACAAATCGGTGAAGCAGTGCCGGTTATATTAGCGACAGCAATGGCAATGCCGATTGCTAAGTGGACAAATGACAATATAAATAGCATTAAAAAATGACTATATTTTACTAAAATGATTTTTAGACCTTCCCGTTATGGTAAGATGTTTTTAATATCTACAGTCTTCCATACAATCTTTAATATTTCTCTTGGATCCTTGTGAATTCAATGTAGTATGAGAGAGCTCTACTATACATGCGATTCCCTCTTTTATCTTTCTCTATAAATTCACTTATTGAAAAATATCTTTCTCTAATAAGTTCTACTTCATTTGCACTATTAATATGATAAAGGTTTAAGCTAATTATATTCGATTCTATTAATTCTTTAGAAATAGTATTTATTGCCCCTGTGTATTTCAATATACTACTTTGGGCTAAATCAGTTTGCTCTTCTAACCATTTAGTAAATTTATCTTTATTTTTCATACCTTTTATTCTCCTCTATTAATAAATCTGCCCCAATATCTCTTCGATCTGGAGTTTTTATTACATGATATCGCAACTCACCTTTTTCTCAAAACTGACTGTTCTTCAATATTACATCAAATAAATACTGAGCACCAAGATATCGAAGCGTTCCAAAGACATCTCCGGGTAACTAATCTTCCGAATGGTATCTTACTTTTCTGTGAATTTCCGCAAGCATAGCGCATCCCCCCATCCAATGATTTTTTAGATTGTAGCACCTTCGTTTCTATCGAACTTGTACTGATATTTGAGTTATCATCAAATGAAACGTTTTATACTTCTATCGTTAGTTTCTTCCCTGCTTCCAGTGCCTTAAAGCTCTGGAGGCACCACAGTTTTAATATCCCTCTTATCAGATAAGGCTTTTGCCTGAGGGTCATAGTACTAATTATTTCTTGTTTCGCCTTATTCAATTGTAACGATAGCAAAATTTATATATTAATTTCCACTTAAGCTTTTGACTTACATATGTTTCAAGTATAATATATCTGTTGTGCTAATACTGAAATTTAGTTCATTTCAGCAAATATGAGTTCATTTTAAATTGTCGGTGTGCTATAATTCTACATAGATAGAATAATGACTTCACGATAACGAGGCGATATTATGTCATTTTCATATGAGCGATTATGGAACTTAGCTAGTGAAAAAGGAATTAATAAAACTAGTCTACGAGATATGTGCGGGATTACTTCTGCCACATTATCGCGATTAAGTAAAAATGAAAATGTAAGTATGAACGTTTTAGAAAGAATTTGTAATTGTTTAGATTGTAATTTAGATGAGATTGTGGAACACATTTCTCATAGAAAAAAGGGAAGTGGAAGTAACTTGAAATTTATCGACTTATTTGCTGGTATTGGAGGATTTAGATTAGCTGGAGAATCAGTGGGAATGGAATGTGTTTTCTCATCAGAAATTGATAGTTTCTCTGCTGAAGTATATAAAACTAATTTTGGAGATTATCCAAGCGGAGATATCACCCAAATAGATGCCAAAGATATTCCAGACTTTGACGTTCTTTTTGCAGGTTTCCCTTGTCAACCATTTAGTTACGCTGGTCAACACCATGGTTTCGAAGATGAAATTCGCGGTACCCTCTTCTTCGATATTGTACGTATATTAAAGGAGAAACAACCAGCAATGTTCTTATTAGAGAATGTTAAGGGCCTAAAATCACATGATAAAGGTAATACTCTAAAAGTAATTCTTGAACATTTAGATGAACTCGGCTATTCAGTACAATGGAAAATCTTAAATAGTTTAGATTATGGTGTTCCTCAATCTCGTGAACGCTGGTATTGTGTTGGTTTTAAAAAAGATGTTGAATTTTCCTTCCCCAAGCCATTAAAAGAAAAGGCAAACATTAGAGACATTATCGACATGAATGAAAATGAAAATATATCCTTAAATTTATCTGATTTTGAAATGAACAGAATTAGATATCATTTTAATGTCTGTCCCTTAGAATCTGAAGTTCAGATTAGGGTTGAACATGATAATTCAAAATATAAAGCTACTACGAAAAAAGGAAAACATGGCGTTTACTCTTATCTAAAGAAAGACAAATCCCTTCGCTTCCATGTTGGAGATCATGCAAAAACCCAGATCCAAGAAGCATACTATTGTAATCTAGATAGTTATACTCCTTCAATCATTGTTGCTCGTGCGCCAAAGTTATGGGACCTAGGTAGACATTTATCTGACAGAGAATGCGCTCGCCTTCAAGGTTTTCCTGAAGATTTCAAGTTAGCAAATTCATCATCACAAGCAAAAAAGCAACTAGGAAATTCCGTGACTGTTCCAGTAATTACCAAAATTACACAAAATATGCTTAAAGCATACGAAGAAGACATTACGCCAACTGTCCAACTCGAATTAATATCGTCATTATAACAAGAACAAGCAGGAGCATTTCCCCCTGCTTGTTTTTAATTTACACTAAGGGTTTGCTTGACATCATTGACAAAAACTTCATTCCTTTTACCTAAAGGAAGTGAAAAATCTATATTAAAAGCGAATAAATTTGTTTCTTTAAAACTATCAATATTCAGCCGTACAGGGTTTAAGGAGCCGAAATAAGGATAAACAATACCACCGCTTTTAGTATCTAAACTGTAGCAATAAAAAAGAATTTGATACAAGTCAGCTAAACTTCCGATATTTTGAAAATTAGTAATATCTTTATTTTTAGCATCTAATACTGCCAAGGCGTTGTTTGTGTCTTTATGATAACCTAACATTATGTCCGGAATATAGGATTTCTCAAAAATGTTGTCTCCGATAGAAAATTGTCCTATTTTTTTTGGGGAATTCCATTTAGACACAGAGTTCTTTAATTTATCCGCAAGAACTTTTCTAACATAATTTTCGAATAAATTATTTGAGTTTACAAGGTAAGAAGAAGCTAATACTTCGTTGTTCCTCATATTCAATTTTAGATCTTTTAAAATTTTCAAAGCTAATCCTATTACAACAGGATATTTATCGTTTTCATAATATAATTTCGATTCATTCTCTTGTAATAATCTCGGTAAGTCAGTCACTAAAGTATCAATATCATCAAAATAAGAATTTACTAAAGCAAACATTTTCTTCTGTTCAATACCCTCTATTAATATTCTGACTTTATCAAGTGCCAACTTAATTATCTTATTAAAAGAAGTTTGTCGTGTATGTACATCAAATTCGATGGGAATTCTATCTTGTAAAAGATTAACTGGTGAAATCTTTTCAATTAGAATCCTCCCTTTTATAATGTTTGTTTCTTCTTCTATCCTATTGAATGCACCTTCTACTCCCTGAGCTACTAACTCCAATGCTTCATCTAAAAACAATTGAATGACATTTTGTTGAATTCCGAATTGACTATTTTCTCCTAGAAGACCTGAGATATTATTATTCAATAACCCTTCATTGTAAAGTTGCATCTCAAAAAAATGATTAGGAGTTAAATTTTGTATTCTTGGGATAACCACTATCGTTTGATCTCTTATAGTTAAACTCCCTATTGTATAATCATCAAACAAAATAGTGTTGCCATTCAACCGTAGTGGAAGATCTTTATTTTCATTTAAGAATTCATTTAAATCTTCTGTATATTCTGGACCTAAAGTATAAGAAGAATTTTCAGGAATGTTTATTTGTTTCATTGGTTTAGAAACTCCTGAATTGCTTCAACAAAATCAGAATCAGTTATTTGTTGTTGAAGTTTCTCTCCAATTACGTTTACAATTAAATCAACATTCCCATTGCAATAATCTTCTACAATTGGAACTACAACATAATTGAATAGATCAGAAAAATCATCTGCTGTCCATATATATTTTCCAGTTTCAGCATCTTTGCAGAATTCTTTCATGAAAACAGCATGTCCAATTACCATTTCTTTGTTGCTCAAAGATTCATAAAGATTATTATTTATTTTTCTCATTAAATCGGTTACAGAGAACTTATTACCTTCTATAAATATTTTATCAATTAAAATACCATAATCTACACCGAAATATACTTGGTAAAAACGTCTTTTTATAGCATAGTCAATTCTTCCGACTGTTCTATCCGTGGTATTCATTGTACCAACAATTTTTATATTTTCTGGCAATGTATACCTAGTTGTTACACCATTATATGTAAGCTCTAAACTTTCACCTCTATCAAGCAGTTGGATTAACTCCCCAAAAACTTGACTTACATTTGCTCGATTTATTTCTTCAATAACTAACAGGTATCTTTTATTTATATCTCCCATTGCTCTTTCCAAGAATTCAATAAATTCTCCTTTTTTGTCCTCTAATCTCCCCCCCTCCAGTATTTTACCTCCAATAAAATTCTGATAAGAATACTGAGGATGAAATTGAATTCTTTTAGTATAATCAAATTCTTTAGCCATTTCGTTTGCAATATACGACTTAGATGTCCCAGGTGGTCCCATGAATATAGCTTGATTAGCTTTCTCTAATAAATGTTTATAATGCTGTATCGTTTTAATCCCTGCATTTTTATACTTAGTTGTACTTCCAAAGGGCTTCATTAATTCAACAAGGTCACTTGTATTTGAAATATACATTTCTTTAGATTCTACCAACCAATTTGAATTTCCTTGTGGTGTGCCAATTAATTCTCTTATAATATTTGGATCGGTAATCACATCACTAAAAGATAGAGAGACATTTTCTTGTGTTGAAAAGAAATACTTCTTTTCTTCATCAGTTATATTAAAATATTTGTAAAAATTACCTATAAGAGACGAGAGTGGTACCTCTTGGTCAAATATATTAAACTTGCTTACCCAAACGGATATAGCATCAAGGGGGAATGTGCTACTCAAACCACTAAAAAAATTCACATAATCGTGTTTTAACTTTACAGTATTAGCATCTGAACCATCATCAACTAATATTTTTTTCCATTGCTTTCCGCCACCAGTAACATTATTTACTAATCTTGCTGGCGCCCAAGATTTAATTGGTTCAGAAGGTTGGTTTTTCCAACTTTGCATGGCAAAAGGATTAATAAAATTATTTTTTGCTTTCTTATTATGGAAGCGTTCCTCTGATAGGAATAAAAATGCTAGGTCAGTTGTTGCTTCAATAATTTTTTGTTTTACTGACTCCTCTGTCAATTTAATAAAGTTGTGTTGACTTAGTCCAGCGTGCTTTAGGATCAAAAAATAAAAAAACTCTGTTTCAAAATTAAATTTTTCTTTTGTTAGTGTCTGATAACTTTCAGTAATTGTTTTTTCACTTAAATAAAGTTCCGGCAATATTATCATCCTTCCTAGTTATAATAATAGTAAATACTTTTCAAATGTTATACCTTATATCATGTCTCCAAACGGATCTTAGAGAGAAAAAAGAGTACCTCTCAAAAGATTGGAGGAAGACTCCTATGTCTATGATACGACATGAGAGCCTATCAAGTATAGAAGTTTTATGACCAGGGGGCGGTTCGGGACTGCTGATAAAGTCCAACTTTTCAAAAGCGAAAAACACTTAGTAGAAAACGAGTCCTCAGAATCAATTCTAAGCAACGTTTAGTATGTGGGGAGACATTTAAGTACCCCAAAGGGTTTTTCGAAAGTAACTACTTTATCACTGGTCTCGGACGGTTCCTTCGGTTGACCTCCCTAGATGCTACCGGAAATAATTATGAGTTGTTTGTCAGTATCTCTATTGTAATTCTTATCAAAGAAACGAATATTATACATTTCCCTCTAGCCGAAATATGTTTTTCAACTACTAGACCCGTCGCATTTTCCTCCGTTAAAGAACTCTCAACTACGATAAATCTTGTATCAAAAAACCTTGAGCAATGTTCCGAACATCACTCCCCACCTGTTTCAAAACCAAAAAGACCTCTGAATCTGACAATTATCCAGATTCAAAAGCTATCATTATGCTAGTTCAAGGTTCTTCCCTTTCCATCTTCATTTTCCCCAAAGGCTCTGAAACGACCTACGGGATTACTACCAACTACAACTCCACTAAACTCTTAAACAGCAATTCATTTAAGGCCTACCAATCGTATAATTTAGAAATTGCATCAATTACTTCATCTAACCACGGTCTTGGTTGTGCCAATGATATCACTCAAACAAATTTATTTTATATATAATTTAAGGATATTGACCAAAGAATGATATGAACTTTCTGATTGTTTTTCTAAAAAATCATTTACATATTTCACCATACTATCATCAAAATATAATTTAACTTTTACGTTCTCGTTATGTAATAATTCTAGTGCTTTTTCTTTTTTGGAATCCTTTCTTGATATAATCATCCCAGCTAAATCAACAATTGTAAGTACAATTTTATTTCTAATTTTAAATATTTCTAACTCCTTTTGGTTCTTCCTTTCAAATTTTTTGGTTAAGTATGAACCAATAATCACCGAGAATATTAATGTTAATAAAATCTGTAAAATGGTATTATCTGCAAATTGATTTGTAGATGCCATTATTATTAATGAATAAACAGATATATAATAAAACCAACTGTAGCCAAAACTATTAAAATTACGAAAAAACCGTAAAGTTGTCCCCCCACTTTCACTAAATTTTTTGGTTCAGCCATTAATTGTTCACCACACATTCATATATAAGATTTTTTTACATACTTCTTCTATAATTTTAACATTTATAAACAAGTTACTGTCTGAATTAAAAATTTTTAAATGTTTAAGGTTTGTAATAATAATGTAAATATATCAAAAAGGTGGAGAACTAAAAATGAAACACGAACTGAGACAAACTAAGGAATCACACTCAAAATTTGTAACTAACATTATGAATGGGTATTAGAAAGAATAATCTACTTAGTATTCCCTCTAGTTTTATTATAGCCTTTATTGTAAGAATCATAGGTTTCAATAGCATACCTTTCCAATTCATTCAAAGTATTAAAACTAGTATTTTTAAGGGCTATCATCTTAATTGTCCAATAATCTCCGTATTTGTAATCTGCATAGACATCTCCGTTTCCTTTACCAGTGAGATGACTGTTCACTCGATTTAACACTTGCTTTCCTTGTCCTATATAATATAATTCTTTAGATTTATTATGTAAAATATACACTCCTGCAAAGTTATAATTATTGGAATACAATGCATTTCCTCTTCCACCGAAACTTTTATTTCTTATTTCAAAAAACTCTTCAGGAGTTAACTCCAAAGTATTATTAGCTAATTCAAAAATTTGTTCTCTAATTATTTTTTGCTGATGTGCTTGAAATAAAAAGATTAAAATAATAAATACTATAAAAATAAATACTAAAAAGTACATAAATTCCATATAATCATCCCTATTCAATAATAGTCAAACTTCACCCATTTATTAATCCATTTCTTTTCTGATACTCATAAGTATGAAATAGAAAACTACTAATTGTTTTTGCACTGTTAAGTGATAATAAAGCGTGATGAAATAAAACTCTGATAATTAGGAACACCCATTTTCTCACCTCAGAATTATTTTACAAATCAATTTTAACATAAATACCCAATTTAACTTCAGAAGTAATATGAAAAATGTGAACAGTAGCATTAAAATGCTAAATTTTATATAGATAATGGGATGTTATCTGTATGATTTTTCATACGATTAACGTCTCCACTTTATAGAAAAAATGCTACCCCAGCTGGATAACATCTTAAAAGTACGAATTTTTTGATTGTTATACCTTTTCATTCATTCCTTTCTTAATGTCAGATACGAACAAGTCTAGCAATGGCTCTTGGTATCCTGCTACCTTTAAATGTTGCATCTCGGTAACAACTTCATAAAATTCATCACTTTCATTGAAATTTAGTCGTTCTAGCCCAGCATTGGTCAAAGGTACCTTTGAAGCACTTTTCCGATACTCGTCCAAGCCCATTCTCCATATACGAACACTTTCTTTGTATTTATTTTTTAAATACTTTGCAATAGCTATACCGTTCACATCGATATCGCCAGAATAGTAAATTTCTGCACCTCTTTTAATTAACTTGTCTAATAGCAACATACCAGATAATTTAAAATTGCCATGTGTACAGACGATAGGATACACGCCATCTATTTTATCTAAAATGCTGGAGTACACTCCGCTATTCTCTAAGACAAATACTTTCTTTCCAATAATCGGCTTCACATAATCTATATGACGTAAAGCACGCAAAGGGATGTTTTGAACAGACCCTTCTTCATTTGCCCAGTACCATTGTTGTAATATTTTTTCTTCCCTAAAAGCCAAGAGCCCATAACAAGTCACAAAACTGTGCAAGTCATCTTTTTCTAACCCTATCATAGAAAGTAAATTAGCTTCGTCTTCAGCATTTAAATTACTTCGATATTCCCGCTCTTCTTTTTCGCTCAACACCATCTCAATAGCCTGACAGAGTTTCTTATTTTTATCAAAAAAATGGGGATTCCCCGTGATTCTTTCCGCAAATAAAGGTAACTTTTCAAATTCTCCTTCCGGCGGTAAATTTGATATTGCTTTTAGTATCACTTCAATTGAATCGTATTCTTGCTCATTATATAAAGCAATAAATCTAGAGGATCCCTTTTCCTTTTCTAGTATTCTTCTAACAACTACTTGTGCGTAAGAATGAGGATACGCTTTCCTTAACTTCCTAAAGAACGCATTTTTCTTTTCTTCTTCCCTACGCTCTCTTTCTCTTTTGGGTATAATAGATTCTTTTGTAATTAACTCAACTACCTCGTATAATGTAATATCCTCAAACTTTGAACCATTAAGTCTTTTTTCAAACTTTGATAAAAAAATGGTAATTGTTTTTCCACCATATGTTGTCCCCATCCACGACTCGATTGCGGTTCTTTCCTCATCCGAAGGGGCTATTTTTACAGACCCACTTACGTATCCCAAAGACTCTATTTTGATTTTAAAAAGAGAAAAAAAGCGAGCAAACGCCTTCCTCCCAAAATACTCTTCTACTTCCCTTATTAATCCTTTATCCATCACCGTTCCTCCTAAGCTCTGACCGAATCAAACAACGACTCTTGAATCGGGTCTCCGTTCAACCTGTCATCCTCATCTATCGATACACCTTTACTGATTAATACTTCCTCATTAATTTCCAGTGTCTTTCCGTCCCATCTCCAAGGCTCAGAACACACGAAACTCGCTACTTTATCATAGCTTAAACGATAGATGTTGATTCCTGATACGGTAGGATAATCTGCCCACAGCGCTTGTGATGTGAGAATATAATTAAAACCTAACCTCTCCATCAAGGAGAACATTTCGGATATGTTTTCTTCATCCACGCCTGCAAATGCTTCATCTAACGCAATGATATAAGGAGCATCCGGAGAAGAACCACTGTACTTAGAATAAGCCGCAGAGAATAATGGAATATAAATAGCCATAGCTTTCTCTCCGCCACTTAGGATGTTTAGGTTCTTCTCATCCAACGTTTTTTCCTTTTGACCTTCTAGCGTATACAGAATTTTAAACTTGTACCAATCGCGATAATCCAATACTTGCTTTAAGGCTTGTTCCAGGTTTTCTAAGTCATCTTTATTGTTTTTTCTGTCTAATCGTTCTTTAGCCAAGGCTATTTTACTCATAAAGTGCTTACTTAAGGCTTCGATATCAATATCTTTCAAAGTACCAAAGTCTCTACCTAAGAGCTCCACCAATTTTGTAGTAGTTAAATGGTCCTCAGAATTTTTATCCGTTTTATCTATAGGTTCCCAGGATAATCGCAATTCAATGGAGTTGTTTAGCGACTTCATTGAAGCATTAATATCACCTTTCCATGATTTCGCCTTAGTGATTAAATCCTTTATTTTATCTCCTACTCCCTGAATCATTACGTTTTTGATTAAGTTTTCCTCATCCTTTTTCAATACGGAACGTTGTTTTTCTTCTAATTCTGTTAAATAGTCGTGGAATTCTTTCGGGTTTTTCTTCGAGCCTTGCACAGGAATAATGACATTTAAACGTTTTCGCTCAGTGTTAATTAATTGCACTCTATCTTTATTTCTTTCGAACTCTTCCAATTCTAGTTCCGTACTGCCTGACAATATTTCACGGGAGGTTGGCGGATAGCCCTCTAAATCTCTGGACTTAAAATCGTGGACTGCATTGTGTAGTTGCTTATATGCTTCTAATACATCCATTTCTTCTGCATACTCACTAGCCAACGATTCAAGAGCATCCTCGTATTCTATATGGTTCATTTTTAAATCGAAACCAAATACTTCCTTCCGAATAACCAACTGTCTTTGTAAAAAAAATAATTCTTTCTCTGCATCAGATATTACTTCATTGGTTCGCTTTATCGCTTGGTCAACGGTTGGTTGTTCTGCGATTTTCTTTTTTTGTTCATCCCCTAAATCTTGTATAAGCACACGTAACTTTTTAATGTCTTCTTCAATCTTCTCAATGCCAGCTTCCTTTAGCATTTCTTCGATATTTTCTAAGTTTTTAACAAGAATTTTAATGTCACTGTCCAAGACATTTATTTCTCCTTTCAATTCTATCAAATCACATTCGGTATCTTCGTAGTTTACTTGGATAGATACTGATTCCGATTTCTTGTGTTCAAACTTTAAAAATAATTTCTCCATAGATTGAACTTGTCCACCATATTCCTTCGAAGCTACTTCGATTAATTCTTTAATGGTCTTTGCATCCTTTTTACCTTCTATGAATTCACTAATTTGAATTCTTTCTATGCGCTGTTTCTCATAACTTTTAGCTAAATCTTCGTGAGCTTCTTGCAACCTTCCTTTTCTCTTATCAAATTCATTTTTTTGCATTAATTTTTGTTCTTTCAAAGCTTTATTTTCATCTAAACCTTCCATTGTAGGTCTACCTTCATACTCTTCTAACAATTTTTGCATTCTACCTTTTACTTTTTTGTTTTGTATTTCCCACGATATAATTTCCTCTTTCAATGATTCCATTTTCAGAAGAATTTCCGTCATTTTATTCTCTCTGTGCCTTCTTCTTGCTTCTTTTCCAATATAGGAAGCTTGGACTTGTTTCACAGCATTACCTTTAAGCAACCCATGTTGATAATTTCCAGAGGTAGTTACATACGTTGTATTTTCTAATACTTCCAAAGATATACTTTTCAATACAGACACAATATCTGTTTCTATAACGTCAGAATTTTCCGGTACAATGGGGTTCAGAACACTAAACAACGTCTTAGTTTTTTCATCAATCTCCTTGGGTATAATAACAGAATCGTTTTCGCCTACGTTTTTCACTTCGGCAACAGGGATAATCAACGCATCCAACAGTCCTGTATCCAACAAAGCCGACTCTACTCTTTCTTTTTCCTTTTCGGATAACACATCCTTAAATTCTACTGCCTCATACAATGGTACAAAAGGTATATTTTTTTTTGTCAAAACCGAACGATTTTCCACTGTGTCTTTCCGACGAAAAAAGGGTGCTACTTCTTTTTGTTTTTGTAACTCATCCAGTTCACTTTCCCAATCTTTTATTTTATTTTTTAAATGCTCGATATTCACTTTATTATTAATAACTTCATCTTTTAACGGTTCAATTAAACGCTCTTTCTGGTCATATAACTCTTCCTCGATTGATTTAGGTGTCATATCTTTGAAGTCATATAAGTTTTCCACAATTTCCATAACGTCACTTATCTCACTGTGAGAAAGAATGAATTCCTCATTGAATTGAATCCATTCACGATAATCTTCCTTGAATTTACTCTTTATGGAAGAGGATTCTTGACTAATCCTCGTCAATTCTCTCTCTATTTGTTCGATATTTGACTCTACTTCACGCATTTCTTCTTTCTTGTCTTTCAATAAACCGTAAATTCTCTCTTCTTCTTGAATAGCTTCCAATAAGTTTTTTAAGCTTTGAACATGACTATTTAATCTTGAAACCCAAACATTAAAGTACCCCTTATCTTTCCTATAGTTGGAAATATTTTCTTTCGCCATCGACAAATAGGATTCCCCTTCGTAAAATTGAATTTCGACAGCCAAATCCCCAAGCTCATCAATAATTTCTTTAATTTCTTTCTCATACTCGTAGCACAATTCATTTGCCTTATCTATTTTTTTCTTATATGAAGTTAATTTCAGTTGATTTCTCTCATACTGGTCATTTTTTCCTTTGAGGTCGTTTACTTTTCTTTCCTTTTCCTGCTCTTTATTTTGCTTTTCATTATTTAACGAACGGACCTCAGATGTTTCCAACAAATCTAACTTGATTTGCTTGTTTGTAACTCTATATCTATATCTGTTAAACGCTCTACAACACCCTTTAACTTGGCTTTTTGCGTAATCAGTTTCTTTTCCGCTGAATCTTTTTTCATCACCATTCGGTGGTGTTCTTGCAGAGCTTCCAGGTATCGGTTAGCAGCATTTCCTAACATGGTTTTTTGATAACCGAGGTAATCCCCTAGTAAGGAAGAAGACAAATCTAGTGAAATTTTTGTTTTCTCCAATTTACGATTATGGTCATCGATATCCTTAATGGTATTGGATATCATAGAAAATTCAGAGGAAGGCAACTCTTCCAGTGAGTTTTTTAATGCATCATACAAAACGTCCGGCTTCATTTCTTTGGATAACTTAGGAGAACGGATTTGGATTAATAACTTGGTAAGTTCTTTTAACAGGCTTATGTTATCAAATTGAAACACTTGCTTATTTACTTCGTCAGCATAATCTCTCTGCGTTGATACAAACTTACCGCATTTCATTTCTTCTAGTTGATTTTTCAAATCATCTTTGGAGATAGGAACAAATTCCTCCAATCCGTCCGCATTATACCCATTGCTTTTAGTCAACGAGAAATCTTTTTCTATCTCTTTACCTTTAATAACAAATCCCCAAAAGTCATTTTTCGACTCATCAATAGCTCGTAATCCGATTCCTGTCGTTATGGTTTCACCTGTCTTAACTTTTTTGTACGTCAGATACAAATAAGCAATTCTACCTTTGTCTAGCTCATCATTGGTCCTTAAATAGTCTCCAATTTTTCTTTTACCTGAACCAAATGGGTCAATTCTCGAAGGATGCGTATTTCCATCCAATAATAAAGGTATAATCGATTGCATGGAAACTGACTTCCCTTGCCCATTTTGTCCACCGAACAAAATGTTTCCCTTATGAAATGGATACACTTCATTTTCATACACCCAAAAATTAACAAATCCTACCAAGTAAGGTTCTAAACGGTTACTTCTGTCATGTTCTGCTACTACCATTTTTTTTCCCCCTAATGTTTTCTGTATCAATATAATCCCTTAAGTCAGCGTCGTATTCTCCTACTGTTCGTATCATAGACGGGTAAATAGTTATTTTCATCGTTGTTTCGTCATATGATGCCAACTTCCAGCTTGTCATATAATCCAATATAATCTGTTTATATTTAGAAAATGGAGTCTTGTCTCGCATGGTACTAGACCAACCTAAACTAAAATGTTTGATAACATCCTTTAATAAATCTTCAAATCGACTATTCTCCAAAACTAAAAACCCAAAAGGTTTTTTATCTCTTAAAAGACCCGCTATCCTATGAGCAACCTGAGACACAATATACGATTCGTGCTTTCTACTAGGATGTTGATGAAGGTTTATCCGCCTAACATCTTGAACTAAGCAAATACAGTTATACATACGTTCTAGCCGGAAAAAAGTATATAATTCAATCTGTTGTTTTATATCTTGGTAATTATATTTATCATTTAAATACTGTGCTTCTTCTTCCGACAATTCATCAATAAAGAGTACTGATTCAAAATACAATTTACGATTCAAAGAATGCCTTACATTTTCCTTGTCCAAACCATCTAACAACATTTCCTCTGACGTTTCAAAAGAATCTATTTTTTTAGAAAAATTTCGAAACTGATAACGTATTAAGGAAGTTGATTGGTAGAGAACCTCCCCATCTTCCGACTTTTCGAAATTAGCCAATTCTCCATCCAACAACTTAATCAATCCTGTTTCTTGTGCCCGAAGTAACGCTCTGGAAAAACTTTCTCTCTGATGTTTCACCTTCCAATCTACTTCATAAATAAGACTTTTCTCATCTTTGCCTAACAAAAATATTTTTACGTCCTCAATTATGGAACTCAATAAAAAACCATCCTCAACTGACTTTGTGTCTAATATAGAAAACAACGCCATTAAAAAGACGTAATCTAACTCGTTTTTAAAAGATTGGATACCCATCCAATCTCGACTAAAATAAGGAATCTTTTCAAGTTTAGCCGTTTCACTGTCAAGTTTTAATTGATAACCAAAATTAGTTACCATGTATTTACGAATCATTTTTTCACTACTTAATATCTCTCGAAATACTTCCGGATTATCTTTTCTTTGCACTAGAAAATTCTCTAACAGAGCTTCTATACCTAGTTGCAATCCCTTATTCTCTTCATTCATCATATCTTTTCACCCTCAATAACAAATTCGATATCGAGCCCTCTTAATTCCCCATCCTTGCAAGGTATTGTTACGACTTCATTCGAACGATAATCAGCTTTAAGTGTAAGCCCTGTTTCCGTTCGAAAAGTGTTTTTCTTTGTTTTACCTAATCTCATATTGGTTGTTCTCATAATCCACTTCAATAACACTTTTCTTTGGAACGGTTCTAAAGGCTCTTTTATTTCGGAGAGTATAATTTTCCCTTCTTTAATTAACTCTTTCATTTTTTTCTCTTCTTCTCGTTTTTTCTCTAAGCTCTCAATAATCCTGCGTTGACGTTCTAATTTGTTGTTTTTTATTACAGAAGCTTTAGTTTTCCCTTTTGGTCCTCGGTTACTCATGTTAGGGGTTTGGAAGGGTTTAATGTCTGTATTCCAAATTTCATCCGCATTAGAGTATTGACCATCTTCATTCAGTGGTATTTCTTCTGTTACATGTAATGAACGGGAATGAGAATTTCCAAAAGCAGACGCATATAATTTATGGGCATCTTTTAAAGAAAAACTATCAATAAATTTTTTCGCCAAAGCCTGATAATCCGTAACTCTATTTTGAGTATTTGTCATGGAATCAGATAATCTATTGGCATAGGTCACGATTAGACGAATTGCTTCTTTCGTTTTGTCACTCAGAACGTCTATATCACTCGTCCCTCCCTTTGTGCCTAAGAACCATGTTCTAAGCTCCACCCATTTATTTTTAAGAGAAATTCTTAGTTTTTCCTCGGAAAAATCCTCGTATAGAATACTATTGGGCTTATTTGCTTCGATCAGTACATTAATGTACTGGTCAACATGTTCATCATCAATTTCGTTTATTAGTTTATAAATTTTATACTTCACTCTATCTAATTCCGAAATATACGTTCCTAGATACTGCATAAACGTGTCTTTAAAATTCAAGAATAGTTCTGTATTAAACAAATTAGCTCTTTCAGCTTCCTGAATGTGAAACAAATAATTTGTTGCGTTCGTCCGTAAGGTTTTATGCGTTTCAAATACATTCATCCATATTTCTGAAGCCATGTCAGGCGGCGCATACACCGCATCAATTTCTTTAAATGTTTCTAAGAACTTAAACAATCTACTAAACTGTCTACTATCCAAACTTCCCATAATTTTTTCATCTAAATCATCAATCCTTAGCAATAATTCATCTACTTCTAACCCTAAATCAGTAATTTGATATAGATAGTGTTTCTTCTTAAATTCTTCAATCGTCATACCACTTTGCTTTTCTTGTCTGGATTTAATAACTTCCCAAATCTCTAATTGATTCAACGCATCATGTAAGTTAGTCTCTGTATATTCATCACTAACAACCTCATTTTCTTTAAGCATACGAAAAACATCCGATAGAGTAGTGGTGTAGTGTTCAAAGCCCATATGTTTGTTGTATAGATACCTTACAATCGGTCTATAAATATAGGAATTTGGTTCCGTTGCATATTTCAAAGCCACAACGGAGTCCAAATGGTACTTGTTCATTCTTTCCACCTCCAACGCCAAGTCATGGCTTAAAAATACATAAAAATAAATAGGATTCGACTCAAAAGTGACAAAAGATCAACTTCGTCGGAACAGACATTTTTGTCTTATCAGTAGTTTTTAGATGATAAATAATGCTCAATCGTCTTTCTATATGTTTTCCAATCCTGATACCGCTCCTGGATCTTTCTTTCTAAAAGAGAATCAATTTGTTTTTCTTCGTTATATATTTTTTCACGACGCATGTTCTCTAGTCTATTAATATACTGTTCTATGGATATATCCTTCAGTTTCCGTTCACCAGCTTTTAATAAATGCTTCTGCTGCAAATATTCTCTAAATTCCATTGGCGTATTCTTAACAGGCAACGGTTCCCCTGCTTTTGTTGTACGATTAGAGTCATTGTTAATTTGAGAAATAATTTCATTTCTCCATTCTCTCTGTAAATCATGATTAGGTGGGAGTGGATGATAGAAGCATGCATCATACACTCCATGTTTATATCCAATAGGAATTACCTTCAAATCGACTAGTTCAACGTAAGCCTGTTTCGCTCTCTTTCTTATTGAAGGGTCTTGTCCCCAACCTAATACGACAGGTCCTCGGTTCTCATCTAATAGCTTTGTTAATTCATTGCGACGCTCCGGAGCAAAAATCGAGTGATGAAACTCCGGATAATTCTTCGATTCTTTTAACATGCCTTTAAAAACTTGTAAATTACCACTTTTCAAATCTGATAGATTAATAATGGCCACATGATTTAAACGAGTTTCATTCATGACTCTTTGTAATTGTTGTATAGTAGGATCGTGGTTAGCTACTTGATAAGTAGCTGAATATAAATCTGAAAATGAGGTTGATTTGTTGGACGTTTCACATCTTCCAGGATTCGTAAGAACAAAAAGTGCTTGGAGAGGTACATTTGTTTGTTTTCTATTAATTCTTGCTTCACTTCGGCAAATAAATACTTTACCATTCTCCTCATATTGATAAAATTTCCCTGTCACTTCAAACGGATGAAAGATACCTTCGTATTTTCCATTAGGCATTTCTTATTCCCTCCTCTAATGTGACTGCATTCCATTCAATGAGATAACCAAAGTATAAGTCAACAAGTGCTATAGACCCTGTAGTTTTTTAAAGGGGGTTAATTAGTTGATGAATCCTTAGAATATTGAACAATCATTTTTTTCGCTTCAGATTGCATTTTTTGAACAAGTGAATCAGGTTTCAACACCTTTGCGTCAGATCCCCAGGTTAATACCCATCGGAGCAGTCCTTCACTGACCGTTGCTCTCGTTTTCAACAAGAATGATGTCTCGCTATAAGATGTTATATGAACGTTTGTCCCGAAACGATCGATGATCACGTTGATTAAGTGGTTATCGAACACGATTTCGACCATTTCGTCATCCCCGCTGTACATATGAAATAACTTCCCTACGTAGTCTGTAGGATTAAATGAAGGATCGCGTACAAATAATTCTTGAGTGACACTGACATTTTTCATTCTGTCGACGCGAAAATGACGAAGGTCACCTGTATCTTGCTTCTTCCCTACAAGATAGTAGTAATCGTTGTTCCAAATGAGTTCATAAGGATTGATGTTGTAATAAGCGCCGTCGCGACTTAAGAAATATTTTTTCTCAATATTGTATCGCCCGTACTGAAAAGTAATGGTTTTACTAGCTGAAATGGCTTGATGAATGTGGAAAATGAAGTATTTGATTTGCTGGTTGTCACTTTTCACCAGGTCATCAATTTTCAAGTGATTGCTCAATTGGTTGGTTTGATGAATACTTGTAAGCTTGAGGAGTTTATCAATCATGTTGCTTGTTTCGTTTTTTGTGATGAATCGGGCAGATGTGACAGCATCAATAAGGAGCCTTAATTCATTCAAATTAAAGGTTCGACTGTCATAAAAGTATTGCTTTGCCAGACCATTTGTTTCAAGGTATGTATCTACTAGAAAATCATCTGATTGCTCTAAGAATTTCAAATCATCTCGTAATCCTGTTTCCCCTAAGTCTTCTCCAGATAAGTCTTCCATTTTTCTCTTCAATTCTCTCATCATTAAAGGATGATCCCCGTCAGTTTCTCTTCTCAAAACATCCATCACCATTAACAATCTTTTTCGGTTACTCAACGGCATATCATTTCCCCCTTGTATACCCAACTCTCTGTTGTAATATATTCGCTGAAAAAGGTAATTATCCTTTTTTAGCAACTCCCCTAGAGAAATGTCATATCATAGTATGGAGGTTACCGTTCATGGAAAAACTTATTCACTAGACATGGTTCTTAGTCGCCGAGCACTCTTTAAAGTTATACCGGATTGGACATCAGGAACTCAATAATATATGCTCCGTTTCTGACTATAGCCACAAGAATATACCACCTCTGTCGTGTTTTTTACCAGCAATTCCCACGAAATTTACCACTTTGAAAAAGTACGTGACCCCCAGTGCTTTAAAACACTGGGGATCACGTACTTAAAAATCTCGATGGTGATGTCCGTTTATTCTGCACTAGGTAGCCCACCATAAAAAAGAACCTTAAAAGGCATGTAAGCCAATCAAGGAATATGTTTTAATTCAATTTATTTATTTCTATACCAAATAACAGTTCCATCATCCTTGGAGACACTTAACAGGTCATTATAAATTGAAACTTCTATGAGATTTCCTACTTTTATGTTGTCCCCTACTAATTCTGGCTGGTTGATAATTTCCTGAATTTCTACAGCACATGCATAATATTCTACATATCCTGGTTCATCCATTTCCAATCCATTATCGGTTTCGTAAGACGTATCCACCTTCCCTTTAAACTTCAATCCATTTTCCCATTCAAACATTAACGTATATGTATTTTTAATACTTTGAAGTAACGCCACATGAAGGTCATCAAGCTCCATAATAATATACCCTCCTCTTAAGATATTTACCAACTAATTGGGTTTGAAGGCACTATATGTGCACCTGTTTTTGAATAGTGAATAATTCCTTTAGTTGTATCTAATGCTTGACCAGTACTTGGGTCAACATATTTTCCAATTACTTGTCCAAAATCCACACGTTCTTTGTTTTGTCCAATCGTTTTACCTGTTCCAGCATGAGAGTCTAGTAATTTCTGCGAGTCACCAGTTAAAATACTTTTTCCAGATTGATAGTTAGAGTGACCTTCTATATGTTTCCCTTGCTTCCCTGGATGTACCTTAGCTTCAAATCCATTTACAACTTTAACCGGACCCTTAATAAATTTACCACCATGTTTGACGCCCTTGATTAATGGCCCCCCAATAATCCCTGCACCAGCTAATGCACGTTCCCAAGATTCTAGTTCACGCCCAGTAATCGGATCAGATGCAAACACCGTTTCATAGCCTGCCTTCACGTTACTAATCCCAGGTGCAAGATCAGCCGCTATTGAAGCCATCTCTCGTTCAACATCCTTGTTATTGCTAGCTTTGGCTTTGTATAGCCCGGATCCTACTTTCCAAATAAATTCCGCTTGGCGAAGTCTATTGGTAACCGTTTTATCCCACCAAGTTTCTTTGGGATGATTAACATTCTCGTTATTTCTAGTGGATTTAGATCCCGTAATAATCCGGGTACCAGCTAATGCGCGTTCCCAGGAGTCTAATTCACGCCCAGTAATTAGTTCAACTCCAAACACAGTTTCATAACCGGCCTTCACGTTACTAACACCAGGTATAAAATCTGTCACTGCTGAAATAACTTTTCGTTCAACATTCCCGTTAGTGCTAGCTTTGGCTTTGTATATTCCGGATCCCAATTTCCAAATATATTCCGTTTGACGAACGCTATTGGTAACCGTTTTATCCCACCAAGTGTCTATCTCTAACTTTCTTTGATTGACACTTAGACGACTTACACCCCCTTGGCTCAATATTTTCATCGTTACGAAAATATTATAGTAAGTTGCTCGATCAATTTTTTCACTTATAAGATCTGTATAAGCACGATTTAAAATCTTCTGATTTCTCTCATCCATACCTTTTACTGCAGCGTCGTTTAAATGCTTAATCTCCATTAAAGACATTTTTTTAATGGAATCTTGATTTACTTCCACAGGCGTTCCTATTGTTTTATTATACTCTTTAAGTGCGGCCAATCCTACAGTGGTTTCTCCTCCTTTGTAATCTGTAAACCTAGCACTGCCACTTACAGCCCTCGCATGATTTAACGTTGTTCTGATCTCTTGTAATAGGCTCTCTATTTCTGCCGAGCTACGTCGACCTACACTTGTGAATGATTGGACATCTTCTAGGACATTCTCGGCTACGTCTATCGCCATATCATGATCATCCTTAACGAAACGGAAGGACGGCGTCGTTGCACTGCTAATATCTGAAACACTACGAATGATGTTACTCACTTCATTATGAAGTACTTCTAAAGCTTCATTTTGTTCATGAAGATCTTCCATGGTGTCCCTAACATAGTCACTATTAATAATCGTTTTACTACTTTCATCAACCTTTGATTGAAAATCTTCTATGTGTTGATTCAAATTTTGATAAAGATCATTTAACAATCCGTTAAAAGTGGTCAACATCGTCAGATGAAAATCACTAAAATATAATTTGGCCTGGTCTGCGGTTTTCCCAGAAAAAGAACTCATATTGCAAATGTCTTCGATGTTCTGTGCTACTTTTAATAGACTGACGGTTATATCTTCAGATGTTGATTTAAATTCATCGGAGAAGTTTATCACTTCTGATAAATCTACTTTATGTCCCATAGAATTTCCTTTCTTCTTTAGCGTATTGGCTGTGGACCAAAATTAGGGTGATAGGATGATGCTAACTCTTGATCGTTTCACTGCTATATCGGTGACAGACGATTTTAACTTTGATACACCGAGCAAAAAACACTTATATTCATAGAATTAGTTGTGTTTCAATGTCTTTCCTTTTTCAATTAGAAAATGACATAAGATACGATAGTGACTCTCTTTTTATTATTCCATATTATGGTTTTAATAACAATATATATCTTCAATTATTATCCATCTCTATCTAGATGCTAACGTCCCTGTGATTTAGAGTGTCGAAGAACCCTCGCATCTTCCTCAGCTAAAGAACTCTCAACTACGATAAATCTTGTATCAAAAAACCTTGAGCATTGTTCCGAACATCACTCCCCACCTGTTTCAAAACCAAAAACATCTCTGAACCTGACAAACATCCAGATTCAAAGGCTTTCATTATGCTCGTTCAATGTTCTGCTCTTCCATCTCCATTTTCCCCAAAGGCTCTGAGACGACTTTCAAAAGTAATTATTAGAAAAAGATTTGGCAAAGTGAACACAGAAGTATTAAATAGTGTTCGAAATAAAATAGAACACTTAATAAACTAAATGGACTGCGATGAGTAGTCCTTTTTTGGTATCACAACCAAGGGGACGATTCCGGAAAAAGAATCTTTCTTTTCTTAAATAAATTCGGAAATCATTATGAGTTGTGTGTCAGTACCTATCGGAGTTCTTATCTATGAAACGAACATTATACATTTTTCACGAGGCGAAATATCTTTTTTAAACACTAGAACCGTCCCTGCGATTTCTTATCGCAAAACTTTCTAAAGCTCTAAATAACCATAAACAAAACCCTCCACTATCATAAATCTTGTATCAAGGATCCCCAAAACTCCGTTCAAATCAAAACTCCCAACCTGCTCCAAAACCAAAAAACCTCTGAATCCCACTTCCATCAAGATTCAAAGGCTCCTCCTATGTTTGTTCAACGTTGTGCTCTTCCGTCTCGATTTTCCCCAAAGGATCTGGAACGACCTGGCCTTCTACTTTGGCTTTATAGGCTGCGATATGGGGATTGAGGGTGGGACCGTATTTAGCTAAGATGACATCAATGTTGCGGGCGTCGCGATCCATCGTCGCGGCTTTCTGTTCGTAGACAAGCCATTCGATGAAATAGATCAGGCTTGAAAAGTCTTCTATGACGGCTTCTTGATAGACGTCTTTGATCTTTGGGGGGGCCATTGTGTTTTCCTCCTATGCTGTCGTTTCGTCTCGATTGACAAACAAGTTGTATTCTTTCTGATAGGTTAGTTCCACGGTGCCGACGGGGCCTTCGCGTTGTTTGGTGATGATGATTTCGATCGTGTTGTCTGAGACATCGTTTCGGTTGTAATAGTCGTCGCGGTAGAGAAATGCGACGACATCAGCGTCTTGTTCGAGGCTCCCTGATTCGCGTAAGTCTGAGAGATTCGGACGTTTATCGGAACGTGATTCGACTCCTCGTGATAACTGGGATAGGGCGATGACAGGGACGCCTAGTTCGCGGGCCATTGCTTTCAACGAGCGCGAAATTTCGCTCACTTCTTCTTGACGGTTCTGTTTGTTTGTTGCTGACTTTAAGAGCTGCAAGTAGTCAATAATAATGAAGTGGTGCATGTCTGGGTGCTGTCGCATCAGCTTCCTTGTGGTCGCATAAATGTCTGGAATCATCACGGATGAGCGGTCACAAATGTACAAGTTCTCCTTCGTAAACTCACTGATGGCCTCGGAGTAAGCGTTCCAATCAGCGGCGTCGAACCGTTTCTGTGGATCACGCAGCTTCTGGGAGTCGATTCGGCTTTTGGTCGAAATCATTCGATTGAGAAACTGCTCTTTGCTCATTTCTAGCGAATACAAATGTCCGAATGCTTTCTGTTTCATATGACCCATTGCGACGTTTAAGGCAAATGCGGTTTTACCAACGGATGGCCTCGCGGCGACGATGATGAACTGGCCTTCACTGTGGCCATTCGTCAGTCGGTCATATGTCAAAGAAAGTACCTGAGCCCCAGTGCGGTAATGTTATACCTCACTGGGGCTCAGGCACACTGGCGTTCCTCCCACCTGCTGAATCAACATAAAACACCCCCTGAAAAATTCAACATAATTTCATTTATTTCTTTGCAACGAAACAATTACAGATAATTATCAGGGACAAGGTACTGTCCGTGTCCCACAAAAGATTCCTCCATTACGGTAAAGTTATACAGAACTGGAGGCAGGGCTGGCAACAGAAATTAGTGATTGATTATATAAACATCTAGTATTGTTTCATATTCTGAGAGTTAATTATTAAAGTAGAATCTAAGATCATTGGTGTTCCACATTAATTATTCCGTAATAAACCGATTCATTCTAATTTGAGCACAATGCAAATTACCTCAACAATCATTCTCATATCACTAATATTAATATAGTTTTAATGGTATAAAATATAATAATTAGAATTTAATTCCATTATGTATATATATTATGAACTTATCCTATTTTATGTTGTTTTATGAGGTTGTATATGCAAATATTTACTTATAAGGAGGTGTTAAGAAATGGAACAGATAAATGATGTTTCCCCTGAGAGTTGGGCATGCTCAGCGAGTTGTTCCGGACCGTGCTATTTAGGTTGCGCAGCCGCGGGACCAGCAGGACTTGCAATTGGCACTAGCTCGTTCTACTTTACTTTCCTTTCAAATTAAAGCAGTTTTCCAGAAAGATATGTGCATATATAAATAGCTTAACTTATGTACATATCTTTTCTAAAATTCATTATGCTTCTCTGTAAAAAGTCTAGAGTTTCTTTTCGATAATTTATTGGATTTCTATGGTTTAACTAAATATTTATAGTAGTTTAATAACTCTATGGTTCCACTTTTCTACACAAAAACAGGTATTACTTATTAGGTACAACCTAAATCAAAAGAAAGATTTTTTGGAGGTTAATAAAATAATAAATTGTGAGAAGTTTCTAACGGGAGGTTTTAACAATGGAAGAAAGAGGGTTTTATTTTACTACGAAAAAAAATAATTCATATTATTATGACGATATAAATGGGAATGTAACTTTTAATGAACACAAAATTCATAATAATTTTGTTTTTGGAAATTCTAAGGTAGAAAATTTTAATTTAGACGAAAAGGAACTTCAGAAATATTTAATAGGTAATAGTGGTAGTCAACTTATCCTATTAGTTACTGAATCGTGCAATATTAGATGTGAATATTGTGTGTATTCAGGTAGTTATTCGAATCAAAGAACGCATAATATTGGATATATGAATAATCAAGTCGCAAAAAAAGCAGTTAAAAAATATCTCCACAATTATAAATTTAGAAAATACAAATTCCCCTTAGAGTATCCTTTAATTGGTTTTTATGGTGGAGAACCTTTACTAAATTTTAACTTAATTAAAGATATAGTTCACTATTCTAAAGACATCTATGAAAACCCCATTATGTTTTCTATTACCACAAACGCCACTTTATTAAACGAAGAAAGAATACATTTTTTAGCTACAAATCAATTTATCTTGTCAATTAGCCTCAATGGTAATAAAGAAGAGCATGATAGATTAAGAGTATTTGGAGATGGCACAGGCACCTACGAAATTATTATTAAAAACTTAAAAAAGATTAAATCATTATATCCTGAGTATTATGATGATTATTGCCAATTATTAGTTACCGTTGATTCAGGAACTGATTTACACCAAATGAGAGAATTTTTTTTGATAAACAGTGATATTTTACCAAAAATAGCTAGAATATCTCAAGTGGGTGCTTCATTTACTAATTGGTATGAGAGATATTCTTCTGAAGAAAAAAATAGATTTTTAGAAACTTTAGTTGAACTTAGAGAAATATATACGCAACAGCTTTTGCATAGAGAGATTGAATCCATCGAGCCCTTTCTTAACATTCTATTTAATGTTTCTTTTTTTAGAATACTAAATCGTTCTAGAAATATTCCTGCCGAAGCTCGAAAATCACACCTAATGCCCTACACTGGTGCATGTATTCCTGGTGATAAAATTGCGGTAGATTTTAAAGGGAAACTCCATGTTTGTGAAAGAATAAATCAGAGCAGACCCATCGGTGATGTTGAGAATTGGTTTAATGTCAAGGGAATTTCAAATATGGTTAATGATTATATAAGTAAAATAACTAAAAAATGTGCGAATTGTCCGATTCAAAATTTGTGTGAATTTTGTTATCCAGGAGTTGTAGATGAAAATGGAGAATTCGACTTTAATAATATGGTTCCTAATTGTCATCAAATGAGAAAAGATACTCAGCAAGAATTTAAATATATTTGGAATTTAATAGAAAATGGAGTAAATATAAATAAACTCTTGCCAGAATTAAATAAATAATAAAGGGAGGTTTTTTATATGAATTACATTATCTTAAGTAAATATAGTGTGGTTACATTTGGAAATAATGGTTCTTTATTGTATGATATTAATAATAAAGTGTTTTATTCCCTCGATATAGACCATACTAATATTCTAAAACAAATCAAAAAAGGCACACAGATCGATGAAATAAGAAAAAAGTTTGATAATAACCTTGTTTCAGATTTCATAACTAAGCTTTTAAATAATAATTTAGCTAGCTTATCAGATACTTTTTATGTTGAAGAAGAATTTAGAACAGGAAATGCAATGGCTTCAACTAATTTGGATTTTACCACTTGCTATATAGAATTTCCAACTGATTGTAATGAAGGGTGTACAAATTGTAAAGAGCCTAAAATTTTCAGTTGTTTAGCATGTTGTAAACCTGACAATATATCTCAACAAATTGACGTTTCATTTTACGAAAATTTATTAAAAGACCTACTTAAAACTTCTGTAAATTTATTAGTATTTCATGGAGGGGACCCCTTAACCAATTACTATGAGGTATTAGAAATAATAAAATATACTCGAAATAAAGCAGATCAAAAAGTTAAAATTATTTTAAAAACTAATGGTAGTCTAATTAATGAAGAAATATCAATGTTTTTGATAAAATATAAAATTAACCCATTAATTAATTTTAACAATATGAATGAACAAGATTTTGAAGGTAGAATTAAAAAACTTAAGACTCATTTAACTGAATTTAACCACAATAATTTAGATTATTATTGCAACATAGTATTTGAATCTCCAAGTCTGAATTATAATAATCATTGTGTAGATAAATTGAAATCACTCGGTTTTAAAAACATTACAATAAGTTATACTATAGATTTAAAAGAAAACCTTCAACAATACGCAAGCGTGAACTTCCCTCAAAAATTAGTTTACAATTTTAACTTTTATAAGGAATTGCATCCCTGTTTAAATGGTACTCTTGCCATTACCTCTGACAAAAAAGTAATACCGTGCCCAGCATTAAAACAGTCAGAATTGCTTGATTTATCCAAAGATAATTTTATAAATGTTTTTAATTCGCAAGATAAAATAAGTGAATTATGGCGATTAACATTACAAAAAATAGATAAATGTAAATCATGTAAGTTTAAATACTCCTGTTCTGATTGTAGGGCAATCGAGGAGATTCTATCGAATCAGCATTTAAAAAAAGAAATTTGTTATTTGGGATTTTAGGGCTATATGATGAACAGATCATTTAAACTTAATAGCTTGAAGTTTATTTCAAAATATTTAATTAAAATTAGGGGATTAATTCTTTTAATATTATTTATTACTATATTATCGAGTCTTATCAACCTAATTATCCCGTACATCACCAAGCAAATTTTCGATTCTGGAGTTATGATAGGTAATATTGAAACAATAGTCTATTTATCCTTAGCTCTGCTTGGCCTGTATATTGTTAAATTTTTTATTAATTATCTTAGTAGTATATTATATACAAAATCTTCTGTTAAATTTACTACAACTATAAAAAAAGATCTCTACTCACATTTATTACATTTGCCAATGAGATATTTTGATAAAAATAAAAAAGGATATCTACTATCAAGAATAGACGAAGCAGATTCCCTCTCTATCTTATTTTCTTCAGTTATTTTTAATTTCTTATCTGCTTTAATAACTGCTTTAGGAGCTTTCTACTTTATAATAAACAAGAGTAGCATCTTAGGAGGCATAACTCTAATATTTATACCTGTATTTTATGTACTTACTCATAAATCATTAAATAAGATTCATTTAAGCTCTAAAGAACTATTTGAATTAACAGCTTTAACGAAAGGTAAAATACAAGAATCTATAGAGGGAATACACGAGTTAAAACACTTAAATAATGAAGAGAAGACTTATATCGACTTAAGCAACCAAATTAATGATATTTCTGCAAAAACGATAAAACGAGGTAAATTAACTGCATTGGGAACTGAAGCAATCACTTTTACAACCAATATTTCTCAAGTACTTATTACCTTAGTTATATGTATTTTTATTGTAAGGGGCAACTTAAGTGTAGGTGATTATGTTGCACTAACTCAGTATATTTTAATGGCGTATGCTCCAGTTCAATTATTAGCTTCTTTTAGCATAACCATCCAACCAGGAATTGTAGCACTTCAGAGAATTAGCAGCGTACTAGAAGAAGAATTAGAAAATCGTTCATCAGGTATAGAAATTGAGAATATTGAAAAAATTGAGTTCAAAAATGTATCTTTCAGGTATAATAAATATGAAAATCCAATTTTCAGTAAAGTTAACTTCACAATAAAAATTGGAGAGAATGTAGTTTTAGAAGGCGCAAATGGTTCAGGTAAATCTACTCTCGTCAAATTACTACTTGGTCTATACACTGATTACAATGGTACAATAAAAATTAATGATATTGATTTAAAAAAACTTAATATTAAAACAATAAGAGATCGAATAGGTATTATTTCTCAAACTATTTTATTGTTTTCTGGTACTCTTTTAGATAATATTAAAATGGCTAATCCTAATATAAGTGATGAAAAACTTGAGCAACTTTTTAAAATCTTCAATGATAAAATATTTAATAATGTTAACCCACATTCTCTAAGAATAAATGAAAAAGGAAATAATTTATCTGGGGGACAAAGACAAAAGATAGCTCTGCTTCGAGTATTCGCTAAAAATCCAGATATAATAATATTAGATGAAGCCACTTCTAATTTAGACGACAGTTCAAAAAACCTATTATTTGATTTCATTCAAAATATCTGTGACTCTAAATTGTGTATAATAATTTCACATGAAGAAAGAATTAAAACTTTAGCAAATAGTATAATAGAGATAAAAGCCGGAACATTAACCAAAATTGAAACTTAAATATAAATATTACTTACATTATGTGAATCACTATTAACAAAATAAATTTCTGTCCCGTCTACTAATCTTATATATAAATTGTGGAGGTGTATTTATGTTTAAAATAATTGCAATTGTATTGTGTTCAATAAGTTTAATTAGTATCATAGTTAGCGGTATAAAACCAACCACCATGATAATTCTCTTTGTATCAATACTTGTATCATATTTAATGCTGAGCAATAAAAAAAATATTTAACTTAATCTCCATCACAATGTAATAATTTTGACCGAAATTTAAATATAATACTTCTCACCGCATAAAGTTTAAATAGTAAAATAGTTCTTCTCACTTTTCGCCTTTATGATTAGTTAACCTAAATAAAGGGCTTCCAAGCGATAGAGAATATGATTAATTCTATTACTCCTTGATCACTTAATAACTCTCCCTAATGTTCAAGCCCTTTATTTTAAGTCAATTTTATAAACTCTACACTCATGATCTTTATTCATGGTGTGGTGTGCGAGGTTGGATATGGGATAATCAAATTGAATGCTTTTCTTTAAAGTTCCACTTCTTAGATTCTGACATGCCTAAAGATCGGTAGGCGTCAAATGATCCTCATCTTCTATTGAAGATGAGAACCATTTGACGCCTACTTATTTAAATTCTTCTTTAAAGGAAATAGCTGTCTTTATATCCTAAAACATTTGGTTCAATCATGGGAATCGTAGAACTCTCATCGTCTCACTCATCAAAGGCCTATTTAATCATAAAAAACATTCCCAATCATAAATTTTGTATCAAGAAACCTTGAGCATTGTTCCGTACATTACTCCCCTTCCGCTTCAAAAACAAAAAATCTCTGAATCTGACAATCATCAAGATTCAAAGGATCCTCTATGCTCGTTCAAGGTTGTGCTTTTCCGTCTCGATTTTCCCGAAAGAATCTGGAACGACCTAGAAAAGGTTCCTGCCCCCCAGTACTTTGACATCATCATCGGAAGAAAGGCCAGCATGATATTTCACTTCGACTCCAATCACTGTGTCTTCTGTCTCAATTATTAAGTCAATTTCACCGAAACTACTTTTCGTCCAAAAATGACATCGTCTAAAGCATGGTAATTATTTAAACTAATATTAAACTGCTATGTTGATTTTTTTCAGCTCATCCACTTATCGAATCCATTAACTGGAAGAAGTATTTAGGTTTATGAGTCTTATTTAGCTTATACCATGAATGCAATGTATCTGGTGCAAATACATCTAATTTTTTCATTACTTCCATTGCAAATTCCAGACGAGCTACTCCTGATGCAGTAACCAAATTCTCGCCAGATACTACAGGTTCCATCTCATGAAATTTTTCTCCTTTATAATTTGGACAGACCATTTTAATATTCTAAGTCATTGCTTGTATGCTTTCTATAATCTAGATATCAAACATTCGCTAGTCCCTCAGTTGCACCACAAATTGCAGCAACAATAGTGCCAAGCTTTAAAGCTACGCCAATTTTTCAACATAGGTTGATGAATATCTTCTCCCCAAGTATTCCCTCCAGGTAAAATGATAAGATCCGTACTCTCAAGAGTACACTCATCAATGGAAATATCTGGTTTTATGCTCGCTCCACCCATCGCAGTAATCATTTCTTTATTAGCTCCTACTGTAATTACTTTTAAAGGGGCTACATCTTTTTTGAAATATCTTCCTGAGTTTAATTCCGCAATTAAATATCCATATTCCCAGTCCGACATTGTGTTAAATACATAAAGATAAACGTTTTTTGTTTGCATCCAATAACACTCCATTCACATTTAATATAGCCAAATATAACATGACTTCCCTGACACCTAGCGTCAGGGAAGTTATCACATTTGATGAAATGTTATTAATTCTGACAAAACTTCAATCAGTCTTTTCTTAACACTGATTGGCTGAATAACTCGAATAGATTTACCATACGGTAAAAGTAAATAAGGTACATATGTATGTATGATACCTTTCTCAAGGAGAAATACTGCTTGATTAGAAGTGCACTCTTGTAAATAATGTCCTAAAAACCAATGTTGGCAAATATCATCCAATGCCGTTTTATCTCCATTAATGACCAAAGAAATAATCTCTTCCTTATCTTCTATAGTTGGAAGAAGGTTTTTCATAAAAGAGTCACTCCCCGAAAAATTATCTGGTCGGTTAAACTTATTTTCGGTTATCATTAGACTTTCCATTCGATCTACTCTGAAACTACGGATAGCCTTCCTAAGATGACAAAAACCTATCACATACCACTTATTATGCCAATAAATGATTCTGTACGGATCCACCAATCTATCCTTTGATTGCCCTTCACCACTTTTAAGGTATAGAACTTTTACAGAGTATCCGTCAGCTACGGCCTGCTCTAATTCCTTCAAAAAAGGTTCCATAGCGAGGGAACTTAATCGACTTATTACTTCAAGACTAGTTAAATGATTATTTATCTTTGTTTCCTGTTCTTGATTCGAATATTTCCTTAGCTTTGAAATAACCCTATTTAGTGCTTCACCTCCATAATACCCGGCTTCTTCTGCAAAAATAGCAGCGTGAAATAGTGAGGTTTGCTCCTCAAAATCAAAAAATAGAGGAGCTTCAATATAATTGTTCATTAACGTGTATCCACCATTATGTCCTGAGTCTGAAATTATAGGTACACCACTTATTGAAAGTGTATCAATATAACGATACACAGACCTTATATTCATCTCTAACTTTTCTGAAATTTGTTTCGCTGTAATTTTTTCACCTGAACGAAGCATCCATAGAATCGCTAATACATTGTCAATTTTAGCCACAGAATCCACCTCTATATGGAAATAACTTTATTTTAAGGTAATACTAAAAACATTACCTATTCATTGAATTTCTATTTAAAAGTTAGAAAACCCGTCAGTTTCTCTTCTTAGCACATCCATCACCATTAACAATCTTTTTCGGTTACTCAACGGCATATTATTTCCCCCTTGTATATCCAACTCTCTATTTTATAGATTCGCTAAAAAAGGTAATTATCCTTTTTTAGCATCTAGCCCTAGAGAAATGTCATATCATAGTATGGAGGTTACTGTTCAAGGAAAAACTTATTCACTGGACATGGTTCTTAGTCGCCGAGCACTTTAAAGTTATACTAGATTGGGCGTCAGGAACCACAATTGTGATTCAATAATGTATATGTATATGCTCGGTTTCTAATTACAGCCACAAATGTACCACCTCTGCCATGTTTTTTACCAGCACTTGGCACGAAATTTAGCACTTGATGTCAACATGTTTACCAATAGAAGAACGTCAAAGATTTTAAGTGAAAAAGCCCAATTCCTCCTTATCTTTAACGAGGAATTAGGCTTTTGTCTTCCGCAACCGTACAAATTGTGGGATATCCTTTTCTATTGAATAGCATTCGTTGTACTACGCAGAAAATAATCATTAATAATATGTACTATGTACCGCTTCTTCTATATATCGATCACTACGCAACCAGTTCCACCATTATTCAGTTAAAGGAATGATTTTCGTTTCAGGAAGTTGCAACACAGACGATAAACTCTCTTGTATGTTTCTATGTTGTCATGCCCGGCTAGACTAGGCATAAACATAAATAAAAGGTAAATGAGAAGACAGGAGTGAGAAGGTTGGGGAAAATTATTCATCTACGGTCAAAACCTAAGACCCTTCATCTAGGAGATCGCAAAGGAAATTTTAAGAAACGGTTTGAGTCCATTGAAAACAAGAAACAATCCATTGAGAAGATGAAACAGGACATGAAAAAGGGGAAATAGCCTTTTCTTAGCTATCTCCCTTTTGATTATGCTTTTACTTTATCCCTTTTATGATCATTGCTGTTTTTAATTGCCTCTACCCGACGACGAATATCCGCTTTTCTTTTCTCCAGCTTCTCTTTACGATCTTGATTGATATTTTTTTGTGATTTGAAATGAATGATTTCTACTTCTTTAGCCATACTTTATTCGCCTCCTTCAGCATAAGTTGAACCTAATGTTCTATTCATCCGTTCTGTCACTAAGCACAACGCATGAATTAACCGATACACTTCTCTTGAATCTATTATATCATTTTTTACCAATAAGTGATTAACTTTTTTATTATCTGAATCAAAATGAAAATTATAAACCCATTGTTTATCACGATCTATGTTCATTTTGACCGAAACGATGATGTGATTTTCATAAGGATGGTTAATGACAGGTAGTTTCATGTTCTTTTTCACGACTCTGACAACACCCCAATCTTTATAAAAAGGATCGTCAATGTCTATGATTTTAGGTGTTCGACCTGATGTTCCGACATCCTCCAACCTATATAACTTTGTTCCCCTCAATTCGTGCAAGGTAAACCCACAAACCAAGTCTAAATCTTTACTACTGAATACTCCATTCCTTATACGAAATAACACGTTGTTAATGTCTTTAATTAATTCAATGACGTACTCTGAACCATCCGATAAGTCTTTTACGTTTGCGTCGTATTCATCAATGAGATCCTCATATGTTGCGGTTACTTTATCAATTTGCTTTTTGTTTTCTTTTTCTAAACGGTTGTATCTCATTTGTAATAATTGAAACTTCAACTCCAACTGCATCTTATCCTTTTCAAAGAAATCCTTTACTTTATCAGACAATGCGTTAAAGTCGTTGCTGCTGGTTTGCATTGTTCCAATGTAGTCATAGACACCTTTAAAGTAGAAATCACCTTTATTGTCTAAGAACGCTTTATGGAACATTTCATATTCTTGCCTTTTAAGCACTCTATAAGCACCCGTATGAAAGTGGTCACTGTCGAAGTCCAATAAGTATGTAAGGAAAATCAATAAGGACAGGAGGTAACCTACCAGAAACCCAATGGTACCCACTCCAACATATTCTATAAAACTAGTGAGATCGCCCACAGCGTTTTGATAAATGACGTTACTAAAAGTAAAAAACGGGACCGTTAAAGCTGTAATGCTTTCTGCAGGCAGTTTCTTTATTCTTTCTTGGACTTTAAGTATTTGACCTAACTCTCGAAAAGGTGCTAACAGCAGCCAAACAATCCAATTGGTGAACTTTTCATTCGTATAACTACTCTTCAAACGCTCAATCGGTTTATCGAATGCTTTACTCATATCCAACAAGCGACTGTGATAATTTTTTCCGATATCCCACATTAGACCATCTTCTCCTTGCTTATAAAGTAAATAAGACCACTTAGGGTGGAACTGTTAAATTTGGCTGAAGATACTGGAAGTTATATCATTGAAGATGATTATGATGGCAAATATCCTTCAGAGAATATAGGTAATATAAGCAACGGTGTAAACCAATTTTTCACTTTTAATTTTGTATCATCTTCACAACAGTTGCTTAAGACTAACATCCTGTTTGTTATGCACCTTAACTCTTCTTATTAATCCAACAGGTCCATCTATATACCATATATTTCTACAAATAGTGAGGAAATTCCTTTCTATCATACAAATAATAATGACTATTTCGTGAACTTATCTGAAACAAAATCCTCAACTACGATAAATCTTGTATCAAAAAACCTAAAACATTGTTCCGAACTTTACTCGCCCCCCTCTTCAAAAACAAAAACCTCTGAATCTCACATCTATCATGATTCAAAGGCTATCACTACGCTCGTTCAAGGTTGTCTCCTTCCTACCTGCGTTTTCCCAGGAACGACCTGGCCTTCTACTTTGGCTTTATAGGCAGCGATATGGGGGTTGAGGGTGGGGCCGTATTTAGTTAAGATGACATCGATGTTGCGGGCGTCACGGTCCATCGTCGCGGCTTTCTGTTCGTAGACGAGCCATTCGATGAGATAAACCAGGCTTTTAAAGTCTTCGATGATGGCTTCTTGATACACGTCTTTGATCGTTCGGGTGGCCATTTGTCTTCCTCCTATGTCATTTGCTCAACCATCCCTGTCGTTTCGTTTCGTCTCGATTGACAAACAAGTAGTACTCTTTCTCATAGGTTAGTTCAACGGTGCCGACGGGGCCTTCACGTTGTTTGGCGATGATGATTTCGACATCGTTCTCACTTCTCCTTGACGGGTCTGCTGATTTGTTGCTGACTTTAAAAGCTGCATGTACTTAATTACACTAAATTCACATCTTTAATATGAATATTTACTTTTTAAGAAGGAATCTTTTAAATTATGTTGAAATATAAAAGAAGAGGTGTTTTAAATGCCAAACACAGGAGAGGAACCCAGTGGAGATATTCATTTGTTAAATGCTTTAACAAAGTTAATCTAGATGACCATGATGATCACTTATCTTCATATCCAAAATGTCTTGAAACCGTATTTAAAAAAGTTTAACTACTTAAAGAACTCAATTACAATTTTTGAAAGGTAAAGAAGTTTTAGGAGGAACCAAGTTATGTTAACCCAAGCAGAAGCAAATGAGTTAATTGAAGTACTTAAAAAAATGCAATGTAAAAAATATCTCATCAAATTCCCAAATCCTACTGAATACTCAAAAATTGAAGCAGTTAGTGTTAAGTCAAGTAAAGATAAATTCATATTCGATATCAACAGAAAAGGACAATACAACATCAATAAATGTACGTATCAAACTAGGTATAAAAAAAGCGTTCGCTTGTTAAGACTAGATCTAGAAGGTCCTCCTCATGATAACCCAGACGGTACTACAGTGGAGTGTCCACACATACATATTTATAGAGAAGGATACGACCTTTCTTGGGCATTTCCATTGCCAGATATTATCGATACAAACTCTGAAGATTTAATCCAAACGTTGGTAGATTTCTTAGAGTATAATAAAGTACAATTAAGTAACTACTCGTTTGAAGAGGGAGGATTAGTTTAATGCCTTTACAAGATCAATTAAAAGATCAGTTGAAAAATTCATATGTCAATTGGCTGAACCAAAGAATTACAGTGAAGGATCTTAATGGCGTTTTCCAAATAACTTCGCCCTTGACCGATCGAAATAGAGACCGCCTGCAGATTTACGTGATCCCTGATGGTGACAAGCTTATACTATCTGACGACGGTTATATCGTTAACGAGTTGTTAATGTCTGGTTGTGATATCTTTTCTTCGAACAAGCGTACAGAATTACTTAAAGTAATTTTAAATAGCTATGCTGTGAAACTAGACGGCGAAGTATTGTACACGAATGCCACAATAGAGAATTTTCCGCAAAAAAAACACGCCATCCTTCAAGCCATGCTTGCAGTAAATGATATGTTTTTAATAACTCGAGATAATGTTACAAGTATTTTTCTCGAAGAAGTTGAAAATTATTTAATTGAAAATGAAATTAGGTATACAGATAACGTTACTTTTACTGGTAAAAGTGGTTTTAATCACAACTTTGACTTTGTTATTCCTAAATTTAAAGATAACCCGGAAAGAATTATTAAATCCATCAACAGTCTCACTAGAGAAAAATCAGAATCCTTATTGTTTGCTTGGGATGATACGAGAGATACAAGAAAATCAAACTCTATATTATATGCATTTATTAATGACTCGGAAAAGAAAGTGAGTAGAAATATCATCAGTGCATTTTCTGAGTACCAAGTAAAACCAGTATTGTGGTCCGAGAAAAATCAATATATAAAGGAATTGTCTGCTTGATATCTAGAGCTTCAATGAAACACGTGCAGATAATTTCTTAATAATTTGTGAATAGCACACAATTTGTGTGTTTTTTTGTTATTATAACCGAGTGGACGGGTTTTTCGGTTGTTTTAGAAAAGGTTTTTGACCCTAGCACTTTATCACATAGAGGGTCAAAGACCCGTCGCATTTCCCCTCGTTAAAGAACCTTCAACTGCGATAAATCTTGTATCAAAAAACCTTGAGCATTATTCGGAACATCACTCCCCACCCGCTGAAAATCAAAACACCTCTGAATCTGAAATTCATCTAGATTCAAAAACTATCACTACGCTCGTTCAAGGTTGCCTCCTTTCTACTTACGTTTTCCCCGGAAAGATCTGCCCTTCTACTTTCCTTCCGTACTACTATGTCATTTGCTCGACCGTTTCTGTCGTTTCGTCTCGATTGATAAACAAGTTATATTCTTTCTCATAGGTTAGTTCAACGGTGCCGACGGGGCCTTCGCGTTGTTTGGCGATGATGATTTCGATGGTGTTGTCTGAGACATTGGTTCGGTTGTAATAGTCGTCACGATAAAGGAATGCGACGACATCGGCGTCTTGTTCTAGGCTACCTGATTCGCGTAAGTCTGAGAGATTCGGACGTTTATCGGAACGTGATTCGACGCCTCGTGATAACTGGGATAGGGCGATAACTGGGACGCCTAGTTCACGGGCCATTGCTTTCAACGAGCGCGAAATCTCGCTTACTTCTTCTTGACGATTCTGTTTGTTTGTCGTTGACTTTAGTAGCTGCAGGTAGTCGATAATAATGAAGTGCTACATGTCTGGATGCTGTCGTGGGACAGAGGTCCCTTGTCCCATTAATTTATCATGATAATACGTGTCCATTAACACAAATTCCCCTTTGCACGTTGTCCCTCCAGGACTTTATCTAACTTTTCTGTAGTATTTCATCATATATAAAAATTCCTAATAGTATATATAAATATCTAATTGGATATTATAGCATTTGAAAGAGGGATATATATGTCAGGAAAAATATTAAAACATCACCTAAAGTATAAGGGTAAGTCCATGAATGAATTGATCGAGGAACGTGCTGAAAGGCTTTCTTTAGGACAAAATGAATTTCGAAAAAAATGGCTACCTGAAAAACACAGAACAAATAAAAAATAAAAGAAACCTCTTTTAAAAGAGATTTCTTTAGTCAGTTGACGACTCTGGTACCTGACCCACAGTGCTTTAAAACCTTGAGGATCAGCGTACCTGTTTTCTTAATGGAATATGAGTAAACATGTCCCTAAATCACAAGCTTCACATTCTAAGATTACTGTTGGTGTATCAAACCCACTATTCCAATTATAATTTACTGCAAAAAATGGAGCATTAGTGAATTATCTACCTTACTTAACTGGCTGATTTAATTAGTTTTATCAGCATCATTAAGCAACCCTACCAGATAAGTATTCTCTATGTTAGCCATCGCTTTCTTACTCATAATTTATAGTAGCGATAAAATCAAAATTACCAGTTGAAGTAATTTCATTGTTATGCTCAAAATTATATATCAGAATTACTGCATTATATGATTTCTTTAAGTTTATACTTTTTCTTATTTTTGGAATGATAATTTCTTCAAACGAACACCCACCTAATAATGTTAAAATATCACTACTAGTATTCTCATAGACCACTTTTTCTATAGTAGCCTCATCTATTTCATCCATATCAATTTTAAAATCAATAAAAAATTGGGAAGGGACAGATTCACCATCCTCGTCATACGTTAAATCTACATACTTTCTTATAGAGTACTCTTCTTTAAAATTACCTAACCAAATAGAAACCAATCCTTGTTTTTCCATTATAGTATCCTCCTACTTTAATCTATGATCTTTCGGTAATGACGAAACCCCACCCTCAAGTCTATAATTAGCCCAATTGTTCAGTCTTCTAACAAATGTATTGTAGTCGCTAGAAGTATCTATTAAACAATTCATTATGTGCTTTAGTTGAGCCTAATCCACCATGAGCACCGTTTGGGTTGACAAATTTAACATCCGATATAACTGTTCGTAATTCTTTAATCTTTTCAGAACCAATATTCCAATACTTAAATTGTGGAGCCCTTGAAACTAAATGCCATTCATTTAAACCTCCCGGCGCTCTAAGTTGACGCTCAATTCTCTTTCTAATCATTTTATCTAACCACAGTTCATCTAGTTCCCTGCTTGTAAGGGAATTGAAAAATATATTAAAGTTACCACTTTTTGCAGTTGGTATATCATTAACAGTTATTTTAGTTGTTATTTTAGATATATCTCTAACATTACTCGTACCCTTAATAAGTTTACCACCATGTTTGACGCCCTTGATTAATGGTCCCCCAATAATGCCAACACCAGATAATGCACGTTCCCAAGATTCTAATTCACGCCCAGTAATCGGATCAACTGAAAACAGAATTTCATAGCCTGCCTTAAAGTTACTAAGCACAGGTGTTAGATCAGCCGCTACTGAAGTAATCTCTCGTTCAACATCCTCGTTATTGTTTGCTTTGTATAGCGCGGATCCCAATTTCCAAATATATTCCGTTTGACGAACGCTATTGGTAACCGTTTTATCCCACCAAGTGTCTATCTCTAACTTTCTTTGATTGACACTTAGACGACTTACACCCCCTTGGCTCAATATTTTCATCGCTACGAAAATATTATAGTAAGTTGCTCGATCAATTTTTTCACTTATAAGATCTGTATAAGCACGATTTAAAATCTTCTGATTTCTCTCATCCATACCTTTTACTGCAGCGTCGTTTAAATGCTTAATCTCCATTAAAGACATTTTTTTAATGGAATCTTGATTTACTTCCACAGGCGTTCCTATTGTTTTATTGTACTCTTTAAGTGCGGCCAATCCTACAGTTGTTTCTCCTCCTTTGTAATCTGTAAACCTAGCACTCCCACTTACAGCCCTCGCATGATTTAACGTTGTTCTGATCTCTTGTAATAGGCTCTCTATTTCTGCCGAGCTACGTCGACCTACACTTGTGAATGATTGGACATCTTCTAGGACATTCTCGGCTACGTCTATCGCCATATCATGATCATCCTTAACGAAACGGAAGGACGGCGTCGTTGCACTGCTAATATCTGAAACACTACGAATGATGTTACTCACTTCACTATGAAGTACTTCTAAAGCTTCATTTTGTTCATGAAGATCCTCCATGGTGTCTCTCACATAGTCACTATTGATTATCGTTTTACTACTTTCATCTACCTTTGATTGAAAATCTTCTATGTGTTGATTCAAATTTTGATAGAGATCATGCAACAGACCGTTAAACGTGGTCAACATCGTCAGATGAAAATCACTAAAATAATATTTTGCCTGATCTGCGGTTTCCCCAGAAAAAGAACTCATATTGCAAATGTCTTCGATGTTCTGTGCTACTTTTAAAAGACTGACGGTTATATCTTCAGATGTTGATGATAACGATCTCGACAATTCATAAACTATTATGTGAATGATTGATCATGATATTCCATTCTAATACTTTTCTTTTCCTCTACTAACAACAACCCCCTAGAAAAAACCGTTTATTTTCTATGTCTATATAAATATCAAATGAGAGAAAGTGAAGTGATCAACCTCAGCCTGAATTAAATCAAGCGCTTACAAAAAAATTCTAGTTAGCACCTAAGCTAAACCAATCTTCCGATAACCTAACTAGGAGTGTATAAAAATGACCAAATTTTCACTATTTTGAAAAACTATGAAATTGATTCACTTATAAAAAACACTTGATGACCGAAAATAATGCAATCAAGTGCTTTACAGTTACCTATATAAACTATTGTGATTATTAATACTTTATGAATTTAAACTTCTTCTCCTTTTAATCAGTAGTTGTCCTTAAAAATTCTATACTAATTCTGTCAACTTTTATTTCAACATGCTTATCCATCAATTTAGGATAAGCAGAGAAATACTCATCTTCGTCAGTAAAAACTATCCCTACATCAATTGTATCCTCATGTAACAAACCTCTTATATAATATTCATACCCTAAACCAATACGTTCTATTTCTTTCTTCTCTCCTTGGATTTCACGAATCATTAACTCATCTAATATAGTAAACCCTATTAATACAGAATAACTTTTACCTACTTCAATTTTATAAGGACAAATAAAAGCAAATCCTGTAAATTCAATACCATCTATTTCAATGGTTACTTCTTCCTCAATTTGTGGGTCTAGCCTTTTAACAAGAGCCGTATATACCATATATAATTCCTCACTTCCTACTCTGCCGGATTAATTACTGGAATATTTTCACCATTAATGGTCTTCCAAAACTTTTTGCCACTTTGAGTATGATAGGTAGTAATCTCACCGTTATTATTAGTACCTACAAATTCAAACTTTGCTTTACCATTTTTGTTATTACCCATAAACTTGACATATCCTGTCCTTATTTCACCTTTATATTCATACTTCACCTTTATACCATTATTAATAACTTCTTTTGCACCTACAAGATACTCATCTGCATTTTTATATAGTCCGCCAAATTCCTTTCCATGCTTATCAAAATGTCCTTCTAGCTTAGCTCGCTCTGCAAAACCTGAAGGATTTTTAACCGTACCCTTACCAAGCCCTTTCCCAATAATACCACCAGCAAATTTACCAAGACCTCCACCGATAATTCCAGCGCCAGAAATCCATCTTTGCCATGGTTCCAATTCATATCCTGAAATAGCATCAACGCCTGTAACTGTTTCCTGCCCTGCTTTTACATTTCCCAAAATTGGAATGAAATCCGCCACTGTAGATACAGACTCCCGGGGGTTTTCTTTGATATATTCGCCTGGTACATCATGGGATCTGTTTAAAGCTATTTTAAAGCTAATAATAGCAGTTGCTTTCATTACTTTGTTAAATGATCCCCAGTCCTCTGCTTCAGCTACTTCGTCATTTGAGATAGGTCGCTTCCGTCGTGCTAAGGCACTTACAATCGTAAACGCCGCAAGTGATTTCTCCCACTCTTTTAAAGGCTGGCCGGTCATCGGATCTACACCGTATTTAACACCATACATGGCTTTGAACTCTCCGAAAACCGGAGTAAAATATGTTAAGGTAGTCGCTACCGTAACAATATCAGGAATATCTTCCTTTAATTCCCCTTCACTCCATTTCTTCCTCGTTACGAAAATATTATAGTAAGTTTCACGATCAATTTTTCCATTAATAAGATCTGTAAAAGCACGATTTAAAATCTTCTGATTTCTCTCATCCATACCTTTTGCTGCCGCGTCGTTTAATTGCTTAATCTGCAGTAACGACATTTTTTTAATGGAATCTTGATTTACTTCCACTGACGTTACGAGCGTTTTATTATACTCTCTAAGTGTGGCCAATCCTGCAGATACTGTTCCTCCCTTGTAATCTGTAAACCTTGCACTACCATTAACAGCACCTGCGTGATTTAACGTTGTTTTGATTTCTTGTAATAGGCTCTCTATTTCCGCCGTGCTACGTCGACCGACGCTTGTGAAAGATTATACATCTTCTAGGACATTTTCGGCTACGTTAATCGCCGTATCATGATCATCCTTAACGTTACGGACGGACGGCGTCGTTGCACTGCTAATATCTGAAACGCTACGAATGATGTTACTCACTTCATGATGAAGTACTTCTAACGCTTCATTTTGTTCATGAAGATCCTCCATGGTGTCTCTCACATAGTCACTATTGATTATCGTTTTACTACTTTCATCTACCTTTGATTGAAAATCTTCTATGTGTTGATTCAAATTTTGATGGATATCATGCAATACCCCGTTAAAAGTGGTCAACATTGTCAGATGAAAATCACTAAAATAATATTTTGCCTGATCTGCGGTTTCCCCAGAAAAAGAACTCATATTGCAAATGTCTTCGATGCTCTGTGCTACTTTTAATAGACTGACGGTTATATCTTCAGATGTTGATTTAAATTCATCGGAGAAGGCTATCACTTCTGACAAATCTACCTTATGGCCCATGGAGCTTCCTCTCTTCTTTAACGAATTGGCTGTGGACGAATATGAAGGTGATTTGCGGATGCTAACTCTTCATCTGTTTCCCTCATTTGTTCCCCTGTCTGCCGTAAAGTAGAGAAATCTACTTCCAACATTCTCTTATACCTCTTTAACAACTCCAATGTGTCTATGATATTCTCTACATCCTTCGTGAACGGTTCAATATTTGTTTTGCTAAAAGAACTTGTTGATCGTTTCACCTCTATATCGGCTACAGACGATTTTAACTTTGATACACTCGAGCGAAAAACACTTATATTAATAGAAACTTCTTTAGATATTTCATTCAACTCCCTTTGCGCTTGGGTATTTTTCAATCCAAAAAATGAAGTATATGTATATGCTGAAGCTCGTTATACTAGATTGGTAGGAAGCACGTTCTAATTCTTATCAAAGACCAAAATTTTGTGAAACAGCATCATTCTCTTGTGCAATAACAGATTCTGCAGTTTAAATCAATTATTCTGTTATGAGGAAACTTACATTATTTTTTCTTGAATTTCACTGTAGTATCACCAATTCCTAAATATACAACATTAGTAATTGATAAACAAAATCCAATAAAAATAGCAAATACGATTGCCAGAATATTACTAATTGTAATAACTAGTACTAAACTAGCTACAAAAAATACTAGAAAACAAAAGTATATAAACAGACATTTAACAAAATGTTTAAATGACATTGGTCTGATCCAAATACGTTCCTTTGATAATATTTTTGGTGCACCTAATCTATAAAAAATTTGTTTATTCCTGTTGCTTAAAAGTGAGTGTACTAAAATGATTAGTAGCATTACAGATGCTGCTATTATAATATTAACCAACGTCGTACTTGCAATATAAAAATAATCTGTCAAAGCGGTTAGTAAGTTCCCTAGAAATATTCCGATCCCTGCTGTAAATAAGATACTTATGTTAATTTTTTTTTGAGATCCACTCGGAACTTTCAACTTCTTACTAATCTCTTCTCCATCCACTTTATAGATGGTATGTGGAAGGATCCATGTTAAAAATGGGAATACGATATTCCATTTGGACTGGCTCATATCTAAAATGTAGGTGTTTCCTTCAATCTTTAAAATCCTAAACCTTATATTCATAGCTTTTTGTACTTCACACTTCATCGAATTTACCATCCCCAATTCATCGGATTAATTGCATTTAATCCTTTATTAACAGCCTCTCCAGCATCCTTTGCTAAATCTGCAATAGATGAGCCCTTTTGATAATCATGCGTGATAACTGAACTGTTCTGTCCCTCTTGTACTTTCTTTTCCTTCATACAGGTTAAGTAATTCACCGAGAACTAAAAAAACAAATTCTCCCATCCCCAAGGAATCTATCAACAGATATTCCAAAAAACAGTTTCTGTAGCACTAATTTCTCCATATGGAATATCATCCCATTTATCTAACCTATTAACAATCTCTAAATATTTTAATCTTGTTATGTCACCGTTTTTTAATTGGTTATAAGCGTAGTTTAGAATCGTTTCACCATCTTGACTTAACCCTTCCAACGTTGTATCTGTCGCCTTTTCGATGTCAGCCAAATCCTCTGCAAGGGATCTTTCGTCTGTTCTAAAAGAGAAGCGCCATAGTTGTCAAGAGAGTGCAGTTATTCGACGATCTCCAGTCCTTGCAGTTCCCCCACAAAATCAAAATATATAAGCAGAAACCCTAAGGCTCCTGCTTCCCCCAAAATATTATGTAAATAGCTGCGTTAGGAGACAATTTACATCAATCGTCTATTTCAACGCCTCTGTCACTTCCCCTCGTTTTATACTTTGTCCATTTTCGTCTTGCCACTTCTGATACAACGTTTGAAAACGATCCTCTTCCGTATCCTTAAACCCTTCAAACACCACTTCGTCGACATTTTCATGATTAAAATACAGCACCTGATCCGGCACTAATCCTTGAGGGTAGGCACACGCTGAATAGTCAAACCAAGTTTGCTCGCCCTCTACTTCAATAATTGGTCCTCTATTTAAAATCATTAGTTTACTCGTTCCTTGTTTTAAATACACCATTGATCCGATTGGTAACATTTTCTTTTCTCCTTTTTCTCTTTAGATTTTCTAGCCTAAGAATTATAGTTTAAATTAGCTTCTATACCATGTCAGGGCGGTTAGCTTTTTGAACCTTTTCGTTAACTACTTAATTCGGATTGGCAAGCTTGCCGTAGGTTTCATCTGGTATGACGGTCCCCGTGTTAATAATTAATGCAAAGAAAAATTAAAACATTGAGCATAGTAACGCAATTAAATTTCCACACTCAACTCATCGGATTCATCACATCAATTCCCTTACTAGAATACAATTCATAAAGTGCTTTAATGAAACGGTTCAATTATTCTTTTTGGCATAGACTTACGTTATTTCTTCTTAAATTTCACCGTAGTAGGACCATCTCCTACAAATACAACGTTAACAACTGATAACCCTAGTCCAAAAACAGTCGCAGAAATAATTAACATAATATTCCCATCTGTAATAAACAGTACAAACATAGCGATAAAAAAGACTAAAAAGAATATATACATGGACAAAGTATAAATAAAATGTTTAAACGATTTTGGTCTAATCCAAATACGTTCTTTTGACAACAAATTTGGTGCAATCGGTGCAATTAATTGATAGAAATTATGTTTATTCCGATTACTTAAAACGAAACCTACTAGAATAAATGTCACTAACACTATTCCTGCGATGATACTATTCACTACTATCGTACTCTGAATATAAAAATAATCCGTCAATGCAGTAAGGAAAGTTCCTAAGCTTATTCCGATACCACCTGTTACTAAAATACTGACGTTATTTTTAGGTTGCTTCATGCCTACAAGTTGTATTTTTTGATTAAGTTCTTTTTCATCCACTTTATAAATTGTATGTGGAAGGATCCATGTTAAAAATGGAAATAGTATTTTCCATATGGATTGGCTCATATCTAAAATGTAGGTGTTTCCTTCAATCTTTAAAATCCTAAACCTTAAATTCCTAGTACTTTGTACTTCACACTTCATAGAATTTACCATCCCCAATTCATCGGATTAATTGCATTTAATCCGTTACTAACAGCCTCTCCAGCATCCTTTGTTAAAGCTCCAATAGATTCACCAACATCGTCCAACTTCCTACCTACAGCATCTAATCCATTTTGAATTCCTGCAACATTGTTATCATACATATAATTAAACCCCCATGCTGCAACTGAACCAACTGCCACTCCGCCTACTATTGCCCAGCCAACAGGATTACTAACAGCGAAAACTGTTGCTAAACCGGTTACCAAACCAGTCCCTGCTGCACCACCTGCTAAACCAGCCACCACGCTTGCTCCATTATGCGCTATAGCCTCTCCTACTGTCTTACCCTTTTCATTTAGGTCTTCATAAAACCCGACACCAGCACTAGCTACTATAAATACCCCACCTAAAGATCTTCCGGCTCCTTGAACAAACTGACCCGTTTTCGTTATAACATTAGAGGTTTTCGTTGCAAAGTCCCCAACACCCGTTACAGCATTAGCTGCATTACTTGAGATCCTACTAAATAAATCCCCTATACTCTTTATACTGGTTCCGATCCCTCCTACTGCGCTCCCTATTTCTCTTGTTGTATTCCCGATGAATTTCACCGCTCCTACAGTAGTATTTACAGCTAAATCAATACCGATTTTGCCTTTATTATTAAATATATATTCCATAACCGTTTCAGGCACTTCTTCGTTTAGTTCCCCTTCACTCAAATCTTTTGTAGATTTTTTCATCGTTGTAAAGATGTCATAGTAAGTTGCTCGAGTAATTTTTCCACTAATAAGATCTGTAAAAGCACGATTTAAAATCTTTTGAGTTGTTTCATCCATACCTTTTACTGCAGCGTCGTTTAATTGCTTAATTTGCAGTAACGACATATATTTAATGGAATCTTGATTTACTTCCACTGACGTTACGAGCGTTTTATTATACTCTCTAAGTGTGGCCAATCCTGCAGATACTGTTCCTCCCTTGTAATCTGTAAACCTAGCACTACCACTAACAGCATCTGCGTGATTTAACGTTGTTTTGATCTCTTGTAATAGGCTCTCTATTTCCGCCGAGCTACGTCGACCTACACTTCTGAACGATTGGACATCTTCTAGGACATTTTCGGCTACGTTAATCGCCGTATCATGATCATCCTTAACGAAACGGAAGGATGGCGTCGTTACACTGCTAATATCTGATACACTACGAATGATGTTACTCACTTCATTATGAAGTACTTCTAAAGCTTCATTTTGTTCATGAAGATCTTCCATGGTGTCCCTAACATAGTCACTATTAATAATCGTTTTACTACTTTCATCAACCTTTGATTGAAAATCTTCTATGTGTTGATTCAAATTTTGATAAAGATCATTTAACAATCCGTTAAAAGTGGTCAACATCGTCAGATGAAAATCACTAAAATATAATTTGGCCTGGTCTGCGGTTTTCCCAGAAAAAGAACTCATATTGCAAATGTCTTCGATGTTCTGTGCTACTTTTAATAGACTGACGGTTATATCTTCAGATGTTGATTTAAATTCATCGGAGAAGTCTATCACTTCTGACAAATCTACTTTATGCCCCATGGAATTCCCTCTCTTCTTTAACGTATTGGATGTGGACCAAAATTAGGTTAATGCTAACTCTTGATCTTTTCACCGCTATATCGGCGACAGACGATTTTAACTTGGATACACCGAGCAAAAAACACTTATATTCATAGAATTAGTTGTGTTTCAATGTCTTTCCTTTTTCAATTAGAAAATGACATAAGATACGATAGTGACTCTCTTTTTATTATTCCATATTATGGTTTTAATAACAATATATATCTTCAATTATTATCCATCTCTATCTAGATGCTAACGTCCCTGTGGTTTAGAGTGTCGAAGAACCTTCGCATCTTCCTCAGTTAAAGAACTCTCAACTACGATAAATCTTGTATCAAAAAACCTTGAGCATTGTTCCGAACATCACTCCCCACCTGTTCCAAAACCAAAAACACCTCTGAACCTGACAAACATCCAGATTCAAAGGCTTTCATTATGCTCGTTCAATGTTCTGCTCTTCCATCTCCATTTTCCCCAAAGGCTCTGAGACGACCTAATGGATTACTAACAACTACAACTACACCAAACTTTTAAACAGCAATTCATGTATTTTTCTTTTGAATCAATATCTACTAGGTTAATACGTTTGAAGGTACAGGAAGTATAATAAAGCTCGTAATTAACCATCCTGGTGAATGGGAATCTGATTTCCACCGTAAAAACTTCGAAGTCACGGCCTCTAACTTATTACTTGGAGCAACAAGGTATCATTCAGATAGAAGCTTTCCAACGCTTTCGTATGACTTCATTACAACCTGCATCGCGTTTGTAATATTTTCTCCCGTTTGATTAATGTTGTTCATGGTATTCATAAAATTGACCTCCTGCCGCTTCAAGAGTTGGATATGGAATGTGACTTTTATAGTAGTAAACGTCATTTGCATCAATTGCATCGTCCACTAAAAAAGCCTTAAAATGTTCCAACCACATTCCAACCAGTAAAGAGATCACATCTTGAACATTGTTTTGCTGATTTGCTTCTACTAACGATTGTGAATCTTGCAATTGCTGCGACAACTCTTGCCAAGACAAAAGCGCAAATGCAGTATGATAAGATTAGATGTTTCGCTCCGTAATGTTCTTATTAACTTCTATCGCAGTTGTTCGTGGTGCCAAGAAGACAAGTACCTTCTTTTATGTTTATACTTATGGTAAAAGGTGCCTGATCCCCAGTGCTTTAAAGTTATACCGTACTGTCGGTCAAACACCACAATTCTATTTCAGACGAAAGGTGAGCCAACATTTTTTGTAAGCCCACCCTGTCTATTTCCAATGCTTCTTCATTCAGTTTTGTATCACTAATTCCTTCGTCTCTGAAAATACTATTAATTTACCGCCCGATGATATCCTTCATTCGACACTCCGTCCATATAAAAATAAACTCCAAAGGAAACCCTTTGGAGTAACTATTATTTATTACTTAAAATGCTCCACATTTTCTCTAATTCTTCGATATCGTCTGATTGCCAATTTCTTTTTTTTATATCTTTCAATAACTTCTTGGTACTATTTAATAAAGTTCTTTTAAATTTATTGATACTAGTTTGACATGTAAAAAAGATGTGTTCAGAGTCTTTCTTCTCTTTGATAAATTGCAATTCTACAATATCATCTGATAATTTAATACCTTTTACTAATAATGGTCCATTCATAAATTCAAATTCTTGAACAACTCCATTTTTACGACTACTAATTAAATTTATTATTGCTTTGTGCCACCAAGTTAAAATCACAACAATAAAATCATCCCAACCTTTTTCAGGGAAATATTGCTCATTAAATGAAGAAGCTCTTGATAAGAAAAAAACAAGAAAAAGAAAAAATCACTAGGCGAAACATACGATGAACAAACAGCTAAATTAGAAGCATTAGAAGACAAAGTAAATACTATTAATGAATCTATTCAAACTGATTAATTAATTAGTAGTTTTATAGTTTATGAACTGCTATAATAAAAATTGTTATCGTCCTTTTAAAAGTAAGGGTAAAAATCAAGCGACACAAAACAGTATTTCTAATTGTAAGGAGTCTTTTAATTTGATACAAAATAAAATAGAATTTTATCATGCAAAAGGGAAGCTTTTTCTCGGAATCATTTTTTCATTATTACTTGTCGCTTTTGGCACTTTAATGGTGTATATTGCATATATAGAAGAATCTATACTATTTATCGCTTTGGCGTTGTTTATTATTGTTTTATTTAGTTTCTTTGCCTTTGCGAATATATTAAAAATGGTCCGAGGTAATCCTTATATCACTGTAACGGATGAATATCTCCAATTAGATTCGTTTACGAAAAGTGAAGTAACAATTTATTTTACGGACATTGAATACATAAAAGTATCTGAAGTTTCATTTCAAAGCATCATCGAGATTGTTTTATATGACGAAGATGATTATTTTACTCAATTGTCTTTTCATAATAAAGTGAGATTATTTATGAATCGAGTAACTGGTTTTTCTCTATTTACGATTAACTCAAAAGCTGCACGAAAACAAGATCGCTCTGCATTTCTAGAGACGTTAGATCTAATTATCCAACAAAAACTAAACAATGAAGCTCCGATCATTGAAACTTCACAGAAACAAAATGAAGAGACGGACTTTATGGAAAAATATGATCCAACGCCGCCGATCAATCGATCCATCAATCGTTCATACTTTTTAAAATCTTACGGGTATGGCTTTATCTTATTTGCTATCTCGTTTATACTCTTTTATTTGCTTATTAGTAAAGACGATAATTATTTATTTTATATCATAGTAAGCTTCATTTTATATCCTTTTGCAAAAGTGTTAATCGATTGGTTGTTTGGGTTTAAGTTAAGACATAGATTAGATAAGCAAAAAGGTATTACTTATTATTTTAAACAATTAATAATTATGTTCGACTTTTTCTTGTTCCATGTTAGTTTATTTATTGCTCCTATTGGAATATTATTCTTATTGATACGTTATACCGTTATTCGGATAAAGCAGTAAAAAAGGTTAGAATTTACAGATACAGAGGAGATAGATCATTTAATTTTCAGTGGTTATGGAGATTCTAAACGATTTGAAGTTAACTTTAATGAGTCAGATCAATTAGAGATTTTACAAGAAGATAAATCAGATGCATTGGTTTGTACTTTTGAAAAATCGGAGTGAATTAAATGATACAAAAATTCTATTTTAATTTAAATCGAGTAGTAAGTGTGGTTGTTTTATATTAATGTCACTGCAACCAGTCTCGTAAGTCATTATCTCAGGAGCATTTAGATACGTAAGTAGTTTTTTTACAGATAAAAAACTTTGAAAGACTAATAAGCCAATCAAGGTCTAAGAAATTTCACTAAAAAGCTACACGTTCAAACAAAGTAGTGAAGACTAGTTAGCTGTATCACTCCTGTCAATTATCAATGTAACCACTTACCGATTGTATTATACCAATATCAGCTACCAAATTCATATTCAGTGATCCAGAAATAACAACTTTTTTATTATAAATTAAACCTCAAAATTCCTTATCATTAATTAAATGTGGGTAATCCTCCAAAAATGATATATCGGTGTTATTAGGGGATAATATATTAAACTTCCCATCTTCAATCTCAAAAATATCAAAAGTACTGTTAATTGATCCGTCTACTATTTGTATATTTTTCAAAAAACAAACCTCCTTTAATTTATATAATTGTTTTTATGTTTTTTGAACTTAGTATTCTTTAACTGTACATCAAATAGTAATCCTCCATGCGACTCGCCCGCTTTAGCAGGAACCCATATATTATACCCCGTCCTTATCTTCCCAGCCTTTTCTACCTTTATATTTCCCATCTGGTACGGTTACTTTTTGACCATTAAATTTTTTCCAGGATTAAAACCTGCTTTCTTAGCGTCATCTAAAGTTAAGGGTCTCCAATTAACAACTGTTCTATTATTACCCCCACCCTTAATAAGTTTACCACCATGTTTGACCCCTTGATTAATGGTCGCCCAATAATCCCAGCACCAGCTAATGCGCGTTCCCAAGCTTCTAATTCACGCCCAGTAATCGGATCAACTGCAAACACAGTTTCATAGCCTGCCTTCACGTTACTAATCACAGGTATAAGATCAGCCGCTACGACCAATATCGTAAGTTCTCTAATCATCATGAGTTAATGATTCAAAAGTCATATTGGTTTTTAACCATAAAGTTCTTATAGTAAAAAACCTTGAAAGGCATTTAGCCAACCAAGGTCATTTTTTTCTAATGTGAATAACCTTAGCTATTTAATTTCATCATATGCATCACCTAGAGAGATAAAGTCATCTTTTAACCAATACCAATACTGACCTTTATTATTAATAAGTCGCTCAAGTAAATAAGTAAAAGATGCAGCTATTATTTGAGACTCTCCTACAAGTCCATGACGGTCAAAAAAACTATCATAGCATTGACCTAATCTGTCTTTATTGAGGTCAATAGTTAAGTATTCATCCGTTCCATCATTACAAATAATATACCAATCGGATGAAATGTCTTCTTCACATAAATCTCCTACAATTATGGGATTTGCTAATAAAAACTTATCAGGCGACACGAAATAGATTGGATATTCCTCATTTTCAAATAGAACTAAGCCACCACAGAGACTATAAAACTCTTTTAAATCATTAGGTAAAATATGCTTTGTTTCGTCAACAATGGGTAACTCTGTAGGTTCAAAGATACGACAATGTGGTAAGGTTCTTATTTGTGTAATCAACTGCTTTATCTTTTCCATCAGCTTCACTCCCGATAATTATATTTATTAAAGAAATTATAATATTCTTGTATGGATGATTTAGGAACATCTGATGCGTCAAACATTCTTTCTGTCAGTTCTTGTATTTCCCTTGGTGATACTGATTGCTAATTAATTTTACCCCCTACCTTCTTACCGGTTTTTTCATATAACCACTGTCTATAAACTGCTTTTGTAGCGTCATGTTGTTCTTTTGTTAGTGCAACTGTTGGGGTATTTCCACCTCTACTTACATAATTAGGCACATTATATTTATTCCATATGTCCATAACACCATGATGATTTTCTAAAGGTGAATTACTAAGTCTGTACGGTACTACATCATTGAGTTTAACAGTTTTATCTATATCCTTACCAAGCCATTTCCCTATAGTACCACCAGCAAATTTACCAAGACCTCCACCGATAATTCCAGCGCCAGAAACCCATCTTTGCCATGGTTCCAATTCATATCCTGAAATGGCATCAACGCCTGTAACTGCTTCCTGCCCCGCTTTTACATTTCCCAAAAATGGAATGAAATCCGCCACTGTAGATACAGACTCTCGGGGGTTTTCTTTGATATATTCGCCTGGTACATCGTGGGATCTGTTTAATGCCATTTGATAGCTAATTTTAGCAGTTGCTTTCATCATTTTTTAAAATGATCCCCAGCCCTCTTCTTCAGCTACTTGGTCATTTGCGATAGGCCGCTCCCTTCGTGCTAAGGCACTTACAATGGTAAACGCCGCAAGTGCTTTCTCCCACTCTTTTAAAGGGTCGTCAGTCATCGGATCTACACCGTATTTAACACCATACATGGCCTTGAACTCTCCGAAAACCGGAGTAAAATTTGTTAAAACATTATATTGGAATTACAAGGGCTAATTCTATAGAGATAATACTATTAACTTTATTCGGTACTAGGTAGCCCCCTAAAAGAAAACCTTGAAAGGCACTTTGCCAATCAAGGTTTTCTAATTTATTGATGTGATACTAATCTTTTAGTAAATCTTCGTCTAAGAAGAGTTCGATGTCATCTAAATTGACATTTTTCTTTCTTTCATGAAATGAAAATTTTGAAATAAACTCTTCAAATGAATTTGCTATAAGGTAATAATATTCTTTTCCATCTTCATCAGTCGTTTCGTTTTCATGATACCAATAATAAATTTTACCCCTGTATTTATCTTTTAAGCCTATACATATTAAATCTCCCCCATCTGCATCTGCGATAGGCATTACATTACTTTCTAATTTACATTTCCCAAAATTGGAATGAAATCCGCCACTGTAGATACAGACTCCCGGGGGTTTTCTTTCATATATTCGCCTGGTACATCATGAGATCTGTTTAATGCCATTTGATAGCTAATTTTAGCAGTTGCTTTCATTACTTTGTTAAATGATCCCCAGTCGTCTGCTTCAGCTACTTCGTCATTTGAGATAGGCCGCTCCCGTCGTGCTAAGGCACTTACAATGGTAACCGCCGCAAGTGATTTCTCCCACTATTTTAAAGGCTGGCCAGTCATCGGATCTACACCGTATTTAACGCCATACATGGCCTTAAACTCTCCGAAAACCGGAGTGACATATGCTAAGGTAGTCGCTACCGTAACGATATCAGAGAATTTGTTAGAACATTATATAGGGCTTACAAGGATTACCTCTGCTCTCTAAATAAAACTCTTTTAAGGTTTCTCATTACTTTCGTTATTGATTTTGTCTTTATATACTTTTAAAATTGTCGTGTTTAAATCACTAATTTCTGAGAAATGCCATTCAAACGTCGTTATAATTCTGTGAAGTTCAAATAACATTTTCTCAATTTCATCACCATCGTTCTTATTCAATGAACCAAAATTGTTTAATATAATATCTAAATCTCTAGTTAACATCCTAAAATCCTCAAGGTTCTCGTACTGTTCATCTAAATCTTCTTTATTTAAAAAATTAGTACTTGAATTAAGTTTATCTAGTATGTCTAATATTCCTTCTAACTTTTTATCCATATAAATTCCTCCACTATTATCTCCACCCCTTAACTACTCGTCCAAGTGCTTTTTTAGTCTTATCGGGGTTCAAAGTACCATCTAAATTCAAAACGTATTTCACATTCCCTGTCTTATCTATTACTTCTAAATGGTCTTTGTGTAATGCGTCAAGATAAACTCCATAACCCTTTTTCAGATATGAGTTATCAGTTTTCTTTTCTATCTTATAAATTGATTGTCCATCGTACTTTACTTTTGATTTTGATAAAGATTTACTTATTGATTTTCCAAATTCCATATCAAAAAACTCATTCATATTTGAAACAGGTTTAACACTACCCTTAATAAGTTTACCACCATGTTTCACGCCCTTGATTAATGGTCCCCCAATAATCCCTGCACCAGCTAATGCACGTTCCCAAGATTCTAGTTCACGCCCAGTAATCGGATCAGATGCAAACACCGTTTCATAGCCTGCCTTCACGTTACTAATCCCAGGTGCAAGATCAGCCGCTATTGAAGTCATCTCTCGTTCAACATCCTTGTTATTGCTAGCTTTGGCTTTGTATAGCCCGGATCCTACTTTCCAAATGAATTCGGCTTGGCGAAGTCTATTGGTAATCGTTTTATCCCACCAAGTTTCTTTGGGATGATTAACATTCTCGTTATTTCTAGTGGATTTGGGTCCCGTAATAATTCTAGCACCAGCTAATGCGCGTTCCCAGGAGTCTAATTCACGTCCAGTAATTATTTCAACTCCAAACACAGTTTCATAACCGGCCTTCACGTTACTAACACCAGGTATAAAATCTGTCACTGTTGAAATAACCTTTTGTTCAACATTCCCGTTAGTGCTAGCTTTGGCTTTGTATATTCCGGATCCCAATTTCCAAATATATTCCGTTTGACGAACGCTATTGGTAACCGTTTTATCCCACCAAGTGTCTATCTCTAACTTTCTTTGATTGACACTTAGACGACTTACACCCCCTTGGCTCAATATTTTCATCGTTACGAAAATATTATATCTTGATTTACTTCCACAGGCGTTCCTATTGTTTTATTATACTCTTTAAGTGCGGCCAATCCTACAGTGGTTTCTCCTCCTTTGTAATCTGTAAACCTAGCACTGCCACTTACAGCCCTCGCATGATTTAACGTTGTTCTGATCTCTTGTAATAGGCTCTCTATTTCTGCCGAGCTACGTCGACCTACACTTGTGAATGATTGGACATCTTCTAGGACATTCTCGGCTACGTCTATCGCCATATCATGATCATCCTTAACGAAACGGAAGGACGGCGTCGTTGCACTGCTAATATCTGAAACACTACGAATGATGTTACTCACTTCACTATGAAGTACTTCTAAAGCTTCATTTTGTTCATGAAGATCCTCCATGGTGTCTCTCACATCGTCACTATTGATTATCGTTTTACTACTTTCATCTACCTTTGATTGAAAATCTTCTATGTGTTGATTCAAATGTTGATAGAGATCATGCAACACCCCGTTAAAAGTGGTCAACATCGTCAGATGAAAATCACTAAAATAATATTTTGCCTGATCTGCGGTTTCCCCAGAAAAAGAACTCATATTGCAAATGTCTTCGATGTTCTGCGCTACTTTTAAAAGACTGACGGTTATATCTTCAGATGTTGATTTAAATTCATCGGAGAAGTCTATCACTTCTGATAAATCTACTTTATGTCCCATAGAATTTCCTTTCTTCTTTGGCGTATTGGCTGTGGACCAAAATGAAGTGATTTGCAGATGCTAACTCTTGATCATTTCACCGCTATATCGGTGACAGACGATTTTAACTTTGATACACCGAGCAAAAAACACTTATATTAATAGAATTAGTTGTGTTTCAATGTCTTCCCTTTTTCAATTAGGAAATGATAGTGACTCTCTTTTATTATTCCATATTATGGTTTTAATAACAATATATATCTTCAATTATTATCCATCTCTATCTAGATGCAAACGTCCCTATGGTTTTGAGGCTCGAATACCCATCGCATCTTCCTCTATTAAAAAACCTTAACTACGATAAATCTTGTATCAAAAAACTTTGAGCATTGTTCCGAACATCACTCCCCACCTGTTCCAAAAACCAAAAACACCTCAGAACCTGACAAACATCCAGATTCAAAGGGTTTTATTATGCTCTTTCAATGTTCTGCTCTTCCATCTCCATTTTCCCCAAAGGCTCTGAGACGACCTAACGGATTACTAACCACTACAACTCCACCAAACTCTTAAACAGCAATTCATTTATCATCTCTTTGGAATCAATATCTACAAGGTTAATACGTTTGAAGGTACAGGATTTTAAGTTCCAGAAACTTTCTTTCCTGGTAAAGCTTTGTTAACACAAGCCTTTTCATGTTTCTCAATACGAAAATAGACGGATGAAGTAGGAAATTAGTCTTCTTTTGGATTTTGGAGAGGATTTAAAGGAGTTGCGATTTCAGGTCCTGGAGATCTCTGTATGTATTTTCTGAAGCAATCTCTGGTAATGCTTTTTTATAATCGTTTTTCGAGAGCAAGTTGCTGGTCTATCGAAAAGGATAATGGAAAGCTTCGAAACGTCAATATGGCGTAAGAGGAAAAAGTAGGGACAACCAGGGGCGGTTACTTCGGTTGACCCTAGTCGATAGAACCAAGTATTGTTCCTTTGACACTTCCTCCACTTAATACGATCACTAACACTTATCGAAATTACAATTATTCTGGATAGTTAGTGGATGACTACCTCCTTCAGCTTTATAAGCTTAGTTAAAAGTGCAATTACATGTAAAGAAATAATCACTCGGTTGATCAAGGACTGTAAACATCAATGGTTTGAAGTGTTTTAAAATGGTATAATTAGATAAAATATTCATGGGAGAGGCGATGAACATCATGAATACTGCAAAGGAACGATTACTAAAAATTATTGATGAATTTCCAGAGAAAGAAGTCGATAAAATATTAAACTTTGCTGAATACTTAAAGACAAAAAAAGAAAAAAGTTTATCAGAACATTTAACAAAGGAGAGCGAAAGTAGCATTGATTTTTGGGATAATGATATAGATGATGAGGTATGGATTGATGCATAAACAAGGTGACATTGTTTTAATCCCAGTGCCATTTAGTGACTTGTCATATAGAAAACAACGCCGTTCTTATTTATGAAACGAACATTATACATTTTTCACGAGGCGAAATATCTTACCGTCCCTGCGGTTTTCAAAGACTCCGACAATGATTCCCCCTTTATTCTGTTTCATTTGGCTCCACCTCCATTACAAACTCCCACGTTTGTCCCTCATCCTCAGAAATAAATTTCCCTTTCAAATCGCCACCTTTATAATCACCATTTGGACCTTGATTAAGTAAAACAGTCAATAATTCTTCTTCTTTTTCTGGTATTTCAGCGACAATAAATATTTCTATGAACTCCTCTGGGACATCAATGATTGCTTCAGTCCATGACTCGCCACCATCCTGGGTTACATAGAGTTCTGGTGCTTGGGGATTAAATCCACCAAAGGAGAGAAAACCCTGGGATTCATGTACGAAAGCCCCGTCCTCCATTAAACTCATGGTGTCTGGATGATTCGTTACCTCCCAATGTTGCCCACCATCCTTAGTGACAAAAACATAGGAAGCCTCGAAGGACATGCTCCTTTCTCCGGTGACGATCACATATCCAAAGTCCTCATTTACAAAATCAACTTTTCTAAAGCGTAAAGAAGGAAAAGGACCTCCAACACTTATCTTTTCCCACGTTTCTCCTTGATCCAGTGTTTGGATAATGAACAGACTTTCCCCGACTTCATCACCTTCGGAACTTTATACTTTCCCCATTACCAAGTATCTTAGGCTAATAAGTTTCCTTAACTTATTTTTACGAAAGATTGTTGAAACTGTACCCCGAAGAGCAATTACTAACAAGAACATTCTCTATTAAGTAAAATGTGAAAAATTTTAAACAATTATGTTAAAGGGATATGTTTTTAATAAATGATAACTACAAATCTGCTTCAATAAGCTTTGTGACCAATAATCAAAATATTTCATTTTATAACAATAGAACTTTTCACCTATTCTATTATTAAAAAAATATGTAATTATTAATAATAGATTTACAAATAAGGCAAGGATTAGTTGTTATAAAGTTAAAATTGTTCAAGAACGTAGATCTAATTGGGATGGCGTATTTGTGGAGAAAACCACGTATGGCAGTGTAGGAAAACCAGCTTTAAAACACTACTCAGTCGATAGAAAGTAGGTATACAAAATGATTGAACAAATAATTGATCAAATAGCTAAGTGGATACCACTTGTTATACTTATTATCTCATCAATTAGCCTTATAGTTGTTTTTCAATCAAATTATATAGCGGAGCCATTTGCTGCTCGGGCTATTCCGTTAGCTATTGTAATAGGGCTTTCATCAATTGCTACTTCTCTCTCTTTAAGGAAATAATGGCTCTATAGGGGCAGGTCCCTGTGTCCCAAGGAAATCTCATTAGCAACGTCAATAAATTCAACTAAGTTTAGACAAGCTACAGCTGAGGTAAAAGGTCATTACTCAGGCGGAAGGACAAGTAAAGCAACAAAAAGTAATCTTTTTTGTATTGACGAAGTAATTGAACATTACTCTTATTACACTGAATGGCCAAAAAATTGGTTCCCTATCGGTTATGGTTTTGAATGGTAAAAGAGGGTATGACAGGGGCAGAGATCCCTTATCCCTCCTCTTGAGCTTTATAATAGGTGCTAAAACTCCATTTCTGCACTTCCCATTTTAGAAATAATGAAGTAGTCATCCTCCAGTTCTTCTATCGATTCCCCCATAATAATATTAGTTGCATCTACATATGATGAATTAATATAATCACTATCATCAAATCGAATTGATGTTAGCCTAAATAGTGGACACGGTAAATTGGGAGAAATTCTAGTATAATGATATCTAACAATTTAACGGGAGTGTCCAATATGAGAAAAACGTATGATAAGGAATTTAAAGTCCAAGCAGTCCGTATGGTAAAGGAGGACGGGAAAAGAATAGCTGAAGTCGCTAGAGAATTAGACCTGGCAGAACAAACGCTGCACAACTGGATAAAGAAATATGATATCGGTAAAGAAGCAGCTTTTGTAGGCAGTGGGAATGTACATGCCGAAGACAAAGCTGAACGAGATTTTAAGAAACGTATTCGAGATCTAGAAGAGGAAAATGCGATCTTAAAAAAGGCTATGGGCATCTTCGCCAAAGACCAGAAGTAATTTATGACTTCATCAAACAGCACCGACACGATCACCGTGTAGCGAAGATGTGCCAGGTATTAGGTGTTTCAAAAAGTGGCTACTACGCTTGGTTAAAGCGTCCAAAGAGTAGCCAAAAAAAGAAGCGAGAAAAGGTAACCGCACGCATTAAGAGAATCCATTTAGAGTCAAGGAACACATATGGAAGCCCGAAGATCACAAAAGTGTTGCAGGGCGCTGGGGTCAGGATTTCTCAGAAAACAGTGACACGGATTATGAAGGAAAGTGGCATCCGTTCAAAAACGGTTAAAAAGTACAAAGCAACAACCAACTCGAAACATAATCTACCGATCTATCCAAATCTATTAAACCAACAGTTCACCGTAGAACGCCCAGGACAAGTGTGGGTAGCTGATATTACGTATATATGGACGAGCGAAGGTTGGCTGTACTTAGCATCGGTTATGGACCTTTATTCAAGGCGTATTATAGGCTGGGAAATGGATGGACGGATGACGAAGGAACTTGTTATAACAGCTCTAAAACGAGCGATGATTACACAGCCACCAGCACCTGGTCTTATCCACCATTCCGATCGTGGAAGCCAATATGCCTCCAACGATTATCAAGCATTATTACGTGAAAATGACGTGACATCAAGCATGAGTAGAAAGGGTAACTGTTACGACAACGCATGCATAGAGTCCTTTCATGGTGTGATCAAACGTGAGTTAATTTTCCATGAAAACTATAAGACTAGAAATCAAGCGAAAAGAAGCATCTTTGAATATCTTGTGAGCTTTTACAATTACAAGCGAATCCATTCAACCAATAATTATATGTCTCCAATGGCTTATGAAAAGCAGTATTTCAAAGCTGTATAGAAGGATATTACCCTCTCTGTAAGAGTAAGGGTTACGTCCCTTACTTCTTACAGAGAGGACAGCAAGCAAAGCGCGGTAGGGTTTGACTGAAATCTCCCTATTCGCTGTGTCCATTTTCTTGACATAGTATCAATTTTTATTATCACATTTCATAAAAAGGTATACTTAATATATAAACAACTCCTCTAATAGGTTATAACAAAAAATACATATTTAGTTATTTAAGTATTCTCCCCTTTAGCTTCATAACAGCTATGACAGCTTCTTGAAGTATGGCTACTTCTATTGTTGAACAGAACAACTCATTTTAAATGGTTAGTTACCTTCAAAAACTATTACTGCTTTTCCTGATAGTAGCACTTTATCATCTATAAGTTTAACTTTTATTATTCCCCCTCTATCAGATGCTTGGTATGCAGTAAACTCACTTTTTTGTAACCTACTCTTCCAATATGGACCTAAACAACAATGTGCTGAACCAGTTACATAATCCTCATTAAGACCTTGAGCTGGGGAAAAGAAACGTGAAACAAAATCAAAATCATTTGAATTAGAATGACTTGTAACAATAACTCCACGAACTGGTAATTGGGCAATCAAGTTTATATTTGGTATTAAATTTCTTACAATATCTTCTGATTTTAATTCAACTAAATAGTCGAATTGGTTTTTCCCAACATAAGTTGGCTCAACACCTAAAGCATTAATTAGCAAATCAGGAGCAATTATCTTCTCCTCAAGAATAGAAGGAAACTCTAATTTAACCCAATTATCTATAAGCTGTGATTTGAGTACTCCACTTTTTGTGTGAAAAGCAATGTTTTTTTCTTTTTTCACGTAACCTTTTTCCCATAAAAAGAACGAACTTGCAAGTGTTCCATGTCCGCAAATTGGTATTTCCATAGAAGGTGTAAACCACCGTAAATAGTAATCATTTTTGAACTGATTTATAAAAGCTGTGACTGGTAAATTCATTTCCTTTGCAATACTCTGCATCCAACTACTGTCTTTTTTCTCTCTTAACATACAAACAGCAGCGGGGTTGCCTTTAAAGGCTTGGTCTGTAAAAGTATTTAAAATAGATAAATTCATATGGTTTCCTCCGTATAAATAAACTATATCTTTTTCTATTACTTATTGATGCATCCTCCCCAATACCGCCTTCACAGACGGGGACGGTTCTTCCACTATCGCTTCTCTGTTTGTTTAATAAAGACTCTTCTTGGTAACTTATAATAATCCAAAAGGATCTATCTTGTATAATGTAAACAACATTAAAGAACCAAATATTATTTCACTAATTGTTACTTTATAGGCATTAGGATTTTGTGCATATTTCCGTTCCATAATAGCTGTAACTATTTGTGAAGCAACAATAAAGATAAATAGTATAAACCACGGTTTTAAAAACCAATACAAATTTGTTGGGTCTATCGTAATGTTTATAACAGATCCTAACAAAATACTGACCATTCCAGTAATTCTAATTGTCATATCAATCTTTGTATGTTTCTCATTAACGTGGTTATCGGAAAAGAATTTCTTCCTCTCCACATTCCACCATTTTCTCATTATTATATTAAAAGAAACCAACAATAATAAAATAAAAGCTATCAATAATACTAACTTCAACCAAAAAACAGGCTCTACACCATACTCATTCATAAAATACCCCACCTATACTCGTATTTAACATTTTATGATAATCCTATTTTTACTATCCTACCCTTTAGGTTAAGTGAAATGTTTTACAAATTCTCGTATTTTCTATTATCATGTTAACATAAATTTACCAATTTAATTTCACTTTTAAAGATCCTAAATGGTCAACAATCTTACGATTGCCATAAGAAAAAGTTCTGCATATCAATACAGAACTTTTCCTTGTATTTTTTAATAATATGAAAATTTATTTTAAATCACCCTATTCCATTATTCTTTTTTATTTTGATCTATCCATTTGCTAATTTTTTAAGTATAGTTATCTGTTTCCTCTTTCAAGTCTTCATATAAAGATAGGATCAATGCACCCCAGGTAAGCTTTTCTTCATATGGATTGTTGTCATTAATAAACATCATGATTTTCTTCAATTCCTTCATTCTCCTTGGATCAAGCGTTGTATGAACGAATGTTCTTAAATATCGGTCAATGAAATTAGAGTTATGAATACTCGCATCCAGCAGTAGAGCCGTTGCTCTTGAAGTTGTAACATCAAGAGCAAAAGATAATTGACTAATTTTTTCATAACTATATCCTTGAAAGCGAATCGAGATCCGACCCGTGACACCTTCTACTTCTTTTTCTAAAGAGTTGATCCATAAACGGTCGACCTTTTTTCCTTTCACTCCGGTTGGAAAGAACGTGCTTTGAAAGATATTGCTTCCTTCACGGTCAATATCGCATCCAATAGCTTAAGTACAATCCTTCACAAAGCTACTAGTAACTTTGCAATTTGCAGAGCTTTTTCGTACCCTTCGAGGTTTCTTCTCACTCTATATTTATACTCACATTTTATGTTTTTTATATACCTCCATTAAATCCTGAACAGATATCCCATCAATTGTCATTCCCTCCAAACTGCAATTGTAGATGGACACATCTTGCAAGTTTGAGTCAATAATAGTACTGCCCTTCATTTCGCATCTTTCTATTAACCACGGCTTTTTTTCTGGTGTTCCAAGATTAATGTCATGTAAATGAGTACCTGCCATCGATACGTGACAAATCACCGTATCGTTCATATTAGAATCTCCGAATATGGACCCAATCAGATTTGTATTTGTAAAACGACTATGAGCTAAATATGAGTTCTGATAAACACCGTGTCCAATATTCATGTTAGTAAATCTTGCGTTTTGCATGTTTACGTTATAAATATCAACATGCTGCATGTTGCAGTTACGGAAGTTATGTTTACTAATATCCTTATCAAATGTATAATCATTCTCATTACTCTTATTGCTTCTGGTATCCTTCACTTTCAAGTAATACCTCTCATACTCGTCCTGTCCTGTGAGCTTGTAACCCATTTTCTCGTAAAAATGATGATTTCTAGGACTTCTTTGGATCGTATCCAGTGTCCAGTGCGTGACTTGCGGATGCAGATCCTCTATTTGTGAAATCACTACCGATCCGATGCCTTTATCTTGAAATGCAGGATCAATATATAATCGATCAATTCGCGCATGTTCTCTGCCAGGGTGTGATATCAAGATTACACCTGCGAGTTGTCCTTCCAGCAAAATTTTATAATAGGAATGATCCCACAAATGATATTTTTGCATTTCAACAGAATTAACCCCCGGAATGTCAGGTTTAGAGCCGTCTTTGTACCATCTATTCCTTTCATTTTGCTCAACAATAACCATTAAATCTTTAATTGCTTCAATATCCTCTTCTGTTGCCACTACCAGCTTTATTATTTTCTCCATATTATCTCCCTCATTTAAATGATTTTTTCATATAAATCCTCAAAGATTATTGAACTGCTGAACTGTTTAGCAATGCTTCGAAGCTTCAATACTGTTAATCGGTTGATATTGCTTTACAACGCGACCCTGATAGATATCATCCTGATCTTTAACTCTTTTGCTGTTCGGTGGTTAAAATAACATTGCTTTTGAATAATAATAACATTATTTCCCTTTTAATTGATCCGAAAATAAAGAAATAGCATTCCTGCAGTTATTGCAGAAATGCTTACCCGTTTGTTTAAGTGTATCTTTAATCTTTCCATTTAATTTAACATAAATATCCAAGGCTTTCTCTTTAATAGTGGGAAATCACATCAAAATCTTCCTATGTTTTAACAAGGTTAGAATCTGCGACATTGAGACGGAGTTTGATAGATATGTGTGGGGGGGGATGTGATAATTGAGAAAAAGATAACTGTTTCTTTGCTGAGCATGGAATCGAATTTTCCCAAACGAAAGAAATTTGCTTTAAGCGTTATTGTGCAGGGAATAGTGGTGTATGTGTAGAAGTATAAAACTATTAAGTAAATTATTATTGGGAGTTGATCATGAATACCTGTTTTTGTTTTTATAAATAGTAGTACCTTCAAAACATTAAGGGTTAACCTGGAATTTGGCATTTTTAGTCATTATTAATGAGTTCCATTAATTTCTTGTCAAACTCTTCTTCAGAAATCTGACCTACAGCATTGGCGATAATCAGTTCTTCTCTTACTGTGCATGTGGATATTTACACCGATGATATGGAAAAGGGCAATAGCTTCAATCATCTTGAAGTGATAAAGCCCGTGAACAATAATGAAAGGTGGAATTATGAATGTTGAGAGATGTTACTGTAGAAAACGGCATCGTTCGTGGGCTACCTGCAGCTGATCCGCGCGTCACTAGTTTTAAGGGCATTCCATTCGCAGCCCCTTCCAATGGTGAAAACCGTTGGCGTGCACCAATGCCTGCTTACGATTGGGATGGCATATTGAAAGCGTTTGAATTCGCTCCGGTCTCTATGCAGGATAAAATTGGGGTTAATGAACAGGATATCTATACAAAGGAATGGAACGTGGATGCGGACATAGCGATGGACGAAGACTGTCTTTATCTGAATGTATGGACGCCGGCACGTAGTATAGATGAAAAACTGCCGGTGTATGTATGGTATTTCGGGGGAGGAATGCAGGTCGGCAATAGTGCGGAGATGGAGTTTGACGGCGAGCGTATCGCTCGTCGTGGCATCGTTGTGGTAACTATTAACTACCGACTGAATGTGTTCGGATTTTTATGCCATCCTGAAATTACGGCGGAAGCGCCTGATGCTCCTGCCAACTTCGGCAATCTTGATCAACAGGCTAGCACACAATGGGTCAAACGAAATATTGCGGCTTTTGGTGGTGATCCCGAAAATATAACCATTGGCGGACAGTCTGCCGGTGGTTATAGCGTATTAAGCCAACTCACTTCGCCTCAGAATGAAGACCTTTTTCAGAAGGCGATCATTCAAAGCGGAATGATGACCGAGCTTTATCCCGAAAATTTGATGCCTGAAGTCAAGGACAACCTAGAAGAAGCCGAACGCGACGGAGTTGAATTTTTTAAATTTCTTGGCGTTTCTTCCCTTGCGGAAGCGCGCAGGCTGGATGCGGAATATATCCGTGACAAGTCATTGGAATACAGGAAAACCTGGATGCACTGGGATACAGTAATTGATGGTAGGTTTTGCGTAGGGGATGCATATGAGTTATTTCTTGAAAACAAGCGATGGATGGTGCCAGTGCTTTTTGGCCATACTTCTTCCGAGTTTTTCAGTGTTCCAGATGTCAAGACATTTGACGAATTCCGTAAAATGGCAGTTGATATGTTCGGTGATAAGGCAGAAGAGTTTCTTGAGCTTTGTCAAGCGCATTCGGAACAAGACTTGGATGAAGCATTGAAGAAGGCTTCCGTAAGCAACATCGAATATGCAATTCGCGTTGCCGCACAGGCAAATGCAGATACCGGTGCTAATATGTTACTGTACTATTATAATTTTGATGCAGAAATACCGGGGTATGATAATCCAGGAACTTTTCACTCGGTGGATCTCTGGTTCTTTTTTGAGACACTGGCCAAATGCTGGAGACCATTTGTCGGTCAGCATTATGATCTTGCTCGCCAAATGTGCAACTACTGGGCCAACTTCATTCGTTCTGGAAATCCGAACGGAAAAGATTCTACAGGCGAGGATCTGCCGCAGTGGGATTATTACACTCCAGAGAGCCCGTATGGAATGGTATTCAAAGACAAATCGGAGTTTAATAGGGAAGAGCCAGGTAGTTTAATGAAGTTTCTTGTCGAACAGTATGCAAAAAAATAAAAGAATATTTTAAGAGTGGATAACAAATAATTTTGCCATGAAATAAAGACGAGTTTACGATAGCTCGTCTTTCTAAATTTAACTTTCCTATTCAAAAATTCAAACCATAGTTTTCCTATATCTGTTCGTATAGATTGGCTTAGGGCTACTCGACAAAAAGAAATGGCAGTAACTAATTACTTCACCAACATGTAAAGCGCTTTTGGGTTCATCATCAAGCACTGTGTTTATTATGTTTGTAAGTGACTCACCAATATTTGTCATTAATACCCATCTTATTTATTTTATGGTGTACTAAAAATATTCTTAAACAAACAAATTAATAACTAATATAAATCATGCTAAACTCCCCAATACTTTAAGTACATCTATTCACAAAGTCTTTATTTTATGTAATTCAATTTTAACATATATTAACAAAAATCTGCTTTTTTACAATAAAATCATTATCATATTTAATATCTATGTAACGTACCTACAATGTAATTTAAAGTCATGACAATGTGTTCAAATTGTATCATCAGAAATCACCCAATATCGTGATTCAAAATAAGCTTTTTTTCCGATGACGAAACAAGACGGGAAAATATGAGTTCCTTTGATTTTGCTAGTTCGGTTGAAATTGGTGTCGGTGAAGTTACTGGAATAATTGGATTGATCATAGAAAATCAGACAATTATGAGTTAGTCTTCGGTTTTGGAACATCAGCTCTCTCTGCCATAAAATGTGGCAGTTTACTCTTGAGGAAGGTGTTTTCGTATTCTAACTGTATTTTTCCTCATAAACAAATCTATTTGTTTATACTCCCTAAGTTTCCACTTCTACTGTTACCTCATCTACTGGTTTTAGATAGACTTGTTTTTCTGGTGGTTACCCTAAAATAACGCCTTCACCAGAGAGGTCAGTGGAAAAGCGAAAGAGGCAGACCATGGATTCGGATTTAACGGAATGCAATCTCTCATTCTTTATTGTGAAAATCATTCTGAAATTGATCAGGCATGGTTGTACTTGTCCGCAGTCCAAGAGTCGGAACAATGCGGTTGGCTAAAGGACAGGTTTGGAGTGTCTTGGGAGATCGTCCCGATAGAAATGGAACGAATGATGGAACATGAAACAGCTGAGCAAATGAAACGCTTGAAGGAAGCATTTAAGTCATATGAAAAAATTATATCTTAGCACTATTTAGGCGGCTTACGAAGGAAAATAAGGGGCTGATCACAGGTCCCCTCTGTCCCTCCTTCATACATTATAGAACGAAGGAGTCGTTAATTTGACGGTTACATCTGTTCATTCGATCCATAACCCTTTTCGAAATCCCAGTTATTCTGGAAAATTTTCTATGTAAGAATTTACTCACATGTTTCTGTGTCCCTATTAATACGATTAAATTCTCATCCAACAGGGTATATGTGGTCATTAGTATCTGTCTAAAAGAAAGTGGGGTTTATATGCAGGACAACGACAAAAAATATCAGTCCAGTGAAGAAGAACATAAATCGCCTGAAGAACGGAAACTGGAAGAGAAGGAATCGATGCCAGATAGTGAATCCAATCATCCGTCAAAGGAGACTCTTTCTATTGGTATTGTGCCGGCACCAGAGACCGCTTCTGATATATCGGACAAGCTTGCTTCAGACCTGTCTGAACGGTTGAGAGACTATGTGGATGACAACTATACATGGAAAGTCGAAGTCGTCGTTGACTCGTTCGTAGGCGCAGAAGAAGATGCTTACGAGACGATGAAGCATGCGAGAAAAATCGCCCTCGAAAACAACTGGGACTACACTGTGGCCATTACAGATATTCCATTGTTCAAAAACGGGGAATTTCTTGTGGCTGAAGTGGATGATAATAAAGCCTTGGCACAGATTTCTTTTCCGGCTCTAGGTATCTTTCCCCTATACCGCAGAGTGAGATCTTCAACACTGCAGCTCATTAGTGAGATGCATCACGGTAAAAACGAAGATGCACGGGATGATGTACAAGAAAGGATTAATAATCTACCAAAAACTAAGAAAAAAGTGTTGCATAATACAGATTCTCGTGAATTAATTAAGCGCGGACCGCAAAAAAAAATCCTTCCGATCGACCGTGTAGTAACTGACGATGATGATACACCAGTCCGTTACATTGCGCGACCTAAAATAAACGGTTATTTCCGTGTCGGAACCGGAATGGTTCGTGCTAACAACCCTTTGAAAGTCATCAGAACGTTTAAAAGCGTTGTAGCGATCGCGTTTGCAACAGGAGCTTACGCACTCATTTTTCCAACGGTTTGGTTACTCGCAGATGCTTATGAGCTAGAGCGGGCAGCCACTCTTATGGTGGTGTCATACTTTGCCATGACGACCTGGATCATTCTTGCCCACAATTTATGGGAAACAAAGAAGGAGGCTCCTGATAAAGCGCCACTTGTCCGCCTCCATAACTTCTCTACGCTTATTACTATAGGGCTTGGTGTTATCGTCTATTATTTTGTGCTACTTATCTGCTTTCTCGTGGCTGTATTTCTGTTTATTCCTCCGGATCTGCTTGAATCAGATACAGGTATCGGACGCGAAGCCGATTTAGGCTATTATATTTACCTCTCCTGGCTCATTACCAGTATTGCAACTGTCATCGGTGCAATCGGTGCTGGACTGGAGGATGAGGAAACTGTTCTGAAAGGAACATATGGCTACCGGCAGCGAAAGCGCAAAGAATACTTGCAGAAGCAGAATGATAATGAAGAAGGCAAGTAGATAATAATGAAAGAAAACCGTACTTGAGATAAGTGCTCAAGTACGGTTTTCTTTTCATTTTCTAAATATTTGAGGAAATAATGTGGCGACTCCTGTAAAATTACCGAGCCTGAGGAACCTTTCTTACGAACAATACAGGCACTGTACTCATGATTAATTAGGGGCTACTGAATAACTGAGAATACTGAACGTGAAAGTGGTTTCCACCTATTTTATCATAGTTACGTGCAAAGGAATGAACGCAATATGGCCCATAAACCTTGCACTTTAAAGAGTTTGGCCAGCTTTAAACACTAAGGATGCCTCTTTCATCGCGGAAAGCGAAGCCATGAAAGAGGCATCCAACTTTTATAAAAAATGGATCACCTTTGTAAATACCTAAGTTATTCAGTAGACCCTATTTACCAACCCATTTATTAGAAATTTATTTCTTTTCCATTACAGCAAAGTAATTTTCTTCATTATCGGCAAAGTTAAATACTCTACCAGAAGGCATATTTACAATCTCTCCGACTGTGATATTATTGCTTTGTAAATCATTAAATAGCTTTTCAAGATTTTCCGTAAACAACATTAAAGAAGGTGTACCAAGATTTAATTTAGGGTTCATTTTAGCAACGAATTCTTTATTGTGCAGAATGATACTTGTCTCAGCTTCTTTTGTTGGGGCTATTTCAATCCATCTCATTCCATGCTGATTATCTTCTTCAGAAATGACACTAAACCCTACTTTTTCTGTCCAGAATTTCACTGCCTCATCTTGGTTATTTACATACAACATAATTTGACCAACTTTATGAATCATTCCTTCCCCTCCTAAATGTTTTGGTTTATCGTTAATTTCTATATTTATGATGAATAATCCTTTTTTAATCTAAAATTATCCAAACTTTATATCAATCGGTAGTTTTATTATACGAAAAGTGCCTAGCACTGTTTGTAAATTCCCCTAATTAATATTTGACCCTGAAGTATGGATCAGGGTTGATAATATATGTAGGGAGAATCTTGAGAAAAGGAGGAAGGACAATGGATGGCCTCACTATTGGTAAGATCGCTCAATTATCACAGGTGAGCATTGAGACCGTAAGATACTACGAGAAACGGGGTCTTATTCCTAAGGCTACAAGAACTCAATCAGGATACAGAATTTTCACACGAAAGACTATTGAAGATATCCGTTTTATAAAATCAGCAAAAGCTTTAGGGTGGACACTAGAAGAAATCCGTCAAATCTTTGCGATTTATTATTCATCCGAAGAAATTGAGACATCCAGTATGTTTGCATTAGGTGAGGAAAAAATCAAAAAAATTGAAGAAAAAATAACTCAACTGCAGCTTCAAAAGCACTTATTGAAGAAGGTCTTACTCAAATCTAATACTCCTTCACCTCTACTCAAAGATCAATGTCCCGTCATAGAATCCATAACGAAAGGAGATCATGAGGATGGCCGCGAAGATTGAAGTGTTTACACAAAACCTTAATTCGGATTACCTCTTAATTGAAGAAGTAAAAGCAACAGCATGTTCAGAATGTGAAATGATGATATACCATGAAGGAGAAAACAATGAATTTGCTGAGAAAGTTGATCTTTATTCGATTCAACTTTTACCGTCCGTAGTCATAAACGGTAGAATTGTGGACCATAACAAATTGATTAAAGCAAAAAAATAAATCATGCAATACTGATTGAATATTCGGGTTTTTGGGTGAAAAGAAACATCCCTTGCGGATGGAGGCAGAGGAACAAGGTACCTGCTCCTCTGTCCTCCCTTCTTTACGATACAAATAAAATCATTCCCACAAAAGCGATAATCGGCAAGGCCGCCAATAGAGATTGTATTTAAGTAATTTTTTGATTGATTATAAATGTCAGGGATCGAAGCAATAAGCCTCCTCATGGAAATCACCCTAACTACAGTGAACAATAAAACACCCATTACTAATCCAAAAGAAATCACCACATCACTAATTTGTCCCGTCCCTTGAACTTCGTCTAGCTGAAGAAACCCAAAAACAATAAGTAGTATAGGAACAATTTCTATTATTGGTACTTTAATAAAAAACGCGATACTTCTTTTTGAAAATTATCTTGAGTGACTTTTTCTTTATCTAGAACTCGTTTCTCGAATGACTCTACTAATTTTTTATAAACAATAAACATTCCAATAACCGCTAAGTATGCAGCAATCACAAATAACCAAATTGGATTTCCCAATGCAATCACTCTTAATATTATTTAAATCTTAATAGGTTAGTTATTTCGAATTTTTTTGTTGAATGTCTCAACATATTTCTGGACGGGACACAGTGACAGGTAAACTGTCACTGACTTTCAGGACTCGGTACAATTCTCCCTTCCCCCTAAACTCGTTTAATCTACTGCTTTATTTGATAATTTTTAAAATATGAAACGAAAAACGAAAAGAATACGCGTACATACTTGTTTGTAAATGCTCGGGAGTCAAGTCTGGAATTAACAATAATACTAGAACTATAAAAATAACAGAAAGCCAAAGAATTTATTTATATAACCCTTTCCCAAACCCCATTTTTATATAAAAAAACAGTCTAATCATCATCTGTATTTTGCACAAAAGCCACTCTTTATCGAAAAAACATTACTTAATAGCTTAGTAGTTATCTTATTAACTAAATATAATAAGTAATCCAACTATCGAAGCTAAGATACCACCAACCCGATTTGCAATTAATGCAAGATCACTAGGCTCAGCATCACGTAGTTTCCAACCAATTTCTAGATACCAAGCTGCTTGCGGGAATATCGCCCCTAATAAACCAAATAAAATGATTACAACACCGAATAAAATACTTGATGAATTATTATTAGATCTAGTTGCAGCTCCATTCATTTGCTCAAATTTATCAATAGCCTCTTCTGCCAAAGTCATCTCTTCGCTTGTTAATTTTGCTGATCCACCACCACTCCCAATATTTCCTGATTTTTCATTAAAATATGTATGACCGTTTTCAAATTCAACTTCGTACCTGTAACCATTAGAGCGTTGCTCAAAGAATACATTTACTAGCTCTCCATTTGACAATTCAATTTCTTGTGGAGATTGTGCTAATGTATTTATTGATATAAAAAAACTAAAAAATATCATTACAATTACTTGAATGGTTAGTCTCATCAATGCTCCCCCTTACTAAAATATTCACCTACTGAACGTATACCTAATTTTAAATTACGAATACAACCCAAATAAGTTTCTTTGTGTAATCCTCCCCTGGAGTTTAACATAATTTCCAAATAATTGTTTAATTGAAGGAATATATAACCAATTATTAAAAAACTATTTACGGTAAAGCTCTCTTCTCCTCGCTTATTTTCCGCTTTTTTCATGCCGTAAAAGATTGTAAAACCTCAATTTTTTAATAAATAGAAATATTCTCTCTATAATGTTACATTCAGATAAAGTAAAATGAAATAAAATTAAAAAAACTTACAAACAGGAGAAGGTGTTTTCGATATGTCAAAGTTTAACCAATCAAAGTGGAGAGCTGTGCATGGTGCAATAGGGGCTGGCTGTGGCATACTATTATGGAACATGGTTCAAGGGAGACTTTCTGTTGCTCTTATCCTGGGTATACTAACAGGTATTCTAATAAGCTATTTATTAAATTTATTTTATATTAGATATAAGAAATCTAAGAATAATACAAATAGATAACTAGTTGGACGTTCTGCCCTGTACGTTTCAAGATCGGCTTCTGGAATTAAATAAATTTTCAATTATGCGATACTGCGTGCGGGGTATGTCATTTGATAAGGGAGCCCTGCTGTTTTAGATAGCTTATCCTTCTTGATTGAATTCAGCCCCTCTTGAATATGTTATATCGATAATAACTATTTTCATATTGGGGCTTTGAATTCCTTAATTTTTTGCATCAAACCTTAATAAATTTTTCGGAGGTAACTACTTATTATTTCGTTTATTAACTTCAATCGTAATGAACTCCGGTAAATAGTTGGGAGTACAACCTTTTGATACTTTGTCATCTTTGTAAAGACCCGTTTTCTCACCAAGTTTCATGCAACGTGCACGATTCTTTTCATCATAAACGCCAATCCACCCTGCGGTGAAATTCATAGCCCATTGAACTTCCGGTTCTTCCTGCTTAATATTAGCTTCTAATACAGCTAGCAACTCTGCGGTGTTATCAGGCGGTGTTTGTCCACTCCATCTCAATCGTCCTTGATAATACCAGAAAACTCGCCTTTGAAGAGCAGAAGGACTATTTTGCCATGACTCCATTAATGCAATTTTCCTCTTGTCTTTGGTGAGCTGATTAGCCATTAACCAATCCATTAAATTATTTCGCTCTTCAAAAGTGTGAGTCTGCATATCCTTATCGAGCTCATTTAGCACATCTCGAGAAAGAAGGTTTTTGTCCATAATTAAGATTGCTAATAGTCTGGGCAAAAACTCTTCGGTTGACCAAAGTTCCATAGCTAGTTCGTGATCTTTTTTTATGTCCTTCGCGATTTTTCGTAATTCGCCTAGCTTAGTTTTACTATTTATCTGAGTTAGAATGTTTTCTGCTTTTGAAGAGCGTTTTATTTCTGTACTTTTATTTTTACTCATTTAACACAACTCCTTTTTAAAAACTGTTTATCGCATTGATTATTGATAACCACACTTCATCTACTAATACTTGTTCAGGTTATTCTGCATAAAATCTGCAAATTTATCATTTTAACTATAACATTATACCCCTTTTAATTGAACGAAAAAAATAGCGTCTCTTATTAAAGAAACACTACTCGTTTGTGAAACAAGGATTAGTTAACATTATCTAAAGCTTCTCCAATCGGTGTAACTATCCCATCCATACTTATAGAGTTTTTCTTTTTACGATATTCTTCTAAGTCTTGTTCACTTTTATTGGCAGACCATTGTTGAAGAGTATCTCGTTCGCCTTCGTATGAGTAGAAAGGTACACTAAATCCACATGATGTTTTTACTGTATCAATCTTTGCATGAATAATTTGTCGGGCACCAGGAAGTAAGTCAAAATGTTTAGACATATTTGTCCATTCTGGCGTACCAGGTAATATTACACTACCACTACCATAAAGCCTTAAAATCATAGGTGGCCCTTCAAAAGCTAAGAACATAAAAGTAATTCTGCCGTTCTCTTTTAAATGTGCGCTTGTTTCATTCCCACTACCAGTTAAATCTAAATAAGCTACTTCATTTTGGGGAAATATTCTTAATACATCATGACCCTTTGGTGAAATATTAACATGACCCTCAGCTGTCAGAGGTGCTGAACCAACAAAAAAAATACGTTGTTTTCTTATAAATTCCTCGTGTTCTGGAAGTATTGCTGAATAAACTTTCCCCATAATAAATTCCTCCTCATTATTGTACAATAGGTAAGTCACCCAAAAATGCTTATTTCTTGTTCTATAACGTTGTGTTGAACTCCTTGTTATTCATTGCCACTAAACTCTAAAATATTTAAACCCTCGGATGCTTCTGGTGCTTCAAAAAATTTAGTGACATGAATAAACACCGTTTCCGTGTCAAAAGCTGCTCTTTCTGGTTGTTCGTTACGCCTTTGTGCAATTTGACGTAAGCATTGCTCGTTAGTTAGATTAAGGAAAATTAGTTGATGGTTTACATTGATCTCTGACGCCATATCCAAAAACCATTTTCGCAGTTTTTGAGTGTTAGCTGGAAAATCCATCACTACATCTGTACCGACACTCAATATGTTTTGAACATGCTTTTTCACCAACGGCTTGAGCTGCGCTGAGAATTTAAGATAGTCCTCAAATGATGCGATCTGATTTGGGTAAAGAGATGAAAGCCATTCATCCTCAGACAACAGCACCGCATGTTTATCTATCGCCAATTGTTTTGAATTAGTTGATTTTCCTGCCCCCATTTTTCCACAGAAAAAGTATAGCGTCCCCAATTGTTTCATTTTTTTAACCCTCCTTGCTTATTTAGTGGTTGTTGCCCCATCCTATAAAGATATTTATACTCTTTTTCTTAGAGAAGTAAAATGTTAATTGAAGTGTCCTGATTACGATAGCTAGCAGTATTCTTTTTGATCACAACGACTGTTTTACAAATATATGAAAAGATACAAAGTGTATTCGAAACCAACAGTTATCCAAAGTTTTTATGAAACCACCAAACAACAAGAATCATACTCACTATTCCCCATGCAGTGGTACTCACTATCCACCTAATTACAAATCTAGCTTTTGTTGAACTTTCCTCGCTTTCTGTATTCGCTTTTATAAAAGCGACCTTTCTTTCCATCCCTCTTTTCATAGAAACGAGAGCAACAAAACCGGTTATTACGAAACCAATAGTTATCCAGAGTAATAAGTCCATCTTTTATACCTCCTTTTTTTGTGTATTCCTTTCCGTTCAATCTTCTTTATTCAAATATCGTGCCCGATTTGTTGATTAAACAAAAATTTTATATTATAAACACAGCAGGTAAAAGAGTCCCAACAACACACAGCGACATACCAATGGTTGCAAGAGCCTTTCCATTTTGATTAGAGATTTCTACTTCTCGCAATCCTAAAAATCCAACAACAATTCCGATAACTCCTGTTATAAGACCAAAAGCCGTGATAAGTGATATCAAAATAGAAAGTATGCCCTATATCAAAGCTAAAATAGATTTACTGTTGACCATCCTTCATTCAATTCTATTACTTCCCTTCTCTATGTTTTTTAGGTTATGCCTCGTTAGTGTTCGTTCAATAACAGATACAACTCCAAATTAAATATAAATTTATGAGATCCCCATTTATTTAATAATGATCTCCAATAATTGAGTATGAATTAAATTAATTAAGATTTTCATAATAGTTTTTATTAATATATTTCTTTTTAAGAATAAGATTAAAAGTAAAACTGCTATGCTAAATACTGATAAGACAATTCCAGCAGTTCCTCCTATAAAAAACAAAAACTCTTTATTTTCTATAATTCAATTTTAACATATAATGACAAAAATCTGTTTTTTAGAATAAAATTCATATTATAGTTTTTAATGACTCAGGAATTAGTAATAATATGGTAATATATGAAATGTGCAATATATCTATAAAATACTTGAACCCATGTATTCTATAGATTAGAAGGGGGATGGATTATCAGCCATAGGGAGTTATAACCGATGCTTAAATCGAAATAAATTGAGTAAAGCTATCATTATAGATTTCGGAGGTTAGTTTCTTATGTCAAATGAAATTCTAGTTTGTCCTTCATGTGGTAGTGATTCTATGAAAAGTGGAGTATTAGACAGTGTATATGCAAAGGTGCGGCCAATCAGTAATGACATACTAAAAACACTAGGCTCACCACTTCTGTTTACCTTTTGCGGGATATGTGGAGAAGTAGTTTCAACGAAGGTTAAGAATCCCGATAAATTTTAGTTATTTAGCAATAAAGGTGACTTCTCCCAATGCATTTAAGCACTAGGAAGCAGTCACCTTTATATCTATACGTTATTTCGATAACCGAAGGAAGCAGGAGAACCGTCCCCTTGCTTTTACCTCATCTCCAGGTTTTAGATAGACTTGTTTTCTGGTGGATACCCTAAAATAACGCCGGGCCCAATGCTTCAAAGCACTGAAGGCCAGGTACCGCAAATTAATCTTTTTAAACTTCCAATGCTTCAACTACTTTTAATGCTGTACTTTCACTTGATTGCGGATTTTGGCCTGTTACTAAAATGCCATCTCGAATAGAATGGACTGCCCAATTTTCCACTTTAACAAAGTCCGCTCCTTTTTTACGTAACTCAGTCTCTAATAGGAAAGGCATCATTTTATCCATTTGCATTTCCTTTTCCTCCTCATCAGTAAAGGCGGAAACTTTCTTTCCTTTTACTAAAGGTGTGCCGTCTTTGTATGTTACATTCACTAATCCAGCAGGACCATGACAGACAGAACCAATAATTTTATCTTCTTCTGCAAACTGTTGTAAAACCGATAGAAGTGTTTCATTATTAGGGAAATCAAACATTGTCCCATGACCACCTGGTAGAAATACAGCATCAAAACCTTTCACATCATCTAATGACAGCTTTAATGTATTTTCTAACTTTTTTTCTGCTTCTTTCCACTCGGGTTTATCTTCTATACTGTTTGGGTCTAGCGCTACTTCGCCTCCAGATATGCTTGTTACTTTAACGTCATATCCTTTATCTTTAAATAGTAAATATGGGACCGCAAATTCTTCCAACCACAGTCCAGTTTTATGATCCTCTGTAATTGTTGTATGATTTGTTACTATCATCAATACTTTTTTAGCCATTATTATTCCTCCTGAAAATAATTATTACGTTATACGTTCTTATTGCTGAAAGCTAACTTCATATTGCTTTGCAATTCCTACAGAAGCTAGTACTTTTTTTCGTTCCCTGTTCTAGCATTGACTAAACTCAGTTCATCTAACCAGACACAGGAAACAAGATCACTGTCCCACGACTATGTCGGGACGAGGCTTAGGAGTAATATGGTAAAATATGATATATATACAAAAGAAGTGGAGGTTATATATTTTGAAACTAGAAAGGCTATTATCCATCATTATTCTATTACTGAACCGTCGTATGATGCCGGCTAAGGATTTGGCTGAGCGGTTTGAGGTATCGATTCGGACGATATACCGAGATATTGACGCAATTAATGCTGCTGGTATCCCGATCGTCACCTATCAAGGAACAAACGGTGGCATTGGTTTGGCAGAAGGGTACCGCTTAGATCGAAATCTGCTAACAAATGACGAGTTTGCTGCTATCGTTACCGCTCTCCGTAGCATCTCAACTTCATATGGCAAAGAGCAAAATCAACAACTAGTAGAAAAAATTAATAGTGTCATACTGCCAACACACGCAGAAGAATTCCACCATAAGACAAATAGCGTCCTAATCGATTATTCAGCATGGGATGGTATGGAACATCTCCGACCGAAATTACAATTATTAAACGAAGCATTAGATACTTGTGTATTGGTTAACTTCACGTATTCGAATGCAGAAGGTAACGTTTCCGAGCGCACAGTTGAGCCACATACACTCATTCTCAAAGGAAGACAATGGTATCTACAAGCTTATTGTTTAGAAAAAAACGAGTTCCGCCTTTTTAAACTAAAAAGAATGAAAGAACTAGCGAAAAATCGTGAAAGTACCTTTATTCGTCGAGATCCCCCTTCTCTGGAGTATATCGAAGGAAAGAGTAAATTTAATGTAGATAAAATACAAGAGATTGTCATACGATTTCAAGATGACGTTCGTCATGTAGCAGAAGAACTGTTTGGCATCGAAGAACTTTTGCCATTCGAGGATGGCAGTTGGCTAGTTAAAAAGGCTTATCCGGAAGATGAATGGCTCTATAGCTTCATTCTTAGCTTGGGACATCGTGTAGAGGTACTTGAACCTAAAGATTTACGTAAAACTATTGCTAATCGCGCTGAAAAAATTGCAAAAATATATAAAAATCATAAAGTAACTTGACAGTCAGTTGTCAGGTTTATTGTTTTATACTGGTTTCATACTTCAAAAAAGGAGAATGATGAAAGATGAAACGAATCGAGCCTACCAGAATCAAGGAATTACCCGCATTCACTTTAGCAGGAATTAGTACGATTACAACAAATGATGTCGAACTAAGTAAAGACGGAAAAATTGGAAAGTTATTTGAACAGTTTTATTCGCAAAATATTGGTAAGAAGCTAGGTGTTGATATACAAGAAAGTGGCCATTACAGCTGTTACTTCAACTACGAACAGGAAGATAAAGGACTATATGAAGTAATGGTCAGCGTACCTGTGCAGGAAGCTAAACAGATTGAAAATCTAAATATGATAAACACATACACTGTTCCCTCTGCAAAATATGCTGTATTCGTCACAGAACGCGGGAAGATTGTAGAGATGGTGCAACGTACTTGGGCTGATATTTGGCAATGGTCGCAACAACCAGGTATTCAACGAGCATACACTGGTGATTTTGAATATTATAACAAAGATATTCTTCCAGAGGACGGGCAAGCAGAAATATATATTGCGATAAAATAGCTCTATGCTATACAAGACGACCTTTAAAGTGGAACACCTGATTTTTCAAAAAAGGATTGATGACTTTGAGTGTCATTGGAAATACAAAGGTTGAGGCAGTTTTCGAACAATATCCGAAACACATTCAGGCGAAAATATTGAATCTTCGCCAGTTAATTCTCGATACAGCATTAGAGATTGAAGGTATTGATTATCTGGATGAAACACTGAAATGGGGAGAGCCTAGTTATCTCACAAAAAAAGGGAGTACGATTAGGATAGGTTGGAAACAGTCAAATCCAGATCAATACGCTTTGTATTTTAACTGTAATACTCGGCTAGTCGATACGTTTAAAGAGGTTTATGGCGATTCTTTCAAATATGAGGGGAATCGAGCGATTGTATTTGCTGCAATTAATGAAATTCCATTAGATGATTTGAAACAATGTATTACGTTAGCACTCACTTATCATACTCGAAAGCATTTACCATTGCTCGGGATGTAGATAATTGATGATAAAATACTTCATGAAAATAGAGGGGACTTTACTCCTGCTTTAATCTTGAACCCTGTCTTAAATTTTCTTACTATAAGGGAGAAAATAGACTCTCTAAAATCATTTATATTATTTAGGAAGGAAAAGATACTGAAAAGGAGTGGGGACATGGGCCGACCTACATCAAAAGAAGAGTTAATTGAAGTAGGAAACACAAAATATAAAAAGCTATGGGAGTTGATTGATTCACTTAAAGATACAGAACAGAACACTACATTTGATTTTTCCAAGGATGAAACGAGAAAAGAAGCCCACTGGGCAAGAGACAAGAACTTAAAGGATGTTCTCACTCACCTATATGAATGGCACCAGTTGTTACTTAAATGGATTAACTCAAATCAACAAGGAGTTATAAAACCTTTTTTGCCGGGACCATATAATTGGAGAACGTACGGTGATATGAATGTGATGTTTTGCAAGGACCACCAGGATACAAAGGTTGAGGACGCTAAGCTAATGATTAATGAGAGTCACTACAAAGTAATGACTATTATTGCGACATTCACAAACGAAGAATTATTCTTTAAAGGAAGTTTTTCGTGGACTGGCTCGACTACACTTGGTAGTTATTGTGTATCGGCAACTGCAAGTCACTATGATTGGGCGACGAAAAAATTAAAAGCTCATATCAAAAACTGTAAAAATATAAACAGTTTGAGATGAAAGGTAGACATTAATAGCTTGTTCAGAAGACCCGAAAGTTAATATGACTAACGTATTCGAGGGACAGGTCCCTTGTCCCTCGGTCAAGTCACGATAATGTAAAGAACTCTCATTCCTCCCATGAAATATATAAAGATAATGGATCATGCCTCTAATTCACCAATATGGAGCAATTTAATGCGAGTTTAAGCTCATTCCACAAAGTCACCTTGAATAAATTCCTCATCCCGATTGAAGTTAATTCGTATACTTTTTGACTCGCTCAGATCAGAGAAGTCTGGAACATGAAAATGAATATGCGGTTCACTGGAGTTCCCAGAATTTCCAACGAGTCCAAGCAAATCACCCTCCTTGACTTCATCCCCTTCTTTCATTTCAATTGACTGGTATTTGAAGTGAGCAAGTTGACTGATTTCTTCGTTACCATGATCAAGTATGACATAATTACTATAAGGCTCTTCTTCATTCATTTCACCAACCGGCTCATTATCTTGCACATCATTTTCCACACGAACTACTGTCCCATCAGCAGGAGCCAGGTATTCCTTTCCAAATGCATTATAGCTTTCATTTAGGGCGGGATATCCTTCATAGGGATATAGGTGTATGCTTGTCAGCAACAATGACTTCATCAACTATTGATCTCCATTTAATATGACACGAATTTTCAGCATTCAATAAGCTCCTCTTTAAAAACACATTACAAAAATTACTGCTTCCTCCACCCGGTTAGTACAACTTTGCATCCAAAAATAATATACCGCAACAGCGCAAAAATCTTCTTTAACAATTGATCCCTTCATTACTTCACAACTACTTATGCAATAGTTACACATTTTAGTAGAACTTCTCGCACAATTGAATATTTATATACAGTTTATCATCAATTGTTAATAATTATTTAACAAGGGTAATATATCCAATTTTAAAAGGTATTTACGGAAAAGCTTTCGTCTCTCCGTTTCGCGATGTCAAAAAAATACCTGTCTCAGTGCTATCAAGCATCAGTGAACAGGTACCGATAAATAAGTATTATAGGGACATTTTCTTAAATGGAAGAGGTAGGATTTTAAGTAATCGACATTTTTTTCTGGGAGTATGATAAGATTTCCGGCAGTTTTAATTGGAAATAATATTAGGATAACAATTTCAAAGAGCAGCACTCAAGGGACGCAGTGCCTGTCCCACTGTCCCTATCTTCCTTTGACTAACATCTCGTTAATTATTTCGCGATTTCGGTTTTTAAAAATCTCATTATGCGATGAGACCATTCCATTTTTCCTTGCATCAGGTTCAATAAGTAGTTTGGCCTGATTGACTGCATTTGCAGCATCCTGAAACGCTCCCGCAATTAAACGTAATTTCCCATCATGCTTAAGAATATCACCAGCTGCATAGATGCCAAGTTCTGAAGATTCGCTCAAGGGATTGCCGGAGACGAAGTATTCATCTGCAATGTCAATGTCGACTTCACTATTTTCAAGCAATGCCTTATCTCGTTCAAAGCCATGATTGACGATGACCTCATCAATTAGTAAAGGTTCGACTTTTCCTGTTAGATGATTCGTTAATTCTACACGCTCAATCATTTCTTGATTTTCGCTTGCAATCAGTTTAGTAATCGATGTATTAAACAGACATGTCGCAGAGCTATTCAATAGTTGACTCACCTGGGCTTCATGCCCTGAAAGTTCGTCTTTCCTATAAGTTAAATAAACCTTTTTGGCGATTGGTTCCAATTCATTCGCCCAATCAACTGCCGAATTTCCTCCACCGGAAATAATGACGGTTTTATTTTTAAAACGCATCAATGATTTTACTGTGTAATTTAAATTAGAAACTTCAAATCTTTCTGCACCCTCTAAATCAATTCTTTGTGGTTCCAATATCCCTCCACCAACAGCTACAATAACGGTTTTCGTATAATGTTTAACTCCTGAAGCATCATGCAATACAAAAATACCTGAGTCCTCTCTTGCAATAGACGTTACTTTTTCATTCAATACAACTGTTGGATTAAACGTTAATCCTTGTTCAACCAATTGATCGATTAAATGCTCCCCTAGCAGAGGAGTTAGGCCACCCACATCCCAAATCATTTTCTCAGGATACACATGAATTTTACCACCCAATTGGGATTGGAATTCTATAATCTTCGTTTTCATCTCACGAAGTCCACTGTAAAATGCTGAGAAAAGCCCAGCTGGGCCCCCGCCTATAATCGTTATATCATAAATTTCATCATTTTCCATTTCATATCCACTCCTTAAATTTAGTGTATATCCATACGTATAATAGAGTTCATCTAGCTTTATGTTAGCTACACCTAATGAGGACGAAGTAATTAAACCAAAAAAAAGAGTGATTACCCTTGCAACTAAAATGAATTTAACAGTAAATGATAATGATTATCATTTTCACTCACTGTTAAAAGGTTACCTTATTTTACTCATATAATCAAGATGCATTTTAATAAAACAATCCATTAGATGAATGAATTGACCTACATTTCTCGGCCATTTTATTTCCCCATTAAATCTACGAGTTCACTCAATAAACGTTCACGTGTAATTGGATCATCAAAGTTCCATTTTCTGTCTAAAAATATCACATTTCCTTCTTCTACGGCGGGAATGGATTGCCATACACTGCTGTCTGTCACCACTGTTTTTTCTTGTTCTTCCGCGAGAACGAAAATCCAGTCGCCAGCATAATCAGGTAGTACTTCCTCTGACACTTTAACAAATCGTTCATTTGCCTCGATCAATTCCTGAACCTTTAAAGCTGGTTTATAACCAAGTACATCGAAGAGTGTGACCGCTATTCCCCGATTCCCCATAACAAAAAGATCTTCCCCGATCACAAGCATGACCGAAGCTGTCACTCCTTCATTCTGATCAAGTTCTCCCATTACATCCTCAGCCTTTGCTTCATATGTAGCTATCCAGTCCTCGGCTTCCTTCTCCTTGCCCGTGAGATCAGCTAGGAGGCGAAGACGATCATACATACTCATGTTTGAATCGAAAGCCACTGTTGGAGCTATCTTTGACAGCCGGGAATAGCTATCGGCATAGACGATACCATCTATAAGGATCAGATCGGGATCAAGTGTCACCATTTTCTCAAAATTAAATTCCCCTGATCCAAGATCCTCAATATCCTCAAGTAACTCTGGATAAACAACCTGCGATTCGATAACAGTCAACGAAGCTCCGACGGGATAAACACCCAATGTCAGTAAATCTCCGGGAGTTGAGCTCAAGATGACGACTCGCTCAGGTGATACAGGAATTTCCACCTCGTTTTCTAAATAATCGTTAAAGGTGCGAGTGGTTATTGGGTCTGATTCGGTTAATACCTTATTTGAGGCATTGTCGGATTCGTCTTTCACCTCATTCATATTCGTCGCACCTGAGCATGCGCTTAACAATAATGTAAGACTAAGTATTATAGTAATTCCTGTAACTAGTTTTAAATTTCTATCCATTCAAAGATCTCCTCTTTTTTTAAAAAATTTTAAAGAATAGAGCATCCCATATCTGTTACTGCTTTTATTGCGGACTAACGTAATACTGCTTCTTTCTTTTCCAAATCCTCATATGAAGAAGAACCGTGTGTAACAATTAATGGTCGATTAGTTACTGTATCCTTGATGACTGAAGCGTTTACTCCGAACACTTTTAACAATAAATCAGGCGTCATAATATTCCAAGGTTCTCCTGAAGCAACCACTTTCCCCTCCTCGAGTACCACCATATGGTCTGAAAAGGAAGCCGCATGGTTTAAATCATGCACAACCATTAATACTGTAATTTGATGTTCCAAGTTCAATCTTTTTATAAGCTCAAGCACCTCGTATTGATGACCAATGTCAAGAAAGGTTGTAGGCTCATCCAATGCTAGAATCGAAGTTTCTTGTGCAAGGGCCAGAGCTAACCACGCTCTCTGACGTTCCCCGCCTGATAATGTATCAACATCTCGATCCTTTAATGCTGTGAGTCCAACACGCTCAATAGCTTTGTCAACCGCTTCATGATCCTGATATTTCAGCATACGAAGGGCACCTACTTGAGGATACCTTCCTTGTTCAACAAGCTCTTTGACTGACAAATACGGAGGTGCAGATGGGCCTTGTGGCAAAATGGCCAATTTTTTGGCAATCTCGCGGGAAGAATAGCTGAAAAGATCTGCCCCTTCGATTATTATCGAACCACCGCTTCGTTCGAGCAACCTGCTGCAAACTTTGAGCAAGGTAGATTTTCCAGAGCCATTACGTCCAACCAGGGCAGTAATCGCTCCTTTCATCACTTTCAAATCTACATGATGCAACGCAGTTTTTTCTCCATAAGTTGCCGAAAGATTTTGTCCTTCCAAAGCTATATCTTGATAAGATCTATCTTTCATTACATGAACCTCCTAAGCAAATCACCTTTTTTTCAAAAATATATACAAAAAGAATGGGGATCCCAATAAAGCAAGATATATACCTACGGGTAAAGTGGTCGATTGAAATGAGATCCCCAATAGATCTCCAACGATCTTGGGATGAAAGTTACGGGCAACAAAATCAGCGAATAAAACCATGAACCCACCTGTTAAAGCAGCTGTTGGAACCAGTCTTCTTAAGTCACTGCCTACAAACGGTCTAACCAAATGAGGTGCGACGAGCCCAACAAATCCGATTCCTCCAACAATACTAACTGCCGATGAGGTTAATAAAACTGCTGCTATTAATACGATGATTTTAGCGCGATTGCTTCCTTCCCCCATTCCTGCCGCAACATCCTCTCCAAGGTGTAATAAATTCGCTTTGGGAATCGCAATGAATATCAATGGAATTGAAATTAGTACAGCAATAGCAAATAAATTGAATTGAGTCCACGTAATGAATGAAAGCGAACCGACAAGCCACGAAACTAGTGCTTGAGTATTTTCTCCTCCGAGGAGTAGAGTTACAGAGGTTACGGCACTAAGAATTCCTCCAACGAGAACACCCATCATGATCAAACGTAAAGAATTAGACTTTCCATTCCTTTGACTTAGAAACCAAGTTACCAGTCCTGCAATCAAACCCCCAATAGAGGAAATAACTGGTAAAGTATACGATATCCATTGGGTATTCATAGCTGGGCCAAATGAAATCCATACTACGGCAGCAGTGACTGCGCCTTGAGTCACCCCGGTAATTTCAGGGCTTGCCAAGGGATTGCGAAACAAAGCTTGTAGTAAAACACCAGCGATTGCTAATACAACACCAACGCCCATAGCCATGAGTGCCCTTGGCCAACGTGTATTCATGATGACATGCTCCAGATTTGATGCTTCTTCGGTAACAGTCAGTAATTTAAAGAATCGAGCAGGTGTCATCGACATCCCACTAAAACTAGTCATAATTGAAATCCCTATTAAAATGGTACAAAGGAAAAACAAAGTAATTATCAAAATAACGCTTCGTTTTCTCCTCATGCTCGATTCCCCCTAGTTCGACCCACAACGGCAATGGCGCAAGGTCCGATAATCAAGATTGTCCAGACCCCGGCAGGAACTTCTGCAGGGAAAAATAGTAATCTACCAATGGTATCTGCGATCGTCAGAAGCACCACACCAAATAGGAAGGAAAGTAGCAGAATTTTGCGTGAATCACTACTGCGAAGCATACCTCGAGCTATATGCGGTGCAAATAAAGCAATAAATGACACTGGTCCGATAGTCGCGATAACTGGAGAAATTAAGATCATTGCAATAAGTAACAAGAACATTCGAATTCGAAAAGGGTTTAGTCCCATACCAGTCGCATGGTCATCTCCAAGCTGTAATAGATTCAATGCTCTGCCGCTTAAAAATGCCAAGCTTAATCCAACAATCAACCAAGGGGCTAGCATGATTAAATCATTCCAACTTGAACCGGATGCAGAGCCAATCACAAAACGAAAGTATCCAGCAAGACCCACAGATTTATCCGGAGGTGCCAGTAATACGAGTGCGGTTGTAAAAGTACCTATAAAAGACGAAACAATTGCGCCACATATGATCACTCTAATCGAACTGCGATTCATTCCGCTCAATAACAATACTGCAATTCCTGCCAAAGAGCCGGAGATTAAACACAGAATCGGAAGCGGTATATTCGGCATCAACTCAGGATAAATGAAAGAAAAGGCGACAATAAACGATGCACCTTGAGACACCCCCAACAAACCGGGATCGGCCAATGGATTTCTTAAAGAATCCTGAAGTAATACACCCGCTATTCCCAAAGCACCTCCACAACAAATGACGAGTAACATTCTCGGTAAACGGAGTTCATTAATTAGAAAATGTGCCGTATTTTCGGAATCCGTTGCAAACAAAGCATTCCATAAATCTAGAAGTGGAACATTAGGAGCACCTCTCGTGAGATTCCAAATAACAATCAGACCGATGGTAAATAACAATACAAGAACAATACGGATAAGTGGTTGTGTCGAAAGTAAAGTGAATGTATTATTCACTTTTTTCTTTAAAACATCTATCATTCTTTATTAATTAATGGACTATTTAAAGGATTGAACTCCCATCCATCTCCTGGATGGGGGATCTCTGAATTGACAATATAATGTCCATATTCCTGAAGTGCATGTGTCATTCCTCTTAAACTGCAACAATAATAGCGATTTCCATCTGCTTCGTACATATTGCCATCGGTCACTGCTGACAGCCTTTGCCAAATGACATCTTCACGTTCTTCAACGTCACCCATGTAGACAATCCAATCCGGATCAAGCTCCAAGACAGCTTCTGCGTTTATTTCTCCTCCAACAATCCCTGAAGTGTCCTCTATTCCTGTATCAATACATTGCCCTAATCCATTTTCACTAATAATCTCGCAAAAAATTTGATCTGAGTTCAGTAGATAATAGTTATCAGTGGCATGTCCAAATTGTATGGTGATTTGGGTATCCGTAAGATCGCCTTCTGATTTTTCACTCAAGTTTTCAACGATGTTCTCAAATCTTTTAATAGCCTGTTCTGCTTCATCTTGTTTTCCAACAATCTCTCCCATAATCTGATAATTTGCATAGTACTCATCTAGACCTCTTAACTCCGATGAATTGAAGCCATGTAAGTAAAATACTGGCGCCGCTACCTCTAGAGCATCATCATCAGGAGAAGCTGGACCTCGCTTGAAAATCACATCAACTTCAGTAGCTGCCCATTCCTCCGCATCCTCACCATCACGTATTTGATGTTCAGGAGGCCCATCTGGAAAAGCCATGGCAGTTGTTAATATATCTTCCGTGGCAGACGATGCATGTGGGATAACACCTATGTCTGCTAAAATTTCCGCACAACCCATCCAATGACATCCAATTTTAGGTACTTCATTAAAGGTATGCTCCTTACCTGAGGCATCCGTCATCGTTAATGGATACAAGCTTTTCTCTTCGTTATTGTTCTCCTCATCTATTCCTTCATCATTCTCAGTTGAAGTTGACTCCTTATTCGTCATTTCGAGTGAATCTTCTGCTGTTTCTTCATTGTCGCCACATGCGACTAATACAACTAACATGAATAGAATAATACCTTTGAGCATTGCTTTCATTTATGTATTCCTCCTAATTTTTTAAAAAATATAGTCCTTCCATCCTCTCGTACTATCACGTCCTCTTGCTTTTGATTTTGATACGCCACGTAGCATATTAATTCTAAAAAATTACTGATAATGATTATCAGTATCAATGATAATTGTTATCATTTAGTTTGTCAATCCTATATTTGGGGACAGGTCCCTTGTCACTTTCCCATCTGCTCCAAAACCAAAAAACCTTTGAATCTCTCTTCCATCAAGATTCAAAGGCTCCCCTATGCTCGTTCAATATTCTACTTTTCCAACTTGATTTTCATGGTTCACAGGGACAGTGAACCTGTGTACTGCCTCATTGTTTTTTCATTGTACTTATTCTTTCTTTACTTCAAGTGGTAGCTTCTCATTTCGATATTTTTCTAAGATGACAATGACATTCTCAATTTCGCTAGACGATAATTGATCTAGCTTTTCCATTTCGCCCTTTAGATACTTAATGGTTGTGGTTGAATTCGTTTCATCCTCATTTTTTATGAAAAATGTTGCAATAGACCCTGTTACCATCCCGATCATACCAATTCCAACAAACATTAATACGACTGCAACCATTCGCCCGATTCCTGTTTCTGGAGATATATCTCCGTAGCCAACCGTGGTTGCCGTTACAAGGGACCACCATAGAGCATCTTGGTATGTTTCAACAGATGTCTCAAAAAAATGAATTGGAACTGATGAAGCAAAGATTAATCCTGTTGTAATTCCAAGAACTTTATCTAATCCATTTGTGTTTAGAATCACGAAAATTGGTTGCATAAATTTCTTCCCTATTAAAACCATTCTCATTACGCGGAATAACCTTACAAATCTCGCTAACTGGAATATCGCATCAAACGGAATAATAGCAATAAAATCAAAAGGATTCTGTTTTATATACTCCCACTTATTCTCAGCTCTTATAGTTCTTACGGCAACGTCTAAAATGAAAATGAACAGTACAATACGATCTAGCATTAATATTGCCTGGTTGTCTGACCAAATAATAAAAATTGATATTAATGCTAAGGAGAACAAAACTATTTCATATGCCACAACTAGCTTTTTCAATACATTCGCTTCCTTTCAATCTTCATTCAGACTAGATACTTTGTCCATTCATATATTTCTACAAAAAGTGAGGATATTCCTTTCAACCATACAAATAATAATGACTATTTTTTGAACTTAACTGAAACAAAACGTCCCCATCATAAATCTTCTATCACAATTCGCCATACATCGTTCAAAGCTAATACTCCTACCTTCTCCAAAAACAAAATACTCTGAATCTCACTTCCACCAATATTCAAAATTCCCCTAAGCTTGTTCAACGTTCTGCTATTCCATCTTGATTTTTACAAATGATCCGAACTTTATGACCCATAAATTAAATCCCCCTAATAAAACCATTTACTGGTATTTTATGCTAAAATTAAGCAATATTATCCGAATGAAAGGTACCTTCAAAAAATTTTAAAATGATATTCTTGAGCCTCAATGACTACTTCCAATTTAGGTCAATCTCACCATAGGCTTTAATTTCTTAATAGCAGTTGAATTAGCAAGGAGGTAAGCATGTTATATAAAAGAAAAGTAATCAGTATTATTATTTTGCTGGTAGCATTTGCAGCTATTTTTTTTACTATTTATGATAACTACTACAGGGGAAATAATAATGAAGAATTATTAGCCAACTACTTAGATAATGACGGCATAGATTTAATTGAAGAGGAAAGCATCTATAAAGAAGTTGATAGTGCTGGTTCTGTTCCAGGTAAATTTGCTCATGATTTAGAAGTAGAAACATGGGATGGAGAAAGTCTGGAAATTTCTGATTTTAAAGGAGAGTTTTTAATTATAAATTTTTGGACTTCATGGTGTAGCCCATGTCTAAAGAAATTACCTGATCTTATTGATTTTCATGAAAATAATAAAAATGCAGATATATCTATATTAAGTATAAATATTACTGGTCTTGAAAGAAATTTAGATGATGTGTATGCTGTGATTGAAGATTTTAATATTCCTTTTCCTACAGGAGTAGATCATAGTAAACAATTTGAAGAAAAATACAATTTACATTCCACACCTACCACTTTCATTATTGACCCAGAAGGAAGAATTAGCGATATAAGAATTGGTTACTTTCAATCCGAAGAAATGTATCAACTGATAGCAGATGCAAGAGATAGATATTCGAATTAATGCTAATTTTGTAAGGAGTTGACTATATATGGATTTTTTATTCATTTTAGCTTTAGGTATTGTTTTAGTAACAGGTAGTTTTATTCTTTTTGTAAGATATAGAAGTGGGTATCTATTTTTTTTATTAAGGTTTTTCCTTATGTTTTTCGGAGTTGGCCTTATTTTAAAAGCTGCGGTAACTATGTTTGGAGTTTAAAGGTAAACGTAAAATAACACCTACCTCAATAGTAGGTGTTATTTTACGTTTACTATGGACAGAGGGACAGATCCCTCTGTCCATATAGTTTTTAAATGTTTTACTTTATTTTATGTAAATTAGGTTTGACATATCCTACAATTTGTTATATATTTCTAATATAAAGTTATATATTTCTAACACAGGATGGTGAGTGATTATGAACATTAAGTTATTTGGGTTAGCAGTTATTTCTCTCGGTGTAGTGATTGGAATGTTATATCAAATTGTTTATTTATTTCGAAACAATGACAGTTTATCAGCATCACTTTTATTAATTGGATTAGTAAGTTTTATTGGATTTATATCAATAATTTTAAAACGAATTTTGTCTGAACTAAAACAGGGAATCTCATTTGAAGATGAACGTTCTAGAAAAATTAAGTTACATTCAGCAGGAACAGCATACTTTTATTCCTTATATATTTGGATTGGTTTACTCGCTTTTCAAAAATACTTCACTAAAGATGATATTTTGTTATTAGGATTAATTGGGATGGGTTCAACCTTATTTATATCTTGGATCATTACCAAGAACAAGAAAGGCTTAGAATAATGAAGACAAAGATTAAGGAATATAGAGCAAAGCATAATTTGACTCAATTAGAGCTTGCAAAAGCAGTTGGTGTAAGAAGAGAAACGATTAGTTTTTTAGAAAAAGGTGAATATAATCCATCCTTAAAACTTGCAATTAAAATTGCTCACAAGTTTCACATAACTGTAGAAGATTTATTTATTTTTGAAGATAGTGATTTTGAATAAACCCTCGATTTTTGGAAAGTGTAAGGAAAATGTTTAAGAAGAAAAAAAGGAAAGATATCCTCAATTCAAATAGGAGTATTTATCTTAATTGTAATTTCTAATAATTTTTTCAAGCAAAACTGCTTCATATTAACTACTCATAACGGCGTAGAATTGGCCTTATCATGACGGAACAGGGTCTTGTTTCAAAGTATACCGTTACCCAATATAAGTATTTTTCATACAGAATGGAACGAAATTAAAAGAAATGTGTTTCAAGAATTTATTCAACAAACTCGTCCTTGTAACCTGGACACAGGGAAAAGTTCACAGGCCCCGACACTTTCGGGGCCTGTGGTGCGTTGTCCCAATGTCTCCCCCTTATTCAGGTAACATAAATTAATAGATACTTTATAGACACGCAATATCTATAAAGAGCACAAAAATAAATGGTTTCTTTGTTTTCTGCGCGACGAGCACATATAAAGAATCTGCCAGGAATTCTATTTCCCTTTTCGTAGAGCTACTAATTAAGACTGCTCTTTATTTCCGTTAAATTTTTCTTCAATTAGCGCAGCATTTACAGCCATCGCAGCCATGCTCCCTTCCGCCGCTGCGATAATTAATTGCGAAGGACCAGGAATTCGTGAATCTCCGCAAGCAAACACGCCTTCCACATTCGTGCGCTGCCAATTATCTGTTTCAATTCCGCCCTGCTCGTTTAATGTGTATCCGAGGGAAGACTCAAAAGTAGCTGCCTGCACCCATTCCGCCGTAATAAACCCTCCTTCCCGAAGCACAGCCGATCCATCATCAAACTGAATCTTTTCAAGAATTCCAGCTTCACCTACCACAGAAGCAATCTTCTTTTCATTAATGTTGATTCCTTTGCTTTTCAACAATTGTTGTTCCTCCAGCGAAAGTGCATTACTGCCGTTAGTACAGACAATTAAATCGTTCGTCCAATTCGACACCATTTTCGCCATATGGAACGCCTTCTGATTATTTGCGATAACTGCCAGCGACCGGTCCCTTAATTCCCAGCCATCGCAGAAGGGGCAGCTGAACAGGCTTTTTCCGTAGAACTCTTTTACACGCGAGATATCCGGAAGGACTTCCTTAAAGCCGGTTGCGAGAATGATCTTTCTCGCAAAGTATACGTCACCATTTTCTGTCTTCACTTGAAACAAGTGATTTTCCTTATTTATTTGGAGAACCCGTTGTTTTTCGATAGTGACGCCCGGGTACTTGCTTAATTCTTCCTCGGCGATTCTTTTGAACTCCTGTGGGTGAATACCGTCCCGTGTAATAAATCCGTGCGACTCTGAGGTTACCGCGTTTCTCGGTTTATTGTCATCAAACATGATCATTTTGCGCCTTGACCTTCCAAGTACCAAAGCAGCGTTAAGCCCCGCGGGTCCCCCGCCAATAACAGCACATTCTAGCATCATCTTATTCACTCCTTTTCAAATATAAAATTATTCTTTTTCTTCTTTCTGTTGGAACTCCACCTGCTTTGCAATATCGATCAGAAGCTTCGAAGCAAGTTCTTCTTTCATATTTGCTTCTGCCTCTCTCATGACGTTTTCAATCAAACAACCTTCGCGGTGAATAGAGCAATCGAACAAGTTTGTGTCGCCTTCAATCGCTTTGATCACATCCAGAAAGGAAATCTCATGTCTCGTTCTGGATACTTTATAACCTCCTTTCGCACCAGGAGTCGACTCTATTAAGCCCGCTTTTGTGAGCTTCGTTAATATCTTTGATAAATACGTCGGGGAAAGTTGTTGCATTTCGGCTAGTTCTTGAACTCCCACCGTGCTCCCCATAGGCTGTAACATTAAATGGACCATCGTATGCAGGCCGTAATTTGTCGCGTTTGAATACTTCATAAATAACCACCTAACTTTAAAAAAGATATTAGAGATTCTTATTGTCTTTAATGTAGATGAATTTATCACTAATGGAGAAATAAGTCAACAGAAAAGAAAAGATTCCTGTCCCCCGGTACTCTAAAGTTATACCGCATTTTGGGCAGGAACCTTTTATTTTTTATTTCGACTATCGAAAGAAGCGCGAGAACCGTCCCGCGCTTCCTAGAAGTTATTAAGCAAAGTACGGACTTCATCGGTTGATTTTGTGTTCATCAATTGATTTCTTAATCCACTCGCTCCTGGAAACTCACGGACATATATCTTAAAAAAACGATGAAGCGTTTTAAATGGACGAGCTTCAAATTCCTTTGAATAGTGATCATGTAGGTCAAGATGTTGCCTTAAGAGATCTAGAAATTCCTCACTACTATGCTCTTTCGCTTGTTTTTCAAAGGCAAATGGATTTTTAAAAATACCACGCCCAATCATCACCCCATCAACACCGTATTTACGAACAAGCTCCAAGCCAGTTTGACGGTCAGGAATATCGCCATTGATTGTCAATAGTGTATCTGGTGCGAGACGATCACGGAGTTTCTTAATCTCCGGAATCAGTTCCCAATGAGCATCAAAGTCGCTCATTTCCTTTTTCGTACGCAGATGAATAGAAAGATTAACGATGTCTTGCCTGAATAAGTGAGTAAGCCAGTCGTGCCATTCCTCTACAGCCGTGTAACCAAGCCTTGTCTTCACACTTACAGGCAATCCCCCTGCTTTTGCTGCTTGTATCAAATCAGCTGCAACTTCTGGGCGACGGATAAGACCGCATCCCTTCCCATCTGCTGCGACATTGGGTACTGGACATCCCATATTGATATCCACACCACGAAAACCTTCTTCTGCCATCCCAATACTCATTTGGCGAAAATGTTCGGGTTTATCCCCCCATATATGGGCGACAATTGGTTGTTCATCTTCTGTAAAAGCTAAACGGCCACGAACACTTTGGTGCCCCTTTGGATGACAATAACTGTCCGTGTTTGCAAATTCTGTAAAAAACACATCAGGTTTAGCTGCTTCACTTACTACATGGCGGAAAACTACATCTGTTACATCTTCCATTGGTGCCAATATAAAAAATGGCCGTGGTAAATCACGCCAAAAATTTTCTGTCATAGTCACATTCAAATCCTCTCATTATCGGACATCTGGACAAACCGTGATGTCCACACCAATTAGAAAAACTTGGCTTATCGCCAAGTCCCGGCGAAAGCCTTAGTTTTTTTTATACTTTAGTCCTTTATCAATGTTTAACTTAAAGTAAAATAAAAAGCAAAGATATCCCCTGCTTCTTTTATATTTATACCATGTAATATTAACAAATTAAAGTGCAAAAAAATAGCAACACTATCTAGAATCATAGAGGATGGATCTTAATCGGAAGTTTTAAAAGAAAAAAGTACCTAGATCCCTATACTTTAAAGCTCTGGGGGCACCACAAATCTAGAGTTTGTGAAGTTATGTTCTTAAACTAACCGGCAGTTTTCTTCAATGCCTCATACGTTTAACTAATAAAAGAAGAACAAGTAGTAATCACCATTTAAAAGCATCTTGTTCTTCATAATCTATTTTTTATTCAATGCTATGACGGTTTAATAGGTACACATATTTCGCAATAAGGATTACTAATCATATCTCCAATGTATTTTTCCATAATTGGTCTGTTATCGATTTTGTATTGACTATTCTGTAATGATTGAAAAATTTCTGCATATGCTCTTTGAATATCATCTGCTGTATGTTTTACTTCATAGATAAGATACTTCCCACCAGAAAGTTCCCCTTCAAGAACTGAATCATCCACTTGATAATCATTTTGAATGACAATGCAAGCATCAAATCTACAGTTATCAGGAAGTGTTGTTTCTGGATTATCTAGTGGAACTGCAAATAAAATTGCAGATTCAAGAAGATTTTTTTCCTTAGCCCATCTTTTTAACTTCTCCATTACTTTAATATTGGCAGGCCCATATTGACCAACTCGTCGAATAAAAGCAATACGATGCTTCTGAATTGTTTCTACTTTAAATTTCATTATTTTTCTTCCTTTCTTATCTAGTTTTATTTGATACATACCGAATGTAGCACGCTATAAAAATATATACACTTTAATTTTTAAAATTTATTAAAATGAGTCAATTTCATAATGCATTTTCTGAATAAAGTCAGAAGCGCAGAATATCAAAAGTACTCTTTTAAAAAATCGTCACTTTAAAAGCTAGTGTTGATAGTTGAAAACTTGCTCGCTTGCCGCAGGCAATGCTTCAGCTAATCGGGGGAAACCGCCCCGATGGATCTTCAGCTATTGCTTTTCCTGCAGGCGTCTCACAGATTTTCAACATCAACGATCAAAAATTTTGTATACCTTTAAGCAGCTTTCTGTCCTTGGCTTCTCTTTGTTTTCAGTCGTAATCCTGCGAGTTTCATGGCATTGTAAACAAGTGTAGTAAAGTCAAAATGAACTTTCGCTCTTTCTCCTGTTCGGTATCGTATATTGTTTAGTTGAAATTGTTCTTTTAGATACGCAATCACTCGTTCAGAGGAACTTCGTTCTTTATAGATCGTCTTCCATGATTCAGTACCTCTTGCTGGAGCACTATATTTCCGCAAGTCTGTATCCATTTTTATCTTAAAGACCTTTTGACATAGCGAGTCATGAGCGAGTGGACACTCTCCACATTCTTTTGGTTGGGTAAATTTTAATGTTTGGTACTTCTTATCAAAGCTGTCATATCGGTAAGAATGTTCTCTCACACAGGTTGGGGCAAAGTGTTTATCAAAGCCAAGTGGCTCCGGTTCATTCCGCTTATTATAAGCTATAATCGAATAGCCTTTCATCCGATGAACCTGTTCATAGATAGCTGGATAATCATAGCCAGCATCCATCGTCACGTGTTTCATCTGAAAATGAGGAAAATGCGTTTGAATGCCCTTTAATAACGGAATCGCAGCTTTACCATCATTTAAGTTACCGCTAGACATGAGAGATTCGAGAATAAATTGACTCTTTGTTTCAACGGCGATATGACCCTTGAAGCCATACCAAAAAACATTTTTACCGTCACTGTTCTTTTTGATGCCCCATTCTGGACCGAGAGGGATCTCATCTTCAAGGTTGTCAAAAGGTATGTCCAATTGATCTTCGATTTTCTTTTTATAAACCGGAAGAGAAGCTTCAAATTCTTCTTTTTCTTTGAGCCATGCCGATTGTTCTTCCTTGTTTTTACGGCCGCGTTTTTTCGGCTCGGGTTTCGGTGTATCATCTTTCTTTTCTTTGGAAGGGGCTTTATCTTTCGCTTCGATATGTGTCGCATCAATGGCCACATTGAAGTCCGAAATATACCCATCATCTATAGCTTCATGGACGAGTTGATGGTTGATATCTTTCAGTACAGAAGAAGCTTTAATCTCACTTACCATGCGGGAGTAAGAAGCTTCCGAAGGAATTGCGTCTGCCACACCAAATCCGCAATCTCTTTTAAACTGAATGTCATCTTTCAGGCGTTTAACTAAGAGTTTTACTTCACTAATTCTTTCCACATAACGAATGATCAACGATTGGATCATCGCTGGATAATTCAGCTTTACAGGGCGACCCAAACGTGATTTTTTGAGCACCATGAGTACAATAGGACCGGTGGTCAGTGTTGAAAATAACTCATCGTAACGTTGGGTAGGTTCTAAATCGTATAAAACATCTATACTTAGTAGGCTCTCTTGTCGTAAAATGGACATAGGAGTCTTCCCTCCAGTCAAATTAGTTTGTTCGCTACTTACTAAATTCGACAGTTGGGGAGGTACTCCTTTTTTTGTTTCTTAAATCTCTTGGGCCACAAGGGCTCTGAATTATGAAATTGACTCAAATAAGTAAAATTATAGGTTTTCATAATGAACTAACAGGTTGCATTAGTAAAAAAATTAAGTTGCTATTGCAGCTCATTTTTTGAGCATGAGATGGTAAATTATGTTAATAATATTGAAAATGAGAAGTGCGTGGTTCCAATACATATAAAAGGAGTAATTAGCTATGAATTCTATGATTGGTAAGAAGATTGGAGAAGGCGGATACTCGGAAGTTTTTGAATGGGGCGGACCACATCAAATTGTGAAAATTGGTAAAGCAAATACGAGTTTTAAAGAAATGAGAAAGGAGTTTGCCAGCACTCTGATTGTTTGGGAACATGGTCTGCCAGCCGTTCGTCCACTTGAGTTTATAGAGGTGGATGGGAGTCCAGCTATTGTATTCGAGCGTATCCATGGAGTATCGTTGCTGGAACGGTTTCTACACCAAATGTTACAATCTCAAGGGATGGCAGCGAACGGCGATTTCAACAAGGACTCTATTCATACTACCGCTCGATTGCTTAATGATGTACATCGTATAAGTAACCTCCACTTACAACCGCAAAGAGAAATATTGATACATTCCATCCTGAAACCCCCATATTTATCTTCGTCAGAAAAAGACGAGGTAATAAAACGACTGCAACACTTGCCGATGAAGAGTAAGTTATGTCACGGTGATCCCAATCCTGGGAATATCTTAATTTCTGATGAAAAAGCTGTTTTCATTGATTGGTTGACTGCCTCCATTGGCAATCCAGAAGCGGATGTAGCTGAGTATATTCTTATGATTCGATACGCGATTTTACCTGAACAGCTCCCTTCCTTTGCGGTTAAAGCTTTCGATTCTATAAGAGAAAAGATTGTCAGTATTTTTTGTGAGGAATATTGTAAATTATCTGGAATTACATATGAAGAGATCGATGAGTGGATTGTGCCAGTAGCTGCTCGCAAACTATGTGCGGATGCAATCAGCGAGGAAGAAAAGAGGATTCTTCTAAATGAAATTAGGTCGAAATTGTAGTCTGTGCTTCAAAATTAGCAGGCGAGCGTTAGTGATAAAGTGAGTTGCAAGTTCAGCTAATTCTTATGGGAGTAAAATGGCGAATTATGTTAATATAAAGAGGGAGAATAGATCAAGAAAGGAGATTTGAATGGACAAAAGAGTAGTCTTATTTTCAACATTCTTTATCATCCTACTAGTGATAAATTCTTATATTTATAGATTCATTTTTAAGGAACTTATTTTTACTAATATCCCTGTGACATGGCTAGATATAACGAATATCATGACTATTTTAATTTACTTGATCGCTATTATTCCATTAACTGCATTTTTGTCGGAAAAAATAGTTAAATCTTACTTAAAGGAACCAAGATAGGGATGGTTCCTACATCATTTTGTTCTTCAACAAACGCATGTTACTGGAAAATGAATCGTCCTGGTTAGTTGCTATTGAAGAGAGAACACCTAAAAAAGGCACTACAAACTTACTCAGGACTGACAACAGTGTCAGCATCCGGGAAAGCATTCTCACGAGTCATTGGCTCACTTGCTCCTTTGTTCCACTGGGAAAATTCACGGAAGTATAATGGGACGCCTTTGGTAATAGAAAAGTCTGTACTAGTCATTGCTTGAATATGGATATGAGGTTGAGTTGAGTTTCCAGAATTGCCACAATTCGCGATATGTTGCCCTTCTGACATACACTGCCCTTCTTCCACTACAAGTGAATCCAACTGTAGGTGAACGATAGCAATAAATACATCAGAATTGTCTGGTGCAATGATTACGTAATTTCCAGCAATTGTTCCCGGTCCCCTCCGAATTCTACCGCCTTGCCCCATCATATATGGTATTAATGTAAAATATGACCGCCGTGCTTCATGATCAGGTTCACCATTATGAACGCTGACTACTTTTCCAGAAACAGGTGAGACTACTGGCATACCAAATGCGTAGAATATTTCAGGAGACTCGGTACCTAAAAGTGTACGCCAACTTGTTGATGAACTTGTTCGATTCTGTTCGTCCACTGCAATAAAGTCAATTGCATAACCTACCCCAAACATATCTGTACCATGACTCGGTATCCGTTTTGCTGGAGTAGAACCTACTAACCACCTACCCGCAAAAGGTAGAGATCCAATCACGCTAGGACCACTACCATGACTTGACACAGATGCTTCATTATCATACATGCTAAACACCATTCCTATCCTAGCAACAATCAAAGTTGCTAAAGTTATTTCTTATAAATTATATAGGTAATTCCATATCACAAAGGCAGCCCCTCAGAAGAATTGATTATACTGTCAGAATCTATATCGATTTTCAATTATTTTTGAAAACTACTTCGCCACACGATGTGGAAAAATTTCTGTCATTAAAGCCTCAAGTTAGTTCCACCAGCATATTGCTTTACCTTACTCATCTCGATCACTTCCCCTTACATGATTAGTAAATCACGATAATATCAGCTCAAAAAATCTCTTGATTTTATTATTTCAATTATTACTTCAACATAGGAGATGGAAAATCCTTCAATTTAAGATGGGTATCTGGGGAAAATGATATTTTCTGATTCATCACATACAATTAGGATAGGTTTGGATAGTTTAATAAATATGTTATCATTTATTTACAGATTGACTTATATTAATGGATGGTGATCTCAATGGAAATAGCTTTATTAATATTTTTTGTCCTAGTTTTTATTGTTGGAGCAAAGGTATCCGAGAAAATAATTAAAAGGCAAGATAAACAAATTGAATTACTAGAAGAAATCATATCAAAAAACGATCATAACAACGAAAAGAAATAACTGTAAGTAACATATGAATAATTGTACCAACAAAAGCCTTCCTACATCATTTTGTTCTTCAACAAACGACTGTTGTGCACAAATCAATCGTCCTGTTGATGTTAAGGCATCACTTACTTCATTCTCTCCCAGTGTGATGTTGATTCTAACGTGTTTATGTTAATTGTTTGGATATATTTATATGTTTTTGGCCAGGTGCAAAAAAGTGATTTTTTGCCAAACATCATTTTTGTGAAAAGTGAGTCTGGAACTGGTGTCCATCCACCACTAGGAACTAATTCAATGTGTACATTATGAACTTCTCTTTTCACCGTGTATTCCCCTGCAACAAATCCCATCGTATCACCAGCACTTAGTTTAAATGTATCCGTATAATTTGAAAGATCCTCACGACTGCGAACGTCTGGGAACCCACTAGTAAACTCCATAGTGAAAGGATGGTTCGTATTTTTTAAAACTACTTTTAGCAGAGCGCGATCATCAGCAAATGTATGCTCCAATGAATTACGAACGAAGGTGCCGTTCGCATCAGGAGTATATTCTTGAAGGATCCCACTTGTTGCGTTGGCAAACTCAATAATTTGACAATCGTCGCTGTAGCGTGTGTAATAGCGGACCTGAAAATCTTTAGCTAAAGGGTATGGGAAATTATCTGGTGTAACTGTTTTCCCATCAATGGTTACATCTACTTTTGTATGTTGTTTTCGAACAAAATCAAAATCATAAAGGAAAAATAATGGGAGATACGAAGGGTTTTCCGTACTTGATCCTACAGGAGCAAGTAGCTGTAAGCCATTCGTCTTTTTCGATGTCTGCTCTTTAATAGTAGCAACTATTTCTCTACCATACTTATCTATAAACTGAAAGGATATAAAAACGTTGCCATTCACTTTTTCAAAACGAGTATTTTTCATCACTACTTTTTTGCTCTCACATAAGCCTTTCCCAGTTACATCAAAGGTATCGTCTTTGTCATCCGTCAAATTTTCATCATCATACACATCCACATAGCCATCACGTCGATAAGCGATAACACGGAAAGCTTTACCGAAATTCTTATCCTCAAAGTACTGTGGCTCTAAGGCAAGATATTCGCTATCTGGGTTTTTCTCGAAGTTTATCAGTGCAAGTTTTTTTAGGGGTGTATTGGAAAAACTAAAAGGAATAATTACCGTTTTGTTACTCAGACTTATTGGATTTGTTTCCATTTCATCCACTCCTTGTTCTATAAATATATGGATAACCTTACATTTATTTTAACAAATTTAACCAGTTATAAATGTGGCTATCTTTTTACATTTTACTTAACCTTCTTCCTTTAGAAGTTGGTATACTCGATTCAGAATCGCTGTAAACACAAATAAGACCTCACAAATTAATGTGAGGTCTTATTTGTAGACAAGATCTTAAAATCTATCTTTTCTTGTTGCATTAATTTCGCTTAACGTCCAAGGGCTTCCTTCTTCTGTTGTATGTTATACTCTTTGCCTCGCATAACGTACAACTCACACATCACATATAGCAGAAAAGCTCACTAATCCTTACTTTTTATTATTTCGCCTTACGAAAGAAGCAAGAGAACCGCCCCTGCGCTTCCACTACAACAATTCATTATTTTTTTTGTAAGAACGCCTTAAGGATAGGTAACTGGCAAAGAACATTATGAAACTAGAACTTAGTAATAACCCCACAATTTCAAACCACTCATTTCGACTTACAGGAATTTCTATAAAAATCATATAAAACGATATAAATATAACAACAAATCCAATTGTTCTAATTGAAATAACCCTTATTTCTTTCTTATAAGCTTGTTCTGATGTGACATCTGTATATTCGATACCAGAAACAATGTACCTAGTCGTTACATAAAACAGGAAAATAGCTATCAACACTAATAGGACAATTTCTACGTCTATATTAAAAAATTCATTAATGATTACCATCATGATCAGCGAAAAGAAAAGGAGTATTGCCGCTTCAGAGTAAAAGTATAACATCTTTTTTTCCTTGTATTCATCACTTGGTAATAAAAAAGTTATCCAAGATTTCATTACATTTCTACCTCCCAAAATAATTCATCCAACGTTTTATTCAGTTCTTTTGCTATTGCAATACAAAGTTGAAGACTAGGGTTATATTCTCCTTTCTCAATTAGTCCAATTGTTTGTCTGGTAACACCTACTCTTTGGGCTAACTGTTGTTGATTTAGCTGCAATTTTATACGTGTTATTTTCACATTATTTTTCATACATTCACCTTCACTTTGTAATATATATCTGACATATGTAAATTATATATTACATAATTCATTATATAAAGTCAACATTATAAATTTCTTGATTCCATCAGCCTATTAAAACGAACTTCATCTCACAAAACACTCTCACATATTAAATATTTTATTTCGACTCTCGAAGGAAGCGCAAGAACCCTCCCTACGCTTCGCTTCAAATATTTATCATCCGTTCCGTTTGTGCTATGAAAGGTGAGTTTTTGCCATGGTGAAACATGCAGTTTCACTAGGTAAAAACAGGCATTTTACGATTCGCAGCTTTTTCGTGAAGGCTCTAAACTGAATGTACCGCGGAATAAGCGGAAGCGCGCTTCCAAGCAGGAGAAGTCCCTTGGAAAAACTTGATAAAAATCGAGAAGAGAAATTTGAGGAAATTTGTGAACAGTTCATGCCGTTAATTTATGGATTAATAGGTAAATGGAAATTAGTTGGTGACAAGGATGAGTTTATTCAAACTGGGCGAATTGCGCTATATGATGCATGGTCCAGATATGATGGTGATATAGGTGCTTTTCCAGCATATGCGAAAAGTTATGTATATGGACGGTTCCAAATAAGCTTGGAACGAAGGAACCGCTGGCAAACAAGGTTCATCTCTACGGAACCTCTCACTATGACTGAAACAAATCCGTTTATTGTCAATAATGAAGAAAACTTACTGCTTCTTCGAGATTGGCTAGCTAGAACTAATCTATCTTCACGTGAAAAAGAATGGGTAAACGAAGCAATCTTCGATGGCCTAAAACCACGAGAAATTGCGGAGAAACACGATGTTGCCGTATCTACCGTAAAATCGTGGCGAAAAGAAGCACTAAAAAAGTTGCGGGAAGAAACGTTTGAGCTCATGTAGCGTTAAGTTGATATTGTTAAAAATTTGAGAAATCAACTCTGTCCAAAATGAAAGCGAACGACAATTAGTACATATCGCTCGCTTTGTTTTCTAAATGACTACTTACCTTTCCGGGTTATCATATTTCATAATACTTACTCCCATCTCGATATTTAAGGTAGTCATCTTCACTACTATTTTCCATGATTTTAACGTACTTCCGAAAGAAGTCTCCCTCTTCAAACGTGTGAAGGGCGTAGCCCAACGGTAAGGGGGAGATGAATTTCGGTTGGGTGATAGGCCAGAGGCTTTTTCAATTGCCTTTTTTGCTCAATATGGTATAATCAGTCTTATAAAGTATAAGGGTTGATATAACAATGAAATTGGACAGTAATAACCATTCAGTATTCTTAATGTATTACCATCTTGTTTTAGTTGTGAAGTATCGAAGGAAAGTAATAGATGATACTATTTCAGACTATGCCAAAGATAAATTTGTGTCTTTAAGTGAAAAATATAATATTACATTGGTGGAATGGAACCACGATAGTGATCATGTTCATATTTTGTTCAAAGCACAACCCAACAGTGAATTATCGAAGTTCATCAATGCCTATAAAAGTGCCAGTTCAAGACTTATCAAGAAGGATTTTCCTCTTGTTCGTAAAAAGTTATGGAAAGAAATGTTTTGGTCAAGAAGTTTTTGTTTGTTGACGACTGGTGGTTCTCCCATCGAAGTGGTGAAAAAATATATTGAAAATCAAGGGATAAAGTGAGGTGATTTGATATGGCTAAACAACATAAAGCGTATAAGTTCCGATTGTATCCAACCGATGAACAAGCTTTGTTGATGGGTAAAACCTTTGGTTGTGTTCGCTTTGTCTATAACCAAATGTTAGCAAAACGAACAGCTACCTATGAAAAGTTCAAAGATGATAAAGAAGTATTGAAAAAGGTAAAACATCCGACTCCTGCTACATATAAAAAAGAATTTGAATGGTTAAAAGAAGTAGATTCCTTAGCATTAGCGAACGCCCAACTTAACTTAGACAAAGCATACAAAGCATTTTTCAAAGGTAACTCTAAGTTCCCTAAGTTCAAAAGTAAACGTCATAAACAAAGTTATAAAACAAATGTGGTAAACGGAAACATTGAATTAGCGGATGGTCATATCAAATTACCTAAATTAAAAAAAGTGAAAATAAAACAACATAGACAAATCCCTTTTGAACAGACGATCAAATCGTGTACGATTACGATAACTGCATCAGGAAAATATTATATTTCTATTCTGACAGAATATGAAAAAGAGATACAAATTAAAGACATTGAAACTGTTGTAGGATTAGATTTTGCGATGAATGGATTATTTGTCGATAGCGAAACAGGTAAGAAAGCCAATTATCCTCGTTTCTATCGTCAAATGCTTGATACATTAGCAAGTGAACAACGTAAACTTTCTCGTAAAAAGAAAGGTTCGTCGAATTGGACGAAACAACGTATTAGAGTGGCTAAAATTCAAGAAAAAATCGCCAATCAAAGGATGAATTTCCTTCACCACAAATCGAAAGAATTAGTGTCTAACTTTGATGCTATTATCATTGAAGATTTAGACATGAAAGGAATGTCACAAGCATTAAAGTTTGGTAAAAGCGTCGCTGATAATGGGTGGGGAATGTTCACTTCTTTCTTACAGTACAAACTAAAAGAACAAGGGAAACAACTGATCAAAATTGACAAATGGTTTCCTTCTACCAAGACTTGTTCGAGTTGTGGAAGTACCCAACCTATGCCGATGAATGTTAGAACATACACTTGTTCCTGTGGATATATTGGAGATCGAGACCATAATTCCGCAATAAACATAAAAAGAGAAGGCATTCGCTTATTAGCGAGTGCCTAATGAAAATATAAACTCTTGGAACCAGAGGGTTAGCTTGGTCCATTTCGTCAGCTACCAAAAGTGGCGATTACCCAAGAAGCCCCCACTTCAAGCAACCCGTAAGGGTGGTAAGTGGTGGGAGTAGTTCACTTTTATCCTCCCAGATATCTATCGTTTCTGCATATTCGTGTACTTCTCCGTCCCTTGCAACAGTTATAGTAAGTTCAAGGAAAAATGTATGTCCATCTTCATATCTAACATTATCAATTTCGAAACCTTGAACCTTATAATTAATGTCTTTTAAATAGCTGATTTTTTCCATGTACAATTCTTGAGCTTCACCAGTACCCAATGACGTTCCATCGGTAAGATGATAAGATGTATCATCATAAAGAAATAATTGGTCAAATGCTTCTTGATAATTTTCATCCATGAGGGCTTCGTAATAACTATTAGCAGCACTTTTGGCTTGTCTCTCAGCTAAGAAGTTGCATCCTCAAAACACTTCCAAATAATAAAACAATAATAGCTAGTATAAATTTCTTCAAGTAATCTCCTCCTACACACAAATCATTCTAAAATAAATTATTGTTAAATTCTAAGCAAATTCTGAAAACTTCAGTGTATCATAAGTTTCATCTATTGGTAATAAATTCCCTTTATTTACAATCTTCTTTTGTACAATGTCATTCCTAAATCGGTGAAAAACTCCAAGTGCTGATATTGACTCGATATATACTTGTCAATCCACTGGTCAGTTGACTTTTTTATATTTTTCAATCAATTGATTTTGTTTGTTATGCATTTTATACTTCAATTAGAGTTTTAACTTCTAATCTGTGTACGTGTCTATAATTATTTCTATGAAATACTAGATCAATATTTGTTTGGAGGGATTATTTTGACAGAAAAAAATAGTTTAAGGGTTTGCGAAAAAGGACATGAATATTACAAAAGTAGTGATTGTCCAAGTTGTCCTACCTGTGATAAAGAGAATAAGCCTAAAAGTGGTTTCCTTTCGAAACTTAGTTCTCCTGCAAGAAATGCATTAGTTCACGAGGGGATTGACACTTTGCAAAAATTATCAGAGTACACTGAAAAAGAAATTTTAAAAATTCATGGTATCGGACCAGCTTCCTTACCTACTATGAGAACTTTATTAAAAGAAAAAGGGTTATCATTTAAAGAATAAATTAACTTAAATATGTGACGTACTTTATTTAGTATCTTAGTGGAAGAATCGTTGCACTGTTATAGCTTTTAAGAAAGAAAACATTTTTAACTTAAATCCTGCTTTACCCATCCTCGATTTATGATTTCTTCAATTTCACTAAAAGTTCTTAGGCCGCTCAGCGCATCATATGAAGCAACACATAACGAACCTGTTGCTGTAGCAAATTGCATGCATTTTGAAAGTGGATAACCATCCAAGACTGCCTTTAAAAATGCTGCTACACTGGTATCTCCTGCACCTGTAGCAGATAATACCTTTTCTGGCTGATAACTATTTTCAAAGCCTTCCTGATTTGCCCAAGTATCGACCTGAATACTTAAATTGGCTCCTATATCAAGCAAGACAGTCTTGTCTGCTGTCCTAAAGTACATTCCAGCAGCACCACATTTAATTAGAACGACTTTGGCGCCCATATTAATTAATTTATCAGCTAATGGCTTCACATCTTTATTAACTGATAAGATACTCGTAATATCTTTTCCATCAGCCCTTACTAACCAGCTATCATACTTGTTTTTATCAAGCATATAGCCGAGCTCTTCAACACTTGGTACAAAGAAATCGACAAATGGAAGAACTTTGCGTAATATTTTTTCCCAGTCAATTTTCCCTGCACCTGAGTCGGCATCAATTGCTGCCATATCCAAAGAAGTAGCAACATTGTACCCCTTTACTTTTTTGAATAACCTTAGTAATTCATCTCCATTATTTTGATACATACTTTTCATGATGGGAGGATAGCCAAAATGAAATAGTGTAGTCTCTTTTAATACCTCGTCTTTAACATCTTCTGCAAAGAAAATATCATTTGCTCCAGGATTATGAAGAAAGAACCTGTCAGATCCTGGCGTTGCAAACACAATTGTATATGAACTGCTAGTATCTGGGTCGATAATTATTTCTGCTCCTGCTTCATGTTTCCTCAAAATATTTAAGATCAACTCGCCTATATGATCTTGACCAATTTTACCTATTAGTTTCGTATCAGCACCGAAATACTTCATTGCCAATCCTGTATTAGCTACCGCTCCTCCTGTGTGAATATCAGCTTGTTCAACATGAACTAGTTTTCCTGGAGCGAGAATATCTTTTAAATTACCGACATAATTTGAAGAGAAAACAGGTGTGATGTCAATACAGACGTGTCCAGCAACAACTACTTTATTGTTCGTCATTTACATCCCCCTCCCCTATACAATCCTTTGTTTTAGTTCATTATATATATACCCGCACTCATTCTTCTGATAAAACTGACTTGACTGCATGGTACATCTTCTTGTATTTTTGATAATGTTGATGATATACTTTTTTATTTCTACTCTGTGGAAAATAGACTTTTCTTATTTTAAATAGTTTCTCAGACGCCTCATCATACGTGTTGTATATACCAAGAGAGACGGATGTCAAGATCATCGTACCTAAAATTCCTGTCTCATTAATATCTAGCGCGACAATTTTCTTATTCATAATATCTGCCATGATTTGGAGCCACAATTCTGAGTTAGCACCACCCCCACTAACTTTCAATTCATCAATATAAATACCAGCATTTTCTAGACAATCAAGGTTGTATCTCATTTCATATGTTATACCTTCAAGAATCCCACGATATATCTCCATTTTGGAAGTATTAAGGGTTATTCCTACAAAAGCACCTGTTGAATTCGGATTCATAAATGGGGTTCCAGAACCTGCAAAGTGAGGGAGGACGAGAATTCCTGTCGGACATTTACTCGCCTTTTCATTTAACAAATCATAGACACTGCGATTAGATTTTTCTGCCTCTTTGATTTCCATAAATCCAAGCTGATCCCTGAACCATTTTAATATCGACCCACCCGTAAAATTAAAAGCATACGTAGTAAATTGACCATTGATATAGGGAATAAGTGGAAAATTATTCAATGCAAGTTTCTTTACATCTACATTGGTGCTAAAAACCGGACTGATGCAAGCAGTCGATCCAATGCCATATGTTGCTTGCTTCTCTTTATTTAGGCCAGCTCCAATCGCTGCACATAATTGATCATGCGCACCAAGGACCAATTTAAAATCAATCGGTAAACTAAGCTCATTAGCAACATCTGGACTAACCTCACCAATAATTGTTCCTGCAGGAGCAAGTTCTGGAAATATGTCATCCCGAACTCTTGCAGAGTTAATCATCTCATCATCCCAATCAAACTTATGAACATTAAATGCCATCGTTCGTGATGCTAATGAGTAATCCATGACAGGACGAGAACCGAGCCGATATAGAATAAAAGATCCAAATGATAACAATTTATATAATTTTTGATCGATCTTATTATGTTCGATCAACCACATCAATTTTGGTAAAGTATACATAATATGAGGCCTTAGACCCGTTTTATCAATAATTCGATCTTCACCGATGGCATCTATTAACTTTTCAAGCTGCTCTGCACCTCTATTATCTATGTATAAAATGCTGTTCGCCAACACTTCTCCTTTTTTATCTATAAACACTGCTGCTTCTCCTAATGAAGAAACCGAAATTCCCTTAATGTTATCACGACCGTGTTCACACTGTTCCATACAAGAACGAAGCACTTCTTTAACCGATTCCCAAACAAGCTCAGGATTTAATTCATATTGACCAACTGTAGGAAATTCCATCTTGTATTCGCGATAAGCACTAGCTAGTATTTTACTATCCGTGTCAATAATCATTGCTTTTGTACCAGTTGTTCCAACGTCCAAACCAATTAAAGACATATTAAGCCCTCCTTGTATAAAAAACTAAACGATCTCAATCCTTTCAATTAAAGAAGAAGATCGTTTAAAAGTTCTTTATTTACTTTACGTCTTTATTTGTTCGAAAAAATATCCATCGCTCTTTTTACATCCTTTTTGATTGCTTCTCTGGCTATGACTGTTAAATCATGGTAGAAAAGGTTAGGTTCTTTTTGAATATATTCTTTTACAGCCAGTGCACCTGCTTTGGCAGCATAACTGTAATAATTAATTTTTCTTACCCCTGCATTAATGACATTAATATAATCTTGCTTTTCCAACCCTGAACCCCCATGCATAACAACCGGTCGTTGAATATTCTTAAAAATAGATTTCAATCTCTCAATATCCAAATATGGCTCTGAAATATAGATACCATGTACCGTTCCAAACGATGCTGCTAATGCATCAATCTCTGTCCTATCAACAAAATCTTTGGCAACAATTGGGTCTGTATATAAATCCGTTCCAACACTTACTTCATCTGTTCCACTTGCTGTTTCTTCACCACCAATTCCAGATGAAGTCATCATTCCTAGCTCTGCTTCAACCGAAATTTCAAATTGCTTTGCATAATTAACAATTTCTTTGACAACTTTTATATTATCCTCATAATGCATATGAGAAGCATCAATCATTACAGAACTAAACCCTAGATCAATTGCTTTTTTGACATTTTCTAACGTAGAACCGTGATCTAAATGAACAGTTACAGGAACACGCGCTTTTTTAGCAAATTCTACAAGTACTGGGCCGATAACTTCTATTGGATTAACCACATTATGGACTTCTGCATGTGACAAAATAACCGGCACATGCAACTCCTCTGCAGCTACAATTACAGCTCTTGCTGTTTCTAAAGTCGGTGAATTAAAAGCACCTACTGCAAAGTTTCCTTCTTCTGCGTTTGATAAATTTTCTTTTAAAGTTACTAACATGTTGAACCTCCTCTATACTATTATGATGTTTAATGAGTTGAAACGGTTTCCTGTTCTACTTTATCTCTATCAATTTTTTCGAAAGATTGATAGGCACACCACATGACAAGTAAACCGATTGTACTGATATTAAAAAATATAAATAAGTCTAAAAGTATTAGCAGAAGATAGGTCAACAGAGCACTAAGAACGGCAATGATTGTGTACATAGGACTGGTTACGCCAATCAGAAAAGCATTTTTTATAGTTTGGAATAATGAAGTATCATAATGAACAAATACAGGAAATATATACATTAAAATAAGAATGTAAACTATTAACATACTAATCATTCCAAGAAATAAAATCTGTGAGACAACACCTTCCATACCACTCAAAAACATTAAATTATAATATATGATCCAACCAATGAAAGTTAAAATAAGACCAAGAACATTAGATTTTATAAATTCCGATTTATATGTCTTCCAATAAACTTTTCCGGTTGGGAAATCCGTATCTCCCATAATCCATTTGCGAGTTACTGTAAAGAGTGCAACTGTCGATGGAAAAAACCCAAATACAATCAACCCTACTAGGCTAAATATGACCCATAAAAGGTTTAAATATGCTAAACGAACAAACCACCTGCAGAAACTATATGCAATACCTGCAAATCCACCAATCTCCACAATAGTGCCTCCCTCCTATTCTAATTCCTCTATCAATGTTTCTAGCTTTATCTTCTGAATATCCGCATCATTAATCACCCAGTTCGCCTCATCGCTGAATTAGATGTGATACTTAGTAGTTTCTTCATTTAATTTACTTCACTCATTTATGAATCAGGCCTACCAGTGCTAACTTTTCAAGAACGGCTCTTCTGTAGGCCTGGTTTGCTGGAGCAAGAATTTTTCTTGGGTCAAATTCTTTAGGGTTTTCGTTCAAGTATTCTCTTACGGCTTTTGCCCAAGGCGCTTTTAACTCTGAAGCAATATTAACTTTGACAATTCCATGTCTGATTGCTTCTTTCAGTTCACTTTGCCCTACTCCTGATCCCCCATGTAAGACTAGTGGAACGGAAACAAGTTTGCGAATCTCTTTTAAACGTTCAATATCTAAGTGAACTGGACCTTTGTATATTCCATGTGAAGTTCCAATTGCTACAGCCAAAGCATCGACATTAGTCAATGAAACAAATTTTTGCGCTTCTTCTGGAACAGTTAAGACCTGATCTTGATCATCATTATTTTCGTGCGCCATCCCAACATGGCCTAATTCTGCTTCAACAGAAACGCCAGCTTGGTGTGCGTACTCTACAATTTCTGTCGTTTTCGAAGCGTTCTCATTAAATGGTAGTGTTGATCCGTCGAACATCACTGAACTAAATCCAGCGTCGATACATTCTTTAATTCTGTCCAACTCTTTTCCGTGATCATAATGAAGGACAATTGAAACTGATGATCTATCAATGGCTCCTCTGGCTACGTTCATAACATGACTTATTCCACTGAACTGCAATGTATCCTCGGTAATTTGAATAATAAGTGGGATTTGAAACTCTTCAGCAGTATTGACAAGCTGAGGTATCATATCAAGAACATGCGCATTAAACGCAAAGGTGGCTTTATGATCAGCAACTGAAGCATTTAAAACTTCACTTAAGGTTTTCAAAGCCATTTATACCAAACTCCCTCTCAATCTATTATTTAACAGCACCACTAACGATTCCATTTACAACTCTTTTCTCAAATATTAAATAAAGGATCAGTAATGGCATTATTGTAACAATTGCAAAAGCAAGCACAATTGGCCATTCTTGAATTCCGATACTATCTCTTAACATAAATAGTTGGTAAGGTAGTGTTCTCATATCAGAAGATGAAGTTAAAGAAAGTACAAACGGGAATTCATTCCAAGCTTCTCGTAAAGAAAATATACTGACTGTAATAATCGCTGGTAATGAAATTGGCATAACGACATACCAGATAATCTGCCACGGCTTTGCACCGTCTATAGCAGCGGCCTCTTCCAATGATTTTGGAATTACTTTGAAAAACCCTGCCAATATCCATGTCGCTAAAGGAACAGCCGATGCCGTATACGTTAAAATCAAAGCCCCATAAGTGTCATATAAACCAATTGCAGTCATACCTGTGAACAGTGGGACGATTAGTGCTGCTCTCGGTAAAATTCGAGGTACTAAGATAAAGACTAACAATATATGACGCCATTTAAATGCATATCTCGCAAATGCGTAACCAGCCATTATACTAACTCCAACCGCTAACACAGTAGTGATTATTGCTAAAAAAGCACTATTAAATAAGTATTGCCAAAAATTTGGGAGTTGAAATACTCGAATGTAATTCGTTAGGTTAAAAGATTCTGGTATTAAACTTGGTGGTGTATTATATACTTCAACTGGTGTTTTAAACGACGCAGAGAAGGCCCAAACTAAAGGAGTTGTTGTCCATAACATCAATATAATAAGTGGAACCCAATATAAGCGATTACCTAACCATCTTTTTAAGTTCGCCATTTTATCACTCCGTCACCTTAAAAATTTTCAGATAGATCATACTAGTAATGACATTAAATATTAATATGATTACCATTACTGCACTACCAAGTGAATATTTTAACTCACTAAATGCGACATTATACATATAAACAGCCATAACTTCAGTCGCTCTTCCTGGGCCCCCTCCAGTTAATGGTAATATTACGTCAAACATGTTAAAGCTTGCGAAACTCAACCATATTAAGCTGATTCCCATCATTGGTGCAATAAGAGGCAAGATAATATTCCAAAATATCTTTAACCTTGAAGCACCATCAACGATTGCTGCCTCAAATAGTTCCTGATCGATACTTTGAATTCCAGCTAATAATATTAGCGTTGCAAACGGACATACAAACCAAACATTTGCCAGTATTACTACGACTAATGCCCAAACTGGTGAAGATAAAAAAACAATTTGATCAAGGCCAATTGTTGTTAACATCATATTTATCAAACCAACATCCCCACTAAAAACAAATCGGAACATAACAGCTGTTGCAATCCCCGATACTAGAAATGGAATAAGTGCTAACCCTTTAAAAAAATTACTAAACCTCTTAGCTCTATATAAACTTAATGCAAACAACATCGCCAGGACGAGTCCGAGTACAACACTGCCAAATACAAATACAAGGGAGCGTAAAAGAGAACTGATAAACTGTTCTGTCGTAAATAATTCAATATAATTCTGTAAGCCTACAAATGGTGACCCGGGTACATTTAAATTCACACCCCAAAACGACATGAATGTTCCTGCCACAACAGCATATCCCAGAACTCCTACAACAAATAAAAGAGCAGGAAATATTAAAATATATGGAACTGACTTCTTCTTGAATTTATTCCAATTATTTTTTTTAACCGGATTGTGACCAGGTTTCATATTTATCTCTGGATTCGTGTTCACAGTTTTTCCTCCCTGGCTTAAAAGTAATAGTAATGCTACATGTACCGGTTAAATCAAAATGTACACCGGTACATGTAAGTTTATAAAATACTCATTAATTATCTAATTCATTAAGCTTCTCTTGATATTCTTGAACAATTTCACTTGGATCACTATCATAATTACTTAGAGCTTCTTGAACCATTTCACCAAGGATGTCATATACTTCTGGTTGCCGAAGATGACTTGGCAGGACTACCCCTGATGCAAAAGCCTCTTCAAAACCATGTGACCATTCATTGACTTCAAAATACTCTTCCATAACTTCTGCATTCGTAGTTGGTTGATACCCCATTGCAACATCTCTTACAATTTCGGTATCCGTTAAATATTGAAGAACTTTCACAACTTCTTCCGGATGTTCTGTATCTGAGTTAACAATTAATGGCCAACTAAACATATTGACTCTAAAGTCATCTTCTCCACCTGGTCTGTGAGGTTGAACCATGCCTTCCCACTCTGTTCCATATTCTAATTCGTCTTGGAAAGCTGCAAACATGTTAAATGCCTCTGGAATCATAGCAGCATTTCCACTCATAAATGATCCTCTCATCGCACCTGAGTCCCAAGAAAGAACTTCATTACTCGTTAATCCTTCTCTAACTAACGTTTGGTGGAAATCTACAATGTATTCCCCAGCATCAGAATCAACGACTGGTAATCCAGTATCACTATACTGTCCGCCCATTGACATAAACATTGATGAAAACCAAAGTGGTGGTGTTGTACGGTCTCCTGGTGTAACAAAACCATATTGCTGGTTAGATAAGTGTCCATCGTCTTTCAGTGTTCTTGCAGCATCTAAGACATCATCCCAAGATTCTGGTTCTGCAATTCCTGCTTCTTCAAACCAATCTTTGCGATACGCCATCCAGTAAGGTGCAGCATGAACAGCTAAACCATAAGGTCTTCCTTCATAACTAGGAATATCAAAAGCTTGAGACATTAAATTATTATAACTATCCGGATCTTCCTCTTCCCATTGTTCGTAATATGGTGTCATATCAAGAGCTGCTTCTTGTACTGCAAGAGTTTGTGAATACTCATGAAAAATTTGTACCATATCTGGAGCATTTCCAGCATTATGATTACGAAGATAATCTGCAACAGCCTGTTCAAGGGGAATAACATCCCATTCAACTGTGATACCTGGGTTTTCCTCATGAAACTTATCAAATTGGTCATCAGGAATAAATTGTTCACGTCCAAACCAGATTGAGACTACTTTATCTTCATCATCTCCCTCGGAAACTTCATTTCCATCATTTTCTCCAGTGTTCTCATTTTCGTCGACGTTATCAGGTCCACCAGTGTTCTCAGTTCCGCCACAACCAACAAGTATTGCAGATAATAGTAAAATCATAATACCCCAGAAAAATCCCAAATTCCTCTTCATTTTACACTCCCCTTTAATATTATTTTGAATTATTACCATTATGAGGCAATAAAAACAAACACATCTATTAAATTTATCGAATATTCTGAATTATATTGCCAAATTAATTTTTATTTTTTAGTTGTGGTCATTAAATTTTTGTTATGATGATGATTAATAAATTCCCAAACTGTCGTTTCGTTGAATTCCAATTCCATTGGTCCAAAACTTTGAGTTGCCATCGCACCAACAGCATTTGCAAATTTCAATATTTTCTCATCTTCCCATTTATGAATGAGCCCACATACAACACCTGCACAATATGAATCACCTGCGCCTGTAGGATCGACTTCATTAATTTTAAATCCACGTGCATAAATAGAATGATCTGGCCGATATAAAATGGAACCTTCTTTGCCCAATTTGAGAAACACTTTTTTTACGCCTGTTTGAAATAATTTTTCAATTGCTTCAGTTCGATCATTTAAACCCGTAATAGTCAGTTCTTCTCCTTCACTCGGCATGACATAGTCACATAAAGGAAGCAGTTCATCGATAAATTGCATATCTTTATCAGATAATAACTCTGGTCTGATATTCGGATCAAAACTCAGCGTACCACCATTAGATTTAATCAACTTTGCTGCTGCAATAGCTAAATCCCTAACTTTTTCGTTAATAGTTAAGGATGAGCCATTAAGATGTAACCAATCAAAACCTTTGATAAATTCTTCATCAAGATCATTTTGCTCTATTTCTCCGCAAGCTGTATTATCAATATGGAATAGAAAATCTCTGCTTCCATCTGAATTGTAAGTAACAAATGCTATACCTGTAGGAAGAGTTGATGTTCTTACCGCATGTAAGTCTATCGTTTTTTTTGATAAATGATCCAAACAATTTTTACCGAATGAGTCAATACCGACTTTGGAAATTATACCGGTCTCATGTCCTAATGAAGCCAAGTTGTATATAAAGATAGCTGGAGCTCCACTTGGATAAGGTCCTTTAAATTCTCCTCGTTTAAACAATGGTACATCTAAATTAGGTCTCATTATTTCTACGAGAATTTCTCCTAGGGTAATTACTTTCAAATACTCCTCCTCCTTTTTTTAAAGCGCTTAAATATCTTTATCCTTTATGATTAAGTACAATATATCATTAATTAAGCGCTTACATTTATGATTATCAACAACAAAAAGTGGGGTATATGAACTATTATAATTTTCAAATTAATACTAAAGAGAAAATGACTACCTTTTTGTAGTCATTTCTCTACCTTTCTAGATTTCTTTCGGTATTCACTGGGAAGACAACCGACATGTTCTCGAAAGATTCTACTAAAATGTTTGTCGTCCAAGTAACCAATTTGTTCAGCGATCAAGTGAATTTGTTCATTCGACTGCTCAATCATTGATTTAGCTTTTTCAATTCTCCACTCTCGAAGATAGGTATGAAAAGACTGCCCTACGATATCTTTAAAAGATTTATTAAAGTAACTGCGACTCATATTTACATCTTTAGCTACTTCTGCAGCAGTTAAATTTTCATGTAAGTTTTGTTTTATGATAGTTAGTGATAATAAAACGCTATTTACAACTTCTTCAGCATAGGGCGTAGCAACTGTCATTTTTATTGTTCTCCGATAATTACCTAACCATTTTTTTAATTCATACCAACTATTAAAGTCGCGTTGACACTCTGTATGAGCTAATTGAATAAACGGATATTTATTATTCCATTCACTTGCAACTTCCTTTACTATATTGTTTAGTCGTTCCCCCGAAATTCGTTGCTCTTCTATACTTTTTAGTAATTTCGTAAATTGTTCATCATCATATACCCATTCAAAGGCATACATCTGATTTTTTATCATTGATTCAGCCTCACTATAGAGTAAATGTTTATTTTCTATATCTCGAAAACTTTGTACAATCATCTGGCATTGATCGCAGGAATCATAAAAAAATAGTTTCTCTTTGTATGAGCTAAGTTGATGTTAGCCTAAATAGTGGACACGGTAAATTGGGAGAAATTCTAGTATAATGATATCTAACAATTTAACGGGAGTGTCCAATATGAGAAAAACGTATGATAAGGAATTTAAAGTCCAAGCAGTCCGTATGGTAAAGGAGGACGGGAAAAGAATAGCTGAAGTCGCTAGAGAATTAGACCTGGCAGAACAAACGCTGCACAACTGGATAAAGAAATATGATATCGGTAAAGAAGCAGCTTTTGTAGGCAGTGGGAATGTACATGCCGAAGACAAAGCTGAACGAGATTTTAAGAAACGTATTCGAGATCTAGAAGAGGAAAATGCGATCTTAAAAAAGGCTATGGGCATCTTCGCCAAAGACCAGAAGTAATTTATGACTTCATCAAACAGCACCGACACGATCACCGTGTAGCGAAGATGTGCCAGGTATTAGGTGTTTCAAAAAGTGGCTACTACGCTTGGTTAAAGCGTCCAAAGAGTAGCCAAAAAAAGAAGCGAGAAAAGGTAACCGCACGCATTAAGAGAATCCATTTAGAGTCAAGGAACACATATGGAAGCCCGAAGATCACAAAAGTGTTGCAGGGCGCTGGGGTCAGGATTTCTCAGAAAACAGTGACACGGATTATGAAGGAAAGTGGCATCCGTTCAAAAACGGTTAAAAAGTACAAAGCAACAACCAACTCGAAACATAATCTACCGATCTATCCAAATCTATTAAACCAACAGTTCACCGTAGAACGCCCAGGACAAGTGTGGGTAGCTGATATTACGTATATATGGACGAGCGAAGGTTGGCTGTACTTAGCATCGGTTATGGACCTTTATTCAAGGCGTATTATAGGCTGGGAAATGGATGGACGGATGACGAAGGAACTTGTTATAACAGCTCTAAAACGAGCGATGATTACACAGCCACCAGCACCTGGTCTTATCCACCATTCCGATCGTGGAAGCCAATATGCCTCCAACGATTATCAAGCATTATTACGTGAAAATGACGTGACATCAAGCATGAGTAGAAAGGGTAACTGTTACGACAACGCATGCATAGAGTCCTTTCATGGTGTGATCAAACGTGAGTTAATTTTCCATGAAAACTATAAGACTAGAAATCAAGCGAAAAGAAGCATCTTTGAATATCTTGTGAGCTTTTACAATTACAAGCGAATCCATTCAACCAATAATTATATGTCTCCAATGGCTTATGAAAAGCAGTATTTCAAAGCTGTATAGAAGGATATTACCCTCTCTGTAAGAGTAAGGGTTACGTCCCTTACTTCTTACAGAGAGGACAGCAAGCAAAGCGCGGTAGGGTTTGACTGAAATCTCCCTATTCGCTGTGTCCATTTTCTTGACATAGTATCAAATATCCTAAATATTCGATTAAGAAATTCCCCTTTAATATGATTGACTTCGACGATAAAAATTCCTGGTGCTTCTTTAAATTTCAATGATAGCTGCTTAGCTATATCTGACTGATCTGAATGGGAGATGCAGAACCAAAAGTTCTGATCAACTTGTTGAAGATAACATACGTTTTGTTCTTGTATGTCTTTTAGCAAATCCTTTAAGTCCTCCTCATCTCGAAAAAACATAGCACAACCACTGTCTGTAGTAAACAAAGCTTCTGTAGAACCCTGACTTATTTCTTTATGTTTATCAGTAATTCGGTTATAAATTCTTTCCAATACTTGATCAAATTTTCCTGTTTCTAGTTCGACTTTCTTTATAAAATCAATCACTCCCAAACGGAGCGCTTCCTGGATATACTCAAAATCCTGATGAAGAGTAAGTACAACGAGATGAATACTTAAATATCGCTGTTTTACCTCACGCATCAATTCAATCCCTGACATGACCGGCATGTTAATATCTGTGATAATTAGGTCGACGGAGTTGTTTTCAATAAATTCCAATGCCTTTTTACCATTGCTAGCTTCCCCAATAACCTTCATCTCAAAATCACTCCAAGGCATCGCAAATAAGAGTCCCTTTCTCACCAAATGATCGTCATCTACAATTAGGACATGTATCACTGGATCTCCCCCCTATTTATTTCTATTACTCTCTATTTAATAATTTCTATTAAGTGGAATACTGATAATAATAGTCGTTCCTCCTTGTTTCCCACTGATAATTTTCATATGAGCTTGGTCTTTATAATGAGACTCCAACATCCTTTTCACATAATTCATTCCAATACCTACTCCGTTCCTGTTTTTTCCACGTCCACACTCTAATATTTCTTTCTTCTCACTTTCAGAAAAACCAATTCCATTATCATGAATACTGATACTGATATGATTATTTTTTTGATTAACTTCGACATCAATTCTCCCATCATCATCTAAACCATGATATATCGCATTTTCCACAATAGGTTGGAGAATGAACCTCGGCACAGTGGTTTCCAAGAGCTCAGGATCCACATTAATTTCAACATTGTAAGTAAACTGATACCTTATCTCCTGCAACTTACAATATTCATTAAGTGATTCTAACTCTTCAGCGATCGTAGATGCTTTCCCTTGCCTTTTCAAATTATAGTAAAGCAATTTATTTAATGAAGAAACAACTCGATTAATCTCGTCCTGATTATTGAGTACCGCTAGCCACCGAACTGTATCTAATGTATTCATAAGAAAGTGAGGATTAATTTGATGCATTAATTTTTCTATTTCGAGATCTGCACGCTTTTTTTCTTTGATTTCTATTTCCTGAATCAAGTCGGAAATTTCAGTTTTCATTAAATGGAACTTCTCCAACAGATCATCATATTCAGGTATATTACTCGGAAGCGAAACATATTGAAAATTGTTTGTTGTAATAGCTTTGATTTCAGCTTCAAAATTACGAATTGGCTTGTATACCATCACCCAAATTAACCAACTAATGATGATACTCAGAAGACCAAAAATAACGGCTAACACCAGCATTTGAACAATCCATTTATTTTTCTCTTCATTATAATCATTCTGAGCAATAAGCGAGACTATACTCCATCCTTCTTTATTTGTCTTCATAAACCAATAGTATCCGTTTATAAGTCCAGACTCCTCACCTTGATCAGTAATATCAAAATGATAATTAACTGGGAAAAGTGAATTAAGCTCACTAAAAGTAACTCTATCTTTATCATCTAATAACAAATAAAAAGAATTTTTGGAAATTTGATCAACCTCTAAAATTCTTTGTATAAAATTGAAATTTGTTTCGATGTAAATGTAAACCGATTGTTCCTCGTTAGGTAAATTAACTTCCCTTAATAACGACAACACATAATGTGTTTGCAGATTATTATTACTTAAATGCGGACCATAGTAAGTTACATTTCTATATTCATCAAGTACCGGTAAGTTCTCGAGCGGTGAAGAATCTTTAATAGGTAAATTACGAAATAAGATTGTTCCATCTTCGGCAATATACGTCGTTAAACCTGCAACTGAATTTGAATGCGAACTGTACACCAACTCATTCTTAATCTCATTTTCAAGTGTAATCGTACGTGTCACATCATCGGTCGTCAAATATTCTTCTAACTTGATTGCTAAATTGCCAGGATAAACAAATTGCTGGGACGTTTGATTTAAATTATCAAGTAGATGGTCTAAAGTCAGTTCAACTTGCTTCAAATTACTTTGAACATTTTCTTCAAGCTTATTTTCTAAAATGGAGTATATCGCATTGTAAGAAACAATCGTTGTTACTAAAAATGGAATAAAAACTACTACTGTAAAAAGAAATACAATACGTTTCTTCAAAGTAAGTGACTTTATATATTTTGAAATCCACCTCTGCAAAATCATCCCCCCTTTTATTTTTTGCCATTGTCCACCTCACCTGATGTTAAGAAATTAAATTCAACGCAGCACGGGTTCTTGTGGTAAAATACCATAAAGGAAGTGACTTAATATTCTAACTATTAAAACAATATTGGAAAAGAGGTCATATTTATGTCTAAAGAATTGGACTTTAAAGCAGAAATAGTTGGTGTCTATGGTACTCCTATCTCAGATAATCCCACAGGCGTCATGTTTGAATTCGCTTTCAAAAGTTTAGATATCAACTGGCGTTATTTAACACTTGAAGTATCTGAACAAAATCTTAAGAATGCAATTGATGCAATAAGAGCCTTGAATTTTAAAGGAGTTAATTTAACAATTCCTCACAAGGTTGCTGCGATGAAATATTTAGATCGAATTTCACCAGATGCAGAAGTGATAGGAGCCGTAAATACCATCAGACATAAAAATGGTAAACTAATTGGAGAAAATACCGATGGAAAAGGTTTTTTAAAATCATTAATTGATAATGGCAAAGTTAGTCCAAAAAACCAGAATATAGTCGTTCTTGGAGCAGGGGGAGCAGCTAGAGCCATTACGACAGAACTCGCCCTTGCCGGTGCCAAGCAAATCACTGTAGTTAATCGGACCGTTACACGCGGTGAAGAATTAGTGGATCGATTAAACAAATATACTAAAACTCAAGCTGTCTTTTCACATTGGCATCCAAATTATGCAATTCCATCGGATACCACTATACTCGTTCAAGCAACTTCGATTGGTTTATATCCAAATATTTACGAATACCCTCAAATAAATTATGAAAGTTTAAAGAGTAGCACTGTTGTTTGTGATGTTATACCAAATCCTCCCAACACCAAATTTCTTATAAAAGCAAAAAAACGAGGATGTCATACCCTAGATGGACTTGGTATGCTTGTAAATCAAGGTGTAATCGCTTTTGAAATGTGGACTGGTCATGAAGCCCCAAGGTCCGTTATGCACGAAGCATTAACAAAGGTGTTTAAAGTGTAGCTATTTAAGAAAAATTCTCCCGTTTAAATCAAAAAATACAGATTTATTATTCTATACATTTTATTTCAACAAAAATAACTAAAGTACCTTTAAATGTGATTACAAAATAATTCTTTATTGAAATTAACTGAATTGAGGAGAAATTCAATGCAAATTGTTGAACTAAAGGACAGGAATAGCCTATTTGAAGAAGCAATTCAAGTATTTTGGAAAGAATGGGGAAACGAGAACAATTATCAATTTTATGAGGATTGTATGATTCATTCTTGTAGTGTTCCATCAGAAATCCCAAAGTTTTATGTGGCGATAGAAGAGGGAGAAATTATTGGAACCTATGCATTATTAAGAAATGATCTAAATAGCCGCCAAGATTTATGTCCTTGGCTCGCCTGCTTATTCGTGAAAGATAAATATAGAGGAAGAAAAATAGGCTCAAAGTTACTTCAGCACAGTCTGAGAGAAGCAAAGAAAAAAGGATATGATAAACTTTATTTATCTACAGATCTTGATGGATACTATGAAAAATATGGATGGAAAAATAGCGGAATAGTTTATGGGGTAAGTGGAGAATATATCAAGCTGTATGAAAAAGAAACAGTTTAAAAAACAATCCTTAAGTCAAGGGAATCTGAACGATTTCATTAGGAGAAAGTCGCTTAAAGTTTTATCTCAAAGTATTTTGTTTTCTTTTCAATCGTCGCTAACTTCTTAATTATTAACTTTTTCATTACCACCTCACACCTACTCGATTATTAAAAGCTTGTACAGCCTCGATTAACACCCACTGCTTTGGAAACGCTCGCCGGATTTCTTCCCATTTGATATCAGTCATCTTCGAATTTCTTTAACTCTATTTTATCATGTAACGTTTCGCTTTTAATAGCATGAAGATACTCTAGATAAGGTCAAATAACACAATAAAAATTATATCTACTGTGTAATTCTTAAAGAAGTTGGTATACTTAAATTAATACACTGGGGAAAATATTAATTAACTAAGGAGTGTGTTCATGATGGTTGGAGTAGAGATTGATATGGTTGTGAAAGATAGCTTAAGAGCATTGGAATTATACGAAAATATATTTGATATCAAACGTGTTGAGGTTTCAAGCCTTCCGCTTGGCGAAAATGAGGTTGTTTTCTCCTTATACGACGTTCACTTCCACTTTTTAGATGAAAACCCAGAATTTCATTTGATCGCACCTAGTATTGATGACCCAAAAACTAGTTGGATTAATGTAACTGTCCCAGACATTGAGGAGACTTATGCAAAAGCGCTGGAATTAGGTTGTACAGAGGTGCAACCAGTGACTAATATTCCAGACTACGGAGTAATGAATGCCATATTCACGGATCCGTTTGGATATATATGGATGCTCCATCAAGTAAAGAAAGTGGTTAGTCATGAAGAGCGCATTCAGCTTTGGGAGGATAAAAAGAAAAAATAACAATCAGTATTTTCCATTGAAAAAGCCAATATTATAAAAAAGACCAATTAGGGTACCTAATTGGTCTTCTTGTAATATTGAATTAATATTTGGGCTGTTTTAAAGTTGAATTGATAAGTCATAATCTAACATTGATTAGATCACCTTTCCTCTACTTCACCAGTTTCTTTATCAACTAGATACCAAGCGAGAGTATTTGTCATCTGCGCCTCGCCTTCTTCTCCTGAAAATACAAATACTTGAGCTATAAAATTCCCTTCGTCATCTTCCCTATCAACACCAACTCTTAGATCGTCACTCTCAAAGTCTTCATGCTCATTAACATAATCAAACACGATGCCTGGAACATCATCTTCCGTCAATTCCATATTTTCTTCTTGTCCATTCATATCTGATGTATCTTCGGAATTGCTGTCATCATTAGCAGCGGAATCACTGTCGGAAATCCCTTTCAACAATGGATAAACGGAAATAACTCTGTCTGTTTCATTTACAATCTCGAGTTCCTCAACTTGAAAGTCAAGTGCAGCTAACTGAATGACTTGCTCAAAATCTTCACGCTCTTGTTCAGGTGCCTCTACATCCTCATTGATGTGGTATCTTACAGTTGCTTGATTCCCATTAATTGTTGCCTCTTCAATTTCCAAACCTTCGTAAATACCAGAATAATAAGAGCCATCGTCGTTCTCAACTGATGCCATCTCTTCAATCGTCTTGCCAAAATCAAGTAAGTCGTCATCTTCTGTATAGATTTCTTCTTCCGCTACAGCACCACTGATATACGTGTACTCGCCTCGTTCAGAGTTATCTTCAGACATAACATAGTATCCTCGAGTTGGCTCTTGTTCAATCTCAATCGGCTCCTCCCAAATATTTTCAGCAAAAGTAAGTCCTCTCTCTCCATCTTGATTAAAGAGGTTAATTTCATCTATTCCAAACCGAAAGCCAATTTCATGAAGCACTTCCCAAAATTGGTCAGACTCCGTGCTAGCCATACTCAAATTATCGTTCTCATCAAAATACAAGTTCACGACTGTTCCGTCCACCTCAAAATTGGTCATAGTAGACAACAGCTGATCCTGAGATGGATCACTTTCAATTAATGATTGTTCAAAAAGCTCCTCGCGTGTCATCTCATCGGTTGTTCGTGTGAAATAGAACATCAAATCAGATGGTTCCGTTCGGTCACTATAGATCAAGAAATCTCCTGTAACTTCTTCTTCCGTGTATTCATCCGACATTTCTTCTCCACTTTCGTTATCATTTCCTTCATCTTCATTATTGATAGATTCAGTTTGTTCTATATTCTCTTCACCATTTGACGACATTTCATTAGCAGGTTCTGTTTCTTCAGCATTATTGCAAGCTGCAACCACTAAAGTTACACAAACAATCCCTGAATTCATATTCCTTTTCTTCAAAATAAAAACCCTCCAGCATAAATGATCAGTTTCAAAAATCTGTTCCCTCGATTCAAAAGAACAAAACATCATCTTCCTACTGATCTTCAGGAATCTGTTTCGCGTTTGCTTAATGGTATTTTTATAGAGTTTTATTTTAAAGACGCAACAAGAGCAAGAGTTTGTTCAAATATTGCACTCATTTATGTTCAACAATTACTAGTTATTTCAAGACTTAATTAATCTATCTTTGCTTCAAATTTTACCTCCAACCAATTCTCTTCACTAATATCTATTAGTCTAATCATTCATGTACCATCCTATATTCTTATAGTACACAGGTTAAAAAATATTTTTAATTTTCTGTCTATTTATTTCAATACAGCAGTACATACCTTTTCTTTAAGAGATGGTCCCCGAGCACAATACAGATTATTGTTATTAGTTAACTAATCCACTTGTGGTTTTATTCGTAATTCCGACATTTACTTTTTACTATTTCTATAATAGTTCCCTATTATTGCTCCCAAAAAACCAACCAAAAAAATAAGGATTGCTTCAATATAGAAATTAGAAGGTTTAGTTATAGCAAAAATTATTACTGCTACGATTCCCACAAGAACGCCAATTAGTACATCCTGAATCTTAAGTTTCAAATTAACCTGCCCCTTATTTTAGTACGGTATAATACAGTAGTATCTAACATGAATATCCCTTTCTAAACTTTTAAAATAATTGATGGCTTCTTATTTACTAAAACTGCCAATCCATTAATGAATAGGAGCTAGGACATCAACAACGCCCAGTTCCACTAATGCTTGCACCTTAATGAGATTACTAAATACTTTCAGGTAAATGATTTTTATACATTTCTACTACATCACTGTACTTTTTTAAAGGCTTTATGGTTGTTGGATTTGGCTTTACATAAATAACAGGATAGTCCTTTTCATCAAATTTCTCATTAACTGAAAAGGCTAATCTTTCTTCTTCTATTGAAAATTGGGCATCAACACCAGTTTTGTTTCCACGAGAATCTAATCGAATCCATTTTTTAAGAGATTCTAAATAAACTGCATTCAAAGTATGGAGCGAATATCCTTTTTCTGGGGTGTCAAACAACATCAATCTCTGATAACAGAAACCTGTTGGTATTCCTTGCGATCGTAGTAGTGCTGCTAGTAGATTTGATTTTGCATAGCAAATTCCTTCTTTAAACTTTAATACATCTGATGCATCACAAGTAACCTGATTACCCTGAATATCCCAAGAATGTGATATTTCATCACGAACAAACTCAAAAGCAATTTTTGTTTTTTCAATTTCTGTTTGAGTTTGGTTAAAAAGTTCCTCATTTTTTTCTTTAATCATTGGATTAGAGTAATTAACTTCATCTAATTCAAGTAAATAATCTTCTAATTTTTCAGACTCACAAACTATTTTCATTATATTCCATCGCCCCCTTAAATCAACCGTTGTATTTATATTCAATTATTTGTGATTTATGCTAATACAAACCTATGATTATTAATGGTATCTCCCATGTAGCAAAGAAGTCGTGATGCATATCAATCCAACATAAAGGAATGCCATGTTCTATGAAGTTAGGCGTCCCTCAGTTCAATAAAATCAAGTTAAGCACTCAAATAGTCAACTGCGAAATTTATTTATCCAATAAAGCCCCAGAGCTTTAGTAATCTATTTTAATGTTAACACTAGTCCCCTTTTATTTGGGATGAAAATGTAAAAAAGTGTAACCACTTATTGCAGAAACGATTACCCTTTAGTAGAACAAGGTAATGTTAGTTATTTAAGATTTCCTCAATATTAGCAATTTCATAATCATTTAAAAATATAGTTGTTTTATCGTCCAAATCAACTATTAAATCTATCCAAAAACTTTTTGAAATACTGTCCTTGCCATAATAACTATTAAATACAAGTCCGTCTAGTTTTGCATGATTATTGGTATTAGAAACCCCCGATATATTTTTCTCAGCAGCTTTTAGCCAATTAACATGTAATTCCCATAAATATTCAATAATCTCAGTTAATTCGGAATCAAGAACTATCAGCGTCTCATCTAACTCATCAAAATAATCTTCCCAATTTGTAATAGAGCCCCAAAACGAAGAGATTTTTTGTGCATTATTTAGAGTTTCATTATTAAAATTAGCGTTGTTAAGATGGTTGAAATTTACAGCTATCCTCTCATATTCGTCAGTTATCCTTACTATATCTCTATTATAATCTCGAAGTAGGCTTGCCTGTCGCTTTGTTACTTTACCAGAATCTAAAATTTCACCATATGTGTTGTAATTATTAACAAGACTTATTGTAATCCTATGAATATCACTATTTAGTTTTTGAGAAATATGTTCTTCATACATTTTCTTTTCCTGATATTGAATATTAAGAAAAAATAATAAGATAACAATCGATAAACCATAAGATATTTGCTTATAATATTTTTTTATCAATGTTCTCACCCACAATAAGTATATTTTTTTATTGAATTCTTATAGTTCCTTCTTTAGTAATCTGCTCCTTTACTGGAATAAGAATAGCGACAATTTCTTGTGCTATCCCTCACCGTTGTTGAACCATCACTTACTAACTTTCTTGATGTTTTAATGATTCGTTTGAGCCTCTATTTCCAACGTCAATTTGTATGATTTGATTAGTACCCTTTTCATAAGTGTAAAAGTAATCTACATCAGATTCATCATTAAAAGTCACTACTACAGCATAAATTCTGTCATCTCCACCTATATTTACTATGGACATTTCTTCTATTACAGAGTCTCTATCATAGCCTCTATCCTCTAAGTGTAAAATCGTATTATCCATAAGTGCATCTTTTTCTTGGTTCGCTATAAATAAACGAATGCTACTAAACTCTATGTAAGCGAAGTTCATCGAATGCAACTTTAAGAATTTCTGTCAACATTTGTTGACCTAGTATAATGAAGGATAAGTCATATTAAATGATGATTCTCCTCTTTAGTGCTGCAACAGTACAAAAGGCTTCAAACTATTGCTTCTTGCCTAAGGAACGGTCTTATATTTATAATAACAATTGAGTTAATTGATTTGGGCTATTAAATAAAAAGGATGGATTCAGAGGGGATAACCTTTCAATTTTCCCTTCTCCCCAAAGTGCAGCAACACTTATCATATTTGCAGAGTGAGTTGCCTGAATGTCTGTCGGTTGGTCACCGATATATAAACAATCTATCGGCTTAACATTAAGTTTTTCAGCTAATTGTAATAAAGGATCAGGACTAGGTTTAAAAGCCTGACAATCTTCCTTTCCCATAACCACTTCAAAATAAGGATATAAACCAGTATTTTGTAACTCCATAGTCGCATTTTGTTTTAGTTTAGCTGTAACAAGACCTTATTTAAATCCCTTTTCTTTAAGAATTTGAAGCATTCCTTTAATCCCATCATATTCTTTAATCATATGGTTATATTTTCGATAATAATCTAATGTCTCTTCTATGATTTTTTCTATTTCAATGGATGATAAATAAGGAAATAAATCACTTAAGGCTTTGAATGGTTTTCCTAATAGATATTGTCTTTTAGCATCATCTATTTCCCTGTTTAATATTTTCTGAATGCCATAATTATAAGATTCCGAGCCTAACCATTCACTGTTAATTAACGTTCCATCCAAATCAAATAATACTGCTTTGAAACGATTCACACCAATTCTCAACTTAACTCAACCTCTCTCTTCTCAGCTAAAATCGGTTACAATAACCAATAATCGACTTGATAATGAAAAATCCAACTAAAACTATTCTCCTGTTAGATTAAATATACTTTTTCCAAAAATTCCTATTGCCTTTTGTTTAATTTTAACATATTTTTACCAAATATTTTGTGATATTTGAATTGGAGTGACTAATTATATTTCTAACTAGGACTGTTTTGTTCTTTGAGGAGAAATCGATTTATGTATAATCGATGGATGGGTTTTTTATTTTAAACGAGGTGATTCTAAGACCAAGAAAAAGTACCGAACTTGCTGTGCAATCGGTTATAAACATCTACTACCTTCCAATAACCATCCGTTTGTAGGAACATTAACACTAAATAACACTAACTTAGGAGTTGTTTGATTAAAATCGTAAAGTCATTTTTCTACTAATGGTTTCCATTCCAAAACTCTTATAGAAAGAAATTGCTTTTCTATTAAACTCCCAGACGTTTAAATCTAATGATGAAGCATCTTTACTTTTGGACCACTTCAAACAATCTTCAAATAACAATTTTCCTATGCCTTTTCTTTGATAACTACTTTTTATTCCGAAATCATTCATATAAGCAAATTTCCTGGGTGTCATTGAATCAAACGGGGGTGACTCACTTAGTTCCATAACTGCAAACCCCACGACTTCTTCATTAATTTTTGCAATTAGAATATCACTTACTAGACTCTCTAACAGTTCACAGAAATAATTTTCTGACATGACTTGGTCAACTTTATTAAAAATATAAGGTAACTCTTCCGAATGTTCCTCTTGTCCTTCTTTAACTATCGAATTTACAGCAAAGTAATCCTCAATGGTTGCAATTTGAATATGAATATTCATCACTCACCCCTCCTGTTTATGTAATACTTTTGGTGCTATTTTCACCAATTGCACCAAATCAGACGATACAGCTCCTTCGACTGTCGTCACTCCGTTAATAAAAAACTTAATATTCGGACTTTTTTGACCTTATTCCTTCCGAAGTACAAATTTCAACTCAGGACTTTCACTTAAATTATACAGACAAAAGATATTTCTTTAGAAATCCAATTTTACGATTACCTCATCTGCATCGTTAACTTCGCCTGTTTCTTTAAAACCAAATGATGCATATAGTTGCTTCGCAACTTTATTTTTAGACTCATAGGCAATATAAACGGCTTTTGCTTCGCCTTGAGGAAAAGTCTTAATATATTCAAGTGCTTTTGCCATTGCATTTTTACCGTACCCTTTACCCTGGTATTTTTTGTCTATCATAAACCTTAAAATTCCATAACATGCTTCATTACCATATTCATTTTCACCAGCTGTATCATGATACATCATGATAAAACCAATCATTGTATCCTTATCATAGATAGCAAATGTCATTGCTGGCGATTCATCATTTAATAATGCAACATACGATTGAGCAAGACTATAAACATTGGTTGCCAGAAAATTATTTTGCTTCTCATTGAGCTTTAAACTAATACATTCTTCAAAATTGTCCCAAGTAATTTTTCTAAATTCTATCATAACTAATACTTCCCTCGCTTAAACATCTTTACTCGCCCCTTGAACAAATATTAGAATTCTTTATAAAAGGGATGAGTATTTTTATCCAGACAGTATTCAATTCTTTGTCTAAAATTCCCCACAGTTACCATTTTAAAAGCTTGCTCAATAGAATAGAATCCAACTTCCACACTTCTGGTGAAGTCGTTAACTTCCCTCCAACTGGCTTAGCTAGGAACAGCGTATTACAAATTGACTTTTTTACATTCTGGAATATTCCACAGAATCTTAAATCTGCAATATCAATACCAGACTCCTCTTTAGTTTCCCTTATTGCAGCATCTTTTAAAGATTCACCTTCTTCAACTTGACCACCTGGCATTTCCCAGCCTCTCATAGGTGCCTTGATTAAAAGGATCTCATTTTCTTCATTGAGTACAATAGTCGCAGCTGAAACTATGTGTTTGGGCGGTGTGTAAATATTTGATTCACTTTTCCCCAATAAAAACTCTCCTCTGTTCAACAAATTATATTTAAATCTACTTTAACAATTCCTCTCTAAGTTTAACATTAAATCCCAAATAATTGTTTGATTAAAGGGAAAAACATCCAACTTTAAAAGTGTTTGCGTTAAAGCTCTTTCCTCCTCATTCAACTAAGTTATCCATAAATCAATCCTCATTGTTTCGCTTTTTACATGCCCTAATAGATTATAAATGACGTATAATGTCGCATTGTTATTTATCAGATGAGCTGCATAACTCTACAGCACAGCACCAAAGGATTCTTAAACTATTTCTCTTCCGTTAGTTCAAGAAAAAATCATTAAAGTTTTAGCTTCAAACCTTCATGCGTTGCTTTAAAACCTAACCGTTCATAAAACCTTAACGCATCTGGTCTTTTTTTATCAGTTGTCAATTGTACTAAATGACAACCACGTTCTTCTGCACGTTGAATTGCCCATTTTATTAGTTTAGTACCTACACCCTTTCCTCTTACTGAAGCTGATGTTCTTACTCCTTCGATAGTAGCTCTCCACCCACCTTGATGTGTTAAATAAGGGGTAAAAGTAATTTGTTGTACCCCAATTACTTCATTGCCGTCACAAGCGACTACTAACTCGTTATTAATGTCAGATGTAATAGCCTCAAATGCTTTTATGTAACTATTAGGAAGTGGTTGCTCATATTGTTCACGTCTACTTCCAAAAACATCATCTGCAAGCATCGCAACAATACTATCTAAATCTTTTTTAGTAGCGAGTCTAAACCTTATTTCTGTCTCCATTAGAAACCTCCCTTTTGTTAAACAACAGCACCGAGAACTTATTGTGCTAACGCGATAGTTTTTTAAGTATATCTTTTCACAAAAAATCAAAATTCTTGATACAACTAAATAGTAGAGTGATATATTTATTCAAATGTAGTAGCATTACTATCTAAGTTTCTTGCTTTTAAAAGATATGACCTTATCTTATTTTCAACTTCTATAGGATACTCATATCCTAATTCTTCGCCAATTTCTCTACATAACCTATTAAAAAGGTCAGCAGCTCTGAATAGAGCGTTCCAATTTTCCTCTAAATCAGCTCCAACAAATGTAGTCTCAAGTTCCTCCCAAGTTTCTTTATCGATATACCTTTTAAACCATCTTCCGCATTTATTGGTATTTACTTTCCAATCATTCTGGATTCCTATATACCATTCAATTACTTTTTGTAAGTAATTAAAACGAATGATATTATCAAACATATATTTAGCGGAATATAATTCATCTCGCCAAAGACTTTTTGCAACATAACTTGTATCCCACCAAAACTCATTCACTACTGCACGATATTCTTCCTCAGTAGGTTCTTTAGTTACAAATGCTGAATAGGAAGGAGGTTTTATATCTTTAGTGAAATTATCTTTATCAAGGAGAACCATATAACCATTCTCATATTCTAGAGGTATATCAGGTTTATTAGTAAGTTTCTTCACTGACTCATTGGTAGATATCTGAAAATCTATTTTGGTACCGTCTTCATAAAGAACAAGACGAGTGATCCATCCATCATTTTCAGATGCTTTCAAAGGGTCAAAAGTAACTACTTCACCGAAACGTTCCATCCATGTATCACTGTTTAAAAAAGGCTGTAAATCCTTTACGAATAGTTCAATGTCATAATCAGTAAACACATCTTTAAAAGCATAAGGATTTGCTCGAGAACCTGTTAAAATGATTGTTCGGATTTCTTCGTTCTTTTTTGCCCACTCAAGTAACTGAGCTAACATTGTTTCTTCTTTTCTCATTTTATCCCCTCTTAATTACCATTCTTCAATTAATAATTCTATTTATGTTGAACTATCTTCCCCGTTAGCACCACAACAGTAAAAAGTCTTGTGCAACTAACGCTGTTCCGTTTGTTGAAGAAGAAAAATCATTAAAACGTATATATTTATTCTTTAATTACTCCAATTTGATAATCATCTTCATAAATTATTTTTCCTGGATTATCACTGTTGCTTTTCACTAAATCAACATCATATTTTCTCAACATATCAAAATAAAATTTCATTTTATTAATCAGGGTTCTTGTTTTATTATTGTCTTTAAACCATGTCACTGCCTCAATTGAATTTTCATCAGAATAGAAAGAAGGGACAGGTAATGCCTCTTCAAAATATTTACGATGCTCCCAATAGGTTTCTATCTCTTCATCTAACATTCTTTTCCCATCAACTAAATGCCAAACTGCAACAAATACCCCCACAGTCATATTTGTTCTAGGGCTAATATAATTTACGTGGTATCTAAAGTACATAAAACTTCTCCTGCTTCTTTAATATTTTTTAAAGCGTGTCAATTTCATTATGCATTTTCTGAATAAAGGTAGAAGCGCCGAATATACAAAGTGCTCTTTTAAAAATTGGCGGTCTAAAAAGAGTGAAACCTTGCCGCTTGCAGAATATGGTTAGCACCAAACTTATTTTAATTGAGATTAGTTCCCCTTTCATCTTTAATTTTGAAAGCCACTTTATTGAAGGATTCACTTGTTACAATAAGCTATATTTTTACCTAATGAAAAACCTTCAAATAACCGTCCACCAAAAGGTAAAAGTGTTTTATCAACAAGACTAACAATTTTAACAATATCATCTTTTTTATAATACATATCAAATGCTTCTACAAACTCTTTTGCAAGCTCCTTGTCATGATGAACCAATGAACGAACAACCCATTTGGAAGAACCAATCCATTTACGATTACTTCGAAGTATGAATTCACTCACTAATTCACCAAGTTTATTTGCAATAAAAATTCCTTCGCCTCTATCTTTACAACCTATTAAGTCATCTAATGCATCCGTAATAAAATATCGTTTGATATCAATGGTTTGTTTTGACCACTCTTCGGGTCCTTGTTCTAATAATTCTTTTGCTTCTTTTATTATTTCTGGCAATACACCTTTATCTTTTAAAATTTCTCCTTCGCTTACCATTCTCGGCATACAAGGTCTGGCTTCTTTACAATCATCTTCAAAAAAGAAGCGATACGACGATAAATTGTGTGCAAATAGTTCAATATACCATCCAAATTCAAAGAGCGATTCACGATAAGAAGAGTTTAAACTATCATCAAAAATTACAATATCTAAATCAGATGTTTCCGTCGCTTCCCCACGAACAACACTTCCAGCTAAAATTGCTCCCTGACAATTCGGAAAATATTTATCAATAATTTGATGACCTGTTTCTATTGGCTCTCGTCTATTATTCATTTTCAGTACTCCTTATTAAATCCTCTCTTCCTGATGGGTTTCTCATCTTTACAATTACTCCATCATTGTCTTTAATATCTTTTTCACTAAGAGAACATTTCTGATTTATATTAAACATATAAACTATCTCCTTTCTTTTTCAAGAAGCCTATCCCATATTTATTTCCTTCCATTCGTTTTCTAAAATGCTCATTTCCCATAAACTCCAGTATTCGTCACCAATCTTTCTTGAGTCTCTATGTAGCCCTTCTTTAATAAATCCTGTCTTTTCATAACAAGAGATTGCTGGAGCGTTAAAATCAAAAACACCGAGACTAACTCAATGTAATTTAAATTCATCAAATGCAACTTTGAGGATTTCTTTCATAAATCGCTCACCCATTCCTTTGCCTCTTTCAATTTTATCACCAACTAACACTTTTCCTATTCTTGCTGACTTGTTTTTTCTATCTATATTTCCTAATGATATATGTCCAACTAGATCCCCAGTTTCATTATCTATTACACTGTAAATCATAATCCTAGAATTATCAGTGTTCGCACCTTTAAGATAATCCTCCAACTGTTGTTCAGTTAATGGGAAACTAAAGTTCGGACCTCCCCATTCGAGTAAAAAATCTGAAGTTTTAATCCAACTTATAAGTTGTTGAAAGTCTGAACGTTCAAAAAAACTTAATTTTATAATAATAGAGTTCTCCTCATTTCTATATTTATTATTTGTAATCATTTCCGGTCACTCTTTTCTTAAATTATACTGCTCGTTAATTCAATATAGAATGTTATTCCATCAAGGATTCTCCCCGTTAGCGCCATAACAGACAGTATAAATTTTCCACTAAGCTGTCCCGTTTCTTTAAGTACATTCTTTAACAATGTTTGATCTTTTTTTCTTTAATTCTTCCCTTACTAGTTGTGTGAATCCAACTTAATCAAATAACTTTTCATTAAGTAATCGAAAGTCATTATGGTATCGATTAAATATATAATCTGCTACTCCCATTCTATAAGTACATACAACTAAAATGGTTAGTACTCCAAAAATCGTAATACACTCTTAGAGTGGTAATCTATTAATAGTTTTGCAAAGCTTTGATTTGGGAATCCTCGATTTAACAATTTCAAGCCACCAGCAGTTAGCGAGATGTGGTGATAAAAGCGATAGAAAAGCATTCTGTTTGGATCAAGGCTTTTGTCTTTCAAATATTGATATTGTTCTCCAAACCTAATTTTTAAAAAACTATGTTCATATTCAAGGTCATAGAATTTAGCTCCTTCAATATTAATAAGAAATGGTTCCATCTCATCATTAACTAAGATATGGTCTGGTCCTAGTTCCCAATGAATAAATCCATACTCATTTCTAGGCACTATTAATAATTCAAGTTTTTGTAAAACCTCATTTAATTTAGTGAAATTATTTTCAAATTGTTCAAGATATAGGGAGGTATATATTAAATGTTCTTTCGCATTCATTAGTTGAATTTGATGACAAGGGTTTTTGCCCGAATCTTTACTGAGCAAATTACCATATGTATTCCCCTTTACTGAATGCATTTTTTGAATCAACGATCCCACTTGAATTAACAATTCTTCTTGAACACTATCAGGTAAAGAATTATCAAGATATGATTCTAATTTTTCTCCTTCAACGAACTCAACGAGTGCAAAATCGAATGGATAGGCTTCTCTTTTGTCATTCAGGTCATAAAGAATTGGTGATGTAATTCCTTGATTAAAAAAATACTCATTATTTATTTGAAATAAATCACTACCAAAAGAACGCTCATTTTCGTGTTCTCTTACCTTTTCCTCTTTAAAATAATTATCAATTATATCCCATAAATACAAAATACAAGAAAATTTATTGGTACAGTCTATCTTATAAACTGTTTTTTGAGCACCACCGTGTACTTTTGAGACTCTTTTAATTATGTATTCAGTACCAAAAATTTTGGATAAATACTCCTGTAAATATACAATATCTATACGGCAAATACCCTTCATTTCATCACTCCTTCAAATTTAAATTATTTAATTACAGCTTGTTCAACTCCGTTAGAGAAAAACTTAATATTCCGACTATTTTGGCCATATACCTTCCGAAGTACAGAATTCAACTCGGAACTTTCACTTAATTTATACAGACAAAAGATATTCCGTTACAAATCCAATTTAACTATTACCTCATTTGAATCATTAACTTCGCCTGTTTCTTTAAATCCAAATGATGCATATAGTTGTTTCGCAACTTTATTTTTAGACTCATAGGCAATATAAACGGCTTTTGATTCACCTTGAGGAAAAGTCTTAATATAACCAAGTGCTTTTGCAATTGCTTTCTTACCATACCATTACCCTGGTATTTCTTGTCTATCATAAACCTTAAAACACCATAACATGCTTTATTACCATATTCATTTTCCTCCGCTGTATCATGATACATCATGATAAAACCAATCATTGTATCCTTAACATAGATAGCAAATGTCATTGCTGGTGATTCATCATTTAATAATGCAACATACGATTGAGCAAGACTACAAACATAGGTTGCAAGAAAATTATTTTGCTTCTCATTGATCTTTAAACTAATGCATTCTTCAATGGAGTAGAATTCTCTTTGTACAAGTCTGGACTCACAGAAACGTAGAATTCATGAACCTGCCTAAATAAAGGCAACAAAAAATCGTAATCGTTATTTCGAATAGATATATCTATATTTCTTTCTACCCCCAATAATTCTTCAATTCTCTTTAGCAATTTTGTATTTTCTTTCTTTATTCAGATCCAGAGAGCTTAAGTACATTGATTTACAAAGATTTTAATTACTGCTTTTTTAACCTTTTCATTACAAATCCCAATAAAAGCGATATTGATACTCTTGATAGATGGAAAAAAGCAAATATAAATATTACTGCTAAAAAACTTGATAAAATGATGTTATTCATATCAATATGCAAACCTAAAAGATCTCTCCCTATATATCTACTAAAAATAACAGTTATTACCACAGCAATAATATCATCATATACCGTAACTTTTTTTATCATAAATTTCCCCCAAAAAAACCGTTTAAATTCTGTTAGAAATATTACCAAAATAAGTATCTCCTTACCTAAGGATTCTCCCCTTTAGCTTAAGTACTCTTTTTCACATATTCCTTGTACATTCCATCTACACCTAACATATTTTACCAATTATTACGCAAAAATAAGATTTTCATCTTGAATTTATTAACACTCAAACAAATACTATTAAAATTACGTTGAAGTATAAAATGTCAGACATTATAAGTCGTAAAAAAGAATAGAAAAGCAGTAAAAATATCTGCTAACAAATCCTTCTTTGTACTACAAATGACCTCACTTCATCAACAACAAGGTTTTCTTCTTTGTTAAGTTAACGCTCGCTCAATTACTCGCAGTAGAACAAATAAGTACTATAATTCAAATCGACTTTTAATCAATCTCGCAACTTCTTCAGGACTTAATTCTGTATTGTTTATTCTTAAATAATTTTCCTGTTCAATTTCTCCATCGTCAGAATTTAATCTATGTCTATCCATAGTGCTCAATAAATTTTGTTCGGATTGTTTTATATTTCTTTTAGTCGGCTTTTGTTCAAGCCTATTAGGTGTTTTATTGCGTTTTAGCCTCTCTTCTAAACTAGCTTCTAATTCAACGAAATATATTTCTGCTCCTTGAGAACTAAATGTGCTACACAACTTTTCAACAAAATCCCAATCATCTTTTTGGTCAAACGCCCAAACAAATGTAAAGATCATTCCATAATTATCACTTCTGGAAAATGAATGAAATATCTCTTCTCGAAAGAGGTCTGATAATCTCCACATTTCAGGTTCAAATCCGAAAAACGGTTCAAGCAAATCAATTGTCACATGGTTATGAAATAGTTTTAAATCAGTAACCTTTGTTAACTCTTGTCCCACTGTCATTTTTCCAACAGCTTGGGGTCCATATAATAAAACAATTCTCATAATTTTCCACTCCAATTATTAAAAAATGTCTCCACAATATGTTCAACTAAACTCCTTGTTAGCGCCATAATAAATACAGTGATAGCTGAAATCCTCACTAGATCTTTTTTCTTATTTCAGGTTCCATCCAGGTTTCTCTTGAGTCTTCCGTATCTTTGTAAAATGTACAACTCTAACAGATTTGCTTTTTCTTAAAAATAATTGCAGGGTTAATTAAAATATGTACTTCTTTAGATTTTCAAGAGCTTTATTTTGAGGCGGTTTCAACAAAATTATATTTTACCTTTCTCACTATATTGAGAAAGATGATTAACTTGATTATAATTCTTTATAATCCATTCTTCTTTTACAAACTCAATATTACTAATACATGCATTTATTAACTTTGTCTTTCCTGAGCCTATTTCACCATTGGAAAACTTGGCTAAAACTGAATTTATCACAGCTCCGTGAGCCACAAGTAAAATTTCCTTACCGCTATATACCTTGTTTATTTTCTGAATTCCGTTCATTATTCGTTTATTTATGGAATCTCTATCTTCCTGATTAGGGTAATTTCTATTTGGAAATGCTGTCAGTCTTTCTTCTAATGTCATTCCTTCAGCATCACCATAATATCTTTCTAAAAACTCATCCATCTCTACAAGAGGAATATTTTTATCTTTATTTATAATTTCTGCTGTCTCCTTTGCTCTTTTTAATGGGCTTGTTATCATAACATCCCAGCCATAATGCTTTAAATAACAACCACATTCTTCTGCTTGTAAAATACCCTTACTATTTAATGGTATATCTGTCCTCCCTTGAAGTCTTCCCAGTGAATTCCAATCTGTTTCCCCGTGTCTAACTAAACAAATAGTAGTAATTTTTATCCTCTCCTTTAACTTTATTCCATACTAATATATATGATTCTATTGTTATAAAATCATCCTATGTTAGCCGAAATTATGGAATACACCTCTTATTGAAAAAACTTCAGAAACATTGCCATAACAGACATTACGACTCTTCCACTAACGCACAAGAAGAAGTTTTCAACCATTTCAGAGCAAATTTGATAATTCTTCTGGAACTAACAATATTTTTTCATTTCTAAAATCACTAATTGGCTTCCAAAACAATTTAAAGGGCACCCCATTATCTTCGCACCCCAAAAAAAACGGTTTCTCATAAAAGGACTTGTCAACAAATTCTGCGTCATATACAAAGACTATTTCATGTCCAAGGTCCCCGTTATATGTAAATATATTTTCAATTGCACCTAATAATTTTACGTTTGTAATGTTTGCACCAATTTCTTCAAGAACTTCTCTCTTTAACGCATTAGAACTTGTCTCTCCGTATTCTATCCCTCCACCAATTGGTCGATAATAATACTCCTGATTAAACTCGTCAAATCCCTCGCAGACTAGTATTGATTCGTTTTTCTTAAATATACAAATAGCAATTGCTCGTATTTGTCCTTTCTTCATCTATTCTCAACTCCTTTCCACAAGTATTCTCCCCATTAGCGCCATAACAGACGCTACGGTTTTTTCACTAACGCTACTCTATTATCGTTAGTACATTTTTTTCAAAGTCACTCTATTGGCTATAAAGTTTAGAAATAAATGAGAAGCTAACTTCTGTAAAGATATTATTCATTTTTTGAATCGAGACTTTTACGAATTTCTTTTAGTTCATATAATATTTCTTTTTGAGTTTGTAGGTTTTCACGACTTTCTTTAATCGTAGCTTCATATTCATTTTGGGCACTATCCATCTTTTTTTCTTGTGAATTAGCAAATTTTCGGGCCGCGTAAATAGCGTAAAATAAAGCTAAGACGATTATGATAAATATCAAATTATCCATGATCCCCTTTACTAGAATAGAGCAGCGACAGCTTCTTGTGCTATCGCTCTCCGTAAATATAAGTAAATACTTTCACAAACTTTCATTATTTAGAATTACATATTCTAATCCTGAACCCACTGTTTTGGTAAGTTAATACCTGATTGTCTAAGTGCAACATAGTATTGTCCTAGATGAATACGTGTAGTATTACTGTACCTAGTAATCCCCGTTTAGATAGGCATCAACACTATCTGGAACATTTGTGGCGGTTAATATGTAACTAGAAATCCATTTAGAAACTATTTATGGGGGAATGAATAAATATAAGGTTACATTGCACTAAACTCCAGTTAGCGCAATAATCAAAAGGAGTTGCCATTACGACAGGTCTCCCTCCTTTGCTAAAATTCTTCTTTATTTGTATAATGAATTGTATTTGGATCTTAAAAATAACTTACTTTTAAATATAGCTGCTTGAAGATTTTTTAATTACTTCTCCCAAAATTAAATATTAATCTAAAAAATATTTATTTATTGCATGATAAACGCCGTCATCGTCATTAGAAAGTGTGACATCATCAGCTATTTCTTTCACATTGTCAGGTGCATTACCCATTGCAATTCCCATCCCAGCATATTCAATCATATCTATATCGTTAAATTGGTCCCCAATCGCAATAATTTCTGATGGAGCTATGTTTAAATTATTCGCAATTTCTTTAAGAGAATTTGTTTTAGTTGCTTTCTTGCACAAATACTCTTTCCAGAAATCACCATCAATTCTTAGTCTTAATTTTTCACTTGGAGTAATATGCTGCCAACCTCCAACTTTTGTTGTATCCATTATTGCGAACTTCATTACTCTTTCAGAAATATTTAATACATCTTCACATAACGTGTAATCAACACAATATTCTTCACAATTTCTTTTATGATCTTCACTAATACTTTCTACAAAATAATCAAATGCAGTAATCACTGAAAATTGAACATTGTTTTTACGACATGCATTAATAAAGTGTGCAACATCATTAATCGAAAATGAATTATCGTGGAGTATTTTCTTGGTTGTTTGTTCAATACTCACAGCTCCATCATTGGATACCAATATGCCTTTATAATTCAGTTCATCCATAATATCTTTAGCTTGCATATAATATCTAGCTGTTGCTAAAACAACATAAACTCCTTTTTCCTGTGCCATTTGAATTCCCTTTTTATGCATTTTAGGGACTTTTCCTTCACTATTTAATAAAGTCCCATCAATATCTATTGCCACCATTTTATATTTCAAATTTCTATCCCTCCTTATTTTTTATTATTTAGTTGAATCAATTTCATAATTCACCTTTTTAAAAATTCAAAGACCTGCAGAATTTTAATAATGTCGTTTTTAAAAATTTCTTTAAGCAGCTTGTTGCTGATTTAACAGTAAATTGATACGATCACTTGCTAATTTTGATGCATTATAAATAAGCGTGACGATGTCAAAATGAACTTTTGCGCGTTTTCCCGTTCGATAACGTACATTGTCTAGTTGATAATATTCCTTTAGATAAGCATTGACGCGTTCTACTGCTGAGCGGCGTTTGGATAGATGTTTCCATGCTTTTGAACCACGTGCTGGTGCTGTATATTTTCGGAGGTCTGTCGTGATTTTTACTTTATAAACCTTTTGGCAAATGCCTTCGTTAGCTAAAGGACAGTCGCTACATTCTTTTGGACTTGTGTATTTCAACGTTTCATACTTGGCATCAAAACTATCATAACGATAGGAATGTTCCCTAAAACAGGTTGGGGCAAAGTGTTTATCAAACCCGATGGGTTCTGCTTCATTTTTCTTATTATAAGCAATCACAGATTGGTTTCCCATTCGATGAACTTGTTCATAAATAGGGGCGTAGTCATAGCCTGCGTCCATTGTCTGGTAGGCCAAAGAAGGCAAGGATAGGCATTCATCCACTCCCTTTAATAAAGGAATAGCTGCTTTTCCATCATTCAAACTGCCAGAAGAAAAAAGGGACTGTAAAATGTATTGACTGGATGTACCAACAGCTAAGTGACCTTTGTAGCCGTACCAAAAGACATTTTTTCCTTCGCTGTTCTTCTTTACACCCCATTTAGGGTCTTGAGGAACTTCCGAACGTAACTCATGTAAAGGAACATCCAACTGAGCTTCTATTTTCTTTTCGAAAAGTGGAAGATTTGCTTCCTTTTCTGCTTGTTCCATCAGCCATTGTTCTCGCTCGTCTTTACGTTTGCGCCCACGCTTGTTAGGTTCTGCTTTTGGCTTTTCTTCTTTTGGTGGTGCTTGATCACGTGCTTCAAAATGGGTGGCGTCAATAGCGACCGTGTCATCCATAATAAAGCCTTCCGCCATGGCTTGAAGAACAACTTTCTCTTGTGATTCCTCTAAAACAATAGAGTCATCCAGTTTCGTTATAAGTCGTGAATAGGCAGCTTCAGAGGGAGTATTGTCAGACACAAGAAAACCACAATTCAACTTAAATATAAAGTCATCATTCAAACGTTTTATTAAGTCCTTCATCGTTGGAATGCGCTCAACGATTCGTACAAACATAGAAATAACCATTGCCGCATAATTCAGCTCTACGGGTGCACCAAGTCGGGATTTTTTGGTTATTTCATCGTGGATCGCATCTAAATCTATCGCTGAAATAATCGATTCATAACGTTGGGTAGGTTCCATCTCATATAAGTCTTGAATGCTAAATAAGCTCGTTTGTCGTATAATGGCCATAGGGAGTATTTCCTCCAGTCTTTTTGGTTGTTTTGGTCAACCACCATTATACAGGACTTGGGGAGGTACTTCCTTTTTTGTGTCTCAAACTCCTTGGGACGCAAGGGCTCTAAATTATGAAATTCACTCAGTTGTAACCTGACTATTGCTCTAACCGCTTACTTCCACTAAACCGTTCAATAAGGTTAGTTGAAAATATGGTTTAAATAATCTTCATTCCTCTCATACCATTCTCTACCTTTCATATGTGACCAACGGTGCAAAGGCTCGTTGAACCAGCTCAGCACTTTTATGAGGACCTGCGCTATAGCCGATAATTTCACGATTATATAAATCTACCAATACGCAAATATAATGCCATTTTTGCTGCACTCGAACGTATGTTAAATCACTCACAACCACTTTGAGCTCCTGATCCTGATCAAACTCACGGTTTAATACATTACCGATTTCTGACTCATTACACGTCGTTTTTTTAGGCTTATATTGGGCAACGGTATACTTTGAAACAAGACCTTGTTCTGTCATGATACGGCCAATTCTACGTCGAGAAACCGTCCAGTTAAGTTTTGCAAGTTCTTTCTTGATCTTTCTCTGACCGTATAGATACTTGTTACTTTTAAAGATTTTAACGATTAACTTTGTTAATTCTTCGTCTTGATTATCACGTATTTTCGCTTCATAATAATACGTACTTCGAGCTAGTTGTAGGACGGCGCACATTGCTGATACCGAGTATTTGTGACGGTTGTTTCGAATCACATCTACTTTCGTCCCATGATCAGCGCGGCTTGCTTTAAAATATCATTTTCCATCTCTAGTTGCTTGTTCCTCTTACGAAGTTCGAGGAGCTCTTGATCTTCAGGGGAGCGATTATCTTTTTCTTCAAACGATCCACTGTCCTGGTGTTGGCGAACCCACTTATCAAAGGCAGATGGTGTCAACTCATATTCTTTAATAATTTCCGCTCGGGGTTTTCCTGCTCCATGTAGTTTCACAATTTGTTCCTTGAACTCTTGCGAAAAGCTTCTTCTAATTCTTTTGGTCATGTTTATTCTCCTCAGCTTTTATTTGAACCAAGTTTATATGACCTTAACTGATTTGTCTAACCAAGTCTAACCCATCCAGTACATCTTTTGTAACTGATAAGGGTGAAAATGTCGTTGATATTGTTTTTCTTTGCTATTTCTGGAGAGCCGTTTCCTAAAAGCCCTGATGAAGTCGAACGTGTATTATGGCTTACTTCAGAGGAAATAATAAATCACCCAAAAGCACCTATTTATCTAAAAGAAAGTATTAAACGTGCAGTTGCAATAAAATCAAACTTTTAAACGTAAGCGTCAAATCATTTACACCTTCTAAACAAACAGAATCTCTGCCATAATTTCCTTAGTATTTAATTTCAAAGGAGTGTCGCGAGTATGGATGGATTAGAAAACAGGCGACTATGGGAAGAGAGAATAGCAATATTTAAAGCAAGTCGGTTGAGTGTTAGGAAATGGGTTCAAACACAAGAAGGTATCACCGAACACCAAGTCAAATACTGGCTAAAAAAATTTAAAAGAGAAGCTTCTGAAGTCACATCATCCTCTTCGAGGTGGTTACCCGTTTCAGTACCCGAAGGAAATAGAGATGAAATTCAAGCAAACGGCATCACAATAGATGTTCACGGGGTGAAGGTGGACGTTTCTGGTCATTTTGAGGAAGCGATTTTGCGCGATGTCATCAAGGTGTTGAAAACCTCATGATCAATGATCAAAAAGTCGAACGTGTCTATCTCGCTAAGGGAATAACAGATCTACGTAAATCCATTGATGGATTGGCGGCGATTGTTCAAGAAGGATTCGACCTCGATCCTTTCTCTCCTTCGCTTTTTGTTTTTTGTAATCGAAAACGTGATAAGTTGAAAATTCTTCAATGGGAACACATCGGTTTCTGGTTACATTACCGAAGGTTGGAGGAAGGACGTTTTGCTTGGCCAGAAAAAGACGACACGTCTCCCATGACCATCAGTTATCGACAGTTGAGATGGCTCTTAGATGGCAAGCGTCAAATGATCCCCATCTCATTAGAAGGTGAGGATCATTTGACGCTTACTTTTCAACGAATGAACCTAAGCTTAATAGTGAAGTAGCTGAATATGATAAATTACGACAAAGAAAACAATATTAATTAAAAATAGAGATGAAAACGAACTCATTATATGAAGATAATAGTGTTTTCAAGGTGCTAATAATACAAATCGTATAAAATTTAATTAAATTCATATTAATGAATTTAATATAAATATCAAGAAAATTATATTTTTATAATTCTATTTACATTAATGGATAAAAGAGGTATATTCTATCTATTAATATATCAAATACGCTCTTTAAGGAGGAGTTAACAAATATAACATTAAATTAAGGTAAACAAATTGAGATTTTGTTGTAGTTAGATATTTTAAGGCAGTGAAATTCAAAACAAAATAGGCGGATTAAGATGAAAAAGTTAAAGTTTATAATGATTTTATTTGCCTTATTAATTTCAATGAGTATAGCCAACACTACTTATGCGGAAGAAACTACTAATGATATGATAGAAGAAAAGATTGATAAATTACACGATGAAAAAATAAAATTGTTATTGAATGAAGAGTTAAGTGACAGGGAAATAGCAACTGCATTCAAAGAGATCGATAACAAGTTAGAATTGTTAGGCGTTGAATTTCTTAGTTCTGAAGAAGTCATGGAGCAATTTGGAATTAGTGAGGTTCACTTAATGAATGAACCTGGGTTTACAACCATGGTTGCTGTACCTAAACAAGACAATGTTACTTGAACTAGTACTAGAACTAAAGTAGAAAATAGTAAAGGTAAGTTCGAAGTACAGAAATTAAGAGCATCACCCAATAGTAAAAATTCTAATTTAAAGTCAAGTGGGTTTAAGTATTTGAGGTCAACATATAACTGGAAGGCAGGGTCAATGAATGCGTTTAAGTCAGGGGCAACGAGTGCTGCCGGGGCAATACCAGGTGCTAGTTCAGCATTAAGTGTATATGATGTTGCAAAGAGTTTTGTTTCAGGTATTAGTAAAGAGACCACGATTACTGATGCTGAGATTTCTTATACTTGGGCACAATTAACAACAGCTGTTTTTAGTTATGTGAAAAAACAAGGGCAATCGGATAACTATCAAAAGTTATCTTATATTTCTACAAAAGTTGAAACCTCAATAGGATGGCAATATCCTACATTCACCTATTCTGGAGGAAAAGCTAAAGCGAATGTAATTCAAGGTAGCAGAGATAAGGTTTACATTCCTACTGGTTATAATAGTACGACAAGAGCTATAAATGCATATTTGGATGTATCTGCACCTAAAAGATCGGTTGTGGATAAAATTGCTCTTACTGGGATAGAAACCAAAACAATATCAAATATTAATCCAGTAAGTCCTCAGTTCCCAGCACATATTAGATAAACTATTTTGAGGGGGAACTTAGGTGAAAAGCAAGAAAATAAAGGTAACTATATTAGTGTTAATTACGGCAGTTAGCTCAGTTGGTATATTTTTAATGTTTTATGGAGTACCTATAAATATTTCAAGTAATGTTACAGCATTTGAATTTTTACCTGATGAAACAAATAATGGAGAAGAGATTAGTGTCTATATTGACGGAGTATACAAGAATCCAGTATTAGGTAAAAGTACTTTCTCAGGAAGTATTCAAATCGATAAGTACAGTCTTACAGAATCATATGAAATGTTTGATTTAAGTTTTGAAAGTCCCTCCTTCGTAAATATGGCTACCCTATCATATACATCTGTAGAAGAAGGCAAACTCATGCTGGAGATGTTTGGTAATGTATGGTTATCGGATGATGTATTTGATCGTTTTATCATTATTCTAAATGAAAATACTCAATTAGGAATAGCGCAAGGGACAACGATAGCTGTTCCAGCCCAAAATTACAGTGAGGCTATTCGCTTATTCGAAAAAATAAACCAATAAACGAAACAAGGTAGCATAGCACGAATTGTATCTCGTCTCCATTACACAATTGAAGTAGATTAACCAGTAAAGGCAGGAAAGAACGTATTGTTCCTTTGTGGTCGACACAACAAAGTGTCTTTTTAAATATATACACGCGAATGAAATTCAAAGCAGTGATTATCTGTTATCTGGTAGAAATGTAAAACATCTGACTCGCTCTACGGTACGTTACAGAATTGATTGCATTATGATATGGTTTTGTTATGTGCTGAATTAAAAAGTTATTCTTTGAATTAGTAGTTATTTAAATAGTAAAAAATGAATTCAGCATATAACTCGTTTAAGAACATAATAGGAAAAATTGGCTTTTAGTGCCACGAGTAAAAGAGCAAGATCGAGTGCGCTGATTTATAGCTTAATGGAGACAGTAAAAGAAAAGCGAATTCGTTCCAAACCTTGTTCATTTATTTGAAGCACTTTAATGACTTTATGTGAAGTCTAGAATCAAATACGATCAACATATGAACATGGTCAGGCATGACCCTCCAAGGGTTAGGTTGAATTTGATCGTAAGTAACATCTTTTTTCTCTGCTATGTCATATAAGATGATCTTTAAATCATCTTCCACCCTTGTAGGCTCACTACCAATTAAATAATTTGCAGAATATTAAATTAAATTGTTTCAAAGTTAAATTTGACATTTTTGAAAAAATAGGTCTATCTTTTATATTGCATAAACTAGGAATCATAATCGGATTCAATATATTCATAGTCAATTCTTTCTATATATTTTTCTGTACCATCATTCATTACAAATTTTACATCTACCTCTTCTTGACTACTAATGGCGAACCAGAATCTCTTTTCATCTTGAAGCTCAATAATATCAGCCTGTTCGTCACCAGCATATATTTCCTTTATTGTTTCATCTAAGGTAGCACCTGAATATATATGTGGAGATTCTTCCATGTGTGACCAATTTACTGGAAGCCCCCATTCAGCTCCTCTTGTTTGTCTCCACTCCCAGCTACCATTATCCTTTTCGAAGTATGCTATAAAAATTTGTTCTCCGTTTTGATTCGTTTCTTCAAAAATTGCCACAGCATCATTTTCATGAACAACATTAATTTCATGATATACGAGCGAATACGGACGTTCATCTCTGTCCCCATGACTTTCCATCTCTTCGTGAAAAAACTGTTCAAATGTTTGATCATGAAAACAGCCTACTAATAATGTAACTACTACAACAAGATAACAAAACACTTTAACTAATTTGATAAATTGTACCCCCTTATATGTACTGTCCAAACTAATTTCTTCTTACCATGTAACAGTTTTATCATTCTTACCTATTACAAAAGCTATAATAGAAAAAATGGCTATTAAGAAGCCAAGCAACCCTAAAGTTCCTCCTTCAAACCCTCTAATGTCAACGAAACCAATATAAAAGAGGATAACAGCACCTATAATCGCTATGATCCCAGGTAACATTCTTATAAATAAGGAAAAACCCTTTTTACTAAACCAGTAGGTAAGCATCAAAATAATAATTCCTAGTATAAAAGCAGTCAAAAAAGGTGCTAGAAGCATCATTTAATACACCCCCATTCGCATTATTCCATTTTATTAAGTGTTGTATTTCAATTGTTAAACTAAAGATGTTTAGTTATCGTAATATCAAAAACTACGGTTTCTTTAATGGATTGCTACCAGTTTTTTTAGAAAATCCTACATTTTAACATCAAGTTTGTTTAAAATAACAACCATCATCTTAAAAATAAAATAACCTAATATAGCTCCTGACGTATTTAATATCATGTCATCTACATTAAAAGTTCTATGTGATCCGATAGTTAACCCCTTAATTAACTGGATTGTTTCTATCGAGGTGCTTGTGAGAAATACTACAAAAATTGTTAATTTAAGGTTCCGCAAACGTTGAAATAGTAAAGGTAAATACAATCCTAAAGGCAATAGTAATATAAAATTTTCTAAGTAAGCCCTTGCGATATAACCACTACTTAAGGAATCACTAATAAAGTAAAAAGGAACTAATTGAACGGAAACCGCAAATGGTATAAACGTAATTGGAAATAACGTAAATTTTATAACATGAATCATGTAATAAATGGAGCTGTAGAATACAAACCTTTTGAGTAATGAACGTTCCTTCTTTCTGTTACGTATAAGATCAAAAATCACATATAGAATAAGAAATAAAGTTGCATACGTGTGAAAAAACTGCTGGTCTATCATTTGAAAATCTCCTTAAAATAATCAAGTGGATAACATACTAGTTTCTATTTGTACTACTTTCACTCGTAGTAAGGAAGTATTTATTCACAACACCACAGTCAATTTAAATAATTTGTATTTATTTTTTCATAATTAACTAAATATGGAAGGACTAATGTAATAAGAATATATACATTTATAAAAATTAGAAAAAATAGCAGAAATGGAAAGGAATCATTTACAAATAAATTATTTATAACAATAGCAAATAAGAAAATTGTTGTAAGGAGGAGCATTGGAATAAATCTTGATCGTGGAGCTAGATTGTGCTTTGTTCCACATTTACTGCAATTTATAAATGTCTTGTTCCAATTATGAGACCATAAAGAATTAAAAATAGTTTTCCACTTAAATTGATGGTTACATCTACTACATTTTGATAGCTTCATAATAAGCAATCCCCCTATATTTAATGATCACCTTCAATGATTACAACGGAAATTTCCAAGTAAACCCAATACGTGCTCTATGGCACTTAGCTGAACAGGCCGAAAATGCTTATCTTCGAGAAACACTGACCCGTTAGCGCAATAAGGAAATTTCCTTATTTTTCTACATTCACAATAAGACTCCCAAATAATACTTCACCAAAATATCCCTCTAACTTCCATATTCCTGCATTTGGCAGCATTATCGAGGAAGGAACGTGATGATCTGCACCATTGTTGGGTTGAAGAGAGTTATATTTTCGTCTGTTTCTTTACTTATTCCAATAACCTTAAATGGTTGTGTTAGTATTTCTTGTTCCCCCCCAAAAATGCCACATATATTTCTGCGATTCACCTTCTACGAAAGGGCCGTACTCTCCAAAGCCAATTTTCCCATTGTCTCCAACCCGGAAGACAAAATCATCTGTTTGTCCATCATCTGTAACTACCACTTCTCTAATAAGTGTAGGACTCTCTTTCCAACTTGATTCCTCATTCGAGCAACCTATTAAGAAAAAACCACATATAAAAATGAAAATTAAATTTTTCATTTCATCCCGCTTATTCTAATTTTACTTTTAAAATTTTGTTACCTACTTGTTCTATAAACCTCCAAGTTAGCGAAATAACAGACGCTTTGGTTTTTCACTAACGTTAAACTCTTAGTTGAATGAGCAAAGCTTAGAATACAAAAAGGTAGATAACAAAAATAGAAATATAGATTGTGTCTATAATCGCCAAGTAGAATCCAATTTTTAAAGATTTTCTTACCTTTACTAGACTATAATTAAACATACTATCGTATAAACCTATTATAAATAAAACAACCGAAATAATAATTACAAATAGGTTTTCAGTAATTAACACTGCAAGTATATAAATCAACCATCTACGAAAAAAATTAAACATTAAAACAAAAAACATCAATGATATTGTATTTGGATTTATTTCTAATTCACTTTCAGCCGAAATTTCACCCAGTCCACTTTTAATATTTTTAAAATCCTTTATGAAGCTAACATTAACCCACAATATTATAAAACAATAAATGATAATGTAAATCTCTTCATTATTTCGTACAAGCTCCGTCAATGATGAACCACTCCCCTATTATTTAGCAAAACTCAAAATTTGATAATTATTATCATTAATTATTAAACTCTTTCTCCGTTAGCTGAAGTCGATCATTTCACAAACCCTTTTGTCTTTTGTATAATTTTAACATAAATTCAACAATCATTTTACAAAATCACCAAAAATATAACCTTTACCATGATTTATTTAAAGTCATAAAAAGGATAGGCAAGCAGTAATAATATCTGCTAACCTATCCTTCTTTGTACTTCACATGATCTCATTTACATCACAACAACATATGTAGAAGTAATTATCCTGATTGATTCCTTGAACTCAATTTTTCCCAATATCTTCATGGAATATTAATCATATCATTTCGGCAAAATATAATGGAATTCATTTGGAAGGTGGATGTTACTATGTATTTTTATAAAGAAGATTTAATTAATTTGATTGTGCCTGATAAACCAGATCCTCATGCAGCGAAAGTTCTCCAAGAAGCACTTGGGGGTCAATTCGGTGAAATGAGAACTCTGATGCAATTCTCATTCCAAAGTGCCAATTTCAGGGGGAAAGCGAAACAATACCGTGACTTAATAAGAGGGGTATTTCTTGAAGAACTTAGTCACGTGGAACTAGTTCAAACGACAATTAACCAACTTTTAAACGAATCCGGCGGAGATATGGCAGGAAATCAGGCATCTGATGCTGCTCCATTAGATGATGTCATACAATCTGGCGCAAACCCCCATCATTATATTATGGGTGCTAAATCTTCCCTACCGGTTGATGCGGGCGGCAATCCATGGAACGGTTCATGGGTATATGACCACGGAAATCTCGTTGCAAACCTACTTAATAATGTTGTACTAGAATCGACTGGGGTTCTTCAGAAGTCAAGAATTTACGAGATGAGCAACAATAAAACGTTAAGGGAAACAATCGGTTTCTTGATCGTACGAGATAATGCTCATCAAAATGCATTCGCAAAAGCATTAGAAACACTCGGTGTTGATTGGGGGAAACTGTTTCCGATTCCAAATTATGATTTAAACAAATACCCAGAATGCCGTAAATATGTAGATATGGGCTTCCATAATGCTCAATTCAATTTTCGTCTTGATGACACACGAATTGGTGAAATCTTTCAAGGGACGACTCCAAGCAGAAATGGAGGAGAATTATCAGTCACTGATCCGCCAAAAGGCTATCCAGTTCCTGATATGCCTGATATGCCAAATGAGCATGCACCAGGTCTCTTTGATCTCAATAATTAAATTGTCAATTACATTGAACCTTATTACTACACCCTTATCTTTCAGGGTGTTTTTCATTTATTAATTCACTTTTAGTTGAAGAAATATGATGCTATGATATAACCTATTATGAGTACAAGAATAAGTATCCCTGTCCCTTTCCAACCTAAGCTGTTAACTAAATCTACAAGACCACCACTATTTGACCTGTTAAAACCATCACTCATATTACCAGTTGGATTTCTTCTTAATTCCTCTTGTCTTAATCTTTCTCTTAGTCTTTCTGGAGTTTCTTTATTTTCACTCATTTAAATACCTCTACTTTCTATGTGCTGTTTTTCTTAAACTCTTCTTCCACTATCGCATGGTTTGATAAAAACATATCAAGTTGTATTACATCCGTTACATAGATCAACACCAATACCAATAGAACGAATATTCTCCAATACAAAATAAAATTCATGAGGCCCCCTTTTTTTAGTAATCCTTGCTCGTTTGTTTAATAACTACTAATCGAATTTTTTATGCTAATAAAAGCAGTATAAAACTACCTGCACATAGATAAATTGCAACTTGTGTTGTGGAAAGAACACAATAGGAGAATTACTTCCGATATTTGGAAAATGTTCTCTAATAGACTAACCAAAGAATCATCTCCTTACTTTAACTAAACAGCTCCTCAATTAACACTAACCGGTTAAACTTAGATAAAAAGCAAATATCCAAATACCATAAATTCCAATTACCCCAAAGACAAGAACTAAACATATAGTTTTTAATGCTCCTTTATTGCTGAATAAAGCTGTTGTCAAAGAAATAAATAATCCAGATAGTAATATTCCAGTTCCTACATCTCCTCTTATTTTTCCAACTCCTAATAATAATATAAGCGCGGTGATTATCAACGTAGCAAGAGATACTAAAGATAAGTGTTGTTTCATTTTATCCCCCTATTTTTTTATTGTGCTATCATTCCCTTTAGCGCCGCAACAGCACCAAAGGCTTACTCAACTCATGTAACCTCATTTGTCACATATCAGTTCCCACACAAAACAAGTACAGAATATACAATAAACCTTAATAAAGTTGCATCGAGAAAAATTTAAGTGCATTCTCTAAAAAAGACTGGTATGCCTTTTCAAAATCTTCAAATGATGATTTCTTTTTACTTTCATCATATTCAATAGTAAGACCCATCTCATTCTAATTAACTGCTTACTGTCTTTTGGTTCAGCAAGTCTTATATTCACGTAAATTTCCTCTCCTTAATCAATTATTTTTATTCAACTAATCTGCCACGTTAGTACTATTAGAATTACAACTCTTTTGAATTACAACTCTTTATTGGAGGAATCTCCCCGTTAGCAACACATTGGAAGTGACAGCCTCTTCCACTAAGGGAGATACTATGTCAAGAAAATGGACACAGCGAATAGGGAGATACTAATCAAACCCTACCGCGCTTTGCTTGCTGTCCTCTCTGTAAGAATAAGGGACGTAACCCTTACTCTTACAGAGAGGGTAATATCCTTCTATATAGCTTTGAAATACTGCTTTTCATAAGCCATTGGAGACATATAATTATTGGTTGAATGGATTCGCTTGTAATTGTAAAAGCTCACAAGATATTCAAAGATGCTTCTTTTCGCTTGATTTCTAGTCTTATAGTTTTCATGAAAAATTAACTCACGTTTAATCACACCATGAAAGGACTCTATGCATGCGTTGTCGTAACAGTTACCCTTTCTACTCATGCTTGATCTCACGTCATTTTCACGTAATAACGCTTGATAATCGTTGGAGGCATATTGGCTGCCACGATCGGAATGGTGGATAAGACCAGGTGCTGGTGGCTGTGTAATCATCGCTCGTTTCAGAGCTGTTATAACAAGTTGCTTCGTCATCCGTCCATCCATTTCCCAGCCTATAATACGCCTTGAATAAAGGTCCATCACCGATGCTAAGTACAGCCAACCTTCGCTCGTCCATATATACGTAATATCAGCTACCCACACTTGTCCTGGGCGTTCTACTGTAAACTGTTGATTTAATAGATTTGGATAGATCGGTAGATTATGCTTAGAGTTGGTTGTCGCTTTGTACTTTTTAACCGTCTTAGAACGGATGCCATTTTCCTTCATGATTCGTGTCACGGTTTTCTGAGAAATCCTGACGCCCAAGCCCTCCAATACTTTTGTGATCTTTGGGCTTCCGTATGTGCTCCTTGACTCTAAATGAATTCTCTTAATGCGTGCGGTTAACTTTTCTCGTTTCTTTTTTTGATAACTCGTAGGACGCTTTAACCAAGCGTAGTAGCCGCTTTTAGAAACACCTAATACTTGGCACATCTTCGCTACACGGTGATCGTGTCGGTGCTGTTTAATGAAGTCATAAATTACTTCTGGTCTTTGGCGAAGATGCCCATAGCTTTTTTTAAGATCGCATTTTCCTCTTCTAAGTCTCGAATGCGTTTCTTAAAGTCACGTTCAGCCTTGTCTTCCGTACTGGCATTCCCACTACCTACAAAGGCTGCTTCTTTACCGATCTCGTATTTCTTTATCCAGTTATGCAGTGTTTGTTCTGCCAGGTCTAATTCTCTAGCGACTTCAGCTATTCTTTTCCCGTCCTCCTTTACCATACGGACAGCTTGGACTTTAAATTCCTTATCATACGTTTTTCTCATATTGGACACTCCCGTTAAATTGTTAGGTATCATTATACTAGAATTTCTCCCAATTTACCGTGTCCACTATTTAGGCTAACATCAGGGAGGTTATTGGAATAAGATATGAAGAATTGGAGGAAGCAGAAGCAAAATGATAGCACTTATTGTTAAATTTTTTGAAAGTCCTTTTGACAGTTCTTCACTTCCTTTCCCCTTGTACCAACCACTAAATTGTAGTTTGTTTCTATATAAAACAAATATTACGATAAAACACCCAGCATATATAACCATCCGTATTTTTCAGAATCAATACCGATTGTTGAATAAATAGCATGAGGAATGACACCTAAAAGCATTCCGAGAAAAGTAAAGATAAGAATAATCCTTAGCAACTCTAATAACACTCTCAATATATTTCCCCCTTACATTTTAGCAATATCTAACAATTGCAGCTTGTTCAACTAGTGCTACTCCGTTTGTTGAACAATATCTTATTAATTTTCGTTTTTTATCTCTTCAAGTAGTTCTATAATTCTTTTGTTTTGATTTGATTGCTCTTTCAGGTATCCTACAATGGTACCAACACCTATAACGACAAATAGTAATAAAATCCACATATAATTCCCCCATTAAACAAATTTAATTACATTATTGGATAAAAAATATTTTAGTCCTTCTTCAAGGATTCTCCCCGATAGAGACATACCAGTGGCTCTGACTTATTTTACTAACGCTAACCGTTAGGTCAAGAAGAAGACTAAAAGTGATGCAAATAATACAAATAAAAAAGCAACTATGCTAATCCAACCCATAACTTTTCGTTCTTTCCGAAATTCTTCTAATCCCATTACTAACATCGTTAAGCTTAAGAAAAACATCGCATATGATTGGAACTCAAAATTCTTCGTAATCAATCCATATCCTGCGATAAAAGCAACGATTACTGCAAAAATTACTTTTAAAATCATTAACAATTATAAACTCCCCTTTAGCGCTATAACAAAAGCGAAGGTTTATCTAACTAAACCACCCGTTACTTTAAGTGCGCCACTTCACAATTAGTTATTCTTTCTTTTTATTCCTTTTCCATTATATGTAATCGTAAATAATGTCTAGTAATACCAGTAACAAGAAAATAGTTCCAAGGAGTATGAGTTCACTTGAAGTTAAATCACCAATCCAATATATAGCTAGATATAATAAAGATACAAATGGAATTCCCCATAAAGAACGTATCAATCTTCTTCTAAAAGTTAATTTATAAGAGTTTAGAACAAAGCCTTTATCCTTCTTTTCTCTTTGCAATATCGTAATGGCCTATATCGGTGTTTATTGTTTCAATTACTTCTTCTACTTCATACTCTTTCTATAAAGTTTCATTTATCGAATGCAGATCCAATAAATCTACACAATCAATTTTCCCATCATTATTTTTAATTTCTTGTGCAATTGGGATACTATTTCTCCCGACTCGTGAGCCTAAATCAAGCACTTTAGGATTAGTTTTTCCTTCGAGCATTGGTAGTAAATCAATTACTTATTTAACTGTTTATATAGCCATGAATCTTCCTTAAATAATTTGTAGTTTTCGTATTTCTTTTCTTCTTTACAGTTAACTTCAACTCTACACATTTTATAATCAACCCTTATGCCAAGTTATATCTCTTTTTCAAAAGACCGTACAAATAAAATACCTGCAAGAACGTTCAAAATAACTTGAATTTCAATTCTGAATATAAAACTAAGTGCAAATTGATTAGGAAACAACAAAAACCAATATTGTGCAGGAACGAATACCAATATTATAAGAATAAACACAAAACTAAGCTGGAACCAATTTACTTTAATTTCTATTTTCTTTGAAAACGTTTGAATTACTCTTTTAGTCTCAATCAAGACGCCAAATAAGAAATACAAAACACTTAATAAAATGGAATAAATTAAAAGCCATTTAACATTGAAAAAATGAAGCATCTCATTATGTTTGGGAAGAATGAGAGCTATTAGAATTAAGATTATTATTCCTATTATAATAGAGAAGACCGTTGTTTTTTTCACCGAGGCCACTCCTTCCTCTTATTGCAATATTCTCTCTGGTAGCACCATTAATATTGTTTACGGACTATCACTTCGTAAGTTTCGGCTTATTCAACTAAACTCGCTTCCGTTTGTTTAATAGTTATCTAAAATACCCAGAGAAAGAGTGCTGTGATAACTATACTTTGAGCAACTGAAATAGTGAGAAATTTTTTTATATTAATTTTATCTAACACAATTAACTTATGTAACACAAAACCAATGATACTGAGTATGACAAAGGTTATGATAAAACCAATCACAAATTCATATACCATAATTTACACCTTCCAATTTTCACTTCTTAACCATTCACCTATATTAAAGAGCAATCAAATTATTAAAAAGTCTTAGTAAGTTTCAATATACAAAATTAAAGTATTCTCCCTCTTTACTGGAATATGAATAGTGACAGCTTGTTTTGCTATCTCTACGACTACCACTTGACTACTAATATTGTTTACGGACTATCACTTCGTAAGTTTCAGCTTACTCAACTAATCATCTAGTTATCTCCAGTACATCTTTTCACAAAGTCTTTGTTACCTTTTGTCTAATTTTAACATATATTTATCAAGCATTTTACAAAAATAGGATTCTTCATATTGATTTTATTAAAACTCAAGGAAATATTATTAAACATGTTACATTATAAGACGTTAAAAAAAGGATAGGAAAGCAGAAACAATATCTGCTAACCTATCCTTCTTTTTACTTCAAAAGACCTCATTTACCACAACAACAAAGTTTTTGTTTGTTTACTTTTTTAAAAATTCTTGAAATTTCTGACATAATAGCAATCACAGTTTTATCCACTATCCGCTAATTACTAAAATATTAATTGTAATACTAAAAGTTATTTAAACACTTAGACCTATATAAATCAAACTAGAAACTACAATAAATCCAATAAAAAATAATGCTTTATTTCTGGTAGACCAACTTTTCATCCACCCCCATCTTTTACGGTCTCTATCTAACCAATAAAAATCAATCACCACTGTAAAAATAATTATAAGAAACACTAAAATCGGACCCATAAGTTCTTTTACCTCCTTCATTATCCATCAAAGTCAAAATGACTTTAGTTTTTTCACCCTTCGCATGCCTTTTTGACAAACCTAAGTAAGAGCGTACTCTTCACGACCCATTTTGCTCTGGATGTGGTGCAGTCCTTGAGAGATTTCATAACACTTGGTTTCGAATACATATTTTCATAGCATAATCGACTCCAAAGGTATTAAGTTCTGAAAGTTTACTTTCCGATCTCCTCTACCCATTCGAGTAACCTCGTTTTCGGATAATAAATGTTTGTATTAATTACGATATGCGGAATATCTGCGTGTTCCTTCGTTAGTTCCTCCGCGTCCTTCTGGTCAATTCCCAGAATATGATGGACATATTTTTCATGAATAAGTTCCATTTCGTCTAGTTCGGATATCTTATCCATCATGTTTTTGCCATTCGGATTTTTAAAATTCTTCATCCCGTCGCCGATAAAATAGGCGGCAAAGGCCAGTCCAGCAGCAAGCCAGAAAAAGTCTAGCTCCATTTTATCTCCCCCATTACTTCACTGTATTTTTTCCGTTTTAACATAAATAACCAGGTTACTCGATGTGAATTCGGGAAGCTGGAGCAATCAGCTGATATTCTTGCACTCACGATACTAATAACTTTAATGATGTCTTTATTCTTATTTTAACATAATTTTCTATATTACTTAATATAAGATTTTCAACCACAAAAACCGTCCCTGTTATCTTTTGATCTTGACATAAATTGGGTGTTCAGGTAAGTTATACTATGTTCAATAAATAGAATTGTTTTTCAAATCAGAGAGAAAAGGAGAGGAAAAACCAATGAACCAAATTACTTTGATACTCTTTGCATTAACGGCAGGAATTGTTTTGTCGGCCTGCGGCGACAATGAAGAATCCACTCAGTTGGACACAGAACAGGAAGAACAAGAAGCAACGAAAATGAGTGAAGAAAACTCTTCTACTCCCGAAAATTCGGAAACTGCTTCACATGAACAGGCTAATAACTCAGAGAACGACACGGAAGAGGAAATGCCCCCTCCCGTTCCCTTAGATACTACACCAGTTGATATTGAAGATGAAGATCTTATAGGTGAAGAATTGACACGAGAGGATGATGCAATTCATTTCCTCACAGCAGACCGCTCATTCAGAAGTGTGGAATTAGTTCATTACGCTGAGGAAGCAGATACAATGGCTCTTATCACTGAGAGCGAGATATGGGTTTACTCCGGCGACGAATTAATCTTTAACAGAAGGAACCTGTACAGTTATGACCCCAAGGTAGCTATATCAAAGGATGGAAGATTTGTAGCGTGGACAGATGGCCGAACCTTACAATTTGTTAATACTCAATCCGGAGAAGCACTGGAAATACAGGATACAGAGAATGATCGTATTGTAAGGGAATTTGACAGTGTAGGATTCCGGATTGTTCAAATCGATGATCAGTATATTCTCCATACAGGCATATTATCAACCGAGTCTGAAAGAAATCCCCGTGAAGCAATCGATTTGGAGGCACTTGAATTCTACTCTAAAGAATACGAGCACGACGAATTTCTGGACAAACTTACCTATGAGGGATTATTTCTAGAAGGTGGAAGAGAAATGTACGACAGCTTTTATGATGATTATCATGTCAGTTCTTCTCCAAAGTTAACTTATCTTATTGGGTACACCCATGATGATCATGAATATCACGTGGTAAACTTGGAAACCGGGGAGAAAGTAAGCATAAATTATGAAGAGGCGGGAATGAATATACTCGACCGTAGGCATACTTCCTTGATTACCGACGATGGAATTTTAGTGATCCCTCATTTTATTGACGAAGCTGGGGCTAGAAAAATTATTGAACTTTATAAGTATGATATGACAGAGAATGAGCCGGCAGGAGAGAAAATTTTCCGATCAGAAACAGGCAGGGCATCAAAGAGTTGGTGGATACATCTAAATCCAGAGCAATCGCACGTAGCTATATCTATGGGCGACGGCAAGCTAAAGTATATTCCATTAGAAGATAATTAATTGCATGATTCAGACTGTCTTTTTATAAAAGTCTCTGTTAATATTTATTGTTGATTTATAGCCGTTTTAAGCGGACGCTTTTTTGAACAGCCCCCACCACTGAAACTCGGGGGCACTGTTCTTCAGCTTGCTCTAGCTGTTAATTTATAAAACCATTTTATAATTAGTCAATCTAATTCCTCTACGCTCTGCAATTGACGAACAAACAATTTTGTACCCTCGATGTTCAAAAAATGGCTTAGCTGTAATACTTGCTTCTGTACCAATTTCTGAAAGATTTAATTTCTTTACTTCAGATTTTAGTTTATCAACTAAAGTAGTAACGATACCTTGCCCTTGATAATCTTTATGAACATACAGTCTATCTAAGTGACCACTATTTGATATATCGCCAAAACAATCAACTTTATCATTACCTATAGCAACGTATGTTATATTTTTACCCAATTATTTTTCCAACTTTTCACTTTCGATTCTTTTTCATCGTTTTGGTGCCCAAGCATCTATTTCTGCTTGTGAATAATCTTTAGAATTTACGACATGAATCGTCTCATAAAACAAGGATACAATCTCATCGATATCAGATTCCTTAAACTTTATAATCTCCACTTTTTGGTATGTCTCCCCGCTATTGGATTAAACACCATTGTAAAATATTTGCAATGTTATCACAGTTTCTTCTTCAACTAATCTATCAATTAGTAAAAATCATTACATTGGATAATTTGACGCAAATGTTGACGGAGAAAATATAACATCATAACCTTCTCCAAGTTCTTTCTTCACTCTCTCAGTTAATTCTCTTCCAATTCTATTATGTTGAGCTTCAAGTTCCACGCCATTAGAAACCAAAGTATCATCCTCCATATCAATCCACTCACCATATTTTAATATCCAATTTTTTAATTCCTTAATCAGCTCATTAGAAATTGAAAATAGTCTTATATCAAGGTTACATCCACACTTGATGCACCAAATGGGGTCTGCACTAAAATCAGCTTCAACTTTCAAATGATACATTTCCTCTTGTTCAGAGAAACAATGCATATATCTTTTAATCCTTTCCAAATAATAACCTAAGTTTATATTTTGTTCTTATTCCAAAACCAGATACTTTACTTTAACAACAACTGGAACTGCCATTGAAACAGTTGAAGTAGAAACGATAAAGAAAAATATTTAACTTCTAATTTCTTCAACCGATATATTCGTTACAGTTCCTTGATGAAAATAAAGTTGCCATCTCCCATCTAAGAACTTCCAGACTGAACTTCTTAATGTATTACGTTTTTTTGTTTTATTATTTATATAATAAGTTGTTAATATTACATCGGGAGCTAAAGGATGTATTTTAAAGTCATATATATATAAAATATCCAATGATAAACCACTTTCAATACAATCCAGTTTATTTATTTTTCTACCTGAACTTCCTATTTCAAAAAATTCATCAGCAAGTATTTTATCCAATTCTTCGGGAGAACCACGAACCTCAGTGTTTAAATGACTCTCTTCCAGTTTTTTTAAGACTTCTTTAATATTTATATCCAACTAATCCACCCCCTACATAGCTAAATGCATGAGAATAATAGCTTCTTCCACTAAGCTCTCAGTTAGTTGAAGAATTTTTTCGATTCACACTCATTATCCTCCGACAATTAAGTTTGCAAATCCTAATACAACTGAAAGACATAACAGAATAAATAAAACCTTATATATCTTCTTACTTTCAGGATTTTCATTAACAAGTTGTAAATTACTTATAGTGAAAAACAGTGTTAGGGTTAATAAGAACGGAAATATTGACTCTCTGCCAGTAAAGCCTGCCCAGATGACAGAGCAAGTTGATAAAATTGTTAAGACTAACAATAATACCGTAATGTAAGATTTCACATTTTTATATTGTATAGTATTTTCCATGTACTACTCCTCCTTAATTTGACATACAAATCTGAACCACTTATACAAGTAACTACCTCGTTTATAAAAAAGAAATTTAAATTTAATTTGGAATTATTGATAACTTTTCCGTTTGTTCAAGATGTAAACTAAAGTATTGGCTATAAGCGATATAAAGAAAGATACTATTATTGAAAAAGTTATTGTAGCAGCTAAATTTTGATAACCAAAATATGAAAATAGTAAAAGATAAATAAGCGGTATACCAAACCACCTTGACTTTACTACCCCTTTCAAACCTATAAATCCAGTGCTTTTCTTTTGTGCTTTTGAAAATATAAGAGGAGAAATAATAATAATTATTAGTACAAAAGAAAAAAACAAGTCTAACCAATCAAATTGCTCCATATATTAACTCCTTTCAGTAGGTCGCATGGATACTTATAAAAGTATGTCTTTTGATATTGAAGGGATTTCTCCTCGTTATCGCATCAACAGCTGAATTACACCTTTTACAACCGTTAAATTCTAAACGAAAACTTCATTCGCTTATTCGTCAAGAATCTGAATATCATGAGTACCAGGAAATACCACCGCAAATGAAAGGATCAAAAACCAATCAATAATAGAAAACAGAAACTATTAGAAAAGAAAAATACATTGGAACAATGAACCAATACCCAATTAATAAGAGTTTATGATTTATTTGCTTTTTCCAAAACAACTTCTATTAATCTTTGCAATAAATCATTTCTAATTTAATTTACATTTTAAAATTAAAATCCAAGGTTCTTCACTTAAAGATATAAACACTTTTTCCATATCATTTTTTACTTTTTACAAACTGAATAAGCCAATACAAAGCTATCCAAGGTAATACATATTTAGTTGACCACTCAATGGTACTAAGCATAATATAAAAAACGTTGTAACCCATTGAATTTAAAATAATATATAATACTACTAATCCAATTATTCCAGATACATAAAGCAATTTCTCTCCTCCTTCTCGTGACTCATTTTCACAACATCATTTAAACCTTTCTAATTATAAAAGGTTAATCTAAATAGAGTCTTTAATTTTAATTCTTATAAAACAGCCTATTACTGCCCCCATAAATGCCCTAAGAGTATTTAAAATTACATCATCTATATTTGAAACTCTTCCGATGTTAAGAAGAAACTGCGATATTTCAATAATTATTGAGAACATCATTCCTATTAAGGTAGTTTTCATAATTACTTTTGACATTGGCTTTAATATTAAAACCAGTAGTATGCCGAATGGAATGAATAGAATGATATTAAATCCTAAAAGTCTAATAGGAACTGTATAATGTACTGACTTAATTAAAAGATCTAAACTACTTACAAAAGGTACTAATTGAAGTGATCTACCATCCATATGTGGTCTTGGAAGGAGAGTTACCATTATTACACCAATTATAGAAAGGACAAAAAGTATATGTAATATTAAAAACAATAATGCATTTTTCTTATCACTTCCATTTTTTATAGCTTTACGATAAAAAAGCCAACCAATTATTATAACGATAGGAATGATCACCAAGAATAAAGGTAGCACTCCACTAAAAGCTCTCCACAACTGTTCCATTCCCGCAACTCCCTTTATACATTTAATTAGGAATTTGTGAAACTAACCTACTTATCCCCACTCTCTACTACTCTTACTCTGGCAAATTAGAAGTAACATAAGTTCCAGATAATAAATCATGAATGGAACGCTTGTCATTTCTAGTTGAAATAAGGTAAATGCTTACGAACGTAAGAATTCCAAAAGCAATATAATAAAGAAGGTTTCTTACTAAAATCTCTCTTATTACCATCGTTCCCATAGTTAATTTTTCACCCGATACATTAGCAATTCTTATTCCAACAATACGTTTTCCTATTGTATAGCCGTTCCAAAATAACGGTAGAAATACAGCATAAAAATATGAAAAACCTGTTGCTATACCTAGGAAAGAAATTGCAATTTCATGAAAAAAAGCAAGGTTGAGTGATAAAGCAATCGTAAAGGTAATTATTAAATCTATAACAAGTGCAATTCCGCGTTCAATATTTCCGACTGGACTAGCTTTTAAAACGTCCATATAAATCTCCTTACCCTCTCTTTTTTGTAAATTGCTTTCCTTTCAATCTACTAAAAACTTACCGTCTATATAAAAATAATATGTTTTTATTAAGAGAAACTTTCGGTAGCTTAAGTCCATATTTTGACAAATTCTTTTACCTTCTGTCTAATTTTAACATATATTTACCAATCACTTAACAAAATTTGAATTGGGAGTACTATTATATATTGAGGAGATATCGAATAACTAAAAGTACTAATGATCCTCGCAGAAGATATCTATTATGGAAAGACCATTAACGACAGCTCGTAAGATGCGAGTCAATGTGGGTTTGGTTTATTTTCACAAAATATATTCATATTCTTTTTGGAATTTAATGTTAAAATAAGTGTAAGAAAATGAAATTAATATTTTTTGCTGGAAAGTAGGAAACCATTTGATAACTTTTTTAAGTGATATTTCATTAGTAATAATAATCATGTTGCCAATAATTATCGTTCGTGTTCTTCTTAGCAATAACAAAGGTAATGTTTCAAATGATTTAGTAAATTTTTGTACTGGAATAGTATTACTGAATTTCCTACTAATTAAGACATCTATTAATTTTGGAGAATTTTCATTCACATTATTTTGGCAATTTTTAATCATATATCCAATAAGTTTTGCTGCAATTTATTATTTGTTGAAGATTAATAAAACAGAAGTCACTTATAAATCTTTGGTGACGGCTTTCAAACGCAAACAACAATATGCTCTTGGTTTAATCGCTATGCTGTGCTTTTCTATTTTAATTATTGGAATAAACGAGACTAATCATAAAGTTCTAGATAAGCATAACCAGCTTATGATAGATTTATTGGAAAGCGAAAACGCTATCGAGACATTAGTTAATAATTCAATTACTCCAAGTACAATGTTAGATATTTTACCTTTTATTCACGAAATGAAAGATAGTGAAATAGAGGTTTTGTCACTACCTTGGAAAAGTACAGTGAAAGTGACTACGAATAAAAATAACGTGGAATATACTACCAAAGAATTTACCTACGTTCGATTTTATCAAGAATGGCAATTAGACGGGATATATAAAACTTCAGAATATTAGCCATCCAACGAGGAAAGAAAACATGAGAAAAACGCACAGATTTAAATATCTGCGCGTTTTTGAATTCATTCACTCCATTTTTTCGTAAAAGATCATTCACCTAGCGTGAATCTTGTATCGTTGCACTTCTACATCGTTAGTAATAACAGAAATCTCATTAAAAATAGACTTCCTTATAAACACAGAAAATCATCATCGTTCAAAATCAGCTTCTACGTTTGATCATGTTTCCTAACACTTAAACTTAGCGTTTTAACAAAAAAGATTTAGATTAATTCGTTGACAACGTCTTCTAATTTCATGCCGCGGGAGCCTTTCATTAGGACGATATCGCCTTCTTCGACGGTTTCCTTTAGTTTAGCGATCAATGCTTGTTTGTCGTTGTATGCATGAACGTGATTTTCTGGGAAATTGGTCTTGGCGCCTTCTGCTATCTTTCTCGCTAGCTGACCAAATGTGATAACTTCATCGATTTTATTTGTGTCGATTCCTTTTCCGATGTCGTAATGAAAGGTGTCCTCTTTATCACCTAGTTCGAGCATATCGGCCAAAACGACGATTTTTTTCTTGTAGTTCTTCAAATCTTGAAGCAAGTCTATTGCTGCTCTCATCGATGTTGGGCTGGCGTTATACGCATCGTTAATGACTGTCACGCCGTCTTTGCCTTCGATCAATTCGGTTCGCATTCCGGTAATTTTGATTGCTTCGAGGCCTTTTTTGATGTCAGTGGTCGACACATTCATCTGCTTGGCTATCGCGATGGCTGAGAGGGCATTGTTCACATTGTGTTTGCCGAGAACGGGAATAAAATACTCGGTTTCTGTCTCACCATGCAAGCTGAAATATGTGCCGTTGCTCTTCTGCTGGATCTGCGTCGGGCAATAATCGTTTGTTTCGCGATTACCAAAGGTGATTACGTGAAACGGACTTTGTGCGACTTTATCAGTTAATAACGGCTCATCTCCATGGATGATGAGCGTTCCGTTTTTTTGTAGACCTGCGGTGATTTCGAATTTCGCCTCTGAAATTCCTTCGCGAGATCCTAAATCCTGTAAGTGAGACTCACCAATGTTTGTGATGATTGCAGCATCAGGTTGTGCTAGATTCGAAAGTAGCTCGATTTCTCCTCTTCCGCTCATTCCCATTTCCAAGACAGCGATTTCTGTGTCTTCCTCCAGGCGGAGAATCGTCAACGGCATTCCGATGTGGTTATTGTAATTCCCTTCCGTTTTTTGAACTTTATATGTCGTTGAAAGCACGGAGGTAACCATGTCTTTTGTCGTTGTTTTTCCGTTGCTGCCAGTGATTGCGACGACTTTTGTGGGCAAACTCGCCAAGTAGTTTTTCGCTAAATTCTGTAATGCTACTAACGTGTCCTCGACATAAATTAGTGGGACATCTGATGGAGGGTTCGGCTGATCTTTTTGCCAAAGGGCTCCAACTGCACCATTCTCGATAGCTCCTGTCACAAAATCGTGGCCATTAAAATTCTCGCCGACAATTGGGACATACAGGTTTGCTTTTTCTATCGTTCTTGTATCTTTGGAAACTCCAGCAACGTCGTGGGTACCATCTGCCCCACCAATTTCTCCGTTCACCCACACAGCAATTTCTTTCATCGTTCTCTTTATCAACGTACTCACTCCTTCTTATCGATCTTAGATAGGGGACACTTATGTAAAACGAGGCTGACTTAGAGTCAACCTCATTCTTAAATTTATGGTTTAAAAGGTATGTTTAATCTTCTGTTTTTCCTGATGACGTTCTCTTCCAAGTTCGACTAGTTTTTCGATTAATTTAGCGTATGACAAGCCGGATTGTTGCCACAGCATCGGGAACATGCTGATTGGTGTAAAGCCAGGCATTGTGTTGACTTCGTTCATGAGAACTTCCCCGTCTTTTGTTAAAAAGAAGTCTGCGCGAACTAATCCTGAACAATCGAGGGCTTTAAACGATTGAATCGCTACTCGTTTCATTTCTTCATAGGCTTCATTTGTGATGTCCGCAGGGATAATAAGTCCGGTACTTCCATCCTCATATTTCGCTTTATAATCATAAAAACCTTCTTTTGGAACGATTTCACCGACTACGGAGCATTGTAAATCTTCGTTTCCTAAAACGGCAATTTCTAATTCACGGCCGTCGATGCCTTCTTCAATAATGATTTTACGGTCATATTCAAAGGCTTCTACAAAAGCTTTTTCGAGGCTTTCGCGGTCGTTACATTTACTAATGCCAACACTTGAACCTAAGTTTGCCGGTTTGACAAAACAAGGGTAACCTAGTTTATCTTCGATGTTCTTGTATGCTGCTTCGGCTTCTTTTTCCCAATAACTGCGAATGTACCATACATAGTTCGGTTGCTTAATGCCTGCTTGCTCATAAATGTTTTTCATCATAACTTTATCCATACCAGCAGCTGATGCCAGCACTCCGTTACCCACATATGGAACGTTCATCAGTTCTAGTAAACCTTGAACGGTTCCATCTTCCCCGTTCGGTCCGTGAAGCAACGGAAAAACCACATCAAATTTTACTTCTGTTTGGTTACTGTCACCCTTTGTTGGAACTGGGAATATTTCTGAATTTAACGCAACCGGAGAAATCGTTTCCCCTGCTTCTTTTAATTGAAGTTTCTTGACATCTTCTACTGGGGCTTCAAGTTGTGTTCCTCTGACCCACTCGCCAGTTTCTGAAATGTATATTGGATGGACGTCATATTTTGTTAAATCCAATGCTTTAATGACTGCTTTTGCAGTTTGTAATGATACATTATGTTCGGCGGATTTCCCACCATATAATAATCCTAGTTTAATCTTCATAATCACCCTCCATATCTGTTCCCTTATCATTTTACCATTTTCGTCTACGATTTAAATACAAATTTTTTATTGTTTACATCATATTATGTATTTGGGACAGAGAAGGGACAGAGGGACAGGTCCCTTGTCCCTCCACAAACTTAATAAGGTGTGAATGTATCTTTTAGTTTGTTTTTATATCGTTCTAGTCGCTTGATTTTTCTAAAAGTAAGAAAAGAACAGATTGTGCAAATTATAAGCATTAATTCATGTTCTTCGCCCCTATTGTCAATAATCTTAATCAAAATCATCCTCTCCTTTCTCTTCAGTTTCGATTTGATTTATTAATTCCAATTGTATCAAATTATTCCCATTTTCCAAGTACCAGCATACCGAAACATTTTAATTTTGGACATAAATCTGGAAATTCCATAACAGGAAAAATGTTAAAATTAACGTATACTTTTTATTCTCTCTTTGTTTTTCAGCTTGGAAATTATAAAGGAAATTATCTTGTTTGAAAGTTGGAAATACATGTTCAACATATCACATATAACAAAAAGAGGAGCAGTGTTATGAAAAGATTTGGGTTCTTTTTTGTATTAATATTAGTAATGCTTATGTCACCCGCTGCGTTTGCATCTGATGAGAATCAAGAAGATAACGTAATTTATTTGTATTTAGATTCTTGTCCTGTATGTTCGGAAGCTTCCCCTTTTGTAGATGAATTGGAGAGAAATGAAAATGTTGCAGTTTTTAAATACGAGGGAACTCGTCAAGAAGAAGAATTTGCTAGTTATTTTCAAGAATATGATATTCAACAAGTTGTCGTACCTACGTTTATTGTTAATGATGAAGTAATTCAGGGATACAATGCCATTATTGAAAATGACGTCTTAACCAAGTTGTCAAATAACATTAATAACGAAGATACTCCAGAGATGAATAATTTCCTTATTTCAGAAAGGAACGCACTTGTTTCTACTATTGTCATTGGTTCTTTAGATGGGTTTAATCCTTGTTCTATTTGGGCCTTGTTATTCCTGATGTCTATGATTATCCGCCTTCAATCAAGAAAGAAGATGGCGATTGTTGGAATAACATTTATTATAACCGTTGCTTCTATCTACGGTTTATTTATGGTAGGCGTGTTTTCTGTTATGAATCAAATTCTTGATATATTTATAGTCAGATTTTTGTTGTTTTCGATTATCTTTCTATTTGCTGCAATAAATGTCAAAGAGGCATTGAGTGGGAGAGAAAAAATGACATTTGTAATATCAGACAAAGGTAAAACGGGATTTGCAAATAGAATAAGGTCGCTTTTATTAAAAAAAGAGGGTACTATTGCTTTGTTTTTCGCGGCAGTCATGGTTGCTCTATTTGCATCTTTAATTGAATTGCCATGTACTGCTGGGTTTCCTATTGTTTGGAACGGAATGATGCAAGACTTGGGAGTATCAGGAATTAGTTATCTGTTTTTACTATTAATCTATTTGTTTATGTATATTTTGACAGAAATCGTCATATTTGTTTTTATTTTAATAACAATGAAACGCATGGACTTCTCAATGAGAGTTGCAAAAAAATTAAAGTTAGTTAGCGGTTGTATTTTGATATTCTTATCAGTGTTGATGTTACTAGGTCCAACCGCTATAAATAATATCACTCTTGTCGTAGCCGGAACTATCTTGGCGTTAATTTTGGGATTACTAACTGACTATTTGCATCGAAAATAATTAAGTTTCCATTGATCATGTCAATCACCATTCTACCTTTGATGAGTGAGAGGGACGACATAGGCCCCACTCTCATCTCCAGATACTACTTCTTAGTACTTTCTGAGTAATGCAGGATGACGTTATATAAATACATATGTTACTCAGTAATTGGTTTATCATTTTCTAATTTTTTAAAGGTATTCACTTGTTCGTTCAACGAATCAGCAATCTCGAGGTTATGGCTTGCCCCTTCATTAATCGATGTAATTACATCTAGTAATATTGTCGTATTCTCATTTGAACCAATCACTTCTTCTGTACTCTGTTCAACAGCTGAAGTTATTTCTTGTAAACCTTCAGCCATCTCTGTCGCAATCATTGTTAAATCAGTAGATTTCGCACTAAATCTCTCAAGCATCTCATTCGTTACACTCATATCTTGTTTATAATTTGATGCCATACTCAAAAATGCATCGTAGTCCTTAATTACTTGTTCCATAACATAGTTCATAACACCTTCAGCATTGTCAACAAGCGATTGCACCGCTTCAGTGGCCCCTCGGCTAATTGATTTAATATTGTTAGCTGTTGCTTCAGTACTTTCTGCAAGTTTTCTAACTTCCTCGGCAACAACCGCAAACCCTTTCCCAGCCTCTCCCGCGCGGGCTGCTTCAATCGAAGCATTGAGTGCCAATAGATTGGTTTGTGAAGATATATCCAAGATTTCTGATGTGAGAGTATTGATTTTATCAACCGAACGGCTATTTTCAATCGAGATCGCCATCTTTTCATTAATGTCTTTCAACATATTTTCTGTTTGTATTTTACTATCACTTGACTGCTTAAAAATCTTTTCGGCGCGTTCACTCACTTCATTGATATGCTCAGTGTTTGATCCAGCATCTGTTGCAATTTCGTTTGATTTCGCTAGAACATGCTGAGCACCTGTCTCAATATTGACGATAGTACTACTAATTTCTTCCATGCTTGCTGATAACTCATTAAGTGACGAAGAAACATTTGAAGTAGATAGTTGCGATTTCTGTAAATGCGAGCTTATTTTTTCACTCGAATTGCGAATAGTAGTTGAACCTGTTTTGATGGAAATCATTGCTGTTTGTAAGATATCTAAGAAGCGATTAATTCCTGTAGTCATCTCGCCTATTTCGTCATTGCTATTGTTTTCAACCCGAACAGTCAAGTCACCTTCCTCACGTTCCAATTTCTTTATGATGTCTTGAAACTGTTTATTTGAACGCTTCAATGGTTGTATAATTGTTTTGATTGAAACCCTGAAGGCGACAACAGCAGATATAATAAACAACAAAGCCATACCAAAGATAATATATGTCGACCTATTTATCCTTGAATCGATCAAATTTTCTTCGTGAGCTATCCTTTCCGCCATTACTTGTAGAAAATTAGTTTCAGTTTCTACAACTTCATTAGCAGAAGTTACGAAACTACTTATTGTTTCCGTTTCTGACGCATTTAAAGCTTCTGTTACTTCCTCTAGATAATTACTCATTGCTGAATCGTAGGGCTGATAAGCATTACTTAACCTTGAATCCATCGATTTTTCTGAAAACCCTTCTGTTATTATACGTATGTCACTAAGACGCTCAGTAATCTTGCCTACTTGGTTAAGAATGTCACTTTTCTGTTCCGTCTCATTCTCCAGTTCCGTTAATGTTAATTGTTGATATTGCAAGTCTAAGTTCGCTCTTTCCTTTTCTAATTGGACTTGTTCTTCTTTTAACGGAATAAAATACTCTGCAAATAACTCTGATGATAGCTTCACTTGTGAATTTGTAATACCGCTTAAAACTGTATTTATAACAAATAAAAAAGTTAAAACTATTAAAATTAGCAAAATACGTTTAGCAATTGACTTTTTCATAAACTCCATCCTTTAATTCATAATTTTTATGTATAAATGTTTTATTAACTCCCTTAAAGACTTGTTGGCTATCCCTATCATAATTATCGCCTTTATATTCTTACTAAATTAGGGAGTTATTTAAGGCTAATAACCCAGGAATTTGATAAGGGAATCTTATCATGTAAGCGTTATTTATTTCATTTTTTTCACGAAAGGCATGTTTTTTTACACAAACGGTTTTTTCATCCGGAAAAGGGTACAGATTACAGGTACCTTGTCCCATAAATTTTTGCAGAGAAAAAATCACAAATGAAACGAAAATGCTTTTTAATCGTATGAATTCTGTACTATAATTTTTAATAGTTCCATTCATAAACTATTTTATAAAATAATATTTTTGTGAAGGAGGAATACATATTGTTTTCACCTCTGATACAAATTGGTTTTATTCAAGTGATTCTGCCACTAGTTTTTATCATATTACTCTTTTATGAAAAAGATAGCAGTAAGTTCGAGTGGATCGTTAAGATGTTGGCCACTGTTATGATTATCGGTTGGGTATATCAAACTGGACGTTGGGACTGGGTTGGTTATTATATCCGGTACATCTTTATTCTATTGTTATTAGTTAGTCTTTTCTTTTCTGTGAAGAAAATAAAACCATTACCTTTTCGTATTAAACTGACTCGACAACAAAAACTAAATACGAGTATTTATGCCTTTCTTGTTATCATTTTTGGTTTCTATAATGCGGGTGCTTTGACTGGCTATACTACTCAACATCAAGAAATTGAATTAGCCTTTCCACTTAATAATGGGACGTACTATATTGCTCACGGTGGCAGCCACACTCAGCTGAATTACCATAACGCTTACGAATCTCAACAGTTTGCGCTAGATATCGTAAAACTGAATAAATTTGGCATACGAGCAAATGGTTTTTATCCGGAAGAATTAGACAAATATTCTATTTATGGTGATGTCCTTTATAGTCCATGTGATGGAGAAGTGCTAGAGTCCAGAAATCATCTAGCTGACTTGAATCCTCCTGAAATGGATCCGGAACACCCCGAAGGTAATTATGTGGCGATATCATGTGTGGAAAATAATACGAAAGTTTATATTGCCCATATGCAACAAGATAGTTTAGAAGTAGTTGAAGGTGATAGTGTTAAAGAGATGGAACCTATAGGCCTAGTTGGGAATTCTGGAAACACTAGTGAACCTCATTTACATATCCACGCTGAAAAAGACGGTAATGGGATTCCAATTGTCTTTAATGATGAATTTTTAACTAGGAACGATTTGATAAGATAATTGGTTTTACAAACGGAACAATAGGATCTATGATTTATAACCCAGTTCTTATTAAACTGGGTTATTTTTCGACAAAAAACAGGAAGTGTCACCAGGCACCAAATAATATTACTCAGCAATTTGGAAAAGTGATGGATATGAAAAAAGTAGAACTACATTTTAATTCTAAGTGGCTGTCTAAATTAAATTTTGAAGACGTCATTAACCTTGCTGGTAAAATTACCGTAGCAAGGCTTATGGAAAGAGATGACTTTGAAGAACGAATTGCTTTAGGAAAACCAATATCCTTACACGAATTTTTCTACCCTTTAATGCAAGGGTATGATTCGGTAGAATTAGAATCTGACATCGAACTTGGCGGAACGGACCAACATTTCAATATTCTTATGGGAAGGCATTTTCAGGAGAAATTTGGTAAAGAGAAACAAGTAGCAATGCTTATGCCACTATTGGAGGGGCTTGACGGTGTAGAAAAAATGTCCAAATCAAAGAAAAACTACATCGGTATTGACGATAAGCCGCAGGACATGTACGGGAAAGCAATGTCCATTCCAGATCAATTAATGGGTAAATACTTTGAACTCGTAACAGATTTCACTCCAGACCAACTAGAGAAAACTAAATCAGATCTAGAATCAGGTCTGTTACATCCCAGAGATGCTAAGATGTTGTTAGGAAAGACCATTGTTCGTATGTATCATGGAAAAGACGCAGCCGAAAAAGCAGAAATGGGATTTATCTCCGTTTTCCAGCAAGGTACGCTGCCTGATGATATTCCAACGGTAGATTGGAATGGGAAAAAAGACTTTCAAATTATAGATTTATTAGTGGAATTAAACTTATTGAACTCAAAAAGTGAGGCACGTAGAATGATTGAAAATAAAGGGGTCAAGATAAATGGAGAAAAAATAGAAGATAATCAATTACTAATATCGATTACAAATAATTTAATAATACAAGTTGGAAAGCGGAAGTTTTTAAAAATAACTATTTAGTATTTGAAAGGTACAACGATTTGTTGTACCTTTTTACTGAGCAACAATGGGAACATAAGCTAAAAGTGGAAGGAAAACCAAACGCCTCCACACTTTTTTAACACTTCGGGATTCTTTATTTCTTCAAATCCTAATACCCCAGAGAAAAATTTTCTTGCGCTATTTTCAGAACCTATAGGTGCTGCTAATTGGATATAATCAATTTTTTAAAAAGAAAATAGCATATTGTGTCCTTCCATTAAAATAAAATGATTTTCACATGATTCAACCTGAAAGCGGGGCATCGGACAGTTCACCGTTGGTTGTTTACTTTTTTCTTTTTACATGCTTAATATTCTTCTCCACTCTCGCCGACTACTGACAGTTCGCCTTCAATCTTATCTATCCCAATTAAAATATAAGAGTTTTCCTCATCTGACTGCTTATTTTCTTCTTCAACTGTTATCGTTGTATTATTAGAAACGTCTGCCCCTGTAAAACTCAGAATTTGGTCACTCGAACCAGTTGAAACAACCACCATCTTTTTTCCTTCTGATATTGTAAATACTCTAAATCCTCGAAAATCTGATTGGTTATTTTGTAGTTGTTCCACATAGTTTGCTACACCTCCCACTTCACTCAATCTATCTTTTTCTAACACCCAAGTATTATGACCGCAAGCACTTAAAAAAATTATCAATAAAATAAATAACGTTAGGAATCTTTTTTTCATAACTAATTCCTCCCTCTTATACTTGTATCACTTTTTAATTTAAAACTTTATTTATCTCACTTAAACGAAATAAAGCTTCAACTATTAACGGTAACTCCTGTCTTTGCATGCTAACCTCCCTCTGGAAAGTTTAATTTTTTCAATATACTCACGGATACCACACTCTATTTTAACATAAATTTCCATGCGACAGTTTAACTACAGTTATATTAATCCATTGTTTGAAATATTTATGGTTGAGATTTCTTCCTAGGCTTGATGCGATAGTTTATAGAATATCATCGAAAAAAATACACCATATCAATATAATATGGTGTGGTACTGAATTTACATTATTTGATAAATTAGGTATAACAAATTAAATTATTGCTTATCCAATCTAAATATGAAATCCCAGAAAATGTATACATTCAATTAACTTGTCCCATAACCCAATCCTAGATAGACATATTATTTTCTGCTTCAAGCTTAATGCCTAAATTTAGGATATAAGTAAACCCTAGTAGAACAATAAATCCGACTACGTAATCTATTGGGAATATATAAACTACAATATTTACGCCATAGGCGTTGTGTGGCAATAAGTTTGCTACGCTTCCCAAGATATTAAGTAATGTTTTTATTGCTCCGAAAAAAAGTATTAGAGCACTTAATTTTCTTAAGATATGTATTATTTTTTTATCAAATACTGTACCTTCCTTTTGTATATGTTTCAATATGGTTATGAATCTTTCTGTGCCTATTAATACAAGTATAAAAAGAGGAATAGTTTGGATAATTGTAAATTGATAGGGCGTGAAGTCTGGTATGACGACAGAAGTATTTCCTATTACCTGTAACTCTAAAAGAGTCTTATAATTCCCTTTTAAAATAAGACTATCAATGTATAGCCAAAGAATAAATATTGTTAATATAACCCTTATTGTATTGATCCAAGATATTAAATCATTAACTTTAATTGTACTCACCCCTTTAAAAGACACTCTATTCGCTACCCATTCAGGAATTGTTAAAATATAGTTCATCAAACAGATATATTTTTCTTAAAGATCTGATCGATTACCCAATTAATTCAGCAAATTGAATCAATATATTCCTCGGTTACTTTTTCAGAAAAAACCTTAACAGGCACCTTATCACAATTGGAAAAAAGAACTACACCGAATCCTTTTTCGGGAATCATTGTTACATACGCTGCAACACCTGGGTAGCCACCTGCATGTTCTGCAATTTTATGATCATGATAATTTCGAATTCGCCAGCCTAAGCCATAGCTTAAATTCCGCTCTCTTTGAGCAATCATCTTTTGCATTTCCATTAGACTATTTCTGTTAAGTAAAGGGCTATTATCAAAATCCATATGAGAAATGAGATACTTTGTCATATCATTTACGGAGGAGTAGATAAAACCTGCTGGAGCACAGATACGATTTATAGGCATCGGCATCTCCATTAATGATGACTCATCTAATGTGTAATAATGAGTCTTGTTACTTTCTTCGTTTAATCTTGTAGGATCAGTAAAAGTGCTACCAAGTTTAAGCCTGTTGAAAATATTCTTATTTATATACCCTTCCCAAGACATCTCTGTTACTTTCTCTAAAAGATCCCCCGCAATGACATATGCGTCAGTGCAATACTGCCAATCTTCCCCAGGTTTGTATTGCAGTTGCACATTTTCAAAGTATCGTGTAATATCTTCACGATTTTTTATTTTACTTAATACTTCATCAGGAAATTTTGATATGATTGCTTCATACTGCGGAGCTCCTCGATATAATTTAACAAGATTCCGATCTTGTAATGACACAATTGGATAAAACTCTGGAAAACCCGCGGTATGACTTAACAACTGTTTTATGGTTATTGGATTCTCTATGTATTTTTGGTCATTAATATGAAAATACGGCAAGTAATCAGAGACCCGATCATCTAATGAAATGCTTCCTTTTTCTACTAATTGCATTATGGCAGTAGCAGTAAAACTCTTTGTAATGCTCATAATTGAGAAAATAGTATCATTTGTTAAAGGAGTTGGAATATCTCCGATTTTGGATACACCAAATGATTTGCTGTAAACAATTTCTCGGTTGACTAACAACCTCGCTACTATACCAGGTGCATGATATTTCTTCATGGCTTCAGATACTGTTTTTTCAAAATTACGGATGTATGTTGGTCTCATCATAATTCCTCTCAGTCACTTATTTTCACAAGCTAGCATTAAGTAAACACAAGAGTAAAACATGAAACTCTTCTATTTAGTTCAATAAGAAATTGATTTAATTAATTCTTCTATATTAATTATCATTTGGTTAGGCTGAACACTAAACTCCTCTGTTTAGTAATTCGGCAACCATTGTACTCCGATTGTATGTACTTTTGCCTGCTTACCAGCTAATATGTCGGCATTTTATCTTTAAACTAGTTCTTGAATTTTCAGTACCTCTTTTAAATTTCCAACTTGAAACTCTGGTTTAATATTGCCTTTGAATTCTCTATTGCTTCTATTTACCCATACGCTTTTAATACCCATATTTTTTGCCCCTGCGACATCACTTGATAGCGAATCTCCAACGTGGACGACCTCATTTGGAACGAACCCACTTATTTTTAAAGCGTATTCAAACATCTCAGGACGAGGCTTATATGATTTCACGTCCTCACTTGTAATTATATCCTTAACTGATAAATCGTGAAATTTAATAGCTTCCGAAATATCAATACGGTCAATATTTGAAAGTATATAAATAGGAAATGTACACTGGTTTATAAATTCGATTGAATCTTGAAATATAGGTGGATTCATCCAATGATTAAACATCAACTCTGACAGTTTTGTTTCATCTAAGCTTGATCGATAATGCGAAAGTGTACTTTTTAATGATGTCTCTTCTAAAATTCTTTGATGTGTAAAATTTTTACCATGACTTTCAATAAATAGACCTGAAAATTCTCCCCACCAAAATCCCCCAATTTCTGCTAATGTTGCATCTGTTTGAGAGTTTTCCTTTATTTGCTCACATATATAGGTTATAACTTCATCATCTTCATGTACAACCGTTCCATAAAAATCTAAAAATATCGCTTTAATAGACATATGGTTCCTCCACCTTTATTTTAACATAACTTTCCAAATAACTTATTAAATTAAGGGATATATCCAATTTTCAAAAAGTAATTACTGGAAAGTTCTTTTTTCATGACCAATAAGATCTTGAGGACAATCGATCACATAAGAAAAAAATAGACGGGTTATTATATGAACATTACACATTATTCAAGAAGAAATTGCAGTTTATTTTTCACATCATCCCATTCACTATCTATAATACTGTATAAGATTGAGGTCCTGTATGTTCCATCTTTTCGAATTATGTGATTCCTTAAAATACCCTCTTTCACCCCTCCAATTCGTTCTATTGCTTTTTGAGACCTACTATTTTTTTCATCTGTTTTAAGTTGAACTCGAATAGTCTTGAGGGTTTCAAAACAATATTTTAATAATAAATACTTACATTCTGCGTTAACTTGAGTCCCCCAAACAGATGGTGTTAGCCATGTCGATCCTATCTCTAAACTTTTGTTATTATCTGATATCTCCATAAATCGTGTACTTCCAATTACTTTGTCATTTTCTCGAAGTATAACAACAAATGGAAATTCTGTTCCAAGTTCTTTTTGATATAATGCCTCTTCTACAATAGATTTCATATCATCACTTGTTTCAAGGGTGACAACAAAGGGCGAGTGTGTCCAAATAGCTTTATCTTTACCGATTTCGTATAACTCTTGTATATGAGTTGTTTCCATTGGCACTACTTTTACAAAATTACCTATCAATTCATTATGAGCAACGTTCATTTTTAACATCTCCTTTTATTTAGTTTCACCATTCATCGTTAGTGCTCTTTACACAATCAGGACAAAGCAAAAAACCTCGTCCCAAGACAAAAATATTGTCTAAGGACGAGGTTTTATACCCGTGTTACCACCTTAATTTACTTATCACTCACATGATTAGCCTTAATAAGTACGGAACATTTATGTTCATATACCCTGACGTTTATAACGAGTGCCAAATTCGTCACAACCTTACTCTAATTATAGAGTTCAGTTATGCTACTCAGAGACCATGTTCAATCAATAATTCAATGCTTCTTTTCAGCTTCCGAAGCTCTCTGTAAAAAATAGAATTGATTTACTATTCTCATCATTGCCTTTAGTGTTCTTCACTTATTTACCTTATTATTACATCTAATTAAGATTAATACAATATGTAATTAGAATGCTAGCATTTCTTCGTTTTCATGTTTTGACATGTATCTATTCCTCCAGACTATTAATTTCTATAGACTAAGTCAGCCCCCCTATTGAATTATAAAAAACTACTAAAATGACCGCAGTTAGTCCCTAATTATATCAATAACTTTTTGTTGAGCATCTTTCGCTTCAGGGATTGGCATAACAACAAACACATGATTCATTTTAGGATAAACAAAGGTATTAATCTCAACTCCTTGTTTTGCTAATTTTTCATCAAATTTTAATGCGTCTGGATATAAACCTTCGTGTGTGCCAATAAAATGAGTCACTTTTGCAACTCCATGAAAGTCGCCGTATATTGGACTGATTAATGGATCGTCTAAATTTTTATCATCCGCCCAAATTTTTGTAATGACTGGCATACCTCCTACTGACAGCATAGGATCGATTTTTTCGTATCCTGGTATAAGAGGGTTGTCTAAAACCATATCAACGCATGCAGAAAATAATATGATGTCTTTTGGTTGTGGCAAATCTTCTAGCTTTAAAAGATTTGCCAGACCTAGTGATATATTTCCACCTGCCGAATCTCCCATAATAGTCAATTGCTGAGGACTTTCAACAGATTTCAGCATCTCTTTATACAGGTTTAACACTTTGGGGTATGTATGTTTATAGTTAAAGTGAGGCACTTTAGGGTATATCGGAGCAATAATTTTGGCGTTTAATGATTGAGCCAATTTGTCCATAAATATCCAGTGAAAATGTAAAGGTTGATTCGTCCAAGCACCACCATGGATATATAGGATAACTTTTTGATGTGGAGAATTTTGATCATTTAATGTAAAAACTTTTATGTCCTCTATTATTTGTTCTTTTATACTGCTAGAAAACGTGACTTTTTCAATAACATACGGCTTTGTGTTTTCTGTGCCTCTTTGTTCAATGAATTTTGTCGTGTTTTCCACACTCGAAAATCCCTTTTTTGTGCCTCGTAAAAATAAATATTTTTCAAAAAAATAACTTTTTATTGACCGTCTTTTTCTATATGTTTGTACACCCACTTTTTATCTCATCCCCTTAAAATATAAAGAACGCATCCCTTGTTTAAGGAACGCCTTGTTTGTTGAAATAGTGAATCTTCAGTTTTTAGGCATAGTGAAAGAGACAGAATTACTGTTGCTCTCCTCAATCTTCATATATATTTCTTTTAGAACTTCAATTGCTCTTGCGCTAGATTCATATTTTCCTAGTGTTTTACTCCATTCGTTGAAGAAACCTCTGCCTATAACGCCTTCAATATACTTTCCGCTGACCGCAACCTCTTTTACATTCATCAAACTTTTCTCATTCTGTGTGATTATCCACAGCATAAAGACACTCTCCCCAAATATATAATGTTTAAGCTTCCTATATTCACTCAACATGAGTAATTGTCTAATACATCTTATTCTTTAATCTTATTTTCTAATTCCAAACTTTTTTTATGGTTTAAATCAATTACTAAATCACCAATACCCATTGCAATAAAACCATTAAGTAAAGCAAATAGAGGAATTAGCATATTCCCTCCGCTACTGAACTGCATCATTATCAGAACCACTATGCTAAAAAAGACAAATGCCATTCCTAATAAGTATAAAATACGACCGACAAACAAACCTATCCCTCCTTAAGTTATATTTCAATAGTTAGCCCGTTTGTAACATAAAAGCTAGGACAAAAATGAGACATACTACTTTTAGTTTTACCCTAGAAACAACTCCGTTTAATCTATTTTTAAGCAAATTTCCGCATTACTATAAAATTTGACGTTCTAATTTTTTTGAGATTCATGTTAATTAGTTTTGGTAGCAAGTCTCATATTCATCTTTCATTATCAAGCTTTTACAAGCCAAGCCATTTCCATGATAAATCTCTTTACCAATTTCTAATTCGATACTTCTATTTGAATTTGGATAACTAGGTTCTTCATTTTGAATGCACAGTGTATCTTCATCCACCCACTTCAAAGAAAAATCAGTTTTTGCATCACCATAATAAACAGTTTGATTCTTATCATTCTCATTATTGTTTGTGATTTCAACCCATACGTTAACACCACCTGCTGCACCACCATATGGTTCATAATAAGCATTAACTGTGAATTGTTCAGTGGCTGATGTTAAAGGTCCTGGTCCCTTTTGGATGGAACCACTATCAATTTTATTAAATGTAAAAAAGTACATTTCATATGTATAGATGGAAGATACTAGAACAACCCCAGAAAACGTTGCAATCAGTAATTTTTTAGGAAAAGGCTTCTTTTTAATGAAAGAAATAATTAGTTTAGCACACAGAATCAAAGATAATATAATGGTAATGACAAAAATTAATAAACCAAATAGCACGAAAATAATAATCTCCCCTTCTTAAGTTCGGTAACAATATTAAAGGATTTACTTTAGTTTAACACTAATTTCCAAATAATTTTATATAAAAAGGGGGATATATCCAAATTCATTCTTTATTCTTTACTCACTATAGTTTAGTTCTTGATTTGTATCTTCGTTAATACTATCAATTTGCATTATTTCATTTGTACCCTTTTTATATTGATAAAAGTAATCATAGTTCCCTTTAATGATCCATCTCCTAGCTTTTAGGCATAAAAAAATAAGCTGCAATTGCAACTTATTTTTTACTACTCTTCTCCCAAGACGTGAGAACTTTAAGCTGTCAGATTTAGACTTTTAGCGAACCACGGAAACCTCTTGCACCATAATAGGACTCTGCTCCATTGTGGTATACAAAGACATTGTCGTAGCGACGATCACAAAAGAGCGCTCCGCCAAGCTTTCTAATATTAGCAGGTGTTTGCACCCAACTCGACGTTTTCAAATCAAATTTTCCAAGTTTCTGTAAGTCTCGGGTTTGTTCTTCTGTCAAGATTTCGATGCCCATGGCACTTGCCATATCCATAGCATTATTTTCTGGTTTGAACTTTTTCCTCGACTCCAGAGCTTCACGATCGTAACAAACACTCCGACGACCTTTAGGACTTTCTGCTGAACAATCATAAAAAATGTATTCGTCCGTCATTTTATCTTGGCCAACAACGTCTGGTTCCCCTTCAGTTACTTCCATTTCATTGAGAGACCATAGTTTTTCAGGATTCGCTTCAAGTTTTGCTTGTACTTTATCCCAATCAATACCTTTATGTCGGTTCATGTTTTTCTCGAAACGGGTTCTCAATGTTGTGAGTAGTTCTTCCCGTTGGTCTAGAGTCAATTCATTATTTTCTTTTGTCATAGTAGTTTCTCCTTTTTTCTTCATTACGGTACGGTTTATCATTAGTGGAACGCTGTTCGCTATCGCAGCCTATCGTTAAAGAAAAAAATCATTCTATTGATCTTCTAGCTTGTTTGTCGATGTTTTTAATGTTTGTGCAGACTTATCGAGATAAACGTCTAAAAAGGTACCATCAGTAAATTTAAGAACGACCGCACTAGTAGTAACAGCAACATCTTCCACTGTCTTACCTTTCAGTTTTTCAGGTGTTACTTTAAAGTTATTAACTTCCATTTTTATACAGTCCTTTCATTTGAAAATAACTAAATACGATATATTCGAAAAGTGGATTAAATGCTTCAAATAAATATTAACATATCTTAACTATACGTGATTTTTTTTATTAATTTTCTTGTTGTTTTTTCTTATACATCTCTTTAAGTAAATTTGGTTCAGGATATCATTTAATAGTTTTGTTAGTTGATGTACACATTTATCGCTTGTAAAAGTACTTTCTTCGTCATCTGCCATTTCTAAATAAGCAGCGATCATCATTATAATGCTTTTAGCATCTGAGTCATCTAAAGTAATGATTTTTTCTCTTATTTTATCTAAATCCAACATTAAATTATCTCCCTATATTTGATTAAATGTAAGTCATTCACTATAAAAGGCTTCACTTTTAAAACTATTCTTTTTCATCTACTTATTTTTTTATTATCAAGAATCTTTAACCAGAAGTACAATAGACTAACAGAAACAATAGTCGACGTTACACCAGTAACAGCGCGCATTACAAAACTATCATTAGAAAAGCCAAATAAGATATATGTTAAGCAATATATCTATGATATAACTATAATTAAATTTATTAATATTTTCTTCATAAAATGTTTTCCTCTTCAAATTATGCTTTTTACACTAAAAATATCAAAATCTTCCTTAATACCAATATTACACTAGTATTGAGCAAATTTCTCACTAAATTCACCGTTTGTTTAAGTGACTTTCAACACAATTTGACTATATCTCGACTTCTATTTTAACATATATATCCAATCCTAATTAAATATAATATGAATATTAAGAAACTAAATGGTGTGTTATTCGTCTAATATATGAGGAGGTTATTATGAAAAAAGTTTTTTTAGGTTTGTTTTTAATAGGAATGTTAATAGGTTGTTCAGTAAAAACAGATATAATAAAAGTGGAGGATTGGGAAGTTAGTCCAACTATTCATATTCCAGTTACGTTTGGAGATGGAACAAAAGGAGAATATGTTTTGGTTGGTGAGGAAGAAAGAATTGGTTTTTTAGTTGGTTCTGGCAAAGAGGGAGAAGCAGAAGCAAATCCAATTATAGCGGGAAAAGGTAATAAATATATGTGGCATTTTTGGGGAGAAAAAGAAGAATTTGAAGGGAATTTAAAAGTTGTTGGTATTAACGAAAAAGGTGAGGAACACAAAGTTCTACTTAACAATATGCGAAGTGTTTGGGAATACCCGAATGTCGGAATCAGTCCAAATAATGGAGCTGATACGCACGTTCCATCGAGTATGGAATTTCTAACACCAGGATTATGGAAATTAGAAGTTTATATTGGCGATAAATTATTTGGTGAAATTATTGTAAATGTTGAAGAAAACTAATTTCTTATTGCTATTGCACTCCGCTTGTCACTTATCCATCGCTCCACACCACTAAGAATGAAAATGTAACTTATAAAAGGTGCCTGCTACCTAGTGCTTAAAGCATTGGAGGGCTGGCACCACAGACCAGCTTACTCTTTTCCAGATTATGATAATTTCTCTTGTACTATATCATTAAGTTTAGAAAATTTAACTATTCCACTAATCGTTAATAACACAACAATAGATATAGAACTAATGAAACTATATTCAAAGTTAATTAAGTCAAACCAAAACATACTTAGTGGTACCATTAATACAAGTATTAACAAATAAGGGAAAATAAGAATATAGTAAACACTTTTATTTTCTCTAAAACTAAAAAGAGACTCCCATTTAGTTACATTCATATTGAAAGTTTTCTTTATCATCCAAAACAGTTTTTAAAACACTCTGCTCCTATACATAACTGTTTTTGAGCTTAAATTAGAACCTTAATATCATGAAAAAAAACATACTCATTTACATTTTAGTTAAAGAGACATTTGAAAATGATGACAACTAATATCTAACCCACCTTTTAAATAAAATCTATGCGCATCGTGTCTTTGCACACCAGAATCAAGATGAAATTGTTCACAATCATTTTCCTTCGCTTGACTTATTAACCAACCCCAAAGCATTTTTGCATATCCTTCTCGACGGCTTTTTTCATTTGTAATCAAATCATCTACATAAAAAAACTTTCCCCAAGCTAAAGATTCTGAAATCCTATATCCAGCAGATGCTTTAACTTCACTATTTTCAATAACGGCAACTAAATTAAAACCATAATTATCTTGTAACCTTCTAATTTTTTCTAAAAATTTATCCTCTGTTAAATGAGGACGTAATTGTTTAAACGTGCTAAAAGTAGACACAATTTCAGAATCGGATTTCATTATTTTTATAATTGGTTGCATTTCTTATTTCTCCCATCTTGTTCACTTATCCTTAAACGAATCATGAGGTAGAATTGCGTGGACTCCTTTCTTTCCATTAACAATTTGAGTAATTCTCATATTTACTGTCAAACTAGCTAAAGTATAAGCTTCTTTACGACTAAAACCGTACAATTCTTCCATAAGATCTAGCATACCTTCAAGTGCAATGAAACAAGCTTGATCAAGGTCTTCGTGAAATCCAAATGTAACCCAACCAGCTGGGGTATTTGCACGTGGCATAGATAGATTCAAGTCATCAATAAGTGTAAAAGTTAAATCTACAACATCCATTGGGCATTCAATCGCTTGCGTGCTAACTTCACCATCACCTTGTAATGCATGTCCATCCCCAACTGAGAAATGTCCTCCTGAAACAGGAATTGGCAGATATAAAACGCTACCTTCAACTAGCTCTTTACAATCAATGTTCCCTCCACAAAATCTTGGAGGAATAGTTGAATGAATTCCTGGTTCATTTGGAGGCATACCCATAGTCCCCATAAATGGTGATAAAGAAACTCGATGATTGAATTGACTTGTTCCAATCATTTTTTTAGTATCCAAATCCCAATTTAAGTGATACGTATCTTGTTCTTCTAGACCTAGTCGCTTTTTGACTTGATTTGAACCCCCTGCAAAACTCCATCCCCAAGCAGCTGGAAGAATTTCATTAATTTTAATTTTTAGAACCATACCTGGCTTTGCACCAGTTATGACTATTGGTCCACAAAGGGCGTGACCACTATTTTGTTTTAAGTCTTCTGTTTCAAAAACTTTTCGGTCCCCTGCTATTTTAAAAGGTTCTAGTCCCCATAATGCATCAAGAGTAGAATACCGAACGGAATCACCAGACGCTATTGTCAATATTGGTTTGAAACTTTTCGAAAAAGAGCCGTGAAGTGTCTGTTTTTGAGGTTCTACATTATAGGTAGTCATGAATTAGCTCCTTGTACAAAGTCATTTTATCTTTTGTATAATTTTAACATATATTTTGTGATGTTTTATATTTTGATTAGAGTGACAATTATATAACTAGAAAAAGGTTCTCCAGCTTCCTTTATTTCGTAATACGAAGGAAGCAAGAGAACCGTCCCTGCGCTTCCTACTCGACTTTTTCTTTAATCATGCTTACACCAATTAAGCCAATTAGAGAGAAGACAACTGGAGTGATAAACCCGTAGTAGTATCCATCAATAATACTGCCTGATGCGTACTGGAGATCTAGTACATATCCAAAAATACTTGGTAGCAATACAGCACTTAGAAATCCACCTGTGTTGGCAAAGCCAGAAACGATCCCTGCTTCAATACTAGGAAACAATTGACGAACAAGAGCAAACGTTAAGGCACTTGCTCCAAATCCGTAGCCAATGATAAAAAAAAGCATAATTATCATAAAAAATGGTGGTTTTCCGTTAAATAATAGAAAAGATGACCAACTCATGAAAACGATGATATGTACAATCCTATATGGTGATTTTATTGTTTGTAATTGACTTGATATCCAACTAGTTAATGGCGCTCCAATAAGTGCACCAATAAGCCCAATCATAATCAGCTGACTGGCGCCTGAACGTGTCATTTCATATACATTCATCCCATAAGGCACCGCCCACGAGCTAATAAACCCCAAATACCCGCCGACAACTCCGAAATGACAAAAAAATAAAGCCCAAGCTTGCGGATTAGAACATATCCTTCGAAGCAACCTGCCAGTTTTCTCCCGTTTACGCTCGTTCTTTTCAATAACCTTATCTTCAGGAAAAAACTGCTTCGTTTTTTTTATGAGTAAATAATAAAGAATCAAGCTACAAACACATAATAGTGCCCCGGCAGAAAAGAAGGCTCCCCTCCAACCAAGTATGTCAATCCAAAACGAAAAAGGAACGGTTGCCATAAGGAAACCAAGACTGCCTGTCATTCCGGCAACACCAATTAATCGAACAAACTCCTGTTTCGTAAACCATTGACCTAAAATTAGCACCATACTCACCCAAATCGTCGCATCACCCAGTCCCGTCAGTATTCTTGCAAAAAACAAGACAAATGCATGCTCACCGAGACTGTAAATCATTGTCCCCACGCCGGTAAATAACGCACCTGTGATCAGAAAAAAATTAGGACCATAACGATCGACCAGGATCCCCATTGGAATTTGCAGCCCTGTATACACAAAAAATTGTATACTTGCTAGTAATCCAATCGTCGCTGCAGTTACATGAAAATCTCTCATTAATTGTTCTGTAATTAATCCTGGGGCCGTTCTTTGGCTCGCCATAACTAAATAAGTAAACAGTACAAAAACAAAAATCACCCATCTAAATCGACTATTGTCTTTGTCCAATGAGATCTCCTCCCCTGGTAGCTTTTAATCCAAGTATATGGATTGACAATGAGATGATGACCAAAGGTGACCAAGGGGACGGTTCTTTCGGTTGACCCCAGTTACACCAGAGCAATCTTCCCTATATCCAATGATTAGATTAGCTACGAAAACCTCCACCGGCGACTTCTAACTTAAAATTTCTGCTACTAATTTTGATTTTTTTGACAAATAAATGATGTCATTTATTAAAGAAATAGCCCCTATTTCTCATAAATCATACAAACTTAGGGCAAGTTATGATCGTTAACTTAATTTTTTTTTTGAGGAGGAACAGAAAGGAGATGAAAGGGAAATTGAAATTAACTTCTGCTGAAATAAGCCATTTGTGGGCTACTTATATGAATGATAGTGGTGCCATTTGTCACTTAGAACACGAATTACATCATACTGAGGATAAAGAAATCAAACCTTTGATTCTGCATGTTTTAAATATATCAAAAACACATATCAAAAAAATAAGAGAAATACTAAATAAAGAAAATTATCCTGTTCCAAAAGGCTTCAACTTAAATGAAGATGTAGATATTCGTGCTCCACGGTTATTTTCTGATACCTATTGTTTAATTGCTGCAAATGCTCTAGGTAAAACAGGTCTTAATGCATATAGTGTGGCATTACCCTTTGCGATAAGAGATGATATTTATCAATTTTTTAGTAACTGTTTGCGTGAATCAGATGAGATTATAAGACAAACCAATAAAGTCATGTTATCAAAGGGTTTATATATTAAGCCACCCTATCTTCCAACACCTGAAAATGTCGATTTTGTTAAAAAGAAAAGCTTTCTTTCCGGGTATTTCGGCGAAAAAAGACCATTATTGGGTACTGAAATTACAAACTTATATGGAAACTTCCAAAGGAATGCACTAGGTTTAGCGACTATGATCGGGTATAGTCAAGTGGCAAATAAAAGTGAAGTGACTGACTATATTTTAAGGGGAAAAGAAATTGCACAAAAGCATTGTGATATATTTGGGGCTTATTTAAATGAACATGACCTTCCAAGTCCTACGACATGGGATACAGAAGTGACAGAGTCAACGACACATACATTTTCTGACAAAAATTTATTATTTTTCGTTACAGGCTTAATCGCTCTTAGTATCGGGTATTACGGTGCAAGTATATCAGCGAGTCCTAGAAGAGACATTGGAGTAATGTACAGTAGGCTGATAGGAGAAATCTCTAGATTTGCCGATGACGGTGCAAAAATGATGATTGCGAATGGCTGGTTAGAAGAACCACCGAGGGCACTTGACCGTGATGAATTAGCAAAGAAGAATTACGAATCTTAACATTCACTGGAGGTTATAAAATGGACATTCAATCTACTAATAAGGAACCGCTCCTGAAATTGCAAATATTTGGTCACAGTATCAGAATGATTTAATGGCGATTTGTATTTACAGTTACATGCTACCATCCAAAATCAGATGATGCTGAAATTAGTAATTCAACAATTCCACCGTTTTCAGATCGACTATTGATGTACCATAAATCACTTTTTAGCTCAACTTCTATCAGCTTTTATGGTGTTGCTATTGGTACCTCTCTACGGGCAGACTTGACCATGCACTTCTCTCGGCTATCAGCAGAACTAGGAGTATATATGTCAGATGGGATGGATATTATGATTAAGAATAAATGGATGGAACAAGCTCCAATGACTGAGGACAGAAAAAAACTAGTCAAAAAAATGATTGAAAAACAAAACTAAAGCAATAGAGTTAGCAACTGTCTTTTTAGCTATTTTAATTCTCATTAAATTTTTAAAGACAGTTACTAATAATGCAAGAGAAAGGTACCACAAACTCATATTTACTAAGCGAAACTCATTTTAATCAATTCCATAATCGATAGCCGTTATCTTCCTACATATCTTACCGTGTCCATCTGCAAAAATCTCTGATCAGCTTGGACAATTCCTCACTTGGCTTTGATTCAATATCATCCCAAGACTGGTATTTTTCCGACTTCGCAAAGCTGTGATTTACCCCTGATGCTGTCACTATTATATAAGGAACATTGACGCCTGCTAGTAATTCGTGGGCCAACGGTTCATTTTTTTCCAACGGCACAAGATTATCGTTCTCAGCAAACGCAAAGTAAGTCGGCACCTTAATGTTAGGGATGGTTTCTCTCGCATCGTAATCAAGAATGTAACTCAAATAACCTATTTTCCACACTTTGGAAGTCATTTGATAAGAAGTAAGGCAACTTCTATACAGAGGAAGAACCCAGTTCACTAAACGAGGATAGCGTTTCATAATTAAGTCCGTTTCCATGTTATCCGCGATTTGTTCTTTTACGCTATAAGCAGGGCCCGCGATGCTAAGGGCAGATTTAATGAGATCATGATGACGGGAAGCAAGCAGCTGAACCACCCATCCCCCCTGGCTGTGACCTGCCACACTAATTTGATTGTCCAAGATGTCAGGACGTTGTCTCATGGACCTCAACACATCAGTTATGTCTTCCGCTCTGTTGTAAAAGCTCTGTTTTCTCCAATTCCCTTCCGACTGACCGGCCCCGCGCTTATCAATTAACAGCAACGCGTATCCTTCTTCGAGACAAATATCTGTAAGTGTTCGGCAAAAATAGAAGTGTTTCTTTTGCCAGTCAAGCTCGTATGTTAACCCGCCAGATCCCGTCACGAAAACAATCAGCGGATACGAAGTACGTCCAGTCGGCTTAAATAAATGGCCACTCAAAGTCACACCATCTGTCACCTTTAGTTTTACTGCTTCAGCCTGCTCCAATGCCGCCATTGACTTATCCCCCTAGTAATTTAAACGCCACCAAATGACAAATTGAACTCCGAGCATAGTGACGATCCCCTATAGTGACTTAGGTCAACCTGTAATTATATTTAACACTAGTTACCAATTTTTTTAATAGCTTATAAACTTCTACCTCTTAATTTATAACAATCCCCTTATGCCACATGCTCAATGACATAAGGAACAGTTTACAATACACGTGACTTAACGAACGTCATCAAGTGCGTCAATAAATGCCTCAATGATACCACGATTACTTAAATACTCATTCAAATCATTCATCTCACCTTCAAAATAGAGATCTAATGCGCGGTTCATTTCATCACGCAATGTCCTCTCCAATCTTTTAAGAATGGGTTGCCAGTCTTTCACCCCATGGCCCAGCTCTTTATTAGGTGTAATAATTGATATTAAACTTTCAGGGAGGTAAGTAGGTTCTATTCCCAATAAATTACTCTTTCTTCTCATTCTTTTTCCATTTCACATAATCATAAGCGATGTCCAGTAAGATTAGGAGGAAGAAAATGATTCCGATGATTATGTATTCCTTTGAGGTTAAATCCCCTACCCAATATATATATAGAAATAAAAGGGATAAAATTGGAACCCCCCACAAGGAACGTATCAACCTTCTTCTGTAAGTTAATTTATGATAGTTTAATACAAAACCACTATCCTTTTTCTCTACATCCTTATATAATACCGACATTATTGTATTAACAATCAAAACGGCTATCAACGGTCCAATAAAATACAGTAAAACATTCATTATTTACACCCCATAGAAAAAAAACAGACTAGTTGGTCCAATTCAACTAACTCTCTGTACACCTCTTCACAAAATTATTAGTTATTTTTTGAGATCAAACGAACTAATAACCAAATACCTCCAATAAACAATTACAGCAAGAATAATCAAAAGTAACATTAACCCTGGGATACCTACATTACTTAACAGAATAAATCAATCCTTTTAATTTTGCCAAACTTTACCTCTTCAAGAAGAAAAAGCGATTCTTAGAATGACCCGCCTGTGTTGGTAGTTAATTAGATTGTTTAGTTATTTATATTTTTTTGAATATAAAAACTCAGTGATAGGTTGTACTATTAACATGAGACCAACGACAAGAAGTAATGGTATATTGTCCATGTTATTGGCATTAAAGCCACCCTCACTAATTAGCAGGATTAATACTGCTAATATCAATAACACGACATAGCTAATTCTTCCACTTTTGGTTTTTATATGGTCGGTCATTTCGTCATTCTTATTCCCAGCTTCAGGATCATGAAGATTAAGTGCTTGAAAGAACATGGCTAAAGTAGTAAATAAAATTACAATAGGTGCTATATAAAAAGTTTCTAACTGAATCCAAGAGTATAAAGATAATCCAATAGCCACTATTAATAATATAAACGAAATTAGAATGAAGATTTTTTTAGTTTTACTCAATTCTCTTCCCCCCTTTTTCATTCGGCTGAATAAATAATTCTTCCATAGCGACTCCCAATTGTCTTGATATATTAAAAGCAAGTTGCAAACTGGGGTCATACTTATTGTTTTCAATAGCATTGATTGTTTGTCTACTTACTTCACATAACTCTGCTAACTTCCCTTGGGAAATTCTTTTCCCTTCTCTAAAACTCTTGATCCGATTTTGCATTCAATTCACCACCAAGAAATGGATGTAAAAATATTTTTACACCTATATTCTAGAATAAGGCAGAAAAGATGTCAAACATATTTTACACCTTATTTTAAATTATTTCTTACCAATTCTCATCGTTAGCTATCGCGGCACCCTTTAGTTCAATAGCTTAATCTCCCACGTAGCTAAACCAGGAGGATATCTAAGTAATACTAGTGGTCTAAAATCAGCTTTAATTTTAGCTCCTATTACCAACTCTTTATAATCTATTTCATCACCATTTACGTTTATTATTGTGGTATTTTCCAAACTTAATGATGCTTGTTTGTAGATTGGATTTAATAGTTTATTGCTTTCAATCTAAACAAACGTATCTGAATCCTTCTCAATGATTGTAAATTTTTCATACCTTTTTCCCCCACTAATTCATTTGAGCATTGATGATAATAAGAGGATATATACTGCCCCAAGGAGGCTGCATTTTCTCATTCCATCCATTTCTCTCTCCATTCGACTCGTTCTTTTTCTTCGATTTGTTTCTCGAGCTTATCATCCCAGCGTTCGAGCCACGTATTCCAGACGCGAGCGTAAAAAATATCCTGCTCTTTATTGTACAATTGAAATTCCAGACATGGAGCGTACTGAACCGTCCGCTCCTCAAAGTGATGAACATCCGACACGATCGTTTGAAAGCCATTTTCATCCAATCGATTCTCTTGCTCTGAAAGAACTTGCAAGATTCGCTGATCATCAACACGTTTTTCCGTGTCCACATACCGATAGAACGGGCATTTTTTTTCAAAATCGTTCTTCGTCTCCGGCAAGAATGCATCATGCGTCGCACTGTAAAAAAGCTCACTATTCTCTGCATCCACCTCTTCTTCCATAATCCCAGATTCTAACTGCTCTCGCCCTTTTTTAGTAAGCTTGAAAATAGATTTCTCGACACGAACCTGTCCCCACCGCTGCATTTTTTCCATTAAATCGGAAATGAAAAGCTCATCGACTAACAACATTTCTGTTAAATTAGCCGCACGCCTGATATCTGTCTGCTGAAATGCAATCATCATCATTTTCATCAAGATATCCATCTTAGACCGCTTAACACGTGTAAACGATGTGTCAAAAACCGTAATGGGCACACTCCACCAAGCCGTTTCTTTGATTTCTACTACCGGATTCTCAAGCAACCTAGCACGTAAACGATTGATGACTTTATCCATGCTGCACCACCCCTTCAACCGTTCGTAGTCCATCTTGTTTTTTAACCACTTCTAACACGTGCGCATACATTTGTCTTGTATCTTCTCGTTTCGCCTTTTCGGTAAACATCTGTGTACTGCCGACTAAAACGAGCATTTCTTTCGCTCTTGATAAGGCAACATTTAATCGACGATAGTCATTGGCAAAGCCGATATCCGCCTGTTTATTATCGTGGTTTCGCACCATACTTAACAGAATCACATCCATTTCCATGCCTTGAAAACGATCGACGGTTCCAGTGCGAATCGTCAAGTGATCTAAACGTAGTTCTTGCTGGATCAGACGATCGATTTTTTTGACTTGTTCCCCGTAAAAACTAATGACGCCAATGCTTTTTTGCTCATCCGCTTTCATTCTTCCCACTCGCTTCGCTTCTGCCGTTGCCTCATCCAATTCCTTCAGAAAACCTTCTATCCTTCTCAATTCTGCGGGATTATATAGACTTTTCCCACCTTTCATTCGCTCTTCAAAAAATCTAGTCTCATTCGGAATATCAAGCCATAAAAGATGATTTGTGCGCTGAACAAGCGGCGATTCAAGCAAATGATCACGCTCGGAATCTGAGTCTGTCAACCCACACCGAAGCTGCTCGTTCTCTTGATCATAAAACGGTGCAATAGCTTTCATAATGTTTTCATGCATCCGATATTGAATCGCAAGCATCGTTTTGTTCGTTTTCGGTAACGTTTTAAACAATCTCTCAAATAACGATTCATTCAATAACTTTTTTAATTCTACTTTCCCTTCAAAATCGTCGGTATCATCCGTCATTTCTTGCAACGTCTCTTCTAGCGTATCGTTTCCTAATAAAGGTGGAAGCTGATGATGGTCCCCAACTAAGATAATTTTTTTCCCTTTTAGCATCGGCAAAAGCAGCTCTGGTGGTGTTGCTTTCGATACTTCATCGATAATCACGACATCAAATTCGGGATAGCTATCGATAAAATCTTTTCTTGCTGATGCCACACATGTCGTTCCAATGACGTTGGCATGTTTCACATAGAGCTTGCGGATTTCCTCTAGATCGTGTTCATTTGCCTCTTCTAACAAGGAGATCCATTGCCCTTGAATCGATTGAAAAACCGGCAGTCTCTCTTTCTCCTTCTTTAAAGAATCCCACTTAAATGAAAGACTCACCCATTGTTTTAATCTTTCCTCGTGCTCTTTCTCTGGTTCGGTCTGCAATATGTCGTTTAAAGGAATCTGTTCTTGTTCCTTTTCCTTAATCAAACTATTTAGGTGTGCAAGCTGTCCCTCTATTTCTACAAGTTTTTCTTTCTCTTCCTCAAGCCCTCTCCTCTGTTTTTCTTGCTTGTGACACTTTGTTTCAAACTGATCTTTCACTTGCTCATATTGCTCGATTTTTTTCTTAAGATCCGTCATTTTTGCTTCTTTCTCTGGGAGTAGTTCTTTAGCATTTGGGATCTGTTCTGCCGTCTCCATCATTTGCTCATGACGCTCTTGAATAGATTGCAGTTCAGTGTTATGTGCATCCATCGCTTTTTGCCTTTTTTCATAAGATCTCTTGTTTACAGTTTGCTTAGATTTGAGTTGGCCGAGCATTTTCTGCTTCAACTGTGCAAAGACTTCTTGTGCCATTTGTTTCATCTTATCAAATGGCGTTAACCGTTCAGCTTTTTGCCGCACAAAGTGCCTTCTGCGATATAACCCTTCCAAATCTGTCACGAGCACCTGCTTAGAGATGGAATCACCCTTCAGCTTCGTTCTTAATTCTTCTAAAAACTGATCGATCTCACCTGCCGTATATACGGACAATCGCTGAGTCGATCGTTGCTGAATCTGCTCGATCGAGATTTGCTGCTCGTTTAATCGTTTTTCAATATAGGAAATTGCTCGATTTAGTGTGTCATTGTATTCCTTTAATTTTTGGAATTGGTTCATTTCTTTGCGAATGTCTTTCATCTCTTCAAATAACTCCTGCGTATCTACCGTGCGTTCGAGTTTCTGTTCAAGGACCATCCATCTTATTGTATCGACTTGTCTAGCGTCCTTTACTTTTACAATCAATTCATCCGTTTCTTGAATAGCCATCTTTATTGTTTCACATTCAGTAGTAGCTAGATCAACCGTTTGTTTCCGTTCCTTGATTTTGTCTTCCAGCTCTTGAACGGCGATGCTTTTTAGCAATTGCTGAATCCTATGTTGATTTTCATCAATTTGCTTTTTTATCATGTCCGGTTCGGCTTGATTGGTAAGAAAGATGTCATCTTTTTCAATCGACTTCGTCAACTTACGAAGAGATTCTTCGATCTCCTCCACATTGCTTTGAACCTTTTTTTTCTCTTGAGAAGTCGCATCGACTGTCTTTTTTTGCTCTGTAATAAAGGACTCGATTTCGTTACATTGCTCTTTCGCTTTCTTTTTCGCTTCGACCTCCGCTTCCAATCTTGTAAGCAAGGGCTTTAGCTTCTCTTTTTCTTTTTCATTCTCCACCCGCTCTGTTTCTATTTCTATTTCCCGTTTTTTCCCTGTGTCGAATTGAGTAGAGACTTCTTTTAACGTATGTTCCTTCCAATACTGACCTACATTTTCTTCAATATACTTTTTGCCCTCTTCTTCAATACTTTCCGTACGACCTACTCTAAGAATACGAATATCTTTATTTTCCAACAAACGCCCGAGCGCATTGTCAACCGCTAGATTTGACTGTGATGCGACGAGTGTTCGTAACCCCGCTCTCGCATTTTGCAGGCAAATTTCAGATATGACCGTTGTTTTCCCCGTTCCAGGTGGTCCTTGAATGACGTATAAGTCTTCCGCAGCAACCGCGCCTTCAACAGCACCCTGCTGAAATTCATTCAATCGACTATGAAACTTCAGCGGTGCGATTTTTTTCGGCGGTTGAACGGGGGGATTGTTTTCAAATAACAGTTGTTCTAGCTCTGGATTGGTCGCTAGGCCATTTTCTAAATGTTTAAAGCCTTGCCGTAGGCGCTTCACTTGGCTTAAAGCGGCAAAGTTACTGAAGATTATTTCTTTATGATGGAGGTCTAGCCGTTCCTCTCTTGCTCGTTTCTCCATACTTTTATTTAGTTCTACTTCTACCTTACGAGCAGAGCGATTTGCTTTCAAAACCTTTCCGATGTCCTTGTCCATCCCCTTATATTTGACGCTCAAATTCTTCAGTGATTTCCATTCCTTATCAGCTAACTCGCAACCAGAAATCGTTACACGGCTGAAATCACCGTTGAATGTAAGTCCTGTAAATCGTGTCACCATGTCCGGAATATCGGCGGATCGTTCTTGAATTTTCAAATAACCTTCCCAACTCGTAATTCGTTTCTTCACATACATCGTACTATCCTGCGCTACCTGCATATCATCAAGTAAATTCAGCAAGTCAAGCGGGACCGAACTCCCTCGCTGTTCACTCAAATCAAATGTAAGATCGACAGCTTGACGCCAGTTTGTTCGCACCGGTGAACGCGCAGATTTCGTCGTCACATTTATCACTATGAAACTGTCCTTTTCCACGACACAATGAAGAATGACGACAAGACGATCATACGTATCGGCCAAATTCTTATTTTCGTCATTATCAAAAAACAATGCGACAGAAAGCGCACGATCCGCTGTCTGTGGATATTTTTCTATGTAAATTCGAAATGATTTTTCCAACGAAAAAAAAGACCGCTCTATCCCAAGCACTCGCATTTTCTCCTTGGCCTTATTTGTTAATCTCACTGGGCAGCGATATGCCTTAATATGTTTGTTTATCATGTTTCACCTGCTTCCAATAGGGACACCGGAAGCTCCCTTGTCCCTCACTAATTACAATTCTCGTTTTTTATCCGAAACTAGATTATAGCATATCTTAGTTGATAGATTTCAATATAATAATGGTTTTAAAAGACTTTCCTGATAAAGTAGAGAGTTTCAGATTTTCCTTCTCTTTCTTACTGTAACTCCGGATAAAGGTGTAGATGTAAGAAGATAATTAAAAATAATATGTAAACATTTCTTTACATATCAATAATTTTATTTTAAACTAAATGTAAAGATATCTTTACATTTTAAGAGGTGATTAATTTGAGGGTGATTAACCATATTAAGGAAATTAGACAAAAAAGAGGGGTTACACAAGTAAAAATGGCAGAGGACTTGCAAATCACAAGACAGACGATAAATGCCATTGAAAAAAATAAATATAACCCAAGTTTGGAACTTTCATTAAAGCTGATTGCATATTTTGATGTACCAATAGAAGAAATGTTCTATCTGGAAGAGAGATTAAAAAAGGGGGAACAACCGTGAAGAAACGATATGAAATAATGATTTATTGCTTTTTGTATGGGATGATAATAATTGGCGGATTATTAGGAGTCTATTTGATTGGAAAAGAAGAAGGAGAATACAGCTTTGAATTAGCTGGTGCCGTTATATTAGGATCAGTAGGTGGAATCATTATTCAATCTTTGTTTGCAAAATGGCGTAAAAAACGTAATGGTAATGTACCTGATGTAGATGAACGAATTTTATTGCTGATGAAAAGGTATTTTTTAATTGTTCTTTATTTTGTTCTAATAGGAAGTGGCGCTTTGCTAGTCGCCCTCTATGCAATGGGTGTTCATACAATTGAAACTGGAATGTTAATAGTTTACATGATGGTTTTGTACATATTAATCGGTATAGGTGTACTTGTAGTAAAACGAATCTAATTAATTAAACGGACAGTGGGACAAGGGACATGTAATCTATGTCCCCCCACCTATTATTCTATTATTTGCAGTTCCTTAGGGAATTTAGTCAATGTTTCGTACCCATCAGAAGTAACAAGCACGTCATCTTCAATCCTAACCCCACCTAAACCTGGTATATAAATTCCCGGTTCGATTGTATATACCATTCCTGCTTTTACAATGGCATCATTTAAATGACTCATTGAAGGAAATTCATGCACATTTATTCCCATCCCATGTCCAATACGATGCGGGAAATAGTCGCCAAAGCCTGCTTCAGTGATAATATCTCGAGCAGCCTTGTCTAAATCACCAACTCTTGTACCTGGCTTGCTTATTTTTAAAGAAGCTAGTTCAGCTTTTAAAACAGTTTCATAAATTTCCTGCTGCCTTTTAGAAATGGATTTATAAGCAACGGTTCGTGTGATATCAGAACAATATCCATCAAGGACAACACCGAGATCAAATAACACCGTGTCTCCGGCCTTTAATTTTCGATCCCCTGGGTTACCGTGCGGATCCCCTGAGTTTTCTCCAAATAAAACCATCGTTGAAAAGGACATTTCACGTATTCCTTTTTTCTTTAGTTCAAATTCTATTTTTGCTAAAACTTCCATTTCACTAATGCCTTCTTCAAGAGCATTAATTCCAGCTTGCACTCCATAATCAGCCATTTTCGCAGCACCTCGGATAACAGCAATTTCGCGGTCATCTTTTATAACGCGCATGTCGTTTAACTTCTCTTCAACTGAAAATACTTTTACTTCTGGGAAAAAATCTAGAAAAGCTTGGCTACGACTAAAGGAAAGGACTTCCTTTTCAATCGCAACAGCTTCAGCTTTTGCAAATTCCCTCGTCTCAAGGGAATTTCTAATAAGTTTCCATGGGTCTTCGTGATCAGAGTAACCGACGATTTCATACTTCCAACCTGAATTTTTTAATTGACCCACTTCCATAGCAGGTAAGACAAACAAGGGATCCCCTTGTTTGAATAGAAAAATTCCCATTAAACGTTCATGTGGGTCTGTATGAAAACCTGATAAATAAAAAACATTTTCAACAGAATTAAAAAATGATGCTTCAATATTTTTTTCGTTCATCCAAGCTGTTACTGATTCTATACGTTCTTGCATGAGTTGTCCCTCCTATTTATTGCTAATGATACCATAATAGGGACAGAGGAGACAGGTCTTGTGTCCCCCAGATTCGATTCACTTACTGTAAAAAAAAATGGTTCCACATTGTCCAATGTGGAACCTAGCACCGTTACTTATTATCCCCAAACTTTCAGATAGTTTTTCCCTTTTCGCAATTGAGCGATTGGTCCTAATACACTTTCGGCTGATCTCTTTTCTCCTAATAAATCAACGTCGACGACTACTTCACTGCCATCTGGATTTTCAAACTCCGCATCAACGATTCTCACTCTGTTCAAGCTATGCGTAGACTGGATTTTTCCAAGCATGTGCTCAAAATCTTCTGGGAGTTCAACAGAAAGATAGACGTCATCGCCTTCTTCAATGATACGTAACTCCGGATTGAAATCATCCGCTACTATTGTTTCATTCTCTCTTTCAAAAGATTCCGCACCGTTATAGTAGGCATTATTGTTAATATAAACAGGTTGCTCTACTTTATTGAATGTATCATGATCTCCATCTTCTTGATGCACTGTCTCGATGTATTCCTCAAGTGACGTCGTATAGCCATTGAAATGAGCAGTACCAACATCTTCTAACCCATCATCGCCTATGAATATATTATTGTAATAGCGATCATCACCAGCAAATACAACAGCAAATCCTGCGATCTCCGTGCTATGCGGCACATGATAAGGCGTTGCACGATCGAGCATCTTTCTAAGAACCATTTTGCCACGAATTAAATTGTTTACATAGGCTCCACCTTGAGCGTGATTGTCTAACGCATAATCTGCAGTTAAAATGTTGTGGTCAACGATATATGGACCACTGCTAACTTCTACAAACAAGTCGCGATTATTTCGATAGAACAGATTGCGACTAACTCTTGTTCCTTGTGTCTGCCAATCTAGCCACGTCCCTAAAGAGCAATCATGAATACGATTGTTGTGGATTTGTACATCAATCGCTGCATGTAACTTGATACCTGCAATCTCATGACCAAAGAACTCACGCTTCATCGCAATATTATAAATGTGATTTTGATAGATTTCACTAAAAACACAGCCTAAATGACCGACAATCCCATTTTGCCCACAATCATAAATCTTATTGTTCCGAATAATATGAGAACCAATTTTTTCTTTCGTCCAACCAGCCTGTTTGGCAAGGAACACCGATTCCAATTGGTATTGATAGCCGGGCTTATCTTTCCGTTTCGTCCGGTAATTATCTCCCGTCGAAGCTTCCTTACCAATACTAATCGCACTACATTTGGAGTCATGAATAATATTATCCTCAATAATCCAACCTTTACTCCAATGAGGTCCAATTAATCCCGGCTGATCCGCTGTCGGAGGTGTCCATGGTGTTGCCGCTTGTGCCATTTCAAATCCTCTCACTGTCAGATAATTTATCCCAGTTTCTTCTGGATAAAACACACATTTACGGACATTTATTTCAACTAATTCTTCATTTGGATTAGTTCCCTGAAAATTAGCATAGATCGTTGTCTTTGATTCATCCACTTCAGCATACCAGACATATATAGATTGTTCTGGATTATGAGCAGGGACAACCTTTCTCGTCCAATGATCGAGAACTTCCGTTTGTCTAGTAGGGTTTAGTAATTGTTCAAATGTTTCTGCTTCATAAAACGACTTACCATTTAAATAAACATCGCCTAAATGTCTTCCTGGATTATGAACAACCCAATCTCCAAAAATTTCTTCTTTATATGGGTTATAGTCTCCGAAAAAATCGTTAGGCAATACCGTTTTCCACACAGTCCCTTCCACTTTCTGCCACTCTTCTATTTGTTCGGAACCTTTAATCACTACTTTTTCATTTTCTGCAGATTGATAAGTAATCCGTCTTATGTTGCTTAATCCCGTATGCTTCGGTTTTACCCATTCGCGATACTCCCCTTCATGGACAATAATCGTATCTCCTGCTACGGCGATAGACGCTGCCTGGTTAATCGTTAAAAACGGATGTTGTTTTGAACCTTCTCCTTGATCTGAGCCAGTTTTTGCTACGTGATATTCATAAGGCATATTACTTCCTCCTTCATACTTGAATCTATCTTCATTATAGGAGTTAATAATGGACCATTTCTATTCAAAATATAGTATAATTTAAGACAATATTCGTGTTTTTTATAGGAGGAGAAGCTTGTGGTATTTTTCGAACATCACGGAGTAGAAGAAAAAGAATCTTTTCACTATTTCACCTCAGTTAATAACAATTTTCCTCTTCATTTTCACCGAGCTTATGAACTGATTATTGTTAATGAAGGAGATTTATACATAACCATTGACCAAAAAGAATATGTCCTGACTAAACATGATGTGGCTTTTATTTTTAATAATCAAATACATGAATTTAAAACGATCGATCAATCCAATATTACCATTGTGCTTTTTTCACCTGAATTAATTGGCCATTTTTTTATGAACTATAAAGGCTATATCCCAGACAATAATGTTTTCCAATTAACTCATTTCCCCAACATGGATGCACTTGACGCTATTTATAAACAAAAGAGCTTTCTTTATGATATGTGTAGTCTCTTAGTCGATCATACTCAATTCAATCCAGTCGAGTACTCCACAAAAACAAAAGCTTTACATAACATCCTACTTTATGTCGATGGAAATTATGGTGATGATTGCTCGTTAAAAACTGTCGCAAAACATTTACAATACGATTACGCCTATTTATCAAAGGTTTTTGTGCAAATGGCTAACATGACCTTCACTGAATACCTGATACACTATCGCATTTCACAAGCATGTTATCAATTAAAAAATAGCCAGCAATCCATTGGCGAAATAGCACTGAATTGTGGCTATAATAACCTCCGATCGTTCAACCGTAATTTCAAAAGTATCACTAGCCACTCACCTAGTAAATATAGAAAGTTTTAGTGGGAGAGGTCCCTTGTCCCTCACTATCGACACAATTTTTTGAAACATTTCTATTCGACCAATCGTAACTTAGTTACACAAACGATCAGTGATTAGTAAAATTATAATGGAGATGGTACTTATGGCTGGGAAGCGTTACGAAGAGATCATGGAAATCATAAACGAATTGAAGAAAAACGATGATAAGAAACTTTCAAAGAAGTTGAATTTATATAAATGTGAACGCCTTATAAAAAGGTTAGATTCTTTTGCGACAGAGTGTAAAAAATGCGAATCCTATTTAATTGAATGTGAACAGCATTTTTTCCAGTTAAAAAATACGATGCATCAGCTTGAAACCTCACACATAAAACAACATAATCTGAAAATAAATCAAATCGTTACCCACTTACAGAAAGGACACAAATTAGTTGAGGAAGGGACTCACCTCAGCATTTATATGTCAATAGGAATGAGTCTAGGTGTGGTTTTTGGATTAACTCTTTTCGATAACATAGGAATTGGAATAGCATTTGGAATTAGTATTGGGGTAGCTATCGGAGCTGGATTAGACGCAGATGCGAAGAAAAAAGGACTAACAATTTAACTTTTCGATATGATCATAGAGCACATGACAATTAGTTCAACCATTACCTCCCAATGTTACTAACTTTAAATACGTCATCGGGTAAAGAATATTATTATCAATATAATTGCTATCCCTAACCACATGATAATAGATATATAACTCCTTTTTTTCGATTATTAATATTTTGAAACGATAAATTTAGTTACTCCACCAAAAAGGAAAGACATAATCATAATTGTCTAACCGTTCATTTCCGAACCTCCTCTTTATTACACTTTATAGAGAAACAATCACTGATAAACAAGTAGGGACAAGGGGCCTCCCCACGTCCCTTGTCCCTATTATTTGTCCCTAAAAGAAAAAGCTTCTAAAGCCAAATTTGGCCTTAGAAGCTTTTCTTTAGATTAATTCATTAGATGTTTACGACGATAAACTACTGCAAAAATGATAGCTCCAGCAAGTAGAGTGAGTAAACCAATCAACAGCATAGTAAAGTTATTTGTCGCTGTATCAGGTAGTGTTTCTCCACCCTTCTCGTAAGAAGCATCTCCAGTTCCGTCACCATTTCCAACGGGATCTGATGGCTCTGGATCTGTTGGATCTGTTGAATCTGGCTCTGATGGATCCACTTCAAATACTCCATATGTTGAGAACCCTGAAACAGTGATGCGAATAACCTCGTCATCAACGTCTCCAACAACTAATTCCCAACCATCAGCAGTATGGTAGTAAATATCTGGATTCTCAGCGTCATCATTAATGCCGAGCTCTAGAATAAATTCACCTTTATATTCTTCTTCGCCTTCTGGGAAATTCATAGTGACTGTGATTGCTTCACCAGCAGGAGTTAAAGCTTTACCATTTTTATCTTTCTCATCATTCGGTGTATAAGTTTCGACCATTATGTCAGTACCTGGTGGGATATCAGCCGGTATACCAATTGATGCTTTCAAACCTTCGATAACCAGTTTTGTCTCACCATAAAGCGTTACCCATTCACCAAGACTAACAACTGTTTCTCCATTAGTATCACTACCGTCTCCGGTTCCGGTTCCGTCATTTCCTGTCAATTCTCCAATTTGTGCGTTTAAGTCTTCAATATCACTAATTAACTCATTAATTTTATCTTGAAGATCTGCAAGCGTTGCACCTTGACCTTCTAATACTAATTCAAGATCTGCAATCTGTTGTTCTAATGAATCTACTTGTTCTTGGAGAGTTCCATTCTCTTCATGAAGTTCAGCAATTCTCTGATTTAATTCATCTACTAATTCTTGTAATTCACGAATTTGTCTCTGTTCCTCTGTTTCTGGATCAAGATCACTAACTAGTGTTAATTCCCCAAACACTGAAGGATCAGAGAAACCTTGACCTGAAAGATCGTTCCAAGCCATTACGCCACGTCGTTCGCCATTTTCCGCATCATTCACTTGGAAGTCAAAGCCAATTACATCTCCATCAACGGGTTCAATAGCGTACAATGGAATCTTCATTTCTACTGTATAATTTGTCCCGTTAACTGTAGTCGCAGATTCAACTCCGTCATAAGGACCGCCTGAACCTTCTGAAAATAAATTATTGAAGTTAACACGATATTGACCAAAGCCCTCATTAGTGGCATAACTTGCTTGTTTTGTATTGTTTTGGTCGAGGAACACTTCTACTGAGTCATGTTCCCATGGGTTAGCATTTGTATCATCTAGCTCAGAAGCTCCTACTTCAAGTAACACGTACAAAAACTCTTCATCCCACAAGACATGAGTATCTGCTGTTGCCGTTTGCCAAGCTTGTTGTGCACGGTTACCAGTCATAACAACTGCATCGTCCCAAACTGAATCAATTGCACCGTCAATAGTTGGTGCTTGATCGGTATATACTGCTTGACTCTGTCTTGCTGGGACATCCGTTTCTTCATAATCTTCTAGGTAACCAGGAGGATCGATCACTCCATAAAACGCTGGTTTAGCTTGAAGACGGCTATCAAAGATTAATGGGTTTTGTTCACTTCTCCAACTTTGCCCATCATCAAGACCCCAGAAGGTAACCCGGGAAATATGTTCGCTACGTTCTTTGTATATTTCAAAAACACTTGCATAAATATATGCTTGTCTATTTGCTTCTTCTTCTGTTAAAACATAGTTACTTCCAGCCATTACATCAAGTTCAGTCACCCCAATATCAACACCTAAACTAATAAAGCGATCCATTGATTGTTCAACATTAGCTGGATTCAAATTATTGTTATAGTGTGACTGCATACCAATACCTTCGATTAATAATTCATCTGTGTTGTTTTCAGTCTGATAAGTTTCATTAATATCTTTCACCATATAATACATGATTTGTGCTTTGTCTTGTAAATGATCATTATAATCATTATAGAACAAGGTGAAGTCAAGCCCCAAATCATCTCTTACTTCTTTTGCTTTCTCAAAAATAATTTGAATATAATCGTCGCCAATTACCTCAAGAGCACGCGTGCTACGTAAATGGTCTTTCCAATCTTCATAAGGCGCTCCTCTTACGACAATTGCTTCATTCAAAATATCCCAAGAAACAATATCATCGCCAAATTGCGCATAATTGGTAATAGCTGCTTCAATATATGTTTCTAGGCTATCAATTGCATCTTCTCGACTAATACCTTCCGGGAATAAAATATCATAGTTTGATTGAGAGTGCCAAGTGATCGCATGACCGTGAACCTTAAAGCCAGCATCAATTGAAGCTTGAACAAACTCATTTTGACCATCAAAGTTCAAGTTACCATCAGCATCATGAACATACTGAGGTTTCATTGCATTTTCAGCAGTTACTAAATTAAAGTGCTTTTGTAGTAACTCTAGTCGAACACCTTCTAATTCCCCCATTGTTATCGCATTACCAATTAAGAAATCACCTTCATAAACATCCTTAATTGATGGCAAATCTGGTTGAATGTTAATAGGTGCTGAATCTGTTCTCACAAAACTAAAATCATCAATATAAAAAGACTCGTTAGCATTGTCTGATTCTAAATAAACTGCTAAGTTACCACCACCAGAGCTACTAAAGTTGTAAGTCCCACTTAAATTAACCCACTCATCACTAGTAACTGTGCCCGAAGCAATATCCGGATAACTCGCACCATCACCAGATCCGATTTGCGCTTTTAATTGAACGTTTGCACTTGCTGGTTCTTTCATTCTCACCCATACAGAAACCTCATACTCACTTCCTAAATCAACATAGTCAAATACGTTAATCATAGGTCCATTCCATTCTTCAGTACGATTTTCTGTTAACAATGAATAGTTTCCATCTTCCGTGCGGTTAACACCTTCAACAATCGATAATTCTTCTTCACCGCCTCTTGCCTCGAAACCATTGAAATCTTCATGTAACGAAGTATCTTCAAAATCAATCATTTCGAAATTCTCAGCAGGTTCTGAATCATCTACGTCCTCGGGAGGTGCAATCATTTCGAACTTAATATTATCAAGGTAAAACTCAGAAGCAACCTTGCTAGACTCGAAATAAACGGCGATTTGTTCTTCCCCTATTCTTGCTTGATATTCCCCAGTGAATTCTGTCCATTCATCAGAAGTAATATCAACCTGGGCAAAGGTTGTATAATCCCCATTGTCTACTGTTGCTTTAAACACTTCGTTATCGTCAAAGTTCGCTGCTTTGGCATATCCTGTAACTCGGTATGTTGCTGTTGGATAAATAGATTCAGTTAATGTAACTCTGGCACCATGCCAATCTGCAGTTCGTCCTGTTACACTTAAACTATAATCCCCTGAATGACTTGCATCAGTTGTTCTTAAAATTGACGCGTCCCCATTAGAAGAAAAACCATCTGCATTATCTTCAAAATCAAAGAAAGCTATCTCATTAGGATCTAAATCTCCTACAGGCTCCTCTGGTTCAGGAGTTTCATCCACTTCATGTTTAGTAACTTTGAAGTTATCAATATAGAAGTCTGGTGCATCACCCTCGCCATCTGACTCAATATAGATAATTAGTTCAGTTGTCTCTTCATCATAAACGAAATTTTCATTTTCAAAAGTTGTCCAACCATCCGAACCAACTTCTTGATTTCCAATTATCCAAGGGTATTCATTATCAGTACCAGTATAAACATATTTAGAAGCAAGGCGAAGCATATCTAACCCTTCGCTCATTTGAACATCAAAGCTAAGTGTGTACGATTCTCCTCCTACCAATTGATCAGTTAAGTTCAGCGCTAAATTGGAGTTTCTATCATCACGATTAAAGAACTTAAGGGATTGTTCCCCAGTTGATGCTGCTTCATCTGTTGTTTCCACATCCGCTGCTGACGTCCAACCTAATGGTTCCCAGCCATTTGTATCTTCTGTTTCGAAATCATGATGTATAACAATATTCTCACTTACATCTGAATTCCCTTCTTCCGCAGCAGCACTTGCTGAGAAATTAATCAACCCAGGGGGTAACACCAACATCAAAACTAGTAATTTAATAATCGTTGACTTGAAACGCTTACTTTTCATGAAATAAATACCCTCCCTATTAATTATTATTCTGTTACTAAAAGTAAAACTACCTCCTTTTTAATAGTTTAACTGTACAATTTTAATATTATAAAACGCTTTCAATTTGCGGAACCCGACTTTCTTTATATTTACCCCTACAAACTATATTATTTAAAACGCTTTCACTACTTTTTTGTTTAATAGTCCCTCTATTAATAGAAATACTAAATTAAATATATCTATTTAACATCCTATTATTGATAATTTAAGTAAATTAATTCTATATTTAGAATATGATTGAAAGAGACGGAGGGACAGGTACCTTGTCCCTCCGTCCCACCAAAAAAGCTTCTAAAGCCAAATTGGCCTTAGAAGCTTTCTTTACATTACATTAGTTCATAAGTTTTTTGCGGCGATAAACTACTGCAAAGATGATAGCTCCAGCAAGTAGAGTGAGTAAACCAATCAACAGCATAGTAAAGTTATTTGTCGCTGTATTAGGTAGTGTTTCTCCACCATTCTCGTCAGAAGCAGATGTAGTATCACTACCCTCTCCAGTAGTGTCACTACCTTCTCCAGTAGTATCACTACCCTCTCCAGTAGTATCACTACCTTCTCCAGTAGTATCACTACCTTCTCCAGTAGTATCACTACCTTCTCCAGTAGTATCACTACCTTCTCCAGTAGTGTCACTGTCTTCTCCATTTTCAATATTGTTTATTTCTGTTTCAAGTTCTTCAATTAATTGCTGAAGAACTGCAACTTGTTCACTTAATTCTATACTATAATCTTCAAGGAATTGTAGTTGACTTTCTAACTCAGAAACCCTAGATCTTAATTCTTCCAATTCAGCTTCTGAAGCTGTTTCCAACTCTTGAATTCTCTCTTCTAATTCGTTAATTATTTGTTCAAGTTCTTCGATTAAGTCTAATGTATCTACTTCAAATACTCCATAAGTTGAGAATCCTGAAACAAGTACGCGAATAACTTCGCCATCAATGTCTCCACCAACAAAATCCCAAGCATCATCATTAAGGTAGAAAATACCTGGATTCTCAGCACCATCATTAATGCCGAGCTCTAGAACAAATTCGCCTTCATATTCTTCTTCTCCTTCTGGGAAGTTCATGGTGACTGTGATCAATTCACCAGCCGGAGTTAAAACTTTACCCGATGTATCTTTTTCTTCATTCGGTGTATAAGTTTCGACGATTACTTCAGTACCTGGTGGAATGTCAGCTGGTATACGAATTGATGCTTGCAAGCTTTCGATAACCAGTTTTGTCTCATCATTAAGCGTTACCGGTTCACCTAGATCTACCTCTGTTTCTTCGAAAATTTCTTCTTGTTCACTAACAAGAATCAATTCCCCAAACACTGAAGGATCAGAGAAACCTTGACCTGAAAGATCGCTCCAAGCCATTGCCCCGCGACGTGCACCATCTTCTGCATCGTTTACTTGGAAATCAAAGCCAAGGACATGACCGTCAACTGGTTCTATCGCATAGAGTGGAATCTTCATCTCTACTATATAATTTGTACCATTAACTGTAGTGGCACTTTCAACATCATCATAAGGACCACCAGCACCTGTTGTAAAGACATTATCGAAGTTAACTCGATATTGTCCAAAGCCTTCGTTTGTGGCATAACTTGTTTGTTTTGTATTCTGTTGATCTAAGAATACTTCTACCGAATCTTGTTCCCAAGGATCTTCATTCGTATTATCAAGCTCTGAAGGTGATACTTCAAAGAGTAGATAAAGGAATTCATCATCCCATAAAGAACGTGTGTTTGCTACAGCAGTTTGCCAAGCTTGTTGAGCACGATTCCCAGTCATAACAACTGCATCATCCCACACTGGATCAATTTCACCGTCAATTGTTGGTGCTTGATCGGTATATACTGCTTGACTCTGTCTTGCTGGAACATCCTCTTCTTCATAATTTTCTAGAAATCCAGAAGGATCGACAACAGCATAGTAAGCTTCTTTAGCTTGAAGACGATTATCAAAGATTAGTGGATTTTGATCACTTCTCCAACTTTGCCCATCATCTAGACCCCAGAACGTTACTCTTGAAATATGCTCGCTTCGTTCTTTGTATATTTCAAAAACACTAGCGTAAATATAAGCTTGTCTCATTTCTTCTTCTTCAGTTAAAACATAATCATCGCCAGCCATTACATCAAGTTCAGTCACCCCAATATCAACACCTAAACTAATAAAGCGATCCATTGATTGTTCAACATTAGCCGGGTTCAGATTATTGTTATAATGCGACTGCATTCCAACACCTTCGATTAATAATTCATCTGTGTTGTTTTCACTCTGATAAGTTTCATTAATATCTTTCACCATATAATACATGATTTGTGCTTTGTCTTGTAAATGATCATTGTAATCATTATAGAACATGGTGAAATCAAGACCCAAATCATCTCTTACTTCTTTTGCTTTCTCAAAAATAATTTGAATGTAATCCTCACCAATTACCTCAAGAGCTCGCGTATCACGTAAATGTTCTGTCCAATCTTCGTAAGATCCACCTCTTACCACAATTGCTTCATTTAATATATCCCAAGAAACAATATCATCGCCAAATTGTGCATAATTTGTGATAGCTGCTTCAATATATGTTTCTAAGCTATCAATAGCATCTTCTCGACTAATACCTTCCGGGAATAAAATATCATAGTTTGATTGTGAATGCCAAGTGATTGCATGACCGTGAACCTTAAAGCCAGCATCAATTGAAGTTTGAACAAACTCATTTTGACTATCAAAGTTCAAGTTACCTTCATCATCATAAAGATATTCTGGTTTCATTGCATTTTCAGCAGTTACTAAATTAAAGTGCTTTTGTAGTAACTCTAATCTAACACCTTCTAATTCATTCATAGTAATCGCATTACCAATTAAGAAATCATCCGCATAAACATCCTTAATTGGATCTAGATCATGTTGTATTTCAATTGCTGCTGATTCAGTATTCACAAAGCTAAAGTCATCGATGTAGAAAGATGCGGTTTCATCATCACTTTCTACATAAACAGATAAGTTACCCCCACCCATACTTGAATAGCGATACGTTCCGCTTAACTCTACCCAGTCTTCGTCTGTAACGGTTGCAGTTGCATTAGCAATGTTGTTATAACTTGCACCATCGCCATCACCTATTTGTGTTGAGAGTGATAACTCAGCACTGCTTGGTTCATCCATTTTCACCCAAACAGAAACCTCATATTCAGTACCTTGATCAACATAGTCAACCACATCAAGAGTTGGCCCATGCCAAGTATCTGCACGATTTTCAATTAATAATGAGTGGTTACCACCTTCAGTGTGATTCTCTCCATCTACAACAGTTAATTCCTCATCACCATTACGACCAGTAAAACCATTAAGTTCGCCGTTTTCAAAATCGATCGTTTCCATTACTTGAGCAGGATCTTCTGAATCTACTTCTTCATCAGGTGCTCCATTTTCATCGGCATCATCTGATGTCAGCTCAGCGATTGTCACATCTAGTAAATAATATGACAGTTCTACAGCTTCACCTGATGTTTGAAAACGAAGATGTTTATCAAGTTCGTCTCCAATTGTGCCTTCAGCAGTTACTGTAACTACTTCTTGATCAGCAATTGTACCTGCCTCATCAAAAGTATCATAGGCCTCATCAGCAATTTGATATGAACCCGCTACGTTAGCAGAATCATCGGTATAGAAATTTGCAGTTATTTCGTATGTTTTACCACTTTCTAAGTTTGCTGTTTCATATGGTAACGTTGGTGAGTTCCATTCACCAGTACGATCAGTTATATAAAATGCGTATAACTCATCACCGTCAATTGTTACATTTTCCACACTACCAGTTCCACCAGCTTGTGTTTCAAAACCATGGTCTTCATTTGAAAAGTCTGTTTCATAAACAACGTTATTTACTTCTTCATCAGATTCTTCATTTGATTCTTCGTTAGCTTCTTCATTTGATTCTTCAGTTTCTTCTGGTGTTTCTACATCTTCAGGTGTAACATCTTCAATTGTAATCCCAGTAACGTAAAATGATACTTCTTCACCCTCATCGTTTGATTGAATACGGATCGCATGATTTACATCTGTGTCTACGGTGAAGTCATCTGACACTGACGCTGTTTCTCCTGCAACCATATTAGCATTTAAATACAATTCATCATAACTATCAATATCTTGAACTAAATGAAGTGAACCTTCTGGAACATCTTCATCTTCATCGACGTATAGGTCCACACTTATATTATAAGTTCGACCGTTTTCCATGCCTGCTTCATCAAATGATAAATCAGCTGCATAATAAGTCTCAACACGGTCTGACACTTTGTATGCATTTACGTCTTCTCCATCAATATCAACAGTTGTTCTCTCACCTGTTCCATTATCAACAGTAAGATTGTGGTCATCATCACTAAAATCAGTATGATAGACAACGTTATCAGTTTCCCCATCTTCCGCAGCAGCAGTTGTTGAGAAATTCAACAACCCAGCGGGGAACACCAACATTAAAACTAGTAATTTAATAATAAATCCCTTTAATTGTTTCTTTTTCATAAAATAAATACCCTCCTATTAATTGTTATCCTGTTTTCCACTGAAAAAACTACCTCCTTTTCATTAATTTAACGATACAACTTCCACTATATAAAACGCTTTCACATAACATAACCCGACTTTCTTTAGATTCTCCCCCTATAAACTATACTAATTTAAGCGCTTTCAATTTTTTTGATTATTCATTTTACTATAAAATCATAGATTCCTAGACTCATAGATTTTGATCAAAAGTCCCTCTACCAATAGATTTCTCACATGAGATCTAGCTATAAAATAACCGATTATTGTTAATTATAATGTGGGTATTTTTTCTTTAGAGTGTAATGAGTTTATAAACGAAATTAAGTTAGATTTTATTGTAGTTTTGCCATATACTTTTCTTATAGTTGGAAAATACTTCAATTGACAGAAGGAGATATTTATATGAAACATAAAACTCGTTATATTTTCCTTATTTTATTCACTTTCGTTTTAGCATTTTTGTTTTTCTTTAAAGACGGAATTATCCTTGATTCTGTAGGAATTCATTTAGAAACACCTCTTGGGAAAACAGTTGAAGTTCCAAATACTTATTCCTTAGTAGACCAAAATCAAAACGGCATTCCGGATCCAATTGATATTGTCAATGCTGCTAGGCTCGAATCAGAACAGAAAACCAAATATAAAAGCGCCTACTACGCTGGTGGCTATCCTCCTGAGAACGAAGGGGTTTGTACGGATGTTATTTGGCGAGGTCTAACGAGTGCAGGCATTTCTTTGAAAGAGTTAATGGATGAGGATATTCATGCGAACACAGACTTGTATCCAAGAGTAAATGGGCAGCCGGACACTAATATTGATTTCCGACGCGTGCCAAATCAATATGTCTATTTTGAACGTTTTGCAGAGTCGTTAACGAAAGAATTAATCCCTGGTGACGTGGAGAATCTTAAAGAATGGCAACCTGGTGATATTGTTCTTTATTTGGATGGCTTCCATCACGTCGGTATTATTTCTGATAAGCGCGCGAAAGATGGTACGCCTTATTTGATTCACAATACCCGTCCATTTGCATCGGAAATTAAACTAACTTCCATAAGTACTCCAATTGCTGGTCATTACCGGTGGGACTATGACAGGAAATAGTAGATTAACCCTTTACCCTCTTTTTCCCTTGAAAAAATCCAGTTTCAATATATATTTGTAAGACAAAAATTTCAAAGTTTTTCTAACCACCCTTATGTTAAAATAAAAGAATCGTGCAAAAAATGACGGGAAATCAGTACAGCTTAAGGGTGGGAACAGAGATGAACAAAAAAGACATTGCACACTTCCGAAGACAATTTAAAGTAGATAATGAATTACTTAAAATTAAAGAAATATTTAATGTATATATTATGAAAGAATCTAGTGAAATTTATCATCATCAAAGTCAATACTTTGAAATGCTTGACCAAGACCAACAAGAGTTGTTTATGAATAATTTCAAGAAAATGCTTGGTGGTCAATTAGATGAGAAATTATTTAATTTAAAGTTTAAACGAGATGCTGAGAATAGCAGTCAACTTATTCTACATCAAGGACTACTTAGCGATGATGTGGACGGATGGAAAGAGTACATGCTTCAAATCGTTGAAAAAATTCTCCAGAACAAAGAATATGAGATGGATATTGTTATTACATTTATTCGTGGCGAATATAATAAGCCGATGAAACGACAAAGTGAAGGTTCTGAGGAGAGTGAACTAGATTCCGTTTATACGCATCCGTTTATTCTATCTAGTATTAATAAAACTGAGGATCCAAAGAAGGAATTACTTTTTGATTATGTAGAAAAAGAGTTTAAATATAATATTGTTGTAGATCCTGTTATCAATCTCCATGCTCCGGTCGGTGGGTTTCTGTTTCCTTGCTTTATTGATAATGCGGCAAATGTTAACCATATTCTCTATTCAGCAGGCAAGGCCAATGAACCTGATCACGGATTTATTGATGAAGTATTAAATGGCGAGGAAACGATGACAGCTATGGATGATAAAATTGTTTTTGAAGAAATCGTAAAAAATGTCACAGGGAATCAGCTTAATACTTCGACCCTCTCGAATGTCTATGAAGAAATTAACCGAGTGATCGAAGAAAATGAAGAGGAAGAATCACCAAAATTAGACTATAAAGACGTCGAACAGGTGTTAAAAGTGAGCGGCGTTAAAGATATCGATACGGAAAAGGTAGAGACGGCTTTCCAGCAAGTCATCGATGACGATAAGTATGAGATTAAAGCAAGTAGCATCATGCCGAAGTATAAATCAAAATCAATCAAAATTGACACGAAAGTAGCGAAGATAGCGATTAGTCCGCAAGATTTAAGTTACGTGCGACAAATAAACTATAGCGGCAAACGTTACCTTATGATTCAAGTGGAAGAAGATACGATGATTGATGGATTCACGATGATTGCTGAAGCTTTCGGCGAAGATAACGATCAATAGAAAAGATAACTGCCAGTATAATTAATATGGTCTTCAAATTTACGGGAGACCGTAGTAATTTCCAAGGCTATTTTGATTAATAATCACACACAAAGACTGTCGTGAGTGCACGACAGTCTAATGTATTATTTATGATTCTATTTCGAATGTTATTACCAAACTTTTATACGGTTTTTCCCTTTTTGTAAATCAACCAATGGCCCCAATGCACTTTTTTCTTCCTTTTGTTTTCCTAAGTAATCGACATCAACGGTCACTTCGCTCCCATCTGGATTTTCAAAGTTTGCATCAACTATTCGAACTCTCTCCAAGGATTGAGTCGAATGGATTTCTCCAAATAATTCTGCAAATTCTTCCGGAAGTACACAAGAAAGGTACACCTCATTTCCTTCCTCTATTATACGGAATTTCGGATTAAATTGATCCGCTATGATCTTTTCATTCTCTCGTTCAAAGGGTTCTGCCCCATTCAAGTAAGCATTATTGCTAATATAAACAGGTTGATCAGTATTTAAGTATATTTCTACATCGCCTGGTTTTTGATGTACTTTCTCCATGTATTCCTCTAATGAGGTTGTATAACCGTTGAAATGAGCAGTACCAACTCCTTCCTTCGAGTCATTTCGACCAGGAACAACCCCTTTTATCGATTCATCACCAATAAAAATATTATTGTAAAAGCGATCATCTCCCCCATGAACGACAGCAAATCCAGCTATCTGCGTGCTATGTGGCACATGATATGGTGTTGATCGATTAAGTACTTTACGATGTACCATTTTTCCAGAGATTAAATTGTTAATATACGCTCCTCCTTGAGCATAATTATCTAACGCATACTCAGAAGCTAATATGTTGTGATCTACAATATAAGGACCATGACTTACTTCTATATACATATCACGATTATTTCGATAATACAGATTTCTACTAATTCTTGTTCCTTGTGTCTGCCAATCCAACCATGTTCCTAATGAACAATCATGAACTCGATTATTGTTTATTTGCATATCAATTGCTGCGTGCAGCTTGATACCTGCTATCTCATGACCGTAGAACTCTCGTTTTAATGCAATATTATAAATATGATTATCACTTATTTCGCTAAAAATACAGCCCAGGTGACCGACAATCCCATTTTGACCACAATCATATATTGTATTTTTTCGGACAATATGTGACCCTACTTTTTCTTTACTCCAACCGGCTTGTTGAGCAAGAAAAACAGATTCTATCTGATAATGATATCCTGGCTTATCTTTTCGTTTTGTACTAAAGTTATTTCCAGTCGAAGCCTCTTTACCAATACTAATTCCACTGCATTTGGAGTCATGGATACAATTATTTTCAATGATCCATCCCTTACTCCAATGAGGCCCTAGTAATCCAGGCTGATCGGCTGTAGGTGGGGTCCATGGGGTTGCAGCCTGTGCCATCTCAAATCCTTTGACAGTAATATAATTAACCCCAGTTTCTTCTGGATAAAAACAACATTTGCGGACATTTATTTCTACTAATTCTTCATTTGGAATAGCTTCTTGAAAATTAGCATAAATCGTTGTCTTTGATTCATCCACTTCCGCAAACCAGACGTATTGTGTTTGTTCTGGACTATTTACAGGTACAATCTTTTTTGTCCAATTATCCAATACTTCCGTTTGTATATTAGGCTGTCGCAACTGTTCAAAATCTCCAACTTCATAAAAGGACATACCATTTAAATAAACATCTCCCAAATGCTTCTTATCTTTTGAGCTAAAAAGCCAATCGCCAAAAATTTCTTCTTTATAAGGATTAAAGTTTCCGAAAAATTCATTATGTAATACGATTTTCCATATGCTTTCTTCAACCGGTTTCCAGTCTTGAATGCGCTCAGAGCCTTTAATGACTACGTTTTCTCCTAAAGCTGCTTGATAAGTAATCCTTCTAGTATTGCTAAACCCTCCATTTTTAGGTTTCACCCATTCTCGATACTCACCCTCGTGGACTACAATCGCATCACCTGCTTCAGCAATTAAAGCTGCCTTGTTAATTGTTAAGAACGGACTATGTTTCGTCCCATCTCCAAAATCCGAACCAGTTTTTGCTACATGATATTCAACAGCCATTCTACTTCCTCCTAACAAAAGATCTGTCCTAATTATATTGGTAATCAACACTATTTTCCAATCAATTAATATCAATAATTCTTATCTAGATACGATATAGCGCATAAATAATAGCTTTATTCCGCAAAATATATATTGTAAACAGGTTTACTTTAGGAGGTTTTTTTTATGGATTATAACAAGTATTGGGAACTAATTTTTAATAAAAATGAAGAGTTAAATAATCTCTTCTCTTCTTACTGGCATGATTATTCTAATCTCGGTACTTGGCAATTTTGGACCGTTGTCTTTTTAATGATTTTCCCACTAATTCTACTTTACTTTACTGTTGACCGTAGTCGAATTTTCGAAGTGTTTTTCTTTGGATATACAGTACATATTCTGTGGAGTTATACAGATCTTGTTTTAGCGCGTCAAGGTTATTTTGTACATACTTATTTTCTTACGCCACTCTTGCCTTACGCATTAAACATGACCGCATCCGCATTACCGGTTGCTTTTTTACTTGTATATCAATATACTTCGAACACTAAGAAAAACTTCTATTTAATTATGCTAATATTATGTGCTGTGTTTGCATTTGGAATTGCAACTCTTGAGGAGTTTGTAGGACTGCTTAAGTTTGATAAAGGAATGAATCAATTTCACCTTTTCATGATTGATATAGCCATAGCTTTTGCAGCTTATTGGATGACAAAATTAGTTAAAAGCTATCGAGTACTGCATAGGTAATTGGTAATTGTAGGATAGGAAGAGATATAAAAAGTACCTGTCGCATAGCATATCAAATTGCTGCGCTTCAGGTACCATAAATTCTTGCATCATTTCACTAAAATATCAAGAATTAACTATATCTTTTTTTCTCAAATAAATACTGCACTCCGTATAATAAAACACTTGCACCTGCAATAGTATTAAGAAACAGAAACTTTGGAAAGTTTCCGTACGAATATTTAAGTAACTATATGAAAAAATACGCTACTTTCTCAGTTAATTTTGCTTAAGGAAATTCTTCACCAAGTTTACAGAACTCCCTCTTTCATAGCCGGTATATAAATCATTTGCAAGTCGAACAGGATCACCAAAAAAGAATCTTTCATATAATTTTTGTCGTGAACCAAAGGCACTCATTGATAAATCCCATGCCAATCGAAATAATTTCACCCTTTCATAACCACCCTGCTTTGCGGATCGTAAATGCTTATTTAAATCATCCTTTATCTCTGCTTGGAAGTCCCTTTCATTCGGAATAGCCACTAACCCACTTGCACTCATTAACTGAATAATTTCTATAAAACGCGGGTATATTCTTGGATAATAATTTACCGCTGCATACAACGGGTTAGGGTCTGGCTTCATACTTCCCCATTGATTTATTTTCGCGTTCCTTTCTGATTGGTACAAAAAGCCCTTCATTGCCTCTAATGCAATCGCCACTTCAGAGAATTTTTCTTTAATATGCTGGTATTCACTAATATTAATACTATTGATAATTAATTGTATCGTCCCAAGAATAAACTCCGTTTTGATGACATTTTTTGAAACAACTTGATGTGCTACATGTTCGAAAAAATAGCTTTGGCTATATAAAAAATTATTCACTAACAAATTACCATGCAAAAACACTCGATCCCATGGGACAAGTACATCTTCAAAAATTGCAATCCCATCCATTTCATCAAATCTAGAACCAAGTGGGTGATCATAATGAGAATTATTATAGACAAAAGATTCGCGACAAATAAATGTTAATCCTGGGGTATCACAAGGAATAGCAAATGCATAGGCAAAAGTATCATCACTTATGTTCGTACCGACTGGATAGACAAGAATCTCATCCGTCATCCCTGCTTGGGTTGCTAATATACGTGAACCATTTATAATTATTCCTTCGTTCGTTTCTTTAGTCATGCGTGCTGCTACGTTTTCACTATCCTCATCTTTTTTAGAACGGTCATTTTGGGGCTTCACAAAAACATGAGTTAAAGATAAATCATTTTCTCTAATGTATTCGAAATAGTTTTTTAGGTTTTCTGCACACTGATCATCTTCAACAGTAAAAATTTCAGATGCTGCATTAAGGAGCATCAAAATAGTATTCATATAATCTGGAGATCTCCCCATCATTCCAGCATGAGCTTTGGCCCATTCTTGAATCATCAGCCTTCTTTTCTCCAAATCTTCCTTGGTTTTCGGATCTAGAAAGGAGGTGCCGACACGATTTCCTGACTTCGGGGACAAGAAAGTCATCATATCTTTTAATTCTGGTTTATGTTGAAGGTCATATAGCTTAGCTTGGCTAGCCATTACACCTTTAAAAGCAGGGTGATCTGAAATATTTCCAGTTATGCGGTTCCCATCCAGCCAAATATTTGTATTTAATTTATTTATCCGCTCGATGTATTGCTTCCCAGTTGAAATACCCATAATATAAATTCTCCTTTTTCTAGAAAATTTCTATTATATATAAGTATGAGCCGAAAATAATTGTGTGCTTTTTCTATTTACAGCACTAACAAATTAGAAAAAATTGCCTCATCTAAAAACAATAAAAAGCTTTGTCCCCTAAAGACAAAACTTTTCTACAAACATCAACTTATTCGTTTAAATATTATCCATCCAATGAGCAATATCAGCTGATTCCGTATTGGTATAACGATTCGGCTGATCCGTAATGTTCACTAAAAAATAACTATCTTTTTTCTCGAAACAACTTGCTAAATACTTTACCAAAATGCTCATATCGTCGTCAGTCTTAATTAATTGAACGGAATTATGAATGAATTTAACATCATAAAGTTTAGCTAGTCTTTCATTTATACAATGAACTGTCTCCTCACTTACATTAGAACTGTATGAAAACAAATAAATTTTCCCTGTCAAACGTATCATCTCCTTTACTGCGACAACCTTGTTTCCGTACCATTTCGCTTTGCATCGAATGAAACTCTGACCAACATACTACTAACATACCCTTTTATTTATAAAATCAATAGTTTATTTTATGAAAACATTTCAAAAGAGTATTCACTTTCAACTTTACAAATCCGAACATTATAATTTTCATACCATTCTTTTCTTCCCTTATCTTGCGCTACTTTGTGGGCTGAATTTTTCTTCCAGCTTTTAATGTCATCTACAGATTTCCAATATGAAATAGTAATACCTAGCTGATTATCTCTTGAACTTTCAATACCTAAAAAACCTTGTTGTTTTGAAGCTAACTCTACCATTGCTTGTGCCATGTTTCCATATCCATTGTCGTCTTCCGTCCTTTGCGAAGTAAATATGACGGCGTAATATGGTGGCTGCGTTTTGTTTGCAATATCGTTCATTTACTAACCCCCCTAATTAATTTCTTCTCACTATTGCAACTCCGTTTGTTGAATAAACTAAAAAGGCGGTTTAATAACCGCCTCTTACTCATACATTAACTTTATAATTTAGGGCTAACTCATCCCCAGGGAATCCCCTTATTCCCCAATTATGTTTTGGCGTTTCAAAAATTGTAATTTCAACATCTTGAGGGGGTATATTCAATTCACTATTTATACGATCGAATAATAACTTCAGTAATTGTTTTTTAGCTTCAACTGTTCGACCTTCAAACATACTAATCTCAATTATGGTATATGCTTCTGTTCTTCCACTTGCAAAATAAAAATTTTCTTTGTCCATAGGGAAAAACCGATGAAATTTCTTTTCCAAGGGAAATTCAAGTGCTTCGACCATACACGAATGAATAACATTCGATAATGTTTCCTTAATTGGATTCAAACTATCCTTAACCCCATAAATTTTAATTTGTCCCAATCTCATCTCACCTTCCTCAACTAAACTAAACTCGGCTAACAATATACAATATTCTATAAAAAGATAATAATTCCTTCTTCGAGTCTTCTTCTCGTTAGCACAATAATATTTAGTATTCATATTAACAGAATTATCGAATAAAAGAGTAGGCGAAAATTCAATAAATTACAGTAAACCGAATAATACAATGTATAAACCATACTTAAAGGGAAATTCCACTGGATTTTTATTAAATCTTTCTTTTTTTATATCAAAACTAATTACAAAACATAAGGAACATATAAGAGAGAAAGTTATTATTTCTTTAATAGATAATAATTTGCTTATTATCCCTATGATAAGAACAATTATTACTAAAAGTCCTAAAATGTTTGCGATATAATACGGCTTAAACTTATATTGTTCCATGTTAACTCCTCCCTCTATATCTATCTATGTAAAATCATCTGGTCAGTTTCTACAAACCCTATTGATTGGTACAGCTTTTTTGCATTATTACTAGCTAATATCCGAATCGTATGAATTTCTTGTTTAGAAAACCAATCTAACACTTCTTCTGTTAACTTTCGTGCATGTCCTTGATTTCTAAATCTTGACTCGACGTACACATCACCAATAAATCCGTACTGTGTTTCTTTATAAAAACAGTATGGGATATCTTCTTTGATAAATCCCCCAGCACACGCAACAATGTCATTGTTGTGTTCAATGACGTAATGAATAGCTTTTCCTGTTTCGTACAAATCTTTGTAGGTATTCTCAACTTCCTGAATAAAATCTTCTCTTAAATTGTTTTCCATTCCAACCCCTTCGAACATCTTTAGTTTAAGTAAAGTTATTGCAGGAATATCTATTAAAGTCGCAGCTCGCATAAATTTACTCTCCTTCAAACCAGTTATAAATTTCTTTAATGTTCCTTTATTGCTAAAGAAAGCTGTTGTCAGTTCTTCCACTAATGCTATTCTTTATTTTCAGCAATTATTTTTAGTTCTTTAGCACGAGAAACTATAAACCTTCTCATGTATTTCTCCAAAAATAATTTGTCTGCCATCATTCCCAAAACGCCAAAAGGAGATTTGTATTTAAAAGTATCTATCATTAGCGTCCCTTCTGTATCTTCAACAAATTGATGTACATGAGTGAAAGAATTGAAAGCACCTTTCAGCATTATATCTACAAACTCGTTTGGCTTGTTCATATGTGTCACTTTAGCTGTAAGTCTTTGTTTAATGCCGAGATGAGTCGCTTCCCAAGTGACAATATCACCTTCTTCTAACAACCCTTCAGTAACCCCACCCACAGCTTTTTCATTAGTTTCAGCCGTAGTTTTAGTATGTATATCAACGTTCCTTGCAAGGTCAAAACAAACTTCCACAGGTGCTTTGACTAATTGCGTGTGTTTAATAGTAGGCATCTACATTCCCCTTTATTCAGAACGTATTTCATTATTTCTATATTTAAGTATCCTGCCATTACCACAATAAGATTGAAGTCAAAATTATTTAAACTTAAAGTCATACCCCTTATAATTAAATACATTTCTTAATCCAATTTTTTCTGCAACCGCAATTGATGGCTTATTAGACTCCATACAATCCCAATAAGGAATAAGATTGTCTTCCACACAATCTTCGACAAAAGTTAAGGCTACTTTTTGTGCTAACTTTTTTCCTTGATGCTCTTCTAAAGTTTCAATATCCATACAGTGAACATTATCAACTACAAAACTCGAAAAACAGACACTTACTATTTCATTTTCATAAACTACACAGTAACCAATGCCTTTATTAAAAAACATCTCAGGTGAAGACCAAAACTCCAATATCTTGGAACGTAAAAAATCAATATTCTTTATTGATTTATCTCTGTTTTCATAAAGTATTTCACTAAATTTGACAATATTATATTCTTCTGCAGTTGAATGTTCTAAGTTAGCTTTATAATCTTGTCTCTGCAATGTATAAACCTTCTGATTCCAACTTCCTAAATTACGGTTTTCAAAGACCTCTTTAATGGTCTCATCCCACTTATTGTGATAACCAATACCCTCAAACCAAGTTAATCCTACTTTTCTTGCTTCTGGTATGATTACTGTATCAATAAAAGAATTTAATTCGACATTGAACTCTTCGTTCCTTTCATTTCCAATAAAGAAAAAACCATCGTTATTACCTAACCAAATAACCCCCGAAGTAGGTGACTCAATATCATCTACAAAAATACGACCAGGATTTACCCCTTTGACTATTGCTTTCACTTCTAAATGACCTTGCTCATATAATAAATATGAACATTTATGGAATTCAGACTGTTTTAATTCTGAGATCATAAGCTAGCTCCTTCTCTGCTTAAATAAGATAGATAGTCCAATAACTGCTCCTATATCTGGGGCATACCTTTTGTTACCTTTTCTCTTTTCTAATACTGTAATCATCTTCCCAAGTATGACTAATATAATTAATGTGTTTACTACTATATTACTAAAGACGGAACTATTTGGATCATCAGTCATCATAACAATTAGCATTGGTATAAGTACCAAAAATACAGCGCTAAAATATAAAACCCATTTAAATTTAACCAATTTTATAGTTTCCCCCTCTAACAATTTCAGCTCTTCTAACTAGTTAGCGAAATGACAGTTTGTTCAATTTCCATTTAGTTAAACCCTACGAATATCCCCTAAAATATATTCCACTGAATCCTACAGCAGCATTATAACAGAAGCAACACTTCTACCATTAAAAATAATTAACTTCGTTTAATAATTTTTGCAACCACTAACACTATTAGAACTAATACAACTAATATCAATATTGAAATAATAATATTTCGAGTTAGTTTCGCCTCTCGAAAAGTTCATAACAATGATTAGTTCTATTTATTAAATCGATATGTAAAAACAATCCAGCAAATTAGCAAAATTGGTTCACTTTCATCGCTTACTTCACTAGAATGAAAACTTAACGAACGAATTCCCCCGATAAGGTCTCGGTCAACTTCTCCTATGGGTTCACCGTTTTTGACCAATTCTATACGCGATTGAATCGTTCTTGCACGAAATTCATAAACATTTCCACCGATTTCTATTAGCGTTTGCTCCAGTAACTTTTTTACATGTTCTGATTTTAGATCACTTCTGATTTCTGCTACATTTTTATCTTTTTCCCAAATTGTGTAACGTGCATTACCTTTCCAATTCTCATTACTAGTAACAGTAAAAGTACGCCCGTTTTTGAAATGAAACGTTAATTGCAAAAACCAAAGTCCTGGTGTATTCATTAAATCAGCGACAATTTTGTGATATTTTCTCGTGTAAAATCTGTTGTATGTAGCTACTAATTCCTCTCTTTGATAGATTCTTTTTTCTCCAGTGAACCATTTATCACTAAGTGACGTTGTCCATTGTTCTTTTGAATGTATTGGAGTATAAGCACCATCTTTACGTTTTTGGCTTATACTAATCCAAAGAAAAACTACTGAAGCTACCAAGAAGATATATGTAAGTTGAAGCTGATAGGATTCATATTCCCCTAGAATTAACCTTCTAAGAGCAATTCCAATTAATGCTACAAGGAAGAAAGCTATCATTTTTGTCATATTATTCCCCCATCCCTTAAAGTCCTTCTTGAGCTTTTCCTAACATAAGTTAAACAATCTATGTATTTTTTGGTTTTTTGATTTAAAGTAGTTTTTATTAATCACGCCTTTAATATCACTATATCTCCACCTCTATTTTAACATAAATATCCAAATTCCTTTACATATTAATTCCACTTCACATATTAAATCACAGTGAATTCAAATCGTTACTAAAAAAGGTGCAAGACTCCCAGTGTGGTAACGGAGCACTGGGGATCAGCACCTTGAATACGAATATTTCATTTTTTGTTGAAATATATGGAAAGGGAGGTGTTTTAAATGCCAAACCATGTCCATAATGTCACGAAAAACACGCCATGCTTCAAGCCATGCTTACAGTAGATGATATGTTTTTAACAATGAAATTAGGTATATAGATATCGTTACTTTTACTGGTAAAGGTGGTTTTAATTACAACTTTGATTTTGTTATTCCTAAATTTAAAGTTCACCCTGAAAGAATCATTAAATCCATCAACAGTCTCACTAGAGAAAAATCAGAATTGATAGTGTTTGCTTGGTAAGATACGAGAGATACAAGAAAATCAAACTCTATATTATATGCATTGATTAATGACTCGGAAAAGAAAGTGAGTAGAAATATTATCAGGACATTTTCTGAGTACCAAGTAAAACCTGTATTGTGTTCCGAGTGTAATCAATATTGTCTGCGTGATATCCAGTGCTTCGGTGTAACAAGTGCAGATATTTTCCTAATCAATTGTGAATAGCACACAAATTGTGCGCTATTCTTTTATGACCAAAACGATCTAGCTCCGTGTAATAGTACGATGCTTATGAAGATACTGGCTATAAAAGAGAATATTACCCATATCTTAGAGGGGGATATAATAATTCTTTTCTATTAGAACCCCTCCAAAAAACGGAAAATTACTCATATATCACCAATTTATTATTTAATCTAACAACATAACAGATGGAATAGTTCTATTCTTCAATCTTAATAATGTATATAATTGACCGGTTTTTCCTAGCATAAATCCTACACTAGAAAAGTCATTTTTAACGCCATTATTCCATCCTTTAGTTGTCATACTTTCAGTGTAATTAGTTAACCAATTACTGATCGTATGATTAATTTCATCCTGTCTTTCAACTAAAAAAGGTGCTTTTTTTACTTCATTTAAAATATCTATGTTTCCCATCGTTCCGTGACAAAGAGAGTTTCCTTGCATGTGGTCTTCCCCTTGTTGGATAGTTGTAATAAGTGCGTCGTGGATGTAGTTCACCTCACACAATGCTCCCATGTTTTGAAGAATTTTAACTCTTCCTAATAATATTCCGGCAGCACCATGACACCAAAAAGGCGTGGAAAAATTATTCGTGTTATTTCTATTGTCTGTCCAATTTTTTTCACTCTTAACAAAGAAAGTATCTTCAAAGTGGAGTGTCTTAGTAATAACATTTGCTATTTCAAATTTAACTTCCTCCGATGAAATCGTAGAATACTCGGACAGAGCATAACAAATTCCAGTAAGTCCATGAGAAAACCCAGCTAAAGCAGTATCTTCTAAGGAATCTGAATACCAAAATATATCATTATTTTGCATATTACTTTTTTTAATTAATGACTGATAGACTAAATAAGCTGTCTGCTTTATTATTAACAATCCATGCCTTTTATAAAGCATAGTAAGCACTTTTAAAACTCCCGCAAGTCCACCAATGAAATCTACCGTTTGCATACTCTCAAGGTTTTTAACTATTTTGTTGCAAAAGTCATCATAAATTACTAAAGCATCTTCCAAAGTAATCATATTTAATTCTCTTAGTTTTTCTGTATAGTATACATACGATCCCAGACCATAAAAAGCGGAAAAACTATTTTTCAAGGTACTATTATCTACTAGATTCTCAATGGACTGTTTCATATAGGTAATTTCATTATAAGGAACTTCATCAGATTCATAATAAAAGTAAGTTGCTAAATATAATACAATGCCTGCAAGACCATCATATAATCCGTAACTTAATGGGCCAGAAACCATTTGTCCAACTGGGCTGATTGATAATGAAATCCACTGAACATTATGGCCATAATGCAAACGTTCACTATAAATTTTCTCACTTTCTTTTATAATTAGATCATTCATATCTTTAACTAGTAATGAATTTTTATACTGCGAAGAAATTTCTGTTTTTACAAAACTATCATTATTAGTATTTGATGCTGATAATGACATATTAATTAAATTAATTTGATAAGTTAGATCTTTATTTGAAAGGTTTGAAATACGATCTTTTATTTCTTCTATTGGGCTTTTATCCAACAACTTACAATCAATAATTTCATTTTTACTATTATACAATTCTATTCCCTGAAAGAATGAATAAAAATATGGTATATCCCCTTTGTATAGATCTTCAATTTCATGTGGTACAAGTTCTCTAAAAGCATGAAATTCTCTGTAGGAATCACTAAAAAAAGAAAGTATTCTTTCTCTTTCTGAAGATAATTCTAGATACTTTGGGTGTAGTAAAGATTCTAAAAAACATGAATAAATATAAGTTGGCCTCATAACTATTCTCACAGGAAAATCTGGAAATCCATTCATTTCATTAATTACCTTTTGATAATTAACCTTAAAAAATTTGTATACATACTCAAAACCTTCAATAAAGTCTTTTTCAAAACCATGGATCCGCAAAATTTCTTTGTTATAAACGGGTAAGTTCGATCCTCTTTTCATTTTTGAACTTACTTTTTTAATTGAAAGAAAGTCTGTCTTTTCATTTAGTACTTTTTCTTTATCGTACGATTGTCCCTCTACATTTGAAAGAGCATATAAACTCATCATATTAGCTTCTTCTGGATACGTAGTGTGATTTAAGAAAAGTGATTTATAAACAGTACGGTTTAATGCATCCAAAAAATGTTTAGGTTGATTTTTTCCAGCACCTTGTTGGAAACTAAGATTTGGTTGGAATAATGTCTCTAGGTCAATTAAAATTGGATGTTTCCCATTCGCAATAATATTTTCGTAATGAAAATCGGACCCATGAAACATATATACAAATCCAAGATGCATTCCTAACTCCTTATAAAATCCTGGCCCTTCACATTTCCGTTCAAGAGGTAATGGCTTTATACATTCTTGCCAACCATAATCGCCATTGTCTATAGTTTTCGCTGCCTTCAACTCAGTGGAGCATTTTTCATTAAATAATAAAAGAATACTCTCATAAATACAATCTGCTGTTAAGGATCTTGGTTTATATACAATTTCACCTTTTTCACACGTAACAAACGCAACAGATTTACCATCACAATGTGTATCTCCCATGTCTATTGTTATTGCTACTAAATCCCCTAATTCATAACCTAATTTTTTTTCAATTAGTTGACTGTCTGCCTGGTAACTTAAAATTATTTTTATATGGTTAAAGAGATAATTTTCCTCAATAGAATCAATCAGTTGTTTTAATACAGGATATTTTAATAGGATATTCTGAATGTAGTCGGTCTCAGTTAGCCTGTCATTAAAAATATGATAATATTTTGAGTTATCAAAAGCATCATATTTATCAAATGTTTGATGGAATTCATATATTATAACTTTTGAACTTATCTCAACTATTTTATCTTTATAGTTTCTCAAGATCGACCCTAAGATAGTTTGTTTTTGAAGCATTTCATTGGAAACCATGTTTAATTCTCTATTGATTCGTTTTTTTAATTTAGAAACAAAGTAAGAAAAAAAGGGGATAAAAAAATCATCTTCATTAAACACATCAAGATCTGTTTGAACGTCCAATAGTGTCATTTCTTTACTTTTTCCTCGTACGAATCCTTTCACCTTCATTTTCTCCTCCTAAAAAAATAATCGGGTGTGAAATAAGCACACCCGATATTAAGTATTCTTCTGCTTTAGTCGTTACATGGTTTTACAATAGATGCACATCGGGTTGTAGGACACATAGCTGCAGAAATTGGGATTGTTACAGTCCAAGTAGCAGGTTTTACTTCATCTGCACCACCAGCAAGGTCCTTCAATTCAGTTTCAGATACTTCTTCAATTCCCTTGTTCATTTTCATCATTCTCACCCCCTTTCAGTAAATATTTTTTAGATTTATAGTAAGAATTCATATTAATTGTCTATTATTTGATGATTTTATTTGTAATAACATACCCTTTTTTAATTCATAGATTGATTCATAATCACTAATTGAATCTGTTCGATGTGTAATGGAAACTATTGTCATATCTCTTTTATACAAATTGACTAAAATTTCTTTTTCTGTTGCTTTGTCTAGATTGCTCGTCCCTTCATCTATTAAAAGAATCTTCGGCTCTTTTGCCAGTACTCTTGCTATAGCAATCCTCTGTCGTTGCCCTCCTGAAAGACTTACACCATTTTCACCAATCATAGTGTGATATCCCATTGGGAGTCGCTGAATATCTTCGTGAATACAAGAATCTTTAGCTGCTTGAATCGCGCATTCATCAGATATAGACTCATTATAATATTTTATATTATTCAAAATTGTTTCATTAAATAGGCTCAAGTCCTGAACGATGAAACCAATGTTTTCTCTTACCTGCATTAAATTAATATTCTCGATGTGATGGGTACCAAAGTAAAGAGATCCATTAGTGGCTGGGTAAAGACCTGCTATCAGTTTGAACAAGGTTGATTTACCACTTCCAGTTTTACCTATTAACGATATTTTCTCTTTAGGATGTATAACTAAATTAATATTCGAAAGAATATCCTCTCCATTGTCATAGCTAAAATGAACATGTTCGAAAGTAATATTATCAATTTCAGGATCAAAGAATGCGTTACTTTCAACGTTATTCTGTTCATCATCTTCTTGAAGAACATATTCAACACGGTCTACCATTTCTTCTACCATTTTGACAGATTCTAAGCTTCCTATAATTGACCCTAGAGGTGTCATAAATCGTCCCGCAATTGTCGCAAAAGCAACAATTGCACCAATTGTAAGGCCATTTTGTATTCCGATCCCTATACCAACAATGAGAACAAATAAAGGTAAAGACAAATTAATTGAATTAGACACACCACCTAGTAAAGATGATGTATTCATTCTTTTTGAAAAATGGCCAATTTGATCCTCAAATACCTGATTCATTTTAGTTTCAATAGATTTTGTGTCTCCCACTGTTTTTATAAATGTCATCGATCTTAGAATTTCAACTAACTGACTTTGGAAATTAGCTTGACTATTTACTTCTTGTTTTGTAAACACTTCGATTCTAGGTAACAAATACAATGTAAAAATTATTTGTAATCCAGCACCAATAAAAACAAGTAATGATAAAAGAGGAGAATAATAGAGCATAACTCCACAAAAAACAATTAATAAACTAATATCTAGAATCAAAGTAGAAGCTAGTCGTGAAATAATTTCTCTTATTACTGCTATATTATTAATCCTCGTTGCAATATCTCCTGAAGCATTTACTTCAAAAAATTTCATGGGCAAAGAAAATATTTTGTTAATAAATTGATTCGTTAAACTCTTGTTAATAAATACTTGTAATTTAATGATCCAAAACATTCTTAAAATTGATAGACCAAAAAATAGAAATGTAACAACTCCTCCTAATATAGCTAATAAATCTAACCTAATATTAGTCTGCTTATCTTCCATAAAGGAATCAATAACATATTGTGTGAGAAAAGGTGTAATTAAATTTAATAGTTGAAAAATGAATGATAATAGTACAATATATAAAAGTATTTTCTTTTCCTTTAATAGATACTTACCGATCTTATTTACTAAAGTGTCACTTTTTAATTTGGTAAGATCAATTTTTTCATTTTCTTTTTCTAATTTTATAGCAACTCCGCTATAGTCTCTTTCAAAATCAATAGCCACTATAGTTTTTCTTCCCGAAGCTGGATCAATTATTGTTATTGTTTCACCTTTTACTTTTTCAAGGATAACAAAATGATTTTTTTTCCAATGGACAATTAATGGACATTCTAGAGAGTTTTCTTCCATTTCCCTCAATAAATTAGGAATTTTATAAGCTTTAAGGCTGTATCCGTGAATGTCAACCATCTCTTTCAAGTAAAGTAAATTAGTACCTTCGCGTCCAATATGTTTTTTATCTTTTTTTAGCTTACTAGGATCAATTCTACAGCCTTCAATCCAACTCATGACCATAGCAACACAGATTAAGCCACAATCATAATTACTTTTTTGAAGCATCACTGGTATTTTTTGTTTTAACAATTTCATAATTTGCACCCTTTGCTTAAACTATTTTATCGAGTTTCAAACTTAAAATATTCGGCACTCGCTCGTCACACGCAAACAGCACTCCATAGATAATACCTGCCATCCCAACCATCATATTGGGGGTTTCAACTTCTCTACCTACACCACATTTGTAACCTGTTTTCTCTCCTTTTTGCAAACTCTCTAGTATTAAGTTTTGAGCAATTTCTATTACTTCAAATTGTTTTGTTTCACGTCCATATTCTATAAGAATAGCTGCATTTCCTATATCACCATGGCATAGACTGTGTTCTCTACCAAATCCATCATAAAATATATTTGCCTTAGCCATGTTTACATCTATTCCAGCTTGCCGAGAAATTTGCTTCTCATGAGAGCGTAAAAGTCCTAAACGACTGAGCAAAATTCCTGGTGATCCGTGACACCAGGCGGATGTTGCTACTTCATCAATGGGTTTTCTTCGATCAATCCAATTGTCCTTGATCATTTGATTATTCTCGTATTTCATTCCTTTTATTATGGCATCTGAAATTCTTCTATCCCTCAAATAGTCATTAATTAAAGAAAGAGAATATATAATTCCTGCATTTCCATGAGAAAAACCGGTTAATGGTTGTTCAGCAACACCAACCCACGATATTTCATCTTCATTAATGGTAATGGCATGATTCAAAATATGTTGACTACATATAGTTGCTGCTTTTAAAAAAGATTCATCTTCGGTCCATTTATAACAACTTATTAGAACTGCTATTGCTCCAGCTGAGCCTCCAATAATGTCAAATTCTTTGTCCTGTTCAATTAAATCTATAATTTTTTCGGTTAATTCTAAAGAAAGCTCTTTGTATTTTTTATGTTCTGTAACAATATAGAAATTCATAAGAACATAAATGATAGAAGACACACCTGAAAATGCTCCTATCGAAATTCTATTTTTCAAATCACCTGATAAATCTAAATTCTTGAATCTTACACTAATATCTTCTACTATTTCTGTCGCTATCTTAAAGTAGTTTTCCTTTTTAGTAACAATCCATAGAGAAAGATAAGTCATCCCCATGCCTGCTAAACCATCGTACAATGTATCTCCCATAGGCGTGAGGTTCCATTTAATCTCCTCGATTCCTACTGGAGTAGAATTCAGCCACGAATAATTGGGTCTCCCATCATTAGTACCTTTATAAGATTGAGAGTAAATACGATCAGCTAATTTTTCCGCAATTTCTATAAAATATTGTTTTGATTGAAAAGGTTTAATATAATCAATAGGGTTTTTAATTTTAAATTTTTTTAATTCCTTTTGTCTCTCATCTCCTGTTGATAACATTGACAAATCAATCACTTCGAGTTGGAAATCTAACTCTTCTCGACTCAACCCATTAATTTTATTTCGTACTAGTTCTAATGGAGAATCTTTAAAGTAATTGATTATTTCTTTATTTCTAGAAGTAGTCAAGTCATTAGAACAAATAGATAATTTAAAATAAGGGATATCATCATTTATCAAATCTTTGTATTCGTGTTTCGCTAATGGTTTATATCGCTCATTTGCTTTTATTTCATCCCAAATTTTGGCTAAGTAAATTTCTCGATCAATTGCATTATGGAGGAAGCGTGGATGTAAACTTAACTCAAGAAAAGATGAGTACTTAACAGTAGGTTTAGGAATAAATCGCACAATTACTGAATCTGCCCTATCATTAATAATTTTTATTATTTCATTAGAATAATTAGTAATAGCTTCAAATATCTGAGTGAAACCATCCTTAATTTCACTAACATAATCTTGCGCATAAACATATTTCCCGTTACACTTTGGATGATTCGATGAAGATTCCATGTCAACATATTCTCTTTCAATTTTCATAAAATCCGTATTTGGATTTTTTATTTGGGGAAGTTTTATAAATGATTGAACTTCCCCTTTACGCCCTATCCCACTAATATCCACATTTTTATCTCCAAAGAAAAATGGAAGTAACCCTAAGGTTCTTACAGATGAATTTAATTTTTGTTCAGCCTTTACATACGCGCTTTCTGTTTTAATCTTTAAATTCTCATAGGGAATATGGAATAAAGACTCTAAGTCTACCAAAACTGGATAACTACCGTTAGCAATAATATTTTCTGAGTGAAAATCTACAGCATTTAGTGCGTATAACAGCGCTATTTGTCCACCAATTCTCCGATAGAAATTTTTTATATCATCATTATTTTTACATTCTTTAAAATAGATAAATTCAACCCATCCATACTCTTTCCTACTTATTACTTTCGGAGAAATTATCCTATATTCACTATTACTAATTTTTCTATTTATTAAATCAACAATCTCATGATATAGAATATCAATATTTAGATTACGAGGTTTATAAATTAGTACAGTTTTTTCTAATATTACTTTCGCTACTTTCCTTCCATCAGAATGCGCGTCTCCTAATCCCATCTCTATTGTTTCAATTTTCTCCATCTCAAAATTATCCGCAATGGAATGCAAAATATCTTCTTTATCTTGGTCGTATCTAGTTAGTAATTCATTAATATTTTTTTTGAATTTTCTTGTTTCATTTGCAATTACTCGCAACAGTCCTGGATAGTAATTAAAGAAGCGATTTAAATAAGCAGGATCATTTAATAGGATTTGATTATAATGTTGAAACTTTTCTTCTTTTGTGTCTCCTTGTAAAGTTTTATTTTCACGATTTACATTTAAATCTAACACTAGTGTTCTATACGACATTTTTAAAATTTGTTTTTGAAATTGACTGGACACATCATTTAAAAAATTTGATTCATCTTTTATATTGTGTTTATTTGATTGGTAGGCTTTTGAAGAAGTGAGTTTCTTAATAAAATAAGACGAGGTTTTCAATGCAAAAGTATGAAAAAGAATGTCCTCTGATCGTTTCAGATGATTTATTTCTTGCAGTGAAATTTGTTGCTTTATATGTTGAAAAACACTTAGTTTAAAAGCATTATTATGTAAATTAGTAATATAAAGACGACGCACACTTTCAAGGGAGTTGATAGATAATACATTTTTCAAACTATCTTGTGCGAGTTTTATATCACCCTGATAAACAATGTTGATATTACGATCTAACAGAGTTGCTGCAACTTCTCTATTACCTTCTTTTTTTTCCGCACACCTTAAGATCTTTGTCATATTATCCATATATATCACTCCTTTTAGTTAGAAGTGGGGAGGATCTCCCCACTTAGTCTTTACTATTACTCGAAAGAGGTTGGTTATAATGTGTAAGAACATATACCTAATGCTTTCTAACACCAACACGTATGAGTTGGACAGATGCTACATTCCCAAGTAATCGTACAATATTTTCCATCATTACCTTGGGATATTCCTTGTGCTTCAGCTCCACCACTAACAAAATTCAAGGAGATTTCTTCCATTTCCTGTGTTACATCTCCAGCTATTGAATATAGTTTCTCTTCCATTTTCATCACCTCCTTTTAATATTTTCATTATTTTATATTTTATGTTAATTTAATAGTATTATAATTATAAAAACATGTCTCCGAAAAGGTTGTTTCGTTTTCCCGCAAATTTAACCGTAAATAACGAATTTTTTTGCGTGATGATATATTCTACCGATTTTTCACATAAATTATTGAAGAATAAATCATTGGTGGATTACATTAAACAACAAAAACAGCTTGATTTCGAAATTTCAAAATCAAGCTGTTTTAATGTATTTGTAACTTCCTGTTTTCTTACTAATAGCTAGGGATTTCTTGTAACGTAATTAATGCATACTTTTTAGCCTTACTCAAAGCTTCAGCTCTAGATCTCACTTCTAATTTACTGTAAATATCCGTTAGTGTATATTCTACTGATCGTTGACTAACTAGAAGTTTTTCTGCTATTTCATGGTTCGTTAACCCATCAGAAATAGATAAAATAATTCTTTGCTCTTTTTCACTTAATGTAATATCTCGTAAACCACTTCTTGTATTTAGTTTAACTTTTGGCTCCGTCCGTCTTAGTTGCTTAAATAACACTGTTGGAATTACTGTCTCTCCGCGTACAACACACTCAATAGTATTGACAAAAGATTCATAAGAAGCTTCTTTACTAATGAATCCACATACACCAGTTTCTATTAGCAAATTAAAGTGTATAGATATATCACCTTCAATGAATATTAATATTTTTTTATTTGGGTACTTCTTTAAAACTTGCTTTGATAACTCAAGACCATTTAAGTATGGCATGAATAGATTAAATATTATAACATCGGAATCATCTTCATCAATTCTCTCAATAACATTTCTACTGTCAGTCGTAATCTCTACTGACATTGTTTGATTTTTCTCCAATAGTAACTTTAGCCCTTCCACGACACATATTTGATTATTTACCAAAAGCACCTTAATCATGATATATTTCTCCTCATTTCCTATTGACTCAGTTTTAAATTACTGAAATCTATTAAATATAAGGTAAATACATTAAAATACATTTAACAAATATATTACAAAGGCTCTTCGGCGTTGGTAAAACATGACCTATTAGGACGGATAGCCCACCTACTAGTGTTTACACATCAAGAGTAATGATCATCACTCAATGTTCATTTTATATTTGACCTACGCTTCTAATCGCTGCCAATAAAGATAAATAGCGCAAAGCTAATAACATATACTATAAACAATCCGCCTACCCATTTTGATGATTTCCGTTTTTTATTCATCACACCTTCTTTTAAACCATAATTTAAAAGATTTGCAACAAACACAGCTAGTGCTCCTCCTAATGAAGCAATTGCAATGATAAACATGACTTTTTCCATAATAATCTCCCTTTCATTTATAATTTTTGTATTGCAAATCAGCAACTGTTAATTCATTCTCGTATTTCGCGAATATTTATATAGACCTAATAATGAGATAATGATATAAGCAAATAAGATGATAAAACCCCATACTTCAAGGTTCATGCTGTCATAGCCCATCGATGCATCATAAAATTGGATGCTTAATCGATAAATAAACGAAAAAGGGAATGCAATCGAAAAATCTGCTCCAAGCAATATCGTTGTAATGAAAATAAACGCCACACCTGCTATTACAACGCTAAGAATATTTCTAGTCATAAACACCAGTAACGCTGCTACTGGAATAATCAATAATGTTAAAGACGAGAAGAGGAATGATGTGAAAAATTTAGCAGGAATCATCATTTCTGCTTCGTTTCTAAATACTAAAATGAGTGTGACTAAATGAATGAAATGGTTCAATATTGATGTCCCAATCAGTAAAATAAAAGCAGCAATCATTTTAGCACCAATTAATTTAAAATTATCGAATGGGTAAGACATCCAGTTTAACGTCGTCCTGTTTTGAAATTCCGTGTAGAAAAAAAATCCAGTAAAAATAAAAACTAACGTAGGAAAAAGAATCGCATATTGATTAAATACAAAATAATAGTATTTATCTGCATTCATGTCACCTGACACGATGAGTGCTCCACCTGTGTTGATGACATATGGTAAAAGACTTACTATTAAAATGACATATACCATTTTCAATCGCTTTAATTTTATTAATTCATTTTTAAGAAGTAATTTCATAATCTTCCCTCTTTTCATCCAACAACTTCAAATACAAATCCTCTAAAGAAAGCTCGAAAACTTCCAATGTTACAATTGGAAGTTGCTGCTGATTTAGTAATTTTTTCATTTCGCTCGGTTGAGTGGAAGACACCAATTCAACTAAATCGTTTTCTTGATATATCTTTTGAGCGCTCAACTGTTTCAACTGTTCGCTTTTCAATGAAAAAGGTGTTATTAACTTATACAAGTAATGTGTTTCTTCTTTTGCATTCATCATCGTTTCAAAAATGATTTCACCGTTATTCATAAAGATAATGTCATCTGCCATCAACTCTATCTCATTAAGTAAATGACTGGAGATAATCACTGTCGTTCCTTTTTTATTTACTTCATTGATTAGCATTTCTCTTACTTCCTTTATTCCATGTGGATCTAACCCATTTGTAGGTTCATCTAGCAACAGAAGTTTTGGTTGATGTGATATCGCTCTAGCTACACCTAATCGTTGCTTCATGCCTAACGAAGTTTCTGAGAATAGTTTATCCTTATGCTTGAAAAGACCCACTGTTTTTAATAAAGAGTGTATATTTTCTCCTGATACATCTTCTTGTAAATATCTCATGTGAAGACGTAAATTTTCTGTTAACGTCAGGTTATCGTAAAAACCTGGAAATTCGATAATACTTCCAATTGAACGGATTAATTCTTTATCGGGATTGTTATATAAATTCTGATCTTCAAAAATGATTGACCCTGAATTGGGCTGAAACACTCCTAACATTACTTTAAGTAACGTGGTTTTACCGGCACCATTAGGTCCTAACAGACCATATATTTTCCCTTTTTTAATGGAGATATTTACATCGTTAATCACGCGTTTCTTTTTTATTTGCACATTAATATCTTTGACATGTACTATCGTATTCATGTCCCCTCACCTTCCCTTCAAGTGATTTCAATGTATTAAGTGTAAACAGACAAGGTTAAAACCAATGCTAATTCAAGGTTAAAATTAGGTTAAAAAATACATTCATGACGTTTGTCCAATTCGAACGAATCTGAATTACAAAAAGGACTTACCCAAAGAGTCGAAACTAATAACTCTTTGAATAAGCCCATAAATTCATTTTATTTTATAATAAAATACTTCACATTAATCTTCCATTGGAAAAATAGTAATTGTCGTACCTTTCAAATCATTCGTTACAGTTTTTTTCAAATTCATTTGCTTCAACATCATCTCTACGATTGACAAACCAATCTTTGCTCCAGTTCGCTTCGAATTCTTTATCATACCTGAACCATGATCGTGGATTTTCAATACAGTTAATCCGTTCTCTTTACACGTTTCAATCAATATATACTTCCCATCTCTGGCATGTCGCTGAACATTTTGAAACAGATTATCGAGGATTCTTCGTAACCATATTTCATCTATGTCCCAGTGGATGGGTTCGTTTAGCTGAACGTCGATTTCAAATTCCAATTCTTCAAATATCGAATACCAAGCTATGAATGAAGATCTCACCACAGCGACCACATCTGTTGTTTGCTTATTTAACGGGAGTTTCCCTTCACTAAGGACGGTATAGGAGGTTAAATTATCAATAAGTTCAGCCATGAAATCAACTTTTTGATTTATCACAATTACTGATTTTTTCGCCTCTTCGGTGAGCTGTAGTTGAATTAATTTATGGGTGTGACCGTTTATAATTGAAAGCGGTGTCCTTAAATCATGAGATAAACTAGAAATTAAGTTTTTTCGAATCGCTTCTTCACTTTTTTCTTTTTTATGACTTTCGTTTAATTGATCTACCATCTTGTTAAACGAATCTTCTAGTTGCCCAATTTCATCGTTTATTTGCACACTCATCTTGGAAGGAATCAATTGATTTTCATTTATTTCCATATTCATTTGTATTTTTACTAGTCTTTTTCGTAATTTATTGAAAAATACCCAGGAAATGAATACAAACAAAAACCAGATTAACCCCAAAGCAAAAAACCATACGAATGAATACCTTTCGCGAAGTACTTCCCACTCTGTGCCCATATATGATTGTGGTATTTGCAGCATCGCATATCCACTATTTTCACTTCCCTCTAAATATGAAAGCGTTGTGAAATACTGTTTCTTCTGGTTATTAGCACGCATATAGTCAATCGTTTCTGAAACGTTCCATTTCTCGTTTAGAGCTTCATTTTGGCCAATATAGGTAAGTACTTCTCCTTCATCACTTATCCAACGTACATGTGCTTCAGGATACTCGTCTATATTTTTCAAATAGGAACTAACATCATTAGTTGTCCGTCCTTCTATGGAATTGACGATGATTTCCCATTCTTCTTCTATCTCATCAGGATTATAAAACTCTTCCGACGTAAAGTTACCTACATGCGTAATCAACGAGTAATAGAGAAAATTAACTCCTAAGTATGACACCGGGAAAATAAAAATCGACAATAGAATAATCATAATATATTTCGTTGATAGTTTCACAGTTTCACCCTGTAACCCAGTCCACGAATCGTTTGAATAATTTTAGGCTCTTGAGGATTTTTCTCAATTTTTTGCCTTAAATAACGTATATGTACACTTATAGTTTTATCACCTTCAATATAAGGCTGATCCCAAACACTCGAATAAATTTGTTCTTTTGTTAAAATTTGATTTGCGTTTCTTAGTAAATAATGAAATATTTTATATTGCTTCTCTGTTAACATTATTTCTTGATTCGTTTCAGAATTGTAAATTTGATTAGCTTTTAGATCAATTTTTAAATGCTCAATACTAACTGTATTCATAGCTATTTTATCAAATCTTCGAAGCAAAATATCAACTCTAATTACCAGTTCTTGCGGGTGAAAAGGCTTCGTTAAATAATCATCAGCAAATTCTAATCCCTTTAGTTTATCCTCGATTGCCGTTCTAGCAGTTAAAATTAATATAGGAATACTGTTATTCTTTTCTTTGATTCTTTGTCCAACGGTAAATCCGTCCAGCCCTGGAAGCATAATATCAAGAATTACCATTTCCACTTCATTTAGATACTGATCAAATTGATTACCTGATTTTAACCAAGTCATTTTATAACCACAATCGAGCAAGTTTTGCTTCACTAACTGTCCAACCTCTTCGTCATCTTCAATATACAGAATATGGTTATTCAAACGATTACCTCCTACAATTCAAAGCAATTTGTTTAATTTTTGAATAGATTTATTGTTAGTTTTATCCAAATTATATAGGTAAATCGATAAAAAGGAAAGATTGGAATTACGGAAGCCTAACTCCCGTAAAGTAATTTCAACATGAATCTTGTATCTAAAAACATTAGCTCTGTTTGGGACAAAACAATGATCTAAGTAAAAGCAGAAAAGACCCCTGAATCCTAGAGGACATCTAGGTTAAAAGGCTTTTTCTATGCTTGGTCAAGGTTATTCGTCTTCATCTCGATTTTTCCCGAAAAGGCTTCGACCTTTGTTTGTGCTTTATTTCATGTAGCGATATTCCATCAGGTTTTTTAGCATGGCTACTTCCTGTAATAATTCTTCTCCGACGTTGGTTTCTAGTACTTTCTTTCTGACGAGTTCTTTATCTACTAATCTTTTTACGGATAAGACATCTGTTCCGTGTTGTAGCACGTCTTCTTTAGAGTGGAAATGTTGATGGGCGACGAGTTGCATGCCGTAAGAATTATATAAGAGAGTGTATCCGGCTATGCCTGTTGATGATTGATATGCTTTGGAGAAGCTTCCATCAATGACGATCATTTTGCCATTTGCTTTGATTGGATTTTCTCCGTTTATTTCTTGGATCGGTGTGTGGCCGTTTATGATGTGACCTTGATCTGGATTTAGATCAAATTCTGTTAGGATGTTGCGGCAGGTTTCTTCCTTTTCGCGTAAATGGTAGTATGGGTTCTTTCTCTCTTCATGGGCTTGTTTGTCTTTGATGAAGTACCTTTCAAAGGTTGTCATTTCTCTTTTACCAAAGAGGGAGGAATATTCTCCTGTCCATAGGTACCAGACCATATCAGTTGCGAGATCGTCTGTCTCTTCTGGCTTCGCAAAGGATTGGCGTAAATAATGTTCGAAAATATCAAATAAGTCACGGCCTGCATAAGTTTTATTTTCAATCTCCATTTTTTCCATTTTTCCATTCTCATCTATTGGGATGCAGCCATGTATTAATAAGTTCCCGTTATATTTTAAATAAAGATTGCCTTTTTTCATGAGAAAATTCATATGTCTGGCTAACTTTTCTGAATGTTGGACAGAAAATAACAGTTTGTCTATAACTTTCTGTTCTTCGTCTAATAATTGATCGGGGTGTATCGGATCAACTGTTGCAAAGCACGTATTTTCTAATTTGTATGTCTTACCTTTAATTGTTATTTCATTTTTGTCGTGATCGACTTTCTCAAGCAACAGCCTGCCTGACATATTAAAGTATGGTCGTCTCTTAATAATTGGGCTTTCTAGTTTGAACTGAATTATTGCAATCGCTTGATGAATTTTCGTGATTTGATCATATTCGTTATCTGATACGGAATCGTGTGATTGACTTTTTGGCATGAAAGCGGGATTGCTCTGATAATATTTCTCCGCGAGATTGAGAAGTGGTCGTAGATTTATGCCATATACATCTTCAATAATATCAAGGTTATCGTACCTTGCGCAGATACGGATAATATTTGCTAGACATACTTTAGATCCCGCAAAGGCACCTAACCATAATACATCATGATTTCCCCATTGAATATCTACGGAATGATAATTGATGAGAGCATCCATAATTTTGTCTGGTTCGGGTCCGCGATCATAAATATCCCCGACGACATGGAGGTGGTCAACAACCAATCGTTGTGTCGTATAACTTAGACCGATAATGAGTTTATCAGCTTGGCCGAGGGAAATGAGTTGCTGGACTATTTTTGAATAATACTGCTTTTTATTTGTAAATTCCTCCGTTTTGTAGAGGAGTTCTTCGACAATATATACGAATTGTTTCGGCAATGCTTTTCGTAATTTCGAGCGAGAATATTTGAAGGAAGCAAAGGATACCAACTTTATCATCTGTTCAATGATCTCTGAATACCATTCGTTTAGTTCTTGCTTACTATTAAAACTATTTTTGATTAACTGTAATTTTTCTTCTGGATAATACACTAAAGTAGCGAATTCCGTTATTTCTTTTTCAGAGAATTCGTCTATAAAAAGGTCTTTGATTTTCTCTTTTACATTGCCTGAACCATTTCTTAGAACATGTTGAAAGGATTGATATTCTCCGTGTAAGTCGCTGACAAAATGTTCTGTTCCCTTTGGGAGATTGAGGATTGCTTCAAGATTAATAATTTCCGTTGCAACTTCTTCTTCACTATCATACTTTTGAGCGAGTATATCTAACAGTTTTGTGTTCAAAGTGGTAGAATCCCCTTTCTGGCTCAGGTTATATTATTTGATAATTCTAAAGGTTCTAGTCTGTTTTCATGAATAAGAGATAAATTCGCGGAATTTTCTTTTAACTATTACAATAATATTAACATAAATCCTAACTGTTTTTAGAGCCCTCTGAAAATACATTAGATAGTTTCAATTCTATCCTGATGTGATACGGAAATTTGCGCACTTCTTACTTATAAAATACGTAAAAGGCACTCTAAGAAAATAGAGTGCCTTTCCATGAGAGATGAAGTTTAAAAGCAGATAGATTGACTGATTTCCCATTTTTTAATATTGAGAGATACTTCTCCTTTAGAGTGAAACAAGATCTCCCCATCATTTTTCTCTGAGAAAAATCGGGAACTGAATACCTCTTCTCCTCCATTGATAAATATTTCTACCGTAGATAAGTCGATAAATATATTCAACGAATAAATATCTTCTAATTTACATTTTCGAACTTCATCTGATTGAGTTTGAAAGTTCTTTCTAGTTAAAGAGAATATCTTTGTTTTTGAATCGAAATCAATTTGAATCGCATTGGAAATTCTCATGCTAAATACATCAGACTTATTCGTTAAAATATCTATTATCAATTCAATCGATTGTCCTGAGACACCTTTAAAATCCCGTGAATTATTGAAGATAGAAACGTGTTCATAGTGAACCTCATTTGTTCTTAATTTTTCCAATTCTTTTACTGGTTTTTGATATAACTTCCCTTCAAATAACGTCAATTCTCTAGGGAGTGTCATCGCATGAATCCAGCCATCATGTATCGTTGGATGATGTTCTTCACTTTCATCAGGCATTCCCATCCATGCGATTAATATCCTTTGTCCATTCGCACCAATGGTAGTCTGGGGAGCATAAAATTCAAACCCTCTATCGAGCTCTCTAAAATCACCATGGCAATACTGTTTCGTTTGATAATCCATTTCTCCAATGAAATAGCCGGACTGAAATAAATTATGATAGTCATCGCCTTTTGGCTCAAGACCTTGGGGCGAGACAATTAAGACATCTTTTCCACTTAACGAAAAGAGATCCGGACACTCCCACATATAGCCAAAATCCCCCAATCCGTTCATATGGGATCCAGCAATTGCTCCGTGGTGTTCCCAATCTGTTAGATTTGTAGAACTGAATAAAGCAACTTTTCCTGTTTTCGTTTCACTTTGCGCACCAACGACCATATACCACGTATCTTCTTTCTTCCAGACTTTAGGGTCTCTAAAATGTGCTGTATATCCTGCTGGGAGATGCAAAACCGGCCCTTTTTTATCAAATGTCATACCATCTTTTGATATTGCCATACACTGATACGTTTCTCTATCTCCGATTTCATTTAAAACATTTCCAGTATACAACACAATTAAATTGCCTTCGTGCTCAATTGCACTGCCTGAATAGCAACCATTGCAATCAAACCAATCTTCAGGAGCAAGAACGGCGTTTTCATGCTTCCATTCAAATAAGTTTTCTGAAGTGAAATGTCCCCAATATTTCGTCGCATGTACTGTTTTATTCGGATTCCATTGATAGAATGTGTGGTACTTCCCTACATAGTATATAAATCCATTCGGATCATTCATCAATCCAAATGGAGGTGTCATGTGGAACTTCGGTCTAAATCGATCTACTGGCTTTCCGTTTGCTTTATCATGATTGTTTTGTGGCATATCACCATTCATACTAAAACCCTTTCCGTTGTAAAGTGACATGTGGAATGATCCGATTACCTGGATCATTCCACATGGTTACATTTTATTTTTTAGCCTTTACTTTATCATTGTCGTTATAGCCAAACATCCACGTTAATGAAAACGCAACAGCAACGGCAATGAGATTTACTAGAATGTACAAGAATAGCTGTTCATTCAAATAAAGTAATGTTCCTGGAATCACTGTAATCGCCATCCCGGTTCCAGAAAGATTCATGATCGAAGCGAAGAATCCACCGACTCCCCCACCTATTAGTCCCATAATAAAAGGTTTTCCGTAGCGGAGATTTACACCAAAGATAGCTGGTTCCGTAATGCCTAGAAATGCGGATAGGGAAGAAGGTAATGCTAAAGCTTTTAATTTCTTTGACTTTGTTTTTAATCCTACCGCTAAAGCAGCTCCCCCTTGCGCAGCAACAGATGCTGTAATAATCGCATTATAAGGGTTAGAGCCAAATGATTCCAAAAGTCGAATTTCCATCATGCTAAATACATGATGCACACCTGTAATGACAATAATCTGATTGAAGAAACCTATTAAAAGTCCGGCTAAACCTAGTGGCCAGTCAAGTACAGTAACTGTACCTGTTAAGATCATATTTTCAACACCTTGTAGAATTGGACCTAGCACAAAGAGAGCGAGTGAGATCATAATTAATAGTGTTAATAAAGGTGTTACGATTAAATCCAATGCTTCAGGCACTTTATTTCTAATCCATTTCTCGACTTTAGCACCGATGAGCCCTGCGATAAATGCAGGTAGGACGGAACCTTGATAGCCCAAAACAGGCAATATACCAAAGAACATTAACGGTTCCGCATCCCCACCTGCGATATCCCATGCATTTGGTAATGCCGGGCTTACTAGCATCAAGCCTAATACAAGTCCAATAATCGGACTGCCACCAAAAACTCGGAAGGCTGACCAGGCAACTAATGCTGGTAGAAAGACAAAGGCCGTATCTGTTAAAACTTCAGTAAAAAGTAAAAAATTACTTGAAATATCATCTGGCGTCATGCCAAAGATCGCTAGGATCCTTTCTTGCATAACCAATCCTCTTAAACCCATGAATAAACCTGTGGCAACTAACGCTGGAATAATCGGCACAAACACATCTCCGAATGTACGGATCGCCCGTTGAAACTTACTCCCCTGTTTTTTTCCTTCTTCCTTTAGTTCTTCTTTAGAAGATTCAGAAGCCCCCAAATTTACCATTTCCGCAAAAATTTTGTTTACGGTTCCAGTACCCAAGATGATCTGGTACTGTCCGGAGTTATAAAATGCTCCTTTGACTTTTTCTGTATCTTCTACTCGTTCTTGGTCAACCTTTTCCTTATCTTTGACCATTATTCGAAGCCTCGTAGCACAATGAGCAACGGAACTAATGTTTTCTTCGCCACCTACTGCCTCAATGAGTTCTTTTGCAATTTGTGAATTAACTGACAATATAATCCATCCTTTCTGTTCTCTGTAATCCATTACAGATAATTAAAAATAAAAACCTTATTTAACAATGTTTTATATCAGTAATCGATTACAGATATTGTGTAAAAAAATAAAGCTATTAGGGCTTTAAGTTTTTCTGTAATCGATTACAATGTATTTTTATCATACACTATCTCTTTCAATTAATCTATAGTTTAAGATAATTTTATTATTTTCTATATTTTTATTTTTTATTTTGTTAATGATTAATTGAGCTGCTTCTCTTCCTGCTTCTTCATTGTTGAAATCGACAGTAGTTAAACTTGGTTCCACAAATTCCCCCAATTCAGACGCACCTATGCCGACAATTGCTAAATCTTTAGGAATGGAATAATTATTTTTCTTTAAATACCTCATCGCTCCAATAGCGAGTCTATCAGTCACTGCAAAGACAGCTGTTGGCTTTGATAAGGAATGATTCATAATAGATTTCATGGCTTCATCACCAAATGTCATGTCAAAAGATCCTGTTTTTATCCAATTTTCATCAATAGGAAGTGAGAATTCTTTCATCGTATCAAGGTAGCCTTTTTTCCTCTCATAACCTACAGCAACGTCTTTTTCATCGACACCTATAAATGCTATTTTTTTGTGTCCTTTATTGATTAGATATGAGGTAAGTCCTTTCGCGACTTCATAATTATGATAAGTAACAAAAGATTCGTCTGGAAATTTTTGCCCAATTGCAACAAAAGGAATAGTTAATTTTTTTACTTCCTCTAACAATTCCGTACTAGTATTTGTTGCATTTAGTATTATTCCTTCGACTTGACGACTTTTAAATAATTTTAGAAATTTAATTTCATTTAATAGGTTTAAATCACTCGTCGCTAATATGATCTGATAACCTGAAGATGCTAGCGTTTCATTGATTCCATTTACTATTCTACTGGCCGTTTCTGTACTAATTTTGGGTAAGATAACCCCTATGACTTTTGATTGTTTTGTTCTTAAAGCTTTTGCGTGTTCGCTAGGAACATATTGATGTTCATCAACGATTTTCATCACTTTTTCTCTAACTTCATCACTTACATATTCCGCATTATTTATCACTCGTGAAACAGTAGCACCTGATACATTAGCTAATTTCGCAATTTCCTTTATTGTTATCATAGAAAACTCTCCTAAGATCGATTATTTATTGTAGAGCTTCGATGTAGTTATTTCCTTACTTCATTAATAGATTTACACTCATTTTATACTAAAACACTTAAGTAATAAATGAAAATGGGTTTGAGTTTTAGAAAATCACTATATTTTTATGGAAAAAGCGACTCTTTTCCTCTTTCTACTTCAAATTGTCCAATTATTGAACCATGCCGCAGTTGTTAACATATAATAATTAAAAACTGGAGGTTGGAGACATTGAAAAGGGATTATTTAAAATGGTCTAAAACTATTTCTGCTGGTGAGTCCTATCCACCGAAAAATCCGGTTTCACCTTTTGCAGGTTCTTGGTCATTATTTTTCCTTAAGCGTGACAATGATGGTGCTTTTACTGACCCTAAAGGGAAGAAATTGCGATTTCCGATTAAGAACCCTCGTACAATTAATTTTGAAAAGGAATTAACAATAGTCCAACATGCACTTGAAAATCTTACTCCTATACAAAAAAAGATTGCAATTTACTATGGTACAGGTGTCCCAACGAAACAGTGGAGTCCTGTTATTGATCGTTTAATTGACACGTATGGAGTGAATCCTCCCTACAGTGCACGAATATTAGCCAATGTTCAAGGTGCTATAAATGATACGATGGTTGTCGTTTGGCATTTTAAATACCTTTGGGATGTAGCGAGACCGAATCAATACGATCAGTCCCTCAGAACTTTGATCTGTACACCGAATTTCCCATCATATCCATCTGGTCACGCATCGATGTCAGCTTGTGCAGAAGTTATTTTAAGTTACTATTTCCCAAAGGAAGCTAAAAAGCTTAGAAAAATATCAAAGGATGATGCGAATGGGCGTTTATATAGTGGCGTTCACTTTCCAATAGACAATCGATCAGGAGCTGAACTTGGGTGGTACATTGGAAATGTCATTGTTCAACATTTGAATACACAAGAAGATTGTAACAAAGATCGAATCGATAAAGCTCAAAGTACTTTTTTAAATGCGGATATTTTCCCGAATAATTACGAACAATTTATTCCTTACAACTTCACAGGAAAATGCCCTTCTCTTTTGTTAGAAGATACCAAGGAATCAAATAATGTTCCTAAGCCTTTACTACTTCTTTAGCAAGCCTGATTTTAGGATAAGTTTGACATCGTTCTCCTTCAAGACTTGTCGGCGAAATGGAGTGGCTGGATAGTTTATATGTGGAAGAAAATTAGGTGAATAGATGTTATAATAAAACTCTGAATCTAATTAGGATACAGAGTTTTTGGCTACTTAATGAGTACCCCCTTTTGTTCAGAAAGTAGCTTGTATAACGTATTTTCGGATACTTATAGCATTGGAGATAAGCTAGAATCGTTAAATCTTATAAATTCTTTTGTCAGAGGGTGATAACATAATGCCTTGTGATCTGTCTGCCCTCTAAATTGAAGTGACACACCAAAGCAAATAATTTGAATAAAATAAAACGTCTTATAATCGAGCTGCAAGTCATATCCTCCTTTGTATCATTATATTCTCGTAAAACTGGTTCCCGATACGATTTGTTTTATTACACATGTTAAAATTGTTTTAGAAGCAGTCTTAAATACATATGTCTAATTTAACCATAATAAAGCTAATTCTTACAATCACTGTTGATGTGTTATAGGTTTTTTCAACCATAGAGTTCTCAATATACATAAAATAGGAAGCAGAAGAACCTTCCCTCTGCTTCTAATTTTGATAAAAATTAGCGGATCAAATACAATAAGGTTAAAGTTCGGAATCATTCTAGGTTGAGGTGGGGTATGGTTATGAAGATTTACGTTGATGCTGATGCATGTCCTGTTAAGGATATTGCTATAGCTGTCGCAAAGGATGCTGGAATTCCTCTGTTTCTTGTGAAGAGTTATGCTCATTTTTCTATTGCTGATGAGCCGGAGGGAGTGAAAACTGTATACGTTGATACGGGAGCAGAGGCTGCCGATTATAAAATTATCCAGATGGCCCGAAGTGGCGATATGATCATTACACAAGACTATGGGCTAGCTTCACTTGGGTTAGCCAAAGGATGTCGGGTAATCCATCATACTGGGTTTGCGTATACGAGTGAAAACATCGATCAGCTTCTCGATTCAAGGTACCTGAGTGCAATGGCGAGAAAAAGTGGCCAACGAACGAAAGGACCAAAAGCTTTTACACAAGAGGAAAAAGAGATATTCGAAAAACTTATGAGAGAAGTTGTTGAGAAGGATAGTTCATCTATTTGATAAATTCTACATATTGCAAAAAGGAAGTAGATGTATTCTAACGGGGGTGATTGATAGTGAGAAATCTATCATTCACAAACGGTATCGCATCTTCTTTAACAAACATTTCGTCATTAATTTAACTTAAAAAGTAGCAACTGAATTAGTCAGTTGCTACTTTTAGACTTTTTCAATGTTTTATGACATTAAAAGTCCAGACGTTAAATTCTGCACTTTGTTCTTCCTATTGCCAGCTTGATTTATAATAATATTCGTTAAAATTGGAATTAGTCGGACATAATGCAACGATAGGCAAATCATTTATCGTTTTTAGCATATTTGTTAATAACCCTTGACCACGATACATTTCGCTTATCGCAAATTGGTATAAAAACATTTTGTTTTGTACTAATTCACCGATTTTGTTGTGACCACAAGAAAAATTTTCTCTATCCACTTCCAACATTGTTTCTTTAAAATGGCTATTTTTCATTCGGTTCAAATATTTGCTCATCCACCTTGTTAAAACGTTTTTCCAGTAACATCTTCTATTAGTTGCTGCATGATACAAAAACCTGCATTAGAATAGTTGAATTCTTGACCGTCTTCTAGCAATGCGATACTTAAACCTAGCACATTATAAAATTTCATTCGTACTTCCATGTCGCTGTTCTTTAACTCCATATTATTTTCCCAATTAATAACATACATATAATTACACTCGAATGTATGTTCTGTTGTGCGTATTTAGATAAAATAAACATGATGAAGTTCACTTAATTAATTAAGTATAACCATAGAGAGTTTTATTTTCTTTTTAAAAAATTAGTTCGCTTGATATTAAGCGAGCTTCCATTACTAGTGAGTATATTATTGTATATAAATAGGTGATTATTTGGAAATGGAAGCAAAGGAACTGTCTCTGCGCTTCTTTGCTTCCTGTTATTTTTTTAGGCAACATTTTTTGTATTTTATACCGCTGCCGCATGAGCATGGGGCGTTACGGCCTATTTTTTTATAATTGCTCATATTTACCACATTAGATTCTTGTCTGTCAGTTTTATAATGCTTCTCGCTTAATGGCAGTAAATGTTTCTTTTCTTCCTCGAAAACTACTTTAGGTGTATGTCCTTTCAATATCCACATATGCGTGTTATTTTGCAGGTTTGTTACCTCTGCCATTAATTCTTCTACAAATTTCTTTGATGGGAACTCCACAATACTTTGCAAGTAGTTCAAGATCATTGTCGGCGGCGAACCCATCACAATAATCCCTACACAAGACTGTGAAATGTCGTCTACTTCATTTTTTGTTAAATCATAATGATATGAATCAATTTCATAATTCACCTTTTTAAAAATTCAAAGACCTGCAGAATTTTAATAATGTCGTTTTTAAAAATTTCTTTAAGCAGCTTGTTGCTGATTTAACAGTAAATTGATACGATCACTTGCTAATTTTGATGCATTATAAATAAGCGTGACGATGTCAAAATGAACTTTTGCGCGTTTTCCCGTTCGATAACGTACATTGTCTAGTTGATAATATTCCTTTAGATAAGCATTGACGCGTTCTACTGCTGAGCGGCGTTTGGATAGATGTTTCCATGCTTTTGAACCACGTGCTGGTGCTGTATATTTTCGGAGGTCTGTCGTGATTTTTACTTTATAAACCTTTTGGCAAATGCCTTCGTTAGCTAAAGGACAGTCGCTACATTCTTTTGGACTTGTGTATTTCAACGTTTCATACTTGGCATCAAAACTATCATAACGATAGGAATGTTCCCTAAAACAGGTTGGGGCAAAGTGTTTATCAAACCCGATGGGTTCTGCTTCATTTTTCTTATTATAAGCAATCACAGATTGGTTTCCCATTCGATGAACTTGTTCATAAATAGGGGCGTAGTCATAGCCTGCGTCCATTGTCTGGTAGGCCAAAGAAGGCAAGGATAGGCATTCATCCACTCCCTTTAATAAAGGAATAGCTGCTTTTCCATCATTCAAACTGCCAGAAGAAAAAAGGGACTGTAAAATGTATTGACTGGATGTACCAACAGCTAAGTGACCTTTGTAGCCGTACCAAAAGACATTTTTTCCTTCGCTGTTCTTCTTTACACCCCATTTAGGGTCTTGAGGAACTTCCGAACGTAACTCATGTAAAGGAACATCCAACTGAGCTTCTATTTTCTTTTCGAAAAGTGGAAGATTTGCTTCCTTTTCTGCTTGTTCCATCAGCCATTGTTCTCGCTCGTCTTTACGTTTGCGCCCACGCTTGTTAGGTTCTGCTTTTGGCTTTTCTTCTTTTGGTGGTGCTTGATCACGTGCTTCAAAATGGGTGGCGTCAATAGCGACCGTGTCATCCATAATAAAGCCTTCCGCCATGGCTTGAAGAACAACTTTCTCTTGTGATTCCTCTAAAACAATAGAGTCATCCAGTTTCGTTATAAGTCGTGAATAGGCAGCTTCAGAGGGAGTATTGTCAGACACAAGAAAACCACAATTCAACTTAAATATAAAGTCATCATTCAAACGTTTTATTAAGTCCTTCATCGTTGGAATGCGCTCAACGATTCGTACAAACATAGAAATAACCATTGCCGCATAATTCAGCTCTACGGGTGCACCAAGTCGGGATTTTTTGGTTATTTCATCGTGGATCGCATCTAAATCTATCGCTGAAATAATCGATTCATAACGTTGGGTAGGTTCCATCTCATATAAGTCTTGAATGCTAAATAAGCTCGTTTGTCGTATAATGGCCATAGGGAGTATTTCCTCCAGTCTTTTTGGTTGTTTTGGTCAACCACCATTATACAGGACTTGGGGAGGTACTTCCTTTTTTGTGTCTCAAACTCCTTGGGACGCAAGGGCTCTAAATTATGAAATTCACTCATATTGAAGAAAATTTATGAATTTATTTAAAGCTGGAGTTTTCTCAATATAACCTTCGACCCCAGCTCGTAGTAGCTGTTTTCTTGTGAAATGACGATACTCGATGTCTTTTCTGCTTCTTTGATCATCAACAAGTTTCTGCTTCTCCATCAAAATCCTTAAAGAAAGTTCCGTTGCCAATTCTGCTTTTTTTAGCGAGCTAATTCCATTAACTCATGTTTTGTCAGTTTGGTAAGGATAGTGGATAAATTGCATGGAAGGTCCGTTTTTTCCATGCCTACTTCTCTGTATTTTCTTGCATTCGCCGACTATCTTCCTTTACTTGATCTAGAACATACAGAAGTGTTCTTTTCGTTTCATCATCCATTTTTGATAACCTCATTTCTACGTCCTATGTTCATTCCTTTTCATAATATAATATGTTTGGTCAATCAGAAACATGTTAGTTTTTGTTACTAATTGTTACCTTACGAAGATTTAGAACCTGAGAACAGTGGGTAATACTCGCAATAAATTAGACTTTTCTAGGATTGCCGAACCCCTTTGCTACTTTTCAAAGGGCACTTACGTCGAAGTGTTTAACGAATGGATGATGATAAAGGTGAACATATAGCGGTGCTCCACTGGTCCATTCTGCAAATAATAAGTGTGTGACATCGAGACCCTGATCGTTTAAAAAAGTTTGTAACTTTTCCTTTGATACAGGTGTTTGTTGAATATTTTCTTCTACCCATTCACCATCCGTAATGATTGTCATTGGTAATGTCACATCTGTTGGGAGTTTATTTAAGTCTCTTTTATTAACGGATTGATAGATGCTTTTTTTCAATACGTTCACGGTCCCATTTGCTTCAAGAATCGCATACTCGACTTCTTGCATGGAAAATACATTTTTGTCTCGTAATAAATGTTGCAATTGATCGAGATCTAGTTTTGTTTTCTTTAATTGATTACGGTCAATAATGCCTCCTCGAATAACAATAGACGGAGTACCTTCTAGTATACCTCTACTTTTCTTAAATTTCTGTGTGATCACCTCAATAATCATGATCAACGTGCCCCACACAAATACCGCATACAATACGTAATTCAAGCCTATTTCTTTGTCATAAATAGCATTTCCAACTAATTCGCCAAGCACGAGTCCTGAAATAAAATCAAACGGTGTTAGTTGGGTTATCTGCGTTTTTCCTAGGAGTTTAGTTAATACCAATAAAGCAATAAATCCAATAAGAAGTTCGCTTGTTAACGCATAAAAATCTGTATTCATTGTATTACCTACCTTCCAATCAGCTATAGTAGGTAGGTTTCTCTGATTGGAGATAATTATTAATGTAGATTAATGAACTTTATTTCGACGCTGGTGACACCTCTTCACCAAATATTCATTATAAATAGAAGCATGAGATGCCTCCGCTTGCTTTTTTGGTATATTTTCGTTGGATATGTGCAGAATGGAGATGATTTTATCGTTAGCAGGGAGGTTGTTTAGATGAGAAAAACTGAAGTTGGTTTGTTTATTGTTCGAGTCGTATTAGGGATGACGTTTTTATTTCATGGGTTGAATAAATTTCAAAATGGCCTTGGTAACATTGCAGACTATTTTGTTAGTCTTGGTCTACCTGGATTTTTAGCATACGTCGTTTGTGTAATTGAGTTTTTCGGTGGAATTGCTATGGTTATTGGGATAGGAACAAGAGTTGTTAGTGTGCTATTTTCAATAGTCATGTTGGGAGCTATTTTCACAGTGAAAATATCACAGGGGTTTATAGGTGGACTTGAATTAGATGTGATTTTACTAGCTGTTTCAATCCAATTAGCGTTAAGCGGTAGTACTTTTTTATCGCTAAATCAATATATCATCGATTCGAAAAAATCAATGTTCAGTGCTTAGAATCCCATTAAGACAGGCATTAACACAATATAAAAAGTGAGACACAAATAGTTTGTTCTTGTGCTTCCGTCGCTTGTGAATGGAAGCACAAGAACCGTCCCTCTGCTTCTTTATTCGGGGTCTAGGTTTTCGATTCTACTCATGAATTCTTCTGCTGCGCTGTAACCTTGCATTTTTAGAATCCAATTATGTACGGCTGCTTCAATTAAGCCCGCGATATCTCGTCCTGCTTGGACTTGTATTTCAATCGTAGGTATCCGAACACCACTGTACTCTGTATACTGTAGTTCATGTTCCAACTCGTTATTTAAGTCATCTTTTTCCCATTTCGTCAAATTAATATCGAGTGCAATTCGTGTTTCATCTTGAAATGCTTTTCTCCCGTATAGGCGAACAACATTCAACAATCCGATACTACGGAGAGCGAGAAATTCCTTTGTCTTTTCATCATGAGTACCTAGAAGCGTATTTGGACTGAGTTTCTTTAAGACAACAACATCGTCAGCAACTAAACGATGCCCTCGACCTATTAATGTATGGGCCGTTTCGCTTTTTCCTACTCCTGAATCCCCACGAACCAAGATTCCGATGCCAGATACATTAAGACAAACACCATGAACTGAAATTTCCGGTGCTAATTTTTTTGACAAAAAAGAACTTAACTTTGTAATAAATTCTGAAGTCGGTTCCTTTTTGTTTGTAATTAACAGTGGGATTTTTTCTTCAATACAATAGTGCGTTAAGTATGTAAGCCCTTCTTCTTCAGCTGTTACGATAAAACAAGGCGGGTGATAATGGACAATATTCCCAATTCTTGTTTCACGTTCTTCTTTATCTAACTTATGTAAATATGTAATTTCTTTTGTTCCTAATATTTGCACACGCTCCGTCGGGAAAAAATCAAAATACCCAACAAATTCAAGACCCGGTCGATGTACTTTTGATTGCGATATTGTTTTGTTTAAGTGGTCTTCCCCAGCCAATACTTTCAATGAAAATTTTTGCACGATGTTTTCTACTGTAATATTTTTCACTTTTATCTACCTTTCATTTTTCCATATTTAAAATTCACCAATACATTTTATGATAGCGCATTCATTTTAATATCTTCTATAGTTCGAAATATTTCAATCTGACTATTGTCGACTCAAATAAATCAACCTACTTAACATAGATTAACATACATTAAGACGTTTGGGTTTTTTCTTGATAAAAAAGGCAGTTTACTAAAAATATTTAGTTCTGATCATGGGTAAGAGCAAAATTAACTATAAATTAGAGGATAAAGACTCTGAATCAGAAGCGCTAAACAAGCGTGTGTTTAAATTAGAATCATCTTATGAATAATTAATTAATCGTTAAAGTCTTTGCTGGATATCTTATAATGTGATCTGACTCGAAAGCTAAAGAAAACAGCAGTCAAGATAATTATCGATTATTACCATTTATATTTATGAGAACACTCCAGGAAAATGTAATGGACAAAATTGAAGGTTGACTCAAGAAAAGAGTTTCTTTCTTGAGTCAACCTTTTATATGTTCAGTTTACATTAGTTCCGCTCCTGCAAGTTTTGTAGATTTATAACAATTTCTATCCGGCCTCTTATAATTTAAAGTTGGATTTCACTTACAGTTTTCGGATCTTCTTGTTGATTCGATTGGCTTCTATCACCCCTGATGTAGCTACACCTTGAAATCCTCCTCCAGGTTGTGTCCATGCCCCGACAAGTGATAAGTGGTCAATGGTTGTATCGTTAGCAAGTCGATTTCGTCCTGCTTGTTCGACGGTTTGCGCGAAACCGTATACGGCTCCTTTTGGGTTCTTTGTATACTTTTCCATCGTATATGGTGTGCCGAGTTCGGTTACTTCAATAACGTTCTTTAATCCTGGGTAATAGTTTTCTAGACGGTTTATGAGCATCGCTGTTACGTCGCGCTTTTGTTGTTCGTAAGCTTCTTTATCCGCTGGCCAGTTGTCGATAAAATCAATAAATGTCATGCAAAGGACGCCTTTATCCTGCTTATTTAAGCTAGCATCCATAGCGGAGTAGTTTGTTATACCAATGTTTACAGCATCAAATTTTCCCTGTTGAATGTTTTCGTAATCTTTGAGGTGATCCATCTCTTCTACTATGATGATATCTTCGTCCTCCATTCCAACTTGACTTGGAAGGACTTTAAGTCCTATATAGAGTTGTGTAAGGGATGATCCTATATCTAATCCATCTATTTTTTCTAGCATCTCATCAACTTTTCGACTCTTTTTCATTAACTTTCTGAATGTTACATCGGGACTTGCATTAGAAATTATCCAGTTCGCTTTATAATCTCCTTTTGTCGTACTTAAGCCGACAGCCTTATTCTTAGCAACGATAATTTCATTCACGTTCGTATTTACAACTATCTTACCTCCTGATTTTGTGATCTTTTCTGCTAGGGAATCGGAAAGGGCTTGAGCACCACCTTTAATGTAATAAGTCCCTTCGAGGTGAAAACCAATCCAGGGGATAAAAAAATAAAGTGCGGAAAGTTTTTCTGAGGGTAAACCATAGTATGGCCATAATGTAGTGAAAAATTGAATGAATTGCTCATTTTGAACATGATTGGCGATAATTTCTTTTGTTGTTTTGCTTGACCATTGTATATATTTCCCTATCTTAAAAGGGAACATCAAAGCTTTTTTCCAAGAAGGGATGGATTGGTTTTGCAGAAATGACATTGTCTTTTCAAATGTATTGATTTCATTAAACATTAGTTTAATACCCCTCTCTTCATCTGGGAACATCGCTATTAACATAGTTTGATATTCGTTGACATCTTGGGGAATATGAATTTTCTCACCGTTCCAAATCACTGTGTATGGATGATCTTTTTTAAGTGGAACGATGGAATCTTCCACGCCGGTGTTTATCAGCAGTTGATGAAAAGTGCCCCCATCCTCTATACCTCCAACTCCATGAAGGGAGACATCAAATGTAAATGGACCCTTTCGATGATAATTCGTCGCATAGCCGCCAGGACGGTTATGTTGCTCAAACACGGCAACCTTATATCCCAATGAAGACAACCTCGCACCACTAAAAAGACCTCCAAGTCCTGCACCAACAATAAGTACGTCATACTTCGTAGTCATTCCTTCCACTCCTTTTATATATTTAAAAAATATATATTTAATTAATATATTAATGCGTTATAATAATAAAATCAAGGATTTAATTGGATAACATTTGAATTTTTAGCCAATTACCCTCTAAATATCAAGATTTTTTGACAATCACGAAGAAAAACATATATTATTAAAATATATAAAGTTATAAAATAGAAGGTGATGGGAAATGGCAAAGGATAATCGTAGCTTATACGCACTACTTGGCTTTTTAACACTTGGACCAAATTCAGGTTATGATATAAAAAAAACAATTGAGGAAAGTATAGGTTATTTTTGGAATGAAAATTATGGTCAGATTTATCCGAATTTCAAGTTATTATATGAACAAGGGCTCGTAACAATGGAGCTGGAGGAACAAGATGGAAAACCTGATCGAAAAGTGTACTCGATTACGGAAGATGGAAAAGACAAACTTGTAGCGTGGCTATCTGAACCTGTGGATTATCCCCAAAATGAACGGAAGAATGAGTTACTTTTAAAGCTCTTCTTTGGTCGAAGTGTAGCGGTTGATACGAACATTGCTCATCTAAAAACATATAAAAACCGTATGCAGTCATTGCTAGAGATCTACCAAGAGGTCGAAAAAAACATTCATTCAAAATATGAAGATGAACCAAATAAAACCTATTGGCTTATCACTTTAAGTAATGGCAAGCATTGGGCGCGCAGTATGATCGATTGGTCCAACGAATCGATTGTGACATTAACCAATGAAATGGAGCAAGATTAAAGAAGTCCTAAGGATTTATTTCAAAACAACAAAAGACGACATGAACTTGATAAATTCAAGTTCATGTCGCCTTTATTTTTTAAGATTATGGCAGGAAAGTATAGTGTTTCACTCTAATTAGTCTTAAAATAATTCCCGTGCTAATAAGCGGTACACATTTAAGCGTTTCTCTTGTGTATGGGGAATGCTACAAATCATCGCTTCATCAAATCCATATTGTTCCTGTTCTTCGCGTAACAACGTGGCTACTTCTTTTGCGGATCCGACTAAATGAAGCTTACGATTTTCTTTGATCCTCATACGGTCCATTTCTGTTAAGGAATAATCTTGTGCCTCTTCCGGCGAGATAAGTTTGCCTATCTGTCCTTTCATTAAAAGTAAACGCGAAATGTCTTGCGGGAGTGCTTCAAATTCTGCTTCTTCTTTTGTTTCAGCAGTTGTCACCATAAACGACACATTAATTTGCGGCTTTTCCATTAATGATGTTGGTTGAAAATTATCTTTGTATTTATCTAATATTTCTTTCGTCATTTCCCCATTGAAAAACTGTGCAAATGAGTAACCTACACCCATACGCCCAGCTTTAACAGCACTGTTCCCACTTGATCCTAATAGCCAAGCTTCTGGTAAAACAATTTGTGAAGGAGTTGCCTGCGTTTTGTTATACAAGCTATCTTCTGGTACTTCATCACTAATCAACTTCATAGCTGTATCAAATTTCTCATACATATTATTTAGCATCGGCTGGCGACCTTCGGATAAGGCATAAATCGTATGATTATCGCCTCCCGGAGCACGTCCGACGCCAAAGTCAATCCTTCCAGGAGAAAATGCACTTAACGTTTTAAACACTTCGGCTAATTTTAACAGCGAATAATGCATCATCATCACGCCGCCAGTACCAAGCCGGATTTTTTTTGTTTTTGCCGCCAAATGAGCTACTGTCACTTCTGGTGCGGAACTTGCAAAAGCATCTGTTCCATGGTGCTCTGCCATCCACATTCGATGGTAGCCCAATTCATCTGTTAAAACCGCTAATTCTTCAGCATTTTTTAAAGCAGTTGCTGCAGTATTTCCTTTAGTAACAGGTGCTTGATCTAGCACACTTAATTTCATAATATGTAACTTCCCTTCCTTAAACAATAAAGATAATAGGATGTTTCGACACCCGACATATTATCCTTATGCTAAGGTTTATTACTTATTATCGTCAATATTTATGCTTATACGGAATTTGGGTCACTCATCATATCCTGTCTGATCGTCAACTGTTATTTCTCGAATAACTTTGCATGGGACACCCGCGGCTATCACATTTGCAGGCATACTCTTCGTCACGACACTTCCTGCCCCAATAACCGTGTTATCTCCGATCGATACGCCTTGATTGATATGCACGCCTGCCCCTAGCCACACATGATTACCAATGGACACCGGCTTTGCATAACATCCGCCAGCGACTCTTTCTTTCGGATCAATGGCGTGATTAGACGTATAAATTCCAACACGAGGTCCGAATAAAACGTTGTTTCCGATCGTAATTTCTCCGCCATCTAACATGACGCAATCAAAATTAGCATAGAAATCATCACCAATCGTAATATTAAAGCCAAATTCACATCGAAAAGACGATTCGAAATGAGGGTTTTTACCTGTTTTTTTTAAGAAAGATCGTAAAATTTCTTCTCTTTCATTTTGTGGTCTTCCGAAGCTTTGATTGTATTCATTCGTATGTAAAACGGTTTTTTCCCGCTCTTTAATTAGTTCTGGTGTTAAATCATTGTACATTTTTGCTGATAACATGTTTTGTTTTTGCTCTTCTAAAGTCATAAGATTCCCCTTAGATACTTATTTACGTCCAATGTCCCTGTTATTTTTTATTATTTTTCCGCTTTTCTTGTCTTTCCATTCGCTCTTCATTTTTCTTATCGTTAACAACTAGGATTGCATGCATCGCTCCCGGTGACCATAAAAGTAATGTAAGTAGAATATTAAGATAACCTTGTGAACGTGTTCCCAACTTAAATACTGCCACTGGTGGTAAAAATAGTGCTAATAAATATATCTTCATGTGTCATTCCCCTCATCTCTCTTCCTCTAGTTTACCAAAAAGAGCATTCTTTCTGCAAAGAAATCAGCAAAGGAACCTCGTTGGTAACGATAACCTTGTTTAATCCAAATAGTAAAGCTAAAACTAATGAATGTTTGAAGTGATCATTTGTCATTTCGAATATTTTTACAAACTTCGTCGCTGGGATTAACTGAATCATTCAGGGTTCTATTTTCGATTACAAATATTTAAAGGTGGTGTTCATATGATGGGTATGAAAAGAAAAAATAAGGGAAATGGAAATACTGTCATGATGTCAATGGTTGGCTTAGGTGTGGGAGCCGCTGCATACGGACTCATGAGGGGACGTAATAATAACGGGAATAATATGATGAATTCCGCTCAAAAAGCTTTTAACCAGATGAGGGATTAAGTAACGATTGCGGAGTTTAAGGACAGCTTATCTTGTGGATAAGCTGTCCTTTTTTAAAAAGCTACATCTTCAACTGGACTAGACAACTATATTTATTAATGCTATTATATGTGCATGAAGCTGATTTCCTTTTTATTTCATATGAGTACTTATACAGAGGTGGTCTTAACCAATGACAGAAAATAATTTGATAATTACAAATGCGTCGATATATACAGAAGATCGCATTATTGATAAAGCGTATATAAAAACTTCAAATGGATTTATATCTGATATAGGTTATGTAAATGACCTTTCCTCGCTCGATGGATTTCACCATATAGATCTACCAGACAATCACAAAATTATTCCTGGTATGATCGATATTCACACACATGGAGCAAATGGTGCGGATACGATGGATGCAACAATAGAAGCTTTGCAAACAATGGCTTCGTCTGTTGCAAAAGAAGGAACGACTAGCTTTTTAGCTACAACGATGACACAAAAGCAAGACTGTATTGAAAAAGCATTGAGTAATGCCAGTAATTATATAAAAAATCACCAACAACGAGGTCAAGCAGAGATTGTCGGGATACATTTAGAAGGACCATTTTTGAACAGAGCAAAAGCCGGAGCTCAACCAATAAATCAGATCGTTGAACCTAGCCTAGAGCTGTTTAAAAAATGGCAAGCCTTGGCTAATAATCATATCAAATTGGTGACATTAGCACCTGAACAGCCGGGCGCTACGCAGCTTATCAACTATCTAAAAGTAAACAACATTATTGCTTCAATAGGCCATTCAAATGCAACATTTGAACAAGTAGAAGTCGCTATTGCCAAAGGTCTTTCTCATGTTACTCACTTATATAACCAAATGAGAGAACTGCATCATCGTGAGATAGGCGTAGTTGGTGCTGCATTGCTGAAAGATGAGTTGATGGTAGAAATTATTAGCGACGGAATTCACACAAGCCCTGAAGCAGTAAACTTAGCATTTCGTTCAAAAACATCCGAAAGGCTTGTGTTAATTACGGACTCTATGCGAGCAAAATGTTTAAAGAATGGTACATACGATTTAGGTGGTCAGCAAGTATCTGTTAAGGATGGGAAAGCCATTCTCAAAGACGGTACATTAGCTGGGAGCTTATTAACGATGGGAGATGCATTTAAAAACATCATCGAATTCACTAATTGCTCAATAGAAGATGCGATTAATATGTCTTCTTCAAATCCAGCGAAAGAATTAGGAGTTTATGATCGAAAAGGAAGTCTTGCGATTGGGAAAGATGCCGATGTTGTCGTTTTAGATAAGTTCAATAATATAACGCACACAATATGTCAAGGACAACTTGCCTTCCAGAAAGGGGGAAATTGAAAATTGAAAATTATAACTGCGAAAAATTATAAAGATATGAGCCATCTTGTTGCAAATATTATCATTCAACGTATACGCGATCATTCCGAATTAACACTTGGGTTAGCAACTGGTGGCACCCCTATTGAAACATACAAGTATTTAATAGAAGATCATCAGCAAAACAACACATCTTACCAAAACGTATGTACATTTAATTTAGACGAATACATTGGGATTGAACCAACTGATCATAACAGCTACCATTTTTATATGCAGTCTAACCTTTTTGATCATATAGATATACCAACAAGACAAACTCATATCCCTAATGGAAAAGCCAAGGGTATAATCGCAGAGTGCGAAGCATACGAAGCCAAGATACAAAGCAAAGATGGGATTGATTTACAACTACTTGGTATCGGTACAAATGGTCATATAGGATTCAATGAACCTGGCACATCATTTGATACGTCGACACAAGTCGTTCAATTAGCAGATGCTACCCGCCAAGCAAATGCGAGGTATTTTAAAAGTGTAGAAAAAGTACCAAAAAAAGCAATTACAATGGGAATCGGTACGATAATGAAAAGTAAAGAAATATTACTTTTAGTATCAGGGAAAAACAAAAGAAAAGCGTTAGAGAGATTAATCAATGGTGAAATTGATCCGATTTTTCCTGCTTCTATTCTCAATCACCATCCAAGCGTTACAGTTGTTGCAGATCATGATGCACTACAAAATACAGTTGTACCATCATCAATCCTTCTATAAAATAAATAATAAAGATGTTTTGAATAGTGGAAGGAGAAAAATAATATGATTGATAAAAAATCCCCTATACCTATATATCATCAGTTAGAAGAATATATTAAGCAATTAATTGAAAGTGGCCAATTAATTCCTGGTGATGTTCTTCCTTCTGAACGAGAATATTCAGAAATGTATGGGATTAGTAGGATGACCGTCAGGCAAGCAATGACAAACCTTGTAAATGACCGCTTCCTTTTTCGAGTAAAAGGTAAAGGTACTTTCGTTATGGAGAAAAAGATCGAACAAGATCTTCAAGGGTTAACAAGCTTCTCAGAGGAAATGAATGCTAGAGGAATGAAAGCAAGCAGTAAATTAATTTCGTTTAATATAATGCCCGCCCCTCTCAAACTCGCAAATTTATTAGGTATCAAAGAACATGATCAGATCTATGAAGTAGTAAGAATTCGTATAGCTGAAGAAATTCCTATGGCACTAGAGAGAACTTATATCTCAGTTAATTTAGTACAAGGGTTAACGAATGAAATTGTTCAGAATTCGTTGTATAAATATATAGAAGATACACTTCAAATGAAGATTGCTGATGCAACACAAGTAATTGAAGCATCTATTGCAAACGAACAAGAAATTAAATACCTTGAAATTCCTGAACAGTCGCCAATTATGATTATGGAGCGGAGTTCACGGTTAGAAAATCAAACGGTATTTGAAGTGGTGAGATCATCATATCGTGCAGACAGATACAAGTTCATGATTGATCTAAAAAGATTTTAATCTCTTTAATTGGAGCTGAAAAATGTCTAAATCCAATATTACAGAATCCGTCAACCTAAATAGCTTAGCAATTGATGAAATGGAATCAATCAATATTGTCTCTCTCATGTTAGAAGAAGATAAAGCTATTCATCATGCTATCAAGCAAGCGTTACCTTATATCGCTGAAGCAGTTGATTTGATTGTTGAACAGTGGAAATTAGGCGCACGAGTATTTGTAGTAGGTGCAGGGACAAGTGGCAGAATTGGTGTACTCGATTCAATCGAATTAGGGCCTACATTTTCTATTGCGGAGAACCGATGGATAGGCTTAGTTGCCGGTGGGAATGAAGCAATGAGTCGTCCTCTAGAGCAACACGAGGACGATAAAAATCTGGTAATAAATGAATTAAGAAGCTATTCTTTCAATGAAAAAGATGTCGTTATTGGTGTTAGCGCAAGTGGTACAACCCCTTATTCCGTATCAGCAATCACGTATGCAAAAGAGTTAGGTGCTACTACGATCTCACTCAGTTGTAACCCCGATACTATTTCTTACAATTAAGTGATTGTGGGATCGAGATTGTCACAGGTCCTGAAGTGATTCGAGGATCGACTAGATTAAAAGCAGGCACAGCGCAAAAAATCACAATTAATATGATATCCACGGCCACCATGGTCCGATTAGGAAAGGTTTATCAAAACGAAATGGTGAATATGCAATTGATTAATAAGAAACTAGTAAAGCGTGCTGAACAAACTTTAATGGACATTGTTAACATATCAAGTGATGAAGCAAAAGAATTAATGACTAAAAGCAATCATGATTTAAAGGTAGCTATTTTCATAAGTGTCACACAAGCAGAACTCACTCAAGCGATAAGCTATCTTGAGGAAAAAGAGGGACACTTAAAAAAAGCAATTGCAGCTTACTTTAAGGACAATAGTTAGTTTGTTGTATTGTAGAATTGTAATGTGTAGTGATTCATGTATTGCCTTCATTTTTAAAAAACGTGCCGAATATTCTACTGACTGTCTTTCCTATTCCCCTACCTCGAGAAAATTATCTCTATAAAATTTCTAACTAATTGCAGGTTTACATCATTGAAAGGTAAAATTTTCTGTATCAAATTTTATTTTCAGACATGATATTAAGGGACAAGTTATGGTAGCTTTATCATGTAAAACATGGAAGTAACTTTTTTGCACATATTCCTGTTTGTTTTAACTCAAGATATGGGTTACTACAGAGAAAAGGAGGTTATAGAAATGGCTAACAACAATAGCTCGAACCAATTAGTAGTTCCAGGTGTACAACAGGCTTTGGATCAAATGAAGTATGAAATAGCACAAGAATTTGGTGTTGAATTAAGCGCCGATGCAACATCTCGTTCAAATGGATCTGTTGGCGGCGAGATTACAAAACGATTAGTTCAAATGGCTGAGCAACAAATGAGTGGCGTTCAAAAATAATTGTAAAATCACCTCCATGAAATAAATAACTTGGCTTAGAAGCGAGATATTGTCTCGCTTCTTTATTTTTCATAGCCTTCAACCTGTTCGAATTACGGTTTCTATACTGACAACCCACCCCAACATTCTCAAATATTCGTTTTATTTAAATTATCTAATCGAATTAAGTCGAAATATAGAGTATTATCGACTAATCAATAGATATCTAAAGTTAATATCAAATAAATCATCAATATAGAAGGTATTCATGATTCACTGTCGAATAAGACAAAGAGAAAGGCTTACTATACTATTTCTAATGATGATAGGGGAGAAAATGATGTTGGAAAAATTGAGAGTATGTATTGCAGATGATAATCGGGAACTGGTGGATTTAGTTGGAGATATAATTGAAACTCAAGTTGACATGGATGTGGTTGGAAAGGCGTTTAATGGACAAGAGTGTTTGCAATTAGTGGAAGATGTTCAACCAGATGTCCTTATCCTTGATATTATCATGCCTCGGCTAGATGGACTCGCCGTTTTAGAAAAATTAAATGAACTAAAATTAAAAACGAAGCCTAATATTATTATGCTAACGGCTTTTGAGCAAGAAACGATTACGCAAAAGGCGATGGATTTAGGGGCTTCATATTATTTGTTAAAACCATTTGATATGGATACATTAATGAACAAAGTTCGAGATGTATCTGGTCATTCGAAACCTTATATCAGAAGTCATTCGATATCGGCTACCAATAAGAAAGAAAATCACCTGATGAACCTTGATGCTAGTATTACAAGTATCATTCAAGAGATTGGTATTCCACCTCATATAAAAGGATATATGTACTTAAGAGAGGGAATTATGCAAGTGTATAAAGATATTGAATTGCTAGGGGCGATTACGAAGGTACTTTATCCACAAATAGCAAAGCACTTTAATACCACAGCAAGCAGAGTAGAACGGGCTATTCGTCATGCAATAGAAGTAGCGTGGAGCAGAGGGAACATTGATGCGATATCCAAAATGTTTGGATACACAGTAAGTGTGTCCAAATCGAAACCTACCAATTCAGAATTTATTGCGCTGATAGCAGATAAATTACGGATTGAGCATGAGGTTACAATTTAGTTAATAAGCGTTCCTCCAAGTTTTCCAAAAATATATTTCAACGTATCATTAAGAAAGAAAGCCGTAAAAAACTGCTTCTGAATTAAGTCTTCAGAGGCAGTTTTTTTACGGACAAGGACCATCAAATAGCCACGTTGCATAATTTAAATTTGTTCCTTCATAATAAGACTAATCTTCTATAGATGTAAAGCAAAATCTATTCTTCCCAAGTTTCTTTGCCTGATACATAGCTATATCTGCTTCCCTTAATAATGATGAAAGATCTGATTGAGAATATGAATAATTCGTAACCCCTATGCTCGCTGAAATACTTACTTCATTATTAAAGTTATCCCAATTGGCCAAACTCTTTAAAAGATCAGTTACTTTCCCTTCTATCTTTTTATTGTTTGTTAAATGAGGATAAATCAAAACAAATTCATCACCACCTAATCGAAAGGCAACATCATCTGTTTCAAGGTTTCTTTTAATTTTTAGCGCAACTTCTTTAAGAAGATTGTCCCCTACTTGATGTCCATATTTGTCATTCACTTTTTTAAATCCATCTAAATCCAACAATACTAAAGTTCCTTCTTCGTCGATATCTTCAAAACAATCAAATAAGTAACTTCTGCTATATAACTCTGTCAGGGAATCCATTTTCACTTTTCTTTCCAATTCCAGAACATAAGAGTATAGATTTGCGAACTTTTCAAGCTCGTTAATATCTTTTTGATTAAAATTCCTTACCTTATTATCCAATGCACATAATGTTCCATACATTTCTCCATTTTGATAAAAAATAGGAACTCCTATATAAGCATGAATGTTTAAATCCTTTGTAAGCGGTAATAAACAAGTAAACGGATGGTTAGTCGTATCATTAATAATTAATGGTTCTTGCTTACCAAAAAATATTTGCTGGCAGTAGGATTCATTTATATCCATTGATTTACCTTCTGAAAATTGAAGGTCTAGCCCATTATCCAATGTATTTATTAACGAAAAACTGCTTTCTGTTGTTTTTGCTATGAACATAAATTTACTTTTTAGGATTAAATTCATTAATTCCAGTAAGTCATTCCCTGCTGTGAATATTTTACTCATGATAATCTCCACCTTCTTATAATAATTATACTACAGTTATCATTTCACATCACTGGAAGCGCAGGGACGGTTCTTGTGCTTCCTTGTATCCAGATCGTGAAACTTTGTCTATTATACTGCAGTCTACCATAAATACAAAAGAAGAAAGGTGGATGAACAATGAATCCTAGCGAAGCACAACTACAAAGAACTGACGAGCCATGTGAACACAGTCTATTAGTAGATATCGCGAGAGTATCAGCTTAATCTTCAGTTTCAAAAACACTATTACAGTGAAAAGAAGCAAGAAGAACCGATACGGTTACCTTGTCCCCTATTTTCATTTCTGTTTAATCTCTTCTAAAGGTTCTGCATTTCCATAAACGGGATAGTCCCCCATCACTGGCGCCACCCATTTAATCCCAGTAGTTATCACGCGCTGAATTTCCGGGTTATAGTAGGTGGGATACGTTTCATGTCCTGGGCGGAAGTAAAAAACTTTTCCATTTCCTCGGAAATAGGTACAGCCACTTCTGAACACTTCTCCCCCTTCGAACCAACTTAGAAATACGAGCTGATCTGGTGCTGGAATGTCAAAGTGTTCACCATACATTTCTTCTTTTTCCAACGTAATATACTCACCCAAACCTTCTGCAATCAGATGTGTTGGATCAACCACCCAAAGTCGTTCTTTTTCATCTGCTTCACGCCACTTTAAGTCACATGAAGTTCCCATTAACTTTTTGAAAATTTTAGAGAAGTGGCCAGAATGGAGGATAATTAAACCCATCCTTTCCGACACTCGCTTATGTACTTTTTCAACAATGAGATCCTCTACTTCATCATGAGCCTGATGTCCCCACCAAAGCAGAACATCTGTTGATGCTAACACGTCATCTGTCAGGCCATGCTGCGGTTCATCCAAAGTAGCCGTTCTCACTTCATATTCCTTCAGGGTACACCTCTCTAACCTTTTCGTCAGTTTGCTCATGCCTATTTTCATTCCATACCGTTACTTTCATTTCATCACATCCTACTCGGAATTATTTATCTAGTTGATCGGAAACTCCTAATACTTAGTTTAAACTATCTTGAAGCTTTATCATATTTGCTTACTTCTTTATGTCCTTCCTTAAATTTATAGCAAGTAAACACCCTACATAATAAGAAGTTTGTTCCAACCATTTTTCCGTGTTCACCATGGCTTCATCTACCATCACCGGTCTTTCAATGATTGAGAAAAATGCGTCGAAATACGGGGATAAGGTTTGATAATTTTCTGCGAGGCTACCTGATATGATAATGACAGGTTTGTTATATTTCTTTGCAATCTTTGCAAGATAGACGGGTGCTTTTCCGTGAATTGTTTGCTCGTCTGTTTTTCCTTCGCCAGTAATAAGGACATCGCAGTTCTGAATACTTTTTTCAATTTGAAGTGAATCAGCAATGATTTCAGCACCTGATTGTAGTTCAGCCCCTAATAGTAATAAACCAAATCCAAGCCCACCAGCTGCCCCAGACCCTTCGCTATTTTTAAGGTGCTCTCCATGTGCAAACAGAGATGCAAAGTACTCTAGGGAATGATCTAGTTTTAATGCCATTTCTTGTGTCGCGCCTTTTTGCGGACCAAAAACAACAGATGCTCCCCTTGGGCCACATAAAGGGTTATCAACGTCAGAAGCAATAATGATCGTGGTGTCTTTCAATCGATGATCTAGTGATGCTAATTTTACTTCTAAGATTGATTGCATATCTTTCACCGTGGCTTGATTTATCTGTTTATTCCGTGAGAGGAGGAATTCGGCCCCTAGTGCTTCGAGCATACCTAACCCTGCATCGTTAGTAGCGCTCCCTCCAAGACCAATAATGAATTTTCGTACTCCTTGATTTAGTCCATATAAGATCGCTTGTCCCAATCCATAACTTGATGTGTTCATTGGATTTTTCTCATCAGCGGTCAGTAATGGTAAACCGATCATAGCGGCGCTTTCAATAATCGCTAAGTTCTCCTCTTTAACAATCGCCATTTCTGCCTGGCGATTACGAAGCAGTGGGTCTTTAGCGGTGATCTTATGAATGTCTCCCTTCAGTCGATAAAGGAAGGCATCCATTGTTCCCTCCCCTCCATCTGCCATAGGAAAAACAGTTGTTTTTACGCATGGAATAGCCTGAGTGATACCTTTATTAATTATTTCTCCTACATGAATCGAACTAAGGCTTCCTTTGTATGAGTCAGGTGCTATGACAATATTCATCAATAAACCACTCCTTATTTCTCCGTAAAAATTGTGAAATCCCAGGTAATAACCTACTAGGTTCAGAGTGCAGTTTCTAGCACTATGATGATTGTCTACAATCCATTTATTTCATAAAATAAATACCGCTTTTTTTATGATACGAACTAATAAACGGAAGCACAAGAACCGTCCCTCTGCTTCCGTTTTTATTCTGGTATTTGGACGTAGTAACTGTTTTGTGGTTCTGGTTTGCTTAAAAAATCGGAGAGGTTAGTATGAGATACCACAATAGCTTTTTCCATCGCGTGCCCTCTTAATTCTCTTTGTTTATACGTCTCTAATGCTTCAAGTCCTATATCTGCAAGCTTTCTCTGTCCCGCTAATGTTGGATGGATGTCTGGGTTATTTCCTCCATCAATCACATAGTTTGCTTGATTTGTACCGAATGCTTGATAAGCGTCAGCAAGAAGGATATTCTTTTCTGTTACATTTAACTCTGCAACATACTCATTAAAAATCTGGTTGATGCCTGGCAGAACATCGATTGCTACATCATGGATTGGATTAGTTTTCTGGAACGGGTTATAAATATTATAAATAATAACCGGCGCATCTGTTTGATCTCGAATTTTCAAAATTATACCTTTAATATTAGCAAATACATCATTCTCTTCTACTTCTTCATAAAAATAATCCTCAAATGATTTATTATCATCAATTAATGTTAATATCCATGCTGAAAATAATGAATCAATCAAATCGTTACTTCCAATATTAAGCGTAATATAATCTGCATTTCCAATTGCCTGACTGTATTTATCACTTTCAAGGGCAGCCAGCATATCTTCTGTTTTCCAACCTGGAACTGTGAGGTTTGGGACTCGAATATCCGCATCTAATCCTATGAGCGATGGATAGGCATATCCAGATGGCGAAAGATTATCATCACCAAGGTTGAAGCCATATGGAATAGAATCACCTAAAGCTACAAGTACCTCCCTTGTATTTTCATTCTCATAATTGCCTGATACATTTGCAGAAAATATTGTTACTGCTAATAATAAAATGGAAGATCGGAAAAGTAGTTTCATACCTTGCACTTCCTTTATTTTTAATTCTAAGCTTGGTGATTTATAAGAACATGGAAACACGGATGGAATTTGTCTTCTATAATACATTCAATAAAGTGTTTGTTTATTCCTTTAATTAGAAAAGATTCCTGGTGTATTTTTACAGGAAGAAAAGTCGCAGTTTCTTTCTTTTATTTAATTCAGATCGACTGAATTAATGCAGCAAAACAATTAAAAACCCATTAGCCGGTTAATCTGGCTAATGGATTTAATTTTATAAATTTTAATTTAATTGAGCTTTCTTTCTACGGATCATGATGAAACTACCAACTATCCCAATAACTAGTAATAAAGCTCCTGCAATTAACCAGTTAAATTGATTTGTTGCAGTATCTGGTAATTTCTCACCGCCCGATTCTTCTTCGTCAGACTTTCCATCTGTTTCTTGGTCGGTTTTTTCGTCTGTCTCGTTGATTGTTTCTCCTTCAAATTCTTCCCCATTAGGAGTTTCTGGTGAAGAAGGCGTATCTGAATCCACTACTTCCAGAGCATCAATTGCCGCTTGCAAGGATAATATAGCTTCTGTTAAATTTTCATCTGAATCAAGTGATGCTAACGCCTCTTCTGCTGCTTTAAGTGCTGCTTGCAATTCTTCAAAAGACGATTCAGTAAGTCCATCACTAGATATCTCTTTCCCTTTTTCGATTAAATCTTCTAATTCCTTCTTATCAATCACTTCAGGATCGGGATCCTCTGGAGTAATTTCATCTTCAGAAGCAATTTCAAAAACGCCATAGATACTGAAATGGCTGACTTCCGCTACTACCTCACCCGTTTCTTTATCGTATGAGATAGGAGTAATTCGATCTCGTTTTACTCCATCACTATCTATAAATACTACTTTTAAATCATTCCAATTTGAAATCTCTGTAGGATCAACCATAAAAGTTAGTGTTACTGGTGTTCCAAATTGAATATTCTCACCATTTGAAGTAAAAGTAATGTCGTATAATTCACTTAAACTATCAGGTAGAGAGGATGAAATGGATTCTGAAACATCGCCAAAATTAATAGTAATATCTGAATCTGTTTTTAAATTCGAGACTGGAATTACCATTTTTACATTGTTACGCTTTAATTCTAAAGAAGACCCGTCTTTTAATTGATCAAGTACTTCTTTTTTTAGAACAGTAGTCTTTATATCTTTTTTAGTTTTGTACAAGTTGTCTACTAATTCTAATTCAACTATATCACTTACTACCGTTTCTTCGGGTGATTCATAATCACCTACACGATATAAATAAAAATCATCTAACGTACCCCAGGCACCTGGACTAGCTGTGATATTCGCACCTATCGTAATCGTTCCATCTAGAATTAGAACGTCTTCTATTGTAGGGTTGTTCCATTCTGTCCAACCTCTTACTGAAGTGTCTACTCTATAGTAATCTTCATTGGTTTCAGCATGAAGATACATGTCTGACTCACCTGCATCCCCACCTTGAAGGAACATAGACACGTTATAATATCCCGGTTCTAAGTCCGTAATCGTCTGCTGGACGTTGAAATCAACTCCGACACCTGAGTAAAAGTGTAGTGAATAATCACCTGTTCGTGAATCCGCACGATTTTGCACTACCGATGCATGATCCGCTCCACGAGTGATCTCCCACATACTTGTATCACTTTCTTCAAAACTTGGATTTTTCACAAAATTTTCAGATTCAATTGAAAGGTTTGCTGTTACAGTGTGTTCTCCTTCAACCTCACCAATGATTTGATATGTTCCTTCGCCGGATTCTATCGCTTGTTGAAGTGCTGCGTCATCCCATGTGACTGACACGTCCGCTTCACTTCGATCATTGAAAATTGCTGTAACCGTATCAGGTAAAGTAATTTCTTCACCAAGAGTAACACTTACAGACACATTATTAACTTGGTCGATTTTCACTTCTGAAGCAACAGCCCCTGTATCGACATAATTAAACACATTTAATGATGCTAATGGATATCCTTGAAAATCAAACAATGCTTGATTATCTACTGCAGTTCCTCCATACCACTCACCAGCATCTTCTGGATCGTATGCTGCTGCATAACTTGTTGCCCAACCAGATCCGAATTCTTCCCACATCTGCATTCTTTCTTCTTGCGTTTTGTCATAACCTACTGGAATCCAGGCCGGCTCCCAATAAAAGACACCAATTCCTGCATCACCAACATTTGCAACTGCTTCAAATGTATCTCTAACAGCATTAGCTTGACCTTGAACCGTGATCGGATAATTCAGCGTTTGACCTGAATCTTGCGGTGCTGTGTTTCCATGGCCATCACCATTTTCATCTGTATACGTGTAAGATACTTCTGCAACCATCACTTCTTTATCATACGTATCAGCTATATTTTTCAAAACTGACGTTAAATTATCTAATGTCCCATGCCAGAACGGATAATAAGAACTAGCAAATACATCGTAATCTACGTCGTAGTTATCTAAGTTTTCCGCAATAGTTGCATATCTTCCAGAAGATTCTGGATTCGTAAAATGCAAAGCAATTAATATATCTTCGTCTATCTCTCTTACTGCTCTACTTCCTTCACTAAATAATGCAGACATCCTTTCCCAACCACTTTCACCTGCCACCGCATTATTTGTTTCATTTCCTACCTGGACCATTCCCACGTCAACGCCAGCATTTATGATATCTTGTAAACTACTTTTCGTGAAGTCATATAAAGCATCTTGTTTTTCTTCAAGACTCAAACCTTCCCAAGCTTTTGGCGCTTGTTGTTTAGCCGGGTCTGCCCAAAAGTCGGAATAATGGTAGTTTACTAGCAGTTTCATTCCGTTTTCAGTCGCCCTTTCTCCCATTTTAATTGCTTTAGCGACATCGTTATTTCCACCACCATAACCATTTCCTTCTGCATCATAAGGGTCATTCCATACACGGGCACGAACATAATTAACTCCCGCATCTGCTAAAGTTTTAAAAATATCTTGTTCTTGTCCATCTTCATTATAAAAATTCACGCCGCTCTCTTCTAGAGAAATTATACTAGAAATATCAACACCTTTAATAAAATCTTCATCAAGTCCATCTACTCTTTGAACAAAAATATCAGATTCAATTGGTTCAGGTACTTCTACTTCCGGCTCGTCGACAGGTTCTTCCTCAGGCTCTTCCACCTCTGAACCATCCCGTGAAACTAAACGAAAGCTATCTAAATTACCCCAAGCACTTGGCTCACCAGTTACTGTTGCTCCTACTTGAAATTCGGATGCGTCTTCGTCAACAACAAACTGTAGGGTAATCGTTTGCCAATCTTCCCAACCAGTTGTTGCTACTGCTTCTGCGGTAGTTGATCCTGCAAATAATTCTACATTTCCTGCTTCACTATTTTCACCACCCATTGAGCTAGCAGTTAATTCGTAGCTTCCAGCAGGAAGTTCTGCAATTGTTTGAGTTAAGTTAAAGGATTGACTCTCACTTGCATCATCCTCAATAAAATAGTTAACAGAATAACTCCCCTCATAAGCATCTCCATGAGCTGAATTAATCGCAACCTGTTCATAATCTATGTCAGTAACTTCCCATGAGCCATCATCATAAAAATCTGTCTCAAATCCACCATTTGTCAAGAGATTCCCCTCTGATTCAACTGGTTCTGTTGGCTCTGTTGGTTCATCTGGTTCTACTGGTTCAGAATCATCTAGTTTTACTAAGCTAAAGCTATCTAAATAACCCCAAGCACCTGGCTCACCTGTTACTGTTGCTCCAACTTGAAATTCGGAAGTGTTTTCGTCAACAGCGAACTCTAGGCTAAGCTTTTCCCAATTTTCATCTCCTGTTGTCGCTATTACATCTGCGGTGTTTGATCCCGCAAATAGTTCCACATTTCCAGCTTCATCATCTGCCCCACCCATTGAACTAGCAGTTAATTCATAGCTGCCAGCAGGAAGTTCTGCAATTGTTTGAGTTACGTTGAATGATTGACTATCTTCCCCATTGTCGTCAATCCAATAATTTAAGGAATGACTACCTTCATTAGCCGCATTATCAGAATAATTTATCGAGACACTTTCCCAAACTACATCAGGAAAACCCCATGATTCATCTTCAAAAAAGTTAGTCTCAAATCCACCATTCGTCAGGAGATTATCCTCCGACTCGGCTGCCAAACTACTTCCATGATTGACATTAAATACACTAAAAATCATTGCAAAAGTTAATAGTAACGCTAAATACTTTCTAGATCTTTGCACCATCTCTCACCTCTTCTTTAAGTTTTATTAATCTTAAATGTAAGCGTTGCAACGGCTTGTCTATTAATTTACTATATTTCGAGTGAAAGTCAATCCTTATAAAATGTATATATTTTTATATTTTTATTAATATGACGTTAGTATTATTTTAAATTATCATTTTTCACAAAAGACATATTCTATCACAGATGCTTCCAAAACCTCTATAAAACAGTTTTATTTAGAGTTTATATAATTCTAAACAGTAAAATTACTTACACATTGTGCAAATACAAATATTTACTATTATGATATTTAAGTAGAATATTTTTATATTTTTTTATAAAATTAATTTAAATATGGAAGCATAGGGACGGTTCTTCTGCTTCCTCTCACTCCACTTTTTATTTTTTAAGGAAGTAAAAAAAGCACAGAAAATGACCGAAGTCATTGTTCTGAACTTTTTTCAATTCCAGGCTTTCAAAAGGTTCTTTTCACATCAATTTTATCTTTAAAAGAGGTGTAATTTCGGGATCTCTACCGGGTACTAGCTGTGTCCAATGGTAAAAAACCAAATTCTGCGGTAAGCAAGTACTTGAACTCCCTTCTCCTTCGAATGAAATCCAAAGCGTATTCGTGATGTAGCATTCTTTCCTGTGGATTGCGAAGTCATGAAAAATCACCTCTGCTGTTATTTTAGGAAAGTTTCTTTCTTAATTTCTGTTTTTCAATTAAGGACAATGTCCAGACAGAGCTATGACACAATCAATATCTATTAGAATTTAACTCACCACTGTAATAAATCGTTTCTGTAATGATTAGGAATTTCAGCTACGATTGGTCCACGCCAAATTCCGGGTACATTTAATCATTCTCAACAATATCTGGTACATAAACGTCCACTTTTTCATGGTATCTATTTCTGGAACTTATCACACAGGATTTTCTTAAAAATAACACTAGCTTTTAAGCAAGTAAAACTAACCTCAGAGCCCTCCTATCTAATGGAAATAGTTCTGAGGTAACTTTCGTAAAACTATAGACCGAACAGGCGGACGGACTTAATCACTATTTTTCAATAATTTCTTCCGTTATTTTCTCGCCTAGGTGTCGACCTGGGGTGTCTTCGATACATGCAATACGGTCGCCTAGTTTTAAGTCTAAAATCGGTGTTTCACCTTTGGTTTCTTCAACTAAGTGCACACTTGTTGATTTTTGCAGTGTTGCAGAAGTGATTGAATATCCATTTTTACACTCGATTCTTATAAAAGGTCTCTTTTCAATTTTGACTCGACCTACAGGGATATTTCTGTCGCTTTGCTCATCCGTGACGATTAATTTACTTCCTGGTTCAATTTCGTGTAAATACATCGTTTGGTCATTTTGGTGTAAATACTGATGGTAAGATCCACAATTTATTCGAAATGGTCGTGGAGGATAACCATCAGATTCACGGTTTTCTGAGAGTACTTTAATATAACCATGTCCAGTATTACCGACGTATAAACCGTCACTTTGATTTAGAATATCAACGAAATCTATACATACTCGCATGCCTTCGCCAATTTCCTTAATATCCGTTATTTCTAAAAATACCATTGACTGCTCTTTAGTTAATTGTGATTTATTTCCCATTTTATGTATCGTTTCCTTTCCGATCATTTTTACTAAACCTAGAATAACACATATCGACACGCGTAGAGATATTGTTATTTAAAATGTAAGATGATATGCGGAAAGGTTTGCTGCTGAACGAGGCAAAGAGGAAGCAGAAGAACCGTCCCTACGCTTCCTGCTTTTTCTCTCTGTTTGTTTTGACAGAAAAAAGCCAGGCCATCATTGATGGCCTGGTAAATCCGATATATATGTAATGAAAGGGGGGAATCACTACATTATGAAGCTGGAGTCTGTTATTTTGTTGGTATAGTTATACTATAAATGATGATTGTTAAGAGAGTTTGATAGTATTGTAAAGTTTCAATTACACTGATTATTTTTTCGAATATTATGCTCAAAGGACGGAACAGTAATCGTATCTCCTGTATTCATCAGTTTAATCTTTGTTACGTTATCAATAGCTTTTCTCATTGCTTTTATTTGTTTATTTAATCCGTGAGTAAACACGGTTATTTGTGGATGAAGCTTTTTTATCATCTGTTTCGATTCATACAAACTTGGGTGCACTTTATATCTTACTTGTTGATACGAAACGGAATCTAGCTTTTGAGATAATGCGATAATTTCTTTTTGTTTTGGACCCGTTGTGATGACTGTCACAGGTGTGTGATGTTGTTGATTCAACCAAGTAATAATTTGTTCTTCAGAACAGAACCCGATAAAAGGATCTGGTATCTCGATCCATTGATCGACATTTGTGACTCTAAAGTCAGATAAAACACGTTTCATGTTTTCCGCTGATTCGGGTCGGAGCCACTCGGTATTTCCCATCAAAACATTTGTGTGATTCATCAGTTCTTGATCAACAACTAGTCGAACTGCCACTTCTTTCTTAAATGCTTCCCCGATGAATTTCATTAAATCTTGCGTTTTCCCCGAAAGAGGCCCTTGAAAAATAACTGTCGTCTTTTGTTGCATCGCTTTTTGTACGGTTGTACGTATTGTGTGTAAATTGTCGGCTTGTGAGTGAGTTGAGTCGGCGTATGCTCCATCTAATATTGCCAAATCAATCGATAGATTTGGCGGTTCTTCGATCATTAGTAAGTCAGATTCATAGGAATAGTCTCCTGAAAAGAATACATGTTTGCTTTGAAAGCGAAATACATACCAAACGGAACCGACCGTGTGTCCGCTCATCCCAAACATGTAATCGAGGTTGTCTATTTCACGTGACGGGTTCCATGTTTTTCGGGAATCTTTAGTGATCGTCACAAACCTTAAATCATTTATATGGTGACGTTCATATGGGACGACTTGCTGGGTCTGCTTTTGAAAGTCAGTCCATTTTTCGATCGTTTGTATCGCCTGGTTAATTGTTTCTGTTGTTGCATAGATGTTACCTTTATAGCCTAATTTAGCTAACATCGGTAAAGCCGCTACATGATCTTCATGTGCATGGGTTATAAAAACGGCGTCAATTTTTTTAACTATCGCTTCCGTTAACATTGGGTACGTTTCATCTGTAGTCATCCCACTTTTCATGACGCCAGCATCGATCAAAATTGTTTGTTTTTCGAACTGTAGTAAGAAACAGGATCGACCATATTCACCTGCTCCTCCTAAAAATGTGACTTTCATAACATCAACCTCTATTATTATAAGTTTTCATCTTCGATATTTTTGTGAACGGTTTTTCATTTGCTCGACAACGATTAACACCATCGTCGTGAATCCGACTGAAACTAGTGCCATCGACATCCCTAGTGCAACCGTCCCTTGTTCAAATTCTGCGTAAATAAATGTTGCAGATGTATGCATATTCGGCGGTCTTAATATCAAAGATCCTACTAATTCCCGCATTGAAATTGTGAATGTCATAATCCATCCTGCTAAGATACCAGGAAGTATCAACGGGATCAATACTGTACGAACCATGTACGTTTGACTAGCTCCACTCATCTTTGCCGCTTGAAAAAGGGAGTCACCTAGCTGGCCATAGATAGCTTTAATATTCTGCACGGTGAACGGTAAATATAAAATGACATAGGTTAATACAAGCATCACCCATGTATTATAAACAGGTGCCGGGTTCCACCTTGAATTCCAAAATAAGATCAAACCTACGACCACGACAATTCCTGGTACCGTATTTGGCGCTAGACTTAAAAAGTCAATGCTTTGTTCTGTTTTACCTCGTTTTTTCTTGATGATAATTGACACCCAAATGCCTATAATTACAGCAACAGTTGCCGCTATTGCAGCTAGCCAAATGCTATTCCACAATGCTCCTCGTCCACTTCCACTAAATAGTTCGACCAGATGTTTCAACGTTAAATTCGAAAAAGCTAATCCATCTCCTTGAATGTTAAGAAAGGCCGTTAAGACAACAGAAAAATATGGAATACCAATCGCGAGTCCAAGGATAATTACTAAATATATCCAAGCAAATACTTTCTTTTTTCCTAAAGGGATAAATGCTTTCGTTTGACCTTTTCCTGAAACAACCTTATCGTGTCTGCGGCTAACAAACCATTGTTGGAGATACCAAATCATCATGCTGACACTTAACAGCATCGTAGATAAAATTGCTGCTGTTCCAAAGTCGATCGGCCACGTGGAGGCGTGTTTGTGAATTTCAGATGTTAGTACATAGTAACCAATTCGATTCCCCAAAGTTACTGGAGTGCCAAATTCCCCTAACGTTTTGACGAAAACGAGTAGTGCCCCCATGCTATACCCGGAGATAAATAATGGGATAACGATTCGCTTCATGCGATAATAAAAACTCCCACCGTGAATAATACCTGCTTCTTCTAACCTGCCACCGATGTTCGCCAAGTTGTTCTTCATAATCAAATAAATAAATGGGAATAGGTGGAGACTCATCACTAACACCATACCAAAATATGAAAAAAACAAAGGCGTCACGGGTGCTAAAAATGGAAATAGTTGTTCTGCATACCCATTTGGTTGCATGGATAATATCCACCCCATCGCACCGATATAAGGAGGGGTCATAAATGGAATGATTAACACAATGTCAATCCAACGATGCTTTCCCAGTTCTGTTCGAGCCATGAAAAAAGCAAGGGGCGCCGAGATCAACGACGATAATGTTACAACCCCTAGGCCTAATAAAATCGAATTCGTTAAAATTTCAATATTTTGTTCTTCAAGTAAGATTCGAAATGGTGCAAATCCTGCAAAACTTCCATCTGGAGAAACACTTCGTAAGATTACTAAAAATAGTGGGATAAAAACTAAAATACCTAATACGGCAAAAGCCGCCACTTTATTTAATGATGACATGGAAAACCGACGAATTTTCATGACTTATCGAACAATCTCCAAGAAACGTTCTAATATATCTTCATTGTGTTCTTCCAAGTAACTCCACTCGAAATCAAGTTGCGGAATATCTTCTACGCCAGCACGAATTTCATGAGGTTGTATATCTACACGAGAAGGCAATAAATAGGCATCAGCAACAATTTCTTGCCCTTGATCAGACAAAATGAAATCAATATATTGCTGAGCGGAATCAATATTTTCAGCACTTTCAAGAATAAATGCTGGTCTAGGTGTGATCATTGTTCCACTTTCAGGAAAAATCAAATCGACGGGCTCTCCTTGTTCCATATTGTTATAAACCATGTAATCGACTCCTGCCATCACCATCGTATTGGCACCTGTAATAACTGTTTGTAGTGCTGGATTATTTGCACCTTCAAGGGTCAATCCATTACCAGCTAATTGCTCAAGTAGTTCCCAGCCATCGTCCCCTTCTTGGTTAATAAATGCAGCGACAAAATCTCTAGCTGTTCCTGATTGCGTTGGATCTGGGACAGCTAATTGATCTGAGAAACGCGCTTCAGTTAAGTCACTCCAATCTTCTGGTAGATCCTCTAGAAGTTCAGTATTGTAACTCAACCCTAATGCGGAAGCACTAAACCCATAATAATGAAAGTCATCATCAAACCAACCGTCATGTAATGAATCGGCATACTCGGACTCATAAGCGAGTGTCATTCCTCTGTCTTTATACTCCAATGCGGGTGGAAGCGATGCAAGAACAACTACATCTGCAATCGGGTTATCTTCCTCTGCCTGAAGACGACCTAAAACGTCACCTGTCGTTCCTTGAAACATGTCCACTTCCACACCCGTTTCTTCCTCAAAAGCATCAACTAATTGTTCCGCCATTCCTCCTGGCCCTGATGAATAAATGGTCAACTCCCCTGTCTCTGCTTGATCGGTTTGATTATTTCCACTAGCTTCTGCCTCTTCTTCAGACTCTTGACCACATGCTGATAATAATAGTGCTATTGATATACCTGACATAACTAATCCTTTAGCTTTAAGCTGTTTCATGTTTTATTCCTCCTTGTTTTTGAGAAAACGTCGGTTTCGTGCTCCCTTGTTGATGTTGCGTTTGGATAATATGGATCGATCTTGTGTTGATTTCAAAATAGATTTCTTTTCCAATTTCCAAGCGATTCGGTGAATAAGCAAACAGCGATTCATCACTCCCATCTATCTTGAACGTCACTTCATATCGCTCTCCTAAAAAACTAACAGTTTCAATAAAGCCTTTTAATCCTGTCTCGATTTCATTTGTTGACAATTTAATTTGTTCCGGTCTTATGATCACTGTTATCCACTCATTTTCAAGAATCGATTCGGTTAATTGTGGTATAGGTAATTGAACGAGGTGATTCATTTTCAAATAACTTACATTTCTATATGTTTTGAATTGCCCATTTAATAACCTTCCTTTTCCAACAAACGAAGCAACGGTATCATTAATCGGTTCTGCGTAAACCTCCTCCGGTGTCGCTGCCTGCATCTTTTCTCCTGCATGCAATACAACGACCCGATCTGACATCGCCATTGCTTCATTTTGATCATGTGTGACATACAACGCAGTCATATTCAATTTTTTCACCAAGTGCTGTAATAGAATTCTCATCTCATCACGCAAGGACGCATCGAGTGCACTTAATGGTTCATCCAATAGAATAATAGATGGATCACTGGCAATTGCTCTTGCAATCGCAACACGCTGTTGCTGCCCTCCTGATAGTTGATGAGGATAGCGCTCCGCATGATCGGATAATTGCACATTTTCTAACGCTTCGATAACTTTTTCTTTTAATCCTCGCTTTTTACCTGTTGCCTTTAAGCTGTAAGCAACATTTTCAAATACGGTCATATGCGGCCAAAGCGCGAAGTCTTGGAAAACCATGCCGATATTCCTTTTTTGCGGTGCTTTATTAACATGATCTTTTTTAGAGAACACTACTTGATCCCCAAAGCTAATTTCACCCTGGTCAGGTTCTTCTAGACCAGCTATCATCCGTAGCAAGGTTGTTTTTCCACAACCAGAAGGACCTAGTAAACTAACAAATTCTCCAGCATGTATTGTGAAATCAAACGGATGCAAAGCTTTTAATTTTCCAAATGACTTTTCAATAGCGGTTATCACAATATTCAAGGCTCAACCTCCTCTCAATACTTATTACAGTTCTAACTTTAAAGCAGTAATGTTAAGCAAAAATTAAGCTAGAATTAACATTGCATCAATATTTTCTATGTATAATCAATATCGACATAGATTTTATCTATAATTGATGGGTACAATAGAGCAGGAGGAACGAGATGAATTTAAAACAACTCGAAATCTTTTATCATTATAGTGACAGTAGAAACGTCACAAAAGTAGCTGAAATATTAGGGCTTAAACAGCCTACTGTCTCGTTTCATTTGAAAAAATTAGAGACTTCCTTAGGAGTAAAACTCTATGAGAGGAAACGAGAAAAAATAGTTTTAACAGCAGCGGGTCAGACGTTAAATTATTATGCAACTGAAATTTTAGGTTTAATGTCAGAAACTAATAGAGTCATGAAAGATTACCAATCGTTCCATAAAGGAGAGCTATTGATCGGTGCGAGTAATGTACCAGCAAATTACTTGCTCCCAAAAGTGTTAACACCTTTTGTAAATGAGTTCCCTCAAGTACGTGTCGACTTACATATTGAAACAGCGCCAAAAGTAATTGAGTTGATTATACTGAAGGAAATTGATTTAGGAATTATTTCAGAACAAGGGTTTCAACATGAGCAAGTAAATGTCAAACGGCTAGTAAAAGATAATCTTGTTTTTGTTATGCCTAATCAAGGTGGGAATTCTAATATAAAAGAGGTGAGCGAAGAAAAACTGCAAAAAGAGCCACTTATTTTACACAAAAGAGGTTCAACGAGAGAAATGGTTGATAAGTGGGCGGAGGAGAATCATTTTTCACTTAACATCAAAATGGAGTTAACAAATATTGAGGCAATCAGAAGAATGGTCATCATGGGAACTGGATGCTCGATTTTATCGAAGAAAGCGATTGAAAATGAAATCGCACGTGAAGAATTGGTTTGTTTTGATATTCCTAGCTTAGAAAAAAATCGATGCCTATCTCTCATTTACAGAAAGGATCGACCAATCACTCCGTTATTACAGCATTTTATTACAAATTTATATACTTATATGAATGAATAAGTTATTCTAAAAATAAATATGGATGGTTAGAAGTAATATTTTCTTTTTAGGAGGTGATATTATCAAGCATGCATTAGTTATAGGTGGTACAGGCATGTTATCTAAGGTTTCATTATGGTTAGTGAATGAAGGCTATCACGTATCGGTCATTGGACGTACACCTGAACATATGAAACAATTAATAAGTGCTTCAAAAGAATCAGTTCGTATTACTCCATTGCTTGTAGATTACATAAAGGAAAGTGAATTGAGAGAACAACTGAAAATGACTATAGAAAAAAACGGTCCAGTTGATTTAGTTGTAGCTTGGATACATTCAGTTGGAAAGAACGTTTTAGCTGTGATCTCACAAGAGCTCTCATCTGATAATCTTCCATGGAAATTATTCCATGTGTTAGGTAGCAGTTCAAATTTAAAAGATATAAAGAATAAAGTAACTGTACCAAGCAACTGTCTCTATAGACAAGTGCAATTAGGATTCATTATTGAAAAAGATAATTCTAGATGGCTAACTCACGAAGAAATTTGTTATGGAGTTATTGAAGCGATCTCTAATGAAAGATTTGTGACCATTGTTGGAACGCTATTTCCATGGGGAAAACGACCATAAATCTAAAAGATAGGATTAAAATTATCAGGTTCACTTCGTGGAGAGGAAATGTGTAAAAATATAGATTAAATATAAAGTTAAAGTAGAGCTTTACTACTAAATATGCTTAAAAAAAGCGAGGATTCCCTTACTTTGTCATCTTGATATTGACTAAGGAATTTGGGGAAATACCTTGTTCAAATAAATTCTTTAAAAATATACTGCTTAATTGCGTGCCACTCTGAATGGATAATACTAAAGTATGCATCATCTCTACTTACTCCAAAAGCATCTATATAATTGGCTCTAAAAACACCTTCTTTTGTTGCACCTAACTTTTTGATTGCTTTTTGAGAGCGAATATTTCTGACATCTGCACTAAATTGAACTCTTCTAAATCCGATATCTTCAAAGGCGTATTTTAATAATTCGAATTTACAAGCCTTGTTTAAACCTTTTCCTCTAAAAGGCTCACCATACCATGTCCATCCAATTTCTAATCGTTTATTATTAAATTGAAGATTCCCGTACCTTGTTGAACCGGCTACTTCATTCGTTCTTTTATCAATTACTATAAAAGGATAGGAATTTTGCAAATTTCTTTGATTTGCAGTATCAATAAGGTAATTTTGAAATTCTTCCTCACTCTTACATTCGACTGTATAATATATTTCCTCATCGTAAATGATTTTTCTCAATTGCTCATCATACATCTCATCAAACGGAACCAGTTTTACAAGATGATTTTCTAATATGATGTTTTTATCATAAAATTCATCCTTCATTTTATTTCGCCCCTTTCTTCTCCCTCTACCATCATCTAATTACTTTTTTTCATTTATATCTGAGTCAATTTCATAATTCAGAGCCCTTGTGGCCCAATAGATTTAAGAGACAAAAAAAGGAGTACCTCCCCAACTGTCGAATTTAGTAAGTAGCGAACAAACTAATTTGACTGGAGGGAAGACTCCTATGTCCATTTTACGACAAGAGAGCCTACTAAGTATAGATGTTTTATACGATTTAAAACCTACCCAACGTTATTTCAACTAAACAATATACGATACCGAACAGGAGAAAGAGCGAAAGTTCATTTTGACTTTACTACACTTGTTTACAATGCCATGAAACTCGCAGGATTACGACTGAAAACAAAGAGAAGCCAAGGACAGAAAGCTGCTTAAAGGTATACAAAATTTTTGATCGTTGATGTTGAAAATCTGTGAGACGCCTGCAGGAAAAGCAATAGCTGAAGATCCATCGGGGCGGTTTCCCCCGATTAGCTGAAGCATTGCCTGCGGCAAGCGAGCAAGTTTTCAACTATCAACACTAGCTTTTAAAGTGACGATTTTTTAAAAGAGTACTCTTGATATTCTGCGCTTCTGACTTTATTCAGAAAATGCATTATGAAATTGACTCATCTATATCCCTTTTATGATTTTAACATATAATGACAAAAATAGTTTTGTTCTATTATCTGAAGTAAAATCGGTAGACCATACTATGCATTTATTTTAACTTGCATATTTCTTCTCATTTTATTTCACACAAATCACTATAAAAGTTGCAACCCAAACCAATCTAATAAATCTTTATTCAATAAAAAACATCTAACAAATGAACATGCATTTGTTAGACGTTTTTTATTTATGCTTCTTCGCCTATTAGTTTTAAAAGTGACTTATAGGTTTGCGCTCCCAATACTCCTTTTGTTCCTGAAATAAAGCAAGGAACAGCGGTAACACCATGGCGTTGAGCTTCTTCCATTTCACTTACTACTTGTTGTTCGTACTCTCGAGATTCTAATGCGGTTCTAAACGCTCGTGGGTCAAGACCGATATTCTCAGCAATTTTCACGAGGGTATCGATGTCATTGATCGTTTTCTCTTGTTGAAAGTGCGCCTTAAAAACAGCGTCATGGTATTCATTATCAAGCCCTTGCTTCTCAGCGAATTTCGCACCTTCTAATGCGTGTCGAGAATGCTTGCTTTTATCATTCCACTTCATTTCTAATCCATATTGTTCTGACATCCGTTTCACATTTGCTTTCGCTTGTTCGTAATATTCAGGTGAGTGAGACGGTGTCTCTACTCCCTCTGGTCTTAACTCAAAAGACTTCCACTCTACTTCGATATCATGATCCTTGGCCACCTGGTCAAGTGGGACTTTCCCGATGAAACAGAATGGTCACAAGAAATCTGAGTACACGGTGATTTTCTTTGTCATATTTATTTCCTCCTAGTCGAATTCGATCTTTGTCAACTTCCCATTATAATAGCATTATTTGAATTCACTTGAAAGAAATGAGCTCTTGCATCGATTGAAAATGGAAGCAGGAGAACCGTCCCCCTGCTTCCATTGCTTTTCACTATTCCACGTCATGCTTGAATTTTACTGTCTCTCCATTTTCATATTCTACGTCAATATCAAAGTCTTTCACATCGCTCTCGTCAATATCTAGTGCGAGTAGAACTTCTTGCTTCATCTCTTGAATCGAACGGTCCGTCGTGATAGAAATTTCACCTAGTAATGCTTCAATCTCTGATAATGCTTCTGAACCTTCGATCTCTATTCCATCTCCTCGTTCAATCTCTGCTTCTTGATCATCCGCATCATACTCATATTTCCAGTCATCTCCATTAAAGAAGTCGATATCGATATCTAACTCACGAACATTTCCTAAATCTCCGTTTCCGCCAGATTCATGGTCAAATTCTATCGCTTCTCCACTATCGTACTTCATTTCTAAATCAAAATCCTCTACTTCTTCGATTGATACATCAAGAACAGACAAGACTTCTTCCTTCATTTCCATCAATGGACGATCCTTTGTTATATTAATTTCTGTTAAGATTTCTTCAATTTCTAAACGAGCATCTGCTCCAAGGATTGCCTCTTCTCCATCACGTTCGATCTCCATGTCTTCTTCGTCATCACGCTCATATTCAAATTCCCATTCTTCTCCATTTAAAAATTCGACATGTAAATCAAATTCATACACATCACCTTGCATTGTTGTTTCCTCACTTGAATCATTTTGCGATTCAGATTCAGAGATCTGATTATCCGCATTGTCCTCATCATTGCCATCGTTATTCGACTCATCTTCCGGTAATTCATTTTGATTGTTACCATTTTCTGCTCCAGTATTGATTTCTGCTCCAGTATTGGAACTATTCTCGTTCATTTCACCTGCTCCACATGCTGATAAAAGCAAGATAGATGTTAATCCTATTACTATTCTTTTCATATTTATCATTCCTTTCTATTTCCTATAGTTACATATTACCCGCTTTAAATGAACCTAACATTAACATTAGATTAGAATTTGATGAGAATGGACGGTTCCTTTCTCCTACTTGATTTAATTGCTTTTGCAGTCATTCAATCAAGTTGATTACGTCTATGTTTGTCGGTAAGCTTGGGAAGCAGAAGAACCGTCCCCGCGCTTCTTAGGAAGCGCGGGGACGGTTCTTTTGCTTCTTAATTTTTTTACTTGATCGATCCCATCATTCCTGCAACAAAGTGCTTTTGCATCAAGAAAAAGATTAATGCAGTAGGTAACGTTGCGATAACGATTGCTGACATAATCACTCCGAAATCAGGAGTATAACTAGATCCTAAGTTTGAAATAAGCAATGGAATCGTTTGGTTCTCTGGTGACTGAAGAACGACTAACGGCCATAAATAATTGTTCCAACTGAGCATAAACGTTATAATTGCCGCTGCTGCATACGTCGTCTTCATCGTCGGTACGTAAATTCGAAGGAAAACTCCTAACTCCGTTAAACCGTCAATCCTGCCCGCTTCGATCATCTCCCTAGGAAACATTTTTGTGCTTTGCCTAAAGAAAAATATTAAGAAAGCCGTTGTCAATGTTGGGAAGATAACAGCTGGGATCGTATCAATGCCTATTCCAGGAAACACTTGAGAAATCTGCCCGAACATTCGAAATAACGGGACCATCAATGCAGCGAATGGAATCATCATCGATAAGAGCAAAATATTAAAGACAATATCTTTTGCTCTACTGCGGAAAATTTCAAAGCCATACCCTGCTAATGAAGCTATAAAAAGAGATAAGACAGTTGTCGTTATCGATATTTTTGCCGAATTCATCAAGGCAGGAACAAGGTCAACGGTTTCTAGTAACGTCTGAAAGTTTTCCCACAAATGCGTGCCCGGCAATAATCGTCCTTGCGTTACATCGACTGACTTGTTCGTAGCACTAATAACCATCCAGAAAAACGGAAAAATCGAAACGATCGAAATAATTGATAGGATGAGGTATATAAAAAATCGTTTCATCTTAGCCATTATTATCACCTGCCACTTTAAATTGAAGGATCGAAAAGAAGACGATTAAAATAACGATCGCATATGAAACAGTTGCTGCATACCCAAAGTCCGGCGTATATTGAAATGAAATGTTATAAATGTATTGAGAAATTGTTAACGTCGCATTCCCCGGTCCGCCACTAGTAATATTCATGACTTCATCAAACAACTGCAGGGTCCCGATCGTCGAAATGATCGATGTAAATAATATAATCGGCTTCAGCATAGGAATCGTAATTTTGAAAAATTGCTGTAAAGCCGAGGCACCATCAATTTTTGCCGCTTCATAAATCGAATAATCTATGTTTTGCAACGCGGATAGATAAAATATCATATTATATCCTGTCCAGCGCCAAGTTATTGCAATAATAATCGTGATTTTTGCCCAAAACGGATCTGTCAGCCACCCAATCGGGTTAGAAATAATCGAAAAATTCAACAGCATCAAGTTTATCAAGCCATCTGTGCCAAACATATATTTAAAAATGACGGCATAAGCAACTAAAGATGTCACACACGGTAAAAAGATGGCAGTTCGAAACCAACCTCTCATCTTCAACTTCTTATCATTCAAAAGCACGGATATAATTAAAGCGAGTACTATCATGACAGGTACTTGAACCAAAAGATATATAACTGTATTTTTTAAAGATGTTAAGAAAGTCGTATCACTAAATAAGCGTATATAGTTATCAATTCCAACATATTCGAGGTTTGTTCCAGCTCCAGATTGAAAAGACAAGATTAGAGCTTGAACCATTGGATAAAAATAAAAGATTGAAATTAACAAGACGGATAAGAGTACAAACGACCATCCAATAAGTCCATTTTTAACCCGATGATTCAACCTTGTTTTTTTCGGCTGATAGCTCTTGATTGGTTTTTCTGATTCAGTCTGTCCCATGTTCTTTGCTGTTTCCACCTGAAGACACTCCTTTCTATCTAAAAATAAAAGAGCTCGAGACCAACTCGTCAGCACCCGTCAGATCGTTTCCCTTCTGAGTTCAAGGCGAAGCGAGCATGTTCTCGAGGCTCCTTCATTTATAAGTTTGCAAAAAGATTGGTAGTATATTGATCGCTAGTTTACTTGTGCTTCCGCGTTCTGTTGAGCGTCTTCTAACACTTGATCAACTTCTTGCCCATTAAGATAATTTTGCATCGCTTCCACGAGAACGTCCTCAATGGCATACGTATGCAAACCGTAGTTTACTTGAGGTATTTCCTCATACCATTCTGCGAAATCAGCCAAGATTGTCTGACCGCCAAAGAACTCATCTTCAACTTGATACGCATCCCCTTCCGAAGCTGGTAAATACGTACCCATAGCTCCTATTTCAGTAATGAAGTCTTGATATAGATCCACATTAGATCCAAAAGTTTTTGCTAAGAAATCAGCCGCGTCTTCTTTCCCTTCGATGTCAAGAACGTACCAAGAACTCCCACCTAAGTTCGATGCATTCACAGAACCTTCCACACCAGGTAAAGTTGGGAGAGGTGCTACCGCCCAGTTTCCTGACTGAGATTCTTCCGCTTTTACAGAAGCTGTAATCCAGTTTCCTGTAGGTACTGATGCAACATCACCACTATTAAATCCTGCTAAGAATTGGCTCCAGTCAGAAACAACTCTTGCTAAGTCCTCATCGAGAAGTTCTTTGTATATTTCAAATGCAACATGAAGCGCTTCGTTGTTAGCTAGGTCAGGAGTAGTCCCATCCTCTTCAACGTACCAAGAACCACTCGTTTGTATCATTAAACGAATGATACCCAGGTCATTTGGATCCAAGGTGAGCATCTGATTTCCAGTCGCCTCTTTAACCTCTTTTCCAATCTCAATGTACTCGTTCCAATCAATATCTTGTAGGTCATCAATACTGTAGCCTGCTTCTTCTAAATAATCAGTTCTTACAAACAATCCTGTAACACCTGTATCAAATGGTAGTGCATAGTTTTCACCGTCTAAACTTGTTGGTGAAATTTTATAATCAGCAAAATCATCTACCTCAAACGAACCAGTTAATGGATAGAAAGATCCAGGGTAAGCCTGAAGAAAACTTTGCGCCCGATAATCTTCAATTAATACAATATTCGGTAAGCCACTCGTAGTACCTGAGCTTAAGCTCGTATTTAATTTTTGAATAATATCATCTTGAGCAAATTCATTAATATTAATCTCAAGATCTGGATTTTCAGAGGCATAAGCTTCTTTTGCTAAATCCATTGCTTTAATGTTAAAATTCGGGTCCCATGCCCAAACTGTAATTGCACCTGCCTCGCCTTCTTCAACAGCTTCATTTTCTTCATTGTTTTCTTCATCATTTACTTCCTCATTATCATTTTCACTTACATTGTCATTCTCATTATTGGATGCCTCTCCACTTGTCGAATCTGAATCATTTCCTGAAGAACATGCCGCTAACAACATGATGCATACTAAAAATAATGTTACCCACATTTTTTTCATTCTTAATTCCCCCTATTTTTAGTTTTTTGTAAGCGCTTTCTCTTACATCATCATGATATCACTTGCAGGCTTCATATCATTAGGATTATATTTTTGCAATTTTGTGATATTTCTATATCTTTTAATATAGAAGCTTTCTCTAACTAAGACTTTTTTTAGATTCTATAACGATTTTTATTATTCCAACACCTATTCCGAAAGAACACTTTGTTTTTTAGGGCTTGGGAGTGTCATACGAGCCTTAGTCCCTTCGCCAATTTTACTACTTATTTCTACACCATAATCTTCTCCATAGATTAACTGAATCCGTTCATGAACGTTCCGTATCCCTATTCCTGAAAACTGTTGTTTTTTCTGTTTCTTTTCAGGAAATTTCTTGTCATTTGAAACTTCCATTCCATCACCGTTATCCATCACTTCACAGACCAACCAATCCCCCTCTTTCCAGACCATCACATTAATTGACCCTTCTGGCTTTTGATTGAATCCATGAAAGAAAGCATTTTCTACAAATGGTTGCAAAATCAATTTAGGAACATGATACTCCTTGCATTCAGGTGCAACGAAATAATTCACTTTGATTCGATTGCCATAACGTTTCTGATTTATGAAGACATAGTTTTTTAAATTCTCGATCTCTTGCTTCATTGTGACCGTTTCTCTAACATTACCAATCGTATTTTGTAATAAAGAAATAAACGAATGAATCATATGCGCAGCATCCTCTTTTCCACCCTGCTGTACCATAAATTTGATCGATGTCAGTGTATTATATAGAAAGTGAGGATTAATTTGATGTTGCAGTGTCGCCAATTCAGCATTTCGTTTTTGCTTTTGTGATAACATCAGTTGTTCAACATATTCATGAAGCTCATCTAACATTGAATTAAAGGCATTACCTATTTGTCTCGTTTCATACGTTCCAGTAACCGAAACGTATTGATGAAAATCATGTTTTGGAGTATTTCCTATTTGTTTCACAAGCTTTGATAATGAACTTGTTATTTTTCTAGAAAATATAAAAACAATAATTAATGCGATGAAGACAATCCCCATTACAAGTAGCGCAATTTCTTTTTTATCAATAACACCTTCCGTTACAACTTCTCTATCAATCGTATTGATTAAGTACATATCAAAAAAAGGTAGATATTCACTTAATATAATATGATCCTTCCCCATGAATTCTCTATTTATATAATCTTGTGATTCTGTTTCAATTTCTTTTACATATGAAAATAGATCTGTTTCTGTCTCTCCAATTAAGTCTGTTCGGTTACTCGATACAATAACGCTAGACATATCCATTAAATACACATCATTTCCAGGACTTGTAAAGCTGTTGTAAAACTGTCTGAAATCCTCCTCTTTCATTGCAAAGTTTACCGTACCATAGACTTCACCAGAAATTCGTTCCATAAGCGCTTTAGAAGCAATAATTATCTGCTCCTCATCTTCGATTTCCGTTTGACTCGGCCGGTAATATTGATACATAAGTCTTCGAGGATCATCTAATGTGTTAGATGTTATTTCATGCTCAGACCAATCTTCATCAGACATCTGCCAATATGGACGTTGCGTTGAAAAACTAATTCCCTTCATTCCAACAAGCATAATTCCTGCCTCATAGGTATCAAGATTGGCCTTAATCGAATCGACATGATTATTTAAATGATAGTAAGCATTCATTAAATCAGCATTTGTATGTTCTCTCGTAAGAATTGTTCTAATTGTACTGTTTTGTTGCAGATGATTGGATGCACTCACAATGGAATAATTAAATGACTCGAAGTTACCTGTTATTTGATTCAAGACTTTTTCATTTGTAATACTAAATGTGTCGATGAAAAGACGCTCCGACATTCGAAGCGTTGTGAGTGTAATTGTTATCGATACTGCAACTATTATAATTAAAGTGAAGAAGAATAATTTTATAAATAAACCATTATGTTTTATCCTATCTCGTATAAATGCCATCATGTATTCCTTTCTATCATTTATATTGTTTTCTTCTGTACTGGCTTGGTGATAATCCAATTATTTTTTTGAAAACTTTACAAAAGTAACTGTGATCCGAATATCCGACCATGCCACTAATCTCAGAAATAGATGAAGAACTTGATCTAAGCAATTTTATCGCTTCTTCAATTCGAATTTTATTCAAGTATTCTATGAAACCTTCTTTATTATGCGCAGCAAAATAACTAGATAAATAAGAAGGATTAAAGTGAAAATGTTTTGCTATTTCTGATAAACTCATCGGCTCCATATAATGATCCGAAATATACTCTATAAGCATTTTCATATTGGGATTTTCAGCTTCGCTTTGCTGTTTAAAAATACAATGTCTTGATTCATCAACAAATTGATCCAATTGGTAGACAACTTCTTTCGCTGTCGACGCCTCATCAATCGATGTCATATAGGAATATTTCTTTTTCTCCAAATCCTTTACATTATAATCCATATTTCTTAGCAGAATCGTAATGGTGAAAATGATATTGTTAAAAAACGATTTATATTCAAATATATCCATACTTCGTATTTCAGTTATTAACTGAACATGTTTGTCTAAATAGCTAAAAGCAGCTTCAAAACGTTCCCGTTTCAATTCTTCTGTAAACCGTTCCAAATTAAAATGTACCAACTTTGCTGGAGCCTTTAGCATTTGCTCGTGTATCATAACAGTCCGTTCTGGATAATAAAATCTACATTTAATCAGTTTTGAAAGACTCTCATTGTAAACCTTCTCTAAATGGGAAAAATCAGTAAAAACATCACTTAATACATAGCTAACATTTGCTTTGATCACTTTAGAGATATAAACAACGATATTGTCCAATTCATTACTGTTTCTATTAATTAAGAAAAATAACGTATTCTGATGTGATTTAAAGAAATGAAAAACTGTTTGAAACTGATTGTTTTGCGATGCTAATTCGAATTTTTCCTTTATCTCATTTAATATTGGTAGACTTTGCTCAGACTTTAGGTTATTTATATCGATTCCTAATAAAAAATAGTTGCTGTAAGGCAAAAATTGTCTCATCTCTTCCTTATCAAAATTTACTTCAAACCCAGAAATTAATTTGTCGATAATCCGATCAACTGACATATCAACATTTCCATGTTTCTCTTTCATATTTAATCCGGTTACTCTACTAGCTGCTGTTTTTAATGCTTTAAGTAATGTGTCTGCTTCAAGTTTTGGTTTTAAAATATAATCAACGACACCACTTTGAAAGCTAGATCGCACGTAATCAAATTCCCCATAGCTACTTAAGATCAACACCTCAATATTTTGATACTTTTCCTTTACTATTTTTGTTAATTCTTCCCCATCCATAATCGGCATCACAATATCTGTAATAATAATATGTGGAGTCACAGATTCAACCAAATCTAGCGCCTCTTGCCCGTTCGATGCTTCACCAACAATCAGAAAACCTTCCTCTTCCCAATCGAAGTAATGTTTAATCCCTTGTCTAATTAGGGTTTCATCATCGACAATAACGACTCTGCAAAGTTCAGTATCAATCAAAATAACCCCTCCTATTAAAGATAACGCTTACATACTTTCATTTTATTATATACTTTTTATGCTAATTTATGGATGTTTATTTTTTATTTGAAATACGAAAGCAGCACTAAGAAACTCGGACGGGGGAAGCGCGGGGACGGTTCTCTTGCTTCCTGAGATATGTTGCATATAAAATTAGGCATATAAGTTTCATTGAGAGGCGGAGTTGATAATGACAGATACTTATACTGACAAATCAAGATCAATAGAAAAGCAACCTGAATGGTTACGAAAATACATTCATTCTCCTGAAAAACAAAAAAAATTATACAAACGAACATTAATAATTGTTATTTTTTCACAAATTTTTGGTGGAGCTGGACTTGCAGCAGGAATCACCGTGGGAGCGCTTCTTGCTCAAGAAATGCTAGGGACAGATAGTTTCGCTGGACTTCCGGTTGCGTTGTTCACGTTGGGTTCTGCTGGTGGAGCGTTTCTTATCGGAAAACTGTCGCAACGATTTGGACGACGTTTAGGACTATCATCAGGGTTTTTGGCAGGAGGAATTGGAGCCATCGGTGTTGTAATTTCTGGATTAACTGGTAGTGTTCTACTTCTGTTTGCTTCGCTATTAATCTATGGCGCTGGTACTGCGTCAAATTTACAGGCGCGTTATGCAGGTACCGACTTAGCAAATACTAGGCAACGAGCAACCGCAGTTAGTGTTGCATTGATGGCAACGACATTTGGTGCTGTTGCAGGTCCGAATTTAGTCGGTATCTTAGGTGACTTCGCGATGTCCATTGGATTCCCTGCTTTAACAGGCCCGTTTATGCTAGCAGCAACAGCGTATATTCTTGCAGGTTTGGTTCTACTCATTTTCCTTCGGCCAGATCCGTTTATCGTTGCAAAAGCCATTGCAAAAGTCAATGTCAAAAATGAAAGCAATCCTCCTGATGAGCTTTCCGATAAAACATCTCAACCTCAGCAATTCAACAAACGCGGTGTATTTCTTGGTGCTTCCGTGATGATTGTTACGCAAATTGTGATGGTTGCGATTATGACGATGACACCTGTACATATGGGACATCATGGACATGCATTGAGTGCCGTAGGATTAATCATTAGCATTCATGTCGCTGCGATGTATCTTCCTTCACTACTTACTGGAATGCTCGTTGACAAGATTGGCCGCATGCCCATGGCAGTTGCTGCTGGTGTTACTTTGCTAGCTTCAGGAGTTCTTGCCGCTGTCGCACCACCTGACTCAGTGCTAGTACTTACTATTTCGCTAGCTTTACTTGGACTAGGTTGGAACTTTGGTTTGATTAGCGGTACGGCGCTTCTCGTGGATGCAACAAATCCATCTAAGCGTGCAAAAACGCAAGGATCTGTCGATGTCTTCATTGCTTTGGCAGGTGCATCAGGCGGGGCACTATCTGGTGTAATCGTTGCGTACTCTAGTTTTTCAATGCTGTCACTTATCGGAGGAGTTCTTTCACTCTTGCTCATTCCTGTCGTGATCTGGTTCCGCAACAATCAACAAACAAAATCGCCATTTTAATAAATCCAATTTCGAAAAAATGGACATATACTATCTAAATATTGGAGGTTTTCATTATGATTAAAAACAATAAAATCAGGGCAGACGAGGTTCATCTCACAGGTATCGACGGAGAAGATCTAGGCATTATCAAAACTTATGATGCGCTAGCAATGGCGAAAAAACACAAGGTAGATTTGGTATGTACATCGATTACGTCTTCCCCTCCACCTTGCAAGCTGATTGGTTCAGGCGCTGTAAAACAAGAAAAACAAAAAGATAATAAGAAAAAAAATCGCAAACCTAAAGTGAAAGAGATCCGGCTTACGTCAAATATTGAAGAGCATGACTATGAAACGAAAAAAAGACGTGCAGAACAAATTCTACAGTCTGGTGATTCTGTTTCTTTCATTGTAAAAGGCAAAGAAAGTGCGAAGTCGAAACAGCTAATTGAAAACCTATTAAAAGATATCAGCTACATTGGCAATAAAAAGACAGGCATTCAAATGAGCGGGAAACAAACCTCTGTCCAAGTCGATCCTTTCGAATAAAAGCAAGAGAACCGTCCCCGCGCTTCCTCGGAAGCATGGGGACGGTTCTTTCGGTTGAAAGTTTGTGTTAGTATTTAGGAATTTATATCAATAAATCGATTTTAAGGATTTTTCAGAAGTCAATCTTTCTATTCCCAACAACAAAAACCTTTCCGCTGATTATTCAAGTAATTCTCGGCTTACTTACAAACAGATACCTCTTGAAGATATGTTTGTGAATTGCTACTGTCCAAAAATTCTTTAACATGATCATAATCATGATATGGAACTTTCTTCCCTTTAATAATTTGAAATTCTTCCATACATAGACCAGTTATTAATATCAGGTCTCCTTCTTTAGTAAGCTCCATTGCTTTCTTAATCGCTTCCCCTCGATTTAATACGGGATGAACGTTCTCTGTCATAAGCTCAAACCCAGCTATCACATCGTTAACAATAACTAATGGATCTTCATTTCCAGGATGATCAGCTGTTACAACAATCTCATCCGCTCTCCCCTCCACCGCTTTCGCTATCGGTGCCCGAAGAGATTTTTCTCTAATGCCAATTCCAGTAATCATAATGATTAAACGTTTGTAAGGAATGGGCTTTATTGTTTTAAGTAAATTATCTAACGCGTACGGAGTGTGAGAAAAATCAAATATCATTTTTCGATTAGGGAACTCAGCAATGAGTTCGAGTCTCCCTGGCGGACCTTCAAGTTTATGAAGAAGTGGCAGAATTTCTTTAATCGCTAAACCTTTTGCGAGACATACACAAAGGCTAGCAAGGAAATTATAAATGTTGTGTGTACCTAGTACTGGTATATAAATATTATACTGGTGATCTTTAATAAGCAAATCAAAGCAACTACCGTTCTCTGTAGGTTTCAAATTTTTCGCTTGAACGGTAGCGTTATGATGAATGCCGTATGTCCAAAGTTCCCCTTTGAACGTTGAAATAATATCCTTACTCATACCCACATCATCAGTATTTACTACTGCCACATTTGCATGTTCAAATAACCTTAATTTCGCTTTCTTATAATTATCAAACGTTCTGTGATAATCTAAATGTTCTGGATGAAGATTTGAATGCACTGCAATGTCGAAATGTAGCCCATACAGCCTTTCTTGATCAATACCTATCGATGTTGTTTCCATTACTACTGAAGAAATATCCTTTTTTCTCATTCGTCTTAAATGAGCGTGTAGGTCGGACGATTCTGGTGTTGTAGGTGTGCTTCTGTGGAGAGTAAGAGAACTATTGTTATCCCAAACACCAGCGGTACCTATAGATCCCGTTTTAATTTCTGAACTATTTAATAAGTTCCAAATATAAGCAGTAATAGTCGTCTTACCATATGTACCCGTTACCCCTATTAAAGACATCTCTTTATGAGCATGGTTTTGTAGATAAGAGGAATAAAGCGCAAGCGCTTTTTTAGGTTCTCTGACAAGAACAAATTGAACATCAGTATACCGCTTTGCATTCTCAATCATTACAACCTGCTTGTCCCCAATAATTTGAACTGCTCCTTGTAACACTGCCTTTTCTATATATAAATGACCATCTGTATTATCTCCTTTTATACAAACAAAACAGCCATTATTCGTTATTTTTCTAGAATCATAGTTTATATCAGTGATCTCTTTTGGAGCAGGACCGATGGTATATAGTAATTGTTCTTTTAAAATTTGAGGAAGATTCATGTTAGACTCCAATCATTAGTTATGCATAAGTTATACAAAAGTTATAAACATATATATTTATCTTATTGTACCCATTAAAACAAACCGCTAAACTAACATTATTAGGAAACAGGAAGCGCGGGGACGGTTCTCTTGCTTCCTTATGAATAATTTACGGACAATAGCTAGAAATTAATGATGGGGAGTGATAAAAGCATGGATGTTTCTTTGAGAGTTCTTTTATTTTTACTAATTCTTTTAATTTTATCTGCCTTTTTTTCTTCATCGGAAACGGCTTTTTCTAGTGTAAATGCGATTCGATTAAAGACAATGACTGAAGCTGGAGACAAAGGTGCTAAAAAAGCACTTCATATTACTAATAATTTTGACGAGGCCCTTTCGACAATCCTTGTCGGAAATAATCTTGTCAACATTGCTGCAGCAACTCTATCTGGACAACTGGCTGCCCAATTATTTGGTGCTAACTTAGGAGCAATTATTAGTACCATAGTTGTTACTGGATTTATTCTTATTTTCGGAGAAATCCTCCCTAAATCATTTGCGAAAGAATATGCTGAATTATTCACATCAAAAATTTCGGCGATTTTACTACTGTTAATGAAAATTATTTATCCTGTCAACTGGATTTTTCTCAAACTAAGAAAATTTGTTGGATCATTAGTAAATAAAAATACCACATCACCATCCATGACCGAAACAGAATTAAAAATGATGGTTCAGATCGGTGAAGATGAAGGAATCATAGGTGAAAATGAAAAACAGCTTGTTCATCGTTCATTTGAATTTAATGACATTGTCGTGGAAGAAATTTTCACGCCACGAACAAACATGGTTACTTGCAATATCAATGACAATGCTGAAAAGATTAAAAATATATTTTTTAGAGAGCGTTATTCTAGAATTCCAGTGTTTGAAGATCATATTGACAATATCATTGGGGTTTTATCTGAAAGGGATTTTTTAAAGGCTTTTATTCAACAATCAGAAATTAATTTGAAACAGTTAGTAAGAACTCCAATTTTCGTTGTAGAGTCGATGAAAATACATACGCTATTACCACAACTGCAAAATGTGAAATCACATATGGCAATCGTTATTGATGAGTATGGCGGAACGGCTGGTTTAATAACAATGGAGGATATGTTAGAAGAAATTGTCGGAGAAATTTATGATGAGCACGATGATGTTGTTAAAAGGTTTAAACAAATTGATACTTCGACTTTTCAGTTTCATGCAGATTATCCTCTTGATGATTTTGCTCGGCTTACAAATGTGGAATTACCTGATACGACTTATTTCACAATTGGTGGTTGGCTGCAAGAAGAATTCCAACGAATTCCTGTTCAAGGAAATAGCCTTAATTATGACCATTTAATTATCAAAATTAAGGAAGCTGATGAACGTAGAATCTATTCTGTCATAGTTCAACTCACCTAGAAAAATCTTAAACGTTCTGTATTGCCATCACACCTCCCACGTTTTTCTCTGAAGATGCTGGACAATTATTCACAAAGAGCATTTCGAGCAGGACAAATATCTGATGACGGATTTGTGGCTGATTGTAGAAATATTAGATAGACATTACCTGGTAAATGTTCCTGGAACAACATTATTGAGTAGTATATTTGCAAGTAAGATTTAATAAAAAATCGGGTAGAATAGTTAATATTTCTTCCGGACAGTTTAAAGGCCCATGCTTGGGGAGTTAGCATATGCTACAATAAAGGGAGCGTCGATGCTTTAACAATTACATTGTCGGCTGAGTTAGCGCCTTTAGGTATAACAGTCAATGCGATAAACCCATGGAATCTGATACTGGCTGGATGACATAGGAAATAAAAACACAATTAAAGTCGATGTTTCCTTTCGGTAGAATTGGTGAGCCGAAAGAGGTTGTAAAAACGATAAAATTTCTAATGAGTGATGAAGCAGATTGGATTACAGGTCAGGTTATTCTTTCAGAAGGTGGATATAAAAGATAGATCATACAAAAAGGCTCTCAACTTAGAGCCTTTTTTGTTTTAAGATAGAAACAGCCCCTCTGCTCCCTCTCTACTTAATACCTATCTCTCAACAATCCTAGCATGGACAACTAATCTTCCTTCTTCAGAATCCAAAGTAGAATCACATGTTGATAATGTTAAAATATTGTCTTCCGCTGTAAGATTTCTCTCGGTATCAAACTGTGATTTCTGTTGTATCTCTTGCAAAAAGTGAAGGTAATCATCATCCGTATCAAAATCTGTTTCGATATAATAAAAATCCGTTGTACTTAAATAAACAGAAATAATCTCGACATCATATTTTTCATATAATGTATCGTAGTAAAAGGTTTGATTAGCCAAAAAAAATTCTTCGTCTAAAAACTTATCTAGTTGTCCAAACATTGATCCATCCCTCATATTATGCCCATACACTATCGTGTTTCGTGGTATCTCTGAAGAATCATTTCGAAAATCCATGAACAAACTTCCTGCTCTAGTTTCTTCTTTCTTATAATTACGAAATAAATAATAGTCATTATCCTTTGCTTGCAGTACTGGGTAGTCCACGTTCGTATTATCTATCGTTATCCATCCGACAATATCCTGATTAATTTGTAGCAATTCTTCAAATTGAGAACGGATCTGCTTTTTATCATGTGTGACAATTTCATCTGGTACGCTACTATCGTAAATCGATTGCGCTTCAGCAAGGACCTCTCTATTAGTGTAGTATCCATAGAAAATATCAACTACTTTATAGGTAGAAAACAGGATGACCGAAAGAATAAGTAATGTCACCATTCTGTGGAAGAAGCTTTTTTTCTTACTAGTATTAAGTCGCTTTTTATCCATCTTCTTTCCCACCTTTATATTCCAATCGGGATAATATGTAATCCTGTATCTTTATCGTCTCGTAAAACGACATCAACACCGTAAATGTGCTTCATTGTTTCCTTTGTAATTACTTGCTTCGGCGTCCCCTTCATATAGACTTCTCCGTCTTTCATTACAATTATTTGATCGCTGTACTTTATTGCTTGATTAATATCGTGGAGAACCATTAAAATTGTCAATCCGTACGCCTTATTCAAACCCTTAATAAATTCTAATACTTCAAATTGATAATAAATATCTAAATAAGTCGTCGGTTCATCTAATAATAATAATGACGTTTTTTGCGCTAATGACATGGCAATCCAAACGCGTTGTTTTTCCCCACCAGATAACTTATCTATTGTTAATTTTCTTTTTTCGGTTAAATTTGTACATGATAGCGCCCATTCTACTGATTCTCTATCTTCATCTCTCGGTTGCTGGAAAATACTTTTGTATGGTAGCCGTCCAAAAGCAACGATATTTTCTACTGTCATATCAGATGGAGCTTCATTCTGTTGGTGAACGATCGCTAGTTTTTTAGCAAATTCCTTCGGTTTATAATGAACGGAATCTTTACCATCTAGCACAACCTGACCAGTTTCGGCAGTCAAGTGTCGGCATAACACGCCTAATAATGTTGATTTCCCACTGCCGTTTGGGCCAATAATCGTTGTGATTTCACCCTTTTCCACCGATGTATTAATTGATTTCAACAATTTCACTTTCTTGTCATACGAAAATGCTATATCTTTAATCTCCATAAATACCTCCACTCTTTCTTATTAAAAATATTAGAAAGGGTCCACCAATAATTGCCATAATGATTGAAGCTGGAATTTCATTCGGTGCAATGATCGTTCTTCCTAAAGTGTCAGCTGTCAATATGAGTAAGGCTCCACAAATAGCGGAAAAAGGGATAAGAACTTTATGGTTATTCCCAACTAAAATACGTGCTGAGTGTGGAATAAGTAACCCAACAAATGCTATAACTCCAGCTATTGCCGTTGAAACAGCCGCTAAATGAACAGCAACAATGGAAATAAGTATTCGTGCACGATGAACTCGAAACCCTAAATTTTTTGTTGTCTTATCTTGAAGCGCTAAAAGATTACACCAAGAAAATAGCAAAAATGAAAGAATAAGTCCAATGGAGCCATAAAGAACCATCACATCAACATCACTCCACGTCTTCATCGATAACGTAGAAGTCGTCGCTTGTGTAATGCTTGTGACTGCATAACTCCCACGATAATTAAATGATTCATTTAAACCTGAGAATATTGCATTTACAGCTACCCCAATTAATATGAGGCGAAGAGGACTGAGTCCAGACTTCCAAGAAAATGCATACACTAAAAAGCAGGCAAACGCTCCACCAAAAAATGCTAGTAACGGCGACCAAAAAAACAGATGTGGAAAAAACGAAAGTACGAAAATAGAAACAAAGTTTGCTCCTGAAGAAATCCCAATGATCCCCGCTTCCGCTAATGGATTTCTCATCACCGCCTGTAACAGTAACCCTGATACAGCCAAACAGGCGCCGACAAATAAAGAGATGATAATTCTCGGTAAGCGGAGATCTTTAATGATCTCTACTTTTTCATTTCCACCCATCAATAATCCATTAATAAGTTCTATACTAGTGACATCCAAACTCCCCATTGTGGCAGATTTCAAGATCACAAAAATCAGAAGGGTCGTAGCCACAATGAAGCTAATTACTATTTTTCTCATTGTTAACATCCTCTATATTGTCTTAGTTTTCTGGATAAAGCATATTCATTAATACGTCTAACGACTCTACAACTCGAATCGTTCCCGTTGTCGGAAACAGGAGTTCTTCTAAGTCATAAACACGATCATTTTGTACAGCATTAAAGTGCTTCCATATATCATTTGCTTTAAACTCTTCATCGAACATTTCAATGACTTCTTCAGGCATGCCATGGGCGGCTCTTAAAATAACATCTGGATTTGCTTGCTGTAAGTACTCCGTATTGGATGCAAGAAATTCGACAGATTCCCCTTCAACGATATTTTCCCCTCCGGCAATTTCCACTAGGTTCCCTATATAAGAGTTTTCTGTAGCAACCAAATAACTTCCAGGCACACCTAGTAATATCAAGACAGTCGGAGACTCTTTTCCTGCCACTTCTTTTTCTATTTCCGAGATTTTTGTGTCAAAAGTTGCAAGGAGCTCTTCAGCTTGCGTTTCACGATCGTATTTTTCTGCAAACCTGTCAATCTCCTTTTTCATTCCTTCGAGGCTCTGTAAATTTAAAAAGTGTATTTCCATATCCTGATCTTCAAAATATGGGGCAAGATCATATTCTAACGATGTCACAGAAAGAACTTCCGTTGGTTTCATTGACTTTAGCAATTCCATATCTGGCGTTTTTGCATTCCCAACAACTGTCGCGTCATCGTATCTTTCCGGTAAATCTTTATACGATTTCGGCACACCAATCAAGTCAATTTCTAACGCATCGGTTATTTCAGCAACGGCAACACTCGTCGAGACAACTCGATGTTCTGTGTCAATGTCATTTTGATTTTCATTTTCTTCGTTTTCTTGGTTTCCGAATTCTTCTAGATTCATATTTTCCGTATCCGAATCATCGTTAGAATGACCACTTCCTGCTGTGGAACTGCATCCAATTATTGTTATGGAAAGCAAGAGAACTATGAATAAAACAAATTGTGTATGCTTTTGTACGAACATGTTTACGCACGCCTCCAATTTTGAAAAGAATCAGTCATGGCGCCATAAGGTGCACCACAACTGATTCGTTCATTCTTTTAAAAAATTATAGTGTTCCTAAGCGATATTTTCTTACGATAAAACCAATAGATCCAATAAGCATGACGACGTAAAGTAGTAATCCCATCGTGTCACTTGTCTTTGAATTTGCAACTTTGTCTGTTGATTTATTCTTTTTCACATCAGTTATCTCATCACCGTTACGATCAAATTCTAAGCCCTCTTCATTTGAATCATTCTCATCTCCAGAAGTTCCTTCGCCATTGTCAGTTTCATCTGACGAGTTATCACCATTTGAAGTCTCTGGTGATTCTATTGAATTAACAGGCTCAGGAGTATATTCTCCTTGTAAACTTTCAATACTTTCAGGGTCAAATTGGAATTGAACTGTATAGTGATTGTCATAGTTTATATTAGGTACAGCAACATGTGTATAAGCATCCAATTTCATTGTTAAATCAGATACATGAAACCTTACAGTTCTTGTATCATCGGCTTCATTGGAACTTACAACTTCTGCATCTTCGTAGCTACCATTTTGGTTGACTTGTAAAAATTTAATCCAACTACTATTTGTGAGAGTGATATGAATATATGATTCACCATCTAAAACCTCTAAGAGTGCTGGCTTTAATGTGTAGTCATCCATCACAGATATGTCATCTGTACCATTCTTTAATACTGAAAAATCTATTGTATATTTTCCATCTTCAAACTCCACTTCATCTCCTGTTGTCGGCTCTGGTGTTGGTTCCGGAACTGGATTAGGCGTTGGTGTTGGTTCTGGTGTAGGATCATATTCATCCGCTGGTACGAGACTATCTAAGTCAAAACTTATATCGACATCGTACTCATTGTAATAATTTAGTGCTGCCCAATCTATTTTGACCCACCCATTAACAATAGAAGATAAGTCTTCCACTGGAAAACCTACGACTCTTCTATTCGCTTCTGCATCTTCACTTATAATTTCTGTTTCTACTAAGTCACCATCGACTTGTACTTTAAAACTCGTGATTTCTGCACTTTGTTTTAACGTTAAGGAAATAAATTTCTCGCCGTTCTCAACTAATAAACTTGCGGGTTTTACTGTGTAACCATCCATAACTGACGTTTCTTCCGTACCATCTTTTAGAAATGTAAAATCAAGCTTATATTCTCCATCTTCAAGGTCTACATCTTCAACTGGTTCTTCCGGTGTTGGCTGTGGTTCTGGTTCTGGTTCTGGTTCTGGTTCTGGTTCTGGTTCTGGTTCTGGTTCTGGTTCTGGCTCTGGTGTTGAAATTCCATCTACTGCTTCAACACTTGCTGTATTAAAGGAAATTCGGAACGGTCTTGTTGCACTATAAGTTCCTACTACCATCGATACTTCTGCATCAATGACTTCTGATAGATTGTTAATCTCAAATTTTACGCTTCGTGTATTTTCTTCTTCGTTTGTATTTACGACCTCTCCTGCAACAAACTCATCGCCTTGCTTTAACTCAAGTCCCGTAATTGTCGAACTATCATTTATTGTCAAGGTGACATACTTTGTCCCATCTTCCACTGTCAGATCTGCTGGGTTAATTAAATAATCTCCCATACTTGATGGATTATCATTATCGGCACGCAATGTCGTAAATGCCACCGTATAGTCTCCATCTTCTAAGTCAACATCTTCAACCGGTTCTTCTGGTGTTGGGTCTGAGTCTGAGTCTGGAACTCGTGGAAGATTATCTGTATCAAATTTCACATCAACATCATATTCGTTGTGATAATTGACTAATGGCCAATCTATTTTGACCCACGCTTGTTGAATCGACGATACGTCTTCTACTGGAAAACCTACGACTCTCGTATTCGCTTGTGCGTCTTCACTCACAACATCTGTGTCGACTAGTTCTCCGTCTACTTCTACTTTAAAACCAGTTATTTCTTCGCTCTGTCTCAAAGTTAAAGAGATGTACTGTTCACCATTCACTACCGATAAATTTGCCGGTTTTTCAGTGTAACCATCCATCACGGAGGCATCTCCTGTCCCTGCCTTTAAGAAAGTGAAATTAAGCGAATATTCACCATCTTCTATGTCGTCAGCTGCTTGAGCAACAATCGGTGTCGCTGTAGGTGAAAGTAATAAAACAATCATAAGAACGATAAATAGTTTTTGTATAAGATTCTTCACTATGACATTTCTCCTTTTTATCTATATTGGTACATCGTCTTTAAACTTCTTTAGTATTTAACTTCTTATGGACAATCAGTCCGCCAATGGATCCAATTAAAACTAAAATATATAAATAATAATTCGTCAAATCAGATGTTTGCGGATTGCTAACTACATTCTCATCACTTGAGGAGTTATTTCCATCTGATCCTGTACTTGAACTTGTTACCGTTTCATCACTTTCATCAGTGGAAGAGCTCGATTCATTCGTACTTGCTGTTTCCTGAGATTCATCGGATTCATCCGATTGAGTTTCTTCAGCCGCACTTGTCTGATTTAAACTGCTCATATCAAAAGAAAGCCGAACTGTATAATGGTTGTCATAGTCAATATCTGGAACAATGACATGAATTTTTGACTCTATTGGACTTGAAAGATCTGACGCCTGAAATTGAACAACTCTTGTGTCTGCTGTGCTATCAGAACTAATCACAGCTACATGATTCATAGCACCATTATTCATCACTTGAAATTCCTTAATCCAATCACTATGATTTAACTGCATTTGAACGGTTGTTACACCATCTTTCACATTCAGTGTAGCTGGTTTATCCCAATAATCATTTGCAATCGATGCTGAATCATCGCTAGCATGAAGAACAGTAAAACCAACCTTATATGTACCGTCAGATAGGGTTGTTTCTCCATACGCTTGCAGTGGTGATAGAAAGGCAACAAAGAACAACAGAGACAACATACTAAAAAAAACTTTATTTAATTTCACTCAAAACTCTCCTTTTTAATAATGATTATCATTCTCAATAGAAGATTTTAAAAAAATCCCTTACACGGATAGAAAGACTCCATTTTATTGATAATGATTATTATTATCAATTGTTTTTCACAAAAAAATTTGCTTCTTTTAACAAACCACATTTAGTGATAATCATTCTCAATACTTCTTGTAAAAAAAGACCTTTCTCCATCGATATTTATTTTGGCCACCCTATCCTCCCTCCAAAAGCCAACTTAATTGATAAAAACTACCAACTTCAAGCTTAATACTATAGTAACTATGAAAATAATGTCAAGTACAAATTTGTATATTTTTAGTATTTTTTTCTATCCTTTCACTTTCCTTTCCTATTATGTTTCTCAATATTTTTCTATATATATTAATTATATTTTTTGATTTTACTCCTATTTGCAATGTTTTCACAACCTAAATATCGTTTAGCTATTGACAATGTATAACTGCACCATATATGATTTATTTGTAATTGATAATGAATATCACTATCAATTGCCTAGGGTTTAAATTTTTTACTTCGTCATTCATTAAATAAATTGGAGGGAAATCTTATTGCGAAAAAAATCTTCGGGATCATTCCCATCACATTATTAATCCTAACTGGTTGCAGCGAATCAACAGTTAAAAGTTCAGAAAATACTGAAATAACAAAATCTTTAACCCAAGAAGCATCTGATTACGCAGCCGTCATTCATGACTTTGCTGACAGAGAAATTTCTTTTACTGACGCTCCTTCCAATATCGCAGCCTTAAGCAACGGCGATATGGATATTATTCATGCTTTAGGGGGCAATCTTGTTGGCCGACCTACTACTAACAGCCCCTTATATATTGATGAACTTCAAACCGTTGAAGAAATCGGAACAGTTCATGAAATTGATTTAGAAAAAATCACGTATGTTAAGCCTGATGTCGTTCTTGGAAATGATCCTATGAGTACAAAAGATATTCCAATCATTGAGGGAATTGGCGCTGAAATGGTCTTAACAAGTGCTAATTCTATTGATGAAATAAAAAGGCAAATTGAATTATATGGGCAACTTCTGGAAAAAGATGATTTGGCAAATGAGATAATATCCGACATAGATGATAAAATAACGTCATTTTCAGGTGATAGTTCCTCAGATTCTCCAAGAGTACTCGTCGTCTACGGTGCTCCTGGAACATACATGGCTGCATTGCCAAATTCTCTAAGCGGAGACATTCTAGAACATGCTGGCGGTATTAACATAGCTAGCGACTTTCCAAGTCTAGAAAATTATCCGCAATATGCTCAATTGAATGGTGAGCGAATAGTAGAAGCAAATCCTGACCTGATTCTCTTAATGACCCATGGGAACTCAGAAAGTGTCAGAGAGGGTTTTATCAGAGAGATGAAAGAAAACGGAGCATGGAATAATTTAGATGCTGTTATAAAAAATCACGTCGAAGTCTTACCATCAGACTTATTCGGTGCAAATCCTGGTACTAGAATCATAGAGGCTCTTGATTTACTCGATGACTTACTAGAGCCCGTGAGGTAATTATCTATGAATAAACCGTTAGAAAATAAATTTAAAAAAAGATGGGTAATCATTGCTACTCCAATATTTCTATTACTATCTGCTATATATGGATTAATTGAAGGTTCTGTTCCATTGTCCATTCCTGACATTTGGATGGTTTTCACTACAGATTTTCCGAGTGTCGAGAGAACGATCATTTTTGATTTACGGCTTCCTCGAATTTTAATAGGCATACTCGTTGGAGCCTGTTTAGCTGCGTCAGGCGCGCTCCTTCAAGGAGTGATGAAAAACCCACTTGCAGACCCAGGAATTATTGGGGTTACGGCTGGGGGGGGACTTGCCGCAATAATCTGTATGATTTTATTCCCGCAATTTAGTTATCTACTTCCTGCTTCTGCTTTTCTAGGTGCCTTAACAACATCCGTTATAATTTATGCATTAGCATGGGATCGCGGGGCATCACCTGTAAAAATTATTCTTGCAGGGGTTGCAATGAATTCTTTATTAGGGGCCGTCACGAATGGATTTATGGTGATTTATAGTGATCGCGTGCAAGCTGTTCTTCCATGGTTAGCTGGCGGCTTAAATGGTCGCAGTTGGCATCATCTAGAATTTATGGCTCCCTATACAATAATCGGGTTAATCTTAACCTTCTTTGCAATAAAACCATCTAACTTGCTATTACTAGGCGATGATTCAGCTAAATTGTTAGGAAATCATGTGGAACTGCAACGTTTTTTAATCATTATTTTAGCTGCTTTCTTAGCCGGAACCGCGGTTAGTGTTGCTGGATTAGTAGGGTTTGTAGGATTAGTTGTCCCCCATGTGTTTCGTATTTTAATAGGGAACGACTATCGCTTGCTACTTCCCTTATCCATTGTTGGCGGCGCGGGTCTCGTTGTCCTAGCAGACACGATTGCTCGCTCGTGGTTTGATCCAATCGAATTACCAGTAGGGATACTATTAGCTGCCCTTGGAGCACCTTTCTTTTTAATTTTATTAAGGAAACGAGGAATGCTGTGATGAAAGCTATGGAAACAGAACAGATTAGCTTGCAGAGGGGAAATTTTAAACTTGAGTCGATTTCATCTAGTTTCCCTAAAGGTCAAATCACAACAATCATTGGACCAAATGGTTCTGGGAAATCAACGTTACTAAATATTATCACTCGATTACAGCCTAGTGATACTGGTAATGTATCTATAAATGGCAAAGCATCTAAGCAGTATAAAACAAAAGAATTTGCCAAAACAGTCACGATGCTCCCCCAATCAAAAGATTTACTGCTTCATTTAACTGTGAAAGAGCTAGTTTCATATGGTCGTTCTCCTTACCAGAAAAAATTTGCACGCAACGTGTCATCCGACGATGAAGCGATTATTAATTGGGCAATGGAAGTAACAAGTACAAAACCACACGCAGATCAGATGTACCATACTCTATCAGGAGGTGAACAACAAAAAGCACGAATTGCGATGGCACTTGCTCAGAAAACAGATATTCTACTTTTAGACGAACCAACGACATTTTTAGATATTGCTCATCAGTTCGATGTATTGGAAATACTCCAGCAAATTAACAAGCAATACAACATCACGATTGTGATGGTATTACACGACCTACAACAAGCTGTATTTTTCAGTAACTATTTAATCGCAATGAAGAGCGGAAAGATTGTCACAACTGGATCTCCTGAAAGTGTTTTAACTTCTAGTTTTTTAAAAGAGGTATACGAAATTGATGCAAAAATAAAGTATGAAGATGATTACCCTATTATCATACCGGTAACAAATAAGAAAAAATCCGTACATGCACCGCAACAGAATCGTATTGAAAAGTATGTGTAGAAATTAATTTATGGTTAGTTAGATAGATAAAATGGCTTCGTTCCATTTATAAAAAATTAGGAGGAAATAAAAATGATTATTGTTACAAATACAGTACACGTAAAAACAGGTTTTTCAGAAAAGTTGATTGAGCGCTTCAATAAAGTTGGAATGGTTGAGAAAATGGACGGCTTCTTAGGTTTAGAAGTATTGCTTACGGAAAATACATCTGACTATGAAGAAGTAACGATTTATACGAAATGGAGTTCAAAAGAAGCATTCAAGGGGTGGACAGCTAGCGATGCATTTAAAGAATCTCACGCTCACCGTGGCGGACAACCTGACTTTATCCTTAAGAATAAAACAACTTTTTATGATGTAAAAGTTGTTAGAGAACCTATTGGCGCTTCTCACTAGAGTATGATCTAAAGATAATAAAAAGTGGAATCCAAAGACATTTCCGTCTTAGATTCCACCTTTCCTTTTAGTCACATTATTTCCTGAAGCAAAGAACCTTCCATGGTTCCGAAATTCTTTACTATCCACTAGCAATCATTCAATTATAGGTGAATGGTAACATCTGCCTCTTCACGCAAGGATTCAACATACGTTTGAGTAGCTTCTGCTTCTTTTTGACCTACTACCTGTTGTTCAAGTTCTGGTTCAACTTCTTCAAAGGATGGGATTTCCACTTCTTCTTCACTTGCTTCACCCATTTGCTCTTGCTGAGCGACTACCATATCATACATTTCTTGTAGCTCTTCATCTGTCGCTTCAATTTCACCAGCTTCAGCAGCAATTACTTTGTCAATTATTACTTCTGTTTCTACCTGAGACATAACCTCATCTTCTTCGACTCCTTGTTCTTGCATTGCATTCATAAATTCTTCTTCTGATTGAAGTCCACTTTGTGCTATTATTTCTTCTAGCGCTTGATCAACATCTTCTTGTGAAGCTTCAATATCACTGTTTTCTGCTTCCTGAACGAGAAGTTCTGTAAAAACAAGACTGTCAGCAACCTGTTCTTTTAATTGGTCTTGATTTACTTCCTCACCAGACATTTGTGATTGCATTGCAACTTGCTGAAATTGTGCTGTATATGTAGCTTCAAACTCTTCATTTGAAATTTCCTCTCCATTTACATCTGCAACAACATCAGGAATGTCATCTAAATCTGGTTCAGGCATTTCAGGTTGCTCAGCCATTCCCTCTTCGCCTAGTGCATCTTCCAATGAAGCTTCGTTATCTTCAGCAGATTCTTCCTCCTGCGTTTCTACTTCCTCATTGTTTCCATTGTTTCCTTCGTTTAATTCATTTACATTACCTTCCCCTTCATCAGAACAAGCAGCCATTACTGCGACTGCTGCTGCAAGGGATATAGTTAAAAACGATTTTTTATTCATTGTTAGTTCCCCTTTCTTAATATCTTGATTGCTATCCTAACATATCAAAAAAATTTGTAAAACGATTGCTAGCTATCGTTTTGCTATAGTTATCGGTATTCTCTATAACTATCAAAATTTTATACAGACCCTTTTCCATACATCTCTCTGTATCTCCATTAATCTCGTTATATATCACTCAATACATCCATGAAAAATCTAACCTTTGTTTAGGTTGTAAAAGTGTGTAATAGTATCTTTGATTATGGAAACACTCACATTATCGTTCAATAGGAATTATATGTTTATCCCGTTTTTCGATTAATAATTATGATGCTGCTTTTTCACTATGTACAAACGATCCCATTAATTAAATTTCCACGTTTTTCTAATTGACTTGCAGGGTATACTTTATTGGTATTGACGTTCCTTATATTACATACTAAGTCGCAGAAGAATTTTTAGATTTATAATGTTTTCAGATATTTTTAAAAACCACAATCATCTTGCTACTATTTAAGGAGGATTATTTCTTATGTCAGCAGAACTCGTTGGACTTGGATTTGTCGTTTTAGCAGTTTTTATAGTCATTGGCAAGTGGGTCAGAGTCTTTACCCCCATGCTGCAAAATATCTTTCTTCCATCATCAATTATTGCAGGGTTGATCGCACTTTTAGTTGGCCCCGAAGTGCTAGGGAGGATCGTATTAATTTTTACAGAAGAAGAATTTTTTCTATCGCAAGGATTCCTAACACCAGATATTCTCTCAGTTTGGTCTACGCTTCCTGGTCTATTTATTAATATCGTCTTTGCCTGCCTTTTCCTCGGAAAAGAATTACCAAGCTTAAAAAAAGTATGGGACATTGGTGGACCTCAAGTCGCGATGGGTCAGATGGTTTCATGGGGACAATATGTCGTTGGTTTATTGCTCGTTCTATTGATATTAACTCCATTTTACGGGGTCAATCCATTAGCCGGCACACTCATTGAAATTAGTTTTGTCGGTGGACACGGAACGGCAGCTGGTTTAAGTAATACCTTTGAAGAACTAGGCTTTGCAGAAGGCTACGATATGGCTATTGGTTTAGCAACAATCGGTATATTAAGTGGTGTCCTCATCGGAATAATTCTCATCAATTGGGGCGTGCGAACAGGTCGTGCAAAGGAGCTTGGTGGAAGTGATAAAGTAAAAGTTGATGGGCAGCATGGTATTATTGACTTTGATGAACGTGATTCAGGTGCAGACATAACAACCCGCCCCGAATCGATCGAACCGCTTTCGATACACCTTGCTTATGTAGGAGTCTCTATTGGAGTTGGGATTTTGCTTTTGGAAGGTCTAGTTTGGCTTGAATCAGTGTCATGGGGACCTTTAACAGACACATATTTAATGATTTATGTACCTTTATTTCCATTGGCGATGGCAGGAGGGATTATCGTTCAAGGTTTCTCTCAACGTTATGATACTTTTAAAATTATTGATAGAAAGTTGATTAACCGCATTGGTGGTCTTTCTTTAGATATTTTAATCGTCGCTGCCATCGGTACAATTTCGTTGCAAGTCATCGGAGACAACATCGTTGCCTTTGTTTCGTTAGCTATGGTTGGGCTAGTTTGGAATCTTTTTGCATTTTTAGTTTTAGCACCAAAAATGATCCCTTCTTATTGGTTTGAACGAGGTATAGGTGACTTCGGTCAGGCGACAGGAATTACGGCAACAGGCTTGCTTTTGATGAAAGTCGTCGATCCTGAAAACCGTACCCCTGCCCTTGAAGGATTTGGCTATAAACAAATTCTCTTTGAACCACTTGTTGGTGGTGGATTATTTACTGCAGCCGCGATGCCACTCGTTGCTCAGTTCGGCCCTGTTGCCATCCTAATTTTCTCCTTCATTGTGACTGTATTCTGGCTACTGCTTGGATTGTTTTACTTCGGGAAAAAATAGCGAAGTCGTAAGGGAGCACAAGTACATCGCAATCAACACTTCATTCGGAGAAAACCTAGAAAACCGATCAAAATCGCTTTGTTTAAACAAAAAACCTCTGTCCTTTTGAAAAATAAAAGTTCAGAGGTTTTTTATGATTGTTTTCGAAGGATTTCTTATACTTCTTTATTATGAGCAAGTATCTGAAAGCGTTCCTATCCCCGACACCATTTCAATGAATTGACAACCGTTCTTTGAAAGGCTGGATGTAATAAGCCTTCTTCAAGATGAGCTGGAGCAAGGCATACGACGCGACCTTTTCCATATTCATGAGCCCATCCACCAATCGATTCTCCATCAATCGACTTTGATTTAAGCAGGACATTCGTGTTCTCTTCATCGCATTCGACAAAATAATGTTCATCTAAAAAGCTGAACGTTTTATCTTCTACGATAAATTCCGCACCTGGCACAGCAGTATACTCAACGATTTGCATTGCAGGATGGTGGATAAACGATCCTCGTAACATGGTAAGGTAGTCTTGCGCATTTTCGAACTTCGCCATTCCTGAGTGCCACGCCAACCAACCACCCCCATTTTCAACGTAATAGGTAATGGCCGATTCTATTTCACTATCCATCCACGTCTCAACATGATCGTCTTCAGGATTTAAACGATTTTCTTTAAATAAAATCACTGCATCTGGTTTTGATGATTTTGACTTTAAATCGTCAATGAGATCACTCGGTAAAATATAGTTTATTTCAACTTCCTCATCTGCTTCTTTTAACAACTCAACCGTTCGTTCAATTGCTTTAAATGACACTTCTTTGTCATGATAAAAATCTCCATTAATTGCTGTTATTTTAAAAGACATGAAAGCTGTACCTCCTCTAAATTTGGAAGCGGAAGAACCGTCCCTGCGCTTCTTTTAAGTCGTGAGAAGTGTCCCTCTGCTTCTGTTCTCTTAATTACTTCTATACATTGGTCCAATTCTCCTTTTTTTAAAAAATGGACAAGTTTTCTTTTTACGTGCGTATACTCAATTAACGATAAGAGATTGGAGGAGACATATGAAGTTGATTACAGTTAAAAGAAGATGGATCATTGGTGCTTTGCTTGGATTATTTCTTGCAATTGGATTCTTTTTATTTAATCCATTAGCTCACCTAACTGGCGGAACGATGTCTGCGGATGACAATGAAACGTACCATATAAATATGGTAACTGGTGAATTCAAATCAGAAACTAAATCAGGAGAAGAAATCGAGTCATATCGCTGGGACCCTGGTACGATCCATATCCCTAAAGGAGAGCCGGTCACTCTTAGTATATTTGGAGTAAACGGTGAAGAACACCCATTTATTATTGAAGGTACAAACGTGAAAGGCACCGTAAAAAAAGGCGAAGAAACGTTATTAAATCTGCAATTCAATGAATCTGGGACGTACAAACTCATATGCACAGCACACGAAACGATGGATGATAATGGACCAATGATTGCTTACTTAATAGTTCAATAAAGTTAATATAATCTCCATGTAAGGTTTATCATTTACTCTTTTTTGTGAACTTCATGCCCGCCAAATTCATTTCTTAACGCAGCAACTACCTTTCCAGTAAATGTATCATCCTCGAGAGATCGATATCGCATCATGAGTGACAAGGCGATAACTGGTGCGGCAGTTTGTAAATCAAGTGCAGTCTCTACGGTCCATTTTCCTTCTCCCGATGAATTCATGATTCCACGAATATCATCTAGCTTTGGGTCTTTAGAGAATGCGCTTTCTGTAAGTTCCATAAGCCAAGAACGAATAACTGACCCGTGATTCCAAACTTTAGCAACTTTTTCATAATCATAGTCAAATGGACTTTTCTCTAAAATATCAAATCCCTCAGCAATCGATTGCATCATGCCATACTCGATTCCATTATGAATCATTTTCAAGAAGTGACCGCTACCTGTCTTTCCCGCATGATGATAGCCATTTTCAATCGTCGTATCTGTAAAAATTTTCTCCAATCTTTGCACGGCTTTTATAGGTCCACCGACCATCATACATGCTCCGTGTCGTGCCCCTTCAATTCCACCACTCGTTCCAACATCGATTAAGTCAATTCCCTTTTCCTTGAGGAATTCTGCTCTTCTAAGAGAATCTTTATAATTCGAGTTTCCTCCATCTAAAAGAATGTCTCCCTTGTCTAATAATTGAGACATTTTTTCCACAAGGTTCTCTGTAATTTTACCAGATGGTACCATAAGCCAGACTGCTCTAGGGCGTTGCAACTTTTCGACTACTTCTTCAACAGAGAAAGCTGAAACCGCACCCTTTTTAGCAATCTCGTCTACTTGATGAATATTAATATCATTCGCCACTACTTCGTGATGATGGTCTAACATATTCTCTGCCAAATTAAACCCCATTTTTCCAAGACCTATTAATCCAATTTGCATCTTTTCACACCTCTCTCAAAATTTAATGAAATTTTATTTCTCAATACCTCTCATTATAAGATGTATTATTTCTTTTTCAAGTTATTTTATGAAAAAAATTTTTTTATTGGCCGATTTCATTTATAATGAATGAAATCGCACGTTTAAAGGGGCACCTCAAATGACAGCAAATGAAAATACCCATTGCAAACATCGGATTCGCGCTTCCTATGGAGACTTCCGAGATAAAGAAAGAAAAATTGCCGATTATATTTTAGAGCATCCTGAAATAATTATTCATTCGACAATTAGCCAAGTAGCAGAAAACCTTAACGTAGCAGAAGCAACCGTGTTCCGCTTCTGTAAACGAATTGGTTTTAAGGGGTATCAAGCGATGAAAATTGCGCTTGCATCCGAAGTTGATAAAGGAATAAAAGACATCCATGAAGCAATTCAAGAAGGAGATGATGAACAGCTTGTAGCCGAGAAAGTGTTCCATTCTAATATTCATACGTTGGAAGAGACCTTATCTATTGTAACTGAGAACGATTTTAAAAAGGCCGTCAAATTGATCCTCGAAGCTAATCGTGTTGAGTTTTATGGAAATGGGGGCTCAGGTATCATTGCGATGGATGCCCATCACAAATTTATGCGCACTGGTATTCCAACTGCTTCTTATAGTGACTCTCACTTTCAAGTCATGTCTGCTTCTCAGCTCACTAAGAATGATGTCGTCGTACTAATCTCTCATACTGGCACGAATCAGGACATTCTCCAGGCCATGGAAATCGCCAAACAGCAAGGGACAAAAACAATTGGAATTACAACGCTAGCGAAATCTCCTTTAGCTGAAAACGTCGATGTTCCGCTTTATACTATCGCTGAAGAAACAGATTACCGTTCTGAAGCCCTCTCCTCTCGTATTGCACAATTAACTCTTATTGATTGTCTTTATGTCAATGTTAGTATCGGGCGAAAGGAATTAATGCAGAAATCATTGTCTAAAATAAGAAAAGCCATTAATACTAAACGGAAATAATGTTTTTCGCAACAATGGGGTGAGGATTGTATGTTTTAAGATGTATGTATCATACCAATCGATCCTAGCGAAACAGCGATAACGATTGTTACAAGCTTAGCACACCAAAAAAACCAGGTCCAAATGAATGGCACCTGGTTTTAATATAAATAAAATTAAAGATAAATCGTCACATCTGCATCTTCACGAAGTTCTGCAATAAGCGTTTGAAGTAATTCCGTTTCTTGTTGATCCTTCACATGTTGTACAAGATCATCTTTTACTTCTTCAAAAGATGGTATTTCTATTTCTTCTTCGGTCTCCCCAGCCATTTCTTCTTGTTGGGCAACCATCTGATCATAAAATTCTTGTAGTTCTTCATCTGTTGGCTCGTTATCCCCTAGCTCACTAGCAATAAGCTGCTCTACTTTTACTTCTGTCTCCAACTGAGACATGATTTCATCTTCATCCATGCCTTGGTCTCCTACAATGGAAAAAAACTCTTCCCTTGATTCAAGGCCATTTTGCGCAACTATTTCATCGAGCGTTTCATTTACTTCATCTTCTGTGGCTTCAAAACCATTTCTGTCTGCTTCTTGAATAAGGAGTTGCGTACCAATCATGTTTTCTGCAAGTTCTTGTTTCATTTGGTCTTCGTCAACTTCTGCTCCACCCATCATAGTAGCATACTGAAATTGCTGTTGGTAAATAGAAACAAATTCATCTCTCGGTATTTCATCTCCATTTACTTCTGCAACAACATCTGGGATACTTTCTAAATCTGGCTCAGGCATGTCCATTTCCGGTTGTTCAGCTAATTCCTCTTCTGCGAGTGCGTCTTCAAGAGCCACTTCCTCATTGACTTCATTATCTCCAACAGGTTCTTCCTCCTGCGTTTCTACTTCTTCATTATTTTCTTCGTTTACTTCAGCCACATTACCTTCATCTTCGTTACTGCAAGCAGCAATTACAGATACGGATAAGGCAAGGGTTAAACTTAATAAGTATTTTTTATTCAATGTCATTCTCCTCACTTAATATTGTCTTTTTGACTATTTTACCATATCAAAGTTACTAGTAAACCTCTGACAAAGTGTCCTTTCTTTTATTCTTACAAATATCATCTTTCTGAACATGAGAAAGCTCAATATACTTCGTTATATCTCTATTTGTTCCTATCTTTCATTATTTTCTTCATGAAATCAGTACATTTTATGAATATTGTAAAAGTATGTAATAGTCTCATTGAATGTGGACAATACGTACATTTTCAAAATCAATTTTTTTACGATAGAAGAAGGAACCCACACTGATAGGTTCCAACCGCTAAATATCCTCTTTAAAACCAACGACACGAATCCTTTTATAATCTGCTATCCAATGTTCCTCTTGATATAACGTTTCTTTCAAGTTTTTTTCGACACCAACAATCATTTTCTCTTTCACATTTTCAGATTGGCCTTCAAACAAACTACTAGCGAACATTTCAATCCAATTTCTTAAACCTGAATTCGCATCTAATGCTGTTGGTCGATCAAAGTGTTGTGCAAACGTCACTCTAAATCCCACTTCTTCCATAATCGTTGTATATTCAGCTATACTCGGAAAATACCACGGAAAACGACTTACTTCTATTTCCAGTCCTAACTCCCTATATTGATTGAAAATTTCATTGGTTATTTGTTGTACATTCCCCTTACCACCAAATTCCGCAACAAATCTCCCTCCTGTTTTTAAGCTTTTGTATATACAATTTAAAGCCTGTTTCGGAGTTTTCACCCAATGAAGTGTCGCGTTAGAAAAAATAGCATCAAATTCGCTCGTGTATTTCAGATCAACTGCATCCTTAACTAGAAAGGTTATCTGTGGGTATTTATTCTTTGCTTGTTGCACCATATTTTCGGATTTATCAATCCCAATTACTTTTACTTGCTGCTCTTGTAATTCATTCGCCAAATCGCCTGTTCCACAACCAATGTCAAGAATTTGTTCTCCTTGTTTCGGTGCTAGCATGTCCAATAAGTCATTACCCAACATAGAAACAAACGAGTGTTTTCCATCATATAAATTTGCATCCCACATATCTTTCATTCTCGCCCTCCATTCCCCTTCCACTAACTATAAGGAAGATATTTACTATATTACTGCTTTTAGGCATTAAACTCTATAAATATATCTGGCTTCTATTAAAGTATTCTACCGCTTTATATAGATTTATTTCGCAACCACTGATAAAATATTACAAGGAATGTTCTCAAAATTTTACGAATATATCTTTTTCTCTCCTTACTTCTGTAATAATCGTATTGATTAGCAGTTAGATAGAGTTACGCATGTCTCTGAAAACAGGCTATGTAAGAACAATATTTCAGAAAAACTTGGCTTATCGCCAAGTCCTCATGGCGAAAGCCTTACTTTATCTTATACTTTAATCCTTTAGCTAAGTTAAACATTCTTAAAGTAAAAAAATATTTACAACATAGAAAAAGGTGAAAAAACATGGTTTATAAAATAGTTGTTTTTACAATGTACTGGATCACGCATTTACGTTTTCGTTTGAAAGTTCAAGGAGTCAAAAATATACCAGAAGGTGGCGTCATTATCGCCATGAACCATCGTAGTAACTGGGATTCCCTAGTAGTTGGCACGCACACACCTAGAAAATTGTACATAATGGCTAAAGAAAGTCTCTTCCAAAAAAGATGGTTAGCGTGGTTAATAACTGAAATGGGTGCCTTCCCAGTTAATCGAGAAAAAGCCGATATAAAGTCGTTAAGACATTCCTTGAAACTTTTAAAAGACGGTCAAATCTTTTCGATATTTATTGAAGGCAGCCGAAGTCAGACCGACGATATGCAAGAACCAAAAAAAGGGATTGGTTTTATTGTCTCTAAAAGTGGTGCTCCTGTCATCCCTGCATACATTGATGGAACAACAAATAAGAAGTGGTTTAGTAAGGCGACTGTCACATTCGGAAAACCGATCTATTTTGATGGGGAAAAAGACTACGAACTGATTAGTCAAACGATTGCAGACAAATTAAGTGCTTTGAAAAAGTAAATATTATCAATCAAAACGGAGTATGAAGCCACTTGTCTTTAAGTGCTTTCATACTCCGTTTATATATATGCTTCTTCTTATTTATTTTGAAACGGAAGCAAGAGAACCGTCCCTGCGCTTCCTTTTGCTTGTTTTCCGACTTGCGGTTGGCTTCGTTCCAGTGTCATATTCACGTTTATTTAGCCATAAGCAAAAGATAGTAACAATCACAAGCAAAACAAAACCAATGCTGTATGCTCCGGTTTGGTCTTTAATAATCCCCAACATAATCGGTGGAAAAAAACCACCAAGACCTCCTGCAGCTCCAACAATTCCTGTCACAGCTCCAGTAGATTTTGGAAACATACTTGGGACCATCTTAAAAACTGTTCCACAGCCTACACCTGTTACAATCGCCAACAGTAAACAAGCTAGAGTCATTATTATGAGATTTTCTATTGCCACTGATAGCAACAGGCCACAAGCAATAATTCCGATAAACACAACAGTTAACATCTTCCCAGGATCAAACCTATCCGCGATATAACCACCGACTGGCCTGGCGAGTGTTGCCAGAACAACAAAGCCTGCCGCTCTCATGCCTGCGTCAACTGCGGATAATTCGAATAAATTTATCAGTAACGTTGGTAAGTAAATCCCTAGAGCAACAAAGATACCGAACGTTACAAAATAAAACAAAGAAAGAATCCAAGTATCTTTAAATCTCAATATAGTTAATTCTTCTCTTACCGTACGGTTCGCTTTCGATTTTGGTGTTTCAGGCGTGTAAAACCAGATGACAGCTGCCATGATCACGACCGGTATAATTAAGCTCCAAAAAACCCATTCGACACCCCATAACAAAGCAATCGATGGAAGCGTAAATGTAGCCACCGCTGTTCCTACATTCCCTATCGCGTTTATTCCTAATGCCGTTCCCTGCTTTTCTTTCGGAGTCCATTTCGAAACAAATGTCATCGAGATGGCGAAAGCCGTCCCTGCCATCCCGAGAAATAACGCACACACCAAAAGCATCAAATACGATTGAGCAAAACCTGACGCTAATAATGGCAGAACTAGAAACAACATAAGAGCTGTATACATTTTCCGACCGCCATATTTTTCGGTTAATATTCCAAACGGAACCCTCATAATTGATCCTAATAAAACTGGAATAGCTACCAACATACTTTGTTGTGTTGCTGAAAGATGATACATTTCTCCAAAGTGATTAATTAACGGTGAAAAAGCAGCCCATGCTGTAAACGCAATAATCATTCCTATCGTAGTAATCGCTAAAAATCGTTTGTTAACTCTTTCTTGCCCCAATGTCTTTTACCCTCCATACATGCTCGTTTACAAGAACATACTAAGTGTTATCAATAGATATTTTCGTGAATACATCACTTTTTAACTCATCATTTTCACAAGTACACAAGTCATAGATTGCCACAAAATAGCTAATTTGTATGGAATATAGATAGATTATCTTACAATGTTTTGTATGTATATTTAGAGAAAACCCTTCTTAATCACCAGTCTGAAGAGGTATCTGGTCACCATATGTTACGTCTAACTCACGTACAAAAAAAGGAAACAGAAAAAAATCTGCTTCCTTTCATCATTGTTCCATTTTAAGTGCGACTTCTGTCTTTAGTCTTCTAAATCATCGATCTTATTAACTAACTTTTCTTCAAAAACATCAAACTATCCTTTTGTTTTTGATATTCTCTTCATCTCACACTCCCTCATTTCCAAATGGCACCCTATTCAGTTTATGAATTTTTCAATAATTATAAATTATACTTGGTTAGACACTATTGATTCTTCTAATAATAGAAATTAGAAAGCCTTAGTTTATTTTATACTTTAATCCTTTAGCGAAGTTAAACATTCTTAAAGTACAAAATAGGAGCTCTCACATTTTTTCATGAGAACTCCTTTAGGCTATGTGCAAGGCTATAGTTTCGAGAATTCGTCGACCAATTCTGCGAAGAGGCTGAGTGCATCTTCAATCGGTTCTGGACTCGTTAAATCGACCCCTGTTTTCTTCAATAATTCAATCGGATAATCCGAACTACCGCTCTTCAAAAATTCCTGGTAGTTTGCAAGTACTTCTTCATCACCATTCAATATCTTGTTAGCAATGGCGATGGCAGCGGCGAAACCTGTTGCATATTGATAGACGTAAAATGGCCGATAAAAATGGGGAATTCTTGCCCAACCATATTTCGTTTGTTCCTCTAACACGAGTGAATCTCCGTTATACTCTTGAAATAACGCTTCATACAATTCGCTGAAAGATTCTGCATTTAAAGACTCTTGCTTTTCAGCACGTTCATGCGTCTTCTTTTCAAACTCTGCAAACATCACTTGTGTAAAAAATGTTCCCTTAAATTGATCAATAAAGTGATTTAATAAATACTTTCGATATTCTTCATTTTTCGCATTTTTCAATAAGAAGTTAATTAACAACACTTCATTTACCGTAGACGCCACTTCTGCAACAAAAATCGTATATCCGGCTGTAATTTGTGGCTGGTGTGTATTTGAATAGTGACTATGCATCGCGTGCCCCATTTCATGCGCCAACGTAAATAAGCTATTCAAGTCATCCTGATGATTCAATAATACAAACGGATGAATCCCATAAAGCCCTAAGTTATAAGCACCTGAACTTTTTCCTGGAGTTTCACGGACATCAATATACCTCTCACTTTTCATTTCTTGCAATACATTAATATAGTCACTTCCAAGAGGAGATAATGCATCTAACATCATTTGGTAAGCATCATCGAAAGAAATGTCTTCTTTCACTCCATTTACCAAAGGAACAGCTAAATCATATTGTCTTAATTCGTTTACACCTAACGTCTTTTTTCGTAATTCGGTATAGCGATACATCGATTGAAGGTTATCTTTTGTCGTTTGAATCAAATTTTCATAAACCTCTTTTGGAACCTTATTAGCAAATAAAGATTTTTCTAGTGCAGAAGGATAACTTCTTACTTTCGACAGTGTCACATTATTTTTTATCGCAGCGGACAATGTTGAAGCAATTGAATTCTTCAGCTGTACATAAGGTTTGTAATAAGCGTTGTAAGCTTCTTCACGCTTCGAACGATCATCCTCTTCCATTAATTTCGAGTACATTCCTCGAGTAAGCTCCACTTTGTTTCCATCATCATCGGTTACTTCGCCAAATTTGATGTCGGCATTGTTTATCATTCCGAAGGTCCTACTTGGTGAAGAAAGGGATTCCCCTAATTGAGATAATAGTTCTTCTTTTTCTTTACTTAATACGTGCTTTTTATATCGATAAGCATCGTACAAATCGTCTTTAAAATAATCTAAGCGAGAATCTTCCTCGATATATTTATCTAATGTGCTTTTTTCTAACCCTAAAAGAAAAGGCGTAAAGAAGGACGTAGCCGAATTCAGCTTCACACCAAGTTGACTCGCCTTTTCTAATAACGATTGAGGTAGTGTTTCTCTTGTATCAAGATCACCACTTAGCTTTGCGTATACAAAGACGTTCTTAAACAATGTTTCAACGAGTTCTTCTTTATGCAAAAAGTTATAAAGCGTTTTGCCATCATTAATTTTCCCATCAAAAGTTTGCAGTTCAGCTACATTTTTTTCTATTTTTTGATAATCCCTTTCCCACTCCTCGAGTGACACATAGATATCATTTAAATCCCACTTTTCTGTTTCTGGAACCTCTTCTCTCGACTTATAGGTTTTCATACAAAAACTCCTCTCGACTGATATATATTTACCATACCAAAAAACAATGATAATTATAAACTTTTACGCTAAAATAAGACGATCAACGTTATATTACTAACACTGACCCACTAATTATGTACCAAAGATTATTTTGTCTGAATCTCTCTATCGGAACGTTCCACTTTTAATATTGATATTCAAACCGGAAACTGAAATTCTTGTTTCATTGAAGTATTTGCTTGTTGTACTAATATTGATATAATAAAAATAGTTGTAGAAATTTTGTTACTAAGGGGGAGTTCAGTTGAAAAATGTAGTTAAACCAAATACACCATTAGTAAATCATATTTATACTGCAGACCCATCTGCTCATGTTTTTGAAGGTAAAATTTATATATATCCTTCTCACGACCTTGATCATGATGGACCTTCTAATGATAATGGTGATCAATATGCTATGGAAGATTATCATGTTTTATCGATGAATGATTTTAATTCTGAATGTGTAGACCATGGAGAAGTTCTTCACGCAAAAGATATTCCATGGGTAAAGAAACAACTATGGGCTCCAGATGCTGCTTTTAAAAACAATACGTACTATTTATTTTTTCCTGCAAAAGATAAAGATGATATTTTTCGAATCGGCGTCGCAACAAGCTCCTCTCCTGCTGGTCCATTCACGCCTCAAGCAAACTACATTCAAGGTAGTTTCAGTATTGATCCGGCCGTATTTGTGGATGACGACAACAAGGCATACCTGTATGCTGGAGGTCTTTGGGGAGGCCAATTAGAAAAATGGCAAACTGGTTCGTTTAATCTCAACGCGGATGACCCTGATAAAGGTGGACCTGCATTAGGACCTGTTATAGCCGAATTAAGCGAAGATATGACCAGCTTTAAAGAAGCTCCTAAGGAAATATCCATTATTGATGAAAATGGCAATCCTATTCTTGCAGGCGATGAAGATAAACGTTTCTTCGAGGGAGCATGGGTACATAAATACAATGACAATTATTATTTATCCTATTCTACGGGCACAACTCATTATATCGTTTATGCAATGAGCAAAAATCCATACGGACCTTTTGTTTACAAAGGTAGAATACTTGAGCCTGTTGAAGGATGGACTACCCACCATTCGATTGTAGAGTTTGAGGAAAAATGGTATCTATTTTATCATGATTGCTCTTTATCAGGAGGAGTAGACCATAAACGCAGTGTAAAGTATAGCGAACTAAAATATAATGATGATGGTACCATTCAAACCATTGATCCAACTAAATAACAGTTATTATCCGTCAAACAAAAACAACGTCTACATCTTGTATCGAGATGTGGACGCTGTTTATTTACAAGTAAGTAAAATAGGTTTTATAAATGGTTAAATGGTATGATATTTACATTACTTTATTTAAACGATCAATATCTTGATCTCGAATCGTTGAATATTCGATATTATGAGCGTCTGCTACTTCTTTAAATGTCACTCTGCCATTCATAACGTTGACACCTTTCAGTAACGCTTCATCCTCAGTACATGCTCTTTCAAAACCTTTGTTAGCTATCTGTAACGCATATGGCATCGTCACATTTGTTAAAGCGATCGTTGATGTTCGAGGTACAGCACCAGGCATGTTACCGACTGCATAATGCACGACTCCGTGCTTTACATAGGTTGGATTATCATGGGTTGTCACTCGATCAACAGTTTCTACAATACCGCCTTGATCTATTGCAACGTCAACGATGACACTTCCTTCACTCATATTGGATACCATTTCCTCCGTAACAAGTTGAGGTGCTTTAGCTCCAGGAATTAATACAGCACCAATGAGCAAGTCTGATTCAGCCGACGCCTCACTAATGTTCAGCGGGTTAGAAATTAATGTATTAATCGAGTTGGAAAAAATATCATCTAACTGACGAAGTCGTTCTGGATTTAAGTCAATAATTGTTACTTCAGCTCCTAACCCTATGGCAATTTTTGCGGCATTTGTACCAACAATTCCACCTCCAATTATCGTTACCTTTCCACGTTTCACACCAGGAACCCCTCCTAATAGAATTCCTTTTCCTCCTTCTGTTTTCTCAAGATAATGAGCTCCCATTTGCGTTGCCATCCGTCCAGCTACTTCACTCATCGGTGTTAATAAAGGAAGACTGTTATCTGGCAATTGAACGGTTTCATAAGAAATAGCTACAACATTTTTTTGGGCAAGCGCTTCAGTTAAAGGTTTGTCTGCTGCTAGATGGAGATAAGTGAACAATATTAATCCATCATAAAAATACGAATATTCTTCTGCTATCGGTTCTTTTACCTTCATCACCATTTCTTGAGCCCATGCATCTGCTGCTGATGCAACAATAGTAGCTCCTACTTGTTTATAATCGTCGTTTATAAAACCAGAATTTACACCTGCATTGTTTTCTATAAAAACTTTATGATTCGCTTGAATCAGGTTTAATACCCCAGCAGGTGTAATCGCAACGCGGTTTTCATTGTTTTTTATTTCTTTTGGTACACCAATTCGCATGACAAAACCTCCTTATTTCACTTAAGACAAAGCTGATTTCGTAGAGAAATTCTTTTGAAAACTACTTTATATTCTCTAATCCCTTTACTAATGTATCCACTATTAGTAAAAGATCCTCTTCTGCAATATTTAATGGTGGTGAGAGAGTTAATACATTGTTATATCCTTCGACAGTGACACCGTTTTTGCCAATGATTACTCCCTGTTGTTTACAATAAAAAATAACAGCATCTACTTTTTTTACGTCTAATGGTTCTTTTGTTTGCTTATCTTTTACTAGCTCAATACCAATAAGCAATCCTTTTCCCCGAACATCTCCAACATAAGGATGGTCTTGAAGATTATTTTTTAATTGGAAACGTGTTTGCTCTCCTAATTCTCTCGAACGATCAAACAACTTTTCATTTTCGATTATTTCTAAATTCTTTAATGCTACCGCACACGCTGCTGGATTTCCGCCGAAAGTATTAATATGACGAAAAAACTGATACCCATCATCTCCTTTAAACTCCTCATATATCTCCCTTTTAACAGCTGTTGCTGAGAGTGGTAAATAAGCACTTGTCAATCCTTTCGCCATTGTAATAATGTCTGGTTTCACATCATAGTTCATGAATCCAAAAGCTTTTCCCGTTCGTCCAAAACCACAAATCACTTCATCTGCAATAAGTAAAGCACCATGGCGCTCGCACGCCGCTTTTGCTTCGACCATGTATTTATCAGGAGGAACTAGGATACCGCCACCCGTAATAATCGGTTCCATAATTACCCCAGCTATGGTGTCGCTAAATTCCCATGTCATCACGTCATCAAGATTTTTAGCTCCCCAGCGATCATTCTCTCCGTGATCATTTCGATAATTATCAGGCGGAGAAACGTGCAAAAATCCTGGACTGAGTGGTTCATATTTAAATTTACGTTGCGCCTGCCCAGTCGCTGCTAGTGCAGCTGCTGTGTTACCATGATACGATCGATACCTTGAAATGAACTTATACCTGTGGTAATCGTCCTTTTGCTGATGATATTGCCTGGCAATTTTGAACGCTACCTCATTTGCCTCTGAACCGCTATTTGAAAAGAAAATCACATAGTCATCATCAAGCATACTATTAATTTTTTCCGCTAGGTGAATTGCGGGAAGATGACTTTGTACTAAAGGAGTATATGCGAGCTCTTTCATTTGCTGATAAGCTGCTTCTGCCAACTCAATTCTGCCGTAACCAACATTAACACACCATAAACCTGCCATTGCATCTAAATATCTTTTTCCATTTATATCTGTTACCCACGATCCCTCTGCTTTTTTTGCAATCATTGTAGCTTCTGGATTGTACGGCTTCATAGAATGCCATAGATACTTCTCATCTTTTGCAAGCATCTCTTCTCTCTTATCTGCTTTTATCATATGAAACCCTCCATCCTAGTAATCTACTTTAGATGTAATCATTTTCTTACGAGTATAAAAATTAACACCGTCGGATCCATTTGCATGGAGGTCTCCATAAAATGATTCTTTCCACCCTGAGAAAGGAAAAAAGGCCATTGGTGCTGGAACTCCAACATTAACGCCTAACATCCCAGCATCTGCTTCCTCTCGAAACTTTCGAATCGCTTGGGCATTATTGGAATAAATCGTCGCTCCGTTACCAAATTTAGATTTCCTTATATGTTCCAATCCTTCTTCCAAATTCCCCGCTCGAAATACACTCAATACTGGAGCAAACATCTCTTCCTTAGCAATCGTCATTTCAGGCGTAACAAAGTCAAAGATTGTTGGACCAATGAAATTGCCTTCAGTGAATTTATCCATTTCATTCCGTCCATCTCTCACTAGTTGTGCGCCTTCTTCTATTCCCTTCTTAACATATTCCAACGTTTTCGTCAGTTGTGTTTCTTTGATAATCGGAGTTAATAAAACGTCCTCATCTAAACCTGAACCCATGTTGATGTTATCTGATTTCTCTTGCAAAAGTTTCATAAACTCCTCACCACCGCCTACTAAAACAACAGCGCTACACGCCATACATCTTTGCCCAGCACTTCCGAATGTCGACATAATAATCTGGTTTACTGCCATGTCATTGTCAGCATCTGGCATAACGAGATGGTGGTTTTTTGCACCTGCTAAAGCTTGAACTCGTTTACCGTTTGCCGCTGCTGTTTCATAAACATATTTTGCTACTGGTTGGGAACCAACAAATGAAATTGCCTTTACCTCTTGATGTTCTAACAATCTATTCACAACATCATGTGCGCCATGAACGACATTTAAGACACCGTTTGGTAAACCTGCTTCTGTAAATAATTCAGCTAACTTATTCGATAATAGCGGTGTTTGTTCAGAAGGCTTTAATACGAACGTATTGCCGCACGCAATCGCTAATGGGAACATCCATAGTGGGACCATAGCTGGAAAGTTAAAAGGAGTTATTCCTGCAACAACGCCAAGGGGATACCTGAACATCTCAGAATCGATGCCATCAGCAATCGTCGATAATGATTCCCCTTTCATCCATGAAGGTGCACCCGTTGCAAATTCAACACATTCAATCCCTCGCAAAACTTCGCCAAACGCTTCTTTATAACTTTTCCCATTTTCTTCAACGATTAATTTGGCCAATTCAACTTGGTTAGCCATTAATAGCGAATGATATTTAAATAGAATTCTTGCTCGTTTTGGAACAGGAACCTTACTCCATGTTGCGAATGTCGTTTCCGCATTTTTTACAGCATGATCGACATCGGTTTTATTCGAAAGCGGGACTGTCGCAATGACTTTGTTTGTCGCTGGATTTGTGACATTTAAATATTGCTTGCTGTTAGAGTAAAGCTTTTCACCATTCACGTAATTATAGATAGCTTCTACTTCCGTTTGTATTTTTGTCATTATGGTTTCCCACCCTTTTTATTGTATTTTTCTGAAAGTTTAGATTACTTGTTGTAATTATCTCTTATTCACTGATTCAATTCATTAGACATATTGTAAAAAATCCTTGAATGAAAACTCATCGATTGTAAAAAGAATGCTAGTGTGAGGATCAGAGATTGATAAAGATAACTATTAGAAAAACTTGACTTGTCGCCAAGTCTTTCATGGCGAAAGCCTTAGTTTATCTTATACTTTAATCCTTTAGCGAAGTTACACATTCTTAAAGTACTAAAAGGGATCGAACTTGAAAAAATCAAGTTCGATCCCTTAATATTTTCTTCATTGATTTACAGACGCTAAATACTCCCTAGCTAACATACAAAATTCTAAAACTTGTCGTTTTTCAGAGGTCATAAAATCATCCCCTAAAATATTTTCTAACTTCTCGATGCGATGATATAATGTTTGCCTAACAACAAAGATCCTTGTCGCCGTTTCCTTTTTAGAACCGTTGCACTCAAGATAAACTTTTAGCGTTTCCATTAAGTTTGTATTGTATTTCAGATCATAATTTACCAGCGGCTCAAGGTATTCATTTACAAATCCATTTAAATCACTATGTTTATCAACTAAAGAAATAAGTCTATACATATGAAGGTCGTCATAGAAATATTTTCTATTTTCAACTAGCATTTTCCCTTGGAGATGCAATGTTTCTTTTGCTGCTGAATAACTATTATTAATGTCACTTAATTTATTGACATATTGGCCAACAGCTAAGTCAATTTTTGAAATATTGGGGAAATCATTACTGAGTAATTTTGCAACCCCATCTCCCACTCTACTTTTCCACTCTTCCGTATTTTCCTTATTAATTAGGATACATATAATATGATTTCTTTTTTCAATAGTTAATGCAAAGAAATTTTTTTCATCAAAAATAGTTTGAATCATGATCTTTAAGAATGTGAAATCCGAAGTGATATAGTTATTTACATCATCACTACTAAGCTTGAAAATACATACGACTGCGCCATTTAAGTTTTTTGTATTTTTGTAATAAGAGAGATGTTCTTTCACCACCTCATCACTATGTACGCCTTGCAACCATTCTTGTATCCACTCTGTTTCATTGGCTTTTCTTTTTTCCTCTGTATATAATACTCGAAGCAAATGTTGCGCTAATGCCGTTGCGGTTCTGTCGAGAATTAGTGATTCAAATTCACCTAAGACCCTATCCTTGGCAACGAGGAAAATTTCAGCATAGTCATTTTCTAATATAGGTACTTTTTTACTTGAAACATGCGGATCATCTTTAGCGTGATAGTTATTTAACTTATCAAGTAACCCAATTTTCTGATTTTCGTTGATTTCTGGAATGCATTGGAATTCGTTGTTATGTGTTAAGTAAATAACTTGTAAATTTAAATACCTCTGAAGAAATAATAATATTTCATATTCATTATTTATCGAGAGAACTTTTTTATTTAGACTATCAGAATACCTTTCAAGGTTCGAAATCATTTCATATTGTTGATTAATTAAATAGGAATGGATGTCCTGGGTAATCTCAACAAACGGAACTTCCGTCTGAAAAAGCATAATTGGAAAACTGTGATAATCTGCTAAGTCTTTTGCTTTATCTGGAATCCCTTTCACATACTTTCCTAACTCTATGCACAACCCCGCTGCCTTGCAGTTGATTAGTTCTACTAATAACGAATACAATATTTCTTCGTTTTCTACCCAACCAAATCCAGTAGAAAGAATTAATTCATCCCCATTTAAAAGATCGCCTACTTCCGTTACTTCAAACACATGAACCCACTTCACGTTTCTTGCTAATCCATTTTTACCAGCTGCTAAGTGACAATTTTCAAAGTGCTTTCGAGTTAAAATGTCTGCTACTGTTAACGGGAAGTGATTTTTCAAATAATCCACCTCTTAATTTTTGTAATATTTGTTCTATTCAGTATTATACTACTATATATTCATTATATAATCTAGCAATTACTAACAGTGACGTCAGTGATTGTGCGTAACAATTTTCAGTATTTTGTACGTTTCGTTTATGGTGTGGATTTGCTCCTGCTTCTGGACACTTGGTCCAGTTCCAATCAATAAAAGACTCTCTCCCCACGGAGAAAGTCTTCATTAATTATATCCCTTGTTTCTGTTGATCAATTATAATCATTGAGAAGTACTTCCGTGCATCCGCATTTAAAATTTGTAATGTTTCTATTTGATTTTTTTGTGGATCCGTCCCACGGTATTCAAATTCTAAAAACGCACCACTTAAATTCTCTGTTACACCTTTAATTATATAATCTTGCTCGACTAAGAAATCTATTTTTTCTCTCTCTGCAACATAATTAACATACGTTGACATTATATTATCCCCCTTGCTATATATCTCTTAAATGTCATTTTTCCCAATCGCGGTCAATCATTACCTAACAAATCCCAAACATCACTAGTCTATTATTCTCCTGCAGCTACAGTTCCACCTTTCGCCTTTCTAATTAGTGCTTTTTCTTCATATTCATCTCCTATAATCCAATCTCTTCCAACCGTAATCCCTAAGTACTTCTCATCATCAGGATCTTTTATTTCTGCTTGTTGGAAGGATTTGAAATACCAACTTTTAGCAAGGAAGTAATAAAGCACACCACCTACGATAAATCCGACAAAGAAAGAGTATGTTGGGAAGAAAATAGCGATACCTCCGCCAATAGCCCATGCAATAATACCTGCTAGATTAACCCCTTTATGATACTTATATTGACCTTCATTTTCATAAAGGTCATTCACGTTCAATCTTCTTTTTCTTAATACATAGTAATCAGCAACGACGATACCAGCAATCGCTGATAATACAGCTCCAATAACTGTTAAGAAAGTAAGTAGTGCCTCAAAGAGATTCCAAGGTTGGAATAACGTTCCGATAATTCCTGCTGCAAAGACGCCTAACCAAAATGGCATTTTTGGACCACCAGCATTTGAAAAAATCGTTGCAGCTGGAACAATGTTTGCAGATATATTCGTAGACCACTGGGAAAGAACAATCATTAAAAGTAAAACACCTAAAACGATACCTGAAGCCGCTTCTTGAAGAGCAACAACGGGGTCATAGTTAAACACAGCAATATATGAAACGGCACCTAATACAATTATAAATGTTTGTGTAATCGGAAGGGCAATGACGCTACCAACCAACGTTCCTTTATTACGCTTAAACCAGTTACGTTCGAATTTCGGTGCTTTTACGAACCTTGAAATTGACGATATATCGCACGCTAGGGTTGACCAAAATCCCATCGTACCTGCGATAACGAGCATAAATGCAGTGAATGCTGCCATTCCAGTAACTGGACTTTCCACCCAAGTCCAAAGATGCCGTCCTTCGGCTAGTGCCTGGTCTGATAAAGTGAAAAACATCCAAACACCGATCAGAATAATGATTGGTGCCGCAAGATCTGCAAAACGTTCCACAGCTTTGATTCCTAAAGCAGTATTAAAGAGTTGAATAAAAGCAAAGATAATATAACAGACGAACCAATTATCAAATCCAACTAAGACATTAAGAATCGCATTCATGGCAGTCGATCCAAAAAATGTATTAATACCAAACCACATCGACGCAGTTACGCCTCGTAATATAGAAGGTAAATGCGTTCCAATTGTCCCAAAAGGTGCCCTCATATAAACGGGGAAGGATACTCCGTGTTCTACTCCTATATCGCCATTCACTGTAATTATTAATCCGATTAGCAAGTTTCCGATTAGTGATGCAAGGATAACCATTGGTAGTGAAAGGGATTCAATTCCAGCACCACCAATAGCAAAAGCAGCTAAAACTACTGCCATCCCTACCCAAAGAACAGCAAAACCTAATGTGCTTATTTTTTTCTTGTTATGCGGAATAGGTAATAAATCTGGCGACCTTAAGTGATTTGAGTTACTCATACATGATACCCCCTATACTTTTTTTGGAGGTACTGAAAAAGAATGATGTCCGTACAAAACACCTTCCGCTTTCACGACACGAACATCAGCTTAGCGCATTGGTGGCGCTGTTGTTTTCTTCGATATAGGCAACTTTTTGGGTTTTGCACGGACGTTTCTGTACAAATCTTTTTCAGTTCCCTCTTATTTCTTACTATCTGCCAGATTCGATCCCTAGTTGTCACTTTTTTCTTCTATTCTACTAATGCCGCTTCATCCGTATCTGAGGTTAATTTCCCGTAGCGAGCACGTTTCAAATACTCACCACTGCCAACCTCTCCAACAAACTGTTTATCTTTAATGACAAATTCTCCGCGTGATAGAACAGAGATTGGCTCACCTGTAACTTTCATTCCTTCAAACGCGTTGTAATCAACTGCCATATGGTGCGTCTCAACAGAAATTGTTCTTTCAACATTTGGGTCAAAGATGACGATATCGGCATCGGTCCCAACGGAGATAGTGCCTTTTTTAGGATATAAACCAAACAATTTAGCTGAACGAGTGGAGGTCATATCAACAAATTGATTAAGTGTAATTCTTCCCTTTTTCACACCTTCAGAAAAGAGGATACTTACTCGGTCTTCAATCATCGGACCACCATTCGGAATTTTAGTGAAATCACCTTTCCCTAAATCCTTTTGCCCCTCGAAATCAAACGAACATTGATCGGAACCGATTGTTTGAAGTTCTCCAGTTTTTAATGCGTTCCACAGTTTTTCTTGGTTCCACTTCTCTCTAAGAGGTGGAGACCAAACATATTTAGCTCCTTCAAAGTTTGGTTGATCCATATAGCTTTGATCTAACGCTAAATATTGTGGACATGTCTCTCCCCAAACGTCATATCCTTTTTTTCTAGCTTCAGCAATTTTGTTTGCTGATTCCTCACAGGAAACATGGACAACGTACAATTGTGAATCTGCTAACCCCGTTAATTGCGCTGCACGTCCGGTTGCTTCGCCTTCTGCCTCAGGTGGACGAGTTAACGCATGATAAATAGGATCTGTATTTCCTTTCGCTAATGCTTTATTAACTAAATGATCAATCACGTCACCATTTTCGGCATGAACCATTACTAATCCACCGAGTTCTTTCGCTGTTTCAAGCGTTTTAAACAATGTTCCATCATCTGCTTGGAAGACATTTTTGTAGGCCATAAATACTTTAAACGATGTGATTCCTTCTTGATCCATCACTTTTGGAAGTTCATTTAAGACATCTTCATTCATTTCACTTATCATTAAGTGAAAACCATAATCGATAACTGCTTTATCTTTTGATTTCGCATGCCATTGATCAATCGAGTTTTGCAGTGGTTTCCCTTTATTCGTTATACAAAAATCAATGACAGTTGTAGTCCCGCCAAACGCAGCAGCTTTTGTCCCCGTTTCGAAATCATCTTTACTCACGGTACCGCCAAATGGCATTTCTAAGTGAGTATGAGGATCTACCCCTCCTGGAAAAACATACTTTCCTTCCGCATCTACCACTTCCGCAGAGCTATCAGTGATGTTTTTACTGATCGTAGCAATAACTCCGTTTTCTACTAAAATATCAGCTTTGTACGTATCAGAAGCAGTAACAATCGTTCCATTTTTAATTATTTTTTTCATAATTAGCACCCTCCTAAAGTCATTTCTCTATTTCACTAAATCAACATCACAGGAAGCTACCGAACCAATCGCTGCTTGTCTTTCATTCCATGTCATTGGCGGTTTGCCATTTTTGAATTCGATCATATCAATCGCTCCATCAACAGGACAGACAATTGAACAAAGATTACAGCCGACACAGTCTTCTTCACGTACTCGTAAAATATCATTTCCGTGATTATCTTTTAACATGTCAATGCATTGGTGGGAAGCGTCCTCACAGGCAATGTGACACTTATTACAGTTAATACAGATATCGTTATTAATTTGTGCAACGACTTGATGATTCAGGTCTAAGTTGCCCCATTCAGAGAAACTACTAACAGATTTCCCAACAAGCTCGGATACAGATGCAATCTGTTTATCATCAAGATAATTATTTAACCCATCAATCATATCTTCGACGATACTAAAACCATGATGCATAACCGCTGTACAAACTTGCACGCCTGTTGCACCCATTAACATAAATTCAACTGCATCTTGCCAGTTGGAGATACCTCCTATTCCAGATATCGGAACATTGATCCGGTCATTTTTGGCACATTCTGCAACCATATTTAACGCAATTGGTTTCACTGCCGGTCCACAATAACCTCCATGTGCCCCCTTCCCAGCTACATTCGGGATAGTTTGCCACGTATCAATGTCAACTCCTGCTAAACTATTAATTGTATTAATCATACTGACACTGTCTGCACCGCCCCTTACTGCTGCTTCAGCTGTATGAGTGATATCCGTGATATTTGGGGTTAACTTGACAATGACAGGGGTTGTTGCTACTTCCTTGGCCCATCTCGTTTGTTTTTCAACAAGTTCAGGAACTTGCCCTGATGCTGATCCCATTCCTCGCTCTGCCATCCCGTGTGGACAACCAAAATTTAACTCCAAGCCATCAACACCAACAGCTTCTACTTTTTGAACAATTTCATGCCATTTTTCTTGCGTAGGTTCAACCATAAGTGAAGCAATAATTACATGATCCGGATAGAGTTGCTTTGTTTCATAAATTTCTTTTAAATTTTCTTCCAATGGTCTATCAGTAATCAACTCAATGTTGTTAAATCCAGCAACTTTTTTACCATTAAAGTCTACGGCCGCAAAACGAGACGTCGTGTTAATGATAGGTTCTCCTAATGTCTTCCAAACAGCACCGCCCCATCCAGCTTTGAATGCTCGCTGTACTTGATATCCTGTATTCGTCGGAGGAGCAGAAGCAAGCCAAAAAGGATTCGGTGATATAATTCCTGCAAAATTAATACTTAAATCAGCCATGATGTTTCCCCCTCTAAAATTTGTCTCCCTACGCTGTTGCAGCTGTTTTGGAAACGAGTTGATGAATGGCAAAAGCAGCTTCTTTTCCTTGCTGTGCTGCTGTCACAACCATGGCCTCTCCTTGACCATTACCAAACGTCACATCTCCAATTGCAAAAACGTTAGGATTGGATGTTTGACGAGTTTCAGGGTCTATTTTTACAACTCCACCATCATGCTCTAATCTGAATTTTTCAATAATATCAACATACCGTGTTTGACCGATCGCTTTAATCACTGCATCTACTTCCATCGTAAACTCTGAACCTTCTATCGGCACGGGTTTACGTCTGCCATCCTCACTTTCTTCAGCTAACTCCATACGAACGCATTGTAAATGAGTAACCATCCCATGTTTATCACCAATGATTTTAATAGGTTGTGTTAACCAATTAAATTCAACCCTTTCTTGCTTTGCAAACTCATATTCAAAATCATAAGCTGTCATTTCATTTTCCGTTCGACGGTAAACAATTTTCACACTTTCTGCCCCCTTACGAATCGAGCATGTTGCACCATCAATTGCTGTATTACCTGCACCGATAACAACAACTTTTTTCCCAGCTAATTCATCTGTGATTTCACCTGATTTTGTACTCTTTACAAACTCTATCGCGTCATGGACACCAATTAACTCTTCCCCTTCTATTCCGACGTTCGGTACACTGCCCATCCCAATCGCAAAAACAATGAAGTCGAAATTTTTCGATAATTCATCTTGTGAAATATCTTCGCCTACTTTGGTATTCGTTTTAATTTCTACACCTAGCTTTTCAACTTGCTCCACTTCCCATAACGAAATATTTTGCGGTAAACGGAACGAAACAATCCCATACGTATTAAGGCCACCCGCTTTCTTTTCTGCTTCATAAATCGTAACGTCAAAGCCGAAACGAGCGAGTTCTCGGGCGGCAGATAATCCTGCTGGGCCACCACCAACAATGGCAACTGACTTGCCATTTTTCTCGCCTGCTTTAAAGAGAAGTTGTTCATTTTTCATTGCCCAATCTGTCGCATAACGCTGTAAATCACCAATCATAATTGGTTTCGTCGAATGATTTAACACACAGGCTCCTTCACACAGTTCTTCCGTAGGACATACTCGAGCACAACTAGCTCCAACTGGGTTCGCATCCATAATTGTAGTTGCTGAACCTTTTAAATTTCCAGAAGCGATCTTTTTTATAAATTTTGGGATGTCAATGTCTGTTGGACAGGCCGTAATACAGGGAGCATCATAACAATAAAGGCAACGATTAGCTTCTTCTGCCACTTCCTGATTCGTTAAACCTGGATGTGTTTCTGCGAAATTTCCCGCTAAGTTTTCCAGTGAAATCCCTTTACTAATTAAGCTCACTATCATTAACCTCCTTCAAAAAATGGATTAAAGTTTTACGATTTTTTCAAAAAACTAAACATAGAGTAAAGTCATATTAGCTTTACTCTATTCTCGCCTAGCGAATAAATGGTCCATTATAATTGTTCAGACATATCGTTATAAGTCTCAGGTCTTCTATCTCGATAAAACTGCCAAGTATCACGTACTTCTCGAATCAATTTTTTATCCATTTCTCCGATAATCACTTCATCTTTATCACGACTACCCATCGATACAAAATTACCTCTAGGGTCTGCGAGATAAGATTGACCATAGAATTCTCCCATTTTCCAAGGTGCTTCTATCCCGACACGGTTAATTGCGCCAACGTAATATCCATTTGCGACCGCATGAGCTGGTTGTTCTAGTTTCCATAAGTATTCGGAAAGACCAGCAACTGTTGCTGATGGATTAAATACAATCTCCGCACCATTTAGCCCAAGCAATCTTGCACCTTCTGGGAAGTGACGGTCATAACAAATATATACGCCTACTTTCGCATATGCGGTATCAAAAACAGGGTATCCTCCGTTACCAGGTTTAAAATAAAACTTCTCCCAAAATCCATATCCTTCTTCTCCAACTCCGACATGTGGAATATGGTGTTTTCGATACTTTCCTAAGTAAGTTCCATCAGCATCTATCACCGCTGCTGTATTATAATAAGTTGCAATGCCTTCTTTTTCATAGATTGGTAGAACAATTACAACTTGTAATTCTTTCGCTAAGTCTTGAAACCTCTTCGTCGTTGGACCATTTGGAATTTCTTCTGCTGCTTCATACCACTTTGTTTTTTGCTCAGAACAAAAATATGGTCCATAAAAGATTTCTTGTAAACAAATGATTTGTGCGCCTTTCTCAGCTGCTTCTTTTACTAATTTAATATGTTTTTCAATTGCCACTTCCTTATGAATAGATACTGACTCATCACCATCAACATCGTTCGTTGCTTGAATCAGGCCGATTTTTACGTTATCTGACATGTCCATTCCCCCTATTAGCTTTTCTATTTATTTCATACGTTGATTATAGCTAAAGTATGTCATTACCTTCCTATATATGGAGGGAAATCTTACACACTTTCTATTATTGTAGAAAATCTAACTGTTTGAAATGTGATGTGTTTTTCTTCACCTCCAATAAAAAGAATAATGAAAATTCTGAATTTATTCGGTAAATGATGATTTTTATATTACAACCTTCGCTAAAGACTTTCATTATACATTTTGTAAAATGAACGGAACATGAACTTTTCATAATGTTAATTCATGCTTGGAGTGGTGCTATTTTTTTCGATATTATAGAAGCGATATCATCATTTCTAAGCTCCTCATTTTTTCTATTTCACATCAGTCAAAGACTGTTATCATAGGATTTCACTTATACTAATGAAACTTAATTCATTTGTCTCATTTTCCGTACAAACAGAAAAAAACTCTGAGTAGAGTTTTTGGTATTTATGGGTTAAGTTTTCTTACACAAAACTTTTTGGGAGTATCGATCCGTTTTCTTTTGTTTCCTTTTCGCAAATTAGAATAACTTGGCTTATTGCCAAATTCATCATGGCGAAAGCTTTAGTTTAGTTTATACTTTAAATCTTTAGCGACGTTAAACATTCTTAATGTATAAAAATAGCAATGCCTAAAGTACTTAAGTACTTAGGCATTGCTATTAAAAAGATTGTCGTTTACTCTACTACTAACATTGCTTCCATCTCATCATGGCCTTCACCACATGGAATGCTACAATAGATTCTATATTCGCCAGGTTCTAAATCAGCAGTTGCAGATCCTTCGCCATCAATGACAACATCTGTACCTTCTATCTCAATTCCGTGGTGTCCTTCTTCATTATTAAGATTTATTGTCACTTCACCAGCTTCAGCTGTATAAGTATCTTGATCAAAATCCCAGTTTGAAGCATTCAATTCAACAACACTACTAGAAGCTTCTTCTTCTTCTTCTCCATTTTCATTTTCAGTTTCCTCTGCTACATTTTCATTTCCCGCACTTTCATTTTCTGTTACATCATTATTTCCCCCACAAGCTGCTAATACCAATACAAGTGCAAGAAGCATAAACCCTATTATCTTATTCTTCACAAAAACATTCCTCCATTTATTATATTTATCTCGTTAATTTAGTAATTATTGAGATTATTAAGCTCAGAAGATATATGATCTTCTAGAGATAATTATATTAATATATTAATTTAAATGCAAGGAAAGGTACTCGCTATTCACCGAATCTTCAGCAAGATTGGAGTATGACGTTCGTTATTTCTCAGTTAAATCGACCAGAAAAGGAAGCAGAAGAACCGTCCCTTCGCTTCCTTAATTCCCTTCTAGTAATTCTCTTGTTTGGTTTAATATTTCTTCATCTTTTAAACGGAACTTAAACTCTACGCGTCGTGAATCCTCGGCACTATAGTTTCCTGCATCATCCATACGTTCATCCATATTAGATTTACCGTTTACAGTTAATTTTTCTTGAAAGGGTTGTTGGATGTGTTTTTCTGGGAATCTTTCACTAAGAATATGCTCAGCGACGCTAAATGCTCTTTCTTGGGAAAGCTCTAAATTGTACAAATATCCTCCAGACCTATCTGCATGCCCTTCTATGATAATTTCGGAAATATAGTCTTCATAACCACCTTCTAATAGCACTTCTAAATAGGTCGGGACAAACTCATCCAAAAACGCAAACCCCTCTGGTTTTAAGTCAGCTTCATCGAATTCATACAAAATATCGGTGTTAAAAATTAATGCTCCCGTATCTTCATCTACTTTAATCCCTAAGGTAGAATCACTGAACTCTTCTTGTAATTCCTCTACTAGATTGACTCTAACTCCCATTATTTGATCGATCGTTCGTTTCATCTCTTCAATTTGAAACGATTTGATCACCATCATGATAATAAAAATTAACACAAAACACAGTAAGATAACTGTTAACAAATCAGTGAATGACGGCCAAAAATGACTTTCCTCCTGCTCACCTTTAAAAAGTCGTTGGTATTTATTAATCATTTGTGCCAACCCTTATACGATTGCTTTGCCTCTCTGCCTCTTGGGTGAAAGCGTAAAGTTGACGGTTAAAATTTTGAAATTCTTGCGTCAGATCAGTGATCGTTTGCTGCGTTATTCGAATATTTTTTTGTTGATTCTCTTCTGATATTTCACTTATTTGCTTGAATTCTTTTTTTATAGCACCATTCATTTCAACTAGATAGTCATTGAGGTTTCGACTAACCTTATCTAGTTTGTCACCGAGTGTTCCATCTAAATTCGCAACATATCTAGAAAGTGTGTCTTTGAGAACTCCTACGCTAGAATCGATCTGATTCTCTCGTTGAATAAACGAATCAGTCATTTGGTTAAGAGTCCGGTTCATTTCATTAATTAATTGATAATTTTTCGATCCAATTTGTTCATAAGATTTTGTTGCTTCATGTAGATGGTTTTCAAACGCGACCGATTCCTTAGAATGAGTTTTCAAATGTTGATTGAATTCTTGATTAAATTCCTTCAACTCGTCAAACCTGTCCATTAGTAGGTGTTTGTATTCAGCTTGTGTGATTTTTATTGTTTCTAACGCATCGGGCAATTGTACAATCGAGTGTCCAAGTTTATCAAATCCTCTCGTTAGCTCACTTAAGGAAGAATGGATACCAGAAAGTTTCGAGCTAACATTTTCTCCAAAGACAGCTTTAAACTGTTTATTGTTTTCCTTCATTAATTTAACTAAATCATCACTTTGTGCATTGACCTTCTCAAATGCTGCCTGGGACGATTCTTGTCTTTCTGCCATGGAGGAGATAAACTCTTTCCAATCGACAACCGAATCTTCAAATGTGTTCAATGACTTTATCTGCGAATTAGATAATTCCTCTATTTTTTGGTATGTATATTGAAACGCTTGAGACATACGCTCATTTCGTTTATCCATCTTCGTAAAATAAGAAAATAATTGCTCAAAATTGTTATTGAGCTTCGTCACCGATTTATCAAAACCATTAGTTACCTTTTTCATACTATCAAAAAGAACATGGAAATCGTCTAAATTATCCGATAATCCGTCGTTAAATTTGCTTAAATCTTCTGCTGCTTTCTGCAATCCCACGGTATACTCTTGAAAACCATTAAATGATTTTTCGATATTTTGTAATGATTGTTGATTTGTTTCGCGAAGATCAATAATCGAAGAATTGATTGATTCCGACACTTCAATCAATCGAGCCATCGTATTTTCTTCGTTACCATCTAAATGTGTTTCCATTTTTAACATAATATCTGTCATCAAATATTCCGTATTTGCGATTCGGATGATTACTGTCATAATCAGGGATAATCCCATTCCTGCAATACTCGTATAAAACGCGACATCAATTCCAGCAAGGACACTAGCAACATTATCGACCAGTTGATCTCCAGTTGAATCAATACTTCCGAGTGACATCGTTAGTCCGATAAATGTTCCTAATACCCCTACTAATATAAATAGAGAAACGGTCATCTGAATCATTTTAATCAGACTAACCACTGGAACATTTAACACGCGCCAACTTGAAAACTTCCCCTGAACAAACGTATCTACTTTCACAGATTCTTTTTTTTGTTTCGTATCATATTCTGCTTTAAATGATCGTAACGGCTCAACATCCATTGAATCTGTTACTTGTAAATGATGACGGATTTTCTTTAATTTAAAATACAAGATAAAGTGAACGAGAAAAGCGATCACAAATGTAACAAATAACGTCATGAAAATAAATTCGATTGCTTGATTAGATAGAATCGATTGCGCTTGCTGCTCACTGGTGAAGAGCCCTAGAATAGTTTCAATCATTGCTTTCCCCTCCCACTCTTTAGTAAATGATATTCAGTGCTTGGACAAAACATGATTAATTTAAGGACAGGCATCTTTTCTACGAAATTAAAGCATAACAGTAACTAATGTCATAAATCTAATAACCTTGCCTCCGGTGGACGGTAAATTAGGTACTATTTTTAAACCCGAATTATACATAAAACACTAAAAAGTACAGCGAGGCATTCGGACCGTTCGAGGAATAAAGATTGGAAAACGTTCCGAATCAGCGAAGCATTCGGAGCGTTCGAGGTATCGAGTTTGCAAAACGTTCCGAAACAACGAAGGATTCAGAACGTTCGAGGTATCGAGTTTGGAAAACAGTCCGAATCAGCGAAGCATTCGGACCGTTTGAGGTATCGAGTTTGGAAAACGTTCCGAAACAACGAAGGATTCGGAGCGTTCGAGGTATCGAGTTTGCAAAACGGTCCGAATCAGCGAAGCATTTGGAGCGTTTGAGGTATCGAGTTTGGAAAACAGTCCGAATCAGTGAGGGATTCGGAACGTTCGAGGTATCGAGTTTGCAAAACGGTCCGAATCACCTAGGCATTCGGAACGTTCGAGGTATCGAGTTTGCAAAACAGTCCGAATCAGTGAGGCATTCGGAACGTTCGAGGAACCGAGATTGGAAAACGGTCCGAATCACCTAGGCATTCGGACCGTTCGAGGATCGGAAATTGAAAAACGGTCCGAATCAGCGAAGAATTCGGAACGTTCGAGGAACCGAGTTTGAAAAACGTTCCGAAACAACGAAGGATTCGGAACGTTCGAGGTATCGAGTTTGCAAAACGGTCCGAATCAACGAAGGATTCAGAACGTTCGAGGAATAAAGATTGGAAAACGGTCCGAATCAGTGAAGCATTCGGAACGTTCGAGGAACCGAGATTGGAAAACGGTCCGAATCACCTAGGCATTCGGACCGTTCGAGGATCGGAAATTGAAAAACGGTCCGAATCAGCGAAGAATTCGGAACGTTCGAGGAACCGAGTTTGAAAAACGTTCCGAAACAACGAAGGATTCGGAACGTTCGAGGTATCGAGTTTGCAAAACGGTCCGAATCAACGAAGCATTCAGAACGTTCGAGGAATAAAGATTGGAAAACGGTCCGAATCAGTGAGGCATTCGGAACGTTCGAGGTATCGAGTTTGGAAAACGGTCCGAATCAGCGAAGCATTCGGAACGTTTGAGGTATCGAGTTTGGAAAACAGTCCGAATCAGTGAGGCATTCGGAGCGTTCGAGGTATCGAGTTTGCAAAACGGTCCGAATCAGCGAAGCATTCGGAGCGTTTGAGGTATCGAGTTTGGAAAACAGTCCGAATCAGTGAGGCATTCGGAACGTTCGAGGTATCGAGTTTGCAAAACGGTCCGAATCAGCGAAGCATTCGGAGCGTTTGAGGTATCGAGTTTGGAAAACAGTCCGAATCAGTGAGGGATTTGGAACGTTCGAGGTATCGAGTTTGGAAAACAGTCCGAATCAGTGAGGCATTCGGAACGTTCGAGGAACCGAGTTTGGAAAACAGTCCGAATCAGTGAGGCATTCGGAACGTTCGAGGAACCGAGTTTGAAAAACGTTCCGAAACAAGGAAGGATTCAGAACGTTCGAGGAATAAAGATTGGAAAACGGTCCGAATCAGCGAAGAATTCGGAACGTTCGTAGAATCAAAATTGAGAAACAGTCTACACTGCGAAAGTGTCTTTAATACTTTTATTGAATTTCGATTTTTTTGCTCCACTTTTCATGATGATGGAGATACTTCTTCTATCATTTTTCACTTATAAGATGAGAACGTTATAAGCTAGTACGACCATATGATACAACAGACTGATCAATTCTTAACTGATATAAGAATAATCCAGATTTAAGAATTATTACAGAAATACAAATCCATATTTTGTCATAATATGTTAATATTACATTACAGATAATATAGGTATATAAGTTTTTGTTAAAAAGGTGGTGAGTAATGATTATGCCAAGGTGGAAATCATTTATTATTGTTGCTTCTTTGTATTTTTTAATTTTTTTGTTTTTTTTAATTTATGGATTGGTAACAGAGTTCAAGAGTGGAGTACAAATTAATTTAGTATTATGCGCGATATTATCAATAGTAATGTTTACAGTAGTAATCGTTTTAAAAAAGAAACATCCTAATTGAATTATTCTTTTCGACACAACTAAGAGTAATTTATTTTTTATAACACAACTCGAACATTTAAATGGAATCTAATTAAGTTTTTTAGTGGTAGGGCGATAGACACATGTTTATTTCAATTACTAGGTTGCATTTAAAAGGTAAACGAAAGTTACCTATCTTTTTATTCCATACCATTAAATCAATTATGCAAGTGAAAAAAGCAGCAGGATTAAAATTTTCTTCTTTTAACAAAGAAGGATGGGTCATACTGGACTCTAACAGTATGGGAAAGTAAGGAACAAATGATTAATTATAGAAATAATGATAATCATTTAAAAGTCATGAAAATATCGAGAAATATTGCAAAATAGATTAATTGGGATTCAAAAATTATTCCTTCTTGGGGTGAGTGTAAAAAGCGCCTACATAAGAAGTACGGAAGATTTGCTTGAGATTCAATTTTTTTCTAAGAGAATTTAATTCGAAAAATTAGCACCTGAAAAACAAACAGGTGTTTTTTATTGTCTTAATATATTGTGATCTTATTTTAATGGCTGTGATGAGACTATCCTTGATCTTGCCGAAAAACAGCTCCTATAATTAATCCTATTTTACCTTTTTTCTTCACCCTAGAACAGTCCTCTGCTTTTTCTTTACCTAATTGAAAATACGTCTTAAGTCTTAGTAAAGTTAATTCTTGGGAACGTTTTACAATTAGAGTTTTTCAGATAATATAAAACTAGGATAGTCAGGAAAATAATCCCAAAAAGAGAGTAGGAGAATGTTTATGAATGCACTAAAATTTATTATTCAGAGGAAGATTTTAATCGGTTTAATGGTTGTGTTAGTTTTATGTATTGGTAGTTATTCGATGATACAACTGGATAAGGAGCTTTTACCATCCTTAAGTTTTGACGGGGCATATGTTGAAGTAGATGCAGGAGATATGGCTGCAATTGAAGTAGAAAGAAGTATTACGACATCACTAGAAACTAGCATTTTAGCGATTGACGGGGTAGAAAGTGTTAACTCTACTTCATCGATTGGTAGAAGTTCCATACAAGTTTTTCTAGAAGAAGGAGGTGGCGATGACCTATATAAAGAAGTACAGTCTGTTGTGAACTCATCTATCCCCAATTTGAATGGTGTTACCGACCACCTGATAGGTCAAATCGGTACAGATCAAGATTATGAATTTTTCATGGATATTTCTGATGGAAATATGAATGAGATGAGTGAATTTGGAACAGATGTGTTAGTTCCTAGATTAGAAGGGCTACGTGAAGTGAAAGAAGTCGCACTTGGTGGTATTCAAGAGCATGAAGTGTCGATTGCCTTTCAACGTGATGAAATCACGGAAAGGAATATTGATGTTTCACAAGTGATTGACACGATACAACATGCAAATAGTGAAGCGACGGTTGGAGAATTAACAGAAGAACAGGATTCACCCACTCTTCGCTGGGATGCAAAAATAGAAGGTATTGAAAGTATAGAAAGCCTTAAGATACCTACTCAAGATGGCTGGATAGACTTAGAAGATATTGCAACTGTTTCGGTATCATCCGTGCAAAATGCTTCGAACGTGTGGAAAAATGGTTCAAAAGATTTTATATTTGTTCAAATTGGTCGGAACCCAGACGTGACTCAAATTGACATGGCAAATGCGATACGATCTGAACTTGATGATATTCATGAAGAAGGATTGGTCGAAAATTTCCAACTAAATGAAATGGTTGCTCAAGCTGATTATGTGCAAGAATCGATTGATGGCGTATCGAGTAATATTATGATCGGAGGAGCAATTGCCGTAGTCATATTACTTCTATTCTTACAAAACATTCGCGCTACAATCATTGTAGCCGTGTCTATTCCAACGTCAATCATGCTGACATTTGCTTCGATGTGGGTGTTAGATTATAGTGTAAATATTTTAACACTTATCGGTTTAGGGTTAGGTATTGGAATGATGGTCGATGCATCGATAGTCATTCTAGAATCAATTTACCGTAAAAAAGAACAAGGTTTCTCAAATATTACCGCCGTCTTAGAAGGCACAAAAGAAGTAGCAACTGCCGTTATTGCTTCCATGTTAACGACAATTGTTGTGTTTTTACCAATTGGCTTAATTGGCGGAGAGTTCGGTAGCTTTGTAATGATTTTATCAATGATCGTCGTGATCACTCTGCTAAGCTCGGTGATTGTTTCGTTCACATTAATTCCTTCCCTTGCTGAGAATTTCTTAAAACTTCGTAAAGGGAAAGAGAAACGTAAAGAAGGCAAACTAATTCATGGATACAGTCAGCTCATTTCATGGGTTGTAAGAAAAAAACGTCACAGTTTAGCAATCATCATGTTATTTGCGATAATCTTCGCCAGTTCCATGTTCTTTATTACTAAAATACCAATGTCAATTATGCCTGACATCTTTAACCGGTATGCTGAGTTAGGTGTTGAACTGGACACTGGAGTACCGATCGAAGAAAAAGAAGAGTTGTTTAGTAAAATAGATGATACTTTATCAGATATTCAAGATGTGGAAACAAATTATATTATGGATAATGGGACTTTCTCTTATCTCATCATTAATATGACGACAGATGATGAAATTACGAGAGATCAAAAAGATGTTAATGAAGATATATTACGTCAAATACGTTCGTTGGAGGATGACTATCCAATAAATAATGTGTTTAACGCAATGGATGGTGGTGGTGCCTCATCCCCTGTTCAAGTCAACATATTTGGCGAAGATTTTGTAGAACTAGAAGCAATTTCAGAAGAACTTATTAGTGATCTTCAAAGCATTGAAGGCTTGACAGGGATGAAACATTCCAGTGAACGCACTTCTTTAGAAGAAATGATTGTTTTAAATGAAGATGCGGTGGAAGATGCAGGTTTATCCGACCAACAGTTACAACAATCAATTGAATTGGCATTTTTGGAAACTCCCATAGGAGAGGTTATCAATGATGACGTAAACGTCCCTCTATTTGTGAGGTGGGATGATAATATATCTAGTAAAGCAGATCTGCTTGATGTATCAATCATGACTGCTGAAGGAGAGGAAGCACTTTCTACATTTATCGATTTTAAAACAGTTTCTACACCTAATGAAATTAGGCATAATGATGGGGAACGTTTCTTGACAATATCTGCTGACATCGAAGGACGTGATTTAGGTTCGATTAATCGTGATGTGCAAAATGCTGTTGAAAGTTTTGACGTGAGTGATGGTTATCATGTTTCTGTTGCTGGTGATCTAGAGCAACAACAAGAGTTAATCAACGAAATGATCCTTGTTTTAGCGGCAGCTATCTTTCTAGTATATTTAGTTATGGCAGTCCAGTTTAATAATTTAGCTCACCCTATAGTCGTGATGTCAGTTATTCCAATGACATTTGTCGGTGTTATTCTAGGATTATTCATTACACAAATGGAACTAAGTTTACTGGCAGGAATGGGAATTGTGATGTTGATTGGCATTGTCTTAAATAACGCGATTTTATTAATCGACCGGATCAATAAGCTTCGACTCCAAGGATATACAGTCCAAAATTCAATTGTAGAAGCTGGTAAAAATCGCATTCGTCCAATCTTTATGACCACTTTGACGACATCAGGTGGAATGTTGCCATTAGCTCTAGCATCTGGTGCATCGGGGAATTATCAAGCACCAGTCGCAACAGTTCTCATATCAGGATTATTATTCGGGACTTTAATTACACTGCTCCTGATTCCATCTGTTTATAGAATATTTCATGCGATTGGAAACGGATTTAGTCGCATTGGTAAAAGAAAAAAGAAAAAAACAATCGAAAGTAAACTAGAACAAACAGAAGAAGTGTGAACTAAGGAAGATTCACAGGGACTTTTATAAGAGCAATTCTCGTAGTGCTTCCATTTAAAAAATAGCCAATGACTCTTGTATCATCAAGGGTCATTGGCTATTTTAATAGATCGCACTTTTTTCTTTTGAAAGGAAGCAGTAGAACCGTCCCTCCGCTTCCTATTGATCTTTCATCGAATCCCATAACCGTTGGAATTCAGCCAATAATTCTTCTCTGTCGGATTCATAAGATACATACTTTTGCAGAGCAGAACCTAGCTGTGGCGCTAAGCCAGTCGGAAACTTGTTCCACTCTAGCGCTAAGCTTGGCTTTTCATTTGCATATTGTTGAACATCATTAGCAAGTGGGCCAATAAGCTCTGAATCTGCTTCCATCGTTGTAAAAGGTGGAATATGTTTAAATTCTTCTGTAATGTATCTTTCACCTGCTTCCGACATAGATAACCACGTTAAAAATTCCTTCGCTTCTTCTTTCACTTCTGATTCATTATGGATCCCCCAATAGAAAGGCACATTACTAAATAACCGATCATTTAGATGCTCATCGTCATTTAGCGGCATTGGCATCATCCCTAAGTTAAGATCTGGATTTATTTCGTCCAATAGTGATTGGAGCGAGTTGGTGCTTAACGTAATCGCACCTTGTTCCGTCGCAAAATCGGTTACTTGCTCTGAATAGCCAATCGACATCGGATCTTTGTGGGCATTATCAATTTCTAAATCAATCAGATCAAGCCACTGATTAAATATTTCATTATCAGTGAAACTCGCTGTCCCCTCACTTAATCCTTCCATAAATGCCGATGGGTCTTCTTGTTTGGCAAAAGCATTATTCGTCGCAAAAAATCCAGGATTAAATGTTTCCGCAAAAGAACTAACAAAAGGAGAAATTCCTGCCTCATTAAGTTTGGCAACTGCTTCTTCCATTTCAGTAAACGTTGTAGGCACTTCTGTAATACCCGCTTCGTCAAACAAATCTTTATTGTAAATATACCCCAGTCCTTCTATCCCTAAGGGCATTCCATAAATTTTATCATCAAATGTTGCAGCAGGCTTGGTACTTTCAATCATGTTATCCACCCAAGGCTGATCAGATAAATCTTCTAAATATTCTACCCATGTTTCTAGACCACTATGTCCTAACACTCTAAAAATATCAGGGCTTTCTCCAGCAGAAAATTTAGTCGTTAATTGTGATGGATAATCATCCGCACTAAGTGATTCAATTTCAATTCTAACGTGAGAATTTTCAGATTGATATTCTCTCGCTAAATCAAGCAATTCATCGTGGATTTCTACTTTATTATTAAATAGTTGAATCGTTACTGTTTCTTCCTCTTCTGTTGCATTATTGTTTGTTATCTCGCTATTTGTGTTTTCATTACTATTGTTACTTGCATCACTATCATTACTTGCACAGCCTGCAAATAATATAAGTGAAGATAAACTTACAATCGATACGAGCAAATCTTTTCTCATAAATAAAAACTCCTAATATATTATTTTGGCTATAGTTTTATGGCTAATATGTCTATAAGAATGATAACACATCTTATGAGGTTGAACAGGCCCAACAGATTTAACCTTTAACCGCACCACTTGATACACCAGCAATGATATACCGTTGTAAGAATAAAAATACGATCACCGCCGGTAAGGTCCCCATCATTAATGCTGGGAGAGCTAATTCCCATCTCATCACGTGTTCACCAAATAACGAATTGATAGCTAATTGAATCGTATGCAACTCTGAACTGTGTAATAAGACTAGTTGCACCTGAAAATCATTCCAAAACCAAAACGTATTTAAAATTAACACAGTACTAATAATTGGTGTAAGCATTGGAAAGATAATCCTCCAGAAAACGGCCAAACGACTACAACCATCAATCATCGCCGCCTCTTCTATCTCTTCTGGTATTGAGCGGATAAACCCATGAAATAAAAATGTTGAAAAGGAACAAGCCAAACCTATATAGGTCACGATTAATCCCAGATGCGTGTTCATTAAACCAATCTCTCTCATCACTTGCACAATCGGGATCATAATTGATTGAAACGGAATCACCATCGAAGACACGAATAATATAAAAATGATGGAAGTAAATTTGCTAGGTTTCCTTACCAACCAATAAGCAGCCATCGATGAAATAATAATCACACCGATATTACTAAATAACGTGATAATGATTGTGTTCATGATCACTCTCAGAAAATCTAACTGACCCCATACGATAATAAAGTTTTCAAATGTTATATATTGTGGCAAAGCTGCCGTGTTCGTTAATACTTCATCTAATCCTTTAAATGAGTTAACAATCACAAAGTAAAACGGAACAAAAAATAAAATAGCACAGATAAATAATATAACTTCAATTGAAATTAACTTCAACCTACTGATTTTTCCAAACATTACATCCTCACTTCTTTCTTCTTCGTGACGTATACTTGAATGCTTGTAATAAAAGCAACGATCAAAAAGAAAACGAAAGCCTTTGCTGATCCAATGCCATAATTATTATTTTGAAAAGCTTCAAAATAAATATTTAATGCGACTGTTTCAGACGAATTGTAAGGACCTCCACCTGTCAGCGAATAATTCAAATCAAATATTTTATATGTCATATTAATTGTCCAAAACAAACAAACTGTAATCGCAGGCATAAGTAGAGGGAAAATAATCCGAAACAACATATAAAATCCTCCTGCACCATCAACTCTAGCTGATTCTATATATTCTTTTGGAATACTTATTAATCCTGCGATAAAAATGATCATCACATATCCAACACCTTGCCAGACACTTACGATAATAATTCCCCAAAAAGCAGTGTTCGGAGTCGCAAGCCAAGACAATTGGAAAATAGCAAGATCGGTTACCTCTCCTAATGTAGAAAAACCTTGACGAAACACAAATTGCCAAATGAAACCAAGTAGCAACCCACCAAGGACGTTTGGAAGGAAAAATATCGTTCTCCATACGTTTCTCAACTTCAAAGGTTGTACTAATAAATAGGCAAAGGTAAATCCAATCACGTTTGTAAGCACAACGACAATAAAGGCCACTTTGGTGGAAAACCAAAAAGACGCAATAAATTGAGGATCTTCCGTAAAAATCCTCATAAAATTGTCAAAGCCAACAAAATTTATATGCTGCGTAATTCCATTCCAATCAGTCATGGAATAATAGAGGCTTAGAAAAAATGGAATCAAAATGATAAGTATGTAAACAGAAATGGCTGGTCCGATAAAAATTAGTTGTTCCGTCCACCCAGCTATTCTTTTTTTCATTTGGCTATCCTCCCATACGAAAAACACTGTATTTTGCTCTTATCCTCAATGTAAAGGAGTTTAACGTCTCTTTTATGACACTAACACTTGTTAACAGTTTTTCAAAGGAATTATTCATCATTTGCTTTAAGTCTTTCCATATTTTCGTGCGAAAAAAAAGGGATAACTAACCCATTAACATTTTAACGCATTATAGAAAATTTTGTCGATAAAACTTTTTAAATCCACTTCTTCTCGAAAAATCGCAGTAACGACAAAAATCACTTTCACCATAAATGGTGAAAGTGACCAATAATCTATTTTGAGATTCACCTAATACCTTTAGGGAAATTCAAGGACATATTATGTCACACTATTTCTATCCTAAAGAAATTGGTATAATTACCTTGATGATCCCCCACAAAATTGTTGGATGAAGGAGAATTTTATGAAAAAAGTAGTTTTACTCAGTTTATTCTATTCACAATTACTATTTTTATTGTTTTCACCAATTTGGATTCAATTGATAAATTACTTACATCCAATAGTAATAGTGATTCTGTGGTTTTGTTTTTCTAGCTTTGTTTTATTTATTGTTTGTTGGGTCAAAAATGAACTTTTCATTATTTCAAAACACTCGCTCCAATTAACAATCCTTTTCTATGGTATCGGTTTACTGATCTTATTATATTTCAGACCACAAGAACAAAATTACGGCACTGTAAATCTTGTCCCTTTTGAAACAATCTGGTTTTATTTATCTGGGCAAGTCAATTATTTAATTTCCTTTTACAATATAGGTGCAAATATCGGTTTATTTGTTCCGTTTGGATTGTATTATCGATATGTAAAGAAGAATCCCACTATTAGGCAACTGATTGGGATCAGCCTTTGTTCGATTGTTGCAATTGAAAGTTTTCAGTACTTAACTACAAGAGGCAGTTTAGATATTGATGATCTCATACTAAATGTTTTAGGTGTGTATTTGGGTTATCTCTTCCAACCACTTGTCAAAAAAGTTCTGCTAATTAAAAATACAGAGCGTAAAATTTAACTAAAAGAAGCATTTTGCAATAGCAGTAGTTAGATATTTATCAGCTGATCAAATGCTTCATATTTTAAATTCGCACATGCAATTCAATAATAATATCTATGCTTCCTTGCGTATATCCTGATAATCTGTCTGTTCTAGAATGCTAGACTTTGGTTTTGTTTCGGAAATTGTATACCAGTATGCCCCGCCAACAAAAACAATTCCACCGATCATATTGCCTATGGATACTGGGATAAGGTTAGCTGCCATTCCAGCGAGAGAAACTGTTTCTGGATGAGGAACCATTAAGGCAATCGATAATAGCGTCATATTTGCAATGCTATGCTCAAATCCTGATGTGATAAATGCGAATAAACACCAGAAGATAACAATTAACTTAGCCGTTTCATTTTTTAGTTTAAATGAACACCAAATTGCTAGACAGACTAAAATGTTACAAAGGATCCCACGCACAAGTAATTCCATAAATGGCGCGTTCATTTTCGCACTTGATGTTGTCGTAATGAATTCAGCAATCGCCCCTTGCCAGAGACCTGAGAAATAGTAAAGCGCAGCTACAACAACTGCACCCGCGAAATTGGCAACGAAACCAAATCCCCAAATTCTCCATGTATCTTTCCACGTCGTTCGCTTTTCTAATGTACCAATCGTCATAATCATGTTATTTCCCGTAAATAAATCGGCTCCAGCCATAAGCACCAAACTTAGGGCAATCCCGAACGAAACTCCCATCACAATTCGTGTCGCAGCTAAACTAATCGGTGACAATAATCCCCCGATTGTAAAAATTAAAATAATTCCTAACCCTACGAAAAAGCCAGCCATCATCCCTGATACGAAAAATTTACTCTTACTCGTATTCATTTGAGTGACTTTTAAAGCAGCAGTATCTGCAAATGCATGTATGACTTCTTTCATCTTTAACGTCCCCTTATTTTCTCTTATGATAACTCTGGTTTAGATATTCTGACCAGGTTTATGATGAAATGAAGAGTCACAAATATCTACGAATACTTCCGCTACTCTCCATCTCCCTCACTTTCCCCAAAACGACCGATCCACCGATTATCTTTGAGTATTCTTCCATTTCCCTAACCCTAATTCTTGTTGTACTTCTTCATTAACTATCTGAAAGCCTTTCTTCTCGGCGTACTCTTTTACCCGCTCACCAATGTACGCAAAAGAGAGTTGACTCAACTGCTCAATACCATAGTTTTCTAACGTTTTTACGAACCAATCTACCGACGACTTGCTTGGAAAAATCACCGTTTCCCATGTCTCTTCATGAAGCATACGTTGATCTATCTCCGTGAACCTTGCATCATATTTTAAGCTGTGTGTTAGCAATAGGTTCGTTTCATCTTCTATCGATTCCTGCTTCGTCTCGTATCCTACTTGGATCATATCCTCCGTGATTCTGGTAATCTTTTCAGAGAGAATCCCTTTATTCAACAACACTCTTTTCGTTTTTTCAGATAGACAATAAATTTCACGCGGTAGATCGCGAAGATCGTATCCTTCAGAACAAAACGCTTCAAATAAAATAGCAACACTTTCCGGAGCCCTAAACAACAAGTTATCCGCTGCTCTAATCCGTGCCAACCAATCAATCGATATCGGTTTCTTAGCTATTTTCAATGTTGGGAAAGCATAAGCCTCTGCCCCCTGATCTAGAAAATAACGTTCTAAACCACTTTCTTCCGCGGAAGATTTAGCAATCAAGATTCGTTTGCCAAACATACTTTTCTTCTCAAACCATTTTAGTTGATCTCTCAGACCAACGACATCTCCTATGATCGTCATCGCTGGATTTTTAATCTGTTGCTTTATCACTTCGTTGGAAATTGTTGGCAGTGTCCCTTCTGCCGTTCGTTGTTTTCCCGTCGTCGCCCATTCAATCACGGCTACTTTTGTCTCAGGTGAGAACCCTTGACGCATTAATACTTGACAATGATGGTCGAGATTTTTGACACCCATATAATAAGCGATCGTATCACCATGCTCATACCGGGTGATGTTTTCCTCATTTGTTTCTTCCGAAGAATGTCCCGTCCTCAGTGTAATACTCGCACTGTGGTCGCGATGAGTAACAGGAATACCTGCATAACTTGCTGCGGCAATACTAGAGGTGATGCCTGGCACGATATCATAACCAATCCCCTCCATCTGACAGGCTCCTGCTTCCTCACCTACACGTCCAAACACTGCCGGGTCTCCGCCTTTAAGCCGGACAACTTTTTTTCCGATTCTTGCTTTTTCTATGATTGTTTCATTAATTTTATCTTGACGCATCATATGTCGATCTGGAAGCTTTCCACAATAAATTAACTGACAATCAGCTTTTATTACACGAAGCAGTCGCGGATTCGCTAATCGGTCATACAAAACAACATCCGCTTCTCGCAAACAGCGAATTCCTTTTTCCGTCACTAACCCAAGATCACCGGGTCCTGCTCCTACAAATGATACATACCCTAACATGTCCTTCACCCCATCTAGATTGCAACGAAGATCTCTCCGTTTTTCAATTCAACTTCAAAGGTAGATACATGCCCCTCATCTGGAGCCTGTACTTCCCCTGTTGTTAATGATACTTTCCAATCTTGCAGGGGGCAATAGACAAATTCTCCAGAAACAATCCCTTCTGCTAATGGACCGTTTGTATAAGGACATCGACTGCCAATTGCGCGGACTTCCCCATTGCTCAAACGAAATAAAGCAATTGACTCTCCATGTACTTCAACTTCCTTACCGATTAAAACTGGTAGATCGTTTAAATTCATCACATATACTAGCTCTTTCGTTGTATCCATATAGTTCACCAACCTATCTTTTTTGTAAAAATCACGTTATTTTCTTGTCACTTCATACATTTTCTTTTGTTCACTTTTGGCAAGCGTCGCATGCCACGCTTCATGATACGTATCTCTTGCTTCGCTAAAACGTTCAACATAGTAAGAGCGTTGGTCGTTATCTAAAATCACAGTTTTAACCGTATCAATACCAAGTCTGTCAACCCACGGAGCCGTTCTCTCCCCATAAATGCCCGTTTCTCGGTAATATTGCATGTAAGCTTTCGCATACGTAATAACTTCTTCTTCTGTAGCAACAATGGCTACGAAATCACATTCGCGTACTTCCGTTCCACCATTTCCTCCAACATACAGTTGATATCCATTTTCAACACAAACGACACCAAAGTCTTTAGTTAATACTTCCGAACAGTTTCTCGGACACCCTGCCACACCCATCTTCATTTTATGTGGCGTATCTATCATTTCTAATTCTTTCTCTAACTTAATTCCTAATCCTAACGAATCTTGCGTACCAAATCGACAAAACTGTGAGCCAACACACGATTTCACATTTCGTAGAGATTTTGAATAAGCATATCCTGAACGCATTCCTAACTCTTCCCACACTTGAGGAAGATCCTCTTTTTTGACTCCGTAAAGACCGATACGGCTTGCCCCTGTTACTTTTACTAACGGAATATCGTATTTTTTCGCAACTTCACCCATACGGACTAATTCATCTGCTGTCGTCGTTCCTCCGTACATTCGTGGAATAACTGAAAACGTGCCATCTTTTTGGATATTGCCTTCCATCCGCTCATTAACAAATCGCGAAGATTTATCATCTTCATACTCCGTCGGGCGAATCATTCTCATATAATAATTTAGAGCAGGACGGCATTTCGAACATCCTTCAGGATTTTTAAACTCCAGCACGTAACGTACTTCCATAGGAGATTGAAACCCCTTGTCTTTAATCTCAGCAACGACTTCATCTCGTGACAAGTCTGTACATTCACACATGCCAGTTTTTTGCGCAGTCGCATCAAAACTATCTCCTAGTGTGAGAGAAAGGATTCCCTCTACCATAGGGCGACACTTTCCACAAGATCCCCCAGCTTTCGTACACGTTTTAACTTCTTCAAAAGATGATAGATTCTCCTCTAGGATTGATTGTACGATTTTCCCTTTTGTCACTCCATTACATCCGCACACTGTTTCTTCCGCAGGCATTTCTGCTAGAAGAGCAGTATTATCATCTTCGCCCGCCTTTTGTAAAACTGCGGCTGTAGTAAAATCTGAAATATCCGTACCCTTTTTCAACATCGAAAAGAGACGATTTCCATCACTAGCATCACCGTAAAGAACGATTCCTACCACTTTATGATTCGTAATTAGTATTTTTTTGTAGACACCGGCGACAGCATCTTGAACGACTATAGCTTCTGTTTCATCATCTTCGTGAATCTTTCCACCGGAAAATAAATCACATCCTGCAACCTTTAATTGCGTAGATAGTATGCTACCTTGATACCCTTCCCCTTTAATACCAGTTAATTGGTCAGCCAATGCTCTCCCTTGTTCATATAAAGGAGCGACTAAACCATAAGCTGTTCCTTTGTGTTCGGCACATTCACCAACCGCATAAATAGCAGGATCAGACGTACGCATATGATCATCAACGATAATTGCTCGGTTTACTTCTAAGCCACTTTCTTTTGCAAGAAATACATTTGGACGAATTCCAACAGCCATAACAACTAAATCACAAGCTAGTTCTTCACCATCGTTAAAGCGGATTGCCTTGACACTCTTATCCCCACAAATTTCAGCCGTTTGTTTTTCCATTTTAAATTTCATACCCTGTTTTTCTAAATCTTTTTTTAACATACGAGCTGCCGGTGCATCTAATTGTTGTTCCATTAAAGTTGGTAAAAGATGCACAACATGTACGTCCATGCCTCGATCGATAAGACCGCGAGCCGCTTCTAATCCTAATAATCCCCCACCAATAACGACAGCTTTCTTTTTCGTTTCGGCAATTTTAATCATTTTTTCCGTGTCTTCTATTGTTCTAAACCCGATAACTCCTTCCAAGTCTTTCCCAGGAAGCGGTAAGATAAATGAACTTGATCCTGTAGCAATAATTAATTCGTCATAAGATACGCATCTTTTTTGATCTGTCGTAATTGTTTTGTTTGAGCGATCGATCTTAACAACTTTTTCACTAGTTATGAGTCTCACATTATTTTCTTCATACCAAGACCAATCATTAATGCTAATTTCGTCAAGCGATGTTTTCCCCTGAAGAACGTTGGATAACATGATTCGGTTATAGTTCGGATATGGTTCCTCTCCGATAATCGTTATTTCAAATTTTGTATTATCTCTTGTAAGTATTTCTTCTATTGTTCTAACCCCAGCCATACCATTGCCAATCATTACGAGCTTTTTCATACTATATTCCTCCCTATATACTTGTTCATTAATTCACATGATTTATTGAAAAAATAGCGATACATTTTGTGTCTTTTTGTTTATTAACTATAATCAAAGTATACACGATAACTAACTGAGTATATTTGTAAAATTTCAACAAATTATTGAACATTTAGAAGTATCCTGATTGATATAATATCTGTGTTGCTCTATTTTCCATAAGCCTATACAATATTTCGCTTAAAAAGCTTCACTATATACATAATGATAACTACACTTAAACCTATGACAAACCCTTTCTCAATCCCATAAATAATCGAACTAAAAAATGTTATTAGCAAGGTTATTCCTGCTGTTCTATTCTCATAAAAAGCTTCTTTCATATATTTAAAGTCAATTAAACTTGAAATGGCTACGACAATAATCGATGCTAAAGCTGCTTTGGGTAAATAATAAAATAGAGGGGAGAGAAATAATACGATCAGCAAAACTAAACTTGCCGTGATAAACGAGGATATTCTAGAGTTTGCTCCTGCTTGATGATTTACCGCGGACCTTGAAACACCACCTGCCACTGGGTAACCTGAAAAAAATGCACTTGAAAGATTCGCTGCCCCAAGTGCAACTAATTCTTCATTTGGATTAATCTTGTACCCTACTTTTTTAGCTATTAATTTAGCCATCGCAATCGATTCCACGTAACCAATAATTGCTATCGTTAAAGCAATCGGCAAGAGTGCTTTTGCTGCTTCAACGTTTAATACAGGTATCGTTATACTAGGGAAACCTCTAGGGATTTCTCCAACAATTGAAACCCCTGCGCCAACTAAATTGAAAGAAAAAACTGCGCCGATACTTCCAATGATAACGAATAACTGTGCTGGAAAACGAGGGAAATTATTTTTACAGAAAATTAATAGTGTCATGGAACATAAGCTAATGATTAACGTAGGTAAATTAACATCCTCAATCTTTTTAGTCAGCTCTATAAAATTATTAAATAAATTACTTCCATTTGTTGTTTGAACATCTAATAGATAAGGAAATTGACTGAAACCGATGATCAATGCAGCAGCAGAAATAAAGCCACTAATGATAGAGTGAGGTATGCTCATAAATAAATACCCTAAATTCAACCACCCCATCAATACTTGAATAACTCCTGTCATAAAAGCAAGCAATAGAACGAGGGCGAAATATTCGACTGTCCCTGGCGTTTCTACCGCAGACACTCCTGATAACACTAATATAGAAACAATCGCTACTGGGCCAACAGAGACATGACGCGAAGACGCAAAGAAGGCATAAATCATCATTGGAATTGTTGCACTATATAAGCCGATGATCGGTGGTAATCCAGCAATCATTGCATAGCCCATACTTTGCGGGATAATCATAATTGCCACAATAACCCCAGCGTTAATATCACCCTTTAAATCCTTAAGAGTATCGTTACCTTTTGGTTCATTCATATCATTTTCTCTATACTTTTTCATGTGATAACCACCTGTGGATTTAGAAATGCAAGATAGTATCACCATATTTTTAATAATCGTATTATATGTCCATCTTTACTACCCTATCAAATAAAAACTGATAGGTTCGTTACAATCCTGATGAAAAATCCATGTTCAGAAGCAGTATTTCATAAGGAAATAGTGGCACCTGAGGCGTTTTTTGAAATTTACGTGCTTCGTTTAAAAAGTCTTGATAGATTATCTTTGCATAATTCTTAAATCCTTGATTTAGTAACTTCGTTGTATCATCATAACTTTTTTGGTTTGTTGGTGCGTTTAACGTTACAGCAATTAACTCAGCACCATTTCGTTCGGCTGAGGTAACCAATGTGAAACCCGCCTTTGATACGTACCCATTTTTAATACCTGTAACTCCTTCTAAATGACCAAGAAGACGGTGATGATTATAAAGAGTCGTTTCCCACCCTTCACCGCTCCACTCTAACTCTCTCGTACCTACTATCTCTTTGAATAAGTCATTTCCCATCGCATACTGTGCAATTTTAGCCATATCGTATGCCGTTGTATAGTGATTCTCATCAAATAATCCATGAGGGTTAGTAAAGTTGGAGTCGTATACACCTATTTTTGATTCAACAAAGTTATTCATTTCTGCAGAGAAAATTCGTTGACTTCCTGAAATATGCTCTGCAATCGCTGCCCCGGCATCGTTACCTGAATTTATTAGAAGTCCTTTCACCAAACGCTCCAAAGTTACTTCTTCATCCTCCAATAAATATACACTCGTTCCGATTACTTCCGTCGCTTTTTTGCTTACTGAAACAATATCTGATAAATTACCTTTTTCAATCGCAACCAATCCTGTAATCATTTTCGTTATACTAGCAGGATACATTTGTCTTGAAGCGTTTTTCTCGAAAAGAATCTGACCTGATTTTCCATCGATTAGAATTGCTGCTTCGCTAGTTATATTCGGCTTTTCATCCGGATGAGCATAGGGTGTTGCATAGGATGAGAAAAACAATGCAATAAATAGAAGGATACCGATACTTTTGAATTTCATGAAGTATACCTGCCTTTGTAAGATATCTGGTTATTAATAGATTACTATTTTTCTGTCATATTTGAAACTTAAATTTTCGAAATCGAGTAAGACTAGTTTACCAAGTAAATATGAAGAACGTAAGAAATTTTGATATTTGACCAATTAATGATACATAATGGCTCGTTTTTGAAAAACAAACCCTTTCTAATAGCTATTAAAGTACCCACATTCCTGATGTTAAAGTTATATAATATGTTGTTGTTCATCGATGATAAAAATATATAACGAAGATACTTTTAACATATTGATGTATTATTAGAAACTTTTTCTTAACCATAAAAAAACCTTTGAAGCATTGTGATGTGTTAATTCATCACGTGTCAGAGGTTTTTTATGTTTATCCCATACTGATGTCTAGTTATTTATCTAACGAATCTATCGAGAATTTTACACATATTTGCCGTGATCAGGAATAGCGATTTGCTCAAAATCTTCCGCAAGCTTCTTTAAATTACTCGCAAGTAACTCCCTCGCCATCGGCAAGCCATGACCCGTTATCGCAAAAGAAGGTTTTAATGCTTCTAGTTTTTTTACAGAAGTCCAAGAAGTTTGCCAATCAGGGGTTAAGTACCTCGGTGGTCCACTGATCTCTTGTTCTTGTGTTAAGACAGCATACAAAGACTCTTGTTTGACGGTAACAAACGCATCTCCTACAATTAATGCGCGATCCTCTTCCCTGAAAAGAGAAATATGACCCGGAGTATGCCCTGGAGTATGATGCCACTTAAAATCTGGCAATTCCGGAACATTTCCGTTAGAAGGTAACGATTCAACGATCGCCCCTAAATTTATCGGCTCATTTGGAAACAGGGCAGACATTTTTGCTACCACCCCACCTTCTACAGTTGGGTCAGGATCTGGATAACTCTTTTGCCCAGTTAGGAAAGGAATCTCCAACTCATGTGCATAAACAGGGACACCCCACTTTTCCACTAATTCAAGGATGGCACCAACGTGGTCAAAATGCCCGTGGGTTAAGATAATCGCTTTTGGCTTGGCATTTGTGCCGAACCTTTCCTCAATAGTTGAAATGATATTTTCCGCTGATCCTGGCATACCAGCATCAATCAATACAAACTCGCTACTATCAGGTGTCCCTACTAAAACAATATTGACAATTTGAACATTATAACAAAACAAATCAGTTAATACTTCTACTCCAATTCCACTTGTTAGTGATGTTATTGGCAACGTTTTGTAATCACTTCCATATGTCATTTGATTATTTTCCATTTGATGAGCTCCCTTCTTTTTCGGAATTAGTCACGATTTATATAGCGTCTGCTTTCTCCCAACTTTTATTCGTAGCGCCTTATTCTAATGATATCTTCGCTGTTTTTACCTGATCAAACATCACGTCCGTCAACTCTAATTATATTTACCTCCCACCACGATATTTTTGGTATGATTAAACAAAAAAGGATGATAAACATGAAATCAAACATTCGTTGGGGCATCATTGGTTGCGGAGATGTGACAGAAGTCAAGAGCGGACCAGCTTTTCAAAAAATTCCACAATCAGAACTTCAAGCGGTTATGAGAAGAAATGGTGAACTAGCTAAAGATTATGCGATTCGGCATCATGTCCCTGCATGGTATAGCGATGCAGAGAAATTAGTTTCCGATGACGAAGTGGATGCGATTTATATCGCTACTCCGCCTGCTTTTCATAAAGAGTACACATTACTTGCTGCGAAATACAGAAAACCTGTCTATGTAGAAAAACCAATGGCAACAGATTATCAACAATGTTTGGATATGGTCGATGCATGCAAAAAAGCAAATACACCGTTATTTGTTGCTTATTATCGTAGAGCATTACCAAAATTTTTAAAAATAAAAGAATTACTCGACAAAGGAGAAATTGGTGATCCTCGCTTTGTCAAAACAACTCAATTTCAAAAATCATTAAATGTCGCTGATAAAGATACACCGTGGCGCGTAGATCCTGCCATTGCTGGAGGTGGATTGTTTTTTGATGTAGCAAGTCATACGTTAGATATTTTAGATTTTCTGCTTGGCTCTATGAAAGAAGTGAAAGGATTCGCAACAAATCAACTTCATGCATACGAAGCAGAAGATATAGTTACAGGAACGTACCTGTTTGAATCTGGCGTGCATGGAACAGGTACATGGTGCTTCTCTTCATATGAAAACGAAGATATAAATGAAATCGTCGGATCAAAGGGGAAACTCGTGTTTTCGACATTTGGTCACGAGCCTGTTCAATTAATTACCGAATCAAGTAAACAAGAATGGACATTTGATCGACCCCCACACATCCAACAACCACTCATCACGACGATTGTTGAGGAATTGCTCGGAAAAGGAAGATCACCAAGTACTGGAGAGACCGCCGCAAGAACAAATTGGGTGATGGAAGAAATGACTAAAGGTTATTACTAAGGAGCAGTTTATGCTCCTTTTTTAAATCGAGCAAGTCATAATATGAACGAACCAACACTAAAAGGAGGTAGAACGTGGACTCAAAAAATAAATGGAATCGGAAGCACTCATCTCGCTTAGAACAATATAAAGAGACCGGACCGAATACTCGCTTAAAGAACCTTACCGCTTATTTAGACGGAGGTGTAGCAGTTGATTTTGCCAGCGGACTAGGTGAGAATAGTTTGTTCCTTGCTAAATTAAACTATGATGTGAGAGCATTTGATATTTCTGAAATTGCCGTGGCACACTTAAATGAACAGGCTTCTCAGCAACAACTAACCCTACAAGCACGTACTTGTGATCTTACACAGTCGAGCAATCTTGATTTGCCTGAGAACTCAATTGACCTAGTCATTATCACTTACTTCTTAAACCGAGAGATTTTTCCGCTTGCAAAGTCGATCATAAAGGAAAATGGCTATATTTTCATGGAAACGTTCTATCTTTCTCACGTCAATCACCAAGAAAATGTGTCCAATCAGTACAAGCTTCGTCCTCAAGAATTACTTGCTGTATTCGACGGATGGGAGATTCTCTACTATGAAGAAAATCAACAAGAAGGTCGACAAACCCTGTTCGCTAGAAAAATCGCTCTTTAGGATAAAATTAATAGACGAGGATAATCTCACATCTGAGCCAATCCTCGTCCATTACATAGTAACTATATTTAATTCCAGAAACAGAAAATTTTGTTTTTCGAAAAGGAAGCACCCTTCTTTGCTACTTACTTTTTCATTTGTTGTCTTAAATTCCGAACTTTTTCTTGGATAAGCAATAATTCATTTTCTGACAACTGACTATCGCCATATTTCGCTTTTTCAAAAAGGATGACGACCTCTCTTAAATCGGATTCTAATAATCTACTCTGCCCCACCCATTGAGTCATCGTTTCCTGCAGCGTTTCATGTTCTAATCGTTTATACCCTTGTTTACCCCCGTAATGAAGGAATTGTTCTACTTCAAAAACAATTTTATGATTCACCGACTTTGCACTTCGTCCCTTCCAAAAATACCGCCAAAATCGATTTTTCCGTTTTAACAACAGCACCAATATCACAGTAAGAGCTGCAACACCAACGACGATTAGTATATATTGTAAAATCGTTCCTAGCGCCAGTGACCTTTCATTATCTATACCAGAAACATCTCCTTCAACTTCGTCTATTTCGATCAAAGGATCTGTGTCATCTTGCACTTCTAATGTCGGTGCTGAAAAAGTTGGTGTTGGTTCAAAAGGAATCCAACCATATCCTTCAAAATAAACTTCAACCCAAGAATGAGCATTTGAATTTCGAACATGATATTCACCAGGACCAAACGGATCATCGACTCCTTGATAGTAGTACTGATCCATTTCATCATTTCTCGATCCTTGCGTAAATCCTTTTACCCATCTAGCAGGGATATCAAGCGACCTCGTCAAGACTACCATCGCAGTCGAAAAATAATCGCAATATCCTTCCTGAACTTCAAATAAAAATTGATCAACAAAATCATTACTGTCTCCACGAGTTTCATCGGGTTCATTCGTATAGTCAAATGTCTCCTTCAAGTACGCTTCAATCGCTTTCACTTGATCATATGGATTCGTTTGATTAACAACTATCTCCTCTGAAAGCTCAGATACCCTCTCCGGCAAATCATTCGGTAATTGTAAAAATCTCTCCCAAACATCTTTTTCTCCGTCAATCGAAGGCGCATCTCTTAACCCATCCTCATCAATTAACGGCACCTCTGAAGTCACTGTATATTCTTTAGGAAACATCCCAGTCTCATCCAAATAATGTAACTCTTCGACATTTTCTAACCACAGAATCGGTGTTTGAACATACGCATCTTCATGATAATCAAGTTCATAGTCAAAGTCGATTCCGCTTTCTCGATCTTCTAACTCGACAATTTCAATCGATTCCATGCCATATGCTCCAAATAACACATGACCCTTATAAGCTGTATTTTCAGAAAAATTGATCGTTTGAGATATCTCTTTTGTTTCTAATAACGTTCGGTCAATATAAGAATTGTCAACATCATTAGAAAGCTTTTGCTCTCCTTCACTTGGGAGGACCCTAAACCCAGCAAAATGTTCATTTACATTTCCAACTTCCCATCCTGTCCCATTGTAAAAATCACGCGTCTCCCCGCGATAATAGGATGGATTTGACGTTTCTACAGTCATAATTAGAGAATAATCATAAACAAACCCTCCCCCTAACAGACTATCATCACGACTATAGCCAGATATCGTTTTTCTTCTATCTGCAAGGTCACGATCCCCAGGATCCGTATACCTCGATATCATCGCTTCTTCTCCCTTATATTTTTTCCAAGCAGTGTAAGGATCTGTAAGCAATGGCTGCACATTTGGCGTCGTAATACTTACAATGAATACTACTAGGAAAAAAATAATTATAGGGACAATAACTGTTTCAGGATAATCCTTCAAATGATTCCATCCTTCAGGACTTTTCTTTCTGAGAACTTTAAAGTGGTGAACGACAAGAAGTAAAAGAACTGCACTAATCATAAAGAGGATATCAATCCATAAATTTAATGACGTGAATGTATCAATTACGGTTAAGGTAATCGCGCCAATTAAAATCGTAGCTAATGCTCTGCTTTTCGATTCAAACCACCTTATCATCACCAAATAGATGAGCCACGTCCCTAGAACAAAACCAATAAATGGAAATGCCACTTCAAGTTGATACACATTCTGCCACAAGTTTGCTATGATAGCTTCACTCGAATTTTCTTGGGGAAGAATAATCCGCCAATCAAGGACAATAAGTAATAAAAGAAAACTAAGTAGTAACGTAAACATCCAGCGTATTCCTTTTTTAAACGGAACAAACATTTCAACGATACAAGTTATAATCAATACCCAAATAACGATTAATTTTGTGTCTGATTGCCAGTATTCTGAAAGCCAAGTTAATAAAGAGTACAGGAAAACACCAGTTAATAAAATGACACTTCGTTGGAGTCTATCCACTACTTTCATGGTTGCTCCCCCTCAATGCCACTGGCAATTCTTCTAAAGATCTTATTTTATAAGAACTAATTTGCTCGACTTGTAATCGATGTTTCCACTTCTCGTTCTCTCTGCTCGCTTGTGAGGAAAGTAAAATGTGACATGGTTGAAGTTTCATCTTTTTCAGCCAGCGTAACCGATGAAATATATGATCGTCAGCAACAGGCGTAATCACGACAACAAGGCTTCCTTGTAATCGTTGTAATCTTTGGTTAAGCAGTGCTTCTTGGATGGGTATATCTCCATCAGAGCTTACATACAATAAATGATCTTCTAACCTATGGCGGTTTGCCCCTCCATGTTTCGGTTTAAAGTAACGAACCTTTTTACCAGGAGAGAATAACCCAACAGGTATTTGCTGTTTACTAATATAATTAATCATCGAAGCTGTCGCTGATACAGCCAATTCAAATTGCTTATCATCATCATAAGCGTCATAGAATTGATCGATTATAAGTAGGATTTTTGGTATAGATTCTCTTATAAATTCCTTTGATTTCAATTCTCCTGTTTTAGCAGACGCATTCCAGTGAATTCTAGACAGACGATCCCCATGGACATACTCTCTTACCCCATCTATTTGGTTCGTCTCCTTTTGATACCTAGAAGCTGATGCATTACGAAATATCGACTTTTTTAACAAGGATACGTCTGGCCACTCTCTTATACGTATCGTTTTAGGGTACACATTAAATTGACTAGGAAGGTTAAGAAAACTTTTATGTTCAAACAAATTTAAAAGATCACCTGTCGAACATTCTGTTTGGCCAAATTTATAACTTCCACGCATTAAGTCTGGGACTGTAAATTCAATATATCCATTTCGATCAAAATCGGGAACAAAAGATGATTGATAGATTTTAGTACCTAACTGATGGTGAATCAATTGATCTCTTATAAAAATATACGGAATAGGCCAAAATCCAGGAATCGAAAAAATTGTTTTCAAATGAATCGAATCTCCCGTCTCCAAACGATGTTTTTCATTCAGATTATTAGAAATTCTTTTTCCTACAATATCATTTATTCCACTCCATCTAGCTAATAAAAGAAGATAAGCAGTTAAAATTGTCGTAATAAAGAACATAAGGGCTCCCAGTTTACCACCAGAAAACAAAAGAAATAGAAGGCTGCTCATCCACACAATCAATACTCCCCAGAATAATAGTTGTTGCCCCTTAGGCATCCATTGCTTGAATTCCTGCAACATCACATCACTGCTCCAATCTTACCGGCACATCGACATTATCCATGATAGATTGCATCGTTGTTTCCACCGTAACCTCGCTCATTAGTGCCTCAGTCTCAAGAATGATTCGGTGATGAAGCACATAAGGGACAAGAAATTTAACGTCGTCTGGAGTGACAAAATCACGTTTATTAATATAAGCAAATGCCTTGACCGCACGCATGAGCGCTAAGGTTCCTCTTGGACTCACTCCTAAAAAAATCGTTGAATGATTTCTCGTCTGTTCAACAATCGTTAATATGTAGTCCACGATACTTTCAGAAATGTGTACACTTCGTACATGTTCTTGGATTTTTTCAATCGACACCAGATCAGTGATGATTTTTAAGTCATCTAATGGGCCCTTTGCTGTTTGAGCAAACACAAGTTCTTTTTCTGTTTTCTTATCTGGATAGCCAAGGGTAAACTTCATCATAAATCGGTCTAATTGAGCCTCAGGCAATAGGTAAGTGCCTTCAAACTCAATCGGATTTTGTGTCGCCATGACAAAGAAAGGCTGTGGTAACAGATGTATCTCTCCATCTACTGTTACTTGCTTTTCTTCCATTGCTTCAAGGAGTGCTGATTGTGTTTTTGTGGATGCTCGATTAATCTCATCAACTAATAGAAAATTTGTCATTACTGGCCCTGGTCTGAAGACAAACTTCTCATCTTTAGGATGATAGATAGAAAAACCTGTGATATCTGTTGGAAGTAAATCAGGATTGCATTGAACCCGCTTAAACTGAGCTTGAATCGTTTTAGATAATGCCTTTATCAGCATTGTTTTACCTGTACCCGGAACACCTTCAATAAGTATATGACCGCTGGATAAAAGTGCTGTCATAATAAGCTTCACTTCATCCGTTTTACCAAGAATACAATGAGAGATATTTGCCTCGATCTCTTCCAGCACTTTTATGTAATCGCTTTCTTTTTGAGTCATCACCATTCCTCCTACAGAACCTTTATTCATTTTGTTCAACCTTCGTTATGAAGAATTCCCCCAAAAATAAACCTTTTCTAATTACTTCTCTAAAAGTTTAATAAATCCTTCATAAGCATAAACGAACTGTTTGCGTTGAAAAATAATCATTACTAAATAAATAATATGAGGAGCCTGATCGATTCGAACAAATCCATTTTCGAATTAGACGAGTATTCAGCGGCAAGTTTGCATTTAGAACTTATAACATCATATTGCTTTAAAAAAGAAGTGGAATTCAACGAATCCGAAGAGATAGTATTATCGTATTATTTGAGGAAATTTTGGGGGATTTTTGTAGGCTCCCCCCTTTTTCGGTCACTCCAAACCTGTCATACGTTGGACTCTTTCGGGATAATCAGTAATAATCCCATCGATGTCATATTTCAGTACTGCGCTGATGTTTCTCGGGATATTGACGGTCCACACCCATACTTCGCGATCTTGCTCCTTCGCATTCTCAATAAATCTCTCTGTAAGCATCGTTTGCCTGATGGTATAGAAATCTACATCTAAACTTTCTAAATTCCCTGCTGATAAAAAAAGTATTTGACCAATTTTGATATTGCTATTTCCGCTTCGTATTTTCTTTAATATTTCGTTATCAAACGCTTGAACGTAGGCAGTATCCTCCATATCATGTTCTTCAATGCTATCAACAACTCCTACTGCCATTTCACTCCTTCTGTCTATATCATTCAATTTGATATCGATGATGACATTTACGTTCTCTTCACTCATCATTTCCAGTGTCTCGTTCAAAGTCGGGATAGTTTCTCCGATAAACTCATTTGAATAAAGTCGCCCAATATCGACCTCCGCTACTTCCTCGTACGTCATATCTTCCAATCGGTCAGGAACACCTGCTAGCCGTTGGAGTGTTTCATCATGATGCAACACAATCACACCATCAGTTGTTATCATCACATCGATTTCAACCGCATCGACTCCTTGTTCAACAGCAGCTTCAATGCTGCTTAATGAATTTTCCGGTGCACTATGTAAATCCCCCCTATGGGCAGCAACTTGCACATTCCACTTTAAATAGACAAGCTGATCATTTACTGAATAGTTAATTGCAAATACAGATGTTACATAGATGATGACCACAGCTACCAACGTATATTTTCTTTTTGTAAAAAAATGAGTCAGTTTATGTTCAAATTTCGCTAAACTATTTACTTCATGAACGATTAATTGATTTTTTATAAATTCACCTCGGCGCTTCTTAAAGCGGAAAAATAACCTCGTAGTGATAATGATATTAATAGGTAGAAATAACAATGAAATGATAACTGCCGTAAAACTAGAGAATGTTAGCAAATAATCGTCAATGAGGTGCCTAAGCATTGTGATTTCTGTCAGATTAGGTATGAAGGAAATTAAGGTAACGACAAGAAAACCAGATACATAAAACAGGACATTGAGCATTAAAATAGTCACGATAATATTCCGTTTGTTATATTTCGTGATCTTCCAACTCTGTTTCATTGCTTTCCACACCGAATTTCTCTCAATAAAAATATAGTGAAGTGTAAAAATCAATCGCGTGAAAAAGAAAATACCCAATAAGAAAACTACAATAAATAGCAACATGACGATTGTAGACATTCCATAGATTTGATCTGTTAGAATAATCGAGGCATTAAAATCTAACAGTGCTGGGAAAACAGGTGAATCAATAAACGGTATGATCATAAAGAAAATAAACATTAATGGAATGATCCCCAATCCTATTAGAGCAGGTAATTTCCTTAATGTCGTAACAAATGCCTCTGAAATAAGTATGTATTTTTTAAAATATGTTTGTTGTGCAATGATTATCATGACACCAAACTCAATGAAAAGTATCACGACAATTAAGAAGCTTATTAAAAGCATCCCAGCCAAACCAATAGAGCTTAACCCGATCCGATAAACTTCCGCATTTAGAAGAGAACCGGTTCCAATCGCCTTTAAAACCCTATTAAACAAAAAAGAAATGAATGGCACAAAAATAATACTTGTTACCAACATATAAAGTAAAGCAAAAGCGAGATATTTTTTATAAGAAAGATAGAAATCTTGTAAACTATTTTTTAGGACTGCTAACATCTTATCACCTGACAGTTTCGTATAATTTATTTCTAATTATTCTATATTAACTTTCATGAAACCTTTTTTGTCGCGGTTTCATTTTTGAGAAGTTATGATCCAATTATAAACTTTGATTATAATTGATAGTTACCCGAAAAAGCTAAAATCTATTCAAAGAAGATACTTGTTGATGCAAAAATTATTTAGGAAGCAAAAGAACCGTCCCTTCTGCTTCCATCTAAAAAAAGCCCCAAAAAATAGGACTTTTTAGCGATAAAATTAATTCAATTCTTCAAAAAGTTCAATTCTTTCTCGATCAGGACCGTAAAAGAAAATATTTTTAGAGCCATTTGACATCGTATTAACATTTTCATTGACAAACGAAACATTCAAGTCTTTAAGCCTTTCAACTTCTGCTTCGATATCTGCGACTCCGAAAGCAAGATGATGAACGCGCCCCTCTTCTGCGAAGTTAGCACCTTTAACCTCAACTAATTCTACTGTCGTTTCTTTTGCATTAGGAAAACCTAAAAATGCCAGCGGAGGTACATTTTCTAAGTTCAAACGCTTAAAAAGTTCCAATCCGATAACTTCACGATAAAAAGTGATCGATGCCTCCATATCAGACACCATTACACCTATATGGTGTATTTTCTGAATTGCCATATGTTACACATCCTTCTAATATTATAGTAATCGCTTTCAATAGTTTTTAATTCGATAGAAAAGCGCTCCTCCTTTTTGTAATTATACAGGAATTACAGAAGAATTTCTTCTATCTATATTGAGTTATCTTCTATAAAAATTTAGTAGGTGATACCTTATAATATTTTTTGAAAGCTTTAGAGAATGTGTACAGATCTGGATACCCAAGTAACTCTGCAATTTCATTTACAGCATACCTTCGCTGATATAAATAATCACGTGCCTTGTTCATTTTTAATTGATTCATGTATTTACCTGGTGTCATCCCTACACTTTTTTTGAAAAATGTAATGAAATACTTTTCAGAAACTCCAGCAATTCTAGCCAGTTGACAGATTTTCAGCGATTTGTGAATATTCTCATGAATATAGTTAAAAACAGGATTTAATAAATATAAATTTTTAGTCTGCTCTCGTTCATGCGGAAGTCCGTCTAGGAATTCTCCTTTGTATTCGCCATCACCGTATTTTTCAATAATCTTTGTGACTAATAGTGTAAAACAACTTTTCAGACGAAGTTGTGACATGCTTGTATTTCTATCATATTGTTCAAACGATCGTTGGAACAGAACGGATTCATCATAAACAATTTTCCCAGGAATAATTCCTGAGAGCTTAAAGTCATTAAGAATACGGAAATGATTTCCGATGCCAAAATCAAAGTGAACAAAAATAAATTTACACCCTTCTTGAGTGGTAGATGCTGTGTATGGCGCTTGAGGATAAAAAAATACTAAATCTCCCTTTTTACCTGTGGCTATCGTGTTTCCAGTTTTTAATGTAATTTGACCTGATTCAATGAGCCATAAATCATAATCGTTATGTACTTTAGTTTCTGCCCAATCACCATTATGGTGATTCCTTTGGCAAGAATGGATTTGAAGGCTTACATGTTCTGACAGATCGTTAAATATATCTACGCTTCCCATTTCATCCAAACCCCTTACTTTTAGACAAATCTTTTTTTGAATATTGTATGGCATGATTATCTTAAATAATTGTATCGTACTTTTTGACATCTTTGTAGAACTATAGTATATTTCAATTTATTTTCTTTGAAATATACTATAGTTAATATATTTTGTTGGAGGCGATTACATGAACAATAAATCTATAAGTAAACCGAAAGTCGTCATTATTGGTGCAGGCAGTCTTTTTTTTGGAAGACAGGCGATATGGCAAATGGTACATTCTATTCATCTTAATCAAGGAACACTTAGCTTAGTTGATACGAATGAAGAACGACTCTCGAAATTAATTACTTTAGCAAAAATGGTTGTTAAGGAAAATAACATTAAGCTTGTGGTTGAGGGGTCAACAGATCGAAGAGACGTTTTAAAAGAGGCAGATTTTGTCGTTTTAAGCTTTGCTGATAATACTGTCAAATATAGAGGAATTGATTGTGATGTATCCGAAAAATACGGCATACGAATGTGCTCAGGAGATACGATAGGTCCCGGAGGAATTTTTAGAACGATGCGTGAATTACCTGAGATTATGGCATGTGTCAAAGATATTGAGGGTCTCTGTCCAGACGCTTGGGTGATTAATTATATCAATCCATCCTCGGTTAACGGAATCGCTATTAGCAAATATGCTCCTCGTCTCAAAAGCATTGCTCTTTGTGATAGTCTGCATATGCCACACATAAAACATAATTACGCAGTTCGCGCGGGAATTATTAATAATATACATGAGTATGATCATAACATCGATCGCAAGTTTGATTTTAAAATTGCGGGTGTAAATCATTTTACTTGGTTATTAAAAGCAGAGTACGATGGAAAAGATGTGATGCCTCACATAGCTGAATCCTTGAAACATGATGCTGAAACAGCCACAAATGGAGGTGATAAAGGCGCGAAAGCTATCCATAATGATGCAATTGGCTATGAATTGTATAAAATTTATGGTTACGTCTCCACATGTGTTGCTCATACAAAGGAATACGTCAGCTTTTGGCAAGGTCTAGGGAAAAGCAAAGAATCAATCCCTCCGTTATCCATATGGGAAACGGATGAACGGTATAAGCGTCATGATGAGATGTGGAATCAAATTGATGATTTTATAAGCGGTAAAATACCAATTGCTGACTACATGAATACTTTCGGGCCAGATCATGCAACAGACATCATTGAAAATATGGTAGGTGGATTAGGGAAAGCCTTCTACATCAACACGTTAAACAAAGGTGCTGTCACGAATATGAATGATGATGCTTTTCTTGAATTGCTTTGCGATATTTCCATGGACGGAGTCAAACCATATTCAATTGGAGAAATGCCAAGAGGTCTTCGTGGAATGCAGGAAATCATCCTAGATACGCATGAACTAACTGCAGAAGCTATCGTTGAACAAAGTTTTGAAAAGCTTAGAAGAGCGATGCTTACAGATCCTCTCGTCCACTCTATAGCTGATGCAGATCAAATAGTTAAAGAGCTACTGGAGAAAGAAAAAGAAATATTGCCTTCATTTTGGTACGAATAACTTAGAAACACTAGCACTAAACAATTTTATTAAAACAGGGCACTCGAATTTACTACAGGACGTCGCTTTCCTCATTCGAGTCCCCCCTTATCGGTTGCCTCGTTCTTCTACAGGTAGATGAACAGGGACATCAAACCACCATAATACAAATAATGCCACAACCCCTGATATCATGTATGTTAGTAAAGGATGTTTTTCATGCAACTTTAATAGAGGAAACATCACAAATAGAAATCCAATCGACCACCCTAATGTCCAACCATATTGATAGTCAATATGTCCAGTTAACCTGAATACATACTCCCAAACAGCATAAATTGTAATCCACTTTAGTATATGTAAAATCTGTTTTATAACCACGTTAGGATAATTCCCTAAAAATAATATACCAGTAGCAGGAAAGACAATTAAAGTATAGAGCATTTCTGTAAAAATATGACGTGGTACGAAACTCGGGTCCATTCGCCATAGAAAGTAATTTGCTGTGTAAAAGTTATAAATTAAATTTCCTAACGCAAAAAACAATAATGTCGCATGATACTTTTTCCAATTCCTCCAATCGCCCCAACCATAAACCGCAATGACACTTATTATCGCTGTGAAAATATGCATATTTTTCCACCTAATTTATTCCTATAAAATTTTGTTTTTATCACTATATCTTCAAACTCATATTTAAAAGCAGAGCTAACTAGGTTTAGTAGTATGCATTTCATTCTAGAATTATTATTTAATTTTATAAAAGTAGTTCCTCATTCTTCTCGCCCCTATCTGCTCTCATCGTTTAAGACGTTCTTTATATTTGCCACTTGCTTTTAATAATCTCCTACAAATTCTTTTGTTATATAGACTACATTTAGGTTTGCTCCGCTCGCTTGTAATATCGCTCCAATCGCTGTAATTGGTTGACCTTGAACCGCTTTTTCATTTAATTCGTAAAGTGCACCAATCGCTTCTAATCCAGCACCTAACGCTTGCAATACATTCGCTTTAAAATATATAGGTTCTCCTTCGTTGTAATTGCTAAGAGCACTAAGTGATGCTCCCATCGATTGAAATAAATTTCCTAAGACTTCTAGACGAATACCACCCTCTCCTGTTTCTTCAGATGTATCTTGCAAATAAGTTGCAAATGAACTCGTACCCGCACCTATACCATCTATCCAATTACCAGCAAATTCTAAAGAAGATTCCGTAGCAACCGTCCCTATTAACATAGCTCCTACAGCCTGCATCCCCTCCCCAATTGTTGCAATTCGATTATTAATATCATTCAAACCAACTAATTCCCTCGTCGCTCCAAAAGCAGAAATGAGTGTTCCAATTGCAACAATCCAAGCTCCGGACACTTGGTTATATTCCACAGTCAAAGTCAACTCCACCTCCTGACTCATCCTCTACTACTTTATATTCGTCCTATTTTGTTAGGTGACGTCAGATGACCAATTACGATGAAATTGCTGGAAATACTCAGAGATCGGTTATCAAATTAACAAAAAGCCGTTGTATCGAGGATACCCCCAATGCAACGGCTATAGATATGTCTGGTGTCAGTAAGATATTTAAACACCCGACGTATTATAAGTAAACAAAACGGAAAATTTGCCTCCTCTTTTAGAATTAGCAATCTTCTGATAATTTTAAATCTAAATACTCTTCAATGACATTTGTAACTTCATATGCTGTATGGTCAAGCTTGTAGTTTTCAAAAGCATGTTCACATTTGTTTTGGTAAGCAATATCTTCATCGTAGTGACTGAGGTGAAGATTAATAATTTCTGAGTCATCGCCTCTTTCCTTTTGTCTCGATAAGACAGTATCGCGGTCCGCATATATAAATAATCGAATTACCTTGTCCCCATATAAATCTTTTACGATATCTGATCCCTCGCGATTTAGAACAAGGTAAATACAGCCTTTTTCTGCAAATGTTTTTCTAACATCGTTTTCTTTAATACCATATGAATTGCCATTAATATGGACACTCTCTAGAAATTCTCCGCTATTACTTGCGGTTTCAAACTCCGCCTCAGATATAAAGTAATAATCCTGATCAGCAATCTCATATGGCCTGCGGACACGGGTTGTGTAAGAAATAACCCCTTTCATTTGTAAAGTGGTCTGTGCAACAAGCTTTGCTATCGTCTTCCTTCCAGACCCATCAGGTCCTGTAAATACAAATATCCGTTCCTTGTCTTTTAAATCATACATTTTAATTTCCCCCTTAAATTAAATATGTTTTAAAATCACAATTCAAGTCATTGTCTTCTCTATTCGATTGTTATTGTCGATATTCCTGCTCTATGCAAGATAAATTATCACCTATGTTGATTCGTGCACCTACAATCCTATTCAAATTAAATTAAGTTACTACTTCACTAATAAATACTCTTAACTGTTCTAACATCATTTCTTTGCACATTCTTAACTAATAAACTTAAGTTCAATTTAAATAATTCCTAAAATATAATACAAAAAACCTCTGAAGTATCTTTGAAACTGCAGAGGTTTTTTCCATTTTATTATATATGAGCCATCTTTATAAACAATCACTTAAACTATGTTGTACAGAATCTGCTTGTTTCTATTTACGAACTTCCTTAATTTACAACTCTTACTTGCACCGATCTTCGTCCGAATGACATTGCATCAACGTTTTCAGACATAAAAATATCGATCTTCTTTCCATTGATTGCACCACCAGTGTCAGCCGCTAAATATGTTCCATAGCCTTTCACTTCTACACGGGAGCCAAGCGGGATTACACTTGGGTCAACCGCAATGACTTTAGCATTCGGGTCAGCTCGTAAATCAATTCCCGTCCTTGTTACTCCAGAACATCCTGTGCAATACGCAGTATATGCTGTTGCGGAGAAGGTTTCCCAACTGCCTTCTTCTGAGTTAGGTGAAGAATCTCCAGAATTTTCTGTAGTTCCTCTACTAGGCTTACTATCTAAGCTACTTGGTGATGGTGAGCTATTCTGATTTGTTTGACTTTCTTCTTCTTTTTCAGCTTGCGCTTGTTTCTCATTTTCTGCCTCTCGAGCTAATGCTCTTTCAGCTTGAGCCTTCTTCTCAGCTTCGCGCGCTTTCTGCTCTTCCGCCTCACGCGCTGCTTCTTCAGCTAAACGAGCTTCTTCTTGTCGTCGAACTTCTTCCTCAATACTTTCACGAATAGCGACTTCTTGAGAAGCAAGATCTTTATCTTCTTCCACTAATTCTGTAATGAGGGACTCTTGTTCCTTCTCGTTGTCTTTCACTTCATCTTTTACTCGTTTCGTCGCTTCACGTTGGTCATCGATATTTGCATGCAACTCCTCAAGCTCAATGACCTGTTCTTCAAGCTCAAGGAGATTTTCTTCGTATTTTGTTTGCGCATTTTCTAAATCCTGCTGATTAATTTCTAACTGCTCAATGAAGTCGTTATCTGCTTGGGCAATCTTCGAAATTGTCATCACCCGACTCACAAAGTCACCAAAACTATCTGCACCTAAAATAACTTCAATGTATGAATCACTTCTAGCGCCATTCTTTTGGTAAGAACTTGCTCGGTCCTTCAACAATTCAAAACGCTGATCAATATCGTTTTGAAGTCGTTCAATATCCAATTCTAATTCCTCAACCTCTGCCTCGTTTTCTGCAATTATTTCTTCTGTTTGAACAATTTTCTTTTGATTTTCCTCAATCGCATCATTTAGAGTTGAGAGGTTACTATTTAATTCCTGAAGTTCTCGAACCAATTCGACAAGTGAAACCTCTGCATCAGAAATATCTGACTGAACTGCTTCACGATCTTGCTGAATTTGTTCCTGTTCATTTTCAAGTTCATCTGTAGCAAGAACTCCACTGACCATAAAAGAAAATGCCAAGCCAAAGAAAATCGTTATTAACGTGTATTTTTTCAGCACACTGTCTTCCCCCTAAGAGTTCATAGTGTCCATCGATGTCAACTACATCTGGGCTCATTTTATTATTATCCATTCCAAACACTAACAGACGAACATAACAGTTATGTAATAGAAATATTGCAATCGTGTTTCAATTAGTTCTACATGAAGATATATTGAGTCATTCTTTGCTTTAACTTATCATTCTTATCATTTTGGTTTTTTTATGACTAGTAAATTTCCACTATCCAATCTACCTATTTAATCGATAAAATATAACATAATTCGTATTTTATGACGTTCACTATTGAGAAAATTCTGATAATATGTTATTATTTTACTAATACCTTATTCGTATGAGTGTGCTTCAAATTACATTATTACGAAACGGCAAAGCTCTCGAAAGATTGCGACGCAAAACTATAGGGACTACGTTCGATATTAAGTCGGATAAGTCAGCCAGTTACCGAAAATAACTCCTGAAATACCAATTTAAAAGGGGGGACTGTGGTTTGAAATTGTCCAAAGAACACTCTTTAAAAATGATCAGTGAGGACATCTATATTATTCGAGACCTTATGTATAAAGTGAAAGATCGCGCAGGCCGTATCGATGATCCACTTGTAATTGAAATTAGCCAGTTTTTAGATATGAAATTAAATCAACAAGGTAAATTAGAACAATCCGATAAATAATACCATCTTACGAGTAATACTTTTAACAGCACCCCATCTTTAAAGGGAGTGCTGTTTTTTAGAATAATATATTGACTAGATATTACAAAGAAATACACTACTCCAAAGAAGCTCTTCTCAAATAAAAATTGCTTTCTTCTTCTATAAACGCAGTACCTGGGATTTCTTCATTCAAGTTACGTAAATCAATCATTTTATTTATTATATCTGCCAGTTTACTTTCATCGAGCTTACTTATATCAAACTTCGCCCCATAATAAATCGTCGAATCTTGCACCTCATTTTTCCAGATTAACGTCCCCTCTATTTCAAACGCTACATCCAGTAAAGTGAAATAGAACATAAATTTAATAGGAGAGTTAATAGGTAACAGTAATGTTGATAAAAGTTTCATCCCACCCAAACTAATATCTTTTATCAAAATAAGCGACGATGCTAAATTCACTTGTTTCTTGTTTACTTCCGTGATCTCCAATTTCCCCTGTAGACAATGAAGAAATTCAAATCGATAAAACTTTCTCCCTTCCTGTTTAGGAACTTCTTTTTGATTTTCTTTTATTGGTATTAAATAACCTGTTTTCATAATTTGTTCGAATGCTTTTGTTGGAACTGGTTTCGAAAACAAATATCCCTGAATCAAATCACAGTCTTTTTGTTTTAAAAATTCAAGTTGTTCTATTTTTTCCACACCTTCAGCGACAATTTTCATATTTAACCCTTTCGCTAAATGTAAAATAGACGAAACGATAGCTGCATCTTTTTTATTATCACTCTCAATGTTTTTAATAAAAACTTGATCAATTTTTAAAATATCAGCATCGAATTCTCGTAAATAATTTAATGATGCATAACCTGTACCAAAATCATCAATCGAAACTTTTACACCTAGTTCTCTTATCGCTGCTAATGTGGAGAGGACATTTTTTTCTAGCTTTAAAAGAGATCGTTCCGTGATTTCAAACTCTAAGTATTTAGCCGGTATACGATTAATTTCAAGTTGCTTCCTAACTAAGTCAAATAAACCTTTTCTAAAAAAACGAATAGGAGATATATTGATCGAAATAGGATGTATTGTGTAACCATTTATTTTCCATACACGTAATTGTGAGCAAACCTTTGTAATGACCCAATCTGTCATTTGGTGGATTAAATGATTATCTTCTGCTAATGGGATAAACTCTCCAGGAGATACGATTCCCCAATCTTTATGATTCCAACGAATTAATGCTTCTGCACTTTGAAGTAACCCATTATGTACATCAACTTGTGGCTGATAATACATTTCAAACTCTTCATTGATTATTGCTTTTCGCATATCTTTTTCAAGTACTAATTGTTTATAGGAAGATATCCCTCCAGCAAACGTATACAGTTTGTAGTTGTTTTTCCCTTGTTGCTTTGCTTGGTACAACGCATAGTGAGCATTTTCCAGCAACGTTAATTTATTATCACCATCTTCAGGAAAAAAACTAATTCCGATACTTGTTGTGATATGTAAATCATATTGCATAATGTGGAACGGTTGCTCAATTTGCTTTATGATTTTTCCTGCTAAATTCACTATATTTTCTTTAGTAGTGTAATTTTGAACAATAATGATAAAGTCATTGCTACTCAATCGTGCTACATAAGTGTTTTCTGGAATAATTGATACTATCTGTTTTGCAACATGCTTTAAAACTTCATCTCCCACTTGGTATCCCAATGAGTCATTAATAATATTAAACCGATCTAAATCCAAATATAAAATAGAAAACTTATTTTCTTCAGAGCCACAAATAATATCTAATTTTTCATAAAGACTTCGTTGGTTTGGCAATGATGTCAACGGGTCATGAGAAACGATATAGTTTAACCTGTTTTCCATTTCCACTTCCGCTGTAATATCTACGATGACACCAAAAAGGTCTTTAAGCTCTCCTTTTTCATTTAACCAAGGTACAGTTTGATCTAATATCCATTTTGTCGTCCCATCACCGGTGATGATTCGATACTTATGCTTAATTGACTCTCCAACAACCAACAATTGTTGCTGCTTTTCAACTTCGTTACGGTCCTCGGGATGTATCATCCCCTCCCACACAGCAGGTTCTTCATATATTTTGTCTAAAGAAATTTGAAGAATTTCTTCCAGTCCTTTGGATAGAAACTTAACCTTCCCCGAGTTAAATTCTTTCATCCAAGTACCGGCACTTAGGTTATCAGTAATATGTCGTAAGTTATTATTTGCATTTGTTAATTCGTCTTCCAACTGTTTTTTTTCCGTATCGTCTTTAACAATTCCTACTAATTTATAAGGTATATTTTCTTTGAGAACTGACTCAGCCTCTACTTTTATGTAGCGTAGCTTGTTAGTGTTCCCATGATAAATTCGGAATTCAGATTGATAACTAGTTCCTCTATTGATCGCTTCATTAACATCCGAACGTAATCTTTCATAATCATCTGGATGTATATATTCAAAGGGTTTTTCCATTGAATCATCATCAAATTTATTATAACCAAAGATCGTATAAAATTGATCCGAGCAATATAAACTGTCTTTCTCAATAAAATACTCCCAACTTCCTATATCTGCAATCTCTTGCGCAAATGTTAAATGACTTTGTTTGACTTCTAATTGTTGTGTTAATTTTAATAACTCCGTATAATCCTCAATTATTATGTGTACTTCATCATCAAAGTTACTAGTATTTCTAATAGGAAGGGTGGTTACTAATACATTCATGGTACTTTTGTCTTTTTTACTTACTGTTATCTCAAGTCTTTCTGTACTTCCTTTCAAAGCATTTTTAAAAGCATTAGAAAGCGCCATATATGATTTATTTGAAATTAGCTGTTTATAATTTAATTCCTGGTGAGATGTATAACCCAAAAATGTTTTTAATTTATTTTCATTATCAGGTGAAATAAATTCACCATTTTCTGTAAACGTTAAAATTAAATAAGGATGATTAAAAACTATCGATGTTTCGGTCTCTGATAGGGTTCTTATTTTTTTATCAGCCATAATACACCCTCTTTTTCTAGAATAAATACTACTATCAGTATAATGGAAATAACAATGAAAGGATAGGGACGTTTCAGGGCCAAGTAAAAAAAGCTTACATACGGACTCCTCGTGGAATCAATTCTTTCTATAAAGGACTTCTTCACTAGTCACACGCAGTCCTCTTGCATCCGTATTTGAATATTTTAATGCAAAAAAGCAGATATGTTTACTAAAATTATGTATAATCAAACGCAAGAGGTTTATACTTTTTGAATAGTGTAAATAGTAGTTTGATTTCGAAATATAAGAGGAGGAAATATTTTGTTAACAAATCATTTAGATTTCAGACTAGAACCTAAACTAATTGAAATGTACGAAGAACATAAGGTAAGAGCTGCAAAAATAGACTGGGGATACCACGAATTTTTACCGTGGGACAAGGCAAAAAGCTTTAAGAGGGTACCTTGGGACGAAAGTCAGGTCACGTTACCAAGAAACATTATTACTGCTGTAGAAACAGCGCTGTTAACTGAAGTTAACCTCCCATGGTTCACATCACACTTAGACCAAACCTTCAAAGGCTCTCTAACTGTGATTAGAGATTTTGTTCATACCTGGACGGCAGAAGAAGATCAGCATTCCAATTTATTAGAAAACTATCTGTTAATTACACGAAACGTAGAACCAATGCGCTTACACCAGCTACATAAACAAACGGTGGAAAGCGGATTTGATCCTGACTTCGAAACCCCATTTGAAACAATGGTGTATACTACGTTACAAGAATTGGCTACAATGGTTTTCTATACGAACGTAGCAAAGCTAGCTAATTCACATGACAAAGATTTAGCTACGATGCTTCGGCGCTTAGCGAAAGATGAAACATTACATTATGCTTTCTATCGCGATGTCATTAAACACCATCTCCAACTAGAACCTAATTATTGCTACTACTTAGGACATGTTATCAAGAATTTCCAGATGCCTGGTGCAGTTATGCCTGATTTCGATGATCGAATGTCGATCATCGCAAAGGAAGCAAATTATGGTCCATTAGAATACTTTGATCAAGTGTTAGATGTGATTGTTGATTATTGGGAATTAGAAAAACTTCGCCCTAAAAATGGTGAAGCAGAAGCCGCAAGATTAGATATTTTACGTTATCACGCAAGATTGAAAAAAGTAAGAGATCGTTTCTACAGAAATAAAGGCTAAACCGATGGGAAGCAAAGGACATTGTTCTTTTGCTTCCTTTATATTTGACTACTAAGTCCTGTTTCAACTCCTCTAACGGTTAGTACTTATAAATCTTTTCAGGTGTATTAATGAATACGCTAAAATTGGATAAACTAAGAACTGGAGGGTGGTATGAGTGACTAATTCCTATCTTTGTCCAAGTTGCAAAACTAATCGGTCTCGGTTTAATTTAATTGAACAAGTAGTAACGTCGGTCAAGCTAGATCCCAAATCTGGAGAAATTCTAAATGAATATACAAAAGGTGATTTGGATGCTTTCCATATAGCTTACAACGGCGATGATTACAGAGTTCAATGTGGTGCATGCGGTCTTATTGAAGACGAAATCGCATTCATTAAATTTGGTAAACTTAACGGAAATAAACCCTAATGACATACTAAGTCATTAGGGTTTATTAATGATTATCTTCCCCAATTCAAGCAATTAGAATTTTACTAGTAATCTAACCGTAATTATTCATAAAGCACTAAGAAGTGCTATACATCCAGGATAAACAAATCAATTTCTCACACCACTTTTACAAGGGACACTCGTTCTACTATAGGCGAAACCTTTCCGTACCCGATGCTTGTACGGAACAGAGACGATTGCTTGTCGCGAAAAAAAGTCCAAATTAACGAGGTAAGTCGGACTTTTTGTGGCATTCAAATTGTGAAACAGTCCGAATCCGTTAGGGATTCGGACTGGTGCGGTCTAGGATCTAATTTTCTCAACCTTCCTTCCACTCTTCCTTCTGTTTAAACTGCCTGTTTGTTTTCATTTTTATTAAGGACACATTCTAGAGAATTCTCCATTTTTAGCTTCCATCATCCAAGAAATTTTAATTATAAAATTCACGAATTTAAAGTCTTTCCAATTTGTACAATCACCTTTGAATAAACTCACATAATTTAACTATGTAAATCAACATTTAGTTTTTTATACATTAAATTAGGTTAGTGATTGGTGGTGTAATAAAATCGAAACTATATTTAAATGCATTGTTACTGTTATAGGAGCTGTCGCGACTTTTATGTATGGAACATGGTCATCCCTTTTAACCATTCTAGTAGCAGTCGTTGTGCTCGATTATCTCACCGGTATAATCTCTGCATGGATCAACGAATCATTAAATAGTCAGTATGGATTAAAAGGAATTGCAACAAAAGTTTTAATTTTTTCACTCGTATCTGTTGGTCACTTTGTTGATATGCTTTTGGGCAATGGTCCTTTCATAAGGGAAGTAGTCATCATATTCTATATTACAAATGAACTAATAAGTATTATTGAAAACGCTGGAAAAGCAGGTCTTCCATTACCTAGAAAATTAAGTAAGGCTGTGAAAGTATTGAAAGAGAAAAAACCTCGATTGAAGTGAGAAAAATGATACGTTCTCTGTAACTCGTATCATTAAATGGATTGTAAATCTAACAGAAAATAGAGATTAATAAGAAGTGAAGGAAGGGTTTGAAATGAAAGAAAATTTACAGACTAAATTAGTAAATAAAACAGCACATGTCGGTGTGATAGGGCTTGGGTATGTCGGGTTACCGTTGGCATTAGCCTTCTGTCAAAAGGGGTACACCGTATTTGGAATTGATATCAATGAAGAAAAACTTGAACGTTTACAGAATGGGGATTCGTATATTGCTGGGATTCGAGGGGAAGACATTAAGACATTCATTGATAATAACACACTTATCATAACCAATGATTTTTCTGTCATAAGCGACTTGGATTCGATAAGTATCTGCGTTCCTACCCCACTTACGAAATATCAGCACCCTGATGTCACATATATAGAAGCTGTTGTAAATCAAATAAAAACATATATGAGGAAAGAAACATTACTCATCTTGGAAAGCACCTCTTATCCAGGAACTACAGAAGAATTAATCGAAATAGAATTACAGCAAAACGGTTGGATCGTTGGTAAAGATTATTTTCTTTGTTTTTCACCAGAGCGGGTAGATCCAGGAAATGCAACTTTCAACACAAAAAACACTCCTAAAGTCATTGGCGGAACGACAAAATTATGTACACAATTAGGGATTTGCTTATATAAAGGTGCTGTTGAAACACTCGTTCCCGTTTCTTCCCCTAAAATTGCTGAGATGAGTAAATTACTAGAAAATTCTTTTCGTAGTGTAAACATTGGCTTTATTAATGAAATGGCTATGTTATCTGACAGACTAGGGTTGGATATTTGGGAAACTATCGATGCAGCAAGTTCTAAACCGTTTGGATTTATGCCTTTCTCACCAGGACCAGGCATTGGTGGACATTGCATACCTCTCGATCCTATGTATCTCTCATGGAAAGGCAGAGGATTAAATTTTTATAGTCGATATCTTGATTTGGCTCAAGAAATTAATAAGAAGATGCCAAATGTCGTTTTGAATAAAATAAGTGACGTGCTAAACGAAATAGGTGCTCCTATAAAAGGATCTAAAATTTTATTATTAGGTATGTCTTATAAACCTAATATAGGTGACCTTCGAGAATCTCCAAGTCTAGAAGTATATGAATCTTTACAGAAAAAAGGTGCTGACGTGTATTATAACGATCCACACGTACCACAATTTAAGGATTATACAGGCAAAACCGTCACATCAATCGATTTACGGTACGACAAACTCAATATATTTGATTGTGTATTATTACTAACCAGTCATGATAGTTATCATTATCAATTGATTGCTGACAATGCCGAAAGAATTGTTGATACACGAAATGCATTCAAAAATATAAAAAATTCGAAAATTATCACCATCTGGGGGGCCCCTTCTGATCATAATAGTTAAAGAAAGGTTTGAATTACGCGATGGAAAAATCAGCTTTATTTACGGTTATCATCCCTGCTTTTAATTGTAAAAAACCGTTCGTTAGAACCCTGAAAAGTGTCTTACGACAAACATATGAACATTGGCAAGTCTTCATTCTAAATGATGCTTTACCTGACGCAATGAAACGTAATTTAGCAGACAAAAGAATCAGCTTAATCACGACAAAAAAAAATAAATCTTTTTCAGAATCTATGAATACAGCACTTTCTAAAATCAATACACCTTATTTTATGCAACTTGACCCGTATGATTGGTTAGAAAAAAATGCATTGAGTAACTTAGCAAAAGCGATTGACCATTCTCCTAAAGATACAGCATTATTTTATGGAAACAGTAAACTATCCCAAATTAGAAAAAGAAAAACGACCGTTCTTCGAAATATGAAACATGATCAATATAAAAATAAATACGATTTCTTAAAAAATGGAACATCTCCTTTTATTCCTCGGTGTTTTAAAACAGAAGCCGTTCGTGCCATAAAAGGATGGGGAATTAATCAAACTGGAGAGGAAAAGATCGTTGAAGATCGTTTCATGTGCTGCAAACTAATTGATAAATATCGATTTCAATGGGTTGACCAATACCTTTATAACTATCACAAGCCGAGAAATTACGTGAAAAAAAAGAATGCTATTGCACAAAGTAATAGTAGAAGTGAAGAATGTATTTATCATTTTTTGAAAAAATGGAGCAATGTTTATTCCCCAATTTTCACTCATGATAAAGATGGCTATATAAAGATTGAACGATATAAAAAAGTAAAAAAACTACCGTTACACATGAAAGATCTCATAAGAAATCGCTCCGAAAGACAAAAAAAAATTAAAATCCTTTATTCAACCGTTGTGCAAAAAAATTATATAAAAGAAAATCGTGAATATTTTAAAAAAGAACTTTCTAAAAGAGATGACGTTCATGTTCATTACATTTCTGATGGTGGAAACATCAAGGATATATTAGCCAAATTAAATTTCACCCCTGATTTTATATATTTAGATGACGTAAAAAAAACAAAACCTATTACAGGGTTGGGTGATGTCAATATTCCAAAAGGGTTTTTATATACTGACTTACATGGAAATCACGATGTGTTTCGACAGCTCGTGAAAGAAAATAAAATTGATTTGATCTTTAGTTTATACCGTGATGGATTCGCAAAATTCCACCCTAACTATATGAATAAATTCGTCTGGCTTCCACATCATGTATTTACACCTGTTTTCAAAGATTATCGGCTAATAAAAGAAATCGATTATCTTTTAATGGGTGTTTTAAGTCAACGTACGTATCCTTTCCGAACTAAGATTGCTCGAGAAATGAAGGGAGTTAAAGGATTCGTGCGGCACAGACACCCAGGGTATCGTTTTTTTACAGAGAAAGAAAAAGCAAAGACGTTTATTGGGGAAAAATACGCACGAGAAATTAACAAAGCAAAGATGTTCTTTACTGATGATTCCATCTATAAGTACCCTATTGCAAAATATTATGAAGTCGCCGCATGTAATACATTATTATTAGGTTCGGGATCCAAGGAATTGAAAGATTTAGGTTTTATTGATGGTGATACATTTGTAGAAATAAACGAACGGAATTTTTATCAAAAGGCTAGATTTTATTTAAAACATGAAAAGTTACGAAATAAAATTACTGAACAAGGCTATAACATGGTGAGAAATAATCATACAACCGCAATTCGAGTCGAACAATTTGTCGATTGTATTAGAAGATTTATTGGCAAAGAAAGCAAACTTAGAAACGATTTAACTAAACAGAAGTGGGTGAAGCTAAATGGTGAATCACATACTAGTTTATGATGTTGATTGGTGGATTTTAGGATATAAAGCCCGTATTATTGAAAAACATCACCCTTATTTAAAAATAATATCAGAAAAAGACATGAAACAATTGATAAAGAACCGAGGTGCGAAAACGATAAATAGAAAGTACGATGTCATATCAACATTAAGTATTGGAACAGCTTCTAACTTGCTGAGAAAGAAGATTAGAGTAGATTCTTCACAAGTAGGTGGCTTCAATTATTTCACGAATAATATTGATACTTTCAAAGAATGGAAGGGAAAAATAGAGCCGAACCAAGCTTTTATCTCTAACGTATTAAAAAAAATCGATAGACTAGGAGCGATCTCTCCAAATTTAACAGATACGTTGCATACCTATGCGCCACAAACAAAGTATATTCGACATTTTGTTGATAGTAACCTCTTTAAACCGGAAGAAAAAAAATCCAATAACAATAAATTTGTGATTGGATGGGTTGGCAATAAACGGCGAATCGGTAAAAACTACAACACTCTTTATCAACCTATTGTTCAATCTTTTAAAAACAATCCAAACATCATCTTTAAAGAGTCCACAAAAGAGAATATTAAATCCATCGATGATATGCCCGCATTTTATAACTCTTTGGATTTACTCTTGATTACTTCAGCAAACGAAGGTGGACCAGCTCCTGCAATGGAAGCCTATTCCTGTGGAGTACCCGTTTTGTCCACGAATGTTGGATACGTCAAAAAATCCGCTTCGACTGAGGCAAAACAGCTAATTTTAGATAGTGACAAACCCAATGATTTCATAGCTAAAATAAATAGTCTGAATGATAATCACAGCCTTCTCAAAGACATTGGTAAAAGCTCTAGAGAAAATATCAAAAAGTATTGGACAATTGAAAAAACAATAAATGATTGGATGAAAGTACTGTTTGATATTTAGGCTCTTTTTAAAGTTTGTTATCGATTTTAAAAGAGTGCCCTACATTCCCGTGTACTAAGAACTCTCTTGCCTCGAGTGAGGTCGCTCTCTCGAGAATTGTCTCCGCAGGTATGTTTTAGTCATTAACGCTAGTAGGGTATATCACCACATCTGTAGAATTTATAGGTTTATAAAAGACTCTTACCTCCGTTGCATCTTTTCTCTATATTCATATGATATTACTAAGAACAAGCTTCATTAATATATTCCGGAGGTGTTTTAATGAATCGATTTGGAAGACTAGAAGAATTATATCAACGAAAAGGTTTACGTCCTGACAGGGTTATCTCAATTATAAATCGTGCTATTGTAAATAAAAAGCCATTGGCATTAATCCGTGTTGGGGATGTCCCTACGACATTTTTGTGTAAAAGATCGCGAACGCGCTGGAAAAGCAAAAAGAAGAAATATGACTTTTTTGGAGTGTCATACCCGCCACCAGCTAGCCTTGTTACTGACTTGCATGACGCTTTAAAAAACGCTGACATCGTCGGTCTTCGTACCAACGGAAAAGGAACAATCATCAAACAACAAGACTATCTAAAAGAGCACAACATAACTCCCCGATATATTACCGATGCCTTTATCAGTGACGATCTCTATAAGAGACGGTATTATCACCGTCTATTAAAATCTTCACGTGTCGCGTTAATAGGGCGGGAAGCTTCTAATGCTGTTAAACAATTACAAAAGAAAAAAATTATCGTAAAGCATGCCTATAATCTCGATCACTATGATGACATTTCTCACGTTTACAACCAACTTAAAAAAACTGCAGCTGATTGGGACATTTTATTATGCGGTGCAGGGATGTCTGGATTTATTCTTTGTCCAATGGTAGCTCGAAAACTGAACAAAGTCGCTTTAGATATTGGACATGTAATGGACGGTTTTGCTTACCCAGATATTTGGAAAATGAAAAACAAACGAAAAATGTTTCGAGATATTTATAGTAATAATAAACTAAATAATCAATCGAAAGGAACACATATCAATGAAAGGTAAACTAATTGATCCAAAAACATTGTACTTCGGTCAACAGCATGTCGGCACAGTAAACTTATTTGGAGAAAATTATCATACCGTACCTCTAACAGAAACTCCCCATTATCAACTGCTATTAGGAAAAGAAGACATATATGAAGACTACTTAAAACAATCTTGGAGAATAAAACGTCCAAAAAGTAATACAGTAACCAAAAGATTAAAGAAAATAAACTCCTTTAAATCGTTATTAAATGATATTAAATTTGATGGTTTAAAGAAGCCCATTCAAATCTGTCGGAGAATGGATGGAAAACAGATTATTTTAGATGGCAATCACCGGGCATCCATTTGTTTATATTTAGAGAAAAGCGTCCGTGCCACTGAAGTCTCAATGAAACAACATATTAAAAAGATAATCAAAATACCGGATGAACGTTGGGGAACTGCCAGGAATAATAAACCTTATCAAAGCATTATCATTGATAATAAAGAGATTGTTAATGGAAGGAGAGACTTGAAAGATTTACTCTCAAGATTCTCACTTATCAATCCTAAAGATATAGAAAATAAAAATATCTTGGATGTTGGCTGTAATTACGGGGGAAATTGCTTTTTAACTGCTGAAAAAGGGGCAAAAAAAGTCGTAGGCATTGACTTCAGCAAGAATTTAATAACAAGAGCAATTCGTATTAATACAATGTTAGCTCAAAATTGCTTTTTCAAAAATGCCGATTTTTCAAAACCGAATCAACTAGGTGATTTTGATACACTCTTCGTTTTTTCAGTAGACAGACACATAAACAATAACAAAGCACTCGCTGATAATATTTTGTTAAATACGAGCAAGATTGTTTATTTTGAAACCCACAGCAACCGTTTCATTCCTAATGAAGTAAAGGAGATATTTTCGAAAGTTACTTTTTTAGGAAAAACCGGGAATAGTAAACGAAAATTTTATCGATGTGAAATATCAGACACTGTTTACAGAGAAAAAATCGTAAAGATTGGAGGTTAGCATGAAAAAAAAAGTACTTTATCTTGGTTGGGTTGGATTCGGAAACTTAGGAGATGACGTCTGTCGCGATATTTTTGTAGAACAAACAAACGCTCTTTCAGCAACAAAAGAACTCAATATTGAAGTGAACTCTAAATATGCTGGAACCTTTTCCAACGAAGACTTATTAGCATACAAACCTGATTTGGTTGTTCTTGGCGGTGGCTCTCTTTTAACATATCGAAATGCGAAACGTCTTTTGTTCGCTCAAAAAAACGGTATTCCTACAATAATTTGGGGATCTGGCAAAGACGGTATGAATGATGACATATGGACAGGGGAGGCACATCACCGCCTCCCTAAAAGTGCAAAATTGATTCTGAAAGCAGTGGAAAAAAGTGTACTTGTCGGACTTAGAGGTCCGCATACTTCACAATTTCTTAAAGCTTGCGGCTACAAAAGTAGCAGTACCCAAATATGCGGAGACCCAGGCTTATTGTTAACATCATCAATTAAATCCACACCTATAAAGAGTAAAGCCATTAAGTCTATTATTGATAAGAAAAATATCATTGGAATCAATTTAGGAACTACACATAATCGATTATATGGTGGTAATGAGCAGTATATAAGTGAAGAAATGGTTAACGTAACTAACAAACTAACCGAAAATTATACAGTGGTATTGTTTTCCATGTGGCATAAAGATATCCCCGCTATCAAAAAGCTCGCTAATCAAATCTCTAACAAAAAGAATCTTATTGTTCTTGACTCTGTATATCCCATAGCACAATTATCCAATATCTTGGAGCAGTGTACATTTACTGTGAATTTCAAATTACACGCTAATGTCTTCTCTGCTGCCGTTGGTACGCCATTTATTTCTCTAGGTTATAGAGCGAAGTGTAATGACTTTGCAACATCTCTCGGCCTAGAAAATTTCGTCGTTCGGACAGATACAACCAACTTTGGTGCATCAGTCCTTGAAAAAAGTGATGTATTAATGAACGATAGAATAACGTATTTGAAAACAATGAATAGTGCAAAAAGGAAATATGAAATGCGTTTAAGCTCTCTAACAGAAAAGATAATTAATTTAATTGATTAATAGGCTACGTAATTTTATTTAAATATATGGTCCTATTAGAACCTATTTACTACTTTCCCTAATCTAAATTTCCTCAATTCGAGAAAACGAACTAAAGTATTTCTTTCTTTACTTGAAACACACCACTCCTTAGGAATTGCATTCACGATGAATGCAATTTCTGATTTTGGTAATGCTTCTATTCTACGTAAAGATTTCTTAACTGCCGCTTTGCTATTTATAAAATTTCTAAAGTACTTTTGGTTTCTCCCCCATCTATATTCTAATTTGTTTTCAGACATATTCTTTATTAGGTTTTCACCTTTCCAGTCCCGATGATTGAAAACTTTATCGTGATCGATTAATATCAGCTGATAATCTTGCTTCTTTTTTCTTACTAGAATATTTGTAAGGTTTCGATCTCGATTATTAATCCAAATATCAAAAAGCAACATATCAGCAATTTTATCAACGTTTCTACATCTAAAGATCGATTTCTTCGTAGGTAAAATAGTATCGATATAATAAAAGCTACCAAAATGATTTCCTGGGACAATATTTTTAGGAAAACGAGAGGAGTTTTGAATGAGATTATCGGATACATGCACAATACTCGTTTTTGGAACAGGTAGATCGAGTCTTTCCGCTAATCGATAAGCAACAAATTCGTTCACTAACGGCCGAATCGATTTATTATCTATCATGAGTCGTACGGCATACTTTTGTCCATCATTACACGTAAATAGATGAGGACGTGGTCTGCTTGACCCTTTCCCCAACCGGTGTATATAAGATACTGCTTCAAGAACCACCTCATTACTACCTCCTTTTGCCATTTACAAAGTCGAACAATTCCTTAAATCTTCCATGAATTGTTGGGCAGAATGATACTGCTTTTCAGGTGTTGATTTAATAGCTTTCATGAGTACAGACATTAATTGCTTATTTTTCAATTCTAATCCTGTTATTTTCTTAATACTTCTACCTTTTATCATGACGATACACAACAGTGCAGTATCGTGGAGATCTTGTCTGATAGACTGTCGATTTTTTATTTTTTTCCCCCAATTAAAATCGATAACTTTTACCGTCTTAAATGAGTTCCCTTTCAGCATAATGTTTTTAGGTTTAATATCATTATGAGTAAATCCTGATTGATGAAGGTGGCTCAGACCCTTTAATATATTGATTGTTATTTGCACACTTTGTTTTTGCGTCCGTTTATTCGTCGGAGTATGAAAACCAAGTTGTTTCCCCTCTATATATTCCATGACTAAATAAGCTCTTTGATCTAAAAGAAATAACTCGTAATGTACAGGTAAATAAGGACAAACGCCATAGTGCTTCATAATATTTGCTTCTTTTTTGGCTTCTGTAATATTTCCCATTCTTTTTATCGCAACAAATCTGTCTTCGAGTCGATCATAGGCATGATAAACCTTTCCGGATAAGCCTTTTCCGATTGGAATAGGGTTTACTTGATACTGTCTCCAGTTCATCGCTTCGCTCCTCCCCCTCGATTTAAGTTTCACTATCTTTAATCATTTTTTTATTAAAAATAACGTTTGTAACCAATCGTCTATTCTCTCTTCAACAGACCAATTGGTAATGATGTTTTTCCTCGTTTCTTTTTTTAGTTTCTTTAATAACTCTTGATCTTTTTTTAATTCATTTATTTTTTTTATAAAATCTTCAGGTTGTATACTATTTAGTATGAACTGTTTCCCTAATGGGCTGGCAACTTCTTTTACATACCCAACATTTGTTGAAAGAACCGGGATGCCACAAGCATATGCCTCTAAAGCAGGAGCCGGTCCCCCCTCATTAGAAGATGTAATAAGGAGCAAATCCAAAGAGTTATAAAACGCCGGCATTTCTTTGAGCGATCGTCTCTTTTTTTGCACAGCCTCAACAAATTGAACATTGGGATCTCGCAAGAAGGATGCCTGTATTTTTTTATATAGTGATGCATAATTCTTCATCGGCTTTTCTGGGTCGCCACACCAACCTATCGTAAATGCTTGGTTGACCTTACTTTCTAACAACAACGGTGTGAAATGCGCACAGTCGACAAAATGTCTCATATACGATACTTTGCTAACTGGAGACAGCTTTTCTACTGTTTGAGCTAAGTGTCGATTAATTCCACCTAGTCTATCAATCCGTTGAATTACATTTTTAATAAAAAGATGATTCGGTTCGATAGAATCACACCACTCACGATATGTTTTTGCATTCTTAGAGAATCGCTGATACGATGCAATTTGCGAAGAATCAACTCTTACTTTTGCATGCATTACTTGTTGAGCAATACCTAAACTGAGCGTCGAAATGGTTTCATAGGAATCATTTATTTTCTTCGATCCGTTTGAATTCACTCTTCGTTTTAATTGATTGATCGACATAATATCTAAATTAGGGTGATATTGCTGAATCGTACGAGCTTTACTTCCTAAAATCCACCAGCTAACATCATAAATTAGCAAATCTTTCTTCTTCATCTCGCCCTCCTTTACAAAACGATTACTTTCGTTAACTATATCTATTTTTTATAATTTTCTTCATTTTTTCGATATTTCCGTCTACTTCATTATATTTTCCATATCGTTCGTTATTGTTTCCATTTCGCTTTATTGGATGCCATAAATGATAGAGTTTATGATTCAACCGCTTATAAGGTCCACATAGCGTATTCATCGCGGTAGCAAAAGCATTGTCCTCATACCCCCATCCTATAAATCTCTCATCAAATCCACCGATGTATTCGAATTGTTTTCGCGATACAACATTTAGGCCACCAACACATGGTCTACCCTTGGAAGCTTGAATTAGTCTCCCTTGATTGCGGTGCCGCACTGGCCAACTTGGTTCGGATAACAAAATCTTGTTTGTTCTCTCTTTTGCTAAGTAAAAAACCTTATTATATGGAATCACCCATGTGTGGTCATCTAGAATTTCAATCGATTTTTTTATAATACTGGGATCATAAATCACATCTGCGTCGCTTATAACAAAAATATCATTTGTTGCTTGTTTAGCAGCATGATTAATTGCTTGCGATCGTGAAAAAAGAGTTGTACGACTTTCGCCAATACAAATTTCTACACCTGTCATCATTTCACGGTAAAATTTTTTTATCCAATTAAAGTTATTTGCTCGAGGTCCGTTATCTGATTTGAATGGAACAAGAATAGAAACATTTTTGTACACACCCTCTACCTCCTATTTGAAAACATTTTCAAGTAAAATCTAAAGTTAACCTACCTATTCTATAAATCGTATGTACAATAAATTGAAAGGTAACGGCAATTTCATTAGGTGGTCTTTTTAAGTCTCACAAAATTTGCTTGTTTTGCATATGTTGAATAATTAAAGGAGGTCTTGTTCGTTATGACAAAATACCTTGTAACAGGTGGATCAGGTTTTATTGGGTCAAATCTTGTTCAATCTTTGTTAAATAAAGGGGAAAGTGTCAAAGTTCTTGATAATAATAGCACTGGAAATAAGGGAAATGTACAAGACTATATTGATGATATCGAATGGATCGAAGGTGACATGACTGATTATGAAACGATAAAAAAAGCAGTAAATGGTGTCGATGTTGTATTCCACCAAGGTGCCATTCCATCAGTTCCTAAATCAGTGAAAAATCCTTTAGCGACAAATCACGCTAATGTGACCGGAACACTGCAGCTATTGTACGCTTCTGTTGAAGAAAATGTAAGTAGAGTTATTTATGCTGCTTCCTCTTCTGCATATGGAGATACAGAAACTTTATCTAAAAAAGAGGATATGCCCGGAAAGCCACTGTCACCCTATGCCGTTAGTAAGTATATTGGAGAACATTATTGTAAAGTTTTCTATGAAATATATGGCTTAGAAACAATTTCCTTACGTTATTTTAATGTATTCGGTCCAAAACAAGACCCCCATTCTGAGTACGCAGCAGTTATCCCAAAATTTATTCACTCCATCCTTCACGATGAACCGCCAACCATTTATGGAGATGGCAAGCAATCACGCGATTTCACCTATGTCGAGAATGCGATTTTAGCTAATCTGTTAGCGGCATCCGCTCCAAAAGTATCTGGGGAAGTCATCAATGTTGGAACGGGAAATAGCATTAATTTAAATAGCCTCGTCAACAATATTAATACTCTCGTCGGAAAAAATATTCCCCCTATTCATTTAGATGAACGCATAGGTGACGTGAAACATTCGCTTGCTAATATTGAAAAAGCCTACAATCTCATTGGCTACAAGCCTAAGGTTTCCTTTGACGACGGATTAAAGCAAACGGTCAACTGGTTTCAAAAAATCTATACTTCATGATATCTTTAAGATGAAAAAAAGTAAGACGAGTGACCAATTTAATAGTCTCTCATCTTACTTTAAATGTTATCGCTAGTGTAATATTCTAAGAAATGATATATTCTGAAATTCACCATCAAAGTCCAAGCTCACTTCTATTTTACTTCCAATAAGATTATTGCACGTATCAATTATCAATTCAGGGGTCGTAATTGCACCTAAACTTTCTAAATCATTCAAAAGAATATTGACCCCTCCTTCTCTATCAATCCAATGATATTTTTGAAGTCTCCGTTCCGAACCTTGAATATATAGATCCCAACATAGTGGTCGTCTTCCATCAGAAACGGTCACCAAATTCACATCGACAATCTCCACAGTGTAAGTGCCATTTTCAAGTCTCCAATTTCCCTCTAAACTTTTAAGCATATCATCTCGATCTGTCCCTGTTATCGGCATTTTATCCCCCTCCTTTTAGGCAATACGCCTCTAGTAGTCATACTCTATAAATTTATTCAAGCAATATAGAGATATGCAAAAGAAACCTGGGGACGGTTCGGGACTGCTGAAAAAGTCAATTTCACAAAAAACAGATGGATGATTATTCTATTCGACTCATGCCAAAGGAAGTTGATAAGACCGGAGCAAGCGAGACTCCTGCGGAAAAGGAAGTCAGTCAAGACCCTGCAAGGGAAAGCCTGAAGCGGCTTGACGACTTCTCCGCGGAAAGCGAGTTTGCGCAGGGCTCATCAACCCTTTTGTGCAGAATGCAAAATAATTACAGATGAAATCTGACTATATTTCACTTTTTCACTGGTCACGGACGGTTCTTTTGCTTCCTAAATTAAAAGAATGAAATGTTGCAATGTCACTATCACCATAAAATATTTAATTCTTTCTAAGCAACTGCCCTGAACCATGAGTAACATTAACGGTTAATACGTATTGGTAATAATTTTCCCATTTTATAATAATTAGCACGATTACCCATTACAAATCTTTAGGTATCACATAAACTATTAAGCACCATGGAAATTTTAATAAGTAACTTAACCAAAGGAGGTAAAAAAATGGCAAGAATTATTAAACTTAGTATTGAGGCAACGGCAAACACGACTGTTGAAACTCAACCTAATGTAGAACGCTTTTTCTATGAATTAACCGCAGATCAAACAGACATCATTTTAACAATTGATGTTACAGAATTTGAAGATGATGAAGGAAACTCCGCAGTAGAATTACCAGAATTGGCTGCGAATAACTCATACTTTAATGTTTATATCAATGGTGTATTACAAATGGGGGACTCGTCCTCATACACCGCAGGCGAAACAGGGACTGGGCAATTAGAAGTAACAATTCCTGAAGGAGAAACAATTTACGCAGAAACTCCTGTTATCCTTGAAGTTGTCAATTATAGTCCAGAAGCAGAATCAGATATTACTGTTAACACGTAGATCTTTTATTCATATATTATGGATAAGAAAAAGTATAAAAAGAGGTTGGACCAGGGGACGTTATCATGTCTTTTAGAACAGCCTCTGAATACTTTGGTTTTGAAATACGTCGACCGCTTTTAGTTAATCTAAAATCTTTCTATAAACTACATAGAACTGCACTTCACGAAGCAACATCTTCAATGAAGAGGGAAAAATTAGTATCTCTTTATAGAAATGCACATTATTTTTCAACAAAAACCAATGTGCAATTTTTTAAAAAAACGAGTAACCAATAGGCTACGGGAGGCTACTTATCATGGACAGAAAAATAGAAAATAACAACGACTGTTGTTATTTGTGTGATAAAAATGGCAACCGCCTTTCTCCCACAGATTTAAATGCCGTTAAAATAAAAATTGTCTCCATTACTGAAGCAAACGAAAACTTAAAACACATTGAATTAGCGATATCAGGATTTATTATTTCTGAAAGTTTAAAGCAAGAATATGACCATTGCCCTTCATCTCCAGTCCCTTTCTTAGTCCTAAAGTCATTCAGCCTTAAGCTACCGGAAAAAAATTTTATTTGTTTTCAAATCAAAAAGAATTCTTTTCAATGTACCCGTTTCACTAAATTTAACTGCCAAATCAACTTTATGCTTCTTACAGAAATATATACACCAATAATTATTTCCTTAGAAGGGTGTTATGTTTTCCCCCGCTCTAATAAAACAATTCTTCCTCTTGAGATAAAAGAACAAAGAAAGGATTCGCATTGCCTTCATGTTGATTGTTTGCATGATTCGTTTTTCCATCCTATTACCAGCGACGTTTCTTTAACACCACAAATAAACGACAAACTAGAAGCAGAAAGTTCCTTATACTACGCGAAAGGAAATGGTGAGAAGAGAGTTTTTACTAATGTCGATGAAATTTGCAATCCCAATACCGCAGGATTACTAAATCCAGAGCAAGTAACATTTTGTAATTTGTTCGTAAACGCCGTACTGCAAAATCCAAATTCCTATAACTTAGAGGAAGGAAAACTCACTTTTCTTACAAACGATATACCCGAGAAAAACGTGCCGATTATAACTCAATTCGTTACAGTATTTAGTCATAACGGTGAAGTATTAAAAGGAGAGATTGACTTTTTCCATACTTCCGCCAATGGAACCGCAATGGAATTTCCAACAAAAACACTGCCTACCTCTGATACAGTCACTTTTGTTGACTTATTCATTAATGGAGTATTACAGCCTCAAGAAAACTACAAAGTAACAAATGGCTCACTACTTTTAACGACAGAAATACCCCCGCGGAAAGGTGTACCTATTATCTTGCAATACGTAAAGATATCTAACTCGATTGGTGTAACGGTAAGAGGGGAATCATCGACTTTTTGTGTAGCATCTGATGGAATAAGTAAAATTTTTTCTGAAAAATATCATTGTCTACTCTGTTTCCCTGTTCCTTTTATAGATTGCCCGCACGTTTCATATAGAAATTTATTTATCAACGGTGTCCTGCAACCAAATGACTTATATAATTTTAGACATGGGAAACTACAATTAAAAACATCTGATGCCCCAATAAAAAAGGCACCAATTATCTTACAAGGGTTGTCTTTTTTTGATTGTGAATAGCTTTGGACACTTCGTAATATGATTTAGTCGGATAGAAATTTCTTTGAAATAAAAAAAGAGCCAAAGATATAGCTTAGTCAAGGCTCTGTCCACTTTTTCTATTTTGAATCTTTCCCTTATACGTCCTAGCTCAATTTATACAATACAGAGGCGTGAGGAGCTAGTGACACGTCAATTCCCGAACTTGTAGTTGGTAAATCATTTCGTTTCCATAGGTCTCTCACTTGACATTGTTCTCCTACATTTAAGCCTAGCTGTTCGAGCGAGACACTTACAGTTCGTTGTTCATCGCTAATATTAAATAGAGCAACATAACTATTTCCGTCGCTAGCTTGTGATGTCCAAACAATTTCGTCATCTTCTCGATACACTTGTCTTGCGTCTTCACTATTTTGCAAAACGTGAATGACCTCCGGATTCGTTAGCAATGATAACGTCCAATCATCGTTATCTCTTAGCTCTCCTCCGAACATTAGTGGTGAGCGGAAAATAGACCATAATGTCATCATTGTTACTTGTTCATCTTTCGTAAAACGTGTCCAACGATCTCCACCGCCACCATCAACAGATCGAAGCCCAATATGACCTAGAGGCAACATATCCGCATCTGGCCAGTGGCCCAGACCTACGTTTTTACTCCATTTATAACATCGTTCAAACATGCCATGTAAGAGGTGCCATAAATCCCAATAATCATCAGTCATTCGCCACATGTTAGCGTTCTCTTCGAATACACTTGCGTATTCTAAAGGCGCGGGTCCAGGAGAAAGGCTTAAAACCATTGGACGGCCACTATTATCAATTGCTTTTCGGATCATTTTAATCTCTTCCGTATGGGTGGAATACAATTTCGAATCAGCAATATCATCTACTTTGACAAAATCTACATTCCATTCTGCATATAGTTTAAATAATGAATCGTAATAAGCTTGTGATCCTTCTTTAGAAGGATCAACTCCATACATGTCCGTGTTCCATGGGCAAATAGAATTTGGATGAGCAATTTCTCTTGCTGATGAATCTGTTCCTAATATTTTTGTATTTTGATGTACTGCTTGACGTGGTATTCCACGCATAATATGAATACCAAATTTCAACCCTAAATTATGAACATAATCAGCTAAAGGCTTAAATCCTTTGCCTCCTTCTGCTGAAGGAAATCGATTGATTGAAGGTACTAATCGTGAATACTCATCCATGTCTAAAGGAGCAAACTGACGATACGCAGAAGATACTGCTTCAGGTTCAGACCACTGGATATCGACAATCACATATTCCCACCCATAATCTTTTAAATGTTTCGCCATGTATTCTGCGTTTCCTTTTACCTCATCTTCTCTGACTGTAGCGCCGTAACAATCCCAGCTGTTCCATCCCATTGGTGGTGTTAAAGCGTGTTGATAATGCTTCATTTGTTGGACCATCCTTTCAATATCATACTTAATAATCATATATTATGTATTTTATAACCATCGATTAATAAGTCTTTGAGTACACAATTTCTTGTTTCTATGAAATTAAATATTGGTTAACTTTCTTAACAATACACTAAAGTAACCCCTTCCATCAAACAAAACTATCAAGAGGCTAACCATAAGGTCAGCCTCTTTAAATCTAGTATTTAAAAATGGATCGCTTCCATTTTTAGACAAATACTACATTGCTTATATAATGGACCTTCAATAAATTCATGGTTACAGTTTTCTTGAATTTCATTTAAATTTTTTTTCAAATATACAAGAAGCAGTTTTGTTTGGTTCATTTCTTCAATGATTTCACGAGTTTTCGACTGGACTTCGAACTTACTCTGATCATTACTGATAGACATTGCTTCCACCTTTCTTAAATTCTTTTGATTTCTCTTGCATTCCCTTCTCTATTTCCTCTTTCGTAAAAAGCTCGTTATCCTTTGCATAATTACGAATATCTTGAGAGATTCTCATACTACAAAACTTTGGGCCACACATGGAACAGAAGTGTGCAGTCTTTGCACCTTCAGCAGGCAATGTTTCATCATGATACTCGATCGCGCGTTCTGGATCTAATGCGAGGTTAAATTGATCTCTCCAACGGAACTCAAAACGAGCTTTAGATAGAGCGTCATCCCGCTTTTGAGCTCCTGGATGCCCTTTAGCTAAATCAGCAGCATGAGCAGCAATTTTGTAGGTAATTACTCCTTCACGAACATCATCTTTATTAGGTAAACCTAAATGTTCTTTTGGCGTAACATAACAAAGCATTGCTGTTCCATACCAACCAATCATCGCCGCTCCGATCGCAGACGTTATATGGTCATATCCAGGAGCAATATCTGTCGTGAGTGGGCCAAGCGTATAAAACGGTGCTTCCTCACAAACCTCTAACTGTTTATCCATGTTCTCTTTTATTAGATGCATCGGAACATGACCAGGTCCTTCAACCATCACCTGAACATCATGCTTCCAAGCCACTTTTGTCAGTTCACCAAGCGTGTCTAATTCGGCAAATTGCGCTTCATCATTTGCGTCTGCAATTGATCCTGGTCGCAAACCATCTCCTAATGAAAAGGAAATATCATAAGTCTTCATAATTTCACAAATATCTTCAAAGTGTGTATACAAAAAGCTTTCTTTATGATGAAACAAGCACCACTGTGCCATAATCGAACCTCCACGGGAAACGATCCCTGTTAATCGATTCACCGTCAGCGGGATATATCGCAGTAACACACCTGCATGAATTGTGAAGTAATCGACACCTTGCTCAGCCTGCTCAATCAACGTATCACGGTATATTTCCCAAGTGAGGTCTTCGGCAACACCGTCGACTTTTTCTAGCGCTTGATAAATTGGTACAGTCCCAACAGGAACAGATGAATTACGAATAATCCATTCCCGTGTTTTATGAATATCTTTTCCGGTGGATAAATCCATGATATTATCTGCGCCCCAACGAGTAGCCCAGGTCATCTTTTCAACTTCTTTTTCGATTGACGATGAAACCGCAGAGTTTCCAATATTCGCATTGATTTTCACATGAAAATTACGTCCGATAATCATCGGTTCAATCTCCGGGTGATTAATATTCGCTGGAATAATTGCACGTCCTTTAGCAACTTCATCACGAACAAAATCCTCTGATACCCCTTCTCTTAAGGCGATAAATTCCATTTCAGGAGTGATCTTTCCTTGTTTAGCGTAATGAAGTTGTGAAACGTTGTTTCCTTTTTTCGCACGCAATACCTTTCTTTTCAGACCAGGGAAAACCATATGTTTCGTACGCGGGTCGGTTTCATCTTTGTAGCCATTATCTTCAGGTTTGATTTCGCGATCCTGGTATTCTTCCACATCTCCTCGCTCGTGTATCCAAGAGCTACGAATGGGAGGAATTCCTTTTGTAATATCGACTGAATACTCAGGATCCGTATATGGTCCGCTTGTATCATACACTCTAACCGGTAAATTTTCCTTTTCACCAAATGTTCCTGTTGTTGGACTTAATTCAATCTCGCGCATCGGAACGTTTAGATCAGACCTTGAACCTCGTACGTAAACTTTTTTACTATTTGTGAAGTTCGACATGATGGAAATGTTCTCGCTGTTAAATGATGCCGTTGACATAATAAATCTCTCCCTATTTTTTAATGATAGGACAAGATCGAGAACACACCAAACGGAGTAGCTTTAATAAGCACACAAAAATAGCCGGATCCACAAAATATGGAAGGACCCGGCTAATGGTATACATGCAGAAGTTATCTTACTCTAATGTTCATTCAACTTCCCTACGCTGGTATGATCCAGATCAGGTCCAAAGGGTCAGAAAACTTTATCGTGTTTCCTTCTCAGCCCAACTTATTGGACTCCCCTAGTTATTTCTATTCGATTAACTCTTAGTATATAGAAGGATTCAGAAAAGTCAAACTGTTATTTCATTCTATTTATGGAAATTAGCTCCGCAGACCCCTTGCATCCATGTTTTTACTCTATCTATTTTGAATTTCATTTTTATCACCACCATTTTATCCCATTCATATTTTGTTCCTCAGAGGAAAAAATGTAAACAAAGGGAGGATGATGTTGATGAGTAAGAGATCTAAATCAAAGAGAAATATGCAAGACAGTAAGGATGCGGTACAACCTAATAACAGCAAAGAACGAATGACAATCTCTAAAGCAGGTCCCGATGAACAAAGCCAGAGACAACGAGGGGGAAATTAATTTGAAAAAAAAAGACGAAAAAATTGTTGAAAATTCGCATGAAGGACGGGAGAAGTATTTTGTTGATGTCGATCGAATGATAAATGAGGGGCTTGGTGGAGGCACCGTTAATAATAAAGAAAATTCTGGTAAGATTGAACAGGCTAGAAACTTTAAATCTGAAGATCCACCTCATGAAGTGGATAAAGAGTAATTTTTCTCCGATTTCATCAAATTGACTTTCATTCTGAACATATGTGCTACCGCATGAAGTAGGCAGCAAAGAACCTCAGCTCCCTACTTCATCTGCGGGATAATTTTAACTTTAACAATGATCACATTGATTAGTAATAGAACGGAAGACACAATAAATAAACTACGAATACCAGCCACTGATGCAAGCCACCCACCTGCAATTGGGCCAAACATTGTTCCCAAATACATAAAGCTGTTCGAGAACCCGAATGTTCTGCTTTCCATACCTTCGGGAGATAATTGACGTAATAATGAGTTAATCGAAGGTAGCAGTCCGCCTATACATAATCCTAATAAAAACCGAAATATAATCAATTGCCAATAACTAGATACAAATGCTTGTGGAAAACTGATGATTGCTGCGAAAAACAGCGTAACTAATAATACAAATTGTGGCCCTTTTCGATCACTAAGTTTTCCTAGAAAAGGACTGACCAACATGTTTGCAAATCCCATGACAGACATTGCAAAACCAGCATAAAACGCTACATTTTGCCCTGTAGTTAGTTCTTGGACAAATAAAGAAAGAAGAGGATTCACCCCAATAAGGGCAAATTGTACAATAAAAAAGACGATAAATAACGATAAGACAGGTGACGTAGATGCAATTTTCTTGAAATCTTGCATCGTATTAGTCTTCACAGATTCTACTATTTTATCAAATTGTTCGTGAACAAAGAAAAGTACAACAAACGCTGCGATTAAAATCGTGACTCCTGTTACATAGAAAATCATCCTAAATCCCATTAAATCTGCCATGATTCCGCCAAACAGAGGTCCACAAATCCCTCCAGCAACCGCCCCAGCTTGTAACATTCCTAACGAATAGCCCATTTGCTTCTTCGGGGTACTCATCGACATCAGTGCAATTGCTGCCGGTATAAATCCAGAAATCATCCCATTTAGTAATCGAAGCAACAGTAATGACCATGGACCAACTGCAAATCCAGTCAAGGTTAATACAATTGCCATACCAAAACCTGAACGGAGTAGCATTGATTTCCGTCCATATCGGTCTGCAAGTTTTCCCCATAGTGGCGAAAATAGAAAAGCAGTTAAGAAATTTGCCCCAAAGATAACGCCAGCCCAGAGAGTAATTTCTCGAGGATCTGTCACTCCTAGTTCTTGGAGATAGAGAGGTAAAAAAGGAATTATCATCGTCATAGCAGCCATGACGAAGAATTGGCATACCATAAGTATATAGAGATTTCGTTTCCAATTTATTTTAGACACTTCGATTCACGTCCTTTGAGTTAAACTCATTATATATTTCGTTAGCCGAAGTTTTCAAGAATTTATTTAGAAAAGAGAAAATTTTGATGAATTGACTAAGAGTTTTCGTCTACTAAAGACAATTAAAAAAGCACTTGAAAAACAAGTGCTTCTTATGTATTAATTCTCTTGTTATTTCATCCTTATCTTTTAATCACTTTCTCGATTGCTGAAAGGAGAATTAGTCTTGTCACTGATCTTAATCAAAACGCTCTGTCTCAAGACCATCGATAATTTCTTCCATTTCTAACGTGAAATTCAATTGGAGTGGTTCAGGAAGTGATTGTTGAATGATTTTCACTTCGTTCATCTCCTCTAATTCTTCGACAGTCTTAGGAGGATGCTTAAGGCTTTTAAACCATCGCTTAAATTCACCGGAAAAACGATAAAAGTTCGTTTCAAATCGTTCTGCCGCTTCCTCTCCCTCATCTCCATCTGTCTTCTGCATCCTTTGCCAATCTTCTAAAATCGTTTTAAATGCATTGCTTACTTCCTCCATATTGGTTTCCTCCTTAATGATCAATCGATTGTTAGCAAAAACGAAGTTATTTCTCATTTTCAAAAAAAATTTTGTGACACATGTATAATTTCCAATTTTTGATGCAACCTACGTTATAAAAGGATGTGAAAATATTGGACATGATATTTAGAAATGTCTATACATTTATCTGCTACATCGATAAAAAAGGTTACCTATTCGACAAATATCTGAAATGGTATGTCTTTTTACATAGAAACCATTCTTTTTCAACATCTTTTCATTGTTTTAGTGCCTTTATTTATTTGGATTAATACAAAGCATAAGCTGTTGCATCAGATGACTATATTCTGTAAGATCATCTTCTCTAAATATTTCCATAACGTAAACGTGATTAATTAAGTGATTGACAAATGACTCCATTACTTCTCTGTTTGCCAAAACATTGCAAGCGTACCTTCTCCTGCATGAACAGCTAACGATGAACTCATTTCTCCGATGACAATTTCAATGTCTGGGATTTCTGTTTCTACCAGTTGCTTTAATTCCATTGCTTTGTCTAACACATTTCCGTGCATAATCCCGACTCTCTTTACTTTATCATCATCACACGATTGTTTTAGCAATGAGACGATTTTGTTTGTTGCTTTCTTTTCTGAGCGAACTCGTTCAAATAAACCTAATTCACCTTCGGGATTAATTGAAAGAATTGGCTTTATTTTCAGCACATTACCTAATAAAAATTGCGCACCAGACATTCTACCACCTTTATATAGTTGATCCAAATTTCCAAGTAAAATTAAATTTTTCGATCTTGTTACTTCTTCCCTCAGTTCAGACGCAATCTCTTCCATAGAAACTTCTTCCTTCGCTAAACTAAGTCCTTTATCGATTAACGCCGTAATACCGTATGAAAGTGACAGAGAATCAACCACTTCCACGTCAAAATCTGCAAGTTCCTTTCCTCCATTTGAGCTAGACACCGTTCCACTTAATTTATTGGAAACATGAATCGCTATAGCTTGATCATAGTCTTTTTTCAATGTATTATATAACTCTTCAAATGTCCCCACAGATGGCTGCGATGTTTTGGGAACTTCTTTATTGTTACGAATCATGTCATATAATTGCTCTGAAAATAAATTTACACCATCTTCGTACTCTTTTCCATCAGCAATAATTACAATAGGTGCAACATACACATCAGGGTGTTCACGCAACTCTTCTGATAAAAATGCTGTACTATCTGTCACAAATGCAATTCTCTTCTTTTCCATTTGTATATCCACTCCTTTAAAATAATCTGAATAGTTTAATTATACGTTGAATTGGAGATAATACCAAGTGCTGATATCAGGTACTAATTTATGATAGTGAAATTTTATCTAAGTACATTTTATCGTAATCCTATAACTAATGTTTAACATTGCCTAACGTAACTAAAGCCCACTTTATTATGTGGGCTTCCTTTTATCTTAGCTATAATTGTACGTAATATCAATATTGATAATATTCAGTAATCGCATCATAAAAATCTTCTTCTTCTTCAGTGCCTAACATCATTAACGGAGAAACTCCCTGATATGTTTCTTGATTTACGTCTGCTCCGTTTTCGTAAAGTAAAATAGCCATATCAAGCCAGCCAAACTCTAAAGCAATTGTTAAAGGCGTCCCATAAAGATCTTCGTGATTTGGGTTAGCTCCCAACTCTAACAATTTCTCTGCGACTTCCAAGTTATCCAAGTAAATAGCATAAATTAATGGAGTAGAATCTTCAATATCCATTACTTCGATATCTGCTCCCTCGGCAACTAAACGTTCAATTTCATCGATGTCACCATCGATTGTTGCAAGAATAAGAGGCGGATGCTCTCCTTCTGGTTCTTCAAGGATGTCATTCCCAAATGTATCATTTGTAAATAATGAGTTCTCTTCACTTACCGGACCCAAAGAATCAGTAAATGACTTTCCATACATCATCGCTCCACCGGTCATTACCAAAAGAACAAGAAGGTATATTACACCAGAGGATATAGAAAGAGCTATCACACCACCTATGATACGCCCTCGATTGACTTGAACATCTATTCCACTTATCGAACGTATCCGCTTTGGAAGAAATGGATGTGTAGAAAGTTTTTCACTTATCCAACTAAACGTTCCAAAATCTGTTGTTAACTGTTGGACATATGCTTCGATATTCACTTCTTTATAAAGCTTCTTGCCAATCATAAGAATTGTTAGTGCACGGACAGACGCCTCTTTGTCTTCGATTACTTCAGCGGCAATATTATCACAATTATATTCACACGCTCGACTATATGCCTGTCCTAACAAAGGGACTAATTTCGCTGGAAACAAAATCATTTGTTTAAGAACATGGTTTCTTTTCACGTGAACAAGTTCGTGAGCAAGGACAAATTCTAATTCCTTTTCCCCTTTTTCTCGTGCCAACTCAAAAACTTCAGAATAAATAACGACGATATGTTTGCCAGCAAAGCGTGATGCAAAGGCATTGAGAGCTCCTTCAGAATAGACAACATACACTTCTGGAACGTATTTCAACTTTAATTTTTCAGCCAAATCTGTGACTTGTTTATGTACATCCGGAAATTGATCTTCACTAACTTTCAAACTGTTTCCTCGAATCATACCTAAACTTATCACATTTATTAAAGTAAATACGCATGCAAAACCTATAATAATTGCTATACCTACAAGTGAAAAAATAGCAATAACATAAACTAGCACACTAACGATCACAGATAAAATAAAATAAAATCTTTCCTTCCGATTAATTGCTTCCATGTAAAATAATCCTCCTCAAATTACTATTTCCACTAATTAATATAGAATTATTTCCCATTTTATACAAGAGTTATTTTGTATATTTTTGAGCTTTCAATGAAAAAAACAATTTTCTTTTTAGCAAAAATTTATTTTATTTTAGCTATCTTGTTTGACAAGGTAGATGTTCTTCTGTAAGCTAGTTTGTATTACAAGGTAGGTGAGATTATGTCTAGACGAACACAATTATTAAAAGGAATTTTAGAAGGGTGTCTATTAGCGATCATTCATAAAGGCCCAACTTATGGATATGAAATCTCTCTGAAGCTGAAAAGTTTAGGGATCGACAACATTAGCGAAGGATCGATCTACCCTCTGTTATTGCGCCTACAAAAAGAACAATACATTTATGGGAAAATGGAGAAATCCCCACATGGTCCAAATCGGAAGTACTATTACCTCACTGAACATGGAGAAGGTGCTCTGACTGAGTTTAAGAAGCAATGGAACATCCTACAAGTTCCAATTAATCAATTATTAAACAAGGAGGATTACAAATGAACGTGAAAGCACTCATCGAATTAAATAATGAGAGCCGCGAGAAACTTACCGATGATAATAAGAAGTACTATGAAAAATTCCTTATATACATTCGCTTAAGTTCATCTAAGTCGGAGAAAGAAACGGAAGAAATTCTCTATGAAATACTTGAACATTTATTAGAAGCACAAGCCGATGGGAAAAAACCTGAAGACGTATTTGGAGATAACCCCAAGGAGTATGCAGATGAAATTATTGGAGAATTACCAAAAATGCTCAAGCAAAAACAATTTAATAATGGACTACTTATAATAAGTAATTTCTTAGGAGTATTTGCTCTTGCATTTGGGATAATTAATACACTTTTTTCTTTGTTTGGGGATTTCGACCCTATGTTCACATTTGGTTTGGGGTCTGGACTCTCCATTGTCATTATCGCTGTTCTTAATGCATTTCTCACAATAGTAGTCGTCATAAAATGGTTACGTTGGAGTGCATTCAAACAGCAAAAGAAATGGAAAGAGTTTTTGCAAACCTTCTCTATGGGAGTAGGAAGTGCCGCTATTTTTATACTGCCACGAATTTTCATCCCTAAATTCGGCATGGAAATTAGTATACCAATGTGGAGTTTGATTCCAATTGGATTAGTTTTCTTAGGAATTGGTCGATATGTTATAAAAAGAGATTAATATGAAGATTCTGCTTTAGCGTATCAAAATAGGAGAGCCACCGGCTCCCCTATTTTGTATCTTATTTATTTATAATTAAAAGTTCGGATGCTATTTATTTCCTTAACAATAACTACTTTTAAGTTTAGATGTTTTTAATAAAAATAACAAAAATTGCGATATTTTTTTACTCATTGCTTGATGGACTTTCTTCATCTATCGGTACTACATTCTCATCCGACTTTTCTAACTTTTCGCCATTCATAATGCTTTCGCCATGAAATCTGCCGTTTTCTTCGATAATAATCGTATCCATCTCTGCTCGTCCATTTAAAGAACCAGAATCATAAATATGAATCTTTCCTTCTACTTTGACATTTCCTTTGATGGAACCAGCGATGAAGAGATTTCGAGCTGTCAAGTCGTTTTCTACTTGTCCTGTTTTGCCAATTGTTACATCGCCTTGACAATTTACTTCACCGATGATTTGCCCATCAATGCGGATGCTGGAATTCACATCCAATACTCCCTTAAAAATTGTTTCTTCGCCAATAAGAGTAGACATCTCATTCAACTTTTTTTCATTATTATTTTTTGAAAACATGCGTCACCTCACGTTTAATTTTCATCTTCTTTTTTATGGAAAGTCATGTACTTATATGGATCAACCAATTCACCATTTCTTTGCACTTCGAAGTGCAAGTGAACACCGGTACTCCTCCCGGTTGTCCCCATGCCGCCAATGTATTCACCCTTTTCCACGATATCACCAACTGAAACATCGATGGAATTTAGATGAGCATATAATGTTTCATATGTTTCTCCATGTTTAATGACAACCGTATTTCCATAGCCACCATTACGTCCTGCCAGAGTAACTTCACCATCGGCCGCTGCATAAATCTCTGTTTCAATCGGAGCTGCAATATCTGTTCCTGAATGGAAACTTGTCTGTGAAGTAAACGGATCACTTCTGTTACCATATTCTGATGAAATTCGCCCTTTCTCAGCTGGGAAAAATGTAGGGATTAACCTCAGTTTCTCCTCATATTCAGCTATAGCTGAAACGGTTTCTTCGAAATTAGCAACCAAACCTGGTAATTCTTCTTGTATCATCTTAAGTTCACTATTTATGCCCGTATTGCTCGTCTGAAGATCAATCGATGAATCCTCAACGATTTCTACCCCACCGCTACCGTCATCATCACTTGCTTCTGTCAGATCGACTGGTAACTCCAATTGAATTTGACTTAATTTTTCTTCAAATTCTTTGAACTCTTTAACTGTCTCTTGAACTGCCGTTGCGTCTTGGGAAATTTCTTGATTTTCATCATACAATAAACCAATCTCTTCTTTTCGTTCATTCAATTCATCAGTTAATGTCGTCTGCTGTCCCTGCAGATGATCAATTGTATAAACGAGTCCGCCAATTAACCCTAGAAGCACTACTATAAAACCTAGACTTCCAAATGAAATGCAAAAAACCATCAATTTTCTCAATTGAAATTGTTTAACTGAGTCTTTTGGACCGGACGAAACCATCACTGTCCATTTGTTTTGTTTTGTCTTTTTCGTCAATTTCACACCACCATCCCTGTAATGGAGGGTCTACCTCACGTAAAATAGAATAGTACTATTTTTTACAGTAATATCACTAGGTTCATATTATAGGAGTGAGCAATAGATTGTAGATATTGTCGGAAATTGTTAACTAATTGTAATATTACAGTAATATTTTTATAACATAGTCGATTTAAATAGAAAATAGTGATAATTGTCGTTTTGTGAGAGTGTCACAGAAAATTAAGGAACTCACTATCTATTTGAATCAAATCTCGCGAGATCAATATTAAACGGACCTCAGCATGAGAGGAGTTACTGGTATTCCAACAGATAGAAGTGTAATTCCTACAAATAGAAAGCCTATTCCTACACATAGCATTATTCAACATAATTCGCAAAACTTGTTCCCCCCAGTTCTTATGATATTAGACGAAACGTGTACCCAATTGAACCACTGTGCTATTAATATACTATCGCACTGTTTATGCTTAACTTTTTTTGTTAAAATAAAAGCATATCTGTCATGAGGTGGTTGAAGTATGAATGACAAAGCAATCGAAGCATTATTTTCACATAAAAAACAGACGGTTTCACTAACCGATCTCGAAAAATTATTCGCTCATGAGAAATTGGATTACCCAACTTTTGCCGACCGAATATTAACTCTCGAAAATCTGAATTACTTAACGATGGTTAAATCGCAGGGAAGAAATCACAAAACCCCTGCACTCGCATTTACATATAAAATTCAAAAAGGAAAAATTAAGGAAATTCACGAAAAAGAAATTCACCACGTTCAGTTTGGACTGCGTTCACCGCAAATTTCACTTGATGCGTATTTCATGCTTCCCCCTAATCAATTTAAAGCAGATCTCCCTTATATCTTCATGATCGATGACTACATCACTACATTTGGGCTTCCATTTGAACCTGTGCCCGCTCCTGAACGAAGTGTCGAACTGACAGGGAATGAGAAGTGGATCACCGACGAAGGAGGCAAATCCATACTAGAGCGATTAAAAGTGTGGGAACTTTTATTAATTATGCCAGTATCAGAACCACTTATGTTTGCGATTAATCCGTCGCTCGTTTCAAAAGACACACCGCATTGGCATCTGATTGTTGAAAACAAAACGACCTATCAAGGACTTCTACACGTCCTACCAGAAACACTATTTTCTACATTAATATATGGATCAGGAAAAAAAGTCATCAGTGGTCTTGAACACTTTGAAGATCAGTTTCCAGTTATTACGAACGAGCACCACTTTTTCTATTTCGGAGATTTAGATTACGAAGGTATTTCGATCTGGGACTCATTAAACAAACGTGTCCCGATAGTTCCTGCGATTCCATTTTATGAACAGTGTCTCGCTAAAAATCCGTCACAAGGTAAAACGAATCATCGTAAGAATGAAGCAGCCTTAAATAATTTTTTCACGCATTTCGATGAACCATTTAAACAAACGTTGACGAAATTACTGGAAGATGGATTTTATTATCCACAGGAAGTACTTCGTTCAAAGGAATTACAGCAGATTTGGAGGAATGGTTTATGGAACGAATCAATTTAAATCAAGTTCTCAACGGCTATGCTGAAAGGATACGGCGACTCGCTTTATTTGAGCCATTGGAAGACCTCCAAAGAAAAAAATCTACAGACAAACACGGGAAATCGATCGACATGAAAGGTCTTGGCTTGCTAGCATTATTGTTTTTCTTTGAGCAGAAATTAATGCGTGCTCACAAAACAAGTATCCACGAGTTGTCGTATTTCCTTGCACAATCTACAGTAGAAACTTACGAATATAAAGACAAACAATTAAATGATTTAGCCAGGCAAATTTTGTATACCTTTCGACCTCAGTCGGGATTAAAACGAAGTGCCATGTTTTTTAACTGGGAGACGAAACGCGAAGAAACACTAACTTTTTCGTTTATTACAAATCATTCCTTTGATGTCAAAACAAATACGCAATATTATACATTAGATGATGATGGGCTTGAGCTTGTTTTTGCGACAAAGGAATTTTACAGTGAATTCCAGCTCTCTATTAACCAACTTGTCTTACGAAAACAACTGGAAAAGGGTGAATTTTCTGGAGCACTTAGACAGATCAATGAAATGCTTGTAGATGTGGAGACGCTGAGTGAACGAATGATTCGTGTCGAACATGAACTGAAGCGAAATATTATTTCCGAGGAAACATTTGAACGTTATAAAAAACTTCTCGATGATAGCTCGACTCGCTTAAAACATGAGAATGAAGAGTTCGATGAATTAGAGCAATTTGTCAAAGAAACAAAAGGGCGCCTCTATTACAAAGACATCGAAGATAAGGAACGAAAAACGTATGAACTCATACTGAAAATTGAACGAGAACTTGGCAATGTTCATCAGGACCATACGAAACTTTTAACACAGAGCTTTCATCTAAAACATACTGCTTTGAAGTCTGCGCAAGAATCTCTCTATTCCATGGGGCTCGAAATGTTCAATTTTGAACAAGAAATTGTTTCTCGTGTCGTGAGCTCTCCCCTCCCACCTGAAACAATGAAAGCCTTTGTCGCTCCATTTCTTCGTGGCGGTGAACAAAAACAATGGTCGCTCCTAACTATATTGGAGCCACAATCGATTTCAGAGGAACGCGATGATGTGACCCAAGCAGGTTTCCTCAGCAGTGACGACGATGACGAAAAAGATCGTCACCTTCAATACGTTCGCGAGAAGTTCCAGCAATACTTTTCGATCATGTTAACGGCGTTGGGAACAGATCGCGCTACGACATTATCGAAAGTAATCAGCAGTGTTCGAGAAAAAGAACCGTCATTTTTAGATGAGCGACTGTTTTATGATTTTTGGATCATCTTACATCAGCACAGTCCCTTGGTCGCGACAGGCACAGGTGACGATGAAGGGACAGCGATGCAAGAAGTGCAACAGATGCTCATCAGTGGAGTGCTACATATAGCTGAAATACCTGGAGATATCCTTCATACAAACGATCGATTTACGATTCAAAATCTAACCTTTACGTGGGAGGAAAATAAGCATGAACGTCAAGCATAAATCTGTGATCGAAGCCTTCGACATATATAACGATTTGTCACGAAAAGGTTATGTTGAGAGCGACAAGCTGCAGTTATACCTCGCTGATGACGAGATTCGTAATCTCCTTGAAGACTTTATTAATAAAGTTGAATGTGAAGCGGTTGTTGCTGGGGAGAAGTTATATATGATTCCACGTACGAAGCTATCCCCATTTCATGTCGATAACAATTATTTAAAGAAAACGTATCTTGGTACAAAAGCTACAAATGCAGACTTGTACTTGCTCTATTTTGCAACGATTATATTTATTGGTGAGTTTTACGACAGCTATCATTCTCAAGAAGCAACACGTAATTTTCTCCCTCTCGATGAATGGGTCGAAAAAGTTAATGAACGAATCAACACCTTTCGCGATCATCCCGAAGAAAAACTGAAACAGTGGGAGCAAGAATATGCTTTCCACTGGACAGCGATTATTAACAAGTGGGAAGCGATGGATGACTTGAAAGAAACCGCCAAAAAACAGGCAGGAAATACCATTAGTCGCCTTAGTTTCTTAGATACAGCCAAGCGTTTCTTGATCGACCAGGAGATTGTTGAAGAAATCGGTAATGGAGAATTGACATTAACCGAAAAAGCAAAAACGATTGTCCAACGATTCTTCATGGAAGCTGGATATAATCAAGACATTTTATCCTTTATTTATTCCGTCGACCTCACAGAAAAGGAGGAGTAACAATGCCAGCAATTTCAAAAATCAGGTTTACTAATGTCATCTATGAAGATGGACAAAAACGATACAATGACGAAATATTTTTATTTGACGGTCAAAATGGGGCAATCCTCCTTGAAAATGGTGGTGGGAAAACGGTTTTGATCCAGACTGCCTTGCAAGCGATCCTACCGCATACCGACCTGGCTAATCGGAAACTAAAAAACACATTAAAATTGGATGAAGGTCCTGCACACATTGCTATTGAATGGTTGTTAAACGATCGCCCAAGGCAATACGCGGTAACGGCAGTATCTCTTTATGTTAGTAATAATCGTTTAGAGTCATTAAAATTCACTTACGATTATGGTGAAGGCGATCCACATCGCTTAGAGAATCTGCCCTTCTCTCAACCTATCGAAAATGGCGGAAATCGCGGTGCATCTCGGTATGAAATCCAAGATCATTATCAATATATGACCCAGCAATATCCAACGAGGGCAACTACGTTTCAAACGATCAAAGACTTCCAATCTTATATTGAAGAGCAATACTACATCATCGCTTCGGAGTGGGAGAGCATTGCGAAAATTAACAGTAGCGAAGGTGGCGTCGAAGACTTCTTCGAACAATGCAAAACAACTCAAGCGTTGTTCGATCGACTGTTAATTCCAACAGTCGAGCGAGTCATTCGCAATGACTCCTTCGTGGAGACATTTGAAACGTACCGCGAAGGTTTCAAAGAATACAAACAGTTCAAAGAAACAATTATTGAAAAAGAAAAAATTCGTACAGAACTAGACTCGTTTGTACAATCATATACCCGCCTTCATGACAAACAGCTCTCCTACCAATCACAAAAAAGTTGGATGAAGGCACTGCTGGAGGACACCCAAAAAGCGATGGTTCAGACCGAAAATGAGCAGCGCGAACAAGAAATACAGCTTCAAAAGTGGCAGGAGTCTCAATTCGCTTTCGACAAGAAAAAAGCTTCATTTCATATTGCAAAAATGACAGAAAAACGCGGTACAATACAAGCTGATTTACTTGAAAAGCAGTCTGTTTCTGATAAAATATACGAGCGAAAACAAGAGTATAATCGTCTCTACTATTCATTAAAAATAGCCGAAATGAAGAAAAATTTGCATGAAGCAAACGCTCAGCATGAAACGGCGAAACGGAACTTGGCATCGTTCGAAGAGGACGAAAAGATTACCGATGTCTCAGAACAATTAGACGATGTCAAACAACAGTTAAAAAGAGTTTTTGAAGAAAAAGAACGTCACTTAGAAGAGGAAAAACAAGGTGAGGTCCGTGAACGTGAGACGTTGAAAACATCTTTAACAAAAGCCAAGCAAGAAACGACTGAGCTTGAAAAACAAAGACGAAAGCTTGAACAAGACAAAGGGCGTATTGAAGGTAGCAGTCAGTCTATTACAAAGCTAATAGAACAGCTTTCCAAGTCTTTATTTGTAAATAAAGATACCGAATCAATCGAAAACTTGCAATCTGAATGGTCCGCAGAGAGTCAACGCCGCGACGAGCAAGCAATCCAACTTGTTGAAGAAAACAAAACGATCGATTCCGAAGAAAGAATAATCCATGCAGACCAAGCCGAATTAAAGGAAAAGTTAACGAAACAAGAGCGTGAGAGTTCGACGATTCAAACGAAATTAGACCAATTAGAACAAGCTCACCAGCGTGTAATGGAGAATCTCGCTTTTACGCGAGATTCGTGGAGTAATCTTCGCTCTGTTTACGACAAAGCGACGTCAATTCAAAATCAACTGGACAGCGATGTAACCAAAGCACAGCGTGAAAAAGAGACTATGTTACTAAAAGAACGAAATGCTCGACGTATGTCTGATGATTATCAGGACCAAGACCTCTTTTATGCAGATCCCGTGATTGGTAGTCAAATTGACCAATGGAAGAACCAATTTCAGATGCTTGAAACCGGTTATCGTTATTTAAATCAAATCGATCATCCCGTATCTGACGCAACCACACTTTTCCCATTTTGGGCAATGACGCTGATCACGACTACGAAAGAACACGACAATTTAAAAAAGAAGGTTCAAAGTCTTTCTAAGCGATTATTTCCTGTGTTTGTCTTAACGATTGAAGAGGCAAAAGCTCTGCTTGTGGGTAATCTGCCTAACAGCGACATTGGTAACGTGACTCTCCCCACCCATTGGATCACCAATGGAGACAAGGAGACTTTCAATGATTGGAAATCTATGATTCGTACTGAAGCTGAAGATGCCGAACGCACACGTGCTGAGTCTGAGGATAAACTGTCCAAATGGACCAGTTTAAAACAATCTGTCATCGAGTTTTTTAACTCTTATTCACCTGAATACCGTTTAGATCTCCGTGATCGTGCAGTTGAGTTGACGACATCATTAAAACAAATGAGAAAAATCGAAAAGTACAATATTGAACGTCTAAAGCAATTAAATCGAAATCGATTAGTGAATAATGAGAAAATTTCGCAAAACAAAGATTATATGAACTATTTACAAAAACAAATGAAAGATGCCAATCTTTATCAAGAATATCTGAAAGAAAAGGCAACTTTGGATCTAGAAGCGGCAAATTTAGCCCAAAATATTCGTACTCTAGACCGGAACCAGCTATCCAATCATCGACAATTAGAATCATTAACGGAGGAGATCACTTACAAAACAGATGCTATTCAAGAATGGTCAAATCGGCTCCTCGTCGAAGTTTATGAAAATGAGATTTATAAACAAGTTAAAGACCTCCATTCGATCGCGACCAATTCATCGATCGCGAACCTGACAGTACAATTAAATGATTTAAAAGATCAGGAACGACATTTAACGAGGCATCTAGAAACGGTGCAACTAGCGTTTTCATCAGCTGAAAAAGAAGTTAGTCGTCTTGAACATGATATCAGCGAGCTTCGCCTCGAATTTGACGATTTCGATGAAGACTTAACCTTTCCATTTAATGGTGAGGAAAGAAAACGTCAGGCTCGAAAGGAAACGGCTGAACTTGAGACACGCTATCAACAGGAAAAAGAAGGTTTAGATCGTATGCAAAGAACTGCAGATAAACAAACATGGACATTGGAACAAGCATTAAAAACATTCAAAGATCAGTTTGCTGCCTCTGAACCACTCACCTTTTCTGATTCCTTTGCCGTCGTCGAACAAACTCTCGAAGCAGAAAGCAGCAAGTTAACTAAGAGAAAATTTGCGATTGAAGAGCAGCGAAAACGGATCGATAGCGATTGGCATTCGCTTGACAAAGTGTTTCGTGAGTTGGATGGCTACGATAAAAAATACAAATACTCTGATCCTGCTGTTGATGCCACTGTATTAACAGAAGAGAACAATATGACCATTTCATATCAACGATCCAGCCATGTTAACGACGGAATAAACTTGCTTGAACAGATGAATGATGAATTGGAACAAGAGCGACAAAACATTCAGCGAGCAAAAAATCAATTCAAGGATTTTTGTCGGACAGAAGTGAGCGATGTCCGCCTTAGCCAACGAGCGATTCAAGGTGTTGATTACAAAAACACGTATGACGAGGTCATCGAGTTCCAAACGAATATGGAAACAAATATTCGCCAAGCGATTAAATATGCAGAAGCCGCAGTTCAAAAACATGATGAAGCTTTCGAACAATTTATTACTCATATTCACATGCATTTAAAGAAACTTGCTAACGAACTTCGTTTTATTCCGAATAAGACTCGTGTTAAAATTGAGCAGCAATGGAAACATCTCTACACCTTCGTCATTCCTGAGTGGGACGATGAACAAGGGCACGATCGGATTCGCCAACATGTTGATTGGATGATCGATGAGCTTGAAAAAGATACCTTTAAAGACTCAGATGGAAATGATGACTTAGCAAAAATGAAGCAACAGCTCGAAGTCTGGCTTCATTCTAAGCAACTGCTTCGTCGAGTCATCAACGAAAAGTCACTGAAAGTAAATTGTCGAAAAGTTGGTAATAACAATGATATTTCTAGTCGTTCTTATACATGGGAACAATCAAACAATTGGTCCGGTGGCGAAAAATGGAGTAAAAACATGACGCTCTTTTTGGGATTACTGAATTATGTCGCTGAAAAACAGCAACACATCATTCCAAACATAACGAGACATAGATCCGTCATTTTAGACAACCCTTTTGGGAAAGCCTCCAGTGATCACGTTTTAAGCCCTGTATTTTTTATCGCTGAAAAATTAGGCTTTCAAATCATTGCATTAACCGCACATACGGAGGGGAAATTTCTGCAAGATTACTTCCCTGTCTTATATAGCTGTAGATTGCGTGATGCGAAAGGGTCATCGAAACAATTAATGAGCAAAGATAAATGGATTCATCAAGCCTATTTCCAGGATCACGATCCAATGGCACTCGAACGATTAGGTGAACATGAGCAAACGTCGTTATTTTAGATGTGAGTTAAGAGAATTTGGTAGGCACCCCCGTGAATTTTCGGAGGTGTCTTTTTTATTCCAGTTGTATTTTCCGATCCTTATAGCATAAGTTAAGATGATTTATAAGATATATTTAATCGATATAACCAATACTTTATAACTATTTGACCTATTTACTTTTAATCTAAAATTTAATATACTCCCTCTATAGAATTGAATTTTATACATTACACCGTTACTCATTATCATCAAAAACTAGGGGGAAAATAATGAACGCCATTGAACAATTAAAATTTGAAGATATAAGAAATAAAAATAAGTTGATTTTGATCGTTTTTCCAATCTCATTATTGTTGGGATTAGTACTAAGTTTGACTCAAGGTGAATTAGGAAAAAGTATGTTTTACGGAACCGAAATTGTATTTTTAGGACTCTTATTTTACATAGTTCAAATTATACTCAAAAAACATAGTTTATTTCCATATCTGCTAATTTTAACTATGTATTTATTTACTATCACATCGATTTTTTTATTCGGGGGTGGTTTACCTACTACGCTAATTCTATTTTTCCTAATGTTGATTTCAACCGTCCACTTTAACAAAAAAGTTTTTGGGATTGGATTCTTTTTAGGTGCTTTTGGCCTTTATATGAATACCTATCATTCGGTAATTGATGTCGAAATTTTACAGCAAAACTTCGCTTCCACTGCTGTCGTCTATTTTCTCTTTGGTCTACTTTGTATTGTGCTCATTCATTTGAACACGAAACAAGTAAAACAGATCGAAAAAATGCTTATTGAAAGTGAAAATGATGCTATTCAAAAAGAAAAACAGCGAAAAGATTTAGAAAGCAATGTCAGTAGTATTTCCGAACAAATTACTGAAGTGACGAAACGTGTACAGGAAAATATCTCGTCTCAATCAGAAATATCGACTGCTATTTCAGAAGTTGCCACAGGTAGTACTGTGCAAAGTGAAAAAATCGTCGGTATTTCGGAGAGATCTCATGATACACTCAATCAAATGACTGATATGTTGGACAATTCCAAAGTACTCAAGAACAACTTTGAAGAAGTTTCATCCATTTCCACCGCAGGAAGTGAGTTATCGGAAAACCTTACAATTAATATGAAAGAATTCCAACAGCATATCAATGATTTAAATACAGCTTTCAAATCACTATCAGAAAAAATCTCGGAAACAAACTCTTTTTCACAAGACATTATTAACGTTAGTGAACAAACGAACTTACTTGCGTTAAATGCATCCATCGAAGCTGCTAGAGCTGGTGAGGCTGGAAAAGGATTTGCCGTTGTGGCTGATGAAATTAGGAAACTTGCTGAGAGCTCAAACCAAGCTGCCGAAAAGATTACGAGCAACTTACGCGATGTCAACAACACGAATAAATCTGCTGTTGAAAAAATGAATCAAAGCAATACGATGGTCGAGGATAACCTAGGTAAAACAGATCAAGTCAATCAATCATTCAAAAAACTAACCAATTATTTAAAAAATATACATGACCGTTTTTCAAGTTTTGAAGCGCAAGCCGAATCAGTAAAAGGACATTCTACTGAAGTCGAATCCTCTACAAGTGAGTTAGCTGCGATTATCGAGGAAGCATCTGCTAGCCTAGAAGAAGTTAGTGCTGCGATTGAAAATCTGAATACACAAAACAAACAAATTGGTGACACGCTAGAAGAAACAGAAAATGTAGCAAAAAGCTTACTTTAACAAAATGCAAAAACGCTCAGACACTTGTTCTGAGCGTTTTCGCTTTTGTGGTTACTCCACAATCATCGTTGATGTAGAGACTATAATTTCTCTTTATCTAATTATTTTCCAAGATTTCAAGTTGATAATCAAACGGAATGCTAGATTCTCCATTTTCCACGTCTATTCCATCAGGTACTCGAATCCATAGAGTATGGGGACTTTCAATACTGTGTTCAGGAAATGACCACATCTGGTTTGATGCATCATTATCTCCAAATTGCGAGATCACAAATTCGCGAGTAAAATTTGTTATTATAACGTCCTGCTCCACACTGGAATAGCCCTGCCCTTGTCCTAAATCGGATTGTATTTCAAGTTGGTCATCTGCGAATGACAAAGAAATGTCTCGTTGATAGGTGGTCAAATCTATCCCACCGATCACAACTCTAGGATAAAGATAAATTACTTCCACTTCTGAAGTTAAATCCTCCGTTTCTTCTACATAAATGTTGAAAAACGTGTTGTGGTGATCAACAAAAGATCTCCAAGTTAACATCTCCCCTGACAGATCAAATACCTCTTTTTGTGAATAATAATTGTTTAGAATGTTTTCTTCATTACTAGCTTTAATAAGATCCTTTATTTCTTGATTGTATATCTCATTGTCAACATCCTTAACTTCGATTGTTTCTACTGTGTCTTTTTGCACAGATAAACCGATAGAAGCTGGAATCGCTAGTAATAATAACCCAATATAACTAAGGAATAGCCGATGGGTTATCTTAATGTTAAGCTTTTTTTCTGGCAAAAGAACAACTTTTCGTATGATCGAAGCAGCGATAAAAGCAAAAGTGAGGAAAATGAGAAAACTTACGATTCCAAATGCATTCATGATCTTACCTCCAATCTATCGGTAATTAAGATTGTAAGAATAAATAACATCCCTGTAGTGATGATAATTTTACTAGTAAACAACAAGAAAGAAGGTTCCATAATGTAAAATTGCACCAACGACTCTATTAATCCAACGTTTATTATTCCTCCTAAGAAGAAGAAAGAAAACACTAATATTACTAACGCTACGCGAAAATAGACATGAATTTGAAAAAGCATTCCGATAGTATATCCAACCGCTCCTAATAATATCAAGTACAAAAGTGTCACTGAAAATCCTACCAGCCAATCCATCACGCTATAAGAAGCAATGGTAATAAGTCCTTCTTCCGCACGGATAAGGTATATGACACGGATCACATGGCTAGATAACATTGCCGTTAATGCCCCAAAAAAACTTGCAAGCAATAAGATCAACCCGTTGGAAAAGTGACTCGTCTTTCTTGTCGTGACGAAAGTATAATCATCTCGTTGATACGCCTTCGTTGTCATAATGATCGACGATACTAATATCCACAGCATTGTGAGTACAATAATACTATTTGCATTGTACGAAGTGAAGCTGTAGCTAATAGACCCTATCGATCCCCCTCCACCACTAGGACCTGCCATAAGTGAACCCAACAGTTGCATAACCATCAGCGTCCATATCATTCCGGAATAAGAGCGAATCTTGAATGTAACTTGTTTCATAAGGATAGAAGTCAGTTTAGGTACGGCGGTAGACATCGTCAATCCCTCCATTCTCTTGTTTTGTTACGTACACGCATACCTCTCCTGGTGTTGCAAACGTGACATCTAATCCTCTTGTTATCCACTCTGCTTGTTCTTGTTCCGTTGAATCATTACGAATGATAATCGTCCGATGGTTTGGAATTGAACTTTCCTCGTGTAACACACTTTTTTCTTTCACAAGTTCGTCGATAACAGAAACATCGCCTGTCACTCTCAAAGCATATTGCTTCATCTCATCAATTGATTGATGGAGATGGACTTTTCCTTGATCAATCAGTAGTAAATTCTCCAATAAATCTTCAATTTCAGATAAATGGTGACTGGAAATTAATATCGTCCTCGGAACTTCCAAGTAATCTTTCAGCAATGCTTTGTAAAAATCACGTCTCGCAGATTCATCCATTCCTGTTGTTGGTTCGTCAAAAATCGTTAATGGACACCTAGAAGCTAAGCCAATAACCGCGTGAAACGTACTTATTTTTCCCTTTGATAAATCACCGTGACGATTCGTTAAATCAAAGCTGAAATAACTCAATAACCTTCTTGCAATCTCTTGATCCCAATTTGGATAAAATGATTCAGCAGTCTGAATAATTTCTGCTAAATTCATCACAGAAGGAAAGCACATGTTGTCATCAATAAAAATGCTGTTATATGATACAAACAGGTTATTAAACGGTTGTTCACCAAATACAGTCAACGTTCCTGATTTCGGTCTTTTTAATCCTGCTATCATTTGTAATAAGGTTGTTTTTCCTGCTGCATTTCTTCCAATCACACCGGTGATCGTATTCTCTTCTATATGTAATGACACATTTTCAACTGCTCTCTTGCCTCCGAATGTTTTCGTTAAATTGTCGCAACTAATCACAGTCATTTATCTCCATCCTCTCTTTGACTTTCTGCCGCTTTGATCATCCGAACTAACTCATCATGAGGCACGTCAAGAAACTTCGCTTCTCTCACTAGGTTATCTATCATACGGACGAGCGTTTGGGATTTCCGCTTCGATAGAATCTTTTTCTGAGCCCCTTCAGCGACAAACATTCCTAACCCTCTTTTTTTATATACTATTTCATCATCTAATAAAAGAGTAAGTCCTTTTGCTGCCGTGGCTGGATTGATGGTAAACATTTCAGCTAATTGATATTGCGAATAGACTTTATCGTCCTTTGTTAGATGTCCATTTAATATTTCCGTCTCTAACCACTCAGCAATTTGAACGTAAATCGGCTTTGTACCATCCGATTGAAGCAAGTACCTCACCCCCTTAACCAACATAGTACATTACTAATGTAATGCACTATTGATTTTAACTTACTAAGGAACATTTGACAAGAGTTAAATGAATGGAACAAAGCAAATTGCTTCATGAAATTGAACTTCTCCTGAGCACATGTTGCACTTTGCTTCTAATAAAATACTTACTTGTGTTAAGATGAGCATGATAAAGAAGAAATTAAATTAGAGAGAGCATTTCACTCTCTGAATATTCATTTAAACTATCATTTAATATTTATATATTTCGTGAGGGAGAATTCAATGAAGATATCATTATTATTAGTTTTGGCACTAACATTATTAGCTACTTGTTCTACCAAAGAAGCTATTGATAATAGTAAAACAAATCAAATTACGGAATATTATTCTACGAATCATGAAGAAATATCGAGATATTCTAGTCCAAATGACTATGAGTTTCATATGAAATATAACAAAATAATTGATGATGTAAAAAGAGAGCAAATGAAATATTCATACGAAAAAGTAAAGAGGATTGAACGAGGGTTACCATTTACAGCTGATGAGAATGATGAGGTTACACGCGAGGACGAGTCTTCTGAAAGCACTCCCACATTAGGTGCAATGTTAAGAGAATTTATCGACTTCTAAGTAAATGTTACCTCGGACGCTCATCTTTCGCTGAAAAATAAAATGAAACTAACGACCGAAAAAAGGCTTAGATAATCTTCTATCTAGGCCTTCTAATGCTGTTCCATCTACATTTGCTCTATTCGTGCGTTGCACTACCTATTGACTTAATTTTATTTGATTTCGCAATAAATTGCTAAATACACTCGTTTTTTCTTTCGCAAGTGTGCCAAATTCGCCTGTTTGGATGATTTCTCCTTCTTCAAGAACGATAACTTGATCTGAGTTTCGAATCGTCGATAACCGATGAGCGATAACAATAATCGTCATTTTTCCTTTTAATCTTTGAATCGCTTGCTGGATTTTCTCCTCATTTTCAGTATCGAGTGAACTAGTAGCTTCATCTAACACTAAAATAGATGGACTTCTTAAAAAGGCACGGGCCAAAACGATTCTTTGACGCTCTCCGCCAGATAATTTAATTCCACGGTCTCCAATGAGGGTGTCCAGTCCTTCTGTCATCTTACTTACAAATTCAACTGCAGATGAAAATTCGAGTGCTTCCCACATTTCCTCTTCGGTTGCATCCGGCTTTACAAGTTGCAAATTCTCACGGATACTCTCATTAAATAAAAACGGTTCTTGTGGGACGTAACTAATCGCCTGTCTTAGTGAAATAAGATTATCTTTTGAAAGAGGAGTACCATCAATTAGTAATTCACCTTTTTCAGGTTTATTTAATCCCATAATTAAGTCTATTAACGTACTCTTCCCAGCTCCAGACCTCCCTACAACAGCAGTCATTTGATTAGCAGGGATCGTAATATTGATATCTTTTAATGCATAGTCCGATTTATTATAACGAAAAAAGATATGATCATACACAATGTTTCTCTCCACTTTAAGCGGTTTAACATTCTGGTTGTCTACAGCTTCAAACTCGACTGAAGCTTTACTTTCTTCTTGCATGGCAATCACCTCTTTAAATGCCGGAAGCATTGATGCGATTTGTTCCATTGATGCTTGAATTCCAGCTACCCGTGGCCATAGCCTTGAAAATATAACGATAATAAGTAAAAGTTGAGTTGCCTGCCCCTGAAATAAATTTATTGCTATAAAGATAAAACCTGCAATTAATACTGATGAAGCAATCTTATAATAAAGCTGAGATTTCGTTTTTAATTTTGTATATTCTACTTGCTCATGTTCCATCCGTTTCGTTATCGAACGATACCAATCCAATCGAGAATCTTCCAATGTATTGCTTTTTATATCTTTAATTCCATTTATTTGATCAGTAATTCCACCAAGATACGATCTCCCTAATTCGAAATTTCTTCGACCAAGAGCGAGTGACCGTTTAAGAAAGGTTCTATTAAAAAAAATAAGAATAGAACCACTTAATAAAACGAATGTCGTTATAGCTGGGGCGAGCCAAAACGCAATCCCTATATGAACAAAAGTGAAAATAAGAGAGGCTGAAAATTGTAACACGGAGTGTGTTCCAGCACTAGCTCGAGCTATTTCAGCCGTTAATATATTGATAATATCTGTCTTTCTGTTTAATACGAAAAATCGCCAGTTTGCATGAAGCAATGAATCATATGTTTTTATACGTATATAACGAAAAAATCCATGTTGAATCTTTGCTTCGCGGATAGTAATGTTCCTTTGAAGTAAATTTTGTGCAACACTAATAATTACAAATATTAATAATATCATTGGCAAACCAATTGTAGCAGGGATCCCTTGTAAAAATTCAAACATGCCAGCAATAGGAGTTCCCCCGGCATCAATGTTAACAATACCTGTCATACTGATCATTGGTATTAAAAGCAGGATACCAATCCCATCGAGTAAACTAATTAAAATCGTTGCGATGAGATTAAAATAGAGAACTTTACCAGCGTAGGCATGTATTTGTTTCACGAAATAAAAAACAGGGCCTAACATATCTCTTTCCTCCTAAGGTAGTGCGTGTTTCCTCGCTTTCCTCCATCCCCAAAGAAATGGGCGTAATGGGAAGTAAAGAAAGTGGAGCTTTTTCGGTAATGGTAACGTTTCTGCATCTTCAGGATAAGGATATAAAAAGCTCAACATGAATATAATTCTTTGGTTTATTGACATTAACTGAAATAAATGGCGTTTATGATAGATTGATATATATCTTGGTACAGGGTCTGTATGAAGATTTACGATATCTTCAAAATAAAAAATTGCATCCTGGGCTAAGCGTCTAGATCGATTCCCCTGAAATATCCGTTTTAGCTTTTCATTTCTAGGTGAGTTTAGACAGACTGATGTAAGGATGATTGCCTGTCCACCAATAGATACACTCCTATTCTCTTTGAAGAATTTATACACAGTTACCCAATCAAGGTTCTGCTTTAATAGTTGGTTTATATCAACTAACCACCGTAGCCGTGACCAACCATGTCGGCTTCCGTGGGTTACGAGAAATACAAATAAGTCTTCTTTTCCTAGATAATAAACAGGTGAACTAGTTATCGACGTAAGGGTTTTTCTTGACCATAAATCATTGAAAGTAGGTTCTTTGCCTGGTCCTGGGTGCAACCGCCAGTGAATTTCCAACTTTAATCCTTTTTCTGGATGGATATACGTTACATGATGGTGTCTCCATCTCCAGTCACTAAGAACGGATTGAATATAATCATACTTTTCATAACCTAGTTCACTCAGGATTTTTTCAGCTGTGTCGAGTTCCTCTATCGGTATAAGAAAATCTAAGTCACTCGAGGTTCTGAGTGAAAGGTCACCATATAATTCATAAGCCAACACCGGACCTTTCAAGAAAAGAACACGTATTTGTTTCTCGTTAAATAACCTACTTACAATCTCCATTTCTCGTGTTAAATGAAGCATTTGAAATGTGTTTCTTTGATAAAGTTGCAATAAATTTTCCATAACATTACATGGAATAAAATCAGGAAATTGCTTTACTTTCGTATAAAGGATTGGATAAAGTCGGTGGTGTAAAGAAAGATCAATAAATAGCTCCCAATTAATATCTTCAAAAAATGCATAATCAATTGGTTTAGACATGTTGTCTTCTTCCTTGATTAATTCCAGTATTAGTTTTAATTCCTTTGGGATGGATTCTAAATCAAGAACGAAATGATTATCCATAGTTTTCTCCTTCAAGGTGCTTCAAAGAGTTCTTCTTTGCAAATTTACTTACAACAGTAAAATTCTCCATGCCGTCCGAGCCAGAAATATAGTATGGACCACTCCGTAACCAGGCATGTGCTGTGAAAGCCCCGTGGTCATCTTTTCCAGCACCTAAATATAATGTACTTTCAATTTCACGTTTCTCTAACATTTTCATTGCTGCAATTGCTTTTACGAGGCACTGGCTTTCCCAAAACGTGTATCTGCTCATCATATGAATTGCTTGAGATACGTTGTAGAGAGTTCTCTTATCGTTATCATTTGTATCATAAGTCGTTTCCATCATATGTTCTCCTAAGGAAGGAGCTATTTTTACAAAAGGCATTTTTTTAAGAATACGGGCCCAGCCTAAATAAAAATATGCTTCTATTAAGAAAAGCTTCATTGTTCTGTCTAATCCTAAATACGATTTGATTTTTTTAATCATCATCCATTATCCTTTCAGAGAATTTGGAAATTAGCTAGGTCTAGTTCTCTATCTTAATGAGGTCTTCTTTATGAAGCTTTTCTAAAAATGATAAAACATGTTCCTCACATTGCTGTTTCTCTATTTCATATTTCGATATCAGCGCGCTCACCAAATTTTCTATTGATATTGGTTCCTCTATGAGTTCCCAAATCTCTCCGCCAATATCACCCAGGTTATAATACTTTCCATTATTAATACTTAGCATGACTTTTTCACCATCCATATCACTTACAATGTTTCCTGATTTTTGACTAATGGTTTCTATTGTTGAATAATATTGACTTTTAATCATACTTTTACCTCCTTTTTTATCGTAGAAAGAATTAAATCGGCTAATTCATTTGCTGTAAAACGTGAATCTGGACGCTGTATCTGGAAAATATCTACCTTATTGACCATAGCCGCACAAGTATTAAAATGCCATTCCATTAGACCGGCTGGTTTCAGAAAAAAATTACGGTACGTATGATAAAACAATGTATGAAATCTCTGAAGGTTTATAATTGGTTGAAGTTCTACTTCTTCTCCTTCTGTTTTCACTAATTCAAAGATTCCAGCAAGTGGAAGAGTTTCATTCGTAAATTGTGATTGTACAGGAATCGCAAACTTAGTCTCTCGATCTACGATTGGATGAAGTTGACTAGATTCCATTCCAAATCGATCAATGCTTTCCTGCCAAAGCTTTTGTTGTGGATAAGCAGGTATCACCATCGGAACATTATCTGAAGTTAAGGTAACTGGTATAACATCATCACTAATAAGTTCGTAACCTCGTTTTAAAAAAGCCGATGCAGTGGTAGATTTCCCAGCACCAGAATCACCAACAATGGCGTAAGCTTTCCCGTCGATTGCTATGGCACTTCCATGTAAAGGGAGGATTTTTCGTTGCATGAGGATTGCGCCCATACAAGAGCCCAGAAGATAGAGTCTAATATGGTCGTCTTTAACTTTTAGTTTGTCTATTGGAGAAACAAAAATCCTCTTACCATCTTGAATTAAATATATAGCTACCTCAGGAATATGGAACATTATAGTATTCCTATTTATAGAAAAAAATTCATTTGTTTTATCAATTTCCTTCCATATTTCATTTAAATCTGCTAATTTAATCACAATATCAAACTTATCGTTTTTATTATTAATTTGATTAATTTCTGGAAGCAAGATATTACTTAATAGATTTAAGCCAAAAGCTTTATATTTCATATTGTTTTCTTCTAACATATATTAGCCTCCTTCAGGGATTCGATTTTTAATAATACCCTTTTACGTTGTAAAAGGGTATTATTAAAATTTATTCAGCTTTCCCCAGGTGGACAAAATTGTTCCTGTCCTGGAGGCATTTTATCACTATTATCAAAGCAATCCGGCATTTTTGCTCCTCTTCCTCCCATTGTCATGTCAATCTCAAGCATTTCTAACATTGGCTTTTTCCATTCTCTTTTCATCATCTCACCTCCCTTCAAATATGATTTTTAATAAATCGATAAATAACTAAACTACGAGTTAACATTCTAAAATCTTCATCAAAAATAATTTCAGGACACGGTTGATCAGAAAATTTTTGTAATATGTTTTTAATCATTTCTATGTTGAGTATTTCTGAAATCCTTGGATCTGCTGTGAGCTGTTTTAGTTCTTCAACAAACCTATTCCAAATTGATAACATTCGAAATATTACGTCAGCTGATTGTACCCCACGGCTATGATGATTCAACCTGACTTGATCTGGGATAAAATTAATTGTTGATCTTCTAATTAGTGAGCGTTCCAGACCTTTATTTGCATATTGTTCTTCAGGTATTCCTAAACAAAATTGAATTACACGAATATCATTAGTCGGATCACGGTCCCACAATGAGTGTTTCAAAGATAATTTTGTATTTGCTACACCTGATTTGTTCCAAGTATATAGTTTCTCAAAATGAGTCCTTCTAAATTCACTTTCGCTTTGAATAGATGAACCTGTAATATCTATACCATATTTTTTAATTTTTTCATTTACATTAAATTTTCTCGCCAATTTTGGATTTATTAAAGAAAGCGATTCATCGAATTTATTCTTAGAGAATATTTGTTCCAAAGAAGTAAATCCATTTTTTACTACTTGCGGAAGAATAACTGATTTTCCAGTAGCTTTATTTTTACAATATAAATTTAACTCCTGATTCAGACGAAACCATCTTAATCGTTTTAAGAGTGACAAATAATAGTCCATATTAAACTGATAAGAACCAAATGAAATAGAATGATTTCCCCTTGCTCCACCTAATAAAATTTTATTTCCTTGTTGTTGAGCTTTTTCATAAATTCCCTTTAACCAAAATGAATTTTCAAAAAATTTATAAGGCATTTCCATTATCTCAAGAAATTCATCTAAATCTGAAAATGGGTCTTTCCCCTTAAAATTCAAATATTGATCGTCAATATTTCCAACATAACTTACAGTTTCCTTTATAAATGGTCTTTCATCAGGTATATAGTAATTTGGTGTCCAATCTACAAAGCTATCTTCTGGTATGTAGCTATAAGTTTGTAGTTTTTTGTTCTGTTTTTTTAGAGCCCTTGCAGCAAAGCTAACGACAGACCCTGAATCCAAACCCCCACTTAATTGTGATCCAACTTTTCCGTAAGTTCGGGTTCTTGCAATAACTGCTTCATTAAAAACATATCTGAATGCTTCTTCACACTCTTCATTAGTTTTGAATTTTAATTTTTCTTTAACTAGAATTGTGCTATACCTTGAAAATGTCACTTTTTTATCAACGACAGTTATACTGTGTGATGGCGGTATTTGCATGATAGATTGATAGACTGTAGAAAACATATCGACGGCTTCAATCATATTTGGTATTGCAAGATATTCAGCCATCCACTCTTCATTTAATATTTTTATAAGCCCAGGTAATGTAAAAAGCGGAACTATTGTAGTAGAAAACGCAAAACGGTTGTTATCAAAGTGATAATAAAGCGTCCGAGCTCCAGAGAAATCTCTTGCCCCAAAAAGTTTTTGTTTCCTCTCATCCCATATCATAAACGCAAAATCGCCAATTAAGTGTTTGGGTGTTTCTTCTTGCCATTTAGCATACGCTAGTAAAATTAACTGACTATCAGGCATGATTTTCCTTTGCCCGTTATCAACTCTTAACTTATTGAGTAATTCTTCGCGATTATCAATAATCGCATCTGCAGTAATTACTAATTGTCTTTCATAGTCATAATAAGGGACAACTTCACCAATCGATTCTGGAGTAATCCACTGTGCGTGACAACCTAGAAAAACATTGTCTTTCTTCCATACATCAATAGCATCAGAAGGGTACTTTTCAAAGGAGCCCATCAAGTTGCTAATGTTTTCACTTTTTATTGGTTCTCTATTAAAATCGATAAGACCAGCAATAGCACTCATTTATTATCCTCCTCCGACACAAACTAACAATTAATAAAATTACCACCGTTCTATATAACGAATATATTAAATCGAATTTATCACCTTTTTAAAATTAAGTCAATAAAATTCTACTAAAAATATTTAATGATGTTCTTAATTAGGAACGACTTTAGAAGAATATTTTTTATAAAAAATCTAATTCGTACTTTTAAAAGATTAAATTTATTAACTCCTCAATAAATTTTTCTTTATTAATCAGACTTGGATTAGAGATGTCCCATAGATCTTTCCACGCATACAACTTTAATGAAATTATCCTTCATAATAATATTACTGTCCCCTTCTTAATATCTAAATTTATTGGGGTAAATCTCATTTCAACTCAAGATCATCAATCAATATAAAATTTTTTTAGAAATAGGTATCTTTTTTGAAACAATTGGGTTATACTATAGAAAGCTTATTGACGTTCGGATATGACTGAAAGATGAAAGACTTTAGCGAGTGTTTCTCCTGGAATGATTAAATGAAGAGCTCAAATAGTAATACTTAGTGGGCAAACCCCACACAGGAGGAATTTTTCATGACACAAGGTACAGTAAAATGGTTTAACGCAGAAAAAGGTTTCGGTTTCATCGAAGTTGAAGGACAAGACGACGTTTTTGTTCACTTCTCCGCTATTCAAGGTGAAGGTTTCAAATCACTTGAAGAAGGACAAACAGTAAACTTCGACATCGAGCAAGGACAACGCGGACCACAAGCAGCTAACGTACAGAAGTAATATACTTAAAGGCCCTTTTATTAGGGTCTTTTTTTATTTTGACTTATTAAAGCTTTCCACTATCTTCGCAGTTGGGCAGAATCTATAAACCTCTTGCTTTTACTTCACTTCATGCTATTTTAAATATCTTTACTCTCTTTATTTATCCACCTGTTACTACATAGTAGTTATTAAGTACTATCTCATTACATCTGCTCCATTATGTGCAAATAAAAATTCACTTCATTTAAAGCGTCGCAAAACTACCCTAATTCAATATTTTTTTCATTAATACATATTGTTTTCTTTTTTAACCATAATAGCTAATGTAGGTTGAAGATTAGCGCTGCAATGATTTGTGGTGTGATCATTTCTAACCTCATGTTTTTAATTTACAAACCATGTGGAGGTGAAATATTATGAGCAACCAAGACAGAAATAACCGTAACAACCGCAACCGTAACAACAATAATAATAACAATGATTTGGATGTCGAAAACACAAATACAGAGTTTTCTGAAGAAAATGATGCCCAAAACCTAAATAATAAAAATAACCGCAATAACCGTAACAACAATAATAATAACCGCTAAACATGGTTGGCTGTCTCAATAAAGGGTTGTGTCCCTCATTGAGGCAGCCTCTATTATTTTGTATAGCCTCGAATTTATCATTTGTAATTATTCTCCAAAAAGGTATACTCATTTTGTTTACTTGGAAGCGTACACTATACTCTTGTCGATAATAATTCGAAAATCTCAGTAGACTTAACTACACTATACTTATTTGACCAGAATGAGGAGGATTCATACGATGCTAAACCCACGTTTGCAAACATTTAATGATGATTATTTAGATGAACTTACTCTTGAAAAAGTCCATGAGTTTTTTAAACAAGGCACGTTATCAGTAAAAGACCTTGTATGGCTGTATATTGAGCGAATTGCTGCATTTGACCATGGCTCAAACGGTCTTCATGCAGTATTGGAAATTAATCCCGATGCGTTACAAATCGCTGATGCTTTAGAATACGAAAAAAACGATATAGGTTTACGAGGCCCATTGCACGGAATTCCTGTACTTATCAAAGATAATCTCGCTACTGCTGATAAAATGCATACGAGTGCTGGTTCGTTAGCAATGAAAGATTCTTATGCTCTTGAAGATGCCTTTCTAGTGAAACAACTTCGTGAAGCAGGTGCTGTTATTCTAGGCAAAACAAATATGACAGAATGGGCTAACTTCATGACAGATGGTATGCCAGCTGGCTTTAGCTCAAGAGGTGGTCAAGTAGTCAATCCTTATGGAAAAACATTCGATGTTGGTGGATCAAGCACTGGATCGGCTGCTGCAATAGCAGCAAATTTTGCAATGCTTTCGATCGGAACCGAAACATCTGGGTCGATATTAAGCCCAGCTAGCCAACACTCTTTAGTGGGGATAAAACCGACTGTTGGTCTCCTAAGCCGAACTGGGATTATTCCAATTTCTATCACTCAAGATACTGCCGGTCCAATCGCTCGCACCGTTAAAGATGCTGCTATATTCTTAAATACACTTGTTAGCATTGATGAATTTGACCCAATAACAAAAACAAATCCACTAGATGAACTTGATTTCACATCTTTTTTGGACATAAATGGCTTGGAAAACAAGCGAGTTGGTATTGTACGTGAAGGTATCTTTGATCAAATGTCATCTGAACAAGTGAATGTCATGGAAGAAGCCATCAATCATTTGAAAAAAATAGGTGCAGAAGTTATTGATCCAGTTGTCATACCAACACAGCAATCACCTTGGACAGTTGATGTGATGGTACATGAGTTCAAAGTAGCATTAAATACATATTTGAATGACTATACTGATAATTCTTCTCCAAATACTTTAAAAGATGTAATAAAAATTAATCAATTAGATCCACAAGCAAGACTCAAATATGGGCAAATGGTGTTAGAAAGAGCGGAGAAAACGAGTGGTACATTAACGGAACCTGAATATTTAGCTGCCCTTTCCTTTGATCATGTTCAGTCAAAAGAAATGGGGATAGACGCTGCTTTACAAAAACATCAATTAGATGCGCTTGTCTATCCGAATAATTTCGGCGCATTTATTCCTGCTAAAGCAGGTTACCCTTCCATCACAGTTCCTGCCGGCTACACATCTAAAGGAGAACCTGTTGGCATTACTTTCACGGGATCAGCATACTCTGAACCAACACTGATAAAATTTGCTTATGCTTTTGAACAAGCAACACTTCACAGGATTCCCCCACAACATAATGTAGGATCTTCTTAAAAGGCATGAAGCGTAAAGCTTCGTGCCTTTTCTTTTAGCAATGATGACATATACTGATCAATCGTTAAGTTTCGAATAATATATTTAACCTTTTGATCATATATTTATATAGATTTCTCTGTATTTTAGCTAAATAAATCATTTTAAAGTGGCAATCGTAAATTATCAAGTGGTAAAGGAGATTGTAATTATGCAGATTAGCGTACGTCAAGGCGATAACTTCTGGTATTATAGTCAACTTTTCAATGTACCCTTACAATTAATTACAGATGCCAATCCAAATGTAAATCCTACTACTATACAGATTGGCCAACAAATTTTGATACCAGGCTTTTATGTCAGTTTTTACACGATACAACCTGGAGATTCACTATGGCGTATTTCAGCACAGTTCGGGTTTAATATTGACGCTCTTTATTTATTGAATACAACGATTGACCCACTTGGCCTTCAAGTCGGACAGAGAATTAATGTTCCTGTTAGAGTTGAGAGTCCAATCGTTCAAGGAAGAAGAGATTATACTTATGCTGCAATGATGGCAGATATTCGTCAACTTCAGGAAATTTATCCGTTTTTAAGATCACGTTTAATTGGTCAATCTGTTATGGGTAAGGACCTTGTAGAACTTCAGCTTGGTCGAGGAGACAAACGCGTACACATGAACGGATCTTTTCATGCTCACGAATGGATTACAACACCTATTTTAATGCAAACTTTAAACCAGTATTTATTAGCTCTGACTAATATGGGCGACATTAGAGGACTTGATGTGTTCCCTCTTTATGAATCTGTATTCTTATCGATTGTTCCCATGGTTAATCCTGATGGTGTAGATCTTGTTATTGAAGGTCCACCTAATGAAGAACCTTATCGCAGCAGTGTTTTAGCCCTCAATAACGGAAATCTAGATTTTTCTGGATGGAAAGCTAATATTCGCGGAGTTGATTTAAACAATCAGTATCCTGCTCTTTGGGAACAGGAAGCTGAAGTAAAGCCAGAACAACCAGGTCCACGCGACTATCCAGGAGAGGCGCCATTAACAGAACCGGAGTCAATTGCTATGGCAGATTTAACGACAGAGTCTGATTTTGATCGAGCCCTTGCCTATCATACGCAAGGAAAAGTGATTTATTGGGGATACCAAGGACTAGAACCACCAGAGGCAGAAACGATCGTCAATGAATTTTCTCGTGTAAGTGGGTATGAACCTATCCAGTATGTAGAAAGTTATGCAGGGTACAAAGATTGGTTTATCCAAGAATGGCAGCGACCAGGATTTACAATTGAGTTAGGAAGTGGTGTAAATCCTTTACCGATTGAACAATTTGATGAAATATACGAAGAGAATCTCGGTATTTTTCTAGCCAGTTTATATATGTGATTTTTTCGTAATATCCTTCTGATCAACTAGCAATTTTCTCATCAGAATATCTTTTCATTTTAGGTAATTCGATTAATAAGGCTGCGTACACAAGTGTACACAGCCTTTCCTAATGTCTTTTCTATTTGTTAAGATTTTTGATCGTCCGCATAAATTGTCATAGCTTCAGACATAAACACTGCTAAACCCTCGCCGTATTGATCAATATTATCCGTGAACCGTTGATCTGCCACGTACATCTGACCTAATCCTTTGAATGCATCAAGAGAGTAGTTACCAAAAGTATTTATCAAATGAAACCACTCACCAATAAGTGCTTGAGCTTCATTTGAACCTGGAGAGTACTCTCTAATAAGCGCTAGTTTCCTATATATAGCATTACATTGATCTTGCAACTCTTCTTGTTTGAGAGACGACATCTGATTCATTTTTTTATTATATTTGTCGACCGTTTCATCCCCCCATCTTTCTCTAGCTTCTTGCTCATATGGGTTATTACTAAAATCAAACCCTTTAAATTTCTCTTCATTCGTCATCGTCATTTCTCCTTTCTGATACCGAATCGTTTGATCAATTGTCTCCATCATCTGATCCAGCTTCTCTCGTTTGTTTTTCAACATTTCCCTTTGCAAAACAAGCGCCTCTAACCGATCAAATGTTGGACTTTCGAGGATCTTCTTAATTTTTTTCAAAGGGAATCCAAGCTCTCTGAAAAACAAAATTTGCTGCAGCCTCTCTAAATTTTCTTTAGAGTACATTCTGTATCCAGATAACGTGGTTTCTTCAGGGACAAGTAAACCGATCTCATCATAATGATGCAGTGTGCGCACACTGATCCCTACAAGATCCGCTACTTCTTTTACTTTCATCTTGTTCCCTCCCTTCACCATTAACTATAAAGTATCACGTTACGTGAGAGTCAACACTCATTTTTCGGTAAATTGTAGATTTTCTCAAAGAATTCGACACCTTAGAAACCGTTAAACTACAAACTACTTTAAACTTGTCATAGGTTAGACATACCTTTCTTTGCTTTGAGCACCTAAATAACGAACATACGTGCTATAATTATATTTGATCATTAATCTTACATAAACTTTTTTCATAAGACAGGCAAGTCCTTTTGCCTCTTGTCCATAGATTAAATTCATTTTATAATTGGCTATGTTAAAGCACAATGAAAAGCGATACATGCCAACCTACACCAAACAAGAGCTATAAATATAATCCTAATAAAAGTGAGGTGAAATAAATGACAAACGATCAATTTCAACAAATGATGCTAGCAATAAAAGAACTTAGTATCGATTTATCAGGAGTGAAAGAAGATGTTGGAGGCCTAAAAAAAGATGTCTCTGGTTTGAAAGAAGATGTCTCTAGTTTAAAAGAAGATGTCTCTAGTTTGAAAGAGGATGTCTCTAGTTTGAAAGAGGATGTCTCTAGTTTGAAAGAAGATGTCTCTAGTTTGAAAGAAGATGTCTCTAGTTTGAAAGAGGATGTCTCTGTATTAAAAACAGATATGGCAGAAGTGAAAGTAGATATTAAACAGCTAAAAAAGCAAGTGACGAAATTAGAAGATGGGATGGAGTACCTCTACCACAAATCAATGGAACACGATGAAAAGATATACCATCTTAAACGAGCGAAATAATGATATTTATTCCCTATCGAATTGACACCAAGAGGTTATTTCATACATTGAAATAACCTCTTGGTGCGATATTATCATCATTCTTCTATTTTTCGCAAAGTAACACTTGTCACCTCTGGTCGATTAAATATCCGCTGAGGGATAATGCTGTTTCCTAATCCTCTGTTCACAATCAACGTTGATCCTTTTTCATCATATTTCCCTGCTGTATATTTGGGAAACCAGCCTTGTCCCGGAGCAACTATTCCTCCAACAAAAGGGATCCTAAATTGTCCACCATGTGCGTGTCCTGAGAAAGTTAGATCCAATTCGAAGTCTTGATAAATAGAAAACATTTCTGGTCTATGAGATAACAAAATTGTGAAATGATCTGTATGGTCTTTGTCATCTAGTGCTTGCTCGATCGAAGAGATAATGCTGGATTCTTCTACGTATCCACCTTCAAATTCAGCTGGATCGTCTATACCAAGCAATGTAAGAGACTCCCCATTCCGTTCAATTTCCTCTTTATCGTTTCTTAACACACGTACACCTAAATTCGTCAGCTCTTCTTCTATCGATTCCGTTTGATTTGCCCACCACTCATGATTTCCTGTCACATAATATGTAGGGGCAATCGATGTAACATGTTCCATCAACACAAGACCGGGTTTAACATCTCTGCTTTTTTCATCGATTAAATCTCCAGTAAACACAATAAGATCAGGGTTTTCTTTCTTAACGCGTTCAACAAGATTTTCTTGGTTTGATCCAAACCATTTACTATGTAAATCAGATAATTGAACGATTTTATATCCATCGAACTCATCAGGTATATCATTTGATATTACATCAATGCTTGTTGTCGTTAAAAAGTTATTCTGATAGTAAGAGAATAATATTGTAGCACCTATTACTATAAAAATAATTCCTAGTTTTTTAAGAAAAGGGTTCATCTCTTTCACGTCCTATCATTTAATCGTGGAATGACTCTCATAATTCAAAGCTATTGTCATCCAAGTGATAAGTTCCTGTTCTACTAACATTACCATATATTTCTTAAGAATAATTAAAAAGACTCCTTCCCTTAATCACAATTTGGAAAAGAGTCGAAGAATACCTATTTGATCAGGTCTTATACAATCGTTATAAGATAGGATAATATTTTCCGAACCGCTGGTTTGTATAACATGGTGGTCTAGGACCTATTTTCGGTAACAGAAATGGTTGGGGATCATTTGCATAAAACACTTGCACTTTCTCATCAGATTCATTTATCTCAAGCAAATATTGTTCAGAGTCTTCATATTGCAAGATGATAACCTCCTTTCATGTCTATTTAGGTTATTCGTGATATGAAAAGTAGAGCAAGTCTCTTAACCTTATTTCATTTTTTTCTTAAACAATGCACAGCATCCGCCTAGTTTTCATAAAGTGTTGAGAAATAGATATTTTTCATCACACCAAGATGACATAGGAGGCAATATCATGCACCAAGGATATCCGATGTATCCATATTACGGAAAAGTCACTCAATATGAAGATATACCGATTAGTGCACCAGCACAACGTCAGCTTAGACAACCAGGGTTTGAACGATACATGGTTCCGAAACCGATTGTAGAAAATCCCCAGTACAAAGGAAGCGGAAAACTATTAAATAAAGTTGCCCTCATTACCGGTGGAGATAGTGGAATGGGGGCAGCTATTGCGATTATATATGCTAAAGAAGGTGCAGATGTCGCGATCTCATATCTAGATGAACACGAAGATGCCCAACGGACAAAAACGAGAGTAGAGCAATTAGGCCGTCGTTGTATTCTCTTGCCTGGAGATTTACGTGACAAAAGTGTTTGCAAAGGAATTGTCAAAAATACAATCGATGTTTTTGGTAAGCTAGATATTCTATGTAACCATGTTGGCATTCAGTTTCAACAATTAAGTTTATTAGATATTACTGACGAGCAATTTGACGACACATTCAAAGTTAATATTTACTCGCATTTTTATATTTCAAAAGCTGCACTACCTTACTTAAAACCTGGTAGTTCAATTATTAATACAGCTTCTGTCGTAGCGTTTGCTGGTGAAAAACAACTTATTGATTACACAGCAACAAAAGCTGCAAATATTGGATTTACAAGAGCGCTTGCGAACAGTGTTGTCGATCAAGGCATTCGAGTTAACGCGGTTGCTCCTGGGAGAGTGTGGACACCACTTATTCCTTCAAGCTTCTCGTCAGATATGGTTAGTGTCTTTGGTTCCTTTAATCCAATGCAGCGGATGGCTCAACCGTTTGAATTGTCGCCGACTTGGGTTTTCTTAGCTTCTGACGATTCACGTTTTGTCACTGGTCAAACCTTTCATATTAACGGAGGCGAAACAACTGCTTCTTAATAGATCATGCCGCGGATGGTAGATACGCTGGAGACGTAAAAAGGTACAACTTTACCTTTAGCATTCGTAAAGCTGTGCCTTTTTAAATTGCTTGACTAAAATCGATTGATCGATTCCAAGAACGCCGTCCACCAATTCAATATACAAATGAACAATAGACTAAAGAATAATAGCATCACCACTGCAAGGATTAGCCACTTTTTCCATTTGCTCAATCGGAACTTCCTCCCTCATGGTGTCAATCTCTATTTCTTCACGTTGTATTAATTAATATGCATCTGCTATTCAATCTAAAACCGAACTTTTCTAATAGGGTTTTTAATACTGATTTGAACAATCGAAAAAGCTTAGAGAAAGTTGTCTCTAAGCTTATTAATGTTTACTGCTTATTCCGGATATGTCCGTTGTAAAAAATAGACCGATTGATCGATTAATTCCTTTAATACATCGACATCGATATCCGCTACTTTGTTAATATACACACAGGCTTTTCCAGACGTGTGTTTTCCGAACTTCTCTAATAAGTGCCCTCGTTGATCATCACCCGTCGCAAAATACAAGCTGATTTTCGCTTTACGTGGTGAAAAGCCTACAAGAGGTGCGTCTCCTTCATGCCCAGAAGCATATTTATAATGGTATGATCCAAATCCAATGATTGATGCCCCCCACATTTTCGCCTTATATCCTGTCACTTCCGTGAAAATATCTAACAATTTGTACGCGTCTTCCCGCTTCTTCACGCTATCTACCGCTTCAATAAACTCGATAACACTATTTTCTGTTTCTTTTGTTTTTAATTCATACACGTTACATTCTCCTTTGCTTGATAAAACACTATAAATATATAATACCTTAAAAACCCAAGTAAAAAAACTTAGGTTTTTAAGAGAAATAGTTATTCTATTAGCTTTTTTTCTACAAGAGACATCACGTCAAATGGACCTGATTCTTTATTTGACAATACAGTGAGTGTCACTTCTTTTTTAGGATAGACAGCCGAGTGGAAACTAACGCCTGGATCATAACCCATAACATGGTATTTATAAATTTCTCCGTTTCTTTTAGAAATCCAAATTCCATACCCATAACATTCATCAGGATCATCCACCTCATTCATATAGGGAGTGAACAACTTTTGCGTATATTCTTAACTCAAAAGTTTATTATTTAACAGTGCTCGCCAGCACTTCGACATATCACCAGCAGTAGTAAAAGCACCACCATCTGCCCCACCTTTAATCGGAATCGAGTAAATGTTCGTTCTCCAGTTGCCATCGTTCTCATTATCGATATAACCATAAGCTGTATTTTCTGGTAGTCGATCTAACATGAAATACCCTGATTTTGTCATTTCCGCTTTAGCAAAAATATTACTTTCAACGTACTCCGAGAAAGGTATCCCTGATATCTTCTCGACAATTAAGCCAAGTAATATATAGCCAGCATTGTTATAATGAAACCTCTCTCCTGGCTCAAACACTACTTTTTCCTGCTGAAAAAGTGGTAGGAAATCCTTTAAATTTCTAAGTGTATACATAGGAAATTCTATCCACAAATCCTCAAAATCATCCATCACTTCTTCATCAAAATAATCCGCAACACCTGATGAATGAGTTAACAGGTGATGGACAGTTACTTCTTTACTTACATGCGGAAAATCATCGTCTAAACACTCTCTCATACTAGTTTGGAATGATAATTTACCAGCCTCGACTAATTGACAAATAGCAATCGCTGTATATAATTTACATCCTGATGCAATCCCAAATCTTGTATCGAGATCATTTCTTAGTTGATTCGATCGATCTGCATAACCATAAGCCAGATGCAAATCATTCTTCCCCTTAGTTAGCTTGATCGTACCTGAGAATTCGATCTTTTTACATAAATTCCTAAATGATTCATTCATTGTTGCGTTCGACATGAAGACAGCCTCTTTTCAAGTTAAATTATGACATTACGGCAGGTCAGCATATTGTCGGTTCCGGGACTCATGTATAAATTTACCATCAAATCACTTTTCTTACAATGTATATAATTGATTATCACGAATTAATTGTATATATTTACATAATATCCTATAATTTAAGAAACTGCTGATTATTTGTACAAAAGGAGGTGGCTTATCTTATGAAATTATCATCTGAAAATTTTATTAAAGCAAAGACATTCATCAATTCGCAAGCTCGTCCTTTAGATCAAAAGCTATTTAAGTACTACTTTGAAAACGAAAGTGTTGCTGATGTTATTGAAGAACTAGAAAATTTTCAAAATGGTGATGGAGGTTTCGGAAAATCAATTGAACCAGACTTTAGACTAGCTATTTCTTCCCCGATGGCAACGACAATAGGCTTGCAATATGCACGCGAATTAAATCTAACCAGTAATCATCAAACTGTCCAAAGAGCGATTCGTTACTTATTAGAATCATTTAATGAGAAACAATTAAAGTGGATAGGAGTACCAAAGGCAGTGAATGATGTTCCTCGTGCACCATGGTGGAATTACGATGTTGCAAAAGTTGAAGGTGGTCAGACCCCATTTGCAAATCCCAGTGCTGAGATTGTAGGGTATCTCCACGAATACAGCGACCTTGTACCTCCTGCTTTTTTGGAAATGGTAACCGACGTAGCATTAAATGAGCTGAATCAGCTTCCAACCGCTATGGAGATTCATGATTTCTTTTGTTACCAACGTTTATTGGAAATGATTCCAAGCCCAAATAAAGAGAGTATTTATGAAAAATTAATATTGTCCGTTCGAGATATCACGTTACTTGATCCCGAAAAATGGGGAGGATACGGCGCTAAACCTTTACAAATAGCTTCTTCACCTCAATCACACTTTATCAGTCTACTAGAAAAGGAAGTCCAACTAAACCTTGATTATGAAATCAGTACGCTGAGTGTAGAAGGCTCTTGGAATCCTACTTGGTCTTGGTTTGGACAATATGATGAGGTTTGGAAACAAGCAGAGCAAGACTGGAAGGGCTGTTTAACTGTTCACAATTTAAAAATACTAAATAATTTCGGTAGGCTTGAAAATGCTCATATTTAAAACTAAAACTCCCGCTCCTTGGGTATGAACCAAATAGCGGGAGTTTAGAGTTTATTTCAATGTTATCTCTTCGTTTTCAACGACGACATTTATTTGTTTGACCCCTTCTTGATCGAGAATTAAATCAGTAATACGATCCTCTAGTTGTTCAGAAATTGCTCGTCGTAATGGTCGAGCACCAAATGCTTGATGGTATCCTAGCTCTGCTAACTTTTCTTTTGCGTCTTGTGAAACGGTAATTGTCATTGTTTTTTCTGTTAACGTTTCCTGCAAATCTTCAAGCATCAAATCAACAATTTCGATAAGGTTTTCTTTTTCCAAGTGATTGAACTCAATGATCGCATCGAAACGATTAAGAAATTCTGGTTTAAAGTAAGAGGACAACGAATCCATAATCGACGTTTGCCTCACTGCATCACTCGTAAACCCTACTGTCGGTTGTTTCGAACCCACTCCGGCATTACTCGTCATAATGACCACGGTATCTTTAAAGCTCACCGTTCGCCCCTGGCTATCTGTAAGACGACCATCCTCCATAATCTGCAAGAACATATGCTGTACATCTGGATGTGCTTTTTCGATTTCATCAAGAAGAATAATCGAGTAAGGATTGTGACGAACTTTCTCAGTTAATTGTCCCGCTTCTTCATGTCCGACATAACCAGGTGGGGAACCAATTAATTTCGATACGGCGTGCCTTTCCATGTACTCACTCATATCAAGACGAATCATTGAGTCTTTCGAGCCAAACATTTCTTCTGCTAATGTTTTTGTCAGTTCTGTTTTACCAACACCCGTCGGTCCAACAAACAAAAAGGAGCCAATTGGTCGATGCTTAGGTTTCAATCCTGCACGGGAGCGTCGGACAGCTTTGGCAACTTTCTCGACCGCATCCGCTTGACCGATGACTTTCCCGGCAAGATTCTCGGAAAGATTCTTCATTTTTGACGCTTCATTTTCTTGTAGTTTTCCAACGGGAATTCCTGTTTTCTTCTCAATAATCGCTTGGATATGCTCGACATCAACTACAACCGTTTGGTGATTTTTTGTTTCCATCTGCTTTTCAAGCTTCTCTTCTTCATCTCGAAGTTTCGCTGCTTCCTCATAATTTTCTTCTTCTAATACTTTCACTTTTTCATCTGCGATCGTAGCTAAACGCTCTTCGATTTCTGAATCACTCGCCATGTTCGCTTTTAAATTAAGTTTTGATCCTGCTTCATCTAGCAAGTCGATTGCCTTGTCTGGTAAAAATCGATCTTGAATATAACGGTTTGATAACGTGACACAAGCGTTAATCGCTTCTTCTGTATACGTTACTTCATGAAACGTCTCATATTTATCTTGAATTCCTTTTAGAATTTCAATCGCTTCACCTTCTGCTGGTTCATGAACAATAATCGGCTGAAAACGTCTTTCTAATGCTGCATCCTTTTCAATCGAGCGGTATTCTTTTAAAGTCGTTGCACCGATTACTTGCAGCTCACCTCGAGCGAGTGCTGGCTTTAAGATGTTTCCTGCATCCATCGACCCCTCAGCTGATCCTGCTCCAACTACTTGATGGATTTCATCGATGAACAGAATAACGTTCTTTCGTTGCTGTAATTCTGCAATGAGTTGCTTCATTCGTTCTTCGAATTGACCTCGTACACCTGTATTTGCAACAAGTGAGGCGACATCCAGTAAGTAAACTTGTTTATTTAACAGTTTGGAAGGTACATCTCCTTCGCTAATCTTAAGAGCAAGCCCTTCAACAATCGCCGTTTTACCTACACCTGGTTCCCCTATGAGAACTGGATTGTTTTTGTTACGGCGGTTCAATATCTCAATGACACGCTCGACCTCATCATTACGGCCAATTACCGGATCGACTAAACCAGTTTTCGCTGCTTGCGTAACATTTTGCGCTAGTTGGTCTAATAAGCCTTGCTTTCCACCACTTTGCTTTGCTTGATCTGTGTTTTTACCTTTATTATCCACGTTCATATCTGAAGAGTTAAATTGATTAAAGAATTCGTTTATTGGTACCCCTGAAAATCCATTCTCATCTAAACCAGAAGGCATTTTGTTTTCAGCTTGTAATTCTTCAAAGCACGGGTGACACAATTGAACCTGACGCTTACTGTTGTTAAATAGAACATTTAAATTGATTGTCGCTTTTCTTTCTTGGCAATGTTGGCAATTCATTTGTACATGACCTCCTTGATATAATGGTGGGTTAATTGTTTTAATCAAATTTGACTATCTTTGACTAACTTAACCTCATTATAGTTTGACCTATTTTGACTTTCAAGTATTATGCTCAGAATGAAAGATTATTTTTCTTACATTTCTTTATCCCCCGTCACAACAAATTACTATATTCATTCCACCATCAAAAATCAGACAAAGGATTTCTTTGTCTGATTTTTGATGGTATTTTTTTAAAAGGCTGTTTTCATATAGATTGTTACTATTTTGACCAAATTCTCTTTTTTTTTTTGCAGTCTTTAACGTTAACGCTTTTTATTACTTCTCCTAATTTCGTCATTCAATCTATTGTCTTGCTTGTATTTTGTACGATTTGGCTGGCCTTCAGCCCTTAAAATGTCTAATTTATTCAAATTTAAAACAAGGGAATAGAGCGTTCCAAAGTTATGCTCTTTTAAATTTAAACAAACATAGCCATTACTGTCAGACATAATATTTTTAGCTTTTTCCTCTCTCATATTTTCTTTTCTTGTTAAATGGTTTATCATAGTATAATTTCGTTCCGCAGTTCTACTCCAGGTTGCATTGGGTTGTGAGGTTTGATGAACAAAATGATTTGTACAAACAATATAAGATTCATCTTCATTCGGTGTTCGTACTCGAAAGTGATTTGGTCCTACTTCAATAACTGCCATATCACCATTTTTATCAGCAACTAAATAATTATTACTGAGTGAAGTGTGGAAACCACGTAACACTTCAATTGCCTCGTTTACAATTTGACAATGTTCCAATATATATCTAATAGCGAAATAGAAGTTTATACCAGGTCTTGTTTCTTCACTAGGAACAAGAGTCATACCAATGAATAATCCTTTTTCATTCAACCCATCAACTTTACCGATGAATACATCTGAATGACCTACAAAGCGTAATTTGTTTTCCATACAAATTAACGAGCTTTCGGTAAATTTCTTTACACTCAACAACATATCATAGTTTCTTCCTATAATCATTTCATCATTTTGAAATGAAGCAAATATACTACATTGAGCATTAATATCAAAGATTCCTATGCTTAATAAGAATGAACTTACTTGTTCACAAGAGACGTTACAAGCATCTGCAAAACCTATCATTTCATCAATAATTTCAGGATAAAAATTTTGCAGATATGGAAGACTCTCTTTACCGAATTCTAATTTTTCTTTTGACACATCAGGGAAGCGAAAACCGTTTTTATAAAGAATGCTTCCATAATGTTTACCAACAGCATAATAATTACCTCTTAAACGAGGATGATACATTAAATCCCTCCTCCTAAATTTCCCATCATTATCAGTAAAATAGTACATACGTTCGCTATAATCAACCCATATAATGGGATTTAATATACTATAAATTTTGTTAAGTTAATAAACCCTTTTTCCTTGTATTAGGGAAGGAAGTCTCTATGCCTATGTCGGATTTTTAATGATACCAAAAAAATAAATCCTTTTTGTATAATTAGCAACAATCAAATCTTTACGAAAACAGCCTTTTAAAACTAGATTCCTCTGTGTTCTTTTAGTTCGACTTATCCATAATTGGAACCCAAACTTGACATACATAGTTATCTGAATCAGTTTGATCATCATCTAACGGATACACTTCTAGTTCGGGTGCATGGGCATGTTCATAGCCTGTTGCTGGAAACCACTCTGAAAATATTCTTCCCCACGTCTCTTGAATTGACTTTGGAAGGGCACCTACAGATTCAAATACTGCCCATGTAGATGCTGGAATTTCTTTCACCACACATCCTTTAGGAATGTCATCCGTTTTCTTTTCAACAGCAATCACATAACTAAACGTTTTTAGCTCTTCATCAAAATCCATGCAAACACCTAAAACACCTAAACTGTCATTTCCTATCATCGATTCTAGTTTCTTCACTTCTCCATTTTTATGACTATCACTCCAAAATTGTGGGATTTTCATTTTATTCTCGCCATTTTCTGTCGACACTCGTTTTTCTATGCCAACAATCGGAAAAGCATCTTTTTTTATAATTTTATATTCCATGTCTGCAACTCCTTTTATTTGAATTTGAAAGGATATTCTTGGATAAGCTTTCATTTTCCTCCCTTCTTTTTTCGCTTTAGAGGGGCTAATTCCATGAAGTGCGCGAAAAGCTCTAGAAAACGATTCAGGAGATTCGTATCCGTATTTTAGCGACAGGTCAATTACTTTACTATTTGAATTTACTAGATCTTGAGCAGCTAATGTGAGCCTTCGATTTCTAATATAGGAGCTTACTGTAACACCCGTCAAAATTTGAAAAAGTCGTTGGTAGTGGAAATTTGAACAAAAACAAATACGGGCAAGATCTTCCGTATGAATATCTTCTAATAAATGCTCTTCCATATAATCAATCGTTTCAGATAGTCTTTGCAGCACTTCCATCATTTCCCTCCCTCATTTATAAGATATCAAATTAGTTACCTAATTTCCTGACATTATTTGCTCACTTCTGTATGATTTTTGGATCGTAAAGGACTTCAATTGAATTTAATCATAAAATGTCATAAATTCTTTATCTTGTTTATAGTAAGCCAATCTATCTTCTAAACTGCCAGTGTGAAATTCAAATTTGTGTCCATCAGGATCAATAAAATAGATCGATTTTTTATCTTTTTCATCTCTCGACCGACCAGGAAGAATTGTCACATTTAATGCTTGTAACCTCTTATAAATCTCTTCAAAATCTGAGTCATCAATAGTAAATGCCATGTGAGTATATGAATGATGGATCTCATTTCTCGGAATATCTATTTCTACATTTAGAGCCAGCCATATCCCATTCAAATCAAAATAAGCCGTCCGACTACCTTTCACTAACAATTTTGCTTCAAAAACTTGTTCATAAAATGAAATCGATTTTTCTAAATCAGAAACTGAAAATAATAGATGATTTAGTCCTTTTACTTTCACGCTATCTCTCCTTATCTTCTTAGTGACTATTTCACTTTTCTTCATTATATCTCCTCTCCTCATCTATTTCCCTTATAAAGTAAGACAAACTTCCCTAGTATATTTAAAGGACTTTGCCAAATTAATATAGAAGCTACTTAGTTGAAGTGAAAAATCTAACAAAGGAGAGGTTATAAATGAGTGAAAAGATTCGTTGGGGAGTTCTGAGCAGTGCAAAAATAGCAAAAACTGCAATCGTTCCAGCTATTCACGAAGCAGAAAGCGCAGAACTTGTCGCGGTAGCTAGTGAAAGTGGTAAGGCCGAGGCAACCGCAGCTGAATGGGGTGCTAAGTCGCATTATGACTCTTATGAAGCGCTTCTACAAGATCCAGAAGTAGATGCCGTTTACATACCACTACCAAATGCCCTGCATAAAAAATGGGTCATTGAAGCTGCAAAATATAAAAAACATGTCCTCGTTGAGAAACCTGCGGGCGTGACCTCTGATGAAGTCCTTGAAATGGGGGGAGCTGCCAAGCAAAACTCTGTTATTTGGATGGAAGCATTTATGTATCAATTCCATCCACAACATCAATATGTCAAAAAGCTAATGCAAGATGGATCAATCGGTGATGTAAAAAGAATCCGTGCACACTTCTCCTATCCTATGGATTTATCAAGTGATAATATCCGATTAAAAGGAGACCTTGGTGGGGGAAGTCTTTATGATGTTGGATGTTACTGTGTCCATGCTAGTCGCTTTTTACTTGAAGAGGAACCACTAAAAGTTTTTTCAACTGCTCGAAAACTAGACGAAACGAACGTCGATCTTTCTACTTCTGGGATACTTACTTTCGCGAATGCCGATGCAGTGTTTGATTGTAGTTTCCAAGAATCCGGCACTAACAGATATGAAGTTATTGGAACAAAAGGACGCATTGAAGTTCCCTATGCTTTCAGACCCGATTCAAATCCTAACGGTGGGAAAGGTGAAGTGATTTTGAAAAATGCTGGTGGTGAAGCGCTCGATCACCAATCCTTTGAAGCCAATCAATTTACCGTTCAAGTTCAGCATTTTTCTCAATGTGTAATAAACAATGTCGATCCAATGTATTCAGCAGATAGCACATACAATAACATGAAAGTGATTGAAGCGTTGTACCAATCACAAAGATGAGACTGGTTAGATATCCATTGTTAACTATTTATTGATTGTAAGCAAAAATCGCGGAAGGCTTTATACAGGCCTCCCTCGATTTTTCTGTATCAATTGAAATAACAAATCGATTCTAATCTAAATGATCCATAAATTAATAACTACAATTACGCTCCTAAGGGGGGGGAGATGGGTAATATTTATTTTTTTACGGGCTATCCTGGTTTTCTCGCACAAGCATTGATTAAGGAACTTGCTTCCTCACCCGATTCGATTAATCACATCTATTTGCTTACATTACCTGAAATGAAAAAAAATCCGAACATCTCGTTATCTCTCTGATCCAAGAAACAGAACAACTTAATCCAGAGAACGTTACACTTATAAAAGGGGATATCACCAAAGATCAACTTAATATAACTCCCTCCATCAATGATCATTTAATCAAACATGTTACTCACGTTTTTCATCTAGCAGCCATTTATGATTTATCTGTTACTCAGTCAATTGCTGACAACGTGAATGTAAAAGGGACGAAACATGTAACTAATTGGGTAAAACAATTAAACAATATTCAGCGCTACATTTACTTTAGTACAGCTTATGTTTCTGGAACTCGTGAAGGCAACATCTATGAAGTTGAATTGGAAATGAATCAATCATTTAAAAATTATTATGAAAAATCGAAGTACGAAGCAGAAGTTTATGTACAGAATAACATTTCTGAAATTCCTACCACGATTATCCGACCTGGAATTGTAAGGGGGCATTCTATAACTGGTGAAACGATCAAATTTGATGGTCCTTACTTTTTCCTTCGCATGTTTGATAAATTCAATCGTAGTCCGTGGATTCCGTACTTAGGAGAAGGAAAAGCCGAGGGTAACTTTGTCCCTGTCGATTACGTTATTCAAGCATCCATTTACTTAGCACATCTCCCACAAGGACGTGGAAAGACTTATCATTTAACAGACCCTGCTCCATTTCGCATGTTTGAAGTTTATGAAATGCTATTGAAAGAGTATTTAAATAAAAAGCCAAAAGGACGAATTCCAATTGGACTCGCTGAAAAGAGCATGGCAATTCCTCCTTTAAGGAGATACATCTCCGTTCAACGAGAAGCGATGAGTTACTTTTCGTATTTGTCTTCTTATGACTGCCAACAAGCAAATCATGATTTATTAAATAGTGGTATCAAATGCCCTTCGTTTGACCAGACATTGTCATCCATGGTTAACTATTACCGGGAACATAGAGATGATCAAACAAAATGGATAAAAGTAAGATAAACAAGATTTTTAACGAGGTGAGAAATCATCAAAAAAATCATTCTATATAGTGCATTAGCTGGACTTATTATCGGGTTTATCATTGTATTCTATTTACTAAATTTAGAAGCAGATCCTTCGGTAGCTGGTATGTTTGCTCAAAAAGTAACTCCTACTTTGTAGTGAGTTTCTTTTTTATTTTTCTTTTAACATGTTCTCTAGGTTATGACCAATGCAGAAGATGACCTCTCTTGTGCATTATAATCTTAAATTCTGCTTCCTTCACGCTCAAGATACCCTCTCTTCTGCAATATAATCTCAAATTCTGCTTCCTTCATGCTCAAGATGACCTCTCTTGTGCACTTTAATCTCAAATCTTTCTTCCTTCATGCACAAGATGCAGCCTCTTGTGCACTTTAATCTCAAATCTTGCTTCCTTCATGCTCAAGATGACCTCTCTTGTGCACTTTAATCTCAAATCTTTCTTCCTTCATGCTCAAGATGCAGCCTCTTGTGCACTTTAATCTCAAACCTTGCTTCCTTCATGCTCAAGATGCTCTCTTCTCGAGAAATCCCCTCCATAAATACCTATAAATCCTAAAGTTACGCCCTCTTTCAATCGCAGATTAATACATAATATCTAATTTTTAGTCGTATCATCCTTCCCCTTTGAATAGAATGTACAAGTATCTAGCTTGTCTGCTCTAGACTTATTGGAGGATGGTTAAATGGCTATATTTATGACTTATTTGTTATTAGGACTCTCCCTTGCTGCACCAATTGGACCAGTTAATGCAGCTATCTTGGACAGAGGGATAAAAAACGGATTTTTTCATGCTTGGTTAGTTGGCCTAGGAGCGACTATAGCAGATGGTTTGTATATGCTATTCGTGTTTTTAGGTGTCGTGCATATCGTTGAGATTCCGTTTGTTCAATCTTTTCTTTGGCTATTTGGTTTTTTTGTATTAGTTTATACAGGAATCGATAGTTTGAATGGAGCCGGGAAAATATCTATATCCGATACTAGGTCTTCAAATGAACTCCATACGAAATCATTTTTATCTGGTTTTTTTATGGCGTTATTTAATCCGCTAACGATTTTATTTTGGCTAGGTATTTTTGGTTCTATCTTAGCAAAAACAGTTCATTCCTACGGAACAGAACAAATAATTATTTACGTTAGTGCGATTTTTCTTGGGATTATAATTTGGGATGTTATGATGGCTGCTTTTGCTAGTACGTTAAGAAGATATTTAAGCTATCGTCTCCTGATGGGGATCTCTATTTTGTCAGGTCTTTCATTAATTGGATTCGGTGTCTATTTTGCTATCCAAGCAGCTACTGTTTTATTTTAGAGAACAATGAACCTGGCCCAGAATTATTTGGCTTATCATTCTTTTTACTCCATACGTAAATCATAATCAAAGTAATCAGTGCTATGATAACAAGGAATAGCAAACTCACATAAAAACCGGGACGACTAATTTCATGAAAAGCCGTACCTACTATTGCAACTAAAACAATGAGAAATCCTAATGCCCTCTTGAATTTTTCCAAGGTAGACAGCTCAAGTAATCGATTGTACGCCCCTAATATAAAAAACCAATTATATAAGAGCATCAATCCAGCTGCGGTCGTAATATACTCATAAATTTTTCCAGGCATTAGCAGAGACAAGACAATCGTCGCACTTATTGCTATTGCAGTCACACCAATAGCAGGCAGCGCAGTGTCTTTCAAAACTTTTTTGGAGAAAAAGTGAGGTGCATCAAATCCTTCTGCTAAGCTCAAGAGAATTCTAATCATTGCAAACATAGAAGCTACCATCGTTGAAAAACCTGCAATAATAAACACACTATTAAATATATCCGACATATAGGGAATCTGATAGTTCTCTAAAGACATCACAAAAGGACTTTTTTCAGTTTTAAAATCATCCCATGGTAGCAAGATCAATGCTAGTGAGAGGGAAGCAATATAGATAATTGCAAGCAGAGAAAACATGACCTTACCCGCTTTCATCGCATCCTCCATATTTTTTAGACGAATTGCAAGTAATCCAATAATTTCAATTCCTGCAAATCCATAAAAGCCAAAAATAAAGGCTGGCATTAATCCTGTCCAACCATTTGGCGAGAATGCATTAAATGAACGAGGAATCGGTGCCCGCTCAACTTGCTCTCCGAATACACCAAATAATGCGATGACTGCAATAATTATAAACATTAAAATCGCAGCAACTTTCAAAACAGCCAAGAGATTTTCAATTCTGTCAAACCCTTTTGCTCCAGTAAGAATGACAATTATTCCTAGCGCTGCATATCCAGAAGCGAATATCCATAATGAGATATCTGGAAACCAAAACTGAGAAAATAGTGATAGTGCCGTCAACTGACTCCCCATAATTAATAACTCCGATAGCCAATAAACCCAGCCACAAGAAAATCCTGCCCAACGACCATAAGCTTTTTTAGCATAAATACGAAAAGATCCTTCTTGCGGATCATCAATCGATAACTTCGCAAGAGCCTCATATACAAAATAAGTCCCAATTGCCGCTATTCCATAGGCTATAATAACTGATGGTCCTGCCATCGATATTGCAATACTTGAACCAAGGAAAAAACCTGTGCCGATAGTCGCCGCAACACCTAATAAAGAAAGTTGCCACCATTGAAGTTTTTTCTCTTCATTTGCTCTAGATTTAGCAATCATTGTTCTCCCTCACTTCCCCGAATGGTCTTAGTGTTTCAGAAAAACCAATTGTTTATGTAGGGCTACTGAAGCAAGAGACAAGAAAATAATTTAGAATTCTGCTTGAGACAAAAATTGTTTCAGGAGTTTTGAATTTTTTGTTCAAATCTATCACATCTTAAAGTAAAACAACTAATACAATTGTCGGCTACAATCCTTTTATTTTAGAAGGATATCAAACCGGCATCGGAGGGATTCGGTTGCAACTATATTTTTCCCCAGAGTTTTATAAACAAGACGCTCAAGTCCTTAATATTGTCACTGATAAGAATTTACCTGTTGGTTATCTTGCTTTTTTAATGACAGAAAGAAAAATGTATATCTATGGCTTAATAGAGGAAGAAGGGGTTGCCGAAAATTTCAAGGAATTAGTGACACCTTATATACAAGGACTCACAAAACTAACACCAGATTTGGAAATTTTCACTTATTTATCCGTAGGTGGAAAAAAGATCGAAATGGAAACTGGCAAAAATTAATAAAATAATAATGAGCGAATTGCTCGTTGATACTTTTAGCAAATTTCAATGACAAAGTTATTTTCAAATCTACTCTTTATATATTGCACACAAGGTTTTAAATTAATGGGGGAAGTATTGTGAAAGAAGTCTCACAACGTCAATTTATTGTGTTTATAGCTATATTCTTACTTTGGATTAAAACCATCTATATCGGTTTAACTGAGTTTCAAATTTCGTTAGAGAATCTAAATCAGTTGGTCATCCTTTTGTTAAATCCTTTACCTATCTTAATGGTTGGCATGATTTGGGTAAGCACAAGAAAGTATTCTAAACAAGTAGCCTATCTATTACTATTCATGACAGTTATCTCATTGATTCTTTATGCAAATATCATTTATTATCGCGCGTTCACAGATTTCATTACCCTTTCACTATTTGCGTTACGTACTCATGCTTCGGAACTAATATCAAGTATTATAACAATTATTAAATGGTCCGACCTAACTTATTTCATTGATATAATCGTAATTACAATTCTTCTTTATGCAACTGATAACTCAAGTAAGCAACTAGAGTTAAAATTTAAATTATCATTCATTCAGCCTTTTGTTACTCTATTAATCCTCATCACAGTCATACATTTGTGTCTCGCACACATTGAAAGACCACAATTGTTAGTCCGTTCCTTTGACAGAGAATTATTGGTGAAAAATATTGGAATTTACAACTTTCACATCTACGATACCATTTTGCATACAAATGCTAGAGCTCACCGCATGTTTGCTTCTGAAGACGAATTCATAGAAATTAAAAATTCAATTAGCAAAGAGCACAAAATTGCAGATAACGATTTACATGGGATTGCTGAAGGTAAAAATATTATTGTTGTTGCTGCTGAATCATTGCAAAACTTTGTGATCAATCAAACAGTGAATAACGAAGAAATCACTCCATTTTTAAATGAATTAATTGATGAGAGCTTTTACTTTAATGAATTTTATCACCAAACTGCCCAAGGAAAATCTTCAGATGCAGAATTTATCGTAAATAATTCGTTATTTCCACCATCAAGAGGGGCCGTTTTCTTTTCCCATCCAAATAACGAGTATGATGCTCTTCCGGAAATCCTCAACACTTATGGATACTACACATCTTCGTTACATGCAAATAATGGTAGTTTCTGGAATAGAGATATTATGTACAATCAGTTAGGTTATCAGCGTTTCTATACACAACTAGATTATCAGGTGACCCCTGACAATAGTATTGGTTGGGGGTTAAAAGATATCGATTTTATGAAACAATCAGTTGACCATTTACTTGAAATGCCTCAGCCTTTCTATGCAAATCTGATTTCTTTAACGAATCACTTTCCTTTTGAGTTAGGTGAAGAAGACATGTATATTGATCGATATGATTCTAACAGCCGAACATTAAATAAGTATTTCCCTACTGTCAGGTATATGGATGAATCGATCAAGATTTTGTTTGAAGAATTAAAAAATACAAAACTTTACGAGGAATCTATCATAATCATTTATGGAGATCATGATGGAATCTCATCGAATCACAACCGGGCGATGTCAACATACTTGAATAAAAAAGTGACTGCTTTTACCGAATTAGAACTTCAGAAAGTACCGCTTATTATCCACATTCCAGGAATAGAAGGAGAAACGATCACAACTGTGTCAGGACAAGTTGACTTTCGTCCAACATTGCTCCATTTATTAGGTATTGACTTAACAGATCAAATCATATTTGGAGATAACTTATTCTCTGAAGAACATGAAGCGTTCGTTTTCCGAAGAGATGGGAGCTTCGTTTCTGATGAATTAGTTTACACCGGAAATACTTGCTACTTAAAAAAATCTGGAGAACCTACTGATTTTTATTTATGTGAACCTTATATAGAAAGGGTAAATAAAAATCTAGATTACTCTGATATGATTATTTATGGAGACTTATTTCGCTTTAATAACTGAATGCACTGTATACTTATCAAAAATGCCTGGCTTACAGTTTCATAAGCCAGGCGAATCACACTTTATAATATTTTTGCAAATAGCTTCTTATAAACTTTTTTTACGTTTGCGAAGTGATTTTTCGCTTTCACGATTGTGTGAAATCGGATGTTCTTCATTGTGATCAGGCAAGCTTTCATCAGGTGTGTTGTTATTCGTCAAAGCAGCATTTTTCTCTGGGTTTCGTTTCTTCACTTTTCATTCCTCCTTCAAACGGTCATAAAAATAGGTTTAGTAAAGGTAGAATAATTATGCGCGAAAAATAAATATTTATAGCTTAAACGGTGTTCAGCAACAATATAAACTTGTCGCCCCACCCCCTCCAAAACCGCATTACTACGCCCCTATTTTTTACCAATATAATAAACATTTGCTTAAATCCTCTTTTCCTCCTACATATCCACAATCCTTCAGTCAAAATCTTATTAATCTGTTAGCTAAAAAAGCCTATTATTAATCTTTATATAAGTATCTAAGAATATCTGGAAACCGCTCTCTCCAAGAAACTTCATTATGAACACCACCTTCAACAGTTTCAAAACGATAATCGATATTCTTTTTATTAAGCACTTTTTTAAAAGAAAGATTGGAATTGAGATACTCTATTGGTCCAAAATGTACTACTTGTTCCTCTGTTCCCACATCGGAATAAAATTTCTTTACATTCGTTAAATCAGTTTTTTCAGCCAATTCTTCTATTTCTTTTTGACTAAGCCAATATGCAGGAGAAAGCGAGGCTGATCGTTTAAACACAGATGGATACTTACAAACAGCATATGTTGTAATAAACCCACCTGATGAACTCCCAGCCATCGCTGTATCTTCACTGATTGTTCTGTATTTTTTATCAATATCTGGTTTTAATTCTTTGACAATAAAATCAATATATTGCTCACCCTCGCCCCCTAAATTAATCGATTCATCTATTGATAACATTCTATTAATATTTTTATCACTTATCCAAGGTCCCATTTCATCGAATCGTTTGGTCCCTTCTCCATTACAATCAATGCCAACCACGATAAGTTCTAAACCACTCCGTTTAAGGCAATTAATCATTCGCCAACTGGTGCCAAAAAATGAATCTTCATCTCGGTACAAATTTTGTGCATCGTGCATATACAAAACAGGATACGCCTTATCAGATTGTTCATATCCTTCTGGAAGACAAACTCTTATCATTCTTTCTCGGTTTAATGCTCTCATATTAACTATGAATTTTTCTATCATATATCCTGTCCTCCGATTACACTCCCATTTTAATTGACGACCACCAATCATATGATAATGCATATGGTATATCTCTTAATGATTTCTAACTCACTCTCTTTACATAAACTCCACGATAGCGCCATAATAAGAGGTACGATTTTTTCACTAACGCTTTTCCATTTCTTTTAAGAAGAGATAATTCACTTATGGTATTCAATCAACCAACAATCTTGATATATCCCTTCGTGAAGCTCATGTTTTGGGAGTATTCTAACTTTTTTAAAACCACTTTTCTCATAACATTTTATAGCCCTCGTATTTCTTGTTTGAGGGTCCATAACTACTCGGTCTGCTTTTTTGTGCTCGATTAAGAATTTAACCATAGATGTAACAAGTAATGTTCCAATTCCTTTATTCCAATACTCTACTTCACCTATAAATTGATCTGTGCCATAAATATTTTTATCAAGATAACCATATTCTTTTTTCGTTTCATCATCTAATTTATAGAATTGGATATATCCTATCTCATTACCATCAAACTCTACAATACATTTAACTTCATTATCATCGATATCATAAAAAACTTTATTAACTTTGTTTAAATCAAAACGGTTGTCCCTTCCTTCATAAAATTGAAGTAATGTTGGGTCCGAAAGCCAATTTGCTAAAAGGTAATTATCCTTTATTTCCAATTTACGAACTCTTAAATTCTTATTTTGGAACAACATAATATCACCTCACATAAACTGCTTTTGGAAGATAATTCACTTCTTTATGGTCATTTCCTCCGTTTGTTTTGTTGAAATCAAAACCACCGGTGTGAACTGGTGGTTTGCTCTGCGGCTGAAAGCCTCTCTTACCGGCCTTGGCCTAAAAGGCCCACTGAACGGTTTTCCCTCCTGCACCACATTCTCACACTAATTCTAAAGAATTTCTTTATTTCTTCTTATTTTTCTGGCCTGTAAATGGGTCATATTCTTCGAACAACGTTAATTGATCGCCCATATAGTCTTCTTTTAGCTGATTTCTAATGTAATCTCGTATTTGCTTTTTGTTTCTGCCCACTTGTTCATAAAAACTTGCCGATTTTTGATAGTTTCTCACATTAATGTGAGTTTCAAATATACCTTTAATCATAGAACAATAATCCACCTTTTTTCTATTATAATTATACAAGTCATTATTTAACTGGACTAAACTACGTTTCTTTAATTGACCTTACATTACCTTCTTAAAGTTAACTTGCTCGTTAGTTGAAATAGTTCTTATGAAAATCCTTCGACTTACCCTGTGCGATTTGTATAGGTCAAATGCAATATAGAAGAATCTAAGTTTTTAGTATCTGATAGCCTAATCACTTTATTTTTATATAAATCTAACCTCTCTTCAAAAATTTCTCTGTTTCTTTCAAAGTCTCGTGTCCATTTATACATCATTTTTAACATAGTAATATCTGGTTTGTACTCACACTTTTCAAAACCAAGATTCTGCTTTAAAAACCGAATTAGAATTCTCATCTTTCGCTTCCAAAGTGGTGTATCAAGAAAAATGATTGTGTCTGCCATTTCAAATAAGCAACGATACGATTCACGGTCAGTTCCTTCAAAAATCCATTTTCCTTTTTCATCAATGTCATTGATTATGTCAACTTGTTCAGATGGAGTAAGTTTATATCTTGCATCTTTTGTTTTTTTGTGAACTATACTATCCAATTCATACCAAGGTATATTTATCTTTTTAGATATTTGTTTTGCAAGAGTTGACTTACCACTCGCTACAATTCCAACTATGTATATCTTTTTCATATTTTCCCGTCCACCTCTATAGATACTGTATTTTTGTTTCGTATCCTGTGTTAAGTTAAACTCACCTTTAGCGTCACAATCGTGTCCGATTGGAGGAGACAAGAAACACAAACTACTTTTTTGATGAAGCTTTTACTATTAGAAAATGAGGGCTGGTCATAAGATAGTGATAAGATTTTTCTTTCATTTCTTTAATCTTTTCTTGCGGTTGGGGTTCAATCAGTTTATCGAGATTGAAAAATTGCGTAGTTTCATTTAGGATGCTTTGTAAAGGTCTTCTGTAAAAACTTACATCAATAGTAATATTAGGTTTGTTCCAGGTTTCTGTTAAGGATTGGGTTTTAAAGTAATCCTCGCAATTATGTCTTGTATAGTCCATAAATGGATGATGAACCGAAAATAATAAGGTTCCGCCTGCTTTTAGAATGCGATTAAATTCTTGAAATGTGTAAGTCCAATTCTTTATGTAATGGAGCGTAAGCGAACTTACGATCACATCAAATGAATCATTCTTAAACGGAAGGCTTTCTTGAAGATCGTGACAAAGCAATGTCGCTTCTTCTCCTAAACGTTGCTTCGCTACTCTAATCATCTCAGGACTTACGTCTATACCAGTAACTTCTGCCCCTTGTTGCAATAATTGAGAAGAATACCATCCAGCCGAACAACCCGCATCAAGCACCTTTTTACTCTTCAATTGGTGGGGCAAAGCTGTCATCATAGCTGGGCGTTCATAATAAGCGTTATAAGGACTATTTTCATCAACATCGTTTTGATATGTATTAGCTAACTTATTATAAATATCTACAGGAGAATTTCTCATTAAATTCCCTCCTTCAGATTATTGAAATGTAGTTTTATAATCATTTATCAATACTCCTTTTTCCCTACATTCATGTGAAAAATCACTTTCCACAACTAAGTGATAATCTTCATATAACTCAATTATTGTAAGACTCGTACTGTGAATGAAGGAAAGTTCCCATAATTTTTCTATGGGGTGGTTCTTACAACAAGCTAATAATATTTTTATTACAACTGCATGAGTAACAATAAGTATATTTCCTGAAGTAAATTTTTCTTGTATCTTGCTTAAAAATTTTACAACTCTGTTCCTTAAGCGATTTAGTCGGCAAATTAAACTACTATTTTAAGTTTCCTCTCCAAAAAACCAACTCGATTAAAAACAATGTGCTACTACATGTAGCACATTGTCAGTTAACATTAATTCACAATAATATATGATTTTTCAAAAGGATATTTGTTATTTTTCTTTTATTACAAACGGTTGCCGTTTGCCATATGTTAAACTTTTCCACAGCCACTCCGCTGGGCCAAACCTGAATTTCTTCACCCAAATATTGCTGATCCAAATTTGTAGTCCGAATAAGATTGCAACAATAACTAACCAATAAAGTGGTCCAATCTCACCGTAAAATCCTAAACCATAGTTATAGAAAATCAGCGTCGATACAATCGATTGAAGCAAGTAGTTACTTAAAGCTGTCCGTCCAACTGCACGTAATGGATTAAAGAATTTCTTCCATCCTTGAACACGGCTCAGTAAAATAATCGAAGTCATGTAAAAGAAGCACAAAGCTGGTCCTCCGATAATCATCCCGACAAAATGAGTCATCATGTACGCGGATAAGTCCGCTCCTTGTTCAAAGTAACTATAAACAAAAATGACGTTAAATGGTAAACCAATTGCCAAACTCCATACCCATACTTTACGAAAAAATGGAAGATTGTTTTCAATATTTTGGTGAATGCCTTTCTTTGCGACATAAACACCAAATAAAAACATACCAAGCACAATTGGCGCCATTAATAAAGAATCACCAAATAGAAATAGATAGTCCGTCGCACGTTGCGCAAATATATCTGCTATTGATCCTGATCCATAAGCAGCGACAGATTGTTCTAACATTTGCATCCCTGTTGCTGTCATTCCCGTATCTGCTGGCATTAAATCGCCTAATAAGTATATAACCAAGCCCATGAACGACATAAAAGCAGCGGGTATCAGGATAAGCGCAAACGCCCAAATTAGCACTGTTTTTGGTTTTCTATTATAAAACAACAGTAAAAACACACCCGTGATCGCATATATGACTAAAATATCACCATACCAAATCCCGAACGCGTGGACCAATCCAATTAGAAATAAATAGAACAGCCTTTTCAGAAACAACTTCTTTGGATTTGAAACTTTCTCCGTTGCTCTCTGCAAGAAAATCACAAATCCTAACCCAAACAAAAACGAAAACATCGTGAAAAATTTTGAGGAAGCAAAAAATTGAATGATAAAATCTGCAAATACATGCCAACTCTCAATCCACCATGTTTCGCCTGTTAATGCTAAGTAAATCGCTGGTGAAGCAAATATCGGCATGTTTGCAATCAGTATTCCTAACAAAGCAAAACCGCGAATCATATCTAGTTCATGAACTCGCTCTTGTTCAGACACTGGGGTTGAATATTGTTTATTTTCCATGACAACCTCCCTATTAAGTTTTTTCTCAATCCACTTACTTCTGAAAAATACTTGCCTGAGCGTTTAACATTCGGATCAATTCTTGCAACGATCCTTGTTCATCAACTGGAAAATCAGGTTGTCCGCGATCAATCACACATCCATCTACAAGAAACGTCTTCATGCCAATTTGTGAGGCTGCCATATCTTCTTGTTTATCATTGCCGACCATTACACAGTCTACAGCAGGTACATCAAGTTTTTCGCAAATGTGCTGATAGTATTGTTTATGCGGTTTTGTGTAGAAACTGTCTTCATAGACGGTCACTAATTCAAAAGGAAGGTCGGCTACGTTTGCCCATGTTAACCGATGGTAAATCGCAGACTTCGGAAAAACAGGGTTCGTAGCTACAGCGACACGGTACCCCTGTTCAATCGCGACCTCAACCACTTCTCTACCTAATGGTGTCGGTTCGCATAGGTGTGAAAATGTTGGAAAGACAGTTTCATAAAAATCGTCTAATGTTGGCCAAATCTCTTCTTTATTCAAATCTGTCATCGATAAAAACGTTTCTTCAAAAACTTTCTCATTCGTTTTAAAAGCGTCTAGATTCTTCATCATCGCTTTTGTTCCACCCCATAGTGCTTTTACAAAGGTTTCTGGCTCTACGATATGAGAAACCCTTCCAGCTAACTCCCGAATATACGTTTCTACAAATCTTTCTGTGTCCATTGGTAATAATGTACCGTCTAAATCAAATAGAATCACTTTTGTCATATGTCACAATCCCCGTTCGCTGTTTAGTAATTTTGCTAGATAATATTCATCCACGCCCGTACCGTCGATGATAAATGATTGTCGTCTTAATCCTTCCACTTCAAATCCCATTTTTTTATATAAGGCTAATGCAAGTTCGTTATGTACCATCGTTGTTAATTCGAGTCTTGTCACACCATTTTCATTTGCCCATTTTTCTATCGACTGCATAAGATATGTACCGACTCCTCTGCCAATGTGATGCTGGACCACCCCTAATACAATCGATGCCGTGTGTTTTTTTCTGGCTACTTTCCCACCAACTGCCATTACATATCCTAATAACTTCCTATTCTCTTCCACTACCAAAATAGTAGAATTAGGTTGACTTACAAATGATGTAATCATAGATTCGAATTGATTTGTAGTCATATTTCTTTCACCTTTTTGATAGAGCATAAATGCTGATTCTCCATCAATCAATTCAACCATTTCTTTAAATTGGTCTGTGTCTGACTTATCAACTTGTCTAATACGCATGCCTTACTCCTCGCTGTAAGAAAATTTCGTTTTTCATGTTTCACAACTCGTCTATTATTGAGACGAACTTGTTTTATTTTACCATATTTTTCACAGCAATTTGTTTTTTTTTGCATAAGATCTTACTTCCCTATCATAAGCATTAATGACGAGACTTTGACTATGAAGGAGCGATAACCATGGCTTTTCAATGGGGAACACACATTATTCATACTGTACAACCAGGAGATACAATTTACAGCCTTGCCGTTCGCTACGAAAGTGACGTAAATAGAATTGTTCAAGCAAATGGAATTTATCCACCATTTACGGACCCCTTTGTGATTTTTCCAGGGCAAGTATTAGTCATTCCTAGAATGTATGTCGATCCTCTCGAAACCCTTTATGTCATTCAGCCCGGCGATACACTAGGAGCTTTAGCACAACGTTTTTCTTCTGAAGCTACGCTGTTAGCTGGTACAAATTCAAACATCCAAAACCCAAACATCATTCTCCCAAATCAACAAATACGTATTCCTGCTTTTACTTACGATGTAGAATCTGGAGACTCGATTGCATCAATTTCGCAACAAACTGGCGTGCCAATAGAATACATTCTAGCAGCAAATAGTTTCAGACCGAGTATTTCACCCGATTTAATCTATGAAGGAATTAAGTTAATCATTCCAATTCCAGTTTCAGAGAATATCGTTGTCTATCAACCTGTACCGGGAATGATGGTCCACGACAACACGATGATAAAGGGATATGCAAGAGCATTTGAAGCTAATGTCTTATATCGTTTGATCGATGATAATGAAGTTGAAGTCATGGAGGAAACCTTCACTACAGCAGAATTTGCTGGCCCCAATTATGGGAGATTCCAAGATACTATCTCATTTGACAGGGAACCTACTGCTTCAACAGGAGAACTGCAAGTTTATACAAGAAGTGCGAAAGATGGATCGATTCAAGATTTAGTACAAATTAATGTTTCTTTTCAGCAATGACGAGGATAAAAGTCGCTAAAGGTCCTAAAAAGATTGATAGCAAAAACCAATTAAGACCAGACCTATTTTTCCCTTGGGCAATACCTGCATTGATCAATGTCAATGTGCCCCACCCAACATAAAATGATTGATCCATTTATTTCACCTCCGTTTTTTTCTATTTAAACTGATTTTCATTTCTCTTATTAATCATGATATTTATAGCGTTGATTATAACAAGTCATTAAATAAATTGCATTGCTCTATTGATACGATATTTCTTGTGCTAAGGTTCCTATTTTTAACGATTTAATCTCATTATCATGAACAGAATTTGAAAACAGAATTTTGCTAGATTCTTTTCTCCTCATCAAATTTCGTTCTGTCGCTGGTTCTGTCGAAGCAAATCATGTGCATTCCTGTTAATAAACCACTACCATAAGAAGATAGATATGATTAGATGGGAGTTGCTTAAGATGGATGTTTCGATTATTGGTGGGGGTCTTTCTGGTATTTTTGCTGCAAAAACGTTACGAGGTTATGGCCATAACTCTGTGATCATAGAAAAAAGTCGCAGTGTTGGTGGACGAATGGCGACAAGACGAATCGGATCTGGACATGCTGATCATGGGGCGCAGTTTTTCACAGTTCGTTCAAAAGAATTACAAACACTAGCAAATGAATGGCTTGAAAAAGGCTGGATTCAGCGTTGGTTCGGAAACGATTATCCTCGCTATGCTGGCACAAATGGCATGAACCCATTTGTTAAAAATCTTGCAAGTGATCTGTCCATCAAACTAAATGAACAAGTTGTAAAAATAGAATCAACTTCTTCATCAGTAACGTTAGAAACAGCACAAGGTCATTCATTTAAATCAGACGCAACAATTATCACTGCTCCAGTCCCGCAAACACTTTCATTACTTCAGCAGTCACCTTTACTATTGAAGGAAGAAATCGAGCGGAATCTTGCCACTTCACATTTCAATCCTGCTTTTGTTGGACTGATTAGCCTTAAAAGCCCGATAAATATAGGTGAAAAAGGTATCATCTCTAATAATTTGCCTTCTGGTGTAGATAAAATCGTCGCTAACGACGAAAAGGGAATCTCTCTTTCTCCGATTTTATCTGTATACATGACTGGAGAATGGAGTGCTGAACGTTTTATGGATCAAGACGAATCGATTATAAATCAGCTTGTCGATATCATTACGCCCAATACTGTCCGTAGCGAGATGATTAATGACGTCCAGTTGAAACGTTGGCGATATGCTGAAGCATCTCACGTATATGATGAACCTTTCTTGAAATTGGATAACTACCCTATCTATATTGCCGGTGACAGCTTTTTGATGACAGATGATACTAGTGGACGAACAAGAGTGGAGAGTGCAATTCTATCAGGAATCCGTGCAGGAGAAGCTATCCATAAACGATTATTATCGATTTAAAAAATGCTCAGAGATTCTTTCTCTGAGCATTTTTCATCTTAATACGTTTTTATCACTAGACTAATTAGGTGGTTAAAAACTGAAAATACTGATTGTTACATTATGATCGATGTACTTTTTGCATTTCCTTCGCTTTTTCCGCCGCCTCAACGACTTTATCGACATCACTTCCGAATCCTGCCTCAACAACAGCACTGTAACCACCTTCTAGTAACGGAGCGTCAGCAATTCTAATATTTAATGGATCGGCGAGCATTTCTATCGCTAGCTCGGCGTTGATTAATGCACTTCCAAGATCAAATAAAATAACTGTTCCTTTTGGTGAGTGAACGGACTCAAGTGCCGTTTTAATATCAAACGCATTTGTCCCTATCCCTCCATCTTCTTCTCCACCGGCTATTCCAATCGTCACTGCCGGTTGCATTTCATACAAAAGAGCTTTCAACCCCTTTACAATGTCTGCACTGTGCGAAACAAATACGAGACTTACATAATCCAATTTAATGCCCTCCCTCTATCATCGTTTCTGCCAAACTTTCAAAAAGAAGATAGCTGGACATTGCACCAGGATCAATGTGTCCAACAGAGCGTTCTCCTAAATAAGCAGCCCGCCCTTTCTTCGCATGAAGTTCTTTCGTAGCTAGCATGTTTTTATGTGCTAGCGTCTTAAATTCTTCCCAGTTAATAGCTGATGTTTCAGCGAATTCAGCCAATAATGGACTCCACACATCAACCATCGTTTTTTCCCCAACTGACGATTTACCACGATGGATAATCGCTTGTTCTCCCTCTTTCAACACATCCAATAATTCTACATCAGATAACTTTATATTTGTCCCCATTTTTATGCTCATTTTCAGAAACGCCGAACCATACAAGGGGCCCGCAGCTCCACCCACTTTTCCGATCATTGTCATCGCTACTGCTTTGCTCAACTCTCCAAGCGTATCGAACGACTTACCCTCAAGCGTTTTAATGACTTCAGTTAATCCTCTTGACATATTTATTCCATGGTCTCCATCACCGATTGATTGATCTAAGTCCGTCAATGTATTTTTATTTGCTTGTATTTTCTCATCAAATTTTCTAAACCACGTTACAGTTGACTCAATTGTTAAACTCATTCTCTGCCCCCTCAATTCCATAATAAAGCAAATTCAATTATCTTTTAAATGCAACCGTATCTGCTGGTGCACAAAGCAATTCTTCCAACTGATCATCTAACCTCAGAATAGTTACAGATGCGCCGCCCATCTCTAACGAAGTCATCCATTCACCAACAATCGTTTCCGACACATTTAACCCTTTTTCTTTTAAAATATGGCTAAGTGTATGATTCATAATGTACAATTCCATCAATGGCGTTGATCCAAGCCCGTTGATGAGCACCGCAACATCCTCCCCGGGAATCAATTGCAAATCATCATTTATTTTAGTAAATAACGTGTCAACCAGATCATTTGCCTGAAAAATTTCTTTTCTCTCAATACCAGGTTCACCATGAATTCCTGTGCCAATCTCCATTTCATTTTCTCCAAGCGTAAAACCTGGCTTTCCTGCTGCTGGAACAGTAGCAGGACTTAGTGACATCCCCATAGATTTCACATTTTTAATCACTTTGTTCGCAACGGCCTCGACCTCTAGTAAATTTGCACCGGTTTCAGCCAGTGCTCCAGCAATTTTATGCACTAAAACAGTTCCTGCAATTCCTCTTCGACCACTCGTAAACGAACTATCTTCGACGGCTACATCATCATTGACGACGACTTGTCTCACGTCAATACCCTCGGCCTCCGCTAATTCAGCTGCCATTTCAAAGTTCATCACATCACCGGTATAGTTTTTAATAATCAGTAATACACCATGTCCACTATCGACAGCTTTAATTGCTGCAAAAACTTGGTCAGGTGTTGGAGAAGTAAATACTTCGCCTGCAACAGCAGCGTCCAACATTCCTTTTCCAACATAGCCGCCATGTGCAGGTTCATGACCGCTACCTCCACCACTAACCATACCAACTTTCCCTTTTATAGGTGCATCAACTCTCACTAATACCGTAGTCCCTTCAATCCTTCTCAATTGTTTCGGGTGCGCGGCCACCATTCCTTCTAACATTTCATCTACAACCGCGTTCACGTCATTCAAGATTTTTTTCATAACAAAACCACGCTCCTTCAATAAGTTATTAACCAAACCAAGACTCTATTTGCAGAATTTATTTACACAAGCCGTTTTCCAGATATTGATCGAGCCACGTGCACCCCTGAACTTGTCGCACCAACCGTGCCAGCACCAGGAAACACATTGTCACCGCACAACCATAACCCTGGTAATTTCGTTCGATGTTGCACCGCCCTCCATAAAGCATTCGCCTTTGTTTGCGAAAATCCTCCTACACCACCAGAATTTCGATGAACAAATCTTTCCCATGCCCTAGGACCACCTGTCAATTGATGGCGTAAACCAATTCTCGCGCCCGGCATCATCTCTTCCAATTTTGCCAACACACTTTCTAAAATCACCGAAGCATGCTCATCGTATTCGTGTTTCGTCTGCCATTCTTTTAAATCAATATGTGTCGACACAGTCATTGTCCGGTACCCATCAGGAGCTCGTAGAAGATCACCTTTTTCAGATAGCGACATAAAAAAATGGTTTGCACCAGTAGGTTCTGCTTCTGGATTGACCATCACTTGATGGAACAAATTAGTACTAGCCGGGATCACTTCTTCTTTCAAACTAAGGTATGTCGTAAACGATCCCCACTGTTTCAACGGATCTTCTTTCTTTTTCAAAGCAGGTTTAATGATTTGATACTCCTTTGGCTCGAGTAAATCACCAATCCCTCCCAAAGGAATATTAAGAACAACATGATCAGCTTCGTATGCATTACCTCGGTGGTCTAAAATTAGCCAACTTTTCCCTTCCCTACGAACCGAAATAACACGCCGCGGCTTTTTCACTGTCCCACCATTTTCTTTGATCGACTGAACAAGTTCCTCGGCTTCGCGATATAAACCACCCTTAACATAAAAAGCACGATGATGGTAAATATCTAAAGCCGTCGCCCCCATCATCAACTCACACTTCTCATACGAAGTCTGCATACTATCCATCAAAACACCGTTTATAAAATGTCTAAAAGTGTCACAATGCTCCAATCTGTGTTTCTTCACCAACGAATCAAGCGTCCTACCAAAATAAGGAATTAACCCCACCGACTTCGGTGATAATCCCCTAACTAACGCAAATATCTCCTGTTTCGATTTCGGAGGCAGCACCGGATAATGAAGCATATGCTTTCTCACTCCTCGTCCAATTCCCCACACTTCTTTGAAAAAATTTGCAATATGTATAAATTCATCAGGTTCTTCTTTCTCCCACATCGCTAAAAATCGCGAACGGTTTGTATAATATGGAAAAACCCTTTTTCCGATACGAACATCCATCACTGTTTCCAATTCAGTAAGTTCCAGTTGAATATCTAATTGGTCATTTACTTTTTTGTGAATCCCGTCCAATTCAAATCCCATTCCAAGAGTGGCACCAACAGGAAAAGTAAAATCGCTTCTCTGAAACTTACCAGCACATCCTCCCCATTCTGCAGCAGCTTCAAATAATGTAACGTGGTATCCTTGTTTCTGAAGCAGCGCCCCCGCCGTTAGTCCTGCTATTCCAGATCCTACAACTATTACCTTTTCCCCCATCTTAATACCTCCGCTTGTTACCTTTTATAGTCATTATCTTAAAGGTTAGTAATTTTTGCAAAGTATTCGTATTGAATAAGTCACCAAGTCTCATAAATGCAAAAGAGGCTGTCCACCCAAATGATGGGGACAACCTCTAGCTTCTTCACTAAACAAAATGAATTATTTTATCCTTCCAAAAGAAGTGATTCTGGATCTTCAATCAATTGCTTTACTTTAACGAGGAACTGGACGGCATCTTTCCCGTCAATGATTCGATGATCGTATGATAATGCAATGTACATCATCGGACGAACTTCAATTTCATCATTCTCCATCACAATCGGACGCTTCTGTATCGTATGCATACCTAGAATACCAACTTGTGGTGCGTTTAAGATTGGCGTCGACCATAACGAACCAAATACGCCGCCATTCGTAATTGTGAATGTTCCACCTGTAAGATCGCTTATAGCTAACTTTTTATCGTGGGCTTTTTTCCCTAATTCTCCAACTTCTCTCTCGATACCTGCAAAGTCCAAACGATCTGCATTGCGGACGACTGGAACAACCAAACCTTCTTCTGTTGATACAGCAATACCAATGTCATAGAATTTCTTTAAGACGACATCATCTCCATCAATTTCTGCGTTCACATTTGGATATTTCTTTAATGCACCGATAACCGCTTTTGTGAAAAACGACATAAATCCTAACTTCACGCCATTTGCATCTAAGAACTGATCTTTTCTGCGATTACGAAGATCCATTAAATTCGTCATGTCCACTTCATTGAACGTTGTCAACATCGCCGCAGTTTGTTGTGCTTCTACTAAACGTTTCGCAATCGTTTTACGACGACGAGTCATCGGAATTCTTTCTACTGGTTTAGCTGGATCATCTTGTTTCTTCTCAGGCTTCTTAGATTCAGTCGATGCCTGTTTACTAGAAGATTGCTGCCTCGATCCATGTTCATCAATATCTTCTTTACGGATACGCCCGAGTGGATCTCTTGGACTCACGTCACTTAAGCTAATTCCTTTTTCTCGTGCATATTTACGAGCAGACGGAGAAGCAAGCGGTCGTTCATGATCGTCGTTTGAATCTGACTCAGGCTGTTGGTTATTGACCTTCGTATCAGAAGGAGCTTTCGTTTCTTCAGGTTGTTCTTCTGGTTTCGACTCTTGTTCTGGTTTCTTTTCAGAATCATCACTTTTAGCTTCTGATTTTCCACTTGTATTTATTTTAGCGATGATATCGCCTACTTTTACAGTATCGCCAGCTTCAAACAGTGTACTCTCAAGAACACCTGCTTCATCTGCTGAAAGTTCAACATTCACTTTATCTGTTTCTAATTCGACGATGTCTTCACCTTTTTCTACAAAATCCCCCGGTTGTTTTAACCACTCTGCTATGGTGCCTTCTGTAACTGATTCTGCTAATTCTGGTACTACTACTTCTAACATTCGTTCTATCTCCCTTCTTAGTTTCGCGTTGTTGCTTCGGTTAAAATTCTATTCTGGTCTTTTTTGTGTACTTTGGGATCGCCTTCTGCGGTACTAGAACGACGTCTCCGGCCAATAAAAGTGACTTGATTTTCATGGCTGCTCAACTCTTGTAAGTAAGGAAGAATATAGTGCCAAGCTCCCATATTTTGTGGTTCTTCTTGTAACCAGATATATTCATCGACATTTGGATAACGATCCATCACTTCTTGGATCTTCTTGGTTGGAAAAGGATAAATCTCTTCGACTTTCACCATATGCATCCAGTCGAGGTCATCTACTTTCTCGCTAATCACTTCATCAAGTTCCACGGACACTTTTCCGGAACAAAATACAATTCTTTTTACACTATCGTTCTTTTTTCCTAAAAGCTGATTTTCCAAAATAGGCTCAAATTTCCCTTCACTTAACTCTTCAGGAAGAGAAGCAACTTTTTCATTTCTCAACAAGCTTTTTGGTGCCATTAACACTAGCGGACGAATCTCATTTTCTTTTAATAATTTTGCCTGTCTGCGCAACAAATGAAAGTATTGACTTGCTTTTGTCAAGTTTGCCACATGCCAGTTATTTTCAGCTGCCAACGTCAAAAACCGTTCCATTCTCCCGCTTGAGTGTTCTGGTCCTTGCCCTTCATAGCCATGTGGCAACAATAATACAAGTCCAGATTTCTGTCCCCATTTTGCTCGACCACTTGAAATAAACTGGTCAAAGATTACTTGTGCACCGTTGGAAAAATCACCGTATTGTGCTTCCCATATTGTCAACGTTTCTGGAGATTGTACGTTATAGCCATATTCAAAACCTACACACGCCGCTTCTGATAATGGGCTATTATGGATTGCGAAAGAAGCTTTTGCTGACGGCAATGTATGCAGAGGTGAATAAATATTATCAGATTCATAATCATGTAAGACAATATGCCGTTGCGAGAAAGTCCCTCGCTCGGAATCTTGACCTGTCATCCGAATTGGAATTCCGTCTGATAAAATCGTTGCGAACGCCAATGTCTCAGCTAATCCCCAATCAATTTTACCGTCTTGTTGAAAAGAGGCAATTCGACGTTTTAAGATTTTTTCCAATTTAGGGAAAACATTAAATTCATCTGGAAACGCTAAAAGATCATCATTTAACTGTCGTAATGTTTTTAACGGAACCTTCGTTTCAATACCGTCTAAAGTACTTCGAACATAAGCTGGTGGCACCATCATTTCATCAATTGTATCTCGCTTGTTATTTTTTATGTTTTCAAAGTGACTGTCGAGCCTAGCGTTAAACTCATCACGAATTTGCTGATTATATGTTTCCTCAACTAACTTTTCCGTGGACAGTTTCTTTCCATATAGCTCAAAAATCGTTGGATGAGCCTGTATTTTTTTATAAAGTCTTGGTTGTGTTGCCAGAGGTTCATCCATTTCATTATGACCATATCTACGATAACCAATCAAATCGATCACTATATCTTTGGCAAATTCCTTGCGATACAAATAAGCTAAATGTATCGTGGCAATACAGGCCTCAGGATCGTCAGCATTTACATGAATAACTGGGATTTCATAACCTTTTGCTAAATCACTAGCATATTTTGTCGATCTTGAGTCTCCACTCACCGTCGTGAAACCAATCATGTTATTTGCGATGATATGTATCGTTCCACCTGTTGTATACCCATTCAATTGACTTAAATTCAATGTCTCTGCAACAATGCCTTGCCCCGGGAAAGCGGCATCTCCATGAATGGAAATGGTCAAAGATTTATAAATTGATTGAGTTGGAAGACCAGGCTTTGAACGATCGTCTTGAGCTGCACGCGTCGATCCTTCTACAACAGGATTGACAAACTCTAAGTGACTAGGATTATTCGCTAAGGTGATCGTCGCATTAGATTTATCCTCTGTGATTTCCCTGTCTGCTCCAAGATGATACTTTACATCTCCAGTCCAACCGTAGTTAATCCCTACCGAACCTTCAGAAGGAACCAAATCTTTGTTAGGTGCGTCATGAAATTCGGAAAATATCATCTCGTATGGTTTCCCTAAAACGTGTGCAAGTACATTCAAACGTCCTCTGTGTGCCATACCAATCATCAATTTTTCCGTTCCGTCCTCAACAGATTCACGAACAACCTCATCAAGCATTGGCACCATCGTGTCTAAACCTTCAATTGAGAAGCGTTTTTGTCCTTTGAAAGTTTTGTGGATATAATGTTCAAAACCTTCCACTTTATTTAAACGTTCAAGTAATTTACGCTTTTTATCATCTGATAATGGTGGTAAATAATCACCAGACTCGACTTTTTGAAACAACCATTTCCGCTCATCAATATCGTGAACTTGGTTGAATTCAAACGCTTGCTTTTTTGTATAGATTCCTTTTAAGTGCTCAATCGCTTCCAATCCATTCTTTAAAGAGCGATAGTAGTGAGGCGAAAGTAATTCTGGTGGAACTTTCTTTAATTCTTCTTCTGTTAATTCGAACCGTTCAAGATCAAAAATGTTTGGTTTATCTTCTAATTCAATTGGAGAAATATCCGCCATTAAATGCCCATTGCGACGAATTGATTCAGCAAGCTTCATTGCATTGATTGCCGTGTAATAGCTATTGTTATTCGCTAAATTCACCTCTTGATTTCCAAGTGTTTTTTGTTGTTTTTCTTCTCCTTCTTCGTATGCACCCCATTGATCGAAAAAATTCGTTAATTCTTCTTCTACCGAATCAGGGTCCAACGTATACTCTTCATATTTTTCTAGCATGTACCCTAGATTGGGTCCATAAAATTGTGACCAGCCTTCACTCAATCGAATAGACTGATTTGCCATGTCCTTAACCTCCATTGATAATAAATATGTACTACATTTCGTTTTTCACTATGTTGATAGGGCAAAACCGTTTGCAAGGCTATTTTATCACTATCCTTGTCTTTCCTCAAAGGGTTTGTTTTAAGAAATGACATATTTCTCTAGGAATGACTGTCATACAGTCATCTTTCCCACTCATAAAAAAATCAATCGTATTTTTTTATATGTTAAAACCATAACTATGAGGAAGTTATTCTTCTCCAAAAAGATTCTAATCGCAGAAGTGCCTCTTCTAATTCTTCTATTCGATAGGCATATGACAAGCGAACGTAACCTTCGCCCAAATAAGAAAAAGCATCTCCGGGAACAACTGCAAGCTTTTCTTCTTCGAGTAATTTCAATGCAAACTCAAATGATGTAACCCCAGACTTCTTAATAGAGGGAAATACGTAAAACGCGCCTGAGGGTGAATTCGTTGGAAGTCCGATTTCTTCCAAACGTCTTATCATGAAATCTCTTCTTTTTTGATATTCTGATTTCATATCTAGCGAATCGTCTTGCCCGTATTTCATCGCTTCTAACGCAGCATATTGTGAAATAGAGCTCGCGCAACTAACATTATATTGGTGAACTTTAATCATATGTTTACTAATCTCTCTAGGTGAAAAAATAAAACCGATTCTCCAACCTGTCATTGAATGCGACTTGCTTAGGCCATTGATGACAATCGTTCTTTCTCTCATGCCTGGAAACGAGGCAATCGATTGATGGGGTCGGTCATAATTTAATTCAGAATAAATCTCATCAGCAACGACAAATAAATCTTGTTTATTTAAATATGTAGATAATTCCATTAATTGATCATTCGTTAATACCGCACCTGTAGGATTTGATGGATATGAAAGGATAAGTGCTTTTGTCCGCTTCGTTTGATGCCGTCTTATTTGCTCTGTAGTCACGACAAAATTCGTTTCTCTCGTGTCAATAAAGATAGGGACCGCTCCACACAATCGGATAATCGGTTCGTATGCTGGATACACAGGTGCTGGAATTAATACTTCATCTCCCGGTTCTAGAATTGACCTCATCGTGACATCAATGCCTTGGGAAGCACCAGTTGTCACGATGATTTCATCAACTGGATTATAATCTAGCATGTATTTTTTCTTAATAAATTCACTTGTGTATGTACGAAGCTCCATTAATCCAGCATTTGCTGTATACCTCGTTTGATTTTGATCGATCGCCTTTTTGGCTGCTTGCTTTACGTGATCAGGTGTATCGAAATCAGGCTGCCCCAACGTTAATTGAACTGCTTCTGGATAGGCTTGCACTCGATTGAAAAATTGACGAATACCTGATAATTCAATATTTTTTACGTTTGAATTTAATTTTGATTCCATATTTCAAATGCCTCCATAGTTATTCATTTTTTGTGTAGCTCAATAAGGATTAAGTGACATTGTGAGTATTGTTAGGGTAAAGTGAACGAGATAAATTGCAATTGCAATTAAAAATACTTTCCAAAACCATTCAATAAATGATTTATTAACTTTGAAAATTTTTCGTATTTGCGAAAGAGAAAAGCTTACAATTACGATAAGATACATGACTAAATAGAGAATTTCAACCAATACATTTGATCCTTGTAAAGGTTCTGCGACAGAACCAGAAACAAGCAGAAAAACAGTAGCCGCAATCGCAATGACTTTAGATATAAACAATTGAACAAAAATACTCATCGTAAACCACCATGACCACGTCTTTCGTAAAAGAATCCCGATTGCAGCCGGCACAAAAAGCGAAAAAACGCTATCAGAAACTAGTAGCATGAGCAACCTTTCGCTAAAACCCCAGAAGATCCCCACGTAGACGTAATATCCAAAGTAAACAAACACGAACAATAACAGAAAACTAGCAAATATATTAATAGGGATAGCTAATTTACGATCCATTGCACGACTCTCCTCCATCCTTCATAATAAAACGTCCGCTACTCATTCAATAGATCTGCTCCCGAACGGCCTATTAAATATGCGGCAATCGCAAAAGCTTCTGTTTGTTCTCTGACTCGGTCCAATCCTTGGGGAGGCTGGCGAACTTGCAATTGGTATTGATCAGTGATTTGAAGCGTATCTTGATTAGCTTGCCTTAAAAAACTAGACATTTCTTGTAAACCGTACCGACCGCTTTGCATGATTTCGTAAAAGGAGATGAATGCATGCATGACGCCACGATATCTAGTTGCTCGCACCGGAACATCAAATTCAGCTAACCGCTCCGCATAAGCCTCACCTTCATCGCGTAAAGGGTCGAATTCGGCCGTAATGATTAGCGTTGGCGGCAAATCACTTAAATCGTCAGCATGTAAAGGGGAAGAATAAGGATTCGCCCACATTAATTCGTCTGGAGTGTATTGATCTCTCGCCCGATACATGACCTGCCTTGACAATAAATAATAGCCACTATCGTAAATTTCTCGCGATTCCAATGGAACATCTTGGAACGTCGTTAATGGATAGAGTAATACTTGCGAGATGATATCTGGACCATTTCGATCTCGCGCCATCATTGCTGTCACTGTAGCAATGTTTCCACCAGCGCTATCTCCAACAACACTGATTCGATCCACGTCCCCATGAAACGTATCTGCATGATCCACTGCCCATGTTAATGCTGAATAGCTATCTTCTACAGCAGCAGGGAATATATACTCTGGTGCAAGGCGATACCCGGGTGCTAACACAATACTATTTGTCCTTGAAGCTAATGAACGAATAATGTTGTCATGCGTCTCAATGTTTCCGTAACCTTTAAGAAATGCACCACCATGATAGTACATAATGATCGGAAATGGTCCTTCTCCTTGGGGGCGGTACATTCTCATAGGAATTTGCACATCTCCTTGCACAGGAATAAATAAATCTTCTTTTAATAGAGGCGATCCCCCACCGCCACCTCCTCCTGAAACGATGCGAGGGGGGGTTATGTTAATATCCAGGTCAACTAAGTTATTATTAATGGCATGGAGAACAACTGCTGTTTTTGCCGGAAGTCTTCCTTCTTCTGTCGATTGCCATAAATATACAGATAACGATATGATTATCAATAGCACGGCTACACCTAATGAGCTTATTAAAAAAAGATGTTTAAAAAACGGTTTGCCCCATCTCATGTTGTCCTGCCCCTCCCAACATCGAAATTACCTGAATACGTTTTTCACTTTGACATACTATTAAGTTTAATTATAAACCATTTTCGGTTGATAGTATCAAAGAAGAATGAATTACCATTATTCTCGATTTAGCTTCCTATTCATAAGGCTATGTGAGTATTAAAAATTGATTAATGTTCCATAATTTAAAGCTGGTTCCACTGTTTTATTCACCTGCAGCAGCACTAATAATAATTTTTATAATTATGTATTATTTTACTTACTTCCCCTGAAAAAAGTGTACCATTGTGAAAGTCATTCTAAAACACTATTTTCTAATAGGTTTTAATAACTGAGTTGTTTGGCTGATACTTTAATTGTCAGCGTGAAATTTTTTTATTGAGAAAAGAAGGAGGCCGATAGATGTTTATCGGCCCCCTTCTTTTTTAGAATAGTTATTGATCTTTTGCTAAAATTAGGTCAAAGGCTGGGTCACCTTTTAGTAAACCTACGGCGATAGCTGTATAATTCTCACCTTTTTTCAGTTGAATATTTGGTACATTAAATATTGCTTTATCTTGTCCTGCTGGCCGGATGTCTACCGAATATTCCCCTTCTGGCAAATTCTGATACTCGGTTGCCTTTTCGTAACCTACATCCGTAAATAAAGGAGTGTCTATTGAAAAGACATCGACTTTCGGTGCATCGGGAGATAGATGAATTACTCTTAATTTTGCCTCATCATCTACAGTCGTTAAATCATCACTAAATTCAGTAAGGGCTAGATCGTTTAATTTACCACTTGCGGCTAATGTATAAGCTTCTCCAGCCATGAACGTAAGATTTTCTTCTAAAACAGGGTCAGATTTCTTCGGTTTGCTTCCTGCCGCAAAAATCTTTATGTCGTAACTTCCTTCATCGAGTGGTAAGTATTCGCTTAATTCTTTAAATTTCATTCCACTTATGATTTTATCTTTGTTAACATAAACATCAACTGCTGGTGCATCTGGAGACGCATGCAATACGCGAACTTTTGCACCACTCGTGTCTTGATTAGCTTCAGCACTAATTGTTAAAGGCGTCACCAGCATCATTACAAAAGCAGTTAATGTAAACAACATCACGATTCGTTTTCTCACTTATTTCACTCCTATTTTTGTATTTGACAAGGTTATCCTGTCCAATTTATTACCTTTATATGTACGTATATCAGTCTAAAATGTTTGATAAAAAGTCGGAGAGGTTATAACTAAACCGTCATACACAAACAACCAATTAAATTTTTAAGCGAGGATGGTTAATTAAATGGAAAAATTACTAGAATCATTAAAGAAATTAGATGGAAAGTCCTACCGTTCTTTGAAATCAATTCAAGGCACTTACCATGGAGATCTGTTTACTTTGTTTGTAGACTATGTCCAGGGAGACCCTTTTGCAGCACCATCGAGAATTCGAATATTTATTCCTATGAAACACTTGGATATCAGATCGACACAATTTAATACAAATGAGCGTCTCGTTGCATGCAAGCATTTTTTTGCCAATGAGTTTTCAAAGCAACTCGTCAAAACAAAGAATCCGGTCCACGGAACGGGAAAAAGTGGCATGGTCTTCATAGATCAACCTGGCCAAGAGGTGATTGACCGAACGGCAGTTAAAATCAACGAATCTGGAATCGAATTTCGACTATCTGTTGGACTACCTGCACAAGGTCGACGCATTCTTGGCCACCAAGCTGCAACACTCTTAGGCCGAATCGCCCCTGAAATTGCAACGAATACGGTCGCTAACTACGATCGCAACCGTTTGAAAGAAGCGATCCAATTAACTGATGATCAGACGGAAATACGTCGACAATTAAAGAAGAGGAACTTAATTGCTTTCGTAGCAAATAATGCAATTCTCCCAAGGAAAAGCGGAATAAGCGACAAACCGCTGAGTGGAAAGGATGTCATCTCTTTCCAAAGTCCAGAAAACTATCAAGTTTCGATCGAGCTTCCTTCCGGAAAAACCATTGTAGGTATGGGAGTGAATAAAGGGATCAGCTTGATTATTGGCGGGGGTTACCATGGTAAGAGTACGCTGCTTCAGGCTATCGAAAGAGGTGTCTACAATCATCAATTAGACGATGGAAGAGAATATGTAATCACAGATGACACTGCGATGAAAATCCGCTCCGAAGACGGACGGAGTGTCAGTCATGTAAATATTTCTGCTTTTATTAATGATTTGCCCTTTGGTAAAAAAACGACGGATTTCTCATCTCAAGATGCAAGTGGAAGTACATCTCAAGCCGCTAATATCGTTGAAGCTCTAGAAATGAAAGCCAACACTCTTCTGATCGATGAGGATACAAGCGCAACAAATTTTATGATTCGTGACGGGCGTATGCAACAATTAGTCAAAAAAACGAAAGAACCGATCACTCCGTTTATCGATCGTGTTCGAACCCTTTATGATGACCATGGTGTTTCTACGGTTCTTGTATTAGGTGGTTCTGGTGATTACTTCGATGTTGCCGACCACATTATTATGATGGACGAATACCAACCTGTGGATAAAACGGAAGAAGCAAAAAGTTTAGCCCGTGATATGAAAACTACGCGAACGGCTGAAGGTTCAAGTTTCATCGAACTTCAGCAATCACGGCATGTCCAACGACAAGCAATCTCTAAGCTTTTAGACAGAAAAGAAAAAGTTGATGGGAAAGGTCTTCACACTATTAGAATCGGAAATAGCAACATTATTTTGAATGATGTTGCGCAGTTGGTTGACGCAAGCCAAACGCGAGCAATCGCCCAGATGATTAAAAAAACCGTCAAGGACACAAACGGCCCGACGGAATTAAAAGCAACGATAGACAAACTTTATTCAAACATTGAAAAAAATGGTATTGATTCTTTATCAGCTTTTGTTAATCAGCACCCTGGCGACTTTGCCTTACCACGTAAACTCGAAGTTGCAGCAGCATTTAACAGGATTCGATTAGAAACACGCTAGCTATTTGTTGATTCGCTACTACTTAGGTAAGTAATCCACCTTAGTAGTAGCTAAAATCACTTCAGCTTACTCAAAAATTGAAACATATTCCCCATATCCTTCTGCTTCGAGTTCAGCTTTAGGAATAAATTTCAACGAAGCTGAATTAATACAATAACGTAATCCAGTTGGGGCAGGTCCATCTGTAAAGACATGACCTAAGTGAGAGTCACCAGTTTTACTGCGGACTTCGGTACGAACCATGAACAAACTACGATCATTTTTTTCAACAACAGCTTCTTCTTTAACCGGCTTCGTAAAACTTGGCCAACCACAGTTCGATTCAAATTTATCCTTTGATGTAAATAACGCTTCACCCGAGACAACATCGACATATAACCCCTCTTCGAAAAAATCCCATAGCGGGTTTTTAAAAGGTGGTTCCGTCGCATCCTCTTGCGTAACGCTAAATTGGATTGGCGTCAGTTTCTGCTTTAATTCGTCCTTACTCATTTCTAAACACCCCACGTTTTCGTAATATAATCTTCTCTGCCGCTTCCTTTTCGATACATCTTATAATGCATTGAGTTCTTTTTATAATAGTGCTGATGATAATCCTCTGCCGAATAGAATGTCGAAGCTGCTTTTATTTTCGTCACAACTGGCGCCTTAAATTTACCGCTCTCGTCAAGCGCCTTTTTTGCATCTTCTGCAATTTGTTTTTGTTGTTCGTCATGATAAAAAATCGCTGTCGTATAAGACTCTCCGCGATCATGAAATTGACCACCAGGATCTGTTGGATCTATTTGTTGCCAAAACAGTTCGACTAATTTTTCATATGGAAAAATCTCCGGATCGTACGTGATTTGAACGGCCTCTACATGGCCTGTCGTTTCTGAACAGACTTCCTCATACGTTGGATTCTCTGTGTGACCACCTGTATACCCTGATTCTACTTTATGAATTCCCGGCTGTTCATCAAACGGGGAAACCATGCACCAGAAACAGCCTCCTGCAAATGTTGCTTTTTTCAATCCTTGTTGTTCCATCAAACAAAAACCCCTTTCATTATTGAATCATTCTCTGTTAAACGGTATTTTGAATATAAAATATTCTAATTCAGTGAAGTACCTCTTGTTATTTTGTGTCGAACTTGGAAAATGCTTTTGAATTACAACATTATCACCATTATAACATGGGAAATGTCGGTTTCCTTATTAGGTGCTTATAAGGAAATTGAGTACAATTTCACTTTACTAGTTAACCGACATATCTCTTCAACACGGTATCGACATGACTCCCGTATTTTTCACCAAACGTATTTAAATGTACTAGTAAAAAAAACAATTGGTATAAAGGTTTTCGATTCTTATATTCACGATCGATCGGAAGTATTTGTTGATACACGTCATAAAACTCTTCAGGAAAACCTCCAAACAATTCTGTATAAGCCAACTCGAATTCATGATGCCCATAAAGAATCGAAGGGTCGATCAAGTAAGGTAGCCTATTCTTGCCAATCATCCAGTTTCCAGCCCATAAATCCCCATGTAGAAGTCTTGGAGTGATGTCATCAGTTGGTATCCACTCATTCATTCGTCCAACCAGTGCCTCCAACCTTCGCCTTCTAATTAGCGGCATGTATCCAAGCTGTTCAGCTAACCTCATTTGAGGTTGGATTCGCATCATTTGGTAGTATTCACACCAATTGTCCCACCAACCATTTTGTTGAACAATTTCCCCGACAAATGTGCGGTCTTTATAGCCGTATTGAGCAGAGGTTACCTTGTGTAGTTTGGCCACCGTTTCAGCCAATAGTTTCGGAGACCCTCCCTGTTTGCTCTCTATCCATTCCATCACACAACCACTTAAATGCCCTTCGTTTATAGTAAATAAGCCGAATACGTCTGGCGTTAGAACGCCACCTCTTTCTTTTAACTCCATTAACCCTTCCGCTTCAGATTGAAAAAAATCCTCCCCAAATGCAGCGTTTGCTTTTATGAATATTGGGGATTTATCTGTTTCCACATAGTACGCTTGATTGATTTCTCCACCAGAAATAGGTTTCATACTTATAATTTCACTATGTATTCCTACTTGAGTCATTGCTTCTTTCATCCATGGTAGCGGTCGCATTCTACTTACCCTCCAATCTCAACATATTTAAAATAGGAAGAATAGATGATTATATCTACTCTTCCTATTTCCAAATTTAAATCGGTAACTTGTTCAAAACATTCTGATAAGCAAACCCACGAACTTCCTCTTCTTTAAATCTCTTTTGCAGTTCTTCAATCAGAACTTGATATTTTCCACTATGCTCCAAACCTGTTACTAACGTTGTCAGCCCGTCAAAATCAGAACCTAAAGCAATGTGGTTAACTCCACCAATCGAACAGAAATAATCAATATGCTTGATGAGATCATCGATCGTAGCCGCTTCCGTTCCATTAACAAATTCTGGACTGAAAACCATTCCAATAAACCCATTTTTGCGAAAAACTGCTTTAGCTTGAACATCATCCAAGTTTCGCCGATGATTACAAATCGTCTTCGAATTTGAATGAGTTGCGATCGGGTAGTCGGCTTTATTCAACACATCCCAAAATGATTTAACTGAAAGGTGAGAAACATCGGTCCAGATATGGTGATCATTATTCATTGCAACAACGTCAAAACCTAGTCGTGTTAACCCCCCACCTCGTGGTTCACCAACACCATCCGCGCATAAATTGGCATTGTTCCAGGTTAGGCCAAGTGATTTAACGCCTAAACGGTAAAACGTTCGTAGTTTAGTTAGATCATTCCCAAAAGCATCGGCACCTTCCAAGGAGAGCATTGCACCAATTTCACCTTTTTTTAGTTGATGAATATCTTGCCAATTGCTTATCTTTTTCATCTGACTATGTTCGTCGACAACTTTCGTATGAAATAAATCAATTTGCTCTAATGCTAATTGAAATTTTTTGTCACTTGGAATATCTGGATCAATATAAACAGCAAATACTTGCAAAGCGACATCCCCTTGAACGAGACGTTTCACATTTACATTTAAGTCTGGATGATTTGTAAACGAACGCGTGCGATCCTCTTGCAGTTTTAATAATGCGTCACAATGTAGATCAACAACTTTCATTGATGCCCTTCCTTTCTTGGTGTCTCTGTAATCTAGTCTGTCGTTGGTCGAACCATTTTTTCAAGATTAATATATTCATCAAATTCTTTTTCTGTTAAAAATCCGAGTTCAACAGCTGTTTCTTTTAGTGTCGAATTATTTTGAAAGGCTGTTTTTGCTATGATTGCTGATTTTTCATAACCGATATATGGGTTTAAAGCTGTTACAAGCATTAGTGAGTTTTTCACATGCTTTTCGATAACTTCTTCATTGACTTCGATACCCACGACACATTTATCATTGAACGAATCCATCGCATCACTTAACAACCTAACAGACTGAAGGAAATTATAAATGATGACAGGTTTAAATACATTAAGTTCGAAGTTTCCTTGGCTTCCGGCAAATCCAATCGTAGCATCATTTCCAAACACTTGTGAAACTGCCATCGTTAATGCTTCAGATTGGGTAGGGTTTACTTTCCCAGGCATGATGGAACTACCTGGTTCATTTGCAGGAATAGAAATTTCACCAATACCTGAACGTGGGCCACTTGATAACCAACGTACATCGTTAGCAATCTTCATCAAATCAGCAGCAAGTCCTTTTATCGCTCCATGTGCATAGATGAGTTCATCATGACTCGTTAGAGCATGAAACTTATTATCAGACGAATCAAAAGATACACCTGTAATACGACTAATTTCTTCGGCAGTGTACTCACCAAATTTTGGATGAGCATTTATTCCAGTACCTACTGCGGTACCGCCAATAGCTAAGTGGCGTAGTTGATCTGCTGATTGCTCAATCATTTGTTCTGATCTTTCGAGCATGTAAGACCAACCACTCATTTCTTGTCCTAATGTCAATGGTGTCGCATCTTGCAGATGAGTTCGACCAATTTTAATAACATCCTCAAATGCCTTTGACTTTTGATCTATTGTCTTTTTGAGTCGTTTTAATGCCGGCAAGAGTCTTTTATGAACATCTTGTAATGCAGCAATATGCATCGCTGTTGGGAAAGTATCATTCGAACTTTGTGAACGATTCACGTCATCATTTGGGTGAATGCTTATGCCACTTTCCGATTTAGCTAATCTTTCGTTCCCTCGAAAAGCGACGACTTCATTCATATTCATATTAGATTGTGTTCCACTGCCTGTTTGCCAAACGACTAACGGGAAGTGTTCGTATGTACCTTCTTCTCTTAATTCCTGACACACCTCTTGGATTGTCTTTGCTTTTACTTCATCCATATTTTTTAAGCGGAAATTTGCAGCAGCTGTTGCTTCTTTCAATATCGTAAACGCCTCAACTACTTCTTTTGGCATCTTTTCTGTACCAATTTTAAAATTATCCAAGCTACGTTGTGTTTGCGCTCCCCACCATTTATCTACAGGTACCTTTACTTCACCTAATGTATCCTTTTCCACGCGATAATCCATGATAATTCCTCCTTTTTTTATTAACAAAATAAAATCATAAATCGAAAATCTACAACATAACACTAGTTATTACTTCATAATGTATTCTAATCGTTCGAGGCTGCATTTATCAAAGAAGTATCATATTTACAGTGACCACTTGCTGAATAACATAAATAATTAGTAAGATTAAACCTACTGTTATGACAATCCGAAAAATCGCCCCAACGACTCTCAACAAGACTATTCCTATAACAATAAGAATAAGTATCGTTATTAAATCCATCTACTATCACTCCTTATGGTTTTAAAATACTTTTCTTTGCATTAAAAATCAAGATGGAAGCCTCATTTCTTAATTTTAAGTATTATCACAGTAAGTACTGTTTGAAATTTCGAAATATTAAGTATATGATATTTATATATCTTTTTTTAAAAGATTAGTTGAGTGAATTTCATAATTTAGAGCCCTTGCGTCCCAAGGAGTTTGAGACACAAAAAAGGAAGTACCTCCCCAAGTCCTGTATAATGGTGGTTGACCAAAACAACCAAAAAGACTGGAGGAAATACTCCCTATGGCCATTATACGACAAACGAGCTTATTTAGCATTCAAGACTTATATGAGATGGAACCTACCCAACGTTATGAATCGATTATTTCAGCGATAGATTTAGATGCGATCCACGATGAAATAACCAAAAAATCCCGACTTGGTGCACCCGTAGAGCTGAATTATGCGGCAATGGTTATTTCTATGTTTGTACGAATCGTTGAGCGCATTCCAACGATGAAGGACTTAATAAAACGTTTGAATGATGACTTTATATTTAAGTTGAATTGTGGTTTTCTTGTGTCTGACAATACTCCCTCTGAAGCTGCCTATTCACGACTTATAACGAAACTGGATGACTCTATTGTTTTAGAGGAATCACAAGAGAAAGTTGTTCTTCAAGCCATGGCGGAAGGCTTTATTATGGATGACACGGTCGCTATTGACGCCACCCATTTTGAAGCACGTGATCAAGCACCACCAAAAGAAGAAAAGCCAAAAGCAGAACCTAACAAGCGTGGGCGCAAACGTAAAGACGAGCGAGAACAATGGCTGATGGAACAAGCAGAAAAGGAAGCAAATCTTCCACTTTTCGAAAAGAAAATAGAAGCTCAGTTGGATGTTCCTTTACATGAGTTACGTTCGGAAGTTCCTCAAGACCCTAAATGGGGTGTAAAGAAGAACAGCGAAGGAAAAAATGTCTTTTGGTACGGCTACAAAGGTCACTTAGCTGTTGGTACATCCAGTCAATACATTTTACAGTCCCTTTTTTCTTCTGGCAGTTTGAATGATGGAAAAGCAGCTATTCCTTTATTAAAGGGAGTGGATGAATGCCTATCCTTGCCTTCTTTGGCCTACCAGACAATGGACGCAGGCTATGACTACGCCCCTATTTATGAACAAGTTCATCGAATGGGAAACCAATCTGTGATTGCTTATAATAAGAAAAATGAAGCAGAACCCATCGGGTTTGATAAACACTTTGCCCCAACCTGTTTTAGGGAACATTCCTATCGTTATGATAGTTTTGATGCCAAGTATGAAACGTTGAAATACACAAGTCCAAAAGAATGTAGCGACTGTCCTTTAGCTAACGAAGGCATTTGCCAAAAGGTTTATAAAGTAAAAATCACGACAGACCTCCGAAAATATACAGCACCAGCACGTGGTTCAAAAGCATGGAAACATCTATCCAAACGCCGCTCAGCAGTAGAACGCGTCAATGCTTATCTAAAGGAATATTATCAACTAGACAATGTACGTTATCGAACGGGAAAACGCGCAAAAGTTCATTTTGACATCGTCACGCTTATTTATAATGCATCAAAATTAGCAAGTGATCGTATCAATTTACTGTTAAATCAGCAACAAGCTGCTTAAAGAAATTTTTAAAAACGACATTATTAAAATTCTGCAGGTCTTTGAATTTTTAAAAAGGTGAATTATGAAATTGATTCAGTTAAATGAAAATTTCATTTCAAGAGAATATTGTGGCTGCACTGATGTAAATAACACGACAAGATTTATTTTTATAGGGTAGCCTTAGATTAAGTGGAGGTGGAATGTATGGAAATATTACAACCAAAACAAGAAACTTATCAGTTAAAAAATTATCAAGAAGCGAAAGATACATTTAAATGGGACGACGTAAAAAGTGTATTTAGTTGGTCTAAGACTGGAAATGTCAACGCAGCTTATGAATGCATCGATCGCCATGTTGTAAATGGGAACGGCGAAAAAGTAGCACTGTTATATTCAGATGCTGCAAGAGATGAATCATACACATTTAAACAGCTACAAACAGAAACCAATCAAGCAGCTCATATGTTTCGAAGACTAGAAATAGAAAAAGGTGATCGTGTTTTTATCTTCATGCCTAGATCTCCTGAATTATATGTAGCACTCCTCGGCGCTATTAAAATGGGAGCAGTTGTCGGCCCTTTATTTGAAGCATTTATGAAAGAAGCCGTTCGAAGTCGACTTGAAGACAGCGAAGCGAAAGTAATCGTAACAACTCCTGAACTCGTATCTCGTATTCCGCATGAAGAGCTTCCACATTTGGAGAAGATAATTCTTGTAGGAGAAAACGTGCAAAAAGATGGCCCTTTCTATTCTTATTACGAAGAAATGGAAACGTCTCCAAATGATGATTCAGCGATGGAGTGGGTAGATTTAGAAGATGGAATGATCCTTCATTATACTTCAGGTTCAACTGGTAAACCTAAAGGGGTTTTACATGTTCACAACGCAATGATCCAACATTATCAAACAGCTAAATGGGTTCTCGATCTACGAGACGATGATATTTACTGGTGCACCGCTGACCCTGGATGGGTTACTGGAACATCCTACGGTATTTTTGGACCTTGGTTAAACGGAGTGACAAATGTTATTCGTGGAGGCCGATTCTCTCCTGATGACTGGTACGCAACGGTTGAGAAAAATAATGTCTCCGTTTGGTATAGTGCACCAACTGCTTTCCGTATGTTGATGGCCGCGCCAAAAGAAGTCCTCGCTAAATATGACTTAAGCTGTTTGCGTCATATTTTAAGTGTCGGAGAACCATTGAATCCTGAAGTTGTTCGTTGGGGCTGGGAAGTCTTTCACCACCGCATCCACGACACGTGGTGGATGACCGAAACTGGAGCTATGCTCATTTGTAACTATTTAAGCGAACCGATCAAACCAGGTTCGATGGGAAAAGCCTTTCCTGGTATCCATGCTGCTATTATTGATAATGAAGGAAAAGAACTCCCACCATATGAGATGGGTAACTTGGCGATTCAGGCAGGATGGCCAGCACAGATGAGGAAAATTTGGAAGAATGATACGAAATTTCAAGAATATTTTTCCATCCCTGGTTGGTATGTTTCCGGGGATACTGCTTATATGGATGACGATGGTTACTTCTTCTTCCAAGGACGTAATGATGATTTAATCATGACAGCTGGAGAGCGCGTTGGACCATTTGAAATTGAAAGCAAACTTGTAGAACACCCTGCGGTAGCAGAAGCAGGTGTCATAGGAAAACCCGATGAAATACGCGGCCACATTATCAAAGCGTTTATTGCTCTAAATATAGGTTATGAGCATACAGATGAATTAAAAGCTGAAATTAAGCATTTTATTAAATCTGAATTATCTGCTCATGCTGTTCCAAAAGAAATTGAATTTAAAGATAAACTTCCTAAAACAAGAAGTGGAAAAATCATGCGCCGTGTTCTGAAAGCTTGGGAATTAGATGAACCGGCCGGCGATTTATCAACGATGGATGATGCTTAATAAGAGTACCTCCTGAACTGACATTTAGAGAAATTCTACAGTCATGATAAAATAACTTAAGTTACAAAACAGATTAATATTGATTAATCAAAAGACCCTCAAGTTGTCGAGGGTTTTTTGGTTCAAAATATAGGTTAGTTCCTACTTTGTAAGTACCTTGTATTTTACACTTATGTTTATTTTGCAAAAACGTGATTTCCAATACGTTGACTAATCGTTAGGTTATTAACCCATTCCGATGTTGCTGTATCTGGATTGAAAAAATAAATGGCACCATTTGTAGGATCATACCCCTTCATAGCTTCTTCCACCGCTTGGATTGAATCTGAACTTGCATATCCACGAATTGTCCCATTTTGAACAGGCTCAAATGCATATATACTTCCAGAATCGTACGTTTCATAAATCACATGAAAGATGCTTGATGGAAAACCGTTATGATTCACTCTATTTAATACAACTGAAGCAACAGCCACTTTCCCTTCATACGATTCACTTTTTGCCTCAGCTTCTACTAGTCGAGCTAATACTTCCCCCTCAGCTTCACTGTAACCATTAACTTCTCCAACATTATTCACCTGATTGCTCTCTGATATCGTAAGCGTCTGACCTGGATAAATCAACGAACCAGAAATTCCGTTCCAATTTCTCAACTGAGAGACAGTTACAGCATGATGATTTGCGATAATCCAGAGGGTTTCTCCTCTCTGAACCGTATGATGCGATACTCCCTTGTTTGGAATTATTAATGCTTGTCCTGGTCTAATTTCATTATGAGATAGGTTATTTTGACGTTTTAACCCCTCAATTGTAACACCGTATTTTTGGCTGATTGTCCAAAGACTATCGCCACTTCTCACTTCATAGGAAGAGGCAGAAACTTCCTCTTGTAAAACCAATAGAAACATTCCCATTAACGCACTCATGACAATTATTTTTTTCATAAATGTACACCCTCCTTTTTTTAATAAATGAAACTACTTTTTTTATCGTAATAAATTGCGTGTGTTATGTCGTTAGTAGATTGTTAGATACTTTTCAAAAAATGACCAAATGATAGCGTTTAGCTGAAATAAATGGAATGTCTCACATTTTTACTGCAGAAGTGGGATTTAATCATGAAGTTTCTCGTAGAATACATCGAGCTGACCTTCCATCTTCTTTTCACAATAGAAAAAGATGATTCTTCATCAGAAAAGTCCGGCTTTTAAAATTCCGGAACAAAAAAGCACCCCAATTGAGATGCTTTTTAAACTTCATTTTATGTTAGTGAGTAACCGTAATCGCTTTATTGCCCTTTAGAAGGATTTTTTCTCCATGAATCACAACATCTAAAGATAATGCTGATTCGTTTGTAACCGTTACTTCTTCCTGATCGACTCGAATCATTAAACGTGCTCCACGGAACAGTACTTTAAATGAGAACGATGTCCACTGACTTGGAATGAATGGATTTAACACAAACTGATCGTTGGTAATTTTCATTCCGCCAAAACCTTGAACAACAGACATCCATGTTCCTGCCATACTCGTCGTGTGACAGCCATCTTCTGTGTCATTATTGTAATTGTCTAAATCAAGGCGTGCTGTCCGTAAATACATGTCATATGCTTTATCCTTATAACCTAGTTCACAAGCTAAAATAGCATGAACACAAGGTGATAGAGACGATTCATGAACTGTCATTGGCTCGTAAAAATCAAAATTACGTTTTTTTGTCTCTATATCAAACTCATGATTTAAGAAATAAAGCCCTTGCAAGACATCTGCTTGTTTAATAAAACAGGAGCGTAAAATCCGATCCCATGACCAGTTTTGATTTAATGGGAGATGCTTAGAATCCAAATCTGCCACAGGTAATATCTCTTTGTCTAAGAAATTATCTTGTTGCAAGATGACACCTAGCTTTTTGTCCTCTGGATAATACATTTTGTCAATGATATCGAGCCATTTTTTCATTTCTTTTTCGTTTAGTTTCAACTTGTCAATCCACTGCTGATATAATTTATTATCCGAGTCTTTCAAATAGTCAAGAACGTAGAGAGTGTATTCCAATGTCCAACTAGCAATACGATTTGTGTACCAATTGTTGTGTACATTATTCTCGTATTCGTTCGGTCCAGTCACACCTAGCATCATATACACATCTTTTTGCGGAACGTAATTTACACGCTCTTCCCAAAAACGAGAAATCTCTACTAATACTTCAACACCATATTCACCAAGATAAGCTTTATCTCCAGTGTAATTCACATAGTTATAGATCCCATATGCAATCGCACCATTTCGATGAATTTCTTCAAATGTAATTTCCCATTCATTATGAGATTCTTCCCCGTTCATCGTCACCATTGGATAAAGTGCACCTTTTTCAAATCCTAGCTTACGAGCGTTTTCTTTCGCTTTTTCTAAATGGTTATACCGATAAATAAGTAGGTTTCTTGAGATTCTTTCCTCAGCTGTTGCTAAATAAAACGGTAAACAGTAAGCCTCCGTATCCCAATAAGTGCTTCCTCCATATTTTTCACCGGTAAAGCCTTTAGGACCGATGTTGAGACGAGCATCTTCACCAGAATATGTTTGATTCAATTGATATATATTGAAACGAATGCCTTGCTGTGCAGCAACATCTCCTTCTATGACAATATCACTGTTTAGCCACTTCTCTTTCCAAGCAGACGCTTGTTCTTTTTTTAATTGTTTGAAGCCTTTGGCAACAGCTTTATCTAGTTCTTTTCCTGAGATAATTTCAAGCTGGTTCTCATCGTGATCACGATTCGTTACATTTGCCGCATATTTATAAATGGTTGTTTTTTCGTTTTTTACAAGTGGCGCTTTGTAAGTTAGCCCAGCATATTTGATTTCTTCTATACCTATTCCTTCTACATCAAGCTGTTTATCCGCTTTGAAAATTTGTGTTTCTATCGTTGAACAAAATTGAAAATTTAATTTTTTTGTTTTGACAGATAGAGAAGCTCTGTCTTTACTCAACGAAGAATCGATAGGGTCCCAAAATTTCTCGTCGTAATTCGCATCTTGGTTTCTTACGTCACCGTCAAGATATGAGGTGACCTGCAAAGTTCCATCAAAATTCAAAGGGGTAATATCGTATTTTATCGCTCCTATTTCTTTATCAACAATACTGACAAAACGAGTTGCTTGCACCCTTATTCTTTTTCCTTCACGAAGTTCTGCTTCGAAAGAACGTGTTAAGTTTCCTTCTTTCATATTCAGTTCACGAACGAAGTCACTAACTACCGCCTTATTTAAATCGAGGTCTTCTCCATCGATAACAATTTGTAATCCAATCCAGTTTATTGAATTTAAAACTTTTGCAAAATTTTCAGGATAACCGTTCTTCCACCAACCGACTCTTGTTTTATCCGGATAATATACGCCTGCCATGTAACTACCTTGAAGCGAAGAACCAGTATATGTTTCTTCAAAGTTTGCTCTTTGCCCCATATGACCATTACCTAGACTGAATACACTTTCTGAAATTTCGTGGTTTTCGGGATTAAACCCTTCTTCTATAATTGACCACTCGTGTTCTTTCAAATACGGTTTCATATTAATCTCCTCCTATTTTAAATATTTTCATTTGCGCAATCGGTTGCACTTCGTATGAAAAAAATTTACTACGACAGACGCTCTATTGACATCTGTTCCATCGAATTAATATAATCATTAGCTCCTTTTAAAATATTTGGATTTCCTACAGCCACAACGTACATTCCTGCTGCTTTTCCTGCTTCAATTCCTGATTGTGCATCTTCAAACACGACACAATTTTCAGCGTTTACTGAAAGTTCTTCTGCTCCCAACAAAAATACTTCTGGGTCAGGTTTCGCATTTGATATCGAATTACCATCTATAATAGCATTAAATTGGTCATATAATCCAATTTTCTTAAGAATTATCGGTGCATTTTTACTCGCTGAACCTAATGCAAAAGGAATATTATTATCTTTTAATTCAGTAAGAAATGCTTGCACACCTGGAAGAATTTCCGATTCATCCATTTTCGAGATAGATTTTACATACCGTTCATTTTTACGTGCTGCGAGTTCCTCTTTTTCCTTATCATTTTTAACCAAATTACCAATCTCGAGTAAAATATTTAATGAGTCCATTCTACTTACGCCTTTTAAACGTTCGTTGTCATCTTCGGTAAAATCAAATCCTAATTCGTTTGCTAATTGTTTCCACGCTTTAAAATGGTGTTTAGCCGTATCTACAATGACACCATCTAAATCAAATAGGACGGCTTTTAATGTTGCCATCTTTTCATCCCCTTCCAGTAATGTTTCCACTCTATTTTAGCTCAGCTAACTTGAATAGGGAAGCGTTTTATCAATAATGTTTTAAATCTAGCAATTGTCGTATTTTAAGATTTATTAGTTTTTTTTGACATTTATAGAAGAATGGGTTTATTTCCGTCGAATTATGTTTAATAATTGTACTATCTCCATCAAACTTTAAAGGGGCTGTTGTTAACATGGTCAGTCTATTATCTATTGAATCGAAACGAAAGCAATTAATTGAATGTGTTATTATTCATGGTTTAACATCTGATTTGACGTTAGAACGATCAAAAGAGCTTGATGAATTGATCATTCAATATCAAGCTCTTCAAAATGAGGAATAGTTGAAGTTCACCAGTTCATCGCTTCACTAGCATTGATCATTCCATAGCCGTGATACCGATCAAACCCAGCTGGGCCGATATCATCTGCGGTCACGCGAATTTTTTCATAGACATCTTCATTTGTCAGGTCTTCATCTTGAGATCGGATCAAAGAAGCAATTCCAGCAACATGTGGAGCTGACATCGAAGTTCCACTCATCATTACATACTGGCCTCCAGGAAAAGTACTTGGTATATGTTCTCCTGGTGCGGTTACATCCGTATGATCACCAAAATTTGAAAAAAAACTTCTCTCGCGGTTTTGATTCGTTGATCCGACTGCTAGTACTTCATCATAAGCCGCTGGGTACATAGGAGTTTCTACATTGTCATTACCTGTTGCTGCTATTAGCACAACATCATTATCATAAGCGTACCTAATAGCTTCATACATCACTTCCGAGTCGTGTTCATCCCCTAAGCTCAAGTTGATGACCTTCGCGCCATTGTCTGTTGCCCAATAGATCCCTTCGGCGATTGAGAATGAATTTCCAATCGCTTCATCATCTAAGACTTTCACTGCCAATATGGGGGCGTTCCAAGTAACCCCAGCGATACCATCCTCATTATTAGTCACGGCGCCAAATATCCCTGCAACATGAGTCCCGTGTCCATTATCGTCAAAATAGGACTCATTATTTTCAAATGCATTGTAGCCTTTAACTACTCTCTCTTGCAAATCACGATGCTCTGGATCTATGCCACTATCAACAATTGCGACGGGAACACCCTCACTCCCTTGTGTTTCATTCCACACACCTTCTAAGTTCATCTGCTTTAAATTCCATTGATAAAAATCATATAATTCATCGTTGGGTAGATCTATAGGCTTGGATGAAGTACTTGCTTTATTACTTGTTTGTTTCTTAAAGTTATAATTAGGTTCCATATATTTAACAGAAGGGTCATGATCCCATTGATTCATCATTTCATCAGCCTCTTTCGTTAAATCACGGACAACGACCGTCTTACCCATTTGATCCAAAAGGAACACATCATGATCTTCAGCCCACTTTTCGGGCTCTACTTCTTCAGCTAACACTACAACTACCTCGCCTTTTTTCATTTCCTCTTTTGTAGTATTTTCTAATTCTGATGACAAATATAGGTCCCATTTTAATTCTGGTATTTTTCTTCTTGCCGATAATTCATCAACAGTTGCTTCACTTTCAGAAAAAGATAAATCGAGACCAGAATTTCCAATAAAGAAATTTCCATTATTATCAGATAAGGATGCTAGTTCTTTGACGTAATGTTCAACAAAACTTAAATCAACTTCTGATATAAAAAATTCGTCATCATTCTCCAATCCGACTACCATCTTTTTAGTGCCGCGAGAAGTATAAGGTTCTGAGTATAACCATTGGTCGCCACTTGTTGATTGGCGTTGGAATTTATCAATGCTGTCTTCTGGTAGCGAACCATGTTCATATATTAATGTTTCTGATGGCAGTTCATAACTAGCAAACCCATCAATATGAGCATGATTATTTAACTCCTCTTCGATCCAGGCTGCTTCATTTTGATTGTTAGTTAACGATTCTTCCCAATGAAGTAAATCAAGTTTCACTTGTGATAAAAAGAGTTCTATTGTCATGACCAAATCTTCTGCTTGTTGCTCATTAAATGCCTGTTGCTGATCAGAAGTTTGTAGATCTGGATAGGCAATTCTGTTTAAATGTTCTGACCTATACCAAACAGCTAATACGACAATCAGCACTATACTACTTAACAAGGCTAAACGATAAATGGCTCTCATACATCGACTTCCTCTCTCTTAAGCGACATTCTTTCTATTATGATGCGCAAAAGAAAAAAAGATATGAGAATTAATTATTTAGGAAAAGAAAATGCAAATTATTATGAAAGATATAGCCCAAATCAATAAAAAACATCTACCAAATTAACATGTAATTTGATAGACATTTTAAGCAATATTATTAATGTTTTCGATAAATAATTGAACTCGTTATGAAAAACCAAGAGATTTCCGCCGGTTCTTTTATATTATAATTGGACTTTCGTTAAAATGTATAATACGGTGAAATCATTACATACACCAATACCCCTGTCGCACTAACGTATAGCCATAATGGCATAGTCCAACGCACCCATTTGCGGTGTGTCGGTCTCATATCTTTGTATCCAGTGAAAAAACTCATTAATGCTAAAGGAACAATCACAACTGCTAAAATTATATGCGTAATTAAAATAAAATAGTAAAACCCTACAATTGCCCCAGTTCCTCCATATGGAGTCGACTCCGCCATGAAATGAAACGTCACGTAAGAAATCAGAAATAAGCTTGTTGTTGTAAAAGCCGAATAAATGAACCTTTTATGCACAGTAATATTTTTCTTCAATATTGCGATTAACGCAAAGAACAAAAACATAAATGTAAATGAATTTAATATTGCATTTACTAAAGGAAGTCGGCTAATCCAAACTGGAAGTTCTCCTCCGTAACCAGGTAAAAAGGATAACAGAACAATCAATAAATTTACAACTAAAGTTAATACAATCACTGTTTTTATATGGTTATTTATAATAATATTCCACAATGCTTTCATTTCCGCTACCTCCATCTCCATTCACCAAACATTTTTCTTATTAACCATTAAATAGTATACAATGAATTTTGCTAACATAAAAGAAGAAAGCACCTCGCTTTAGTAAGCGAAATACTTTCTTCATCAAGCATATTGCGTTTTGACTGACTTCACTTTCTTTTCTTCTGTTACTTGCTTGATATTTCTAATCATAAAGATCGAAGTAGTGAATGCAATAACTAATAATCCTGCAAAAATATAGAAGGTTAAATCATAGCTTGCCGTGGTTGCTCTCACATACGAAACAACCATTGGACCAACCACACCCGCCATCGACCATGACGTTAATAATAATCCGTGAATCGCTCCTAATTCCTTCGTTCCAAATAAGTCACCAATAAATGCCGGTAAAGCAGCAAACCCTCCACCGTAAATAGAAATAACGGCTAATATCAGTATTTGGAATAAAATAACGTTGGATGTCATCGGTAGAATTAAAAAAGCAACTAAATTAATTCCAAAGAAAATCATATATACTCTTGCCCGACCAATATAATCAGATGCAGATGCCCAAATAATTCGACCGCCACCATTAAATAGTCCCATTATTCCAACCATACTCGCTGCAGCAATCGCCGTCATGCCAACTTTTTCTTGAGCCATTGGAGAAGCGACCGATATTAACATGATTCCGACAGAAATATTGATAAACATCATCACCCAAAGCATCCAGAAACGCTTTGTTCTAACTGCTTCTTTTGCAGTTAATTGAGCTAAATCTTCTTTCGCAGGCTTTTTTTGTTGCTCTTGTTTTTCAGTCATCGCTTTCGGTTTCCAGTCTTTCGGTGGTCTTTCAATATACAACGCACCTGATACCATAAGCACGAAAAATATCGTTCCCAATATAAAAAATGTAGCTGATATTCCAACTACTTCAATTAAATTTGCCGCAACAGGTCCAGAAATTAAAGCACCTGCTCCAAATCCAAATACAGCCATTCCTGTCGCAAGTCCACGGCGATCTGGGAACCACTTTACTAAAGTTGATACAGGTGATATATAGCCTAATCCTAACCCCATACCACCGATAGCACCGTAAAATAACAGAAACAAAACTACAGACTCAACGGCAATGGCTACCCCAGATCCAATTAAACCCGTTGAAAAGAAAATAGCTGCTAACAAAGCTGCTTTACGAGGACCTTTTTTTTCCACAAATGGACCAAAGAATGCAGCTGAAATACCTAAGAAAAAGATCGCTATTGTAAAGGCTAATGCCACTTGTGTCTTCTCCCATCCCAACTGATTTGCTATTGGATTTTGAAACACACTATAAGCATAGGCTGAGCCGATAGATAAATGTATTGCTACTGCAGATAAAGCAATTAACCAACGATTTTTTTGTTTCATTTTAATAAACCACCTTTCGAAATCATAATGTTTCTTATATCTAATAATCTACTTATGATTTTAAAGGTTTTTTTCATTTTCAAAAAGTAGTTTGTTACAAACTTCACAAATTCATCGTTTCTTTTTAACAAATTTGTGACAAAAATAGCGGAGTTGGATCAAATACGGGCCTGTTAACATACTTAGTTTCTAATAAACAATCCGAGCATTTAAAACAATAGATAGGTTTGTTTATAAGGTAGGGAGATTGCTATATGACTTCGTTTTTCTCCTAGGCGCCACAAGAGTATATCATCTTCCCCCCCTAGGTTCTCCTATAAAATTAAGAAAATATTCTTTAACTTAAAAAAGTTAAAGAATATTTTCCATGCTTAATTAAAATTGTTAGCTACATATACTAACCCGCAAATATATAAGAATTCCGCTATAATTTCGTTGGTTTCACTGTGTTTACTTTTTCATTTCTAAAGCTTTGTTCCATTTTATCTAATAACTGATCAACGTCTTGTTTCTGCTCCTTTCCCCCGAACACTCTTCTCTTTTCTTTCTTCAAAATGCGAATCAACATTTTTTTCTCTTTAGCAGTCAATACCATGAGTTCATTACCCCTTTACTTGGTTTCAGAGCAATCGTCATTACTTTTATGCCCGTTATAAGAAGATTACTAAACTTCTATTTTCTGTGCATTACTTTTAGTTACTCGTAGAACGATATAAAACATTAATGCAGCAATAAAAAATAAAAATGAAGACATGTAGAAGACAGATGAAATTCCCCAAAGTCCAGCAACAACTCCTCCAGCGACCGGTCCTATAACGTTTCCGAGAAACCGAAAACTTTGATTGTATCCTAATACTTCCCCTTGCATCGAAAGTGGCACAGCAAGACGAATATACGCAGTGACACATGGAATAATTCCCCCGATCGCCATCCCAAACATAAACCTTAATCCAACCAATTGCCAAATGTTCGTAACAAAAGCTTGTGGAATAAAGAAAATACCAGCCATTATTAGACATATTAGTAGGATTTTTTCGTGACCAATCCGATCACCTTGAATCCCCCAAAATCTTGTTGCAACAAGATTTCCAAGGCCGGTAACCGAAAAAGCTAATCCTGCCAAAAAAGCAATATTCTCAGCAGTGATTAATTGACCAACGTAGAGAGCTAATTGTGGTTGAATACTGAAATTTGCTGTTTGTACAATCAATGAAATTATCATAGTCATTACAAGAATCCGATCAGCAGCAATATGTTGAACCACTTCTTTCATCGTTTGTTTCGCTTGTTTAGGACCTTCATCTACTTGAACTTTCACTTCTTTTATAGCAAACAATACAAGCGTTGTTGCGATTGTTATAACAATTCCTGTGATAAAAAATGTATAAGTAAATCCAACCGAATCAGCTAATAACCCTCCAATAAGTGGACCAAATAACCCACCGGAAACAGTTCCCATTTGTAACGTCCCCAACACTTTTCCTGCAATTTCTTTTTTCGTTTGGGCTGAAATCAATGCCATAGATGTTGGTATAAAACCTGTCACAATACCCATAAACATTCTTAACAAAAATAACCCAGCTACTGTTTCCACATAGCTCATTAAAAAAATAGAAATAGCTATCCCATAGCCAGTTATTAATAGTATTTTTTTCCTGCCAAACTTATCACCAAATCTCCCCCATAAAGGAGAAACAAAAAAAGCGATCAAAAAAGTAATTCCAAAAATGAAGCCAGACCAACGTTGAACATAAGCCTCAGAAAAAGAACCGAACGTTTCTATATATATTGATAAAAAAGGCAGAACCATGGTCGCACTTGCTGCTACAAAAAAATTTGCTATCCACATGATCAGCAAATTACGATTAGCCATCATTGATCACATACACTTCCTATTATATATTTCGTCACTCTAAATACTATTGTATCTTAAATAATATTAGATTGACAAATGCTAAAAAGAAAGCTTATCCTGCTCTTCTTAGCTTAACCATTTTTTTAGGATTGTAGTGAAACCATAGAGAGACAAGACAATACCTCCAATTAAAAACACGAGAAATACAAAGTGTTCATTTTCCATCCAACCTAATCGATGAAAAACCCCTTCCACTTCAAAGTATCCATTAAACCCAAAAATCACCAATATTGCTCCAACTATAAATAACAATATCGGAAATATCATCGTTGATGTTGATGTCGAAACAGCTGATTGGTGACCTGATTTGTTCGAGATTGATCGTCCCATTTCATTATTGTTTTTTTTTAGTCGCTCTCTTTCTTTTACATCTCGACTTAACAATACAATAATTAATACGGCAATCGTTAAAGAGATCACTAAATATATGATCGATCTCGAGATCAAACTAACAAAAGCAAATATTAAAATAACAGATAGTATTCTGTAGCTTTTTCCACGGTTCACGTTAATTCTCCTCATCGTTACATTCCTACAGATGGATTCGGCATTTTGGTACAGAATAAACCCTATAATAAGCGACGACGTAGCTGCTATCAGATTCCGCCTACTGCCTAAACTTGAGTGTCAATCCTTTAAAAACTCCATCATAGCTTCATACTGTTTTTCTGCTTGTTTATACCCATGATCATACAAGGCTTCCAAGCGATCTTTTTTCCGTTCAATTCGTCCTACTTCATGTAAATGGTCTGGTCTGAAAACAAAAGCTTTCCCTTGCTGTTCAAGCTCCGCTACTCGTTCAATTGCTTGATTATAGACATTTGAACGGTTTTTGACGACTTCAATTAATCCTGGATAATTTCGGTACTTCCTCGTAAAATACCACATACCTCGCTTCGCAGGTCTTTTCAAATACCCTTTACATTGCGTGAGAACAACGATATGTTTTTCATTCCCAACACGAATCGACTGCTCTATTGGAATAGGATCACTAATGCCTCCATCGAGAAGTGCACGACCATCGTGTTCAACGACAGGTGCAACCATTGGTAAAGACGACGATGCACGCAAAATTTTATTTATTAGCTGATCGCCTAAATCCTGTTTTTCATAATAAATAGTCTCTCCAGTATGACAATCAGTTGCACCAACATAAAACTGTTGTGTAGATGAAAAAAATTTATTATAGTCAAATGGATTTTCTATATTTGGAATTAGGTTAAAAATCAAATCCATATTAAATAATTCACCAGATCTTATGAGACGTTTAACAGAAATATATTCTGGATGGTTTGCATAACCAATTGTTACAGCTTTGTTACGACCTGCCTGTCTAGAAACAAAAGAAGCGGCATTACAAGCGCCTGCTGAGACGCCTAAAATATTTGGGAAGTTAACATCTTTTTCTAAGAGATATTCCAATACCCCTGCGGTATAGACTCCCCTCATGCCGCCCCCTTCAAGAATTAAGCCTGATCTTTTCAAAAGTGTCACTCTCCTTGTTATCTATTTCTCTATTGTATCGAAACGAAGATCATTCCTCAAATACTTCTATACACGATCCTTATAAAAAGTTCATCGAATCTACAATTAAAAGTGAGTGATCGCTAACTTATTTTTGATAAAATTGACATAAATCATAACAATGAAAGGAATGTTAACTATGTCCGAAACAACAAAAGTAGAAACAACTTGCGCATATTGCGGTACAGGTTGTGGATTAATTGTCGAAGTAGAAGATGATCAAATTGTTCGCGTCAGAGGAAACAAGGCAGCTCCTGTGAACCAAGGACAAACGTGTATCAAAGGTGCCTTGGGTTATCACTATATTCATTCAGAAGATCGCTTGACAACGCCTTTAATTAAGAAAAACGGTGAGTTTAAAAAATCAACATGGAGTGAAGCGCTAACCTATATATCTGAAAAATTAACGTCGATTAAAAATCAATTTGGCGGAGAAGCTTTATCGATGTTTGCCTGCGCCCGAGCAACGAACGAAGTCAATTATGTTACGCAAAAATTTACTAGAGCTGTCATGGGGACAAACAACATTGACGGCTGTAACCGAACGTGACACGCCCCTTCTGTCGCCGGTCTGGCGACTGTATTTGGCAATGGTGCACCAACGAGTTCTATCATGGATATTGATAAAGCAAATGTCCTTCTCTTAATCGGATCAAATACGACAGATGCTCATCCTATTATTTCAAACCGGATGAAAAAAGCCACAAAAAATGGCTTGAAAATCATCGTCATTGATCCAAGAAAAATTAGCATGACAAAAGCCGCTGAATTACATCTCCCATTAAAAGTTGGTTCAGATATTGCGCTGATGAATGGCATGATGAATGTCATCATCGAAAATGGCTGGTATAACAAAGATTTTGTGAAACATACCTCCTTACATTTTGATGAGTTAAAGCAACACGTTTCAAAGTATCCACTAGATACTGTTGAGGAAATCACTGGCATTCCACAAGAAGATATCATTGAAGCGGCGAAACTTTATGCTCAAGCCGATAGGGGAATGATCGCTTACACCCTTGGAATTACAGAACATCACTGTGGTGTAAACAATGTATTTGATATAGCTAACATGGCCCTTATCACTGGCCATATCGGTCGTGAAGGAACAGGAATTATGCCACTTAGAGGACAAAATAATGTCCAAGGAGCCGGAGATATGGGATGTTTACCAAACTTGCTTCCTGGTGGCGTTCCATTAACAAGTGAAGAATATCGTATACCGATGCAAGAAGCTTGGGGTGTTCCTATCCCTCCTAATGTTGGTCATACACAAACAACAATGCTAGAAAAAATGGAAGAAGGTTCAATGAAAGGGTTATATATCATCGGAGAGAACCCGATTGTCGCTGATGTCCATAAAAACCATACGACAGAGCTATTCAAAAAATTAGATTTTCTTGTTGTGCAAGATTTATTCATGACCGAGACAGCGGCCCTTGCTGACGTAGTTCTTCCTGCAAAAGGTTGGGCAGAAGTTGAGGGGACCTACACGAATACAGACCGTAGAGTTCAAAGAGTCCGAAAAGCCGTTCCTTCTCCTGGTCAAGCAATGGATGACTGGAAAATTCTCAGCGACTTAGCAGCAATGATGGGTTATCCGATGAATTATCAATCCTCAGAAGAGATTTGGAATGAAGTTCGTGAAGTGGCTCCACATTTATTTGGTGGCATGTCTTACCAACGCTTAGGTGAAAACATGAGTTTGCAATACCCTTGTCCTGATTCAAATCATCCTGGTACAGCTCTTCTTCACCAAGAACTTCACCATAACGGTACAGGTAAAACAGCGCCATTTACACCAGTAGATTACACAGAGCCAATCGAAATGCCTGACGACGAATATCCGTTTACGCTAACGACAGGTCGTCGTGCTGAGCCTTACAATACGCATACGCAAACAAAATACTATCCAGATACATTGAAACGAAAACAGCTAGAAGAAACCGTAGATATACATCCATTAGATGCTAAACGACTTAACATTGAAGACGGTGAGTATGTCAATGTCGCTTCAAGAAGAGGTCAAGTAACTGTTAAAACAAAAGTGACAGAAGAAGTTCAGCCTAACCTAGTATTCATGAGTTTCCATTGGTCGGAAGTACCAACAAATGTGTTAACTATCAATGAATTTGATCCCATTTCTGGTACTGCTGAATACAAAGCTTGTGCTGTTAGTGTGGAGAAAATAAGATAATAACAGATTCGATCTAAAAAAACAGTCTAAAATTAACCTCTGGACACTCCTCTACCAAAATCCAGGCGAGTGTCCCGATTGAGTGCCATTCTGGACACTGAAGGAGAAAGATGGAGGACAGTTTCCCGAACGTCTATCTGTGTCAGTATCGCTCCCTAAACAACACAAAACAGGCCATAATTTTTCAAGTTATGGCCTGTTTTACTATTCATCAAAATAATACATCAAAGCCAATGCCCCTGGTCCTGTATGAGTACTTACAATCGGTGTTGTTTCAATAATCGATACGTCCTCAAACCCTGAGATATCCTTCATTGCATCTTTTACTTGATTCGCTAATTCCAATGCATCTATTTGTGCGATTCCAATCCCTTTTACAATTTTACCTGCTGCTTCTTCTTCAAACTGATTTTTCATAAATTTAATCATTTGGAGATGCGTTCTTACTTTTTTTGCAGGTGTATAAACCCCATCATCAAGTGATGCGATAGGTTTAATTTTTAACAACGAACCTAGAAAAGCACTCCCTCTTCCAATTCGTCCACCTTTCACGAGATATTCCAACGTATCCACCATAATATACAAGGAAGTATTCTTTCTCACAATTTCAAGGCGATCCAATATTTCTTTCAGTCCTTTACCTTCATTTGCCATCTTTGCTGCTTCACGTACTTGAAATCCTAGCGCAACAGAAATAAATTTAGAATCGACAACAGTCACATCACTCTCAGTCATGTCAGAAGCAGTTTTAGCTGAAGCGTATGTACCACTCATTCCATTAGTCATATGAATAGACAAGACAGAACTTCCATCCTTACCAAGTTCATCATATACCTCAACAAAAGAACCTGCTGATGGTTGTGAGCTTTGAGGAGTTTCTTCTGACTCAACTAGCAGTTTAATAAACTCTGATGAAGTAATATCTACACCATCTAGATAGGATTTTCCATTAATCGTAACTGAAAGCGGAACGACCGTAACACCAAGCTTATCCACCTCTTCTGTTGATAAATCTAATGTCGAATCCGTTACGATCTTCACATTTTTACCCACATTGAACACCCCTTTATTTACTTGAAAATCTATTACTTTATTTTACTATAGATTACTACCCCTGTTAAGTTTAGTGACTGTATATCCCAAAACTCCGACAAGCTTCTGAAGATTTCTTACATTTGTTCCATTTGCTAAATTACATATAAATATACAAAAAGAATTCTATCCCCCCCCCCGTTACCTTTGCTAAGTTATATGGTAAACTATACGTTGCTATATTGAATTCAACATTCTTTTGAAAGGAGGAACGATAAAGTTGAGCAATCAATTTGACGCTCCATTTATTGCTATTGAAGGCCCAATCGGTGTAGGAAAAACTTCCTTAGCAACAAAACTCTCTGAATATTTCCAGTATGCTATATTGAAAGAGATCGTCGATGAAAATCCATTCCTTTCAAAGTTTTATGAGGATATTCATGAATGGAGTTTTCAGACGGAGATGTTTTTCCTATGTAATAGATTCAAGCAACTTGAAGATACATACGATCACTATTTATCAAAAGGTTATCCTGTAATTAGTGATTATCATATTTTTAAAAATCATTTATTTGCAAAACAAACTTTAAAAGAGCAACATTTCGATAAATACGATCGCATTTATAATATCTTAACTAATGATTTGCCTATGCCAAATATTATTATTTATTTACATGCTAATCTTCCGACACTACTTGATCGTATTAAGCAACGTGGCCGCACCATGGAGCAATCAATCGAACCTGATTACCTAAAACAACTTTCGGCAGACTATCATCAGTTCATGAAGGAACATCATCGTGTTTACCCGCACATTCCTGTCCTTTGGTTAAATGGAGATGAACTCGATTTTATAGAAAAAGACGAGGATTTCCAACGAATTATTGATCAAGTGAAAACAGCGCTACTAAACAAACGTACACTATTTTAATTTACTGGAGTGGCTTAAATGGAAAGTATTAATCATCAATTACACCCAAATTCTCTTATAACACTAGCAGGTACTGTGGGTGTTGGTAAATCAACATTAACAAATGCGTTATCTGGTGCATTAGGATTTAAATCTGCTTTTGAAAAAGTAGATGGAAATCCCTACTTAGAAGATTATTATAAAGACTTTAAGACATGGTCCTTCCATCTACAAATGTATTTTTTAGCAGAAAGATATAAACAACAAAAGCACATGCATGAAGATGGACTAGGTTATGTACAAGACAGAAGTATTTATGAAGATGTCGGGATTTTTGCAAAGCTACAGTATGACCAGGGGAATATGACAGATCGCGATTACGATACATACCGATCACTGTTTGAAGCGATGGTCATGTCGCCCTATTTCCCCAAACCTGACGTATTAATTTTTATCGACGGTTCGTTTGATAGCATCATGAAACGAATTCATATTAGGGGACGCGAAATGGAAATAAAGACTCCAGTTTCGTTTTGGGAAGATCTATATTTACGTTATAAAACATGGATATCAGAGTTTACAGAATGTCCTATTCTGCACTTGGACATTGATCACTACGACTCTCAAGATCCTGCCTCTGTCAAACAAATTGTCCGGGCGGTGGAAGCATTACAAAAATCTAATAGCGATAGAAAATATTTATAACTTGGAAAATTAGTTTCTTAGGAATGACGATAAAACAGAGATAAGCCATCACCCTTCTCTGTTTTATATCATTAACCTCGAAATCCACAAAAACAGGCCACAACGAAATTATGTCTGCCATTTTTATACTTCATTACTCCTTTATTCCTGAATAGTACTCTCTCTCAAAAGATTTATTATTAGACCACAAAAATTTAGAAAACCGATCCTCTTCATTCCCAGTCGTCGGAATAAATAATAATTGAACAAGGATAATCGTCTGGATATAGATAATCATCGTGGTCTGAATAAATATTGGAAACCTAAAACCTAATGGCCAATGAATGTATAAAATAAATGGTTGCAAGGCAACGACAATAAATAATGGAAAACCAAGCCAAAATAGCAAGGACGACTTAGACCCTCTCCATAAAGCGAATATTGGAATGAATCCTAGAATCATCAAGACTGAATGAGTTACCATCGCCATGCGTTTCTTCGATTCAAAATATAATCCAAAATGAAATGATTTTTGATTATAGTAAGGCTCTATAAATGGAAAAATCATACTACTCATCAAGTAATATGTTATGAAAAGGAGAATTCCTCCAGCTAGAATTCGGACTGCCCAATCAAATGGATGGCGTTGATTGAAGAATCTATAAATTTGTTGGAAGTATGGCTTTGTTTCACTAGAAGATTTTTGAAAACCTTTAATGATCAGTGCTGCGCTCGTAATAGAAACGAAGATTGATGTAATTAGCAGGGATTCAAAAAGTACTTCCGTTTGCATAACGTAATGAACAAGACCTTGTATAGCGCCAGTTAAAAAGAAAAAATAAAAAAATAAACTAATAGTTTTCGCACGTATTGATAATAAAAATTGTTCAAAAAGTAAGCTAACAAAAAAGATAATTACCCAGTAACTTAAAAGCATGTAAAACAAAGCATTCATCGAAAATAAATGGTGTGAATTAGAGAAAAAGTAGCTTGATAAGTAATCAGTACTAATATAAATAAACACGCATCCAACTGCTATCACAAGACTATACATCATTCTGTGTGCATATTTAAACGTCTGTTTAGTCATTTTAAAATCACACCTTTCTAGAATACAACGAATTGTCTCACCTTAATTATCTTATAAGATGAGTTAAATGGATGCTTAATAATTGACAATTTGTTGAAAAGGCTATGGACATTTCGTTCACAAAATATTACAAAGGCAAAAACAACCTTCCCATAAATTAACCATGGAAAGGTTGCTAAAACAGATAGCTTATTTTATTATTCGTGAGACTGTGCCTGTTTCTTTTTTTTGCGCCGATAAATAATTCTCGACATTGTTATACTAATTTCATATAAGAGTAGTAATGGAATAATTACCAACACATCCGAAATGAAATCCGGTGGTGAAATTAATACACTAACGACAATTAAAGCAAAATAAGCGTATTTACGATTTTTCCTCATACCATCTGGAGTAATGATCCCAATACTAGTTAAAAACATTACTACTAATGGCATCTCAAATAAAATACTGAATGGAACGGTCATTCGAAGCACAAATTGAAAATAGTGTTGCGCCGTAAACATCGTGAGAAATGTATCACTTCCTAAATCAAGTAAAAACTCAAATACAATCGGCATGACAACAAAATAACCAAATGCAAGGCCCCCGACAAATAATACAAATGATGCTGGAATGTAAATAATCGTCGCCTTTTGCTCCTTATCTGTTAAAGCAGGTTTCACAAATAACCAAATTTGAAAAATGATAACGGGAACGGTTAGAGCTAGTGCAATGATGGCAGCTAATGTGAAATAAATCATTATAATGTCCAATGGTCCAAGAACGGCCAACGTCATATCCAAATCTTTAGTGAACCAATCATAAATATCTCTAACAAAAACAAAAACACCGATAAAAAGAGCAATAAATATTCCTAAGATAATCATGATTCTTCTTCGTAATTCATCAAGATGATCTAATATGTTCATGTTTTCATCTGACATGACATGTCTCCCCTTAAACTAAACGTAAACGTAAAAAGATGCAAGATGAAAGCATCTCACACCTCTTCATCTATCATTTATCCTTATTGTCACCCTTCTTATCCGAACCATCTCTTTCATCGTCATCATCTTTCGTTAATTCTCTCGTAGAACTCTTAAATTCTTTTAATGTCTGGCCCATCGCCCGACCAATTTCCGGGAGCTTTTTAGGTCCAAAAATTACCAGAGCTATGACCAACACCAATATGAGTCCTGGAATTCCAATGTTAGAAAGCATGTTTCCCCTCCTTAGCTGACTGCTATATCAACACACTCTGTGATTATACTATCAAATGATCGTTTTTGAGTGCAATAGGATAATCGCAACTTTAGCTTGCCAGTCTTTTCGATAAGCCTAAGTTTGACTGTACTCTCTATTATAAGGTCTCCAACTTCATTTTACTATAAACATATATCTTCTAAAACAAAATACATACTTTAGTCATCATTAGAAAACTGAATTAACAACTCATCAACAGAAACCCCTTCACCATATCCAATTCCATCGCCTTCTTTCACATCAGAGGGATTATTGATGGAATTAGTAGAAGAAATTACTTCTCTATCATTCGTTATCAACCCACCACCTTCATTATTAGAAGGAGTTTCTTCAAATGCAACTGGTTTGTCTCGCAAGACAAAATCAGCAATCAATTCACCTTCTCCTAATAAGTGTCTCTGATTTTCAGCATCCACCGGCTTTTCCGCGATGTTTCCAGCAATATGAACAGAATTTCCCTCTCCTTGTATAAAGATATTTAAAAAAACTCCCCAAACAGAGATAGCAATAATCGTCGTTGCAGTTAAAACAAACCATTTCATTAATATTGACCCTTCTTCCTTTAAAATAAAAGCATTCTTAGTTTCATAAGATGATATAATAATTTACAGTCACAACAATAAACGACAAAATAAGAAGAAATCTAGACCTTATCTAACAAGGAGCCGCGTCATGTATATTGTCATTGTAAATTCCCACTCTGGTCGTAAAAATTTTCGAAAGTTACCCAACTATTTCAACAACAAAGAATCATCTATATCTTTTGTACCATACTATACAAGTAAATATCAAGAAAAAGATCTTTGGGACCAGGTAAAAAGATTCATTTCATTAAATAAAGTTGCTATTCAAGGCGTTATTATTGTTGGCGGAGATGGTACTTTTCATGAAGCAATTAATCAATTACACAATTTTAACGTTCCATTTGGATTAATTCCTACCGGATCTGCAAATGACTTTGCAAAAGCATTAAAAATACCATTAAATCAAAAAAAAGCCCTTCATAGAATTACGTCTGGTTTGCCTAGCTCATATGATTTACTAATGGTAAATCATAAACGGGTTCTTTCTGTAGCTGGAATGGGAATCGATGCTGAAACCGCAATTAAAACTAATAGCTCATCTTTAAAAAAATGGCTTAACCGAATATATCTTAGTAAACTCACGTATTTACTAACATTTTTTACACTAATTCGACAGTACCATCCTTTTAAAGCAGAATTAACGTTTCAAGATGGAAGCAAAAAATTCTTTGATCGAGTATGGCTTTTAGCAATTGGCAATACCGTTTATTATGGAGGCGGTATCCCGATATGTCCTTCTGCTAACCCTCAGGATGGTTTAACAGAAGTAATTATCGTTCATCGGTTATCAGTAATCACCTTGCTACTCGTCTTGCCAACTGTATTTTTACGCTTACATACATTTCTTCCATATGTAACAAAAATTCAATCATCTAGCTTTTCTGTCAAAACAGAACATCCAGTCTTAGTTCAAGGTGATGGGGAAAAGATCGGCCATACCCCTCAAAAAATCTCGGTTCAATCAGATGCTATTAAGATCTTTTAACCGGAAAGTGATAAGTAACTTGTTTTCGCTCACTGCCAAATGTTTTTTCAACAAATGTTACCGTTCCTTGACGATTAATCAAAATAACTGTACTGCTTTTCGTTCCATATTCATCTGTTTGAATATGGATTGGAGAAAGTTTCCTTTCAAGATCTATACCTATTCCAGTGTTCGGTAACTCTTGGTCAGTAAATCGCTCTCTTTGAAAAAGGGTATCAAATAAATAGTGAGTCATTTCCTCTTCATTCTTTGCTTGTAACTTTTGCAAATCAGCCTCTAATTTCTGTGCTTTTGGCCACGGTGAATTGAGTGTAGCATTACTTAAAACGTGGATTCCCTTTTTAAACTTTTTATCTTCATACGGTTGATTTGTCGTATATGTTAGTTCACGAATATTCCCATACAACAAATTAAATCCATCATACGTGTCTTTCTCTTTCAATATCCGCTTAAATCTGTTTCGATCATTGAAGTAAGCAGCAATAATATCACCTCTTGAAGTCGAAACACTTTTGGACGTTTCGCCACTTCTAACATTTGTTAATGCGGCTAACTCTCCTGAAGCAGATAATCCTAACCAAGTACCTCCTTTTTCTAGGTCTTTTCCAGCTAGTAATAATGGGTTCTCATCCCAAAAATGTGCCTCTTTCGTTTGTCTGTGGTAAAATTCATCGCGATTAGCACAAAGAATAAAGGGGAATTGTTCAGACACGCCTAACGCTATTCCGATTAAACACATACATTAGTCCTCCTCATACTTACACACTTACTATCCTTCACAACTTCAAAAAACCTCAGTGGGTTCCTCAACAAATAAAATTCTATCATCTCTTCTAATTTGTCTATAAGCTTCTTCAATAAATGCTGCTCGCGTTAATTTATGAATCAACACATAAGATTTCATTTCCATATACTCTTTTTCGTTGATTTTTCGTTCATGCCTCCAACGCTCCAACAACGGAATACGAAACTGATCTACACTCATAAAAGCGATATTTATGTCTTGATTTCCTCTGTGCAATGTCGTTATCAGTCCTTCATGTACAGGAAAGATAAATGATCTGTATGAAGGTTTTGCTTGAAAGTGACTTAATTCAGAATGATAAATCACCGGGTTTCGATTAGGAAGGGATACGAAATACGTTAATTCTTCAAAAGAGTAATGAATATCTTGGATGTCTGTATTTAATTTAGCAAACTTGCTTTCTGATTTCCATTTTATAAGAAATTCAGAAAAAACTCGGCTAAAGATAACAGAACAAATTACTACAATAAAACAAGAAAGAATCACTAAAACTATCATTCAAGATCACTCTCCTCACCGCTATAAACTAATAACTCTGTTCCGACCTAAATGTTTCGCTTGATATACAGCTTCATCAGCGAGATGAATTAGCTTCCCACAATCTTTAGTTGAGTTAGGGTAAGAAGCTACTCCAACACTTGCAGTTACGTAACCAAGTGGTTGTGACTCTCCCCCTTGGAAGTTATGACTACAAATTGATTGTCGAATCTTTTCGGCAACCTCCACTCCCTTAATAGCGTTCGTTTTCGGTAATAAAATAACAAATTCTTCACCGCCAAATCGACAAACAATGTCGTCATCATCTACCGATTCAGATAGAATTCTACCCATTTGAATGAGAACATCGTTACCCAATAAATGTCCATGTGTATCATTGAAAATTTTAAAATAGTCAATATCTAATACAATTGCCGTTAAATTCGTTTTATTTGATTGTGCTGATTCCTGTAAGTGAGGAAACATCCTGTCGAGAAATCTTTTGTTTTTCAAACCTGTAAGGGCATCCTCAATTGCCATGCTTTCTGATCGCTCATAGAGAATAGCATTTTCTATCGCCATTGCTCCTTGAGTAGCCAGAGGCATAATATTATCTAAATCGTCAAATTCGATCACATTATGATCAACAAAATTATCAATCATCATCAACCCAATTACTTTTCCTCTTGTCAGCAAAGGGATTATCGCAAACTGTTTCATTGAGAACTTTTCTTTAATGGATTGCAACAGTTCATCTGATTCAATAAAATGGTCATCAACAATAATAGGTTCTTTTTCAGTTAAAACTTGGTTGCATATCCGGTGATTTGACTTAATTTTAAAATGATAAGACCGAATCATAGTATTTAATTCCTCATCATTCATCTCAGCTTCTCGTTGCAGTTTAATAAAATCCCGTAACGTCAATTTTTTGCTGACAACATTTTCCCAAATGACATGCCCTTCTTCGACACTAAGTGGCCCAATAGCTAAGCGCCCATTAAAAATACTAGAATCCTTACCATCTTGCAATAAAATAAATGCACGATTAAAACCTAGTCCGTACCCTGCTGTAACAGCAGTTAAAAAAATGTGCATTATTTTGTCTACTTTTAAGGTACTTTGTAAAGCTAATGATACTTCTCTTAGTACATGTAAATTTTTAGACTGCTTGTTAAAGAAATTTTGCCATCGATTCAAACGTTCATTTTGGTGATCAAAATATTGAAACGTTCCCGTAATTACAATTGAAAATAGTAAATACCCTCCTGCTATGTATAGAAAAGCCTCACCATCGTACAAATCGTATATATAATAAAGTGCCACTAATACCGTTGAACCAACAAGTGAGCCTATCCACTTATAGGAAGCTGACAACACGAACAAAATGAACAATCCTAGCCAGTATGCATTCTCAAAACCTAACACAAAGCAATTAACAAATGTAAAAAAACATCCAACTAGTGTGAAAATAAACTTATTGTAACTCTCGTTAAATTTAAATCTAATAATATTTATAAATATGAAAAAAATTGTATTTAAAAAAATAACGAGCAATGGAATCATTTTTATATACCTCCAAGTAACGAGTAAAATAAGGCAATCTTTTAAAGTATTTAAACTCAATACAATCGTTTGCATAAATTCCTATATGGTGGAATCAATATTTCGTACTATCGTACTATTGTACCATAAAGCCAATAATAACTTATATTTATCATTCTTTATCTATAATTGTTTAGATATGATAATACCTGTATAATTAAAGAGAAGCATAGTATTGAAACCTTTTATCACATATTTCGTAAAGATTAACAGAGGAAATCATTTATAAATTCTCTTCATTAATTTGTTTCTATGCAGCTTGAATTTATTATGCAGCTAATAAGCAACGAGCATGTTCTCTAATTTCATCAATCCCCTAAAAAGTGGAGGTAATAAATATGAATCAAAATAACGACACAGAAGCCGCAACTTCAATGAATCAAAATCCAGAAAACTCTAATGAAAACGCAGCAACAGAATACGTAGATAAAATTCGTTCACAAGAAAGCTTGGATCAAGTGCTAAACTCAATCGGCAAATTAGGTGCTCGTGAACAGGAAAAAGCAGGTGAATCTCTAGAAGCTTTAAAACGCCCCGTTAGTGATATGATGAACGATCCTAATCATGAGTTGCCTGATCAGCTTTCAAAATTAAAAGATGTTGTATCTGAATTAGAACCAAATTACTTACAACAAGGAAAGGTCAAACAATTCTTAACAAAAATCATTCGAAAAAGTCCAGCTGAGAAGTATGCTAGAAAATACCAATCAATTGAATCAGAAGTTGAAACGATAATTGAAGCGCTACTTCACGGCAAAGATCGTTTGGAAGAAGATACGGTTATGCTTCATCAATTAAAAGACATTGCTAGAGACCGTATCAAAGGATTGAATGAGCAGGTTGCAGTTGGTAAACAATTAAACGGAATGCTCGAGGAAGAACTCTTAAAAGACGAGTGGAAAGATGATCCCTCTCCTATTCAGAAGGGACAACAAAAAGTACTTTCAAGAGTGAAAAATATGCAGCAAGCTGTACTCGTCCTCCAGCAATCATTGGCATCTGTAGATATCATTGTCGAAAATAATGATAAACTAGAAGAAGCAATCTTCAATGCGATTACGATGACGAAAAACATCATAACCGTCACAGCTGCAATTCAACTCTCCCTAAGTAATCAAAAAAGAGTGATAGATGCTGTGAACAATGTGAATAAATCTACGGAATCAATGCTTCTAAATAATGCAGAAATGCTTAAATCAAATACGGAAGAAACATTAAAAACTCTTGAAGAACCTGCTATTGCAATGGAATCTTTTAAGAAAGCGTATGAAGATGTCTATTCTGCAATTGAAATGACTGAGCAATCAAATACGCGAATTATTGAATCCAGTAAGCAATTTATAACTGAAATGGAACAATTAAACGAGCAAATGGAACATAAACTATTAAAATAGAAGACACATTGAATGGGGGGGAACCCTTTGAATTGGCGAGAGCGACTAATAGAACAGAGTTGGATCATTCCACTATTACCGAACTATATGAAACCATTAAACGAACCTAACTTACAAAATCAACATACGAAAGAATTTGTTTTTGAAGCAGAAGAATTTATTTCTGACCTTTCCGCTCTTTCCGAGTTGCCACGATTAAATAAAACATTTAAACGGAGCATCCAAGGGTTTGCTTATAAGATAAAAATTAAACAGAAAAAAATTCATGTTGAAATGGTTGACACAAATAAATCTTCTTCTAATATCAAAAAGAGAGTCTATATTACGATCTTCAGAAAAAACATTAAACAGGAAAATGGTTTTGGTAAAGTCATTGATTCAACGATCTACTTCCAATTACAAGGAAAAACAGTTGTCAGAAATGTTCGCAGACACCCTTTATTTTTATCGTTATTTCATCATTTACATCGCCTTGATTTATCTCTTTCTGGGGAATCAACAGAAAACATTGTTGCTCCCACATCTGCTATAGAAGAGCAGCAGCTAGAGCCGACGAAAGATCATCATGATCAAATTAAAGCACTTATGAGTTCTGTAGATCATACGTACAAACAATTCAGAACGATTGATGCTAAAGTTGACAAAATACTACAAGATCTTGTAACTGAAATTGGGCGTTGTACAGAAGAATTTCAATTACTAGATCTAGAAGAAAAACACCATATGAAAAGGATGATTCAACACGATTTACCAAATTTATTAAACACTTATGATTCACTTACCAATGAACAAAAAAGCAATGCTTTTCTAGAAATGGTCACTTCCTTAAAAAATATGAGAAGTTTCTTACAAAGACAAGCTAATGACTTACAATCAACTCGAATGGAAAGAATGAACTATTTATTAAAACTTAATGAGCTGAGATATGATCCTAATAGCGATCAAAAAAAGATGTAACCATTTAGGTTTACACCTTTTTTTGATTGGATGTTTTATATCTTTCATGTTTTCGTATTTATGGTTAAAATAAGAAATTTGTTAATTGTAATATTATTATTATTTAATTCGATTTTTTTCCCCCGGCATGAGTTGGTTTTCCTTTCTCTTTCTCTTTTCCGTTTGCCTCGCCAACTTCGCCATTAGATGAATTCTTTTTTCCATTATTCGATTTATTTTCCTTGTTATCTTTATTATCTTTGGTATTTTTGTTTAGTTTTTGGTCCTTCTCGTCTACATTTCCCTTTCCTGGATGCTCTTGCTTATGAGGGTGTGACTTTTTCCCAGATGGGTTTAAGGGTGCATCTTTTTTCTCATCTTTATTTCCATCACTTTCACTATTTTCAGGTTCTAGTTCAGCTTTACGAACTTCATTGCTAGAAGAATCATCTTTAGATGTGTCCTCTAATTCTTCCTTATAGTCATCTTTATTTTTAGATATATCTAAAACACTTTCAACATTAGTCATGTCATCGAATGATTGACCAAAATTTTGTTCGATTTCTTGCATTGGTGTATTACTCAGTTCTAAAGAATCAAATTTATCTGACTCCACGTTAGATTGTAAAAGTAGTTTAGCAGGAGAGATAGAAAGCTCTTGAGCTTCTTTAGCAAGCGGCTCTTCTACCAAAATCGAGTATACATCAAAATTATATTCATCTGAAATGGAAATGGACCAAGATTCAAGGTTTAACTCATCATAAAAGGATAGAGCTGAACTGAAGTAAATCGCATTTGTATCTCCAATCATCCCTTGATCATATCCTTCTTGTAACAATTCGCTTGCCGCATTTAAAAAGGTCATTCCTTCTAAAGAATTTTCAATATTTTTTAACAATGACTTTCCTTTTTCGTTATAACCAACCGTTGATACAATTTCATAATGATCATTTACAGCTAACTCAATACTTGGGTTCATATCCAACGAGACAACCCCATACACTGTAGACGTTTGAAACAAAGAAGAAATAGGAAAAATAAGTAAAAGTGCAAGTGCAGAAGCAATAGGAACACTATAAATCTTCCGTTCAAAAAAAGTCGAAAATTGATAAAGTGGTATTGGTGAGAAAGACACTTCCTCACCTATGCCCACATTTGCTTTCGTCTTTGCTCGGATAAATTCCCCTTTTTCCGTCAGGACAATCATATTTTTGTTTCTGATCTCCATGACGACCCCTTTTTTCACTATAACCACTCCCTCAAATAATCCTTTAGATATTGATAGTCTTCCATCATCACAATAACTAGCGCAATAATATATTTGCGGTTTCTTTCTAAAGTTTTACGACTCATCGAAATATAGCTCATTAATTGCTTCACTGGTAGACGCTTCTTTTGCATAAGAATTTTCAATAATACTTCATTTTCTATGATTATTTTAGAAATTTCAACCATATTCTTACGAGCATCCAAATGTTTTGGACATTGATCAGCTACTTCTGTTATTTGAATTTCAAAAGATGATAATCTTTCTTGAAAATGACGAATCTCTTCTCTACGATGTTCACTTTCTATTTCTTGATAATAATCTTTAAAAGAGGCAGATATTTCTGCAACATTCTCTACGTTTTCCATGTCTTCCTCTTTGTAATCTAATGAAAGAAATGTTTTTTTTCGTTGTTCCATTCGAATATAATCAATTACTCTTCTTTTCATAACTAAACTTGAAAAAGACAAGAATGAACTTCCTTTTTCTGGATGATACTTGTTAATCGCTTCACTAAATGCAATCATCGCAATACTAAATTCATCGTCAATATTAGGATCTATGTATCTTTTACAAACACTTGCTGTTACTTTACGAATAAATGGAATGTATTGGTTTATTAAGTCATTTTCAGCTTCATCATTACCAGTTTGTATCAATTTTATCGTCGCATTTATGTCATCGTTTTGTTTTGGTTTGGCTAAAAGGCGCTTTAGCACAACAAACACCTCACTATGTGTTCAATATTGTATTCGACCCATCTCTACAATTTAAGGGGGGGCATTATAACATCATAATCATATTTTGGTCTTGTAGCAGGAGACCTTGTCCCTAACTATCGATTACGTTTTAATGTTAGCTGCTTTACAAAACGATGACGAGTTATTATATTTCTTATACAAACTAGGTTCTAAAAAAATACAATCCCCTGGTACAACTTGATTTGTAGAATGAACTTACCGTATTAATCAGCAATTATAATTTTATCAGGTAAGATTAAAGAACCAAGACTTTAGAATCGTTATATGTGTTAAAAACAAGAGATGCGTTGTCATAATCACTCCATATCACTCAGTTAGCTATTAAATTTATAACTCAAAGTTGATTATTATTTTTAGATTATCAAGGGTGTCGTTTTGCAAGAAATGATAGTATAATAAGAATTATACAGTATCTTGAATATCGATTATTAAATGAAAATTTATTAAAGTGAGGTTTCTTATGAATCGAACGGAAGCAAAACAGTATATTGGTCGCCAGGTACTTATTGACCAAGTTGATAATGGACAGTACACTGCGATCTTGGAACAAATGATTACCCAACCTAACACTCCATGGCGAGGAAAAGTGCGCATTACAGGAGTTCTAACATACCCTTCCAATTTATCAGATCATGTGCACTCCCTCCTTTACGATGAAAATCAAATCGTTGAAGTCCCAGGAAAGCAAATCCATCCTTTAACTGAACCGCTAGAGCAAACATTTAAAGAATCATTGGCGTCTTCTTTAAAGACAAAGTGGGACGAAGTTAGAGAGGAAAATGATCAATATGATAAAGCATTAGCTCACATACAACAAGAACTTAGAAAAATTGGTTCGGAGCATTTAATTTTTGAAGATTCATTTGTTTACTATCAATTAGTAAAAAAAGGACGAGAGTTATATATTTACGACGAAGTCAAAAAAGAATCTCTCTCTTTAAATGGATGTCCTTTTGAATTTGAAGTGAAAATCAACGGAAAATGGAAACCGTCGTTTTACATTAGTGACTTTACCTTTCAAACAGGTGAAGATGAAGAGGTTGAATTAAAACACGGGTCAACAGTTAGATTAAATAAATCACAATTTGATCCATACAGAATATTAACAAACGAACTTGAAACGCCTGCTTTACAAGCATTAGAGAGCGGCTTGCAAAAGTTAGGAATTGGACACGAGCATTCCGTTTACTGTCACAATTCTCTCCTTATTCAACTTTTAAGTTCATTCAAGCATAAGTCCTTCTCAGGTGTTAATTTCATATCATATGCGAATACAACAACTCAATTTCTTGTCCAGCATCATTATGAGCGGACGATTTTGGAAGACGATGATGATATTACATTTGATAGATTTGAATTTACATCTGATAAAGGTGAACGAGTATTAACTACTTATGCCACACAGTTTTCAAAGGATTAATTAGAACTTAAATTACTTTGAATAGCGACACATAATCAGGAGATAGGTTCAGGAAAATTAGGACATCTAGGTAAGTAATGGAACGAAACATCTCTAGTGATTCACTACGTTTATTAAATCTAGTTAACACTATAATTTTTAATAAAAAAAGACATCTGTATTCACGAGTTCTCGTGAATTCCAGATGTTTTTTCTTGATTCTTTAATAATTCTTCATAAGAATACCACAAATATCCTGCTTCTACTTGCTTTCCACTGACATGGCGAAGAGAGAATGTTTTCCCAACCATGCTAGTTAGCACTGCAACATGAATCGTATACAAATCATCAAATTTTTGTAAGACATTTTGCGACGTTTCTACGTCTTGAATTCTGCGCCTCGGTAAAAGCACTTCAGTCTTAGCAAACACTCGCGACTTTATACAAAGAAAATCTTCTTGTTGTGATATTCCTGCTGAGCGATATTGAACGTAACCGAGTACTGCTGCTATTACAGGCAATACAAATGCAATCCATCCATAAGGAATAAAATATGTTACCGCCCCCGCTACAATAAGTGTCGGGACAATTAACTTAATCATATACCTCCGTAAACTCTCTTTTGGAAGTCCTTCATAACTTGGTGTAAATGAAAATTCAGGAATAATTTCTTTGAGGATCCCTTCCACTTCACTTCGCTTACATATGGGTGTCAAAATAGTTGATAAATCCTCTTCCTTCGTACCTCCTCCAGCACTTTCTACATAGATAGAGACAAAATTAAAAAGCTGTCTAATTGGACTCTGAACGATTCTGACAGCAGTAATTCTCGTTGCATTCAATGTCAACTGCCGTTGCTCTAACACCCCTCTTGAAATATGGATGTCATCCTTCTTTTTCGTCAACGTAAATAAGCCATATTTTAAGACTGTACCAATTAAAGTAAACAGCCATGCTGCAACAAGAATTGAAACAAGCGTTCCACCAATAAGCATAAAGCTAGATCGAACAAACCAACCTATCACTTGATCGAAAAGCCAATCCGGTAAAAATTGTGGAGCTTGAGAAACGATCGCTGCTATAAACGTAGCGGCAATCCCTACACCACTGGAAGTTATTGCTGCAATGAAAAGCCTTTTGGCTCCCAACTCCCATTTATAATCAGGTGTTTCATCCTCTTCTTCTATAGTAGGTTCCACTTGCTCTGTTAAATCATCATTTTGTTCAAATTCCGTTTCTATCTCTGAATTAGCTGATTCTGGAGTAGTGGAGATAGCCCCCCTGGTAGATGTAATCTCATTTTCTTCGAGCGGCCCTTGTTGTTCAACAGCTTTTTTTTGATGGTCTGGATATTTCGCTAGTAGGTGTTTTTTTATCTTAGCTGCTTCTTCTTTTTTTAATGCAACAATTCGAAATTCTGGTTCACTTCCCCCACCAGCTGTTTCGATACGAACTTCAACTAATCCAAATAACCTTTGAATCAGCTTTGCATTGATATCAATACTTTGAATACGATCTTTACGAATAAAGCGATTTTTCCGAAAAATTAATCCTTGTTTTATTTGTAATTCATCGTGTTTTAAGTAATAGTGAAATTTCCACCAACTTATAAACCCATTACCAACAGAAAATAATAATATCACTGCAAAAATAATCACATACACCGTAGCACTCATTCCCTGAGCAGATTGGCCAAAAATAAACAATGCAATCAAAGTAACGATCATTTGTTTTAAGTTACTTAGAAAACTAATAAAAATAGCTGCTGGATGTTGTCGTTTCCATTCATTCATCAGGATCAGCTTCCCTTGCTAGTTGAGCGATATGATCTCTCACAGTATCTGCCTTTTCTAATGTCAATCCAGGAATCTCATGCGTAGTTGCTGCAGTTGACACCGTTACAGTAGCGAGATTGTAATGACGTAATAATGGCCCTTGTTTTGTATCCACATGTTGTACACGAATCATTGGAATGATTACTCTTCTAACAACGAAAACACCATGCATTAATTCAATTTCGTTCTCGTATATTTTGTAACGCCATCGACTCCATTGTAGCTTTTGAATGATAAAAATATTAATGATTGCTACTAAGATAACAAAAGCTATAATAAGATAAAATGGCCACATTGGAATATCCCAAATCATCCTTGCTCCCCAATAGGCTGCTGGAAAAACAATTAGTAGCAACGATGACAATGCGGTGACAATTTTCCACACTTTTAATGTTTTAACCGCTAATGGCTGATCTGGTTTTACTCTCATCTTCAGTTCTCCTTCAGTTTCTATCGGCATTATTCATCCTCATTAACATAAATAATTTCAACACCTTGTTTAGTCAAGTAGTCTAAAACTGCTTTGTTTAAATCCTCATCTCTCAATAAACCTAACGAAGGTGCTAGTTCCAACTCATGAAGGTGACCTCTTTCTGCATCGTCAATAAGCTCTAAAATTTCAATCATATTATTTTCCGATAATATTTCCATCATCTTTTCGCGATCCATACGTTTACCTCCTTTTAATAAGCTAACTGTATGCTATCATAGCTGTTAGTGTTTTTCCATATTTTATTAATAAGGCACATCTTACTTTAAAAATTGAGACCTATACACTGGTTATTTATATAGATAGTCATTCCATTGTTTCCAAACAAAACCAAGCTCTTTAAATCAGCTTGGCTTGGTTTTGTTTTATATTATATTTTATAACAAATTCGTAAAACAATTCAATAGACCAAATAAAATGACCACGATCGACTTTCTTAGAATTTCATATTACGTTAATCATCAAATGCTTCGGTCATTTGTTTCCAAACTGATCCTTTTGCTTCCTCGCCGCCTTCTATACGTGCTGATGCAATCTTTGCTTGCATGCTAACCTCAAACTCAGGATCATCCTCAGCTTTTTTTAAAGCAGGTATAGCTGAATCATCACCTACTTCATAGAGGAACATTGCCGCTCTCCATCGTACAAGTTTGCTTGGATCTTCCAGTGATTTAATCATCGCTGGAATCCCAGCCGTACTTCCTATGTCTGACATTGCATCCCCTGCTGTTCGTCGAACTGTGACTGTCTTGTCTTGTAATGCTTTTTCTAGATAAGGGATGATAGCATCGTCTTCAATCATTCCTAAATATACGGTTGCTAGTCTTCTAATCGAAGCCTTAGGGTCAGCAAGCGCTTTTTCGAGTACAGCAAGATCACTTAATTCTGGATTCATTTGTTCTAGAATCGCAAACCTTTTTTTCCAATCGGATTCATCAAGCATCTCTTCCGTCACTTTCAACCACTCTTTTTTTGGCTTCTCTAGCGTTAAACTATCGTTTGCATCGATTGCCGTTTCCACTATTTCTTTTAAACGGCCATCCGTAAATGTTGCTTGTAATTCTTCCGCAACTTCATTTGCTACTTCTTCCAAGTCGCCATAACGAGGACGTTCTTCTTTCCACTTTCTCATTAGGACAACATTGTCATCTTTCTTCGTCGCTTTCGCAACTGATTCAATAAATCGCTCTGGCATCCCCACACGCTTCTCTTGTTCACCATCACTAACTTTAACCTGCATCGGAATTCCTTTGAATTCTTGAATATTCACTGTTACTTCTCCAAAGTGATCATCTACATTTGTGCTATCTTCTTCATCAGCAACTTCACCAAAAACATGACGTACTTTAGGTAAGATCACTTTCCAATCTACTTTCGCATTTCGTTCAACAGCGATGAAGTCCGCAACATGATACACACCCTTCACACCCTCGATTTCAAAAATATCTTTAACAAAGGATGGACCTTCGTGTTTGTTTTTATCTGTGTAATTATTAGCTGTTCCTTGTGCAAGTGACTCATTTAAAGTAAATTTCATTGTATTTGGACTAGGCGTTGGTTCTACTGAAATAATTTTCACGTTTGTATTCCCCTTTCCACTATCTTAATGTTGTAATTTCATCGTACCATAAAGCGACAACCAACCCAATGAGCATGCTTGGTTCACATTATTTTTAGAGTTTGGTAAAGTAGAGGAAACGAAGAAAATGGAGGCAATAATTATGAAGCTAGCAATACTATCAGATATACATGGCAACGAACAAGCATTACGAGCTGTACTAGAAGATATTTCCAAGATTAACGTGACACATATCGCAGTTTTAGGTGACATTTCATACAGAGGAGCGAAACCTAAGCAATGTCTTGACTTAGTTAGAGAGTTAGATGCAAAAGTGATCAAAGGAAATGCAGATGAGTGGATAGTTCGTGGTGTAAAAAGCGGAGAAGTTCCAGAAAAGGCTTTGTCAATGATGCAAACTGAACAAGCGTGGGCAAAATCAAAGTTAACAGACGAAGATCTAAACTATTTAAATTCATTACCTGAAACTCTTGAAATTCCTCTCACCAATAAAACTCAGTTATTTGCATGTCACGCGACACCTACTAGCTTATTTGATATCGTTTCCGACCAAGCAGGAAAAGAGCAATTCGCTCAATTTAGTCAAGCAAATGAACGTGCTGATTTTTATGTATACGGTCACATTCACCTTCCTTTTTTGCGTAGTTTTTCCGGAAAAAAAATAATAAATACAGGTAGCGTTGGATTACCATTTGACGGTGATCCCCGTGCTTCTTACCTTATCTTTGATCGGTTTGGAGATGATATTCAATTACAATTTAGACGTGTTAAATACGACATTGACCAGGCTTGTGCTGATTTAGATGACGAAAATTATCCAGAAAACGCTAGAGATTTAATTAAAGGGATATACCGCAGTGCAATGAAACCTTAATCGCCATTCCAAGGATGATGTTACTTATGCAAAGGCTATCTGATAAGAATAAAATCTTATCAGATAGCCTTTTATATGTTTAGATCTGAATCCTTTTGGGACTTAACTAGGACGACAGTACAACCCCTATTTCTTTAATCATTTGTTGAAACGAAGCTTTGTCATTAAATCTTCCGACAATTTCATGGTCTTTATTTAACAAAAATGTCGTCGGAACGGACATACACTGATAAGTGTCATACACTTTTGTTCCCTCATCTTTGAGAACAGGAAAAGTGAAGTTATTCTCTTTATAATAAGTTTCTCCTGCATCTTCTGACCCTTCACGTCCTGATACATGGATCATCAACATCTCTAAATCATTCGTCCTCATAGACTTATATAACTGTTCTTTATTCGCAAGGTCTCTTTGACAATCTGGACACCAAGAAACCCAAAACGTTATTAACAGCGCTTGATTCTGATAATACTGTAAAGAATATTCCTTACTTGAATGCATATCTTTCAATGAAAAATTTGGCGCAACCATTATTGATCACCTTTCTTTACTAATTTTTGATGATTAATAAACTCAAATACAGTTGATACAGACTCAAATGCATATAATTTTTGTTGTATTTCGCCATGAGAAAACTCGACAAGACAAGGGACACTTTCAATTTCCCATTCACGCGCTTGATCTTTAGCTAAGTTCAAATCCATTTCGCAAACAAACTCGATTTCTTTCACTTTTTCAACCATCGTAATAAATGATCTAGCAATTTCACACGTCCCACACATCGGCGCGTATAAAAAGACCCAAAGTGTTGCATCTGTTTCAATTTTATTAATCAGTATTTCACGACTATTCACCCTCTTCATCTTGTCACCTCTCTTTTTAATTAATTTTAACTATAGCATAGCAAGAAGAAGGACAAAAGTAGGGTGAATATTTTTTTGATTTTTGTTAGAAATTTTGTTTAAAAAGGAAAGAACAACGGAATTGCTATCATCATTACAATAAATAAAATCACCTGCAGAGGCACACCTACTTTAATGAAGTCCATGAATGAATAACCTCCCGCTGTCATCACTAAGGCATTTGGAGGCGACGCAACAGGGGTTGCGAAGGCCATACTCGCTGCAACAGAAACAGCAATTAGAAAAGGGTATGGACTAACTCCTAGTTGAATTGCTGTCGTAATCGCTATCGGTGCGAATAATACAGCAGTTGCTGTGTTACTAATGAATTGACTAAACAACATTGTGAAAAAGTAGAATCCTGCTACTACAGCTAATGGGCCTAGTTCTCCGAGTACTTTAATAAATATATCTGATAAATGTTGAACTCCTCCCGTTTTTTCAAGTGCAATAGCCATCGGCAACATCCCCGCGATTAGTAAGACACTTTCCCAGTTAATCCTCGAGTATGCTTCATCCATATTTCGTAAACAACCTGTTAAGACCATTGCCATTGCTGCGATCATAACAGCAGTGACTGCAGCAACAATTTCAAATGTCATCATCACTAACATCACTATCATAATTCCCGCTGCTATAGGGGCTTTTCCATTAGCCTTAGCATCTGAAGCATGTTCTGTTGGTTGTCCTACAACAACCACATCTTGAAATTCTTTTGATATTAACTCAATCTTATTCCAATTACCTTGCACTAGTAAGGCATCACCAAACTGAAGTTTCTCATTTCCCCACTGTTGAAAAAAATACCGACCTTTACGGTTCATACCAACGATGTTTAATCCATATTTATCGCGAAACTCAAGGTCACAAACTTGTTCGTTTAAGAATTTAGAATGGGGAGTAAGTAATATTTCAGCTACTCCGAGCTCAGCATCAACGAGACTTCCATTTATTTCTCTTTCTGTTTTTGAATGAATAGTTAGCCCGTAAGTAGCTGCGAAGTGATCAACATTTTCTTTAGGACCTTCGATATTAATGACGTCGCCTTTTTTTAGGACTGTATTTGCTCCTGCTGGTTTCCTAATATGTTTTGGTTGAAACGTTCTTTTATCTCGCCATTTACGTTCAATCGTTAAAATATAAATTCCAAACCGGTTCGTTAGCTTTAATTCTTTTAATCTTTCACCTGTTAACTGATCATTGTCAAGTGGAATAACAATTTGATAAATTTTATCATTCAACCCATACAATTTCATTAATTCACCAGGTGTCGCTTCTGCTGAATCATCCCCTCTAACAGCAATTCTCTCCGGAATTAATTTTCTTCCGAATAAAGCTAGGAAAATGATACCCGTTGTTAACGCTACAAGTCCAATAGGAGTAAAGGCAAAAAAACTCAATCTTTCATATCCATAGTCTGCCAATGTCTGACTAGCAATTAAATTTGGAGGCGTCCCAATTAAGGTCAATACCCCGCCTAAGCTACTAGCAAATGCTACTGGCATAAGAAATCGTGATGGGCTTATCTTCATTTTCATCGAAACACTTATTATAACAGGCATAAGAACTGCTACCGTTCCTGTGTTACTCATAAATGCACTTAGAACAGCAACTAAAATCATAAGCATGATTAATAATAAAAATGGCTTGCCTCTCCCCAACTTCATTGTCTGTTTGCCCGCTGCTTCCGCTAAACCTGTTCGGAAAATTCCACCACCAACAATAAACAGTCCTGCTATCATGATCACAAGACTATTGGAAAAACCACTGAGCGCCTCTTCGGTTGTAATAATACCTAACAATAACAACGTAAGCAGTGATAATAGTGCTACAACATCAGAACGAAGCTTTCCCCACGCAAAAAATACTGTTGTAACAACCAATACAATAAACGTTAACATCAAGTCTAAACTCATTTTCCCACCTCAACATTATATTGACGTATGAAATAATGTGAATCTTTTCACAAATTGTGTTAAAAAAAGAGATTACCCCATTTAATAATGGAAACAATCTCTATAACTTCATTATAAATCAGTACTGCAAGTCTAACGAAGGAAAAATATTACAAGGTTATGAACGTTTGATTTCTTTTAATAAGGCTCTTACTGGCGATCCATCGCCACCTTCTAACTTTAGCGGAAGTGCAATCAGATCATAAATTCCAGCCGCTACATGATGTAAATCTACTCCCTCAAGAATAAACACCCCACCTCTTTTAAAAGCATGATGTGCATCGAGCGATTTGCTGGTTAGTGGGTCAACTGATGGTGCATCGGTTCCAATTAACTGAACCCCAATTTCACTCAAACTAATAGCCGCCTTTTCTGAAATAACCGGAAAATGATCATAATTATAGACCTCTTCATTCTTCGTTGTTTTAAATAATATTTTCGTTATTCCTTTAAGATCCATTGTATTAATTACCTCTTCATCGATTACAGAAACCGTCCCTGTTTCAACTACGAGGCATTCACCACATACAGCATCTAGCGGAATCTCATCTATCGTTATGCCGTCTTCATCATAATGGTATGGAGCATCTAAATGAGTGCCTGTATGAGTACTCATTTCAATTTTGCCAACATTTACGTTATCGCCTTTTCTTATCGACATCGAGGATGTAAATTTGAAATCGTAATCACCTGGCCAAACTTTCATTCCTTCAAATAAAGGTCTTGTAATATCAATATATTTCATTTAAACACCTCTTTTAAATTGTGCTAAGCTTATATTACGTCTATTTGAATGTCTTGTTAACTACTCTCTAATTGATTTATGAATTATTCACCCAAGTTACTCTTTCCAATTTTCAACTACATTTGCTCCTAACGTTTGTGAAAAATGCTGCAACGCCCAAGAATGTCCTTCCGGGTTAAAACTCTCTACAGCGTCAGAATGAACCGTGATGGTAAACCCTTTGTTATAAGCATCAACTGCGGTATGAAGAATGCAAATATCTGTACACACACCGACAAGGTGAATCTCATCAATATTTCTCTCTCTAAGTTTCAGTTCTAAATCAGTACCTGCAAATGCACTGTATCGCGTTTTGTCCATCCAATGATATTTGTCTATTCCTTCATATGTTAAGTCATCTATATATTGACCTAAACTTCCATAAAGAGCTCTTCCCTTCGTTCCAATAACATTATGAGATGGAAATAGTTTAGCTTCAGGATGATGGGGATCTTTCTCTTTATGAGCATCTATAGCAAAAGCAATGAAATGATCTTGTTCAATAAATAATTTCGTTAATTCAGTTAATCTTTTATCTATAGATTGACCGCGTTCACCACAAGTTAACCTGCCATCCTCTGCTACAAAGTCATTCGTATAATCTATTACAATTAGTGCCTTCATAATATCCTCCTAGACAACTTATTTTCTTCATTGTATCATTTTGACGCGTAAACAGTTGAACATCAAAGTATATTTTATTCTACTAATTTTTCATATATACTTGAATAAGGTAAAGAGAGGTGGGAAATTTCATGAAAATTAAATATAATATCATAAAGAAAGATAACGTCCGTTTCTGTAAAGAATCATTTACTGTTCGTGAAGCCATTGAAGAATTAGAAAAAAACGGTTATCGATGTGTTCCTATTCTTGATGACAGCGGCAACTATTTCAAAGGTAACATTTATGTACAAGACATCTATCGAGCTATTGTGAAAGAAGCGGTCACATGGGATGATTCTATATCGAAACTTATTGATGATGTGGACGTCTCGATCAACGAAAAAGCATCTTTCTTTCGTATTTTCACAACCATTAAAAAATATCCATATTTAGCAGTACTCGACGAAAATGAAAAATTCACAGGAATCTTAACACACGCAAATGTTATGGAAATTCTTGAAGATTCATGGGGGTTAGAAACAGGGAGTTATACAATGACCATTTCAACACATGAATATCAAGGCGCACTAAACACAATCGTTGCTAGCCTAAAGAAATTTACAAACATTCAAAGTCTCATGACGCTTGATAATGAGAGTACATTCTTTCGGCGTGTGATTGTTACATTGCCAAATGAAACGTCTATTACCAAATTGGATCAAGTTGTAGGTCACCTTGAAAACGAAGGTTTACGAGTATTTGATGTTGAAAAAATATAACACTAAATATGGGCTGCTTTTTAACAAGAGTATAAGTAGCACCTACTTTACGTAGGTGCTACTTAATCGTCCGAACGTTCGATCGCTGTAATTCTAAATCCACTATTCCCTTCAGATATGTAATACCGCCTATCTCGAGTTTCTTCAAGAACAGAATCTAATTGCTCAATCTCCACTGTTTCGTTCCAATGGACTCTGAATTCATCAAATTGATTTGTTTCAACTAATATATCATTAGCCTGTTGAAATTTCTCGATTTTCCTTTCTCCCATCAATTGTTGATGTTGTTTTCTCTCCATATGGAAAACTTGACTGTTCCCTACAAAAAAAGTTTCCATCAACGAATATGACTGTTCTGTTAAGCTTTCTTCCCAAACTTCTTTATAATCATGCATAAATTTAACCAATTCTTGTGTCAAGTTTTCGTCCTCTAACTCTTTCCAAACCTCTTCTTCGTCACATGCGATCATCAAAGGAATCACAATAAGCCAAAGACAAAATACTTTCTTCAATGTTCTTCATCCTTTCTTCTTACTATACAATGGCCACTGAAAAACTTAGAACACAAAGAAAAACGTAAGCTTCGAAGCTTACGTTGGTCATTGCGTTCAACCATGTCAATTTCCATCTAATGATTGGGCAACGAGGGATAACGTATACTCGATGGACTTATAACGATCCATTAGTTTCTTGTTTCTCGTATCTTTTTGAAAGCAAGTAACAGAGAGAATTTCAAAATTCTCCACTAATTCATCAATTTGTTGAGGATGAATATAAGGTGGTTTTTTCGATTCTAACCACTTAAGAACATTTGGTGTCCATTGTTCTAAATTATCTTTTACTTCATCAGCAAACGGCTTTACGTCTGCAAAGAAATCTGCTACTTCTTCACTTTCAGAATATTTTTTGAAATGAACAAGTGCCTGTTTATTCAATTCACGAAGTAGCATTGTTTGTTTCGTTAATTCTTCTAGTTTTTGTTGTTCCATTAAAATGTCACCTCAAGGTGATTGTATCAAACTCACAGAAAGTTACAAACTAAAAATACCTGCTAATCGCCTTTTTTTCATGGGAACTTCTCTTCTTTCTATAAATGTTCTCTGCTCTTTCTCACGTAATTCTGCTTCTAGCGCTTGCAAACGTCTAGTTAACTGAGAAATTAAGTCATTTAATTCATTAATTTCTTTTCTTTGATTAAGCACTTGATATTCAACGACTTCATCTGCTTTCGTCTGTAAATTTCGATCTAGTTGGTCAACTTGAATGATTAGTCTATCAATCCTTTCATCCAATCGATGCGTAGGAACCATCTTTTTAAATTGAACTTGTGGTGTGGAAAAACGGTGTCCTGCTAGTGTCACTTCTTTTAGTTTTTTCCCTTGATTTGTTTCATTATGAATGTGTTTTAATTTTTTATACGTTGCTTCATTTAATTCGAAGTGTCCTTGACTGTTTATTTCACAAGATAATTGAAAATGTTTAATCCACCGTTGAACTGTTGAAGGATTGACCCCGAATTCTTCAGCAACCTCCTTGGTTTTCCAACTTTTATTTATCATACACCATCGCCCCTTTCCTTTCGTTTGCTACTATATTCTCTGCTTATTATTTAATTCCCTTGTACAGCGACAAAACTAGTTATCTTTCGGCAAAGAAAGTAAGAATCCTTCAAAGTATCATACGAATCATTTTTTCGTTACTGCGCAAAATAGAAGTAAGTAATAAAATTGGAGGTGATATGATGTCAAAGCGAACAGAAAATGAGAAATCACGTCGTAATCAGAATCGCACGTCACAAACTGCCGATAACAAAGGTCAAGTGGACAAAAAAAATTTAGGTCCAAATCGTCCTTCAACGTAACCGTTTAATAACCCCCTATATATATGAATCAATGCAGGTACTTAATATTCAAGTACCTGCTTTTTTTACATATGAAATCAATTTAGATGCAACATCAATTTGTAGTTGTTTTTTTTCGTACCAAGCAGTTAAACAGTATTTTCTAGGAATTTTTGGTTTTTTAGCGAGTAATAACTGCGGATGAAATCGCTTATCTGTTGACCAGTCCCTCCTTGATTCGTCATGATGAAGAACTTGTGGGCATAGTATTCTAAATGTGAACTTGTCTCCTTCTTCTTGGTGTAAATAGGGAATATCATTAGCTCGATTAGCAGTAAATTCGTGTTTGATAAAATATTTCATAATAGATTCACTCTCTTCAGAGTCAAACAACATCCATGCAAGTGTTTTTCCAAGAATGACTCTTTCATTTACATTAGTGAAATTTCTCACTGATGTGCCGAATAACTCTCCATCTAATGTTGGAAAAATAACAACACTGAAATGTAACCTTTCTTGCCATTCATACACAGCACGGGTAAATAAAGCTTCTTTAAAAAGCGGGGCACATATTACTGGTTTTTCTATGACATGTTGTTCATTTATAATAAGGGCATCCATTAGTTGATTTTTATCTTTTTTATTCCAGAAAATCCACCACTGGTCAATCATCCATTGTGAGACTTGAAACAACCTGAGTTTATCAAATAAAGGATATTCTTTTTTTTTGGACCATTCATAAATGATTAACTGTGGATACACATCCGAAAAAATAAGCCAATTAATTCGCTCAAATGTTATAAACAATCTTCTACGCCACTCATTTGAAATCATGTTTACGAGAGCATTTGTCATTAAATCGCTCATTGACCAACCAGCATTGCGAGAAACGAAACTAGCCAAATAAGCCCACCTTATCTCTTGGTGAGAAAAATAATATCTTTGATATGCATATGTACGGGAAATATTATCTTTATTATTTTTTATTGTTAATCGTTGGATTTTTTTTACTAATTGCTGATCATTCATTTTTGCACAACCTCCATGAAATTTTGAAAGTATATCTATACCAATTTTCCCACAGTTGATGTAACTTACTCACGAATGAGCTAATAATCCTATTCTCAATCGTTTAGGATGTGGTATGATGGAGTGATGATTTCTTTGTATTACTAAACTATTTTATAAAGTGATCCTAGCACTTTCTTTTTTTTAGGGAAAGGACATTGATATGACGATTCATTATCCAAACGGAAAAAAATTTCATAAAAAGCGAATCCTTTCACAACAAAAAAACGTCAATTATAAAGATAATCGTTTCAGTAATCGTGGAATGAGTCTAGAGGAGGATATAAACGCAACAAATGAATATTACAGGACCCATAAAATAGCTGTCATTCATAAAAAACCTACTCCGCTGCAAATTGTTAATGTTAATTATCCTAAACGGAGTGCAGCGGTCGTAACAGAAGCTTACTTTAAGAAACCATCAACCACAGACTATAACGGTGTTTATAAAGGAAGATATCTTGATTTCGAAGCAAAAGAAACAAAGAACAAAACAAGTTTTCCATTAAAAAACTTTCATGATCACCAAATCACCCACATGAAAGAAGTCGTTGCCCATGAAGGTTTTGCATTTGCGTTGTTAAGCTTTTCCGTTTTGAATGAAGTTTATCTATTGAAAGCTGTAGATTTATTTCATTATTACGATAATCAAGACACAAAACGAAAGTCTATTACGAAAAAAGAAATAGAAACTTACGGATACCATATCCCGATTGGTTTTCATCCAAGAATTGACTATTTAAAACTAATTGATAACATTCTTTAGTGATTAAACACTTAAAGTTCGAAAGGAAGATGAATCATGTCTGAACAATTCTCAAGACAAGAACGCAAAAAAGCTAAAACGAAAAATAAAAGTGAAGGATCAAAAAATAAAAAGGATCGAAAAGGTTTAGCGAAAAAAATCTTTATTGCTTTAGGAGTCATGATTCTTGTAATGATGCTAGTTGGTGCTATATCAGTTTTTGCAATTATGCGTGGAGCACCTGACTTGGATCCTGATAAGATGACTTTACCTCAAAACCCAGTTATTATGGATATGAATGACACTGAAATGGATACAGTAAAGGCAGCTGAAAATCGCACATCCGCTAATATTGATGATATTCCTCCTGTGCTAAAAGATGCAGTTATTTCAGTCGAAGATACTCGTTTCTATGATCACTTCGGCATTGACCTTCGTCGTATTGGTGGAGCGATCAGAGCAAATATCACAGGTGGTTTCGGTAGTGAAGGCGCAAGTACAATCACACAACAGGTCGTCAAAAACCTATTTTTTGAGTTTGATAAAACAATGACCCGAAAGCTGCAAGAACAATATTTAGCAGTAAAATTAGAACAACAATACACTAAGGATCAAATTCTTGAAATGTATATGAATGCAATCTATTTTTCCGATTCTCGTTATGGTGTTGTTGAAGCAGCAAATTACTACTTTAGTAAGGATTTAGATGAATTAACAATTGAGGATGCGGCATTATTAGCAGGAATACCTCAGCGACCTAATGCTCACAACCCTCTCAATCATCCAGAAGCTGCCGAAGAAAGGCGAAATACGGTCATTCAACGTATGTTGACGAATGGTAAAATTACGGAAGAAGAAGCTGAAGCTGCTACAGCAGTTCCAGTAGAAGACCAGTTACAACGAAGCGAACGTGAAGCTTTCCAGTTTCAGTTCTATATTGATGAAGTGTTAGCTGAAGTGGAAGAAATTGAAGGCATTGACATGACTGATATTTATACGAGTGGAATGAAAATATATACAAACTTAGATCAAGATTTACAAAGCCACACTGAACAAGTGATTCAATCAGATATCGCTTACCCAGATGAATACTTTCAAGCAGGAGTTACATTAATGGAAACGAAAACTGGCCAAGTCAGAGCAATCGGTGGTAGTCGTAAAGCAGCTGAAGGAGAACAACTGTTAAATTGGGCTACAAGAGTAAACGGCCAAGCTGGCTCTGCTATGAAGCCTATAATTGATTATGGTCCTGCGATTGACGAGCTGCAATGGTCAACATATCATCAAATTGTCGATGAAGAATATTCTTATAATAGTGGGGATCCAGTACGAAATTTTGACAGAACCTTTAGTGGTTCCGTTTCTATGCGAGAAGCTTTGAGACGCTCACTAAACGTCCCAGCAGTAAAAACACTTCATGAGGTTGGTCTAGATAACGCGCAAAATTTTGCACAAAACTTAGGATTTCCTATGGAAGAAATTTTTGAGTCTTTTGCGTTAGGAGCAAATGAAGTTTCCACTTATCAAATGGCAGGTGCATACGCTGCTTTCGGGAATGGTGGTGAATTCAATGAACCACACACTGTGAGAAAAGTTGAATTCCCAGATGGACGTGTTATTGAATTAGCTCCGGAACCTGAGCAAGCAATGAATGACTACACTGCGTTTATGATTTCAGATATGTTAAAAGATGTTGTCGAATCTGGAACAGGGACAGCAGCACAAATCCCAGGCTTGCCTGTCGCTGGAAAAACGGGATCTAGTAATTTTACTCCAGAACAAAGAGAGGACCATAACATTCCAGATTCCGCAATTCGCGATGGTTGGTTTGCGGGTTATACGACGGAATTAACAGCAGCAGTATGGACTGGGTATCCTAATATAGGAGACGGTCAAATCATTATGGATAATGGTGAAGAACAAATATCGCGACAAATTTTTACCGGTGTCATGGGTTATGCTCACGAAGGCCGAGAAACTTCTGATTTCGTTCAGCCTGACTCCGTAGTCGAATTAGGTATTGAACGCTCTACAGGTCAGCTACCGAGCGATTTCACTCCTGAAAGTGAGATCATTTATGAATACTTTGTCAGAGGTAATGAACCGACAACCGTTTCTGAAGAATTTGAGGAAGCAGAGCCTGTTCAAGGACTTTCAGCAAATTACGATGAAGAGGAACACTCGATCTTCATTGAATGGGATTATCCAGAAGATCTCAGAGACAATTTCAGTTTCAGACTTGAAGTTAGTGATGGTCAAAGCAGTGACTATTCATTAATTGATATTACAAAAGACATGCAATTTCAAATAACTAACCCAGAGTATGGAGAAACTTACTCCATTCGTGTCACTGCGATTGCCGATGATAACGAAGATTTACAAAGTGATCCTGCCTCTGTGGAAGTAACAATTCCTGAAGAAGAGGAAGAGGAGGAAGAAGAAGAAGAGCTAGAGGAAGAAATTGAAGAAGATATTGGAGAAGAAGAAACAGAACCAGACAATGGGAATGAAAATCAAGGCGGAAATAACGGAAACGACAATACAAATAACAATGAAGATACTCCAAACAATAATAACAATGGTAACGGAAATGGTAATGGTAATCGAAACAACGAGGATAACGACGATACCAGTGAAGATGAACCTGATGTTGATGATAGTGAAGAAGAGAATCCGGAAGGCGAAAATAGTAACTAATAAAAACCCAACAAGGTTTGATACCTTGTTGGGTTTTTATTTGGGGTTTGTAAAAAGAAAAAATCCTTTTTAACTCGGATAAATCAAAACCGTGCCCGAGGAGTTAAGCTACTTCCCAGTAACTAATTTTCAGTTTTTAACTACATATTTTTACGTAGGCATAATGATCCCTTGCTTTTTCAGCCTCTTTTTACCTTCTCTACACATACTGACTAATGGGCATTCTCTGCATTTCGGTGATTGAGATTTACAATGGTATCTGCCGAAAAAAATCATTCGATGATGCGTAACAGACCATTCTTCTTTTGGTACTTTTCTCATTAATGTTTTTTCTACTTCTAATACAGAATCCTTCCAACGACAAATGGCCAACCTCTTACTTACTCGTTCCACATGTGTATCAACTGCTATAGCCGGCTCGTCAAAAGCTACCGATGCAACGACATTAGCCGTTTTGCGACCAACACCAGCGAGTTTTATTAATTCATCGCGCTCTCTAGGAACCTCGCCATCATAATTATCTAAAAGCGATTGGGCAAGTTTCTTTATATTTTTGGCTTTACTTCGAAACAACCCAATAGATTTTATATCTTGTTCCAATTCCTCCAAAGGAACTTGAACGAAATCGTCAGGATTTCTATATTTCTCAAATAGTTTTGGCGTTACTTTATTAACTAAAGCATCTGTTGCTTGCGCCGAGAGAACAACTGCGATAGTTAACTCAAATGGATTAGCATGAGTTAACTCACATTCTGCCTCTGGAAACATTTCAGCCATTGTTGATAAAACTTCTTTAATTTGTGTTTTTGTCAACATTAGTTTCCATCTCCTTCAAGCCAATTGTAACCAGGATTACGCTTTTTTGGAGGTGAGGACATTTTTGATTGAAACTTCTGTGAAGGCTGGTGATGGCTCCGTACTTTTTCTCCGTGGATTTTTGCTTGTTCAACCGTTTTTATACCGTTTTTCTTCCAATCGAAAAGAATTCTATCAATATATCTAAAATTCAAGCGTGAGGATACGACAGATTCTCTCAATGCCGCTTCGATAATATGAGATTCATGTTGGTCCTCATCAATCCACATTGAAATCATCTCCATTTCCATCGGAGACAGCGGTCTGGAAAATTCTTGCTCAAATCGCTGAAATAATTGACCTTCCAAGATTTTCTTGTCATCAGTATCTTTTTCGACATCTTGTTCATTTAAATATAAATGGAGTTTTTCGAATAACGGTTCAATAGAAATAGCTTCAGAAATTTTCAGATCTGCTGCGGCTTTAACTTCGACAATCTCAATAAATCGATGAGATAATAATTGCTTTAATTGTTGTGTACATTCCATTTCGTTTATAGTCATTCGATTAATTAAATCTTTTGGTGTTGGAAATTCATGGCCTTCTTGATGAAATTGGCGAATATGAATTAAAATTAAAAATTGTATATCCGTGAGCCCTAGATCTTTGTAGTGTCTAAATAAAACTCCCGGTAATGTCATCGGCTTCTCAGTAAGTAATTGAAAACTTAGATCATTTTTCAAGTTTGTCCTCCTCCCTTTCATGTTCGTTGATTGCTCATTTCTAAATGACACGCTTCGTTATAAAAATGAAGAAAGGCCCCCTTTATCAAGAGGCCTCTTTTAAACAGATCAAGATTATGGGTATAAACGATTTAACAGTCGCGGAAACGGAATGGTTTCTCTTACATGGTCTGTTCCACAAATCCAGCCTACCGTTCGTTCTAATCCCAATCCGAATCCCGAGTGTGGAACGGATCCGTATTTTCGTAAATCCATGTACCACCTGTAAGCATCATGAGAAAGGTTGTGCTCATCATAACGTTGCTTTAACAATACCTCATCATCAATTCTTTGGCTACCGCCAATAATTTCCCCGTACCCCTCCGGCGCGATTAAATCAGCACATAAAACGACGTCATCTCGCGTTGGATGAGGTTTCATATAAAAAGCTTTAATATCTTTCGGGTAATTGGTAATAAATACTGGCTTATCATATTTCTCAGCAATTGCCGTTTCGTGTGGAGACCCGAAATCTTCTCCCCATTCAATTTCATATCCATCATTTTTCAAGAATTCAATAGCCTCATCATACGAAATTCTTGGAAATGGAGCTTGAATATTTTCAAGTTTAGACGTATCACGTTCTAGCGCATTTAATTCTAATTTACAGTTCACAAGAACAGATTGAATGACATAGCTCACATAACTTTCCTGAACAACTAAACTTTCTTCATGGTCCATAAACGCCATTTCAGGTTCAATCATCCAAAACTCAATTAAGTGACGACGCGTCTTCGATTTTTCCGCTCGAAAGGTGGGGCCAAATGAAAAGACTTTGCCTAAAGCCATCGCCGCTGCTTCCATATATAGTTGACCACTTTGTGAAAGATAAGCATCCTCGTCAAAATATTTCGTGTGAAATAAATTTGTTGTTCCTTCAGCTGAGCTTCCAGTTAAAATAGGCGGATCAACTTTGACAAAGCCATTGTCATTAAAAAATTCATAAGTTGCTCGAATTATTTCGTTTCTTATTTTCATAATCGCATGCTGACGCTTCGATCTAAGCCAAAGATGGCGATGGTCCATTAGAAACTCAGTTCCGTGTTCCTTTGGAGTAATAGGATAGTCACTAGCTTCATGAATAACTTCAATGCTGTGAACAGACAACTCAAACCCCGATGGTGCACGTTCATCTTCACGAACGACTCCCGTTACATACAAAGATGTTTCCTGAGTTAATTCTTTGCTTCGTTGAAAAATTTCTTCCCCTACTTCTGCTTTTACAACGACTCCTTGAATAAAGCCCGTTCCATCGCGTAGCTGAAGAAAGGCAATTTTACCACTTGATCTTTTGTTAGCTAACCATGTTCCGATGGTTACGGTTTGCTCTAAATGCTTTCCTACTTCTGAAATCGTCGTTTTCACGTTATTCCCTCCAACAATCTATCATCAAATCCTTTGCATCATTTCGTTCTAATGACCATCATCGTGAATCAGAGCTTGTCTATCCATAAAGCTCAACTTTTAAATAGCTAGGTTATTATACCTTTGCTATAAAAAAGATGTCAATAATCATATAGTTATTGGTATGGTGATTAGATTAATTCATAAAATCAAACCTCTCACTTTACCAACACCGAATTAGCGATTATTAGACTTTAGTTATTTTCAACAAACTTACGAATTCGAGCTAAAGCACCTTGAAACTGCTCTAAACTTGTTGCATACGATAAACGGATATTGTCTGGTGAACCAAAACCACTACCTGGGACAACGGCAACTTTTTCTTGTTCTAGTAATGCCGTTACCCATTCATCAGTTGTATCATATGGACTTTTGTCAACCGCTTCTTTCACGTTTGGAAACAAGTAAAATGCTCCTTGTGGCTTGACACATGAAAAACCAGGAATATCATTCAACTGACTATATACCTCGTTTAATCGCCCTTCAAAAGATTCTCGCATGTTTTCAACTGAACCATCATCATTGGTATAAGCCGCAATCGCACCGTACTGTGACATTACTGCTGGATTTGATGTTGTGTGACTAGCCACGTTAGACATCTTTTTTATAATTTCTTTATTACCTGCAGTATACCCAATTCTCCATCCTGTCATTGAATGAGATTTGGACACACCGTTTACAATCACCGTATTCTCCTTCAATTCAGGTGATAATTGTGCAATGGAAACATGTGTTTTTCCACCGTAAATTAATTTCTCATAAATTTCATCTGAAACAATCGTTACATTGTTTTTCAAACAAACATCACCAATTAACTTGAGTTCTGCTTCTTCATACATAACCCCAGTCGGATTACTTGGTGAATTAATAATGATCGCTTTTGTTTTAGGTGTAATCGCTTGTTCTATTTGTTCCTTTGTTACTTTAAAGTCATATTCCTCTTTCCCTTCAATAAAGACAGGTTTTCCCCCCGCTACTTTTACCTGCTCAGGGTAGCTCACCCAGTATGGCGTTGGAATAATTACTTCTTCATCTTCCTGTAAAATCGTTTGAAATAATAACGATAAAGAGTGCTTCGCCCCACTTGTCACAATAATTTCATCATTTGTGTAATCAATACCTTGATCCTGTTTAAATTTTTCACAAATGACTTTTTTCAGTTCCGGTAATCCCGCAGCCGGAGTATACTTCGTATGTCCTGCAAGCATTGACTGATAGCTAGCTTCGATAATATGCTTCGGTGTATTAAAATCTGGCTCACCTGCACCTAACCCAATTACATCATGGCCTTCTGATTTTAACTGCTTAGCCTTCGCTGTGATTGCCAAAGTAGATGATGGCGTAATCGACGTAACACGTGGTGAAAATTTCATAATAAAATCGCTCCTTATTTTTATTCAGCTCCGTCTATTTTATGTTAGCAAATTAGCAGAGCTGGTTCTCATTAAGATAAAAATTGATAATGACGCATATAAGTCCCCTCTGCAAACGTTAAATAATAAAACGAATGTCGATCTTCATCGTCAATGTAATTAACTTCATAAACAGGTGTTGAACCAATCATACCTAATCGAACCGATTTTAATCTTTCAATGATTAATTCATCTTGCACAATTTCAATAACTTCTTGTTTCGTTAAACCTTCAGACTGAAGTCTAACTTCAATTTTTGCCTCTTCTGATTCCTCAGATTCTTCGATTTCATTTGTTTCTTCGCTCTCATCAATTTCTTCAATTTCTTTTATTTCTTCAACCCATATGTAAATGTCATTTCCTTCGTCATCAACCGCATCAATGATTTGGTAAGACTTACTTCCATGATAATAATTCACTTCTCTAACTTCCGAAAAATCAACAGTTTCTCCAGCCAAAGTAATAGCTTCATCTTGGCGATCGCGAATCGGATCAGCAGTCACCTCATAAAGGTAATATGACAAACCTATAACCGTCGCAAGCAAGATAACAGATATCGAAATGATCCATGCTTTCATACTCATTCCTCACGTTTCATAAATAGTAAGAGTCATTCTATTTTTATTTTCATCGTCTAAAATCAAATCAAATAACAAACCTATTGATTTTATTAGAAGGTCAACCTTGTAAAACCACTCATACCGATAGTGTTTTAAGTTTTCTACAGTTTAGATGTTTTCTATCTAGCAAACTGCCCTTACATAAATCGGATCTGAATCATCGAAAGTGGTACGCTTTTTATTTTATCATATATAAACGATCTGGCTAGATTTATTAGATGAATTTTTTAAGTTTTTCGTTTGCCTGAGAAATAATTTTCTCTTCATCAAAATTGATGAGTTGACGATTTAAATAAATCGGTTGTCCATCAATGAATACATCTGTTACATCACTTCCACTAGCTGAATAAACCAAATGAGACTGAACTCTTGACTCATTCCACGGAGTAAGGTGTGGTTCATTGGGATTTACGATAATAAAATCAGCTTTGAAACCTGGAGTTATCTTACCTAGTCGATCTAACCTCAACGCCTCAGCACCTTTACTCGTCGCCATAGCTAATGTCTCAATACTTGTTGTTGCTGAAGGATTTTCATTAAAGCCTTTATGAATGAGTGCAGCCATCCTCATTTCTTCAAACATATCCAAATTATTATTACTTGCTGTTGAGTCTGTACCAAGGGCTACCGTAATACCTTTAGATTGCATTTCCGGAATTGGTGCGATACCTGATCCTAACTTTAAATTACTCATAGGATTATGTGAGACGGCCACTTGACAGTCTTTCAAGATATTTATTTCTTGCTCGTTCACATGTACACCATGAGCGATCAAACAAGGCTGACGAAATAGGCCGAGTTCCTCCATATGTTCGACAGGTCTCTTCCCGTAATCTTTCAGATGTTTCTCTACTTCTCCCCTCGTTTCGGATAAATGTGTGTGAATTATCATCTGATGTTTTTCCGCAGTTTCAACAACCCGGTTCAAAAATGGGGGTGGACACGTATAAGGTGCATGAGGGGAAAGCGCAATCGACAATTTCCCATTACCTTTCCCATGGAACTGATCGAAGAGACGAACAGACTCTGCAAGTTTGGCTTCTTGTTCTTCTTCTGAACACAGGCCAATCATGCCTCTGCATAGGGTAGCTCTCAACCCTTTCTCCATAACTAAATCTGCTACGTCATCTAAGTGCATATGGTACATATCTAAAAACGTTGTCGTCCCGGATTTGATCATTTCCATCATCGCCAATTCAGCAGCAATCAAGACAGTTTCTTTATCAAATCGCGCTTCATTTGGCCACATCACTTGTTCTAACCATGTCATTAATGACATATCATCTCCTGCACCACGAAGGAGAGTACTCCCTAAATGACCATGAGTATTGATTAAGCCAGGCATCAACCATTTTCCTTTACCATCTATGACTTGATTTGCCGATTTCAATTCTTCGGATGTAGGAGAACCTTTACTAACTTTTTTAAATCCATTTTCTTCAACAACGACGTATCCATAAAAAAGACTATTGTCGTCGTCCATCGTAACGATTGTTACTGAGTGTACAACCGTATTCATCAAAGTATCACTCCTTTCTATCGTTTTCCAACAACGGTTCAAACCACTGTTCAATTCTAATTTCCATTTCGCTCATTGATTCTTCGATGAGTGGAATATCTGGCAATGATTTCGTAAATGACTTCCCATACCTCGTATTTACAATTCTTCGATCTAATACGACAACAATTCCTCTATCTGTTGAGCGGCGAATAAGCCTTCCGAATCCTTGTTTAAAACGAAGAACGGCTTGCGGCAATGCTAATTTCATGAAAGGAGATTCCCCTTCTTGTTTTAATTGTTCTGAACGAGCTTTAAATACCGGATCATTCGGTGGGCTAAAAGGCAATCTTGCCATCACAATTGCACTCAAATCACTTCCAGGAATATCTACCCCTTCCCAAAAACTGCTCGTTCCAAGTAGAATTGCCTGATCAAATTGTTGAAAATTCTTTGTCAGCTTCGAACGACTTTTCGTCTGAACTCCTTGAGCAATCAACATAAACGAGTCATCAAACATTGTTTTCAAAATGTTGTAAGTTCGCCTTAACATGTCATAGGATGTAAACAAGACAAGCATTTTCCCTTTTGTCACATGTGCTATACGATAAATTTGCATCGCCGCTGCCTCAATATAAGCCTCTTCTCCCGCTTCTTGAATCAACGGCATATCCTCAGGTACCATGAATGAAACTTGAGAATCCCATGAAAAAGGCGAGTCTACTTGCTTTGTCTCGACCGGAAAGTCCTCTAAGCCCAATCGCCGAATCATATAATTAAATTTGTCATTTACCGTCAACGTTGCTGACGTTAAGATAACACGACTTTTCTTCGTGAAAAATTTGTCAGCCAATTTTTCTGAGATGTCAATTGGGCAACCTTGAATTGAAATCGATTGCTTCGGTCCACGTGTTTCTAATTCCAACCAATACACAGAATCTTCTTCTTGATGAAGGATCAATGTATGAAAATTAGCGTATTGCTGCTCCAATTGAGTCTGAATTGTTTGTAACCAATCAAGTTCTCCATAATTATTGCCAAGAAAAGATTCTCCACTTACGATATCTTCAAGTGAATCTGTCAAACGATTCATCATTTTCAGTATCGGCTTCACAACGAAGTCACATCTCACAGCAGCTTCAGAAACTTTGCTCCATAACTCATCGGTTGTTTTGATAATCTTTGATAACCTGCCAGTTTCATTTTTGCGTGATTGGAGGTTCGTAATATATTGGTTTAAAAGTAAAAATAAATCATTCCACTCTTGTCTAAAGACCTTTATCTGCTCTTCCAATTCAATCGCTTCGTTTTTCAACTCTTGATCGATATGATCCCATAAATGACTAGGAATCCACCCGCCTTTCTCACGTCCAACCATATCATTTAACAGCTGTGTCATCGTTAAATAGTCTAATTTATTACCAAATTGTCTCGTTGCTGTGTCTTCTAAATGATGAGCCTCGTCGACAATCAACGTTGAGTATCCAGGAATGAGTTGATGTTCAGCAACTAAGTCGGCACACAAAAGAGAGTGATTTGTGACGATGATATCTGCACGTTTTGATTTTTTGCGTGCACGCTGATAAAAGCACCGTGAGAACCAGGGACAATTTGGCGTTGAACATGACGAAGCATCGCTTGCAATTTCATGCCAAAAACGAGTATTCCCTGCGGCTAAACTCAATTCTTCCACATCTCCAGTCACTGTTGATGTTAACCATACGAGAATTTGCGCCTTCGATAACGTTCGGTCATATGTATCTGCTGGATCACTGTGAAGAAGATTTTCAAATTTTTGCAAACATAAATAATGACTTCTCCCTTTGAGTAAAGCACTTCTAATCGGAATAGGGAGAATTTGCTGCAATACAGGTAACTCTTTTTTTACGATTTGTTCTTGGAGTTGAATCGTCTCTGTACTGATTACTACTGGTTCTTCATTTTTTAATGCGTAGAGAGCTGCTGGAATGAGATAAGCTAATGTTTTTCCTGTTCCTGTCCCCGCTTCAACAAGCCCAATACTATTAGCTTGGAACATTTGATCAATAAACTCAATCATTTCAATTTGTCCGCTTCTTCTTTCATATCCAGGAATGAGTGTTTTCATCTTTTCGTGATTATTTAGCGTTTGCTCTAAAAACTCATTGACGTTTGGGATGTCCTCTGACTTTTCTTCCATTCCATTAAGTGACGGATCTTGTTTCAAGGCAATCCCATGAAAAGCATCGATTTCACTTTCTTGTTCAGGCTTCGATAATTTTTTTTCAATCCAAGACATTAAAACCGACCCGAGATCACTATTAAGTTTCGTTGATAGCTTTTCAATCTGTTGAAGTGTAAGCAACGGAAGGCTTGTAAACTTTTTAAAAATTTCTATCAATAACAATGCCGTAGCCTCAGCATCGCTGTCCGCCTTGTGAGGTTCCAAATGATCCATTTCGAAGCTCTCAGCTAGTTGTGACAATCGAAAACTGTCTTGAGTTGGAAAAACTATTCTCGCTAGCTCTACAGTATCGATCATCGGGCCATTAAATGGTGGATACCCTGCATTCTCGAGCTCTTCATTAACAAAGCCTAAATCGAATTCTGCGTTATGAGCTACGAAATAAGCACCGTCTAAATCTTTCAATAGTTCTGGAGCAACTTCGCCAAAACTTGGTGCATCATTTACATCTTTTTCACCAATATTTGTTAATGACTGAATAAACGTTGGTATTGATCGTTCTGGATTTATGTATGACGAATAACGGCGAACAATTCTCTCATGCTCGACCACGGAATAGGCTAGTTGAATAATACGATCTCCCCGAGAAAATGCCACACCTGTTGTTTCAACATCGAGGACGACAAAGCGGTTCATAGAAATACCTTCTTTCAATAGTCTGAATAAATTTATATGCTCAATGATTTCTCTATTATTGTAGCATGAGATCGGCTGACAATCACCTCGCCAATTCGAATTTACCAAAATGACAGACTCTTGCAGCAGAAAAAAGCGCAAGGCATCTGCCTCACGCTTCTTTCCTTATCTATAAGTCGCTTCTGGCTCCGTCCCCATCATTTCAACAATAACATTTTTCTCATTTAGTATTGCGACTTTAGGTATGTGCGAGTGACATTCCTCATTATGAAGCCACTGATAAGCAATAATAATCACTTTATCCCCAGGCTGAACTAATCTAGCTGCTGCCCCATTTAAACAAATCGTTTTCGACCCTCTATCACCAGCAATCGTGTACGTTTCTAATCTAGCTCCATTATTATTATTTACCACTTGCACCTTTTCATTTTCAAGAATGCCGACAGCTTCTAACAAATCTTCATCTATTGTAATACTTCCTACATAGTTTAGGTTTGCTTCTGTTACGGTTGCACGGTGAAGCTTCCCACTCATCATTTCACGAAACATATTGTTTATCTCCTTTCAACCTCTTTGATGCCAAGTTATATTATCAATCAGTCTAGCTCGCTCATAGTAAACAGCAACTGCCAAAATCATTTCACCTTCATAATCAGTAGGCATGGTTAATTCAGGGAAATTAAGAATTTGCACATAGTCAATTTCTCCTTCAATCAGTTGAGATTTCAACTGATTCTTCGTCCATCGCTCTAAACCTGGAATATCGGATGTGTGCTTGTCTAACGCTTTATGTTTTACTTGCTTTAGAGTTTGATATATTTTGGTTGCTTCGGCTCTTTCTGAAGATGATAAATTCACATTACGCGAACTTTTCGCCAAGCCATCTTCATCCCTAACAATCTCAACGGCAACTATTTCAATCTTTAAGTTAAAATCAGTAACCATTCTTTTGATCACAGAAACTTGCTGTGCATCTTTCATACCAAAAAAAGCTTTTTCAGGCTCTATAATTTGCAATAATTTCATTACGATCGTTGCGACCCCATCAAAATGGCCAGGTCGACTCCCTCCACATAACACATCAACACCTTGATGAACCTTCAACGTCACACTTAACGGTGTTGGGTACATTTCTTCGACATCCGGGTAAAATAATACATCTACCCCATGTGCCTCCGCCAAGCTAGCATCACGCTGTTTATCACGCGGATAATCGTCAAAATCTTCTCCTTCACCAAATTGCAATGGATTGACAAACACACTCATCACTACAAGGTCCGTTTCCTGTTTCGCTCGTTCAATTAACGATAAGTGTCCTTCGTGTAAAAATCCCATCGTAGGAACAAAACCGACGCTGAGTTTTTCACTTTTTTTAGACTTTGTCCACTCGTTCATTCCTTTTATCGTATTAATTTCAATCATCACTCTTATGTCCTCCGTATAATTGATTATCTATTTGTTGGGTAGGCTGGAATACATGTGTTTTTTCAGGAAAGGACTTATTCTTCACATCGCTTGTGTATTGCTTAATCGAAGCCTTAATCGTTTCACCTATGTGACTATATTGCTTCACAAATTTTGGAACGTGGCCAGAAGAGTACCCAATCACATCATGATAAACAAGCACTTGTCCATCGGTATATCGGCCTGCACCGATACCAATCACAGGGATTTGCAGTCGATGAGAAATTTCTGTCGCTAACGCTTCTGGAACACATTCAAGTACAAGCATCGATGCCCCAACAGCTTCTACACGGATAGCATCTTCAAGTAATTGCTTCGCTTCTGAATCGCCTTTCCCTTGGACTTTATATCCCCCGGTTACACCTACCGTTTGTGGCGTAAGACCGAGATGGCAAACGACAGGAACCCCACCGCGAACCAATTTTTCTGCCTTATCAAGTACCGGGCCATTCCCTTCCATTTTTATCGCATGAGCACCACCTTGTTGGATCAGATTTCTCGCATTTATGAAAGTTTCTTGATCTGAAGCATGGTAACTTAAAAAAGGCATATCAGTAATAATAAATGTATCTGTCGTCCCTCTTTTAACTGCTTTCGTATGGTGTATCATATCTTCCATCGTCACGGGTACCGTCGACTCATAGCCAAGAACGACCATCCCTAATGAATCACCAACAAGAATCGTGTCAACTGATGCTTGTTCTGCTAGTTTTGCACTAGGAGCATCGTATGCCGTCAACATTACTATTGGTTCTTGATTTTTTTTCATTTTTTTTAAATCTGCCGTACTTTTCATAACTGACTCCTCTCAACTTTGTATTGGTGGACCACCTGGGTTTGCAAATTGACCCATTTCTGTTTTTCGAATAAAGCGATTTCGAGTCCATTTCCCTTAAAACAGCTAAAACAAAAAACCTTCTTCCTAGAGGAAGAAGGTTTACATCGTCAACATTACGCGAAAGTACACATCAAACAACAGCCGCATTTCATTAAAAAAACGGCATGAATCGATGTTCACTCTCCAATTTGTTGTTCACCCTCTGTCCCCGTCCAGCACCCTGGATCAAAGCAGAATTTACGCATATGATAATAAACCAAAACGGTACAGTTCGATTACGATACTGTCCAAAGCTATTATATCAAATTAATTGAAGGAAATGTTATATTAAGATTTAATATCAATATCGGCTGAATAAATGTGATGAGTTTCGCCTTGATTGTCTTTCAGAAGCAATACTCCTTCATCATTAATTCCAATTACTTCGCCTTCCACCGAATCTCTCGCTCTTCTTGCAGTAATAACCTTACCAATTGATAATGAGTGGGCTTCCCACAGTGGTTTGATAAAAGAGAATCCCTTTGACAAGTATGTCTCATAGAGCCAAGAAAATTCACGTAATATTTCGCCGATAAGATCCGCTCGATCAAATTCTTCTCCCGACTCTACTTTCAAAGACGTTGCAATCGAAGTCAGCTCGTCGGGAAAATTATCATGATTCACATTTATTCCAATCCCAATAATGACAGATTGAATTCGATCGGGATCAACTTGCATTTCTGTTAAAATACCTGCTAATTTTTTCCCGTTAACTAACAAATCATTCGGCCACTTAATATCAATCGACAAGCCTGTCCTTTCTCGTAGTGCCCTCGTCACTGCTACTGCTGATACTAGTGTTAACTGGGGCGCTTGACGAAAATCTATGTCTGGTTTAAGTACGAGACTCATTGAAATTCCAGACTGTTTTTGTGATTGCCAAGGTCTGCCTAATCGGCCCTTACCATCCGTTTGCTCATCTGCGACGACGACGATTCCTTCGCTATCTCCTTCATTCACAAGTTGATTGGCGATTGTTTGTGTAGAAGATACTGAAGGATAATACACGACTTTGTGAAACAGTCCATTCCCTTTAATTCTCGAAATAAGATTATGTTCACTGAGGTCGCGACCACCTTTTATTAATTGATAGCCCTTATTCTGGGTTGCTACAATATCAAACCCTTCATTTCTTAACGAATTAATCTGCTTCCATACTGCTGTTCGCGAGCAGTTTAATTCGCGACTAATTTTTTCTCCTGATAAAAAGGTATGTTCATTTTCTCTTAACAATGTGAGAACTTTGCCTTTCATTCAAACGACTCCCTTTCTAACCAACGAAGAATAACATCTTTATCATTTCGAAGTTCACTACTAACGACAGCATGTTCAACTTTGCAAATCAACTTTCCTATATTCGATCCTGAAATGCCAGGATATTTATTGAGAATATCTCTTCCAGAAATATTTAATTCTTGTTTTTGTTTAATAGGTAACTGGAGATATCTATTGGTCCATGCGGCTACATCTATTTCATCTTGCAAATGAGAAAGAAGTTGTAATGCAACACTTAACCGATCACACCCTAACGTGTATAAATCAAATAAGCTCCAATGTTTATTAGCAAACTGCGTCACTTTTTGCTGTATTTCTTTCACATCTTTAGAAAGCTTGTTTGACCTCTTATATACCCTTAAGGCTTTGTTGACTTCCTCAATATTGGGAGAATAAACAGCAAAGCTCCACCAAGTCCGTTCATCTACAAAAGTTACGCTCTTACGCTGAGTCTGAAGAGATACCCTTAGTCTCTCATAGTTAAAAAGATAAGGTAGTTGGTTGAAAACAGCTTGATTAAAAAGCCATCGCCACTGCTTTCCATCTAAAGGGCACTTACTTATTTTCTCTAATTCGGCAGCTATTCTTTCTTTGGCCGATTTCTTAATCAATACTGACAAGGTATTCATTGTTTCTTGTGTTTCAGGCTCAATTTCAAACCGAAGCTGTAAAGAGAACCGCAAAGCCCGAAGCAGGCGTAGCGGATCATCAATAAATGGCTTTTCAGTCCCTGTCACTGTTCGAATTTGCTGTTTTTTCAAATCGTCCATCCCTTGAAATGGATCGATTATCTTGCCGTTCTTCGTTTCTGCTAGTGCATTGATTGTGAAATCCCTCTGTCCAAGATCCTCCTCAATAGATGCCCCTTTAAACGTGCTGACTTGTACTGGAAATCTACCTATCAGGACAACTACTGTACCATGTTGAATGCCAACCTCAATTGTACGAGCAAAGATCGATTGAATGTCTTTAACCTTTGCTCTAGTGGAAACATCTACATCATCGGCAATTCTATCAAGCCATTTATCTCTAACCGCTCCACCGACAATATACGATTCGTACCCAGCCTTTTCTAGTTGAGAAATCACCTCATCACCAGCTTGTTTCCAATTCATTGCCGATCCCTACTTTTTAAGAGTATCTTCATAAACCTTTTCATATTGAGAAACAATTAAATCTTGATGAAACGTACTAATGGCTCTCACTTTTGCAGATTGTGACATTCGTTTTTGCAATTCAACATCCTGGAGCAACGAAATCGCATGAGTTGAAATTTCATCGATATCGCCTAACGGACATATGTATCCATTTTTCCCATGCTCAATCACTTCAGGAATGCCACCAATATTCGTGCCAATCACCGGAACTCCGCAAGCCATAGCTTCTAAAATAACTAATCCGAAGCTTTCTTTTTCGGATAAAAGAAGATTCACATCGCTCATAGACAAAAACTCTGCGACTAATTTTTGATTGCCTAAAAATCGTACACGATCGGTCAAACCTAGTTCTTTTACTAAGTCAGCTATTACCGTAAGTTCAGGCCCGTCACCGATTAGCAATAAAACGGCGTCCATTTGTTGATTGATTCTTTCAAAAACGTAGACGACATCTTGGACTCGTTTCACTTTTCGAAAATTTGAAATATGAGAAATTACTTTCGTCTTCTCTCCAATTCCATACTTTTGTCTCATATGATCTACTTCTCTTGGATAATAAATTCGATGATCTACAAAGTTATATACAGTTTCAATAGGTGTATCGATATTTAACAATTCTTTTGTCTGATCAATTAAATCATTTGACACTGCTGTCACAGCGTCCGACCTTTCAATACCAAAGCGGATCATGTCTATCAATGATGGATCGTAGCCTAGAACAGTAATATCAGTCCCGTGCAACGTCGTAACAATTTTCACATCACGATCAACCATTTGCTTTGCTAAATAGGCGCTGATCGAATGGGGGATAGCGTAATGGACGTGAAGCAAATCTAACCCTTCACGTTTAATCACGTCAGCCATTTTACTTGCTAAAGCTAAATCATAGGGAGGGTAACGAAAAACGGAATATTGATTAACCTCTACTTCGTGATAATATATGTTTGCTGTACAGTTATCCAAACGGTATGGGAGACTAGAAGTAATGAAATGAACTTCATGTCCTTTTTCAGCAAGCGCTTTACCTAATTCAGTAGCAACGACTCCTGATCCTCCCACAGTAGGATAACACGTAATACCAATTTTAAATGTCATTATTCATCTCCTAGTAAGTCATGGATGAGAATCGGTCTTTCTGAAAGGAAGCCTTCTGCATATGTAACACCGGCTTCTCCTCCTAATAACAGGTCTCGAGCTTTTAATTTTTCAATATATCCGCTATTTAAAGGCGTTTTGACTTGAGCTTCTTTAGACGAAAATTGACTTTCAAAGCATGCTAAAGCCTGATACTTAAGGTCAATTGTTGTCGAAATATCTATCAAAAAATCCGGTGTTACTATTCCATTAATTTGAAAAAAATATAATGCTTGTGGAAGAAACGCTTCGTTTTCATCGTGTGAAAGATATTTTTTTATTCCAGCCGAAAAAAACGCTTCTTTCGTCAGTTCACCACAGTGACCATGATCAGGATGTCGATCTTGGTGATTTGGTGCAAACACAATTTTAGGGCGCAATTTCCGAATAACTTGAACGATAGCATCAATCGCTTCTTCACGGTGTTCTAATAATTTACGATCAGGGAATTGAAACTGAATGGGATCAGGCAAACCTAGTACTTCACAAGCATTTTTAGCCTCTAATTGTCGATTCTCTACAGTTCCATTTGATGAGAGCTCCGCTTCTGTTAGGTGCATAATAACTACTTTTTTTCCTTCTTGTCGAAACTTAGCAATTGTGCCTGCCATCCCGATTTCAACATCATCTGGATGCGCACCGATGGCTAATACATCTAGCTCATATTTCTTTGTCACTCTTGATTCTCCCCGTGTTCATTTCCTTTGATAATGTCCCTCCACTGAAATTCTCCTCGTTTTAAGCCTGATAAGAGAATTTCTGCTGTTGCCATATTTGTTGCTAGCGGAATCGTATACACATCACAAAGACGGATAAGTGCGCTAATGTCTGGTTCATGAGGCTGTGCTGTCAATGGATCTTTGAAGAATATAACTAAATCCATCTTGTTATCTGCAACAAGTGCACCAATTTGTTGATCCCCACCAAGCGGACCCGATTTAAAGCGATGAAGTTGAAGAGAAGTTGCCTCCATAATTTTTTCTCCAGTAGTTCCAGTAGAATATAATTGATGATTTTTTAACACATGTTCATAAGCAATCGTAAAACCGACAAGGTCCGCTTTTTTCCTATCATGAGCAATAAAAGCAATATTCATTTTTGTATCCCCTCTCTTTTATGCAAATCTATTCAATAATTTCTTCTAATCCGTAAACAAGTACACCGAGTTCCATCACTGTTTCGCATGCAAGCTTCACACCTGGCATAAAAGATGTACGGTTAAATGAATCGTGACGAAGCTTTAGTGATTGACCTTCCCCACCAAACAAAACTTCTTGATGAGCTACTAAGCCTGGGAGCCTCACACTATGAATACGCATGCCGTCATAATCTGCCCCACGTGCTCCTGCTAGTTTTTCTACTTCCTCAGGGTGACCTTGTTTTTTCGGGTCTCTCACTTCAGCGATCAATTGTGCTGTCTTTACGGCCGTCCCTGACGGCGCATCCAATTTCCGATCATGATGCTGTTCAATAATTTCAACATCTGACATATATTTCGCTGCCATTCTCGAAAACTTCATCAGTAAAATCGCACCGATTGCAAAATTAGGTGCAATAATTGCTCCTAATTTCTTCTCTTCTGCAATAGCAGATAATTCTTCAATATCTACATCGGTGAATCCTGTCGTCCCAACAACTGGTCGAACCCCATATTCAAAAGCTGTTAACATATGTTTTTTTCCAACTTCAGGGGTCGTCAAATCAATAAGAACGTCACACGACACTTGTTGAAAACACGCCTCCATATCTTCATAAACTGGAAGATCCAATGGCTCCATTCCTTCTACATCTTTCATACGAAATCCATTATATTTATGATCGACAACAGCAGTTAATTGAAAACCTAGCTCTTTATCTACCATTTTTACTGCTTCTCTTCCCATATTTCCTCTTGGTCCAGCAATTACTATCTTGATCATCACTCACCCTCCGTTTCATCAATTCTTGTCCATCGATCTTTATCTCGAGTATTGAATTTTTCCATTACTAAATCAAAAGATTCCTCGATATTTATATTAAGGGAATTAGCTAGACAAATGATCACAAACAGCATGTCGCCTAACTCCTGTTCCAGTGATTTAGACTCTTCCGTATCTTTTTTAGGTTTCTCTCCGTAATAATGGTTTATTTCCCGGGCAAGTTCCCCTGTTTCCTCTGTAAGTCTAGCAAGCAGAGCCAATGGTGAAAAATACCCTTCCTTGAACTGCGATATGTATGAATCTACTTCCTGCTGCATTTGTTGCATTGTTTTCTCATTTCTCATCCATTCATCACCTTCCTTTCCTGAAAGGATTAGTATAGCCACACGACTATCGTAGCGAATACGATCGATTTTGACAAATGTTTTTTTGCATTTGAACCGACTTTCCCTATGCTTTATAATATAGCAGTCTTACAGAAAATCAAGGAGGTGCGGATTGTGATCGGAAATATTCAATGTAAATATATCTTTTTTATACTACTAGGAACGGCAATTATGTCATTTGGACTCGTATACTTTAATATGGAAAATAATTTAGCTGATGGTGGTTTTACTGGAATCACGTTAATTTTATTCTTTATTTTTAAGATAGATCCGGCCTATTCAAATCTCATTTTAAACATTCCTTTGCTCTTTATTGGCTGGAAAGTTCTTGGACGAAATGCATTCATCTATACTCTCATCGGAACGATCGCTGTATCGGTATTTCTTTGGCTGTTCCAACGTTATAAATTTATGGCGATCCCCCTAGATGATGATATGACACTTGCCGCTCTATTTGCTGGTGTATTTATTGGTGTTGGGTTAGGGATTGTGTTTCGATTTGGTGGAACAACAGGCGGTGTCGATATTATTGCTAAGTTAGCATTCAAATATTATGGTTGGAGCATAGGAAGAACGATGTTTGTCTTCGATGCTATTGTCATTACATCTTCCCTAATTTATTTAAATTACAGAGAGGCCATGTATACTTTAGTTGCTGTTTTTGTTGCAGCAAAAGTGATTGACCTCATGCAACAAGGAGCTTACTCAGGTAAAGCGGCGATGATCGTTTCCGATCAAGCTTCTCAGATTGCCACAACAGTATTAAAAGAAATGGATCGCGGAGCAACAATCTTAAAAGGAAGAGGTACATACTCTGGTGCAGATCGCGACGTTCTCTACTGTGTCGTCAGTAGAAATGAGATGGTCAGGTTAAAGAACTTAATCTCCAAAGTCGATCCTCATGCATTCGTCACTCTAGCTGATGTGCAAGATGTCATGGGCGAGGGGTTTACCTTGGATGAAAACAAGAAACCGCTGGAAATATGAATTGCATAAAAGTTACTACCTTTTCTAGAACAGGACAGCAACCAGCCACATGAAAAGTCACCGAAATTATATTTCGGTGACTTTTCAAATCTCATCTAATTTTAACTAATCATTGCTTGCTGTATACATCATTATAAAACGCATGAGTTCTGCTACGGCTACAAGAGCTGCAGCAACATACGTTAATGCTGCTGCATTAAGGACTTTTTTCGTTTTTCGTTCTTCATCGTTACGGATGACGCCAACAGAAACGACCTGTTCCATTGCCCTACTAGACGCATTAAACTCAACAGGTAACGTCACAAGTTGAAATAAAACGGCAAAAGACATGAAAACAATTCCCGCTAAGATTAGATTTCCCATATCGAATATCATTCCACCAATAATTAAAAAAATTGCGGAATTAGAACCAAAATTTGCTACTGGTACAAGCGTATGACGGAAACGTAAAAAACTGTAAGACTCCGCATCTTGCATCGCGTGACCCACTTCGTGTGCGGCTACCGCTACCCCAGCAACTGAATTCCCATAATAGTTGTGCTTTGATAATCGTACCTCTTTTTTACTGGGGTCATAATGATCTGTTAGATGACCTTTGACTGGTTGTACGACAACATTAAATAAACCATTGTCGTTTAATATTTTACGTGCTACTTCAGCTCCTGTCATTCTTGAAGAAGACACCACATTTGAATATTTTCGATACGTACTTTTTACTCTTGAACTTGCCCAAAAAGGGATAACCATTAGTAACGCAAAGTAAATCAAATAACCACCAAAAGTTTCAAACATGCTCCCATTCCTCCAATTGATCTAAGTCCTCTATTTAAAATTATTTTAGTCAAAAGACACGGACTGGTCCACTATCTTACATCTTGCATTCACTCGTTTTGGCGCTTTTTTTTATTTAATCGCGCAGCTTTATGTGCATTATATTTTCTCCAGCCTACATAACTTAATGAGCTAAATATTGCACTGCTAATAGTGATAATAAGCCAATAGAAGGATGGATCGGATTCCTCATCTACATCTTCCCCTGAAAAAATAGCAATTAATTCAGCTTCTACACGTTCGATATGTTGAACCCATTCTTGTTGTGTTACGGATCTATTCGTCATTTCGTGAATATATTGAATTTGCGAATCGATTTTTTGCACCCTCTCTGGAGGAAGGGTAACATTCCAAACAGGCTTCACCGTTTCATAATAAGAGATGAAGTTATTCACTTTTTTTTCAGACACCTCAGTGGTTCCTTGCTTTACAGTATTTAATTCATTGAGGGCGTCTAAGAGTGGCTCTTTTAACTGATGCCACAATGGCTCCTGCCTAGCTACATAAACATCTGTCAATAGCCGTAGTCTGTATACGTGCAGAATTCTATCTCTCTGAGACAATGACGTACTCTTAACTGCATAAACGGCTTCATCATATGCTTCTGTAATAACTTGAAGTTCTGTCATCGTTAAATCGTGATCAGCACGATTTATTTGCAAAAATGTCTCTGCAAAATTGTCTAGTAGCTCAGCCGCTTCTTCATAATGTTGTTCTTTTACATATCTTAATATTGCCTCACTCTTATGATTTAAGTCTGACCAGTAATCTTGTTCTTCAGCGGATGTACTAAGCGATCCAGCTATCATCATAAGTATGAACATAATCGTTAGTAGCAGTAGCGCCGTGAACCTTCCTTTCCTCATGCCTGTCCCTCCTCTTTATCATACTTCATCTTATGAAGGATGGGACAAGAGTAGACCGACAATGAAACAAGAAAAGGAGAAATTTATTTAACTTCGACTTGTCGTTCAACAGATTGTTTATTTAATAAGTAAACTGTAAACAACGAAATAATGCTCAACCAAAATGTAAAGTAGGCGATCTCCTGAATATATGGATAGATAGATCCAGCCACTCCTGGGTGCATCTCGTAAATGTAATCAATCACATCATTATGTAACGTCCATATGGCAACAATAATTAAATGCCAGGCTTTTATTCGGTAATAAGGCGTATAGAGAAGTCCTTGTATCGCCATGCCCAAATGAGAGACAATTAGCATATAATTGAGTGGTCCTATAGGTGAACCCGCTACCGCTGCTGCTAGAATCATAACGACAGCCCATACGCCGTACTTTAACAAAGTCACTGCAGCTAGAGCTTCAACAAATGGAATATTATTTCCAAATAATAAGGCGGCTAATACAATACAAAAAAACAAACTAGCTGATGGACTATCCGGCACAAATATTAGGAAGTGTGCTGGTGTATTTACTATTTGACTTTCATACCAGATAAATCCGTAGATAGTACCTAAGATATTAATGATTAACAGTATTGCTATAAACCAACGTTGTCCAATAATTGTCAATATATATGAAAACATCTTAATCTCCCTTAAAAGTTATTTAGGTGAGTCAGCACCTGCCAACTTAATAGCAAATGAAAATCTCAGAAATTATATGAAAAAAGAGCCGACTGAATCCATCTCAGCCAGCTCACACATCTGTTTCTCAATGTTACTTACTCATCACCATCAGGTTCTTGCCCATCATTAGCGATGAATTCTGCAAGTGTTTCAAGTTCTTCCTCTGATCCTTCAAACTGATCAGCCGGCATTCCATCTGCCCCATTAACGATAATTTCCATCACTTGCTCCTTATCATAATCACTTTCAAAGATATTCGGAGCAGCTGCTCCACCTAACATATCTCCACCATGACATTGGATACAGGATTCTTGAGACTGGTAAATTTCATAACCAGCTGCTGTTTCATCTACTTCCATATCAACAATTTCCCCTTGCTGTGCTGCCGCTTCCCAATCGTGGTCATCGACTGATTCCCAAGTTAAGAAAAAGACTGACGCAATTCCAAGAAGCATTAACCCACTAGCAATTGGACGTTTCAATGGACGTCTTTCTTTCCCACTATCTAGCCATGGAACTAGTAAAAGTGCTCCAAAAGCTACTCCAGGAATTAAAACCGCCCCAATAACGGTATAATCCCCTGCTGCAAATTCGTACTTTAACAGTTGGTATAAAAATAAGAAATACCAGTCCGGTAACGGTATGTAACCAGAATCTGTTGGATCCGCGAGCCTTTCTAAAGGTGCTGGATGAGCCACAGTTAAGACCAAAAAGCCAACTAGAAAAACAGCCCCAACCATCCATTCCCGAAGTAAAAAGTTCGGCCAGAATGCTTCTGTTTTTCCAGGATATTCTGAATAATCCTTAGGTATATTAGGTTTTCGTTCAGAAGGATGGGTTACACGTGAATCTCCTACGAACTTCATCCCTTTTCCGCGGTGCATAGTTTTTCCTCCTTATCACTTCAGCTCCCACTTTACATTTACAATGGGCCAGAAATTCCTTGCTTCCGAATCATGAAAAAGTGCGCTCCAAGTAATCCTAATAATGCTCCTGGTAAGAAGAACACATGTATAGCAAAGAAACGTGTTAATGTTTGTGCCCCAATAATTTCTCCACCGGCTAGCAATGTTTTTGCAAAAGTCCCAATAACAGGTGCACTTTCAGCAATTTCAAGTCCTACTACAGTAGCAAAATATGCTTTCATATCCCATGGTAGTAAATACCCTGTAAAGCCTAGACCTAAAATAACGAAAAATAGTAACACTCCAACAACCCAGTTTAATTCACGTGGTTTCTTATAAGAACCTGTGAAGAAAACACGGAGGGTATGAAGAAACATCATCACAATAACCAAACTTGCGCCCCAATGATGCATCCCACGAACGATCATTCCATGAGTTACTTCATTTTGTAAATAATATACTGATTCATATGCATGAATAATATCTGGAACGTAATACATCGTTAAAAACATTCCAGAAAGAATTTGGATAACTACAACAAAAAAAGTTAGTCCTCCAAAACAATAAACAAAAGCAGAAAAGTGATGAGCCGGATTTACGTGTTCTGGTACCTCATGGTCAGCAATATCGCGCCATATAGGTGTAATATCTAAACGTTCATCCACCCAATCATATATTTTCTGTAGCATTCTTTACGCCCCCCTTCTAACTACGCTGATTAATTTGACCTAAATAAATCATTCCGTCACGGACTTCGACATCATAAACGTCCAACGGTCGCGTCGGTGGCGTGTTTGCAATGTTCGTCCCATCTCGCTCAAACCTTCCCATATGGCACGGGCAAAAAAATTGATCAGGATAATCTTCATTGCCATTCCAGTTCACTGTACAACCTAAGTGTGTACAGGTAGGTGAAAGAGCTAATATTTCATCTCCATTTTTATAAATCCATGCAGATCTCGGCTGGTCTGATGTATACCAAGCATCTTCAACTTCCAATTGGAAATTAACGATCTGTGGCTCGTCTGTTAATTCGTCTTCGCCAAGTCCTACAGATACAAAATCCGTTTCTCCTGTTGCTTCTAAAGCAGGATCTAACGCCATTCTTACCATTGGGCTAACCATTCCAGCAGCCATAAAGCCACCAACACCCATTAATGTATAAGTTAAAAATTGACGCCTCGAAACCCGATGGTTTTTTTCGTCGCTCACAAACTTCCCTCCTCACATCCAGTTCTTTACATTAGTATCACACATTTTAAAATATACTAAGACAGTATTATGATAGCCCAATAAAACGTACTATGTCAATAAAATCACGTTAATCATTTTTGAAGAATAATATATTATTCCCCTCGAATGTTTGGTTCCGTTTGCCATTTCCCCGTAAACAATGGCATTATCTGCGATGTTTGCTGTTCTACAGTTTTTTTCAATTGGTTTAAATCCATCGATTCACTTGAAATTGCCGGGATCCAAATCAACTCATCAGGTAGTTGTTTATCCAGAGACTTCCATTCAATATCTGAAGTAATATAAAAAATATATTTAAATCCTTGTTGAAATAAATGAGCATCCCATTCTTTCAAACGACGAACTTTTTCAGCGGACTCCTCTGATTTCAAATAAGTGAATGGAGGCATTAAAAATACCCTACCTGTAAATTGGTTTTCAATTCGATCAGTGATGTATTCAGTAAATTCTCCCATTGTTACCGTATCTTTCTCCTCTTTCCCCCACTGCAACGGAATGAGTGGAATAACGGCAGTGTCGACATATTCCTTTGCTTCAAAATAGGTAACCAATTGATTAACTTTCCATTTCATTTTGACACTCTCCTTGTAAAACTATTCTCCTAAGGGATTACTTATAGTATATCAACAAAGTAGCAGATCCCCCAAACCTTAATTAATTCTAATCTCTGAATTCTTCAGTACCACGATTTAAATTTAAAGTTTTCCTAAAAGAAAAGCCCTTAATCTTCAAGGGCTTTTAAAGCGGAATATTTTTTTGATAAGTTTTGAAAAGTGATTTCATCTCCGTTTACTAAAGCGAGATCAATTTCCTCTTCTAACCGCTTCACTTTTTGAATGCGTATCGATTGGTCTAAAATCATTTCTGCCAATAAGCCTTGTAAATTCTCTTCTTCTTTATTTACTGGTAAGTACGGATTCTCTTCTAACACAGCCATGTACTGTGGCAAAGTCTGTTTCTCTTTGAAATTTAACTGGATATAAATATCCTCGTTTCGGTTCAATCGAATATCATGAAAAGATTTCTCTGCATCCATCGTCACATGCTGATTTTTGTGGAAAGCAAATGGAACTTGATCTACATTATTAGCTGAAATCATTAATGATTTAGGACAATGTTCGGCATTCTCAACAAAGTGGACTCTCTCCATTAAGATATCATCACTCATTAAAAAGTTTAGTAGCCACGCACACTCACGCCGTTTCAATTGATATGATTCCAAAAACCATTTCAAAAAATCACGTTTTTCCATTACTGGAACTGGGTTGTTCATTTAAACCCCTCCCTTATTTTCATCGCATAGGGACAGAACAGACTTGCTTTTGACAGAATAGAATCCTCACTTTTACTTAAGTAAATAAATCTTTATATAGTTATTATATTCTCTAAATATCTTGAAAATCCTGCTAAAATGATGATATTTTTCATATTCCCTTTATTTAGAAAGTTTAACCCATTAAATTATTAACGATTATCGTGTGAATTGTTCAATTCTAGGAGACGCTCTTCAATGTCAAAACGGTGTGGTTGAAGTACCAACAATTCTTCTAGTAAGATCATTCCCTTTTGCTTACTATTTGTAGCTAAAAATGTGAAGGCCGCTTCTTCAAGCAGTATTTCATCCCGTGACAAAGACTCCAATGCAATATCATAAGCTTCTGCAGCACCTTGTATATCATCTTCTTCAAATAACGCTTTCGCCCGATAACGTTCATACGTAGGATCAAATTCACCATAGTCATCAAGATAGCTAACTAAATCAATGATACTTTCATAATCTTCTTCATTGTTAAAGTAGTTAAGCAACTCTTTAACAGCAGATAAATTAGATGGATTCAGCGCGATTACTTTTTCAAGAAATGTCTTTCCATCTGTGTGATTCCCTTTAGAGAATTGTAGTTTAGCTATTTCTAAGTAAAGTTCTTCATTAAACTCATCTCTTTTTATTCCTTCTTCAAGAGTCTCTGTCGCCTCATCTAACTTTTTTTGCGCTACGTACGCTCTTGCTAAATACGGATAGGCACTCGTGTAGTCAGGATCCATTTCTAATAGTCTTGTGAATGTTTTAACCGCCGTATCAATATCATCAATCTGCAACGCTGTAAATCCATATCCGAATAGCCCGTCTGGAGTTTCTTCTTCCTCTAATCCTTCTTGATAATAATTCATCGCGTCTTCAAATTGTCCTGTTATACTGTAAGCTTCTGCTAATTTTATCTGAGGTTGAATTGGTAATTCCTCGGGGAGTTTCCCTTGAAGAATCGCCTTTTTATAGTAAAATATTGCTTGATTGTAGTCGCCTCGATTCAAATAAAATTCGCCTAATCCAAATTGAAGAATTGCGTTTTCTGGTTCATTCTCAATCGCCTCTAGCAACTTTTTCTCCGCTACTTCTTCAAGTCCCTGATTCTCATAAAGGTCCGCTAACAAAAGTTGTGCTTGGACGTAGGAAGGATCACCCTTGTCGATTTCGGTTAGCATATCAATTGCCTCATCTTCTTTACCAAGTTCACTGTAACATTCTGCAGCAAAGGCAAATAATTCTCCATGATCGGGATAAGTAAACATTAACTCTTCAACTATCTTCACGGAACGGTCGACAAGTCCTAGCTCAAAATAAAGCTCTGCAATTGTTCGTTTCGTCTCGTCATCAACTGTACCTTCTAGTACTTCTACTTTTTTAAGGGCTTCTTCATGTTGCCCTTGCTCTATTAACTTAATTGCGCCTGCTAACTGTTCGTTCATTTATTAAGCTTCCTTTCTCTAAATAGCTCTTTCTCCCATTTTAACGGACCTATGCTGTGAGTCAAATAATGAGCATGCAATCCGGTCCGTTATTCATAATGAAAAATATCCTCAATTGGTAAAAATTGTTCAGGAATAATCTTTAATTCTACCCCACTTGCTTTATGCAAAAACCAAGTTTGTCCAGATTTAATAATGATTCCTTTTAATACAATAACATCAGGTAAAATCAGTGGTTTTTTATTTTGCTTTTCAGTGAGATACATAAAATAGTCTGCATCGCTTCCAGAATCAAAACTTCCCTTTTGTGGGTACATTCCTAAACGCTTTAAAAAAAGAAGCGGCAAACCCTTATGTGAATGTGGAATATAAAGGTGACTGTTCAACTTCCATTGGACGACGATCTGCTCCCAAGCTTGCTCAAGCAATTGATGTTCTTTTTCACTAACATGTATCTTGTCCTGGTCTAACAAAAACATCGTCCTAGCTGGAAACGCCGCTTCAAGGTACCGCTGCCACGGTGCGCGGATCAATTCGTCTTTTGAATCAACATAAAACATTATTAGTGGAATCATCAATTGTTTTAACTTTCGAATCCATGAAGCAGTAAGTCTTGGTAATGGCACCCTAGCTGCAACAATAAAATCAATTGGACAGCCCTCTAGGCTCTCTCGTACTTTATTAATACGATCTTCCGTTATGCTCTCATATTTCAAATCAATCACATAAATAAACGAAGAAAAACCGAATAATAACATTCGTTTAATATAAGAGTTTGCTTCCTCATTTTTAAAATTAAGCCCTTCTCCTCTTTCAATTCTTACTTTTCCAGGATGGACAGTGAACTTGTCTGTCGTCATTTTGATTGTGTTACGACGCCCCTCTACACTTTCCGCACAAAAAGAAATCGAACCTCGATCAACTAAAACCTTTTTTTCCTTTTCCGTTATTTCGTCCCAAACCTCCATCACATATTTCATTCGTACCCCACTCCGTCCTATAATAGACAAGCTATTTATAGACAAAATATGAAAATGAAATGAATGTTATGCCTGTAGTGGCAAACAAACTGTAAATATTATTCCGTCCGGGCTTATGGCACAAACAGCTCCCTTTTGTAATCTTGTGCCCTATCTTCCCATATTCCCGCTCTCTTACGGCACAAGCTGCTCCCTCTTGTGCCCTATCTTTCCATATTCCCGCTCTCTTACGGCACAAGTAGCTCCCTCTTGTACCCTATCTTTCCATATTCCCGCTCTCTTACGGCACAAGTAGCTCCCTCTTGTACCCTATCTTTCCATATTCCCGCTCTCTTACGGCACAAGCAGCTTCCTCTTGTGCCCTATCTCCCCATATTCCAGCTCTCATACGGCACAAGCAGCTTCCTCTTGTGCCCTATCTCCCCATATTCCAGCTCTCATACGGCACAAGCACCCCATCAAAGTTTAGCATATCTTAGAAAACACAAAAAAACCGCTACATACTAGATGTAACGGTTCACGTATTATTATTTTTCCCCACTCAAACTTTGCAGGTCCTCAAAAAACGTTGGATACGAAACAGCAATTGCCTCCGTATCTTCTACATGAACAGGATCAGTGGAAATCAGTCCACATAATGCCATCGCCATTCCAATACGATGATCATGAAAGCTTTGAACGTTTCCACCGTTAACAGTTGATTTACCCTCGATAATCATTCCATCTAATGTCGCTTCAATAGCAACACCTAACTCAGATAATTGGTTAACGACCGTATCGATTCGATTCGTCTCTTTCACCTTAAGTTCTTGGGCATCTTTAATCACTGTCTTCCCTTCTGCTTGAGAAGCTAAAACAGCGATCGCAGGAATTTCATCAATCAATCTTGGGATCAAATCCCCATCAATCGTCATTCCCGATAGCTTAGAATAACAAATCGTTAAATCGGCGACAGGTTCTCCACCGAATAATCTTTCATTTTCTATTGTTAACTTGGCTCCCATTTGCTGAAGAACATCAATTATACCTGTTCGAGTTGGATTCATACCGACATTTTTAAGCGTGATCTCACTACCAGGAACAATCGCTCCTGCTACTAGAAGGAACGCTGCAGATGAAATATCGCCTGGAACATGAATATTCGTGCCTTGTAATTCTTGCCCACCTTTTAATGATGCTGAAAACTCGGTCACATCAACTTTCACACCGAAACTTTCTAACATCCGTTCAGTATGGTCTCTTGACTTCGTAGGCTCCGTTACTTTCGTTTCACCTTTCGCGTACAAGCCTGCTAACAAAATTGCAGACTTCACTTGTGCGCTAGCGACAGGAGAAAGGTAATGGATTCCTTTTAAATCTCCACCGCGTAAATGAAGCGGTGTATATTCAGCTTGATCACGTCCATCAATATCTGCATTCATCATTTTCAATGGGCCTGTCACTCGTGCCATAGGTCGCTTTGCAATCGAATCATCTCCAATAAGAACAGAAGAGAATGATTGTCCTGCTAAAACTCCTGATAAAAGCCGAATCGTTGTACCTGAATTCCCAACATCCAGAACTTTCGCAGGTTCAGTTAACCCTTGGAAACCTTTTCCCTTTACAGAAATTCGATTACCATCTTCGTCAATTTGAATTCCTAGTTGCTTCATACAGGCAATCGTACTTAAACAGTCATCGCCATGAAGGAATCCATCTATCGTCGATTCACCTTTAGCTAAAGACGCAAATAACACCGCGCGATGACTTATCGATTTATCTCCTGGAATCGTAACCTTACCTTTTAACGCATTCTTAAGTGGTTGGATAGTCTTATTCAATAGCTTTCTCCCTCCTCTATGGTGCCTCGTATGTGTCGTACATGTGATCCTTGAGCTTTATCCTCGCCAAGTTCAAATCATCTCCAGAACGAAAACTCAGCCTTAATACACCCATAATATCTTCTCTAGCTTCAATAATGCGGATATTTGTAATACTAATATTTGAATCAGCTAAAATAGCTGTCACGTCTGAAATAACCCCTGGATGGTCTGGAATATCAACAAACAAATCGTAAAAGGGCATTAATGCTCCCTTTTCTTTCGAAGGTAATTGATCTCTCACATCTTTTGCATCGGAAAAAAATGAATATATTTTCTGGCCATCTTGTTCTACAAGCATTTTTTCGATATCAGTCATCATATTTTTCCAATCAGATAGCATCGGCAACAATAAATCGCGGTTATGAAGCAAAATATCTCGCCACATAGCTGGAGAAGCGGAAGCAATTCTTGTTACATCGCGAAAACCTCCTGCTGCAAGTTGTGAAACAAGTGGTTCATCCTCACTAACCTTTGCAACTTGGTGCACGAGAGCTGATGCAATAATATGAGGTAAGTGACTAATGAGCCCAGAAAAACGGTCGTGCGTTTCAGGATCTAATTCAATAAATTTCGCTCTTGTCGCTTTTAAAATGTTCTGTAACTGAATCATTTTTGATTTTGGCACTTCTTCGGTTGGTGTTAATATGTAAAAGGCATTTTCAAATAATCTTTCCCGAGAAGCTTCCACTCCTGTTTTATGAGACCCGGCCATTGGGTGACCACCAATAAAATAAACACCCTTTTCACAGAGTTGTCTTCCCTTTTCTACAACCGTCTGCTTCGTACTACCCACATCAGTAATAAGACAACCTTTTTTCAACGGCAGCCCTTCTAATTGAGTTAATATATGAATCGAACTTTCAACCGGTGCTGAGAGAATTATTATATCAGCGTTTGGAGCCTCTTTAGCTATCTCATCAACGCTGTCATCGATAATTTGCAAACTGCTTGCAAGCCTAGTCGCTTTAGAATCAATGTCATACCCTATAATTGTCGTATCAGGGTATCCTTTTTTTATAGCTAAGGCTAGGGACCCACCGATTAATCCCAAGCCAATAATCATTATTCGTTTACTCACAGTGATCCTCCTAAACGAGCCACTTGGTCAATTCAGCAATGATTTTATCATTTTGTTCCGGTGTTCCTATCGTAATACGGACAGATGTAGGGAACCCAAGCGCTTCTCCATTTCTTGTAATAAACCCTTTAGCCAATAGATAATTAAAAATATCACTGCCAGGTTTCTGTAAATCCATTAAAATAAAGTTTGCTTGTGATGGATAATATTTAAATCCATTTTCTTCACAAAAAATTTCATATTTTTTCATTTCTTGTTTGTTTTTTTCATAACATGATTGGACAAACTCTTGATCACCCAATGCTGTTAACGCCGCTTTCTGTGCAATGGTATTCGTATTAAAAGGCCCTCTACCAGGATCAATTTCTCTAATTAATTGTTCGCTTGCAATTCCGTATCCTACACGTAAAGAAGCAAGTCCATATGCCTTAGAAAATGTTCGTAAAATGACTAAGTTCGGATACTCATCTAAAAGCGACAACGTATTTGGGTAATCTTCCGCAGTCACATATTCATAGTAAGCTTCGTCACTAATGACTAAAACATCCTTTGGCACCTTACGAATGAAAGACATAAAAGCTTCATCATTCACATACGTACCTGAAGGATTGTTTGGATTACAAACAAACACCATTTTTGTATTTTCATCAATTTCGTCTAGCATCGCATCCAAATTGTGAACACCGTCGTTTAGAGGAACCTCCCTAATTTCAGTTCCCTCAATCACTGCATTATGAGCGTACTGAGAAAAAGTAGGGTGCGCCGTTACAATATTATGTTCTGCCGTTAAGAACGAGCGACACAAAATCAAAATCACTTCATCAGAACCATTGCCAAAAATCAGTTGTTCCTCCTTGACACCGAGATGCTCTGCTGTTTTCACACGAAGTTCTTTTGCATATCCATCTGGATAAACGGCAATATTTTGAAACTCCTCGATAATCGCTTTTTCTACTTTCGGAGAACTCCCATATGGATTCTCATTTGATGCTAATTTAATAACTTCATCTAACCCTAATTCTCTTTTCACTTCTTCAATTGGTTTTCCTGGTATATATGGTTCAAGACCAACCATCGATTGTTTAACGTTCACCGACATCTCCTCCACCTGCAAATCAGTATTATTCTCTATACTATTACGAAATCAGCTCTTGTACAAACTCTTTTATTTCTTGAAGTGCAACATTTTTATTTTTTTCGTCTGTCAATGAAGCTTCTCTTTCAGCAATAAATCTTACGAGTGCACTGCCGACAATGACACCATCAGCAATCGTTTGGAAGTGACGAACCTGATCTCGGGTTGAGATCCCGAAACCGGCTAAGACTGGAACTGTTGCTGTCTTTTTTAATTCCTTAATAGACTCTGACACTTGTTCAGAAAAACTTTGTCTTGTTCCCGTTACACCTAGAGACGTCACGTAATAAAGAAAACCATCACCAAATCGGCTGATTTTCTCCATCCGAGTGCTTGAACTTGGTGCAACCAATGAAATTAATGATATGTTTGCTTCATGACATAATTCACGAAGTTCTTCGCTTTCTTCAAATGGTAAATCAGGAATTAAAATACCATCAATATCTGCAAGCTTCATTTCTTCAACAATTTCTTTATAACCCACGGAGAGAACTGGATTAACATATGTGAATAAAATTACTGGTACAGTCAACCCCTGCTTACGTGCTTGTTTCATTCCTTCTAGCGCTTTTCTTATACTACCACCAGCCTTACGAGCACGATCACCTGCTTCTTGAATGACCGGACCATCCGCAAGTGGATCGCTAAACGGAACGCCCCATTCAATCGCATCTACTCCGGCGTCCTGGAGGGTTAACGCTACATCAATCGATGCCTCATAAGACGGATCACAACTCATCATATATGGAACAAATTTATCTTGTTTAGATTTAAACGCGTCTTGTTTTAGTCGGTTCATTGCTCTTTCCCCTCCATTACTTGCTGAATCGTATGCACATCTTTATCTCCCCTGCCTGAAAGACATACAAGGATCACATCGTCTTTCGACATTTTTCCAGCTTTGTCTCGAACGTAAGCAAGCGCATGCGCCGATTCTATCGCTGGAAGAATCCCCTCTAACTTACACAAGTCTTCCAAAGCTTCCATTGCTTCAGCATCCGTGACCGCATAATAATCAACCCGCTTAATGTCTCGTAAATGAGAATGTTCCGGACCTATTCCTGGATAATCTAAGCCTGCAGAGATTGAATACGGCTCAATAATATTGCCATCTTTATCTTGTAAAAGATAGGATAATGAACCATGTAGGACACCTTTACGTCCTTTAGAAAGCGTTGCAGCATGATCAGCCGTATCTGTCCCCATTCCAGCAGCTTCAATCCCCGTTAATTTCACGTCTTCGTCAATATAAGTATAGAACATCCCCATAGCGTTACTGCCGCCACCAACACAAGCGACAACCTCATCTGGATGACGCCCGATACGATCGATCATTTGTTTCTTACTTTCCTCGCCAATGATACTTTGAAAATCCCTCACCATCATTGGATACGGGTGCGGTCCGACGACACTTCCTATCATATAAAAAGTATCATTGACATTAGCAACCCAATGGCGAATCGCTTCATTTGTCGCATCTTTCAATGTTTTTCCTCCAGAGTGGACTTCGATGACTTCTGCACCAAGAAGACGCATACGAAACACATTTAATTCTTGGCGTTGAATGTCTTCCATTCCCATGAAGACTTTGCAGGACATTCCAAATCTTGCTGCAACTGTCGCAGCAGCAACACCGTGTTGCCCCGCTCCTGTTTCAGCAATAATTTGCGATTTCCCCATCTTTTTTGCTAATAATCCTTGTGCGAGAGCATTGTTAATTTTATGTGCTCCTGTATGATTTAAATCTTCTCTCTTCAAATAAATACGAGCGCCGCCATAAGATTCAGACAAACGGTGTGCATAAGTTAGTGCTGTCGGTCTTCCAGAATATTCTTTCAATTCTTTCTGTAGTTCTTCAACAAACTGCTCATCTTCCTTAATTGACTTATACGCATCTTCCAATTCTTCTAAGGCATACATCAATGTTTCCGGAACATACTTGCCGCCAAACGGACCAAATCTACCTAAATGATCTGGTGCATTATATGTCTGATTAACTGCTTTTGTCATAATGCTCATCTTCCTCTCATCTTTTTTGCTATCCGATTCAATTCCTGAAGAAATGTCGATCCCTATAGGCTTATATCCCAGCAACGTTCCAATGTTATCTACGTTAACGCCTCCCGCAATCAAACACGGAACACCTTGCAATGTCGCTTCTTTTGAGTAACCAGGAATCGCAGCCCAATCGAATTGTACACCTGTCCCTCCCCAAGCTTCTGGAGTCTTCGTGTCAATCACATAGCCGTCAGCCACACCTTTGAAATGAGTCATCTCTTTCAATGCTTGTTCGTGATGATGAATCGTTTTATACACGAGAGCTCCTGTTACTTGCTTTACAGACACTAATTGCTCCGTAGTCTCAGAACCATGAAACTGAACAACATCCAGTCCTGCTTTAATTGTCTTCTCGACAATTTCGTCAACGGACTCGTTAACAAAAACTCCAACAAGTTTTTGATGCGACCCTGCGGGGATTTCTTCTTGCCATATGGCCACATCCTCAGCTGCTACTTCACGTTTACTTTTTGCAAAAATAAAACCAATCATATCCACACTAGAAGAAACAGCCTTTTGGTAATCTTCTTTTGATCTCATCCCACAAAACTTTAACAAGGCTTGTTTCATTTAGAGTCCCCCGCATAAAATAGCGAATTCAAAAACGTTTGCTTGTCTTCACTCTTCATAAACCCTTCTCCAACTAACAGACCATCCACTTTCGATCCCCTTAAAAAATCTACGTCTTTTTTCGAGTGGATGCCACTCTCAGAGATCAACTGAACTCCTTTAGGCATAAGCGGAGATAAGCGTTCTGTTGTAGTTAGGTCAGTTTCAAAGGTTGCCAAATTGCGATTATTGACACCGATCATCGACGGTGTCACGTGGGTAAGAACCTTTTCTAACTCCTTTTCGTTATGAACTTCCACTAAAACATCGAGTCCAAGTTCCGTTGCTTGCTGGTGCAATTCAGCTAAATGGCTACCTTCAAGAATAGCTGCAATTAAAAGAATCGCATCCGCACCAATTCGCTCTGAATAGGTGACTTGTTTTTCATGAATAATAAAATCTTTACGAAGGATTGGAATGTTTACTTCCTTTTTAATTTCCGTTAAATAGCCGGGATCTCCTTGGAAGAATTCTATATCTGTCAAAACAGAAATTCCGGATACCTCAAGCTTTTCGTAAGCACGAGCAATCTCTACTGGTTGGAAATTCTCCAACAATACCCCTTTAGAGGGACTCGCTTTTTTCACTTCAGCAATAATACCGAGTGGGTGATCAGTAGAAGCTATAGATTTTGATAATGATTGCTTCGGTTTATCTAATTGACGTTCCGTTGGTAAAACTAATGACGTTAATTCTTCTTTTTTCTTTGCAACAATCGTATCTAATATAGTCATTGATTATCTGATGCCCCTTTCTCACTTTGTAACGCTTCAAGATGCGAGATTACTCGAGGCCCTAACGCTTTTTTACTTTCATGAATACCTTCAGCAATCGACGATACTCTTCCATCCACATACAATCCTGCACCTGCATTTAAGATTACTAAGTCAATTGCTGCTTCTGGTGCGTGTTTCCGAAAGACATCTTGAATCAATGCCGCACTTTCTTTTGGCGTATTTACAATTGCGCCCTCAAGTGAATGTTGCGCAAGGCCTGCATCTTCTGGAGAGAAAGAATACTCATGAATTTGGCCATCTCGAATTTCAATAATGGTCGTCCTTCCTTGCACGGTAATTTCATCTAAACCGTCGTCTCCACAAACAAACAAGGCACGTTCAATATTCAATCTTAATGAAGCTTCAGCCATTTTCTTGGCCGCTCTTTTATCATAGACCCCGATGATCCGCTTCGATGCACCTGCTGGATTCGTCAACGGACCTAAAAGATTAAAGATTGTTTTCACTGCTAACTCTTTTCTAACCGGTGCCACGTGCTTCATCGCTGCGTGGTAGGTAGGTGCAAAGAAAAATGATAGATGATGCTTCTTTAGCATATATTCCGCTTCTTGCTGATTTTTTTGAAAAGGAATTCCGAGTTCTTCCAACACATCCGCACTTCCAGTTTTAGAAGAAACACTTCGATTCCCATGTTTTGCTACTTTGACTCCCATCGAACTCAGTAAGATCGCGACAGCAGTTGAAATATTAAAAGTACTCGCTCCATCTCCGCCAGTTCCGCAAGTATCCATAACAGGAAATGGTAACGTCACACGGACACTTTTTTGTTGCATCCCTTTAGCAAATCCAACAATTTCATCAACTGTCTCTCCGCGGTGCTGAAGAATTGCTAATATCGCTGCCATTTCTTCGTTCGATCGTTCCCCTTGCATCATCTCCATTACAAGAGTCTCTGCTTCGTTTTCCGTTAACGTCTGTTTTGCGATAATTTTATCTAGCGCTCGGCTCATCTCTTTGTGACCTCCTCTTGGTTATACCTCATCTCAGCTAATTTGATCGCATAAATCAATGCTTTCGCTTTACTTCTAGTTTCTTCATATTCACTTTCTGGTACAGAATCTTGCACAATACCTGCACCTGCTTGCACATATGCGACACCTTTTTTCAAGACAATCGTTCGAATCGCTATACAAGAATCAATTGCTTCATTAAAACCGCAATAAGCAATTGCTCCGGCGTAAACACCTCTCCTCATCTGTTCAAGTTGTTGAATGATTTCAACAGCACGAACTTTCGGTGCTCCTGATACAGTCCCTGCTGGATGAGTGGAAAACAATGCTTCAAAAGGGTGTGCCTTCTGTTTTAATTTCCCATTCACAACCGTCGTTAAATGCATCACATGTGAAAAATACGAGACATGCATCATATCTTTGACTGTAACGGAACCATATTCACTTACCCTACCAATGTCATTTCTAGCTAAATCAACTAACATTAAATGCTCCGCACGCTCTTTCTCATCCGCGAGAAGGTCATCTGCCAAGGCCTGATCTTCTTCTTTCGTTTGGCCTCTTTTTCTCGTTCCTGCAATCGGGTGGATTTCCAATGTTTTATTTTCATCAACTTTGACAAGCCGCTCTGGTGAACTTCCAATAATTTCTTGTCCCTGACAGCGAATATAATACAGATATGGTGAAGGATTAATTTTCCTTAACACACGGTACAACGACAATCCATCAGATTTAATGGGGAGTTCAAACCTTTGTGACAATACCGCTTGGAAAATATCACCAGCTGCGATATATTCTTTTATTTTCTCCACATCAGCCATGTAAGACTTTTTCGTATAATTTGACTTCACATTTGCAAAGAAGTCTTCTTCTAACGCATCACCTAAAGGCGTCATCGTCACAGGAGACACAACATCCTGTTCAATTGTATGAAGAATTTCTTGAATTCGCTTTTCACCTTCTTTATAGGCATCCTTCGGAAGATTTAAGCCTTTATCTTGCAAATGAACAACCGTCAACTCCTCTTTTCCATGGTGGTAAGCAAGAATTGTTTCACAAAACATAAAGAATACGTCATGCTCATTACTTCCACCATCCTTTGCTGAGGCTAATCTTGGTTCATAGTAGTGGTATGCTTCAAAACCTAAGTAACCAACAGCCCCTCCTGGGAAGGGAAGGTCCGGTGTTTTCGGCGAAACATTGATATAGCTTAATGCTTGTTCCCAAGCCTGTTGAAATTGATTTGCTTTTAAAATTGTTTTTCCATTACTATTATTGAATACAAACTCTCCTTGATGATCTTCAATATAGTATCTTGGATTCAACCCAATAAAGGAATAGTTTGACCAAGGAGATAAAGGGTCTTTACTCTCAAGTAAAAATGAGGCTTGCTCATTGAACAAATGGAATAATTGAATAGGGGTTTTCGTATCTGCAAATACTTTTGCAGACATAGGAATCGTATCATATGTTTTCGCTTCAGCTTCAAATTGAGCTAATGTCATTGTTAACATGTCAATCACCTCTCTGTTGATGAAGAGAACTGAAGAATGAGGAGGGGAGGGAAGAAAACAGAAAATTTTGCTACTAGTTATTACTAGGAAATAAACGATTCCATATGTAGCTAGTGGTATATTATAGAGCGTTTAACTATCGTTTAAAGTCATCACTCTTTCTTGTAACTCTATAGATAGTGGTACAATCGGTTATCTACTTTTATACCTAAGAAACGAAAGTAGCCACAATCAGCCGAAAGAAAATAATTACTCCGTTTTCTCTTAACTAACAAATTATTTTTTGTTAGTAGAACCGAAAAACGCCTGTCACAGGACAGACGTATCCTCTATAAAGATACACTCTTCTCTGCTCTTCTCTCCTCAACTAAACCTCTGCTCTTCTCATCTTTAGTAAACTTTCATTACTCAGCTATTTTAACTCTGCTATTTTAAACTTATTTTACATGCTAACGTGTTTCATGTTCCTTTGTCAAGGATAAATCAGGTCTAAGAGACACTGCATCATTTAAAAAGATATGATGAATTTCCCCTGAGTTCTTTGATGTATTAACAGTCACCATTAGTCGAATACATTTAGGGAGCCCTTTTGGAACTGGAATTTCTTGTGCGCACATCACCGGCACAAACTGAAACCCATCAAGATCCCTTATCGCTTTAGCAGGAAATGTCGCATTTAAATCATTCGTCATTGTAATGATAATCTGCGAAATATCATCGGGGTGCAGATGATTTTTTTGTTGTATTTCCCTCATCACTTCGATCGTTGCCTGAAGAATAGCTTTTTCATCATTTTCAGTAACGGTCGTTGCTCCTCTTACTCCCCTAATCATATGTTCGTCCCCACCTTTTCGAGTAATCTTCGTATAGTTTCATCTTCAACAGCTACTAATTTAGGCTTTCCAATCTCTTCTAGTAAAACGAAACGGATTTTTTTACTAGCCGCTTTTTTATCTAACTTCATACGCTTTAACAACTGTTCACGGGAAAAATCATTTGGAACAGTTAAATCATAGCCCAAGTTTTTCAAGTGATTCTCAGTTTTTTCATAATCAAATGTACAATTAAAATGTTGTTCACTTAGCTTTAAAGCAAAGATCATTCCAATCATTACCGCTTCACCATGAGTAATTTTTCCATACCCTGCCTCCGCTTCAATACTATGTGCTAACGTATGGCCAAAATTAAGAAATGCTCGAATTCCCTGCTCTCGCTCATCCGCTTGCACAATCGTTACCTTCACTTGAATTGACCGCTTTAACATTTCATTAATTGTTTTTGTCGAAATGTCAGAAAAAGACGTAACATTGTCTTCTAACCAATCGAGAAAAGTAGGCTCAGCAATAAATCCATGCTTAATTACTTCTGCGAATCCCGAACGCCACTCTTTTTCGGGTAACGTTTTTAACATCTCCGAATCGTATATCACTGCTGATGGTGGATGAAAAGCACCAATCAGATTTTTCCCTAAAGGATGATTAATACCTGTTTTTCCACCTACGCTACTATCATGCGCTAACAGCGTGGAAGGCATTTGGATAAAGCGTATACCTCGCATATACGTTGCAGCTACAAATCCCGCCAAATCACCTGTCACTCCCCCGCCAAGGGCTATGACAGCCGCTTGACGATCCATACCTGCTTCAAGGGCACTGGTAAGGAGCCTTTCATACTGCTCAATCGATTTGGATGCTTCGCCAGCAGGGATGTACGTAACAAAAGGTTTCTCGTCTGCAGGAAAAGAAGCCATCACATCATCCAAGTAAATTTCTGCAACAGATTCATCAGCAATAATCATAAATGAACTTACAGATTTCTTTAATGTCTGACTTATTGCTTCATATGCGCTGTAACGAAGTCCATCACCAATATAAACTGGGTAACTGTGTGACTCACTCTCAATCATTAATTGAGGTTCCATGATTAAAACGTCCTCGCTTCTTCAAGGTATGCTTCATAGTGCTTCCTAATATCGTCCATTGTGTCTGAACCGAATTTATCTAAGAAAGCGTCAGCTAACTCCCAAGCTACTGCTGCTTCACAAACAACTGCTGCTGCTGGGACAGCACAACTATCTGAACGTTCAATACTAGCTGTGAATGGCTCTTTCGATTCAATATCAACACTTTGAAGTGGTTTATACAATGTTGGGATTGGCTTCATTGCTCCATGAACAACTACAGGCATCCCATTCGTCATTCCGCCTTCAAATCCGCCTAAGCGATTCGATTTTCTATAGAATCCTCGTTCCTCACTATGGGCAATTTCATCATGAACTTTACTTCCCATCATCCGAGCTGCTTCAAACCCGAGGCCAATCTCAACACCTTTAAAAGCATTGATACTCAACACTGATTGAGCAATTTTCCCGTCTAGCTTACGATCATAATGAACAAAGCTACCGAGTCCTACAGGAACGTTTTCAGCAATAACTTCAACAATACCACCGATCGAGTCGCCATTTTGCTTGGCGTCGTCAATCGCAGTTTTCATTCTTTCAGATGCGCCTTCATCTGCACAACGTACTTCAGAATTTTCCGTTACTTCTTTAAGCGTTTCGACTGACTCAAACGGTTTTTGTTCACTTACAACATCACCAATTTCAAGAACATGCCCGCAAAGCTTTATATCAAACTGTTTAAGCAATGTTTGCGCCACCGCTCCTACAGCGACTCTAACCGTAGTCTCCCGTGCCGATGATCGCTCTAATACATTCCGCATATCACGATGCCGATATTTGATTGCACCATTTAAATCGGCATGACCAGGTCTTGGACGCGTAAGCTTTCTCTTAACCTCTTGCTCTTCATCTTCTGAGAGAGGTTCTGGGCCCATTATTTTAGTCCAGTGAGTCCAATCTTTATTTTCAACATTTAAAGTTATTGGCGCACCTGTTGTTCTACCATGACGCACACCGCTTGTAATTCTTACTTGGTCTTTTTCGATCTGCATTCTGCGACCGCGACCATACCCTTTTTGTCTTCTAGCTAAATGCTCGTTTATATCTTCTGCCGTTAAGGGAAGTTGGCTAGGAACTCCTTCTATAATAGCTGTTAATTCTGGACCGTGAGATTCTCCTGCTGTCAAAAATCGCATTCTATATCTACCTCAACTTTCTTTATCGCTTTTATGTGTTAAAAAGTCATTAGTTCTATTGTTGATGATTTCAGCTAATTTTTCAAGAGAAATAGACTAAATTTTCTATTTTTCTTGCTATCTTTTCTGTTTTTTACGATTATACACTGATCATACAGATATTGAAAATAAGATCTTCTAGTTGATTTAGTCGGTCCCATCCTATTCTAACTCAAACTAATTTTGAACACGAAAGCCAAAAGATAATCTTTCGGATTTATCTTTTGGCTTTATAATATGGTTTCGTGACTTATTTCAGTTTTCCATCTAATCAACGTTTATTGGACGCAGATTTTCAGCATTAACAAAATTATCAAAGCTTTTTATAAAAGAATGTATCCTCAACCTCTAATCCAAATCGTTGTGGGTTAAATATTTGCTCAGTACTGCCAACAAAAAGGACTCCACCAGGTTTAAGTGCATCACTAAATTTCTGATATAATTCATTTTTCGCCTCTTCTGTAAAATATATCATCACATTCCGACAAACAATAAGATCATACCCATGATCGAATTTTTCTGATAATAAATTATGGCGTCTAAAATTGATCATTTTCTTCAAATTGTCTTGCACGCGATAGCCAACCTGTTCGTCAGTAAAATAATTCTTTAGCATCGTTTCATTTACTTCTTTTAAAGATCGTTCCGGGTAAAAACCCTTTATCGCTCGATCCAAAATTGATTGATCTAAATCTGTTGCTAATAAATCAATTTGGTTTGGCTTTAAGTATTTGAGAAACAACATCAATAGTGAATACGGTTCTTCCCCTGTCGAGCATGCAGCACTCCACATTTTAATTTTCGATTGATGTGATAGTAACCTTACGAGAATTTTATTCTCTAGAACTTCCCATCTTTGCGGATTACGAAAAAATTCAGAAACATTAATAGTCATTCTCTGAAGAAATTCCTCAAAAAGTTCCTGATCTTTTGATAAAACTTGATAGTACTCATCAAAAGTAGAGAATCCTCTTTTTTCTCTCAAAGACGTTAAACGCCTTTTCATTTGTGCTTCTTTATACAATGATAAGTCAATTCCCGTTTTTCTTTTTATCTGATCTATAAATTTTAGATAATCATCCATTGTCAAAACCCTCTCATCTCCTAGACTCCATAAATTAAACCTATCTATATTTTTATCATATTTTTGTTCTCTCGACTATAAGTTTCTTTTTCTATTTTTAAACAGTCGTGTTGATTATTAAAAATAAATCCGCTTACCACACAAGATTTGACTGCTTCCGGATTTCTCTTCAAAAATTTTGACTACAAATACAAAAAGCTGCCTCAGAAGGCAGCTTTTTGATTAAATCCATTTTAAATTATCTTTTTCATATGAGACAATTTCACTGTCATCAAAAAATAAAGCTATTTCTCGTTTGGCACTTTCCACAGAATCAGAACCATGAATCAGGTTTTTCGAAGTTTGTAAACCAAAGTCACCCCGAATTGTTCCGAGGTCTGCCTCTTTAGGATTTGTTTTGCCAATCATTCTTCTCGATTCAGCTATTATTTCGTCGCCTTCCCAAACCATCGCAAATACAGGTCCAGATGTGATAAATGAGACAAGTTTCTGAAAGAAGGGACGGTCTTTATGTTCACTATAATGCTTTTCCGCCAACTCTTTCGTTATATGTAATACTTTAGATCCGACCAATGTATACCCTTTCAATTCAAACCGCGAAATGACTTCACCAATTAAATTTCGTTGTACTCCATCAGGTTTTACCATCATAAATGTACGTTCCATATTCGATTCCCCCAACAATATAAATGTATAACAAACCTTTTTGATTATAGCAAAAATTATAACAATTAACAAACTAGCTAATGTCAAAAATACTTTTTAATATCTAGAGTTTTTACTTAAATATTGTACAGAATCCCTCTTGCATATTTCACGCGAGAGGGATTTTATTAGTATCAAAACTTTCGTTCGCCAATATACTCGGCAATTTGAATTAGAGCTTTTTTTGCTTGAATGTCAGGCAATGGTTCAAGAGAGTTTAACGCTTTTTTTAAATATTGGTCGGCAATCTGCTGTGAATAATCAATCGCCCCAGTTTGTTTAATACGGTAAATAATATCAGACATGTCCATTGGTTCTCCGCTTTCATCTTTTAGCAAAGAAATAATTTCTCGCTTTAATTGCGGATCCTGATTCATTGCGTAAAGAGCAGGTAATGTCACATTTCCTTGAGCCAAATCACTTCCAGCTGGTTTCCCAAGGTCCTTTTCTGTTCCAACAAAATCCAAAATATCATCGGTAATTTGAAACGCCATTCCAACATTGTAGCCATAAAGCTCTAATTGCTTTTGATTTTTCAATGATACTCCAGCAACTAACGCTCCCAACTGACAGCTAGCAGAGATCAATAATGCTGTTTTCCTTTTAATTCTCCTCAAGTAAATACGTAGGTCTTGATACCAATTATATTGGTCGCGAATTTGTTCAACTTCTCCAATAACCATTTCCACCATAGCGTCAGAAAGAATTCGGTGAAGTTGAGGAGTTTCACTATACGTAGCGAATTCAACAGCTTTCGCAAAAATATAATCGCCTGTATACATCGCTACACGATTATCCCACTTTGACTTTATCGTCTTTTTCCCACGTCGGAGTTCCGCGTCATCAATGACGTCATCGTGAACGAGAGAACCCATATGTATTAACTCCAACGGAACAGCTACATGTTTGATTTTTTCCAAATCATAATCGCCGAATTGAGCCGATAATAATACAAAGACTGGCCGAATTCTTTTTCCACCAGCCTTTAATAAGTGGGAAGTAGCTTCTTGCAATACAGGATGGTCTGCATCAATGTTATTCTCAATTTCTTTTTCAATTTTCATAATATCAGAACGTAAATGCCAGTAAATATCAGTTAGTTTCATACTACTCCACCTTGTTAAACAGAGTGAAATTGCCCGGATGGCTTCCAAATTGATATATTCTTCACTGGTTTTTCCAGTAAATTTAAATCCCAGGCCAAATCGAAGAAATAATACAGTCCTTCTAAATGCCGCCCGGAAAGTTGATAATTCAATCCAGAAAAATAGTCTTTCCAAAACGAGGTCGTTCCACCCAATTGATATTGTATAGATTTAATCATTTCTTGAAAGCCATTGTCAATACAATGTGTTTTGCTTTTCAAAAATTGGTAATGCACTTCTGAAAGTAAATCCGCTTGAGTTTCTATCGTTTCATTGCGAACAGCAAAAACCGCATATGTCATTGGGAATCCAGTGAAATTATCCCATAATTCACCTAGATCATATTGGTATATGGTTTCTTCCCTTGATAAGCTAGCTAAGATTGCATCATCACCAATTAACAACCAAGCATCATACTGCTTCATCATACGGTTATAGTCAGGAGCAGTCGTTTCATAAGTAACATTTAATTCATAAAAACGGTGTAAGATTATTTTTAGTAAATTAACAGAAGTTGCTGAACTAGAAGTTAGACCAATATTTGATCCTTCCAATTCTTCAATAGGACGTTTCGAAAACAAAAAAATGGATCCTACTTTACTGATCGATGAGACGGATAGATCAGCTAATATTTGATATTCGTCACTGTGTTCTCCGTATGAAAAGGAGGAAATTCCTCCAACATCAACTATTCCAGTCGCCATATCTTCATTCAGCTTTGAAGGGATTGCTGGAACAAATTCACAGCCTAGGTTCATTAGTCTTTCGCGTTGAATATAATAAAACATTGGCAAAATGTTTGTGTAAGATATTTCACCTATAACAAGACCCACGATCAGCTTCCTCCCCAGCGGGCAAACAAGTCATGTTCGACTCCCACCTGATCCAGTACTTTTCCTACGACAAAGTTAATCAGGTCGTCCATTGATTGCGGATTATGATAGAAACCTGGCATTGCAGGTACGATAATACCGCCTAGATCACTTACACGTTTCATATTTTCAAGGTGAATAGAGCTTAAAGGAGTTTCTCTCGGCACAATGACTAATTTCCTGCGTTCCTTTAAAGTGACATCCGCAGCTCGTTCTAACAAATTACTCGATATCCCATGTGATATCTTTGCCAACGTCCCCATAGAACAAGGAATAATAATCATTCCATCATTTTGTGCCGATCCACTAGCTATTGGAGCTGAAAAATCCTGCTGGGAGTGATAATGGAAGTTTTCAAAACCACCAAACAAGTCATGTAAACATTTTTGTTTATTTTCTGTATCCATTTTTAATTCATAATAAAGCACTTGCCATGCAGCTCCTGTTAGTAAAAAGTGAACTGTATGCCCACCCCTTAAAAGTGCTTGCACAAATCGTACACCATATACAGCACCGCTTGCTCCTGTTATAGCTACAGTCACGACTTTTTTTTCATCATCTATCTTCATAACAGTAAATCTCCAATCGTAAATGCGAGCATAACCATACTAATAATTCCATTCATCGTGAAAAATGCAACACTCACTTTAGATAGATCTTTTGGTGAGACAAGGGAATGCTCATAAACCATAATCGCACCGACAATAAAGATTCCTATTAAAAATATCCAACCTAGTGGCGTAATAAAAAAGAGCGAAAGCATAGCTGAGAAACTAATGATATGGAATCCTTTTGCAATTAATAACGCTTTCTCAATTCCAAAGTGACTAGGAATGGAATACAATTTCACTTCTTTATCATATTCAGCATCCTGCGTCGCATAAATTACATCAAATCCAGCAGTCCAGAAAGCAACTGCCAAGAACAAGACAAAAGCTTCCCATGTTAACGTTCCAGTTGCACCTACCCAACCACCAAGAGGGGCTATAGCTATTGTCATACCTAAAAAGACATGACAAAGCCAAGTGAATCTTTTTGTATAAGAATAGAATACAAGAAAAAATACGGTGATTGGTAGCAAATATACAGCAAGCATATTTAGCTGGTACGCAGAAAATAACAACAGCCCAAATGATCCGGCAATAAACATACCCGTTTCTAATTTGGAAAGAAGTCCAGCAGGAATTGCACGGCCTTCCGTTCTTGGATTATCTGCATCAATCTTCGCATCAATTAAACGATTTAACGACATTGCAGCACTCCTTGCACCTACCATCGCTAAAGTAATCCAAACCCATTCCAATATAGATGGCCAGTTTCCTTCTATTAATAGACTTCCCAAAACAGCACCTAAAAAAGCGAAAGGTAAAGCAAAAACCGTATGTTCAAATTTAATCATCTCTAAAATTATTTTTATTTTTTTCATCTAAATCCCCACTTTAACTTCCAAAAAATGACTTCCGTACATTTACTAGCTAAAATCTATATCACTTCTACGTTTAAAGTTATATTTGATATTAATATCTTTTTATTTTGTTGGATTGCACCTAAGAGGCTCATAACTTGCCAAATTTTCTCAATAGCAGATGAAACCCTCTCTGTGCCTGTTGAGTTATCATTAAAAATTATGTTTACATACCTATGAAATTATTTCGTTTATTTTGTTGCAAAATGAGACGCAGCTACTCCGCCAGAGTAAGATTTATACTTTACAGTTTGAAATCCTGCTTCTAAAAATAAATCCTTTAGTTCTTGTTTACCAGGAAATGATTGACTTGACTCTTGTAACCATGAATATTCTTCATAACTCTTTGCAAATACCTTTCCAAAAAAAGGCATAACATGTTTGAAATAAAACCAATAGGCTTGTTTGAAACCAATCATCGATGGTTGTGATGTTTCTAAACAGACAACCATTCCATCAGGTTTCACAACCCTTCTCATCTCTTTTAGTACTTGTAAATAATCAGGAACATTCCTTAATCCAAAACCGATAGTTACATAATCAAAATGATTATCCTCAAAAGGTAACTCCATGGCATTCCCGTGAATGAGTTTCACTTGCGAAAGTTTCCTTTCATTCACTTTATCATGCCCCACTGAGAGCATATTTTCACTAAAATCAAGTCCTATGACGTCCCCGTCAGGACCTACAGCTTCACCAAGATGAATCGTCCAGTCTGCCGTTCCGCAACAAACATCTAAAGCTGAAGCATCCTTAGGTACTGCCATTTTTTTCATTGTATCCTTTCTCCAAGATAGGTGCCTTTGAAAACTAATAATTGCATTCATCTTGTCATACTGCCCTGAAATGGATTGAAATACATCGTGTACACGTTCTTCTTTAGACCGGGACATATCTTACCCTTCCTCTACCGCACATTGTTCATTGTATTGATATTCAAGTAACAATTTATCCACTCTTGCCTGAATAAAGTCAGCTATACCAACCTTCCCCAATGTTAATTTTTGTAAATTGTCAGCCGTTTCCTCAATATATTGATTAAACTGAGTCAAATAAGCGTGTTCACTTACGGTAGATGTTTTTATATTTTCTATTCTCCGAAAGAAATTTAATGCTTTTCCATCGTACCCGTGCTCGATGAAAAGAGATCTTTCTTTAAGTAAAGATTTCAGTAAAAAGAATTCACCTATCATCGCAGACCATTTTGATAAATGAATCATATCAGATATATTTTTCAACAACGAAGCATTTATTGTCTTCAAATCTCCTATAGTAGGTTGAACTCTTTTCCTATGTTGTTTATAAATATTCATCTTTGATTCGTTAATTTCTTGAATTGATTTTGCCAGAACTCTGATGAGTGAGACATCCTCAATCTTCGAAAGCACATAATAGTATAAGCTACTATAATAATCTCCAGCTAAAACAGTCAACTGGCGTTTTGTTTTCACTTTTTCTGAGCCTAACCCATGAATATTAACAATCTCATGTGTATCGAGTGCAGCTTGTACAAGCAAAGCTGTTAAAATACAGTCATGAGTGTACTTTTTTGGAAATTCTTTTTCTTTTAATAATAAGAAAAGAATCGTTGCCTGATCTTCGTCGATCACTGGATCGTCTATAAATTTCTTTAAATAAGGGTGTTTTATACTTCGATAGAAGCTCTCAAACACCTCATGTATTTCTCGGTTATCCTCATAGAGTGCAGTCATTCAAAAGTCCCCCAGCAATGAAAATCTCAATGTTATCGTCTGAATCATTCGGTCGATGTCACACATATCTAGTATATCACAATTGCTTCATACCGATAAGAAATCCATAAAATAAATAACAACACATTTTGAGTTGTTTACTTAAACACAAGTAACCGTCTTTTAAAAAATTTAATCTACCTATTTATTAACGCTACATTTCTATTTGCAAGCACTCTTGTTCAATGAGACTAACACTAGGTAAAAAAGAAAAAGTAAAGCAGGAAACCCTACTTTACTCATTATTGTTCATTTCTCCATGCGCTGTTTGAAGCGTTGCTTTTCCACGGATTTTAATTGCCGAAGTATGTTCGGTAAATTGCGCAATCATCATTTCGTTTTTATCTAGTTTCTCAGAATGATGAAATCTCGTATCGGTACCTCTCGTTAAACCAATAACATTTACTCCATCTTCCTGAGCTTTAATTACAATATAATCATTAGATTCTGCCACCTTGATCTCCCTCCTAGCTTCACTTCATATTATTTATAGACCATGTATCTTATCATCCTAATAGAATCACCACTAGCAAGACCTATATATAATAAATAGGGTTTACCTTTATACTCATTTCACTGAACCACTTGCTGATACCGTTGTGATAACCTTCTATTTATTAATAAAGGCCAATACTTCAGCTCTAGCAGCATCATTGCGCTCAAATGCTCCCCTTACGGCTGAGGTCACAGTCATTGCTCCTGGTTTACGTACACCTCTCATTGTCATGCACATATGCTCAGCCTCTATAACGACAATCACACCTCTAGGGTCTAATGTCTCAACCATTGAATCAGCAATTGTAGAAGTAATTCTCTCCTGTAATTGCGGCCTTCTAGTCACTGCTTCAACAGCACGGGCTAGCTTGCTTAATCCCGTTACTTTTCCTCCGCTTGGTAGATATCCAATGTGAACTTTCCCAAAAAAAGGAACCAAGTGATGCTCACACATAGAATAGAAAGGAATATCTTTTACTAAAACGAGTTCTTCGTGTTCTTCACCAAATACAGTTTTGAAATGTTCTTTTGGATCTTGCCTTAAGCCTTGAAACACTTCTTCATACATTCTTGCTACACGACTAGGCGTATCTAAAAGACCTTCACGATTCGGATCTTCACCAATCGCTTCAAGAATCATTGTTACTGCTTTCTCTATTTTCTCATGGTCTACTTCACTCATTTTATATTGCCTCCGTTTCACGTCATCTTAATATGTTATGTAATAATATCTATTCTTTAAAATTCTAGCACAAGCGTTTTAATAAAAACAAGAATTGGGAACTTTCATTTTTTTAACAGCACAACGTCTTGATTAATGTCATATGCTGATTTGAGTCAAAGCTAATAACTTTCTCGATAATTAGAGACTTTGCTTATTAGAAAAACTCGGCTTGCCACCAAGTCCTTCATGGCGAAAACCTTAATTTATCTTATACTTTAATCCATTAGCGAAGTTAAACATTCTTAAAGTGTAAAAAAAAGCGTCCCAAAAGCTAAGTGCTAGTGGGAACGCCTTTATTTAAACATACAGCCCTATATGTACTTACTTGACTGCGTCTTTAAGAGCTTTACCAGGTTTGAATGCTGGCACATTACTTGCTGCGATTTCAATTTCTTCACCTGTTTGTGGGTTACGGCCTTTACGAGCCGCACGCTCACGTACTTCAAAGTTACCAAATCCAATAAGTTGGACTTTTTCACCATTTTGAAGTGAACCAGTGATGACTTCAAAAACTGAATCAACAGCACTCGTCGCATCTTTCTTAGATAGTTCTGTCTTTTCAGCAACTGCATTGATAAGTTCTGTCTTGTTCATACTATTCACCTCCTTCTTTACTTATAATGTGTTATTCCTTTTCTTTCACAAACTTAAGCTTTTTATACTTGTTAGCCTGTATTTCAAGGGTTAACAAGGATTATGTTAAACGAAAAAGCTTAACAATTCAACATATTTTGCGTTTTTTTTAGTTTTTTTATCTGTTTTTCACTTAACAAGAGATTTAAATGTGATATTTATTCCAAATTATGTATATTTACTATGTCTTAATCATTTAATTATGAAAATCCCTTAACAATAGCCGTTTTGCAAGCATTCTTATTTTTTCTTCAAAAATTAGAGAATCTGAAACAAAACAATTAGAAAAACTTGGCTTGTCGCCAAGTCCTTCATGGCGAAAGCCTTAGTTTATCTTATACTTTAATCTTTAGCGAAGTTAAATATTCTTAAAGAATAAAAAAGCCCTCCAAATGGAGAGCTATAAGATAATCGCTATTAATCCTCCTGATCCCTCATTTATAATTCTCTCAAGAGTTTCTTTCAACTTATAGCGAGCATTTTCCGGCATGAGAGATAACTTTGCTGATATACCTTCTCTAACGATAGAATTTAATGATCTTCCGAAAATATCTGATTTCCAAATAGAAAGTGGGTCTTCTTCAAAATCTTGCATTAAATAGCGGACTAATTCTTCACTTTGTTTTTCTGTACCTATAATGGGAGCAAATTCCGACTCTACATCTACTTTAATCATATGAATAGATGGCGCTACAGCCTTCAAACGAACTCCAAACCTCGAACCTTGACGAATAATTTCAGGTTCATCTAAGCTCATATCAGATATCGTTGGAGCCGCTATACCATAGCCGGTTTGTCTAACCATTTTTAGCGCTTCCGCTACTTGATCATATTCTGATTTGGCATATGCAAGGTCCTGCATCAACTCTAACAAGTGGTCTTTGCCTCTTATCTCTACACCTACTACTTCCATTAATATTTGATCATAAAGATCTTCAGGTGCTTTTAAATCAACTTCCGCTACACCTTGACCCATTTCTATCCCAGCTAGTGAGGCATTATCAATAAATTCATAATCCAAAAATTGTCCCACCATCCGGTCAACATCTCTTAAGCGTTTAATATCTTTGACCGTTTCTCTAACCGCGTGTTCATAATTCTCTCTTAGCCAATGCTCTTCTTTTAAAACCATCACCCAACTTGGTAGATTTACGTTCACTTCATGAACTGGAAATTCAAATAATACTTCTCTCATTACAGTGTGAATATCTTGTTCCGTCATTCCTTCAATATTCATAGCCAATACCGGTACATCATGTTCATTTTCTAATTTCTCTCGCAGACTTTCCGTTTCAGGATGAGTTGGATGAACCGAGTTTACAACAACGACAAATGGTTTTCCTACTTCTTTTAATTCGTTTATGACTCTCTCTTCTGATTCTACGTAATCTTTTCTTGGAATTTCGCCAATGGAACCATCTGTCGTAATAGCAACTCCAAGAGTAGAATGTTCTTGAATCACTTTTCGCGTTCCTATTTCTGCCGCTTCCTGAAACGGAATTGCGTCTTCGTACCAAGGAGTATGGATCATTCTTGGTCCATGTTCGTCTTCATAACCTGTCGCGCCTGGAACAGCATATCCTACGCAATCGACCACTCGGACATTTACATCTAATCCTTCATCTACATGAATAGATACTGCCTGATTTGGTACAAATTTAGGTTCCGTTGTCATGATTTGTTTTCCCGCCGCACTCTGCGGAAGTTCATCTTGTGCCCTGGCCCGATCAGCTTCTGTTTCAATGTTTGGAATTACGACTAGCTCCATGAATTTTTTTATGAAAGTGGATTTCCCTGTTCTGACTGAACCAACAACACCGAGATAAATGTCACCACCCGTTCGCTCTGCAATATCCTTAAAGATATCTACTTTTTCCACAAAATCGCCTCCTGCTAAGTTTCTAAGTAAACTTCATTCATGCGGGCATGATTGAATTCAAGCCTTTGTCTCTATTACTCTATGATGTTGTCCACTATTTATGACAAGGATATTTAAAGCTTTCACAACAACAATTTCGTCTACTTCGATACATATTCATGCAAATACCAAATAGAACGAAATGATTCGATTAGATTCTAATCTTTATAAAGAAGAAATGAAGTGATTAAATCTTGATTGAAAAGCATTAGGAAAACTTGGCTTATCGCCAAGTCCTCCATGGCGAAAGCCTTAGTTTATCTTATACTTTAATCCTTTAGCTAAGTTAAACATTCTTAAAGTACAAAAAAACTACCAGTTTAAAACTGATAGTTTAAGATAAATTATTCTTCTGAGAAAATGACTTCTCCGTCTTCCATCTCTTGGGGACGTGAATAAACTGGAACAAAAGGAGAGTTCTCGACCAACAACGAAAGTAAATCATCTTCTTGATCACTTTCCTTGCCATACTCATCGACATAATGCAAAATATCTATCGTATAATCAATAACAACCGTTCCATCTGTCTGATATAGGATCGGAAGCTTATGATTAGGGTGAAAAGGGCTCTCTATCAATGGTTCTTCTTGATAACCTAGCTCTTCAAAATCCAACTTTAATAATCCATTTCCCATTAATTCTGCAATAGGAGCATAGTCATTTCTACTTCTATATTGAGAAATTTTTCTTTCCAAGTCTTGAATAGGTCGAACTGTGCCTAAGTCAATTAGCTTCACTTCTGGATAATCTTCTGGATTTACTATTACGTATTGATAAATCCCACCATTTTCAAATGAATTACCAGGAGGAGCCTCAAGATAAGCTGGAACTAGTTGCGAGAAATTGATAGGATATTTACGATAAATAGGAGTATCTGCATCTCTTGTCATGATCGGCAACATTCCAGTATTATTTTCTTGATATTGTATAACAGCACTCTGCACTGATTGTAATTGATCTTCATAAGGTGCCTGATTTTGTCTTCGTTCATCTTGTGGATACATGCATCCAGTTAATCCAATCAAAACTAATAACAGAATCCCTACACGGACATTAGCCATTTAAAAATCCCTACCTCTACTTAATCATCTAACTCAATTAAATTCTATCTAGTCTGGAACTGGTCCAGTAAAAACAACTAGAACCATGATTAGTCCTGAAACCATAATTAAAATAAAACAAATTGTCAATAATGTATACCTCAATATACCGGAAAGCTTCTCTTTTGTGAAAATCGTCAAAACGACTGAAAAGAACATTAGCCCCATTCCGATAAATGATACCCACATTTTTAACAGCGGATCTTCAAACATTTTTGCTCCCTCACTTCTCATCAACTTCTCTATACAATTTAATATTATATGTACTTTATTAATAACTTTAATCCTGAATAATTATAGCATAACGACTTAAATGATGCATGATTTACCCCTTGCACCCTTTCTTTCCTTCCTCCGCTTGCTTTAGGGAACGTGTAGCTTCCTCTTGTGCCTTTCCAATCATTTTCTCGCTCACACAGAGCTTCACTCGCTCTTCCCGCATTCCCAAAAGTAGCACAAAACAAAAAAAGCCAAAGAAAAGGGGCCCTTTCTTCGGCTTCCATTGACTAAACACCGCCTTCAACATAATCATGACAGCCATGCTTCTGTCATTACTATATTTATGCAAGCCTTGGTGTTCTTGATCAATATGAACGCCTAAGTCTAATGCTATTTTTGAAACATTTTTGCAAGAGTTCCAAAATCCAATGGAACTTGATTTGACGTAATTGCCTTGACTAATTCATCCTCTTTTTCCTTTGACACTGGTTTATTAGCCATTTTAGCAACTTGATGAATCAACTGTCTAACATTTGATTCCTCAGTTAGATCGGTCTGATTTAAAGATTGAACAAGTTTAAGCAAGTCTTCTTGTTTCACGTTAGTTTTTTTCTCTATTTGTTCATAAAAAGGATTTTTCTTTTCATCCACACTTCATTCCTCCTCATGCTCTGATGTGTTACATGTTATGCATAAGTAGGAAATTGGTGAGAAGAATGAAAACAATTTATTCCCTATGGTTCTAAGTGATTTAGTGGATCACCATCTCCAAGTTTAAGATCTTCCACCTCGTGTTTTTTTACTCGACCCATTAACTCTGTAACCGCATCCTTTGAAGACTTATTATGGAATAAAACTTGGTAAAGTTCTTCGGTAATTGGCATTTCTACTCCAGTTTCTAGCACTAGTTGATATGCCGCTTTTGTCGTACGAATCCCTTCAACCACCATTCCCATTTCATTTTGAACGTCAGTTACGCTCCTTCCTTTTCCGAGCATATTACCAGCGCGCCAATTTCGACTATGTACACTTGTACAGGTCACGATTAAGTCACCAAGTCCAGTTAACCCTGCAAATGTAAGTGGATTTGCACCTAACTTCATCCCTAAACGAGTAATTTCTGCTAATCCCCTTGTCATTAATGCTGCTTTTGCATTATCACCAAAACCTAAACCATTCGTCATTCCTGCTCCTATAGCAATGATATTCTTCAACGCACCACCAATTTCAACACCAATGAGATCAGGGTTTGTGTAAACACGAAAACGTTGATTCATAAATAAATCTTGAACTTCTTGAGCACTGTTCATATTTAAAGAAGAACTAGTAACCGTTGTTGGCTGGCGTTTACAAACTTCTTCAGCATGACTTGGTCCCGATAGTGCAACAACAGAACTCCTCATTTGTTCTGGGATCTCTTCTTCAATAATTTGTGAAATTCGTAAATGCGTCTCAGGTTCGATCCCCTTACTTGCATGAATGAATAATAATGGCTTAGTAATAAATGCTTTAGCTTGAGATAAGACTTCTCTCATTGCCTTCGTCGGAACAACGACAAGCACAGCATCAACTTGATCTAGTGCTTCTTCTATATTTAAAAATGCTTGAATGTTGTCTGGCAATATAACGTCAGGTAAATAACGAGTATTTCGCTTCTCTTGGTTGATACCTTCTACTTGGTCAGCTGATCTTCCCCATAACTGAACATGGTGACCATTGTCCGCTAATACGATTGATAACGCAGTTCCCCAGCTTCCAGAACCTAATACTGCAATTTTCGCCATCGTTACGCCTCCTATTCATTCACTGATGCTTTTTGGCCAAGTTTATTTTCTTCGCCCGTTAGTAACCTCTTAATATTTGTGCGATGTTTCCAAAAAGATAATCCAGTAATCACTATTAAAAAATAGACAAAATAAAATGGAAAATCAAAATATTCATAGAATAAGGCCGTTATGATCGTTGTTCCAAGCATGAAAAGTAAAGAACCTAGTGAAACAAATCTAGTAATAATAATCATAAGAATAGCAATAACACCTGAAATCAATGCAGGAAGAAAAACTAAAGCAGCCAACACGCCAATCGTGGTTGCCACTCCTTTTCCACCTCTAAAACCATAATATACAGGCCAGTTATGTCCAATAATTGAGGCAAGACCACTAGCCGCTGCTATCATCGAGTCTCCACCCGATAGTAAATATCCAATCCAAACAGCAGCGATCCCTTTGGCACAATCTAATAATAATACTGTTATTGCGGGTCCTATTCCCATCACTCTCAATGTGTTTGTTGCACCCGCATTTCCACTGCCGTGTTCACGTATATCCAATTTTTTTACCTTTTGCCCAATTACATAACTAAAACTAACAGCACCAATAAGATAGGATAAAATAATCGCAACCGAAGCTGTCATAAAACCCCCCCAAACTTTAATTCCTAATTAATTATTTTTTTTACGAGCCATAATATGAATTGGCGTTCCAACAAAATTAAAAGCTTCTCGAATTTTATTTTCTAAATACCTTTTATAAGAAAAGTGGAGCAATTCAGGATCATTCACAAAAATAATAAATGTCGGTGGTGCTACTGAAACTTGAGTAGAATAGTTAATTCTTAACCTTCTTCCACCATGATCTGTTGGCGTTGGATTCATTACTACTGCATCGACAATAACATCGTTTAAGACGTGCGTCTGAACACGGCGTGTATGAGATTCACTTACTTCCTTAACAGCAGGTAAAAGATGTTGTAGTCGCTTCTTCGTTAAAGCAGATAAGAAAATAACCGGTGCATAACTCAAAAACAAAAATTCATCGCGAATTTTTTGCTCGAAATTTTTCATCGTCTTATCATCTTTTTCTACTGCATCCCACTTATTTACGACGATTAAAATTGCTCTTCCCGCTTCATGTGCATAACCTGCAATTTTTTTATCTTGCTCAATGATACCTTCTTCTGCATCGATAACAACAAGAACAACATTAGAGCGTTCAATTGCTTTTAAAGCACGTAATACACTATATTTTTCAGTAGACTCATACACTTTACCACGTTTTCTCATACCCGCAGTATCAATGACAACATACTCTTGATCATCTTTCTTAAATGGTGTATCAATAGCATCGCGTGTTGTTCCTGGAATGTTGCTGACAATGACACGATCCTCACCCAAAATAGCATTGACTAAAGATGATTTCCCAACGTTTGGACGACCGATTAAGCTCATTCGAATCGTATCTTCGCCATAATTATCTCCTTCATCTTTAGGAAAATTAGCGGCGGCATGATCTAATAAATCACCTAAACCAAGGCCATGAGAACCCGAAATTGGAAAAACCTCACCAGTTCCTAAACTGTAAAATTCATAAATTTTTTCATGCAAGGAAGGGTCGTCCATTTTGTTTACAGCAACAACAATCGGTTTTTTAGAGCGCAAAAGGATCTGTGCAACTTCTTCATCAGATGATGTTATACCTTCTCGTCCATTTACGACAAAACAAATAACATCCGCCTCATCAATCGCTAATTCTGCTTGCATTCTTACTTGCTCAAATAAAGGTTCTTCACTTATTTCAATCCCACCCGTATCAATAAGAAAAAATTCGTGTTGTAACCATTCACCTGAACTATAAATACGATCTCTGGTTACACCTGGTTTATCTTCAACAATGGAAATTCGTTCTCCTACTATTCGGTTAAAAATTGTCGATTTACCGACATTCGGTCTACCCACAATGGCTATTACTGGTTTTGGCACAATTTGTTCCTCGCTTTCATTAATAAATCCAAACTTCGATACTTCATTCATTATACGTGGAAGTGCACAGGAAAGAAACCTTCCATTCACGTTGTCCACATCAATGAAGGTTGATAACCTATACATTATAGCAGATTATCGTGAATCCTCACAGAGTCAATAGTAAATCGACTCACTCTATAAGAAACTCTCTCATGATTTACTAACACTTTTCAAGCACCGTTAAATTCTAGCGTTTCTATCATTGAAAAAAATATCAGCCAGACTTACACATTCATATTGGTTTGTTTTTTAGATATTGGTTGATTTGTTGCAATGATTTTTTCTTTTATTTTCTGCGCGAACATTTCTAATCTAGACCAGAACAAAATAATAATAAGCGCTAAAGAGATAACATCTAGCAAAAACATACCACTAATATTATGCAACGCTTCAGCCGTCATACCTAATTCAACAGTCACCAATAAGCTAGTAAGTGTTATCCCCTGAAAAAATCCGATAATTAAAGAAAAAATTCTAGTATATAGATTACGAATTATGATGATTAGTAGCGGTATACTAACTCCTAATATCATCGAAATTGGTGACAAAAGTAGCCAAACAGGCTCAAGATAAATAGCATTATGAATTAACCAAAACCAATAAGCAATAAAAATACTTATGATGAATCCCACAATCAGCTGGTTTCTATTCAATTTCGTCATAGAGTCAATACAAAGAAATAAAAAAGGCACGAAGGCAAGATTCCACTCTATGGAAAAGAAAGTATAGGACCATAAAGAGAGTATTATTGTCGATAAACTGAAAACGAGCGTAAATGTCCGCTTTTTTGAATGATCCATAAGAAAATATGCGTAAATAATAATTAACCAGGCTAGCCATAAAAACAATACACCATTCATGATTTTGATCCTTTCACTTTTATACGAAGTTTCACCGAAACGAGGTCTATTCATACATTTAAACTGAAAATGTAAGTTGAAAATTCTTTTTGAAAACCACGTTAGAAAAACTTGGCTTGTCGCCAAGTCCTTCATGGCGATAGCATTTGTTTAACTTATATTTTAATCCTCTAGCGAAGTTAAACATTCTTAAAGTACAAAAAAAAGTCCACATATGTGTGGACCTTCTTGTAAATTAACTTTTACGATTTGCATATTGCTTCGTATCAATATTTCTTTCATTTAACCATTCTTTCGTCTGCCCCATTATCATAATAGGCGATGTTTTCAACGATTTGATATCTTGCGCACCAACCGCAGTCATAATCATTTTTAAGTCTGTTAGTAAATCATTTATATGTTGGATTGTTACTTCCATTCCATCTTCTTGCAACCACTTTAATACTTGACCAGCCATTCCAGCAGAATCTGCTCCTAAAGCGATCGCTTTAGCTATGTCGTAAGCATTCTGAATGCCTCCAGAGGCGAGAACCGTTAATTGGTCTGATACAGACCTTGCTTCAGCAATAGAAACTGCTGTAGGAATACCCCACTCATCAAAAAATGACATTTGACGATCACGCCTCTTATTTTCAATTAAAGAAAAATTGGTACCTCCAAACCCTCCAACGTCTACGAAGTTAACTCCTATCTCCTGTAACTGTAGGACAGATTCTCTACTTATACCAAATCCAACTTCTTTAACAATGACAGGCACTTCTACACTTTTTACTATGTTTTCAATTCGCTTAAGCGCACCTCGAAAGTCTCTATCTCCTTCAGGCATAACAAGTTCTTGGATAACATTCATATGAATCTGCAACGCATTTGCTTCTAAAAGGTCGACTGAGAAACGAGCTTGATCAGGAGTAGCCTCACTCCCAACATTTGCAAATATGAGACCCCTAGGGCTATACTGCCTTACAACTTTATACGATTGTTGTTCTTGTTTATCTTTTATAGCAGCCATTTGTGAACCAACAGCCATAGGTATATGAAAAATATTAGCTAATTGTGCCAATTGACGATTGATTCCTTCTGTAGGCTTTCCTCCGCCTCCAGTCATCGCATTGATAAAAATCGGCGAACTAATATTAAGTTCGCCGATTTTTGACTTTAAAGAAATCTTTTCAACATAAGTGTTCGGAAAACTTTGGTGAATAAACTGAAGATCATCGAATCCTGATGTTCGCGACTGTCCTGTATTTAATGCATATTGAATATGGTCTAATTTTCTTTTTGAACGACTCAATTTATCACCTTCAATCTCCCTTAAGTCTAACCTCGCGGAGTGCGGAAAAACAAACGACAAGGTCTCGCTTGATAGATCTCTTCACATGTAGGTTTCTTATGAAATACTTCCTATTTTTATCTTAAAAGGAAACTCCTAATTGCTAGTTTTTATACTTTTTCAATTGGTCACCAATCACATCACCTAAAGAAAAGCCAGAATGATCTTCTTCTCTCTGATACTCTTTTTTTGCTTCGTTCTCCATTTTCTCTTCTTTTTCTTCCTCTAAAGCTCTGATACTCAAAGAGATGCGTTTTTCAGAAATATTTACATCAAGAACTTTCGCTGAGACAGTTTCACCTTCATCAAGAACTTCCCCTGGCGTTCCGATATGACGATTAGCTATTTGAGAAATATGAACAAGGCCTTCCACTCCAGGAGCAACTTCAATAAAAGCACCAAATGATACGAGTCTTCTCACCGTACCTTCAACAACATCTCCTTGCTTCACTGTTCCTTCAATCACTTCCCAAGGTCCAGGAAGTGTTTCTTTTATTGATAGGGAAATCCTTTCATTATCAGGATCAACCCCAAGAACTTTCACTTTTACTGTATCACCTTCGTTGACAATTTCGGATGGCGTTTCTACATGATGATGAGCCATTTGCGAAATATGGACTAAACCATCGACACCACCAATATCTACAAAGGCTCCAAAATCTGTTAATCTTTGAACTGTTCCTTCTAACACTTGTCCTTCAGAAACATTTGAAAGTGTTTCTTTCTTTTTCTCTGTTACCTCATCATCCAATACAGCTCTTTGAGACAAAATCAACTTGTTTCGTTCTTTATCCATTTCAATAACCTTTAAACGCAAAGTTCTTCCAAGGTAGTCAGAGAAATCTTCTACATAGTGACGTTCCACTAAAGAAGCAGGTATAAATCCTCTTACACCCACATCGACAACAAGACCACCTTTAACTACATCAGCCACTTCAGCCTCAAATGTATCTTTCTCTTCTAGTTTTTCAGCCATTACCCCCCATGCTTTTTCTGATACAACAGCACGCTTGGAAAGAACAAGCTCGTCTTCAGTCAATTTAATGACTTTGAATTCATGCTCTTCTCCCTCTTTCAAAACATCTTCTACCTTTTCTACATGAAGGCTAGATAACTCACTAATTGGTAAAACACCATCCATTTTATAGCCTACATTTACAAATGCTTGTTTTTCTTCTACTTTTGAGACCGTTCCCTTTGTCAAATCACCTACCGTCAAAGAATTAAACTCGGCCATCTCACTATTCATTTCTTCTACCATTGACAAAAACCTCCCTGAATCCCGGATTTTATTACCGGGTACATAAATGCTAATTATTTATGATCACTTTCACAAATGTGAAAGAATTTACCTGAGAATTGGTTTCATTTACGGTGTTCATCTAGTAATCGCTGGATCCCCATCATAATTTCTTCTGTAGCTTCTTCTGGAGAGGCTTTATTATCCCGCACCACACTCATGTCAATCGGGGGACCATATACCACTTTTAATTGAGAAAATAGTTTGTAACTACTAATAAGTGCGCAAGGAACGATGTAAGCATTAGATCTTAGTGCAAAGAAGCCAACTCCAGCAAGACCTTTACTCAATTCACCTGTTTGACTTCGTGTTCCTTCTGGAAATACTCCTACAACTTCTTGCTCCTTTAGTAATTTCAGTCCAGCTCTTAATGCTTGACGATCACTCATGCCTCGCCGTATTGGAAAAGCACCTACTTTAGGAAGTATCGTTTTCAAAATAGGTGCTTCAAATAACTCAGCTTTCGCCATAAATTTAGTCTGTCTTTTCAAAAAAGCTCCGACCAATGGTGGATCCAAGATATGTATGTGATTACTACAAAGTAAGACGCCACCATCAGAGGGGATGTTTTCCCTGCCTATTAATTTAACTCGATAAAAAAGTCTAAAGTACGTTCGACAAATAAATTGTCCAAAAGAATATGTCCTACTCAACCGCCCCAGTCCTTTCAGCCACAATTGTATAAATATGATCAACAACTTCTGAAATCGTCATCGATGTTGAATCAATTTCAATTGCATCAACGGCTTTTTTCAACGGAGCTACCTTTCTTTCGGTATCCAATTGATCCCTCTTTGCAATCTCTTCTCTTAATTGTAGGTAGTCTGAAGGAATATCTTTTGACAGCTGTTCTTCATGGCGCCTTTTCGCTCTTTCATCTACGGAAGCTGTCAGAAAGATTTTAACATCTGCTTTAGGTAAAACAGCTGTCCCTATATCTCTGCCATCCATGACCGTGCCACCTTGTTCAGCCAATTTCTGTTGCTTAGAAACCATTTCTGCACGGATAAGCGAATGTTTAGCAACATAAGATACATTATTTGACACTAGAGTCGTGCGAATGTCTTCTGTTACATCAGAATTATTAATTTTAACATGATGCTCTCCAGATTGGTTCACTAACTGGATATCTGTTTGTTGTAGTAACTTATTTAGTAAATGTTCATTATTTACATCCACTTTTTCTTGAAGAGCCTTCCAAGTCAGTGCTCTGTACATAGCACCAGTGTCAATATAAACAAACATTAATTTTTCCGCTAGTAGTTTTGCGACCGTACTTTTACCAGCTCCTGCCGGACCATCGATCGCAATATTCATTAGTGTTGTCATCATGTAACCCTTCCTAAAAACGATATTATTGATTGCGAATATACAACATATATTATCACAATTATATATGAATGGTCTATTTTTTCAGAATCTTTCTTATTTGTAAAAAGTAAACGATATTTATATCTTTTCTTTTCTTTTCATTAGTAATTGTCTCTCAAAACAGTATCGTACTATCTTTTGCCTTTTTGTTTCTCCGATATTTACAAATTGGAATGAACCTTTAATTCTTCCTCTCTCTCTAAATGTTCGAATTGCTTTTGCTTGAATGTCAAGATATTCTATGTCACCAGATTGATAAGGGATCGCTAACCATATTTCTAGCAGATCGTTAGCTTCTATCGCATGATCATCGGGTAGTATTAAAGCAAATCCACCACCACTTACATCAGCTGTAGTTGTTGTAAGTGCTTCAAATTTATTTGATTGGGAATTAACAGCAACATCAATTGTGGCTTCTACTCTAACATAATGACGACGCTGAATTCTAACATAGTTATTTGCCCCTGGATCTTTTAAAACAAGCATAGGAAATTTCTCTTCATCCTTACCTAGGACTTCCGTTTCGAATAAATATATTGCTTCATCTTTTCCAACAAACCATACACGAAATTGTGTACCTTCTAAAAAAAAGCTAGGTTTCTTGGATTTTTGATCAACTGGATAATCGATAAAAACTTGATTACCTTCATGATCTAAGATTTTGCTTTTAAATCGTTTTTTTTCTTCATCGTTATTATTTAATTCCAAATGAATGGTGTTTCCTACTTTTATCAAAGAAGTCCTCCTCTCTCAAAAAAAACGTTATAAAACAGGTTTGTGTATGTATGGTTCGATAAATGAATGATAAATCCCTTCTTTTACCGAAACATCTATTCAATATCTATTATGAAAAGAACGAAGAGCCTAGTCAAGACTCTTCGTTCATTTTATTCGTATGCTATAAAACGAAATTAAATTTTTTCGCTTTGAACATCGGAATTCTATATCAACTATTGATAAACAGGTTCAGGGTTTGCGAGTTTTTCGACTTGTTCTTCTCGTCCATCATCACTATTGATAAATATTCTGTATGTGTCATTATTAATTGTCCCATAAAACTCATGGCATAGAACTTCTTCTCCTAGCTGATTCTCAATTGTTGCTAAATGGTGTTCTCTAATTTGAAGACTTGGATTTAGTTGTTCTTCTGCTTCTTCTCTTGAAATAGAGGGCTCTGTATCAAGGTCATTTCCAATATGTGCTAGATGAGCAAAGTTCTCAAATCCGATAATATCTCCTTCGTCTAATGCGATTTCCAAAACTATTTCATCAGAATAAATTCGAACATCACCTTTTAATTTAACAAACTGAAAGACGCCGATATTATCGTATTGTTTACTATCGACCAATTGCATGTTAGTAAAATCATGGTTATTGAGAAATTGTTTTGCTTCTTCCGATGCTTTATTTAAACTTAATGATTCCTTATCTACATCACGTTCATTTAACATCCATACGGGATGCCCTCCTACTTTCGTAATATCCATCGTAATGTTTGTATTATGCTTTTCGTCTGGAATTACTAAACTATAAGCTTCGTATGCAAGCCCATCACCCGTTTCTGTTATTTCAACACCATCAAGAGTATCGCGGTCTAAAAACTCTTTTGCAACTTGAAGTGCTTCTTCTTCACCGATTTTATCCCCTTGGAGATTTTCATTAATTTCTTTATCATTTGCTGAAATATTAGTCGAATCAGCACCAAAGTGCACATCAGAAAATCCTCCTACTTTTTCATCAATGATATGAAAACTGTTAACAATTGAATTGTCTAGAGGTTCATCTTCAGCTGCTAGCTCTGATTCCACGTCTAGCCAACTTAAATTGTCGTTTAAGATAAGCGACTGTACTTCACGAAGCTCTCGTTGAATCTCTCCCGCTTGTCCATATAACGTTTCAAGGTCTTCATAATTTTCATCAGTTAGTGGATCTTGGTCTAAATCCTTAATCGCGTGTTGATAGGAGAAGTCACCAATTTTGTGCAAAAACTCCTCTGTTTTACTAAAAGGCATTAATACAAGCGGTAATTCACCTAAATCTTTTTGAGCTACCGAGGTTATTCTCCAAACCTCTGCTAATGATGGTGATAATCTTTCCTTTGAATTCATCGCCAATGTTGATCCAATTTCGTCATGCAATAAATCGATTTGATAGCTTAAATCATGGAAAGCTCTCTGATAATTGTTTTCAGTCTGCATTTTCACAACATTCTTTTCCTGGTTTTCACTGTAACCCCAAAATCCTGTCCCAATAAGCGCGGCTGCTAATAAACCTATAATCGTATTTCGTACCATCTTATTCACCTCCGTTACATTATTTACAGAAAATATGCTTTCCGATTTGTTTTATTTGGGGTCTTGACCAAATCCAATCTGACGTCGCTGTTACTGGGTTGAAATAGTATAATGCATGTCCAGTTGGATCCTGTCCATTTATTGCGTCAAGCACCGCTTTTCTGGCAGTTTCGTCTGGTTCCATCCATATTTGTCCGTCGGCTACCGCAGTGAACGCTCTTGGTTCGAATATTACGTCTGATACCGTGTTTGGGAATGTCGGACTTTGGACTCGATGTAATATTACTGCCGCTACTGCAACCTGCCCTACATAAGGTTCACCTCTTGCTTCTCCATAAACTGCTTGAGCCATGATCCGAATGTCGTTGTCCGAATATCCTTCAGGTACATTTATCGCTTTTTCAATATTCACATTATCATCTTGAGGTACAGGTTCTTCTTCATCTGGTGTCTCAAGACCGTCCTCCTCAACTCCTGGAGTTGGCTCTGGTTCTAAATCTTCCTGTTTTTCAGGCACATCTGCCTCTGGTTCTTCTGGTTCTGCTCCTGGTTCTGGTTGTTGTGCTGGTTCTTCTGGTGTCGGATCTGCTAATTCTTCTCTTGGTTCGTTTTCTTCTTTTTTATCTGGCTTAGTTGGTTCTTTACGAGGCTTGTCTTTGCTTCCTTTCACGCCCTTTTGAATCTCCTTATTTACTCCACCATAGTAAGTAAACTGCCTTCCTTCTTCTAACATTCGATGAACATATTCTTTATCAAATTCGGTCGACTTTGCTAGCATTTCTTTCATCTTGTCTCCTACAAGCCCGTCCACCTTCTCAAGACCAAACTGCTCTTGAAACTCTTGAACGGACCAATACGTCTGCCACCCAAAGACGCCATCGATGGTTCCATCATAATACCCTGTGTATTGTAATCTTGATTGAAGTTCAACGACGTCATCGCCTGTCGCTCCTTTCTGGATAATTTGGTCAGAAAACGCTCCCACACTCATAGGGTTTATAGCAAATATTGTACTAACGATCAAAATTACCCAAATGTGTTTATAACCCCTCTGTCTTTTGTACTTCATCTAAATCCTCCTCTATTTCATGCTTTCTTTTAAATAACGATCGAATAGGAATAGTTTTTATCCAAAACGACAAATTTATTCCAAACAAAATATTACTATCAAATATACTTCTATTTTTTCGGCTATACTACTTAAAAACATAGAGGTAGTTCCAACTTTTGATCCGCCCACTCCACAGAGAAATAAGCATTTCTTATCGCTCTCTACGAATTGATTATTAATTTCACTCTCAGAAACAGCAAAAAAGATACGGAGCAAACTGCTCCGTACCTTTCATTCTCTATTAACTTTATTCAGGTGACACATCTATATCGAAGGTTGTTTCATTACCACAAACACAACGTTTAAATCCTGTATCAAATCCTCCATCATCATTTGGACGTCCACGAAGAATATATTTTTCTCTGCACTTTTGACAACGGATCGTTACTTTGTACCTTTGCTTTGTTTCAGGCAAAAAAGACCACTCCTTTATCAGCGGGACATTCTAATTTTTAGAAAACAATTCCTATTTGTAATTGTTAGTTCACTCCACTATACATTGAATCACTTAGAAGATTCAAGAATTTATGATTATCTAACCAGTCCGTGGGTTAAATAAGTACATCTCCTGAGTCCGATTTGCTTTTTTTACTTTCCTCAAGGCAAACAACCAAAGAAAAATCATAAAAGGAGTCAAAACATACATCCAATGATTTAATGTTAAGAGAATTAAGTTATAAAAACTATGCAAGAAGTATGGGAATATAAATGCTAAAAACAAGTATCTGTAACGACGTTTCCGATCAAACTTAGCTTTTCCAAAGTAATACCCCATCACTACACCGAATAAAGCGTGACTAGTAACAGGAAAAACAGCCCGTAAGAAAGCCGTATCGACACCATTGGCTAAAATATAAAGCACATTTTCTACAGAAGCAAACCCCAATGCAACTGCCGTTGCATAAACAATTCCATCATACCGCTGGTTAAAATGAACGTGGTAAAATACAGCTATAAGTACAACAAACCATTTAAGAAACTCTTCAATAAATCCTACTTGAACAAAAGAGATCATATACGGAGTTACTAACCCTGTTTCTTCCTGCAAAGCAAATTGAATAAACATAATAGGAAACACTAACAATGCTCCAAAAACAAAGCAACGAACGACCATTGTAATTGGTTCTTGTTCAAATTCGTCTTTCAAATAGAAAAAAATTAAAAGTGCAATAGCCGGAGTTAACGCCACTGTTATTATTGAGAGCATAGGCAATTTTTCCTTTCAACTTCTTATTATCTGTCATATTAATTTGAATAACCGCAACGTGTAATTTAATTGTAAGAAACCGACATGAAAAATGCAAATGATGTTTTACCTTTCAAAAGCCGCGTTAACGTCACTATTCGATTTTAAACAAACCATCAATTTAATTCTTGCTTTTTTACTATCATAATCTTTCCCTAATACGACTCCCCTTTTGTATAAATCATAAGCACTCCCATTATAATCATACGTTGGATATACTTCTCCCTCTTCTGCGGATGTTGTAATCACTATTTTAATCCCTCTGTCAATGGCCTTTTGAATTGCTGCTATCATACTTGGTGAAACCTGACCCCTACCTACACCTTCAAGCACAATTCCATTAACACCAGCGTCAACACACGCTGTAATAAATTTACCATCTGATTCTAGATAACATTTAATAATATCAACAGTAATACTTTTTTTCGGTTTGACCTTATAGTATTCCGATTTAACAGGTTTTTGATAGACGTGAATTTTATTATTATCAATGATTCCTAAGTATCCAAATCCAAAACTGTTGAAACCTTGAATATTAGATGCATGTTCTTTTTTCACGTGTATTGCAGAAAAAATTCTTTCGTTAAAAACAACTGTTACGCCTATACCATTCAATTGCGAATCTCCAGCTGCATAAATAGCATGTCTCAAATTAATATTAGCATCACTTCCTAATTCCTCTGGAGATCTCTGTGAGCCTGTTAGCACAACTGGAATTTTAACATCAAGCGTTAAATCTAAATAATAGGCAGTCTCTTCCATCGTATCAGTTCCATGGGTTATGACAATTCCATCTATTTTTTCTTCAAATGTAAGTTTTTCTATTTTTTCTTTAAGCTCATCTAAATCATCAAATGAGATGTGAATACTTGGTTTTTGCAAGATTGAATAAATATGTACTTCAATATCTTTAGGAATTCCGACTAAATCTGATAGTTCTTCCCCTGTGAAAATGCCTGATTCTAACCTACCATTTTTATTGGGTTTGCTCGCTATTGTACCACCCGTTGTTAAAACCGCTACTTTTTTCATAAAAATCCTCCACTCAAATTTGAACTTGTCTGTAGTTTTAAATTCGGCATCGCAATCTATCCGAAGATAATTCTGAGAAAAAGGTCTCTCCAATTGATAGTATTAGCTTGTTTTCGTTGCTATATAATTAGCAATAACTTCCCCATGTAACCGGCCATTTTCTATAAAAATTTCATTAGCATTATTTCCAGCTGCAATTACACCTGCAATAAAAATGTTCTCTACATTCGTTTCCATTGTTTCTTCATTATAAAATGGACGCCCTGTTTGTTCGTCAATATTCACACCAATTCCTTGTATAAATGAGTGATCAGGATGATATCCAGTCATCGCAAAAACAAAGTTTACTGGAATTTCTAAAACCTGACCGTATGCCCTAACTCTGACACTTGTTTTTCTAATCTCTTCGATCTCTGTTTCAAAGTACATTTTAATCTCACCTTTTTTGACCAACCCTTCAAATTCAGGTAGAATCCATGGTTTTATGCTAGATGAATAATCCTTTCCACGATAAATAACAGTAACTTTCGCTCCCGCTTTTTCTAATTCAAGTGCAGCATCAACAGCTGAATTTTTACCACCAATAACTGCCACTTGTTGGTCAAAAAACGAATGAGCTTCGTGAAAATAATGAAAAACATGTGCTTGTTCTTCGCCTTTTATTCCCATAATGTTAGGTGAATCATAGTAGCCCGTTGCAATAATTATAAACTTTGCTTCATAATTTGTTTTCTCGCCTGTATGTTTCACAGTCTCTACATAAAAAGTTGCATCGGATTGTTGAATCACTTGTTTTACTTCTTCAAAAGCTTGAATTCGTATCTGCTTATGTTTCACAACATGTCGATAGTATACAAGCGCTTCATTTCGTTTTGGTTTTCTTTCTGTACTATAAAATGGAATATCTCCTATTGAAAGCTTTTCACTAGAGCTAAAAAACTGTTGATGTGTGGGGTATTTATAGAGTGAGTGAACGATGTTTCCCTTCTCAATGACCAATGGGTTGTAACCTTTATTCTGCAGTTCTATTGCAGCTGACAACCCACATGGTCCTGCTCCGACAATGATGACACATTCTTTCTGCATGTATTACACCTCTTTCATATTAAAAAACTTGGATTGTCGCCAAGTCCTTCATGGCGAAAGCCTTCGTTTATCTTATACTTTAACCCTTTAGCGAAGTTAAACATTCTTAAAGTATAATAAAAGAACCCCTCAAATAAAGTTAAGGGATTCTAACTATAGAAATATCTTAACGTGAAATCAGTTTTAAATCCAGCCTCGAAACCTGCTTGCTTCTGCCATTTTTCTAACACCAACCATATAAGCAGCCAATCTCATATCTATGTTTCGAACAGAAGCAACGCGGTAGACATTATCAAAGGCAGTGACCATAACTTTTTCCAGTTTTTCAGCAACTTCCTCTTCTTCCCAATAGAACCCTTGGTTGTTTTGTACCCATTCAAAATAAGACACCGTCACTCCGCCCGCACTTGCTAAAACGTCAGGAACAAGTAAAACTCCTCGATCACTTAACATTTTTGTCGCTTCAATTGTCGTCGGGCCATTTGCCGCTTCAACAATTATCTCCGCTTTGATCTGATTCACATTTTCTTCAGTAATCTGATTTTCAATCGCAGCTGGCACAAGGATATCGCAGTTTAGTTTTAGTAACTCCTTGTTGGAAATTGTATCTTTAAATAATTTTGATACCGTTCCAAAACTATCTCTTCGATCCAATAGATAGTCAATATCTAATCCTTCAGGATCGTGAAGTCCACCATAAACATCGGAAATCCCAACGACTTTAGCTCCTGCGTCATACATAAACTTTGCTAAAAAACTGCCAGCATTCCCAAACCCTTGAATGACAATTCGAGCTCCTTCAAGATTAATCCCTTTTTTCTTTGCCGCTTCACGAATACAAATGGTTACACCTTTAGCAGTGGCTGATTCACGCCCGTGTGATCCACCTAGAACCAATGGTTTCCCAGTAATAAACCCTGGTGAATCAAACTCCTTCATCCGACTATATTCATCCATCATCCACGCCATAATTTGTGAGTTCGTAAATACATCAGGGGCAGGAATATCTTTTGTAGGTCCAACTATCTGACTAATCGCTCTAACATACCCTCTGCTTAGGCGCTCTATTTCTCGAAAAGACATGTCCCGAGGATCGCAGACAATCCCTCCTTTTCCGCCACCGTATGGCAGATCAACAATTCCCGCTTTCAGACTCATCCAAATTGATAACGCTTTCACTTCTGTTTCTGACACATCTGGATGGAAACGAACGCCACCCTTTGTTGGTCCCACTGCATCATTATGTTGCGCACGGTAACCCGTAAAAATACGAATAGAATCATCGTCCATTCTAATCGGAATACGAACAGTCATCATTCTTAATGGTTCTTTCAATAACTCATATACTTCATTAGGATAACCTAATTTATCTAGTGCTTTGTGTACGACACTTTGAGTTGATTGAAGAACATTTAGTTTTGATTTTGGTCGCGTACCAACATTTTCTTTATTCTCTTCCTTCCCGATATCTTCCATTCGATTCACCCCTGATAATTATGTTTAAAAACTACTCATACTTTATACACTCTTCTCTCCTGACTATAAAGAAGATAACATGTTTTTTCCACTGTTCTTTTGTTATCATATTGATTATTTCTTAGATTATAATGGGAAGTTCTTTACGGTAACGAGAAGTAGCAAATAAATTGTTCGATTCACAGCACAAAAAGGAAAGAAGCCAAATATAGTCAAAAGTGGCTTCTTAAGAGAAATGTTCGTACATTTGCCTTACAGCAGATGAATCAATAATTAAATTTCCGTATTCTTTAATGAGGTCTGTTGTAACTTTTGCCTTCTCCCCATATTCTCTTACAATAGATACTAACGTTGTCTTTTCCAATTGTGAGACATCTTCCCCTCTAAAATGGAGATAATACAAGTTCTCATATGAATAGAGACTTCCTCCATTAATATCTAATGATATAAGAGTTTTTGACAATTGAATGACGTACTCTATATCATCAAACTGAAACAATAGTGGATCATTTTGAGCATCACTGAGTTGCCACTCAATAACAGGATCATCCATGTCATCAAACATTTCCTCCGTTTTTGTAACAATTACAACGACTCCTTGAGCAGGAATAGAAAAAACTTCAACTACAACCGGGCCTTCAGCATCAAAGTTTAATTCCTGACTCGCTTCTGCAATCATATCTTGAAACATATCATCAATTACAGGAACATCCGTCCATTTTTTATCGGTTGAAATTCCTCGTTCTTCTAAATCCTCATATGTTAAAAATATTTTCATCTTATCGTAAGCTAGTCTCTCGAGGCGCATGAAAATTCCTCCCCTATTCGTGTCATCATTCTTTGACGTCCCCTTTATGAATGACTTCATTTAGTCTAAATTATGTTTATAATCCTCAATTGGTGCGCTCTCTTGCCTATATTACTCATTCTATAAATTTGATTTCAGCCATTCTAACCATTCGTTTTCATTTTCGCCAATCAAAAAGGATTGATAGGTCTTCATCCTAGAGTTAGGAATACTTTTCACAGCATATCCACCCAACCCTACTTTTAAATCATGATAATGTTTATCTAGATCAGTTACTAACTGAATCGTCTCTGGAAAATGTTCAACCATCGTACAGGATATAATAATCATTTTAGGGTTCACTTCATCCACTACTTGAAATACATCCTCAGCAGGAATACCTGACCCTAAGTAAATAACCTCATATCCCTTCCTGCGAAGAAAAAATGTAAATATGAGTAACCCTATTTCATGTTGTTCATTCGGTCCGCAGACAGCAATAACTTTTGGCAGAAGCGGATTTATCGGTAAATTATGGAATACCATTCCTATTTTCGTACGAATATAAGAAGTCACAAAATGCTCATGAGCAGTAGATATTTCCTTATTTTCCCATTTGGCACCAATCTCAACAATGATGCCACCTAAAATTGTAATCACAACTTTTTCAATTGAGAAAACATTGAAAGCAAGATCTAACGTTTGATTTGATTTAGGTTCATCAAATTTAAGCAAAGAGTCAAGTAAGTTTTGTTTAAATGATTCTATTTGATTGTTACTTAATTTGTCGTTATGATCATCATTAATAACTTCTTGCTTGTCTAATAATTCCACTGCTTGTCCAATAGTAAACCCTTGCTCTACTTTTCCTATGACCCAACTGAGCACTTTTAATTGATCATCTGTATATAATCGATGCCCAGCATCATTTCTAACTGGTTCGATGACATTATACCTTCTTTCCCATGCTCGAAGTGTCCCAGGGTGGATTCCAAGCATATTGGAAACAGCTTTAATATTATACTTCCCCTTTTGTACACTCATACACGGACACCTTCTTTTCTTTAATCAATAAAAATCATATTTAAACAGACATCCACTCACTATGAAACTACCAAGGAAGTGTTTTAATTAGGATGCCTTAAACGAACCCTATTTGACCTAATAAACTCATTATAGACGAACATAGAGAATGTGCAAATTTTAACCATTTAAGTAGAGAAATTATCCTACTGATTATTTACACCCTTTATCGTAATTACATGTATTTCAGGAATAGCCCCAAATCTTGCTGGTATGCTTGTCGTCCCGAATCCGTTACTAATAAATACTCGGAAGTTATTCTTTATCGTCCATCCTCCTCTTTCACCTAAGGATAGTGAACCAAGTCTAATTTGTCCGCCATGCGTGTGTCCAGTAATTATCACTTGAACATCCTTATATTTATCATTAATCAAGTAGGCTACTTCTGGATTATGGCTCACAAGCAGTACGGGTCCTTCCGCTTTCTTTAGAGCAAGTTCTACATTTGTTCTATCACAACCTAGGTCATCCACCCCCGCTATGGTCCATGTATGATTTTCTTCTTTAATCTGCAAAGACTGATTTTGTAATGTCGTGATACCATGTTTATTTAAGCTTTCCGTTAGTTTATCTTCTCCGTACTCATAATCATTATTTCCCCAAATAAACAATGTTTTTCCGAAAGCTGTTAATTTCGACAAATTATTATCTAGAGTAGCCTTTTTAACTCCTTTTTCGCATAAGTCGCCGCCTATAATAACATAATCAACTGCGGGTACTTTTGACAACATTCCTGGTTTTATTTCTCTTTTATGTAAATCTGTAATAAATAAGATCTTAGTGTTTTTCATTGAAATAGGCCAATCAATGACATCGTTTTTAATGGTTAATTTTTTCGCTTCAAGAAACATATAAACTGTCATGATAAGTATAGTAAATAGGATAAACACAATAATTAAGTGCATCAGCGTCTCCTTCATGACTAATTAAGTATTAGAATTTCGTTTAGTATATCTGAATTGGTTTCACAAAACAATCACCAAATATTTATAAAACTTGTGACATAGAGTTACTAAGTATATTTCTTAAAAAAGTCACTCCTTTCACTTGGAGGAACCTCCGAGTATCGTCGTTTTTATTAAATTCACGAAAACACTAATATAACCCCACTGCTTTCCCTCTCCCATCAACATCCATATTCATAGCAGCTGGCTCCATAGGCAATCCCGGCATTGTCATAACATCCCCAGTCAATGCTACAATAAATTCAGCGCCAACAGCAGCTTTTAGTTCCCTCACTGTAATCGTGAAATCTTCAGGTCGACCCAATTTTTCTGCATCATCCGTTAATGAATATTGCGTTTTTGCGATACAAATAGGATAATCCCCCCACCCGTTTTCTTCAAATTCGGTAAGTTGAATTCTTGCTTCAGGCAAAAAAACAACTCGCTTTGCTCCATATACTTTTTTCGCAACACATTTAATCTTCTCTTCAATTGACATATCTAACGTATACATATGTTTAAAATTTTTCTTTGTATAATTAATTTCATATACAACTCTTTCAGCTAGCTCTTTTCCGCCTTCTCCTCCTTTTGCCCAAACATCAGCTAATTCAACATTAATATCTTGATCCTCACACCATGTTATTAAAGTTTCTATCTCTTCATCGCTATCATGAATAAAACGGTTAATCGCTACAACATGAGGTAGTCCGAAACAACGAATCGTTTCTACGTGTTTTTCCAAGTTAGCTAACCCTTTTTTTAGTGCATTGACATTATTTTGTTTAAGATCATCCTTAGGAACTCCTCCGTGCATTTTAAGCGCCCGAATCGTGGCTACAACGACAACGATACTAGGGTCAATGTTTCCAGCTCTTGTTTTAATGTCTAAGAACTTCTCTGCACCTAAATCTGCTCCAAAACCTGCTTCAGTTACAACATAGTCGGCTAATTTCGATGCCATTTTTGTCGCTATGATGCTGTTGCATCCATGAGCAATGTTCGCAAATGGGCCACCGTGAATAAGTGCCGGCGTATTTTCTAAAGTTTGCACAAGATTAGGTTTAATCGCCTCTTTCAACAGTAATGTTAATGCTCCTTCGGCTTGCAAGTCTTTTGCCGTTACAGGCTCGCCATCGCTATTATATGCAACGACCATTCTAGCCAATCGCGCTTTAAGGTCATCGATACTATTTGCTAAACAAAGAATCGCCATCACTTCTGATGCAACGGTGATATCAAATCCCGATTCTCTTGGGACCCCATGCTTCGGTCCTCCTAATCCAACAACAACTTGACGAAGTGCTCTGTCGTTCATATCTAACACTCGTTTCCATGTTATTCGCCTAACATCCACTCTCAGCTCATTCCCACGATGAATATGGTTATCTAGCATGGCTGCAAGAGCATTATGAGCCGAAGTTATCGCATGAATATCTCCAGTAAAATGTAAATTTATATCTTCCATAGGAACAACTTGAGAATACCCTCCACCAGCAGCCCCTCCTTTAATCCCCATTGTTGGACCTAATGAAGGTTCTCTTAAAGCGATCATCGCATTCTTATTTATCTTATTTAATGCTTGTCCTAACCCGACCGTTACGGTAGATTTGCCTTCACCTGCTTGCGTTGGATTTATCGACGTTACCAGGATCACTTTGCCGTCTGGTCTTTTTTCAAGCCGCTCCAAAACTGATAAAGAGATTTTCGCCTTGTAATGCCCATAAGGTTCCCATTCGTCTTCATCAAGCTCAAGCTTCTTTACTATCTCTTTTATCTTGTCCATGTTACTTTCTTGAGCAATTTCAATATCTGATTTGACTTCTTGATTCATTCTTTCCACTCCTTATTCGTTAACAATAATAATATTCATTACTTATGTCTAACACTATTTTAATGATTATTTTGTAACTTTTGGAGAGCTAAAAAGTAAGTAACGATTAGTAACTAACATACCGACTAGATATTATCTTATCATTAGAAATCCCATTCGTCTTCGGCGTTATATATATAAATAAAGAACTTTGTTGTTTTAATGCATATTTTTTCATCCTAAAATAAGAAAGTAGCCATGTAGACTACATCATCTGATTCAGACCGTTTCCCTATTCCGATTCCTCTAACAGTCCGAATTCCTGATTCCCACTTTTCCCCGAATGACTGAAGCATCTGGCGCGGAAAGGCATCGCCTATAGTGGATCGAGTGTCCCTTGAAAATTGTGTGAAAAATTATTTTTTTCATCCCATATGTCTAGCATATCTTACTTCTTACTTCTTTATGAATAATTCAGGTATAATTATATTCGCACAAAATATCCCACTATAAATGCTTAAATTTTCAAAAATTCTGTTTTCTGTAGCTTGAAATAATCAAGCTACTACGTATATAATTACCTTATCAGAAAATTCAGTTTATTGGAGGTGGAGAGTTTGCTTGATTTACAAAGTCAGCATAACCAGTTTCTCGTCACTGATGAAGATTTCAGAGAATTTAATAAGTATGGATTACCAGTTGCCGTTTTTTGCCCCAATAAATGTAAAACTGTTGCATTTGGTTTATTACAAAAATGGAACGTAGAACATGCTATTGTGAACGGAAAAAAATTTGATAGAAATAAAGTTGTTTTCTTAATAAAATAATAAATCGAGGTCGTGATCACGACCTCGATTTATTTGTGATAAATATTTATATCATATTTAGTCTTTAATTCATTAAAAATCCGCGCCCGTTCTTTCCATTTTTCTGGCGTTGACCAGATTTCACTGGCACGATCAATCATGTCTTCTTTCAATTGATCATAGTCCTTTTCAGCTTTTTCAAACTTAAATTTTATGTTTTGTAGGTTTACATAACTAATCCCTAACAAAGTCATGAAAACAAGCACTACCGGATCACTAGCAACACCGGCCAGTAAGGTTGGGCCCTCTGTAAGTGTCCCCCATTGCGTTGACAAATAAAACATAAAACCTGCAACGGAAGCTAAAACATACAACCCAGCTCGCCAGAGTCTCTTCCCAACTTTTGATTCTTTGCTTTTTGCCTTGATAATCGCATTGATCAAATAGGTTTCAACACTGTCAATGTTTTCAAAGCTATCGATTTGAATGCGCCTTTCTTCTCCCAACTAGTCCACCTCCTCTGTAAAGTCTATGCATGAGGAGGCGAAAATAGGATATTCTTGCTTATGTTTAACCCCATATTGGATACGTAATGACTAATACTACCAATAGCAAAAATAAAATAAGCCAAACTCTAACTAAAGGAAAACGAATTCTCTTTTTTTTAGGTTTATTTACTCGTGATTTTCGAGAAATTCTTTTATGTGTCTCTTTTCTTGACGGAAGACCTTGAACATCAACAGAGTCATGATGCATTGATTCATCATCCCCATGTTCGTTTTCTTCAACCTTACTATCCAATTTCTCTGACAATGTAATCACCCTCTTTTTCATATCTATCATCGGATTCTTAGTATTATTTATTTAGCAGAACTATTCATAATGTTCCTTGCCATTTTTTAATCGGATGAATAAACCTAACAAGAAATCAATTACAAAGTGAGCGACGATAACCGTTAATAAGTTTTCAGTAAATAAAAATAAGGCGCCTAGCGAAAAACTCAATACTACTGTGAATAATAACAAGAACTTATTCGTTAAATATCGAAAATGGATTACCGCAAACAGGAAGGAAGCAACCCATATTCCAAATTGTGATTGTAACAGTCCACGAAATAATATTTCTTCACTTGATGCAACTAGCAATGATAAAACCCCAATGTGCACTGGATGACGATTTGAGAAAATCCGTTCATTTATTCCTCCATCATCAAACCAACTGCGAGGAAGTTTTTGGTACAGAAAAACCTCAATAAGAACGATAATAACTCCAAATATAAGCCCAATCAATAAGTGATTGATATGAAAATAAAAGTAATCAAACGGAAGGAGTGGATTTCCTAACAACCAACTAAGTAAAATAGCAATCCCTAGCATTGCAATCTGTGTCACATACAAATTAAGTAGCAATTCTTTGTCCGTTAACTTGGCTATTAGCTCAGCTTGTTTACTCACTTTTCATGACTCCGTTTCTATTAATAACATGTTTTTTAACCTACTTTTCCAATCATCTTTTAGCTCTGCTACCGGCATTTTTATTAAATGCGGTGATTTATCAATTTCTAATTTGAACCAATCATTAAACTTGTTGGAAGAATGACAGTATGAACAGCACCAATTTGGAGAGTCAATGACTGGATCACTGAAATAAGTAGCAATATCTGCACGGATACAAGCTTCAGACTTTATTAACCTATTCATTTGGTCTAAGAGAATGATTTTTTCACTTTTTCGTTTCTCAAAATAATCAATAATTTCTGCTAATACCTCTTCTTCTCTCCCTAATAAAATAAACCTGTTATTATTTATGACATTTATTTGTTCTAAATAATATACAAGCATCTTCCATTGCGTTTCATTCATTTGATTCAGTTGTTGAACTTCCTCCACTGTTCTTCCCTCTATGATAGTATCTCTCATCAACTGCTCAATCAAATAATTTTCAGGAAATTCATTTTCAATAAAAGAAAGTGGCAGAATTCGATCTTTCTCACAATTAATTATAAGCGCTAAGCTTTGATTGTTATCACGTCCAGCACGACCGATTTCTTGCACGTATTGTTCAACAGAAGAAGGAAGATTTAAATGAATAACTGAGCGAACATTTGGCTTGTTGATCCCCATTCCAAACGCATTCGTACAACAAATTACATCTAATTCATCACGTATAAACTGTTGTTGAATAAGTAATCTATCTTCTTTATCCATCCCGCCATGATAAAAGGCAACTTTCTGCATACCTTTTTTTCGAAGCATTGCAGCATAATAAACCGCGCGTTTTCTTGTACCTGAATATACAATCGTCGGATACTTAATCGTCTCCATTCTACGTAAGAATAACTCGTCTTTTTCCTTTTCATATTCGACAGTTTCAACTTCGAGAAAGATGTTTGGTCTATTCACTGGAAATCGACAAACGATTCCATTCTTCATGTTTAAATGATGACGAATATCTCTTTCTACTTCTAAGGTAGCTGTTGCTGTTAATGCTAAACAAGGTGGATTTCCTAGTTGCTTCCGAACATCACTCAATCGTAAATAATCTGTTCTAAATTCGTGTCCCCATTGGGAGATGCAATGAGCTTCGTCTACTACAAATAAATCAATTTTCTGTCGCATTAATAGTTGTTTAATATATGGAACAGAGATCATTTCAGGAGATACGAAGATCATGTGATAGTTGTTAAGGTCTTTCAAAATCTCCTTTTTATCTTGAGAACTGACAAGACTACTAATATGGGCAACAGCCTTATCGCCACTCGCTTTCATTTGCGTAACTTGATCTTCCATTAACGATACAAGTGGTGAAATAACCACCGTCAATCCACCTAATAATTTCGCCGGTAAATGGTAACAGATTGTTTTACCACTTCCTGTAGGGAGCACAGCCAAAACATCATTTCCACTTAATACAGCTTCGATAATTTCTTCTTGCCCTTCACGAAACTGTTGATATCCGAACTCTTCTTGTAATGCATCCTGCAAAGACTTCATGAGTTTTTTTCTCCTTTTTGAGAAGAGATGGCTAAGCGAATCTGAAAATATGTATATTTATCCCCTAATTCACCCTTAATCGGTCTTAGCTTCTTTGTGCTTAATCTGTCGGCATACTCACGAATTTCTTTCATTTGCTCGGTAGTAATAAAATCCGTAAAATTAAAATTTGAATCGTGGATCGACAATTCAATAATATGATCTTCTATCGTACTTAGTTTAAGCTGTCTTTTAACAGCAATTTGTTGTATTGTATGTCCACTAGCTAATAATTTTTTTGTCACTGCTGACGTTTTAGTAACCGTAGCTAATTCTTCATTTTCACTAATTAGCGAGTAAAGAAGTGGATAGGAACGAGGAGTCTCAGCAACTCGATTCATCATCTCATGGATGATCGATCGAAACGCAATCGCTGTAAACAAAGGATCATCAGAATAACTGACAGACAATTGGTCAAATGTTCGACCTACACGAAAAAAAGAAGTTAAACGACTTACAAATAACTCTGCTTCTTTTTCTGGTAAAAACCCGAGAATTGTTCCTAATTCTGTATAAAGTTGTGAACCGAGTTGTTGCAAATTGTTATTTTTATTCTTCAATAATTGTTTAACCTTTTTCTGAACATCTCTATTATAACTTATTGGGATAAATGTATATTGCCTTTCTTTTATAAATGATATGGATTGTACGAGCAAGGACAAATGTTCCCAAAAGTAAGCTCTTGATTCGTTCCATTCATATTTTAAGCCATTAAACGAACGTGGCATTTCAAAACTGTCTGATAGCGAATCTAGTGACTGTTTCCCGGCAGGGGATAGAGTTACTTCTTTCTTATCGTGCTCTTCTATAAGATGATATTTTTTTAGATCATGAACGCCTTGATCTACGAACGTTTTTGATTCATTTTTCAAAATAGCCGTCCATCTCTCCAATTTAAATAGTGAAATATCTTGAATCGTTTGTGCAGACCTTTTTCCTCTTAAGATATGAATAATTCCATTCATTGATCTTTCTCCCTGCAATTTATAAACAGATTGTAATAAGATATAATGAAGACTGTTCATTTTTTTCTCCTTTACAAGTATTAGACCTTAATTATAAGTGAAATGTATCACTCATCCAAGTTAATTCCCCTTGTTGATAAGGATTATTAATTACCTTTTTCTATTGAAAAGTCATGTAAGAAGCTTTACAATGGGTTTAGAAAGAACAACCTTCATGCTGAAGATGTTCTTGGTAATTTGACCTTTAATAAAGAGAGAGAGAACTATTATGGGTTTTCATATTATACTGCATTGGGAGGTTTTTTGTTATGGCAAAGTATACAATCGTTGATAAAGACACATGCATAGCCTGTGGCGCATGTGGAGCAGCAGCTCCAGACATTTATGATTACGATGACGACGGAATTGCATGGGTAATCTTAGATGATAACCAAGGTACTAAAGAAGTTCCAGAAGATCTTTATGAAGATATGGAAGATGCACTAGACGGATGTCCAACAGACTCTATCAAAATTGCTGAAGAGTCATTTGATGGAGATGCTTTAAAATTCGAATAGAGTATATTTAAAACCACCGAGAAATCGGTGGTTTTTTCCTACTAATACCCGCTCAAGTCAAATTTCGTTTTGATGACAACACGATCTTTTTTCACTTCCACAAAACCTTCACGTTCCCACTTTTTCAACTGACGACTTACCGTCTCTCTTGATGCCCCTATAATATTTCCTAGTTCTTGATGAGTTAATTGAATGACGTTTCCTTGAACTTCATTCAGATATGAAAATGTCGATCGTAACCGCGACTCGACATTAAGTGAGAGAACTTCGTTTAACTTTCTTTGTAAGTAAACAATTTTTTCATTCATCACTTGAATAATTTTAAAAGCAATCTCTGGTTTTTCACGGATAAATGATTCAAATCCTTCAATAGGAATCGTTAAGACCGAGACATTTTTTTTTGCAGTCGCTGTGCCTGGATAGGGCGAACGATGAAAGAATCCAGTATGAGGAAATATTTCTCCTTCACCCAAGACGTTAATGAGACTTTCATCTCCCCCCTCCGTAAGCTTACTAATTAATATTGTTCCTTTTCCAAGTACGTAAAAGGAACGTTTCTCTTCCCCTTCCCAAAACAAACGGTCTTTATCATTTAAATTTTGTATACGACTCATCTTAATAATTGGATTAAGTTCGTCTTCAGTCAACCCTTCAAATAACGGGGATGCTTGCAAGTATTTTATCCAGTTGATCATAAAGATTTCCTTCTTTCTTTTATATTCATCATCACATCGCTTTTATTTTCTAAATAAGTCGCTTTCAACACCTACAATGTGGTCCATCATTGCTTTATATGCTCCGTCTGCATCTTGCTTTTTAACGGCTTGATAAATCTTCATATGTTCATCGTAAAGTTCGTTCATTCGCTGTGGATCTGAATATATGAACAACTGACGGGCTTCTTTCATTGATTCTTTCATTGTATCTGATACCGTCGTCATCAACCGATAAAGCATATCATTTTTTGACGCATTCACAATCGCCATATGAAAATCAATATCCGCTCTTTCACCTAATTGTCCATTTCCTTCTGCATCTTTCATTTCTACCAATATTTGTGCAAGCTCTGCTAAGTCATCATCTGTTCGGTTTAAGGATGCTAGCAGAGCAGCACCAGTCTCATTAAACTTCCTTACCTGAAAAAGTTGTTGTAAATCTTTATGTGCCATAACTGACGGAATCATCGTTTTTGAAAGGTCAAAATCAGTTTTTTTAACAAATGTGCCTTCACCTTGACGTATTTCAATCAGACCCATCGCTTTCATTGCGCTTAAAGCTTCTCTAATCGCTGAACGTCCTACGTGAAATTCTTCAGCTAACTTTTGGACAGAAGGTAATCGATCGCCAACGTCAAATTCACTATTTTTAATCATTTCAGTTAATTGTTCGGCAACAATTTCATAAATTTTTTTAGTCTTGACTTGCTTGATCACAACCGTTCCCCCTTTTTGCTATTCATATGTTTTCGCAAGGTACGAGTTGCGAAGCTGAAAAATTCGTAATACGAATTAAGCGCGGTAATTTCTTGTTTTATTTAAAATGGCAGGGAAAATCTGTTTCAATAGTATAGATAAATTGTACCTATAAAACTTAAAAGTATCAATATGAGTCAAATAAAATAAGCCTCTCTTTCGATAACCGTTAATATGGGAGTATACAGCTATTCCACATTTTAACAATAAAATCTCCTTTTGGGTAAATATAAATATTTATAGTATATTGCAAGGATTTAAACCTCTCTAAAACATACATTAATAAGGAATTAATAAATTGAATTCTATCCTTCTTCTATGGTAAAGTTGTACTTATGCAGAAAGCGATGCAATAACATAGAAAAGGAAAGGTTGATTTTGACATGAAGAGGTTTAACAAAAAAGCATTCCTTGCTCTTCCACTTTCAGCAGCACTAGTTTTAGCTGCATGCGGAGGCGAGAATGATGCGGATAATAACAACAACGGAGAAAATAATAATGAAGAAAATATCGTTGATGAAGAGGGCAATAATGACGTTTCAGACGCTGAAGACGGAGAAATTGCGGAACAGCCGGAAATGCCAGAAATGCCTGAGCCTGACTTAGAAGATGTTCCTGACGTTGTTGCAATAGTAAATGGCGTAGAAATACTAAAGGAAGAATTTGAAATCAATTACGTTGGAGTATTTCAGCAAGCTTCCATGGAATCAATGATGTCCGGTCAAGAAGTTGACCAAGACAATTTGAAAGAAAGGGTTGCAGAAAATCTGATTTCTACGGAAATTCTCTTACAAGAAGCAGAGAACCGTGGCTTTGACGCAACAGAAGAAGAAATCGATGAAACCTTAGAAGGTTTAGCAATAAATAATGGGCTCGAATCAAAGGATGACTTTCTTGCTGCTTTAGAAGAACAAGGTATGAGTGAAGATGAAGTTATGAGTCAGATTGAAACACAAGTGAAGATAGATCAGCTTGTTGCTGTTGAGTCTGGTGACACTGAACCTACAGACGAAGAAATAGAAGAGTTTTATGATCAGTTAGTAGCCCAGCAAGAGGAAATGGGTTCAGAAGAAGAAATTCCATCTTTTGATGAAATAAAACCAGAAATTGAAGAAATAGTAAAAGAGCAAAATGATTCAGAAGTATTCCAATCATTTTTTGAACAACTTCGTGAAGATGCTGACATTGAAAATCTTATATAATGTTTTGTAATTTTCTCAAGTGAATATCCAGATAGATAAACCTAATAAACAAACACCCTTATTTTCAAATTCGGGTGTTTGTTTTATTTTAAAGAGTTATTGGTAACTAACTTAAACTTTTAGAATAGGATCAAAGTGAAGAAATCATCCTGAAAGATTGTGCTACTTAAACACGTCACTTCCACGTTCATAAAGGACATCATCTGTTCCGGATCTTACATTTACGGCTCTTGCTACCGCAAAGAAGTAATCTGATAAGCGATTCAAATAAGCAATCGCATTCGGCGGTGTATCCATTTGTTCATCTACTTTAACAACGAGACGCTCTGCTCGTCTTGCAATTGTCCGACAAACATGAAGTTGAGCTGCCCCCTTTTCGCCACCTGGTAAAATAAATTTTCTAAGTTCCGGCGCCTCTTCCCAATATTTATCAATATTCTTTTCTAAATCATCAATATATTCTTTTTTTACTGCCCACTTCTGATTATCTGTGACATTAGCTAAATCACCCCCGAGATCAAAAAGTTCATGTTGAATTTTTGTCAAATTTTCTATCATATCGATGTGAATCTCTTTATTTAGGAACGTTATTGCAAGACCGATCGCACTATTTAATTCATCAACTGTGCCATATGCTTCGACACGTTCATGTGTTTTCTTTACTTTTTGACCAATCAACTGGGTATTTCCATGATCACCTTGTTTTGTATAGATCTTCATACAATCTTCCTCCATTTTTTTCATACTCTTACTAGGTTTTATTATACAAACAATACAAATAAATAGCACACAGAAGCAATTAGTATCATACAAAATTTTAATTGTTACACAACGTCTTTCCTAGTAAAATATAGGATATAGTACAAGCAAGAAGGAGGTAAAAAATGAGTGTGGAGGAACATAAACAAGAAGCGCCTAATCAAGTTGCATGTATGATTTTAACGGTATCAGACACTAGAACATTGGAAACTGATAAAAGTGGACAGTTAATGATAGAAATGCTAGAAAGAGAAGGACATTCTATTGTTACACACAAGATCGTTCAAGATAGCCTTACAGATATTCAACAGTGGATTCGATACGCAGATAACAACGACAACATTGAAGCACTTCTTTTAAATGGTGGAACAGGCATCACTTTTAGAGATACGACATATGAAGCTGTTTCCGTCATGCTTGACAAAGAATTGCCGGGATTTGGTGAATTATTTCGTTATTTGAGCTATGAGAAAGATATAGGCCCGGCCGCTATGCTAAGCCGAGCCATTGCCGGGGTTCGGGGTCATATGGCTATTTTCTCCACACCAGGGTCGTCAGGTGCAGTCAAATTAGCCATGAAGGAGTTAATTATTCCAGAGTTGCCACATGTGATGCGAGAAATATATAAAGACAAAAATAAATATTAACAATTTAATCTGGAACACTTGCAGATCTAGGCTGTGTCGAGTGTCCTGCATCTCTCGGGTTCTGACACTCAACATGGTTTTCACCTCTACAGTGTCCTGCAACTCTCCGATTCGGGACACTCAACATGGTTTTTAGCTCTACAGTGTCCACCACAAGTAATTAATACGAAATAGCCGCCCCAAAATATATTTTGGGGCGGCCTGCTCACTTTATTGTTACTTGTGGAACAAGATTTTTCTTGTTTTTTTACTCTTCCAATGTTGATCCGTAAGGTAAAAAGACTGAAAATGTCGTTCCCTCACCTATCTTACTATGAGCTGACACTTTTCCACCATGAGCGTCAATAATATTCTTAACAATTGCTAATCCTAATCCAGTACCAGATCTTCCTCTTGTTCTCGCCTTGTCCGCCTTATAGAAGCGCTCAAAAACAAACGGAAGATCATCTTCAGGTATCCCGGCCCCAGTATCTTCAACTTCTAATTTTACACCGTTATGAAACGGTTCTAACCGAAGAGTTATAGACCCCTGATCCGGAGTATGACGAATCGCATTATCTATCAAGTTTGTTACAACTTGCTCGATTCGATCAGAGTCAGCATGAACAGGATTGTCAATTGAATGAATATCTCCGATGAGATTTACATCATGTTCTTTCGCAACACCTTGAAATTTGCGAACAACTCTGTAGGCAAACTCTTCAATTTCAAGAGGCTCGACATTCAATTGAATGTGACCAGCCTCCATTCTAGTTAAATCTAACAATTCATTAACTAATCGACCCATTCGTAATGATTCATCATGAATAATTTGAGCCAATTCCTTTTTTTCTTCTTCGCTTCCACCAATATCATCAACAATCGCTTCACTATATCCTTGCAACATTGATATCGGAGTGCGAAGCTCATGTGACACGTTAGCAATAAAGTCTTTTCGTAACTTATCATGCAAACGTTCTTCAGTCATATCACGAAGTACTGCCACAGCGCCTCGGACATGCGATTGATCATATAGAGGTGTCATTAAAATGACCCAACTTCTACCTTGAACATCGACTTCGCCCATTTGCTCTTTTTCTTCTTCAACTACTCGCTCAAATAGATTTTGCAATTGCTCAGGAAGTTGTCCTGATTCTTCTACCTCATATCCTTGTTCATATAGCCAAGCTCCAATAAATTCATTCGCAGGAGGGTTTGTCACCATCACAGCACCATCGCGATCAAGCGTGATGACACCATCGGCCATGGAACTTAAAATTCGCGATAACTGCTCTTTTTCTTGGTTCAATGCATTTAAGTTAGTGTTTAAAGCACGAGCCATTCGATTAAATGCAATCCCTAATAATCCAATTTCATCGTTTGTCAAAATAGGAACTTTTGTATTAAAATTACCTTTAGCAACTTCCAAGGACGCCTTCCTCATTTTTCGTAACGGGGCTGTAATTCTCGTCGTTAAGAAAAAAGCAAATACTGTCGTTAGAATAATTGCGATTCCAGCAGATAAGAAAATAATGTTTTTCGTTTGATTTGACGCTTCTTCGACAACATCAAGAGATTGGTACAAAAACAAAGAACCTTCTTCTTCTGTAGCTAATTGAAACGGAATCCCGACTACCATGACCTCTTCTGTTACTTCTTTCCCACTGACATCGAACGTATAATTGCCTTGTGTAACAACAGTTTCACTTGATTCGATAACTTTAGCTAAATTTTCATCTTCATAAAAAATATTAACCGGCAAGTCATCGATACTTTTGTCAGTAGTATACCAATACTCATCTTCATTCAATAAAATCAACGCTTTTGTTGAATATGTCTCAGAAATCATTCTACTCATGGAAAATGCCGCATCATCCGTTTCTCCATCCTCTAGTAACGTGACAATAAGAGAAGCATGATTCATTAATTCTCCCTCAGCATGATCCGTATGAAATCTCTCGAAATATTGCAATAACAAGACAGTTAAAATGACGAGTACAACAGATACGAGGAGGAGAATCGTAAACCATAACTTGCCCACGACACTTCGCCAAAACATCATTAGTCTCTCACAGCCTCAAATTTATAACCAACACCCCAAACGGTTGAAATCATATTTGCCGCTTCTGGAGATACTTTATTCAACTTCTCACGTAGTCGTTTAATATGAGTGTCAACTGTACGAAGATCTCCAAAGAACTCATAATTCCAGACGTCTTTCAATAACTGCTCTCTTGCAAATACTTTATCTGGCGCTGAAGCAAGGTATAGAAGTAACTCATATTCCTTTGGTGTTAAATTAATATGTTTACCTTCTGTAGTTACTCTGTGAGCATCGTTATCAATAGTCAAATGAGGAAAAACAAGTACGTCTTTTGTCGCCGTTTCCGTCTGTAAAAACTTTGTTGAAGAAGCCCTTCGTAGTAACGCTTTCACACGAAGAACTACTTCTCTTGGACTGAATGGTTTAACAATGTAATCATCTGTTCCCGCTTCAAAACCTTGGACACGATTGGCTTCTTCTCCTTTAGCAGTAAGCATAATAATGGGCGTTGCCTTATGTTTACGAATTTCTTCACACACTTCTATTCCATCAATACCTGGCATCATAAGATCAAGAACTATTAAATCATAATCTACTTCTAATGCCATTTTAAGAGCTTTCTCACCGTTCTCTGCATCATCAACATCATATTCTTCACGCTCTAAATACATCTTAAGCAACCGTCTAATTCGTTCTTCATCATCAACTACTAAAATTTTTGGCTGATCTTGCATTGCTTCTTCCCCCTTAGGACTCCTACTTAAATATCAACTTTCATCATAAGTAGGTTTACTGAGTTAAATAGCTTTTCTAAATTAATTGTACCATGTTCGTTACGCAATTAGAATGTATAGTTATCACCATAAAAGAAAGCAGCCCTACTTTAATTCTCCATAGGTACTGCTCTTATATTCATGCATATGAATGTAATCCTGCTATTACTAGATTGACAAAAACCAAATTAAACATAATTAAGGCGAAACCAATTACACATAACCATGCGCTCTTTTCTCCATGCCATCCTCTCGATAACCTTAGATGTAAATAAACAACATAGAATAGGAATGTAACTAGAGCCCAAACTTCCTTTGGGTCCCATCCCCAAAACCTTGTCCAAGCAATTTGCGCCCAGATCATCGCGAAAATTAAGCCACCTAAAGCAAAAATTGGTAACCCAATCGCAATTGCTCGATAACTAATCTCATCGACTGTTTGAGGATTCACATTTTTCAAAATAGGTTGAATCGTTGCACCGACAGGCTTTCTAAAAATAAGCCGTAATACACCATATAAGAAAAGACCACCTAATATAGCCCAAATAACCGTATTTAAATCCCCGCTTTCTATTATTGCTGGGGCATTTACTAGCGGTGACATCCCTTGATCAGAAATTAATTGCCCCTCATTAGGTCCAACTAATGGTGGGAAATAATAACTAATTTCTGCTTGATTTCCTTGTTCATTTACATATTCAAACGTTGCTTGGTAATCAGTTGCACCGAAGCCAATCCCGAGTAAAACATATGCTAAGGTGCTTAATAACGTAAACAAGATAAATTCAACACCTTTTACCTTGATAGACGCTTCCTTAAAATTAATCACGCGAATTAAATATACCAATCCACCCACAAAACCAATAGCGAGAATCCCTTGGCCAATAACCGTTGTTATCACATGAATCGTTAACCAATGAGATTGCAAAGCTGGGATTAGCGGTTGAACATCACCTGGGAACATAGAAGCATAAGCAATAATCAGCATCACTACTGGCATCGCAAACAAACCAATGTAATTGTTACGATAGATTGCATAAATGATAATAAATCCTAAGGTAATCGCGATCCCTAAGGCTGTCATATACTCAAACATATTACTAACTGGTGCATATCCTACGCCAATCCATCTTGATGCGAAGTAAGTAATCATCGCAATAAAAGCTAATATTGCGCTTATATAACCTAACAGTCCTGCCTTATTCACTTCCATACCCTTTTGATTTTTGAATTTCTTTCCTGTAATAGAGACAGCGAAAAGAATCGTTGCTGCCAAAGACAAAAAGAATGCGACGTACATGGCATTGCTACTTAGTAGAATCATCGTCCTGACTCACTCCTTCATTTTCCTTTTCAGTTTGGTCTATTGGTGAAGGAATATGAGTGTTATCAGAAATTAGCTGAAAATCTTTTTTCAGTGCTTGCCAATTTTTATTTGCGTGGCCAGCCAATAACAATGTTCCTTCACGATTTTGGATCCATATCCGTCGATGATGCCAATAAGACCCTTGAATAAAACCTATCATAAAGATAATTCCTCCTAATGAGATAATAGGAAGAGTCCGATCTTTCCTAATCGTTAATCCGGTTACATCAACCATCTCAACACCTGACATGCGTATCACATGGTCATTCTCACCATTGAGCGCCTCGTTAACCCGAACACCAATTAAACTGATCTCCCCTTCATCTTCATCAGCTCCAGGTGGAAACACTTCGAAAATAATGCGAGGATTATCTGGTATACGATTCACCGTTGTCGGTTCTCCATTATCATCAATGACAAAATTAGGGAAATAATCCATAATTTCCACTCTGTACCCATTATCAAATTCATATGTCTTTTGCGGATCATTTAAATCTACGGTAAATTCTATATTAGATAAATCCGCATCAACCGTGTCACTTTCCAATGTAAAGGTAAACTGAGACAATTCATTTAATTTATAATCAACTTGATATAAAGAGAAGCCTTCGAAAGTTAATGGGTCATTTACGCGAATTTCATAATCTTTTACCTCTTCAAGTTCTGTGTCACTTCCAATAGTTCCATCGCTAGTTCTTCTTAATAATGTCGCTGAAGTTTGGTAGGTTTTAACTACAGGTTGTTGCGTTCGTTCTAGAGCTTCTCTATATTTCTCATCTTCTTCATCGTATAATTCAACCAAAAAGTTATTGTTCCTCAAAAAATACTCACCATTAGTTCCAGTTACTACTTCTTGCTCTCCCTCGCGAACCCAAATATGCTCATCTAAGTACATCTCAGGAAAGAACCTCAACATTCCACCAATAAGAAAGATAATAAGACCAACATGATTGACATAAGGACCCCATCTTGCAAAGCGTCCTTTTTCAGCAAGAATATGCCCATTTTCTTTCCGAACATGGTACCGTTTGTTTATTAGTAACTTCTCGGCCTTGTCAATCTCCTCATCAATATTAGCGATACTATCCGTTTGCCCAAACAACCTCTGACGTTTTAAAAAACCTTCGTGTCTAGAGATTCTTTGTGTTTTAAGCGCCCTGTAGAGGGGAACAACCCGATCTAAACTAGCAATCACAAGAGACACACCTAAGGAGGCAATCAACAGCATATACCACCATGAACTGTATAAATTATGAAATCCTAATTGATAATAAAGTTTTCCAAACAACCCGTATTCCTGCTCATAATAAAGCGTTGGGCTCTCGCCAGCTGGGATATACATCTCTTGAGGAAATAAAGTTCCCATAGACGATGTCACTAGTAATAACACAATAATCGAGATACCAATCTTAACTGAGGAAAAAAAGTTCCAAATTCTATCTATTGGTGACCTTTTATAAGTTTGTGACCTTCTTGCTACACCTTCATAACGCATGTTTGCAAGCTTTCCTTTTTCTTCTTTTAACGGTTTCCCACAAGATTCACATAAATATGTCCCATATGGGTTGACATGACCGCATTCGCATTTGACGTTTTCCATTTTAATCCCCCACTAGCTTTCCGGAATTAACCCATTTAATGACTCCACCACTTGCACTGCTGTTTTGTGGCCAAATTGTCTCTCTCTTAATTCGCCATACTCATTAATCAATCAGTTACTGGGAGACCCTATGGACACCGTATGCATTAGTTACGAACATATCGTCATTAATAAATAACGGGTATTCTAATCCTTGGCTCTCTTTATAATTGCTTCAATTAACGCTTTTTCATCTAACTTCCTCACTATCCATTTACAGTTGTTCTTATTCTATATTAACATCACTAAAATAGTGTTAATAGCGGTAGATTTGTAAGTTTGTGAACATTATGTGACAGCCATTTCTCTAAGTTGTTTTACTTCATGAGGCTTTAGTTCTCTATATTCACCAGCATTCATCCCACGTAAATGTAAAAAACCATAGTTTTCTCTCTTTAGTTTAATTACAGGGTGCCCGACAGATTCAAGCATTCTGCGAACTTGCCGGTTTTTCCCTTCATGAATAGAAATTTCGACAATTGCAGTATTTTTCTTTGGGTCTGTCTTTTTCACTTTCAGCTGAGCCGGTGCTGTTTTACCATCTTCAAGTTGAACGCCTCTTTCAAGTTTTTTCAACGTTTCTCTTAAAGGCATTCCTTCTACTTTTGCTATATAAGTCTTTTTAATCTTATATTTTGGATGCATTAGTATGTTGGCAAAATCTCCATCATTCGTTAATAATAGTAAACCAGACGTATCAGAATCTAACCGTCCTACCGGATAAATCCTTTGGGCTACATCGATATAATCAGTGACAACTTTTCTACCAAACTCATCAGACACGCTTGAAATCACGCCTGTCGGTTTATAAAGTAAAAAGTACACTGGTTCTTCTCGATCAATCGGCACTCCGTTAACAACCACTTTATCAGTGGCTGGATCTACTTTCGTTCCTAATTCAGTAACTTTCTTTCCATTGACAGATACTTTACCATCGGTAATAAGTGCTTCTGCTTTTCTTCTTGATGTGATTCCTGATTGAGCAATCACTTTTTGTAAACGTTCCATATCTTTCACCTCAGCCTCATCTTATCATTATCTTTATTGTCGTCGACAGTAATTTGATTTCAAACGTTAATTTTAGCTTTTTTTTCGAGAAGATACAACATAAACCCATGAATCGATCGATTCATGGGTTTACACGTCTATAAAAAGACAAGTCTAACTATTAAAATGGATGCAATAATCCCTATCACATCAGCAGATAAACCAACTTTAAGGGAGTCGCCCATTTTTTTTATACCAACTGCACCAAAATAAACAGTTAGTACATAAAATGTTGTATCAGTACTTCCTTGCATCGTCGAAGCCAACCTGCCAATGAAGGAATCTGGACCGTACGTTGCAATTAAGTCACTCGTCATACCTAACGCCCCTGTTCCTGATAAAGGTCGAATAAGAGCAAGAGGTAATATTTCAGTCGGAATATAGAAAAAGGATAATAACGGGTGAAGTAAATCAATGAAAAAACCCATTGCCCCTGATTCACGGAATACTTTAATAGAAACGAGCATTCCTACTAAATAAGGAATAATTGATAATGATAACTGGACACCTTCTTTCGCTCCATCAGTAAAGGCTTCATAGGTTGGAACCCGTTTCCATGTTGCCGTCATTAAAATAATGAAGAGAAAACTTGGAATAATCCATATTGAAATCGTAGATAACCAACTCATCAGCTATCACGTCCCTTTTTTTAATCTTCTATAATAGAAAAATCGGTCAATCAAGACAGCACCAATTGTTGAACAAGCTGTAGCAAGGATCGTCGTCACAACAATCTCTGCAGGAGCAACAGAACCATATTCAATACGAAGGGCAATAACGGTTGTTGGGATTAGAGTCAAACTCGCAGTATTGATAGCTAAAAGAGTCACCATCGACCGACTCGCTTCGTCTTTATCATGATTTAACTTTTTTAACTCCTTCATCGCTTTAATTCCCATTGGCGTAGCTGCATTTCCAAGCCCAAACATATTTGCACTCATATTTGAAACGATATAACCTTGAGCTGGATGGCCTTGTGGTATGTCAGGAAATATTCGCGATACAACCGGATGAAGCCACTTACTAACTATTTTTAAAATCCCAGCCAACTCAGCTATTCTCATCATACCAAGCCAAAATGTTAATACGCTAATCAAACCTATACAGATAACTACAGCTTCTTTTGCTCCTGAAAAAATAGCTTCATTCACTTCTGTCATCGTGCCATTTATTGCTGCAAAAATAAAACCTATGAAAAAAAGGCTCACCCATATCACATTAACCATAAGAATTTACTCCATCAAATGAAAACCATCTTCTTACCCACTTGTCATAAAAAGAATCGCCTTTGATTTCTTCTCTCATGTATCTCAGAGGCACAACACCTATCACCTCATTATTCAATTCGATTTGAATCGATCCAATTGGATATGGATATCCCTCTTTCTCCCACCTTTCCTGATTATCAGGATTAGGGACAATAATTCGTTGACTGAGATTTTGCTTTTCCTGTTCACTAATAGGATATTCAAAGGAATACTCCGCTTTTAAGCGGTCTTGATAAAACGGATCATCCACTCTTTCAACGATCCCTTCTTTTACGAGTGTCTTTGTTTGAAATTGAGAAAATCCCCATTCGAACATATTCATGTGATCATGCCAATCACTTGGTGCATTAATCGTTACAGCAATTAATTTTAATTCATCCTTTTCCGCAGTTGAAACTAGAGTTCGCTTCGCTCGTTTTGTATACCCTGTTTTCCCACCTGTTGAATGTTGGTACAACTGCGTCAGGAGCCTGTTTTTGTTCTTAAAAACCCGAATTCTATTTTCTTCTGTTTCTGATCTATATGATTCCGTACCAACTACTTCCTCGTATATCGGATTAGCCATCGCATATTGTGTAAGCTTGGCCATATCAAGGGCAGTAGAATAATGTTCTTCATGATCGTCTAGGCCATGCGGGTTTGCGAACAAGGTCCCTTCCATTCCAAGCTGATTCGCTTTTTCATTCATCATAAAGACGAAACCTTCGAGACTCCCGCCAATATGTTCCGCGATAGCAACCGCCGCATCATTGCCCGAACGCAGCATAAGCCCGTAGATCAAATCTCTCAAAGAAATTTCTTCTCCTTCTATTAAATATATTGATGAACCTTCTGTTCCAAAAGCTTCGCTAGAAATCTTTACTTTTTCATCTAGATCGCCATGCTCAATTGCCAAAATAGCCGTCATAACCTTTGTAATGCTAGCAATTCTCATCTGCGTTTCTGCTTCTTTTTCATACAAAATTCTACCGCTCTCTTGTTCAATAAGAATAGCCCCTTGAGCCGAAACTCCTTGCTGATAATTAACGTCTGTTGGCGAAGATATCCCCAACAAAAAAAACGTCGACAAGATAATTATCACTAACTTTCTTTTATTGTTCTGCATACTTTCCCTCCGATCACTGACAACGAAGCATTTATTCATATTATCAACCCTTTATAATAACCAATTTATGCTAAGAAAAAAAAAGTATGTCCTATTCACACCCAGGAAAATTGAATATCTTTCATTCATTGGTTAAAACTAAATATACTCAATCACGAATGTGAGGCGATAAGGAAATGCTCTGGTTAGATTTATCAAAAATAGTATTTAGAATCGTAACAATTATGCCTCTATTACTCATTGTCGCGTTGTATATGGGCAAGCGTACTATTGGTCAGTTACCATTATTTGATTTCCTAGTTATCATCACGCTTGCATCTATTACTGGTGCTGATATAGCAGATCCAACTATTAACCAATTACATACAATCGTTGCCATTATCGCAATCGCTTTACTACAAAGAACCGTTAGCTTCCTTTTAATCAAAAAAAGTTGGTTAGGTAACGCAATGACTTTCAAACCAACTGTGGTTATTGAAAACGGAATTTTACTCATTGCAAATATTGAAGAAATTCGGTATTCCATTGATAATATATTACAAATGCTAAGAGAAAAAGACATCTTTGATTTATCGATTGTGAAGCTTGCAATCGTTGAAGCAAACGGTAAATTAACGGTTTTAAAAAAATCGTTAAATTCCTCTGTGACTTTGGAAGACCTCGGTCTAAAGAAATCCTCATCCAACCTGGCTTATCCAGTTATAATTGAAGGGAAAATTCACGCTAACATGCTAAAATACTTAAACTTTTCTGTTAAATGGCTACTAGAGGAGTTAAACAAAAAAGGGATTGATCAGACAAAAGACGTTCTTTTTGCCAGCGTTAATCAAGAAGGCATTCTTCATGTATCAATGGTAAATCCTACGATGAAAGGAACTCCCTTTCATCATTAGTAATACTTGCATTACCTTAACTTTTATCCTTTTGGCCTAAAAATAACAGCTGCAAGAAAACTAAATATTATTGCAGACGATATACCAGCACTCGTCACTTCAAAAATACCGATTCCAATACCAATCCAACCATTTTGTTCCGCTTCTACTATAGCACCATGAACTAGCGAATTACCAAAGCTTGTGATTGGTACAGTTACTCCTGCTCCAGCGAAGTCAATAAGCGGTTCATATAATCCAAGACCATCTAAAATCGCTCCAAAAACAACTAACGTACTGAGCGTATGAGCTGGAGTCAATTTTAATACGTCTAGTAAAATTTGTCCGATGACACATATAAGTCCCCCGACTATAAATGCATTTAAGAAAATCATCCCTTATCCTCCTTGTTCTTGATAGACAACACCAAGTATTACAGTCCAAAAAATGTCATTTTAATAAGGACAACAAAAAAAGCAGCTACCACTCCAAATACGATGACTGCCCCAGCCAGTTTAAACATGTTTGAAGATACTCCTAAAACTAAGCCTTCTGTTCGATGTTCAATTGCGGCTGACGCCATCGAATTTGCAAATCCAGTAACTGGAACAGCGGAACCTGCTCCAGCAAAGTGACCAAACCTGTCATACACTCCAAAGCCAGTAAGCAAAGTAGCTATAAAGATCAATGTTGCTACAGTTGGATCACCTGCTGTCTTTTCTGTGAAGTCGAAGTAATAAATATAAAAAGTTTGAAGTAGCTGACCAAATGTACAAACCAAGCCACCGATGACAAAAGCTTTAAGACAATTTTTTAATACTGGCCTTTTAATTTCATGGTTACTAGCTAATTTTTGATAATTCTTTTGTGTAGGTGATTTCTTCGATTGTTTAGCCATTCTTAAACACCTGCTTTCATATCATCATCAACTTTTTTCAAATCATCTTTTAACTGTTTTTTTGAGATTTTTTGATCTGATAGTTTATGCTTTAATTCAGTTAATTCCAACTCGAGTTTTTTATCTGTAGATACTTCTACTTTTCCATCAGGATTAGCTCGCTCAAGTTTGTCTTTAGCTTTCTTTCTTACATCCTTTAAAAACAAACGATCAAACCCTGAAACTTTGAGATGGACATAGACATCTTTATCCTGCGATACCGCAGTAGCTTCCTCAACTTGTTCCAACTCTTCTGCAATTTTTTCAGCTTCTTTCGCTACAGTTTGAGAAATTTTCTCAGCATTATCTACTGATTGGCTTTCAAAGTCTTTTTGTCCGGCTTGTTCACATCCACTTACACTTATCAGCAAAATAATAGCAAGAGTAATCATTCGATTTATTGTCATTTATCTAAACCACCCTTTCACTATCCTACAAGTAGTATTTGAATCGATTCGATATTTATGTTGGGAATAATAGTTAATGTTCACTTATAAATTCTTTGTCGCAACAGAAAACTCGTAAAATCAAAGGGCTATCGTTTAGCTAAGAATATTGGTATGATTCAAGGTGTGGAAGAGGGAGGAGAACGATATGCAGATTTTGACCGTTAGCCTATTAACACTCATTTTTATTACTCAATTGTTGATTTTATTTATCATATTTAAGAAAATGAGCCTTGCTAACAAAACAGAATTAGAATCCGTCGGGAAGCCAGTAAAGGACAATGAACTCCTAGAAAATGATTGGGAAGAAGAAGTCAAACGCACTGTTGAACTTCAGTTGATGAGAATTCGAAATGCCGTTCAAAAACAAACGAATAGCATCCATAAAAAAGAAATTGAAATTGCCCCTAAATCTCTTATTTTTGATGACAAAATACTGATTAAAGTTTACAACGAGGAAGAACGAGCTCTCCTATATACCTATATATCATCTTTCAATACGTATTTGGAACGTTTTTGGTACACAAAAAACGGTACATTTAAAACCGTATTCTCTGGTTCAACGGGCAATCCTGAAACGCATGCTGGTCAATTATCTCGTGCCTCGCATGAGCTTTGTCAGCACATGGACCTGTGGTTGAATCAACTTCATCTTGGTTAAGACTCAGATACATAGCAGGTTGGTCGGTGCTTGTAACGGTCGGTTCCTACATATAGAGCTCACCGTCAGACACATATCGACATTCGACAATTCCACACCAATATATTTTTCAAAATCAAAAAAGAAGAAGAGGCTCAATAGCCTCTCCTTCTTTTTTTCTATTTTTATTTACTTCCTCTTTGATTTACTTTTGTACGATAATCTGTTTCATAATACTCCAACTCTTCGCGTACTTCTTGAAGAGGTCCTTCAATCGATTGGACAATTTCTTTTATTTTACTTGGAACATCTGAGCGGAATTTAATTGCGTTCTTACCGGTATAAGCAGCTCTACTATCTTCGAACCAAATATCAAAATGAGGTTGAAAAAACTCTTCGATACATTGATGAAAAATCCAAAATAACGTTTTTTCAGCTGCACCTTTACGAAAGTTTTCACTACGAAGCAAGAGATTTCCAGATTCACGCCCTTCATCAAAAAAGACAAGTAATCTTCGGAATTGGTCAAGAATATGTTCGAATTCCTGTTTTGATGTTTCGTTTCCTTCAGCGATGAAATTTGATAATGTTGCTTCATTTAAGAATAGCCTTAACTTTGAGGATGCTACTTCCAAATTCTTCATTGTAAATTCTAGCTGTTGTTTAACCAAATCATTTCCCATGTTTATATATCTCTCCTTCTTCATTATCTATATTTATTACATACCACACTTTACTATCACACAATCATTCTTATACTATTATAAGTCAAAATTCCTTTTGAGTGACCAAATAATTATAACCCTATTATTATACTTTACCATCAATAAGAAGAGTAAATTCTCATTAAACTGACTTTTTATTAATCGTATTATTATCAGAGAATTGTTCCTGAAATTTCTCAAAAAACAAGTCTACCTCTTCTTCCACCTCTTCTTCTGCTACAGGATCAGGAAGTGGTGGTAACTCTTCTACGGACTGTAACCCAAATTGTTCCAGAAAAAACTTAGTTGTCCCATAAAGGATCGCTCTGCCTGTCCGATCCGCGCGGCCAACTTCTTTAATAAAACCTTTTCCATTTAATGTACGAATCGGCCGCTCTGATTTTACTCCGCGAATATCTTCGACCTCGACACGAGAAACAGGCTGCTTATAGGCAATAATAGCCAACGATTCAAGTGCTGCCTGAGATAGCGTTGCTGAAGTAGGGGATTGTATTAACCTTTTAAAGTAAATTGCATGTTCCTTCTTCGTCGTCAGCTGATAGCCACCCGCTAACTCAACCAATTGAATCCCTCGATTATTTGAATGATACATCTCTTTTAGCTCTGCTAAATAGAATTTGAGTGTTTTACGGTCTATCTCTAGAACGTCCATCATCTGATTTTCGTCTATTCCTTCTTCTCCAGAAACAAACAAAAGTCCTTCTATAATTGCTTTGATTTCATGACTTTTCAAACAATTGAACCTCCTTTTTATAAACCATAATATCATCGAAATTATGCTCCTGTTCACAGCGAATCGAGTCATACTTCATTAGCTCCAGTAATGCCAGAAAGGTAACTACTAAGTGATCTTGCTCTTCTTCCTGAAAGAGTTCAGAGAATCTACTTACTCCTCCTCTGAGATGTAATTCAGCAACTATTTGAGACATCTTTTGTTCAATTGGAACTTCTTGGCGTTGAATCTTTGAGAAAACAGGTTCATGCTTCTTTTTTCTTTTTTTCATTTTTTGAAAAGCTTGGAGCATATCATAAATTGAGACATTTATTTTCGGATGATCCTCGCTTTCTTCGTTGAGATCAGTTAAAAGTGGTGTTAAGTCTGTCAAAGGTTTTGAAAAAAGATCACTTCTTGCTAGACCTCTTCCTCTTAAATCGCCAGCTACATCTTTGTATTTTTTGTACTCTATCAATTTTTGCATGAGGTCTTCACGCGGATCTTCTTCATCATCAATGAGTAGATCCTCATCCCAAACGTCTTCCTCCACTGGCAGTAACAATTGACTTTTCATATGTAATAACGTTGATGCCATAACTAAATATTCACTAGCCACATCTAATTGAAGTACCTGGACAGCATGAATATACGTCATATATTGCTCCGTGATCTCTTTAACAGGAATATCATAAAGATCTAAATCATTTTTTTGAATTAGATGGAGTAATAAATCCAATGGTCCCTCAAAGGAATGAAGCTTAACATTATATTGCATGAATTCACCATTCCCTTTCATTCATGATTAAATTATATCATATTTTAGTTTGATTATTGAGCAGAACATTAAAATTAGTTACCTTCACATTGCAATTAAAATGCTTTATGATATAGAGATAAACTTGATATATATGGAGGGAAATATGAAAAAATACCCTGAGCCTTATTTAGAATATCTTGTCCATTTTCATGCTTCAAGAGATTACTTTGAATGTCATGAAATTATGGAAGAATATTGGCTTGAAAATGATCGTGACATCAAATGGCTAACATTAATTCAACTTGCAGTTGCAGTTTATCATGAACGGCAGGGAAATTTCCCAGGTAGTCTGCGATTATATCGTAAAGTATTATCTCATCTCAGAACAAGTAATCATTTATTAGATGACTTACACATTCATCAAGGTGATTTAGAGCAGTCTGTCAAATCAAAAATAAAAAATATACTCCATGATGGGAACTATGAGCCAATGAATCTCCCTCTAACTGATGAATCTCTCATTACTCATTGTAAAGAGCTTGCAAAAGAAAAAGGTTGGCAGTGGTTGTCTTCAAAAGAAACTGATAAGCAAGATTTGATATATAGGCACAAGCTTCGCGATCGATCTGATGTTATTCTTGCAAGACAGCATTCTCTTATACGAAAAAAACAGGAAAGGGAAGAGCGTTAACTCTTCCCTTTTGTCCTACGAATCAATTTCATCATTTAGAATATGTTGGATAATATCTACATATCTCTCTAAAAAGTTAAGGCATAAAGCCATACACTCGATCTCCGCGAAATATGAGTTTCATAGTACATCAACAATATCATTTTTTCTGCATATCATTTCAAGATTGATTTTGATAATGCTTTACAAATAATTCGGTATCATTCGTTCCTAACACTCGAATTGATTTCATATCTTCTATCATTTTTATCATCAAACTTCCTAGTCCTTCATTTCGATGCGACGGATCAACAGTGAGGTCAGTAATATAAACAGAACCATCCAAATCTTCTACTCCAACCACACCAACGAATCGATCTTTTTCATTTTTATATAGATATAATTGATGATTAGGTGAGGTTTCATACATTTTCAATACTTTTTGCACAACTATCCCCTTATTATCTCTTGGCATAAAAGAAAGCAACCCCATGGCAATTTTTTCGTGTTCTTTTTTTATTGGAATCAACATCTCACGATCCCTCACAATCTTTTTCCTTCATTGTTTCCAAATCCCCCTGAAATTAATCAATTGACTTGTGGCACAGCTTTTAATGATAACATATCTCTTGACAATTTAGGGCAAAAAAATTTCCGCTTTTATTTACTAAGAAAATGTCATTGAACTTTCGGCAAAATCATTTTTAGAAACCCAAAAAAGCACCCGTTTACTTAAACGGATGCTCATCAACCTTAGTTAGAAAATGTTTTTGATAAATTAGCCATTTCAATAGCTGCTGTCGCTGCGTCCCAACCTTTATTTCCTGCTTTTGTTCCCGCTCGTTCTATCGCTTGTTCAATTGTATCCGTTGTTACTACACCAAAAATAACAGGAACGCCGCTAGAAAGAGAAACGGAAGCAACCCCTTTCGATACTTCACTACATACATAGTCAAAATGAGGTGTTGACCCTCGAATGACTGTACCCAATGTTACTATTGCATCATATTTACCTGAATCTGCCATCCGCTTTGCGATGAAAGGAATTTCATATGCTCCCGGAACCCATGCGACATCCACGTCACTTTCTGAAATACCATGTCTCTTAAACGCGTCTTCTGCTCCACCTAGAAGCTTACTTGTAATAAAGTCATTAAAACGCCCAACTACAATCCCTACTTTCAATCCTGTTCCGATTAAGTTTCCTTCAAATACTTGTCCCAATACTAACGCCTCCTATAGTTTATTTGCTTTGTTACGCGATATATCATTAAAATAATTTTACTAGCTTCGATGAACGTCTATGAAGAATCTCAAAGCTTTCATCCAAAGAAGCTAAGCTAGCAGATTTCATCTTAAAAATTTAATAAATGTCCTAGCTTTTCTTTTTTCACTTTAAGATATCTTTCATTTGATTTCGAATGTGGCATTTGTATTGCCACTCTTTCGACAACTTCCAAATCGTAGCCTTTAAGACCTGTTATTTTCCGCGGGTTATTTGTTAGTAATTTCATTTTCCGAATCCCTAAGTCACGAAGGATCTGCGCACCTATCCCATAATCTCTTAAATCGGGAGCAAAACCAAGCTTCTCGTTCGCTTCAACAGTATCATAACCTTCTTCTTGCAGTTTATAAGCTTTCAATTTATTTAACAGACCTATGCCGCGCCCTTCTTGACGCATATAAAGCAATACCCCAGATCCCGCTTCTTCAATTTGAGCGAGGGCAGCATCCAATTGAGGACCACAATCACATCGATTCGAACCAAACACATCACCCGTTAGACACTCTGAATGAACTCTTACTAGTGTTGGCATTTCTCCACCAACTTCTCCTTTAACAATCGCCACATGTTCTTTTCCGTCAACGATATTTGAATAGGCAATTGCATTGAATTCACCAAAATCCGTAGGTAACTTCACTTCTACTTCTCGCTTAACTAACTGGTCTTTCCTATTTCGATATTGAATCATGTCCTTAATTGTAACCATTTTTAAATGATGCTCATCTGCAATTTTGCGAAGATCAGGTACTCTTGCCATTGTACCATCCTCTTTCATAATCTCACAAATAACACCCGCTGGTTTTGCTCCACTCATGATTGCTAAGTCGACTGCAGCTTCTGTGTGTCCAGCTCGACGTAATACACCACCCTCTTTTGCAATGAGAGGAAATATATGGCCCGGACGCTGAAAGTCAGCCGGCTTGGCATTATCGTCAATCAATGCTTTTACCGTCATCGCTCTTTCTGGAGCTGAAATTCCCGTAGTAGTATGTTTATGGTCAACACTTACTGTAAAAGCCGTGCCATGAGGGTCAGAATTTCGATCTACCATCGGAGCTAAACCGAGTTTTTCTGCTCTATCTTGTGTAATTGGAGCACATACCAAACCTCTCCCGTGTGTCACCATAAAATTAATCACTTCAGGCGTTGTTTTTTCCGCAATGGAAACGAAATCCCCTTCATTCTCACGATCATCATCGTCACATACAATCACTACTTCTCCTTGCGCAAGTGCATATATTGCTTCTTCTACCGGATCAAAAATACTCATGTTTGTTTGCCTCCTACCATTATTTAAACCCATGTTCTTTTAGAAAACTCTCCGTCATTTTCCCAGATGGTTCATCATCTGAAGATAAACGTTGTGTCATTAACTCTTCCACATATTTTGTCAGCATGTCACACTCAATATTTACTATATCCCCCGGCCCCTTTGTACCAATAATTGTCTCTTGAACTGTATGCGGAATAATCGATATCGTAAAACTGTCTGCGGTGACGCCAAAAATTGTTAAGCTTGTGCCGTCAACGGCAACGCTACCTTTCATCATCATGTATTTACGTAATTCTTTTGATATTTCAATATCGTAATAAACGGCATTGTGCTCAGCTCGTTTTGATTTAATCACACCTGTTCCATCGACATGACCAGTTACAAAGTGACCTCCAAAACGGCCCTTTGCCGACATAGCCCGTTCTAAATTAACTTCTGATCGTACACTTAAATCCCTCAAACTCGTATTTCGAACCGTTTCTGGCATTAAATCAACAGAAAATGCGTGTTGATCAAATGCTGTAACTGTAAGACAGACACCATTTATCGCTATACTATCCCCTAAGTGAATGTCGGATAAAATTTCAGAGGCATGAATCTTCATAACAATTGCATCGCCTGTTTGTTGAATATGCTGAATCGATCCTTTCTCTTCAATAATTCCTGTGAACATCTATTATTCCCCCTCTTTCGATTTATGAAAAATAAATTTTGTGTCGTTTCCAATTTGCTTCATTGATTTTAATTGGAGTCTCGGAGCTTCTTGCAAATGTGTAATTCCTTCTCCTGAAAACGATGACCGAGCTGATTCTCCTCCAATTAGAATAGGAGCCATATATTTTATTACCCGTTGAAAATAACCCGAACGCAGAAAACTATCATTCACATTTCCGCCTCCTTCAACAAGGATAGAGGTAATTTTCTTGTTAAATAATGCTATTAGGAGCGAGGGAATTGAGATGTCTTCATTTTCTATCACTATTATTCCTATCCCTAACGCTTCAAATTCTTCTTTTCTCTGTTTATCAGCTAAAGCGGTTGTGACGATCCATGTCGGTGCTTTTTGATCAGTCACTATTTTTGCCTCCAACGGCGTACGAAGCTTACGATCTAATACAATCCGGATAGGGTTTTTCCCACCATTGGCTAATCTTGTCGTTAACGACGGATCGTCTTGAATGACTGTATCAACTCCAACGAGAATTGCATCATGTTCATGTCTTAATTGGTGGACATCATTTCTCGCTTCTTCTCCAGTAATCCATTGACTCTCTCCCGTTGAAGTGGCAATTTTCCCATCAATACTAGTCGCCATTTTCAATGTTACATACGGTGTAGATGTAGTCATATAGTGAAAAAAAACATCATTTAGTTCATCTGCTTCTTCTTTCATAACACCAACTTCAACGTCAATTCCAGCGTTTTTCAATTTATTTATTCCTTTGCCTGACACTTCAGGATTCGGATCTGTTGAAGCAATCACCACTTTGGATACTCCAGCTTCAATGACAGCATCAGCACAAGGAGGTGTTCGTCCATGGTGTGAGCAAGGCTCCAATGTGACATACATCGTTGCCCCTTTGGCATTGGCTTGAGCGACTTGAAGAGCGTGACGTTCAGCGTGACGTTCCCCTGCTTTTAAGTGCGCCCCCATACCAACAATTTCACCGTTCTTGACAATAACACACCCTACAACAGGGTTCGGAGCTGTTTGTCCTATTGTTTGTCTTGCGATCTCGATCGCTAATTTCATATAGTTATTATCCATAAGTCGAACCCTCCTGTTATATAAACGTATACTTCTAGTCATCAATCAAACTGAGATAAAAAATTGTAATTTAACTCAATTTTTTTTAAAACAAAAAAGCCCTAAAAGGAATTTCCCTTCAGGACATAGTTTCAGAATATGATTTGTGCAGAAAAAGATGCTCAAAGTTTACAGAGAAAACCAAAATTCAATTCTCTCCGTAAAAAAGAGTGATTCTAGGAACAGTAAATGTCATAAGACACACTTCTCCTAGATAACCATCTTTTTCAACCGTCATATCCTTCTCCCATCCAGACTATACTGTCGGCTTTGGAGTTTCACCAAATCCACCGTTGCTTAAATATAAGCAACGGGTCACGGACTTAAAGGCTATTGCGCCTCATCACCGCCGGTTGGGAATTTCACCCTACCCCGAAGGAACGGTTTATTCATTTTGTATAGTGTATCACAAGATGTTTCATTTGTTCTTCATTTTGCTCAAAAAAAACGTCCAAATGAGAATTTGAACGTTTTTGGACATATTTTATGCTTCGTAAACTTTAACCTCTGACATTTGATCGCCTGCTTTAATCCTTGGAAGAATATCTAACCCCTCTGTTACCTGACCAAATACAGTATGAACACCATCTAAATGTGGCTGTGGTTCAAGTACTAAAAAGAATTGACTTCCCCCAGTGTCTTTACCAGCGTGAGCCATTGAAAGACTTCCTTTTTGATGCTTATGTGGATTCCCTTTTGTTTCACACTTAATTGTGTAACCAGGTCCCCCTGTACCATTTCCTTCAGGGCATCCTCCTTGAGCGACAAAACCTGGAATCACTCGATGGAAAGATAAACCATTATAAAAACCATCGTTCGCTAATTTTTCAAAGTTAGCTACCGTTCCCGGTGCCTCATCAGCAAAAAATTCAATCTCAATCTTTTCACCATTTTCAAAAGCAATTGTACCTTTTTTCATCATTATTACCTCCATTTTTTCAATTAAATTATGTATATTGTTTCTATTTTACACGAGAAATACGAAAGAAGGAAACAAAACAATCAAACCGCTCTATTTCCTTCGATTTTTCGAGGTTAATTTTGACCTATCTGTGTGTCTAATCCTTTTTGCATAATAAGTTGCTTGTAGGAACGTTCATGTCGTATTAAATCTTCAAACTTCTCACGTTCAATAACCAAATGATGTTCACCGTCTTCCACAAATACAACCGCTGGACGTAAAATACGATTGTAATTACTTGCCATCGAATAGCCATAAGCTCCTGTTGAAGATACGGCAAGTAAGTCTCCTTGAATAGCTGGAGGTAATGCCAAATCCCAAATGAGCATATCTCCACTTTCACAGCATTTGCCTGCAATAGAAACAACTTCTGATTTTTCTTGATCGGCTTTGTTAGCTAAAATAGCTTCGTATTCAGCTTGATATAATGCCGGTCGAATGTTATCAGTCATTCCACCATCAATAGAAATATACGTTCTTAACCCAGGAATATCTTTTCTCGAACCAATTCGATACAACGTTGTGCCCGCTTCTCCTACTAATGCTCTTCCTGGTTCAATCCAAATTTCTGGCACAGGCATATTTAATTTTCCGGCTTCTTCTTTTGCTGCCATCACCATTTTATCAATATACTCATGCAGAGGAAGTGGGTGGTCGTGCTTTCCATAACGAATGCCAAATCCTCCACCTACATTCAATACATCAGGATAATAGTCCAATTCTTGTTTCCATTCTGCTAGCGATAAGTAAATCGCTTTAACTGCCTCCTCAAAACCTTCTGCATTGAAAATTTGTGAGCCAATATGAGAATGAACACCTTTCAATTTTAAATGGGAATGCGTTAAAATCATTTTTATTGCTCTTTTCGCTTGACCACTGTTCAAATCAAAGCCAAACTTCGAATCTTCTTGTCCTGTTGAGATATAGTCATGTGTATGGGCCTCTACACCTGGTGTAATTCGAATCAATACGTCGATATTTGTATTCAACGTCTCCGTTAGACCCATAAGCCAAGATAATTCTGTGAAATTATCAACCACAATACATCCTATCTCTTCTTTCACAGCCATTTCAAGTTCATCTGGTGTTTTGTTATTTCCATGAAAATGAATTTTTTCTACTGGAAATCCAGCTTGCAATGCAGTGAAGAGTTCCCCACCTGAACAAACATCTAAACTTAATCCTAGTTCATCGGCCAATTCAATCATTGCAATACAACTAAAAGCTTTACTAGCATAAGCTATTTGATACTGCACTTGTTGATTTTCAAACGCATGATGAAACTCTGACGCCCTATTACGAATATCTTTCACATCATATACATAAAGAGGTGTGCCATATTGTTCAGCTAAAGTAGTGACATCAACTTCACCAATTGTTAAATGACCCTCCTGATTAATCTTACTTGTTCCATATAACCCCATATATACCCACTCCTTGTAACCTTACTCACACTTGAACAATAGAAAAAGAGAAATGAATGTGAATCACACTCATTTCCCTTTTGGGAGTTCCGTTTCCGGCAATCCATCAAGGTTAGTGCTCCACTACAAATTGCAGTGACAGTGAGCAGTTTATTTAACTACACCCCAGTAAACTAAAGTAAGTTGCTTTAGTTACTTCGGCAAATTGACCTTTCAATAGCCATCATCGTTTCCTTTTACTCAGGCTATTTACTAATTCTTTTTGCACCTCTACCTACATTATAACTTATCTTATACCATATTTTATTTTTTTACAATATCACACTCTTATCCATCATGCAACTAACATACGAATACATTAGAAAATTTATTAACCATCTTGTTTCGTTACATTCTGCGGATGAACAATACTCGGTCTCTTCCGTTTAATTGGTACTGCCTGCCGGAAAATAATATCAAATAACGCTTTTGGATAAAAAGGTAGGAACGGCCACATATATGGCGCCCCTAGGGTTTTTGATCGTACGAGCAGGATAAACAGTACCGCTGTACCTAGGACAAACCCTGGGACGTTGAATAGCGCCACCGAAAACAGAAGAACGAGTCGTAGTATTTTTAATGCAACTGACAATTCATAACTTGGTGTTGCAAACATTCCGATCGCGCCAACCGCAACATAGAGAATTACCTCAGGAATAAACAGTCCTACTTCTATTGCAATTTCTCCAATTAACAAAGCAGCAACAAGTCCTAATGCTGTTGCTAATGGAGAAGGTGTATGGATCGCCGCCATCCTTAATAATTCTATTCCTAACTCTGCTAAAACAATCTGCCCAAATACCGGTACATTCGAATCTTCTGAAGGACCAATATAGTCGAAAGCATCGGGAAGAAGCTCGGGTTCTTGTACCATTAACAACCAAAATGGCAAAATAAATAAAGCAAATAGAATCCCTGAAAATCTCACCCATCGAAAAAAAGTCCCCGCCATCGGTGCTTGACGATATTCCTCAGCATGCTGTACATGGTGAAAAAACGTTGTTGGAATAATAATCACACTTGGAGATGCATCGATAAATAAAACGACGTGACCTTCCAATAAATGAGTTGCACACACATCAGGTCTTTCGGTATAGCGAACCATCGGAAATGGATTATATCCTTGTTTAACTACAAATTCTTCAACAGCCTTATCAGCCATGGTTAATCCATCGATATCAATGCCTTTTAACTCTTTCTGAACAATTTTCACAAGTTTCGGATCCGCGATGCCTTTAATATAAGTAACACTGATATCAGTTTTAGATCGACGGCCAACGCGCATAATTTCGTTTCTTAATCGTTCATCGCGGATTCTTCTTCTTGTCAATGCAGTATTTTCAATAATATTTTCCGTATAACCGTCTCGACTTCCTCTGACAACTTTTTCGGTATCAGGTTCCTCAGGGCCTCTCCCAGGGTAATTTCTCACATCAATCACAAGGGCTTTGGAATCTCCTTCAATGAGAATAAAAATTAACCCTGATAACATTTCTACGATGGCTTCATCTAGCGTACCTACTTCTTCTACTTGTACATGAGTTAGCCGGTTTAAAATCTGCTCTTTTACACTAGATTTTTTTTGTTCAACCGCATCAAGAAACATTAGTTCTTTTAACAATTCAATAATGTATTGAATATCGCACAATCCATTTACAAAATAAAATTGAACTTCTTTATCGAGGACAGATATTTTTCTAACACCTACGTCAAAACTTTCACCAATACCAACTCGCTTTTTTAGACAACGCTCATTTTCATGGATGTCTTCTGAAATAGGATGGTCAATCTTGCTTTCATCTTGGTGGGTCACTTAGACCACTCCTTTCCAAAATCAATTGAATCGCTTTTTTTGTGACAGGGGCTCCTTTTTCAAAGTCATCATACCCTCCCATTTTTCCTACATCACCAACCCCAATAATGATTGGATCTTCATTGACATTTAAAAGATCCACAGTATCCCCTCGTATTCTTTTTATTTCTGTTTCTTTTATCCCAGCTTTGTCAACACCGTATTCTGTAATATTTCCATAGCGATCAACACATACGTCCACTTTTGACCAATCGTCTGTATCTGTATGAGCAGCAACTGCGATAACACCTAACACTTGAATAAAAGGGGAATTCGCTACGCCTCTCATACGCGATTCTCCAGGACCAATGCCTGGGTATCCCGCATCATCAAATAAAACAATGACAGGCTCTATCGGAGCTTCCAATATTTTTCTAATTAAAACGTCTGTTTGGATAATACTAGGATTTCCCTTAGATAAAGAAAGAAAATAGCATTGAAGAGAATTTGCCGCGACACTAGCTGCATTTACAGCCGATTCATCGCCATCTGTTATAAAGATCACTTTTTTCAATCTCGTCATGAACTCACCTTCTCGTCTCAGCTTGTTTGTACTAACTTAGTATTAGTGAAAGTATTCAATTCCATACAAAAAAACAACTCAACATTATTCGTTGAGTTGTTCCTTTAATTGATCTAGTATTTTCTTTTCTAATCGAGAAACTTGTACTTGGGAAATGCTTAATCTCTCAGCAACTTGAGATTGAGTTTGATCTTTGTAATACCGTAAGTAAATAATCAGTTTTTCTCGTTCATTTAATTTATCAATTTCATCTTTTAAAGCGATTCTATCAAACCATTTCCCATCATCAGGATTTGAGATTTGGTCGAGAATTGTAATAGGATCACCATCGTTTTCATACACTGTCTCATGAATCGAAGCGAGTTGGCGACTGGCTTCTTGTGCAAATACAACTTCCTCTGGCGACAGATCCAACTTGTTAGCAATCTCTTGTATTGTCGGCACTCGGCCAAGAGTCTTTGATAACTCATCGTTCATTTTTCGAATATGATTAGCTGATTCTTTAATAGATCGACTTACTTTCACAGTTCCATCATCTCTTAAAAACCGCTGAATTTCACCAATTATCATTGGCACTGCATACGTCGAAAACTTCACTTCGTAAGTTAAATCAAATTTATCTATTGATTTAATTAAGCCTATACAGCCAATTTGAAATAAATCGTCTTGGTCATATCCGCGGTTCATAAATCGCTGAACAACGGACCACACAAGTCTTGTATTATGGTGAACTATCCTATCTCTAGCTGTTCGATCCCCTTTCTGAGCCTGTGCGATTAATTCTTTAACCTCTTTATCTTGCAAATGTTTCTTCTTAGTCTTCTTATAATCTAGATTCATCATAGGGTATCCTCTCAATTACAAAAGGCTTTTTGCTTCGAGAGTCGTTTCATCAATGTAACTGTTGTTCCATTCATTGGCTCAGAATCTACTTCAATGTTATCCATGAAATTCTCCATTATAGTAAATCCCATTCCACTTCTCTCCAATTCAGGTTTAGAAGTGTATAGTGGTTCCCGTGCTTCTTCCAAATCACCAATGCCATTCCCTTCATCACGAATGACGAGCTTTACTGTGTCGTCAATCAACTCAACTTCGATATACACGATCCCTTCATCACTTTCTTGATATCCATGTATGATTGAATTAGTTACCGCTTCACTCACAACGGTTTTTATTTCTGTTAACTCATCTAATGTTGGATCAAGTTGACTCACGAATGCTCCTACTGAAACTCTCGCAAATGATTCGTTTGCACTTCTTGCTAAAAATGAAAGCTCCATCCGATTATTCATGACGCCACCCCCAAACTGAGTAACGCTTCTCTTTCGTTAGTGGCAAGTGTAACAATTTTAAATAAACCTGAAAGCTCAAATAACCTCTTCACTTGAGGAGACATACAACATATAACCATCTCTCCACCAACAGTTTTTACCTTCTTATACCTACCAAGAACGACTCCCAAGCCAGAGCTATCCATAAATGTAAGCTTCTCTAAATTCATCAATACATGAGTTAGATGATGCTCCGTTAATGCCGCATCCACTCTTTCACGTAGTTTAACCGCCGTATGATGGTCCAATTCACCAACTAATCTGACACAAAGTACTTGTTCTTTTTCTTCCAAATCAATTAACAAACTCATGACGTTTCACTCCTTCGATTAAAGTTCAATGCCCCTCCGGTTTCCCTCTCCATTTGGAAACGATGGTTACGCTCAACTAATTCCTTTTAAACAACCTTTAATCCTTCCCAAAAACAAAACTAGTGCAGATTCGCTAAAACCAGTTGAAATTCGTGTTAATTTTAACCTGGGTATTCTGGGTTGTAGGTTCCCTACCTCAGAGTATTAGGATATTCTGTCTTCGCGCTTTTCTCAGATAACTTCATCCACCAAACATGAGCGATGAAGTCCTCTTTACTAATTGCCACAACGAAGCTCGTTCGATGGAGTCAGATGCGACTAGATTTTTACTGGTAACTTCCTTTCCATCATTCTCTAGTACAATCTTTCCCAATTGAGTTCCTTGTTCAATTGGTGCTTTAACGTCTTTATTTAATGTCACTTTTTCGGTCATCCCTTCAATATCTTCGCCTTTTTTAATTAGGATTGAGAGTGGTTCTTCTATCATTACATCCACTTCACGATTACTTCCTTTATCAACTCTTACTTTCCCCAATACATCTTGTGCCTCATATAGATTATGAAGTTTGTATTGACTATAAGCGTAATCAAACATTTCAGTAATCTGACGGTTTCTATCTTTCGGTGTAGGCGCCCCCATAACAACCGAGATCATTCTCATTCCATCTTTATTTGCTGTCGCCGTCAAACAATACATCGCGTCTCTAGTAAAACCTGTTTTTAATCCATCCACACCAGGATAGAATTTGACCAATTTATTCGTGTTCACTAACCAAAATGGGTCATCCGAATCTTCTCTTAAATAATCCTCGTAAACACTGGTAAACTCTGTGATTTTTTCATGGTGTAAAAGTTCTTTCCCAATTATCGCTAAATCGTATGAGGATGTGTAGTGATTTTCAGCAGGTAACCCATTTGAATTAACGAAGTTTGTATTTTTCAATCCTAATTCTTTTGCTCTTTCATTCATAAGCCGCACAAATTCTTTTTCTGAACCAGCTAAGTGTTCTGCCATCGCAACCGAAGCATCGTTACCAGAGGCAATAGCAATACCTTTCATCATTTGTTCTACAGTCATTTCCTCTCCAGGTTCTAAAAATATTTGCGACCCTCCCATTGAGGCCGCTCTTTCACTCGTTCGAACTTTTTCATCCCATGATAAATCGCCATCATCAATCGCTTCCATGATTAGCAACATCGTCATTATTTTTGTCATACTTGCCGGAGGAAGAGCTTCGTTACTGTTTTTTTCATAAAGTACCTCGCCGGTATCTCGTTCCATTAAAATAGCCGAAGTTGCTTCATCGGCAAAGTCTTGATTTTCTTCATTTGCTTGGACAAATGGGGTTTGATAGATAAATACTAGAATAGTTAGAAAACCCATTACAACATTTTTCAATTCATATCCCTCCGCTAGTCTTCAATCTGAGTTCTCTTTATTTTCTCCAAGTGATAAATATTTTATTCTAATTTTTTAAAAGAAAAATGAAATATGGATAAAGTGTCGTGTTGGGAGTTCTATTTGGAGCGAGATACTGCTGCTTTTCATCTTGTATCCTTTGCCTAGCTAATTGAGCATAGATGGGGCACATGTTGGTAGTACAAGCTGCAGCTATGGTAGATACCCCTTTTCGTCTTGACTAAACAAAAAAAGTTACCCTCGCTATGGGTTATAGCGAGGGTAACTTTAAATTAAGAGATGACATCGTAGATTAACTTTGGTGCATCTACTTTTGTCGTTGAAATTTTATACGAAGAGATAATTTTTTGTTTTGATGCTTCAATATCTTCTTGATTCGCGTAAATGGTCGCTATCGGTTCTCCAACATTCACTTGATCTGCGATTTTCTTGCGTAGTTCGATACCAACAGAGAGATCTATTTCTGAAGTTTTTGTCGCTCGTCCTGCTCCGAGAAGCATCGCTGCCACACCAATTTGATCAGCGACGATTTCTGCTACATATCCATTTTTTTCTGCTAGAATATCTACTTTATATTTGGCAGCAGTAAGTTTTTCAGGATTATCTATTACTGATGAATCGCCATTTTGTGATTCAACGAACAGCTTGAATTGTTGCAAAGCCTTTCCAGACGATATTGCTTCTTGCAATAACTTTTTTGCTTCAGTAAGCGTTTTTGCTTTTTTCGCTAACACCACCATATGACTACCAAGTGTTAAACAAAGATCAGTTAAATCTTTCGGTCCTTTCCCCTTCAATGTATCAACCGCTTCTTTCACTTCTAACGCATTTCCGATCATATAACCAAGCGGCTGACTCATATCTGAAATAACCGCTGAAGTTTGACGACCCAAGTTGTTACCGATTTTCACCATCGCCTCGGCTAAAACTTTTGACTCAGACAACTCTTTCATAAAAGCGCCTGACCCTGTTTTGACATCCAACACAATTGCATCTGCACCTGAAGCAATTTTTTTACTCATAATGGAACTTGCGATGAGTGGGATCGAATTTACTGTTGCAGTCACATCTCTTAAGCCATAAAGCTTTTTATCTGCAGGTGTTAAATTTTGAGTCTGCCCAATAACCGCCGCTTTATTTTTATTTACTAATTCAATAAACTTTTCATTAGTAATTTCCACACTGAACCCTGGGATCGCCTCTAATTTATCTATCGTACCACCAGTATGACCTAAACCTCGGCCACTCATCTTCGCAACTGGAACTCCTACGCTAGCAACTAAAGGAGCTAAAACTAATGTCGTTGTATCCCCCACACCACCAGTAGAATGCTTATCAACCTTAATTCCTTCAATCGCTGAAAGATCAATCGTATCGCCCGATTGAACCATTGCATCTGTCAAATAGGCACTTTCTTCTTGCGTCATATCTTTGAAAAATACCGCCATCGCCCATGCACTAATTTGGTAATCTGGTATTGAGTCATTGGAATATCCATTAATAATAAAGTCGATCTCTTCTTTCGAATGAACGAGACCATTTCGCTTTTTCTCAATTAAATCAACCATTCTCATTGTTTATTCCTCCTCTTTCGAATGCCACAACTCACTTTTCCCCGTTTTCAACACATGGCGAACAAGTGTTTTAAACCTTGGTTTTGCTTGTGCCGCTACTTCCATCACTTCTTCATGTGTAATCCCTTCAATCGTTTCACCGATAGCCATATCTGTGATGCAAGAAATACCTAGGATATTCATGGACATGTGTCGTGCTACCATAGCTTCAGGTACTGTAGACATGCCAACAACGTCTCCACCTAGCTTGCGTAACATCACGAGCTCCGCACCCGACATATATGTCGGTCCACTGACAGCTGCATAAACACCTCTTTGAATCTCTTGTCCTAATTTTTCTGCAGATTCAAAAGCATGTTCACGTAAAGCTGGAGTATAAGTATTGCTCATATCTGGGAAACGCGGACCATAGCCATCTAAATTCTTGCCGATCAACGGATTTCCACCAGTGAAATTAATGTGATCATCAATGATCATTAGGTCTCCGGGTTGAAAATCGTCATTCATTCCACCACATGCATTGGTGACAATTAAACTCTCACAGCCTAATTCTTTCATGACGCGGACCGGAAATGTAATTTCTTGCATAGAATACCCTTCATAATAATGGAACCTACCTTGCATCGCCATGACAGGTTTCCCTTCTAACGAACCGATAACAAGCTGTCCTTTATGTCCAGCCACTGTTGAAGTTGGAAAATGCGGAATATCCTCGTATGAAAGATGGACAGGTTGATCAATTTCGTCTGCTAAATCACCTAAACCAGACCCTAATATTAACCCTACCATTGGTTCAACAGTTATTTTTTGTTTGATCCATTCTGCTGATTCTTGAATCATATTAACTGAAGTCATCATTTCACCTAACCCTTCATTTTCTTTACAATTTGTTTCACAAATTGAAGGAAATCAGCTCTTACTTTTTCCGTTGTGTCCATTACCTCATCGTGAGTAAGTGGTTGATCGAGAATCCCTGCTGCCATATTCGAAATACAAGACATCCCTAGAACATTCATGCCACTGTGACGTGCGACAATTACTTCTGGTACTGTTGACATACCAACCGCATCGCCTCCTAATGTACGAAGCATTCGAATTTCAGCTGGAGTTTCATACGTAGGCCCCGTATTTCCTACATAAATACCTTGTCTTACTTTTAGATTAATCTCATCCGCCACTTCTTTAGCTAATTCAACTAACTCCTTTGTATAAGCCTGAGACATATCTGGAAAACGGACGCCAACTTCTTCATCATTTGGTCCAATCAGCGGATTAGTGCCAAACATATTTATATGATCGTTTATAATCATTAAATCTCCAGGATCAAACGCTTCATTTATTCCTCCTGCAGCATTAGTCACAATCAGTTGTTCCACTCCAATTGCTTTCATCACACGGACTGGAAGTGTCACAAGATCCATAGAGTATCCTTCATAATAATGAAATCGACCTTGCATCGCGACTACCGTTTTACCTTGAAGGTCACCAATTACCAATTGACCTTTGTGACCTGCAACCGTAGATGTCGGGAAACCGGGAATTTCATTGTAAGCGATTTTCACTGGATTTGTTATTTCATCTGCCAACACGCCTAATCCGGATCCAAGAATGAGTCCAATCGAAGGCTTAGTCGTAATTTTTTTCTCAATAAATTGTTTCGCTTCCATTATCATTTCCATATTTATCATAATATCATCTCCTATTTTAATTCATCTAAGAAACTTTCTCCAAATGCAGGTAACCTCACATTAAAGTTATCTGCGACTGTTGCACCAATATCAGCAAACGTTTTTCTAATACCGATCGATTTCCCCAGTGTCAGTTGCTTATTATAAACAAGAAGCGGTACATATTCTCTCGTATGATCTGTCCCATGATGAACAGGATCGTTCCCATGATCTGCTGTGATAATCAACAAGTCATCATCTTTTAAGTTTTCCAATACTTCAGGAAGACGTGCGTCAAATTCCTCCAGAGCATTGCCATAACCGATTGGATCTCGACGATGACCAAACTTTGCGTCAAAATCAACTAAATTTAGAAAACTTAGTCCCTGAAAATCCATCGCAAGTGTTTGTTTTAATTTGTCCATCCCATCCATGTTAGATGTTGTTCTTAAGGAATTGGTGATCCCTTCTCCATCAAATATATCAGAAATTTTTCCTATTCCGATTGAATCTAACCCTTGATCCTTTAGTTCATTCATGACAGTTCTTCCGAATGGTTTTAGTGCGTAATCATGTCGATTAGACGTCCTCTCCCAATTTCCTGGTTCCCCTAAAAATGGTCTTGCTATGACGCGTCCAACCATATACTTTTCGTCCAATGTAAGTTGACGTGCAATTTTGCATATTTCCCAGAGCTCTTCAGGGGGAATCACTTCTTCATGAGCAGCAATTTGCAGAACTGAATCCGCTGATGTATAAATAATTAAATCTCCTGTTTTGATATGAGCTTCCCCTAATTCATCAAGAATTTCTGTCCCAGACGCTGGTTTGTTACCAAGAACTTTGCGGTCAGTTCTCTTTTCTATTTCCTCTATTAGTTCTTCTGGAAAACCATTTGGGAACGTCCGAAAAGGTTTATCTATATGTAAGCCCATGATTTCCCAATGACCAGTCATGGTATCTTTACCAACAGATAGTTCCGCCATTTTTCCAAAGAAAGCTGTTGGTTCTTTAATGTCTTGACCACCTTCATACTGTTTAATTTGCGTTAATCCAAGTTTATCTAAATGAGGCATTGACAAACCTTTCATTGATTCAGCAATGTGTCCGAGTGTATCTGCCCCTTCATCATTAAACTCTTTCGCATCGGGAGCTTCGCCAACCCCTACCGAATCCATAACAATTAAAAAAATACGTTTGAATTTATTCATACTCATTTATTTTCCTCCTTTTTCTCATTCGAACCTTGTAGTATTATACCTTACCCTAATTCATGTCATCTAATTGATTTACAATCGTTGTCTGAAGTCAGACTTCTTATATAATAAAAAGTTTATTCTCTTTATGCTCTAGGATGATATTGAGTATAAACTTCTCTCATTCTTACTTTTGTAACGTGAGTATATATTTGCGTTGTTGATATATCAGCATGCCCTAACATTTCTTGAACAGCTCTTAAATCCGCACCATTTTCCAATAAATGAGTAGCAAATGAATGTCGTAATATATGAGGAGTTACTTCCTTTTCAATCTTCGAGTCTATCGCTAATTGTTTCAATACTTTCCAAAAACCTTGCCTACTTAGAGGACGGCCATGATGATTGACGAATAAGGACTGATGATATTCTCTTTTTGTAAGATGAGGTCTACTTTCTTGTAAATAATAATGTAGGGCTTCAACAGCGATTTTTCCAAGTGGAATAATCCGCTCTTTATTACCTTTTCCAAGACATCGGATAAATCCCATATTCAAGTGAACATCTTCAAGTCTCAAACCACATAATTCACTGACTCTTACTCCTGTTGCATAAAGCAATTCAAACATTGCTTTATTACGATTACCTAATGGCGTGCTTTGATCCGGCGTCTCTAGTAAAGATTCGACTTCTAAAGTTGATAGAATCTTTGGAAGAGTTACATTCTGCTTAGGCATCTCGATATTTACAGATGGATCATTAGAAATAAATGCTTCCCTAATTAAAAATTGATGAAATGACCTGATCGATGAAAGCATTCTAGCTATGGTAGAATTAGCTCTACCACGTTCATTTAAATGATGTAAAAAATGAAGAATATCTGACTTCTTCACATCTCGAAACGTAAAAATCTGTTCGACAGTATTCAAATATACAATGTAAGCAGATAAATCTCTTTCATACGCTCTCGTTGAGTTTTGAGCTAGAGCTTTTTCAACAACTAAATAAGTAATAAACTCTTTTAACTCTTCCTTCATCAATTGGCCACCTCCTTTCGTTATTCTCCATCCAACAAAAAAAGGCGTAAACGTTCGATTGATGTTAACTCCCCTTCTGCTTCTTGTGAAGACGGAGAGACAACCTTCAATGATTTTCCTTCAGGTTCTTCATATCGATGGTATTCTGTAAATTCAACACTTACCCACAATATACCATAATAGAAAAGGAGCGTGCACCCCATGAACAGGAAAAAGAGCCAGATCATTTGAAAAATACGAATAAAGTTATCCATACATCTCCCTCATTTTTATAAGCTTTAATAGTAGAGGATATGTCCAAGCGAAGACAATGTATACATAAATTTTATTTTTTGACACTTCTCCCCCCTAAAGTAAAAACAGTACTTCCATGCATTCATGTAAGTACTGTTAATGTGAACTCCCCGTCGCTAAAATTCTTCCGAATATAATCTCAAGAAAAACCTGACAGTAGTGGAATTTCCCGTTTGATAAATCAACGCTATTAATTTAATTACACCTGTGGCAAATGCCGTGGAATGTTAGACGATGGTCTTTGATAACAAAATTCCAACGATCTTCGACTACTTTCTCTACATCTTCTAATAAATCTTCTTGGATTTCATCCACAGATCCACACTCGATACATACAAGATGATGGTGAAAATGTGCCGCTCCCTCTTGGCGCAAATCATACCTCGAAACACCATCACCAAAGTTAATCTTGTCAACAACCTTAAGTTCTGTAAGAAGTTCTAATGTACGGTATACAGTAGCCAGCCCAATTTCAGGGTACTTCTCTTTCACTAGCATATACACATCTTCAGCACTCAAGTGGTCATCTTCGTTTTCAAGGAGTACACGAACGGTCGCTTCACGTTGTGGAGTTAGTTTATAACTTTGCGAATGTAACTGTTTCTTTATACGCTCAATTCGTTGTTCCATGATTTTCCCCCTACACCTAACTTATCAGTATTTCTCCCACTTTACAGGCAATGGGAATCTACTTTTCTTCATATTCCTTTATCGCCTGTGTCATCTTTCCTCCATTATACTCTTTGAGAAAAAAAAGTGTCAAATGATAATTGTTACAAAAATTAATTTATAATAATTATTAATAAATAACCTCTATAAATTAAAGGACTTTTTCGACGATAAATTGCATAAGAGCTGGACTTACAAAAGCTTCAAATGCTGATACACCAACTAATATACCACCAACAAGTAAAATAAAAAGTGTGTAGGATGTGAACTGTTGAAAAATCGGCTGATGTCCTCTACTAACAATTTGCCTCCAAATTTTTATCGAAAAAGACGAGGCTGCTGAAGCAACGAGAATAAAAATCGGAATTAGAATAATATTTTGTGGAAAGACAGATACAAATGCAAACAAAAATCCTTCAAACCCCATTTGGTCAACAAGAAATCCAACCGTGAATCCGACCATTAATCCTTTGATGAAAAGCAGAATAAATACAATGGGTAGACCGATCACCGATAATCCAAGTAACCAAATAAAACCAAGCATCTTACTATAATAAGCAAAACTTTGCGTAAATATTTCTTGTGGATTAGCAAACTCCCCTTTATCTACTTCGCTAAAAAAAAGTGTCAAATAAGCGTACAAATCATTTTTCTGAGAAAAACTCATACTATTAATAATAACTGCACCGAAGATCACACCCATGATTAATAAAACAGTCGTAAAAATATAGATTGATCGGTTTTCCTCCAAGTAATTTATCAGTTTATTCCGTTTCAAGTAGGACTTAGCCATTCCGTGTCCCTCATTTCTCATCTGATTATGTATCTATCAGAGTCTATGAATTAACACGAGAAACTATGATAAAAATAGTTTGCTACTCTATAATTCTACCTTTTGTCCCACCACCACCAGGAATAATCGCCAGTTTACCACTACGCATCAAATCTACTATTTTAACAAATTTTGGGGAGAGGACCTCATTTAAAGCACGTGAAGGGACTTCATGAAGAATAACCATCTCGGAGCCAAATTTATAAATGAGAGATTGAATTGTTTTAGGACCGATCCCAGGAATCATTTCTAAAGGTGCTTGATGAAGATACGGAGGTCTATAAAATTTAGATTTTGCTTTACTTGCTGTTGAAATTATTTGTTGTTGCAATGTTAACTCATTAATTCTCTCGCTTACACCTTTGACTGTCGAGCGCTCATCATGATTGCATGATGATGCTTCGTTCATTGTCTTATGGCAATACTTGCAAACTGTTTGAAAATATTTACCGAGTTTAGGACTCAAACCAACGTTTTTAGTAATCGAGCGACCTTTTGATGATTGTAGCGCTTTGTTAATTTCTTGAAATGTTGGTGCTTCCGTCTGAATCACTTGATGCTCTCGTGCAATCATCTTCACTGAATGAGCATCAGAATTTGTTAGAAATGGAAAAGGTACAAGTTCTGAGAGTTTACTGCCCATCGACGTATCGGAACTTAAACCAAGTTCAATCGCATCGATGTGTTCTAGGTTAAAAACTTCTTCCATAAAAGTGTCGACTCCTTTACCATAGACACTTTTAAATGGCGTAAACACGTGAGCAGGAATAAACCATCCTCCCATTTTTTTCACTTTCGTTTGCAATTCTTTTGCAGAAATGTATATCCGTTGGGTACTTAAATGAATATTTTTTATATAATGACTGCACCATGTTGAAAAAGACTTCATGTCAGCTATCGTCGGAAAATAGCATAGTACGTGTATTGGCCCTTTACAATTTTCATCATAAAGTTCTATCTCTGCACCAAGAATGACTGTTATTTTTCCATCAAATAGTACGCCACCTTCAGATAATTCCGTTGCTCTGCCTTCGTGAATAAACTGCTCTATTTCACTTAGAACAGAAGGTGAGAGGCAATCAATAATTCCTATGATATCCATTCCTTTGTTGTTGGAGGCTTCAAGTAATACTGCCTCGAGGGTCATGTTTTTAGAAGCGGTTATTTTCACTGGCGCATTGTTCGTAGTTCTGCCTAGATGAACATGCAAATCCATGTAATAATTCATAAATGCTAGTTGTTCCTTCACAATTATTCGTGTGCCTTTGCTTCTATTAATTCCCAATATTGGATTGCGTAAATCGTTTTAGCATCATGAATTTCTTCAGTTGCAATCATCTGTTTCGCCTCTTCAAGAGTTACATCTATTCTTTCAACAAATTCATCTTCATCCATATTAAGAGTTCCAACTTTTAACCCTTCTGCTAAATAGACATATACGATTTCATTTGCAAAACCAGGGCTCGTATAAAAAGAGTGTAACTTAGATAATTCTTCTGCCTTCACACCTGTTTCTTCTTCTAACTCGCGTCTCGCACATTCAAGAGGATCTTCTCCTACTTCCAATTTTCCAGCAGGAATTTCAGCAATTACCTTTTCAAGTGCCTTGCGATATTGCTTCACCAATATTAATTTCCCCTCATCAGTAAACGCGACAACAGCAACAGCACCTGGGTGATGAATAATTTCTCGTTTACTTTCTTGCCCATCTGGTAATACGACATCTTGCACTTCTAAATCAATTATTTTCCCTTTGAAAATTGATTTCGTACTAATTGTTTTTTCTATTAAATGATCTGTCATCGTATGGCCTCCAATTATCGTTCTCTTGCTTCCTCTTTAGCATATCAAAGTCAACAACGTTTTTCATTATCAAAATCCCACGATCGGTTTTCTACGAGAACTATTTGACGTTTATTTATGTCCGTGTTCCAATAAAACTTAAAAGATATTGGCATATCCATACATGAATTTGGGTATAGAAAGATGGAGGTGGTTGTTTATGAAGAAAAACCAATTAGGGACATCTAATTTATTTGTTTCTGAGATCGGTTTTGGCTGCATGTCTTTATCAGATGATAATGCAGCAAACCAAATTATAATTGATGAAGCGATTGATCGTGGAATTAATTATTTTGACACAGCCGACTTATATCAGCTCGGCTTCAATGAGGAAACAGTAGGAAAAGCATTGAAGGGAAAAAGAGACAAAGTAATACTTGCTTCTAAAGGCGGCAATGAGTGGGGAGATGGCATCGATGGTTGGCGTTGGAACCCTAGGAAAAGCTACATAAAATCTGCGTTAAAAGACTCACTACGTCGGTTAGATGTAGATTACTTGGATTTATACCAACTTCACGGGGGAACGATTGATGATCCTATTGATGAAGTCATCGATGCATTCGAAGAACTTAGCAAAGAAGGAACGGTCCGATATTATGGTATCTCGTCGATCCGTCCAAATGTAATTAAGAAATTTGCCGAGAACTCGAATATTGTCAGCGTGATGATGCAATATAGTATACTTGACCGACGACCTGAAGAATGGTTCTCTTTGTTCGACAAACACGGAATCTCGATTATTTCCCGTGGCCCTGTAGCAAAAGGATTACTAACAGATGATTATCAACGGAGAGTAACTGAAAAGGGGTATTTGGACTTCACATCCGATGAACTTAATGAAGTATTGCCACAGCTTAAGCAACTCGCTATGGATAAAGGAATGACGATGCAACAACTCTCATTAAGATACGTGATCGATCAACTCCCGGTAGCAACTGCTGTAGCAGGTGCTAGTCAACGATCACAACTACTCGAAAATATCCAAAGTTCAAATGTGCCTGAACTCCCTCATCAGCTAATAAGCGACATTCAACGAATTGTTAAAAAATCAGTTTATGAAAACCATCGAAGGTAACTGTTTGTCTAAGGGGAAAGTCGGGGCATACATTGTCCGGCTTTTTTTTATTTTTTCTGATTGTGGAGTGAGTTTAAAGGTCAATTTAATTATGCTGAAAACACATTTGGAAAATGGGCGTGCGTATCGAATATCTCTGTTAACTCACTAAGAGCGAGTGCAAAACTTTACCACATCAGAATACAAATTAAATAGTTTACAGGTTAACAAGTATCGAAAAAACTAATGCAAATAGTAAATTGGCTCCACCCATAATAAGAAAAGCAATTCGTTGGGCTTTGATTCCTTCTACGTGACCCTCGGTAGCCTGCTTAAAACAAAAAAAGCTTAATACAAATAACCAGGCAACAAATGGATTAATGATCATTTCAGGGTTTGTATTATATATCACGGGAATAGCAATGAAAGCCAGCAACGTTAAAAGATCGAGGATATTAAATATCGGTTTTCGATCTTTAAATTTCTTTCTACCTGTGACCTTTCTGATCATTTTTTCAAATTCATTACTACCACCCTCGGAGGGTAAAACCATATCTATTCCTCCTATAAAGTATTATAAACCATCGCAGGGAGCGTGATTACACGTCAGAGAAAAACTCCTATTATTTAAAAGAAGGTGTCAATGGATTAGGCTTACTCCTATTAATCACACCAGCGTATTCCACAGACCATATTGTATATACACTCATATTGTTTTGTTCACCTGCGGTATTGTGCTCATCACAATAGTAATGATTTCCCTATTTAATAATAATAAAACAACTGGTCAAGAACAACGATATCAAACATGAAGTTTTGTACCCCTCCCCTCAATTTTCTGCTCTCATAGGGCTCAAGTCGCCTCCGCTCGTGCCCCTTCCTCTCAATTTTCTGCCTCCATAAACCCCAAAAACTTTGCTAAAAAGCTCATTTGAAATAACATACTAAAAAACGTATCGATTTCCAAATTGGAAATCGATACGTTTTACTTAATTCCGCTTATAACGAACTTTTTCATGCCAATCACTTTGTTTTATGAAGATAAATTTTCTTCATAGTTTTCCTTTATTTCTTTATAATAGTTTTCCAATATATCGTAATTAATGAACCCCGGTCTGTTCACAGCTACACGACCATCTGGATCAATAATGTATGTTGTCGGCATCACGTGTACTGCATAATTTTCAAGTACTGCCCCCTCTTCATCTAAGGCTATATAAAATGGTACGGTGAAATCATCGACAAACTGCTGAACTGCATCCATATTCCGTTCCTGTGTCGCCATATTGACACCGATCATCTCGACACCTTCATCTTTGTAATTCTCATAAAACTCAACAAAATCAGGCATCTCATCCCGGCAAGGTGGACACCAAGAAGCCCACATATTAACAACAACATATTGACCTCGAAAATCGGACAATTTCACAGGCTCTTTATCCCCATCCAAGTTTGCCAAAGTAAAATCTTTTGCAAGCATCCCAGGTTGAGTGCCTACTTCGTCTCTTTCCTCATATTCCTCGAAATCATTGTTGACATTCTCCCTATCATCTATTCCACCACTCTCCAAATATTCATCTAATAGCTTCTGATTAGCATCCGTTTCACGGCGGTCATCATAAATAACAATTGCACCGATTCCAACCGCAACAATGATGATCGCGATACTAAATATTTGTTTTACTCTCATTGATAACTTCCTTTCTAAAAAACATAGTTATATTCTAGTATCATGTTTAGCTTACGATATCATATAATAAACCAAGCATATTTGTGTTATCTGATCACTTCATTATACGACATTTCAAATTTAATTTAAAAGAAACGAACATTTTTTACAATAAATAATACTTTGTATGTCAAAGTTTTGTTAGAATATAAAAGTGGTTGATGGTCGTTTCAAGCAAAGTGATTTAGTCACCTATAACACTACAACCATAATTATAGGGCTTTACTAACTATTCACAAAAACTTTTGATCAATAAGATATTTTCAAGCCATTAGAAAGGAAGATTACATTGACATTATTAGAAGCAATTATTTTCGGTATCGTTCAAGGCATTACTGAATTTCTACCGGTATCCAGCACCGCTCATATCGTTATCACACAAATGATATTAGGTTACACTTTCCCTGGGTTAGCTTTTGAAATTTTCTTGCACCTCGCTTCCGTACTCGCTGTTATTCTCTATTTCTGGAAAGACCTTTTGAAAGTTGTTCAGGGCTTTTTTAAATTTATTTTCCAACGTAGAAGAGAAGATCGTGTGCAGTTTTATTTTGGTATCTACATTCTCGTTGCTACTGCAATAACTGGAGTCTTGGGCCAACTGTTAACTGGTTTTATGGGTGAAGGACTAAAAACGCCTGCGATGATCGCCGGATCTTTAACCGTCACAGGAATTGCGCTAATTTTCATCGATAAATTCCATAAAGTCGGTAATAAAGATGAATCATCCATGACATTTCTAGACGCAATCATTGTCGGACTTGGACAAACATTAGCTGTCATCCCTGGAATTTCACGTTCAGGTTCAACTCTTGTCGTTTCCCTCATACTGGGGTTAAATCGCGAGACTGCTGTTCGTTACTCATTTCTATTAGCGATTCCAGTCATTCTTGGTTCTACTGTGTTAGCATTCGGTGATTTCTCACCAGAGATGCTCGCATACATCGGCCCGCTCAATTTATTTGTATCATTTGTTGTGACATTTTTCTTTTCTATGTTAGGTATTATTTGGTTAATTGAGTTTTTAAAACGAAGCAAATTAATTTATTTTGCTGTTTACTGTTTCATTCTTGCGATCCTTGTCTACACAATGATTAACCCAGAAACTATTATGGAAGTGTAATTTCGTAAAGCTAGTAGGGACGTCCCTACTAGCTTTCTTTCATCTTTATTACAATTTCGCAATACTGATATACGTAACAGCTAACCTCTGTTAAAATGATGAGCAGTAATTAAATAGTTATCATGAATTCGGGAGCCCTAAAATGAAAAACTCAAATAAAGGAAAAATTATTGGCAAGGATTTATTAGGCCTTGGCCTTCTGTTTTTATTTTTAATTCTTTTTTTATTTAGTGAACAAGTGAGTAACAGTGAACAAATCGAATCGATTCCTAATGCACTCATAAATGTTAATACGATTTTTCTCAGCATTGTTATTGAAGCGATCCCATTTATTTTACTCGGGGTTTTTATTTCAGCACTCATTCAAATGTATGTCTCAGAAGAAACAATTAAACGATTTTTGCCGAAGAACGCAATCGTTGCTTTAGTACCAGCAGCAATGCTTGGTGCGATCATACCATTATGCGAATGCGCAATTGTACCTGTTGTTCGTAGACTCATTAAAAAAGGCATGCCGATGCATGTAGGCGTTGTTTTTTTGGTCGCTGCACCTATCTTGAATCCTGTTGTCTTTGCATCAACCTATTTTGCGTTTCGGAACAACCCAACAATTCTTTATTCAAGAATGGGACTAGCTTTCGTCCTATCTATTATCATTGGTGCGATCCTTTACAGACTATTTAAACGATCACCTAATCAGTTAAGACATACTGCGAATATGTCTCTTGCAAGTCATCACGTTCATAGTGAAGGGATTCAACCTACTCAAAGAAATGTTTCCCTATTCACTCGCGTTCGTGACATGCTTTACCATGCCGTTGACGAGTTTTTTATGATGGGGAAGTATTTAATATTAGGAGCGTTCATTGCCGCATTATTTCAAACATTTCTTGACCGTAGTTTACTGGAGACGATCGGCTCTAACGAATACTCTTCGACACTTGTAATGATGGTTTTTGCATACCTTCTTTCATTATGTTCTGAAGCAGATGCATTCGTTGCCTCCTCTTTCGGTAATCAATTTACAGATCAATCTCTCGTTGCCTTCTTGGTATATGGACCGATGTTAGATTTAAAAAATACGTTTATGCTTTTCGCATTCTTTAAAGCAAGATTTGTCATTGCGTTTATGATCACTGTAACTTTTGTCGTATTCTTTTCGATAATGATTTTATTTGGATGGATATTGTAAATGAAATAAACTCAAACCACGAAAGGGGGAATCCCATTTGAAATATTATGATCATTCATTCCATGCATTTATTCAAGGCGTTATTCTGATTGGATTTGCTCTGCTAATATTAGCGTTAGTCTTATCAGGCAACATTGTCTATTATATTGCACCAACGATGATGCCTTTCGTCTATTTTTCGTTGATAACTTTTTTCATATTAGGAATTGTACAAGTTTTACGAAGCATGGGTAAAAACGAAGATCACGACCACGATTCCTGCAATTGTGAGCACGACCATCAAATCAAAGGTCCTACATGGGTCAAATTGATGATTTATAGCATCTTTATCCTACCAGTCGTTTTCGGATTCACCCTTCCTGACCAGGCACTTGATAGTTCTATCGCAGCCAACCGTGGCATTCAATTTGGTTCCGGAATTGGTGAACAAACTGAAACGTCCGCAAGCGAGACGGCAGAAAAGAGCAATGAAGACCAAGAAAATGGAGGAACTTCTCGAGCAGATGCTTATTTAGAAGATCCGGATGCTTATTTAGATTCTCTAGGTTCAACTAGTCAAGATGATGACCATGTTTCTGAAGATGTCTATGATGAAAATTGGTCTAATGAAGACTATTTTCGTGAACTAGCAGAGGACTTACTTAAAGACGACAAGGTTATTGTCACTGAAACCAATTATTTAGATGTGATGACCGTTTTCGATCTCTACCTAGATAAATTCATAGGAAAAGAAGTTGAACTTATCGGATTTGTTTACCGAGAATCAGATTTTGATAGTAACCAGATCGTTGCTGCTCGATTTGCGATGACTTGTTGTACAGCAGATGCTGGTGTTTATGGAACATTAGTAGAGTCAGATAATGTAACTCAATTTGAAGATGATTCATGGATTTCTGCGACAGGAGTAATTGATGAAGGAGATTACCACGGACAAGTCATCCCTGTCATTACAAATGCAACCATCACCGAGATTGAGGAACCTAATAGTCCGTATGTTTATCCAAGTTATTAAAAAAGGTTGCCGATTGGCGACCTTTTTCTTACACATGAAGACACAACATGGCCTTCCCCCTCTCACCTAAATGCGTACATTCGTAAAAAAATTGTTTTATTTCGTTCGGAAAATTTTCTTGATTCATATATTTATTGTGATATAATCAATCATATTCACTAAAATTCCATATACTCGTATAACTGTGAGAATACGGCTCACGCGTCTCTACCAAACGACCTTAAATTGTTTGACTACGAGTGACAAAACTGTTGATTCATACATGTCGATCATTGATATGTATGTATATTTCATTGATATTTCTTCTTTGAAACTCGGGATTTTGTTCACTCTTTACTGAGACGTGAGCAGAATATCGAGTTTTTTTAGTACACACAATTTAGGAGGCATCACATGGAACGTTTGAAGCAATTTATCGAAAAAGAAGGAAAAGTTTTAAATGAAGAAGTATTAAAAGTTGATACATTCCTTAATCATGGCATTCACCCTCAATTAATGAAAGAGATTGGAATAGAGTTTGCCCACAGATTTGAGAAAGACGGAATCACTAAAATATTAACATTAGAATCTTCTGGCATTGCGCCAGCATTAATGACTTCCTTATCACTAGATTGTGAACTCGTTTTTGCACGAAAAAGGAAATCGATTACGATGACAGACAACCTCTTCACGTCATCCGTACATTCATTCACAAAAAAAGAGACAAGTGATATTTCAGTAAGTAAAAGCCTTATTCATAAAGATGATCACATCCTCATCATTGATGATTTCCTAGCCAATGGACAAGCCGCATTGGGTCTCATTGATTTAGTAAACCAATCTCGGGCAAGTATCGCTGGATTTGGGATTGTTATTGAAAAATCATTTCAACCAGGAAGACATCTTTTAGAAGAAAAAGGATTCAAAATTGAGTCACTAGCACGCATCTCAAGACTATCAAATGGACAAGTTAGCTTCATTGATCCAATAAAACAATCCTAAGAAAGGAGTGAAACCGTGCCATGTCAGAAAATAACTTTCATTATCCTTGGTATAAAAAAGAGGATACGGATGCATTTTTTGCATTATTTCAAAATAACTTAGCTAATTTCGTGATTATTACGGTTACGATGCTAGGATTCGGATTCCCAGCTAGCCTTGTCTTTGGAAAAGTCATCCCAGGCGCTGCTGTTGCTGTCATTTTCGGTAATATCTATTATGCATTCATGGCAAACCGTTTAGCAAATAAAGAAAAACGGACGGACGTGACTGCTCTCTCATATGGGATTAGTACGCCAGTTATGTTCATCTTTCTATTCGGTGTTCTTGTCCCAGCAAATGCATTAACTGGTGACCCTGAACTCGCTTGGAAGATTGCGTTGGCTGCTGCATTTATAAGTGGACTTATTGAAGTATTAGCTAGTTTTACAGGAAGATGGGTGCAACGAAATATACCAAGAGCTGCAATGCTCGGGGCATTAGCAGGCGTAGCTCTCACTTTCATTGCCGGAGAAATGTTATTTACATCTCTAGAAATGCCTGTAGTTGGTCTATTTGTGTTAGCCGTTATTCTTGTTGGCATAGTTGGTAAAGTATCTTTACCATTTCGTATTCCCGCTTCTCTATTTGCAATGGTAATTGGAACTGGTTTAGCCTTTACATTAGGTTATGCGGATACTAGTGCAGTTCGAGAAGGCTTTTCACATTTAGGTTTCTATCCAATTTTGCCTTCAATTGATGTATTCCAAGGATTTGAATATTTATTTGGAGCAATGATCGGTTTATTAGCGGTTATTTTACCAATCACCATTTATAATGCTGTGGAAACAATGAACAATGTTGAAGCTATGAATGCTGAAGGAGACGACTATGATGTCAGGGAATGTCAAGCCGTTGATGGAGTCGGAACGATGCTCGGTTCTGTATTTGGTGGAATGTTTCCGACAACAGTTTACATTGCTACAGTTGGTTCTAAGAAAATGGGTGCTGGTCGAGGTTATAGCTTGCTAAATGCTGGTGTATTTGCGATCGCTGCATCTTTTGGTATTATTGCAGCATTAAGTGCGATTATTCCTGTTGCAGTTGTCGCACCAATTTTGGTATTTGTCGGAATTTCGATGGTTTCATCTGCTTTCAGTACGAATAAAGAGAAATATTATCCTGCTGTAGCAATTGCGATGCTCCCTTATTTTGCAAATTATTTAATGACACGATTTAATAATCCTGTTCCTGAAACGATTGCAGAATTATCACCTGGAATTGTCCCATTAGGAGAAGGCGCAATGTTTACCGCAATTATACTTGGCGCAATTACTGTTTTTATTATCGATCATCAATTTCATCGCGCAGCTATCTTTGCCTTTACTGGCGCATTCTTAAGTTTCATCGGCATGATGCATGCACCAAGTCTTCAATTTGGTGCCGCCAATGATTTTGCGATTGGTTATGCTCTCGTCGGACTTTTCTTTTTAACTTATTATCTGAAAGATATTCGAGAAAAGAACCAAAATAAAGCACAAAGTAAAGCCGCTTAGATTAGAAGTCTAAAGTAATCTCACCTAACGTATTCAAATACAAAAAAAGTCCTAACAAATGGACAATCCATTTGTTAGGACTTTTAAGCTGTTACTGTTAATTTGTATCACTTTTACAAATTAGGAATAACCTTTTGAATGGCATGGGCAACGCCATCTTCTTCATTCGATTTCGTCACGAGATCGCAAAGGGCTTTAATTACTGGATCCGCATTTTCCATCGCTACTGCATATCCTGCTACTTTCATCATTGACACATCATTGAAATTGTCTCCTAGGACCATTGTTTCGGGCAAATCGATATTATAATGTTTCGACATGATCTCGAGACCGTTTCCTTTTGTTGCTGATTTGTTAGTTATCTCCAAATTATCATTAGCAGAAGCACTAATAGTTATTTCTAACTCTTCTTCTAGCCTACGTTTTGCACGTTCTCGCTTTACATCATCTTTCGAAAAAGCTAACAGCTTAAATAATTGGTATCCCGATTTTTCCAATAATGTTAGATAATTATCCACTCTGTTTATCGCACCTTCTTCAAAGCGCTTCTCAGCTAATTTCAAAGCATTGTCGTATGAAGAATAGGCCCCTGTCGTTAGCAACACATCGACGACAAGCTGTAAGCCTTGTTTTTCATCATTGGTATAAGCACCTTTTGACGTATAAATCTCAAAATATACTTCTTCCTCTGTAAGTATCCGATCCATTTTTTTGAATTGTTCGGTTGACAATGTTTGTTGATGGAGAATTTCGCCATCTTCTTTGCGGATGTCCGCTCCATTTACACAAATTAGCGGGAGTCTAAGGCCTGCTTCTTTTAATGGAAACACAGCTTCCGTATAATCTCTCCCTGTTGCAACGATGACTTTTATCCCTAACCGTTGCGCTTCTTTAATGATGCGTATGTTTTCTGTTGATACGGCTCGTGCTTCATCTAGTAACGTCCCATCCATATCTGTTGCAATTAATTTTATCTTTGTCATTGTGTCAATCCTCTCTGATGCCAATATGTGACAATCTTTTTTGATCGTACCCGAGTTTTATATAAAGATCAATGATTGTAGATCATTTTACGTGTCATTCCACCGTCAATCACGAGATTTTCTCCTGTAATGAAATCATTCTCTTGATTTGATAAAAACAAACAGGCACGTGCTATATCTTCAGGCTTACCGACACGATTGGACCAATGTTGATCATGATCAACATCTCTTAATTGATCGTATTCTTCGGTTTCAATCCATCCAGGGCTAATAGCGTTTACCCTTATACCTTGTGGAGATAGACTTGCCGCAAGGGCATGAGTTAATGCTACCATAGCGCCTTTGGATGCTGCATAAGCTTCACTACCAGGTTCAGACATCGTTGCCCTTGTCGAGGCTATATTAATAATCGAACTTCCTCTCTTCATTAATTCTGCTCCTAGTTTTGCGAATAGCCAAGCACTCCGAACATTTGTATTAATGATGCGATCCCATTCGTTTAGGTCTAATTCTTCAAGTGGGGTAAAAGAAGACACTCCTGCATTATTAATTATCGTATCAACCATTACTCCCATAGAAGATAACTTTTCAAAAAACTCTTCTATCTTTTCTGCATTCGCAACATCAACATGAACAAACGTTGCCTTCTGAGCTTTATCTTCAATAATTTTCTGCAGTTTTATTCCATCTTCCTCTCGAATATCTACAAGCCACACGTGGGCACCCTTTTCTGCATAATGGTGCGAAATCACTTTTCCGATTCCTTTCGCTGCCCCAGTGACTATCACGTTCTCTTCAAACTGTCTCGTCATGCTCATCCCTCCTATTTTTCATAACGTTAGCATTTGTTGTACAATTATTCTACAATTCGATATAATTTAATGAAGAATAACTAGAGATTATTTTCAATGATTGCTAATAACATATTAGAAAAACTTGGCTTGTCGCCAAGTCCATCATGGCGAAAGCCTTAGTTTATCTTATACTTTAATCCTTAAGTGAAGTTAAACATTCTTAAAGTATAAATGAATATATCTTTATATATTAAGGGGAAATCAGCTATGCCTGCTAAATTTGATGTATATTTGTTTCGTTTTTTTATTATCTGGTACACGATTGGTGTGTTTCTATTAAGTTTCGACCTTGTGCCACCTTGGTTAGAGTGGGCGAATGTCGTCTTTTTAATTACCTCTGGATTGTTAGCAATCGTTTTTTTCTATCGAAGTGGCTCAAAAATCAAAGGAATCTTCGCGATAGTCATCATCTTTACGCTTTCAATGGCGATTGAAAGCTTCGGGGTTCACACTGGTTTGTTCTTTGGTGACTATACATATGAAACTGACTTTGGTCCCAAAATAATTGGTGTTCCAATTACGATTGGTTTTGCTTGGATAATGGTGATGGGAACTTCGCATGCTCTTGCAGCACCAATTGTCAAATTAGTTCCAAGATTTAAAGCACTCTTTTATGCTATCTACGGAGGATTAGTTGCAACGTCGCTTGATTTGATCTTGGATCCGTTTGCTTACGAAGCAAAACAATATTGGGTCTGGAATCAACCTGGACTGTATTATGGCATCCCTTTCTCTAATTTTTATGGATGGTTCTTGTTATCTTTCTTGCTCCATATCATCATCTATCTTCTTTATTATCGCAATAATCAATGGAGTAACCTTCGCTCTTCCTTTTGGTCGATAAATATGGTCAAGCTATATGCGATGATGGTGATCATGTTTGTTATCGTTTCACTTGTTAATCAATTGTGGCTAGCATGCATCGTATCTCTGAGTACATTACTGGTCATATACAGTATATATTTCAAACTGAAAAGGACGAAAATAGATGATAAAAGCAAACAAAAAGCCACTCTTTGAAAATATTTTTCATTCTTACAATAAATACTTACTAAGGAGATCATTTCATCAAATTTCACTATCGAAAAACTCTACCGTCCCCACTGAAAAACAAGGTATATATTTGATCAACCATAGTTCTTGGTGGGACTCTCTCATTCTTTTTTATTTAAATCAAGAAAAATTAAAACTTGATGCAATTGCAATGATGGCTGAAGAAGGGATAGAACGATTTCCATTTTTCGCTAAAATCGGCGCCTTTTCTGTTAATCCATCATCCCGGAAATCCTTGATGGAATCGCTACATTATGCTTCTGATCAACTTCACGAAGAGAAACACTTATTCTTATTCCCTCAAGGTGAAGAAGTTCATCTTGAGAAACGTCCATTCAACTTCTTCTCTGGAGCAGCATACCTTCAGGAATCTGTATCGTCTACACCTGTGATTCCAATAGTATTTTACCATGGTTTATTCCATCACCAATTGCCTGAGTGGTTTATTCATATCGGAACCCCGATTGAATTTGATCAAGAAACCACTCGAAAGGAAAAAACAGTTGTTTTTGAAAAACAATTGGAGTATGAGCTTGATTATCTTAAGCAGATGATCATTGCTGATCAACCAAAGCAATTTCAAACCCTACTTAAAGGCAAGCAAGGAATTGGTCACCGCTGGGAATCCTTGAAAAATCGATTTAAACGGGGGAACTAACCGATGCTTTCCATTTACCTTATTACTCTTACTATTTTATTGCTGTGGACGATTTTAAATGGCTTAACTCTTCCATTATTGAAAATACCTAAAAATAAGCCAATCATGTTTCCAGATAAAGTTTCTGTACTCATTCCGATGAGAAATGAAGAAAGAAATGTGCGGCCTTTAATAGAATCCTTGAAAAAGTTAACATATGAAAATATTGAATTCATCTTATTAGATGATGGTTCTGAAGACAGAACGAAACAACTTTCAGTTGAAATGATTGATGGAGACACACGTTTTAACCTTATGGAAGGAGAGCGATTACCTCCTGACTGGATTGGGAAAGTCCATGCTTGCCATCAACTTTCCGCAAAAGCGACCGGCGACTTTTTTCTATTTCTTGATGCGGATGTCAGGGTTGATCCTGACACTGTGCAACGAAGCTTACATGCTTTTTCGGATAAAACAGGGCTAGTCACTGGATTTCCACGTTATCCTTTAAAAAGCTTCCTTGGTCATCTACTTGTCCCAATGCAACATTTTGTTGTCTACTTACACTTACCGATTGTTTTAGCCAATTTAACGAAATGGCCTGCTGCAACAGCAGCTCACGGGGCATATATGATGTTTGAGCGTGAAGCTTACTTGAAAATGGGTGGACACGAAACTGTAAAACAGTCATTAGTCGAGGATATTCATATTACGAGAGAAATGAAGAAGAACGGATTTTTCGTCAAGCTCATCAACAATACGAATACAGTTACATGCTACATGTATGAGACAAATAAAGAAGTGTGGCAAGGTTTTTCCAAGAATTTATTCCCAGGAATCGGGCGTAACCCTTTTCTAGTAAGTATTCTAATCATTTTTTACACAATTTTATTTCTCTTTCCGTTACCGCTAGCCATCTATGGAGTAATCATTGCACAATTCTCCTTACTAGTTCCACTTATACTGACGATGACAGTTAAATTCGTCATTGACATGATGACACGACAAAAATGGTGGCTATTTATTGGGACTCCTCTTTCTGTCGCGCTAATGATGATTTTAATGGTTTACTCGATGTATTTAAGTATGACGAAACGTGGATTTACGTGGAAAGGAAGAATATATCAATGAAAAAACAAAAGCAAGCAGTCATAATCGGTGGTGGGTTAGCAGGGTTATCAGCTGCAATCCGCCTTCAATCTGATGGCTTTCAAACAACGATATTAGAAAAAAATGATACTATCGGGGGAAAATTACATGAAGTTACACTTGGAACACACCGATTTGATTTCGGACCGAATACAATTACGATGCCCGAAGTCTTTCAATCAGTCATTAGACATGTCGGCGAAAACCCAGATGACTATTTTCAATTCATTCGATTAGAAAAACATACGAAAAATGTTTTCGCTGATGGATCTCACCTGTTTTTTTCTTCTAATAAAGATAGAATGATCGAAGAATTAAGCCACTTTGACGTTTATGCAGCTGAGAATTATTCAAATTATTTAAAAGAAGTGAAAAAACTATTTGAATTATCCAATCGACATTTTTTTCACCGTACTTTTTCTTCTTGGAAAGACTATTTATCCATTCCACTTGCAAAAGCGATGCTATCTGCTAGACCTTTAGAAACTCTTGATCAGTTTCATCGACGATTTTTCAAAGATGAGCGGGTCATTCGAGCATTTAATCGCTACGCGACTTATATTGGCTCTTCTCCTTACACAGCTCCTGCGACATTTGGGTTAATCGGTCATTTAGAAATGGGGGATGGAGTTTACTTCACAAAAGGTGGCAACGCGCAGATTGCCGATGGGTTCAAACGAGTAGCTGAAAAATTAGGTGTCAATATTCGCTGTAACGAAGAAGTGATCAAAGGTCACACAAAAAACCATAAACTTGTCTCCGTGGAAACAGCTAATGAAGAGCGTTATCATGGTGATGTATTTGTGTTGAACGGAGATTTACTTACGCAATATCCGAGGTTAATTGATGAGCAGGACAGACCTTCATTCTCAAATAAAAAATCTACCAGTTTTGAAGCATCTATTTCTGCTTTTGTTGTCATGGCTGCAACATCTGAGCGGTTTGATCTGCATCATCACCAAGTCTTTTTCGGTGATGATGTTCGTGAGGAATTTGATGATATTTTTCAAAAAGGGATTTATGGGAGTGATCCAACGATTTATCTATGTACATCATCAAAAACGGATGCTTCATTATCACCTGATGGAGACAACCTATTTATTTTAGTCAATGCTCCACCATTAAAACAGGGTACAAATCATGAGTTTGATCGATTCGCAATGGAACAACGGATCTATCAACGACTAGAAGAAAAATGCCTGCCGATTAGGTCGAAATTAATACAGTCAAAGGTAGTCGACCCGCAAATAATGGCAGAACGCTATTATGCTTACCGTGGAGCGCTTTATGGCGTCGCATCAAACAAAAAGAAAGATACATTTCTTAGACCTTTCAACCGCTCACAAGATTTAAGTAATTTATTTTTCGCTGGAGGAAGTACACATCCTGGAGGCGGATCTCCAATGGTCGTTTTAAGTGGTCAAAATGTTGCCAAACGAATAGTTAAGGAGTACAGATAGGTTTATATTGCGGAGGGGTTGTCGGAAAGATTGCACTAGACAGTCTATGAACAAAACTAGAGTTCATTGCTGAATAATAGACTGTCTATGCACAAATTTCATCGTTTTATACTGAGATTAGAATCATTTTAACGGATACGCTGCTCGAAGGATGCCATGACTTTTTCCTACCTGATCTAAATGCCATCAATTTTCAATTGCACTTAGTATTTCTCGCTTCTCTTCGCTTGATACTACTGCTCGTTTATGAAAGACATCATAATGATTTACTCTAACAGAGTTTAATATTCCTTTGTAAAAATGTGCAGCAGCTTTCACTGGCATTCTAGCATTTATAGGGTATAGGTTCACACATTCAAGCGCATCTTCATAATAAGTTTCTGCTTGCGTAGCCAAATCTTCCCAAAGAAGAATAAATGCATCATTTACCTGTCTACTTGAAAGCATCGTTTCCGTGTACCCATGTTTTCTCATCAAGTCATGAGGTAAGTAAATCCGATTTCGATCAAAATCTTCCCCAATATCTCGTAATATATTCGTTAGTTGCATTGCATAACCTAAGGAAATAGCACTCTCTTTTAATTGAGCTTGATTCATTGGCGATAATATCGGTAACAACATTAACCCAACCGTACTAGCTACGTGATACGAATAATCAAGCAATTCTTTGACTGTTTCATAGCGATTTTTCCTCAAATCCATCTCTTGACCCGAGATCATTTCATAAAAAGGGGCAAGATCAAAGTTAAATTGTTTAAATGAGTCATCTAACGCAATCCAAAGAAATGAAGGTTCAGGCAGTTCACCTTGTGCAAATATATCCAACTGATTTTTAAACATTTGTAGTTCATATTGTGGATTCATCCCTTCATCCACAATATCGTCTGCTTGTCGGCAAAAAGCATAAACTGACCAAACTGCTTGTCGCTTCTTCTTTGGTAAATGATGAAATGCTTTAGCAAATGTTTTTGAATGATACTCTATGACATTCCTACATTGGATATAAGCGTCATTAACTAACATTGTCTCCCCCTTTTCTAGTCCACTATATCGTTTCACTTTGTTTATAGTGACTCTGATCTTCCTCATCTAAAAACTGAGATAAGTTTTTTGCACCCTGCATCACAATTGGAATACCTCCGCCTGGATGAATAGAAGCTCCGACAGCATACACATTTTCATAGTTGAATGGCTTGACCTGTGGACGAAACACGCCTGACTGAAACAACGTCGGTGCGATTCCAAAACTGCCTCCTTCAAACAATCCTTCTCGTCTCGATTCATAGGGAGTTCGAATTTGCTTCCAAATTATTTTTGCATCTAAGTCTGGTTCTAAACGTTGCTTTAATTCATTTAGCATTTGTTCCGCTAACGCTATATATTCACTTCTTATGATTTCTTTGGCCGTCGGAACAGGAATCAACATATACGCCACGCTTTTTCCTGCTGGAGCCAAAGTATTATCAATTAAGGAAGGATGAAACAAGTAAAAGGATGGATCTTTCGGCAATTTCTTATCAACCAAAATCTCTTCCATTTGTTGATCTAAACTTTCCCCCATAAAAAACTGATGAACGTGATTCGTATTTAATTTGCCTTCAAGTCCAAGATAGATAAGCAAACATCCAGAAGAAGGAGTATACTTTCGACTTGGTTTTTTAGTAATTAGTTTCTCAGCAATAGGAAAATCACCATTTAAAATAAAGCGATCGAACGAATACTTCTTGCCTTTTACGATAAGAGATGTTGCTCTTGAACTTTCAAGATTGATATCGTCTACATTTGCACCGTAGTTTATCACAATACCTCGATTTTTTAATTCTTCCGTTAAGATATCAACGAGGTGAGCATAACCACCTTTTAAATACCAAATACCATGCTCGTGCTCACTGAATGAGACGAGCGAATAAATTGCTGGTGTTTGTTCTGGAGCACCGCCAATATATAACGTTTGTAAAGAAAAAGCTTCTTGCAACTTCTTTTCACCAAAATATTTTTGCGTTTGTTTTTTCGCTGTTTGATAAGCTTTAAGTTTCACTAATGTTTTAATATTTTTTTGAGTCCAAAACGATCGTTTTTGCACAAATGTTTCGTCTAGAAAGGCCACCTTGCCTTTTTCGAACCTGCTAGCCATATCATTCATATAATTAGAAAAATGTTCACTCTCGCCTGGAAAGTGTGTCTCAATTTCTTGTTTTTGTTTATCCGGATCACTCCATTTAATAAACGAAGTCCCGTCACGATAATGAAGAGGATACATCGGATCTATTTGCACCATATCAATCTTGTCTAGGTCGACATTCACCTCTTGTAATATATCTCGAATCATTTCTGGTAAAAGAATTATTGTAGGTCCTTCATCGATTTTAAAGCCATCTTGTCCGACAAAAGCTAACCGACCACCGAGGCGTTGTTCTCGTTCAAATATCGTCACATTTTCACCTTTTTGATTCAAGTATAGCGCCGTGATCATGCCACCAACCCCGCCGCCGATGATCGCTGTCTTCATATCTTCACTTCCTCTTTACTATACTTTTTTGTTAGAAGGTTAGCTGTTATTCGCGCTGACTCAAAAATGGTTGGTAATCCACTCCCTGGGTGTGTTCCTCCTCCGACGAGCCATAACCGGTCAATTTCCGCTAACTTATTATGGGGTCTGAAATACATCATTTGTCCTAAATTGTGTGCAAGATTAAATGTTGCACCTTTATAGACGTGCTTGTTTTGTTCCCAGTCTAACGGAGTTAGTACTTCTTCAACTTCCATCTTGCTTTTTATATCTTTTATTCCCGTTTTTTTCTCAACTTGACTTAAAATTAAGTCTTTAAAAGGACCTTTTTCCTTTTCCCAATCGATTGCACTAAAGTTATTTGGAACCGGTGCTAAAATATATAAGGCTGATTTTCCCTTTGGAGCTAAAGTCGGGTCTGTTATCGACGCATTTTGCACATAGATTGAAGGATCTTCTGATAACAATTTCGTTTTACTTATTTCCTCAACATTTCGCTTGTAATCATCCGAAAATAATATCGTATGATGATCTAAATCAACTGGTTGATTAATACCCGCGTATATCATAAACGTCGAACAAGAATATTTTTTCTTTGCGAGTTTCACATTCTTAAATTTTCGTCTGTTATCATCATCGATAAGTTGACTCATCCCTTGGGCAAAATCTGCATTCATAATGACATCATCTGCTTCCACTAACTCCCCGTCATCCAACTCCAGACCAGTAACTGCACGATGATCATCAAGAAGTAGTTTCTTAACACCCACTCCTGTATGTATTTCTCCACCATGTTCTTTAACGACTTTAGCCATCGATTTCGTCACCTGATTCAATCCACCAATCGGATGGTACACACCATACTCATGTTCCATAAAGGATAGGATACTAAAAGCACCTGGGCAATCCCATGGTGACATCCCTAGATATTTTGATTGAAACGTAAAAGAAATTTTTAATCTATCATCATCAAAATACTTTGACAAGACGTCGTATAAAGATTTCCCTAGTTCCAACTGAGGCAAGGCTTTTAAACTTCTTAAGCGAAGATAGTCAAATAAAGATGCATGATTATTTTGCAATATTGGCGTTAGCGCATTTAACTTTTTCCGAGTATCATTCATAAATCTATGGTAACTTTCACCATTTCCTGGAAAATGTGTTTCTATTTCCTTTATCATTTTTTCGGGGTCTCTCGAAGCTCTAACTGTCATCTCATCAAAAGATAACGAATACATTGGATCTAATTCTTTCATAGTCATATAATCCGATAATTTTCGTCCAGAAGCTTCAAATACTTCTTCTAAAATATGAGGCATACTCATAAATGTGGGTCCTAAATCAAATGTATATCCATTTTTTGTAAACGAGGACGTTCGTCCACCTACGTATGACTGTTTTTCGAATACTTGAACTTGAAATCCTTTAACAGAAAGCAACATTGCAGCAGCTAAACCACCAGGACCTGCACCGATAATAGCAATTTTTCTCTGTTTTTGAGTCATCTTACTCACTCCTCTTTTTTTCGCATAACTGGTATAAAAGAACTATTCCCCGGCAATGAAGGAAATAAACAAAACTTCTACAATTATTATACAATACTCCTATTATGAATTACTAATATTTGAATTGCATTTAAAATACATCTGTTTCAGATAAATTCATAGTTCAGATTGTCATTTAAAGCGCTTCCGGTCATAATGAAGATATGAGGTGATGACGTATGAAGGAGATTAAAGTTTTTGCTACATTCAGAGAAATATGTGACGGGAAAACAATTCAAGTTCCATATGAAGAAGGTAGATTTATAGGCGAAATATTAGATGACGTTATTAGCCAATTTCCTGAAATGGAAGAGGAACTATTCACTCCCGAAAGACGCGTAAAACAACATGTACATGTTTTCATTAATGGCCGAAATATCATTCATCTCGATGGCTTGGAGTCAGAAGTGAAACCAGAAGATCAACTAGCATTATTTCCTCCCGTGGCAGGAGGTTGAGTTGACCTATGAATAAAATTGAGAAATTAGAAATTCGTGGAATCAAACGAGGAGACCTGATCGCTTACTTAATCGACTTAGGCGGAGAATACTTTTCTGATTGCCGCGACGGAAAGAAAGTGAAAATTGGCAATCAAGATTGGCAGTGTGACTTGTCGGAAGAAGAAACATATACATTTATGCATTCTGAAATCCCTAAAGTTTACCTTACGTTTCAATCGGAAAATCAACCAGTATTAGTTGAAGTGATAAGAAAATTTCGGTTAAAAAGCTTTAGAGCTGGTGGATAACACTATCGACCTTCAAAAAAGTAAAATAAGGCATAGAGGTATTCTCTATGCCTTTGCTTGCGTATATTATCAGAGTCAAACTAGCGAAAAAGCTATCCACGGTTAGTTAATAGCTTTTAATCTAGTCAGGTCAGATCACATCTTGTCTCCCCTACCTTACTAACACTTCACTAATACCACCAAGTTTTTAATCGATAGTCTCATCTATAAAACCTTCTAACCTTTCTTGATATTCCTCCGTTGCTACAGTATAGGCTTTTACATGTCCAACATCTGGAACTAGCCATAATGTTTTTTCCCCACCGGCTGCTTGATAAATTTCATCGGCCATCGACGCAGGAACTAGCTCATCCGCTTCACCATGAATGAGGAGTAATGGTAGGGTATTTTTTGTAACTTGATCTACTGCAGATGCTTCAGAAAAACCAAAACCTGATCGTACTTTTGTAAGTCCACTTGTTATCTCGATAAGAGGAAAGGACGGCAAATTATAAATATGTTGCAATTGATACGTCAAAATTCCCTTCGCTGACGTATACCCACTATCTGCAATGATGCCCATCACTTCAGGTGGAAGTTCTTCACCACTCGTCATCAATACGGATGATGCTCCCATCGAAACGCCATGAAGTAAAAGTTTATTGCTTCTTTTCTCATCAATTAGCATTTGACTCCACTGTATGATGTCAAGACGTTCGTGCCAACCATACCCGATATAATCGCCTTCACTTTCTCCGTGACCGCGAGCATCAGGAATTAAAATATCAAACCCTTGATCATAATAAAACTGAACATATTCTTCCATACCTTCTCTATCACTACGAAAACCATGTGCAAGGATCACCGCTTTACCGGTCTTGTTTTCATTTTCGAGAAAGTATCCTTCCAATAAAAGACCATCATAGGATGTTAACTCTATCGTTTCATACGTTTGCTGAGCATTCCATTCAACAGCAGTATCAATAATTTTAACATTTTCTTCATCTACCATGACTGGGATAGCATCCTCTTCCTTATGTAACTCAACTTCCGTACCCCTTTTTACGGCTTCACCGTAAAAGTAATCTGCTGCGAAAACTAAAGCAACAACGATGAAAATTAGTAAACTACTGATAAAAATAATAAACTTCCTCACAAATTTCTCCCCGATCTATTTAAGGCTATTAATATATATCCTAAATTCTCATTATTACATAGAATCGCCATTAGTGGGAAGTAAGAATGATGGAGTGATAATTAAAAAAGGTATGATGAAGTTCGTATTGAAAGAAATGGGAAGTTTATTATTAAAAGTACACAAAATAAACCACTGTAAAAATTACTGCTGGAACAAAAGTTACAACGTAAATAATTGATAAGTTCTTTAAATGTTTTTTCGTTTTTTTTTCATATTGATCGTCTTTAGGATTGATGCCAACCATTATTGTCGCTATTAATGCAATAATACAAATTACCACCGCAACAATTAAATACGGAGTCATGTTCATTGATTTTACCCGCCTTTCCACAATATGATGCAAGAATATGACACAGAATTTGATTTTTAATATCCCCTGAAAAACTGGAACAAAACAATTACCATTTAGTTCCAGTCGCTGCCAATTCACTCATTGCTCATTAGATTGCAATTTAATTAGTCTAACTGTCCTGCAGGTCCAAAAAATTCAAAATGAAAGTTTTCCTCGGGAATATTCCAATCTATCAATGCCTGTTTAACAGTTCTCATAAATGGTAGTGGACCACAGAAATAAAAAATTGCATCATTATTTTGCAGAATTGATTTTAACCAATTCAGATCGATATATCCTTCTTTATGAAATTGATGATTAGACCTGTCTTCATCAGTTGGTTTTTCATAGCAAACGTAATAATTCACATTCTCATTATTGTTAGCCAGATGTTTGACATGATCGTGCATCGCATGAAATTGACTATTAATTGCCGCATGAATAAACGTAACATTACGTTCAGGTTGCTTATCTACCAAAGTATTTAACATGCTAATCATCGGAGTCAGTCCCACACCACCGCTAAGTAACACAACGGGTTTTGATAGATTCAAATCTAATACAAAATCTCCTGCTGGTGCTGTTATTTCTACAACATCACCTTCATTTACGTGATCATGTAAATAATTCGATACCATTCCATCTGGAATATCACCCCTTGCCGTTTCCCTCTTTGTACTTATTCGATAATAACCTCGTTCAGGTGCATCCGATAAACTATACTGGCGAATTTGAGTATGTTCCTCTCCATTAACAGTGCAACGAATACTAATATATTGACCTGGAATGAAGTTCGCTATTTCTTTTCCATCTTTTGATTTCAAATAGAAGGACGTAATCACATCACTTTCTCTCACTTTGTTTGTGACGATAAACTCTCTAAAACCATCCCAACCACCTTTTTGGGCTGATGCTTCTTCATACATCTCTTTTTCCACTTGAATAAATACAGCTGCTATAACAGCGTAGGCTTTTCCCCATGCGTAAATAATGTCATCCGTTGCAGCATCACCTAGGACTTCTTTAATTGCTAATAATAAGTACTTTCCTACAATTGGATATTGCTCAGGCTTAATTTGCAAACTTCTATGTTTATGAGCTATTTGTTTCACTACAGGGATGATCGCCTCTAAATTATCAATATATTGTGCTGCTGCATAAATGGTATTTGCTAATGCTTTAGGTTGGCTTCCTTGCTTCTGATTTGTCTGGTTAAAAACATTTAATAGTTCAGGATGATCTTCAAACATCTTTTTATAAAAGTTTTTCGTAATCGCTTCACCATGTTCAGCTAATACTGGGACTGTGGATTTCACAATTTTAATTGATTTAGCATCTAATTGCTCCGTAACTGGTCTCATATAAAAACACTCCTTTTTTAATGTAAATACAGTGTTAAACATGTATTTTAAATACATGTTATATTATAGATGCATTCCAGTACTAAAAGCAATATATAAAATACATGTTTATGGAACTTTTTGATAATTTACTAGTAAATTATCAAACGAAATAGTATTTCGCCAGTCTAAACTTATGTTATAGTAAATTTAAATAGTTCTTAGGTTGGTTATAATATTAAGAGAAGGAGAATGGATATGGAATTAACTACTTATACAGACTACACGTTACGTGTCCTTATTTATTTAGGCATTCAACCTGAACACAAACGGTCAAACATAAAAGAGATTTCTAATTTATACAACATATCTTTTAATCATTTAAGTAAAGTTGTATATGAACTTGGCAAGTTAGGAATTATTAAAACAACTCGGGGGCGTAATGGGGGAATTACGCTCGTTAAAAACCCTACAGAAATAAATATTGGTTCATTGGTACGTCATACAGAGAGTCCGATTAATATGGTTGAATGTTTTGATGAAGAAAATAATATGTGTAGAATAAGTTCAGGTTGTCGTTTAAAAGGAGTTCTGAAAGAGGCCCTTGAAGCGTACTTGCAAGTGCTAGATTCGTATACTTTAAATGATGTCATAGGTAACAAAGAAAATTTACAAGATCTTCTTATTAAAAATTAGTAGCACGTTCAGGAGATCGAATGAAAATAAGAAAACGACTACCTTTAGGATAGTCGTTACCTAGTCGACTTTACATAAATTAGTTTAAATCTGTTCTAAAATCTGCTTATATGCAGTCGTGTAATGGTTGGTATTTGGATCTTCCCCAATGATTTTTGGTACGTCAAAATCAGACAGTACAAAATGATGCTCCGGTTCAACTTGATGCCTCGCTAAACAACTTTTGCTACAAGACAAGGCGCAACCATCTATCGCAATAATCTCCCTCCCCGATTTTGCCGTTCTGACAAGTGGTTTGACATCACCTCCGACCCCAGCAATGCAAGACATCTCGGCAATTTTTTCTCGGTCCATTTTTATAGCTATCATATTAGCGGTTTGTGCTGCCGAGGAACAACCAGAACATGAATAGACAAGAGGCAAATCATTTTTCTTAATCATTATGTTCTCCTTCCTACTCGTTTGAATTAAAGTGGTTACCCATATCTTCAAAAACGTTATACTCATTTTAAACGATGGAAACACGAAAAGCTGTGCGATAAATCACCAATCAATAAAATATTTTCTTCCAGTAACGATTTATTAACTTTTAATAGACAGAAAAAGCCATCCAGCTTTTTTACAAGATGGATGGCTTTTCACCATTATTTATTAACTACGAACTGATTTTAATGCAGTAGACCAATTATTAACTTGATCTAACATTCCGTTCACATTTTCAAGATGTAACTCAGCGGGTTTGAAATCAGTACCATTTTCAAAGTCTGTAAACAAAGATAATGTTGGATGAACACGAACATCTGCCACTTGTACTTCACCTAAAATTCCTCTTAGATGCTCAACTGCACGAGCACCACCAGTGGATCCATAGCTTACAAATCCAGCAGCTTTATTGTTCCATTGTGGACCTGCTGTATCAATTGCATTTTTCAATGCTCCGGAAATACTATGGTTGTATTCTTGAACGATAAATACAAATCCGTCTAAGCTATCAAGTTTGTCATGCCATTGTTTAATTCCTGGCTCTTCGCCGCTCGTTGTAAAAACAAATGGTAAATCGAAGTCTGCAATATCCACGATTTCATAGTTTGCATCTCCTCGACCATCAGCAATTCCTTTAACCCATTCTCCTACTTGTGGACTTACTCTTCCTTGTCGTGTACTTCCTAAAATAATCCCAATGTTTAATTTTGTCATTGTTTGTTCCTCCTCCGTTTTTGTGTGACCAAATATTTTCTTTATTAAACTCATCTCTTGACACCTTCTCTTTCTTTTCTATGATGGATTTTCCCCACTAGAAAAGAATATTTTTTTACGCTGTTTCTTGTTTAGAGAATGCAATCAAATAAATAATCTGCTTTTATCTCTAATATAGATATTACCATACAATATATTACGAATTCAAGATATTTAACTTTATTTTTGTAAGTTGTTTATTTTTTTATATAAAACACACATGTTATTTTCCTAAAACTGTTGAATTAGCCTACATAGTAGCTTTTGAATCACCGGATGCATAAATAAGACCATTTGACGTGCATAGATCATACACTCCAAATGGTCTACCCTTTCAAATATTCTTACACTTACTAGCAGGCTGTCCTTCTTCAAGAAACAGTCTACCTTACCCGGTCTCTTAACCGATACTTTCACCATTTGCTTCGATTAATTTCCCTGTTAATATATACCGTTCTGGCGCTGCTCCAATGAAATCAAATGGATAACAAGTAACCAACGTGAGTATTGGCTCATCATAAGGGACAATAACCGTTCGATCATCTTCATCGACAATACGTTCTTCAAAGATTTCATAAACAAAATATCCTGCTTGCGTCTCAATTTCAATTTGATCACCAGCACCCACTTGCCCAAGTGATTGGAAAACAGTATCACGGTGCCCAGCTAGAACTGTGTTGTCATTTTCACCTGGTAAGACACTACCGATAAAATGACCAACACCACGATCTAATTCATCATCATCTGATCCGTGAATGATCGGCAATTCTCTATTTAACTTTGGTATATATATTTTGCCAATAACTTCTCCACGTTCAGGTCGTTTTTCATAGATTGGAAGAAAACCATCTTCTTGAGCAGCTTTACTATTAACTAGATTCTCTTCCTTCTTACTATAACTTTTACGATCTCGTTGACTTTTTTTTTCTTCTACATCTTCTTGAAAAAGATCGTCAATCTCAAGGTTGTCCTGATTGCTTAATTCAATTTTTTCATTCCATTCGTCTAAAGATTCCTCTACATTACTTGCGCCTAAATAAATATGAGAAGCTGATGAAATGATAACGATGAGCGAGACAAAGAAAATGCTTGCTATTATCCAGTTAATTTTTGGATTTTTTGTCACTATTTTCTCCTCACTTTTCTTATTTTAATTAATTTGCAACCTTTTTCTCATTCGATGCACCATGACAATTCCAGAAACAAAAAATGTTAAGGTACTTAGAACTAAAACGTTATACCACGGACTAGACGTCACAGGTAGTTTCCCACCGACAACAGTTTCAGGCTCTCGCTCACCTTTTTCTTCTTTTTTGCCATTCTGTTGCTTTTCAACTACTACTACTTCTTCTATCTTTTCATAACATTCAAGGTCATGTGTAGCACTAGCAAATTTAAAGCTATAAGTATTTTCTCCAGAGTCACCATTTTCTTCATTCTCTACTTCTCCATTTTCCTCGGAATCACCATTCTCTCCGTTATCTTCTTCTCCGTTTTCCTCAGAGTCACCATTCTCTCCGTTATCTTCTTCTCCGTTTCCTACGGAGTCAACAATCTCTTCGTTCTCTTCTTTTCCGTTTTCCTCAGAGTCACCATTCTCTCCGTTATCTTCTTCTCCGTTTCCTACGGAGTCAACAATCTCTTCGTTATCTTCTTCTCCGTTTTCCTCAGAGTCACCATTCTCTCCGTTATCTTCTTCTCCGTATTCACTATCAGCTAAAAGTACAGCTTTTTCATTTTCAGCGTTTTTCTCTTTGCTTACAGGTTTCGCTACAATTTCCGAAAATGGGAACTCAAGATGAATCGTATCTCCCAAATCAGTAGAAGTAGTAATCATCGTTTCGCCTGGTTCAGCGACAGTCATTCCTATCGCATCTTCAGAATTAAGACCCCATTTCACTTCAATATCTTCATCATTAGGGTTGTTAATTACCCATCCATAGACTCCTTTTTCTTCTGTACATACAGGTTCAATGGTCAAATCCTCATCCGCAACTGTACAATCACCTGATAGACATTCTCCAAACGGAAACGTCGGTGGGGCCTTTTGGTCTGTAAAACTTCCCGCTCTAATAAATACATTCGAATCATATTGTCTGTCAACTACATCCGCTATCGCCATTTTAATAGTATTCACCTCTCCTGCAGCAACTTCTGCTTCAACAGTAAGAACTACAGTAAGCCCGTCCATCTCAGTGTTAATTGTTGCTGGACCGGGATCTGATCGCGAGTTATTTCTGAAGTATTCAGGATTTGAAGCATCTGTCCCGTACGGATTACCTCCATTAACATTGTTAATGGAAACAGGAATATCTGTTCCAGGAATCAATGCTTCGTTTTCTCCATTTATATAAAAACCAAAAACATCATTAAAATTAGAGTTAACATATTGATTATATTCATCAGATGCAAATACATATTCAAAGGTTATATAATCAGTCTGAGGTATAAATTCGAATTCAAGAACTGTAGCATCTAAAGTGTTCCCAGGAATTAATTCATCTAGATCAGGATCCCCATCTAAACCTGTTGTATATGAGATTGAATTGGATGTATTCGGCCCGACGACATTATGTACGGAACCAGTGCTCAAAATAACACCCTGATCAAAGCCAATAATGCCATCACCTCCCGTAAAATAACCTGCTGATTCTTCGACATTAATTAGATTGATATCAACAACCTCAACACTACCACCTAGTAAACTCTCAACCAATTGTTCAGCATTAACTTCAGCCATGTCTGTCACAATAAGTCCATTTTCTTCAGAACTTGCTGCCATTGGTATCGCTAGTGTTAACACAAGTAAAAAGATCAAAGCCCCTACAGTTTTCCATTTCTTTTTAAACAACATATACTCTTCCTCCTATTTGGTTTTTTGTACTCTAATTAAGACTAGCACCGTGGTAAAAACTAGAGTACTATACTAACGTATACGTTTTTGGATTTGATTAACAAAATGTCTAAATACATGATAATCCTTTATTTTTCGACAAAACTAGATCAATTTGGACTACTACTTTAATGAATAAAAAATTGCTCGATAAACGAAAAAAGACTAACCAATATTGCTATACATATTGGTTAGTCTTTCACAGTTCTATATTTTCGTACAACGACACTTTAATAATGACATCGAGCAGATCCTCTTCCATTTACTATTACTTTTTTACTAACTCATCCCGATCCAATGAACGTGGTGGTTCTTCCATCCACCCGTGTTTAATCAAAATTCTAGCGCCCTCATCAGCATATTTCATAATTTCCACACTTAGCCTCGTGTACATAAGGCCAATATCCCTTCTTGGACTCATCGCTAGGCTACTTCCATAGTATCCAATACTAACGGCAATTAAGACTGTAGTGTAATACATCATTTTCCTATCAGAAAACGTATAGGACGTTGAATCTGTCACTTCTGCCCCCAGCATCGTTGGACATGGTAGATCATTGTCTTTTAAAAGATCCCCAAAAATTTCACAATGTTTTTCCGCAATTTTTTTGCCTTTCACAATATAATCAACGACATCCTTATTTTCTGCAACCTGACTATATCCAATCATCGTCGCTGCCCCTAAAGCATTTCTTTTAAAATTTGTATATAAGTTTGTAATTTCTGTACTGATTAGAGGTCTTTTATCTGTGAAAAAGCCAGCAAGGAAACTTTTATCCTCCACATAATCAATATTCTCAGGTATTGAAAGATTTGGGGATTTAACATACAGTCCCTTTGCTAATAATAATTCATTCGATTTCTTAATTATTTCATCCGATTCACTTAGACAATTACTAAAAAAAGTATATACATCTTCTCTAAGTGCTGTAGACAAAGCTACACTATATGCATTCAGGCCCATTCTCCCAAATTCATTAACAGAATTTAAAGCATATTCGTCAGAAAACAATCGAGGCGCATCGACATCGACATCTTCGTCTAATTTGAATCCATGCGGGATAGGAAAATTTTCTTTATTGAATATCTCTATTAATTTTTCAATATGTGACTGTGAAATATTCAAAACATCTTGTAACAGGGTTTTAATTTCTTCATCTTCAACAATATTAAGTTCATGGACTAAATGACAAATGCCCCCACTATCATTCATATATGTCGTCCACAAATGACTAATTTCAGCAGATGACAATTTAATAACTTCTTCCGCATTCATAAAATACTCCTTTCTGTATGTACTTAATATATGTTCCTTAATATGTCCAGAATAACCCTGTATTATGAATTCAAATTACATATATGTATAAGAATATATCTTGAACGCATCATCGAAAAGAATATTTCTGATTGTTCTCTAAACGAGTTTCTTGTATTAGTTAAGTTATCGTTTTACTCACAATTTTTTCCTTATTCCTGTTATAATCATTACAACAAAGTGTCGTTATTAGAAGTCACTTTCATTTTTTAGGACTTATCTTACATAAACTACTTCCACTATTACAGTATGTCTAAATAAAATTCATTTAATAATATTAAATTTCTGGGGTGGTTTTAATGAAAAAGTTGGTCTGGTATCTAAAAGAATTAATGAAGGAATTCTCAAAGGATAATGTCCCCCTCCTGGCGGCAGCACAAGCATATTATTATTTGTTGTCTTTAATTCCTTTACTTATTTTACTATTAGCGATTCTTCCTTATTTAAACATTAATACAGACACCGCTATTCAGGCAATTGAAGCGATCATGCCCGGAGAGTTAGGAGAAATTTTCCAAGAACAAATAGTCAGTATACTTACGGTGCCTCAAGGTGGACTTCTGACGGTGGGTATCATAGCCACTATTTGGACAGCATCAAATGGAATGAATGCGTTCATTAAAGCACAAAATGAAGCCTACAATGTAACAGAAATACGATCTTTTTGGAAAGCTCGATTAGTATCAACCGGTTTGACTCTCGGTTTGATTGTTGCGATGATTATCGCATTAATACTTCCAGTATTCGGAAATGCAATTATTGCATTTGTTGATTCTATCGTTACACTCCCAGAAGAAACGGAAATCCTTTTCCAGATTCTTCGCTGGACCGTGAGTATTGTGATCATAGCTACGGTGGTTGCATCGCTTTATTATATTGCACCTAATATAAAAATTCCATTTAAATATGCCTTGCCTGGCGCCGCATTTACTACGATTGCATGGCAACTGATGTCTTTAGGCTTTTCTATATACATTAGTAATTTCGCCAGTTATTCCGAGACATACGGAAGTCTTGGTGGCGTTGTTATCTTAATGGTCTGGTTCTTCCTTATTGGAAACATTCTTGTTATTGGTGCAGAAATCAACGCCATCCATTACCGTGCAAAAAAAGGTTCAACTCCCGGTCAAGATTAAAGAAAATCCAATAATAAACTAAGAGGTGATGCCAGTGAGTAAGCTATTAGAATCCGTTGATTTATCAAAGAGAATTGAGTCAAAATCAGAATATAAGAAGAGGTTGAAGAAAGCGCAGAAGGAGTTATTATATTTACAACAAAACATTTTCGAGAAAGAAATTCCTTGTGTATTTGTGTTTGAAGGGTGGGATGCTGCAGGTAAAGGTGGTGCCATTAAAAGAATAACGAGAAAAATTGATCCACGTGGTTTTCAAGTTCATCCGATCGGTGCTCCGACATCTGAAGAACATGACTATCATTATTTGCACCGTTTTTGGAACCGTCTCCCTGCTAAAGGTCAAATTGCTTTGTTTGATCGTTCTTGGTACGGAAGAGTTTTAGTCGAAAGAGTCGAAGGGTTTGCGTCTAATGAAGAATGGTTGCGAGCCTATGATGAAATAAACCAGTTTGAAAAGCTATTACATGATGATGGGCATATCATTCATAAATTTTGGTTCCACATTAGTAAAGATGAGCAATATGAACGTTTTATTGAACGTCAAGAGCATTATCTAAAGCAATGGAAACTGACAGATGATGATTGGCGAAACCGTGAGAAGTGGGATCAGTATGAAGTTGCAGTGGAAGACATGTTACAAAAAACATCTATCCCCCATGCTCCATGGACGATCATAGAAGGAAATGACAAAAGGTATGCCCGTGTCAAAACACAAAACACAATGATAGACACGATAAAATCTCATTTACAAAAATGATGCATATAATGGCACATAGTGTTTTCAGGTCTTTCTCAAAGATCTTTTATAGCTATTCGCTTTATTTTGAGTCGAAAAGTGAAAAACGAATTTCCCTGTTTTTATCACCTCAATCCCTTACAAAAGTGCCCTCTCTGCAAGTTTCACGAGCAGAGAGGTCTTTTATCCATTGTGTCTAGTTAATATATCTAATCCGAAGCAAAAAGAAAATTCTATCCCTCTCCTACGCACCAACAGTTGAAATATTTAACTCTTTTAATTTCTCTGGTGGAACGACGCCGTCTTCCCAACCACGAACCTGATAGTATTCAATCAGCATTTCTGGTAGATGAGAAACAGATCCTTTTGAGTTTCCACCTGCTTTTTCATTCAAGAAACGCTCGGGTAGGCTATCATCTTTACCAACAAACCCAGCCTTGTTGTTGAAATACCGTTCTATATTGTAGACACGCTCACCAATTTTCATGATGTCATCGGCATTCAGTTCAATGCCTACAACTGCGGTATATTGCTCCGCATATAGATCAGCATTTTCTGAAAACGCGGAGAATTTACAAAGATCTAATGAATCAGAAAAAGCATGAAGGTCTTGGAATGTTTTCAACAATCCTCCTTTGCCTTCTACAGCTAATCGATCGACTGGTTCTGGAAGTCCTGCAATCTCTGCTGATACCGAATAACCTCTTAAATGACAGGCGCCTCGATTACTTGTAGCATATCCTAACCCAATTCCTTGAATTCCACGTGGATCATACGCTGGAATCGATTGGTTTTTAGAAACCATCGCTAATTCACCATTTCCAAAGGCAACAGCAGCACGCCCTGGACCTTCTGCAAGAATATCACCAATTCCTTTTCGGTGAATGATTTTTTCAATCCACTCTATCATCGTATCGACATCGCCCCAGTCCAAACGCTCTGTAATAAGCCCTTTCTCATATGCTTCCATTGCGACAGAGAAGCAATGACCGAGTTCAATCGTATCAATACCATATTCGTTACAGCGATCTATCATAAAGGCGACCGCTTCTTTGTTCCCTGATCCACAGTTTGGCCCTAGTGCCCACGCGGATTCAAACTCAAAGCTTTCCACTTTCACCTTATATTTACCTTCTGTCACTTCTACTTCCTTTTTACAGGCCACAGGACATGCATGGCAAGTCGGTTCACCAACAAGCATTTCCGTTCGAACTGTTTCTCCGCTCACTGCTTCAGCATGTTCAGAGACAGTTGTTTGCGAGTTATTCGTTGGTAGTGCACCTGACTCATTAATAATGTTCATTAGCACGTTTGTACCGTAAACAGATAAACCACCTTTATTAGGTGCAGTCAACGCCCCTTCGTTAAGCGCTTTCAAACCAGCTTTTACAGCAGTTTTATATTTATCAGGAAGTGCGGGTTGTGGCATATTCCCTCGTTGTGTTGCTTTAATGACAATTGCTTTGAGATTTTTTGATCCTGCTACAGCACCAGTTCCACCTCTGCCTGCTGCTCGATCATCTTCATTCATCCAACCAGCATAACGGATCAGATTTTCTCCACCTTGTCCAATCGACATCACACTCGTATCTTTCTCACCATATAGATCTTCCAATGCTTTGATGGTAGGCCGTACGCCTTTTCCCCATAATGAACTAGCATCTTTTAATTCTGCTTTTCCATCTTCAACATACAAATATACAGGCTTGTCACTTTTTCCAGTGAAAATTAAGTTATCAAAGCCTGCCCATTTCAACCTTGCTGCTGTCCAACCACCCATGTGAGAATCAGTAACTGTTCCTGTTAATGGTGACCTGGTAACTGTACATAAACGGCCGCTCATATGAATTCTTGTACCAGTCAAAGGTCCTGTCATTACTGCAAGAATGTTTTCCGGTGAAAAAGGCTCAACATCGTAAACTCCATTGTCTACCATGTACTTGACGCCTAATCCCCTTGCACCAACATAGTTGCGCAAATCTTCTTCATTCAACTGGCGATATTCAACTGTACCTTTTGACAAATCAACCCAGGCTTCGTGGTTCCTATAGCCTCCTAGATTCATGAATATACCTCCCCGTTTCGAATTTTACTACAATATATTACATTCGAGAATGGAGATAGAAATTCCTCTATTTTGAAAGTATTTATATTATATTTTTGTAGTATTTAGCAAAACCAGGGAGGTATCCTACGCGACATAACAAGATACGAATTTTTCATGCATTAATCGCGTAGAACGTTAACACTCCCATGAACATTACTATTAAACTGGTAACCGTACATTGTAATCTGTCATCCACATATCAAGCTGAAGCAAGTAAGCAATTAGTTGCGGTCCCGTCATTAGTTGCCCAAAATAAGGCGTTTTAAATGATTCTCCTTCTGTCTCAACCAAAGTTTTTATTTGGTGATAATCCAGCACATCAAACAGTGGGGAGTCTTTTTTATCGACCCTATCTTTCAACGCTGATGTCACCAATTTTCGATAAGTGGGGTGGTGTGTTTTAGGGTAAGGACTTTTCTTTCGATACAGAATATCATCTGGCAGAAGACCTTCTAATGCTTTCCTTAAGATACCTTTCTCTCGCCCGCCTAACATCTTCATCTCCCAAGGGATGTTCCACACATACTCTACTAATCGATGATCAGCAAATGGTACTCGCACTTCTAAACTTTTCCCCATGCTCATGCGATCTTTTCTATCTAAAAGTGTCGGCATAAACCACACCATGTTTGCATAAAACATGCTTCTCCTTTTGGCATCGATTCCTGTTTCTCCTTCTAATTGTGGTACCTCACGTAAGGTTTCCGCATACCGAAACTTGGCATACTCCTTCAATCCTAGTCGGTTCCTCCATTTAACCTGAAGCAAATTTTCTCTTTCACCAACTGAATTCATCCAAGGAAACAGGTCACTGTTTAGCTTCTTTTCATCATGAAACCATGGATATCCACCAAATATTTCATCTGCGCATTCACCTGAAAGGCCAACTGTCGCTTGATTTCGAACTTCTCCACAAAACCACAGTAACGAGGAATCAATATCGGCCATGCCTGGTAAGTCTCTAGCTTTCATTGCATCTCGCAGTAAAAAGGCCAATTGTTCTTGATCTATCACTGCACGATGGTGGTCAGTACCCAAAGTCTCAGACATTACTTTTACCCAAGGAGCATCTTCATTTGGTTGAAATTTATTTTTCTTAAAATACTTCGAATTATCTTCGTAATCAATTGAAAAGGTTTTTAAAGGACCTTCTCCTTTTTCTTCGAAATAAGCTGCAGCAAATCTTGTTATTGCACTAGAATCAAGCCCACCTGATAAAAACGTACAGATAGGAACATCAGCAACAAGCTGTCGTTGCACGGAATCTTTTAAGAGCTCTCGAACATTGGTTGCTGTCTCTTCAATCGAATCATAGTGTGGGAGGCTTTTCACTTGCCAATATCGACGCATGTCTACTTGGTTCTTGGATATCCGCATCCAATGAGCAGCTTTCAACTCCTCCATCCCTTTAAATATGCCGTGACCAGGTGTGCGAGAAGGACTAAGTGCTAGAAGTTCTTGTAAACCCTCATCCTCCAGTTCTCGCTTAACTGCTGGGTGTGCAAGAATCGCTTTTATTTCTGAACTGAATAACCATCCTTCGTCTAAACGATAGAGAAATAATGGCTTAACTCCTAAACGATCTCTTGCTAAAAATAGTTGGTCACTTTGCCCATCCCAAATAGCAAAGGAAAAAATACCATTAAATTTTTCCACACACCCCTCACGCCAACATATATAGGACATTAACAATACTTCCGTGTCGGAATGGGACTGAAATGTATAACCAAGTGATTGAAGTTCTTTACGCAAATCTTCTGTGTTGTACAACTCGCCATTATAACAAATTGTATACTTATGTTGCCCTACAACACGCGTCATTGGTTGCCCTCCACCTTTTGGATCAACAACAGTCAATCTTGTATGACCAAAAACCACGTGGTCATTGGTCCACGTAGTCTGAGCATCTGGCCCTCTTTTCGCCAAGGTATTTGCCATCTTATTTACTATTTTTTCAGATTTTGGATTCATCATTACTTTATAATCAATCCATCCTGTTATTCCACACACAACTCATCCCTCATTTCCATGATTCAAGCAATGTCGATTTGCTTTTTACCATGTTATTCAACTAGGGATGTCCCATATACAAGTAATTTTAATTTAGTCATTTGATCGGAGTACTATATTTATTGTATTACTGAATAAAGATATTCCTCTCTTGTAGATATATTAATTCTTGATAACAAAACGACTAAATCAATATGATTTAGTCGTTTTGTGGTACTGTTCGAATTTCTATCGCAAGATAAGTGGATGGTTTCTCAACACTCATAGCAATGATTTAGATGTTTTTCTGTTCTCTTATGTAACTTAGTAATTTTTCACACCCTACATCAACTAAATCATATACTTCAACAAAATTTCCTGTAAAGTATGGGTCTGGCACGTCCTCCGTTTTCACATCAGGAACAAAATCTAATAAACGATGAATTTCTCCGGATGGTTTTTCGTTTTTAAGACGATGAAGGTTTCCTAAATTTGATGCATCCATAGCAATTATGTAATCGAAGTTCTCCAAATCGGTCTTCTCTACTTGTCTCGCTGATAATTGTTCGTGATCAACATGATATTTCTCCAAAATTTCTATCGTTCCCTCATGTGGGCGTTTCCCCACGTGCCAATTTCCCGTTCCTGCAGAATCGACTTCGACCTGATCGGTCAAACCTGCTTTCGTTATTCTATCGCGAAAAATCGCCTCTGCCATTGGTGATCGGCATATATTTCCTAAACAAACAAATAAAACGTTAATCAAAACAGTTCTCCCCTTTTTTTAACTCGTTACCGTTATTATAGACTAGAAATCAACAAAGAAAAACCTCTTGATTTAACCAAGAGGTTTTAGTTCTATATTATTGTAGAAGTTCGCTATGGTTTAAGCGGATATCTTTAACTATTGCTTCAATGGTAGGAAATGTTTCGTCTACTAAATAGGTTTTTACATTTTTTAATGACACGGATGATTCTGGATCACCACGCAAAATTTGAACTCGCTCTTCTGGGTCACATTCAATTTCTTCTACGTTTTGACCTTCACAATGACAATCAACATTATCAAAGCGCTCATACACTACAAAAGTACTCTCATTTGTCTCTTCCGTCAACAGTTCTCTTGTCTCTACTAAGTCTTTTACGATCATCGTAAAAACTTCCTCTCTTTTAATGGTATTCTTATTAAAAACAAATGCATAACTAATCTGAATTACAATTATAAGTATACACTAATTCCATCACTTTTCTGTAAATCCTATGTGAACATTCCGTTACATTCCTATAATTTTATTGAAGAATAATCCTGTTATATCAAGGTTTTTACCTAACTTCGTATATGACGATATAATATAGGCCTTACATTCACAAGAAAATTATATTCTAAGTCAAAAATAACTTTATTATTTTTGACTTAGTTGTTTTCCTGCTATTTTTTCGACGATAATTGGAAAGACTTGATACAACGTTGCGCTTATCCCCATCCATAACGGTAAATTCAACTCTCTTTTCGGCTTTCTAATCAACCTTACAATTTTCTTAGCGACGACATCAGCTTCAAGCATCATTTTTGCCATTCTTTTTTCATATTGACCAGTTTCATCTGCAATCGCGAAAAACTCCGTACGAATCGGACCTGGATTAACTACACTAATATGTATCGGGTCATTATGAAACTCCAACCTCAGACCATTTGCAAAACCTAATACCGCATGCTTCGTTGCTGCATATACACTCGCCTTTGCAGTAGCAATTTTTGCCGCTTGGGAAGCAACAAAGATGATGTGACCAGATCGATCTTTTATCATATAAGGAAGCACTTCTTTTGTACAAGCAATCGTACCAAGAACATTCACTTGAAACATCGCTTCAGCCTCTTCCATCGAAGCATCAATCACATAATCAAACACCCCAAATCCTGCATTATTAATCAGTGTCGTAATCTGCCCATACTCTTTGTAAATCGTTTCAAACGTATCTTTCACTTCTTTTAAGTCAGTAACATCCATTCGATAGTATGGTGCCTCTACACCTGTGTTGTTACAAATTTGCTCGGATATCTCTTTTAGTTTTTCTATTGAACGAGCTAACAAAATTGGTGTTGCCCCTTTTTCAGCAACCTCCAAAGCCATTTCTCTCCCAATCCCGCTTGATGCCCCTGTAATAACTACTCGTTCCTTCGTCCATATTGTTCTTGACATAAAGAAACACCCTTTCTTTATCAAAATTATGATATCTTCATTATATATCGTTAGCCATTATATCGTCCAAGGCCCCCTAATTAATACAGTTGACAATTTCCATATCCACGCTCATACTGGTAGAAATTTCAACATCAAATGTAAGATTGGCAGAGTCACTTTATAAGACTCTCTATTTTCTTAGTCATTATCAATGAAAAGGTGGGAAAACAATGAATATGAACGTAACAATGATTGGTGCAGGTTCTATGGCTGAAGCTTTAATCACTGGCTGGTTAAAAAGTAAAAAGCTCCTCCCTGAAAATATTATGGTAACAAACCATAGCAATGACCTTCGGTTGCAAGAGCTTGTTAACACATTTGGTGTTCAAACTTCACGCGACCAACAGACCTTAACTGAACACGCCCACCTGTTTATTCTTGCCTGCAAACCTAAAGACTGGGAAAGTGCACTACATAGATTTAAAGATACGATTGAAAAAAATGTCCCACTAGTTTCAGTGATGGCTGGTGTCACAACAGAAAGCATGGAAAACTATTTCCCATCTATTGATGTCCCTGTTATCCGTACAATTCCAAATACTTCTGCAATTGTTAATGCGTCAATGACCCCTTTCGCAATCGGAAAATGGGTCACCCAAACACAAAGAAACATCATCGAGCAACTTTTTCAATTAGTTGGTGAAACTGCAGAAGTTCCTGAAGAACAAATGGATGCGATGACTGCTTTGACTGGTACAGGACCGGCTTATATTTATTATTTAATGGAATCAATGGAAATCGCTGCAGGCAAAATTGGCATAGAAAAACATTTAGCACGGGATTTAGTTGCGCAAACATTACTCGGAGCAAGCGTCCGAGTGCAAAAGAAAGAATTATCTCCAGCAATGCTTTATCAACAAATCATGAGTCCTGGTGGGACAACAGAAGCAGGTTTTGAAGTACTGCAAGAGCAAGGGCTACAAAAAACGATGATTGAATGTATTCAACGAGCTCACGAACGTTCAAAGGAGTTAGGTGAGAGCACTGGAATTGTCAAAACCAATAGAAACACGAATGCGTAATCTTCGTTTATTCCTCTCTAATATACGAGAAAGAATTAGAGGGAGAGTTCCGCTCTCGCCTCAATCTCCCCCTTTTAAAGCACTCCATTGTAAGATATAATTGATAACATCATAACTACAGTGAATACTAACCGAATGATAAACTTAGAAGAGTGTTTTACATACATAGGAGGTATCATCAATGAAAACGAATCAATACGATGTTGTCGTCGTTGGAGGTGGATTGGCTGGCCTGTCATCCGCGGCGTATTTAGCACATCAGGGCAAGAAAGTTGTACTCCTTGAAAGAGGTAAACTTGGAGGACGTGCGATGACGATACAACTAAAAGGGTATCAATTCAACTTTGGCGCCCATGCCATCTATGCTAGGGACACCTCTTATTTAACAAAAATAGAAGAAGAGCTAAACCTTGATATACAATGGGAAGACTACACCCAACTTAAAGCAAAATATGATATGGGGGAAGATACTTCTGTTATCCCAACCAATGTTGGCGGATTATTACAAACGAAATTACTTAAAGGTATGGATAAATTTAGATTTGCCTATCATATGTTATTTACAACTCTTGGATTTGAAAAAGGTGACCCCAATTTATCTATTCAAGAATGGATTGACCTTCGAAAAATCAGTCCCGCAGTAAGAGAAATGATGTTGAACTTAGCAACATCTAACTTTTTTTCTGGAGACCCTAATAGCATTCCATCTGATGTTTTTTTTAGTTATTACAAAAGATTATTCAGAACAAGCATCCCTGTTAGCTTTATTCAAGGCGGATGGAAAGTATTAATTGACGAATTAAAACGTGTCATCAAAGAAAATGGCGGAGAAATTATTGAAAAGACAAAAGTTTCAGCTATTGTAACAGACAAAAATCTCGTGTCTCAAGTCCAAACGAAAAAGCACTCTTTTTCTGCGAATCAATTTATCTTTGCGATTCCGCCCGAAGAACTGCAAAAGTTATTTCTAGAATCTCCAATCAAAGCTGATTTAGATCGTTATACAGATTACGAACCTACATATGTCATGTTTTATGATATTGGCCTAAAAAAACGGATTGAGTCTGACTACACATATATTTTTGACAGAGATCGACAAATTTTCATAACCGATATTTCCTACTACGACATGGAAGCAGCACCTCCAGGAGGACAATTGCTTCAAGCAGTAGGTTATCTACGTCAAGATGAAATCAATGATCCAGATGCTCATGAAAGAATTATCTTGCGGATGGAACAGTTCTACGATAAACACTTTGACGGTTGGCGAAAACAGTTGAGCATTCCTAGAGCATCGAAGAAACCAGTTTTACAAGCTGTTCGGTGGTCGATGAACCAACGAGGCTTACCAACTCATTTCGCAAAATTACCGAATGCCTATTTTGCAGGTGATTGGTGCCAAGGCACAGGACAATTATCTGAGTTATCATTTTCAAGTGCATATGAGGTATCACAAAAAATCTTATTAAATGATAAAGCAACGAATGGAGCCTGACGAAATTTGAGGCTGTCCTAGCTATAATGAGGGCAGTCTCTTTCATTTGGTAGTCGAAAAGATAGAATCTTGCACAATAAATGATCTGTTTGCAATTAACTCAATCTCAAATATCGTTGGAGGTATTTACTTTGCGAAAACAAAAAAATCTACCAGTTTGGAAACAAAAACTAGGTCAATTAGTCGAGAGTCGTTGGTTTACTAGTTCGATTATTATATTAATCATGATTAATGCCATCATCGTTGGTATGGAGACTTATCCTAATCTTTATTCGGAATACACATCCTTTTTTTGGACAACAGATAAAATCTTACTTTGGATTTTCACTGTTGAAATTGCACTTAGGCTGTTAGCTGCACCAACTATTAGAGATTTTTTCAAAAATTCTTGGAATTGGTTTGATTTCATTATCGTAGCAGCGGGTCATATTTTCATGGGCGCCCATTTCGTCACCGTGTTACGTATTTTAAGAGTACTACGAGTTTTCCGTGCGATATCTGTTATCCCTTCTTTGCGTAAACTTGTTGACGCTTTGGTTATGACAATTCCTGCATTAGGAAACATTATGCTGCTAATGAGTATTATTTTTTATATATTTGCGGTTATTGGAACTATGCTATTCCAACAAGTCTCACCGGAATACTTTGGGAACCTCCAACTTTCGTTATTAACTCTCTTTCAAGTTGTTACACTTGAGTCTTGGGCTAGTGAAGTGATGCGGCCAATATTTCATATCCTTCCATGGTCATGGATATATTTCGTCGCCTTTGTGTTGGTAGGTACGTTTGTTGTATTTAACCTTTTCATCGGTGTTATTGTCAATAATGTCGACAAAGCAGATTCTGCTGAAGATGAAGTGGAAAATACCCATGAAGAAGTAGTTGAACTTCGAAAAGAGGTACAGGAGTTGAAACAATTAATTGAAAAAAAGCTTATTGACAACTAAAACGGCGACATAGAAGTGAATAATCACTATACTAAGCAAACGTAATGAAAACCTCTTTGTGTTAGATAATCTCACAAAAACCCTAACTTTTTTTTCGTTCCATGATATAGTATGGAAAAAGAAGTTGAAGAAGGAAGGGGTTTCGTTTGACAACTACTTACAAAGATAAAAAAGTGATTAGTATCGGTATAGCAAGTGAGTTAACAGGCTTGTCAGAACGTCAAATACGATATTATGAAGAACGTAAATTGATTTATCCTGAAAGAAGCAAAGGTGGTACTAGAAAATATTCGTTTGCTGATGTTGAAAGATTAGTAGATATAGCAAACAAAATGGAAGACGGTATGCAAACTTTTGAGATTCGTAAGGAAGAAATGAAAAAATCAGATGTACGTGATAAAATGCTTCGTGGTCAGTTAAATGCAGCCTTTAAAATGCGAAAATAATGAAACCACCGAATTTTTCGGTGGTTTTTTTCATGGATTTAATTTTTATTCGCATACTAAGGATACATTTGATTAAGAAGGAGGAAAAAAATATGCTCAATCGATCCCAAATTTACAGAAGCACGTTTGTCATGTTTATGACTTTTATTTACTTGGTCGCCTTTGTTTTTGATCCTTCCGTTAAAGCTTCAAACACTCTAGAACCAGAGCGAAACGTAGCGATTATTATTGATGATTTCGGTGGTGTTGGTAAAGGGACAGAGGCGTTTTTAGACAGCAACATTCCAATCACCGTTGCGATAATGCCTTTCTTGGAGCAGTCAACTAATATTGCTAACACAGCAAATGATCGAGGATTTGAAGTGATCATTCACCTTCCTATGGAGCCGAAAAAAGGTAAGAAATCATGGCTTGGTCCAAAACCAATCACAGCTGATTTAAGTCTTGATGAAGTTCGCAATCGCGTAGAAGAAGCGATTGAAAATGTTCCACATGCTAAAGGAATTAATCAGCACATGGGATCTAAAATTGTCGAGAATGAAGAAATAATTACAACAATTCTCGAAGTAGCGAAAGATCATAATCTTTATTTCGTGGATAGTGGGACAAATCCCAATTCCTGTATAACATCAGTGGCAGAAAAGCTCGGGGTCCCATCAGCCAATAGAGATCTATTCCTTGATAATACGCTTTCTTCTAAAGGGCATGTGTATGAAATGGCGATCAAATTAGCCGATTTGGCTGACAAAGATCAAACTGTCATTGGAATTGGTCATGTTGGCATTTATGGATTAGATACTTTTCAAGCTATTAAAAAAGCTCAATCCTATTATATAAAAAATAATATTAAAATCGTACCTTCATCACAGATCATAAAATCAGAAATAGACAAAAACCCTGAAAATTTTTGGTTAGACTAAGTGTAAGTCGAGGCTGTATGAACAGCCTCCTTTCTTATATCACAATACTTTTTTATATGTAGGAATTTTATCTGAAAGGCAACACCTTTGCTGGGTACCTGTTCACTTGGAGTGTATAGCATTTATATCCTTGCTTTTTTCGTAACTGGAAAGTCTGACTTGAAATTGGCCTTTTTCTTCCCCACTGTAGAGAATCCAAGTCATTCCAAGAAGAAGAGGTGATCATTTCTTGTTTAAAAAAATAACAATTTCCTGATAAATACTTTTCACAAAAATACTGTACCGTCTGTTTACTATGCATACGGATCAACTCCTTTTTATCAGTATGTCTATTAGTAAAGTGGATTAAACAATGAAACAAGCACAACACCAAAAAGGGACATAAAATATCTTGAAAGCGATAACAATAATTTGACATTTCTCTGTACTACCGCTAACATTATAAGAGGGAGTATTATATGGTTTGAAACATCATCGTTCGTGAAAATAGGTGAAGGTCAAATCTAATAAAGAAAGTGTGCATAATAATGCCTAATTTACAAGATTCCGATGTATTAAATCGCTCGATTAGCTCTTTTTTAATTCCTGCTGAACGCGTCGCTCATGTTCAGCCAGATAACAACTTAGAGCATACTTTACTCGTATTAGTTAAGTCAGGGTATACGGCTATCCCAGTTCTTGATATGTCGTATAGGTTAAAAGGATTAATAAGTAAAGCTCAGATACTCGATTCCATTCTTGGGCTCGAAAGAATTGAACTAGAAAAACTAGGTGAATGGAAAGTACTAGAACTCATGACTACTGATTTCGCATGCGTAGATGATGAAACACCGTTTGAAAGAGTATTATCTTTATCTATCAACCATCCTTTTGTATGTATTGAAAACAAACAAGGGGCTTTTATGGGTATTATTCCCCGTAGTAAAATTTTAGCTTACCTTAATGGATATTTTCACGATAAACGAAAAAAATCACGTGCTTAATCTAAATTAGAACAACCTGAGTGCATTTTTTGCACTCGTTTTTTTATTTGATTTATTTTAGTAAAATTGAAAAGACAAAACTGCTCAGCACGCTAAATTGGCAACTTAATAAGCCGTACCCTTCATCCCAATTTCTTTTTTAACTGCTTTTTTCGATCCGCAAACATCCCTTTTAAAACAAGGTTTGCTATAAAAGGTGGCACGTACGCTTCGTACTCGACACGATCGATCATACGGGTTTCGTCATTCGTGATTTTTTTGAATGCATGTACATGTTTCCAAGACTTAAATGGAAATGGTAACTGCTCTGCCTCATCCATAAAATAAGCCTCATCTACCACTTTTGTTATCTTGCCCTTCCACTCCAGTTTGATGAAAATGAAATCAAGCTGTAAGTGAACAATTGCCCCTTCGAAAACATTGATGTCTCCCAAAATATTAATCTTCGGAAACGCTGTAATCGCTGCTAAATTCTCGTTCGTTTGAAAAAAAGACCAAACATCCGAAATTGGTTGTTGAATTTCTGTTTTATAATAAAACGTATGGCGAAACATAAGATCATCCTTTCCATCGTATTCTATCTATTTTATGATAGGGATAACTACTACACAACTAATCCCACTTATCTATATAACAACACGAGACCAGAAAGGAGCTTGATTGTTAGCTGTAGTGCCAATCAAACAAGCTAAAGTGATGAAATCTGGAAAGTAGAAAATAGAAGACAAAACGCAACGTGACCATTGGGAACATTATACATTGATGGTAGGTGGTAGCGCATTGTATTTAGCTAGCTTTTTCTTTCATTTCTTGCCTACGCTTCAAGAAGTTATCTTATCTAGGTACAAACAAGTCATAGACCGATCGACTGGACATGAAGAAGACCAATATATTTACAGTTTGAAAATTGATCGCGAAACGCTGTACTCACTAAACACAAAACGGATTCATCCGATTGCTGCCTTTAATCAATTTCAACCGAGACTAAACGCTACGAAAACGTATATATTCAAGGAAATTGAACCATATCAGAATTAGTTAGGATAGCTTCGTCACTTTTGTTATGGTGATTTCTAGGGAAGGGCATGGTATTTCTTTGTTCTTTCCCTTCAGCGTGTGGCTCTCTCGTAAAGGGAACACTGATTCTTTGTTCCTTCCCTTCAGCATGTGGCTCTCTCGTAAAGGGAACGCTGATTCTTTGTTCCTTCCCTTCAGACTGTGGCTCTCTCGTGAAGGGAACGCTGATTCTTTGTTCCTTCCTTTCAGACTGTGGCTCTCTCGAAAAAGGCACGGTAATTTCTCTTTTCTTACCTTCATCCTGTCGACCTCTCGTGAAGGGGACGCTACTCCTTCATTCCTTCCATTTATCCTGAGTCACTCTCGTGAAAGGCACTGTAATCATTTAATTCTTCCATGCTATCGAAACCACAACAAGTCATATTACGAAATAAAAACCTCACCAAGGCAGTTAGCCTAGTAAGGTTTTTTAAGCGTAAATGTTGACTAGTAAACCGCGGATTTCTCCGACCATGTTAAGTATGTCTAGTCCTTTTTTCTGATCTTTGATGACGGCATCTGTTAAATCAAGGAGCTTTCGATCTACCTCACGGACGATCTTGTATACTTTCGTTCGACCTCGGCGGTTGAAGCCTTTTCGTTCCTCTAAGCTAAGGCCTAACTTCACCGCGTCATCCATGAATTCTTTGACTAGCCCTTTATACTTGCGAAGCTCATCAACTGTGCGAGATTCAGACAAGGTTTTCCCTTGGTCGTCTATCTTTTGCATCAGTTGACCTAGACGTTCATATTGCACATTGTCTCTTCCGTGTTTCATAATCTCTTGAAACGATACTTTCGCTTCTGTACCACTAGCATTTTTTTGATTCAGTTTATTCATGCCGGTTCGCCCTACTTTTTGTACATCCATCAGAGGTCCTCCATTTCGTGCAATATTCTCATTTCATTATAGTGAATTCACTAAAAAAATGATAGAGACGATTTCATTCAATTCAAAAGAAAATGAAAGGCCATTGAGCGACCTTTCATCATATTATCATTATTGAAGGAGCTGTAGTACGCCCTGCGGCAATTGGTTCGCTTGTGCGAGCATTGCTGTAGCTGACTGGTTTAAAATGTTGTTACGAGTAAACTCCGTCATTTCAAGCGCCATATCGGCATCACGAATACGAGACTCCGCACTCGTTAAGTTCTCGTGCGTCACTTGTAGGTTATTAATTGTGTGCTCCATACGGTTTTGGACCGCCCCCATTTTTGAACGGGCATCCGAAAGTGTATTAATTGCTTTGTCCAATCTAAAAATTGTGTCGTTAGCACCTGCATTTGTTGTTACATCAATATTATCAATCCCTAAAGTAACGACATCCATACGAGGAATATCAATCATCACATCTTGGTTGGTATTTGGACCAATTTGAAATGCTAATGCATTGTTAGTTACACGGAAGGTTTCTTCACCTTCACTAATGTTTGCATTAAACTGGTATTCAATCCCCCCGTGTTTGAATACGCCATTTGAAGAGGTTAGCGTTTGTGTTGTTCGAATTCTGTCACCATCTGTATCTGAGCCTTTGTAAAGCGTCACATCTGCTTCTGCTTCAAGCTCAACTTTAACTGTACCATTACCACTTATGACTGTAGCATCTATTTGTAATCCTCCAACTAAAAGAGTTTCTTCACCGCCTTCACCAACATCCGCAACATTGGTTCCAACGCTCAAACCATCCGGATCTAGGACTTCAATTCTTGCACTACCCGGTGTTGGTGGTGTTCCTGGTGTTCCTGCCTCATATTCTCTAATTAAAATCGTATATTCCCCAAATTTTATATCACTAGAACCAGGCAAACCAAAATTGGCCAAACTCACGTCATCTTGGTTGTTTCCAATTCCAGCGGCCGTTTGTGTAACATTGATTGATTGAACGACATCCTCTAATTCGACTGTATAGTCTCCTGTTCCAATGTTGGCATCAAGTACTTTCGGAAATCCATTAATTCCAGTTGTTCCCATAGCGTTATCAAAACTTGTCAACACCGCACTGCTACCATCAAGTAACTTCCGTGTGTTAAACTCTGTTTTCTCAGAAATGCTATCAATTTCTAACTTCAGTTGATCAATTTCTTTTTGGATCTGCTCTCGGTCTTCTGTAGTATTTGTATCATTTGCTGCTTGAACAGCTAACTCTCTCATACGTTGAAGCATTGAATGAGTTTCTTGCATCGCACCTTCGGATGTTTGCATTAATGAGATGCCATCCATCGCATTTCTTTCTGCCATTTTCAAACCACGAATTTGTGAGCGCATTTTTTCAGATATGGCTAATCCTGCAGCATCATCTGAAGCACGGTTAATACGTAAGCCTGATGATAGTTTTTCCAAGTTTTTAGCCGTAGCATTCTGATTTTGATTTAGGTTTCGGTACGCGTTTAGTGCTTGAATATTATTATTAATTTTCATAAGTAAAACTCCCCTTTTTATTCAAACATGATATTTTTTTCATATGCATTCGCTTTTTGTTTCATTGCTTTCGGCTGTTTATCACTATTTTTCTTTTGCGCTGTATTCCAAGATGTTGCTATTAGTTCAACATTTTTTATTACTTCGTCAACGATAGTTGGATCCTTTTCGTAATTTGCTTGTACAACACGATCAGCGAGATAATTGTAAAGAGAATCTAGTTGGTCTGCTACGATACCTGCTTCATAATTTATTCCTACACCTAAACGATGAAGAATGTCATTTGCTTTTTGCAGCTTTTGATTTGCAACCATCAGATCTTTTGTTTCCATCGCTTGTTTGGCTAATTCCAAATTGTCTAAACATGCTTCATACAGTAAGGCAGTGATTTCCTGCGGTGTTTTTTTATGTAGTGCTTCGTTTGATATCATTTTGTCTGTCACCTCCACTGAAAACATTGCTACATCCGTGTATGTTTTCAACCGCTCATCCTTGTTTCTAATCGTATTATCGGCTTGCCGGCTCCAAATGTTAATAATTTCTTTCGATTTCTTCTATCAATAATAAGATTTCAGCAATGACAGCATATAGCTGTGGAGGAATGTTCTCTCCAAGATCCATGTCGATCAGGTTCTCAAGTAACATTTGATCTTCTTCCATATGAATGTGATTTTCTTTAGCCAATTCCATGATTCGTTCCGCAATGTAACCTTTACCAGAAGCGATCACTCTTGGCTCTTCCCCTTTTTCTTCATCATACCGAATCACAGCAGCGGAGGGGCCGTTAATTTTTCTACGATTTACTTGGTTAAAATGCTTTGAAATTATCATATTTTATAATCAAACCCTTCCTCCGTCATGATTGGTAAAATCGCTAACTTCTCCTTTTCATCCACTTTTTCAGTTTCATTGTTTGAATCAGAATCTGATTTTGCCACTGTCATTGGTGCAACTTTTAACCTGTTAACGTTATAGCCGACTTCATGTAGCTGATCAATGTATTTTTGACCTAATGGTTCGACAGTTTCAGCGAAACCTTCCGTGTCATTCTTCAGAGTTACATTTAATGAACGCTCGGTTACATTTAGGGTAATTCCAAGTGGCCCAAGACTTTTCGTATCAATATGAAAATAAAGATTACAGTTTTCCCAATCAAGTGATTCTTGTTCATTCTTAGAATTGACGAAAACTTGTAGGTTTTCACTTTCCCCTTTGATCATTAGTGGAATTTGAAATAAATGCATTTGGCTTTGTTGTGTGTCGTTTCTATTTAGCAACTGATTTCCTGTCATGTTTTGTAACGCTTGTTGCGATTGTTGTTGTCCTTTAGCGCCTTCGTCTTCCCCACGAGCCATTTGCATCAAAATAGATTTTAAGTTTCGCTGTTGTGCTTCGGTTGGCATGTCTTTACCAGCTGCAAAAATTTGTGCAAGTTCAGACTCACGATTTAAGCCAATTCCTCTTAATCCTTCAAAAACTTGACGACCAGACCCATCTTGGTGAAGCATCGTTCGTGATGTTTGTTCCATTTGTTGTGATAAACGATGAACAGGTGTTTTAGGTTCACTCCATTGTTTCTCTTCTGAGATAACATGTTGTACTCGTTGATTCGATGGTTGAAAATTCATTTGATTCATCGTTTGTTGAACTTGTCGGACGATTTGTCTTGCCTCTGAATGTTTGCCTTGTACAAGCATTCTCTTTGCATCAGCAAGTTGACTACTTGCTCCAAGTAATTTCCGCTCTGTTTTCATATCAGCAAACAGCATAAAGTCACTCTTCATAATAGCCCGGTCCATTTGCTTGATGACATTATCAAGCATTGGTTTCGTTTGCTTAACTGCATTTTGTTTAAATTGTTGGATCATTATTTCAATCCGATTTAGCTGTTTAGATGAGTCCCTCTGAAACGCTTTAAATTCATCTGTAGCTTGGGCAAGACGTTCCGTCACTTCCGTAATCAAAATATTTTTGGAGGCTAAACCGGTCGCTTGAACGATCTCATTTCGAACATATTCTTGCATCTCTGCCTTAGACTGAGAAATTTGTGGGTTTTCAGACGAGCTAGACACCATTTTTTCCACTTGACTGAGTGCATCCATCACCGTTTGCCGAGCTTTTAACTCTCTTCCTGAATCAACTTGAGACATCGCTTGAGTTAATGCTCTATCTAGTGTTTCTGCAACAGGGCGAGATAGTTGGTGCTGATCCATCTCATTTCGAATCGCTTCAACTGCTGTTGTTAAATTAGGTTGATCTTGAACGGCGGTTGACCAGGCTTGAACGATCGCACTAGTTGCTACTTGGGTTACTTGAGCTTGAGAAGGGGATTGAATTGTATTCCCCCCTTGCTGGGACCCAATTTGAGTTTGGCTAAGTTGTTGCGATAATTGTTGGATTCTTCCAGATGCAGCTTCTCTTCCTGACTGAGCTTGGACTTGAATCATTTCCCTTAAGGATTGGTTTACCATTTGCCGCGCTTCACCGTCTCCGGTTCGTTGAACCACTTGTTGCACGTTCTCAATTGACTGTCGTAAGTTCTGACCTGTTTGAAGTGCACTCCTAACTTGATCTACAGCACGAAGAAGTGGCTCTCGACCTGCTGAGTCTACCCTTACAGGTACTGGTATCGGACGCTCTCCACGGATCGTTGTTTCTCTTCCAGACTCAACTCTCTCTCCACGTTCGGCTGACCTTAACGCTTCCGTCAACTCTCTTCTCACTTCTCTATCTCCCAATCGATTGATTTGCTCTCTTACTTGTAGCACTTGTTCTCTTACGTCTCGACCGCTGCCTGCGTCCGTTCGGATCTGTTCAATCGCCCGGCTTATGTCTGCCCTCGTTGGTACAGCACGCTCCGACGTTCTTATTTGTTCGGCTCGTTCTCCCCGGGGCACAGCTTCTCTTCCGGTTTCTGTACGTGGAACATCTCGAGCAATTTCTTTTACTTGATCGGATAATTTGGTCCCATGTAACGCCTCATGAACAGCGCGAATCTGGTTTCCAGTTGGTTCTAATCGCTTTTGTGCCATGACGTTTACCGTTTGTGTTCGCTGGCTCTCCGTCCCACGGCCTGACTCTAGAAATCTATTTAAATCATTCACTGTTTCTCTCGTAAGTGGTACACCGCGGTCCATCATTCGTTGAGTCGCCTGGCGCAACTCATTACTAGGTTGACGATGACCCAAGTCTCTTAACACTCGCTCTGCTGACTGGCCTTCTCTCCCACTAGCCCCGCCATTCCTCTGCTGTGACTCACCGCGAATTTCGCGAACTCGCACACCTTCAGCAGACCTTTCCTGTACTTGAACGCTAACACGATCGCGATCTGGTACTTTCCCCTCAAATGTTGCTTTTACTTCTTGTCCACGAACTGAAATTATTGCTTCTCGATCGGAAATACGTGATTCTATTCGAGCTCTATATACTTCGCCCTCTTTCATTTGTAGAGGGCGTTCGTTCGTTTTAGATTGAACATTTACTTGTTGCCCTTGAATTTCCATGGGTAAAAATCTCCTCCCATTCATGCTATTATCTACTTTATCGGCTCGAACGAGGTAAATGTTGAGGGTGAAACGATAGTCTAAACGATGGATATGAATTTGTTATTATTGTTGCTATCCGTTCACCTCTGTTTTGCTACTTCCTATTGCCGATTGCGCAATATCCTGTGAAAAATAAACCTATTTTCCATAATATAGATGATGAAATTAACTCACATAACTCCACAAAAAAACATATCCCTATTGAAAAGGACATGGTAAGAAATTTATTCTCATATTTATAAACCAAAACAGTAGTTTTGCTTAAATATATAAAGCCTTTAAGCGACTACTCTTCATCAAACAATCCATCTCGAAGAAAATCTTTTTCGAGACTCGTTCCCCTACTTTTCTTATCCCGCAATTGATCGCTACGATCAGCCTCGCTCAGTTGAGTTCCTTTCAATACGGCGTTTTCCCCATACTTGTTTCGCAACTGATCAACGATGCCACTCAGTCGATATTCTTTATCATCTTTTTCATAAGAGAATAAATCTAATTGCTTGTAAGCATGACCCTTTTCCACTAATTCCATCCCTGTTACCCCTAAAAGTCGAACAGGTTCACCATTCCAATACTTTTCCCAAAGTCGCCAACTTGCCTCAAAAATATCATGATGGGTATTTATTGGTGATTCTAATTTACTTGATCTAGTTATCGTTTTTCGATCATGATAGCGAATTGTCAATTGGATATTCCCTGCATATACATCTTTTTTTCTCAACCTTCGTCCCACTGAATCAGATAAGTTCATAAGTACTTTCCTAACACGTTCCGTCCTTATCGTATCTTCAGGTAAAGTTGTCGAGTTGCCTATGCTTTTAAACTCATTGACTGCATCAGGATCTACTAGACGTAAATCAATCCCGTTGGCCCGTTCATGAATTTTAATACCACTTACTCCTAATTTCCGATGTAAGAGATCACGGGAGGCATTTGCCACATCTCCAATTGTATATATACCAATTTTCTCAAGTTTTTCAGCTGTTTTTCCACCAATCCCGTGCATTTCAACGCATTTCATTGGCCACAATATATTTGAAATCTCCCGCTTTCGTAAAACGGTAATTCCCATTGGTTTTTTCATATCGCTCGCCATTTTTGCCAAAAACTTATTTGGAGCCACACCAATACTGGAAGGTAAGTTCAATTCTTTTTTTATCCTATTTTGAATGTGACTCGCTAATTGAAGAGGTGGAAAATCTATCTTCACATTTGTTACATCCATGTATCCTTCATCAATTGATACAGGTTCAACGAGCGGAGTATACTCATATAATAATTGAAACATTTGCGTAGAAGCTAGTCGATACCGATCAAAATTTGGTTCCCTTACGACTAAATCAGGACAAGCCTTTTTCGCCTCCCAAAGAGGCATCGGCGGTTTCACTCCTCTTGCACGTGCTTCATAACTCGCTGTCACTACAATGCCGCGACGTTCTTTGGCATTACCTGCAATCGCAAGAGGTTTCCCTAAAAGTTTAGGGTCATATGCAGCCTCTACCGACGCATAAAAACTGTTCATATCGACGTGAAAGATTATTCGGGATTTTCCCATGCCAAACACCCTCTAATAAATCCTTTTCTTTTATCATGACTGTTTTTCATCTTAAAATCTATCTTTTGACCAAGATAAAATAAAAAAGTCATTATATATCATATAAGTAGACATTTTTTTCATGATTTAACACAAGTCAAAAAATACATAATATTTGTAAAATATGATATGATAGAAATTAATTAAATGGAAAGGCGGTCAAAAAATGACGCAAATTGTCCGAGAATACGCCACTCCTAACCACCACTTTATTCTATTAATTGTTGTCAAAGTTTTGACTGATTATGCAAAGAACGAATGGCCATCACCAACGATTGAACAACTATCATATAAAACAGGTTATTCAGAAGAAAGTATTCTTGAATCTATGGAATTTGGAACGCCAGCGCGTGCCAGTCTGCTCCAATAGCAGACTGAAGTGACTTACGCTAAACTTTTTTGAAATAACAACACTACTCCATAACTCTGCTAATTCCTAGCAAAAAAGAAAACACCCAGGTGTTTTCTTTTTTGTACTTTAAGAATGTATAACTTCGCTAAAGGATTAAAGTATAAGATAAACTAAGGCTTCGCCATGAAGGACTTGGCGACAAGCTAAGTTTTTCTAATCTCTATGATGACTTAGCTACTCTTCTTACAATGGCAACAACAAGCTCTGCCGTTTTAATCAATTCCTCTACAGGTATTTTTTCATCTGTCGTATGAATTTCTTCATAGCCAACCCCTAAGTTTATACTAGGAATACCGTGCCCTGCAATAATATTAGCGTCACTTCCGCCCCCAGATTGTTTCAACATCGCTGTCCTACCAATTGATGCCATTGCTTCCTTCGCAACTGCAACAAGATGGTCATCCTCTTCATGTTTAAAGCCTGGATAAGCAACTTGAATAGTGACATCCGCTTCTCCTCCCATCGCAGTAGCTGCTGATTCAAAGGCTTCTTTCATTGCTTTTGTCTGTGCTTCCATTTTTTCAGGGACAAGTGAACGAGCTTCCGCTAAAATATCTACACGATCGCAGACAATATTCGTTTGACTGCCTCCTTCAAATCGACCAATATTTGCTGTCGTTTCTTCATCGATTCTGCCAAGCGTCATTTGTGAAATAGCTTTCGAAGCAATAGTAATCGCAGACACACCTTTTTCTGGAGCCACTCCAGCATGGGCGGTTTTACCATAAATAACTGCTTTAACTTTCGATTGATTTGGAGCTCCAACAATGATACTGCCAACCTTACCATCACTATCTAATGCATAACCATATTTTGCTATAATATCTTTAGGATTAAGTGCTTTTGCACCGACAAGTCCAGATTCTTCCCCCGCCGTAATAATAAACTGAACCGTTCCATGCTCAATTTGGTTTTCTTTTAATACTTGAACAGCTTCCAGCATCGCAGCCAATCCAGCTTTATCATCTGCTCCAAGAATTGTTGATCCATCTGTTTTTATGTATCCTTCTTCTATAAATGGCTCAATTCCTTTACCGGGAATAACGGTATCCATGTGAGACGTAAAATAGATCGGATCAACTTTCCCCTTACCTTCTAAAGTGCAAATCAGATTTCCTGCCCCATGTCCGGTTATAGAAGTTGAATCGTCTTCCTTCACAATAAGTCCTAGATCCTTAAATTTTTCGGTTAACACATTTGCGATTCTTCGTTCATAGCGTGTTTCAGAATCAACTTTCACCAATTCAATAAAACTGTCGATTAATCGTTTTTCATTTATCATCAAATATTTCCTCCATTAGCATGTAATCATATTGATCATTGTAGCAAACATTTTCTGTATATCCCAATTAAACGACTGTGCTCTTGAACAATTACATTAGGATGTTTTCGCCTTGTAAAGTACGTCGATGTTCCTCAACAGTTTCCTTAATATAAAGTGCTATCATTTTTGTGGACGAACCTGATGTGAATATTTTTACAATACCGTTTTTTTCAAAAAACTCAATATCCTCGAGAGGAATTACTCCACCAGCAAAAATCAAGATATTACCCCCTTTTTCTCTTGCCGATAGTTCCTTTAGAACTTCTGGAAAAAGAAAATTATGCGCACCCGACAAGCTGGACAACCCGATCACATTTACACCCTCTTGTATCGCTGCTTGGACAATTTGCTTAGGTGTTTGTCTAATTCCCGTATAAACTACTTCCATTCCAGCATCCCTTAATGCTTGACAAATAATCAATGCACCACGATCGTGTCCATCTAATCCTGGTTTTGCAATCAACACGCGAATCAACATACTACTCACCTCCACTATTATTATATTCTCCGAAAACGTCTCTTAAAGCATTACAAATTTCTCCGATCGTTGCGTACTCTTTCACCGCTTCCATGATTGGATACATGATATTATCCATTGCCTTCGCAGAATGCTTGATATTATTAAGACATATGTTCACTTTTTCTTGATCTCTCTGTTTACGAATCTGCTGCAGCCTTTTATTTTGATCTATAACAAATTCCTCATCAACTTTAGGAATACGCGTTTTTTGTTCATCGCCTCCATTGAATTTGTTCACTCCGACAACGATATCTTCTCCATTTTCTAACCGTTGTTGCGTCTCGTATGCTGATCGGTGAATTTCCCGCTGCATATATTGATTCTCAACAGCAGCAACCGCTCCACCCATTTCTTCTATTCGATCCATGTACTTCCGTGTTTCCGTTTCCAAATTATCAGTTAACGCTTCTATGAAATAGGATCCACCTAAGGGATCTACCGTATCCGAAACACCCGTCTCATGTGCAATGATTTGTTGCGTACGTAAAGCCATACTCGCTGAGTCTTCCGTCGGCAAAGAAACTGCTTCATCCTGTGCATTTGTGTGTAAACTTTGCGTTCCACCCAATACTGCTGCTAGCGCCTGTAAGCAAACTCTCACGACATTATTTTCTGGTTGGTTCGCGGTTAACGTAGATCCGGCTACTTGCGTATGTAAACGCATCTGCCAGCTCTTTGGATTTTGAGCAAGAAAAACATTTCTCATGATTTTAGCCCACATTCTCCTAGCAGCTCTCAATTTCGCGATTTCTTCAAATAACTCGTTATGTACATTAAAAAAGAAAGTAATCCTTGGCGCAAATTTGTCAATATCTATTCCAGATTCCAATGCTGTTTCAACATATGCAATCGCATTTGATAAAGTAAAAGCTAGCTCTTGTACTGCTGTCGAACCTGCCTCACGAAAATGATAACCACTTATACTAATCGGGTGGAATGCAGGCACATGATCAGAACAGTATTCAAATATATCTGTTATCAGACGCATCGAAGCTTTAGGTGGATAAATATATGTCCCTCTTGCAACATATTCTTTCAAAATATCGTTTTGAATTGTTCCACGTATCTGGTCTTTCTTTACTCCTTGTTTTTCTGCAACAATGATATACATTGCTAGTAAAACAGTTGCTGGGGCATTAATTGTCATAGAAGTACTTACTTTATCAAGTGAGATATGATCAAACAATATTTCCATATCTTCTAACGAATCGATTGCAACCCCCACTTTCCCTACTTCCCCTAGCGCCATGATATCATCAGAATCATAACCTATTTGCGTCGGCAAATCGAAGGCAACAGAGAGGCCCGTTTGTCCTTGATCTGTTAAAAAACGGAATCGTTCATTTGTCTCTTTGGCAGATCCACTCCCAGCGTATTGGCGCATCGTCCAACGTTTTCCTCGATACATCGTTGCACGAATCCCTCTAGTAAAAGGAAAATCTCCAGGGAACCCTAACCTTCCCATGTAATTTTCATCAATTTTTTCTGGGAAATAAGTGCACTCTAACGGTATTTTTGATGACGTGTAAAAGGCAACTTTCCTTTCTGATTGTTTGAATATTTGCTTTCGAATTTGCTCCTGCCATTTTCGATAAGATTGTTTATATTCATCGATCATAGAGACTCCCCCTTCCAACTGTTCCATCGGTAAAATCACAACAACACTTTTACGAGGACATAAGTAGCCTAAGAAGTACATCTTCCTAACCAGCTGTAGGATGAGATATACAAGAGTTTTTGAAGGCGTATTACAATATATCCTTTTTACTCCTCGAACATTCGTTATATAAATCATTTATTTCCTAACCTCCCCATAGTCTTCCTCTTGAAAATTAGGCAAAGAACCTTTAAAATAGAAGATAGATAAGTAAGAGGAGGGAAATCACATGCCCCGTAAATTTCGTAAAGCCATCGTATATATGATGATTATCGTCATGTTTTTAGGAACTGTGTTTATGGGAATATCCCTATAAACTGGCATAAGAAAGAAAGGACAGCCATAATTTTTGGCTGTCCTTCTTGTTTTTCATTCACTTATAGCCCCATGGTGCTTTCCTAGTTCTTCAAATGAATCGCCCTTAGAAGTTACTAGCACCTTTGTTCCAAGAGGAATTTCTTCAAATAATACTTCTACATCGGAATTAATTAAACGAACACACCCGTTTGATATGCTATAACCTACAGTAGAAGGTCGATTTGTCCCGTGAATCCCATATAAACGCCCATCGGTTTCTTCTGCATCAAAGCCAATCCATCTCGTACCTAAAGGGTTATCCTTATCTCCTCCTTGAATATCCAACTTACGATAATATGGGTTGATCGCTTTTACTACAATATTAAATTCACCTTCAGGAGTCTCGGTTCCCTTTTTTCCAATAGCCACGTCAAATACTTGCTTCACTTCTCCATCATTAATATATGCAAGTTGGTGAGAAGACAAACTAACTATCACATAAGGATCTCCTTCTAATGGATTGACGCCTAAGGGCCAAATAGGTGAAACAATGGAAAGGATTGAAAGCAAGATTGCGAGCATTGCTGATCACTCCATCTCTTTTCCCATATCATCTGCCTTATTTGTTATATCTATTCACGAAACACTTTATACTCTCTTGTCGTCTTGAACTGCCGTTTAATTACTAAATATTGTTCTAGCTCTCTAACAAGATGAGCCAATGCTGACCTAGCCTCGAACTCTTCCCTTGTTTTAGGTAACGGCATATCCTTATATGAATCTTGAAGAGACTCTAATTTATTTATGTATATATGGGCAGTGTTCTCTGGATGAACCCCCTCACTTAACTCTTCCATGAAGTCAGCCAGCATATCTGCTTGTTTCACATGCTGATCAATCGATGTGAGAAGTGGCATCATACGCTCAATGATATCGAGCTGTTTTTCACGCATTTTAAAATAATGGTAATAAACATCCTCGTATCTCATAATATGATTCTCTAAATTTTGTAACGCTCCATTTTTTGCATTTCGCAAAAGAGCTTCCGACTTTGTGATCTCACTTCCATCCCAGTTATTATCGCCATAACGAACATAATAGGCAAATTCATGAAAAATTGTCGCATAATATTCTTCTATTTGCTGCTGGAGTTTTTCCAGGTGGTTTTCTTGACTTGGCATATATGAATTCATAAGCAATGCCACTCCAATTCCAATTGTAATCAATGCTACCTCATTTAGTAACAGAGAAATACTTAAGTCTGCAACAGTATAAATATGAAAAATAATTACTATACTCGTGACAATTCCAGTTTGCAATTTCAAGGCAACTGTTGTTGGAATAAATAGTAGTGTCAAAATCCCTATTGAAAGAGCATGATACCCAAGTGACTCAAAAATAGCTACTGCGAATACGATGCCAATAATCGCGGCTAAAAATCGTGCCCAAGAACTTTGTATGGAACTTCTTCTCGTTTTTTGCACACATAAAACAGTTAGGATCCCCGCTGAAGCAAAAAAATCTAATTGAAGAGCTTGCGCAATTGCAACTGCTAAGGTTGCACCTAATGCTGTTTTTAAAGTTCTGTGTCCTATTTTAAACAATATATTCACCTGTTTCTTTTTATTGAAAGGCGAGCCATCTTCACGTGTGTCCAATGGGCTCCTCTATATATTATGAGGTCTATCATTTCTTTTCAAGTAGTTTTATTCTTATCATCCTATCATATCATGTGACTTTATTATCTATTTATTCTTAAAAATAGCATGACTACGAAATACTACTAGCTTATTTTCCAGAGACGTTTATATTTTCAATTTGATATGCGATAAACTGAGCTTAAAATCAAAAAAAACCTTTGAGCCAATAAGCTAAAGGTTTGTATGTATAAGTATGGTGCGCCCGCCAGGATTCGAACCCGGAACGCGAGAGCCGAAATCTCGTATGATATCCATTTCACTACGGGCGCAAATAAATGCGGAATGCTTTCATCCGCACTATAGGAGTATAACAATATTAAATGAAAAAATCAATCCTAAATTAGAATTTTTATGATTCGTTCACTTCATCTTCAAACATTTTCTCAAACCGTTCATTCATTTGATCTTGATTATATCCCATTTCACCAAGGCGGCTTGCAAAATTCTGAGCCCATAACTTTAATCTGTCTGCCATTTTAGCAAATTTCTTCTTTACTTTAGGTCCCTTTTCAACTTTTGAACGACCTTCCGCATTTGACATCACATTTTCCGAGATAAATAATGCTTTCCATAACGCATCCTCATCAAATTCCTCTGCATCGTCATTGAAATGAGCAATAACTTTTTTATAATATTTTTCGAATTCGTCAAAAGGAATTTCTTCTTCCATTTTTAGATATTCATGAATTTGTTTATACAATTCATTCACTTCGTAACACTCCTCTTCTTCTATGTAAATAATTAAAATAGTGCATTAAAAATTATAGCATAAAAAAGAGGTAGCATCCACTACCCCTTCATTCAATCTTTCTATAAAGACGCCTAAAATTTATTTAAAGTAAGAATCAACGCCTTGTTCAAGCTTCTGAACGACTTCAATTGGTTCGTGTCCTTCAATTTCATGGCGCTCTAGCATCATTTTAATTTCTCCATCTTTAAGTAATGCAAATGACGGAGACGATGGTGCATATCCAGTAAAGTATGAACGCGCTTTTTCTGTTGCTTCTTTGTCTTGTCCTGCAAATACAGTCACGTAATTATCAGCTTGCACTTGATAATTTTTCATGTAGGATGCAGAAGGTCTAGCGATACCTCCAGCACATCCACACACTGAATTAACTAACACCAGTGTTGAACCAGGTTTCTTAAATACTTCCTCCACTTCTTCTGGAGTTGTTAACTGTTGATAACCTGCTTCAACCATATCGTTACGCGCAGCTTCCACCACATCATTCATAAACATTTGAAATTCCACAAACAGACACCCTTTCTTGTTAGACTGTATCTCTATTTTACAACTTATATATCTTGTTTACCAACATTTCGTTTGAAAAAGCACCTACTCATTAGAATAGGTGCTCTGTTAGGCTTCTATTGAAGTGCTTGTTCTAACATTTCAATATTATGTCTCATTAAGCTAAAATAGTCTTCGTCATTCTCTATATCTTCGTCTGTTAATGCTTCCAAATTGTGAATCCACAATTCTTCTGCTCCAGCTTCTTCACGGACGGTTTCAGCATAGTTTGTCGGAATGTTTTGTTCAAACATTACATAATTGAGATCGTTCTCCTCCATCAAAGAGATAACTGATTGAATCTGTTGTATCGAAGGCTCGTTTGTTGGCGATAATCCTGCGATTCCAGCTTGATGGATGTCATAACGGTTCTCCCAATAGCCGTACCCTGCATGTGAAACAATAATTGTATCTTTCACTTTTTCGTCAGCCATTGTTTGGAATTCTTCATCTAACTCTTCAAGTTCTAATTTCAACTCTTCAAAGTTCGCTGTGAATTCTTCTTCTCCCTCTGGACGTAAATCAATTAAAGCATGCTTGATATTGTTTGCATAGTCGATTGCGATAATTGGGTCTAACCAAACATGTGGATCTTGGTCACCATGGTCATGATCGTGATCGTGACCATCATCGTTATGTCCATGGTCATTATTTTCTTCATGTCCATGATTATCATCGTTATGTTCATGGTCGTGATCATGATTGTGTTCATCGTTGTTTTCATGATCATGATTGTGTTCATCGTTGTTTCCATGATCATGATTGTGTTCATCGTTGTTTCCATGATCATTATCGTGATCATCGTTGTTTCCATGATCATGATTGTGTTCATCGTTGTTTCCATGATCATGGTCGTGGTCATCATTTTCTTCATGTCCGTGGTCATCATGATCATAACCAATAAGGTCTAATCCGTCTGTGGCTTCTAGAACCATCACATCGTGATTAGCCACTGCATCTATGATGCTATCAGCAAACCCTTCAAAGTCTGCACCATTGTAGATAAATAAGTCCGCTTCTGCAACTTCTATCATTTGGTTCGCAGTAGGTTCGAACGTGTGCGCATCAGCACCGATTGGCACGATATTTTCGACCTGCACATGATCTCCACCAATACGATTAGTAAAATTTTCAATTGGATAAAGTGTTGTCTTAACTGTCACTGTTTCTAATTCCTCAGTGACTTCTTCGTTTTCTTCTTGATTATTGTTCTCCTCGGTGCTTGTCTCTGTTTCATTTTCGTTTTCGTTTTCATTTTCATTCCCACAAGCAACCATAAATACACTCAATACGAGCATCATGGCAAAGATAATAGATATTTTCTTAAACATACAGCTTCCCCTTTCGTAATCATTACGGTTTAATTAACAATACATTACGGATTATATCGTAAATATTCAGCTTTGTAAATAATAATGATTACGATTGGATAATTAATTTTCTCCTTTTATCACTTCTTTCATTTCTGCATTCCAATTTTTTTTCAATGTTAATATATGCTGTATGTTAATTTTTATTTGCTCTGCTTCGCGTTCTGTTACTGCTGTCAAAAAATGTTCTTGAACTATTGCATGTTTGTCATACCAATCCTCTGATATATTTTCACATAAGTCTTTTTGTTTTTCTTTACTATATTCTTTTAATTTTTTATTAATTGCTTCTCTTTCACTATTAATTTCTCTCCATTCTTCTAATAAGTCAGGTCTATGTTTCTCGACAACTAGTTCAAGATAATAAATTAAATGCGGTTGAAGAGTCTTTACATGGTAATCAACACACTGCGAAGTAACACCTTCTTGAACACTTTCTTCACTATCTTCTACCAATATGTCTGCCGATACCGGTGTGGTAATCATATGTAGACTTAATACAACTAATCCTAAAATTGACATGGCATATGCCTCCTTTTCAGATTAGTCTGCACAGGTTTTCGAAAAACATGAATAAGATAGCTCTTTATTTTGTGGGGCACCCTCTCCTTTTCTTTTTTCCATACATTCAAATAAAATTAAAAAAAGATGAAACCACAGCTCACTAAAGTAAACTTGGTTCCATCGGCTAAAATTAGTCTATTTAAACTTCTCGTACATTACTATATGGTCACTGTTTTTTCATTCATATTCTCTAATGATTGTTTAATATGTGCCATAAACTTACCGCAGATTAGTCCGTCAAGTACACGATGATCTAAAGAGAGACATAAGTTCACCATATGACGAATCGCAATTGCATCGTTATCTAATACAACAGGTCGCTTTACGATAGATTCTACAGTTAGTATCGCCGCTTGTGGCATGTTTATAATTGGTTGTGATTGAATTGATCCAAATGATCCTGTGTTATTAAGTGTAAATGTCCCTCCCTGCACATCCTCTTGTTTCAATGAGTTTGAACGAACTTTCTTTGAAATTGTTGCAAGTTCACGTGCAAGACCTTTGATATTTTTCTCATCCGCATGGCGAATGACTGGAACAAACAGTTCGTCTTCGTTTGCCACGGCCATGGATAAATGAACATCTTTATGACGAATAATTTTATCTCCAGCCCATTTAGCATTCACTTCTGGATATTTCTTTAATGCATCAATCGTTGCCTTCATAAAGAATGGGAGGAAGGTCAACTTCATACCTTCTTTTTCTAAAAACTCCGTCTTAACCTTTTCACGAAAGCGTACGATTTCTGTCACATCTACCTCAATCATCATCCACGCATGTGGAGCTTCCTGCTTTGCCTTCACCATATTTTGCGCTGTTGTTTTTCTCACACTACTCAATGGGATTTCGTCTGTACGTCCCTTTGATATAATTGGCTTAGATGTTGATTCTTTTCGTGATTGTGAAATTTCTTCGGTTATTTCCGCTTTTGGAACCTGACCATTTTCAATGATCGAATACAGATCTTTCCTCGTTATTCTTCCACCTCGACCAGAACCATTTACTTGATTAAGATCGATAGCATGCTCTTGAGATAACCGTAAAACAGCCGGCGAATAACGCTTTTTATTGGACGATTCTTCAACTGGATCTTCATCCTTATTCTTTTCGTTTTCACTTGAAGTTTGAAGACTTTCCTGCTTAATATCTTCTTCAATTATCTCTTTAGAATCGATTTTTTCTACATCTAATATACAAATAATTCCACCAACTTCAATTGTTTCATCTTCTTCTGCGACAAGTTCTTTGATGAATCCTGTATATAACGAAGGAACTTCTGCATTTACTTTATCTGTCATCACTTCAGCAAGTGGATCGTATTTATTCACGTAGTCACCTTTTTTAACGAGCCACTTTGTAAGGGTCCCTTCCGTTACACTTTCGCCTAATTGAGGCATGGTAATTTCGGTTGCCATCCATTTAACCTCCTTATATTAAAGCTACCCTAAAAAACGTGGAAATAGTTTCAGCTTTTTACCCCCTCGTTCCATGGTCGAGTCGGCAATCCCCATCCTACTCTGCAAGACCTAGGTCGTGCCTGTTACTTTCTTAACCAGGAGGTCGTGGCATAGCTTCCAATCTCTTCCGTCCATAAGAAGTAGTCTTTTTTCATCTCCATGGCGCGAACAGTTCTCGCATGAATGGCTCTGTTATCTATTTAAAATTGATCGACGTCTAGCCTCTCTATCTAACAGAACCTTATTTCAAAACTTAATACTCCGCCAAGTCCCGCATTGCTTTTTCAACTTTATCTGGATTTATCATGAAATTTTTCTCCATAGGTTGCGCATATGGCATCGATGGAATATCAGGTCCAGCAAGTCGTTGAATAGGTGCATCTAAATCAAATAAACAATGCTCAGCAATAATTGCTGCCACTTCACCGATAATACTACCTTCTTTATTATCTTCCGTTAGTAGCAAAACTTTCCCTGTTTTCTTTGCTGCTTTAATAATCGCTGCTTGATCTAGCGGATAAACTGTTCGCAAGTCAAGGACATGAGCGTCATAGCCATCTTTTTTTAAATTCTCGGCAGCTTGGAGGGCAAAATGTACGCATAAACCATATGTAATGACAGTGATGTCTTCCCCTTCTCTCTTCACATCAGCCTTGCCGATCGGCAATGTATAATCTTCATCAGGTACTTCCCCTTTAATGAGACGATAGGCTCGTTTATGCTCCAAAAATAAGACTGGATCATTTGATCGGATTGCAGCTTTTAACAATCCTTTTACATCATAAGGAGTTGAAGGCATGACGATCTTCAATCCTGGTACACTTGCAAACATTGCTTCAATTGATTGCGAATGGTATAACGCACCATGAACGCCACCACCATATGGCGCACGAAACGTAATTGGGCACGTCCAATCGTTATTTGACCGATAGCGAATTTTAGCCGCTTCTGAAACAATTTGATTAAAAGCAGGCATAATAAAATCTGCAAACTGCATTTCAGCTATTGGACGCATCCCATACATTGCTGCTCCGATGCCCACTCCTGCAATAGCTGATTCAGCAAGGGGAGAATCTATTACACGGTCTTCACCAAACTGGTCATATAAACCATTAGTCGCTCGAAAAACTCCACCACGTTTTCCAACATCTTCACCTAGAATAAAAACGTTATCGTCTCGTTCCATTTCTTCTTTCATAGCTCGAGTAATCGATTCAATATAAGATATTACCGGCATATGATCACTCCTCTTCGTATACATGATTCATCATCGATTCTGGTTTTGCAAAGGGGGCTTTTTCCGCATATTCAGTCGCTTCGTCAATCTCACGGCGGAGCTTTGCACGGATTTCATTTTCTTTTTCGTCAGATAAAATACCTGTTTCCCTTAAATATGAACCAAATGTTATGATCGAATCAATTTTTTTTGCTGCATCTACTTCTTCTTTCGCTCTATAGGTACTATCATCATCATCACTTGAATGAGGCGTCAATCGATAGGAAACCGTCTCAATAAGAGAAGGTCCTTCACCATTTATACCTCGCTTTCGTGCTTCAGCAATCGCCTCATATACAGCAATTGGATCATTTCCATCAACTGATTTCCCATGAATGCCATAGCCAGCAGCACGATCTGATACTTTCTCAATATTTAATTGCTTATCGAGTGGAACAGAAATCGCATATTTATTGTTTTCACACATAAAAATCACCGGTAAATCATGAACACTAGCAAAGTTAATTCCCTCATGAAAATCTCCTTGATTAGAAGAACCTTCACCGAAACTCGTAAAAGTAACAAAATCTTCTTTTTTCATCTTAGCAGCTAAAGCAAACCCTACTGCATGAGGAACTTGCGTGGTTACTGGAGATGACCCTGTGACGATTCGATTTTTCTTTTGACCAAAGTGTCCAGGCATTTGTCTTCCACCAGAGTTAGGATCTTCCGCTTTCGCAAACGCGGATAACATAATATCCTTTGCTGTCATCCCAAATTGAAGTACGACTCCCATATCACGGTAGTAAGGTAATACATAATCTTTTTCATTATTCAACGCCATCGCTGCCCCGACTTGTGCACCTTCTTGACCTTGGCAAGAGACAACAAAGGGTATTTTACCTGCTCGATTTAATAACCACATTCTCTCATCGATCATACGTGCCATTAACATCACTTCATACATGTTAAGGACATCATCATCTTTCAAACCTATTTTATGATGACGGAATTCCTTTACTTGAAGTTCACTCATCAAAAGACCTCCTTTAATTCAGCTTCATATTTGCATTTCCTACTATTATACCTTATTACACCTTATCATCCATGTATTTCCTTACCATCTACTGCTAACGCCGCCTCTCCAATTGCTTCCGATAAGCTTGGATGAGGATGAATTGTCTCAGCAACTTCCCAGTGAGTAGCATCAAGTACTTTAGCCAACACAGCTTCTGAAATCAGATCTGTCACGTGAGGACCAATCATGTGAACACCTAGAAGATCATCTGTTTTAGCGTCAGAGACAAACTTAACGAAACCTGATGTGTCTCCTTGAACTAGCGCTTTACCGATCGCTTTAAATGGGAATTTCCCTATCTTAACTTGGAAGCCTTTTTCATTAGCAGCATGTTCAGTAAGTCCTACGCTCGCCACCTCTGGTGATGAATACGTACATTTAGCAACCGTTTCAGCATCAACTCTTTGCGGGTCTCCTCCGACAATATGCTCCACTGCAGCAATGCCCTCATGTGCGGCAACATGAGCCAATTGCAACCCACCAATGACATCACCGATCGCATAAATATGAGACTCCTTTGTTTGATAATTATCATTCACAGAAATCACATCATTCTTCACTTCAATATCTGTATTTTCTATTCCAATGTCGGTAACATTAGCTGAACGCCCAACAGAAACTAACACCTTATCTGAAACAATATTTTTTGTTTCTCCATTATGTTCAAACGATACAGTCACTTGATTTTTTTCTACCTTAACTTGATCAGAAAGAACTTTCGCTCCAATGATTATTCCGACTGATTTTTTCTTTAAGGAACGTTGCATCTCTTTTGAAATCTCTTCATCTTCTAACGGTAATATGCGATCCTCATATTCTAGTATAGTAACTTTCACTCCAAAATCAGCAAACATCGACGCCCACTCTATTCCAATCACCCCACCGCCAATAATCATTAAGGATTCAGGTAATTGTTTAAGACGAAGCGCACCATCTGAAGATAAAATCATTTCCTCATCAAGTCTCAAATTGCCTAGCGATTTCGGTTTGCTTCCAGTAGCAATCACGACATTTTTCGGAACCAACATCTCATTCTCTGTTCCATTATTATTCTCTATTGAAATAGTACCAGATGTCGGCGAAAAAATAGATGGTCCAAGAATTCTTCCTACACCTTCATAAACATCTATTTTTCCTTTCTTCATTAAATGTTGAACACCCTTATATAATTGCTCAACAATTTTTGATTTCCTCTCTTGGACTTTCGTGAAATTCAAAACTGGTTCCTCCGTCGTCACACCAAACTCTTCTGCTTCCTTGACGGTCTTAAATACTTCGGCACTTCGTAAAAAAGCTTTACTCGGAATACAACCTTGGTGTAGGCAAGTTCCACCAAGTTTGTCTTTTTCCACAACTGCAACTGTCAATCCTAGCTGAGATGCGCGGATAGCTGCTACATACCCTCCTGTACCAGCACCTACTATGACCAGATCATATTCTTTAGCCAAAAAAAATCCCTCCTTTAAAATTTAGTTGGAATTTGTCAAATTCCTTGTTGATTATACTGTATATTCTTTTGCGTTCTCTTTGCCGCTTAGAACACGCAAAGTCCCTTCTGTGAGAGCTTGCATTTCATTTTCACCAGGCTTAACTATTACATCTGATATCCATTCTACACGAGAGATGATTTTTTGGACAAATTCTTTACCTTGAGCCAAACCACCTGTGATCACGATGGCATCTACTTCACCTGACAAAACGGCGGCACTGCTAGCAATTTCTTTGGCAATTTGGTAAGCCATCGCTTCATAAATCAGTTCAGCTTTTTTATCTCCTATTGATATACGAAATTCCACTTCTAACGCATCATTTGTTCCAAGATAGCCAACTAAACCACCTTGTCCAACAATCTTCTTCATCATTTCAACTTCATTATATTTACCCGAAAAACACATCGAAACAAGGTCTCCAGCTGGAACTGTCCCAGCTCTTTCAGGTGAAAATGGTCCTTCGCCATGAAGACCGTTGTTTACATCAATAACTTTTCCACTTTTGTGAGCTCCAACAGTTATACCACCACCCATGTGAACAACAATAAGGTTTAACTCATCATACGATTTCCCTAATTTGCTCGATACTTGTCTAGCAACTGCTTTTTGATTTAACGCGTGAAAAATACTTTTTCTTTCAAAATCAGCAAATCCTGATACTTTTGCAACTGGTTCCAATTCGTCAACAACTACTGGATCAACGATGTACGCATCGATTTTCCACTCTTCAGCAATTTCATTAGCAATGATACCACCTAAATTTGACGCGTGCTGCCCAAAATATCCTCTCCGCAAATCTAAAATCATTTGTTTATTTACTTTATATGTACCACCTTCAATGGGCCTTAGTAACCCTCCACGTCCTACGACTGCCGAAATTTTTTTAAGATTTACTCCGCATTTGTCCAACACTTTAACAATCGTTTCTTTTCGAAAAAGATATTGATCAATAATGGACTCATAAGAGTTAATTTTTTCTTGACTGTGACGGATCGTTTCCACTAAAACCTCACGTTCATTATCAAAAATAGCGATTTTTGTTGAGGTAGACCCAGGATTAATTGATAATATTCGAAATGTTTTTTCTTCCATAATATCCCCCCACCTAAGAATTTGGAATTTGGATTTTGGATATTCAATATTACTTAGCACTGAATTCCCGTCATTTCTTCATTAAAAATAAGGGGACATTATATTCAAGTAATTAAGATCTTCCACGACTTAATATGTTCATACCATTATTTAAGAATTGCCTTCTCGAATTTCTCATTGTAGCAATTCTTTCTTCTGCCATTCGATTCGCTGCAAGAAAAGAAGGAATTTGGTCGCGTTTGGATATCTCAAAAATTTTAGTAATACTGTCATAAATAGTTTCGACTTTTTTCATTGCTCGATCCCGATTATAACCAATTAATTCATCTGCTACGTTTATAACCCCACCCGAGTTAATCACATAGTCAGGTGCATAAACAATTTCTTTTTCTTGAATCATAACACCGTGTTTTGAATCTTTCAATTGATTGTTTGCTGCTCCTGCAATAACTTTCGCTTTCAATTGTGGAATTGTTTCGTCATTAATTATCGCTCCTAAAGCACAAGGAGAAAAAATATCACATTCAACAGAGTAAATATCTGCAATATCAACCGCTCTCGCACCAAATTCATCGACAGCTTTCCTGACTGCCGTCTGATTAATATCTGTCACGATGAGACTTGCACTTTCTTCATGAAGGTAGCGACACAACTGGTAAGAAACATTCCCTACACCTTGAACAGCTATCGTTTTCCCTTCTAATGAATCGTCACCAAAAGCTTCTTTTGCAGCAGCTTTCATTCCTACATAAACACCATAAGCTGTTACTGGTGATGGATTACCCGAAGAAGACCCAAATGCAGGAGAAATTCCTGTAACATAATCTGTTTCAGAATAAACCAAGTCCATATCCTCAACTGTTGTCCCAACATCCTCAGCAGTTATATAACGTCCATTTAACCCTTGAATAAACCTTCCAAACGCACGAAACATTGCCTCGTTTTTATCTTTATATGGATCACCCATAATGACCGTTTTACCGCCTCCTAAATTCAATCCAGCGGCAGCATTTTTATATGTCATACCTTTAGCTAAACGGAGAGCGTCTTCAAATGCAGCTTCTTCTGACTCATACTTCCACATTCTCGTGCCACCAAGAGCGGGGCCTAACGTTGTATCGTGAATCGCAATAATCGCTTTCAACCCCGATTCTTTATCTTGACACACAACCGCTTGTTCATAATCATACATTTCCATATATTTAAATAACTCCATCATCATCCTCCTAAATTATTCATCACTTGATGCACATAGTGCCATAGCCATTGAAAATAATTTACTTTCTGCTGAGTCTGAACGAGATGGTAAAATAATCGGAGCTTTTGCGCCAATAATCATCCCACCCACAACTCCCTTACCAAAGTAAGTCAGCGATTTATAGAGAATATTTCCTGTCTCAATTGTTGGTACGATAAGAATATCAGCATTTCCAGCGACGCTGGATGTAATCCCTTTTTGTTTCGCAGCCTGTGCCGATATGGCATTATCAAAACCTAAAGGTCCTTCAACCTCACAATTGACTATTTGATTTCTTTGATTCATTAAAGTCAGCGATGCCGCGTCTAATGTTGCTTGCATGGCAGGATTAACTGTTTCCACCGCCGCAATAATAGCTACTTTAGGTTTTAAATTCCCCATCTTACGTAAAACTTTTACCGAATTCTCGATAATTTGCACTTTCTGTTTCAAATTAGGAGAAATATTCATGGCTGCATCTGATATAAATAATAAGCTTGACCGTTGTGGTAAAGAAAAACCAGCTAAATGAGAAAGAATCTTACCAGTTCTAAGCCCATTCTCCTTGTTTAGAACTGTTTTTAAGATAGCAGAAGATGAGATCATTCCTTTCATCAACGCGTCAGCCTTTCCTTCTGCGACTAGTTGCACTGCTTCCCTTGCAGACTCATTGCTATCTAACGTATGAATCCATGTCACTTGGTCTTGATAAAAATTCGTGAATGAAGCTTTTTTTGCAGCATCGTTCATCTCTTTTTCAGGTCCGATAAAAATAAACGAAGACATGTTCATTTCTAATGCTCTTGTAGCTGCCTCAAATAGAGTAGGATCTATAGCATGAGCAATGGCAATTTTTTTTTGTTCAGGGTCTTTTTTAATTGTGTTAAAGAGATGATTCAAATCCATATCACACCAGCACCTTTCACCTTCAAAACTATCATTCATTTTATTTTGTGGTTAACAGCTAAAGCTAATTCCGCCGACTCACCCGATGCATTACCAATAACGTCATTCCGAAGCGACCCCTACTTTCATTTTTCCCCCACGAATAGCCTTTTTAGACTTTAATATTTCATATGTATACTTTCGCCTTCGGAAATATTAGCCGTTACTGGTTTTCCATTGATTTCATCAATTGATAATCATATAATTCTTTTATATGCAGGGTTAATTAATAACTCGCTTCCTTCTTTTCTCTAACGTACTCGTGATATATTTTTCATACTTTAAATAGTACTATACACGTTTTTTATTTAATGCAAAAGCAGTCTGGATACTTGTCTCGCATGTTCTCGACTTCATACCTCATATAGTATAAAATATAGGGGAGATTCATCTAGAAAGGATTGTAATCATGACTTTTCAAAGATTTATTGCACTTACTATTTTGCTTATTCCTATTTTTACAGCCGGATATGGGATTAAGCTCATGAGAGATACTTTGTTCTCCATATTAAACTGGCCTTATGCTTCTCATTATTTACAGTTCATCGCTGGGCTAATTTGCTTTGTTGTTGGTGTATGGTTAATCGGAGGATTTATCCTTCACAGAGATCGAAAAAATAACAAAGTCGGACCTCGATTTCAGAAGAAATAATTTCATTAGAAAAACTAGGCTTGTCGCCAAGTCCTTCATGGCAGAGCCTTTTTTTATCTTATACTTTAATCCTTTAGCGAAGTTAAACATCCTTAAAGAACTATTAAAGGACCTAACTTGAGAATAGTTAGGTCCTTTCTTATTACTATACTTCAGTTCAACACTAGCTTACTTTATGTTCAATCCTAAGTTTATCAGCAACCATCGCAATAAACTCACTATTCGTTGGTTTTGCTTTCGATACATTTACCGTATAACCGAACATTTTCGATATCGATTCGATGTTCCCACGACTCCAAGCTACTTCAATTGCATGACGAATAGCTCTTTCAACTCTACTTGCCGTTGTATTAAACTTCTTTCCTATATCTGGATAAAGCACTTTAGTGATCGATCCTAGTAGCTCAATGTCATTGTAAACCATTGTAATAGCCTCTCTTAAGTACATATATCCTTTTATATGAGCCGGGACTCCAATTTCGTGAATAATACTTGTTATACTCGCATCCAAATTCATTGGTTTGTTTTCTCGTCTCATTTCCGCTGCTGTTTGTGATGATCGATGACCATATAACACTTTCCCTTGTCCTGACACGTCTCTAATTTTGTTCATAAGCGTGTCCATGTCAAATGGCTTTAGTACATAATACGCTGCCCCTAAATCTACTGCTTTCTTCGTGACATCTTCTTGACCAAATGCGGTCAGCATAATGATATTAGGTCGATTTTTCAATTCGACATCATTTAGTTTTTCTAATACAGCTAACCCATCTAAATGAGGCATAATAATATCAAGAATCAATACATCGGGTTGAACCTCTTCAACTAAATTCAAACATTCTTGACCATTATAAGCTTTTCCTACAACATCCATGTCTTCTTGTGACTGGATATAATCTTCTAATAAATTTACCAATTCTCTGTTGTCATCTGCTACACATACTCTTAAGTTCTTCACGCTTTTTCCTCCCTTATGATTTAGACTGTCTCATTTAGTTAGTATTCGACATAGCCTCTCTTATTCCTTTTAATATTTTGATTTTTTCTAATAAACCTTATGTTTTCTCTTGATTATTAACGAATGCTCGTTCATTCGACTGTATTCGATTTTAATCGCATAGACATATAACTCTTTGTCGAATAATCTTTAAGTAAATTATACCATATGATAGGCCGAAATACATAAGATGAGAATTTATCCACATAAATGAAATAAAGCACCTATTTTAAACAATAGGTGCAAGCATCAACTTATTAAATTAACTTGCTTCTTTCCATTCCTTATTATTAATATCTATCCCAGCATCAGATAACATCCATTCAATATGGCAACCATACCCTGAGGAAGGATCATTTATGAATACGTGAGTGACTGCACCAATGATTCGGTCATCTTGAATAATAGGACTTCCACTCATTCCTTGAACAATGCCACCAGTTGTTTCAAGTAATTCTTCATCTGTAACTTTAATTACCATTCCTTTTGTAGCTGGAAACTTCTGTGGTGTACTATTGACAATTTCAATATCAAAGCGCTGCACTTTATCCCCTTCAACGACGGTTAATATTTCAGCTGGCCCTTCCTTTACTTGATCGGCCAAGCCAATTTCAATTGGCTCCATTGATTTTTCTCTATCAATACTTTTACTCATCTTACCAAAAATTCCAAACTCAGTGTTTTTAGTAATATCGCCAATAACTTTTCTATCATTTGAAAACCTCGCTAATTTTTCTCCTGGTTCTCCTGTCAGCCCTTTTTCTATTGAGGTCACGTCAGATTTAACAATTTCTCCGTCACCTATATCTATAGGCTCCTTCGTTTCCATATCAGATATCACGTGACCAAGAGCTCCATATTTTCTTGACTCGGGTTCAAAAAAAGTAAGAGTTCCCACTCCTGCCGCTGAATCCCGTATATATAATCCTAAATGAAAACGAGCATCGCTTTTTCCTTTTACCGGTGTTAATTTTTTTTGTATTACCTTTTCGTCCCTTTTAACTTCCAACTCAATCGGTGTATTATTTTCACCTGCTTCTTGAACTAATGGCTGTATTTCACTCATTTCTCTTATGTCATTTCCGTTCATTTTTAGAATCATATCCCCAACTTGTATATCTGATACTTCTCCTGGGGATACTTTTCCTGCGTCTGTATCCATTAAGTGATGACCTACTACCAAAACACCTTCAGTTTTAACTCGAACACCTATTGACTGACCACTTGGTATGACTTTCAATTCTGGATGAACCGTCACATCCATTGATTGAATTGGAAAACCATTTAACCCCATGACAATGGAACTATGTGATGAACTCATTGCCTCCATTGTTTGATCAGAATCAGAAGTAAACCCAACAGATGATTCATCATAATTTAAAACTGTGATTGCATTTGGGAGCTCAAATGTATGTCCTTCGAAAAGTGCTATTTCATTTGGCAGTTGGACAAACTTTTGTATAGGCGGATAAAATGCAGCTGAGAACAGAATAACAAGGAGCAGTATTCCTGTAGCTTTGCGGACCCATCCATGATTCAACCTTTTCACTCTCCTCGTCTTTAACCTTTACCTCCACCATGGCTGTAGTACTAATTTTGCCTTTAAACAGATCATTTATAACCTAACCAAAAGAAAAAAACTAACCTCATTTGGTTAGTTTTTTCATAAAATCGTGTGTATCATTTCATTTGTTGTGCTTGTTCAATCAATTCAGTTGCATGCTGCCTTGTTAAATCAGTAATTTCAACACCAGAAATCATCCGACTAATTTCTTCCGTTTTTTCATCCACTGATAAAGGTCGCGCCTTGGTTCTTGTCCTACCTTTTTTTTCATCTTTAGATATTAACAAATGTGTATCCGCCATCGCTGCCACTTGCGGCAAGTGTGTAATGCACAACACTTGTGAACCTAAAGAAATATGATGAATTTTTTCTGCAATAGCCTGTGCAACCCTTCCACTGACACCAGTATCGACTTCATCAAAAATTAATGATGTCACGCCTTCATGACGAGCCAAAATTGATTTCAGTGCCAATATCATTCGGGATATCTCTCCACCTGAAGCTACTTTTGCCAGAGGCTTCAATGGCTCCCCTTTATTTGTTGCTACCATAAAAGATATATAATCGATACCAGTTTTTTTAAATGGGGAAGATTTTATGATTTGATTTACTGTTAAATCAGTTTGTTTTTTTTCATCAAAGTCCACATCAAAAATCGTATCTTTCATATAAAGATCGTCTAACTGTTTCTGAATTGCACTAATTAATTTTTTGGCCTGTAACTTTCGTAACTTGGTTAAATGCGAAGCCTCCACATATAAATCTTTTGCAAGTGCTTCTAGTTCTTGCTCCCACTGCATAAACCGTTGCTCCCGATTTGTCAATGTATCAATTTCCTCTTCAATCGTTGTTGCATATTCTAAAATCTCATTAACTGATTCCCCATACTTTCGTTTTAACTGACTCATTTCACTTAAACGTGCTTCAATTGTATTCAATCGCTCGGGATCAAATTCAATCTGCTCATAATAATCCCTTAACGAAAAAGATGATTCTTCAAGTAAAAAATAGGAATTGGCAATCGTTTCATGTAGTTTATGTAAACTAGGGTCCATCGTTGCAGCCTCTTCTATTTGATTCATTGCCGCCATTACCCATTCAAGCCCTTTATTATCTCCATACAACGATTCGTATGCTCCATGTACTGTCTTGTGAAGGTCTTCACTATTAGCCAGCTTTTTACGTTCTTCCGATAACTCCTCGTCTTCATTCGGTTTTAGTTCTGCTTCTACAATTTCTTGAAATTGATATTGAATTAAATCGAGACGCTGAGCCATTTGCTGGTCGCTATCAGTTAATTGAACGAGTTGTTCTCTTTTTTTTATGAATTGTTGATAAAGTTTTTCGTACTCAGCTTTTGTCTTTTGTAATGTCGATTCTGCAAAACGGTCTAAAAACAATAGGTGCTTATCTGTTTGCAATAATTTTTGATGTTCATGCTGACCGTGTATGTCAACGAGCAACTGCCCTACTTCACGCAAAACAGCTAACGTCGACAATTTATCGTTAATCCGACAAATACTTTTGCCTTGTGTCGTAATTTCTCTTCTTAATACAACTGTTTCTTCTTCGTCTATAGAGATGCCGAGATCTCTTAATAGCTTTGATAGTTCCTTTGACATGCCATTACCTTCAACCGAAAATAACCCTTCGATTTCAGCTCGTTTACTGCCATGACGGACATAATCGACCGATCCCCTACCTCCAATCAGCAAACCAATCGCATCAATAATAATTGATTTACCAGCACCTGTCTCTCCTGTCAAAACTGTTAAACCTTCTTCAAATGGAACGGTGATCTCATCAATGATTGCAAAATTGCGAATAGAAAGTTCCATTAACACATTTTTCACCCCCCATATTTCTCGAGATCATTAAAGCATATTTAAAAATCTTTCGCTAATTAAACTTGTATCATTTTCATTTCGACAGATAATTAAAATCGTATCATCTCCACAAATAGTTCCCATAATTTCATTCCAATCCAAATTATCTATTAGTGCACCAACTGCATTTGCGTTTCCAGGAAGTGTTTTCATAACAATCATATTGTGAGTATGATCGATTGAAACGAAACTATCCATCAATGCTCTTTTTAGTTTTTGTAGAGGATTAAACCGTTGATCAGATGGTAAACTATACTTATATCTACCATCCATCATAGGAACCTTCACTAAATGAAGTTCCTTAATATCTCGACTAACCGTTGCCTGCGTAACATTAAATGTTGCTTGTCTTAATTGTTCTACTAAGTCATCTTGTGTTTCTATTTCTTGATTAGCAATTATGTCGCGGATTTTAATATGCCTTTGGCCCTTATTCATCTAAATTCCTCCGTTATAATGAACTAAAACTTCGTTATTATCATTATAAACGAAACCTCATATTTATACAATAAATGAATAAATTAAGCACATTTGTTTGATCATGATTGTTTTTAAATCGATACTGTTGTTTTCTTTCTTTAAAATTCCATCGATTTCTTCCAAACTTTCGTTGTTCAGAATACCTTATTTAAACAAAACAATCACTTTAAAAGTAAGAAAAAAGAGACATCTGAATTTCATCTGTCTCTTACACTTGTGATTGATGTGCTTCATCAACCACATTTTTTATTTTGTCTTCTGGATAGACTTCATCTTCATCTTCATTTGCATCAAGACGAAGATGGATGAGAAATTCGATGTTTCCTTCTCCACCACGTATCGGTGAGGGTGCTAATCCTTGTACAGAAAATCCTATTTCTTCACAAAAATCAACAATTTTCTTCACTACATTGTAATGAATCTTTCTATCCCTAATGATTCCTTTTTTACCGACTTCTTCCCTACCAGCTTCAAATTGTGGTTTGATTAGGGCAGAGACATTGCTATTTTCTACAATAATTTCTTTTAAAACAGGCAAGATCAACTGCAAGGAAATAAATGACACATCGATCGTAGCAAATTCTGGGCGCCCCTTTGTAAAATCGTCAACAGAGGAATACCTGAAATTCGTTCGCTCCATCACAACTACCCGCTCGTCCTGTCTTAACTTCCAAGCTAACTGATTGTAGCCAACATCCAAGGCATAAACGAGTTTCGCACCTTTTTGAAGAGAACAATCAGTAAAACCACCTGTCGAAGATCCAATATCCAGTACAATTTTATTGTTTAAATCAAAATTAAATACTTCAATGGCACGTTCTAATTTCAGTCCACCTCTACTAACGTAAGGCATTACCTTACCTTTTAAAGTGAGTATCGAATCGACATTAACTTTCGCACCGGGCTTGTCTATTCTTTCGCCATCAGCGAGAACTAAACCAGCCATAATCGTACGTTTAGCTTTTTCCCTTGTTTCAATGATACCTTTTTCTACTAACAAAACATCTATACGATCTTTTTTCATTTGCTACGCTCGTTGCCTCTTCCTTGGGATTATTTGCTCCACTTGACTCGCTACATGGTCAGAAGTTAACCCAATTTCCTCTAGTAATTCAGGGACACTTCCATGTTCAATATAGCGATCCGGAATCCCCATTCTTTCAACAATCATTGAGTGATGATGATTCTCATGGAAAAACTCGAGAACTGCACTACCAAATCCACCAAGAAGTGCCGTTTCTTCTAATGTTAAAATTGGACGTTGTTTCTTTGCAAGATCCGTTAATTTTCCATCGTCTAGTGGTTTAATCGAACGGGCGTTAACGACCTCTACATGGATACCAATTTTCTCCAATTTTTCAGCTGCTTCCATAGCGACAGGAATCATCGTTCCAAATGCTAAGATCGAAAGGTCAGCACCTTCTTTTACTACATCCCAATCTCCAAGAGGAATTTCCTTCAATTCATCATCCATCTTAATTCCGAACCCGCCACCTCTAGGGTACCTAACAGCAATTGGTCCATCATCATGACATGTCGCGGTATATATCATATGTTGTAACTCATTCTCATCTTTCGGACTTAAGATCTTCATGTTTGGCAGGTGCCTTAAGAAAGAGATGTCAAACACACCTTGGTGGGTTTCACCATCTGCACCAACTAGACCTGCACGGTCAATCGCAAAAAATACATTTAAGTTCTGGCGACATACATCATGGACTAATTGGTCGTATGCACGTTGTAAGAAGGTAGAATACACAGCAAAAACTGGTTTCATCCCTTGTGCGGCTAATCCACCTGACATAGTCGTTGCATGTTGTTCCGCTATGCCGACGTCGTACATTCTTTTCGGAAATTCTTTTGCAAACTTATCAAGACCCGTTCCACCAGGCATCGCAGCAGTAATAGCAACAATTCGTTCATCTTGACGTGCAATCTTCATGAGAGTATCAGTAAATACGCCACTGTAACTTGGTGGCCCAGGCTTCTTCACTACTTCACCCGACTCAATCTTATACGGTCCAAGACCATGCCACGTTCCTTTTGCATCATTTTCAGCAGGAGCATAGCCTTTACCTTTTTTAGTTATCACATGGACGAGTACTGGACCCTTCGTTTTTTTCGCATACCTCATATTCGCCTTTAAGTCATCTAAATCATGACCATCAACAGGACCAAGATACGTGAATCCCATTTCTTCAAAAAACATTCCCGAAACAAGCAAGTATTTCAAGCTATCTTTGACTCGTTCCGCAGTAGCAGCGAGTCTTCCCCCAAATGCAGGGATTTTCTTGATGAGCATCTCAAGTTCTTCTTTCGCTTTTTGATACTTTCCTGCAGTTCTCATTCGCCCTAACATAGAATGAAGTGCACCAACATTTGGGGCAATTGACATTTCATTGTCGTTAAGGACCACGATCATATCAGTTTGCTCATGACCAATATGATTAAGCGCTTCCAAGGCCATTCCTCCCGTTAATGCACCGTCTCCGATCACAGGAATGATTGATTCATCGGATTCTTTTAAGTCACGAGCTAAAGCCATCCCCATTGCAGCCGATAAAGAAGTAGAGCTGTGGCCCGTCTCCCATACATCATGTTTACTTTCAGATCTTTTTGGAAATCCGCATAATCCCTTATATTTGCGAAGTGACTCAAATTGATCTGCTCTTCCTGTCAAGATTTTATGAACATAGGCTTGATGTCCTACATCCCATATGAATTTATCTTTTGGACTTTCAAATAAATGATGAAGAACAAGAGTTAGTTCGACAACACCTAAATTCGGACCTAAATGCCCTCCTGTAACAGAAAGATTCTCAATTAAAAATTTCCGGACATCTTTAGCAAGGTCTTCTAGATCTTTGTTGCTGCATTCTTTCACAAATGTAGGTTCTTTTATGCTTAGCAAATCCAAGAAAAACCCTCACTTTCTTTGATTATTCTTATTAGCCTTCTTTTTACGTTTGTTATCTTTAAATATGGTTATCTTTAATTTTACCTCTAAAAAGTAAAATAATCTACCCACATGGTATATGATCTCAGTTGAAAATTGAATTGCTATTGTTTTTCCTATTGATTTTCCACCAACAGTTAGGGCTGCAACAACACTTGTAAACAAAACAGAAGTGGCGAATTGTACAGTTGATCCTTCCGTATAACCCATATCCAATGCTAACTGAATAACAACATAGGCAGATGCCGTTCCACTTATAACCCCTGCAATATCACCAATTACATCATTCGTAAAATTTGAAAATCGATCAGCATTCCTAGTTATCAAAACTGCATGCTTTGCACCTGGTACTTTTTCAGCAGCCATAGCGTGAAATGGCTTTTCTCTTGCTGCAGTTGCTGCTACTCCAATCGTATCAGAAATAACACCAATTAGCACAATTATAAACACAATAACCATGCCCACACCCCATGCAACTCCACTAAGAACCGCTGTAGATACAATGGAAAAAATAGCCGCCAACACCAAGGTGATAACGGCTATGATCAAACTCCAATTAATTGATTTTTTCATTGACTTTTTCATATAATATATACTTCCTCACTAAATTAATAGACATGAGGTTATCCTATTAACAACTATTAAGACTCAATTGAAATTTACCATATGTAATGGCGAGTGGTCATTCAAAGAGTAAAAACTGCGCCTTAGGTCCAGTAGGTTTTCCCAAGCGAGTATCTCAGCGTCGCCGCTGTGACGGTTTCCCATTAAACTCACCTTGACGTTGTCACCAAACGTCAGACTGGATTACCACTTAGAAACGCACTATAATCCTCTTTAAATGTCCAGTGGAACAGTCTAGGAGTTTTCCCCGACAGTTCTTAACGATAATCTTATCCTCTTTTGCAGAGATGATTTCATATAGATAAGTACATCTACAACCTAGTATCTATAATCCCCTCGATCTCCACTCAAGGCAGGCTACGCTGCTCACGAATCCCAATTCGCATAGCAGGTTCATACCCTTACACGTACATATCGCATATTACGAATCCACATGCAAGGGCCTCCACGGTTAAGGGTCATCGCCCACATGCCATTGTGGATCGCCCTAAAACCTTTACTCCCAGTCATGACCCAAAGCTGGGCGCCTCAAGCCAAACCTAGAAACTTCATCGATATGCCCTTTAGCGGATTTTTAGACCCGCCTTCGAAAATGTAGAACCGACTAGAATACTGCACCACTCACCTGATCTATTATAGCATGCTTAGAATACGTCAGACAACATACAAGCACTTGTAAATACACCAAGATATTCTATTTTATTATCATATACCAATTAGTTTGATCTTGAACCAATATAATCTGCTAACTCTAGCAATAAACGCGTATCTTTATCTACGTTATTCAAGTGGTCTTTGGCACTTTTTATATGATAAATTAATTTTTCTCTTGCTTGATCCATTCCGAGTACTTTCGGATACGTTGTTTTATTGTTCGATTCATCACTTCCAACTGGCTTACCAAGTTGTTTTTCATCACCTTCTACATCAAGAAGGTCGTCTTTAATTTGAAAAGCAATTCCTATATGTTTGCCAAAAGACTTCAGTTCACTCATTTCTTCTTCCGTTGCCGATGATAGAATAGCTCCACATTCCAATGCAACAGATAGGAGATCTCCTGTTTTACGGTGATGGATGTGCTGTAATTGATCGACGTCTAGATCTTCGTCCTCGCCTTCCATATCTTCCACTTGGCCCGCAACCATCCCCATAGGTCCAGCCGCTTCAGCTATCTTCTCAATTAACCTTACTTTTACTTCAGCTGTTAAATAATCTAAACTAGTAATTAGTTGAAAACTATGAGTTAGCAATCCATCGCCAGCTAAAATGGCTAAAGCTTCGCCAAAAACTTTATGATTCGTAGGTTTTCCCCGTCGCAGGTCATCATCATCCATTGCTGGTAAGTCATCATGGACTAAAGAATAAGTATGAATCATTTCCAAAGCACAAGATACATCATAGCCTAGATTGAGAGGTTTGTTAAATCCTTTTAATGTTGCTAATAATAAAATCGGCCGGATTCTCTTTCCTCCAGCTTCTAGAGAATAATTCATTGATTCTTTCAGTGAAGGTGGTGCTTTTAATTGATTAATATGGTTCTTAAGTCGTTGATCTATTTGCTGTTTTTCCTTTTCTATAAACTGTTTCAACGTCTGCTGATCATTCACAATTATAACTCCTCTTCCGCATCAAAACTGCTAATTTCTCCATCTTCTGAAAGAACTTCAGTCATCTGTTTTTCTACTTTTTGCAAACGATCTTGGCAATCTTTTGATCGCTTCATACCTTCTTGAAACATCGAGATTGCTTCTTCTAATGGAACATCGCCTTTTTCTAATTTTTCAACTAACTCTTCTAAACTTTTCATTGAATCTTCAAAAGTTAACGAGTCTTCTGCTTTAGTCATATCCATTCCTCCGTCACTAATTTTTTGATTGATCGACTTGCTCTTTCACTTCACACTGAAGTTTTCCATTTTGTAATTGAACAGAAATCATCGAGTCAACTGGAGCTTGATCGATATTCTTCACAAGTTTATTGTCGTCATTATATACAAGGCTATAGCCGCGATTCATCAATTTCAAAGGACTTAATAAATCTAGTTTTGATATTTGCATTGATAACCGATGGTGTTTCTCCCGTAACAAATGACTTATTGCTTTTTTTATTGCTTGATCATTTTGATTTAACCGGTGTGTTTCTTGCTTTATTTTTTCTTGAGGATGTAAAGCATGTAATCTCTGAGTAAATGATTGGATCTGGTCTTTTTTCTTTTCTAAAATACGACCTGATGTGCGGATAAGCATTTCATGAAGTCTATCTAATTCCTGTTCTTTCTGTTCAACTAACTGTTTAGGGTATCGAAAAGCATATGATTTCGTTAAGAATGCTAATCGTTCTTTTTCTTGTGATAATCTTGTTTCTGTCGCCCTTGTTAAACGTGCTTTCCGTTCATACACTGCCGTTAGTAAATCATGAATGTTAGGGACAGCCAACTCTGCTGCTGCTGTTGGTGTTGGTGCTCGAAGATCTGCAATAAAGTCACTGATTGTTACATCTGTTTCATGACCAACAGCCGAAATCAATGGTAGGTCAGATCGATATATCGCTTCTGCTACGATTTCCTCGTTGAATGCCCATAATTCCTCAAGTGACCCACCACCTCTTCCTGAAATTATTACATCAAAGCGATTAGCTTCATTCGCCTGTTTAATTGCCCTAGCAATCGATAATGGTGCATCTGGTCCTTGAACCAAAACTGGCAGCAGCGTTACTTTCGCTAATGGATAACGCCGATTAATCGTCGTTATAATATCGCGCACTGCTGCTCCAGTTGGGGAGGTAATGACAGCAATTGATTTCGGCATTGATGGTATTGGCTTTTTCCTTTCTTCAGAAAAATAGCCAGCAATTTGCAATTTTTTCTTTAAATTTTCAAATGCTAAGTATAAGTTTCCAATCCCGTCTGGTTGCATTTCCTTCACATAAAGTTGATACTGCCCGTAAGGTTCGTATACAGAAATATCCCCTCTAATGAGAACTTGCATGCCATCTTCAGGCAAAAATTTAAGAGAACGGTTATTCCCTGCGAACATGACGGATTGTACTTTTGATTTTTGATCTTTTAATGTAAAGTACATATGACCACGACTATGACGTTTAAAATTAGATATCTCAGCTCGTAACCAAATATTTTGTAAACGTGGATCTCGATCCATCAATTGCTTAATTTGAAGGGTCAGGTCACTAACGGTAAGAAATTCTTGGTTCATCTGAATAACTCCTTATTTTAACCTTCTATTTGCTGAAACAACAGTATTATGTAAGAGCATTGTAATTGTCATTGGTCCAACTCCACCTGGTACAGGAGAGATATAGGAAGCGACCTCTTTTACGTTATCAAATAAGACATCTCCAATTAATTTCCCTTCCTCATTACGGTGGATACCAACATCGATGACAATTGCACCATCTTTCACATCGTCCGCATCAATAAAATGAGGTTTTCCAACGGCTACGACAAGAATATCGGCAGATTTTGTGTACTCTTGCATATTCTTTGTGCGTGAATGACAGTAAGTTACAGTCGCATTTTCATTTAGTAACAACTGTCCTACTGGTTTACCAACGATGTTGCTTCGACCAACGATAACAGCGTGTTTCCCTTGAATTTCAATACCCTTTGACTTAATCATTTCTACAATCCCAAACGGGGTACATGGCAAAAATCCTTCTTGTCCCGTCATCATCCGGCCAATATTAATCGGGTGAAAGCCATCGACATCTTTATCAGGGTGAATTGTTTCGATGACTTTCTTCTCAGAAATGTGCTCTGGTAACGGCAGTTGAACAAGAATACCATGAATATGCTTTGCATCGTTTAACACATTAATTTTTTCAAGTAGTTCTGCTTCGGTAATAGATGGTGAGACTTCATCTATTTCTGAATGTATTCCTGTTTGTTCGCAAGCACGTTGCTTAGCTCGAACATAAGTTTGTGAAGCTGGGTCTTCTCCCACGAGAATCACAGCTAAACCAGGTGTTATTCCCTTTTGTTTAAGCGTATCGACTTGTTGTTTCATTTCAATCCTTTTCTCTTGTGCTAGCTCTTTTCCAGAAATTATGATTCCTGACATGAAAATTCCCCCTTGTTATCACTTCATCCTACACATAGCGACTGAATTTTAGATTTTTTAACTATTTTAGAATGTTAATCTTAAATGGATTGTGAACACTCGATTTCACTACACAAGCCTAGTTCTCTAGGTGATCGGCTAACTTGGAAAGGACACCATTCACAAATTTCCCTGACTCTTCATCACCAGTAAATCCTTTAGCTAAATCAATCGCTTCGTTAATACTGACACTAATAGGAATTTCTGACACGTATTTCATTTCATAAACAGCCATCCTTAAAATCGCACGATCAACTCTAGCAATACGTGTTAGCGACCAATTTTCCAGAACACTTTCAATAAGATTATCAATTTCTTCTAGGTGTTTCCCCGTTCCATAAACGAGTGATTCAAAAAATGAACTGATTACCTCTCCGTCTTCCAATACTGATTGCATTGCCTCATGTGGATCTACATCTGTCATTTCAATTTGATAAAGTGCTTGTACCGTTTTAATTCTTGCTATTCTGCGATTCATGATTATATCTCCTTATTTTACCGATCACGACATGGGTCATCAAACCAATGGCGCATATTTTATTCGTTCCTTTATTGAATGGTTATTAACTCTCTCTTTAGATGATAGCACAACTTTATCAACGAATACAGAACGTAGAAAAAGTTTAAAAAAACATGGTATTGTCAATTATCAAAAAGACGAAAAATCTAAGTTCTTCTTATACTTGATCGTTAAACAAAGGTCCATTCTCCTTCAGGTTTAAATTAGAAAAACTTAGTTTATCTTATACTTTAACCCTTTAGCTAAGTTAAACATTCTTAAAGTACAAAAAGAAAAGCCAAAGATATTCTTTGGCTTAGACTCCTTGATCTTTTTTTGTAGTTTCCTGATCGATTTTTTCTTCGAAATGAACTCCTACAACATGAACATCAACAGACAACACTCCAATTGATGTCATATTCTTCAAGGTTTGTACAATATTTTCTTGGATCTTCTTACATACTTCTGGAATCGAAACCCCATAATTTGTAATAACGTACACTTCAATTTTAAGCCCATCTTCACTCAAATCAACTTTTACACCTTTACCATGAGAACTTTTACGTCCTAAACGTTCGGCCACACCTGATGCAAAATTACCCCTTAACATCCCTACACCATCTATTTCAGATGCAGCAATACCAGCGATTACTTCAATGACCTCGGGGGAAATCTCAACCTTCCCCAAATTATTCGAGTCTTCGGCCATTTGAATCAAATGATTTTCTGTCATAATGATCCTCCTTTCATCTGTTTATTCCTCTTTTGGATTCAATGAATATGTCTCCAAAAATTTCGTGTTGAAATCTCCTCCGACAAATACTTCATGATTAAACAGTCGTAAGTGGAAAGGAATCGTCGTATGAACACCTTCAATAACAAATTCGTCAAGAGCACGCTTCATTTTTGCGATCGCTTCATCACGGTCTCTCCCATACGTAATAACTTTGGCAATCATTGAATCATAGTACGGAGTGATTGTATATCCTGGAAATGCAGCGCTGTCTATCCTTACACCCAAACCTCCAGGTGGCAAGTACATCCCGATTTTTCCTGGCGATGGCATAAAATTTTTGTCAGGGTTTTCAGCATTGATACGACACTCAATTGCCCAACCATTAAATGTGACTTCCTCTTGAGTATAGGAAAGCTTTTCTCCAGACGCAACTAAAAGTTGTTCTTTAATTAAATCTATACCCGTAACCATTTCAGTAACAGGGTGTTCTACCTGAATACGAGTATTCATTTCCATGAAGTAGAATTTCTTTTCATTTGGAACATAAATAAATTCGATCGTCCCTGCACCTGTGTATTCAACCGCTTCCGCTGCTTTGACGGCTGCCTGTCCCATTTCTTCACGGATCATTTGATCAAGTGCAGGTGAGGGAGTTTCTTCTACCAACTTTTGCAGACGTCGTTGGATCGAGCAGTCTCTCTCACCTAAATGAATCACATTCCCATAAGTGTCAGCAAGTACTTGAATTTCAACATGACGAAAATCTTCAATAAATTTTTCTAAATAAACACCAGGATTACCGAAATTTGCTTGTGCTTCTTTCTGGGTAATTGATATCCCTTTCCTAAGCTCAGCTTCGTCAGTTGCTACGCGGATCCCTTTACCGCCACCTCCTGCTGTCGCCTTGATAATTACCGGGTAACCAATACCTTTGGCAACTTCCACACCATCTTCAATCGTTTCAATGATCCCCTTTGATCCTGGAACTACAGGAACACCTGCTTTTTCCATCGTCATTCGGGCAACGTCTTTTGTACCCATTTGACTGATTGCCCACGGACTCGGACCAATGAACGAAATATTACAGGCATTACATATTTCAGCAAAGTCAGCATTCTCAGACAAAAAACCATATCCAGGATGAATGCCATCAACCTCTGTTAACGTTGCTACGCTCATAATATTTGTGAAATTCAAATAACTATCTCTTGATGACACAGGTCCGATACAATAAGCTTCATCAGCTAATCGAACATGTAGCGAATCGGCATCCGCTTCAGAATAAACAGCTACCGTTTCAATGTTCAACTCTTTACATGCTCGAATGATTCGAACAGCTATTTCTCCTCTATTTGCAACAAGAACCTTTTTTAACATTAGACGTCATCTCCTACTCTGGCTTCACTAAGAAAAGTTCTTGGCCATATTCTACTAGCTGTCCATTCTCTACTAGGATCTCAACAATTTCACCATTTACTTCAGATTCAATTTCATTCATAAGCTTCATTGCTTCAACGATACAAACAACACTATCCTGTTTTACTCGATCTCCCGTTTTCACATACGCTGAAGAATCAGGAGATGGCGATTCATAAAACGTACCTACCATCGGTGACGTGATGGTGTGTAAGCCATCCGCAATTCCTTTGCTTTCTTCAACAGTTTCAGTTTCTTTTTCTGTTGCTTGTGTTGTCTGAAGTGCTTCTTGCTTCGGTTGAACCTGGTAAGAATCTGTATTTGTGTGTTGATTACCAGTGTCCAATGTAGACGTACTTAGGTGGGTTGGTTGTCCCGTTTGTTTTTTCATTGTTACCTTTGATCCATTTTGTTCAAACTTAAATTCATCAATACTAGACTCATCAATTAATTTAATCAATTCACGAATTTCTTGAATCTCCAACATATTCGTCACTCCCATTCTGATATCAACACAGATATAATAACTGTGCACTTGGTTTATGCTAATTCGATTGTTTCTAAATAATTTAAGCACATCTTATGACGTAGTCCTAAAAATATGCTACCTTAAATCTGTTCAAATAGAAACCTTTTTTCGTATCATGAATAAATTTTTTTATTCTTTTTAATTTTAAAACACTTCTTTTTGGTTATAATAAAAAGCCTTCCAGTGAGTTTTGCTCGTCTAAGGAAGGCTATAAATATTTATTCTGATTTTTCTGGTTTTTCTGGTTTTTCTGCTTTATTTTTATATTCACGAAAAATAGGAAAGTCAGAAAGGTTGTCAGGAATTTTACCTTTTTCAATCAAAATAACCTTCACCATATTTTTATTCCTCGCCATGTGATAGGTTTCACCATAGTCATTTTCTTTGGTGAATTTCTTTAAACTTTGATAATCTTCTTCTTGAATGGAAACAGGCTCTCCGTCGCCAGCTTCTTCAACTGTTTGTTCAAAGCCAACTTCAAAATCAACAATTTGGATTTTATCATTCTTTACATTTCTCGTTTGCTCTAAAACTGCTTTTGCACCTTCAGTTAATTCTGACCATTCCATCAACTATCTCTCCCTTAACAAACAAATATTGCTTCTAATATGAAAGAAGCTATTCCAATTTGATATTATACCATCTAGCAACACAAAAATCATGTTTGCAAAATACCCTCGCAATTCACAAAGATTTTAAAGATTATATTCTTCAATCTTATCTTTGATACTGACTGATGTCCAATTATTTCCTAGTTTCTTTTATTTTAATCTCAGCTAACGAAGCTGAACTGAGATAGTTCGTCTGTAGAGAATTCGATGTCCATATTTTTCTGTAAGTTAATTTAAATACAAATTGGAAGGTTGATATGTAGGCATAATATAGCTATTGTTATTCCGCAATTTATTATCCATACTAAAGCTCAAATCAAATTAAAACCTTCTAAAACATTTAGATAAACTTGGGTTGTCATCAAGTCCTTCATGGCGAAAGCCTTACACTTTAACCCTTTAGTGAAGTAAAACATTCTTAAAAATATAAAAAATGCCTAACAAATTAACGGACAATTTGATAGACATTTTAAGATATAACTCAACCCCTTATTAACCCTTTCTTCCTTTTGAAAAATATACGTTTAGATTTTTTTACGTGCGATACTTATTCAATTTTATTAATTAACGACAAAAACTCTTTAGCTTCCTGGTTGGTAACCAACTCTTATATCTTCACTACCTATGTGTTCATAACCTAATTGATAAAGTTCAACAGCTTGTTCTTTTGTTAATTCATCTGATTTCACGTAAATATTTACTTGACCATTATCTGACATGACTAACGCATCTTCATACCCTTTAGATCGAATAATAGTCTCAACCATTTCTTCTTGTTGCGACATAACTTGTAGCGTTTCTATTTTCTCAAGCGCATCAACTTGTATCTCTGGTTCCGTTTCTGTAGAGGTGATTACACTTTTGTATTCTTCATTTAATCTGCCTCTGGAATCTTGTCTCTGAAGACGAATGGTATCAAACATTTCATCTGCATTTATTTGCGGAGACACGCTACCAATAACTTCTTCGGCATCTTCAAGTTCAATAAAGGTAATCTCTTCATCCCCCTCTTCGAACCATTCAAATTCAAGGTCATCCTCTAGCTCCTCTTCAGATTCTAATTCATCAGCTTCTGAATTAATTGCTTGATGATCTTGTACCTGATCCATTGAAATATAATATACTGAAAGAACAATAATCAAACTTAGCATTGTTAATAACCACACGGTTTGTCTTTTTAATATCATGATGCATCCTCCTTTAATTTTCTTGGCATAACTGAGACACGATGAGATGGAATATCTAACACACGACTTATTGCTTCTACAACCCACGTTTTAACCTGTATATTATCAACTCCATTCGCAACCACTAGTACCCCACTTATTTCTGGTTTTTGCGAATGGACGATTAGTGGTTCTTCATTTTCTCCACTCCTGACGATTACCACTTGTTCATCCTTGGTTGAATCTGTGACGTTACGAGTTCCTCCTTCACGATCCGTTTCTTCTGTATTCTGTTCTTTTGCTTGAGTATTTTTTTCATATATTTTTTTCTCCGACCCTGCTACATTTACCATTACCGAGACGTTCGAAACACCAACAATTTCTTCTAACGCTTGTTTTAATTGTGTTTCATAATCGTACTCATAATCATCTTTTGAAACCTCTTTCTCTTCTTCTTTTTCATTGTCTGAACGAAATACCGCTGGCCCTACATCTCCCTCATTCCCTTCCTCCGAGTTCAATATCATCGCAGGCTCGTCGCCTTCATCACTTTGGAGGAAACTTCCTATAATCATTAAAAAGACCCCCACTACGATTACTATAAGGAAATATCCTAATCTTACTTTTTTACCTTTATTTTTTAATGTGAAGGAGTGAAACAATGGTTCAGTCTTTTTTTCTTTAGTCATTCGCGTCCCCTCCTTCATCCCTTATAACAATGACGTCCTCAGAAACTTCCCATACTTCTGCTAGCCGGGTTTCCATATGATTTATCCCCTCCGTATCCCCTTCTTTACTCGTTGTGGTTGTTTCACTTTCAACGACAATTGTATCGATTTTGATATCGGTACTAACGTGTTGATTTTCTTCTGTCTCATCACTCACATCTTTCACCGTGACATCAATTTTTTCTAAATTTTCGATATCACCTTGACCATGAAGCGAGAGAAAAGTCACATTTACCTCGATTATTTCTTTCTGAAATTCATTTATTAGTGGCGTTTGAGCTTTTCCTTTTAGTTGGACAGCCACTTGTTCAGAAATATATGCAAGTGAATCAGATTCTATATCTGATTTTTCTAGTTCTATTAAATTCTTGTCCTCTTCATATGATTCTTCCCCCCAGGTATCTATTTGTGTAAGGATTGTTTCAGGATCCTCTTGAAAAATAGATAACACAGGTTGAAGCATTGCAACTAACAACATCAAGCCAACGACGAGTTTCACATAACGGTGTGTGGAGGAATTTGGTAACAGCAGTTCAAGAATGGTTGCAAATAAAATTAGCAAGATAATGTTTGTAATCCAACTGCTGATAATTGCCATTCCATCACCCCTTTAAATTCATTTCACCTAAGCATGATCGATAAGTTTCCTGAAATAATAATAATCGTTATTGATAAGAAAAACATTAGGGAAACTGCAGCTAACGCCGCAAAAACAAACAGGATATTTTTTCCAACAATCGACAAACATTCAATGATTGGTCCACCTCCTAATGGTTGAAGAACAGCGGCTGTAAAAGAATATATGATTGATATAGCTAAGACTTTCAATGCTGGAAACGTACATATAAGGAGTAGTACAAATAGCCCTAATACACCAATTGTATTTTTCAAAAGGAGAGAAGCACCCATCACTGTATCTGCCGCATCTGTAAACATTCTTCCAACGACTGGAATGAAATTTCCCGTCACAAATTTAGCTGTTCGAATTGCAATTCCATCGGCAACTGCTGCCGTCGCTCCTTGTACAGACAAAACGCCTAAAAATACTGTTAAAAATATTCCGAGACTCCCAACAGCAATGTTTCTTAAGAACAAAGCTAGCTTGGACACTTTATAATGATCCGTCATCGTACTCACGATGGAAAGAATCGTCGATAATAGTAAAAGAGGAAGAATAAAATATTGAACAAACAATCCGCTAGAATGAACGATAAACATCACCATAGGGTGAAAGAGAGCGACTGAAGTGACACTACCTACTGTAGCCATAAGTACAAGTAGCATTGGAACAAGTGCAACCATGAAGCTATTCATCACTTGCAACGTTGAGTCCGCTAATTGCATTGCAATATGAAAACTGTTTAAAGCAATAATTATTAATACCATGTACGTAACCGCATAAGCTACCTTGCTTATTTGAAATTTTTCAAATGCTTGCTGGAGATGAACTAATAACATACTGAAAACCGTTAACAATATTAATGTTCCAAGCAATTGACCTTGAGCAACAATTTCATGAAAGAAAAATTTTAGAAACGCTAACCCCCATGCTTTAACCGAAAAACTATCATCGTTTTTATTTGACAATAAATCCATAAAACTATCTCTTTGGAGTTCTGGTAGGAAGCCCCCGTATTCGTTACGAATACTATTCCAAAATTCGCCTATTTCATCCATATTCAATTGATCTAGCTGTTTCTCCATCAGTTCTTCTTCACTTAATGGTAGCGTTTCTTCTTCAGCAGAAACGATGCTCGTCCCTATTACTCCTAAAAAAATGAAAAGTACTATACTAACTATGATTCGACTAGTCATCACAGATCCCCCGTAGCTGCTGGTATCAACGTTAATATCGTTTCAATTATTACTGATATGATTGGGATCGCCATGATCATGATCAACACTTTCCCCGTCAATTCTATTTTGGAAGCGATAGTTCCTTGACCTGCATCGCGGGCAATTTGAGCACCAAACTCAGCAATATAAGCAATGCCTATAATTTTAAAAATCGTTTGTACATAAATTAAATTCACATTTGCACTTACCGCTAATTCTTCAATCATTTCGATCATTATCGCTATTTTATCTATTAGGAATAAAAAAATAATGATACCCGTAAACACTGTTAGTAAAAGAGCAAAAATTGGTTTTTGCTCTTTTACAATTAAGGCTAAGAAGGTGGCAATCATTCCTAAACCGACTATTTGAATGATCTCCATTCAGATCCCTCCCCCCTAGCTTTGAAACAAAAAGACGCTTCGTATTTTTGTAAATAAATCATCAATTACTGTAGCAACCATATATAAAACAACGACAAAGGCAATCAGTGTAACCCAGTTACCTATATCTTCTTTTCCCATTTGTTTTAGAACGGTATGGATCATTGCTACGACAATGCCCACCCCTGCTACTTGAAAAATCAAACCGACATCGTAATTCAAACGAACTCCCCCTTACAAACTGCATTCATCAAAGCAGCATGATCACAAGCAACAAGCCTCCTAACAGCCCTAAACTCCGGTACATTGACCGATATTTTTTTTGCGCATCTACCGCCGTATCCTCCATGTGTTTCAAATACGATTGAGTCAATTGAATCTGTTTTCGCTGTCCGTGAATATCTTGTTTCCCTAATGTCTGGCCAAATTGTCTTAGAATTTCTATATCTTTTTTTTCTAAATCGACATTCGTTTTCCATGAATCTAGTACTTCTTCCCAAACCTCGAATGCTGTTGCCTCATCCTCGGTTAACTTCACAGCAACTTTGGAAAAAAATTCTTTAACTGGGCTAGGGAGCTGTTTTGAGACTTGACCAAATGCTTGAGACAGGGGCATCATCGCAAATGCTACTTCCGTATCAAATGTTTCCAAGGCTACTTTCACATGTCTCAATAAATTCGTTCTTCTATCTAACCGGTTAGCTAGCTCCATTCCAACAAGAGCAGATGCAAAAACGATCATAGATGCACCTAACCAAATCATGTTCTCACCACGTTATTCAATGTTTCTGCTGGACGAACGACTCGCTTACAATTAGCTCTTCTCCCGACTGCCGTTAATTCAATCACTGTCTCAAATGCCCCTTGGTCAAACAGCTTCTTTATCGTTGGTCGCTGTTTGACTTCCATAAGTGAAGAACCGTGAACCGTTGAAATGACTGAAACTCCTGCATAAACAGCTTCCATTAGGGCCTTGGCGTCATCCTCTCTTCCAATTTCATCGACAATGAGAACATCCGGACTCATGGAACGAATCATCATCATCATTCCTTCCGCTTTCGGACAAGCATCCAACACATCAACTTTCATGCCGAATTGATGCTGTGGTATTCCATTTACACAACCTGCAATTTCTGAACGTTCATCGATGATCGCAACATTTCGAGCAGGGATATTTTTTCTGGGGATGCCTTGACTGATTTGTCTTGCCAAATCACGTAATAAGGTCGTTTTCCCTGTTTTAGGAGGACCAACAATTAAAGTATTCATCCAAATCCCATTCTTACAAACATCCATCAAGTACGGGTCACTTACTCCTTTTTTTTCTTTAGCTATCCGAATGTTAAATGAGCCTATTTCTCGCAGCCCTTTTACTTCACCTTTTTCAACGACTACTCTTCCGGCTATCCCAACTCGATGTCCACCAGCAATCGTAATATATCCTCTCCTTAACTCCTCCTCCAATCGATACATGGAATGTTGACTGATTGAAGCCATCATCATTGAAGCTTCTTTATCTGTAAAAATAGGAGGTTTGGTCGTTTTTATTTGCCTATCAATGTCCGATTTCGTTCGAACGATTTCCACAGGTTTTCCTACTCGTAATCTTATTTCTTCAATATTTACAGTTTGTTGCTTCACATCAATCTCTAAATATTCTCGAATCGATTTCGGAATAATACGAAGCACTTCATCCATATTTCCCAACCTCTTTTCATATTTACGACTTTATTTACAGATTTGCTATCTGTCACAAATGGTTCTTTTCTTTATTAGAAATTATTACTATTTAGTTAACGATTCTGATTAATAATGCTTGTCTAACAAAAATATATGTACTCCTGTCTCATTTATGACAAAAGCACAGTGACAATCTTTAACGGCAGTATATAAAAACGGAGAAGCAATTAGAATAACTTGGCTTGTCGCCAAGTCCTTCATAGCGAAAGCCCTAGTTTGTCTTATACTTTAATCCTTTAGCGAAGTTAAACATTCTTAAAGTACAAAAAAAGGGCAATCAAATCAATTATAAGATCTGATTGCCCTTTTTATTTTTTATCGATTAAGTTGAGATTTTATTACTTCGGTAAGCAGTTCTTCATCTTCCATCCACTCTTCAAAGGAAGACCGATCTGCACAAAATGATCCAACTTCTTTTCCTTGATCAATGACATCTACGCAATAAAAATTATCCCAATGTTTATGATATTTAATTTCCAAACCATTTTCCAAGTTTTGAGCGTTCTCATTCTTATAGTCATGCTCATTTTCCACTTGGAGAATGTGGTTCTTAACTAATTCGACAACCTCATCTTCATCCCATTCTTCAAACTGGCTAAGATCTGAACAAAAAGATCCTAACGACTTTTCTTTTTTCATTACTTCTACACAAACGACATATTCAGAAAAATGGTAGTAACTAGCTGTCACATCTTGAGCAATGGTTAGTTGTTTTTTTTCCAATCAGACCACCCTTTCGATTGTTGTTATACATTACTTTACATGAATTCCGAAAATTCCGAAAGTTTTCCGCTTTATTTTAAACTACTTAAAAACAGGGGAGAAGATGATACAAATCTGTCATTAAATGAAAAAAACACACTTATAGAAATATAAGTGTGTCTACTCTTTTATCCTCTTGAAACATATTTTCCTTCGCGAGTATCAATAATTAGTACGTCACCTTCATTAACGAAGAATGGGACTTGCACAGTCAATCCTGTCTCTACCGTTGCTGGCTTTGTTCCCCCAGAAGCAGTGTCACCTTTAATGCCTGGTTCCGTTTCTGTTACAGTAAGTTTCACTGATTGTGGAACCTCTACACCAAGTATCTCACTTCCATACTGAAGAACTTGCACTTCCATGTTTTCGACTAAATACTTTAGTTGATGACTGATTCGTTCCGTTGGTAGTTCAAGTTGTTCGTAAGAAGATGTGTCCATAAAAGAATGAACACCACCGCTTGAAAATAGATACTGCATCTTACTATTTTCTATGTGAGCTTTTTCAATTTTTTCACCTGCACGAAATGTTTTTTCTTGAATATTACCATTTCTCATATTTCGAAGTTTTGAACGAACAAACGCTGCGCCTTTTCCTGGTTTTACGTGTTGGAATTCGATCACCTGATAAATATCGTTATCTACTTCTACTGTTAAACCTGTTTTGAAATCATTGACTGAAATCATATATTTTCCTCCTCATTTTTCAATCCTAGTTATTTTTACTCTCCTAAGATTAGCAATTCTTTTGTCGATTTTGATAAGACTGTATTTCCATTTTTCGTAATCACAATATCATCTTCTATTCTTGTACCACCTACACCAGCAACATAAATTCCTGGTTCAACAGTTACTACCATCCCCGGTTCTAGCTTTTGATCTGATTTATGAGATAACCCTGGTCCCTCATGAACTTCTAAGCCCATTCCATGACCTGTTGAATGACCGAAGTATTGCCCATAACCTTGCTCTGTAATGTAATCTCGCGTTAGTGCATCTGCTTGTTTCCCATTCATTCCGGGCTTAATTTCTTGTACACCTTTTAGTTGAGCTTCCAAAACGGTCTGATAAATCTTTTTCAATTCCTCATTAGGTTCACCAACGGCAACGGTTCGAGTTATGTCAGAACAATAACCTTTATAATACGCACCGAAGTCCAGTGTCACTAATTCGCCTTTTTCGATAACTTTGTCAGATGCTACACCGTGAGGAAGTGCAGATCTATAGCCAGAAGCAACGATAATATCAAATGACGAGGATGTCGCACCTTTTTTCCTCATGTAAAACTCCAGTTCATTTGAAACATCAACTTCTTTAACGCCTGGACGTATAAATGATTGGATATGAGTAAATGCTGCATCAGCAATATCAACCGCTTCTTGAATGATTGCAAGTTCTTCTGGTGACTTAATTAGTCTGATTTTCTCAACAAGACCACTAACTGGAACAAGACTTGATTCTAGTGCTTTTTTATATGTATCATATTGCCCGAACGTAAGATGATCTTTTTCAAAACCAAGTAGATCAATCCCCATTTGTTTTGCTTGTTTCGCTACTTCTTCGTGTATCGGTGCTTTATGCTGAACAATTTCAAAACCTTTCGTTTCTGATTCAGCCTGTTCAACATAACGGAAATCAGTAACAAACTTTGCTTCTTGTTTTGAAATAAGGACAACTCCTGCTGTTCCTGTAAAACCAGTTAAATAACGGCGATTATAATTGCTTGTAATTAATATTCCATCAATCTCATTTTTTTCAAATTGATCTCGTAAACTAGTCAGCTGATTCACGATTATTGCCTCCTTAAAAAATAATCAATAGCCATTTGGTAACCAAGAAAGCCAAAACCACTTATTTGACCAACACAAACAGGAGCTACAACAGATATTTTACGAAATTCTTCTCTTGCATGAACATGAGAGATATGAACTTCAATCACTGACGTATCTATACTAGCGATCGCATCTCTAATGGCATAACTATAGTGAGTCCACGCTGCTGGATTTAATACAATCCCATCGACTTGATCATTTGCCTCGTGTAACCAATCGACAAGCTGTCCTTCCCAATTTGTTTGCTTTAAATTGACAGTGAAACCATTTTTTTGACCGTAGTTTTTTAACTGTTCTTCTAAGTCTTCAAGGGATTCAGATCCATAGATATTTGGTTCTCTTTGACCTAGTCGGTTCAAGTTTGGTCCGTTTAATACAAGAATGTTCAATCTTATTCCCCCTTTCTTTTCTAACATCCCCCTAATCTTAGACGAGTCGTGGAAACTATCCTAATCGGTTGGCTTGGAGCTTGACATCATTTTTAAAACTCTATACTTTCTTCTTTATATTAAAAGAGAATGTTCCAAGGAACATTCTACCACACGACCTTAAGGTTGAATAGCTTCAGTCTCATTTCTAGTGCTCTCATGGTACTCATATGACACAGAATAACCGATAAATAAACCATATACACTATAAAGTGATAATGTGGTTACGAAAGTGTTTATGTCTAAAGATAATAAAGGATCTAGATCATCAAAAAGCGGGTTTAATAAGCCAAATACAACGAACCATATTCCCATACCAAAAAGAATACCAGGCCAAAATTTGTTGACTTTTGCTAATATCAATCGATATGTAAATGCCACACCAATAGATAAAATTCCGATAACAACAATTCCGATCCAATGACCTAGGTAACCATGTTTCCACTCACCTAATGCCCATGGCATAAGGACCATTGAGGGTCCTACCTTTGTAAAGTTAAAATAATGAGCAAAGTAACCAACTAAACTCCACAAAACCCCTCCAACAAAACCAATAATCACAACTGCAGATAGTAAAGATGGACTTTCTCCTGTTTGGTTTTTCTCTTGTTTTGTCAATCTAATCACCTCACTATTTATCTTTTCCCCAAATCTCATTTTTATCATAAAGCGCCATGTTTAAAATGATATGTGTAAACTTTTTTCAAACAGGGAATAATAAACATATAAATGATCTAATTAAATGGAGGGTTTGCCACTTTTCGTGTAGAATAGTATATGGAATACATGAAATCTAAAAGTAGCTAATACATCTATATAAAAAGGACAATAAAATTTAGAATCCAACTTTCAAAGGTCGAATAGTATAAAGAAAAGACCAATTTTAATGCTGAAGTAGTAATCTAAGCAATTTTAGGCGGAAACAAACGAGCATAATTATAAATGGAGGTGTGTGAATATGTTTCGTCATTCTTATCATCCGATCGTAATAACCCTTCTTAGTCTCGCAGCCCTCGGAATCCTCGTTCAGTTATTTACGAGCCCTGGCGCTTTTATTACTCAAATCCTTGTAACAATAGGGATTGTTGCCGTGATTCTCCTGCTGATGAAAAAATTTATTTTACCAAGGCTTATGCGAAGTCAATCATCCTTCCCTCAAAGACAAGCTAGTTTCCAGCAAAATCAGTCACAAAAAAAGAAGAAACCTATTTCTTTTTCCAGTAAACAGAAAGAGAAGAAGAAAAAAAATGTCTCCAGACCTCTTATCAAACGTCAGTCAGATGTAAAATTAACTGTTATTGAAGGAAAAAAGAACAAGAAAAAGAGCCGAGCATTATTTTAAAACGCTTGGTTTTTTCTTTATAAGGTGATTCGCCATCTTCCTTATACATTTCAGTATCAAGAAAGAGGTGAGAAAGGATGAATAACTTCTATCATTCTTCTTTTACACATAGCATCTGGTCTGATTGGTTATTATTAAGCTTTTTAATTTTAGCAGGGATCGTTTATTGGACCATTAGTAAACGAATTGGATTTCAAATGCTTTACTTAACTATACTCTCACTTACTTTAGGGTTTGTCATTACCAGGTATTTCCCATTTTTAAGTAGAGAGGATCAACTGTTACCTTTAACGCATCCTCATATACAGGCATCTATGACTTTATTTTCATTCTTCATTCCACTTGTTCGAAGAAGAATTGAAGTGATCCTTTGTTTATTTCCCCCATTAGTGATTAGCATAAGTTATTTGTTCCTCCAAGGCATCTCTGTTTTTTCGATTGTCGGTGGAATATTAATTGGTGGATTTATTAGCTATATGTTTTATCGGAGCCTTGATTGGATGGGTGCTATGCCTGAACCTTATTTATTCACCTTTGCAATCATTTTTCCTGTTTTTATCGGCGGCTTAATTTATCCTTATACAACGTACTTCTTTTTACCCGGAATTTTACTAGGTGCAGGTATTGGGGTATCTTCGGAACAATTTAAAATACGGATTAATTTAGAATCTAGTAATAATATCTCGAAGCTCCTATCCTTATTGTTAGGTATTTTCGGGCTAATTATGGGATATTTACTGTTTATACTTAGTCCGATATCCTTCCCCTTCTTATTTCTTTTCACAGGAATATTTGTAGGTCTTTGGATAACATTCTTTGTCCCCTTTATCCTCGTCGTGACAAAAATTTACGATCGTCAAGGAAAAAGTCGAGAACTATTTTAACTATTTATCCTGTCTACTCTTGAAATTATATGAACCTGAGAGATTTCAGCGGAAAAAGCTCTAAGAGAAACGAGCGATATTTCATTTTATGAGTAAGCATCCTGTTCTTCGCAGGAAGACAGGATGGTCGCTCCAAATCACGGTAACTTTGGCGAATAGTGACTTGGAGCATAGCATATAGGTTCTTTCCCTTAGAAGGGCTGAACCACCATGGAGAGCCATCGTGAGCGTGAATAACTTCTCGACATAGTTTGGAGCAGGGGTCGTTAATACGGCCATTTCGCCAAAAATTCTTTCGCAGTTTTATTTCCAAGCTGAATGAGCTTTGCTTTTTCGATATCTGACATATGAAAATTTGTTGTTTTAACTTCTTTAACCGGAATAAATATGATATTTTTCGCTTCAATTTTAGTCACATATCGTTGGTCATGTGCTTTTATCATTGTTTCAAACATAGAATGAAGGAATGATAATCCATTTTTTATTTTCCGTGGAGGAATATGGTCAAATTCATTTGAAAGACGTAAACCTAAAACAGGCCTTTCTAGCTTCTCGTCCTCTTTTCTCATAAATAACCAAATAGGAAAATTACTCAACACTCCGCCGTCTACAATCATAGATTCTACTCCGTGTTCGTCTTTAATTTTCACTGGTTCAAAAAAATATGGTAAACTCGAACTCATGCGCACAGCCTTTGCAACCGAAAATGTTTCCTTTTCGATTCCATACCTTGGTAGGTCATCGGGTAAGACGATAAATCGCCCATTCGTAATATCAGACGCAACCATTTTTAAACTTCCTTTAGGGAGATCACCAAAACTTCTTACACCTTTCTTTAACAATGTTTGTTCAAGCCACTTTTCAAATACATCCCCTTTAAAAAGTCCCATTCTCCGATACAGCGTCAACCATCTCAGAAATGGAAAGACATCCCCAATAACTCTCGGATCAAGAAATTCTTTTAAATCAAGATCATTAAATAATTCATTCATTTCCTCTGCTTCGTATCCTGCTTTTATAAGTGCCGCCGTCAATGCTCCAGCACTTGTACCTGCAACCCTTTCTAATGAAATATTTTTATCTTTTAACGCTTGTAAAGCACCGGAAAAAGCAAGTGCTTTCACTCCACCACCAGCAAATACTGCATCTACTTTCATAAGACCCCCCCTTCTTGTCATATTTAATAATATTTAAATTCAATATAATCTATGCTAAACAATGACACCGGTGTGTTACTCATGTGGAGTTTTTTAACAGTTAATAATTTGTTAACTACCTTTCCTCGGTGGGTTTATACTCATGACATAGGCCGAACAGATGAAGATGGAAATTCGATATATGATAAAGTACCTCTTACCGTTGATACAGATGATCCACTTGAGGAACAATAACGACACACTTACACACAACTAGACATTATGCTAAAAGAGATACGACACGAATATGATTTTATATGATTCAAGGTAATGTCGATTATTTTATTATTCATGACCAAAATGACAAAGAAAAGTTTAGGATCTCATTTTCATCTGAAGTATTTACTTTTCACAAGGAGTTAGAAGAAAGTTTTCGGAAGGGGTATTAGAACCGGCTGAACGTGCTGCCATGATTGGGAATGATTTAAACAAGAAAGGTGAGAGATAAACTGACTATAAATGATTTAGAATCATCAAAGGAGATACAATTGAGCATAAAGACTTCTATATTTCGTTAGATAAAACCAATAAAGGTGCTGTAACTATATACTTTACATTAGAAGGTCATCGTAAATATGATGAGAGGATTTTCAATTTGTGCCATCGAATTGAAGCAAAAAAAGATCGTTGAGAAGTGTTAGAGATAGATGATACTCTTCCGTCATCTTCAAAGGTTATTGATTTACCAAAGTCAAGTACCTCTAGAGAGTTCGATAAATTACTATTCGGACTATCAAAAGCAGTTACAAACATTATTAGAATAATAGATTAAACGGTAAGTAAATTTAGATAAGACTCAAACCAAGCTATTCATCTGAAAGTAATATATTCTGGATTTGATATTCTTGCCTAATATTAAAAGGTCTTCTTTTATTAGATAAAATAATATGATATTCATCTTTTTCTATATGATCCCAAATATGTTCGATACTAACTTCCTTATTTTCATATCCTGTATCTTGTATTAGGGTATCACCTTTGCTAAATTTGACTCGTATTTCCATTATTTCCATGTCAGGATCTAACTGACCAATTATAATATATTTATCATCCTGGATTTGTTTTTCTAAAACTGTCATATAACCTATATATCCACCTTGATTAGGATAAGTGTTTGCTAAAAATAGGATTAGAAATATACACAAAACTGCTATAATAAGAAAGATCTTTTTCATAGTAACTCCTTCCGCGTATCGTTAAAATAAAACTCCCAATTAAAGCAATTATTTATAATAATTATAAAATATGGAAAATTAATCCCTGTAAAACATACTATATCTTACTAGAATATAATTTTCAATAGTTTTTAAGTTCCAAGACCCTATCGAACGGGTAGGATACGTAACGCTCACTACTAAATATAAACGTAGATTCATATAATATGATCCTTTTTTCATCTCCTAAACCTCTCATATCATCACTCTTCATCATCTTCCATATACGGTTTATGGTATGTTTCTTGCCTAGCAGCTTCTTCTATCGTCGGATACTCGCCTAAATAATATTGTTTCCCCTTAATCTTTAAAGAGGCTCGGTATTTTCCGTTCTTTTTGTTGAGCGTTACACCTTTGAAGTTACAGAATAATTTGTGTCTTGCGGTTGTCTTCTCAAGATTTTATTTGCCTTTTGATATAATGCTACACGGTGACTTGTGAGCTGGCTTTCTAGTTCGGATTCACTTAGGACTCAAGTTGCTTCCTCTTGTTACCCTTCTTTCCTTATTCCTGCTCTCATAGGGCTCAAGCCGCTTCCTCTTCTACCCCACTCTCCCTTATTCCTCCTTGCTTACGGCACAATCCTCTCCCTAGATAGAATATTTTCGTTTCTTTCAACCGAACAACTCAACATCAAAAAACGGATAGACTGGATGCAAACATCCAACCTATCCGTTTCTATTTATTTAACTCATCATTTTTTTTCTGAACTTGTCTTAATTCTTTGATGCGATCTGCATTCTCTTCAAAATACTCGACAAGATCACCGATCCGATCTATCGCATCCCAACTAAGGTGATGTTCTATTCCTTCAACATCATGATAAATGCCATCTTCATTTACACCGATGATCCTCATGAATCCTTCTAAGAGATCGTGCCGATATACTAATCTTTTGCCTATTTTTTTACCTTTGGCTGTTAAAATTAGCCCTCGGTATTTTTCATAAACTAAATATTCTTGTGTATCTAATTTTTGAACCATTTTTGTAACTGAAGAAGGATGAACCTCAAGGGCACCAGCAATATCGGAAACCCTAGCATACCCCTTTTCTTCAATCAATATATATATGCGTTCTAAATAGTCTTCCATACTTGGTGTCGGCATGACCGTCCCCTCCAAAATTCGTTTCAATGAGTTACTACGTTGGTATTTCTTAATGTAGTTAAAATTATACTACAAAACTTAAGGTCGCACTACCAATTGAGGGAAAATGGACTAAAAACCTTAAGCTGCAATAGCTTAAGGTTTTCTAATTCAAACGATTATAAACCACATTTTAATTGTGCATTACAATTCGTACATGTATTACAACCACCAAGGTCTTCTACAGTCCCTTTTCGGCAAACAGGACATGTATCCCCGATTTCACTTCCATAAGTCATTGAAGTGGACCGTAGATCAGCAATTGTGTCGACGAGAACGACTTGATTCTTTTGTTCACCTTTCTCTTCGCCACCAGTGAGGTCAACAGCATAATCGTCGTTATCTTCCGCCTTCAATGTTAATACTTGTGCATCCCGACTTCCATCTACATAGACAGTTCCACCTTTAGCTCCACCGCGATATAGACGTTCATAGACACTTTTGACCTGATCAACAGTGTAACCTTTTGGAGCATTTACTGTCTTACTAAGGGAACTATCTACCCATCTCTGAATGACACATTGTACGTCAGCATGAGCTTCTGGTGTTAATTCCATGCTCGAAATAAACCATGCTGGTAAATTGTTTTCATCCACTTCAGGGTGACGTTCTAAATATTGTTGTAGTATTTCGGCTTTCACTTCAATAAATTTCCCTAATCGGCCGCTTCGGAAATAAGAGAATGAGAAATACGGCTCTAACCCTGTTGACACCCCAACCATTGTCCCTGTTGAACCTGTTGGCGCAACAGTTAGCAAGTGTGAGTTTCTAATACCATGCTCTTTGATTCCCGTCAAAATATCTTCAGGCATTTTCTTCATATAACCAGTTTCCGTGAATTTTTGCCGTAAATAAGAAGTTTCACCATCATTGGCTCCCTCGAGAAATGGAAAACTTCCTTTCTCTCTGGCCAAATCAACGCTTGTCCGATAAGCAGTCGTAGCAATTGTCTCGAAAACTTTATCGACTAAGTCTTCACCTTCTTCAGAACCATAAACAGTTTCTGTATATATCAGTAGATCATGAAGTCCCATCACACCCAAGCCGACACGGCGCTCTCCTTTTGCTTGCTTTGTATTATCGTCTAAGAAATAAGGCGTTGCATCGATAACATTATCCTGCATACGCACGCCGGTAGCCACCGTCTGTTCTAGCTTTTTGAAATCAACCACTTTGTTGTCTTTATCAGCCATTTCCGCTAAATTTACGGCAGCTAAATTACACACACTATATGGAGCAAGTGGTTGCTCTCCACAAGGGTTTGTAGCTACTACTTTTTGTCCATAAGCAGATGCGTTTGTCATTTCGTTTGCATTATCAATAAAGAAAATTCCTGGCTCAGCAGAATACGTAGCGCAAATATTAATTAAATTCCAAAGCTCTTGAGCCTTGATTGTGCGGTACGTTCGTACACCAAAACCTAAAGCTTCCCAATCGCGCACATCACCGTACTCTTGCCATTCACGGTTGTATGCTTCCATTTCTTCCTTCGTGTAATTCTCTACGTCTGGAAAACGAAGCTGGTAATCTGCATCATTCTCGACAGCCTCCATAAATTCTTTCGTAATACAGACAGAAATATTTGCACCAGTTAAAAATTCAGGGTTATTAACAGAATATGTCCCTCCTGTTCGGAGCTTTTCCTCTGCTTGTGCAATAATCTTTGAATTGAATCCACCTTGGCCTTCAATATTTTTATAGTTTACGATGCTTTGATACATCGCTTCTTCTACTTCTGATAAAGGAGTAAATTTTAATTTTTCTTTTATTAACCGCTTGATTTGTTTATCTTCTGTCTTTTCAGAAAGGTACCTTAATATACGTGGATTTTGCATTTTTGAAACAATAAATTCTAATATATCCGGGTGCCAATCGGCTAACATGATCATTTGTGCCCCACGTCTTGAACCACCTTGTTCAACGAGGTGCGTTAATTTAGCAATATCGTCAAGCCAGGAAACTGAACCTGATGATTTCCCATTCACGCCTCTTGCTAAAGTATTTCTAGGTCTAAGCGTGGACCCGTTCGTACCTACTCCGCCTCCGCGACTCATTATTTCCATGACTTGTTTACGATGTTCAGAGATTCCTTCTCTTGAATCATCAATATATGGCATGACATAACAATTAAAGTATGTAACATCCGTTTTTGCGCCTGCTCCATAAAGAACTCTTCCAGCAGGAACGAAATTCATATTAACTAATTCATAATAAAATTTCTCGAACGATTCTTCTCGTTTTTCAATGTCTGTTTCTACTTCAGCGAGACCGCGAGCATTTCGTTTAGCTATTTGTTCATAATATACTTCAAGTGGTTTATCTATCGAATCCAACGTTCTCTCAACAATTCCAGTTTCTTTCTCTTCTGGGTCATCCAAAACTCCGAGAAATTCTTCTTCTACAGCAATTTTTGCACGTCCCTCTTTCCAATTAAGTTCCGCTACAAATCCATAACCTCTAGCGGGAAATGTTGGATCTGGTTTTACCGTAAGAACAACAAAATCTCCTACTTTCAACGTTTTTTTCTCCGTGTCTTTAAAAGTGTACCGATCTAACATAACTAGACGGGAAACACCACTTTGTTTAAGTTTCATGTCGGGGGTAATGGGAAATACTTGAGGAAATTGATTAATATCAGCATTAAGTTGCTCAACATCAATCCCCTTTTTTGACATATAGGTTGTCACAGGCTTCCGCTCCTTTTTTTCATTTCTTAGAAAGAACGATATTTTCGTCACAATCTGCTCAAAGAACGAAGCTTTACAATGTGCTGCAAAGCTTCGTTCTGTATCTTCTGTAAATATATCATAGCACTTCCTATTAATCAATATATAGTGTTGCAATTAACTTCTAAAGTACTATATATAGATTTTTGGTCAAAACAATGTATTTTGTCAACTTTCTAAAATGCTGAAAATTAAAGAAATCAAGAGTAAGTGGCATATATTTCTCTAATAAAAGAAGATAATAACTTAATTTGTCACTTGCAGTACAAAAAAGAATAAAACTGTTGCTGCTATAAGGTTTTTACTATTTAAATAATTATCGACAAAAATCGCCAACTATTCTTAATGGATCTTTTATAAGGATATGACATCACTTATTGTTATAATTGCCAAGGAATTAGCATATCACAACTTCTAGTTTTGCAATATAAAATAGGTACTAAATATTTATTTAATTATAATCTACCATTTGTAATTCCAAGTATCTTGACTATATTTCTTTTCCATTAACTGATAAACTTCCCTCTCTTGTTCGTCTGTGAGGGTATAATCCTGTAAATGAATGTCTAACCCCAATTCAAACCCTTTCCTAAATGCCTCTTTGACTTTTTCTATCGGTACCGGTTCTGCTAACAGGTCATTAATCGCGACCGCTTTTTTACCAAAACCTTGCTGCAATCTTCTTCTAATTTTTTCATTTGGGAAAATAAAAAGATTAAATAGTTTTTCCTCGTCAATTGATAGAATAATTGATCCATGTTGTAAAATAACGCCTTTTTGCCTTGTCTGAGCACTACCAGCTACTTTTCTTCCCTCAACAACCATCTCATACCATGATGGTGCATCGAAGCAGACCGATGATCTAGGATTCTTCAACTTTTCTTTCTCTTCTATTGTTCTTGGGATCGAGAATTCCGCCTGTAAATTTAATTGACGAAACCCTTCTAATAGCCCTTCTGAAATCACACGATACGCTTCTGTAACTGTATCTGGCATAGCCGGATGATCTTCAGAAACGATAACACTATATGTAAGTTCATCATCATGTAAGACTCCACGTCCTCCTGTAGGTCGTCTGACAAAGCCAAGTTGGTACTCTTTTAATGCTTCAAGATCTATTTCTTTTTCTACATGTTGGAAGTACCCTACAGATAGTGTAGCTGGATCCCAACCATAAAATCGAATTAATGGAGGAATATCTTTGTTACGGTGCCATTGCATTAATTTTTCATCTAAAGCCATGTTATAGGCTGGAGAATTATTTTTCGAGTCAATAAAATACCATGTTTCCAATTACGTTTCCCCCTTGCAATATCATTTCACTCGTCTATCATAACGAAATCATTATAGAAATACAAAACGATTGGTTTCAAACGTTGCCAATTTAAGTTTTAACGTTTATTATTTATAGAAGATAGACAAGATTTGGTCTTAAGCCAAATTGCATCTGATAAAATTGTAGAGAAATAAAAGGAGTGGCCTTATGAACTTTTGGATTTTACTTACTTTAACTGTTGTACTTATCGTAATTCTTGCTTTACGTATGAAAAAACCGAAATACTTAAAAACATTAGAACAAGAAGAATTCAAGAAAAATTACCGAAAAGCACAATTAATTGATGTGAGAGAAGAAAAAGAATTTAAAACTGGATCGATTTTAGGAGCAAGAAATATTCCTTTATCACAATTAAAACAACGCAGTTCAGAAATTCGTCCTGATCTACCTATTTACCTTTTTTGCCAAAATGGATCACGAACGGTTCAGGCTGCTCGTATCTTGCGCAAAAAAAGAGGTGCTGAGGATTTAAATCACCTCAAAGGCGGCTTTCGAAAATGGACAGGAAAAATTAAGAAATAAACCTCATTTTGGGGAAAATTGGATTTTCACCAATTCCTTCATGGCGAAAGCCTTATACTTTAATCCTTTATCGAAGTACAATCAGAAATAAACGTCCCATGACTCTTTATCGAGTTACTGGGACGTTTTTGCTAATCTCTGTCACGAGTATCTTTCAGGTTATCCACTTGAAAACTATACTTAGGTAATACAACCTTACTACTCAACTTCCTTCTCGTAACGTAATATTGGCTTTCGTGCTGCTGTTGTCTCGTCTAGACGATCAATCACGGTATTATGTGGAGCCTCTTGCACAACTTCAGGCGTTTCTTCTGCTTCTATTGCTATTTGAATCATCGCATCACAAAACTCATCCAACGTTTCTTTTGACTCGGTCTCTGTAGGTTCGACCATCAAACACTCTTCTACATTAATTGGAAAATATATTGTTGGAGGGTGATACCCAAAATCCAATAGTCTTTTCGCCATATCTAACGTCCTTACTCCCAGCTTTTTCTGGCGTTTTCCAGACAGGACAAATTCGTGTTTACAATGCTTCGTATAAGGAGTATCGAAATATGGTTGCAATCTCCGGAGCATATAATTGGCATTTAACACGGCGTATTCTGACACTTTTCTTAAGCCCTCTGGCCCCATCGTTCTAATGTAAGTATACGCTCGAACATTGATGCCGAAATTTCCATAATAAGGTTTCACTCGTCCAATCGTTTCAGGTAAATCATATTCCAAGCGGTACGTTGATTCCTCTTTTACGACTAATGGTACCGGCAAATAAGGCACTAAATCATGTTTCACACCTACTGGGCCAGAACCAGGTCCACCACCTCCATGAGGTGTCGTGAACGTTTTGTGAAGGTTTAAATGTACGACGTCAAAGCCCATATCGCCAGGTCTCGTAATACCTAATATCGCATTCGAATTGGCTCCATCGTAATACAGTTTCCCACCAGCATCATGGATGATTTCAGCCATTTCAACAATTTGTTCTTCAAACAAACCAAGTGTGTTAGGATTTGTCAGCATTAGTGCAGCAGTATCATCGCCAGCCAATTCACGAAGGTGATCTAAGTCGACCAAACCTTGTTCATTTGATTTCACAGTTACCGCATCAAATCCAGCTACGACCGCTGACGCGGGGTTCGTTCCATGGGCAGAGTCCGGTACAATTACCTTCGTCCGCTGATGATCACCATTTGCTTCATGATAAGCGCTAATGAGCATAAGACCCGTCCACTCCCCATGTGCTCCCGCTGCAGGCTGAAGAGTAACTTGATCCATTCCTGTAATCTCCTCTAAAGACCTTTGAAGTTTATACATGAGTTCAAGAGCACCTTGAATTGTTGACTCATCTTGATATGGATGCAAATGTGCAAAACCCGGAAACCTTGCCACATCTTCATTAATCTTTGGATTGTATTTCATTGTACACGAACCTAGTGGATAAAATCCTGAATCCACACCATGGTTTCGGTTAGAAAGCGCCGTGTAATGACGAACGATTTGTAGCTCTGAAACTTCCGGAAGTTCCGGACTTTTTTTTCTGGTAAATTTACTTGGAATCAATTCTTCCATATTCATTTCTTCTATATCCATTTCTGGTAAGCTATGACCAATTCGACCTTCTTTGCTTAATTCAAAAATTAACGGTTGGTTTTTCTCACTCATTGAACTTCCCCCAATACTGAAGCAAATTGATCGATTTCTTCTTTTGTACGTAGTTCTGTTACTGCAACAAGCATAAGATTCTTTTTATCATCATAAAACCTTGAAAGATCTAGCCCACCAATAATGTTGTTATTTAGTAACTGTTGATTTATTTCATCAACAGGTTTCGGTAAACGAATCACAAATTCATTAAACGATGGTTGATCGAATAAGACTTCCACTCCATTTTTTTTCAATTGTTGCTTCGCATAATGAGCTTTTTGAACATTTTGACTTGCCATCTCATGTAATCCTTGCTTTCCAATTGCACTCATCGCAATTGACGCACCTAACGCATTTAAGGCTTGGTTCGAACAAATATTACTGGTCGCTTTCGCGCGTCGAATGTGCTGCTCTCTCGCTTGAAGAGTGAGAACAAACCCTCGTTGTCCATGATCGTCTATCGTTTGTCCTACGAGCCTTCCTGGCACTTTGCGCATCAATTTCTTTGTCACTGCGAAATACCCACAATGAGGCCCACCAAGCTGAGTAGGAATACCAAAAGGTTGCGCATCACCAACAACTACATCTGCACCATATTCCCCTGGTGGTTGCAACACGCCAAGACTTAACGGATTAGAAGATACGACAAACAGTGACTTTCCTTGATGAGCAATTTTCTCAATCGCTTCTAAGTCCTCGATCTGTCCAAAGAAATTTGGGTATTGAACGATGACACAAGACGTATCATCAGTATATTCGGATTGCAAATGAACTAAATCGGTGAGACCATTTTTATCATTAATTTCAATAACAGTAAGGTTCTGACCTTTCGCATTCGTCTTCAATACTTGACGAGCTTCAGGGTGTACTGTTTTTGAAACTAGAATCGTCTTCTTTTTCGTTTGTCCTGCACTCATCATTGCTGCTTCTGCAAGCGCTGTTGGTCCGTCATACATCGATGAGTTTGCCAATTCCATGCCTGTGAGCTCAGCAATCATCGTTTGAAATTCAAAGATACCTTGAAGTTCCCCTTGGGAAATTTCTGGCTGATAAGGCGTATACGCTGTATAAAATTCAGAGCGAAGTAACATATGATTCACCACTGAAGGAATATAATGCTCATAAACCCCAGCACCTAAAAAGCTAGGATAATCTTTTATATTGTGGTTTCTATTTGCCAATCTTGTCATTTCTTTAATCAGCTTTGGTTCATCTAATGCTTTTTCAACATTTAAGTCACCATGAAAGCGAACTTCTTTAGGTATATCTTCAAACAACTCTTCCAAATGACTGACGCCAATTTTCTCAAGCATGTCTAGTTCGTCTTGTTCAGTCGTCGGTAAATAGCGAAACTTTCCCATCATTCTTCCCCCTGTTATTTTCTTTTATAAAAAGGCGTCTTAATAACCTCTGCCTTCAAGCGTTTTTTTCTAACTTGTATTTCTACTTGCGTTCCTAACTCTTTATATGACGAATCTACAAGAGCCAATCCGACATTTTTTTTAAGCGTAGGTGATTGGGTACCAGTTGTCACAAAACCAACCTTCTCATCATCTTTATAAACCTCATACCCTGGCCGTGGGATTCCTTTATCGATCATTTCTAGACCGACTAACCTTCTAGGTGAGCCATTTTCTTTTTGTTGCTTCAAAACTGATTTTCCGATAAAGTCTGCTTCTTTATCTGTTTTAACTACAAAGCCAATTCCCGCTTCAATTGGAGTAATTTCTTTCGTCAATTCTTGCCCATATAGTGCTAATTTCGCTTCAAAACGAAGCGTATCACGAGCGCCAAGGCCACACGGCTTCAATCCATCTTGTTCTCCTTCTACTAATAATCTTCTCCATAAATCTACAGCGTCCTCTGGTTTACAATATATTTCAAACCCATCTTCTCCTGTGTAGCCCGTTCTTGAAATTAAAACTGATTTCCCGGCAAAATCTATATCTTCTTTAAATTTAAAGAAGGTTATTTCCTGTAAATTGACCTTCGTCAACCGTTGTGCAATCTTCTCAGCTAATGGTCCTTGAATGGCCAATTGTGCATAGGAGTCTGACGCATTCACCACCTCTACACCTTCAGTTGCGTGGCGTTTCAACCACTTGTAATCTTTCTCTATATTCGATGCATTGACGACGAGTAAAACATCTTCATCCGAACGTTTATAAAGAACCAGATCATCTACTGTTCCACCATCCTCATAGCACATAGCAGTATATTGACAGCTACCTGGTTTAGGTTTAGAAACATCATTTGTCATAACCTTTTGTAAAAAAGCGAGTGTCCCGCTTCCTTTTACTTCAATTTCCCCCATATGAGAAACATCAAATAAACCTGCTTTTGTTCTAACAATATCGTGTTCTTCCATTATTCCGGAAAAACGAACAGGAAGATCCCACCCTCCAAAATCAATCGTTTTTCCATTGGATTCTTTATACACTGGAAATAACGGCGTTTTATTATTCTCTGACAAAACTTCCACCTCCGTTTAATTTGAACTTTCTAATCCTCAAAGAACATTTTTTAGGACTACGTCTCACAAACAACAAACATATGTAATACTTCCTCTTTTACAATTCACCGGTTCAGCCAAATACGCACTCTGTATGAAACTAAAAAAGACAGAGACATGCCTATGTGCTAGGCATGTCTCTGTCTTTTTTACCTGAGAGTTTCCCTTTAAATAGGTGTCCCCATGGGTGTTCTGCTAAGTGCAGATGCTTTCCAGAGCTGCGTCCAATAAGAGTCTTGTTTGCCTGAGAGATTCACGAAATTATCGTTTGCTCCTTCGGCGACGCCATTTTCGTATACAATATTGGCGTTCTCTCCCCTTACTGTCATTCGCAATCTATTAAATTCTATAATGAAAACCTTGATTTTTGCTCATACTACTTTGACAAACATTTTTCATTACTCTTATGGTACCACTTTTCTTTTTTTGAAAGCAATATTAAGTTTTCATTCTAATCACATTACTAATGTTTTTATCATCGATCTATAGGAAGGAAGATCAATTTGCAACCTAAAATACTGCTAGATGAACAGTGGGAAGAAGATTTCTTAGAAGTACTCCATCGACCAGCTTCATGCTCAACTTGGAAGCAATACAATATGGCTGTTGACATTGCCAAAGAAAATATCATTCCTGAATTCCATGGCCTTCAGGCACCAAAACATCTTCCAGACCTGACTTTCCATGATTACCAGTACGACGCAGCTAAGAAAACGATCGAAGAAATGAATGGGAAGGCTATCTTAGCTGATGAAGTTGGATTAGGGAAAACAATTGAAGCTGGTTTAATATTAAAAGAATATATGATTCGTGGTTTAGTAAAAAAAGTTTTAATCTTAGCCCCAGCCTCTCTCGTTACACAATGGTGTATGGAATTAAATAATAAATTTTATATACCTGCTATTGAACAACGCAAAAATCCGCAATGGGAAGCGGTCGATGTGATGGTGACTTCTTTAGACACCGCTAAACGAGACCGTCACTCGTCCACCATTAAGAAAATCAATTATGACATGGTCATTATCGATGAAGCTCACAAATTAAAAAATAAAAATACAAAAAATTATTTATTTATCAAAGAAGTAAAAAGAAAATTTTGCCTTCTACTAACAGCTACACCTGTTCAAAATAAATTATCTGAACTATTTCACCTCATTTCATTGCTAAAACCTGGTTACTTAGGCGATGAAGATAGTTTTTTACAAACATTTCAAAAAGGTGAACATCATGAAGAACTTCGTGAACTCACTAAGAAAGTAATGATTCGTAATCGCCGAGAAGAAACTAATTTAGATTGGCCAAAACGTTACGTTGAAACCGTCCCAGTTCATTTCAATAATCAACAAAAAGTCGTCTATGACAAAATCAGTTCTTTAAAAAACCAGATAAAACACCAGGCTTTACCAATGCACGCTGGTTTACTTGTACTCACTCTGCAACGTGAACTTTGTTCAAGTCGGGAAGCAGTGTTTATGACGTTAAAAAATACGATTGAAAAAGGTGGAGTGTCGCAGTCTATTATCGATAAAGAAATTACACCTTTAATTACGTCACTAAATGATCTTTCTAATCATCCAAAAGCAGAGAAGGTCATTGAATTAATTCAACAATGGGAAGAAAATGAGAAAGTGATCATTTTCACTGAATATCGCGCAACTCAACTATATTTACAGTGGTTTCTTGCTCAAAATGGGATTCGTTCTGTTCCTTTTCGAGGTGGTTTTAAGCGGAGTAAGAAGGATTGGATGAAACAACTTTTTCAAAACCAAGCTCAAGTTTTGATAGCAACGGAAGCAGGTGGTGAAGGGATTAATTTGCAATTTTGCCACCGTATTATCAACTACGATTTGCCTTGGAATCCGATGAGAATTGAACAAAGAATTGGCAGAATTCATCGACTTGGTCAACAACACGATGTGTATATTTATCATTTAGCTGTAGAAGACACGATTGAAGACCATATTATTGAACTGCTCTATAAAAAAATCGGGCTCTTCAAAGGTGTAATTGGAGAACTCGATGATATTTTAGAAAAATTTGCAGACCAAAGTGTCCAAGAACACCTATCATCTATTTTCTCTAAATCAGATTCCAAAGGAGAAATGAAAGTAAAAATTGATCACCTAACATCAATCATGTTAGCTAAAGAAGAGGAAGGTGAATCACATGCAACAAGCTGATATCCATGGTTTTTTAAAAGGCTTTTTTACAGAGCATGACTGTTCAGTAGCCAACTTGACAAATTCCTCCTTTGACGTTCAATTAACAAATGAAATGGACAAAGCATTAATGAATCGTCCCTTTTACTGGCATTATATAGAGAAAATGAATGGAACGCCTACACCAATGAAGTTGACGATTGAAACTGATTCAACTGCTTTCAAAAAATCAAAGGGCACGGAATTAATTCACTATGGATCTCCTCGTCTTCATCAACTTTTTTCCTTTGCAATGGCAAAAGGAAAGTATGGTCATTACTATGAAAACGTTAAACCAAAAACAACTACGAGTTCGTTAAAACCTTGGATCGCACTTAATGGAAAGATTGTTTATCAATGCCACAGAAAAAAAGAGCAGTACTTTTCTATTGGACTCAACCTAATTAATGGAGAAATGTTAAATGACTTTCATTCGCTTATCGCTGATTGGCAGATGAATGAAACAATATCAAACCTTTGCTTTCCACTCTCACCATTAATTAAACCTGCCACTGGCATCCAACGCATCCGAAATCAATTACTTATGGCAATAAACCAAGAAAATCATCAATGGGCGGAAGAAGCGAACCAAAAAATGGCGGACGACTTATTACTACTCGATCGTTTCTATGATGGGATTTCACCTAAACCTGACTCGTATGACGGTGAGAGAAAGGCAATCATTACACAATACGATCCAGTCATAAGTCTAAAGATCATCAATGGTGCACTGTTTTATTTGAATAGTCATCCAATGAAAAGAACAGTATAGTTAACAACAAAACGCCATGAGCTTAGTCATGGCGTCTGTTCTTCATAAAAAGTCTTATCGAAAAGGGAATCATTCCGAAAAGTCGATAGGAAATATCTGGTTTCAGTTTCTTTTTCTGCTCTCTGTTAGCTTTTCTGATTTCTTTTGGTTGATCAGCATAAGAAACGATTTGCTGTGTCATATACTTAAGGTAATCATTTGATTTCATATCTATCATCCTAACTAATTGTATTACTCATTAGCATAGACAAAATGCTTGTCTTTTATCCCTACGATGATAGAAGCTGATGAATCTCCAGAACAATTTTTTCGATACCTTTGCCCTCTGTTTCAATCCGATAATCAGCACCATCATAAAGAGGGATTCTTTTCTCGTATCGAGCAACAAGTGCTTCCCTTCCTTGACCTGAAAGCGGACGATTTATATCACCTTGAATTCTTTCATAAAGAACCTGAAATGGAGCGTGCAAATATACTGATACACCATTTTTATTCATCCACGATAACGTTCCGCTTGTTTCAACAATACCTCCACCAGTTGCTATTATAGAACGCTGGTCAGCCAATTCCATTAAAGTAGCTTTTTCTTTTTTTCGAAATCCATGTTCCCCTTGTTGCGCAAAAATTTCCGGAATTGACATACCTGACTTCTTGACAATTTCTTCATCCAAATCTAAAAAGTGATAATTTAGTTTGCTTGCAAGATCTAGGCCTACCGTTGATTTCCCAGACCCCATAAATCCAATTAAATAAACATTTTCCGTTTTCAATTCCATAAAAAACCTTCTCTCCACTGATTCAATGTTTTTGTATCTCTATTATATGTGAATGAAGCTTGTTTTGCATGGCTATGATCTGTTTTTCCTATCATCGAAATCAAAAATATATTTTCTTCTGTACGAACTTCATATATAATCACGCCTTCAGGATAACTTAATTTCCCGCTAAATCCGATTTCTGTTGTAGCATCATCAACCATATGAATAATTTCTATTTTTCCATTTAACAACAATTGATCTAATCGTAGTTGCTCTTTTTCTAACCCAAGAAATTGTTTTTCTTGCTGATAAAGGGCAGCTATATGAATCGTGAACATCGATATAAACATTATCATAATTAGCACAAGTAACAAAATGACACCTTTCTCATTCAACGTTCCCCCTCCTCAAGTCTAATAATATTTTCGTGAAAGGAACCAGGATGAACGATCGATTTTTGCAATACTCCATTATCTGTAATCACGTTAATGTCAATCCCATACTCGCGTTCAATAACTTTAAAATTACTAACATTCTGCATGAACACATCATGTCCGAGACCTCTAACTTGCCGTCTTATTTTATCTTGATATTGTTCAAAATGAACAACGTAACCATCTTCTGGTCGCTCAAAAAAGATTTTATTATTACGTTCACTTATCCAATACATGTCACTTTTTTTGAATTCCATCTGAAATTGATTTGTAAATAAAACATATTCTTCATATGAGAACTCATTTACGTTAGGAGAAGAATTTATGAAATTGAGGAAAATTGAAGGGAATAGTGACACAATCATTAACAGGGTAAACAAACCAATCATTGTCTCAAGAAGAGAAACACCACCTTGATTATGGATCATAACTCGACAAACACCATGTTTGCTCACGCCCATTTCTCCCTTCCCATAACAAACAGTATTGAACCTGATAGGCATTTAATTGACTTATTTGTAAATCATACGTTGGAGACTTTCCTTGAACCTCAACTGGAAGAGAGACACTGAAATCTTGATATTGATTTAACAGAACACTTTGCAATATAGATATCGCTTCTCTTTCTTCTCTAATCGACACACGTTCATACTGCAACTGTAAGAGGACAGGAAACAAGCTTATAATGATGATTGTTAATAACAACAGCGCTATTATCGCTTCATAAAAAACAAACCCTCTATTACACTTCAGTAAAATAAAATCGCCCCCTTAACAAATGAAAGACTAGGTGTACTTTCTCCCCGCCAAGATTAATTTCGATTCTACCTGCCTTTAGTATTCCACCATTTGCCGTGAACCTTAATTCATTCAATTCGAGAGAGCGAGGAATAAATTTCAAGCCAACGGGACCCTGCTTTTCATGAATCAATCTCGCCCCATCTAAAACATAATAATTTGGACTGTTTGAATAAAAAACAAAACGTACAGATCTTCCATTAGTCATTGCAACCATTTGATAATAATATAAATCTTGCTCCAATTCTTTTAAGAAATATGACATTTCCAAACTATTTTTTTGTTGTTGAAACGATGGGACAATCACTAAAAGGATTACAGACAAAATGAATAATACGACAAGCATTTCCACTAATGAAAACCCTTTTTCCAATTTAACAAATTTGATATTTTTCATAGCTAATCAACCTTTTTCACTTTATCCCCTTCTAGTATAAGCTCGGAGCCATCTGGACACTTAGTCGACTGTACATATCCATCACTAACTAACTTAGAAAGTGAACTAGGTAACTCGTTTTGCTCGACTTGATAAGCTATCACTTGTGTCTTAATAAGTTCAATTGTTGCTTCACACCCTTTGTTACTAGCCAATTCTTGATTTTTTGTTAAATTCGGTACAACAATAAGCAATAAAATTGAAATGATTACAAGAACAATCATCATTTCAATGAACGGGGGTTAAAACATATGTATTGCAAATTTATTTAATTTTAAGTGAGTACAGCCAACAAAAATATAAACGCTACAAAAATGATTATATCCTTCCCTTCACTCGTCAAAATGTTTTTTCTTTCATATATATGAGGCTTATCTTTTCTTGGTAAAAACTCAACCGATGTTAATTTTGATGCCTCTGTTTTTTTCGGAGGTTCCTGGTTTAAGGATTTTGTGCTGATGAATTGTCCGTTCGGTCCTCTTAGCGCTTTCGTTTTTTCCCCTGACGTCTGCTGCTGATCGCTTAACTTGGTGACTAGATTTTTGATCAGTTCTTGTTCCTCTTTGGTGAGGTTCATTCTTGACGTCACCTTCCCTCTCTTTGTTATTCCAAGTGCTATTCCGCCATGGACCGCCGTCAGTTATCCCTTTCCAGATGGGGGAGGGGAGGCTGACGTCAACCTGTTTCCTACTGTTGATTTGCTGTTTAAATACATCCGAAAAAGGTGCTGCATAAATCGCTAAACGAATAATTTGGTTACGGTCTAATCCAGTGACGTCTTTGACTTGATCAATCCAATCCCGAAAACAATCATCCATTCTCACTGTTGGTCGGTACATCAAATCAACCCTCCAAAATCATTTTCTTCTTCCTCCTGCTTTTCCACACTTGGAGCTTCCACCTGAGAATCATTCTTCACCCTGTCCTGAGCGATCAAGCGCTTGACGTAAGCGGAAAAATTGGTCCTCTTTTCTGCATGTAGTAAATCCGCTTCTTGATCAGGATCTTCAAGATTAAACGCTACGCTTTTGTTTTTTATTGATGTCATATAGTCCCCTTCCTATGGCGTAGAATCCAGCAGCATTCGCGAATATTGGTTCGACTTCATTAATGGTTCCGTTCTCTTTTACAGTGGATTTCATAACTTCGACATTTGGATAATAAGCCCTCATAGGCTCAACTAATGACTTGGCTACCCCTCCAATCAAAAGGACCGCATCTTCTTTTTTCCATCGTTTTGAGGTGTTCGAATAGATACCTCTTGCTAGGTCATTGAGATCATTTGTCTGAATGGTTTCCATGCCGAAAGGAAGAGTAAATGAATCTTTGTTGAGGTACTTCTTGTTAATGAGAGAAGCACAATTAATCGTAGCGCTCCCTACATCGATGATCCTTACAGTTCCACTTACTGGCGCACTCCAAAACGAAGCCCCGCCCTCTGCAGCAATTTCGCAGTCTGTTATCGTAAATGTTCTTGTGAAATCATTGACTGTGATAGTGTGCTTGCCGATGATCATGTCCTTAATTGCCTTTTTTTCCGCAGGTGTGTGCATGCTGATTGGCTGACCTACGACGACTTGATAGCTAGTAGAGTTACCGCAATGGAATAAACCTAACAACAGTCTTATCAATGCATCTTGATGACTTTTGGATTCACCCATGATCGATCCTCCGAAATCAGACTCAAGCGCTAATGTTCCGGCAAAGCCTTTTCTTCCCTTGTGTTCGAATGACATGTCGTAATCTCCATGCTTACTTTCCAGATTTCTTTCAGAGTACTCGCCAATTTGCGAAGGGAATTTGATCAACCCTATCGGACAGACAATCTTTGTCTCGTTGTTGCCCCAATCAAAACCTACAATCATAAAAACACCTCCAAAAGTATTAAGTGCTTAATAACCTGACCGCTTTGAATAGCGATTTATATTATGTGGTTATTAACCTCTTGTCTGATTTATACGTTCGAAGGCTTGTCAAGTTGCATAATATTTTATTTATTTATGTTATATTTCGTAAGAGGATATTTACCAATTGTTGTTGAAAGATTAATTGAGGTGTAAATTATGGAGTTTAAAATTAAAGAAATTAGATTGAGTAAAGGCATCACTCAAAAATATGTAGCTAAAAAGGTCGGAATATCACAATCCTATTTGAGTAATTTAGAGAAAAATAAATTTAATCCTAGTGCGGAGATAATGTTTAAGATTGCCGATGTACTTAAATGTAAGGTGGATGATTTTAGATGAACGACATTGAAAGAAAGGTTTACCGGATCGTCTGGAATATTGATCATATGAAATCAAGAAACACGACATACAAAGAGTTACTTATAAAATCAGGAAGGAGTGAAAATAGATTGAATGAGGTTTTGAAATGTTTGGTTGATCAAAAGTTAATATGGTGGGATGAAGGGAAAACTAAAGAGGTTAAAATTAGAAAATAAGCATCCAATATTCATCAAAATCACAAACTTTTTCGGTGCCAAAAATGAATAAAAAACAGCAAAAATTTTCGAGGTAATTCTATGTTAAGTTCGGGTTCCAGCACCCCCCTAAAATGGCTTAGTGGCGCACCCTCATCTATATGAATCCCAATCATATAAGCATTTCATATAGCTAAAGTATATGAATCGCTTTTGAGTTTGTGAAATTTTTTTGCTATATATAACAAAAATTAGGCACAATACTTTATTTTGAGATCGTTATATAATGTCCATATAAGTAAACGGTTGTCCAAATCTGAAAACGTGTGAATAAGTCGACTTGAGGTAGTTTTTTTGTAGGGAAAATTCCCCTTTTAACTTGTCAACATATGTTAAAATGGTAAAAACAAATACAAGGGGGGTAAATCATTATGGGACTATGGGACAAAATGAAAGAAGGCGCTAAAAACTCCATTAAGGAAGAACAAGAAAAACAAGCTGCGGCCAAAGAAAGAATTAAAAAGATGGATGCTGAGGGTATTCCTTATTGCCCGAAGTGTAAATCAGAATCATTATCCGCTGAAAAAAGAGGGTTTAAATTAGGACGAGCGCTAGTGTTTGCGCCTGCTGGTTTTATTGGTAGGAAGAAGATCGAATTACATTGTTTAAATTGTGGAAATAAATTTAAAGCTTCATTAAAGTAATAAGAGTTGATAAAAATGAATTTAGGAAATAACTTTTTAACCGACATTGAAAGAAAGGTTTACCGGATCGTCTGGAATATTGATCATATGAAATCAAGAAACACAACTTACAAAGAGTTGCTAATTAAAACAGGAAGAGCAGAAAAGGAATTGAATGAAGTTTTGAAAAGTCTCGTTGAACAGAAGGTAATTTGGTGGGATGAAGGGAAAACTAAAGAGGTTAAAATTAAAAAATAAGCACCCAAATATTCATCAAATTCACAATCTTTTTCAGGCTGAAAATAGCAAATAAAACGATACGAAAAAACCTCATCGGCTCTGTATATAGTTCGAGTTACAGACCCCCTAAAAACCCCTTATAAACCCCTACATGACGGACTTTCAGCTATATGAACCAGAGTCACATAATCAATTCATATACCTCTGCTATATGAACAGGGTATGAGTTTGTGAAAATTTTTCGTCTGAAAAAAATTCAAAAATTAGACGAATTCTCTTTAGTGGAAATGTTATATAATTTAGTTGTACGGGCTCCTTGCTCGTGCACACATAGAACAAGAGGAAGCCGACTATAAAGATGTAGTTGGCTTTTTCTATAAAATTGGAGGGTGAATATATGTACTATGAAGATCAATTTAATATGATTAGAGAACTATGTGAGAGTGAAGAACAATTAAAAATGGTAAACCAACTAGAAGAAATAGTAGAGAGGGTTGGAGAAAACGATGCAAAACAATACGTGTTATTAGGCAAAATTTTAACCACTTCGAATGAATACCACATTAAAAAAATGATTAATGACTTCTTGGCTAAAAAGTGAGCAGAGGCAAACAACCCCTGCTCTTTTTTGTTGAAATCCTTAAGAATCCTAAATTGTTTTTGTCTTTAGAAAGAACCATTATTTAACTGTCGTTGCATTTCCTTAACCATCATACTCGATGGACGGCTGATTACACCATCTTGTGGAGTAACTAGATACTTTTGCAACGCTCGAATTGTGTTAGGCCCTAACAACCCATCAGCAGTCGATCCGACTTTCTTTTGTAGCGCACGAACAACCATACTACCACCACTGCCAAACGTAACACCTCCATACAAAGATTCGGTGACATTATTTCGTGGTTGGTTGCTAATTTCACCGTCTTGTACCGTGCCTAGGGATTTTTGCAGTGCTTTTGTCGTTGCACTGGCCCACTTTCCGTCTAAAGTTAAACTCGCTTTTCTTTTTGGTTTACCAGGTCTAGATTGGGATGTTTTTTCAGTTTTAAAATTATCTAGTACACTGGAAGACTGAGGACCAAACAAACCATCTACAGTAATCTTAGCAGCTCGTTGGAAATCGATTAAGGCCTTTTCTGTTTCATCTCCGAATTGTCCGTCTGCACCAAATCGCGGTAAATCAAATCCTGCAGCAATCAATCGCTCTTGCAATTTAACAACGTGGTCACCACTATCACCATGTTGGATTAGATCCTCATTTCCTGTTGGCATGCTGACGTGTTCAGCTTTTGGCTTTTGGATTTCTGTTTCAGAATTCCATGCCTTAACGTACTTATCAACGTCATCGAGAAACTTGTTCCATGAAACACCATTAGGCCCTAACCAAGATTGAGGATCAGAACGACGTGTAGGATCTTCAAAAGAATGGGCTGTAATCTTCTTTTTCGGATCCCAACCATAATCGACGCAAGCCTTAGCCCATGCCCAAACGTAACGATCATAAGCCTCTGCAAAATTACCTGTGCGACAAATGGAGATAGCAAGTGCTCTGTCGTTAGCTCGTCCAAGTCCTAACGTCTGACGGTCCATATCTCGTCTGACATGCCCTGCTTGCTCGTTAGTTGGTACAATCTCAATTATTTTATCAGAGTCTGCCAACTGGTGATAAGACGCTCTTACATCGTAGTTTTGGAAATATCTAACGTGTGCCTCCGCATCTGCTGAGTTATTTGCTGTTTCGTGAGCAACACCGAATGTCGGCTTGTCCATTTCGTTTCTGCTCCTGTTCACATTATTGGTGATGTGATCCTTCTCAATTTCGTATTTATTCTTTAAGGTCATCTTCTTTCAGCTCCTTCACTGTTTCTAAATATAAATCTGCTTCTTTCGCTTCCTCGCTATAGCTGTTGTTTCTCCAGTGGTTCCACATTTCCGAAACAACTAACGCAGACGCTGAAACTCCTGCTATAATTTGATCGTCGTTGAATGGCAACAGCTCAACCCCAAACATCATTGCGATAGCGTTACCAGCTACTAAAATCATCACGACTAAACGTACCCATTTGTTATCAATTTGTTTGACTTTTTCTTTCATGATTAAATTCCTCCTAATTTAAATTTGAGTCAATAAAACAACTAATGTAACTAAACCAAATAGCCAACCGCCCCAACTTTTTATACCTTCCAAAACTGACTGCGCGCCTTTCTTATTCGACTCCATCGACTCAACTCTTGTTTTCACTTCTCCGATTTCTTCTCGCAAACCATTATATTTTTTGATGACTTTTCTAGTTTCTGTCAACTCTGTTCTCAGATCCCTAAAATCACCCTGCACACTGTTGATCTGCTCAAATAAATCTTTATTTGTGTACCACTGGTCTTTATCTGGCATCGTCGACCCCCTCCACATATAATTAAATAATTGTTGATAGAACAAAAATAATCAGCACCCATAAAGGAATGCTGATTGAAAACCCATATAATAATCCTTTAAACACATTTCCCTCATCCATAGATTCAACTCCTTTAATATAATAAAAAGAGCCCCCAAAAGGGACTCTTTATTGCATATGGTATTTTTTATGCGCTTGTTTCTTACGGTTTTCTGAAACATGGGCATAGACAAGGGTAGTACTAGGGTCTTCGTGGCCCATGAGTTGCTGCACGTCCGCTAAGTCGGCGCCATTTTCCATTGCAAGCGTGCCAAAAGTGTGACGGAATGTGTGCGGAGTAAGTTTTTTGGATAATTTTGTTCTTTGCTCAATTTGATCCACACTTCTTTCGATGGCCCTATTTGTCATAGCTCGTATTGGTCTGCGCTCTGTCACAAATAATTGTTCGCAATCGTCTTTTCGTATGTTTAAATAGCCCTTTACATGGTGCAAGCACTTGAAAGATATATAAACAATTCTTTCTTTGTCGCCTTTCCCAATCACTCTCATGTTCATTTCTTGCATATTAATATCATCTATTTTCATTCTTTGAACCTCTGAAAGCCTGCATCCTGTCGAGTACATAACCTCCATCATTGCGCGTTCACGCCTTGATATACAGGATTCTCTCACGACTTCTAGCTCTTCTACACTCAATCCTTTTGGCAATCTTTTAGGCTTTTTAGGTGGTTTAATTTTCGTCGACGGATCCCTTAGAAGCAATTCCTCCGTTACTAGCCAAGAGAAAAATGTTTTGATTGCTGACAACTTTCGATCAACCGTGGATGCCATGTTATTTTCGTTACTTGCAAGGTATTTTCTAATATCCGATGTTGTGATTTGTACAACTGGCTTATTTATAAATTTAGCAAAACGGTTCAATTCTCCTGTATATCCTCTGATGGTTTCTTTTGCTAGACCTTCCACTTTTCGAGCAGATAAATATAGTTCGATTTTATCTTGAATATCGTTTTCAATATCTTTTTCAGATTTTCGATGTATTTCGTAGTTGCTCATAATCTCTTCCAGTCGCACTTCAAGCTTTTGCATGTCAACTTCAGGCGACAACGTACTAGTTACAACTTGCAGGTCATTCATAATGCGAGCCATATCATTAATCATATTCAATTCCCCCTGGAAAGGTTAATTCGCTTTAGAATACGCCTGCCAATAAAAAAGAAGCAGGTACGCATTCCAGGTGCGTTGACGAGAGGGTGATCAAGCCCTCTCTACCTACTTCTAAGTTAACATAACATTCCCAAGGGGTTCAAGTAAATAGCAAACATTTGTTTGGGTACATTTTACATAATTTATTAATCAATATTCAAATTTCATTTAGTGCAGAGTTTCCTCCTAATATAAAGTTAGATTAAAATTGTTTCAATGACATCATTTCCTGTGCTCGGCTCAGGTATGGCAATATCAGTAATTGCATTTACAACTTTTAATCCTGTCGTATTAGAAGGGAATCTTATAGGTTGTACATTGTTATTATTTGTAAAAACACATTTAATAATTTTAGTATTTATATTTTCAGAGTTTCGGGGCGTTATTATTGCTAGAGGTTCTGATATGCCACAGTCTAATATGTCACAATTTATTAGTGTCATATTACGTGCATTCCTTACAGCTTCTTCTATTGAGTTTTTAAATAAACAATTATCTAGCGTAATACTGAAATCTCCTGTGTTTGTACAATTAAATACAACTGTTCTATTATTTTTTCCATCTAATGTACAAGTATAAAAGTTTATTTGTCTGTAAGAATGTGCGGTGTCTGTGTCACCTGTGAATAAAACGGATTCAATTTTTGACCTTATAAAATCAAACTCATGGAGTTGTGATATTGAAACCGTATCAAATACCGCGTTAATTATTTGTCCTTTTTCTATAATAAAATTAGTAGAAAATGATAAATCACCATAATTGCCACCATCAATTTTAAAACCTCTCAGTATAGTGTTATTTCCTCCTGTGACACGTATGTCATCACTCCCATTATCAATGGACTCACAATTAATTAATACAATATTGTTATAAGTCTGTTCTTTTCTCACATCCATAACAAAACCTCGCCCATTGTTATGCTTAAATTTACAATCAATAAACTCAATATTATTTAAAATGGAATCAGCATGATTAGGTTCTAAATCAACACCGGCTTCAGGCGATTTACCATTAGTGTTTAAAAAAGAACATCGATGAAAATGACCATTTTCTAGGTTTGTTATACTCATACCTTGCCTCATATTATTATCAAAAACACAATCATAAGCGAACACGCCTTTGGATGGTTTATCTACTGAAACCTCACCTAAATACAACCCGTCGCTACCACAGTTTACAACAACTACATTGTGTAGCCATAACCCGCTAACTGATGTTAGTGATAAACCATGATTACCCCCATCCTGTGCACCTGTATTCGTACTGTTAGATGTTCTGTTACCGTCTAATATAACATTTTTTAAAGTGATGTTTTTACCTTCTATTTTTTTGAGTATAGAAACCATTTCTTCTTGATTATCTAACAGTCTTAATGTACTTCCTTGAAAATCAATTTCAATATTGTCCTTTAATAATATTTCTTCCACGTCGTATGTTGATGGTTCAAAAAAAACTTTAGAAGCCTTATTAATAACTTCCTGTATTTCATTTTTTGTCATGTCAGAAAAAACTTTGTAGGTTGCTATTTGTGCCAACTGTTCATTAGTGGTAGTTACTCTTTGATCATTTTTATCCAGTCTTTCATTCAAATTTTCATTATCTCCCCGAGCCAAAGAGACTTCCATATTTGCATTGCCTTCTTTGGCAGCATCATCATACGTACCCTTGATTGCATCGTGGATAGCTTGCCGAACGTCTTTCCCGTATATCGCGTTTTTAATTTCGGTTAGATAGTTTGTTATCGACACCACGAGCGCCCCCTCTCAGTTTATCTACTAATCTCTCTGTTTTAATCTTCACTTCTTCGGCACGATCGGCAATGCTTTGTCCTCTACTTTTATACTCCATTTTCTAACGCCTCGATTCTTACTAACATATCGTCAAGATCAACAGCATTAACTACCGTCACTTTGTTTAATTTCGTTTTATCCTCTTTGGCCATCAACCCGTCTTCTGTTTCCGTTACTTTATCGTATGGTACAAAACCATCTAGTTTTGTTTTATCATCAGAACTCATAAGGCCATCTTCTAATTCAGTCGCTAAATCATACGATTCAAGACTATCTAACTTAGTTTTATCCGTTGCACTCATAAGACCGTCTTCTGTTTGTGTAGATGGATCATAAACAGGAATAGCATCGATGGCATCATTCAAGTTATCAATTGCTTCGTTCAAACTATCTATTGCTGCTTCAAGCGCTGGAAGATCCCCTTCTTCAAGTTCGATCTGTACTTGCTGGACGGCATTTTCTACACTATTTAATTCAGTTTTAAGTACTCCAATACTTTGTGACTGACGTTCTTGAATATTTTCCAACTCAACAACTTTTTCAGCTGATTTATTAGCGTCGCTCTGGTACTCATTCAGCGTCTTAAACTTATCCCCAATGACAAGAGAGGCATCTTGTGGACTGTTTATATCTAGGGTTTTGCCAATCACTCTCAGTCTTTCATCGATACCCATAACCACATTTTTCACAGGATAAGAGTTTCCCTTTTCAAAAGAATCGATGTCTAATCCAATTAAAAACAGATCAAGAGCACTGATTTTATACTGAGTTTGAGCGACCTTTTGATTAGCTAACCAATTGACACCGTTTGACTTCAAGTTCGTTTCTTGAGTGACATCGTCCCACGTAATAGATCCACCCTGAACCCCAAACTCAGCAATCAGTGCTTCATCGTCTAGGTAAGGTAAGCCCTCATTTACTGATTCAATCGTCAATCTCGCTTGTGAAGCGTCCGTTGCTTCTTCATCTTCACTTTCAATCCTCGTGCCAAGTGGCGTTAATCTAGTGACAATATCAGTTGGATCTACGTCTCTGCTCATGCTGATTAAATTCTTCGCTATTCGTATTTCTGTGTTTTTATCCTCACCTACACGCTCTAATAAATCTAAAAAACGAACCCCGTCAGACTTTCTTATCTGGAGCTCGCCACCTATTGAATCTATTAACTTGTCTTTGATTGTTTCAAATGAATTGTCTTGTGCTGAAAGATAAAGATACAAATTATCAGTTGAGTTCGTAACGTTCATTTCACCGACTTCAAATCGTTTGTATTCTTCAACTTGTGAATTGTGATAAATTAATATTTCTGATAATAACTCTAAGGGGGTTCCTCTAAATTCCATGTGCCGCTGCATTGAGTCGTGTAAGTAGCCTAATTCGCCCTCACACTCGTATGAATTATTGAATAAACCACTACTATTCATGCTGTCACTTGGTCCTAGAACTCTTCCTTCAAACTCATATACGTCTGTTTTCATATTCCTGACTTTGATTAAAGTAGTAAAAGGCTTTGTTTTTCCGAAGCCTGGATTGTTTGGAAAAAAGCTGAAAGTGAAAGAATCAATTTTGTTTATCTCCGTTTTAATAGATCCACTTTCTAGTTTTATATCATTAACCTGTGAATCATGAATGATAGATTCTTCACCATCATTATTAATTGTGATTTTGTACATTAAATCAACTCCTTGTAAAACAAAAAGGAAATTGTACCGTTCCCAGTTATAGTCATCTCATTTTCACCTGACTTCAGAAAGAATTCACTGCTTTTAGATTCTCCAGAAGGAACAATATAGCTTATACCATCCATTAAAATACTGAATTCGCTTGATGCCGATATCTTAGGTATCAGATCAGGGACACCTACATTCAATAAGGTGACTGTTAATGATCCGTCAACAGTAAATTCAACAGGCTGCAATACGTCCAAATCGAAATTGATGTCATCCCATATGTCGTGTCCCTCTTCGCGTTCTGCAATCATAAACGGATACGCCTTGAATGTAACGTTCAATATTCCTAGTTCACGATCTTCATTGAACGAAGAATTCCCCTCGACTTCCGCTAAAAAATAATAGCCTGGGAACACATCGTCATACAATTTTTGTTTCCCTTTACTGTTCAACAACCAATTTATAATCATTGTCTTTTGTGTATTCATGGCCACTTTGGTTGCTTTAGCCATATTGACAATATTAAATGGGTAACTTAGACTCCTGGAGCTATAAACTTGAGATCCGTAGATATCACTAAAATCATATTCTTCATTTGAAAAAGGTACTTTCACCAGTATTTTTTCTTTATCAGGAAATCCTATGTCTTTGCCAGGGGGCATTGTAACTTTGAAATCCTTAAATGAATGTTTTCCGTTATACGAAATTCCGTTCATTACGCAAGCCCCCTTTCTGTTCTCCTGATTCTCACTCCACCCTCTTCAGCAGAATAATCACCAGTTACTTTAGCGAATGTTTTTCCGTCAATTTGCATATTCTTTTCTTCTCGTACAGCTTCAATTAACTTCATGAGCAACGTTTCTACATTCCCACCGCCACCTAAAATAGCATTTGTTTCAGGATTAGAAAACACATTCGAACCTTTTGCTAGATTAACTAATTCAGGTCCTTGTTCCCCGACAATCGCCGCGCCCCCAGCAAAGTTTCTAACCCCTTTTGCGAACATTGGTATATTTGGTGTGCCAAGCTCTATGGAAGGTATGCTAAAAGACTGTCCAAAAGGTAAAGATACTTCTTGTCCGCCTATCTTTAACTTGAAATTATTCCACTTACCAATAATCCAGTTAATAGCGCTTTTAAATGAGTTTTTTATTCCGTCCCACATTCCACTTGCTCTCGATGCGAATTTACCTTTCAATCCTCCGAAGAAACCAAGAAGATCGTTTACTTTTCCCTTTATCCAATCTACAGTTGTTCTCCATATCTCTGACAGTTTATTTCCTAACCATTTTGTAGCACCTACTATAGTGTCCCAATTAGCAATAATGATAGCGACTAATCCTATGATGGTAGCTATCACCCATCCGACTGGCCCCATAGCTAACAACCATGCAGCTGCCATCCTTGCAGCTTGCGCCATAGCTTGTGCTCCCATGAACACCCACTTAGCAACCATTATTGCGACACTGGCTACCTGAGTGGCGACTCCTGCAATTGCTGCTCCCTGAGTCATTACCCATGCGGCTACTTGCTTCCCCGCTGATAAGAGAGCTTGAACTCCTGCTAACGTCCACTGAACAATTAATCTTGTCGCAATAAGAGCTGCATAAGCAATGATGATAGGTTGTACAATTCCCCAGTGTTCTTCAATTTTTTCCGCGAGCCATCCGACAACTTCAATCGCTTTATTTATTGACTCTTCTATCAGTTGAAATGCATCATAAAACGCTTCTTCAATCATGGGTAGATGAGGCTCTATCCATTCCCACAGTTCAATAAGAGCAGGAATCACTTTTTCATTTAAAATTACAGATAATGTATCTGTTACTTCAATAATTTTATTAAAGGCTTCTTCAAAAAATTCTTGAATTTGTGGAATATGAGGTTCTATCCACTCCCACAAATCAGCTAGTACACCCTTAGCGGTTTGAAACGCATCCAAAAATAATTCTTTTATTAAAGGTAACTGTTCCTGGACCCATCCATACAAATTTTTAAAAACCGGCAATATATGGTCAGTTACAAAATCACTAACTTTACCCATAGCTAATTCAATTAAATTAAAAGCATTTTCTCCGAACGCTTGAATCTTTGGCATTTGTGATTCAAACCACTCGAATAGAACGGTTAAAATTGGTAGTACTTTTATAGCTATTTCTGTCACGAAAAAACTCAATCTTTCTTTCATATTTTCAACTTTTATTCGGAAGTCATTTGCTTTTTTCAAGTCATTCTCAGATATAATATTTGCTTTCCCTTTGGCATTATCCATCGCTTCAGCGCCTAAATCGACAACTGGTGCTAGTTCCTTCCAACTTCCGCCAAACAAATCAGCGCCTATTCTAGCTCTTTCTGTCTTGTCTTCCACACCAGATAAAGCTTCAGTTAGTACGTTCATCCGTTCGTCAGCACTCATACTTTCTATTTCGCTTAACGATAGTCCTAAAGCTGATAAAGCTTCTTGTCCTTTGTGTCCTTCTACGCTCATCGTATCTAGGTTTTTTGTTAGTTTAAAAGAGGCATCTGCAACCGCATCGGTCGAAACACCAGCTTCTTCTGTCACTTTTCGCCATGCTTGAATAGCATCTGTTGACATGCCTGTTGTGGAATTTAAATCAAGTATTTCATCCGCGGTATTGCCTATCTTTACTCCTAACCCCACCATTGCTCCAACAGCAACGGCAGCACCTGCTGCTAACGCAGCACCAAACTTTGCAGCCGTCTTAATTCCGCCGCGTAATCTATCGCCCATTGTTTTTGTGTTTTTATCAGTTCTTGATAAACTAGCGTTTGCTTCTTTGTCATCGATGAGGATTCGGCCGAACATTTTAAATAATTCCAACTTCTCACCCTCTTTCCGGGCATAAAAAAAGAGCCTTTATTCAGGATTTTTTACTTTACTTTTTAACTTATTAAATGTTTCTGCTACTGTTTCAGGAGTTGATTGTTCTTGAGGAGCCTTCATTTTCTTCAGATAATTATTAAATGAAACGAATGTTTTATCATCCATGTTTTGATAATCAACTAGCCATCTTTCCCATACTATTTCCTCTAATTTCTTTTCAGAAGCTTTGATCAATAACTTTGTAATATTCACAATTGGTAGTTTCATAACATAATTGAAACAATAAAAGCTATCCAGTAGGTGAAGGGTTTCTTCGTATCCTCCTACTCGATAGCTTGTTTGAAAAAAGCAACTAACTCAGGATCTGAAAATATTGTTTTTATTGTCACGATTGTTTTAAAGAAAGGTTGTTTTTTTACTTCATTTGGAGTTTTCTTTTGTGCAATGGAGACGATGTGAAAAAATTCATTTTTAACTTTTCCAGAGTTTCTTAAAATATATTTGGCTCCGTCTATAGCAGCCCATAAGTAATCATCTTTGTTAATTTTCTTTTTAGCTAGATCTTTCCTATACGTATCAAAATCAACTTTGTCATAAATAGCCGCCACATAAGGTAGCATGTCAAAGGCTTGTTCACTATCAATTGGCTTTTCTTTCACTTCTTCCGTCATAATAACCTCCTAAAATAGAGGGGGAAATAACCCCCTTGATTTACGTTGCCGTTTCACTTTCGTATTGAACGATATAAGTAGGTACAATAACCTCTCCATCGTCATCCAATTGTTCATAGTCAAAATGTGCTGTAAAAGTAGTCTCCGCAACCACTTCGTCCTTATCTGTAAAAGCCATTGATAATGCTCCATCACCTAATACATTTTCAATTACATAAGCGACCACATCACCATTTACATTAGATGTGATATAAGCTAAATTTTCTATATAGTCTTCTTCATCATAATCAACTTTAGGACGATATTTATTATACTCAGGCACATCTACCCCATTCGTTACATTTGTAACTTTTCCAGGCATATTCTTTTTCAATTTAGCATGATCTAATTCAAGGGCCGTTACCGTAATCTGAATTTTTTGCTCCGTCTTACGTTTTAGTCCCTTGCTATCTTCCCCGCGGTCACCATCAAAACGAATAGGTTTATTGGTAGGTTCGACATTGTAACTTCCACCTCCACGCACCGCGCCAAATGCAATAGTCTCTGGGGCATCCCAGTCATCTGGATTAAAGTTAAAGACCAAAACCCCTGCGCCTAACTGCACGTTTTTAGGATTTGGTACTGCTGGTCTTGTAATCGGCATCACTCAACACTTCCTTTCTTTGTAACTAGCATTTTCCATCGCAATTGCATGACAACATATTCAGCGGCTAACATTTTGACATCATCCCATACGAGGTCAGTCATTTCTGCTAATTCTTCGTCTAACATCATTCCTCTGACTAAATCTTCAAAGTCTTCCGGTTCTTCTTCAGGAAGTTCTTCAGGTTTAGCGCAATCATCGCAAATGGTATTGTTAGATGGTCCTTTTTCGTACCAATTTTTACTACACTCTACGCACGTCATTGTTCCCATGCATTCACGCTCCGTGTGCTCTGACTTGATAAACATATTGTCTACGTTTTAACTGTTTATCAGGATCCCTTAACTGTCGTCTGTTTTCAAGGTAAAAAGTCAGTCCTAATGTTTCGGTAACAAGCAATGTTTTACCGTCTAATCCATCTTGATCGTTATTTACATGGTCGCAAAGGATTTCTAGTTCTGTCGTATCTGTTTTGTTATCCCAAAAATCTAATTCAAAAACAAAGTTTTCCATCGAATTTCCCTTGACAGAATTGGGCAAATCATAAACAATGTATGGATATATTGCATCATCCGGTGCATCTTCAGAATGAACTCTTGATTTTTCTACACCATTTACTAAGACATCAGGATGTTTAGACTCAAGAAAAGAAGCGATATATTCACGAATATCAATCATTTTCATCGTTATCACCTTCATTTTCTGTATCTATTTCTGCTCTCGCACGATTGTCGTCCTCGATCGCGCTGATAAATTGACCTTGTATTTTTCTGATTGCATCAGTTTCGGCCATAACGGTTGATCGAATAATACCTCGTTTTGGTTGATTTTTCGTACCTAATTCTTGCCCTGAGCCGTACCATGTTCCATGCTTAGAACCAATGACAAGATCAGTTTCTCTTCGCCTCGCCCAATACTGGAACGCCGCTCCTAATCTTCTGTTTTTTCTCATACCTGGCATTTTTCGTGCTTCACGAAGCATGCGTCGTCTTAAGTGAGCTCCGGTAGCCCGATTAGCTGCCCGGATCAATTCATGTAAAGTAAATTTAGCTTTATCAACACTAGAAACGACTTCCACTCCATCTTTTCTTGTTCGAACTGGATTTGGTATTCTAGCCATTCGGAAGTCCCTCACAAATAAGCTCAATCGTTTGATCGGGTTTCTCATGGGTTCGAATAACCTGATACGTTTTATTTTTATACATTATTTTTTGTTCTCCGAGATACTGATTCTCCCAGGTAACAAACATTAGCTCAGGCTTTAATCCTGTTGCCATCGCTTGGTAGGTTTCAGACTGTCTTATTGACCTTTTTTCTGCCAAAACTTGCCTTGGTGTTTCCTCTTCAACGATATCCTTCATTTTGTTTTTACTGTTTTTTATGCTCAGTAAATAAATAACACTATCAAACCTCACATAATCACCCCATTGCTAATTGGCTCAGCATGATTTTAAAAGCAGGAGAAAATTTCACTTCACCCGACTTAAGTTCCCATAAATCCGCAACACCCATTGCGATAATTCCAATAGCTAAATCACTATCTAGTTTCTCTTCTGATACACCAGCTCCGACCATGTATCCTTTAACCGCCATTAATTTTTGCCTTAAAACTCCATCAAGAGCAGTAGTTTCAATGGGGATATTTAATCCCTTTTTGCATTCTTCAATTAATTTAATAATTTCTTGTTCACTACTCATTGGCCATCACCCTTATTCTGCGGAAATTTCATGTTCAACCGAAAAAGGTACCAAGACAATTTCTAAACCTGTTTCCTTCATTTCTTGACGTATTTTTTTAGAGAGGTTTTTGTGTTCAGTATCTGTTAATTTCTTTTTTGCTTTGAAGAATATAATACCTTTTTCTTCAGATACTTCTTCTACGGTGGACGAATTGGGATAAGCCTTTCTTTTGTCTGCCTTAGCATCCATTTCCTCGTCAGGTTGTTTTGCCTCTTGCTCAATTCCCAAATTATCATCCTTAACTTCAACTTTTTCCGCTTCAGGAACCTTATCTTCTTCTAATTCCTGTTTTACTTCCTCCGGTTTTTCGGTTTGCTTTTTTACCATTTCAAATACCTCCTCAAAGTAATTTAACCCCTCAAATTTGAGGGGTTAATCAATTAATATCCTAATTTCATTACGTGGCAGTAACTTTCTTCACACGTACAAAACCTTTATGCATGGATACATTTCCACCAGCCCATACAGATCCGCGGTAGGCAATCTGACCGGTTCGGAATTTATAATCGCGAGACTCTTCAACAGTCACTGCTGAGAATACAGGCATTTCATAAGCTTGTGGAAAACCATAAGCCAGGCAATACGTATCCGCTACAGTGCCATCAGCAGACAATGCTGGGGCTGAGCTGTTAATGATGAACGGCACTTCAAAAGAATCATCAGAAGAGATCGTTCCAGTGTTTCCTTCTTTCTTAATCTTATAAAGTTTCTTGCCGTCAGTAGACCTAACTTTACTGAATGCTGCAAGGTCCAGTTTATTGACTATCAAGAATGCTCCTCCTTCAATTTCCTCGTCACCACCATACCCGAAAACAATTTGATCTAGTGTATCAGGTCCAATTTCAGCAACCTCGATGTCACTTGCAACAGGAATAACGTTTGTAGGAGCGTTAAAAATACCAGTTAAGGCATTCGCTCCACCTGCGCCAACAAGAATTTGACGAGTAATCTTTTTACGTAAAGCTTTGCCTACGCTGCTTGCTACAGATGACTGATAATTCACGTTTGGTAGCTTCATAGCTTCGTCTGAAATCTCAGCATAAGCGGTGATTTTAGCTTTTCCCATCGTTACATATCCAAACTCTGGATCTGTTTCAGTGTAGTTACCGTCTTCACTTGTGTAATCACCTTCACCGTCAGATACTTCAAATCCTTTCGTGTAAGATTCTCCGCCCATTAAAGGTACGCCATTTACACGATCGATCAGCGTAGAAACTTCGTTAAAATTACCATTAAGCGTGTCAGAGTATTTCTTTTCGACAACAAGCGTTCCTCCGCCAACAGTTACTGCACGAAGTTCAGGAAGCTCATCGATATCAAAATCAACCGTCTGCTTAGCTTTCAGGTTGGCTCCTCGAGTTTCATACTTTGTTTCCAGATCCTTCTGACGTTTTTCATCTCCAACACCTTGAGCGTTACCCATTGAGTAAGTTCCCATCGGATTCAATTGACCTGCAGGAGTACTTCGCTGTTCTGGATCATCATCATGATCCTTATCCTTATCTTTCCCTCTTCCTTCTGGATCTTCATCAGGTAGATCGGCCAATTGTTTCGTGTATCCGTCAATATCCGAATCTAACTCTTCAATATTAGATTCGATCGTTCGCGCTTCTTTCCCCAAAGACTTCGCCTCATCAACAGTCTTGCTTTCTTCGATTTTTCCACGAAGTTCTTTCACCTGCGTTTTAAGCGCAGCTCTTTTTTCTTCTTTCTTTTTCAATTGATCTTTTAGCCATTTTTTCATGTTTATCATCCTTTTCGATTAATTTACGGAATTTATTAACTCCATTTCAATTGCTTTTCGTAGCTCTAAATCTTTCTCGTTTTGGTCATTATCCAATGACTCTGACTTAGCATTATCCAATGCCGCTTTATCCTCACTATCCAGTGATTCGTCACGAGCATTTATATTAGCCCCATCATATTGAGGGGAATATAACGCAGATATTTCATAAATCTTTTCGTACTTTATAATCTCTCGAGTTGGCAACTCTTCATCGAGATCACTCCAATTCTCTTCACTCGTTCTAAAAGCAAAACTCATTCCTGTGATGTCCTCTCTTTTCACGGCGGAATAAAGCGCCTTAGCTTCCGAATTATTTTCAACATCAAGTTCAGCACGAAAGTGCAACCCCTTATTGTCTACTGTTAACTGCATGGTAGAATTTCCGTTGTTGTTACGGCTCCTTGCGAGCGGTATTTTTCTATCTTGGTGATGAATAAACAACGGAACATCTTTCAAATCCGCTCCGTCTAAAGCTCCTCTTTTGATGATCTCCATAAACCAGCCACCAACATTGGTTCGTTCTTCGTAAATAATTGCATACCCTTCGACAATGTGGCCAGATTCTTCTGTCGGTTCTAGTGCTCGAAACTCTTGTATTTCGTGGAATCGTAAAACTTTATTAGGTTTAGTCACCTTCATCACCCTTTCCATTTTTGGAAGATCCGTGTTTCAATTGATACTCATCAATAATGTCCCGATTAATATAATTAAGACTTTGTGTCTTTCTTTCTCCTCCATCGATAGGTCCATATCCTAAAATGTGGAGTTTTTGATTGTCATTAAGTAGCCCCTGTTCACCTGTTGTCTTAATTAAAGCTAATTTATTTTTTGTGCTCAGGTACATCATGTCGCGCTGATAAAAAACAATTTCATTCCCATGCTCAAGTTCTCTTTTTGTAAATAGGCATTTTGAGAACCCTTGTCCAAGACCAATAACTACACTCTCTAAAACTCTCTCGTAAAAAGCTTGGTACTGATCATCCGTAAAGTCTCCACTCAAAATAGCCACAGATACTCCATAGTTTTTTAGGATTTTATTATCTAAAAAATCAAGAGTATCTTTATCTACCAGTTTCGGATCCATTTTTATATCTTGGTAATCACCTTTTAAATCCATTGGTAGAATACCAGTCTCACTTTTTCTAATCGCCTCTTCAAATCGTTTCCGCTCTTTTTCTTGGCTGCCGTCATCGAGCATCGTATTCATTTTTAAAATACCGCGAACGGTCATACTTGTTTTAATAGATTTTTCTAATCCTTGCAAAACACTATCGTTGATCTGCAACACTTTTAGCAAAGCTTCATTATCTGGTTGACCATTTATCCCGCCACCCATTACATCATTAACAGAGAACTTTTTTCTTAAGTGAATAACATCCGTATATGGCAATGTATAATCTATCCCTGTTTGAAAGATGAATTTGACAAATAGTTTGCCTTTTTCATCTTGTAGAAACTCAACTTGAGACGGATTAAGTGGATAAAGACCTGTGTATTCTTTTCGTTTTGCCCCTGATTTTCTATCAGTAATAATGTCATATGTTGGATAAATAAAGACATTTAAATTCATAAATAATAATGACACTGTTTTTTCCAAGAAATCTCTTGTTGTCATTAAGTCATTTGGACTGAATTTGAATAACCTATTTAGGCTTCCATTTACTACCGTCTGCATCCCATTTGAATCAGTACGTATATGTTTTGGTCTTAATTTTGATAACTCTGTGGCAACGACATCAACACACGAATTAACAACGTCAGAAGCATAGATGCTTTCTCCAAATTGGCTGAATATCGGAAGGGTCCCGTTCAACATTTGAGCGTGTCTCATTTGCTGATCATGTTGATTTTTATTATTTTTATTTAATAGGTTTTGCAGAATCAAGTGTCATCACCTTCTTTTGGCAAAAAAATAAGCAAATGCTAAGCAGCATATGCCTGTGGTAATATATCCAGCTGGTACATAAATTTTAAATACCCCTATCGAAATTAGTGTCATTCCCGATACAAGTAAAATATCATCAAGAAAATTTAATAGACTCATCAATATTTCTATATTTTTTTTCTTAATTTTATCGATCATCATTTATCACCTACCCACAATGGACAAAAATTCTGTTCGATTATCTGTATATATTTTATAACCAATGACCATAGTAACCGATCCATCAATCTTTTTATCTTCTTTCCCTTGCACTTTAACAGGCATAATTTCCATCTTAGAATTAATATTTAAAGCTGTATTTTCAAGGCACCACTTGTCTATTGGATTATTATTGTAATTAATTAAATTACTTTTCAGATCCGCTTCAACTAATTTCATTGGATCAGACATGCTGCCCCATGCTTGCGCAACGCGCTCGCAATCAAAGCCTATTTCCTCCATCTCCTTGACCCAATACGTAGCAGACCATTTATCATAACCAACTTTATAAGGGCGAATGTTATATTTCTTATATAGCTCTACAAACCAAGCAGTAACAAGACTAAAGTCATTTTCATTTCCTTCTGAAACTTCAATTAATCCTTCTCGAATCCACTTTTCGAACTTTTCTTTGTCTTCCTTTGGTAAATCAGCAATTTTTGCCTTAGGCATGAAGTATTTTTGAATCATATATTTTTTATTGCTTCCTGGCTTCATCATAATCATTCTTGCACTTCCTAAGTCCCCGGACTTTGCTAAGTCAACAGCTCCTATGCCAAAGCATCCTCTGAATTCATCAATATCAATTTCATCTTCGTTTTTAATATCTTCTGGCGTTAACCAGGCAGTAGCGTTGTTCTGTTTTAAATTAAAATCCTTCGACATTACAAATACTCGCATGGATTTACTAGTTTTAGCTTCATCAATCATTTTTCTGAGGAAACTACGTTTTTTAATCGTGCCCGCTCCTGGGTTAGATTTATCCCAAGATTTTTCATTCTGCCAAACTTCTTGTTCGCTATCTTGTGTATATAGCCATATCAACCACCGCGGACGCTCTATTTCTTTATTTAGTACTTTTCGAGCTTCTTTTAATCGATTATCTAAATATCCATCATTAACAACGCCTTCAGTTGTCAATTCAATATACAACGGATCGTCTTGTGTGGACACCGCTTGTCTTATAGGCATCGTTGATGTATTATCCTTTAATTCATGCGCTTCATCGACCGCACCAACTTTAATGTTTTTCCCTTCTTTTGCTCCTGTTTTTGCAGATATTTTTTTTATTTGTCCCTTATTCTTATAACTGAACTTCCCGGTCTTTTTTGGCTTTCTAGGATTGCCAAAGAAAATTCCTTTGATATTACTTCTTGTAACGTTAGTAAGAGTTTTACTTTCTTCTCTCATCGAATTTATTGCTTGAAACATTAAGTCCGCTTGTTCATAGTCATTGCTGGAACACAGTATTCTTGTCCCAATTTCTCCACAAAAAAATTCAGCCAGACAAAGGGCTGAAATTAAAGGTGTTTTACCATTTTTTCTTGCTACTAGAAATAAAATATCTTGATAAAGTCTGATCCAACGATTTATTTCATCGTCATATATTAGAAAAATATAAATAGATTCTACAAAAGCTTTTTGAAATAGTTCAAGTAGAAATGGTTTACCAGCAAATGGTGCTTCGAAATGTTTACACTCTGATTCAATAAACTTGATTCGTTTATGTCCTTCTTCAAATTCAATTTTTATTTCTTCATCTTGAAAGTGTTCCATGAGCATATCTAGTTGTAACATTAGTTCATTCCCTATAATTATTTCGCCTTTTTTACATTTATCTACATATTCTAGCAAATAGGAATGCGTACCCTTATATTCGTAAGGATTCACCTGTAATTTTTGACCTGGTATCATTCATAATCACTCAGATCGTCTTCATCCTCAATGGTATTCTTATTCAAAACACCATTTAGAGTCTTTATCACGACTGAGTAACTATTAATGTTTCTAAGATACTGCTTGGCTGACTCAACTGTTCTTTGCCTACTTGGATTTTTCGGATTGATTTCAACCATGCCCGTGTCGGCCATAGAATCTTTCAATATTTTATTTTCAGATTTTAAGAAGGCTGCATCCTCTATAAGTCCCTCCACCATTTTTCGTTTTGAGTCCTCAACTTCTTCGAATATTTTGGTTAATTTTTCTAGTTCTTCTTCATAAACGGCCCTTTTAGGCATGGTTTAAAATACCTCCTGCCTTTTTCAAAATTTGAGGCGTGTGTCAGAGTTGTGTTCCCCCTTCGGTCCCTGTGGCTCTGTAAACCCACCTAATCCGGGGGGGATATTCATTCAATCCACTGCCAGTTCGTCATCCTTAACGGTGGTTGTATAGTAGATACTGACACTGTACTCCCATGAAAGAACAAAGCAATAGATACAAAGAGTATCCATTTGTTTTTCTTTATCCATCTCTTCATCTAGCTCACCTCAGTTCCTTGAACACTGGAGTCTATATCCTTCTAACTCCCACAACTTGTTTGTGATTCGTTCCATACATATATCAAATGCTATATCTGAATCAAAGTTTGCTGGATCAACACATGAGCTTGATTCAACAATAACGAATCCACTTGGTAACGTGCATACAACTACGGTTGTCTTACTACCATAGTTCCTAGCTTCCACCGATGAATTGTCTACTAGATTCTCTATCTGATCTTGCGTTACTGTCCTACTCATTGGTCGATCCTTCTCTATATATTTACCAGGAAACATCGGACGTTTGCACTTTGGACAGTTTACTCCATATAAATTATGTCCAAGTCCATCTATTAAAAGAGTCTCCTTACAACTATTACAGTGACAATGTGTATCCCTCTCTCGCATCTTCTTCACCTCATTCCGTATCGGTGCTTACTATCACAAACGGTTCCCTTACTCCCCCACTAAATTGCTGCGCGGCCATTAAAGATTCTTTGATTCTTTCTATTGGTTCTTTATCTATGTTTGAATATAAGCTTCCGTTTGCTATCTCTTGTCCGCAACCTACAGCACCGTATGATAATGAGTACCTACCAACTTGGAAGTCATCTCCGACGTAGAATAGATCTCCTTTATATCCAACAAGGAATGTTCCACCGGATTCTTCTCCACTGTCGTTCTTGGAGAAACCTCCTTCCTTCAAACATTTGCGTAGAGATTCAACAAACTCTGTAACCATATATTCATAAGTATCAACGTTTGGTTTGTGATATGGGATATCTAGTTTGTATCTCAATAACTGACCCATGCGAAAAGAAGATGTGAAACCCATAATGAATTCCCCTTTTTTAAATACTTTCTCATCGGCACGAACTGTTATACTGTATCCTGCTACGCCTGCACTATCTCCGCCTAAATGTACTCTGCCATCTTTACCAACAATTCCAACAATACAAGTCATATATAAGCCACCTTATTTCTTATCCAATGTTAATCTTTCAATCTCTTTCTTTGTTTCTTTAATACTTTCTTCCAGTTTGAATTTATCGTTTAACAGAACGCTTGTACCCTTGGTCATATCATTTAATACAATTAAATACTCCACTAGTAGCTTCACTTTCTTTTCCTTTTTCGCTAACCATTTCATTTAACAAACACTCCTCTCTTTTATATAACTTAGTATTTTCCATTTATCTACAAACGCACCGTCTCTACAGTTAGGGCAAACTTTAACCTCAGAATATTCTTTTTTCGTGTGGTTAATAACTTCAGTGTAATTGCATTTAAGGCATTTATATCCTGTCATGTATTTTTTGATAGATTCATAAGAAATGTGTTCTTCGTTTGGATCATAAGGTTCTGGCATAACTGGAGCTTTACACTTGGGGCAATTAATTCCATCTTTTTCTTTGTTCGTAGAAATTAAAATACCACACGTTTTTTCCATACATCTATATTGCGTCCTCATTAGTTACCACCTCATTCCGTATAAGTATCAAACCATTTCTCAATGTATCCTTTCCACTCATCTTTCCTGTGTTGTCGTTCTTCATCTTGTTCTAATCGGTTCAAGCATTCTTCTTGGCTCACATCACAAAAAATAAGCTCAGCTCCTAAATCATCAGCTAAGCGATTGCGTTTATATTTGTCTGCATAACCTCCAATTACCCAAGCGTTATGCCACTTACCATAGCGTGTTTTAATATTGTCTATTAATTGGCTATGTATTCCAATCACATTATTAAATAGATTGTCAGGTTTGTCGTAGCTTGGTAACAGCGATACTGCTGCATATAAAGTATCCATATCAACGACCATATCACCACGTTCAATTTGCTGTTTAACGAATGTATTTTTTCCACTCATCGGCGGTCCATATACAAGGAAAACTTCTTTAGCACCTTTGTATCCAAATCTTTTATGCTCTTTGTTGTGACAATCAAAACAAACGATTTTAATGTTATCTGGATTAAGACTAATATTATGATCTTTTACATTCTCAGGTGTGAGCTCCTTTATATGATGTCCAATCAGTTCCTTAGATCTAGCAATAACTCTGTTACATCGAGAGCACTTATTTCCACGTTCAGAAATTAGTAGTAATCGAAGTGTGATCCACTCATCCGATGCATAAAAAGATTTAATAATAGCATGTTTAGCCATGTCACCATACCTTTGATTCAACTGCTTTAATATCAGCTTTTATTTTGTTTACTCTTAGTCTGTGTTCTTCCTGCGCCTCGTCTGGCGGCAACGTACGAATCATTTCTTCGTACAATTTAATCTTGCTATTTATAGCTTTCATTGCTGCCGCTTGTGATGTAAGAGCCTTTGCTTGTTTGTCCCATGCAAATTGGATTTCATACTCTCGCTCACCGGTTGTTTCGACCCATTCAGTAACCTTCTCACCATGCTCATTAATTACTTCGACTTCCTCTTTAAAGAATTTTTCTTTCTTTAATTCCTTTGACATATCACCTTGATCTTTGACGAACATAATTTTTTGAGCTCTAATAAAGTTCGTGAAACCAACTAGAATCTCTTCATGCAAAATATCTAAAGTGCTCATTCCTTCTCTAACAGCGTCATAGATTTCTTTCAACTCATTATCATCTGGTAGCCATTTTCGAAACATTCCATGTTTTACAGCTTTTTCATTTCCTTCAGGTCCACCCACGCCACCTTTATTACCTACTGCATTTTTATTCCGATATGGAGCTCCACGTTTAGGTTCAGTAATCGGTATTGCATCCCACTTATCTATACTCTTCCATTTTCTAATTTGGGTTGCGCTTACCTCTACCTCTTCAGCAATCTCCTTCGGCTTCTTTTCTCTTCCACTTGCCAACCATATTTTTAATGCTTTAAGTCGTTTCGGACTCATTGGTCTTGCCACCGACTACACCCCACCTCCAAACATAATTGAGTTGGTTTTCACGTTTTTAAATTTAGCATCATGAGCGATCTGTGAGACGTCTTAAAATTGATGTAAAATCACTAGTGAAACTCTCTAAAATCGCGAATGAAAAACACTCTGTTTTCTCCTAATATCTGTCTCTGCGGTGAACCATAACACATATTGTGTTGAACTTAATAAATCGGCTTCTCCCTTTGGTATTTCTAAGGATTCATTACTTTAAAAAATATTAGTGCCACATAGACACTATTTTGTTGTACTAAATATCAAGTCATAACCTTACAATTGCCTCGTCTAACATGTCTTGCGTTAGTCCGATATATAGTAAAGTAGTTGAAGATTTACTATGACCGAAAGATTGCATTAGTAATGCTATGTTGTTTGGATCTTGTCTGTAAAGAAAATATCCCCACGTCTTTCTCATCGTGTGACATCCTATTTCTTTTAATCCAAATTCTCTAGCAGCATCATTTAACATTTTATAAGCAGTACTCCGGTCAATAGGTTGGCCTCTTAATTGGCTCTTTTTTTTAATCTGTCTACTAGCGAATAAAAATTCATCATCCCTTCGGCCTTCAATGTAATTTTCTAGATCTTGTCTAATTTTAGGATGAATGATAAATTTCTTTTTGTTACCGTTTTTCTGCTCTTTAATGTTAATGTGTGTTCCTTTAACCATACTAACTCTAAGTTTACAAAGGTCACTGACTCTTAATCCTGAATAAATACCAAAACAAAAAAACAGATAGTTTCTCATGCTTCTTAGTTTCAGATATTCTTTTATACCCTCTATAATGTATGGGTCTCGAATTGGTTGGACGAAATTCACATGATATCACCGGCCTTAAAATAAATTAAAAAGCACTCAATTTAATGAATGCTTTTTCTATGAATCACCATTTATTTATTAACAATTCCTTGCAAGACACTACATTTTAATGTTCTCCAAGCAATACACCCTCTCGTTTCCATCTTTCAGGAGAGTTAAGATGTCGAGACGATGCTACATGTCAAAGTAACAACGACTAATTAGGTGGACTTTTTTGGAACCACCTTGCCCGCGCATTGATCAGACGCAACTTGTACTAAGCTCCTGCCATGTCTCTCCTGGTTAAGACTACATGGCGATCGACACTATTCTGAACAATCCCGGTACGCCGTTGATATTGGAGTTAGGCGTTTCTCCTATATCAATAGCTTAATTATAAATAGATTAAAATGAGGTCCCCAATTTGGTTCCTTTTTTGGTACCCTTTTTGTTCGTTTTTTGTCCGTTTTAGCATTTAAATTATGTCTAGAGCTCTCGCCATGTTAATGATTGCTGACTTTTTCTTGACATAATATTTCCCTTTTTTCATTCCGATATCCGAGTAAATTTCTACATCACTCACCACAATGGACTGCAAGTACTTCCTATTAATGATCGTTCTCTCTTGATCATCGATGCTTCCTTCCAGCGCTCGATCAACTTGTTTCACATAAAGTTCTTCTGCTTCATCAATATTCTTAATTCCATTTGCAGCACGTAATGATGGGAAAAGTAAGACGCCTTTCTCTATCTGCTCTTTTCTGTTTTGTAATTTTATTTTAAGTGATCGATAATTTCTCAATTCATCAATAAGTGCCTTTTGCACTTCATTTTCTGCTATGTCTTTATGACCCAATGTTAATTCTTCCACCATATATACTCACTCCCCATAAATTAATTTTGTCTAAATGCCCCACCACGTCCTCGATTATATGTTGGTCTATTTGTACCCATAAGTTCATGTAAATCTGCTTTAGATAGTTTTTCTGATTTCTTTTTCTTATCTTTATACTGTTTTTGCCTTTTCCATTTCTTCATTTCTGTTTTAACATTCCTCATGTCATCCCCCCATAAAAATTTAAATAAAAAAGGCACAACATTAACCAAATTTGGTTAGTGTTGTGCCCTCGGTTTTTCCGATAGGCTTATTAAATTTTCCTCTATTTCATTTCTTCCCTTATAACTTGTTTCTGCCATTCGATCTGTTCGTCGTGCTCTTGTTGTGGTGTTTTATCCTCGCTCATGTGAATTTCACCACTTTCATATTTAGCTGATTTGGAATGTGTATTATAACTATTTTCTATAATCTATCTCATAATCATTTGTATCTTGGTTAAAATGACATTTTTCACATATCTTTTTACCGTCAATTAATTCTACTCTTACACGACCACAATTCTTACATTCATCGCTTACGTACATTCAAAGTCACTCCTTATTCGGACTACACACTAATTATTGATTGCTTCTTCTGCTATTGAAGCGACTTCGTCTTCATAAAAATCACCTTTTCGTAAAGCAATCTCCTTTAATGCTTTTTCATAACGAATTAACTTTTCTTGCAAAGAATAATGTTCTTCTTCCATTCCGTTGCTCACAAACATAATTTTTTCATTGAGTTTTTCTTGGAGGTTCTCAGCCTTCTCTGCACGTTCTAAGAGCCAAAACATATTATCGGCACGTAATTCCTTAATCGGGTATCTATATTGATCTAAAATATCCATTTTTATTTCATCTAATCGCATAGTTATTTTCCACCCCTCCTCTGACCTAAATTCCTCCTTTGCAGTTTCTCTCTTATTCATTCCCACTCATCATTTTTGCTGCCATTGACCGTTTAAATCTTAGCGATTCTGTCAATCTCACTTGCGCTCTGCCTTTTGCATTCAGAGAAGATTCAAATCCTAGGATGATCTTTGTACCAATAACATGATCTATCTGTTTTTCTGGAAAACCATCTGTTGCTTGATTTAAGATTTTTTGTAACTCCTTTGCGCTCATTCCTTCTGTCTCAACAACTTGATATAACCTGTGATTATCTTCCACCTCAATCACTCCACCTTTTCACCGAAATAGACAATTAACAAAATCAATACAAAATAAGATATTGTTAATAAAATTGGATGTTCGTCAAAATATTTAATAAATACTCCTATTAATTTATTGAAAAAATTAGCGATGTTCACAAATTATTCCTCGCCCTAGCCATCATTGGCTTACGATCCATGACTTGATCTCGAAGAGGTATCTTTCTCTTTATTCTCCATCGATGCTTAAGGCGTTCAATCTTGTATTCTTTGAAAAGGTTAGAAATGATCTCCCACACCGATTCAGCAACACCTTTGAAAACCTTAATCATACTTTCAACGGCAGATAAAACCGCATCTGGATTAATCCCTGTCTTATACAAGAAAACCTCTCTGTATTGAGTCTCTATGCTTATCCCTTTCGACCACATCAACTTATCGTTATATACACATTTCATTCCTTCCACCCAACCTCTCGTCCTATCTCCGCTAATGAATGAAATGTGTTTTGTTTCGTAGCTTCTACCAACTTAAATGCTTCTTGAGGGCTATATCCTTCACTCTCTACCAAACGAGCTAACCCAGCGACGATAAGTTGTAACCCATGACTTGTGTATAATTTCTGTTTGAATTCATTCGCATGCATTTCTTCACCCTCCAATTAATTGCCGAAATGTAAATCTAATATTTGCGTTATTCGTCGCTTTGTTATCCAAGCTCAAATGAAACAATGCTAGAAACGTTTCATTTGAGCTCCTTTTTATGGTTTTGGCTATTTCCGGTAAAGATACACCTTCAAGCCATAACTTTTTAATTTGAGTTAATTCAGAGCTATTGGACATCAAGTCGACATCCTCTAATAAGACAACTGGTACCGGATGTTTAACTGCCTGATCTACTACCGACATTCTTTAGCACCTCAATATTTTTGACGTATTCCTTCAGGTGCTTCTCTGTTTCCTTGTGCGTTTGGATTTGGGTATTTAAGTTTTGCATCTTGATATTCTGATCTCCGACCTTTTTGGTAGCACTAGCGAGTGATTTTTGTAATCTAGCAATCTCTTGCGCTTGTTTTTGTTCCAGCTGCACATGATCTTCGAGTAGAATTTCTAAGTCGATCGCTTTCTTTGCTTTTTCGATGAGCCATTCATAATCAACGTCCTCTAACTCGTATCCAGTTACGACGTCTGTAAGTCCATCAACGATAGTGAGAGTCATAAATTCAATGTTTTCCAGTCGTTGCTTGTCCGTTGTCATCTTTACCCCTCCCATCAAAATCAAAAGTCGCTTTACACACAAGGCAATTCGATATCTTCTCTCGCAACATTTCGTACTTGTCGTAGGTCCGTCCACATCCACTACACGTCAGTATTCCAGAACGAGTCTTCTGCATGGTACCAACTCCCTATGGGGTTTTTGGCTATTCATTCATTTCTTTTGATGCTTCGAACTTCTCTAAAGAAATCTCAATGTTAACTGGTTCGTACACTTTTAAAATTTCCTCAAAATCAAAAGAGACAATTGCATCTTTGCCGAATTTTTCTATCATGAATTTTTTATGTGCTTCTGACTCTTTTCGTACATTCTCAATATCTGATTCATCTGGCATTAACAAATCTTTTCTGTAAATCATAAAAGCGCACTGGATTTCCTCAATCGTTATATCTAAATCAGCATCTTCAAATTCTCCTAAATCCATCGATGATGGTAAGTAACGATTATTTTTTAAATTGTTTTTTAGGACAATTATAGGAACCATTTTTTCACTCATTTATACATCTCCTTAGGTATCTCGGACTATTAACTAATCTCTTTGTGACTCCATAAACTTTTTCGCTTGGATCAACTCTTTCACATTCCTTCTAACTAAAATGTCGTAGCAATCGCCAACTAAATTCGTTAACTGTTCTTGAAAATCCACCCTTAAAGATGACGGGCAATCTAATCTGTTAGGCGTTGTCTTTTTGATGCTTTCCTCGTCCTCTGGACAACACTGATCAAAGCTATTCCACATGCAATATCTATTATTGCATTCCATTGACACCAACCTCCTTTTCGTCACATATCCCTCTTCATAATCCAATTTAACGATCTTCATTTCCCAACATTCAGAGATAAAGTTAGCTATCTCTAGTTGAGATTCACCAAAAATATAAGCTTTTTCTCGGTCATTTGTTAACGTGTGATGAAAGCCGATGTCAGAATCATTGGAAATATAACTATAGACAACGTCTGGCCATTTCCCCTTTATTTTTGAAGTTTTTAAGTAACTTTGACAGACAATGAATTCCTCCACATGATCACTCCTTAGTGAGAAATATCGCTTTAGTGCTGGTTATCCTCGCACTGTGCATCAAACGAAATTCCCTACACCGTTCACAAGAACTACTTTGTCATTTATAAATTCAACTTTCGTTATTTTAGAAATTTTAAAAGGTTTCTTTTCTTGCGTGATAATGTCACCAATTTTTATTTGTTGCGGTCCTTCAATTACAGTAGAAAATATCATTTTATTCATCCTCTCCATTGTTGAACAGTTTCTCTCAACTCATCAACGCTTTAAAAATGCCCTCACTTCCTCCACACTTAACCCCATCCGCTTTGCCTCTACCATCAATGCATGCCATTCCATTTCGTTTTGTAGTGACTTTTCAGCCATATCAACCGCCCCTTTTCAGTTACAAATTTTCAAAGGACTCTTTCACCCATTTTATTGAGCAATCCTTCAATTGCTTTTTTGTACCTTTCTTGCGCATCTGGATCCGTCTTACCTATCTCATCCAAGGTTCCTAGTAATCCTTGAAATTCCTCGACTAACGAATCAAAACGAACACCAAATTTAACTATTGCTTTGTTGTCCTGGCTTTTGACTTTTTCCCTTAGATCAGCAAGCTCTTTTTGTATCTCATCAGGAACAACTTCAATGGTTTCTGTAGAAGAAACTTCGATAGGTTTTTTGTTTAATTCTTTCTTGAGGTTTTTAAAATCTTCCTCTAGTCTCAATTTTTCTGCGTCTGACTTGAAAAGTTCTTCCTTGAGACGATCGATCTCTATTTCTTCAGATCCTTGATCAATCTTCTCTTGTAACTCTCGAGTCAATTTGCTGTTACGCTCATTTTCTTCGCGGATAGCAGCATGCTCTTTCTCAATCTTCTTCTTGGCCAACAATTCCTTTTCGGCCTTTTCCTCGCTTAATCTCAATTCCTCTTCAAAGCGATTTCTCTCATCGATAGCTTTCTTTAATTCTCTTGTAGACATTTCTTCAACATTGTTTTCAGAGACGAATGCTTCTCTCTCCTCTGCCGGCACTCCTAGTAACGCAACTGCTTGCGAGTAAGATAATTGTTCAAACGCTTGTGCTTTTACGTTATCTCCAAAAATGCTAAGTTGATCCGATGCAAATTGATCGAATATTTTCAGTAGGTTCACAGCTGTCGTTTTCGAATAATCTACGTGTTGTTCTAGCCATTTTCCCCACTCACCATGAGGGATGAGCTGCTTTGCTTCCGATAGCCTGCGGCCGATCTCGATAGAGTTGATTAATAGCGTCTTTCGGGTTTGCTCTTTTATGCTGTTGATTTCCGTCGCAATGACTGCCGGCGTCCTGTCTACTGACACTTCATTCATTTGATTCACTCCCTATGCTGTTTGAGCGACTTTTTTATTTGTTTCACTTGCCTTTTTTAGCTTTGTATTTGCAAACTCATCGAGAAAGGAATTGATCTTCTTAGTGGCCATTTGATTTTTATAACCAGATACTTGCCCCACTCTATTGCCTCTTACTTCCACTGTATAAAAAGGCTTGTCTGGTTCTTCTGCTTTTCTAAGGAGGAATATACTAGTTACTCCTTTCGCGTGTTTCTCTGCGTAACCGCCTATGCAGTGTTCTAATAAATTTCCTTCCCGAATCAATTCCCGGCAACTTTCCGCAGGTCTAATAACTAATCCATCGCATTCGAAAATTAATTTGCTGAGTTCCTTAAGCCTTTTTGTGAATTTTTCATTTAATTCCTTGTCTTCTTTGTGCTTGATTTTTTTGATTGTGCTCTGATGCGCCTTATCTAAGTTCGTAGGAAACAAAATCATGTCTTGACTCGTGTCCATGTTCAATTTTTTACAGTCGTCCAGATAATCTTTCCATGTCAATATTACAGATTCTTCGTTATGGTACCTCATGGATTTATAATTCTTTCTTTCATATTGCTTTATTACATAATTATATATCTTCCGAATCGTGGTACTTTTACTAATTTTTTTGACAGTCTCAGAAGTGTAACTATCTATCCTCCTAGTGAAGTCGCACGCCTCTTCGATAGTTAATTTTGACCCATCTTTTTTAGACAATTGGTAAATTCGAAGAGTAAACGCTTCGATATAAACACCTGATTTGACGATTGTTTTAAGTTCACTCTTAGTAACCCTTAGTACCTTTTCTAGCGTTTTACCTCTCCAGTTAATGGCTCCGAAAGTCTTGTTCCCGTATAATTTGTCATAAACTAAGTTCTTCCAACCGATTTTTGTCAAGTACTCGACACAAGGATATTTGGCTGCTATATCGAAGAACTTGACCAATAATTCATTTGTTTCGTACTCCTCCCATGTGCTGTATTGAAACTGCGTATCGCTCACTGCCTTTTTAATATTTTCAGTAGAGTAGAAACAAGGATGATGTTGCATTGCGCCGGAACTTTCCGAAAACACAGTCGCTCTTTTATGCCACTCTCCGACCCAACTTTCATATTTGATCATCACGCTATTGCCTGGTTCGAATAAATACTTGACGCTTGTTTGGCGCTTCGTCTTAACTTCCTTGTAATCACCGCTGTAATCCCTGACAACAAAAATACCTCTAGCGATAATTGCTTTGGGATTTTCTATCGATTTTTCATACCAAACGATATAAGCTGTATCGAAAAGGTTCTTTCTGCCTCGTCCGCTTGCTTTTACGGAACATTCTGATCCACACTCTTCGCAAATCACTATCTCGTTGTGTTTAAAGTTGTCTGTCCTCATCGTTTTTTCACAGTGAGTGCAATATCCGTATTGCTGACGAGATTTGCTGCGTTCAGTGAAGATATATCGACTCCGTAATAATGCAACATCTGTCACATAATTCATGAATTCAGTACTGAAATCTGCTGGAAAATGGTTTAGTATTTCTTTTATTTGTTGGCTCGCCATACTTTTACTTCCTCCTCTACAAAAAGTCATCAAGCTTAACATTGAAATCGGCATGTTCAGTAACGGTTTCTTTCGTTTCCGGTACAGTTTCTGCCTTTTCAGTAACGGTTTTACCTGGTTTCGTATCAATTCCGAAATACTTCAACACTACTGCAAACCCTTCCTCATCAGTCAGTACTGCACAATTATCTACCTTTTTCTTTTTTGCTTCCGTTCGCATTGCAGCTAAGCTGTTTTTGATAGTTTTGTCTTTGGCCACTACACTTTCGGCATCTTGTGGATTCTTTTCTAGGTGCAGGAGCAAGAAATCTCCAATCACTTGCACATATGGATGCTTGCTTTCCTTCGCCATTTCATCTTGGATTTTTTTCATAGCTTCTTTCATCGTTTACTTCTCCTCAAATGTTAATTTAGAATAAGATATTTCAGTATGAACAGGTTTTCCACCTTGCCAGGTAATGATTTGTTTACCATATCCATCGGGAAGTGAATCAACAGCTTCAATTTCCCCTTGTTTGACAATATAGGTTTTATTCTCAGTCAAACTAATTTCAACAGTGTTCTTTTGTTTATTTTCTGGCATATTTACCCCTCCAGGATGTATAATGTATGTAATCAGCAGACATTAGCCAATCCTAAAGGGTTGGTTTTTTTATTTGAACATTTTAAACAATGACTTTTGGGCTTTATTCTTAGCAATATGCTTCGTCAAATTGCCATTTTTAGTTGCCTTCGCTGTACCTACAGCATCCCCAATTTTTTTCCCTTTTTTGAATGCTGCCATTAGTTTTACTGCCATTATCAATCTCTCCTTTTTTGAATTATTATTTGCTAATACTCACTGTTTCTCTAAGTTCAATATTTTCCGATACTAATTGATTGTTTTCCTTTTCTAAGTATTCCATCCTCTCTGAGACTGCAGTAAACAACACTTCGTCAACACGTTCCCCTCGGTCCTTATAATCTCTCAACATGCTAATAATTACCGCTTGTGCAAGTTTCACCATGGACCTCCTCCAGTGTTTTTAACCACTCTTTGCTTCTTTCTTTTCCCTCAGTATCTTTCGATATTCAGCAGCCTCCTGCTTTGCTTTTTCTAATGATTCTGGATTACTATCATCCTTGGCTTGCGAATCATCAGCCATCCATTTCGGTATTGGTTCCTTTTTTGCTTGTCCAAATTTTGGATGAGGATTATTATTTTCATCCTTCTTTTCAAGTAACAATCTATCAAACTGACTTCTTAGCTTATCGGGTGATAGGATATTCTTGTACCAAAAATGATGGTTTTGACTCCATATGATTATTTCCTGTATTTCTTTTCCTGACCTTTTATCTCGATCCATCATCAATCTAAAGACGTTCGCCCAATTTTCTAAATTAGGATTCTTAGCTGATGGGTTATTCTCTTTAATTAATTTAAATAATAAATCAGCTAATTTTAAGTGATGTGTTTCAAATTTCAATTTGGAACGAGTATCTTTATTACTTTTCTTTCCTTTACTTTCCTTTACTTTACTTTCCTTTACTTTGTGAGCAGAAACCGTTCCATTCTGGGTGGTTTCTACGTCAGAAACTTCTTCCTTTGCTTTTTTATACTGTTTACGCATATTATGACGCTTTTCAACTACTGGTTTTGTACGCTTTTTAATGCCATTCGAACTCAAAACTTTTTTATCTTCGTACATTCGGCGACAAAAAATTTCTCTCTTGAAGCTTGTCTCGAGCATCTTGTAAAAGTCATTTTCCGTAACAGCAACCTTTCTGCAAAGTATCTGAATAGTTTCTGAATCAGAAACGTCTAATTCTGCGTTGTTTGTGCGATAGATACGTTCCAGCAATATGAAATAAAAGGCGTATCCGTCATTGCCGTAAAGCATTCTGAGAGCTTCAATCTTTTCATCATTCATTGCGTCCGTATCGTGCGGAAAGTAATCTAGTCCTTCTTTTTTCGGTCTAGCCAACCACCTCACCCTCTTTCTTTCGTAAGATGAACCCTCAGAGGACTCTCACTGGAGTAATTAGTACTGATATATCTTCACCATCAGATAGCAAAATAGGAGTTAACTTTCCTGAAAAGCTAATAGTGATAAATTTGGACTTTAGTTTTTCGAATACATGAAGGGCATCCCTCATCGATTCATTGTTGTAATGAATGGTTTCTCTTTCTGATATAATTTCTTCGAATGGCAAACTGTAGGTTAACCCATCTTCTGGTGATGGTATTTCGAAATTAGCTTTATCAGCAGTTATTGTTATAGCAACAACATTATTCCTGTCTCTGTAAATCGTCTTGAACATTTGATTCATGGATCGGTGCATTTGCAACCAAATACGTACGTGCTCTTGATTAAGTGTTATCGACCTCTTATAATCGTCTGAACTCATCATTTTTTTGGTGTCTGGATATTTACCTGTTGCGAACTCCAACGTCTTCGGGTTAACCAGATAAGATCCTGTAAAGCCGTGTATATTGTTAACTATTAAAGCCTTTATTGAATCTGTAGCGACGATTGACCCATCATCTTTGTGTTCAACAAAGAGTAATATCGGTCTAGTTAGATTATTAGATACGAATTTTTTAGATAATTCAATAACATCTGCATAACGGTCTGAATGTATGAAATGTAAATTACTCATGTTATATTTCCCTCCCTTTAACTCGGTATCTGACGCTCTCTTCCAACTTCTTTATGTTTTATCAGCAATTGATCATCCATGGACTTTTTAATACACCAATGACGAAAATTCAGTCCTACCCAAGCAAAAGCTTGTCGATGTTTGCGCGTCACACGCTTCAAAACTGCACCTCCTTTTTTATAATTCCCCGTATGTGGTTAACCCTTTTCTTATCTAAAATTAAGCCATCTAAAGGCTTTATCTTTACCTGAATGATTGATTTTCAATTCATATTTTGTGAAATCATTTAGCATTGGAATATCACAGACAATCTTAGCTAATTTTCTACTTAGCATCGTGTCTGATTTCCCATCCTCGAGTTTCTTTTTATATCTAGAAAAAGACTTGTCGAGAGTTTCAATATTTTTATAAATACCTTCCAACGTCTTATATTGTTTAACAAGTGGAAAGGCCGCTTTCTCACCAACGCCATGACACCCTGGGATATTGTCACTTGATTTACCCTTTTCTCCTAAAATTGCTTTTACATCAACCCACTGAGACGGTTTAATGCCATATTCCTCCTCGAATTTCATCGAAGAATAGAAAAGATCCTGTTTATTTTTATTAATAATCTGCTGCACTTTAATTTCAGGATCAAGAAGTTGGAACATATCTTTATCGTTTGAGTAAATATAGCATTTGTCCGTCAATGAACTAATTTTTCTAAATTCTGTAGAGATTGTCCCAATTAAATCATCAGCCTCGTAAGGATCCAGACGAAGTTGAGGAATATTCATCAGACGTAAAAGTTCTTCCACTGTTTTATATTGCTCTTTTAACTCTGGTTCCGTTTCTTCACGTAACGCTTTGTAATCACTGTAAATATTTCGTCGAAATGTATCAGCTCGTCCAATATCCCAACAAATCACCAAATGAGTGACTTGTAAAGATTGGATTAAACGGAGCATTTTCTTTACAAAAACATAGACCCCGTTCGTGAATAACCCTTCTTGATTCCGCATTAAATTTCCACGAAAAGAAGTTGCAAAGTACCCTCTTGCTAACAGGTTAGAGCCATCTATAATTAATAAATTTTTTCGTCGATATGATTCATTTAAAGTAGCTGGTTTCTCTTCCTTTTTTTCTACTCGGACACTTAATTGATTATTATTACATTGAATATCATCTACACACTGCATACCATCAATAATATTTGCATCACTCATTTTCTGAATAAAATTTTGTAATAATTCAGATAAAGTTTTGCTTGTCAGTCCAGCAATAGGTTTAGCTACTATGACATAATGATCTTTCTCTTTCGAAGATGTCACTTCACTTTTTACTGGAGTTTCTTCTGATTGTTCAGAAAGTTGAAGTTGAATCTTAGAATCTTTAAATGAAATGGAAGTAATCATCGACCTTTCAAGACTATTAAGCTTTCTAATCAATGAATTCAACGAAGCTTTAATCGACTTTGACGTAACTTGGTGAGTAGCTAAATACACCCACGCTTCTTTCACTGCGATTCACCTACCTTTAGAACAGGCTTAGTTGCTCCATTTTGATTTCTTTCGGTTCATCATCTACTTTTACCACACCGTTTTTGGACATCTCGTGCAAAGATACACGTTTGAAACGATGACCACTTTCATCACCAATATCCAATGTGACAGCGAATGGTAAGATTTCACCCTTAAAAATATCAGTAATTGTCCCCCAGCCTTCAAATAAGAAATGATCCACATAAACTCGATCATGAACCTTCATTCGACACTCCTTTCTGGCACTTCTGCTGCACCGATCGAACCACGTTTCAAAGGTGGTTAATTTTTTAGCAGGAAACAACGTGATCCGATCGGTAAAGCCGAAGCTATACCTTGCCGTATTTAGCGGCGTATCATTGTCCTCATCCTTTCTTGTTTTAAAATCGAAATAATGATATTATTAATTTATCCTAAAGTTTCAAACGCCTTTCACGTTACCGCGTGATGGGCTTTTTCTTTTGTTCGAATTCAGCGATGATATCTGCTAACAGATCGAAAGGCATTGGTAACTTTTCGCCTTGATATAAAACGTGTATCCCGATAAATAGTAGCGACCTTTCCATTCCAAGGATCTCGTGTTTTGGTCCTTCAAAAGCGTGTGAGTATCTTCCGAATCGTAATCCTGTTTCGATAGCACCGTTACAATGCAAGTGAATTGCTTCGGTGAGATTTTTTATTTCGTAATTTTTCAACCGATCAACTTCTCCAGCAAGTGTAAAATCTGATTTTCTTAACATTTTTTCCTCCTTTTAAAAAGAACGACTTATTGAAATTTTTCTATACAAGGCAATTACTTTTGGATTCTCTCTTTCCCAATTTTCATTTCTCAACATAGGAATCGAAAAGAATCCTTCCATATCTGTCATCAGACTCGCCAATTTTATTACTTTAACGTGTTTAGCGTCGCTCGAATTCATTATCACTTCATATTTCCTATTTATTTCTGCAAGGTTCAATTTATACAACTCCTTTAATAAAAATGCCACTCTTACAAAGGTGAAAAACTCCAATAATAGAACGCCATGCCCCACAATATGATTGCTACTGCTACTGATCCGACGAAATCTTTTGTGGAATTCACTTTCGTTTGCTTAGTCACCCAAACCACCCTTTCGAATAACCGATTGCTTTGATATCCTTCTCTGAAACCTTCTGTCCGAAAGTATGTTTCATAAATGCAATACCCTCCTCTTTTGCTCGCTTTTTTAAATTGAAGTAATCAAGTTCTTCTTTGCAAAAGACGTTGACTGTTACTGGATTGTTTTTTATTGATAACTCGCACTTATAATGTACTTCTGGCATGACTACCTCCTAAAAAAGTAAGATTGTTCCGATGAACGGAGTAAGTTGGTCGATCACACTTGCGACTTGAACCGGGTCAACCGCAAGCATTGCGGCAATAATAATGTCCTGTCCGTTTGTTAACCGCCCCCATTTAATTGCTTCTGACCATTTTATTTCTTTAATATTGTTTTCAAATTTTGTAATGCAGGTACGAGAACGATTTAACTTTTCTGCTAGTTCTTCTTGAGATAGTCCGGTTCGCTCCCTCGCCGCTCTTAGTACAGCGCCAAGGTCCAATTTTCACACCCCCTTATGTTCCATTTTGGAACAGTTCCTCAATGGAACCGACAATGTCATTATTTGTCTTTACAATGGAAGGAGATCAACTTACTTTTTCTGGTTCAACAATATCGATTAACTCGTTGTACATTGAAGTAATGGGTTGTTTCTTTTCGCCCCATTGGCGCATTAAGCGAATTGCTTCCTCTTCGTCCTGGTATGAAAGTTTCGCTAACAGTTTTGGAATCTGCATTCTCTTTTTTAATATTTCTGGATCGATCGGTAAATCTTTAAATTCCATATTGAAATCCTCCTTTTTCACTGTTTTTGATAACAAAATTCTTTAATTAAAACTTGTAAAAATTTCACTTGACCCTTTCCAGTGATCTGAGTGGTGTACGTTTCGATATCACCAACCGAACGACTTACCAATGTTGGTGTTACTTCAAAAAGACCTTGCTCAATGTATTGTTGTTTCGGATTATTTTTTTCTCTTCCGAATCTAATGAAATAACCGTTGTCTCGAAACCATTTGAATAGATTATTCCGACCAATTTTCACGCCATGGTCTTTATATATTATTTTCGCGTATACACCAATGTTGATGGATCCACTAGAATTAGAGATTGCTTTCCCAAAATTCGTAAAAGGCATTTCAACTTGTCTTTTTTGTTCGACTTGATGACGTTCTTCTCTTTCTTTTTTCAGTGTTGTGAGTAATCGAATTCCAAACTCAGGATCATTCAGCATGTTCTCAACTGTTTGTGGCGTTGCATAGGCTCCATTCCTTCTAATAGAAGGAATGACTTCTGATGTAATCCACTTTCTAAACTGCCTTGCTTCTGGTTTTCTAGAATCTAGGATGACGTCGTATAGACCATCTTCATTAACCACTGTTACCGTTTGTTCTCTACCGAGCCGGTCTTGGATGGGGTGGTTTGAAACCACATCATCTGTCAAACGTCTTTTTACTGTTGCAACGTGACCAAGATCAAGAATTTCGCAAACATCTTTCAGAATAAAGTGAGGTTCTTCATCAATAACGACAATTCTTAAGTTTTGCCCAGCGAACGGAAATGCTTGTTCTTGTAATTGGTTCATTTCGCTCCCTCCTTAATTGACACTGGCATGCCGCATATCTTGCATTGTTGATGCCAGTCTTGGATTTTTTTGAATGGACATCGAGGGCATTCTTTCATCAGATCACTTCCTTTTTTACCCTCTGTAATTTATGTGCAACAGTGTTAGTAAAAAAAATATCTCGTGGATCTTTATTGAAAAAATTAGCAACTTTCATTATCATTTCTCCAGAAGTGTTCGATCCGTTTTCAATTGAAATTATAGTCTGTCTTGAAACGCCAAGAGCCTCTGCTAACTCTTGTTGCGTCATATCAAACTCTTGACTTCTTCTTAGGTATTTAATGTTATTTTTCATTGTCCCACCTCTCTTTCAATTTGTCGCACATTGTTTACAATTGAATTGTATAACACGATATTCCACTTGTCAACTATGTGCGACAATAAAATTATTTATTTATTGTAAGATAAGCATTACAATATGATTAATAGAATTTACATATCATAAAGGAGCAGTAACGATGAGTGAACTAGGAGAGTTATTAAGGGGCTTAAGAGGAAAAAAATCATTAAGAAAAGCTGCGAAGGATACAGGGCTTAGCCACTCTTATATTGCCGACATTGAAAAAGGTTTTAGAAGAGACACACATACTCCTCTAAATCCATCCCCAGATACTTTAAAATTAATCGCTACTGCTTACAACTATCCTTATAAGAAGCTACTCGAAAAAGCAGGATACATTAATCCAGAAGATTATTTCGAAGATTTCCCAAATGCAGCTGAGTATAATAAAAAGTTTCCATTTATAAATTCAGGAAATTATTTGAAAGATTTAAGAACCGAAAGAGAATTAAGCAAAGAAAAAATGGCCGATATATTAGAAGTTCAGTTATCAGAGTATGTTGCACTTGAAAAAGGAAGTCTTTTTCTGGAACCTAAAAGTCGTCGATTAGTTAGCGAGCACTTTGGTGTTTCAATTGAATCTATCAACGAACATATTGATCAAGCAAGAGATAAAAGGGACAAGCATCCTGATTCTCCTAAGAATAGAGCGAGAGAAAGATCATCCTCTAGTCTCGAACGACAAAACGAAGAGGAGCATCTTTTCTTTTTCGATGAAGAAAACATTACACCAGAAGAAATGGAAGAGCTTAAAAAGCACCTGGAGTTTTTGAGGTATAAGGCAGCACAGGAAAATAAAAATGATTCATAAAAATAAATTATATTAATACTTCTATTGCACTAACACAAAATTAACCACACCAAGACACGCATAGGCTTACTTTGCGTGTCTTTTATTATTGTATGGGGGTAATTAAAATGGCTTATGGTAAAAACGATGATAAAGTAGGGCAATGGTCGGTTGATAAACTAGCACTTCTCAAAAAGTATATTCCTATTTTCACCAAGGCGACTCAAAAAGCACATCACAGATATTATATTGACTGTTTCGCGGGAAAAGGCGAATGGATCCATAAAGAAACAAACAAAAAGGTAGAAGGATCTGCAGTAATTGCTATGAAGCATGCAAAAGAATTTACGCATATTTACTTAATTGAGTTTGACAAACAAAGGGTTAATCACTTAAATAAGCTAGCGGAAAAGTATAGTTGTACCGATAAAGTTACAATTCTCCACGGAGACTGTAATGAAAAAATACATACTGTAATGAATCATATTAACAAAAAGGCTCCAACATTTGTATTTTTAGACCCTTCAAAAGATCAAATTAAATGGAAGACGATTGAATTTTTATCTAAATGGAAAACGGAATTATTTATGTTATTTCCTTACCACATGTTTTTAAATAGAATGTTACCCACGGACAAAAGTAAAATCACAAAAAATAATATTAACAGAATGAATGAATTTTTAGGGACGGACGAATGGCAGCCTATATATTATGATAAAGTGCGCGTCTACTATTTTTCTGAAATATATGATCTTTATTCAAGTCGTATTAATAATTTAGGATATACCTATATTTATTTATCTAATGTATTCAGAGTTCAAAATGGTCCAAATTTGTATTACATGATTTTTGCTGGAAAACATAAAGCTGGCATGGATATAATGAAATGGGTGCAGAGAGGTCAACACGAACAACTAAAACTGTTTTAGAACGGATGTTCTTATATTTGATTTTATGTTATTATAAGAATAAGGAGGGGTAATTATGGCAGGAAAGTCAAGTATTGAATGGACTGAATCGACATGGAATCCTGTAACAGGATGTACAAAGGTTTCTTCAGGTTGTAAAAATTGTTATGCTGCAACAATGGCAAAAAGACTGCATGCTATGGGAAACCCTAGATATGAGAATGGTTTTAACGTTACACTTCATCATGACTTAATAGATAAACCACTGCAATGGAAAAAGCCGCGTAAAATTTTTGTTAATTCCATGTCTGATTTATTTCATGAGGACGTTCCTTTAGATTTCATTAAAAGAGTATTTCATACAATGAATAACTCACTACATCACACGTATCAAATACTAACAAAAAGACCTGAAAGAGTCGCTCAGCTGTCTTCTGAATTTAATTGGACACCTAACATTTGGATGGGTACTAGTGTTGAAAATAATTCTACTCAACACCGAATTGACCACTTAAGGAACGTCCCTTCTTTTGTACGTTTCTTATCATTAGAGCCTCTAATTGGTCCTATTGATAACATAGACCTCACCAATATTCATTGGGCAATTGTTGGTGGTGAATCCGGTCCTGGTGCAAGACCTATGGAGGCTGAATGGGTTCGAAATATACGCGATCAATGCTTTGATTACGATGTTGCTTTTTTCTTTAAGCAATGGGGAGGCGTTCAAAAGCATAGACATGGACGAATATTAGATGAAAAAACTTATAACGAGTTTCCAGAGTTCGCCTTAACATAAAGTCCACAATTGTGGACTTTTTTATGTTGATAAAAAGAACTCTTGTTCGTATAATGATATATAGAGGTGATCACTATGGTGAAATATACACAAACGCATTTAGAAGCATGGATAGATAATCTGTATATAGAATTAGACATACATACTCCATCTGAAATGTATGAAAAAAAGATTGCTGATTACTTAAATATTTACTTATTTAAGAAACCGCTCCCTTCAAACTCTTATATTAATGGAGAATATCGCACTATGACAATCGATAACAGAATCTCAGTAGTTAAACAACGTGAAGTGTTTTTTCATGAATTGGCTCATATTGTTCGACATGTTGGTTGGCAGTTCAAAGAAATGCCACTGAGATTTAAAGAACTCCAAGAGTGGGATTCTCGTCATTTCTATTTTTACGCTGCCATGCCCTGGGCCATATTAAGAAATATTAACTTAGAGTCTCCTAACATTGTCGTAGAATTAAGCGAAGCATTTTTTGTATCAGAATCATTTGTAATAAATAAATTACATTACATTCGTAGAAAGGCTAAGGAGTACGATGTATCTGTAGCTTCAAGATCACTTGAAATTGACTCAGCTACTTACAGACCACACGAATGGTCATCTGAAACGAAACGGGTCATGGAACAATTAAAGCAACAAACAGGACAGGAGGTCATCAACTATGTGGGTTTATTACGAAGAGATTGATGGTGAATTACAACCGAAATGGTTGATTCTAAAAGCGAGGACAAATGAACAATGTTCTTATTATTACATAGACGGACCTTATAATCGTATGTATGATGGAGATATGTATGATATGACTGCTTATAGTATTAGCTTAAAGGACATCAATAGAGATCCCCTCCAAGAAAACTGCCTTATTATTTCTAATATCAAGTTAGAACAATCCCTAAAACGTAACAATTATGATGAAACTATGATCCATGAAATCGATTATTACATTATACTTATTGAAGACGTACAAGAATTATTAAACTATGAAACTGTTACTAAAATTAAAAAGGAGGTCTGTTAGATATGCGTTGTGCGATTTATATTAGAGTAAGTACTAAGCTGCAAGAAAATAAATTCTCTTTGGGCGCGCAACAATCAGAGTTACATACTCATGCTGATCAAATGGGCTGGAAAGTCATCGGTGAATTCAAAGACGTTGAATCCGGTGGAAAACTCAACAAAAAAGGCCTTAATAGTTTGCTGGATTTAGTTGAGGATGACCGAATTGATGTTGTATTATGCATCGACCAGGATAGGTTATCACGTCTTGACACGGTTGCATGGGAATACCTGAAATCGACGTTGAGAGATAATAAGGTGAAAATAGCTGAGCCTGGATCAATCACTGACCTTGCTGATGAAGACCAGGAGTTTATCTCAGACATTAAGAACCTTATAGCCCGACGAGAGAAAAAATCGACTGTCAAGCGGATGATGCGTGGAAAACGTCAACGAATGCGAGAGGGAAAACCTTGGGGAAAGGCTCCGATCGGCTATAAATATCACAAAGAAACAAGCTCATTTACAATTGATGAGGAATGGTCTTGGGTCATCCCAACAATTGATCGATTGTACATTGAAGAGGAATTGGGCATGAAGACGATTGGTGATCGATTAAATGAAATATCAAGAACACCGAATGGGAATCTGTGGAATGAAACGCTCGTTTATCGTCGTTTAGTATCAAAAGCCTTTCATGGAATCATGGAAAAAAAGTTTGCTAATGGCGAAGTGATCCGGATAGAAAATATGTATCCCCCGCTTCGTACCAAAGAAACATACGATGCGATTCAACGTCAAAGAAATTTAAGATCCACCCAATTTAAGTGCACTAGCAGGAAGCGAAATGACCAGTACATATTCAGGCGTGTTCGTTTTACATGCGGTCATTGTGGTAGAAAGATAAGCCTTAATCAAAATGGCACTGTAAAAGCCCCACTATATTACTTAAGACATGGACGTAAAAAGAGTGTTAGTGATGAATCTGTTTGTCATATTACGATAAACACCATTAGATTTGAGGATAACTTCACCAAAGCGCTGTCAGACATCCTCAGCAACCCCAATTTAGCCAGTCAATACATCGACATAGACAAAGACGATGACGATATAAACGACCTCAGAACAAGCGTTAAACAACGAGAGAAATCAATTAAGAAAATTGAAGAGAAGAAGGATCGTCTGCTTGATCTGTATTTGGATGGATCTTTTTCTAAATCACAACTGGACGAGAAACAAAAAAGTTTCGATTTTGAATTAGATGCGTTAAAGAAAATACAAAATGCTGATTTAAATAAAATGGACATGCTCAAAAATAAAGAATGGAATTATGAGATGGTTTATGAATATTTAGAAGTGATGGAGGATTTTGAAAATGAGTTTCCGTCTCTAGAACAAGCTAAGATGGTTGGCACACTATTTCCTGAAGCAATTTTATATGAAGAAAAAATTATCTTTCAAGCCCCATCCGATGAGATCCCCATCGAATTGGAGATACCAATTGATGAAGATCCATACAAATGGCACCATTCTAAAACGAATGATTATAAAGAAAAATACTGGGGGAAATCCTAAGTTCATATGTTTTCCCCCTTCATCATTTCAATTAATGTAAAGCCCTTATTACAGTTTATAATATTACGTAAATTTATCATTACCATCCACTCCTTGGATTTATTGAGACCCGTCGTGCCAAACACAACGATACTTGTCTATTCTTCCGGTGAACGAAAGGAGATAAGTTTGAGATTTCTCTACTTATTTTTAAGCCAATATATTGTATAAACCTTTAATTATTAAATTTTCTGTTAATTTTTTACCGCTTCCTTTATAATTCATGATAGAGAGCATAATATGAAGCAGTTATGAAATTTAATTTGGGAGGGCATTCTTTTGACACTATTGTTACAGCACTTAACAAAAGCCCGAAAAAAAGAGATTAGTCTTGTACTAGGAAGAATGTTAGACCACAAAGAACTTGAGTTTATTTCATGGTTAAGTAAACGCGAGGCGGATGAATTATCAAAGAAGAAAACTTGTCGTAGTTAATATAAGTCTGTTAATTTAGGGCCCTTTATCAGTTGTGAAGATGGTTATTACCAACCATCTAGCATTGAAAAAACCGGCATCATCATTGATAAAAATAACACGAGGATAAAAACACCAATCAAACAAAGAAAAACAGGTTGAAACAGTTGAATGTTGCGATAAACCTTCTCGTACATTTGCTGAAATAAATAATTTGAGAACCTGTCTAATTCCGCACCTAGATTCCCTTTTCTTTCTCCTAACAAGATGATCGACGATAACTGAGGTAAGTAATAATTCCGCTTTTTTATCAAATCAGCGAAGGCATCACCTTCTCTTAAACCATAAGAAAGGTCTTTAGCATCGAATTGAAAAAAAGTGAGTAACGAATCTTTTTCGATCATTTTTAACGTATCATATAAGGAAAGGCCATTTTTTAGTAAAGGTGCAAGTTGCGATGTGAAGTAATACGTCAGGAGATGTTTAAGATAATTTCTTATCAAGGGGATTTTAATTAAGACATTCACTTGTTCAAAAATAGGCTTTCGCTTGAAAAAAAAAAGCAATTCCTAAAAAAATTAAAACAAAAGTTATTAAGATAGGCAATTGAAACCAAGTAGCGAATGCTAACATCCATCGAGATATCCAAGGTAAATCTTGTCCCATCGCATCGAAAAATTGCTCAAATTGAGGCAATACTCCTTCAGCCATAACGGTACCTATGACAATTAGTCCGACTAGCAAAAATACAGGATAGTGAAGGATCTTTTTTATCTTCTTTTTCAATTCATCTCGATTTCTAAGGATAATAGATGCTTGCATGAGCCCATTTTGAAAATCTCCATAGCGTTCTACAAATATTAAATAGCTAATCAATTCTTTAGAAAAGCCTCCTGAAATTAATTGCTCAGAAAAAGATTCACCTTCTTGCATTTCTACGTAGATCGAATACACCCATTTCTTTCTTTTTCCATCTGTAAATTCTAAATACAATTGGATTGCTTCCGAAAAGGAATAACCTTCCCCTAACAACGATGACAATTGAAACAAAAAATCACTGCGTTGGCTATCAGTATTAAATATACGATTCATTCATTAATAACCTCCTTTACCTAACCTTTTCCACTCTTTCATTGAAATGAAGCCGAGAGCTAACGCTTTATTCAACCAATCATCGATTGTTTTTTCCGGGAAAGAAAATTCGCTCAATTCATCTATCTTTCCAAGACATTGGTGCAAGTCATCGCCAACCAATATTTCATAAATTGCCCCTCGCCTTCTTCCCCTTCGCATACGGCAGTGAAGCTTACAATTCTCTCCACAAAACGGACAAACGATCTCAACCAATTTCTGCGCAACAATACCTTGAACTACTTCTTTAAGATCAGCTTGTGGAACCCCTAGGTCATACAACCTTTTTAATGCTCCCTTTGTAGAACTACTGTGTAATGTCGTCAAGACTAAATGCCCTGTATGTATAATAGGCACATACAAAGAAACAATTAAATTAAAACAGCAGGTGCTGCCATGGCGACTGTCTCTCCAACTCCGACCAAGAGATCCATCAACAATGGCATGAGCTGCACTAAGATATACCCGATCGATGCGTTTTGTATCAACCCTAAGCCCTTATCCTTTTGATTTATCATATAAAACAGTGCGCCACCGGTCAACATGACGAGCGCAATGGGATAGGATAACGCTTGGATCATATCTACAAGAGGGGCGAATGCTTCAATGATTTTTTCCTTTGCCTCTCCTTTGATGTATTCCGTTCCTGGTCCCGTAACAACAGGAATGGCTTCAAGGCCACCTGCATAAACATGGCTAGTGAACAATTTATTAGAAATACTTATCGCAGTTGCTCCAGTTACAAGCGTAGTGAGAGATGCTTGTAGGTTGTAGGCAGCTGCTTTTTTATTAAATCTCTTTATTTCTCTTTTAACTCCTTTTTGATTGCCCAAAAAGTCTGATATACTACCCACCGACTGCACTTTGTTAAACATCCTCTATCACTCCCTCTATATAATCATTCTCGATCATCGGAGTCTGAACAATATACTTTCGATCAATCAGATAAACGGCACGGCCTTTGATAAATGGTAAGTGGTGGGCATCTGTAATACCCTCACCTAGTACAACTTCACTCGCCTTATCTGTTTGCAACTTAAAACACAATTTCGCATCACAATTTTGTTTAATATTATGATTTAACACTTCACTGTAAGGGGTCTGTGTGGCATAGATTAAACGATAACCAAGGGCTCCACCTATGCGTGCGATACGAGACAAAATGAATTCACATCGGTTCTTGATCTCTCTTAATTCCTTATCCTTTTCAATTCCTGGCGCAAGCTCTGCTCCCTCATCGATAATCACAAAATGTCTGTTTTTAATTTTAGCCTCTCGTACATTTTCAAAATTGTTAACCTTGAAGTGATTCATGACTTGATCCATCTGAGTGTTGATCACTCCCAAAGCTTTCAGTGAATCTTCTGCATCACTGGTTAGATTCTCAACTTGCTTACAATGTTTAAAACGATTAAAGGTTAATCCTCCTTTTAAATCGATGAGCGTAAACGATACGTTCTTAGTCTGATTAGCTAGTAAGGTTGTAATCACATTTTTAAGAAATATTGACTTACCGTATTGAGTTGTTCCAGCGACAACCATGTGCATAATCTTGTCAAAGTCATGTTTAATGGGATTAGTACGAGTTACGCCTAAAGGAACATTCCAAGCTTGGCAATTGTTTTCGTAATCTAAATGATCGGTTAAAGGCGCATGAAATACCTTCACCTTCAGCACTTTATCAAATGTCATAACAACCTCTTTTTGACTGTTTTTCCTTTTCTTAATGTCTTTTATCTGTTTCTTGTAATCACCTGTAATATCGAATCCTTTTAAGTCTGACAAGCTTATTTGCTCACTGTTGCTGTTCAATCCATTCTCGATGACTTCACGCTTATTTTCAAAATCTTTAAATCCTAATCCTTCAGGAATACGGTAAATGTACTCTGTATACGTGTCTTTTTTATTTGATCGAATCAATTTAGGTATATCTTCTTTTTTATCGTATTTTACGTACAGGCCACATTTACGAAAGATACGGTCAAGCTTGCCGCTACTTCCTTGGCCACGCTTTAACATTTCTGCACTGCCCCAAATCGCGCCTCCTATCAGCGCTTCGATTAACATGTTTAATTCCTCCTTAGCATCGGATTGTTTTGGATTTGCGGTCTTACCGGTCTCTGCTTATTAGGCGGCACTATCCTTTTCTGCTGTGGCGGTTTAGCGGTTTTACTAGTAGCGGAAGGTATGATCGTTTGTCTTTTAATCTCATCATCTAATAGCTTCTTAATAAATTTTGAAAAGGATTTCTTCCCGATCAACTTTAGCCTGGCAATATCTTTTTCGTTGGTTTTGTTAAAACTGATGGACCGCACCCACTTGTTAACGCTCATGTGATCAACTCCTCCTTAGGTTATTGATACATGATATTAGCGGTAGTGCCTGACCTATAACTAAAAGTTCAATATACGTTGATTTATAAATTATAAAAGGGTTGTCCAATAAAATGGCGAATAATTATTGTAGGTGATAATCATGAAAAGTCGAATTGGAGAATGTATAGATGAAAGAGGACTGAAGAATAAATTTATTGCAAAGCAATTAGGAGTATCTCAGGAACAAGTTTCGAAATGGAGAAATGGAAAGGCATATCCAAGAGTCGATAAACTGTTTAAACTGGCACTACTGCTAGGAGTGAAAGTAGATGATTTATATGAGGTGATCGATCATAGCGATACGACCAAAAAAGAGGGTCTTTGACGGTACTACTTGACGGTTATCTTAACTAAAAGCTAATACTATGCTTTACGCTAGTAATAGCTATGCTTTGGGACAAGGTAAATATGCTAAGAGGTGAAAATCATGAACGATTCAGAACGGAAAGTATATAGGATCGCCTGGAACATCAATCACACGAAATCCAGGCATACAACATACAAAGAGCTGCTATTCAAATCAGGAAGGACTGAGAAAGAATTAAATGAAGTCTTACAAAGTCTCGTAGACCAGAAGCTTATCTGGTGGGATAAAGATAAAACGAAGGATGTGGCCATAAATAAAAACGGGCCTATTTCCGCCTTTAATAAATTCACAAATTAGACAAATTCATTTTAGTGAAAATATTATATAATGAAAGTACAACTTGTTCAGACACAAAAGAAAAAGCCAACTCTATATTAAAAGGGTCGGCTTTTTTCGTGTACAAATAATAAAACTAAATGGTTGAGCAGAGACATAGCGCCCCTGCTCTTTTTTGTCATGATGACTATATTATGAAGGATTTATAGTTTGTCCTGCTTTATCCAAACATATGCGACCATGTTTCAGGACCAACAACCGCATCAGATTGCAAACCGTTTGTTGTTTGGTATCGTTTCACTGCGTTTGCTGTTACAGGTCCGTAAATGGAGTCATCTGTCACACCTAGTACTCGCTGGATAGCCTTCACATCATTTCCTTTAGCGTATCCTGTTCGACTCACTCTTCTAACTCCGCCATACTCAACAATACTTCTTAGCTTTTCCATTGTTTTTGGTCCAGAACGACCGTAATTATTCCCTGATGGAGAGCTAATATCGTAAGTACTTTGAAAAGATTGAATCGCTGATAAGGTCTCAGCTCCTGGCTTACCATCTGCACCGAATTTTGGAAGTGGAAAGCCTGCTGCAATGAGAAGATTTTGCAGATTATAAGCATTTGTTGCACTTGCAATCTCAGCATATTTTTGTGATGTTGAAAGATTAGTGAAAGTGTTGGGCACATCGGTGTACGTCGAGCTTGTCCGTTTCCCTTGTAAAATATCCCTTAATTGCAAACTGATTTGAAGGGCTATATCTTTTTCTACTAAACCATTTCCGACAGCTCCTGGATCGTGACCGCCATGACCAGCATCGATACAAACAATAACATCTTTTCGACTTTTGATAGTTTCACGAATTCCATCTGCAATAGCTTGCGCTGTGGTATTAACAAAATCCTTATGCTTAATCACAGAAGCGTCAACTGACGAATCAACAAACAAAGCCTCAGTAAGAATAGATAGCATGCTTTGATATGTGTTACGCAACACTGAGAAGTTTGCACTTTTAACTCCACGATTATTGATCGTTCCACTTCTTAATTTGCTTAATTCTGACCTCATAGCATTGTTGACGTTCGTCGCTAATGGTGTGCTCGCTGTAGAGTTATTATGCTTAAATGTTTCTACCCCGTTTGCTGTGCCGTTAAAAGCGTTTAAGTGGACACTGACAAACACATCAGCGTTGTTTTGACGGGCAATTTCTGACCTTCTGTTTAGATCGATAAACGTGTCATTCGTTCTGGTCATCACGACTTTTTTAATATTACTCATATTACTTCACCTCTTCTTTAGATTTTCTTTCATTTCTATCATCGTAGTAACTTTTTGACTGGAACATTTCTATAGCTTTTTTCAATGGGGTAGGTACGTTCATTCCCATTTCTCCTAAATTCTCTGTTATCGAAATAAACTCATTAAACAAGTAATAAAGGATTGTTGCGCCCATGACAGATACGTTAAGATCTCCAATTGCTATTGCTGATCCCATCAATTCCATATAAACCATATCGATCTGATAGGCAATTGCCACAAGACCAAAGATCATAATTTTTTTTGGGATTCCCCAAAAACCCACTTGAGCATTGAGCTTCCCTTTATAAGCAGCTGCAGTTACCCCACTTACATAATCAAAACTGACGAAAAAAATAAGCGTTGCTAGTAGCACGCTCCACTCCCCGAATAAATATGACAACACAACAGACCCTCCTGCTAATGCGACTTTTGAGTAGTTAATAACCATATCCATACTTAGCCTCCTATTTTTGTGTATAAAAAAAAGCCCACTTTTGGTGAGCTCATAAATATTAATTAGTTTCTTGTAGTTAGATTCCCGAGAGAAAACCCATCAATTTCTTTAATTCTCCCTCTCCACATCATTCCATTTTGTGGAAAAAGACCATTTGAACTAACATACTTTGCATCTTTCAAATGGATATGATAAGGAGTCTTCATATCTTCTTCAAGATCCTCTTCCGCATCAAAAACCTTTGAAAACTCCTTATACCCCTCTGCAATAACTTCCAATCCGTCTCTTTCAAACAAGTGAGACATTTCTTCAAAATACTGTTTTCTACCTATGATTTTTCCAGTTACTATTGACCCTTTAATACTTAAAGTCACACTAAATGTATAGCCTGCTGTGTTACATAATTCTACTAAATATTCAATTGTAGGATCTCCATTATCATTATATAAATCAATTTCCTTGTCTCCACTCATGCTATCCCCTCCTACAGACCTATTCTACAAAAGGAGCTAATATCCTACATTTTTCGTTCGACAATTACCGACAATTAATCCCTACTCTTCAGCAGGATCTTCTTGCAACGATTCAATCAACATCGACTTCACTTTGTTTTCCAATGCGCTAATCGGTTCATTTCCTTCATACTCTTCAGGCTTAAGTTCGATTCGTGTATTCGAATCAACTCTGCCATCCAATCCTTTAAAGCCGAAACGTACATCCACTCCCGACAAATCACCGTCTCTAAACTTCGTATTAATGGAAGTTATTTGAATGCTATTCCCCATTACTGATCATCTCCATTCTCAAATTGATCACACAAATAGTCGTAAATCAGCGCTTCTTCACCTTGCCATTCCTTCTCACAATCTAGCAGTACTGTTTTGACTGTCTTCAGCATCCCCTGAGCATCGCCACCATCGATGACTAGCTCTTCTTTATACAATTCTTCTAAATCCTTCTTAAAAGCTTCCATATCTTTGATGTCAAACTTATCGCCAATTGTTTTAGGCTTGCCTTCGTCATCTAGATGCGAGTGTTCTTTTGCAAGTACTTGTCGCTGCTCCTCCACCTCCTTCAATCTGTCCTGCATCTTGGTGATAAACTTGGTACGATGTCTCGATTTTTTACCTGCTAAAGACAAATTTAAAAGCAGGCTAGATGCCTGCTTCAGCTTTCCATTTTCTATTGATACTTTCATTCCGCACCCTCCTCGATTGGTTCTCCACTTTCCAGTTTATTAATCACCTTTTGTTTGACCAACTCAGCTAATGTGGTTAAAGGTGCGTTGGTTTCATACTCATCTTCTGTGATTGTTACATGGCCACTCAAATCTATATCCCGATTGTCATCCCTATAGACAAATCGCACTTGTATTTTGTCTGAAAAATTAATTGATCTTACTTGAACCTCCATATCAATCCCACCTTCCTATGGCGATATAAGAAATTCTATCGACGGTGCTAAAGCTAGACATGCCCATGAATTGTGCACCGAAAGAAGAAGACGAAGCGCTCCATGCACGTTTCATCACTGCTCGCCAAGCTGATCCCTCTAAGTCTCCGTCATAATTAATGGCTGGCACTTCCGAAAAAGAAACTGGAAACGTCAAAGTAGGACCACCCCTGTAAAAAGTCATCCCTTGTTCCGTATGAGTGCTTGTGCTAGTAGAGACAGAATCAATATGATGCCAACAAATCTGGACACCATTTGAATATCTTACATAATGACCATCTGAGTTGCTCCCCTCAGACACAACGGTTACAATCGGTTCCATATTTACTGTTGCGTTCCCGAATATCTGGAATCCTGTACTTTGCATTGTAAGGCTTGTGTCTCCTGGCACGCCTATACTTAAAAACGATGCCGAATTTAATTGCAATGATACTGCATCGAGCTGTATATCGTTTCCGTAACTTCCTATTGATGCCATCTCATTAAAATAAATGACCTTTTGAGCACCTGATCCATAATCATCTAATTCACCTAAATAGAGGTTATCGCCAATAGTAGCGTCTGTATCGACATTGATGGTACCAGCTGTCATATCTCCTTCAAATGAACCTGTAGCAGCTGACAAATGCGTAACTTTCAATTCTCCATTTATTATTTCAACATCACCAGTGATGGCTAACTTTTCTACATCGATAGTAGCTGATTCCGATGTTAGGTTAATGGATCCGATCACACCGTCTTTTTCTACACGTAGATCGATTTCACTTTCTAAACCATTGATGTTGATCTCTGCGCTATCTACACGAGTTTCTAATCCTTCCACCGTTGATGACTCTGCCTTTAAATCTATTTTCCCGGCTTGGATACTTAACTCCGAAAAAGCCTCATCGATCCTTAAGGTTTCGCTGTCTAAATCTGTTTGACTTGCTCTTAAGGTGATATCATAAGCGTTTTGGTCAATGGCTGTGAAGGCTTGGGAAATTCTTGCATCTGTATCTACGGGTGAAGGAGTCCAATCTGTAGCCTTGTTGCCTTTTTCAACTTTTAACCCTCCCGCAAAACAATACCCTCCGTTTGTATCATTTCGAATATAAAATCTTGCATAGTTCGAACCTTCGGGCAAATCATAAGTTTCCTTGAAAAAAGTCCATTCTGTTGAAGACCCAAATCTGTAACCCATTGTTGGAGATAATGTCGTTCCTTGATCGTCTCTTGCAATTAGATGAACTCGGAAATTTCCATTATTTGAAGGATCTGCTAAATAATAACCACTAATAGTTATTTGACTAGATCCTTCTAGATCGTGGATAATCGCATAATTCCAATTATTTTCCCCTCTCACTGTATATGGACTCCTGTGTAATGGAGAATACACAATGTTTAGACCAGAGTTATATTTCAAGTTAAATAAATTCCTACCACCAATTTCAATGTCATCAATCTTATTATCCAAATTACCAATACCACTATTATAAGTAGTTATCTCTACACGTTGATCAATAGCGGTATCCGTCTGTGTGCGCCAACTATTTGTGGATTCCATGAAATCAATGACGTCGTTTTGATCGGCATCGTAAACGGTCTTTTCTACTCGTTGCTCAATTAAATCCGCTTGAATATTAATTTGCGCCCAAGCATCTGTTATTTGCGTTCCGTTGTTATTAACGGTACTTTCTAAGCTAGATACATTTGCGATAATATTATCCGCTTTGATATCTATACTTGCCGCGAACTCTTGAACGCTACTAATTGCTTCGTCCACATCTTGGGGCGCGGGCGTCCAGTCGGTTGCTTTGTTACCTTTTTCTAATTTCACTCGCCTAAAATCTCCATTACGTAATCCTAGGCAAAACCAATTGTTCGGGGTATCTCCGCTAGTGAATGTCGCACTAAACCTTTTCCAAGTATCAGTTTCATTTTCTTCGGTATCTGCATACGCAAATGACACTCTGTTTCCGTTATGGGAATCATACCATTGTAATAAAAGACCGCCCGAAGAAACATTCCTCATATCAGAACTCACTGTATATTGTTCATTGGGTTCAAGTAATATCATGTTCAAGTCTGCATTAGATCCCGTTGAAGTTACATAAGGAATTTCTTCGTCGGTATATCTTGTTATATTGTTGTCTCTATAAAAGGCGTCACTTGTCATTTCATAAGAATCTAAAACCAAATTCCTTCCACCAATTTCAATGTTTGAAACTTCCGACTGTAGGCTAGTAACTGCAAGATTAATATTATCCACACTTACAGATAATTCCCCTAGATCATTAGTGACGTTTGTTACATTACCCTCTAGGTTTTCTAAGCTAGACTGTTCTGCTTTTAAATCTATGCGTCCTGCTTGTATACCTAATTCCGTTGACAAACTCGACACATCACCTGTCACAGTGTCTAAATCATCTTGACTAGCCTTAAGACTAATCGCACTAGCGTTGGCATCGATGGATATTTGTTGATCTTGCACTGTATTATCTACGGCAGTCAATTGATTAATGGCAAGGTTTAAATTCCCCTCCACTGTATCTAAATCGCTCGCTACCGTTGTGATACGACCATCTTGGTTAGAGAGTTCATCCTCATTATCTGTCACCCTCTGCATCAAGCTATCTGTTGTTCCTTGCAAACCATCAACGGTGTCATAAATGCTGTCGACTAAGCCACTATCTGCCTTTAATTGTAACTGACCATCAACGTATTCTAGCTCAGCCTTATCAGCCAAACCATCCATGATCTCAGCTACTTTTGCATCATACTCTTGTTTTGCAACAGCATAATCCTTCGCACGTTGTTCGGCTTCTTCTGCTTCACGTTTTGCCTCTTCCTCAGCGTGCTCTTTCGCACGTTCCTCAGCAGTGAGAGCTACGGCATCAGAGTAAACCGTTCCATCTTGATAGACACCTTCATCCTTACCGTCAATCTCATCTTTTGCGTACGTGTACTCAACCAAATCAAATTCACTTATCTTCTCTCGTATTTGAGCTTGGAGTGATTGCCAAATATTACGGACTTCTTCTTCTGTAAACTCGGTATAATCACCAAGCTTCACTCGTTTTTTAGACTGATCAACAATACTACGACGTTGCTCAAATACCCTTGCTTCCAGATAGAGAGGTGGAACAAATTCTACATCTTTAATTCGAATCGTATCACCAAAACGAATGACCTTATTTTCCATACCAGGAACGTGTTCCAAATCGACAATACCTGATTCGTATTCGACCACTTCATTTATTCTTTTGTTCAGTGCCGTTCGAGTGTACTGCTCTAAATCTTCCAGAGACATATCTTGATCGCTAGACTGAGGCTCATACGTTTCAATGATATGGTTTCCGTTTCTTCCCCACCGTTCAAGCGCATCCGCATCTTCAACAAGAACTTCAAGCCTTGTGCCATCTTCTCTTTCAGGACCTAAACCTAACAGAGCTGTCACAATGTCATCTGTTTTCTCTTTTCTGCTGATCCCGTCTAAATCCTTGCCGAATATCGCTTCACGTCCTCGCCACTGACCATTACGTTCTAAAAGATCCACATATCTGCGAACGATCTTACCTCCGCTTTTCTCCACTCGAAAACGTAGTTCTAAATCAAATTCATTTGCAATTCGTTTTAAAAAAGCATAAGGATTCGTGTGGTTTTCGATGGTGAATGTTCTAAATCCACTACCTTCGATGATACCCGGAACCCACTCTGTGCCATTCGTTGCAAAACTAACACATTGAGTCCGTGTATACTCATTGATGGTTTGTGGTTCGATGATCGTCGCACGTTTTAACTCCAAGTAACTAGCCGATGAATAAACTTCTGTCGTTAGTCCTTCAATGCCATGATCTTTAATGCTTTCTTGGATAATAAACTCAATGAATGCTCCATCCTCATCGGGAATAATCAATCGATTCCGCTTTGTTAAGTGCTCACTGAAAGACTTAGCAATAACAGTAAAGTCAAACGTTTCAAGTGTGCTTTCTAGCGATTTCATATGTTCATCATCGATGATGTATTTTGCTGTGATGTCATCAAGTATCTGATCTGTTTGACCATCAGTAATGTGTATGATTGACACGGTTTACCTCCTTTCTGACATTCATTTATCCCTTAACTAATAATTTACTCCTCCCTGTGTCATAATAACTTCAATCTAATAAAGAGGTGATCCAATGTTTAATTACGATATAAAACGCATATTGTTAGGAGGTACAATATTATCTGGAATTTTAAGTTTTACTATAATAGCGTTAACGTTGTACCATCATCAACGAATAATAGAGCTATTGAAAAATAAGTGATTATCTAAATCGATCTCGATATTTTACACTGGTACTGAAACTATCACTAGGCTGTACAATCAACTGATTCTCGCCTTTTTTAAGCTTAAAGTAATCACCACCGAAGTCTTTCAAATCCTTCCTATCCTCACCATTGATTAGGATTTCGTCATCCTTATGATCAAATGTAATAACGTCGCCTGGATAAGCGATATAAGGCGTTTGGTCGTCGTTTACTTGGTATAGCTTTTCTACCTTTAGTTGATTGACCCTTGCCAATGTTGGATTGGGCCTATCTTGAAAGGTTCGGATGTATACCTGAATAAACTTTAATCTGCCTAAAAAATCTTCACTTGTATCGGTGTACCTTCTTCGTGTCCAATTCCTATACTCTCCGTTGACGATTCTATAGATATTTACCTCGAACGTTTCACCTTCTCGTTTCCATCTAATGAAAAAGGTCAGAGCTGGTCCACTATTAATAAATCTGAAGTTATTTGATCCGATCATATAACGGACTTGGCTATTCACATATTCTCCTATTCTTGCTAATCCGACGCGTTCATGTAAATCTCTATTCCCATCTTGTATCCCTATCTTCCCTAGCATGTTCATGTTTTCATCGAAACCGTAAATCTCCACTCGAAAGTTTTGATTTAGTGTATCAGTTCTGGTGTCTATGACTGTTGATATTTCAAAGTCTTGTAGCGTCTCTGGTAACTCTCGAATGATAGCAGGACCATAAGCATTATCGCTTTGCGGACTATCATAATCACTGACGAGTATACCGGTGCCGTCATGAGTCATAGTACCGTCACTAATATCTCCGCTGATTGGATCAACTGTCGTACCTTTATATCCCCATCCATCCATGCTAGTACCTTGGTTAAAGATAATTTCTCTCGAATCCACTACTTCCATATCGTCATCTGCCGGAATACCGATCATTTGATACTGCTCATCTTGATTCTGTATCATCGCAAACGTCACAGGTTCCAGGACTTCCATTTCAAAGATCGGATCTGCATCAGCTGTACCTTCTGTTGTAATCGCCACAGCATCGGACGGAAAGTTTGCTGTTTCTTCTTGGCCATATTTAAAAGGATCTGGGCAAATGAAAGTAATGACACCGGTACCCTTAGATATTATTTTTTCAATATCAAGGCTACCGTCAACAACAGCGTAGTAAACTCTGTTAGGCTCATCGCTAAATGACAGTTCCGTTGCCTCTTCTGTAAATAGCCAACTCGCTAATTCTTCTTTAAGTAACTCAAAGTTTTGAAATTCGTGCGAATCGAGTAGCACAGGAACTTTTAAAACTCTCTCTTTCGTCTGTGTCCTGCTTAAGTACCCCCCGGGCAAGGCGGGGACTCTAATAATTTCCCTCTCTACCGGTGCCCAGGAAGGATACTCCCCACCTCTCAAAGTTGTAAGGTAGGGCTTGGATATCCCATTGAATATTAAAGTTGACAAACGCATCACCTCCTAACTAAATCTTTTTTTGGTGTCTTCGTCTCGTTGAATAAACTCCCACATATCTTCATACGTCTGCTTTGCGAGAGTTCGGCCATTGATAGGTATTTCTAGTGATACAGGCCCTATGCCTCTCAAAACACCTTCGACGTTTACATTGTCCCGGTTTCCTTGACTAGATCCTCCGTCACTACTTGCCTTCCCTGCTTCACGTGCATACCTCATCGATACGTCATGTGGAATGACTTGGCTACCACCGGGCATGTGGACAAGCTCTCCTCGTCCGCCCTCGTTGATACGAGCAAAACCGCCTTCAAAATCTTCTGTACCTCTTGCTAACATTGGAATCTTACCAATGCTTACGCCTGGTATCTTGTTGATCAATCCGATAGCGCTATTGATATTACCAATCACGCCATTAACAAAGCCTTTCACACGATTTACTAGAGTTTGCATGTTGTCGCCAATCCCTGTAAACACACTAGAAACAAAGGTTCTTAATCCTGTCCAACTTGTCGTAATCGCTGAAAACACGGCTTGTATTCTCGATGACACGCGGGTCATGATTGTGGATACGCTTGACCAAATAGAGTTAAACACGCCTGACACGGTACCGCTTAAACTCGATATCGTATTTGACACGGTCTGAATCGCGCTTGCAATGAATTGCATGATATTCTGGAAAACTCCTGACACAACGCTAAATACAGAGTTAAATATCCCCGTCACAAATACAACGATTGGCGTGATAACGTTAAAAATTGAAGCAATAATACCTGCAATAAACGTCACTATCGGTGCGATAATCGCAATGATATTTGTAATGATCCCAGCGACAAAGGCAATGATTGGTGTAATGGCTGCAATAATACCGGCCATCACGTTAATCACGGTTGATAGGATCATGACAACGACTGGAATAATCGCCTGAAGTATCGCTATCACGGCTCCAATAATTGCAATCAGAGCTGGAGCTACAGCTTGCACAATATTTAAAATCACATCGACTAGCATCATCAACACTGGTACAAGTGAGCTGATAATAACAGCTACGAGTGGGAGTAATTGAGATACTAAACCGATCACCGTCGTAACTAAACTCATCACGACTGGTACGATCTGCATAAACAACTCTAGTAAAATCGGGAGTACCGACATAACGATTTCCATGATTGTTGTACCTAGCATTATAATGATCGGTATCAAGGTTGCTACCACGTTCATGACCATCGGAATAACTGCAGCTGCTAATTGTCCAAGTGTCTCGCCTAATAGATTTAAAATAGGCATGGCCATACTAGCAATCTCACTAAATCCTGCTGCTATCTCCGGCCCAAACTGAGTAAGGACCATCAACGCTATTTTTAAGACTGGATTAAACGCCAGGAACAACGTGGATAGCGTGGACGCTTCTCCACCTGCGCTTTTAAATCCTTCTACGATACTCGATACAAACTGGCCAACAACGCCAACAACATCCATAACGACGCTCTGGATCGTCTCAAAGGCGCCTAGTAGTTTCCCGCCTAATCCATCTGCAAATTCATTCGCTCCCGTTAATCCTGCCGTAAACATATTTTCGAGTATAGGCCTGATCGTGTCCACAACGTCCATGACGATGTTTTTAACGGTGCTGAGTCCGTTCATCACGATCGTTCGAAAAGCTTCACTTCGTGCCATTGCTACGCCAAAAGCAACTCCTAAACCGACTATGCCAGCTATAACTAAGCCAACAGGACTAATTAAAAAGGCAAAGGCGGTTGCTAATCCACCAACCCCCATTGTCATCAGACCTAGAAAGGCGATGACTGGCCCAAGTGCTACGGCTAGCAATGCTGCAATCGCAATGATCTGACGTGTCTTGTCGTCCATCTCCGTAAAGGAGCGGATCATGCCAGTTAATCGGTCTACGATGTCTCGCATCGGACCGCCAGCTAAATCATAAAAGGATAGATACAATCCCTCTGTAGCTGATCCTAAACTAGCAATCGAGCCTTGGAGATTGTCGCTCATCGTGTGCGCCATATCTCCTGCTGCACCTTCTGAGCCGTATAATCCTGCTTCTAACTCATGGAGCTTGTCCGTTCCTTCTCCTAGTACAATATTTACCCCGGACATGGCTTGCTGTTGGAAGACACTAGCCATTGCTTCGTCTCGTTGGGCTCCTGTCATCCCTACGGTTGCGGATTCGACATCTGTCATAATGTCGGCCATGGAGCGCATACTGCCTTCTGCATCATAGACAGCCACAGAAGCATCGCCAATAGCGATAGCACCGTCTTCAGCGGATGTCCTCACATCTCGTAGCATCGCTTCAAGCGTGGTTCCTGCTCGACTACCTTTCACACCATTATCCGCAAAGATACCAAGAATTGCAGAGGTTTGTTCTAAATCCATTCCAGCTGCAGCGGCAGCGGGCCCTGCTTTTCCTAGCGCTTCACCTAACTGATCGACGTTGGTATTTGCATTAGCTTGGGCAAAAGCAAAGATGTCTGAGGCTTTCCCAGCATCTGTTGCTTCCATGCTAAAAACAGACATCATATCCGTTACGATATCTGATGCCCGTCCAAGGTCTAATGCTCCTGCTGTAGCTAAATCCAAAACGCCAGGTAGTGCTGCCGTCATCTCGTGGGTTTCCCAACCGGCTAAGGCCATGTATTCTAAACCTTGCGCTGCTTCAGACGCGGAAAAGACCGTAGTTGATCCCATTTCCTTTGCAATACCTTCTAAAGACTCAAGATCACTTCCGGTAGCTCCCGAAATAGCTTGCACCTTACTCATGCTAGACTCAAATTCCATGCCCGTTTGCATGACGTTTCTACCAATCATCATAATAGGAGCGCTCATAGCGGTGATCTTTGCTCCTGTCATCGCCATGTTTTTACCGGTGTCTTTAAGCCTGGTACCGAAACCTTTAACATTATCGGAGAGCCCTTGCATCTTTTCTTTGGCTTGATCAAAAGCGGTAGAAAACCCTCTCGAATCAGCGGTTAGTTTTGCACTTAGCGTATAATCCGCCATTAGTTACCTCCCTTCTTAGGAGATGTCATTTTTAACTTTTGGTAGATCTTATCTACCCAACCTTTTCCTTTTTCTTTTTCCATTTTTAATACTGTTTTCATGGCGTTTTCGTTGTACTCGATGTCAGCCCTGGATTGTTTTTTCGGGAACAACTCAACAAACTTTTTGTTCTTTTTACGGTTTGCGTTAACTGTCCCATTCAGCACAGCATTTCTTATCCAAGTGGTGTCCTCGACAAATTTGTTTTCATGCTCCTTGCGAATAAACATCTTTTCTGTTTCCGTGAGCTGATCAAATTCTTTTCGAGACATGCCCACTCGAGCAACAAAAAAAGCTAGCTCCTTTTCATAGTGATAAGGTTTAGCTAGCTCTGCCATTCGTATATCTTGCGGTGTTAAGGTGTGATCGTTAGAGAAGCCACTTTCGACTAGCTCTAGCGGAACATAAACCCCACATCTTCTTGTAGTTTTTCAACGATAGCCGTGTTGACGGTGGCAAGCCCGTTTTGTTCCAATACCCCTTCAAACATTTCTACGGCTTTGGATTGTTTCACAGCTTCATTCGTTGCTTCTTCTACAAGCGCAAACGAAAAAAGCATTTCTAAGAGGTTATACGGCAAAAAGCCATCCCCTTTTGCAATCTGTCCTAAAACACTTGATTTGGTGACCGTTTCAACAGTCTTAATTTTCTTCGCATTAAATTTAAGCGTGTATGTTGTCTCTCCTACAGTAAACATGATCCATCATCCTCCAATTCTATGTTCCTGGTGCGATTAAACCGGTACCGTTGTGAATTAATCACAAAGTATTATCCAATTTTACGTTTCTTCTACAAAGGGTTCGTCTTCTAAATCAACTAACTCTCCTGTACCTTGTAGCGATGCCGTATACGTAACCGCATCATCGTAAGGCGCTTCAATCGGATAGCTTTGTAAAATGGCTAACCCACCAAACATATCCGTTTCCAATTTCTGATTCGTAACTTTGATTAAGACAGGTGCGTCACCATTAAAAATCTTCTTCAGCTCTTTATGAGAGTCGTGATCACGAACGTAGATCCCGTCGTTATCAATCGACCACTCTTTAAACCCTGCTAAAAACTCTTTCCACCCCGTTGAATCCTTAGACGTGACCTCAAAGGTATCTTTGTCACGGTTGATCGTTAAGCCTTGTTGACCTGCAATCGCTAAAAGTGTGCTGCCTTCTGTATCCCAAATGGATAGCAAAATATCTTTTCCAGCAATCGCTTTGTTCAGCTGTCCTGTTAGTTGCGTGTGTAATGCTTCACTCATGTTCTATTCCTCCTGTATTTATATTTTCATTTTGTAACCGGAAAAAACGACAAAATCATAACCGATTACTGCGTGCTTAGATCCGTCAACCTCATCAAGAATCTGAGTTACACCATTAGGTACTTGAAGGGTTACTTCATAATCACTGGGTAACTCGATGTCCTCTGTTAACGCTTCTTCAAGTTTTTGGATAGCATCGAATATCTTTACGGATCCTCCACCTTCAGTAAATACGTGGATAACAACTTGATATCTATCCTTCTCCATCGTTTTACTTTTCTCAGGTATAGTTCCTAAAAATTCAGCACTGTAATAGGGATAGGGGATATCTTTCGGCACGGCATCGTAACACCGAAGATCCGTATTTCCTTCTACTTTGTTGATGACTCCGCCTAGTACAGCTGTAAAGGAGAGCTTTTTTAGCATCTCGTCACTTCCTTAATTTTGTTTTTAATTCCACTTTATAAATAGGTCGTTGCGTATCAACATTTCGCTTTAAATAATATTGACCAGGAACAAAACCGCCACCGACTTTTCGGTGACCGTATTCAACGTGTGGCGCATGTTCTGCACCATACCCTAGTTCTCCGTCCCGGTACTTCAAGGATCGCCTTAACTCGTTGGAATCGACTGGCGTTCCTCCTGGCTTCGCAGCTCTTGAATAAATCGCCCTGGCATTCCTATGAGAGACTTCCGTGAAATCGGTCAAACTCTTCTCAATCAGTTTTTGTTCAAGCGATTTAGTACCAAAGATTTGTACTCTCACTGTCCATCACTTCCATATCGATTAACGACTAAGATCCTCCATCTCACCAGGTCGTCGCCTTTAATCTCTGTAATGGTGTGATACTTGTCCTCGAACTTCACCCTGTCCACTGTTTTTAGTATCTCAGCAGACGCACGGGTTAAGATTTTACGGTTGTTGACCGTGATGTCTCGATTATCCAGAGCAATCTCTTGCATAGTCCACGTAGAAAAGCGACCCTCTGACTCCCCAATCTCTACAAGCTCATAGATTGGATTGCCTAGCTGATCGCTTCCAGTTTTCTCATTTTTAAAAAACAAAAGGGGCTTGAAGATCATAAGAACCTCACCACCCCTCTGTTTTCATTTTCTGCTTTTTCCTTCTTCACCAGGTACCGATGAAAATCATCTTCATACTCTTTCAATATATCCTCAACAAACGACACCTGGAATGTATCTACACCCTCGTTCTTGATGCCTGAATGGTGTCGTTTGTTGTGCATCGCACAGACCACTTCAACAGCGACCGAATTTAATTCATCAGGGAAAGTTTCTTCCTCGACTCTTGCTTTAATTCGGTCGGTTGCTGTTGTGATGTACTCCTGTAATAATGCCGTGTTGATATCTGGCAATCTCACCAGTACTCGTTGATTAATTGTGTTTGGCATGATTATTCACCGCTTTTCAGTTTGCCCTCGGCTTCAATGGCAGCTGTTTTCCCGTTGACCTTTTCACCGTTGGAAAGCTCGTACCACGTACTGCCTTCTTTTGTGGGTTTCGGGAACTCTGGACCTTCACCGTCATTTTCGTTATCGTTATCGTTTTCCGTCTCTACCTTCTCAATAAAAGGCTTTTTTCTCTTGTTGTTTGACGTTGATAAGGCTTCTATACGCTCTGGTGTTGGCTCTAAACCTTCACGGGGGTAGGTTTTCCCTATCCCCGCCTCATAGAGTCGTCTGTTATCTTCCAAATCTACAAATGATCTAATTACTTTATACATAGGTCGTTTCCTCCTCTATTTATACTCCCTCTGCGTGGATAGGCGTGTTAAAAATAAATTTCACAACGCGCACAGCTTTTGGCTCGTAAACTCGTGACCATCTAGCAGCAGCATTGATTTCTGCATTCGTAGGGAATTGATTCGCAACACCGCCCTCGTTCCACTTCACACCACGTGGGTGCAAAATGAAAAGCTTACGGTTAATTAGCTGCTCTTCGCCTGAGAATGATTTCTTATTACGGTTTACCTCAGTCGGAATGATCCGAGGGTGAGCTCCGTTACCCAACGCAATGGCACCTTGTCCAAAAATGTACATTTCTGCTTCCCCTGTTTCCGTGTTGTAAGCCATAGCATCATCGACAGTTACCCGCTTATCGTTGAAGTACGGAATTGGTTTCCCTTGGTTTGACTGAGGTACATAATTAATTAGATCTTGTTTACGCAATTCTGTTTCAACAGCAGAATTCATCATAACTCCGGTAAGTGCCTGTTTAGCATCGCCCATTAGCTGAGTTGCGTCCAAAAATGTGCTCATGCTGAGTTCTCCTGCTTCACCGTCACGAGCCGTGATGTCGTGAATCTTTGCCGCCATAGAAGTACTTTTAAATACACCGCCAAGTGACGCTAATAGCGTACGTTGCATGTCTCGAGCCCAATATTCCGCAACTAGTTGAGCAATAGCATCCATTGGATCGTCACCGGACAGTAACGCTGATAGTCCGTTAGCTCCCCAGGCATTTACACGAGCATGTTTCCGCGCAATGTCATCGTCCGAAGTGATTTTGTTAATATCCATGTCACCTTCGTCTTTCATGATCTGTGATTCGCCATTGCCTAGATCATTCCAATAAGGCATGTTAATGAGCGTGTTCGCTCCTCCTGCTAAATTATTAAACTCAGCATCATTTACAATAATCCCACTCTGTACCAACGCTGAAAGCTCCATCGTACGTTGGATCATGTAAGGGGTAAAAATTTCTGGTTGAATTACATCTTCTAAACGTGTTATCACTTGTCATCATCCTTTTAGGTTATTTTTTAGCAGCGCTTTTCATTTGTTTGAAAAGTGCCGGGTCTTTCTCATACAACTTTCCTTGCTCTGTTAAATTCCAGTGTTCCTTGCTAAATGGGTTCTTGGCTCCTGGTGTTCCAGGTGCTGCTTTTGGTGGCTTGCCTGATAAAGCTTTTTTGACCCCTTCTTCTACCTTTGCATTGATCAGCGTCACAAACGATTTAACTGCCGTCTGTGTCTCCTCTGCCGTCTCCTTTACCACAAACTCTAAGACGTCATCATCAGCCGTGATTGCTTCCTCAGATAACATTTTCGTCGCTTCTTTTGAAAGGGCGTGGAAAGCATCTTTTTGTTTCAGCTCGTCATACTCTCTTTTAAGCTTGTCATACTCATACTGTTTCTTCTGATCAGCGTTCATCTTGGCTAGCTTCTCAGCTTCCTTCACCTTTTCTTCAGTAAGCTTCTTTTGACTTGCCATCCTTCGTGCCATCTCAGCTTCAAACTCTTTTTGCGTAAACTTCTTATCATCCTTCGGTGGATCTGCCGGTGGATCTTGTGGCGGATCAGCAGGAGGGTCCGCGGGTGGATCCGTAGGAGGATCGGTTGGCGGGTCCGTTGGTGGGTCTCCCTCAGGTGGTGCAAAGAATTGTAAACTTGGAAGTGGTAAAAAAGATTTGCTATTCGGCTTTTCAATGGTTGATAGATTTAAAGGTTTTTTCATCATTTTCATTCTCCTCACATTTTAAGGTCTTGGTTGACCATTTACTCATGCAGCTTTTATAACGTCATCATGCACGGTTTGGACGCAATAAAAGGCACCCGCTAATCTGGGTGCCTTCTTAATAACTATTCTAATCCTATACGTTTTCTTGCTTGCATTTTTAAATATTCTATTAAAATATCTATCGGAATACTTCCTATCTGCATTCCCTTTTCTTTCAACGTTTCTCTTGATTTTTCCCATACAGTGCTGTTCTCTGCAGCCTCTAAAAAATCGTGTCCAGCTGATGTGATTACTATATTATTAAATGTTAATGTTTTTTTATATCGATCATCAAAATGTACTGCTCTTTTTGCTTCGATAAACCCACTATTTACTAATAAATAAATGTGATAATCTTCTTTTTCAGATTTAATTCTATAATTAAAACCCCTATTTTTTTCTTTAAACTGAATTAATAAGTCTCTAATCATTTCATTATCTCGTTCCATAGCCATAGATAAATCCCCCTGAGAATTTAATAGTCTTAATCTCAGTATAAAGTAAGCATATGGAAAATGCATAGAATCTCTAATGGAACACAAAAAGTAATCAGCTGCATAACGGAGCAGCAAACCGAGATAGTGGATCACCCTACCTTTCTGCTTTATTCGTCCTTTCCAAATGGACTAGCGCTTGTGACATCTTATTGATCGCTTGTTCTTCAAACATGACGTAATGATCAAGTTCGTAAGCAAGGTCTCTAATTGCCGAGAAATGAAGGTGTAACAATTCATGAACCAGCGTTAATTCCATGTCCTGCTCATCCCATGCGTCTGTTGGATAGTGGCTTTCGTCTAAAATACGAATCCTAGCTGTCTTGCTATTAGAAAGGTATTCGCACTCTCCTTCTCTGTCACCGTCAAACGCTTCTGCCCTAGCTTTCTTGACTTGCACGTCCCAATCTTGGAGCCCTAATACTTTCTGCCAATACGCTGCTCTCTCGTTTAGTTGGTCTTCTGTGAGGATAACTTTCAAGATCTCAACTCCTTTCTCTATACCAAAACGGCATTGGTATTCTCTTAGAAAATAGATCGATAGCTATCTCGTCAACGAAATCTAGGATTCTACTGAATAGCCAGAACATGACTAATCCTCCTCTTTTCTTACAGACGATAGCCTAAAATTCGGACCTGTATCCTTATACCACTTTATAAACTTTTTCCGGTGTCTCACGAAAGAAACAAAGTAAGTAACACCTTCCGTTCTCTTATATAAAAAATTAAAGAGGTACCATACAGGCCAAAGTAAAACAATTAGCGTTGTTAAGGACCCTATTAAAATAATTAACAACACTGCAATATAAGAAGCAGAGTCTAAAACATAAATAATAAAATCATTCACGTCTTCTCCTCCTTTCTGCTGTTGGACTTTTCCCAAGTTACGTAATGCCTAACTGACCTGTACCAAAACTCTTTGCAATTTGAACAGTGATAGGCGTCTACATTTCTAGTATGATTTGTTTGCTCCATCTTGGTTCCACAATCCATGCAGTGCATCATCTCAGCTCCTTATCTATTCTCCACTGGAATAACAATTGTTCTACAAAACGAGTGGTACGGTGGGTAATTCTCGCTTACTCTTGCTTCCGTAAACAAAAAGCGTTCACCGTTCATCGACTCGCAGATATCGCTTGTTTGACCATCTAAAACAGCACTGTTTTCATATCGTTTAATTCCATCGTCCTGGAACGCTTGTCCGTTAGCCTGGTTCATGATAAACGATGCTTCTGTTTCAATCAGCCGTCTAGCGTCATATTGGCCAACACCTGTACGATACTGTAAGATGCCTTTCATCTTGGCATAGCTTTCTTGCCGGATAAATGCGTCTCGTACTTCTGTGTTAAGCGTTCTAATCAGCTTTTCTTTGTTGCCCCAAATACGATCAGAGAAGTTCTCCCCGTTTATCCACTTGGTGTTCAACGTCTGTTCTAAGATTTCATCTTGCACACTAAAAAAAGCTTCACTATTCTGAAGCCCTCTCATAGTGGACAGATACCCACTCCTATATGCTGTTTTCAGGGCTTTATCAAATTCGACTTGTTCAATCGCTCCTAGCTCTAACATGTTTTGACGTGTTGACAGCTGCAAGCCTTCTAATCGGTTTAGCCTGTAAATGGACTCTCTCACAGGCATCAATCGGGCATGTTGTGGGTACTTATCGATAAAGGCATCATAGTTTTGATACAAGAGATCTCGTTCACTTTTATTCAGCCTTTTCACGAGTTTACGATATTCAATGACATCCTCTTTGCCATACTTGGCGAAGTAGCTGGCAATGTCATTGTCGATAGCTGAAGCGGTTCTGTTATATTCTTTCTCTAGCCTGTTCATGGTCGTGGCGTTTCTTTTGTCCTGGGCGTTAAATAGTTGCTCTGTTCGACCTTCCCAATACGCTTTGCCTTTAGCCATTTAGCAACAACTCCTAGCCCTCGCCAACATCGGTTTACGGTCCATGACTTGATCCGTTAAAGGTATGGCCTGTTGAATGGTATCGAATTCCATTTTAGGAATAGAAATTTGATTCATTTCTTTTTGGTTCACCTTCAACATATCTTTATATGCTTCGACGACTCCTGACCATACATCTACAATCGTTTGAATGACATCTGAGATTATAGTTAACGCCTTATCAACAAAGGTTTCAATATTTACTCCCGTCTCATGCAAAAAGATTTCACGGTATTGTGTGTCTAGTCTCGTGCCTTCTGACCACATCAAGTTTTTGCTGTATACGCATTTCATTGTTCGTCGTCCTCCTCGTTCTGATTTGGTGGATTTGGTATGTCCCGATTCACAAACTCGTCTCGATCTTCATCCTCTTTACGTTTGCGCTCCATCTCTTCTTTGATGTTTTCGACCATCGATAATACGCCAAGTTGTGTTTCTTCTGATACGATACCTTGAAGCTTTCCAGCTGTTTCAGCTTCATCAGCAATATTTCTTGGAATGTTTCTCGTAAACTTGTAATTCAAGTGGATCCATTCATCTTTTTTGCTAGCTTCCATGTTGGTAGTTAAGTTAAAAACCATTTTAAAACGACGGTTCATGCCACTTTTAAACTTTCGCTCTTTCATGACGGCTAGGTTTTTCATTGGCTGGAGCTTAAACTCTAACGCTACTCCTGAGTCGGCACCAATGGCTTCGTCGTTAATATCTGCTGTCATGCTGATCTTGTGGATCTTCTTTTCTAGCCGATCTAGCAAATGCTCCTGGCTTGCATCTCCGTCAGGCTTGTCTAAAAACTCAACGATAATTTTACTCACATCATCCGTCCCAAACATATTGATAATACGGTTGTCTCTGATCCTTGCCATTCCATTTTCATCGATCTCTGCCCCTAAAATGGCAAGATACGCATCGGCAAAGTAATCCACGTCGTTGGCTTTCTCAGATAACGCTTTGTCGTAAGCATTGATCATCGTTTCCACGGATTCAAACACGCTTTGGCGTTCTTCATTCTCGATATACTCAATGATCGGCACATTGCCGTAGTAGTGGGTCGTCTCATCGCCTAGCGCGACCTCATCTGCTTCAGGAATGGCTATTTCCTTTTCTTCCGTAAACACTTGACCACTGATTTGACCTTCCTCGTTTTCCTTATACCTAACAGCAAATAACGGCTTCTGAGCAATGGTATCGTCGTAAACGATAAACATATCTAGCGGTGTATTGTAGATCAGACACGTGTCAGACTCTTCGTCCTGGTAAAGATACTCAAAAGCATGGCCGTAGATACTTGTCATCTTGCTAAGCTCTGCTACGCTGTCGTCTGTATCGTTTCTACGTAGGAAATCATTGACTCTTTCGTTGACCCCTTCGTTATCGT